>NZ_KE332397.1 GCF_000409775.1 Litchfieldella anticariensis FP35 = DSM 16096 | reverse complement strand
CTCCACCGCCAACAACGTGTGCCCGTCGTCAGCAGCGGATGCGTACTTTACGGATATCGAAGCTTACTGACAAGCCCTAAATGACAAAAAAATTACTCGCTTGCTGGGGGCCGCTTCATCTTGCGCATCATGGCCATGATCGGACCGGAAGCCACATAGGCACCGAACAGCAATAACAGCATGGCCGAAGGCTCGACCGAAATCACTACGAATCCAAGTACGATGGCCAACAGCACCACGAAAGGTACTGGTCCCTTGAGATCAATGTCCTTGAAACTGTAGTAGCGAATATTGCTGACCATCAATACCCCGGCCGTCGCTACTAGCAACAACATCAATAACTTGAAGCCAAAGGCTTCGGCGTCGAAGCTGTGAAACGTCCACACGCTGGCCGCCACCAAGGCTGCTGCCGACGGGCTTGGTAGCCCGATGAACCATTTCTTGTCGACACTGCCAAGCTGGACGTTGAAACGTGCAAGACGCAAGGCAGCACATGCCACGTAGAGAAAAGCCACGACCCATCCGGTCTTGCCGATATCCTGGAGAATCCAAGTGAAGGCGACCAATCCCGGTGCCACGCCGAAGGAAAGCATGTCGGACAGGCTGTCGTATTCGGCGCCGAAGGCACTCTGGGTATTGGTCAGGCGCGCTACTCGACCATCCAATCCGTCCAGAATCATGGCGATGAAGATGGCGACGGCAGCAGCAGTGAAGTCGCCATTGATGCCGGCGACCACAGCGAAGAAGCCCGAGAACAGCGCCGAAGTCGTGAACAAATTGGGTAGTAGATAAATCCCCCTGCGCCGCACCTTCCTGCCGTCTTCCACCGCTTCTTCGACGACTTCCGTCTCACGTACGAAGGCGGAGGCGATATCGTCATCGGCGTGTTCGGCTTTTTCGTGCTCGGTGTTACTAGGCTCTTGGCTCATGAGTCTCGTTCCGTTGCCATACAGAAACGCCTTGGGCGCTCTGATGATTCTACACTCTCATTCCATCGACGATAGCGAATATCAGTTACTGCCCCATAACAAGAAGGGCGCGGATATCCGCGCCCTTCTTGTCGTCAACTAGCCAGACCTATCAGTTCTTGGACTTGTCGACCAACTGATTGGCTGCGATCCAAGGCATCATACCGCGCAGTTTGGCACCCACCTGCTCGATCTCATGCTCGGCATTCAGACGACGACGGGCGGTCATCGACGGATAATTGGTGTTGCCTTCGTTGATGAACATCTTGGCGTACTCACCAGTCTGGATACGCTTCAGAGCATTGCGCATGGCTTCACGCGACTGCTCATTGATAACTTCCTGGCCGGTGACGTACTCGCCGTACTCTGCATTGTTGGAAATGGAGTAGTTCATGTTGGCGATGCCGCCTTCGTACATCAAGTCGACGATTAGCTTGAGTTCGTGCAGACACTCAAAATAGGCCATTTCCGGTGCATAACCAGCGTCCACAAGCGTCTCGAAACCCGCCTTGACCAGTTCCACGGCGCCGCCGCACAGCACGGTCTGCTCGCCGAACAGGTCAGTCTCGGTCTCGTCCTTGAAGGTGGTTTCGATAATGCCGCTACGGCCACCGCCAATCGCGGCAGCATAGGACAGCGCCAGCTCCTTGGCGGAACCGGTGGCATCCTGGTGGATGGCGATCAGGTCGGGAATGCCACCACCCTTGACGAACTCGGAACGCACGGTATGGCCCGGGGCCTTGGGCGCGATCATGATCACATCCAGGTCGGAGCGCGGTTCGACCTGGTTGTAGTGAATATTGAAGCCGTGAGCGAAGGCCAGGGTAGCGCCTTCTTTGAGGTTCGGCTCAATTTCCTGCTCATAGATGGCCTTTTGGTTCTCGTCCGGGGCCAGGATCATGACCACATCGGCGCTCTTGCAGGCTTCCGGTACGGAAGCAACCTTGAGGCCAGCACCTTCGGCCTTGGCCGCGGAAGACGAGCCTTGACGCAGCGCGACGGTCACGTCGACACCGGATTCCTTGAGGTTGTTGGCATGGGCATGCCCCTGAGAGCCGTAACCCACGATAGCAACCTTCTTGCCTTGGATCAGCGACAGATCGCAATCCTTATCGTAATAAACGCGCATGATGTTCTCCTGATGCGAATGGTAAAAAGTGATGTCAGCGTTGATGGCGACCCGCGCCGTCTACTGCGGCGCTTGTAGTATTCGGTGCCGATGCGCACAAGATACGGCACGACAACGCATTGCGTAAAACGCTATATTTGCAACGACACGAACCGAGAAATGAAACGATGCCGTTATGGATATGCGCCCCCTGAAACACTTCCTGAGCCTTACCGAAAGCTTGCACTTCGGCCGCGCCAGCGATGCTTGCCATGTCAGCCCCTCGACCCTGAGCCGCAGCATCCGCCAACTCGAAGACAGTCTAGGCGTGCCGCTATTCGAACGCGACAACCGCCATGTTGAATTGACCCGCCAAGGGCGGATCTTCCAGGAATACGCTCGTGAAGCCTTGGAACAGTGGGAGTTATTGCGCCATGCCCTGATGGAAGAAACCCAAGCGCTATCTGGCGAGATCAGCATCTATTGCTCCGTCACCGCCAGCTACAGCTTCCTCTACGAATTGTTGAGCGATTTCCGAGCACGTCATCCTCGCATCGAAATCAAGCTGCATACAGGCGATCCGGCGGAGTCCGTGTCTCGCGTGCTGGCCGGCGAAGAGGACATGGCGATCACCCCACGCCCACGCACGCTACCCGAGGCCTTGGCCTTCAAGCCGATGACCACTTCACCGCTGGTATTCATCGCCCCACGCGATGGGGCTCCTTGGATTCCCGCAACGCCGGAGGTGCCAAAACCCGAGCAGTGGCGGCAGGTACCGATGATCCTCTCGGAATCAGGTCTGGCTCGTGAGCATAGCAACACCTGGTTCAAGGCCCTTGGCATTGCCCCACATATCTATGCCCAAGTGGCCGGCAATGAGGCTATCGTCAGCATGGTGGGGCTGGGATTTGGCGTAGGTGTAGTACCCAAGATCGTGCTCGACAACAGTCCCTTGGTCGACCGAATTCGGATCCTCCCAGTCAAACCGGAACTACCGCATTACGATGTCGGCTTATGCGTGGCTCAACGACGCCTGAAGAGCCCACTGATTCGGGCTTTATGGGCAGAAGCATAACGAACGGAAATTCGACACATGAAAAAAGCCGCTCCGAAGAGCGGCTTAAACTAACAACCTGTCGAGTCTTTACCCTAGAGGTTGAGCACCTTCTCCCCCCGGGCAATACCCGAGACACCGGTGCGTGCCACTTCGAGAACGCCGACCGGGGCCATCGCCTGCAGGAAAGCATCCAACTTGCCGGCGTCGCCGGTGATCTGAACGGTATACAAGCTTGGGGTCACGTCAACGATCTGCGCGCGGAAGATATCCGCAGTGCGTTTGACCTCATCGCGAGCCGCGCCCAGTGCCTTGACCTTGACCAGCATCAACTCACGCTCGATATGGTTGCCTTCAGTCAGGTCGACCAGCTTGACCACGTCAATCAGCTTGTTGAGATGCTTGGTAATCTGCTCGATCACCCGGTCATCGCCAATGGTCGTCACCGTCAGCCGCGACAGCGTCGGGTCATCGGTCGGCGCCACGTTGAGCGTCTCGATGTTGTAGTTGCGCTGGGCGAAAAGCCCCACCACACGGGACAGGGCGCCAGGTTCGTTTTCCATCAGAATCGAGATGATATGGCGCATCAGGTCCGCTCCGTCTTCGAAAGCAGCATGTCACGCATGGAGCCCAAGGGCACCTGCATCGGATACACGTGTTCGCGCGGGTCGACGTAAACATCGAGGAACACCAGTTCGTGCTTGTCAGCGAACGCTCGTTCCAATGCCGGCTCAAGCTCTTCCTTGGTATTCACTCGCATAGCGGTGAAGCCATATGACTCGATCAGTTGCTGGAAATCCGGGAGTGACTCCATGTAGGAATGCGCATGGCGGGACTTGTAGTTGAGGTCCTGCCACTGACGCACCATGCCCAGGGAACCATTGTTGAGGTTGACGATCTTCACCCCGACCCCGTACTGCTTACAGGTCGATAGCTCCTGCATCATCATCTGGAAGCTGCCTTCACCTGTGATGCAGACCACTTCATCGTCCGGATAGCTCATCTTGATACCCATCGCCGCCGGGAAACCGAAGCCCATGGTGCCCAATCCACCGGAAGTGATGAAGCGGTTGGGTTTGGCGAATTTGTAGTACTGGGCGGCAAACATCTGGTGCTGCCCCACGTCAGTGGTGATGAAAGCCTCGCCATTGGTGGTCTTGAACAGTGCTTCTATCACCTCCTGCGGCTTGAGCTGCTCACCAGGCTGCGACGGTTCGTAGAGCTTGCCGTGCCGTTCCTCGCGCCAACCATCGATTTTCTGCCACCATTCATCAAGCGCTTCAGGGTGTGCGTTCTCCTTGCCCTGCACCAGGCTGATCATCTCGTTGATGACGCTCTGTGCCGGTCCGACGATAGGCACGTCGGCACGCACCGTCTTCGATACCGAACTAGGATCGATATCGACATGCACGATCTTGGCTGTGGGACAGAACTTGGAGGTGTTGTTGGTTACCCGGTCGTCGAAGCGCGCGCCGATGGCAATGACCAAGTCAGCATGGTGCATGGCCATGTTCGACTCGTAGGAGCCATGCATGCCCAACCACCCCAAGCATTGGCGATCGCCCTGCGGGTAGGAACCGATGCCCATCAAGGTAGTGGTGATCGGGAAGCCTAGTCGCTGAACCAGGTCAGTCAGCGCTTCACTGGCGTTGCCGGTGACTACGCCACCACCGGTGTAGAACACTGGCCGCTTGGCCTTGAGCATTAGCTCCACGGCCTTCTTGATCTGACCGGTATGGCCACGAGTAACCGGGTTGTAGGAGCGCAGCTTGACCTTCTTCGGATAGACGTACTCGTAACGCTCGGTGGGTGCGGTCATGTCCTTGGGAATGTCCACCACCACCGGACCAGGCCGTCCGGTCGAAGCCAGATAGAAGGCCTTTTTCAGAACTTCGGGAATCTCGGAGGGATGTTTGATCGAAAAGCTGTGCTTCACGATCGGGCGGGTTACCCCGATGATGTCGGTTTCCTGAAAGGCATCGTCACCGATCAGGTGGCTCATCACCTGACCGCAGAGCACCACCATCGGAATGGAATCCATATAGGCGGTGGCAATACCGGTCACGGCGTTGGTCGCGCCGGGGCCGGAAGTGACCAGCACCACGCCCGGCTTGCCCGCAGCACGGGCATAGCCATCGGCAGCGTGAGTGGCGGCCTGTTCGTGTCGCACCAGAATGTGCTTGACCTTGTCCTGACGAAACAGCGCATCATAGATATGCAACGCCGCCCCGCCGGGATAGCCATAGATGTATTCGACGCCCTCGTCCTGGAGGAAGCGGGCGATCATGTCGGCGCCGGAAAGCAGTTCCACTGTGTATCTCCCCTGGAGGTCTCGAGTGCCATGTCGTGCGCAATGGCGCTACGACGTTCGAGTGCGGCGGTATGCCGCTGCCGGTCGATACCGGCACCTGATGCCAAACCCTGGCGTCCTTAGGCCCGGTTGGGGCCTGCACTCTCATCACGGCGGTTTGCCGCGTCGGGGGCGTTGGCCAGGCCAGGCGGTTAGCCCGTACCTGGTTAGTCCTTCGGCGGGTAAAGGCCAGATGACCTACCCTTCACGCGGTTATAGGGGGTTGCCCGTTGAGTCCGCGCCCGCAATCAGGAACCGACAAGATTCCAATAGCGCCTCGAGACTGTCAACCGCCACGGGCCATGATGTGCCTTACCACGCAAAAAGATGTTCGAATGCGCCATCAAAACACGACTAAAGTCTAATGTTTTTGGGTCGATCCGACGGGTGGTAACTGCTGTAATACTTACTTGCTGACACGATTCATCTATGCGCATGGTCATCGATTTGCTGCAGGTCTGGCTCTTATCTGTCTAGTGACACGATTCACTAACAGCGCGATGACCAATCAAGGGAGACAACAACGATGTCGCGTATCGTGCAATGGTCCATCACTGTGGCGCTGGCGGGCTTTCTGTTCGGCTTCGACACCGCCGTCATTTCAGGAGCCGATAAACCGGTTCAGACACTTTGGGGGCTTAGTGACCTACAACATGGGCTACTGATCATGTCCATGGCGTTGTGGGGTACCGTTATCGGCGCCGTATTCGGCAACTGGCCCACCGATCACCTGGGACGACGTGCTACCCTGCTATTGATCGGGGTTCTCTACCTAGTCTCGGCGGTAGGCTCGGCGCTAGCCACCGACCCGTATCTATTCTCCTTCTTCCGTTTGATCGGCGGGATCGGCGTTGGAGTGTCATCGGTCGCCGCACCCACCTATATCTCCGAGATCGCACCGCCCAAGTATCGTGGTGTGCTGGTCGGCCTGTACCAGTTCAACATCGTATTCGGCATCCTCATGGCTTTCGTTTCCAACTATGCGTTGGGGTCATTGATGGGAGAAGACGCCTGGCGCTGGATGCTTGGTATCGAGGCTGTGCCTGCCCTGCTTTACACCCTGATGATCAGTCGAGTACCGCGCAGTCCGCGGTGGCTAATTCTCAAGCGTAATGATATTCAGGGCGCCGCCGAAGTGTTGCGCCAGCTCGATCCCGCCGCCGATGTCGATGCACAGATCGCCGAGATTCGTGCCGCCGAGGCTAGCGAACAGCAAGCCCATGCGCCCTTCTTCTCGGGCCGCTATCGTTTACCCATCCTGTTGGCCTTCCTGGTAGCCTTCTTCAATCAACTCTCCGGTATCAACTTCATCATCTACTACGCCCCACGAGTACTCGAAGCGGCACAGTTAGGCAGTAGCGCGGCGCTGCTGTCGACCGCCGGCATCGGCCTGATCAACTTGTTGTTCACCATGCTTGGTATGGCACTGATCGACCGTCTGGGCCGACGCACTCTGCTGTACATCGGTTCCGTAGGTTACCTTGTGTCGCTGATGCTGATCTCTCGCGCTTTCTTTGCCGACGATCTCGGCGGTCTGGCCGTGCCGCTACTATTGGGCCTTTTCATCGCCGCCCACGCCATCAGTCAAGGAGCCATCATCTGGGTGTTCATCGCCGAGATCTTCCCCAATCATGTGCGTGCCCGCGGTCAGTCTTTCGGCAGCTCCGTACACTGGATCTGCGCGGCGCTGATCACCCTATTCATGCCATGGATATTGAGCCACTTCAGCGGCGGCCCGGTATTCGCCTTCTTTGCCGTAATGATGCTGTTGCAGTTGTTGTTCGTGATGTTCCTGATGCCGGAAACCAAGGGCATTTCATTGGAGGCCCTGCAACAGCGCCTGACCCGCGAGCCCAAAGTCAAGAAGTCCTCTGCCGCCGTCGCCAATCGCTAAACGGTGGCGGCAACTTTCCAAAGGTGAATGTAAAAAGGCCCGCCTCTCTGGAAAGAGGCGGGCCGAAGGGTCGTAGACGCGACCGATTGAGAGAAGGTTACTTGCTGAACACCAAATGACCTTCGTCGGTCGTCACCCTGATGATATCGCCCGGTGAGAACTTGCCGGCTAACAGGTCTTGCGCCAACGGGTTCTCGATCCGGCTCTGAATCGCCCGCTTGAGTGGCCGAGCCCCGAATACCGGGTCAAAGCCCACCACGGCGAGCTGCGCCATGGCATCGTCGCTGACCTCGAGCTTGAGGTCATGCTCGGCAAGCCGCTCGCGCAGCCGGTCAAGCTGGATACTGGCGATGGCTTGAATCTGTTCCTGCCCCAGAGCATGGAATACCACCACTTCGTCGATGCGGTTGATCAGCTCCGGTCGGAAGTGGTCGGCGACCACCGCCATCACCAGTTCCTTCATTTCGGCATAGCTCTTGTCCACATCACCGTTGTCGCTAGTCCCCATGCGCTGGATGATGTCCGAGCCCATGTTGGAGGTCATCACGATCACGGTGTTGCGGAAGTCGACAGTCCGCCCCTGGCCATCGGTGAGCCGGCCATCTTCCAATACCTGCAACAGGATGTTAAAGACATCGTGATGGGCCTTCTCTACCTCATCGAGCAGCAGTACCGAATAGGGCTTTCGGCGTACCGCTTCAGTCAGATAGCCACCTTCTTCGTAGCCGACATAGCCCGGTGGAGCCCCGATCAGCCGTGCCACAGAGTGCTTCTCCATGAATTCGGACATGTCGATGCGCACCATGGCCTCCTCGGTATCGAAGAGGAAATTGGCCAAGGCCTTGCACAACTCGGTCTTGCCCACCCCGGTGGGGCCGAGGAACAGGAAGGAGCCGTTGGGCCGGTTGGGATCGGCCAGCCCCGCCCTTGAGCGGCGCACGGCATTGGCCACGGCAGTGACCGCTTCATCCTGGCCGATGACTCGCGCGTGCAGCGCCTCTTCCATGCGCAGTAGCTTGTCGCGCTCGCCCTCGAGCATCTTGGTCACTGGAATTCCGGTCCAGCGCGAGACGACCTCAGCCACCTCTTCCTCTGTGACGTTGGAGCGCAACAGCTTGTGCTCGGCCGCCTGTGTCGCTTCGCCTTCTTCAGACTCCTTGATCTTGCGCTCGAGTTCGGGAATCACCCCGTACTGCAACTCTGACATCCGGCCCAGATCACCTTGTCGCTTGGCGGCATCCAGCTCGACACGAGCCTTGTCGAGTTCAGCCTTGAATTGGGCGGCTCCCTCGATGCTGGCCTTCTCGGCCTTCCATACTTCTTCCAGATCGGCATACTCGCGGGTGAGCTCATCGATCTGCGCTTCCAGGGTCTCGAGACGCTTCTTGGAAGCCTCGTCGGTCTCCTTCTTGAGCTGCTCACGCTCCATCTTGAGTTGAATCAGGCGACGATCGAGGCGATCCATCTCCTCCGGCTTGGAGTCTAGCTCCATGCGGATACGTGATGAGGCTTCATCAATCAGGTCGATGGCCTTATCGGGCAACTGACGATCAGTGATATAGCGTGCTGATAGCTTGGCCGCCGCAATGATTGCCGAGTCGGTGATGTTGAGCCGGTGATGAACCTCATAGCGCTCCTTGAGGCCGCGCAGAATGGCAATGGTGTCCTCTTCGGAGGGTTCGTCGACCAACACTTTCTGGAAGCGACGCTCCAGCGCAGCATCCTTCTCGATGTACTTGCGGTATTCGTCGAGGGTGGTCGCCCCTACACAGTGCAATTCGCCACGCGCCAAGGCAGGCTTCAACATGTTGCCTGCATCCATGGCGCCTTCGGCCTTACCGGCGCCAACCATAGTGTGCAACTCGTCGATGAACAGGATCACCCGGCCTTCTTCCTGAGCCAGTTCGTTGAGCACCGCCTTGAGGCGCTCCTCGAACTCGCCGCGGAACTTGGCGCCAGCCAGCAAAGCCCCCATATCGAGCGCCAATACACGCTTGTCCTTGAGCCCCTCGGGCACTTCGCCATCGATGATGCGGTTGGCCAGCCCTTCGACAATGGCAGTCTTGCCCACCCCGGGCTCACCGATCAGCACCGGATTATTCTTGGTCCGCCGTTGTAGTACCTGGATGGTACGACGAATCTCGTCGTCACGACCGATCACCGGGTCGAGCTTGCCCTCCGCCGCGCGCGCCGTCAGATCCAATGTGTACTTCTCGAGTGCCTCGCGCTTCTCCTCGGCGTTGGCATCGTCGACAGTCTGCCCTCCGCGCAAGCTGTCGATGGCGGCTTCAACCGCCTTGCGAG
Source organism: Litchfieldella anticariensis FP35 = DSM 16096 (assembly GCF_000409775.1). Lineage (GTDB taxonomy): Bacteria > Pseudomonadota > Gammaproteobacteria > Pseudomonadales > Halomonadaceae > Litchfieldella > Litchfieldella anticariensis. The sequence goes on along the minus strand of NZ_KE332397.1, from coordinate 78,584 downwards.
TCAAGCCAGCCTGGGTCAACACCTTGGTCACGGCGTGCCCCATATCGAGAGCCACCAGCAACACCAATTCGCTGGCAATGAACTGATCGCCACGCTTCTGCGCTTCACGGTCGGCCAGATTGAACAGCCGCACGAAGTCGCGCGACGGCTGCACTTCGCCAGTGAACTGGCCAACCTCGGGCAAGTTGTCCAGATACTGTGATAACCCGCTACGTAGCTTGGCAGTGTCGCCACCGGCTTTCTGCACCAGCCCCTTGATGCCGCTATCAGTGGCATCAAGCAGCGCCATCAGCAAATGGCCCGGTTCGAGCTGGTTATGTCCGCGTCCCACCGCCAGCGACTGGGCATCGGCCACGGCGTTCTGCAGCTTACCGGTGAATTTATCGAATCGCATTCAATGTCCTCCATTGGGGTCGCGGTGCGTTCGGACGCCCGCTCGGCCCTGTCATAGCATCTTGACACTATCAATGGAGGTATGTTGGACCGCTTTCAAGTCAGCTGCCCAGGAAAGACGATACGGGTTGATGTGGATCAAAGAAGGAAGAAGGAAGAAGGAAGAAGGAAGAAGGAAGAAGGAAGAAGGAAGAACCGAGTGTGAGGGTATCAATGCGCTAGGTACAAGGGGTTTTCTTCCCTCTCCAAGGCACAAAGTGCCGTCTTCCTACTTCAAGCGGCTAAGCCGCGTCTTTCAGCTTCCAGCCGCGCAGCGGCGGTACTTCTTTCTTATCGCAGCCAAATCACACTGGCCATGCGCCCTGTCCTGCCATCGTCACGGCGGTGAGAGTAGAAACGCGATTCACAAGCGGTACAGAAGTGCCCACCGCTGATATGTGAAACACCCAAACGTTCAAGACGCAAGCGCGCCAGTCGATAGAGATCAGCCATGAAATGCCCCAGACGATAAGGGCTCGGCTCGAAAGCACTGACTGCTTCCGGCTGTACAGCGACGAAAGCGTCGCGAACCTCCGGGCCAACCTCGAACTGTGCGTTGGATATAGCGGGTCCCAACCACGCCATGACCCGATCGGGTTCCAGAGCAAGCGCCGCCACGCTGGCTTCCAGTACCCCGCTCGCCAAGCTGCGCCAGCCGGCATGAGCCAGGCCGACTCGCGTCCCGAGCCGATCACAGAGAAACACCGGCAAACAGTCCGCCGTCTGAATCACACATGCGTAACGCTTGTCGAAGGCGACTGCGGCATCGGCTTGCGGCAGATCGGGCGAATAGTCCTGCTGCACCTTGGCACCATGCACTTGGTCGAGCCACAGCAGTGGCCGGTCGTCGTCAAGCTGGGCACGCAATAACTCACGACAATACGCCACACTCTCGGTGTCGTCACCCACATGGGTCGCGGTATTGAAGGCCGTGAAACTTCCTTGGCTGGGTCCGGTCTCGCGCGTGGTAACGAAGGCACCTACGGTCGTGGGAGCCGGCCAATCAGGCAGAATCAGCGTCGGGTGAAGGTGGGGCCGGGAATCGGCAACAGCATCCATCATCGCATGGTCTCGTGATCGTCGCGCAGGTAGTCCAGTAGCATCAGCATGTCATCGGGCAGTTCGGCACGGAATGTCATCTCCTGGCCGCTGGTCGGGTGGAGGAAGGCCAACTTCCGAGCGTGTAGGGCCTGGCGTGAAAAAGTGCGCAACAGCTCCTTGAGGGCCTCCTCGGCGCCAGCTGGCAGTTTCAAGCGTCCACCATAGACGCTATCACCGACCAGTGGAAAGCGCTTGTGAGCCATATGCACCCGAATTTGATGGGTACGTCCAGTCTCGAGCCGGCAACGGACATGCGTGTGCCCGCGGAAACGTTCGACCACGCGGTAATGAGTCACAGCAGCCTTACCGGATGCCGTCACCGCCTGGCGCTTACGATCCTTGGGATGGCGACCGATCGGCGCATCTACGGTGCCCCCGGAAGTCATCACCCCGGTCACCACGGCATCGTATTCCCGAGCTACCGTGCGTGCCTGCATCTGATCGACCAGGGAGGTCTGCGCTGCCAGTGTCTTGGCAATCACCATCAGGCCTGTGGTGTCCTTATCCAGGCGATGCACGATACCGGCCCGTGGCACGCTGACCAATTCCGGGCAATGGTGCAATACCGCATTCAACAGGGTGCCGTCTGGATTGCCGGCAGCAGGGTGCACTACCAGCCCGGCTGGCTTATCGATCACGAGTACCTCGTCATCTTCGAAGACGATGCTCAGCGCGATGTCCTGGGGTTCGAAGCGGTGATCCTCTTCGAGCTCGGCATGCAGTTCAAGACGTTCGCCACCATAAACCTTGTCCTTGGGGCGAGCCTGACCACCATCCAGCGTCAGGGCACCTTGCTTGATCCACGTTTTCAACCGTTCACGTGAGAAATCGGTAAAGATTGCAGATGCTGCTTGGTCCAAGCGCTGGCCTGCCATGGCCTCGGGAACGCGTTCGTTACGATGAAAGGTTTCGGTCATAGAGGAAAAATGCGCCTGTGCCATGGATCAAGGATCTCGCCACAGTCGAACCCATGCACAGAACCGTGTTTCATGGCGCTCGACAGTACTTTATAGTGAGGGCTTTATTGTGAGCCGAATGCGGTCAATTCTATCATGGCCGCCCGAGTTGGTTGATACGAGGATCATGATGCGCGTTTTCATTAGCGGCACCCGACTAGGTGCCTTTGCTCTCGTTGTTGCCCTGTTGGCTGGATGTGCCAGTACCAACGACAATGAGGATAGCGACGTTCCCCAACTCGCGGAGAACGAACTCTACCAACAGGCCCGTTCATCACTGGACAGCGGCAACTACAGTGGCGCAGTCGACCAACTCGAGGCCCTCGATACGCGCTACCCCTTCGGCGAATACGCCGAGCAAGTGCAGCTCGAACTGATCTATGCGTATTATCAAGTGGATAACTGGGAAGCCGCACGTGCTGCCGCAAGCCGTTTCATCCGCCTGAACCCAGATCATCCCCAAGTCGATTATGCTTATTACATGCGCGGTCTGGCGGCGTATCAAGCCGGTCGTTTCAGCCTCGAGCGTCTTCGGTTGATCGATATCTCCAAGCGGGATCTGGGCGCCTCTCGCGATGCTTATGCCGACTTCCGCGAACTGGTACAACGCTTTCCCGACAGTCAATATGCTCCCGATGCCCGTCAGCGCATCGTCTACCTGCGTAACCTGCTGGCCGAGCATGAATTGCATGTGGCAGACTTCTATCTACGCAAGGGTGCCTATCTGGCAGCCGTGGAGCGTGGCCGCTGGGTAATAGAGCATTATCCGCAATCCTCCGCGACCCGAGACGCCCTGGCGGTGATGGTGGAAGGCTACCTGGGCCTCGATATGCGTGACCGGGCACGCGAGGTGCTCACCACCCTGATCGAGAATGACCCCGACAACGCCCGCCTCAATGGCCGCACCTTCCAGCCTCGGCATGTGGATGCCAAGCCATTGTCGGTCTGATGAAAAAAACCCGTCAGTTCATGTGATACTGACGGGTTTCTCTTGCCGCTCGATGTTCAGATCCACTGCTGAGCGTCATTCACCCGGCTGCCAGCCATTGACGATCGGGTAGCGCCGGTCTCGTCCGAAGCCTCGTGGCGTAACGCGCACACCGATCGGTGCCTGGCGCCGCTTATATTCGGAGCGGTCTACCAGCTTGACCACCTGATAGACATCGTCGCGGTCAAACCCGGCGTCGATGATGGCCTCAGCGCTCATATCGCCCTCGATATAACGCGACAGGATGGCATCCAGGGTGTCATAAGGGGGAAGTGAATCGCTGTCTTGCTGCCCCGCCGCCAACTCGGCGGAAGGCGGACGCTCTATCACCCGCTCAGGAATCGCTGGTTCCTGGGTATTGCGCCATTTAGCCAAGCGATAGACCCAAGTCTTGTAGACATCCTTCAAGGCATTGTAGCCACCGACCATGTCACCATAGAGAGTGGCATACCCTACGGCCATCTCACTCTTGTTACCCGTGGTCAGTACCATTACCCCTTTCTTGTTGGAGATCGCCATCAACAGCGTTCCCCGCACCCGTGACTGTAGGTTCTCCTCGGTCGTATCACGAGGGGTGCCAGCGAAACTTTCCGCCAAGGTATCGTCGAATGCCTCGACGATAGGAGCAATAGGCAGCACCTCGTAGTGCACGCCGAGCATCTTCGCCTGCTTGGCCGCATCCTCTTTGGATATCTCCGAGGTGTAATGATAGGGCATCATGACCGCCTGAACGCGCTGCGGACCCAGAGCATCCACGGCAATGGCCAACGACAGTGCCGAGTCGATGCCCCCGGAAAGCCCCAGTACCACTCCCTTGAAGCCACTCTTGTTGACATAGTCGCGCAGGCCGGTAACCAGAGCACAGTACAGGCTCTCCTCGGGGTCGACCTCGGGTTCGACTTCTCCGGCACGAGGCTCCCACCCCTTTTTGGTCTTGATGAACTGTGCTGGCATCAACCCGACCTGCCAGTAAGGGGCCTGCACTTTGAGCTGCCCCTTGGCATCGACCACCGCTGAGCCACCGTCAAAGACCAGATCGTCCTGCCCACCTATCTGATTGACATAGACCAATGGACACTTCACCTGCTCTGCACGTCCGGCCAGCAGCCGTAAACGTTCAGCCGGCTTGTCCTGATGGTAGGGAGAAGCGTTTAGGGTGATCAGGATATCGGCCCCTGCCTTGCGAGCCTGGGCTACCGGTGCGTCTTCCCAGATATCCTCACAAATTAAAATGCCCAGACGTACGCCTTTATGCTTGAATACCAAGGTCTCCTGACCAGGGCTGAAGTAGCGCTGTTCATCGAAGACCTGATAGTTGGGCAAGGCCTGCTTGGCATACTCCTCCTGCCACTCACCGTTGTAGAGCAGTCCGGCTAGGTTGTAGAGCTTGCCCTCGCGACGTCCGGGGTAACCGACAATCACCAGCACATCGCGAGCGATCTTTTCAGCCATCCGCACTCGGGCCTCGCGTAAGCGCTTCTCCATCGAAGGGCGAAACAGCAGATCCTCCGGCGGATAGCCAGTCAGGAACAGTTCAGGCAGGACCACGATGTCGGCACCGTGCTCGATGCATGCTTCGCGTACCGTCTCGATAGCCAGGTCGGTGTTGCCAGGGATATCGCCGACCAGTGGATCGAGTTGGGCCATCACCAGCGTCAAGTCTTGCATGGGCGTGGAAATCTCTCGAAACTCTCAGATAATGTCATTGTCCCGCATGGCCGTCTCACAGGCAAAAGCAAACGGCCTCATAAGGGAGTCACATAAGGATGAACCTGTTGCTCATTCGCCTGATTATCTTTGCCGTGCTGTTCTTCGCCGGTCTCAAACTCTATCGCATGTACCGCGAATGGAAACTCGAACGCGAGGAACTGCTCGAGAAAGACGATATTCGTGATGAGGGCGGACATATGGTCCGCTGCACCTACTGTAACGTCCATCTTCCGGAAAGCGATGCTCTGCGCGAGCGAGGTGAATGGTTCTGCTCAAGCGCCCACCGCGACAAGTATCTGGAAGAACGCAAGACGCAAGACTGACCCACTCGCACACTCACTGCGGCCGGGCTCGATACCCCCAGCTTCCTCATACATAGCGGTTCCTTGCCTACGCTCATAGCGCAGGCCAATATGGCGCTGGATCAATGATCGGCTCACGTTCCAGCAACTGGTCAACCAACAGCCGAGTCGAAGCGGGTGCCAACACCAAGCCATTACGGTAGTGTCCGGCGTTGACATGCAAGTTGTCGAATCCTGGTAGCGCGCCGATGAATGGAATTCCATCCGGCGACCCGGGCCGCAGCCCTGCCCAATGATGCTCGATCTCACAATCGGCCAAGGCGGGGATGATACGTGTGGCACTGTGCCATAGCGAGTCACGCGCATCCACGGTGGGCGCTTTGTCGAAACCAACTTCTTCCAATGTCGAGCCGGCCAGTACCCGGCCATCACCGCGTGGAATCACATAACGTCCATCCATCAATACCACTCGCTGCACCAGTCCTGGTGGAGCCTTGAACAGGATCATCTGCCCTTTGACTGGACGCACCGGCAAGCGTACTCCGATGCTTTCCATCAACTGTGCTGCCCAGGCACCACCGCACACGATCACCTGACCGCTTGCCTCGGGTACCGCGATGACTCCAGAGGAAGTTTCCAACGCCACGATACGCCCTTCTTGCCGGCGCAGACCGGTCACCTCCACTCCCTCTTTCAAAGATACCCGTGGCATAGCCATCAAGCGTGTACGTAGCGCCTTGAGCAGGCGCGGATTGCGAATACTCCCGAGTGTCGGCATCCACAAGGCGCCATCGCAGCCGGGTGCGGCGTTGGGCTCCTTGGCATAAAGGAAATCACGGTCGACCCGTTCAAGTGGCTTGCCTACCTCGCGTGCCCAGACCAATGCCTTGGTTTCATCATCGACATGCAGGTAGAGAAGCCCCTTTTGGCGATACTCCGGATCGATTCCGGTCTCTTCCAACAGACGCAAGGCGAGTTCGGGATAATACCCCTCCGACCAACGTGACAGGTTCGATATGGGCGCGCTATAGCGCCATGGATACAGGGGCGAGACGATGCCCCCGCCCGCCCACGACGCTTCTCGACCGCAGTCATTGCGGTCGAGAAGCGTCACTTCATGACCAGCGTCGGCCAACTGCAGCGCTGTCATCATGCCGATGACACCGCCCCCCACAATCAGGAAGTCACTCACGGTAGGAAATCACTCACACGAAATTGCAATTCGACTTATATAGGTTTCAGTTATGCTAAGGCATCCCGCACGCCTGCCAAGGAGGGCAGCATGCACGACCTTTGTCAGCATACCAGGCCAGGTGCCCGCTATGGACGCATCACTCACCGAATTGACCACCCCCCTTGGGGGTTCACGTTGATTGAACTGTTGATCGTGATCGCTGTGGCAGTCCTTATGACCACTTGGGCGGTTCCCAGTCTGCAGGCTTTCACTGCCCGTCATCAGGTCGCGGCGGAAGGGCTTCGCATCAAATCGGCCCTGGCTCAAGCGAAGAGTACCGCGGTGACTCGAAGGACCACCATCACCGTCTGCCCCACTCATGACCAGAAAATCTGCCTGGACGACTGGACAGCTCCGCTGATGATCATCGAGGGTCGTGCCGATGGAGGCATACGAAGCGCGGACGAGCCTATATTGAGAGTGTTGGCCGCTAGCGAATTGGAATCCATCACCTTTCGCAATGACTACCGCTTCATTCGCTTTCCGGCGACTGGGTGGCCGCGTGGGTATAATGGCACCTTCAATGTCTGCGGCCGTCATGGGCAGGCGGTTCAGCTGGTGATGAGCAACATGGGAAGAATACGGATAGAAGCCGGAAACGGCTGTTGACGTTTCCCTACCCAAACACCAGCCAACGACTATTCGATTACGCTGTTTCGGTTTGTCACTCTGAACCTGATGGAACGCTCATCTTCTGTCTCTTCATCCAGTGGCAGAAACAGAGTATCGACGTCGACATACGTGCCGTCGGCCGCTACCGAGAATCCGATTCCTGCGATGCCATCCACCAGTGGTGCTGGGCTCATGTCACCAGTGTCGGTACATTGATACCGAATTCTGACAGAAGATGACGGATCATCGTGGGTGTATTCCACCCACTGTAATGCTTCCGTGAAGCGGCAATAGGGATCTTCTGTCCTCGTTCCCGAATACGTCAGCCTCAAGACGTCATCGCCATTGGTCGTGATGCCCCCTTTATCGGCGGTACGTATATCCAGAGAGAGGGAGTCGACGAGAAAGCGCATGGCTTCCTGTCGCTTTGCCAATGACTCGACCCGATTGAACGAGCGCTTGCTGGTGATGAAAAGTTGGGTCGCCCCTAAGGTAATAAGCAGGCCTATCAACAGGGCCACCATCAGTTCGACCAAGGTCAGACCTTGCTGGGTTTTGGCATGTCGCCCACTTTCCATCAGGATTTCCCCGGTAGACGAGCAACATAGGTCAAGGTCGAAATGTCGCCCTCGGGACCGAAGCGATCATCATCCCACGTCACGGTGATCAAGTATTCACAGTCACCCCGCTGCGTGATGGAGCTAGTCGCCGCTCCGGGCAAAGCCTGGCTCCAGTTGACCAGCCACTGATCCTGCACTCTGCCCCTACTGGGGCAAGTGCCATCGCCTTCTCCAAGCTCTGCCCATAATCGTTCATTGGCATCAGAAGCCATCAGTGTGGCCAAGGAGCGCTGATACGAGACATGCACTCCTTGCATGGCCTTGAGCTGCATCGCCGCGGTTCCCAACAAGCCGAACGACAAAATCAGCAAGGCGATCAACGCCTCGACCAGGGTAAAGCCCTCGGCTGATCTCATGTTACCAGCAGTCATCGGGCGTTCTTTCTCCCCTTTGGTTCAGGGTCAGGTTGCCACAGCTATCTGCCGCCTGCGCTCCCTTGGGTGCAGCAGATAGCGTAAAGGTGGACGCTGACAGCGAGGTGGCGGTAACCGTGTAATGGCCGTCTTCGGACGCCATCCCTCCTGAAGCAAGAGCGGAAATACAGTTCTGGTAAGAGCTATTCACCGTGTAACAGCGTTCCAAGTGGCCGGCGACTTGCATCAGCATGGATTGACCATCGGTACGACGAGCCCGCTCGAGATAACCGGAGTAAAGGGGATAGGCAATGGAAGCAAGTATGGCGACCACCACGACCACTATCATCAATTCAATCAATGTAAACCCTGATTGTCGCTTCAGCGTTTCCCTGCTTGTCACGTCGAGATTTCCCCATACACTATTGGGTCAGGTTTCTGTGCGTTTCAGTATGTATCACGACGATTGCGAGCCATAGATCCAATATCAAAAAACCGGGCCATCGGCCCGGTTTTTTTGATCAGCTCCGCTATCGCATCGCCATTCCATGAAAATGAGCGATCAACGCTCATTCGCTGACGATCACCTGCTCCCGCAGTTCACGCGGCATGGAAAAGGTAATGGTTTCTTCACGGCCCAACCGCTCCTCTGGGGCATCGGCACCCAATGCCTGTAGCCGCTCGATCACGCCCTTGACCAACACCTCTGGCGCACTAGCGCCAGCGGTAATGCCAATGATCTCGATATCTTCCAGCCAGGACGCCTCAATCTGGCTGGCGTCATCGATCAGATAGGCCGGTGTGCCGGCACGCTCGGCGAGTTCGCGCAGGCGATTGGAGTTGGAACTGTTGGGGCTACCCACCACCAGCACCAGATCGCTTTCCTCAGCCAACCCACGCACAGCGTCCTGGCGGTTCTGGGTGGCGTAGCAGATATCGTCCTTGCGGGGTCCCTGGATTTCGGGAAACTTGTCTCGCAGGGCATCTATCACCCGAGCGGTATCATCCATCGATAACGTAGTTTGGGTCACAAAGGCCAGACGACGGGGATCCTTGACCTCAAGTGCCGCCACGTCGGTTTCATCCTCCACCAGATAGATGGCACCACCATATGAGGTGTCGTAACGCCCCATGGTACCTTCCACCTCTGGGTGCCCTTGGTGGCCGATCAGGATGCACTCCTGGCCGCGTTTGGCATAACGCAACACTTCCATGTGCACCTTGGTAACCAATGGGCAGGTAGCATCGAATATACGTAGCCCGCGGCGTTCAGCTTCTTTCTGAACGGCTCGGGATACGCCATGCGCGGAAAAGATCACAATTACATCATCGGGCACTTCGTGCAGTTCCTCGACGAATATCGCCCCTCGATTACGCAAGGTATCGACCACGAAGCGGTTATGCACGACTTCATGGCGCACGTAAATTGGTGGCCCAAATACGTCCAAGGCACGGTTGACGATCTCGATGGCACGATCGACGCCGGCACAGAAACCGCGGGGATTGGCCAGCTTGATCTGCATACTTGCCTCGCTTGCCTGTCAGGGCTCAATGCATGGTGGCGGGACGAACACTGATGACCTCCACTTCGAAGGTCAGGGTACGCCCAGCGAGAGGATGATTGAAGTCGACTTCCACGTGGTCGTCCTCGATACTGGCGATCACACCGGGCAGTTCGCCACCGGCAGGATCAGCGAACGACATCACTGTCCCTACCTCCAGTTCGATATCCTCGAAATCCTCACGCTTGAGCAATTGTACGTTTTGTGGATTGTGTTGGCCGAAAGCATGCTCGGGAAGGATCTCGTAGCGGCCACTGTCACCATCGGTCAATCCTTCGAGCGGGAATTCAAAGCCAGGTGGCAGATTGCCATCACCAACCTGAAACGTGGCCGGTTCCTTGTCTCTAGTAGAGTCGACCACGGTGCCATCCTCGAGCTTGAGGGTAAAGTGCAGGGTAACTTCCATGCCTTCACCGATACGGTAATCGCTCATCATTGCCCTCTTGCCAGCGTCTGGCTCATCTCAATAGTGACTCAGGACTTCTTATGACGCCGTACATCGCGCAATGATTCCCAGATCAGCCCACAGGCTCCCAAGGTAATGGCGACATCGGCCAAGTTGAAGGCGGGGAAGTAGTACTGCCCCCAATAGAAAGAGAGAAAATCGATCACGTAACCGTGCACGAGCCGATCATAAAGGTTACCCAGCGCACCACCAATGATCAGCGCCAGTGATACGGCCAGTATCGTCTCGTGCGCCTTCAGGCGGCTCATCCAGATCGATAGGCCCACGCTCGCTCCGATGGCAATCACGGCGAAGAACCAGCGCTGCCAGCCATCATGGCCCGCCAGGAAACTGAATGCCGCTCCTGTGTTATGCAACAACGTCAGGTTGAACACCGGCAGAATTTCCACAGACTGAGCATAACTCAGCCAAGCACTGGCCATGGCCTTGGTCGCCAAGTCGAGCGCGATCACCAGCACCGCCAGCCCTAACCAACGCAGTGGCCGACGCATGGGGCGATTACGCTCTCCCTGCTGCTCAGGCATAGTGACGCTCTTCACCTGATCCCTCCGGCAGGTTGGAGATGCAACGTCCACACAGGTCTGGATATTCGACATGGGTCCCGACATCCTCGCGGTGATGCCAGCAACGTTCACACTTGGTGTGTGGAGATGCCAACACGGCGACCTTGAGCCCATCTAGTTCGGTCACCTCTGCCTCGCCACCTTTGGCCAAGGGCGCCAATCGCACATCGCTGGTCAACAGCACGAAGCGCAGTTCGTCACCGAGCCGCGACAAGGTATTCCGCAAGGTGTCGTCGACATACAAGGTCACCTCGGCAGCCAGGCCGCTCTTGATTCGCTTGGCATTGCGGGCATCTTCCAAGCATTTATTGACCGCCTGCTTGACCTCCAGCACCTGCTCCCAGAAGTCGCGGCCAAACTCGGCATCCTCGGCGAGCGTGCCAAGCCCCTGATAGTAGGTCTCGAGCAGCACGCTATCCTTGCGCGTGCCGGGGATATGCTCATAGATCTCCTCGGCGGTGAACGACAGAATCGGCGCTACCCAACGAGCCAGCGCCTCAACCACATGATAGAGGGCGGTCTGGCAACTGCGCCGTGCCAGAGAGTCAGCCTGGGTAGTGTATTGACGATCCTTGATCACGTCGAGATAGAAGCTACCCAGCTCACGGGCACAGAAAGTATGTACCTGCTGATAGACGTCGAGGAAACGATAGTCGGTATAGGCCTTTTCGATGCGCGCCTGCAACTGAGCGGCACGGTCGACCACCCATTGATCCAGCGCCAACATGTCGTCGAATACCACGGCATCGCGATCGGGCTCGAAACCATTGAGGTTGGCGAGCAGGAATCGTGAAGTATTGCGAATACGACGGTAGACGTCGGCAGTACGCTTCAGTATCTCGTCGGAAACCGCCATCTCGCCGGAGTAATCGGTGGAAGCCACCCAAAGGCGCAGGATATCGGCACCCAGCTTGTCCATGACCTCTTGGGGTGCAACGACATTACCCACTGATTTCGACATCTTGCGCCCTTGGGCATCGACGGTGAAACCGTGGGTCAACAGGCCACGATACGGCGGATGACCATCGATGGCACAGCCGGTCAACAGCGATGAGTGGAACCAGCCACGATGCTGGTCGGAACCTTCCAGATAGAGATCGGCCCGCGGCCCCTGCGTATGGCCCAACTGATGGGAATCACGCAGTACATGCCAATGGGTGGTGCCGGAATCGAACCATACATCGAGGGTATCGGTGACCTTGTCGTAATCGGCAGCCTCATCACCCAACAGCTCGACGGGGTCGAGACGGAACCAAGCGTCGATCCCTTCCTTCTCCACGCGCTTGGCGACCGCTTCCATCAGTTCCGCAGTACGCGGATGCAACTCGCGGGTTGTCTTGTGCAGGAAGAAGGGAATCGGCACCCCCCAGTTGCGCTGCCGCGAGATGCACCAGTCGGGACGGTTGGCAATCATCGAGTGCAATCGCGCCTTGCCCCAGGAGGGAGTGAATTGGGTTGCATCGATTCCTTCCAGGGCACGCTGTCGCAGGCTCTTGCCATTGATACCCTCGCGGTCCATGCCCACGAACCATTGGGCGGTGGCACGGTAGATCACCGGTGTCTTGTGGCGCCAGCAATGCATGTAGCTGTGGGTGATCGTCTTGTGTGCCAGCAGGGCACCGACTTCCTCTAGCTTGGCGACGATTGCCGGATTGGCCTTCCAGATCAATTGACCACCGAAGAAGGGTAGATCTTCGGCATAGACACCATCGCCTTGCACTGGGTTGAGGATCTCATCGAACCCCATGCCATGTGCCCGGCAGGTAACGAAGTCATCCTCTCCGTAGGCCGGCGCCGAATGGACGACACCGGTACTGCCGACGTCGCTCTCCACATAATCCGCCAGGTAGACTGGCGACAAGCGATCATAGAGGGGGTGGTGGAAGTTGACTCGATCAAGGCGAGCACCGTGAGCGGTAGCGATGATCCCGCCTTCGAGACTGAAACGCTCAAGACAGCTCTCTACCAGTGCCTCAGCCAACACCAACAAGCGGTCGCCGACATCGACCAGCGCATAGGTGAAATCCGGATGAACGTTGAGTGCCTGGTTGGCCGGGATCGTCCAAGGTGTGGTGGTCCAGATCACGATGGCCGCCGGCTTGGGAAGCTCGGACAGACCGAAGGCATGAGCAAGCTTGTCCTCGTCGGCGCAGGGGAAAGCCACGTCAATGGCGTCAGACTTCTTATCGGCATACTCGACTTCTGCTTCGGCGAGTGCCGAACCACAGTCGAAACACCAGTTGACCGGCTTGAGCCCCTTGAACACGTAACCGCCCTTAACCATTTCGGCCAAGGCACGGATCTCACCAGCTTCGTTGACGTAGTCCATGGTGCGATAGGGATTATCCCAGTCGCCGATCACCCCCAAACGCACGAAGTCCTTCATCTGGCCCTGGATTTGCTCGCTGGCGTACTCACGGCACAACCGGCGCGCTTCATCCGGTGGCAAGTGCTTGCCATAAGTGGTCTCGACCTTGTGCTCGATAGGCAGACCATGGCAGTCCCAACCCGGCACATAGGGGGCGTCGTACCCAGCCAACCCCTTTGATTTGACAATGATGTCCTTGAGGACCTTATTGACGGCATGCCCGATATGGATGCTGCCATTGGCGTAGGGAGGGCCATCATGGAGCACGAAGGACTCACGTCCCTGGAATTCTTCACGCAACCGCCGGTATAGGTTCATTTCTTCCCAGCGCGCCACGCGACCCGGTTCACGCTTGGGCAAATTGCCGCGCATCGGGAAGTCAGTCTCGGGCAGGTTCAGGGTATGCTTGTAGTCGCTCATGAGTGTCCATCATCGTCGCACCCGGTGGCCGTACGGCCCACCGAGGAATCAGAAGTCGCGGCCTCGCGCGCCAGCGGCGCCGATGCCAGAGGGAGTGTGATGTCGTCGCCCGGTCGACCAACAGCGTGAAAGCCTTGCCGGTCGAAATAGCGTCGCGCTTGAACCAGATCGGCCTGTATCTGGCGCTTGAGAGTCTCGAAGTCGTCGAAACGGATCTCACCACGCAACCTTGCACAGGGGATCACCGTCAGGCGCTGGCCATAAAGCTCTTCGTCGAAATCGAACAGATGGACCTCAAGAACCGGTCGCGTGCTTTTCACCGTTGGCCGCCAGCCAATATTCGCGACCGCCGTGTAACGACGACCATCGGCCAAATCCACGATCACCGCATAGACGCCACGCAACGCCAGCGGTAATGGCAACAGTGGCAGGTTGGCCGTGGGCACACCGATGGTACGCCCGAGCTGCTGATCGGCGACCACGCGCCCTCCCAGCCGATACGCCCGTCCCAGCATGCGTCGTGCTTGTGCGAAATTACCACTTGCCAATAGGGTACGCACCCGAGAACTGGAAACCCGCTCGTCATCGAGAACAAAGGTACGGGTATGCTCGACATTGAACCCCCGATCGGGACCGGCTTCACGTCCGACCTTGGCCAGCAAGGCAAAATCACCGGCGCGATCGCAACCAAAGCGGAAGTCGTCACCTACCACGAGGTGACGCACTCCCAGGCCCTCGATCAATACCCGATCGATGAATTCAAGGGCCGTGAGCCGGCGCAAGGCGTCATTGAACGGCAAGCACAGTACCCGTTCGGCGCCATGTTCGACCAGCAACTTGACCTTATCGCGCAGCCGGGTCAGGCGTGGAGGTGCCTGGTCGCCGGCAAAATACTCGCGAGGCTGCGGCTCGAAAACCACCACGGTGACCGGCAACCCAAGGGCCGCGGCTCGCTCGCGACACTGTTCGAGAATCGCTTGGTGGCCACGGTGCACACCATCGAAGTTGCCGATGGTCGCCACGCAACCGCGGTATTCCTCGCGCAGATTGTGCAATCCTCGGATCAATTCCATGCGTCGCTCACGGCCAGTCAAAGTCTTTCATTATAACGGTCAGCCTGACAGGCGCCTATCCATGCAGACGTCCATCCATGTCATCACCTATCCTTGCAAACGAAAGTGCCGCAGGCGAATCCCCACCAGCGCCAACCACGCAAAATATACCGCCACACCGCCTACCACCAAACCGGATAGATGAAGCACCCGAGTCTCCAACTCCCAGCCCAACCACTGCTGCCAACCCGGTGCCAGCCAAGCAAGCCCCACCCCTAGCACCAGACAACCACCGCCTAGCTGACAAGCGAAACGCCCCCAACCGGGCTGGAAACGGAGCACACCTTGCCGGCGTAGCAGATGGCCCAGCAGGCCGGCGTTGAGAAACGCGGAGAGCGACGTAGCGAGCGCCAGGCCAGCGTGGGCCAGAGGCCAGATCAAGATCAGGTTCAACACCATGTTGGCCACCATGGCGATGATGCCAACCTTGACCGGGGTCTTGGTGTCCTGACGAGCGAAGAAACCGGGGGCCAACACCTTGATCAGCATGAAAGCAACGAGCCCCAGCGCATAAGCACGCAAGCTCATGGCCGCCATCGCGATGTCGCGGTCGGTCATGGCACCGTAATGGAACAATGTGATCAACAGCGGCTCGGCCAGCACTGCCAGCGCCAGGGCTGCTGGCATGCCCAGTAGCAATACGCCGCGTAGCGCCCAATCGAGCATGGCGGCGAAGTGTTCGCTGGACTGCTCGGCGTGGCGCTTGGAGAGAGCCGGCAGGATCACGGTACCGATAGCGATCCCGAACACCCCGAGCGGCAGCTCCACCAGGCGATCCGAGTAATACAGCCAGGAGACGCTGCCCGCTGCCAGCAACGATGCCAGCACGGTATCCAGCAGCAGGTTGACCTGCGACACCGAAACGCCGAACAGCGCCGGCGTCATGAGCCTGAGGATACGTCGCACTCCCTCGTGAGCAAAAGCTGGCCATGGGCGAGGTAACAGGCCTAGGCGCGCCAAGAACGGTACCTGAAAGGCCAATTGCGCGACCCCGGCAATCAGCACGCCCCAGGCCAGCGCCAAGGCCGGCTCACTTACCAGCGGTGCCAACAGCAGAGCCGCGCCGATCAGCGCCAGGTTCAGCAAGACCGGCGTGAAGGCCGGCACCGCAAAGCGGTTCCAGGTATTGAGCACGCTGCCGGAAAACGCCGTCAGTGAAATCAACAGCAAGTAAGGAAAGGTCAACCGCAGCATATCGGCGGTCATGGCAAGCTTCTCGGGATCACGGCCGAAGCCCGGAGCAAACAACCACACCAACCAGGGGGCCGCCAGCATGGCAACAGCCGTAAGCAATGCCAGCACCATCGCCAGACTACCAGCCACCGCATCCAGCAATTCACGCACCTCATCCCTCGAGCGTTGGGTGGCATACTCCGAAAGCACTGGCACGAAAGCCTGGTTGAACGCTCCCTCGGCAAACAGCCGGCGCATGAAGTTGGGAATCTTGAACGCCACGAAGAAAGCGTCTGCCCCACTACCGGCACCAAGCAAAGTGGCAATCACTACATCCCGTACCAACCCCATGACCCGTGAAAGCATGGTCATGGCACTGACGATCATGCCTGAACGCATCAGTCCGGCACGTGCCGGCGGCTGAGCGGCTGCCACCGTACCCGTGCTGTCGGTCGTCGAGGTTGTCTGTCGGTCGTCGTTGCTCACGCTGCTCGTCGTGCCTTTGTTTGCCTTGAGGCCGAAGTACAAGTGCTGCAATACAAAAAAACCGGCCGAAGCCGGTTTTTTTACAGGATCCCCTGGAAACCTAGCGCTTGTTAAAGGCGCAACGGATTCCAGAATGTCCCTGAAGCGTCCGGCTTACGCAGCCAGCGCCTTAATTCGCTTGTTCAGACGACTCTTCAGACGCGCTGCCTTCTTCTTGGACAGCACGTCCTTGTCGGCGATACGGTCGATCACCGGCTGCGCCGCCTTGAATTCAGCCATGGCCTGCGCGTGGTCACCGCCATTGATGGCTTTGATGACGCGCTTGATATAGGTACGAACCATGCTGCGCTGACTCGCCTTCAGTACACGGCGGCCTTCCGCCTGACGGGCACGCTTGCGGGCTTGCTTGCTGTTAGCCACTACTGTCTCCTTGGAGAAATTCTAAACCGTCTATTCGGTAACTATTTGACCTGACTGAAAAATAAGAGATTTTCCAGCCGGCTTGCCCCACTTTGGCTGAACTCAACCACCGGGCCATGTCTGAGAGGATGGCGCATTCTATCATGGCACCCGCCCTCTTGCCACATTCAACATGCCTGGAAACCGCATGCCTCGGGACTGAAGCTCACACGAGGCGTCCCACACATGCGGTCGGAAACCACCTCAAAGTACCACGAGGTTATCGCGATGAATCAGTTCCGGCGCTTCCATGTAGCCGAGTATCAATTCGATCTGGTGGCTAGGCTTGCCGAGAATCTTCACCGCTTCCTCGGCACCGTAATTGACCAGCCCCTTGGCAACCCGCTCCCCTTGTTCGTCAATACAGACCACCATGTCGCCACGCACGAAACTTCCCGATAGCGCCTTGACACCCACCGGCAGCAAGCTGGAACCACGCCCACGAAGCACTTTCACCGCACCGGCATCCAACGTCAAACTGCCACGCACTTGAAGCTGGCCTGCCAGCCAGCGCTTGCGCGCAGCGATCGGCGCCTGTTCCGGACGCAGCAACGTGCCTAAGCGCTCGCCCTCGATCAGGCGGGCCAGCACTTGGGGCTGTCGGCCACTGGCAATCGCCGTGACGGCACCCGAACGAGCCGCGAGCTTGGCCGCCCGCACCTTGGTGGTCATACCACCGCGCCCCAATGCACCGCCACCACCAGCCACGAGAGCCAAAGCCGGATCATCAGCGCGCCCTTCATGTATCAGACGCGCCTCGGGATGATGTCGTGGATCGGCGTCGTAAAGCCCTTCCTGGTCGGTAAGAATGACCAGCGCATCAGCCTCGAGCAAATTCGCCACCAAGGCACCCAAGGTGTCGTTGTCGCCGAAACGAATCTCATCGGTGACCACGGTGTCGTTCTCGTTGATCACCGGCACGACCCGCAGATCGACCAAGGTACGCAGTGCTGAACGTGCATTGAGATAGCGCTTGCGGTTAGAGAGGTCGTCATGGGTCAGCAGGATCTGAGCGGTAAGCAGGCGATGACGAGCGAAGTGCCCCTCGTAACACTCGGTCAGGACGTTCTGACCTACCGCCGCTGCCGCTTGCAATTCATGTACGGCGGATGGCCGTGCCTGCCAACCCAGCCGCACCATACCGGCAGCCACAGCACCGGAGGAGACCAAGACCACCTCGACTCCCCGGCGATGAAGCTCGGCAATCTGGTCTACCCAGCCACCGATGGCAGCCTCGTCGAGGCCTCGTCCGTCGTTAGTCAGCAACGCACTGCCAATTTTCACCACCAGCCGCCGCGCACCGGACAGCGCCTCGCGCCCTGGTGCTTGCTCGTTGCTCACGATTCTCTCTCCTGAAGCCTGGATCACTCAGCACGATAAAATTCGCGACACTGGGCGAGCGATGGCCAAACGCTACCAGTTTGTCACTCAAGGAACATATTCGACCTCGACATCATAATCATCGTCGTCGAAGTCGTCGTCATCCTCTTCGTCGTCACGCTTGCGCTTGCGCCCAAGCCGCGCCTCGGTACGTGCCACCGCCTCGGCTTCCATGCGTTCGCGCATCTCGCGTTCGCGTTCGGCAGCCTCTTCGTCCTCGTTCTCCAGGCGACGTTGCTCAGTCAACCAACGATGCGCCGCCTGCACCAGTGCCTGGGTACCTTCACCGCTGATCGCTGCGATACGGAACACCGGGCCATCCCAACCCAGTTGCTCAATGATCTCCTTGGCCCGAGCCTCGCGCTCATCTTCCGGCAACAAATCGAACTTGTTGAGTACCAGCCAGCGCGGCCGCTCGGCTAGGGTCGGCGAGAACTGCTCAAGCTCGTGAAAGATCGCTTCGGCAGCTGTCACCGGGTCGGACTCGTCAAAGGGGGCCACATCGATGACATGGAACAGCAGCCGCGTGCGGGTCAGGTGCTTGAGGAAGCGCAGCCCCAGTCCAGCCCCATCCGAGGCACCTTCGATCAGCCCCGGCACGTCGGCCATCACGAAGTGTTCATGCTGGCCCAGCTTCACCACGCCAAGATTGGGCACCAGCGTGGTGAACGGATAGTTGGCAACTTTGGGCTTGGCAGCTGAAACAGCACGAATCAGTGTCGATTTGCCGGCATTGGGCATGCCCAGTAGACCGACGTCAGCCATGACCTTCATCTCCAGGCGTAGGTTGCGACGCTCGCCCTCGGTTCCTGGTGTCGTGCGTCGAGGAGCACGGTTGGTCGATGACTTGAAATGTACGTTGCCAAGTCCGCGGCGTCCGCCCTGGGCCACCAACACCACTTGACCGGCCTCGGTGACATCAGCGATTACCTCGAGGGTATCCTCATCGATCACCGTAGTGCCCACCGGCACCTTGACGTGCAGATCGTCACCAGCCTTGCCGCTCATCTGACGCCCCATGCCCGGTTGACCGTTCTGGCCCTTGTAGAAACGCTGGTACTTGAAGTCGATCAGAGTGTTCAGGGCATCGTCCCCGATCAGATACACACTCCCCCCATGGCCACCGTCGCCACCGTCCGGGCCACCCTTGGGTACGTACTTCTCGCGCCGAAAGCTCAGGCAACCATTGCCACCCTTGCCGGCTTCCACGATGATCGAGGCTTCGTCGACGAACTGCATCTGTCATTCTCCTGGCAGCCACTACTGCCATGATACGAAAAAGCCCCGCGCTGGCGGGGCCTTTTCAGTGCAACGTTCGTGATTTCTCAGGCGAAGACGACGCTCACGAACTTGCGGCTTTTCGGACCCTTGGTCTCGAACTTGACCACACCTTCGTTCAAGGCGAATAGGGTGTGATCCTTGCCGATGCCAACGCCTGCGCCAGCATGGAACTTGGTACCACGCTGACGGACGATGATGTTGCCCGGAGTGACGGCCTGACCGCCGAACAGCTTGACGCCCAGACGTTTGGATTCGGAATCGCGACCGTTACGCGTGGAACCGGCAGCCTTCTTATGAGCCATTGCAAATACCTCGCTCGTTGAGGGGCATCCGCTTACGCGGAGATCCCGGTGATCTTGACTTCAGTGAACCACTGACGGTGGCCCTGACGCTTCATGTGGTGTTTACGGCGACGGAACTTGAGGATCGTCACCTTATCGCCGCGCCCATGAGACACGACTTCGGCAGCCACCTTGGCACCATCAACCAAAGGCGCGCCGACCTTGACGTCGCCGCCATCGGCGACCAGCAGCACCTGGTCGAATTCGAGAGTCTCGCCTGTCGGCACTTCCAGCTTCTCGAGCTTCAGTGTCTGGCCTTCCTGAACGCGGTACTGCTTGCCACCGCTCTTGATAACTGCATACATAGTAGACGTTCTCCAAACACTCATCGGGTTGCGCTCTTCGTCGACCTGCGGCGAGTGGCGCCCCTTTCGGCAGCCATCTGACAGGGAGCATGATGAGTCGGGTCGCGGATTATAACCGCGCCCTGTATGCGACACAAGAGGGAGCCCTTTTACTCCCTTGCTTGACGCCTCTCGGGGGCCCTCATAGCATTACCCCCAATCCAAGGCCGGCATGGCTAACTGCCAAGCACGGCCCCACCTTCTACAAGCAGCTAGCCCATGCAGCCTACAGCATCGCCCATCCATGCCGTGGTGGCGGAGGATTTCGCCGCTGTCGATCGTACCATTCTCGCCCAGTTGGCCTCTCGCGTGCCGCTCGTCGAAACCATCGGCCACTATATCATCGAGAGTGGCGGCAAGCGCTTGCGCCCTCTATTGGTACTACTGGCTGCACGCGCTCTGGGGTACGACGGTAACCAGCATGTCACCCTGGCTACCCTGATCGAATTCATGCATACCTCCACCCTACTGCATGACGACGTGGTCGATGAATCGCACATGCGCCGAGGCAAGGCCACCGCCAATGATGCGTGGGGCAACGCCCCCTCAGTGTTGGTTGGTGACTTCCTCTATTCCCGCTCATTTCAAATGATGGTCCAGGTCGGCTCGATGCGGGTCATGGATGTGCTCTCCGCGGCGACCTGCACCATTGCCGAGGGCGAAGTCCTGCAGCTCACCAATGTCGGCAATCCCGACGTCGATGAGTCCGCTTACTTTGAGACGATTCAAGGCAAAACGGCGATGCTATTCGAAGCCGCCTCGCACAGCGGAGCGATCCTCGCCAGCGCCAGCCCCGAACAGGAAAGCGCCCTGCAATACTACGGCCGCTATCTGGGGCTGGCCTTCCAACTCATTGATGACCTGCTCGACTACCAAGGCGATGCCCAAGCCATGGGCAAGAACGTCGGCGACGACCTTGCCGAAGGCAAGCCTACCCTACCCCTAATCCAGGCCATGGTGGCCGGCAGTCCAGACCAGACCAAGCTGATCCGTCAAGCGATCCGTCAAGGGGGTCTCGATCACCTCGATGATGTACTTGCCATCGTCCGCGATACCGGTGCCTTGGAGTACACGCGTGCCCGTGCCGAGGAAATGGCCGCCAAGGCCTTGGCACAGCTCGATGCACTGCCCCCCAGCCGCTATCGCGACAGCATGGCAGAACTCGCTCGACTGGCCGTTGAGCGCGAGAACTGAGCGGATGCCTACATATTGCATCTAGGTTGGGAGTCCGTATAATAGCCCACCGTTGAGGCGCCAGCCCAACGTCGTCGGAGCGTAGCTCAGCTTGGTAGAGCGCTGCCTTCGGGAGGCAGAGGTCGTAGGTTCGAATCCTGTCGCTCCGACCAGAGAACACCGCAAAAAAACCGCCATCTCTGTTTCCAGATGGCGGTTTTTCTTTTTATCAGCCCCCTTTCTGCCATCCAGTGCACAAACTGTGCACTACCGCGTCATTAGTTCACGCAACCCTTTCAGAGAGCGCGTATTGACCACATCCTCGGCCGTGGCCCAACCACGGCGCGCCTGGTCGATGCCATAACGCATGAAGCCGAAATGGTGGGGGGTGTGGGCATCCGTACTGATAGCCAGCTTTACACCTACTTCGCAGGCTATCTTGCAGTAAACGTCATCGAGGTCGAGCCGTTGTGGCTGGGCATTGATCTCCAACACACAGCCATTCTCCTTGGCATGATCGATGACCCGTTCCATATCGACGGGATAGGCCTCCCGCGATCCAATCAACCGACCAGTGGGATGGCCCAGTATATTGAAGCAAGGGTTGTCCATAGCCCGTAGGAGACGGCGTGTCTGCTTGTCCCGAGACAGCCCGAAATGGCTGTGTACGGAGCAGACCCGCAAATCGAGTCGCTGCAATATGGTATCAGGCAGGTCTAGACTGCCATTCTCCAGAATATCCACTTCGATCGACTTCAGCAGCGTGATGTCGCTGAGTTCATCATTCAGGGCATCGATCTCGTCGATCTGTTTGGCCAAGCGCTCTTCATCCAGACCATTGGCGATACGCAGCGCTTTTGAATGATCGGTGATGGCAAGATAGGCCCACCCCTGAGCCTTGGCCGCCTCTGCCATCTCGCGCAGGGTAGCGGAACCGTCAGAAGCCTTGGTGTGATTATGCAAGTTGCCCTTGATATCACTCAGCGTGACGAGCTCGGGCAAGGCGTTATCTAGTGCCGCTTCGAACTCTCCCCGTTTCTCACGCAACTCCGGCTCAATGTAGGGCAGCCCCAGCACCTCGTAGACTCCCTCTTCGGTCTTGCCGGCAACCCGCTTGTTACCTTCGAAGACGCCATATTCGTTGATCTTGAGCCCCTGCTCCTGTCCCATCTTGCGAACTTGCACGGTATGCGCTTTCGAGCCAGTGAAATAGACCAGCGCGGCACCGTAGCTGCTTGACGCTACCACGCGAAGGTCGACCTGCAGACCGCCCCTGAGGATCACACTAGCGCGCGTCTCGCCTTGAGAAACCACCTCCTCGACGTCTTCGTAGTCGATGAAGCGCTGCATGACCCGCGAGTTCTTGGTGCAGGACACCAGAACATCGAGATCACCGACCGTTTCTTTCCGACGACGGTAACTGCCAGCAACCACCACCTTGTCGACTCCATCAATACTGTCGAGATAATCGACGAGTGGCTCGGCACGACTTTCGGCTTCAGAAAGCAAGCTTCTCCGCGTACCGCTACCACGAGTTTCCAACTCGTGAAGGATATTCTCCTCAGTTTTCCTTCCGAAACCTGACAGCTCACGAACTCGACCATCCTCGGCGGCTTTTTTCAGCCCTTTCAAGTCCTCCACGCCCAGTGCTTCATAAAGCTTCTCGACTCGTTTTGGTCCGAGTCCGGCAATTCCCTTGATCTCGGTGAGCCCCGCCGGCACTTTCTTTTTCAACTTGTCGAGTTGTGGAAACTTGCCGGTTTTCACGATGGTTTCGATCTTGCTTGCCAGATCCTTTCCTATGCCTGGCAGCTCCGTCAGCTTCTCACCGGCTTCGACCATATCAATGATGCTATGCGGTAGATCTCGCAACGTACGTGCCGCATTGCGATAGGCACGCACGCGGAAGGTATTGGCACCTTGGATTTCCAGCAGGTCGGCCACTTCATCGAATTGTCCGGCGATATCACGATTATGCAGTGGCATACGATACCCCCTATCTCATGGGGTGATCCCTCGCCGACATTATGCATTGATAGATATTGATGAGCTGAAGGTTGTCTTAGCGACACGCGGTGCGCTAAGCGCACCGCGAATGACAACACTCATATGGCAAATAAAGGGCGGCATATGCATGCCACCGGCAGGTCAGTGAGGAGCGGAAACCTTCTCCGCGAACTCGGCAACCATTGACGATGATGCGCGATGGGAAATATCGCCCAAACTCAAAATACCCACCATACGCTTGTTCTCGTCAATGGCAACGAGACGCCTCACTTGCTTCTCTTCCATGAGTCTGGCCGCTTCACCAAGCTCCTGGCTATCCTTGCAGTAAACGATGCCCTCATTCATGACATCTCTTGCTGTCAAATTGGAGACATCTCCTTGTTCGGCGATTCCACGCGCAACGATATCCCGATCAGTGACCATACCGATCAGCTTATCGTTCTCACCAATAGGAATTGCGCCAATATCCTTGTCACGCATGATGCGAGCAATTTCTCTCACCGACACATCGGGACCAGACCATTCGACACCACGATACATGGCTTCGCTGACTCTCATGGGTGGGCCTCCTTGATAACGATACATTCATGCTTGATCCATCAAGGCGATCCTTACATCAGTGTGGAAACGCGAGTTTCCCACTACTCAGCCAACAGACCGCCGCTCACCTGTAGCCAGTCCATGCAGGA
Organism: Litchfieldella anticariensis FP35 = DSM 16096; assembly: GCF_000409775.1. Lineage (GTDB taxonomy): Bacteria > Pseudomonadota > Gammaproteobacteria > Pseudomonadales > Halomonadaceae > Litchfieldella > Litchfieldella anticariensis. The sequence goes on along the minus strand of NZ_KE332397.1, from coordinate 54,452 downwards.
GGTTTTCTCTATCTCTTCCTCCTTACCTACAAGGCTAGTTGCTTTTGTCGTTCACCCCCAAATGCGAGAAAGCGTGTAATAGCCTCATCTGCCACAAAAGGATTTCTGACATAACGGCGGTACGAAGGGAAAGAGAATAGCCTCGCTCAATCAAGAGCATCAAAAGAATCCAGCGGCGACAGGCAAAGACTTGGTTCACACTGGGCGATACAACAACACCCTGACCAAGGATGCTCACGATGCAACGCCTCTCACTCGACAGAGCCGTACTCCAAGTACGCGACCTGGACGCGATGGTCCGCTTCTGCTTCGACGTTCTGGCACTACCGCTACTGCTACGCACATCCAACGGTGCCACCTTCGAACTGGGCACCGATGAACGCGGCCACACACAAATCTTGATGCTCCTGGCCGCCAATGATCCCTCCCCTCCCCGGCGCATGACGCTCGAGGTCAGCGACACCGAATTCCCCACTACCTGCGATCATCTACGACGTCATGGCGCAACGCTGTTCGAAAGCGAGGGTAGCAGTGCTCCTGGCTGTGCCTGGCGCGTATTGCACTGCCGAATGCCTGAAGGGCATCACCTGCAGGTAATCACTATCGACCCTCGCCGCTGCGCATTATCGAACCTGCGATTCGCCACACCTGATCACAGCTAGGCTTCATCCTCTTCCTCTCTAGCTGCTCGCTGGCGCGCCACCCACGTCTTACGGGCCTTGTTGCGGCGGTAGAGTCGCACCAGCGCAATCCACAACGCTGCGATTACCATCAGCGCCAGCGTCCACCCTTGCCAGAAGCGAGCGGCATCACCCATCAGCGTTTCCAATGTGATGATGGTAATGAACCCCAGTGCCTGGCTGGCAATGGCCAGAGCCCGCAGTACATCGAAGGTAGGTTTGGCCATATAGGCTCCCAAACCGGTAAGTGACAGCCCGTGACGGCAACATTAGGCTAGCGGTAAATCGTGGCATTGTAGCCTGATCGGCCGCACGCGCCGACCCTGAACCACTTGGAGCGACTCTCTCATCATGGATGCCATTGCCCTGGGACCGGTACTGATCTCCTTGCCGCGCCTGTATGCTTTTGCTGCAGCGCTATTGTTGTTGCTGACCAGCCTGTTGTTGCTGGGGCTGCCCCGCCAACGCCATGTGCGCTGGTTCAGTATTCTGCTGATCGTCTGGTTAGTGGGTGCCCGGCTAGGCCATGCACTGACCCATGCCGAAATCTATGCACAAGCACCTCTGGATATACTCAAGTTCTGGCAGCCCGGCTTTCACGGCTTGTGGGGGTTATTGGCGGCGGCGATCTGGACCGCCTGGGCCCTACGCGACCACTTCCTGCGTCTGATTGGAGGAGTGGCCCTGCTGGGAGGAGCCTCGACCTTGTGGCTCGTACTGATGATGCAGAACCCACTTGGCAACGACATGACACTGCAGGAACTGCCCGACCTGGCCCTCACAGACCTTGAGGGCAACAGCGTCAACCTGCAAGACCTGCGTGGTGAGCGCGTATTGATCAACTTGTGGGCCACCTGGTGCCCACCCTGCCTGCGCGAGATGCCAATGCTCGCGGAGGCTAGCGCTCGCGATGGTGTCACCGTCGTGGTCGCCAACCAAGGCGAGGATCTGATGCAAGTCGTCCGCTATCTTGACGAGCAGGGACTCGAATTCCGCTATCCATTGCTCGACCCTCATCAAGAGCTAATGGCGTTGACCGAGTCGCCAGGGCTGCCAACGACCTTACTGTTCGATGCTGACGGTCAGGCTCTCGAGCGGCATGTTGGTGAGCTGTCACGCACCCAGCTCGAAGCTTGGCTCGGTAGCCGCTGACCTCCGAGACGGCTTGCGGGGGAACGCTGCCTCTCGGGAAAATGCCGAAGAGATCGATGAAGGGTAGCGCAGCAACGGGACGGTAGGCGAACCGGGGCCATGCATGTTTTTATGCGGAGTTCCCCTTAAGCGACGCGACACTTTCCGGTACCATACCGCGCCCTGCCGACGTTCAGGACCGCTCGTAAAGCGGCTCGTGGGCGAGCGGCCACTGACTTGCGCAGCATCTGTTGATCATCCGAGGCATCATGAGCGAATTTTCTCCCGGTCAGCGCTGGATCAGCGACGGCGAAGCCGAGCTGGGCCTGGGCACCGTCTTGAATTGCGATTTCCGCACTGTGACCGTACTCTTCAGCGCCAGCCAGGAAACCCGAACCTATAGCGTTCGCCAACCCCCGTTGACCCGAGTCGCCTTTGGCAGTGGCGACCGTATTCAATCCGCCGAAGGCTGGCAGATGATCGTCGACGACAGCAAGGAAATCGATGGTCTGATCGTCTACATCGGCGAGGATGACCAAGGCCAGATCCACGAGCTCCCCGAAGCCCGCCTCGCCGACACCATGCAGTTCGACCAAGCCCGTGACCGTTTGCTGACCGGTCAGGTCGATCGCAATGACTGGTTCGACCTGCGTTTCCGCACCCTGCACCATCATCATCGTATCGAGCAGAATCCGGCACTGGGCCTGGCGGGTCCCAAGATCGACCTGATTCCCCACCAGTTGTATATCGCTGATGAGGTGGCCAGCCGCCACGCACCGCGGGTACTACTGGCCGATGAAGTGGGATTGGGCAAGACTATCGAAGCCGGGCTGATTCTGCATCGTTTACTGCTTACTGGCCGTGCCGAGCGTGCGTTGATCCTGGTACCCGACAGTTTGACCCATCAGTGGCTGGTGGAGCTACTGCGCCGCTTCGCACTCGACGTCACCCTGCTCGACGAGCACCAGAGTCAGGCCCAGGCAGAGACCAATCCTTTCGAGTCCGGTCAGTTGATCCTCGCCAGCCAGCAGTGGCTATTCGCCAACCCCCATCGCCAGACACAAGCCCAGGCCTGTGATTGGGATCTGCTGATCGTCGATGAAGCTCACCACCTGGACTGGACACCGGAGCACAGCGGTCCCGGCTATGCCTGCGTAGAACGTCTGGCCGCGACCACTGCTGGCGTATTGTTGCTGACCGCCACGCCAGAGCAGATGGGCATGGAAAGCCATTTCGCCCGTCTGCGCCTGCTCGATCCAGACCGCTACCAGAGCCTAGAGCGCTTCAAGACGGAAGAACAAGGTTATGTCCGTGTCGCCGAAGCCATCGATGCCTTGGAACGGCTGTCCGGCGACAACAGGAGCAACAGCGATGACCGTGATTGCATTGGTGCAGTGATCGACGATTCCGACAGTCAGGCACTGCTCGATACTCTGCTCGACTCGGAGAGTGGCCCCCCCCAGCGCGAATCAGCCAAGGCCCAACTTCGCGAGCAGTTGCTCGACCGCCACGGCACTGGCCGAGTGATGTTTCGTAACAGCCGACGTCATGTCGGTGGCTTTCCCGAACGTCATCTGCACCTAACGACTCTAGAACTGCCCTCGCCCTACCGTCGCGTGCTTCGTCGCTTGGCGCGCGACGAAGACTATCTCGATGAATTGCTGATCGAGACCGGCCTCGACCATCCCGAGGTCATACTTCACCTCGACACTATGTATCGCGCGCTGGCGGATGACCCGTTGAATGCCGAACCCTGGTGGCAGTTCGACCCGCGCGTCACCTGGCTATTGGAGTTACTCACCGACGTTGGCCACGACAAGGTGCTGGTGATTGCGCATCATCGCGACACTGCTGCTGGTTTGGCCGAAGGGTTGCGAGTGCTGGGCGGCGTGCATGCACCGCTATTCCACGAGGGAATGACCCTGGTCGAGCGCGACCGCGCCGCTGCCGCCTTCGCTGATGAGGAGGAAGGCTGCCAAGTGATGATATGCTCGGAGATCGGCTCCGAAGGGCGCAACTTTCAGTTCTGCCGTCACCTGGTGATGTTCGATCTACCCCTGCACCCCGATCAGCTCGAGCAGCGGATTGGACGGCTCGATCGTATCGGCCAGCAGCACGCCATCGAACTGTACATAGCAACCTTCGAGGATAGTCCCGGCGCGCGGCTTTTGCGCTGGTACGACGAAGGCATGGATGCGTTCAGTGCCCCACACGGAGTTGGTAGCGAACTTTATGATGCCTTCGGCGATGTTCTGGCCGACGCCCTGCTCGATACCAACGGGCTCGACGAAATCATTGAGGAAACACGAGCACTGTTTGCCACCAAGCTCGCCGAACGCGATGCCGGGCGCAATCGCCTGCTGGAACTCAATGCCTGCCGCCATGATCGTGCCGAGGAAGTGGCTCAGGCTATCCATGAGCTCGACGACGACCCAGCACTGCCCCGCTATCTCGACCAGGCGCTGGACATCTTCGGGGTCGACAGTCAGGAGCTCGGCAGTGACCTGATGTTGCTTCAGCCTAGCCCTCAGATGCTCGATGGCCTGCCAGGATTGGTGAAAGGCGAAGAAGGATTCACGGCGACCTTGTTACGCTCTCGCGCGCTAGCCCGTGACGATGTCCAGCGATTGTCCTGGGAGCACCCCTTGCTGCGCGAGATGATGGGACGCATCCTGAGTGGCACCATGGGCAATACCGCCCTGGCTCTGCTCAAGCATCCAGCAATTCCGCCCGGCAGGGTGATGGTCGAGTTGGTGTTCCGCACCTATTGCCCAGCCCCTAAACGACTGCACATTAACCGCTTCCTGCCACCCACGGCGATACGGGTACTGCTCGACGAGTCGGGCGCCAATCTCTCCGACAAAGTCTCCTTCAGCGGATTGTCGAAGAACCTGCAGAAGGTCAAGAAGGCAGTGGCTCGCGACCTGATCAAGACCCGCCACGACCGGCTTCGCGAGTTGCTGAGTGTCGGTGAGACGGAAGCCGAGCGCGAATTGCCAAGTATCGTCGAGGCAGCCCAGTTTCGTATGCGCAATAGCCTGAATGCCGAGCTGGCACGCCTGCAGGCGCTATCACGGCACAACCCTGCGGTGCGCGAGGATGAGCTGCAGGCGCTGCAAGACGAGCGCACCACGCTGGATACCGCCATCGAGAATACCCGTTTGCGCCTCGACGCTGTGCGCGTGATCGTCACGGTGGACAAGGACAGCCGCTGAACGACCCTCTGCGCTATCTATTGGCGCAGAATCGCTGCCAATGCCTCATCCAAGGTCGGATAGCGAAATTCGAACCCGGCCGCCTGCAAGCGAGCCGGGCGCATATCCGCTCCGGTCAGCAACAATCGAGACATCTCGCCAAAACCGGCCTTCAATACGAAGGCCGGTACCGGCAACATTGCCGGGCGTCGCAAGTGTCGCGCCAACGCTTGTGAGAACTCGGCGTTGGTCACCGGGTGTGGAGCGGAACCGTTGAAGGGGCCCCGCAAATCGTCTCGTTCGAGCAGGAACTCGATGATGCGTACCAGATCTTCGCGATGTACCCAAGGCATGAATTGACGGCCACTCCCGAAACGTCCCCCCAATCCTAGCTTGAAAGGGGGCAACATCTTGGCCAGCGTACCGCCGCCCTGCTCCAGTACCAGGCCGATTCGGATCAACGCCACCCGCACGCCATACTCCTCCGCCTCACGCGCCGCTTGTTCCCAGCTCTCGCACAGTCGATGCGCGAACTCATCGTGGGGAGGTGTGTCCTCGGCGACCTCCCGCTCGCCCTGGTCGCCGTAATACCCCATGGCGGAGCCCGACACCATTACCGCAGGCGGACTTTCGAGATGCTGGCAAAGCATCACCAGGTCACGAGTGATATTGACCCGGGAGTCGATCAGACGTCGTTTTTGCTCATCGCTCCAGCGCCGATCGGCAATTGACTCTCCCGCCAAGTTGACGATCGCCTCGGGTGCTCGATCAGTAAAAGCCAGCACCGACGTCTCGACATCGGTTCCGGCGGGTAAGACACGACGCGCTCTGGTGGGGTCGCGGGACACGACCAGAAGTGAGTGGTCCGCTTTGGCCAGACGTTCACACAGCCGACGACCGACAAACCCGGAGCCTCCCGTGATCAAGACGCGCATGGTTCCCTCCACTATCGCTGATGCCCCGCATCGACCCGACCCGCCGTACGGACTCGAGAGCGTTGACTGCCAGTGAGACGTGGCATCGCAATGAGTTATACAGCGCTTGTACGCTTTTGGTAGTCTAGATGACAGTTCATATCAGCGCTCAGGTGGCACTGTTGGCAAACCACTCTACCTCCACCTCAGCGCCGGATTTACCAGCGGAGGCGAACGCACCATGTCCCACGCGCTGATACTACTCGCTCACGGCTCGCGTGATCCGAACTGGCGCGCGCCTTTCGACCACCTGGCGATGTCCTTGGCACAGCGTTCTCCAACCCCACTACGCCTGGCCTACATGGAGCTTTGCGACCCTTCACTGGAAGCCACCATTACAGAACTCCAGTCACAGGGTACGACACGCGCCGACATCCTTCCGCTGTTCTTCGCTGCCGGCCGCCACCTGCGAGAGGATGTTCCCGGTCAGATCGAGGCTCTGCATCGGACTCACCCTAACATCCGCTTGACACTTCTGGCCCCGGTAGGGGAGCACCCAGCCTTCGTCGAGGCCTTGGCCAGCATCATCGATGAACGCACAACCCGATCATGATACGGCTGCTGGTGGAGTCGGGGATCACGGACACCACCCAGCACCTTCCGCAGAATCCTCAAGAGGCAACAGTGCGCATGAGTGACAATGCGACTCACCCGACCAATGCGCCACTTTATCCGATACGTGAGGTTTCACGCCTGACCGGTGTTAACCCGGTGACACTGCGTGCCTGGGAGCGCCGTTATAGCCTGATTCGCCCCCAGCGCACCCCCAAGGGCCATCGGCTCTATGCTTCCGATGATATCGAACGCATCGAGCATATCCTACAGTGGCTGAATCGCGGCGTACCCGTCAGCCAAGTGCGCGAATTACTTGACCAGCCCCACGTCGCCGAGACTCCCGACCCCATTGCCGGCGACTGGCCCAGCCAGCGCTATCAATTAGTGGCCGCCGTGGAATCGTTGGACCTGTCACGCCTGGACGCCTTGTTCAACCAGTGCATGGCGCTCTATCCAGTCGAAACCTGTCTCAGCGAGTTGTTCAAGCCACTGGTAGACGAACTGGAAGAACGCTGGGATAGCCACCTCGGCGCTGCCTTGCAACGTCGCACACTGGAAGCCTTTCTGCGAACGCGGACCGGAACCCGACTCTACCATGCCAACCTGGTAAACCCTGGCCCCGTGCTACTGATCGGCCGACTCCCTGAAGACCAAGGGATGCTATGGAGTCTGCTGATCGCCCTGGCGGCTTCCCAAGCCAGGTATCGAGTACATTTCTTCGATGCCCCACTACCTTTCAGCGAACTGCCGTTGGCAGTGGAACGCTTCAAAGCTGCCGCCTTGTTGCTATGCAGTGGTCAGGCCGAGCGAGCCGATATGATTCGACGCCAGTTGCCACGTCTGGCTGATCAGCTTGACGTACCCGTGGGCCTATGCGGCCCCGTGGCGCGGATCCGTCAGCATGACCTCCAGGATAGCCAGGTGGCGATTCTCGGCGACGATCCACCTAAAGCGATCACCAAACTCGCTTCCCTCATCAGTGCCTGAGAATCCAGGCGAGAAGTGGAGGTCGCATGGCGCCCAAGCTGGTATGGTTTCGCAGTGACCTGCGCACCCACGACAATAGCGCCCTGAGTGCGGCTGCGGCACAAGGGCCGGTAATCGCCGTTTTTTTGCGCAGCCTGAAGCAGTGGCAGCACCATGGCCATGGCGCCAACAAACTGGACTTTTGGGCACGCGGAGTAACAGCGCTACGCGAGGATCTTGCCAAGCTCAATATCCCTCTGCTGCATCGTGATATTGACAGTTTCGATGAGGCTCCCGACGCATTGCTGGCACTCGCTCGCGAATACGGCGCCAGCGGACTGCATTTCAACCGCGAATACCCGCTCAACGAATGGCAGCGCGATGCGGCGGTACTTGGCACCTTTCAGAAGACGAACCTGGAGGTTAAGGCCCATACCGACGCCGTGGCCTTCGCTCCCGGAGAATTGCTCACCAGCCAAGGCGACTACTACCGTGTATTCACCCCTTTCGCCAAAGCCTGGCACCGCCAACTCGAATCGCACCATCTTGCTCTACACGATGCTCCGCGCCCTCAAACTCGACTGACCATCCTCTCCGATCCACTGCCACCGCCGCCCAGGCTCGACACGTCTCCAGTCGATGCATGCCTGTGGCCGGCAGGACAAGGGCGTGCGGCAGAGCGGTTGAAACGTTTTCTGCATTACCGGAGCAGACACTACCACGAGCGGCGTGATTACCCTGTACTCCGTGGCACCAGTGAACTGTCCCCCTATCTGGCTCTGGGGATGATCTCGCATCGTCAGTGCCTGCAGGCGGTACTCGCCGAGAACGAGGGGAGCTTGATCGAAGGACACCCTGGCTTAGTAGCCTGGGGCAATGAGTTGATATGGCGCGAATTCTACCAACATATCGTAGTGGGCTTCCCGCGGGTATGCCGTTATCACGCATTCCAGCAGCATACCGAGGCTCTGCCTTGGCGCGATGACGACCCAAGTTTTCGAGCTTGGTGCGAAGGTCGCACGGGATATCCGATTGTCGATGCCGCCATGCGCCAACTCACTCAGACCGGCTGGATGCACAACCGCCTGCGTATGGTGGCAGCCATGTTTCTCACCAAGCACCTGCTGATCGACTGGCGACGCGGTGAGTCCTTTTTTCTGCATCACTTGGTCGATGGTGAATTCGCCGCCAACAATGGTGGCTGGCAATGGGCAGCGTCCACCGGCACCGATGCCGCTCCCTACTTCCGCATCTTCAACCCCACCACCCAGTCTCGCCGCTTTGACCCGGAGGGAAAGTTCATCGCGGACTTTGTCCCCGAGTTGTCGAAGATTCCGGCCAAGGTACGCCATGCACCGCCCCGCGATCTGCTCGATACCGTCTCCTACCCTGCCCCTATCGTCGATCACCGCGCAGCGCGTCAACGCACCTTGAACGCATTCAAGTCGCTGCCATCTTGAGCTGAAAAAGATACCTATTGACTAACCTCTCTCCGAGCCCGGACTCAGATCGGTTGAGGCTCTTTCAGTAGCCGTGCTTCAAGTTCAGCGGCGGGTACCGGACGCGAGAACAGGAACCCTTGCACCAAGGGGCAACCATGATGCAGCAGGAAGTTTCGTTGCTCCGTCGTTTCCACCCCTTCAGCAATCACCTCCAGAGACAAACCACGCGCCATGGTCAATACTGCACCGACGATGGCGGCGTCGGCACTATCCTCCGGCAACGCACGCACGAAAGCACGGTCGAGTTTCAACTTATCGATCGGCAGTCGTTTGAGATAGCTCAACGAGGAATAGCCAGTGCCAAAATCATCAATGGCAATCTGATGGCCCAAGGCCCGCAATGCCTCAAGACGCGGATAGATATCGCCAGCTCGTTCATCAAGCAGCACCGATTCGGTCAGTTCTAGCCCAAGCAGACGAGCCGGCACACGGTGCTGTGCCAGGCAGGCCGCCAAGCGGGCCTCCAGATCTCCCTGGATCAACTGCAACGCGGATATGTTGACCCACACCGGGATCTCGGCCATACCCGCTATGCGCCAGCTTGCCAGTTGGGCAATCGCCCGCTCGACCACCCAACTGCCTAGAGACGACATCAGGCCATGCCGTTCGGCAAGCGGAATGAAGTCGCCTGGAGAAATCATCCCGTGCTCGGGGTGGCGCCAACGCAATAACGCTTCCATTCCCACCAGAGCGCCGTTCCCCAGAGTGTGTTGGGTCTGGTAGTGCAGTTCGAGCTGGGTTCCCTTGGCCAGAGCCGTGCGCAACTCGTTGACCAAGGCAAGCTGACGATCTCCAGCCACATCCAGTGAAGGGCGGAAACGCTGATCATGATTGCGGCCATGTCGCTTGGCACTATAGAGCGCCGATTCCAGGCGCTGGAACAACACCCCCGAGTCATTGCCATCTTCAGGCGCTCGGCAGCTCCCAATGGTCAACCCGAGGCGCAGTGAGTGGCCATCCAACTCGAAGGGCTCACTGAGATGATCACGCAACCCACTCACCCACTTGTCGTGGTCGTCGAAGGTGGTAGTGCGAATCACCATGAACTCATCACCTCCCAGACGCCCCACCACACCGCCGGCGACATGACCGGCGAGACGCTGACCAAAGCGTGCCAGCAGGCGATCGCCACAGTCGACTCCCATGGCATCGTTGATGGCTTTGAAGGTGTCGATGTCAATGAGCGCCATGTCCAGCCCCTCGCCAGCCCGCAAATGTCGCAGGCGTGAGGTCATCAGGTCGTGTAGGCGACGCCGGTTGGGTAGCCCGGTCAGAGGATCCTCGAAACCGATACGACGCAAGTCCTGCTCACGCGCCTTGTGTCGTGAAATATCGGTAAACAGCCCGACGTAGTGACTTAATCGCCCCTTGCTGTCCGGACAAGCCTGCACCCGCAACCACTCGGGGAACTGGTCGCCATGCTTGCGCTGATTCCATATCTCACCCTCCCAGCAGCCGGTGGCTTGCAGGGTCTGCCAGTAACGATCGTAAAATGCCTTGTCATGGCGGCCCGACGATAGCACCGAGGGATCCTGCCCCTTGACTTCCTCCAATGTATAGCCGGTGATTTGGGTAAAGGCAGGGTTGACGGCAACGATGCGGTTGCGGGCATCGCTGATCACTACTCCATCGGCGGAGAGTTTCAGGGCTTCTTCCGAAAGTCGCCGGCGACGATGCTCATGTTGCATCTGGCGCCAAGCATCCGCCACTCCCGCTCCCACGAAGACCAATGCCATGAGGCGCAACCACACGCTGGGCAACCAGCCGATCGCGGCCAGTGCGGAGAGCCCCATCCATATCAGTGGGCGATTAAGGGAAAACGGTGGCCACATGTGGTTTCATCGGCTTGGTATGAAGTCTGTTGATTGTTCGACAAATTTACACAATGTCATCATTGGAAACATTATCGGCATCATGCCCCGGCACTTGAGCCCTGCGCAAGCAATGGGTGCACGAACAGCAACTTGCCGACCATTGGTTTATCGGTCATTGGTGGCCAGCCGAAGTCCCGTGTGCAATCATTGCTGGCTGACAGTAGAATGCACGGGGTCCGCGACAGATGCGGAGCACAAAAATTTCGACTCTCGGAACGACTCAGTGACCAAGCAACACTCCTTTAGCCGTGACGAGCTGCTGGCATGCAGCCAAGGCGAACTCTTCGGTCCCGGCAATGCCCAACTGCCGGCTCCTAACATGCTGATGCTCGACCGTATCACTCGTATCCACGAGGAGGGCGGCGATCACGGCAAGGGCGAACTGATCGCCGAACTCGATATCAAACCCGACCTCTGGTTCTTCGAGTGCCACTTTCCTGGCGACCCCGTCATGCCTGGTTGCCTGGGCCTGGATGCCATGTGGCAATTGGTAGGCTTCTATCTGGGCTGGCTCGGCCATCCGGGTCGAGGTCGTGCGTTGGGATGCGGTGAGGTCAAGTTTTCCGGCCAGATTCTGCCCAAAGCTCAGAAGGTCACCTACCATATCCATGTGAAGCGCATCATCACCCGGCGCCTGATTCTGGGCATCGCCGACGGCACTGTGGCCGTCGACGGGCGTGAGATTTACCAGGCCAAAGACCTGCGGGTCGGCCTGTTTACCTCCACTGCGAATTTCTGACCAGGAGGCTCCCATGCGACGAGTGGTAGTCACCGGCCTGGGCATCGTATCCTGCCTCGGCAACGACCAACACCAAGTTCTCGAAGCGCTCAAGACCGGGCGCTCCGGCATCCGCTTCAAGGATGAATATGCCGAGCTCGGCTTCCGCAGTCAGGTGGCCGGTGTAGTCGATATAGATCTCGATTCGTTGATCGATCGAAAGTTGCGCCGCTTTATGGGGGACGCCGCTGCCTATGCTTATATCAGCATGGTCCAGGCAGTCGAGGATGCTGGCCTCACACCGGAGCAGGTTTCCCATGAGCGCACCGGCCTGATCGCCGGTTCGGGAGGCGCCTCCAGCGCCAATCAGGTGGAAGCCGCAGATGTAATGCGTGAGAAAGGATTGCGCCGTGTCGGCCCCTATCGCGTGACTCGCACCATGGGCAGCACGGTATCTGCCTGTCTGGCGACGCCTTTCAAGATCAAAGGCGTGAATTATTCGATCTCCTCCGCCTGTGCCACCTCGGCTCACTGCATAGGTAGTGCCGTGGAGCAGATACAACTCGGCAAGCAGGATGTAGTCTTCGCCGGTGGCGGCGAGGAAGAGCACTGGACACTTTCCTGCCTGTTCGATGCCATGGGAGCCCTGTCCACCAGTTACAACGATAGCCCTGACAAAGCGTCGCGCCCTTACGACAAAGCGCGTGATGGTTTCGTGATCGCCGGCGGCGGTGGCATGGTGGTGCTTGAGGAACTCGAGCACGCCAAGGCTCGCGGAGCCAAGATCTATGCCGAAGTCGTCGGCTACGGAGCCACTTCCGATGGCTACGACATGGTCGCTCCTTCAGGCGAAGGCGCCGCGCGCTGCATGCGTCAGGCGCTTGCCACTGTCAATGGTGGTATCGACTACATCAACACTCATGGCACCTCCACTCCGGTAGGCGATGTCGCTGAACTCAAGGCGATCCGTGAGGTATTTGGCAGCCAGACACCGGCGATGAGTTCCACCAAGTCGCTGACCGGTCACTCACTGGGCGCGACCGGGGTGCAGGAAGCCATTTATTCGCTGTTGATGTTGGAGCACGACTTCATCGCCGCCTCGGCCAATGTCGAGATGCTCGACGATCAGGCCGAAGGCTTCGATATCGTCACTCAGCGACGTGACGGTACAGGTATCCAGCGCGTGCTATCCAACAGCTTCGGCTTCGGTGGCACCAATGCCTGCCTGGTACTGGAAAAGCAGCGCCGCTAATGCTATCGGCCGGCCCAGCCATGAAGAACGGCGCCTGCATAGGGCGCCGTTTCATTCATATTACCGATATAGCTAACCCGGCAGCCTCTCAGTTGTCTGCTCAGCTTCGCGTAGCGGTCGAGGCACTTCAGAAATCTCAGCAAGCCGCGCTTCGATCCAGGCTTCGACTTCACCCAACACGTCTTCAGGACTACGCCCGCTAGTGGCGATCGGCTCACCAACCACTACGCTCAACAAACCACCATTCTTGACCCAGTGGCGACCGGGCCAACGCTCACCAGCGTTGTGAGCCACCGGCAAGACCGGAACCCCGGCACGACAGGCTATCACCGCCCCACTCTTGTTGTAGCGTCGACGTTGGCCAGGTGCAACACGAGTGCCCTCGGGAAAAATCAGTACCGACAACCCCTCTTCCAAACGCTCCTTGCCCTGAGTCAGCACCTGTTTCATGGCACGTGCCGGCTTCGAACGATCGAGGGCGATTGGCTTGAGCAAGCGCAGCCCCCAGCCGAACAGAGGAATGTTCAATAATTCTCGCTTGAGTACCGTGCACACGGGTGGCTTGAGTAACTGCAGGAAAATGGTCTCCCACTCGCACTGGTGGTTGGCAAGAATCACGCAGGGGCCGGCCGGCAGATGCTCACGGCCTTGGATCGTATACCGCACCCCGCAAGTAACGCGAAACCAGGCGATGATGAAGTGGTTGTAGAGGTTGAGTAACCGGTAGCGTTCACCGAGCGGCAAGAGGGGGGCCACCGGCAGGAACAGCACACCGCAGATCAACATCGCCAAAAAATATCCTACATAGAACAGTAGGCTACGCACCAGATTCATGCCGGCTCCTCGGTACGGTCGCGACACCAGGCATCCAGCATTCGACCAACCTCCAGTCGCCAGGGTTTCTGATGTACACCGAAAGCCTCCAACACGCGACGGCAATTGAGCACCCGGCGTAACGGGTGGCCATGGTGATGCTTGAGAGCCTTGAGAGTTCCGAGTTCAACTGCCTCACCCGCCCCTTCCAGACGAGTAGCCAGTTGTGTGCGCACCATGGAAGCAAAGGTATAGGCACTAACTGGTTCGGTACCTGCCAGATGATAGGCTCCCCAGGCATCAGCACCGCAATGCAATTGATGCAACATCCCTAATAAAGCCATGGCGGCAGCATCGGCCGACGTAGGACAAAAGATAATATCCTCGGCAGCGCGCACTTCATCACCGGCCATCAAACTATCGAGCAGCTCACTCAACCAGGCTTCGGCGCCCTCCAAGGCAAATAGCGGGCCTAAACGCACGATCAGATGCCGGGGATGCCGCTCACGAATCCTGTCGCCAGTCAGGATCAGACGCCGCAAGCTTTCGTCGCGCGGTGCTGGAATCACATGTTCGTCGATGGGCTCATCAAAGCCATCTTCATAGAGCTGATCCGACACGCACCAGACCAATGGAATACGTGCCTGATAGCAGGCCGTCAGACAAGCCTCTACGGCCTCGGCATGGGCAACCACCGCCGCAGGCTCGGCACTGATCGGCTGGGTCAGCGGTGGAATCACCAAGGCATCCGGTGCGATCTCATCGAGTCGGTTCGGCGCCAGATCCAACCCTGCTTCGATCACCAGCTCAGAATCGCTACGCCGGCTAGCCTCACGGGCCAATGCCAGGCTCAGACAGTGCCCAGCATCCAGAATCAGCAACTTCACGATGGCTCCCTACATGAAATGACGATGTGTAACACCATCAGAAAGGAATCTCGTCATCGAAGTCATCGAAACTGCCTGGGTTCGGTGCACCATAGTTGTTACCCTGCTGGCCGTTCTGGGCGGGGGGTTGCTGAGCGGGACGAGCCGACTGGCCACCTTGCGGTTGGCCATAGTTACCCGACTGCGGCGCATTGCCATAATTGCCCTGCTGGGGATAGTTGCCCTGCGCCGGGAAGTCGCTGCCTTGAGCCCCTCGACTGTCGAGCATTTGCATGTCGCTGGCGACGATCTCAGTACTATAACGGTCTTGTCCATTCTGATCCTGCCACTTACGAGTCTGCAGGCGACCTTCGATATACAGTCGCGATCCCTTCTTGACATACTGCTGAGCGATTTCCGCCAGCTTGTTGAACAGCACCACACGATGCCATTCGGTGCGCTCCTGGCGCTGGCCACTCTGACGGTCGGTCCAAGTGTCGGTGGTCGCCAGGTTGAGGTTGGCGACAGCAGTACCGGAGGGCGTAAAACGCACTTCCGGATCCTGCCCCAGATTGCCGATCAAGATAACTTTGTTTACGCCGCGGGCCATGCCGGTCTCCTTATGCTCTCTACCAAAATAAAGCTTGTATGAGTATGTATGGACGCCCTCAAGCGCCCTTGTGATCGTGCCGTGTCCTGGCAATTCGTGCCAAGGCGTCGCTGTCCAGCCGCTGCCGATCCACCTTCAGATAGACGACGCGATCCTCGGGAACCACCAGCACATCTTCCACGCCCGCCACCTCGGCGAAACGCTCCATCAAGGTGTCCAAAGCATCGCCATGGGTTCCCTCATCGAGCGCCACCACTTCGCTGGCCAAGTGACGCGGTGTCGGCATGCCCCAGATTGCCACCAGCCAGACCAGGGCAACCAGGCTACAGCCGTAGAATACCGCATCATTCCCGAAGTGTTGTGCCAGCGTCCCTCCCAGCACACCTCCCAGGAAGGCGCCAAGAAACTGACTGGTTGAGTAAACCCCCATGGCAGTTCCTTTGGCACCCGCCGGCGCCAACTTGCTGATCATGGATGGCAATGTCGCCTCGAGCAGATTGAATGCTGTAAAGAATCCCAGCAGTAAGGCAGCCAATGCCCACCATGTGCTGACGAACCCCAGTACCATCAGGCATACAGCCATACTTGCGACAGCCACCAGAAAAACAGTCTTCATTCGCCGCTTCTTCTCGGCCACGATGACCAATGGCACCATGCCGACGAAAGCCAATGCCATGATCGCCAGGTAAACACTGCCATGATGCTCCACGGCGATCCCTGCCTCCAACAAACGGAAAGGCACGGCGACAAAGATAGCCATCAGCACCAGATGCAGGGCGAAGATCGAAAAATCCAGGCGTAGCAGATCACTGCGCCCCAGCATGGCCTTCAATTGACGACGATCCAGGACCACATCTCGATGACGTGACACTCGCTTCGGTGCCTTAGGCACCAGTTGCCACAGTACCACCAGCCCCAAGGCTGCAAGACCGGCAGAGAACCAGAACACGCCCGCCAATCCGAATGACGAGGCCAGTAGCGGCCCCAGTACCATAGCTACGGCAAAGGCTACGCCGATCGACAGGCCGATGGTTGCCATCGCGGCAGTGCGCACCTGTTCACGAGTCTGGTCAGCAACCAGTGCCATGATTGCCGCTGCCACTGCGCCACTGCCTTGCAGGCAGCGTCCCGCGATGACGCCACCGATGCTGTCAGCCTGAGCGGCCACTACACTACCGAGCAGAAACAGCAACAACCCAAAAGAGATCACTACCTTGCGACCGATGCGGTCGGACAGCAGGCCGAAAGGAATTTGCAATAGCGCCTGGGTCAGGCCATAGCCCCCCAAGGCTAGCCCCACCAACAGCGGAGTCGCACCGGCGAGCCCTTCGGCATACAGCGCCAATACCGGCAGCACCATGAACAGCCCCAGCATACGCGAAGCGTACAGGCCAGCCAGACCGATGATGGCACGGCGCTCGGTGGGTAATAACAGACGAGAGACCATGCGGATAGGACGTCCAACGAAGAAACTCTATATTCTACCGGCTCGGTGCCACACAGGGAAAGGAGACATTCCACACGAAAGCCAGCTTCGCTTTGCTGTGGCATGGAACGACGCCGTATAATTGGCCTTTTGCCTACGGCACGAGGTGGCAATGGACAGGATCCTGGTCAGGGGTGCCCGCACCCACAACCTCAAGCAAATCGATGTCGAGTTGCCCCGCGACAAACTGATCGTGGTCACTGGTCTGTCCGGCTCGGGCAAGTCCTCGCTGGCCTTCGACACCCTCTATGCCGAGGGACAGCGCCGTTACGTGGAATCGCTATCGACCTATGCCCGCCAGTTCCTGTCGATGATGGAGAAACCCGACGTCGACCATATCGAGGGACTGTCTCCGGCAATTTCCATTGAACAGAAGTCCACATCCCACAATCCACGCTCTACGGTCGGCACCATCACCGAGATCTACGACTATCTACGCCTGCTGTTCGCTCGCGCCGGCACGCCACGCTGTCCCGAGCATGGCGAGGACCTCGAGGCTCAGACTGTCTCGCAGATGGTTGATCAAGTCCTGGCGCTGCCGGAAGGCAGTAAACTGATGCTGCTGGCCCCGGTGGTCAAAGGACGCAAGGGCGAACACTTGCAGTTGCTTAGCGAGTTGCGAGCACAGGGGTTTGTGCGTGCCATGGTCGATGGCCAAGCGCTTGAACTCGATGACATTGCCCCGCTGGACAAGAACAAGAAACACGATATCAGCGTGGTGGTCGATCGCATCAAGGTGCGTGAAGGCCTGCAACAGCGCCTGGCTGAGTCCTTCGAAACAGCGTTGGGATTGGCCGATGGTATCGCCGTGATCCACTTCATGGATGGCGAGCACGAAGACATGACCTTCTCGTCTCGCTTTGCTTGTCCTATATGCGGCTATTCCATCGCCGAACTCGAGCCACGCATGTTCTCGTTCAACAACCCAGCCGGAGCCTGCTCCACCTGCGATGGCTTGGGTGCACAGCAGTTCTTCGACCCCGACAAACTGATCAGCCATCCTGAACTGTCACTGGCCGAAGGTGTGATCAAGGGCTGGGATCGGCGCAGCGTTTACTATTTCAACCAACTCCAGGCAGTTGCGCAACACTACCGCTTCGCGCTGGAAACGCCTTGGCTGGACCTGGCACGCCATGAGCGCGATATCGTTCTGCATGGTAGTGGCGACGACGACATCGCCTTTACTTACGTCAACGATCGTGGCCGCAAGGTCACTCGCGAGCACCCCTTCGAGGGCGTGTTGCCCAACATGCAGCGGCGCTATCGCGAGACCGAGTCCAACATGGTGCGCGAAGATCTGGCCCGCTACCTCGCCGTGCAACCCTGCCCAACCTGTCACGGCTCGCGACTACGCAAGGAATCGCGGCACGTCTACATTGATGAACGCGCACTGCCTGATATCGTGCGCCTGCCGATCGGCGAAGCCTGGGAATACTTCAAGACGCTATCGCTACCCGGACGCAAGGGCGAGATCGCCATCAAGATCATCCGCGAGATCCACGCGCGGCTGGAATTCCTGGTCAACGTCGGTCTCGATTATCTCAATCTCGAGCGCAGTGCTGAAACACTCTCTGGAGGTGAAGCCCAGCGCATCCGCTTGGCCAGCCAGATCGGCGCCGGCCTAGTGGGCGTGATGTATATCCTCGATGAACCCTCCATCGGGTTGCATCAGCGCGACAACGACCGGCTACTCAAGACCCTCGAACACCTACGTGACCTAGGCAACACCGTTATCGTCGTCGAGCATGACGAGGATGCCATCCGTGCCGCCGATCATGTGCTCGATATCGGCCCCGGAGCTGGGGTTCACGGCGGGCGCATCGTCGCCCAAGGCACACCCGCCGACGTCGAGGCACATCCTGAGTCACTCACTGGTCAATATCTGGCCGGCACCCGATGCATCGAGGTGCCGCCCTGGCGGATCCCCGGCAATCCGGAAAAGACCCTGCGTTTGACCGGAGCTCGAGGCAACAACCTGCTCGATGTTACCCTCGAACTGCCGTTGGGTCTGTTCATCTGTGTCACCGGCGTGTCGGGATCCGGAAAATCGACCTTGATCAATTCGACATTGATGCCAATAGCTGCACGCGAGCTCAACAAAGCCACCACCCTGACTCCGGCGCCATATGACAGCATCGAAGGCCTCGATCACCTCGACAAGATCATCGACATCGATCAGAGCCCTATCGGCCGCACACCCCGCTCCAACCCGGCAACCTACACCGGCATCTTCACTCCGATCCGCGAACTGTTTGCCGGCACTCAGGAAGCTCGCTCGCGTGGCTACAAGCCAGGGCGTTTCTCGTTCAACGTCAAGGGCGGACGCTGTGAAGCCTGCCAGGGCGAAGGTGTGATCAAGGTCGAGATGCACTTCCTCCCTGATATCTATGTGCCCTGCGATGTGTGCAAGGGCAAGCGCTACAACCGCGAGACGCTGGATATCCAGTACAAGGGCAAGAACATCCACGAGGTGCTGGAGATGACCGTGGAGGAAGCACTGGAATTCTTCAGCCCGGTGCCGGCCATCGCGCGACGCCTGCAAACCTTAATGGATGTAGGGCTCTCCTACATCCGCTTAGGGCAGAGCGCCACCACTCTTTCCGGCGGGGAAGCCCAACGTGTCAAGTTGGCCCGCGAACTGGCCAAGCGCGATACCGGGAAGACCCTCTATATTCTCGACGAGCCCACGACGGGACTGCACTTTGAGGATATCCGTCAGTTGCTGACGGTACTTCATCGCTTACGCGACCATGGCAATACCATCGTGGTCATCGAGCATAATCTTGACGTGATCAAGACCGCCGACTGGATCATCGATCTTGGCCCCGAGGGCGGCTCCGGTGGTGGACGTATCATCGCCGAGGGCACTCCAGAGCAAGTGGCGAGAATGGACACATCGCACACAGGACGTTTTCTCAAGTCGTTGCTGGAGAAGCAACCAGCGAGTCGAGAGACACGAGCCACGAGCATGGCGGAGACCTGACTAAGAAGGAAGAAGGAAGAAGGAAGAAGGAAGAAGGAAGAAGGAAGGCAGTGTCTCGCTTTTTCTTCCGTCTTCAAGTCGCGAAGCGACGTCTTTCCTCTTCACTCTTCCAGGCGCGCAGCGCCGCTCTTCAAGCTCACAAAAAAACCGGCTCCTTTCGGAGCCGGTTTTGTTTGTCGAGTCGGAAGCACCTGTCCGAGGATCACTCCTCGCCAGCAGCTTCCTCGACGACCGGACGGTCGACCAGTTCGACGTAGGCCATGGGCGCGTTGTCGCCAGTGCGGAAACCGCACTTGAGAATACGGACGTAACCGCCCGGACGCTCGACGTAACGCGGACCCAGCTCATTAAAGAGCTTGCCAACCGCTTCCTTTGAACGGGTACGGCTGAAGGCCAGACGACGGTTGGCGACACTGTCCTGCTTAGCCAGGGTGATCAGCGGCTCGATATGGCGACGCAGTTCCTTGGCCTTGGGCAGGGTTGTCTTGATGACTTCGTGCTCGACCAACGACACGCACATGTTCTTGAACATGGCCTGACGGTGCGAGCTGGTACGATTCAGATGACGACCACTCTTACGATGACGCATGGTTGTGATTCCTTACCAAACTGGGACTCGAGTCGACGCTCACGCAGAGGCCTTGTCGTCCTTCAGGCTCGCCGGCGGCCAGTTTTCCAGCCGCATGCCAAGGGACAGACCACGCGCCGCCAACACGTCCTTGATCTCATTCAGAGACTTCTTGCCGAGGTTCGGCGTCTTCAGCAACTCGACTTCGGTACGCTGAATCAGATCACCGATGTAGTAGATATTCTCGGCCTTCAGACAATTGGCGCTGCGGACGGTCAACTCGAGATCGTCTACGGGGCGCAGCAGGATGGGATCGATATGATCCTCTTCCTCCTCGACTTCCTGCTCCTTGTCGGCTTCCAGGTCGACGAATGCACCCAACTGCTCCTGCAGTATGGTAGCACTGCGACGGATCGCCTCTTCCGGATCCAGGGTGCCGTCGGTTTCCAGGTCGATGACCAGCTTGTCGAGGTCAGTGCGCTGTTCGACACGCGCGGCCTCAACAGCATAGGAAACGCGACGCACAGGGCTGAAGGTCGCATCCAGCTGCAGGCGGCCGATGGCACGAGTTTCTTCATCTGCGCCATCGCGGGTATCCGCCGGCTCATAACCACGGCCGCGGGCCACCTTGAGCTGCATCTTCAGCTCGGCACCTTCGTTGACGTGGGCGATGATGTGCTCGGGGTTAACGATTTCCACATCATGATCGGTGACGATGTCACCCGCAGTCACGACGGCCGGGCCCTGCTGGTTCAGCGTGAGCACCGCCTCGTCGCGGCTATGCATCTTGATGGCCACGTCCTTGAGATTCAGAAGGACTTCGATGACGTCTTCCTGAACCCCTTCGATCGCACTGTACTCGTGGTCGACACCGGCAATCTCAGCTTCCACCACGGCACAACCGGGCATGGAAGAGAGCAGGATGCGACGCAGCGCATTCCCCAGTGTGTGACCGAAACCGCGCTCGAATGGCTCGAGCACGATCTTCGCGTGGTGCGCGCTGATCTCTTCGACCTTGATATCGCGAGGACGGAGAAACTCTGTCACTGAACGCTGCATGATGAACACCTTTAGGCTGCCAAACGGATACTCGGTACTCTGTATCGGACCCACTCGCGGGGTCCGACATCACCTTGAGGGCAATTACTTCGAGTACAGCTCGACGATCAGGTTTTCGTTGATGTCGGCAGACAAGTCGCCGCGTTCAGGCAGAGCCTTGAAAGTGCCTTCCATCTTCTTGGCGTCGACCTCGACCCAAGCCACATCGCCACGCTGTGCGGCAATGCCCAGCGCATTCTGGATACGGGCCTGGTTCCTGGCCTTTTCGCGAACGGACACCACGTCGCCCGGCTTGACCTGATAAGAGGCCACATTGACGGTACGACCATTGACGGCGATCGCCTTGTGGCTCACCAGCTGACGTGCTTCAGCACGTGTGGTGCCAAAGCCCATGCGGTAGACGACATTGTCCAGTCGGGATTCGAGCAGTTGCAACAACACTTCACCGGTCGCACCCTTCAGACGGGCTGCTTCCTTGTAGTAGTTGCGGAACTGCTTCTCAAGCACGCCGTAGATACGACGCACTTTCTGCTTCTCGCGAAGCTGCAAGCCGTAGTCGGAAAGACGCTGACGGCGCTGGCCGTGCACACCCGGGATCTGCTCGGATTTGCACTTCTTCTCGAAGGGAGTGACACCGCTCTTGAGAAAGAGATCGGTACCTTCACGACGAGACAGTTTGCACTTCGGTCCAATATAACGAGCCATGAGTCTGTCTCCTTAAACGCGGCGTTTCTTCGGCGGACGGCAGCCGTTGTGGGGAACGGGCGTCGCGTCGGTGATGCTCTGCACGCGGAAACCGGCGGCATTCAGTGCGCGCACGGCGGACTCACGGCCAGGACCAGGGCCCTTGACCAGCACGTCGACGTTTTTCACACCATACTCGGCTGCAGCAGTCGCTGCACGCTCGCTTGCCACTTGAGCAGCGAACGGGGTGCTCTTGCGAGAACCACGAAAACCCGAACCACCGGCAGTTGCCCAAGAGAGAGCATTGCCCTGGCGGTCTGTGATCGTCACGATCGTATTGTTAAAAGAGGCATGGATGTGGGCGACCGCATCCACCACCTGCTTTTTCACCTTTTTACGGTTACTACGCGGGTTAGCCATGTTGATGTTTCTTCCTGTCTTAACGCCAGAACATGCGTGTTATTTGCGAATCGGCTTACGCGGCCCCTTACGGGTACGCGCGTTGGTCTTGGTGCGCTGACCGCGCAACGGAAGACCACGACGATGACGCAGACCACGATAGCAACCCAGGTCCATGAGACGCTTGATATTCAGCGTCACATCACGACGAAGGTCACCTTCCACGGTATACTTGCCGACTTCAGCACGCAGGGTGTCCAGCTCTTCAGAGGACAGATCCTGAATCTTGGTGGTCGGCGCAATGCCGGAAGCGGCACAGATGCTCTGTGCACGAGTACGGCCAATCCCGAAGATATAGGTCAGCGAGATCGCCGCATGCTTGTTGTCCGGGATATTGACGCCTGCAATACGGGCCATCAGCTTACTCCGAAATTTGAGCGGCTTGCTCGTTGGATCAACTACAAAAGGCGCAACAGCATACCCCTTTACCCAGCCAAGGGCAAGGGGTATGCCGGCACCGGTTCATGACAACTGCCAGAAATTCAGCCCTGGCGCTGCTTGTGCCGCGGCTCGGTGCAGATGACACGCACGGCGCCATTGCGACGAATGATCTTACAATTGCGGCACATTTTCTTTACGGAAGCTCGAACTTTCATCGTTCTCTCCAAATCGCGGACGGCGCGCCTCAGCGCATGATGCCGCCGCTACCGTAGCCTTTCAGGTTGGCCTTCTTCATCACTGACTCGTATTGGTGCGACATGAGATGTGACTGCACCTGAGCCATGAAGTCCATGATCACCACTACCACGATCAGCAGGGAAGTACCGCCAAAGAAAAACGGCACATTCCAGGCCACGATCAGGAACTGAGGCATCAGGGAAACCGCAGTGATGTACAGGGCACCGAACAGGGTCAGACGGGTCATCACCTTGTCGATGTAGCGAGCGGTCTGCTCGCCCGGACGAATACCCGGCAAGAAGGCCCCTGACTTCTTGAGGTTGTCAGCGACATCCTTGGGGTTGAAGACCAGCGCTGTGTAAAAGAAGCAGAAGAATATCACCGCCGCGCCGAAAAGCAAGATGTACAGTGGCTGCCCTGGCCCCAGAGCCAGGGAAGCCGTCTGCAGCCATTCCATGCCCTCGCCGGCACCGACCCATTGGCCGAGGGAAGCGGGGAACAACAGAATGCTGGACGCGAAGATCGCCGGGATGACACCCGCCATGTTGACCTTCAACGGCAAATAGCTGCTTTGACCGGCGTACATCTTGTTGCCCACCTGACGGCGTGGATAGTTCACCGTGATGCGGCGCTGGCCGCGTTCGATGAATACCACGAACGCCACAGTGGCGATCCCCAGCACGGAGAGTGCCAACAGCGGCAACACGTTCCAGGCTCCATCGTTGCGAGCCAGTTCGAACGACTGACCCACAGCGCCCGGCAGCCCCGCCACGATCCCCGAAAAGATCAGCAACGAAATACCATTACCGATGCCCTTCTCGGTGATCTGCTCCCCCAGCCACATCAGGAACACCGCACCCGACACGAAGGTGATCACGGCGGTGAAATAGAAGCTGAAGTCAGCAGTATAGGCGATACCCTGACCCGCCAGACCGACGGACATACCAACCGCCTGGACAAAGGCCAAGACCACCGTGCCATAACGAGTGTACTGGCTGATCTTGCGACGACCGGACTCACCCTCCTTCTTCAACTGCTCGAGCTGAGGTGAGACCGCGGTGAGAAGCTGCATGATGATCGACGCCGAGATGTACGGCATGATGCCCAAGGCGAAGATACTCATGCGCTCCAGCGCACCACCCGAGAACATGTTGAACAGTCCCAGGATGGTGCCCTGCTGCTCCCTGAACAAGGCAGCAAGCTGGTCAGGATTGATACCGGGAACGGGGATGTGGGCACCGATGCGGTACACCACGATGGCAAGGAACACGAAACGCAGACGCGCCCAGAGTTCGCCCAGTCCGCTACCCATCGCCGGCATGTTACCTGACTTAGCCATTTAGTCCTCTACCTTGCCGCCAGCGGCTTCGATCGCGGCACGGGCACCTTTAGTGACCTTGAGACCACGAACAGTGACCGCCTTGTTCAGTTCGCCAGAGAGGATCACCTTCGCATGCTGCGTGGCGTCCTTTAGCACGTTGGCCTTCTTGAGGCTGTCCAGGGTAACATCACCCTCGACTTTGGCCAGCTCGGCCAGGCGCACCTCTTCGGAGACCAGCGACTTCATGGAAGTGAAGCCGAACTTGGGCAGACGGCGCTGCAACGGCATCTGGCCGCCCTCGAAACCGGGCTTGACCGTACCGCCACTACGCGACTTCTGACCCTTGTGGCCACGGCCACCGGTCTTACCTAGACCGGAACCGATACCACGACCGACGCGCTTCTCGGCGTGCTTGGAGCCCGGTGCCGGACTCAAAGTATTGAGTTTCATGGATTACTCTCCCTCAACACGCACAAGGTAATTGACCTTGTGAATCATGCCGCGCACGGCAGGGGTGTCTTCCAGTTCGACCGTATGACCGATGCGGCGCAGACCCAAGCCCTTCATAGTGGCCTTGTGCTTGGCCAGGACGCCGATGGTGCTGCGGGTCTGGGTAACCTTGATCGTTGCTGCCATGGTGTCTTACCCCGTGATCGCTTCGACTGACAACCCGCGCTTGGCGGCGATGTCTTCCGGCGCCTGCATGGCGGCGAGCCCCTTGACGGTCGCACGCACCACGTTCACCGGGTTGGTAGAGCCGTAGCACTTGGCCAGCACGTCGTGTACACCAGCCAACTCGAGCACGGAGCGCATGGCGCCGCCAGCGATGATCCCGGTACCTTCGGAAGCCGGTTGCATGTACACCTTGGAGGCACCGTGACGGGCCTTGACCGGGTACTGCAGTGTGCTACCACTGAGGCTCACCTTGATCATGTTGCGACGCGCCTGATCCATAGCCTTCTGAATCGCGACCGGCACTTCACGCGCCTTGCCGCGGCCGAAGCCAACGCGACCATTGCCATCGCCAACGACGGTCAGCGCGGTGAAACCGAAAATACGGCCGCCCTTGACCACTTTGGCGACGCGGTTGACCTGCACGAGCTTTTCCTGCAGATCGCCGCCGTTCTGTTCATTCTTCGCCATCGTAAAACCCTTTAGAATTTCAGACCGCCTTCACGTGCGGCATCGGCCAGG
Organism: Litchfieldella anticariensis FP35 = DSM 16096; assembly: GCF_000409775.1. Lineage (GTDB taxonomy): Bacteria > Pseudomonadota > Gammaproteobacteria > Pseudomonadales > Halomonadaceae > Litchfieldella > Litchfieldella anticariensis. Next base: position 28,945 of record NZ_KE332397.1, on the reverse strand, counting down.
GCCTTGACGCGGCCATGGTACTTGAAACCGGCACGATCGAAGGCCACCTGAGTGATGCCCGCTTCCTTAGCGCGCTCGGCAATCAGTGCCCCCACCTTGGCAGCGGCGTCTGCATTGCCGGTTGCACCCTCACGCAGTGCCTTGTCCAGCGTGGATGCACTGGCCAGGACCTTGCCACCATCTGGCGAGATGATCTGCGCATAGATGTGGCGCGGGGTACGGTTGACGCACAGGCGATACACGCCCAGCTCGCGAATCTTGGCGCGAGCGCGGCGGGCACGACGGAGACGAGATTCTTTCTTCGCGTTCATAACCCTGCCTTACTTCTTCTTGGCTTCTTTGCGGCGGACCTGTTCGTCGCCATACCGAATTCCCTTGCCCTTATAGGGTTCAGGCGGACGGAAGGCGCGAATTTCCGCGGCTACCTGGCCGAGCTGCTGCTTATCCGCGCTCTTCAGCACGATGGTGGTGTTCTTCGGCGTTTCCGCCGTGACACCCTCGGGCAGTGTGTACTCGACCGGGTGAGAGAAGCCCAGTGTCAGGTTGAGCGTCTTGCCACTTGCCTGGGCACGATAGCCGACGCCATTGATCTCGAGGGTCTTGGTGAAGCCCTCGCTTACACCGGTGACCAGATTCTGGACCAGTGCACGGGTAGTTCCGACCATTGCCCAGCTCTTGGCGGTCTCGCTCGGAGTAAAGGTCAACTGACCCTCTTCCTGGCCGATCACCACATCAGAGTGAACGGTCATGGCGAGCGAGCCCTGGCCGCCCTTGACGGTCAGTTGGTCGCCGTCGAGCTTGACCTCGACGCCGCTAGGCAATTTAACCGGATATTTGGCTACGCGGGACATTCCAAACTCCTAGAATACGGTGCAGATGACTTCACCACCGACACCGGCATGACGGGCCGCACGATCGGTCATCACGCCCTGGGAGGTGGAAACGATCGCGATCCCCAGGCCATCGGCGACCTTCGGCAGCGCGTCCTTGCCCTTGTACTGGCGCAGGGATGGCTTGGAAACTCGCTGGATGTGCTCGATGACCGGCTTACCCTCGAAGTACTTGAGGCTGACGGTCAGCTCGGGCTTGGCACCTTCGGTGACGGCGAAGTCATTGATGTAACCCTCTTCCTTCAACACGCGGGCCAGCTCGACTTTGAGCTTGGAGGACGGCATGGTGACCGTCTCCTTGGTAGCCATCTGCGCATTGCGGATGCGGGTGAACATATCCGCCAGCGTATCTTGCATGCTCATTACGTTACGCTCCTGATAATTCTACGTGGCCGTTACCAGCTGGACTTCTTGAGACCAGGAACGTCACCACGCATGGCGGCTTCACGCAGCTTGTTACGGGCCAGCCCGAACTTGTTGTAGAAGCCGTGCGGACGACCAGTGATGCGGCAGCGATTGCGCTGACGCACTGGGCTAGAGTCGCGCGGCAGCTGTTGCAACTTGAGCTGCGCGTTGAAGCGCTCATCGTCGGAAGCGTTCACGTCGTTGATTATGGCCTTGAGTGCTACACGCTTGGCAGCATACTTCTCGACCAGCTTGGTGCGCTTCAGTTCGCGCTCAACCATGCTCTTCTTTGCCATGATCCCACCCTTATTTCTTGAACGGGAAGTTCAACGCGCTCAGCAGCGCACGACCTTCTTCGTCGGTATTGGCAGTGGTGGTGATAGTGACATCCAGACCACGAATCCGGTCGATCTTATCATATTCGATCTCCGGGAAGATGATCTGCTCACGCACCCCCATGGAATAGTTGCCACGACCGTCGAAGGACTTCGGGTTGAGACCACGGAAGTCACGCACGCGGGGGATCGCGATGTTCACCAGGCGGTCCAGGAACTCCCACATGCGCGCACTGCGCAGTGTGACCTTGATCCCGATGGGCCAGCCTTCACGCACCTTGAAGCCCGCGATGGACTTACGTGCCTTGGTCACCAACGGCTTCTGACCGGAGAGCTTCTCCAGATCGCCGATGGCATTCTCGATCAGCTTCTTGTCGCTGGTCGCGTCACCGATACCCATGTTCAGAGTCACCTTGGTGATCCGGGGTACCTGCATCACGTTGGCGTAGCTGAACTGCTCTTTGAGTTGAGCCACCACCTCGTTTTGATAACGTTCTTTCAAGTTCGCCATTTTGCTACCCGACTCGCGTTAGGCGTCGATCTGCGTCTGCGTCGACTTGTAGATACGTACCTTGGTACCGTCTTCCTTCACCTGGAAGCCGACGCGATCCGCCTTACCGGTCTCCTGATTGAAGATGGCTACGTTGGACGCGTGAATCGGAGCCTCGCGCTCGACGATACCGCCCTGATTGCCCGCCATGGGGTTGGGCTTGGTGTGACGCTTGATCATGTTCACACCGGACACGACGAAGCGGTCGTCCTTGAGGACGCGCTTGATCGTGCCACGCTTGCCCTTGTCCTTGCCGGCGATGACGATCACTTCATCGTCACGTTTGATCTTTTGCATATCCGCCTCGCTCCTTACAGCACTTCGGGCGCCAAGGAAATGATCTTCATGAACTTCTCGGTCCGAAGTTCACGGGTCACCGGTCCGAAGATACGGGTGCCGATCGGCTGCTCGTTGGTGTTGTTCAACAGAACCGCCGCATTTCCGTCGAAGCGGATCAGCGAGCCGTCACCACGACGGACGCCACTACGAGTGCGAACCACCACCGCCTTGAGGACTTGGCCTTTCTTGACCTTACCTCGCGGAATGGCTTCCTTCACCGTGACCTTGATGATATCGCCCACGCGGGCATAGCGACGGTGAGAACCGCCCAGCACCTTGATGCATTGCACCCGGCGCGCACCGCTGTTGTCGGCGACATCCAGCATTGTCTGTGTCTGAATCATCGGTTTTCTCCAAACCTAATCTGACCACACTGGTTCTGCAGGGGATCGAGCTCAGCCTTTGGCCTGCTCGACCACCTCGACCAGTGTCCAGGCTTTCTTCTTGGACAGGGGACGCGATTCCGCGATGGAAACGGTGTCGCCGGCCTTCGCCTGATTCTGCGCGTCATGGGCATGCAGTTTGGTAGAGCGCTTCACGTACTTGCCGTAAATCGGATGACGCTCACGGCGCTCGATCATCACGACGATGGACTTGTCCATCTTGTCGCTCACCACCTTGCCGGTGAGCATACGGGCTTTCTTCTCTTCAGCCATCTCAATCACCTGCTTTCTCGTTGAGCACAGTCTTCACACGGGCGATATCCCGACGGACCTGCTTGAGCAGATGAGTCTGGCTCAGTTGGCCGGTGGCCTTCTGCATGCGCAGGTTGAACTGCTCGCGGAGGAGTTCGAAGAGCTGCTCACGCAGTTCCCCTTCCGACTTATCACGAATTTCCTGGGCTTTCATCACATCACCGTCCGTTTCACAAAGGTGGTGGAGACCGGAAACTTCTGAGCGGCCAGGCTGAATGCCTCACGCGCCAGCTCTTCAGAAACGCCTTCGATCTCGTAAAGGACACGGCCTGGCTGGATCTGCGCGACCCAGTACTCCACAGAGCCCTTCCCTTTACCCATACGGACTTCCAGGGGCTTCTTGGAGATCGGCTTGTCCGGAAACACCCGGATCCAGATCTTGCCGCCACGCTTGACGTGACGGGTGATGGCACGGCGACCAGCTTCGATCTGGCGGGCGGTGACGCGACCGCGCCCAGTGGCTTTCAGGCCGTATTCGCCGAAGCTCACCTTGCTTCCGCGATGTGCCAGGCCACGGTTGCGGCCCTTCATCATCTTGCGGAATTTCATACGCTTGGGTTGTAACATCGATTCGCTCTCCCCTTACCTGGAACCTTTCTTCTTGGAGGGCGCGGCCTGCGGCTGTTTAGCCTTGGCGCGGACCTCTTCGATGCCCCCGAGGATTTCACCCTTGAAGATCCACACCTTGACGCCGATGACGCCGTAGGTGGTGTGAGCCTCGTAGGTGGCGTAATCGATATCCGCGCGCAGAGTGTGCAACGGCACCCGGCCTTCGCGATACCATTCGGTACGGGCGATTTCCGCGCCGCCGAGACGTCCGGAAAGCATCACCTTGATGCCGCCGGCGCCGAGGCGCATGGAGTTCTGCACCGCACGCTTCATGGCACGACGGAACATCACGCGACGCTCTAGCTGGCCGGCAATGTTCTGCGCGACGAGCTGGGCATCGAGTTCCGGCTTGCGGACTTCCTCGATGTTGACGTGTACTGGCACGCCCATCATCTGGGTGACGTCGCGACGCAGACGGTCGACATCCTCACCCTTCTTGCCAATCACGATGCCCGGACGAGCAGTGTGAATGGTGATACGTGCATTGTTTGCCGGACGCTCGATATGAATGCGGCTTACGGACGCATTCTTGAGGCGCTCCTCGAGGAAGCGACGCACTTCGAGGTCGTTATTCAGCTTGTCGGCATAGGCACCGCGTTCGGCGTACCACACCGAAGTGTGATCCTTGACAATACCCAGCCGAATGCCTGTTGGATTGACTTTCTGACCCATCTGGTCGACTCCTACTTCTCGGCTACCTTGACGGTGATGTGGCAGGTGCGCTTCAAGATACGGTCCGCGCGGCCTTTGGCGCGCGGCTGGATGCGCTTGAGCGTCATGCCCTCATCGACGCAGATGGTCGAGACACGCAGCTCGTCGATGTCCATGCCGTTATTTTCTTCCGCGTTCGCAATAGCGGACTGCAGCACCTTCTTGACCAGCTTGGCAGCCTTCTTCGGTGAGAAGGTCAGCAGGTCGAGCGCTTCGGCGACAGGTTTACCGCGCACCTGGTCAGCCACCAAACGGGCCTTCTGGGCGGATAAACGAGCGCCACGCAGCTTAGCTGTGACTTCCATCTCTCAATCCTCTCTGGCTTACCGTTTGGCTTTCTTGTCCGCCGCATGGCCGCGGTAGGTGCGGGTAGCAGCGAATTCGCCCAGCTTGTGGCCAACCATTTCCTCGGAGACGTGCACCGGGACGTGTTGGCGACCGTTATGGACCGCAATGGTGAGCCCGACCATATTGGGCAGGATCATCGAACGACGCGACCAGGTCTTGATCGGTTTGCGGTCGTTCTTTTCCACTGCAGCCTCAACCTTCTTCAGCAGATGAAGGTCAATGAAGGGACCTTTCTTCAGTGAACGTGGCACAGCCGTTACCTCTTAATGTCTTGGCGTTGGATCTCAGTTCCGGGCCTTGCGGCGACGAACGATCAGCTTATCGGTGCGCTTGTTCTTGCGGGTCTTGTGACCCTTGGTGGGCACGCCCCACGGAGTGACCGGATGACGGCCACCACTGGTGCGACCTTCACCACCACCATGCGGGTGGTCCACCGGGTTCATGGCGACACCACGAACGGTCGGGCGCACACCTCTCCAGCGCTTTGCACCGGCCTTACCAAGCTGACGCAGGCTGTGCTCGGAGTTGCTCACTTCACCGAGGGTCGCACGGCACTCGGCCAACACTTTGCGCATCTCGCCAGAGCGCAGGCGCAGGGTGGCATAGTTTCCTTCACGTGCAACCAACTGGGCACTGGCCCCGGCACTACGAGCGATCTGCGCACCCTTACCGGGCTTGAGCTCGATGCAGTGCACGGTGGAACCCACCGGGATGTTGCGCAGCGGCAGGGTATTACCCCGCTTGATCGCCGCGTTGACACCGGACTCGAGTGTGTCGCCAGCGCTCACGCCCTTGGGCGCGATGATGTAACGACGCTCGCCGTCCAGATACTTCAGCAGCGCAATATGGGCACTGCGGTTCGGGTCATATTCGATGCGCTCGACAATGGCGGGAACGCCATCTTTGGTGCGCTTGAAATCGACCAGACGATAATGGTGACGGTGACCACCGCCCACATGACGGGTGGTGATACGACCGTTGTTGTTACGCCCACCGGACTTGGACTGCTTTTCAAGCAGCGGCGCATAGGCCCGGCCCTTGTAGAGCTCGTCGCTAACGATCTTGACAACGTGGCGACGACCGGCGGATGTGGGTTTGGTCTTAACTACTGCCATGATCCGTACTCCTGCCCTTATTCGGCGCCAGAGAAGTCTTCGAGCGTCTCGCCCGCGGCCAGGGTCACGTATGCCTTGCGGTAACCCTTGCGCTGACCGACGCCATGTGCGGTGCGCTTGGTCTTGCCCTTCACGTTCAAGACCTGCACACGATCGACCTTCTTGCCGAACAAGGCCTGGACGGCCTGCTTGATTTCCGGCTTGGTCGCGTCACTAGCCACCTTGAAAACGTACTGGTTGTTCTCGGCGGCGAAGGCGGCCTTCTCGGTCACGTGCGGACCAAGCAGAACCTTGAATACGCGTTCCTGGTTCATGCCAGCTTCTCCTCGAATTTGCGCAGAGCGGAGACGGTGACCAGCACCTTGTCAAAGGCAACCAGACTCACCGGATCGGCGGCAGCGACGTCCACCACATCCACGTTGGGAATGTTGCGGGCAGCCAGATACAGCTTCTCGTCGACTTCCTCGGTAACGATCAGCACTTTCTCCAGACCGAGCTCCTTGAGCTTGGCAACGAGCTGCTTGGTCTTCGGCGCCTCGACGGAAATCTCGTCGACCGCCACCAGACGCTCCTGACGCACCAGCTCAGAGAGAATCGAGCGCATTGCCGCGCGATACATCTTGCGGTTGACCTTCTGCGAATGGTCCTGGGGACGGGCCGCAAAAGTCACACCGCCACTACGCCACAGCGGAGAACGGATGGTACCGGCACGCGCACGACCAGTACCCTTCTGACGCCACGGCTTCTTGCCACCACCACGCACGTCGGAACGATTCTTCTGGGCTCGTGTACCCTGACGACCACCAGCCAGATAGGCGGTAACGACCTGGTGTACCAGCGCCTCGTTGAATTCTTTGCCAAAGGTGGCATCGGACACTTCGACAGTACCGGCACCAGCGCCTGCAAGATTCAGATTCATCGGTCAACCCCCTCAGCGAGCTTTCACGGCAGAGCGCACGACGACGTCGCTACCCTGCGCACCAGGGACAGCTCCCTTGATGAGCAGCAGGTTGCGCTCGGCATCGACACGGACGACTTCCAGGCTCTGCACGGTGCAGCGGACGTTACCCATCTGACCGGCCATTTTCTTGCCCTTGAAGACACGACCCGGGGTCTGACACATGCCGATGGAACCTGGCGCGCGATGCGACAGGGAGTTACCGTGGCTGTTGTCCTGGGTGCGGAAGTTCCAGCGCTTGACAGCGCCTTGGAAGCCCTTGCCCTTGGAGGTGCCGGTCACATCGATCTTCTGACCAGCTTCAAAGAGGGATACGGTGAGTTCGCCGCCCACGTCCGGAGCTTCTTCGCCTTCAGCCAGACGAAACTCCATCAATGAACGACCGGCCTCGGTACCTGCCTTGGCAAATTGACCAGCTTGCGCCTTGGTCAGGTGCTTGGCCTTGCGGGAACCGGTTGTTACCTGCACCGCGCTGTAGCCGTCGCTTTCGACGGTCTTGACGCGAGTCACGCGGTTAGGCTCAACCTCGATCACGGTTACGGGCACGGATGCGCCATCTTCGGTAAAGACACGGGTCATCCCGGCCTTTTTACCGACCAAACCGATAGTCATGCTCAGTCTCCTATAGTGTACGGGGCTATCACCCGCTATGGCTGCCCTTTCCAGAGCATTCCACTAGCACATTGTGTGGCGCCATCCCGGCGCGGCGGCATCTGCCAGGCAGTTTGCCGCAAGTGTCTAGTGTGATATCAGTCGAGTTTAATCTGCACGTCCACGCCAGCGGCGAGGTCGAGCTTCATCAGTGCATCGACGGTTTTTTCCGTGGGTTCGACGATGTCGAGCACACGCTTATGAGTGCGAATCTCATACTGATCGCGCGCGTCCTTGTTGACGTGTGGCGAAATCAGGATGGTGTAGCGCTCACGGTTGGTCGGCAGCGGAATCGGACCGCGCACCTGAGCTCCCGTCCGCTTGGCGGTCTCAACGATTTCCGCAGCGGACTGGTCGATCAGGCGATGGTCGAACGCCTTCAACCGAATGCGAATCTTCTGGTTCTGCATTTGCCCTAAACTCCAATGGATGTCGACGGCGCGAGCCGTCTACCCACGCATTCAAAGGATGCGCATTATAGGCATGCCTGCCCCCCGAGTCAAACACATGGGGAAAACATGCGCAGAAAAGGGGGCTCCCACTGGAGCCCCCTTCGATCATCGGGCGAGCCTAAGGCTTACTGGATGATCTTGGAGACGACGCCAGCACCCACGGTACGACCACCTTCGCGCACGGCGAAGCGCAGGCCATCTTCCATGGCGATCGGCGCAATCAGGGTGACGGTCATCTTGACGTTATCGCCAGGCATGACCATCTCGACGCCTTCCGGCAGTTCACAGGTACCGGTAACGTCGGTGGTACGGAAGTAGAACTGCGGACGATAGCCCTTGAAGAACGGGGTGTGACGACCACCCTCCTCCTTGGACAGCACGTAGACTTCCGCTTCGAACACAGTGTGCGGAGTGATCGTGCCTGGCTTGGCCAGAACCTGACCACGCTCGACCTCGTCACGCTTGGTGCCACGCAGCAGGGCACCGACGTTCTCACCGGCACGACCTTCATCGAGCAGCTTGCGGAACATCTCGACACCAGTAACGGTGGTCTTGGTGGTATCGCGGATACCCACGATCTCCACTTCTTCACCGCTCTTGATGATGCCACGCTCGATACGACCGGTGACTACGGTACCGCGACCGGAAATAGAGAAGACGTCCTCGATCGGCATCAGGAACGGCTGATCGATGGCACGCTCCGGCTCCGGGATGTAGTCATCCAGGGCCTTGATCAGGTTAGCAACGGCGGTGGTGCCCATGCCGTTGTCGTCCTTACCTTCCAGAGCCATCAGGGCAGAGCCGATGATGATCGGAGTGTCGTCGCCCGGGAAGTCGTACTCGGACAGCAGTTCGCGGACTTCCATCTCGACCAGCTCGAGCAGCTCTTCATCGTCGACCATGTCGGCCTTGTTCAGGAACACGACGATGTAGGGAACGCCGACCTGACGAGACAGCAGGATGTGCTCACGAGTCTGCGGCATGGGACCATCGGCGGCGGAACAGACCAGGATCGCGCCGTCCATCTGGGCGGCACCAGTGATCATGTTCTTGACGTAGTCGGCGTGCCCCGGGCAGTCGACGTGCGCATAGTGACGCTGTTCGGACTGATACTCGACGTGAGCGGTGGCGATGGTGATACCGCGCTCACGCTCTTCCGGCGCGTTGTCAATGGAGTCGAACTGGCGCCACTCACCACCGAACACCTCGGCGGAGACACGGGTCAGGGCCGCAGTCAGAGTGGTCTTGCCGTGGTCGACGTGACCGATGGTGCCGACGTTGACGTGCGGTTTGGAACGTTCAAATTTTTCCTTAGCCACTGCTATAACCTCTTTACGTTAGCTAACGGTTATCCGTTCTGGTTGATGACGGCTTCAACGACGCTGGAGGGCGCCTCGTCGTACTTCGCAAACTCCATGGAGTAGCTTGCGCGGCCCTGGGTCTGAGAACGTAGATCGGTTGCATAACCGAACATCTCGCCCAGCGGCACCATTGCGCGGATGACCTTGCCCGAAGACGAGTCATCCATGCCCTGCACCAGACCGCGACGACGGTTCAGGTCGCCCATGACGTCACCCATGAAATCCTCGGGGGTCACGACTTCGACCTTCATCATCGGCTCCAGCAGCACGGCCTTGGCCTTCTTGGCACCTTCTTTGATCGCCATGGAAGCGGCGATCTTGAACGCGGTCTCGTTGGAGTCCACGTCGTGATAGGAGCCATCGTACAGCGTGACTTTGACGTCGATCATCGGGTAACCCGCGATGACACCGTTCTGCAGCTGCTCATAGGCTCCTTTCTCGACGGCCGGCACGTATTCCTTGGGAACCACGCCACCGACGATTTCGGACGCGAACTTGAAGTGCATGTCTTCGTCGTCGCCCTTGTCTGCCGCGGTCAGCGGCTCGATACGCAGCCACACGTGACCGAACTGACCACGACCACCCGACTGACGCACGAACTTGCCTTCCTGTTCGACGCTACCGCGAATGGTTTCGCGATACGCCACCTGCGGCTTGCCGATGTTGGCTTCGACCTTGAATTCGCGACGCATGCGGTCGACGATGATGTCAAGGTGCAACTCGCCCATGCCGGAGATGATGGTCTGGCCGGTTTCCTCGTCGGTCTTGACGCGGAACGACGGGTCTTCCTGAGCGAGCTTACCCAGTGCCACGCCCATCTTCTCCTGGTCGGCCTTGGACTTCGGCTCCACAGCCACCGAGATGACCGGATCCGGGAACTCCATGCGCTCGAGAACGATCTTGTTCTCGATGTCGCACAGGGTATCGCCGGTCGTCACGTCCTTGAGGCCGATACAAGCGGCAATATCACCAGCGTAGACTTCCTTGATCTCCTCGCGCGAATTGGAATGCATCTGCACGATACGGCCGACGCGCTCCTTCTTCTGCTTGACGGAGTTGTAGACGCTGTCACCGGACTTCAGCACCCCGGAGTAGACGCGAATGAAGGTCAGGGTGCCAACGAACGGATCGGTGGCGATCTTGAATGCCAACGCCGAGAAGGGAGCGCTATCGTCCGCTTCGCGGGTTTCGATAGTGCCGTCCTTATCGTCCAGCTCACCCTCGATGGCCTTGACCTCGGTGGGTGATGGCATGTACTCGATCACACCATCCAGAACGGCCTGCACGCCCTTGTTCTTGAACGCCGAGCCGCAGGTGACCAGCACGATCTCGTTGTCCAGCGTGCGACGACGCAGGCCTGCCTTGATCTCCTCGGCAGTCAGCTCGCCCCCTTCGAGGTATTTGTCCATCAACTCTTCGGACGCCTCGGCGGCGGCTTCTACCATCTCTTCACGATACTGCTCGGCGGTTTCGCGCAGCTCGTCGGGAATCTCGACCAAGTCATAGGTCATGCCCAGGTCGTCTTCGTTCCACAGGATGGCCTTCATGGTGATCAGGTCGACCACGCCCTTGAACTCGTCCTCGGCACCCCAGTTGATCTGGATCGGCACCGCATTGGCGTTGAGCCGCTCCTTGAGCTGATCGACGACCATGAAAAAGTCGGCGCCGGCACGGTCCATCTTGTTGACGAACACCATGCGCGGAACTTCGTACTTGTTAGCCTGACGCCAAACGGTTTCGGTCTGCGGCTGCACGCCCGAGCTGCCGCACAGCACCACCACGGCACCGTCGAGCACGCGCAGCGAACGCTCGACCTCGATGGTGAAGTCGACGTGCCCCGGAGTGTCGATGATGTTGATGCGGTGCTCATCGAACTGCTTGTTCATACCCTGCCAGAAGCAGGTCGTCGCCGCGGAGGTGATGGTGATGCCACGCTCCTGCTCCTGCTCCATCCAGTCCATGGTGGCAGCACCATCATGAACCTCGCCAACCTTGTGAGACAGGCCAGTATAGAACAGGACACGCTCGGTAGTGGTGGTCTTCCCGGCGTCGACGTGGGCAACGATACCGATATTGCGGTAACGCTTGAGTGGAGTCTTGCGTGCCACGTTGGAACTCCCCGTAGATTAGAAGCGGTAGTGTGAGAAAGCCTTGTTGGCTTCTGCCATGCGGTGCACGTCTTCACGCTTCTTCACAGCAGCGCCCTTGCCTTCGGCGGCGTCCAGCATCTCGCCGGCCAAACGCTGCACCATGGTCTTCTCACCACGGTTGCGGGCAGCGTCCACCAGCCAGCGCATGGCCAGCGCCTGACGACGTGAAGGACGGACTTCCACAGGCACCTGATAGGTGGCACCACCGACACGGCGTGACTTGACCTCGACCATCGGCTGGATGGCTTCCAACGCCTTGTCGAAGATGTCCAGCGGCTCTTCCTTGCTACGTTCGGCAACCCTATCCAGCGCACCATAGACGATGCGCTCAGCTACGGACTTCTTGCCACTGATCATCAGGTGGTTCATGAACTTGGCCAAACGCTCGCTTCCGAACTTCGGATCCGGAAGGATTTCGCGCTTAGCAGCAACTCTTCTTCTAGGCATGATAAGCCCTCAGTTAAAGGGTCCTTCAGGTAAACCCGAGACTCCCGCCCTCTGATAGCACTGCACTTGGACGACGCTCGACCTTACTCTTATCTGACCGTTTCGATACTGAATTGAACGAGAGGTCCCCGGCTTATGCCTTGGGACGCTTGGTGCCGTACTTGGAACGGCCCTGCTTACGGTTCTGAACACCAGAAGTGTCCAAAGCACCGCGGACGGTGTGATAACGCACACCCGGCAAATCCTTGACACGGCCCCCACGAATCAGGACCACGGAGTGTTCCTGAAGGTTGTGGCCTTCACCACCGATATAGGAAGACACCTCGTAACCGTTGGTCAGGCGCACACGGCATACCTTACGCAACGCCGAGTTCGGCTTCTTCGGGGTGGTAGTGTACACGCGGGTGCAGACACCGCGCTTTTGCGGGCAGGCCTGCAGCGCCGGCACGTCGCTCTTGACGACAGGGCGCTTGCGCGGCTTGCGCACGAGCTGATTGATCGTTGCCATGGTCTGTAGCTGACTCCAATGGTTGCCTTAGCCTTTTATAATGGGCATGGACGTACCCACCCCACTATTAAAGGCTGCGCATTCTACTGTCTCGTCGCAATCGCCGTCAAGGCCGGCGCCCCAGGGGCACCGGCCAAGATGACAATCGTTTAGATATCGTCGTCATCGGCATCGAGCGCAGTAAGCTGGGCGCCCAGCTCCTGCTCGACGTCGTAAGCCGACGGCTGGAGCGTGCGCTCGGCGTCTTCACGCTTACGCTTGCGCTCCGCGTGGTGGGTCAGGCCGGTACCGGCTGGGATCAGACGTCCCACCACCACGTTTTCCTTCAGACCGCGCAGGTAGTCACGCTTGCCGGTCACCGCCGCTTCGGTCAACACTCGTGTGGTCTCCTGGAAGGAAGCCGCCGAGATGAAGGACTCAGTGGCGAGTGACGCCTTTGTGATACCCAGCAGCAGGCGTTCGTACTTGGCCGGGAACCTTTCGTCCTGGACCAGTCGCGCGTTTTCCTCCAGCACTCTCACCAATTCGATCTGATCGCCAGTGATGAAGCTCGAGTCTCCCGCATCGGTGATCTCGACCTTGCGCAGCATCTGACGCACGATGACTTCGATGTGCTTGTCGTTGATGCCCACACCCTGCAGACGGTAAACCTCCTGCACTTCAGCTGTGATGTACTTGGCGAGCTCCGCGACACCCAGCAGACGCAGGATGTCGTGAGGATTGCTCGGACCGTCGGAGATCACTTCACCACGCTCGACCGTCTCACCTTCGAATACCGCGATCTGACGCCATTTGGGGATCAGCATCTCGAACGGATCACCGGACTCAGGGGTGATCGTCAGACGCCGCTTACCCTTGGTCTCCTTACCGAAGCTGACCACACCGCTAACCTCAGCGAGAATCGCTGGCTCCTTGGGTTTGCGTGCCTCGAATAGATCGGCAACACGCGGTAGACCCCCGGTGATGTCTTTGGTACCGGACGCTTCGACCGGAATCCTGGCGATGATTTCGCCGATGCCGATCTTCGTACCGTCGTCGACGGAAACGATGGCATTGCCGGGCAATAGATATTGCACAGGCGTGTTGGAGCCCGGCAGCGCTACATGTTCGCCGGCTTCGTTGGCGAGCATGATCATCGGCCGCTTGTCGCGCCCCGCTGCAGGGCGGGCTCCCGACTCGATCACCTCGATCGACGACAGGCCAGTCATCTCGTCCACACTACGGTGGATGGAGATACCTTCCTCCATGTCGATGTACTGCACCTTGCCCTCGACTTCGGCGACGATCGGGTGGGTGTGCGGATCCCACTTGGCCACTGCCTGACCTGCGTCAACCGCCTCACCATCCTTGACAGAGAGCTCGGCACCGTAGGGCAGCTTGTAATACTCGCGTTCGCGACCATGCTCGTCGGCCACTGCCAAGGCGCTGGAGCGAGATACCACCACCAACTTGCCGTCGGCACGCTCCACTGACTTGATGTTGTGCAGACGCACCCTGCCGCCATGCTTGACCTGAACGCTATCCACCGCAGAGGCACGCGATGCCGCACCACCGATGTGGAACGTGCGCATGGTCAACTGGGTACCCGGTTCCCCGATCGACTGGGCAGCAATGACACCTACGGCCTCGCCGATATTGACCTGATGCCCGCGCGCCAGATCGCGACCGTAACAGGACGAACACACGCCATGAGCGGTGTCACAGGTAATGGTACTGCGCACGACGATCTCATCGACACCCATGGTGTCGAGGTCAGCGCACCAAGCCTCATCAAGCAAGGTGCCCTTGGGTATCAGCACCTCGTCAGTAGCCGGATCGATGACATCCTGGGCCACGACACGCCCCAGCACGCGCTGCGCCAAGGAGACGATGATGTCGCCACCCTCGATGATGGGGTGCAGCGTCAAGCCCTCTTCGGTGCCACAATCGGTCTCGGTAATCACCAAGTCCTGGGCCACGTCAACCAAGCGGCGAGTCAGGTAACCGGAGTTAGCGGTTTTGAGTGCAGTATCCGCCAAACCCTTACGCGCCCCGTGCGTGGAAATGAAGTACTGCAGTACGTTCAGCCCCTCGCGGAAGTTGGCGGTAATCGGTGTCTCGATGATCGAGCCATCAGGCTTGGCCATCAGGCCACGCATCCCCGCCAACTGACGGATCTGAGCGGCACTACCACGCGCCCCGGAGTCAGCCATGATGAACACGCTGTTGAAGGAGTCTTGCTCTACCTCCTTACCTTCGCGGTCGATGACGGTTTCCTTGGAAATACCCGCCATCATCGCCTTGGCGACCTTGTCGTTGGCCTTGGACCAGATGTCGATGACCTTGTTGTACTTCTCGCCCGCTGTCACCAGGCCGGAGGAGAACTGATCCTCGATTTCCTTCACTTCATCCTCGGCGGCATCGACGATGCCTTTCTTGGACTCGGGGATGACGAAATCGTTAACGCCGATGGAAGCACCAGACCACGTGGCCAAGCGGAAGCCTGTGTACATCAGTTGGTCGGCGAAGATCACCGTCTCTTTGAGACCGGCGCGGCGATAGACCTCATTGATCAGCCTGGAAATCGCCTTCTTCTTCATCGGCTGATCGACCAACTCGAAGGGCGCACCCTTGGGCAGGATACGGAACAGCAGCGCACGACCAACGGTGGTGTCGAAGATCGAGTGTTTCTCGACCAGCTCACCGGCCTCCTCGTCGGGCAGATACTCGGTCAAACGCACCTTGACCCGAGCGTGCAGCGATACACTCTGGGTACCAAAGGCACGCTCGACCTCATTGAGGTTGGCGAACACCATACCCTCGCCCTTGGCGTTGATCTTCTCGCGCGTCATGTAATACAGACCCAGCACCACGTCCTGGGACGGCACGATGATCGGCTCGCCATTAGCCGGTGACAGCACATTGTTGGTGGCCATCATCAACGCCCGGGCTTCGAGCTGCGCTTCCAGGGTCAGCGGCACGTGGACCGCCATCTGGTCACCATCGAAGTCAGCGTTGTACGCGGCACACACCAATGGGTGCAGTTGGATGGCCTTGCCTTCGATCAGCAGTGGTTCGAAGGCTTGGATACCCAAGCGGTGCAGGGTCGGCGCACGGTTGAGCAATACCGGGTGCTCGCGGATGACATCGGCGAGGATATCCCACACTTCCGGCAACTCACGCTCGACCATCTTCTTAGCGGCCTTGATGGTCGACGCCTGGCCAGTGGTCTGCAGCTTGGAGTAGATGAACGGCTTGAACAGTTCCAGTGCCATCTTCTTGGGCAGACCACACTGATGCAGACGCAGGGTCGGCCCTACAGTGATCACCGAGCGGCCGGAATAGTCGACACGCTTACCCAGCAGGTTCTGACGGAAACGCCCCTGCTTGCCCTTGATCATATCGGCCAACGACTTCAGCGGACGCTTGTTGGAGCCGGTAATCGCGCGACCACGACGCCCGTTGTCGAGCAGGGCATCGACGGATTCCTGCAGCATGCGCTTCTCGTTGCGCACGATGATGTCCGGCGCATTGAGGTCCAACAGCCGCTTGAGACGATTATTGCGGTTGATCACCCGGCGATACAGATCGTTGAGATCCGAGGTCGCAAAACGGCCACCGTCGAGTGGTACCAGCGGACGCAAATCGGGCGGCAGCACCGGCAACACTTCCATGACCATCCATGCCGGGTCATTGCCGGACTTGCTGAAAGCTTCCAACAGCTTGAGGCGCTTGGACAGCTTCTTGATCTTGGTCTCGGAGTTGGTCTGCGGAATCTCCTCGCGCAGCCGATCGATCTCCTCATCCAGATCGATGTCCTTGAGCAGTGCCTGGACGGCTTCAGCGCCCATGCGTGCATCGAAGTCGTCACCAAACTCTTCCAGCGCCTCGAAATACTGCTCGTCGTTGAGCAACTGACCACGCTCAAGGGTGGTCATGCCCGGATCGATGACCACAAAGCTCTCGAAGTAGAGGACGCGCTCGATATCGCGCAGCGTCATGTCGAGGAACATACCGATACGCGACGGCAACGACTTGAGGAACCAAATGTGCGCCACTGGAGAAGCCAGCTCGATGTGGCCCATACGCTCGCGACGCACCGCGGCCTTGGTCACCTCTACGCCACACTTCTCACAGATGATGCCGCGATGTTTCATGCGCTTGTACTTGCCGCACAGACACTCGTAGTCCTTTACCGGGCCAAAGATCTTGGCACAGAACAGGCCGTCACGCTCCGGCTTGAAGGTACGGTAGTTGATGGTCTCGGGCTTCTTGACCTCGCCGTAAGACCAGGAGCGAATCATGTCCGGTGACGCGAGCGTGATCTTGATCGCGTCGAACTCTTCGGACTGTGCCTGCGATTTGAGGACTTTCACCAAATCTTTCATGGGTCGGCTCCGTAGCGGAGTTGTCATGGGCGGGGGTGGGAACAGCTCCACCCCCGCGGACCGTCATTCACAAGTACGTCGGGCGCTCAGCTTTCCAGCTCGATATCGATGCCCAGCGAACGGATCTCCTTCACTAGCACGTTGAAGGACTCCGGCATGCCCGCCTGCATGGTGTGGTCGCCATCGACGATGCTCTTGTACATTTTGGTACGACCTTCCACGTCGTCGGACTTGACCGTGAGCATCTCCTGAAGGGTGTAGGCTGCGCCATAAGCTTCCAGGGCCCAAACCTCCATCTCACCGAAGCGCTGGCCACCAAACTGCGCCTTGCCACCCAGCGGCTGCTGGGTAACCAGCGAGTAAGAGCCAGTGGAACGCGCATGCATCTTGTCGTCGACCAGATGGTTCAACTTCAACATGTACATGTAGCCCACCGTCACTGGACGGTCGAACGGTTCGCCGGTACGGCCATCGTACAGGGCCATCTGCCCGGACTCCGGCAGCTCGGCCAGGTTGAGCAGCTGCTTGATCTCATGCTCCTTGGCACCATCGAACACCGGTGAAGCCATGGGCACACCACCCTGCAGGTTCTTCGCCAGGGCAATGATCTCGTCATCGGAGAGCGAGTCGAGATCCTCGATGCGTGTACCGGGCGAGTTGTATATCTTGCCCAGGAATTCACGAATCTCACCCACCTGCTGCTCACGAGCCTCACGCAACATGCGCTCGATCTTCATGCCTAGGCCACGCGCCGCCATCCCCAAGTGGGTCTCGAGTACCTGACCGACGTTCATCCGTGATGGCACACCCAGCGGGTTGAGGACGATATCAACCGGCTCGCCGTTTTCATCGAAAGGCATATCCTCGACCGGCATGATGGCCGAGATAACACCCTTGTTACCGTGACGACCAGCCATCTTGTCGCCTGGCTGAATACGACGCTTGACCGCCATGTAGACCTTGACGATCTTGAGCACGCCCGGCGCCAAATCATCGCCTTGGGTGAGCTTGCGCTTCTTGTCTTCGAAGCGCTCGTCCATTTCCTTGCGGCGGTTCTCGAGCTGCTCATCAGCCTGGGCCAGCAGCTCGTTGAGCGACTCGTCCTGCAGACGCAGCTTGAACCACTGCTGACGCGGCAGTTCCTCAAGGTACTCGTCGCTGAGCACATCGCCCTTCTTGAGCTGAGGACCGCCATTGACCGCCTGTCCGGACAGGGTGCGCTTGAGACGTTCGAAGGTCGCATCTTCAGCGATACGATAGGTTTCCTGCAGATCCTTGCGCACTTCGTCGAGCTGCATTTGCTCGATGGCCAGAGCCCGAGAATCCTTCTCCACCCCATCGCGGGTGAACACCTGTACGTCAATCACGGTGCCACGCATGCCGGTTGGGGCACGCAGCGAGGTATCCTTCACGTCGGAAGCCTTCTCGCCGAAGATGGCACGCAGCAGCTTCTCTTCCGGAGTCAACTGGGTTTCGCCCTTGGGCGTGACCTTGCCTACCAGAATGTCACCAGGCCCAACCTCGGCACCGATGTAAACCACACCCGCCTCGTCGAGCTTGGACAACGCAGACTCACCCACGTTGGGAATATCCGAGGTAATCTCCTCGGCCCCCAACTTGGTGTCGCGCGACACACAGGTCAGTTCCTGAATGTGAATGGTGGTGAAGCGATCCTCCTGCACCACTCGCTCCGACACCAGGATCGAGTCCTCGAAGTTGTAGCCGTTCCACGGCATGAACGCGATACGCATGTTCTGACCCAGAGCCAGGTCGCCCATGTCGACGGACGGACCGTCAGCGAGAATATCGCCGCGCGCCACCGCATCACCGGGGCGCACGATGGGGCGCTGGTTCATGCATGTGTTCTGGTTGGACCGCACATATTTGGTCAAGTTGTAGATATCGACGCCAGCTTCACCGCCGATGATCTCGTCTTCGTTGACCCGCACCACGATACGCTTGGCATCGACCGAATCGATGACCCCGCCGCGGCGCGCCACGGCGCAGACACCAGAGTCACGCGCCACGAAACGCTCCATGCCGGTACCGACCAGCGGCTTGTCGGCGCGGAGAGTCGGCACTGCCTGGCGCTGCATGTTCGAGCCCATCAACGCGCGGTTGGCGTCATCGTGCTCGAGGAACGGGATCAGCGCCGCAGCCACCGACACCACCTGACGCGGTGACACGTCCATCAAGGTGACCTTGTCCGGCGTCATGAAGGTGGTCTCACCGCGGTGACGGACCTGTACCAAGTCATCGACCAGCTTACCGCTTTCGTCAACGGTGGCCGATGCCTGAGCGATGACGAAGTCACCTTCTTCAATGGCCGACAGGTGCATGACATCATCCGTCACCTGGCGATCCACGACCTTGCGATACGGGGTCTCGAGGAAGCCGTAGCTATTGGTGTGGCTGTAGGTAGCCAGCGAGTTGATCAGGCCGATGTTCGGCCCTTCTGGGGTCTCAATGGGGCACAGGCGCCCATAGTGCGTGGCGTGCACGTCACGCACCTCGAAGCCCGCCCGCTCACGGGTCAAGCCACCCGGACCGAGCGCCGAGACGCGACGCTTGTGGGTGACCTCGGACAACGGGTTGTTCTGGTCCATGAACTGAGAAAGCTGACTGGAACCGAAGAACTCCTTGACCGCCGCTGCTACCGGCTTGGCATTGATCAGGTCCTGCGGCATCAGGCCTTCGCTCTCGGCCATGGACAGACGTTCCTTGACCGCACGCTCGACGCGCACCAAGCCCACACGGAACTGGTTCTCGGCCATTTCACCGACGCAGCGAATGCG
The DNA here is from genome assembly GCF_000409775.1 of Litchfieldella anticariensis FP35 = DSM 16096. Classification (GTDB taxonomy): domain Bacteria; phylum Pseudomonadota; class Gammaproteobacteria; order Pseudomonadales; family Halomonadaceae; genus Litchfieldella; species Litchfieldella anticariensis. The sequence goes on along the minus strand of NZ_KE332397.1, from coordinate 9,259 downwards.
GCGGTTACCCAAATGGTCGATATCGTCGACATCACCGAAACCGTTGCGAATCGCGATCAGTTCCTTGAGCACATCGAGGATGTCCTGCTTGTCCAGCACCCCCGAGCCGGTGTCGCTCTCACGACGCAGACGGCGGTTGAACTTCATGCGACCGACACCGGAGAGATCGTAACGATCCTCGGTGAAGAACAGATTATTGAACAGCGTCTCGGCAGCCTCCTTGGTCGGGGGCTCGCCAGGGCGCATCATGCGGTAGATTTCCACCAACGATTCCAACTGGGTACGCGTGGTATCCAGCTTGAGGGTATCGGAGACGAAAGGCCCACAGTCGAGGTCGTTGGTGTACAACGTCTCGAGCGTAGTGATCCCCGCCTTGGCCAGCTTTTCGAGCAGGTCGGGGGTGACCTCGGTATTGCATTCACAGATCAACTCGCCGGTATTGGGGTCGACCTGATCCTTCGCCAAGATCTTGCCGAACAGGTACTCCATCGGCACCTCGAGGCGCTCGAGGCCCGACTTTTCCATCTGCCGGATATGCTTCTGGGTGATACGGCGACCTTCCTCGACGATCACTTCACCATCGACGTCCTTGATATCGAACGTCGCCGTTTCGCCACGCAGGCGTGACGGGACCAGATCCACCGAAAAACCAGACTGCTCGACATGGAAGGTGCTGGTGTCGAAGAAGGTGTCAAGGATTTCCTCGGCGCTCATGCCCAACGCACGCAGCAACACCGTAGCCGGCAACTTGCGGCGACGGTCGATACGCACGAAGACGTTGTCCTTCGGATCGAACTCAAAATCCAGCCAGGAGCCGCGGTAAGGAATCACGCGAGCAGAATAGAGCAGCTTGCCGGAAGAGTGACTCTTGCCCTTGTCATGATCGAAGAACACACCCGGGCTGCGGTGCAGCTGAGAAACGATGACGCGTTCGGTCCCGTTAACAACGAAGGTGCCGTTCTCGGTCATCAGGGGGATTTCCCCCATGTAGACTTCCTGCTCCTTGATGTCCTTGATCGCCTTGTTCGACGACTCCTTGTCGTAGATGATCAGGCGAACCTTGACCCGCAGTGGTGCCGAGTAGGTGACGCCCCGCAACTGGCACTCCTTGACGTCGAACGCCGGGGTGCCAAAGCGGTAGCTGACATACTCGAGAGCGGCATTGCCTGAAAAGCTCTCGATCGGAAACACGGACTTGAAGGCGGCATGCAGACCGACCTCGAGCCTCTCTTCCGGCGCACGATCCTGCTGGAGAAAGTCGTAGTAGGAATCAAGCTGGATGGCCAGCAGGTAAGGCACATCCATCACTTGGGGCAGTTTGCCGAAATCCTTGCGGATGCGTTTTTTCTCAGTGTATGAGTAAGCCATCTGTATTCCCCAGCTTGTTCACCATGGGTGACCGATGCGTGTCGGCGCCACCGAACGGATTCGACTCCGTCAGGCGCTGACGGCAAGCCCTCTTTGAGAGCTCGCCGTCGGAATTCGACTAGCGGCTAGACCACAATGGTCGCCGGCTAGTAACAACAGAAAAAGGCCGGCAGCGGGCATCCCGCCACCAGCCGTGGAAGCTTACGCAGCGCGCAAAGCCTTGGGACACAAGGGTTACTTGAGCTCCACAGACGCGCCAGCTTCTTCCAGTTTCTTCTTGGCTTCCTCGGCATCGTCCTTGGACATGCCTTCCTTGATGGTCGCCGGAGCACCGTCGACGGCACCCTTGGCTTCCTTCAGACCCAAGCCAGTGATCTCACGAACCACCTTGATCACGTTGACCTTCTTGTCGCCAGCGGCGGTCAGCACCAGGTCAAACTCGGTCTGTTCCTCGACAGCTTCGCCAGCGGCAGCCGGACCAGCCACGACGGCGGCAGCGGCGGAAACGCCGAACTTCTCTTCCATCGCAGAAACCAGCTCAGCGACTTCCATCACGGACATGTCGGCGACGGCGTTGATGATGTCTTCTTTGGTCAGTGCCATTTTCGTATTCCTAAACTTTGCGGAGCCTTGCAGCCTGAAGGGCAAGGGCTCGGTGTATCAGTAGCGCGTGCGCTGAAGCAATCTTCCGCCGCTCAGGCGGCTTGTTCCTGCTTCTGGTCGCGCAACGCAGCGAGGGTACGAACCAGCTTGCCGGCAGAAGCTTCCTTCATGACGGACATCAGCTTGGCGATCGCCTCATCGTACGTCGGCAGAGTTGCCAGCCGATCAAGATCGGACGCCGGGATGAACTCACCTTCATAGGCCAACGCCTTGACTTCGAAGTCCTTCTGCGTCTTGGCAAATTCCTTGAACAGACGGGCGGCAGCACCCGGATGCTCATAAGAGAAAGCCAACATCGTCGGACCCGAGAAAGTCTCGTCCAGGCACTCCCAAGGAGTACCTGACAGGGCGCGGCGTGCCAATGTGTTGCGGACAACACGGATCTGCACGCCATTCTCGCGAGCCTGTTTGCGCAAGTCGGTCATTGCGCCAACGGCCACACCGCGAGAATCGGCAACTACAACGGAGAGAGCGTCCTTGGCGGCTTCACTGACCTCGGCAACGATTGCCTTCTTGCCTTCGAGAGCTAGTGCCACTGTGTTCACTCCTTCGTGCCGGGGCAACTGCGTAACGAATACACTGCAAACCCCGGTGGTTACCATCTGCCCTTCACCACGCGGCGAAGGACTCTTGGGTGATGGTGCACACCAGCGCACTGGCGGCCACACCATCTGCGCAGGCATTCCCCAGAGGGAAGATTAAGCCACCCTGCCTTTGGAAGGGCGGCACCTGCGGTCTTTGACGGTGCCCCGCCTGCACTTGTCAAAACAGCGCACGGGGACCGCAAAGTTACTGCCTATTGCCCACCAATCACACAAAAGCGCTGTGATCGACGGTAATACCCGGACCCATGGTAGTGGACAGGGTCATTTTCTTGAAGTAAATGCCCTTGGAAGTGCTCGGCTTGAGCTTCTTGAGGTCGCTTACCAGCGCCTCCAGGTTGCCGCGAATGGCAGCCGCATCGAAGTCGACCTTACCCAGGGTGGTATGAATGATACCGTTCTTGTCGGTACGGAAACGTACCTGGCCTGCTTTGGCGTTCTTGACCGCGGTTGCCACATCGGGCGTCACGGTACCGACCTTGGGGTTCGGCATCAGGCCGCGCGGCCCAAGGATCTGCCCCAACTGACCGACGACACGCATGGCATCCGGTGAAGCGATGACCACGTCGAAGTCGAGTTGCCCTTTCTTGACCTGCTCGGCCAAGTCGTCCATGCCGACGATATCAGCACCGGCTTCCTTGGCGGCATCGGCATTGGCGCCTTGGGTAAATACGGCCACGCGCACATCCTTACCGGTACCATTGGGCATCACGGTAGCGCCACGCACGACTTGATCGGATTTCCGCGGATCGACGCCGAGATTGATAGCAACGTCCAAGGACTCCTTGAAGTTGACCTTGGAAATCTCAGCGAGTAAAGCAACGGCCTCATCGATAGGATAGACCTTGGAGGCATCGACCTTTTCGCGGATCATCTGAGCGCGCTTGGACAATTTAGCCATGATCAGAGGCCCTCCACGTTGAGGCCCATGCTACGGGCACTACCGGCGATGGTACGCACGGCAGCATCGAGATCGGCAGCCGTGAGATCCGGCTCCTTGGTCTTGGCGATCTCCTCGAGCTGCTCGCGAGTGACAGTACCGACCTTCTTCTTGTTCGGCTCACCCGAGCCGGACTTGATACCAGCGGCTTTCTTAAGCAGGACAGCTGCAGGCGGCGTCTTGGTGACGAAGGTGAAACTACGGTCTGAATAGACAGTGATCACCACCGGCGTCGGTAGACCGGGCTCAATCTCCTGGGTTGCTGCGTTGAACGCCTTGCAGAACTCCATGATATTGACACCGTGCTGACCCAGTGCGGGGCCGACGGGGGGACTCGGGTTGGCTTTACCCGCTGCAACCTGCAGCTTGATATAAGCCTGTACTTTCTTGGCCATGATGGACTCCAGTTGGGTAGTAGCGCCTTTCGGCTCCCCGGATTAATCGAGCCGCCTCGGCGACTCGAGTGATGAATTGCGTTATGCCAAGCCCAGACTCACTCTTTCTCGACTTGAGAAAACTCCAACTCGACGGGCGTCGCTCGCCCGAAGATCAGCACGCTGACCTGTAGACGATTCTTGTCGTAGTTGACCTCTTCGACGACACCATTGAAATCAGCGAAGGGGCCATCAACGACACGCACAGACTGCCCTGGCTCGAACACGGTCTTCGGGCGTGGCTTGTCTGTACCATCCTGAACACGGCGCAGAATGGCATCGGCTTCCTTCTGGGTAATCGGTGCCGGTTTTTCCTTGGTCCCACCAATGAACCCCATGACGCGAGGTGTTTCATTAACCAAGTGCCAAGTAGCATCATCCATCTCCATCTCGACCAATACATAGCCGGGATAGAACTTGCGCTCACTCTTGCGGCGTTTGCCGTCACGCATTTCGACGACTTCTTCGGTAGGCACCAGAATCTCGCCAAAGCGATCTTCCATGCCATACATCTTCACGCGCTCAATGAGAGAGCGCATGACATGCTTTTCGAAGCCAGAGTAGGCATGCACGACATACCATCGCTTGGACATGGAATCTCCTAACCAATGACGCCGGACATCGCCCAGCCAAGAAGGGTGTCGATTAGCCATAGCATAAGACCGACCACTAGCACGGCCACCAGCACGATAGCGGTGGTCTGCACAGTCTCAGGACGGGTCGGCCACACAACACGCTGAATTTCCTTGCGCGCGCTACGAGCCAGCTCAACCAGACTACGCCCCTTGGCAGTGGTCAGCGCCACCACGGCGGCCAGAGCGCATACTGCCACCACTCCCAGCACACGGTAGAGAATGGCCTGATCGGCAAAATAAGAATTACCGACGACAGCAACCACCAGGAGAGTGACGACAACCACCCACTTGAGCCCGTCGTGGCGCGACTCCTGCACCTCGGCGTTATGTTTCATGAAAACGAGACTCCTCAGGGTGCAGCAATCGAAACATGACAGTATATGAGATCTCGCCAGCCTGGGGAAGACTGGCAGGCCAGGAGGGAATCGAACCCCCAACCTGCGGTTTTGGAGACCGCTGCTCTGCCAATTGAGCTACTGGCCTATACAACGCCTGCGCACGCCTTTTGCAGGCAACCCGCGCAACAGCGGGCGCTATCATAGCGGATACACGCCCCACTGACAACCCCGGCAGTACCGGGAAAGAGAAAAGGCGAGCCACCGCTCGCCTCAGATTGCTGACAAAGTCCTGGCCCTTCGGCCAGGACTTTGTTGTTATTAGGGAATGCTAAAAGATCCCGGTCCTACCCAACACGAGCTGGAGATGGTCACGCTGGAAGAGCTGGTGCCTTCCGATCATCTGCTCCGGCGCATCGATGCCATCATCGACTTCTCCTTTATCCGCGACGAGACCCGTCACTTGTACTGCGAGGACAACGGTCGCCCCGCGCTGGATCCCGTTCTCCTGTTCAAGGCGCTGTTCATCGGCTACCTGTTCGGCATTCGCAGCGAGCGCCAGCTCGTCCGCGAGCTTCAGGTGAACGTGGCCTATCGCTGGTTCCTGGGCTTGCGTCTGACCGACAAGGTGCCGGACGCCTCGACCTTCAGCCAGAACCGGCGCCGGCGGTTCCGTGACAGCGATATCGCGCAGCGACTGTTCGATCATGTGGTGGAGCAGGCGATGCAACAGGGCCTGGTGGGCGGTCGTGTCCTGTACACCGACAGCACCCACATCAAGGCCAATGCCAATCGCCGTCGTTTCACGATGCAGGAGGTGGAGACGACACCGCAGGCCTATCTGGCAGAGCTGGAAGAGGCGGTGGTCGCCGATCGGGAGGCTCACGGAAAAAAGCCGCTGCCGCCTCGTCGAGAGGCGGAACCCGAGCCCACCGCCAAGAAGATCAGTGATACCGATCCCGACAGCGGCTACATGGTGCGGGAGGGCAAGCCCAAGGGGTTTTTCTACCTGGATCACCGAACGGTGGATGGCAGGCACGCCATCATCACCGATGTGCACATCACGCCCGCGAGCGTGCACGACAGCGTGCCCTACCTGGAGCGGCTGGATCGCCAACGCCGACGCTTTGGATTCGATTTGGCCGCCGTTGGGGTGGACGCCGGTTACTTTACCGCCGCGATTTGCCAAGGGTTGGAGAAGCGCCAACTTTACGGTGTGATCGGTTATTGTCGGCCCAGCAAGCCGAAAGGCATGATGCCGAAACGCCTCTTCGTGTATGACGCCGATCAGGACGGTTACCGCTGTCCAGAAGGCCAGACGCTGCGTTATGCGACTACCAACCGGGAAGGCTATCGTCATTACCACTCGGACCCGGTCTGGTGCCGGGAGTGCCCACGCCTAGCGACTTGCACACGCAATCAACACTACCGCAAGACGGTGACTCGCCACGTCTGGGAAGACGCCAAGGAGCGGGTGGGGAGCCGCCGGCTGGAGCCGGTAGGCAAACGAATTTACGAGCGCCGCAAGGAGACGGTGGAGCGCAGCTTCGCAGATGCCAAGCAACTCCATGGGTACCGCTATGCTCGCATGCGGGGAATCGCTGGAATGCGAGAGCAGGCCTTGCTCTGTGCGGCAGCGCAGAACCTCAAGAAAATGGCCTTGGCGGCCTGAGAGGGGCCCGGTCGTCGAATTTTCCTTCCAGCGACACCTTCAGGAAGCCCCATACTCGCTTGAGAGCGCCATTTTCTGCCTCTCGAGAGATAAATCGTGTTGTAGCGCTCCCTTCCGTCGCGAGCAAAGAACGCGAGCGTAGAAACACAAACCCCGCAAAAAATGCGGGGTTCGTCAGCAGTCTGAGGCGAGCCACCGCTCGCCTTTTTTCAATTTGGAGCTCATGGACGGATTTGAACCGTCGACCTCACCCTTACCAAGGGTGTGCTCTACCCCTGAGCTACATGAGCGCAACACCTTGCAAGATCTGGAGCGGGTAGCGGGAATCGAACCCGCATCATCAGCTTGGAAGGCTGAGGTTCTACCATTGAACTATACCCGCCTACCCACTTCCGCAGCCGAACTAGCAAAAGCGTCTCGGCAAAACTGGTGGAGGGGGAAGGATTCGAACCTTCGAAGCTTTCGCGGCAGATTTACAGTCTGCTCCCTTTGGCCACTCGGGAACCCCTCCAACTGGCGGCACATTCTACCGCTTTTCACAGCACTGTCAAGCGCTTATCTCAACTTCCCGGAATCATTCCCGGCGGCACTACTGCTGCGAACGCGCGAAATTGTGTCAAAGCATCATCGAGAATGCAAGCCCGGCGCGAATTTTTTCCAGCGCCACTGGAGCCGGCACCCGTGGCGCTCCCGACATACGTCCAGCACGTTCGGCAGCAGTCAACGGAAAGCAAGCTTCAAGGCCGCCATAGACCATATCCGGCCATACCGCATGAGGTACCCGAATGCCTCGAGACACGACCCTGGCGTCACCGCCGGTCAATAATAACGGCAAGGCTACGCCCTCACGGTCGCACACCTCGCTGTAGATACGGTTGACGGCGCTGACTGCCGCCATGTAAATGCCATGATTGACCGCCTCGACGGTATTCTTGCCAGGCGCTAGAAGTTCATCAGCTTCGCTGTCTGGGTCGATCGCCACATTGCGCGTCCCCAACTGGAGACTCTCTTTCATCAAACGCAAACCCGGCAGGATATACCCCCCCAGATGTCGACCACCGGGGAGGACAAAGTCGATGGTGATCGCACTGCCACAATCCACACTGCAACACCCACCCGCCAACTGATAGCTGGCCAAAGCCCCCATCCAGCGGTCCACCCCCAAGCGACTCGGTTCTTCATAGCCATTGGTGACACCGAGAGCCTCGGCTGTGGAGCGGGCCACGTAGACCGCCCCGACCTGGCGGCGCAACAGCCCTACCGTTTCACGCAGCACCGTCTGTCGCGCCACACTGGATATGCGAACCGCTTCGACGACATCCAGATCAGGAATATCCGACCCGGGACGCCATTCCTCACGCGTCCAGACCGCTCCACGAGAGCGAATCTCGCTGCTGGCAGTATCCTTGAGACGCCATTTCGACAGCGTATTGCCAATGTCGAGATCCAGAATCATGAGCGTCCACGCAAGCTAATCTCTCCACCGGCAAGCCGTTCAACGCCTGCACGGGTATGTACCAGCAGATTACCTGCCGCATCCACACTGTCGACCTCTGCCGTGTATCGGCTTGGCCCCTGGATGACCTCCACCTCTTTTCCGGCATGAGCGTTTCGCTGGTTCCAGGGTGACTGCCAGGGAGCGAACCCCTCTGCCTCGAAACGAGCCAACAATGTCAGCAACGCCTCGACAAGTTCGGACGCTAACTGATTGCGCGAGAGTTCCGGCAGTTCATCGTGCACAGCCGCAACCGGCTGGTCGATCTGTGCACGAATGGCCTCCGGTAACGAGACATTGATCCCTAATCCCACCACAACTTCGCAGGGGCCTGCTACATCTCCACTTATTTCCAGCAAGATGCCAGCCAGCTTCCGATAAGAGTGGTGCCGCTCCACCAAGATGTCATTTGGCCATTTCAATGCCACTTGCATGCCATGTCGTTCCAGCACCTCGGCAACGACAACCCCCACTGCCAGGCTCAGCCCCTCCAAAGCGGCCGCACCGCTCTCGAAACGCCAACCAATGGACAGCAGCAAGCCGTGCCCCCAAGGGCAGGCCCAGCCTCGACCTCGGCGCCCACGGCCGGCGCTTTGACTCTCAGCCAGGCAAACTTCACCATGGCCAGCACCTTGCTCGAAGCGTTCACGCAGATACAGATTGGTCGAAGGTAAGGCCTCCTCAACGAACAGCCTGGCCAAATGACGACGCCCATCACGTGACAAGTTGGAAACGATCGCTGGTCCGTCAAGCAGCTCAAGAGGCTCAGCCAACCGATAGCCAAGTCCCTTGACAGCCTCCAGCGGTATATCCATGGCCTCGAGCTTCTTGAGTTGCTTCCATATCGCTGTACGCGATACGCCAAGGCGCTCCCCCAACTGCTCGCCAGAGTGGAAGTCACCATCGCTCAGCAAGCGAATCAGGTCACCGATGGTCATGACAATTGCCCCAGCCGGGAAAAGCCCTATTCTAGCGGATGGAAGCCAACGCCGGGAACGCTCGCGACCAAAGTGGCGGCTTGCAGGGACTCGAATCCGCCTGAAAATCTTCGGCCCAACGCAAAACCCCCCAGCCTCTGTAAGGCTGGGGGGTCGGAAGAAGTGCCTGACGATGAC
>NZ_KE332396.1 GCF_000409775.1 Litchfieldella anticariensis FP35 = DSM 16096 | reverse complement strand
CACCGCCAACAACGTGTGCCCGTCGTCAGCAGCGGATGCGTACTCTACGGATTCACCCGGCCCTCTGCAAGTACTTTTGACAAAAAAAGGCGCCAAACGATCCAGGAGGCGCTCACGTCAACTAATAGTCACTCGGGCAAAGCGTTTTTTGCCCGCCTGGATCACGTAGCTCTTGCCGGTTTCCAGCATATGATCACGCTCGATCACTTGACCATCGACCTTGACCCGGCCATTGCCCAGCATGTCCTTGGCCTGGGCACTATTCTTGGTCAGCCCGGAGCGGTTGAGCACGGCGGCAATAGGCGCCATGGCACTACCTTCGAAGTCGACGCTGACTTCCGGCAAATCTTCGGGCAGCTCACCCTCGGCCAACTGATTGCCGGCAGATTTGTGAGCATGGGCCGCAGCCTCCTCACCGTGGTAACGACCGATCAACTCGCGAGCCAGGATCATCTTGATATCGCGTGGGTTGGCGCCTTGCTCGACATCACGCTTGAGCCCCTCGATCTCTTCGTTAGGCTTGAGCGATAACAACTCGAAGTATCGCCACATCAGCCTGTCGGGCATCGAGACCAACTTACTGAACATTGTCCCCGGCGCCTCGTCGACACCGACATAATTACCCAATGACTTGGACATCTTCTGCACGCCATCAAGCCCTTCCAGCAATGGCATGGTAATCACGACCTGGGGCTCCTGACCGAAGTGCTTCTGGATTTCGCGCCCCATCAGCAGGTTGAACTTCTGGTCGGTGCCACCCAACTCGACATCCGCCTTGAGCGCTACCGAGTCATACCCCTGCACCAAGGGATAGAGGAACTCATGTATGGAGATCGACTGCTCCGACTTGTAACGCTTCTCGAAGTCGTCGCGCTCCAGCATGCGAGCCACAGTGCTTTGGCCAGCCAACTCGATCATGTCGGCGGCGCTCATGGAAGAAAACCACTCGGCATTGAAACGCACTTCGGTCTTGTCGGGATCAAGAATCTTGAATACCTGCTCGCGGTAGGTATGGGCATTGGCCCGGACCTCCTCTTCGGTAAGCGGCTTGCGAGTGACGTTCTTACCGGTTGGGTCGCCGATACGGCCGGTGAAGTCGCCAATCAGGAAAATGACCTCATGCCCCAAGTCCTGGAACTGGCGCATCTTAGTCAGCAGTACGCTATGCCCCAAATGCAAGTCCGGCGCGGTAGGATCGAAGCCGGCCTTGATACGCAGTTTGCGGCCGGAAGCGAGCTTCCGCTCCAGCTCGTCTCCCAACAGAATTTCATGGGTGCCGCGCTGTAGCAGGGCCAGCGCGCTCGCGACATCGGTCATCGTCCCCTTATCTCCACTCAAAGCGGTATGCCACCAAACGGATTATCGATTGGGGCAAGATGGTAGCATGTCTTGTGCATAACGGTTGAGCGCTGGCGGCGCGAGGGAGGGGAGTATGTCGTTGTACATAGGTCTGATGTCCGGCACCAGTCTGGACGGCATCGACGCCGCCTTGGTCCGCTGTACGTCAACGCAGCCTCCAAAACTACTTTCAACTCAAGCAGTTAGCTTGCCCGATGAGCTACGCGAACGACTGCTTGCACTGTGCCATGCTGAACGGGTCGAATTCGCCGATCTGGCCAGCGCTGAAGTTAGTTTCTGCCATCTGCAGGCCGAAGCGGTAAGCCGGCTGCTTGAAGCCAGCGGTATCTCGCGAGATGACCTCGTCGCCATTGGCAGTCACGGCCAGACCATCGAGCACGCCCCTTATGGCCATGGCCAAAGTGGCCCCGCTTATACTTATCAGCTCGACAACCCCAGCCTGCTGGCCGAGCTCACGGGATGCCAAGTGGTGGCCGACTTCCGGCGCCGCGACCTGGCAGCCGGCGGCCAAGCTGCTCCGCTAGCCCCAGCCTTCCACAATGCGCTATTCCGACATTCCGACGAATGGCGGCTGGTTCTCAACCTTGGAGGGTTCGCCAACCTGACATTGCTCCCTCCAAGTGACAGCACGGCACAAGTAATTGGGTTCGATACCGGCCCGGCCAACGTACTACTGGATGCCTGGTATAGCCGTCACCGCGGTGGCCGTTTCGATGCTGATGGCAGGTGGGCTGCCTCAGGTCAGGTAGATATGACGCTGCTCGAGTCGCTGATGCGAGAACCGTTCTTCCACCAGCAGCCACCACGCAGCACCGGCCGTGAAGTCTTTCACCTGCCCTGGCTAGAGCGACACCTGAAGGGCAGCGAATTGCCACGTGACGTCCAGGCAACGCTGGCTGAGCTGACCGCGACGAGTGTTGCCATGGGCATAGAAATGGCACGCGAACTCCATGATGCACCTCCCGCCGCGATGCTGATCCCGTGTGGTGGTGGCGCACATAATCCTGACGTATTAGTGCGCTTGGCAAGGCACTTGCCCGAAACCTCCCTGGTGCCCTGCGACGACTGGGGATGGCCTGCCGATTGGTTGGAAGCCGGTGCTTTTGCTTGGCTAGCCTATCGCCGCTTGACAGGTCTGCCGGGTAACTTGCCTTCGGTTACCGGAGCCTCAGGCCCTCGAGTGCTAGGCGGCATCTATGCTCCCTGAATTCGAGAGGCCGAGACCCCACCATGAGAGCCAAAGACAGCAGGCCATACTTACCCGTTGCCGATCCACTACTTGCTCATCAGCATATTAGAAGGCCAACACTCCCTTGGCCTTGGCTTGTGCTTCCTCGCGCGCCACTACACCGTCACTGACCAGCCTTGCCAGCGAGGCATCCAAGGTCTGCATACCCAGACTGCCGCCAGTTTGAATCACCGAATAGAGCTGCGCCACCTTGTCTTCGCGGATCAGATTACGCACCGCCGATGTCGACACCAGAATTTCATGGGCGGCGATACGGCCACCACCCTTGCGTTTGACCAACGCTTGGGAGACCACCCCTTGCAGTGACTCGGAGAGCATCGAACGCACCATGGTCTTCTCGTCACCGGGGAAAACATCGACGATGCGGTCGATGGTCTTGGCAGCTGAGTTCGTGTGCAGAGTGCCGAACACCAGATGGCCGGTTTCGGCGGCGGTCAGCGCCAGCCGAATGGTTTCCAGGTCACGCATCTCGCCCACCAAGATCACGTCCGGGTCTTCACGCAAGGCACTGCGCAACGCTGCAGCAAAGCCATGGGTATCACGATGCACTTCACGCTGATTGACCAGGCATCGCTTGCTGTGATGCACAAACTCCACCGGATCCTCGATGGTGAGGATATGCTCATAACGAGTGTCGTTGATGAAGTCGATCAGGGCTGCCAGAGTGGTGCTCTTGCCTGAGCCGGTCGGGCCAGTCACCAGCACTAGGCCACGCGGCAACGACGCCAGTTGACGGAAGACATCACCAAGCCCCAGTTCGTCCAGGCTCAGTACCTGGGAGGGTATGGTGCGAAATACCGCACCAGCGCCCCGGCCATGGTGGAAGGCGTTGACACGGAAACGCGCGACACCGGGAACCTCGAAGGAGAAGTCGGTCTCAAGGAGTTCCTCATAGTCGTGACGCTGGCGATCGGTCATGATGTCATAGATCAGTTTGCGAACCTCACGATCTTCCATGGCAGGTACATTGAATCGGCAGATGTCACCATCCACCCGAATCATTGGTGGCAATCCTGCCGAAAGATGCAGATCGGAGGCGTTCTGCTTTGCCGAGAATGCCAGCAATTCGGTAATATCCATGCGTTCCCTGCTCCCTGTAAGGTCGACACCAGTATGACAGAGGTTGTACTTTCCGAAACACTCGCTGCTGCCCGAGCCCGTCTGGCCAAGGCCTTGCGCGATGCCGGTCGCGACGAGCAGGCAGCGACATTGCTGGCCGTCAGCAAGACCAAGCCCGCAAGCATGATTCGCGAGGCCTATCGCCATGGTCAGCGGGATTTCGGTGAGAACTATCTGCAAGAGGCGCTCGACAAGCAGGCTGAGCTGGCCGACCTCACAGATATCGTGTGGCATTTCATCGGCCCCTTACAGTCCAACAAGACCCGGGCAGTGGCCGAGCATTTCGATTGGATTCATAGCATCGATCGCGAGAAAATCGCTCGGCGGCTATCGGAACAACGACCTGCACACCTGCCGAAGTTGAACGTCTGTCTACAGGTCAATGTCAGCGGAGAGGCCAGCAAGTCGGGCATTGCGTACGATCAGTTGGACACGTTGGCAGCAGAAGTGGTTGGCATGCCACAACTCGCGTTACGTGGTCTGATGGCGATCCCTGCTCCGGCCGTAACCTTGGTCGAGCAACGTGCGCCGCTAGCTCGTTTACGCCAAGCACTGGAAGCCTTGCAAGCGCGTTACCCCCAAGCACCGCTCGACACCTTATCCATGGGCATGAGCGACGATCTGGAGGCCGCCATCGCCGAAGGGGCCACCCTGGTGCGACTGGGAACCGCCATCTTCGGCACACGCCAGTGAGAGCGAGAGGCGACTTCTGGCACACTTCACCCTTTATCAGCCTATGACGAGAGGACGACATGCATGGCTAGCCAAATCACATTCATCGGGGCCGGCAACATGGCCAGCGCCATTTTCGGCGGCATGATCGAGAGCGGCTATCCACGCGAAGCGATCACCGCCACGTCCCCAAGCGATGAGTTCTTGGCTCCGTTGCGGAGCCGCTATGGCATTCATACCCAAACCGACAACCGTACTGCCGTGGTCAATGCCGACGTGGTGGTATTGGCGGTCAAGCCACAAATCATGCAAAGCGTCTGCGCCGAGCTATGCGAGACCATCCAGGCGCGTAAGCCCCTGATCGTCTCGGTTGCGGCCGGCCTGCCCGCTGAAACACTGGAGCGTTGGTTGGGCGGGGATCTGGCGGTGATCCGATGTATGCCCAACACTCCTGCATTGGTGGGGGCCGGCGCCGCAGGTCTGTTCGCCAACCCACGTGTCACGACCGACCAACGCGAGTTGGCAACCCAATTGATGCAAGCAGTAGGTTTGGCGGAGTGGGTCGATGACGAGACACAGTTGGAAGCGGTAACAGCGATCGCCGGCAGTGCGCCAGCCTATTTCTTCCTGATCTTCGAAGCCCTGGAAGCCGCGGGCACACGCTTGGGGTTACCGGCAGACAGCGCGCGTCGGCTTGCCTTGCAAACCGCCTATGGCGCTGCTTGCATGGCCCAGCATAGTGATCAATCCCCGGATCAACTCAAACGTAATGTGATGTCTCCTGGCGGTACTACAGAACGCGCCATTCAGGTGCTCGAGGATGCCGGTCTACGCCAGACTTTTCTCGATGCCACCGATGCCTGCGCCAAGCGTGCTCGCGAGATGGCCGACGAACTCGGCAAACGTTAGCCCCATTCAGCCACAAGGAGCCCCCATGGGCAGTCAACTGGGAAATGCCGGCCTGCTGCTGGTCAACACACTGATCAACATCTATCTATTCCTGCTCATGCTGCGCTTTTTGCTGCAGGCATCGCGAGCGGATTACTACAATCCCATCAGCCAGTCCGTGGTCAAGATCACCCAGCCCGCGGTCGGTCCCTTCCAGGGGTTTTTACGTCCGATCGGCTCTTTCGATCTGGCCACCTTGGCTGCAGGTTTTCTCATCAAGGCCGTAAGCATCATCGTCATCCTGCAGATCGCCGGCTTTGGTATTCCTCCCATTGTGGGTGCGGCCATTGGGGCGGTGGCGGCGCTGGCCAATGCCATTCTCAAGATCTATTTCTTCGCACTGATCGCCATGATCATCCTGAGCTGGGTAGCACCTCAGGCGAGCCATCCTGCGGCACTGCTGATCTTTCAACTGGTCGAGCCGATCATGGCCCCGGTCCGCAAAGTGATTCCTCCACTTGGCATGATCGATTTATCTCCGATCGTGGTTTTCATCGGCATCAGTATCGTCGATGGCGTGGTGGTTGGCTCTCTGACCCGTGCCGCCGGTGTTTCCGGTGCCTTGGTAGGCTTGTGAAGCGACGCCATGCCAACGACAGGAACTAGAACACCATTGGACAGCGATACCCTGATGCCCGAGCTTCCTAGCGATTCGGTCGGTCTGGTCGCACCGCAGACGGCCCACTTCGACGTTCCCCTGGCCCTAGCCTGTGGCAAGACGTTGCAGTCCTATGATCTGGTCTACGAAACCTATGGCAAGCTCAACGCTAGCCGCAGCAATGCCGTGCTGATCTGCCACGCCCTGTCGGGACATCATCATGCCGCCGGCTACCATAGCCGCGAGGACCGTAAGCCTGGCTGGTGGGACGCTCACATCGGCCCCGGCAAGAGCATTGATACCGATCGATTCTTCGTAATATCGCTCAATAACCTCGGTGGCTGTCACGGCAGTACCGGCCCCTGCGCCATCAACCCCGACACCGGCCGCCAATGGGGGCCGGACTTTCCGATGATGACCGTTGGCGACTGGGTCCACAGTCAGGCCAGGCTAGCAGACAGGTTGGGCATCGAACGCTTTGCCGCAGTGATTGGCGGCAGCCTGGGGGGAATGCAAGTTCTGCAGTGGTCCCTGGCCTATCCGGAGCGCATAGCCAATGCCGTGGTGATCGCCGCCACTCCTAAGTTGTCAGCACAGAACATCGCCTTCAACGAGGTCGCGCGTCAGGCCATCCGCTCCGATCCCGATTTTTACGATGGTTGGTACGCAGAACACGACACGCTACCAAGACGTGGTCTTAAGCTGGCACGCATGGTCGGCCACATCACCTATCTCTCCGAAGATGCCATGGGCAGCAAGTTCGGCCGGGACCTGCGCAGTGACGATCTCAATTTCGGCTATGACGTCGAGTTCCAGGTCGAATCCTACCTACGCTATCAGGGCGACACTTTCTCGACCTCCTTCGATGCCAACACCTACCTGCTGATGACGAAGGCCCTGGACTATTTCGATCCGGCCGCTGCTCACGACGGTGACTTGGCGGCGGCAGTCGCACCAGCGTCCTGCCCTTTCCTGGTGGTGAGCTTCTCCACCGACTGGCGCTTCCCACCTTCGCGGTCGCGAGAGTTGGTCGACGCCCTGATTCGAGCCGGTAAGCCGGTGAGCTATGTCTGCATCGACTCTCCCCACGGTCACGATGCTTTCCTATTACCGGAAACACGCTATCAGGCAATATTCGCTAGTTTCATGGGGCGTGTAGCCCACGACTCCGGTCTGGAGGACAGTTGATGCGAGCCGATCTCGAACTGATTCATGGCTGGATACCGCATGGCGCCCATATCCTCGACCTGGGCTGCGGTGACGGCGCCTTGCTCGATGCTTTGGCCCGTGACAAGAACGTCACCGGCTATGGTCTGGAAATCGACCCCGACGGCATCACCGCCTGTATCGCACGTGGTGTCAATGTCATCGAACAGAACCTCGACCAGGGCCTGGCCAACTTCGACGACGACGCCTGCGACCTGGTGATCATGACCCAGGCCCTCCAGGCGCTACGCCGTCCAGACCGCATGCTCGACGAGATGCTACGCGTGGCGAGTGAATGCATCATCACCTTCCCAAACTTCGCCTACTGGCGCCACCGCGCCTATCTAGGTTTCAAGGGCTACATGCCGGTATCCAAGTCGCTACCTCATGCTTGGTACGATACACCCAATATCCACCTCTCGACCTTCAACGACTTTGAACGCCTATGCCGCGACAAAGGTCTGATCATCAGTGACCGCGCCGTGGGAAACGGCGACCATGAAGGTCACTGGAGTTCTCGGTGGTGGCCCAACTTGTTCGGTGAAACGGCCATCTTCCGTGTCAGTCGCGGCAGATAGTCAGGCCACCGCCAAACGACACGAGGAGGGAGAAAAACATGGCCATAAGAACTACCTTTCTCGCCTGGGGACTTGGCCTGTTGCTGACACTGAGCGCTGATCTGGTATCAGCCCAACAGTTCGAACGAGTCGGCGATTACCAGATTCACTACAGTGCGGTGAACACCAGTTTTCTGACCCCCGAGGTGGCTGCAGCCTATGACATCCAACGCAGCCAGGTGCAGGCACTGCTCAGCATCAGCGTGCGCCAGGAACTCGATGACGGCTCGACCCGTGCAGTCAACGCCACGGTCAATGGCCAAGTCAGCAATCTTGCCGGCCAGATCCAAGAGCTATCGTTCCGCACTGTGCGCGAGGACGAGGCCATCTATCATCTGGCAACGTTCCGCATCCAGGAAGACGAAGCGCTACGCTTCAACCTCGACGTAACCTACGACCGCAACCAGGAGCCAGCCAACATCAGTTTCATGCAACGCTTCTACTTCGACCGCTGACCGCCGGCAAAGCGCTCACGCAGCGCGCCACATACATCGCCACGTTCAACGGTGGGGGTGAACCAAGCCAAGTCGTAGGGCGGAGCATCGTCGACACTTACGGGAAGCGCTGAACGCCAGTCGTTCTGACTTGGAGCGAGTTCGATCAACCCCAGCGATAGTGGCATGCCATCAGAGTGCAGAGCCACGCCAAGATCGCGACGCGCATGCCCACTACCGCAGATCAGGACCGCGGTAGCCGGCAACTCGCCGAGCGCCACTGCCATGGCTTGATCACGCGCCACCTGCGCGGCAAGCAGACCATCCAACATGTGTTCCGGGAGCATGTTGCAGTGCCCTTCTATCAGTGCCTGCCGCTGCGCCGCTATCACCACCTGCGGTAACTCAGGCGCCTGATTGGCAGCCACGAGCTCCTTGATCGTCTGGCGTTCCAGGTTGGCTGCACGAGGCATTACCCCCAATTCCAGCACTCGTCGTAGTGTCGGGCCATAGGCCTGCCAGTCCCATCCTTCGTTCCATTGCAACAAGTTGCGTAAGTCGGCCTCCGACAACGCCAGCAGCTCGGCAGTCGAGTGCCTAGCCAATCGCGCCTGTTGGCTGGGATCGAGCATTTCCATCGCCACACCGCCCAGTTGGTCGTAGTGGGCCAGTCGATTGATCAACCAACGCTCCAAGCGATGGTGTTCCGGGTTGTCATGATGCTCACCAACGATCACGGCTTCCGCTGCAAGCAATCGCTTCATCAGCGCTGTCTCGCTCAACCAGATATCAGCTCGCAGATCGCGTACACGTCCCAGCGGACGTACGGCTTCGATGTCGGCCACGGCAGCGGGTATCATGCCCAGCGCCGCCAGGGCAACGAATCCCTTGAGACACTCGCGTCGCTGCATGGCAGCTCCTTGAACGACATGACATGAGGTTCCTTTGTCCCATCCTATCATTGCCCACGTGTCACAACTCGATGCTACCGGCGACCTCGGCACGACACTGCCTGACGGTCGCACCATCTTCATGGTTCGAGTACATGGCCGGATCAGTGCCTTCGAAAACCGTTGCCCCCATCAAGGAGTCGACTTGGATGGTGGTACCGACACCTTTCTCGAAGGTGGTAGGGAACTGATCCAATGCAGTAGGCACGGGGCTCTTTTCCTCCCAGAGAATGGTGAGTGCGTGTTTGGCCCCTGCCAAGGACGCATGCTCACCTCGCTGCCCATTTCAATCGATGGTGCGGGCAATATTCGCTTGTCGAGTCAGTGATACTGGCAGGTGCCGAGCCAAGCGAATGGCCTGGGGAATACCATTCACACACTCAACCTGGCATCCGTAAGCCAGCACCTCGACGCCACACTCAGCCACAGCACGCAATGTATGGGCATAAGCGGAGTCGAGGTGTGCTGCCGGGGCCACATCAGGGATACCGGTATGTGCCACGCAAAACAGCAGTACCGCCCGCAGCCCCTGATCGGCCAAGGCTGCCAAACTCTCCAAGTGCCTGCGCCCACGTTCGCTCACGGCATCGGGGAAGTAACCATGACCGTCGCTCTCTTTGAGGGTCACTTGCTTGACCTCTACGAAGGCACTGGGAGCGTTGGCCCGGTCGAGGCGAAAATCCAGCCGCCCCCCCGCGACCTTCACTTCACGTCGGAGCTCGGTATAACCATGCAATTCCTCGACCACTCCGTTACGCAGTGCTTCTTCAACGATGGCATTGGCACGCCCGGTCTGCACCGACGCCAAGGCAGCCGTGCCATCGGGCTGGGGAAGTTCGATCAGTTCCCAAGTCCAATCCAGCTTGCGCTTGGGGTTGTCGCTTGGCGACAGCCATACTCGGCAACCCGGCACATTGACCGCTCGCATCGAGCCGGTATTGGGGCAATGCGCTACCACTAGTGAGCCGTCAGCAAGTTCGACATCGGCCAGAAAGCGCTTGTAGCGGCGCCGCAAGAGGCCCGGTACCAAGGCGGGATATTCCATCAGGAGCTCACTCTATTGTCGGGCCAGGAAACGCTCTAGGCGATGCACCGCCTCCTCAAGGCGGTCTACGTCGTTGGTGAAAGCGATGCGCACGTGATACTCGCCACCGCGTACGGCAAAATCGACTCCTGGGGTAATGGCAACGTTTTCCTCTTCCAGCAAGCGTTGGCAGAACGTCTGGCTATCACGGCTGTAGCGTGAGATATCCAACCACACATAGAAGGCTCCTTGAGGGGGCACGGAGGGCGCCAACTCCAGCCGCCCCAGTCCTGCCAACAAGGCATCGCGTCGCCGTTGCAGCTCTCTCCGACGATGTTCGAGTTCCTCTCGGCATTCCGGGGTGAAAGCTGCCAAGGCGGCATGCTGGGACGGTGTCGGTGCGGCCAGGAAGACATTCTGCGCCAGGCGGGTAAGCGGTTCGATAGCGGCCTGCGGCGCTACCAGCCAGCCCAGACGCCAGCCCGTCATGCCGAAGTATTTCGAAAAGCTGTTGACGACGAACGCCTCGGACGTCACCGATGCTGCCGACACCGGATCGATGTCATAAGTCAGTCCTTGATAGATTTCGTCGACCAATAGATGACCGTCTCGCTGCCTTACTTCTTGAGCCACGGCCGCAAGCTGTGCCTTGTCGAGCATGTGCCCGGTAGGATTCGAAGGGGTCGCCAACATCGCCAAACGGGTATCCGCCTGCCAGTGAGTAGCAACGAGAGCGGCATCGAGTTGCCAACCACTCTCTGGCCCCACCGGCACCGTATCCAGCTCGGCGTCCGCCAGGAACATGAAGTGACGGTTACACGGATAAGTGGGATCGGCCATCAGCACCCGGTCACCCCGTTGCACCAGCAGTTGGCTGGCCAACAGCAGTGCTCCGGAAGCCCCAGGGGTCACGATGATACATTCAGGCTCAACCGTGGCATTGAAATGACTAGCGTAATGGTCGGCGATGGCCTCACGCAGGGCAGGGAGCCCCCCTGCTGGCGTATAGCGCGTATGTCCAGCCGCTAGGGCTTGCTGGCCCGCTGCCACCACCGCCTGGGGCGTGGCAAAATCGGGTTCCCCCACTTCCAGGTGAATGATATCGTGTCCAGCGGCTTCGCGTGCTTGAGCTTGTTCCAGCAGGCTCATCACGCGAAAGGGCTCGACATGATCGATTCGCGAACTAAAACGCATTTCCGGCTCCCACTTTATTGCGTGACGAGAGGGCCGATTTGATTACGGCACCCTTGGGGACCTCTGCGGTCAAAGCTGCATTGTACCCGCTTCTTCTACCTTGCTTCAGCCAAAACCCTTATCGTAGCGGTTGCAATGGCGGCGTTTTTTCGCTAAATAAGCAAGGTTTTGGGCGGGTGAGGCCGCGCCCACATCAGATCACGATGAGTCCCTGTATCGAACGATTCGTCAGCGATCGGAAACGGCCGGGCATCGGCCCCAATCACTTGTCAGTAATGAGGCAGCCCCATGCCAGTAGCAGAACAGAAGACGGAAGCGCCTAAAAAATTCACCCCGTACGAGCCGGCGCCGGGTGAAGAATACATGAACGAGAAACAGTTGGAGCACTTCCGGCAGATCCTGCTCGGCTGGAAACAGGAATTGATGGAAGAGGTGGACCGCACGGTCCGCCACTTGCAGGAAGACGCCAACAATTACGCTGACCCAGCGGATCGGGCCACCCAGGAAGAAGGCTTCAGCCTCGAACTGAGAACACGTGACCGTGAGCGCAAGCTGCTCAAGAAGATCAATGAAACCATCGACAAGATCGATGAAGAAGACTATGGCTTCTGCGAAGCTTGCGGTGTCGAGATCGGCATTCGCCGCCTTGAAGCACGTCCCACTGCCACGCTATGTGTCGACTGCAAGACGCTGGCCGAACTCAAGGAAAAGCAGCTCGGCGGATGAGACGAGAATGCGCCACCGCTCTCATAGACTGCGTAACGGGCACCTTGAGGTGCCCGTTAGCATTTGGTCCTTACCGACACCCTCGAATGCGTTATGAGTCACTATTGCGGCCGTTTCGCCCCCACACCGTCAGGCCCTTTGCACTTCGGCTCGCTAGTCGCGGCACTAGGTAGTTTTCTCGATGCCCGGCATGCGGGAGGGCAGTGGCTGTTGCGTATTGAGGATATCGATCCACCACGCTGTCCACCAAGTGCCAGCGACACCATTCTGCGCCAGCTGGAAGCCTT
Source organism: Litchfieldella anticariensis FP35 = DSM 16096 (assembly GCF_000409775.1). Lineage (GTDB taxonomy): Bacteria > Pseudomonadota > Gammaproteobacteria > Pseudomonadales > Halomonadaceae > Litchfieldella > Litchfieldella anticariensis. The sequence continues at coordinate 107,463 of NZ_KE332396.1, read as the reverse complement.
TGGCCTGCATTGGGATGGCCCAATACGCTATCAGCGTGAGCGTGGCGATGCCTATCAACAAGCACTGATACGTTTGTGCGATCTTGGGTTGGTCTACCCTTGCAGCTGCTCGCGTCGACAGTGGCGCGACCATCCTATCTATCCCGGCTGGTGTCGCACAGGCGCTTATGCTATGCACAAACCGCAGGCATGGCGGCTGCGTAGTGACCTGGGGTTACGACCGGCTGTCTGGTGCGATCGCCTCTACGGTGAGCAGACCTTCGACCCGGCGGAACTTGGCGATGTGATTCTCAAGCGTAAAGACGGCCTATGGGCCTATCAACTCGCCGTCGTGGTCGATGATGCCGACCAAGGCGTCAGTGACGTGGTGCGTGGCGCCGATCTACTCGATAACACTCCCTGGCAACGTCAGCTACAGCATGCGCTGGGACTGCCCGGACCACGTTACCTGCATCTGCCCTTGATCATTGGCAGTGATGGCCAGAAGCTATCCAAGCAGAACTTGGCTCCGGCACTGCCATACGACGAGGAACAAGCACGCCCACTACTGCATCGCGCCCTGCTTGCCCTCGACCAGCCAGTGGAAGACGCACAACGGCAAGCCCCCGTCGCCGAACAGCTTGCCATTGCCATAGAACGATGGGATAGCGAGCGGCTACAACCGGTTGCGCAGCGAGACTGTTAAACTCGGAATAATCAAGCACGCAAGGACTCCCATGTACGTCTATCGCATCATGCTGTTCCTGGTATTCGGTGGCTATCTACTGTCGCCGTTGCTGATGAGCGGCTGGTCGAGTCCCGACACGGCCTGGTACCGCCCCTTCGCGATTTGGGGAATACTGATTGCCCTGTCGATCTGGCTAGAGCAAAAGAGGAAGCTGGATGAGCGCTAGCCTAAGTGGCGTCTTCCTCCTCGGTGCCAGCTATCTGGCGCTGCTATTTGCTTGCGCTCTAGCAGTCGAACGAGGCTGGATCCCACTTCGTCTCGTACGCCATCCCGCTGTTTACACTCTGGCACTGGGGGTTTATGCCAGTGCCTGGGCGGTTTACGGTAGCCTCGAGTTGGCCAGTCAGGTCGGCTATGGCTACCTAGCCTATTATCTCGGTGTAGCTGGCGCTTTTCTACTGGCGCCGGTGCTGTTGCTACCGATTCAGCGCATGACACGCACGTATCAACTCTCGTCGCTGGCCGACCTATTCGCATTCCGCTTTCGTTCACGTTGGGTCGGAACTCTGGTGACCCTGGTCAGCAGCCTGGCCGTATTACCGCTGCTGGCACTGCAAGTGCAGACCATGGGCGATGCCATTCATCTGATGACGGGATCCACCTCTCCAGGCTTGCTGGCACTGGCCTTCTGCGCACTAATCGCGCTATTCACGACGCTATTCGGTGCTCGACATACCCGTTTGCACGCACGCCATGACACTCTGTTGGCCACCATCGCCCTAGACTCCTTGATCAAGTTGGCTGCCATGCTCGCCTTGGGTGCCATCGCCCTGTTCGGAATATTCGATGGCCCCACCGATCTGCAAACCTGGCTCGGAGGCCCAGGGCTGGCGCGTCAGGCAGCAGTGGCTCAACTCGACCCCGGACAATGGCGCACCCTGCTGTTACTGTTCTTCGCTGCGGCCTTCCTGATGCCGCACATGTTTCATATGACCTTCGCCGAGACTCTGTCTCGGCGCGCCCTGCTCCAGGCCGGCTGGAGCTTGCCACTATTCCTGTTGCTGATGGCATTGCCAGTGCCACTGATCCTGTGGGGCGCCCAGCGTCTCGGTGCCGACGAAGCAGGGTTGGGCTCCGCCTATCTTGTCTTTGGACTATCCAATGCCTGGTGGGTTGATGCATTGGCCTTCATTGCGGGTCTCGCCGCAGCCACCGGCACTCTGATCATCATCTCGCTGGCACTCTCGGGGATGATCCTCAACCACCTGGTACTGGTAGCGCACCCACCCGCACACCAGCCTGATCTCTATCGTTGGCTACGTTGGCTGCGCCGGGCATTGATAGCGGCGGTCATCTTCAGCGGCTGGCTTTTCTATCGCACTGTCGGTATCCATCATGACCTGGCCACACTGGGATTGGCATCGTTCGTCGGCATGGCACAATGCCTGCCAGGCATGCTCGCCGTGCTCTACTGGCCAGGAGCCAACCGCAAGGGTATGGTCGCTGGTTTGCTGGTGGGCGTGGCAATCTGGCTACTGGGATTATGGCTGCCGCTGCTGACCGGCATTCCCACACTGATATTTCTCCCTCCTGGCCTGGAAGCCCTACAGGGAGAGCCCGTCTGGTACATCGTTGCCCTGGAAGCATTAGCGGCCAACATCCTCACTTTCATTGTGGTCTCCCTGGCAACCCGCACCTCCGAGGGTGAACGTGCCGCCGCCGAGGCGTGCTCGGTGGATGCCGTCATCCGCCCCAAGCGCCTACCCCTGATGGCCAGTAGTGGGGAGGATTTCAAACGTCACTTGTCCGACGCCCTGGGTGAGGACGTCGCCACCCGAGAGGTGGACCGTGCCCTCTCCGCCTTGCACATGTCGCCTCTCGATGGTCGCCCCTATGCTCTGCGCCGCTTGCGTGATCGGATTCAAGCCAATCTCTCGGGCCTGATGGGTCCTTCAGTGGCTCAGGACATCGTCGACCGATTCCTGCCCTATCGGCACGATGGCCAAGCTGCCACCGACGATATCCATTTTGTCGAAAGCCGACTCGAAGCCTATCGTTCCCGACTCACCGGCCTGGCTCGCGAACTCGATGGCCTGCGACGCTACCACCGACGTACCCTCACCCAGTTGCCCGTTGGCTTATGTGCTTTCGGCGACGATGACGAACTACTGATGTGGAACGATGCCTTGGCCGAACTCAGCGGCATCGATGGGGCAAGTGTGATCGGTTCCCGACGTAATAGCCTGCCGGCTCCCTGGGCCGAGCTACTTGGGCGTGCTCTCGCCAACCCGAACAGCCATCTCTACAAGCAACCAGTCGAGTTGAGCAAAGGGCAACGCTATCTCACCTTGCACAAGGCCATATTGAACGAGGGTGAAGAGGAGCGAGGCGGCACCGTGATCCTGGTGGAAGATCACAGCGAGATGAAGTGGCTGGAAGACGAACTGGTGCATGCCGCTCGACTGGCCTCGATTGGCCAATTGGCCGCCGGGGTCGCCCACGAGATCGGCAACCCCATTACCGGTATTTCATCACTGGCCCAGAACCTTCGCTATGACACCGATGACCCCGCACTGCTGGAAACCGCCAACCAGATCCAGCAACTTACGGACCGCGTCTCGCGCATCGTCGGCTCCCTGGTCGGTTTCGCGCATGGCGGTCGCCACGTGCACGGCACGTCCTTCACTGACGTCACCCTACATCATGTCACCGAGGAAGCCCTGCACTTGATCCACTTGGCGCGCTCGGGTCAGGATGTAGTTTATCGTAACCTGTGTCCGCCCGATCTGCTGGTCAAAGGTGATGCCCAGCGCCTGATCCAGGTGTTGGTCAATTTGTTGAGCAATGCCCGCGACGCCAGCCCGGCAGGAGGGGAAGTGGTCATTGCCGCTGAACCGGAAGGCTTGGGCGCCTCACTGACGGTGACCGATGAGGGGCAAGGTATCGACGCCCGGATTCGCGACCATCTTTTCGAGCCTTTCACCACAACCAAGGCCCCAGGAGAGGGCACGGGACTGGGCCTGCCATTGGTCTACAGTATCATTGCCGAACACCACGGGCAGATACATATCGAGTCACCGCCCTCAGGGCGTGAACACGGCACCCGCATTCACTTGTGGTTGCCCACCACCAGAGAGGACGACGAAGACCGCGATGAGCCGGATTCTGATCGTTGAAGACGAAGCCATCATCCGCAGCGCCCTCAAGCGGCTGCTAGAGCGCCATGATTACCAGGTCAGCGAGGCTGGTTCAGTCGCCGAAGCTGAGGCCTTGGACCCTCAGCGTTTCGACCTGGTGATCAGCGACCTGCGCCTGCCCGGCGAGGCTGGCACTGCCCTGATCGAACGTGCTGCCCCCACGCCCGTGTTGATCATGACCAGTTATGCCAGCATGCGCTCGGCAGTGGATGCCTTGAAGCAAGGTGCCGTGGATTACATCGCCAAACCTTTCGACCACGACGAACTGCTCGATACGGTGGCCAAGACGCTTGCACAACACCGCCACGAAGCGCCTAGAGAGGTGTCGGCCACGTCTACGACCATACCCCAGGCCATGATTGGCAACTGTCCTGCCATGCAAGCGGTTTACACCCGCATTCGCAAGACTGCGCCGGCCGACGTCACAGTACTGATCCAAGGGGAATCAGGCACCGGCAAGGAACTTGTCGCACGCGCCATTCACCACCAGAGTCAACGCGCCCGGGCACCATTGATCTGCGTCAACTGTGCCGCCATTCCCGAAACCCTGATCGAGTCCGAACTGTTCGGCCACGAGAAGGGGGCTTTCACCGGCGCCAGTGCTGCCCGTACCGGCCTGGTGGAAGCTGCCGATGGCGGCACTCTATTCCTCGACGAAATCGGTGAATTGCCACTGGATGCTCAGGCACGCTTGCTACGTGTATTGCAGGAAGGAGAGATCCGCAAGATCGGCTCGGTGGAGACACGGCATGTGAACATACGCTTGATCGCTGCCACACATCGCGACCTGCATGCACTTTCGAAGAGTGGGGAATTCCGTCTCGATCTCTATTATCGTCTCAACGTGATGCAGATCGATCTGCCACCGCTGCGCGAGCGCGAGGACGATATTCTCGAGCTAGCCGACGTGTTGCTGGCAAGTGCTTGCCGTCGCCATGCTCGTGAAGGCCTTAAACTGTCACGTTCCGCACGTCGGGAGATTCGCGATTACCCTTGGCCCGGAAACGTCCGTGAGCTGGAGAATGCTCTCGAGCGAGGAGTCATTCTCGCCGAGGGCCATCTGATTCATCCTGACGACTTGGGTCTTAGCCCTCAAGCAGCATTGCGACCGATGACACCCCCCACCCCTCCCCCCCGAAGCGCAGCTGGCGCCCAAGACGACACCATTAGTGAAGAGGACCTCTCACTGGAGGATTACTTCCAGCACTTCGTGCTCGAACACCAAGACCAGATGAGCGAGACAGAGCTGGCCCAGAAATTGGGGATAAGCCGCAAGTGCCTGTGGGAGCGCCGCCAACGACTTGGTATCCCGCGCAAGAAAAGTGCCCGCAGCCGGGCAAGCTGATCACTCTCCCACATACAACACGACCATTGTCTAAGTGCCCGAGGACCAGCTTCTCGGGCATCTTCTTGCAACGAGAAGGAGCTGGGATGCACCAGTTGTTACCATCTCACACAACCAGCGCCCCGGGATGGCGCAGCAGAGGTAACACACAGCAAGTGCATATCGGAAGGAACTCAAGAAGAAAAAAGTAACCATCTGAAAAACAATGACTTTATCAAGCATGGCACGAGGCATGCAGTATCTAGGACAAGAAAAACAACACCCGGACGCCGAAGGCCACCTCCAACAACAACAAGGTGATACCACGGCGCTGACCCGGCACTTCAATAACAACAATGCTGCCGGGTGATCACCATGGGTAATGCATGGCGGTGCCAACAATAACAACACCGCGCGACCCAGCTTTGACGACAACAAGAACAATATGGTCGAAGATCCGGAAATGATTCAGGACGCGACGCATCCCGAACGGGCAACAACAAGAACAAGCTCGACAGCGATGCAACCTCGGCAACAAGAACAACAGGCCGAGGGGAGGTAGAATCCCTACCGTCGTGGTTGGATTATTGTTTTGAATACGAGACGGTCGCCGTCGGGAGATCGACAACAACAAGAATGCTGTTTGCCTGATGCTTCTTGGTGACTGTGGTGCGTATTCAAGGCGATGCGCCATCACGAAGAAAAATCAACAGCACGGACGCTAAGCGAGTGCTTGCAGGGGAGGCCATCGAGCCTCCCCTTTCTGCTTTTTGATAACCCCTCACCCTCGACACAGACAATAGGGAAGGTATGCCTCCTGCGACACAATGGTTCCCAAGGTGTCGGCAGTCGGCTACACTTGAAGTTTTATGACATAGCGAGTCGATATCGCTGCATGTTCAAAGGATTTGCACGCTTTCTCCAACGCCCCGGTGAACGATTGAAGACATTTCTCGGCAGCCAGGACGGCTCCAGTGACGGACCCGGCCTTCGAATCATTCCCCGCGAGGAGCACCCCGTTTCACGCAAGTTATTCAGTGAAGCGGCCCTGAAGGTACTTTACCGTCTGCACAATGCTGGCTTCGAGGCCTATCTGGTCGGCGGCTGTATTCGCGATTCATTGCTCGGTAAGGTGCCCAAGGACTTCGATGTCGCCACCAACGCCACCCCCGGGCAACTACAGGACCTGTTCCGCAACTCGCGCATCATTGGCCGTCGATTTCGCATCGTTCACGTACGTTTCGGTCGTGAAGTCATCGAGGTCACGACGTTCCGCGGTAAGCCCAATGACGACCACGGCGAGCACCTGGCCCACAGGTCCGAAGATGGCCTACTACTGCGCGACAACGTCTGGGGTAACATCGAGGAAGATGCACTGCGTCGTGACTTCACTGTCAATGCGCTCTACTACAATATCGCGGATTTCTCGATCCATGACTGGGCCAATGGCGTGCGCGACATCGAGTCACGTACCCTACGCCTGATCGGCGACCCTGAAACGCGCTATCGCGAAGATCCGGTGCGTATGCTGCGTGCTATCCGCTTCGCCACCAAGCTTGACTTCCGCCTCGCTGACGCGACTGAAGCCCCGATCCGCGAGTTGGCTCCATTGCTGCTGCGGATCCCTCCAGCACGTCTGTTCGATGAAATACTCAAGCTGTTCCTGGCTGGCCACGCTGTCGATACTTTTCATGCTCTGCGTACCTACGGCCTGTTTGAGATGTTGTTTCCCGAAGCCGAAGAGGCCATGGCAGAGTTACCCTGGGCCGAATCCCTGATCGAACGCGCCCTGGCTAATACCGATACGCGCATTCGTGAGGAGCGGCCAGTGACACCGGCCTTTTTGTTCGCCGCTCTGTTGTGGCCCGGTGTGACTCGGCGCATGGAAGCCATCCAGGCCGAAGGCATGCCGCCCATCCCCGCCTTGCAGGCCGCCTCGCAACAAGCCGTATCTCGTCAATTGCAGCATATCTCGATCCCCAAGCGTTTCAGCATGCCGATGCGTGACATCTGGGACTTGCAGCAACGTTTGCCCAAGCGCCGCGGCAAACGGGCCATCCAGACACGCGAGCATCCACGCTTCCGGGCCGCCTACGATTTCCTTCTACTGCGCGAGGAAGCCGGTGAGATCGAACCAGGACTTGGTCAATGGTGGACAGCCTTCCAGAATGCCGACGATCATGAGCAACACCGCATGCTGAGCAAACTTGGCGACGATCAAGCAAGCAATGGAAGCCGCAAACGCCGCCCACGCAAACGCCGTCGCCGGGCACCTTCCTCACTTGGGCATCATGACTGACCCACACGATCATCGCGTCTATATCGGCTTAGGTAGCAACCTCGAGTCACCTCGCAATCAGATCAACCGCGCCTTGGTCGAGCTGGAACACTTGCCGCTAAGCCATCTGGTCGCCCATTCACGTCTCTATGCCAGCCGGCCAGTGGGTCCTCAGGACCAGCCTGACTTCATCAATGCTGTCGCTGCCCTCGATACCCGACTATCTCCGCTTGCACTGCTCGATCAGCTTCAAGCCTTGGAGCAACGTCATGGTCGCCAACGCAAGCGCCACTGGGGGCCCCGCACGCTGGATCTCGACCTGCTACTCTACGACAATGCTCGAATCGAACTGCCCCGCCTGCGAGTCCCCCATCCGCAAATGAGCACCCGCGGCTTTGTCCTGATACCGTTGGCAGAACTGGCACCGACGTTGCGTCTACCCGATGGGCGTGACATCGCCAGCCTAGCGGGAGACCATGCACAAGATGACTTGCGAGTGTTGTTACCCTAAAGGTAGAGTTGTCCGAATTTTGTTACCGATCCACACTTCCCTGGATTAGAGGTAACAACCTGCGTAACAGTTCGAGTCCTAACGCGCCAGCCTGATGGCCACGGAATCCATCCAGCATGGCCGTCTGCACAAGAACGATGAGATCGAGCGCCTATGAAAACGGTTACCTTGAGTACACTGCAAGCCTACAAGCAAGCTGGTGAATCCTTCAGTTGTTTGACTGCCTATGATGCCACCTTTGCTCGCACGGCCAGTGACGCGGGCATTGAAGTACTTCTGGTCGGTGATTCCCTGGGGATGGTACTTCAGGGCCATCACAGCACCCTTCCCGTCACTCTCGCTGACGTCTGTTACCACACCCGCTGTGTGGCGCGGGGCAAGGGAAACAGTCTGTTGATGGTCGATCTGCCGTTCATGAGCAATGCAAGCCTGGAACGGCTGTTGCTGGATGCTGGTGAGTTGATGCGTGCTGGCGCCGAGTTGATCAAGGTCGAAGGTGAAGCCTGGATGGCTGACGACATCCGCGAACTAACTCGCCGTGGGGTACCAGTGTGCGTTCATCTTGGTTTGACACCCCAGACGGTCTATCAACTCGGCGGCTACAAGGTACAAGGCCGCGAGACCGAACGAGCCGAACAGATCATTGCCGATGCCTGTACCCTGGTCGACGCTGGTGCCTCGTTGGTCCTGCTCGAATGCGTACCTGCCGACCTGGGCCGCGCCGTGAGCGAAGCGGTGTCGGTCCCGGTGATCGGTATCGGTGCGGGACCGGATGTAGATGGCCAGATTCTGGTGATGCACGATGTGCTCGGCGTCACCCACGGCCGCACACCGCGCTTCGTCAAAAACTTCCTGGCTGAGACTGACGACATAGCGGGGGCATTCCGCCGCTACCACGAGGACGTCAAGGCCCGGCGCTTCCCCGCCGAGGAGCATTGTTTCTGATGCGTACGATCCACGCCATTGCTGACCTTCGACAGGCCTTGGGCGATGCCCGGCGACAGGGGCATCGCATCGCTTTGGTGCCGACCATGGGCAACCTGCATGCCGGCCACTTGGCCTTGATCGAGTCGGCCCGGGCCCGAGCGGATCTGGTAGTGGCCACTATCTTCGTCAATCCGCTTCAGTTCGGACCGAATGAAGACCTCGACAAATATCCACGCACCTTGGCCGAGGATCAAGCCGGGCTAGAAGCGGCTGGATGCGACCTGTTGTTCGCACCAGATACCGCCACCTTGTATCCTCGCGGGTTCGAGTCCCAGACTCGTATCAGCGTTCGTGGTGTAAGCGAGGGGTTATGCGGCGGTAGCCGGCCCGGCCACTTCGACGGTGTAGCCACCATCGTCGCCATGCTGTTCAACCTGGTGCAGCCGGACGTAGCCTGCTTTGGCGAAAAGGATTACCAGCAGTTGGCGGTGATTCGCCAACTGGTAGCCGACCTGCATTTCCCCATCGAGATTGTCGGCGTACCCATTGTGCGCGCTGAGGATGGCCTGGCGCTGTCCTCGCGCAATGGCTATCTGAGTGCCGAGGAGCGCGCCAAGGCCCCAGGCCTGTATCGCACCTTGTGCGAGGTACGGGACGCCTTGCAAGCCGGCCAACCCGCCCAACAGGCCATCGACGACGGCCTATCACGGCTTGCCGAGCGTGGCTTCGACCCAGACTACCTCGAAGTCCGCCACCCCCTTAATCTGCGACCACTCGACGAGAAGAACGATACCGATGCAGTGATTCTCGTGGCAGCCCGTCTAGGGCCAGCACGCCTGATCGACAACCTGACTGTTAGTTTGCCGCGCTAACGCGGCGAAGAAGATAAGGAAGAGCCAAACGCCATGTACACCATCATGCTCAAGGCCAAGCTACATATGGCCCGTGTCACACATGCCGTCCTCAACTACGAAGGTTCCTGCGCCATCGACGGCGAACTTCTCGACCTGGCGGGAATCCGCGAGAACGAACAGATTCAAATCTACAACGTCGAGAATGGTCAACGATTCACCACCTATGCCATTCGTGGTGAAGAAGGCTCCAGAATCATTTCGGTCAATGGCGCCGCTGCCCATCTGGCCAGCGCCGGTGATCGCGTCATCATTTGCAGTTACGCTCACTACAGTGAAGCCGAACTGGACGACCATCAGCCGGCACTGGTCTACCTGCAGGAAGGGAATGCGATCAGCCACACCAGTCATGCGATTCCCGTCCAGTTCGCCTAACGGTTTCCGAAAGCGGCAATGGATTGAGAATAGGCCGAATTGCCAAGACTTTGTCAGTTGGCATTGCCGCGGTGCACAAGGCTCACCTATGCTAGGAAGTCCATAGTCCAGTATCGAGGAGTCTCTTATGCAAGACGTGGTGATTGTCGCGGCTCGCCGTACCGCTATCGGTACCTTCGGAGGGTCGCTCTCCGGTATTCCCGCCAGTGACTTGGGTGCTCTCGTCATCAAGGACATCCTCGAGCAAACCGGTGTCGCCAGTGATCAGATCGATGAGGTGCTGCTTGGCCAAGTACTGACCGCCGGTGTCGGACAGAACCCAGCTCGCCAGGCAGCCATCAAGGCCGGCCTACCGGACGCCGTACCGGCCATGACCATCAACAAGGTCTGTGGCTCAGGGCTGAAAGCCTTGCATCTGGCCACCCAAGCGATCCGTTGTGGCGATGCCGAGCTGATCCTGGCTGGAGGTCAGGAGAACATGTCGTTGGCCCCCCATGTGTTGCCCAACTCACGCACCGGCCAGCGAATGGGAGACTGGAAGGCGCTCGATTCCATGGTTCATGACGGCCTATGGGATGCTTTCAACGACTATCACATGGGAATCACCGCCGAGAACCTGGCCGCGAAGTACGGTATTACCCGTGAAGAGATGGATGAGTTTGCTGCCGCCTCGCAGCAGAAGGCCAGCGCCGCCATCGAAGGTGGTAAGTTCAAGGGCCAGATCGTGCCGGTAGAAATCCCGCAACGCAAGGGAGCCCCCCTCGTCTTCGATACGGATGAAGGTCCGCGCGCCGGTACCACCGCCGAGAAACTGGCCGGCATGAGAGCGGCCTTCAAGAAAGATGGCACCATTACTGCCGGCAACGCCTCCACGATCAACGACGGTGCCGCCATCACCATGCTCTGCTCCGCCGAGAAAGCCAAGTCACTGGGACTGACACCTCTGGCCTATATCAAGGCCTACGCCAACGCTGGCGTCGATCCTTCTATCATGGGCATCGGCCCTGCCCCGGCGACTCGCCGCTGCTTGGAGCGTGCCGGTTGGAGCTTCGACGATCTGGAACTGATCGAAGCCAACGAAGCCTTTGCTGCACAGGCGCTTGCGGTGAACAAGGAACTCGGTTGGGACACCAGCAAGATCAACGTCAATGGTGGTGCCATCGCCTTGGGTCACCCCATCGGTGCTTCCGGCTGCCGTGTGTTGGTAACCCTACTGCACGAAATGATCGCCCGTGATGCCAAAAAAGGCCTGGCCACCCTATGTATTGGTGGCGGTCAAGGTGTGGCACTGGCTATCGAACGCTAACCCTTACGCCAGCTATATCCCGCATAGAAAAATGCCCGCGACACTGTCGCGGGCATTTTCGTTCCACCAACAAGATCGAGCGTTATTCGACCGTCACCTCGGAAGCCTCGAACTCGGCCTTCTCTTCCGGTGTGATTTCCTTGATCGAGAGCTTGACGCGGTTACGGTTGTCGATATCGAGCACCTTGACGATCACCTCATCACCCTCATTAAGGTAATCGCGTACGTCGTTGACCCGTTCGGGCACAATCTGCGAGATGTGCACCAGACCATCGGTGCCCGGCATGATGTTGACGAAGGCACCAAAGTCAGCAATACGCACCACCTTACCCTTGTACAGCTTACCTATCTCGGCCTCTGCAGTAATCGACAGTACGGTATCGATAGCCTTCTTGGCCGAAGCTTTATCCTCAGCGTATATGCGCACGGTACCGTCGTCGTCGAGATCGATGGAAGCGCCAGTGTCCTCGCAGATCTTGCGAATGGTAGCACCGCCCTTGCCGATCACGTCGCGGATCTTCTCCGGGTCGATCTTGATGGTAGCCATGGAGGGCGCGTTCTCGGAGAGCTCGCTACGGCTCTGGCTAATCACCTGGTTCATCTCAGTGAGGATATGCAGGCGAGCCTCGTGAGCCTGCTGCAGGGCAGTCTCCATGATCTCCTCGTTGATCCCCTCGATCTTGATGTCCATCTGTAAGGCGGTCACACCTGCTGCAGAACCGGCCACCTTGAAGTCCATGTCGCCCAAATGATCCTCGTCGCCAAGGATATCGGTCAGCACGGCGAATTTTTCATCGTCCTTGACCAACCCCATAGCGATACCGGCCACAGGAGCCTTGAGCGGTACCCCGGCATCCATCAAAGCAAGAGAGGTGCCACAGACCGAAGCCATCGAGCTGGAGCCGTTGGACTCGGTGATCTCTGATACCACGCGAATGGTGTAGGGGAAATCATCTTCTTCCGGCAACATGGCCTGCACACCGCGACGCGCCAAACGTCCATGACCGATCTCACGACGCTTGGGGCCACCCATGAAGCCAGCTTCACCGACGCAATACGGTGGGAAGTTGTAGTGCAGCAGGAAGCGATCCTTGCGCTCACCCTCCAAGGACTCAATCAACTGCGCATCACGCAGCGTGCCTAGGGTGGCGATGACCATCGCCTGAGTTTCACCACGGGTGAACAGTGCTGAACCGTGGGTCTTGGGCAACAGGCCAACGCTGATATCCAGCGGACGCACGGTCTTGTGGTCACGACCGTCGATACGCGGTTCGCCATTGATGACACGGGAACGCACCACCCGCTTCTCCAGGCTAGCGAAAGCACCGGCCACTTCTTCAGCTTCGAACTGACCCTCGCCCTCACCAGCAAGCTGCGCGATAGCGTCTTGCTTGAGCGCAGTCAGGGCGTCCTGTCGGGCCATCTTGTCAGTGATGCGATAGGCATCGCCAACTTTGGCTTCGAAGCCAGTCTTGATGGCATTCTTGAGCTCAGTATTCTCGGCGGGCGGTTGCCAGTCCCACTTGGGCTTACTGGCTTCCGACACCAGCTCATTGATCGCCTTGATAGCGACCTGCATCTCCTGGTGCGCGTAAAGCACCGCGCCCAGCATCTCGTCTTCCGAGAGTTCCTTGGCCTCGGATTCAACCATCAACACAGCCTTCTCGGTGCCAGCGACGACCATGTCCAATTCAGAGCCGGTGAGTTCTTCGACGCTAGGATTGAGGAAATACCCCTTATCTTCATGGAAGCCGACACGAGCGGCACCGATGGGCCCATTGAACGGCAGCCCAGAGATAGCCAATGCTGCCGAGGTGCCGAGCATTGCGGCGATGTCCGGATCCTGATTACGATCGGCAGACAAGACGGTACAGATGACCTGGACCTCATTCATGAAGCCCTTGGGAAATAGGGGACGGATCGGGCGATCGATCAGCCGCGACGTCAGGGTTTCCTTTTCCGTGGGACGCCCTTCGCGCTTGAAGAAGCCACCGGGAATCTTACCTACCGAGTAGGTCTTTTCCTGATAATGTACGGACAACGGGAAGAAGTCTTGGCCCGGCTTGAGCTCCTTCTTGCCGACCACGGTGCAAAGCACCACGGTGTCATCCATGGTTACCTGAACGGCGCCGGTGGCTTGACGAGCGACACGGCCCGTTTCGAGAGTGACGGCACTACGACCGTACTGGAATGTTTTCTTGACCGGATTCACGGTGGACATCCTTTACCTTGTCGATTTCATGTATGGGTCGTTTTGACTCGGCGACCATTTTAGGAGTTCGCCGGGGCAAGAGCCACCGCTAGTGCACAAAAAGAACAAGCAACCCCGAGAGGTTGCTTGTTCGAGAGCCCAAGGATGGTCCGAGGGCCCAAAGCAGACGCCAAGCGCTACCCTTGATGGGGACTGTCTATCAGCGACGCAGACCCAGACGCTGAATCAGCGACTGATAGCGCTCAAAGTCCTTACGCTTGAGGTAGTCGAGCAGCTTGCGGCGCTGGTTGACCATACGGATCAGGCCACGACGCGAGTGGTGATCCTGCTTGTTGGTCTTGAAGTGATCCTGAAGGCCATCGATGTTGGCGCTCAGCAGGGCCACCTGGACTTCAGGGGAACCGGTATCGTTTTCGCCACGGCCGAATTCCTTGACGATCTCGGCCTTTTTCTCAGCGGTCAATGCCATCTGTTTCTCCAGTAAGCAATATGCCTGAATGATGAATGTCGGAGACCACGCATATTTGCAGTCCCCACTTTCTCTACCACATTACTCCCCCTTACAGGAGGAGGTACTCAACAGGCGGCGAGGAGCAACTTCTCCCACCGCCTTGACCGTGGCCAGGCCCATAAAGGCCTCGTCACAGTAGAGTCGTGCCAAACTATCTGGCTCCAACCCATCGGTATCGGCACGAGCCGGCTGTCCATGCAAGAGACGCTCGGCTTGCGCATCCTCGACGGTAATCACCGGCAAGTGCGCAACCAGCACGTCCATCGGCAGCAATAGCGCTTCGCGAGCGGCCTGATCGGGTAACGCCTCCAGGCTCTCCACTGTATGCATGCCACTGGCATCGAAGGGTCCGGTGCGCAGTCGACGCAGCGCGGTGATATGCGCCCCACAGCCTAAATCCCGGCCGATGTCTTCGGCCAGGGTGCGAATGTAGGTGCCCTTGCTGCACGACACTTCAAATTCGAAGTCATTGTCACAGTGCGACAGAAGGCGCGTATCATAAACCTTAACGCGCCGAACTGCACGCTCGATCGTCTTGCCTTCCCGGGCCAATTCGTAAAGCGGACGCCCCTGGTGCTTGAGAGCCGAATACATCGGCGGCACCTGCTCGATTTCGCCACGAAAACGGCTCAGGACACCCTGCAAATCAGCCTCGTCGAGACGCGGTACCGGCAAGCGCTCGAGCACCTGTCCCTCGGCATCGCCGGTATCGGTCACCTCTCCCAGCCTGGCACGGGTGCGATAGACCTTATCGGCCTCGATCAGATGGGAGGAAAACTTGGTTGCCTCACCAAAACAGACCGGTAGCAGACCAGTTGCCATCGGATCCAGAGTGCCGGTGTGCCCGGCTTTCTGAGCCTGATATAACCGACGCACGCGCTGCAGTGCTTGATTACTCGATACCCCTTGGGGCTTATCAAGCAGCAACACACCATTCACCGGCAAGCCACGACGCCGACGTGCCATTAACGCGGACCCTCATCATCGCCATTCTCCGGCTCGTCATCACCTTGACGAGCACGGTCGCTGGCCACCGCCTCTTCAATCAGTGACGACAAACGCTGACCGCGGACCACGCTCTCATCGTAATGAAAGCGCAACTCCGGCACATGGCGCAGCTTGATGCGTCGGGCCACCTGGGTGCGCAGGAAGCCTGCGGCACGCCTGAGCACCTTGAGGTTGTCTTGGATGCGCTCGGGGTCATTCTCCCCGAGCAGCGTTATGTAGACATCCGCATAGCCGAGATCACGGCTGACCGTGACCCCGCTGACGGTGACCATGCCCAGGCGCGGGTCCTTGACCTCGCGCTGGATCAGCACCGCCAACTCCTGTTGCAGCTGATCGGCGACCCGGTCGGTACGCTTGAACTCACGCATGGACGTCGCTCCTAGGTGGCCTACAGGCTACGCTCGACTTTGACTTGATCGAATACCTCGATCTTGTCGCCCGCCTGGACATCATTGTAGTTCTTGACGCCGATGCCACACTCCATGCCGTTACGCACTTCATTGACGTCATCCTTGAAGCGACGCAGAGACTCCAACTCGCCTTCGAAGATCACCACATTGTCGCGCAACACACGAATCTTCTTGTTGCGATGGACGGTGCCCTCGACCACCATGCAGCCAGCCACGGCACCGATCTTGGGCGCCCGGAAGACATCGCGTACCTCGGCCACACCAATGATCTCTTCCTTCCATTCCGGTGCCAGCATGCCACTCATGGCTTGCTTGACCTCGTCGATCAGCTGGTAGATGACGCTGTAATAGCGCAAGTCCAATCCTTCGCGCTCGATGATCTCGCGGGCGGACGCATCGGCACGCACGTTGAAGCCGACCACGATGGCATCACTGGCCAGTGCCAGGTTGGCATCGGTACCGGTGATGCCACCAACCCCGGAAGACACCACGGCGACCTGCACCTCGTCGGTGGAGAGCTCCTCGAGTGCACCTTTGATTGCTTCCAGCGAGCCTTGCACGTCGGCCTTGAGGACAATATTGACCTTGGCTGCCTCGTCCTGGCCCATCTGGCTGAACATGTTCTCCAGCTTGGCCTTCTGCTGGCGCGCCAAGCGCACTTCGCGATACTTGCCCTGACGGAAGTTGGCCACTTCACGCGCCTTCTTCTCGTCAGCGACGACCATGAAGTCGTCACCAGCGTCGGGAGTCCCGTCCAGCCCCTGAATTTCCACTGGCATCGCCGGACCGACTTTCTCGACCTGCTGACCGAGTTCATTGGTCAGCGCCCGCACACGGCCGTAGTGCAAGCCGGCAAGCACGATATCCCCCTTCTTCAGGGTACCGTTCTGGACCAGCACGGTTGCCACGGGGCCACGCCCCTTATCGAGGCGCGACTCGACTACGACTCCTTTGCCAGGCGCTTCGGGTACTGCCTTGAGCTCGAGCACCTCGGCGACCAGCAATACGGCCTCGAGCAGTCCGTCAATGCCTTCCCCGGTTTTGGCGGAAACATGCACGAACTGAGTATCGCCGCCCCACTCCTCGGAAATCACCTCATGCTGGGATAGCTCGTTCTTGACCCGGTCCGGATCAGCGCCCTGCTTGTCGATCTTGTTGACTGCCACCACCAGCGGCACCCCGGCAGCCTTAGCATGCTCGACGGCTTCGATGGTCTGTGGCATCACACCGTCATCGGCGGCCACCACCAGAATCACCACGTCCGTGGCCTGGGCGCCACGAGCACGCATGGCGGTAAAGGCCGCGTGCCCCGGGGTATCGAGGAAGGTGATATCGCCATTCTCGTGTTCGACGTGATAGGCCCCGATATGCTGGGTAATTCCCCCAGCCTCCCCGGTAGCCACCTTGGTGCGGCGGATATAGTCGAGCAGCGAGGTCTTGCCGTGGTCAACGTGTCCCATCACGGTTACGACCGGCGCACGGGAGATCTCTTCGCCTTCGTAGGAGATACCCTCGAGCACCTCGGTCTCCAGCGCATCGTCCTTGACCAGCTTGGGCTTGTGCCCCATCTCCTCGACCACGATGGCCGCGGTGTCCTGATCGATGGTCTGGTTGATGGTCACCGCTGCACCCATGGTGAACATGGTCTTGATGACTTCGTTCGCCTTGATCGACATCTTGTCGGCCAAGTCAGCGACGCTGATCGACTCAGGAATGGACACCTCACGGACGATCGGCTGAGTCGGCTTCTGGAAGCCATGCTTGCCACCACCTGCATCGCGTCCACCACGACGACTCCCGCGGCGCTCGGCACGTTTGACTTTCTTACCGCCACGGCGACGCTCATCGCGGTCACCACGATCATCGTCATCGTCACGCCCACCATGACGACCTTTCTTGGCCGCTGCCTTCTTCGGCGGTGCAGTGCGGCGATCGCTTCGCCCTTCCTTGGGTGGCGCCGGCGGCTGCTCGGACGGCTGTCCGTCTAGCTCCGGCACAGGAACCTCGAGCTCAGGCTCCGGACGGGGCGCCTTAGCTGTGTGGGCCTTGGCTTGCTCAGGCTTGGCCTTCTGCTCAGGCTTGGCCTGCTGCTCAGCTTTCGCTTTAGCTTGCTCGGCTTTGGCCGCTTCCTCGCGGGCACGCTCCTCGGCCGCTTTGGCTTCGGCCTCAGCCTTGGCCGCCTGCTCAGCTTCGGCTTGAGCCTGCTGCGAATCGGCCATGTCACCTACGAGCTGACGCGGACCGGTTTCCTCTGCCTGAGGTTCGGTCGGCGCTTGTTCCTCTTCAGCACGCTTGACGTAGGTGCGCTTCTTGCGTACCTGCACCTCGATAGTCTTGCCACGCTCACCGGTCCGGATACGACTCTTGGTTTTACGCGTCAGGGTGATACGGTTCTTGGGACCACGACCGCCACCATGGCTTTTGGTAAGGTGGTCGAGCAGACACTGCTTGTCTTCCTCGGACACGGCATCGGCCTCTGACTTGTGAGGCAGACCCGCTTCCTTCATCTGTTCCAGCAGGCGAGGCACTTCTCGCCCCACCTTGGCTGCAAAATCTTTCACGGTCATTTCTGACATTACGACCCTCCTGAGCCCGTGACCTGTTTACTGTTCGCTCTCGAACCAAGGCGCACGGGCAGTCATGATCAGTGCCGCAGCGCGCTCCTCGTCCACGCCCTCGATGTCCTTGAGATCATCAACGGACTGCTCGGCAAGATCCTCCATAGTGACGATGCCCCGGCTGGCCAGAATAAAGGCCAGGTGACGTTCCATCCCTTCCATTTCGAGCAGATCATCGGCAGGCTGAGCGCCATCGAGCTGCTCTTCGGAAGCGATCGCCAGGTTCAACAGCTCGTCCTTGGCGCGCGCCCGTAGTTCCTCGACGAGATCCTCGTCGAAGTCCTCGATCTCGAGCATCTCCTCAAGTGGCACATAGGCAATCTCCTCGAGCGAGGTAAAACCCTCGTCGACCAGTACCCGTGCCAGTTCTTCATCGATTTCCAAGTGCTGGATGAAGTGCTCGACCAGGCTGTCAATCTCCTGCTCGCGCTTGCCTTCCGCTTCTTCCTCGGTCATCACGTTGAGCTTCCACCCGGTCAGCTCAGAAGCCAGACGCACGTTCTGTCCACTACGCCCAATGGCTTGTGCGAGATTGTCCTCAGCAACGGCGACGTCCATGGAGTGTGTGTCTTCATCGACGAGGATCGAGGCCACATCCGCCGGCGCCATGGCGTTTATCACCAACTGCGCGGGATTGTCATCCCACAGAATGATGTCAACGCGCTCGTTGCGCAGCTCGGTAGAGACTGCCTGCACGCGTGAGCCGCGCATACCGACGCACGCACCTACCGGGTCGATACGCTTGTCGTTGGTTTTGACGGCGATCTTGGCACGTGAACCGGGATCACGTGCCGCGCCCTTGATTTCGATGAGTTGCTCGGCGATCTCCGGCACTTCGATCTTGAACAACTCGATGATCAGTTCAGGGCAGGTTCGCGACAGAATCAACTGAGCACCCCGCGCATCGGCATCAACCTTGACCAGCAAAGCCCGCACGCGCTCATTCATGCGATAGCGTTCGCCGGGGATCATCTCGCTACGTGGTAAAAAGGCTTCAGCGTTATCCCCCAGATCGATGATCAACCCATCCCGGGTGGTCTTCTTTACGATACCGGCGACCAGTTCACTCTCACGCTCGGCATACTGCCGTACCACTTCGGCACGCTCGGCCTCGCGCACTTTCTGAACGATGACTTGTTTGGCCGTCTGCGCCGCGATACGACCGAACGCCGCGTTCTCGATATGCTCTTCGACCACATCGCCCAAACTCAGCGGTGGATCGCGACGCTCAGCAAACGACTGCTTGATCTCAGCATCCGGGTTCTCGAACTCATCGTCTTCAACGACCACCCAGCGTCGGAAGGTTTCATAATCGCCTGTCGAGCGATCGATCTTGACCCGGACGCTGACTTCCTGGCCCTCGAAACGCTTACGGGAAGCGCTCGCCAGAGCGGCTTCCACTGCCTCGAAAATCACGTCACGGGGCACGCCCTTTTCATTCGAGATGGCGTCAACGACCATCAGAATCTCTTTGCTCATGCCTTTGCCTCGCCAGAAAACCAGTCCTTATGCATCGATCTTAGTCATCAAACTGAGGCACAACTCGCGCCTGATCGATGGTATCAATGGGAAAGCAGTACTCTTCGCCGTCGAGCTGCAACAGCACCTCGTCACCTTCGATCCCAGCCAACAGCCCCTGAAACTTGCGCCGACCATCGAAGGGCGCTCGCAATTTCAGAGCAACCACGTGACCCTTGAAGCGCGCAAAATGGTCGAGGGTGAACAGAGGACGGTCCATTCCAGGCGAGGACACTTCCAGGCGATATTCGCCGGCAATCGGATCCTCGACATCGAGCACGGCGCTCACTTGTCGGCTGATACTGGCGCAATCTTCCACCGATACACCTTCGGGGCTGTCGATAAAGACCACCAGTCGAGAATGTTTACCCTGGGAAAGATAGTCTATTCCCCAGAGTTCGAAGCCCATGGATGTCACCACTGGCTCGATGAGCGCATATAGCGCCACGTCCTTGATTGCCACAGACGAAGACTCCTACAGCCGTTGCATCAGGCACCTGGCCAGGAGTTCATGAAAAAGCTAGGTGGCTGATTGGCATTGCTGTTAACACCTGAACGGTCAACAGATGAGCTGCTAACAAAAAGCCCCTTCACTGGAAGGGGCCTTTTACAAGAAACCTTTCACACCATCCACCGAGGCCCCTCGACAAGGCAACGACTTCGGCGAAATGGTAGCGGGGACCGGATTCGAACCGATGACCTTCGGGTTATGAGCCCGACGAGCTACCAGACTGCTCCACCCCGCATCATTACAGGTCGGCGATTATACGAGAGACTCACGATTCCGTCAAGAATGCGAGGCATCGCCGGAGTGCCAATCTTGCACTGAATACCCACAAACATATAGCATTCAGTTGGTGCCGAAGGCGGGACTTGAACCCGCACGACCATAAGGTCACTACCCCCTCAAGATAGCGTGTCTACCAATTCCACCACTTCGGCATCGGGGGATGCATCGAAAAGCGGCAACATCAGCTGCCGCTTTCCTCCAGCACTGGCGCGGCATTATCCACGTCCTTTGACTCCTCGTCAAGGGTCGGCACCCCGTTTTGCTGCTGTTCGATCAAGCGCGCATCTGGGATACCAGCCTTGGGCGCCTGACCAGTCTCAGAGGCAAAATATGCCAGCGCCATGGAGGTCACGAAAAACGCCGCTGCAAGCACTGCGGTCAGTTTGGACAGAAAACTGCCACTGCCACGTGAGCCAAACACGGTCTGGGAAGCTCCACCACCGAAGGCGGCTCCAGCTTCGGCTCCCTTGCCCTGCTGCAGCAGGACGAGAGCAATCAAGGCGATAGCGATCGCCACATGGATCATAAGGATGGCAACTTGCATGGATTCAACCTGCTGACTGGCAAATGGCTAGAAAATCGTCGATTTGTAGCGAAGCACCGCCCACCAGGCCGCCGTCGATATCCGGCTGGGCAAGCAGTTCCGCGGCATTGGCGGCCTTCATGCTACCGCCGTACAACAAACGTGTACCTGCAGCCAACGCTGCATCATATTCCTTGAGCCGGGCACGAATCGCCGCATGCACTGCCTGTGCCTGCTCCGGGGAAGCTGTCTTGCCGGTACCGATGGCCCATACCGGTTCATAGGCGATGAGCATTCGTTCCCGCTCGGAGGGCTCAAGAACGTCAAAAACCGCCGCCACCTGCCCCAACACAATGGCCTCGGTGCGGTTGGCTTCGCGTTCAGTCAGGCTCTCACCGACACACAAGATAGGGACCAGGTCCACAGCAAGCGCTGCCTTGACCCGCGCCAGCACTGCGGCATCATCCTCGTGGAACAGGGTACGCCGCTCGGAGTGGCCGACCAGCACATAGCGTGCCCCGAACTCGGCGAGCATTGAGCCGCTCACCTCGCCGGTGAAGGCGCCACCAGATTCCGAGTGCAACGTTTGAGCCCCCGTCGCCACCAGCGTACCACCAAATGCCTGCCGTGCTGCATCCAGGTAAGGTGACGGTACCATCAATGCCACTTCGACACCTGCCGGCATACGTGTCTCGACAAAGGCTTGAGCGAAACGCTCGACCAGCGCCAATGACCCGTTCATCTTCCAGTTGCCGGCAATCAGCGCCGTCCGCATAAGCAATCCCCTCTCAAGGTGGAGCGAAATGGTATAGGAGCGCTCCTAGCATGACAACCAACTCATGGCAACCGAAGCGACTATCCTTCGACTCGATGCCTCGACCTCGCGAGGCATGCGCTCATGTCAGCAACGCTTCGACATCATCGGCGATACGCTGAGCCAACCCCCTGACATCCAGGTGTGGCCGCCCTTCGACCATCACACGGATCAGCGGTTCGGTACCTGAGGGCCGCAACAGCACACGCCCCTCATCACCCAGTTCGGCCTCTACTGCCGCCACAGAGCGTTTCAAGTCATCACTGGCCATCAACGCGATCCGATCGACATCGGGGGTCAAGCGCACGTTGACAAGCGCCTGTGGAGCCTTCTCGAACCCTTCCAGCAGCCGGGCTAGCGACACACCCTCACGCACCATGATCGCCACGACCTGGAGCGCCGAGACAATGCCGTCACCGGTGGTCTGCACATGACCACAGACGATGTGTCCCGAGGATTCACCTCCGAGCTGCCAGCCATTGGCAACCAGGCGCTCAGTTACATATCGATCACCGACCTGCGCACGCTCGAAAGGCACCCCCATCTCTTCAAGTGCGGCGGCCAGACCAAAATTGGACATCAAGGTACCTACCACCCCCCCCCCAAGCTCACCACGCGCATGTCGGTCCCGGGCGATCAGGAACAGGATATCGTCACCATCGACCTCGCGGCCGTCGGCATCCACCAGCAGCACCCGGTCACCGTCACCATCCAAGGCGATACCGAGATCGGCTCCAGCCCCGATCACCGCCGCTCGCAAGCTGGAGGGATGGGTCGAGCCCACTTGCTGATTGATATTCAAGCCATCGGGTGTAGCACCGATCAGGCTGACCTCGGCGCCCAATTCACGGAACACGCTGGGGGCGATGTGATAGGTAGCACCATGGGCACAGTCGAGCACAATCTTGAGTCCATGCAGACTGACCCGATCGGGGATCGTCGATTTGCAGAATTCGATATAACGCCCCGGCGCGTCGCTAATGCGTACCGCCTTTCCCAGCGCATCGTTGGCCACTGTGGTCAGGGGCTTATCGAGCTCTTCCTCGATACGCGCTTCAATACCGTCATCGAGCTTGGTGCCCTCAGCGGAAAAGAACTTGATGCCGTTGTCGGCAAAAGGATTGTGAGAGGCCGAAATAACGATCCCGGCATCGGCCCGGAAAGTCCGAGTCAGATAGGCAATGCCAGGCGTCGGCATCGGCCCCAGCAACGATACATCGACACCCGCCGCCGACAACCCCGCTTCCAGCGCTGATTCAAACATGTAACCGGAAATCCGAGTATCCTTGCCGATCAGCACCTTGGCCCGTCCCTTTCGAGCGAGGACCCGCCCCATGGCCCAGCCCAGTTTGAGCATGAAGTCCGCGGTAATGGGATATTCGCCAACGGTACCGCGAATGCCGTCAGTACCAAAATAACGTCTTGTCATGGCTCCAAGCCTTCTTGTAGTACGGCCCAGGTCATATCGACCGCATCCACGCTGGGCCCAACATCATGAACACGCAGAATCCGCGCGCCACGCTCGACGGCCAAGGCGGCCAGTGCCAACCCTCCAGCCAAACGCTCTTCCACCGGTCGCTCCAACACTTTCCCGATCATGCTCTTGCGTGACATACCGGCTAGCAATGGCAATCCCAATATCTTCAACTGGTCCATGCGATTGAGCAGACGCAGATTGTGTTCGACGGTCTTGCCAAAGCCAAAGCCCGGATCGAGGATCAAACGCGAACGGCGCAACCCGGCCGACTCGCAGGCAGCAATCCTCTCGTCGAGAAAGGTCAACACCGCATCCTCGATATCCACATCATAGTGCGGCGCCTGTTGCATGTCCCCAGGCTCGCCAATCATGTGCATCAAGCACACCGGCAAACCGCTGCAAGCAGCCGCCTGCAGGGCACCCTCGCGCCTCAGTGCGCGCACGTCATTGAGCATGCCAGCCCCCAGACGAGACACCTCTCGCATCACCTCTGGCGCACTGGTATCCACCGAGACCAGGGCATCGAGTTCACGGACCAGATGCTCGACCACTGGTGCCACACGATCCAGTTCCTGCTGTGGCGAAACCGGCGAAGCCCCAGGACGCGTCGATTCTCCTCCTACATCGATGATCGCTGCACCTTCGGCCAGCATTCGCTCGGCATGGCGCAGGGCGTCATCGAGCAAGGTATGTTGACCGCCATCGGAGAAGGAGTCGGGCGTGACGTTGAGAATCCCCATCACTCTGGGGTAGGACAAATCGAGCCGATGTCGGCCACAGTGCAAGGGAGCCGTTGTCGGGGAATCATTCATGAAGGTGGATCCTACCGATGAGACATCTGCCACTCGCACGCTCTTGGGCGAAGACCGATGCCACTCGCAAAAAACATTCACTGTAAACAGCACCTAACCATGGTGCAAGAAGGCGCCCGATGCGGGCGCCTTCGCTTGCGACATCCATCGAGGTCAGTGACCAGCCGGCCCCCCCAAGGGATCGGAAGGCCGGCGGCGCGGGCCGTCATCATCCTCTTCCTCGTCGCCATCATCGACCGGCTCCGTCACATCAGAGGGTGACTCAGCCTTTGGCTCTTCAGCCACCGGCGTGCCGCTGCCCGGATCGTTCCAGCCCTCGGGTGGGCGAGGTTTGCGCCCCTCCATAATATCCTTGAGCTGATCGGCATCGATGGTTTCGTACATCATCAACGCTTCGGCCATGGTATCCAGCTTGTCGCGGTTATCTTCGAGGATCTGCCGCGCCTGGGCATAACACTCGTCGACGATACGGCGCACTTCCTTGTCGAGCTTGGTGGTGGTTTCCCCAGACTTGAGCTTGCCACCGCTGCCTGGCCCACCAAGGAACTGGTGCGACTCGTCCTCGTCGTACATCAGCGGCCCCATCTCGTCGGACAGGCCCCACTTGGCGACCATGTTGTGCGCCAGCTCGGTAGCGCGCTTGATATCGTTCGACGCGCCGGTAGTGACGCCATTCGGCCCCAGTGTCATCTCCTCGGCGATACGACCGCCGAACAGTGAGCAAATCTGACTGATGATCTGCTGACGCGAGAGGCTGTAGCGATCCTCTTCCGGCAAGAACATGGTCACGCCCAGTGCTCGGCCACGGGGTATGATAGTCACCTTGTACACGGGATCGTGCTCGGGCATTACCAGCCCAATGATGGCATGCCCTGATTCGTGATAGGCCGTGTTGCGTTTCTCTTTCTCGGACATGACCATCGACTTGCGCTCGGCGCCCATCATGATCTTGTCCTTGGCCAGTTCCAGTTCTTCCATGCTGACCAGACGCTTGTTGCGACGTGCCGCAAACAGCGCCGCCTCGTTGACCAGGTTAGCCAGATCGGCACCGGAAAACCCTGGAGTACCGCGAGCAATCAACTGCGGCTTGACGTCCTCGGCCAGCGGCACTTTGCGCAGGTGCACACCCAGAATATGTTCGCGGCCTCGAATGTCAGGCAGCCCCACGGTGACCTGACGGTCGAAGCGGCCTGGACGCAACAGTGCCGGATCGAGCACGTCGGGACGGTTGGTGGCAGCAATGACGATGATGCCCTCGTTAGCCTCGAAACCGTCCATTTCCACCAGCAACTGGTTGAGAGTCTGCTCACGCTCATCGTTGCCGCCGCCCATGCCAGCACCACGCGAACGGCCCACGGCATCGATCTCGTCGATGAAGATGATGCACGGCGCCTGCTTCTTGGCCTGCTCGAACATGTCGCGTACACGGGATGCCCCGACACCGACGAACATCTCGACGAAGTCGGAACCGGAAATCGAGAAGAAGGGTACTTTGGCTTCGCCGGCAATGGATCTGGCCAGCAGTGTCTTACCGGTACCTGGCGGGCCGACCATCAACACGCCGCGCGGAATGGTTCCGCCCAAGCGTTGGAACTTACTCGGATCACGCAGGAAGTCGACCAATTCCTCGACTTCCTCCTTTGCTTCGTCGCAGCCGGCCACATCAGCGAATGTCGTCTTGACCTGATCGTGGGACAGCAGCTTGGCCTTGGACTTGCCAAAGCTCATTGGGCCACCCTTGCCACCGGCCCCACCCTGCATCTGACGCATGAAGAACAGGAAAATAGCCAGGATGATCAGAATCGGGAAGCTAGCAATCAACAGCCGCGTCCACAGACTCTGTTCCTGAGGCTCTTTGCCAACAACAGTGACGTTGTTGGACAGTAAGTCATCCATCAACTTGGGGTCATCCGCCGCCGGGCGGATGGTCTGGAACTGCGATCCATCGGTGCGCTCACCGCTGATGGTATAACCATCGATGGTCACGCTACGAACCTGCTGGTTTTGCACCTGCTGGACGAACTGCGAGTAGTTCATCGACTGCGGCGCGCTATCGACGCTGAAGTTGTTGAACACCGTCAGCAGTACTGCTGCGATGACCAACCACAGGATCAGGTTCTTCGCCATGTCATTCAAGGGAGTACCCTCATTTTAAAAATCGGTCTACCAAATGAGCCTAGTAATTCGACACTACAGTACAAGGGGGCGTTCATCCATCCATCCCAGTCTTGACCTAATGTGCCATACGCTGTCTCGGGTGTCTGGCTATCGCCTCGTTAGCCCATTGCTATCGGCCAAGCGACGCTTAGCCACGAAATCCTTGCGCTAGCAGATAAACTTCGCGTGAGCGTGTGCGCGAAGCCTCCGGCTTGCGAGTGGCCACCTTGGCGAAACTGCCGCGCAACTCCGCCAGGTAGTCATCGAATCCTTCGCCCTGGAACACCTTGGCCAGGAAATGGCCTCCTGGCGTCAATGTCTGACGCGCCAGATCCAGAGCCAACTCGACGAGATACATTGCCTGAGGCTGATCAATGGCGGCCATACCACTCATATTGGGGGCCATATCGGACATCACAAGGTCTACTGGCCTATTACCCAGGGTGGTGAGAATGGCATCCAGCACTTCCTGCTCGGTGAAATCGCCAACAATGAACTCCACGCCAGCCACGGCATTCATGTCGAGAATATCGGAGGCAATCACCATCCCACCATCACCGACCTTCTCGGCTGCGACCTGGCTCCACCCTCCTGGCGCAGCCCCCAAGTCGATCACCGCCATACCTGGCTTGAACAACTTGTCCTTGGCATCAAGCTCGAGCAGCTTATAGCTGGCACGCGAGCGATAACCATCCTGCCAACTGCGCTGTACATACTGGTCGTCAAAGTGCTCCTTGAGCCAGCTTGCACTGGTTTTACTGACAGCGCTCTTGCTGGTACCGCGTCGGGACGCGGAAGGCTTGCTGGAGCTGGAGGCACGAGCCACGGCATCACCTGCGTATCAAACTGGGAATCACGGGGATTGCGGAAGGGGCCTGCATCGAGACGGCGGTTGGTGCTTTCACCGTTGCGACTTTCACCGTACCATGACGCGTTCAGCGCAACCGGAGCCGTTAAGATACCATGAGCTTGTCACAGGCACAAAAGAAAGCATTCCGCAGCATCGGCCACCACCTCGATCCAGTGGTCACGGTCTCCGAGAACGGTATCTCCGAGGGGCTATTGGCCGAACTCGAGCGCGCCTTGAACGATCATGAACTGATCAAGATCAAACTGGCCATTACCGAGCGCGACGATCGTGCCATCGTGCTCGACCAACTGATTGCCCAAAGTGGAGCGGAACGAGCACAGACCATCGGCAAGATGGCGTTGCTCTATCGCTCCAATCCCAGGGCCAATCCCAAGCTATCCAATATCAAACGCTTCGAAGACCATCACGGCCGCCACTGAGCTTACGCTCAGGGCTGTAAGTCGAGAGCTATAAGCTGTAAGCAAAATCAAACACCTCGCGGCTGATGCCACGAGGTGTTTTCTTACAGCTTACGGCTTGAAGCTTACAGCTGACCGAAGGTCAAAGATGCTCGACTCGGCCAATCTCATATTCGACTTCACCACCGGGCGTCCTGACCATCACCACATCGCCTTCTTCCTTGCCGATTAGAGCGCGGGCGATAGGCGAGGTGACTGAAATCTTGCCATCCTTAATGTCGGCCTCGTCCTCGCCGACGATGCGATAACGCATTTCTTCATCGGTATCCAGATTGCACAGCTCGACGGTCACGCCAAAGATTACCTTACCCGTCTTGGGCAGTTTGGTGACGTCGATTACCTGCGCGGCCGACAGCTTGCTTTCGATCTCCTGGATCCGCCCTTCGATGAACCCTTGCTGCTCGCGAGCTGCATGGTACTCGGCATTCTCCTTGAGATCGCCATGTTCACGCGCCTCGGCGATAGCATTGATCACCTTGGGACGCTCGACGCTCTTGAGCTGCTCCAGCTCTTCACGCAATCTGGCTTCACCTGCGACGGTCATCGGGACCTTGTTCATTGTGCCGCTCCTGCATGCAATTCTTGCAACCGCCGCACGGTAATCTCATTACCGTATTCCAACGCCATACACACCGCTCGGGCACCAGCCAACGTCGTGGCATAAGGTACCTTGCGGGCAAGGGCCGTGCGACGGATTACCGAGGAGTCGCTGATCGCCTGGCGTCCCTCGGTGGTATTGACGATATAGGCCACCTCGTCGTTCTTGAGCATGTCGACGATGTGTGGGCGACCTTCATAGACCTTGTTAACGACGTCCACCGCTAGACCGGCAGCCTCAAGAGCGGCCGCAGTCCCGCGAGTAGCACATAGTTTGAATCCTAATCCTAACAAAGATTTCGCCACCTCGATAACACCATCCTTATCCGGATCGCGCACCGAGAGGAAAGCCTTGCGTTCGCCATCGAGAGCAGGGATCGCCTCACCAGCACCCAACTGGGCCTTGTAGAAGGCTTCAGCGAACGTGGACCCCGAGCCCATCACCTCGCCAGTAGACTTCATTTCCGGCGACAGAATCGGGTCGACACCAGGGAATTTGTTAAACGGGAATACCGCTTCCTTGACGCTGTAAAAGTGCGGCACGATTTCACGCTCAAAGCCCTGAGAGGCCAGTGACCTACCAGCCATGCAACGAGCGGCAACCTGGGCCAGTGACGTTCCGATGCACTTGGAGACGAAAGGCACGGTACGCGAGGCACGCGGGTTGACCTCTATGACGTAAATCTCACCATCCTGCCAGGCCAACTGCACGTTCATCAGCCCCACCACACCCAGTTCCACCGCCATGCGCTTGACCTGGTCGCGCATCTCATCCTGCACGTTCGCTGGCAATGAATAGGGTGGCAAGGCACAGGCCGAATCGCCGGAGTGAACACCGGCCTGTTCGATATGCTGCATGATACCGCCGATTACCACCTGCTCCCCGTCGCTGACGGCATCGATATCGATCTCGATGGCAGCGTTTAGGAAATGATCAAGTAGTACCGGCGAGTCGTTGGAGACCTTCACCGCATGGGTCATATAGCCTTCCAACTCCGAGGCCGTGTAGACAATCTCCATAGCCCGGCCACCCAGCACATAACTGGGACGCACTACCAGCGGATAGCCAATGGCTTCAGCCTTGACAAAGGCATCCTCGAAGCTGCGCGCAGTAGCATTCGGCGGCTGCTTGAGACCCAGCTTGTCGATCATCTGCTGGAAACGTTCACGATCTTCGGCACGGTCGATGGCGTCCGGCGTGGTGCCGATGATCGGCACACCAGCAGCTTCGAGTTCACGGGCCAACTTGAGCGGTGTCTGGCCACCGAACTGCACGATGACTCCGACCGGATTCTCCTTGTCGGCAATCTCCAGCACGTCTTCCAAGGTCACCGGCTCGAAGTAGAGGCGATCACTGGTGTCATAGTCGGTGGAAACAGTCTCCGGGTTGCAGTTGACCATGATGGTCTCATAACCATCATCGCGCATCGCGAGTGCGGCGTGCACGCAGCAGTAGTCGAACTCGATTCCCTGCCCGACACGGTTCGGCCCACCACCCAGCACCATGATCTTCTGGCGGTCCGAAACCTCTGCTTCGCACTCCTCCTCGTAAGTGGAGTACATGTAGGCGGTGCTCGAGGCAAACTCGGCGGCACAGGTATCGACACGCTTGTAGACCGGGCGGATACCCAATTTCTGACGTGTCTTGCGCAATTCCTTCTCGGCAACACCCAGCAAGCTGGCCAGACGCGCGTCGGAAAAGCCCTTGCGCTTGAGCGCGAACAGCTCACGCGCACTGAACTCGGAGAGTGAGCGCTGGCTTATCTCAGCCTCGATACGTACCAGATCCTCGAGCTGAACCAAGAACCAGCGGTCGATCTTGGTCAAGGCGAAGACCTCATCGACGCTCAAACCGGCGCGCATGGCATCGGCGACATAGAAGATGCGCTCCGCACCAGGCGTCTGCAATTCGCCCTTGATATGGGCAAGGGCTTCCTCATCAAAGCTGGCAACCTTGGGATCAAGGCCGTCGTTACCAGTCTCCATGCCACGCAGCGCCTTCTGCAGCGACTCCTGGAAGGTACGACCGATGGCCATCACCTCACCCACCGATTTCATCTGGGTGGTCAGGCGGTCGTTGGCCTGGGGAAACTTCTCGAAAGTGAAGCGCGGGATCTTGGTAACGACGTAATCGATCGACGGCTCGAAGGAAGCCGGCGTGGCACCTCCGGTGATATCGTTTTGCAGTTCATCCAGGGTGTAGCCAACCGCCAACTTGGCGGCCACCTTGGCGATCGGGAAGCCGGTGGCCTTGGAGGCCAATGCCGAGCTACGCGATACCCGTGGGTTCATCTCGATGACCACCATGCGCCCGGTATCGGGGTCGACGCCGAACTGCACGTTGGAACCACCGGTTTCGACGCCGATCTCGCGCAGCACCGCCAGCGAGGCGTCGCGCATGATCTGGTATTCCTTATCGGTCAGCGTCTGCGCCGGCGCTACGGTGATCGAGTCGCCGGTATGCACGCCCATAGGGTCGAAGTTCTCGATCGAGCAGACGATGATGCAGTTGTCGTTCTTGTCACGAACGACCTCCATCTCATACTCCTTCCAGCCCAGCAGCGACTCGTCGATCAGCAGCTCGTGGTTGTTGGAGAGCTCGAAGCCGCGGGCGCAGATCTCCTCGAACTCCTCCTTGTTGTAGGCCACGCCGCCGCCGGAGCCGCCCATGGTGTAGGAGGGGCGGATGATCACCGGGAAGCCCAGAGACTCCTGGATGCGCCAGGCCTCCTCCATGGAGTGCGCCACTTCGGCCTTGGGGCACTCCAAGCCGATGCGCTTCATGGCCTGGTCGAACAGGTCGCGGTCCTCGGCCTTGTTGATGGCGTCGGCGTTGGCGCCGATCATCTCCACGCCGTACTTCTGGAGCACGCCATGCTTGTCCAGGTCGAGCGCGCAGTTGAGCGCGGTCTGGCCACCCATGGTGGGCAGGATGGCGGCGGGGCGCTCGGCCTCGATGATCTTCTCAACCGCCTGCCAGGTGATCGGCTCAATGTAGGTGGCGTCAGCCATGGCCGGGTCGGTCATGATGGTGGCCGGATTGGAGTTGACCAGGATGACCCGGTAGCCCTCTTCGCGCAGTGCCTTGCACGCCTGGGCGCCGGAGTAGTCGAATTCGCAGGCCTGGCCGATGACGATCGGGCCAGCGCCAATGATCAGGATGCTCTTGATGTCGGTACGCTTGGGCATGACGGTTTTCCGCGGCAAATTCGGTGAAAAACGGGCGATCTAACGATGACGTGCGCCTAACGGCGTTCTTTCATCATCTTGACGAAACGATCGAACAACGGCGCGACATCACGCGGCCCCGGGCTCGCTTCGGGGTGCCCCTGGAAGCTGAAGGCCGGTAGATCGATACGCTCGATACCCTGCAGCGAGCCGTCGAACAGCGAACGATGGGTGGCCCGTACATTGGCTGGCAAGGTCGTTTCGTCGGCGGCAAAGCCATGGTTCTGGCTGGTGATCATCACATGCCCGGTATCCAGATCCTGGACCGGATGATTGGCGCCGTGGTGACCAAACTTCATCTTCACCGTCTTCGCCCCACTGGCCAAGGCCAGCAGTTGGTGCCCCAGGCAAATGCCGAACACCGGGATCTCAGTTTCGAGAATGTCGCGAATGGCAGCGATGGCATAATCACAAGGCTCGGGATCACCAGGACCATTGGCCAGAAACACACCATCCGGATTCATGGCCAACACCTCGCTAGCCGGGGTTTGGGCCGGCACCACGGTCAGGCGACAGCCACGCGAGGCCAGCATGCGCAGAATGTTACGCTTCACCCCATAGTCGCAAGCCACCACGTGAAAAGGCCGCTCATGCATCGTGGTGTCAGCATATCCGGCACCCAGCGTCCATTCGCCTTCGCTCCATTCATAGGGCGCCTGGCAAGACACCACCTTGGCCAGGTCCATGCCTTTGAGCCCCGGAAACTCCCTGGCGGCCTGCAAGGCACGCGCTACGGCATTCTCCCCTTCAGCCTCGTCACCGGCGAGGATGGCACCGTTTTGCGCGCCTTTGTTGCGCAGGATGCGCGTCAGACGTCGGGTATCGATATCGGCGATACCCAGTATGTTCTGACTCTTGAGATAGTCGGAGAGCGTCTGTTCGGAACGGAAGTTACTGGCGATGAGCGGCAGATCGCGAATCACCAATCCAGCCGCGGCAATGGCGCCAGATTCGACATCCTCGTCATTGACCCCGGTATTGCCAATATGCGGGTAGGTCAGGGTCACGATCTGCCGGGTGTAGGAAGGATCGGTGAGGATCTCCTGATAGCCGGTCATGGCCGTATTGAACACGACCTCACCGCTGGTTTGCCCATCGGCGCCGATGGCAGTGCCGTGGAATACGCTACCATCTTCCAAGGCCAGTATCGCGGGTCTGTTCAACGCAACTTCCTCCCATGATCATATGAGACCGTCTGACGAGATCACCCCTCATCCGACGAATGAATCCGCTGACCGGCACCGGCATCGAGTCGTAAAAAAGCGGGACGAAACCCGATAAAGACCGGTTTCATCCCGCTTGTTGTCATTCGCTCGGAATGCCTGTGGCCCGACTCAACAAGCGCTAACACGGATGTCACACCCGGCGCCCGGCCAAAATTTTGGGGATGTTACAGGATTTGGCGCTCCACGGCTAGCCTTTGCCCTAGAAAAGTGCCCTAGAAAAGCATGCCGCAACCTTTCGGCATCAGGCCAGGCCCAGCACGTCCTGCATATCGTAGCGTCCTGCCTCGCGTGAAGCGACCCAACGTGCCGCACGTACTGCCCCCTTGGCAAAAGTCATGCGACTACTCGCCTTGTGGGTGATCTCGATACGCTCTCCTTCGGTGGCGAACATCACGGTGTGCTCACCGACGATATCCCCCGCACGCACCGTGGCAAAGCCAATTTCCTTGTCGGTACGCGGCCCACACTGGCCTTCCCGAGCAAACACGCCGTCCTCCTTCAGAGTCCGCCCCAAGGTGTCAGCGACCACCTCGCCCATCTTCAGCGCCGTACCTGAGGGGGCATCTACCTTGTGGCGGTGATGCGCCTCGATGACCTCGATGTCGTAGCCCTCGTCACCCAGCGCCTTGGCCGCGGTCTCCAGCAGCTTGAGTGTGAGATTGACGCCCACGCTCATATTAGGTGCAAATACCATCGGCACCCTGTCTTGATAACCATCGAGCTCAGCGAGCTGGTCGTCGTTCAGCCCCGTAGTACCAATCACGATGCGCTTGTCATGCGCGCTACAAAAGGCCAGATTGGCCAGGGTCACCTGTGGCGTGGTGAAATCGATCAGCACATCGAAATCATCGACGATGTCGGCCAACGATTCCGCCGTCGAAATTCCCAGTCTTCCCTGCCCGGCCAGTTCGCCGATATCCGCCCCGACCAGCGAGCTACCCGGCTCGACGATCCCACCAGCCAGGGTGGCGTCGGGGTCCTGTTCCACGGCGGCAACCAAAGTGCGGCCCATGCGGCCAGCGACGCCCATAATGGCAATACGAGCTGCGATACGGGTCATTCGGACTCCTGAATTCGATAGCCTGACGATGGTGGCAGTATATCAAAGCCAGGAAGGCTCCGGGGTAAGCGAACCTTGGGAGACATGGAATAAATCACCCACACTAGAGACCTATCGGACTGTCCTCGCGACGACTGGCCAAATCGACAGGCTATTGTGGCGGCAAAGGAGAGCACTCCCATGCGGCAGAACATTCTCCCACTCCCCGAGGATCACCCGCTGTTGGCCCTGATCAAACAGCATCGGCGAGCACTGCTGGTGGGTGCTCCGGGCAGTGGCAAATCCACACTTGTCGCGCAGGCCGCCGCTACCCTCGAAGCCCAAGGAATATCTTGTCATTGCCTGAGCGCCGACCCAGGATCCCCTGGCTTCGGGCCACCCGGCGCCGTGTGTCTGGGGAGTTGGTATCGAGATCGGTGGTATACCCAGCAACTCGAGGCGCTGTGCACGCTGGACGCTGCACGTTTCCGCCTACCGCTGATCGAGGCGGTGCGACGACTGGCCAGTGCTTTCGAGACTGGATTCCTGCTGGTGGACCCTCCTGGTGTCGTACGCGGTACAGCCGGCGCCGAGTTGCTACCCGCCCTCGCCGATGCCAGCGGAGCCAATGCTCTGGCGGTGCTGACACCGACAGGGACAGCGCCTCCTCTCTCCGAAGAGAGTCGTATCCTGGGACTCCCTCTCTTGCGTCTGGAAACGGACCCGCAAGCGCATTACCCAGGACGGCTCAGCCGCTCGCAACGCCGCACCAACATCTGGAATGACTACCTGAAGGGCAGTAGCGAGCAGACCCTGAATCTGGAAACACTACCGGTGATCGGCACCCCACCTCCACAATCCGCCCCGGAGGCCTGGCACAGTCGACAGGTTGGTCTGCTCGACGCCGCGAGAAACACGCTCTCGATAGGAGAAGTGATGGTGCTGGATGGTACGCAACTGCGACTACGAGCGGCACTACCGACACAGCCGGTTCAAGCACTGCTGGTCCGGGATGCCCACCGCGATGACGAACGCCTGTTGACCACCGCTCGCCCCTATCGCAACCCCACCGAAACCAAGCAATCACTGCCGGAGCTGGTATCACTGCCCCGTTCACAGGCAAACGATGACACCTCTCGTCCGGTAATACGCTTGGGCATGGCCACGGCGACCCTGGTGAATGGCGTCTATGGCGACCCTGCGTTGCACATCCGTTTGCGGCATCACCGCCGCAGCCTACTGTTCGATCTCGGCGATGTTGGCCGGCTGCCGGCACGCCTCGCTCATCAGATCACCGATGTTTTCATCACTCATGCCCATTTCGATCATATCGCCGGCTTCCTATGGTTGCTGCGCTCACGAATTGGCGAGTTCCCACCCTGCCGGATATACGGTCCGCCAGGGCTCGCCCAACACTTGGCCGGCATGGTGCGCGGCGTACTTTGGGACCGGGTGGGCGACAAGGCGCCACGCTTCGAAGTCAGCGAGTTGCATGAACACCACCTGCAACGCTATTACCTCGTGGCCGGCCAAACAGAACCGACACCCATGCCACCACGCTCGACCATCGATGGTGTATTGATTGAGGAGCCTTGGTTTCGCGTACGCGCGATAACGCTGGATCATGGCACGCCAGTGCTAGCGTTTTCCTTCGAGCCCTGCACACAGGTCAACGTGCGCAAGGAACGTTTGAGTGAGCATGGTTGGCCACCGGGCCCATGGCTGGGAGAGCTGAAATATAGAGTGTTGACCGGAGAGCTCGGCGCCACAGTCACACTTCCCGATGGCCACGTCGCACAGGTGCGAAAACTGAAGGAAGAACTGCTACTGACGCAACCAGGGCAGCGGTTGGTATACGCTACCGATCTTGGCGATACACCGGAAAATCGCCGGCGCCTCATCGACTTGGCTCGGGAGGCACAGACCCTGGTCTGCGAGGCCCCCTTCCTTCAATGCCAGGCTGACCAAGCCATGCGCACCAGGCACCTGACGGCCCGCGCCTGTGGCGAAATCGCAGCGGCAGCCCATGTCGAGCGGCTGCTGCCCTTCCACTTCTCGCGTCGCCATACCAACGACCGGCAAGCCCTCTACGACGAAATTCGCGCTGCCTGTCCCCAAGCAATCATGACATCCAATACCCATTCGGAATAAATCACAGACATACCAGAATCAGGTGCTTACCCGACCGTTGCGCAGCAACAGTGCGATAGCCGTCAATACCAAGGCACTACCTGGCAGCCACACCCAACCCGTCCTCTCGGGATGCTGGATGAACAACAGCAACATCGACACGAAAGGAACCAGATAGTTGTAGGCTGTCACTGCCCCGGGGGTCAGGGCTGCCGTGGCTCGTTGCAGCAACCAGAAGGTCAGTGCACTGGAGCACAATCCCAGATAGACCAGCAGTAGAGCATCACGCGGCGTCATGACCCCTAGGTTCGCCACCGGCTCCAGCGCTAGCCCGACAAGCCCGATCAGCACAGCACCGATGGCCAGGCTCCAGAAAGTACGTACCGCCGCCGACTGCGACAGCCATTCCCGCGACAACCCCCACTTGCTTAGTACCGGATACATTGCCGACGAGATACACCCCAGGAAGAATCCTGCCTCACCCAGGCCAAAACGCAGGCCGGTCGAACCATTCCGGGATTCTGCCCAAGCGAGGCCCAGGGCCCCTACCGCACCCAGCGCCAAAATTACGGGCAACCGCCACGCCAAACGTTCGACTCCAGCGGCAAGTCCAAGAACGAAGGCCAGCAATGGAACGCTGACGAACAACGTGGCCATCGATAGTGCCGTAGTGTGATGCGCTGCCCAGAACATAGTGCTGAAAAAGCCCGCTAGACACAGCCCCATCAGTGAGTAAAGAGGAAGTGAGCGTCTACTCGGCCACCAGTCTGGAGCCCGGCGCGCCAGTGCCCATAACGCGAGAGAGGCGATGATGAAGCGCAACGATGTGAGTAACAGAGGGGGCAGCGCTTCACTGACCAAGCCCACAGCGGGAAACGACAATCCCACCAGCATCGCCCAC
Source organism: Litchfieldella anticariensis FP35 = DSM 16096 (assembly GCF_000409775.1). Classification (GTDB taxonomy): domain Bacteria; phylum Pseudomonadota; class Gammaproteobacteria; order Pseudomonadales; family Halomonadaceae; genus Litchfieldella; species Litchfieldella anticariensis. The sequence continues at coordinate 70,667 of NZ_KE332396.1, read as the reverse complement.
AACAACATTCCAAGATGGGCCTGGCGAGCTCCAGGCGGAGCAAAGGTCACACGCATGGGCACTCCCTAGGCTAGAGAAGGAGCGCCCAGCCTACCATGCGTCACGAACGATCAGTTTTCCCAGACGATATCCAGGCTTTCCTTGCCCGCCATACGCTCCAAGTGGCTATCCACCACCTCTTCCAGGCGATCGAGGCTCTCATCATCCAGCGCCTCGAGCGCCACGGTCAGCTTGCTATCCTCAGCATGCATCAGGCAAGTGCCCTCTTCGAAGGTCACCCGCGCCTGCCCTTCGCTCTTCTCCACATCCAGCTTATGTGCCCAGTGCTTGCACAAGCGATCGATCAATTTCACCCCCGATTCGGTGGTGATTTCGGCTCGGGAAATCGGCATGGCGGCCTCCATTCCATTGATGACGGATTCCTTAGACTATGACGCCTGAACACAAGAATGCCAGTCGTCGTCAGAAATCGGCGAAGCGCTCGGCACGAAACGGCGTCATATCCACGATAGGGGGTTCGCCAGACATCATTTCCCCGATCAGGCGCCCCGTTATCGGACCGAGCGTAAACCCCTGATGACCATGGCCGAAGGCAAACCACAACCCCATATGCCGAGAGGCAGGCCCGATCACCGGCTTCATGTCCGGCATGCAGGGACGACTGCCTTGCCACGGCTCGGGGTCTCGCCGCTCTCCCAAGGGAAGCAACTGCTTGGCCACCGCTTCGGCAGCATCGAGCTGGCCGTAATGCGCCGGCCCTTCGAGGGTAGTCAGCTCGGCCCCTGTGGTCAGACGGATACCAGCCTGCATCGGGGCTAGCAGAAACCCTGACTCGAAGTCCATCAGCCAGTGATGGAGTTGGGCACCACCATGCATAGCGTAATGCATGTGATAGCCGCGCTTGGGGAACATTGGCAGCCGATAGCCTAACGGCCGCAGCCAGTTCTGTGACCAAGGCCCAGTGGCAAGCACCACTTCCTCGGCGTCAAAACTTCCTGAGGCTGTGGTCAGTCGCCAGCCTGAAGAAGTCTGCTCGAGCTGATGTGCCTCAGTTTGTTCGATGTCTCCGCCCAAGGCATTGAAAGCCTGGGCATAAGCCTGCACCAGGGCACCCGGGTCGACCACCGTCCAGGCATTGGTCCAGTGAATGGCGCCGATCAGCTCATCGGAAAGATGTGGTTCCTTGGCCTTGAGCGCCTCACGATCCAACACCTGATGCTCTACCCCAAAGCGCACCTCGTTATTACGCGCGATATCGAGCTGCTCGTCGAAGACACGCTGGGTACGAAAGCCCTTGAGCCAACCGTTCTTGCGCACCAGCGACTCGGCCCCCGCCGCCTCGATCATGACCTGGTGCTCCTCCGTGCAACGCATGATCAGCGAAGCGTACTCGGGGACGATCTCGGCATAAGCCCGCGGTGCAGAGTGACGCCAGTACTCCCACAGCGGCCTGGCGGCAGCGAGCATGCCCTGGGGACGATAACGGATGTCGATGCGCCGATTGGGTAACACCCGCAGCAGCGTCGCCATGTCACGGGGAAAGGCATACGGTTTCACTGCCTCGCGCTGGATGATCCCGGCATTGCCGAACGACGTCTCGCGCCCCGGCTCACGCCGATCGACCAGCAGCACCGACCGACCGCGGCGAGCCAGATGAAAGGCAAGGGAAGTGCCGACCATGCCGGCACCCAGTACGATGGTGTCGCGAGTCATGCTGTCTGTCCTTACGCAAGAGGGTCATCCGCGTGATACTCGCAGCTCAGTACAACCTTTGATAGCACTATAAACGACGAAGCCCTCGCCATTTCATAATGACAAGGGCTCCTAGCCTACGTCGAAGTCCAGCCACTCTACGGCTTCATGTCCTCGAAGAATTTCTTCACGCCGTCGAAGAAGCTGCTTTTCTTCGGCGAGTGACTGTTGCTTTCGCCGAGGCTGTCCTGGAAGCGGCGCAGCAGTTCCTTCTGATCTTCGTTGAGCTTGATCGGGGTTTCCACCACGACCTTGCACAGCAGGTCGCCGGGGGGACCGCCACGCACCGGCTTGACGCCCTTGCCGCGCAAGCGGAACAGCTTACCGGTCTGGGTCTCGGGTGGAATCTTGAGCTTGACCCGACCATCGAGGGTCGGCACTTCGAGCTCACCACCCAACGCCGCGTCGACGAAGTTGATCGGCACCTCACACTGCAAGTGGCGGCCATCACGCTGGAAAATCGGGTGCGACTTGATCGCCACCTGCACGTAGAGATCGCCGGGCGGGCCACCGTTCATGCCGGCCTCACCCTCGTTATTCAAGCGGATACGGTCGCCGGTATCGACGCCGGCTGGAATCTTCACCGACAGAGTGCGAGTCTCACGCACTCGCCCTTCGCCGTGGCATTTGTGGCAGGGCACCTTGATCATCTGCCCGCTGCCATGGCAGGTCGGACAGGTCTGTTGCACAGCGAAGAACCCCTGCTGCATTCGAACCTGGCCGTGGCCACCACAGGTGGGGCAAGTTTCCTTGCTGGACCCCGGCTCCGCCCCATTGCCGTCACAGCGCTCGCACTCCACGTGACGCGGTACACGGATATCGACGGTAGTTCCCGACACGGCATCCTCAAGATCGAGCTCGAGGTTGTAGCGCAGATCCGAACCACGCTGCGGGGCATTGGGATTGCGCCGTGCGCTTCCGCCACCGAAGATATCGCCGAACACATCGCCGAAGATATCGCTGAAGCCACCGGCTCCAGCACCGCCGAAACCACCCGCACCGAAGCCACCGGCCTGACCCTCGACCCCAGCGTGACCGAACTGGTCGTAAGCAGCGCGTTTCTCGCTATCGGCCAGAACTTCGTAGGCCTCGGAGACTTCGCGGAACTTCTCGGCCGCGGTCTCGTCATCGGGATTGCGGTCGGGGTGATATTTCTGAGCGAGCCGCCGGTACGCCTTCTTGATCTCTTTCTGATCGGCTCCGCGCTCTAAGCCCAGCACCTCGTAATAGTCACGTTTGGACATGAATCTGTCCGCCTCCTATCGGCGCTACGCAAACGCCAACGCGGGAGTCGTGTAGCCCCCGCGCTGGCGTCGTCCATAGCGACTGACGTGGTTACTGCTTCTTCTGGTCGTCGTTGACTTCTTCGTACTCGGCGTCGACCACGTCGTCTTCCTTCTTCTCGCCGGCGCTGGCTTCGTCACCGCCCGACTGTGCACTCTCGGTCTGCTCGGCATACATCTTCTGTGCCAGCGAGCCAGAGGCTTCGGTCAGGGCATCCAGCTTGGACTGAATGGCATCCTTGTCGTCGTCCTTCACCGCTTCTTCCAGCTCGGTGATGGCAGATTCGATCTTCTGCTTCTCCTCGTCGCTGGCTTTATCGCCAGCTTCCTCGAGCGTCTTGCGCGCAGCGTGCACCATACCGTCGGCTTGGTTGCGCAGCTGTACCAGCTCCTCGAACTTCTTGTCCTCGTCGGCATGTGCCTCGGCATCGCGCACCATCTGCTCGATTTCTTCCTCGGACAACCCGCTGGAAGCCTTGATGACGATCGACTGTTCCTTGTTGGTCGCCTTGTCCTTGGCGGACACGTGCAGAATACCGTTGGCGTCGATGTCGAAGGAGACTTCGATCTGCGGCACGCCACGCGGCGCCGGCGGAATGTCGGCCAGGTCGAAACGGCCCAACGACTTGTTCTGGCCAGCCTGCTTGCGCTCGCCCTGCAGCACGTGAATGGTCACGGCTGTCTGGTTGTCATCCGCGGTCGAGAAGGTCTGCGTCTTCTTGGTCGGGATAGTCGAGTTCTTCTCGATCAGCGGCGTCATCACGCCACCCAGGGTCTCGATACCGAGCGTCAACGGCGTCACGTCGAGCAGCAACACGTCCTTGACGCTGCCACCCAGAACACCGCCCTGGATCGCGGCACCGACGGCCACGGCTTCATCCGGGTTGACATCCTTGCGTGCATCCTTGCCGAAGAACTCGGCGACTTTCTTCTGCACCAGCGGCATGCGCGTCTGGCCACCGACCAGAATTACGTCGTCGATCTCGGATGCAGACAGTCCGGCATCGGCCAGCGCGGTCTTGCACGGTCCCATGGAACGCTGCACCAGATCTTCCACCAGCGACTCCAGCTTGGCGCGGGTCACCTTGACGTTGAGGTGCTTGGGTCCGGTGTTGTCGGCGGTGATATAGGGCAAATTGACATCTGTCTGCTGAGCGCTGGACAGTTCAATCTTGGCCTTCTCGGCAGCTTCCTTGAGGCGCTGCATGGCCAGGTTGTCGCCTGACAGATCAATGCCGCTATCAGCCTTGAACTGGCTGACCAAATAGTTGATCAGCTGCATGTCGAAGTCTTCGCCACCCAGGAAAGTGTCGCCATTGGTGGCCAGCACCTCGAACTGGGTTTCACCATCGACATCGGCCACTTCGATGATCGAGATATCGAAGGTACCACCACCCAAGTCATAGACGGCAATGGTCTTGTCACCACGAGACTTGTCCATGCCGTAGGCCAATGCCGCTGCGGTGGGCTCGTTGATGATGCGCTTGACCTCGAGGCCGGCGATGCGACCCGCGTCCTTGGTAGCCTGGCGCTGGGAGTCGTTGAAGTAGGCCGGCACGGTAATGACTGCCTCGGTGACTTCTTCACCCAGGTAGTCTTCCGCCGTCTTCTTCATCTTCTTCAGCACTTCGGCGCTGACCTGCGGCGGCGCCAGCTTCTTGTCCTTGACCTCTACCCAAGCATCACCGTTGTCGGCTTCGGTGATCTTGTAGGGCACCATCTTGATGTCCTTCTGCACCACATCGTCGGAGAAACGACGACCGATCAGACGCTTGATGGCGTACAGGGTGTTCTTGGGGTTGGTGACCGCCTGGCGCTTGGCCGCCTGGCCCACCAGAATCTCGCCATCATCGGTGTAGGCGATGATGGACGGCGTGGTGCGGCCACCTTCGGCGTTCTCGATGACTTTGGCACTATCGCCGTCGAGTACGGCAACGCAAGAGTTGGTCGTTCCCAGGTCAATACCGATGATGCGTCCCATAGGAAATCCTCGAAATTCGTGTCACTGATTCACTGTTCGCGGCATTTACCGCAGAGTTGTCGTCTATGTGGGGGCCGCGGCGACCATTTCAAGTCCACCCCCGCGTTATGTCGTCAGCTTGCCGCCTGGCTCACCACCACCATGGCCGGACGCACCAGGCGACCGTTGAGCACATAGCCCTTCTGCATCACTTCCATCACAGTGTTGGGCTCGAGCTCCGGGTTAGGCACCATGGCCATGGCTTCATGGTATTGAGGATCGAACGGCTCGCCTTCCGGCTCGACCGTTTCGACGCCAAACTTGGTCAACACATCAAGCTGCATCTTCAGGGTCATTGCCACCCCTTCGCGATGAGTCTCGTCGGCACCTTCCTGCATGGCATCCAGCGCCTTCTCGAGGCTATCGACGACCGGTAGCAATTCCTTGACGAACCTCTCCAAAGCGAACTTGCGCGCCTTGTCGACATCCTGTTCGGCACGACGCCGTATATTTTGCGCTTCAGCAGCGGCACGCAATGCTTGATCCTTGGTTTCAGCCAGACTTTGCTCGAGTTCCTCGACGCGTGCGGCCAGCACCTCGGCCTCAGGTTCAGCCAAATTCTCGGCGTCCGCCGCTGTTTCTTCGGCGGCCTTGGCCGCATCGGCCTCTTCCAGCTCACCCTCCACGGGCTCTGACTGAGGCTCTCCGTCGCGTTCGGCGCGCTCCACTTCCTCTTCGAAGGGCGTCTGAGGTTCTTTGGCCATGAGCATCTCCTGACAGCGAAAACGGCGATGGGCCGTATTCGGCATGCATTGGTTCAACGAAAAACCGCATTACTAAAAGAGTTTCAGGCTATATGGGGATACCCCTATGAATCTCAAGGGATCATGACAAATCCCCTGTGACTGGCGATTGAAGGGTTAACCTGACTACTGTATAAACACACAGAATGACGATTCATGGGAACCCGCATTGCGGACGTTGCTCTTGGAGGTGGCCATGCTGGTGCAGCTTGCGATTCGTGATTACGCCATTGTCGATAGTCTGGACCTGGAACTGCACGGCGGCATGACCGCCATTACCGGCGAAACCGGTGCCGGCAAGTCAATCTTGCTCGGCGCCCTCGGCCTGTGCCTGGGCGAGCGAGCCGATGCCGGCAGCGTGCGCCATGGCGCCGAACGCACCGATCTCTCCGCTCGCTTCGACATTGCTGCCTTACCCGAGGCGCGCGCCTGGCTTGCCGAACGCGAGCTACCCAACGACGACTGCCTGCTACGCCGAGTCATTACCGCGACTGGCCGCTCGAAGGCATGGATCAACGGCCAGCCGGCAACCGTGTCAGACCTCAAGTCACTTGGCGAATACCTGATCGAGATCCACGGTCAGCACGCCCACCAGGCATTGCTGCGTGAAGAGACCCACCTACGCCTGCTCGATGATTTCGCCGGCCATGCCAATTCGGTCGACGAATTGTCTGCCCTCTATCGTCAGTGGCAGGACACACGCCGTCGTCTCAAGCGGCTCAGTGAAGATGGAGAGGAGATCCAGGCCCGCCGCCAACTGCCGCGCTACCAAGTCGAGGAACTCGATCAACTGGCACTAGCCGACGGCGAGTTACAAGCCTTGGAAGAAGAGCAGGAACGACTGGCCCACGCCGAAGAGACTCTGCGCGAAGCTCAGTATGCGGCCGAATGCTGCGACAATGACGAGGGCGGTGCCCTTCGCCTTCTGACGCAAGCGACTCAACGGCTCGGCCCGCTGCCCGGCAGCGACCGCGGCCTCCTGGCCGAGGTGCTGGGCATGCTGAACGAAGCCCATATCCAGATCGAAGAAGCCGCCCGCGAATTGCATCGCTTCGTCGACACCACGGAGTTGGACCCCGAGCGCCTGGCCTGGGTGGAAGAACGCTTGGGGGAAGTCCATCGTATCGCCCGCAAGCACCATGTGATGCCTGAAGAACTCGCCGGACTTCACCAGCGCCTGCGCGGTGAACTCGAGAACCTGGAAGGCGACGAACACGACCTCGAGTCGCTGTCCACTGAGGTAGAGGCGCTACGTGAGCGTTGGCGTCAGGAGGCCAAGGTCATCAGCGAGGCTCGCCGGGAAGCAGCCGCGCGATTCGGCCAGGCAGTACAGGAGCAGATGGCCTTTCTGGCCATGGGCAAGGCCACTTTCCAGGCACAGGTGGAAAGCCGTGACACGCCAGCACCGAACGGCCTGGACAACGTGCGTTTTCTGATCAGCGCCAATCCCGGACAGCCGGCACGAGCCTTGACCAAGGTCGCTTCCGGTGGCGAGCTGTCACGCATCAGCCTGGCCATCCAGGTGGTGGCCGCCAGTCACTCGACCATTCCCAGCCTGGTATTCGATGAGGTCGACGTGGGGATCTCCGGGGCCACTGCCGAGATCGTGGGCCAACTACTCAAGCGCCTGGGCGAAAGCGGCCAAGTGATGACCGTCACCCATCTACCCCAGGTCGCCGCACAGGCTCACCAACATCTGCATATCGAGAAGCAAGCACACGAGGAAACCACCCTGACGCGGATGGCGCTACTGGACACCTCCGGCCGTGTGCGCGAATTAGCGCGCATGCTGGGAGGCGTCACGCTTTCCGACCGCACCCTTGCCCATGCGCGGGAAATGCTGGACGCCAGCCAGCGTGCCCATCATTAGGACACGGGCCTAGAACGACATAAGCATACGACACTGCTGCTCCCCGACCAGGGAGCGGCAGTAATGGGCAAGGAGAGTCGCTCTCGGCAAGCTAGCCTTTCTTGACACCTTCCTGGCGGGTCGCTTTGGAGCCTTTAGGGCGTACATAAAGCACCAACGCGTGATCGACGAGCTCGTAACCGTGCTCCTCGACGATTTCCTGCTGGCGACGCTCGATGGCCTCATCGAAAAACTCGATGATTTCGCCACTCTCGAGACACACCATATGGTCATGGTGCTCGTCTTGGGACAATTCGAACAGGGCATGCCCACCATCGAAATTGTGGCGTATCACCAGGCCGGCGGATTCGAATTGCGTCAAGACGCGATAGACGGTAGCCAGCCCGACATCCTCCCCAGCTTCCAACAACGCCTTGTAGACGTCTTCGGCGCTCAAGTGGTGCTGCTCGGGAGCATTTTCGAGAATTTGGAGGATTTTGACGCGCGGCAGGGTCACTTTCAGACCCGCCTTGCGCAATTCATGGTTCTGATCAGCCATGGTTGCTCTTCGCAGTGACGTGTAGGGTCGGGTATCATCGACCGACTCAACGATAGTGAAGAACAGGCGCAAATGCAAAAGCTGATTAAAACGGTCACCCTTTCCCTCGCGCTGTCGCTGGCTGGCGGCTGCAGTTATGTCGGCGTGTACAAACGCGATCTACCCCAGGGAAATCTGGTGACACAGGAAATGGTCGCCCAACTCGAACAAGGCATGACACGTGAACAGGTCAAGTTCGTGATGGGTAGTCCGTTACTCGAGGCTCCCTTCAATGCCAACCAGTGGGACTACCTGTACCGTCTCGACGAGGCCTACGGAGGCGTGGAGCAACGCCGCGTAACCCTGACCTTCGCCAACGACCGCCTGGTGAACATCACCAGCGAGGGCAACCTGTCGAGCGACATAGAGCTGCCGTCATACGAGGGCCCGGGGCCGGCAACGGAGGGCACCGGACCTGATGACGGCATCATGTCTCCCCAGCCCACGACGCCGGATGGCCCCACAACCACACCTGGCGTGTAACAGCAATGGAAGTCACCCCGGCCGAAAGCGAGCCCGGCGATTTCTGAAGCGATGCTAGTGGCGGGACGCCCGCCGCTTGCGAGCATCCTTCGGATCGGTCTTCAGTGGCCGGTAGACTTCGACACGGTCCCCTGCCTGCAATTCATGGCGCTCGGGGTCGCGTAGCGGTTTGCCGAAAATCCCCAGGCTCGCCTCGCTGAACGTCTCAGGGGACAGCTCAGGAAAATAACGCGGCAGTTCCGCCAGCTCGACCGCACGACGTGCCGTGGTGCCCGGCGGTACCGCCAACGTTACGATCTTCTGCCGCTCGGGTAACGCAAAGGCCACTTCCACTTCGAAGGCGGGTTGAGCCGTACCTTTTCGCTCAGTAACGGCCATAGACCTCGTCGGCTCGACGTGTGAAGGAGTCCACCAACTGTCCCGCCACCTGCTGAAACAGCTTGCCGAAGGCCATGCCCAGCAGTCGGTTGGCGAATTCGAATTCCATTTCCAGGCTCACTTTGCAGGCATTTTCACCCATCGGCGTGAACAGCCAACGCCCTCTCAGGCGCCGAAAAGGACCTCGTACCAGCGACAGCTCGATCCGCTCCGGCGAATACAGGTCATTGCGCGTAGTGAAGCTCTGCTCGACACCCGCCTTGGACAGTGTCAGCTCACCGATCAAATGGGCCTCATCCTGCTCTATCAACCGTGCCCGGCGACAGCCCGGCAGAAACTCCGGGTAGCGCTCGAAATCATTGACCAGGTCGAACATCGCCTGGGGAGAATGCCGCACCAGGGCGGACTGATTGACCGTTGGCATCTACCTCTCCGCTGACTTTACAAGGCCTTGGGCGTATCATGGACGGTTATTTCGTCAAGCCTTGAATGGTACCACGCTTCCCCCCATCTCGAAGGGGGTAGCTGGCAACCGGCATATCGATCAACGAGGTTTCATGGCCAATAAGAAAGGCAAGAGCAAAGGGCCCAGCAGCAACGTCATCGCCCAGAACAAGAAGGCACGCTTCGAATATCATATTCAAGAGACCTTCGAGGCGGGACTGTCGCTGTCGGGCTGGGAGGTGAAGAGCCTGCGCGCGGGCAAGGCTCAGCTTACCGACACCTACATCCTGGTCAAGAACGGAGAAGCATGGCTGCTGGGCAGCCATATCACGCCGCTCAACACCGCCAGCACACACGAGCTGGCCGATCCAACACGCACCCGCAAACTGCTGCTGCATCGCAAGGAGATCGCCAAGATCTTCTCGCGGACCCAGGACAAGGGGCACACCTGCGTGCCGCTGAAACTGTACTGGAAGAACAACCTGGTCAAGTGCGAACTGGCACTGGTGACCGGCAAGAAGCTGCATGACAAGCGTGCCACGGAGAAAGACCGCGACTGGAACCGTCAGAAGGCGCGCATCATGCGTGAGAACAAGTAATGACGAGCCCTTGATCTGGTGCCCTCGAGACCCCATGTGATATAGTGGCGACGTGTTATGGGGGCGACATGGCTTCGACGCCGGTGGCAACCCCTGAGGTGCATGCCGAGAGCGTGATGTATCTCGTAAATCCAACATCACGACTAAATAGTCGCAAACGACGAAAACTACGCTCAGGGTGCCCTGGCAGCTTAAACGCTGTTAGCGGTTAGCCCGGCCCAGAAGCGATGTGCCCATTCATCGTGGACGGGAGATGAGCAAAGATTGATGGGATCGCGATTGGCGGCGTCTTCACGTCAATCGTTAAACTTTAGAAGACTCGCGTTGCTGGATCCTGCCCGTCGGAGCCAGTGGCGTTAAATCAGAAGACGGAACTAAGCATGTAGAGCCAATGGGCGAGTACCGACGGACGCGGGTTCGATCCCCGCCGCCTCCACCAATCAAGCAATGAAATCAGCCGCTTACGAGCGGCTGATTTCATTTATAGGGCATAGTTTGGTCTGTTTCGGCCATGGTGTGGTCAGCTTTTCCGATGACCGCCTGGTAGCGGCCAACAATCGAGGCATAGCTCTTGCCGGTCTGGAAATTTACCAAGCTATCTCGGGATCATGCGGCTTGCGAGCGGTGATACAGTGACACTCGAGGCCAAGATGAACTCGACCGTCTGCAGCCTGATATGGCTGAACCGCCTCGACGACAGCCTGCCAGGTGTCTTGCTGTTGCTCAGGAGACTGCCCTTCGGTGAGCCTCACGATGTCTTGGGCAACATCCTGCAGGAAGCGGACATAGGCATCGGGGGAGTCATGGACACATTCGCTAGCGACTTGCTCGAGTGCTATCTCACGGAAGCCTGCCGAATGGAATCGCCGTTCAAGGTCCGCACTGTCGGCGAGCCGGAAAATATTCGGTTCGTCGGGATTCGGCGGCCCGATACCGGTCGCACGGCGCACAGTGGCACCTGCAACCGACAGCAACGGCGTCTTCGCGGGCTCACTGAAAACCGCCATGGCAACGCGACCACCTGGCTTCAACAACTCATGGACCCGACTCAGACACGCATCCGGGTCGGCCATCAGCATTAATCCCCACCGGCACAGTGCGGCGTCGAAACCGGTTTCCGGAATCTCCAGTACCTCACCATTGCACGCATAGAAGGAAACGTTCGACATTCCCGTTTTGGCAACCCGCTCACGGGCGAGCGCGATCATCTCTGGCGAAAGATCCGTCGCCACGACCACTCCGCTGGAGCCCACCCGCTCTAGGATGCTCATCAAAGGCTCGCCATAGCCCGTGGCAATGTCGAGAACCTTGTGTCCGGCTTCGAGCTGCGCCATATCCACCAGTCGGTCGTTGACCACTTGGGCTGCCAGTTCAATAGTTGGGGCCCACTTTTGCCAGCCATAGGCCACCGAGTCCCAGCCCCGACGGGCTGCTTCCGTCCTCTGTGCTGAACCGTATGAGTTCTCGGTCATGGCGGCTTCTCCACCTGAACAAGCGTCCCGCCTTGCGCAAGACCACAAACACAGCTTAGCAGCAGTTCGGCAAGACGTTATCTAGACCGCTTGCCACTTTCCCCCTCGAATGGAATCATTTTTGTTTCCGCTACTCCCATGTTGCTGTGTTCCAAGCAGAGGAGAGTCAATGTGACGCACAAGGGAATCTATCGAGCGCTGAAGGCCACGGCTGGCGCGCTGTTGTTGTGTACCACCTCCCTGGCCCAAGCCGATGACGAGCAGAAGGTCTTTGGCTGGGTGGAGAAAGCCACCGTCGAGCCTTGGGGGGTCGAAGTGAAGGCCAAGCTCGATAGTGGCGCCCTGACCTCATCGTTGGACGCCCGCGATATCGAACGTTTTCAGAAGGATGGCGAGGAGTGGGTACGCTTTCGTCTTGAACTAGAGGACGAGGAGACTGGCGAGGTAACGTCTGAAGTCCTAGAGCGCGAGGTCAACCGCAAGCTGATCCTGCGCGGTGCTGGCGGGGAGTCCCGACGCCCTACCGTGATCATGACGATCTGTGTCGGCGATACTCTCTACGAGGAAGACTTCAGCCTGCGCAACCGCAGCAACATGCTTTATCCAATGCTGCTGGGGCGCCGCACCATCGAGCACCTGGGGCTTCTCGATGTCACCCAGACCTTCCAGCACCAGCCTGAATGCGACGAGGACTCACCACTAGTTCCCTATGAAGAAGATGAAGACGACGACGATGACTGACGCCTGCTGACACTAGGAGTACCTCGCGCATCACCAACAGCGCGACATATGCATAAACACGCCCCCGCCCTGGACGGCGAAAGGTTGCAATTATCTGTCACTCAAAGCGTCTTTCGCTATAATCTGGCGTAAGCATCGCATCATGTACAATATTTGTACAGCATGTGACATGCTCGACGCCAGACACTCGGGGCCCCGAGTCCAAGTGCATGGCACCTCTGATCGGTCCCGCCTTCTCACGCTGATTCATGGAGGTCCAAGCGTGCTTCAATCACGCCTTATCTGCTTGCTGGCAAGCTGGGTGCTGATGATAGCGATGGTCGTCAGCTCCCCCATCCAGGCCCAACAGAGTGAGGAATCCGCTACCCCTGCCTACTCGACATTGGCCGACCTACTCGAGAACGAGCAGGCCCGCAACAAGCTGATCGAGCAACTACGCAACCTGGCCTCACAAACTGAAGGGGCCGGATCCCAAAGCGGCGGAGAGAAAGCGCCGGCAACGGAAGGCACCGATGCCGCAAGCTCGGGCGGACAGAGCGACGAGCAGACGTCGCTGCCCCGACGCCTTGCTGAAACCACCAGCGGTATCGCTGGAGAGATCGGCAGCCAATTCAACAACTTGCTCGGAGTCATTGGAGCACTGTTCAGCGGCGACCCCACCTCGGGAGAGGGCGCTTTCGATATGGAGGCCTTCACCAATGCAGCGCTCAACCTCGCATTGGTGATCCTGGCCACCTTCGTGCTGTTCATGGGCTTCCGACGCCTCGCCAGGCCAGGATTCACCCGCGTCAGCCAATGGTCACTGCAGGGAGAGGGGCTCACGCCTGTTCTACGTCTGGTGATCGCCGTGGCAGTTGCTGCTGCGATCGACGTGCTGGTCGTGGCCTTGGCTTATGTCGGCGGCAACCTGATCGCCACCTTCGCGGTAGGCGAAAGCGGTGAACTCTCGACCCGCGCCTCGCTGTTTCTGAATGCCTTCCTGGTCATCGAGCTGCTCAAGGCAGCCATACGCATGCTGTTCTCGTCACACTACGAAGGACTGCGCCTGCTGCCGATCACGGCCAGCGATGCCTCGTACTGGAATCGCTGGATCGCCCGCCTGATCGGCCTCGTCGGTTACGGGCTGTTGGTCGTCGTGCCGCTGATCAATGTCTATCTGTCGCCGGCTCTGGGGCAGGGAATCGGCACCCTGATCATGCTTGGCGCCTTTGTCTATGCCGTTGTGGTGGTGGTCAAGAACCGCCTCAAGATACGCCGTGCCATCGAAGCAAAGGCGGAAACAACCACCATGAATGCCACGCGCCTGTCACTGCGCCTGTTCGCCCGGGTCTGGCACTGGATCGCCATTGCCTATTTCCTGATGGTGTTGGTGCTGACCCTGGTTCGCCCGGCCGATGCACTCCCCTTCGTGATGCTGGCCACGCTCAAGACACTGCTGATCGTCGGTGCCGGCATCCTGATCTCCAGCCTGCTGACCCAGACCATCGGTCGGCGCATCACCCTGCCCGAAGATCTGCGCCACAAACTGCCGAAGCTGGAACCACGCCTCAACTCCTACATTCCCAACGCACTGCGGGTGATCCGCGCGATCATTCTGGTAATCGTCGTCATGCTGGTGCTGAGCGCATGGGGCGCCTTTGACTTGAGCGCCTGGTATGCGTCTGAGTCTGGTCGTGATCTGATCGGTAGAGTCATCAGCATCGGCGTGATCCTGGTCGTGGCGGCGGCCATCTGGCTCACCTTGGCCAGCCTGATCGAGCATCGCCTGAATCCTGATGCGGGAGGTGGAGAACCGTCAGCACGGGCCAAAACCCTACTCAGCCTGTTCCGCAACGCCCTGGCCGTTGCCATCATCACCTTGACGGTGATGATCGTGCTCTCGGAACTCGGCATCAATATCGGCCCATTGATCGCCGGTGCGGGGGTGCTGGGTCTGGCGATCGGCTTTGGCGCCCAGAAACTGGTGCAGGACATCATCACTGGTGTCTTCATCCAGGTCGAGAATGCCATGAATACTGGCGACGTGGTCACCGTAGGGGGTATCACCGGCACCGCTGAGCGGCTGAGCATCCGCTCGGTTGGTATCCGTGACCTATCGGGCACCTATCACATCATTCCATTCTCCAGCGTCGACACGGTGTCCAACTACATGCGCGAGTTCGCCTATCATGTCGGCGAGTACGGCATCGCCTACCGCGAGAATATCGATGAAGCCATTGTCCGGCTACGTGAGGCCTTCGACGAGCTAGCCAGCGACGACGAGCACAAGATGAACCTGTTGGCACCGCTGGAAGTGGCCGGCGTTATTGCCCTGGCCGACAGTTCGGTGAATATCCGTGTGCGCATCAAGACCACACCAGGCACCCAGTGGGCGACCGGCCGTGCCTACAATCGCCTGGTCAAGATGCACTTCGATGCTGCCGGGATCGAGATCCCCTTCCCACACACCACGCTGTACTTTGGCGAGGACAAGGACGGTACCGCACCACCAGCCCGCTTGCACGTCGCACGGGAAGCGCGTCCCAGTGCCGATGACGGCAAGGACTACAGTGACGACCCCCGCTCCCAGCCCAACCCGAAGTTCAAGGGTGACTTCGACGAGGATTGACGCTATCTCATCTCTCATGAAACAGGGGGCTGCCGAATGGCAGCCCCCTGTTTCATTGGCGGTAGCGGCGTACCGGCTTGGTTCAGTGTGTGGTGACCAGCATCACCACGCTGAGCGCCGCCGAGGCCCACATCGCCGGCTTGATCTCTTCGATGCGCCCGGTGAAAACCTTGATCAGCACGAAGCTCAGGAAACCGAAGGCGATTCCCAGGGTGATCGAATAGGTCAGCGGCATCAGGATGATCGCCAGAAATGCCGGGAAGGCCTGGTCGTAGCGGGTCCAGTCGATCTTGGTGATCGGCGCCAGCATGAACAGGCCGACCAGCACCAGGGCCGGCGCGGTGGCAATGCTTGGCACCAGTGACAGCAGCGGCGACAAGAACAGGAACGGCAGGAACAGCAAAGCGATGACCACCGCCACCAGACCGGTACGACCGCCCTGTGCCACACCGGCACCGGACTCGATGAAGGTCTGGGCGGCACTGGTGCCCAAGGGCGCGGCGACCATCGAAGCGAAGGCATCGACTGTCATCGAGCGCTTGAGGTTGCGCGGATTGCCGTCCTTGTCCTTGAGGTTGGCCGACTCGGAGAGTGCCATGAAACATGACAGTGCGTCGAAGAAGTTGGTGAACAACATCACGAAGATGAACGGTAGATAGGCCACCTTCAGGGCACCCCAGATATCAACCTTCATCACCGCGCTGAAATCGGGCCAGGCGGCCAGACCGCTCCACTGCACGACCACTTCCTCGCCCCACAGACGCCCCATGGGCGCCGCCAATAACGTGGTCAAGGCAATGCCCAGGATCAGCGCCCCGTTGAAACGCAGGATTACCATGATCGCCGTGGCCATCATGCCGATGAAGAAGGTGATCAACGACGGCTCCAAGCTGCCCAACGACACCAGAGTGGCCTCGCTGCTGACGATGAAGCCGGCGTTCTTGAAGCCAATGAAGGTGATGAACAGGCCAATGCCACAGGTAATCGCATAGCGCAGTGAGGCTGGGATCGCCTCGATGATCGCCTTGCGCACGTTGAACATCGCGAGCAGCGCGAACAACACCCCGGACCAGAACACACAGCCCAGTGCCACTTCCCAGGACAGGCCGGCACCGAGCACCAGGGTATAGGTGAATAGCGCATTCATACCCATGCCCGGCGCCACCAGGATCGGGTTGCGCGCGTAGAGGCCCATCGCCAGGCTGCTCATGAAACTGATCAGCACGGTGGCCGACAGCGCCGCCGAGAAGGGTATGCCAGCGTCGCTGAGGATAGCCGGATTGACGACGATGATGTACATGGAAGCCAGGAAAGTGGCGATTCCAGCCAGGATCTCGGTACGCAGACTCGAACCCCGGCGGCTCACGCCAAAGTAGGTATCCAGCCAGCTTTCCCCCGTGGCAGATCCGGTAGTCGTATGTCGCGGGGCTTCAGGACGAGCGGTCGAGGTCTGTTCCATGGTGCGGTCCCATTGTTGTTGGAGTGGATAACAAGAGTGCTAGAAGCGGTTATCGTGTCATTGGAATCAGGATGCCAGCAATTTGACCTTTTGGTCAGAATCATGGCCCGCACCACAGCGTAGGCAATTTTTGACCGATTGGACAACACGGAAATGTGATGCCGTATATCCACAAAGCAAATACACCACCCATTGCAGACAATGGGTGGTGTATAAAAAAGGACGCCTCTCGGCGCCCAGGAGAGCAAAACGTCAGGCTTAGCGATTGGTGTCGCTGGGCTGAGGCAAGGCAGGAAGCGACTTGTCGAGCAATTCCACGCTCTGGCGGTAGTAGAGCTGGCTCTTGTTGTGTTCGCCGAGATTGGCATACAACCTGGCCAGCTCGGCACACACGACGCCGCTGGAACGCTGCCGCTGGCTGGCTTCGAAGTATTCCTGTGCCTTGCCCCAATAGGCATTGCGTAGCGACAACCGCCCCAGCGTAAGCAATAGATCCGGGTCGTTGGGGCGTTCCTGCAGCCATTTCTCGGCATACATCAATTGACGTGCGGCATCGACGTTGAGCAACCCATAACGCAATACCAGACGTGGATCCCAGTGTTCCTTGAGCGAATGACGCAACAATCGTTCGGCAATGCTTTCTTCACCACCGCGGACCAGCGCTTCGGCGTACAGCACCACCAGCTCCACGTCACCACGCAGGTGGTCCGGCATGTCAGCCCAAAGGCTACGCACCCGTTCTATGTCGTTGGGATTGCGTGCCGCCTGGACAATGAGTTCACGATAGGCGCGCTGCTCGAGTTCCTGGCGCTCTTCGTCGGCTATCAGTTGCTGCTGGGCCAGACGTGGCGTCAATCGTCGCAGACCGTCCCAATCACTAACGCTCAAGTAGGCTTGCTTGAGGAGCTTGAGCACCTGCGGGTGATTCGGCAGTTGCTTGTCGAGCCGGGTCAGCGTGGCAAGGGCCTCCTCGAACTGCTGTCGGTCGAGCATCAACTGCGCCTGCACCATGCCCACGGCGGTATCGGCACCTTCGGTACTCAGATGAGCGCGCTTGAGCAAAGTGTCGGCCTGCTCATAGCGGCCTTGGTAGTGCGCCGCCAGTGCCGCCGAGAGGTAATTGACCAAGGGCGTGCTGGAATCATTGGCGGCTTTGACCAAGGACTTCTCGGCACGCTTCCAACGCCCTTCGGCCAATGCCACCAGGCCACGCACGGTGCGCTTCATGGCGTTACGGTGGCGCGTTCGGCTGTTCCAGACCTTGAGCCGGCTCACGGGGCGTCGTAATCGCACCAGCACTCGCAAAATGAAATGCAGAAGCAGGAAACCCGCCAACAGCAGGATCAGCCCGAACCAGAACGATGTCTGGAATGAGGTGTCGCCGACTCGCACCAGCCAATAGCCAGGGAAGGAGTGCATTAATTGTCCGAACAGCGCCCCGATGGCCAAGCCGAAAACGACGAGGAGAATCAGCTTTCTCATGCTTCGTCTCCCCCTCCGCCATTGGCCGGCGACTCGAAGCGACGCTCGATGAAAGTGGCCAATGCTTGCTGGGAACCGCTGATGTCCGGCAACTCGGGACGAATCGATGCCTCGCGCAACTCGCTCAAGCGATCGACCGAGGTCTGAACATTACTGCGGTCGGTGGCGTAATAGTCGTGAACCATGCGCAATGCCTTGTCGAGGCTTGCGCGGTAAAGCTCCGGCTCTTCCCTGAGCAGCGCCAGTTGCGCCTGCTCGAGCACCAGTCGCACGTTTTGCCGCAGGTAGGACTCCTGCTCCGGCGTGATCAGCGCTTCGAGCGCCTCGTCATGTCTTCGTACCGTGACCAGTTCCTTGAGCTCCCCGGCAAAGCGCGCCAACTGCTGCTGCCAACCGCCACTCGGTGGCGTGTTATTACCCGGCTGGGCAGCAATCTGTTCGATGTCCTGTTTGAGCGGCAGACGGGCAAGTTGCTGTTGCTGGGCATTGAGTGACAGATACAGGCCAGTACGGTCGATACGCGGTACGGCGTCCAACGCCGCAAGTTCGGAGGCAATTTCCCGACGCACAGGCACCAGGGCCGGGTTGTCGGCGTCACGCAGGCGCGCATCTGCCGTACGCAACAACGCCGCAGCACCTTCGACGTCACGCTCGAATTGCAGACGCTGATTGGCCAGGCGCAGCAGGTAGGCAGCTTCGGCATGCAACCACTCACGCTCGTCGGTCTGCTGCTGACTGGACAGCTCATCGAGAACCCGATCCAGGGTCTCGTCGACATTGCTACGGTAATCGCTGAACTCGTTGCGCAACGATGCCAGGGCTTCATCGATAGAAGCCTGACGCTCCTTTTCGCTGGACTCGAGCCGCGACTCCAACCCGGCAATCGCCTCGGCATTGGCCTCCACTTCTGCCAGACGTTGTTGCTGCGCTTCGAGTCGCTGCCAGCCCAGCCCCACCGCCACGACCAACACGACCGCCAGCACCAGGGCGGCAACAGCCAAGGGTTTGCCAGACCGGCCACCTCTACCCGAAGTGCCACTACCCCCGGAGACTCCGCCCCCACCGCTCGGGGGGGGCGTCTTATCTGTCTTGCGCTTGTCAACCGTGTCGTCGGCAGCAGGTTTGTCGGTACGCGACGAACCACTGCCAGAGGTGGAAGTCTCCGCTTTCTTGTCAGTGCCACTGGTTTTCTTTTCGGTATCGGGCTTGTCGGTACCAGAGGGCTTGTCATTGCCGTTAGTACCTTTCTCCTCGTCGCCGTCCTTCTTGTCACCTTCCTTTGGCGCCACTGGCTCGGATGCCGCTTGGTTGGCCGCGGCACTCTTGCCGCCTTGACGGCTACGCCCTTGCCTCGGCTTATCGGTATTCGACGCTTGGGAAGCAGAATCCGACGTGGAATCCCCGGCTGTCTCGGAAGGTGCCGACGTCGACTCGTCCTTGTCCGAGCGGGAAGCATCTGCGCCGCTAGGCGCCTGCTGTTTGTCCTGATCGTGTGGTTGCTTGCTCATCTATCGCTAGCCTTTTTCAAGATCGTCATGATCGACATCGGCACCATTCAGGTCACAAGCTTCGGCGACCGCCGCCGCCAGAGCGGCTGGCATGGCACCTGGCGCCACATGAAGGGCGGAAAATCCCAGGCTGCCGGCCAGTGTAGCCAAACGCTGACTGGAAACGATTAGCGGTTGGTTCAACGCTGCTCGAGTACACCATCCTGCCAGATATTCGAGTATTTCTCCGCTGCTCACCACCAACGCATCGAAATCGCCCTGTGTCAGCAAACGGACGCTGGTATCGTCTGGCGGCACGAGAATACGCCGATAGAGTGCCAGACGCGTGAGACGCGCGCCACGTGTCTCGAGTGTCTCGGCCAGCAACGAGCGGCCACCAACGCCGGCCACCAACAACACCTTTTGCTCGTTGGGCGCCTGCAGCGAAGGCAGTGACAACAGAGCCTCGCTGGTATCC
Source organism: Litchfieldella anticariensis FP35 = DSM 16096 (assembly GCF_000409775.1). GTDB lineage: Bacteria > Pseudomonadota > Gammaproteobacteria > Pseudomonadales > Halomonadaceae > Litchfieldella > Litchfieldella anticariensis. The sequence continues at coordinate 50,791 of NZ_KE332396.1, read as the reverse complement.
CCCCGACCAGGGGCCGCCACGTGCACGCGTACGCCAAGCCGCTCATGCAATGTCTCGGCAGTGGCGCGGCCAACGGCATAGAATTGTGGACCCACCGGCAACTGCGGCCAATAGCGATCCAATGATTCAGCCAGGCACTCGGCAGCAAAGGGGCTGACCACCACTACCTTGGCGAATTGATCGAAGTCTAGCCAGACATTGCGCATGGCCTGAGACTCGGGCAGGGCTTCCTGGCGCATGATATCGAGTAGTATTGCCTCGGCTCCCAATGCCGTAATGGCACGTGTCAAGGGCAGGGCCCGCCTGCCCGGTCGCGTGATCAGAACCCGCGGCCGCATACCCATTCAAGCGTCGCCATAGACCTGAGCCAGAATCTCACCGGCGCCCTGCTCGAGCAGGTCTTCGGCAACCCGTACCCCCAGCGCTTCCGGTTCACTGGCCGCCCCCCGGCCCTCGGCACGCAAGACTTGGGTACCATCAGGGCTACCCACCAGACCACGCAACCACAAGGTCCGACCATCGCTTTCGAACACCGCGTGACCGCCGATAGGCACCTGACATCCGCCATCCAGGCGGGTATTCATGGCGCGTTCGGCACGTACCCGTGTGGCGGTGACGGGATCGTCGAGTGGTGCCAGCATGGCAATCAGTTCGGCATCGTCGGTGCGGCACTCGATTCCCAGTGCCCCCTGCCCACAAGCTGGCAGGCATACCTCGGGCGGCAATTCCATAGCGATCCGCTCCCCCAGGCCCAAACGACGTAAGCCGGAGGTTGCCAGGATGATGACGTCGAACTCGCCGGCGTCGAGTTTGCCCAGGCGGGTCTGTACATTGCCACGCAACGTGAGGATCTCCAGATCGGGCCGTGCTTCGCGTAATTGCAGGCCTCGACGCAGACTCGAGGTACCGATCCGTGCACCTTCAGGCAGAGCCTCGAGCGAGTCGTAGTCGTTGGAGACGAAGGCATCGGTAGGCTCGGCACCTTCAAGGATCACCGACAGACCCAGCCCTTCGGGAAAGTGCATGGGCACATCCTTCATGGAATGCACGGCAATATCGGCACGGCCATCGAGCATCGCCTCTTCCAACTCCTTGACGAACAGCCCCTTGCCGCCGACCTTGGCCAGCGGCGTATCGAGGATCTTGTCGCCACGGGTGGACATGGCGACCAACTCCACCTCGAGCCCGGGGTGTACCGCTTGCAGGCGGTCACGAACGTGTTCGGCCTGCCAAAGGGCCAAGCGGCTCTTGCGGGTAGCGATACGCAGGATGTTGTCGGCGAGCACGATGATCCCCCTGTGGGCGGCCTGTCTGGGTTCTATTGATCCCTTATCATAAAGCACGCGCCGGATCAGGAAAAATGCCTGCCACGACCCTGGCATGTCCCCCTGCATCCGCCCTCACCTGTCTGGCCGACTCTGGTACACTTCCCTGCAACTCCTCACTTCAACCATGCAGGATGTCCAGTTCGATGTCGCAGCCAACCAATCAGTCCTGGGGTGGACGTTTCAGCGAACCCACCGATGCCTTCGTCGAGCGTTTCACTGCCTCGGTGGACTTCGACCAGCGCCTCGCCCAGCACGACATACAAGGCTCCATTGCCCACGCCACCATGCTGGCCCGAGTCGGTGTGCTCGATGAAACCGAGCGTGACGCCATTATCGCCGGACTCCAGGAGATCGGCCAGGAAATCGCCGACGGTACCTTTGCCTGGTCGGTCAAGCTCGAAGACGTGCACATGAACATCGAAGCACGCCTCACCGAAAAGATCGGCATTACTGGCAAGAAATTGCACACCGGTCGCTCACGCAACGACCAGGTGGCCACCGACATTCGCCTCTACCTACGTGACGCCATCGACGCGGTGGATGGCGAATTGCTGCGCTTGCGCAAGGGCCTGATCGAGTTGGCAGCTCGTGAGGCCGATACCATCATGCCCGGATTCACCCATCTGCAGACCGCACAGCCAGTCACCTTCGGCCACCACCTGCTGGCCTGGCAGGAGATGCTGGCTCGCGACCAGGAACGTCTGCGCGACTGCCGCAAGCGGGTCAATGTGATGCCGCTCGGCGCCGCCGCACTGGCCGGTACTACCTACCCCATCGATCGCCATGTCACGGCCGAGTTGCTGGGCTTCGAGCGTCCGGCCGAAAACTCGCTCGACGCAGTAAGCGACCGCGACTTCGCCATCGAGTTCACGGCGTTTGCCAGCTTGCTCTTGATGCACCTGTCGCGCATGAGCGAGGAACTGGTGCTGTGGACCAGCGCCCAGTTCGACTTCATCGACCTACCCGATCGCTTCTGCACCGGTTCATCGATCATGCCGCAAAAGAAGAACCCCGATGTCCCGGAGCTGGTACGTGGCAAGACCGGGCGTGTCTATGGCCACCTGATAGGCCTACTGACACTGATGAAGTCACAGCCGCTGGCTTACAACAAGGATAATCAGGAAGACAAGGAGCCGCTGTTCGACACCCTCGACACCGTGCAGGGTTGTCTCAAGGCATTTGCCGACATGGTGCCAGCGATCGAAGCCAAGTCCGATAACATGTATGAAGCCGCACGTAAGGGCTTTTCCACCGCCACAGACCTGGCCGACTATCTGGTACGCAAGGGCGTGGCGTTTCGCGATGCCCATGAGATCGTCGGCCAATCGGTGGCCTATGGTATCGAGCACAAGAAGGACCTGTCCGAGATGAGCCTCGACGAACTGCGCCAGTTTTCCACATCGATCGACGATGACGTCTTCGAGGTGCTGACGCTCGAGGGTTCGGTCGCCGCGCGCAACCATATCGGCGGCACCGCCCCGGATCAGGTCCGCGCTGCAGCGCAACGCGCGCGGGATTCGTTGACGGCCCTGCGTGAGGAAAATTGAGATGCGCTGGCTTGCCATCACCGCTTTGTTGCTGGCACTTGTCGGCTGTGGACAGAAAGGGCCGCTCTATCTGCCTGGCGACGAAGCGGCCGAAGAGCGCTACGGCACCGGTGCCGCGCGCGAGGAAGCGGACAACGACAAAGACGCCCAGAACGGCAGTGATACCGCCAGCGACAGCGAAGACGAGAACTGAGCATGGACCATTTCGAATACCGCGACGGGGTGCTGTTCGGCGAAGAAGTCTCTTTGGCCGATATCGCCGAACGCTTCGGCACCCCTTGCTACGTCTATTCACGAGCGACCCTGGAGCGACATTTTCGGGCTTATACCGAGGCATTGGGTAGTCATCCACACCTGATCTGCTATGCCGTGAAGGCCAATTCCAACCTGGCAGTGCTGGGGTTATTAGCACGTCTCGGTGCTGGCTTCGATATCGTTTCTCAAGGTGAGTTAGAACGTGTATTAGCAGCCGGCGGCGACCCCGCCAAGGTAGTATTCTCCGGTGTCGCCAAGCAGGAAGGCGAGATGGCCCGCGCACTGGAGGTCGGCATCAAGTGCTTCAACGTGGAGTCGCTGTCCGAGCTTGAACGACTCGATCGTGTTGCCGGGAAGTTGGGCAAAATTGCCCCGGTCTCACTGCGCGTCAACCCGGATGTGGATGCACGCACCCATCCCTACATCTCCACCGGGCTCAAGGCCAACAAGTTCGGGATTCCCGTCGACGAAGCGCTCAAGGTCTACGAAATTGCCGCTGGCATGGACAACCTGCGTGTGGTGGGGGCCGATTGCCATATCGGCTCTCAGCTTACTGAGCTTTCGCCTTTCCTCGACGCGCTGGATCGCCTTTTGGTATTGCTCGACCGGCTCAAGGACCGTGGCATTACAGTCGAGCACCTGGATCTCGGTGGTGGCCTGGGTGTGCCCTACCATGACGAACATCCACCAGCTCCTTTCGACTACGCTGCCTCGCTGCTCGAGCGGCTTGCCCAACGTCATGGCGAACAGCAGTTGACGCTGCTGTTCGAGCCAGGGCGCTCGATCGCCGCCAATGCCGGGGTATTGCTGACCCGAGTCGAATTTCTCAAGCCCGGCGAAACCAAGAACTTCGCTATCGTCGACGCGGCCATGAACGACCTGATCCGCCCCGCGCTGTATCAGGCCTGGCAGACGATCCTACCGGTCGATACCCGGTCAACCCGCGAAACGAACACCTTCGACGTGGTCGGACCGGTCTGCGAAACCGGTGACTTCCTGGGCAAGGATCGTGAACTAGCGATTGCCGCAGGCGACCTGCTGGCGGTACGCTCGGCAGGAGCCTATGGGTTCGTGATGGCCTCGAATTACAATAGTCGCCCGCGCCCACCCGAGGTAATGGTCGATGGCGATCAGGCCCACCTGATCCGCCGACGCGAACGCCTCGAAGATCTGTGGGCCGGCGAGTCCCTGCTACCCAGCAAGGGGTCGGAGACAGAGTGATGCTGCTGCACTTCACCAAGATGCATGGCTTGGGCAATGACTTCATGGTCGTCGACCTGGTTACCCAGCGTGCGCGGCTGCGCGACGAGCAGATCCGCCACCTGGCCGATCGCCACTTCGGCATCGGCTTCGATCAGTTGTTGACCGTCGAGCCCCCGCTCAACCCGGACATGGATTTTCGTTACCGGATCTTCAACGCCGACGGCGGCGAAGTCGAGAACTGTGGCAACGGCGCTCGCTGCTTCGCTCGCTTCGTGCGCGATCAACGCCTGACGCACAAGCGCGAGATTCGTGTCGAAACTGCTGGCGGGCCGCTGACGCTAGTCGTGGAGGACGATGACCGGGTAACCGTCGATATGGGCACGCCACGCTTCGCGCCGTCGGCACTGCCCTTCGATGCCGCCGAGGACCGGATGCTGCACGAACTCGTCGTCAATGACGAGCGCCTGGAAGTCGGGGTGGTCTCGATGGGCAATCCACATGCCGTGTTGCGCGTGGATGATGTGCAGCAAGCTCCAGTGGAACGTCTTGGGCCCTTGATCGAGGCGCACCCGCGCTTTCCTCAGCGTGTCAACGCCGGCTTCATGCAGATCGTCTCGCGCCAGGAAATCCGCTTGCGAGTGTTCGAGCGCGGTAGCGGGGAGACCTTGGCTTGTGGCACCGGTGCTTGTGCCGCGGTGGCCTGCGGTATTCGCCAGGACCTGCTGGATAGCCCGGTGACCGTGCATCTGCGCGGCGGTGACCTGACCATCGCCTGGGCCGGTGGCGATGCCAATCTCAAGATGACCGGTCCCGCCGAACGTGTCTTCGATGGACGAGTGGCGCTGAACTGAACTCGCCACCCCAGTGACAGGAGAATCCTGCATGTCTCGTGCCCAGGCTCCAGAACCACGTCAGACGCTGGATCCCGACCGGGTCGCCCAGTGGCTAGCCCGACACCCCGATTTCTTCGTCGGTCGCGAAGGGCTGTTGCAACAGCTCAAGGTGCCGCATCCTGAAGCCCGCGGCGCCACCTCGCTACTCGAACGCCTGATCCATGACCTGCGTGCGCGCGCCGAAAGCGCCGAGTGGCGCCTCGAACAGCTCCTCGACTCAGCGCGCCACAACGAAGCCCAATACCGGCGAACCCGAGAGCTGGTTCTTGCCCTACTCGAGGCGGAAGATAACGACGCTCTGGGTCAGGCACTCGCCACCCAGCTCAGCGAGCGCTTCCGCACCCCAGCGGTGGCATTATGGTGTCCTGCCTCACTAACTGACCGCGAACCACGTCCCCCCCAGGCACCCCGCCACGTACTCGACGACGCTGCGGGTCTGCGGCTGGCCGCCTTGCTCGACGGTCGAACCAGCCGCTGTACACGTCTAAGTCGCACCGACTGGCAACGCCTATTGCCACATGCCCCCCCTCCCGAGCAAGCCGGCTCCTGTGCTCTGACCCGTTTGACCCTTGGCGAGCCTCTGGGTTACCTGGTGCTGGCCAGTCCTGACCCGGAGTACTTTCGTGCCAGCCTCGACACCCTATTTACCGAGTACCTGGGCGAGGTCATAGCACGTTTGCTGGTACGGCTGGCAGAACCTCGGCATGGCTAAGGACGTTGACCATGGTTGAGGGCCCAGGCATGACCGAGTCGGTTCTGCGGGCCGATATCGAGGCCTTTCTCGCCGACTTGGCCCAAAGCGCCAGCCCAGCGACGCTCGACGCCTACCGTCGCGACCTTGCTGCCCTGACTGCCTTCGCTGCGGAGCAAGACCTGCCTGGCTGGCACGCCTTGGATACTGCCCTGTTGCGCCGCTTCCTTGGTCGCGAGCGCTCACGCGGTCTTGCACCGCGCAGCCTGGCTCGGCGCCGTGCTGCCTTGTCACGTTTCACTGAGTATCTGGTCAGCCTTGGGCGCTTGTCCCACAATCCGGTCAGCTTGACCCAAGCTCCGCGCCAGCCCAAACACCTGCCGCATCCGCTGGATGTCGATCGGCTGGCACAATTTCTGGATGCACCGCATGACGACACGCCACTGGCACGCCGCGATCAGGCGATGCTCGAGCTGTTCTACTCCAGCGGACTACGTCTAGCCGAACTGGCAGCACTCGACCTCGACCAACTCCAAGGCCCCCGGGTAAGGGTGATGGGCAAGGGCAGCAAACCACGTCAAGTACCGGTTGGCAGCCGCGCCAGAGCGGCTCTAGAGGCCTGGCTGACGGTTCGCGGCCAGCTGGCCGCTAGCGGCGAAACTGCACTGTTCGTCGGCATCCGCGGCCAGCGTCTGGGGCATCGCGCCATCCAGTTGCGTCTGGCACACCTGGCCAAGGAGCGCGGGTTGGCCGAGCACCTGCATCCACACAGGTTGCGACATTCATTCGCCAGCCATTTGTTGGAGTCCAGCCAGGACCTGCGCGCCGTCCAGGAATTGCTGGGTCATGCCAACCTGTCGACGACCCAAATCTATACCCGGCTCGATTGGCAACACCTGGCCGACAGTTACGATGCCGCCCATCCCCGTGCTCGGCGTAGTGAAACTCGAAAGAAATAAAAACTACCCATCAACTCTGGCGATGATCCACTCCATGAAGTTCTTCACTTTGGCTACTTCACCCATGTTTTCTGGGCAAGCCATGTAATACGCATCAGGACTTCTTAGCGAGAAATGCCAGGGGATGATCAGCTTCCCCTCCTCCAACTCCTCCGTCACCAGGAATCTTGGGATCAAAGCGACGCCACACCCAGCCTGTGCAGCACGAATTGCCATATAGAACGTATCGAAGCGAGGCCCATGGTAGCTATGCTCCGTATAATAGCCTTGTGCTTCGAACCAATCGTGCCAGGCTTCGGGCCGGGTAGCGCTCTGCAACAGGACTAGCTGTGTCAACTGCAAGGGATCGTCAAAAGGAATTTGCGGGACGATCGTAGGCGAACAGACGGGCACGACATCTTCGTCGAGTATTTTGATACATTCAGTCTTGGGCCAAGCACCATGCCCATAAAAGAAAGCGACGTCCACTCGCTCCTTATCCATGTCGAATGGTTCCACACGGTTGGTTATATTTAGATATATCCCTGGATGCGAATATCTAAATCCATTGAGTCTCGGTATCAGCCAACGCGCACCAAACGTAGGCAACGTGGTGACATTGAGCACCTCGCTTTCTCCGCCATAAGACAGCATATACCGAGTGGACATCTCTACCTGAGCAAGAATCTTGCGCGCTTCTGTCAAATACAACGACCCCTCCGGGGTCAATTGAAGCCGCTTTCTCACACGCCTGAACAGTTTATGCTCCAGCGTGGCTTCCAGTTGAGCCACCTGCTTGCTGACAGCACTTTGCGTCAGGTTCAGCTCCTCGGCCGCACGGGTGAAACTCAGGTGCCGAGCAGACGCCTCGAAGCATTGCATGGACGACAATGAAGGTAAGTGTCTGCGGCTCATGATAAAACCATATTCATGAAAATTAGGAATGACGTCTATCTTAAACGTCGTTTGCCTAAGCCCAAAGCCCCTTATGATACTGGGATTCACCCCTTACACGGCAACAAGAACGATAGGAGAAAGAATGATTGACTCTATCATGAAACGCCTCGGTGTCTCCCACGACCTGTACCGGAATGGGAGTTACGCGGTTAGAAGCCCCATCGATGGCAGCGTCATTGGACAAGTATCGCTGGAAGGCGCCGAGATTGTTGATGAGCGAATTGCCAATGCTCAGCAAGCCTTCGAAGCCTGGAAAGAAGTGCCTGCTCCTCGGCGAGGTGAGCTGGTAAGGCTCTTTGCACAGCAACTACGCGACCATAAAGAAGACCTGGGCCAACTGGTTACCTGGGAATGTGGAAAGATCCTCCAGGAAGGCCTGGGGGAAGTTCAGGAAATGATCGATATCTGCGACCTGGCCGTGGGTCAGTCCCGCCAGCTCTTTGGGTTGACCATTGCCTCCGAGCGCCCCGGCCACCACATGCGTGAATCCTGGCACCCACTGGGCCCGATCGGCCTGATCACCGCATTTAACTTCCCGGTAGCGCCTTGGGCATGGAACGCTGCGCTGGCCCTGGTCTGTGGCAACAGCCTGCTTTGGAAACCTTCCGAGAAGACGCCGCTCTGCGCCCTGGCCTGCCAGGCCTTGCTGGAACGCGCCATGGAGAAATTCGGCGATGAAGCCCCTGCCAACCTTAGCCAAGTAATCATTGGTGACCGGGACGCCGGCGAACGATTGGTAGATGACCCGCGCGTCCCGCTCATCAGCGCCACTGGCAGCACTCGTATGGGGAAGGAAGTCGGTCCGCGTGTCGCCGCCCGCTTCGGCCGTAGTATCCTCGAGTTGGGTGGCAACAATGCCATGATTCTGGCACCCAGCGCCGATCTCGACATGGCGGTGCGTGCCATTCTGTTCTCTGCAGTCGGAACGGCGGGGCAGCGTTGCACGACGCTTCGCCGGTTGATCGTTCATGCGTCGCTCAAAGATGAAGTCGTTGAACGCCTGAAGAAGGCCTATACCAATATTTCCATTGGCGATCCGCTTTCCGGAGCACTTGTTGGCCCGCTAATCGACAAGCAGAGCTTCGAACTCATGCAAGATGCCTTGGAAAAGGCACGCCAACAAGATGCAAAAGTCTTCGGTGGCGAACGTCAGCTTGCCGAGCAATACCCTGAGGCCTACTACGTCTCTCCCTCCATCGTGGAAATGCCACAGCAAAATGAACTCGTCCGCAGCGAAACCTTCGCGCCGATACTCTATGTCATGACTTATAACGAACTCGATGAGGCCATTGCCATCAATAATGATGTCCCGCAAGGATTATCATCGTGTATTTTCACCACCGATGTAAGAGAAGCGGAAACCTTCGTCTCCGATGTCGGTAGTGACTGCGGTATTGCCAATGTCAACATTGGGCCAAGTGGTGCCGAAATCGGTGGTGCGTTCGGTGGTGAGAAAGAAACCGGTGGCGGACGTGAATCCGGATCCGATGTCTGGAAGAGTTATATGCGCCGTCAAACAAACACGGTCAACTACTCTCGAGAGCTTCCTCTAGCCCAAGGCATAAAGTTCGATTAATTGATGGTTAACCCCCTGGGTTCGAAAGTGCCGAGGGGGTATTCGCCTAGGAATGAGCACCGGCATCGTATTTGGAATGAGGCCTCTTGATGGAAATACGTTGTTTATGGGAAGCCACATCCCTCGAATCACCTATCGTCTCTTCCACACTTGACTCACAGCAGGATACCGATGTCTGTATCATCGGTGGCGGAATTACAGGACTGTCTACAGCGCTCCATTTAGCCGAGCAAGGTGTGGCCGTTTCTCTCCTCGAGGCCAAGGAGATCCCCAGCGGTGGCTCAGGACGCAGTGTCGGATTGGTAAACGCAGGCCTCTGGATCCCGCCGGAGGATAATGTCGATGCCCTTGGCAAGGAAAATGGAGAAAGAGCCAATTCCGTTCTTGGTAGCGCTCCCGGCGAAGTTTTCAACATAATCGAAAAGCACAATATCGCGTGTGACGCAACGCGCACCGGTACACTGCATTTGGCACACAACGCCAAAGGGGCCAAGGAATTGGCGAGACGCCGCGACCAGCTACAAAGTCGCGATGCTCCTGTCGAGCTTATCGAGGGCAACGACTGCCAGAGATTGACAGGGACCGAACATATCAAGGGAGCGCTTCTCGATCGGCGAGCAGGTACGCTGAACCCAACGGCATACACAAGGGGATTGGCTCGCGCAGCTCAGTCGGCCGGAGCGAACATTTACACACAGAGCCCAGTCCTGCGGGTGGAGAGTACTGGGGATGCTTGGCGTGCCACGACACCGAAGGGCAGTATCACGGCCCAAAGGATCGTACTGGCGACCAATGCCTACACCGAAGAAGCTTGGAATCAGGTACGCAACAACTTCTTCCCTGGATACTTCTTCCAAGTGGCATCCGGTCCGCTAACGGAAGATATCCTTCCCGATATTCTGCCTGAGCGGCAAGGCGCATGGGATACACGCACTGTGCTAAGCAGCATTCGCCGAGATAGCGCAGGAAGGTTGATCCTGGGTAGTCTGGGATGCGGTGACGATAAACCCTTATCGTATATACAGTGCTGGGCAAACCGTGTGAAGGATCACTATTTCCCGCAGCTTGGGAAATTGGAGTGGGAGTGCACATGGACAGGAAGAATTGCTTTCACTCCTGATCATACACTTAGGCTTTTCGAGCCTGCTCCAGGCATATTGGCAGTTACCGGTTATAACGGACGTGGTATCACGACAGGAACAGTGGTTGGAAAAGGGTTTGCGCATTACATAATCAATAATGACGACCAACTTCTTCCATTGGAAATGCAGTCATCCCGACCGATTCGTGGAAGATGGTTATGGCAAGCCGCTTATGAAACCGGCTTTTCTCTTTACCATACAGGACAATGCCTCAAGATATTGATTTAGTAAATTATGGAGAAAGCCATGCAACCCTGTGTTAGCCAGTCCTTAGGAATTATTCATCCAATCGTGCTCGAAAAAGGACTGAATTCTGAGGTATGGGATAGCAACGGGAAACGCTACATTGACTTTGTTGGTGGCATAGGCGTTCTTAACTTGGGCCACTGTCACCCTGCCATCACCGCCGCCGCCAAGAGTCAGATAGACAAGCTCATTCATTCAGCATTCAATGCCGTCCCTCATCAAGGATACTTGGATATTGCAGAGGCTCTGCAGTCCTTCATCCCGGTTGGCTATGCGCTTTCCTGCATGCTGACTAACTCTGGCGCTGAAGCCACGGAAAATGCCTTGAAAATATCTCGGGCTGCCACTGGCAAACAGGCAGTGATTGCATTTGACGGTGGTTTCCATGGCCGAACGCTTGCAGCGCTCAACTTGAATGGCAAGGTGAATCCGTACAAGGTCGGGATAGGAACGCTTCCTGGTCCTGTGTATCACATACCCTTTCCAAGTCCTGACAATGGAGCCAGTACTAGCGAAGCCATTCAAGCATTGGATAGGCTCTTCGAGGTTGAGATTTCATCAGATGAGATCGCCTGCATAATCGTCGAGCCTGTTCAGGGAGAAGGCGGCTTTCGCGTACTCGATCATGTCTTTGCTAAGCACTTGCGCAAGGTCTGCGACGAACGAGGCATTGTTCTGATAATGGATGAAATCCAATCGGGGTTTGGAAGAACCGGGACACGTTTTGCCTTCACTCACTTAGGTATCGAGCCCGACCTGTTGCTGATGGGGAAAAGCATGGCGTCAGGGCTCCCTCTGGCTGCCGTAGCCGGACGTGAGAGCCTGATGAGCGTGCTACCGAAAGGTGGGCTTGGCGGGACATATTCTGGCAATGCCGTCGCATGTGCCGCTGCCAAAGTTGTCATGGAAGTTATGAGCGATGCCAACCTCTCTCAGTGGAGCAATGCTCAAGAGTCTCTCTTGCTGGAAACCCATGACCGCTGGAAGAGAAGCCAGCGTTTCCCAATGCTGGGCCCCATCACGGGTATCGGCTCGATGCGGGGTATCGTCTTTGAAGATACCGTCAATGCCACGGCGGCCGAACACTTGGCAGCTTTGCTGATCGCTGCTCGACAGGCGGGGGTCCTGTTGATGCCTAGCGGCAGGAAGCGCAACGTCCTTCGCCTACTTCCCCCATTGACTATCTCGCAAGAGCACCTGTCGGAAGGTCTGTCCAAAATCGAGCGGGCGTTGGGAACGTTACAGACATGACCACCAGGCAAAGCACCTATCCGATTCGAAAATCCCACATTCGTTGCAAGCTTTACTGACGATGTGTAGAGCTTGGAAAACCAAGTACCAACTTATAACCAATGAGGCAAGCGATGTTAAGAAGCCATCATGTATCACCCGACCTGATACGCGACATGTTTTCAAAAGCAATGTCTGAAATGTATCAGAAAGAGGTGCCGCTATATGCTGACCTTCTTGACTTAGTAGCACGGGCAAACCGTACTGAGTTAGAGAACAATGAAGCACTACGCTTGAGAATGGAAAAAAGCGGTGAACTTGACCGCTTGGAAGTCGAGCGCCATGGCGCCATTCGAGTGGGGACTGCCGAAGAGCTCTCTGTGCTATGTCGTCTCTTTGCGGTGATGGGCATGTATCCTGTCGGATATTATGACCTCACCGAAGCTGGGGTACCGGTACATTCAACGGCATTTCGACCTATTAGCGAAGAGTCTTTGCAGAAAAATCCATTCCGAATATTCACATCGTTGCTACGTCTAGAGCTCATCGAGAACGAAAAGCTCAGAGCAATAGCGTCAGAAATACTGTCATCAAGAGATATATTCACAAAGAGAGCACTGGAGCTCATTGAGATTCATGAGAATCAAAATGGACTCAGACTAGAACAAGCTGAAGAATTCGTTGCTGAGGCGTTGGAAACCTTTCGCTGGCATGGCGATTCAACAGTAGACAAGGATATTTATGAAGCATTGCATGCCGAACATCGTCTGATAGCAGATGTAGTATGCTTCAGAGGCCCCCACATAAACCATCTGACACCTCGCACCCTAAACATTGACGAGGTACAAAGACTAATGCCTCTGCATGGCATTTCACCCAAAGCCATTATCGAAGGCCCCCCGCGCAGAGATTGTCCTATCCTACTGCGCCAAACGAGCTTCAAAGCTCTGGATGAGCCAGTTAATTTCTCAGGAGATCGGCAAGGTAGCCATACTGCTCGGTTCGGAGAGATTGAGCAGCGAGGTGCTGCACTTACCAAGAAAGGGCGTGAACTATACGACCGTCTGCTACGGCAGTCTCAGAACAAAGGCAGCATAACAGACAACAACGAATATCAGAACAACCTGAAAGATGTTTTCTCCGAGTTCCCAGACAATGAAACAACACTGAGAAAACATGGGCTGGTATTTTTCTATTATCAACCGACTTCTGATGCAAACACAAAGGCTAGGACGGCAGCGAAAATCGAAAATCTGGAAGATTTGATTCAGTCAGGTATCGTTTCAGCCACACCCATCACCTATGAAGATTTTCTGCCAGTTAGCGCCGCCGGCATATTCCACTCAAACCTTGGAGGAGAGTCTAACAGCATGTATGAAGGCAATCCCAACAAGGCTGAGTTTGAAAAGTGCCTAGGAACTTCTGTTAACGATGAGATAGACATTTATGCGGAAATCGAAAGGAAATCCATTGCCAACACGTTGAAACGAATCAACCTATGACAGAAGTCAGCCTGGCCGAATCACAGCCAGGCTCATCTCAATAATGTATTCAGTCGATTGATTTCATCGAGCACCTATGCCAGCTTATGGTCCAACCATGACATAGTCCCCACGACGACCCTGCTCGCTGAGAATACCCGATGCCCCTCCATGCCCCGCTCGATGCCCTGACATTCGATCTCGACGATACCTTGTGGGACAACCGCCCGGTCATGGAACATGCTGAAACCGGGCACTACGCCTGGCTCGACGAAGCTCTGGCAGCATGGCATGGAACGCATCTCGACCAGAATGGGCGCTATGGCGAGCGCTTTCCGCTAAGTGCTTACCAAGCACGTCGCCTTGAATTGGCCAAGCGTCACCCTCTAAGGCGCGGCGACTTCACCTGGATCCGTGAACGGTCACTGAGCGAGCTCCTGGAGGAATACGGACTACCGCGCAGCGCCGCCAGAATGTGGGCAGCCGCGGCCATCGATCGTTTTCTCGAGCTACGTCATCACCTGACGCCCTACCCGGAAGTCGAGACACTGCTCGACGAATTGCGCAGCCGTTACCGCCTCGCAGCGATTACCAACGGTAATGCCGACCTGACACGGCTACCCTTGGCAGCTCACTTCCCGGTAACGATCGCCGCCGGTGAGATGCTCGCCCCCAAGCCTGACGCACGCCCTTTCCTGGCTGCGCTGGCACGTCTCGGCAGCACTCCTTCACGCGCGCTGCATGTCGGTGACTCGTGGCGCGAAGACGTGCTGCCAGCCTGGCGGCTGGGCATGCGCGTGGCCTGGATCGATGTCCATGACGACTCCGAGAGAGCGTTGCCGGCCGGCGTCTATCGCCTTCGTCACGTTCGCGAACTACCCAATCTTCTCCAGCGGCTGGACTCGACTCTCCGCGACTAGGGGTTATCCGAGAAGTCGCGTAGCAACCAATCGTCCAAACGCTCGTGAGCCTCTTCGACTCCTTGGCGCTTGAGTGCCGAAAACAGCTGGACGCTGACCAGGTCCTCCCAATCGCGCAGGCGACTCCTCACTTGCTGTAAAGCGTTCTTGACGGCACCGCTCTTGAGCTTGTCGGCCTTGGTCAACAGGATATGTACTGGCATGTCCTTATCGTCGGCCCAACCCAGCATCATTTCGTCGAACTCGGTCAGCGGATGGCGCACGTCCATCACCAGCACCAACCCACGCAACGACTGGCGCTCGCGTAAGTATTCAGCGAGATGGCGTTGCCATTCGAGTTTGACCTTCTCCGGCACCTTGGCAAAGCCATAGCCCGGCAGATCCACCATGCGACAAGCATCGTCGCCCGCCAGGGAGAAGAAGTTGATGAGCTGCGTGCGCCCCGGCGTCTTGGAGGTACGGGCCAGCGCCTTCTGCTGTGTCAATGCATTGATTGCACTGGACTTTCCGGCATTGGAGCGTCCCGCAAAAGCAACTTCGCAGCCCAGATCAGGCGGGCACTGCGCCAGTGTCGGGGCACTGGTGAGAAAGCGGGCGGTCTGGTAGTTGAGACGCGACATTAGGGCGAAATCCTGGCAGTAGTAAGGCGTGAATAGCACGCAGGGCTCGTTCACCTCATTCGGGTGAGTCGTTATAATACAGTGTATTTTTTTTGTGACCTGGGGCACGCTAGTGTACCACCGTGCTCTCGCCGACAGCGAACCGCGCTTCACCACAGGCGCAAACAACGACGGACGGCGCCCAGGGTACGTACCGGTCAACAATCAAAGGCATAGTGGATTAGCGATGAGAAAGTTACTGGCAAGCCTGGCAATGACCATGAGCGCCATCGGCGTGGCCCATGCGCAAATGGAAGGCGACCCTGCGGCGGGGCGCGAGAAAGCACAAACCTGCGCAGCCTGTCACGGCCAGCAAGGTATCAGTCCTTCTGGCGCCTTTCCCAACCTTGCAGGCCAACAGGCCTCCTACCTGGCCAAGCAGATCATGAACATCCGTGATGGCGACCGGAACGTGCCACAGATGGCTGGTCAGGTCGATGACTTCTCCGACCAGGACGCGTGGGACGTCGCCGCTTTCTTCTCTCAGCAGGAATCCAACCTGGGCCAGGCGAATCCCGACGAAGCGTTGTTGGAGCGCGGCCGCGAGCTGTACCGTGCCGGCGACATGGCCAAGGGTATCCCCTCCTGTGCCGCCTGCCATACCCCCACTGGCGAAGGTATCGGCACCGCTGTTTACCCAGCGCTATCCGGCCAGCACCGCGAATACCTGGTCTCGACCCTGCAGGCATTCGCTGCCGGCGAGCGCAGCAACGATCCCAATGCCATCATGCGCGATATTGCCGCCAAGATGAGCGATAGCGATATGCAAGCCGTGGCCAACTATCTCTATGGCTTGCACTGATCACAATCCCGACCGGTGAATCGTAAAAGGCGGCTCGACGACCGCCTTCCAACTTTTCACCAGGAGGGTGGGAACCTTGATCAACGCTTGATGCTCAAAGCCAGCGTTGCGAGGCCTCGGAACGAATGCTGCCCGCGATAGCGTTTCCTGTTACCTTTCCCGAATACTTCGCAAGAGCTCGACAAGGAGTCTGTTCGCATGTTCAAGACATTGGTTGCCGTACTCGCCGGCCTTAGTCTATCGACCCTGGCCTCAGCGCAATCGCTGGTCGAAGGCGAGCAATACAAGGTGCTCGACGAGGCGGTGCCTACCCAGGTTGAAGAGGGTCAGATCGAGGTTGTCGAAGCTTTCTGGTATGGCTGCCCCCACTGTTACAGTCTGGAAGATCCGCTCAATGCCTGGGTCGCCGAGTTGCCCGAGGATGTAACCTTCCGGCGTATGCCCGCCACCATGGGCGGCGATTGGAACAAGCATGCCGTCGCCTTCTATGCCGCCCAGGAACTGGGCATTCTCGAAGACGTGCACGACGATTTCTTCGATGCCGTTCACCAGGAAGGCCGCCATCTCACCGAGGTCGACGATATCGCCGACTTCTTCAGCGACTACGGTGTCAGCGAAGACGAAGCCCGCCAGGCCTTGACGTCGTTCGGCGTCAAGAGCCAAGTCAACCAGGCCCACGCTCGCATGCGTGCTTACGGACTAATGGGGGTTCCGGCGTTGATCGTCGAAGGCCGCTATGTGATCACGCCGTCGAGCGCCGGCAGCCTCGAGAACATGCCACAGATCGCCAGCGCACTGATCGAGAAGGTTCGTGACGACGGGAATCAGTAAATCCAGCAGAGGGGACGGTAGCCACCCGGTAGTGGATAGCGGCCACCTGCGTCTTCTGACCTTCAACCTGCAGGTCGGCATCCAGACCTCGGCCTATCACCACTACCTGACCCGTAGTTGGCAGCATTTCCTGCCACACCCTACGCGTCAACGCCGCCTCAACATGGTCAGCGAGGTGCTGAGCAACTTCGACATCGTCGGCCTCCAAGAGGTCGACGGTGGCAGTTTCCGCTCCGGCAACGTCAATCAGGTCGAGTACCTGGCGGCGCGCGCTGGCTTTCCCCACCATTTCCAGCAGCTCAATCGCAACCTGGGCCGTGTCGCCCAGCACAGCAATGGTTTGCTGTCGCGGCTGCATCCCACGCGCATCGAAGAGCACCGGCTACCCGGCACGCTACCGGGACGCGGTGCCATTCATGCCCGTTACGGCGATGGCGAGGACGCCCTGCACCTATTCGTGGCTCATCTGGCACTGAGCCATCGTGCCCGCATTCGTCAGCTCGACTATCTGAGCGAAATCATCACGCCGCTGCGTCATGTGGTGGTGATGGGCGATCTCAACTGCACACTGGAGCAGCTCCACTCGCATTCACGTTTCTGCACCTCGCTACCCTTGCACCCGGTGCGTCCGCTGCTCAGCTACCCATCCTGGCAACCGCGACGCGCGCTCGACCATATCCTGCTCTCCAACTCACTGGTCGCTCATGACGTGCGAGTTCTCGACCAGCTCTTTTCGGACCACTTGCCAATCGCTGTCGACGTGCAATTGCCCAGTGCCTGCCAGAAGACACTGGCATCGCTTTTACACCCCAACAAGCACTGATCGCCTTTCAATATTAGGCATAAGGGATGACGATTGTCGCTCAATCGGCGATGATTGCGCGCTCCTGCTGCTTTACCTTGAAACCATTTTACCGCGAGAGGTTCCATGAATCGCGCGACTCGCGAGCCGGCCCCACTCAGCCGGCTCGATGCTCTGACCGATATCGTCGGCCGCAGTATCGCCTGGCTGGTCCTGGTAATGATGGTGGTGCAATTCACCATCGTGGTGATGCGTTACGTTTTCAGCGTGCATAGCGTTGCCATGCAGGAGTCGGTGATGGCCATGCATGCCATGGTGTTCATGCTCGGCGCCGCCTATACCCTCAAGCATGACGGCCACGTACGGGTGGATATCTTCTACCGTCGCCTATCGCCACGCGGTCGCGCTTGGGTCGATCTCGGCGGCACTCTGTTTCTGCTGATGCCGGTGGTGCTGTTCATCGCCTTTACGAGCTGGCACTACGTCTTGAGTAGTTGGGCGATTCTGGAACGAACGTCGGATGGCAACCTGCCTATCGTATTCCTGATCAAGTCTCTGATCCTGCTGATGATGACACTGCTATTGCTGCAAGGCATCGCTCAAATCATCCGTCAGATCCTGATTCTGCACGGTCGCCTACCTGCCGAGCCCTTACACGAGCACGAGGAGGTACTGTAGTAGTGGACATCGTGCTCGACTATATGCCGTTCCTGCTGTTTGCCGCCGTCTGCGCCGTTCTCATGCTGGGCTATCCGGTAGCGCTGTCACTGGCCGGTACCGCCCTGATCTTTGCCGGCCTTGGCCTGGGACTGGACACCATGGGTGTGGCCGTGTCATTCGATGCGGGTTTCCTGTCGGCCATGCCCAACCGCCTTTACGGCATCATGACCAACCAGACGCTGCTGGCGGTACCACTGTTCGTGCTGATGGGGGTACTGCTGGAGAAATCGCGGGTCGCCGAAACTCTGCTCGATGCCATGGCACTGCTGTTCGGTGCCTTACGCGGCGGGCTGGGCATTTCGGTCACCCTGGTAGGGATGCTGCTGGCCGCCTCGACCGGCATCGTCGGTGCCACCGTGGTAACCATGGGCCTGCTTTCACTGCCAACGATGCTCAAGCGCGGCTACTCACCGGCACTGGCCACAGGAACCATCTGCGCTACCGGCACTCTGGGCCAGATCATTCCACCGTCGATTGCCTTGGTACTGCTCGGCGACGTACTTTCCACCGCCTATCAGCAAGCCCAATTGGCGATGGGTGTCTGGAGTCCAAAGACTCTATCCGTCGGCGATCTGTTCATCGGAGCCCTGGTGCCCGGTCTGGTACTGGTGGCCGCCTATATCGTGTTCGTTGCGCTCATCGCCTGGGCACGCCCGAGCCTGGCACCACCAGTCGAGCGACAACAACTGATGCAGGAAATGAACCATCAAGGCAGCCTATGGCCACTGCTGCTCAGGGGAATGCTGCCACCAGTGGCGCTGATCGTCGCGGTACTGGGTTCAATACTCGGCGGTTTTGCCACGCCCACTGAGGCCTCGGCGGTGGGAGCCTTCGGTGCACTACTGCTGGCCATGGCCAAACGCAGTCTCGATGGTCCCACGCTCAAGGCCGTGGTGCAGACCACCACCCAAGTCACCAGCATGGTATTCTTGATCCTGATTGGTGCGGCACTATTCTCGCTGGTGTTCCGTGCCTACGGCGGCGAAGAACTGGTCACCGAGCTGTTCGAATCCCTGCCCGGCGGCGTGCTCGGCGCCATGATCGTGGTCATGTTGGTGATCTTTCTGCTTGGCTTCATACTCGACTTCATCGAGATCACCTTCGTGGTGGTGCCGATCGTCGGTCCGGTACTGCTGGCGATGGGCGTCGATCCCATCTGGCTGGGCATCATGATCGCCGTCAACTTACAGACATCGTTCCTGACGCCGCCGTTCGGCTTCGCACTATTCTACCTGCGCGGCGTGACGCCGGACTCGGTACCAACATCGGCGATCTACAAGGGGGTGATCCCCTTCATCCTGCTGCAACTCACCATGCTCGCCACTCTGGCATTGTTCCCGGAATTGGCCACTTGGTTGCCATCGGTGCTGTGAGCCGGAAGAGCGTGCCGGTCCGTGCGGGCCGGCACATTATCCAGCAGTAATGCGCTCCACCACCCCCACCCATTCGATCATCGGCGCGGGATAGATGCCCAACAGCACAATCAACAGCGCCAACCCAAGCACGACCACACCTCCAGCGCGTACACTCCAGTCTCGCGGCGCATCGCGGCGCTGCATCCCGGGCTCGACCAGGAACAGGGTGACCATCACCCGCAGGTAGTAGTAGAGACCGATCGCGCTGCCCACCACGATCCCGCCGACCAGCCACCAGCGCTGTGCTTCGACACCCAGCGCAATGATGTAGAACTTACCGATGAAGCCGGCCGTGAAGGGAATGCCGGCCAGCGACAGCAGGCTCACGGTGAGTACCGCGGTGAGATAGGGGCGCCGCCAGAACAGGCCCCGATAATGGTGCAGTGCTGCCGCATCCTCGCCGCTGTAGGGGCTCGAGAGCAACGTCACCACACCGAAGGCGCCCAGTGTGGTCACCAGGTAGGTAAGCAGATAGACCCCTCCGGTTTCCGTGGCCAGCCCGTCGCCGACCACCAGTGCCACCAGCAGATAGCCGAAATGAGCGATCGACGAATACCCCAACAGGCGCTTGAGATTCGATTGGACCAAGGCCAGCAGGTTGCCCACCAGCATGCCGGCTAGCGCCATCGCCGCCAATACGTCACGCAGCCAGTCATCCTGAAAGCCTGGCGCCGACAGCACCAGGCGAAGCAGCACCACGAATACCGCCACCTTGCTTGCCGAGGCCAAGAATGTGGCGGCAGGGCCAGGAGCTCCTTCATAGACATCCGGTGTCCACAGATGAAAGGGGACGATCGACAGCTTGAAGCCCAGTCCGACCAACAACAAGCCGATGCCGGCCAGCCCCCAGGCATCGGGACGTTCAGAGAATGACGCCGCCACACCTGTCAGGTCCAGGTGGCCCACCTGGGCGTAGAGCAGCGCCATACCGAACAACAAAAAGGCGGTGGCCGCCGCCGACAGGATGAAGTATTTGATGCCCGCCTCCAACGAGCGACGTTCAGGGAAGGCATATGCCAGCATGCCGTAGAGCGGCATGGATAGCAGTTCGAGACCAACGAATAGCGAGGCCAGATGTTGGCTTGCCGCCAACACCATGCCTCCCGCTGCGGCACACAGCAAGAGCAAGTAGAACTCTTCACGGGGACCGGGGTAGTTCTCCAGGTAGACATACGCCAAGGCGGTACATGCCAAGGAAGAGACCAGTATCATCACGCCGGCGAACAGTGTCAGACCATCGACGACCAGTAATGGCACCTTGATCGGGGCCATCGTCCAGATCGACAGCAACGATATCAGGGCCAGAACGAGCCCCATGACGGTAACCGCTGCCGTACCGGCATGATGGCGTCGCCAGGCGATCCCCAGCATCGCCGCAATCGCTGTGGCACAAACCAGGATCAGCGGCAGCAGCGCCATGAGGTGTGTCACGGTCAACGTCATAGCCCCCCCATCAGCTCAGTGATCGATGTAGGCGCCGCGGCATCGCTGAATAGCTGCTGTACCTCGTGCATGGTGGCGCCGGAGGTCTCGAGCAATGGCTGCGGAAACAGCCCGAGCAGCAACACCAGCGCCAGCAGCCCGAGCATCATGGCATATTCACGCCGATCGAGATCGGCAAAACGCCCCTCACCCCGGGGAGGACCGTAATGCACCCGCTGCATCAACAGCAACGAATAGATTGCAGCCAGCACCAGCCCGGCACTGGCGATCGCCGCCACCCATGGCACTACCGGAAAACTGCCGAACAGGATCATGAACTCGCCAACGAAGTTGACGGTACCTGGCATACCCAACGAGGCAACCACGAAACACAACATGAACCCCGGCAGGCTTCCCATGCGCCCCCACAGGCCACCCATCTCGCGCATGTCACGGGTATGCAAGCGCTCGTATATCTGGCCGCTGATGATAAACAAGGCCGAGGTCGAAAAGGCGTGCGCCACCATCAGTGCCACTACCCCTTGTAGCGCCAATTCGGTGCCGGCATAGATGCCAATCAGCACGAAGCCCATGTGCGAGATACTGGTGTAGGCGATCAGTCGCTTGATGTCCTGCTGGCCACAAGCCAGCAGCGCACCGTAGAAAATACCGACCAACCCCAGCCCCATCGCTACCGGAGCAAATGCCTGGGAGGCTTCAGGAAACAACGGCAACGCGAAACGCAGCATGCCGTAGGCGCCAGTTTTGAGCAGGATGCCGGCAAGATCCACGCTGCCGGCGGTTGGTGCCTGGGCATGCGCGTCAGGCAACCAACCGTGGAAAGGCACCACCGGCAGTTTGACCGCAAAAGCGAAGAAGAAACCCAGCATCAGCCATACCGACAGTTCGTCGGAAAGCGGCGTCTCTCGCAGCGCCGCATAGCTGAAGGTGTATTCGCCGGTCGCATTGTAATGGGCGAAGACCAGGCCGAGGATCGCCACCAGCATCAGGAGGCCACTGGCCTGGGTATAGATGAAAAACTTGGTTGCCGCACCGATTCGCGTTCTGCCCCTCGAGCCGCTGTGCCCCCACAGCGCGATCAGGAAGTACATCGGCACCAGCATCATTTCCCAAAAGAAGAAGAACAGGAACAGATCGATGGCCAGGAAGACCCCGACTACCCCCGCCAGGATCCACAGCAGGTTGAGATGGAAAAAACCGACTCGGCGCCCAATCTCATGCCAGGAGCACAATACCGCCAGCACACCGAGCAAGCCGGTCAGCGCTATCAGCACCAGCGACAGGCCATCCAACGCCAGGTGCACTTCAATGCCAAAGCGCGGAATCCATACGGCGCGCCACTCGATGGCCCAAGACACGGCCTCAGCCTCGGCGCCAGCTGGCAACCGATAATCGCCATGCCACCACAATCCCAGTGTGATCAGAAGCACCAGCAGCATGGTACCCAGGGCGATCCAGCGCGGAGGCTGGTCGCCCCAGCGCTCCCCTTGCCAGCACAGCAAGCCGCCAATGAAGGGGATCAGGATCAACCAGACCAAAGCCATGAGTTCCGGACTCCTCGCCATTGACATCTCGTCATTGCCATTCTCCTTGTCCGCGCAGGCATACCACGAGCCTTATAGGAAGCGCTGGATAAATCGGCGAGCGGCATCAAGCACGAGGCGCACGGAGTACAGGAACCGGAGTTCCCTTACGCCGCCAATGCCATCGCCACCAATACCAGCGTAGCCCCGAGCACCATCGAGGCAGCGTAGAGTCGCAACTTGCCGGTCTGCGTTCGCGCCAATCCCACGTGCAGCCACCATGCCAGCCGAGCGACGAGCCCGACTACCGCATCAACGACATCGCTTCGCATCCACGCCACCAAGCTACGATAAGGACTCACCAACAGCCGGTCGTAGCCAGTATCGAAGCCCCAGGCGTGGTGCCAGAGCCGCCATGACTTGGCCCCCCAACCGTGCGATACGATGTCGGCAAGCCATGCCTGCCGACGTAGGAATAGCCAAGCGCCCAGTGCAATGCCTGCCAAAGCAACGCCACTAGCCATGATCTCGAGCGCCAGGTGCCATCCTTCACCACCCTCATGGGGGCCGGGTAGCACCGCACCCAGTGGCGGCTCGATCCAGGCACCGAGAAGCGTCGACAGCAGCGCCAGCACGATCAGCGGCAGGCCATGCGCCAAACCACTTCCTGATTCGGCATCGCGGGCGTTGTCACTGCCCGGTTTGCCGTGGAAGACGCCGACGATCAAGCGCAAGGTGTACAGCGAGGTCAACAGCGCCCCGAGCAGCCCAGCCAGTAGCAACCCGCCATGCCCCGATGCCAGTGCCTGCCACAGGATCTCGTCCTTGCTGTAGAAGCCGGCAGTGACCAGCGGTAGAGCCGCTAGTGCCGCGCCCCCCACCACGAACCCGGCGTAGGCCAGCGGCAGTCTTTGCCATAGTCCACCCAGACGCCGTATGTCCTGTTCGTGATGACAACTGACGATTACCGCACCTGCCGATAAGAACAACAGAGCCTTGAAGAACGCGTGGGTCATCAGATGGAAGATCGCGGCCTCGAAGCCGCCTACCCCTAATGCCAGGAACATGTAGCCTATCTGACTCATGGTCGAATAGGCCAACACGCGCTTGATGTCAGTCTGCGCCAAGGCAGCGAAAGCGGCCATCAGCAACGTCAAGGCACCGATGACACCAACCAGCAGCAGCACATCCGGGGCGAGCAGGAACACGCCATGCATCCGTGCGATCAGATACACTCCTGCGGTGACCATGGTCGCTGCATGGATCAGTGCCGACACCGGCGTGGGGCCAGCCATGGCATCGGCCAACCAAGTGTGCAACGGTAACTGCGCCGACTTGCCCAGCGCTCCCCCCAATAGCAGCAACGCCGCCAGTTGGACCGTGGGATCGCCAGCAGACCAGGCCTCGGGAGCGCGTTGGAGAATCTCGGCAACGTTCAGCGTGCCCAATTCATGGAACAGCAGAAACAGCCCAATGGCCAGGAAGGCGTCACCGATCCGGGTGACGATAAAAGCCTTGAACGCTGCCCAGCCGTTGGCAGCAGTATGGTAGTAATGGCCGATCAGCAGGTAGCTGCACAGCCCCACGCCTTCCCAGCCGAGAAACAGCAGCAGCAGATTGTCGCCCAGTACCAGCAGCACCATGCTGGCCACGAACAGGTTCATATAGGCATAGAAACGCGTGACACCTTCTTCACCATGCATGTACCAGGCAGCAAACCAGTGGATCAACAAACCGACGCCGGTGATGACACCAAGCATGGTCAGTGATAAACCATCTAGCCTCAGGCCGAAGGTCGGCTGGAAATCTCCCACGGCAATCCAGCGCCATAGTGTCATCTCATATGCCCTAGGCGCGCCAATGAACTGGTAGGTCAGCAACGCCGTGACCAGGGCCGCCAGGCCCACGCTAGTCACGCCGACCCAGGCACTGCCACGCACACCCAGGCGAGCATGGGAAAACGCCAGTATCAGCGTACCGGCCAAGGGCAGCAGGAAGGTCAGTGGCAGCAGCAACGTCATCGGTACCTCCCCTAGAGCAGGCTTTGTCTGAAAAGTCGGCGAGCGATGGTCAGACAAGGCAAAAATTGGCGAAAAGACGGAGTTTACGTGGTTGTAAATGAGTACTTTGAGCCGATTTTTAACGCCGTATGGCCGAGCGCAGCACTTTTCAGGCAAAGCCTAGCCACGCATCCTGCTGGCCATATCGATGTCGAGTGTCTTGAATCGGCGATACAACTGGATCAATAGTGCCAACCCGACACTGGCTTCCGCCGCCGCCAGGGTGATCACCAGCAGGAACATCGCTTGCCCCTCGGCCTGCCCCCAGGCCATGCCGGCAACGATGAAGGCCAGTCCCGCCGCGTTGAGCATGATTTCCAGGCTGATCAGCATGAATACCATGTTGCGGCGGAACATCAGTCCCGCCAGACCCAGTGCAAACAATACGGCCGCCAGTGCCAAGCCATGCTCCATCGGGACGCCGTTCATGACTCTCCACTCCTGGTATTCGATGGCTGGGATGAAGTCCTACCAACATGCGAGGCGGTGACCAGTGCCGCCAGCAACAACATCGCCGCCAGCTCGACGGCAATCAGCCAGGGGCCGAACAGCGTCGTACCGACCACCTTGGCAGTCAGCGTCTCGCCCTCGATCACCAGGTCGACATCACCTCGCCACAGGGTCGTGATCAACACCAGCAACAGCACGGTGGCGAGCGCGACAGGCCCCAGCCAGGTTCGCGGCCCAAGCCAGGCACGTTCCTGGGCGGCCACGCCTTCATTCAGGTTGAGCATCATCACGACGAACACGAACAGCACCATGATCGCCCCGGCATAGACGATGACCTCCAGGGCGCCAGCAAAAGGCGCACCGAGGGCGAAGAACACCATGGCCACGGCGAGCAATGACACGATCAGATACAGCAGCGCATGTATCGGATTGGTGCTGGTAATGACTCTCAGTGTCGCCAGCACAGCGACCAAGCCACTCAGATAGAAAGCGATTTCCATTTCCTCATCCTCTGACGACTAACCAGCGAAATTCTCGTTTTCACGTCATCGGGGTAAGCACAGTCAGTTCTTTATCGTGCCTAGGGCAGTAGCGTCCTGACATCGATCGGCTTCGCTTCGTCCTGTCCTTGCCCCTTGTTCTTGCCGGCAATCGCCAGCCCGGCCACCTTGTAGAAGTGGTAATCGTGGTCCTTGCCAGGACCGGCGATCTGCAGGTCCTCCTTTTCATAAACCATGTCCTGACGCCGGTACTCACTCATCTCGAAGTCTGGAGTGAGCTGGATCGCCGAGGTCGGACATGCCTCCTCACACATGCCGCAGTAGATACAACGCGAAAAGTTGATACGGAAGGACGACGGGTACCAGCGGCCGTCCTCCATTTCGCCCTTCTCCAGTGCGATGCAGTCCACCGGACAGGCCACGGCGCACAGGTTGCAGGCCACACAGCGTTCCTCGCCATCCGGGTCACGGGTCAATACGATACGCCCGCGGTAGCGCGGCGGCAGGTAGACCTCCTCCTCGGGATAATTGACTGTCTCGCGCTTGCGGAAGGCATGCATGAACACCATGCCGAGCGTGCGCAGTTGCGACCAGGTTCCGGAGATTAGCGACGTCAACATCTCAGGCCTCCTCGCTTCAGTTGCCGGCCGGCGACACCAAGAGGATCACAGCGCCGGTCAAGAGCAAATTGATCAGTGTCAACGGCAGGCAGATCCGCCAGCCAAAGCTCATCACTCGATCGTAGCGGGGACGTGGCAGTGAGGCGCGCAGCAACACGAACAACACCAGCAACGCCGCGGTTTTGAGCGCGAACCAGACGAAAGGCGGCAGCCAAGGGCCTAGCCAGCCGCCGAAGAACAACGTCACGATCAGTGCCGAGACCAACACCATGCCGATGTATTCACCGATGAAGAACATGCCGAACTTCATGCCCGAGTACTCGATATGGTAGCCATCGGCCAGTTCCTGCTCGGCCTCGGGTTGATCGAAGGGGTGACGATGGGTCACCGCGACACCGGCAATCAGGAAGGTACAGAAACCAAGGAACTGCGGAATGATGAACCACAAACTCTGCTGAGCGGCAACGATCTCGCGCATATTGAACGAACCGGCCAGTGCCACCACTCCCATCAGCGACAGCCCCATGAATACCTCGTAGGAGAGTGTCTGCGCCGTGGCACGCATGGCGCCGAGCAAGGCGTACTTGTTGCCGCTCGACCAGCCGCCCAGCAGCACGGCGTAAACATTGATTCCGGCCATAGCGAAAAAGAACAGCAACCCGATGTTCCAGTCCGCCACGCCCCAGGCAGGGGTCAAGGGAATGATCATGAACGCCAGCAACAGCGACGCCATGGCAATGATCGGTGCCAACACGAACAACGCACGGTCGGCAAAAGGCGGAATCCAGTCTTCCTTGAACAAGATCTTGATCATGTCGGCGACCAGTTGCAGCGAACCGAAAGGCCCGACACGATTGGGCCCGTAGCGATCCTGCCACAAGCCCAGCAAGCGGCGCTCAACCACCGTCATCACAGCACCAAGCAGCATCACGACAACCAGAATCACCAGTGCCTGCGACATGGCGATGAGAACCTCCACGACTGTCGGTGTCAGCCAGCTCATGAGGGGCCTCCCTCTCCTTCGGGCACCTGGGAAAGCCCTGCCCGATCCCCCGTCGCCAGCGCCGCCTCGCACATCGCGGGCACCCCTACCAGGCCACTGGGAAGCGCCGCATCGATCTGCAACGGTAGTATCAGCCTCGATAGTGAGGTTTCCACCACCAGTGAGGTGCCTTCCTTGACCTCGAGCCGCCTGGCATCCTCCCTCGATAGCGTCAACGCCACGGCTGCCGCACGTGCCATGATCGGTGCCACTCGTGACGACGTTTCCTCACCGCCAAACAGTCGAGGCAACACCACGATCTGCCACGCATCGTCGCGGGGCACGAAAGGAGGCGGTATCTCGTCGGCGTAATCGCCGATGCTCTCCGCTGGCTCCAGCAACCTGGCACCCGGATCGCCACCGCGTAGATGGCCACCTACTTCATCGGTGAACTTGTTCCAGGCCTGGGGCGAATTCCAGCCCGGTGCCCACGCAAAAGGCACCTCCCGGCGCGGCCGATCGAAGCCGTAATAACCCTCCATGGAGAAGGTGAAGGGCGTGCCGGGGTCCTGCGGGGGGCGCGGCTCACTGACATCGAGATGAGCACGCATCGACGTGCGACCGCTATAGCGGTGTGGAGCGCGGGCCAGTTTGAGTCCGCTGACCCGATAGTCGGCACCCAGCGAAGCTTCGACGATGCCGGCCAGTGCAGGGTGGCGTCGCGCGCAGTCGCGAGTGACTACATCAAACGTAATATCGGGTACCGCTTGGCGCTTGAGACTCGCACGCAATGCCTGCAACCAACGCCAGCCCTGATGAATTCGCGACTCGGGGCGGTGGTAACGTGGCTCGAACACCTGGAAGAATCGCTGTGCCCGTCCCTCGAGACTGACCAAAGTGCCATCGCCCTCGGTAAAGCTGGCTGCTGGCAAACCCAAATGAGCACGTTCCCAAGTCGGCGTGCGCTGATGATCGAGCACGATCACCGCTTCGGCGGCCGACAAGGCTCGATCGACGCGTTCACGCGGCACACGCCGGTAGAGGTCATTTTCCAACACCACCACGGCATCGGCAGCTCCATCGATCAACTCATCGAGCGCCCATTCCAGCGACCGGCCGTCGAGCAGTTCCACGCCCGTGCTATTGGCCTCGCGACGCACCAAGCTCAAGCCGCCCCGGCGCCCCTTGGTCGCCAGCGCACGTGCGATGTTGCCGGCGGCATCGAGGATTGCCGTCGACTCGAGTGAACCGCCACTGATCACCAACGGGCGTTCTGCCGCCAACAGCGTATCGGCGATCCGTTCAGCGGTCGCTCTCGTACTTTCGTCAATCCCCTCGACGGCGGGTGCTGCCGCGTCAATGGCATGGGCCACCGCGAAGCCCAGGCGTGCGATGTCATCCGGTGCCAGGTGCAGACGACACTCGGCGATATCGTCCAAGCCGGTCGCCGTGGGATAGGCAATGAACAGCGGATGGCGCGTATCTTGTGCCAAGGTCAACACCGCCTCGGCATTCCAGACAGGAATGCCACGGGATTCGGCCAAACTATCGCGACGGGCCAGCACTGCCTGACGCACCGACAATCCCAGCCGTGCGGCGCTCTGAATCAGGTCCTCGCCAAGCACCAGCATGGCATCGTGCGACTCGACATCGCTCAGCGTCGGAGTTGGCAAGCCACAATCGCGATTGAGCCGGCGCATTCGTGCCAGGCACGTCTGCTCGCGCTCGGCGATACCGCTAGAGAAGTTGGCTTGACCGACCAGTTCGCGTAGTTGGTCGTTGCTTTCCAGGCTGGCCCGTGGGGAGCCGATACCGATCACTCGCCGCGCCCCACGTAGTGCATCGGCACCACGATCCAGGGCCTCGTCGACATCGAGGATGATGGTTCCTTCTACCTCGCCGCGCCATTCCGGGCGGCGAGGACGATCGTCGCGATTGACGTAGCCATACCCGAAGCGCCCTCTGTCGCACAGGAAGAAGCGATTTACCTCACCATGATAGCGGTTCTCGATACGCCGGATATCGCCATAGCGCTCGCCAGGGCTGATGTTGCAGCCCACCGCGCACTGGTGGCAGATACTGGAGGCGAATTGCATGTCCCACTTGCGGGTATAGCGCTGCGAATGGGTCTGATCGGTGAACACGCCGGTGGGACAGACCTCGGTCAGGTTGCCAGCGAACTCGTTCTCGAGCACACCCTCGCGATGGCGGCCGAAATAGATGTTGTCGTTGGCACCGAAAGCGCCGAGATCCGTACCGCCAGCATAGTCGCGATAGAAGCGCACACAGCGATAACAGGTGATGCAGCGGTTCATCTCGTGGGCGATGAACGGTCCCAGGTACTGATTGCGATGAGTACGCTTACGGAAGCGATAACGTCGCCGATTATGGCCAGTCATCACCGTCATGTCCTGCAGGTGGCAGTGGCCGCCCTCCTCGCACACCGGGCAGTCGTGGGGATGATGGACCATCAACCATTCGATGACACTGGCACGAAATTCACGGGCTTGTTCGTCCTCGATCGAAATTCGACTGCCATCGGCAGCCGGAGCCATGCAAGCCATGACCAACGATCCTTGGGCGTCGTCAGCATCCCGATACTGCTTGACCGCACACTGGCGGCATGCCCCCACGCTGCCCAGCGCCGGATGCCAGCAGAAATACGGCAGATCGAAGCCCAGCGTCAGGCAGGCCTGGAGCAGGTTGTCCTTCTCGTTGACCTCGTAACTTCGACCGTCGACCTGAATCGTCGCCATCACCGTCACTCCCCGACTCACCGTTCGGCATCGCCTCGTTCCCCGTTGGCCGATAGCGGCCTTTCGGGCATCACGTCATCCTTACCTGGGTGGGCGATACCACGTTCGAATTCATCGCGGAAATATTCGATTGCCGATGCCAGAGGCATGGCCGCGCCAGGAGCATGAGCACAAAAGGTCTTGCCGGGCCCTTGATCCTCGGCCAGTTCCTCTAGTAGCTCGATGTCTCCCGGGATCCCTTCACCACGCTCTAGTGCACGAAGCAGCTTGACCGCCCATGGCAAGCCATCGCGACACGGCGTACACCAACCACAGGATTCGCGGGCGAAGAATTCTTCCAGGTTGCGGACCAGCGAGACCATGCTCTGATCGTCGGCCACCAGCGTGAGAATGCCGGTACCCAGGCGGCTGCCAGCCTGAGCGACAGTATTGAAGTCCAGTGCCAGATCGAGATGCTCGGGTAGCAGGAATCCGGTACTGCCACCACCGGGCAACCAGGTCTTGAGCGTACAGCCGTCATGCATGCCACCGGCACGGTCGAGCAATTCACCCGCCGGAGTCCCCATGGGCAGCTCCCACAAGCCGGTGCGACGCACCTTGCCCGAGACGCCATAGAGCTTGGTACCACCATCATCGCTGCGTTCACCGGAGAGCTGCTGGTACCAATCGGCACCGAAGCGTAGTACCGCCGGCACATTGCACAGCGTCTCGACGTTGTTGACCACTGAGGGCTTGCCCCAGGCGCCGGATTGGCCGGGAAACGGCGGCTTGGCTCGCGGGTTGGCGCGCTGCCCCTCTAGTGAGTTGATCAATGCGGTCTCTTCGCCACAGATATAGCGGCCGGCACCGGTATGCAGAGCGATGTCGAAATCGAAACCGCTACCGGCAATGTCCCGCCCCAACCAGCCAGCAGCCCGCGCCTCCTCGATCGCCCGACTTATCGCCCTTGCCGCCTCGACGTATTCACCGCGCAGGAAGATGTAGCCGTAGAACGAGTCGTTGGCATAGCCGCCGAGGATCATGCTCTCGAGCAGCAGATGCGGCACTTGCTCGAGCAGCAGCCGGTCCTTGAAGGTACCGGGTTCCATCTCGTCGGCATTGCATAGCAGGTAACCGCGCGGCAAGTTTTCTCCCTTGAGCGTCAAGCTCCATTTGACGCCCGCTGAAAAGCCTCCGCCCCCGCGGCCGCGGATATTGGCTGCCTTCAGGGTCTCGATCACCTCATCGGGGCCCTGGTGCCCAAGCACCTGACGCACGACGGCATAGCCGTCCTTGGCGACATACTCGCCAAGGCCAACGCATTCACCATCATCACGCAACCACCAGGTCAGCGGGTGTGTCTCAAGACGTCGCTCATGTGCTGAATGATGCAGCTGGCAGCGATAACGGTTCACTGTCATGGATAACTCTCCAGCAAGTCAGCCACATCCTCTACCGCAACCGGACCGTAGGTATCGTCATCGATCATCAGCACAGGCCCGCTATCGCAGGCCCCCAGACAGCACACCGGTAGCAGCGTGAATCGGCCATCGCTGGTGGTTTGACCAAAGCCAATGCCCAGTCGGCTGGAAAGGGCCTCACGCAGTGCGTCGTAACCGGTGAGGAAACACGAACTGCTGTCACAGACCAGGATCACATGACGTCCCACCGGCTGGCGAAACACCAGACTGTAGAAGGTCGCCACGCCCTCGACCTCGGCAGGCCCGATGCCCAGTGCCTCGGCGATGGCGACGATTGCCCCATCCGGCACCCAGCCATGCCGGCGCTGGACGATCTTCAGCGCCTCGATGCAAGCCGCTTGCGGCTGCTCGTAATGGTCTCGCTCCTGCTCGATGGTACGACGATCTTCAGGATCCAGGACGAAACCGTCGCCATCGCTTGCCAGAAGATGTGAATTTCCATTCATGGGTCAGCGGTCCACGTCGGCCATGACGAAGTCGATACTGCCCAGGTGGGCGATCAGGTCCGATACCAAGCCACCCCGTATCACTACCGGAATCTGCTGCAAATGAGGGAAGCTCGGCGTACGGATACGCGTGCGATAACTCATGGTGCTGCCATCGCTGGTCAGGTAGTAGCCGTTGATGCCCTTGGTCGCCTCGATCATCGACAGCGACTCGTTGGCCTCGAGTACCGGTCCCCAGGAAACCTGGAGAAAGTGAGTGATCAAGGTCTCGATGTGCTCTAGCATGCGTTCGCGAGGAGGCGGCGTGGTCAACGGGTGGTCAGCCTTGTAATCGCCGGCAGGCATGTGGTCGACGCACTGCTGGATGATGCGCAGACTCTGACGCATCTCCTCGATACGGATCCAGCCACGATCGAAGACATCGCCATTGGCAGCCACCGGCACTTCGAAGTCGAATTGCTCGTAACCGGAATAAGGGCGCCGTTTGCGCAGATCGAAATCGAGACCGGTGGCGCGTAAGTTGGGACCGGTCACCCCCCAGGCAAGCGCCTCTTGGGTGTTATAGGCGGCAATGTGGCGGGTGCGATCGCGCACGACGGCGTTGTCCATCATCGCTCTTTCGTATTCGCGCAGCCGTTTCGGCATCCAATCGAGGAATCCTTGCATCAGCCGATCCCATCCCCGTGGCAGGTCCTGGGTTACCCCCCCGATGCGGAACCACGACGGGTGCATGCGAAGCCCAGTGATCGCCTCGATCACCTCATAGGCCTTCTGGCGGTCGGTGAAGGTGTAAAACACCGGCGACATCGCCCCCAGGTCTTGCAGGTAGGTACCGAGAAACAGCAAGTGACTATTAATGCGAAACAACTCGGTCAGCATTATCCGAATGGCCTTGACCCTCCCCGGTACTTCGATACCGGCGAGCTTCTCCACCGCGAGCACGTAAGGCAGGTTGTTCACCACTCCGCCGGTGTAGTCGACCCGATCGGTATAAGGGATAAAGCTGTGCCATGACTGACGCTCGCCCATCTTCTCGGCACCGCGATGGTGATAACCGATATCCGGCACACAATCGACGATCACTTCGCCATCGAGTTGCAGTACGATACGGAAGGCACCATGGGCCGAGGGATGGTTGGGACCGAGGTTGAGGAACATGAATTCGGTGTCATCGCTCTCGCGACGCATGCCCCACGCTTCGGGGTCGAACTGCAGCGCTCGTTGCTCCCTGTCCTGACCCTCGACGGTCAGGGTATAGGGATCGAACTCGGTAGCCCGTGCCGGATAGTCCTTGCGCAACGGATGCCCTTGCCAGGTCGGCGGCATCAGGATACGTGTCAGGTGTGGGTGGCCTCGAAAGTCGATGCCGAACATGTCCCACACCTCGCGTTCGTACCAGTCGGCATTGGGGTATAGCGAAATGACACTAGGCAGTTCCAGATCACCCTCACGCAGCGCGACCTTGAGCATGACATCGCGATTTCGCGATACCGACAGCAAATGGTAGAAGACGGTGAAATCCGACTCGGGCAACCCCTCACGCCGCGTGCGCAGGCGTTCGTCGATCGCCGATAGATCGAACAGCATCTCGAAAGGGTCGGGCATATCGCGCAGGAAGGCCAACGCCTCACTTAGCACGTCGCGCGATAGCCACACCACCGGAATCCCGGTCAGGGTGGCTTGCTCGTGAATCCCCCGTTCACCGAAGCGCTGCTTGAGGGCAACGACGATGGGATCGTTCGTCACCCCCTCACCAGCCACAGCGCTTGTCGATATCTCCAGGTTCATCGATGGCACCCCGCTCCCGTTCGAGAATCCATGACAATAGTCGCTGTCGACTCAAACACTATCGGGCTTGCGCAACTCAGTAGCGTGAATGCGGCGCTCGCGTAGTGTCTCGCGCCGCGAGGGCAGCTCAGCACGATAGATACCCTGATCGCCAACCACCCATGACAGTGGTCGGCGTTCCTCCTGAATCGAGTCCTGCAACAGACGCAAGCCCTCCAGAAACGCCTCCGGCCGTGGCGGACAACCCGGGACATAGACGTCTACCGGCAGAAACTTATCGACCCCTTGTACCACCGAATAGATGTCGTACATCCCCCCTGAATTGGCACAGGAACCCATCGAGATCACCCACTTGGGTTCGAGCATTTGGTCGTAGAGCTGCTGGATTACTGGCGCCATCTTGATGAAACAGGTACCAGCGATGACCATGAAGTCCGCCTGGCGAGGGGAGGCGCGAATCACCTCCGAACCAAAGCGGGCAATGTCGTGAGGTGCGGTGAACGCCGTGGTCATCTCCACGTAGCAACACGACAGGCCGAAGTTGTATGGCCACAGGGAATTCTTGCGGCCCCAGTTGACGACCGCATGAAGCACTTCGTCGAGCTTGCCGGTGAAAACGTTTCGCTCGAGTTGCTGCCTCATCGGCTCTTCGACACGACGGCGTTCGCCGAGGGGATAGCGGGCGTTTCCCGCCTCGGCTGCGTCAGTTGCCAAGACATCATCGGCACGCGTCAAGGTATACGGCATGCGACTCCTCCAACACGGGACATGTCATACCTCGCTCTGGCCTGCCCCGGGATGCAACGGCATCAAGTACTACGATCGGAAAGACGGTGACGCGGCGCCCAATCCAAGGCACCGACGCGGCTATCGTAGATCAGGCCGGCGAGCAGAATGATGATGAAGACCGCCGCCCCCCAGAAGCCGGGCCATCCCACCTCGTGTATCGCAACGGCCCAGCCGAACAGGAATACGGCCTCGATATCGAAGATCACGAACAGCATCGCGACCAGATAGAACTTGACGGAGAAGCGTTGGCGGGCACTACCGGCTCCGACAACGCCGGACTCGAAAGGCAGGGACTTGGCACGTCCCCAACTGCGACCACCCAACAGACTGGCGACTCCGGCCGCGACAGCACACAGTGTCAGTACGGCAAGGACGAACAGCCCCACCGCCCATTGCTCGGCAATCAATGCGGTGGTGGTTTGGCTCATGCCTCTCCTCGCTAGTCCACCGGCCCGCCCCCTGCATGGCGCTACCACAATATTGGGGCTGCACAACATTGGGTCAGCGCAACACTGGAGCAGGCTCCTTAAGAAAACGTCCCTGATTTCCCGATTGGGGACGGCTGTTCTTGAGCGTAGGAGATGACGAAGGATTTGTCAGAGATACCCCGTGACGATCAGCACAGCGGCACCAACCACACCTCGGTCAGCCATAGCACTACCGCATAACGTGTACCCTTGGCCAAAGCGATCAGTAGCACGGCCTTCCACCAGGGCAACCGGAAGATCCCGGCCAAGACGGTGAGCGGGTCGCCGATCACCGGGACCCAGGAAAGCAGCAGGCTCCACTCGCCAAATCGGTGATACCAGCGCTCGGCCCGCGCCAATCCCTCGGCTGAGGCAGGAAACCAGCGGC
Source organism: Litchfieldella anticariensis FP35 = DSM 16096 (assembly GCF_000409775.1). GTDB lineage: Bacteria > Pseudomonadota > Gammaproteobacteria > Pseudomonadales > Halomonadaceae > Litchfieldella > Litchfieldella anticariensis. The sequence continues at coordinate 15,483 of NZ_KE332396.1, read as the reverse complement.
GGTCTTGGAAACGCCGCGCATAACGCCCCAACCACACGTTGATCAGACTTCCCACGGTATTGCCGGTGGTGGCCACCAGCCATAGCACCGCGGCTGGTTCACCAAGGCACCACAGGCGTGCCAACCATACCTCAGATCCACCAGGCAGCAGCGTGGCACTGGCCAGTGCCACCACGAACAGGCTCAGCATGGCCGCAAAGGGGTGAGTGGTAGTAGGCTAGAGGTCTCGCTTGCCGATGACCGTTTCCGCGACTCCAAGATGACCGACATGTCCGCTTCCCGTTCGATTCCCAATGTCCTGACCATCGCCGGCTCCGACCCCAGTGGTGGTGCTGGTATTCAGGCCGATCTCAAGACGTTCTCTGCACTGGGCGCCTATGGTACCAGTGTGATCACCGCCCTAACCGCCCAAAACACCCGCGGCGTCACCGGCGTCCACCCGATACCGGCTGATTTCATTGCCACCCAGCTCGAGACCCTGTTCGACGACGTGGCCATCGACGCGGTGAAGATCGGCATGGTGGCAAGCCGCGATGTCGCCGAGACGATACGCGAGGCATTGACACGCCATCGGCCACGCTGGATCGTGCTCGACCCGGTCATGGTCGCCAAGAGCGGCGATGTCCTGGTAGACGATGCCGGCATCCGGGCCGTTCGCGAGCTCCTGGTGCCATTGGCCGATCTGATCACCCCCAACCTACCCGAAGCCGCGGTGCTGCTCGACACCACGACGCCCAATACTCCCGACGCCATGGAAGCCCTATTGCCACAGCTGACATCACTGGGCACTCGCCATGTACTGCTCAAGGGCGGTCACCTGCGTGGAGAGCGTTGCCCCGATCTGTTGGTCAACAACGGCCAGGCACAATGGCTGGACGGCCCACGCATCGCAACCGATAACCTGCATGGCACCGGTTGTTCGCTGTCCTCGGCGATCACCGCCTGCCTGGCCCACGACGATGACTTACCCACAGCCGTCGCCCAGGCTAAGCGCTGGCTCAGTGCAGCACTGGAAGCCAGTACACGGCTCGATGTCGGCCGCGGTCATGGTCCGGTGCATCATTTCCATGCCTGGTGGTAAGACTCGACACAAGTGCTCGCCGAGCCCAGTGGTTTTTGGTATCGAGTCCAACCAATTCACCTTGCAGGACACCCCCTGTACCACCATGCTGAAGGCTGCGTGACTGCGATCCCGACTCATCCGGGCTGCTGCGACAGGGGCGCTAAACAAGATTAAGACACGAGCGGCGTGCCACGCAGCGACGTTGTGCAGGTAATCATTCAGCGGTTCCACGAGGGAGGGAGACGCCATGACCAAGACCCTGCTGTTCGCCTGCGATCTATCCGCCGAGAATCGCGCTGCCTTCGCCAGGGCCATACGCCTGGCTTACGAAACTGGCGCTCGTCTGGATGTGGTGCATGTGCTCGACCCCCATCTGCCGCGCCAGGCACTGCACGACCTGGAGCAGGCGGTAGTGGCCGAAATGGAGAGCATGATGAGCGATATCCGCGAGGATTACGCCCTCTCTTCACCCGCATCACTGATTCAGACCGTGGCTGGCGCGCCCTACGCCGAGATCATCCGCGAGGCGCACGAGCGCGAAGTCGACATGATCATACTCGGCGCCCATCGCAAGCGTGGACAACCGGATCTGGTCAGTGGCACGACCCTTGCCCGGGTGCTGCGTGGCGCCCCTTGCCCAGTGCTCTCGGTCAGCCATCCAGCCACTCAGGACTGGCAGGATATCCTGGTACCGGTAGACTTCTCCCTGACCTGCCGTCATACCCTGCGCGAGACACTCAAGCGCTTCCCCGAGGCCAGGCTCACACTGCTGCACGCCTGGGACATCCCTGGTGAACGCGAACTCGGTTCAGACAGCGACTACGCCCGCTGGAGAGACCGTGAAGTCGAGCGACTGCGCGTGCAGCTCGAGCGCGAGATCGATCATATGATGGCCGATTTCGACGATGTCCCCGAATTGGAGTTGAAGCTCGAACAGGGCGACCCGCTGGAGGTGTTGATGAATCATTTGCGGCGCCAGCCACCGGACCTGTTGGCGCTGGGCAGTCGTGGTCAATTGGGGCGCCAAGGGCAGCTTACCGAACAACTGCTGGCCGAACCCCACTGCGACATCATGGTGTGCCGCGCCTGGTAAAGCTTCGCTTCACCTGCTTCGTGTTACTCTCTCGGCCTGATCCATCATCGGGACGAGGGCAGCATGCGCGCATTGATTCAACGAGTGAGGCGAGCCAGTGTCGAGGTCGAAGATCGTACCGTTGGTGCCATCGACCAAGGCCTGCTGGCACTGGTTGGCGTGGAAAAGGGCGATGACGAGGCGCGTGCTGACAAGCTGCTGCACAAACTACTGCATTACCGCGTATTCAGCGATGACGAAGGCAAGATGAATCTCGACCTGCAGCAGGTCAACGGCGGCTTGTTGCTGGTATCGCAGTTCACTCTGGCCGCCGATACCCATAAGGGCCTGCGTCCAAGTTTCTCCAGCGCCGCCCCGCCTGCCGAGGGTGAACGCCTGTTCGCCTACCTCGTCGCCAAGGCCAGGGAGCGCTGGCCACAGGTCGCCACCGGCGAATTCGCCGCCAACATGCAAGTCTCACTGGTCAACGACGGGCCGGTGACCTTTCTGCTGGAAAGTTGAAAGCTCGGCCGCTTCCAATGCCTCTGCGGCATCCAACCACTGTTGTTCGAGCACTTCGAGGCGCGACTTGAGCTCTCCCTGGCGGGCCAGCATCTCGGTCAATTCGTCTCTGCGCGTCTCGTCGGTATAGAGATCGGCATCGCCCAGCCGTGCCTCGACCTCTTCCAATGCCGTCACCACCTTGGTCATCTCAGCCTCGGCGCGATCACGTTCGCGCTTCAGCGGACGCAACTTCTCACGCAACTCGGCGGCAGCCCGTCGAGCGGTCTTGCGATCCTCGCGGGACGCTGAGTTCTCCTGGCGTTCGGCCTTGTCCTGGCGCGCCTCTCGTCGCTCGCCTTCCAGACGCGCCTTGAGCCAGGCGCGGTAGTCGTCGAGATCACCGTCGAAGGGTGCCACGCGGTGGTCGGCGACACGCCAGAATTCGTCGACTGTCGCTCGTAGTAGATGGCGGTCGTGAGAAACCACGATCACCGTGCCTTCGAAGCCAGCCAACGCCTCCGTCAATGCCTCGCGCATTTCCAAATCGAGATGGTTGGTAGGCTCGTCGAGCAGCAACAGGTTGGGCTTCTGCCAGGCCACCAGCGCCAAGGCCAGGCGAGCTTTTTCTCCTCCCGAGAAGCATCCCACCTCCCCGAACACATCGTCGCCATGGAAGCCGAAACCGCCTAAAAAGTTGCGAATCTCCTGATCACTGGTCGTGGGTGACAGGCGTTGAACATGTAGGAAGGGAGTTGCCGACAGATCCAACCCCTCGACCTGGTGCTGAGCAAAGTAGCCAATGGCCAGGTTCTCACCAGGTACCCGTTTTCCAGCCAACAGTGGCAGCTCACCGGTCAGCGACTTGATCAGCGTCGATTTACCAGCACCATTGGGTCCCAGCAGGCCAATGCGTTGCCCGGGCAACAGGGTCAGCTTAACGTGGTCGAGTTGAGCGTACTCACTCTCCTCCGCTCGATAGCCAAGACGCGCCTCGTCGAGCACCAGCAAGGGGTTGGAGGTCTTGTCCGCGGCCGGAAAGGTGAAATGGAACGGCGAGTCGACGTGCGCTACCGCGATGGTTTCCATGCGTTCGAGCATCTTGAGACGGCTCTGTGCCTGGCGAGCCTTGGTGGCCTTGGCACGGAAACGGGCCACGAAACGCTCGATCTCCTCGCGCCGCGCCTGTTGCTTGGCAGCTTCCGCCTGCTGCTGGGCGAGCTTTTCCGCCCGAGTGCGTTCGAAGGCAGTGTAGTTGCCGCGGTAGGTCACCAGCCTGCCTTGATCGAAGTGCACGATGTAGTCGCATACTGCATCAAGAAAGTCGCGATCGTGGGAAATCAGCAACAGTGTGCCGGGATAGCGGATCAACCACTGTTCGAGCCACAACAAGGCATCGAGATCGAGGTGGTTGGTCGGCTCATCAAGCAACAGGATATCGGAAGGCATGAACAGGGTTCGCGCCAGATTGACGCGCATACGCCAACCACCAGAAAAGTCGGAAAGCGGACGTTCCAGGTCACCCTGTACGAAGCCCAGCCCCACCAGCAACTGCGACGCGCGCGCCGGGGCACTGTAGCCGTCCAACGCTTCAATACGGCCGTGAAGCTCGGCCTCGCGATGAACATCGCCACTGGCCTGAGCTTCCAACAGGGCTCGTTCAGTAGCACGCAGTTCCCGGTCGCCGTCGAGCACGTAATCGACAATGGCGCGGTCGAGTGCCGCCACTTCCTGTTCCATGTGGGCAATGCGCTGCCCACCAGACATTTCCACTTCCCCCTTGTCCGGCGTCAAACCGCCAAGCAATAACTGGAACAGGCTCGATTTGCCGGCGCCATTGGGGCCGACGATACCGGCCTTGTGACCGGCATGCAGGGTCAATTCAGCATTCTCGAGCAGGATCTGGGTGCCGCGTTGCAGAGCAACCTGGCGCAATGCGATCATTCGAACTCCACTCGGCAGTACGTAATAGCTGCCTTCACTCGGTCGACAGCCGTGATATGAACAGCGATTCTACCCGATTGCGCGACACTCTGCGGCCCCTCCTCACCGCTGACTCTCTATGGAATTTCGCGCTGGCGCTCTATGGCCGTGCGGGCGTGGAAGCGGCTTGCCTGCAACTACAAGACGAAGCAGGCGTGGATGTCTGCGAGTTGCTGTGGCACTGCTGGCTGTATCATCACGGCCTGATGGTCATCAGCGAACCCAAGGGGCTGGAAGAGGTCCGTCGATGGCAGCGAGGCGTCACTGAGCCACTGCGCCAGCTACGCCGAACACTCAAGACGGAAGCGCAAGAAAGGCAAGAAATAGCTGACGTACGTTATCACCTGAAACGTGCCGAGCTTGCCGCGGAGCGGGAAACGTTGGAACGGCTGCAAGCCCTGGTCACGACCGGACACCACCTCAAGGTACTCTCCAGTCCCCCGCCCAGTCTGGAAAAAACCCTGGCAAATGCCTTGAAACTGCAGAAAAAATCGCATCTTTCGGCGTTGAAAACCCTAGAAACCCGCCTTGACCCCCCCTCTCAGCCACGCTAGCCTCAATTAAGCAGAGTCTATTGATTTTCCTGTAATTCAGACCCAAGGAAGCGCTGAATAAATCGGCGAGCATGCTTAAGCGCAAGGCGCACGGAGCACAGGAGCCGGAGCATATTAGGTATATGTGAGGATTCCGAGCACCGCGCAACGCAGCGATTGAGTAGCGCAGACATTTATGCAGTGTTTCCCAAACGCAGGCTCAAATCCGTCGCCACTATATGGCTAAGGGGAACAGAATAATGAAGGTGAAAAAACTACTGACCACCGCGAGTGTGAGTGCCCTGGTACTTGGCATGTCTGCTGCGGCCTATGCCGATAACTGGCGTTATGCCCACGAAGAATACGAGGGAGACGTTCAGGATGTCTTTGCCGTCGCCTTCAAGGAATATGTCGAGGAGAATTCCGACCACACCGTACAGATCTATCGCTTTGGCGAACTGGGTGAATCCGAAGACATCATGGAACAAACCCAAAGCGGTATTCTGCAGTTCGTCAACCAATCCCCCGGCTTCACTGGTGCCTTGATTCCTGCGGCTCAGATATTCTTCATTCCTTATCTGATGCCCACCGACATGGAAACGGTGCTCGAGTTCTTCGACAAGAGCAAGGCCATCAACGAGATGTTCCCCGAGCTCTACGCCAACCATGGCCTGGAACTGCTGAAGATGTATCCGGAAGGGGAAATGGTCGTCACCACGGATGAGCCGTTTACCACCCCCCAGGATCTCCAGAACAAGAAGATCCGCGTCATGACCAACCCGCTGCTGTCGGAGACCTATCGCGCCTTCGGTGCCACCCCCACGCCGCTTCCGTGGGGCGAGGTCTACGGCGGGCTGCAGACCGGCGTCATCGACGGCCAGGAGAACCCGATCTTCTGGATCGAGTCCGGTGGCCTGTATGAAGTGTCGCCCCACCTGACCTTTACCCACCACGGCTGGTTCACCACCGCCATGATGGCCAACAAGGACTTCTTCGATGGTCTAGGCGAGGAAGACCAGCAGGTGATCCGTGACGCTGCCGATGCGGCCTATGATCACACCATCGAGCATATCCAAGGCTTGGCCGAGGAGTCGCTCGACAAGATCCAGGAAGCCTGCGACGAGTGCACCGTCACGCGTCTGAACGAGGAACAGACCCAAGCCTTCAAGGAGCGTGCCCCCCAGGTCGAAGAAGCCTTCCTCGAGATGACCGGCGAGAACGGCAAGAAATTGCTGGAGCAGTTCAAGGCCGACCTCGAAGCCGTCACCGGAGAGTAATCACACCCGATGTCATACACAGGGGGCAGCCATTGCTGCCCCTTTGTATTCGTCATCGGCGCAGCGTCCACCAAGCGTTGAGGACGCTCGCTACTCGCTGGCGCATTTCGATTAGCCTTGAAACATGGTGATACCGGCTGCCCACAAGGGTTTCGCTAAATGGTTTGCTGAAAGGAGTGCGGTTTCATGTCCGACGAAGATTCAGAAAAGCACTACCGATCTGGCCTGCCGGGCTTCCTGGGGACTATCGATACCGCTATCAGTCGTATTGAGTCGGTCATCCTTGCTCTCGGTGTGCTGTTGATGGCCTTCAATACCATCGCCAATGTCATTGGGCGCTTCGTGTTTGGCCAAAGCATCTTTTTTTCCGGAGAAATCAATCGCATCCTGATCATCATGATCACCTTTGCCGGCATCGGGTATGCCGCTCGCCACGGTCGCCATATCCGCATGTCGGCGATTTACGATGCCTTGCCGGTAGGGGGGCGCAAGGCCTTGATGATTTTCATCTCGCTGTTTACCTCACTGATCATGTTTTTCCTGCTCTATTATTCGATCATCTATATTCTCGACCTGTACTCACGGGGACGAATCCTGCCCGCTCTGAGCTTTCCCATCTTCATCATCTATGTCTGGGCGCCGATCGGCTTTCTGATCACCGGCATTCAATATCTGCTGACCGCGATCAAGAACATGAGAACACGAGACGTCTACCTTTCGACCTCGGTCGTCGATGGGTACAAGGATACGGAAACGGAAGTCTGAAGTAGGGTTATCGGCCCGGAGGAACGCTCAATGACAACGATAATGGTCTCCACCATGATAGTCCTGCTGCTGCTGGGCTTCCCGATGATGATTCCGCTAATCACGGCAGCGGCTATCGGCTTCTACATGATGTTCAACGGCTTTGGCCAGATGGATACCTTGATCCAACAGATGATGGCCGGTATTCGCCCCGTTTCCTTGATTGCGGTCCCGATGTTCATTCTGGCCGCCGACATCATGACCCGCGGTCAGTCGGCCAATCGACTGATCGATATGGTCATGGCCTTCATCGGCCATATAAAGGGCGGCTTGGCGGTGAGCACAGCGGCTTCCTGCACATTGTTCGGCGCTGTCTCCGGCTCGACCCAAGCCACGGTGGTGGCGGTTGGCTCGCCATTACGCCCCAAGATGCTAAAGGCCGGCTATTCCGACTCCTTCACCCTGGCGCTGATTATCAACGCCAGCGACATCGCCTTTTTGATCCCGCCAAGCATCGGCATGATTATCTACGGTGTCATCTCCGGCACTTCCATCGCTGAGCTGTTCATCGCCGGTATCGGCCCAGGGTTGCTGATCCTCGTCATGTTCTCGGTGTATTGCGTGATCTATTCGATCATCAAGGACGTCCCTACCGAGGCCAAGGCATCATGGAGAGAGCGCTTGACTGCCGTGCAACAAGCACTATGGCCGTTGGGTTTCCCGGTGATCATCGTCGGCGGTATCTACGGCGGTATCTTCAGCCCCACTGAGGCCGCTGCTGCCTGCGTACTCTATGCCATCATCCTGGAGTTCGTGGTGTTCCGCTCACTGAAGTTGCCAGACATTTATGCCATCGCCAAGTCCACCGGCTTGATTACTGCCGTGGTCTTCATCCTGGTCGGCGTCGGCAACAGCTTCTCATGGATCATTTCCTTTGCTCAGATTCCCCAGCAGATCCTCACCGCCGTGGGCATTCAGGAGGCCGGCCCAATCGGTGTACTGATCGCCATCTGCGTGGCCTTCTTCGTCGCCTGCATGTTCGTCGACCCGATCGTGGTGATCCTGGTGCTGACTCCCATTTTCGCCCCGGCCGTGGAAAGCACCGGGCTCGACCCCGTACTGGTGGGTATCCTGATCACCCTGCAGGTGGCGATAGGCTCGGCGACACCACCCTTTGGCTGTGACATTTTCACCGCCATCGCCATCTTCAAGCGACCCTATTTCGATGTGATCAAGGGCACCCCGCCATTCGTCTTCATGTTGATCCTGGCTGCAGCGCTGTTGATCATGTTTCCACAGATCGCCCTGTTCCTGAGGGACCTGGCCTTCGCCGACTAGGGGTTATCCGAAAACCGCATGAAGGGGCTGCGTCATGTTCAAGAAGATTCTGGTGCCGGTCGATGGTTCGAAGGGCGCTCTGGCAGCGCTGGACAAGGCTGTCGAGCTACAAAAACTAACCGATGCCGAGTTGTACATATTATGTGTGTTCAAGCACCACAGTCTTCTCGAGGCATCGCTGTCGATGGTGCGCCCCAAGAAACTCGATATCCCCGACGACGCCCTCAAGGAATATGCCACCGAGATCGCCGTTCAGGCCAAGCACGAGGCCATTGAGCGTGGCGCTGATAAGGTACGGGCCTTCGTCAAGGGTGGCCGCCCCTCCAGCACCATCGTGCGCTTTGCCAGAAAACGCGATGTCGACCTGATCGTGATCGGTTCTCAGGGCACCAATGGCGATAAGACGGCTTCCATTCTGGGCAGCGTTTCCCAGCGAGTCGCCAGCATGGCCAAATGTCCAACACTAGTGGTATGACGAGAGCACTCCTCATGCGTTGACAGCCCAAGCTCGGGATGCGGAACCCAGTGAGTCCTGATAGAGTCCGAAAGGTTTACCTACAATCACGCGTTAAGGACCTTCAATGAAAACACTGGTGACCGCCGCCGCCCTTGGCACCCTGCTGAGCGCTTCGACTTTCGCCCTGGCCGAGGCGCCGCAGAGCGAAGAAGCCAAGCTCAGCTACAGCCTGGGGGTGACCCTGGGACAGAGTCTGGTACAGGATGTCGCCGATCTCGATCTCGATGCCTTCACCCAAGCGATCGAGGATGTCTACGCAGGCAATGAACTGGCCATGAGCGAAGAGGAAATGGCCGAAACTCTGACTCGCTTCCAGCAACAGGCCATGGCAGAACGTCAGCAGCAGGCCGAGAAGCTCGCTACCGACAACCAGGCCGCAGGGGAAGCCTTCCTCGCCGAAAACGCCGATAAGGAAGGCGTCGAAGTCACTGACTCCGGTTTGCAATACAAGGTACTGGAAGAAGGAGAAGGTGCCTCTCCTAGCGCGGAGTCAGAAGTCGAAGTGCACTATGAGGGCAGCTTGCTCGACGGTACCGTGTTCGACAGCTCTTACGAGCGGGGCGAGCCGGTCAGCTTCCGGGTCAATCAGGTCATCGAAGGCTGGCAGGAAGCACTACAGATGATGAGTGTCGGTGATACGTGGATGCTCTACATTCCGCCGGAACTGGCTTACGGTTCACGCGGACAGGGTCCCATTGGCCCCAACGAAACCCTGACATTCAAGGTCGAACTGCTCGACGTCAGCGAATGATACCAACCGCATGAGGTTTCCTCTCGCGATAGTCGGCCTGGCGCTGGGTCTTGTCACTCAGGCCATGGCCGACGATTCGTCGCTCTCACCGTTACCCGTACTGACGGTAGATCCCGATGCCATCAGCATCGTCGGCGTCTCCTCGGGAGGCTACATGGCGACACAACTGGCGGTCGCCTTTCCCACCCGTTTCCATGGTCTGGGGGTGTTTGCTGCCGGCCCATGGGGTTGTTCTCGCGGTGACTTGAGTCGTGCCCTCGGGCAATGCATGTTGACCCGCCTAGGCCCCCCCGACCTGGCCTTGTTGGCCGATCGGCGAGACGCTTATCAGGCCGATGGCCTGGTCGGGCCAGGCCGGGAGCTCGCCGACCAGCGGGTCTACATCTGGCATGGGAGTGCCGATACCACCGTCGATCCTAGCCTTGGCGAAACACTTGCCGAGCAATATCGCGCCTGGCTTGACGACGGCGACGAGCAGTTACGGCTGGATATAAGCGAAGGCGCCAGTCACGGTTGGCCGGTACGAAACCGTGACAACGGCCCCCCTATGGCCGACTGCACCGACAGCGGCAGCCCTTATCTGTTGGATTGCAACGAGGATGGTGCAGGTGAAGCGTTGACTTGGCTATACGGCGACCTGGAAGCCCCGCAAGAGCCGCATCGCGGCATGCTATGGACATTCGATCAAGCCCCCTTCGAAGGTGGTCGTGGCTTTGATGAACAAGGCTATTTGTTCGTGCCCAAGACTTGCGAAGAAGGAGCCGAATGCGGCCTGGTGGTAGCCTTGCATGGCTGTGAGATGGGACGCGAGCGTATCGGCGAGACGTTCGCGCGATACAGTGGGCTCAATGAGTGGGCCACCGCCAACGAACTGGTAGTGCTCTACCCCCAGGCGAGATCCAGCCTGCCCAACCCCCGAGGCTGTTGGGATTGGTGGGGCTACGCCGAAAGCACATGGCAACTCCACCCCATCCACGATACTCGAGAAGGTCGGCAAGTCAGCGCCATCATGGATATGGTCGAGCAACTCGCTGGCCTCTCACCTCCCATAGAGCCGGGACACCACTAAGCGCCCCAGACATGACGTCAGCCACTGGCTCCCAGCTCTTCCTCCAGCGCCGCGATCAGCCCATGGGGATTGGGTGAATACAAGACACGCTGACGAATCCGGCCCTCTCGATCGACCAGATATAGCGAGGAGCTGTGATCGACGGTGTATTCCATCTCGGAATCCTCCATCTCCACCTTGCGCCAGAAAATGCCATAACGTTCGGCGATATCCTCGAGCTGTGCCTGGCTGCCACGAGCGCCGATGAAAGATTCCCCGAAATAGCCGACATACTCCTCCAGGCGCTCGAGCGTATCGCGTTCGGGGTCAACGGTGACCAACACTGGCACCACACGTGCTGCCAGGTCACTATCCAAACGCTGCAACGCCTGACGCACCACGGTCAAGGTCATCGGGCAGACATCCGGACAGTGGGTATAGCCGAAGAACAATACGGCCAGTTGGTCATCCTCGAGCTGTGCCAATGAAAAATCGCCCTGTGTCGAAGGCAAGGCTACTTCGCCCCCCACCGGCTCATCGCTACTGGAAGCCCGATGTTGCTGAAAGGCCCATACAGCCATCGTCACGACGACCAGAAAAGCCGCGCCAAGCCCCATCCAGAGCTTTTGTCGCTTCATGACGATCTCCTTCTGATGTCGAAATCGAACCAGCTACCCTTGCGCCCTTCGGCAGTCTCGACGATCACTTGAGCTCGCCAGGGCATGGCAGCTTCGGTACAGGCACCGAGTTGACCATTGCCCCGGAAGCGACCATCACCCTGGGATGCCAAGGGAAAGCGGTTGAACCCCATACTCATGCTGCGCCCGACGAACTCGACCGTCACCGTTTCGGCTTCGATGCCCTCGAGACGGACCTCGATCGGTAGGACTTCCAATGCCTGCAAGTCGTCTTCGATTTCCAGGACGAGACGAGCATTCAGGCCCAGACTGGCCTCACAAGGTTCCTGGTGCAAGTCGCAGGGCATGGTCGGTGGATACCAGGTGATGTCCTCACTATTGCCACGCACGTAATAGTCGATGAGATACCACAGTGCCACGACCACCGTGATCAGGGTGACCACAATCAGTAAATTGAGCAGTGGCGAGCGCGGCGCATCATCATCCGGGTGCGACCTAGGGGGTGTCATCACGGCGAAAGAATTACTCCAGAAACCTCATTGGAACGGTAAGCTTATCAGTTCTTACTTGCACAAGGACTGCGAATGGATGTCGCAGTCCAGCCACATCCCGTAAGAGGAGGCGACATGACTGGCGTCGACAACGCCCTTGGACCGTTGTTTCTGCTGATTCTACTCGGTGTCGTATTGGGTTGGCGACGTCTTCCCGGAGGGGATTTCTGGCCTCAGCTCGAGCGCATCATCTATTTCCTGCTGTTTCCGGCCATGCTGGTCTCCACGCTGGCCACCGCCGATGTCAGTCAGGTACCGGTAGTGCGTGTGGCTATCGCACTGCTCGGCGCCATGCTGCTCTTTGCCGTTTGCCTGTGGGGGCTACGTTCTCGATTGCAGCTTGAAGCGCCAGCCTTCACCTCGGTCTTTCAAGGGGCATTACGCTTCAACACCTATGTCGGCGTGGCAGGAGCCAGTGCCCTGCATGGCAGTACCGGGGCCACCGTAGCCGCTGTGGCCGTAGCGTTGATGGTGCCGGTGGTCAATGTGTTATGCGTGGTGAGCTTCATTGCCGCCGGCACCTTGGGCCCTGCCAGCCTCGGCCGTAGCCTGACCGCGCTGCTCCGTAATCCGTTGATCATTGCATGCGTGGCCGGTATCACCTTGAATCTCAGTGGCATCGGATTGCCGGGCTGGAGCGAAGCCAGCGTCTCGCTACTCGGCCGTGCCGCACTGCCGTTAGGCCTGGTGGCCGTTGGCGTGGCACTTCGCCCCAAGGCGTTGACCCGCCTGGACCGGGGGGTGTGGACAGCCAATCTGGTAAAGCTGGCGCTGATGCCAGCGCTGGTACTCGGACTGGCCATGGTACTGGGGCTCGATCCGATCAGCCGTGATATCACCCTGTTGTTCGCTGCCCTGCCCACCGCCACATCCGCCTATATCCTTGCCCGCCAACTCGGCGGCGATGCTGAACTGATGGCCGCACTAATCACTGGCCAGACCCTGCTGGCGATGCTGACACTGCCACTCTGGCTATCGTTGACGGGAGGATAGCCATCACAAATAAAAAATATTCTCGTTTAGCTTGACGCCACAAATGAGAATGATTATCTTAAAACCGTGGCGCTCGCCAGGCGCCGCACCCATCGCAGAGGATGTCAGGTTCTCTGCCATGGTTTCTCCTCATCAAGCTAGTCACGGTCTTGACGCCACCCACTGGGTGGCGTTTTTTTGCTGCTGACGCCCTACTCTCGGACTCGGACACTCGGCCTGAGTGGTGCTTGTAAGATATCACCTACAACATGTAGGAGATTTGCCACTGACAGCACACTTGGGCCGTTGTTAAGCTGCCACGCAAATAAGCGATCGCTTCATATCAAGAAAAAGAACCGACAATACGGTTGTTCGAACGCAGGGAGGCGTTGATCATGGCCCAGACCGGCCTCCAGTTTACCCTTCAATTGACCGGCGCCGAAGACCTGGCACTAGCGGTCACCAAGTTCAAGTACACCGAGCACCTATCGCGGCCATTCGAGTTGACGGTGACCTTCGCCAGCCGCGATACCGAGCTTTCCGCCGAGGACTGGTTGGACCGCGAGGCAAGCTTCACCATCTGGCAGCGCGGTGACGTACGGCGTCATCTCCATGGGGTGGTGTGCGCCTTTCGGCGTGGCGACCCAGGACATCGCCGCACCTACTACGACGTGGTGATCCGACCGGCCATACGGCGGCTTGGCTTGTTTCACGACTGCCGTCTCTTCCAGGATCTGAGTGCTCAGACGATCATCACCCAGCTCTGCCACGAGGTGGGCATCACCGACGTCACCTGGGCGGTGACGCGGGAACTGCCGGTCAGAGAGTATACCGTTCAATACCGAGAAACGACGCTGGCCTATCTCGAGCGTCTGGCGGCCAGTGAAGGTCTGGTCTACTTCCACGAGTTCGAGGGTGACGCCCACCGTCTGGTGTTCACCGACGATCCCCAAGCGCTGCCACGCCTGGGCGAACGCCCCTACCACAGCCGTGCCGGTGGCAGCGCCGCCGCCCATCATGTGCATCACCTGCAGCGGCAGTCGCGTATCAGCCCGGCCAGCGCCACGCTCGAGGACTGGTACTTCAAGAAGCCAGCCTACCGACAGCACCACACTCAGGACACCGACGAATCCCGACTCGAGGGGCAGCGTGCCAACTACACCCATTACGACTGGCATGGCGGCTTCAAGGCCGATGAGCCGGGCCGGCGACTGACCCGCTACCGCCTCGAGCACTTGCGCGGCGATGCCCTGGTCGCCACGGGCAAGAGCGACCTCGCCGAACTACGCCCCGGCGTGCGCTTCGACCTGACCGGCCACGATAGGGACGACATGAACCGCGACTGGCAGGTGATCGGCGTGGTTCATGAAGGCACCCAGCCCCAGGCCGCCGAAGAGGAGGCCATCAATGCCACGTCAGGCGCCACCACCTACGGCAATACCCTGACGCTGACCCCCGGTGACCAGGCATGGCGCACCGACCCCACCCCCAAGCCGCGTGTCCACGGACCGCAGATGGCCACCGTCGTCGGCCCCGAGGGCGAGGAGATCTACGTCGACGAATTCGGTCGCGTGAAAGTGCGCTTTCACTGGGACCGCGACGCCACCCCCGACGAAGCGGCCAGCGCCTGGATCCGGGTCGCCCAGGGCTGGGCCGGCAGCGGCTACGGCGTCATGGCCATCCCCCGTATCGGCATGGCCGTGATCGTGGACCACCTGGAGGCGGACCCCGATCAGCCGATCATCATCAGCCCGGCTTACCATGCCACCAACGTCCCGCCCTACGCCCTCCCCGAGCACAAGACCCGCACCGTCATCAAGACCAAGACTCACCTCGGGTCAGGTTCCAACGAGCTACGTTTCGAAGACGCCAACGGTGCGCAACAGATCTACCTGCACGCCGAACGCGACCTCGACCTCAAGGTCAAGCACGACCGCTCGGAAGAGATCGGTCACGACCGTCACCTCAAGGTGCACCACGACCGCATCAGCGAGATCGAGCACGACGACCACCTGAGCGTGCAAGGCGAGCGGCGCACCGAGATCCACGGTGACGACCACCATATCGTTCGCGGCACCCACCACGAAAAGGCCGAGCGGGCGCTCCTGTTCGAAGGCGGCCAGCACGTACACCTCAAGGCCGGGGCCAAGCTGGTGCTCGAAGCCGGCGGCGGTTGGCTGCGCGTCGATGGCAGCGGCGTGACCTATAGCCCCACGCTCACCGAAGCCGGCGGTGGCAGTGCTGGCGGCATGGGCCAGCAGGCCCTGCCACCCAACGGCGCCGTCGACGTCGAGACCACCCCCGCCCCGCAGGCGTTGGAGCGTGCCATCCGGCGCGAGCGAGCGCTATGCCCGGTGTGCGAGGAAGGCTGATCAGAATGACACCCATGAGTGAGGAAGCGACCACGAGACCGGGCGCCACCGATCCGTTGGGGTGGGACCGACATTCCTCCCGGCCACGCGCAAGAGGCCAAGAGCCTCCTGGACGATTGGCTG
>NZ_KE332395.1:198497-254159 GCF_000409775.1 Litchfieldella anticariensis FP35 = DSM 16096 | reverse complement strand
GACCTCACCCTCGCCTCGGCGGCCAACGTCCGCCACCACGAATCTCACACTTCCACCACCGACTGGACCAGCCGCCACGTGCGCCAGCAAGGCAGCAACATGGTGGCCGGCGACACCCTCACCATGCGCAGCGGGCGCGACCTGCGCCTCATCGCCAGCGACGCCGAGGCCGGCAACGACGCCTTCCTGATCGCCGGTCGCGACGTCGAGCTGCTTGCCGCCAACGACCAGGACTACTCCCTCTACGAAAAGGAAGAGAGTGGCCTGTTCAGCAGCAGTTACCAACGCGACGAGATCAACGACATTCGCGCCGTGGGCAGCCGCCTCGAAAGCGGCAATGATCTCACCGTCGTCAGTGGTGTCGACCAACGCTACCAGGGCGCCCGCCTCGAAGCCGGTAACGACCTGACGCTGGCCAGCGGCGGCACCATCCACTTCGAAGCCGCCAGCGATTTCCACACCGAATCCCACGAAGAGCGCAGCGGCAACGTCGCCTGGCAATCGTCCCAAGGCGAAGGACGCACCGACGAAACCCTGCGCCAGAGTCAACTGATCGCCAAGGGCAACCTCGTCATCCAGGCCGCCGACGGCATCGTCGCCGAGGTGCCCGAGATCAACGCACAGACCGTCAGCCAGACCATCGACGTCATGGTCGAGGCCGACCCCGACCTCGCCTGGCTCAAGGAGATGGAAGAACGCGGCGACATCGACTGGCGGCAGGTCAAGGAAATCCACGATAGCTGGGAATACGAGCACTCCGGGCTGAGTGGAGTCGCCATGCTGGTCATCGCCATCATTGTGACCTACTTCACCGCCGGTGCTGCCAGTGGCCTGGTGGCCAGTGGTGCCGCGGCGGCGTCACTGGCCACCACCGCCACCGTGAGCGCCATCAACAACCGCGGCGACCTGGGCGATGTGTTCGACGACACCTTCTCCAGCGACGCCATGAAAGGCTATGCGGTAGCGGCGGCCAGTGCCGGGATCACCCGGGGCGTCATGGGCGAGCCCACCGACACCCACCAACTCGACTTCAGCAACGCCGGCGACATCGCCCGCCTTGCCGGCGAGCGCGCCTCGCAAACCGCCATCAACGCCGGCGTGCGCACCGCCATCGAAGGCGGCAGCCTGAGTGACAACCTCGAAGCCGGCCTCGACGGCGTACTGACCGAAGTGGTCGCCGCCGTGCTGTTCGACGCCGTGGGCGATCAGAACCTGCCATCCGGCAGCCCGCAGAAAGCGGTCGCCGAAGCCACCGGCGGCGACTTCCGAACCGGCGCGCTGGCCGCCGGCGCCAACGAAGCGCTGGTGGACCACCTCGCCGAACTGGTCGACAACGACCCGCAACTGCTGGTCGCCGCCTCGCAGATCACCGGCATCATCGCCGCCGAACTGACCGACGGCGATGTCAACCAAGGCGCCGAGATTGCGGGGTATTCGACGCAGTACAACCGCCAAGCGCACGCCCATGAGAAAGAGATCGCTCAACAACTTGCTGAGCAAAGTGATGGCAAATACACAGCTGAAGAAATTGAGCAAGCTCTGCGCGGAATGTTTAACGATGAGCTGGGAGAGTCGCCGGGATCTAACGTCGTGGTGGATCTGCATGACCTCGATGCTGTTGATGCCAGCTACTATGACTTCGGCGGTGAATGGCTCGCTACCCCTGGGGGCGACGGTAACACCCGTCATCTCGTCCAGATGGTACCAACGGATACGTCGCCGGAACTGGTCGATTTCATTATCGAACAGACAGGGGGAGTATCGTCTCCCTATCGTGCGATGGCGGCTCCTACCCCGAGCCCTCGTCCCGAGCCCAAACTACGCTTCCCGGGCAGCATCGCCATGGCGGCAGGGCTACCCTACAACCTCAACCAGACTGATAGCAGGACGTGGGCGGAGATCGAACAAGGCCAGGAGGCGCTCACCCGTGGTATCGCCAGCCTAGTGGCATTCCCGGTGTCTGGCCCCTATGCGGCAGCCACCCTGACGGCTCGCGGAGCGGCAGGGCTATTCGCCACCGACGCAGGTTTCGACGCACTAGGACAGTATGTGCAAGGGGGCGAATACCGTCCCGGTCAGACACTGATGTCTGGCATCACTGCCTTGGGCTATGGCCCAATGGCGGGTGGAGGAATACTGGGCAATGCCGCTTTGGGCGGTGCTGCGGGCGGTACGCTCACGGCCGCTACCAATTGGATGTATGACGAGGATAAGTCTTTGATACGTAGCATCGGTATGGGAGCGGTAACTGGTGGGGCTGGTACTTGGTTCGGTGATCGCATTAAAGGGATGGCATCATATATACCGTCCCAAGTCAGTGTGCCGTATTTCCAAACCCCGGCAACATTCAGTGTACCCCTGCCATCGGCTGACACTATTGGTAACACGGCACAAACTGTAATCAGTAACGCACCTGCCTTGTTGCCAGGTATCGATAATGAGGAGCGGCAATAATGGCGGCACGAGATATGACGTGGCCGGGTTTTTTTAAGCGCCAAGCTAAATATACCTTAGGCGTTTGTGCAATTTTCCTTTTTTTCTGGAATAGTCTGGTTATTTGGGAGTGGTTGTATGCCCTGTTCGGCGGCGAGCTGAGAGGTTATGGCCCAGGACAGCAACGCTGGCATCGTGTATGGGCTGTGGGATTCGTGGGTATGTATCTATTCGGATCCCTGCTTGACTTTATCGGCGTTTGGTATTGGCAAAAATATCCAGAAAAGAGGCGTCAACTGGAAGAGGGTGACAAGCAGAAGCAAAAAGAGCGGAAAAATGAGAAGACCTATAAGGCTGAAAATTCACCAATGCGCGCTTCCTTTATCGAGTCAACTGCTGCAGGCGATATCGTGCATCGCGCTGAGTTGAGTAAGACGGAGCAGGGTTATGCGTTGCGGCTGTGCCAAGCGGGGCAGGATGTTCAGCAGGATGACCGCATAGAGAAGTTTGAGTCTGAGCAGGCGGTGAAGCAGTATCTTGAGCAAAATACCTCATTTCGATGGGGCGATTTTGTTACTCCGGCGACTATTGAGAAGAACCGTCAGGCGAATGAAGAAATACCACCGATCGGTTTGCTGATGGATAAGCTTGGGCTCTCCGGGATATTCGGGTCGTTATTGATCACTATCTTAGTGATTAAATTCGTGCCCGCATTAACAGAAGACGGGATGAATGATGTGTTGAGAAGTTTTGTCATCGTGCTCGCCGCTGTGTTCGGCTGGTGGATAGGAAGGCGATGTTCACGGCTGTTCAAGCGGAAGTGAACGGTATGGCAATGGAAGGCAATCTAGTCAGCGGCGGCGACCAGACCTACCAGGCCGCCGACGGCATCGTCGCCGAGGTGCCCGAGATCAACCAACAGACCGTCCGCCAGGCCATCGACGTCAGGTCGAAGTCTACCTACCGCTGGCGCCGCCTCGTTACTCTAGTTCGCTACCCTTGGTCATTCGGCTGATCAATGGCTCTTTCCATACATAGGTATGCACGAAGTCCATGGCGATGTGGCCGGCGATCAGCGCGAACAGCACCCAGCCCAGAAGGCCGTGCCACTGGCCACCAAGATTCGTCATCCACTCGATCTCGGTTTCCCTGCCGGAAAAGACCTGCACGCCGAAGACCGAAAACGGCCGGTCGGAGCCGTAGGCGCGAATGATGGCGATTGAAGGGATCGCGATCAGCAGCAGGTGTATCAGCACGTGACCGAGGGCGGCAAGGCGCTCGATGCCGCGCCCATGCGGTGGCCGGTGGGAAAGATTGATCAATCCCCAGATGCCGCGCAATAGCGTCAGGCACAGAAGCAATACGCCATTGGAAAAATGGAAACCGAAAAAGAAATCGGTGACCGGCGTATCGTCGAAAAATAGGTGCAGGGCTGCCGATATCACCTGCCAAAGCAGTAGCAGCGCCATGAGCCAGTGGAAAAAACGGCTTACCAGGCCGTAACCGTATTCGTGATCCATCATGCGAGTGTCCATGCGTCTGTCATCCTTTTCATGAAGCCAAGTTCGGCGGGACCAACGTCTTGTTAATCCTAGCGTAATGGAGGGCGAGGTCATATGGCCTGAGGCCCGCCAGTCGGGTGGGGGCGACTGACCTCGAGGCCGCTGCTGCCTGGGGCACCCCGTTCATGCCCTTTCCAGCAAGCGTTTGAGTACTCGCATACCGAGCCGTGGAAAAGATCTGAAAGATAGGAATTGGTTTGCTCTGACATCAAGGAAGATGATGAATTCTAGTGGGGAAGTTTGCGTCATGACTGTCGATAGATGATAGGGACCAGATGCCAAGAGGCATAAACATCTTGGGCTATAACAAGAAAATCGAATATGATTGCCTGTTTTTCAGGTGCTGTTTTCTCAGGGATGTAAAACATGAACGATAATTCAAAGTATCCTTCTTGGCGGGTGATTATTGGCTTCACGCTTTGCCCCGCTGCTGTGGCACTATTCATAATGAGTGCCGTGATGTTTCTTGGCCTACTATTCGAGCAGGATATGCGTGATGGCTGGTGGGAGACTTTTGGTGGACTGCCGGCAATTCTGCTTCTCACCTCATTGACAGCGCTTTATCTCTTTGGTGTGCCAGCCTTTCTCCTTGCAGTACTATACAGTTTGATGAAGCTGAGGAAATCTCTTCAGGCTTATCTGATCGTCTTTGTTGCTGGTGGTTCTGGAGCTCAAGTATGGACTTGGTTGCCTGTCACGACAGCGAGCTCTGATGAAGGACTATTTGGATTCCCTAGTGCATTTTTTATGGGAGCTGTTTCTTCATTAATTATGGCTTTTTTTGTCTTGCCAAAGCATGAAAAAGAAAAAGTGGCAGGGAATATATCGCCGCCCCGACCCCCGACCTCAGGTTGAATGTCTTGATCAGATGCTCCCGATTTCGGCAGATTGAAGCGTATGTTACTGACTTATCTGAAAACGCGTTTTCAAAATTGGCACTACAAGCGGGATGCGGTAGCAGGTGATAGACCGGGGTGGTTCAGGTTCCAGAAACCAGAGTCGATATACTCCTGATTACGCTCATTATCTTTGTCTTGTTCATGGAGTCTTGCTCTCTCTGAAGACAGAGTGGGTCAGAGGTTCAGACTTTGAGTGTATCTATAGACACATTTATGCTAAATTTGTGTCTATAGACACGTGCGATGAGGAGAGCTCTCATGGTCACAATGGAAACCGCTGTTCATAGCAAGGCTAAGGCCGGCGCCGGCCTGAAGGCCGCAGTTGCCATCTTGGACAAGTGGGGCACCACCGGTGAACAGGGGGCAGCTATCCTCCGGGTCTCTCGCAGTACCTATGCCCGGGCGAAGCGTCGTGACCCGGACTGGGAGGTCAGCCTCGACACCGACCAGCTCACACGGATCAGCCTGGTGCTGAATATTCATTCAGCACTTCGCGTGATCTTCGACAACCCGGAAAACCTGTACGGTTTCATGCAGATGGAGAACCATAACGACTTCTTCAATGGCCGAACTCCGCTGGATGTCATAGCCCAAGGCGATATCGTCTCGCTCTACGAGACTTTTCGTCGGATCGATGCCCTGCGGGGGGCACGGTGGTGAATCCGGATGATCTGCCAGTCCTGCCTTCCAGCCGTCGCCATGGGCACCGCCTGGTGAACTCAAAGTTTCCCCCCATCCATGTCTTCGACGATGTGGCCAGCGCTGATGAGTTCCAAACGCTTTACGAACTCCAGGTGCTAACCAACCCGCGGTTGCAGACCGAGGTGGGGGATTTGGGTCTGATCTTAAAAGAGGATATACCCTTTAGTATCCAGGGGTGTTCTTACGCCACAGCCCCTTTTACACATCTCAATCCGGATGGATCACGTTTCAGTGACGGTACCTTTGGCGTGCTTTATATCGCTGACACCATCGACACGGCCTTGGCGGAGGTACAGTACCATCAGGAGAGCTACTGGCGGAATGTACCTGACTTGAGCTATGAGCGCTTCGTGTTCCGAGGGCTGGCGTGCCGGTTTGAGGAAGAAGGCATGGCTGACGGCCTCGTAATCCCACGAGGGGATTCGGTCTATGCGCCTAGTGACTACACAGCATCTCGGGCGCTGGGGATGGCCATCAGGGACGGCGGTATGCCTGGGCTGCTGTATCACTCGGTACGTCGGCAAGGGGCAACGTGCTGGGCACTCATGACCCCCAGGCCAGTAGCCTCCATCGTGCAAACGAGCCATTTCGAGATGATTTGGAACGGGCGGTTAGCTGGGGTAAATCGGCTTTCTCACCCTTAATAGGCTTACCTATCCCACCTGTGGTCGAGAGTGAACCGCCCCGACTATCTCGTAGTGGGCTTGCTGTGCTATTCCCTCGCCTCCAGCCCTTCCTGAACCGCCCATACCGCCGCTTCGACCCTTGAGCGCAGGTTGAGTTTCTTGAGCAGGTGCTTGACGTGCACCTTGACGGTGCCTTCGGTGATATCGAGCTTGCGGGCGATCAGCTTGTTGGAGAGCCCTGCCGCGAGTTCGCGGAGAATCTCGCGCTCGCGTTGGGTCAGGCTGTGGATGTCCGGCGTGGCGGGTGCCGAGCGTTGCTGGCGCAGGGCTGCGGCGAGCAGCGCGGTGAGGTTCTCGCTGATCACCATGCGACCCAGGGCGGCCTGGCGTAGTTGGCGCACCATGTCGTCGGGCTCCATGTCCTTGAGCAGGTAGCCGTCGGCACCGGCCTGCAGGGCGGCAATCACGTCCTCTTCGTTGTCGGAGACGGTGAATATCACGACTCGGCCCGCAAAATTCGCTTCGCGCAGCCGCTTGAGGGTCTCGATGCCGTCGATGCCGGGCATGTTGAGGTCAAGCAGCACCAGGTCGGGCTCGAGCTCCGTGGCCATATGGATGCCCTTTTCCGGTTCGCCAGCTTCACCGGCCAGTACCAGGTCATCCTCGAGTTCGAGCAATTGCTTGATGCCACGGCGCAGCAGCGGATGGTCGTCGATGATCAGGATGCTTGCCGCTGTGTCTTGCTCTGACTTGGCCATGGGTCAGGTCCTGTTCCCTTCGGTTATCGTGGCTAGCGCTTCTGACGGCGTCGTTGGATGTTGGGAGATCAGGCGCGCGGTCTGCGGCATGAATTCCAGCGTGACCCGGGTACCCCCAGACTCGCGATTGCCTATCTGCAACTCGCCACCCAAAGTGTGGGCACGATCACGCATGATCACCAAGCCATAATGCTGCGGTGGAGAGTCGCCGCTGGCAAGGCCAATGCCGTCGTCTTCGATACGTACCTGCAGCCTGGCATTGGCGAAACGTACCGTGACCGCCGCCCAGTGGGCCTGGGCATGTTTGTGGGTATTGGCCAGCGCCTCGCGCACGATCTGCAGCACGTGGATCTCTTCGTTGGGATTGAGCAGATGCGGCGGTACGTCGTAGTCGAATTCCACCTTGGTCTGCATACGCTCGGCGAATTCATCGGTCGTTTGGCGCAGCGCTGCCTGTAGCCCCGGCGTTTCGAGCTTGAGTCGGAAGGTGGTCAGCAGTTCGCGCAACTGGCGATAGGCGCTGTTGAGCCCGGTGCGCAGCTCATCGAGCACTTCGGTCTGAGTTTCGTGGGGGACTTGCTTGGCCTGCATGCGCTCGAGGCGTGCCACCTGCATCTTCAGGTAGGAGAGCGATTGCGCCAGGGAGTCGTGCAGCTCGCGGGCGATGATGGTGCGCTCGTTCATCAGCGAGACCTGTTGCTGCTCTTCAATGCGCCGTTGCAGGTAGATCGCCGTGGCCAACTGGTCGGATAGCGCGTTGAGTAGCCGTCGCGTGCTGTCGCTGAGCCCCTTGGCCTTGGAATAACGGATTTCCAGGGTGCCAAGCAATTCGTCTCCGACGCTCACCGGCAGCAGCAGGCATTCGGCGTCGGGGCCCTGCTCGATCCGTAGCGGCCGGGGATCGATCAGGCAGGCGTAACAGTCGTGATCGCGACAGTATTCGGGACGAGTCGCCGAGTGGGTGGCGAGGATAGGGATCTGGCGCTCATCCTGAGGATCGTTGAGCGATAGCCGGATAGGGCCGATGTCCAACAGCGATTCCAGGTCGCGCAACATGGGCGCAGCGCTGGCGCACAGGTCGTTGCCACCACCATAAAGGGTACGGCTGCCGTCGTGGAGAATCTGCATCGCCCGGTTGCTGCGCTCGAGCTCCTGTTTCTTGCGCGACACGCGCTCTTCGAGTTCGGCATAACTGGTGGCCAGTTCCTCGGCCATGGTATCGAAGGTACGCCCCAGCAGTGCCAGCTCGTCGCTGCCCTGCATACGGGTGCGATGACGGAAGTTGCGGTGCGCCGCTTCGCGGGCCAGCACCACCAGTTGGCGTAGTGGAGCGACCAGGTTGTGGCGTATGTCATAAAGCGCGATGGTCACCACCACTGCGGTCAGTGCCAGGAACAGGATCTGTAGCAGGCTGAGCAGACGGATCTTCGATTCACTGTTCTGTTCCAGCAATGTCACCAGTGCGTCGATGTCGCCGACCAGGCTATCCAGGGTGGCGTTGAGATCCGCCGCCTGTACCTCGTCGCCCTCGATCGCCGCATTGACCTGCGGGGCCAGTTGTTCGTCCCAACGGCTATGAATCAGTTGGTATTGGCGCAGCAGGGCATGATCATTGGCCTCGGGGATGCTGGCGGTCAGCTCAGGACTGTCGAGGCGCTGCGTGAAGCGCTCGGCCAGGTGCGTGACCTGTTCACGCTGTTCGTTGCCCGGCTGCTGCTCGTAGCGTTGCAGGGCGGCGACGATCTGGTAGGTATTCATGCGCAACGAGCCGGCCATGTTGATGGCGGCGGCGTCGCCGCGACTGCCACTGGCCACCGCCATGGTCACCACGATACTGACCAGCGCCATCAAGCTGATGGCCAGCAGCGACGCGGTGATGCGTGCGACCAGGGAGCGTTGCAGGAGTTTCATCTAGCCGGGAAGCCCCTCCGGGGGCGAACATCTTGAAGCGTCTGACTATATCCTAGGCCGGAAATAGCGGATGTACCTCGAAAGAGATATCTCCGGTGCTCTTTTAACACCATCGGTCCGCTATCGAGAATCAGAATTCGCGGCGGTACAGCATCCTATAGGGCCGCTGCTGCCATCCGCCATCCGTTGGCACCATCTGGAAGGTTACCACCACTCCTGCCCAGCCACCGCCGGGCATGGCGACCCGGCTGACGACGGTCAGCACGGTGCTGGGGCGTCCCGGCGTGCCGGCGATCTGGATCCCGCCGCTGCGGCGTAGCGCGTCTTTCACAGCGGGGGCGGCCAGGTCCGAGCGGGGTATCTCGAGGCCGGACGAGGTCGTGACCAGCGGTTCTATCTTCTGGAAAATGGCGTTGCTCATGCTCAGCACCTGGCGCAGATCCGCGATCGAACGGAACGATCGATCGGGCGGAAGCCGGTGCCGGCCCGCTGCCAGATAGGCTTCCGCCTCGGCCCCGTGGGGCCTGGGGCTTTGATCGGGGTCGCGCCAGTCCACCACTTCATCGGCCAGCCTGGCGGCGAGCGGATGGTCCACGCCCACCGCCATGAAGAGCCCTTCCAGCAGCTCCGCACTCGCCATGTTGATGTTGACGTTGCCCTGGTCGCTGTAGCTGCGGACCTCAATGGCGGTGTCGTCGAAGTGCAGTTCCTGGAGCCGGCCATCCGGACGCCACCCTTGCGGATTGCCCCGCAGGAAGTTGGCCGCTGCCATCTCGACGCCGGCCTCCGCCGCCATCAGCGCGCGGGTATGTTGCAATTGATGGTTGTCGAGCTGGTTGCCGGTGCGCACCGCCGACATCAGGTTCGCTACCATTACCGCCAGCAACGCCGCTATCCACAGCACGATGATCAGTGCTACACCCCGCTGGCGGTGACCGGTGCCGATATGCCTGTAGCCCTTCACCTACCAGTACCCCGCTTCGCTGTGGCGGAGAGGGATCGTGAGCACCGGCCAGCGCCGTCCATCGGTGAACGTCACGCTGATGCGCACCGCCATGGGCAGGCGGTCGGGCCAGGGCCAGTCATTGCGCCAGGCGTCGGGCTCGCCGTACTCGCTCCAGCCCAGGTAACGAAACGCCAGCGTTTCGATCCCGTGCAGAAGGTCCCGCTGCTCTTCCCATGGCGGGGCCTGGATGGAGGGTGGCGGCTCCGGAGGCGCGGTGCGCAGTGTGAGTTGCAAACGCCGGCCGGCTTCGGCTTCTTGCCCCTCTTGTGTCGGCAGCAACCGCAGTTCCTGGCTCAGTGGCCCCAGCGAGCCGAAGCGGTTGGGCAGGGGGGCGACGAAGTTCAACCGGGTGGTTTCGCCAATGAACACTTGCCGCTGACGCCTGCTGCCGGCGTCGATGGCATGGTTCATGGCTTCCATGATGGTCTGGCGCAGATAGTTCTGGGCGGTGCGTACCTCCTCTTCCTGTTCGTTGAGCCGGACGATATTTTCGCTGGCCTTGCGCGCCTGGCTGATCGCTTGCCAGGAGATCAGCAGCAGTACGGTCATCAGCAGCATTGCAAACAGCAGCTCCAGCAGGGTGAAGCCGGTCTGTCGTCGCTGACGCTGACGTTGCGATAGGGACCTCATTGGCTCTGCCCCCCGCTCGTCAGCCGCAGGGTGGAAAAACGCTGCCGCATACCGTCGCGCTCCAGTACCAGCTCCAAACGGTACAACGTCTCCGCGGTGGCGGATTCGCTGCCATGGGGCAGTACGCGCAGGTGCCAGTGGGTCTTGCCATCCGCTAGCACTCCTTCCCTGTCGCCGGGGGAAAGCGGCGTTACCAGTCCCAAGCCTTCCATGAAGGAACGGGCCTGAAGGGCCATGCGGTCAGCCTTCATTCCCCTGGCGGTGAGCCGGCTACCATCTCCGACGATCCCCAGCGTGACCGTCATCACCAGCGCCAGCACCATCAGTGCGGCGACCAGCTCGAGGATGGTGAAGCCGTTCTGTCGCGTCATCGGCCTGGCTCCACCAGGCTGATCCCTCCTGTCAGCCAGTCGATGTCGATGCGCCAGCTTTGGTCGCCGTCGCTGAGGTGGATTTCACCTCCGCTGGCGCTGCCATCGGGGTAGAACACATAGGCTCCCTGACGCTGCCGGGTAAAGCGTTCCGCCGTGGTGAGGCGGATATCCAGCTCGGGAGCAAAGGCGTGGGCCTCTCGTCCGGGGGCCTGCCAGGTGCGTGCTGTCAGATCGATTGCCAGCGTGGCCTCCTGCCCGCGACGGGTCGCCGTGATGCGCGTGCTACGCAGTGCGGCGGCCAGGTCATGGATATTCTGCTTGGCATGCCGGCCACCCAGCCCGTGGCCGATGCTCAGCGACACCGAGGCCAGGGCGATCCCCAGCAACAGCATGACCAGCATGAGCTCCAGTAGCGTGAACCCCCGCTGTCGGTGGCCTTGGCCCGCCGGCACCGCTGGCTATTCCCAGTTGCCGATATCGGCGCTGTATCCGTCTCCGCCCGGTTGGCCATCCTGACCCAGGAAGATGAGATCGAAGGGGCCGTGCTCTCCCGGTGCGCGATAGCCGAAGGCATGGCCGAACGGGTCCTTTAGATCGGAGCGCTTGGCGTAGGGGCCGAGCCAGGTGTTGACGCCGGCCGGTTGTTCGACCAGGTCGTCGAGTCGCTGCGGCGGGGTGCCGTTATCCAGCGCGTAGCTCTCCACCTTCATGCCCAGGCTCGCCAACTGGGCCTTGCCGGCGCTGTATTTGCCCTTGTCGACGTTGCCGCCGACCTGGCGCACGACGATGGTGGCGACGATGCCCAGCAGCACGATCACCGCCAGCATTTCCAGCAGGGTAAAGCCGCGCTGGCCCCGACCGTTCCCGGTGTGTCGGCGTCGCATGGTGTTGCCGGTCCGTGTACGTTGCATTGCGGTTCCTTTTGTCGATGTTGAGGGTTGAGTCGATGTACTCGATCAGATACCACTGGTCAGGCTGGTCAGTGGCAGCAGGATCGACAGCATGATCACCGCCACCAGCAGTGTCATGATCAGGGTCAGGCACGGGGTCAGCGCGGCCATGAAGCGCTCGAGGCCGCGCTTGATCTCGATGTCGAACAGTGCCGCCGCCTTCAGCAGCATCTCGTCGAGTCGGCCGGCTTCTTCGCCGACCTGGATCATCTGGATGGCCAGGATGGGTAACAGCCGGCTTTCCGCCAGCGCCGCCGACAGCAGGGCGCCATCCTTGACCCGTCCGGCCGCCATGCTCAGCGCCTCGCATATCGCCGCATTGCGCGAGACCTCCCGCGTCAGCACCAGGGCCTGATCCAGCGCCACGCCGTTTTGCAGCAAGGTGCCCAGGGTGCGGGCCAGCCGCGCGGCATGCAGGCGCTGCAAGAAGGGGCCGAGCGGACGGCTGGTGAGCCAGCGTCGCTGCCAACGCAGTCGTACCTCCGGCTGGCGGAGCCGTCTCTCCATCAGCCAGAGCGTGCAAACCGGCAGTGCCAGCAGCAGGAGGCCGTAGTCCCGAAGGAGCTCACCAAGCAGCAGTATCGCCTGGGTGATCAGCGGTATCGGCACCCCCAGATCGGCGAATATCGGCACGAACTGGGGAACGACGTAACTCAGCAACAGTGCCAGCGAGCCCAGTACCCCCACCAATAGAAAGGCAGGGTAGATCAGTGCATTGCTCACTTCGCTGCGCAGACTCTGGGCGCGTTCCATATAGGCGTGCAACTGGGTCAGGCTGCCTTCCAGCCTGCCGCTCATCTCTCCAGCACGTACCAGGCCGATATAGAAGGGAGGGAAAGTGCCATGCTCTTCCGCCAGGGCGGTGGATAGTGCCGTCCCGCCCTTGACCCGCTCGCGCAGGCGTTCGATTAGCCGCTTCGCCGGTTCGTGCCGTGCCTGCTCCGCCAGCAGGCCCAAGGCCCTGTCCAGCGGCTGTCCCGCCGTCAGCAGCGTCTGCAGTTGCTGCGTCCACAGTATCCGTTCGGCCCCTGTCATCGCCGGGCGCTGCAACCAACGACGCCAGCCACCTGCCCCCGTACCGTCGCTGACGTCCACCACCATCAGGTCACGTTCTTGCAAGTAAGCGACCACCTCTTGCGCGGAGTTCGCTTCCAGCGTGCCTTGTTTTCGTTCCCCCGAGAGGCTCATGGCGCGATAGGCAAAAAGCGGCATTTCGACTCCTATTGCGGCTCTTGGCCAGTGTCGTGGGTGATGCGGATCACTTCGTCCAGCGTGGTCACCCCCTGCAGCGCCAGCCGCAGACCATCTTCATGCAGCGTTTGCATGCCTTGGCGGCGCGCTACCCGCTCCAGCTCGGTGGCGTCGGCATGCTGCATGATGTCCCGTCGCAGTTCGTCGTTCATGACCAGCAGTTCGCTGATTGCGCAGCGCCCCGCGTAACCCTCGCCCGGCGCCAGCCCGTCACGGGGTCGATAGAGTCGAATGGGACGCTCGGCCGTGTAGCGTTCCAGGCCATAGCGTTCGACCACTTCCGGCAGGGGCTCGTAGGCTTCGCACAAGGCGGGGTCTAGTCGGCGTACCAGCCGCTGGGCGAGAATGCCGTTGATGCTGGAGACCAGCAGGTAGTCCTCAACCCCCATGTCCAGCAAACGGGTGAGACTGGCCGCCGCCGAATTGGTGTGCAGGGTGGACAGCACCAGGTGACCGGTCAGGGCGGACTGGATGGCGATGCGACTGGTTTCCAGGTCGCGCATTTCCCCGACCATGATCACATCCGGGTCCTGGCGCACGATGGAGCGCAATGCCTGGGCGAAATCCAGGCCGATATCCGGCCTGACCTGGATCTGGTTGATGCCTTCGAGCTGGTATTCCACCGGGTCTTCGACGGTGATGATCTTGCGTTCGGCGGTATTCAGCGACGACAGCGCGGTATACAGGGTGGTGGTCTTGCCCGAGCCGGTGGGGCCGGTGACCAGCAGGATGCCGTGGGGCTGCGCCAGCAGGTCGCGGAAGCGGGACGCCATGCCATCCGCCATGCCCAGGCTGGCGAAGTCGAAGCGTACTGTTTCGCGGTTCAGCAGACGCATGACGACCGACTCGCCGAAGCTGGTCGGTACCGTCGAGACACGCAGATCCAGCTCCTGCCCCTGTACCCGCATCATGATGCGGCCGTCCTGAGGCAACCGCCGCTCGGCGATGTTCAGGCGGGCCATGATCTTGATCCGGGAAATGACCGCGGCGGTGGAGCTGACCGGCGGTGCTTCGGCTTCCTGCAAGACGCCGTCGATGCGATAACGTATCGTCAGGCGGTTTTCAAACGGCTCGATGTGGATATCCGAGGCTCGCTTCTCCACCGCCCGACCAATCAGCAGGTTGACCAGCCGGATCACCGGCGCTTCGGAGGCGAGATCCTTCAGATGCTCCACGTCCTCCGCCCCCTCGGATGGGTCGACGATGCTTTCCACCAGCGTGCCGATGGCCGAACGCCCCTGGCCGTAGTGGCGTTCGAGCAGGTCGTCGATCTCACTGGCCAGGCCGACGCTGACTCGTACCCCGCGCTCGCTGGCGTAGGCCAGGGCGTGGATGGCCTGTTTGTCTTCGGGGTCGGCCATCAGCACGTGGATCTCTTGGTCATCCATCGCATAGGGGAACAGGCGGTGTTGTTTCAGGAAGCGCACCGAGAGTTCGGGCAGCGTGTCGGTATCCGGAGCCGTCAGCTCCTCGGCGTCCGCCCGTAGCAGCGGAAGCGCCAGCGTTTCGGCGAAAAAGCCTGCCAGATCGCGCTCCGACACCAGCCCCAGGCGGATCAGGAAGGCGGAAAAGCGCCCGTCCGTCACCGGATTGTAGAGGCGCCGGGCACGCTCCAGATCGGACGGCTTGAGCAGATCCGATTCCGTCAGGCGCGGACTGTCCACTCCGTGCATTCCGCTCATGCCTCCGACGGGGCCTCTATCGGCTGCAACAGCCGGAAGCGTCGGCGATACTCGTCGGTCACCTGCTGCGCCTCGCGGTCGTTGGTAACCACTCGCGGTGTGATCAGCACGATTAGTTCGGAGCGGTTATCGCGGCGCTCGCGGCTGCCGAACAGCCAGCGTATTCCGGGCACTTTGCTTATCCCCGGCAGGTGGTCGTCCTGAAGCGAGTTGTTGTGCTGGATCAACCCGCCGAGCAGGATCGTCTGGCCCGACTGCACTGCTACCTGGGTGGCGATGGCCCGAGTCGAAATGGTTGGGTTGCCGGCGGCATCCACCGTCGCACTGGCATTGCTCACCTGCTGCTCGATATCCATATACACCAGCCCGCCCGGGTTGATGCGTGGCGTCACGTCCAGGATCACACCGGTCTGCACGTACTGCACGTTGCTGACGACATTGAGATCGGTGCTGCTGGGGTTGATGGAGGTCTGGGTGATGGGAATGTTGTCCCCGACCTGGATCTGGGCGCGCTGATTGTTCATCACCACCAGCGAGGGCTCCGACAGCACCTGGGTGTTGCCCTTGCTTTCCAGCGCACGCAGGGCCACCTGCAGGTCATGGCCGAGGAAGGAATAGAACAGCGATTCCGTGCCTCCGAAGCCGGCGCCGCCTTGCCCCAGCGCGCCCTGGTGGCCGGAGCGGTCGGCAATACCGCTGGTGGTGCTGTTGCCCGCCAGTCGCCCCAGGAACCACTGCACGCCGTAGCTCAGTTCGTCCACCAGGCTGACTTCCAGGATGCGGGTCTCGATCTGCACCTGCAGCGGTGGGTTGTCCAGCCGTTGGATGGCTGAGCGGATCTCCTCCCATTCGCTGGGGCGGCAGCGGATCAGCAACTGATTGCTGCTCTTTTGCGCACTGATACGCACACCGCTATCGGCCTCGTCGCCCGAGTAAGCAGGAGACGAGGCGGTATCGTAAGCCCCGCCGGTCTCACCGGTGCCTGAAACCCGGTTGGCATCCATATCGGATTCTCCGCTCGTTTCTCCCATCGCCGATTCACTGCCGCCGAGGCTACCGATGGAACCCAGACCGTTGCCGGTCAGCGTCGTGGTACGCAACCCCGGCGCGACGCTGGCCGTCGGCGACTCGGTGATCGGGGCGTCGTCGTAGATCTGACGCAGGTAGACCGCCAGGTCGGTCGCCTTCATGTTGCGCACATCGTAAACGTACATCCGTGGCTCGTTGCCGCCGCCACGGTCGATCAGTTCGATCCATTTCCGCACCTCGCGCAGATACTCCGCCTGGGGCGAGATCACTACCACCGCATTGGTGCGCTGAATCGGGATGAAGCGCAGCATGCCGGCCAACGGCGTGTCGCCCTGGGGGCCGAACAGGCGATCGAGTTCCGGCATCAGTTCCTCGATATTCGACCGCTGCAGATCGAAGACGCCGATCGACATGCCTTTCAGCCAATTGACGTCGAAGGTGTCAATGGTGCGCTGATAGTTGTCCAGTTCGGCCGCCGTTCCTGACATGGCCAGCAGGTTGCGGTTCGAATCCACCAGCAGGAAGGCATTTTCCCGCGCAAAGGGCTCGAGCAGCTTGTGCATTTCGTGAGCCGAGATGTAGTGCAGCACGAACAGGCGTGCCGACAGGCCGATCTCCGGTGCTTCCATCGGCAGGGAGGGAACGACGTTGCCCGGTACCGCCCGGTCGGCCGGCAGAATGACGTAGCGCTCGCCATCGCGGATCATGGCATTGCCGGTCCAGGCCAGCAGGCTTTCGAGGATGGAGACGGCCTGTGCCTCATCGACCGGGCGGGAGGTGGAAAAGGTGACCTGTCCATCCACGCCTTGGGCGATGCTGTAGTTATCGTGCAGCATGTCGCCCAGCACCGAGTTGATGACCGCCTGGATCGGCAGGTTCTCGAAGTTGAAGGAGTAGCCGCCGCCAGCCGCCGGTCCGCTTTGCGTACCGATGGGCGGCACCTGGATGAATTCCCCGCTGCCTTCCACCCATTCCCCGCGGCCGTTCGGCGCGGATCGGTCTTCCTCCCGGGCGGGCATCTCCGTTCCGGAAGCCGTTGCCACGGCCAGCCGCTGTGCCCCGGTTCCGGCCAGCCCTTCCCGGAGCAGGGCCTGATCCACGCCCGGTCGCGTGTCGAGCGGGGCACAGCCCTGCAACAGCAATATGCCGATCAATGCCGTCCAGACCGAACGACCCGTACCAGCACGGGAAACGATGGGAGATATAAGGGAACGCGGGATGATCTTGCCAAACGTCATCGGTCGGACTCGTCAGTCTGTACGGCCAGCCCGGGGATTCGCGGCAACTCGCGTCGCAACACCTGGGTCGTGCCGTTGAAGGTGAAAATCGCTTCGTCTCGTCGTACTTGCGTCAGTAACCATCCGGACGGCAGTTCCAGGCCGGCCCGAAGGGTGATGGCGTTGCCGCTCTCATCCCTGAAAAAGGCCAATTGCATCTGTTGGTTGGCGAGGGTGCCGGTCAGGGTCAGCGCTTCCATTCTTGGAGGCTGAGGCGTCGATATCGCTGGAGCGGCTTGCGGCTCCGCCACATCCCCAGAGCGGGAAGGGCTGAGCAGCGACTGCTGCCAGATGTCTTGATAGGCCGTCAGCGGCGGGGCCTCTCGTTCGGCGGAAGCGGGCGTAGTGGCGGATTCCGTCATGGTTGTCCCCGAATCCGCCGGCAGCCATTCCACTTGCGCTCCCCAGCCCTGCCAGAGTCCGACGCACAGTGTCAGTAGCAACAGGGTCACCGCCAGCAGCGGGAGATTCAGTTTGCGCAGCAATGCCCGGTTCATTGCCCACCCCCGACCGTGCCAGGGGGTTGCTCCGGGATCGATTTGCGCAGGTAGCCACTGGCGGTCATCCGCACGCTCAATCGCCCCGCACCTCCTTCGTGGGGGACACCCGAGCGACGCTGGAGAGTGAGCTGATCGATGAACACGAAGGGGCGGCCGTTTTCCAGGTCATGGAGCACCGCCGTCAGCGGCTCCATGGCGCACTCCAGCGTGACGTTCACCGTCACCCGCGTATAGGGCGACTCCGCCTGCGGCCGGCTGACGGGCAGGGTTTCCAGCAACGAGCATCCCGGTCCCAGTTCGGCGGTGCCGACAACGCTTGCGGACAGGCGTGACATCAGCTCCGCCTGCGCGGTCCCAGGATCGTCCCCCTCCAGCAGGCTGTCGCTCTGGCCGACATCGAGCACTGCCGCATCCAACCGCGCCTGTAGCCGCTCCTTCTGACCGATGACCTGCCGATAGCGTTGCTGGCGCTGGCGCAGTTCATCCATTTGTGCCTCCGACTCCTGTATGGGCACGACAAGAAGGTGGTAAATGCCGGCGGTCGCGGCGCCGAGCAGCAGCAACATCAGCGCCAGGGCGACTATCTGGCTTTCCCGCCGGCTCAGGGGGCGCATCATGGTTCCAGCGCCGGCTCGGTAACGACGGGGATATCGGCCAGCAGGGAGAAACGGTCCTTTCCGCTGCGGTCATCCGGCTGAATGGCTCCCTGGAAGCGGGGAGCCGAGATACCCGGGCATGCGCCGAGTTGGCCGATCAAGCCGCCGACGGAACCGCTTTGGCCGGTCATGATGACTTCCCCCTGCGACTTGATGTCCAGCCGTTCCAGCCAGGTATCGTTGGGCAGGCATTGGGTCAGGTCTTGCAGGGCCTCGAGCATGGAAGGCGTTTGGTGTTTCAGGCCGGCAAGATACCCTGTGGCATTGTCGTTATCGGCCAACCGCTGGCGCAGCTCGGTGATTTCATGGGCCTCGCGCTGTAGCCGTTGCACCTCGGCGGTCATCTCCTCGAGCATGCTTTCGCGGTCATGCAGCCACAGCCACGCCGCGAACACCGCCAGCAACAGGCAACTCGCCATCAGCGATGCATTGATCAGACGTGGCCAGGAATAACGGCGTTGCCGGCGCTCGGGGGGCAGCAGGTCAACATCCAGGGAACGGCCATCGGCATCCAGTGCATCCACCCGGTCCGGTGCCACGCCTCGTTCGGCCAGCCGATCCAGCAACGCTTCCAGACGCTTTCGCAGCACTACCGCCAGTGTCAATTCCAGGCGCTGCTCCCGAACCTGGCGGCGACCGACGGCGAAAATCACGTCGCTGGCCTGGAATGGCGTGAATCGCGATATCTCATGGTGCAGCAGCGTATTCAGGTTCTTCCCGGCGGCTTCCGGGAAGAAGACGTCGCATACCACCACCTGTTCGGGCGTCAACAGCAATACCAGGGCATTGTCCCGGCCCCAGGCGTTTCGGTCCCAGGGCCGCTTGCCTTCCGGGGTCAGTAGCCATGGCTGTTCCTCCGACCAGCAAACTCGACACTCCGCTGAACGTCCGATCAAACGGGTTTGCCAGTGATAGGGAAAGACGCTCTGCATGCAGGAGGAAGTGAACGTATTCGACACCATATAAAGTCCAGATTTTAAGAAAACTTTGATTCCAACTCCTTGTGCGGTGTGCGAAGCGCGCCATGTTCACTGACTGGCGAAAAGCAGAACCTCAAACTTGTCGCCGAGTCCCTGTGATGGCAGGTGATCAAGATTCAGGTTGCGTATTTAAGCTTTATATCCGCTTTGGGAAAGGCAGAAAAAGATCAATTTTATGGGGCTTATTTGGCTTTTATTATTCTGTCGTTGACGCCGTCAACGCTGCAGTAACGCAGAGAAGTGAATTGCTTGACACTCATGTGCTTGCGACGTAGTTTGCGCCTCGCTCTAACACATTGGAAGGCACACCCGTACGAAAGACGGGGTCGCAAAGCCTCCGGTCTACCACTCCGCATGCGGGGCCAGGATAGCGGGGCTGCCGAACTTGAAGGAAGCCAGAGGTCGCTGATCTTTCAGCGAATCGACGCGAGTTCGTCCATGTCGTTTTCCGGCGGCAGCGATCCTTTTTCCGGTGTTTAGGGAAGCGCTGAATAAATCGGCGAGCATGCTCAAGCGCAAGGCGCCCGGAGCGCAGGAACCGGAGCATATGGGGTATATGTAAGGATTCCGAGCACCGCACAACGCAGCGATTGAGTAGCGCAGACATTTATGCAGTGTTTCCTTAGTGTCTTTCATCGAAGGAAAAGGAGTCCGCTATAAGCCGGTAACTCACACAGCTCACTTGTATTTGGCGACAGGCCAAAATTTAATTTTTCTTCGGGGTTTCAAGGCCGATGAATATTCGGTTTTGTATTTGCCTGCGCGAGAGATAAATGAACGGGATGACTGTCTGGGTGGTTACTCCAGATGGATATCCATTCATATCAATAAGAAATTTCCTGGGGGCGAGGTCGTTCCGCTGTGATCGGAGTGACTTTTAGGCGAATTATGGACGATCGATTTGCAAAAGGATGTGCTTGATTTGTTTGAAAACTCACGATCATAAGGAGATCGATGAATGATTTGCCATCCATGGGAATCCACACGACGCAGGGTGCCCACGCCCAGCGTGCGATCCGTGACCTGGTGTTCGCGCATACCAGGGCGTATCGCCGCCCTGTTCGGCTTCCTGCTGATGCTGGCGTTTTCGAGCCATCAAGCCGTGGCCGATGACGCCGGAACCCACGTGACGAGCTTCACGCACCCCAGTCTGCTGCACACCGAGGACGATTTCGCGCGCATACGCGCCAAGATACAGGCCCAGGAATCGCCCTGGATCGAGGGCTGGAACAAGTTGATCCACGATAGTTACTCACGGTTGGATCAAGGCCCCGCGCCACTGTCGGTAGTGAGGCGCGGCGGTGACGGGCAGAACTATGGCCGTCTAGTCAATGAAATGAAGAAAATGTATGCCCTGGCGCTGCGGTGGAAGATCTCCGGCGATCCCGCCTATGGCGACCTGGCGGTGAAGTTCATGAACGCCTGGTCCTCCACGCTGACGGAAGTGACGGGCAACGCCGACCGTTATCTGGCTGCGGGCCTGGCCGGCTACAAGCTTGCCAATATCGGCGAGATCATGCGCACCTATGACGGCTGGGCGCCCGAGGATCTGGCGCGCTTCCAGGACATGCTGGTCAACCTTTTCTACCCGATGAACCACGGTTTCCTGGTGAAGCATAACGATGCCTGCATCAGCAACTACTGGGCCAACTGGGATCTGGCCAACATCGCCGGCATGATGTCCATCGGCGTCTTCGCCGATCGGCCGGACATCTACAACGAGGCGTTGGACTATCTGTACGAAGGCGAAGGCAATGGCGCGCTGAAGAACCTGATCTTTTACCGCCATCCCGGCAACATGGGGCAGTATCAGGAAAGTGGCCGCGATCAGGGCCATACCCGTTTGGGTGTGCTGTTGACCGGTGTTATCGCCAAGACCGCCCTGCGCCACGGGACGGACCTGTTCAGCTACGACAATTATGCCCTGTTGTCCGCCTTCGAGTACGTCGCCAAGTACAACCAGTTCGAAGACGTGCCCTATATCCCCTACGGAGCAAACTGCACCGGTTGGAAGACCTATCAGGGAGTCATCTCGGATATAAACCGTGGTCAGTTGCGTTCCGTGTGGCAGTTGGCCTACAACCAGTACGTCAATCGCCTGGGGATCGATGCGCCGTGGCTTGCCAGGATGTCCGACGACTTGCTCAACCGGAACATCATCGTAGACGATGAGATGGGCTGGGATACGCTGACCGAGACCCTGGATCCCTTCCCCGCGGGCGGCGCGCCACGAGGACTGACCGCCGAGCTGAATACCGATAGCGTGTCCCTGTCATGGTGGGGCGCCACGGGAGCCGACAGCTATACGCTGCAGCGCGCGGACTCGCCGTCCGGTCCCTTCACGACCATCACCACTGTCAACACCGGTGATCTGTTGACCTATACGGATACCGATGTAGTGGCAGGCCAGGATTACTACTACCGAGTAACCGCCACCTCGTCACAGGGGGAAAGCGATCCCTCGAACGTCGTGGAGGCGAAAGCCGGAGTGCGCCTGCGATTGCACCTGAGCTTTGACGAAGTGACCGGAGACCAGGTGCCCAGCACGGTGGGCGACTCGGCCGCTACCCTGGTCAACGGCCCGACACTGGCAAACGGCATCGCTGGCAATGCCGTGGTGCTGGATGGTGTGGACGATTACATCGATCTGCCGGACGATGTCATCAATAGTCTGACCGACTTCTCCGTGGCCACCTGGGTGCGAATCGACGAGAACCGCGACTGGGCCCGCCTCTTCGATTTCGGCAATGGGACGAATCGGTACATTCTCCTGGCTCCCAGAAACAATAGCGGCAGCGCCCGTTTCGCGAGTACCAAAATCAGCTATCACGGGGACAATACCTTCGATGCGCCGGCATTCCCCAGCGGCCGGTGGATTCATGTGGTCTTGACACTGAAAGATCAAACGGCGGTGCTTTATGTCGATGGCAGCGAAGTGGGTCGTAGTATTAGTGGCAACATCCGCTTCTCCCCGGCGAAAATAGGCAACCTGACACAAAACTGGTTGGGTCGTTCCCAATACGACAATGACCCCTACCTCAAGGGCTCGCTGGACGATTTCCGTCTCTACAGCGGGGCGCTTTCCGCCGATGAAGTGGCAGCACTGGCCAACAGCGTGAATTAATCGTCTCACTAGAGATGTGGAGTACGAACCCGGCAGCCGAACAGGTTGCCGGGTTTTTTTACCTCGAAAGGAATACCCCCGATGCCCTTTTGACGCCATTGGCCCCGCAATCGAGAATTTATCGTAACTAATACCCGAGATATTTTCACCATGTTCCCCTCTTCGGAAGCCGCCTTGCCCACCCCGAGCCTTGGCTACCGGCCATTGGTGGTCATCCTGTTGTCGCCGCTGGCTTTTGCACTGGTGTTCGCCTGCTGGACCATTTTCGCTGTGCTTGGCGTCGAACTGCATAGCAACCTGGGCCTCAGTGAACTGGCCTTCGCCGGGTTGCTGGCGAGCCCCATGCTCAGCGGTGCGCTGGTTA
Source organism: Litchfieldella anticariensis FP35 = DSM 16096 (assembly GCF_000409775.1). GTDB lineage: Bacteria > Pseudomonadota > Gammaproteobacteria > Pseudomonadales > Halomonadaceae > Litchfieldella > Litchfieldella anticariensis. Next base: position 231,445 of record NZ_KE332395.1, on the reverse strand, counting down.
GCCTGCCTGCGGCACGGCTGGCCGAACGCATAGGCGGACAGCGGGTGATGATCGCCTGTCTGTGGCTGGTGTGCCCCTTCCTATGGTGGATCGGTCAGGCTCAGCATTACATCGAGTTCCTGCTGGCTGGGGCTGGCCTGGGGCTGGGTGCCGGTACCCTGGTGGCCGGCCTGGTGCGGGTGGCGACCTGGGGGCCGTCACGGCATGCCGGCCTGGCCCTCGGGCTGTATGGTGCCGGGATGCTGGGTGCTGGGCTGAGCTACCTGCTGCTGCCGCTGGTCAGTCAGGCCTATGGTTGGCGCCTGGCCCCTACGCTCTATTTGTTGCTCATCGTGATGGTGGCGTTGCTGCTATGGCTGTTTGCCGATGACTCGGCATCCACAGTGTCACCGCGTGAGCTACCCCCGCGTTACCGAACATGGCTGCCGTCTTGTTGGGCAGCCCGGCGGCTGGCGTTCTATTATAGCTTTTTCTTCGGCGCCTTCGTGGCGTTGGCGCTGTGGCTACCGGGCTATCTCGCCGCGCAATACCACCTGCCGCTGGCGAGTGCCGCGCTTTGGGCGCTGACTTTCACCCTGTCCTGCGGGCTTGGTCAGATCCTCGGAGGGGCGCTGGCCGACTGGCGCAACTTCCGCAGCCTGCGCTGGTGGGTCGGGCTGTGGGTGCTGGCCTGCCTGTTCTGGCTTTCCTACCCTAGCTTCTCGATCAATATCCAGGGAGTACAGGACGACCTGACCTTCAGCTTCCATATGCCGCTGTGGGGGTTCGTCACCCTGGTGGGAAGCATGGGTTTGGCCATGGGGATTGGCAAGGGAAGCCTGATGCGCTTGATCCATCGCGATCACGGCGACGACATGGCCCGGGTAGGAGGGCTGGCGCTGGCCTTGGGTGGCGCATTCGCCGCCATGCTGCCGTTGATGTTCGCGCTCGGTGACACCTGGGGCGGCATTCGTACCGCCGGCTTCATGTTTCTCTATGCAGCGTTAGGCGTGTGCATGTTGGTGATGTTGTGGGAGCAACTTCATGCCCACGATTACATGCCTGAATCAATGACGTAACCCGCATGACACGGGCCTCTATCCCCTTGGTGGTAGAACCCGGGTATATGGAGGTAACCGGGCAGTAATTTACCGATCGATCTCCCAGAATCCTCATCAGGAGCCGCCCCGAGCGGTCGCCCATTTGATGAGGAGCCTGGAGATCGACCATGAGTCACTTCATTGACCGGCTGAATTTCTTCCGCAAGACCCGCGAGCCCTTCGCCAACGATCATGGTGAAGTTCGCGACGAATCCCGCGCCTGGGAAGACGGCTATCGTGCCCGTTGGCAACACGACAAGGTCGTACGTTCTACCCACGGGGTGAACTGCACCGGTTCGTGCAGTTGGAAGATCTACGTCAAGAACGGTCTGGTCACCTGGGAGACCCAGCAGACCGACTACCCGCGCACCCGCCCCGACCTGCCCAACCATGAGCCGCGCGGTTGCCCGCGTGGGGCCAGTTATTCCTGGTACCTGTACAGCGCCAACCGCTTGAAGCATCCGATGATCCGCAAGCCGCTGCTGGCGCTGTGGCGAGAGGCGAAGCGGGAGAAGAGCGACCCGGTCGAGGCCTGGGCGTCGATCGTCGAGGACCCGGCCAAGACCAAGCAGTACAAGCGCGCCCGTGGCATGGGCGGCTTCGTGCGTGCCGACTGGGACGAGCTCAACGAGCTGATTGCCGCTTCCAACGTCTACACCGCCAAGCAGTACGGCCCCGACCGCATCATCGGTTTCTCGCCGATTCCGGCCATGTCGATGGTCAGCTATGCCGCGGGCAGCCGCTATCTGTCGCTGATCGGCGGTGTGTGCATGAGCTTCTACGACTGGTACTGCGACCTGCCGCCGGCCTCGCCGATGACCTGGGGCGAACAGACCGATGTGCCCGAATCCGCCGACTGGTACAACTCCGGCTACATCATCGCCTGGGGCTCCAACGTGCCCCAGACCCGGACCCCTGATGCCCATTTTTTCACCGAGGTGCGCTACAAGGGCACCAAGACCGTCGCCATCACCCCGGACTACGCCGAGGTTTCCAAGCTCGCCGATGAGTGGCTGTCCGCCAAGCAGGGCACCGATGCTGCGCTGGCCATGGCCATGGGCCACGTGATCCTCAAGCAGTTCCATCTCGACAAACCCAGCGCCTATTTCACCGACTACGTACGGCGCTACACCGATATGCCGTTCCTGGTCGAACTCGAGAAGCGCGACGACGGCAGCTTCGTGCCCGGCAAGCAACTGCGTGCCAGCGACTTCACCGCCAACTTCGGTCAGGACAACAATCCCGAGTGGAAGACCGTGGCCTGGGACGAGACCCGCGACCAACTGGTGGTGCCGCGTGGCTCCATCGGCTTCCGCTGGGGGGAAGAGGGCAAGTGGAGCCTCGAACCACGCGACGCCGACGGCGAGGAGATCCAGCCGCTGCTGACCCTGGCCGACAAGCATGACGACGTGGCCAGAGTCGCCTTCCCCTATTTCGGCGGCATCGCCCACGAGCACTTCGATCACGTCGTCGGTAACGAGTTGCTTTACCACAGTCTGCCTGCCAAGCGCTTGACCAAGGCCGATGGCAGTGAGGTGCTGGCGGTCACCGTATTCGACCTGATGTGTGCCAACTACGGCATCGACCGCGGTTTTAGAAGTAAAGAGGGGCAAGAGGACGAGGACGACGGCGCCACGTCCTTCGACCAGGTCAAGCCCTACACGCCGGCCTGGCAGGAGAAGATCACCGGGGTACCCGCCGAGCAGTGCATCCGTATCGCCCGTGAGTTCGCCGACAACGCCAACAAGACCCGAGGCCACAGCATGATCATCGTCGGCGCCGGCATGAACCACTGGTACCACATGGACATGAACTACCGTGGCCTGATCAACATGCTGGTGATGTGCGGCTGCATCGGTCAGAGCGGTGGTGGCTGGGCCCACTACGTGGGCCAGGAGAAACTGCGTCCGCAGACCGGCTGGCTGCCGCTGGCGTTCGGTCTCGACTGGACGCGTCCGCCGCGCCACATGAATTCCACCTCGTTCTTCTATAATCACTCCAGCCAGTGGCGCTACGAGAAGCTCGACGTCAAGGAGATCCTCTCGCCGCTGGCCAATCCGGCCGACTACAGCGGCAGCCTGATCGACTTCAATGTGCGCTCCGAGCGCATGGGCTGGCTGCCGTCCGCGCCGCAGCTCGGTACCAACCCGCTGCGCCTGGCGGAAGCAGCCAAGGCCGCCGGCAAGTCCACCGTCGACTATGTCGTGGACCAACTGACTTGTAATCAGTTGGCTTTCGCTGCGGAAGATCCGGACAATCCGCAGAACTTCCCGCGCAACATGTTCATCTGGCGCTCCAACCTGCTGGGCAGCTCCGGCAAGGGCCACGAGTACATGCTCAAGTACCTGCTGGGCACCCGTCACGGCATCCAGGGCAAGGACCTGGGCGTCGAAGGCCGCAGTAAGCCGGAAGAGGTGGTGTGGCACGACGAGGCCCCCGAGGGCAAGCTCGACCTGCTGGTGACGTTGGACTTCCGCATGTCCACTACCTGCCTCTACTCGGACATCGTGCTGCCCACGGCGACCTGGTACGAGAAGGACGACCTCAACACGTCCGACATGCACCCCTTCATCCACCCGCTGACCGCGGCCACCGATCCGGCGTGGGAGTCGCGCAGCGACTGGGAGATCTACAAGGGCATCGCCAAGGCGTTCTCCCAGGTCTGCGTGGGGCACCTGGGCGAGGAGACCGACCTGGTCACCCTGCCGCACCAGCACGACTCGCCCGCCGAACTGGCCCAGCCCGAGGTCAAGGACTGGAAGAAAGGCGAGTGCGAGCCGATCCCCGGCAAGACCATGCCGGCGCTGATCGAAGTCAAGCGCGACTACCCGGCCACCTACGAGCGCTTCACCTCGCTCGGCCCGGCGCTGGGCAAGCTCGGCAATGGCGGCAAGGGCATCAGCTGGAACACCGACAGCGAGATCGAGCTACTCGGCAAGCTCAACTACGTCAAGCAGGAAGGTCCGGCCAAGGGACGTCCGAAGATCGAGACGGCGATCGACGCCGCCGAGGTGATCCTGTCGCTGGCCCCGGAAACCAACGGCCAAGTGGCGGTCAAGGCGTGGGGCGCGTTGTCGAAGATCACCGGGCGCGACCACACCCACCTGGCCGTCAACAAGGAAGAGGAGAAGATTCGCTTCCGCGACGTGGTCGCCCAGCCGCGCAAGATCATCTCCAGTCCGACCTGGTCCGGTCTCGAGGACGAGCACGTCTCCTACAACGCTGGCTACACCAACGTCCACGAGCTGATTCCGTGGCGCACGGTGAGCGGCCGCCAGCAGTTCTATCAGGACCATGCCTGGATGCGCGCCTTCGGTGAGAGCCTGCTGGTCTATCGTTCGCCGATCGACACCAAGGCGCTGGCCGGGGTGCAGGTGGAATCCAACGGTAACCCGGAGAAGGCGCTGAACTTCATCACCCCGCACCAGAAGTGGGGGATCCACTCCACCTACAGCGACAACCTGCTGATGCTGACACTCAACCGCGGCGGCCCGGTGGTGTGGCTGTCCGAGGACGATGCCTTGGATATCGGCGTCGAAGACAACGACTGGATCGAGGTCTACAACGCCAACGGTTCGATCGCTGCGCGGGCGGTGGTCAGCCAGCGGGTCAAGAACGGCATGGCGATGATGTACCACGCCCAGGAGCGCAACGTGAACGTGCCGGGCTCGGAGATCACCGGTACGCGTGGCGGCATCCACAACTCGGTGACGCGCGTGTGCCCCAAGCCGACCCACATGATCGGCGGCTATGCGCAGCTCTCCTATAGCTTCAACTACTACGGAACGGTCGGCTCCAACCGCGACGAGTTCGTCATGGTGCGCAAGATGAAGCGTATCGACTGGCTGGACGGCGAGGGCAATGACACCGTACAGGAGGCCGTGAAATGAAGATCCGTTCACAGGTAGGCATGGTCCTCAACCTCGACAAGTGCATCGGTTGCCACACTTGCTCGGTGACCTGCAAGAACGTCTGGACCAGTCGCGAGGGCGTGGAATACGCCTGGTTCAACAACGTCGAGACCAAGCCCGGCGTCGGTTTCCCCAAGGAGTGGGAGAACCAGCAGAAGTGGAAGGGCGGTTGGCTGCGTCGCAAGGACGGCAGGATCGAACCGCGCATCGGTGGCAAGTGGCGGGTACTGGCGAACATCTTCGCCAACCCCGACCTGCCCGAGATCGATGACTATTACGAACCATTTGATTTCGACTATCAGCACCTGCACACCGCCAAGCAAAGCGAACATCAGCCGGTGGCGCGCCCGCGTTCGCTGATCTCCGGCCAGCGTATGAACAAGATCGAATGGGGCCCGAACTGGGAGGAGATCCTCGGTACCGAGTTCGCCAAGCGCCGCAAGGATGCCAACTTCGAACAGGTCCAGGCCGATATCTACGGCCAGTTCGAGAACACCTTCATGATGTACCTGCCGCGGCTGTGCGAGCACTGCCTCAACCCGACGTGTGTGGCGTCGTGCCCGAGCGGTGCGATCTACAAGCGCGAGGAAGACGGCATCGTGCTGATCGACCAGGACAAGTGTCGCGGCTGGCGGATGTGCATCTCCGGCTGCCCGTACAAGAAGATCTACTACAACTGGAAGACCGGCAAATCCGAGAAGTGCATCTTCTGCTACCCGCGTATCGAGGCCGGTCAACCAACCGTGTGCTCCGAGACCTGCGTGGGCCGCATCCGCTATCTCGGCGTGCTGCTCTATGACGCCGACCGTATCGAAGAAGTGGCCAGCTCCGCCGACGAGCGCGATCTCTATCACCGCCAGTGCGAAATCTTCCTCGATCCGCACGACCCGCAAGTGATCGCCCAAGCCAGGCAGGACGGCATTCCCGACAGTGTGATCAAGGCCGCCCAGGCGTCGCCGGTCTACAAGCTGGCCATCGACTGGGGGCTGGCACTTCCACTGCACCCCGAATACCGCACTCTGCCGATGGTGTGGTACGTGCCGCCACTGTCGCCGATCCAGTCCGCCGCGGAAGCCGGTCATGTGGAATATGACGGTGTGCTGCCCAAGATCGAATCGCTGCGTATCCCGGTGAGGTATCTGGCCAACCTGCTCACCGCCGGTGAGGAGGAGCCCGTGGTACTGGCCCTCAAGCGCTTGATGGCAATGCGTCTTTACATGCGCGGCAAGCACGTCGAAGGCCAGGCCGACGCCAGCGTGCTGGAAGCCGTGGACCTGACCGAGGCCCAGGTGGAAGAGATGTATCGCTATCTCGCTATCGCCAACTACGAGGATCGCTTCGTGATCCCCGCCAGCCACCGCGAAATGGCCACCGAAGCCTTCCCCGAGCGCGGCGGCTGTGGCTTCAGCTTCGGCAATGGCTGTCATGGCGGCGACAGCGAAGCGAGCCTGTTCGGTGGCCGCAAGCAGACCACCAAGCTGGTGCAGCCGGTCGATGTCTACGATCCCCATGCTGAAGCAGAGGAGGTGCGTCATGGCTGAGGCGGCATTGCAAATCGAACCCGTCGGCATGCGCAGCCTGCGCGTGCTGGCCCGTCTGCTCGACTACCCGACGCCGGAGCTGCAGGAGGCGGCGGGCGACATGATCGAGGTACTGGGGGCAGAGCGCCGCTGGCCTACGGCACTGCGCACCGAGCTGATGGCCTGGTGCCAGCGCATCGCGGAAGCCGACCTGCTCGATCTGCAAGCCACCTATGTGGCCCAGTTCGACAAGGGGCGCGCGACCTCGCTGCTGCTGTTCGAGCACGTGCATGGTGAATCCCGTGATCGCGGCCAGGCGATGGTCGACCTGCTGGCCGAATACGAGGCTGCCGGTTTCGAGCTCGATGCTCGTGAACTGCCCGATTACCTGCCGCTGTTCCTCGAGTACCTGTCCACGCGCTCGGAGGCCGAGATCGGCCGCTGGCTGGGCGAGATTCGCCACATCCTGGCGTTACTCACTGCGCGGCTGGAAGAGCGCGACGCCGAACATGCCCGGGTGCCGTTGGCGCTTCTGGCATTGTTCGGTGCCGAGACCGACGTCGATGGCCATCGTGCCAAGGTACGTGAGGAGGAGCGCGACGATACGCCCCAGGCACTGGATGCGGTATGGGAAGAGGAGGCGGTGCGTTTCTCCGCCGCATCCGATCAGGACTGCGCGCTACAGTCCGCCGAGGGGCGTCGACTCGCCGAGCGCAAGCGGGCGACCCAGGGCGAGGCGGTGCGTATTCTCGAACCCACCGGCTCCGCTCAGAACATTAACGGAGACCTGTCATGAACTACCTCAACACCCTCCTGTTCGGGCTCTACCCCTACCTGGCCGGCAGCGTCTTCCTGATCGGCAGCCTGCTGCGTTTCGATCATGGCCAGTACGGCTGGAAGACTGGCTCCAGCCAGATGCTGTCGTCGAAGCACATGCGCCTGGCCAGCAACCTGTTCCACATCGGCATCATCACCATCTTCTTCGGCCATTTGGTCGGTCTGTTGACCCCGCACTGGGTCTACGCGCCGTTCATGAGTGCCGGCACCAAGCAGGTGATTGCGATCGTCGTTGGTGGCATCGCCGGGGTGATGTGCCTGGTCGGCGGCGCCATGCTGTTCCATCGCCGCCTGACCAACGCTCGCGTGCGGGCCTCGTCCAGCCCCATGGACACGCTGATCATCGGCCTGTTGGTGGTGCAGGTGACGCTGGGCCTCGCGACCATCATTCCGGCGCTCGGCCACCTCGACGGCGGCGTGATGCTCCGGCTCGCTCATTGGGCGCAGTCCATCGTGTTCTTCCAGGGGGGCGCCGCGGCGCATCTGGAAGGCATTGGCTGGATCTACAAGCTGCACATCCTGGTCGGCCTGACCATCGTGCTGGTATTCCCGTTCACTCGCCTGGTTCACGTGTGGAGCGTACCGCTCGGCTATGTGACGCGGCGGTATCAAATTGTCCGCCGCCGGGCTTGAGGTGGGGTAACAAAGGCATCGGGCTTTTCCGGCGACAGGTCTACGAGGGGGCGCTGTGAACCCTTCCATGGGCGCTACTTTTGCCATCCATGGCAAAAGACCCCCTCTGCGACCTGTCCCCGGCGCCCTTACGAGTCAGCACATGCGCGCCAAGGAGCCATCACTATGCAAATGATCGACATCGAGCAGATCCCGGCGGGGATTATCCCTCCACCCATTCGTGTCGGCGGGGCCACTATCAGCGAGGAGGCCATCGCCGGGGAGATGCAATACCACCCGGCGGACAGTGCCGGCACTGCCCAGCTCAAGGCTGCCCGAGCACTCGTGGTACGTGAGCTACTGCGCCAGCGCGCTGCGGAACTCGGCCTGGACGTGACGGGAGAGGATGAAACCGATCTGGCGATCGCCACACTGCTCGACAGGGAACTGAACATTCCCGAGCCCAGCGACGACGATTGCCGCCGCTTCCATGCCGCTGTGCCCACCCGGTTCAGCGAACCTGGCCGGGTACGCGTGCGCCATGTGTTGCTGGCTGCCGCCCCGGACGATGCCGAAGCCCGCGACGCCCGGTATCGGCTAGGTCAGAAACTGATCGAGGCGATCAAGTCCTCTCCCGAGCGCTTTACCGAATTCGCCCAGCGTCACTCGGCGTGCCCCTCGAGAGATGAGGGCGGTGCGCTGGGCTGGCTAGCGCCGGGCCAGACCGTCGCCGAACTCGACCGTGCCCTGCAACACCTGCCTAAAGGCCTGCATGAGCGGCCTTTGGCATCGCGCTTTGGCTGGCACGTGGTCGTGATCGACGAACGTCGCGAGGGTCATGCGGTGCCCTTCGAGCGAGTCGCCGAGCGGGTCCGGCACACGCTGCGCGAACAGGCCACTCGCCGCGCCCTGCGCCACTACTTGCTGGCGCTGGAAGCACGGATGGGGGTCGACGGCATCGCACTCGATGACGAATCCGATAGCAGTTTGATGCAATAGGAGAGCCTGATGGCCCATGTTTCCGCAGACACGCCCTTCGTGCCGCTCGGGATCGCCGTGTTGACCGTCTCCGACACTCGCGGTTTCGCCGAGGATGGCAGCGGCGATCTGCTCGAGGCGCGATTGACCGAGGGCGGGCATGGCTTAGTCGAGCGCCGTATCGTGCCTGATGACGTCTACCAGATTCGTGCCGTGGTCTCGCAGTGGGTGGCACGCGACGATGTCCAGGCGATCCTGGTCAACGGCGGTACCGGGTTTATCGCCAATGGCGATGTGCAGGTGGTGCGCTTCATGAACATGACGGGGGGCTAGGATAACAAACGGTCTAGCATTCCCTGTGTCGTTGACGTTGCCGGGTTGTATCGCTAAAGTATGAACCAACAACACCCCCCACGCTTCCCGTAAGATCAGCGCACCATGGGGGGTTACTTTTTGTGTGGCCCATGAAATACGACAAACCTGCACTGACCTATGTTGAACAGCTTGCCCGCCTCAAGCAGCGTGGTATGCAAGTGGGCGACGAGCCTAGGGCCCTTCATTATCTCGCTCATTTGAATTACTACCGGCTCGCTGCATATTGGCTCCCCTTTGAAGAAGATCATGATAGCCATCGGTTCAGGCAAGGCACGTGTTTCGAGACCATACTCGACCACTACCTATTCGACAGGGAGCTGAGGTTACTGTTACTCGATGCCATTGAGCGAGTCGAAGTCTCGGTGCGCGGTCATTTTGCATATCAAATCGGTAGTCGACACGGCGCCCACTCACTGTTGCAAAGTCATCTCTTCAAGGACAGCGGGAGATGGTGTTACCGCAATGGACTTGCTGGTCTATTGCGTGATGTGCAAAGCAATCGCGAAATCTTCATCAAGCATTTCCGCGACCAGTATGAAGAGCCGTTGCCGCCTATCTGGGCTGTCGTTGAAATCATGAGCTTCGGTCAACTCTCCAAATGGATAGATCATTTGGCGCACCGAGAAGACCGTAATGCCATTTCGCGGGTTTATGGCCTGGATGAGCGGTTGCTGATCTCCTTTCTGCATCACCTCAGTGTCGTGCGTAACCACTGTGCTCACCATGCGCGGTTGTGGAATCGGGAGTTGGCGGTCAAGTTTGTGTTGCCACGTGATCCCAAGGAACTCGGAGAAAGCCTGGTTTCCTTGCCTGGTGAATCCCGTCAGCGGCGACTCTATAACACCTTGACGATGCTGGCTTATCTACTTGATTGCATTAGCAGGCACCATCACTTTCGGCAACGATTGGCAGAGCTCATGGAGCGTTATGCCATAGATGTTGGCTGGATGGGTTTCCCTGAAGATTGGCAGAGCCGGCCGCTTTGGAGCCATTGACGTCGAATCCTGTCCGTTGCTTGGCGATAATGTCGTGTCGATATGGATAAGGAAATCACGATGCTCAACCAACGCGCACTGGCGTATCTGGGCGAGGTGATCAAGCGTGGCTCGCTTCGCAAGGCGGCGGCCTATCTGGATATCGATGCCTCGGCGATCAGCCGGCAATTGAAAGCCCTGGAAGAGGTGCTGGGAGTGGCCGTGCTCGAGCGCCACGGCAGTGGCGTGCGCGCAACGCAGGCAGGTCGGTTGCTGGTCGAGCACTACCACGCCCAGCGTACGGCCGAAGAGGCGGTGCTGTCGCAGCTCATGGCTCTGCAAGGGCTGGAGCGTGGCGAGGTGCGCATCGCAGTGGGCGAGGGCTTCATTGCCGATCTCATCTCCGCTCCTTTGCAGTCGTTCATGGCGGCCTTTCCAGGCATCGAGCTCGAGGTGCTGATGGCCGGCGTCAACGAGGCGATCTCGTTGGTCAAGGATAGCGAGGTGGACCTGGCCTTGCTTTACGCCCCGCCGGTCGATCCACTGCTGCTCCCGCATGTCGAGACCCGTCAGCCGCTGGATCTGATCGTACCGCCCGAGCACCCACTGCTGGCGCTGGAACGGCCGATAACCTTGGCCGACCTCACGGCCTGGCCGCTGGGGCTGATGGACAATTGCTTCGGCATGCGCCAGATGGTCAACCTGGTGGCGCAGCAGGAACGAGTGCACCTCCAGGCCCGGCTGCGCACCAACTCGGTGGCGGTGCTCAAGAACTTCGTGCGTTCTGGAATCGGTGTGACCTTCATGCCCGAACTGACGGTGATGGAGGAGATCCGCCACGGCGATATCCGTGTGCTACCCATGGCACATCAGGCCTTGAACGGCGCCCAGGCGCAGATCGTCAGCCGCGAAGGGCGGGAACTGACCGTGGCGGCCCACGCCTGCGTCGATCATCTGCGCCGGGGGATGCGTTTCTTCAACGCCGACTCGCCACGGCTGCTGGATGCTCAGAGTGTTGCATTAAAAGCAACATAACTGGGATTGCATAGTCAACGGCGCAATGATTAGCCTGCTTGCTGAACAATGTGCTAATGCTCAGCAGTCCTCCGTATAACGGGGACGACAACAATAAGGAGTTTCTACCCATGTCACTGGCTTTCCGTTTCCCACTCAAGACACTGGCGTCGGCCTGTTTGCTGACCACCGCTACCCTGGCAGGCACTGTCCAGGCGGCGACCACTGTCAACCTTAGCTACAACGGCGCCCCCGACCCCGACAAGAATGCCGTGCACGTCTTTGCCACCAACCTCAAGGATCTGGTGGAGGAAAAGACCGATGGCGAGATCGAACTGAAGCTCTATCCCAACAGTCAGTTGGGCGAGGAACAGGAGCGCATGGAGCAGGCCATGAACTCCCCGAGCCTGAACATAGCGTCCTTTGCCGGGATGTCACCATTGGTGCCCGAGGTCTTCGTCAGCGCCATCCCGTTCTTGTTCTCCGATTTCGAGGATGCGCGCACCTTCTTCGATGAGGGTGAATATTGGCAGGAAGTCGAGAATGCCCTGCGTGAGCGTACTGGCATCGAGCTGCTGGCGGTGGTCGAGGAAGGCGGCTTCCTGGCGTTCACCAATGACCAGAAGCCGATCCATTCGCCGGCTGACTTCGAAGGGCTGCGCTTCCGCGCCATGGATCCCAGTCAAGTGGCCCTCTATGAGGCTTTCGGTGCCTCGGGCACACCGATCCCCTGGACCGAAGTCTACATGGCGCTACGCACCGGCGTGGCTGATGGTCAGATGAATCCCCCGATGTACATCATCCTCGGCAGCCTCTATGAGGTGCAGGACTACCTGACCCTGGCCAATATCCAGTATTCCGACCAGTTCCTGGTCGGTAACGGTGCGATGATCGATGGCTGGGACGAGGACGTTCGCACCGCCTTCCTGGAAGCGGTCGATGAGGCCAATGCCATGGCCCGTGAGCACAACGAAGCCAAGGTCGACGAGCGAATCGCCTATCTCGAGGAACAGGGCATGGAAGCCATCAGGCCCTCCGAGGAAGATCTGGCGGCATTCCGCGAAATCGGGCAACCGGCCTATCTCGAGTGGCTCACCGAGGAGCAGGGCATCGAGCAACGCTGGATCGACATGGCGCTGCAGGATGCCGGCATGACGCAATTGGCCGAGTGACATGACGGCAGGGGGCTTTCTCCCCCTGCCGAACCTTCGATATTTCGTGGATACCGATATGAGTTCGCTTCGCTCGCGAGTGCTGGCGGTCAGCCGCCCTGTGTCGCTGTTCGTTGCCAGTGCGCTGCTGCTGATCAATCTGAGCGTGATCCTGTATGGCGTATTCATGCGCTACCTGGCGGGTGGGGCGCCGATCTGGACGGATGAGCTGTCACGTTTCTTGATCATCGGCAGCGTGATGCTGGCGGCGGGCGCGGTATGGGTGGAAGGCGGTCATATGCGGGTCGCCTTGATCGAGCGCTTGTTGCCTGGGCCTTTGGTCCGGCTCCTGAACCTCTATCAATGGTTGCTGACACTGGGCCTGGTCGTCGCCGGGGCGATCTTCAGCTATCGCTATGCCCAGTCGGTGTCGATGTTCACCACATCGGGTTTGGGTATCAGCCGCACTTTGCCGATGCTGTCGCTACCCATTGGCTTTGGCCTACTGGCCTGGCAGGCGCTATGGTACGGACCGGCACCGCTGCCGTCCCAAGCGGAGGAAGCCGTATGACGCTGACCATGCTTGCTGTCTTCCTGGCGCACGTGCTGCTTGGCCTGCCGCTGTTTCTGGCCTTGTTGGTCACGGCGGCAGTCGGTTTCCTGTTCGTTGATCTGGCGATGCTGCCACGCATGATGCCGCAGCAGTTCTTCGGTGGTATCAATGTGTTTTCGCTGATGGCGATCCCGCTGTTCATCCTGGCTGGCAACCTGATGAACGCCAGTGGCCTGACCGAGCGGCTGATGGGGCTGGCGCGGCTATTGGTGGGACACCTGCGTGGTGGCATGGGGCATGTCAACGTGGTGTCGAGCGTATTCTTCGCCGGCGTCAACGGCTCGGCGGTGGCCGATACGTCGGCGCTGGGCTCGCTACTGGTGCCCTCGATGCGCAAGGAGGGCTATTCGACGGCCTTCGCGGCGGGGCTAACGGCCGGCAGCTCGCTGATCGGGCCGATCATTCCACCCAGCATCTTCATGATCCTGTATGCTTCGCTGACCAATACCTCGGTGGGCGATCTGTTCCTGGGTGGGGTGATTCCGGGCCTAATCCTGGGCCTGGCGTTCATGGCCATGAATGCCTGGTACGCCTGGCGCAAGGGAATGGCCGCACGCGGGCAGTGGCCCTCCCTTGGCGAGTTGGGTATGGCGGCGATTGGGGCGCTACCGGCACTGATCGCGCCGTTCATTATCGTCGCCGGCATCGTGATGGGCTTTGTCACCCCGACCGAGTCTGGGGCTCTGACGGCGCTCTATGTCGCCCTGTGCGGTGTGCTGCTCGGCCAGTTGCGGCTAGCCGACTTCTGGGAGGCGGTCGTCGTTACCACGCGGCTGACGTCGGCGATCTTCCTGATCATGGCGGCTGCCGCGACCATCAGTTGGCTGTTATCGTATGCTCAGGTGCCGACCCAGTTCGTGTCGCTGCTTGAACCCTATGTCGAGCAGCCGGTGCTGGTTCTGCTGCTGCTGAGCGCCATCACCTTCGTCACCGGTATGTTCATGGAAGAGGTGTCGGCACTGATGCTGCTGACGCCGATCTTCTCGCCAGTGGCGATGATGGCGGGCATCGACCCAGTGCACTTGGGCATTATCATCACGCTCAATATCACCATTGCGCTGATCACACCGCCGATGGGCGCCTGTGTGTTCGTCGCCGCGGCGGTCAGCCGGCTCGAGATCACCTCGCTGTTTCGCACCATCTGGCCGTTCGTGTTGATGGCGCTGCTGGTGCTGCTACTGCTGATCCTGTTCCCTGGGCTGACGCTGTGGTTGCCTACGGTGCTCGGCTAGGATGTACAACTGTCTTGGAATTCCCGCATGACCTTGTCCGACTCTCACCTTGGCACTTGGGCCAAGACACCGATTCCCCATCTCGCCGAGCCGTGCTGGGAAGACCTGAGCCGCCTGCCGATCGAACCCAGCGATGAGCCGCTGGTGCCAATGAGCCTGGCGCCGGAACCGGTCAAGGTGTTTCCCGCCTATGCCCGGCTCGGTATTCCCGGTGCGGTGCCGGAGTGCTACGTGCGTGAAAGTGTCTATCGGCGTCTGCTGGCGGTAGCCCGAGCGCTGCCGGATGGCATCGGGCTGGTGGTGCTGGATGGCTGGCGCCCCTGGCGGGTTCAGCAGTACCTGTTCGATACCCTGTACGAGACTATTCACACCCACCATCCCGAATTCGACGAGGCAACGCTCCTCGAACGCACCCGTGAGTTCGTCTCGGTGCCCAGCCGTGATCCACTGGCACCGAGCCCGCATCTCACCGGCGGAGCCGTGGACGTAACGCTATGCGACGCTGACGGTCTGATGCTGGATATGGGCTCGCTATTCGATGAAGCGAGTCCCGCCTCGCACAGCGACTACCTCGAGCGACTGAATGACCTCGACGAACGTAAGCGCCGCGCTCGCGACTATCGTCGGCTGCTCTATCACGCCATGTGTGCTCAGGGCTTCACCAACCTACCCAGTGAGTGGTGGCATTACGACTACGGCGACCAGTTGTGGACCCATTATGGCGGCCATGCACGGGCACTGTACGGTCCCACCGAACTGGACACCATCGAGAGTCGTTGGCGGAGGCAGTTATAAGCCAATGCTGCATAGTGCGGGGTGGCACTTCTGCGGCGTTTCGTTGGCCTAGTCCATTGAGTCGACAGAAATACCCTCATCTTTGGAGGGTATTTCGGCAATCATATCAGGACCTGGTTGGGTAATATCTCAACCATTAATTGTTAATAAATAAAAGAATAATGTTTCTTTTATTTTCCCTTGGGTGCATTTAACATGCACAATGTTACGATATTGATCGATTGTCACAGGGAACGGTGGCTAGGAGGAGCTTGAATGCTGGTACCCGCTATCGCTGCCGTCATAGCTGTAAGCGCCATCGTTACCGTAGGTGCGTGTCTTCTGGTTCGGGGCAATAAAGACACGAATCAGGAATAACAAGATTAACAAAACGTAAAGCAGGCCTTTCTCAAGAGGCCTGCTTTTTTTGTGAGCAATACCCTGTTCAAGCTGGTCTCTCTACCCGACTTTGCATTCATGCAAAGTCAGTTCTCAAAGTTTTCCAATGTATCTCCGTGAATGAACAGACTACCCTCATAGCCATGTAGTAACGGCAGAGGCAAGCACGCCTCGTCATGGCAAACGGAACAAGCCGAGTTGAGGAGGGCGCAGCATGTTCTGTACAGGGGATCCTGGCTTGCGAGCGATCGAACGGCGTAACCTGCAGTTGCGTGCCGAGGTGTTTGGCAAGCTGTTATTTGGGCTGGCTCGTAGTGTCAGCTCCACCTTTAGGCTGCTGTTCTCTACCGTAACGGGTCGAGCAGCGAACTCAGCCCGTTGTGGTCGATCTCGTGCATCAGCTGAAGTAACTGGCCGATCTCGCCGCTCGGGAAGCCTTCCCGGGCGAACCAGTTGAGGTAGGGCCCGGGCAGGTCGGCGATCAGCCGGCCTTCGTACTTGCCGAATGGCATCTTGTAGGTGACCAGCTTCTTCAAGTCTTCAGGGGCCATGCGCCTCGCTCTCTATGCCATTTTGTCTTTCGTCCCTCGCGCCTTAGTCTAAGGTAATCCAATCAGGTAGCGAAGAAGAGAGAGCCGAGATGAGCAAGACGTCACACAATACCCCGCCAGGGGAGGCGACCGATCCTTATCTGTGGCTCGAGGAGGTCGACGGTGAGAAGGCCTTGGAATGGGTCAAGGCACAGAATGCGGTGGCCCAGTCCCGGCTGGAGGCTGCCGAGGGCTTCGAGTCGCTGCGTAGCGACCTGCTAGCCATCCTCGATTCCGATGACCGGATTCCCTTCGTCGTCAAGCGCGGCGAGCACTACTACAACTTCTGGCAGGACAAGGCCCACCCGCGTGGGTTGTGGCGGCGCACCACGCCGGACGAGTATCGCAAATCACAGCCCGAGTGGGAGACCTTGATCGATGTCGATGCCCTCAATGCCGCCGAAGGCGAGAACTGGGTCTGGCACGGCGCGCATTGCCTCAAGCCGCGGGACCCGGGCGAGCCCTACCGGTACTGCCTGATCTCGCTGTCGCGGGGCGGCGCCGATGCCGATGTGACCCGCGAGTTCGATCTCGTCGACAAGCGCTGGGTCGACGATGGTTTCTTTCGCGCCGAAGCCAAGGGAGCGCTGAGCTGGATCGACGAGAACACCGTTTACGTCTACACCGACTTTGGCGAGGGCTCGCTGACCGCGTCGGGCTATCCGCGCATCGTCAAGGAGTGGCAGCGCGGTATACCGCTGAGTGAGGCGACCACCGTCTATGCTGGCGAGCCGAACGATATGTCCATCGGTGCCGTGCACGACCATACCCGTGGCTATGAGCGTGACTTCGTCAGCCGTGCGCGCGCCTTCTACGATAGCGAACTCTACCTGCGCACCAAAGAGGGCATGCTGCGCAAAGTCGAGGTGCCTAACTCGGCCCGCAAGCAGGTACACCGGCGCTGGCTGATACTGGAACTGCGCGAGCCCTGGAGCGTCGCTGGCGAGACCTATCCCGCCGGGGCGCTGCTGGCGACTGATTTCGACGCCTTCATGAACGGTGAGCGTGAATTTCGGGTGCTGTTCGAACCCAGCGATACCACCTCGCTGGCGGCGACTACCTGGACTCGAAACCATCTCATCCTCAACGTCCTGGATAACGTCAAGAACCGCCTCTATGTGCTCACTCCCGGAGAAGGAGAGTGGGCACAAGAGCCGCTCGCCGGCGCTCCCGGGATCGGCACGGTGAGTGTGGGTGCGGTGGATGACGAGGAATCCGATGACTATTTCATGATCGTCACCGGCTATCTCACGCCGACCACGCTGTATTACGGACGAGTCGGCGAGACGCCGCGTGAACTCAAGGTGGCGCCAGCATTCTTCGATACCGCGGGACTCGATGTCAGCCAGCATTTCGCCACCAGCCGGGATGGTACCCGCGTGCCGTACTTCATGGTCGCCAGCAAGCACATCGAGACCGATGGCAAGAACCCGACGCTACTCTATGGCTATGGCGGGTTCGAGATCTCGCTGACGCCTGGGTACAGCGGTGGGGTTGGTCGTGGCTGGCTTAGCCAGGGTGGCGTCTATGTGGTGGCCAATATCCGCGGTGGCGGCGAATATGGCCCGCGCTGGCACCGCGCCGCGCTCAAGGCCGACCGCTACAAGGCCTATGAGGATTTCGCTGCGGTTGCCGAAGACCTGATCGCGCGCGGTATCACCTCGCCCAAGCACCTGGGCATCCAGGGTGGCTCCAACGGCGGTTTGCTGGTGGGCAACATGCTGGTGACTTATCCACACCTGTTCGGTGCCGTTGTCTGTCAGGTACCGCTGCTCGATATGCGCCGCTATCACCGCTTGCTGGCTGGTGCCTCGTGGATGGCCGAGTACGGCGACCCCGATAGCGACGACTGGCAATTCCTGAGGGAGTATTCGCCCTACCATAACCTCGACGCCGAGGCGGACTATCCGCCGCTGTTGCTGATGACCAGCACCCGCGACGACCGCGTCCATCCCGGCCATGCGCGCAAGATGATGGCGCGCATGAGCGAGCAAGGGCACCAGGTGCTCTATTATGAGAATATCGAGGGTGGCCATGGCGGTGCGGCCGACAACCGTCAGCAGGCCTACATGCAGACGCTGGCCTACACCTTCCTCAGACAGACATTGTTCCCGGCGTGAGATGGTTGTTCAAGGCCAAGGGTTACCAGCATCATCAAGGATCTGCCCACATCCGCAGCAGATTGGCCAGGCTCTTCGACAGCATATCGAAGGTACGGGTCTTGCCGCTTTCTTCGAACACTTGACGCCGTGTGGTATCCAGATCGAACAGGATCTCGCGTTGCTGGGGATCGCGGACCTGGCTCTGGGCCCAGCCCACGGCGGCTAGCCGCTCGCCGCGAATCACAGGTTCGACTCGATGGAGGGTCGATGAAGGATAGAGGATCAGGGCCCCGGCGGGCAGCTTGTAAGTCTGTTCGCCGGCGGTGGAATCGATGAGCAGTTCCCCGCCGTCATAGCTGTCCGGATCGTTGAGGAACAGAGTAAAGGACAGGTCCGAGCGCATGGCGCCTTGGGGTGTGGCCATCACCGCATCGTCGACATGGTTGCCATAGCTCATGCCTTCCTCATAGCGGCTGAACATCAATGGCTTCATGCGCTTGGGCCGGGCCGCCATCTGGAACAGCGGATGGCGTTGCAGCTCGGTGGTGATCTCTTGGCGCAGGGCGGCGACTTCGGGCTGACGGCTGTCAGCCTGCTGGTTGAGCTTGACCGTACGGGCGTGCCACCCCGCCGTCTCGCGACCGTCGCGGAAGGATGCGCCGGCCAGGGTGGCTTGCACCCGCTGCAGCAGCTCGGCCGGAATGACCTGGTCGATGCATAGGATCACGGATAGCACTCCACTCCAGTAAAAATTGCCGTTAATTATAAACAAGTGTGAATGGTTTGCATTAAACTTGCGCAACCGGCACCCTCTATATCCGGTAACCGAACCGGCCTTCACGGCTGAGCACTATGGCTAACGAAATGAATAAGGAAGTCCCCATGTCCAATAATACTCGTACCAAGCTCTGGGTCGGCGTTGGAACATGCGTCATGCTGGGTACCAGTACAGCTAGCTGGGCGGAGACCGAACTCTCGCCCGAGTTCACCCAAGGCCCCGACACTCTGATGCTTGCCCACAACGATCAAGGCGGAGAAGGTGGTGAAGGCGGTGAGGCCGGCCATCGTCACGAGGATGGTGGAGAAGGTGGCGAGGGCGGTGAAGCTGGTCACCACAAAGAAGGCGGTGAAGGCGGTGAAGCTGGCCATGCCGAGGGTCCCGATCCGTTCGCGGTCTTTGCTTACCTGAACGCTTCTGCCGGTGGCGAAGGCGGCGAAGGCGGTGAAGGTGGCGAAGGCGGTGAAGGCGGTGAAGGCGGTGAAGGTGGTGAAGGTGGCGAAGGTGGCGAAGGCGGCCAGCGTATCGACGCCTCCAATCCTGGTGTCTATTATACCAGCCTCGCCATGATGCACGGCCACCTCGAAGTCGCTCGCGAGCTGTATCAAGAGGGTGAACAAACCGCATCTCAGCCGCATTTCGGGCACCCTATACACGAGCACTATGAAGGACTGGAACCCGCCTTCGAGCAGCGTGGTGTCGAGGACTTCGAAGGCACCCTGCAGGCCCTGGTCGACGAAGTCCGTGAAGGTGGTGAATGGGGCCAGCACGAAGACGCCTACGAGGAGGCCATCGGCGCTATCGAATCCGCCATGCAGGATGTCGACGCTGAACTGCGCGGGGATGTGACCTTCCAGAGCCGCGTCCAGTTGGCACTGCTACGACAGGCCACGCACGAGTACGAAGAAGCGGTCGACGATGGCCAGTTCGTCAATGTCGTCGAGTACCAGGATGGCCGTGGCTTCATGCTCGTTGCTCAGTCCTTGCTCGAGTCCCAGGCCGAGCTTTTCCAGGCCAGCGATGCCGAAGCCTTCGATGAGTTGGTATCGGCTTATGACGAAGCAATGAAGGCGTGGCCGTCGGCCGAGGCCCCTGAGTCGCCGGTGATGAGCTACGGTGAACTGTCAGCCAGCATGTTCAAGCTCGAATCACAACTCGGACAGTACTGACGTGCCGAAGAGAGCGGTCTGTCTCATTCCGCTCTCTTGATCGAGGCCTGAGCTCGAGTGACCACACAATGTGGCACTTGGCCGGGCCTTTCTCATGTCTGGCCCTGAGAAACGCCAGGCTTCGCATCCTTCCCTCATAGACCGTTGCGGCGAATACCGATCCTCCGCCCGGCCAGCACCGGCCAGTCGCCATTGGGACGCGGCAGGTTCGCGATATGGCCCGCCACGCTCTCGGGAAAGGCGCTGGGTCGGTTGCTTTCAGTACTCATGCCCATCAGCATCTGTTCGCTGGTGGCCAATTCCCGGCCTTCGCCGTCGTGCATGGTGAAAAACACATGCAGGCGTTTGGCATCCTGATCGAGCAGCATCATGTCCACCGTCAACGGCTCGCCTTCGTGAGTTTCGCGGCGGTAACAGAGGTGCGTTTCCAGCGTGTAGATCGTATAGGCATGACGGGCGCGCCCTTCGGTATCGAGACCGATACGGTCCATCAGTTCCTCGACCGCCAGCGAGAACACCCGTGCATACTCGGCGTCGTTCATATGGCCGTTGTAGTCGACCCACTCCGGGACCACGCGGGTTTCCAGTAGTGTCATCGGGCGGCATCCCTCCAAGGCTTCGGCTTGCAGCCAGTATTGGCGCATTGGGCGTGGCGGTTCAACCCAACTGCCTCACGGACGCCGTGAAAGTCGAAATCCCCTAAGCACACGATCCCGTTGATCAGCGGAGCCTTCTCGAACCGGCATGTTCCCTGTACCGTAACGGCAACAATCGGTCATCCAGCGGAGAAAGATACCCATCATGCACGCGAAACAGGGGGCGACCCTATACAGGAGTGCCTGGCAGACGGCCATCCTGCTGATCACGGTGTTGTGGCTGACGGGCTGCGGCGTGAACAACATTCCGACCTACGATGAGCAAGTCAAGGCAGCCTGGTCCCAGGTGGAAAACCAGTACCAGCGCCGAGCTGATCTAGTGCCCAATCTGGTGGAAACCGTCAAGGGCTTTGCGCGGCAGGAGCGTGAGACGTTGACCGCGGTGGTGGAAGCGCGTGCCAAGGCGACGTCCATCCAGGTCGACGAGAGCATTCTCAACGATCCCCAGAGGCTGCAGCAGTTCCAGCAGGCCCAGGGGGAGCTCTCGAGCGCGTTGAGCCGGCTGATGGCGGTGTCCGAGCGCTACCCGGAGCTGAAATCCAACCAGAACTTCCTGGCGCTGCAGTCCCAATTGGAAGGGACCGAGAATCGGATTGCGGTCGCCCGGCGTGACTTCATCACAGCGGTCGAGCGCTACAATACCGAGATTCGCACCTTCCCGGGCCGCATCTGGCATAGCTTGCTGTACAGCGAGATGGAGCTGCGCGAGACCTTCGAAGCGACCTCGCCCGATGCCGAGCAAGCGCCACAGGTGGAGTTCTGATGGCTCGTTTCCTGCGCCTTGCCGTCTTGGTGTTGCTATGCAGTCAGGCCTTCGGCGTGCACGCCCAGCAGCCCAACTTTCCCGACCTCACGGGGCGGGTCGTCGATCAGGCCGAGATGCTCGATGCTGCGGTCGAATCGCGTCTGACCCGGATGCTTGCGGCCCATGAGCAGGCCACGAGCGAACAGCTCGTAGTGGTCACGCTCCCTGACCTTCAAGGATATGCCATCGAGGAGTACGGCTATCAGTTGGGGCGTCACTGGGGAATAGGCCAGGAGGGCGAAGACAACGGGGCGTTGCTGATCGTCGCCCGCGATGAACGCAAGATCCGCATCGAAGTCGGCTATGGCCTGGAAGGGCGCCTGACCGATGCGCAGTCCTCGACGATCATCAACCAGCGAATCACACCGGCCTTCAAGCAGGGCGATTTTGCCGGTGGGATCACCGCGGGCACCGAAGCGATGATCCAGGTGCTGGGCGGTGAGCCGCTGGAAGCCTCGGCGGCGAACCCGCAGGGGGGCGAAGCGCCCAACAAACCCATGTCGATTGGCTTCTTCGTCTTGCTGATCATCATCACGACCTTCTTGCGCGGCGGTCGGGGTCGTCGTTCGGGACTGCTCGGCGGCCTGCTGCTGGGGTCTGCCATGGGCGGGCGCGGCCGCTCGGGCGGTGGCGGTTTCGGCGGTGGTGGAGGCTTCGGCGGAGGCGGCGGTGGCTTCGGTGGTGGCGGTGCTTCCGGTGGCTGGTAACCCATTTCAACGAGTACAGATACCCATGGCTCTACTGAGTGAAAGCGAGCAGCGGCAGGTCGCCGAGGCAATCAATCGGGTCGAGCGCGAAACCGATGCCGAACTGGTGACGGTACTCGCGCCCCGCGCTGACGACTACGCGTATATTCCGTTGTTATGGGCTGGCATCCTGGCGCTGGTGGTGCCCGGGGCGATCAATTACTTTCCCGGTTGGCTGGACGCGCCGCTGCTGTTGCTGGTCCAGTGGGTCACCTTCATCGCGCTCAGCCTGGTGTTTCGGATCCCCAGCGTCACCACGCGTCTGATTCCGCGTTCCGTGCGCTACTGGCGGGCATCGAATCTGGCACGCCGCCAGTTCCTCGAACAGAACCTGCATCACACGGCGGAGGGGACCGGCATGCTGATCTTCGTGTCGGAAGCCGAGCGCTACGTGGAGATCCTGGTCGACCGGGGCATTTCCCGCCGGGTGAGCGACGATACCTGGCACGACATCGTCGAGACCTTCACCCGCCATGTCGGCCAGGGCCAGACCGCGCAGGGCTTTCTCGAATGCATCGCGGCATGTGGCGAGCATCTCAAGCAGCAGATTCCCGCCACCCACGAGCGCAACGAGTTGCCCAACCACCTGGTGATTCTTTCCTAGGTTCAGACAGTGCCTAGAAGAAGTCTTCAGGCTCGCGATCCCGATCGTCTTCGACGGCCTGTGGCTTGGCTTCATGGCACATGGCCGCGGCACGGTCGAGGGCGGCGGAGGCGCCGGCTAGATGGAAGCCCAGATACCAGGGCTCCTCGCCGTCGTCCATCTTCAGGCGTAGTACGTCGCCGACTCGTATCTCGTGCAGCAGTCGATAGAGTTCGGGAGTCTGGAAACGTGCATAGGCGCCGCTGTCGCCGCGTTCCTGGGCCAGCGTCACGTCGCTGGTATGGGGCGGCAGGCGGTCGACACGCATTGCTCCCGGTTCGGCTTCGACGCTTTCGCTGCGGGCAGCTATCCGACCCATGTCGACCCGTAACTCCAACTGGGGCCGGCAGTCGTCGGGAACGAAGAAGACGGAAAAACCCGTATCTGGATAGTCGCTCAAGTTGCTGGCGCGGAAGTACCGGTCTTCGCCCAATGTGAGCTCCATGGAGGTCCAGTAGCCCGTGTTCTGGACATGATTCTGGTTGAACATCAGCGCCGAGGCCTGGCCAGCCGAGCCGAGTGCCAGGAGTCCGGCCAAGACGATGGGCATCAGGAATTTCATAGGGTTGGCTTCCCGCAACGTAAAAAACGCCAAGGGTACCGCATGACGGACGCCGTGCGGGAGATGGAACCTGCCTTTTCTCTCTTGTGACCTTGCCGTTCGGCACCGTGCCAGCCATTCTGCTGGAGATAGGGAAACCGAAAGCGACTTCCAATGATGAGTCGTGTTCTTCGTGGAGGCGGCCCATGCGTCCCTTAAGCGGTGTGCTTGCCGTAACACTCTTGCTGGCCCTGTCGGGGTGTGCTTCCCCGTATGACCCGCGGGATCGGGCGATTGAGCTGTCACCAGGGCAACCGCATCAAGGTCTGCTGGGACCGGGCACCGACATTTACGTGTTTACGCTGGATAAGCCATCCGATGTCGTGCTCGAGAGCCGGGTCGCCATCGCCAGCAGCATGACGGTGACACCCAATGCCGTGCTCTATGACGCCGAAGGAAACGTCGTCAGGCGCGACTGGCGCAGTGGTGACTGGGAGAACTTCCGCATCGCCACGACCTTGCCGGCCGGGACCTGGTATCTGCATGTCTATGACGATCAGGCTTGCTTCTCGATGATGGACGACGACTGCATGGAAGGGGATCGCAACTACGAGATACTCTTCGAAGTCACTGAACTGCCCCACTAAGCTCATCAAACCGTGCTGGCGGTGATGTGAGGGTGAGCTATTGTTCGAAATATTAAATGTTATAATATATCGTTTCTTTCAATGGGCTTTCACCCAGTCGTTCTGGATGCCGACTTTCAACAGACAGCGAAGAGACTATCGATGAGACACAGCGACAATCCTTTACCGGTCACCGTACTGTCGGGTTTTCTCGGCGCCGGCAAGACCACGGTGCTCAACCATATCCTGAATAACCGCCAAGGCCGGCGCGTGGCAGTGATCGTCAATGACATGAGCGAGGTGAACATCGATGCCGCTCTGGTGCGCGGAGTCACCCTTAATCGGGCCGAAGAGAAGCTGGTGGAAATGAGCAATGGCTGCATCTGCTGCACCTTGCGCGAAGACCTACTTCTCGAAGTCAGTCGCTTGGCTCGTGAAGGGCGCTTCGATACCTTGGTGATCGAATCCACCGGCATTTCCGAGCCACTTCCCGTGGCCGAGACCTTTACCTTCGAGGACGAACAGGGCCATAGCCTGTCGCAGTTGGCAAGGCTCGACACCTTGGTGACAGTGGTCGATGGCGTCAACTTCCTGGCCCAGTATCGGCAGGCGCAATTCCTTGATGAGGCAGGCGAAAGCCTGGGCGAGGACGATGAACGTAACGTTGCCGATTTGCTGGTCGATCAGATTGAGTTCTGCGACGTGCTCCTGCTCAGCAAGACCGACCTGATGTCAGAGACCGAACTGGCCGAACTCCAAGCCATGTTGCACTCACTCAACCCCGAAGCTGAATTGATCCCCATTGCGCATGGCCAAGTAGCGTTGGACAAGGTACTGGATACGGGACGCTTCAGCTTTGAACGGGCCCAACGCGCGCCGGGGTGGCTGAAGGAAATGCGTGGTGAACATGTGCCAGAAACCGAGGAATACGGCATTTCCAGCTTCGCTTACCATGCGCGCCGCCCGTTCCATCCACAGAAATTCCATGATCTGCTGCATGGCGACTGGTTCGGTGGTCGCTTGCTGCGCTCCAAGGGCTTCTTCTGGTTGGCGACGCGCCCTCAATTCGCCGGCCAGTGGAGCCAGGCCGGTGGTATCGCGCATCATGGATTCGCCGGGATGTTCTGGAAGGCGGTGCCCGAAGCGCGCTGGCCCGACGACCCGGAGTATCGGCAGTACATCATGGAAAAGTGGCAGGAGCCGTTCGGCGACATGCGTCAGGAGTTGGTGTTCATTGGCCAGCACCTGGACCAACAACGCATTCGTCAGGCATTGGACGACTGCTTGCTTACGGAACAGGAACTGATGGCCGGCAAGGAGTATTGGCAGACGCTACCCGACCCGTTTCCGACCTGGGGTGAGGCGCCAGAACCCCTGCCGGCGTGATCGCCGCAGGGCGCGTCAGTGGCGTAATGCACCGCTGACGCGAACCCATTCACTAATTAAGTTGTCCAGAGTCTGGGTGATTTGCTCATCGACGAGTTCACCCTGGGCATCGAAGGCTTGGGCGGCATGCGGTACGCTGAGCTGCTGAGGTAGTACGTGTACCCCAATGTTGCCCAGCATCATGCGTAACGCTACCAATCCGCGTCGCCCGCCGGTGGCGCCTCCCGAGGCAGCGCACAGAGCTGCTACCTTGCCTCGGAAAGCGATGAGTGCGGGTTCGTCGGGTTGTTCGCGGCGCGATATCCAGTCTAGGGTGTTCTTGAGCAAGGGGGTCAAACTACTGTTATATTCCGGTGCGGCAATCAGGAAACCATCGCAGTCACGAAATAGCGCTTTCAGCGTCTTGGCCGCTTTCGGCAGGCCCTCGTGAGCTTCCAGATCGCCGTGGTAGAGCGGCATGGGATAATCGGCAAGGTCGAGGAAGCTGATCTCCGCGTCATATCGC
This sequence comes from Litchfieldella anticariensis FP35 = DSM 16096, assembly GCF_000409775.1. GTDB lineage: Bacteria > Pseudomonadota > Gammaproteobacteria > Pseudomonadales > Halomonadaceae > Litchfieldella > Litchfieldella anticariensis. The sequence continues at coordinate 205,429 of NZ_KE332395.1, read as the reverse complement.
TGAGCCATCGAGGCCGCGACTCTAGCCAGACGCTTGTTGAGAGAGTCTTGGCGGGCGCTCCCGGCAAAACATAGCAGGCGGGGCTGGTCGGTCATTCGAGGTCTCCTGTCATGCCACGTAGTGGCGAAACCTTAACGATAGCGCTCGCTGCCGTTAAACCCAAAAAATGCCTTCTTTAAATAGCGGTGATCGACTTTATGGAAAGAGTGGACAGCATGGTATTCATGGACATACTTCCTATAGAGGGCAGGGGAAATCGGGTAATGCAAGGAACATTAGAGGGACAACAATAATGATACCCGGGATATACAGCGAAACGCGGCGCTTCATGGTGCTGTCAGTGGTGTTTCTGGCACTTCTCGCGTTGACACTTTCTTCAGCGGCTCGCGCTAATCCACGCTATGCATCGATCGTCGTCGATGTGGCTAGCGGCGAGGTGTTGCATACGGCCAATGCAAGGTCTACCCGCTATCCGGCATCGTTGACCAAGATGATGACCTTGTATCTGCTGTTCGAGGCGATCGAGCAGGGGCGGTTAACGCTCGACCAACCGTTGCCGGTATCGAGTTATGCGGCATCGAAGCCGGCTTCCAAGTTGTGGCTGAAAGCGGGTAGCAGCATTACCGTGCGCGAGGCGATTCCCGCTTTGATCATACGCTCGGCCAACGATGTCGCCGTGGTGGTCGCCGAAGCGCTGGGCGGTACCGAGTCTGACTTCTCCCAGCGGATGACCGCGAAAGCACGGGAAATGGGGATGAACGATACCCACTTCCGCAATGCCTCCGGCTTGCCGGATAAAGCCCAGACCACCACGGCTCGTGACATGGCCACACTCTCGATCCGGCTGATGCAGGATTTCCCGCAGTATTACGATCACTTTTCCCAAACCAGCTTCTTGTACCAGGGACGGAAACATACCGGCCATAACCGTCTGCTCACCAACTATGATGGTGCCGATGGTTTGAAGACCGGTTATATCCGCGATTCCGGCTTCAATGTCGCTACTTCGGCAGTGCGTGACGGGCGTCGTATCGTCGCCGTGGTCATGGGCGGCTTTACCGCTCAGTCTCGGGATGCCCACATGACCGAGTTGCTCGACCGTGGCTTCGTGCAAGCCTCAATGCTCCAGGAGCGCGATTGGATAGCCAGTGCGGATATCTCGGATGCCGAATCAATCCAGGTCGAGTCGACAGCGCCTCAGGCACAGCCAGATCGTGTTGATGACCTGACTCGCTCCGTTACACCTCAGCCCTCACCCGCCCAATTGGCGGATTCCGCCGCCACGACACGTGTCGAATCCTCGTTCCTGGCGGCGACTCAAGCCATACCGCATGAATCGTTCCAAACCACCAGCACACCGGCCAACGACCCGATTCTGGCGCTGGTCAATCGAGTCGAGAGCGGGATGGGAGATCAACAGGAAGCCGTGGGCGGCGACTGGGCGGTACAGGTCGGAGCTTTCCAGGATGCCGATATGGCACAGGACCTGGCCGTGCGCGCCGCTGACTACCTGCAAGATGAGTTGCAGGCTCGGGTGGCCGTTACCGAAGCGCCAGAGCGCAGAGTCTACCGTGCCAGGTTGATCGACATGCAAGAACAGCAAGCGCACAGCGCCTGCAATCAATTAGCGCGGCAAGGTATGGAGTGCCTGGTGGTGAGATAAGATCATTGTCGGGCTAAGGCCCGACAATGACTCCCAACTTCGATATTGCGTCTCGGTCGATCTGTCCTTCGTCGATTTCCACACGCTCGAGTTCGATATCGGGAGACCACCCCAGCGCAAAGGTTTTCACCTTGGGCATTCGGCTCGCTCATCGTCCACCTCCGCGCGGGCTAAAGCGCGCCAGCCAGGCCTGGTACTCCTGGGCATCGAAGCGTTTCTCATGTCGACTATTGCCGAATAGGCGCGGATGGATGCTGGGGTGATCCTTGATACGAATCGGTTCGATGATCGCCGCGACGCGGCGATAGTCGGCCAGGGCGGCATCGACCTCGGGGGCTTCGCTGTCACCGAACTGCGGCATGGGTCCGGCACGCAGGATGGCGCCACCGTCGTATTCCAGCACCGGCAGCTCGTCCATCGCGGCCTTGACGCGGTTGAGGCCGCCCAGGCGCTCCAGCCACCGATCGGAAAGAATAGTCAGCCAGTCGACGCCCTTGGGGCCTCGATGGCCATGCAGGTTATGGGTTGAGAACCGGTTGATTTGGATGCCAGGAAAGCGCTGGCCAAACTTATACTCGAGAATAACCGCTTCATCCGTGTCTTCGTAGCCATAGGATTGGCCCAGCCAGAAGCCGGCATAGCCGTGCTCGGGCTTGAGCTTATCGCACCACTGCTGCACCAGGGCAGGCAGTTTCTGCTCACGCTTGAGAAAGAAATCGATGGGGAATAAACAATGTAAGCGACTTAATTGTCCCCTCTCATCGGCGCTAGGGCGCTTGCCAAGCACCACAATGCCATGATCATCGGCATCGCTACGCCGCTTGCCACCGTGGTAGACGAATTCCCACTCCCCCGCGCCATAAGTGGGCAGCCACTCGAAGGGGGTGATATAGCTATCGAAGCCCTTGAGCTTCTTCCACTTGCCGGTAGTGGGGTTGGTGGTCCAGGTGAGTTGGTCGCCGACCAGGTCGCGGTAGTCGGCGAGAATCTCCAACACTGCCCGGCGTTTATCTTCCTGCTGGGAGCCGGTAAAGAATAGCGCCACGCCCAGACAGACCTTGAACAGCACACCGTTATCGGTTTCGATGGGTAGTAGCTGGTTGATTGGTGTATCCAGTATGGGAATGGTGGGCGTCCCAGCCATGGCCGGCTCCTCGTCGTCAGGCCTCGTCGGCATGCCAGGTGATGGCGGTGATCTCGGCGCGCAGTTCCACCACGGCGTTGCGCTCGCCGGCGCGGCCACGCAGCCGCCACTGTTCGCCGCGCTCGACCAGTTCCAGCGTGTGGAAGTGGGGTAGTAACTGCTCCTGGGCCAATTCCCGATCCACCTCGGGACAGCGGTCGCCCTCTTGGATATATACCCGCGGCGTTTCCTTGGTATGGAAGACCATGGTTCCCGGCCCCCAAAATGGGGTGATATCCGACTGCAGCGACCAGTCGCCATCACGGCAGACCATCCGGATCGCCTCATCATCAATTTCGACACGCTCCAACTCGATATCCGGAAACAGTTGCCCGGGGAACCACTCCAGCGGAAAGTCCTCGCCGTTAGCTTGTATATCGCTCATCGTCCACCTCCGCGCGGGCTAAAGCGCGCCAGCCAGGCCTGGTATTCCTGGGCATCGAAGCGTTTCTCGTGCCGGTAGCTAGGTGATAGCGTTGGGTGGATACTGGGGTGATCTTTGATGCGGATGGGTTCGATGATCGCGGCGACGCGGCGATAGTCGGCCAGGGCGGCATCGACCTCGGGGTCTTCGCTATCGCCGAACTGCGGCATGGGTCCGGCACGCAGGATGGCGCCATCGTCATACTCAAGCACCGGCAGCTCGTCCATCGCGGCCTTGACGCGCTCCCGCCCGCCGAGCCGTTCCAGCCATCGGTCGGAGAGAATGGTCAGCCAGTCGATACCCTTTGGGCCACGATGCAGATTCAAGGAATGGGTGGGAAAGCCATTAATCTGGATACCAGGAAAGCGTTGGCCAATCTTATACTCGAGAATAACTGCTTCATCCGTGTCCTCATAGCCATAGGATTGGCCCAGCCAGAAGCCGGCATAGCCATGCTCGGGCTTGAGCTTGTCACACCATTGCTGCACCAGTGCAGGTAACTTTTGTTCGCGTTCAATAAAAAAATCGATTGGAAACAGGCAGTATAAGTAGCTGACTTCTCCCCTGGCATCCTCACTTGGGCGGGTACCTAATGTGATAATGCCATGATTATCAGCATCGCTACGCCGCTTGCCTCCATGATAAACGAACTGCCATGGCCCAGGGCCATGAGTTGGCAGCCATTCAAAAGGCGTGATATAGCTATCGAAGCTTTTAAGCTTTTTCCATCGATCTGTAGCAGGGTTGGTGGTCCAGGTGAGTTGGTCGCCGACCAGGTCGCGGTAGTCGGCGAGAACCTCCAACACTGCCCGACGTTTATCTTCCTGCTGGGAGCCGGTAAAGAATAGCGCCACGCCCAGGCAGACCTTGAACAGCACGCCGTTATCGGTCTCGACGGTCAACAACTGGTTGAGGTCTTGAGGTGCTTCCATTGGATATCTCTCCTAAGTGATTACCAGGCAGCGGCAGTTCCGATTCCCATCGCCCCCAGCAACATGGTCGCTCCTTGGCGGATCGCCTGGCCTCCCGCTGTCGCGCCCAACCCGCCGGAAAAATAGGTCGCGGCGGCACCGCCAGCCAACAAGCCAACGCCAGCGGCGATCGTGCTCCACGATATCCCTTTCTCCTCCAAGCGGTCTTGGTAGATCTCCATGGCGGGCTGGGTCTCCGTGGCATATTGCGTCTGTCGAGGGCCATCACAGCTACAACGTTCTGGAGTGAGTAGTTTTAGATTATCCCTATCACCAGCAATCCTCCCATAATCACGCCTTTGATAAGGCCCCCAATCATCTGGCGGAAACTTGACCTCGATCACCCCCAGCAGATTGTCCTGGGTTGGCTTGCCGTTGGGGTCGCGCAATGCCACGGCATCGGGAATACGCAAATCATACTGGGTATAGCCCTCGGACCAGTTCTTTTCGGTTTCGCTGAGCGGGGCTCCATCACGCTTCATGCTGATAATCCGGTTGATGGCGTGGCCGAAGTTACGAATCGGCTCCAGGGTTTCCAGGCCTTCGGCATCCTTCATCAGTAGCGGCGAGGGGGGCGAATCGCCCATATAGTACGGCACCTGGACGCGCAGGCCAGTATCGCAGGTCTCATTGAGCCTCTGCAGCCCCACATCGACACAGCTCTGCTTGAGGTTGATGCCGCCGCGGCCTTGGTTGGGCACTTCGTTGCAGGTGCACACGAAGCTGCAGACGATGCCCAGGCGGCTTTCGATATCGTTGTCCAGCGGGCACTGCTGGGCGCCGGCGTCGCTCATGGGTGAGTTCCTTCTCGTGGGGCTTGTGCCATCTGCGGGCCATCGGGCAGCCAGGCGGGGTCATGGTGTTGGCGGTCGGGCAGCTTGCCGTAGGCATGGACCTGCCAGCGGGCCAGGGTCGTTGTCAGGCCATGGGCCGCCATATCGCGCCGGAAGTCGTCGCGGTGTTCGAGATGTGAGCAACTGGTCGTTGCCAGCAGGCAGAAGTGGGCGGCCTCATCCCGGCTGGGCAGGGCGCCGCCGTTGAGCGTCGTCAGGCGATCGATGGCATCGGCAACCCGTGCAGAGATGGTCACGGCATCCAAGTGCATCAGCCAGGCGCCGGCTTCGAGCAGCAGACGCTGCTGGGTGTCGTGGATCAATTCACGGCGATAGAGTGGTTGCAGCGCTTGCTGGTGCCGGGCATTCAGTTTCCACCAGGGAGGCGGCGGTAGCGGCTCTGGTGAGGCATCCTGCTGGGCGCGCGCCGTGATATGCCGCGTCGTGAAGCCATCGTCCGTGCGGCAGTGCACTGTCGTGACCGGGCCGAACCATTGGTGGTATTCCCGATCGTCGAAGGCGTCGAGAAAATTGGGTAGCACCGCAGGGTCATAGAAGCGGAACAGCACTTCGTTGCCCTGACTATCGAGAATCGTCAGCCAGTGGCGGAAATGCGCGGCCAGCTCCCCGGCTGTGGCCGGACTTTCCAGCAACAGGCCCCAATTCAGGGTCGGACGCTCTGCCATCAGCCAGTACAAAAAGGGATCGTCCGGCGCGGTGCGGGCCACCAGCGGCGATACCTCGATCAGATGGGCGAAGGGCGTGCCCACATACAAGGCTTCACTGCCGGTGCAGTAGGAGGAGCGCCGGTACCACTGCTGGCGCAGCCCGGGTAACGCCGCATCGAGCAGGATATGCGTGCAGGCGGGAAGTGAACTCATTGGCTTCCTCCCTGTGGCGTCTTGAGCGTGTCGGCGCAGATCTCGCACAGCGCCTTGCCGCTGCTGGCGGCACGTTGAAGCGCCAGGGCCTGGCCTTGCGTTTCGGCAAACGCCGCTGGCGCCTTGAGCGTGACGTCTTCACTGGTTTCCGGTATCGCATGCCCTGGCAGCAGCGGGCTCTCCACCGCCTGGCCGCTGCCCCGGCCGGGGCTGCCCCCGGCATTCATTCGTACCGTGGGGCCGACGATGGTCACGCCGCTGCCATCGAGCTTGAGGAAGCTGCCGCCGGCGTTGAGGGTCAGCTCGCTGCCGGCTTCCAGCACCACCTGCTGGCCGGCCTTGATGTGCAACTCACGCCCGCTCTCGCTGAGCCAGGCCTGGCCGGCCCGGACATGCAGGCTACCCCGCACGAGCAGGTGCCGGTCGGCGTCGGTCTTTTCATGGCGCTGGCCGTGCACGCTGAGGTGGTCGTCGCGGTCGATCTCGCCGATACGGTCGCGCTTGACCGTGAGGTGGCTGTCGTTGCGGATCTCCTCGGTACGGTCGTGCTCGGTGAGCAGTTCGAGGTCCTTCTGGGCGTGCAGCCAGATCTGTTCGCGGTCCTTGGCGTCGTCGAAGCGCAGTTCGTTGAAGCCGTCGCCCTGGTGGGTCTGGGTACGCAGCACGGTGCGCGTCTTGTGCTCGGGCAGCGCGTAGGGCGGAATGTTGGCGGCGTGGTAGGTGCGCCCGGTGATCAGCGGCTGGTCGGGATCGCCCTCCAGGAATGAGACAATCACCTCGTGGCCGATCCGCGGCAGCGCCAACATGCCGTAGCCACCGCCGGCCCAGCCCTGGCTGACGCGCAGCCAGGCGCTGGCGGTGTCGTCGGGGGCCGCGTAGCGGTCCCAGGGGAACTGGACCTTGACCCGGCCGTGCTCGTCGCAGTGGATCTCCTCGCCCTCGGGGCCCACCACGTGGGCCACCTGGGGGCCGTCGAC
>NZ_KE332395.1:0-197999 GCF_000409775.1 Litchfieldella anticariensis FP35 = DSM 16096 | reverse complement strand
GAGTTCGCGGGTCACCGCGAAGGCAACCTCATGGAGGCCGTGTTCGGCGCACAGCGTATTGAGGATGGTCAGCGGCGAGACGTGCTGGAAGATGCGCGAGTTGTGACGCAGCGACAAGCGCCACAGCGCCGGGCGGATCACCACCTCGTAACGGGTGCGGCGATGGCCGCGATCGCCGCGCTGGAACTCGGCGGCGATGCCGTGCACGTGGCGCAGCGCCTCGCCATCCTGCCACAGGGTCAGGGTCAACTCGCGTTCCAGCCAGTCCGTGGGGCTCAACCCGCCATCGCGGCTGGCGAAGGCCACGCGCAGATGGAAGGGCGCGGAGAGCGCCTCCTCGAAGGTGAAGTCAACCACCGCCAGGTCGAGCGCCGGCTGACCGGCGAGGGTGAGCGTGAACTGGAGACCGGTCTGGTTGGCCATGGAGCGTCCTTTTCCGCGCTGATGAGGGAGCGCTCTCCGAGCGGAGAGCGCTCATCGGGCTTACGACTCGATCGGCGCGCGCCAGTCGTCAGACCCGGAGGTGCCGGCGACGGTGTGTTCCCAATCGATCTTGCGGTAGGCCAGCGAGACCTCCATCAGCTGGGTGAACTCGGCCTTGGCGACATCCTGGGCATGTGGCATGCGCAGGTTGATGTCGACGATAGTGGCGTCGGTCAGGGTGGTGGTGAAGAAGTGCTCCTGCTTGCCCTCCACCGAGGTGCGGTACCACTTCAGCGCCACGCTGGGCAGCATTTCCCCGGAGGCCAGGGCGTTGTACATCAGCGGTACGGCCTTGTTCAGCGCCACGGTGAAGATGAACGGCTTGTGGGCGCGCTGGCCGGACGGCTGGCCGGACTGCGGGTCGGTGGGGACGGTGACGATGTGCTTGAACTCTTGTACCAGCATCTCATCCTCGTGGCCCTCGACGTAGATGTTGCCCACCGAGTCCGGGGTGAAGGCACCGGCGGTGATGTTGCCCTGGGTCTGGCCTTCGATGCTGATGTAACAAGGGGTTGGCATGAGTCTGCTCCTTGACGGAATGTGTGATGAGGTGTCCGGTTGGACACCGTTAGCAAACACTGAATGAATGCCTGCGCGGGCAAATCGCCGCGTTACGCGGTGCTCACAAGCCTCACCTATCACCCCATAGGCTCCGGTTGCTGCGCTCCGGGCGCCTGGCGCTTTACTCCGCTCGCCGATTCCTTCAGTGCTTCCTTAAAAGGGCAGGAGACGTGCCAACTTTATCCAATATCAATAATATCAGGATATTAGAAATTTCGACTTATGAATATTAAGTATGTTTAGGCAAGAAGTTGCCTGAATCCAGGCAAGAAGTTGCCCAGCGGGCAAGATCTTGCCCGATTTTCCGAGGTTATGTTAAATCGCCGGCATGCGTTCAGTGTTTCCTAGTGTGATTGACGATCAAAAAAAGAGGCGGCCGTGGCCACCTCAAGCGCTACTTGCCTAGCAATCGTCAAGACACGACCAGATCCTCCCGGGAGGTCGTCGTGGTGTCGCGTGGGGTGTGGTCGCCCAACGTCAGGCACCTGTCGCAGAGCCGCTCAATCAGCGCCGGGTCGTGGCTGACCAGCATCACGCCGCAGCGACGCTCTCGTGCCAGTTCCGCCAGCAACGCCAGGGTTTCCTGTTGGGTGATGGGGTCGAGGCGCGAGGTGGGTTCATCGGCGAACAGGAAGCAAGGCTCGAGCAGCAGTACCCGCAGAATGGCGAAACGCTGCAGTTCACCACCGGAGATCTCGCCGGGGAGACGGTCGAGTAGCTGCTCGTCGAGCCCCAGGCGCGTCATCAGGGGAGAGACGGCGGTGCGCTCGATGCCGTGGCGTCTTAGCAGATCGTCGAGCAGCCGGCGCAGTGTCCAGTGCGGCGAAAAGGCTGCCGGTGGGTCCTGGTAGAGCTTCTGGAAGCCCAGTCGGGATCGGCCTGGCTGACGTATCACCTCGCCCTTGTCAGCCTTGGCCAAGCCCAGCAACACGTCACCCAGGGTGCTCTTGCCGCAGCCGGAAGGGCCGCTGATGCCGACGATTTCTCCCGGAGCGATACGTAACGACAGGTTCTCGAACAGGGTCTTGCCGCCACGTGCCATGCTGAGATGGCGGGCTTCGACCACTGTGCCGTCACCTTGGCGCGGCAGTGGAGGCGGCGCCGTCCAGCGGCTGGATTCGGCTGCCATCAGGCGCCGGCCATAGTCGCTGCGAGCTGCGTTCAATACCTGTTCGGCGGGGCCGCGCTCGACCACCTGCCCCTGGCGCAGTATCGCCACTTCGCCGCCCAGACGGCGAGCCACTTCGATGTCATGGGTAATGGTCAGCAGGGCGCCGCCGTCGTCGGGGGTGCGTGCCAATAGGGCTACCACGGCGTCGCGGCGGGCGGCATCGAGCCCCTTGGTCGGCTCGTCGGCGATCACGATATGGGCGCCACCGGCACTGGCGGCGGCGAAGGCCACGCGCTGGGCCATGCCGCCGGAGAGTTCGGAGGGAAGCTTGTGACCGGCGTCGCGCAAACCCAAATTGGCCAGGTCGCGTTGCGCTGCGTTGCGAGCCTCGTGACGTAAGCGGCCGGCCACGTAACGGTGGCTCTCGACGACCTGGCTGGCGGCGCGCATGGTCGGGTCCAGGGCATGCCAGGGTTCCTGGGGCAGCAACGCCAGGGTATGCCCCCACAGGCCGCGGCGTGACCTGGCATCGCCGGCCTCGAAGGATTGCCCGGTGATAAGCAAGCGACCACGGGCGATGAGCCCCTTGGGCAGGGTGCCCATGATCGCCTGGGCGATCAGGCTCTTGCCCGAGCCGGTTTCGCCCAGCAGTGTCAGGCGCTGGCCGGGAGCGAGCGTCAGCGAGAAGGGGGCGATGCTGACGCCATCGCCATCGACCGCCAGGTTTTCGACATGCAGCAGTGCAGCTTGTCGTGGCGAAGTCATCGCTAAGGTCATCGCGGGTCCCTCCCGGCCAGCAGATTGAGGCCCAGCACCAGCACGAACAGCACCGCGATGGGCTGGGCCATGGCCCAGGGCGCTTCGTGGTAGTAGGGCAGCAGTTCGATCATCATCAGCCCCAGCTCGGCGGTGGGCGGACGCAGCCCGACGCTGACGAAGCCCAGCGCGGCCATGGCCAGGATCGCGCTGGCGGCGCCGAACGCGGCCAGGGTCAGCACCTGTGGGGCCAGTTCCGGCCACAGATGACGGCGAAACAGGTAGAGAGGACCGAAGCCCAGCAGCCGACTGGCTTCGAGCTGTGGTGAAGCTGCCAGTGCCCGCGTGCGGGCGCGCACCAGGCGGAAGTATTCGATCCACAGCACCAGCGAGATACCCACATAGAGCGTCCAGAAATTGCCCGGGGCAATGGCCACCAGCAGTAACACCAGTAGCAGACCGGGCAATGCCAGGCAGGCATCGGCCAGGCTGCCCAGCACGCGGTCCAGCCAACCGCCGCGCCAGCCGGCGAGTACCCCCAGCAGCACGCCTGGCACCGCTGCCGTGATAACGCTGAGCAGTGCCATGCTCAGTGACAAGCGGATGGCGGCGGCCAATCTGGCCAATAGGCTGCGGCCCAGATGGTCGGTACCCAGTGGTTCGGCCAGTGAAGGCAATTGCAGGATACGGGTGAGCTGCTGGCGGGCGGGATCGGCATCGGACAGCCACGGCACCAGCCAGGCGAAGGCCAGCAAAAGCGCCAGCAACAGACCGCCCAGACGCTGACGAGTACCTAGACGCGGCAGTGTAAGGCGAGGAGCGACGAGAGTGGTCATGCGTGGCGCCTCCTGGGGTCGAGCAGGTGGCAGGCAATATCCACCAGCGTATTGAGCAGCACGAACAGCAGGCCCATGATCAGCGCGGTGCCCTGGATCATTGGCACATCGCGGGCAACGATGGCGTGAACCAGGGCATGGCCGATGCCGGGCCAGGCGAACAGTGTCTCGACCACCACCACGCCTTCGATCAGATAGACGAATTGCACGCCAAGGTAGGCGATGACCGGCACCGCGACGTTGCGCAGGCCGTGGCGTACGAAGGTCAGGCCATCACTCAGGCCCTTGGTGCGCGAGAAGGCGTAATAGGCCGACTGCGAGACATCGGCCATGGCGTTGCGGGCCACGCGGCTGGACACCGCGGCCAGCCCCAACGCCAGGGTCAGCGCCGGCAGTACGCTGTGTTCAAGGCGCCCATGACCGGCGGCGGGTAGCCAGCCCAAGCTCACGGCGAATACCAGGATCAGTACCAGGCCCACGGCGAAGGGCGGTAGGGCCCGCAATACACTGGCAACGACTTCACTTATGCGATCGAGCATGCCGCGCGGACGCAAACCGGCGGCGAGCCCCAGCGGTGGGCCGAGCAGCAATGACAGTGCGACGGCGACCGCTGCCAGGCCCAGCGAGTGGCCGAGCTGATGCCACAGTTCGCGTACCACAGGCTCGCCGCTGACCAACGAACGACCCAGGTCGAACTGCAGTAGATCCCAGAGCCAGCCAAAATAGGCGCGCGATGCCGGCTGATTCAGCGCCAGTTCAGCGCGAACCGCCTCGGCGGCGGCGCTATCGACCATGTCGTGGCCGTAACGGCCGGCGGCGATGCGATACGCCATGTCGCCGGGCAGGGTTCGGGTCAGCACGAAGGTCAGGGTGCCGACCATCCACGCCACCAGCCCAGCCTGGAACAGGCGCTGTAATAGTAGAGAGGGCAATCCTTGTCCGAGGCCTCGGTTCATTCGGCCCACCTCAGCTCATCGATCCGGTAGCTACGCTCCAACGGGTCGATGGAGAAACCTTCCAATTCATCACTCACCGCAGCGGTCTGCTGGTACCAGGCCACCGGAATCACCGGCAGCGCCTCATGCAGCCGGGTGGCGACCCGCGTCTCCAGATTGGCACGCTCATCGGGGTTGGTTTCGCTGCGCAACTGGTTCAGCCACTGGTCGAACTCGGTGTCCGACCAGCCCATGGCGCCCCAGTCGCCACCCTCAGGGCCGAAATCGTCGAGCACCGTGCCCAGCGGGTCAGGTACCAGGCCGTAGTTGCGAGCTGCCATCCCCAACTCGAGGCTGCCGTCGCGGTGCCCGGAGGGAATCTCGCTGGCGTTGCCCACCGCAACCTCGAGCTCGACACCCAGCTCGCGCCACTGATCCTGCAGCGCCGTGGCTACCAGCGGTAGCTCCGGGCGGTCGGAGAAAGTTCTCACAGTCAGCCGGAAGGGCTCACCGTCACGTTCGAGGAGGCCATTGCCGTTGGTTTCCCAACCCAGCGCTGCCAATTGTTCACGGGCTTGATCGAGGTCACGGGAATTGTCGGGCGAGATGCCGAGATGCCACGCTCCCAGGCTTGCCGGGAACAGTTCCGGGGCGGCGGCCTCTGGTGCGCGCAGCAGGCCGGCGGCGATGCCGGTACGGTCGATGGCTTCGCTCAGTGCCTGGCGGGCACGCTCATCATTCAGGAAGGGATGACCGGCGTTGACCTTGATCACGATGGTGCGCGGCAGCGGCTCGGCATATAGGGTCAGATCCTGCTGACGTGACAGCCGTGCCTGGCTGGCGGGGTCCAGAGTAAAGACGATATCGGCATCGCCGCTCTCGGCCATCAGTGCGCGGGTCTCACCACGGCTCACGGCCAGGTAGCTGGCACGTTCGATGGCCGGGGCCTCACCCCAGTAATCGTCGAAACGGGTAACCGTCAGGCGCTGCGGCGGCTCCAGGCTGTCGACCTGGTAAGGGCCGCTACCGATCATCGCTGTCACTTCGCCGTTCTCGGCGTAGGCGGCGGGCGCCAGGATCAGGGCACTGGAGTGGGCGAGTAGCGCCGGTAGCGGCGCAAAGGGGGAGTCGAGTCGAATCACCACGTCGTCGCCTTCGGCTTCGATGGCCGTGATCGGTGCTGAGTCGAGCATGCCCGGCTTGCTCAGTGCATGCTCGAGGCTCGTGGCGGCGGCTTCGGCCGTTACCGGTGTGCCATCGTGGAAGTGGGCGTCATCGCGAATCGTGAAGCGCCAGATCGTCGCATCGTCGTTCTGGGTCCAAGAGGTGGCCAGCCCCGGTGCGAGGTTGCCGTCGCCATCAGTATCGACCAGCGTTTCGGCGACCTGCATACGGGCAAAGACATGGCCCGACTTCGATGGATCGGGACTGGTGATTTCCCAAGGTGCGACGATATCCACGCCCCCTTGATCGGGGGAGTTGGCGGCCAGGGAGGCCAACGGCAGCAACGCCAGACCGAGGGCAGCGAGGAGAGTTCGTGGGTGAAGCATGGGGCTTCCTTAGCGGGGATTCGGTAAAAATGAGACTATATAACATAACATGTACAAGGTTTGGCAAGTCATCTGTCTATTGATGCGGCAAGAGGGGAGTCGGTCATGCCAGATCTTCCGTGACAGGATCAGGCAATGATTCACCATTAATAGGCTAATCCTCATGAAAGCTTCCTTTCTATACTCTGTCGTAGTCTCGGGTATCAAGCCGGCAGGCGCTCCACCCTGAGCGTTCCCTGCCTCGCATGTCTCCAACGACACGGCGCATCGCCGTCCAGCGTCGTTGCCTATAACCAGAAAAGCATGAGGAATCCCATGGCGACCTTGACCATCAATGGTGAATCCCATCAGCTCGATGTTCCCGATAACATGCCGCTGCTCTGGGCCCTGCGGGATGTCGTGAACCTGACCGGGACCAAGTACGGTTGCGGCATGTCCCTGTGTGGCGCCTGTACCGTGCATCTCGACGGGCAAGCGACCCGCTCGTGCGTCACGCCCGTCTCCGCTGCCGCCGGCAAGCAGGTGACGACCATCGAGGCGGTCGGTGAGGATCGCGTCGGCAAGGCCGTGCAGGAGGCATGGCGACAGCACGATGTGGTGCAGTGTGGTTACTGCCAATCTGGCCAAATCATGTCGGCCGTGGCCCTGTTACGCGACAATGCCGACCCCAGCGACGACGATATCGATTCCGCCATGAGCGGCAATATCTGCCGCTGTGCGACCTACGTTCGCATTCGCGCCGCGATTCATGACGCCGCCGAGAACCTGGCCTAAGGAGTGTTGTGATGGGAATTCTCAAGCATGCGCCATCGACCGCGCAGGAAGCCGTGGGCGTCGTCAACATCAGCCGGCGTCGCTTTCTGCAGGGTTCTGCTGGCCTGGTGCTGGGACTTTACCTGGCGCCATTGACCCTGAATGGAAACCGGGCCGAAGCGCAAGAAGGCGCAGAGGCCGACTTCGAGCCCAATGCCTTCGTACGGATCGCTATCGATGGCACTGTGATCGTGCTGGCCAAGCATCTGGAAATGGGGCAAGGCACCTACACCGGCCTTGCCACGCTGGTGGCTGAAGAACTGGATGCCGACTGGAGCCGTGTACAGGTGGAAGGCGCGCCAGCAGACACGGAGCGCTACAAGAACCTGGCTTTCGGGTTGCAAGGTACTGGCGGTAGTACGGCCATCGCCAATTCCTACGAACAGATGCGTACGGCCGGTGCCACCGCGCGTGCCATGCTGGTGGCGGCGGCTGCCGAGCGCTGGGGTGTATCGGCGGGCAGTATCAGTGTCAGCCAGGGCGTGGTGCGACACGCCGAGTCGGGGCGCGAGGCGGGATTCGGCGAGCTCGCCGAGGCCGCTGCCGAACTGCCGGTCCCGCAGGAGGTGACGCTCAAGGCCCCCGAGAACTTCACCTTGATCGGGACGCTGAACACGCCGCGCAAGGATAGTGCGGGCAAGACCGACGGCAGTGCCATCTTCACCCAAGACATTAAGTTGCCGGACATGCTGGTAGCGGTGGCGGCGCACCCGCGCCGCTTTGGTGCCCGCGTCGAGAGTTTCGACGACGCCAAGGCCAGGGAGGTGCCTGGTGTCGTCGACGTCGTGCGGTTCGCCGGCGGACCACATCGCTTCGAGGGCGTGGCGGTGCTGGCGGAAAATACCTGGGCGGCGAGCCAGGGGCGCGATGCGCTGGAGATAGAGTGGGACGAAAGCCAGGCCTTTTCGTTGGGCAGCGACGAGATCATGGCGCGTTACCGCGAACTGGCCGGGCAGGAGGGGGCGATGGCGACACAACGTGGCGACGTGGCCACGGCGCTTGCCGAGCCTGCGACTTTGATCGAGGCCGACTACGAGTTTCCCTACCTTGCCCATGCCGCCATGGAGCCGATGAACTGCCTGGTCCAACTGGGCGACGAGCGCTGCGATATCTGGAATGGCGAGCAGTGGCAATCGATGGATCAGCAATTGGTGGCGGAGCTGTTGGGCATCGCCCCGGAAAACGTCAGCCTGACGCAACTATACGCGGGGGGCAGCTTCGGTCGGCGTGCCAATCCCCATTCAGATTTCGTACTGGAAGCGGTTTCCATCGCCAAGGCGGCGCGCGAGCAGGGCATCGATGCCCCCGTGAAGATGGTCTGGATGCGTGAGGACGATACCCGCGGCGGCTATTACCGGCCGATGAATTTCCATCGCGGACGCCTGGCACTCGATGCCGACGGTCAGTTGATCGCTTGGCATCAGCGCCTCGTCGGCCAGTCGATCATGATGGGTACCCCCATGGAATCCTTCATGGTGCAGGATGGCGTCGACGCGACCTCGGTCGAAGGTGTGGCGAACCTGGCTTACGATGTGCCCAACCTGCAGGTCGAGCTGTATACCCCGGAGGATATCGGGGTACCGATCCAGTGGTGGCGCTCGGTGGGCCATACCCATACCGCCTTCTCCACCGAATGCCTGATCGATGAAGCCGCGGTGGCCGCCGACCAGGATCCGGTGACGTTCCGCCGCGCGTTGCTGAGCCAGCATCCCCGCCACCGCGGGGTATTGGATCTGGTAGCGGAGAAGGCCGGCTGGGACCAGCCGCTCGAACCAGGACCTGAGGGCACACGCCGAGGTCGCGGAGTCGCTGTTCATGAATCCTTCAACTCCTTCGTCGCTCAGGTCGCCGAGGTCACGGTCATGCAGGATGGCAGCTATCGCGTCGACCGGGTCGTGTGTGCGGTGGATTGCGGCGTTGCCGTCAATCCGGATGTAATCGAGGCGCAGATGGAGGGCGGCATCGGCTTCGGTCTGGCTGCTGTATTGCATAGTGAGATCACCCTGGACGAGGGTGTCGTGCAGCAATCCAACTTCAATGATTATCAAGTGTTGCGTATCAATGAGATGCCGGCGGTGGAGGTGCATATCGTGCCATCGACCGAAGCCCCCACTGGCGTCGGCGAGCCGGGCGTGCCACCGCTTGCCCCGGCCGTTGCTAATGCGCTCTTCGATGCGAGCGGCGAGCGGTTGCGCAAGATGCCGTTCGCTCGACGACTTTCGGTCTAGCCCATGCAACATCTCGATCTCGAAGTGATGGAAAATGGCATTCGCTGGAGCCGTGCGGGTGAAACCATATGGTTGTGCACGGTACTGGCGACTTATGGCTCGTCTCCCCGCGTGCCGGGGTCGTTGCTGGTAGCGCGTCGGGATGGGCGCTGTGTTGGTTCGCTTTCGGGAGGCTGCGTCGAAGAGGACTTCCTGTCGCGGCTCCAGGCCGGCGAATTCCAGAAGCCCTTGCAGGTGATTCGCTACGGCGAATCGTCGGACGACCAACAGCGCCTGAAGCTGCCTTGCGGCGGCATTCTCGAGGTGCTGATCGAGCGCTTGCCGGCAACTCAGGACACGTGGCAGCATCTGAGCGCATTACAGGCGGCGTTGCACGGCCAGCGGTGGTTGATTCGCGAGGTCGACCTGACGACGGGTGAAATCGGCCTGCTGCCCGACGACCCGCCGGGTAGTGGCAGCAGTGACAAGGAGCGACCGCGCGTCGAGCGCGAGAGCGAAAATGTGCGAATCCGCATAGGCCCGTCGTTGAGGCTGGTCATCGCGGGAGTGTCGCCGGTCTCGGTCGCGTGTGCCGAGTTCGCCCGTACCCTGGGGTTCGAGGTCGTGGTCTGCGACCCGCGCGCGGAGGAGCTCGAGGCGTTCCCCGTCGCGGATGTCGAGTTACTCCCGGTGCTGCCGTCGCTGTACCTCGCCGGCGAAGGCTGCCACGCATCGACGGCGGTGGTGGCGCTGACCCATGATCCGCGTATCGATGACCTGGCCATGATAGAGGCGCTGCGCACCCCGGCTTTCTACATCGGCGTGATGGGCTCGCGGCAGACTTCCGCGGCACGCGCCGAGCGCTTGTTGCGTTCGGGTGGGCTGAGCAGTGAGGACATCGCGCGCATCCATATGCCGATCGGCCTCGATATCGGCAGCAAGAGCCCTGCCGAGATCGCCCTGGCGGTCATGGCCGATATCGTGTGTGTCTACCATGGCAAGCCGCGGTAGCGACTCTGGGCGCTACCACTCGAGGCTGGCCGGTGTATTCCCCGTTGTCGCTTCTCGCTGCTGGGCAATTTCCTGGTAGGGCGGCGCACCGAACAGGCGACGATATTCGCGGCTGAATTGAGAAGGGCTGTTGTAGCCGACCCGGTGGCTGGCCGTCGCGGCATTCAGCCCCTCGCTCAGCATCAGCCGGCGTGCCTCGTGCAGGCGCAGTTGCTTCTGGAACTGTAGCGGCGACATCGACGCCAGGTCCTTGAAGCGATGGTGGAGCGTGGACGGGCTCATATGTACCGCCGCTGCCAGGTCCTCGATGCGCAGTGGCTCGGCGTAGCGTGACTTGAGTAGCTGTATGACCTCGACGATGGATTTGCCTTGGCCATTGATGCCGGCGAGATCGCGCAAGCGATGTCCCAATTCGCCGCACAGTACCCGGTAATGGATCTCACGCAGTATCAGCGGCGCTAGCGCTGGAATGTCGTGTGGCGTATCCAACAGGCGCACCAGGCGAAGTACGGCATCGATCAACGAATCGGACATGCGTGCGACGTACAGGCCGCGGCGCTCGCCGTTGCCGTTCAGCGGCTCGCCCGGGTCGTACTCGAGGAGCAGTTCACCGAGCATGGCGAGGTCGATGTCGAGTCGCGCGCACAGATAGGGCGCTTGCGGGCTGGCCTCGATGACCTGGCCGGTGACCGGCAGGGCGAGAGAAACGACCAGGTAGTGGAACGGGTCGTAGATGAATGCCTGGCTGGCCAGTTCCATGCGCTTGCGGCCCTGTATCGCCACGAAAAGGCTGGGCTCGGTGACGCACGGCATGGGAGGCGTTGTCTTGCTGACGCGGATCAGCGACAGCGGGGCGATGGCGGACCGGAAGATGCCATCCTCGGGCGTCAGGCGTAGCGCCCTGCGGGTCAATTCCGACTGATGTAAGCATTCGGATGGACCGGTTTCCAGGTCGAGAACTGAATGATCCGTCATGGTCGTGTTCCCTTTAGGCACAGTTTCCCCCTACTCATCCCATTAAACCATGCGGCAGGCCAGGTGTGGGTTTCAACCTGTGCCTGAAACTCAGCGGAAGCATTATTCGGCATCGCCCGGGGGCCTGGAGTCGGCTATGTTAGGGTGTCGATTCTTGCACCGATAAGGTGCAGGCCAAGGGAGGGACGTATGTCGCCGTCGTTGCAGGGAATTCTATGGATGTGCGCCGGGGTGTTCTGCCTGTCGGTGGGCGATGCCATTTCCAAGTGGTTGGGCGAGGTTCATTCGCCGATCCAGATCATCTTCTTCCGTACGCTGATTTCGGTACCGCTGATCGCCCTGATCGCGCATTTCAATGGTGGGCTGCGTAAACTCACCACGCGGCGCCCCAGGGTGCATTTGGTTCGCGGGCTGATCGCTACCGGTACCATGCTGTGTTTCGTGTTCGGTCTGACGCTGTTGCCACTGGCCGAGACTACCGCCATCGCCTTTGCGGCGCCGTTGTTCGTGACTCTGTTGTCGGTGCCATTGCTTGGCGAAAAGGTCGAGCGCCTGCCGTTGGTGGCGGCCATTGTCGGTTTCGTCGGTGTGCTGATCGTAGTACGCCCTGGTGCGGCGGGTTTCCAGCCCGGCGCCTTCATTGTGGTGGGGGCGGCGGTGTTCTATGCGCTGCTGATGATTACCGCGCGCCGCTACGGCTTGCGTGAATATCTGTGGGCGATGGTGTTCTACGTCACGCTGGTACCGCTGGTGATTACCGCCGTGCTGCTACCGTGGGTATGGCAAATGCCTTGGCCCATGCACTGGCTGGGCTTCATCGGCGCCGGCATCTTCGGTGTCGGTGCCATGGCTTGCATCACCATGGCGTTCCGTTATGCTCCTGCTGCCCTGGCAGCTCCCTTCGACTATACCGCCATGGTCTGGGCCGTGCTATTGGGCTGGTGGTTCTGGGACGAAGTGCCGGATCTGTGGGTCTATGTCGGTACCTTGGTGATCATCATCAGCGGTCTGGCCATCGCCTACCATGAACGGCGCACTACCCTGAAGCGGCGGCCAACATCATGAAGTTGCTGGGCTAGGTCTCGTCGGTCATCACGGAGAATTGCATGTCCCCCACGAACAGCTTCCATGCCTTGATTCGGCTACTGCGCTATGCACGCGGCTATCGGCGTCGGATCATTGCTGCCAGTGCCTGCTCGATCATCAACAAGCTGTTCGACATCGCCCCGGAAATCCTGATCGGGGTGGCCATCGACGTGGTGGTCAACCAGGAGCGCAGTTTCGTTGCCCGGTTGGGCTTCGAGTCCGCCCAGGAGCAGATCCTGGTGCTCGGTGTGTTGACCTTCTTCATCTGGGCCGGCGAGTCGTTGTTCGAATACCTTTTCCAGATATTGTGGCGCAACCTCGCCCAGCGGCTGCAGGCCGACCTGCGCCAGGACACCTACGAACATGCCCAGCGCCTGGACATGGGGTTCTTCGAATCGAAGAGTTCCGGCCAGCTGGTAGCGACCATGAACGACGACGTCAACCAGCTCGAGCGCTTCCTGGACGGTGGCGCCAACGCCATGATCCAGGTCGCGGTGACGGTGGTGGCGGTGGGCGCGGTATTCTTCGTGCTCTCGCCGCTGATCGCGTTGCTCGCGTTCACGCCGATCCCGCTGATCGTATGGGGCGCCTTCTTCTTCCAGCGCAAGGCCGGCCCGCTTTATGCCGACGTGCGCGAGAAGGTCGGCGATCTGGCAAGCCGTCTGTCCAACAACCTCGCTGGCATCGCCACCATCAAGAGCTTCACCGCCGAGGCTCGTGAGGCCGAGCGACTGCGCCAGGCCAGTGAGGCTTATGTAGAGGCCAACCGCCGGGCGATTCGTATCAGCTCGGCCTTCATTCCGGTCATCCGTATGGCGATCCTCACCGGCTTCCTGGCCACCTTCACGGTGGGCGGCATGATGGCGCTGAAGGGCGATCTCAACGTGGGGGCTTACGGCGTGCTGGTGTTTCTCACCCAGCGGCTGCTGTGGCCACTGACTGGCCTGGCCCAGGTCATCGATCTGTTCGAGCGGGCCATGGCCAGCACCCGGCGTATCCTTGACCTGTTGGCCACGCCGATCCAGGTACGCGATGACGGCGGTCAAGCATTGGTCGAGCCGGTACGTGGCGAAGTGGAGTTTGCAGGGGTGAGCTTCCGCTATCCGAATAGCGGCGAGGGAGTGAACGATATCGACTTGACGGTGCCCGCGGGCAATACCCTGGCACTGGTCGGTGCCACCGGGTCGGGTAAGTCGACCCTGATCAAGCTGCTGTTGCGCTTCCATGACTCTCAGAGTGGCGAGATTCGCATCGATGGCCAGCCGATTCGCGGGCTTAGCCTGATCTCGCTGCGCCGCGCCATCGGCCTGGTCAGTCAGGATGTCTATCTGTTCGAGGGCTCGGTGCGCGACAACATCGCCTATGGCCGGCCCGAGGCCGACGAAGCCGCGATCGTCGAGGCGGCTAGAACCGCTGAGGCATGGGACTTCATCCAGGCCTTGCCGCAGGGGCTGGATACTCCAGTCGGCGAGCGCGGCGTACGGCTCTCCGGGGGGCAGCGTCAGCGCCTGTCGCTGGCGCGGGCATTGCTCAAGGACCCACCGATCCTAGTCCTGGACGAAGCCACCAGCGCGGTGGACAACGAGACCGAAGCCGCCATCCAGCGTTCATTGGCCAAGATCGGCCATGGCCGCACGGTGATCATGATCGCCCACCGCCTCTCGACCATCGTGCATGCCGATGAGATCGCCGTGGTGCATGCCGGTCGCGTGGTGGAGCGTGGCACCCATGCCGAGCTGTTGGCCCGAGACGGTCGCTACGCCGCCCAGTGGCGGGTGCAAACCGGTGCCTTGCAGGTGGAGGACGCACCGCTTGCCTGAGATCTCGAGAGGGGCGGAAACCTCCGCTTAGCGTTCGGGCACCGCGAGAACGGAAAATAGTTCTGCAAGCCCCTGTTCCTCTCGCCTGGCCTGCAGGATCGTGGGGTCCACCACTGAGAAGCGTCCCGCGGTGGCCCGGAGGTACACTTTTCCGGAAGCTTCGTCGATGAAGTTGACCATCGGCACCTTGGCGATGCATTGCTTGAGGAACTCACAGTTCCTGTGCAGCGCCAAGGCGTCGCCGCCGGGATAGACCTCCGTTGGGCATGTCGCCATGGTGTTGATCTTCTTGTAACGATCGATGTTGATCAGCCCCATGGGGTTCAGGACATTGAGTTCTTCCCGGGTTCCGTAGGCAATTGTCGCGGGCCTGATATGCTTGGGGACATCGTTGTCCATGAAGAAGTACTTGAATTGCGGGTTCCGGCTATTCAGCCATTTGAAGAACAGCCTGGGCATGCCGCTATAGGCTTCCACGCAATGCCCCAGGAAGTCCTCTACCGCCTTGTAACGCCCCCGTGTCAGCCCTCGATTCCAGCCGCGCTCCACCGTCGCCTCCGGCGGGGTGACGATGAAGTAGATGTACATGGTGGCGACGTATCTCGCATAGGTGGCGTCCAGGATCCGCGATACCTGTTCCGAAGAGAAGCTGTCGAAACGGAAACGGTCGATCACCAGGTTCGGAATGGTCCGGTCACGTTGTGCCTTGTCCCGGATGTAGCGATCCAGCTTGGCATCGATGAGCCTGACTTCCTTGCCGGACAGGTGGCCGGCGTACTTGTAGGCCTCCCCGAGGGATTCATAATCCAGCAATAGCCGGCGCCAGATGTCGGGGGTGATGGTGCCGTATTGATCCGGTTGGATACCCAGGTCCCTCAAGGTGTCTTTCAGGTAGAACCGCAAGGAGCTCTTGCCTGCCGCCGAGGCCCCTTTCAGGCTGATCAGGATCGGTTCCCTGGCGCAAGGAATCCGGCGGTAGCCCTCTTGTTGCATGGCTCGTTCGACATAGGGCGCCAGCATCCGACCGATTTGGCCGCTGCCGTAATCATTGCAGACGTGGCGGGTGATCAGCGTCCTCAGCAGGCCTTGATCCAAGCCGATATAGCCCTGGGTGCTGGCGATCGAACTCAGGATGCGGTACGTGCTCTTGTATATGGCGCTCTCCTGGTCATCGCGGGCCGCCAGCCCCTTGTCCTTGATGCCTTGGATTACGCCATAATGCCTTTCCTGAATGGATAGATTGTCCTGAGTGGATGAATTGCCCGTCCGTTGCCGCGTGGTCTTGCGCCTTGAAAAACAGTGAGAAAGGAAGGAGGCCTGCGCGGGCGCCGAGTCCTCCACGGGCGGCTGGAAGGCCGCGGAGAGAATCCTGCCGACCCTGTCGTGAATCCTGTCATACAGCTCGTCATACGCCTGTTGGAACGCCGGAAGCTCGGGCGCCAGGTAGTCGGACAGTATCTTGTGGGTGATTCGGCGGAAATGTTGACCCAGGACCTCTTCTTCTTCTCCTTCAAGCACAACGATATTGGCCGTCACCTGAACGATCAGCTCGTGCAGCATCAAGCGCTCCACCCGGAACGCGACCAGTTCTTCCTCCGTCAGTCCGGTGAGTGCTCTCAACTCATGGATGTCAGCCAGGCAGGTAGACACGTTCGCCGCTTGGTGAATCGTTTCCAAGGCTTGATAGCATTTGGGCAGGTCGGCTTCCAGGCCGGGGTTCCACGCCGAAAACACAGGCGGTTCTTGATTAGGCATACAGGCGCTCTATGTTTTTCCCTAACATCGTAGCCAATGGTATCGGGCCGCGGTAGAGCGAGCGACGCAGGGTCGTCGTATCACTTCCGAGGGAGGGGAGGCGAGCGCCATCAGGGCGCACTGCAACTGGCACCGAAGCGGTAGCAGCTGAAGCAGCGGTGGTGGCGCAGCATCATGCGGGTCTCCAGGCTTTCTCGCAGGCTGGTGGTGGCGCCATAGTCCGGGTCGTCGTCGACCAGCGTGCAGGCGTAGACCCGTACCTGGCCGTTCTGCTTGACCAGCATGCGGCTGTAGCTGCACATGAAGTGTGCCTGGCTCTCGGCAGTGGGGTACTTTTCCATGCAGGTTTCGGTGATTTCCGGGGTGTCGTCCTCCGAGCCCGGAGGTCCGAAATCGGGGAAAGCAGTGAAAGCCAGGTTCGCAGGTAGGCCATTGGTGCGGAAGATGTGCCGAAACGCGTTCTCGACGGTGTCGCTGTCTTCGTTTGGGTCCATTTGCCGGGCGATGGAGACCTCGAAGTCGTTGTCGTGTAGCCAACGAATACCTTCCAAGGCCTTGGCGAAGCTACCTTCGCCGCGGTCTCTGTCGTGGCGGGCGGCATTGGGGTAGTCGAGGCTGACACGAAAACGGATCGGGTAGGGCTGCTCTTTGAGGGGGAGTAACTGGTGGGTGCGGCGCAGTAGTGGATCGGTGGCATTGGTCAGCACGAAGCACGGGCGCCGGGCACTGGCATCGACAAGGATGTCGATGAAGCCCTTGATCACGAACGGTTCACCACCGGTGAAGGAGAACTGCTCGACCCCCAATGTTTCTGCCTCATCGAAATAGGGGCGCAGGTCATCGAGTTTCATGGCGTTGAGACGGTCGTCACCCGGGTGCGAGCCCTCCAGACAGAACGGGCAGGCCAGGTTGCAGGCGGTCCCGGTATGGATCCACAGCTCCTTCAAACGTTGGAAGTCCACATAGCCGCGTGGCTCGCCGGCACGAGTATGGGTCCACGGGCCACGAGAAGAAGCGTTCGGCATCAGTTCGGTAACGGGAATCCGCTGCAGCATTGAAGTCATCTGGACATCCGTATGAATCGGGAAGTTTGGGGACAAGTTCGACTCTGTCGTGCCGTCCCCGCCTTTCCTTACATTGAGGTCATCAGGGCGCCGGTCCTGCGGCACCAAGGAAGCGGTCCTGCCAGTATGAGATGTCCAACGGTACGCTAACCACTTCTCGACCTCGCCCGGGGGCGTGGATCATCTGTCGATCGCCTTGATAGATGCCCACATGTGTGGCTTTACTGCGTGAGCCGAAGAACAGCAGATCGCCGGGGCGTGCCTCGTCGACGCTCGGCAATTCGCGGAATTGTTCTGCAGCAGTGCGCGGCACTCGAATGCCGGCAGCGCGATAGGTCATCTGCACCAGCCCCGAGCAGTCCAGCCCTTCCGGGGTATTGCCACCGAAGCGATACGGGATACCCAGTGCCTGCTGGGCACTGGCGAGAATCAGGGCGCGTTCGATGGATAGGTCGGCTTGGCCCGATGCCGTGTCATGTGTCGCAATGCCTCGGCTGGCACAGCCAGCAAGTACCACCAGGCACAACCATGTTGCCAGTAAAGCCAAGCAGCGAAAGGCCGGGTGGCGTGTGTCAGCGCGCATCAGGCATCCTTGACGATAGCTCGTCCGAAGGGACTTGAAAAACTGTGTAGTCAAATACACCTATTACCTAATATGAACCGAAGCTGAAGCAACTTGCAATGGAGAAACCGATGAGCTTTCAAGGCGAGCAGTACCCCGGCGTCAAGGAACCGACCGCCGATTCCCAAGGCTTTCGGCTCAATCACACCATGCTGCGCGTCAAGGATCCGGAGAAGTCGCTGGCTTTCTACAGCCGGGTGTTCGGCATGCGCGTGATGCGGCGGCTGGACTTCGAGGAGATGCAGTTCTCGCTGTACTTCCTGGCCAAGTTGGAAGACGGCGATCGCGTGCCGGAAGACGCAGGCGAGCGCACTGTGTGGACCTTCAGCCAGAAGGGCCTGCTCGAGCTGACCCACAACTGGGGAACCGAGACCCAGGACGATTTCGCTTACCATGACGGCAATGCCGAACCCCAGGGTTTTGGTCACATCTGCTTCTCGGTGCCCGACTTGGATGCTGCCGTGGCCTGGTTCGATGCCAACCAGGTCGAGTTCATCAAGCGTCCCGACCAGGGCAAGATGAAGGACGTGGTGTTCGTCAAGGACGTTGACGGCTACTGGATCGAGGTGGTCGAGGCGACTCGCTTGGCGGCACTGGGCAAGTAACGGCCGATCAGTCATGAGATACCAGCGCCGGGGTTGCTGAACCCCGGCGTTATGATATCAAGGGATGTGTGTTAGCCGAGGCAAGGAAGTGCCGAGGCAAGGAATATGCTGAATCGGTGAACCGCCAGCGGCGATTATCGTCTCATCTCTGGTAATCCGTATTGCCCGGCTACGGCCGGGCGTGAATCGATGGCCCACACACAGGACGACTATTCATGGATCGTAGAAGCCTGTTGAAGACCTCTTTGATTCTGGCCGCTTGGTCAGGCCTCCCGGCGGCCTCGCTCTTTGCAGCGGCCCGTACGAATGACAACATCGATGACGAAGCTCAGCCTTTCGATTTCGACATGTTGCAGCGTAGGGCTCGCGATATGGCCTCCAAGGAATACCAAAGCAACCGGGTAACCTTGCCTCCTACCCTGGCCAGCCTGACTCCGCAGCAATACAACGCCATCCGTTATGATCCCAGCCATTCGCTATGGCATGACGTTGAGGGCCGCCAGCTCGATGCACAGCTTTTCCATGTCGGCATGGGGTTCGATCAACCGGTACGTGTCTACAAGGTGGATCCCGAGACACAGCAGGCCAGGGAGTTTCACTTTAGCCCCGAGCTGTTCGATTACCAGGGGGCCAACGTCGACGCATCGCAATTGCAGGAAGACCTGGGTTTCGCCGGGTTTCGTGTGTTCAAGGCTCCTTCGCTGACCGAGCGGGACATTCTCTCCTTCCTTGGCGCCAGCTATTTCCGCGCTGTCGGCCATACCGAGCAATACGGCTTGTCGGCACGCGGCGTGGCGGTCAACTCCTATTTCGATACGCCGGAGGAGTTTCCGGCATTCACGCACTTCTGGCTGGAGACGCCGGCGGCGGACAGCACCACGTTCACCACCTATGCCTTGCTCGATTCCCCCAGCCTGACCGGTGCCTATCGCTTCGTCATCCATTGCGAAGACGATCGTGTGGTGATGGATATCGACAAGCATCTTTTCCCGCGTCAGGAGATCGCCCAGTTAGGTATCGCCCCGCTGACCAGCATGTTTTTCTGTGGTACCCACCAGCGCCGCATGTGCAACACCATTCATCCCCAGATCCACGATTCCGACCGCTTGACGATGTGGCGTGGCAATGACGAATGGGTCTGCCGGCCGCTCAACAATCCGCCTCGCGTGCAGTTCAACGCCTTCACTGACAGTAATCCCAAGGGCTTTGGACTGTTGCAGATGCACCAGGACTTCGAGCACTACGAAGATGTCCTCAGCAATTACCACAGGCGACCGAGTCTATGGGTCGAGCCCCGGGATGAATGGGGCGATGGCGAAATCCACTTGCTGGAGATCCCCACCACCGGCGAAACCACGGACAACATCGTTGCGTTTTGGAAGCCGGCGCAGCCGGTAGAGGCGGGGCAAGCGCTGAACTTTAGCTACCGCCTTTATTGGAGCGGCGAGAGACCGTTCGACTCCGGTCTGGTCAAGATCGACACCACGCGCAGTGGCATGGGGGGCTTCACTGAGGGATGGGCGCCTGGTGAGCATTATCCCGACGTGTGGGCCCGGCGTTTTGCCGTGGATTTCATCGAGGGCGACATCGAGTCATTGTGGAACGGCGACCGCAACGTTTATGCCACGATCAGTGCCTCTACCGGCGAAGTGCGCGATGTTCAACTGCTATGGATGGATCCCGTCAAAAGCCTGCGTGTGTTGTTCGACTGGTATCCCGAGAACGACCTGCAAGACCCGGTGGACATGCGGATGGTACTGGAGGCCGATGGCGAGATCATCAGCGAAACCTGGCTGTACCAGTATTTCCCGCCGCCCCCGGAGAAGCGCATTTATCCGCCGCATCCCGTCCCGCAAGCCCCGGCGGCTGAGTAAGGACGCGACTTTCGGCCACGGAGCCGCCCCACATTCGGTCACGTCGAATGTGGGGCTTTTCCATCAGTAGCCTGATTCGTTGCTATAGCCGAAACGGGCCGCGACAGGCTGCGTGATCTCTCTGATCAGGGTAAGTTCCCGGTCGCTGAACTTGGGACGGTAGTAAGTGGGGGCGTGCAGCCCCGATGCCGCTTCACGGAGCGCTTGGGGCTCGACCGACAATTGGCTGTGTACATGGACCCGTGTCAGCATCTCTTCGGGCTGACTGCACAGGTCCTCGTAGCGCACCACCAGGCAGGCATCTCGCAGTGCCGGATCGTTGTCGAGCAAGTTCGCCACGTGACGATAGATGTCAGCCCAGTAGTGGGCCCAGCCTTCCACCTCCTGGCCGGTTTCCCAGAGCTCGGTGATCTTGGCCGTCATGGTATCGTCGCCGACATTAATGGCCCGCCGGTCCAAGCCGAATTCGAAATGACCGACCCGGCGCATGTGCTCCAGCGCTCGGGGTTGATTGGTCTCGCCGGTGGTGAACAACGCTTGCTGTTTCATTAGCGAGGCGATATGCCAGACCGGGTCGCGTATCGCCACCAAGAAGCGGGCCTCGGGATAGAGACGATGCAGATAACCTAGCCGAACCAGGTTGTAATTGCCTTTGGCGACATAACGCTGGCGTTGGCGCACGGCCAGCAGCTTGCGTATGTGCTCGTCGTAGAAACGTTCGAACTCCGGGTGCGAGGCTTGGCGATCGAACACGGCGCAATGGTTGGGGTCATGGGCATGGGGGAAGAAGGCCATCCACAGCATTTCCTCGAAGGCCTCGGGACTTTGCGAGGTAATGGTGATGCCATCCTTGTGGGCACGCTCTTGCGCCACTTCCTGGGAGTTGGGCACGAGCGCTAGCCAGCGATTCCACCAGTAGGGTGTCAGTAGTGGCGGGAAGTCGGCATATCGGTGCGTGGCCACATGCGAATGCTCGGCCAGTCGTTCGAGCAGAATCGTAGTGCCCGAGCGTGCCAGTCCCGATACATATACCGGCCGGTCGACCGTGATATCGGCGATGGCATCTTGCACGACACGGGTTTCGAGATTGCCGAGCTTGATCCAGGTACGTGGGGAACGGTTCACCCACCCCCCCAGCACGTGCATCCACGTGGGTACCGTGAAGCCTGGATCCTGGCTTGCCTCGCTACGGGGATCTTGTGCGGAAGAAGTCGTCATTCTATTCGCGCCCACCGATAGATGAATAGGGAAACGATCAGCATCACCGGGAAGAAGATCGCCATCCACGAGCGCATCCAATCCGGCCCGACTGGTAGGTAGGACGATTGGGGAAGGTCTATCTCGACTCGCTCTATACCGCTTTCCTGTGGCAGGTAGCCAAGCGGATTGGCGACCAACCAGTTCCACCAGTGGCGCTGCTCGATCACTGGAACCGGTGCCGATAGGGTGAATTCGGCGCGCAACCGATTGTCTTCGAGGATATTGATGTGCGCCTTATCGTCGATGATGGCCCATTCGATATCGAGGCCACCGGGGGAGGCGACCATTTTGGGCGTGTCGCCCTCCGAGGGGTACGTGTGGCTGTAAGAGGTGTCGAGCCATACCAACAGTGCCAACAAGGGCAGCATGGCAACCAGTGTGGAAGGGACCACCAAGCCGATGTGCTTGAACGCGGCAACGAACTGATGGCGAATCAGCGGGCCGGCATCGGTCAACTCTCCGTCGAACTCATTCAAGCGTTGTCGGGCCTCTCGTGCCGCTCGCTTGGCACGACCGATCTTCGCTTGCGGTGATAGCAAACGATACAACAGTAACGTGACCGCCCCGCCGATAGCGGCCCAGAC
This sequence comes from Litchfieldella anticariensis FP35 = DSM 16096, assembly GCF_000409775.1. GTDB lineage: Bacteria > Pseudomonadota > Gammaproteobacteria > Pseudomonadales > Halomonadaceae > Litchfieldella > Litchfieldella anticariensis. The sequence goes on along the minus strand of NZ_KE332395.1, from coordinate 176,091 downwards.
CATCAGGCGAATGGCGCCAGGCAGCCCCATCGCCATGATCTGATCCAGCCAGGCGAATAACGGTGCAGGTAAATCCAACAATCCCATGCGACCTCCAGACATTCCTTGTGGATACGCGCGAACAGGGCCTTACGGCGGACGGCGGGATCTCACCACCGACCGCCAGGGCACGGCGCGCGATCAGCTCCTGGGTGACCGTGAGGAATCAGGGTCGGCGGACGACGTCCTGGCGTCGGTATCCTGCTGGACCGACGAATCAGCGTCGGTGCGGTACTGGGCCGCCTCTGAGGACTCAGCTTGGGACGCTGCTGCCGCCTGGGCCTTTCGCCGACGCATGCGCCTGATAGGCCACATCACGATGAAGAAGACGGCGACCCCAATGGCCGCAATGAGCCCCCAAAGGGCTGTCAGCAAACTCAACCCCGCCCCTGGGCCGACATAGGCCTGCACGGTAAGGGGAAGAGCGAGACCGGTAACGAGTATCCCCGTGGAGAGGGGAGTGGCGTAGCGTTTGATTTGACGCAACATGGCAATCATCTCCTGGCAGTGTCGAGAGCAGCACGGAAGTCTGCATCGATATCTCCGAGAGCGATGCGTTGTCCCGATGAGACTACGGGGATGAACTGTTCCTTGTTCCCCCCGCGAACCGGGTTGATGAATTCCCAGACGATTTCTCCCGCCCGGTTGACTTCGAACAAGCGACCGCCATCCGATTCGGTAACCAGGCGGTTGCCATTGGGAAGCGTCTCGGCGGCACCCCGCAACCCACTGTTGAAAGGATGCTCGTCGTCTCCACTATAACTCCAGACAATGGCATTGTTCCTTGGGTTCACCTCCAGTATTCGGCTGTTGTTGTTTTCCTGGAAGTTGGCGTAGTTGTCGAAGATCGTGTAGTTGCCGTTCTTCAGGGCGCGGCCATAGTGCTGACCCAACCACGGGCCATGCTGCGCCCAGGTCATTTCGCCGCTTTCCATATCGATCAAACCTACCGCACCTGGGTGGCGAAACGTCACCATGACCTGTCCGGAATTGCCGCGAGCGGGCGGGAAAGCCCGTGTCGTGCCTTCATCGAGAAACTGCACGCTATTGGTATGCAGCGGATCTGACATGGCGAAACTGGGGACCGCGAAGAGCAATTCGTGGTAAGGCGAATCCTTAAAGGCATGCACCAGCGACGTCTTGCTCAGTTCCTCGCCGCTTTCGCCATCGAGTTCGACCAGGTAGTCGTTCAGCCAAGGATCGTTCAGATCGGGGAACCCATCGATGCGTTCCTTGCTGAACTCATTGGTCAAGGTGATGACCCGCCCATCCGGAGCGACGGACAAATCATGGTGGGTGCTGGCGTGGTACTTCCAGATCACGTTCGAATCGCGGTCGATCTTGACGATGCCGTAACCCCACGGCGTGTCGTTGGCCGCTATATAGAGGGCGATCAGGTCGCCATTGGGCATCATGCGTGCCTGACGCCAGTACATCAGTTCTTCTGGCTGTGGATCGCGACCTTGGGGGGATTTGTCCCAGACCTCGCGGTAGGGCAGCGACCAACGGTGGACGACGTTCCCTTCCATGTCGATCAGGTTGGCGTAGTTACCATCACCCGAGGTGTAGAGAGTCAGCCCTTCATAGGCCTCTTCCTGATTATTGATGGTGACCCCTCTTTCATCGGTGCGAGCATCGCGCCATTGGTCCGTCTGAGTATAGGGGTTGTCGACCGAGCGCTGTTTGAGCAATGCCTGGCCCGCTTGGTAGGCATCATGGAAATACTCGTAGGGAAATACCTTGGCCAGGACGACGAATGCGCCGCCCGCAAAGGCAAGGAAGATGATTGCCAGGGAAAAAATGGCAAAACCAGTACGTTCCGACTTGTACATGAATCATGAGTCCTTGGTGCTGTCGTGTTTCCTTGGTTTCCCTTACTGCGCCGACCGCGTATCGAGGCCGGTTATTGTCATCGTTTCAAGCGTAGACGCTCTGAATGGTTACATTACCGACATCACTCCCCTTCGGGGAGTTCCGCCATCGCGCACAATTGCTTCAATTCGCGCCCAACGTAAAACGCCACCGCCTGGGGCGGTGGCGTTCTTGATGAGAAGCGGTTGGCGCTCAGGCGAAACGACGGCTGATCGTCAGCGCTCCGCTTCCCAGGCCGGCCTGCACCAGCAACGCGATGGCCCAGAACACCGGGAATTCCCAGCCGCCGCCTTCGCTGGAGAATACCCAGCCGTTACCCGCATGGACCCAGACGGCGCCAAGCAACACGGGGATCAGGGCCAGGCTCACCCAACGCGTGTAGATGCCGAGAATCAGTGCCAGGCCGCCGCCGACTTCCGCCAGGATGGTCAAGTAGGCCAGGACCCCCGGAAAGCCGATCGATTCGAAGTAGCCAACGGTGCCGGGAATGGTGAACACGAATACCTTGAGCAGGCCATGCGCCAGGGTCATGACGCCAAGGGACAAGCGCAGCAGGGTAGTGGCTTGGGATTGCATTGTCGGTATCTCCTCTCGTGAGATGTCAGGGTATGGCGCCACTCTACCCTTTGCTCATCTGGAGATAATCCCGTGATATTGAAAATCATCGTTGCCTGAATGGAAATAATGCTCTTCACCCGACCTTATGATCGTGACCTTTCTCGTTCAATAGCCGGTCATTTCCAGATAACCCTCGCCCTGGTGACTGCCTTCCACCACCACATTTCCCTCCCAGTAGGGGAAGGAGGTATCCATCCAGCGCTCCGGATGGCGGGCTGTCACGGTGACATCCAAATCCTGGGCCGGCAGGCGCAGCCGCCAGCGGGTGGGAATCTGGCGCCCAGCGACGGAACTGAGCGCCACAGGTGTCAACCATAGGTCATCGGTGGCAAGTGCGGTCTGCTGGCCATCCGTGCTAATCCAGCTTCCCGACACATAGTGATCTCCTCCTTTGCCGCCTCCGCGCAGGCGAAATGCCATCAACTTGGCGCCATTTGCCAGATGTAGCGAGAACCAGTCCCAGCCCTCTTGCGAGGGGCCCAGCAACTGGCTGCTCCACTCGCGGTCCAGCCACGCCCGGCCGCTGACGTTGCGGGTTTCGCCGCCGATTTCCACTTGGCCCTCGACGCGGTAGAACGGTTGGCTGTAATAGAAGGAGCCTTGGCCGTCGGCGGCTTTCTGGCTGAAGCCGTTCTTACCGTGCAGCACCAAGGGCCCCTCGGCGGTCAGCTCGAGGCGATAACCGAAGTCATGGTCATTGTCGTTTCCTTGGGCACTGACCAGTAGTCGGTCGAGAAGGTCGCCAGCAGGGTCCGTTACCCGGCTTTCCAGACGCCAGTGGTCCAACCAGGCCGTGAAAGGGGCGATCTCGACCCCCGCTTGGCCCTTGCCGTCGGGCAACGTCATGCCGCGGGCGAAGCGTTCGGCAACGAAGTGGCTGTCCGGAGTCGATAGTGCGGCGTGGGCCATCCATAACTGCCGGCTGCTCCAGGGCGAACCGGCATCGTTGGTATCGTCATTCCCGGGTGGTGCCAGTGCCTGGCGAAACAGTGTCCACTGGACCCCTAGCGGTTCGCCTTCGGTGTCTTCCAGGTTGGCGGTCAGGTACCACCATTCGATGCGGTAGTCGGGGTGGGCGCCATGGTCTGCAGGGAAGTGCAGCGTGACGCCGGGACGAGCCTGGGCATACTCCTCCGCTTTCTCGCCCAGACCGGCGAAGCTCTCGCTCGGTGGTGTGCTGCGCTGCTGCAGTGCCAGTATCAGGAGCAGCAGTGCCACCAGTACCAGCGCGAGCCAGACACGGAAGCGTGTCGAATGTTTGGCTGGGCTCATATGGCGTCGAACTCCGTCAGCAATGTGCGTGGCGAGGTACGCCACAATCGCCAGGCGGGCAGCAGGGCGGCAAGCAGCGCCACACCCACCGCCAGCCCCAGTGTGACGGCGATCTGTCCTGGAAAGACATGCAGCGGCAGGCGCCAGCCGAAGGCCGCCACATTGATCACTTCGACCAGGCACCAGGTCAAGGCCAGGCCCAGCGGTATGGCTACCGTGGCCGTGATCAGGGCAACGCCAGCGAGTTGAGCGACACCAATGACGGCCAAGGGCAGGCGTGAGACACCCAGTGCCCACAGCGGTGCAAGCTGGGAACGGCGCTGGCTGGTCTGGGCCAGCAGGCTCGACAGCAGGGCCAATCCCGCGACCCCCAGGGTCAGAACATTCAGGGTTCGGGTGATGGCAAAGGTACGCTCGAAGATCTCGGTCGAACGTTGCTGGATCTCACGTTGGTCGATCAGACTGTCGCCTGACATGCCGAAGTGCTGGACCAGTGCACGGCGCAGCGGAGTGACATCACCCGATGTCATCTTTCGATCGAGCACGATGCCGATCGAATCGGGCGACGTCTGAAATCGCTCGCTTAGTTGTGAGGCGGTCAGCATCACTTCGCCGCGCGGGTTGCCATAATCGGGATAGATCGCCGCGATACGCCGCTCCATCACGCCCGTCGGGCTCGACAGCTGTAACCACTGGCCGGGCTCCAGGCCAGTGGCCAAGGCAAGTTGCTCATTGATCATCGCCGCCCCTTGCGAAAACGCCTGCCAAGCGGCCGTCTCGTCCCCCAGGCTGGTCAGCAAAGGCCAATGCTCGGTCAGTGCCGGGTGGGGTGTGACGCCATACACGCCCACTTGGCGCGGTGCCTGGGTACGCATGTCCTCGCTCTCGAGCAGGGTGGCTTCGGCACGTGCCCTGGGTAGCAGGGCTGAAATGTCGGGGCGCGATTCGAGCCAGTCGACGACGGCGGCATATTGTTCGGTGGGGGGATTCAGGTAGAGGTCGGCGACCAGGCGCTGGTCCAGCCATTCGAGAAAGGTCAGGCGAAACCCGCCGACCATGCTGCCTACCCCAAGGTTGGCCGACAACGCCAGTAACAGCGCCATCATCGCCACTGACAGTCGCGGCAGTTGCAACTGCAGATCGGCGGCGGCCCACTGCAGGAGCGGCCGTTTCAGCAGGCGGCTGGCCCCCGCCAGCAACATGGCCAGCAGTGGCGACAACCATAGCGCACTACCTAATAGCAGTGCGGCAATCATTGCGAAGCCCAGGCGCAGCCCTTGTGCCGGTGGCTGATGGGCGAGCCACGACAGCAGCCCCAGGGCAACCAGCCACAGCAGGCTACCCGCCACGGCCATGCCACGGAGCTGACGCAGGAACTGCCCGCGCCAGGCCTGGGCCTGGCCAAGTTCGAGGACGTTTAGGCGTGCCGCTCGCCATAGCGTGCCGATGCCGGCGGTCAAGAGCCCGCCCAGCGTGACGGCCAGCCCACCCAGCCAGTAGTGCCAGGGCAGTATCAACTCACTCCCCAGGCGCTTGCCATACAGGGCGTCGAGGCTGGCGGCGACATCGGGCAGCAACCACTGGGCCAGCCATACCCCGCTGAGAATGCCGAGTCCTGCACCCAGTAGCCCCAAAAGCAGCAGCTCGGTCAGCAGCAGGGCCACCAGCGCCCGGGCCGAGAGGCCCAGAGCGCGCAGTGTGCGCATCAGTCCCAAGCGCTGTTCTAGCGTCAGGCTGAGAGCGGCATGCACGATCAATAACCCTACCACCAAGGCCAGCAGGCCCATGGCGGTCAGGTTGAGGTGGAAACTGTCGGTTAATTGGCCGGGTGCTGCCAGGTTTGCTGCGTGGCCACGTACCAGTGATTCAGGCAGATCGAGTGTTACCTCCGGTGCCACCAAAAGATGGCTCAAACCCTCTTGCTCGAGTAGTGCCTGGGCAGCGGCGATGTCCATCACCGCCAAACCGGGTGGCAGTTCCGGCGCCAGTTGCAACGGCGGTAATTGGCGGCCATCAGCCAGTACCGGAGGCGTTGCATCATCCGCTTGGAGAGCGGCGTAGGTCTCGGGTGCCACACGAGTGAGGTAGGGGGGCAGCAGGAAATCCGTCAGCGTTGCAGCGCCACCGGCCGTCCGAAAGCCGCTGCCTGCCGGCAGGGTCAAGGGATCGATCCCCACCACGTCCAGTTGGCTGCCGTCGGCAAGCTCGAGTTCACTTTCCACCAGTGGCGATACCGGCGCACCGGCCAGACGTAGTGCCAGATAGTCGTGCATCGAAAGTGGCTCGCCGTCGCGACGCTCGATACGGTCGAGTCGCACGCTGAACATCGCTTCGGCGCGAGCATAGCTGTCGCGGGCCGAAGCATTGATCGCTTGCACACCGCTCCACAGGGCACTGGCTACCCACAATCCCACCAGTAGCATGACGAGTTGGCCCGGGTGGCGGCGATAGTGCGAGAACAAGGCAAGGAAAGCGACTCGAAGCGACGCGGCATTCACGGTGCGGTCTCCTCGATTCGCCCGTGGGTGAGCCGCAAGCAGCGGTCGAGTGGTGCCGCCACGCGAGGGCTGTGGGTGACCATCAGCAGCGCGCAGCCGCTGTCCTTGACCAATGCCAATAGCAGTTCCAGTACCTCGTCGGCACTGGATTCATCGAGATTGCCGGTAGGCTCGTCGGCCATCAGCAAGTCAGGGCGGGCCGCCAGGGCGCGACCGATCGCCAGGCGCTGCTGCTGGCCACCGGAAAGCCGCTCGGGATAACGGTCTGCCATCGTGGTCAGCCCCAGGCGCTCGAGCAGGGTGCGATTCCAGGCCGGATCCTCGCGCCCGGCCAGGCGGGCTTGCAAGCGCAGGTTGTCGGCCACACTCAGGCTAGGCACCAGGTGGAACTGCTGGAACACCAGCCCCAGCCGTTCGCGACGCAGGCGCGCCCGGCCGGGCTCCTCCAACGCCGAGAGCGAGCGTCCATCTAGGCGTATCTCGCCACTATCCGGGGTATCCAGCCCTGCCGCCAGGTGCAACAGGGTCGACTTGCCGCAGCCTGATTCCCCCATCAATGCCAAGCTCTCGCCGGCAGCGAGATGCAGGTCGACGCCCTGAAGTACCGACAAGGGCCCCTGTGGTGTGGGGTAGGACTTGTTGACTTGCACGAGTTCGAGCATGACGTTCCTTGGCAGCGGCCGAGCCCAATCATGTTCCCATAAACCCGCCATGTTCCCATAAAAAAGGCGCCATCCGAAGGTGGCGCCCAATCCAGCCAATAAGCGGTCAATCAGTGGCTATGACCGTGGTCATCATCGTCGTGGTCATGATCATGGTCGTCATCGTGACTGTGTTCCCGCTCACCGTCGTCGTGACCTGGTTCGGCCAGGGCCTCATACAGGACGTTGGCGTTGTGGTGCATCATGCCGAGGTAGGTGCTGGCATCGCCTTCGCTTGCCAAGGCGTCGGCATACAGGGTGCCGGCAATGGGCACGCCGGTTTCCTCGGCCAACTGATCGATGGTGGTGGGGTTGGTCATGCTTTCGTGGAACAGGGCCTTGATATCCTGATCGCGAATCACATCGATCAGTTGTGCCATATCCGCTGCCGAAGGGTCGACCTCGGTGGAAAGCCCTGCTGGCGAGAGAAAACGTATTCCATAGGCGTTGGCGAAATAGCCAAACGAGTCATGGCCTGTCACCACGGCGGTATCATCCGGAATCTCGCTCAACATGGAGTGGATTTTCGCGTTGGCGGTTTCGATCTCCTGGATATAACGTTCGGCATTGAGGCGATAGACGTCGGCATTGTCCGGGTCGGCTTCGATCAAACCATCGCGGATATTGGTGACGTAGACCTCGCTCAAGGCAAGGTTCTGCCAGGCATGCGGATCTCGATCACCATGGCCATGTTCGTCGCCCTCCTGCTCGGCATGGTCGTCGTGATCATCATGCCCATGAGCGTCCTCCTCGTGGCCATCATGTCCGTGCTCATCATGCTCGTGGGCATGGCCGTGATAGGCCAGGGTATCGATGCCTTCGGTGGACATCACCAACGGGCCATCGTAGTCGCTGGAATCGATCAGGCGCTCCATCCACCCCTCGAACTGCAAGCCGTTGAACACCACCAGGTCGGCTTCGGTCAGGGCGCGGGCGTGGGTGGGGCTGGGCGAGAACACATGGGTGTCGCTATCCGGCCCCACCAGTGACGTCACCGCGACATGGTTACCGCCCACCTGTTCGACCATGTCGGCCAGGATGCTGAAGCTGGCGACGACATCGATGGGCTCCTCGGCGTAAGCCGGTGACAGGGCGAAGGCCCCGGCGGTGCCCAGCAGGATCCTGAAGGCAAGCGGTTTGTGCATGTGACACTCCTCGTCGATAGCGGTGGGGTGATATCAGGCGGTTTCCCCGGTTTCCAGGGGAGTGGCGTGCCGGTACAGCCTGGCTCGCAGGCTGTTGTAGCGGCCCAGCAGCGCCGAGAATACGTAGCCGATGCCGGCCAGCATGATGATGCTGGGACCGGATGGCAGTGACAGGTGATAGGAAAGCAGCAGCCCGCCGGTACTGGCGACCATGGCCCACAGCACGGCAATGCCCATCAGCCCTTCCAGGCGCTTGCTCCAGAAGCGCGCGGTGGTGGCCGGAAGCATCATCAGCCCAACTGCCATCAAGGTGCCCAGGGTTTGGAAGCCGGCGGTCAGGTTGAGCACCACCAAGGCCAGGAACAAGCCATGTATCAGCCCATGCCGTACCCCCTGGCCACGCAGGAACAACGGGTCCAGGCATTCCACTACCAGGGCCCGGAACATCAGTGCCAATGCCAGCACGATGGCACTACTGATAGCGGCGATCAGTAACAAGGCCGTGGTGTTGACGGCCAGGATCGAACCAAACAGCACATGGGTGAGGTCGACGCTGCTGCCGCCCAGCGAGACCAACATCACGCCGGCAGCCAATGAAATCAGGAAGAAACTGGCCATGGCCGCATCTTCGCGGTGGCCGGTCATCTGCGACACGCTGCCGGCCAGCCCAGCCACCAACAGCCCCGACAGGATGCCACCCAGGCTCATGACCGGCAGCGAGAAACCCGCCAGCAAAAAGCCCAAGGCAACTCCGGGCAAGATGGCGTGGGCCATGGCATCGCCGATCAAGCTCATACCGCGCAGCATCAGGAACACGCCGAGCGGCGGAGCGGCCAGGGACAGTGCCAGGCCGGCGACCGCAGCACGCTGCATGAAACCGTAGTCGAAGGGCACGATAAACCAGTTGTTGAAAAGCTCGATCATCACGATAGGTTCTGCAGGTCGAATGGCAGGATCGGCGCATGATGGTGGCGTTGGTCGCCGCCATGGTGCCGTTCGAGGATGGCTTGGGGAGTCGTCCACTGGCCGTGGCCGCCGGCCAGTACCAGCACGCAATCGGCCAGCCGTGCAAGCTGCTCGAGGTCGTGAACCACCACGATGATAGTGGTGCCTTGATTGGCCATGTCGCGCAGTACCTTGGCCAGCACCTCGACGGTTTCGATATCGACGTTGGCGAAGGGCTCGTCGAGCAGCAGCAGCTCGGCTTCCTGCATCAGGGTGCGGCCCAGCAGGGCACGCTGGCGCTGGCCGCCGGACAGCTCACCCAGCGGGCGGTGGGCGAGATGAGAGATGCCCAGGCGCGCCATGACATCGCGTGCCTTGCGATAATGCGGCCCGCAATAGCCCAGCAGGGCACCATGGCTTGGCCAGGTGCCGGTCATGATCAGCTCTTCCACGCTCATCGGGAAGGTCAGGTCCAGCGCCAACTGCTGGGGCAGCCAGGCGCGGCGCTCCTTGGGTACGTCACATTCGATCGCGCCACCGGTCGGCTTGAGCTCGCCCATGATGGCTTGGATCAGTGTGCTCTTGCCGGCGCCGTTGGCACCCACCAACGCCGTGACGGCGCCTTCTTCGAAGGTGCCGTTGAGGTTCTCCAGCACCGTGCGCCCAGCCTGGGCCAAGTGCAGATCCTTGAGGCGCAGTCGCATCAGTTCCACCACCCCGCGGCCCACGACACTGCCAGCCATAGCCCGGCCAGAGGCACGGCCGCCAGCAACAGCCGCCGGCCGGCTGCCAGCGACATCAAGGAGAAATGACAAGGACCTTCCGGCCGGTGATGGTGACGATGAGCCATGACGAAACCTCGAAACGAGCGAAGAAAGTTATAACATAACAATATGTGCGAAGACCAGACGAAAAACGTCGGACTCATGCCTCATCTCGACGAAGCATGCCGGTCCCTGAATGGCCACCCATGATAGTGGCCAGGCTGGATCGGAAAAAGGGCGTTAATAGCGGATATGCATGCCTACCTGATTGGGGGCGACCACGAATGCATATTCATAATCGAAGTGCATCTCGCCCATCGACAGGCGCGCCGGCTGGAAGTTATTCAAGGCCACGCCGGCCTGGCGGGGCTGGGTCCAGATCTGTAGCTCATTGATCAGCATACCGGTAGCGAAACTGATGGCCCCGTCGCTGGGGCGGTCATCGCCGATACCGATCACCAGACCGCCAGCGGTATTCACGATCAGTGATCCCACGCGTGCTCGCCAGCTACGCCGCTCGCGCTCTACCGCCGCCGTTTGCTCGATCAGTGCCCGGGCAAGGGCCAGGTCGTCCTCGGCGTATAGCCGTTCCAGTTCGCGTCGTGCCTCGGGGTGTGGCTGGCGATCGAAAAACATCCCACCCAGTGCCAGCGCCGACTTCACCGCCCCTACGCGAGCATCGAAGCGGTCGTTGCTATCGCTCGCTTCGCTGGCCTGATAGGCATTGACCGCCAACGTGGTGGCATAGAACCCCGTCCAACCGTATTGCCAATAGTTGGCCTGGCGCTCGCCACGTTCCAGCGCGTCGCGATAGGCATCCCACTCCCGCTCAGCCGATTGGGCCATGGCAAAAGGAGAAACGATCAGCGTCAGGCTGGCGAGCAGGGCAGGCAAGAGAAAACGGAAGCGGGTCATGGCGGCTCCATCGCGGTTGAGCGGAATGTCGTAAAGGTAGCATTGGCGGCTCGCCCGGCCCAGGTGGTTAATGCATGGCTGTATCGTGTCAGCTATTTCGGCGGAGAGCTTGTTGCCGCTTCTGGCGTCAATTATATTGCTCGAGTGTTGATAAAAATTACTAATCAGCACCGATGGTTGAGTTCTCGAGCAGACCAATTCAAACAAACAGTGAGGCAGATGACATGACAACGGATGTGTCTAACGGTGGGCAACTCTCGCGAGTGCTCGCACGCAAAGATGTGCTCGCTTTGGCGTTCGGCGCCATGATCGGTTGGGGCTGGATCGTCATGACCGGCAGTTGGATACAGTCGGCGGGCAGCCTGGGCGCCATCACGGCCTTCGTGATCGGCGGCATCGCCATCGTACTGGTGGGGCTCACCTACGCAGAACTGGCTTCGGCCATGCCCCAAGTCGGAGGAGAGCACGTCTACAGCTACCGCGCTCTCGGTCACTTTTCTTCCTTTCTATGCACCTGGGCGATCGCGCTGGGCTACGTGAGCGTCGTGGCCTTCGAAGCCGTCGCACTGCCGACCGTGGTCGAGCACCTGTTCCCGGGGTATTCCATGGGCTACCTGTGGACCATTGCCGGCTGGGACGTGAACGCCACCTGGGTCGCCGTCGGGGTGCTAGGCTCACTGCTGATGACGTGGATCAACTACGTCGGCATCCGCACGGTGGCGCTGGTGCAGAAAGTCGTCACCTTACTGATCCTGGTGGTCGGTATCATGTTCATCACCGGTTCCCTGTTCGAAGGTGAGCGGGCGACCATGGAGCCGCTGTTCAACACTACCGAGGGCGTCATGGGTGGCATCATGACGGTCATGATCATGGTGCCCTTCATGTTCGTCGGGTTCGACGTCATTCCCCAGGCGGCCGAGGAAATCGACCTGCCATTCCGGGAGATCGGCAAGGTCCTGATGGTGTCGGTGATCCTGGCTGTATTCTGGTATTCGCTGATCATTCTCGGCACCTCCCTGATGCTGGATCCGCAAGCACTCGGCGAGAGTTCGCTGGCGGTGCCGGATGCCATGCAGGCGGTATTCCAGGCGCCCTGGGCCGGTAACCTGATGGTATTGGCGGGAATCGCAGGCATTGTGACGAGCTGGAATGCCTTCTATGTCGGCGGCTCACGCGCCATCTACGCCTTGGCGCATTCCGGCATGCTGCCGGCCTTCCTCGGGAAGCTGCATCCGCGCCACAAGACACCCACCAATGCCGTCTTCCTGATGGGGATCCTGTCGTGTCTCGCTCCTTTCCTGGGGCGCCCGGCGCTGGTGTGGCTGGTAGTGGCCGGTGGGCTCGGCATCGTGGTGGCCTACCTGTTCGTGGCGTTTTCGTTCCTGGTACTGCGCCAGCGCGAGCCGCAAATGCCGCGCCCCTTCAAGGTGCCTTACGGCACGCCAGTCGGCGTAGTGGCCGTGATCCTTTCACTGGGCATGATGGCGCTCTACCTGCCGGGCAGCCCATCGGCACTGTCTGCGGTGGAATGGGCGATCTTCGCCGGCTGGATGCTGCTTGGCCTGGCGATGTACGCCTGGGCCCGCGCACGCTATGGCGTAGCCTTCAGCGACCGCATGATGCAACGCGAACTGGCCGCGACCCAATCGGCTCAACCGCGCTGATTCTTCCGGGTGTTTGCCCTGTCGCCGCTAGGCGGCGACAGGGCTGACTTGAGGCGTCATTCATCGTTTCGTATGAGCGAGGTCAGGTTAGTCCCCTTCCGTTGGCAGACCTAGACTATATAGCAACAGCCATAGGAGGTATGCGTCATGGCTACCGATGTCACGACCCTCTCCAAGGCCCGCCGTAACCTCGAACACTTGTGCGATGACGTCTGCAAACGTCACGAACCGCTCATCATCACCCGCAAGAATGGCCGTCATGTGGTGCTGTTGTCGTTAGAAGACTACCGCCACTTCACCGGCGAACAAGAACCAACCTCCAAGGAACTGGACAGCCTGTATACCGACCTGGAACGTGAAGAGGATGCTTGAGGAAGAGGGAGGCTCGTTTTCTCTGGAATTAGTAGCCTATTTCACCAAGGGGCAGGGAAGGTTACGCTAATGTATCGTGTGGCTCCGTGTCTTGTGGTGACTCAGATGAGGGGGCTGTCCGTCTCAAGCTAGGGATAGCGCCATGATTGATCGCGAGGATATCGAACAAGCTCCTGACCAGATTATCGATATCGCTGATTGGCCGGTATATGAGAACTATGATGTCTTCCCGGAAGGCGCCAGGGATAAGACGCTACGAGTCTGCCCCGAGTCTCCACCCTTCAAATTCTGTCTTCCTGGTCATCGCTACCTGTTCAAGGAGGCGATCAAGAGCGCCAAGAACCCAGGCCAACCAAGGCACCCTGATCAGTATTGGGCGGAAGTGATAGCCTTTCGCATCGGTCGCCTCATGGGGTTGACGCTACCGCCTGTGTTCGTTGCCATCGACTCGTCCATGGATGAGCCGGGCACCGTCAACGAGTGGTTCATGGGTTATCCGGATAGTGAGGACGAGCGCTATTTCCCTGGCGGGGACTACATGCAGCGTCTGATCCCCGGGTATGACCGCAACAAAGGGCGGGATCACAGCTTGTCCACCATCGTCATTCTGAGCAGGGCGTTGGCACGTGAAGGCAGGCTCTCTCACGATTGGAAAACCTATTGGGGCCTCTGCCTCTGCTTCGATGCCCTGATCGGTAACACTGATCGGCATCAGGAAAACTGGGGCTTGATCTGGAGTGACGATGGTTTAACGGCCCGCTTCACGCCATACTACGATAACGGCACCAGCCTGGGTCATGAGTTGCAGCCGAGGAAAATGCAGCGCATGATGCGCGACCCCAATGAGCTCAATGCCTATCTGCGAAGGGGCGAGCATCAGATGCGTTGGATAAAGGGGGATCCTCGACGCCTGCCACTAATAGAGGGCGTCGTACGGTATTGTGAGCACTACCCGGAAGTTCGGCCGATACTGATAGAGCGGTTGAGCCAGTGGCATGAAGACGCGCTGGAGGCCATGCTGCTGAACCTTGTCCGTTTCGATATGCCAGCCCCATTCACACAAAGTCGCGCTGAATTTGTTGCCTTCCTGACCCAGACGAGGAGAGCGCGCCTGCTACAGGCTCTGGAGAACTGACATGAACCGCTTTATCGAACACCTGGTGGAACCACGTCGGCTGCTACTCTACTGGCAGGCCCGTGAGAGCAAGAACCGCTCTCGCTACCGCGTGGGCCAACTGGTGAAGCGGGGAGATCAGGTAGTGCTCAAGTATGACCTGGATGGGTCAGAGATGGCCGAGGCCATGGAAATGGGCTTCCAAGGCTATCCAGCCTTTCGTTTGGAGCAGGCAGAGCACCAACATCAGGTCATGGAAGCCTTTATGCGGCGCCTGCCGCCGCGCAGCCGTCGCGACTTCAGCCGCTACTTGGAACTTCGCGCCATTCCGGCGGATGCTGAGGTCAGCGACTTTGCCTTGCTGGGTTACAGTGGAGCCAAGTTGCCCAACGACGGCTTCGAACTGGTTCACCCCTTCGACGAGCCACCCGAAATATTCGAGGTGCTGCTGGAAGTGGCCGGGTTCCGGCATGAGTCTCAGGTCGAGGTGGGAGAGCTCAAAGAGGGGGATTCCATCCGCTTCTTTCCAGAGCCTGGGAACGCCTACGACTCACAAGCGATTCGCGTTGAGTGTCACGGCCGGAAGCTTGGCTATGCACCGCGTGGGCATCTCGACATGCTGCATCGCATGCTCGAACAGGGAGCCCGCTTGGAAGGTGAGATATTCCGTATCAATGGGACTAGCGATCGACCGCTGGTGTATATACTGACGCGCATAGCACAAGCCTGCCGTCAGTATGCTCACTCTTATACGGCGGTTAGCTATTAATCCGATCTACTAATCCCAGCGGATCCAGCGTTTCAACTCCGCAGCATTGGCAACCTGGATCTGCTGGGCGCGTGGATCGGGTTCCGAATGGTTGGGGTTCACGCCCAGTTCGCGCAATGCGTATAACACCAGTGGGCCGCGGCAGTTCAGTACCAGCTCTCCTTCCGTCATACCGTAATCGACCATGATCAGGCACTGCTCGGTTTCGGGCAGGCGCCGGTCGGGGATCAAACGCACCTCCACCATGGTCTGCCACTCACGGTCGTGCTCGGCATCGTGCTTCCCCAGCATTGGGCCTGTTGGCTCCGGCATGTCGCGAAAGCGGCTGAGCACAAAATCGCGGTAATCGCGATGCTTTTCGCAGAAAGCCCGTACATGCCAGCGCCCAGCGGCGAACACCAGGGTGTGCGGCACGATGATGCGATCCTCACCCTCAGGGCTAGTGAACGACGCGTAAGTGACTTCCAGGCGTAGCCCTTGGCGTGACGCCTTGACTAGCTCGCGCACCACCCGGGGCGGCACCTTGCGGCTAGGCAGTGGCAGCGATTCGGTATCCGCCGTGCCCAGGCCCAGCCCGGCGAAGGGTGAATCCAACCCCAGGTGAGACCCCAGCAAATGCAGGTATTCCTCCACCTTGCCCTGGGTGAATTTGGCTTGGAAATTCGTACCCGGAAGAAACCCTTTGCGCGACTCATCGTAGATCAAGTTATGAGGAAATAAATCACGATATTGTCGCAGTATCTTCTGTGACTGTTGTCGCCCAATCCCGAACGCCTTGCCAAGCTGGGAAGACGCGATTTGTCCCTCCCATAACGCCAGAATTTCGATCAATCGATAGCGGGCCAATGTGTCCCATGGCAGTGGCGAGGCGGTTGGCATAGGACCTCCGTATCTAAGCCTTTGATGTCAGGAGTGTGCCGAAAAAAGCGACCGGGATGAATAGTACCCTGGTTTGATGTACATCAGTGGTAAAGGGGTGGGAGGGGTGCTTAGATGGTTATGAGAAATAAATAAAAGCGCCAGCAGAGACGCCATATGGATGACTTCTCTCCTTCCGACCTCAAAACGATTCTTCATTCGAAGCGTGCCAACCTCTACTACCTTCAGCATTGCCGGGTCTTGGTGAATGGAGGTCGTGTCGAGTATGTCACCGACGAGGGCCGACAATCGAAATACTGGAATATCCCGATAGCCAACACGACTTCGCTACTGCTGGGCACAGGTACCTCGATCACTCAGGCGGCAATGCGTGAACTTGCCAAGGCTGGCGTTCTGGTGGGGTTTTGTGGCGGTGGTGGTACGCCATTGTTTTCAGCCAACGAAGTCGATGTCGACGTCGCCTGGTTGAGCCCGCAGAGTGAATACCGGCCCACCGAATACCTGCAATATTGGGTGCGTTTCTGGTTCGACGACGATCGACGCTTGGAGGCAGCCAAGATGGTTCAACTGGCACGCCTCAAACGTATCGAGGCGCACTGGCCCAACAGTCGCCCACTAAAGGATGCTGGGTTCGACATTTCACCATCAGAACTCCAAAGCGTGCTGAACCGTAGCCGCGAGTCCATTGCGCAAGCCCCCAGCACGACCGATCTGCTCACGGAAGAGGCGAGGTTGACCAAAACGCTCTTCAAGCTCGCCACTCGTGCCGTGAACTATGGTGAGTTCACTCGTGCCAAGCGCGGTAGCGGCACTGATCCGGCCAACCGCTTTCTCGACCATGGCAATTACCTGGCCTATGGCTTGGGAGCGACGGCGACCTGGGTACTAGGCATTCCGCATGGCTTGGCGGTGCTTCACGGCAAGACCCGACGCGGAGGCCTGGTGTTCGATGTGGCGGATCTCGTCAAGGATGCCGTCATTCTTCCTCAGGCCTTCATCTCGGCCATGAATGGCGACGAGGAGCAGGAGTTTCGACAAGCCTGCATCGAGAGCCTGACGCGTACTGAATCACTCGATTTCATGATCGATACCATCAAGGACATCGCCGCCGACCTTGGAGGCGTCTCGTCATGAATGTGCTGATCGTTTCCCAGTGCAGCAAGAATGCGCTCAAGGAAACCAGGCGCATCCTGGATCAGTTCGCCGAGCGTCGAGGGGAGCGGACCTGGCAGACGCCGATCACCCAGGCAGGACTCGATACGCTGAGGCGCCTGTTGCGCAAATCGGCGCGCAAGAACACTGCCGTGGCCTGTCACTGGATACGTGGGCGCGATCATAGCGAGCTGGTGTGGATCGTTGGCGATGCCAGCCGCTTCAATGTACGTGGAGCGGTACCCACCAACACGACCTCGCAAGATATTCTACGTCGCGAAGACGAGAACGACTGGCACTGTGGCGAGGACATCACGCTGCTGGCAGGGCTTGCTGCCTTGATGCATGACCTGGGCAAAGCCATTGAAGCCTTCCAACTGCGGCTGCAGGGCAAAGGCCCTCAAGAGCGCAACCTGTATCGGCATGAGTGGGTATCCCTCCGCTTGTTTCAGGCCTTTATTGGCGAGGATGATGACGCAACCTGGCTCAAGCGGTTGATGGAACCCACTGAAACCGATACGGCGACATGGGTGAACCGCCTGCAGTGCGATGGCCTGAACGCCTTCGATGCCCAGCCGTTCAAGCATCTTCCGCCATTGGCGGCCGCCATCGGATGGCTGATCCTGTCGCATCATCGATTGCCGCTCATGCCGAGTGGTTCGCTAGATGATAGTGGCCGACCTAAGTTGGGTGGCAGAGTGTCAGGGTTTCAAGCCTCCAGGCTGAGAGACCTTCCCGGCGATATCACGGCGGGCTGGAATGAAATCTGCACTACCGACGACAGGAAGCGGATCGAGCCCTACTGGTCGTTCCCTCATGGTTTGCCTGTTACTACGGCGAAGTGGCGGGCGCGAGCAAGTCACTTGGCTGAGCGGCTGTTGTCCCGTACCAAAGGCAGCGAAGGGAAATGGTTGGACAACCTTTACCTAATGCACTTGGCTCGCCTGACATTGATGCTGGCCGACCATCACTACTCCAGTTTGACCGAGCCCGGCAAGCGGGTGAGAGGCGAGCTGGATTACCCCCTATACGCCAACACCGACCGCAAGACCGGTGAATGTATCCAGCCGTTGGACGAACACTTGCTCGGTGTGGAAAAGCACAGCGCGGCGATCAGCCGCTCGCTGCCGAGTATGGAGCGGAACCTGCCTCGCATCGCCCGTCACAAAGGATTTCGCAAACGCAGCGATCACCCGCGCTTCCGCTGGCAGGACAAGGCATTCGATCTTGCCTCGGGCTTGCGTGAGCGATCCCGACAGCAAGGCTTCTTTGGCATCAATATGGCCTCGACCGGCTGCGGGAAGACGCTGGCCAATGGCCGAATCCTGTATGCCCTGGCCAATCCCGATCAAGGGGCCCGCTTCTCCATAGCACTGGGGCTGCGAACTCTCACCCTGCAAACGGGGCAGGCCTATCGGGAGCGTCTTTCCCTCGGCGAAGACGAACTGGCGATTCGTGTGGGCGGCAGTGCCAGCCGAGCCTTGTTCGAGCACCACCAGAGCGAGGCCGAGCAAAGCGGCTCCGCTTCCATGCAAAGGCTGATCGAGGAAGATTCCCACGTCACCTTCGATGGCAATTTCGATGGCCATCCGGTGCTGCGCCGCCTCAATGACGACCCAAGCGTCAAGTCGCTGATCTCCGCGCCAATTCTGGTATGTACTGTCGATCATCTGGTTCCCGCGACGGAAGGTCTGCGCGGTGGGCGCCAGATCGCTCCTATGCTGCGCTTGATGAGTAGCGATCTGGTTTTGGATGAAATAGACGATTTCGATATTAACGACCTTCCAGCGTTGACCCGACTGGTGCACTGGGCCGGGATGTTAGGCTCACGCGTGCTGCTCTCCTCGGCGACCTTGCCACCTGCACTGCTCCAGGGGCTGTTCGATGCCTATCAGGATGGCCGGGCGCAGTATCAAAACAATCGTGGCGAACCCGGGCGACCAGTGGAGATTTGCTGTGCCTGGTTCGACGAGCATGACCGTCAGCACAACGAGTGTGGGACGACAGAAACCTTCGCGGAAGCGCATCGGGCGTTTGCCAATAAACGCCATGAACGGCTTGCCAAAGCCGTGGTACGTCGACGTGCTGAACTGATGCCGCTGTCTAATCTCGCTGGCAAGCGGAGAGAAGTGATCTGCCAGGGGTTGGCTGACCTGCTTAGAGATTATGCCGAGACACTGCATAACCGTCATCACAGCATCGATCCCCACAGTGGCAAGCGGGTGAGCTTTGGTCTGATTCGAATGGCCAATATTGAGCCAATCGTCGAGGTGGCACGTGCGTTGTATGCGTTGGGAGCTGAAGTTGGCCAATGTATTCATCTTTGTGTCTATCACTCCCAATTCCCACTGTTGATGCGCTCTGATATCGAGAGCCGCCTCGACCAGGCTCTCGACCGACGCGACGAAATGGCCGTATTCGAACTGCCTGATATCCGTCGCCGTCTCGATACCTCCCCGGAAGACGACCAGCTGTTCATCGTACTGGGGTCGCCCGTCACGGAAGTGGGGCGCGATCATGACTATGACTGGGCCATCGTCGAGCCATCCTCGATGCGTTCGTTGATCCAGTTGGCTGGCCGTATACGCCGTCACCGGGAAGCGGAATGCACTTCGCCGAACCTGATTGTGCTCGACACCAACCTGAGTCACGTGGAGCGCCCCAACGCCCCGGCCTTCTGTCGACCCGGCTTCGAGGGGCCGGGTGAATGGTTGCTAAACAGTCATTCACTTACGAAGTTGATGACCCCCGATGAGATTGAGGTGATCGATGCGCGGCCACGTATTGTCGAGCGGGCGGAGCTGCGGCCTCACGACAGTTTGGTCGATCTTGAACATGCACGATTGAAGAAAAGGATGGTGGTGGCCAAGACTGCTGATGCTCAGGCCGACCCAGTTGATCCTGTCGATCTGGAAAGCCTGTCGCCCAGGCAGCGCAGGAAACTACGGCCATCGTCCGAAGTACCACCTTTGGGCGCTTATACCTGGTATGTCGTGCCGCGTGTCACCTTGACCGGAGTGATGTCACAGCAGCTTCCCTTTCGCGAGCAGAGCACGCCGCAGGTCGATTTAGTGCTGATGCCCGACGAGAGTGGCGAGGACTGGCGTTTACAGATGATCTGGCAGGGCAAGAAACGACGGGATTGGGAGTATGTCGACGCCGAGGAGAAGCTCGAACGTTGTGATCTGGAGATAGGTGAGCGCATCGCGGTCTGGGGACAAACCGACTACGTCGATGCGCTGGTGGCTCTGGCCGATGAGATGGATTTGCCATTGGAGGCTTGTGCCAGGAAGTTCGGTACCGTGACGGTGCCCAAGAACGACAACGGGTGGCGGTTCCACCCGGTGCTCGGATTTACGAAGCAAAAATGAGGAGGGATGGTGCTGGACCGGCCCACTGCCTGTGCGGCAGCAATTTTTCACCCTAATGGGAAAACGACAATTTTCTGAGCTGCCTTGCGGCAGAGCTATAGGCTAACTATATTTCTTTTTGTCGTCATTGGTTTTCCCTAATAACCCTAAAAATAAAACTACAATGGATGAAATTACTCAGGAGCTGCTATGACACGCCCCCTTTCAAGGGAACGGAACGAGCTTCGGTCGCTTATCGGGCGCTTCCTTCTGGAACGACTCGAGGGCAAGACCGAGAAGCTCGCTCCCGACGATCCCAAACGCGATGTGCTGACCGAGCAGTTCCAACGCGAGAATTGGATCGGTGACGCCGCACGGCGTGTTGGCCAACTCCAGGTCGTGACCCACTCCCTCAAGCCCATTCACCCCGATGCCAAGGGCACCAATCTTTACGCACCACCCGAGTCGCTGGGCCAGCATGTTGCCGTCGGCAGCCATGTCTTGCCAGCCGACTTCCAAGGCGATGTGGTTGGCAATGCCGCGGCGTTGGATGTCTACAAGTTCCTCAAGCTCGAGCATCAAGGCAAATCGCTGTTGGAACGAGTATTGGAGGACGACACCGAGCTGGCCGCTGCCCTGAGCGATGATCCCGTGCAGGCTCGGGAATGGATGCAGGCATTTGCCGCCATCACCGAGCCGCGTGGCAGTGAGACCTCGCACACACGGGCCAAGCAGCTCTATTGGTTGGTTGGTGATGATCCGACTGCGGACAGCGATTACCACCTGCTGGCGCCACTATATGCCACATCACTGGCGCACCAAGTGTTTCAGACCATCAACGAGGACCGTTTCGGTGAGGCGGCCAAGGCGGCGCGTCAGGCACGACGTGACAATGCAGAGTCCGAAACGGGCTATCACGACTATCCCGAACTCGCTGTGCAGAAGTTGGGCGGGACCAAGCCTCAGAACATATCTCAATTGAATAGCGAGCGTGGTGGCAATAATTACTTGCTGGCCTCCCTGCCACCGAGTTGGAAGTCACGCGAGGTGAAAGAGCCCCTGCATACCGAGTCGATTTTCCCGAGGTTCGGTCGGCGCCGAGAAGTGCAGTGGCTGATTCGAGGACTTCGCAAGCTGCTCGAGTTGGATCCAAGTCCCAATGTGCAGACGCGCGAACGGCGCGATGAGTATGTATGGGCACTGATCGATGAACTGGTGCTGTTCGCCAGTCAGTACCACCCACTGGAGCCAGGTTGGAGTGCCAAGCCCGAATGCCGTTTGGTCGAGGCAGAAGCGCTATGGCTCGATCCGTATCGCGGTGAAGACGATCAAGCTTTTGCCGAGCGACGCGAGCAGGGAGAGTGGGTGGAAGAGGTCCGGCATCGTTTTGCCAATTGGCTGAACGGCCGGTTGCAGGATGTGTTGCCTGTTGGTGACGCAGAGCATCACTACTGGATGGCACAGCTCAAGAAAAAACTGGATGCCCTGCAGGAGGTACTGCCACATGCCTGATATCCACTCCTTGCTGGTGTTACCCCACCTGCGTGTGCAAAACGCCAATGCCATTTCCAGTCCCATGACCTGGGGATTCCCGGCCATGAGCGCCTTGGTTGGTCTGATGCATGCGTTGGAGCGAAAACTTCCTGTGTCGCTGGATATCGAGTTCGAGCGTGTAGGAGTCATTTGCCACCATTTCGATGCCCAGGTTACGCAAGGTGGCTTTACGCGCGCCTTTCACCTGACACGCAACCCTATCGATAAGAGTGGCGATACTGCGGCGATTGTCGAGGAAGGGCGTGTTCACTTGGAGCTCACCTTGGTCTTTGCCGTGCGCGGCGAGGTCTGTCATGGCTCGGAGGAAGCACGCGACGCAGCGGCCAAGGCAGTGGCTGATATCGTGGCAGGGATGCGCATTGCCGGCGGCAGTGTCATGCCCTCACTTTCGGGACAGGCGTCCCGCCAACGCCCAGCACTGATCCCCCTCGATGAAAGCGACGAGGAGCGGGATGCTCAGTTCAAGCGTCTACGCCGCCGCTGGTTGCCAGGATTTGCCTTGGTGCTGCGTGATGACTTGCTGGCACAACGCCTCTCCGAGATGCAGCAGGATCGTCCCGATGCCACGGCACTGGATGCCTGGCTGGATCTTTCCCGGCTCAATCACGAGTGCGAGCGCATTGCGACCACCGACGAAGGGGGCAATCCGCATGATGAGATCCATTGGGAAATTCGGCGACCGCCTGGCTGGATCGTGCCGATTCCCATCGGTTATGGCGCCTTGAGCGACACCTTCGAGCCGGGGACGGTCGCCAACAGTCGCGATACCTCGACTCCCTTTCGCTTTGTCGAAAGTCTCTACTCCGTAGGGCAGTGGATCAGCCCTCATCGTCTCGAACGACCGCAAGACCTGCTCTGGTACGTCGACAACGATCTCGATGCCGGCCTCTACCGTTTGCAGAACGACTATCGCACCACCAACACCATCGCGTAATGACAGGGAGTTTCATCATGGCCAAAAACGATACCCTCAAGACCGCTTCCGTACTCGCCTTCGAACGCAAGCTCGATCCTTCCGATGCACTGTTCTTTGCTGGGAATTGGGAGAATCGCGATCAGGCGGACGTCTGGCCGCACGTCGAAGTCCGTGAAAAGTCCGTACGCGGCACCATCTCCAACCGCCTCAAGGTTAAGGAACAGGACCCGGCCAAGCTCGATGCCGCCATTGAGAATCCGAATCTTCAGACAGTCGATGTGGCGACCCTGCCTAGCGGTGCCGATACCCTGATGGCCCGTTTCACGCTACGTGTGCTCGGTGGCGCAGGCGTGCCCTCCGCCTGCAACAACGCTGATTATCAAGCCAAGCTCAATGATGTCGTGAAGGGATATGTTTCAGGCTATGGCTTCAATGAACTGGCGAAGCGTTACGCCTACAACCTTGCCAATGGTCGATTCCTATGGCGTAACCGTGTTGGTGCCGAACAGGTTGAAGTGCAAGTGCGCCTCATGGAAAAAGGGCAAGCGGTTAGCGCTTGGACGTTCGACGCATTTTCGCTTTCATTGCGCGACTTTGCCTCTACAGGCGATGCCCAAGCTTCCCTGGAAGAGCTTGCAGGCCATATCACCAACGGACTGAGTGGAGAACGGCATGTACTGCTGGAAGTGGTCGCCTTTGCTCGTGTTGGTGCTGGTCAGGAAGTATTCCCCTCGCAGGAGTTGATCCTGGATCGTGGCCGGGGAGACAAGAGCAAGACGCTGTATCAGGTCAACGAGGTTGCGGGCATTCACTCCCAAAAGCTCGGCAATGCTCTGCGCACCATCGACACTTGGTATCCAGCACCGGAAGACGGTAGCGATCTCGGCCCTATCGCCGTCGAGCCCTACGGCTCGGTGACTACCCAAGGCAGCGCCTATCGACAGCCGAAGCAGAAAATGGATTTCTACAACCTGCTCGATAATTGGTTGCTCAAGGATCAGGTGCCCTCGACCGAGCAGCAGCACTTCGTAATGGCCACCTTGATTCGTGGCGGCGTCTTCGGCGATGCGGGGTAAGCCCATGAACTACTACATCGATATCAGGCTACGCCCCGATCCAGAATTTCCGGCAACCATATTGATGGGAGCGCTATATGGCAAGCTGCATCGAGCATTGGTAGCGCTTGGTGCCGACGATATCGGGGTCAGCTTTCCTGAGCATGGTCTGCGCCCCAGGACGCTGGGCAACGTGCTGCGCTTGCACGGCAGTGCTGCCGCGTTGGATCGGCTCATGGCCCAGCACTGGCTGACCGGTATGCGTGATCACATAGTGATGACGGATATTTCTGAGGTACCAGCCAATGTCCACCATCGCGCTGTGCGTCGCCGGCAGTTCAAGACCAATGCGGAGCGGTTGCGACGGCGCCGTGCCCGACGCCATGGGGAGACACTAGAACAGGCGAGGGAAAGCATTCCCGATAGCGTTGAACGCAAAGTGAACCTGCCGTTCGCAAGGATACGTAGCCAAAGCACTGGAGAAACCTTCAGCCTCTTTATCGAGCATGAGGAAATCCAGGCAGAGCCAGTAGATGGAGCCTTCAATCGCTATGGGCTCAGTGCCGGTGCCACGGTGCCCTGGTTCTGACCCTTTTTTTCTCGCCCAAGAAGAGACTAGTGAAAACAACTGGTTAGCCACGCCTCTCTGATAAGGGAGGCGTGGCTGTTTTGGGGGTATGCTCTTTAACAATCAGAGTGTTATCTTTTAGTGGCTCTAGTTCGCTGCCGGATAGGCAGCTCAGAAAACCGTGAAGAACCGTGGTTTATCGAATTATTGGTTCGCTGCCGGATAGGCAGCTCAGAAATGACAGCAGGGGGCACCGCGCCCCCTGTCTTTGTTCGCTGCCGGATAGGCAGCTCAGAAATGCTGCCAGCGCCGACGAAAGCGGCGTTCGCAGTTCGCTGCCGGATAGGCAGCTCAGAAAAAGACAGGCGGCTATGTGCAATTCGACCTGGAGTTCGCTGCCGGATAGGCAGCTCAGAAATTTACGCCTGCTGAATTATACACGCTAGATAAGTTCGCTGCCGGATAGGCAGCTCAGAAAACTTGTCGCGATACTTATGGCAATGCGCTAGAGTTCGCTGCCGGATAGGCAGCTCAGAAATTTCAGCCGCGTCTTGTCCAAGCACGCTAGAAGTTCGCTGCCGGATAGGCAGCTCAGAAATGAGATACTTAGCTATGAATGGTAAGCCAAAATGTTCGCTGCCGGATAGGCAGCTCAGAAATGTTTGTGCCGCAGCCGGCGTACCGAAAACAGGTTCGCTGCCGGATAGGCAGCTCAGAAAGTTGAATCATGGTGCCGAATTGTTGCAGCATTGTTCGCTGCCGGATAGGCAGCTCAGAAAATCTTGTTCGATGTCCGCCAAGGCTTGATCGAGTTCGCTGCCGGATAGGCAGCTCAGAAAACCTTGGGCGCCGGGCTGCGCTTGCCCGCCAGGTTCGCTGCCGGATAGGCAGCTCAGAAAATGCTGCAGGTGCAGCTGGCCGAGTACGCCGCGTTCGCTGCCGGATAGGCAGCTCAGAAAAACAGCGGCACTGACCGA
Organism: Litchfieldella anticariensis FP35 = DSM 16096; assembly: GCF_000409775.1. Lineage (GTDB taxonomy): Bacteria > Pseudomonadota > Gammaproteobacteria > Pseudomonadales > Halomonadaceae > Litchfieldella > Litchfieldella anticariensis. The sequence goes on along the minus strand of NZ_KE332395.1, from coordinate 150,952 downwards.
CTGTCGGTGTGCTGGTTCGCTGCCGGATAGGCAGCTCAGAAAGCATCGCGAAACAGGATTTGAGCCTGATCCTTGTTCGCTGCCGGATAGGCAGCTCAGAAAATTGACACCATCAAGCGCGACATCCTGGGGATGTTCGCTGCCGGATAGGCAGCTCAGAAAAAGCAAATTCGATTCCCTTGATCGCCGATGGTGTTCGCTGCCGGATAGGCAGCTCAGAAATGGATAAAGTCGCGGTACAGGTCGAGCAACTCGTTCGCTGCCGGATAGGCAGCTCAGAAATGCCGTCACGTCGTGAACTGGCCTTAGCCTGGGTTCGCTGCCGGATAGGCAGCTCAGAAAATGCGGCGATTGCTCTTCTCGGCCTTCACCAGGTTCGCTGCCGGATAGGCAGCTCAGAAATGGCAGAAGCGGGTTCCGAGCTGGCCGCCAAGGTTCGCTGCCGGATAGGCAGCTCAGAAAACCAAGGCATGCTGGCCGGTGAGGCTAGCGATGTTCGCTGCCGGATAGGCAGCTCAGAAATCGTCATGCTCAAGCGGCGCATCACCATCCACGTTCGCTGCCGGATAGGCAGCTCAGAAAGCGCGTTACGGCGTAGTTGTGCGGCTCCATCAGTTCGCTGCCGGATAGGCAGCTCAGAAAATACTCACCACCGCCCTCAAGAGCGTGGCCTTCGTTCGCTGCCGGATAGGCAGCTCAGAAATTGGCCATGGCCAGGTCGAGTTCCTTGACGGCGTTCGCTGCCGGATAGGCAGCTCAGAAAATCAGGCCCCCGCTGTCATCAGGTGGCTACTTGTTCGCTGCCGGATAGGCAGCTCAGAAAAAGTCCGACGAGTACGTCGCAGCCGCCTTCGAGTTCGCTGCCGGATAGGCAGCTCAGAAAAGCTTGGCGGCAGCGGCTTGTGCGTCATGGATGTTCGCTGCCGGATAGGCAGCTCAGAAATGAGCGCCCGCAAGCGCGGCCTGCGCCGTCCGGTTCGCTGCCGGATAGGCAGCTCAGAAAGGCAGGGGGTGGCGCATCCGAGTCCGCCTTGATGTTCGCTGCCGGATAGGCAGCTCAGAAAGTGAGCCAGACGCAGGAAGGGGCCACCCAGCGGTTCGCTGCCGGATAGGCAGCTCAGAAAATCCTCAAAGCCACCATCAGCCGAAACGCATCGTTCGCTGCCGGATAGGCAGCTCAGAAAGCACCGTAGAGCACAGCACGAGCCACGTTGGTGTTCGCTGCCGGATAGGCAGCTCAGAAAACCCGGCGCAGCACTCTGAACCAGCCATAGATGTTCGCTGCCGGATAGGCAGCTCAGAAAGTGCGCATTGAACGCCTGGTGACGCTTTACCAGTTCGCTGCCGGATAGGCAGCTCAGAAAAGTGGGACATGGCCGAACCCGACGGCCAGATCGTTCGCTGCCGGATAGGCAGCTCAGAAAATCCGACAGACGATAGCTGCGTTTGAGTACATGTTCGCTGCCGGATAGGCAGCTCAGAAAACATATCCATCGATGCCGACGCCGAAGATACCGTTCGCTGCCGGATAGGCAGCTCAGAAAGGCAATGATAGACGTCCTTGTCGTCCAGATAGGTTCGCTGCCGGATAGGCAGCTCAGAAAATCGCCGGGCCCACGTCCTGGGCTCATTGGTGGTTCGCTGCCGGATAGGCAGCTCAGAAATAGCTCGGTGTCGCGTGTGAACCAACCGTGGTGTTCGCTGCCGGATAGGCAGCTCAGAAATGAGATCGATGTAGATGTGGGCGACTGGAGGAGTTCGCTGCCGGACAGGCAGCTCAGAAAAATCCGGACTTGACGACGGCACAGAAAGACAACTTCGCTGCCGGACAGGCAGCTCAGAAAGGATCTATTTGAGCGCGACGGCCAGTCAGACTCTTCGCTGCCGGACAGGCAGCTCAGAAATGGTTTCTGTGGTGGCTATTTCCGCCTGGCTACTTTGCTGCCGGACAGGCAGCTCAGAAACGGTAGACGATCAAGTCTATGCGCGGAATGCACTTCGCTGCCGGACAGGCAGCTCAGAAAGAAACGCTGCCGAGTTGCAGCCCGCTCGGCTGTGCGAATGGAAACCTAATGAACAATGGTATCGAAGTAATCCCCAGGCATAGGGAGTATCCCGATTTATTCCATCGCGCACTGAAGTGCGCTCCCACAGGTGTGGCGGCGTCTGTGGGTAGGCGGGGTTGGCGCGTAAGAACCCGAACTGTGCCCTAATCCTCGCGCTGCTCAAACGCTTCGGCGGCCCTGGATCGCTTCTTTCCTGCTTTCGTGCTCGGAGACGACGACTTCGTTATCGGGCTGGCTCTCGTCGATCACGACCCAGCCGATGATGGTTTCATGGAGGTCGTCGGCTTCGAAGATTGGCTCGATACGTGTTTGCTTCGACATGTTGCCACCTTGGTAGGTCGGGGTTCGGTAGCTAGTAGCCCCCTTGCTCGGGCTCACCCTCGGAAGGAGGGGTGGGTGTGTCTTGTGTGTTCAGCGTAGAAGCTACGGCGCGAGTTGAAAAAACCGAGCTAGATATCACTGCCCCTTTGACACTTTTCGCTTCCCTTCCTATAGTGTTTTTGCAAATGATAATTATTGTCATTTGTGAAAGCTATCAAGCAAGGAGGCCACCATGCCGTATCGAATCAATACTGGGCTCAAGGGTACCAACCCCACGCTGCAGATCTGTGATGCTTCATCGGGGGCGGTGCGCCTGGCGTGGGAATATCCGCGGCAAGATCCGGCGTTGTCGGAGGAGGATCGGGAGCTATTGACGCTGCGCCGCGAAGAGGCGATCCATGAGCTGTTCCGGCGTTTGTTCATGCTCACCACCGAGCAGTATCTCAAGGGCGAGATCAGCGCGGACGGAACGGTACGCTCCGCCTTCGTGCGACGTTGAGAGGGTCAGGCGAGGCGGAGCGTCCGGGCGTGGTTGGTGAGCCAGGCTTAGGTATCGGCGATTCCCCAGGCGAAGGGGTCATCGGTGTCGATGACCAGTGTGGCCTCGGCACTGATATGCGCACGGCCACGAATGTAGGGCCGGATCCTCTCACCCTCGGCTTCGTAATATCCCTGGAACTCGCTGCCGGTGATGCTGGCCTGGCGCCAGACTTGGCCAGGTGCCAGTTTGCCGTCCGCCGCCAGGCAGGCCAGCTTGGCACTGGTGCCGGTGCCGCAAGGGGAACGGTCGTAGGCCTTACCCGGGCACAGAACGAAGTTGCGACTGTCCGCTTGCGGGTCGTCGGCGAATAGTTCGATGTGATCGATGACGCCGCCATCCTCCCCTGCCACCCCTGTCCTTTCCAACTCCTGACGCACCGCCCAGCTGTAGTCGGTCAGGCCCTCCACGTTGTCCAGCGCGATACGCTGGCCATGCTCTCCGATCAGGAAAAACCAGTTCCCGCCCCAGGCGATATCTCCCGCGACACGCCCATGGCCCGGTACGTCCAGGGTCACGGCTTGCCGATAGCGGTAGGCCGGTATGTTGCGCACCGTCACGTCGCCGTCCTCATGCAGCGTGGCCTCCACCGTACCTACCGGGGTATCGATACGATGCCGGCCGGGCTGGATCTCGCCGAGATAGGCCAGTGACGCCACCACGCCGATGGTGCCATGGCCGCACATGCCCAGGTAGCCGGTGTTGTTGAAGAAGATCACGCCGCAGGTGGCGCCTTCGCTTTCCGCGGGGCAGAGCAGGGCACCGACCAGTACATCGTGTCCGCGCGGTTCCAGCATGCAGGCTCGGCGCCAGGGGTCATGCCACTCGCGCAATACTGCCAGGCGCTCGGCCATGGTGCCTGGCCCCAGGTCGGGGAAGCCATCCAGTACCAGGCGAGTGGGCTCACCACCGGTATGCGAGTCGATAACCCGGATTCGTTTCATGTGCCTGCCGTCCTCTTGATTTGTGGTGATTCTAACGGGGAGCCGGTTTTCGATACTTGCCAACATAGATTATATATTTTATACAATCAACGGAACGCGAGATGGAGAGCCCCTGACGATGGCTTCAACAGACCCCCTGACACCTACTATGACGACTTCCTCTGAACGGCCGGCTGCGGATATTGCCGTGATCGGTGCGGGAATCGTTGGGGTTGCCTGTGCACTGGAGTTGGCACGCAGTGGGATGCGCGTCCTGTTGCTGGACCGCCAGGCGCCGGGGCGAGGGGCTTCATACGGCAATGCCGGTCATATGGCTACCGAGCAGGTCTTCCCGATTGCCGATGCCGGTTTGCTGAAGCGCATTCCCGGCATGTTGCTCGATCCCTTGGGGCCGTTGCGACTGGACTGGCGTTACTTGCCCAAGGCCATGCCGTGGTTCGTGAAACTGTTGTGGAACATGCGGGCGGCTCCTTACCAGGCCAGCATTGCGGGTATCAGGGCGTTGAACGAAGCCAGCCTGCCGGCCTGGCAGGCATTGCTCGACAGCATCGGTAGGCGAGAACTGCTCAAGGAAGAGGGTTCGCTGCTGATTCATGAGCGCCACGAGTCAGCCGAATCGCTGACGATGCTGGCCATGCGTATGCGAGCACAAAGTGTGCCCGTGGAGGAGTGGTCGCGCCAGGCGGTGCTAGGCCGCGTGCCGGCCCTGACGGATAGGGTGCGAGGTGGGCTGTTCTTCCCGGCTACCGGCCATGTCAGTGACCCCCACCAGGTGGTGTTGGCACTTCATGACGCAGCCGAGCGGCAGGGCGTGCGCTTTTCGACCTGCCGCGTGGATTCGGTAAGTGCCAACGAAGAAGGGGTTCGCCTCGAAACCTCCGCGGGCACGTTGGTGGTGCCGCGGGTGCTGGTGGCGGCCGGTGCCCACTCCGCCCCGTTCGTCGCCGGGTTGTGTGGCAAGCGCGTACCGCTGGACACCGAGCGCGGTTACCACCTGATGCTGCCCCGGGAAGCCGAGCGTCTGCCGGTGGCCGTCACCTCCCTGGAACGGCGCTTCATCATGACGCCGATGGCGGAGGGGCTGCGCCTGGCCGGCACGGTGGAGTTCGCCGGTCTCGAGCGGCCCCCGAACATGCAGCGCGCCCGGCAGCTCGAACGCCTGGCGCAAGGGCTGTTCCAGCGTCCCTTGAATACCGAATCAGCCACTCCCTGGATGGGCTTTCGCCCCTCGTTGCCCGATTCGTTGCCAGTCATCGACCGGGTCGGCCCGCAAGGCAGGGTATGGCTGGCCTTCGGACATCACCACCTTGGCCTGACCCAGGCGGCCATCACCGCGCGCCTGGTTCGCCATTTCCACGACGACACGACTGACTCGGCATTGCCGCCCTTGGCGCCTTACCGGCTGGGGCGCTTTGCCTGACACGGCCGGAAGGACGTTTCCGGCAGCCAATTCATTCATAGGCGGTACAACAACAACGGGAGAGAACCATGAAGGAAAGGCAAGCGACCCGACTACCCACCATGCCGGAAGTGCTGGTACTGATGGCTGGCTTCATCGCCATCATGTTCCTGTACATCAATATCTTCGATCTACCCATCCAACTGGCCCTGTTCACCTCCTGGTTCCTGGTGATGGCCCTGGGGCTGAGGCTGAAACTCTCCTACGACAGCATGCAGAAGGGGCTGATCGACGGCATCCATAACGGCATGGAGGCGGTGCTGGTCCTGATCACCGTCGGCGCGCTGATCGGCACCTGGATCGCTGGTGGCATCGTGCCGAGCATCATCTATTACGGCCTGTCGGTGATGAACCCGCAGATATTCCTCTGCGCGGCCTTCCTGATCTGCGCCATCACCTCGTTGGCCACCGGCACCTCCTTTGGCACCGCCGGCACTGCCGGGGTGGCGATGATGGGGATCGGCTACAGCTTCGGCATCCCGTTGCCCCTGGTGGCCGGTGCGGTGATTTCCGGTGCCTACGTTGGCGACAAGATGTCCCCGCTGTCGGATACCACGGTGATGACGGCATCGCTGTGCAAGGTCAGCCTGGTCGACCATATCCGCTCGATGGCATTGGTCAGCGGGCCGGCGACGCTGATCGCCGCGTTGCTGTTCCTGGTGGTCGGTTTCTTCTACGTCAAGGAAGGCGCCGATATCCAACGTGCCGAGCAGGCCATGCAGGCGCTGAATACCCACTTCACCATCAATGGCTGGCTGTTGTTGCCGGCGGTGGTGGTCATCGCCCTGCTGGTGCGCCGTTATCCCGCCATTCCGGTGATCACCTTTGGGGCGGTGATGGGCGCGGTATGTGCCTGGCTGGCTCAGGGCGTCGAACTGTTGGATGCGGTACGCACCGCCTATGTCGGCAATGCCATGCAGTCGGATGTCGACTTCCTCAACACCCTGCTCAACCGCGGCGGCATCGAGTCGATGCTGGGCGTAATCGCACTGATCCTGTTCGCCCTGGGCCTGGGTGGCCTGATGGAGCGAGTCGGCGTGCTACAGGCCATCTGTAATGGCTTCCTGCGTTGGGCTAACAATCCCGGCCGGCTGACGGTTTCCACCATGTTGGGTGGCTTCTTCGGCAACTTCTTCGGTGGTGCGGCTTATGTCTCGTTGATCACCGCCAGCACCATCACCGAGAAGAACTACGACCAGCAGGGCATCGATCGCCGAGTGCTGTCACGCAATGCCGAGGCTGGCGGCACTATCACCACGCCGATGGTGCCCTGGACCGATGGCGGGGTATTCATGGCCACCACCCTCGGGATTTCTACCCTCAGTTACCTGCCGTTCCTCTGGTACCACATGTTGGTGATCCTGATCTCGCTGTTCTATGGCTTCGCCAACATCGCCATTTGGCGTACGGCGCCAAGTGGCGACACGCAAGACACTTCTTCCCGTGCCGCGGTTTCGGCGGCCAATTCCTGAACGGCTCATTCACCAAGACGACTCACTAAGGAAGCGAAATCTATGCAACTCGATGGTGTATTGGTACCAATCGTTACCCCCTTCGACGCTCAAGGGCGAGTAGACCTGGAAGGACTACGGGCCTTGGTTGCCCGATTCATGGAAGCCGGTGTGCGCGGCATCGTCGCCTGTGGCACCACCGGTGAGTACTACGCCCTGGATGAGCAGGAGCGCGAGGCGGTCTTGCGCACCGTACGTGAGACGCTTGGCGAGCAGGCACTGGCGATCGCCGGAATCAACTCGCTCTCCACTGCCGCAGCGATCGAACGTGCCGGGCAGGCCAAGGCATTGGGCTATCAGGCACTGATGTTGGCGCCTCCGGCGTACAGCCTGCCCAACCAGGAAGAGGTCATCGCGCACTACCGGGATGTGGCGGCGGCCACGGACCTGCCGATCATCCTCTACAACTTCCCCGCCCGTACTGGCGTGAACCTCGATCTGGAAACCGTCGCCGAGCTGGCGCGGATACCGGGGATCATCGGCATCAAGGAGAGCAGCGGCGACTTCACCCGTGCCCTGGCGCTGATGCAAATGGCTGGGCCGGAGTTCCAGGTCGTCTGCGGCTCTGACGATCAGGCCGCCGACTATCTGTTCTGGGGCGCCCGCTCCTGGATCAGCGGTGGCGCCAACGTCTTCCCGGCCGAGCAGGTCAGCATGCTGGAAGCCGCCAAGCGCGAAGACTGGCATCAGGTACGCGACCTGATGCGCGACATGCTGCCGGCGATTCAGAACATGGAAGCGGCCGACTACAACCAGAAGGCCAAATTGGGGTGCCGTCGCCACGGCGTCAATGCCGGTGAGGTCCGCCCTCCGCTGCGCCCACTATCCGCAGACGATGCACAGGCATTTCTCGATGCCTTGGACGCCTTCGAGGCCAAGCGAAAGGGAGAGTGACAATGACTAATCAACCCCTGACAGTGGAACAGATTTTTGCACGTGCCCGCGAGGGTAGGCTGTGGGCTGGGCATCTGGTACCCGGCCTGCAGGCGGAAGCGCAGCCGAGCTTTGCCACCCTGGCACCGCATGATGGCTCGGAAATCGGCCAAGTGGCCCGTGGCAGTGCCGAAGTCGTCGATGCTGCGGTGCGCACCGCTCGGTCTGGTTTTGTCGATGGTGCGTGGTCACGCCTGGCGCCCGCGGAGCGCAAGCGGGTCATGCTGCGTTGGGTGGCGTTGCTCGAACAGCATGCCGAGGAATTGGCGGCGCTGGACTGCATCGATGCCGGCAAGCCGATCACGGAATGCCGTGAGACCGATATTCCCGAGACCATCAATACCCTGGCCTGGTATGCCGAAGCCGTCGACAAGCTCTATGGCAAGGTCGCCCCTACCGGTGGTGATGCATTGGGGCTGATCGTTAAAGAGCCCGTCGGTGTGGTGGGCGCGGTGCTGCCGTGGAACTTCCCGGCCCAGATGTTTGCCTGGAAGGTTGGCCCCGCCCTGGCCAGCGGCAACTCGGTGATCGTCAAGCCGGCGGAACAGACCTCGATGAGCGCCTTCCGCATGGTGCAACTGGCCCATCAGGCCGGGGTGCCGGAATCGGCATTGCTGCTGGTGACAGGCCACGGTGAAGATACCGGCCAGCCGCTGGGCCTGCATCCCGATGTGGATGTGGTGTCCTTCACCGGCTCCACCGAGGTAGGGCGCAAGTTCCTCGAATATTCCGCGCGCAGCAACCTCAAGGAGATCGTCCTCGAATGCGGTGGCAAGAGTCCTCAAGTGGTGTTCGCCGATGTGCCGGATTTGGAGGCCATTGTCGACGACGTGCTCAATGCCGCCTTCTGGAACATGGGAGAGAACTGTAGCTGCGGCTCGCGGCTGATCGTCGAGCGCAGCATCAAGGATGCCCTGATCGAAAAGCTGATTGTCGGACTTGACGCCTGGAGAGTCGGTGACCCCACTGATCCTGCCACGCGTATCGGGCCCATGATCGAGCAAGTGCACTTCGACAAGGTACGTGGCTTCCTCGAAGCCGCCAAGGAAGAAGGGGCCAGGCTGGTGCATGGCGGGCAGACCCTTGCACAGGGTAGCGGTTGGTTCGTGGAACCCACCATCTATGACGAGGTGACCCCCGGCATGCGGCTGTTCCAGGAAGAAGTATTCGGCCCATTGCTGGCGGTGACCGCCTTCGATAGCGAAGAGGAAGCCCTGGCGCTTGCCAACGATACCGCCTATGGGCTGGCAGCCTCGCTCTACACCGCCGACATCAAGCGCGCCAACCGCATGGCATTCGGTATTCGCGCCGGCACCGTGTCGGTGAATGGCTTTTCGGAAGGCGATATCACCACCCCATTTGGCGGTTACAAGCTCTCTGGCTTCGGTGGACGTGACAACGGCATGGAAGCCTTTGAGCAGTACGTGCAGACCAAGACGGTGTGGTACGTGAACTGAGTATCCCGGTCCTCAGAATGCCTGGCCGTTTTTTTAGGCGGTCAGGCGCCCCCTGATGGAACAAAGACAACAACGAGGTGAACAGCATGAAAACAATGAAAATGGTGACTGCCTTGGCAACGGCAGCCGTAATGAGTGCACATGCCGTTGCGGCAGATGTGACGTGGCGCGTACCAACATCGGTGCCTGCGGGCTCCCCCTACTACGAGAACTTCCTGGAGAGATTTTCCGATAATGTCGCCACCCTCACCGAGAGTCGAGTCGACATCAGGCCTTTTGGAGCAGGTGTCATCGTGCCTGCCTTACAAGTCTATGATGCGGTCAAGGAAGGAACGGTAGAGGCTGGTCATTCAACGCCTAGTTATCTGGTGAACCAGAATCCCGTCAATGCCATCTTTTCTGGATTTCCGGGCGGGATGGGGCCGGAAGCGTATATCAATTGGATATATGAAGGGGGTGGCCAGGAAAGGCTAAGAGAGCTTCGCGAAAGTGAAGGGCTGCACTCTCTTATCGTAGGTATTGGCTCTTCCGAAATATTTGCGCACTCGAATGTGCCCATCAGAGGGGCAGAAGACCTTGAAGGTTTGAAATATAGAACGTCCGGCCCTTGGGCCGAAGTCATGAAGGGCTATTACAACGCAGTACCCACCGTCGTTCCTCCCGGTGATACCTATACGTTATTGCAGAGAAAAGGGGTCGATGCCGTTGAGTGGGCAACACCCTCTGGCAACTTGCCGGAAGGCTTCCACGAGGCTGCCAAGTACATCGTAGTTCCTGGCGTTCACCAACCGACATTCCTATGGGAAGTGGTGGTGAAGCAAGAAACATGGGACCAGCTTCCAAGTGAGTTGAAACCACTGTTGGAGGCCGCTGCCAAGTTAACGACTTATGAAGGCCTTAGCTATTTCTACCGCCATGACAGGGAAGCGATGGTGGATTATCGCTCGGGAAGGAATGAAGTCATCACGTTGGAGAGTAGCTTCGTTGAAGATCTCGGCAATAGTGGTCGTGATTGGATAGCGAAGAAGGCTCAGGAAGAAGCCGACAATGGCAGACCTATGATGGCGGAAATTCTCGAGAATTATTTGGCCTATCGTGATCTTTGGATATCGGAAAGTAACTATCTGATAAAAGAATGATATCTCGTTAAAGGAGGCCTTGTCGGGCCTCCTTTCCAGTCATGGGGGGAGCATGATAATAAATCTTATCGATAGGGCTTCTGTGTTCTTGTCTCTTGTGAGCAGAGTGCTGTTTCTGGTGCTTGTGGTGGCCATGCTCTATGAGGTAATTGCAAGATATGTTTTCAATGCGTCCACTATCTGGGCTTTCGACTTGTCATATATGGCCACCGGGGCGGCATTTATGCTCGGTGTGGCCTGGACTGCCAAGATAGATGGGCATGTCCGTGTCGATTTTCTCAGTCAACGGTTCCCTGCTCGTGTCTCTCGGTCGATCAATGCCGTTGTCTATCTGGGGATGGTTGCTCCCATCATGTCTTGCATGGCTTGGTATGGCTGGGAGAGAACTTTTCGGGCTTACGTTTCAGGTGAGGTGGAAACGGTCAGTATTTGGGCTCCCCAAATGTGGCCATTCTACTCGACCATAGCACTTGGTCTGACATTGTTTTCCTTGCAGATCCTGGTTCAGGGCATTCGCTTTATTTACATGGATAACTTATCGGGAGAAAAACAATAATGGATATGGCCATTGCTGCCCTGATGTTTCCAGGGCTGTTCGTGATGATTTTTCTCGGAATTCCGATTGCTTTCTCGTTGGCTGTCGTATCTGTGATAGCAGGTTGGTTTGCCTTTGGTCCAATGGTGTTTCAACAGCTCTATGGAAGTATTTATAGTGCTGCGTCGAATTACATACTGTCTTCGATTCCGTTGTTCGTGCTGATGGGAGCAATACTGGAAAAGTCGGGGATTGCCAAGAATTTGTTTGGTGCCATTCAGATGTGGCTAGGAAGGCTTCCAGGTGGCCTTTCACTTACTACCATTGCGATGGCAGCTATTTTTGCGGCGGCTTCGGGTGTCGTTGGGGCCGTGGAAATCATGATCGGGTTGATGGCAATACCTGCAATGCATGCCTATCGATATAGCAACTCCCTGATCTCTGGAACCATTTGCGCTGGTGGGTCCTTGGGAACGATCATTCCACCAACAGTCATTGTCGTGGTTTATGCTGCGTTGGCTCAGCTTTCCATAGGCGCGTTGTTTTCGGCCATCATCTTCCCCGGAGTCATCATGTTGACCTTGTTCGCCGTGTATGTGCTGGGAAGATGCATGCTCAGGCCTCAGGATGGCCCGGCCGTTGCCTCGCAGGAAATCGAACTACCACTTGGAGAGAAGCTTGCCATAACATTCAAGGCGTTGGTTCCACCTGTGCTTCTGATGATCGCTGTCTTGGGCTCTCTTCTCGGTGGTATCGCCTCCCCGACGGAGGCGGCTGCGGTCGGTGTCGCAGGTGCCTTGATTCTTTCGTTGATGAATAAAGGCCTGAGTGTCAGGTCCTTGAATGACTCTCTTGCCATGACGGTAAGAATAACGTCGATGATCTTGTTGATCGTCGCGGGTGGAACCATGTTTACCGGAATATTTGCCGTCAATGGTGGCGATAGGTTGGTGGCGGATATTGCCGCAAGCTTTGGTGGCGGTCAGCTGAGTGTGATTCTGTTCTTTCTTGCAGTGACCTTCGTGCTTGGTTTCGTCTTGGACTGGACATCAATCGTCTTGATTTGCGTCCCTATCTTTACGCCGGTCGTGAGAAGCCTTGGGATCGATCCTATCTGGTTCGCTGTCATGGTGCTGGTGACGATACAAACGAGCTATCTGACACCGCCTATGGCTTCCTCCATATTCTATCTGAAGTCGATAGCGCCTCCTTCCATCACTTATGGGCAGATGTGTCGCGGCGTTGTCCCTTTCATCGTGGCGCAACTGGTGACACTCGCTATCGTGGCTTCTTTCCCGGCTACCGCTACATGGCTGCCTGATAGAGTCGTGGGATTCTAATGGCCGAACGAGGAGATTAGCCGGTCTCACTTTCTAGCGCCTGTGCCTCCAGCAGCGTGGCGATACCCTCACAGGCCTCGAGAATATGTTGACGCAGCAGCTCACAGGCTTCCTTGGCCTTGCGGTCGCGGCACAGCTCAAGCAGGGCATGGTGCTCGCGCTCGGCCTTTTCGATCCCTTGGGTGTAGAGCAACTGCATGCGGATGTAGCGATCGGATTTGGTATTGAGGTGAGTCACCATGCTCATGGTTTCGGGTAGCTCGGCGGGGGCGTACAGTGCCTTGTGAAAAGCGAAGTTGTACTCGCTCCAGTTGTCGATCTGACTCCCGCTATCCAGTGCCGCATCATACTTGTCGAGGATCTGGCCGGCAGCACTGAGGTTGGCCTCGCTCATGTTGGGGATGGCCCGCTCAAGCAGGTAGGTTTCCAGCAGCACGCGTAGATCGAACAGCTCGCGTATGGTGGCCACCGAAAGCTCGGTAGCGAAAGCGCCTCGATGAGGTATGAACTCGACCAGGCCCTCGGCCTCCAGGTTCAGCAAGGCCTCGCGTACGGGGATGCGACTGACGTCGTAGTCGCTGGCCAGGGCATCCTGACGTAACTGAGCGCCGCCTTGGAACTCGCCGCTCAAAATGCGCCGGCGGAGATCATCGGTAACGTACTGAGCACGTGTTTTGTACATTCAATATCCACTGTGGCGTCTTTGTATTGCATAAAGTATACGAAAAGCTCTTCTGACTGTCTGCCTCGAGACCTTTAGCATTTCCGAACTGTCGAAATCAGGCTACTTCGTTCGCTAGACCCAGCGTCAGGCTGTCGATGGGATCACAAGGCTTACCCAATCGAAAGTGAAACTCGCGGCGACTGAGGTTCATGACCACCGAGAACAGGGTTTCCATGCGTTCGGCTTCGGGCTGGGCGTGGTTGGTGTGGCGGCAGATCGACGTCGGGGCATTGTCATGGTCGCTGAGCAGTTCAAACAGTGCCTGTGGCGTTTCATCGATCTGCCTGGCCAGTAGCTGATCTAGCCGGCTCAGGCGTGTCGCGGAATCGGGGCGTGGGAAGTCTTCCACGCAGGTGGTCGCGGCTTGTGTGTAGAGGTGGTTGGTGTGAGTGACGATGCCGTTTTGCGATGAAAGTTCGCCCGGGGCGCCGGGGTGCACTTCGAGCCCTTCCACCTGCCCCTCGGCGCTGGCGAGCAGGAAATGGGCAGGTGAGGCGACGCGGTCGTGGGTCGTCACGCGCTTCGCCGTGGCGAAGTCGGGGCTTTCGAGCATCTTGCGCAGGGCAAAGTGGATCGGCAGGCCATCGCCGCAGGTGCGCGAGCGGATGGCATTGAGGCATACGCCGATACCATGAGCATTGAGGCCGATTTTGGCGACCATGCCGGCCTCGCCAACGCTGATTAGCGTCGTTCCGTTATCGAGTTCGATCCGTAGTACCGCCACGTTGTGTAGCTGATCCTGGCGCCAGTCCCAGTTCTGGGCCAGCCACTGCTGACCACGGCGATTCAGCGAGAAGGCCGAGCAGCCACCACTGGCCCGGGTCAAGGATATTTCGCTACGACAGTTGAGGGTCAGGATATCGTCGAAGTCGATGCCGGCACCCTGGGCCAGGCCACCGAGTTCGTCCAGGATTCCCGGGAAGTGACGCTCGATTGCCGGCAGAAAGCGCTTCGCTTGCAGGCGAGCCTGACGCCAGTCGAGTTCAGCGAAATCACGAAACAGCCGGTCGTAGACCTCGAGGCTGGCGACGATCTGCTTGGCGTAGCGTCGCCCATGCTCATGGCCGATGGCGGCGCGGCTGCCTTTCAGTACGATAACGTCCATGTTCATAGATGGGTCTTGAGGAAGTCGCTGAAGGCGTCCCACGACTGCTTGTCGGCGCGTTCCTGATAGCGGTCTCCATCAAACACGGTGAAGGCGTGCGGAGCGCCGGAATAGACTTGGATCTCGTAGGTGACGCCGGCGGCTTCCAGTTCCTCCGAGAGCGTGGCGACGTCATCCATGGTGACCGAGCTGTCGGCACCGCCGTGGGCGATTAGGATCGGCGCCGTGTCGCTGGAATAGGATTGGCCTTCCGGGGTGGCCAGGCTGCCATGGAAGGTGGCATAACCACGAATGCCTTCGATCTTGCCGGAACGAGCCAATTCGAGTACTACGGCACCACCGAAGCAGTAGCCCATGACCACGGTATTGTGGGCTCCTCTCTCGCGAGCCTTTGCCAGGCCGGCAAAGGTGAGTGTGCTCATGCGTTCGCGGTCTTCGTAAAGCCGGGCGGTTTCCTCCTTGCGCGCGTCGATATCGACAGGACGATTACCTTGGCCGTAAAGGTCCAGGGCGAAGGCGTCGTAACCCATTTCAGCGAGCATGTCGGCGCGCTTGACCTCGTAGTCGGTCAGACCGTCCCAGTCATGAATGATCAGCACGTTGCCGCGTGAGTCGCCATTGGCAGGGGCGAAGTAGCCTTCGAAGGTTTCGCCATTGATGTCGTAGGTCACGGTTTCACCGGCCAGAGTAGTGAGAGGCGCTATCAGCAGGGACGACAGGAATGCCAGGGAACGGATGCTTGGCAGAGGGTGGGTCAGCCGGATTGTCATGGTGTTGTCCTTGTTAGGCTGCGACATAGGGGCTGAGATAAGCATAGTCGACCATGGTCATCTGCCGTGCCTGATGGCGAAGAGCGTTGAAGAGACGCAGTCGAGGGTTGGGCAGATTCCTAAAAGTACAGTTTATCAATGAATTAGCGACGATGTGTGACGTGCTTGCGTTGGTGAAGCCTGGCTTGTGTTTTTGCGTAAACAATTCCAAAGTTATTAAGGTACTAATTTAACTGGCAACAGTGAGAACAATCATGAAAAAAGCCTTGTTAGCAATGGTGATCGCCGCGTCCGCCTTCACGGGTGTCGCGCAGGCCGAGGTCAAGATCGGATTCTTGGGAGGCTTCACTGGCGGCATCGAGAGCCTGACGCCGCCCATCTTCGACGGTGCGCAGTTGGCGGTGAACCAGATCAATGAGCAGGGCGGCGTTCTGGATGGCGAGCAGCTGGCGATTCCCACCGGTGATACCACCTGCTCCGATGCCTCGGCGGCTTCCAACGCGGCGGATCGCATGGTCAACTCCGAACAGGTCACGGCGATTGTCGGGGCGCTGTGTACCGGTGCCACGATAGCGGCTGCCAACAATGCGGCCATTCCTGGCGGCGTGGTGATGGTCTCGCCAGCCTCCACGGCACCGGCGGTTACCGAACTGGACGACAACGACCTGGTGTTCCGCACCGTACCATCCGATGCGTTCCAGGGTGAGATGCTGGCCAAGCTGTTGATATCCAAGGGTATCGAAGAAGTGGCGGTGACCTACGTCAACAATGACTACGGCCGTGGTCTGGCCGATGCTTTCGTGGCCACCTATGAGTCGGAAGGTGGAACCGTGACAGCCAACCAGGCTCACGAGGACAACCGCGCCGACTATCGTAGTGAACTCGGCTCGCTATCGGCCACAGGTGCCGAGACCCTGGTGGTGATGGCCTATGCCGACACATCCGGGCAGACCATTTTGCGTCAAGCCTATGAGAGCGGAGCGTTCACCCAGTACGTCGGTGCCGATGGCATGGTGGGTGACTCGCTGATCGAGGCTATTGGAGCCGATGTCTTGGAAGGCATGATCGCCACTCGTCCTGGCTCGCCGGATATCCCCGGCTCGGAGATCTTCGCGGAATTCGCCAAAGAGGCCGGTATTGACCCCAGTGCGGTGTTCGCTGCCCAAGCCTACGATGCCGCCTTCCTGTTGGGGCTGGCCATCGAGAAGAATGGCAGTGACAGCCGCGAGGGGCTTTCCCAGGCGCTGCGTGATGTCGCTTCCGCCCCGGGCGAAACCATCTTGCCGGGCGAATGGGAAAAGGCCAAGCAGTTGCTGGCCGATGGTCAGGACATCAACTACGAGGGTGCGTCAGGTAGCCATGAGTTCGACGATAATGGCGACGTACCGGGCGTGGTGGTGGAAATGGCTGTCGAAGATGGAGACTTCGTGACCAAGGGGCAGTTGGACCTGTAAGTCGAAGTCAATACGCAAGCAGCCATTCAAGAAAGCGGTAATGAAAGAGGCCCCGGCGGAATGAATCCGCTGGGGCCTCTTGCTTCCTGCAGGATGATGCCCGCGCAGGCATTTATTCAGTGATTCCCTCAGTTATAGCGAGGCACTTTCTCAGGTATCAGCCCCTTGGGCGCGTAACGTAGCACCAACGAGATCAGCAGCCCAATCACGAACACTCGGGCCTGCAGGGCACGGCTGTCGAGATTGCCGGGGTCTTCCCAGCCGAACCAGCCCTGGCCGAGAGTTGCCGCATTTTCCATCAGGAACAGTGCCAGAGGCTCGGACATGATCCAGATGATATACACCAGTACCGCACCGAAGATGGTGCCCAGGTTATTGCCTGGTCCGCCGAGGATCACCATCACCAGCACCAGGAAGGTGTGATTGAGCGGCAGGTAGCCTTGCGGATTGAAGATACTGTTGAAGCTGGTCAGTGCCGCGCCGCCGATCCCCATCAGGATGCAGCCCAGCACGAAGATCTCCAGGCGCCGGCGGTTAATGTCCTTGCCCATGGCCGCCGCTGAGACCTCGTTATCGCGGATAGCACGGATCATGCGGCCCCACGGGGCGTGATAGGCGCGGTGTAGCAGGAAGAAGATGACCGCGATCACCACCGCCGTGACCGATAGATAAAGCGCTCGGGCTAGTACGAAGCCAAGATCGCGGGCGCCAGGGGTCGGCCAGGGCAACGGAGATACGGTGGCGGTGCCGCGAGTCAGCCAGTCGGAATTCTTGAGGAAGGCCTTGATGATTTCGGCGATGCCCAGGGTGGCGATGGCCAGGTAGTCGCTGCGCAACCCCAGGCAGATTCGGCCGATGAAATACCCGATGCCACCGGCCAGCATACCGCCGAAGATCCAGCCGACCCAGGCTGGCAAGCCCAGGCCACCGATGAAGCCGGCACGTGACTCGATTTCGCCGGTAACGTCGCGCAACATGCTGATCACCACCAGATAGAGCACCACCGCCAGTATGATGGCAATCAGAGTGCGCAGCCGTTTGGGAATACCGAGGCGGTCGAGCCGGGTGGCGCCATAGATCAGCATGATCGAGGCCACTAGGGCCAGCAGTGCACGCCCGAGTTCTCCGGGCATCTCGCTGTTCCAGAAGGCGGGATTGATGGGCACGCTGAAGAACATGGCGGCAAAACCGCCCAGTGCCACGAACCCCATCACACCTGCATTGAACTGGCCGGCATAACCCCATTGAATGGTCAGGCCCAGGGCGAGAATGGCGTAGCAGGCGGCTTCGACCAGCATGCGGGTGCTATAGGCAGCCCCCATGGCGGCATAGACCGCCAACACGGCGACGAGTAGGCCGACAAAGAGGCTTAGCTCACGGATAGGAAGCGCTCGGGTCATCAGATCACCTTCCCCTTGAAGATACCAGTGGGGCGCCACACCAGGATGGCGACCAGAATGAAGAAGGGCACCACGATCTTGTACTCGGTGCCGACCAGGGCCAGATTGCTGGGAAGTTCCAACCACTCCGGGAAGCTGTCACGGATGGGGCGCAGCAGTACCGACCAGTTGAACACCGCCAGCGTCTCGGCGAAGCCGACCACGAATCCACCGGCAATGGCGCCATAAGGGTGTCCGACCCCGCCAACGATGGCCGCGGCGAAGATCGGCAATAGAAGGAAGAAACTGAGGTCCGGCTTGAAGGCGACGTCCAACGACAGCAGAGTACCGGCGGCGGCGGCCAGAGAGCCGGCGATGACCCAGGTAACGGCGACGATGGTGTTGGTATTGATGCCCGATGCGCGAGCCAGATCGGGATTGTCGGACATGGCACGCATCGCCTTGCCCAACCGCGAACGGCTCAGGAACAAATGCAGGCTTACCACCGCCACGATGGCGAACACGAACAGGATGATCTGGGGCTCGGTAACCACGATCGGGCGCGAGGCCAGTTCGAACGGCAACTCGATGCGGAAGATATCCTTGCGTTCGGCGATATACAGGCTCTCGGAACCGGTGCCGGCGAACAGGCGGATCAGCCCTTGCAGCATCAAGGTCACGCCAAGCGAGGCGATGACCATGACGATCGGTTTGACGTCATGGGCGCGCAGCGGTTTGTAGAACGTCCGGTCGATGCCTACCGCGGCGACAGCGGTGACCGCCATGGCGATCGGTAGCAGCAGCAAGGCGCTGGGCAGACCGACTACCCCGCCGACTTCCGGGAACAATGTGGTCAGCAGGAGCACCACGAAGGCACCCAGCGTCATCATGTCGGCGTGTGCGAAGTGGGCGAAGCGCATGATGCTGAACACCAGAGTCACGCCAATGGCGCCCATGGCGTAGATGGACCCCGACACGGTGCCGGATACCACCACGTTATTGATGAAGAAAACCAGTTCGTTCAAAACATTATCTCCCCAAGGGATACTTGCGGCTGGCGTGTTCAGCCGCCGAGAAAACTCTTGGCGACGTCGGGGTCGTTGAGCAGGGCTTCACCGGTGTCGGTGAAGCGGTTCTGTCCCGCCGCTAAAACGAAACCCTTGTGGGCGATGGCCAGTGCCTGCTTGGCGTTCTGCTCGACCATCAGGATGCCGACTCCGGCGGCATTGATGGTCTTGATGCGTTCGAATATTTCGTTCATGAACAGCGGCGATAGCCCGGCAGTGGGCTCATCGAGCAGTAGCACATCGGGTTCGACCATCAGGGCGCGACCCATGGCCACCATCTGGCGCTGACCCCCGGAAAGCTCACCAGCCGGCTGGCGACGCTTTTCCAGTAGCGGAGGGAAGAATTCATAGATCTGCTCGAGCATGCGGCGGAAATTCTGAGGGCGGATATAGGCGCCCATTTCGAGATTTTCCTGCACGGTCAGACTGGGGAAGATGTTGTATTCCTGGGGCACGAAGCCCATGCCCATGTGCACCAGCTTGTTGGGGGCAGTGTTGGTGATCGGTTCGCCACGTAGGCGGATTTCGCCCTGGCTCACCTTGAGCAGGCCGAAGATGGCCTTGAGCATGGTCGACTTGCCTGCCCCGTTGGGGCCGACGATCACACCAATCTCATTGGCCTCGATTGCCATGTTGACGCCGTTGAGGATGTTCATGCCGCCATAGCCGCCATGCACATCGCTTGCTTCGAGTAATGCCATGCGTACGTTCCCGGATGTGTCCCGCGTGAGACTCCGGCGAACGCCGGCACTCTCGCGCGGCGCTTTTATTCTGTTGGAGCCCCGAAGTAGGCTTCGATGACTTCTGGGTTGCTCTGGACTTCCTGGATGGTGCCTTCCATCATCACACGGCCTTGGGCCAGCACGATGACCGGGTCACACAGACGGGCGATCATGTCCATGTCGTGCTCGATGACCAGGAAGGTGTAACCCATTTCACGATTGAGGCGTTCGATGTTCGCGACCAGATCGCCCAGTAGGGTGCGGTTGACCCCCGCGGCGATTTCGTCGAGTAGTACTACGCGGGCGTCGGTCATCATGGTGCGCCCGAGTTCCAGCAGTTTCTTCTGACCGCCTGAGAGATTACCTGCCAATTCGTTGCGTACGTGGGAAAGGCCAATGAAGTCGATGACTTCCATTGCGCGTTGGCGTACCTCGCTCTCTTCGCGGCTTACCTCGCCGGGCTTGAGCCAGGCACTGAACAGGTTCTCTCCAAGCTGGCGCGGCGGCACCATCATCAGGTTTTCCAGTGCCGTCATGTTCGAGAACTCATGGGCGATCTGGAAAGTGCGCAACAGTCCCTTGTGGAAGAGTTCGTTGGAGGACATGTTGGTGATGTCTTCGCCATCGAACAGGACGCGTCCAGCGTCCAGCGGCAGGTTGCCGGCGATGATGTTGAACAGGGTGGTCTTGCCTGCCCCGTTAGGGCCGATCATGCCAGTGATCGAACCCTGCTCCACTTGTATCGAGCAGTCGTTGATCACGTTCAACCCACCGAAGGCCTTATAGACATGGCTGACTTCGATGATCGTACTCATTCCCCGTCCTATCGTGTTATTGATCTTGTATTAACCAAAGACCCAACTGTGCGCCAGACGACAGCGCTTGACCAGAAGACAAACGTTTATGAGGCGTTAGACGAGGGCTCTAGGCGGTCGGTGGCAACTCTGGTGATCACTGGAGCGATCATATATTCGCTTTGGTGTGGAGCAAAGGCGGATATGGCGCCTCATGCGATGGCAATTCTCACGTTTGATGCTTGCCCCTGCAGGCCTCGAGGCCACAGGGACAAGCATCAGGGAAAGAGGAGGTGTGTCTCAGCTATTGCCCTCCGCGTCGGGATTGCGACGGTCGAGGGCTCGCCTGTCGTCGGGCAGGCGCACCATGTCGCCCAGCGTCAGCTTGCCGTGTATTTTCTTGCGCTCTCCGGTGCGCGGATTGATCAGGGCGACTACCTCGCCGATGCTGGTATCGTTGTTGACGAAAGCCTCTACGCGAACGCGTACCGTGACGCCCTGATAGTGGGCGGAGATGATACTGCCAGGATGTGGCTCGACATAGTCTTCGGGGTCATTGGCGTAGAGCGCCATGACACTGTCTCTGCCGGGGTCGTCCCATTCCACGTGCTTGTGCATGTGGGAATCTCCTCTCACTGTTTACCCTATTGTCAGATTAGCCACTTTTCATGCAAACGAAAAAGCCCGCCGCGGGATGGGCTTCAACGCATAGGCCGGTAGGCTTAGCCTTCGCTGGCACGCTCGCGCCCGTTCTCAGTGATTATGGTGACTGTGATGTCAGCTAGCTGTCATCTCTATGGGCGATAGTCGGAAGTTCCAAAGACTTGGAACCACGACAGGGAACGCTACCGATGCTCTCCATTCGCTCTCCACTGTTGATCATGCCGCTACTGGCTGCAGCGCTCATGGTCTTGACGCCTCCGGTGCAGGCCGCCGGTGGCCTGACGCGGCTCGCCACCTTCGAGGTTCATCGCAACCTCGCTGCTGACGAACCCCGTGAGACCACCACCGCGGCTGAGATCATCGCCGCCAGTCAGGACGGCCAGACGCTGGTCTACACCGATAGTCCTGCCGAGCGGCTTGGTTTTATCGACATCGCTGAGCCTGCCACCCCTAAACCCGACGGCTTCCTGGCTCTAGACGGCGAACCTACCTCGGTGGCCATAGTAGGTGGAACCGCGCTGGTGGGGGTCAACACCAGCGCCGATTATCGACACCCCGACGGTCACTTGGCTGTCGTGGACATGACGACTCGCCAGGTGGTGGCGCGCTGCCCACTGGGCGGTCAGCCCGATTCGGTGGCGGCCAGCCCCAGCAGCGACTACCTGGCCGTGGCGATCGAGAACGAGCGTGACGAAGATCGTAACGATGGTTCCCTGCCGCAGTTGCCGGAGGGTTACTTGAGCGTGCTGCGTCTCGATACCGGGGGCCGTCCCAGTGATTGCGAGACGCCGACACGGATCGACCTCACCGGGCAAGCCGCTGTAGCTGGCGAGGATCCGGAACCTGAGTTCGTCGACATCAACGGTGAAGGTCAGGTGGTGCTCACCCTGCAAGAGAACAACCACTTGATCGTTGCCGATCTCGCCAGTGGCGAGCTAATCCTATCGACCCACGCCGGCATGGTTGATCTCGATGGCATCCCTACTGAAGAAAGGCGCCTGAATGCCGACGGTGAACTCAGGGATGTGTCCCGCGAGCCCGATGCAGTGGGATGGCTGGATGACTCGCGCTTCGTCACCGCCAACGAGGGCGACTATCAGGGCGGTTCGCGCGGCTTCACCATTTTCAATCGTGACGGCGAGATAGACTACGACAGCGGCAATGCCCTGGAGCGCCTGGCGCTGACCTATGGCAGCTACCCGGCTAAACGCGCACACAAGAAGGGTGTCGAGCCTGAAGGCATCGAGGTGTGGGGTGAACGCAGGCTATTTTTCGTCGGCTTGGAGCGTGCCGCAGCGGTCGCCATCTATCGAGATCAGGGGCCGGGACAGGCACCCGAATTCGTGCAGTGGCTGCCTACTGGGGTGGGTCCCGAGGGCCTGCTGGCGATTCCCCAGCGCGATCTTTTCGTGGTCGCTGCCGAGGAGGATGATCCTGAGGCAGGACTGCGTTCGACGGTGTCGATCTACCGCTGGTCGGACAGAGTGGGGGAGCCGGCAATTATCGGTGAGGACGGCGACGGCCAACCGATCGGCTTCGGCGCCTTGTCCGGGCTGGCTGCCGACCCCGATGCCGTGGACCGCTTCTGGGCAGTTAGCGACAGCTTCTACCCCGAGGCGCGCCTGTACCGGCTGGACGCACGCCGCCAACCGGCACGGATCACCGCGGTGACGACCCTGAAAACCGCTGATGGCGGGCCCATTGACCTGGATCTCGAGGGTGTCGCCCCACGGCGTGCCGGTGGCGTGTGGGTGGCCAGCGAAGGCAAGCCCGATGCTGGGCGAGCCAGCGAAATCCTAGGGGTAACCGCCGATGGCATCATTACCGAGCGCTTCACGCTGCCGACGTCTATCGCCGAACGCATGGGCAACTATGGTTTCGAAGGTCTTGCGCGTTTGCTGCAAGATGGCCAGGAGCGCCTGGCGGTGATCTTCCAGCGTCCCTTGGAGGGCGAAGCGGGCCGAGCCCGGTTGGGTTTACTGAATCCGGAAACCGGGGAATGGCGTTTCGCCACAGTGGCGTTGCAGGCCCCTCTCTCGCCGGCCAACGGCTGGGTCGGCTTCTCTGAGATCACTCCCCTCGCCGATGGTCGACTGGCGCTGATCGAGCGTGACAATCAGAGTGGCGAGCGCGCCAGCCTCAAGCGCGTGGTCACGATCTCTCTGGACGGCGTCGAGCCGGTCGCCGCGGATCAAGCGCCCCCACACCTCACCACTCAGCCGCTAATGGATCTACTCCCCGCGCTTGCCGGCGGTCACGGCATGGTAGTCGACAAACCCGAGGGCATGGGCCAGCTCGCCGATGGGCGGCTGCTGGTGGTCACCGACAACGACGGCGTCGATGACAGCATCTCGCAAACTTACCTGTTGCGCCTAACGCCACCGGATGCCTGAGCCGCGATTCTATTGTCAGCGGTTCGGGAGTGTGCCGCCAGGGGTGAGGGAAACGAAAAAGCCCACCGCAGGGTGGGCTTCAACGCATAGGCCGGTAGGCTTAGCCTTTGCTGGCACGCTTGCGCTCGTTCTCAGTGAGATGCTTCTTGCGCAGGCGGATGTGGTTGGGCGTCACTTCGACCAGTTCGTCGGAGTCGAGGAACTCGATTGCCTGTTCCAGTGAGAACTTCACCGGCGGGGTCAGCACGATGTTCTCGTCGTTGCCCGAGGCACGCATGTTGTCGAGCTTCTTGCCCTTGGTCGGGTTGACCACCATGTCGTTGGCACGGTTGTTGATACCCACCAGCATGCCTTCGTAGACTTCGGTACCGTGATCGATGATCAGCTTGCCGCGCTCCTGCAGGGCGTAAAGGGCGTAGGCCAGTGCCTTGCCGGGAACCATCGACACCAATACGCCGTTGCGCCGTTCGATGGAGGCATCGGGCTTGAGCGGGCCGTAGTGATCGAAGCGGCTGGTGAGGATGCCGGTGCCCGAGGTCAGGGTCAGGAACTGGCCGCGGAAGCCGATCAACCCACGTGCGGGGATGATGAAGTCCAAGCGCACGCGGCCCTTGCCGTCGGGATTCATGTTGCTCAGCTCGCCCTTGCGGTAGCCGAGCTCTTCCATGATCGCGCCCTGGTGCTGCTCTTCGCAGTCGATGATCACCTCTTCATACGGCTCCTGCTTGACGCCGTCGATCTCGCGGATGATCACCTCGGGGCGGCCCACTGCTAGCTCGAAGCCTTCGCGCCGCATGGTCTCGATCAGTACCGAGAGGTGCAGTTCGCCGCGCCCGGAGACCTTGAACTTCTCCGGCGAATCACCCTGCTCGACGCGCAGCGCGACGTTGTGGATCAGTTCCTGATCGAGGCGGTCCTTGATGTTGCGGCTGGTGACGTACTTGCCGTCACGGCCGGCGAACGGCGAGTCGTTGACCTGGAAGGTCATCGACACGGTGGGCTCGTCGACCGACAGCGGCGGCAGCGCCTCGACGGCGATCGGGTCGCACAGGGTGTCGGAGATGGCGAGGTCGTCGATGCCGGTGATGCACACGATGTCGCCGGCGGTGGCCTGTTCGGTCTGCACCCGCTCCAGGCCCATGTGAGTCATCACTTGGCCAATCTTGCCCTTGCGTGTCTTGCCGTCGATGCCGACTACGCTGACCTGCTGGTTGGGGCGTACCGCGCCGCGCTTGATGCGGCCCAGCCCGATGACGCCGACGTAGCTGTTGTAGTCCAGCGCTGAGATCTGCATCTGGAACGGGCCGTCGAGCTCGACGTTGGGCGGTTCGACGATATCGACGATGGACTGGAACATCGGCGTCATGTCATCGGCGAGCTGATCCGGTTCGGGGCCGGCGATGCCGTTGAGTGCCGAGCAGTAGATGATCGGGAAGTCGAGCTGCTCGTCGGTGGCGCCAAGATTGTCGAACAGGTCGAAGATCTGGTCGATGACCCAGTCGGGGCGTGCGCCGGGACGGTCGATCTTGTTGACCACCACGATCGGCTTCAGCCCTTGGGCGAAGGCCTTCTGGGTTACGAAGCGGGTCTGCGGCATGGGGCCGTCGACGGCATCGACCAGCAACAGCACCGAGTCGACCATCGACATCACGCGCTCGACCTCGCCGCCGAAGTCGGCGTGTCCCGGGGTGTCGACGATGTTGATGTGATAAGCCTGATCGGAGTCAGGAGCCTGCCAGCGGATCGCCGTGTTCTTGGCCAGGATGGTAATGCCGCGTTCCTTCTCCTGGTCGTTGGAGTCCATGATGCGTTCCTGCCCCTCGGCCTTGCGGTCCAGGGTGCCGGATTGGCTCAACAGTTTGTCGACCAGGGTGGTCTTGCCGTGGTCGACGTGGGCGATGATGGCGATGTTGCGAAGATTCTCGATCACGACGGGATCCTGCTGCGAAAATTGGGGCGCATTATAGTATCTTGCCCATGACGGCTACCAGCATTGTCGACGAATATTCGTGGTAAATAGCGGCAGTGAACGTCAGATCAAGACGTTAGACTGTCTCATTGATATCCCAGCAGCCAGTCATATAGCCGTCCGGGGCTTTGCGCCACCGGCTGGCTGATGGGAATGCGTGGTATGGCCAGGGGGTCGTCGCGGTGGCTGAGCCAGCCACCGGTACCGGCCAGGGCGAGTTGCACACCGCAGCGTAGGGCCAGACGACGCAGGCGCGGCGAGGGCCTGATATCGGGGTAGGCGAAAGCGTCGAGCGGCTCACGGCACAGCCGCTTGAGATCGTGCCGTGAATGGCGGATATGCCAGCAGATGCGTTCGTCGCTCAGTGGCTCCAGCGCCTCCGGTAGTACGCCATGGGCGCCGAAACGAATCAGGCCCCCGTGCTCTAGGCGTCGTAGGGTGAAGGGATCGATGCCGTGGGGTGGCAGGTCAAGCAAATGATGCAGCTCCTCACCCACCCGGTTGAGGGTCAATGGACACGCGGTCTGCAGTTGCCCGAGATAATCGAGCAATGCCTGGCTGTAGTCCTCGTCCGGGTAGGGTGGCGGCCTGGGGGGGAGAGGCAGACCCGCATCGCCCAGGACATCGCGAACCAGGTTGGGGTGCCGGTGTGTCCACAGGCTTTCGGCGATCACTTCCCACCAAAAGCCACGTGGCTTCCCAAGCAGCCCGGTAGTGACGAAGATGCTTGCTGGCAGGGCATAGTGATCGAGCACCGGGGCGGCCACCTCGGCGTTGTCGCGCCAGCCGTCGTCGAAAGTCAGTGCAATGCAGGCTCGGGGGTCACGATGAGGCTTGAGTGCCGTTTCAAGGCTGACGATACGCGCAACATCCATTAGGCTCATCAGCAAATGATGGAAACTTTCCGGCCCCAGGCAATAAGGGGCTCGATGGGGCAGGCTGGCGGCTCGTTCGTCAGCGAGCACTCGATGCAGCACCAGAATGGCGCTACGCCCTCGCAGCGGTTCGGCTAGGCTACGCCGCCAGTGGCCGCGAAGCCGTTGAGCAAGATCCCTGGCAAGGCCGAAACCATTCATAGTGGTTCTCCCATCGGAGATAACCTTAGTGTACGTCCTCTGCTTTTGCCGTGCAGCTTCCTACCTTATGGCTTCTGTTTCTATATCGGTACTTCCAGCACCCGCGCCTGGCAGGCCCGGAGGCGCGTCACCAGATCCTGGTAGGCGGTTTCATCGAGGGCGGGATCGAAACCACCGATACGTTCGAACCAATCACGATGAACGCAGAGCGTACCCGGTGAGATAGTGGTTCGCCACAGCCGCACCAGACCGCGAGGCAAGGTCGTGTCGTGTGACAGAAACAGAACGGCATCCCACTGCTGTCCACTCAGCAGTGCATCGGCCCGGGTCAGCCAAGTGTCGATGAGCTTGCCACGTGGTGCGGGGAATACCAGAGCTTCGGCGGGGCTGCGATGCGCGGCTTCGTTGCCGCGGGCGCCGACCGAGGGCTGAGGGATAGCCTCGAAGCGAGCATCGAATCGACGGCTCAGTCGTGCCAGTCTGGGATTTGCGTCTTCACTGACTACGCGAATCTCGACGCGTCCCGGGAAACGCTGAATGGCGCTTTTCAGCGTGGCGAGGCAGCGTGGTAGGCGTGATGCCATCAGCCGCGAGTCGACAATGATGCAGTAGGCATTCATCGAGGGCAGCGTCCCATAAGCTTGCCAGTGCCGGCCTGAAAGAGGGCCGCTGGCGGTTACCGAAGACCTCGCGTCGCATCACGCGCCCACCGGGAGTAGTGATATCGCATTTGGCTTCTTGTAATAAAGAGTAGCCTTTGGTTGCATAAAGTATCAATTCATTGTCTGACTGATTTTTCTGATCACACATGTAGCTAGAGGGCATCAGAGAAAGGTTGGCTGAACCATACTGCAGCACATGCAGCATGCTTATTGCACAAATTTGGTGCGCCACGAGGTGCTTTTGTTCGATTGTGGTGCATCTAAGCCAGTCGTAGTGGCACCCAATACTGATGTTATGTCCATTGTTGATTTATGGTGGTGCAATAAATTTCATATATTTCAGTAGATTACACATTCGCTCGATCGCGCGTGCGCCATTTTGGCACGCTGCCTGCATTGCACTCTTCAGAGTCATGAATGCCTATTCGTCGTCGAGATTGCCGTGGGCAAGGTGTCCGGGGCATGCTACAAACGACGCGGGATACCCAAGCCAACGAGACGAGCCATCGCTCACCAGTGGAGGACAACATGTCTGAGAAGACCCTCGCCCTTATTGACGAACATGATATCAAGTGGGTCGACCTGCGTTTTACCGATACCAAGGGTAAGGAACAGCACGTCACCATCCCGGCCAGCACCGTTGACGAGGAGTTCTTCGAGAACGGCCAGATGTTCGATGGTTCCTCCATTTCCGGTTGGAAAGGCATCAACGAGTCCGACATGATCCTGCGTCCGGAAGACGGTAGCGCCTTCCTCGACCCGTTCACCGAAGACGCAACGCTGGTGCTGCGCTGTGACATCATCGAGCCGGCTACCATGCAGGGCTACGAGCGCGACCCACGTTCCATCGCCAAGCGTGCCGAGGCCTACCTGGAGTCAACTGGCCTGGGCGATACCGCTTTCTTCGGCCCGGAGCCGGAATTCTTCATCTTCGATGAGGTGCACTGGAAAGCCGATATCGAAGGCGCCATGTACAAGGTGACCTCCGAAGAGGGTGCCTGGTCCACCGATCGTACTATCGAGGGTGGTAACCTGGGGCACCGTCCGCGCGTCAAGGGCGGCTACTTCCCCGTGCCGCCGGTGGACAGCTTCCACGACATTCGCGGTGCGATGTGTAACACCATGGAAGCCATCGGCCTTACGGTCGAAGTGCATCACCACGAGGTGTCCAACGCTGGCCAGAATGAGATCGGCGTCAAGTTCAACACCCTGGTCAAGAAGGCCGACGAACTTCAAATGATGAAGTACGTCGTGCACAACGTGGCGCATGCCTACGGCAAGACCGCTACCTTCATGCCCAAGCCGTTGGTCGGCGACAACGGCTCTGGCATGCACGTCCACCAGTCATTCTGGAAGGACGGCCAGAACCAGTTTGCCGGTGACGAGTATGCCGGTCTGTCCGAGATGGCGCTGTACTACATCGGCGGCATCATCAAGCATGCACGTGCCCTGAACGCCTTCACCAACGCTTCCACCAACTCCTACAAGCGTCTGGTGCCGGGCTTCGAAGCGCCGGTAATGCTGGCCTATAGTGCTCGCAACCGCTCCGCGTCGATCCGCATTCCGTACACCGCCAGCCCCAAGGGCAAGCGTGTCGAGTGCCGCTTCCCGGATCCGACCGCCAACCCTTATCTGGCATTCGCCGCGATGCTGATGGCCGGTATCGACGGGATCAAGAACAAGATCCATCCGGGCGATGCCATGGACAAGAACCTCTACGACCTGCCGCCGGAAGAAGGCAAGGCCGTGCCGACCGTGGCCGAGAGCCTCGACCAGGCCCTGGAAGCGCTGGACAAGGATCGTGCCTTCCTCACCGAGGGCGGTGTGTTCACCGACGACATGATCGATGCCTACATCGAGCTTAAGGAGGAAGACGTCGAGCGTCTGCGCATGGCCACGCACCCGGTCGAATTCGACCTCTATTACAGCTGCTAAGCGCGATATCGACTGCCGTTCGACAGTTGTCGTGACAAAAGGGCTCCACCGCAGGGTGGGGCCCTTCTTCATTGCGTTACACTCCCCAGGACTCAACCATACCGGGTGGAGACGCCGTCATACGCTCGACATGTCTCGGAGAAGACGATGCAACGCCGTTTCATAGGGGTGATGTTACTAGGCCTTTGCGTGCCATTTTCCGCCATGGCAACGACGGTCTATCGCAGCACCGATGCCCAAGGCAACATGGTGTTTTCCGGCCGCCCCGCACCAGGCAGCGAGCGCATCGAGCTGCCTGAGGTAACGGTAGTGCCTTCGAGCGAGCTCCAGACCTCCACGCCCGCTCGGGAAGTCGACCATGACCGGCCGCGCCGCGAAGAGACAGCACCATGGCCAGCATTTATGCCATACACCACCTTTCGCATTGTTTCACCCGCTGACGAGGGCACCTTGCCGACCGGCTATGCCGGTAATGTGCAGGTCGAATTGGGTATCGAGCCCCCACTGCGCGAAGATCACCGAGTGCGGTTACTCGTCGATGGCCGTGTCAGCCAGTCGGCCATGCATACATCAGTCTTCAAGCTCACCAATCTGGAGCGGGGCGAGCATACGTTACGGGCGGAACTGCTCGACGCCAAAGGCGAGGTGCGCCACCTCAGTGCGCCGGTGACCCTCTATGTGCAGCGCGCCAGTGTCAATTTGCCGCAAAATCCCAACTAGTCGCGCAATGAAAGCGCGACCGGCTTCACGATTTGCCCTGGATGATAGCGGCCGCCACCCATGATGCACTAAATTGGTGCAATGGGGTGTGCGAATTCGTTACCTCGGTCCGTATTTCTCGCCATTTTTGGGCTGGCGCGCTTTTTGCACAGTGATAGTGAACGCCATCAATGTGGGATGCACCATGTACCAACGTCTGCTCGAACACTTGACCACGGCGGTACTGCTGCTCGACGGCACCTTGCGAGTGCGCTGGTTGAACCCGTCGGCCGAGGCGTTGCTCGCCGTCAGCCTCGGGCGTGTGCAGGGCTCGCGTCTGGAGTGCCTGGAAGGTGTCGACGGCGAGGTAGCCGAGGTGCTAACCAAGGCGCGAGTCGAATTTCATCCTTTTACCCAGCGTGAAGCCCTGTTACGGCTGGCCAGTGGCGATAACATCACGGTGGACTTTACCGTGACACCGCTTTCCGACGACGAACTGTTATTAGAGATCGAGCCACGGGATCGTTTGCTGCGTATCTCTCGTGAAGAAGCGCTGATTGCACGTCAGGAGACGATCAAGGTGCTGTCGCGGGGGTTGGCGCACGAGGTCAAGAATCCGCTGGGGGGTATTCGCGGTGCGGCGCAGTTGCTCGAGCGTGACCTGCCTGACCCTCAACTGACAGAGTTCACGCGCATCATCGTCGAGGAGGCCGACCGGCTACGTGACCTGGTCGACCGCATGCTTGGCCCCAACCAGCCGGAGCGCCATGCACCACTGAATATCCATAAGGTGCTCGAGCGGGTCCGCACCTTGCTGATCGCCGAGCATCCGCATGTCGAGGTGGTCCGCGACTACGATCCCAGCTTGCCGGAGCCGGTTGGTGACGAGGCCCAGTTGATCCAGGCCGTACTCAACGTGGCGCGTAACGCTCTGGAGGCCATGGAAGAGAACGATATTCCCGAGCCACGACTGACCTTGCGTACACGCGCCAAGCGTCAATTCACGCTGGGGGCCGAGCGTCATCGCCTGGTGTGCGAGGTGGCAATCATCGACAACGGCCCCGGTATCCCCGAGCACCTGCGCGAAACCCTGTTCTATCCGATGGTATCCGGCCGCGCGGAGGGCAGCGGTCTGGGCTTATCCATCGCCCAGTCGATTCTGCATCTACATCAAGGACTGATCGAATGCGATTCTGCTCCTGGACGGACCGAATTCCGCTTATTGATGCCGTTGGAGGCCGTTTCATGAGTCTCTCGGTAGCGTATTTTTCCCTATCAGCCGCCGCTGGCACTATTCGCAGGAGGCCTTTATGAACGATGCCGCGCGTATCGTCATTGTCGACGACGATCGAGCCATTCGCTGGGTGCTGGAGCGCGCCCTGGCCCAACCCGATCTCGAGGTAGAAAGTTTCGAGCGTGCCGACGCGGCTCTCGAGAGTTTGCTGCATTCACCACCGGACGTACTGCTTACCGATATCCGTATGCCTGGCCTCGATGGCCTCGACCTGATGGCCAAGGTGCGCGAGAGCCATCCGGACCTGCCGGTGATCGTGATGACCGCTCACTCGGACCTCGACAGTGCGGTGGCCTCCTATCAGGGTGGCGCCTTTGAGTACCTGCCCAAGCCGTTCGATGTCGACGAGGCGCTGGCATTGGTGCGTCGCGCCGTGGCACATGCCCGTGAACGCCAAAGCCCGGCTACCGCTCCCGAAGGGCTGTCTGCCGAGATCATCGGTGAAGCGCCGGCCATGCAGGAAGTCTTCCGGGCTATCGGCCGGCTCTCTCAGTCGCACATCACGGTACTGATCAACGGAGAATCGGGGACCGGTAAGGAGCGCGTGGCGCAGGCGCTGCATCAGCACAGTCCACGAGCCGGCAAACCCTTCATTGCACTGAATATGGCGGCGATCCCCAAGGACTTGATGGAGTCCGAGCTGTTCGGTCACGAGAAAGGGGCGTTTACTGGAGCTACGTCGCAGCGTCGCGGTCGCTTCGAGCAGGCCGATGGCGGCACCTTGTTTCTCGACGAGATCGGCGATATGCCACCGGATACCCAGACGCGTCTGTTGCGCGTGCTGGCCGATGGCGAGTTCTATCGGGTCGGTGGACATGTATCGGTGAAGGCCGATGTCCGTATCATCGCCGCTACCCATCAGAACCTGGAACATCTGGTGGAGGAAGGGCGCTTCCGCGAGGACCTGTTCCATCGCCTCAACGTGATTCGTATCCATCTGCCGCGCCTGGCTGAGCGTCGCGAGGACATCCCGCGTCTGGCCCAGCATTTTCTGGCCGAAGCGGCACGCGAACTGTCCACCGAGGCCAAGGTATTGACCAAGGAAGCCGAGCAACACCTGACGCGACTCTCCTGGCCGGGCAATGTGCGTCAGTTGGAGAATACGTGTCGCTGGCTAACGGTGATGGCTTCGGGGCGAGAGATCCTGATCGATGACTTGCCGCCGGAGCTGCGCAATATCGAAGCCGGCGAAGCCGCTGCCGGCGACTGGCGGGCCGCATTCCGCGACTGGGCCGATCGTGCCTTGTCTGCTGGTCACACCCATCTGTTGGAAGAAGCCGTACCCGATTTCGAGCGCATCCTGATCGAAACGGCTCTCAAGCACACTGGGGGACGCAAGGGCGAGGCTGCCGAGTTGCTGGGTTGGGGGCGCAATACACTCACCCGTAAGGTCAAGGTACTATTGCCAGCGCTTGCCGAGGACTGAGCTTCGCCGTGCCGGGGCGGAAATTCCGATGCCCTGGCGCCGACTACCATACTAGTACGAAAGGTGCATGGTCGCCGGTAGAGGGTGTTCCTTATATTCGAGGAGTATTCGACACTCGCTATTCTTCGACATCCACTATGTAGTAGGCGCGATCATGCACGACGCCACTCCGAACCCCGGGCGGGTTCATATCACCGAAGTTGGCCCTCGCGATGGGCTGCAGAATGAAACGGTCCTGTTATCCACGTTGGAAAAGGCCGAACTGGTGAGGGCCTTGGTGACCGCCGGGGTCAAGGAGTTCGAGTTGACCTCCTTCGTCAGCCCGCGGGCGGTACCGGCGCTTGCCGATGCGGCGGAACTGGTGGCCAAGCTCAAGGATATCGAGGGCGTGCACTTCTCGGCGCTGGTGCCCAATCTTCGCGGCGCTGAACGGGCGCTGGAAGCGGGCGTCGACTCCGTGGTGCTGTTCGTCTCGGCCTCTGAAAGCCACAATGCCAAGAACGTCAACTGCAGCGTCGACCAATCGTTGGCAAGCTTCGAACGCGTCGCCCGGTTGCTCGAGGGCAGTGGCGTCGAGTTACGCGGGGCGATTGCCACATGCTTCGGTTGCCCTTTCGAAGGCAATGTCGATGTCGCTGCCGTGGGGCATATCGCGAGCCGCTTCGCCGAGCTGGGAGCCCGCTATGTGTCGCTGGGCGACACGACCGGGATGGCGACGCCGCCTCTGGTGACCGAGCGCATCCTCCACCTGCGCGATGTCGCGCCTTCTCTATCGCCGACACTGCATTTCCATAATACTCGTGGCATCGGCCTGGCCAACGTCATGCAAGGACTTGCGCTTGGCGTCGATCGCTACGAGAGTTCGATTGGCGGCCTCGGCGGCTGCCCCTTCGCTCCAGGAGCAACGGGCAATATCGCCAGCGAGGATCTGGTCTATTTACTCGATGAGATGGGGATCGAGACCGGTATCGATCTCGATGGCATGATCAAGGCCGCACATGTCGCCACTCGTTTGATGGGGCGCCCCTTACCGGCACAGGTTTCCAAGGCTGGGCCTCGTCTGTCGCTCAGCGACTGTTCGGCCGTGGCCACGGCAAAAGGATGAGCATGTCAGTTTCGCAATCTCACACCACGGGTTCCTTGGATGGCATTCGTGTCATCGATTTGACACGCGTGATCTCCGGGCCTTTCTGTACCCAGATCCTGGGCGATCATGGCGCTGAAGTGATCAAGGTCGAACCGCCGGGGCGCGGCGATATCGTGCGCTCCCAAGGCAATATGGTGAACGGTTTCAGCTGGTACTTCGCCCAGTTCAACCGCAACAAGCGTTCCTTGACGCTCGATCTGCGCAGCGATGAGGGCAAGGCGCTGCTGTGTCGGCTGCTGGAAGAGGCCGACGTCCTGGTCGAGAATTTCCGTCCGGGCGTCATGGCGAAGATGGGGCTCGACGACGAGACATTGCGCGAGCGTTTCCCGCACTTGGTCATTGGCCGCATCAATGGTTTCGGTTCCAGTGGCCCTTATCGCGACCGTCCGGCCTATGACTTCATCGCCCAGGCGATGAGCGGCTTCATGGGCGTCAACGGCCCCGGTGACGGCGAGCCCATGCGGGCAGCGCCGCCGATCAGCGATATGGTCGCCAGCCAGAATCTGGCTTTTGGGATCTGCGCGGCACTGGTGCGCCGTGAGCGAACCGGTCAGGGTGATATCGTCGAGACTGCCTTGACCAATGGCTTGATCAGCATGATGGGCTATCTGGCGGCGGAATTCTTCGCCACCGACCAAGTGCCGGCGCGTACTGGCAACGACCATCCCATGCTTTATCCCTATGGCCTGTTTCGAGCCAGCGATGGGGAAGTGGCTATCGCACCCAGCAACGACATCATGGTCGAGCGTTTTTTGGGAGCGCTCGACATGCTGCACCTGCTCGAAGATGAGCGCTTCACTGACAACTCACGTCGTATGGCCAACCGCGAGGCGTTGCGCGAGATCCTGACGCAGGTGACCGAGGAGCGCAGCGTCGACGAATGGATCGAACATCTCAACCGGGCCGGCGTGCCCTGCGGAAGGGTCTACAATCTGCGCGAGACCTTCGAGGACCCTCAGGTGCAGGCCCAGCAGATGAAGATCGAGTTGGATCAGGGAGAGTTTGGCCGTGTTCCCACCACCGGTTTCCCGGTGAAAATGAGTGAGGCCCCGGCGGCGGTGCATCACCCCGTGCCGAGACTCGGCGAACATACCCGCGACATCCTGCTCGACTTGGGCCTTGACGAAGCGGAAGTGAATGCCTTGAGTGAGCGAGGCGTCATTTGAGCTACCTTGCAAGGGGTCGCCTGGATCCACACGGGTCTTGGCCATGATAACAAGCGACATAAAAACAAGTGGAGGAACAACAAGATGCCAACTATCAAGCACGCCCGTCATGGTCTTGCCGCCTCGGCCCTGTTGGGCCTCGGCCTGGCTTTCAGCGCGCCGAGCCAGGCGCTACCCATCAGCGAATGCATCGCCCCGGCGGACCCGGGGGGCGGCTGGGATTTCACCTGCCGTTCGGTAGGCAAGCTGCTGCTCGAGCTGGATCTGGTGGACAGCCCGGTTCAGGTCACTAACATGCCGGGCGGCGTCGGTGCCGTAGCGTTTTCCAATGTGGCCAGCAAGCGACCGGCGGACAGCGACCTGGTCGTCGCCACCAGCACGGTGGGCATGACCCAGATCGCCCAGGGCCAGTACCCGGGCGGCGCCGACACCATGCGCTGGTTGGCGATGCTGGGAACGGACGTAGGGGTCATCCTGGTCGATGATGAGAGTCGCTTCGAGAGCCTGGACCAGTTGCTCGAGACCATGGTCGAGGAGCCGGACTCACTGGCCATGGCGGGCTCCAGCGGTGCTGGTGGATGGGATCACATCCGAGCCCTGATGCTGGCCAAGGCCGCCGGCATGCCGGCCGACCAGATCGGTAGCGTGCGCTGGGTGCAGTTCGACGGCGGCGGTCCAGCGGTGACCCAGATGATGGGTGGCCATGTGGATGTCGTGTCCACCGATTTAGGTGAGATCGCTGGTTTCATCGAATCCGGCGACGTGCGGGTCTTGGCAGTGTTATCCGAGGAGCCGTTGCCGGAGCCTTTTGCCGATCTCCCGACTGCCGTCTCTCAAGGCTACGATGTCACGGGTTACAACTGGCGTGGCTTCTACACCGGCGGCGAGGTATCGGACGAAGATTACACTGCCATGGTCGATACCCTGCAGACGCTGTATGAGAGTGATGAGTGGAAGGACGTTGCTCAGCAGAACGGGCTGGTACCGTTGTGGCGCGGTGGTGAAGAGTTTAACGACTTCGTGCGCCAGTCGATCGACGAGGTCGAGACGGTTTCCCGGGAGATCGGGGTCATTCAGTGAGCGAGTCCGGTATGCATGAACCCGGCATGGACGCCGGGCGTATCCCCGGTGTCATCGGTGACCGCATCGCCGGTGTCGTGCTGGCGGTGTTGGCGGCAGGCGCCTGGTGGCATTCACACAGCTTCGCCACCGGCTTCATGCAGCCGGTGGGGCCGGGCGCGTTTCCGCGCCTGGTCAGCGTGCCGCTGGGCCTGCTGGCGCTGTATCTGATCCTGCGTCCCGGCTTCAACCAGCGCTGGCCGCACCGCGCCGCCCTGTTGCGTCAGGTGGGGGCGTTGCTGTTGCTGGGGGGCTATGCGGTCTTTCTCGAGCCGTGGGGCTTTCTGCCGGCGTCCCTGGTCACCGTCATCGTGTTGGTCCGGCTGTTCGGGGCGCCCTGGAAGCCGTCGCTGGCCAGCGGCACCATCCTCACAGTGGGGCTCTACGCCCTGTTCGAATTCGCCCTGGGCATGCCGCTTCCCAACATGCCCGGCCTGAGTTGGTAACCCCTTCGCTATGGATATTCTCACCTTCCTCGCCCAGGGGTTCGCCGTAGCGCTCGAGCCTCAGCATCTGTTTCTGGCCCTCATCGGCTGTGCCTTGGGTACGCTGATCGGTGCCCTGCCCGGGTTGGGGCCGGTCAACGGCGTGGCGCTGATGATTCCCTTGACCTTCAACTTCGGGTTGACGCCCACCGCGGCCCTGATCCTGTTGGTCAGCATCTATTATGGCTGCATGTACGGGGGGCGCATCAGTTCCATCCTGCTCAATATTCCGGGCGACGAACCGGCCATGATGACCACGCTCGACGGTTATCCCATGGCGCTCAAGGGGCGAGGGGGCGAGGCGCTGGGGCTCTCCGGTGTGGCGTCCTTCATCGGTGCCACCGTCGCCACCATCGGCCTGACACTGTTCGCGCCCTTGCTGGTGGGCTTCGCGATTCGCTTCGGGCCGGCCGAGTACTTCGCCCTGTTCGTGCTGGCCTTCGCCACGATCGGCGGCGTGACCAGTGGTAGCTTGACCAAGAGCTTCATCGCCGCCTGCCTGGGGCTGCTGCTGGGCACCGTGGGGATCGACGCGGTCAGCAGCGTACCGCGCTACACCTTCGGCTGGTTCGAACTCTACGACGGCATCGATTTCATCGTGGCCCTGGTCGGCCTGTTCGCAATCTCCGAATGCCTGGTCTTCCTCGAGGATACCCGCCATGGCAGCAAGCCCACCATGAAGCTCGGCTCGGCCATTCCGGGCATGCGTAGCGCCTGGCAATGCAGCCCCACCATCGCTCGCAGTTCGCTGATCGGTTTCATTGCCGGCGTGCTGCCCGGCGCCGGCGCGGCGCTGGGCAGCTTCCTCTCCTACACGCTGGAGAAGCGCTGGCTGGGGCGTCGCGGCGACTTCGGCCGTGGCGATCCGCGCGGCGTTGCGGCACCCGAAGCGGGCAACAATGCCGCCGCCGGCGGTGCACTGATCCCCATGCTGTCGCTAGGGATTCCCGGTAGCGGCACCACGGCGGTCCTGCTGGCGCTGCTGCTGTCGATGAACATCACCCCGGGGCCGCTGCTGTTCGCCCAGCAGCCGGAGATGGTCTGGGGGCTGGTGGCGGCATTGTTCATCGGCAACGTCATGCTGCTGGTGCTCAATATTCCGCTGGTGGGGTTCTTCGCCAAGGTGCTTCAGGCGCCCGGCTGGTTCCTGATGCCGATGGTCGTGATGGTGGCCTTCGTCGGCGTCTACTCGCTCAGTAACAGTGCTTTCGACCTGTACCTGATGCTGGCCTTCGGCGTGCTCGGCTATGTGCTGCGCAAACTCGAGATCCCCACGGTGCCGGTGGTGCTCGGGCTGCTGCTGGGCGGCCAGATGGAATACAACATGAGGCGAGCGATGTCGATCTCCGGCGGTGACTGGAGCATCCTGTGGAACAGTGGTATTTCCATCGGGATCTATGCCTTCGCCATCACACTGATCGTCGCTGGACTGGTGTTCGGTTGGATGGTCAAGCAGCGGATGTAGCTGGGCTGCAGATGTGGGCCGAGGACGAACATGCTTGATGGTGTACACAGCCAGTGCCAGAGCCTGCCTGGAGGGATCTCTGGTCGGCTAGCGTCGAGGGTGCCAGAATGGAGTATCAAGGAGAAATGCCCATGACGCAGATGCACTGGGAGCGACTGCTTTCGCCTGATCGACTCAACGACAAGCCGCGCGAAGCGCGCGGCGAGATCGGTCGCAGTCCCTTCCACAAGGATCACGATCGGATCGTTTTCGCCGGTTCGTTCCGTCGCCTTGGACGCAAGACCCAGGTCCATCCGCTGACCGACAACGATCATATCCATACCCGCCTGACACACTCGCTGGAAGTCGGCTGCGTGGGGCGCTCGCTGGGGATGATCGTCGGTGAGCGATTACGCGATCGCCTGCCCGAGTGGATCACGCCGGCTGATCTTGGCGTGATCGTCCAGGCCGCCTGCCTAGGCCACGATATCGGCAACCCGCCCTTCGGCCATGCCGGTGAATATGCCATTCGCGACTGGTTCAAGCGCGCCGAGAGTGATGGCAGTGGTTTGCTCGACGGTCTCTCCGAACCCGAGCGTGCCGATCTGCTGACTTATGAAGGCAATGCCCAGGGGTTTCGCATCGTCACCCAGATCGAATACAACCAGTTCAAGGGTGGTATGCGCCTGACGACGGCTACCTTGGGCACCATGCTCAAGTACCCCTGGACAGTGGAGCACGGTGGCATGGCCGGCAAGTTCGGCTGCTACCAGTCGGAGAAGCGGCAGCTGGCCGAAGTTGCCAGCCGCCTGGGTTTGAAGTCACGCGGTGAGTGGACCTGGTGCCGCCACCCCTTGGCCTGGCTGGTCGAGGCTGCCGATGACATCTGCTATGCACTGCTGGATCTCGAGGATGGCCTGGAAATGGGTATCCTGCGCTTCGACGAGGTGGCCGAGGTGCTGACCCAGATCGCCGGCGAGGTGCCGCCGGAGTATCACGACATGCAGCGTGACGGTGTCTCCCAGCGACGGCGCATCGCTGCCCTGCGCGGAGCGGCCATGGAGCGTGCGGTCAACGATGTGGGCGCAGTGTTCGTCGAGCACGAGCAGGAGCTACTGAACGGCAACTTGCGTAACGACTTGCTCGAGCTTTGCCACCCGGACCTGGACTGGGGGGTGAAGGCAGCCAAGCAACTGGCCCGTGAGCGGATCTTCCAGAACGAGCGCAAGGCCAAGCTGGAGATCGGCGCCTACACCACGCTGGGCATTCTACTGGAAGCGTTCATCGGCGCCGCTCATGAGCTGCATTACTATGGACGCTCGACCTTCAAGCACCAGCGCGTGCTAGCACTGATCGGCGAGAATACGCCACGGCCCTCGTGGTCGCTCTACGACAGCTATCGGCGCATGCTCGACTTCATCGGTGGCATGACCGACCACTATGCGGTGGATTTGGCTCAAGAAATGGGAGGCCGGCTCAAGGGCGATTGAGTGATGAACGACGGTAAGTGGCGACTCCGTGTGGTGGTTCTGTCAGCGATGGTGGTGCTCCTGCTCGGCTGGATGACTCCCTCGGTGGCTGCACCGTCGCTCGAAAGCCGGGGCTTCGACCACTTTACCCTGGCGCTGACCTGGCACCCCGGCTTTTGTGCCACGCAATCGCGCCCCCCGCGTGAGTGTCGCGAGCCGTCGCTGCGCGAGGGCGCCGAACAAGGCTTCGTATTGCATGGATTGTGGCCGTCGTTACCGCAGCGCTTCGCCGAGCGTGGCGTCGACCGGCCCAAGTGGTGGCGCGAAGGCTGCTTCCTCGAGGAGCCTCGCGCCGATGGGAGCTTCTGCCGTGCGCATCCCCCCTTCGACCTCCCTACCGAGCTTGCCGACACTCTGGACGACGCCATGCCCGGGCGCGCCAGCTGCCTGGACCGCTACCAGTATGCCAAGCACGCGGCTTGCCTGGATCTGCCGGAAGAGAACTATTTCGCAGCGTCGCTGGCCCTGCTGGAGGCGGTCAACGAGAGCGCCTTCAGCGCGTTCGTGGCGCTCAATCAAGGGAGCGAGGTGGGTCGCAACGATCTGATCGCAGCCTTCGAGGCGGCCTTCGGAGAAGGTACCGGGCGTGCCTTGCGTCTGGAGTGCCGTGGACGGGGTAATCGGGTGTTGACTGAGGTACGCATCGGTATCGATGCCCAGCGGCTGGGCGACTTCCCGGCCGCCGAGAGCCTGGCAAGGCAGGGCCGGGGGCGTTGTCATCCGCGAGTCACTATTCCCACCTTCTGAGGTCTATACAGAAGGGCGTTGCAGATCCCTCGATTCCATCAGCGTGCTGCGCGTCATCAGTGCGCGGATCGCTCGGTCATGGGCCTGTTCGTTGAAGCGCCCCAAGGACATGGTATCGAGCAGATCAGCCAGGCCTTCGCCGCTGACGACGAGCAGATCGCCAGCGGCGTGGCTGGTATCGATCTCCCAGCCAGGCAAGACCAGCACACCGCGAATCGGCACCTCACCCTGGCACTCACGGGCTAGCCAGTGGCGCAGCCACTGAACCGCTTGGCGGGTCTTGCGCAGCGGGACACGCTCGCTCCAGCCTGGGAAGCGCAGACGCTCGCGCTCCACTGCCACTTGGTTCTGTTCCTGGCCGCTGGCATCGAATGGAGGGGTGCGGGCGCGGGTCTCGATGACGAAGACCCCGTGCGGTGTGACTGCGATATGGTCGATGGTATAGGTGTCGGCGGGGATGTCATGAAAGACGTGGTAGGGATGGGCATCGGGATGAATCAAGCGCTCGAGTTCCTGGCCCACGGCGAGCTCACAGGCCAGGCCGAGTTTCAGACGTCGGATACGCTGGAAATCACGGATCAACAGAAAGCAGAATACCAGGACCAGTGCGGTGCATAGCAGGCCATACAGTGTCCATTCGATCCAGTTCTGCTCGTTGGCGAATATCATGCGGCCCATGCCGTAGACCAATGGCGCCATGGTAACGATAGGCCCTAGAGCGCCGTTGAGAAACAGGCTGGCGAAGGCCCGATCGAGGCGGTCGCGCAGGACCTGGCCGGGTTCGCGTAGCGGGTGGGCGTCGAAGGGCGAACGCACGCGGGCGTCGTGTAGGTTGCGCAGGGCGATGACGATGACCGCCGTAGCCCCCAGGGGAAACAGGAAGATCAGCGGTAACAGGTATTCCAGCCAGGCCATCGAGAGGAGTCCTTGCCCATATGATGTCGGTGCCGCCCCATTCTAGCCAACCCTGGCCATCAAGGGCCATGAATCCTTGTTCGGGAGCGTGACATGTACCCTCGTAGTGAGCGTTTGCTGGCGGCCGATCAAGAAGCATTGGCGGCCTTCGTCAGGCGTTATCCGCGCTTGCTGGTATTGACCGGCGCTGGGGTTAGCACTGCCAGTGGCATCCCGGACTATCGTGACGATCAAGGCGCGTGGAAACGTTCTCCTCCCATGCGTCATCAGGAGTTCATGGCCAGCCATGCCGCTCGCCAACGCTACTGGGCTCGGGCACTGGTCGGCTTCCGGGCGCTCAGTGAAGCCCGGCCGGGGTCGGCACATCATGCGTTGGCGCATCTGGAAACCATGGGCTATGTGAGCGCGCTGGTAACGCAGAATGTCGATGGCTTGCACCAACGGGCCGGTTCTCAGCGCGTGATCGATCTGCACGGTCGAGCCGAGATCGTGCGTTGTATGACCTGCCAGGGGCGGCGCATGCGCCACGACTTGCACGCTGAGCTCGAAATGCTCAATCCGCACTGGCTGGAACGGGAAGCGGCTGTCGGACCGGATGGTGATGCCGATCTGGAAGCCGCTGACTTCTCCAGCTTCCGGGTTCCCGCTTGCCAACGCTGTGGCGAGGGTATCCTCAAGCCGGATGTGGTGTTCTTCGGTGACAGTGTACCGGGCGAGCGTGTGACGGCGGCGCTGGCTGCACTTCAGGCTGCCGAGGCGTTGTTGGTGGTGGGCTCGTCACTGATGGTCTATTCCGGTTACCGCTTCGCCCGTGAAGCCGCGCGCCAGGGCAAGCCCATTGCCTGCCTCAACCGCGGTCGAACAAGAGCCGATGACCTCTATGCACTGAAGTGTGAACAATCGATTGGTGAAGCATTGACGGCCCTGACGGCGAACCTGGATGGGGAGCGACAGGAGGGACCCGGCAAGCCGGGCCCTGATCTTGGCATGGGCTGGAGTTGAGGTTAGCGGTGTGTGGCTTCCAGAGGGATTTCGATAGCCCCTTCACTGGCATTACCGGTCAGCACTGGTACCGGTTCGCGGTTGATGTGCGTCGAACGACCGTTGGCACGCACTCGAGCACGCAGGGCATAGGCGTGGTCTTCATCGATGGCATTGGCGTCGTAGCGCAGCGAGACGGGAACCGGGACGCTTTGCAAGCGGGTATAGGTGCTTACGGCGATTACCGTGGTTTCCGAAAGATCTTCCAGAGTCACGCGTAGTTCGGCATTGTCGGGTAACTCGAAAGGGGAATCGGCCACCACCTGAGCATCGAGAGTGGCGAAGCGCGGCGAACTGGCACAGGCGCTGAGCAGTGCCAACACCATCAGTAGTGGTAGCAACGACAATGTACGAGGGGGAATCATCCTTCGCTCAGCCTCCTGCCAGCTTGACCCGAAAGCCACGGCGTTCCAGTTCAGCCTTGAGGACATCGCGATGGTCGCCCTGGATCTCGATGACGCCTTCCTTGACGGCCCCACCAGTACCGCAGCGTTTCTTGAGTTCCGTGGCTAACGTCTTGAGTTCTGTAGTGGCCAGCGGTACCCCTGTGATAGTGGTCACGCCCTTACCCTTGCGGCCACTGGTTTCGCGACGGATACGTACGATGCCATCCAACGCTGCCAGGCGCTCGTTTTCGGCCTGTTTGGCACAGCGGCACGCATCGACGGGCTCTCGGCAATCGGGGCAGGTCTGGCCATGCTCGGTGGAATAGACCAGGCCGCGTAATTGGTCCTGTAGGGAGGCCATACTGCGCTCCTGAGGTAAGTGTGGCTCCATCATAGCGCAGTCAGGCAAAGGTCTCATCGTTCTAGATATCCACAGCCTCCTATCGCGTAAGATGCTGTGGATAAGCTATGCCGGTCTCACGACAAGAGGGCCGGCTCTCGTGTCAGGTTGGCGACGATCGTAGGGAGCTGATACATGCTGCTGATGGCAACGGCGCCATCGGGAGTCATCTCGGCATCGGGAAAGCGGTTGAGGTGAATCACGATCATGCCGGCGGCCAAGGCAGCCTTGACGCCGACGATGGAATCATCGATGGCCACACACTCATCGGGGCGGAACCCCATGATACTGGCCGCATGCAGATAGAGGCAGGGGTCGGGCTTCCAGCAGTTGGCAGTGTAGCCGCTGAACAGCTTGTCGCCGAAATAGTCGCTGAGGCCGGTGGCCAGAAGACCGGCACGTATCTTGTTCTCGGGACCGTTGGAAACCACCGCGCGGGGATAGGGGGCCAGCGCATCGAGGGCATCGCGCACACCTTCGAGGGGTTGCAACTCGGTGGCGAGGCGCTTGGCCAGCTTGCGACGC
The DNA here is from genome assembly GCF_000409775.1 of Litchfieldella anticariensis FP35 = DSM 16096. Lineage (GTDB taxonomy): Bacteria > Pseudomonadota > Gammaproteobacteria > Pseudomonadales > Halomonadaceae > Litchfieldella > Litchfieldella anticariensis. The sequence continues at coordinate 107,673 of NZ_KE332395.1, read as the reverse complement.
ATGTCGGCTTCGGAGTCCCTGAGTCGTTGTGGGTCGACGTCGCCATGACGGCGCTGCAACTCGGTAACGATATTGACGAAACGGGCGCCGCGGAATTCGCCCATGTAGTCGCTGGGGGCGAAGGGTAGGCCAAGCCTTGTCAGGCTGGTGGCCATTTCAGCAGCCAGAAGGGGCTCACTATCGACTAGGGTACCGTCACAGTCGAACAACAGACAATGTGGTTTCTTCATCGCCGGACCTCTCGGGTCAACTCACGGGCTTATAAACCCAGTGTTACAGTTATCGGCTCCCTGCGCCCATAGTTGAGTCCCAATTTCCTTCTTTTTTGAACAGTGTTCTTTAACCTTTCCTTGCAGTGTAATCGATATCCCCAGGTATACCAAGGTCGTAGGCGAAAAAGCCGATCTATGCTTGCGTAGCTTTCTTTTTTTACCATACTACCATACTAGTCATATCAGGGTGCCGGCGCCAGTGCGTCGACAACCGCTATTCAGGATGAGCGCGTCATGAACACCACCTTGCAATCCTTGTGGCACGACACCCGCGACGAGGGCTCCGTGCGCCAACGGCTTTACCGTGTGTTGCGGCAGTCGATCATTCGTATGGTGCTGGCGCCTGGGCAGGCGTTGTCCGAGAAGGAGCTGGCCGACATCTTCTCGGTGAGTCGGCAGCCGGTGCGTGAGGCCTTCATTCGGCTATCGGAGGCGGGCCTGGTCGAGGTGCGCCCGCAGCGTGGCACCTATGTGGTGAAGATCTCGCAACAGGCAGTGCTCGAAGCTCGCTTCGTGCGCGAGGCAATCGAGGTCGCGGTGGCCAAGGCTGCCGCTGAGCAGGGGCTCGAGCCTCGCGTATTGGCCGAACTCAACGAATTGATCGAGCGTCAGCGGCGCTGTGAGCAGACGGGGGATTACGACCGTTTCTTCCTGCTCGATGAAGACTTTCATCGCGCCTTGTCATTGGGGGTGGGGCATACCGCGGCATGGCGGGTCACCGAGGAAGTCAAGGCACAGTTGGACCGGGTGCGTTACCTGAGCATTCCCGAGTCGACCCCCATTCCCAAGCTCACCGATCAGCACCAGATGATCGTCGATGCCATCGCCAGCCGGGACTCCGACGCGGCAGCACAGGCAATGCGCGTTCATCAACGCGAGATCCTGCAATCGCTGCCTGATTTGGTAGGCCGTTTCCCGGACATGTTCGATGGCTCGTCGGTCTTGCCCATCACGGGCGACGAGAAGTCGGCATGAATTGCTTTTCCATTCGAGCTCGGAAAATAACAGCCATGTCTCCACATCATTTCACCGCGATGGAACAGCCATGATAATCAGTGATGCCTATCTCATCGTCACCTCGCCGGGGCGCAACTTCGTCACCCTGAAGATCGTCACCGAGTCGGGTATCTACGGGATTGGGGACGCCACGCTCAATGGCCGGGAGATGGCCGTGGTCGCCTATCTCGAGGAGCATGTGATTCCCACCTTGATCGGGCGCGATGCCAGCCGTATCGAGGATATCTGGCACTACCTTTACCGCGGTGCCTACTGGCGCCGGGGGCCGGTGACCATGGCCGCTATCGGTGCCGTGGACCTGGCGTTATGGGACATCAAAGCCAAGGCGGCTGGCATGCCGCTTTATCAGTTACTCGGCGGCAAGAGCCGTGAGCGGGTGATGACCTATGCGCATTGCACCGGCAAGGACATCGAGTCCTGCCTCACGGAGGTCGACAAGCACGTCAAGCAGGGTTACCGAGCGGTCAGGGTTCAGAGCGGGGTGCCTGGCATCGCCACTATCTATGGCGTGGCCAAGCGTGAAGGCGAGCGCTACGAGCCGGCTGACTCGGAACTCCCCGCTGAGCACGTGTGGAGCACTGAAAAGTACCTCAATCATGTGCCCAAGCTGTTTACTGCGGTACGCGAGCGTTTTGGCGACGACTTGCATGTGCTTCACGACGTCCATCACCGGCTGACCCCCATCGAGGCGGCACGCCTGGGCAAGGCGGTCGAGCCCTTCCACCTGTTCTGGCTGGAGGATTGTGTACCGGCCGAGAACCAGCAGAGCCTGAAGCTGGTTCGCGAGCACACCACCACGCCGTTGGCGATTGGCGAGGTGTTCAATTCTATCCACGACTACCGCGAGCTGATCGAGAATCAGTGGATCGACTATATCCGCACCCCGCTGAGCCACGGTGGCGGCATTACCCACATGCGACGCGTCGCCGACTTCGCGGCGCTCTACCACATTCGCACCGGCTTTCATGGACCGACCGACCTGTCGCCGGTGTGCCTGGGGGCAGCGATCCACTTCGATACCTGGGTGCCCAATTTCGGTATCCAGGAGCACATGCCGCATGAAGCCATCACCGATCAGGTCTTTCCCCACGACTACCGCTTCGAGGATGGCCATTTCCTGGTCGGTGAAACGCCGGGGCACGGCGTCGATATCGACGAGGACCTGGCAAGGAAATACCCCTACAAACGTGCCAGCTTGCCGGTCAACCGGCTCGAGGACGGCACGCTCTGGCACTGGTAACGAGGTGAACCAACGATGAAAGCCTTTCAGGTAAGTGCACCGCTGAATTACCGCATCACCGATATCGATGTGCCGCAGGCCGCGCCTGGCGAAGTGCTGGTACGAGTGGCCTTTGCCGGCATCTGTGGCTCGGACATGCACATCATTCACGGCGACAACGCCTTCGTGCGCTTCCCGCGCATCACCGGTCATGAATTCGCCGGTCTCGTCGAGGCCGTGGGCGAGGGCGTCGACGGCATCGCCATTGGCGACAAGGTATGCATCGATCCGGTGATCAGTTGTGGTCATTGTTATCCCTGCCGCATTGGCCGGCCCAATGTCTGCTCCGCTTTGGAGGTGATCGGTGTGCACCGCAATGGCGGCTTCGAGGAGCGCGTCAACGTGCCGGCCGCCAATGTCCACCATCTGCCGGAAGGAGTGGGGCTGGACGCTGCCGCACTGGTCGAGCCCTACTCGATCGCTGCCAATGTGCTCGGCCGCATGCAACCCCATCCGGGCGATCGGCTACTGATCTTCGGTGCCGGAGTGATCGGCCTGACCATTCTGCAGATGGCCCGTGCCTTGGGCATCGAGGACATCACCGTCACCGACGTGATCGACGCGCGTCTGGATACCGCCCGCGAGTTGGGCGCCAGCCGTACCCTGCATGGCCAGAGGGACGATATCGAGGCCGCGGTGAGCGAACTGACCGATGGGGAAGGCATACCGCTGATCGCTGATGCTGCCTGTGTGCCGGCGTTATTGCCGCAGATGTTGAGAATGGCGTCGCCGGCTGGGCGCATCGGCCTGCTTGGCTTCAACCCCACGCCCAGCGATCTGGTGCAATTGGAAGTGATCAAGAAGGAGCTGACCTTGGTCGGTTCCCGGCTCAATAACCGCAAGTTTCCGGAGGTGCTCGAGTTGATGGCATCGGGGCGGCTCGATCCGCTGGCGCTGGTCAGCCACCGGCTGTCATTCGACGAGATGCCAGGCGCCATCGATATGCTCGATCACCATCCTGAAAGGGCGCGCAAGGTGCTGATCCAGATCGGCACCTGAGGCGCCACTCCCATGCTCGCAAGACCTCACTGACTGATACCCACAACAGCAAGTGCCAGGAGAGAACGCCATGATCAAGCAGCTCATTACCAGCACCGTCCTCGGGGCGGCCATCCTCAGTAGCCAGGCCCTGTTGGCCGCTGATTTCACACTGAAATTCGGCCACCTCGCCAACCAGGAGAACATCTGGCACCAGGCCGCGGTGAAGTTCAAGGAAGAGGTCGAGGCCAACTCCGATGGTCGTGTCGAGGTACAGATCTATCCCAACGAGCAGCTTGGCGCCGAAATGGATGTCATCAATAGCATCCAGCTAGGCACCGCCGACATGACCATCACCGGTGAGAGCCTGCAGAATTGGGCGCCCAAGGCAGCAATGATGGCGGTGCCTTATGCCTTCCGAGACTCCGAACACCTGCATAAGGCAGTGGAGGGAGAGATCGGCGATGAGATCGAGGCCCAGATTACCGAGCGCACCAACCTGGTGCCTCTGGCCTGGTTCGAGCGCGGCCCGCGCCATCTGACCTCCAACCGGTCGGTTCGTCAGCCTGCTGATCTCGATGGCCTGCGCCTGCGCGTACCCAATGTGCCGTTGTTCGTCGATACCTGGGAAGCACTCGGTGCACGCCCTACGCCAATGGCCTTCAGCGAGGTATTTACGGCGCTGCAACAGAACACCATCCAGGCCCAGGAGAACCCCTTGAGCCTGATCGAGAGCGCCAGCTTCTACGAGGTCCAGGATTACGTGAACCTTACCAGCCACGTGCGTAGCTGGATCTATGTGGTGATCGGCAAGGATAAGCTCGAGAGCATGCCCGAGGACTTGCAGCAGGTGATCTTCAATGCTGCCGAAACAATGCAGACCTATGAGGCCGAGTTGTTCAAGAAGGATGAGCAGCGTCTCAGGCAGGATCTGCAGGAGCGTGGCATGGAGTTCATCGAGGTCGATACCGAGGCCTTCGCCGAAAAGGCGCGACCGGCCGTCCTCGAATCCTTGAACGAGGAACAGAAGGAATTGTTCGAGGCCATTCAGAACCTATAGTCCTCAGCCGACGGAGCGGGTACTCGTATCCGCTCCATTTTCCACCATCGGACGGCTGAGCGTCCTGCATGAGGATCGTGTATGGGATCTCCCGATCAAGAACCGCATGTCGAGCAGGTCGTCGAAGGCCTGGAAGCCATGTCGACGGTCCCCAAACTTGGCGGGGTAATCGGCCGCGTGATTGGCTGGATCGACACGCTGTTCACCTGGCTTGCCACTCTGGCACTAGTGGGCATCGCCGGCGCTGTGTTGCTGCAGATCGCGGGACGCTTGTTCCTGCCGTTCTCGCCGGCTTGGACCGAAGAGCTTTCGCGCTACCTGTTCATCTACATGGTGGCTCTATCGGCGGGTGTGGTGATCCGCAAGAATCGCCACGTCAATGTCGAGCTTTTCCATCATTGGTTGGGGCTACGGGGGCGAGCCGGTTTTCAGGTGTTGGTGAGCTTGCTGGTCGGTGGCTTCGCTTTCATCGTGCTGCCCTATGCCTGGCAGTACGCCCAGATTGGTGCCTGGCAGACCTCACCCACACTGAAGGTGCCGATGCTGTATATCTTCCTTTCCACTGTGGTGCTGTTCGCTCTGGTACTGCTGTATAGCGCCATCGGGTTCATTGAAGGGCTGGTTGCCCTGTGGCGTGGGGAATCCCTGGCCGCCGAAACGGAGACGCGATAATGGAAGTGATCGTACTGTTTAGCGTCTTTCTGGTATTGCTGCTTGTCGGGGTGCCGATCGCTTTCTCTCTAGGCATCTCCTCATTGGCCTACCTGCTATTGGAAGGCATTTCGCTGACCATCGTGCCGCAGCGCATGTACGCAGGCATCGACACCTTCGTGTTGTTGTGCATTCCCGGTTTCGTACTGGCCGGCAATCTGATGAACGTCGGCAACATCACTGAATACATCGTGCGTTTCTGCAATGCGCTGATGGGTCATATTCGCGGAGGCCTGGGGCTGGCCAACGTGGGGGGCTCGATGATCTTCGGTGGTATCTCGGGAACGGCGGTGGCCGATGCTGCCAGCATCGGCGCCGTGATGATCCCGGGCATGTCAAAGTCCGGTTACGACAAACCGTTTGCCGCCGCTGTCACGGCCGCTTCTTCGACCATCGGCCCGATCATTCCCCCCAGCGTGCCGATGATCATTGCTGGCTCTCTTACCGGCGTGTCGGTGGGGCGCATGTTCCTGGCTGGTGCTATCCCCGGGCTGCTGCTGGGGGTGGCGATGATGATCACCACCTATCTGCTGGCCGTGCGCCGCCGCTACCCCAAGGAAGAGCGCGTTCCCTTCCTGCAACTGCTGCGCGAAGCGCGAACCGCCTTCTGGGCACTGTTGATGACGGCGATCATCCTCTACGGCATCATCGGCGGCTTCTTCACCCCCACCGAGGCATCGATCGTCGCCAGTCTTTATGCCCTGGTGGTCGGCATGTACATCTATAAAGGGCTCTCCTGGCGCAAGTTGCCGGGAATTCTGACCGATACCGTACTGACCTCCTCAGCGTTGTTGCTGTTGGTCGGCCTGGCCAATTTGTTTGGCTGGATCCTGACCAGCCAGCAGATTCCACAGATGGTGGCCGATGCCATTCTGACCATCAGCGATAACCCCATCGTGGTGATCCTGATCCTTAATCTGATCCTGCTGTTCGTCGGCATGTTCATGGAGACCATCGCGGCACTGATCATCCTGTTTCCGGCGTTGCTGGGCGTGGCCACCGGGGTTGGCATGGACCCGGTGCACTTCGCGGTGATGGCGGTACTCAATCTGATGATTGGCCTGACCACACCTCCGGTGGGGGTGTGCCTGTTCGTGGTCTCGGGGATCGGCAATCTACCGATGTTGCGGGTAGCGTATGCGATTCTGCCGTTTCTGGTCTGCAATATCGCTGTGCTGCTGCTGGTGGCCTATGTGCCGGCGGTCTCGCTATGGCTTCCCAATCTGTTGATGGGCCAATGAGAGAGACATATCGATGAGTGATATTCAACATGTGCCGGCGGCCGAGGGAAGCGGCCGTATTGGCATCGTTCATCTGGGGCTTGGCGCCTTCCACCGTGCCCATCAGGCGGTCTACCTGGAACGCTATCGACAGCGTAGTGGCGACTTGGGGTGGGGCGTGTGCAGCGCCAACCTGCGCGGGGGCGTGGCGTTGGTCGATGGGCTGCGCGAAGCTGGCTATCGCTACCATGTCGCTGAATACGCCGGCAGCCAGCATGTCACCCTGCGTGAGATCGGCGTCATCGAAGAGGTCATGTTCAGCGGCCGTAACGGTTCGGGCCGATGGGGGCGCGATCTTGAAGCACTACTGGCGCGGATGACCGACCCCGCCGTGCATATCGTCACCCTGACGGTGACCGAGAAGGGGTATTTCCTGAGCCCGGCCGAGGGCCAGCTGCTGCGCAGCGACCCAGCCATCGCCGCCGATATCGACAATCCCGAGGCACCTCGCACCGCACCGGGCCTCGTGGTCGAGGCGTTGGCACGCCGCCGAGTTGCAGGAGTTCCACCATTCACCGTGCTTAGCTGCGACAACATGCCCGACAACGGCAAGCGCACCCGGATCGCTGTGACTCAACTGGCGGCATGCCGCGATGCCGAGCTTGCCGAGTGGATCGAGCGTGAAGTGGCCTTTCCCTGCAGCATGGTCGATCGCATCGTGCCGGCCATGACCGAGGACGACTTCGACCGACTGACCGAATTGGGGGTAGAGGATCCCAATGCCGTGGTTGGCGAGGCCTTCTCGCAGTGGGTGATCGAGGACGACTTCCCGCTGGGACGTCCTTCCTGGGAAGGCGATGGTGTGGAGATGGTCACCGGCGTGGCGCCCTTCGAGACCATGAAACTGCGCATGCTCAATGGCAGCCATTCGCTGCTGGCCTACCTGGGCTCCCTGGCGGGTATCGAGACGGTCTTCGAGGCAGTGAGTCGTGAGGACCTGGTGGCGCTGCTGCGTCGTTATATGCTCGAGGAGGCCGCACCAACCCTCAAGATGCCTGCAGGCACCGACCTTGCCGCCTATGCCGAGTCGCTGCTCGAGCGATTCGCCAATGACAGTCTGCGCCATCGACTGCAGCAGATCGCTATGGACGGCTCCCAGAAGTTGCCCCAACGTTGGCTGCTTGGCGCGCTGGCACGTCTTGAGGTTGGCGCCGAGATTCCTTGCACGGCGTTGGGTGTGGCGGCCTGGATCCGCTATACCGCTGGTCGTGATCTACACGGCACGGCTTACCCCGTGGACGACCCGCTGGCGGCCACCTTTGCCAAACTGCATGAGCAGCATGGCGATTCCCCCGCGCAACTGGTCGATGCCTTCCTCGCGGTGGATGCCGTTTTCCCGCCAGCGCTGGCCCAGTGGCCTGGCTTTGCCGAGGTGGTGACGGCGGTCTATCGGACGTTGACGGAAGAAGGCCTGTCGGGCGCCTTGCAGCATATCGAACGTCCGTCACCTTAGGAGAGCCCTATGGAACATACTTGGCGCTGGTTCGGTCCTGACGATCCCATCACACTCGACGAGATTCGCCAGACCGGAGCCACCGGCATCGTCACCGCGCTGCACGAGATCCCCAATGGTGAGGTATGGCCGGTGGAAGCGATCAGCGAGCGCAAACACCTCATCGAGGCTAGTGGGCTTACCTGGTCGGTGGTCGAGAGCGTACCGGTGCATGAAGACATCAAGAAGCAAAGTGGCGACTGCTCGCTCTATATTGCCAACTACCAGCAGACGCTTCGTAATCTGGCAATCTGCGGCATCGACACCGTGTGCTACAACTTCATGCCGGTGCTCGACTGGACACGTACCGATCTGACCTGGCAGCTCCCCGATGGCGGCCTGGCGCTGCGTTTCGAACAGTCCGCCTTCGCCGCTTTCGATCTCTATCTACTCGCGCGCCCTGGTGCCGAGCAGGAGTATGACGATGCCGAGCAGGCCGAGGCACGGCGCTATCTGGATGGCTTGGACGAGGTAGCGCGTCAGCGACTGATCAACAACATCATTGCCGGCCTACCTGGTGCCGAGGAGCACTACACCTTGGTGCGGTTCCGCGAGGTGCTGGCCGAATATGATGGTATCGACGCCGAACGGCTGCGGGCTCACCTGGGCAATTTCCTCAAGGCAGTCGTGCCGGTAGCCGAGGAGGTCGGCATTCGCCTGGCAATCCATCCCGACGATCCACCGCGACCAATGCTGGGTCTGCCACGGGTGGTATCCAGCCCCGAGGATGCCCAGTGGATCCTCGATGTTGCCCCTAGCCCTGCCAACGGCCTGACCCTGTGTACCGGTTCTTACGGGGTTAGCGAATCCATTGATCTGGTCGAGATGGCCCGTCGCTTCGGGCCGCATATTTACTTCGCCCATCTCCGCTCGACGCGGCGTGAATCGTCGGACCCGCGCACCTTTCACGAGGCTCATCACCTAAGTGGTGATGTCGATATGGTCGGCGTGATCCAGGCATTGGTGAACGAAGAGCGGCGCCGCGAACACGAGGGCGGACCACGCCTGCCGTTGCGTCCCGATCACGGCCACCACATCCTTGATGACCAGCACCGCGATACTCGGCCCGGCTATCCGCTCTACGGCCGCCTCAAAGGATTGGCCGAGTTACGCGGGGTGGAGCTGGCGGTCAGGCGCTTGGTGCATCACCCGCTAGCCACAGCCTAAGGCCTCAGGTGGTTATCGGCACGCCGTTTTGGTCCAGGAACCATTTCCGGAAGCGGCTCAGCGCCTCGTCATCCTCCTTGTCCTCGCGGTAGGCCATGTAATGGTGCGTGTCCTCCAGTACGACCTTCTGTTCGACCGGCCTGACCAACAGGCCCTGGTCGACCAGGGGGCCGATGAGGTGATCCCAGCCGAGGGCCACCCCCTGATCACTGAGGACCATCTGCACCAACATGTTGTAGTCGTTGGCATTGAAGAAATGAAGGCTGTCCCGGGAACGGCTCTCGATGTCGATATCATGGATGGCCAGCCAGACCCCCCAGTCCACGTGCTCGGCGACCTGCGAGCGGCCATAGGGGCTGAGATTTAACAGCACTCCATCTCGCAGTCCTTCAAGGCTACGTATCTCGGGATGCTGCTCGAGGTAACGTGGGGTGCAGATCGGATAAATGACATCGTGAAACAGAGGATGACTGTGATACCCCTCCCGCACTTTGGCCATCTTGGTGATGAAGATATCAGGCAGTACCCCAGGCTCCATGGAGTGGAAATTCTGGGTAGTGATCAGGTTGAGGTCGATATCCGGGTTGGCACTGAAGAAGCTCGGCAGCCGACGCGACATCCACAGTGCCGAGAAAGCGGGAGAGCAACAGAGTGTGAGGACTCGCTTGCCGGTATTGCCGTGGTCCTGACGAATGCGTTCCGCGGCCTGGGCGATATTGATGAACGACAGTTGCGCCGCATCGAAGAAGATCGAACCAGCCTTGGTCAGTTCTATTGACCGCCCCGTGCGCTTGAACAGCTCGGTGCCCAGGTAGCTCTCGAGCTCGCGGATCTGCCGGCTGATGGCCGCTTGGGTGACGCACAGTGCCTCGGCGGCTCGGGTGAAGTTCTGATACTTGGCCGCCGCCACGAAGGATCTCACCGCGCGCAGCGATGGCATCTTGAGCAGCCTCTGATCGGGATCGGTGTGTGTTGTCATAATGAAAAGTTATCAACATCCTGGAAAAAAAGTCGATGTCGAGGATAATTGGCCGGAACATAGACTACGGAACATGGAAAAGACGCTGCACCCGCATCTTTCAGGTTATCCAAAAGCGACACAGGACAACAGTCGTAATTCGCCCTCAACCATTGATGCATGCTTGACATGCAAGGCTGTCAGGCCCCTGGAGTGACATGATGAGCGCCTCCTTCAAGAGCTTGTTGAAACGCAAGAACATGGCACACCTCAACGCAGGGGAAGACTCAAGATCGCAGCCTTTGCAGCGACGAGTGGCGTTCGTGCTCCTGGATAACTTCTCTTTGATGGCCTTCGCTGGAGCGGTGGATGCCTTGGTAACCGCCAACCTGATGACTCGGGAGCCGCTGGTCGAGGTACTGGTGGTCGGTGCAACGAACGATTTGGTCGTCAGCGATCTGGGCACTGCCATCTCGACGGATTGCCAGCTATCGGTGCTGCAGGAACAACGGCTGGACCTGCTCATCATGTGTGGCGGCTTCCGTGTGCGCTTGCAGAGTTCGCCATTGATCCGCTCCACGCTACGCGGCTTCGATGCCGCAGGCACGACCTTGGGAGGGCTGTGGAACGGCTCCTTCTTTCTTGCCGATGCTGGAGTGCTGAATGGCCACGACTGTGCCATACATCCCGATTCCCGCGCCATGCTGCTCGAATCATTTCCCAGCGTACACCTGTCCAGACATTCCTATGTGCTGGACAGGAAACGGATCAGTTGCGCCGGTGCCAATAGCTCGCTCTCCATGATGCTGGACTGGTTGAGGCGTGATCATGACCCGAGCTTCGTCGATGCGATTGAGGAAATACTCAATTGTGACAAGGCCCAAGAGGTGATGGATGTTTCCGTCTTGAGCCTTGATCGTGATCCTACCCTGCCGCAAGCCCTGAAATTGGCACTGGAGCTGATGCATAACAATATCGATGAGCCTCTTTCGGTGGACGAGATAGCCCGCTGGGTCAATATATCCCGTCGCCAACTCGAACGGCTCTTCAGCCGTTATGTCGATGCCTCCCCGTCTCGCTACTACATTGAACTCCGCGTGACTTACGCTCGGCAATTGCTGCAGCAGACCAACAAGCCCATCGCCGATATCGCGGTGGCCAGTGGCTTTACCAGTATTACCCACTTCCGCCATTGCTTCCGCCAATTCTTTGATATCGCCCCCGCGAAGTTCCGCAGGCAGCGCCAGTCCTGAAGTCTTTGGCCTGACTTTTCGTAAGGGATGAGCGTTCCACCCACCTCGTCCTGTCAGCACCGTCTCCGTCAATTGCTTTTCTGAAGGCGATATAACCACGCCATTCGCGGTCCCGCGGATGGCGGCTTGATCACCGACAGCAGATATCAGCATGTGTCGATGAATGTCTACTCCATAAGACATGGCAACGATAACCTCAGGTTATGTTTTGCACTGATGAAAAATCGTTTCCATTACCTCCATCATAAAAATAGCATTACATGTATGTCATGAGGTGCATTAGATATATGTCATTCGTGCTTGACTAGTGGTTAATCACGAGATGAATTCCAACTACAATAGCCTGCCTGGAGAAGGTGTTATGACATTAAAAAGCTCAATAAAAGTTAGCTCAAGCATAGCCGCAGTATCGGTTCTCGCCGCTCTTGGTTTCTCAGCTTCCACTTGGGCAAGCGATGAGGAATTAAAGCTGACGATAGCAACGGAGGCAGGCGACCGGGAATCGCCCCAAGGCCTGGCAGTAAAAAGAATCTCTGATATTGTCGAAGAGCAATCTGATGGCAGAATCACCATGAACGTCTTCTATCAAGGGGAGATCGGTGGGCCTCAGGAGCTTTTCGACCAGTTGGTCAGGGGTAACATCGACCTCTTTCTGGGCTGGCCGCAAACTTCCTACGATGAGCGACTTGGCGTACTGACGCTGCCCTATCTGACCTTGGGTTGGGATGAAGCACTAGATGCCTATGGCAAGGGTGGCTGGATTTCGGAGACCATTGATCCCATCCTTTCGGATATTGGTCTGGAATATCTGGGGCCCTTTCCGGAAGGCTTTGGCGGTATAGCGACAGCGGATACCTATGCTACCAACTATGAAGATGCGCAGGGGATCAAGCTCCGCTCCCAGCCGATCTTCCCGCTGCCTCAGACGATACAGGCCATGGGCTTCCAGGCCGTGCCGATCGACTGGTCCGAGGTTTACACGTCCATCCAGACCGGGGTCGTCGATGGCGATTCGAGTAATGTAATTTACTGGGACTATACCTATTTCAACGACCTGCTCGATTATTTCGTCCACTCCAAGCATAACTTCTCCTTCTATACGTTCCTGATGAACCAGGATGCCTGGGATGCACTCGACGAGGAAGATCGCGGGATCATCGCGGATGCCGTGGAAGTCGTCATCAATGAGCAGTTCGAGAACGCCAAGGCCGAGGATGAAAAGTGGATCCAGCAGGCCCAGGAAGATGGAATGGAATATATCGAGCCGTCCGATGAAGAAATGAAAGATTGGATCGAGCGGGTCCGCGAGACAGTGTGGGTCGAGGCGGAGGAGTCCCTCGGGGAGGATGTCATGAGCGCCGTCCGCGAGCATGCATCAGAGCCTAAATAAATAATACCTGCCGGGTGACACGGAGTGGTTCCTGCTAGTGAGGGCCACTCTGTGTTCGATACCTTTGGGGTAATATCATGAAAATCATTATGGATCACTTAACCCGCATCGATAATGCACTCGCGTTTATTATAAAAGTTGCGGTTACGGTGCTGGGCCTTTTCATTTCTTTTGCCATGGTAGGCGGCATAGTGTTTAGGGCGCTGCTTGATGTGCAGGTATTTGGCCTTGAGGAGCTGGTGTTGATAGCTGCCATGTGGCTGTACATGCTCGGAGCGGCCTTGGCCTCACGGGAGAGGTCCCATCTCAGTGCTGATTTCTTTCAAGCTTTTTCCGATAACGAGGCATTGCACGACGCAATGAGACTTATTGCCACCGCCCTGTCGGTGGTGATGGCGGCCTTTTTCGTTAATTGGAGCTATAGCCTTTTTTCCTGGGGTTTCGATAAGGGGCAAGTCACGCCGGTGTTCGGTATTCCGCAGTACATTTCGCAAGGAAGCCTCCTCATTGCGAGCATTTTGCTGTTGCTCTACGTGCTCCGCGACCTCATTCATGATGTCAGCAAGCTATTCAGAAGAGCTAAAGCTGTAGCCCAATAAGACGTCTCTCCTCAAGAGACTTCCTGACAATAATCGGAGAAAAATATGGGTGCCTTATTAGCGATAGGTGCAGTCATACTATTAATGATCATAGGCGTGCCGGTCGTATTCTCGTTCGCTGCCATGACTCTCGTACTCTCGTTTGCCTATGATGTCGATATATCGTCACTAATGACGACAGGCTTTTGGTCGATCAATTCCATTATCTTGCTGGCCCTCCCGTTATTTATCATGACAGGGTATTTGATGCAGTCAGGGGGGATTGCAGCCAGGCTCATACGCTTTGTCGAGGCAATCGTCGGCTCATCCCGCAGCGGGATGGGGACCTCGATGGTGATGGCCTGCGGGGTGTTTGGTGCCATTTCGGGAACGGCCTCGGCCGCGGTGGCCTCGATCGGCACTATCATGATCGATCCGATGGAAAAACACGGCTACAGCCGACCATATTCCACCGCTCTGGTCGGGATATCTTCGCTGCTCGGCCTGCTGATTCCGCCCAGCATCACCATGATCCTGTACGCGGTGGTAACCCGGCAATCCGTCGCCGCTGTGTTCTTGGCTACCATCGGGCCGGGCATTTTGCTGATCGTATTCCTGTGCGTGATCAACGCTATCAAGATGCGCAAGAATCCCGCCTACAGCCCAGAGACGCTCACACTGAGTAACCGGTTCCGGAATATCGGCAGTACCGGCTGGAAGGCCTTCCCTGCCTTGATGCTCCCGGTCATCATCCTGGGGGGCATCTACGGTGGCATCTTTACCCCCACCGAGGCGGCCGCCATTGCCGTCGTCTATGCCATCCCCGTCGGACTGTTCGTTTATCGCGACCTCAACCTGAAGGCCCTGGCACAGAGTTTCATCCACGCCGCCACGACCACTGGCGTCATCATGATCATTCTGCTCTTTTCCTTCGTGGCCAGCCGTATCTTCACCTTCGAGCGAGTGCCGCAGGAGCTGACCGAGCTGTTGCTCGAGGTGTTCCAGAACAAACTGCTGATTCTCCTCATGGTCAATATCTTCTTGATCTTGATGGGAATGATCATGGACGACGTGAGTGTCGTGGCCATCCTCAGCCCGCTGCTGTTGCCAGTGATGGAGAGCATCGGCATTCATCCGGTGCATTTTGCCGCCATCGTGGGCACCAGCGTCGTCATCGGCTGCAATAGCCCGCCCATGGCACCCATCCTGTTTATGAGCTGTCGGATCGGCAAGGTTGGGATGTCGCAGGTCCTTCGGCCGGCCTTCAGCTTCATGCTGCTTGGCGCTCTGCCTGTGATGTTGATCACGACTTACTGGCCGTCGCTGTCGCTGTTCCTGCCAAGGCTGCTCGGATACGTGAATTAATCAGCATTAAGAACATGAGAGGTATCTTTCCTTGAGTCAGCAAACACTTTCCTCCCACGATGCAGAGGCATTGGCTGAACAGGCCTGTCTCGCTGCGGGCGCCAACCCTGCCACCGCGCGTTCCCTGGCAAGGGCGACGGTTTCGGCGGCGCTTTTCGGACACCCCAGTGTCGGGTTCCCGCATCTTCTGGATTATCTATCCAGTTTCCGTGAAGGACGCATCAATGGAGAAGCCGAGCCGAAAATCACGTCGCCCCTGGCCGCTATCATCCACTCGGACGCGGATGGAGGCATAGCGCAGCTCGGTTTCGACCGGGCAATGCCGACGCTTGTCGAAAAAACCCGGGAACTGGGCGTTACGATCTTCACCCAAGGCAACAGCTATACCACCGGTGAACTGGGCTACTATGTTCGCCGTCTTGCCCTGGAAGGCGTGATCGCCTTTGCCGTGTCCAACAGTCCGGCCGTGGTGGCGGGCTCGCCCAGTGGCAAGATCGTTTTCGGCACCAACCCAATGGCGTTCGCCGCGCCCCTGGCCGACGTCAACGCGCCGCTGGTCATTGACCAGGCGTCCAGTGCGACGGCCTTCGTCAACCTGGTAAAGGCAGCGGAAGAAGGGCGCAAGATTCCCGAAGGTTGGGCCATCGACGAGCAGGGTAACGCGACCACCGATGCAGCGGCCGGCCTGCGCGGTGCGCTGTTGACATTCGGCGGCACGAAAGGCGCGAATGTGGCGCTGATGGTCGAGTGCCTTGCGGCCGGATTATCCGGTGCCTCATGGTCGCTCGATATGCCGGATTTCCAGGGCGGAGATCAGGTGATCGACGCAGGGATGACGATCATTGCGATTCACCCCACCATTATTGACGACCGTTTTTCCACTCGACTGACCCAGCATCTTGACCGAATCGCCGAACGTGGTGGTACCTACGTGCCCAACCGCCGCCCGGTACGAAGCAATATGTCGGAAGAGGAGTGCATTGCAATCGACACGGTGGTGCTTGAGGAGATCCGCCGCTTCTTGTGAGCGGCGGATAGGGGCGTACGTCGCCCCTGTCCTCAGGCCCAGATGTCCTGCACGCAAAATCCTTCTGTGAATGGATCATCATTATCCAACACATAGGTATTGATTCCGTAAATCCAACTTGTTCCGGAGATAGTCGGTATTACCGCTGTCTTTTCACCAACTTTCGTTTCCTCGACAAGTCTCCCCGTAAACACGTTGCCAAGGATGCCCTGGTGGCGAAAATCCTGGTTCAACGGCAGCTCGCCTTTGGCGTGAAGCACTGCCATTTTTGCGCATGTTCCCGTTCCGCATGGACATCTGTCGATGGCACCCGTCCACGTACTGGGCTTGTCCCAATCAAAATCACCAGACGCCACTGTCACCGCATTCTTCCAATCAGCATCTGGGCTACTTGCCGGCCCGGAAAGTTGTGATATCGTGATCCCAACCCCAGGGTAATCAGGGTGCTCAACGGGCAACTGCTCAATAGCTGCTTGCCTGATCATGGCTGAAATCCGTGCTATCTCCGCCCCATGCTCGGGTATTAGTTCCACTCCGGGAAACTGTCGGACATCCGCAATAACATAGAACATCCCTCCCCACCCTACGTCTACTTTTACCTTGCCGAGATGGGGAACGTCTATTTCTGTATCGAGGTAGGCTGCAAACGCAGGTACATTCTTGAAAGTGACGCTTTTAACCTTGCCATCCTTGCATTCGGCCCTGATGCGAATGAGCCCAGCCGGCGCCTCAAGAACAAGCTCCGTAACGGGTTCTTGCATCGGTAGCATTCCCATTTCTAGCAGCACCGTCGCCACGGAAATGGTGTTGCCACCAGACATGACCGGATACTCGATCTGTTCCATGATCACATAGCCGGCATCAGCATCGGGATGACATGGAGGAACGATGACATTGCAGCAGAGAGGGGGATAACCACGAGGTTCACGTAGCATTAGCTTACGCAGCTGGTCGTCATTTTCTCTCAGCCATACCATCTTCTCATGCACCGTCTTGCCGGGGATGTTGGGAACACCGCCAGTGACAACGCGCATTGGTTCGCCTGCGTGCGTATCTATAGCATGAATGGTTCTTTTAAATGACATTTTCTCCCCCTTTGAATCTTTCTAAAAACCGCCAAGACAACTTCGATATCTTTCCTAGCGGCCTGACTTGTTGTTGAACGCTGGCGGGATGTCCTTGGTCATGAACAGGCCTCCACCTTGTTGTGTACTTGACGAAGTTAATGGCAGATGTACATGACTGTCAACTTAATGTTCATCATTGTACATAAGTAAAAAGATATTAGATGTCGATAGGTCTTCGTGTAGCGATGAGATCTATTGCCGCAGGATGCCAGACTAAGACAAGAGGAACCCGAAGAATGTCGCAAGATGCTGTGATCGTGACCATCGATGGCTGTGAATGAGTGGGTAGTAGCGAGACCGTCGATACACTCGAGTTGTCTCGGAATTGCAGCGAACTTGTCGAGCTGGAGATCACCCGTTGATCTAGTCTGCCACCCGCACCTTACAGGAACCAGTTTCTCGCATATATGAAGACAGTTTTCTCCACTGTCTCAGTGGAAGCCAGGCGATTAAGTTCGACAAAAATAGCATGATGGAAACCATAACAACTGGTTATTGTTTGGTGGCAAAAAAGGTTTCTTTTGCGACTCCTGATCGCTGTTTATTCTGAGTCCACGGCCGATGTGGCTGCCTCACAACATTCCATACAACTAATGCCATATAACTAGGTGACGATATGAATTTCGATGGTATCTGGACACCCGTCGTAACCCCTTTCGGCGAGGACGGCTCCATCCAGCTCGACACGCTGAAGAATGTGGTCGACACGCTGATCGACCAAGGGGTGCATGGCCTCATCATCGGCGGCACCACCGGCGAGTACTATGCCCTCAGCAAGGAAGAACGCAAGCAGGTCTTCGACGCCGTGGCAGGCCATGCCAAGGGCCGTATCCCGATCATGGCGGGCATCAATGCCACCACGACAGAAGACAGCCTGGAGCTTGGCCAGCATGCCAAGGCTGCCGGTTTCGATGCCATTCTCGTGGCCGCTCCCTACTATTGCCAGCCGACCCAGGAAGAGCTGTTGACTCATGTCCGCCGTGTCGACGATGCCCTCGACATGCCGATCATGCTCTACAACTTTCCCGACCGCACCGGTACACCCATGAGCCTCGAGTTCATCGAGGCCTTGCGTGACCGCCCGAACTTCCAGGCGATCAAGGAAAGCACCGGCTCCATCGAGCGGATGCATTCACTGGCGACCGAGTTCCGTGATCAGCTGCAGCTGAGTTGCGGCATGGACGACCAGGTGCTGGAGTTCTTCGTCTGGGGGGCGCGGAGCTGGGTCTGCGGCGCCTCCAACTTCCTGGCTCCCGAGCATGTGGCGCTGTACCAGGCCTGTGTCGTCGACCAGGACTTCGTCGCCGGCCGCGAGCTCGCCATGCGTCTGTTGCCGATGCTGAACCTGCTCGAGCAGGGCGGCAAGTTCTGCCAGTACATCAAGCACGGCTGTGAACTGGCGGGTCTGTCTGTTGGGCCTGCGCGGGCCCCGCTGCTACCGCTGAGCGAAGCCGAGAAGACCAGCTTCCGGCGTACCTATGACGCACTGGTTCAGCACCGCGGCTGACCTCTTACGCTGGAGATTCGCCCCATGCAGTTGACATGCCATTTCCTGCCCCAGAACGACGGGCGTTGTGGCTGGTACGAGACACTGCCTCCGCCGCCCGCGTCGACACCACTTCACGGGGAAGTGAAGGCCGACTGGGTGGTGTTGGGGGCGGGACTGGCCGGCCTGGCCGCCGCTCGGCGGCTGGCCGAGCTGCAACCGAACGCTGCCATCGCCCTGGTGGATGCCCGGCGTGTCGGTTTCGGCGCCTCCGGGCGCAATTCCGGTTTCATGGTGGATTTGCCGCATAACCTGAATTCGCATAGCTACACAGGCGATCAGTCGGCCGATCGCAAGCTCATCCAGCTCAACCGGGGGGCGATCGACTACATGCGCGAAATCGTGCAGCGCCATGCGATCGAGTGCGATTGGCGCGAGCAAGGCAAGTTGCATGGGGCGGTCGAGACTCATGGCCTCCGCGCGCTGGAGGCCTTCGCCAAGGGGCTCGCTGCTCTGGGCGAGCCTTGTCGGGAACTCGATGCCCGGGAGATGAAGGCGGTGACCGGAACTGGCTTCTATCGCGCCGGACTGCATTCGCCAGGAGCGGTGCTGGTCCAGCCGGCGGCGCTGGTACGCGGACTCGGTGCCACCTTGCCGGAGAACGTCCGCCTCTTCGAGGACACCCCCGTCCGCGAGATCAACGTCGGCAATCCTCATACGCTGGTCACCGACAAGGGGCGGCTCAAGGCGCCCCGGCTGGTGCTCGCCAACAACGCTTATGCCGCACAGTTCGGCCAGCTTGGACTCAAGGGGCGCCTCCTGCCCGTCTATACCTACGGCAGCCTGACTCGGCCCCTAAACGAGCAAGAGCTGGCGGACCTGGGTGGAGAGGAGAGCTGGGGGCTGATTCCGGCCGACCCAATGGGCACGACGGTGCGTCGCATGGGAGACGGACGTATCTGCATCCGCAATACGTTCACCTACAACCCGAATGTCAGCACCGGTGAGAGCAGGCTGAAGCGTGCGCTCGTCGCCCATCAACGCTCGTTCGACAGGCGCTTCCCCATGCTGCGGGGAGTCGAGCTGGAATACACCTGGGGTGGCGCGCTGTGCCTGACCCGTAACGGCGGCACGCCGTTCGGCGAGATCGCCCCGGGCGTTTTTAGTGCCGTCTGTCAGAACGGGCTGGGCCTGACGCGCGGCACGATCTCTGGAAAGTTGATCGCCGAGTATGCGCTCGGCGTCGAGAGCGAACTGCTCGACATCATGCTGGAACAGCCAAAGCCGCAGTTAAATCCCCCCGAGCCACTGCTCGGTATGGGGGTGCGTTCGACCCTTGCCTGGAAGGAGTGGCAAGCCGGAACCGAACTCTGAACCATCCGACACGAGGAGAACAACAATGTCCGATACTCTGACTCCGAATGCCATTGCGCGTCAGATCGAGCAACTCGAATATCGCAACCTGGCCTTCATCGACGGCCGCTTCGTTCCCGCGAGTTCAGGCGAAACGTTCGACACCCTGAACCCCGCCACCGAGGAGACCCTGACTCAGGTAGCCGCCTGTGACGACACTGATGTGGACCTCGCTGTCCAGGCCGCCCGCCGGGCCTTCGAGACCGGGGGCTGGTCGGGACTCGCCCCCGCCGACCGCAAGGCCATCATGCAGCGCTTCGCTGACCTGATCGAAGAACACTGTCTCGAACTGGCTGTGCTGGAGGCCCTGGAAGCGGGCAAGCCGATCGGCGAATGCTTCAATGTCGATATCCCCGATACCGCCAATGCCATCCGCTGGCACGCTGAAGCCGCCGACAAGCTCTACGATGCTGTGTCGCCGACCGCCAAGGACGTGGTGGCGACGATCAGCCGTGAGCCGATCGGGGTCGTCGGCGCCGTGCTGCCGTGGAACTTCCCCGCCATGATGGCTGGCTGGAAGCTGGGACCGGCCCTGATTACCGGCAACAGCGTGGTGCTCAAGCCCGCGGAGCTGACGTCACTTAGCACGCTGCGACTCGCCGAGCTGGCCCATGAGGCCGGCATCCCGGCCGGTGTGTTGAACGTAGTGCCGGGACTTGGTCATGTGGCCGGCAAGGCCATCGGTCTGCATCCCGACATCGACCTGGCCGCCTTCACCGGTTCCACCGAGGTAGGGCGCCGCTTTCTCGAATACTCGGCAGCGAGCAACCTCAAGCGCGTGGTGCTGGAGTGCGGAGGCAAGAATCCGCAGGTAGTGATGCCCGATGTCAGTGACCTCAAGACTGTCGCGAGCAATGTCCTGGCTGCCGCGTTCTGGAACATGGGGGAGAACTGCTCGGCGGGTTCGCGCCTGATCGTGCATCGCTCGGTGAAGGAGGCGTTGGTCGACGAGATCCAGCGCCAGCTCGAGGAGGAGTGGATCACGGGCGATCCCCTGGATCCCAGTGTGCAGCTTGGTGCCCTGATCGAGAAAGATCACATGGACAAGGTGCTGTCCCATATCGATCAGGCCAAGGCCGACGGGCTGAAGCTGATAACGGGCGGTAGCCGTATCCGTGAAGAGAGCGGTGGCTATTTCGTCGCCCCGACCATCTTTGACGACGTGCCGAAGGATGCCGCGGTGGCTCGGGAGGAGATCTTCGGACCAGTGCTGGCGGTCATTCCGTTCGATACCGAGGAGGAGGCCATCGCCATTGCCAACGATACTTGCTATGGCCTGGCGGCCTCGCTATGGAGCGATGACCTCAATACCGTGCATCGCATGGCTGCGGCGATTCGGGCTGGCACCGTCTCTGTCAATTGCTTCTCGGAGGGCGATATCACCACGCCATTCGGCGGGTACAAGCAGTCCGGCTTCGGTGGGCGGGACAAGTCGATCTATGCCCATGACCAGTACTGCGAATTGAAGACGACCTGGATCCAGCTGTCCTGATCCAGCTATCCGTCGATAACATGACAAGACCCTGACTCGCCATCCCCTGCCGCCGGCCGGGGATGGCGGTTTGCCTGTAGGAAGTGCCTCATGACCAGCTTCACCAGTTCCGAATTTCTCAACCCTATCAACACCCAGACCTGGACCAATGGTCGCCACTTGGTGCGCTGCCTCAAGATCACTCAGGAAACTCAGGACGCCCGAACCTACTGTTTTAGCATGCAGTAGCCGGTATTGTTCTTCTTCAAGCCGGGACAGTTCGTGCCCCTGGAGCTGGAAATTGACGGCGAGCAGGTGATGCGCTCCTTGTCGCATCGACGAAGACCACTACTACGTCACGGCGGCCACCAGCGGGGCCGATAACGTCTATCGCAGCATGATGCCGAGCCTACTGTGATTGAAGGCGATCCACTCACGCTAGCGAGATTTCGCGAATTTTCGTTGCGGGAACCCCGCTTTGTCGACGCCGAGATGGAAAATGTAGGCGTCATCCTTGCCTGGGACGCACCAGGAACACCGAAGCCTTGGTATGAGTAGCGATCTTGCCGCCATGGGATGGGATGACGACGTCCAGATGCGACGGCGGATGGGTGGCCATGATCACTAGGTCGGCACCGACCTCCTGGATGACCTTGATCAGCACGTCGTCCAGGTCGGCGACAGGGTCGGGGCTAGTGATGACTCGGGCACTGACCGGCTGGCCATGCACCTTGGCCCGCTCCTGGGCGAAGGCTTCCAGCTTCTGCTGATACTCTTTTGGGGTGTGCGCAACGCTGCTGGGAGCGGTGGCCGTGACCGCTACATAGCAGACCTCGGCACCATAGTGCCTGGCTTGGTCCGCCACCACCTGAAGCGAGGGCTCGATCACATCGAAGTGCGCCAGGTCCACCGGAACTATGATCTTGTTGAACATGCCTGCATTCCTCCTGACTTGTGGTATTGGCTATTTACCCTGACTAGTGTGGTCCCTTGACGATCATGATGCTTGTCCTTCTTTTGGGCCAAAGTCGGTAGAGGCCATGGTCCAGCAGGTGATCGAGACGGGGTGACCGAGGCCTGGTGCTCGCCGGACCTCGTGCCGATCGGTTGGTGGGCCGTTCAGGCGTTGCCTGGGGTGCCATCTCCAGCAAGCTTCTCGCCGAGCTGGCCACTGGCCAGGACCCCAGCCGGTTGGCCGACATGCTGGGGGTATCAGGCGGTCACGGGACTGCCCTGCGCCAACCGGGCGATCGCTGCCGGCAGTTCGCTGGCATGGTGGATGGCGATGGCGCCTTCGGGTGTCATTTCAGTGTCGGGGAAATGGTTGAGGTGGATCACCTGCATACCGGCTTCCAAGCCGGCGGCCACACCCACCGCTGCGTCGTCGATTACCACGCAGTGCTCGGGGGCATGGCCCATGCTCTCGGCGGCGATGAGGTAGAGCGCGGGGTCCGGTTTCCATACGCCGAGAGAATAGGCGCTGAACAGGTTGTCACCGAAGTGCCGGCCCAGGCCGGTGCTTTCCATGGCGCAGCGGATCTTGCGTTCGGGGCCGTTGGAGACCACGGCCTTGGGGTGAACACCCAGGACATCTAGTGCTTCCGCCATGCCGGCGATGGCCTGCAGCTCCTCACGCATGCGCTCCTCCATGCGACGGCGCATCTGTTGTTCCAAGTGCTGGCGCCGCTCGTCATCGAGCGCGTCGTGGCGCTCTTCCAGTGTCAACACGATGGTCAAAAAGCGCACGCCACGAAATTCCTCCATATACTGCTCGGCGGTGAAGGGCAAACCGAAGCTTGGCAGTACTTCCGCCATCACCTGGGCCAGCAGGATTTCGCTGTCGACCAGAGTGCCGTCGGAGTCGAAAAGCAGGCAGAGAGGTGACGACATAAGGACCTCGAATCTTATTGATGACGGTGCTGCCAGGCGTCTTGATTGACCAGGCTGATGGGCCGCTTGCCCTTCAGCGCCAGGGTGATGTTGTCCACTGAGCGTTGCGCCATGGCATCACGTGTCTCATGAGTTGCCGAGCCTATGTGCGGCAGGGCCACGACGTTGGGCATGTATGGCAAGGGGGATTCTGGCGAGAGGGGCTCTTGTTCGAAGACGTCGAGACCCGCGGCGTGTATTTCGCCCATCTCCAACGCCGCGATTAGTGCCGCTTCATCGACCACCTTGCCGCGCGCGATATTGACGAAGATCGCTGAAGGCTTCATCAGCTTGAACTCGCGGGCGCCGATCAGGTGCTCGGTGTCGGCGGAGAGGGGCACGGTCACGCACACGAAGTCGGACTGCGCCAGCAATTCGTCCATTTCACAGCGCTTTGCACCCAGTTCTTTCTCGAGCGCTGGCTTGGGCGAGGCGTTGGAATACAGCACCGGCATCCCGAAACCCAGGGCACCACGACGCGCGATGGCAGCCCCGATACGGCCAAGACCGATCATGCCCAGGGTCTTGCCATGAACGTCGCTACCGAAGTGTGACTCGCCTATGCTCTCTTGCCAGTCGCCACGCTTGACGAATTCGGCGAGTTCCACCGCGCGGCGTGCCGCCGTCATGATCAGCAGGAAGCCGGTGTCGGCTGTGGTCTCGGTGAGCACGTCGGGAGTATTGCACAACAGGATGCCGCGTCGGGTCAGCTCGTCGACCGGGTAATTGTCGTAGCCCACCGAAATCGTGGCGATGGCTTCCAGATGAGGGGCTTCGTCGAGCAGCTCAGGTGTAATCCTGAGGCCTGAGCCGACCATGCCATGGGCTTGTGCGAGTGCGGCTCGGAAGTCTGGATCGTCGGTATTGTCGAGGCGTTCGAAGTAGTCGACGTGGAACTCTTGCCGCAGTTGTTCGAGATGCGAGTCCTTGAGGCGGCTGAACGCCACGATGCGCTTGGTCATGTCGCTTTCCTTCATAGTCGGGCCCTTCTTCATGGTTGGGCTTCAATCGCCGAGGCTGGGAAGGGTGGCTTCCAACTCATTCAACCGTGCACGGCTGGGCAGGCCTTCCATGTCGCCGACGACTTGTATCGCCTGGGCGCCGATCAGGTTGCCGCGTCGTACTGCCGACTGTGGCGATAGCCCGTCGAGTAGCGCACTGACCACACCCACCGCGAAGCCGTCGCCGGCACCCACGGTGTCGATCACCTCGGTGACCGGGAAGCCTGGCACGGTGAAGCTCTGCTCTTGCCCCCCGAGCGTACCACGGTAGTAACTGCCTTCCGGGCCAAGCTTGAGGATCACCGCCTTAACCCCTCGGTCGAGATAGAAACCCGCGATGTCATGGGGCGTTTCCAGCCCAGTCAGCCGACGCCCTTCCTCAAGGCCCGGCAGCACCCAGTCGGCTTTACCGGCCATGGCATTGAGGGTATCGCGCATCTCACTTTCACTGGCCCATAGGCTGGGGCGCAGGTTGGGGTCGAAGGAAATGCTGGCACCCCCGTCCCGCGCCTGTTCCAGCATGTGCCAGGATAGCTCACGACAGGTGGCGGAAACCGCTGGTGGAATGCCGGTGGCGTGCAGGTGGCGGGCGGCGTCGAAATCCACCCGCTCAGCATCGGCCGGCGACAAATGGCTGGCGGCGCTGCCGCGTCGAAAGTATTCGATGCGCGGGTCGGTGCCGTCAGTGGCGCGCTCCTTGAACATCAGGCCGGTGGGATGTTCTGGGTCGGCCACCAAGTGGCGACAATCCAGACCTTCGGCTTCCAGAGTGCGACGAATGTAGGTGCCAAAGCTGTCGTCGCCGACGCGACTTAGCCAACCAACCCGAAAGCCGAGCCGTGCCAGGCCGATGGCAACATTGGTGTCGGCACCGGCGATACGTCTTTCGAAGTGTTCGACGTCGGCCATGTCTCCGGGGGAATCGGCGATGAACAGGGTCATGGCCTCGCCAAAGGCGAGAATCTCGGGGGAAGAGGTGGGTTGCGTCATGGCCGCTCCTGAGAAACTGGATCGCACTGGTTGGTAGTGTCCGGACGACATGTCGAGCCACGGGGGGTCAAGCGTGGCTGGTAGTGTGTGCGACGTGGTGGCGTCTGGCGCTGAGGCTTCTCCAGCCGCTGCAGCAGGCTTTGCACGGCAGCACGGCCGATGGCGTCGGTGGGCTGTGCCAGGGTGGTGATGCCAGGGCCAACCAGTGAGCACCATTCCAACTCGTCGATACCCAGCAGCCCGACGCTACCAAGAGGGATCCGCTGGTCTTGCAAGACATGGGCGACCGTCAGGGTGACATTGCCATTACCGCAGAGTATTGCGGGAGCGGAATGTGACGCACGTGCCAGAAAGGCAGTGATGATGTCAGGCAAGCGCTGGGTCTCGTTGTCGAGGTCCAGACTGTGGGCTTCGCCATTCAGCGCTGGTTCGTTTGCCATCCGTTGCTGGAATCGTTGTAGGCGAGCTTGCCTAGAACTCGCCTGAGCCACAGGTTCGCTGAGGTACAGGACATCGTCGTAGCCCTGATGCTGAAGATGGTCGATGGCCATGTCGATGGCTTGAGCGTTGTCGAGTCCTACTACGTCGGCCTCAAAGTCGCTCAGCAGCCGGTCGAGCAACACCAGTGGCGTGCCCTGGCGGGCGAAAGCCCGTAGCTCGCGACTTGGCTGCCCAGCAGCATTGATCACCAATCCCTCGATTCGATAGGACGCCAGCAGGTTCAGGTGGTCGCGTTCCTGAGCCGGGTCGTTGTCGGTATTGCATACCAGCAGCGAATAGCCCTTTTCTCGGCAAGCTTGCTCCACACCGTGCATCACGGCTACCGAAAAGGGGTTGCGGATATCCGCCACCAGCATGCCGATCAGCTGCGAGCGACCGCCCTTGAGGCCACGGGCCATTTGGTTGGGACGGTAACCGAGGCGCTTGGCCGCCGCCGCGATGCGTGCTTGCATCTGTCGCGACAGCCGTTCGCGCTCGTCACCGAAGTAGCGGGAGACACTGGTCTTGGAGACGCCGGCCTCTTTGGCCACTTCGAGAATGGTGGCGTGGTGGGCTGCGGGTATCGATTCGGACATGGGCGATTCAGGGTTATGGAACCGTTCCCATCGTAGTTGTTAACGCATGGATGAACAATGTACCGATGTTAGACATAGGTCGTGCTGGGTCATTCAGATGGTACTGGGTGACTCATGTGTCATATGTCGCCACCCCGATGAGCCGAAAACGGCCTGTCATGACTTCTGATGGTATGGTGAGGATTTCTATACTCAGTTGTTTTTGAATGTATTTGTCCATATTTGTCATGATTTGGCCTGCTGTCTGCAACAGGTTGAGTGCATGAGAAGCATCTCGTTTCGGGTCCTTTCGTCGTCTCCACGGCTCGTACGGATGACAGTGAGATCGAAGCAGGAAGCTTCGTTAAGGAAGATTGGAAGCAGGAAGCTTCGTCAAGGAAGGTTGCAAGCCCCGCTAATGATGGAGGTGCATGCATGATGTCCAAGGAATTCCTCAAGAGGATTGGTATTCTCGGCGTCTCTTTTGGCCTTCTCGCCAGCCCATTGGCGTTTGGCGACTTCCCTAAGGAAGCAGAAGAGGCGCACCCGGCTCAGGAAGAGTTGATCACCAAGGGTCACGTCGATGTCGGGCCAGGCATCGTGTACGGGAATGATGAGGAAGACTGGGAAGAAGGTGAGGAGGAGTAGGAGAAGAGGACGACGGCAACCTCTGTTGGCGCCTTCTCATGAGGTCCATCAAGGAAGGGGACGCTGCCCCTTACTCAACGCACAGTAAGTGTCATTAGCGTCGGCTTGTACAAGGCACCGCCCCGGGCTACGGCTCGGGGCGGTTTTTTGTGGCAGCCATAAGACTTGATCAGTTCACTTTGGGATCCAGCTCGCCGCTGTCGTAACGATCGACCATGGCTTCCAGGCTGATCGGTTTGATCTTGCTGGCCTGGCCGGCGGTGCCGAAGGCTTCGTAGCGAGCGATGCACACGTCGCGCATGGCGCTGACGGTTTCCTTGAGGAACTTGCGTGGGTCGAATTCGGCCGGGTTCTGGGCCAGGAAGCGGCGTACCGCACCGGTCGAGGCCAGGCGCAGGTCGGTATCGATGTTGACCTTGCGCACCCCGTGCTTGATACCTTCGACGATTTCCTCGACCGGCACGCCATAGGTTTCAGGGATCTTGCCGCCGAACTCGTTGATGATCTCCAGCCACTCCTGAGGTACCGAGGAGGAGCCATGCATCACCAAGTGGGTGTTGGGGATGCGTTCGTGGATCGCCTTGATGCGTGAGATCGACAGGGTGTCACCGGTGGGCGGCTTGGTGAACTTGTAGGCACCATGGCTGGTACCGATGGCAATGGCCAGGGCATCGACATGAGTCGCCTTGACGAAGTCGGCAGCTTCTTCCGGGTCGGTCAGCAGTTGCTCGTGAGACAGCTTGCCTTCGGCACCGATGCCATCTTCCTCACCGGCCATGCCGGTTTCCAGGCTGCCCAGGCAACCCAGTTCGCCTTCCACCGATACGCCGCAGGCATGTGCCATTTCGACGGTGCGGCGGGTGACGTCGACGTTGTACTCGTAGTTGGTCGGAGTCTTGCCGTCCTCGCCGAGTGAGCCGTCCATCATCACCGAAGAGAAACCAAGCTGGATCGAGCGCTGGCACACTGCGGGGCTGGTGCCATGGTCCTGATGCATGACCACCGGAATATGCGGAAACTCTTCGACGGCGGCCAGGATCAGGTGACGCAGGAAGGGCGCGCCGGCATATTTTCGTGCACCGGCGGAGGCCTGGACGATGACCGGTGAGTCGGTCTTGTCGGCGGCCTCCATGATGGCGCGCATCTGCTCGAGGTTGTTGACGTTGAAGGCCGGAACGCCGTAGCCATACTCGGCGGCGTGGTCCAGCAGTTGGCGCATGCTAATCAGTGCCATGAACTTACCTGTTTACGTAATGACGGCGTGACCGCAAGGGCCACACCGTGAGTCGGGTTGGGGATGGTGGGGTTAGGATTAGGCCTCGGCCGCAGCTTCCAGGGCCGCTACGGCAGGCAGGGTCTTGCCTTCCACATATTCGAGGAAGGCTCCACCTCCGGTGGAGATGTAGGAAACCTGCTCGACGATGCCATATTTGTCGATGGCAGCGAGGGTGTCACCACCGCCGGCGATCGAGAACGCCGGACTCGCGGCAATGGCCTGGGACAGCGCTTCGGTGCCCTGGCCGAACTGATCGATCTCGAACACGCCGACCGGGCCATTCCACAAAATGGTGCCGGCATCCTTGAGCAGCGCCGCGAAACGCTCGGCAGTCGTTGGTCCGATATCGAGAATCATCTCATCGTCGGCGACATGCTCGACGCCTTTGACCACGGCCTCGGCGGACTCCGAAAACTCGGTCGCCACGACTACGTCCGTGGGTAACGGGATGTCGACCTTCTCCATCAGCGCCAATGCCTGGTCGACCAGATCGGCTTCATAGAGCGACTTGCCGACGTTGTAACCGGCGGCGGCGATAAAGGTGTTGGCGATACCGCCACCAACGATCAACTGATCGCATTTCTCGGCCAGGGCGTTGAGCACTTCGAGTTTGGTGGAAACCTTGGAACCGCCGACGATGGCGACCATGGGGCGCGCCGGGGTGGCCAGTGCCTTCTCCAGGGCTTCGAGTTCGCCAGCCAACAGGGGGCCGGCACACGCGATGGGGGCGAAACGCGCCACCCCGTGAGTCGAGGCCTGGGCGCGATGAGCGGTGCCGAAGGCGTCCATTACGAAGATGTCGCACAGCGCGGCGTACTGTTTGGCCAATTCTTCGGCGTCTTTCTTCTCGCCCGCGTTGAAGCGCACGTTCTCGAGCAGCACCACCTCGCCATCGGCAAGGTCGACGTTGACATCGAGATAGTCTTTGACCAGGCGTACCGGGCGTTCCAGCAACTCACCCAGATGTTCGGCCACCGGCGCCAGCGAAAACTCCTCCGCCGGTTCGCCTTCGGTCGGGCGGCCCAGGTGGCTCATCAGCATCACCTTGGCACCTGCGTCCACGGCGGCCTGAATGGTCGGCAGGCTGGCGCGCAGGCGAGCATCGCTGGTCACACGGCCATTCTTGATCGGTACGTTCAAGTCTTCACGGATCAGCACGCGCTGTCCCGCGAGGTCGAGGTCGGTCATCTTGCGTACGTTCATCGGTCGTGGTCCTCGAAGTTGCAAGCCAGATTAAGAAGTGGAGGGGTGGTCCAGACACGCCAGATGCAGGGCGACGTCGAGCATACGATTGGCGAAGCCCCACTCGTTGTCGAACCAGCACAGCATTTTGATCAGCCGATCACCGGCCACTCGGGTCTGAGTGGCATCCACGATACCCGAGCGGGGATCATGGTTGAAGTCGACCGAGGCCATCGGCTCCTCGGTATAGCCGAGCAGTCCGGCGAGGCGCTCGCGCGAGGCCTGGGCGAGCAGAGCGTTCACCTCGGCAGCCGTCGTATCACGGCGTACGCAGATCGATAGATCCATGGCCGAGACGTTGATCGTCGGCACGCGTACGTGAAGGCACTGGAAACGCTCGGCCAGGTGCGGCATCAGGCGGTTGATACCGCGAGCCAACCCGGTATCCACCGGTACGATGGAATGCATGGCCGAACGGGTCAGACGCAAATCGCTACGGTGATAGGCATCGATTACCGGCTGATCGTTCATTGCCGAGTGAATGGTGGTGGTAACCCCGTGTTCTACGCCGAGGGCGTTGTCGAGCACGGTGAGTACCGGGATCAGGCAGTTAGTGGTGCATGATGCTGCCGAGACGATGCGGTGATGGGGGGCAAGGCTGGTTTCGTTGATGCCGCAGACAATGGTGGCATCGACATCGCTTTCGGCAGGCTGGGAGAACAGCAGGCGCTCGGCACCGGCGTCGAGATGTCGTGTCGCGGTTGCCCGGTCCTTGAAGCTGCCTGAACACTCCAGTACCAGATCGATACCCAGCTCCCGCCATGGCAGGCGCTCGGGATCGGACTCGGAAAGTATCTCGATGGCTTGGCCATTGACGATCAGGCGGCTGCCCTCGGTTTCGACTCGGCCCGGGAAGCGACCATGGGTGGTGTCATAGCGAGTCAGGTAGGCGATGGTATCGAGATCGGAAAGCTCGTTGATCGCTACCACCTGTAACTCTGGGGCAGCCATGTGTGGCGCACGCTCCATCAGCGCGCGCAGTACGCATTGGCCGATACGGCCGTAACCATTGATGGCGATGCGATAGGCCATGAACAGGGCTCGGACAATCTGGGGAAAGGGGCGATTCTAGCGTATAAGCGGTGTGCTTGACCAAGAAAGGCAGAACCAGGGTGTTGGCAAAGTCTCCTATTCTTGTAAGAGATCTCTGACAAAGCTTGTAAGTCATTTCCTATTTTACTACTTTAGACAATATTTAAATATGTGATTTTTTGTTATTTTGCCTGCTGGTTTCGTGATTTTGGCAACAAAATGTCGAAAGTTGGTTTGTAGTCCATGCTCAAGGCAAGACGTAATTACCTGCCTTTTCTTTATCGTTGTAGCTGCTACCCTCCGCCGAAAATTACAGGGCTGTGCCCATGTCGATTCGCTTAGGTCGGAGAGCCGCTAGGGATAACCGTCTAGATCTGACGATGAAACATGGGGTCAACGGCTAAAAGCTGCAAGCAGCAATGAACTTGCTGCTATTTGCGATGCCAGGGAGCGATGACGATGTCGAAAGAGGGAACGGTTGCGCCGAAAGAGCGCATCAATATCAAGTACGTACCGGCCACCGGCGATCAACAGGCGGAGACCGAACTGCCGCTCAAACTGTTGGTGGTGGGAGATTTCAAGGGTGGTACCGAAGAGACGCCGATCGAATCGCGGGACGCGGTCTCGGTCGACAAGAACAATTTCCGTTCGGTCATGCGTGAAGCAGGACTCAGCCTGCAGACCGCGGTACCCAATCGCCTCGAAGAAGGTGACGAGCCTTCCGATTTGGCGGTGAATCTGGAGTTCAAGTCGCTCGACGATTTCGCGCCTGACAGCGTTGCCTCTCAAGTGCCTGAGCTACGCAAGCTGATCGAGCTGCGTGAAGCCCTGGTGGCTCTGAAAGGGCCGTTGGGCAATGTGCCGGCCTTCCGCGACCGGCTACAGAAGTTGCTCGAAAGCGACGAGGCGCGTCAGCAGTTGCTGGCCGAACTCGATCTGCTCGACAAGAACGACCAAGGCGACGCCTGATTCTCCGCACTGCAACGCATCGAGGCACTCTCATGAGCGATACGGTACAACAGCAAGGCCAGGCCGCCGAGGCTCGGGCCGAAGAATCCCTTCTCGATCAGGTAATGGCGCAGACGCGCCTGTCGCCGAGCGAAGATGGCTACGACATCGCCAGGCAGGGCGTGGCGGCTTTCATCGCCGAACTACTGCAAAGCGACAACGAGGCTCCTCAGGTCAACAAGGCCGTAGTCGACCGCATGATCGTCGAACTGGATCGCAAGATCGGTCAGCAGGTCGATGAGGTTCTACATGACCAGAGCTTCCAGCAACTCGAGTCCGCCTGGCGTGGTCTCAAGTTACTGGTCGATCGCACCGACTTCCGCGAAAACATCAAGCTGGATGTGCTTCACGCCACCAAGGAAGAGCTGCTGGAGGACTTCGAGTTCGCTCCCGAACTCGGTCAGAGTGGCCTGTACCAGCATGTCTATGCTTCTGGCTATGGTCAGTTCGGTGGTGAGCCGGTGGGCGGGATCATCGGCCAGTACGCTTTCTCGCCTTCGACTCCGGACATCAAGCTGCTGCAATATACCTCCGCCGTCGGCGCCATGGCCCATGCCCCCTTCCTGTCATCGGTGGCACCGAGCTTCTTTGGTGTCGACAGTTTCGAGGAGCTGCCCAACATCAAGGACTTCAAGGCCATCTTCGAAGGGCCAAAGTATGCGCGCTGGCGTAGCCTGCGCGAGTCCGAGGATGCGCGCTACCTGGGCTTGACCGCGCCGCGCTTCCTGCTGCGCATGCCCTACGATCCGGTCGAGAATCCGGTCAAGACCTTCAATTATCGTGAGACGGTCAACGAGGATCACGAGCACTACTTGTGGGGCAATACCGCCTATCTGCTCGCCGAACGACTCACCGACAGTTTCGCCAAGTACCGTTGGTGTCCCAACATCATCGGCCCGCAAAGTGGTGGTGCCGTCGAGAACCTGCCGGTACATACCTACGAGGCGCTGGGCCAACTGCAGGCCAAGATTCCCACCGAGGTGCTGGTCACCGACCGCCGTGAGTTCGAGATAGCCGAGGAGGGCTTCATCTCGCTGACCATGCGCAAGGGTAGCGACAACGCTGCTTTCTTCTCCGCCAACTCGGTGCAGAAGCCCAAGGTCTTCCCCAACACGCCTGAGGGCAAGGCCGCCGAGACCAACTACAAGCTCGGCACCCAACTGCCTTACATGTTCATCATCAATCGCCTGGCGCACTACATCAAGGTGTTGCAGCGCGAGCAGATCGGCGCCTGGAAAGAGCGCCAGGATCTCGAGCGCGAGCTGAACACCTGGATTCGCCAGTACGTCGCCGATCAGGAAAATCCGCCGTCCGATGTGCGCAGTCGCCGTCCGCTGCGCGCGGCATCGATCCAGGTCTCGGATGTCGAGGGTGATCCGGGCTGGTATCAGGTCTCCATGGCGGTGCGCCCGCACTTCAAGTACATGGGTGCCAACTTCGAGCTGTCGCTGGTGGGTCGCCTCGACAAGGAGTAAGGGAGTCCGCCGCCATGACGGATTATCGTGGTGGCACGCAGGGTGGTCGGCTGTTCGAGCGCCTGACGGCGACTGAGCAGCCGGACTCCCAGGATGACGAGTCTCCCTTTGTCGAAAGCGTCGAGTCCATCAAGCGGCATCTGGTCGAGCTGCTCAACAGCCATCCGGGACACAGCGAATGTGCGCCGGGGTTGGGGCTGCTCGACTTCAACGATGCCACGCTCGGCGTGCTCGACCTGAAACTCAACATCCAGCGTGCCATTCGTCAGTGCATCGAACGCTTTGAACCGCGCGTGCGAAGTGTGGAGGTCGAACCGTTGCCCCATAACGGCGACCCCTTGCAACTGCGGTTTCAGGTTCATGCCACCTTGGATATCGGTCGGGAAAGTGCCGAGACCACCATTGACCTGTTGCTCAACAACAAACGCTACCAGTGCTTGAACTGAGCGCCTAAGCACCGTAGCACCCAGGGAACGAGGCCCGTATGCTCAATCGCTATTACCGGGACGAGCTCAATTTTCTGAAGCGTCAGGGAAGGGAGTTTGCCGAGAGCAATCCCGGCCTCAGCCGCTTTCTTTCGGAGCGCAGCACCGACCCTGACGTCGAGCGGTTGCTGGAGGGCTTTGCCTTCCTGACTGGGCGCATGCGTGAAAAGGTCGAGGACGAATTTCCCGAGCTGACCCACTCGATGATCGGTATGTTGTGGCCCAACTATCTGCGCCCGGTACCGAGCATGACGGTGGTGCAGTTCACGCCCAAATGGGATGCGCTCAGTATTTCTCAGTGCGTGCCGAAAGGCACCGCGCTGGCCAGCCTTCTGGTGGAGAAGACCACCTGCCGGTTCCGCACTTGCCATGATGTGTCGCTCTATCCTTTCAAGCATGCCGGAGTCGAGGCACGTCATTCGCGTGAGGCCTCGGTCATCGAACTGGCGCTCGACGTGCACAGCGACCAGTTGCTAGGTGAGATGGGGATCGACAATCTGCGCCTGCATCTTGGCGGCGATGGCTATACGGCACGCAGCTTGTATCTATGGCTTTCCCACTATCTCGAGCGTATCGAGCTGGAGATCGATGGCAAGCCGCTGGCGTTGCCAAAGTCGATGCTGAAACCGGTTGGCTTCGAGCGCGAGCATGCCTTGTTGCCGTATCCGCGCAATGCCTATCAAGGCTATCGCATCCTGCAGGAATACCTGTGTTTTCCCGAAGCCTTCCACTTTTTCGACCTGGAATCGCTGGGGCGCTATCTACCGAACGTACAAGCCGAACGGCTCACGCTACGCTTCGTCTGCTCGCGCACGTTGCCAGCGGATGCAAAAGTGCGTGATGAACACCTGGCACTTTACTGTACGCCGGCCATCAATCTGTTCTCCCATGATGC
Organism: Litchfieldella anticariensis FP35 = DSM 16096; assembly: GCF_000409775.1. Classification (GTDB taxonomy): domain Bacteria; phylum Pseudomonadota; class Gammaproteobacteria; order Pseudomonadales; family Halomonadaceae; genus Litchfieldella; species Litchfieldella anticariensis. Next base: position 73,313 of record NZ_KE332395.1, on the reverse strand, counting down.
CGACCCCATCGACCTAAGCGGTGAACGCAGCGAATACCGTATTCACCCCAGCAGCCGCAATCCTTCGCACTACGAGGTGTTCTGCGTCGATGCCGTGCAGGGCTGGCTGGAAAACGAGACCGGCAAGCTGCGTGGTGAGCCGCGCACCTATGTGCCCTTCGAGAGCTTCCAGCACCAGATCGAGCGGGACCGCGACCGCCAGGCGCTGTATTACCGAGTGCGAGTGCGCGACAGTCTGCGCGGCGATGGCTTCGACCATGATATCGCCTTCGTGCGTGGCGACGAGCAGGCTTGCCTGGGAATGCGCGAGACAGTATCGCTGCGCTTGACCTGCAGCAATCGCCAACTGCCCGAGCAGCTCACGGTGGGCGATATCTGTGAGTCCACTGAGGAAAGCCCGGCCTATACCGGATTCCGCAATATCACGCGGCCGACTCCGTCGCTGCGTCCCACGCTGGACGGCAGCCTGTTGTGGACACTGATCTCCAACCTGTCGCTCAACTACCTGTCGCTGCTCAAGCGTGATGCACTTTGCTCTGTGCTGCGCGCCTACGACTTCCGCGCCCTTGTCGACCGCCAGGCGGAACGCGTGTCGCAGAAGCGCCTGGCAGGCATCGTCGACATCGAAACCCAGTCGATCGATCGCTTGCGTCGCGGTTTGCCGGTACGCGGCCTGCGCTCGGTCATGACCCTCGACCAGGAGGCCTTTGGCGACGAGGGAAGTCTGTATCTGTTTGGCAGCGTATTGGCACGTTTCTTTTCGCTGTATGCCAGCATCAATTCGTTCCACGAATTGCATGTCATCAACCGTCACAATCGCGAGCGCTACACATGGACCTTGCAGTCAGGCCAACAGCCCCTGATGTAGCGCTCGCCCCCTTGCTTCGGGGAGCGCGTCGCTACGATTTCTTCCAACTCGTCGAGTTGCTGCACCGGCATCATGACGATGATCTCGAACTCGGCATGGATGGTCGTGAGCACTTCGAACGTGTGCGTTTCAAGGCCACGGCATCACTGGGCTTTCCCGGTAGCGACGTGGTGGCTCTCGAGCCGCACTCGCCCGAGCGCTATGCACTGGAGGTTAGCTTCTTCGGTCTGCAAGGCGCCCAGTCGCCACTGCCCGGCTATTATCTCGAGTCGCTGGCCCATGGCGCGGCACATCATGAAGGGGCGGCCAACGACTTCCTCGACTTCTTCAATCATCGCCTGCTGACCCTGGTGCATCGGGCTTGGCGCAAGTATCGCCATTACGTCCGCTACCAGAATGGTGCCAGCGATGGTTTTTCCGCCACGGTCTTCGCCTTGGTGGGGTTGGCCGACGGCGAGCTGCGCGGCGAGACGCCCATCAACTGGAGCAAGATGCTCGCCTACGCCGGTCTGCTGGCGGGACGCTCGCGTTCGCCCGAAGTGGTGTGCAGCATCGTTGGCCATTGTTTTGACCTCGATGACGTCGAGATCGAACAGTGGGTTCAGCGTTGGGTCACCATTCCTGACGATCAGCGCAGCCGAGCCGGGCGTGCGGCCATGACCCTGGGCAGCGACGTGGTGGCCGGCGAACGCGTTGCCGATGTTGGCGGCAAGTTCGCACTCTGCCTGCGTGGCCTGAGTCTTTCTCGCTTTCGCGATTTCCTTCCCGATGGTGTCGAGCATGCACCGCTAAGAACGCTGGTGGCCTTCGTGCTGCGTGAGCCCATGGCCTACGACCTGGAGCTCGAACTGCTACCCAGTGCCGTGCTCCCGATGCGACTCGGTGAAGCGGGTAGTTGTCAGCTCGGCTGGACCACCTTCGTCAACCCCGATACCGGCAACGCCTCGCAGCGGCGCCGGGTGCGCATTCAGATGACCGGGTAACGCCAATGCATTCCATGTCTCATTCTGCCATTACCTTCGTGATCACCAATAGCGAACGTCTCGAGGGACGCTCCACCGGCAGCCATGTCTTCCACGAGGACGGCGGTACCTTGGGTAGCGGTACCGGCGACGATTGGCTGCTCCAGGACCATGCCGGGCGGATCCACGCCGGTCATGCGGAAATTCAGCGCCGCGATGGACGTTTCTGCCTGATCGACCGCAGCGGTCTCACTTTCGTCAATCACGCCAGCCTGCCGATCGGCCGAGATCGTGGAGTCGCGCTGCGTGATGGCGACGAACTGTGCGTTGGCGACTATCACCTGCGAGTGCATCTGGGCAATCGCCAGGCGGCGCAACCCGGCGCCCAGCCGCTGGCGGCATTGGTCAGCGAAGAGCAGGAAGTGCTGGACGGCCAAGGCGTTCCACTGATGCGGGCAGCCGTACGACGCCAGGACGACCCACTCGAGGCGCTGGGCGAAGCGGTGCCTGGGGCAAGTCAGCGTGACCCGTTGACGGCGTTGGCACATCCCGAAGACGAAGACAGCTCCGTCATCGAGCCACTGCTCGACGAACTGGAAGGGCACCGTGCTCCGGTGGCGGGCTACGACTTACACGACCGGCGCGAAGCGGCGATGCGCATGCCGGAGATTCGACGACACGAGGAATTGAACATGGACGAACGGCTGTTGAACGATCTGGAACGCTCGGTCGGTGAGCAACTCGAGGACCGCTGGCAGGAGTCGGCATCGAGCGCGTCGGGGCATGTAGGGGCCGACCCCTTGCTGCGTGCTTTGGGAGCCGAGCTGCGCTTCCGCGACAGTGAGGAGCAGCAGGCCTTCCTCGAGGAAGCCGGTCATACCCTGCGCACCACCATCGAGGGACTGCAGGCTCTGCATCAGAACCAGGACGATAGTCGCTATCCGTTGCGCGATCGGCGACTGCAGCCGATCGAAGACAACCCGCTACGTTTGGGCCAGCCCTACCAAGCGACTGTCGAGACACTGTTCTCCACGAATCGCAGCCCGGTACACCTGTCGGCGCCGGCCGCGGTTGCCGAGTGTCTGTCGCACCAAGGGCAGCACCAGGCGGCTATCGAGGAGGCGATTGGTCAGGCACTGGCGGCGATCCTCGATGCCTTCGCCCCGCAAGCGTTGCTCAAGCGCTTCCATGCGTATCGCGGTGCCAGTAACCGCGTCACCGACGAGAACGGCTGGGCCTGGGAGATGTATCGCCATTACTACCAGGAGCTCAATTCAGGGCGTCAGCAGGGCTTCGAGAAGCTGTTCTGGGAAGTGTTCGAGCAGGCTTACGACCAATCGGTGCGTCGCCAGCAGCGGGAGGGGGCATGAACGGACGCCAGCTCCAGGGCGTGCTGCCATGGCTGGGTATTGTGTTGCTCGCGCTGACACTTGGTGGTTGTGCCTCGACCCGCGAGGTGGCCAGCAAGAGCTGGCAGGTCATGCTCGACCCCTCGATTCCGGTGGGCTATCCCGAGGACCGGCCTAGCCGGGTGGATCTGAGCATGGTCGCTGAGTCCGACGTCAATCCCAATGCCGAGGGCGAGGGTACCCCCCTGATGTTCCAGGTTCTGCAGCTCAAGGACGACTCGATGCTGATGGCCGCCGTCCACGATCAGTTGAGTGACGATTTGGAGGAGGCGCTCGGTACCAACTACCTGGCCCACGACGACTTCACGCTGTTGCCGGGGCAATTCAAGTTCTACGAGCCCTTCGATATCGACGAGGACACCCGCTATATCGGTATCGTCGCCTTCTATGCCGACCCCGATCAGGCGCAATGGAAGAAGGTCGTCAAGGTCGATGCGCAAGGGAATGACTATCACCTGCTGGTGCACTTACGCGAGCACGAAGTCGAGCTGAGGAAGGAAAACTGATGGCCAGTCGCAATCGAGTGGTATGGAGCGAAGGGCTGTTCATCAAGCCGCAGCACTTCCAGCAGCAGCAACGCAGCCTTGAAGGGTTGATAGATACGCGCCTGCGTGGCGTCAGCCATTATCTGTATGGCTTTCTGACCCTGGAGCTGAATGCCGAGTTTCTGAGTTTCGGGCGCGTTGCCCTCAGCCGCGCCAGTGGTGTGATGCCCGACGGTACCGCCTTCCAGTTGCCCGATGACGATATCGAGCCGCAGCCACTGGAGATCGATGACTCCAGTATCACCAACCAGATCGTCTATCTGGGACTGCCTCTGGCCACTGATGCGGTGGGTGAGGTGCGCTGGCCCGGCGATGAGCTGCCGGCTCGCTTCCGTGCGACTCAGCGGGCGGTGCGTGACCTGCACTCTCGCGAAGGTGACACGACCGATCTGGATGTGGCCAGGGTTGCCCCGCGGTTGATGCTCGAGCGCGATGATCGCAGCGCCTACGCTTGTCTGGCGGTGGCACGCATCGTCGAACGGCGTCCGGATGGAAGTCTGGTCCTCGACGATCAGTTCATTCCCACTCTGCTCAATGTGCAGGCCGCGCCGCTTCTACAGCGCTTCGTCGGCGAAATGGCAGGCTTGATGCGCGAGCGGGCACGCAACATCGCGCAGCGCCTCTCGACCCCGCACCAGGCCGGCGTGGCCGATGTGTCCGATTTCATGCTGTTACAGCTGCTCAATCGGGCCCAGCCGCGTTTCCAGCACCTGGCACGTCTCGGCCAGCTCCACCCCGAGCGGCTCTATGCCACCATGCTCGAGACGGCTTGTGAGTTGGTCACCTTCACCGACGAGTCGCGCCTGCCGCCCGAGACGCCAGCCTACGATCACGAACATCCTGAACGTGGCTTCCGACCGTTGATGCAGCGCCTGCGTCAGGCCTTGTCGACGGTGCTCGAGCCGCGTGCCCTGGCCATTCAACTGCAGTCGCGTCGCTATGGGTTGCTGGTCGCGCCGCTATCGGACACCAGCTTGCTCGATGAAGCCGACTTCATCCTCGCGGTGCGTGCCGACATGCCTCATGAGCGGCTGCGCAAGTTGTTTCTGCAGCAGACCAAGGTCGCCAGCGTCGAACGCATCCGCGATCTCATCAGCTTGCAGCTACCCGGGGTGCCATTGGAGCCACTGCCGGTGGCGCCTCGCGAGTTGCCCTATCACGCCGGTTACAGCTACTTCCAGCTCGACCGTCAGAGCCAGGCCTGGAGCATGCTCTCGGGTGCCAGTGGTTTCGCCTTCCATGTGGCGGGCGAGTTTCCCGGGCTGGAAATGCAGTTCTGGGCGATCAGGAGCTAAGCCATGCAAGACATTGCCATCAGCCACGATGCCAACGCTCGCGATACCAATCCCCACGCGCCGCTGCGCCATGAGGACCGTATCGACGCACAGGGCTTGAACCAACTGATTCACAGCGGCGTCGACCATCTGGATGCCGACGAGGATTACTGGTTCCGTCTTCGCGGCCATAACCTCAACCCGCTGGTCGACGCCGCGAGTTCGTTGCTGGGCATGGTCGTGCGTGTGCGCCAGCTTGGCGACGTGGACGATATCGAGCGGCTCTACCAACAGGTCGTCGACGAGATCTCGGCGATCGAGATCGAACTCACCGAGCAGGGTTACGACCGGCCGACCCTGCTCGCCTATCGCTACGTACTGTGCTCGTTCATCGACGAGGCGGTGATGCTCACTCCATGGGGGCAGCAGAGCAAGTGGGCGGAGCACTCGCTGCTGACGCGTTTCCACAACGAGACCTGGGGTGGCGAGAAGGTGTTCTCGATCCTGGCCCGCTTGCAGCAGGAACCGCAGCGCTATCGCGACATGCTGGCCTTCATCTACCTGTGTCTTTGCCTGGGCTTCGAGGGGCGTTACCGGGTCATGACCGATGGGCGCGAGGAGTACGAAAACGTGGTGCGCACTTTGGGCGATCAATTGGCGGCGCTCAGCGATACACCGGATGACCAGTTGACCCAACCGCTCGACAACGTGATGCCCGGGCACCGCCGGGGTGGGCAAAGTCTCCCAGTATGGGCCGTGTTTGCCTTGTTCGGCGCAGCCCTGGTGGCGATCTATGCGGGCCTGTCCTGGTCGCTGGATCAGCAAGCCGAGCAAGTCAGTGCCTTACTCGATCAAATTTTCCGTTAGGAGACGTCATGCTCAGGGTAGAGCTTCCGGCACTCATCGGCCGACTCAACGCCATCGCCCGTCAAGGGCTGGAACAGGCTGCGGTGCTGTGTGCCGAGCAACAGGCCCCGGAGGTTACCGCCGGCCACCTGTTGCAGGCATTGATCGACCAGCCGTTATGTGACCTGCGCTGCCTGTTGGAGAGGCAGGAGATCGATACTAGAGAACTGCGCGCCCGACTTGCTGATGAGTCGCTCCCTCCGCGTGATCTCGAAGTGACCACACCGAGCTTTTCACCGCTGCTGATCGAATTGCTTCAGGATGCCTGGCTGCTGGCATCCACCGAGTTCGATCATGGCGAGCTGCGTAGCGGTATGATTTTCACCGCCTTGCTGCACAATGCCTCGCGTTACCTGGGCCCGCGCAGCGTGGCACTGCTGGCAGGCATCAATCGCGAGAGCTTGCGTCGTGACTTCGAGCGTCTGACCGCGGACTCCGCCGAGGCCCGCCGCTCTGACAATGGCACCTCGACGCGTCGCGCACCGTCCGCACAGAGTGACGACAGTGCCTTGGCGCGTTTTGCCACCTCGCTTACCGATCAGGCACGGCGCGGTGAACTCGATCCCGTACTGTGCCGCGATCCGGAAATCGACCAGATGCTGGATATCCTCGGTCGCCGGCGCAAGAACAATCCCATCGTCATCGGCGATGCCGGGGTCGGCAAGAGTGCCGTGGTCGAAGGGCTGGCGGCGCGTATCGTGGCCGGTGAAGTGCCGGCGGCGTTGGCCGATGTCGAACTGCTCTCGCTCGATCTCGGCGCTTTGCAGGCTGGGGCCGCGGTGAAAGGAGAGTTCGAGAAGCGCCTCAAGGCGGTGATCGACGAAGTGAAGAATGCGCCTCGACCGACCCTGCTGTTCATCGACGAGGCGCATACCTTGATCGGTGCTGGCAACCCGGAGGGGGGAGGCGATGCCGCCAACCTGCTCAAGCCGGCACTGGCGCGTGGCGAGTTACGCACCATCGCCGCCACCACCTGGCGCGAGTACAAGAAATACTTCGAGAAGGACCCGGCTCTGTCACGGCGTTTTCAACCGGTTAGCTTGGCCGAGCCCAGTGTCGAGCAGGCGCTGGTGATCGTGCGCGGACTGCGCGACGTCTATGAAGGGGCCCATGGCGTGCTGGTCGGCGACAGTGGGTTGCGCGCCGCCGCCGAACTTTCTGCCCGTTACCTGGCAGGTCGTCAGTTGCCCGACAAGGCCATCGACGTGCTCGATACCGCCTGTGCCAGGCTCTCCCAGGCACTGGATACCCCGCCACGTCGGCTCAGCCATCTCAAGAGTGAGCACCTGGCAGCCTTGCGTGAACGCGAGCAGCTCGACCGCGAGACATTGCTCGGGCGCACCGGAGACAGCACGCGAAACGCCGAACTCGACGAGCGTCTGGGGCAACTCAGTAGCGAACTCGAAACCCTGGAAGCCGCTTGGCAGGCCCAACGTGAATGCGTCGATGCCATTCTCGCCCTGCATCGCGATCTTCTCGACGATGATTCTGAAGCGGAGATCACGGAGGACGAGAGAACCCGGCAGCGGGAGACTCTGGCTGAGCACGAGTCACGCTTGACCGAGCTGCAGCAGGAGTTCGCGTTGGTCAATGCCAGTGTCGAGGAGGCTCAGATCGCACAGGTCATCGGCGACTGGACCGGTGTGCCGGTGGAGCGCATGACCAGCGATGAACTGACTCGGCTGACCGAACTGCCCGAGCACCTCGGTCAACTGGTGCAGGGGCAGGATATGGCCATCGAGCGCTTGCACCGGCACCTGCTCACGGCGCGCGCCGACCTGCGTCGCCCCGGTCGTCCGTTGGGCGCCTTCCTGCTGGTCGGCCCCAGTGGTGTGGGCAAGACAGAAACCGTAGTACAGATCGCCGAGCGGCTGTATGGCGGGCGCCAGTTCCTGACCACCATCAACATGTCCGAGTATCAGGAAAAACACACGGTATCGCGGCTGATCGGCTCACCTCCTGGCTATGTGGGGTTTGGCGAAGGGGGCCTGCTGACCGAGGCCATTCGTCAGCGCCCCTATTCAGTGGTGCTGCTCGACGAAGTCGAGAAGGCGCACCCGGACGTGCTCAATCTCTTCTACCAGGCGTTCGACAAGGGGGAACTGGCCGATGGTGAGGGACGCCTGATCGATTGCAAGAACGTGGTGTTCTTTTTGACCTCGAACCTGGGCTATGAAGCGATCGTCGCCCATGCCAAGGATCCTGAGGCGCTGGATGATGCGCTCTACCCGGTGCTGGCGGATTTCTTCAAGCCGGCGCTGTTGGCACGCATGGAAGTGGTGCCCTATTTCCCCCTGGGAGCGGAGACGCTGCGCAGTATCGTGCGCGCCAAACTCGCCACCTTGGCCGAGCGTATTCGCCGTCGCCATCGTCATGCCGAGGTGGTTCTCGACGAAGCGTTGGCGGAGGCGATCTGTACCCGCGCCACGCGCAGCGAGAACGGGGCGCGCATGCTCGAGTCGGTGATCGACGGCGAGCTATTGCCACCGGTGTCGCAAGCCTTGCTGGAGCGCATGGCACGGCGTGAGCCGGTGACTCGCGTGGCGCTGGGGGTTGATACCGATAGTGGTGCCTTCACCGCGGAGGTGGCGTAAGGCTATGAGCGCCAGGGCGATCGACATGGGGCAGGGTACAGGCGGGCATGCGAGGGCAACGCACCTTGCGGGCATGGCCACGGCTCTGTCCATGGTCGAGAGCGAGTCTCCGCGCGAACTGCGCTCGCGGAGCAGCGCGATATTGTGTGAGGCGCTGGGTGGCACAGGTAAGACGGGATGGGCGCAGTGCCTGTATCTGGAGGGCAGCGGGCGCTGGTTGGGTAGCGACGATGACGAGACACGCTTGGCTTGCGACGACTTCCGCCATCCTTATGCTCACGCCATCCGCTCCGGCAAACCGTTGATTCTGGGCATCGCCGAAGCCCGTTCGCGACTCGATCACGAAGGCTTTCAGGCTCAGGTCTCCGCTCTACCTGGCGATTGGCAACTGGCGGTGCACCCGCTGCGTGCTGTCGATGGCAAACATGAATGGTTGGGGGTGCTGGCGCTTGGTGCTTCCCCGGCTGCACTCGAGTGGCTACGTCGTGATAGTGATTTCAAGGCCTTCGAAGCATTGTTATGTCGGCTATGGGCACGACTGGCGCGGCATCGGGGAGAACGCCAGCGCGAGGAACAGCTACGCGCATCGTTGACCAAGCTCAGTGACGGCACCCGCCGCCAGGCCCTCTCCGATCGCTTGGCCGCCGATCTCCTGGGTGACTCGCCAGCCATGCAGACACTGCGTAGCCAAGTCGTGCGCGCCGCCGAGACCGGCCTGGCCGTGTTGCTGCAGGGGGAGACCGGTACCGGCAAGGATTGCGTGGCACGTGCCATCCACCGTTTCTCGACGCGTTGCGATGGTCCGTTCATGGCGATCAACTGTGCGGCGATCCCCGAAACGCTGCTCGAGTCGGAGCTGTTTGGCCATGTTCGTGGTGCTTTCTCTGGCGCCGACCAGGCGCGCGAAGGGCTGATCGGCCAGGCTGATGGCGGCACCTTGTTCCTCGACGAGATCGGCGACATGCCGCTGGCCTTGCAGGCCAAATTGCTGCGAGTCCTCGAGAGCGGCCGCTATCGTCCGCTGGGAGCCAACGAAGAGCTGCGTGCCGATCTGCGCCTGGTGGCGGCCACCCATCAACCGCTGCGTGAGCGGATTCGCGACCAGCGCTTTCGTGCCGATCTCTATTACCGCCTAGGGCAGTTCCCATTGACCTTGCCGCCGCTACGCGAACGACGTGAGGACATCGCCGAGTTGGCCGAGGCCTTCGTCACCGATTTCTGTGCCCGTGAAGGCCGCAAGGAAGTGGGCATTACCCCGGCGGCCTTGCGCCAGCTTCGTGAGCGCGACTACCCAGGCAACGTGCGCGAGTTGAAGAACCTGGTCGACTATGCCTGCGCCATGACCCGGCCGGGAGTGGATATCGATCTGGCGGCCCTACCCGGTCAGGCCGAGTCGCCCGCTAGCGATCCAAGTGTCGATGGTGAGAGCCGTGTCACTGGGCCAGTTAGCGATCTACGTCAGGCACTGCGTGATTTCGAAGCCGAGCTGATTCGTCAGCGCCTGCTGTATTTCGACGGCAATCGTGCGTTGGCCGCCGAAAGTCTCGGCCTACCCAAGCGGACCCTGGCACACAAGTGCCGACTGTTGGAACTGGATGCCAAATGAGCCCGATGTTCGTAATTCGCCCGATGATCGCCATGACCTTGGTCATCGGACTAGGTCTGACAAGTGCCGCGTCGCAGGCGGACAGCGCCGCCAGCGTGGTGGAACGCGCGCAAGCCTGTGCCGAGCGACAGTCGCGCCTGGAACGCCTGGAATGCTATGACGCGCTGTTTCGCTTCTCCTCCGATGGGAACGGGGTAAGCGTCGACGATCCGCTCCCCGCACTGTGGCACGCCATTCAGGCCCAGGAGCGGACTCGCCATGGCGAGGATTTCGGCTTTCTGGTGGGGGAACGGGGCGGCGATGTGTTGATGAGCGCCCCGGCGCTCGGTACCACGCCGCCCCGGCCGCGACTGGTGATCGCATGCGAGAAAGCCATCACTCGTTTCCAACTGCATTTGCCGGAGGCTTCCAGTGAGCCGCGTACCCGGCTGCACCTGATCGGTGCCGGCCGCGAGCTGACACAGGAGTGGCGGATTCGTGATGGCGGCCATGTGGTCAGTGGTGGCCGCGGGTTACCGGCTATCGCGACTCTGCGACAACTGCTGGATGCCCAGGAACTGACGCTGAGCAGTGATCTCGAGGTGCTCGACGGTCTGCGCTTCGATCTGACGGGGTTGCGCCAGAAGATTCAGCCACTGCGCGACACCTGCCGCTGGTAAGGAGGGACACATGCAAATCACTGCCGATGCGCATCTGGCCCCTCTGTTGGAGCCTCTGAAGGAGGAGGAGGAAGGCCGGGGAGTGGGACAGCCAGTCGCCGATAGCGCCGACTATGCCTGGCTGGACGAGGAAATGATGAAGATTGGCTCGCTGCAACACGGGGAGGTCGATTGGCAAGGGGCCGAAGCCCGTGCCGTTCGGCTACTCAGCGAGACTGGTAAGGATCTCAAGGTACTCGGCCACTTGTTGCACTGTCTGCAGCGCAGCGGGGATGGCGTGCGTTTTGCGCTGTCGTTGCGGCTGTTGGCCGGCAGCCTCGAGCAGTGGTGGCACCAGGCCTACCCCTTCCAGGGGCCACGTGGCGAGAAGATGCGACCGCGCTTGTTCCAGCAGTTCAGCCAACGTGCAGTGAAGCTGGCTTCGGCCTTGGATTTCAAGGGAGCCGATGACGAGTACCAGGCTTGTCAGGCATCGCTCGATGCCTTGGCATCGCTGGCGCGGGAGCATGGCCTGCCCCAAGGCGAGTTGGACGAACTGCGGCGTTGCCTGGTTGACGCTCGTTCCCGGGACGACGCCCCGGCACCTGCTGAAACCAGTTCGGCTTCCACTGCCGAGACGGTTTCTGACAACGGCAGCGCCTCGCCCACCTCTTCCGGGGGCATGGCGAAAATGCCGGAGTTACGGCTGGAAGCCGGCAATGAGCGTGGCAATCGCCAGACATTGCTGAAACTGGCGGATTTTCTCAACGAGCAGTCGCCGGGCGAAGTGCTGGGTTACCGCCTACGTCGTCATGCCACCTGGAGCGGTATCCAGGTGCTGCCGGCCACCCGGGATGGCGAGCGTACCGAGTTGGCGCCGGTATCCGCCGATCGTGCCGCTGACTACCGCGAGGCCGTGGAACGGGGAGGCGATACCGCCTTGTGGCGGCGTATCGAGAACAGCCTGGCGGTCAGCCCCTACTGGTTGGAAGGGCACCGTCTCAGCGCCACGCTTGCCAAACGGCTGGGCCATATCCGCTGCGCCGATAGCATTCGCGACGAAACGGCACGCTTCGTGACGCGCCTGCCCGGCATCGAGGCATTGACCTTCAACGATGGCACTCCCTTTGTCGATGGCGAGACCCAGCGTTGGTTGCACAGTGTTCCGGCCAGCGCCACGGGTGGCAGCCACATAGGCGGCGATCCCTGGCAGGCGGGCTTGGAAGAGGCTCGCGAGTGCCTGGCCGAGCAGGGGTTGGAAGTGGCCTTGAAGATACTTGACCAAGGCCTGGCCGCAGCCCGCTCGCCACGCGACAGCACCTATTGGCGGTTGGCAAGTGCCGACTTACTGCACGAAGCGGGGCTCGAGGCACTGGCCCGTCAGCACTATAGAGCCGTGCACCAGAGCGTCATCAACATCGATCTATCCCAGTGGGAGCCGGCGCTGCTGGCACGACTCGAGGCATCGCTCAAGGCATGAAACCGGTTATGCACGATATCGCGCTCATCAATGACATCGACAGGGACGAGGGATAAGGCTCATGTGGAGAGGACTCAAGGCCGCGCTGGGCCGTGTGGTGCCCGGTGCATCGCGTCTACAAGGCAACGCCAATCTGGCCAAGGCACACGCCAACAAGGCTCAGGGGTTACGCAAGAAGAGTTCCAAGCTGACAGGTGTGATGTGGGGCTTGCTGGTGGTGGCTGCGGTGGTCGCCATCTGGTGGCTGGGGCCGATGTGGGAAATCCGTGACAGCCATCCGCTCGGCCCCTGGCTCAACCGCCTGCTGGCGACCTTGGCACTGGCTACGGTGGTGGCTCTGGTGTGGGGGATTCGCCTGGCTCGCCGGCTGCGTGAGATGGATGCGGAGCGTCGGCAGGCCGAACAGATGCAACTCGACCCGATTCAAGCCGAGGTCGAGCGGCAGGAGGCCACTCTCGACGCTACCCTGAGCGAGCTGATCAATAGTCTGGGTGGCGGCCCTGGGGCCCGCTATCGCTTGCCCTGGTATCTGGTGATGGGGGTCGAGAATGCAGGCAAGACCAGCCTGATCAACCGCTCAGGTCAGGAATTCACCCTTACCCATGTGATGAAGGCCTCCGGTCACGGCAAGAATGGAAGTCTTGGCTTCGACTGGTGGATCGGTGACAAGGCGGTATTGATCGACCCGGATGGCGAGCTGCTGACACAAGGCGCGCTGGAAACTGACGATGGCAAGCCTCAGGAACGGCAGAGCCGGTTGTGGGATCATTTCGTCGAGTGGCTGGAGAACCGCCGGCCGCAGCGTCCGCTGGATGGCGTGATCCTGGTCCTCGATCTGGCGCGCTTGAGCGATGCTCGAGTGGCGGTGCGCAAGGCCTATGCCACCCTGCTGCGAGCACGCTTGCGTGAGTTGATGGAGCGCCATGCCGCGCGCTTGCCGGTTTACATCACCTTCAGCAAGATGGACCTGCTGCATGGCTTCGACGACTTCTTCCGGCACTATTCGCGTGCTGCGCGCCGCGCTCCCCTGGGCTTCACCTTCAGCGCTGCCTCGCTTGACCGTCCCGGGCAGTGGGAAGAGGAGTTCACGACCTCCTTCGACACCATGCTCGAGCGCCTCAACCGCAGCCTGCCGTCACTGCTTGCCGAATGCCGCGACCGTGAAGAGCGCGAATCGGTATTCCGCTTCGTACGTCAGCTGGCCGGCCTGCGTGACGTGTTGCTTGGTTTCCTGCACGAAGCGCTCGCCAGCGACCGCTACTCGACTGCGGCGATGGTACGCGGTACCTATTTCACCTCCGTCTATCAGCAGGGGGTGCCCGAAGACCCCTTCGTCGATGCCGCCGCGCGTCGCTATGGCATGGAAGAAAGCGTGCAGCCGGCGCATCGTGCCGCGCGTAGCGCGCTCTACTTCACCGAGGAACTGTTCGACAAGGTGATCTACCCCGAAGCGGGGTTGGCCGGTGATAACGCCCGTGCCGCACGACGCCGGCGTCACCTGCGGCGTGTCAGTGTCCTGGCTTGCCTGTTTGGCGGCGCAGTCGTGGTCGGTGGTTGGAGCCATTTCTACCAGAAGAACGCCACTGCCTTGGCGGCGGTGGAGGAAAAGGCAGAAGGCTTCCTTGCCGCTCGACCTGCCGAATTGCAGAGTGACGACCCCACCGGGTATGCATTGCTCGAGCCGCTGGATCGACTGCGCAACGCCACCTTGGAGTTCGGTGATTATCGTGAGCATCTGCCTGTGCTTGCTGACATGGGGCTCTATCAGGGGCGCTCGGTGGGGCGTCAGGTGGAAGGCGCCTATCTGGCGGTGCTCGAGTATCACTTCCTGCCAGCGTTGATGGTCGGGATCATGGACGACATGAACCGTGCCGAGGCGGAGAGTAACGAGAAACTGGCATTGCTGCGCATCCTGCGCATGATGTCCGACGCCAGCGGCCGCCAGCCGGAACGGGTTCGCGAGTTCATGGCCAATCGCTGGCAGCGCCAGTTTCCCCAGCGTGGCAGTGTGCAACAGCGTCTGCTCGATCACCTCGACTACGCGCTGGCCTATACCGACCTGGAAGGGCATGTCGTCGCCGGCGACCAGCGTGCCGTAGTGGCCATGGCGCCGTTGCGTGGCAGCCTGGAGGCCGCCCAGGAAGAACTTGGTCGTCAGCCGATGGCTGAGCGTGTTTACGCCACTCTCAAGGCCGGTAGCGATCGACGTCGGGGAGCAACGCTGGACCTGCGCCAAGGAGTCGGCCCAGCCTTCAGTGCGGTATTCATGGCGCGTCACGACGATCCTGCTGAGGTGCGCATCCCCAGCCTGGTGACTCGCAACGGCTTCGAGGGTTACTTCCTCAAGGAGGTCGATCAAGCCACCGAACTGGCGATGATCGATCTATGGGTGCTAGGCCGGCGTGACAATATCGACTTCAGCGAGACCGACCAGCGTCGCCTGCGTGATGCGCTTCGCGAACGCTATGTCGGTGACTATCACATTACCTGGCGCCAGGCGCTGGACAATGTCGAGCTAGTACCCGTTCCTGACATCGCTCAAGCGGTGGTGGTGATGGATACGTTGCTTGGTGCCAGTCGACCGCTGGATCGGCTGTTGAGCGAGGTAGCCCACCATACTCGCCTTTATCCAGAGCTTCCGGCCGACGACGAAGTAGCGCGTCGGGCGTTGGAACAATCGCCGCGCTATCAGTTGGCCGGTGAGATCGAGCAGCACTTCGCCTCGCTCAACGAATTGCTCGAGTCGCGTGATGACGAACCGTCAGACCTCGTCGAGGTCAAGGCCGCCATCGCTGAATTGCGCGATTACCTGCGTCAGGTGCAGGGAGCCAGCGATCCGGGGCGTGCCGCCTTCGTCAGCGCTCGCGATCGCCTGGCGTTGAGCGGTGGCGATCCCATCCATAACCTGCAACGGATTGCCGAGGACATGCCCGCACCCGTGGACAGCATGCTCGAGAGTCTGGCCGACCAGAGCTGGCAGGTGCTGATGGCCAGTGCCATCCGCCATCTCGAAAGGCAGTGGCTCGACGACGTAGTCGCCCCTTACCAGGATCGTCTGGCTGGCCGTTATCCGCTGGCGCGCGACGCCTCGCGTGAGGTTGCCCTCGAGGACTTCGAGGCCTTCTTTGCCCCTGGCGGCACTCTCGATAGCTTCTATCAGGACAACCTGCGTCCGTTCATCGAAGGCGCACCGGAGCAACTGCGTGACGCCAACGGCAACTCGTTGCTGCGTGACAGCGTGTTCGCGGCCATGCAACAAGCCGAGCGCATTCGTGAAGCCTATTTCGATCGCGATGGTGTGCTCGACGTGGAATTCAGCCTCGAACCCGTGAGCCTGAGTTCCGACAAGCGGCGCAGCGTAATCAGCGTCGATGGTCAGTTGATCGAATATACCCACAACGCCAACAGCCGGGTGTCGATGATCTGGCCCAATACCTTGCGCGGGGGCACCGAAAGCCGTGTGACCATGGTGCCCAGCCAGGTGAATCGTTCCCCGCGAAGCTTGCGTCGTGACGGTGCCTGGGCTTGGTTCCGCCTGCTCGACGAGGCCGATGTGATCGGTGCCAGCGAACGCGAGCTGGATCTGCGCTTCAACGTCGATGGCGGCACGATGCGCTATCGGCTGCGTGCCGACGCTACCCGTAATCCCTTCACGCGTCCCTTGGTGGCCGGTTTCCAGCTGCCAACTGCGCTCTATGCCGAAGGAGGCCCCAACGATGTTAACGACGCTTAAGCGATTGCTGGGTGGCGGACGACGGGAGACGGAGACATCGGCACCTCACGCGGCCGAGGCGGATACCGCGCCGCGTGCGCTGTCCGATGCCCAGCCGGCCGATATCGAGCGCTTTCTCGAGGCGGCATGTCGTGCCGACGGACAGGGACAGTCGCCATGGGTGCTACGCGAGCCCTCACGTCTCGAAACCCTGCGCCGGGCCCTGGAGTTCACCGTGCATCGTCGGGTGTGGCTGCAACGCAATGATGAAGGCGTTGCGCACTGGCAGGGCCGCTTGCTGGTGCTCAAGCATGGGGAAGGAGAGCCATTGGGCATGCTGCTGGCCTGCCGGCCCGATGACGAGGCGGCCTGGCAGCTGCGCTTCTTCTTCATCGAGCCGCCATGGCAGGGCAGTGGCCATGGTGCGCGGCTGTTGCTGGCCGCTCGCCGCACATTGAACGGCACGCCATTGCAAACGCGCCTGCCGTTAGCCTGCAAGGCAGCGATTCGCAGTCTGGAGACCGCCGGCTTCCAGCGCATGCACATCAACGCTTCGGAGATCGTCAGCTTCGAGGCACCGGCCGAGTGGCACTGATAGCAGTGTTGCCTCGCTGACAAGACAAGGAGAGCGACGGATGGGACGCAAGCTCGTACTCGTAGGGGACATCGGCACCGACCACGAGGGGTTTCCCCCGACCCCGGTGATTGCCGGCAGCCCGACGGTGATCATCGACGGCAAGCCAGCGGCACGCCAAGGCGACCCCCTTGCGCCGCACACCAAGCCTGATAATTCCCCTCACCCCCGCGCCATCGCTGAAGGCTCGGGTAGCATCATGATCGATGGCAAGCCCGCCGCCCTGACCGGCCACGCCGTGGACTGTGGTGGTGTGGTGATCGGCTCGGCCAGCGGGGAGGGCAGCTGAGATGGCCAACCAGACCGGTCTCCAGTTCACGCTCACCCTCGCCGGTCAGCCGGCGCTCGACCTGGCGGTGGTTGACTTCACCTTCGAGGAGGCGCTCTCCGCGCCCTTCCATCTGCGCGTGGCCTTCGCCAGCCGCGATGGCGGGTTGAGCCCCACGGACTGGCTGGAACGCGAGTTGACCCTGACCCTGTGGCAGGATGGCGAGGCGCTGCGCCACGTGCACGGCATCGCCGCCGAGTTCCAGCGCGGCGATCGCGGCCATCGCCGCACCCGTTACGAGGTGGTGATCCGCCCGGCGCTGTGGCGCTTGTCGCTGCGTCACAACTCGCGCATCTTCCAGCACGTCTCGCCGCTGACCATCCTCAATACGCTGTGCGCCGAACACGGCCTCCATGAGGTTGCCTTCGCGGTGACCCGCGAACTCGCCGAGCGCGAGTTCTGCGTGCAGTACCGCGAGACCGACCTGGAGCACTATCGTGCGGCTCAGCAACTCGAAATTCCTGCCGATCAGTACAGAGAGTTTTTTGAGTTGATCCGACGTCTCGCAGACTCGGAGATCCATGACATATTGATAAATGTCCCTGTCAGCCGTCGTCTGGACGTGCTCAGGGAACATATCGATCACGCCAGGGAAGGGGATGTCGTATGAGCGGGGAACTCAGCGAGCACAAGGCATGTGAAGATCAGAAGCTCTTTATCCAGGTCATGGGTAAGGAACATCCTGAGGGACACCGTTTCGTTTTCTATGACCGGACCGATCAGCAGGAGCAGGAGGCCCTGACGGCTCGGGTAGAAGAGGAGGATTTGCCGGAACCGTTGAGCCGGATTCATGGTTGGACCTGGAAGGATCAACCGGAACGCAATGTATGGCTGGAGATCGCCAGCGAAGAGGGAGCACCGATTCGCGTGCCGTTGTTCCGACGTGTCCAGCAGACGCCCTGGCAGGAACATCCGCAACGCACCGTGTGGCAGCATCATGTGGTGCAGCCCGTTATGCCTCTGGCTCTCTGGCAGTCGCTATTGAGGGCGAGGAGATCCACTGCGACGAGCACGGCCGGGTCAAGGTCCAGTTCCCCTGGGACCGCTACGCGGCCCCCGACGACACCGCCAGCGCCTGGCTGCGCGTCAGCCAGGGCTGGGCCGGCGGTGGCTACGGCATGTTGGCGCTGCCGCGGATCGGCCACGAGGTGATTGTCTCATTCCTGGAGGGCGATCCCGACCAGCCGCTGATCACCGGGCGCACCTACCACGCCGCCAACATTCCGCCCTACGCGCTGCCCGAGCACAAGACGCGCACCGTGCTGCGTACCCAGACCCACCAGGGCGACGGCTTCAACGAACTGCGCTTCGACGACGCCAAGGACCGCGAACAGATCTGGCTGCACGCCCAGAAGGACCTCGAACTGCTCACCGAGCACGACCGCACCGAGGAGATCCGCAACGACAGCCACCTCACGGTCAAACGCGATCGTATTGGCGAGATCGACCGCGACGACCACCTCACCGTGCACGGCAAGCGCCACACACGGATCGACGGCGATGACCACCTCATCGTCGACCAGAGCGGCCATGTCCGTTACGGTCAGTCGCAACTGATCGAAGCCGGCCAGGAAGTGCACCACAAGGCCGGCATGAAAGTGGTGATCGAGGCCGGCGCCGAAATCACCCTCAAGGCCGGCGGCAGCTTCGTCAAGCTCGACCCCGGCGGCGTGACCATCGTCGGCCCCAGCGTCAAGATCAACTCCGGCGGCAGCCCGGGCAGCGGCTCGGGGCAAGCGGCCCAGGGGCCCTTGCTACCCAATGGCGCGACGCCGGAACGTCATGAAGACGTCACCATGGGCCCTGTCTTCGGCAAGCGGCTCGATCAGGCTATGGCAGATGACATTCCTCTGATTGAACAGTGCCAAATGCAGCAGGATGGCAGCTGTCCTTTATCGGACTGTCCGTGTGGAAATTCGGCATTGTCATGAAAGTGATCAGCGCAGAGTCATTGTCCGCATTATTAGGGACCGAAACCGGCTTGAAACACTGGTTGGTTCTCGAAGAAACCGGCCAGACGCTGGCATCGTTGTATGATATGTCGCCAGCTGTGGAGTACGAATGGCTATTTCTGGAAACACCATTCGCCGATTTCCTGAAAAGAAGCCCTTTGATATTGCGGCTGAACGATGTTAGGGGCGACATTCTTCACGCTTTCGAACAGGACCCTAAAACGGGGATCTCTCCGGGGATCGTAGTGTCGAGCCAAGCGTCCGAGGCCGAGGTCTTCGCGCATTTGCGACGCTGCCTGGAGGTGCGCTTTTACGATGACCGTAAGGGCATGCTGCGCTACTACCATCCGGATATTGCTGCCGCCTTGTTCGAGTCATCTTCTCGTCCAAGCCGGCAATGGCTTGGACCTCTAGAATGCTGGATCTGGTTCGGGACAACACTGCAGCAACAGCACAATGAAGGACCATGTTGGCACGCGCTCTGCCACGATGAAAGTGATGTCGAAGCTCTGGAGTTGAATGCAACACAACCGATTGCATTGTCCAGGGAGCAGGAAGACGCACTGGAAGCACATATCCTGGCAAGGCGTGCTTGGCGCGCCTATCGGAGGCCAGAGGAAAGCCTCGATGATGGTGACACGAGATATCGGTTTATCGAGCACTATCGTGCGGCTCAGCAACTCGAAATTCCTGCCGATCAGTACAGAGAGTTTTTTGAGTTGATCCGACGTCTCGCAGACTCGGAGATCCATGACATATTGATAAATGTCCCTGTCAGCCGTCGTCTGGACGTGCTCAGGGAACATATCGATCACGCCAGGGAAGGGGATGTCGTATGAGCGGGGAACTCAGCGAGCACAAGGCATGTGAAGATCAGAAGCTCTTTATCCAGGTCATGGGTAAGGAACATCCTGAGGGACACCGTTTCGTTTTCTATGACCGGACCGATCAGCAGGAGCAGGAGGCCCTGACGGCTCGGGTAGAAGAGGAGGATTTGCCGGAACCGTTGAGCCGGATTCATGGTTGGACCTGGAAGGATCAACCGGAACGCAATGTATGGCTGGAGATCGCCAGCGAAGAGGGAGCACCGATTCGCGTGCCGTTGTTCCGACGTGTCCAGCAGACGCCCTGGCAGGAACATCCGCAACGCACCGTGTGGCAGCATCATGTGGTGCAGCCCGTTATGCCTCTGGCTCTCTGGCAGTCGCTATTGGATGGGAATAAGCATGCGCTCCCGGCCCGCCCCGGCTATCTCTACGTTCACTATCAAGGGGCCATTTGGCGGGAAATAGAAATCGCCATGTCGGAATCCGGGCAATGGGAGTTCCGCGATGTCGATTTGGCACAACATCGGGATAATGCTGGCGAATACGCCGATAATCATCGCCCTAGCGTGGGCAAGCCGCTCGTGGAAATCTGGCTGCCGGCAAGGCAAGACCTGAGCTGGCTGTCGTCGGAGGTCAAGGTCGCCTTTTCCGACGTTCAGTGGTCCGCCCCTCGCCTGAATTACCTCGAGGCCAACCCCACTGTGCTCAATCAACGTTTTCAGTCGGTGTCGCTGCAGGCGCCGGCGCAAACCGTGTCGAGCGGACGATTGTTGGCTGCCGAGCAGCTATCTGCTCAGCGTGAGCGCTGCCCTGGGCTCGAATGGCAGATCGCCCACCCGCCGCTATGGACTGAAGACCTGACCGGGCAGGCGGTGACGTCACGTTATGCAGAAATCGAGACCGAGCAACAGCAACTGGATGCTGGAGGTCCCGAAGCCGTCAACGTTGCCTGGAACAACGCCAAGAAACCGGACTCGCCCTCGAGGTTGGAGGCAGGGCTGCGCGCTGCCGCCGCGGAAGCGATCACTCAAAGCCATCGCGACACTGCAGCGAGTGGTGCTTCGGATGGTGAAGAAAATACGCCACTGCCTTGGAAAGATGCGCCAGCGGGTAGCGATGTCTTCGAAGATGCCCGGCAACGTCAGATTCCGGGGCTCGTCATCGACGATCCCATGTTCGAGCTGCGTCATGCCCTGGTTCAAACCCAGCAGTCGCAAGGCTACTTGTCGGCATTGCTCGAGCGTTGTGCCAGCCGGCCGCATTACCGCAGCGCCATCATGGTACAGAAGCGCCTCATGCCCGAGCGCATCGGCGACCAGGACAACCCTCTGCACGAGTTTGCTGACGGTGAGGTTCTTGGCTATCGCGCCGGCAAGTTCCATACCGCTGTGGCTACCCTGGCGCGTGATATCGCCCATGACCTGTGGGAAGCCCACCAGACCCGATTGGCCGACTACTTGGGCGATGCGAGCTATCAGCGTGTGCTGGCCGACTACTTCAGCCTGGAGGGCGGCGACTACCTCAGCGGCTTCGAGATCGCCCAGCAGTGTTTCACCGCCCTGAGCCTCGACCCCCAGCGCGCCGATACGCTGCTGAATCAGGATATCGCCAACCAGTTCGGACGCTCGCATGCTCGGGCAGCACAGCGTACCTTGCTGGCACTGCTGGAAGACGGCAGCCGCGAGCCGCTGCATGCCATGTGCTTTCCGGACAGCGAGACATACCCCGTCGAGCAGCCCTTCAGCCTGCCGGAAGAAGAAGCCAACGATGGTAGTGGCACTTTCCGTCCCTTGGCCCTGGCCAACGAAAGTCAGCGTAGCCAGCCACCCGCCAGTGATGAACTGTACACGCTGGAGGTGTCGATCCTTGCGGCCATGGCCCGAACCAGTGCCACCGGCGAGTTGAAGCGCTGGACTAACGCCTTGGACACGCTGTTCGGCAAGATTGCCGAAAGTGGCAACAATCTGCTGGCTCAAGTGGCCGATGAAAGCCAGCGAACGGCCATGGCGGCCAGGCTTTACCTGCCATCGTTCAATGCCTCGCGTGGCGCCTTGCATGCACTCATCGGCGATCTGACCTTCCAACCACTGGGCAGTGTCGATATGAGCCGCAAGGTATTGCTCGGTGTCGAGGACGTTGCCTCGGGACTGACGTTCGGGCTCGACAAGGCGGAGCGGGAATACCTGGCCCGCAACAACCAGCGCCAATTCTATGGTGAAGTCTATCGCACTCAAGATAACAAGCTGCTGGGAGGTACCAACAAGCAGCGTCTGAGATCCATGCAAGAGGTAGGGGAAGCGCGTGAAGTTCGCTTCGTCTTCGCCGATGCCGATTCCCAGGCCGCCAAGATGGTACGACGGGGAAGAACCCAGATTGGCTGGGCCGAGCGCGGCGCCGAAGTTATCAAATTACCGTATATTCTCGTGGTCGCTGAAGCGATGAACTTGTGGCAGAGTTTACCAGCACTCCGGGAACTTGAGTTAAAAACAGGGGTGTCTCTCGCTGCAGCTGTTGTTGATTTGACCTTAGCTACCTTGAACTTAAGCGACTATATCGCCAAGCGCCATCAGGCCCCACGACCGATCGTGTATGTTAGCGAGATCAGCCAGAAGGTGCTGATACGTAATTCTCAAACCAACATCGTCTCGCGCCTGTTCCCCAGCCTGATTCGGGTCAACTGGTCGGTCACCAAGGCCTCGGGTCTGCTGCTGGCCATCTCCATGACCTGGGAGGCAGTCGGCCGCTTCGACGAGGGTGATACTGATGCCGGCATTGCTTTTGCCGCTGCTGCCATCGGTGCCACCTTGCTGATGGTGTTTAGTGGCCCGGTGGGGTGGATCGGCCTGGCGTTATTGCTGGGGGGGAGTATCTCCGGTATCTGGCTCACCGATGGCCCGGTGGAACAGTGGCTCAAACACGGGCCCTTCGGCGATCAACGTGACGACGCCCCGTGGTTACTGGATCCAGAGGAAGCCTACTACCGCCTACAGAGCCTGCTGGCCAATATCCAGGTTTCGATACGTCGCGTCTCCCCGGTGGAGCGCGATGCGTTGCTGGCCCGGCTCGGCCAGACGCATGATCGACCGTCTGGCACGACCAGTCCCTTGGGTCGCTTGTGGCAAGCGCAGCCAAACTTGCAGCAGGGGATCAACACGGCTATCGAGGTACGCAGCGCCCTGCCCGGGATGGGCGTTGAGTTGCAGGATGTCGCGGCGTTGTCGCTGGTGCGGGGCGAGCGTAGTGTATCGCCTGCCGGCAGTATCTGGGAACGACGCTCCTCCACCCGGGTACCTCCACTCTTGACGCAATTGGCGTCTCACTGCATCACCTATTTTGTTCATACTCCCAAGAGCGAGCGGGTCTATGGCTTCGGTAGCGGGGATGTCTATCGTTGGGACATCCAACTCCAGTTCCGCGAAACCACGCGCCCACCGTTGCTGCCCAACCGGCGTATTTTCCCGGCCCCACCCCCCTTGGAGGAGATGCCCAGTGATATGACGGAAGTTCTGAGTCTCGAGGATGCGACGGACGACTACTGGATCAAGGAAACCCTCGATGTCAGCTAACGAAACCTTTGACGGCTACTATGCCGCTACGGCCTATACTCCCGAGCAGCGTCGCCAATGGGAGGAAGCCCATCCCAAGCGTGACAAGATATTTGGTACCCGGTTGTCGTGGGACCGCAAGACCCGAGACACTGGCACGGAAGACGAGTATGGGTTCAACAACATTGCCATTTCCCAGAACTGGGAAGCGCAGCGTGCCGAGAAAAATCTGGAAGGCGATGAGGTCTTTTGCAGCTTGAAGGTGCGTTACGACCATCAAGCGATTATGCCTCCAAACTATAAGTTGTCTGCATATTTGATCTACATGTCCACTGCTATTGGAAAAGGTTTTTTTTTCCTAAGCCTCTTAGTGATGTGTGTGGCAATTTTAGGAATGTTGGGGATGGCTTTTTTTGACGGAGAGTATGAGAAATCTTTTTTGGCCATACTTATGATGGCTAAACTTGTTTTCCCCGTCGCGTTAGTAACATTTGTTTTATGGAAAGGGGGGGGGGTACTAAATCAAAAAAGGCCCGACATTTTTCTCGGTATGCGAAAAGGCCCGCTCTGGGAAGCCAATCGCCAGACAGGGCTATTTACCATCTACCATCCCAAGAAACCCTGGAAGCGGCTCCTTCAGGCGCCGTTTCACGAGTTCGATGCCTTTCTGCAAAGCTCGCCCGATACTCAGGGCAGTTCGACCTATTCACTGATCCTCTATCATCCCATGGAGCGCCTCAAGCAGACGCTAGATGCTCAGTTTCCCTCCACCAATATGCAGGGAGAGCTGATCGCTGCCTGGCAGTTCCTGCAGCGCTACATGGACGTTTCCCAGCCACTGCCGGACGTGCCCGCGCTGGAGATCCACCGCCACAAGGACCCCACCACGGCCGGCGCCGACAAGCGCAAGAAGCGCAACCCGCGTTACTGGCGCGACATGGACGAGGAAAGCGTCAAGAAAATCCAGAAAGAGAAGTACCGCAAGAACATCCGTATCCGCTGATAAGTGACAACTTGTCAGTTGTGGCCCCCAACGCAGGCCCAAGGGTGTCGTTTTGCCAGACGTGGCCGTACGCGGTGAACCGGCGGGATGGCAGGAAATCGATCCACTTCTTCTTATATGATTCAAGGCATCACAAATGGCAGCCAATAAACCCCAGACACCGCGTCCCGATATTCGCCAGCCTCACCGGGCCGGAGATATCGAGACCTTTCCCGGTGGCAAGGTTAGCTACCTGTCGCCTGCTCCCCTGCCTACGGGATCGGCGCCAGTGGATTTCAATCAGGCCATCGGTGAGGTGAATGATGCCTATCTGGACTTCGGCGGGAGCATGCCGACGCCTTTTACTTGGCAGTTTACATTAGGGATTCCTTTTATTGGTTTTTTAATGATGGTTTTCCTTTTTCCTGCGATAGGGGGGGGGGCTCTGTGGCTTGTCAGTAAGGATGTTGAGTATTTCTTTGTGGGGTTTAATGGGGTTATTAATGAGGCCTTTGCGCCTGCTTTGGTCATCTGTACTTTGGCACTGATACTGGCCTTGGTGATCAAATGCCAGTACCACTTTAAGTTCCGCAAGGATGTCCCGACCCGCTTCCATCGCCAGCGCCGTGAAGTCGCTTATCAGCCTGGCGGGGGCAAGCCACCGATCATCGTGCCCTGGGAGAGCGTGGCGGCCTGGGTGACTCAGGCCCAAGGGGCGACCCAATATGGTGTTCAGCGCCAGTATGGGCTAGGCATCGGCTTTATCGATCCCGAGACCGAGCAGCAGCATTTCCTCGAATTGCCGCAGCCCGGGATGCCGTTGGCGATGGGGCTATGGGAATCGGTGCGCGCCTATATGGAGTACGAGGTACATACCCGCGAGGAGATCCAGGATCCGCACGGCCTGCAGCGCCCCGGGGATCCACCCTATGAGGGCGTGCATACCTTCCACAACGCCCGAGCGCGCCTGCATCGTCGCTACCGTGAGGGCGAGATCGGTCTGTTCAAGGTGACGATATGGTACCTGTGGCACATTCTCGACCTGTGGACGATTCCCTTTCATCTCGCCGAATGGGAAATCCGCGCCATCCAGAAGGCGGGGCGCAAGAGCCTGCCGGCGAGCCTCGATGAATGGTCACAGCCACCCCCCGAAGCACAATGGGCCAAGCCCAGCGAGGAGTTGAAGCGACTGTCCGCGAAGGTCAAGGCGTTGCACGAGCGGAACCTGCAGCGGCTCATCACCGAGGTCTTTGCCGAGGTTTACGAGCAGGAGAAACTGACGGCCTGACGCTCATCTCTCATAACCCCAACACCCGCCATGCCAGTGGCAGAAACAGCGCAGTAAAGATGCCGGTCAGGCTCATGCCTAGTGAGGCGAAAGCGCCGGCGGTGGGGCCGAGTTCGAAGGCGCGTACGGTTCCAATGGCGTGGCCGTTGACGCCGAGCACAAAGCCCAGCACCCGCTGATCGGTGATCTTCAGGTGTTTGGCCAGCAAGCCGACGCAAGTGGTGGCCATCACCCCGGTGATCAGTAGGCCGCCCATCATCAACGGAATGGAGCCGCCGATCTGCTCGGTGATACCGATGGCGATGGGGGCGGTGACCGATTTGGGTGCCAGCGATGCCAGTACTTGTGGGGATGCTCCGAATAACCAGGCCAGGGCGATGGAATAGAAGGCGGCCAGCGTGGCGGCGAGGGGCAGGCTGACCAGGATAGGTCGCCATAGCGCGCGGATATGGTGGAGCTGCTGGTATAGCGGTACGCCGAGTGCCACTGTGGCCGGGCCGAGAAGCAGTGTCAGCCACCCGGCACCGAGCCGGTAGTCGGCATAGTCGATGGCCAGCAGCCATAAGGTGGCGGCCGTCAGCAGGGCAGCGAGCAGCACCGGTGGGCACCAGCTTGGCCGACCGAGCCTTTCGAAGACCTTGAGGCTGGCAAGATAGGCGGCCAGGGTCAGGGCGATCGCCAGGATGGGGGTGCTTAGCAAGTGGTCGCGCAATTCACTCATGAGGATGTCCCGCCCTGTTCGTCGACTCCTCGCTGGATTGGGCAGCCTTGGGCATGAAACGCAGCATGAGCCATAGCGTGGTCAAGACGCTGAGCAAGGTGCCGACAATCAGGGCGACCGCGATCGCCAGCCAGTGACCGGCAAACTCATCGGCAATGAAGAAGACTCCCACCACACCGGGCATGATCAGCATCGCCAGCAGGCGGATCAGCGACTGGCTGGCAATGGCGATATCGTCATTCAGCCGCCCACGTACCATCAGCCAGACGGTGATCAGCAACATGCCGGCCACCCCGTTGGAAATGGGCAGCGCCAGAAGCGTCACCAGAGTATCGCCGAGTATCAGGAAGCCGAGTAGCCACAGGAAGCCGCGCAGTATCGACATGATCGTCCTTGTCGTGAACTGTAAAAGGCAGTGCGGTCCCATGGTTTCAGTGCCAGAACAGGGCCTTGAAAATCGCCGTAGTGTACCTATTTCTGTGGTACGGGACCTGGGTGAGCGAGAGGCTCAAGGTACCGCGGTTCGGGGTGACCCGCAAAATAGATGACCTGTTATAGCGTAGGAGGTGTTCGATATGTTCGGAGATCTCAGGCGTTTCAATACAAATCAGTCCCAAGGCATGGACTGGTTCCAACAGTTTCTGGATGAGTTCTTTCCGGAGTCCTGGGCGGCGGATATCCGCTCGGTCCCGCGTGGCAGTTTCCCGATGATCAACGTCGGTCGTACCGACGACGCGATTCGCGTCTATGTCTTTGCGGCTGGTTTGTCCACTTCCGATCTCGAAGTCAACGTTCAGGACAATGTGCTGACGCTGAGAGGCAAGCGTGAGGTGCAACTGCCCAAAGCGGAGGGGGAAGAAAGACGCCCCTATTTCCGTCGCGAGCGGTTCAGTGGCGAGTTTGCGCGTTCCATCGCGTTGCCCGACGGGCTGGATGTCGACCGTGCTGAAGCGCATTTCCGCAATGGTGTCTTCGAGATCTTGCTGCCCAAGCGCGAGGAACTCAAGCCACGGCGTATCGAGATTCAGGCAGCGTGAGAGTGAGGAGGTGAATGGTCATGAACGATGTCACCAAGCGTGAAGCGTCCCGTGAAGTTGCCACTCGTGAACGGCAAGACAGTGCCTTGTTGCCACTGGTGGACATCTACGAGGAGGACAATGCGCTGCATATCCTTGCCGACATGCCTGGCGTGACGCGTGAGGGGTTGAGTATCGAGGTGGACAACAACGTACTCAGCCTGGAGGGCGAAATCCAGATCGACATGCCGGAAGGCATTGCCGCGACCTATGCGGAGGTTCGTGCTCAACGGTATGCGCGTCGCTTCACGCTGAGTCATGAGATCGATACTGAGGCCATCGAAGCGCGGGTCGATAGTGGCGTGCTGCATCTGGTGCTGCCCAAGAAGGAGACTCACCGCAGCCGTCGTATCGAAGTGCGAGCGGCTTGATGCAGAATGCTGAGTTCCTCTCCATCAGGCGCCCTTCCCCATGGAAGGGCGTCAGACTGCTGACGAACCCCGCATTTTTTGCGGGGTTTGTGTTTCTACGCTCGCGTTCTTTGCTCGCGACGGAAGGGAGCGCTACAACACGATTTATCTCTCGAGAGGCAGAAAATGGCGCTCTCAAGCGAGTATGGGGCTTCCTGAAGGTGTCGCTGGAAGGAAAATTCGACGACCGGGCCCCTCTCAGGCCGCCAAGGCCATTTTCTTGAGGTTCTGCGCTGCCGCACAGAGCAAGGCCTGCTCTCGCATTCCAGCGATTCCCCGCATGCGAGCATAGCGGTACCCATGGAGTTGCTTGGCATCTGCGAAGCTGCGCTCCACCGTCTCCTTGCGGCGCTCGTAAATTCGTTTGCCTACCGGCTCCAGCCGGCGGCTCCCCACCCGCTCCTTGGCGTCTTCCCAGACGTGGCGAGTCACCGTCTTGCGGTAGTGCTCTCTGCGTGTGCAAGTCGCTAGGCGTGGGCACTCCCGGCACCAGACCGGGTCCGAGTGGTAATGACGATAGCCTTCCCGGTTGGTAGTCGCATAACGCAGCGTCTGGCCTTCTGGACAGCGGTAACCGTCCTGATCGGCGTCATACACGAAGAGGCGTTTCGGCATCATGCCTTTCGGCTTGCTGGGCCGACAATAACCGATCACACCGTAAAGTTGGCGCTTCTCCAACCCTTGGCAAATCGCGGCGGTAAAGTAACCGGCGTCCAGCCCAACGGCGGCCACATCGAATCCAAAGCGTCGGCGTTGGCGATCCAGCCGCTCCAGGTAGGGCACGCTGTCGTGCACGCTCGCGGGCGTGATGTGCACATCGGTGATGATGGCGTGCCTGCCATCCACCGTTCGGTGATCCAGGTAGAAAAACCCCTTGGGCTTGCCCTCCCGCACCATGTAGCCGCTGTCGGGATCGGTATCACTGATCTTCTTGGCGGTGGGCTCGGGTTCCGCCTCTCGACGAGGCGGCAGCGGCTTTTTTCCGTGAGCCTCCCGATCGGCGACCACCGCCTCTTCCAGCTCTGCCAGATAGGCCTGCGGTGTCGTCTCCACCTCCTGCATCGTGAAACGACGGCGATTGGCATTGGCCTTGATGTGGGTGCTGTCGGTGTACAGGACACGACCGCCCACCAGGCCCTGTTGCATCGCCTGCTCCACCACATGATCGAACAGTCGCTGCGCGATATCGCTGTCACGGAACCGCCGGCGCCGGTTCTGGCTGAAGGTCGAGGCGTCCGGCACCTTGTCGGTCAGACGCAAGCCCAGGAACCAGCGATAGGCCACGTTCACCTGAAGCTCGCGGACGAGCTGGCGCTCGCTGCGAATGCCGAACAGGTAGCCGATGAACAGCGCCTTGAACAGGAGAACGGGATCCAGCGCGGGGCGACCGTTGTCCTCGCAGTACAAGTGACGGGTCTCGTCGCGGATAAAGGAGAAGTCGATGATGGCATCGATGCGCCGGAGCAGATGATCGGAAGGCACCAGCTCTTCCAGCGTGACCATCTCCAGCTCGTGTTGGGTAGGACCGGGATCTTTTAGCATTCCCTAATAACAACAAAGTCCTGGCCGAAGGGCCAGGACTTTGTCAGCAATCTGGCGCCCTTCCCCATGGAAGGGCGTCTTTCTTTTGTGGTATGGCTAGTAGAGCCGGGGTTGGCTGCCGAAGCGTGGAGGGGCATCATGAGCACGATCTTCCTCTACGCTTGGAAGAGTACATCCTGCATTTGGAAGAGTAGACACTATCTCAAGGAGAGGACGCGACGATGAAGGACATTGAACAACTGCTGGGCGAGGAGGCTGATAGCCTGCTTGGTCACACCTGTAGCGGGTTCCGCCGAGAAGACCTGTACCTGCCAGGCCCGGACTTCGTGGACCGGGTGATGGCCGACAGCGATCGTACCCCTCATGTGCTACGCAATATGCAGAGCCTGTTCAATCATGGCCGACTGGCCGGTACCGGCTATCTGAGCATTCTGCCTGTGGACCAGGGGATCGAGCACTCGGCGGGAGCCTCGTTCGCGCCGAATCCGATCTATTTCGACCCCAAGAATATCGTCGAGCTGGCCGTCGAGGGTGGTTGCAACTGCGTGGCGTCGACCCTGGGAGTACTGTCGTCGGTGGCGCGGCGCTATGCCCATAAGATCCCGATGATGCTCAAGCTCAACCACAACGAGACGCTGACCTATCCGGCCATCTACGACCAGACCTTGTTCGCCCAGGTAGAGCAGGCCCACGAGATGGGTTGCGTAGCCGTGGGGGCGACCATCTACTTCGGCTCCCAGGAGAGCCGTCGCCAGATCATGGAGATCAGCGAAGCCTTCGAGCGTGCCCATGAGCTGGGCATGGTCACCGTGCTGTGGGCCTATCTGCGCAATTCGGATTTCAAGAAGGACGGCACCGACTATCACGTTGCCTCGGACCTCACCGGCCAGGCCATTCATTTGGCGGCGACCATCAAGGCCGATATCGTCAAACAGAAGCTGGCCGAGAACAACGGCGGTTACCGGGCAGTTGGCTTTGGGCACACCCATGACAAGGTCTACGACGAGTTGACCTCGGATCATCCCATCGACCTGGCCCGCTATCAGGTGGCCAACTGCTATATGGGCCGCGCCGGGCTGATCAACTCGGGTGGTGGCTCCAAGGGGCATTCCGATCTTGGCGAGGCCGTGCGTACCGCGGTGATCAACAAGCGCGCCGGTGGCATGGGGCTGATCTCCGGGCGTAAGGCGTTCCAGAAGCCGATGACGGAAGGGGTGGAATTGCTGAACGCGATACAGGATGTGTACCTGTCGCCGGATGTGACGATCGCCTAGATTTTGTCCGAAAACTGCCATCGCTCGACGACTTTTCGTACAAAAGCCTGAGGAAAGGTTGGCAGAGAAGAGAGCAATGAAAAAGGGCACGGCGCGAGCCGTGCCCTTGTCATTTCCGTACGTGACGCTTACTTGGCCAGCAGTTCTTCGGCCTGCTCCACGACATTGTCGATGGTGAAGCCGAAGTGCTTGAACAGGTCGCCGCCCGGCGCCGACTCGCCGAAGCCGTCCATGCCGACGATGCGCCCATTGAGGCCCACGTACTTGTACCAGTAGGCGAAGTGGCTGGCCTCGATAGCCAGGCGCTTGGTCACACCGGCCGGCAGCACCGATTCCCGGTAGCTGGCGGGCTGGGCATCGAAGGTGTCGGTGGAGGGCATCGACACCACGCGCACCGCCTTGCCTCGGGATTCGAGCTCGACGGCAGCATCCATCGCCAGGCCGACCTCGGAGCCGGTGGCGATCAGGATCAGCTCGGGTGTCACCACGTTGTCCTTGAGGATGCTCTCTTTCAATACGTACCCACCACGCTCGATCTCGCCCAACTGCTGCTGGGTGCGCGCCTGGTGCGGCAGGGTCTGGCGCGACAGCACCAGCGCGGTGGGCGCGCCATGACGCTTGAGCGCCGCGTCCCAGGCAGCGGCGGTCTCCACCGCATCGGCCGGGCGCCAGGTCGACAGGTTGGGAGTGCTGCGCAGCGCCCCCAGCTGCTCGATCGGCTGGTGGGTGGGGCCGTCCTCGCCGAGCCCGATGGAGTCATGGGTGAACACGTAGATCACCTGGCGGTTCATCAACGCCGCCATGCGCACCGCGTTGTGCATGTACTCCATGAAGGTCAGGAAGGTCGCCCCGTAGGGAATGAAGCCGCCATGCGCGCTGATGCCGTTCATGATCGCGCCCATGCCGAACTCGCGTACCCCGTAATGCAGGTAGTTGCCGCTGGGCTCGGAAGCGCTGATCGCCTTGGCGCCCTTCCAGAAGGTCAGGTTGGACGGCGCCAGGTCGGCACTGCCGCCGAGCAACTCGGGCAACTGCGGGCCGAGGGCATTGAGACAGCCCAGCGACGCCTTGCGCGACGCGACGCTCTCGGCGTTGGCCTGGGCTTGCTCGATCAGCGCCTCGCTGGTGAGATCCACCGGCAACTCGCCCTTCAAGCGGCGCTGCAGCTCCTTGGCCTCGGCCGGATAGGCCTCGGCATAACGCGCCAGGCGCGCCTCCCAGTCGGCCTCCCGCTTCGCGCCCAGTTCGCGCGCGTCCCAGCCCTGGTAGATGGCCTCCGGCACATGGAAGGGCGCATGCGGCCAGTCGAGCTGCCCGCGCGCCGCGGCCACCTCGTCCTCGCCCAAGGCCGCGCCGTGGCACTCCTCCTTGCCCTGCTTGTTGGGCGCGCCGAAGCCGATGATGGTGCGGCACACGATCAGGCTCGGCTTGTCGTCGTGTTGACGCGCCAGCTCGATGGCCGCCTTGACCTCGTCGGGCTGGTGACCGTCGACATTGGGCACCACGTGCCAGCCATAGGCCTCGAAACGCTTGGCGGTATCGTCGGTGAACCAACCCTCGACCTCGCCATCGATGGAGATGCCGTTGTCGTCATAGAACACCACCAGCTTACCCAGCCCCTGCATGCCGGCCAGCGAGCTCACCTCATGCGAGATGCCCTCCATCAGGCAGCCGTCGCCGACGAAGCAATAGGTGTAATGATCGATGATCTCGTGACCGGGGCGGTTGAACTGCGCCGCCAGGGCACGCTCGGCGATGGCCATGCCCACCGCGTTGGCCAGGCCCTGACCCAGCGGGCCGGTGGTGGTCTCGACCCCCGGGGTATAGCCCAGCTCCGGATGGCCGGGAGTGCGCGAATGCAACTGGCGGAAGTGCTGCAGGTCCTCGAGGCCCAGCTCGTAGCCGGTCAGGTGCAGCAGCGAATAGAGCAGCATCGAACCGTGACCGTTGGAGAGCACGAAACGGTCGCGGTTGGCCCAATGGGGATTGGACGGGTTGTGGGACAGGTAATCGTTCCACAGTACCTCGGCGATGTCGGCCATGCCCATGGGGGCACCGGGATGGCCGGAATTGGCCTTCTGCACGGCATCCATGGACAGGGCGCGAATGGCGTTGGCCAGTTCGAAACGGGACGGCATGGGGTAGCTCCTCGCCTGCGGCAAATAAGCATAACGCCGGCAAACCACAGTCTTGACTGCAATCGACCGGCATCCGATAGCTGGGTGACGCCGCTCGAGGGACGGCGCGGGTGAATCAGGGCGCTTATTGTCGCCGAGATGCGATCATCCATCAAATCGTATGTCATCCCGGTTCAGGCACGGAATAGGCGGCAAGGGATAGCATCACGATTCGGTCAACAGTAAATTTCTAGGAACGAGGCAAACCAAGGTGTAAACTCTTGCCCCCAAATCGGCGGCAACGCCCAGCCGGGTTTCGTCGAGCACTGCATCAAGCGTTTTTTTACAGAGAGGGTCGAGGACGCGATGAGCGAATACTCCCTGTTTACTTCCGAGTCCGTTTCCGAAGGGCACCCGGACAAGATTGCCGATCAAATCTCCGATGCGGTGCTGGACGCCATCATCGCGCGTGACAAGCAGGCACGCGTCGCCTGTGAAACGATGGTCAAGACCGGTGTGGCCATCGTTGCCGGTGAGATCACCACCGCGGCCTGGATCGACCTGGAAGAGTTGGTGCGTCAGGTGATCATGGATATCGGCTATACCTCGTCCGACGTGGGGTTCGACGGCGAGACGTGTGGCGTGCTCAACCTGATCGGCAAACAGAGCGTGGACATCGCCCAGGGCGTTGACCGCAGTAAGCCCGAGGATCAGGGAGCTGGCGACCAAGGCTTGATGTTCGGCTATGCTACCAACGAGACCGAATCCTACATGCCGGCGCCGATCCATTATGCGCATCGCCTGGTCGAGCGTCAGGCTGAACTGCGCAAGAACGGGATGCTGCCCTGGTTGCGTCCGGACGCCAAGAGCCA
The DNA here is from genome assembly GCF_000409775.1 of Litchfieldella anticariensis FP35 = DSM 16096. GTDB lineage: Bacteria > Pseudomonadota > Gammaproteobacteria > Pseudomonadales > Halomonadaceae > Litchfieldella > Litchfieldella anticariensis. The sequence continues at coordinate 39,751 of NZ_KE332395.1, read as the reverse complement.
GGTGACCTTCCGCTATGGCGACGACGGCAAGCCTTGCGCCGTGGATGCCGTGGTGCTGTCGACCCAACACGACCCGGATGTCGACCCGGAAGATCTACGCAAGATGGTCAAGCGCGAGATCATTGAGCATGTGCTGCCGAGCGAGTGGCTGACCGAGACCACGCAGTATCACATCAACCCGACCGGCAAGTTCGTGATCGGTGGTCCTGTGGGCGACTGTGGCTTGACCGGGCGCAAGATCATCGTCGACACCTATGGCGGCATGGCCCGCCATGGCGGCGGTGCCTTCTCCGGCAAGGACCCATCCAAGGTCGACCGCAGTGCCGCCTATGCCGGCCGCTACGTGGCCAAGAACATCGTTGCCGCGGGCTTGGCCGACAAGTGTGAGATCCAGGTCTCCTACGCTATCGGTGTCGCCGAGCCGACCTCTATGTCGGTTGACACCTTCGGTACCGGCAAGGTCAGCGACGCTCGTATCATCGAACTGGTGCGCGAGCATTTCGACCTGCGTCCGCATGCCATCACCCGCATGCTCGACCTGCTGCATCCCATGTACCGCCTCACGGCGGCCTACGGCCACTTTGGTCGTGAGCCCTTCGAGACCACCTATACGTGGAAGGATGTCAGTGGTGAGGAACACACCGAGACTTTCCTCGCCTTCCCGTGGGAGCAGACCGACAAGGCCGAAGCTCTGCGCGACGCCGCCGACCTCTGAGTTCCCATGCGAATCGTCGATATCAACGCCCTGCTATGCGGGGCGTTGATGTTTTCAGGCTGGCGAAAACGCAACGTTGATTGAAAAACCGCTTGAGCTGTAGTGAACTGCGAAGAACTCGGTTGTTCTGTTGCTGCTGTCCGAGGGGCGCTGCAGCACCCGGTGACGATCGTAGACGGGTGCGAGGCTCGGACAGACGCTGTGCATAGGCAACGGCGCCCATTCCCCGGAATGGAGTAGAACGATGAGCCAACTGGCTTCCGCTGACACGACCCCCCAGGATTACAAGGTCGCCGATATCACCCTGGCCGATTGGGGCCGCCGTGAGATCCGCATCGCTGAAACCGAGATGCCGGCATTGATGAAGATCCGTGAGAAATATCGCCAGCAGCAGCCGCTGGCGGGTGCGCGAATCGCCGGCTGTATCCATATGACCATTCAGACCGCGGTGCTGATCGAGACATTGATCGAGCTTGGCGCCAGCGTACGCTGGTCGTCGTGCAATATCTTTTCGACCCAGGATCATGCCGCTGCCGCCATTGCTGCCGCCGGTATTCCGGTGTTCGCCTGGAAGGGCGAGACCGAAGAAGAGTTCTGGTGGTGTATCGAGCAGACCGTTGCAGGCCCTGATGAATGGACACCCAACATGGTGCTCGACGATGGTGGTGACCTGACCGCGCTGCTGCATGACAAGCGCCCTGAGCTGCTTGCCAACATCCACGGTATCTCCGAAGAGACCACCACCGGCGTGCACCGCCTGCAGGAGATGCTGCGCGACAGCAAGCTCAAGGTGCCGGCCATCAATGTCAACGACGCAGTGACCAAGTCGAAGAATGACAACAAGTATGGCTGTCGCCACAGTCTTAACGATGCGATCAAGCGTGGCCTCGACCATCTGATGGCTGGCAAGCAGGCGTTGGTGGTGGGATACGGCGATGTCGGTAAAGGCTCGGCCGCCTCGCTGCGCCAGGAAGGCATGATCGTCAAGGTCAGTGAGATCGACCCGATCTGTGCCATGCAGGCGTGCATGGACGGCTACGAGGTGGTGTCCCCCTACGTTGATGGCATCAACAAGGGCATCGATAGCATCGATCGTGAATTGTTGGGCAAGATCGACCTGGTGGTAACCGCCACCGGCAACATCAATGCCTGTGATGCCCCGATGCTCAAGGCGCTCAAGAAGGGGGCGGTGGTGTGTAATATCGGCCACTTCGACAGCGAGATCGATACTGCCTACATGCGTCGCCAATGGCATTGGGAAGAGGTCAAGCCTCAGGTCCACAAGGTCTATCGCGATAGCGATCCGGACGAGTACGACCCCAAGAGCGACGACTACCTCTTATTGCTCTCCGAAGGCCGTCTGGTGAATCTGGGTAATGCCACCGGTCACCCCTCACGGATCATGGATGGCTCCTTCGCCAACCAGGTGTTGGCGCAGATCCACCTCTATGAGCGCCGTTTCGCTGAGCTGAGCGATGACGACAAGGCCGGTGGACTTTCGGTTAGCGTGCTGCCCAAGCACCTCGATGAAGAGGTGGCCCGCTACATGGTCGAGGGCTTCGGGGGTGTCGTCACGCGGATGACCGAGGCTCAGTCCGAGTATACCGGTGTGCCGGTGGAGGGGCCGTATAAGCCGGACGAATATCGTTATTGAGGTATATACTGATAGTCACTCGGAACGCCGCCGTGAGGCGGCGTTTCTATACCCCCGAACTACCGACTCCGCGATAGCGAAGCCAGTGCCTCCGGAGATGGCACGATTTATCATTCTAATAACATGAATTCGATATAAGGCAGACCGTGACTGCTGACAAGAGACTCCTACTGGCATTGGCCGGCGCTTTGCTGCTGGACGGCTGTGCGACGATCGAGGTCCCCAGGACATTCTCGACAGCCTTGGATCGTGATATCGCGCAGGCTACCTATCTAGGGGCCTGGGTTCAGCAGGCCACCGAGAAATACGCGGGGTTGAGCGGTCTGAGGCTGATAACAGAGGGACCGGAAGCGTTTGCTTTGCGTACTGCGCTGGCGGATCAGGCGCAAGCAACTCTCGATGTGCAGACGTATCTCCTGGCGGATGACCGGGTCGGGCGAGCGATGTTGAAGCGGATGTTGAATGCCGCGCAACGTGGCATTCGGGTGCGTCTGCTGATCGATGACATGACCAGTGTCGGTAAACAGGAAATGTTGGCTGCTTTTGACAGTCAGCCAAATGTCGAGGTACGCGTCTTCAATCCGGTTCCCGCAGGACGAGACAACTGGCCGGGTTACTTGCTGGCATTGGCCGCCGACTTCGATCAGCGACATCGACGCATGCACAACAAGTTGTGGTTGGCGGATGGTGTGGTAGGTATTACCGGTGGGCGCAACCTGAGCGACGCCTATTTTGAGGTTGCTCCAGGCGACGTCAATTTCAATGACCTCGATGTCATGGCGATCGGCCCGGTGGTGAATGTGCTCTCGGACAGCTTCGACGACTACTGGAACCACCCCATGGCAGTGCCGCTGCAGTACTTCGAACAGGCCCCGCCAACGGCTTGGCGCGATCTGCTTGTGGCGTTCAGCGCCGATGCGCGCCAGAAAGATGCGCTATCGACACGGCCATCGGCCCAGCGCTTCGTCGGTGAGGCTGGTCAGGCCCTATTGGCATCGTTGGAATGGGCACCCGCTATCGCGCTGTGGGATCGGCCGGAAAAGCTCGATTCTCAGGGCTACCCTGAACTGGAACTGACACTGCTAGGCCAGTTGGACAATGCCTTTCAGAATCTGGACCAGCGACTGTTGATCATATCGCCATACGTCGTGCCGACCCCAGCCAGTATCCACTATTACGAGGCACTGACCGAACGGGGAATCAGGCTGACAATCCTCACCAATTCCTTGGAATCGACGGATCAGCCCTCGCTGCACGGTGCCTACATGCCATGGCGGCCAACTCTATTATCCCATGGTGCGCGTTTGTTCGAGCTGCGCACTAGCCTGCCGACAGAAAATGGACCACATACCTCCGGTGAGATTTCGGGGATGCATACCAAGGCCATCGCCTTCGATGACGAACGAGCCTTTATCGGGACGATGAACGCCGATCCTCGTTCGGTGTGGTGGAACAGTGAAGTCGGGTTGCTGATCGATAGCCCTGCACTTGTTCAACAACTCTGGTCGTTGGCGGAGCAGGGCATGTCGCTCCAACGCAGTTACGAGGTGATATTGACTAACGATGGAAAGTTGGCCTGGCGTGCGGAAGTGGCGGGGCGTAACGTGACGCTGGAGGAAGAGCCTGGCAGTGCCTGGCGCAAGATCAAGGCCTGGCTTCCTAGGTTGCTTAACGTTGAACATCTGCTCTGATTTTTCTCTCCTAAATAGCGTGTCATCTAGCAATAGATATTGATAATTCCATCTTGGGTACAACATCAATATGCTTATTTTCATGTCATGTTTTAGGGCAAAATATCTTTGATGTATGAAGTGATTTTTTAATGTTTTTCTTTAATCTGTGGTTATATACATGGCTGTAGAATGATCTCGGTCTCGTTTTCTGGTGTTCTCTGTTTTCCTTGAATAAGAAGTCTTTTGTTTTTCTTGGTTGCTATTGGCTTGTGATTTTATATCAGCCAATTAGTGGGTTGATGTAAAAATATGTACCCATCGCTTGCTCAGATTTTTCAAGCCATCTAGCCTTGAGAATAGATTTCTTTGGTAGGTTTTTCATGTGAGGAAATGCTTTTAGGCTGCATTTTGCAGCGATTGGCAGAAATGTAACTTGTCTTTCGATGCGACAGCGGTGCGAGGGATTCGCATGGAGCTGCTCACACTCTTCATTATTTTGCTATTTGCTCTCGGGGCAGGATGGCTCGTGCAATGGCTGCCTCAGCGTCATTCTTCGATGCCGACCTATCCACAGCGTGCCCCCTTCTTGGGGGGAGGTTCACCGGATACCCACGCTTGGAACCGCTATCACGTCCGCTATTACCCCATGACCTTGCTGCTCATCGCCTTCGAGATGGAGATGATGTTCATGTATCCATGGGCAGTGGTCTATGTCGAGGAAGGGCTGAAGGCGGTCATGGAGATGGGCATGTTCCTCGCCATTCTCTCGGTGGGTATCGTCTATGCCTGGCGCGAGGGAGTGTTCAAATGGCAGTGAGCTGGCTGCACCGCCTGGCAGGGCTCACGCCGGTTCCGGTGTTCCCAGCGCTTGGTATGGGAGGCGATGTCGTACTGCGTCGTCTGGCGCAAGCGACGAATATCGAACTGGTTGGTTCGCCACGCCACGCCAGCGTACTGTTGGTGGCTGGCGGTGTGCAGCCCGATCTGCTCGAGGCGCTGCGCCGGGTCCACGATCAGTTGCCTTGGCCTTCCTCCTCGCTGTGGTTTCGCTGTGAACCGCTTCCCGAACTGGAAGATGCCACGCGTATCGATGATATCGAGGCACTACCGGGGGCGTTGGCTGCTATCCATCGTGAGTTGCTGCTGCAGCGCCGAGGCAGTTCACCGCGCCTGCTGCCGGACAATCCTCCCAATCCTTGGGAGGGGCTGGGCGATGACGGCCATGGTGGCGAGGGCATGATGGGGGGCGTTCCCTACGGCCGACCCATGGCCATGAACATGCACGACGACATTCGCGATGGGCTGACGCTCGATTCGCTGACCTTTCGTATAGGCCCGTTTTTCCCCGCCTTTCCGCCTGGCATGAGTGCAGAGGTGACCGTGCAGGGCGATCTGGTCCAGAGTTGGACCACGCAATCTCTTCCCCATCTCGTGGCACTCGACCCGGTATTCCATGACGCGCGACAACGATCGGTCCCCATCGCCCGGCTCGAACTCGCGCGGGTACGTTACCACCTTCACCGCTTGTTCCATGGTCTGCGCTTGGCTGGGTGGGAGTCCGCCGCCTTGCATGTCCTGCACTTGGCCATGCGCTTGACCAGTGACTCGCGAGCCGATGCGCTGCGTCGCCGCCTGGAGCGCTATGGCTTCTTTTACCTGGCCGCCTTGGATGGTGGCGTGCTCGAGGTGGAGCAAGCGCGCCGGGTTGGTGGCCCGGCGAGTCGTGCCGCTGGGCTCGATGATGATTTGCGCAGTGAAGATGCCAACTACCAACGCTTAGGGTTCTCGCCGGTATTTCACAACGCTGGCGATACCCGAGCACGCTGGCAGCAGATCCTGGCAGAAATCGAGCAGTCATTGCAGTTGGCGAAGCAAGCTGCCCGGGAAGATCTTCATACTCAAAATAGCGTTGCCATCGAGACACCTCGAGGCCCTTGGTCCGATGAGCGGTGCCCGACAGATGCCAGCCGATTGCTTGACGAGATCATCCCCGGACTGGAGTGGGATAGTGCATTAGCAACCATCGCTAGCCTGGATATTGCTGCGCTCTCGGATTGGCCCTTGGTTGAGGACAAGCCGCTGACAAGGAGCGAGGAGCGTTCGTCATGATCCTGAACGAGATGGTTCTGCCAATCATCGTCGTTCTTGCGGTGTTGGTGGGTGGAGCCTATTCGGTCGCGGTCATGGACCGCGTGATCGCTACCCGCCTCGGGGCTCCGCGAGCGGGCAACCCCTGGCTGTCTCCATTGACACGCGGTGCCTGGTTATTGGTTCAGCAGGCCAATGTTACCGAGGCCCCCGATGGGCGGGCCTGGCGGCTAGCGCCGGCGCTCTATCTGGCCTTGGCCGCAACGGGCCTGGCGTTGGTGCCCTGGTCGGAGACGTTGGTGGCGACCGATTTAGCCACCAGTGTGGTGTTATGGGGCAGTGTGGAAGCGTTGGCCACGGTGGTGATCTTTCTGCACGGCTGGTCGGCCAATGCACCGTTGGCCTTGATTGGCGCCTATCGTTATGTCGCCTTGGGGCTTTCCTACCTGCTGATCAGCATGTTCGTGCTGATCGGCGTGGCGCTACCCGCCGAGTCGTTGCAGCTCACGCAAGTCGTGATGTCGCAGGAGGGCTTGTGGAATGTCGTGCGTCAGCCGCTGGGGTTGCCGTTGTTCCTGGTCGTCGGTTTGGGCATGACGTTTTGGGGGCCGCTCAACCTCGCCGACTCAACGGATCTGGCCGGCGGAACCGCCAGTGAAGTCTCGGGACCGCCACGGCTGGTCTGGGATGTCGCCCGTGCAGCGATGCTGGTGGCCTTCAGTGGCATTGCGGCAAGTGCTTTTCTAGGAGGTTGGCTAGGACCCTGGCTATCGGGACCGTTGTGGATGGTCGTGAAAATGCTGGCTGTGCTCGCCGTGTTGCTGTGGCTCGGTCGTGTCGTGCCTCGTGTTGCGCCGGAGCGCTGTGTGACGGGGATGTGGGTGGTACTGCTGCCACTGGCGTTTGTCGACCTGATATGGGCGGGCGTCGCGGCGCTCTGGCAGTGAGGAATGGTCATGAATCACGGAATCCTTGTCGATATTGCTTTCCTGCTGTTGGCCGTCCTGGCGGTGGTCTCGGGATGGCGGGTATTCCGCACCGATTCGATGGTGAGGGCCTCGTTCTTTCTATTGCTGTCGTTCATCGCCGTGGGCGCGATCATGCTGCTGCTGGCTGCTGAATACCTGGGAGTGGCGATGTTCTTCATGATGGGTGTGGAGATGATGGTCATGGCGCTGTTCATGGTCATGTTCATGATGAACCCGGCGGGTCTGAATCCCATGGTGATGGTCCACCAGCACCGTATCTCGATGGGGGCTGGCGTGACCGCTTTCCTGGTGCTGGGCTTAATGGCACTGCTGACCCGCTTTCCCAACCGGCCGCTACCGGCCGGCCTCGAACCGGTGGCGTCTCTGGGGCATGAGATGCTCGGTGGCTCGATGCTGATTTTCGAATCGGCCGCCGTCGTGCTGCTCGCCACGATGATCGGTGTGGTGGTGCTATCGAGCCATCGTGGGCGATATGGTGCCGCGAACGAAGGCTCGTTACCACCAGGGCTGGCGCCTGGTGGCGATCCGGCGGGCAAGCCCAAGGAGGACCAGGATGGTGGCCATGAGCACCACCATCATCACCATCACTAGGCAGGCACTACTTGCACGCAAGGAGGTGTGGATGACGCTGGTGACATTATTGCTGTTGGCCGCCGCATTGATAGGCATCGGCTTGTACGGTGCGTTGTCTCAGCAATCCTTCGTCATGCTGATGATGGGACTGGAACTGATGCTCAATGGTGTGATGCTCGCCGCCGTGGCGTTCTGGGCCTTGAGCGGGGCAGGCGCGCCGGAGGGGCAGTTGCTGACCATCATTGTCATGGCGGTAATGGCCATTGAGATGGCCATGGGCTTCGCACTGGTCGTCGCGGTCTATCGCGGCAAACAGGCCGACATGACCGAAGCATTGAGCGAGTTGAAGCAGTAATGCTGTGGTCGGTGCCGCTGTTGCCGTTGTTGTGTGCGTTGCTCGTCTATGTGTATGGACGATGGTGTCGTCGTGCCGTGCTGATATTGAGTGCGGTAGGAGGCGTCATTGTCGCCCTGGTGTTGGCGGCGGTGGCGATAATGAACGACTGGGGTGGCAGCTACCGCTGGAGCGAAGCGCTGGTCCTGACGCTGAAGTTATCCACACCCGGTATGCTGTTCACGTTGGCGGTGCCGTTGATTGCGCTACCCATCGTCGTCTATTCCGGGTACCACGAGTTGCCTCGGAATACGGGGCGTGAGGGTGTCGGAGGCAATGGCGCCCGACTAGTGGCACTGATAGTGGCCTTCATCGGTGCCATGCAGTTGCTGGTATTGGCGGGTGACCTCTTAACCTTGCTGATCGCTTGGGAGTTGGTTGGGGCCTGCTCCTGGGCGTTGATCTCCCACCATTGGGGAGAGCGCGATATTCCACGCGATGCCGCGACGGCGTTCCTGGTCACCCGGCTCGGCGATCTTGGATTGTATATCGCTGCAGCGGCGGTTTTCGCCGGCACCGGCAGTTTCGGCTATACGGCGCTGGGTGTACTCGACGGTGGCCTGCTGCAGGTGGCAGCGGCCGGCATCATACTAGCGGCGGCGGCCAAGTCGGCGCAGATCCCGTTCTCATTCTGGTTGTTTGCGGCGATGTCGGGGCCGGTGTCGGTATCGGCACTACTGCATGCGGCGACCATGGTGGCCGCGGGTATCTATCTGCTTGCGCGCTTGCAGCCGGAACTGGCCGCTGTTGTCTGGTTCATGCCATTGACCGTCACCATTGGTCTGGCCACGGCACTGGCCGGCGGCGTGGTTGCCACCTTCCAAGGGCATGCCAAGAAGCTGTTGGCAGCATCGACCTCGGCGCAGTACGGGTTGATGTGGGTGGCGATCGGAGCCGGTTTTCCCGGTGTGGCTCTGTTGCATTTCATCGCCCACGCCTGTCTGAAGGCGGGCATGTTTCTCTCGGCAGGCTTGGCCGAGCGTCATGCCGGTAGCTATAGGTTGGCCGATATGCGCCTAGGCCGTCGTATGCCGCGCGTAGCGGTCATCACGTTGGTCTCGAGTCTGGCACTAGCGGGAATATTTCCGCTGGGGGCGGCTTGGAGCAAGGAGCAGGTCGTATCCGCCGCCAGTCATCAGTCGCTATGGCTGGCCTTGCTCGTGGCCGTTGCCGGGTGCCTGAGTGCGTTATATGCCACGCGCTTTCAACTGCTGGCGTATGGCTGGCATGAGCGCGATGGGTTGCTTGGTTCTCGCATTTCTTCGGTGCCCGAACTAGGGGCGCTGGCTGCGTTGACTCTGGCTACCTTGGGGCTCTCGCTGTGGTGGTCGCCGTCAGCGCATCAGGCGGTCATCGAGCCACTAGGCCTCTCTTTGCCTTCCGGTCATCTCTGGCTGTTGGCGCTTTCTCTGGGCTTGGCCGTATTGGGCATCGTCGCTGGAGCGAGCATGGTGCGTGGTGAGCGTTCGACGATACCGCATGGCTGGCAGGTCCATGCCGGGGAATGGTTCGGCTTGCCGAAGCTGGCACAAGGAGCGGCCGCCACCACGTTGACATTCGGCATGTCTTTGGCACGTTTCGATGATCATGTCGTTGATGCCGGGCTGCGTGGCACGGCCCGCTGTGCCCGGTGGTTGGCAAGATGGAATGCGAGTCGTGCTGAGTGGCTGGCCGAGGGCGTGCCGGGAGGACTGTCGCGTCTGACTAAATGGGGTGGGCAATGGGCCCGTCAGGCTCAGAGCGGTCAGATGCATCACTACTACAGCGGTATCGTGGTCGGCTTCGGGCTCATTGTCGTGATTCTATTGCTAGGAGCCTACCTGTGATTCTAAGCACTGCTCTCGCCTTGCCCTTACTTGGCGCCATTGCACTTGTCGGTACCCCGCACATAAGTGCGTTGCAGGCCCGTCGAGTCGCTGCGGGGTTTGCTTCATTGTCGCTATTGGCGCTGGTCGTGGCATGGATGGGATTCGATCCGGCTGGCTCCTTGTTCCAGCATGTTGACGAGGTGAACTGGGTGCCGTCCCTGGGTATGGCCTATCGCGTCGGTGTGGATGGCATCGCATTGGTCGTGGCGACGATGAGCGCTCTGCTGTTCGTCGCGGCAATCCTCTATCCGTTCGATGCCGGTGACCAACCGCGTCAGTACTACGCGTGGCTGCTGTTCTTGCAAACCATGTCACTAGGCGTGTTCCTGGCGCTGGATCTGTTGCTGTTCTACGTATTCTTCGACCTGACCCTGGTGGGCATGTTCTTTCTGATCGGGCGTTGGGGCCACGGGGAAGCGCAGACCGCGGCGCTCAAGTTCTTTCTGTACACCTTTGCTGGTTCGCTATTGCTGTTGCTCGGGATCATCGGGCTCTACCTGTCGCTCGACACTCCGACGTTCGACATGCGCGTGCTCATCGAGCAACAGCCCTTGGCGGGAACTGGCCTTTATGCCGGGTTGATATTCCTGGGACTAATGCTAGGGCTGGCGATCAAGACGCCGTTGGTGCCGTTGCATACCTGGTTGCCTCCGGCTCACGTCGATGCGCCGGGGCCGGCTTCGGCCATCCTTGCTGGGGTGCTGCTCAAGATGGGGACCTACGGCATGATTCGCCTGCCATTTGCGATGATGCATGTCACCTTCGCTCACTATGCACTGCCCATCGCCATTATCGCGCTGGTGGCGATTCTCTACGGTGCACTGGTGGCGCTGGGTCAGAAAAATCTCAAGCGACGTATCGCTTATACCTCGATCAATCACATGGGCTATACGGTGTTAGGTATTGCGGTTGCCGCGGCGCTGGTGAGTGATAACCAGGCAGCGCGCCAACTGGCGTTGACCGGTGCAACGGTAGAGATGGTCGCGCACGGTTTGATCACCGGGGCATTATTCCTGATTTCTGGATCGTTCTGGCAACGTACTGGCGAATATGATCTGGACCACTACGGTGGTCTGGCCCATCAGGCGCCACTTTTGACCGGTTTCACGGTGCTGGCAGCCTTCGCCAGCCTGGGCATGCCGGGCCTGGCTGGCTTCGTTGCAGAATTCCAGGTGTTTACCGGCACCTTCGCGGTCTATCCATGGCTGGCGGTGCTCGGCATCATCGGTATTCTGATTACCGCTGCCTTGTTTCTGGACATGCTACGCCGCTTGTTCTTCGGCCGATTGCCATCGCATCTTGGCGAATTCCCCGAATTGGGCCGAGCCGAGTGGGGTGTTCTCGCCGTATTGGCATTGGGCATCGTGGTGATTGGCGTTTCTCCACGCTTCCTGCTCACCCTCATTGAGGCATCATCCTCGGTGCTGGTGGGAGGTCGCTGATGCCAGTCGGTGACCTGCTTCCCGAAATCGTCATTTTGGTCGGCGCGGTGATCGTCGTATTGTTCACGGCGTTTGCGCCACAACAGCGCCAGGATTGGGCTGCCGGTTTGACGCTGGTCATCCTGGGCGTGGCCTCCGTCTTGTCCCTGATGCAGTGGCAGCAGGCTCCTGGGCTGACCTTTTCTGGTGTCTGGGCGCTGGATGCCCCGGCGATCGTTGCCAAATTATTGATATTGCTGAGCGGAATGGTGGTCGTACTGCTATCGCCGGATTGGATGCATAGTGATCGCCGGCACGGTGAGTACTACGCGCTATGTCTGTTCACGCTGCTTGGCGTGATCATGATGGCATCGGCGAGCGACACCATGGAGCTGGTGTTAGGGGTGTTGCTTTCCTCGGCCTCCAGCTATCCACTAGTGGCCTTTCACCGCGCCTGGCCCCCGGCGCTGGAAGCGGGGATGAAGTATTTCCTGGTCGGCGCCTTGACCAATGCATTGCTGACGATCGGCGTGGTGGTATTGTTCGGTCTGGTCGGCGATACCGATTACCAGCACATGGCTGAGGCACTTGGTGAGAGTGGCGATGGGGCTCCGCTGGCATTGAGTATCGCCACTGCCTGCATCGTGGTCGGCCTGAGCTTCAAGTTGGCGGCGTTCCCTGCGCATGTCTGGATGCCTGACGTTGCCCAGGCGGCGCCGGCACCGGTTGCCGCGTTGTTGACCGTTGCTCCCAAGGTTGGCGCGGCGGTAGCGCTGGCGCGTTTCGTTTCTCTACTACCGGCGAGTCAGATCTGGCCGGCCATTGTGGCGCTGATAGCGGTGGTCACCATGACCTTGGGCAATCTGGCGGCATTACGTCAGACCGACGTCAGGCGCCTGCTTGGCTGGTCATCGGTATCGCAGTCGGGCTATACGCTGATGGCAGTGGTGGTGGTCGGTATCGCGCCACAGGCACTGAGGGCGCTGTTGGCCTTCCTCGTGGCTTATGCCTTGGCCAATCTTGCGGCGTTCAGCGTGGTGACGCACCTGCGTGGACGCACCGAACTTGACGACTATCGCGGTCTGGCATGTCGACAACCCCTCGCCGCCATCGTGCTGATCGTGGCAATGCTGTCATTGGTAGGCATTCCGCCTTTGGCTGGCTTCTTCGGCAAGTTCCTGCTCTTCGAGGTGACCATCGATGCCGGCTACCCTTGGCTGGCGGTGGTCGCCGCGATCAATACGCTCGTCTCTCTGTACTACTACCTGCGGGTGGTGGCGGTGATGATCTTCAAGACATCGCAAGGCGAGACGCATGTGCTGGGGCTGTGGTCTCGGCTGGCAATGCTGATCAGCATCATGTTGCTGGTGGTGGCGAGCCTGGGGGTGGAAGGAGGCCTGGCAGTGATGCAATCCATACGGTTTGCGGACTAGATCGAATTGGTATGGGATGGCCACAAGAGGTCGTCCATGGCTGTGACGAGCCTTCAGTCAGCGACGAAACCGAGAAAGCGCCCGGCGATCACGATGGCTGGCCACAGCAGCAGGGAAATGCCGCCGGCGATGCGCAGACGCAATGCTGAGGCGCTTGCCAGTCCTGAGCCGAGATTGAGTACCAAAGCGTTGGTTATCGCCAGAGCGATCAGGCTTAGCTTGATCAGGAATAGCGGCTGTGCGGCATATTCGGTGGCCCGGCCGATGAATAGCAATGGCCCGGTAGCAAGCACCAGCAGCAACCCAGTGATCGCGGCACTCTGTAGCAAACGGGCCAACGGCTCGAGGGAAATGTTGCGCCACCATCCCAGCAGGCGTAGATCAAGCGGTACGATGGCGCCTACTAGCAGGGCAATTCCCAGCACATGCAGCGTATTGACCGATGCATAACCCCAGCGCGAGACCCGCATCCATTGGGCTAGCGATGACTGCTCGAACAGCGATAACAGTGCCTCCATCGCCGTGGGTCAAACCCGATCGGGATACAGCGTGTATTCGTTGTCGCCGATCCAGAGCCTGACAGCTTTCAGCCGTTTTTCGTCCTGGTTGGCCGATGGGGCGCCGAGTACACGGATGTCGACACCTTCGGCCAGATCGCCCTCCTTGAGCCCCGCCCGTTCATTGCGCCAGGGTTGGCCCACCTCCACGGTCCAGGCCGTGCCATCGACATCCAGTGTGAGCCTGCCATGCGGATTACCCAGGCTCGCTTCGGTGATGGTTCCGGTAAGTTCGATGTTTTCGCCGGTGGTCCAACTCCAACCATGATGGGCGAATGCGGCGGAGGGTGCATAGCCGAGAAGCAGTAGGCAAAGTGCTGCAAGCAGCAATAGGCGATGCTGGATGATGATCATGTCGGCGGCCTCGCATGGTTCGTTAGCCTTCATTCCTAGGCTAGTCTTGGTCGCTGTGCCTGCAAGCGGATCACGCTGTGTCGTCATCGAAACGTCATCGTATCGCCATAGTGTCGTCATTGCCGATTGCGATGCTGGACGCGCTTTCATGGCGGAGGCCGACCCATGCACACTAGCAAAACCCTCGCATCCGACTATCGCACCTTATTCATTTCGGATGTCCATCTGGGCACGCCGGATTGTCAGGCATCGCTGTTGTCCAGCTTGTTGCGCCGCGTGCGTCCTCAACGGCTCTATCTGGTCGGTGACATGGTCGATTTGATCGCCATGCGCAAGCGAGCAGTGCTACCGCCGGCGCAACAGCAACTGGTTGCTCGCATCCTGCGCTTGGCACGCGGTGGCTGCGAGGTGATCTACATTCCTGGCAACCACGATGCTGCCTTTCGTCGCTTATGTGGACTGCGCATCCACAATGTCAGTATCGAGCGACGCGTGATCCATGAAACTCGCGATGGGCGTCAGCTATTGGTCAGCCATGGTGACGAGTTCGACACCCACGTACGTATCGCCCCTTGGTTGCTGATGCTGGGCGACGGCATGCATCAGTTCGTGCTGCGGTTGAACCGTTGGTGCAATGGTTTGCGTAGGGTCTTCGGCTTACCCTATTGGTCGCTGGCCGGCGCACTCAAGCGCCGGGTGGGTACTGCGCAGCGCTACATCGACCAGTTCGAACAGGCAGCACTCCACCAGGCGGCACGTGAGGGACTTGATGGCTACATTGGCGGCCATATCCACAAGGCAGGTTTTCGTACGCGCGATGGGGTGCTCTACTGCAATGATGGCGACTGGGTCGAGCATTGCACGGCGTTGGCGGAAACTTCTACTGGGCAATTACGGTTGATCGATTGGCAAGGAGAAGTGATCGCCATCGAGCCCAAGGTCGTATCGACGCCAGTCACATCCCCAGGCGTTCTGGTCAACGTCTGAGTGCCATTGTTTCAGGGCCGTTTGCTTCCACCCTCTGGTGCCAACGATAGCGCCAGCTCCCGGCAGGCATCGAGTAGCTCGTTGGCCAGTTCCTCGTCGGTCAATGTTCGCGCAATCGCCATGCCTCCGATCATCGTTACCACTTGCTGCATAACCTGGCGGCGTGCCGGATTGCCTGGCGCTGTAGACGAACTGAAGTAGTCGACGAAGCCTTCAAGCAAGCGGGTATAAGTCGCTCTGACCCGCTTGTCCTGCTGAGCAACATCACTGACCAGGCAGGCCAGCGGACATTGGATACTATCTTCGCGAAGGTGTTCCTCGCTGAGATAGCGCTCGATCCTGGCAGTGGCGTTTTCCTCTGCGTTCAGTTGGGCCGCTCCGTGCCGGGCGGCGAAGCGAATCGCCTGGGTGTACAGCTCGCTTTTCGAGGTGAAGTGGGCATAGAAGGCACCGCGTGTAAGCCCGGCATGCTTCATGACGGCATCGATACTGACACCGTCGAATCCCTGTCGAGTAAACAGGATGGCCGCCGACTGCAGGATACGTTCACGGGTGCGGAGCTTGTGGGTTTCGCTCCAAGGCATGGTGTTCTCCCTTTCTCGATATCCTAGCGATGACATGATTCCACTATATGTTCTTGAACATATCGTGCCTGGCGCTAGGGTCAAGTGGTCCATAAGCATTCAGGAAGCAGTCATGAACGATCAGGAGTTAGCCATGAGTGATCAGGTGCATATCTACGGCCCCCAGTTCAGCAATTTCGTGCGAAGCGTCCAGCTATGCTGCGAAGAGAAGGGAATCCCTTATACGCTGGGAACCACTGTCGATGGCAAGCGGATCGACTTTCAGGGGGAGCGACACCTCGAATGGCATCCCTTTGGCAAGGTACCCGTGTTATTGCATGGCGACCACCGGCTGTATGAAACCACGGCGATCTGCCGTTACCTTGACGCCACCCACGATGGTCCGGCACTGCAACCCCGCGACCCATGGCTACGAGCCCAGGTCGACCAGTGGAGTGCGGTGCTGGCGCTGTATGTCGACCAGGCGTTGGTGCGCCGCTATCTACTGGAGTTCGTATTCCCAAAGGGTAAGGGCGGCAGTGTGCGCATGGATAGGGTGAAAGAAGTGCAACCAGATGTGTCGCGTATGCTGATATTGCTCGAGGAGCAATTGGGTGAACAGGAATATCTCGTCGGTGAGCGGTTTACCATCGCCGATGTCATCGCGGCGCCGATGCTCGACTACCTTTACAAACTGCCTCCGGCGAAGCCGCTCTGGGCCGATGTACCGCACCTCCAAACCTATGTGCAGCGATTGGCTGAGCGGGAATCCGGTCGCAAGGTGCTGATCGATGCCAAGGTGGCATGATCGGCAATCGATAAGTTATGCCAAACTGAAGCGGCGGACACGCGGGTGTCCGCCGCTTCATTCGTCAAGCCATTAACAAGAGACCTGCCATGGTGCTGGCCCACCCCATCATCGAGACACGTGCCTACCCTGAACGCGTGTTGACCGACCGTCATAGCTTTCATCAGCTTCTGCTGGGGCTGGACGGGTGCGTCGAATTGGAAATTGGTGGGCGAGGCATGCGAGTCGAGCCGGGTGTGCTGGCTTCCATTGGCGTAGGCAACGAGCACCATTATCTGGCACCGCGTGCCAACGTCGCTCTGGTACTCGACCTTCCTATCGAGTGGTGCGAGGCGCTGCAGTTGGAGGACTTGTTCGACAGGTGTCCACGCCGGCTATCGCCAACATTGCTGAACCGTGCCCGGTGCCTCGAAGCCGCCTCTACGCAGGAAGTGGTGAGGTGGCTGAATGAGGTACTGGCGCAGCCATCGAATGAGGCGCGCGAGCCGCGCCTGCGTCTGTTGCGCTTGCTGCCCGAAGTCGAGGCTGATCTGGCGCGAGCATGGCGGGTACGCGATTGGGCGGCACATTGTCATTTGGCTGAAGCAGCCTTTGCGCGACAGTTCCGTGCCTTGACCGGTCGTGCACCTCATGCCTGGTTGATCGAGCGGCGCTTGGCACGGGCCAGGCAACTGATGTGCGATACTCGGGCGAGTCTGACTGACGTTGCGCAAGCTTGTGGCTTTGCTGATTCAGCGCATTTCTCGCGCGTCTTTCGTGCTCATCATGGGGCGTCGCCTCGCCAGTGGCGGAATCTCATGTCATGCCGGTGAGCCACAGCAACCCCGACAGATAGAGCGGGATCAGCAGGGGAGCGGCGAGTGTGGTCAAAAGTACAGCGATAGCGCCTTTCTCCGGACGAATCGAAAGCTCCATGGCGACCACCACCACATTGGCGGCCATGGGAACGACTCCGATCAACAACAATGCCACGGCCAACTCGCCCGGAATCCCCACACTAGCTTGCAGGACGAGCACGCTGACACCAACCAGCAGCGGCCAAAGGCCATAGCGCACTATGAAACAGGTGCCGATGAAGCGCGCGTCCACCTCGCGTATCGACACACGTCCCAAGGTCATACCGATGATCATCATGCCCAGCAGCGTATAGCTGGCGGGGAAGACATCGAGCGCATTCATCACTGGTCCGGGAATCGAGATCCCCATGCCACTGGTCAGCAGGGCGGCAAGGAAGGCATAGATCAGCGGCAGTCGGCAGATCTTGACCAGACTCTGGCGCATTGAGAACTGCCCGCGTGCACTGATATAGAAACCTACCGTGAATTCATAGAGTGTGATCCCCAGTAGGCAAAACAGATACAGGGTCACGCCCTCGGGCGGCAGCAACACCATGGCGATGGGCAGCCCGAAGTAGCCGGTGTTGCCAGTGCCGCCTGAAAAGGCGAGTAGCGCGACTTCCTGGTCAGGAAAGAAGGGGCGTATCAAGCGCTGAACCAGCAGGCACACCAGGCTGGCGGTAACGAAGGTACCCAGAGTCAGCAGCAGATAGGTTGGGGTTGGGCCACCCAGGGTCAGGCCGCGAAAGAAGGTGAGCGGGGCAATGATATAAATCAGCAGCGTTGCGATCGGACGGGGATCGATGGCCAGTCGACGGGCGCACAACCAGCCCAGGCCCACGAAAGCCAGCAGCATCCACAAGGGGGCAATCAGGGTTGCGCCGAGATCGAATTGCATTATTCGTGTTTCCGCATATAGAGACGACCATCATGCCTGTCTCGGCGCTGATTGTCAGCGCTGGGCCGCCAAAACTACCTGATCATGAAGTAAGCGACTGCGCATTCCTGCAAGCGGCTGTAAATAGGTCAGAATCGTTCAAGTCATGACGGGAGGTGATCGGCAAGCTGGGCTTGCTTTCACGACCGGGGAACTGCCATGACCGATAGCACCTTGCTTACACCGCCTACCCGTGCCACTGCCATTGGAGCAACCACCGTGCTCAACTGGGCGCTACTGGCATCGTTGACGCAGCTCTCTGGGCCAATGCCGCCTTTTCTGTTGACGGCGCTGGCCTTCGCCATCGCCTTTGGCTGCTTCATGCTCTGGTTGATGGTGCGCGGGGTTTCGCTGTCGACTTCGTTCATACAGCCACCCAAGGTCTGGGCGCTGGGGGTCGGCGGACTATTCGGCTACCATGCCCTCTATTTCGTTGCTCAGCAGAATGCACCACCGGCCAACGCCGGGTTGATCAGCTATTTATGGCCCCTGCTGATCGTGCTCTTCGTTGCCTTGTTGCCCGGTGAGCGGCTGAGATTAAGTCATGTCGTCGGTGCCGTGCTGGGGTTCTCCGGAGCGGCGTTGCTGGTGGGCGGTGATGTGGATGCCGGCGGCAGTCTGCTTGGCTATGCGTCAGCCTTGGCTTGTGCCTTCGTGTGGAGCGGCTATTCGGTACTGTCTCGAGCGGTCCGTGACGTGCCTACTGCAGCGGTCGGTGGTTTTTGCTTGGTGACGGCACTATTGGCGATGCTGTGTCATCTACTTTTCGAAACGACCGTATGGCCCCAAGGAGTTGGCTGGTTAGGCGTGGTTGGCCTGGGCGTAGGGCCAGTAGGCAGTGCCTTCTTTACCTGGGATGTGGGAGTCAAGCGCGGCGATCTGCGCTTATTGGGGTTCCTGGCTTACTTCACCCCGCTGTTGTCGACTCTGGTACTGATCGTCAGCGGTTACGCCGAGCCGACATCTGGACTAGCGACGGCGGCTGTGCTGATCACCCTGGGAATGCTCGTTGGCAGTGGTAGGTTGCGCTGGCCACACAGAGCGCCCCGAGAGGAAGAGGCTTAGTACCGCTAGTTCTATTGCAGCGTTTTCTTATATGATTGAAATCGATACAAGATGACGAAACTTTCATTGGTCGGCGCCCAGTGAAGTCGGCACAATGCGACCATAACCGAGGCTGGCCGGCGCCTGTGGTGACAGTTCCGGCGCTGGCAACGAGCCTGAAGATGAAAATACCGAATACGAGAGTCGTTTTCCAGGGCGACCGAAGAGGGTTGATTCGATGAGTTTACAAGAGCATTCGTTGGACATCAGTTTTGAATTCTTTCCGCCTAGTACCGATGCCGGGCGGGAGAAACTGATGGGCGTACGCGATGCCCTGGCCGAGCGCAAGCCACGTTTCTTCTCGGTGACCTATGGTGCCGGTGGGTCTACTCAAGCGCGTACCACCCAGACCGTCAAGGCAGTACGTGAATGCGGTATTGAAACGGCGCCACACCTGTCCTGCATCGGTAGCGACAAAGGTGAATTGCGCGAATTGCTGGCCCAGTATCGTAACGACGAAATCAGTAGTCTGGTGGCGCTGCGGGGTGATTTGCCATCGGGTATGGGTGGCATCGGTGAGCTGCGTTATGCCAATGAATTGGTCGAGTTCATCCGTGAGGAAACCGGTGACCATTTCGAGATTGCGGTGGCCGGCTATCCCGAATCACACCCTCAAGCACCGAGCTTCGAGAAGGACTTGGAGAACTTCGCACGCAAGGTCAAGGCTGGGGCCAATCTCGCCATTACTCAGTACTTCTTCAATGCTGAAGCTTACTTTCACTTCGTCGATCGGGTAAGGCACCTCGGTGTCGAGGTGCCGGTCGTTCCTGGCATCATGCCGATCACCAACTACACCAAGTTGGCGCGTTTCTCCGATGCATGCGGTGCCGACATCCCTCGCTGGATGCGCAAGCAGCTCGAAGCGTATGGGGATGATAGCGAGTCGATCCGAGCCTTTGGCGAGGAAGTGGTCTCTCGACTGTGCCAGCAATTGATCGAGGGTGGGGCCCCGGGACTGCACTTCTATACTCTTAACCAGGCCGAGGCCACGCTCAAGGTGCTTGATAATCTCTCTTGAGTAAAAGGGGCTTGGCTGCCTCGCCAGTGAGCGTCTAGGCTGATTCTGCATCCATGGAATCAGGAAAGGAGAGACGCATGAAGCGGATTAGTATTGTCCTGGGAGTCGCTACCACATCCCTTCTGCTGGCAGCTTTCAGTCAAGCCAACGAAGGCCATGAGATCGATATTCACAAGGTCAGTGCCGAAGGAGTTGGAGATAAGATCGGCTCCGTTGTTCTGGAAGACAGTGAATATGGCCTGCTGTTGACCCCGAAACTGAGTGATCTAACGCCTGGCGCACATGGGTTTCACGTACATGAAAACCCTAACTGCGAGCCGGCCGAGGGCGACTCGGGTGAGATGACCGCCGCTAAGGCCGCTGGTGGCCATTTCGACCCCGAAGAGACTGGCAGTCATGAAGGGCCCTATGGCGAGGGCCACTTGGGCGACTTACCGGTACTGGTGGTGAATGAGGAAGGAGAAGCAACAACGCCGGTGCTGGCGCCACGCATGAGTGTCGACGATCTCGATGGACACAGCCTGATGATCCATGAAGGGGGCGACAACTATTCCGATGATCCCAAGGCATTGGGCGGCGGCGGTAGCCGCATGGTCTGTGGGACGGTGAACCTCTAAACCCGATGTGCCAATAAAGGAAACCCGCCGCCACTATGAACGTGGCGGCGGGTTTTTACGTCGTGGGGGACGTTCAGGACTTCACTGATATCTTGTCCCCACCTAGTGGCAGACGCCGTTGCAGCAGGAAGATGGCGATACCAACCGCCAGTCCGGCCAAGTCGGAGTAGATGCCTCCGTAGATCATGCACACGGCACCCACCAGCAGTATCAGCCGCACTATGGCCTTGATCGGCCCGAAGAACCAGGCCTGTACCGCCGCTGCCAGCATCACGATGCCGAGTGTCGCGGTCACGCCCACGCGCAGGATCTGTAAGCCACTGCCTTCCATCAGCATCGCCGGGCTGTAGAAGAACATGAACGGCACGATAAAGGCCGCCAGGCCGATCTTGAACGAGGTCACCGAGGTCTGCATGGCATTGGCCCCGGAGATGCCGGCTGCCGCATAGGAGGCCAGGGCCACTGGCGGGGTAATGGCCGATACCACCGCAAAATAGAACACGAAGAAGTGAGCAATCAGCGGCTCGATGCCGATGTTGATAAGCCCTGGTGCAACGACAGAGGCGGCTACCGCGTAAGCGGCCGTGGTCGGCATGCCCATTCCCAGTAGGATGCTGATACACATGGCGAAGAATAGTGCCAGTAACTGGCTGAACCCGGCCAGGCCAAGCAACAGTGACGAGAAGCGCGCACCGACCCCGGTCAGAGAAATCACGCCGACGATGATCCCGGCGCAGGCACAAACGGCGATGATCTGGATCGACATGGTGCCGGCCAGCTGGAGTGCCCGGAGGATCGAGGGAATCCCCATCTTGTGCGGCGATAGCCAGCTCACCACGGCCGCTGAGGCAGTGGCCAGGGTTCCAGCACGAATCACTGAGTAGCCCATGAACAGTGCCGCGATCAGAATCACGATCGGGGCGAACAGGTAGACTTGCTTGATCAGGCGCGAGAAGCGTGGAATCTCGTCGCCACGCATACCGCGCATGCCCTTGCGTGCGGCTTCGAAGTCGACCATGAAGTAGACCGACGCGAAGTACAGGATCGCCGGAATCAGCGCTGCGACGGCGATCTCGGTATAGGGGATCCCGGTGATTTCGGCCATGATGAAGGCCCCGGCGCCCATGATCGGAGGCATGATTTGCCCACCGGTGGAAGCGGCCGCCTCGATGGCACCGGCACTGCGGCTTGGATAGCCGACCTTCTTCATCAGCGGAATGGTCAGCGAGCCGGTGGACACCACGTTGCCGGCGCTGGTGCCATTGATCATGCCCATTAGTCCGGAGGCGAAAATGGCCACCTTGGCGGGGCCACCACGTGCGCGACCGGCGGCAGCGAAAGCAAAGTTGACGAAGTAGTCGCCGACCTTGGAGGCTTGCAGGAAGGCAGCGAAAATGATGAACAGAATGATGTAGGTCGACGAAACGGCAGTGGTTGGGCCGAGAATACCGGCATCGGTATAGACTTGGCTGAAGAAGCGTCCGACCGATAGCCCTGGATAGCCCAGGAATCCCGGCAAGTAAGGGCCGGCAAAGACATATAGCAGGAATATCAGCGAGATGATCACCAGTGCCAGGCCAGCCACGCGACGGGTCAGTTCGAGAATCAGCAACGTTCCCGCGATGGCCGCATAGGAGATTCCCATCGGGGCGAACGTGGTGCCGGTCGACATGCGCAATGGTGTGTTGTAGATGACCAGGAAATAGCCGGCGCTGGCCAGGGCGCAGACCATCAGTACCAACTCGGGAGGACTCACTCGCTCACGAGTTTGCCGATAGACCCAAGACAGCACGATAGCGGCGGCTGAAACTGCAATCAGAGGTAGCCCGAAATGCCAGGTCTCGACATTCGGTGCGATGCGCATGGCGCCACCGCTGATCTCACGCCACATCAAGAAGACCTGGAGCAAGGAATAGAGTGCTGGAATCAGCAGGGCATAGCTCAGCCAGCGCATCCAGGGTGCTGCTGGCCGTTCGCCTTCGGCGACGAAACGGGCACCGGTATAGAAGCCGTAGCCTAGGATCAACGCCCCACAGATATGAATGATACGAAACGACCAGGTTTCTAGCGGATAGACATTCAGTGACATCAGGTGAAAGCTGGAATAGACGATGGCCAGGGCGCTGAATAGCCACCACATCCAACCGGAGAACAGTCGGCGATTGCCTTCCACCACTTCTTCGTCGACACCCTGCGCAATGGTCTCGGGTGTCTTGTCGAGAGCACTGTCGGCCTGGGCCTCGGGTCGTTTATCGGGGGTGTTGCCCATGAGAAGTTACCCTTGAGAGTCAAGCGATAGGGCCCACTCGAGAGTCGGTGCCCGATGTTGTAGGCACCGACCCTTGTCATGGGGTATTGAATAGTTTAGCGGATCATGGCTTCGTCGATTTCGTAGCCGTTCTCGTTAAACCAGCGAGCGGCGCCGGGGTGGAAAGGGATCACCTTGTTGTGAACCACGTTCTCCGGGATGGTGGTGGCGGCGCTACGGTGGATCTCGCGCATCCGATCATTGTTTTCCATGGTGATGCGCGTGGCTTCGTAGACGAAGTCTTCCGGCAGGTCGCAACCGGCGATGGCGAAGTTCCACATCGAGACAGCACGAGCGTCATCCTCGAGGGTGGTATAGGTGCTGGCCGGAATTGAGAACTCCGATACCGGGAAGGCGTCGATGGCTTGTTGTTGCTCTTCCTCGGTGAACTCGATGATGTTGACGTCGGTCTGTACCTCGAGCTGGCTGACGGCCGGGATCGGGATACCAGCGGCGAAGGCGATGACATCGAGCAGTCCGTCCTGGAGCTGGCCACCCAAGTCGTTCCAGCCACCGTTGCGTCGTTCGAAGTTCACACCCAGTTCCTCGAGAATCGCCGGGAAGTAGGTATCGGAAGTCGAACCAGCCGGACCGAACCCAATGCGTGCGCCATCGGGGATCTCGGAGATGGAGGTAATGCCCGAGCTGGAAAGCGCCGCGATCGAGAACGGTGTCTCGTACATCGGGAACATGGCGCAGACATTGTCCATGACGACACCTGGGGCCAACGGGCTTTCCCCGTTCATGGCGTCGGTTGCCGGGCCCATGGTGGTCATGCCGAAGGCGATTTCACCACTGTGCACCAGCGCGAGGTTCTGGGTCGGGCCACCGGTGACTTCACCACCACCAGACAAGCCAAGCTCGTCGGCGATCAGGTTGGCCCAGCCGGAACCGTAAACGAAGTAGGTACCACCCTGACTGGCGGTGCCCATGGTAAAGCTCTGCGGCCACTCTGAGCGGTCGGCGTGCGCGGCAGAAGCCATCAGAAGGCCACCAACGCAAGCGCCGGAGATCAGAACACTGGCGACACGTGGCAAGGCAGAACGGCAGTTGATAGCTGACATGCGATTCCCTCTAGTTCGTTATCATTGAATGACGTATGTCTGGCTCTTCTCTAACGGCAATGATCATGCCGTTAACTATAAAAACATAGTCAAAACAGAGAATTAAGAAACCCTATTTCCACTAAAGTCGAAGAGTGTGAGGCGGGAGTTGTCTGGGAGTTCGCACATTCATGCACCAAGAAGTGTGCGGATTTCCGCACATTCCTTGGTGCTGAAGGGAGGAGGCACTTTTCCTGCTCTTGTCAGGAAATGTACCGAAGGAGTGGATGGGTCATGTGTCGCGGGATGAGGGTTTGGGGTCGAGAATCTTCACCGTCTGCAGCTCATCGCGCTTCTGCTCTTCACGTGGACGATTGACCCGAGTTGCCAACTCAGAAGCGGCCTCCTCCTCGATGGGGAGCTGTTCGAAAAAATCGCAGTTGACGCAATCACGATAGCGAATCCCGTTCTGCTCCCACGTGCGAACGCGATCCATGGCGGCGCAGCGTGGGCAGACGGCGCCGGCGATGAAGCGTTTGGATATTGCCATTGCTGGGGGCCTCCTCCCATTTCTTCCGTCGATCTGTTCAGTGCATTCTCAGGCGGCACGAATACCGCTATGGCGCAACAAGGGCTCGACGCTGGGATCGCGACCACGGAAGGCCCGGAACAGGTCGGCAGCATCACGGGCCCCGCCTTGCTCGAGAATCTCGCGACGAAAGCGCGCGCCGGTTTCGGGGTCGAAGATTCCAGCTTCCTCGAAGGCGCTATAGGCATCGGCAGACAATACCTCGGCCCACTTGTAGCTGTAATAACCCGCTGCATAACCACCGGCGAAGATATGGCTGAAACTATTCTGGAAGCGGTTGAAACTGGCCCTGGGGACTACCGAGACAGCGTCGCGGACACTGTCGAGCAGAGCCTGGACGTCAGTGGCGGACGGAGCGGCCAGCTCATGATGCAGCCGGAAGTCGAACATCGAGAATTCCAACTGGCGCACCATGCCCATGGCCGATTGGAAATTCTTGGCCGCCTGGAGACGCTCTAGCAGGTCGTCAGGCAGCTTGGCACCTGTGTCGACGTGCCCAGTGATCAGGTCCAGCCCCTCGCGCTCCCAACAGAAGTTCTCCATGAACTGGCTGGGCAGCTCGACGGCATCCCAAGCGACACCGTTGATACCGGAAACGTCGGCGACCTGTTGCTTGGTCAGCATATGGTGCAGACCGTGGCCGAATTCATGAAACAGGGTGGTGACCTCGTCATGAGTCAGCAGGGCGGGTTTGTTGCCCACCGGTCGTGTGAAGTTACAGGTCAAGTAAGCGACCGGCAATTGCAGGCTGCCGTCCTCGCGGGCTCGGCGGACCCGGCATTCGTCCATCCAGGCACCGCCTCGCTTGCCTTCCCGCGCGTAAAGGTCGAGATAGAAACCGGCGATGGGCTCGTCATGTTCGGTAATACGGAAGAAACGCACGTCCGGATGATAACGCGGAGCGCTGTCGTCCTCTTCGAACTGTACGCCATAGAGCGTCTCGACGACTCGGAACAGTCCATCAATCACCCTAGGTGCAGGAAAATAAGGGCGTAGCAGTTCTTGGGAAATCGAATAACGGGCTTCGCGCAGCTTTTCACTTGCGTAGCCCACGTCCCATGGCTCGAGGGTTTCGAGTCCTAATTCCTGACGAGCGTAGTCGGTAAGCTCGGCGAACTCCTGCTGAGCTTGGGGGAAGGCCCGATGTGCGAGATCCTCGAGGAAGTCAAGTACTTCGCGGGGAGATTCGGCCATCTTGGTGGCTAAAGAGTAGTCGCCATAGGTGTCGAAGCCCAGCAGGTTGCTCAGTTCACGACGTAATCGGAGGGTTTCCTCGATGATGGAGGCGTTGTCGTATTCTCCAGTGCCCGGTCCTTGATCGGAAGCACGTGTGACGAAGGCAGTGTATACCTCGCGGCGCAACTCACGGTCGTGGGCAAAGCTCACCACTGGGAAAAAACTGGGGAAGTCCAGGGTGATGCGATACCCCTCCATTCCCTTCGCCTCGGCGTTGGCCTTGAGGGTATCAAGGGCACTCTGGGGAAGGCCATCGAGAGCCATGGCATCATCGACATCCTTGTGCCAAGCCTGAGTAGCATCCAGAACGTGGTTGGAGAATGTGTTGGCCAATTCCGACAGGCGTGCCTGGATTTCACCATAGCGGCGCTTCTTGTCGGCGGGCAGGTCGACACCGGCCAGGCGGAAATCGCGCAATGTGTTATCGACGCTGCGCCGTTGCGCTTCATCGAGACGAGAGTAAGCCGGTGAGTCCTTCAGGGCCTGGTAGGCGTGACACAGGCCTTCATGCTGGCCAAGCCAGGTACTGTATTCGGAGAGTATGCCCAGACAGGCCTGGTAGGCCTCGCGCAAGGGGTCGGAATTCATGGTGGCGTTGAGATGCGACACCGGTGACCAGGCTTGGGACAAGCGGTCGTTCAGGGTTTCGAGAGGCGCGGCCAGGCTTTCCCAACTGGGTGGTGCTTGGTTGGCTTGCTCGGCCAGTCGCTCGACGGCGGCCCGGTTGTCCTCGATCAGCCGCTCGATGGCCGGCACCACCTGGTCGGGCTGGATCTCGCCAAAAGGTGGCAGAGTGTGGGTCTCGAGCAGCGGATTGCGGGACATATCGAACCTCCGGAGTGAAATCTTGTGGTTAGATGCGGGCGTGGTCGTTGGGTTTCAATGGCGTTGGCCCAACTACCCCGTTGGCTCCAGTGCTGTTAGGCTTGCGCCTCGGTGGCTGAATGCCCTCGGGTAGTCACCCCTGTAGCTGGTATCTCAAGGATCATCAGACATGAACGAAACTCTGGAGCGCTGGAGTTCGCGGCGAGCCTTTATCCTGGCAGTCACCGGTGCGGCAGTGGGGCTGGGTAACATCTGGCGCTTTCCCTACATGACCGGTGAGAACGGTGGGGCTGTCTTCCTGCTCTTGTATGTCGCTTTCGTGGTACTGCTTGGGGTGCCGGTAATGATGGCTGAAATCATGATTGGCCGCGCAGGGCGTCGCAGTCCGATGCATTCGCTGGCCTATCTCGCACAGCAGGCCAAGACCACTCCACATTGGCGTTGGCTCGGTGTGTTCGGCGCACTGACGGTGTTCTTTATCCTGTCGTTCTATTCGGTGGTGTCCGGCTGGTCGATCGAGTTTCTGATCGAGGCGGTCAATGGTGATTTCGTTGGCTTGGGGCCGGCGGAAGTCGGAGCCAATTTCGAGGCCTTTCTTGCCGACCCGTTGCGCATGACCTTCAATCATACGCTATTCCTGCTGCTGACCATGTCGGTCGTTGCGGCTGGCGTGTCCAACGGGCTGGAAAAGCTCAACAATTTAATGATGCCGCTGCTGTACGCGTTGCTGGTGGTATTGGTGATCCATGCCGCTTTTACCGATGGCTTCGCTCCTGCTTTGGTCTGGCTGTTCCGCCCAGACTTTTCGGCGATCACCGTTGGGGTAGTCATCAACGCCCTGGGGCATGCCTTCTTCACTCTGGCGGTAGGGGCTTGTGCCCTGATGGCCTATGGCGCCTACATGCCCGACCATCAGAGCTTGCCACGTGCCGCTGGGGCAGTGGCGATCCTCGATGTAGCGGTGGCACTGATGGCTGGTATCGCCATCTTTTCGGTGGTGTTCTCTCAAGGCATGGATCCGGGCGAGGGACCAGGACTGATGTTCGTGACGCTTCCGATTGCCTTGGCCGATTTGCCTTGGGGATCATTGTGGTTAGGGTTGTTTTTCCTGCTGCTGCTATTGGCCACCTGGACGTCATCGATCAATCTTGCCGAGCCGATGGTGGCAACATTGCAAGGCTTCGGTTTGCGGCGCAGCCGAGCCACGGCAATCGTCGCCGGAGGGGTATGGTTGGCAGGACTGTTATCGGTGCTGTCATTCTCGACCATGGCCGACGTGCACTGGCTAGCCGGGATGAATTTTTTCGAGTTGGTGACCACGGTGCCGACCGATATCTTCCTGCCCATCGGTGGTCTGTTGATTGCGACCTTTGCTGCCTGGGTGCTGCCCCGGGATACGGCGTTACGCGCCTTGGACGCTGGTCCCAACGGGTTTCGCGCGTGGCGGACGTTGGTGCGCTTCGTGTCGATTCCCTTGACGTTGGTCGTACTACTGTCCGGGCTAATATGACAGTGTAATGGGACCGCTCAGGTCTCGTTAACCAGGAGACGACTATGAGTATCCGAACCTTTCAGGGCATCACGCCACGTCTCGGTGAACGGGTCTATATCGATCCGGCTTGTGTCGTGTTGGGTGATGTGGTGCTGGGCGATGACTGCTCGGTGTGGCCGATGGCCGTCATTCGTGGCGATATGCATCGCATCCGCATCGGAGAACGAACCAGCGTGCAGGACGGTTGTGTGCTGCACATCACGCATGCCAGTGATTTCAATCCTGGCGGCCACCCTCTGGTCATCGGCGATGACGTGACCATTGGCCACAAGGTGGTGTTGCATGGCTGTACCATCGGTAATCGTGTGCTGGTTGGCATGGGCGCTATCATCATGGATGGCGCGGTAGTCGAAGACGAGGTGATCATCGCTGCCGGCGCCATCGTTACCCCAGGCAAACGTTTGGAAAGCGGCCATGTCTATGCTGGCAGCCCGGCGAAGGCCATGCGGCCGCTCAAGGAGTCGGAGCGCGAGTTCTTTCCCTATACCGCCGGCAACTACGTCAAACTCAAGGACCAATATCTCAAGGACTGATTATCTGGCCGACGGGCAGGTAATCTAACACTTCGCTTGAATGTGTCGCTATTTGGCAACTGATTGTTTTTTCAGACCATGCTGCGCATAATCTGGATTTTCATCCAGTGTTTGTCGAGTTTTGCATGGCTGATTTTCGTACCCATCTCAGTGTCGCCGTGGCTGGCGGCGCATTGCTTGGCGTCGGTGGCTGGCAGGTTGCTCAGTTATCGATTGCCGACGCTGCTTCCTTGGCAGTGTTGACCGCTTTAGGCGGGATCCTGCCGGATGTCGACTCTGACCAATCCCATGCCGTTCGTTTGATATTCACGCTGTTTGCCGTACTGGCGGTAGTGGGGGGAGCGTTGCTGTTGCAGGGGAAACTCAGCCCAGGGGCAATAGTCGTTGCCTGTGGCGGGTTATATATCGGCGTGCGTTATGTGCTAAGCGCGGTATTCAAGCACTTTTCCGTACATCGCGGCATCTGGCATTCGTTGCTGGCATCGTCGTTGTGTGGGCTGACGACCGTGGTCGTCAGTTATCAGTGGTTTGCTCAAAGTGCCTGGATGGCTTGGGCCCAAGGGTTGGCACTGGTCGCAGGAACGCTGATCCATATGTTGCTTGATGAGCTATATAGCGTCGACTTGGTCGGTACGCGTATCAAGCGTTCCTTTGGTACGGCATTCAAGCTATTCGACTACCGCCAGCCGGGGAATGCGATACTCATGCTGTTGCTCACGGGCGCTTTGGTGCCCTGGCTACCGCCCTGGCAGGCCCTGGTCGAGTTGTTATCTCACGGTGTGGTGGCGTGGCGGTAGTCCTCAGCCTTGAGGCTATATTTCTTGAGCTTGTCGTAGAGCGTCTTGCGCGGCAGGCCAAGATGTTCGCAGACAGCGGGAATACGTCCTCGGTGGCTGGCCAGCGACTGGCTGATCAGGCTTTTCTCGAATAGCTCCACCTGCTGCGGTAGCGCCATGTCGCCAAGTCCTGGGTCGGCGCCGTCGAGCAGGGCATCGAGCCGGTAATCGTGAGCGGCTCCCAACAACACATAGCGCTCAGCGAGGTTGCGCAACTCGCGGACGTTGCCCGGCCAATCATGGGCCATCAAGGTCGAGATGCTATTGGCATCCAACGGCGGTGCCTCAAGACCACTGCGGTTGGCGGCGACGACCGCGAAATGCTGGAATAGCAAGGGGATGTCCTCACGTCTCTCACGCAGGGCGGGAATCGGCAGGGTCACTACGTTGAGCCGGTAGTAGAGGTCTTCACGAAATTGGCCTTCATCAGCCGCCGCCTTGAGGTCGGTCTTGGTAGCCGCGATCACGCGAATATCCAGTGGTGTTGGAACATTAGCCCCCAGTCGTTCGACACAACGCTCCTGCAGCACCCTCAGCAGTTTGACTTGCAAGCCAAGTGGCATCGACTCGATTTCGTCGAGGAATACCGTACCCCCATTGGCATGTTCGAACTTGCCTATACGACGTTCCATGGCGCCGGTAAAAGCCCCTTTCTCATGGCCGAACAGCTCGGATTCGATAATGGCTTCGGGGACAGCACCACAGTTGATGGCAACGAAAGGCTGGCCGCTACGTGCACTGCGTTCGTGTAGAGAGCGGGCTACCAGATCCTTGCCGGTACCGGTTTCACCGAATAGCAGCACGTCGGCCTCGACTTGGCTGATGCGTTGGACCATCGATGCCAGGCGCTGCATGACCGGTGTGCGACCGACGATGCGTGGCCCAGGAGCGGACTGTTGTGCTTCCAATTCAGCCTTGAGCTGGCGATTTTCCAGGCTCAGGCGGCGCTTCTCGATGCCGCGCCGAACCATCTCTACCAAGCGTTCGCCGGCAAAGGGTTTCTCCAGGAAATCCCAGGCGCCCTCGCGCATGGCTTCCACTGCCGTGGAGATATCGCCGTGGCCAGTAATCAGGATCACTGGTAGATCCGGGTCACGTCGACGGACTTCACGCAACAGTGTCATGCCGTCCATGCCGGGCATGCGGATATCGCTGACCAGCACCCCTGGAAAATCCGGTGTGAGCCGTTCCAGGGCGGCTTCGGCACTGATCAAGGCTTGGGGCGTGTAACCGGCCAGTTCCAGTGTCTGGCTGGCGGTGATACGCAAGTGCTCCTCGTCGTCGATGATCAGTACCGGGGTATCCGTGTCGTCATGCATGAGGGCGGGACTCCTGGGCGTCGCGATGAACGGAGGTTATGACAGTCTCGGGACTGGTGGGCAAGATGATAGTGAAGCAAGCGCCACT
Source organism: Litchfieldella anticariensis FP35 = DSM 16096 (assembly GCF_000409775.1). Taxonomy (GTDB): domain Bacteria; phylum Pseudomonadota; class Gammaproteobacteria; order Pseudomonadales; family Halomonadaceae; genus Litchfieldella; species Litchfieldella anticariensis. Next base: position 8,833 of record NZ_KE332395.1, on the reverse strand, counting down.
ACCGGGTTGGTTGCTGGCTTCGAGGTGTCCACCGAGGTCATCGATGATACGCGACGAGATCGACAGGCCTAAGCCAAGCCCGGTACCGGATGACTTGGTGGTGAAGAAGGGTTCGAAAATACGTTTGAGATGTTCTTCGGCGATGCCGGGACCGTTGTCAGCCACACTGATGTGCACTTCATGATCGTGTGGCGTGATGCTGAGTGCCAGATGTGGCTCCGTCGTGTCGCTCATGGCCTGCAAGGCGTTGCCGATCAGGTTGACCATGACCTGTTCGAGGCGTACTAGATCAGCGCGCACCCAGACGTCCTGATCGGGCCAGTGACGCTCGACCACAACGCCGGCTGCGCTCAGGCGTGTCTGGTACAGGCGCAAGGCATAATCGAAGCAAGCAGGGACCGATACCGCGGTCAGATTGTCACCACTCTTGCGGGAGAACTGCTTGAGCTGAGCGCTGATCTCGGCCATGCGTGCGGTCAACTCGACGACCTGCTCGAGATTGGCATCAACCGTTTCCAGCCGGTTGCGGGCGAGAAAGGTTCGCGCGTTTTCGGCGTAGGCTCGAATCGCTGCCAATGGCTGGTTGAGTTCGTGGTTGATGCCGGCGGCGAGTTGTCCGAGTACAGCCAGTTTGGCGGCCTGGACCAGTTCATCGCGGGTCTGGCGTAAGTTGGCTTCAGCTCGCCGTCGCTCTTCAATCTCGGCGGAAAGGCGCCGGTTGGAGTCTACCAGGTCGCGGGTTCGACGTTCGACATTGAGCTCTAACTCATCGCGAGCCCGGGCCAGAGTCTGACGTTCACGCTCGGCAAACTGCTCGCGCTCGCGTCGCAGGCGTAATCGTTGCCAACCGAAGCCGCCGGCGAACAGCGCCACACTGAAGAATCCGCCGGCCAATAGTGCCGCCTGCCACTGCGCGCGGCGTACCGGAAGTTGGGGCTTGAGGATGTGCATATTCCAGCCGAACTCGGGTAGGGAGCGTGTCAGTAGCAAGTATTCTTCGCCTTTCAGTGGGCCCTGGGAAAAACTGACCAGCAGGCTCTGGTCGCGACGTGTCTCGAGAACCTTGATTCCTGACGGTGGGAGTGGTTCGTCGGCATAGCGGCGGGTGGCAAGCAGTGCCTCTCGCTCTGAGTCGGAAAGGGAGGAAAGCGCTGTCAGGCGCAGTTCGGGGCGGCTGGCCATGAAGATGATATCGTCCTGGTCGGTGACCAACAGCTCAGCGCTTTGGTCTGCCCAGCTGTCTTCGACGGTATCGAGCAGGACCTTGACCACCATCACGCCGTCGGGATCGTGATTGCCGTCATCCAGCATCACCGGGGCGGAAAAATAGTAGCCACGCTCCATCGATTGTACGCCCAGGCCATGGAAGCGACCCTGGCGACCGGCGATGGCATCCTGGTAGTAGCTGCGAAACGCGTAGTTCTGGCCGATGAAGGTATTGGGTAGATACCAGTTGCTGGCTGCCAGCGTATTGGCATCGCGGTCTAGCAAATAGATGTCCGAGACATCGGCGGTCTCACGGAAATGGTCGAGCAGCAGATTGACCGGCATCGGGTCCTGTTGCTCGGGTGATACCAGGAAACGTTGCACAACCTCTCGGGAGGCCAGTAGTTCGGGCAGATAGTCATGACGTGATAAATGACCTTCAAGACCTGCCGCTGACAGGCGAAGCTCGTTCTCTGCCTCGCTGCGCAGGGTCTGCAAGGCTTGGTCGCGTGCCACTAGCGCTGACTGCCAGACGACCACGACGAAACCCAGCGGCACCAGAAGCAGGAGCCACAGGCGCCATGTTCGCGCTCGAGAGCTGAGCTTAGCCACCAGCACGTTCGGGCATGGCTTGGGCGCGGCGCAGGGCGCGTTGGGCTCGCGTTTCGGCACGCTCCATCTCCAGCAGTTCTTCTTCGACGAACACCAAGTGCTCGTGGGCTCGAGCGCGAGCATCTTCAGGACGGCCTTCGAGAATGGCATCGAGCAGCGCACGGTGCTGATCCATCAAGCGAGGGCGCGAGTCGGGTTTCTCGAACAGGTGGGCCAAGTTGTCGACGATGCTCTTTTCCAACAAGTGAAAGATGCCACGGATGGTATGCAGCAGCAGCACGTTATGCGCGGACTCGGCAATGGCCAGGTGAAAGGCAGCATCGGCCTTGGCCTCCAGGGTCGGGTCTCGCCCCGCGAAACTGGCTTCCAGTTCCTCGAAGCGTTCGATCAACATCGCTCTGTCGGCTGGCGTGGAACGGAGCGCGGCATAATAGGCGGAAATGCCTTCCATGGCATCACGGAATTCCAGCAAGTCGAGATGAAACTCCTTGTGACGAGGAAGCATGTCCAGCAACGGATCATTGTAACGGGCATTGAGCTCCTCGGTCACATAGGTGCCCCCACCCTGGCGACTGGTCAACAGTCCTCGGGCAGCGAGCTTCTGGATGGCTTCGCGAAGTGATGGTCGCGAGACACCAAAGCGTTCGGACAACGCCCGTTCCGGCGGTAGTCGTTGGCCAGGCTTGAGGCTGCCCTCGAGAATCATCGCCTCGAGACGTTCGGTGATAACATCGGCGATACGGGGTTGGCGAACGGGTTGATAGGCCATGGCGGTTTCTCATGCAAGCGGACGTTGGCAGCGGGTGTGAAGGATTGTGCCAAAAAGCCATGCCGGACGCCCATTGGTAATTGGTATTACCAATTCTAGGCGATATTGCACTCGATGCACAATTTTGTCGGTGTGCATGCAAGAGGTGGTTTTCAGTGACTTATGCCCGATTCCTGCTAGACGATACCAAAGTATAAGCTGTGATATTGGGAAAACTTGCAAGTTGTATTTGACACTTCTTGCTAGAGCCTCCTAAGGTGCATCAATGCTATCTGTAAATTGGTAAAACCAATTTACCATCGTGATGGTCCGGTTGAGTCGGAAAGCCTGCCGGGCGAGGGTCGCGAGCCGAGGAGAACCATAATGATGTCAGTCAAGCTCTACCCTCCGAAGCCGGAGAAGGTCTATTTCTTCGGTACCTGTCTAATCGACATGTTTTACCCACAGGCGGGACTCGATGGGATTCGTTTGCTTGAGCGCGAGGGGATCGAGGTAGTGTTTCCTGACGATCAGACCTGCTGTGGCCAGGCAGCATACACCTCCGGCTATCATGATGAGGCACGCGCCGTGGCGGCTGCCCAGCTCGATTTGTTCCCCGACTCCTGGCCGATCATCGTGCCCTCGGGCTCTTGTGGCGGCATGATGCGAACTCACTACCCGCAGTTGTTTGCCGGTACGCCTCGCGAAGCCCAGGCTCGAGACATCGCTGAGCGAATCTATGAATTGACCGAATTCCTGGTGCATGTCTGTCACGTCAAGTTCGCCGACAAGGGAGAGCCACAGAAAGTGGCCATGCATACTTCGTGCAGTGCACGCCGTGAGATGGGATTGGCAGAGACAGGTCCCGCGCTGCTGGCCCAACTCGGCCAAGTCGAATTGGTGGAGCAGGTGCGTGCTGCGGAGTGCTGTGGTTTCGGTGGTACGTTTGCAGTACGTCATCCAGAGATTTCCGCTGCCATGGTCGAAGACAAGACCCAAGCCATTGAAGCGGCCGGTGCCGAGCACTTTGTCACTTCCGATTGCGGCTGCCTGATGAATATTGCGGGGCGCTTCGAACATCAGAAGAAGGCAGTGCGAGGAGAGCATATTGCCTCCTATCTGTGGCGGAGGACCTCATGAGCGTGCAGCATTTTATCCCACAGACCTATACACCTCAGGCATTTCATCGTCAGGCCCATGAGGCGCTGGATGATCCGCAAATCCGGGCCAACTTCCGGCGTGCCATGGATGGGCTGATAACCAAGCGCCGGGACGTGTTCAGTGATTGGGACCTGGAGGCATTGCGTGAGTTGGGGGCCAATATTCGTCTGCGCGCACTGGCCAAGTTGCCCGATCTGCTTGAACAACTGGAAGCCAACTGCCAGGCCAACGGTATCCGTGTGCACTGGGCAGAAAATGGTGAGGCAGCATGCCGGATCATTCGTGAGCTGTGCGAGGCACGCGGCGCCAAGTCGGTGATCAAGGGCAAGTCAATGGTGTCTGAGGAGATGCACCTCAACGCGCATCTTGAAGAGGCGGGAATCGAAGCGCTGGAGTCAGATCTCGGTGAGTATCTGGTACAGCTCAACGAACAGACCCCCTCGCATATCATCATGCCGGCGATACACCTCAATACCGACGAGATCTCCGAGATCCTACACGACAAGACGGGGACCGAGCGAACTCGTGACGTCGACTACATGACCGCTGCCGCTCGCGCTCAGTTGCGTGAGCGGTTCATGGCCGCTGACGTGGGGATATCGGGAGTCAACTTTGCGGTGGCCGAGACTGGTACCTTGTGCCTGGTGGAAAACGAAGGTAACGGGCGCATGACCACCACGGTGCCTCCGGTGCATATCGCCGTCACTGGCATCGAGAAAGTGGTCGAACATCTGCGCGATGTTCCGCCGCTCTATGCGTTGTTGACTCGCTCGGCGACCGGCCAGCATGTCACCACCTATTTCAATATGATCAGCTCGCCGCGAAAGCCCGGTGAGCATGATGGCCCCGAGGAAGTCCACCTGGTGCTGGTCGATAACGGCCGTTCTGGCATCTATCAAGACAATGAATTGCTCGACACGCTACGTTGTATCCGCTGCGGGGCATGCATGAATCACTGCCCGGTGTATACCCGTGTTGGCGGCCATACCTACGGCACCACCTACCCTGGTCCCATTGGCAAGATCCTGATGCCGCACATGCTGGGGCTGGAGGCAACCAAGGATCTGCCCACTGCATCGAGCCTATGCGGTGCCTGTGGTGAGGTATGTCCTGTGAAGATTCCAATCCCTGACTTGCTGGTGCGGTTACGCAAGGAATCTGTCGGTGAGGGCCGCGGTAATGTACCTGGTGCCGGGGTCAAGCGGTCGCGCAAAGAACTGCTGGCCTGGAAAGGCTGGCAGTGGTTGGCTACCCATCCCGCTGCCTGGCGTGGCAGCACGGTGATCGCCGGCAAGCTGCGTGCTTTAACACCGGCCAAGCTGGGCCCTTGGACCGAGTATCGAACCGCTCCCAAGCCAGCCAAGGTCTCGCTGCATGCCCTGGTCAAAGCACACCGGGAGGAGCTGGCTGGAGAGGGACGGTCATGAGTGCTCGCGAAATTATCCTCAAGCGCTTGCGTGAACGTAGCGATGGCCCCTTGCAGGCGCCGCAAAGCGATTTCACTGTGGTGACGGGTCGAGGCTGGAGCCCACAAGAGCGCCTCGAGCGCTTTGAGCGGCTGATTACCTCGGTGCATGGCGAAGTAATTCATACTACCCATGCTGAATGGACAAAGCGCTTGATCGAGTTGCTGGCTGCCAAATCGATTCGTCGGTTGGCGCTGGGGCATGAGCATCCAGTACCGGTAGCGGCCCGAACGGCGCTAAGGAATCAAGGTGTCGAGTTGGTCGATGTCGATCGTGATATCGAAGACTGGAAGCGAGAGCAGTTCGAAACGGTGGATGCCGGCCTGACCTCGACCGGCGGTGCCATCGCCGAAACCGGCAGCCTGTGGCTGTGGCCGAGCCCCGACGAGCCGCGTCTGATCAGCCTGGTACCGCCGGTCCATATCGCGGTCCTCGATGCCGATGCCATCGAGGACACCTTCTTCGATGTGATCGAGACGCATGGCTGGGCTGGCGGCATGCCCACCAACGCATTGTTGATCTCCGGGCCCAGCAAGACTGCCGATATCGAGCAGACCCTGGCCTATGGGGTGCATGGGCCGCGTGAGCTGGTAGTGCTGATTCGCCACCAGCGGGAGGCCACATGAGCGTATCCGGACACCCCCGAGCCTATCACGAACTCAAGACGGCTCTGGCGGCATCGATCCCCAGCGAACGGCTTATCGACGACCCGCTGCGTACCTTGGCTTATGGCACTGATGCCAGTTTCTATCGTTTGATTCCACAGTTGATCGTGCGAGTCGAAAGTGAGGCCGAGCTTATTCTTACACTGGCCGAATGCCATACCCGTGGCTTGCCGGTAACCTTCCGGGCTGCTGGTACCTCGTTGTCGGGTCAGGCAGTGACCGATTCGGTACTGATCCTGTTGAGTCGAGCCTGGCGTGGCCACGAGATTCTCGACGATGGGGCGGCGATCAAGCTGCAACCCGGCGTGATCGGCGCGCGGGCTAACCAGTTGCTGGTTCCCTTCAAGCGCAAGATCGGGCCCGATCCCGCCTCGATAAATAGTTGTATGATCGGTGGCATCGCCGCCAACAACGCCTCGGGCATGTGTTGTGGCACGGCCCAGAACAGCTATCGCACGTTGCGCGATATTCGGGTGATCCTGGCTGATGGTGCCGTGCTGGATACTGCCGATTCCTCCAGTCGCGAAGCCTTCCGGCGTTCACATGGTGAGTTGCTGGAGGCGCTCGAGCGGTTGTCGCGCGAGACGCTGGCCAATCCCGTACTGGCCGACAAGATTCGTCATAAGTACCGGCTCAAGAACACGACTGGCTATGCCTTGAACAGCCTGGTCGATTTCACTGATGGCATTGAGATCCTCAAACACCTGATGATCGGCTCCGAGGGGACGTTGGGCTTCATCAGCTCGATTACCTACGACACCGTGCCCGATGAGCCGGTCAAGGCTGCTGCCTTGGCCTTCTTTCCAGACATGGCCACCACCTGCCGTGCCACCATTGCACTCAAGAAGACACTAGTTTCTGCCGTCGAGTTGATGGACCGTGCTGCACTGTGCTCAGTGCAGGACAAGCCAGGCATGCCGGAGGTACTGAAGACCTTGCCAGAGGGGACGGCGGCGCTGCTGATCGACGTGCGTGGCGATGACGAAGCAGAACTCGAGTCGCGGGAAGCGCAGGTCCATGCTGCCCTGGAAGGCCTCAAGACCTTGGAGCCGCTGACTTTCACCCGTGATCAGCCAACCTACGAGCTGTATTGGAAGATTCGCAAGGGGTTGTTCCCTGCAGTGGGCGCGATACGTGAAACTGGCACCACGGTGGTCATCGAGGACGTAGCGTTTCCCATCGAGCGACTCGATGAAGGCGTGTTGGCGCTCACCGAGGTGTTTCACAAGCATGGCTATCAGGATGCCATCCTGTTCGGGCACGCGCTGGAAGGCAACCTGCACTTCGTTTTTCCACAAGGTTTCGAGAAACCAGGAGAGATCGAACGCTACCAGGCATTGATGAATGAGGTTGCCCAACTGGTGGGAGTCGAATACGGCGGCTCGCTCAAGGCCGAACACGGAACCGGACGCAATATGGCGCCCTATGTGGAGCTCGAGTGGGGGGCTGATGCCTATGCCTTGATGTGGCGCATCAAGGCACTGTTCGACCCCGAGAATCTGCTCAATCCCGAGGTGATCCTGAGCCGCAACCCGACCTTGCACCTAGAAAATCTCAAGCCGCTACCGGCTGCCGATCCATTAGTGGATAAGTGCATTGAGTGTGGTTTCTGCGAGCCGGTTTGTCCGTCGCGGGATCTGACGCTCACCCCGCGTCAACGTATCGTGATTCGCCGTGAGCTGGCACGACTCGAAGCGTTGGGCGAACAGGCAAACGACGACGATAAGGCGCGTATCGAGCAGCTCTGGAGTGATTACCGGTATCAGGGCGACGAAACCTGTGCCGCCGATGGGCTTTGTGCCACCCAATGTCCGGTGAGCATCAATACCGGTGACCTGATTCGCAGCCTGCGCCGGGAACGCAATGTTGGCAAGGCTGGTGTGGCGCGCCTGGTGGGACGGCATTTCTCCGGAACCACACGCTTCGGCCGCGGAGCTCTCAACATGGCAGCATTCGGACAGGCCGTGCTTGGTGACAAAGGTTTGATCAAAGTCAGTCAGACCTTGCGCAAACTTAGTGGAGAGCGGTTGCCGCAATGGCTGCCAAGCATGCCCCGGGCTGCCTCGGTCAAGGTGTTGAAACGGTCTGTGAACAGGGATGACCGTATACGTGACAAGGTCGTCTATATGCCGTCATGCGCCACCCGAGTTTTCGGTGCCAATCGCGACGATCAGGAATCGCGTTCGGTAATGGAGTTGACGCTGGCATTGCTCGACAAGGCGGGATTCGAGGTCATCATTCCGGCCATGCCGGGACATCTGTGCTGTGGTATGGCCTTTCAGTCCAAAGGGCAGTTTGGCGAGGCCGACCACAAGGCGCGGGAACTCAACCGCGAATTGCTGGCCGCCAGCCAGAACGGACGCTACCCGGTGCTGTGTGATACTAGCCCATGTACTTTGCGTATGAGAGAGACCCTGGACGAGCGCCTGGTACTGATGGAGCCGGTGAACTTTGCCCATGATCACTTGTTGCCGAGGCTGGAAATTACACCGGTGGACGAGTGCATTGCCGTTCATGTGACTTGCTCCAGTACGCGCATGGGGTTGACCGACAAGTTTCTGGCCTTGGCCAAAGCCTGTTCCACCAATGTAGTGGTACCCGCGGGGATCACCTGTTGCGGTTTTGCCGGTGACAAGGGCTTTTCCACGCCGGAACTCAATGCCTCGGCACTGCAAGGGCTGGCCCATCAAGTGAAGGGGTGCGTGGCCGGCTATTCCAACTCGCGCACCTGCGAAATCGGCCTGTCACTGCATGGTGGTATTCCCTATCGTTCGATCCTCTCACTGGTCGATCGGGTTAGTCGCTCAAAGGAAGTCGTTGAGCGGAAAGAGAGGGTCTCAGAGGCATGAGTGAGAGAGGGGCTTTTCCTTTGCCATCTTTTTGGCATCATGGTGTCAAAAAACACTTGCAGGAAACCCGATGAATCCGTAGAGTACGCATCCGCTGCTGACGACGGGCACACGTTGTTGGCGGTG
>NZ_KE332394.1:172920-290253 GCF_000409775.1 Litchfieldella anticariensis FP35 = DSM 16096 | reverse complement strand
GGCTGCCAGCAAAGGATAGCTTCTATAGTTCAGTCGATCATCCGGAACCCCACAACTAGACGAAGCTGCCAAGTGGAACGGTATGTGCAGGTAAGCTAATGCAAGCACAGGAAACCTGTGTCTTGTCACTGTTGACCGGAAATCGAAAAAGGCCAAGACCCAGATCCTGGCCTTTCAAATGGACATTGGTTCCATCCTGAAATCGAAGGCACTCATCATCCATCAATCTTCGAAACCCAACTCCTCGAGCCTCGTGTTCCTCTTCACGGGTGCCACGGTTTCACCAGCCTCCCAGTGTTATCGCCACCAAGGTTCAGACATTACTGTCCTGATACTACGATTTCCTGTCTGGCGGTTGGATATTCCTTGACCATTCACATGGTGGAGACGTGCACTACGCTGTTCCCAGTATGATAAATCCGAAGCCACAGGAACATTCGCGTCCGCTTGCTTCATGCTTCTTTCGCTCGTCATCTGGTGAAGACGTGAGCTCTGTTGCTCCAAGAAAGACGAATCCAGAGCCAGAACAGTGCCAGCAGAAAGCATGCCAACAACGAGGGTTGCGGTCATAATCTTGAGGTTCATGGAACACCCCGCAGTACTCTCGCGCTAATTGTCGTCTGAACAGACCACTGACCAACAATTTGGCGCTATAACCAACGAAGACAACCATGCCACCAGCCATGCCCGATTTGGTTTATGGGGGAAGAGGTGTCGCGTGCAGAAGATGGGATGGACCGAGAGGTACAAGCCTAGGTTCTTTGCGCTTAGCCTTTTGGCCGCCGTAGGTGGGCGCCCGGCTTTGGCCAATACATTATAGTTCTTGGGAAGGAAAAAGAAGGGTGTTTTTGAGGAGAAACGAGAGTCTGTAATTCGCTATACCACCCATGCTTTCCGTAGGCTTCGGGAAGTAAGACCGCAACAATAGTTCGATCAGTCTGGATGATGGAACCAGCATCATATGTATCAGAAATCGCTAACAGTGAAACAAATCCTTATGCACAACCCCCTATAGTACAGGATCGTGAACCAGGCATTATCAATAGTAATAGTTGTTAGAAATATGAGCGATGCGAATGGCCGGTGCCGGTTACCCCGCACGTAGTAACCAGCACAAGAAAGTATCAGCCGCTCTGATCTTGGTCTCCCGAAAGGCTTCCGATCAGCCCGATCGTGCGTTGGGTCGATGCCATGGGCACCGCTAGCGCTTACCTGGGTCGGTGGACAGTTCTTACCTTCCCGCTATTTCCGCCTCCACAGAAAAACTGATCACCGCCATCAGACTCAAGCCCTGACACACCCACTCCCGGCGGCATCTCGAGACTCTCCAGAACCTCTCCCGTTCGAGGATCGATTCGCCTCAACTCGCTCTCGTCACTTTCCCAGGTGCCGTGCCAGAGTTCGCCGTCGACCCAGGTGACGCCGGTGACGAAGCGGTTGGACTCGATGGTACGAAGGATCGCCCCGGTTTGCGGATCGACTTGCTGGATTCTCCGGTCCGGATGTTGTCCCACCCAGAGCGTCCCTTCGGCCCACGCGAGCCCCGAGTTACCGCCATCGGGTGCAGGGATAGTGGCAACGACACGGCCTGTCTCCGGATCGATCTTCTGGATGCGATCCTCGGCGATCTGGAAGAGGTGCCGGCCATCGAAGGCCGTTCCCGCATGCGCGGCGACATCGATTGAGCGTAACGTCTTCCCGTTTGCCGGATCGAGGGCGTTCAACTTGTCTCCGGTAGCAATCCAGACATGCTGACCGTCATACGTGACGCCATGCACGCTGTCGACGCCCGGAAAGGGGCCATACTCGCGGATGATTTCGGCTGCTGAGCGGTTCATGTTTCTGTCCTCATCACTTGGGGTATGGCTTCCATGCTAGTCACCCGGCAAAGGACCAGGGAGTAACAAGGTTGTCGTGAATCCCGGCACGGGCGGTGTCATCCAACGGCGCGCTCGCCCGCGACCAAACGACTGCACCTTGCCTGCTGTCGCAAGCGAGTCGAGTGCTCGCTGCACGGTACGCTGGCTGGCGCCAAGCGCCAGCGCCAGGGCCGAGCTCGACCACGGCTCACCGTCGACGAGCAAGGCGAGCACCGCAGCATGCTTCTCTTCGATCGGCCGCGCCAGCACGATAACCTCGTGTGCGCTGTACGGCACCAGTTTGAACCCTCGCTTCGTCGCGCTCACGTCTGCCAGTGGCCCAAACTCTGTGCGAAGGCGTCCGACTTCGACCCGCAACCGTGCGCGATGCGATTCATCGGCGAACTTGGTGCGGAAGGCTTGCGCAATGAGCGTGCCCCTCGGCACATCTTCCGGCCAGGCTTCGCCCAGCAAGCGGGCGAGCTCAAACAACACCGGGCGCCTGGCGAGCGAGACCACCGTATGTGCGTCACGCACGACGTAGCGACACGCGTCCACGACGAGTGTCTCCGACGCCAGTAGCGCTTCGACCTCTTCGAGCAGTAGGAGCCGGTCTTCGCCCTGTGCAATGAGGCGTGCTGCGGGCGTGTTCAGGACGTGATATGCGCTTTCGACCTCCGCCGCCAGTGCAGGGATCCCGGCGTGGTGTGCGGCGCGCTTGGCCCGGACGAGTGCCGCGCGTGCCGTTTTCGTTTGCAGGCGGCGTATCGCGATCCCCGCCACCACTAGTTCATGGGCAGTCCTCAATGCCGACGGTAAGGGCATGGGGTCGAGATCGGCGAGCATGCGTTCTGCCTCGTCCAGACGTCCGATCAAGAGCAGACGCCGAACTTCGAGGTACCGCGCATGCGCGGCGTTCACCCGGTCGCCGTGCGCTTCGAGTGTCTCCCGCGCTGTGTCGAGCGCCTTTGCGGCCCAACTGAGGTCGCGTGAAACGAGCGCGATCTCAGCCTCGGCGACGACGCACCTTGCACGGGCCACGGCTTCTCTCGAGCCGAAGGCGCGCGCCGCACTTCGCAAAAGCGCTGTCGCTCGGTCAAAATCGCCAAGCTGCGCCATCGCAATCCCTCGAAGCGCCAGCGCCGGCGCATCGTCGCGCAACGCGACTCGATTCAATGCACCGAGGGGATCACCCGCCGTCAGTGCACGGGCAGCAGCCGTGATCAGTGAGTCCATCGGAATCCCGCCACTCTGTGACTCCCACCATTCGGACATCCGGATTAACTATATCTCATGACCACAAAGGTCATATCGAGATGGAGCGTGATCACGATTTCCTGACATCACGCCCTAGCCCCTCGTACAGCGCCATATCACGCTAAACTGGTAGACACCCATCCAACATCAGGAGGGAGCCATGATACAGCGATATGAAGTACGCGCCGTCTACACGTATCCGGACAAGTCCCATCCACAGGATTGGGAGGTCGTAGATTTACATCGCAATGACATCGTTTCGGTGCACAAGACTCGCGAAGAAGCCAATGCGGCAGCTGCTGATCTAGAGGAACATGAAGTACATCATTGAGAACGAGTCCAATGTCTCACATCACCTTGATCAGGCTCTGGCGATACGGAGTGCCCAGCAGTTGACTTCCGGACTTCAGGGGCACGAATTACTGATAGGGCAATACAAGGGCGACAAAAGTGACCGTGCCCCGTAAGAAGTCGATTATCAACGCTTTCGTCTTTGGCTAGACGAAATCATGCGCACTCTGACCTTGCGACGCGGCTGGAACTCTATCTTCGCGTTATCTTGTCGATTGGCAATCCCATCAGCTCGCTCGGGAATGTCTACCGGTATGGAAACCCAGGCGAACACCGGCAGCGTAAGGTGCCAATAGATAGCACTGAGACGAATCGCCAAGGTGATGAAAATGGCCAAGGCGATCGCTATATAGGGATGAATGGCCAGGTTCGTCATCACAACGAAAATGATACCACCCGCCATGGAGGCCGTAGCGTAGATTTCCTGTCGAAGCACCATGGGAACACGACGCGCCAGCACATCACGTACCATGCCACCCGCGACACCGGTTAGAAGGCCCATCAATACTGCTACAATGCTGGTATAGTCCAGGCTCAATGCCTTATGGGCGCCGATCACAGTGAAAAGCGCCAGTCCAAACGCATCCAGCACCGGTAGGAGACGCTTCGATATACGGTGAATATGTCGGAAGGCCACAATGGCAAGCACGACGGTAGTGATAATGACCCAGAGATAGGTAGGATCGCTTACCCAAAAGACAGGGCGCACGCCAAGTAACACATCACGCAGGGTACCGCCGCCAATGGCTGTGACCGATGCCAGCACCAACATGCCGAAAGGATCCATTCGGGAACGGCAGGCAAGTGTGATGCCTGACAGCGCAAATACCACGACACCCGCGAGATCCAGAAAATAAATCCAACCTGTCACCCTCTAACTCCTCAGATCTAGAAATGAGCCATTCATGATGAAAAATGCGTGCCTTCTATTCTGACACGAGCGCATTGAGCAGGCGGGGCATGAATGGAACCGTAATGAACAAGCCAATGCGCCACCTGCTGTTTGCCGCTTTCTGTATCTACCCGTTGAGCGATACCGCTATCGCAGATGACAACCCATCTACGGCTGGGTCGAGAAAGCGACGATCGAACCCTGAGGCACGGAAGTCAAGGTGAAACTAGACAGCGGCGCCCTGACCTCTTCCATGCAGGCCGAAGACATCGAGGAATTCGAGCGCGACGGTGATGACTAGGTGCGCTTTACCGTTGTGGTCAAGGACGAGGTTAGTTGTAGGGTCCCGGATGATTAATTACTCGTTTGTTAAATAACTCTGGCCGTTTGATATTACTGGTTGGTGGCATAGGGATAGCCGTTATGATTGTTCTAGACGTCGCAAATATCTTGATGTGGCGAGCAAGAGAGTTAAATGGTTGAACGTGAATCGAAGGAGTTGAATCATTGTCCAGAATGAGGCAAGCAGGGCTCGGCCTTGCGAAGCTCGACCCTTATCCAGTTTGGCTGTTCATAGGCTTCGGGGCCTTTTGGGTATGGCTTGCTATTGAACCCCAGTACCGATCAGACTGGTTGCTGGAGAATATGCTGGTCCTTGCGGCTATACCAGTGTTGGCCTGGGTCTGGTATCAGGGGGGCGTGTCACGACTGGCATGGGCATGCATTTTCCTTTTCCTGGTTTTCCATGAGATCGGTGCTCATTACACCTATTCTGAGGTGCCTTATGATCGATGGTGGCAGTCCTTGTTCGGATATTCCCTTGATCGAAGCCTTGGTTTCGAACGCAACCAGTACGACCGATGGGCGCATTTTCTGTATGGCTTGCTAATTCTGCCGCTTGTGACGGAACTCATGGGAAAGCTGTTTCCTCTCGATACCTTCCTGCGGCGATTGATCCCGGTCCTGATCATTACATCTCATGTTGCGCTCTACGAGCTTATCGAGTGGTTCGCGGCAGAAATGTTTGGAGGAGAATTGGGCCAAGCGTATCTGGGGACGCAGGGTGACATCTGGGATACCCAGAAGGATATGGCATTAGCCCTCCTGGGTGCCCTTATGGCAAGCGCCGGTTATTTTCTGGTGCGACAGATCTTAGGCCGCCAGGAAAATACCGCAGCATGAGATGAACAGATAGCGCTATGGAAAAGACGAAGAACGATAATGTGGCTGGGTGTTCCGTCCCGTGTGACTGTCCTATGCTGAAGAGCGTGATACCTCTTGCCGGGCTATGACGCTTTTACAGGTGCTACGGATGGCTAGCGGCGAGAGTGTATGAGGTCGCTGCGCAAGCAGATGCGTGATGGACAGTCGCTCCCGGATGAGATCATGACCAAGCGGAACAGCGTATTACTCTTCCATGATGACAGGATGCTGGCCCATCAGCCGGATACCCAGGCCCCCTTTCTGTCGCGGCGCATGGATAAACGGCTCAGGGAAATCCTCTCAGGACTGGGGGTGGCGTGGAAGTATCCCGAGCATCCCGGCCGTCTCACCGCCATCATGGAGTTACTCGAGCGCGACCCGGTGCCGGGCGTGCGCGTCGAGACCGGGGCGGCAGCCACCCGGGAACAACTCAGCCGCGTGCATACCACCGCTTATCTGGAGGCGATCTACCGCTTGCGGGGCGAGAGCGCCTGGCTGGACGTGGACACGACGGCTGTTTCGCCAGGCAGTGTCGAAGCGGCGGAGGTCGCCGCCGGCACGGCCATCGCCGCTGTCGAAGCCGTCGTCTCGGGCCGTGCGGAGAGCGCCTTCGCCGTGGTACGCCCTCCCGGTCACCACGCCGAACCGGTCAGGGCGCGCGGCTTCTGTCTATTCAACAACGTCGCCGTGGCGGCGGCGCATGCCAGAGCCGCGCTGGGATGCTCGCGAGTGCTGATCGTCGATTGGGATGCTCATCATGGCAATGGCACCCAGGAGATCTTTTGGGTCGATCCCGACGTGCTGTTCTTCGACATCCACCGAGCCTCGCCATTCTTTCCGGGGTCGGGCCGCCTGGAAGATATCGGCGCCGGGCTGGGAGAAGGCACCACCGTCAATGTGCCGGTGCCCGCCGGAGCGGGTGATACCGCCTTCCTCAAGGCCTTCCGGGACATCCTGGTGCCGGCGGCCGAGTGGTTCCAGCCCGACCTGATCCTGGTCTCCACCGGCTTCGATCCCCACTGGAATGACCTGGCGCTGAACGTGTCCTATGAAGGGTTCGCGGCCCTGACTGGTATTCTCCAAGGGTTGGCCAGACGACATTGCCACGGCCGGTTGGCCTTCGTGCTCGAAGGCGGCTACAACCTGACGTCCCTGTCTCGGGGTGTGAGAAGCGTGCTAGAGGTGCTAGCCGGCGCCGAGCCTCCCGAACCCGGGATCGTCGGCGTGGCGGAGGTGAACGAGGCAGCGGCCTTTCATCGCGATGCCTTCATTTCCCCGGACGAAACCCCATGAGGCTGGCGTCCGTGTCGGCCGTTGAGACTGCAGAAGCGCGGCAGACACAAATCCAAGCCCCTGTCAGGCGTAACCCTGACCCACCTGAAGCACAAACACCCACGCCATGGCCTGGGTGCTCAATGTCATGGAAATTCGCCGCACCTTGCTCAAGAGCAAGTTCAGCGACGTTAGGCGCCGGGGGCCGCTTGGCCTGATCTAGACTTTGGTGGATGACAGCCTCGGTTGGAAACTGGAGAAATCCATGGTCACTCCCCTTGCCGGCATTCGCAATGCTGCAATACGTCTCGACGAGCGTGACAGCGATTACGATGCCCTCCTGGAACAGGCCGCTGGACGGCACTTCGTGCTACTCGGCGAAGCGTCACACGGCACGGCGGAGTTCTACCGCATGCGGGGCGAAATCACCCGGCGCCTGATCGAGGAAAACGGATTCGAAGCAGTGTTGGTCGAGGCCGACTGGCCCGATGCGCTGCGCCTCAACAGTTTCGTCAGGGGAACCAGCCAGGACACGCTGATGGATGCCTTTAGCGACTTCCAACGCTTTCCGCAATGGATGTGGAGAAACGATCAGGTGCGCGACTTCATTCTCTGGCTGAGGGATTACAATGCCGGTCGCCCTTACGCCGATCAGGTCGGCTTTCATGGCCTTGACCTCTATAGCCTGCACCGCTCCGCCGATGCAGTCATCGACTACCTCTTCCGTGAAGACAGCATGGCGGGCTGTAATGCCCGCCTCATTCGATGGCACAATCCACGCAGCGCGTCGTATACGGTAGCGCGACGAGACGACCAGGTGCTATCGTCTCACCGCAGATTTCGCAGCGGTCGCCGACGTTCGCGGTGATCCTGGCCAACGCCTTGTCGATCTGATCCAATTCTTCCCGGGCCTCATCGTCAAGCAGGTCGACCACCTCATCGTTCTCGATCTCCTGGGCCTGTTCCTCCATGTCCTTGTCCAGCGCCCCCGTCATGCGACGTTGATGGGCCTCGTAAAGCTGTATGCGCTCCAGCAACTCCGCTCTAAGCGCTTCCAGTCGTGCTTTTCTGTCGTTGGCGTCCATGGTTTGCCTCGGGTAGAAATAGCGCATCCTTGCAGGAACTCCATCACGAAAAAGCTGAATGAACACAAAAATTATAGAAAAGCGCTCTAGAAAAAATACTGGAAAATCGACAGCGTCATTGACGTGAATCACTTACTTTCTAGTGGTGCATTATCATGAGCCATAGGCAAACAGCACCACGCAAGTTGCGAAAAAGTAGGAAAAAAACAAGTCATGTCCATACCGGCTACACTGTACGAATACACTTACTTACGTTGTTCCATAAAATGAGTCTGGGGAAGCTATGACACCTGGCGACGACGCTTACCCGCGTATCCGTCTATATGACATACGCAAGGCATGCAGTACCTGCAGCCTGCGCGAACTTTGCCTTCCCGTAGCCCTGGGGCGAGAAGACACCGAGGCACTGGACCACATCGTCGAGCGTGATCACCCGCTGAGGAAAGGCGACAAGCTCTGTCGCTCTGGACAACCCTTTGCTGCCATCTATACCGTTCTCAGTGGCAGCCTGAAGAGCAGTACACAGGGTGAGAATGGCGAGGATCAGATCATCGCCTTTCACCTGCCGGGGGAACTGGTCGGACTAGACGCCATCGGTGCCGGCAGGCACCACTCCACCACCGAGGCACTGGAGACCACCAGCGTCTGCAAGATTCCTTTCTCTCGACTGGAAGAGCTTTCCCGACAAATTCCCGGTCTGCAACATCAGTTGCTGCGCATCATGAGCAAGGAAATCTTCGACGACCATGAATTATTGCAGGTAGTGGCACGTCGCTCGGCCGAGCAACGCCTGGCCATTCTGCTGCTCAATTTAAGCCAGCGCTTCGGTCGTCGAGGATTGTCGCGGACTCGCTTTCGCTTGCCCATGTCGCGCCATGACCTTGGTAACTACCTGGGGCTCGCACCGGAAACCACGAGCAGGGTGTTTCGGCGCTTCCTCACCCAAGGCTTGCTGAGCGTCACTGGCAAGGAAATCGAATTTTTGGACCTGCCAGCTCTGCAAGCTCTGACCGAGAGTCCGAGCGCTCCACCGCGCAGCTCAAAGCAGGGGTGATCGCTGATGGCATCAAGGCCTCCCTCATGAGACGTGACAATGATGCGGATGGCTTTCGACGGCGAGCCGAAAAACGCCGGCTCGCCAACCAATCACCCAAGTGGCTATTTGATCTCGAGCTTGCGCCGATGCGCTTCCTTAATCTTCGGCAGGGTCAATTCCAGGATGCCATCGCTGAAGCTGGCCTCCGCCTTGTCGGCATCGACTTCGCAGGGCAATGTCACAGTGCGTGTAACGCTGCCATGTGATATCTCGCAGCGATAGTACTCACCACTCTCTTCCTTGGATTCCTTGTGGCTTTCGCCCTTGATCGTCACGCTGTTGTCGGTCACTGACACATCCAGATCTTCACGCGCCACGCCGGGAATCTCGGCACGTACGACCAGTTCCGAATCCCGGTCGACGATATCGACCTTCGGAACCCGCGGTCCGACTGCAGCGAGTCGGTCAAGAAGCGGGTGCTCCCAACGTAGTGGATGCATCCAGTCACGATCGAAAAAGCGATCGAACATCCGGTCGAACTCACGGAATGGACTGAGCTCTTGTGAAGTCGAAGCTGAGGAAGTTTCGCTGGCGGAAGGTTTGATTTCCTTCACATTCTTCTTGGCCATGGCAATCGCTCCTTTCGAGCAATCGAACGTCTTAAAACGTTACGAATGAGTGTGATTCAATGCATGTGGTCTTGTTTGCCCGCCAGATCGGCTCGACAGTCGCTCAGTCAGGTATGTCGGCCACATCAACAAAGCTAGGCTGGAAACGGCCTAACGATGTTGATGTAGGTCAATAACTCATCCGCTATTTCTCACCTGCCCGCCTCCTCGATTCCAGGTGTCTGATTTTCCTTGTCTGGAACTTCGGTCATGATCGCTTCCGTTCACCCAAGGTAGTAGCGACGTCCTACTGGTCAATGGCCATGCATGGTAAGCTCGGATGCCCCATCAACAGGCAATCACGCCATTCTTCGGGAGAGCGATATGGCAAGGGCAACCGCACGCCACATTCTGGTGGATAGCGAAGCAAAGTGTCAGGAATTGAAGGCTGAGATCGAGAACGGTCGCGACTTCGCCGAGGTGGCCAAGGAGCATTCCAATTGTCCCTCTGGTCGCCAGGGAGGTGACTTGGGCTCCTTTGGCCCCGGTCAAATGGTGCGCGAATTCGACGAGGTGGTGTTCAGTGGCGAGTTGAACAAGGTGCATGGCCCGGTGAAGACTCAGTTCGGCTATCACTTGCTGGAGATCACTAGCCGCAGCTGACGGACAACACAAGGTGCCGTCATGGAAGGCCGTGAAGGGAAAGCCATCACGGTCTTCGTCATTAAAGTGCGTCACTGCGAACTCTCGGATATATCCACAATATCTAGGAAGAGGGACGACAAGAACATCGGCATCTAACCGGAACATGTGTGAGTGATGTTTCCAGCATTTACATACTCATAAGAAATTCGGCTTCCAGCCCAGGTACACGGATATCCACGAAAGTATCCAGGACTACTGGCAGTGGTTGAAATCCAATACAGGTTCCAGCGCTTGCAAGCCTAGTCGCGGTCCCAGCGGTCCCTATCATAGTCCCAATGGTCGTGACCCTTATCGTAATATCGATAATTACGTCGCCATCCACGATCATGGCCATACCAGCCATCATCGATGACGATGGCGGGCTCTGTCCTGATATGCGCCGGCTGGTAACTACAACCCGCCAGGCTCAAGATGGCGATAGCACTGAACAGTACGAAGGCGAGACATCCGTCATGCATCAATACCTTTTAGCGGATCCGGTCGATGAGGTGGGTTGGATGTCGAATCCATCTCCGCAGGTGGAGTCTTCCATGTCGTCCTGTTGAATGCATCCAGGGCCTCTTGAACAATCCGACATTCGAGCTGCTTCTGCCTGACGAATGTGACCAGCATCCCCTCTAATTCTGGCGTAATGTTGGCCTCATTCAGATATTCAGAAAATCGAAGAGAATATTCGGCAGCAGCGATGGCCTTGGTGATCACCTCAATGGCCATGGCATCGTGAGTGATGAAAATGTGGCGCTTCACATGAGGTGTGACAGCGCGCGTGGGAGCACTCTCGGCGGTGGCTTCCGATGACAATCCCAAGTGCAGGGATGCTTTTCGCTGCTTGTCAAGACGTGCCTCGCACTCCCGAGCCAATTCCTTCATTAGGCGAGTACAGCCTGTATCGAAGGATTGAAAACATATAGATAACTGCTCGTAGCGCACCTTTTCTCGGTTTTCATGGGCATTGGCCAGAAAGAACAACTCCTCCGGCAACAGTACGAATCTTGCTTTTTTATAATGGTAGTGAAGCATGGTAATCACCGCCTCGCTATGGCCTTATATAACGCCAGTGGCGCCATGGGGCACTGTGCAACCATGATAGAATAGATAGGAATGCCCCAGCCACCGTTGATGTCAGTCAAGATTTCAGGCAAATCCCTCTTAGGTATGAAACATTACCCTCTTCTGGGATGAGAGACTCGATTCTCACATTGTGATTTTTCTAAACAAGCAACAAACAATTCTTATAATCCAATCTCAACTTTGGCAACAACGCCCATAAATATGATGAAACATCATCCATGATCTTGGAAAAATTTGCTAAAGAATCGTCAAAATATCTTAATGAACACCCCAGACAATACTCCCGAACATTAGACCAACATCATTCCTTCGATAAATAACAAGGCATGGACTCACATCCAATTCTAATGATCCCCATTGTACTGCATGCGCTCACCAGCATTTCACCACCTACGGAGCAACCAGTGTCGGTTTGGTGTTGAGGATCTAGAAATGTCGGAAAAGAAGCCTAACGAGTTCTCGTTTTCCAGGTCAGGTTCTGTGCTTGCTTGCGCCACCACGCTGCACCACTAAGCTGCGGACAGAGTACCCACAAGCGACCCCCATGCAATCCAGAGAAGCACTTGCCCAGCACAAACAGTAGTGACTACTCATTGCGAATTGCAACCATGTAAGTGGCAAAAATATCGGCAGATGCTCCGTAAAACAAACACTACGAGTACGTTCAATAGGAAAGCGAATGATGTTAGCCATGATATAAACTCCCTTCCATTAAGACCGAACCTGACGGTCGCCGTGCACAATAATCTTCATTTCCTGAGTCATCTCATTCTGTTGCCTTGACGTCGTTTCCTATGCAACGTAGTCATGGTGTCACTGTCCATATAGCTGGCATTGCCATGAGCAGCGCTGCCAGGCATGCCTGAGGTCGAAGATCAGAGGCCGCTCCACCTACACAGTATAGACGCATTTTGATACTTATCTTCACAATCAGACATAATCAAGAATGCTTGGGTTATGTAGGCAGTACCCTCTTGGATCTAGGATCGGATGATGTATGGAGTGGAATCCAGGAAGGGGCCACAAGGTCATCGAGAGACATGTACACGGTGGCCGGCAGGTGGTATCTCACGCGTTCCTGTGGCCAAGGCAACAAGGGCTGGCATATCCAACATGTGAACTTCTCGACCTATTAATGAAATCATGCCCTTTCGCTGAAAACGGCTCACTGCCCGACTGATGGTTTCCACCGCCAATCCCAGATAGTGAGCAATATCGGTCCGAGTCATGGGAAGCCGGAAGCGGTGTGCGGAAAAGCCTAGACGGTGAAACCGCTCCGACAGATGACAGAGGAAGAAGGCCAGGCGCGCATCGGATGTCTTCCCCAGCAGCAGCCTTAGCAGGCGGTGCTCGGATCTCAGCTCCTTGCTGATGCGACCATAGAGGTAGTGGCGTAATTTGGCGTCATTCACGGTCAAGGCATCAAGCCGATGAAACGGGAATTCACAAACCGTGCTGGTTTCCAGCGCGATAAGCGAACCCGGATAGACGGAATCATGGATACCATCCAGACCGACCAATTCACCGGGCAAGTAGAAATTGGCTAACTGGGTGTCACCCTCTTCAGCGATGACCTGTTTTAGGCTACCCGAGCGCACCATGAAAATGCTGGTGAAGGGATCGCCCTGACGAACCAGGCTCTCCCGCTTTCTCAGCGGCCTATGAAAATGGATCGTGCCATCGAAGGTCTCAATATCGTCGATATCATGCGACAAGGGCAGGCATCGTGAACTCTGTGAACAGGTTTGGCAGTGGGAAAGTGTGAACGAATGGCATCGTTGGTCGGCAGCTCGGTAAGACAAACTTCTCTCCGTGGCGCTGTGCTTCCCGTATAGCGAGCCGGTTACATTACCACGGGTGGATTATCGCTAATGTACGAAATCGCTGACAGCTTCTGTAAGAGATCGCTAACAACAGACCTGAACGGAGCCTCCACAAGAGCTGAGTTTCTCCTCAGCCACCTCACCCTACTTGATTAGCGTTTTCCTATATCATGCCAATCAGTCAACGATAGGCGCATGCCGTGCCCCTGAAGAAGTCATCCATCAATGCTTTCGTTTTTGACCAGGCGAAATCATGCGTACTCTGACCTTGCGACGCGTCTGGACCTCTTTCTCGTCAATATCTTGCCGACTACGAGACTCACCTACTCGTTTGGGAATGTCTATCGGCACGGAAACCCAGGCAAACACGGGCAGTGTAAGGTGCCAATAGATAGCACTGAGACGAATCGCCAAGGTGATGGAAATGGCCAAGGTGATCGCTATGTAGGGATGAATTGCCAGGTTCGTCATGACAGCAAAAGTGATACCACCCGCGATGGAGGCCGTAGCATAGATCTCCTGTCGAAGCACCATGGGGACACGGCGTGCCAGCACATCACGTATCATGCCACCGGCGACACCCGTCAGGAGTCCCATCAATACTGCCACGATGCTGGTATAGCCCAGGGCTAATGCCTTATGGGTGCCGATCACTGTGAAAAGCGCCAGTCCGAACGCATCCAACACCGGTAACAGACGTTTCGATATACGGTGAATATGTCGAAAGGCCACAATGGCAAGCACGACGGTGATTATAATGACCCATAGGTAAGTAGGGTCACTCACCCAAAAGACAGGGCGCACGCCAAGTAACACATCACGCAGGGTACCGCCGCCAATGGCTGTGACCGACGCCAGCACCAACATGCCGAAAGGATCCATTCGGGAGCGGCAGGCAAGTGTGATGCCTGACAGCGCGAACACCACTACCCCCACCAGATCCAGAAAATAAATCCAACCTGCCACCCCCTAACTCCTCATATCTAGAAATGAGCCATGCATGGTGCAAAATGCTTGCCTTCTATTCTGACACGAATGCATTGAGCAGGCGGACATTGGGCGGGTAGAGGGCTGACCGGGTGGCGATTGCCTGGTCGGAGCTGGCTCCTCGAACAGGACTCGAACCTGTGACCCAGTGATTAACAGTCACTTGCTCTACCAACTGAGCTATCGAGGAACGACCGGCAAACGCGGAAAGGCAGGGGTAGGATGGCTCCTCGAGCAGGACTCGAACCTGCGACCCAGTGATTAACAGTCACTTGCTCTACCAACTGAGCTATCGAGGAATCTCTTTAAATCAGCTACCTACCTGTGTTCCGTGAATGTTGGCTCCCCGAGCAGGACTCGAACCTGCGACCCAATGATTAACAGTCAGGCTGCCATTTTGGCTGCTAGCAGGCTTTCGGGTGATGACCACGGTGTGAAGTGATTGCAACGAGCCGCACACCGCGCCATCAACCCATAAATCAAGCTCAGCCCACTTGCCATGTCAAGAAAAAATCAATGTGGTCGCGTTCATAAAGGCACGGGAAAGCCCTCAGCGATCGTCCAATTGCTTTCGGATGCTTTCCGGGTCAGCCTCGATATACTCGAGCGTCGTACTGATATTCATATGCCCCAGTAACGCCTTGACGATATGCAAGTTTCTGTCAGGATTTCGCATCAGGTCGGTACCAAGCGTATGGCGGAACCGGTGCGGTGTCATCCTCACACTACAGAGCCTGGATAGCTTTCGGTAAAAACCTGCAACCTGGCTAATGTCCATTAGCTCAAGTCTATGTCGTCGGCTAAATCGATTCACGTTAAAGAGTTGATCACCAGGCTTGAATTTGGCCGACTTGGCAGCACTCATCAGTGTCAGCAGGTGTGGATACAGCCCAGAAGAAATCGGAACGCTATGCTCATTATTGTTTTTTGCCCCTTCTGATGTCGCGATAAGGATCCTTGTCTCCAGGCTCACATCCCTCACTCTCACCTTCAACAATTGACTCATACGGATGCCCGTATGATAGAAGGTTTCAAAAACGACTTCCCAGAACCATGCCGGATGAAGAGATGCCAAACCATCCGACATTTCCTCAAATTTTATACTTAAATCAATTACTTCCCGCGCCAGTGCTATATGTTCTTTCCTGACCGTTTTCTTGGGCTTGCGCATCGGACGTACCGAAACCTTACTGAAAGGATTTTCCATCAGTGGCAGGTACCCATTATCTATCCCATGCTTGAATATAGCCTTAAGATGACGAACATAGTTGTTCCAGCTAGTCTCAGCTATTCCATCATGATGCTCGTTTCGCAATATCTCTGATCGCCAGCGTATAACATCATGACGAGTCACCTCATTGGGTAGCACCTCTTCTCCTATAAATCGTCTAAACAACCTCACAGGACACTCGTAGGAACGCTGCGTGTAAGGTCTTAGCCATCGGTCTGAAAAATAGAGCTGAACCAGATTGTCGAAATCAACGATATCCATATTCTTTTCCCCGTTCTACCTTCAGTTTCAAGAATGGATTATCAAGAGGAATCCTTGACATCCCTAGTTCCTCTCTTTCTTTTATTAGATACCCCTTCAGTATACTTGGCCCACGGCTAGGTCCCTTTACCACAATATGAAAAATGTTTTTTCCATCATCCGTACGGTGATGTTTCTTTAATTTCTGAAACCTATCTTGAACATGTTTCCAGTAATCGTCTTTTCCGTATCTTGCATTGCAATATCGTTTAAAAATGCGCGGGCTCACCAGGAAGAATGTTCCATTCACGGTATGTACATGCGCCTTGGCATCGTTGATGATCAATTCGTGGTTGGCGAGCGACTGTTGGAGCCACGTCCAGAACTCCATCCCGGCATCCTTGGTGTCGAGTGGCATATCCGAGGGAGCGGCGTCCTCTACGGTGGCTTTCGTGATGGCTGGTCCAGGTGATGAGCGGGTATCAGCTGATAGGGCAATGTCATCTGTAGTGCCCTTGCCCGTTATCAGGTCAATTAGCTCATCTTCCAATGAGTCGCCGGTAGAGGTAGCGCAAGCGGTGGCGACTGTCTCTCCCTCCAGCCCTTCTGTCAGCAGCTTGGCGGGTGCTATTGATGGCGAGGCAGTCTCGGTACCGTGCCCACCAGTCGCCTGTTCCGGCGGGGTATCGTGACCTTCGGCTGCGCCAGTGACAATTACCTCTCCCTCAAACACTGCCGGTCGCTCGTCACTTCCCCAAATGACAGCTGGCGGGAGCTTCAGCAGAGAGAACGATGCCTTCCAGTCACCAATGACCACATCGCATTTCCATACTGACTTGCCTCCAGGATTGGCCTCGATCAGTCCATGTGCCTGCATCTCGTCATAGAGCCGGGTATCGCTCGAGGGAATTCCTTCAATGCCGAGTGCCAGCAGGTGCGCCTTGAGCTCACGGGGTACCAGAGGCGTCACGATCCAGAGTGCCTCCTGGGTGAGATAGCCCTGAGCGCCCTTCTCGTTGAGTCGGATGCGTTGCTTGATCACATGGCGCAGACCGTCCACCAGCTTGCGTTGGATCGACGTCACGGGCGCCTGTAATGCTGTCATCGGATTGCCCCCCATGGCTTTCGCAACGCTGGCTCGATCGGCGTGATGGATCAGGTCGGCAATGATCCCTCCACGCTCTTGGTGACCCGCGATGCTGTACATGAGGAGGGAGAAGAGCTTCGGTTGCGACATCAGCCAATCCAGCACCTTTGGCCCCAGCACCTGCTGGCACAGCAACGGATTCACGGCGCGGTGGAGGTGGTAATCACGTCCCTGGCGATATCTCACCCGATAGGGAGCAGGAATATTGCCGTGCCATAATCGCCAGTAACGCCCATCCACCAGGTGGATGTCCATATCGACCAGCACCTTGGCTACGTCATGCATCAGCGCACCGTATATCACGGCTGCACTCCAGAGCTCTCCCTCCGAGCTCTGATCTTCGGGTTTCGCTCCGGGAGGAAGGAGATGGTGTTGCCGCAACCTCAACCCATAACACGCCATCTCGAGGGCATGCTCGAGCATGCCGCCCGCATAAGAATGGTGGTGGGATTCGGACGCGGGCAACAGCTGCACCAACTCTGCGTAGCGCTCGATCGGCGCCAGAAGGTACTCGTCGAAGACATGCCGGGTCAGCGATGTCGTGTCCCACAACATCTTCACCATCGCTTGTCGGCGAGGCGTCTCCAGTAATTCCTTACTCGACAACGGGCCTTGGTAGTCATCAAAATCGGGCTTGAAAGCAGCTTTCGAGCGTGGGAACCAGCGCCAGCGCATGAGCGAGTCCTAGTCATTAGCGTCTGGCATCGATGTCACCGTGAATGGCGTCATTGTGGAAGGGGAAACGTTAAGCGAGATTCGAGGGCATTCTTACCGTTCAAGGTCGAACATCGTGGAGACCCATCCCGAGGAGCCATTCACCCAACACGGCCTCCGCGTTAACATCGGCAGCGATGATATGGATGAGTACCTTGTCCCAGAACTGCTGGAGCACAATGACCCGAGCAAACTGCCGCGCACCCGATATGCTACACGAAGGGAAGAGAATCTCGGTCTGATGTCGCCCCTCAAAGGCCGAGGACGACCATGTACCAATGAGGATGCACTTCCCATCACGCAACGGTCTCCCACTACCAGGCTCTCCAGCACCAGCATTAGGAGATCACCATGAAAAATAAATGAAATTCTCCAAGGGTCAGGCCCCAAAAGATCAACCAAGAAAAGGACCCCAAGACCGCTGTCCCTCCCCGAACACTGAATATCGTATCTCGCCTTCCATTGATGAGGACGCTATGACAGAAAGTGAATTAGATCCAAACCCGCAGAATGAACAAACATTGCTGGAAGGCTTGCATTGGGAAAGTGGAGATGCAGAAATCAGGATCAGCTATTCCAACATCAATCAATTGATTGACCTGGAGCTATTCATGAGCACCAGTCGCTCCCTGCCGAATGCGTCGCTAACTCTCTGTGACCGGTTTGATGGCAAGATCGGTATTGTGGATTTAGTGGGAAATCATTCAGGCGTTCCGATACATAGCCAGAACTATGGAACCTTACTCGTCAATCTTGCCATACAAACCATCCACTTTTTCTATGGCTTGGATACCACCTCTCCAGAGAAGCATCAGGTACGCATTTTTGGGCGAATCAGTCACAATGATGCGCCAACACAAGAGCCGGGAAGAACCCGAGACATCAACATGAGGATCAATTTCTGGCAACGCTTTGGTTTTCGCGTGGACAACCCAGAGTCAATCGGGCCCAAAATATGGGCGACATTAGATCAACTGAGCCAACTAGACCGAGGTGTTACCCCGGCTGGCATCCCCACCACCCTGTGCTTATCCAATTTCTCCCTTATCAAGCCGTGATGGCTCGGTAGACGCGTGTCGGAAAATAAGCGATGAAAGTCCGCTCAATAGCTTTATTCAGCGTGATCAACTTGCTTAAATAGTAGGCATCGAGTGACCGACTGACACTTACGACCACACCTGTGTTCACCTCAATTTCCGCAAGGCATAGTGTGTCCAGCACCAGAATCTTGAATTCGTCGTTCATCACTTCTTCAGTCTGATGAACCCCTGCACCCAGAATATTCCAGCATTCCACCCTATCACTCATCTCCCTAGAGGATAGAAATTTGCTGATCTGTGGGTGGATTGGCACACTGCCCATGACATCGATTACCCTTTCATCACTGGGAACGATATCAAGCTCAACATGCTGCATATTGGAACCAAGCAGGTGTTGTTGGGCTCGACGAATCCAGGGAATATATTCGTCAAATGGCTCCGCAAACCCGCTGGGACGAATGTTGAACAATTGTGATGTTGACATGCTCCTTCTCCCTTATCGCCATTTCACTGGATCCACTGAGATTTTGGTGCCATGCCGAGCAGCATCCCGCTCAAGGATCTCAACATCCGAAGTGCGGTGATAACGGGAACACCTGATATCGTGAACACGTTTACCCCGACGTGAGTCAATCCCACCCTACAGAGCATCAAGCTGCTCAGTAGACTCAAGGGTATGGTTTGGTGCCTTGGGGAAAAGTCAGCAGGCATGGGTCGACTCCCACGAGTGGATCCAGCCTTGAGGTGTACCGAGGGTCAGCTTGGCGGACGATAGAGAATGTTAACTGGTTTGAAAGGGGTTTAGCCTAATACTGGGTTTCTATACCTGCTAACCTCGATCTCTGATAACCGATGGTGCCATAATCTAGATATCCTTTTCTCTGGCTATCGCGCAAACACCACCGTGCGCTTGGCAAGCAGGAATGCCCGTCGCTCGACGTGATACCCCACGGCCCGCGCCAGCGTCAGGCATTCGATATCGCGGCCCTTGGCGACGAGGTCCTCGGGGTAGTCAGCATGACTGACCGGCTCGACCCCTTGGGTGATGATCGGGCCTTCGTCGAGATCGTCGTTGATGTAGTGAGCGGTGGCGCCGACCAGTTTGACGCCCTTGTCGTAGGCCTGGTGGTAAGGCTTGGCGCCCTTGAAGCCAGGCAACAGCGAGTGGTGGATATTAATCGCCCGACCGGCGAGTTTCTCGCACATCTCACTGGATAGCACCTGCATGTAACGCGCCAGGATCACCAGTTCGGCACCGGTCTCCTCGATCACTTCCCACACCTTGGCCTCCTGCTCGGCCTTGGTATCCGGGGTGATCGGGAAGTGGTAATACGGCAGGTCGTGCCAGATCGCCAGTGGTTCGAGGTCCGGGTGATTGGATACCACAGCACGAATCTCGATCGGCAACTGACCGATGCGATAGCGATACAACAGGTCGTTCAAGCAATGATCGGCCTTGGAGACCATAATCACCACCGGCATCCGCGTGCCCGGCGGGATCAACTCGAAGGTCATGTCGAATTCCGCTGCTCGTGGGGCGAAGGCGTTGCGGAAGACCTCACCGTCGAAGTCATCGTCTAGTGGCCGGAACTCGGCGCGGATGAAGAAGCGCTCCCCGAGACGATCATCGAAGGAGTGCTGTTCGGTGATGTAACAGCGCTGCTCCTTCAGGAAACGAGTGACCACGTCCACAGTGCCCAGACGGCTGGGACACTGGGCAGCAATGATCCAGGTATCGGAAGGGGGACTCATGATAGACGCCTCCTTATGTGGCAAAAGGCCGGGGCATGCCCCGGCCTGACACTCACTTTGCGACGCCGATGCCGTATTCCTCGCCGGCATCCAGCAACCAGCGATAACAATAGTCGGCGAAGCTGCGACGCACCACCAGTTCCCAGCAATCCTCCGTCGGACGACGAATGATGACGGTGGCCTTGGCGAAAACCGTAGTCACGCCCTTGCCAACTGGGAAGTGGCTGGGGTGGACGTCATAGACCACCGATTTCATCAGCACTTCGCGGGCCTTCTCACCGGACAGCTCCAGTACGGTCTGGCCGCCGCCGACATTGACGATGCTGTAATGGGCATCGCCGAGACGCGCACGCAGGCGATTCTCTAGCTCGAACTCCTCACCGCCGGGGACGATGATCAGCCACTCATCGGGCGACAGCCACTGCACCGAGCGTTCGCCGCTGGCATCGAGAACCAGCCCCTGGGGCTGACCGGGCAGGTTGATCCCCAGTTCCTCGCGCAGTGCCTCGTCGAGGACGATGGCACCGCCACGCAGGATCAAGTGACCGAGCAGCGGTCGCTCACGCACTACAAGCCCCTTCCTTCCGTGAGAGTTTGGTTTCGGGGCCTTTGAGCGCTGATAGGAATAAGCCAGTGGTGACTCGATCGCCACCGTTGCTTCAGGGCGTGTATCGAAGGTTCTAACGTTTTGGGCAACCGAATTAGGCATGCAGGCGCTCTCCCTCGGAATCGTAGAAGACATTACTAACGATTTTGGCCTCGTGAACTTGTCCATCCGCCATGGGCAGATAGACGGTCTCGCCCATCTTGTGATGGCCGCCCTTGACCACCGCCAGGGCGATGCCGTGTCCAAGAATGGCGCTGTAATAGCTGGAGGTCACATGGCCGACCATCGGCATGGGAATCGCATGACTCGGATCGAAGACGATCTGCGCGCCCTCTTCCAGGACCACCTTGGGATCCTTGGGCTTGAGCCCGACCAGTTGCTTGCGGTCGCTGCGCTTGGTGTCGGGACGCGTCAGTGCGCGCTTGCCGATCCATGAGAACGGCTTGTCATAACCGACTGCCCACTGCATGCCCAGGTCTTCCGGGGTCACCGAACCGTCGGTGTCCTGGCCGGCGATAATCAGTCCTTTCTCGGCACGCAGCACGTGCATGGTCTCGGTGCCATAGGGCGTCAGGTGGTATTTCTCGCCGTGCTGGAAGAGCATCTTCCACACGTGCATGGCGTAATTGGCCTGGACGTTAATCTCATAGGCCAGCTCGCCGGTGAAAGAGATACGGAAGACTCGCGCCGGCACCCCAGCGACCTTCCCTTCGCGCCAGTCCATAAACTTGAACTGGTCCTTGTCCAGGTTGATGTCGGTGACTTCCGACAACAGCTTCCTGGCATCCGGCCCGGTCACGGTCATGGTCGCCCAGTGGTCGGTGACCGAGGTGAAGTAGACCTCGAGCTCCGGCCACTCGGTCTGATGCCACAGTTCCAGCCACTCCATGACTCCGGCCGCGCCACCCGTGGTGGTAGTCATCAAGAAATGATTGTCACCCAGACAACTGGTGGTGCCATCGTCCATCAGCATGCCGTCGTCCTTGCACATCAGCCCGTAGCGCACTCGACCAGCAGCCAGTTTGGCCCACTTGTTGGTGTAGACACGTCCCAGGAACTCACGGGCGTCCGGCCCCTGGATATCGATCTTGCCCAACGTCGAGGCGTCCAGAATCCCCACCCTCTGACGAACAGCCAGACACTCACGCGCCACGGCCTCGTGCATGGTCTCGACCTTGCCGTTGACGCTGCGCGGGTAGTACCAGGGACGCTTCCACTGACCAACGTCCTCGAACTCAGCGCCGTTTTCCACGTGCCACTGATGCAGGGCGGTGTAGCGTTCGGGGTCGAACAGCTCGCGGCAGTGACGACCGACAATGGCACCGAAGGTCACCGGGGTATAGTTGGGACGGAACACCGTGGTACCCACTTCGGGAATCGTCCGTCCCAGGCAGCGCGCGGCGATGGCCATGCCGTTGATGTTGCCGAGCTTACCCTGATCGGTACCGAAACCCATCGCCGTATAACGCTTGACGTGCTCGATCGACTCGAAGCCTTCACGGGTGGCGAGTTCGATGCCCGCCGCGGTGACGTCGTTCTGCAGGTCGACGAACTGCTTGGGCGCCCGCAGCGTCGGCTTCTCGTGGGGCACCTGATAGAGCGCACAGGCCTCGCCGTCGTCGCGCGCGGCGACCTGGGGCAGGCGCACCTCAGCCGCCTTGCAGTCGACTTCCTCGGCAGCGTGGGCACCGGCGGCAACCCCATCGGCCAGCACCTCGGCAGTGGCATAGACACCGTGGGCACCCCCGGCGGCGACAACGCCCTTTACCAGGTTCGGCACAAAGCCGAGCAGGTCGTCACGCCAGGTGGGCCGGCTGCCAGTATGCGAGGCCAGATGGATGACCGGGCTGTAGCCGCCGGAGCTGGCGGTCACGTCGCCAACTATGCGGAAGCCCTCGGCGTCGATCTTGGCCACCCGGGCGCCACTGACACGATTATCGCCCTTGGCCTCGATCACCGCGCTGCCGGTGATAATGCGGATACTCTTGGCGCGGGCCTGCTCGACCAGCTCGCCGGTTGGGTTGGCTCGGGCGTCGGCGATGGCCACCACCTCGCGACCGCTCTCCGCCCAGTCCAGAGCAGCGCGATAGGCGTGATCGTTGCTGATGGAAAGCACCAGCTTCTTGCCCGGCACCACCCCGTAGCGACGGATATAGGTAGAGACCGCGCCGGCCAGTAGGTTGCCCGGCACGTCATTGTTGCCGTAGACCAGCGGCCGCTCGTGGGCGCCGGTGGCCAGCACCACCCGCCCGGCCCGGGTGCATGCGCGCCCGCACCTGGCGACGGCCGTTCTTGAGCGGTGCGGTGTCCGCCAGGTGCTCGGTGCGCCGCTCGTGCAGGGTCACGAAGTTGTGGTCGTGATAGCCGTTGGCGGTGGTGCGCGGCAGCAGCGTCACGTTGTCCATGTCGGCCAGCGCCTGGAGCGCCTCGGCCACCCACTGCTCCGCCGGCTGGTCGTCGAGCAGCTCGCGGGAATCGAGTAGCGAGCCGCCCATCTCCTCTTGCTCATCGGCGACGATCACTCGTGCACCAGAGCGAGCGGCAGCCAACGCCGCGGCCAACCCCGCAGGGCCGGCACCGATCACCAGCACGTCGCAGTGCTGGTTCATGTGATCGTAGATGTCCGGATCGGGCTCGGTGGGGCTACGTCCCAGGCCGGCACTCTTGCGGATGTACTTCTCGTAGGTCATCCACATCGAGGCCGGGGCCATGAAGGTCTTGTAGTAGAAGCCCGGCGGCATGAACTTGCCACCCAGCTTGCCGATCACGCTCATCAGGTCGCGCTGGACGTTGGGCCAACCGTTGGTGCTGCGGGCCTCCAGGCCGTCATACAGGGCCTGCTGAGTGGCACGCACGTTGGGCACCTGGCCGGCCTCGCACTTGCCGAGCTGGACCACCGCATTGGGCTCCTCGGCGCCAGCGGCGACGATGCCGCGCGGCCGCGAGTACTTGAAGCTGCGGTTGACGATGTCGACGCCGTTGGCGAGCAGCGCCGAGGCCAGGGTATCCCCGGCATGGCCCTGATAGGGCTTGCCGTTGAAGGTGAAGCTCAGCTTGCGGGAACGGTCGATGCGCCCCCCACGGGTGAGACGATTGGGCTGGCTCATGCGCGGACTCCTTCACGAAGCGATGCCTGGTCGGCGGCATCCTGGGCGGGTCGGCCGTCGGAATATTCGGCGGTGATCGACGGCTGCTCGCCCATTTTGTAGGTCTCGAGGATCTCGTAGGTCACGGTGTTGCGGGTGACGTTGAAGAACTTGCGGCAGCCCACGGCGTGCACCCACAACTCGTGGTGAATACCGCGGGGGTTGTCGCGGAAGAACAGGTAGTCGCCCCACTCCTCGTCGCTGCACGCCGCCGGATCCTCGGGTCTTGCGATATGCGCCTGGCCCTTGGGATGAAATTCTTCTTCCTCGCGGTGTTCGCCGCAGTAGGGGCAATGAATATAGAACATGTCGACTCTCCTCTGCGGTAGATCAGTGTGCCACGCCAGCGGCACCGTGCTCGTCGACCAGCGCGCCGGTATTGAAGCGATCGATGGAGAACGGCGCGGCAATCGGGTGCATCTCACCCTTGGCCAGGCTGGCGGCGAACACGTGTCCCGAGCCCGGGGTGGCCTTGAAGCCGCCGGTGCCCCAGCCGCAGTTGAAGAACAGGCCCTTCACCTTGGTCTTGGAGAGGATCGGGCAGGCGTCCGGACAGGTGTCGACGATACCGCCCCACTGTCGGTTCATGCGCACCCGCGAGAAGATCGGGAACATCTCGACGATCGCCTGCAGGGTGTGCTCCACGGTGGAGTAGCTGCCGCGCTGACCGTAGCCGTTGTAGCCGTCGATACCGGCGCCGATCACCAAGTCGCCCTTGTCGGACTGACTGATATAGCCGTGCACATGGTTGGACATCACCACGGTGTCGAGCACCGGCTTGAGCGGCTCGGAGACCAGCGCCTGCAGCGGATGCGACTCCAGCGGCAGCTTGATGCCGGCCATCTTGGCCAGCACGCCGGAGTTGCCGGCGGCCACGCAGCCGATGGTCTTGGCCTCGACATCACCAAGGTTGGTGTGTACCCCGTAAGCGCGGCCATCGCGAATCTTGAAGCCAGTGACTTCGGTCTGCTGGAGGATGTCGACGCCGTGGGCATCGGCGGCACGGGCAAAGCCCCACGCCACGGCATCATGGCGCGCCACGCCGGCACGCGACTGCCAGGAGGCGCCCAAGATCGGGTAGCGGGCGTTCTTGGAGGTGTCGATGACCGGCACCAGTTCCTTGATCCGCTCCGGGGTGATCACCTCACTGTCGATGCCGTTGAGGCGGTTGGCGTTGACCCGGCGTTGGATGTCGCGCATGTCCTGCAGGGTGTGCCCCAGGTTCATCACCCCGCGCTGGGAGAACATGACATTGTAGTTGAGATCCTGGGACAGGCCTTCCCACAGCTTCATGGAGTGCTCGTAGAGCGCCGCCGCCTCGTCCCATAAATAGTTGGAACGTACGATGGTGGTGTTACGTGCGGTGTTACCACCCCCCAGCCAACCTTTCTCGATCACGGCGACGTTCTTGATCCCGTGCTCCTTGGCCAGGTAGTAGGCGGTGGCCAGGCCATGGCCGCCGCCGCCGACGATGATCACATCGTAGGCCTTCTTGGGCGTGGGGTTGCGCCACTGGCGCTGCCAGTTCTCGTGGTGGCTCAGCGCATGCTTGACCAGCCCGAATCCTGAATAACGTTGCATAATGATTCTCCTGACGGATGGATTCAGGCGATGGTTGTCTCGCGCTCATCGGCGGTCGCCTGCTCGGCGTCGCCATACACCGGGTAACGCCCGCACAGCTCGGCTACCTTCTCGCGCACCTCGGCCTCCACGGCACTGGTGCTGCCCTGCTCGGCCAGCACATCGAGAATGTCGCAAATCCAGCCCGCGAGTTGCTCGCAGTCGTCCTCGTTGAAGCCTCGGGTGGTCACCGCTGGGGTGCCGATGCGCAACCCTGAGGTCACGAAGGGGCTCTGCGGATCATTGGGCACGGTGTTCTTGTTGACGGTGATATGCGCCCGGCCCAGTGCTGCGTCCGCATCCTTGCCGGTCACGCCCTGGCGAATCAGCGAGACCAGGAACAGGTGGTCATCGGTACCGCCGGAAACCACGTCGAAACCGCGTGCGACGAACACCTGGGCCATGGCCTTGGCATTGGCAATCACCTGGGTCTGGTAGCGCACGAAGTCCTGGCTCATGGCCTCCTTGAAGGCTACCGCCTTGGCGGCGATCACGTGCATCAGCGGGCCGCCCTGCTGACCTGGGAAGACTGCGCCATTGAGCTTCTTGTACAGTGCCTCATCGCCACTCGCGGAGAGGATCAGGCCGCCGCGCGGGCCGCGCAGGGTCTTGTGGGTGGTGGTGGTCACCACGTGCGCGTGCGGCAGCGGGCTGGGGTACAGATCGGCCGCCACCAGGCCGGCCACATGGGCCATGTCGACCAGCAGCCAGGCACCCACGGCGTCGGCGATGCTGCGGAAGCGGCGCCAGTCAACTACCCGGGCATAGGCCGAGAAGCCGGCAATGATCAGCTTGGGCTTGTGGCTTGGCTGCGCGCCAGGCGCTCGACCTCTTCGTAGTCGATCTCGCCGGTCGCGGGATTCAGCCCGTACTGCACGGCGTGATAGTGCTTGCCGGAGAAGTTGGGTGCCGCGCCATGGGTCAGGTGACCGCCATGCGCCAGGCTCATGCCCAGCACGGTGTCACCCGGGCTAACCAGCGCCATGAACACCGCGGCATTGGCCTGGGCGCCAGAGTGCGGCTGGACGTTGGCGTAGTCGGCACTGAACAGGTCGCAGGCACGTTCGATGGCCAGGGCCTCGACCTTGTCGACGAACTCACAGCCGCCGTAGTAGCGCTTGCCCGGATAGCCCTCGGCATACTTGTTGGTCAGTTGGGTGCCCTGCGCTTCCATGACGGCGCGGCTGGCATAGTTCTCGGAGGCGATCAATTCGATGTGCGCCTCCTGACGTTCCATCTCTTCCTCGATGGCGACAACGACCTGGGGATCAAAGTCATTAAGGCGTGCATTAGTCATAGGTAGCTCCTTATTGTTCGATAAGAGTGCAAGAGCCTCATCGAAGAAGTTATAGGTCTCTACAGAGCAGGACTAATTTGAAATGCTTATGCGGCAATAAGTTGAAAAGCATAAAAACAAAAGCGAGCCCCGAGAGCTCGCTCTTGCTGAAAGCGATAACTTCAGTTCTTGCCGACGGTATTCAGATAGTCCACACAACGGTCCACGGACTCGACATCCCCGAACTTGGCATCGATATCGAACAGGTTCCAGGCCACGGCTCCCGGCACCCGGTCGCCGATGCACTCCTTGACCGCGATGGGACGGAAACCGTCGGCGATGCCGTCACAGATGGTCTGGCGCACACAGGCGCAGGCCGTGACACCGGTCACGAGAATCGTGTCGACGTTATTGGCACGCAGGATGCCCGCGAGTTCGGTGCCATGGAAGGACGAGGCCCGCTTCTTCAGAAGCGTATATTCACCCTTGATCGGGGCGATGCGCGAATCAATAGCCCAGAGATCTTCATTGGCAAGATCGACAGCATCGACGGGAATCTTGTTGTGCCACAGTCCCATATCGGTGAACGGAGCATTGCGATCGGTGATCTCATAGGCCGTCGTTACATGGATAACCGGCAGGTTCGCTGCGCGGAACGCCTTGAGGAGCTTCTGCATACCGGGAATGATTTCATTATCCATCTTTTCCTGGTCGCAGGTGAAGGGATTGCCCGGACGCGTCCAGGCATTGGCGAGGTCAACGCTCACCAGCGCCGGTTTCTTGCCGAAGCCGACACGGCGCTGGAATCCGCGTTCCTGATAAAGCTTGGTGGATTCTTCGAAAGCCTGCTCCAGCATACTCATGAGATCTTGTGACATTTTCTTGATCCTTATCAGAAAGCAATTATTTGATGTAACGCAGTGGACGTCATCGCGTTTAGTACGAACTTTGCCTAGCGGCATCATCAAGGCTAGCCTTGCTGACTCATAACAACAAATTCATTTTTTTTGAGGAATGATGCATTTTTGAGCATTAATAAAAGTGCCATATCAGCTTCGTCCTTGCGATGCATCACACATAAAAATGACACGCACACCGGCACAGCAAGCCCTGCATTTTTCGTATAGGCAGAGGGTGTACCCATTGTTACAGGTTCAACTAGCTGATAAGACCTTTTGGTCAAAGGAACAAATGTGAGTGATCACACAGAAAGCCATGTCAGAACCCGACTCCGGCAAAGCTATCGTCAAATACAAAGGCTGGCCACTCGTAGGCCAGCCAGATAATCACGTCACAACTCAATAAAAGGAGGGTAGCCAGGTCACGAACCAGGGAAATGCGGTATAAACCAACACGGCTGCCAGAATAATCAACCAATAAGGTAGCGATGCCCAGGCGGCCTCCGTAACATCGACTTCGTTCTTGGTAATCGACGTCAGCACGAAGAGATTCAGACCGACGGGAGGAGTTATCATACCGACTTCCATGAGCAGGGTCACAATGACACCGAACCAGATCGGGTCGAATCCCAGACTTGTCACCATTGGAAACGTAATGGGCAATGTCATCAGCAATAACGAGATGCCATCGAAAAAACAGCCAAGAACGATGTACACCAGGACGATCATCAAGAGGATCCCGTAACGGTTGAATCCAAGCTCTGCAATGGCAGCCACCGCCTCCCTCGGTAGTCCAAGCAGGCTGACCGCCTGCGACAGGATTGCCGTTCCCAGCATGATCATGGCAATGGCACTGAACATGATGGTGCCATTGATAAACGCCGACCATAGCTTGGAGAGTGTCAGGTTGCCCCAGACGAATCCCAGGACGATACTGGCAGTAACGCCAAGGGAAGCCGCTTCAGTAGGTGTCGCGACTCCCATGTAAATAGTTCCCAGCACGAAGAAAATGAGTATAGGCAGTGGCCAAACTTGCAGCAGTCCCTTGAATACAGCTCCCCAGTCCATATCTTCCTTGTCTTCAGGGGTAACGCTCTCTCCTACCTTTGCTCTCACCATGATCCATACAAAGAAGGCGCCGGAAATCATGATGCCCGGGATGATACCCGCCAAGAACAGCTTACCGATGGAGACATTCTGAGTCGCCCCATAGATGATCAAGGCCAGGCTTGGGGGAATAAGAAGGCCTAGGGTCCCCCCTGCTGCCAGGGTACCGACCACCATACTGGGTGAGTAGCCACGGCCCCTCAATTCCGGATACCCCACCGAGCCGATGGCTGCGGCGGTAGCGGAACTCGAGCCACTGACAGCACTGAAGAGTGTACACACGGCAATGTTTGTGTGTAGCAGTTTTCCCGGGATCCGCCGGAACAAGGGCGTCAGTCCATTGTACACCTTGGTCGATACCCCGCTTGATAACAGGATATCGCCGAGAAAAATGAACAGTGGCACTGCCGTGAGGGAAAAGCCGGTCAACAGGTT
Source organism: Litchfieldella anticariensis FP35 = DSM 16096 (assembly GCF_000409775.1). Classification (GTDB taxonomy): domain Bacteria; phylum Pseudomonadota; class Gammaproteobacteria; order Pseudomonadales; family Halomonadaceae; genus Litchfieldella; species Litchfieldella anticariensis. Next base: position 260,890 of record NZ_KE332394.1, on the reverse strand, counting down.
CCAGGCCGAATTAATAGCCAGTGACGTGGCACCACCACCTTGGAAGTGCAACAGGATAAAGCCGACCAGCCCAAGCGCAGCTCCCAGCACTGCACCGCTACTCAATAGGGACAGCAGCCCTGTGCTCAGAATTGCCCAACTCATGACTTTTCCTCCACAACGAGGCGGTTTACTTCATCCGCCCCTCGAAACAGACAAGCGTGTTTTATCTTGACGACAACACACATGACAAAACTGAGTGGCATAAGTATCATCCAGGGCCAAAGCAAGATTCCGCTAATATCGGAGCGAGACGATATGAGTCGAGAAAAATTCATGAACCCCCATGACTCATAGATAAACACCAATGAAAATATGATCATGACCATACTGGCAAAGACTCCCACCGGATTCTTGATTCGCGAGGGAAGTTTTTTAACCACCAAGTCAATCTTTATGTGCCGGTCGATGTTCAATACATGTGGAATAGTCAGGAACGTTATTGATAAGAACAATAGCCCAGCTAGTTCATTGGAAAAATGAACAGGACTGTTAAATAGGTATCTCATCAACGTGCTGACAAAGACTAGCGCTGTCATGAAGATGCCTGACACCACACCAGCCAAAAACATCCAGTAAACAAGTTTGTCTATTATCTTGTATGCTGTTTTCATCGCCGCGGCCTCTCGAAGAGCAGGGCCGGCCCAGAACCGGCCCTTCGGTTACTGATTGTTTTCCTGAATCTTATGTGTCACCTCATTGAAAATGGATAGCCCGTCTTCTCCGGCCCGTTTGGCGATGGTTTCCCAGGCCTGGAAGGCCGCAGACTGGAATTGCTCAACATCACTGTCGGAAAAGGGCTCCAGCATGGTAATTCCCAAGGATTCCCGGTTCTCTCGCGCTTTCGCCTCGCGTTGGGGATCGACCGCGAGAGCACGCGTTTTCTCCCAGATCTCCTGCCCCGCCTCCTGAAGTGTCTGCTGTTGTTCCTCGGATAACGTTTCCCACGTTTTCATGCTGACACCGAACATGGCGGGAGCCGCTGCCCAGGGATGGATGTATGATTCAAAGTCGGTGACTTCATTGAGTGAAACGGTTTCTGCAACCGTTGAGAGGTAGTAGGCACAGTCCACGACCCCTGTCTGGAGGGCCATGTACATGTCATTCTGAGGGATCACCTGGGCGGAAACCCCCAGACGGGTAAACGTGTCGACCAAATGCGCCGACCATACCCTGACCTTCCTTTCCTTGAGATCTTCGATGGAACTCGCAGGTTGCTTGCAGTGCACCCCCACATCGAACACCGGCGAAACGACACCCCCGATGGTCTTGATACCCCAATCGGCATACTCTTGCGCATAGATGTCACGGATAGTGGGAAGCACTTCGAGATGTTCTTCGGCTTCCTTGATCGCACCCTGTGCGTAGACTGCTGAGAGTTCCGGTGCATCCCGTGAATAGTACTCGCCATAGAGCAACGCCATGTCGACCGCCCCCTGCTGCAGAATTCTCAGCATGTCCGGTTCTTTCAGGCCAAGCGATCCCGCATGGTATACATCAATCTGCAATGCTCCATCGGACATCTTGCTGACAAGCTCGGCAAATTCGTTCACGAAGCCTGCTTCTGGCCGGGATTCCGCATAACCACTATGAAATTTCAGTACCTTGTCAGCCGAATATGCCGTAGCTGTCAGTACTGACAAGGCCAAGGAGGATGAACAGACGATCAAAGCTTTGGAAAACATCACTTTCATGCGATTTCCCCTTTTGCATCATTGTTGTTGGTGGCAATCAAGCTCATTGGTTGCACTTGACTTGTCTCAGCCTATGCCCCATAACTTATACCGTCTAATTCATTTTTCTTCTTGATTGATGTCTATATGAACAACAATATCCGCTTCGATCTCCGCCATCTACGGGCGTTCATCGCCGTCACGGAGACCCTCCACTTCAAGAAAGCGGCGGATGCGTTATGCATCACCCAGCCTGCTTTGAGCCGGTTAATCAAGGGGTTAGAGGATTGTGTCGGTACAGCATTGTTCGAGCGTACGACCCGCCAAGTCGCCTTGTCGCATTCGGGGAAGCTGTTCTTGCAGGAGTGCCAGGAAGCATTGAGACATCTGGAACGCGGCGTGCAATTGGCTCAGCGAGCCTCCAACGGAGACATCGGGCGGATCACCATCGCTTACAATGATTTTTCAATCAATGGCGTTCTCCCTGAAATTCTTGAGTCTTTCAAGGAAGCCTACCCCGATATCATCGTCAATTTGATCTATATGCCCTCTCATAAGCAACATAATGCTGTTTTGGATCACGACATTGATGCCGGTTTCATGATAGGACCAGTATCAATCAAGGGAGTGGAGACTCATCGGGCGGCGGTGGAAAATATTGTTGTGATTTTACCCAAGCGCCATAGGCTAGCTCATAGCTCATTCGTGACGATTGACGACTTGAGACACGAAAAATTCATATTAGGAACAGAAGAGGGATGGAGTGAGTTCCGCTCTCACGTCTTTCGATTGTGCATGAAATCCGGTTTCACTCCAAATATTATTCAGGAGGCCTCCACCAGCAGCGGAATATTCGGCTTGGTAGCTGCCAACATGGGGATATCGTTCTACTCCGATTGCGTCAACAAATTCAAGCGGGACGATCTAGTCTCTGTGCCACTAAAACACCCAGATAATCACATAGAGACTATTGCCGCTTGGAACAGCGCCTTTATCACACCAAGCTTTCAGCTATTTAGAGATATGCTATATCAGCAACTCGATGCATGAGAAATACCGAATCATCATACTCTACATGAACCCAGCAGCCGATCATTAATCGGCTGCTGGGGGACGACCTCGATTTCAGATACTGGCTTTTCGGAAGACTGGTCGCGTCGTCATGAGTGAGACAACGACATAGCAAACCGATGAGACGGCACAGCCTGTCAGCGGTCCAATCAACCAACCAACATCGGCAAAGAGCATCATGTAACCGCTGGTGAAAAAGCCCACCACCATGGCACTGAGTGCTCCCCATCCACTCCCCTGCCAAAAGGTGGAGATAAATACTGGACCGATCATACTCGCCAATAATGTGCCCGAGCCCAGAATCCCCAGCCAGGAGAGCATGAAGGGCGGTGCATATAGCATCATCATTAACGCCAGCACGCCCAACACGACCACTGCCGTACGGTTGATGAAAAGGGCCTGTTGCTCACTCGTTACACGATCAAGGAGAGACAGACGGAGGTCATGGGAAGTTGCTGACGCGACGGTATGCAGCAAGGAATTCGCCGTGGATTTCATGGCGAAGATAATAAACAGTGTGATGATGCCCTGAATGGCCGGATGCATGAACCGCTCGAGGTAGACCGGCATTGCCATGTCGGGATCGGAAAGATTGGGCACCTGCATGCGCACATAGAGCCCGACGATCGGGATCAGACTCAGCAACGCTCCCAGGATGGCGACATAGACGCCCACCTTGTGCAGCTTGACGTCGGGCTTCATCGCCAGGAAGCGCACCGCCATGTATGGCAATACGGCGGCGAATAGGAAAGCGTAGGGCAGCACCAGGAAGACAGTGCCGATCGATTCACCGTAGTGGGCCCCCGAGGTAGGATTGAGCAGTTCCGGATCGATGGCGTTCAGCGACGCTTCCCAGGTGCCCAGATCCACCGAGGTAAAAATCTGCACCAGGATGATGACTGCCGCCAGGGCCATGCCACAGACCATGACCGTATCGGTCCAGGCGACGGCGGCCAACCCCCCGAGCATGGTGTAGACGATGATGACCGAAACCATCAGGAAAGCGCTCTGGTTGAGCTCGATCCCCAGCCAACTGGCACCCAGCAGGCCGACGGCCTTGATTTGGCTGGTCAGGAAGACAAGCAGCAGTAGAATGGTGATGATGGCTGCCATCCCTTGCAACACGCGGCCCATCGCTCCACCACCATGGCTCTGTGCGATATACTCGGGAATGGTATTGCTGCCCATCTCGATCGCCCGTCGCTGCAGGAAACGCGCGAAGTAGAGCACCGCGATCATCATGGCCGGGGCGAAGAAGAAGTTCCCCAGCACCTCGATGGCGCCGAACTGGTAGGTTACACCGGGTGATCCCATGAACCCCCAGCCGCTGAAGCCGGTCGCGACGATGGTGCCCGCCCCCACGAAGGCGCCAAGTGATCGCCCTGCCACCAGGAAGCCCCCCTCGTCGCTCTTGTTCATATAGCGTGACGAGAGATAGCCGAGGTAGATCAGCAAGCCGAAAGTCAGGATCAGCAGTCCCCAGTTGAACAACTTGTATGCATCCATGTTCACTTCCTCATTGAGCCATTGGCGGATTTTCTCTTCAACTCTTTTCGGAGGTAAGTTGCACCGGCATGGATCAGCATGTAGAAGGTAAGCACTAGGAAGGTACTCAACACCCAAGAATTCATCCAATAATCCTCTTGTTATTGATGGATTCATTGCCTGAAAATCGCGCATTGTCACATAGCGCAACTTCAAGGTATTTTACTCTCTTACGGCACACAAATTTGCATCTCAAATGGCCGCATTGGACATCACAATGGCAAGAAAATGACAAACATACCCACCGATCTTCTGAGAACCTTTGTCACCATAAAGGATCTGGGAGGCTTCACCAGCGCAGGCGAACTTCTTGGCCGATCGCAACCGGCCATCAGCCTTCAGGTAAAGAAACTGGAAGAGATCCTGAATACCAAGATTTTCCTGAGAGGCTCGAGTCTCGAACTGACCGAGGATGGCGAATATCTCTACGAAGCTGCACGTCAGATTCTGGAGATAAACGATCAGATCATCGCCAAGGTCAGGGGTGACAATGTTTCAGGAAAGGTCAGGCTAGGCATCCCCAACGATTTCGAGCTGGCTTTTCTTCCCAAGGCGCTGAGAAATCTTTCACGCGTCTATCCAAACATCATCGTGGAAGTCGACTGTGAAATCAGCAAGGTGATACTCCAGCGCTATCAGAAGGGACACTATGACATTGCCCTGGCCATGGAGCGTGCCAAGAAGAATGAAGACAGAGATTCTCGCGACTATCGGCTGGAAAGCCTCGAGTGGGTCTACAAGGACAGCCGGCTCATCGATGGCTATGATGACCCCATCCCGCTGATTGCTTACCCGCAGGGATGTGTCTACCGCTCCCTCATGGAGGAGTCCCTCCAGGGACAGCTGCATCCTTTCCGTTTCATGTACACGAGCACTAGCCTGCTGGGCATTTTCTCCGCCGTCGAGGAAGGCCTGGGCATCACGGCGATGGCCAAATCGGTGATTCCCGAACACCTGAAGCATGCCGCCAGTTCCAAGAGCCTTCCCGAGCTGGAGAGAGTCTGTATCGGTTTATATTACAAGGAGCGGGAGCTCAACATTGCATCGCGCCACGTACTTGACTTCCTGCGCTCGGGGCTGGCCAATATGTGAGGGAGGCATTGTCAGCTCTGATGCATTGACAATGCCCCTTTTTCTCATGAGAAAGTCCGGGAAATCTTCTCTATACACTCGTCGAGTATCCAACTACCTTTCTCGGCAGTCGCCTTCGCCGGTGACGACAAGGTTCCCGAACTCGACACCCAGTCTGGATCGGGGGGGAAGACATCATAGGGCGGAAATTCCGCAGGTGGCATATCGACCACCTTCGACATATCCACCAGCTTAGGATGTATCTTCAGCATGATCGAGGTCTCCAGCACGCCTCCGTGCTCGACCGCCCACCCCGAGAATCCATCGGGAAACACCTTCTCGATGGTGGTTTCACTGATGAAATCCCAATAGGAGAGGAGAATCACCTTGATCTCGATACCGGACAGCCTTGCCTGCTTCACGGCACGGTCGGCCGCCTCTACCAGGAACATCGAATTCTCATAGTGCCCGTTGAGCACGATGAACTCTCGGTTACCGTGCTCCGTGAAGGCGAGGATCACGTCATAGGCGTACTCTTCCAGGGAACGACCGCTGACGCAGGTGGTTCCGGGAAAGAAGTTCCCGCCCCCCGACTTGACCTGTGACTTGTAACCATAGGCTATCGGGGGTGCCACCAGCATACCGCCGCTTCTCTCCGCCACTTGACAGGCGATATGCTCGGGGATCAGTACATCCGGATTCAACGACATATGCGGTCCATGCTGCTCAATCGCTCCGACAGGAAGCAGTATCTTGCACGCTCCGTCCTGGACCTTGTCGCGATACGTCATCCAATCCATTTCCGCTATCTTGACGCTATTCATCGACCCTGTCCTCCCGTAGCGGATGTCAACGTGTGTGGCTTGCGAAAGTAACTATCTTGCTGGACAGCCCGCAAGATCGAGTAGGCCATTAGGGCCATGATCACCGAGAAGGGAAGCGCCGAGAGAATGGCAGCCGTCTGTAGGGTCGATAGCGCCCAGACGCCTCCCACCAGCAGCAATACCGCCGCAATGGCTCCTTCCATAAGGCCCCAGAACACACGATGCCGGGAGAGCGGATGCGGATCCCCCTCGCTGAGGATAGTGGTAATGACCAGGGTCCCCGAGTCGGACGAGGTAATGAAGTAGGTGGCCACCAGCACCGTGCCGAAGAATCCTGCAAGTACGCCGACGACTCCCACGTCCATGGACGAGAAGGTGGCATAGAGTGCCAGGGAGACATCATTGGCGACGGCATTGGCGATGCCTCCGTTGCCGAAAAGCTCCTCATGGATCGCCGTGCCGCCATAGGCCGACAGCCAGACGAAGGAAAGCAGGGAGGAAACGCCCACTACACCGAAGATGAATTCACGGATGGTCCTCCCACGGGAGACGCGCGCCACGAAGACCCCGACGAAGGGCGCCCATGACATCCACCATCCCCAGTAGAAGACGGTCCACCAGCCCTGCCAGGAATCCTGCCAGGAATCGGCACCATTCGCTGCGGTCACATTACTGCCGGTATAGAAGCTCAGGGGAATCACCGACCTGGCATAGTCACCCACGGAATCCAGGAAGCCGCCGATGATGTAACGGGTGGGACCGAAGACGAAGAAGAAGGCCAGCAGCAGGAAGGTCAGCCACATGTTGGCCTGAGAAAGATATTTGATCCCCCTCTTGAGCCCCGTCAAAACGGAGATCAGCGCCAGGACCGTTATCACACAGATCAGTGCCACCTGCACCAGGCTATTGACAGGCACATCCCAAAGATAATTAAGACCAGAATTGATTTGCTGAACACCCAGCCCCAGAGAGGTTGCGATACCAAAGAGGGTGGCAAAGACAGCAATGATATCGATGAGGTTACCAATCCACCCATTGACCTTCTCCCCCAGGATTGGATAGAGCGTGTAGCGGATGCTCAATGGCTTGCCATATCGATAGGCCATCAAGGCCAGGCCGAGGGCGACAATGCAGTAGATCGCCCAGGCATTGAGTCCCCAGTGGAAGTAGGCGAGACGCATGGCAACATCTGCGGCTTCACCATTGCCTACCGCCGACGAGAATGGCGTCCCGTGCGAGAGATGCATGATCGGCTCGGCAATGGACCAGAAGATAATGCCAATGCCTTGGCCGGCCGCATACAGCATCGCGAACCAAGTGAAGTAGCCAAACTCCGGCTTGTCATCCTCTTCTCCGAGCTTCAAGCGCCCATACTTGCTGAATGCCAGGGCCAGAAGAAAGATCAGGAAACTCGCCGCCAGTCCGACATACCACCAATTGAAATAGAAAGTCACATAGGTTCTTCCCCTGTCGATCAACCCCGTCGTTGCCTCGGGGAAGAGTATGGCAAGGGATATAAAGGCAACCATGACCAGTACTGACACCATGGTTACCAGTGGATTCACCCCCCTAAAGGGTCCTGAGTGAAGAACCATACCAAACACTCCTATAGTATTTATTCTTGTACGCAAAAAGGGGGCTAGGCCCCCTTAGATGCTACTTGATGATGTTGTGGTCCGGTCCATACGGAAACCCGGTAATGTTCTCTGCTCCGTGCTCATTGACTACCAGGATGTCGTGCTCGCGGTAGCCGCCGGCGCCAGGTTGACCTTCGGGAACCATGATCATCGGCTCCATGGAGACCACCATATTGGGCTCGAGCACCGTTTCGATATCTTCGCGCAGCTCCAGGCCGGCCTCTCGGCCATAGTAATGACTCAGAGTGCCGAAGGAGTGGCCATAACCAAACGTCCGATACTTGAGCAAGTCATGTTCGGCGAAGATCTCGTTGAGTTCATGAGCGATGTCACAGCAACGAGTTCCCGGCTTGATCAGCTCCTGCCCCCGCTTGTGTACCTTGCAGTTCACTTCCCACAATCGCAGATGTTCATCCGAGGCATATTCACAGAACAGGGTCCGTTCCAGCGCCGTGTAGTAGCCAGATATCATGGGGAAGGTGTTGAGACTCAGAATGTCTCCCGGCTGCATGCGCCGACTGGTCACCGGGTTATGGGCACCGTCGGTGTTGATGCCGGACTGAAACCAGACCCAGGTATCCATCAACTCACTGTTGGGGTAGGTCTTGGCGATCTCACGGACCATGGCCCGCTGTCCGGCCAGTGCCACCTCGTACTCCGGCACGCCGACAGCGATCGCATCACGCACCGCAACACCCCCCACGTCCGCGATACGCGCCCCCTGGCGGATCAAGGCGATTTCCTCGGCTGACTTGATCATGCGCATCTTCATGGTCGGCACGCCGATATCGATCAGTTCGACGTCGCCAAGGGCATCGAGCAGCTTCTGCTGATTCTGAAGGGTGAGGTGGTCGAACTCGACGCCGACTCGCTTCTTGCCCTCGCACAGCTGCTTGACGGCCTTGAAGAAATTGTCCTTCTGCCAGTCGGTGTAGACGATGTTGTCGCCTAGGCGATTACGCCGATACGGCTGCCCGCCATCGATGTTGGCCGTTACAGTGGTGAAGTTGTCCTGGGTTACCACCAGGCCATAATCGCGTCCAAACTTGCAGTACACGAAGTCACTGAAGTAGTTGATGTTGTGATAAGAGGTCAGAACCACGGCCTCGACACCACTTGCGGCCATGTGGCTACGCAACTTGTCAAGTCGCCCCCGCATTTCATCATCAGAAAAAGTTGGTACGACTTTCTCGCCGTTGGGAATATTAATAAGAGATGGAATATCCATGTTATTCTCCTTTGATTGTGTTATGCCACCTGCAAGATTGGCTTGGAGCCCACCTTGATAGAAATACCATTACTATCCGCTGACTCTTTTTCAGAAAACTCAAACAGCGACAACTTATATCGCTCTTCTAAAATCCTTATTATTCTGGTGACATGAAAAAACTCCTCATTCGACACCATTATTTCAAGACCGATCAGTCTGACCCCCGACAAATTCACCGCATAGGATTGTTTGACCCTAAAAATGGACGCTACCTCTTTCTTCAATCCTCTCGGCATCACTCCATTGGGCGCAGATTTTTTTACTCTAAAAATCAGTTTCCAAATTTTCATTCGACTTCACCGAAATGTTGTCGTAAGGACTATCGGCATAGAACAATCAGAGAGCAAATAACAAGTCCAAATGCCGCCATTGGCCTAGCTAATGACTTTGCATCTCAATAGGTTATATTACTCATATAGACTTTCGGACTTGCCGAGCAAGGCAATCATTCATGCTTCCTACAGTGTCAGGTTTCACCTGCTCGGCGGAAAGATAAGAGCGTGCTGTTTGCCAGTGGAGGGAAGATCACGGCTTACGCTGGATCGTTGTGCGTTATTCCTGGCGACAGGATGAATCCCTAACGGTGATACTGCTTTTCTCGCTCCGGTTGCCAAAGGATTTCATCAATGCGCAATTGAGATACGCTGCCATCAGGTAATTGCCAGTCAATAGTGTCGCCTGTCCGAAGACCCAGCATGGCCGCACCAATAGGAGCCAATATCGAGATCGCGTCCGGTGTGGATGACAGGCCATGGGGATAGACAAGAGTGCGGACAATCTGACGATTGCGACTCAGATCAGTAAAACGCACTTGGCTATTCATGCTAACCGCATCCATTGGCATTTCCTCTGGTTCGATGATCTCCCCACGCAGTAACTCAGCTTCCAAGGCTGTCGCGACTGACATGTCCTTTTCCTCGGCATTGTCAATCAAGTGCTGCAGCCGTTCGGCATCCAATCGATTGATGATAATGTCAGGGCGTGTTTGCATGAGACTCTCCTTGTGCCAGATCAATGCCTTACCCGATCACTGGCCAATCAACGAAAAAAGCCCTTCTTCCATCAATGGAAAAAGGACTGTCATTCCAAATGACTTTACGATATTTCCCTCGACCTTCACAAGGACAATACTAGTGGCTATGGGGATCTTCGCTCTCTTCGTCCAAGATGGGATGGCCCTCTTCATCGAGTACCTCACACACCATGGACTTGTGGAAACGGACCAGGGTCGCGGTTTCCTCCCTGAGGGCAGCAACGCTTGCCTTTGTGGCTTGTCAAGATTGTTCAATGACCTTGCTGGAGCTTGCCCGGAAAGACGCCAAGCTCCAGGTTTGACAGCACCACTAGATCTCCTCTATCTCAGTCAACCATCAGGAGGTGATCAGGATGGTAGCAATATCACCTTAGCGGCAGCCGTGCGGCCAGCCACAAGATCAGCAAAGGCCTGGGCCCCCTCATCCAGGCTGCGGGTTTCCACCCAGGACAGATCCCCGAGCGCCCCTGAGTCCAATAGGTCAACCGTGGCCAGGAGATCTGTCGCGGTATAGGTATAGCCACCGAGGAAGGTGATTTCTTTCAAGGTGATGGCACGGACATCAAGCCCACCGTTGTTATCCTGAAGTCCCAGGTGCATGATGGCGCCGCCAGGACGAATGGCTGATATTGCCATGTCTCGCGTTACGGCAGCTCCAACACAGTCGAACACGGCTTCGAAAGTATCATCGCCGGGCTTTTCCTTACCGGGATCGAAGACATCCAGCCCCAACTCCAGTGCCGTTTGACGCCGCAATGGATTCGTATCTGCCAGCCGCAGTTTACGAACCCCTCGTTGATGCAGCATGAGTCCCACCAAGAGCCCAACTGCCCCGGCACCAATCACCAGCACCGCAGCTTCAGCCAAGGGACGGGGCAACGTTCGTTCGAGTCGCTGAATCCCATGCAAGGCGGTTGCCGCCGGTTCGGTCAATGCTGCGGTTACCGATGACAGCGTATCCGGTAATTCGATCAAGCAGTGATCGGGAATGGTCAGGAAGTCGGCAAAGGACCCTGGCCGAGTCATCCCGATCATGGTGCGGTGACTGCACAAGTTCTGCCGCCCTCCCAAACAGTAGTCGCAGCGACCACAGACAATCAGAGGATTCATCGTCACCCGTTTTCCCGCGAGCGCCCCTTCCACCACCTCGCCGGCAGCCTCGTGACCAAGAATCAAGGGGGGCTGACGGCGTGGATCATGTCCGTGGTAAGCGTGAAGATCCGAGCCACAAATCCCGGTAGCCTGAATGCGAACCCGCGACTCACCCTCAGCCAGTGGCGGCTCCTCGGTATCGCGCATTTCGAGCCGTTCAGGCCCGACATAATAGAGTGCCTGCATGATTCGATCTCCTGAGTCGTGATTCACTTGGCGGTAAAGCCGCCGTCGACATAAAGGGTCTGTCCGGTGACATAGCCAGCCGCCGAAGATGCCAGAAAGACGGTGGGTCCGGCGATATCCGCCATGGTGCCGTTACGCCCGATGGCGGTACGTCTCGCCAGTTGATCAGACGAAGTCGGATCCTCGAAAACTGGTGCCGTCAGTTCGGTGGGGAAGAATCCCGGGGCGATGGCGTTAACATTGATTCCATGACGAGACCAGGCCTCGGCCATAGCTCGGGTAAGCTGCACGATGCCTCCCTTGCCAGCGCCATATGGCGCACTGTCCGGGAAGGCTCGCTGCGACTGCAACGAGGCCAGGTTGATGATTCGACCGTAACCCTTGGATCTCATGCCAGGCACCAGGGCGCGAGAGAGAAAGAAAGGGGTTCCCAGATGCAACTGCAGAGTCAGTTGCCATGAGGTCTGGTCAACCTCCTCAATGGGCTGACGGAGGTTGACGCCTGCGGCGTTGACCAGGATGGTGAGTGACCCGAAGGGCTTTGCCGCCTGGCTGGCAATGTCGTCTACTGCCTTGGGTTCGGCGAGATCAGCGACGAGAGCAGCCGCCCGGCCGCCCTGTGCCTCGATCTGTGCCACGCTCTCCTCCAGGGCCCCTCGCCGTCGAGCGACAACGACCACCCGGGCACCAGCGCTGGCCAGGGCCTGTGCCATAGCACGCCCCAGACCGCTACTCCCCCCGGTGACCAGGGCTACCTGACCATCGAGATCGAAGGAAGGCTGCATCTCACACCTCCTCCGTGATGACCAGCTCGAAAGTCTCGTCCGGGTAGTATTTGGCCAGACGGGCATCACCGGTACGCGCATGCCCTTCCATCCCCTCGCAACGGGACAGGCGTGCCGCGGCCGAGGCCACGCCGCGAGTAGCCTCTCGGCTCTGGCGCTGGTAGGTGACGATCTTGAGGAATTTCTGGGCACACAGCCCGCCTGTGTAACGGGCTGCTCCCTTGGTGGGCAGGATATGGTTGGTTCCGGAGCACTTGTCGCCGAATGCCACGGTGGCCTCCTCGCCGACGAACAACGAGCCGTAGCTGGAGAGGTGGTCCATCCACCAATCGAGATCCTTGGCTTGCAGCTCCAGATGCTCGGAGGCGTAGCGGTCGCTGACCTCGACCACCTCTTCCCGGCTATCACAGAGGATGATTTCGCCGTAGTCGCGCCAGGCCGCATCTGCTGCCTTGCGCTGGGTCTCGGGCAGTGCACCGATCAGGTCGGGCATGCGCTCGGTGACGGCATCGGCCAACGCCCGAGAGGTGGTGAAAAGCCAAGCCGGGGAGTCCGGACCGTGCTCGGCCTGCCCTACCAGGTCGGCTGCGACGATGTCGGGATCGGCGGTATGGTCGGCAATGATGCCGATCTCGGTGGGACCGGCAAACATATCGATACCACAGCGGCCGAAAAGCTGGCGCTTGGCCTCCGCCACGAAGCGGTTCCCCGGGCCAACCAGGATGTCCGCCGGCTTGCCAGTGAAGAGTCCGAAGGCCATGGAAGCAATGCCCTGGACACCGCCCATCTGCAGGATAATGTCGGCCCCGGCCAAGTCCATGGCGTAAAGGATCGCCGGATGGATGCCCTTCTCGTCACGCGGCACCGAACACGCCACTACGTTCCTGACCCCAGCTACCTTGGCCGTGGCTACACTCATGATCGCCGAGGCGATATGAGCATAGCGCCCACCCGGGACGTAGCAGCCGGCGGTCTCCATGGGGATCAGCTTCTGACCGGCAAAGAGTCCCGGCGAGAGCTCAGTCTCGAACTCCTGAATGCTGTCACGCTGGGCGGTGGCGAAACGACTGACCCGTTCATAGGCGAAGTGGATGTCCTGCTTGAGCTGATCGGGCACCTTGGCCTTGGCAGCCTCGATCTGCTCGCGACTGACCACCACGTCCCCTTCCCAGCCGTCCAGTGTTCGGCAGTACTCCTTGGCCTTGGCCTCTCCTTCGGCTTCGATCTCAGCCAGCATTCGGGAAACGATCTCCTGTGTCTGGTCGTAACCAGTGGATGCGTTCTTGTCTGCCTTCTTGTAGTAACTGATCGCCATCTGGCTTTTCCTCTCGTGGTTATTGCAAGGTCGTTGGTTTATTCCTGCCCGGTCGGTCGCAAAATTGACCAGCAGTGAGCATCCGGGCCACCGACCTCTCTGGTATGGTCGGGGCGTTGCCACGACATCCTGAGGCCGGATGCTTTCTGTTAATCTCTCATGCTAATTTTGTAAGCGCTTACAATTTTTTTGGAAAATCTTCCTCCATTGGGTAGTCCTTCTAGCCTTAACTTAATCCCCAAGTCGACAGCCAGGGGACGAATGCAATCAGCAGAACCACTAGCAGCATGCCCAGCACGAACGGGAAGGCATAGCGAGCAATGGCCAGCACCGAACAACGCGTTAGTCCCGAGACCACGAAGAGGTTGAGACCCAGTGGTGGCGTAATAAAGCCCAGTCCCAGAGTGGTCACCATCAGGATCGCGAAGTGGAACTCGTTCATCCCCACCTGTTGAGCCAGGGGCAGCAGCAGCGGCGACAGAATCACGATATTGGGAGTGGTTTCCATCACGCAGCCTGCCAGGACCAGGATGCCGATCATCAACAGGATGATCACTGTTGGCGAATCGGTCAGGCTACCGATACCGCTGACCAGGGTCTGGGGAATATCCAGACTGGCCAGGGTCTGCGCCAGGGGTAGCGATACTGCTATGATCGGCACGATCACACCACAGACCCTGGCCGATGACTCCAGCATTCGTGGGATGTCGCCGAGCGTCAGACGTCCTTGATGGAAGCCAATGATCACTACCACCACCACCGCGACGGAAGCCGCTTCGGTCGGCGTGAAGATGCCCGAGTAGATGCCACCGAGGATTACCACCGGCACGAACAGCGCCCACCGGGCATCCCAGACCGTGGCGCCCCAACGTCGCCAGGAAAAACGGGCACGGTCACCCTCAAAGCCATGGATCCGGTTGAGCACCATGTTGGTGACCATGACCGACAGCATCACCAGCACGCCGGGAATGGCAGCGGCGAGGAATAGGGTCGAAGCCGACATGCCAAGCACCAGACCGATCACGATATAGGCAATCGATGGCGGAATCAGGATACCGGTACAGGCTCCTGAAGCTACCAGCGCACAGGCCGCCGGCAAGGGATAGCCCCGTTCCACCAGGCGGTGGATGGTCATCCGCCCTACCGCCGCCGCACCCGCGGCATCGGAACCAGAGATGCAAGCGAAGAAACCGCAGCCTAGGGTGGTTGAGTTACCGAGTCCGGTGCGCAAACCGCCTACAGAGGCCTCGGCCACGTCGAGGAGCTTGTCCGACAACCCGGATCGCACCAAGGCATCGCCAGTGAGGATGAACAGCGGTACAGCGATCAAGGCAAAGGCGTTGATCCCCTCGAACAACGACTCTCCGAACACCGAGAGTGGCAGCGTCTCGGTTAGGGTCAGCATGCCCAGAGCGCCCAGGCCGATGGCCACCCAGATCGGCACACCCAGCACGATCAGGCCCACCAGAACTGCCAAAGGCACGTAAAAGGTCCAGCCCAGATCCGCGGCGGCCTGCTGTATAGCCAGGAATTCCATGACAGACCTCCTCAGTCGAACAACTTGTGTCCGTCGAACGGTGGCTCTCCACGTCGCATGCGGCGGATATCCGCCAGCATCGACTGCAATACCCGAGAGGCGATCAGCAGGAAGCCGATGGGAATCGCCGCCAGGAACAGTGCCTGGGACAGACGCAGGCCTGGGGTCACCGAACCAAAGTGCAACGATGTGAGCACTGGCGACATTGACAGCCACAGCGCCCAAATGGCCAGCACCAGAGTGGCGATGTCCGAGATCCACCAGGCCAGGCGCCGCATCCCGGGCCCCCCTAGATTGACCAAGACATCGATGCGAATGTGGGCGCGATCGCGGACTGCCGCCGCGGCGGCGATCCAGGCGAGATAGATGAAGGAGTAACGGGCCAGTTCCTCGCCCCACACCGAGGAGTAGTTCAGCACGAAGCGGCGGATGACCTCGATGGCGACCGTCAGGATGATCAACGCATAGAAGGTCAACAGCAGCCAACGCTCACTCTTGCGGTCGATACTGTCGCAGCGCAGACGGAAGGCTCGCCAGGAGTTCTTTTTAGGCATTGCTGTCGACGAAGTAGCCATTCGACACCTCCGTAGCCGCCAGCAGCTTGTCAAACGCCTCCAAGGATCCCGCCAGTTCGCGCTTGGTGTCATCCCAGGCCGGCAGTTGGTGACCGCAGCGTTCCTTCCACTGGGCAACCTCGTCCTCGGTGGGCGAATACACCGTAACACCAGCCTGACGCATCTCGTAGTAAGCGTAGGCGCGTGCCGCTGGCACCTTGGCCAGGTTCTCCCGGAAGGTGACGTCGGCGGCCTGGAGGATGCCTTCCTGAATCTCAGCGGGCTGGGCATCGAACCATTCCTTGTTGCAGGTGTACACCTGCGCGTCGGGTACCGACTGGATGGTGGAGATGCTCGACAGCACGTCGGTGAAGCCAAACACCAGTAACGCCTGAACGCTGGGGTCGAGGGCATCGGCAACGCCCTGCTTCATGGCCGAGGAGGTCTCGCCCCAGGCTACTGGCGTGGGGTTGGCACCGGCCAGGCGATACACCTTCTGGAGGATCTGTGAGGACGGCACCCGGAACTTGATACCGGCGATGTCATCGGGAGTGCGTACGGGGCCATCGAGGAGACCGTTACGCACTGCCACCGTCCGCGGATCGATGCAGATATAGGTAAGGACCTTGAAACCACGCTCCTCTACCTTGTGATGGACGACATCACGCCAGGCTTGAGAGGTGACCAGGTTGACCAGGCGCTGGTTCTCACCACACCAGTAAGGGATGTTGATGAGATCGACCTCAGGCGCAAAGGCCGAGAGGTTGGAGATGGAGTGCTGAGCCATGGCGATGGTGCCATTCTGCACCTTGGTGATAAGGGCACCCCCGGCCCCCAACTGCCCACCCGGTGCCAGCTTCACATAGAGTCGTCCACCAGTGAAGTTCTGCAGGTTTTCCTTGAAGTTGAGCTGCATGATCGGATAGGCACGCGATGCCCCCGCCGTGTAGCCGGTGGCCATGACCAGGGTGGTCTCGGCGGCAGCCTCGCGTTCGCTTTCCTCCTGGGAAGTCGCTGCCATGGCGCGTTCCGAGAATAGGCTACCTCCCACGGCGCCAATCACTGCAGCGGTAAAGCCATATCGTGTCACAGCCCCCATGAACCGGCGACGCTCCGGTCGGCTGGGCTCCCCGATAGCATCAGATTCACGAGTGAAAGGGATCTTGAAAAGTGACATCAGCATACTCCTCTTGATTATTGTTGAACCTCAGCCAGATCGGAAGTCATGGCGTGGAGGACTGTCGCGACTCGAGCCTGAGACAGGCGGAGATAAAACAGGCAGTCGCGGCCACCAGCAACATCGCCTCCTGAGCTGCTGAGATATCCAGCAGTCCTGGACGAAAGCGTTGCACGGCGACATTGAGGAAGAAGGCAATGAACAGCCCTAGGGCCAGCCACATCAGGCCGCCCATGGTCTTTGGCGTGCTTGCCTTGTTTGGAGAATCCGACATATCAGTGGCTCCAGTGTGTCGTTGTTGTCGTTGTCTCGACGAAGGGGCAATGCTCACATCCGCCCCACGGTGTGATGTCCTGCTTGCCTATCGCCTCTTGGGGTCTATACTCAGAAAATCTATTGTAAGCGCTTACAACAATATGACTTCAACCTAGACTCCTCTATATGACTTGTCCAGAAAAAAATGCCCTCATCATGACGGGCATTACGTAGGGGACCAATGGAAGCGAGAGATGTCATGAACAAGGAGATGCAGCGGACGCTGCTGGAGGATGTGGCTCGGGAAGCGGAAGTGTCGACAGCCTCGGTATCGCGGGTCCTCAACCGGGCTCCTCATGTCAGCAAACGACTTCGAGAACGCGTCGAGGCGGCCATCGACCGACTTGGTTACGTCCCCGATGGGACTGCCCGAGCTCTAGCTTCGAGACGGATCGGAGCCATTGGTGCCCTGGTTCCGACGCTGGACAATCCCATCTTCAGCGCCATGATCGACAGCCTGGAACGACGTCTCAAGCGCCACGATTGTCGTTTGTTGATCGCCACCTATCGCTACGACCTGGATGACGAACTCCAGGCCCTGAGAACCCTGATCCAACAAGGTGTGGATGGTGTCGTGTTGGTCGGCCATGATCATCGACCGGCCGCCCTGACCCTGTTGCAGCGACGTCAACTCCCCTTCCTGACCTGTTGGCACGCCGAGGATGACCCCGACTGGCCCGGCATCGGCTTTGACAACACCGCCCCTGCACGCCATCTGGCGGAGCACCTCTTGATGCTAGGCCATCGACGCTTGGCCGTTGTCAGCGCTCCCACCGACGGCAATGACCGGGCTCGGGCGCGGCTTGAAGGCTTCCGACAGGCGGCTGAAGCAGCCGGATGCCCCCTACCCCCGGAGCGGATCGTCAAGGTGGATTACGGGATCGCCGAGGGCGCCGAGGCCTTCGAGTCGCTGATGGGGCTGGACAGGCGACCCACCGCAATCCTTTGCGGCAATGACACCCTGGCTTTCGGCGTGATGTTGGCCGCTCAGCGAGCTGGCCTGCAAGTCCCCAGGGAGATCTCGATAACCGGCTTCGATGATCTTCCCCAGGCCCGTTTCATGTCCCCACCCCTGACGACGGTTGCTGTGCCCGCAGGAGAGATCGGTCGCCAAGTCGCCGATGGCCTGATCGCGAGAATCGACGGCGTGACCACGCCTCACCGTCGACTGCTCGATGCCCCGTTGGTACTCAGGGAATCGACCGGTCCCGCACCCACGGACTAGCTGCATCCCGCCGCCACATGGGCCTCCAATTCTGCCACCAGGGCGGCGGGCAGCGTCAGTTGATCACCGCCCTCACGGCGAAGTCGATACCGTCGGTCACCGGGCAGTCGCACGCCCGGCTGATCCTGCATGGCGGCGAAGAGAGTCTCTGCTTGCTCGATGAACTGCGGCGTAAAACGTCCCGGGTCGAACAGGAGGATAAGCTGGCCGATGCCAGGGGGGTCGCCCTCAGCGTCAAAGAACGAAGTGGCTTGAAAGCCGAAATGACTCCCCGCGAGCCCCGCCGTGAGCAGCTCCACCATCAATGCCAGAGCCGCGCCCTTGGCATCACCCGCCGGCACCATGCTGCCTGCCAGGGCCGCATCAGGATCAGTGGTCGGCTGCCCCTCGACGTCGAGGGCCCATCCTTCGGGGATGGGCTCCCCACGCTTCTTGGCCAGCATCACCTTACCGCGCGCCACCTTGGACAGCGACAGATCCAGTAGCAGGGGATCGGTGCCCCGGCGCGGGCAGGCGAAAGCAATGGGATTGGTGCCAAACAGCGGCCGACTTCCGCCCCAGGGCGCCAGGGCCGATGGCGAGTTGCTGAAGGCCATGGCCAGATATCCCCGACGGGCCGCCGCCTCCACCGGCGCGCCAGCCACACCGAAATGGTGCGAGCGGGCAATGGACACCGCCGCCACGCCAAGCCGCGCAACACACTCGTAGCCAGCTTCCAGGCCACGGGCAACGGCCGGAAAGGCAAGTCCATAACCAGCGTCAACCCGCACCACGGCGCCGTCGATCTCGACACTCGGAACTGCCCCCGCATCCACCTTGCCGCTTGCTGCCTGGTCCAGGTAAAAAGGTAGCCGCGACAGCCCATGCGATGGCAGCCCATCACGTTCCGCCGCCAGCAGGGCATCGACGGTAGCCTCCGCCTCTGCCTCACCGAAGCCCCGCCCGTGCATGGCCTCTAGAGCCAACTCTCGTGCCTGCTCGAAACCCAGTTCGACAGTCTCACTCATGAGTGCACCTCCGCCGGCTGCTCGAGTACTGAGCGTACGTTGTCGGCTGTCATCTGACTGATACGGGCGTTGGATTCCTCGGTGACACCGGCGATGTGCGGTGTCAGGATCAGATTCGGTACGCCCTCGAGCACTGATCCCGCGGGCAAAGGCTCCTGCTCGAAGACATCCAGCATGGCACCGGCCAGCCGTCCATCACGCAGGGCGTGGGCCAAGGCCGTCTCATCGACAGTGCCACCACGGGCGGCATTGATCAGCACGGCATCAGGTTTCAAGCGGCCCAAGGTATCGCCATCGATGAGATGCCGGGTCGCCTCGGTCAGTGGTACATGGAGGCTGACCACGTCGGCGACCGCCAGCAGGGAGAACAGGCTGTCGTGACGCTCGATGCCGGCCCATTCGGGAGCACCGGGATCGAGATGAGGATCGTAAGCCGCCACCCGCATGCCCAGGGCCATCGCCCGCCGAGCCGTTTCCCGAGCGATGGCACCGAAGCCGACCAGTGCCAGGATACTGCCGGCTATCTCTCGGCCAATCAGTGCCTGGCGAGGCCACTCTCCCGCCAGCATGGCTTGGCTGGAGAAGAAGGCTTGGCGGCGTAGTATCAACGCACCCGTCAGGACGTATTCCGCCACCGAGCCAGCGTTGCCACCATGGGCCGGTTTGACCGTCACCCCTCTAGCCCCACAGGCGGCCAGGTCGATGTTGTCGAGCCCCACGCCGAGACGCCCCACCACCTTCAAGCCTGGGGCAGCATCCAGTAGCTCGGCATTTACCTGGGTACGATTGCGCACAATGATACCGTCAGCATCGGCTACCGCTGCAAGAAGGGCGCCCCGGTCGTCTACCAGAGTGGTGTCGAAAACCACGGCGAAGCCGTCCTCCAGGTTGGCAACGACCCGCTCGTCCATGAACTCAGAAATCACGATCTTGGGCATCGAAACGCATCTCCTCTCGCCGGACAAATCCCGGCGTTAGTTATTGGTCAGGCGGAAGGGGGTAATGCCCTCAACCGATCCACCACTTGCCTACTGGAAGGGGGACGTTAAGCAGCATGGCGAAAAGGCCATAAAAACCGGCCACCAGCACGACCCCGGTCACCAGGTGTCCCAGCAATCGGCGCGCTGTCCAGGGCTGGTACTGGGCGATCATCATCAGAGTGAAGAACCCTGCCACTCCCGCTATCAGGAACCCCACCCAGGGCATGATCAGAGCCCAGGCGCTCATGGCCACGACCAGCAACACCCGACGAGATGTCGACCCCTTCTGACGCTCGGTATTGTCTCGAACCCGGTGCAGGACTAACTGACCCAACCGCAGCACAGCGGCCAGGAGGGTCACCACGGCGATTGTCACAGGAAATATCGATCCCAACTGGCTCATGTCCCGGGACTGCCAGATAAACAGGCTCCCCAGAGCAATGAATAGTATTGGAAGCAGGTACTCGGAATGCGCCGAGCAGGCGGCTTCGATTTCCCCTCGCTTTTGGGTTGCATCGTTCATGAGGACGCCTCCTGATGCGAATCGTCACCCTGCACCCTACCGCGGCGCTGTGCCCAGCGAGCCTTAATCACCGGATAGAAGACGCTGAGCACCGACAAGGCAATGATGGTTATGGAAATAGGACTACCGAAGAACGTCATGGAGAGCGAGCCGCTGGCGCGCCCCATAAGAAAGCCCTGGACGAAGCCCTGTTCGGCGATGGGCCCCAGGATCAGGCCCAAGACAATGGGCGACGGCCGGAAGCCGTAGCGATTGAGCCCCCACCCGACTACCCCGAGAACTAACATGATCACCACATCGCTGGCGCTGTTGCGGATAGCGTAGGTTCCGATCACGGTCATGAAGGCAATGGTCGGTACCAAGAGTGCCTTGGGTATCGTGATGATCGACTTGAACGCATAGCGGCCGATCAACAGACCAAGCGGCAGCAGCAGGCAGGTGGCCAGGAACAGCCCGGCGACGAAAGTGTAGGTGATGCTCGCATTGGTAGTGAATAACTCCGGCCCGGTGCGGAATCCTTGCACCAGGAGGGCTCCCAGAATCACGGCATCAGGAGGTGTGCCGGGGATTCCCAGCACCAAGGTGGGGATGAAACCACCACCCACGGTGGCGTTATTGGCAGCCTCGGTCGCCAGCACTCCCTGAGGATTGCCCTTGCCGAAGGTCTTGGGCTCATGCGAAGCACGCCGCGCCTCGGAGTAGGATACCAGGCTGGCGATGGACCCCCCGGCCCCTGGCAGGATGGCCACCAGCGTGCCGATGGATGCCGAGCGCAATAGGTTGAGCTTGCCCAACCAGGCCAGGCCCAATCCTTCCCGCAGGCGAATGCCTCGCTGCTCCTCCTCGATCTTGAGATGGGCCTCAGGGGTCGCCACCAGATCGATGAGTACCGGGATACAGTAGAGGCCGATGAGCGCGGAGACTATCTCGATGCCACCCAAGAGCACTTGGGAACCGAAGGTGTAGCGTGTGTCGCCACCGACCACGGCGACGCCGATGGTCGACAGTAGCAGGCCGAATCCTGCGCCCATGAAGCCCTTGAGTGTCGAGCCCTCGGACAGCGCTGATATCAGCGTCAGCCCGAAGACCGCCAGCCAAAAATACTCCACCGGCCCGAAACTCAGGGCCACCTGGGCCAGCAACGGCGCCACGGTGAGCAGCGCCAGGACACCAACCAATCCTCCTGTCACCGATGCCAGCGTTGAAAGCGTTACCGCCAGGTCGCCATCGCCACGCTTGGCCATCGGAAATCCGTCGAAGGTGGTGGCGATCGCCGAGGGGGTCCCCGGCGTGTTGACCAGGATGGCGGAGTAGGAGCCACCATAGATGGCCCCCGTATAGATGGCTCCAAGCATGATCAACGCCGACTCCGGCGACATGCCAAAGGTGACCGGTACCAGCACCGCCACGGCCATGGTAGCCGAGAGCCCTGGCAGGGCGCCGATGATAATGCCCGCGGCCACCCCCACCAGCGCCAATCCCAGATTTAGCGGAGACAGGGCGCCAAGCGCATAGGTGAGAATATCCATGCGGTTCCTCCGCGGCTCAGTCGATCAGGCCGAGTTCACGTGCAGTCGCCTCGTAGGTCTGGCGTTGCTCGGCCATGAAATCCGGCATCTCGTCGAGCGGGACATCCATCAACACAAAGCCGAGATCCTGCATCTCTTGCTGGAAGTCAGGGTTTTCGTTGATCTGCTGGAAGATGTCGGAAAGCCGTTGTTGGGTCTCCTCGGGAGTGCCTTCCGGCACTGCCATGCCCCGATAGGCGCCGCCCACCATGTCGTAGCCAAGCTCCTTGAAAGTCGGCACGTCAGGGAACAGGGGGTGGCGTTCCTCGGTCGCTACCGCCAGCATGCGCACCTTGTCCTGGTGGTTGGCGGCTACGGTGGTATAGCCCCACTCAGCCTGGACCTGTCCCCCGAGCAAGGCCGTCACCGCGGCTCCCGTACCCTTGAAGGGAATATACGTCGTAGTGACGCCGGCCAACTGCTGGAAGCGCGTGTTAGCCACATCGTTCGCGCTGTAGGTTCCACTTCCTGACAGGGTTACCGCGCCAGGCGCTTCTTCCGCCGCCTGAATCAGGTCGTCGAGGGTTTCGAAGGGACTGTCGTTACGTACCAGGATGGCGTCAGGGGAATAGTGAAAGTAGAAAAAGTTGTTGAGGTCATCAGTCTGAAAGCCGACATCCTTACCCATAGGCTTCAGGATGATGTGGGGCAGGTTGGAGCCCATGATGGTGTAGCCATCGGCACTCTTATCATTGAGTTGAGACCACCCCACTGCGCCACCACCACCTGGCATATACTGGACAACCAGTTGTTCGCCGGTGATCTCCTCGAAGTACTTCTGTTGCAATCGGGCGCTGATGTCGGACTCACCGCCAGGCCCGAAAGGAATCACATACTGTACATCGTGAGAGGGAAACTCGTCCGCCGACGCCATCGTAGACAATGCAGAGACGAGGGCGATACTGATGCCTGTTACCAAGGCGTGAGATAGAGAGACTCGCATGGCTTACCTCCGGATGTTGTCGTTGTCGTACTGAGCTGTCATGCATAGTGACGTCGTGAACGGCGTGCACCCGACGTCCTGGTGAAGCGAAAGGATCCTCCTGGTGTCGAAAGCGGGCTAACAAGCCGACACCCCCACCGGCAGGCGGAGGTGTACTGGCTAACTATCAAGCACTTTCATAAAGACGGGTCAGCACGAATTCGCGATGGCCCAAAGCCTCGGCTGCGGTGTTACGTCCGTTGGCGGTACGCAACATCATGTCAAGCAGTTGGTCACCCGCCTGATTCATGTTGATCTCGCGGCTAAGCAGCCCCGTCACATCGACATCGATATGCTCACCCATGGTTCGCAATGTCCTGGGGTTGGCACAAATCTTGATGACCGGCAGGATCGGGTTGCCGATGACATTGCCCTGGCCGGTAGGGAAAAAATGCACGACATACCCCGAGGCAGCACATAGCGTGACCATCTCCGCCGCTGCCGAAGAAGAATCCATGAACCACAGCCCCGGCTTGTCAGGCATTTCTGCCTTGTCGAGCACCCCATCGACACGGCAGCGATGGCCGATCTTCTGGATGTTGCCCAGGGCCTTTTCCTCGATGGTCGTCAGCCCGCCTTCGATGTTCCCCTTGGTGGGCTGTGACTCGGAGAGATCGCTGGTCTTGTGACGATCGATCATCGCACTGTAGCGATCGAACATTGCCTGGAACTGCTCGCGCACCTCAGGTGTGGCACAGCGCTCGGCTACCAGATGCTCTCCGCCGGTCAGTTCCGACGTCTCGCCGAACACCAGGGTACACCCCACCTCGTACAGCTTGTCGAAGGCATCACCGACAGTGGGGTTGGCCCCGCAGCCCGACGTGGTATCGGATTCCCCACACTTCGTCGATACCCATAGCTCGCTTACATCACACTCTTCGCGCTGTAATTCGGTCGCGTACTGCACGTATTCGCGGGCCTTCTTGGAGGCGGCGCAGATGGTGTTGTGATCACCATTCTGCTCGATCCAGAACCCTTCGACCGGCTTACCGGTGGCCTTGATGCCGTCAACCACTTTTTGGGTCCAGCCCGGCTCTATGCCAATGACGACGACTGCTGCCACGTTGGGATTACAGCCCGTACCAATCAGGGTCCGAAAGTGCAGATCAAGGTCCGCACCGAACTGCAGGCGACCGTACGGATGGGGCAGCGCGAGAGTCCCCTTGATATTGTTGGCGACCGCCTCAGCGGCGGCATTCGAGATATCGTCGACCGGTAACACGATGACATGGTTGCGGACTCCGACACGTCCGTTGTCGCGACGATAGCCCATGAACTTGCGACCCTTGAGTTCCATGCTTACCACCTCTTGGTTTTGACGTTATGGACGTGTAGGTGCTCACCCTTGTTGATCGGCTTGACTACGCGGCCGATGTCGACGCCGTACTTGATCACAGTGTCACCTTCGGCCAGATCACGGATTGCCAGCTTGTGGCCAATGGGGATCGGGTCTCTCACCTCGAAGGTGATCGTCTGGTCTTGCTGCATTACCCAGCCGGTCAATGTCTGTCCTGCCTGGATCCCCTCGACTACCGCCACGCCAACGCTGTCGTCGGCATCGTGTACCACGAAGTCGATACTCATCGATGTCTCCTCTCTTCAGAGGTTTATTGGCTTTGTCACGCTGCTTGCCTGAAGACAAGAGCATTCCGAAGACGTTATTCCTGCCAACCACAACTCATGTATATGATATAGTATATATGATAGTCAAGTATCTTCCATAGGTTTCACTACGGTATACTGAACACCGACTTCATAAGGCGCGTCTCATCACGCGACATGACCAGTAAGCACAGGGACCGAGACATGAACGACCAAGTGACCCCTAACTTTCGGCCGTTATATCAACAGATCAAGGAGGTCCTCCTTTCCCGGATCGTTTCGGGAGAATGGCCACCCGGGACCTTCATCCCCAGCGAGTCGGCGTTGTCACAGCAATACGGGGTAAGCGTTGGCACCCTGCGTAAGGCACTGGATGCACTCGCCAATGAGAACGTGGTGATACGTCGTCAGGGCAAGGGAACGGTGGTGGCCACCCATGACAGTGACCGCTCCCTGTTCCAGTTCTTTCATCTGGTACGGCTGGATGGCGAGCGTAGTTTGCCCATCTCTCGCGTACTGGTCAGGGAACGTCGAAAAGCAGAAGCCATCGAGGCAGAAGCGTTAGGGATGGAACCGGGGGATGAGGTGATCCACATACGCAGGATCCGCGAACTGGATGAGCGCCCCGCCCTGCTGGAAGACGTGGTCGTCTCGGCAACACGGTTCACAGGCTTGGAAGAGGAGCCTCAGCCCCTTCCCAACACCCTGTATCATCTCTATCAACAACGGTTTGGAGTCAGCGTTGCCCATGCCGAGGAACGGCTTTTTGCGATTGCCGCTGGCTCCGAGGAACAAGAACACCTCGGCGTTGAAGTGAATACCCCACTCCTCGAGATTCGCCGCATTGCCAAGGACCTGCAAGGTAACCCTTTGGAATATCGCGTTTCACGATGCGAAACGCAGCATCACTACTATTTGAATGAGTTATAGGTTCACCAAGGCACCGGTGAGGCTCCTTCATTTTCCCGAAGGTACACCTTGAAGGCTTGCCATAGTGGGCTGCGATAACGCTCGGGATGCCACACCAGAGAGAAGGTCCGGGTCAGATGCAGCCCACAGGACAGTTGCGCCAGCTCCCCTCGTTCGAGTTCCCCCGCTACGCTGAGCCACGACAGGCAACCCAAACCCAGGCCGGCCCGCACTGCCTGTTTGATGGCTTCGTGCTGGCTGAGCTCCATACGTATATGCAAGCGCTCGACATGATGCAGTAATGCGGCCTCGAAAATCTCACGCGATCCCGAACCTGGTTCACGCAGGATCCAGTGCGCTTGCTGAAGGTCGCTATCTTCGAGCCGCCCCTTGGCAGCCAGCGAGTGCTGTGGCGCACAGACAATCACCATGCGGTCCTCACACCATGCCTCGCTGACCAACCGTGGCTCATGACACTGGCCTTCGATCAAGCCAAGGTCGGCATCAAAACGCAGTACATCCGTGATCACCTCCCCGGTGTTGCGCAGTCGCAGACGCAGGTCGACTGCTGGGTGATCTTCGCTGAAGCGTCCCGCCAACGGCGGTAACAAATAGGTACCGATGGTCGCACTCGCCGATACATTGAGCGTGCCCCGCAGCCGCCCTTCGGGCTCTTGGGCGGCCGCCACGAAGTCCGCCATACCATCCAGTAGACGTTCGGCGTGCGGTAACAGGTGGCGCCCCATATCGTTGAGCCGTAATCGTCGCCCCAGTCGCTCGAACAAAGCGACACCGAGTTGATTCTCCATGTCGGACAGCCCCTGACTGGTAGCGGATTGCGACAAGCTGAGTTGCCGCGCGGCAGCGCTCACCGTGCCGTCACGGGCCACCGCGACGAAGATCTGGAGCTGGCGGAAGGTCACGTGCGGGGTCATATATCGGTTCTACCGAAAAGCCATATTGTTATTACATGATAACCATTTGGCATATAAGTGCCTAGCCTAGTGCCAGACACCAGCAAGAGGTACAACGCCATGTGGCAAGGCCTGATACTCTGCACCACTCTGACTCTGACCGGCTTCGCCCTGACCCAGTTGCCGGGTTTGGCAGAGAGCGGTATCAGTCCACTAGTCTTCGCCCTGCTGCTGGGACTCTTGGTCGGCAATCTCCCCTTTTCTCACCGCCTTTCCGGGGTCCAGCCAGGGCTCAAGTTCGCCACTCGCTGGCTGTTGCGCGGTGGCATTGTACTGTTCGGGCTGTCGCTGACGATGCAGCAGATCTTTGCCTTGGGCCCGCGGGTATTGCTGCTTGACCTGCTGGTGATCAGCACCGTACTGGTGGCCGGCTACCAGATCGGCACCCGGTTGTTGGGCATGGACCGTGAGACGACCTTGTTGACCAGCGCCGGCAGTGCCATCTGCGGCGCCGCCGCGGTACTCGCCACCGAGACCACCATCCGCTCGCGCCCCGCCGCGGCATCGATGGCGGTGGCAACGGTGGTACTTTTCGGCAGCCTGGCGATGTTGGTCTACCCGCTGTTGTATCCACTCTCCGGCATGCCCGAAGGCCTTTATGGCATCTACATCGGCGCCACCGTGCACGAGGTCGCCCAGGTGGTCGCCGCTGGTGACGCCGTGGGCCCTGAAGCCCTAGCCAATGCGGTCATCGTCAAGCTAGTGCGGGTGCTGTTGCTGGTGCCCTTCCTTCTGATCGTCGGACAGTGGTGGCTACGCCGTCATGCCGGCGAGGCCGAACCCGCCGCCGGCAAGCTGGTGATTCCCTGGTTCGCCTTCGGTTTCATGGCCATGGTGGGGGTCAACAGCGTCGTCGTCCTACCTGCCGCACTGCACCAGGCGATGGTGTTGGCCGGCCAGATCGCCCTGACCATGGCCATGGCGGCGCTGGGCTTCGAGACGCGGTTGGAGAAGCTCAAGGCGCTGGGTATCCGGCCTTTCATCCTGGCCCTGACCCTGTTCGTACTGCTGTTAGTGGGTGGCTGGCTGGCCAGCTTCCTGTTGATGGGCTAGCCATCCATTACGACAACCACAAACGCATTAAGGTAAAACTGAAAGGCCTGAGCCCTGTGGAACACAGAACTCAGGCCATGGCCGCCGGCTGAGAGAACCAACCGTCAAACATGAGGTGCAGTTCACGAAAGGAGGGCCACTTTGTGTCGTCAAGATGTCAGGCACATGCCTGCACATGCGTCATCCCTTCTGGCATCATGCCTGCCCGTTGCAACAGAAATTCCGTCGCTTCACGGGCACCGCCCGATGCCTTGAATAT
The DNA here is from genome assembly GCF_000409775.1 of Litchfieldella anticariensis FP35 = DSM 16096. Lineage (GTDB taxonomy): Bacteria > Pseudomonadota > Gammaproteobacteria > Pseudomonadales > Halomonadaceae > Litchfieldella > Litchfieldella anticariensis. The sequence goes on along the minus strand of NZ_KE332394.1, from coordinate 232,624 downwards.
CATGCGCTTATCGTTCTTCAGCGCCATCAGCCAGCTGGCGATATAGCGTTCATGCTGCAATTCGCCCTGCACGCCCAGCTGACCACAGAGAAAGGCCATGCCCATCTCGGCGATCAGCTCCTCGAAGGCATACTCCTCGGAACCGTACGCCGCCCCGTTTAGGACCGCCTCGCGACTCAACCGCGATCGATGGCCTGTCCAGTGCACGAGCTCATGCAACGCCGTGCTGTAGTAGCGATCCGCCGCGGCAAACTGATGCCTCGCCGGCAACTGGATACGATCCTGGATGGGTGAGTAGAAGGCGTCCTCACCCGCCACATGATCGATCCGGGCACCGCTAGCCGCGATCAGCCGTTCGGCCTCGTCGACGGGGTCGAAGGTTGCCCAGACATCGGGCTTCCCTGGTTGGAATACCTCTGCCGGCAATCCCTCGCACTGGACGACATTGAAAAGGTTGAAGCCCTTGAGGATGGCGAAGTGCTTTTCCTCGGGCCTGCCCTCCGCGTCGAGAACGGGACGGCCATCATCGTCGAGCACTTCGCGTACCATGGGCTTGTAGAAACAGACCAGGGTCGACGTCTCCCCCTTGCTAACTGTGCCGCCGGTCTGCCTGGCTTGGTTGAAGGTCAGCCAACGATCCTGGTGGTAGCCCTTCTCCGCGGCAGCCAGCCACAGCAGGACGATGTTGATGCCGTGATAGGGCCGTCCTGTAATGGCGTTTTGTGGCATCACCGGTTGCCCTGGCTGTCGCGCTTCGTCCCAGGGCTTGATCCAGGGCGCCACGCCCTGTTCCAGCGACTGAATGATGCGGTCGGTGACCGTCTGGTAGATATCAGTCATGGTGCTTCTCCTCTAACGGAAAAAGGGGAAGCACCGTCCCCAAGGGGAAGACGCTTCCCCTTGGGGTGGTGATCATGTTGGGCAGTACTTACGTGCCCGTCGTTGAGTAAGATGTGGTGCGCGGACTCATATGAGTCCGTGCTCCGCAAATGACAGGGTGTCATTACCAGCCACGATGATGTGGTCCAGCACACGAACGTCGATCAGATCCAGGACTTCCATCAATCGCTGGGTGATCCGCTTGTCCGCCTCGCTGGGGTCAGGTACACCACTGGGGTGATTGTGCGTGAAGATCACAGCGCCAGCGTTATGATGCAGCACTACCTTCACCACTTCCCGCGGATAGACCGAGGCCGAGTCCAGGGTGCCGTGGAATAGCTCGTTGTACTCGATCATGCGGTGCTGGGTATCCAGGAAGATTGCCCCGAACACCTCATGATCGTAGCCAGCCAGCTTTGCCTGTAAGTAGTCCGTAGCCAACGACGGAGAGGTCAAGCTATCGCCACGCGACAGGCGAAGGTCAATCACTTTCCGTGCAGCTTGAAGTATCTGCTCCGGCGATGCCGCCAGATAACCTCCCCCCGTATCGCGAACGAACAGTGAGGCATCGACAGGTAGATTGGTGCCATAGCCGGCACCGGTCTGAATATCAGCCATTTTCGGATCCTCCGGAAAATGGCCGGGCCCCTCTCCCACCGGGAAAGAAGTCCCGGCCGGGAAAGTAGGTAACGACTTACGCTGCCGTTATCGGCAGTGCGACAGAGGTATCGTCATGACGGGCCAGCAGGAGGTAAGGACCTCGCTGCGGGTCATCATCAATGACAATGGCATCGACCATGATGCCCAGTGGTGCAGAAGGATTGCCGTCAGGCGGCAACCGATAGTGACAGAACCGCGCGGCACGCGTCCCTGGGGGATAACCAGCCAACTGAATGGCGGCCTCCCGCAGCAGGTGTTCGAGTCGGTCCACCGGATGGATATCCGTGGCCACCGTGAGGGCAACACACAGACAATCCGACAGTAGTGACTCGGAGACCCGCACGCTACGGGTCCAGCCGTGGCGTTGTGCCAGGGCCGACATATCATGAGTGGACGACATGGTGTTTCTCCTGGACATGGAAACCATGGGGAAACACCTGCCCCACCGGGGAAGTCTTTCCCCGTGGTGGGTGGATAGAACGTAGGTCAGCGGGTTGATCAGGCGATCAAGAGTTTCATGGCCGCAACAAGGATGCCAATAGCGGCGATCTGCATGGCCCCCATCCGCAGCGTCAGCTTGAGTTCAAGCTGCGACAAGGCCTGAGACAGATCCTGCTTGGTGACAAGGTTGGCCAGATCCGACCGGGTCATGATGTGCTCCTCCAGTGCGAGGCGCTCCTGGGCCAGCAGTCTTGCCTGCTGCTCAGTGAAGGCTCCGTCCTTCTGCAGTCGCTGAGCATACTCATAGGTGTCGAGCATCGGTCTCCTCCTCCCTAGGTTGAGTGGAATCACCTGAAGAGGAGACAACCTCCCCGCTGGAGAGCCATCTCCCCATGCGGGTGGTTACAAGGAGCATCCAACCCCGAAGGGCGCCATCTTTCAGGATGCGATATGGCGTTGGGCATTGCTCTCAAGGCAAAGGGCGCTGCCGTTATCGTCAGCAGCCAACGGTTTGCCTCTTTCATACTAATGCGAACAATCAGATTATCAAGGCGCTACACGGCGGTTCCTGCGTTTGCACATCTAGTCGCGGTCCCGTTTCCAGTGATCACGATGCCACTCACGAACATGGCCGGATCTGGAATCCGAATCGACCCGCTGGCCATCAGCCACCGCCCGGGTCATGCCATTAACAGCGCCTGTCTGAATCCCATTCAGGCGCTCACTGGACTCATCGTGCCTCTGCCGACAAGGAGGTTCCCGACCTCGCCACAACGCAGTTCCAGCCCCGGGCTTTCGCCATGTAGAGGGTCCTCCACCCCCTCCGCTCTGAGCGCGACGCGAACACCTGGCCGTGGTTGTAGGTGGATGAGGTCGGGTCATGCAGCTCGGGGTACCCTCACGCACGTTCCATGATGCTATCGATTGTTGTCAGCTCAGTCGCAATTGTTGGCTGGCAATCGAGATCGAAGCACCCCTTCAGTCACTGGATCACAGGGCTTCAAACAGGGCGGTTAGCCAGTTCGACATCGCTGACATACCAAGGTGATGCAAGGCTGAGGATGCGCTGGTAGAGGCAGTTCTGGAGCATGGCTATTCCATCGGAATCCCGTCTTGATGGCGGTAATGGTGAAAGATATTGAAGCCCGAGCGAACAGTCACCACCCACTGCAGTTGGTGAAGCCCCACAGGTATACAAAGCTCGTATGTCGCCTAGTCAGTCACAACCTGACGCTTGATCTCTCTCAACTGTTCCAGCAACTCGGGAATATTCTCCTGGATGATGCTCCACACGGTGTCATCATCGATCCCCAGATAAGCATGGATCAGTCTGTTGCGCGTCGCGATGATCATCCGCCAGGGGATCTGCGGGTGCTGGGCGCGCACCTCATCCGGGATCCGTGTTGCTGCCTCACCAATCAGTTCCAGATTACGCAGGGTGGCATCGTAGGTGAGATCATGGGTAATGAAGTCGTCCTGATCGAGGCCGCCCGTGTAGGAGACCACCTTCTCGGCAAAGCCGATCATGTCGTCGATGTAGAAACGCCATTCGCGCGGAAGCCTGGCGTCAGACATGAAGCGCCTCACGCTCGATGTAGGGCCTGAGCTCGGGGCGCAAAGCCTTGTCGGTCACCAGGTCCACAGGGTGGCCTAACAAGTCTTCAAGATAGAACTGCACACCGAAATAGCGTGCGGAGGTTGCGGGACCATCAAAACTCACCAGGATATCGATGTCGCTATCCTCACTCGCCTGGTCGCGGGCCATGGAACCGAACAGTGCCAGCTCCTTGACACCGTACTCACTGACGAGTGTCGGAAGATGGTCGTGCAGAAGCTGCATGGTCTGGGCTCTATCCATCACGTTCATCCCACCTGGCATCTAATCTTAAGGCACTGATTTACCGAGCACCTGTAGATAACACTCCCCCGGTTCACGCAAGCTACCAGTTGTTGGCGAAGCCATCCACCAGATCCTCTTGCCGCCTCTTAACCTCATCCACTATCCACTTAGGGTAGTTCAGTACCTGCGTCGAGCAGGCTCGGAGCGCCGCCCGTGGCGCGTCCGGACGTACTTCTGTTTCTTGAGCTCAAAATCGAAGTTCGAGGCATCAGAGTTTTCTTAGCAGGGCAGCAGCACCAGGTTGCCCAGTCGAGCACTGGCAATTTGGGAAAGGCGGACAGTCATACATCCTCCCTGGCCAGCTCTGCGTCTCGGTATTAGCAAGCCATGTTACGCCAGCTGGCAACAATGGGTAAGGGGTTAAGTAAGCAAGCACTCATCAATCCGTCAGCAACATGGTCTGCACAACCGGGTAGTCGCTCTACCAGAGATTGAGGCTCTCGATACGGCATGACAGGGCGTTCAGTTGAACCTGGCATACCTCATACCCAAACTGGGAACGCGGCGAGAAAGTGAAGCCGCTATTCTGATGGAAACGCTGAGGCTACAAGCTGCTCAAGGTTGCCGCTGCACTCGATGAATGAAGACCGAGCCAACAGGCCATGGCCTAAACACGGCCTTGGCCGGCACACTGCCCATCAGGTACTTCTGATTCACAGCTTTCGTCATGCCACGCTACATCACCAGCGATTTCCGCGAGCTGCTCGACCTGTTGCCTTCCTCTCACAATGAACTGATCCCCGACGACCACTGGTCCATGTCATCGACCTGCACGTCGATGCCCACTACCTCGAGGCCTCGGCTTCGAACGTGCCCGCCCAGCAGCCGCTGGTCACCCCAACTATCTCTTTGATGACCAACGGACTTACGGCGCCTTTGTTACAGAGAGATTGTCGATGTCGGCACAACGCAGTTCCTGCCCCGGGCTTTCGCCATGTAGAGGAACTTGTCGGCCTCGGCGAACATCTCGTTGAAGCCTACCGCCTTGGGGTCGCCATCCGTCACCCCAATGCTAATCGTCACATCCACACGGATCGTACCGACTTTCACGGGCTGCTCCGCGACCGCCCTCCTCAGGCTCTCGGTACGCCGCTGCGCGTCAAGCCCATCGCAATCAATCAACAGGACACAAAACTCCTCACCACCCAGTCGCGCTACGATGTCATCCTGGCGCACTGCCGCGGTGATTCGCTGGATTACCGCAACGATCACCTGGTCCCCTACCGCGTGGCCGTGAGTGTCATTGATTGGCTTGAAGTGATCGATATCGATGACAACGAGGGCGTATCGCTTTCCTTCATTGATCAGCGTCTGACGGGCCACCCTGAATCGGTGGAGGAAATGGCGACGATTCGAAATGCCCGTCAGGCTATCCTTGTTCGCCAATGCCTCGATCTGTTCATGGGCCTTCTCTCTCGACCGTTCCTGATAGTAGGCCACGGCTCCAAACCCGATCAGTGCTCCTAGAATATTGGTCATCGCGACCCCCGTCTGAAGTGCCGGCCATACATCCCGATGAACGAGAACGATGGAGAACACGACGCCGCAGTAGATCAGGTAGACAGGTAGGCCCTTTCGGGTGCCGAGCAGGAAGAAGTTGATGATGGCAAAGAACACCATCCAGACAGCCGAAGATACATCAGCGCGCACGTACCAGTAGAAGAAGACCGCCAGACCACCGCAGGAAATCACGGAGAGCCAGGCGGCACGCTCAACATTTTGGTTGACCCGCATGTCGACCAGTGCCAGCACGACGATGACAAACACCGTCAGTTCGACGACTGCCAGAGGAATCGCTTTGAAATAGAAGATGTTGATCATCGCATACGACAAGGATATCAGCGCGATAATCATCAAGAAGAAATTGGACAACCCGGATCGCCGGTGATCCGGCCCAGAGACGTTGGCGGGGGGCCGCTGCGCCCATCGGCCCCATGGCAGCTTTCTCAATGGCGGCATGCTGCTCCTTCTTCTGTTGACGCCCCGACCTCGGACAACCGATAACGGCGCTGGCACTTCTCCATCGAGCCTGCGGCTTGAATCGACCCCAATGGCGAAGATATCGGCCTCGTTGACGGTTTCTTTAGCCATACCACATGTCACCGAAGTCAACGCTCAAGGGTGAGGCTAAACCAGGTGCTGCCGATGGCAAGGAAATCGTGAAGCCCGGTCAGGAATGCCAGCCGATTAATCGACACGAAGCTGTCGGCAGGCTATATCCCAGGTTATCGATACGTTGTCATCTCAGCCTCAGGGAACCGTCGGCTGCAGCCGACTAGATGCAAGATGTTCGCCAGGCGCCTTCTAGTCGTCGACAAGGCCAAACAGATGGCCAAAATTACGACATACTTGAGGACGATTACATCTCATTCAGGCATGCTCAACTTCAAGGGAGAGCATGCATGAAACCCAGCGAATACCTGGTGGTGTAAGCAGAGCGGGAGCTCGAGGCATTCGACCGACTTGGAGTCGAGGTCGGCGGGTGAAACCAAGAGAATCCGCCACCCTCACCGGCTGGCACCCGCCAGGGTGTTGGCCTCATCATCTCGGAACGGATCCACGATCCAATGCTGGAGTCACTACTGGCCAGGTATCGAGCGGCCGCCTTGCTATGCCTTTGCCGACTCGCTGCCAACTGAATACGACAATCAGGCCATTCAGGCAGCCGTGAAAGAGTGTCGCTGCCTTGCACTGTGCCTGACGAACCACGTTCCCTAGCCCGACGGGGAACCGTCCTGATCCTTGTCGACTGTGACGGTTGTCTTCCCGGTATGAGCAAGCTGGAGACATGGCCTAAGACTCAAGGCAATTCGATGGGCCGCTACGTCACGCGGGCTTTTACTCGAACCTAAGCCGCTCAACGCCCCTCGGAGAACGTCACGGGCACGCCAAGACGAACCCGCGTTTCAAGATTCGCTCCAGAACGCACTCAAAGACGTTTTCCGGTGTATGAGAACCATCAGAAAAAGAAATCCCGATCCCAAGAACTCATCCTCTGCGAGAGAGAGCTGCCACCAGAGAATCAGTTCATCGAGACCGGGCTGTGCAGCCCACAGAGTCCAGAATGGAAGCAATACTGAACGAGGTGTAACCTCACTTTCAGTATAGGTAAGTAGCAGAGCACACTATTGAAAGTTTCCTATAGATGTAGGCAGGGGCGGTAAAGAATCATCATGAGATTGGCTTAGTAACAGGAGAAGGGATATTGTGGTCAGGTACCACCGTGGCCAAACTCCCTCACACTCCACCAAATCTTGTAGACCGCCGAGGGGCCAATGGCCCTGTCGCATTACCCGACTAATGATCTGGAATGGTGCTGGTCGCACACCGGTACAGCAGTGCTACAAGTGTCATGCCCTGACACCCGGCGTGAAAATAAGAAAGCCCCCGGGCGGGGGCTGCAAGGGCTGGCCACTCGGTGAGGGAACGGTGGGAACCGTTGATCCGAGGGGCACGTGCTTACCGTAACACGCTGGGGTGCGTTGGCACGTAAGATATTAATGACACCTTATGTAAGAGATCGCTGACAAAGTTGCCTGTCCGGCGTTTCTCCTTGGGAGGGCTGCGATCAAGCGTTCAGTGTCATCACGTTGCGTCTTGTTCAACAGCTCTACCGATAGGTAGATTCATTCAACCTGGTCTCCATCACTGGCTGGCGGGTTGTATCCAGTCCTCAACCCGCAAACCCGCTACACGATCAAACTCACGCAGATTATTGGTGACCAGGATAAGACCCAGCGAACGAGCATGACCCGCAATCATCTGATCATAAGGACCAATCGGTTTGCCGCCCCTGGCTAGCTCCGCCCTAAGTTGACCGCTATGAGCAGCCGCCTCGTTGTCGTAGCTCAGAACCTCCAATCGTGCAGCAAAGCCTTCGATAACCGCCAGATTCTTCTCCGGTGATGCTGACTTTTCTGCTCCATAGATCAACTCCATCAGGGTCACAGTGCTGATGCTCAGCTGACCGTGGTGTCGAGTAAAGGCTTCCCGTACCTCTTCAGGCTTGTTCTTGATGGTGTAAATACAAATATTGGTGTCGAGCATGTACTTGAGCATTAAATAGCCTCTCGCTCCTGGTCAGCGGGCTGCTCCCGCTCAGCCATGAAGTCGGCACTCACGCTCTCGCCATCGAACCAGCTGTCCCAGGACTCCCCTGCAGGTGTGATGATACGAATGCGGCCGATAGCCACAACATCCACTCGCTTCACATCTTCAGGCAGCGCCACCGCCTTGGGCAGCCGGATAGCCTGGCTACGATTGCTCTTGAAGACAGAACCTTGCTCCACAGCTAAATCCTCCAGGGATATGCCATTCGTACATCCCAGTGTAGACCCCATTGGGTATATGTCAACGGGATATATGCCTGTCATATCGATGCCTGATCAGCATTCAGCTACGGCCTGGTGTGACACTAGCCCTCATTTTGCCTGTCCCGTCGTCCTCTTGGAGGGTGGCCTCAGGCGAGACGTATCCCGCACCACGTTGCCTTGCCGTTGGATAGGGCAACCCAGCCCAGCTGCTTGCCATCCGATGGCGTCGGGACAGGAACGCGAGGGATATTCGCAAGACCGGCCTTAGCCTGCCATCTGCGAGATCGTGCCTCCTCGCCACCGTTGCTTTCCTCGTTCTCGATGGACTCTCTCACTACAGCAGGCGCAGGAGAGCGTCGGGACCGACGAGGCTCCCAGCAGATCAGGATGCCCCCAACCTGGCACGGGGGGAATCGTCGAGACCCGGTGACCGCAGACGGCGAGGCTGGCATTAATCCGCCGCTGGCGGGCGTAGTCGTGTTGCATCAAACATAACCACCGACCGGCGGGACAGCAGAGTGCACCTCGCACTGGGGCATAGCGGAAGTCCTTGGCTTGGTAGAACTGCCTATTCCCCCGGTTATCGTTGGCCCACCGGGGGAATATAACCCGGAACCTCGGTGGCGATGATCAAGGGCGGAGGGATATCGGATGTCATCCGTCCTGGCATCGTACTGATGCTCGCTGCCTTCCAGAAGAAGCTGGTCGCAGCCGTACCATGGCGCACGGAGCAGACTAAGCCTTTTTACTGCTGCGGCAGCGACCGTACGATGATGTCGGCAAGCACCGTCTCGGGGTCGTGTTCCAGCAGTGGCTGGAGAAATCCCATCCGCCCAGCGATCAGGAGATTGGCGATGCCGTGCACGATCGACCACGCGGCGGCGATATCCTTCAGCCCGTCAGCATCCGCCATCGGGTCGCCTCCACGAATGTCACGCACACCGTTGACGAGGGTGGCGAACGCCCCCGACGCGTGCTGCACGAGATCGCTGTCATCGCTCGAGGGCCGCTCGGAGCCGAACATCAGCTTGAACAGCATCGGATTGTCCCGCGCGAACGCGACATAGCCCACGCCAGCCGCCACCAGGTCCTGCCTCGGGTCGCCTCTTTCGGCGTGCTGCCGGCTCGTCATGCTGCGCTTCACCGCCCTCGGCCTCCTGTTGCTGGCGCTGATGCTACCGACTGGCTTTGCCGCCGCCGTGGACCCGCGCGAATTCCTGGGTGTCGACATCTGGGTGAAGCCGCTCAAGTTCGAGTTGGCGATCGCCACCTATGTTCTGACGCTCGCCTTCTTCGCCCGCTTCGTGCCGGCCGAGGTCCGCGCGAAGCGCTGGTACCGCACCTATATCGGCGCGGTCGTCGCGGCGGCCGTCCTCGAAATGATCTGGATCGGCGGTGCCGCCGCCTTGGGCACGGCGTCCCATTTCAACGAAAGCGTTATCGGCGTGGTGATCTATGCGGTCATGGGTGCCGGCGCCGTGCTCCTGACCAGCGCCTCGACCGTCTACGCCGTCCAGATCGCTCGCAACACGAAGCCGGGGATCGGCAGCGCGCTCAAGGAGGCGCTGGTTCTCGGCCTCGCTCTCGTCCTGCCACTGACGCTTCTGTCCGCGGGAACGATGAGCAGCATGGACGGCCACTGGATCGGCGGCCAGCCGAGCGACGCTGGCGGCATGGCGCTCATGGGCTGGGCGCGAGATGGCGGCGACCTGCGTGTCTCCCACTTCTTCGCCACCCATGCGGTGCATTTCATCCCGGCTTTCGGCCTTGTCTCGACCACCTTCTTCGGCGCCGAAAACCGCCTGCCGGTCCGCATCTTCGGCCTCCTCTTCACCGCCTTCGTCCTCTACACCTTCGTCCAGGCCCTGAAGGGCCAGCCCTTCTTGGCGATGGTGGGGTGAGGGGCGCCTGGGCTAAATGAGGCGTCGATCGCGATTACATCGAACGGTACGCCTTAGGCCGCAGTGGGTGGTCGGAATCATCGTAGCCATGTCGATCTCGGTTACTCAGGGCATGTTGCCAAGAGCCTGAGCCGCTCCAAGGGCGGCCAAGGCCCCCAGTTGCATGCCGCCATCGACAGCCTGGGCAACTCGGCCAGGCTGATGGCCAGCCCGGAACACCGGAGTGAGGTTCCTTTCGGTGCCGCCCAGATCGAGAGGATCGCCTGCTGCTCCAACCTCGCCGACCGGGCCTATGACACGCAGAGCAGGTAACCAGCACAAAGAAGCGCTCCAGTTGGAGCGCTCAGATTGCTGACAAAGTCCTGGCCCTTCGGCCAGGACTTTGTTGTTATTAGGGAATGCTAAAAGATCCCGGTCCTACCCAACACGAGCTGGAGATGGTCACGCTGGAAGAGCTGGTGCCTTCCGATCATCTGCTCCGGCGCATCGATGCCATCATCGACTTCTCCTTTATCCGCGACGAGACCCGTCACTTGTACTGCGAGGACAACGGTCGCCCCGCGCTGGATCCCGTTCTCCTGTTCAAGGCGCTGTTCATCGGCTACCTGTTCGGCATTCGCAGCGAGCGCCAGCTCGTCCGCGAGCTTCAGGTGAACGTGGCCTATCGCTGGTTCCTGGGCTTGCGTCTGACCGACAAGGTGCCGGACGCCTCGACCTTCAGCCAGAACCGGCGCCGGCGGTTCCGTGACAGCGATATCGCGCAGCGACTGTTCGATCATGTGGTGGAGCAGGCGATGCAACAGGGCCTGGTGGGCGGTCGTGTCCTGTACACCGACAGCACCCACATCAAGGCCAATGCCAATCGCCGTCGTTTCACGATGCAGGAGGTGGAGACGACACCGCAGGCCTATCTGGCAGAGCTGGAAGAGGCGGTGGTCGCCGATCGGGAGGCTCACGGAAAAAAGCCGCTGCCGCCTCGTCGAGAGGCGGAACCCGAGCCCACCGCCAAGAAGATCAGTGATACCGATCCCGACAGCGGCTACATGGTGCGGGAGGGCAAGCCCAAGGGGTTTTTCTACCTGGATCACCGAACGGTGGATGGCAGGCACGCCATCATCACCGATGTGCACATCACGCCCGCGAGCGTGCACGACAGCGTGCCCTACCTGGAGCGGCTGGATCGCCAACGCCGACGCTTTGGATTCGATTTGGCCGCCGTTGGGGTGGACGCCGGTTACTTTACCGCCGCGATTTGCCAAGGGTTGGAGAAGCGCCAACTTTACGGTGTGATCGGTTATTGTCGGCCCAGCAAGCCGAAAGGCATGATGCCGAAACGCCTCTTCGTGTATGACGCCGATCAGGACGGTTACCGCTGTCCAGAAGGCCAGACGCTGCGTTATGCGACTACCAACCGGGAAGGCTATCGTCATTACCACTCGGACCCGGTCTGGTGCCGGGAGTGCCCACGCCTAGCGACTTGCACACGCAATCAACACTACCGCAAGACGGTGACTCGCCACGTCTGGGAAGACGCCAAGGAGCGGGTGGGGAGCCGCCGGCTGGAGCCGGTAGGCAAACGAATTTACGAGCGCCGCAAGGAGACGGTGGAGCGCAGCTTCGCAGATGCCAAGCAACTCCATGGGTACCGCTATGCTCGCATGCGGGGAATCGCTGGAATGCGAGAGCAGGCCTTGCTCTGTGCGGCAGCGCAGAACCTCAAGAAAATGGCCTTGGCGGCCTGAGAGGGGCCCGGTCGTCGAATTTTCCTTCCAGCGACACCTTCAGGAAGCCCCATACTCGCTTGAGAGCGCCATTTTCTGCCTCTCGAGAGATAAATCGTGTTGTAGCGCTCCCTTCCGTCGCGAGCAAAGAACGCGAGCGTAGAAACACAAACCCCGCAAAAAATGCGGGGTTCGTCAGCAGTCTGAGCGCTCCAGTTGGAGCGCTTTTTCACCTCAAAGCATCAGATCAAGCATTAACGCGATCTTCGTCGTCTTCGTCGTCTTCGTCGTCTTCGTCGTCTTCGTCGTCTTCGTCGTCAATGGTCCCCGCACCACCGCATCGAGGACAAACATCCACCGTGACCATACCGTCCCCATAGCATTCGAGACACTGCGCGAACGGTTTATCTTCCTCGGGGTCTAGCCCTGCGCCGCCGCAGTTCGCACACTCCACCTCAACATCTTCACCACGACCGTGGCACTTCGGACATACACGTTCAGTCATAACTCCATTTCCTCTAACCCTGTTCAAACTGGAAACATTCCACTTCTCTTCACCTCACGGTCATGAAAACAGGACAAAATATCAGAAGCGGGGTATCCGTTGCGGATTGAGCGCCCACTCATGGACTGTCTGGCAGTAGGCCTCTGCTTTGGGATAATGGCTCACAACTTCGCGTGCGCTCGCGTACAGGACGCTCCCTTCATCGGAAGGGTCTATCGTCGAGGGTTGGAGAAAGCTTTTGGCGGCTTCCCTGGCCCCTTCGATATGATGGGATACGGCACACAACAGACCTTGCAGCAGTTTCTCAGCGTAGATCTGCATACCCTGCTCATCGCCTGAATTCTCCAGGATTGCACGGGAATAAAGTAACGCATGTAGCGCAAACATATCTGTCGCGCTCTCATACTCGGTAAATGCGCTCTCAGGATCACTCATATAGCGGTGAAGCACCGCATCTATCGTGTGTAACGCATAGGAGGTGTCTTGTCGTACCGGCCGCAGAAACTCAGAGTACATACGAGCCAGGTCGACTCCTGCCTGCATGAAGCCGTCTCGCCACAAGAATTCAAGAATCAAGGCCGCTCGATCACATTTCGTGTGTTCTTTGGTGTTCGCGAGCCTCACTGCGAATATCCCTATCGAGCGTTTCAGATCCTCGATCTTGATAGCATCGGGCAGAAAGAGCCTGTCGTCGTCGCTCAGGTAGGATATCAAGGCCAGTCCTAGCATGAGCTCACGGCTCTGAGGAACCTGACGTGTATCAAGGTGCCGAGAGAAACGGTCGTTAGTTCCTGCGAGCAGTTCCCGTAAGCCACCTTCGCTATCAACTCTAGCGACTTCAGCCAATTGTTCGGGGAATCGATCCGGTGCAAACATCGTCGGCTGCCACAGACCAACGAGCGCAAAGCACACATCCTTGATGTTGTCAGGAACCTCTAATCCCAGCGCAGGAGCTGACTCACTGAGATATGTCACCAGCCGTGCGACTTGAACCTCTCTTCGATCCATCATCTCGTCCAGGTTGAGATCCTCGTCAACGACCAAGCCTAGCGCGGGTATGTCGTTGAAACTTTTGCTGCCGATGACGGTAGCCGTCATGGTACGCAGTTCGTACTTCTCGCTCCGCCGACCTTTGCCGGTGCATTGATTTCTGAGTGCCTGAACGAAGGTGGGCAAAAACCGTAGTTGGGGCGGCGTCGCGTTCTTACAGAGACTTTTGAGCCGACCAAAAGCTTGCGTAGCTATCTCCGAGGAAACCGTACGACGAAGAGATGGGTGTGGTGAATTCATGATGGCATCCTTCAAGGTCATGTTTGAGTGTCCATTAGCCATTGAACCGACTGCATGACAGTCGACTTGGCGAGTACACACGCTGACCTTCTGGTCTTGAGGGATGCGGCGAATCCACTAATCACAAAACATAACAAGCACATCACTGGTAGGCAACCCCCTCCTGCATTCTGTCCTATTCTCGTGAGATGACGGATTAGGTGACGGATCGTCTCCCGGTCGGTGAGGTCGGGGTCCAACCATGGCTCGAGGCTGTCATTGTCCAGAATCAGGGGCATGCGATCGTGAATCTGCTGAGCACAGCCACGGGCGGGCTCTGTGATGATGGCACAGCCCAATGCCCCATCCTCTCGTTCTGCGTAAATGCCAGCGAAAGCCATTGGCTCGCGATCCAGGCGGCACAGGAAATGCGGCGTTCTTGGCGTCGTGGTCTTGAGCCACTCGAACCACCCATCAGCGGGCAGGAGGCAACGATGATGACTAAACGCCCCCTTGAAATAGCCCAGGGTTGCCACTTTCTCGGCGGTTGCCAATTTCGACTGTGGCGCATTTCCCTTGGCCCACTTCGGCTGGTAGCCCCACCACATCTCATCCAGTACCGGCAATTGATCAGGTGACGCACGCAGGATAGCGGCAATCCAAGTGCCGGGATGAACGTTGTAACGAGGGGCCAGCTCCGACACCGGATAATCGAACGGCAGGTGAAGCGACTCGGAAAGTCGGATCGGGGGTGAGTAGAGCGCGAAGCGGCCGCACATACATCGCGACCCTCATGTGGGAAGCCCTACTCTCCCAAATAGCACCACGACGAGCAAGGTTGCCATCATCGGCGGGGGTGAAATGGCTGGTACTTTGCCATGTCAGGAGTGTTGCATGTCGAATCGTACCCATAGACGAATAGACGCACCTGCCGATTCGGCGTCACGCCGGTTGAATTCGAGGTCGGAGTTGCACTGACCGAGCGCTTCGCGATGGCTGGCATGGGTCGATAAACGGACTACGCTGGAAGAATTCAGGTGATGTAGGCGGAGGACGACGCCATGAACCAGCAGCACGATCCCGAAGGACAGCGGCTGCCGGTCAAGCTCGACACCACCACCAACGGCGAGTTCTCCCCCATTCCCCTAGGACCCGAGCACCACTACGCCAAGCGGTTGGCTGAGGAACGCGCCAGTGACAACGCCCGGCGGTGCGGGCTCAGTCGGCGGAGGTTTCTGGTCTCGGCCTGTGGGGCAGCATCCACGCTCATGGCGATGAATGACGCCTACGCCGCGGTGGGCAAGCTCGGCGGCTACTTCGCCCTGGCACCTGAGGCCGATCTCGATCCCGACGCGGCGAAAGTTTCCTTGGAAGGCGGGGAGTTCATCTTTGACGTCCAGGGCCACTTCGTCAATCCCAACGGCGACTGGCTGAAACGAGTGCCGGCGGGACACACCCCACTGAGCTGGGCCCCCAAAGCTGGGTGCGCCCTGGCCGACGAACCAGGCACGCACAGCTATCTCCACTGCCTGGGCCCGGACGAGTTTATCAAGGACGTGTTCAAGGACTCGGACACGGACATGATCGTGCTCTCTTTCATTCCCTCGCGGCGCGATGCCGAGCCGCTCACCATCGAGGAGGCGGCCGCCACCGCCGAGATCGTGGCACGGATGGAGGGCACCCACCGCATGCTGCTCCATGGTCGCATCAACCCTAACCAGGCGGGCGATCTGGAAGGCATGGACGAGCTCGCCGAACGCTACCCCATCTCGGCCTGGAAGACCTACACCCAGTGGGGCCCGAACCGAGATGGCTACTTTCTGGATGACGAGGTTGGCCTGGCCTTCATCGAGAAGGCGCGGAAACTGGGCGTGAAGAACATCGCCATCCACAAGGGTCTGCCGTTCGACGGCTACCCCTACCAGTACTCTCGATGCGACGACATAGGGCGCGTCGCCCGGCGGTTTCCGGACGTCAACTTCCTGGTCTACCACTCCGGCTTCGTGCCGGGGCAGCCGGAAGGTCCCTATAGCCCGGACAGGAACGAAGGCATCGATTCGCTGATCCGGACGGTCGTCGAAAACGAGGTGGCCAACGCCAACGTCTACGCCGAACTGGGGTCCACCTGGCGCTACCTGCTACGCGATCTGGATTCCGCCGCCCACGGCCTGGGCAAGCTCCTGAAATACGTGGGTGAGAAGAACGTCCTCTGGGGCACCGACTCCATCTGGTACGGTTCCCCCCAGGACCAGATCCAAGCCTTCCGGACCTTCCAGATCGCCGAGCCACTGCGCGAGCGACACGGCTATCCGGAAATCACGCCGGCCATCCGCGCCGGGGTGTTCGGTCGCAATGCCATGAAGCCCTACGGCCTCCGCGAAGAAGACGTACGCCTTCGGACCCGCGATGACCGCGTGGCCCGCGAGCAACTGGCCTACCGCGAACAGCCCAACCCCCATTTCCGCACCTATGGCCCGAAAACGAAACGGGAGTTCCTGAATCTGAAGCGATGGGGCGGATGATGCCCACCTATGAGCTTGCCGCCACGATCACGCCGAGGCCGGACACGACAAAAAGCAGGACGTCGAAGGATCGGCTGCGTGGCAGCGTGGTTGAGCTGACTGATCAGTCTGAGCCCGTTGGTGAGGACGACTGGGAGACGCTGGCTTGGTCCTCCTGGATACGCACGCCCTGCTTTGGTGGGTGAACGGGGATTCCCAGCTATCCCAACATGCACTCGAAGCCATAGAACATGAACTTCAAATAGAAGACGGTGAAATCCTGATCTCCGTTATCTCAGCATGGGAGATAGCGCTGCCGGTTGAGAAGGGACGGTTATCCCTCTCGTCCAGTACACATAGTCTTGATTCAAATCAAAACGGCGAACGTGCGTCATTGGTACGGTACGGTGTACATCGAAGCAATCGTTGCCTTTTTGGCACAGTGGCCACTGCAACCTTCAACGTGACGATTGCCACTGCGATGCCGGTAGCGGCGGACGGTCCAATTAGCGAAAGCCATCACTGACAGGGCAGCACCACCGTACTCGGCGATGCCACACCACGGCCGCGAAATCCATCGACACGTCACCCTGACCGAAGTTGATGGGCAATAGCCAGCCCTTCCAGGAGGGTATGCCATGAAGATCCTGCTACTGATCAACGATGCGCCCTATGGTTCGGAGAAAGCCTACAACGCACTGCGCTTGGTCATGGCTCTGCAGAAGGATCATGCGGACACGGCGCTGCATGTGTTCCTGATGGCCGATGCGGTGGCCGGCGCGGTTTCGAATCAAACTACGCCGCAGGGCTATTACAACATCGAGCGCATGTTCAAGGCCGTGATTGCCAAAGGTGCGCAGGTGAAGGTTTGCAGCACCTGCTGCGACGCGCGCGGCCTGCGCGCCTTGCCGCTTATCGAAGGTATCGAGATCAGCACGATGGACCAGCTGGCGCAGTGGGTGATCGACTGCGACCGGATCCTGGTATTTTGACCCGATTTTGATGTGCCAGGTCGACGTGCTAGGCGCGATAGCATTTTCTGTCACCAAATAAAGGAGCAAGAAAATGAAAAGGGTCTCGAATTCGATGGTCGCCGCAGCAGGAGCAGCCGTTGCCCTTGTGCCAAGCTGGGTGTGGGCGCAGGGGCTGTCTGACCCCGAGAGGTATGCCTACGGCCCCCACATGATGGGATGGGGTGGAGGGTGGTACGGGATGATATTCGGTCCGCTGTTCATGATCCTCATACTGGCCTTGGTGATCGCGGTCGCAGTCCTTCTCGTCCGCTGGCTCGGCGGTCCGTGGCATGCAGCGACACCTCATCAAACGCCCCCTGGCCGCGCACCGCTCGACATCCTCAAGGAGCGCTTCGCTCGCGGTGATATCGACAAAGAGGAGTTCGAGGAGCGCCGTCGCGTGCTCGGCGACTGAACCCGTCCGCCCCTAACGAAAGATGATGCCTAATTCATCCTTAACGACCCGTTCTATGGCACTGAGCGCTGTTACAACGCGCTGCGTCTCGCCCACGCGCTCAGTAAGAAGGATCCGGCAATTGAGGTCACCGCCGACGACGTGACCGACGAGCCCGACAAGCAGATCGTCGTCGCGGCCGGGGCGGGAGCGCGCGCCGCCGGCTCTTACCACCTAGGTTGAGAGTATTCTTTATCTTGGGAGACCCCACCGCCATGACTCAGCGCATCCTGATCCTCCAGGGCCACCCCGACACCAGCGAAGCGCACCTCTGCCATGCGCTGGCCGACCACTACGCCGCGGGTGCCCGGACCCAGGGCCATGAGGTACGGGTGGTCGATATCGCGACACTGACGTTCCCGCTGCTGCGCAGCCAGAAGACTTGGAAGGAGTGCCCGCTACCCGACTCACTGCAGGAGGCTCAGGCGGCCGTCGGCTGGTGCCAGCATATGGTGCTGGTCTTTCCCCTGTGGCTGGGTGACATGCCGGCCCTGGTCAAGGCCTTCCTTGAACACGTGCTGCGCCCCGGCTTCGCTTTTCGCTACGTGGAAGGCAACCCGCTGGGCGAGAAGGGCCTCACAGCGCGTTCGGCTAGAGTGGTGGTTACCATGGGCATGCCGGCAGTGGTCTACCGCCATCTCTATCGCGCCCATAGCATCAAGTCGCTGGAGCGCAACATCCTCGGCTTCGTCGGCTTTTCACCGGTTCGCGAGACGCTGATCGGCAGTGTTGAATCGATGGGAGAGCGGGAGCTCGACAAGTGGTTCCGCAAGCTACGTGAGCTCGGCGCCGAGGCCCGATGAGATTGGCTGAGGCATCGCGTCGACCTTTGAAATATCTATCTGTCCCCGATATCAAGGACCAGCTGTCGCACGTAGTGCCGTCATTGAGACCGCCTTGGCTGTGTGGCGAGTCGACCCTGACTGGTTCTTTGGAGCGATAGCTCACAAAGCGTCTGGCAAAGACAGTGCGTACTTTCCAGACTTCACTCATCCCCCGGATGCGTGTTCTGCAAGGACAGCGAGCCAATCCATCTGTCGCGCCCTACCTTATGCTCCTGAAGGGAAAGAAAAGACGTGGCCCGGGTAGTGAAACCGGTCGGGAATAGCCGGCAAGCGGCGGGACCAGTAGGTCAGCATGCCATGAGTGTGCGACACCACAGTGCATGAGCGGCGTGCTCCAGAAGGCCTGCCGACAGCCATCACATCGTGCAGTAGTCCTCGGCCTTGTGCCTCGCGTCGATCTTGTAGTCGGTACTGGGCGCCAGCATGAATTCGCTGACCCCATAGGGAGGATCCCCCGCATCAGTGGCCCAGTCATAGGTCCAGCCGTAGCGCGTCCAGGGTGCGCCGCCAGCACTATAGGCATACCCCACGTTATTGGAAAACCAGGCCGTATAGGCCTCACGTGTCAGGTCCGGCACCTCGATCGTATCAGGCATGGTGGCACTACAGGTGTTGTCCTCGGTACCGGGATCCGCACAAGGGCGCATCAGCCGCTCGGGGTCTACCCACAGGGAGACGAAGCGATCGTTGAGTGAATAAGGCGGCAACCCGAGTCGCTGCGAGATGCGTTGATAATCGGCAGCGCGTTCCTCGGGAGACGCCCCGGCCCAGTCAAGGCCGGAACACCATTGCTGCATCTCCGGCGCCAGGGTCACCCAGACGACCGGTTTGTCCGGGGGCGTGGTGCCCGTCTGACCGCTGTAGAATCGCTCGACGGTATCCTGATTGGTCCAGAGCGTCACCCTGACCTTGTCTCCCTGCCGCACCACCGAGCCCGGATCATGTGGACTGCGCAAGTCCGCGACCGACGCCGTTGCCCCTCTTAGCGCTGACGTTCGTAGCGCCGTGGCATAGTCCTGACCCAGCGCTTCGCAATTCGATTCGATCCGGGTGGCCAGCGCTTCGGTCTCCGGCGTTCCCGGCTGCGCTTCGGCAAGCCGCTGGCGGGTAATGTGGCAAACTTCAGCAGCGAGTGGATCCGGCTCCTCGACGGCGGGCGGGAACCCCGCGCAGGCGGAGAGCAGCAGCGGAGCGATAAACGCACCTGACACGGCAATGCGATGGTTCATCCTTGACTCCTTTTCTTCCCTGAACGATGCGATGCAATAAAAAGTGTAGGGGGCGCGGAAAAAGCACAACATTGATTCGAATATGCAGATTGAATGGTGGATGAGGCAGGTATTGTTTTGCATGGCGTCAGCAGCACAAGGCCTATCAGCGGTTGACGGAATGGATGGGAATGTCGGGATAGCTTCTATGACTCAACTGATCATCCGGAACCTCCACAACTAAGTATTATCTGTCTAGAAATTTTCACCAGCATCCTATATAAAACTTTACTTCACTTTAGTTTCAATCATACAAACTCATTTTCCTTTTTGGAAACAATGGTTTCCCAAATATCAATGTATTTCAATTCAAGACAGTGATAGCTTAAATGTGGAGATACGGTTTTATATGGAGAAACCATGAAAAAAATTAATGACACTGTGACTGTAAGTGCTTCTGAGGCGAATGAAACGGCTATCAAAGCGTTGTGCAATTTAGGTCTTTCCATGTCTGATGCCACAGAAGTATCAGAAATCCTTGTCACTGCTGACTTAATGGGCATAAGAACGCATGGAATAAAGAGAGTCACCTCCTATGGCGAAAGAGTTTCCGTAGGTGGAATCAACACCACACCAAACATTACCGTCGAGCATCTGACACCAACTATCTCAAGAATTAATGGTGACAACGCGATGGGCCCCTTACTGGGGACAAAGGCGCTAAATGCCTCCATTGATATTGCGAAAGAATATGGAACTGGAATTTCATTCGTAAACGGCAGCAACCACTTTGGCCCTATAATGCCCTATGCTTTTAGCGCAGCAGAGCAGGGCTTTGTTAGCTTCATCTGTAGTAACGCCACAACCACTATAGCCCCTACAGGTGGTAAAGCCGCACGGCATGGTAATAATCCTTTGGGCTTCGGCATCCCTAGCCCCGATGGAAACCATGTTCTCCTGGATATGGCCTTAAGCATGGTGGCAAGAGCCAAGATACGCGAAGCCAGGGATATAGGACAAAAGATACCTGACACGTGGGCAACTGACGCGAATGGACTACCCACCACTGATCCCACCGCCGCTTTGGACGGTATGCTGCAAGCGGTGGGTGGCCATAAGGGGTATGGTCTTGCGTTGATTGTAGACTTATTGTGCGGATTGCTTTCAAATGCATCCTATCTGACACATGTCAAAGCGTGGGATAAGCAACCTGATCTTCCACAAAATCTTGGACATTTCTTTTTTATTCTTGATGCCAAAGTGCTTGGTTCCACAGAATGGTTGTCGCGCAGGATGACTGATTTTGCGGAGATACTACATAACACGCCTGCTGCCGATCCGAGACAACCAGTAATCTTGCCTGGAGAGCGGGAACTAAAAAATTATCGCCATCAGAAGAGCAACGGGCTCATCTATGATGAAGAATTATACAGTTCGGTTTTTCGTTTAGCGGAAAACTGTTGAATTTATTCTTCACCTGAGTCCAGTGGGCATGCTAAGATCAAGTATGCCTACTGTCAGGAGACAAGAAAATGCGGTATGATTATGACCTCACCTCCCTTCATATTTTCTTGTGCGTAGCTGAAGAGAAAAGTTTAACTCGCGCTTCAGCCAGAGCCCATCTAGCTGTATCAGCAATAAGCAAAAGAATAGCTGAGCTTGAAAGTCGTTTAGGTTCAAAGCTATTTATTCGCTCAAGGCGTGGTTTCGAACTAACATCCACAGGGCATGCTTTGCTAGTCCACACGAGGTGTATATTTGAAAAAGTCCAAGCAATGGATAAAGAGCTTCTTGGTTATTCAGAAGGGATTCGTGGACAAGTTAAAATTCATGCCACAACTTCTGCTTTGGCACAGTTTCTCCCCGACGATATCGAAAAATTCTCCGCAAAATATCCAGGAATCAAGCTGGAGATAGAAGGTCGAGTAGGAACAGCCATCGTTAACGCAATTGTAAATGAAACAGCAGATTTAGGCATCTTCGCCTTGCAAGAAGACGTTGAGGGAATTGATACATTTAAATATCGCTCCTACGACCTAGCCGTAGCAATTTCCGTGAAGGACCCATTGTCCGAGGCAACTTCATTACGCTTTTCGGATATTGTCAAGCATGAAGTAATCTCTCAGCACTCTGAAAGCTTTCTTTATAAAAAGATCATTGAGGAAGCCAGTAAACTTGAGGCTGAATTGAAAATCAGTATGAAAGTAAGCAGCTATGATTGCATTTGCCAACTGGTGGCTAGCCGCCAAGGCATCGCCATACTTCCCAAGCAGATGATAGACATGTATTCCAACGTAGTGCCGGTAACTTCTGTACCCTTAGATGAGGGGTGGGCGAGACGTGAGCTCAAAGTCGGAGTAAAAAGTTATAAGATACTACCACCTGCCGTGAAGGCATTGGTCGACCACCTCGCAAATAACTAATTTTACTTACTTTTCATAAAGTTTCTTATAAGGGCAAGGATAGTCCTTCTTTCGCAAAAGGGAAAATGAGGTTCGCCAATAATCAATTTAAAAATTCAACTTTTCTCCCTAAAATGTGATCGTGACTTCTTATCCTAAACGTCACATTTAGCTTTTCGCCATATACCGAAGATAAGTTATCTGGGAGAAGATAATGCCAATGAACCGCACGCTCCTCAAAAAGACAATCTTTTTGCTTACGGCAGGATTTTGTGTAAGCGCCTTGGCTTACCAGCCTGAAGGGAAAGTTGAATGTATAGCTCCTGCCGATCCCGGCGGTGGCTGGGACTTTACTTGCCGGAATGCCGGCAAGGTATTGGAAGAATTAGACTTGGTTCCCAATAGTGTTCAAACCATTAATATGGCTGGGGCCGGTGGAGGCGTGGCTTATGCGCATACAGTCAGCAAGCGTTCAGGTGAAGAAGATCTTCTGATTGCCGCTTCAACTTCGACTATAACACGTCTGGCTCAAGAACAATTTCCTGGCATGAACGCTGATATGGTTAATTGGATAGGCACTATCGGAGCCGACTACGGTGTTTTAGCCGTGTCAAAAGAATCTCCTTATAACACCCTCCCAGAGTTGATGGAGGCTCTGAAACACGACCCTAAAGCTGTAAAGTTTGCAGGCGGAAGTTCAAAAGGTGGCTGGGATCATTTGAAACTCCTGATCGCAGCCAAGGAGGCTGGTGTCAGCCAACTTCCCAAGATTTCTTATTTATCATATAACAATGGCACAGATGCTATCACCCAAGTTGTAGGTGGCCATGTTGATGCTTTTACAGGTGATATCTCTGAGGCCAGAGGCTTTATGGAATCTGGTGATCTCAAGGTTTTGGCTGTTCTTTCGGATGAACATCTTCCAGGTAAATTTTCCAACATACCCACTGCAAAAGAACAAGGAATAAATGCTATTGGAGCAAACTGGCGTGGATTTTACATGCCAGCAGATATTTCTGACGAGGCCAAGAAATACTGGGTAGAAGCCGTTGACAAGTTGTATGAAAGCGACCAGTGGAAGGAAGTTATGACTCAAAGCGGTCTTATGCCCTACCACTACAGCGGCGCTGAATTCCGTGAGCTGGTCACAAAGCAAATAAATGATATTTCTAGTCTATCGGAAGAGTTAGGAGTCATTAAGTAAATGATTCTTAATGATCGCATCTCCGGAATTCTGATGCTCGTCCTGGCCGTCGCGTACGGCTGGGGCGCCACTCAGTTCCCGGAACCGTTCGGTGGCTCGGAAGCCGTCGGTCCGGAAACTTTTCCCCTGCTGTTGGCCGTAGTACTGGGACTGTCCAGTCTCTATCTGATCGTTCGCCCCGACCCGGATAACGCCTGGCCGTGGAGCCGTACCGGGCTGGAACTGATTATCGCTCTGGTGGTGCTGGTGTTGTACGCCATGCTGCTGCAGCCACTGGGCTTCATCATCAGCACCTTGCTGGCCGTGGGTACCCTGTGCTGGCGCATGGGGGCTAGGCCAGTCAAGGCCTATGTCACCGGCGGGGTGGCTGGTGGCGTGGTATTCCTGCTGTTCAACTTCGCGCTCGACCTGTCGCTGCCGTTGGGCCTGCTTTCATTCCTGGAGGTGAGCTGATGGAAACCCTGGGCTTTCTGATCGACGGCTTCGGTGTCGCACTGGCGCCCCATAACCTGATGTTCAGCCTGTTGGGCGCCTTTCTGGGGACGCTGATCGGCGCCTTGCCGGGGCTGGGGCCGGCCAACGGCGTAGCGATCCTGATTCCCTTGGCCTTTACTCTGGGATTGGCTCCGGAGACTGCGATGATCATGCTCACCGCGGTGTATGCCGGGGCGATGTATGGGGGGCGGATCTCGTCGATCCTGCTGAACATTCCCGGCGACGAGCCGGCGATGATGACCTGCCTGGACGGTTATCCCATGGCCCAGCAGGGCAAGGCCGCCGAGGCCTTGGCGATCTCCGCCGTGGCCTCGTTCATGGGCAGCCTGATCGCGACCATCGGGCTGATCCTGTTGGCGCCGATACTGGCCGATTTCGCCCTAACCTTCGGGCCGGCCGAGTATTTCGCCTTGTTCATGCTGGCGTTTGCCACCTTGGGCGGCATTACCGGCAAGAACCCGGTGAAAACGATAGTAGCCGCAGCCATTGGCTTGATGATCGCCACCGTGGGGATCGATAACACCGGCGTGCAGCGCTACACCTTCGGCGTACTGGAACTCTTCGAGGGAGTCGATTTCATCATCGCCATCGTCGGGCTGTTCGCGATCTCCGAGCTGCTGTTCTTCATTGAGGAGAAGGCCGGAGGCGGCAAGGAGAAGATGAGCGTCAACAAGCTCAAGCTGACCTGGGCCGACATCCGCGGCATCTTGCCGAGCAGCATGCGCGGCGGCATCCTGGGCTTCATCGCCGGTGTCCTGCCGGGGGCGGGGGCCTCGCTGGGCAGCTTTATCGGCTACACCCTCGAGAAGAAGGTGGTAGGCAGCAAGGGCTACTTCGGCAAGGGTGACCCGCGCGGCGTGGCCGGTCCCGAGGCTGGCAACAACGGCGCCTCCAGCGGGGCCCTGGTACCCATGCTGACGCTCGGCGTGCCGGGCAGTGGCACCACCGCGGTGCTGCTGGCGCTGCTGATCTCGCTGAACATCACCCCCGGGCCGCTGATGTTCACCCAGAACGCCGACCTCGTGTGGGGTGTGATCGCGGCACTGCTGATCGGCAACTTCCTGCTGCTGGTGCTCAACATCCCGCTGGTGGGGATCTTCGTCAAGCTGCTGTCGGTGCCGCCGATGTACCTGCTTCCGATCGTGACCATGGTGGCGTTCGTTGGCATCTACTCGATCAGCAACTCCACCTTCGATCTCTACTTCATGGTGGTGTTCGGTATCGCCGGCTATCTCTTCCGCAAGCTGGAGATCCCGTTGGTGCCGGTCATCCTGGGACTGTTGCTGGGGCCTGAGATGGAGAAGAACCTGCGCCATGCCATGGATATCTCCGACGGTGACTGGACGGTGCTGTGGGACAGTGGCCTGGCGATCGGGCTGTGGGTCTTCGCCGGTCTGGGACTGATCCTGCCCTACATCGTTGGCCCGTTGTTGCTCCGGCGCATGAATTCCGCCGTTGCCAACCAGACGGATTGAAGCATCACACGACATTTTTGCTTGGCCCCGACATTCGTCGGGGTTCTTTTGGGCTTCCATTAAAGGAGTGAGTGCGGCATGACACCCGAACTGAAGGCGGTACGAGAACTACTTACCCCCTACGGCAAGCTGCGTGCAGCCATAAACCTTGGCAACCCGGTATTGGCCCAGCGCAGCACCAAGGGTGAGCTTGGGGGCGTCTCAGTCGCACTGGCGCGCTTCCTGGCAGAACAGTTAAACGTTACCTTGGAGCTGGTTCCCTTCGATGCGGCAGGTAAAGTTGTTGCTGCGTTGGACGACAATGCCTGGGATGTCGCCTTCCTGGCCCAGGATCCGAAGCGGGCCGAGACAATCTGCTTCACCGCGCCTTACGTCATCATCGAGGGCACCTATCTGGTCCCTCAGGAATCGTCCTTCTTCCACGTTGACGACATGGATCAACCCGGGAGGCGGATCGCTGTTGGCCAAGGGGCCGCCTATGATTTGTTTCTGACCCGTACTCTTCGTCATGCCCAATTGGTGCGCGCTCCAACCTCAGCGGCGGCAGTGGACTGGTTCGTTGAACAAGGCCTGGACGCCGCGGCCGGAGTACGCCAGCCACTGATGCGCTTTGCCGAAGCCACACCGGATTATCGTGTCTTGCCCGATTCCTTTACGCAGATAAGGCAAGCGATGGCGCTGCCTCGCCAGCGTCAGGAAGCCTCTGGTGCTGTGGATGCGTTTTTAAAAGAATGTAGGGAGACGGGGTTTGTCGCCAATGCATTGGCAGAATCCGGACAGGCGGATGCCAATATCGCGCCGTCAGGTAGATCGTATCCCGCATCATGGTGGGCTCATGACTGAAGAGTAACCCCCTAAAAAGTAAGAGGTGAGCGCCACTCGCTAGCGTTGTTGATCGGCGCTGTCGGTGGCGGCACAACAAATCCGTAAATCAATCTGTCCCCCGCCCCGTGTGGCCTTCACTTGCTGGAGACCGGCCATTCAAGGGATTGCATCATGCAGAGTCGAGAGACTGTTTGAGGATATAGCAAGCTAGAATGCGAGGAGCTCACCTTTATATGTCGCCCACCACCCTCACTGATGCATCAGTCACGCCACCGTATCCTCGAGTGGTGGGAGATTGTGCTAAAAGAACCGGACCTGTCGCGTCGCTTTCATGGTGAAACCTGCGCTTCCCTGCCCCAGGTTGATGAAAGGAGCAGCGTGTCAGACATCTCTGAGGGGGGATCTCCATCAGCGTCAGCAGCTCAAGGCCTATCAGCGGTTGGCGTATGGAAGGGAATGTCGGGATAGCTTATTTAGCGTAGCATAGGTTTGTCCCTAGTAACTCGCTTTGCTGCGACAAAAGCCGACCAAGACAGGTCCGCCGCATCGGCAGCAAGGATCTGGGCAGCCTGCGCAACGTTGGCCAAGTGGTGCCGACTCAAATGGGTGACCTAATAGCTCTTTGTTAGGCGACCGGCAAGAAGGCTTATTGAAATTGGATAGCAAGTTCATTCTCTAGTTCGAAGGTTCCTCGGCTTTCACCGTTAACATATATAGTCGCCCGGACAACTTCTTCCTCATCATAGGGTAGCTCAAACGAGAGATCCCCATTACTGTCGGTAACTTTCCCAACATCCAAGTAAGAACCATCATAAGTGGCAAGTTCAACAGGAACACCTAGTAGACCAGCGCCATATTCGTCAGTCACTCTAATCCGCACTATTATGATCATTATTAGTCCCCTGACAGTGTTAAAATTATACGCTCTATGACGGTGTTATCGTGCAAGGCATTCAACTCAAAAAATTAGCGAATCCTCACTCACATAACCCTCTGACTCCGTTGTAAATCCTAAATTCATACAAACCGAAGCAGTGCAGTTGAGGGGTCTTGGATCTTCCGAGTCTATCCTTTCTCTCATAGCGAAAAACCTCAGCGTACGGGATAACAAGCATCACCCCAGTGCGCCTGGACATTATCGAGCATGATCTCGATCACCACAGGCACGATATCACCAAGAATGCCGTTGGCATCGCGGAGTTGGTCACGATTTACCGAGCTGTTCCAGGTGGCGCCCCCATGGATCAGCTGATTGCGTAGGGTGTACAGACGGCTGAAGATGATACTCAGCACGGTGCCGGTGTCCTGGCTGGATAGTGCCTGGTGTGCGGCACGTTTTGCCTTCTCGAAGCGCTCTTCCCAGTCATCGCTGCCGGCCAGAGCATTCTGGTGATCCCAGTAGGGTTGGAAAACAAAGGGATTGTCGAGAAGCACACGGATCGCACCGGGATAGCTTTTCCAGACCAGATTGTTAAGACGGCCGGTGGTGTCCAGATTGACTAACCGCGCCAGGAACTGGCCAAACATCTTCCCCTCAGCGACACGTATCTCACCGAGTTCATTGGCGTAGGCAGCATTGAAGGCGATCCATAGGAAGATAAAGCGACCGTCTTCGTCTTCGCACTGTTCTGCGCGGTGCAGCCAGCTCAACGCTCGATGCACTCGCAGAGCCAGCCCTTCGGGATGAGAATCACGTTCTTCTCTTTGCCGTGCCTTGAGTTCCTGGTAGATGGTCATGCCTAGCCCCTCTGAATGGTGAATGATTCTCAGGTTCAATTCTCAATCGGGTAGGTCGGAATCCACTGACAATGGACGTGTGATGATGGGTTCCTTTACCTGCCGGTTAAGCAGGCAACTCCACCGGTTAGCACCAAGGGGTTAGACGTCATATCTCGGGGCCAACAAATATCGCCCTGCGATGATACGCGAAATAGTCAGCGGTTCTGGCACTTGGCTCACGGCTCAGGCGCAACCCGTCAAGCCCCAGGAGCTCCTGCTCCTTGGCACTCAGGCAATGGGAGATGAGCACCTCTCCAGTCTCGGAGAAGGTAATCCAGCCGGCATCGAATAACGCGTCCAAGGTAGCAAGCCGTTCTGAGGATCCAGGCGCTCCTCATCGGTTGAATCTCGCCATGGCTTGATATGTGAAGCACGGATGGCTTTCTCTGCCGTTGACCCTGTGACACAGCATTTCCCGCCCCAATGTATGAGCACGCTGCTCCTGAACGCTCCCTGCCCTACGCGAGCATCAGCCAAAGCTTCTCGCGTTGTTTTGGGGACACGCCTTCTGAATATCTCCTTGATATCGTTCACTAACGTGCCATATCCCGTGCGACGGTCTTTCAGCGTTTCTACGGGAATACGATCAATGACCTGTGCAAAGACTTGGCCATCGCTTTCGATCACCTCTCCGAGCTTGATCAGGAGTTCGTTATCGAAAGTTTTGATCTTCGAGCGCTTGCCATCGTCAGGATACTTGCGGGTGCACACCACCCCGTAGCCTTCCGTGCCCTTGCGTAGCTTATCAACATGATGTCGTCGTTCGGAGGAGCCGGAAGAGTGGTTATTATCACCTAGCTTCAAGACAGCGATGTACTGTTTGCCATCAATATCCTTGAACTGATCACTCCAAACTCGTAGAAATACTTGATCCCTGATATTATTTACGGCTCCCCATGACCACCTCATATTGGTCAGGTTGGCACCGAGAACTTCCTCGAAAAACTTCGAAATCTTCATACCTCCCCTCCCTGCTCGTTATCTTATTGGTTACAGAGTAGCCTTTGAGATACAGAGCCAGCGTTGAATCACACACGCAAGCCAGTGTCTGCACAAAAGGCGACATCCATAACCTCTGCTCAACCCACCAGGCTGAATCGAGAAGTGGATCCCCGCGCCTTAGTGATGAGACATCTCACGCTCGAGTATTTGACGAGCGAATAGGGCACAGATGAGAAACCACAAGCTCACTACCCACCAGCCAATCACCAGGCAGAAACCGGCCCACAGCAGAAGAATGCATCGCGCCCGCCGTGTCCGACGTCTGATGTCTGTTGTGAAAGGGGGCCGGTCGACACACCCGCTATCTCGTAAACGCTCATTGGATGCGCAAGACCAGGCATTGGTATCCGGCTCAGTGGAAGCAGACTGCCACTCCTGTGGCACACGCGCTCGCAAGCGGCGGTTGCGACGAAAGGGAATCACTGTACCCATTGCCACCTCCTCTCCCCCTGGGGTTTGGCTGGCAAGAATCATCGATATCAGGCGCCATGGTAGGTATCTACAGCCACGTAGATCACCTTTCGATCCCTGACGCCCTCCTGCCAACGCCGGAAACGACCTCGCGGCCTCTCACGTCCGTGACAACGAGCCGACCGGACGGTCGTCGTACGATGGACCCTAGCTCCCGCCCCCGGGCGTCGATCAGAACGGTCCTCCCGGATGGACGATTGACCACCGAGATAGTGACTGGTCCGTCGACATCGGCGACAAGCCCTGTTGCCAGTGCCGAAGTCGGCAGCATCAGCGGTAGTGCCGAGCAGACAACCCAACAGATCGCACACGGATAACCTGCTTTTCGTGTGTATCGCATCAGCCTGTCTCTCAATACGTTCGTGCATGGGGTCGTTGACCGGGGTACTGCCGTTAACGCTGATACACCCTCTCGGGGCATCGCTCAATAGCCTGGATATTTCTCCCATACCCAGTCCTGATCCTCGCCATCGTCGTCGATATCCCAGCGATGGAAATTCACTAGATCCTCGGCGATCTCGGTGATCACCCCGCGCAGTTCAAGTGGCTCCAGCCATTCTTGGGGAATGGTCTTCACGCCATGCATCACGCCCAGCAGGTTGCCGGTAATCGCACCGGTGGAGTCCGAGTCACCATCGTGATTGACGGCCAGCATTACGCCATGACGGAAGTCCTTGGCCACCAGCGCACTGTAGATCGAGATCGCCAGCGCTTCCTCAGCCACCCAGCCCTGTCCCAACGCGGTGATGGCTTCATGGGGCGGAGTATCATTGGCGGCCAGGCTTTCGGCTTGCTCGATGGCATGGCGAGTTTCGTGCGCTCCTTCGGTTACCTCGAGGAGGGCCTTGGCGACCTCGAGGGCTTGTCGCATCGGTCGTCCCCCGGCCAGCACCTGGATCATCACCGCCAGTGCTCCCGCGGCATGTTGACCGGTGGGATGTCCATGGGTGAGAGCCGCTGCCTCACAGCCAAGCTCAAACACCGCTGTTTTATGGCCGGTCATGGCGCCGAACAGGCCAATGGGCGCCACGCGCATCACCCCGCCACAGCCCTTGCTGTGGTTCTCGGCCATGTCACCGAAACGGGCCTGGGTACGGAGCGCACTCAGGCAGGTATTGCCCGGTGCACGGCGATGATGCAGCTCGGGGTGCCGGAACAGCCAGCCCGGCGTCTGCTCGATGCTGTCCGCCATGATGCCTTGCATCTCGGCAGCCGACTGTTCTCCCTGGGTGAGCAGCCAACGCAGATAGGCGTGGCAAATGATGCTGGGATAATGGGTGATGCCCTTGAGCTCGCCCCGCACCCAACTTCGCAGCAAGCCCTCGGCAGTGAACAGGGTCATCTGGGTGTCATCAGTGATCCGGCCCAACCCACCATAGGCGGGCGCATACTCGTGGATCCCCTGCGGTCCGAATCGGGCCAGTATCTCCTCGCGAGACAGGAACTCCACGGGCGCACCCAAGGCATCGCCAACGGCGCCCCCTAGTAGACAGCCAGTGAAGCGCTCGTTGAGGGTCATGTCGGCTTTCATGGCACACCTCCCTGCTGATCCCTCGTTGTTATTCGCCGCTACCGGGCAGTTACCAGTCTACGGCAATGATGCGACAAGCCATGTCGCAATATTCTCTGATCGCTCTGCGACATGAAATGTCGCTGCGCCCATGCAACCTTGCCCCATCAACGGGCAGTTGGAGCAGGGGCATGATGGCAATGACACGACACGAAACATCTTACCAAGATGCCGGGAAGCTGAAGCGTCACCAGCAGGAGCTTTGGGAGACCAATCGGGCGACATGGCGAATCACTCATCCCTTCATGGCCGACCTGGCGGATGGACTGACATTGGTACCGGTGGTTGACAACCGCCTACCCAGCGCCACTACCGACGGACACTCACTATTTTTCAATGCCAGTTTCAGTGTCGGATTGAACGCCGTCACCCGACGATTCCTACAAGCTCATCTGGTTTGGCACTGTGTGTTGGGAGACATCCTGCCTCGCCAGGTAAAAGACCAGCATCGCTGGCACCTGGCCTGCGATCACGAGGTGAACGGCTTGTTGGTTCATCTGGGTATCTCCTTGCCGTACCAGGCCGTCCTGTTCTTTTCCCAACTTGGGCAACCGGCAAAAGCGGTTTATGACTGGCTGATCCATCACCCGGCGCCCCAACTGGAACAGCCCCTGGACCGTCACCCCACGGACACCGCAAAACTGATATCAGGCCTGGACGCCAACCACGATGACGCCTTTGTACCCGTCACTCCCGACAAGGCACTGATCCACCACTGGCAAGCACACGCCAGTTTCCTGGCACGAGACTATCGTGGCACGCCGTCTCTACCGGCGGCGATCGACACCAAAATGTGCACCCTCGAGCGTCGGTGCTGATCCAACGCCTACTGTTGTTGAGCAAGCCTCAAGCATCACACGTCAGTGGCCGATACCCGATGAATGACCTAAACCGTCAACGATTACGCAAGGGAATGTCATGTCCGAAATCCGCGAGACGCTGTTCCGCTACCTGACGATGCTGCAGCTGATTCCCCGCAGCCCGGGTCGGATCGCCACACCGGTGCTGCTGGAAAAGCTTCACGAACGCGGCTTTCAAATCGATGCACGTTCCCTGCAACGCGACCTGCGCGATAAGTTGGCCCTGCACTTCCCGTTGATCTGCGACGATAGCCAGAAGCCTTACCGCTGGTACTTCGACCGTGACTTCCACTGCCCCCTGCCGGCGTTGGACGTGCCCAGCGCCCTGACGCTGGTATTGGCCGAGGAGTACCTCAAGGGACTGCTCCCTCCCGTGGTAATCGGCCAGCTGACCCCACAGTTCAACGATGCCAGGCGTCTGCTCGATGACCTGGAGAGCAACGACCTGAGCCAATGGGCCAAGCGCGTGCGGGCCATCCCCAATGGCAAGGCGCTGATTCCCGCTCCAATAAATGAGAGCGTGTGGCAAGCGGTCGCCCAGGCGCTGCTGGAGCAGAAAGCGCTCGACGTGCACTACCTGTCACGCAGCACCGAGGAAGAAAAGACATTCACCCTTCACCCGCAGGGCCTGGTCAGCCGCCACAGCGTGACCTATCTGCTGGCCACCGTGAACGACTACTCGGATATTCGGCAGTTTGCACTGCACCGCCTTGCCAAAGCATCAGTCAGTGCAAGCCAGTGGCGTGAGGCTGAGGATTTCCATCTGGACAGGTACATCCAGGGCGGTGCCTTTGGCTACCGGCAGAGTCTCGAGGACGTGACGCTGATCACCAACGTGGCCCCACAGGTCGCCTGGCTGCTTACTGAGACACCGCTATCGACTTCACAGGATCTCACGCCCTTGCCAGGCAGTGACTGGCAACGACTGGAAGCCAGGGTGCCCGACGATCAGCAGACGTTGTGGTGGCTGATGGGCATGGGAGCGAATGTGGAGGTGTTGGCGCCGGAGGGGTGGCGGGAGGAGATATACAATGCTGCCCAAGCCATCGTCACTCGGCATCAGTGATAGGCGCTAGGTTACTTCGATACGTGTACCAGCACGGGAGGTTGCGACAAAGTAACCGTTCAACGATCCCTATTGAACCTGCCGCTGATTGTGCATATCCGACGGCCGTTCACTTTTTGTCGGTGGCATGCAAGTTTCTCTGTGCTAGCCTGTTACATAAAATAACAAAACTTGCAACCTAAGGCTTCCTTCATGGCAAAAAGCAAAACAGCGGGATCGAGATCACGAAGACCGAACGGGGACAAATCAATCCAGCTTTGAAGTCTCGCTGCCTGACCATGCTGGTGGTTCCTGCAGCAAGTCGACCACGACAGCATGCGGCACAACGACAGCACCGAAACTGACAATAATGCTCAGAAGACCAAGGAGAGAAGATGAAGGCATCTGAAGCCAACCTGATGGAGGTGCTGGAGAAGCCCAGACAATTCCGCATCCCGATCTACCAGCGCAATTATGCCTGGGGCGAGGTCCAGTGCGAGCAACTCCTCAATGACGTACTGGCCGCCGGTAGTAACACACAGGTCGCAACACACTTCCTCGGCACCATCGTCTACGTCGAGCGAGCCCAATCGATCCTCGTCAAGCAGGAGCCATTGATGGTGATCGATGGCCAGCAACGGCTGACCACCGTCACCCTGATGCTACTTGCACTCTACTATCACCTGGCCAACGGACCGGCCAATGAGCAGGCTGAAGCCATCCGGCGTCGCTTTCTGATCAATCCCAACGAGAGCGGGGAACTGGTCTACAAAGTCGTGCTGTCCGATATCGATCGTCCGACCCTGATCTCGCTGATTGATGGCACCCCGATGCCGGACGTTCACAGTGAGCGCGTCATGGCCAACTACGAACTTTTCAAGGAGTGGTTCGAGGCCAACCCAGAGAAGCTGGATGCCGTCTATCTGGGGTTGTCTAAGCTGGAGATCGTCGCCGTAGCCCTCGAGCGCCAGCGCGATAATCCTCAGCTGGTGTTCGAGAGCATGAACTCGACCGGCCTCGATCTCAGCCAGGCTGACCTGATCCGAAACTATGTACTGATGGGCCAGGAGCCCAACGAGCAGGAAGCTCTGTACAGCTACTACTGGCGAAGCATGGAAGACGGTTTCGGTCAGGCCGCATATGCCCGTCACTTCGACAGTTTCATGCGTCACTACCTGACTGCGGTCACCAACGAAATCCCCAACATCAGCAAGGTGTATGCGGCCTTCAAGCGCTATGCGTCAGACTACGACGGCACTATCCGCGATCTGGTCACCGAGGTGCATACCTACGCCAAGCACTACTGCGCCATGGCCTTGGGTAAGGAGACCCACCCTCGCCTGAAGCAGGCCTTCAAGGACTTGCGGGAGCTGAAGGTCGACGTGGCTTACCCCCTGCTGCTGGAGGTCTACCACGACTACCAGGAGAAAGGGTTATTGTCTGCCGAGGAGCTGGAGCAAATAGTGCGATTGATCGAGAGTTACGTCTTTCGTCGGGCGGTGTGTGGCATCCCCACCAACTCCATGAACCGGACTTTTGCCCGCTTCACACACAGCTTGAAGAAGGATCGCTACCTAGAGAGTGTCAAAGCAGCATTCGTGCTGCTACCCTCCTATCGCCGATTCCCTACCGATAACGAGTTCCGGTCCGCTCTCTGTGAGCGCGACCTGTACCACTTCCGCAATCTGCGCTACTGGCTGCGCCGGCTGGAAAACGATGGTCGCAAGGAGCCCGTACACATCGACGAGTTCACTGTCGAGCACGTCATGCCGCAGAATCCGGAACTATCCGCCGAATGGTGTAAAGCCTTGGGGCCGAAGTGGCAAAGTGTTCAAGAGGCCTATCTGCACACACTGGGCAACCTGACGCTAACCGCCTACAACAGTTCCTACTCGGACAAGCCATTCCTCCACAAACGTGACGCCACGGATTACGAGACAGGAAGGCCCATCGGGTTTGCGCACAGCCCGCTGCACCTGAACAGCGACCTGCGTCATCTCGAGACCTGGAACGAAGAGACAATTCTGACTCGTGCCAAGCGACTGTCGGAGACCGCCCTTGGTGTCTGGCAGGCGCCGAGTCTCGACAATGACATTTTGGAGGTTTACCGCGGCCCCGTACAAAGCTGTGACGGCGAGTATGCCCTGGAGGACCATCCCAATTTGGCTGGCGGTTTAGTGCGCGAATTGTTCGATGCCCTGTCCACCGAGGTGCTAGCCCTGGATCCCTGCGTCTATCAGGACGTGAAAAAGCTCTATGTTGCCTTCAAGGCTGAGACCAACTTCGTAGATGTCATACCGCAGACCAAACGACTGCTGTTGTCTCTGAATATCTCGGCCACCGATCTGGAAGACCCTCGCGGGTTGGGGCGCGATGTCGCCAGCCTGGGGCGCTGGGGGAATGGTGACGTTGAGCTACCGCTCACCTCACTGAATGATTTGCCCTATGTGATTGGACTGATCCGGCAGGCGCTTGAACAGCAAATGGACAGCTCAAGCTAAGGTGTCGACGCCGGTGCCATATGTTCGTAAAGGAGGTGTGGACGAAATCTTGGACTTATAGCGCCGGCGTCCATAGCCCAGATCAGGTAGCCGGAGCCTGCGTCTTGCCGAGGAAGGCGAGAATATCCACCCGGGGGCTGGGGGGGGGGTGATCATTGAAAAGTGCACTAAATGTCAGGACATAACCAGCAGCAGGAGACACCAGCGATGAGAAAGTTGATGCTTTTGGTGGGGCTTGTCCCCGCATTGGCTTGGAGCGCTGAGCCATGCACGGAGGTGGCGGGTCGGGAAATTCTGACGGAGGCCGTCATGAGTATGCAGGATTTGAAGGCGAAAGGTGCTACCGAACGCCAGGTACTCCAAGGTATAGGGCGAAATGACGAGCTGCCGCCGGGCTTGAAGGCGGCTTTTTATGAGGGGGTTGGCTATATATATGCGCCAGGGGATTACAGCATCTCCTTGATTGTGCAGATGATGCAGTTTGCTTGTGAGGATGCTGCTTCATAAATCGCCGGGGCTGGTACTCCCCCGGGAATAAGCCAGGAGTAGGGCCCCCAACTCGGCTGTTCTACTCATTTTAGTTGGGCGGATAAACGACAAATCCAGCCATAAAAGGCTGGTTTTAACAAAAAAGTGGCGGAAGGACAGAGGTCGCCGATATGACAACCCCTTTTCCTTGTTTATCAGCATATTAGCCCTAAGATGTGGGGTTCCGGATGATCGACTGAACTATAGAAGCTATCCTTTGCTGGCAGCCAAGGAGCTTCTTCATCAGGTCATTCGGGAGCACGGATATGGACATCAAACTGCATAAGCAGGCGATGACCACCCCCAAGATCCGCGCCGAAATCCAGGCGGCGCCTGCCAGCATCAGCGATAGTGAGCTGGCTCGCCAGTACGGCGTCTCCGACTCGACCATTCGCCGCTGGCGGTACCGAAACGATGTTCACGACCGTTCTCACACGCGACACAAGTTACTGGCGACGCTGACCACTGAGCAGGAAGCCGTGCTGATCGCAGCGCGGGAGTTCCTGCGTCTGGGCCTGGATGATCTGTTGGTGGTGGCCCGTGAGTTCCTCGCCCCCCAACTGTCGCGTTCCGCCTTGCATCGGATGCTCAAGCGACGCGAGGTGCCGACGCTGGCTGAATTGGCCAGACGAGATACTGAGGACGGCGAGGCACCCAAGCACAAGCCGTTTCGAGACTATGAGCCAGGCTTCGTGCACATCGATATCAAGTACCTGCCGCAGATGCCCGATGAGCGGCAGAAACGCTATCTGTACGTGGCCATCGACCGGGCGACACGCTGGGTTTATCTCGAGGTGCGGAGCAGTCAGTCGGCTCAGGACGCCCGATCGTTCATGAAGCATGTAGTCGAGAAGGCGCCGTTCAAGGTCCAGAAGGTGCTGACCGACAACGGCAAGTCCTTCACCGACCGCTTCACTCGGGCGGGGGAGCGGACGCCCAGTGGCCACCATCCCTTCGATCAGGAGTGCCAGCAGCACGGCATCCAGCATCGTCTGATCAAACCGGGACGGCCACAGACCAACGGCATGGTCGAGCGCTTCAATGGTCGTATCAGCAATGTCCTGACGACACGGCGGTATGCGTCAGGAGAAGACTTGGAGCAGACCCTGAAGCGCTACTGTTGGCTGTACAATCACCACATCCCGCAGAAGGCACTGCATCACCAGCCGCCTATCGCCGCGATGAAAGACTGGCAAACCAAGCGGCCAGAGTTATTTCACAAACGGATAATCAATCACCCGGGACCCGACACCTACCCATGATCTACTCAGACCGTCACTATCTGGATGCTTCGATCAACAATAAAACTGTGGGCGGAGAACAATGTTGATCTTTCCGGATGTTTTCACCACCTAAACAACTGATGAGCCTAAACAAAAAATCATATAGCCTAAATCACGAGGCAACCCTATTCTTACATGCGAACCACTTATCTTTAAATGAAAACTCCAACAAGGTAAGAAGAGGGGGTAGCCTTATGCAGTGCGACACACTTCCCGACAGACTATACAAATACCGGTCATTTGGCAATCTGACCATTGACATGCTGGTATCGGACAAACTTTACTTCGCTGACCCGAGCACGTTCAACGACCCATTTGATTCAAAGCCTTGTGTGAATGCTGACATTTCAATCCAAAAGCTTGAAGGCATTCTACGTCAATTGGTAGAGCATCGAACAAAGGAAAGGATGACGGCTGCGGCCAAATCCATAAAGTATCGGGGACCCAAGACCATTGAGCACATCACAAAACACAGTCGCTTGGAAGCAGAAAGGCTGATAAACAATATCCGCTATCTTGCCACCGATCCAGACTACCTAATTGATGATCCAGAACTGTATTTGCTAACGTTATCCGTGGAAGACGAGCTACTTCGCCAATTTAACAGGGGCATAGTATCCCTTGCGGAACGTAGCGATTGCCCGTTAATGTGGAGTCATTATGGTGATCAACACAAAGGGATATGTGTAGGTTATTCAATCCAGCCAGATACATCCGATCAGGTTCACAAGGTCGAATACGGTGGTAGCAGATTGATAGAAGCAAGTACTATTTCTGCTATGCTTGATGACGACTATAAAGCCCGCGCCTACGTTGACAAAGCAGCATTATTACGAAAGTCCCCAGAGTGGAATTACGAACGCGAATGGCGCCTGATTGGCACTCAGGGTCTGCAGGATTCACCGCTAGAACTTGAAGAAGTTATCTTCGGAATGCGTTGTGAGCCAACAATCATGTACTCTGTCATAAAGATGCTTTCCGGGCGCCAGAAAGATGTACATTTCTATGAGATGCGTCCGAAAAGAGGAAGCTTTGAAATCATAAAATGTGAAATTGATGCTGATGAGCTTCTTGTTCATTATCCAAGGCGTGCTCGCACAATACTTGAGGAATTCAGCTCAGTAAAATAAAACAATAGAAAGAGCAAAAAGTTGACAAAAGACTGGAGGGAGAACCGCTTCCCCCTTTAGCCTTTTGAGATTCGCCTCACTCTCATTGTTTCCGGGTAAGCCCCTTGCCCTTGAGCCGCCCTTCCCTTGCGGCCTTTTGCCTTTTTGCCGTTTGGGGCGGCCTTTTGGATGTCACTCCGGTCACAGTCAGGTACATCGTGTTCGTGCGGGAGTGAGGCAGTCCTGTGCAGACTTGGCTTTCACGCGAGATCAGGCCTCCACATTCAGCCGGTGGCACGCCCCTTGGGTCAGAGAGTCGATAGCGTGTGGAGTGGCATCCAGGTGCGGGTCACGAGGTCATCGAGAAACATCTGCACGGTGACCGGCTGGTGGTATCTCACGGTTTCCTGTCGCCAGCACAACGAGGGCCGGCAGGTCCTAGATGTAAACCTCACTCCCGGCGACCGATAGCCATCCCTGGCGCCGGGTACAACGCAGTGCATGACCGACGATGCCTATGGTGATGCATGCACTTACCCGTAAGTCACTACATGTGAGGCGGTCTGTGTCGATTGGGTGTTGAACTGTCGAGTGAGGTCGCAACAGTTGGGCGGCCCCCCACTGCCAAGGGCATGCCCGTCGCCCGGCCAACAGGCTGCAGCTTCTGACAACCAGCAGACAAGATGACAGGTATCAATCGATCAACGCTCAACTGTTTCCCTGTGACGCCGATATCACTCATGAGATGCCCAGGTCTGCGTGCCGCCCTGCAAGGCTCGCGAGATAGATCGCCTCTCATTGCGTTGTTGTTCCGGCCATTGAGGCCGTGTGTTAACACGGCATCAATGGCTGGCTTTTCAACAATGGGGTCGGCGGCCCGATTCATGAGGTCGTTTCTCCTCTTGGCGCCCCTTGGGGTTGCCTCTCCCCCGGACCGTATCAGGATTAACACCTCCCTCACCCGCTCCTGCAGCCAAAGACATAAGGGAGGGCATATCCAGGATATCAACGTCTCGGCCTTTCACGGAAATCATGCCCTTCCGCTGAAAACGGCTCACGGTTCGACTGATGGTTTCCACCGCCAATCCCAGATGGTGGGCAATATCCCCCCGGGACATGGAAAGCCGGAAACGATAGGCGGAAAAGCCTTGGCGGTGAAACCGCTCTGATAGATGACACAGGAAGAAGGCCAGGCGCGCATCGGAGGTCTTCCCCAGCAGCAGCCTTAGCAGGCGGTGCTCGGATCTCAACTCCTTGCTGATGCGACCATAGAGGTATCGGCGTAACCCGGAGGCTTTCTCGGACAAGGCATCGAGCCGGTGGAACGGGAATTCGCAAACCGTGCTGGTTTCCAAGGCGATAATCGAGCCCGGATAGCAGGGATCGTCGATCCCATCCAGCCCCACCAATTCACCGGGTAAATAGAAGTTGGTCAACTGGGTGCCTCCCTCCTCATCGATGACTTGTTTGAGGCTACCCGAGCGAACCATGAAGATGCTGGTGAAGGGGTCCTCCTGACGAACCAAGCTCTCCCCTTTTCTCAGCGGGCTGTGAAAACGGATCGTGTCATTGATGGTTGCAACATCATGGATACCCAACGACAGGGGCAAGCATCGAGAATTCTGTGCGCAAGTTCGGCAGCGGGCCAGGGTGAACGCATGGCACCGGTGGTCAGTGGCTCGGAACGACATGGGCATCTCCGAGGCACCGTGCTTCCCGCCTCGTAAGGCTGCGGATCGGCCAGGGGAGGCACGATAAGCCAAAAGTCGATTATTCTTAATTTCACTTAGACACTATAATACACAATTAATTACATTTCAGCTCGCCGCATGGAGCCGCGAGAATCCACCAAGTCCATGGAACAAGTCGGATCGGAAAGCCACGAGCCCATCCTGGGAACGACAGAGCTCCTCGCGCTCGCCAGCGATCACGAGCATCGAGAAATGAACTGTAATCGCCATATGGCGTTCTGTTTCCTGCCCTTCGGGTTGGGCATCAGTCATCTGATGGCCGCCCTGGGAGCCGTGTGCGAGCAGCACTTTAATGAATTCAAGCTATTCGCCCAACGACTAGACTTGTCAGCTGATTACAAGGCGCGCAACTACCTTATGACTCACAGGCAAATCACATCCGGCTCCTCACCCACCATGGCATGACCATTAATGCGCTCAAACGCTTGAGCACCGAAGCCGAGCGCTCCCGGCGCGTCTCGGAACAATAGCAACGCATCAACACTACCGCGGAGTTACATCCCTTGCTGGTCACTTTCGCCGAACAGAGGCGCACTGAAACATGCATCCTGCAAGAGGTCCTGTCGACTTGTGACAGATGGCGTTCCGATGGAAAGATACGATGACTGCCGGAGTTGAGACAGATGACCGGCCTCTCCTACTGACCGGCAACATCAAGATGCCGACGCCCGAAATCGTGTCGAGTTCACCTGGAAAGAACAGGGAACGATGGGCTCGTTTACGCTGCGACGAGTAGTGTCTGGAAAGGGGGTTACGCTGAGGCCCCTTGAGAGCAGTTCCCTGCAGGCGCTACAGCCATGCCTGGCGCACGCAAAAAATCACCACCCCCTGTCTAGCGCCACCAATTGGACCTTTTCCTATGACTGCCTCCCGATCAAGATGGGCAATACAGAACTAGCGAGCACCTTACGAATCCCGTTCGCCAAGATACTGCCTGTCCTCCATCAAGGATTCCGCACCGGGCCCATAGCTCCGCCAGACTCAGTGCATTGGTCTTTCTAACCGCCCTCCGAGTGTTATCTCCAGCTACCGATCCGTACCGATCCAGTCTCGAACCACTCTCGTAGAGCGCGCTCAAGCGCTACTCGCGCCAGGGCACATGAAAGCCATTCGGCTTGTACGACCGTAGGAGTGCATGATGAAGTCGTCATAAAATACCTCGTAGATTAATCGATTCACTCAACTAAAGTATAAGACAGACCCCGACACACATCGTTCAAGAGCCAGAAACACGGACTCCGCCGCCGCTGTTGGGCCCATTTCAGGGTTGGCTTCCTGATAAGCTAGCGGCATGGCAGGACTCACGAATCGGGCGGACTTGCTCAGGAGAACACCATGCGTATCGAACCCGTCTTCCTCTTCGATCTCGACGGCACGCTCGTCGATAGCGTTTACCAGCACGTCATTGCCTGGAAGGAAACACTCGATGCAGAGGGAATCGACCTATCCGTCTGGCGCATCCACCGCAAGATCGGCATGAGCGGTGGTCTGTTTACCAACCAGCTCCTGCGTGAGACAGGACTCGATATCAGCGAGGAACGTGTAGAGCGACTGCGACGCGGCCATGCCGCTGCCTATCAACGCCATGCGAGCAACGTTCGCCCATTACCAGGGGCGCGCGAGTTACTGACATGGCTGACGGATAACGGAATTCCGTGGGCTATCGCCACCAGTGGCCGCATGGAAACGGCAGCCGTCAATCTGGAGGCGCTCGGGGTCGATCCGGATCGTACGCCTGTCGTCACCCGTGACCAGGTCCACTTCGCAAAGCCCGATCCTGACCTGTTCGTCGCAGCTGCCGAGCGGCTTGGCAAACCATGCGAGACTGCCATGGTCATTGGAGACAGCATCTGGGACATGCTCGCGGCGACACGCTGCCGGGCATTGGGCGTCGGGCTGCTCAGCGGCGGTTACGGACCCGATGAGCTACGCCAGGCGGGGGCCATTCGTGTCTATGAGGATCCGGCAGATCTGCTGCGCCACATTGACGAAGTCGGCGGACGAAGATAGCCATCTATAACGGTGTTGCCCCTATTCAAGGAACGACAGCAACTGCTCGGTAAAGACGCCGAGGTTCTCCTCGGGCATCCAGTGGCCGGAATGTGGCACGACAACAGCTTGAACATTCGTGACAATCTGCTTGAGCGGTTCGGCGAACACATCTTGCAACGTCGTTTCGCTGCCAAGGAATAACATGGGGGCCATCTTCCCTTGAGCTGCAGCCTTCACCTGTTCAGCGGAACGATCGATAGCTCGACTGAAGGCGAATCCCGAACTTAGGCCGCCGGAAGAGGCATAGGTACGTACATACTCATCGATATCCTCCGGGCCAGTGGCCGTTGGGTCATAGGCTGATGCACTCACACAAGGTGAAGATCGAAGAAGTGCCCGATATCGCTTCCGAAGAGTTCGTCGAGCTTCGTGAGCGCCTGCATATGTCGCTAGGCGTCTTCGCCATATATCTCCGCACCAACAAGCGGCCCCTGGAGAACTGGGAGCAAGGACGCGCCAATCCCAATGCTCAGGCAAAGACGATGATCCGTCTTGTCCAGAAGTAACCTGAAACGATCGAGCATATGACGGAGTTGTCCTGACGGGCTCTGAAGTCGAATTTGCCCACCCTTCCCTGGCTGACTAAGCTAATAGTTTGACGTCGTTCATCCATGGGAGGGCGCCATGTGTCTCAGAGAACGGCTACCCCGTAAAAAAGCCGGTGAACACCACCAGACTGCCAAGCAGCTGCTGAAAGGCTCTGTAGCCTTCACGTCTGCCCTGCTATTCGGCAATGGGGAAACAAAGGGTCTTGTGCGCACGCTCGGTGCTGCGTCACTTGAGGCGGGCAAGAATGCGTACAAAGCTCTCTTGCAACCCCGTGGCAGGACAGCACATGGAGCCTGTAAATAAATCTGTGTAACTGCCCACCCCATTACAGGTGACCGTCCAGGCGGTCACCGAATTCGATAATAAAGCGGTTCAGCGCCGGCTTCCAATCTCGGATCGGCATGGTCCATTTCTTCGAGGCCTGCTGGATGGCCAGGAACGCCACCTTCAGAGCCGACTCATCATTAGGAAACAGCTTCCGGCGCTTGGTCGCTTTGCGGATGACGCTGTTGAGCGACTCAATAGCATTGGTGGTGTAGATCACCTTTCGAATGGCTGGCGGGTAGCCAAACAAGGTAATCAGATTATCCCAGTGGTTGTACCAGGATTTGGCAATCTGCGGGTACTGGCCATCCCAGCGTTCGGCGAAGACCTCCAGCGCCTGTCCGGCCTCGTGCTCGGTGGCTGACTGATAGATCTGCTTCAGATCCTTCGTGACCGCCTTGTAGTCCTTCCAGGACACATACCGCAGCGAGTTGCGGACCATGTGCACGATGCACAGCTGGACCTTGGTCTGGGGGTATTCGGCCTGGATGGCGTCTGGGAAGCCTTTGAGACCATCCACACAGGCGATCAGGATATCCTCCAGGCCACGGTTCTTCAGTTCGGTCAGTACCGACAGCCAGAACTTCGCGCCTTCGGTCTCGGCAAGCCACAGCCCCAGCAGTTCCTTCTGGCCCTCCATGTTAATGCCCAATGCCAGATATAGTGACTTGTTGATCACCTGCTTGTTCTCGCGGATTTTCAGGACAATGCAGTCCAGATAGACAATGGGATAGATCGGATCCAGCGGGCGGTTCTGCCACTCGTGGACCTGCTCGATCACGCGTTCGGTAACCTTGGACACGAGCGTGGCGGAGATGTCGGCGTCGTACATCTCCTTGAAAGCATCCACAATGTCCCGAGTGCTCAAGCCCTTGGCGTACAGGGCCAGGATCTGATCGTCCATCTGAGTCAGCCGGGACTGGCCCTTACGCACGAACTGGGGCTCGAAAGAGCCGTCCCGATCCCGAGGCGCCTGGATCGACACGTCTCCGTGCTGCCCTTTCAGGCGCTTGGAAGAATAGCCGTTGCGGCTGTTGCCCGTCCCCCGGCCTTCCGGGGCATGCTTTTCGTAGCCAAGGTGCTCGTCCAGTTCGGCATTGAGGGCCGTCTCGACGGTGAGCTTGACCAGTTGCTGTGTAAGGGCTCCGAGGTCTTTTTCGGACTTGATGTCTTTGGCCAGTTCCGCGGCCAGGGCGTTGAGTTTTTCTTGGTCCAATTGTTTACCCACGATGGTATCCTTTTGAAAAGGCTACTCATTCGTGGGCAGTTACACAATGTGGTTTACAGCCTCCAGCACATGAAGTGGAAGATGATGACACGCACCTTCCTATGAGGTACGTACCAACTTCTAGTGACCCAGGTGGATCACCAAATTCTGCAGATCCGGAGTATTGAAGGTCTGATTTTCCTGGCCTTCAATACTCTGTCCCATTATAACTTTCCACCTGATCCAATCTTTTGGGTTTGGTCTCCACCTTTTTCACCCGCACCTTGAGCTTTTTTGCCTCCTCCTTCACCGATGCTTCTTCCTATCTCGGCTCCGATTTTCATTCCTGTCCATCCCAACATTGCGATCCATATTGTTGGGAGTATCAGAAACGTCATTCCCTCCACGAACTGGGGCACCATCTTGTCGTAGGTGTTGTTGACGGCGGCCAGGAAGCTCATCTTGGCAGCGTCGCTGCTGTAGAGCAGGTCCACCAGGTTGGAATTCAGCCAACGCGCCACTTCCCACCAGAAGGTCAGGAACCAGATGGTGAACAGACCGAAGGTAGCGACACCTGCCGCCTTGAACGAGTAGCTGGAGATCACCATCACGAACGGCAGGC
Source organism: Litchfieldella anticariensis FP35 = DSM 16096 (assembly GCF_000409775.1). Taxonomy (GTDB): domain Bacteria; phylum Pseudomonadota; class Gammaproteobacteria; order Pseudomonadales; family Halomonadaceae; genus Litchfieldella; species Litchfieldella anticariensis. The sequence continues at coordinate 187,960 of NZ_KE332394.1, read as the reverse complement.
AGACGATGGCCGCCATCACCAGGATCGACTGCACCATCGGCAAGGCCTGCTTGAGCATGTCCATCCCCGCGGCGAAGGGGAACATCGCCAGAGCCCCGCCTACAGCACCCGCGGCCGAGGTCACGGCCTGCCCCACGGTGCCGCCATCCAGGTTGCGATACCCCACCACCGCCTGGTCCAGGTTGCCGTTGGCGGCGCCGGAACGCGGGCTCACCATGCGGCGGATCACGTACTCCTCCGCCTCACTGCTAGTAAAGACACTGCGGAAGTCATCCCAGAAGCCAGGATCGATCTGGTCGTGGAGTCGCGCTCGGCATCATAGGGAAACCCCGGGATTGGGCGGCCGGCGTAGAAGCTGTCGTAGAAGCCCGGGGTCTCCAGAAAAAAGTAGCGGGAGCCGACCCAGTCGACATCCCGGGCCAGGCTGGCCTCGATGCGACCGCCCTGCTGGAACAACTCATTGCGGGCATGGCCGAAACAGGCGAGTTGGAATTCCCCCACTTCTCGCTGCAGGCCGGGATCCTTGATCGCCTGCAGATCGAGTTCGGTGCGGATCGAGTGGAAGTCGGTCGAGCACGGGATCGCGGCGTTCGCCGCCATTCCGTGCTCGACCTTGGAGCGGATGCTGGCCATGGCCGTCTCGATCAGGCACAATCACACGCGCCTTCCGGCCGATCCGCGAAAATCAGGAGTTTTGCGGTAGCCATGACGCTGCCTCGGGATTCACGCAGCGCTCCGGGCGCTTGCCGTCACAAATCGCAGCGATCTGCTTGGCCGATGCGGCACATTGCACCTCAACCGAGCCAGGCGTCAGCCCGCCGATATGAGGGGTGGCGACGACCTTGGGATGGCGTGCGACATCGACAGTAGGCATTTGCCGATACTCGCGCCCAACATCGACCCCGGCCCCGCCAAGATGACCGCTGTCGAGCGCGGCAAGCAAAGCTGCGTCATCGACCAGATTGCCCCGCGCGAGATTTATAAAATACGCGCCCTGCTTCATCGCCGCGAAAGCCTCGGAATTTATCATCTTCTCGGTCTCCTCGGTCGCCTTGGCCAGGCAGATCACATGATCGGACCGGGCCAGCAGTTGTGGAAACGAGACCTGTTCCACCCGCTCGTCACGGATTGTCACATAGGGATCCGCTGCGAGGATCGTCATTCCGAAAGCCGTGGCCAAATTGGTGAGATACCGGGCGATCTCGCCGAAGCCAATTAGACCGAGCGTCGTGCCGCGAAGCTCCGGATAGAGGCCAGGTGCGGGCGTCTCGCCTGCATGATACAGCTCCGCCCCGGCGGTGATCCGCCGCGATAGGTCTAGCATGAGCCCGATGATCAGCTCTGACACTCCGGCGGTGAAGACGGGGGGGCCATTGGTGACTAGCACACCGGCTTTCGTAGCCGCGTCAACATCGACATTGCGATAATCCACCGCCCACCGGACGAAGGCCCGCAGATGAGAAGCATGGGCAAAGAAATCCGCATCTGCGACCGTTACGCCGAAGCTATGGACGATATCGCAGCCCTCGATTTCCTCATAGAGACGCTCGCGCTCCCAATGATGCTCGCCCTCGTTCAATTTTAGCTCCCCAATCTTTGAGAGCAATTCGAACGGTGTGTCGCCGTAAAGCTGACGCAGCTCCCACTCAGGATGGGGTAAAAGAATGCGTAACATCAGGCCTCCTCGCCGACCAACTTGTAGGACCATTGCGGAATCCCAAGGTCCATCGCGATGCAGATCTTCCCACTCTCACGAATTTCTCCAGCACATCTGCACTGGCGGCACCGGCGACCAAAAGGCACCCGAAGTGATGCAGAGAGTAAGTATTGCGCCGAAGTTGTTCATGTTATTCTCCAAGTTTCAGCAAAACGTCAAAGTTTTACTGACTGTTACTAACCAACATAATGACTGGTCACTTGTTAAATTTTTCTTTTTATTACTTATCATCCAAATAGTTTCTAATGTATTGGCGAGGCGCCCAGCTATCGCCTGACATGGTCACGCCGCCGCTTCATCGCTCGTGCCGTGTGACGAAGCCACTGCCCCAACTCCCATGCCGTCTTGAAGGCTCGGTTCACGCACCATCGCTTCATCCAGCTCCACAAGGCTTCTGCGAGATTCAGTTCCGGCGAGTAGGGCGACAGCGGCTCCAGCCGAAGTCGGCACTGCACCTCGGGCCGACTCAGCAGGTCGCGCACCTCTCGGCACCGGTGAACCGGCGCATTGTCCCAGATGAGCCGTAGCTTGCCGTACCAATAGCGCAGCACCGTCTTCAGGCACCTGACGATCGTGGCGCCCTTCACGCTATCCGTCGACCAACTGAAATAGGATCAGCCATCCGGGGAGACCGCGCCGACCACCATATGCCGGGGTGTCTGCCCCCGCTTGCCTTTGACGACCGGCGTCCGGCCGACGGGCGCAAAGGTCTTCTGATGATGAGAAAAGAGGTGATAACTCGATTCATCCACGAAGATCAGTGTCTAGCCTTGAGCGTCAGCTTCATTTTTTAACGCTGGCCAGAGTTCCTCCCGGCAGTGCTCGATAGTTGCTTCATCACGCCGACTATCCCGTCGCTTGGGCTTCTGTCAGGACAATCCCATTTACTCAGCAACTCGCTTATCGACGACTTGCTGTAGTGGACATCGGTCTACCGGGCGATGGCATTGGCGACACGCTGTGTCGTCCAGTGTTGGTCCTCATAGCCAAACCCATCGGGGCCCAGTTCCTTCCTCCAGCGCCGCTAGGACGCGAGGCACCAGGTCAGGCGATAAACCCGGTGGTCGCCCCGAACGGGGGCGGCTCTTCAATGCCTCATCACCACCCTCTCGGGCTCGGGCGACCCACAGACTGACGGCGCCTTGCGTGACCTCCAGGCGTTCGGCGACCTCCTGCTGGCTCACGCCCACTTGAACTACCTTTTTCCATAGGCATCGAAGAACATTTTTGACACCACATCGACAAGAATTTCTAGCTCCTTAAATGAGCCTTTTTCAGTCGAGAATTGCGCCGAACTATTGATGACCATCGCTATAACCATCGCGGCTTCCTTCGGCACGATTTTTTCAGCCAGCTCTCCATTGGCCAAGGCTGATTTAATCGCTTCGACCACAAGGCTATATAGTGCTTCGCTGAAGTAGTTGAGCTGGTGCTGAGAGTCGGTGCTAATGACATCTGTCTCGAGCCTTAGACGCGCGATTAGACTCCAAGAATTTCCACTTTCCCCTGACGGGTTGAATCTGAGATAACGGGATCGATTGAACTCGACGACCTTATAAATTTTTTCTTCCAAAGTCATCGAGTTATCGCGCCATATTGCGCCGTGGACTTTCAGTGTATGCTCAACATAATCCGCAACGACCTCATCGATGACGCCGTTCTTACTCTGGAAGTGATAAAAAATGTTGGTCGTTGTCGTACCCGCCTCATTAGCAATCTTCGACATGGTCGTCCCACGATAACCATTTCTAATCAGCATCTCAGTTACGATATATTTAATCGCATCGCGAGTGCTTCTGGAAGCAGGCTTTGGGGATTGCAAAATATCGAATGTCATTATTGATTTACCATTGCATATTTATCCCGGAAGCTCTGATTGAGCCCCATGGGTTTGTCTACGAATATCCGGCTATCCATCTCTTTAAGTTCTTTAGAAATAAGCGGCTGGAAATCCATGTGTGCCAAGATGTCACGCTCAATATTAATTCCCGGAGCGTATTCCACTAGTTCTAGCCCCGCAGCTGTCGCACGGAATACAGCGCGCTCGGTGATATAGGTCACCTCTTGCTCTCGCGAAAGGCCGTACTCGGCATTATAGGTAAGCTGCTCGACGGTTTCGACGAAGCGCCGAAAGCGGCCCTCGTTTTCGATTCGAAGCTCACCGCCGACGGCCGAGGTTTCAAGACCACCCGCTGTGAAAGTACCTGCAAATACCATCGATTTGGCATTCTGGCTGATATTGACGAAGCCACCAATGCCGATGATGCGATCCTTGAATCGGCTGATGTTGACGTTGCCTGTGGGATCGATCTCCACGAATGAAAGAAAGGCCAAGTCCAGACCTCCCCCATCATAGAAGTCGAACTGATAGGGTTGATCAACGATAGCATCGTAGTTCCATGCGGCGCCAGCATCCAGACCGAATGCCGGTGCGCCACCAATCAGTCCCTGCTCATTGGTCAGCGTAAATTGATCGAGCACGTCCTCTTCAGCCGCGACGAGTCCCACTCCGGTACAAATACCCGAGCCGATATTGCAGATCAGGCCGGGTGCTATTTCCATGGCGCAGCGGCGGGCGACGATCTTGCGGGCATCAAGCGCTAGTCGCGGAAACCCGGAAGTGGAAACCTTGAGCGCACCCGCGTAGGACGGGTTATACATTGTCTGAAAGGTCTGCATTTGGTCTGGAACAACAACGACGTAGTCGACTAAAATGCCGGGTATCTTGACCGTTTTTGCCGCTAGCGTGCCGGCCTTGGCCATCTGTTTGACTTGAACAATGACTTTACCGCCGCATTTCTTGGTCGCTTGGGCCATGGAGAGCATCTCGCCCCAGATGGCCTCATCTTCCATGGAGATATTGCCGTCTTCGTCCGCAGTTGTCCCGCGAAGCAGCGCCACGTCGATATGAAAGGCGCGGTAGTAAAGCCATTCGCGGCCATCCAGTTCGAGTACCTCGACAAGGCTCTCCGAATCCCAGCAGCTCTGACGTCCGCCCTCGAGGCGGGGGTCAACGAAAGTGTGTAGCCCGACGTGGGTAATGAGACCGGGCCGGCCTCCAGCAATCTCGCGCGTGAGCTGTGATAGCACGCCCTGGGGGAGCGTGTAGGCTTCAACCAGATCCTGGGAGGCAAGCGCGGCGATGCTGGGGGCGTCAGATAACGTGCCGCAGACGATGCGCTTAAGCAAGCCTTCATGAGCGAAATGGTTTGCTCCGAGTTCTCCCCTATCCCCCAGACCGACCGGGTGAATAGATGTAATGCCGCGAGGGTGAGCTTCTGCGAGGTAACGTTCCTGGATGGCTTTCAGCAAGGCATCGGGAACGGCATGGCCCGACCCCGACCCACCAATGATCACGGTTTGGCCGTCACCTATTAACTGAGAAGATTGTTTTGCATCAATCACTTGCATCATTATCACCACTCAAAAGCCGTGACAGAGGTCACTGGGTTAAACTCAAATTTGATAAAATACTGATCGATCGGTAAGCTTTATCATAACGTGTGAGCGACCATTTTCAATCCTTGACGCGCGATCTTTGTTTCCCGAGTTCGACGGATAGAAGCGTAAACAACTGATTTTGCTGAAATATTTTTTCAAAATTGGCTCTACAAGCGTGATGCGGCAGGTGCCGAGGCCAACCGCCTCCGAAGAGGTCACGTTGTTCAGGCTTCAATTTGGTCAGGCCGCTCGCCGTCTCGCGATGGTGAAGCAGGATCTGGTGAAACTGGATCTTGCGGGCAATTTCCAGCGTCCGCTTCGGCGACAGTGGGTTACCACTGGCCTTGAGACGCATCCGCAGCACGCGGTAAAGCACCAGGGCGAGGAAGCAGATCAGCGCATGAATACGGATGCGATCCGGCAGCCGGTGGTAGACCGGCACAAACTCGATGTCGCTCTTCAACAGCCGGAGACCGCGCTCTATGTCAGACAGCGATCGGTAGCGCTCTCCGACCTCCTGTGGGTCGTAGTCAGGCATTTTGGTGACCAGCAGCAGTTTGCCATCCAGCATGCAGGCGCGATCGGGAGCCGCTGATCGAGCACGATGTTGGACGCCTCGTTGGTCAGGTCTTCCTTGAGGATATGGCCGAGGTGAGCGTCAGTGACAGTCTTGTAGATCCTAGCCCATTACCCCAGCATCGGAGAGCTTTCTGCCGCGATAGTGGCGCTCGCCATCCTGGTGATTCAGCCTCTCTAGCCACTGGCGCGCATCGGCTTGTAAAGCCTCGACCTTCTGGTTACGTGCGGCCCTCTGCACCTTGGCGACCTCTGGCCGGCGCGCCACGATCAACCGATGATTCTGCAATGCCATCATGACGTGCGACTTAAGTATGATTGCATACTGATCGATCGGTAAGCATGCTGATTGGACAATAGGCTGAAAAGAGCCAAACAACAATTTCCCTCTATTGCCCGGAACGGGAGGCATTACCTTGCAAAAGCCTAGCCGTAATTTCTTTAGAGCAATCGATATCTTCAGCGAAGTGTTAGCGGTAACGATGTTGATCGTCGGTTTCCTGGTCGTCGCCCTGGGCGTCCTAAGTCGTTACGTACTCTCGACTCCGGTTCCCTGGACCGTCGAGGTCGCTAGGTTCGCATTCATCTGGCTATCACTCTCTGGTATAGCCGTCGTCGAGAGAAAGCGCGCTCACTTTCGCATCGATATGTTGGTTCTGAAGATGCCTATCGTCCTGCAGAGGTTGAGCTTTTTCGTTCGTGAAGCCGTTATTCTGACAGTGCTGGCACTTTTGCTATTCCAAGGACTGCGATTTACACAGCTCGGTCTCAATGCCTATTCCACGACGCTTCAGATTCCGCTCTACATCGTTTACGCCGCACTGCCGCTATCGGTGACGTTGACTTTGGTCAACCGGCTGCGTGTCGTATGTGAAGATTTCAAAGACTTGTACTCATCAAACCCGCAGGCCGCTCGAGAGGCGAGAGCTGCATCATCAGGAGGGTCCGAATAATGGCGGGGATAGCGCTTCTAAGCTGCTTTTTCGTACTTATAAGCATCGGCGTTCCAATTGCTTATGCCATGCTGGGTACCGCTTTTTTTGTCCTGTTTGTTTTCGAGCCCGGGCTACCCACCATTATCGTTCCTCAGAAGTTTTACGGGGGAGCCGATAACTATATTTTGCTGTGTATTCCTTTTTTCATGCTTGCCGGTGAGTTGATGGGGCTCACGCCACTTTTCGATCGGCTAATGAAGTTTTCCAACGCCATGGTCGGACACATACGTGGCGGCCTAAGTCATGTCAATATAGTGGTAAGTATGCTTTTTGCGGGTATATCTGGCGCAGCTAGCGCCGATACTTCAGCAGTGGGGAGCATGATGATACCGGCAATGGTCAAACAGGGGTATACCAAATCCTATGCCACGGCCGTAACGGTCATCTCGTCCGTAATTGGCGTCATCATTCCTCCCTCAGGGATCATGATCGTCGCTGCTCTGGCAACCGGGACGTCGGTTTCCAGCGTTTTTTTAGGTGGTGTCATCCCTGGCATAGTGGCTGGTTCTAGCCTGCTTATTGTGTCGCTCATATACGGTTTTACAAAAGGCTTTCCGAAATCCGCCGAGATGAACTGGCGTGAAAGAGGCCGCGCCTTTTGGTTTGGTATGCCAGGATTGGGCATACCTATCGTCATCATCGGGGGGATTTTGGGTGGCTTAGTTACTCCCACGGAGGCTGCGAATCTAGCGGTCGTCTACGCGATCATTGTTGGCGCCTTGCTGATCAAGGGCATCCCACCGCTTCGAGAGTTGTATCAAAGTCTAATCACGGTAGTGACGAGGCTCTCGGCGATCATGATTTGCTTAGGCGCTTCGATGGTATTGGCTTGGTTTTTCGCCATTGCTGGCGTACCAGAAATTGTTGCCGGCGCAATTATGACGGTCACGGATAACCCATATGGTGTCATGGCGTTGATGCTGATCAGCTATTTAATTGTCGGTACCTTCTTGGACCCTCTGCCGGCCATTCTGATCTTTTCTCCCATTTTTCAGCCGATTGCTTCCTCATTTGGCATCTCGGATGTCCACTTCACCGTGGTCATGGTGATGGGGCTGTCAATCGGGCTAGCAACACCGCCGGTCGGTTCCTGCATTTTCGTGGGCTCGGCAATTAGCGGGTTGAGCGTCGACAAATTTGTGAAGGACCTTCTGCCATTCATCGCCGCGATGGCTGCGGCGCTTGTAGTGGTAGCCTTTGTTCCTTCACTAGTAGAGTGGTTGCCAAAATTCGCGCAATCGTAACGAATGGCGCCACGAGATAGTCCATCCACAGTAGAGGAAGATAAAAATGCGAAATATTAAAATTGTAAAAACAACCATGCTGGTAGGCATCTTGAGCCTGTCGAGCCAAGTTTACAGTGCGACAGAATTGCGCTTCGCCAGTAGTCAGCCAGCGACCGGCGGCTACATGGGCGAGTATGTGAACGTCTTAGGCGACGCGATAGAAGAAAGGACGAATGGTGAAGTGACGGTGAGGGGATATTACTCTGGCGCCCTCGGTTCGAACGAGCGTGAGCTCGCCGAAATGACCAAAAGCGGCTCCGTCGACATTGCCAACACCGCGACGACTTATATCCAGGGATGGATGCCTTCGTCCAAGATTTTCGATTTTCCCTACATGTTCAACGACGTTGATCACTACAAGCGCGTTATCCAAGGGGATATCGGCGATCAGTTAAAAGATGAAGCGCGTGATGATGGCGTCGAGGTTCTGTCCTTTGTCATCGCAGGCTTCAGAAGCATCTTCAACAACGAACGTCCCGTTCATTCGGTTGAAGATCTTCAGAGTTTGACGATCCGTTCCATGGAAAGCCCAATCTATGTCGATATGTTCGAACGTCTCGGTATGCGGCCTACACCGATGCCCTCTTCAGAGCTTTACACCGCGCTTCAGTTGGGCACTGTCGACGCCGGAGAGAACGATCCCGCTAGCGTGATGGCCTGGGGCTGGAACGACGTCATCAAGCATTACACGTTGGATCGGCACTCAATTGCCGTCATGGCGATCGTCATGAACAAGAATCGCTTTGATTCCTTCGATGAGCAGACACAGAAAGCCATTCTAGAAGCCGGTCGCGAAGCTGAGAACTACCAGATCGATTACATCCAGACCGCGTGGTCCGATAGCCTCGAACAGATTGTCGCCTCGGGTGTTGAGGTCGTAGAACTGGATGAGGACGCCATGCGCGAGTTCCGGGAAGCCGTCAGCCCTCTCATCGATGAGTACGAGTCGGAAGTCGGCGCCGATTTGATCAAGTCCGTACGTTCGCTGCAATGATGAGTCGCTATCAGTGTTCCCGTCTTACTATTGATAATTGAGTTTGAACGTAAGGAACGACATGGAATCCTCCAATGTATCCATGGTGGGGCGCGAGCCCCACTTCCTTAACGGCGCGACGCGGATATGCGCCATCGTGGGAGACCCTATCGATCAAGCGGGTTCCCCGGAGCGCTTCAATCGGCGCTACCAAAAACTAGGCGTCAACGCAGTACTTATCCCGCTTCATGTCGCGCCCGAGGATCTCACTGCTGTCGTGAAGAGCTTGCGCGCAGTTCGTAATTTCCAGGGCCTCGTCATCACTGTACCCCATAAGCAGCAGGCGCTGAGGCTTCTGGATCACTGTACGCCAAGGGCGAAGCGTATCGGCGCGGTCAATGCGATCCGATTTACTCAGGGCCGGCTATACGGCGACAACTTCGACGGCGAGGGGTTTGCGCGCGGCCTGGCGGCCAGTGGCTGCTTGGTGCGGGGAAAACGCGTGATGATCATCGGAGCGGGCGGCGCGGGTCACGCCATCGCCGATGCCATCGCCGAGCACGGCGCTGGGTCGATCGGCGTCCATGATTGGGATCGACATCGAGCCGAGCACCTGGTTGCTAATCTTCGCAGTGGCTGGCCGGGGTTCGATGCCGAGCCGGTGGACAACGACCCCGCCGGATTCGACGTCGTGATCAACGCAAGCCCTGCTGGCGGCAACGTCGATCACGCTTTCCCGACCGACCCCGCACGTATCGGTGCAGGTGCGCACGTCGCCGACATACTGCTCAAGCCGCGGATCACCGCTTTTCTCACGGCCTGCGAGGCGAAAGGACTCGGTGTCATGCCGGGCTATCTCATGCTCGACAATCAGATCGAAGCGATCGCCGAATTCTTCGATGCCAGCCCCGCCGAGATGGCTGGGTCCTAACACGCAGACGATGACCCTCAAGGCAAAATAGTCGGGGAGGTTCGTGTATGGATCTCATCCATTATGTCGTGCAGGACGGGGTTGCCGAGATTCGGCTCGACCGTCCCGAGAAGTTGAACGCCATGACGCCGGCCATGGCTTCGGAGCTTTATCGGTTGGCGCGGTGCGCCAGTGACGACGACGACGTCACTGCTGTCCTTCTGACCGGCGCTGGCCCTCGCGCGTTCTGCGCCGGTAGCGACCTACAATCGCTAGCCGACTACGCCAATGCGTGGGCGTTTCGCAACCGCTGTGAATACGCCGCGGCTATTCGCGACATTCACAAGCCTGTCGTGGCCGCGCTGAAAGGCTGGGTACTCGGCGGCGGCGCCGAGATGGCGCTCGCGGCGGACATACGTGTCGCCGACGAGACTGCGCGACTCGGCTTTCCCGAAGTGTCACGCGGCTGGGTCGGCGGTGGGGGTGCCTCGCAATTGCTGCCTCGGCTCTGCGGCTACGGCCAGGCGATGAATTTGCTGCTTACAGGCAAGACGATTGACTGTTACGAGGCCTACCGAATCGGTCTCTGCGAGTACGTCGTGAACGCGGGGGAGGCCGAGGGCACCGCCCGAGGCCTTTGTATCGGGATGACCGCTCACAGGTCCATCGCACTTCAATCGGTCAAGGCTTCCGTACGCGCGGCGCTTTCCGCGGACCTGGCCTCGGGACTGCGCTACGAAAACGAAATGAACACACTCTGCTTCGCGATGTGCGAGCACGTCGAAGGTCTAGAACGCTTTCGGTCGCGGAGCAGTGATGATGACGGCCACCAGTAATTCGAGGACATGTCAGTGCAGCAAACCCATGAAGAAAAGCGAAACGATCGCTTGCTGAAAAGCGGTGACCTCTTCTTCGACGACCTCATCGAAGGGGACTACTTCGTTACCGAAGGGATCGTGGTCACTGAGAGCCATGTGGTCGGATTCGCCGGGCTCTCCGGGGACCGCTTCAGCATTCATTTGGACGACGTGACGGCACAGCAGGCGGGCTTTCCCGGAAGGATCGCCCACGGTCTTCTGGTACTGGGGCTGGTCGATGGGTTGATGATGAATTCTGCCGTAAAACCCAGAATCGTGGCCGCGCTGGGTTGGGACTGGTCTTTCAAGGCGCCGGTGCTCATTAATGACCGCGTGCATGCCGAGGCTCGATTTAAACCGATACGACGCACGAAGCGCGGTGATCGCGGCATCGTGGAGCTTGTGATCACGGTGTTCAAGAACCAGCGCGACGTCGTCCACTCAGGCGTCAAGACACTGATGCTCGAATGCAGGAGTAGCGCATGAAACATGATCTCCATGTCCCGTCCGCGAATGGCGCGATGCAACGCATAGTGCTCAACGCACCGGCACAGTTCAAAACGGCAACACTGGGGATGGCGCTGCCGCGCAAGGCGCTCTCGGCCGCGCATGTGGTGTGCGATCCGCGTATTGATGTTGTGCCGTTTGCACAGAGTGCCATCGATATGGATGCCACCCAGCGCTATCGTGAATATCTCTGGAGCCTGGGGTTGGGCGTGGCAGAAGCCATGGACACAGCTCAACGCGGAATGGGACTCGGCTGGGGCGACGCTCAGGAACTCATCGCAGAGACGCTGCACAGAGCCCATGGGCTGCCGGGCGCGGAAGTCTATAGCGGCGTGGGTACCGACCATTTGCCAGCCGAGGAGATGCCGCTTTCCCGTATCGTCGAGGCTTATCAGTCTCAGTTGGAGTTCGTCGAGACGCGCGGTGGGCGAGTTATTCTCATGGCGAGCCGCGCGCTCAGCGCCTCAGCCAAGTCCTACGAAGATTTTTCCTTCGTCTATCGTGAAGTTCTAAGTGCGGCACGCCAGCCGGTCATTCTCCACTGGTTGGGGCCAATGTTCGATCCTGCTCTCGCGGGCTATTGGGGCGAACACGACCTTGAACGGGCTATGTCGCGCTGTTTGGATGTGATTCACGAACACGCTGATAAGGTCGAAGGCATCAAGATATCGCTGCTCGACAAAGCGCTGGAGGTCGAAATGCGTCGCCGCTTACCAGTGGGTGTCAGCATGTTCACCGGGGACGATTTTAACTACCCAGAGCTGATCGCCGGCGATGGCAAAAGCCACAGCGATGCCCTGTTGGGCATCTTTGACCCCATCGCACCGGCTGCTTCTGCCGCGTTACGGGCGCTGAGCGATCAGGACACACAAACCTTTCGCGCCACTCTCGATCCGACAGTGGCTCTGGCGCGGGAGATCTTTCGCGCCCCGACTCAGTATTACAAAACGGGTGTCGTCTTTCTCGCCTGGCTCAATGGTCATCAGGAACATTTTACCATGGTGGGCGGCCAGCAGGGTGCGCGCTCCATTCTCCACCTTTCGCGCGTCTTCGCACTCGCCAACGACTGCGGGCTACTTAGCCATCCGGAAATGGCGCGTGAACGGATGCGGATACTGCTCGAGCTTCATGGAGTTTGGCAATGAACCAAGCAAGAGTTGATCTCTGCCTGAACACGGCGACGACCCGCCGCCAGTGGGATCTGGCACAGGCTGTCGACGGCTATAGCCGTCTCGGAGTGGGCGCCATTTCACCGTGGCGTCACGAGATCCAAGCCTATGGCCCGGCTAAGGCGGGACGCCTCCTGCGAGACGCTGGGTTGCCCGCGCTTGGTCTTTGTCGCGGAGGTGGGTTCCCTGCGCAGGATGGGGAGGCGTTCAGGCGTCATATTGACGACAACCGCCTTGCGATCGAGGAAGCACACGCTATTGGTGCCAAGTCTCTGGTCCTGGTTTGCGGCGGGCTCCCCGAAGGCAGCAGCGACCTGCCCTCGGCACGGCAACAAGTCATTGATGCAATCGCCGAAATTCTGCCTGATGCGAAACAGGCGGGCGTCAAGTTATCGATTGAACCTCTACATCCGATGTATACAGCAGATCGAAGCTGCATCTCGCTGCTATCCCAGGCGTTGGATATCTGTGAACGGCTTGAGCCCTCGAAAGAGGGCTGGTTAGGCGTGGTTGTCGATGCCTACCACGTTTGGTGGGACCCTAATCTAGAGGACTCTCTTGAGCGAGTCACATCGCAACAGCTACACGGCTTTCATATTAACGACTGGCTTTATACGACCCAGGATTTGCTGGAAGATCGAGGCATGATGGGGGACGGGATCATAGATTTACCCTGGCTTGCGGATCGTGTCAAAGCGAGTGGCTTTGGTGGTCTACCCGAGGTAGAGATTTTTTCCCGCTATTGGTGGGGGCAAGACCCCGAATACGTTGTACAAACCTGTCTAAAAAGAAGTGTATTCGTGCGTGAGCGCCTGAGCATCACCGATCCCGTATGAAGGCATTCCGGCTCTGCACTGTCCGGTTTGCCTCGGCGATGATAGCCATTGAGTCACGCTAAGGTCGCCAAGCCTGGTGACGCCACATGGTTCGCTTTCGGTGAGGCTAGCGAGACTTCAGATCAGCGGGAGCCGCGAGATGAAATGCATCGGCAACACCGACTCCGCCGCACCACCGGGCGTTCTGCCACTGCGGCTCCTTCATGTTGTGCTTGATGGTGTAGAGCATCCGGGCTCGCATCACCTCGAACGAGTAGCTCGGCTAGCGTCGTGCTCGCTCCCACCTCTGACAGGAGTGCGGGAGTTCGTAAAGACAATGATCATCTCAAGCTCGAGCAGCTGCTGGACGACTTTGATCCAGTTACCATTGAGGTGGAGGATATATGTAGCTGACAGAAGCGGCGTCGATGTGTTTAGAGTGGCGAGAATAGCAAGCGATAGCCCGAATGCCGTAGATGGCTCTAATTATCCAGGCTCCATCAGAACTGGGCCGTCAATTTAGGCGTCTATTGGGCTGGCATTGATTAGACTACAATTGGCAACTGGCAATGGCCATCAATAACGCGTAAGCAAAGAGTTGATAATGGCGCCGGCGCCTGAATGGTAATGATTAATTACGATTAAACATGCATCGAGTTGATTTTTTCTCAGTAGCCCATGGTAACAGGGCTTCTGAGTCATTTATGCAAAAAGTTATTTTTCATTAGGACATTAGTCTCTAGAAGCCTGCCGGACTGTACAGTAACGTTGACCCACGGTGAGTGCCTCGCGAAGATCAGCCAAATTCGACAGGCGCCCTGCCGCCGAGTTCTTTTCGACCCCGAATTCTTGTTGTCCCATCCGTTTGTCGCAGAGGAGTGCCCAATGATCGCCATACCGTCCCCGCCGTCTCCCGACCCCGCCCTACCGGCGCCGCTGAAAGATGCCTCGAGCTGGCTGCGCGGGCTGGCAGAGTGCGCCGTGCGCGCCGTCCACCCCGACAGCCTATTGCCTGGTGTACTGCCAGCGCCTCCCGCCGGTCGTACCCTGGTGGTGGGCGCCGGCAAGGCCGCCGCAGCCATGGCTGCGACCCTGGAGCGCGCCTGGCAGTTCCACCAGCCCGAAGCTCCCCTGGAGGGGCTGGTAGTCACTCGTTACGGTCATGGTCCTCAAGGGCAGGGCGCCGAGTGTCGGCACATTGAGGTGATGGAGGCGGCCCACCCCATGCCCGACGGCCTTAGCGAGCAGGCCGCCCGGCGCATGTTGGTAGCGGTGGCGGGCCTCTCCGAGGACGACCTGGTGATCGCCCTGATCTCCGGCGGCGGCTCGGCGCTGGTGAGCCTGCCAGCCCCGGGCATCAGTCTCGCCGAGAAGCAGGCGCTTAACCGCGCGCTGCTGCATTCCGGGGCGCCGATCTGCGAGATTAACACTGTGCGGCGCCACCTCTCGGCCATCAAGGGGGGGCGTCTGGCTGCGGCAGCCCACCCGGCCCGGGTGCTCACCTGGCTGATCTCCGACGTGCCCGGCGACGAGCCTTCGTTGATCGCCTCGGGGCCGACCCGCGCGGATGCCTCCACGCCGAGCGATGCCCTGGCGATCCTCGAGCGATACGGTATCGAGATTCCGACCGGAGTGCGTGAGCACCTGGCGGGAAGCGGCGACGCCCCGCGCGCCACGGATGCCGGTTTTGCCCGTGACGAGGTGGCGGTACTGGCGCGTGCTAGCGATGCCCTGGAGGCGGCGCGAGCGGCGGCCGAGGCGGAGGGCGTCGAGGTGCGCCTGCTCGGAGATGAC
>NZ_KE332394.1:0-172889 GCF_000409775.1 Litchfieldella anticariensis FP35 = DSM 16096 | reverse complement strand
GAGACCAGCGTCACCGTGCGCGGCGACGGCCGCGGCGGGCGCAACGTCGAGTACCTGCTGGGGCTCTTCGATGCCCTTAGGGGGGCCGCCGGCATCCATGCGCTGGCCATCGATACCGACGGCATCGACGGCTCCGAGGACAACGCCGGTGCGCTGTTCGGCCCAGAGGACTGGACGCGCGCCGGCCAGCTCGGCCTGGACCCCGTCGATTACCTGTCACGCAATGACGCCTACACTTTCTTCCAGGGCCTAGAGCGTTTGATCGTCACCGGGCCGACGTGCACCAATGTCAACGACTTCCGAGCCATCCTGGTGTTGCCGCGGACACCATGATGCGTGCTCCTATGCCACCATACATTAGTTCTTCGCAGATCAGCGTGAAACGGGCGGGGTTGAGGCGGGGCGGCATAGAAAAACGGCGGTAAATCCAAGTAGGCTGATATTCGCCAAAACGTCAGCCTACGCACACCGCCGTTGTCATGGATGCTTCCCCGCTCTGCCTGTTCTGGAAAGGTTTCACCGTCACCCACCACGTGTTCCTGGATCCTCAGACGCTGCGTAACCAGCTGGAGCTCGATGACCGGATCGCCTATCTGCAGCGGCTGCGACCATGCATGTTTCCTAGTACTACTGTGTCTTAAATTAGCTTGTTACGAAGGGTGGAACGACTCCGGAATAACGGTTGATGTCTATGCCACGTCCCATGATCCACGACAGCTTCGATGCCTATCTTGAGGAGCTGGCTCCCAAGCTGGGACACGCCGACCTCGTGCCCAGCTTCAAGGACTACTGCTCTGGTATGATGTTACCCTTGCCCCGCAAGAGCATCGAACCCCTCGCCGCGAGTGTCGACCCGGAGAACGTAACGTGCAGACACGCCACCAGGTGCTCCACCATCAGGTGGCGTGCCTGCACGTGGTCCGATCGCGCACTGCTGACCGGCGTGGCGCAGTGGGTATTGCCCCTCCTGCTGCCCGGCACCAAGCCTTTCTGGATCATCGACGATACCAGCTTTCGCAAAAGAGACGGCATTAGTTGGGCGTCAGCCGCCAGTATTGTGGCAAGATTTGAAAGCAGGATAACTGCCAGGTCGCCGTCAGTCTGTCGATGGCCACGGAGCGGGCCAGTCTGCCTGTGGCGTGGCGCCTCTATTTGCCGAAATCGTGGACGGACGACCCGGCACTTTGTCGCTGCGCCGGTGTCCCGGCGGACAAGGCCTTTGCCACCAAACCGGACATCGCCTTGCAGTAGGTTCGCGAGACGTTGGACGCCGGCATCAAGCCCGGGATCGTGCTGGCGGATGCCGCCTACGGCAAGGTGACGGCGTGGCGAGCGCAGCTCGTCCCTCCACCCCGGCAAGTCTTCTCAATATTGCCCTTGTCTGGTCACTTCCAACATACAAGCTGAGCTACTGCGTGGGGGTTTACGAAGACCTCAGTGTCTGGGCGCCTGGGACCGACCCCCTGCCCCCAATGGTCCGGCAAGAGACGTCCACCAACGCGATGGCAACAGACAGCAGAGCACCACCTCGTATCGGCTGAGACGTTGGCTCATGCTCTGGAGAGCGCAAACTACCAATCGGTAATCTGGCGAGAGGGCACGAACCAGTCGTTAACGTCACGGTTTGCCGCCGTTCGCGTGCGAGTAGCGCGGGGCATGCAACGTCGTGAGGCGGAATGGCTACTGATCGAATGGCCCGAAAGCGCTGATAAGCCAGCCAAGTACTGACTGAGCAACCTGCCGGATGACACGTCATTGACGACCTTGGTGAACATCGCCAAGGCCCGCTGACGAATCGAGCGTGACTACCAGGAGCTCAAGCAGGAGTTCGGGCTGGATCACTATAAGGGGCGCAACTGGCGCGGCTTGCACCATCACGCCAGTCTCTGCATTGCGGCTTATGGCTCCTAGGTCGCCGAACGGTTGCGCCGTTGGGATCAAAAAAATTCTCTGGTTCCCGGCGCCTGTCCTACCCGCGGGCTACCGTCCGCGGGATAATGCAGCGAACCCAACGCCACGTGAGTGACTCCATTACCACGCTGCGCTGGACATTGTATCAAGACATCATGATGGTCTTGTACAGCAAACGACGATGTTTCTGACACAGTAGTACTAATCAATCGTGTGCTAGATTCAATGAGTTTCGAGCCATCACTCAAGGAAATGCACATGAACAAAGGGGATCTGATCGAGTGTATTGCCCGAGGGGCAGGACTAAGCAAAGCCCAGGCTGGGAATGCCCTTGATGCGTTCACCTCCGCCGTGACCAAGACACTGAGCCAAGGAGACACGGTATCGATGATCGGTTTCGGCACGTTCCAGGTAAGTGAACATGCCGCACGCGCCGGACGTAATCCGCAGACCGGAAAGGAGATCCTCATCCCTGCGTCCAAGGTTCCCACGTTCAAGGCCGGGAAAGGCTTGAAAGATGCGGTGAAGTGATTCGCTCCCCCTCTTGAGGACGAATTTGCCCGCCCTTCCCTGGCTGACTAAGCTAATAGTTTGACGTCGTTCATCCATGGGAGGGCGCCATGTGTCTCAGAGAACGGCTACCCCGTAAAAAAGCCGGTGAACACCACCAGACTGCCAAGCAGCTGCTGAAAGGCTCTGTAGCCTTCACGTCTGCCCTGCTATTCGGCAATGGGGAAACAAAGGGTCTTGTGCGCACGCTCGGTGCTGCGTCGCTCGAAGCGGGCAAGAATGCGTACAAAGTGTTCTTTCATACTCCAGCTCAGTCGTCTACTGAGGAAGAAGAGTCCCTGTTCGATCCATGGGATGCAGATACTTCAGATCCGCGAACCAATAGAACTATGAGCATCTATTACAATGCTAGTGGTGAACGGATCTATCCATTCAGTTATAGCGGTGATGATGACTAGGAGATGTTCTCCTAGTCATCATGACTTACCTATAATTTTCCGCCTGAAGCTCCGCTCTGTGACTTCTTTCCACCCTGCTCACCAGCTCCTTGAGCGGGTCTCGAGCTTTCTCCAATACTCCGCCCCAAGGAGTCACCAACTTTCATTCCTGCCCAGCCAAGCACAGTGATCCAGATCCCAGGCAAAATCAGGAACGTCATCCCTTCTACAAACTGCAAGACCATCTTGTCGTATGTGTTGTTGACCGCGGCCAGGAAGCTCATCTTGGCGGCGTCGCTGTGGTAGAGCAGATCCACAAGGTTGCTATTCAGCCATCTTGCCACTTCCCACCAGAAGGTCAGGAACCAGATGGCAAACAGGCCGAAGGTGGCTACGCCCGCGGCCTTGAACGAGTAGCTGGAGATCACCATCACGAACGGCAGGCAGACGATAACGGCCATGACCAGGATCGACTGGACCATCGGCAAGGCTTGTTTGAGCATGTCCATGCCCGCGGCGAAGGGAAACATCGCCAGTGCCCCGCCCACGGCACCGGCGGCCGAGGTCACGGCCTGCCCCACGGTACCGCCATCCAGGTTGCGGTATCCCACCACTGCCTGGTCGAGGTTGCCGTTGGCCGCTCCGGAACGCGGGCTCACCATGCGCCGGATCACGTAGTCCTCGGCCTCGGTGCTGGTAAAGACACTACGGAAGTCATCCCAGAAGCCGGGATCGATCTGATCGTGGAGTCGGGCGCGCAGCCCTGACTCTTCAGCCGCCCACCATTCGCGACAGGTCGGATAGCCCGGTTGGCCGGGGCCTGTATTGGGTCGTGACATGTCGCGCTGCTCATCATAGGGAAACCCCGGGATCGGGCGGCCGGCGTAGAAGCTGTCGTAGAAGCCCGGGGTCTCCAGGAAGTAGCGGGAGCCGACCCAGTCAACATCCCGGGCCAGGCTGGCCTCGATGCGACCGCCCTGCTGGAACAGCTTGTTGCGGGCGTGGCCGAAACAAGCGAGTTGGAACTCCCCCACTTCTCGCTGCAGGCCGGGATCCTTGATGGCATGCAGGTCAAGTTCGGTGCGGATCGAATGGAAGTCGGTCGAGCACGGAATCGCGGCGATCGCCGCGCTGGTGATACCATGCGAGACGGCATGCACCGTTCCCCACCACAGCGGAATCCGCGGCGTTTGGCCGTCCAGCGAATTGAGTGTCGACTCGCCCCACTGGCCAGAGGCGAACTGGCGGGTGCCGCACTCTTGGGAGCGCTGGTGGTCGACGTCCACCGTGGAGATCTGCAACTCCAGCACCGGCTGACAGGTGAACGCGAATGCGATCACCATGGCATAGAGCCGGCTCTCGATGCGGTTGATCGTCAGGATGCCCTTGTTGCCCTCGTCATCGCCCTCCTGACGGGCCCTGAACCACTCGGATACGATCAGCGCAATAAAGGGAATCGCGGTGATGCCGCTCTGGTTCATGACACCCCACAGCGCGTTGTGGATGACCCAGCCCAGCATCACCATGGTGTTCTCGAAATAGTCGAAGACCACCAGCGGCGCCGTCAGCAGATCCATCATGCACCTCCCAGCCAGTTGGTGAAGTTCATGACTTCCAGTAGCGCGACGAGCACCAGCACCAGGCGCTCGAGTTTCTCGAGCTTGGGTCGGGCCTGCTCACCGCCGTCACGATCCCGGTTCAGACGCCTGATGACCCGGGGGCGCCAATGCCGATACCACAACCAGGCCATGGCGCCGTAGAACAGCAGACGCCACACCAGCAATAACGGTTGGGCCGCTGCCATTCCTGCCTGGAACGCCTCGAGGCTGCCGGCGATGCGGATACCGATCGAGACGATCACCCCGCTAAGCAGGAACATCAGCAGCAGCGTCAGAAACGCCACCAACAGCGACGGCCAGCGACGCGGGTCATACCAGGCGTATCGCGTCTGTGTCATGGCGAGTCCTCCCCTTCACTGGATAAAGGCCGGCCCCGGCTGTCGAGGGAAGCATCCGGTCGTGAGGTTTCGTCTTTCCTCGAGCCCGCTCCGCGATTGGCCGCGCGCTCGAGTGCCGTGCCGGCGACACTCGTCGCCAGCGACTGGCGGATTTCCATTTCGGACTGGAGGGACTCGATATCGCGGTCGAGCACGGCAAGCTTGCGATCGAGGGCGCGCATGCCGATCTCGTTGTTGGCGATGCCAGGATCACTGGCCCCGGCCAACAATGTGCGCCGCGCCCAGATGGCCTTGGTCAGAGTACGGGCCAGGGCCATCTCACTGGCCAGTCGCCGGACCAGGAAGGCCGATTCGGGATCGTGGCGCAGGGCATCGATCACGCCGCGCGAGACGGTCAGTCCGTCACCGGCGGAGACGGCCCGAAGGTTCTCGTCGGTGGGTTCCTCGTTGCCCGACACCAGCGCCACGAGCCTGTCGTAGACCTGCTGCTGTTCGTGTTCGAGCTCGCGAATCAACCCGGTGCCGGCCTGTGCCCGGGACTTCTCGCAGTTATCGCAGGTCTGGAGTTCCTGCTCCCCCAGGACGTCCCGCGTCCATTCGGCCGCGTCCTCGGGACTGCCCCAGACGGTACACATCCCGCCCTGACAGCCACCGCTCCCCCCGCCGGGTCCTCCCGGTCCGCCGGCGACCCCTCCTCCGCCGATCCAGGGGCCATCGTTGGTGGGTACGGAGCCCCAGCCTCCCCCACCACCCGAGATGGGCTGGCGGCTGGTCGTGTCGGTGCGGCCATGGAGCAGGTTGTAGCCAGCCGTGGCGACATCCTCGACGACACGGATCGGAGACTGTCCGGCGCCCCCTCGCTTGTGTCCGCCCACCCAGATGACACCATGATCACCGCCCGCCTCTTCGACCTGCCGCTGGGCCGCCACCACATCCGGTGTGGTCTGCGCCGCCTCTTGCCAGGTCTCGGACCTGGCCATCTGCTGGACGCCACCGCCGACCGTCATGTCGGCCATGCGCTCCGCCATTCGCTGGCAGGACAACTTGGCCTTCTCGAAATCCATGCGTCCCTGGAGCACGCCATTGCTGATCAGGTCGTAGAGACCGGGATTGGTGCGTTGGAGGATCATCGCCGGCAGGCTGGCCACCGCACCGGTGGCATTCTCAACCACGTCTCCCATCAGTTCCTGGAAGCCATCGGTCATGCCGTTGAGCTGGTTGCTCACCGTGGCGCCGATATCGAAGTTCCCGCAGGAGGCATCAGTGTTCCAGCGAACGCCGATCCCCTTGACGTAAGGGTTGTAGCCGTGTCCCGCGGACAGGCTGAACGGCGAGGCCCCGCCAATCCGGTAGTAGAGGGCATCAGCGGACTGGGCCTGGCCAATCGACGGCTGGGTCAGAAGAGCCGCGGCCAGGGGAATCGCCAGTAACGAGGAACGCTTCCGTTGCATGACCATCAGCCCCCTGTATGCGTCAGAAGGGTTTGTCCGCGACGCTTGCAGCAGCTGTAGGGACGCCACAATGTCCAGGCGTAATCGCCTGCCTCTTCCAGCCGATCGGCATAGGTGTCGGCGTGCCCCCGGTCGGGCCATACCACACAGGCACGGCTCAAGCTGGGTGTCAGGCTCTGCCAGCGGTGGGTCGAGGCGTCGCCCTCGACGACGGGATCCGGCGGCCAGTAGCCGGGCCGACTCGAGGGTGTCAGGGATTGGTACACGTGCGGTTGCCCGTCTCGCGTGACGATATCGGCGGCACGCTGGGCCATGGTAGCCGCAGCCTTGTAGTCATGGGTCTGTGTCAGGAAGCCGCTGCGCGGGTAGACGTTGCCCCACATGTCGCCCGGTTGCCCCAGGTCACGGCGCCCCGGGATCAGAGCCTCGGGGTAGGCCATCTCGGGAATCCCCGAACGCCAGGCCAGGGCATCCAGGGTCGAGAGGAAATAGGGCATGAAGGGCTCTGCCGGGCTGGAGCAGGAGTAGCCGAAACGGCTGACGAAACGACTGAACAACGCATTGCCCGGATGACCGATGGCATCGACGTTCTTGAAGCGCAGGCCTTCATGCAGGTGATCCTCGGCCTCCGACGTGCTGCGTCCCCCGGCCAGGGCGCCACTGGTCGGCGGCGAGACTAGGGCCATCTCCTGCCAGGGATTGTCGCCGGTGTTCTCGTAGCTCGAGACCACCAGTTCGGGGATGTAGTGACGCACCTTGATCGAGGTCCGCACGCGACAGCCCGACCATGAGCAGTACAGCCACACGCAGACCCCCACCATCCGATAGTCGAGGCATTCGGGCGATATGGCTGATTCGGTGATGGTCAACGTATCGATGGCCTTCGCCGGTGGCGATGTGGTGGCACCAGCAACCCCCAGGCCCGCGGTGAGAACGATCGACAGCGTCTGTCGTGTCAGCGGCGATGTCATGGTTGCCCCTCCCCGGCCATAGTCCGGGCCTGCTCAATCGCGGCAACCGCTTTCCGAACATCGGGTTCGCCGTAGACGACGTGCTGACCGTCCATCACGACGGCGGGAACTTTCTCCACCCCAAGTACCCAGGCCCGTGCCAGACCCGTGGAGAGGTCCCCATAACGCAGGACCGAGTCTGCCCATTCGGGTGAGCGCATACGCTCACGCATCACCCGCTCCGCCTCGGAAGGCTCAGAGGGCAATCCTTGGGAGATCTCGGCATCCAGCCGCGCTGGCGCATCGAGCTCAATCACCACCGTGCTGGGTTCGGCATTGATGACGGGCATGCCGGCAACGGTGAAGACTTCAACGGTCGGCGGGTCGGCATGAGTGCCGCTGCCCCACGCCATTAGGCAAAGCGTGAGGCTGGCAACCAGTCGTGAAAGAGGTGGGGGCATGATGGCCACTCCCGTACCAGGGTTTGCCCCTGATGTAACGTGCAGGACACGGAGTGGCAGCAGGAAATGCTAATTCGGAGCGAAAAGGTTTCTTGATTGCTTATGGGACGGCTGAGATCCGCCTTGTGGCGCGACTCGACTACCGTGCAGGGGAAGATCAAGACAATGGTCATACTCACCGGCTCGTTCGAGGATGACTCACCCCAAAGCCGCTTTCCACGGTGCGCTATACAATCGAATGGGCAGAAAGCGTCGTGACTGCGCGCTCTCCTCCTGGAAGAGCGCGCGCGTGGAGGCAAAGCTACATGCCTAATGGTCAACACATTTGATAGCTACAACAGGCAGGTTGAACTCAATGACGAGAAGATGGAACAAGGTTCAACATACTGATGGCACGTTGAACATCATCCGGCCAGACCCATAAACGATAGGGTTCCGGAATCTCGAAATAGTCTTCAGGGTCGAAGAGTTTCCGGTTCCTCATATCCGCGCAATACCTCGACCTCCACCTGAGCTGTTCGCGATATGGGATGGATTCACCATCGACTAATTTCTTGGTGATTGAATATAGCTTTTCACACATCCGATATTCGTAACCGGGTAGAGATAAGGGATCATGATACTGCCCCCTTTTTTCTTTCATCGCGCCGACTGCCATTTCCAGAAAAAGCGGCAAGTCAAGCTCACCCGGGATATTGGGAAAGATAATGAAAGGGGCTGCCCAGCCACTTTCAATCAAATCCAAATTGAAGGTGGCTCTCTCACGACGGCTCATCTCGTCTCGCTCTTTCTTGCTATAAGAAGGCGCGACGTAAGCCAACAATCTCCCGTAACCATCGAATGATGACTCAGCTCCCCTGATGAATAGATTTCGCTTTCTTTCGGAACCTGGCCGGGACAGTCGCTTTTCGACAATATCCTTATGGAATTCACTGGCATGCTTTCCCTGACTGAAGTGCAACGTACCGGCATTGCCGCTTTCCAGCTTCGGCACAAGATATTCACCAAACGCCTCTTCGACGGGAGCAACACCGGACCGGATCCACTCAGCCAATTCGACGAAGTTGTTATCGATCTCAGCAGCTCGCTCGGTCGATCTCGCCGTCACTTCGGGTGTGTCAATATACAACATGCGAATAGGCATGCGGATATTCGGTGTATCTCCGTCAGACACATCAACAAGAGCCCTTGAGCCCAGGGATGGTAAATTCACACCTGCCGGTGTCCATAGTATTTGCGTTTGCTCTGACATCGAAAACTCCTTTTTCAGCGGGGCGCATGCAAGGCTATTGGCAACATGAGGGTGAAATGAACACCAGTCATTGATCTCTCAAGCCAAGCCGACAGCCGTCGTGCTTCGTTTAGCCATTATCGATGGCAAGCATTGTCAGAAACATGACATTCACATGAAGGCCAGCCACCCCGCCTCATCGGCCCTGGCACTTGGTTACCGTAGGCACGACTATGTTTGGAGATACTCGGTAATCTCAATATCACTAGCCATGGGATCCTCGAGTTACCGCCCATTATATGGCATTGACCATGTCGAGATCCGCAACATGGTTTCCGATCATGCACCGGTGTATGTGACTCTGGGAAGTCCGGAACGAATCCTGACATCACTCCAATCCGTCAGGTTCGATACCAATGGAGCAGGAGAGTCTGTCCAGTCAGGAAGCCGGAATGGGAAAGCAATATGGCGCAGAACATCGAATCAGGGATAAGCCTGGAAGGTAATATCTCGCCACAACAAAGCGATCGCAACAAGCCTAAACGTGCATTATGCGACATGACAGCCCTGCCCGTCGCGTACATCCTACCCATCCCATTTTCAGAGAACATCCTGGGCTTAGCCACTTGTCTCTAGAAAAGTTCGAAGCTCTGCCAACGGCATGGGCTTGGCAAAGAGATAACCCTGCAACAGATCGCAGCCAAGGGCCCTCAATGTGTCGCGTTGTTCGACTGTCTCAATACCTTCTGCCACGACCGTCAGTTCAAGATGATGAGCCATGTCGATGATCCCTTGCACGATACCGGCGTCCTGGCGTTTGTTCGCCACATCCAGAACAAAGCTGCGATCAATCTTGAGCTTGTCTATCGGCAGATTCTTGAGATAACTCAAGCTAGAAAAGCCCGTACCGAAGTCGTCAAGAGCCACCTTGATGCCCATGTCGCGCAGCTGGCGCAGTAAACCGATCGCCGTCTCGGTGTCCTCCATCAGGATGCCTTCGGTCAGTTCCAGCTCCAACCTCCCGGGTGCCAGACCTGTTTTCGTATGGGTACGCTGCAAGGTGGAGAGAAAATCGGACCGGTGGAACTGCATGGGGGAGAGATTGACGGCTACTCGATAGTCGTCACCAAGCTGCTGGAGGTCGTGGCATGCCTGTCTCAGCACCCATTCACTAATCGGAATGATCTGGCCAGTATCCTCGGCCAGGGGTATGAAGACCGCTGGCGAGATATATCCCTTAGATGGATGTTTCCAGCGCAATAACGCCTCGAATCCAGTAATTCTGCCATCCTCGGCCCGTACCAACGGTTGGTAATGCACTTCGAACTGCCGGGCTTCGATGGCCGCCTGCAGATCATGGCGTAATGTCAGACGCTCACGGGCCTGAGCACTGATTTCACCAGAATAGAGGCGATAGCCATTGCCGCCCTGTTTCTTGACCTTCGACACAGTCAAGTTGGCTTGCTGGATCAGGACCAGCGGGTGCTCGATCTCATCGGAGCTGAATGCCAGACCGATACTGGCGGTGACATACAGATCACGTACGCCTAATCGATAGGGACGAGCGATTGTCGCCAAGAGTTGTTCCGCCACTTTCATCGCAGCTTCTTCATGTTCGAGTTCGGGCAACAGCACTACGAATTCATCACCACCGAAACGAGCCAGGGTATCGCCAGGTCGCATCTCTTCCGTCAAGCGCTTTGCTACAGCAATGATTAACTTGTCGCCTACACCATGACCGAGGCTGTCGTTGATCATCTTGACATCATCCAGATCGATGAACAGGACTGCTAGCATGCGACCTTCACGGAGGGTCAGGTGAATGTCATGGGTCAACCGATCCTCCAACAAGGTGCGATTGGCCAGACCGGTTAGGGCATCATGATTCGCGTGATAGGCAAGCCTGGCCTCATAGGCCTTGTGTTCCGAGATATCGTTCTGGACCCCGACAAAATGTGTCACCTTGCCGCTCTCATCTCGCACCGGGGCAATATACAGATCGTTCCAGAACGGGGTGCCATCCTTACGGTAATTGCGCAATGTGGTACGCACTTCCTGCTGGTTGGTCAGGCCATGACGAATGAGCCCGACAGCTTCCGACTCGGATTCCGGCCCCTGCAGAAAGCGACAGTTGTGGCCCAGCGCCTCATCCTTGCCGTAGCCAGTAATTCGCGTGAACGCCTCATTGGTATAGATAATTGGCAACTCCGGGGCACCGGCATCGGCGATCACCACGCCATTGACACTGCCCTCCAGACTGCGCTGCAAGATGCGCAACTGCGTCTCTTGCTGCTTACGCTCCGTAATATCCTTGGCAATACCATAGACCCCGCTGATGCGATCATTGATGACGATGGGTAGATTGACGACATCCAAGACATGAACCTCACCCTGGACATCTCGGGTGCGTGCCTGGAATCGCTGCGGCATTCCGCTCAATGCATCCTCGAAAATCGATTGCACTCGCGCCTGATCTGCCTCCTCCACAAAATGCGAGAAATGCTTGCCAAGGATTTGTGACTCGGCAAAGCCCGTGATTGCACTGCCGGCGGGGTTGACGCTGACGAAGTGTCCCTTTTCATCCAATGAATACACCGCATCCGGGTGATAGGTGAACAACGAACGATAGCGTTGCTTGTTGGCCCACAAGGTTTGCCGATCGACATGCCGCCCTACCGCCAGGGCCACGAGCTCAGCGGCCTCCAGGATCAACCGGCGCTCCAGCGCTGTCGGTTCTCCGGGGTGGCGATGGTAGACCGCAAAGGTTCCCAACAGCCGGTTGTTGGTAGCCATGACCGGATAGGACCAACAGGCATGCAGTCCATGTTCGAGTGCGATATCGCGATAGCCTTCCCAGCGTGGATCGATGGTCAAGTCACTGCAGATGACCGTCTCATGCTGGTAGGCCGCACTGCCACAGGCCCCGACGCTCGGACCGATCGCCAGTCCCTTGACCACCTTCTGGTAAGCCTGAGGTAAACTGACACTAATGATCCGGTCAAGTGTCTGCTGCGTCTCGTCGCTGAGCATAATCGAGCATAGGGCACCGGGAGATTGCCGCTCGACCATATGGCAGACGGCTTCCAGAATCTGGTGAAGCGGTGCTTCTTGCGCGATGAGAGACTGGATATGATGCTGAGCCTCCAGTTGCTGTTTGGCCGCAGCCAACTTCTGCGAGCGCGCCAGGCTCACGGCGCTCAACCCCAGACTGAAGGTTAATAGGTACGTCAACGTCAGCCCGGTCACACCGACACCGAGCGGTAACAGTGCGGCCAACCCAAACGGGGATAAGGAACTCTCAAAGGCAGCGAAGTGGAGCTGCGGCCCCCCTGAAAGGGAGATGTCGAGCTCTGCCAATGCTTCCTGGCCATGCGCCGAGTGATTGGCTTCGTGGCCACGATCAGCCAATTCGAACAGCTCTTCCCCTTGGCGATGGACATGAACCGAGAAAGGAGAGAAGGCAGCCCTAACCTCCGATTGCAGCATCACTGCCAGATCCTGAGAGGAGATCAGCTGATGGCCATCGGTGTTTGGCAAGGGAAGCGACAGCAGCGCCATGGCAGGGCGTGCCGGATCTGGGAACCTCCATTGCGCCTCATTCCCTGACGTCTCGAGCCAAAGCGACACGTCATCGGAAAGTAGTTGATCATCCAACCACAGTAACGCGTCCGCATGCCCTGTGCGTGCTTTCCGCCAGAAGGAGCGATGCTCCGCATCCAGGAAGGCAAGCGCTTTCAAGCTAGGTGTATCTCGCAGGTAGCTATAGGCCTCCTGCTCGCGCATGGTCTTGGAAGGCAAGCCCCCATCGACACTCCAGCGCTCCGCCATTCGCCGCATGAACTGTTCACGTTCTATTATCTCGTGTTCGACGATGAGCTGGATGTTATCCATCAGATGCTCGGCACGCTGGATTATCCCTTGATGTTGCTGCCAGCTGAGCAGGAGCCAGCAAAGGAAGCTCACCAGAACCCCCAGCACCCCTGCCACGATGGCAGGGCGCTTCAACATCAGCCCCTGCGTGTTCGGCCTACTACCCATCATCCCCATGGCCGAGCCAAGCAACAGGTATTGCAGCATCGTGGCAATCGAAGGCTGTGTTGGCACTCCCAACCACAGATTCGGCTGTCCCAGAAAGAGATCGGCGGCTAGCATCACCAACCCGATCACCCCGATCAGGACACCGGCGAATTGCCAAAACCAGGACCTTCCACTACCCGGTAAGCCGATCCACAGACAGAGCATGATCAGCAACAGGGGCAGTACCGAAGCCATCGCCAACAGCCCCTGGATATGGGAGAGGAATTCACCAGAGCCCATGCCCGTGGCGACCGAGGACATAGCGAGAGCGTATATCACGAGAACCAGCAGCACACCGGTTATCAAGCGGCGCCAGAGGCGAGTTCCCAACAGGGTTGCCAGCAACCCCATCCCGGTCAGCATACCGGCCACGGCACTTTGGGGTGACAAGGGAAAAATGTGGGGATGGTTATCCAGATACAGTACAGACAACGAGCCTAAACCACCCATTGCCGTGATGCCCACGATCAGCATGAGCAATGTGGTATGAAAGGCCAATTGCCGATTGACAGCTTCTTTTCCCAATCCCATCCATCCCCTTCCCATGTGCCCCCTCTGCCACGATCTCGATGTTGGCACATAAGCGCACTTTTCTATTTGCTATGAGCCAACCGCTTCATAAATCGTCGTATTTGCTTATATACACAATATATGATGTGGGAGCCGAAACCTGGCTAAGGCAATACGGCATCGACAGACGGTTGGGTGTCCCCAAACCGAATTGAGAGTCTAGCAGGCGACGAATGGAGCAAAAGCAGTGAAAGCTACTGATTTCTCCCGTTATTCAGTTTGTTCCCTGCAATACCGATTTACTAATGGTTTGGCAGTCTGCTGCGGACTGCAGCTTCTACCCAGTGCTGACCATCGCCGATGACAAAGGGTGTGGACAGCTGACCTCTCCCCTAGTCGAGACCTGCCGCGACAAGCCGATCTGAAAGTAGGAATGGCACCACAGAACTTTCTAAATCCCTGATGTACCAATGATGAGAAACATCGCTTGGCGAATCAGTCTTTTGCCAGCCGCGCCTCATGATGACGGCTACTGGGATGGGAGGCGTCCATCCCTCGATTTGTTGATCAATGTCGCGTGCCGTGCCGCACACGTGTGAACAGGTCTTCACCACCTATCTGGCCCCCCTTAAGCACCACCTCCAACCCATCGACGGGGGAAACCGTGGCTACCAGCCGGCACAGATGCCCACCCTGGGCCTCATCGAAGGCCACCACTTCCAGCGCGTCCGCACCGATCTGGCGCATGGCCTGGCTCGAGGTATCGCCTCCCGCAAATACCATCCGCTGAATGTCACAGCTTTCCCTGAGTTCACGAGCCAAACGTGCGAATACCCCTCCCACGGCATGTGCCAGACTCTCCGAAGATAGGCCAGCGATGACATCCGCATCGCCACGGGTGGTGGCCACGGCAACATCACACCCTCGCTCGAATGCCGCGGCGACTTGTTCGGCAAGTTGCCCGGCAAGCTTATCCGCATTGCGTAAAGCCTGCTCCGGTGACAGCGTGATGATCTCAGCGCCCTGGGCTTCGAAATGGGCGAGTTGGCCACGTGTCTGGGGCGAACAACTACCCGACAGTACCAACAACCGCTGAGTTGTTGGATAGGTTGTCGGCAGCGGCTTCCGCTCCCTTAATTCCTGGGACCAGCCTCGCCCCAGTGCGTCGGCCAATCCTTGGGCGGCTACCGCCAGCATGGACCGTCGTTTGCCTAGTCTTAGAATCAGGTCGCTAGCATGTTGGAGTTCGTTCTGGTCTGTTGCGTCGAGGACGACGTAACGCTCTTCTTCCACGGCAGATTCCAGTCGCCGCCAGCCGTCACCCGCTTCGCGATAGTCGAGCAGTGTCACGGCTGCCGGCGAAATGGTCGTCTGCACTGCCAAATGCCGTCGCAGATCAGCCTCCCCCATCGGCGTTGAAGGGTGGTTTGCCATGGCCGGATTCTGGTCCAGCCGGCAAATCTCCCCCTGGTAACGCGTGAACAAGTGAGAGAATGCGGTATAGCGTCCGAAGGAAGGTGTCGCGGGCAGTATCGGCAAGGCACATCCAGGCCAGCGCTGCCTGGCCAACTCCATGACATGCCCAATACTGCCCACTGACGGCGACGAGTCAAAGGTCGAACACACCTTGAACTGCTTGATCAACGGATCGAGTGCCTCGAGAATCGCCAGGGCCGGCTCGACCTCCTCGGTCATCGCCTCTGGAGAAAGCCCACGGGCCGTCCCCGCCAACCCGATCACATCCAGCCCGGGTGCCATATCAAGCATCACGTCTGGATCGTGACTGGAGAAGAACAAACGCCCACGCAGCCCATGACGACTGAATTGCGCCAGGTTTTCTGCCGAACCGGTGAAGTCATCACCATAGAAAGCCGCCAGCAATCGTTGCATGTTGTTGTCTCCTGGTGATCGCTTCAGGTGCTCTCACGAACTGTCAGTTCATAGCCAATATCGACCTGGTCCGAGAGAGATGACCTGCCTTCCAGTCGTGCCAACAGCAACCTTGCCGCCTCGACACCCATTTCGTAGCGCGGCACCGTAACGGTGGTCAGACGGGGGGACAAGTGCTCGCCCAGCGATAGACCGAGATAGCCACCAATAGCGAGATCGCCTGGTATGCGAATCCCTTGACGATTGGCTTCCATAATCGCGCCAGCGGCGAGATTATCGTTGGCAAAATGCATCGCCTCGAGATCGGGACATTTCTCGAGAGCCTCGAGGAAAACGTTGCGACCGGCGTCATACGACGACGGTTCCTCACACTGAAACAGTAGGTCGCACTCAACACCAGCGGATTTCAGCGTTTCACGGTGCCCCTCGAAGCGTTGACGTGCGCGATAGTCACGTGCCATACCAGCTCCCAGGAAGGCGATACGCCGGTAGCCACGTTCCAGCAAATGATTGGCCATACAGGCACCGGCCTCGGCATTCTGTACCCCCACACACATGTCGATGCAGGTATCGCCAAGCTCCATGATCTCGACCACCGGTCGCCCCCAGGCCTTCAGGCGTCGCACAGCACTCTCACGGTGTTGCAAGCCGGTCAGGATCACCCCCGAAGGCGAATAGCCCAATACCGAATCCATCAGCGCCGCCTCACGATCCAGGTCGAAGTCAGTCGACCCCAGCAGTACCTGGTATCCGGCGGCTTCCAGGGTTTCCTGAATACCGTGAATCACCTCGATGAACGTCAGGATGGACAGCGATGGCACCACCACCGGAATTACACGTGTCCCCGCCGAGGCCAGCCCTCCCGCAATCAGGTTTGGTACGTATCCCAGCGCTTGTACGGCGTGATCGACACGCTCGCGCAGCTTCACTGACACCTTCTCCGGGGTATTCAAGACACGCGATACCGTGATGGGAGCAACCCCCGCCTGCTTCGCCACATCCTGAATGGTGACGCGATTATCGCCTCGATGGCGGCGACGCTCGCGTATGCCTGCCTTATTGGTCGTCATGACCTGTTCCTTGTCTAGCCTGCGTTCAATGTGTCCAGTCTACTCTACGATCAAAAAAATGGTAGCGCTACCAAATTGACCATGCTAGGTTTCCTGAAACAACAACACGGGGGAGAGCACGCCAATGCAAGTAACCCGGGACCAACGGCATAAACCTCGGATTACCGCCAGCTATCGGATCGAAACACCTCTCGATATCGAGCAGGCCGCCGTGGCCATGGCCGGCGAGCAATCTTCAGGTACCTTCCTCAGGTTAGAGGGAGAAACTGATGAGTTGCGTGAACGACACGCCGCCCGGGTCGAATCCGTGGTCCGTCTCGAAACGGTCGCCACACCATCACTATCTGGAGCGCTCCCCGGCAAACACTATGCGTGTGCCGCTATTACGCTGTCCTGGCCACTGGAGAACATCGGCACCAGCCTGCCCAACCTGTTGGCTACGATACTGGGCAATCTCACTGAATTGCGCGAACTGTCCGGGATTCGATTGACGGATATCACGCTACCGAATGATTTCATCAATGCTTTCGCGGGGCCCCAATTTTCCATCAATGGCACACGACGGCTGACGGGTGTGGCCAATGGCCCGTTGATCGGCACCATCATCAAACCCAGCGTAGGGTTATCGCCCGAGGCCACGGCGGATCTGGTCAAGCAACTGGTGGAAGCCGGCATTGACTTCATCAAGGACGATGAGTTGATTGCCGATCCTCCCTACTCACCGCTGGCCAAGCGCGTGCCTGCCGTCATGCGGGTCATCGAGGAACACGCACAGCACACCGGGCGCAAGCCCATGTATGCCTTCAATATCACCGGCGATATCGATGAAATGCGTCAGCGCCACGACTTGGTCCGCGACCATGGCGGCACCTGCGTCATGGCCA
Organism: Litchfieldella anticariensis FP35 = DSM 16096; assembly: GCF_000409775.1. Classification (GTDB taxonomy): domain Bacteria; phylum Pseudomonadota; class Gammaproteobacteria; order Pseudomonadales; family Halomonadaceae; genus Litchfieldella; species Litchfieldella anticariensis. The sequence goes on along the minus strand of NZ_KE332394.1, from coordinate 155,550 downwards.
GTGTCAACTGGATTGGTATGGCATCACTGGTGGGGTTGCGGCGTCACTCAGAACTGCCGATTCATGGCCATCGCAACGGCTGGGGAATGTTCTACCGTCACCCACAGATCGGCATGAGCTACCGAGCCTATCAGGTTCTGCTGCGTCTCGCCGGGGCGGACCATCTTCACGTCAATGGACTCGGCAGCAAGTTCGCCGAGTCCAATGGATCAGTGATCGATTCCGCGAGTGCCTGCCTGACCCCCTTGCAGGAAGGGTCAAGTCGGGACGACCGCGCCATGCCGGTGTTCTCCTCGGCCCAAACCATCCATCAGGCCCACGCCACCTTCGCCGCATTGCAGTCGACAGATCTCATCTATACCTGCGGCGGCGGCATCATGGGCCATCCCCATGGGGCCGCCGCCGGCTGCCGGAGTATTCACGCCGCCTGGCAGGCGGCGACCAGAGGCGTGGCCCTGGAAGACTATGCCAAAGAGGAACCCGACCTAGCTGTCGCGTTGCGGGCCTTTCGTCGCCCGTTTTCAGGATGAATCACTGACACGCCACCCAAGCTCAAACCACTTAGGGGAAGCAACATGAAGACAATAAAAGCAAGCGGAATCGTGCTCGCCGGCCTCGTCACTCTCGGTGCCTCGGTGAATGCCTCGGCCAAGGAGCTCGCGATCGCCATTCACGTCGAACCTTCACACGCCATGTTCAAGGTCGGCGAGAGGCTCAAGGAAAGCATCGAAGAACAATCCAATGGTGACTTCTCGGTGACGCTCTTGGGTACCGAAGTCGGTGGTGAACGCGACCACCTCGAAGGCGCCAGCTATGGCGAATATGCCATTGCACTGGGTGGCTCTATGCCCATGACCTTATACGCCCAACCGTTCGCCGCTGCCGACCTGCCCTTTGTCTACAGCTCCAGCGAACAGGCCCGGGAGGTCTACACCGGGGAGTCCGGTGACCTGCTCAACGAAGAGTTGATCGCCAACGGCAATATGCGCCTGGTCGGTCTCTCAGCCCGCAACCCTCGCAACCTGACGTCCAACTTCCCCGTTCAGACCCCGGCAGACATCCAGGAAGTCCGCATGCGGGTGCCCGAGATCGCACCCTGGATCCAGATCTGGGAAGAAATCGGTGCCCTACCCAGCCCCATCGCCTGGCCGGAGGTTTACACCTCACTCCAGACTGGGGTAATCGAGATGCAGGAAAATCCGGTCGACCTCATCCATGCCGGCAAGATCTACGAGGTACAGGACCACATCAATCGTACTGAACACGTCTATTCCTTCTTCCATTGGCTGATGAACGAGGACTTCTATCAAGGCCTGAACGAGGAAGAGCGCGACATCATTCTCGGGGCTATTGAAGAGGCCACCAGCTGGGGGGATGACATGGTCGCCAATGGTCAGGATGAACTCTATGCCAAGCTCCAGGAACAGGGCGTAACCATCGTCGAGCCCGACGTGGCCGCCTTCCGTAGTGCCGCGGAACCCGCCATCCGCGATATCGCGGAAAGCTATCACCCGTCGGTGCGTGATTACGTCCTATCACTCGTCGAGTGAAAGTGGGGGCGGTCCATCCTGCTAACGGCCACGGATCGCCCCAGTCTTTCCTTTACCGATCAACATCTTACCGGAGGCGCCCGTGAAAACCGCGGAATGCGTTACCCGTGCGGTCGATTTTTTCTGGAAGCTCCTAACCGGCATTGTCATGACAGCCTTCGCCCTGATGCTGATCATCATGGCTATCCAGGTCATCTCACGTTACGCCCTGGGTATTGCGGTGCCCTGGACAGACGAGGCATCGCGCTATCTCTTCCTGGCAGAGATCTTCCTCGGCTCCGTCCTGGCACTACGTTATCAGGAGCACATTCGTATCACCGTCGTCACCGATACTCTCAGCCCCTCACTTCGTAACATCGCCGCCAGTATCGCGGATGTGATTTGCATACTGGTGCTACTGATGCTGGTAGCCGGTGCCTGGAACATGATGGATCGCACGGCCGGTGTCATGGCAAGCACGTTCCGAATGAGTTTTTCGTATATCTACCTCATTCAGCTCATTTCCGCGTTGCTCATGATCACCCTGCTGCTTGGCGATCTCTACCAACGGATCGCCGGCGCCCAATACAACACCGCCACCGAAGAAGGCAGGAGTGAGTGACCATGGAAGTATTCGCCATCATGTTCGTCGGCCTGATTATCCTGCTGATGCTGGGAGTGCCGGTGGCATTCGCCATGATTGCCTCGTCGGCTCTGGTGCTGGGTTACACTCGAGGCTTCGATGCCATCCCCATGGAGATGATCTCCCAACGCACCCTCTACGGGGTCAATAGTTTCACCCTTCTGGCCATTCCTGCGTTCCTGCTCATCGGACGACTGATGAATGGCGCCGGGATTTCGGATCGCGTGTTCGATATCGCCCGCACCATGGTCGGCCATTTCAAGGGGGGCCTGGGACATGTCAACGTCGTTGCCAGCATGCTGTTTGCCGGCATGTCGGGCTCGGCGGTCGCTGATGCCGGTGGCCTTGGAGCCCTGGAGATCAAGGCCATGGAAGACGACGGCTACCCGACCGGCTTTAGCGCCGCGGTCACCGCCAGTTCCGCCACCATCGGCCCGATCATTCCTCCCAGTATTCCCGCGGTCATCTATGGGGCCCTTGCCAATGCCTCGATTGCGGCGCTCTTCCTTGCCTCCATCATACCCGGGCTAATCATGGGACTGGGGTTGATGGCAATGGTGGCTATCATCTCGCATCGCCGTGGCTTTCCCACCCGGGCCAAGGCACGCCTGAATGAATTCATGCTGGCCATGACGCGTGGCCTGCTGCCCATGCTCACGCCATTGATCATTATCGTAGGCATCCTGTCGGGGGTATTCACCCCGACCGAGGCCTCGGTCGTCGCACTGCTCTACTGCCTGATCATCTCGTTCATGGTCTATCGTTCGATCACTTTCCGAGAGTTTCTGGACATTCTCCGTGCCACCGCCATCGACACTGCCGCACTACTATTCATCATCGCCGGCAGTGCCCTGTATAGCTGGGTGCTGGCACGCTATCAAGTCACCTCACTGGTGGCCGACTTCCTGCTCGCGACCATCACCGACCCGCTGGCACTGCTGCTGATTCTCGCGCTATTTATCCTGCTGATCGGGCTGTTCATCGATTCGGTACCGGCACTGTTCCTGCTGACACCGCTACTGGTACCGGTGGTCGTGCAATATGGCATCGATCCCGTGCACTTCGGCGTGGTCATGATTTTCACCCTGATGATCGGGCTGATCACGCCTCCGGTCGGCACTGTGCTGTTCACCATACAGAAGATCACCGGCATGTCCTTCGCGGGGCTCGTGCGAGAGACGATCCCATTCTACATCCCGTTGTTCATCGTGCTGCTGATCATCACCTGCTTCCCGGCGATCGTGATGTTCCTGCCCAACCTGGTCCTCAACTAAGCGGTAAACAACCAAGGAGATACCATTCCATGTCCGTACTCATTACAGGGGGGCTCGGCCACGTCGGCTCCTGGGTGGCCTACCAACTGGCCAAGAATGGCAAGAAAGTCATCATCTGTGACATGGCCGTCAACCAGTTCGACCGGCTGGGACTCGATTACCTGGAAGAAGTCCGAGACCAGCTGGTACTGGAAAGCGTGGATGTCCTCGACTACCACACCATGTACGACATCATGCTTCGCCATCGCGATGAGCTGGAAGGTGTAATCCACGGCGTGTCGGTGATTGCTGGCCCCCACTTCCAGCAACGCCCTTTCAAGAACATTTCGATCAATGCCACCGGCACACTGAACGTGCTGGAAACCTGCCGCATCTTGGGCATCAACAAAGTCGTCAACATGAGCTCCGGTGCCGTATACGGCGATGCTGCAGGGCCACAGAGCGAATCGACACCCTACAAGGCGACCGACCTGTATGGCGCCACCAAGATTGCCGGTGAGCTATACGGCTTGCAATACAGCGATACCTACGGCATGGACGTAAGGAACGCACGGTTGTTCTTCGTCTACGGGCCCGGTAAGCGTCCCTCACACATGCACAAGGTCTATCAAGCATTGTTTGGACCACTGGAGGGACTCAACGATATCCAGGCAACCAACGGTTCCGAACAAGCACTGGACTGGACCCATGTGCACGATACCGCCACCGGGATTGTGAAATTGTTCGAGAAGGATCGGGTCAACCACCGCAATTTCAATATCTCCAGCGGGGTTACCGTCGATCACTTGCAGATCGTCGACTATGTTGCGGACATGATCGGCCAACGTGCCAATGTCCAGCTTGGTCCCGGTCCCTTTGTGGTCAGGGGAGCACCACTGGACATATCACTCGCCCAACAGGAACTCGACTTCCAGCCAAGATACACGGATATTCGCGAGGGCCTCCAGGACTACTGGCGGTGGTTGAAATCCAACGCCAGCTGATTGGAACTGCCCCCATTTCGTGAATGCCATCATGGCCTATTGGGGCACCGTGGTGGCATTCATTGCCGACCTCAGCATTGACGATAGGCATGCCGACCACCGTGGTGTCCTTGATGATCAGAATACTGCATGGGCACGGCTGCGCAGGCCATGAGTCAATGCGTGAGTCTGATAGCTAGCCGGCATCAAATGGCAATGTTGTCGGGATAGCTCGTAGCGTCCTGCCATACCTCATCTGTGCTGCTGCGGCATGGAAAAAACCAGTAGAATCTCCTTCCATATAAACCCCAAGCCTTTCAGGAGCCACTATCACACTGGTTGTACTCCCAGCGTTCACGTTCTTTCTCCCGTTCACTCTCTTTCGCATTCAAGATGCTGGCAGTCTCATTCTTGTGCCTCCTTCCAGCACTCTCGATTCCGGTCCCAGCGGTCATGATCAAGCCCGTAATAACGTTGACCACGTCGCCACACCCTGCCCCATCCGAGCGGTCTGATCGCCTCCTGGTTCTTCGGGTGACGCATCTCTTTAGTTAGATACACTTCATGCAGGCAGCAGTTGGCATAAACACCATCATGTCAACTGGCTGCTTCATGAGGGTGATATTGAGCCGGCAGAGCGCGGGTGACACTGATGCGAGTAGCCTGAAACCCATTCCATTAGAACGTCCCAGGATAGCTCCCCCCATCAAGCAGGATATTCTGCCCTGTCAGGTAGCCGGCATGGATGCTACACAAAAAAGCGCAGAACGCACCGAACTCATCGGCTGAACCAAAACGACGTGCCGGAATACCCTGAGCGCGTTCTTCGCGCACTTGTTCAAGGTCCTGGTTCGTGTTCTTCGCTGTGCTCTTCAGCGTGCTCTGCAGCCTTTCGGTGTCGAAGGCCCCTGGCAACAGATTGTTGATCGTCACATTGTTTCCCGCCAGTTGCGGCTGTCGCGCCAGGCCAGCAACAAAGCCGGTAAGCCCGCTACGAGCACCATTGGAAAGTCCCAAAATGTCGATCGGCGCTTTCACGGCCCCCGAGGTGATGTTCACGACACGCCCGAAGCCGTTGACCGCCATGCGATCCACCGTTGCCTTGATCAGCTCGATCGGCGTGATCATGTTGGCCTCCACTGCCGCATGCCAGTCATTGCGACTCCAGTCACGAAAATCTCCAGGAGGCGGTCCGCCGTTGTTGTTGATGAGGATATCGACCCTCGGGCAGGCTGACAGGACCGCCGTGCGGACCGCCTCGGAACCGATATCACCGGCCACCGCATGCACTTCGATGTCCGCATCGAGTTCCCGCAGCTCCTGAGCGGTGGCGTCCAGGGCTTCCTTGCTCCGCGCATTGATCACCAGGTTCACGCCTTCCATGGCCAACGCCCTGGCGCACCCCTTGCCCAATCCCTTGCTGGCGGCGCATACCACCGCCCAGCGTCCTGCGATTCCCAGCTCCATATTTCGTTCTCCTCTACCTGACGTCGGGTCCCATACCTGAATGAGTACCGTCACCCAGTTAGTGTTGGTCGAGCCGACCAGGTTGATTAATACACTGCCCGGCCACCGGACAGGTCGAAAGTTGCTCCCGTATGGAAGGTACAGGCATCCGACACCAACCAGGCCACCATTTCGGCCACTTCCTGGGGCAGGCCCAATCGTCCCTGAGGCGACTTGGCGATCATGGTCTCGACATGGGCCGGGCTCATCTGGTTGAGCAGATCGGTCTCGATGGCTGCCGGTGCCAGGGCGTTGACGCGCAACCCCGTTGCCGCATGCTCCTTGGCCAGGGATTTGGTCAGGGCGATGACACCTGCCTTGGCGGCGCTATAGGCCGATGCATTAGTTGTGCCCTCCTTGCCGGCCAGGGAGGCCATGTTCACCAACCAGCTACGGGACCGTTTCAATAACCTGGGCACGAAGCAGCGGCTAACCTCATACGTGCCTATCAGATTGATGTCGATGATCTTGCGCCAAATCACCGGATCGTATTCCACCAGCGGCACCGTCGGCCCCGCCATACCGGCGTTATGCACGACGATGTCCAGCCCACCGCTGGAGCGCATGATGGTGTCGGCAGCCTCTTCCAGGGAGTCTGGGCACGTCACATCCGCTCGGAGCTGGTAGGGAGCGCCTGGAGTGGGATCGAGGTCTAGGATCCACACGGTGGCCCCATCGTGCGCCAGACGCTCGGCAATGGCTTGCCCCATCCCACGACTGCCCCCCGTCACGACGGCCACCTTGCTGTTGAATTGGTAGCGTGGTCGGCGTGGTTCGTAGGGGTCGAGAGTGGATGATGTTAAGTTGCTCATGGGCAGTGTCTCGTTCTTTGCATTGGATCACTAGGCGTGCTTACCGGGCGGAGTAACCACCATCCACCGGCAGAATGGCGCCCGTGACGAAAGCAGCCCCGGGAGAGGCAAGAAACAGGGCCGGCCCTGTAATGTCGTCCGGTTTTCCCCAACGGCCCATTGGCGTCCGTCCCACGAGCTCGGCCGAACGCTCGGTATCCTGGGTCAATGTCGAGGTCAGGTCGGTGGCAATCCAGCCGGGCGCCAGGGCATTGACCCGGATACCATCTGTTGCCCAGGCAATGGCCAGTGAACGGGTCAGCTGGGCAATCCCCCCCTTGGACGCGGAATAGGCCGGGGCATGGCCACTGCCGAAGAAGGAAAGCATCGAGGCGGTGTTGATGACGCACCCGCCGGCCGCTTTCAGTGCCTGATGGGCGGCCTGGCAGCAACGCTGGGTACCATTGAGGTTGATGTCGATAACCCCGGCAAAGACTTCCGGGGTGAACTCTCTGCCCTCGCGCTGGATGACCCCAGCACAGTTGATCAGGACATCGATGTGTGAGAAAGCCTCGAAGAAGCGCGCGACGTCGCGCTCGTTGCGCACATCGAGTTGATGCCTGCCTGCCACACCTTGAACTTGCATGGCATCAGGTGCCTCGATGCCCGTCACATGCACTTCCGCGCCCTGCCCTGCGAACGCTTGGGCAATGGCACTGCCGATTCCGGTGCTGCCACCGATCACTACAACGGTTTTCATAACGCTCCTTGTGGATGGTTTGCTACGTGGAGACAGTGGATGATCGTGCCCGCCGCGCGGACCACAGGCTCGAACCGATGATGGCGAGCCACACCAGGATGGCCAGGCTTCCCAGTACCGCCGCGATGGGGCGATCGAACAACACCAGCAACTCGCCGTTGGACTTGATCATGGAGCGCATGAAGTTGCTTTCCACGACGGGGCCCAGGATTACCGCGAGGATCATCGGCCCGATGGGAAAATCGTTCTCCACCATGAAATAGGCGATTAGCCCCAGCCCCAGCATGAGCCAGATATCCAGCATGCTGTTGTTGGTCGCATAGGCACCGACGATGCAGAACAGCAGGATCAATGGATACAGCACGCTGGCCGGCACGGAGAGGATATGTCGTGCCCCGCGAACGGCCAGAAAGCCCAGCGGCAGCAGCAGAAGGTTGGCAATCAGGAACGCCAGGAAGATGGCATTGACGAGTGTCGCATCGGTCGTGAAGACGTCCGGCCCGGGGGTGACACCCTTCATCATCAATACCCCGATGATGATGGCAGTGATCGTGTCACCGGGAATCCCGAACACCAGGGCAGGCACATAGGCGCCCGAAAGTGCCGCGTTGTTGGCGGAACTCGCCGCCACCAAGCCCTCTGGGTGCCCTGTGCCGAACTTTTCAGGAGTGCGCGAGAGCTTGCGCGACAGGGCGTAACTGATCCACGACGCAATATCGGCTCCTGCCCCGGGCAAGGCACCAATCAAAGTTCCCAGCAGGCCACTGCGTGCCACTCCACCCTTGTACTGCCACATCAGGCGGCCTACGCCGTTGAAGGGCTTTGCTACGTGCGGAGCCGGGGGAAGCGATGTCCGGCCAATCTCGGGTAAGCGACGCAGCAACTCGGCCACGGCGAACAGTCCGATGAGGACCGGCAGGATCGAAATACCACTCATCAGCTCGGGTATCCCGAAGATGAAACGTATCTGCCCCGATACCGAGTCCATGCCCACCATGGCAATGAGCAAGCCCAGCACCATGGAGATGGCACCCTTGAGGGCATCCGCCCCAGACACCAGCACGGCACACGACAGCCCCAACAGGGCAAGCCAGAAGTACTCATCGCTAGTGAACTGTATCGCGAAGTCAGCGACCAGCGGGGCGAAAAAGGCGAGGATCCCCACCCCGATGATGCCCCCCACGACCGAGCAGGCCAGATTGACTCCCAGGGCCTGGCCGATCTTGCCCTGGCGCCCCATCAGGTAGGCTTCGTCGGTATAGGCGGCGGAGGCCGGCGTGCCCGGTATCCGCAGCAAGGCGCCTGGAATATCCCCCGCCACGATCGCCATCGCGGTAGCCGCGACGATGGCACTAATCGCCGGAAGCGGCTCCATGAAGAAAGTCACCGGGACCAATAGCGCCGTGGCCATAGTTGCGGTCAATCCCGGAATCGCCCCAATGAACAGGCCGAACAGGGAGGCACCGACGATGACCGCCAGCACATCCCAGGCGAAGACCATCGCCACTGCTTGCTGTAGTTCCGCCATCAATAAATCACCTCTTCGAGAATCCCCAGGGCCAGCGGGACATGCAGCAGCTGGGCGAACGCGAGCCAAACCAGCAGCGTGGCGGCGGCCGCCACACCGGTGGCCAGCCACCAGCGCCCGGCCGACAGCCAGCCGATGAGCAGTGTCAGCATCACAATGGAGACGATGGGGAATCCAAGAACCGGGGTAAGCCAGACGTAGCCCGCGACAGCCGCCACCACCGCCAATAGGCAAAGCCAGACACGCGAAAGCGCCACCTGGCCATGCCATGTGAACCAGGCACCACGTTGTTGCCAGCCCCGCACTGCCAACAGCAGGCCCAATACCACCAGCAGTGCACCGATCAGGGTGGGAAAGGTACCCGCGCCAAAGGCCTGGCGCGGGAGTGTGGGAAAGTCCCTGGAGGCCCAGACGGTCACGACGCCGAGAAGCGCCATGAGCAGTCCGAGCAGGAGATCATTGACTCGCATGACGGCTCCTGTCTTGCTGTTCGCGATCGAGGATTATTCCGCCAGTCCCAGTTTGTCGATGATCTCGGCATTGTTGGCATCCGCCTCGGCCATGAACTCGCCGAAGGCGTCCGGGCCTCGCCAAGCCGTCCCGAAACCGCGGTTGGCCATGAAAGTCTGGAAGTCCTCGGACTCATAAACCTTCTGGGTTGCCTCGGCGAGTCTCGCGACCACGTCATCGGGCAATCCTTCCGGGCCAACCAGGCCCCTCCAGGTACCGGCTGCCCAGGGATCCCCCGTCACCTCTTCCGACGTGGGAATATCGGGAAACGCCTCCAGGCGTTCGTCGGCAAAGACCGCCAGCGTATCCACGCGGCCAGAGCTACGCATGGATTCAGATTCGGGTAACGAGGAGAACACGAAATCCACGCCATCGGCGGCCAGTTCCTGCAGGCCGGGAGCGGCGCCTTCACTGGGCACCAGGGCCACGGTATTGGGATCGATGCCCTGCTGGTTGAGGAAGCCGGCAAAGGCTAGGTGATATGCCGCCCCGGGGGACGATCCCGATACGGTATAGTCATTGGGGTTCGCCTTGATGTCCTCCAGGGCTGCATCGAGCGACTCCCACCCTGAATCCGCGCTGACGTTGAAAGCGGCGGAATCGAGGTTGATCATGGCGATCGGGCTGAGGTCTTCATACGAGATAGGGGCCGTCCCGATGTGGCGATAGGTGGTGATTTCAGCGGTCACCAGCCCCAGGGTATAGCCATTCGGATCCGCCATGGTCATGGCCGTATGGCCGACGACTCCGGCACCACCCGTGCGATTGACCACGTTGACGGTTTGGCCCAACTCCTGCTCGAGTCCGCTGGCAAGCTGGCGTGCCACGGCATCGGTTCCACCACCGGCGGACCAGGGCACAATCAACTGGATGGGTTTCTCAGGAAAATCCGCCTGAGCGGCCCCCACGGAGAGGGCGGCAGTCAGCAGTCCGACGGACAGTGCGAGCGGCTTGTTAGGGAAAGTCATCAGGGGCTCCTTGTCACTTGTTCTGTTATTGCTTTTCTTTATGGGGATGCGGGAGTGCCGGACGGCACTCAACGAATGAACTGGTCGACATACTCCCGGCCAAGACCACAGGCCTCGTAATGCTTGCGGCACATGTCGATCTTGGTGAATACGTCTTCGAATCCCAGGTGGTTGCCCCAGGGGTCGACGTAATACATCACGCCGTTGACCTGGAAGAGCGTGATCATCTCCTCGACATCGTCATCCACCACCAGGGTATGGGTCTCACCAGGGGGCTCGTAGACATAGCTGCCTTGCGTCGCTACCCAGTCATGTTCCAGATAACGCCACCGGCCCTTGAGCACGACCCCGTGAACCGGATTCGGGTGACGATGGCGGCTCAGCACACCGGACTTGCGAACGCGCAGCAGGTTGACCCAATAGCCCTGGGAGATATTGAGACAGAGGGGACGGAAATCGACGTTTTCCGCCTGAGGAACCCAGATGCGCTCATCGTCAGGTATCGCATGTGGCACCACGATGTCCGCTGACGCCTCGGCCGGTTGTGGATACTGATACGGCATCCGTTGGTGTTCATCTTGAAGTGTTGGCATATTTTCCCGTCCACTATATGGACAATTGAATCACAATATGGACAATACGGTTATCAACCTAAGAGGCTTCAAGAGGTGCGTCAATTGATCGCTGCTCAAAACTTTTTAGACATTAGTAGTAGGAAGCCCATATGAACGACGCCGAATCGCGCAGTACACGACCGTCCGTGCAGGGTGCCGCCGCCCTCACCAAGGGGTTGACGCTCCTCCAATGCATTCCCGAACTGGGGCAGGAAGCCTCCGCCAGGAATATCCAGCAACGGCTGGGACTTCCCCGGCCTACGGTTTATCGCCTGCTCAATACGCTCGAACAGGAAGGGTTCATCGAGAAAAATCCACTCGGCGGCGAGTACGTGCTGGGTCGCGAGATCCTGCGTCTGGCACAACAGACCATGGCCAAGAGCAGTTTGCAGGAACGGGTTCGCAACACGCTCAAGGCGATCGGCAAGGCGACGGGAGAAACCGTGCACCTGGGTGTGCCTTTCGGCTGCCACATGACATTCGTCGACAAGGTGGAATCGCCCGAAGCGGTACGTATGGCCTCGTATATCGGCATGCCGGTGCCCATGCACTCCACCTCGGTGGGCAAGGCCTACCTGGCGGCTCTGGACGACTCGGCTCGGGAGCAATACCTGTCTCAACTCAAGCTGGAGGCAGTCACCCCCCAAACCTACACGTCGCTGGAGGCCCTGCGTGAGGAACTGAAACGTACCCAGGAAAGGGGCTACGCCATCGACGACGAGGAAAATGAACACGGGATCATCTGCTTCGGCCTGGCGGTGCATGCCGCTGACGGAACCGTTGCAGGTGCCATTAGCGTCAGCGTGCCGCGTTATCGTCTTCCGGATGAGGGCGAGGCACAAATCGTGGGAAGCATTCAGGAATTGTGCCGGGAAGCGGGACTAACGATGTGAAGTCAACTCTGGCGGAAGTAATCTCTTCCGATATCCCCATCAGGACACTGGTTGGGCTAACCAGAGGCACTCGATGCCAGTCCATCGTGTTACGATCTCTCGCGCCCTGGGCTCCGAAAAGCCGCAAGGATTCCTGCGCGCTGCCCTGCAAGTGCTGCATGCCGCCACGGACATCAACGGGAACTTCCAACATGCCCTGTTCTGGTTCCGCAATGAGCCAATCAGCGCCTTCGACTACAAGTCGGCCAAGCCGCTGGTCAGCGAAGAGCGAGCCAAGGACCTGGTGCGTTATTTCCAGGCGCTGAAGGCTGGGGCAGTTGGATGAAGAAGCCGAGCGGCACAAATCTCAAGCTGTATACCGACAACTATGTTCAGGACGTGGACCGTCGAAAGGCTGCCGTGGCCATACCCATAGCGATCAACGCACCACCTCCGACCCGTGTCAGGATCGGTAATACCGAAGGATAGGCGATCCGGCGACGCAATTTGTCTGCAAGCAGGGCATAGGCAAGTGCGTTAATGGCAGCGAAGCCGACAAAGGTTGCTATCAGCAGGACGAATTGCGGCGCCAGTGCTGCTTCGGGAGAGATGAATTGCGGCACAAATGCGATGAAGAAAACAACGGACTTCGGATTGAGGGCTGTCACGGCCGCAGAATGCACAAACACCCTTGCCGATGAGGCCTTGGGGGTTTCATCCAGACTCTCGAGAGAAGTGGACGGAGCGCTGCGGAACAGCTTGATGCCAAGATAGACAAGATAGGCTGCACCGATCCATTTCAGGACGGTGAACAATGTTGCCGATGCAAGAACGAGGGCACCGAGTCCGGCCAGTGAGGCACTCATTGCGAGAAGATCTCCTAGAGCGACGCCTGCGACCGTTGCCAAGGCGACCTGTCGTCCCTGGCTGATGGCGTAGCTCAATACCAGAAGCACAGTGGGGCCTGGGATCAGGAGCAGTGCAATAGAGGCGGAGGCAAAGGCGAGCCAGATGTGAAAATCCATTCCGACATCTCCAATTGGGCGTTCTGCTCAGAGCTAGCCACAGGATTTCATGAAGGTAAAGTTGATTCGACAGCCCTCTCCCGCTTCGGGCTCGAACCGGTCATTGGGCCTTCCAATAGTTAACGTCTCATGACGGAGTGCGTACTGTTCAGCAACGCAGCATCACCTTCTCATAGCCGCCAAAGGGTAGGGACTGCATAGCCGAAGAGGTCACGGCCATTGCCGAATTGAGATACGACGGGGACGGACATCGTATTCGCCACGCATTTGCGTTAACCATTGTGAGCTGAATCGCTAAGCAACGGATTGCACAGGAGATCAGGATGAAGACCATCACTCATGCCTACTGCATCGACCTTGATCGTATCGTCACCATTGATGAAGCGCGCTTCGAGTATCTCTCGTTGCCCTCCCCTCGCCCTCCGCGTTTTCGCTACCTCTGCGAATACCCTGCCTGCCAGGAAAAGCAGGTACGTGTCGCTGCGGTCAACGATGATAAGCCCATTGAAGAAAGCAATGTCTTCAAGGCACCACACTTCAGACGTTGGCAGCAGGAACCCCATGCTGCGGGTTGCCCCTGGATGGAAGATGAGGCCTCCCCGGTACAGGAAGAGGGAGAAAGCGATAACGATTTCCAGCGGCGCCTGGCCAGGGCAAAGTTGACGGATTTCATCGACAGGTTTGACCCTCCTGTCCCCGGATATGACGACCCGACCTCCTCGACCAATGGCGATCAGAACACGGTGGGAGCCCCACCCAAGCCACCCCACCAAGATCGGCCACAAGCGTCATCCCGACCGGGTAAACATCGAACCAGCGTTCTGGACCGGCTCGTCAACACCTACATCGAGTCGGGGAAACTACTCAGTTGGGAAGAACGACAACGCTTGGAACTTCAAGTGGGAGGGATTGGTACCATACGACTCGTAGACTACTTCCAATCCCTGAAACGATGCTCTCTACAAACCCGGGACAGGGTCATGTATGGCGGGGCCAACCTGGAGCGACGCTACGGCGAAGGCGCCCTCTTTCATTTTTTCGACACCATTGCTGTCGAGGGTCCTGATGGTGAGACGAAGCCTGTCAAGGTCAGGCTCTATATTTCGCCGAAGCAAGTAGTATCATGTCGCCATCGCCACTACATCAAAGAGATCCTGGAGAACGAGGAAACACCCTACTATCGGCTCTATGCCATCGGCTCTCTCCATTACGATCCCCGATACCGGACAGTTTCGCTGCAGGTGGAAGACTTGCGTCAGCTTTCCATCCTGAGAGCCCCTCCCAACTCCAGGAAGTCGACATCGACATAAGGAGACGCTGTTATTGCTCGGATCAGGTAATAAGCGTCGACACTGTCCACTACCTCGACCTGGGGCGCCTGATCCAGCGGGACAGGAAGACGCGTCCTTCCCGTCACCGCAATGGTGATGGCGAGATGACCTCTAGCACCCTCAAGGTCCAGGGACCAGTAGGGTAAGCCCAACCGATACAGCCATACGGCAGCGGTGATGGGCGTTCCCAGGCATGTCACCAAGGTCACTTGGGCATCGTCCAGCCAACGCCGACAGGCCTGGCTCATTGTCAGTACAGCTGAAGTCGGCACCTCGAAGAGCGGCGCAGGAAGATCAGTGCAGGCAAGTGGCACCGCCTGTTCGAGCTGCGTCTCCAATATCGACTCAATGCTGTCGCCTGCCGTCGAGACGGGTTGTCCCAATTGCAACTGGGGATGCAGGACGCGCTCCGCCACCGCAACATAAGGGACGCCATGATAATGCTGCTGTGCCCGTTCCAGAAGATCATATAGCGCCCCCAAATCGAAGCCGGGACGATCGCCATAGAGAGGGAGCAGCCCACGCAGGTGGGGAACCAGGCGAACATGTAAGATCCCCGTCTGGTCCACCACCCCGACTCCCGCATTGAGCACTTCTCTTGTTGCAGGATCCGGTATCAGGCGGATCGGCAGCCAGTGCTCTCGGGATGTGTCAGCAGTTGTCATGCGGATATCCCCCGCTTCTCGTCCAGCCGTCGCGCAATCTCGATCGCGGCATCGAGCTCGGAACAGCCAAGTTCGTCCATCACCTCCTTGCGTTCGGCCTTCTCCTCGCCCTCGGTGCCGGCCAGCGCCAGATAGAGGCTCGGCGGTACCACCCGGAACAGCGCCTCCAGGCGACCTGATAGCACCACCCCTTCGGTGTACTTCTTCGGCACCTTGGTGGCGGAGAGCATCAATTGACGCTGCGCCGGCGTGAGTTCCTTGAAGCGCGCGACCTGTTCCACTTCATCGGGTGGCATGGTCAAGCACACCCACCACTCGATCATGTTGAGCAGTTTCTCGGCGGCATCCGGGTAGTCTTCCAGATTCTGCGTCGCAAACCATAACCAGCGTTTCAACTTCCTCCCCATCTTGCCAACATTGACGAAGTAGGGACTTAGCAGAGGATTGACGGTGATGACATGGCTCTCATCCGTCGCCTGCACGATCGGTCGCCCGCTGTACTGCTCACGCTCGGCCAGGTTGGTGATCATGTTGGTGATACTGATGACGGCCAGGGCCAGCTGGGCCTCATACCCCTCACGAGCGTAATGCGCCAGGTCGATAACGGTGACGTCGCACTCCGGCCAGGGCTCCCCGGGGGTGTTGAATACCTCGCCATCGAAACCATCGACGAGCAGGCCCAGCGCTTCGCCCATCTCATAGGCTCTCGCTCGAGCTTGCTCCGGGGTATCAGGGTCGTTGGCAATATCCCGAAACGCCTGGCGCACGTCCTGGGTCAGGCATTGGCGCCGTTCAGTGTGTGTCTGCCGGGCAGCCCGATAGATGGCATCTCGCACCATACGCCGATCCGCCCGTCGGAAGGCCGCTTCTTCCTTGGCTTCCCCGCCGGTAATCATCAGCCGCGCGGTGATCTCCATCTCGCCGATCAGATCACGCTCGTCATCCGTCTGGGTGGTATCATCCGCCAACGACTCTACCGGGGCCGCTTCATAAGGGTTGATGTCCTCGGCGTCGCGCTGTTGCCTGGCGGCTTCCATTTTCGTGTCAAGCAGTCGGTGCGCTTCAGAGAATGGCGATAGTCTGGCGCCCGAACCGGGTGCCAGGCGGACCTTGTTGACGGTCAGCCCCTTGCGCTTGAAATAGTCACCCAGCAGGCCGAAGGAATTGCCTACCTCGAGCACGAATAGCCGTGGGCGATGCAAGGCCATGACCTGGCTCAGCATCGCGTTCAACGTGGCCGACTTGCCCGCCCCCGTCGGCCCGAACATCAGCATGTGCGCATTAGCCTCACGGTCGTGGAAATTCAAGGGATCGAACGAGAAGGTTTCTCCTCCCCGATTGAAGAATGAGATGCCCGGGCTCCCGGTTCCCCGGGCACGACCGAAGAAGGGGGCGAGATTGGCCAGGTGCTGCACGAAGTTGTACTGGGTATACCAGCGGTTCTTACGGTCCAGCTCGGGGTCGAAGGCCATCGGCAGCCAGCGCAGGTAGGTATTCAGCGCCGCCACCTCATCCTCGGGATCGACCGGCTTGAGATTGACGTTGGTCAACTGTGTCGTCAGGGCCAGGGACCGTTGCTGCAGTTCGCGTTCGTCCTTCCCCATCGCGAAGAATACCAGCGACGACTGGTACAGCTTGTGGTTGTGGCCCAGGAACTCCCGTGCCCGGTCGCAGTCGCGTCGCACGTTGGCCGCCAGGACACTGTCGCCATGGGCCTTGCCCTTCAGCGTATTGATATGGTCCTCGATCGGCTCCTGGGGGATGGCCACGATGGTCAGGCAGGCCTCAGTCCCTTCCGGCAGCAAGTCCATCAGCGCGTTGCGCACCGCGCCGTCGGCACGTGGCACTTCACCGGTGAGGTGCCCGATACTGGGCGGGTAACGCATCTCCTCCACGGGGATACAACAATGCGGTAGGCCGTCGAAGTACCACAGCCCCTTGTCGACATCGCCATGCGGCGAACTGGCCAACATGCCTTCGGCCAGGTCGTAGTTCCACATCCGCTCGTCGGGACCGTCGCCGGGATAGTCGAAGAGGTCATAGAATCGCTGGGGTTCATCGGGGGACAGCTTCGGCCGCGGATTGAACCGCGGCATCAGCCAGCGATGGAAGTCGCGTCCGTCATAGCGGCGCAGCCGTAGGCCAGCCCCCTTGAGCGAGGCGGACAGGCGTTCAACGACATGATTCACGGCATCCTCGGGACTCAGGTGACGATGCCGTTCGCCCAGCTTGCGCTTGCCACCGCCGAGCCGGCGGTACACCACCAGCCGCGTTCGCCGTGTCTGACCCCGCCATTGGGTGTGAGTCACCCTGTCGTCGTGGAACAGGCCGCCGGGGCTGGCGATCGCCTTGAGATGGCCCGCCATGGACGACAGCCAGTCCCGGGTGTATTCGGTGTCGAGGAGCCCCTCGCGGGCATAGTGACGCAGGCGCTCGAGGTCCTCGCGCGGATCGGTTTCATCCTTTACGTACAGCTGCACCACCCAGGGATGGTCATCTCGCTCTGGCAGGCTGTCCTGAAGAGCGGTTTCGACCTGGTCACGGACCGCCTCCAGTGACTCCGTCGACCGCCCTTCCGTGGGTACCGGGATCACCTCGGCCACCGCCCCCACGGATACGCCATCCTCGAGCAGGAAACACCGAGACTCGGGCAGATACTCGACCCACGGCAGACGACTGGCGAAGGACGGCGCTCGACGATAGGCGCGACGCATCTCGGCCTCGCTGATCGGCTTGCCACGCGGCAACGACAGCGGGCGCCCCGTCTCGTCAGTCAGCAGTGCCGCGGCGGCACCACGGGGTTCCACGCCCGCATTCGGAGCCGTGCCCGCTGAGTCGGTCGTGTTTATCTCGCCCTTGGGTGGAAACAGGCGACTCAGAAATGTATCCAGAGCCGACATCAGCGATACCCTCCTGGAGCTTCGCGCCCCCGTTCGTGCCTGGATCCCGGAAGTTGTGGCCTGGCTGTCTCGCCCGGCATGGCGTACTGCGGCCTGGTGTAGAGGGGGAAGACCGTCGAGTACCCCGGCACCGGTACCGGCTCGGCACCGGCCAGATGCGGGAAGACGTACATCACAAGATCGGGATTGGGCAGGCGTGTGAACTGCTGGTAGATCTCATTGACGGCCTCGCGCGTATAGCGGATGCGCTGATCGACGATGGCCCCATACGAGAGCGGACGTCTCAGGTCGCTACGTGCGTCGAGCAATCGTCGCTGGCGGTTACGATCTCCAGCGGCACCCATACCGCCGTTCTTCTGCCAGATCTCCATCATGGTGGCATCGCCCGTGGGGAGCAGCTCCTCCTGGGATGTGGCACAGCCGGCCAGTACGCCCAGCAGCAGCACCGTTCCCCACCTACGGCAGTTCATGAACCACCGTTGCGTGACGTTCATAGCGCACCCTCCTTCCCTTTGTCTCGTAATCGATTGGCAACGCCTTCTCGATATGGATGGCCACCGGCTGGCCTGGGGGAACATAGACGGCATCGAAGGTCTGCCCAAAGCGCTGCTGGACCCACTCACGAACGTCGGACACCCCCGAGGCCATGGCGGCACTGGCGGCATACTTGCCCGCATCCCCGGTAACGGAACTGGTGGTGCCCCCCAGGGCATTGGTGCTCTGGGTCGTCTCGCCCAGGGCCATGGCGTCGGCCGCCCCTTCGGCGGCACCGAGAATGAACGACGTCAACAGGAACTGCCGGGCATTGGTCTTGCGCTCCCCGGGTACACACGGCAGGCCATGGGGATCGGAGATCCAGCCAATCCTGGTGCTGTCACCGCGGTTGCCGGACGCCTCATTGACGTCTTCCGGGGTGGGCAAGGTGCGGATCGTGCCGTCCTCGAACACGAAGGTCAGTGACGTGATCTGCCCCCAGACACAGGACAGCGTCCAATCACCGGTGGCCGAACCGCTGACGACGGCACTCTGCACCTCGGGCAGCTCGACGCCGTTGGCCGTCAGGTTGTCCCGGCCGATGATGGCCTTGAATGGATAGGGATCATTGACGGTACCGTCGATCGGCACTCGTCCCAGCAGGGCGGTCATCGCCACCGACCCCATCAGGGTGGAATTCTCGGGAAGCGTATAGACCGGCTCGACGTTCGAGGCATCGGGTTCCCCGGTAACGCGGCTCTCCATCGCCGTGGACGTGCGATTGAGCGCCTCCCCTGCCGACTTCGCCGCGTCCCGGAACGATGTCGGGAAGGCGGTTTCGCCCTGGTGGCCCTCATTCGACTCACCTGGCGCATCCAGGGGGTCGACCCACTTCAAGCGTGCTCCGGGGCCGTCATAGTGGGTAGTGGTCGGACCACCGCCGCCCTCGAGTCCCAGTCCGATCGGCAGTTCCTGATGGTTGCCATTGCCATCGACCCGGCGTTGCAGCTGATCCAACTGCTGCTGCAGGGTGCCCAACAGGGAGTCTTCCTGCCGGGACTGCTGACGTAACTCGGCCTGTTGTCGTGCCCACTCCTCCTCGAGCGCTTCGTCGATCTCGCGCTGGACATTCCGGTTACGGGTCGCCAGCTGTTCGTTCTGTTCGCGCAGACGCTCGCTCTCGTCTTGCGCCCGCTGGAGGTCCGTACGCATGGCCTTCACCTGCCCCACCAGGGTGGCCACAGTGTCGCGCGGTGTATCCCCCTCGACACCCAACGCCTTGAGCTCCTCGTCGGTCAATGTCAGGGACGGATCTTTCGCCTGTGCACGACCCGCCGTTCCCTCGAGCGCCTCCTCGCTGCCCTCCGTGCAGTTGCGCAGCACGATCAACAGCACGGCAATGACCAATGCCGGGACCAGGAACTTGAGCAGGCTGTTGCTCTTGAGTGTCATGGCCGACCTCCCGGCTCCCCCTCGTTCGCTTCGAGCCCTGCCTCCGGTGATGTGGCAGGTAGTAATGCGTTCGCCAGATCTCCGCTTGTGACCAGGAACACGGTGGTGGTGTCCTCCACGCTGCCGCGCGGGCCGATCGACGGATGCATGAAGGTGGCACTATGGAAGTCGCCCTGCAGCCACCGCGGATCGAGTTCGAAGGCTCGTCGGGGATCTTGGCTCTCGAGTCTCACCGCAGTGACCGTCCAGCCCTCGAGTGTCCAGGCGCCCAGCGGGGTGGCCGTCACCGGCAACGACGGCAGCAGCGAGGGCAATGTCTCGGGAAGTCGCATGGGGGTGCGGTGGAGGCCGGGTACGCTCCCGATCAACCGCAAGGGAGAGTACAGCGACTGCGCCGCGTAGCGTGTCAGCACGACGGGGATCGGCGCTCGCAGGGCCGGCGCTGTCGTCTCACGCGCCTCGCGACGGCCGCCACTCGATGACTGCGTAGCGTCAGATGCTGTAGTCGCTGCCTGTCCGTCGCCTTGAGGCTCGACATCGACCACCCGGATCTCTTCATGGCTGGCTCCTTCTCTCGCTGACAGGTCCAGCAGCAGGATTTCGCCCGTCTCGACGTCCTGGAGCTGGACGCGTTGGGGATCGAACGCCTCAAAGGCCTTTAGATAGAGCACACCCCCGGCGCTCTGGACCCGGAGTACCTCGGGATCCGCGATGGTCGGCGGCAGCCCCACCCGCACATTGCGATCCAGCGTGACGATACGTTCGGCATCCACCGGGAGCGGAATAACGAGGGGCTTGCGATCCCAGTGGCGGATCTCCACCGCCCAGGTCTGCATACCCAGCAACAACGCGCCCACCAGCAACCCGGCAAGTCCTGACCAGCGGTACCATGATCGACACAGGGGCACTGTCATGCGTCCTCTCCTTCCTGGTCCGGCACGACCAGGCGCTGGGGGACCCCCTCGAAGCAGTCGATCTGCAGGCCCCAGGGGTTGCGTTCCGGGTCGACGTCGGCCCGCACCACACGCAGCGGATAGCGCACGAACACGTCACGCACCGGGGTGCCGGCGTATTGCTCGTCAATGGCCAGATCCAGGGTCACGACCCAGGCATCGCGGCTCAGGACTTCCACCGAGTCTGTCTGGTAGCCACGCCCCGGAATCTCGTAGATGCCACGCACTCGCCCGGACAGTTCCTGCCGGTTCTTGCGGTTTTCGTAGTCGTTCTCCAGGTAGATCTGGCACGACGGGGTAATGAAAGGGGAATAGGCATACAGGTTGCGCTTGTAGTCGACCTCCCCGTTCGCCGGCCAGCGATTGACCTGCTGCCAGATGTAGAAGCCGAACGCATAGACACTGGAGGGGTCGATCTCCCACCACTTCCGGGTGCTTCCCGAGCGCAAGTCCGGTGGGTTGTGGATGGTCAGATCCCTGGGCGCCTGCTGCCAGCCCCACCACAGGCCGGCACAGACCATGACCAGGATGGCAATGATGCCGCGCAGGGACGCGATATGCGCATCGCGTGCCGCCAGACCGTGACGAAATCGACTCATGGCCGGCCTCCACGACCCCGGGTGTCACGCCCGATGCGGAACACGGTCGAGCGGGTGATGAGAGTCTCGCCCTCCCCCAGTGGCAAGCCGGCACTCGCCAGCTTCCACTGGAGGCGGCGATAGAACCACGTGGTGGTTCTGCCCCGACGCAGGCGACGCATCACCGTGCCACCGAACCAGAGTGCGAGGCCGGCGGTCACGCTGGCCACGGTAGGCACCATGGCAATGGCCCCGAGTACCAGGGCACTCACGATGCCGGCCGGCACCCCAAGGGCAAATCCGCCGACCGCCATCAGGCCAACCTCTCGGCCGGTCATGCCGCGAAAGACCACTGGCACCTCGTTCAGACGCCGGGGAAGGAAGTCGATGCTCGCCATCACCACTATCCCTCGTCATTGGGCGAGAATCGGTCCTGCTTCCGTGGCCAGCCAGATGATCGCCACGATGAGCGCCACCCCGACCACCACGGTGATCGCGAACTTGCTCCAGGTCTCGCGTTCACGGGCTTCCTTGAACGAGGCGACGCTTGATGTCCCGACGACCAGGAAGGCGACGGTGCACAGCACCAGACCGATGATGATGGCTGCATCATAGAAATACCCTTGCATGGTGGACATCAGCCCATCACCCCCTTGCGAGGGTTGCTCCAGTTCCGGCAGTCCCTGTGCCATGGCCAGGGTCGGGAGCCACATGGCCATGCCCATCAGGGTCTTCAGCCGACGTTTGGTAAGGGAGAAATAGCTCAAGGCAGGTGCTTTCATGACGTCTCTCCTAGGTTGTTTCCCCGAAGGGAAGGGTGATGGCCGCTCACAAGAACAGCCAGATGAACATCACGACCAACAGCACGACGCGCAGGACCGCGAGTCCGAACACGTCGCCATCGACACGTTCCTTGCTCCAGCCCTTGTAGGCCGAGAGCGCGGCCCACATGGCCCACAGGAAGGCCGCGGTACACCCGGTCCCGGCGACGACGACGAACAGGGTGTCGGAAGCGAATCCCGCCCCGGCCTGGAAGGCGGCAGTGGTCTCCATCAGCGGCCCTCCTGCAAGTAATCACCCGAAAGCGGCAAGGGCTGTCGTGGCGGAAGCCGTGGGGGTGCCAGGTACGCGTCAATGCCCCGAGAGATGGTCTCGAGGTCAGTTCTGAGCCGGGAAATGTCGAGATAGAAGCGCGTCGAAGCGGGTTCAGCTAGCGCCTGACGGGCTTCGAGGCGGTCCACTACCTGCTCGATCTGCTCGAGCTGCGCCTGGATGAGCGCCAGATCGCGGCGTTGGATTCCGTCATGCAGCTCCGCCTGAGCAGCGGGCAAGCCAAGAATGCTGCCCAGACCGCCTGCCAACAGCAGAGAAAGAAGCGATTTACGTCCCCCGGTCATATGGCATCGGCCCCGCTATTCGCGATAAGACTGACGCCATGGTGGTCAGGGTAGGAGGCGAATTCAGCAGGAAACGTTAAGCGTTTCAGGAAAGGTTTTTGGGAGAGGACTTGCCATGGCAAGTGTAAATGCCAGGCGAAAAAGGAAGCCCTGTCCATAGGGCTTCAAGTGCTGCTAAGCCATCTCAAGAAGATACTTTTGACTATAACTCGGAACAGAGACTTCGTTATCTCGAACTGAAGACAATTTACGACATTTACGGTAGTTCTGATGAATCTCAGGTCATCAACTCCCGTTCATAACAATAGGATACTATTGATTGACGATACCCAATCCGATGAATTAACTTCAGAAAGTCGCCGTATCCAGGCGATATGGGGCCTTGTATCACCCCCGGGATGCAACGGTGCAAGGCCCCTTTCCCCAGGAACACAGCAAAGGATTGATAACGGATTCCAGACGACCGCCCCTCCAGCCTTCGATCGATCCACTATCCGGCAATCTAACCCTCCATACACAACACGATGCATGATCAGCCAGTGCTATATGCCTAAGCGAACTCTGAGAGCAACCAGAGACGCAGCGCCTCAATGGCGGCAAGCTTAGCGCTGTCTGGTCGCCAAACCAGATAGTAAGCATGCACATCCCGGGTTTCGATCTTCCACGGACACACTAGTTGCCCATTCTCCAGCTCCTCGCTCACCAAGGCACGGCGCACCAGCGCGACGCCTTGGCCAGCCACCGCCGCATCAATATAGGCGTCAAAGTCGTCGAATTGAGGCCCTTCCGCCGATTCAGCCAGAGGCAATCCAGCGGCCTGGAACCAGAGCTCCCACGGCTGTGCCGGGTGACGCAGCAGGGTGTAAGCGCTCAGATCCACGTCATCAGCAGGACCAGGACCCAGATAGGTCGGACTTGCCACCGGAAATATGCTCTCCTCGGCAAGCTTGTCACAACGTAAACTAGGCCAATTCCCCGGCCCGTAGCGCAACGCCACATCAACACCATCATGGTGATCCAGGCTGGCTAGGTCCGCGCCCATCTCCACCTGTACGTCAATATTCGAGTGCTGACGCTGGAAGTTCTGCAAGCGCGGCGCTAGCCAGCGTCTTGCCACGCTGGGCAGTGTGCTCAAGCGAAGTCGAACCGGATCAGGCGATTTCGCCTGTCTTGGTTCGAGCCGGAAGGCTCGCTCCAAGACTCCCAAGCCCTGGCGCACCTGAAGTGCCAGATGTTGGGCTTCCCCTGTGGGCACGACTCCTAGACGCTCCCGGTGGAACAACCGAGTGTCCAAGCGCGCTTCCAATGCACGAACATGCTGGCTCACCGCGCCCTGGGTCAACGCCAGTTCCTCAGCGGCACGGGTGAAGCTGCGTAGACGAACGCTGGCTTCGAAAGAGAGCAAGATCTGAAGTGACGGGAGGCGCGTCATACTGTCATTACGATCACTAATGGCTAGTTGCGAGAAAGTATCGTTTGTCGACCTCGGGGGTGGCTTTGTAGCCTACGCATCATCGTTCAACCTGGAGGTCTCATGGCGTATCAGCTTTTCTATTCTCCTGGAGCCTGCTCCTTGGCTGTGCACATTGTACTCGAAGAATTGGGGCAACCATTCGATTTGCGTTTGGTGTCTACGGCGGATGGCAGTACGAAAACAGCGGAATACCTGGCGTTCAATCCCAAGGGCCGGGTACCGGTATTGCTGATTCCAGGCGAATCACAGCCACTCACTGAATTACCCGCTATCGTCACTTACCTGGCCCGGCGCCATCCGAAAGGAGGTCTGCTGCCCAACGACCCCTTGGCGGAAGCACGGTGTCACGAGTGGCTTGCCTGGCTGGTGGGTTGGGTCCATGGCATGGGATTTGGAGAACTCTGGCGACCGGAACGGTTCTCTGCGGATTCAACCACGCATGCGGCGATCCGATCCAACGGTGAGACCCTCATTCACGATGGCTTTCAGCGCATTGAAGACTTGCTCACCGAACAAACCCACACGCAGACACTTGGCTACACCTTGGTAGATCCATTCCTGTTAGTGCTTTACCGCTGGGGTGAAAAGATCGGCATGCCGATGGGTCGCCCTTATCCAATATGGACGGCTCGCATGCGCGACGTTGTGGCTCGTCCAGCGGTAGCCAGGGCCCTTGATAAAGAAGGCGTCAATGTTCCTGAGATTGCCGTCGGCCAATAGTGCTCAAGGTGAATCGTCATTGATAAGCCCCGCAGTCTGAAGTGACCCCCAATAGTTGGACGGGTTGATTCAGGTAGTGGCGGTCCCCAAGGCCTGGATCCTGTATTCCACAGGGCTCAGGCCTTTTAGGTTGGCCTTGATGCGGTCATGGTTGTAATAGCGTATGTAGGCCCGGAGTTCCCTGATGAACCTCTCTACACCAGTAAATTTCTGGCCATGGAAGAACTCACTCTTCAAGAGGCCGAAGAAGTTCTCGATGACGGCATTGTCCAGGCAGTTCCCGCTACGAGACATGCTGACCTCGGCTCCTCTAGCGGTCAACGCCGCGTGATAGGCAGGCATCTGATACTGCCAGCCCTGATCAGAATGAAGAACCAGCCCTTCGGCATCTTTGACCTGCTGCAAGGCTTTACCCAGCATGGCCATGACCATCGGCAGCCGAGGGGTACGGGCAATAGAGAATGCCACGATTTCTCGGTTATAGAGGTCCATGACCGGTGACAGGAAGACCTTTTCCCCTCGAATGTTGAACTCTGTAATATCTGTTACCCACTTCTGATGCGGACGGTCTGCTCGGAAATGGCGCTGTAGACGGTTGGCGGCGAGACCACCTTCGTCACCTCGGAAGGACCGGTAACGCTTGGGTCGCACTTCCTGATACGATCCCCGCCGGAACTGGTGAAATCGATATCGGTGGTCACGTCGGAATTGTCACCGGCCATGCTGACCAGCATGCGGTTGGCGACGTTAACCTTGCGCAGCTGACGGGTCAGGAGCTCGGCGGTTTTCTCCTCACGAACCCGAAGCATGATGAGGTTGTTGAAGTTGCCCACCACCTGCCCCGCCTTGGCGGCATTACCGATCCTGGCCTCGATATCGGACAGGGTCTGGGTATAGGCGGTGATTTGAATTCCTGCCCCACGACATCTGGTCAGGTGCCTTGGTACCAGAGGATGGCGGTTTCTTCTTTTTCACACGAGGTCTCCCACGGCGGTCAGACAAGCCGTCAACCCCATGAGAGGCATACTGGCGCCGCCATTCTCTAATGGTAGTACGCGCTGGGATGTTGAAGTAAGCACTGGCCTCACGAAGAGAGCCGCCTTCTTCGAGAAAACGCACGACTTTCAGCTTGAAGGCCAGATCATAGACCTGGGGGCGTGTACGGCGAGCCAATCCTGCCTCACCATGTTGGCGATAGACCTCTACCCATGACCTGACAACACCTCTATCCAGCCCGAACTGTATCGCTGTGCGTCTGCTTCCTCCCGCCGGACTCTCGTGGTGCAGGACCACTTGTAACTTGAACTCACTGGAATACCTCGCCATGCAAAACCCCCTACAGTTGGAGCGGTGTCCAACTTTCGGGGGTCAGTTCAAGTCGCGGGGTTCCACTCCCGCTTCTCGTTTCACAGGGGAAGGCGCAGCGATGAGTCAGATATATTTCTTGAAGCTCGAGGTCGCAATACTGATCATCAACCC
This sequence comes from Litchfieldella anticariensis FP35 = DSM 16096, assembly GCF_000409775.1. Taxonomy (GTDB): domain Bacteria; phylum Pseudomonadota; class Gammaproteobacteria; order Pseudomonadales; family Halomonadaceae; genus Litchfieldella; species Litchfieldella anticariensis. The sequence continues at coordinate 129,145 of NZ_KE332394.1, read as the reverse complement.
GAACAGCAATGCGCAGGGTAGCAGGAATAGATTGGGGTGGATCGAAAATGGTACGGAGAGATAGATCAGCCAGCCCGCGATAAAAATCGGCGTCACGGCGCGCTTGGCGTGGTGATAAACAAATGCCGATTCCCTGCCCGCACCGAATCTCCTCAGGTCACGACGCACCAGGCCATCCACGAACCCCACCAGGGCCGCCAGGAAGAACAATGGTGACGTCAGCACCAGGATCACCACCCGGGTCAGCGTCATCAGGGTCACGTAGACCGCCGCCTGCAGATATTCATGGAGTGTGCCCACCCAGCCGCCGCTGTCAGCATTGCTTGTCAGCCATGGCGCGATACCGGTGCTGACGAACATCCATTCGTAAGCCTTCTCCACCAGCCACGTCGCCGAGGCGACCGGTCGTGAAAACACCAGGGATCGCGTGAACTCGCTATCCAACCACCCCATCTCCCGTTCCATGGTGTGTCGGGCATGCTCTGCTCCTGGCTGGCTCCACCATTCCCAGTAGATCCCGGCCCACTCGATGACGATCGAGCACAGCAGCGACACCAGCAGAATGCCGAGCAACTGCCATGGCAACCCCAAGAGCCTCGTGATCCACCCCCTACGGCGCTGCTGAGTCTGTTCCGCGGTCCGGGTTACCATGTCAATGCACCTTGACGGCTTTAAGGCGGCATCGCAGGTACCAGCGCCGATCCTGGCAATGCAGGATCAGGATCCGTTCCTCGGCACTTGCCCCCAACTCCCAGATCGGCGCCATGCCCTTGTGATACGCCCGCTGGGTAAGCTCCAGTCGATCGATTCCGAGTTCGACGTAGCGCAGCAACCCGACCAATGATTCGGGCAGCGTCAGCAGGCGTGAGGCTCCACGATCGTCATCGAGCCGCACCGAGACGACCTGCTCCCGTTCCTGCCCCTCCTTACTCGCTCCCAGCGGCATGGCCAGCCTCCTGCAATGGTTCGTTGTCGCTGTTCCATCCGTCGCCGGACGGCATGACTATCGCCTGATAGCCGGGTCGGCTGGCCTCCTCCGGCGGCTCGAAATGAATCGGTGGCGGCATCACGGCTTCCCACCACCGCTCCCCCGTCGAGTAGCGGGACTTCATCTGGTGGGCGATATCCGTGATATTTCGGGGAATATCCTTGCCCCGGTCGGGCTTCGGCAGGGGCATGCGCACCTTCCACAACTGGCCCCCTTCCAACAGGGCGAACGCCTGCCCTTTCGGCAGGCTGACCACATCCGCCGGCTCGATCATCGGCACCTGGACGGTACTGATACGATCCCCGCCGGAACTGGTGAAATCGATATCGGTGGTCACGTCGGAATTGTCACCGGCCATGCTGACCAGCATGCGGTTGGCGACGTTAACCTTGCGCAGCTGACGGGTCAGGAGCTCGGCGGTTTTCTCCTCACGAACCCGAAGCATGATGAGGTTGTTGAAGTTGCCCACCACCTGCCCCGCCTTGGCGGCATTACCGATCCTGGCCTCGATATCGGACAGGGTCTGGGTATAGGCGGTGATTTGAATTCCTGCCCCACCGCCCTTGTTGACGAGCGGCACGAATTCGTCGCCCATTAGCTCATTGAATTCGTCGCAATGCAGGTTGATGGCCACCTTCTCGCCTGAACCGGCTCCCGGCAGGCCGTCATCGATACCGTGCTTGTAGATGTGGCCGGCGACACTGACGAGATCCGCGAACATGCTGTTCCCCACCGCTTGCGCTACCTCGAAATCCGAAAGCGCATCGAGCCCGACATACACGATGCCGCGCTTGCGGATGATCTGCTGCCAATCGAAGATCGGCCGCGGGTCCTCCAGGTCGTGGTAGTCGGGGGAGAGCAGCTCGGCGATACGCCCGGAGGTCAGTTTCTCGAGTAACGGCAGGAGACTGGCAACGATCTTGTCGAAATAGGTCTTGTCGTAGCGCACCGCCGAGCGCAGCCCTTCGAGCACGGCATCGTGCACTCTCACCTTCTGCAGGTACTGCTCGATGGCCACCACGCGCCTGTCGCGGCCTTTCATGGCGATCGGTATCGACTTGTCGTTGAGCCGGCTCTCGATCTCGCTGATGCTTTCCCAGGCGTGCGTGTCATGGGAGACGAGTGTCTGCTGGGCATACTCGATCATCAGGCCGTCGATATTGACGACATCGGAGAGGATCTGGTCATAGGTAGGACGCTGACCCAGGGCATGCCGGGCCCTGGCGATGATGTTGGTAAAGCGCCAGGCAAACTCGCGGAAGGCGGCGCTGTTGCCTTCCCCCGAGAGCTGACCAGCCAGGCGGGTGGCGACTTCGGAGATCCGCCCGAAACGTCCCACGGCGTTATACCGAGCGCTGATATCCGGCCAGCCGAGATGGAAAATATAGAATTCGTCTCCCCGACCGGCCCGCAGTGCCTCGATGTACATGCGCAGCAGCAAGTCGCCATCGCCCTTGGGGTCGAAGCAGATCACCACCTCCTGACTGGGTCGGTGGATATCCTGGGTGATCATCACCTCTTCAAGGCGCGTCTTGCCCACACGCGTGGTGCCTTCGACGAGGGTATGGCCAACCCGCTCGCCCAGCGGCAGCCGCACATCCATCTCGCGCCACTCGACCGCATGCAATGCCGGGATGCCGCCTACGGGCGGTAGCGGCCGAAACGGATTCAGTATGGTATCCGCACTCAGCAGACGAATGACAACGTACAACGTCCGATAACGCTCGAGACGGTTCTCGAGATGCCTCGCGATTCGATAGGCGAGCGACGGTTGAACAAAGGGCTTGGCTTCCGGCTGAAAGCTCTCGTGCAAGCGCTGGGTGTGTTTCGCTTCCCAGCGGAAACCTTTGCCGAGCCACAGACTCCGGGGGCTGACGGGAATCTGGTCACTGCGCAACGCGAAGCGTGGCAGGCGTCGCATGTGGCGCCGGTAGCGCAGTACCACCCAGGCTTGCCGTAACCGCCACAGGCCAAAGCCCAGGAAGCCAGCTGCCATTCCGATCCCGACGCTCGGCGTCAAGGCCACTGCCCAGGGGGCGACGACACAGAGCACCGCCGAGGCCACACAGACCACCACGGTATTGAGCTCGACGGCCGGTCGCAGCAGGGACTCGAGGGGATACGACTGACTCATGCTCGGCCCTCACTGCGTCAGTCCATCCGGCGTGACGAGCACCGGGTAATGCGCAATCCCCAACCGGCCGGCGATGTCATCGCCTGAGACGGGACGAAGTTCCAATCCCTGACCAACCTCTCTTAGCCGTGTCAGCACCGCGTTATCCTCGACATTGACGACCAGCCCCACGGCATTCATCTCATGCAGGCGATTGCGTCGTTGTGCCAGCCACTGGTGAGACACCTCGTCGGATCCGATCAGGAAGAACGGCGTCATGCGCCTCGGCAGCGTAAGTCGGCGAGGCGTGACCTGTCCGGGCGACAGCAACTCGCTCCTGACCGGCAGCATGTCCTGTTCGCTGAAGGGTTTGCTGGCAGGCCGAGTCGACGTATCGGTCACCTCGAAGCCCTCGGCCTCGGGTATTCCTGCCGCTCCAATCGCCACGTAATAGGGGCGGGCCGGTTCACCACCGTAATCGGCTACCACGATCAACTCAGGCATACCCGATGGCTGTGCATGGGACTGGCCAACCAGCGACAGGAAGCCCATGAACAGGATGACAAGTCTCTGTACTTTCCTCGGCATGGTCCGTCTCCTCAGGATTCAGTGCAGGATGCCCTGGCTGGCCACGACCTTGTCCCAGCGCACCGGTTCGGGTGATATCCAGGACCAGACAGGCTCGTCGGGCGTCCTCCAGGTCAGGAAGGTGTCGGGGTCGGAGGGAGAGGATTCAGTAACACGGCTCACGTCCCCATGCCGTTGGGCCAGTGATGGTCCCTGTGGCCTCAGGCGAGCGAGTTCCTCCGCGACCACCCGGCGATAGCGAGCCGCCGGCGACCCTCCGGCGGGCCGGTGATAACGGCCGGCGGCCATGAGCCAGTCCCCGGTGTCCGAAAAGTGGCCACGCAGCAGTCGCGCAGCTTCCTCCAGATTGGCGTAGGGATCCAACGCCGCGCAGGGATCGGCGAAGCGCTGGCCCTGATCAAATAGCTGCGGTTGCCAACGTACATTCAGTTGGGCAATGCCTACATCGACCAACGGGGTCTCGTCGAGCGCCAGTCGCAATGCATCACAGGCGGCACGACGATTGGCGAAACGATAGCCTTTGCCCCGCACATTCAATGTCCAGGGCCAGGGACGACGCCCCGCCTTCAGGCTGATCACGGATTCAGCACTGGCCACGGCATACAGCACGTCGGGCGGTACGCCATGAAATTCTGCCGCCACCACGTAGGCCGGCGGCACGTCCTGGGCACGAGCGGCCATCGCCATCAGCAGTAACATGGCGCCCATTCCCCACCACCGACGAGCCTGTCCGTTCATGACCATCGGTCACCCCCTCGGTAGTACCTGGGGCAGTTGGTCGATACCCACCGACAGCTCGTCACCGTGATTGAGGGTGATCAGCCCCCGGCGAACCCACTCCGGCGGGACGTCCAGGCGGGACGCCCACCGACGGATCGCCATGTCATCGCCACCGCTGTCGATGACAAAGATATCCATCAAGACTCCCTGACGAACCAGACGCTGCACGGTGGCATCACATGCCGAACAGCCATCGATCGCCACGACCACGCCAAGCCGTGAGGGTTGTTCGCTTGAGGCCCGACCATCGAACGGGGAAGACGACGAACGCGAGGTAAAGCTTTCGACCGGCATGGCATCGGGATAGAGACGTTCCCACGCCTCGTCGTAGGCACGCTGGAAGGCCAGTTCCCGTTCAACCCGATCGCGCTCGACCTCGACCAGCAGTTCGGCATAACGCTGACGCTCTTCTTCGGTGCGTGCTTCCACCCCCAGGGTCATGATGGGATCCAGGTTGGGCGACCAGATTCCTCGCTGTTGCTGCATCAGGGTCTCGTAGCGTGTCCACTCCTTTTCCGTCAGCCCCCAGGCCTCGGCCTGTTCCCGACGAAGCGCCTGACGATCAGTCGCCTGGTGGCGGACCGTCTCCCGCTCCACATCGCGTGCCTCGTGAGAGGTGGTTTCCTGGGCCACGGCGGGCAAGACAGCTCCCGACACTCCGATCAATAGCCACAGCAAGCAACGTTTCGACATCGTCACCTCCTCATTGCCAGCGGCTGGTCACGCAGCCGGTAGCAGACCAGCCGCGCAATGGGATCCACCTGCATCTCCCACGTCGATCCCGCCAGGACCGTCAGCGCCTCACGCAACGGCATGGGCCCCAAGCGGCGATGGACGGCCGGCAGCGGATTTCCATATAACAGCGACTGGGGCACTCCCTGAGGTGGACAGAGAGTGAAACCGGTATCGCGCAAGGTCTGGCGCAGCGCATCTTCGACGGTGGCAGGGATAGTGCCGGGGAACCGCAGCTGGACTAACTGCTCAAGCAGATCACGCTGGGCGAGCGTCGCACTGGTCGTCACCAACTGGTAGCGACTGCTTCTCCATACCTCGACGGTAGGGAAATCCTTAGCCACATCGTGTTGGGTGCTGGTCATACCTGCCTGATGAATGAATCTTGCCTCACTCATCATTCGCCGAGATGGCCCCCGGGACGGAATGACAAGCGCTTTCGCCTCCGGAGATGACGAGGCTGGCATCTCGGTTGCCGAAGGAGGCGATGTTGGCTGTTGCGCGCATCCCACCAGGAGCATGGGGACCAACAAGCTACTCGCCAGCAGGATTGCCTTGAGCGTGGGAAACATGGGTCATCCTCGCGCATGAGAACACTCCGAACTGCGTCTCAAGGTGCGCGCGAGAAGTGGATACGTCGACGGGAAACGCTAAGCGGCGGAGGAAGATATTTGTGCCTTGACCGTTAAGGTGCTGAAAGATGAAGCCACCGAGCGACCAAGGGAACGTTAGCCAAAAACGCCAGGACCCGAATCAGGCCCTGGCACTTCAGGAACGATACACTCCATTCCTGATACGAAGATAATGCTCTTTCTTTCTCATCCTCAATGATCGACTCAATCCTCAGCTCGCTCGGTATTTCTAGGCTCGACCGCTTCCCAGCCCTCCTCTAATGCAACTGTGTCCATGGTTCCAGCAGGAGGTCGGGGAAATCGTGCTGAGCAGCAGGCTGGAGTGATCATATTAACCTTCATAGACTTATTCACCTCTATTCATGGTTTTTGCGAATGGGGTCTCTGGCGACATACAGAGACAAGCCGTATCAGCGCCACCAAACATCGGGATCGTTGACTAGAATTAGCCCTCTGGCGCTATGCTTTTCCTGCTGAAGGTCAGCTATTTCACTGTTCGCCCGGTTAAGTTGTGCGCTGCGTTTCTCCCAATACGATGCCTCCGATACCATAGGGGTATCCGTACTGACTCGCACCATGTCTCTCTCACCAGTCGTCTGATGAAGGCGTGCACTACGCTGGTCCAAGTATGATGAATCCGATGCCAGCACCGTGCCTGAAGCAAGCAAGCTAACGAAGAGAGTCGCGGTCAATGTCAAGAATTTCATGGAATACCTCATTATTCTCTTGCGTTAATTGTTGCCCACCAATTACTGGCTAATGTCCGGCACTGTAATCAATGGACACAATCATGCCGTCCGCCATGACCGTAATGGTTCTCGGAGAAGAGGGATCGCGGGAAGAAGATGAGTTTGACCGAGGGGGGTACAAGCCTAGGTTCTTGGCGCTTACCTTTTCGGCTGTCATAGATTGACGTCCAGCTTTGCCCAAATAATTATAGCTTACAGCGGGAAACAAAAGACTACTTTGAAATATATTGTGAGACTGGAATTCACCATACAACTCATGATCGGCAAAGGACTAGAGAAGTAATGCTTCCTCAACAAGCGGATCAGTCGAATAATGAGGCCGGCATTATACGTGCCACACCCCGCCCGCAACAGGACATTTATTTACCATTACCAGCTTCTACTTAACCAAAGTAACTCTAAAAAAAAACACATGAACATCACCCAGGGTCGAGATAGCAGTTTGGTGGACTGACACTGGGTAAATTAATGATTCGTAGCCTCTTTGGAGAACGAAGCTATAGCTTCCTTCATTTACGAATATTCAGGATATCTGCTAAAGCATCCTTCCCCCAGGAAAATGAAGGAACCATTATCCAATGGCCCGTGCGGGTAGAGAATTGAGAGGAAAATCATCATGAACCCACCTCCCCGGAGGCAAAGACTCCGGGTAGGTGGGGGTGAAGGGGTTAAGATCAGGCAACTCGCGAGATGTTACCTTTCAAAGCTTCACGCAGAGGGACGTCCTGCAGTGCCTCCAGTTCTCGACGCACATAGGGCCGGTAGTAGGGGGCAAGCATCAGGTGCAGATTCAGATCCAGGGCGTGTCCACGCAGTAGTCTGGCAGTGCTGAAGTTGTCGGCAAGCACGATCTCACGATGCGCAACGTCCTCGAGCTCGGCCATCCGACGGCGTATGGCGGCCTCCTCATCCGGGGATGCCGGGGGCAACAGCCATTGGAAGGCCGCCCAACGAAAGACGGCAATTGCTACATGGCGATCGAAGCGATCCATGACGACAGCATGACGGGGCATGATGTCATCCGACAGGGAAGCCATCACCTTGGGCAAGCTGGCCACTACATCGCTGACCGTGGCATAGCGGCCGGCATACTCATGCAGGCGCACTTCCAACCAGGGATCCGCTGGATCCTCATCGGGCTGGTACTCCCACCGCGTCGCCCCGACGATCAGGCTGAACTGCTCGCGCAGCACATCTTCACGAATCAGGGCTCCCGGAATGGCGTACGGATTGGGAACGAATCGGGACATCGTGTTTCTCCTTCGATGAACGACATCGCCGGAGAGCCCCCCACCGGGGAGATGACTCCCCGGATGGGTGGGTGTTGAGGAAAGGCTCAGGCGATACCAGCCGGTGAATCGAACGATCCTGCCGCTTCACCAGCAGGAGAACCCCGCTCGCTGGAAACCGAGGTCGATGCGCTGTGCTCCTCCGGCACCTCCGAATCATTGGGAGACTCCTGAGATGCCTCGCCGCGACGAGGTGCCTGATACACACCTTCGCCATCGATCTTGATCCAGCTAATGAACAGCAGCCGGGCCTTCAGGCTGATGCCGAGTTGCCCCTGCTTCTCTCCCTTCTCGTAGGTGAAGGTATCGATCCAGGGATCCCCCAGCCTGAAACCGATCAGCACCTTACGGTCCTGATCCACTGCCTCCTGGCAGCGCTTGACCAACTTGATCGCATCATGTCCGCTCACGCGGCAGTCGAAGCGTCGATATTCCACATCGTCGGCTGGACCACTGAGCGCCGCGATGTCACATGCCCAAAAGGGATTGCCGCGCTTGGGGGTGACTTCGCGAACGCGATTCAGATAGCCGAGGCCGGTGATATGCAGATCAAAGAATGGATTGCCGTTTTGCTTGGCTTGGGTAGAAGTCGTCATGGTGTTTCTCCTTGGGAGTCGACATCCACGAAGAAACATCTCTCCCCACCGGGGACGTGTTTCCCCGTGGTGGGTGATAGGAAAGCCATCGGCGCATGCCGATAGTTGAAGGTGGCATCCAACCGCCTGGGCGGTGTCCCCATCTCGGGATGCGTGGGGACTTCGGGACGGCGTTACCGCAAAGCGGCGCACCCTTCAAAACGCCGGGTGCCTGGGTGTCTCGTTGGGTCCGGTCGAGACCACCGGGCTGCCAGCGACAGCACTTGCCCTGTCGAGACGCCACGAACTGGCCGCATGGGCCAAATCGTGACTGATCTCCATTCGCAAGGCGCGGCATCGAACGGATGCCACCCCTTGGGGTTGAAGACCAGTGACATGGTGTAGGTGTTACCTGCCGTGGAGCAACGAACAATAGTAAAGCCGCCATGCGCAACCTTGCATGTCCCGCTAGCCATGCCGACGCTGTCGCACCCGAGTGATCTTCGCGGCCGAACTCGGTATTGCCAAGCACGGATCCCCGCACAAAGGGCGCCCGTAGTGGTGATGCGGCGGGCACCGCAGGCGTGAAATGATCGCAACCGGCCAGGAAGAGGCCCCGCCGGGGACACCTGCCTGGCCAGTTTGCGAGCAGATAGAGAGTGGCCAACTACCACGTTGGCCTTGGAAGAAGGAGCCTCGTACCCAGACTGTTGATGACGCAGTGTGAAGCCTAAAGGAAGGCTTGGGCGCATCCGCTACCCGAGGCGTGGATGCTTGGGGTATCGAACCATAGAAGGTTCAAAGGGCGTTGCGTGTAGACCGACAGCAACCAACGGGGTTCGTGGTCATTATTGAAGGCATGTCGGCCGTCGTCAAGACGACATGCGGAGACGCTATCGACGTCCCTTGCCACGACAGTGACCAGCCTTCTCACGAGACGTCTTCTTGCGCCGCCCCCGCGATTCGATCTTCACCATCCCCTTGCATTCCGGAAAACGGGAGCAGCTCCAGAACGGCCCATACTGGCCATTCCGCTTGCGTGTATTGGCCCCGCATTCCGGGCACTTCGGTGTCGATGGCGGCGGGAGATCCATGGTCACATCAGAAGCCTGCTGGATAAGCCGCTTGATGAGGATTTCCTGACGCTCCATGAAATCCTCGAGCGTCATCCGTCCTGCTGCCACCTCATCCAGGGCCTGCTCCCACAAGGCCGTCATCCCGGGATTCGTGATCATGGCCGGCAGCCGGTCGATCAGCTGCTGTGCCATGGGAGTCGACACCACAATCCCCTTCTTCTTCCGGAGCAACCCCCGCTTCAGCAACGTCTGGATGATCGCGGCCCGAGTCGCTTCGGTGCCAATCCCCGAGGACACCTTCAGTCGCGCCTTGAGCTTTTCATTCGTCTCGAAGCGCGCCACATTCTTCATCGTCTTGATCAGCGTCCCCTCGGTATACGGCCTGGGTGGCTTGGTCTTGTTCGCCGCTATTTCAAGGTGGGTCACCGGGCAGACCTCGCCTTGCTGGAGCGCCGGTAACGCCCGGTCCTCTTTCTTGGCCTTCCCGGAAGACTCCTGTTCCTCACCGTCGTCCCCTGACGCGGGACGTCGGAACAACTCACGCCAGCCCTCCACCCTCACCTGTCGGCCTGAAGCCACAAAGGTTTCACCTACCAAATCCAGGATCACTTCGGTCTGATCGAACTCGTGTGGTACCAGGAATTGCGCGAGGTAGTGCCGGCGAATCAGGTCGTACAGGTTGTGCTCCGGCACGCTCATCCGTGTTACATCACATGGCGAGGTGGTAGGAATGATCCCATGGTGCGCCGTGATTTCACTGTCGTTCCAGACCCGGCTCTTGCGTGAGAGATCCAGGGCGTCGATAAGCGGTGTTAATGAGGGATCCGATTGTTGCAGCGCTGTCACGACCTGGTGCGCTTCATCGAATTGGGAGACTGGCAGATAGCGGCAGTCGGTACGCGGATAAGTGGTGGCCTTGTGGGTTTCATAGAGCGCCTGGGCGATATCCAGCACTTCCTGCGCGCCGTAGCCCCAGCGCCGGGATCCCTCCTGCTGCAACGTCGACAAATCCATCACCAGTGGCGGCGCTTGCTGCTTGCGAACGGTTTCCAGCGAGACGATACGACCGGGGTGGCCTTCGGCCTGCTGTACCAGGGCCCTTGCCGCCTGCTCGTCGATACAACGTCCCTCATCGTCGAGAAGGCTCTCATCACTCGGCTTCCACTTGGCTTGAAACAGGCCTTCCTCGGCCTGGAACGTCCCGACCACGTCCCAGAACGGCTTGGGAACGAAAGCGGCGATCTCGCGATCCCGATCCACCACGAGCTTGAGGGTCGGGGTCTGAACTCGCCCAACCGAGAGCACCCCGTCATGCCCTTGACGTCCCGCCAGCACTGTATAGGCACGTGTCAGGTTCATGCCGACCAACCAATCGGCGCGAGCTCGACCCAACCCCGCACAATACAAGGTCTCGGTCGACGCACCGGGACGGAGGTCCGCCAGCCCCTTGCGGATGCTGACGTCGTCCAGGGCCGATAGCCATAACCGAGTGATGGGCCCGCGGTAATTGCAATACTCGAGGATCTCGCGACCGATCAGCTCGCCTTCGCGCTCGGCATCCGTGGCGATCACCACTTCCGTCGAATCCTTGAGCAACTTGTTGATGATGTTGAATTGCTTTCGCCAATCCGGCTTGATCACCAGCTGCCATTCCCGGGGCAGTATCGGTAGTGTTTCCAGCGCCCAACGCTTCCAGGCAGGATCATAGGTTTCCGGCGTTGCCTGCTCCAGCAAGTGGCCATAACACCAGGTCACGACAACATCATGACCTTGCAAGCACCCGCTCCCTTTTTGCGTGACACCGAGGACCCGGGCGATGTCACGTGCCTGGGAGGGTTTCTCGCAGAGGAAGAGACGTGCCATCTCCAACGCTCCCTATATTGGAATGGCATCACCTTCTTCCCGGGCAAGAAGAATGGGAACAAGAAATTCTATACTTGGCGCTTAGGGTTATGTCTGAAGATATGACATGGAGATGAGATGCTCATGCCACCTTGTCTGCAAAAAAGAGGTGCGCCAAATGTCGGAACATCATGGAATGCTTCACAACCGAGCCAGACTCTCCTCACCAGATACTGAACCCAAGGCCGATGAATTGGCGAAAGATGAATATATGGTGTTCGCCCTCAAAGACCAGCATCATCAATTCACGCTTGGACTCGAGACGGTGCTCCAATGCATGAAGTTCGCAGAGCAGGAGGGCGTCGTCCCCTCCTTGCCTGAAGAGTGGTGGTTACAGGTTAGTTCGCGTTATCAGAACATCGACTGACGTGACATACGACCGAACACTTTCATTCGAGGCCGCGCAAGATCCTTTTCGCCATGCCAACCAATACGTCCTTTCGCGGCCTTTTTACCCGTTCCCCCGAGGCATGAATCAATCGCTGAAAAGCTTCCCTATCGAACTCGATGGCTTTTCGATATACCTGCTCGGCGCGACTCCCCTGGGTAACCTCCATCACCATGGATTCCTTAACACTATGATCTTCACGGCGAGAGCGGTGATGGATAAAGCAATAGTTGATATCGAGAAATTGCTTGCTAGCCTTCGCTTCAGGACTTTGCCACAGAAAGCCAGATTCCTCATCGACACTTGCCCCATCCACTTTTTCTATAATGGCCTCTACCATGTCCGTGTCCAGGATGTTTCGACCTACTATGGATTTCGAATTCGTCATGTAGGCAAAAACCCAAGGAATGTTTGATAAGGTAGCTCCCGTATAGAGATGCCCTTCCATTGCCTTATAATCCACCAGCATTTGCTCAGCCAGCTTGTTGGAAATACGAAGCCCGATGGCTTTCTCCAATAGATAGATCACCCGGTCAAATTCCTGAACCAACAACGCCAGTATTTTCTCGCCTAATGGATCATGGGGACTTTTCCTTGCTGCCCTGTCATGTTGCCGAGGATTGGCATAGGGACAGTATTCATAGGCTTCCTGGCGATAGGTGGCCAATGCCGGAACGGATTTCGCGTAATGCTTGGCGTAGGGTTTATCGGTATGTCGAAGACGTCGATAAAAGCCGATAATCTGGATAGGGTTGTCACAGGCAGGACATACCGCGAAGTAGGTCTCACGCCCTTTCTCATCAATGACATAATAGGGTCGCTTCTTCTTGGTCTCGGCTTCGAACCGATCCTTGTCTAGCGGCTTCTCTCCCCAATCCGACACCTTGAGCTTATAAACATCCATGTTTCGTATCCGAGTTATACATCATCCAGGTCCCACTGCCATATATTAGAGACTACCATCCTTACAACTGATGCTCAGCTCTCGCTTTCAGAGCTGCTCCCATCGCCTCACCGTCATAGAGACTGTCAGCCGGTGCATAGGCCAGTGTGATACCGGTGCCCTGACCTTCCTTCCGGATCTCCGCACGCAGCACGATTCTCACAGCCCTGCCGGCCATCATTTGCGTGACATAGTCGGATAACCGGTAATAGGCACCCGGCGTTGCCTCGTGATGCCAGGCCGCATCCATCATGGCCAGCTTGTCGGCGGTATCATTCGGGCTGAAGTCGGCACGTGAACGAAAGCCGAACTCGGACTTCAATCGTGCATAGACCGTATCCACATCGAGATGGGAAGACAGGTCGATACTCCCCCGTATGCTCGAGTCTTCGATAACGACTGCCTGGTCTGAACGCCGCTCCCCATTTGCCGACCTCGCTCTTTCCTCGGACTCGTAGTTCAGTGGCTCCCCGGTCAAAGGATTGTTGACGCAGGTAAGACATCGTCCTTGTGAATAGAGATGGTCGTCGGTAGTACACCCTACGAGGAGCGTAACCACCGTCAGCACAAGCCATTGTGTGGTAGTTCGCATGTTCCCCCTTTCTGCCAATCACTTGAGCAGCCTCAAAGCCGGGGTGGTGCCAATGGCACCTTCCCGGCATCGACCTATGGGGAACTCTCTTCATCGAAGGAGTGATCGGCGGCCTGGTCGGTTGAGGATTCCGGTATCTCATCATCCTCCTGCGGCAGCTCTCCCAACGTTTGCTGTCCCGAAGCGGGGGATCGCTCCTCCATCTCAACCTTGACCAGGCGATGCGGCAGGATCCCGATATGGCTGGCTCTTACCTGGAAGGCATCACGCGGCTCTCCATCCTTCTCCCATTCTCGATATTCCATCCGGCCATCCACCATGACCCGCATACCTCGCTGATACAGACGGATCCATTTCTCGGCCGTCTCCACATCGGGATGCCAGCGCACGACATTGGCCCAGAAACCACCACGATCGACCAGTTCTCCATTGCTTGGAACGGGATTATCAAAGCGCACGTTGAAACGCAGCAGAGCCACCGGTGGCTGGTTTTCTTCACCGGAAAATACCTTAACCTCGGGATCGCTCCCGATATTGCCTACCCCTGAAAATCGCGTACTCATGGCGTTCCTCCCGAGAAACTGGCTACAAGAACCATTAGGTCCGTGCGACTCTCGCCGAGGAGAAGGGAGAAAGCATCAGGAAACATTAAAAGGGGCGTGGAAGGTTTATCATTGGCGCTTTGATATCGCGATCAATGGTTATTCAGCCAATATCAAATCGTTAGTACGATATATATCCATACCAACACCGTGCACGAGAAGTCCCGATATTTATCACCCATTAACGTGTATCGCTTTCTCCAATATTTCCTGTGTTCTTATCCCGACTGTTGGCCAGTAGGTAAGATTCGGCATGTTCAATGTCGGCCAATACACGTCGTACCCGCCATAATTGCCGGCTTACCACAGAAACAGCACCATTGAAGAGGCATCGCTCGACCTCCATGTCGACCAGTGCTTCTCGCATCCCCGGCCCCGCCTGTGCCACTGTTGCCTCCCACAAACGAAGCCCCATTCGGTGCTGATGCCGGTCGCGCCAGCGAAGGGAGCAGGCTATTTCATTCTTTCGCCAATGTGGCCTTAGCACGATACCCGTATTCTTCAAGAGCTCCTGGTTGTAAGCATTGGCAAGGTCGATCGCCTGCTGCCGCAGTTTCAACTGGACCAGTTCCAGTTCATCTCGGAATCGCAGCAACTCCCCCTTACCCTTAAAAGGTAAAAGGCCCTTTGCGTACCCTTCTGGTGCGAAGCCGTACACATCGAGTGCAGAACGCCTATCACGTTTTCGAGTGGCTACCATGGCGATCGTCTCGCTCCCGCTCTCGCATCACCTACCCCCGTGGGTCCTCATGGCTGCCCCACACCCCTGCACCGGCATTCGGAGACTGTGACGCCGTCACACCCCTGCACCGGCATTCGGAGACTGTGACACTGTCACAGTCTCCCAGCTCAACTTCCTCCGGCGTCTTCTTCAGAGTTGTCGGCATCACTAGCGTCACCATTGGATGTCGCCTCCCACCCCGACGGCGTTGCTGAAGATGCCGGAGACGGCTCAGGCCCTGACTTGAACAATGCTGGGGCAAAGTCACTGCGTCTTATCCCTTTCAGCACATCCTGGGGAAGCTCACCATATTTCTCGATGGCCTCTCTCGCCTTGGCATTGTTGGCGGCGAAGTCATCGCGAGTGGCACCGCTGAATCCAGGGTATTTCTGAGGACTGGCACACAGGCTGCGCAATACATGCCCGCCTGTGCGGATAAGATCGTCTGTCTGGCGACGCCCGATCAGGGCAACATGGTGGGCGAGCATGACCTCTCTAACGAAACGATCGAAATCGATAAGCAAGCGGAGCGCCAACCAGCCGTGCTGTCCCCCGGTAAAGACCGGGATTCTCATGGGCTGCTGGTTCAGGTTCTCTTCCACTTCGAGTTCGGCGGGCAGTTTTTCCAGCAAGGTATGTGATTGGTTCAGTCGCTGGTCCAGCTGGATACGTGCATGTTTCAGGCGATCATCCAGCTTCAGCAACCAATAGTCGGCATAGGGATCGTCCTTGGCGGCATTCTGCTTGATCTTGCCAGCCAGCAACAGGAACTGACGCATTCCGATGATTTGTGGTAACCCGGATTCCACACCACGGCCATGCCAAAGGCGTACCGCGTGATGCGTGTGCAGCGTCAGCTCGATCTTGCTTCGTAGTGCGCCCAACCGGCCTGCTGTTGCCATAGTGCTCCAATCCTTCTTGCCTGAGAGGTCAATGTCGATTGGAAGCACTGTCTTGTGGCGACGGGTCACTGAATACCCAAAACCTTAATAGGATCCTTTAGGGTTTCTTACCGTCTGAGGCCCACTTTCCTTAAGCACGCCTCTCGTGCCTCGGCGGCTTCCCGGGGCGTCACTCTCGGGCAGGCAGTCTCCATACTCGGTGAGTCAGCTGAACGGGCATGGGTTGCAGCCACCTCATTACGAGGAGAAGTGGCATGGCTACGCAGACGGGTTTCTCCTCGTTTGACTGCTTGCTGTTGGGCATGCCCGGTGGCAACGAACTCTCCCTGCACGGCCCGCTTGATCAGTGTCCTCAAAAAGCCCTTGGGATGTCTCACCTCACCAGCTTCGATTCGCCCGGACGCTTCATCGAGCACGGGCTGGCGCAACTCACTCGGTAGATCCAGAAGCAGCAAAGACAGGGCCTGGCGGTCGGCAGCATCAAGTCCCAGCGAGCCGGGCCAAACCAGATTCTGATCCGGTGTGTTTCCTCCCTCGCGTGCGCGCACGGTACGGTTGTTACACACATTGTGTGTAGTACGTACCGTACTAACAGAGTTCTCAGGGAAAACTGAGGGGTAACTGGTTGATTCCGGGCTGAGTTCTTGCTGAGAACTCAGGGCAGTTCTCGGTGGACACTCCCTGAGTTCTCGTCGAGAACTGGCTGCCAAGTCATTGATAATCGACTGAGTTTTCACTGAGAACTGGCTGGACTTCGCTGAGGATCCGGGCGAGGTGGAAGGCGCCTGATGCCGTTTACGCGACTTGGCATGGGTGGAGGAGTCACGCATCAGTTCATGGCGTCTTGCCCGTTGCGACATGATCTGCAATCGATCCGGTAGCGAATGCAGCGCCCCCGATTGCTGGATCTCCTCGAATACCGAGTGAGCGACCGCATTGACGACACGATTGCGGTGCTCGAGACACTGGCAAACGAACTCCAGGTACTCGGCATCGAAGATCTCGGCCTCGGATGGCAACAAGGGTTCGTCGTGCAGGATATAGACATTGCCGATGACCCGGCCGTTGTGCTTGTCCCGAGCCCGATGCCCCAGGCTCAGCCAACGTGTCAGGCGCAGGACCGCGATCACCCGTGCCACTGTGGCACGTGAGGCCTGTTCACCAGGCGCCCCGCGCAGCAACGGCTGCAACTCGTCATAGGTCGGAAAGCAGGTGGTGCGATCCGGATTGACCAGCAGCCGCATCATTTGCCAGCCAAGCTTGTCGACATGACCGAGCCGGGGATCGAGCAAGAGTGCACGGGGAACCGTCTCGTGGGGGTTGCCGAAGAACAGCAGGCCATCCAGTTCCTGCTTGTCTCTCGGCGTCTTGTTCTCGGAGTTCGACGCCTCGCCTCGTCGTCGGGTAATGGCGGAGGCGGCACGCCCGATCAATGTTTGCCAGTCCCGTGTTCCGGAACGTTCTGCGACCGCCATCATGTCACTCCTTCATGGACGCACTCTTCCGCTGGCACTGTCGTACGCGGCTGGTCCGGTTCTGCCCACTGCTTGACCAGGTGCCAGATCACGGCCAGCGGCAAGCCGGTCTCACTCGCCAGCGTTATCATGCCCTGCACGTCCTCGGCATCCCGGGGATCCGGCGCAATATGCTGCCAGCGCTCCCAGGCATCATGTTCCTGCCCTTCCGATGGCATGGCGAGGCGCCCTTGGCGCGGCTCGATTCCCAGGAGCTGCCGTCGCGAGGCACAGTCATTCGTCGTCAGGCCGAAGAATGTGCCCATCATGCTGACGCTGGCTCCCAAGCGCAGACAGCGGTCGATCAACGATTCCCGATCCTGGTCTTCGTCGAGCCGCGATAGGATACCCTTGAGTGCCTGATGATCGACCGAGAAGCGTGCAAAAACCCGCCCCGTACAAGCCAGTGACTCGATCTCGCTGGCCCGCATACGCCGCAGCGTGCGCAATTCGTCTTCACTGAATCCCAGGGCCAGGGCCTTGCGCATGTTGCCTTCCCGCAACAGGGCCATGACCTGGGTCAGCAGTGCGTGATTGAGATGCTGGTTGATCGTCGTCATGCCTCGTCCCCCGTATTGTCATGCAAGTGGGCGCGGAGCCGGCGGATTAACCGGATCAAGCGGAAGTAGCGCACCAGGATGGCGTCATTCCACGTGCAGTCGGCATCGTCGCCATGGGTGCCGAGTAGTTCCCCCCATAGCGAGGCATCGGTGGGATACTCCGGATTCAATTCTCCGCGCAGGCTCGCCAGTGCCTGCCAGGCCAGCAGCGACCGACGATCCGGCGAATCCTCAAGAGGGATCAAATCGAAGCCGATACCTTCCTCGACAGGGACCACGATCTCGCTACCCCCAAATCCCCCCCAGCGGGCGATAGCCTGGGCGAATTCCCGCACCTGAATGCGCAGGGCCCGGATGGAGTCATGGGTCCCCTCAATGAACCAGATATCGGTAATCGGAGGCGTCGTGTCACCGGACATCAGGGGAATCGACAGGGGAGCCGCCCGTTCGAAGTCGATGGTGGCGACCCCCAGTTGTTCTGCCAGATAGTGCCGATATCCCCGCTTACCGGGGCTTTCCTGCCACTCCGACAGCACCTGTCCCTGAAGACGCGCCTGCCGCTCATCGAGGGATGCCCCCGCCGGCATATCGGTCGGTTCAGCCTCGGTAGCAGGCTCCTCGTCTGCCATCGGCGGGGGCATCAGCAACATGTCGGTCGAGGCATCATTTGACGAATCGGCACGTTGGGATTCTTCTTCCTGTAGTTGTGCCACCTGCTTGCGAAGTCGGGTCAGCTCGTTGTTCTGCTGCTGACTGGACTCCCTCTCCGGCATGGAAGTGTCTGCCTCGATCTCCGATGTATCGTGACACTGCTCACCCGTTGCCCGGTTCGACTGCACCGATGAAACACCTGGACCGTCGTTATCGGGCGTTCGAGGGTTGCTGCGGTGTTCCTCCTCCGGTAGCGGTGGGTAAAGCGTGGGGGGCAAGGCATCGGGATCGCGCTTCAGGGTCAGTTCATCATCCAGCGGGAGAAACGCCTCGTGCTCTTCCAGATCCCATCGCCGCTTGCGAAAAGTCACGATGTTGTCGAGCACCAGCTCGATGATGTTGTAGTGAACGCCCGTACGGTCGACCAGCATCCCGCACAACCGATCGATAACGATATTCCAGGCCAGTACGGTCTGGCCTTCATCGTCGTGCCAGGCGAGGGTTTCGTGCCATGCCTCGGCAAAGTCCTCTGGCATCACTTCCTGGTCGCAGCGCTCCCAGATCAGGCGGCAGGCCTCACGATAGGAAATGAGTTTAGCCACCTGGTCCTTGCCCATCCCGCTGTACAGCGTCTGAGGAATCGTCGGCAGGAAATGCTCGACCGTATACGCCATCCGACTGATCAGGCTGCGATCGATCACATACCCATCAGCAGCAAGACGACGGGTCAGTTCGCTATTGCTGAGTTCCTCGCCAATCTCCTCCTCGTATATCGACCTGGCCTCCAGCACCTTCACGGCCCGTTCGACCCACATCAGATTGCCACGGGTGTCGTTCTCCGCCAGATGCCCGGCCAGGACGCGGGCTTCTGATACCCAGGGCCGGAAGATGCACCAGAACTCGAAATAACGACGGTCACCGGTCTCCTCATAGAGCTCCTGGAGGATCTGCAACCGGGTATTGCCCCCGTCACAGATGATGTACTTGTCATCCCCAGGGCGCTGGCTGATCACTGGTGGGTGCTTCAGCCCCACCTGCCGGATGCTCTCCTTGATCTCGTCATATTTCGGGTTGCGTTGGGTCCGGGGATTACGGTCATACGGCCGGATCCTGTCCAGCGTCACCGACATGCCCATCTCCTCGTTGGGCGCACTTAAACTGTCCACCCGAGGGGTATTGAGCCTGGGGCCCGGCTGCAGCAGCTTTTTCGTCAACTCATCTTTCGCCAGAAGTCTGCTCATGACGGCTGATCCTCCCTCGCCCCTGCCTCACTCGCCATCCTGACGATGTCCCGCATACCTCTTGCCGGATCGAGCAAGACCTCGATCCGCCAGGTGAGACACCTCAAGTCGGCCAGCAACGATGACAGGTCGGCGTGGTCGAGCCGACGGTTCCAGACGGCGACCTGATCTCGAATGGTGAAGAGGTTGTCGAGCACGATCGTGAATAACTGGATATCCGAGAGGTCTGCCATCTCCAGTTGCTGCCAACGCAGCCGGCTGCGGATATCGATCGGTGGCCTGACCACGACACGGCACAGCAGGCAGCTATCCTCGAGCAGGGCGAGCATTGCCTGTTGATCGCGGGTCGGCACGTCAGGATGAGAGGTCTGCCAACGGCGATAACGCGTGAGGCAGTGCGCGAGTGGCGAGACGAAATAGCACAGGCCACGGTCAGGGGTCAGGCTGGTCAGATCCCGTCTTCGGCACACGCAGTGACCGGGTAACGTATTCAGGGCATTGGAGCGCAAGCTAGCCATTCGTCAGTCCCTCCCTGTGATCTGGCGCGCCTTGGTGGCTTTGGCCTGACGCTGTGCCCGGCGCAGTCGAGCCAGGGCGTTCCGCTGGGCTCGCCTGTCACTCGCGGTGAATGGCGCGAAAATGACACCGCAACCTGGCTTGTAGAGCCGCAGGTGGCCACCGGATGTCCGGCTTACCTGCCATCCATGCGCCACAGCAAACTCGATCACGCGTTGCATCCCACGGCTACCTCTGGCCGCGACTGGAATGAGATTAGGCATGACGCCCCCCCTTGAGCCGCAGCTCGTCCCGCTGATTGGAATCGTGAGAAGGACCCCGCCGCCCCAGGCACCGGCAAAACAACCACCGACGTTGCCCATGGCGCCTGCGCCATGCTTGCTCTGGTTGCCGGATTTCGCGTCGCTCGCGTGATGGGCGTTCGGACTTCGCGAGGTCATGTAGCCAGTTCATGCCACCGCCCTCCCTTGATCACGGCTCAACGACGAAGCCACCTGGCGGATGACAGTGAGCAGCATCCGGCGACGCGACGCCTCTCGTGGGTTTCCCTGGATGGCTTCCAGTCCGATGAGCGCGGAGTTTGCTGCCTCGGCTGGCGCCGTCAGTTGCCAGTGCTCGTAAATGTGCCTGGCCACGGCCACATTGGCCTGCCTCAACACCCCCATGGGCAGGTCCTTCGAAGAGGCGGGCTGCTCCGCCACTTCGATGGCGGCTTTCCTGAGTACGCCGGCAAGCATCCTGCGGCGGGCGATCTGCCCAGGCTGGTCCTGCAGCCGGGACAGCAAGGTCAACGATGTTCGTGCCGCGGCCATGGGGTGTTGACCGAGCTGGCATTCCAGGCTTGCCCTGGCGTCGGTGACGCTCGTGTGTAATAGGTAGTCATTCATGGCATCGCCTCCCGGACGCGGGCCTCGTCCAGTTCACGCATGAAATATTCCCCGAGTGGCGTGAGCGGCCTTGCATACAATGCCCAGACCGACTCCCCGTCCTCGCTCGGGCCACTGAAAATCAGCTCGTAGCCGGCGGGCGGTTCCATGCCGTACTCACCGGGGGATTCGGTACCGTTGGCGTCACCGGCTTCGTAGCGGGCCGCCATCGGCGATTCGAAGGAATTGACGGTTATGAACCTGCCGTCGAGGCCCAGGGATCTCAGCAGCAGAATTCGATCCCAGACCAGATCGGCAATCGGCTCGGCAAACAGCACCGCCTGGATAGCCTTCATTCCCCACCCCCTTCCGCCATGGGCGGGATGGTGAGTTCAGGCACGGCATCCAGTCGCGCGAAAAGCTGATCCAGCTGTGGATCATCGGCGTCACGGAACCGCATGAAGGCGGCCTCCAGGCTGCCGCGGAGCATGGCCTCGCAAACCTGGGCGAAACGCCGGTCATCCAGTTGGCTGAAGTCGCCGTTGACATGCACGATGGGAATGTCCACGAGCTGGTAACCCGTGCGTCGCTCGGTCACGCGAACGGCTTCCCCTCTCACCAGGAAGGCAAATGCCTCCACCTTCCGCCCCTGGTGCCGTCCTTCGGCAACCTCGATCATCAGATCGCCAAAGGCATACACCGGGCGTGGACCAGCGTTGGTGGCGACATGACGGATACATGCCTCATCCGGCCCCCCCTGGAGCAGCGTCATGGATTCGTAGAGTTTCATGCCACTTGACCTCCCTGATTGCCGGTTTCCGACCGTTTCCATTCAAGCGCTTCGAAGCGTGAGCAAGTGTCGAGAAACGCCAGGTGTACCGTGCCGATGGGGCCGTTACGCTGCTTACTCAGGAGCACTTCGGCCAGCCCGTGGTTGTCGGGGTTATCGGGGTGGTACACCTCATCGCGGTAAAGAAACGCGATGACATCGGCATCCTGTTCGATGGCCCCGCTGTCACGCAGGTCGGCCAAGCAGGGACGCTTGTTGGGTCGGTTCTCCAGCGAGCGATTGAGCTGGGAGAGCGCAATCACGGGGGCATGAAGTTCCTTGGCCGTCTCCTTGAGGATCCGGCTCACCGTGGCCACTTCCAGGGTGCGATTTTCCGCTCCGGGCTCGTGCAGAAGCTGGAGGTAGTCGATAAGAATCAGGGAGGGACGCCCATAGCGGCGAACCATCCGACGAGCTCGAACCTTGAGCGATGACGCCGTCACGCCGGACCGGTCATCGATATACAGGCGTCCCTCCAGCTCTGTGAGCCGACTGACCGCGGCCGTGACCTTCGGCCAGTCCTCGTCGTCCAACATCCCCGTGCGCAGTTTCTGGAGCGATACCCGGCCAAGACTGGCGATCAAACGCAGCATCAACTGCTCTTCCGGCATCTCGACACTGAACACGAAAGCCGGCGCCGTCGCCGTGACCGTTGTCGCAGCCATCAAGGCATTCTCGACCAGGTTGAGCCCGAAGGTGGTCTTGCCCATGGCGGGGCGACCGGCTACCACGATCAGGTCTCCTGGCTGCCAGCCCGCGGTCAGTCGATCAAGATCGACATAGCCGCTCGGTGTCCCGGTGATCCCGCCCTTGGCGTTGAAGGCGGTATCGATGGCGTCGACGGCCCGGGACAACATGTCCTTGACCGAAGAGAGTTCCGAGCCTTGATCCTCCGTGAGCGCGAACAGACGATGCTCGGCGTCCTCGATCAACTCACGTGCTGATTTGCCCCGCTCACCAAACGCCTGCCGGGTCAGGTCGAAACAGGTATGGATCAGTTGCCGTAGCTCATAGCGGTCCCGCACGATGCGGGCATAGACCGGAACGTTACCTGTTCCCGGAGATTGGCGAACCAGTTCGGTCAATGCAGACAACCCGCCGACCTGCTCCAACTGGCCCTGGCATTCCAGGCGTTCACTGACGGTCACCAGGTCGATGGGCTGGCTCTCCTCGGCCAGAGAGGCGATCGCTGCAAAAATCGCCTGATGGCCAGGCCGATAGAAATGGCAGCTGGCCACGCTATCGGCGACGTCGTCCCACAGCTGGGCGTCCAGCATGATGCCGGCCAGCAGTGAAATCTCAGCCTCGAGGCTATGAGGTGGCACGATGCCCGTTTCAGGCACTGCATCCTGGCGAGACGGCAGAGGCTCAATGACACTCATAGCTGCCTCCCGCCATCACGGCTTTGGGTGCCATACCTTCGATCAGCGGCTCCCAGTCGGGGTTGAGTTCGCAGGTGACCGCCTTGATTTGATCCGCCGCCGCGGGAGCCCTACGACCGGCCGGTTTGCGCGTCTCGTACTGGTGAACCGGCACGCCCGCCGAGGCTGCCTGACGAAAGGCCACGCCGGCGCGAATCGTGCTTTTCAGAATTCGGACGCCCTGATCACCTGCGGTGAACATCTCGGCCAGGGTATGGTGGATATTGCGTGCATCGACCGTTTCGTCCAGGCGGTTGATCAGCACGGAGACGGGCGGAACGCTGAGATGGGTGAACCGGCTGAGTGTCTCCAGATCGCGCAGCAACCCGACGGTGCCACGAACGAATTCCCGCGCCGAGAGCAGTTCGGGGGTAATGGGAGACAACGCCTGATCCGAGGCCAGGACAGCCATCTCCAGCGTTATGGAACGGGCCCCCTGGGTATCGATCAGGACAACGTCGTAGTCATCACGAAACGCCCCGAGCAGGTGGGCCAGTCGGAATCGCCCATCAGGCGCGTTGAGCAGCAACTGGGGCAGCTGCCCGCCATGGTCGTTGGAAATGATGATGTCGAGGTGGGGATAGGCAGTTTGCGACACCACATGATCGGCGGCGGTATCGCCAAGGGCGATCAGCTCATAGATCCCGCCGGGTGCCTCGAATCTGAGAGGGAAATAGCTGGAGAGTGTGGGCTGGATATCCAGATCGGCGATCAGGACTCGCAGCCCTGCATCGGCGAGTAGACCGCCCATGTTGGCGGTGACCGTGGTCTTGCCGACACCGCCCTTGCTGGAGATAACAGAGATGATTCTCATCGCTAAGCTCCTCGGCTCCGTTGAGGGGGAGACGAGTGCACAGCCGTTATCAACTCTTACGCGGTCATCAATCCCGAAAGGACATTGGGCGGGTAGAGGACAGACCGAGTGGCGATTGCCTGGTCGGAACTGGCTCCTCGAACAGGACTCGAACCTGTGACCCAGTGATTAACAGTCACTTGCTCTACCAACTGAGCTATCGAGGAACGACCGGCAGACGCGGAAAGGCAGGGGGTAGGATGGCTCCTCGAGCAGGACTCGAACCTGCGACCCAGTGATTAACAGTCACTTGCTCTACCGACTGAGCTATCGAGGAATCTCTTGCAAATCAGCTACCTACCTGTGTTCCGTGAATGTTGGCTCCCCGAGCAGGACTCGAACCTGCGACCCAATGATTAACAGTCATTTGCTCTACCAACTGAGCTATCGGGGAACGACCCGGAACACGCGACGTAGTATACGGATCACTTCGTGAAGGTCAAGTCGATGCTACGATTTCAGGAGACAAATCCCTTGCCACAGTGGTTCCGTGGGCCATGAAGCGAAACGCCCGCTCGATTTTTTATCGAACGGGCGTTTCAGGATTCGCCGTGGTGGCTACGCCCTGACTCGAACAGGGGACCCCATCATTATGAGTGATGTGCTCTAACCAACTGAGCTACGTAGCCAGTTGCGGGCGGGATTCACCGAATACCGGGGAAGGCCGACAACGGGTGCGCATTATGCCTGCGGGCCCGCTGCTTGGCAAGCCTGCAGCGGCACCTCAACCCTCGATATCCAGTGCACTTCTGACAGCCTTTAGACCGTTTCCGCCCTCGCGGGCGGATACACCATCGAGCCATTGCTTCAGTACATCGGGATGCTTCCGCAGATAAGCGCGGGCAGCATCGCGTGGTTCCTTGCCCTCATCCAGAATCGCACTCATCAGCCGGTTCTCCATCTCCAATGTGAACTCCAGGTTCTTGAGCAGCGTTCCGACATTGGCACATTCCTCGACATAACCGGCTCGCGTATTGGTATAAACGGTCTCTCGCCCCCGATCGGGACCGAAATAATCATCGGCCCCCTCCAGGTAGGCGATGTCGAAATTGACGTTCATCGGATGCGGCTCCCAGCCAAGGAACACCATCCATTCCTCACTTTGCACCTTGGAGCGCAACTCAGCCAGCATACCGGCCTCACTGGAATCAATCAGGTGCCATTCTTCCAAACCAAAAGCTTCGTCATCGATTATGTCCTGGATGATCAGGTTGCCGTCACTGCCAGCCTCGATGCCGTACAGGCGTTGCCCAAAGTGCTCGGCGTGCTCGGCCAAGTCAGTCACCGAGGTCACCCCTGCCTCATGAACGTACTGCGGCACCGCTAGCGTATACTTGGCACCATGCAGGTTGGCAGCGACTCGGTCGACATCCCCTTGATCGACATAAGGATCACTGATCGACGCCATCGTAGGCATCCTGTTACCCAGGAAGATATCGAAGTCGCCGTTGCGCAGTCCTGAGTAGACAAGGGGAACCGATGCCGTGTTGGTCCAGGTGTCATAGCCAAGACCCTCGAGCACCTCACGGGTGAGTGCCGTGGTCGTCGCGACATCGGTCCAGCCCACTTCCGCAAAACGCACCGACTGACAGCTCTCAGGTTCTTTTGCCATCAGTGGAGCCGCGCTCAGAACCAATGCGGCCACCCCTAGCATCGGCAGGGAATTCTTCAATGTCTTGCTCATCGCTTCCTTTCTCCAGCCTTCCTATTCCTTGGGACAAGTCATTACACTCGGTATCCCCCTCCTTGTTAAGCTCGATTCATAGCGAATCTGACATACCATATCACGACACGATCTTTTTTATTGATTGAACGTTCAATAAAAAAGATACATACTTTTCACGATAGAGGTAGCGACCAGCACCCGGCTCTGCAACGAGAACGAACGAGTGCCGGAGTTCGCGAGCGCTACTCAGAGAGGAGACAAGACCGGTGCCAAAGCTCGGAATGGAACCCATTCGCCGCCGCCAGCTGATCAAAGCCACCATGGAGGCTATCGATGAAGCCGGCCTGGCCGATACCACTATCGTGCGTATCGCCCGGCGTGCCGGTGTCTCCGCCGGCATCATCAGCCACTACTTCGGCGGCAAGGATGGGTTGCTGGAAGCCACCATGCGTCAGATTCTCAGCGATCTTGGCGAGGCTGTGACACGTCGACGCCAAGCGTTACCAAGCGATTCGCCGCGTGATCATCTGCGAGCCATCATCGACGGCAACTTCGATCGCAGCCAAGTCAGCCAGTCGGTAATGAAAACCTGGCTGGCATTCTGGGCCAGCAGCATGCACAAACGCGATCTTCAACGTCTTCAGCATGTCAATGACAGAAGACTGTACTCCAATCTGTGCCATCAATTCCGGCATTGCCTAGCTAAGGAAGAGGCACGGCAAGCCGCTCGTGGCCTGGCCGCGATGATCGACGGCTTGTGGCTGCGCGGTGCCATGGCACCGGAAGGGCTGGACGTCGATCGCGCTCGTGGGCTCGCCTACGACTATCTCGATACACAACTCGCTAGACGAACAACGACTCGGCAAACCACTGTCACAACGAATGACTGACCCGCGCTAACGGATGCGCAGTCGGTTTCTAACTCCCACAGGAGGACCCCATGGCGACAATCGAACTCCAGCAACTCTATATCGGCGGGCGCCGAGTGGACGCCACCTCCGGAGAAACGTTCCAAGTCATCAATCCTACCGATGGCACGCTCCTGGCCGAGGTCCAGCAAGCCTCTCAGGCCGACGTGGATACTGCCGTGGCCTCGGCCCGTGAAGGTCAGAAGAGCTGGGCCGCCATGACAGGTATGGAACGCTCTCGCATCCTCAACCGCGCGGTGAGCCTGCTTCGCGAACGCAACGACGAATTGGCTGAACTCGAAACCCTGAATACCGGCAAGCCAATCAGCGAGACCGCCGCGGTGGATATCGTCACCGGTGCCGACGCCATTGAATACTTCGCTGGCTTGGCTCCAGCCATAGAGGGCTCGCAGATCCCACTGCGCGAGTCTTCCTTCGTCTACACGCGCCGCGAGCCGCTGGGCGTGGTCGGCTCCATCGGCGCCTGGAACTATCCGATCCAGATCGCTTGCTGGAAGTCCGCCCCTGCTCTGGCGGCGGGTAATGCCGTGGTCTTCAAGCCCAGCGAGGTCACCCCCCTGACCACCATGAAGCTGGCAGAAATCTTCACCGAGGCTGGTTTACCCGACGGTGTATTCAACGTGGTGCATGGTGACGGTCGTGTCGGACAGATGCTCACTGCCCACGAGGGTATCGACAAGATCAGCTTTACCGGTGAGGTAGGTACCGGCAAGAAGGTCATGTCGGCTGCTGCCGGCTCGACACTGAAGGACGTCACCATGGAGTTGGGTGGCAAATCGCCGCTGATCGTGTTCGACGATGCCGATCTGGATCGCGCCGCCGACGCCGCGATGATGGCCAATTTCTACTCCAGCGGCCAGGTCTGCACCAACGGTACCCGAGTGTTCGTGCAGCGTTCGGTCAAGGACGCCTTCGAAGCCAGGATCAAGGAGCGAGTGGCGCGCATCAAGTCAGGCGATCCACTGGATCCAGAGGTCAATTTCGGCCCCTTGGTCAGCTTCGAACATCAACGCAAAGTGCTGTCCTACATCGCTATCGGCAAGCAGGAAGGCGCCCGCGTGCTGATCGGTGGCGAGCCGATGGCCGAAGGTGATTTCGCACATGGCGCCTGGGCTGCCCCCACGGTCTTCACTGACTGCACCGACGACATGCGCATCGTACGCGAAGAGATCTTCGGCCCGGTGATGTCGGTGCTGGTCTTCGACGACGAAGAGGAAGTGATCGCTCGCTCCAACGATACCCATTATGGCCTGGCCGCCGGTGTCTTTACCGAGAACCTGACCCGTGCGCACCGCACCATCCATCGCCTGGAAGCCGGCATTTGCTGGATCAACACCTGGGGCGAGTCGCCGGCGGAAATGCCGGTGGGCGGCTACAAGCAGTCCGGCGTGGGTCGTGAGAACGGTATCTCGACACTCGATCACTACACCCAGATCAAATCGATCCAGGTGGAAATGGGGCCGTTCCCACCGGTGTTCTAACTCTAACCGGCTCACATAAGAGCGGCAGCATGCAAGAGGTGGAGTCACCGCATTTCCACCTCACGCTGCCGCTCGCTCATCGATCTGACGTACGCCTCTTATCCTGGAGGGCTCCAATGACAAAAGCTCACGAGTTCGATTACATCATCATCGGTGCCGGCTCGGCCGGCAACGTGTTGGCCACACGTCTCACCGAGGACGCCGATGTCAGCGTACTGCTGCTGGAAGCCGGCGGCCCGGACTACCGCTTCGACTTTCGTACCCAGATGCCAGCCGCCCTGGCCTTTCCCCTGCAAGGCAAGCGCTACAACTGGGCTTTCGAGACCGATCCCGAACCCTACATGAACAACCGCCGTATGGAATGCGGTCGCGGCAAGGGGTTGGGCGGGTCATCGCTGATCAACGGCATGTGCTACATCCGCGGCAACGCCTTGGACTACGATAACTGGGCCAAGGCGTCCGGTCTTGAGGACTGGACCTACGCCGACTGCCTGCCCTACTTCAAGAAAGCCGAAACGCGCGACATCGGCCCCAACGACTATCATGGCGGCGATGGACCGGTCAGCGTGACCACGCCCAAGCCCGGCAACAATCCCCTCTACCATGCCTTCATCGAGGCCGGACAGCAGGCTGGCTATCCGAAGACCGAAGACGTCAACGGTTACCAGCAGGAAGGCTTCGGCCCCATGGACCGTTTCGTCACGCCCAAGGGACGCCGCGCCTCCACCGCCCGGGGTTATCTGGACCAGGCCAAGCAGCGGCCCAACCTGACCATCGTTACCCATGCCACCACCGACCGCATCCTGTTCGAGGACAAGCGTGCCGTGGGAGTAAGCTATCTGCACAAGCGACAGCCAGTGGAAGCCCGCGCCCGTCGCGAAGTCCTATTGTGCAGCGGCGCCATTGCCTCGCCACAAATTCTGCTGCGTTCAGGAATCGGCAACCCCGAGCATCTCAAGGAGTTCGGCATCCCCGTGGTGCATGACCTGAAGGGTGTCGGCGAGAATCTCCAGGACCATCTGGAGATGTATATCCAATATGAATGCAAGCAGCCGATCTCACTGTATCCAGCACTGAAGTGGTACAACCAGCCCAAGATCGGTGCCGAGTGGCTATTCCTTGGTACCGGCGTCGGTGCCAGCAACCAGTTCGAAGCGGCCGGGTTCATTCGTACCCGTGACGAAGAGGAATGGCCTAATCTGCAGTACCACTTCCTGCCAATCGCCATCAGCTACAACGGCAAGAGCGCAGTGCAAGCCCATGGCTTCCAGGCCCATGTCGGCTCGATGCGTTCGGAAAGCCGCGGCCGTATCCGCCTTACCTCGCTCGACCCACGTGAGGCCCCCAGCATCCTGTTCAACTACATGTCCAAAGACAAGGACTGGCAGGAATTCCGCGATGCCATTCGCCTGACCCGTGAGATCATCCAGCAACCCGCCATGGATGCCTACCGTGGCCGCGAGATTTCACCCGGCCCGAACGTGCAATCCGACGCCGAACTGGACGACTTCGTGCGTGCCCATGCCGAAACCGCCTACCACCCCTGCGGTAGTTGCAAGATGGGCTACGACGACATGGCGGTGGTCGACGCCGAGGGACGCGTGCACGGCATGCAAGGGCTGCGGGTGGTGGATGCCTCGCTGTTCCCTGTCATCCCTACCGGCAATCTCAATGCCCCGACCATCATGCTGGCCGAGAAGATCGCCGATCGAATTCGCGGCCGCGAACCACTGCCGCGCTCGAATGCGCCCTACTACGTCGCCAACGGCGCCCCGGCACGTACTGCCCCCCAGGTTCAGGACCAAGC
This sequence comes from Litchfieldella anticariensis FP35 = DSM 16096, assembly GCF_000409775.1. GTDB lineage: Bacteria > Pseudomonadota > Gammaproteobacteria > Pseudomonadales > Halomonadaceae > Litchfieldella > Litchfieldella anticariensis. The sequence goes on along the minus strand of NZ_KE332394.1, from coordinate 99,239 downwards.
GGGATAGCGTTACCTGTATCCGTTCACCGCATATGGTGATGTCCACTTCACCCCACCCCCGGTGGGGTGTTTTTTTATAGGGGATGAGATGTTCTCTCCTTCTGGTCAGTCTGTCTCATATGCACTAGGCTTGAATAATTCAAACGCTTGTTAGAGTATCGTGACACCCTGACTTGCAGACGGAGGTCTCGCATGACCCAACTCGCTCTCGTTGTCCTGGCCGTGGTCGGTCTGCTGATCGTCATGCGCCGCGAAGCCGGTGCACCAGCCGCGCTCGGCGTACTGGCCGTGCTCGGTATCGCCGGGATGCTGTTCGGCGCTCCCCTGCTCGGCCTTGTGCTGCTGGTCGGTGCCGCGGCGGTTGCTGCCTGCGGCTTGCCGACATTACGTCGCCGCTGGCTGTCGCCGAGGATCTTTGCCACATTCCAGAACGTCGCACCCAAAGTTTCGGATACCGAGCGTGTCGCCCTGGAAGCCGGCACCGTCGCCTGGGATGGTGAGCTATTCACCGGCAGGCCGGCGTGGGACAAGTTGCTCGCCTATCGTGATGACGGTTTGAGCGAGGAAGAACATGCCTTTCTCGACAAGCAGTGCTCGGTCGCTGCTGGCATGTGCAATGCCTGGGAAATCACCCGCGAGCGTGCCGACCTGCCAGCGGAGCTATGGGATTACCTGAAGCGAGAAGGCTTCTTCGGCATGATCATACCCAAGGAGTATGGCGGCCTGGGCTTCTCGGCCAAAGCCCAATCGGCGGTACTGCAGAAGCTAGCCATCAACGAGACCTTGATGGTCACCGTGGGTGTGCCTAACTCACTGGGGCCGGGCGAACTGCTGCTCAAGTACGGGACCCAGCAGCAGAAGGATCATTACCTGCCACGCCTCGCCGACGGACGCGAGATCCCCTGTTTCGGCCTCACCGGCCCGCGAGCCGGCAGCGATGCCACCTCGCTGCCTGACACTGGTGTGGTCTGCAAGCAGGTCATCGATGGCGAGGAAGTGCTCGGTCTGCGCCTGAACTTCGAAAAACGCTGGATCACCCTGGCGCCCATCGCCACTGTGATTGGCCTGGCCTTCCGCATGTTCGACCCAGACCACTTGCTGGGCGAAGAGGAAGACTTGGGTATTACCTGCGCGCTGGTGCCACGCGATACCGAAGGCATGGAGATCGGTCGTCGCCATCATCCGATTGGTAGCCCGTTCATGAACGGCCCGATCAAGGGCAAGGACGTGTTCGTGCCCTTGGATACCATCATCGGCGGACCGGAGATGGCCGGTCAGGGTTGGAGAATGCTGGTCGAATGCCTGTCGGTGGGACGCTGCATCACCCTGCCCTCCGGTGCTACCGGCACTTCACGCTACGCGCTGGGCTGGACGGGAGGTTTCGCCCGTATCCGCCGTCAGTTCAACCTGCCAATAGCAGAGATGGAAGGCGTCCAGGAGCCATTGGCACGCATCGCCTCGCTCACCTATATCGCCCAGGCCTCGGTGATGCAGACCGCCAACCTGATCGATCATGGCGAAAAACCCGCTGTGCCCTCAGCGATTCTCAAGAGCCAGCTCACTGAATTCCAACGTAGCCTGCTGGCCGACGCCATGGACATTCATGGCGGCAAGGCGGTAACCCTCGGGCCGCGCAACTACATTGGCATCGGCTATAGTGCCAACCCGGTAGCGATCACCGTGGAAGGTGCCAACATCATGACCCGCAACCTGATGATCTTCGGCCAAGGGGCGATCCGCTGCCATCCCTATGTTCTGGAGGAACTGGCTGCCAAGGATGCCGACGACATCCAGGCATTCGACAAGGCGTTCTTCTCCCATGCTGGGCTGATCTTCGGCAATGCGGCGCGTGCCTTTACCCAAGGACTGGGAATTGGCAAGGCCGATACGCCTTTCGACGAGGTCGCTTCCCCCTATGCCCAGGACGTTGCGCGACTCTCGGCCGGCTTCGGCCTGTGTGCGGATGCTGCCATGGCGAGTCTAGGAAGCAGCCTCAAATCTCGCGAAATGCTCTCGGCACGTCTCGGAGACGTACTTTCCAACCTCTACCTGACATCAATGGTGCTGAAGCATTGGCATGAATCGGACAAGGTCGAAGGCGAGGCCACGCTGCTGCGTTATAGCTGTCAGACGCTGCTGTATCGCGCCGAACAAGCGCTGGTCGAACTGTTCGACAATCTGCCCAATCGGGCGTTGGGCAAACTGCTCTCCGTTGTGGTGATGCCATTGGGACGCCGCTGGAACAAGCCCCAGGACGATCTGACGCGTGAAATCGCTCAGAGCATCTCCCATCACACCAGCCTGCGCAGTAAGCTGATCAGCAACACTTGGGACCGGCAGGACGGTAAACGGGACAATCCCTTGGCCCACTACAATGCCTTGCTCGCGGACTACCCCAAAGCCGAGCCGCTCTACCACAAGGTCAACAAAGCCTATGCCAAGGGCGAGCTACCGGTGGGTGCCTTGCACCCCGAACAACGCGTCGAAGCAGCGCTGACCGCTGGCATTCTCAGCGAAGAAGAAGCACGCTTCATGCGTGAATTCGAGGCCGAGGTACTGGAGATGCTCAGTGTCGACGACTTTGCGTTCGATGCCTTCGCTCAGCAGCAGGATAAGGTGGTTTGGCACAACGCCGCCTGATTGACTTCCCGGCCACGGATGGCACCAATCCTTGTAGGAGCCAATTCATTGCGCGATCCGGCCGCAGGCCGGCATTTCTCGGCAGTGCCGCCTTCATCGCGAAGCAAAGCTTCGCTCACACTCCAGCCATGAGCCCCGGTGGGAGCGCAGATTTTCTGCGCGATCCGGCCATCAGGCCGGCATTTCTCGGCGGTGCCGCCTTCATCGCGAAGCAAAGCTTCGCTCTCACTCCAGCCATGAGCCCCGGTGGGAGCGCAGATTTTCTGCGCGATCCGGCCATCAGGCCGGCATTTCTCGGCGGTGCCGCCTTCATCGCGAAGCAAAGCTTCGCTCTCACTCCAGCCATGAGCCCCGGTGGGAGCGCAGATTTTCTGCGCGATCCGGCCATCAGGCCGGCATTTCTCGGCAGTGCCGCCTTCATCGCGAAGCAAAGCTTCGCTCACACTCCAGCCATGAGCCCCCGGTGGGAGCGCAGATTTTCTGCGCGATCCGGCCGTCAGGCCGGCCATCCCTACAACGGCCAGACCAGCAGAATCATCGGTATGGCCGTCACCAGCACCACCAACGACAGCGGCAAGCCAAGCTTCCAGTAGTCGCCGAAGCGATAGCCGGCAGGCCCCATTACCAAGGTGTTGGACTGATGGCCGATGGGTGTCAGGAAAGCACACGAAGCACTGATTGCCACGACCATCAGGAACGGATCCAGCGAGAGATCGAAGCCTCTGGCCAGGCTGGCGGCGATGGGCGCCATCAATAATGCCGCAGCGGCATTATTGACCACATTGGAAAGCAGCATCGAAATCACGAACAGCCCCACCAGGATCGCCACCGGCGGCCACTGGCTGCCAAGTCCCAACAGCGTCTCGGCGATCAATTTCGCCCCACCGCTGGTCTCCAAGGCCTGGCCTACGGGAATCATCGCCCCCAACAACACGATGACCGGCCCGTCGATGGCCTGATAACCATCGCGCAGTGCCAATACGCCGACCAGTAGCGATATCACCGCCGCCGTCGACAGAGCCACGGCGGCCGGCAACAGATCCAGCAGCATGGCAAGAATCGCCAGGCTGAAGATCGCCACCGACAGCAGCAGCATCCGCGGTTGACCCAGGGTCAGGTTGCGGCTGGCCAGCGGCAGGCAACCCAACGTTGGCAGACTCTCGTTGAGATCGCTCTCTCCCCCTTGAAGCAGCAACACATCGCCAGCACGAAATCGTACGTCGCGCAGTCGTTGCTTGAGACGCGACCCATCGCGCGCCACCGCCACTAGATGCAGACCATGTTGGTTAAGCAGTCGTAACTGCTGCACGGTGCGGTTGATCATCATCGAATCGTTGCGCACCACCGCCTCGACCAGTTGCAACCCCTCGGTATCCACCCGGCGTTTTTCCGCTTCCTTGTCTGCACGCGATCGACGTTCGCCATCGTCCTTCTTATCGCCGGCATTCGACTCGGATGTCGATTCGAGGCCCTCCGCCGCATCCCGTTGCGGCGAGGCTTCATCCGCCTCTTCAGCGGCATCCGCGTCTGCAGTGTCGTGGCTGCCGAGTTTCAGCCCAGCCTTGTTCTCGAGCAACTTCAATTCGTCGGTACCGGCCTCCACCAGCAGGATATCGCCTTCCCGCAGGCTACTCAGGAAGGTATGACCGGGTTTACGCTTGTCGTCACGCACTACCGCCAATACCGGTATGGTCTCCTCAAGGGCTTCGTGCAGCTCGCGTAACGTCCATCCCTGAGCCTTGGAATCCTGCGTCACTCGAAGCTCGCTCAGGTAGTTGGCGGTATCGAAAAGTTCATCCGCAGAGGCCTGGCCCTTGCGCCGCGGCGTTAGGCGCCAACCCAACAGCACGAGAAACAGCAAGCCGACCACGGCGACGCTTACCCCAACCGGGGTGAATGAGAACATACCGAAGTTGTCGCCGGTCTGAGCACCACGATAACTGGCGATGATGATATTGGGTGGAGTACCGATCAGCGTCATCAAGCCGCCCAGCAACGAACCGAAGGCTAGCGGCATCAAAAGCAGCGACGGCGGGCTATCGTGTTCGCGAGCCATGCGAATTGCCACCGGCAGCATCAAGGCCAGCGCCCCGACGTTGTTCATCACCGCCGATAACACCAGCACGGTACCAGTCAGTACCAGCAGTTGCAGCAGCAGGTGGTCACCGACTTTCAAGGCCTGTTCGGCGATGATATCGACCACCCCCGAACGCTCGAACCCCTTGCTCAACACCAACACCGCCGCCACCGTTATCACTGCGGGATGCCCGAAACCTTGGAAAGCCTCACGTGCCGGCACCAGCCCCAGCATTACGCTCACCAGCAGGGCCATCAGCGCCACCAGATCGTAACGGAAACGCCCCCACACGAAAGCCATCAGGGTCAATCCCAGTACGATGAACACCAACGTCGCATCGGACATCTATGGCCACCTCCTTGTGCGTTACCCCTCACGGCTCGGCAAACGGCAGAGGGGCCTGTGCGTCTCGGCGCACTTCAAAAACGTTCAACGTCATGGCAACGAGAGCGTAGTAACCGAACACTCCTACCAGTTCGACCACGGCGGGCTCGCCAAACGTCTCGATGGCCTCGGAATAGAGTGCATCGTCGATACGCTTTGTCGTGTATAGCGTCTTGCCCAGGCGATGAATCAGACGTTCGTCATCACGATCGAACGCCGGCTCACGACCGGTACGTAGCGCCTCGATCACAACCTCGGAGATACCCGCTTCGCGGGCGATGGGTTCATGGATCTGCCACTCGGCCTGAGACTGCCACCAGGAAGCGGTGAACAGGATCGCCAACTCGGTCAAGCGCAGTTCCAGACGTGTGTCGTAGCGGCAGAACGCTCCCAAGCGCTGGGCACGGTCGGCCAGTTCCGGGCTATGGATCCAGGCCAGGAATGGACCGTCGAGATTGCCGCGTGGGCCGCTCAGGATATTACTGAGCACGCGCCGCTGGGCGTCGTCCATCTGCTCTTCTAAAAGTGAAGTGAGGCGAGATTGAATGGCCATCGTCGCTCCTCTTACAGGCCACCCAGCGCGCTGCGCAGGGCATCATCGAGTTTCTGGACGAGTTCGTCCAGATGGTTGTCGTCGAGAATGAACGGCGGTGCCAGCAGAATGTGATCTCCCTGCTTACCATCGATGGTGCCGCCCATCGGATAGCACATCAGTCCTTCCTCCATGGCAGCCTTCTTGATGCGCGCATGCAGCTTCAGATCAGGATCGAAAGGCGTCTTGCCGTCACGGTTCGCGACCAGCTCAAGGCCTTGGAACAGCCCCCGACCACGAATGTCGCCAACATGGGGATGCTCACCAAAGCGCTCGTGAAGCCTCTGACTGAGCTCTTCTCCCAAACGACGCACACGGGGCAGCAGATCGCGAGATTCAATCGCTCGTTGCACGGCCAGCGCCGCGGCACAGGCTGTCGCATGCCCGATATAGGTATGCCCATGTTGGAAGAATCCCGAGCCATTGGCGATCGCATCGTGGATACGACCACTGACCAGAGTGGCACCGATCGGCTGGTAGCCAGCACCCAGCCCCTTGGCAATGGTAATAAGGTCAGCGCTGATGCCCTCTTGCTCGGCGGCGAATAGCGTCCCGGTGCGTCCCATGCCGCACATCACCTCGTCGAGGATCAGCAGCACACCATGGCGATCGCATACCTCGCGGACACGTCGGAAATAGCCGGGTACCGGCGGCACCGCCCCCATCGTGGCACCGACCACGGGTTCGGCCACGAACGCCATCACGTTTTCCGATCCGAGTTGCAGAATCTGCTCCTCGAGTTCGGCGGCCAGGCGAATGCCGAAAGCTTCCGGTGTCTCGCCATCCCGCAAGCCACGATAGGCATAACAAGGACTGACATGACTGACATCGATCAGCAACGGCTCGAACTGACGACGCCGCCATTCGTTACCCCCGGTAGCGAGCGCCCCCAGCGTGTTGCCGTGATAACTCTGACGACGCGCGATCAAGTGCTTGCGTTGTGACTGGCCGATTTCGATGAAGTACTGACGGGCCAGCTTCAGTGCCGCCTCGATCGCCTCGGAGCCTCCCGAGACGAAGTAAACCGATTCAAGACCCTGCGGAGCACGCTCGACCAGGAAGTCGGCCAGCGTCTCCATCGGCTCGGTAGTAAAGAAAGACGTATGCGCATAGGCAAGCGTACTCACCTGCTCGCGGATAGCCTCGATGACATCGGCATCGCTGTGCCCCAAGCACGACACCGCGGCCCCGCCGCTGGCATCCAGGTAGCGGCGCCCTTGATCGTCGATCAGGTAAGGCCCATCGCCGCTGACGGCCGTGGGGTAGCTCTGCTTCAGACTGCGGTGAAATACATGGCTCATGTTCCACTCCAGGAGGTAGACATCACAAATGCAAATAGTAAATGCATTTTTAAATATCGCAATAAAATTTGCATAAACCTACCAATCCATTATGCTCATGCTATTGACCATAGCTCAGTCACCGAGACAACCGAGGAAAGCTCACCGATGACGATACTTGCCACTCCTTCACCGGATACGCTAAGCGAGCTCAGGCAAATGCTCGAGGCGCTCGATGCAGGGGAGGCCGGCATCCGCCTGGGCAACCGCTCCCGGCAGGTTCTCACCGCACTCATCGAAACGCCTCAACAGACGGCCGTCTCTTCTATCAGCGAGCTTGCCACACGCTTGGGCGTGAATGCCTCGACACTCACACGCTTGGCCCAGCGCCTGGGCTACGGCGGTTTCAATCAGTTCCAAGAGGTATTTCGTCGTGAGCTCACTGAAGGCAAGCACTTCTACAGCGATCAAGCCTCGCAGTTGATGACCGCCAGTGGAGAAGGGGAAGGACTATCTCGATTGGCCCGGCTCGGCCGCCAGGAGAGCGCCAACTTCGCTGGCCTGCTCGAGCGAATCGACCCCGAGGCCTACCAACGAACGGTCGAGCGCCTGGCAACGGCGCACCGCGTACGTGTTCACGGTATGCGCCAGTTCAACTCGCTGGCCCTGTTCCTGTCCTATGGGCTTGGCATGTTGCGTTCCGATGTCGCCGTGCTGGATGCGAGCCGCCAAGGCGTCGCTGATGCCCTGGCCCAGCTCGACACCGGCGACCTGCTCGTCGTGGTGAGTTGCTTTCCTTATACACCTAGCGTCCTGGCCACGGCGGAAGTGGCCGCACGTCATGGAATCGAGGTGATCGCGCTGACCGACTCAGCGAACTCGCCGCTGACCAAGGTGGCCACGCACAGCTTCCAGGTACCCAATCACAGCCTGTTCTTCAGCAACAGCATGTGTGCCTTCATGCTGCTCGCCGAGGGATTGCTGAGCGAAGTCGCCAGCCATTTGGGCGACAGCGGCCTGGCGGCACTCAGGCAACGCGAGCGGATGATCACCGAACTCAATTCGTCGCTCTAAGCCTGTCGGAAACGGCAGCGCCCGCCTCTCAGGAGGCGGGCGCTGGGATGGCATAGGGAGCAAACTTGCTTAGGGCAAAAGGATCGTCGATCCGGTGGTCTTGCGCCCGGCCAAAGCTTCCTGGGCCTTGGCAGCTTCCGCCAGTGAGTAGCGCTGTCCGATGTCGATCCTGACCTTACCGCTTTCGAGCACGCCGAACAGATCGTTGCACATCATCTCGAGCCGTTCACGTGTATCGGCATAGCCGTTGAGACTAGGGCGCGTCACATAGAGCGAGCCCTTCTGGTTGAGGATGCCGATGTTGACGTTTTCCACCGGACCAGAGGCATTGCCGAAACTGACCATCAACCCACGTTTCTTGAGGCAATCCAGCGACGTCTCCCAGGTATCCTTGCCCACCGAGTCGTAGACCACATCGCACATCTCGCCATTGGTCAGCTCGCGCACCCGCTCGACCACATCTTCCTTGGTGTAATCGATGGTCGCCCAGGCACCGTTCTTCTCAGCGAGATCCGCTTTCTCACGCGAGCTCACCGTACCGATCAGCTTGACGCCCAGCTCACGTGCCCATTGGCAGGCGATGGAACCCACACCACCGGCAGCAGCATGGAACAGGATCGTCTCGCCCCCCTCGAGCGGGTAGGTCTGGCGCAGCAGGTATTGCACGGTCAGGCCCTTGAGCATGCATCCCGCCGCAGTTTCGAACTCGATACCATCCGGCAGCACCACCACCTTGTCAGCCGGTAGCGTGTGGTATTCGGCATAGGCACCGAGAGGCCCTTGGGCATAGGCCACGCGATCGCCTGGCTTGAGATGTGACACCCCCTCGCCTACCGCGTCGACGACTCCGGCACCCTCCGTGCCCAACCCGGAAGGCAAAGACGGGGCCGGATACAAGCCGGTGCGGAAATAGATATCGATGAAATTCAGGCCCACTGCCCGGTTTCTGATGCGAACCTCCCCAGTACCGGGTGATGATGGCTCGGCCTCGATGAGCTCGAGCACCTCGGGGCCACCGGTGCGAGAAAACTGGATGCGTTTGGCCATCGGAATCTTCCTTATTCAGCTAACGAGTTTGGTTCACCATACAAGCGCCGCTGACAGGATAGGTCAAGTCATCTCCCCTCACCCCGATGAACTCGACCCACGGATCGTCCTGTAACGATGCAACAAAAGCTTCACCGAAACGTCAGCCAAGCGACACGGCTCGTAAATCCAATCTTCCTAATCTCTTCCAAGCCCCCTCCCCTCAGCCAAGGAAGGAATAGATGCCATGTCGTACCGGATCGATATCGAAGCCTTACGTCGCTATAGCGAGAACGGGCTAATACAGACGCCTTTGACACAGGCACAGCAAGAATACTTCCAACAAGCCATTGAGGAGGCTCTCGATGCCCGCTCAGAGGCCGGAGGTTCAGGAGCGCTGGACGCCAGCGAAGAGCGCGTGTTCGTGGTCGAAGACGGCGACAACCTGGCACGGATAGCCGACGAGCTCAATGTCGACTTCGAAGCGCTCCTGGAACTCAACGAGCGCGACGACATGCCGAATCCGAACCAGATCAATGAGGGAGATGTGTTGTTCGTGCCCAACACCTCGCCTGAAGAAGCGGCGACCTCGCCGCGCAATGCGCAGGGAGTGCCGGAAGGCGAAGCGGATTTCGTGCAAGGCCTTCGTGAGCAGGGCAACGATCTCGAATACGCCGACGCCCCGGCCTCGGTCGACTACGATGCCGAGATCGGCGAGCTTGCCTCCGATGTTCAAGCTTACGTGGAGGCGCTTCCGGAAGACGACAGACAGGCCGCGCTACAGCGTATCTACGACCATGATTGGGTCGATGCTGGCCCCGCCCAGATGGCCATCGAACAAGCGGCGGAAGACGCTGGCATCGAACTCGATGAAACCAGCCACGCCGGGCCGGAAGCCGAGGCCGAAGCCCGCGAGATCATCGCCGATGCCCAGGCCGAAGCTGACCCGGACGACGCGCTGCAATTGTTGGAAGAGAGATACGATGCAGCATCGCCAGCGGTACAGGCCGCACTGGATCGCTCAAATGGAACTCGTGAGATTGCCGAGAATGCAGCCTCCGACTTCATGACCGATGCCCAGGCGGCCGACGATCCCATCGAAGCCTTGCGACTCTACGAGGAAGGCTACGCCACTTCCCCCCAGCGAGTGCAGGAGGCACTGGACCGCTCCAGTGATGCCCAGGACATCATCGATAACGCCGCCGAGTGGGCTGCCGAACCTCTCGAAGGCGAGCTCGAAGGAGTGGAGAATCCGAATCCCCAGCAACGCATGCTCGCAACGATACAACGCCTCGACCAGTTGACGGAGGGACGGGGGCCCGAGCTGACCGCCGAGGTCGTGGACGCACTGATTCCTGAGCTCGAAGCGGCCAATAACGGATCCCTTCAGGAATACGGTGGCGCGATGGTTGGCCCCAATGGCACGCAACTCCTGATCCCGATCCTCGATCGCATCGACGGAACGACGACGGGAGAAATCGCCACCGATCAGCTTGCCCAAATGCTCCCCGTCGACATGAATACCGTCCGCAATGCGATGTACGAGTCGGTTTCACAAGGGGACAAGATCCCCGCCCTGGCGCTGGCGATCGCCTCGCAAGACGGCGTGGTCGATTTTCGCGAGGAAGTCATCGCGACTGTCGAGCAGTTCCGCGACCACACTATCGGGGAGCAGGCCGAAGCGTATCACGAGCACCTCGAAGAGCTGGGCTACCTGATCGGAACCGGTAGTTCCGCGATGACACAAGAGCAGCTCGAGGCCGCGATCGAGGAGTATATCGAAGCGCAAGGCTCTGAATGGAGCGAGGAACTAGAGGGATTGCGGGAACAGCTCGCCGACAGCGGTGCAGGATTGTTGCAGCAGATCCAGCAGTTGCAGGGCCTGCCCGATGAGGTGCGCGCCGATCACCAGGAACGTATCGACGGTCTACTCAACGATTCCAACGCACAGCTGGCCATCTCGACTGCCTTGCAGGAAAAGCCCGAGTTGGTACGTGGTGAAGCCGGCGATGCGCTGATCGAAACATTCAACGAACTCGGCATCACTGGCGATGATCCATTGGCGGCAACGCTGGTGGGCGCCTATCTGAATGAGAATGTGCTGGGTTCGGCGGCGGATCTCGATTTCACCGACGCCGCCTCAATGGAAGAGGCGCGCAACGCCATCCGCGAGACATTGAATAATAACTCGCAACTCGCGGAGTTAATGGACATCTCGACCAGCGATCTCAACGAACTCGCTGAGCTCCTCAGCGGCGTCGTCCCCTCCGAGCCGCTACCCGGCAACAATGAGTTCGGGCGGGTCAACGGTATCCTGCGTAATCTCAACAATACCCTGGACCAGATAGACGGCAAGTTCGTGCGTAACACACCATTCAGCACGACCTTCCGCACCTCGGCATTTGCTATTGTCGGCTCCGGCTTGATCAATGCCGGCTACAACTTCCTCGAGAATCCCGATTTCCGCAATTCCGCCGAGCTGGTGACCGCCATGTCTCGCGTTGGCGTCGACAGTGCACAACTGGTGGCGGCGTATCGCAGCATTACCAATGCGGACAGCGTCCATGCGCTCAAGACGGCCGGAAAATTCGTGCATATCATGGGCGCCACCCTAGCCAGTTTCGACGCCGTGATGCGTTTGCAAGAGGGGGACTATTGGGGGGCCGGCCTCAATGCCGCTGCCGCCGGGGGTGTCGGCATAGCAGTGATGTTCAGTTCCACGGCGTGGGGAGGTCCAGTGGGTTTCGGTGTCGCCACGGCCGCCTCGCTGGGCTTGTACATCAAGGAATCCATGGAAGAGCCACCCTTTGAGACCCAGACCACGGCCGACTTCCTGGCACATGCCGGCTTCAGCGAAGAAGCCGCGGAGATATTGATCGAACGCAGCGACGAAGGACACAACGCGGTACCACTACTGATGCGCTATGGCGAGCTGCATGGGCTCACACCGGAGCAGACCGTCGAATGGGTCAATTCGATTCCGGAGGGCGAGAATGGCTCGGTGATGCTCGCTGCGCTACGCGACAACCTGCACAACGCGCTCAATGACCTCGACGGCGACGTCAGTCAATTCAATGAGCATGCCGATGGCTTCGAGTTGGCCTCTCCTTCACTGGGAGAATCGAGAAGCGGCACGCTGACACCCCAATCCAAGTTCGAGCTCGATGCCATGCTGCCCCAACTCGATATCGAGTCGCCGCAAGCGTATGCCTGAGTCGCCATACCTCATCCACGACAAAAGACTCACCCCTGGCCGGCGCCGAACAGGCGTCGGCTTTTTTCATTCTCAGTGCGCCTTGCATCAAGCAATATCGTCCAAGACCAAATGGAGGCCAGGCGGTACAAGTTGAGTCACTCTTGATCCATCGGGAACGCAGCAATGCTCGATATCTTCCTGTACGCGGTCGGCATCATGTACACACCCGGCCCGGTCAACCTGTTGAGCCTGAATGCGGGATTGCAAAACCGTTTCCGCCAGACCTTCGGATTCTTCGGCGGCGTGGCACTTGCCATGCTGGTGCTGTTCCTGGTCTTCGGCTACACCGGCGAAGCGATCGTCAAACCAGACTACCTGCCTTACGTCGCCTTGGCCGGCGCTTCGTTCATCGCCTACCTGGCCATCAAGTTATTCCGAGCCCAGGTCGACACCAATGGCGGCCACAGCCAAGGAATCCTGACGTTCAAGGATGGCTTCCTGATGCAGTTGCTCAATCCCAAAGGCACGTTGGCGACGCTACTTATCGCCACCCTGCAGTTCCCGGCACAGGGAATTACCGGTCTCGCCATTCTGGCCATGTCGATCTTCCTGTCGCTGTTGGCATTCGGCGCCCCCTGCAGCTACTCCCTACTGGGTGCGGTCGCCGGCCGCTGGATCACCAATCCACGCCTTTTCGTCCATTTCAACCGCATCATGGCCCTGCTGCTGATCTATGTCGCCGGCACGATCCTGTATGAGCAAGTGATACGCAAACTCGTGGCCTAGCTTCCGTTTCTATTTCGTGAATGCCTGATCTACGCTGAGGCAGGCATCACAGCAAGAATCCTCATCGAAGGAGTGTGGTATGAAGCTGTTCTCACTCGAAGGCCGAGTCGCCATGGTCACCGGGTGCAACAAGGGTCTAGGCCAGGCATTGGCCGTGGCGCTGGCGGAGGCCGGCGCCGATATCGTCGGCGTCAATCGCCGTTCCGCTGTTGAGACCCGAGCCAGGGTCGAGGCTCTGGGCCGCACCTATCACAACATTGAGGCCGAATTGGGTAGTGACAAGGCAAGCAATATCGTCGACCGCGCCCTGGCTCAGGCCGGCAAGCTGGATATCCTGGCCAACAATGCCGGCACCATTCGTCGTGCCCCAGCACTGGAATTCAGAGAAGAGGACTGGGATGCAGTGGTCGACGTCAACCTCAAGGCGGCATTCTTCCTGGCACAGCAAGTTGCACGCCACCTGGTGGATCGCGAAGTGCAAGGCAAGATCGTCAACATCGCCTCGGTATTATCGTTCCAGGGCGGCATTCGTGTGCCCTCCTACACCGCCAGCAAGAGCGGCATCCTCGGCCTGACCCGGCTATTGGCCAACGAATGGGCCGAGCACGGTATCAACGTCAATGCCATCGCTCCCGGCTACATGGCCACCGACAATACGCAGGCGCTGCGCGAGGACGAGCAACGCAGTGCCGAGATTCTGGGGCGTATTCCTGCCGGCCGCTGGGGCGAACCCGACGACCTGGCCGGTGCCGTGGTCTTTCTCTGCTCAGATGCCGCGAACTACGTGCACGGACATGCCCTAGCGGTGGATGGCGGCTGGCTGGCGCGTTGAGATAACAGGCACGTGCCTACTCAGCGAGTATCCTCGCTGACCAATGGCGGCAATCACGAAACGTCTTCGAGACTTTTCTCTTGTGCTGCCTGGTCGGCCATGCTCAAGGTCTCTTCTTCCCCTGACATACCGCTGAGTGAGCTTTCACTGACGTCGGACTGTGTCTTGGACAATGGCTGCTCAGGAGAGCCAAATGCATCAGCCAATATTCGGTTATCGGGATCCATATCGATGTTGCCATGGAAGACGGCACCGTCTTCCAGGACGAGACATGGTGAAATGATAGTACCGGTGATATGCGCGCTGTGGCGAATCGTGATCTTGTGGGAGGCGATCAGACGACCTTCCACCTTCCCTGCCACGTAGAGAGTGTGGGCAAATACATCCCCCTGCACATCACCTTCGTTACCGATGGTAATCGTGTTGTGCTTGAACTCGATAGTCCCGTTTACCTGACCTTCGATCAGCAGATTTTCTTCACCGGCGATGTCACCATTGATGCATGCCGTCGGGCCTATCCTAGCGATGCTCCGAGCAGAATTTCCCGCCTCGGATACCTCGTCATGATTATGGGGCTGCCTGTCCGTCGCGGGGAGCGACACGAGGTGATCGGTGGAAGCATTGGTTCTTTTTGGCTTGTTGAACATGGTGAAAATTCCCTGGGTGTCATTGATAGTGATGGCTAATGCCGCCGTGTCCTGTGTCATGCGAAAGAAACCGCCCATGCCCAGGAGCATTTCACATAAACAATTGGCACATATTCCATAAGGTTTTAGCGAAGTATAATGCCAATCACGATGACAGATAAGGGCAAGCGCATGGAACAAAGCGGATGGGTGTTGTTGCTGGGTGTGGTAATCATCCTGATCATTGTGCTGGATGGCAAATGGCGGGTATCGAAACACGTGAGACGATCTTTTCATAAACCTCTTGAGCCCGAGCAACTGGTAGACTCGCCCGTCAGTGATACGGCGGCAGCTCTGGCGGGTGTCGGTCAGCAGTATCACGGCGCTCATTTCTGTCCATGCACACCCCAAGTCGAACCGCATGTCGTGACCGGGATGACATTGGTTGGTCCTTCCATTCGAATCGCTGGCGAGATATTCGCAGAGGAGTCTCTGGTCATCATGGGAGCCGTCAGTGGGGCAATCAAAGTGAAACGCCACGGCGTGATGATTGCCGAACCCGGCACAGTGGCTGACACCATCGAGGCGCCTACCATTATTGTCGATGGCAGCGTGACGGGCAGGCTGCAAGCAGACGAGAAGGTAGAGTTACTGTCGAATGCACGCTTCAGCGGCACCATTGCCGCTGAAAGGGTTAGTTGCGAAGCGGGTGCCAGGCTACAGGGCGAAATCATTGACTACCGGTAGCACTGGCAGAGGGACCATGTCTACAAAGCGCCACTCACCGCAAACCAGGCAATACCAGCCACAGCACAGCCCCCCAGCGTTACCAGCAGGCGCGCTTTGAACACGAAGACCGCCGCAATGGCACCGGCTGTGATCGCTGCTGCCACCGGGTCGAGGCTGTCCAAACGCGGGATCTCCAGTACCAGACCGAAGCCCTCGAACGTGCCAACCTCATCGAACAGTACATGCAGGGCAAACCAGATCGCCAGGTTCATGATCACCCCGACCACCGCCGCGGTAATCGCCGACAGGGCACCGGTCAACGCTGGATTGTCGCGTAACCGCTCGATGAACGGTGCGCCAAGGAAGATCCACAGGAAACACGGCACGAAGGTCACCCACGTCGTCAGCACGGCAGCGAAGATGGCAGCCAACATCGGATCCAGCATCCCCGGATCACGGTACGCCCCCATGAAACCGACGAACTGTACCACCTGGATCAACGGGCCCGGCGTGGTTTCGGCCATACCCAAGCCATCCAGCATCTCACCGGGGGCCAGCCAACCATAATTCTGCACGGCTTCCTGGGCGACATAAGCCAACACCGCATAGGCCCCGCCGAAGGTCACCACCGCCATCTTGGAAAAGAAGACGGCGATCTGACTGAATACATCCGCCGGCCCTAACACCATCAGCAGTAGCGCTATCGGCCCCAGCCATAGCGTCAGGAACAGTGAGGAAATCCGCAACGACCAAGCGAGTGAGACTCGCGCATGGGCCGGCGTATATTCCCCCAATGCCGAATCCTTGTCGGCGAGAATGCTGGCACCGCCTTTACCATGACCACCGCCGACCCGGAACAATGCAGAGCCTTGCTTGCCGCCGAAAAAGCCGATGACGCCGGCACTCAACACAATCAGCGGAAAGGCGATGTCGAAACCGAAGATAGCGATGAAGGCAGCTACGGCGATGGCAATCATCACCCGGTTCTTCAGTGCCCGTTGGCCGATCCGCATCACCGCCTGCAACACGATGGCCAATACCGCCGCCTTGAGACCGAAGAACAATCCCTCGACCAGCCCGACATTACCGAATAGAGCGTAGATAACGCTCAAGGCCAGAATCGCTATGAAACCTGGCAACACGAACAGGGTGCCTGCCACCAGACCGCCTTTGGTCTTGTGCAGCAGCCATCCCAGATAAACCGCCAACTGTTGGGCCTCCGGTCCCGGTAACAACATGCAATAGTTCAGGGCATGCAGGAAGCGCTGTTCACCAACCCACTTCTTTTCGTCAACCAGGATACGGTGCATCACCGCGATCTGACCGGCCGGCCCTCCGAAGGAGAGCAACGCGATACGCAACCACACCCGCACTGCCTCGGTAAAGGGAATCCCATGTTCGAGACTTTCTTGGGTAGGCGTTTGACGTACGGCGGCATTTTCAGCCATGTATCGGCTTCCTATTGGTTGAGCCTAAGGCGGATAACGGTTATATCACGGCCGCTTTACACTCATACGACGACACACTCACACGGCTACGACGGGATCACGACAAATGCGCCGGGAAGTCGTCCAGACCATTCACGAAGCGCTGCTTTTCTTCCTCGAAGCCCTTGGCATCATGCTTGAGGTTACGCAGTACGGCCTGCTCGTCGAAATCGAGTGTCTCAGTGAGTTCGTTGGCATGTCTCACCGGATGTAATGCCCCCAGCCCGATGCGCTTGCCATCTCGGCCAGCGAACCAGCGGGTAATTCCACATCCCAGGTAGAAGGCCTCAGCATCCTGATCCAAAGCTTCGACCCGAAGTGGAGCCTTGAACGCCAGTTCGCCAATCAGGCGACGCTCTGGTTCGCGGTTTCCCATCAACGAACAGGACAGTACCAATGTCATGCCCGTTCCCGCTTCGTCCAACACCAGCAGCGCCAGCGCCTGGGGAACTCCTTGATCATCGGTCAACGCCAGCAAGCGAGCAGCTTCCTGGGTGAACAGCACCCGCCGTGTACCGGCGAAACTGACCAATGGCAAGAGCCCGGCCTTTCTCCCGTAAACTTCGGCACATAGCCGTGCCAAGCACGCATCGCGTTCGGTAGCCGCTTTGACATGAACGACTCTCATGGGCATTCCCTCTTGCATCACTCGTCATTCGGTGGGAAAGCCACCCTGAAATGCGCGCAGCCTAGCATAGTTCAGGCAGACCGGGGCATCGTCATGCTGTCGTCACACTTCATTGCCATGCTTTTTCACAGCAAATGCGTCATGCTGCTTCCATCGTTCTCTTCCGGCACCTCACCTGATAAGGGGACTCCGCCATGCAAGACACTTCTCCTGTCGTGAGTTTACCGATTTCTCCAAACCCTGTGCCCTTTACCATCGCCCATCGAGGTCTTTCGGCACATGCGCCGGAAAACACCCTGGCGGCGGTTAGGGCCGCCCAGCGCATTGGTTGCCAGTGGGTAGAGCTCGACGTTCAGTTATTGGGAGATGGAACTCCAGTGATCTGGCACGATAACGGCGTCCGGCGTTGCTCGAATAACCGCGGCAAGCTAGCCAAGCTCGACCTCGCCAAGGCCAAGGCCCTGGACGTAGGCACTTGGTTCAGTGCCGATTTCCAGGGCGAACGTATGGCAACCCTGGAGGAGATGCTGGCGTTGATCGGCGAACTCGGCCTGGGTCTCAATCTGGAACTCAAGGTCAATCGCGGTCGCGATGCCCTCGCACTGGTCGATACGGCACTGCCCATGGCACTACGCGCTCTTCCCGCCGATCGGCTGATCGTGTCCTCATTCAACCAGGAAGCCCTCGAGGCCGCTCGCCGCCTTGAATCCGATGCCCAACGCCTGCGTTTGGGAGTCCTGTACGAGAAGCCGACGCGCCAGTGGTATCAGGAAGCGGAACGGTTCGCTGCCTACAGCCTGCATGTCGACTGGCGTCGCCTGAAAGAGAAGCGTGCCCGCGAGATCAAGGAAGCCGGCTATCAGTTGTTCTGTTACACCGCCAACGATCCCGTAGCCTTCGCTCGTTTATGGCCGTGGGGAGTCGATGCCGTCATCAGCGACGATCCTTCCCTGTTCGAACATCACCTGCCTGGTAGCTCGCATCAACGGCCTTGAACCCGGTCAGCCGGAAATACCGAGCAAACGGCACACCTTGGCCATGTCCAGATGCGCGTCCAGGGTATCGGCCAAGCGATCCAGTTCGTGGCGCCGGTGCGCCTGGTAATCCACGGCCGCATCGGCGTCATCCAAGCCGCAACGGGCCAGTAGTGCGTGGCACGCCTCGGGACGGTCGAACAGGCCATGCAGATAGGTGCCCATCACCTGACCATCAGCGCTGACCGCCCCATCCACTCGGCCATCCAGCATGACGAGCGGCGTGCCCAATGCAGCGCCCTCACTCATACCGTTATGAATCTCGTAGCCGCTCACGGCCACGCCCTCGGGATTCAGTACGCCTTGCACATTGCACAGTTGCTTACCGGCCACCATATACGTCTCCAAGTCCAACAGACCCAAGCCCGGGGTACTCCCAGGCTCGCCTTCCAGGCCTTCGGGATCATGCACCGACCGTCCGAGCATCTGGAAACCGCCACAGATCCCCAACAGCTTGCCGCCATAACGCAAGTGGCAACGGATGGCGGTTTCCCAGCCTTGCGCACGCAGCCACTCGAGATCGGCCCGGGTGCTCTTGCTGCCTGGCAGGATGATCAGGTCGGCGGCAGGTATCGCCTGGTTCGGCCCGATGAAAGAAAGCTCGACACGGGGATGCAAGCGTAGCGGGTCGAAGTCGTTATGATTGCTGATTCGCGGCAGAGCCGGCACCACCACACGCAGGGCCGGCTCGCCCATCATCCGGCCGCTCAGCCCCACGCTGTCCTCGGCATCCAGCAACAGCCCCTGCAGATAGGGCAAGGTGCCCAGCACTGGCTTGCCGGTGCGCTCGGCGAGCCAATCGAGCCCCGGTTCCAGCAACGCGATATCGCCACGAAAGCGGTTGACGATGAAGCCCTGGGTGCGTGCCCGCTCGGAGTCGGAAAGCAGTTCCAGGGTACCTACCAGTTGCGCGAAGACTCCGCCCCGGTCGATATCCCCTACCAATAGCACCGGGCAGTCGATAGCCTCGGCGAAGCCCATGTTGGCGATATCGCCCGCACGCAGATTGATCTCCGCCGGGCTACCCGCGCCCTCGGCGACGATCACATCGAAGCGATTCGACAGCGACTCCCAGGCCGCCATCACGCTATGCCGAGCTTCGACCTTGAAGGCGTGATAGTCCAGGGCATCCATGTTGCCATGCACCCGACCACGCAGGATGACTTGGGCACCCCGGTCGCTCTGCGGCTTGAGCAGTACCGGATTCATATCGCTGTGCGGCGCCAGCCCGCAAGCCAGCGCCTGCAACGCGGTGGAGCGGCCGATCTCGCCGCCGTCTTCGGTCACCGCGCTGTTGAGCGCCATATTCTGCGGCTTGAATGGCGCCACCGACACGCCACGCCGAGACAGCCAACGGCACAACGCCGCCACCACGGTGCTCTTGCCGGCATCCGACGTGGTGCCCTGGATCATCAAGGTACGACTCACAACTCGATACCTTTCTGGGCTTTTATCCCCTGCTCCTTGAAGGCGTGCTTGACGACGTCCATCTCGGTCACGGTATCAGCGATATCGATCAGCGCCTGGGGGGCGTAGCGGCCGGTGATCACCACGTGCTGCATCTCCGGGCGAGCCTCGAGATCGTCGAGCACTTGGTCGAGATCCAGGTATTCGTAGCGCAGCGCTATATTCAACTCGTCGAACAACACCAGGTCGTAGCTCTCGTCATCTAGCATACGCCGGGCTTCCTTCCAGGCAGCCTCGGCGGCCTCGATATCGCGCTCGCGGTCCTGGGTGTCCCAAGTGTAGCCCTCGCCCATGACGTGGTAGTCTACTTCTGGAAGGCGACGGAAGAATGCCTCTTCGCCAGTGCGGAACTTGCCCTTGATGAACTGCACCACGCCCACTTTCATGCCGTGTCCCAAGGCGCGGGCCAGCATGCCGAAACCGGAACTGCTCTTGCCCTTGCCGGGGCCGGTGAGTACCAGCAATACCCCCTGCTCCTTCTGGGCTCGTGCCATGCGTTCGCGCATCACGCGCTGCTTCCTGGCCATGCGCTCGGCATGGCGCTGGGGATCCTTAGCGTTCTCGCGCATCCTTTATTCTCTCCTGTCGTCAGTTTGACGGAACAAAAACCCGAGCGCTGTTTATCTCGGCAACCATCAAGGGCTGGTCGTAAAGACGCTCCAGTGCGTCGGGCACCAGCATGTCCTGTGCGGCTCCCCAACAGGCATCGCCATCGGGATAAAGCAACAACAGGTGATCGCACCAACGTGCCGCCAGATTGAGGTCATGCACGCACAACAGCACACCTCGACCGTTGCGAGCCTGTTCGGCGAGCAATGTCATCACCGCTACCTGATGGCGCAGATCGAGATGATTGGTGGGTTCGTCGGCGAGCCATAGCCGCGGCGACTGGGTCAGGGTGGTGGCGATCGCCACCCGCTGCCGCTCGCCACCGGAAAGCTGGCTCACCAAACGCTCTGCCAGGTCTTCGAGCTCGAGGCGGGCCATCGCCTCCTCGGCCAGGCGTAGGTCTTCGGTCCCCTCCTGCTGCCAGGGGGAAAGAAAGGGATGGCGACCGATCAGCACGGTTTCGCTCACCGTAGCCGGAAAACCGTCCTGGCGCTCCTGGAAGACCACACCCAGCGCCTGCGCCAGATGCCGCCGCCGTAGCCGCGCGAGTGAGGTGCCATCCAACAACACCTGCCCACGGCGCGGCGCGCGAAGCCCGGCCATGGTATGCAACAATGTGGTCTTGCCGGCACCATTGGGTCCTAGCACACCCCACAGCTGCCCCGGCTCGATAGCGAAGTCGAGCGGCTGGCCATCCTCTCGCCCCGGCACGTCGATCACCAGCCCGCTGGCCTCGAGCACACTCATATCAGCGACTCCGGTAAAGCAGGTAGAGGAAGGTCGGCACCCCTAGCAACGCCGTGATCACACCCACCGGCAACTGCTCGGGCGCGATCAGTGTCCGCGCCAGGGTGTCGGCCAGGGTCAGCAAGGTGCCACCTGCCAGGATCGAGGCCGGCAAAATCACGCGCTGGTCGTTGCCCCATACCAGGCGCAGCATGTGCGGCACCACCAAGCCGATGAAGGCGATACTACCGGCCGTGGTCACCGCCACTGCCGTCAGCAGGCTAGCCATGACGTAGACCGCCCCTTCCAGCGACCGTACCGCCACGCCCAGGGCCGCGGCCTGCAAGGGACCACGCGCCAACACGTTGAGGCTGCGCGCAAGTGGCATCAGCACTAGCCAAGTGACCGCCAACAGCCCAAGCGCCGGCCAGGGGCCGCGTGAATAGGCCAGGTCACCCATCAGCCAATAGAGCATTCCAGGCAATTGCTCGGTGGGGCCCACCGAGAGCATGAAGGTGATCATCGCTCCCCAGCCAGCAGCGACCACCACCCCGGTCAGCAACAGCCGAGTCGGCGTCCAGCTACCGGTGCCGTGTGCCAGGCCGAAGACCAGCAGGGTCGAGACCAGCGCACCGACGAAGGCCGAGCCGGATACCGCAATGCCACCAAGCCCGACCAGCATGGCCGCCAACGCCGCTACCGCCGCCCCACCCGAAACTCCTAGCACATAGGGATCAGCCAGTGGGTTGCGCAGCAGAACCTGCATCAGCGCTCCGGCTACGGCCAGCAGGCCACCGGTGCCGAAGGCCGCCAGGGCTCGTGGCAGGCGCAGCTCGAAAATCAAGGTTCGATACAGGGGGTCGCCCTGCCCCATGAGCACTGACCACAGCGACTGCGGAGAGATAGTGACACTTCCTACCCCCACCGCCACCAACAGCGACGCTAACGCTACTACGATCAGCAGTACCAATGGCAAGCGTCGTATCCGCCTGGCCGATGACCAAGCCGTCGGAGTCGGTTCAGTCGCGGCCACGTGCCGTCTCCAAGTGATCGCAGAGCATTCGGGTACCTTCCAGCAGTCGTGGCGTGGGTCGCTGGATCAGCGACGGTGGTACGAAGAACAGATTGTCGCGGCGTACCGCGCTCAGTTCCTCGTAACGCTCCCAGTCACCCAGCCAATCGCGGTTCGCCTCGCCCATGCCCCCGGCGACGATCGCCTCGGGATCGGCGGTCAGCACTGCCTCTTCGCCGATACGCGGCACCAGTCGGGGCAATTCGCCGAACACGTTCTCGCCGCCGCACAAGGACATGGCCTGGCTGATCAGATGTTCATCGTTGACCGTCATCAGCGGCTCGTCCCAAACCTGATAGAAGACCCGCACCGGTCGTGCATCGGCATGGCGGGCACGCAACTCGGCCACACCGGCACGGAACTCATCGGCCGCGCCCTGGCCAAGCTCGCGGGTGCCGGCGAGAGTGCTCAACCGCTCCAACGACGTGGCGACTTCCTCGAAACGACGCGGTTCGCTGAGATAAAGAGGCACCTCTAGGCGCAGGAGCTTTTCGAGTTGTTCATGCGGATTGCCGGTCACCCATCCCACCAGCAGGTCCGGTTCCAGCGCCAGTACGGTTTCAAGGTCCAACCGCGTATGGCTACCCACGCTCTGGCGCTGCTTGGCCTCGGGCGGGTAGTCGCTGAAGCTGACCACGCCGACCACGCGGTCGCCGGCACCAGCAGCGAATACCAGTTCCGTGGCCCCGGGCGACAAGGCCACGATGCGGTTTGCCGGCTGCGCCAGGCATACCTCACGCTCGGCATCATCGATGACACAGGTTTCGGCCTGCACCGGCATCGCCGCGACACCCGGCAACAATGCCAACCCCAACCCCCAAAAACGTCTCTCGATGCCCGCCTTCATTGTACCTGCCCTTACTCCGCCCATTGACTTGACCATATTGCCCGCCGAGGCCAGAGCCAGCACAGCGCGCCCATCAGGAAGGATAGAGAGACGCCTCACTGGGCGCCGAAGCGAACGCTAAGGAACGCGGCACGCCCGGCGTTGATGAAGTCGTCGCCGCCAGTAGTCCTAGCGGTGGAGTACTCTTTATCCAGAATATTTTCCACCGTCAGCCGGGCCGACCATAGTGGCGCGAACTGCCAACCGGCACGCAAATTGACCAGCCCAAAGCCAGGTAAGCGTTTCTCGTTAGCGGCATCGTCATAGCGGTGGTTCTGCACGATCCACGAACCGCCCAGCAACCAGTCGCCGAGTTCACGGTCGATATCCAGGCGCAAACTCTGGGAGGCTCGACGCCGCAAACGCTTGCCGGTATCGCGGTTTTCAGGATCGGTGTAGGTCAGCGCCGCCTGCAAGGTCCAGTCATCAAGTTCGGTTCCGGCAGAAAGCTCGGCACCACGAATGCGTGCCCTGTCGACATTGGCGGGCCGACTCGCATTGTTCACCGTTTCTGTAACGATCAGGTCATCCACGGTTGTTTGATAAATCGCCAGATCCCAAAAATGACGCCGATACTGGCCGCGAATTCCAACTTCCAGGGTTTCGGACGTTTCCGGTTTCAAGTCTGGATTGCCTTCAAATGAACCGAAGATTCCGAAGTCCTGAAATGGCCAGTAGAGTTCGTTGAAGGAAGGCGCTTTGAAGGCCGTCCCATAACTGGCACGCAGGGTATGATCATCATCCAGCTCATATCCCAGCGCTAAACTACCGGTCGTTTCCTCGCCAAACTCTTCATTGCCGTCATGGCGCAGACTCAACTGCGCTGCGAATGGACTGAAATCGAGCAATCCTTGGGCGAAGACGGCAGTATTATCGCGACTATCTTCATCGTAGTCAGTGGTACTAGAGACATCGTCCTTGCTGTACTCGGCACCGGCAATCAGCTCGTGAGGGCCAATATCGACGGTATTTTCCCAGCGCGCGGTCCGGGTTCGGGTATCGATGATGGAATCGCCGAAGTCATCGATGTTGTCGCTTTCATCCCGCGCTTCACTAAGGGTCAGTCGGCTACGCCAATTGCCAGTCACTGGCAGTTCCCCATACACGCCGGCCACCTGCTGTACGTAGTCCGTGTTACCGCCGATAAACTCGGTATTACCACGTGCCCGAAGCCCCAGCACACCGAATTCGGCGCCACTGTCGAAGGTATGTGACAGCCGTGCGAAGCCGGTAGTGTTGTCGTAACCCATGTCTCCTTCGCCACGTACGACCTCCCTGCCATCGGTGGAGAAACGGCTGCCGGCAAAACTGTAGCGAGTGCCGCCACTGCTGCCGGAAAGAGTGGCGCTATAACGTTGGGTATCGAAGGAGCCACCGCCGGCAGAAATGCTTGGGCTGGGCCCGCCTTCACCCTCGGGGGTGAATAGCTGCACCACACCACCCACGGCATCGGCACCGTACAGGCTGCCGCGCGGGCCGCGCACGATTTCCACACGTTGGAACATGCGTGGTTCCAGAAACTGCCAGGCGGGGGTTCCAGCGGTAGATGAACGTAGCCGGATACCGTCGATCATCAGCAGGGTGGAGTCATCGTTGGTACCACGCATGAAGACACTGCTGTTCTTGCCGAAGGCGCCGTTGTTGGATACATCTACCCCCGGTTGGCCGCGCAATACATCAGTGATGCTGACGGGATCCTGGCGGCGCAGGGTTTCCTCGTCAATCACGGTAACGGATGAGAGGGATTCATTGGCGGTACGCGGCGCTAGTGTGGCGGTAACGATCAGAGGGTTGAGGTTCAGCGAGGTATCGCTATCGGCATCTTCATCGGTAGCCTGGGCCTGAACGACCATGGGCACGGCACTCAGGCACAAGGCAGCCAGTCCCCACTGACGCATGGTTTTCGTCTTCATTATGTTTCCCTTGCTCACCCGCACGGGTTCTATTGAATGGCCCGGTGTAGCGAGAAGGAAAGGGGAAACGTGGTGCGGAGTCTGCCCTGCCCTTCGGTCACCCACCGCAACCAGGCATGCCTCTCCAGGCCGGTCTCCGGACTGACGAGTGGACGTTGGCACGTCCCGGAAAACCGCCTTCCCGTGCGGCAGCACAGTGGCACTGGGTTTTCCTTGACTCGATCACCGTTGCGGGGGCAGCGTCGGAATCGCGAGAATTGCTCACCGACTTCCCGTTTCACTGGCGAAGCTTGGCTCCACCAACACCTGAGAGTGGGCGTAACCTAGCAACGCCCTAGGGAAAGATCAACGCACATAACTCGTTCTAGATCAAACCAAAGGCCTTGCCAGACCATTCCAGACATACCAGACATGTTCGCAGTGAGTAGCGGCGTCCTGGGCGAGCCAGCCGGCCAAGTCGCGCAGCCGGCGATCGCCGACATCCAGAGGGACGATGCCACGTCCCATCTCCAGCATGATCAGCACCACCTGCAAGCCATGGACATCTTCCTGGGCCCGGATCGATTCCAGCTCTCCGCGCATACGTTCCCTGACCCGATCGTCATCGGGCTCGGAGGCCAACTCGGTCTTCAACCATTCTTCCCAGCCCTCGAGCACCAGACAGTGCTCCGTACCAATAGCAGAGCGCCACTCGTCAAGCCCCTTGCCGTCATAGGCCGAACACCAGAATGGCGAGTCAAAACGTTCCCTTACCGCCGTGCGCTTGCCGGCATAGGCACCGCCGATGAAGAGCTGCATTGCCAGCCTCCGTGTCGATGAAGAAAGGTCAGGCAGCGGCCCTCACCCTGGCCGACGCTACCCTCCCAGAAGTCGATGGCCTCGAAACGTCGGCGCAGTTCGCGGATCACGCCGCCATGTGTTACCACCAATGCCTGGCGATGCCCTTCGTGCCTCGCCTCGGCGAACAATTCACCGAGCCAGGCCTCGAGACGTTGACGCAATGCTTCTGCCGATTCGCCGCCAGGCGGCGCCTGCTCGCCCCGGCTATCGATCCAGGCCCGGTAGGCCGGCAAATCCTTGAGTTCTTCGTAGCACTTGCCTTCGTAGTCGCCGAAGTCGAGTTCACGCAACCGGGCATCGAAACATGGCTCGACAGGCTCCTCGCGCTCGTCGAGCAGAAACTCGAGCGTCTGGCGACAACGGGTCAAATCGCTGCAGTACGCCATACCGAAGTCGAAACGCGCCAAATCGTCGCGCAATATGGCTAGCGCTTCATGTGCCTCCAATGCCAGTGGAATGTCTCGGTGCCCTTGATAGCGCCGCTCGCGGTTCCAGGCAGTCAGCCCATGGCGGACGACCACCAGATCCAAGCGATCAGCAGCAGCCATAGTTCTCCTCCTTCGATGGCGGCACCGACGATATCACCGTTGATGCCCTTGAAAGCCCGCGTCATGCCCCAGCCATACAGCAGTAAAAACGGTACCAGGGCGACGAATAGCAGCAACCAACCGGGCAACAGCCAGAAGCACAATGGTAGCGGCCACAGCGCCAGCAGCAGATCGCGAAGGCCAAGATGTCGCTTCCATGCCCAAGCCATACCCTCGGGTCGTGCTGCCGGCGCCAATACCAGCAGGGCCACGGCACCAAAACGGGCCAGCGCCAGGATCACTGCCAACACGGCCAGGCTCATCCCCGCCTCCAGCAGCACCAACAATAGCGCTGCTTTCCACAACAGCAGGAACACCAGGGCAATGATCCCAAAGCTACCCACGTGAGGATCCTTCATGATCGCCCAGCGGCGCTCCAATGGGGCGTTGCTACCCAGGGCATCGGCCACGTCCATCAGGCCGTCGAGGTGCAGCCCCCCGCTCAGCGCCACCCACAAGCTAAGCAAGACCAGTACCTGCAACGTGGGCGGCAACCAAGTACCGAGCAGATGGCCGACAAGTGCCAAAATGCCACCCAGCAGCAGCCCCACGAGTGGATAGCAGCGCACCGCCCAACGGCTGGTCCCGGCATTCCATGGGCACTGAACCGGCACCGGCAAGCGGGTCAGAAACTGCAGTGCCAGCAGCGAACCATAGCCGGCGTCCTTCATTGGGCCTTCCCTGTCCATTCGTTTCCTTTCCAGTACATGGGGAGTCCGGCCACGACCTGGATCGCCAACTCGGCCTCGTGGACGACACGACGATGCGCTCGCTGCAAAAAGGCAACATAACGCTTGACCTCGGCATCGCGCGGCGGCACCTCCTCGTTGAGATCATTGGAAACCACCACCAGCGCGATATTCCGGGCCCTGGCCCACGACAGCATGGTGTCGAGCATGGTCAGGGCTTGTCGCTCATCGAGGTCGCTGGCGTAGAGCACCTGGCTGGCCCACAGTGTCAGGCAGTCGAGCAGCAGCGTGCTGCCCGGCGCCACTCGGTCGAGGGCCGCCACCAAGTCCACCGGCTCTTCCAGGGTCGTCCATCCCGGGCCGCGTGCTTCACGATGTCGGGCAATGCGCCCCACCATTTCACCGTCCGTAGGCCTGGCGGTGGCCAAGTAGTAGCGCTCACCACCTCTGGCCTGATGCCAGCGCCGTGCCAGAGCCTCGGCCCGTGCGCTCTTGCCCGAACGTGCGCCACCGCTGACGAAAGCGATCATGTTCGTCGTCTCCATGCTTCTAGCGCCTCCAGCAGGCGGTCATTGTCGGCGGCGGAGCGAATCGCCACCCGCAGCCAGGCGCCATCCAATCCAGAAAAGTTATGGGTATGGCGCGCCAGGATGCCAGCACGCAACAAAAACTCGAACAAGGCGCCGGTCTCCGCGGGATGTCGAGTGTCCTGCAGCAGCAGGAAATTGACCTGCGAGGGCGCCACTCGAAACTCGAGAGCCATCAGCGCCTTGCGCATGCGAGGCAACTCCCCTTGCAGCCAAGCGTGAGTGCGAGTCACGAAGCCTTCATCCGCCAGCAGCGGCTCGACCAAAGCAGCGGCGAGTGCGTTTACGCTCCATGGCATCTGAAGCTCGGCCATTCGGCATACCCTATCCGGGCTGGCCAGCAGATAGCCGAGTCGCAGTCCTGGAATGGCGTACAGCTTGGTCAACGATCGCAGCAGAATCAGGTTGGAATGGCGTTCCAGCAACGGCGTCAGCCGCTCGACGGGATCGGCGACAAAGTCGACGAAGGCCTCGTCCACTACCAATACGTTCCCTTGGCGCTCGCCCTCCTCCAGCATACGTTCGATCAACGCGCGCTCGACCACGGTACCGGTGGGATTGTTGGGCCGACACAGGAACACTACATTGGTGACGCGCATGGCGTTCACCGCTTGCGACTCCTGTAGTACGAAGTCGTCTGACTCAAGGTGAAGCTCGCTCACCGAGAGCCCGTAATGGTGACAAGCCCGAGCATACTCACCAAAAGTCGGTTGCGCGATGGTCGCTCTCTTGCCGGCATGCAGGGCCGCTGTCAG
The DNA here is from genome assembly GCF_000409775.1 of Litchfieldella anticariensis FP35 = DSM 16096. Taxonomy (GTDB): domain Bacteria; phylum Pseudomonadota; class Gammaproteobacteria; order Pseudomonadales; family Halomonadaceae; genus Litchfieldella; species Litchfieldella anticariensis. The sequence goes on along the minus strand of NZ_KE332394.1, from coordinate 70,717 downwards.
GAAGATTGCTTCCGCCCCGCCGTTGGTCAGCAGCACTTGGGAAGCCGAAATGCCTTCGGTTTCAGCAATGGCCTGGCGTGCAGCGCCATAGCTCGGGTCGGGGTAGGCCTCGACCCCTGACAGTTCGGCGACCAGCCGCTCCCCAAGCCAGGCCGGTGGTCCCAGCGGATTGATATTAGCGCTGAAGTCCAGCACGTCCCGATCTTCGTCGAGACCGAAGCGGGGCAGTACTTGCTCGGGACGTCCACCGTGACTGGGCCATTGCATGGTCATCAATGTCCTCCGACTACCAGGGCCAATACTCCCAACAGTATGACGAAGACAATCCAGCCACCGTGCATATGTCGGATGGCCCGCGCGATATGCCTACCATTGAGAGACTCGAGTGGTTCGCCCAATAGTGCCCGATGTGAAGGCTGACCGGCATAAGTGTTGGTGCCGCCGAGCTGCACGCCGAGTAGCCGCGCCATCATCGCCTCGGGCCATCCGGCATTGGGACTAGGATGATGGGGAGCATCGCGCCAGGTGCCGGCCAGCCCCCCTCGCCACCTCGCTTCAGGTATCGCCAGCGCGGCAATCCACAGACACAGTGCGGTCAAGCGCGCCGGCAGCCAGTTAGCCAAGTCATCCAACTTCGCTGAGACGTAGCCGAAATCGGCATAGCGGGCGCTTCGATAACCGACCATCGAGTCCAGGGTATTGACCGCCTTGTAGGCCAACGCCAGCGGCGCACCACCAAGAAAAGCCCAGAACAACGGTGCCGTAATGCCATCGACGGTATTCTCGGCCACCGTCTCCACCGCGCCACGTGCCACCTCAGCCTCGCTCAAATCCTGGGTGTCGCGACCGACGATCATCGACAGTGCCCGCCTGGCCGCCACGATATCCCCCTTCAGCAAGGGGCTAGCGACTGCCCGTGCGGCATCTCCCAATCCTTTGATAGCCAGGGTGGTAGCTAGCAGCCACAACTCGACTGCCAACCCCAGCCAGGGGTTCAAACGTGTCAGCATCTCGATCACCCACCAAGCGACCCCGTAGACACCAAGTACCACCACGATAGTCAACAGGCCGCCCATCAATCGTCGCGCCAGCGGTTCCCCACGATTCCAGGCGCGCTCCAGCGTGGCGATCGACTTGCCCATGCCGACCACCGGATGTGGAATCCAACGCGGGTCGCCAAGCACCAGATCCAGGAAGATTGCTGCCAACAGTAGCGTCATGCCCCATAGCGAGAGTGGCTCGACGTTCATTCTCCAGACTCGCCGGCGGCGACCCCTGCCGAGGCAAAGGTCGCCATTTCAGCCAACATGCGCGTCGCTGCCTCCAGCAATGGAAAGGCCAGCGCCGCACCAGTGCCTTCTCCCAAACGCAGTTCCAGGTCGAGTAGAGGCTTGGCATCCAGGGATGTCAGGGCAATATCGTGACCCGGCTCGCGGGAGCGATGACCGAATATCATGAATCCTCGCACTTCGGGACACAGTCGGCATGCCACCAGTGCCGCCACGGTGGCGATGAAACCATCGACCAGCACCGGCATACGGCGTGCCGCCGCGCCAAGGTAGGCGCCGGCCATCGCCGCCATTTCTAGCCCGCCCAGTTTTGCCAGCACTTCCAGAGGATTGCCGGATTGAGGCTGACGCGCCGCAATAGCGCGCTCGATCACTGCTTGCTTGTGCGCGAGCCGCGAGGTTTCGATTCCTGTTCCCGGCCCCACTACTGCGGCTACCGGTTCACCGCTCAATACTGCCAGCACGGCACTACTGGCGCTGGTATTGGCAATGCCCATTTCACCGACGATCAGGCAACGACAACCGGCATCGAGCGCTCGATTCGCTGCGCGAATGCCGGACTCGATCGCTTGTATTGCCTCGGCGCGAGTCATGGCATCGGACTCGACGAAGTTGGCAGTGCCGGAGCGTACCTTTTCATCCACGGCACCCTGCGCCAGCTCCCCACTTGCAAGTTCGGACGCCACGCCCACATCGATGACCTCGATTCGCGCCCCGATCTGGCGGGCGAAGACATTGATGGCGGCACCGCCAGCCACGAAATTGGCCACCATTTGCGCGGTAACTTCCTGCGGAAAAGCCGAGACGCCTTCAGCGGCAACACCATGATCGGCGGCAAAGACCACAACGGCGGGCGGTGTCACTCGAGGAAAGTCATCGCCAGTCATGCTGGCAAGCTGGACGGCCAGGATTTCCAGTTGTCCCAAACTACCCGGCGGTTTGGTCAAGGTATCGAGATAGTCGGTGACCCGGCGACCGGTTTCCCGGTCCGATCCTGTGATTCTGGCTAAGGTATCGTTCAGCACGGCCACTCCTGGCATGTCTTCTCGAGGGCCCAATGCGAGTGAGCCCATAGGAAAACGCTAATAGTAGCAAAGAAGATTCATCATGCATCGAATGCCCCAAGCGCAAAAACACGAGAAGAGCTTGATACCCGTCAAGTCTCTCGCGCAGGGCTCAGCTAGGATGACAAGGAAAGAACGATCCAACGCGACGCTGGCATTCGTTGGCGAAGCGCACGTTGGCACGACAGGAGAGACGACCATGCGTTTCCATCAAGTCAAGGACCTCGTGCGCTGGGCAGCGGATTACCATGCACGCCTCGGCGATCAGTATTCTGAACTCGCCTCCAGCAATGTCAGCGAACGGGTGCGCATGGCACTCGAATATCTGGCCGAACGCGAACGCAAGATGCAAGCCGGCCTACAAGGCTATTTCAACGACGGCAACGACCACTGTAACGTACTCGACACTTGGTTCGACGACCCAGCCGACTTTCCTCATCCACCGGTACTCGACCGACTGCCAGAGTGCATGGATTGTGCCAGCGTGCAGGACGTATTGGCCACCGCTCTGGCCACTCACAAGACCTTGCAGGATCTTTACATGCACCGCGCTGACCGGGCCAGCATCGAAGCGGAGCGTGACTTCTTCGTTGCCTTGGCCACGGGACACGAAGGAGAAGTGAGACGCATCGCCCGCGACATGCAACGACTCGAGGATTACTGAGCCCCAATCAGTTCATTGAGGATCGTTGAACTCCCTCCTATACTGTTTTTATATACAGTATCTGGAGAGATTCCATGACCTCGCAAAAGTCACTTCCCGTTGCCAGAAAAGGCCGCGGCGCCACCTATGATCCACCCAACCGCTTCGCTCCCACGGTGAGCGAAGCGGTCGACGATGGCTGGTGGCAGGAAGAAGCTCCGACACGTATCGTCACGGAGGTACGTGAGGAAGCGACCAAGAGCGCCTTATCCTGGAACCGTTCACCCGATCTGCCCTTCGACCGTTCGCTCAACCCCTACCGCGGCTGTGAGCATGGCTGTATCTACTGTTACGCCCGCCCCAGTCACGCTTACTGGGATCTCTCGCCCGGACTCGACTTCGAAACGCGCTTGATTGCGCGCACTGGGCTGCTGGAACGTTTGCGCGAGGAACTTTGCAAACCTGGCTATGTCTGCCGCCCCATCAGCCTATCCGGCAATACCGATTGTTATCAGCCCCTGGAAGCCGAACGCCGTACTACCCGTGCGATTCTCGAGCTGCTTCTGGAATGCCGGCATCCGGTCACCTTGATCACCAAGAGCGCCCTGATCCTGCGTGACCTGGACGTATTGTCCGCTCTGGCCGAACGTCGTCTGGTGCGTGTCTTCATCAGCCTCACCAGTCTGGACGCCGACCTCAAACGAACGCTGGAACCACGTACTGCCTCTCCTCAGGCACGCCTCAAGGTGATGCGTGAACTGAATACCGCCGGTGTCCCGGTAGGCACCCTGATCTCGCCGGTGATCCCCGGCCTCAACGATCACGAGCTGGAACATCTGCTGGAAGCCGCTTGCCGGGCTGGTGCTCGAACTGCCGGTTGGATGTTGCTACGCCTACCACACGAAGTTGCCCCCCTGTTCGAGGAATGGTTGTTTACCCACTACCCGGAACGCGCTGCCAAGGTGATGAGTCTGATACGCCAATGCCGGGGTGGCGAAAACTATGACGCTCGTTTCGGCAAACGCATGCGTGGCGAGGGCGTCTTCGCCGATCTGCTGGCACAACGTTTCGCTAAAGCCAGCCGTCGATTTGGCATGCAAGGCCGAGCCGAAGCGGAGCTGGATTGCGGGGCCTTTGTTCCTCCCCGCGCTCAAGGCGACTTGTTCGGTTAAGATGGCGTTCATCATGCCTCATCGGAAAACGCATCATGGCCGGCAAGCTCAGCAAGACCAAGTCCAGTTTCTATCGCCGCCTCTACGTGGCCTACCTGATCGATACAGGCGTCGCCACCAGTGTGCCCACATTGACCGAAACCACCGGCATGCCCAGGCGCACCGCCCAAGACACCATCAACTCCCTGGCCGAACTGGACATCGTCTGCGAATTCGAGCGCCATCCCGGAGCGCCGAACAATATCGGCCGCTATGTGATTCGCGATTGGGGGGCTATCAACCGACGCTGGATCATGCACCATCTGACACACATCAAGGACTCCTTGGGCTACCCATGAGCTTTCTCGATTCGCTAATCTTGCGACATGGATCGCCCATTCATTTCACTACTACTGCTCCTGATGTTGCCGCTGACCCTGTGGGGATGCGGTAGTCGCGCGGTCATCCAGGCCCCTGGGCCAGGTGCCCCGGCTGCCAGTCTGGAGAGTTTCTGGGTAACTGCCAGTGATGGCTATCGCCTGCCTCTCACCCACTGGACGACCGAAGGTCACCAACGAGCCGTCGTTCTCGCCGTACACGGCTTCAACGACCACGGTGGCAGCTTCGAGATTCTGGCCAATGCGCTCACCGACCATGGCATCGAGGTCTATGCATACGATCAGCGCGGCTTCGGCACCACAGCGCAGCGCCGCCTGTGGCCAGGCGATGAGCGCCTGTCCAAAGACGTCGACACCATTGCACGATTGCTACGCGAGCGTTATCCCGAAACACCACTGTATCTCGTCGGCAAGAGCATGGGGGCCGCCGTGGTTCTACTGACCATGGCCGACGACGATCCACCACCCGTCGACGGCAGCGTACTGATCTCACCCGCCGTGTGGGGCCAAAGCACCATGCCCTGGTATCAACGCATGGGGCTATGGCTCAGCGTTCGCCTATATCCTTCCTATACCTTTTCGGCCAGGTTGACCCAACGCCTGGGTATCGAACCCACCGACGATCCCGAGATCAAGCGCCGCCTGGCAGAGGATCCCTTGATCCTGCGCAGCGCCCGGGTCGATACCCTGTATGGCCTGACGATGATGATGGATAAAGCGCTTCAAGCCGCTTCACAGCTCCCCGGCCCAGCCCTGATCCTTTACGGCGAAGAAGATCAGATCATCCCCAGAAAGGCGATCTGCGATATGCTCGAGCGTTTGCCCAATGCCGACACCACCCCCTGGCGAATGGCACTCTATCCCGCTGGCTACCATATGCTGACGCGCTATACCCAGCGTCACCTGACCCACGACGACATCGCCGCCTGGCTGCTAGACCCCATGGCACCGCTACCTTCTGGCGACGAAGTCAGCGTCAACGATGCCAAACGGATACTCTGCGGCTCGTAACCGCGCTACCGACGGCCACCGAACGGTTGGAGCGGAAGGCACGCCGCGTACCAGCCAAGAGTACGACTGAGCCATGAGGAAAACCTCACAGTATGAGTTTCTCACACTTTCGTCGTTCGTCTGTAGGTCGCGAAGAATGGTCGCGCTGCTAAGCTAAGGAAACCCCGACAAAATGCGCAAGAAATGTGGAAGGCATCAAAAGATCGCCTAGAGAGGGGGCTTTGACAGCCTGAAAAGTGCGTGATAAAGAAAAGAGTTCGGGTACTGAAGACGCACGCTCTCAACGTCAAGCACAGTCTACATCAACAACCACTAATAAAGTGCGGCTGATTACATTACAAGAAATGCTTTCATGTAGAAGGATATCACATGCAAGTAGCAGCCCAGTGCCAGGCACACGACCATATCGTTCAGTTCTATGAGAACGACGATTTCCTCGCTGATGTTGTGGCGGATTATCTGCATGCTGGGGCCCAGGCCGGGAATCGGTTGTTGGTGATATTGACCGCCCCGCATCTGGAAGCCATCACCCAACGACTGAAGACCAAAGGAGTGGACATCCACTCTGCCATCGCCAATGGCGAGTTCATTGCTCTCGATGCCCATATCACGCTCAATGCCATCATGCGTGATGGCATGCCCGACGAAACGCTATTCGAACGCCATGTGCTTGCTGGTCTCACCTCATCTTCCGCGCTCCCAAGACCCATTCGTGCTTTCGGAGAACTGGTCAATCTGCTTTGCGAGGCCGGCAACGCCGAGGCGGCGATACGCCTGGAAGAGCTTTGGCATGATGCCTGCCACCGCTCATCGCTAACCCTGTTGTGCGCCTATGCCATCGCCAACTTTCATGAGACCACCGACAGAGAAACGCTCGATGCCATATGCGACCACCATTCGCATGTGCTGCCGGCCGAAAACTACTGTCTGCTCCCTCCTCACCTACAGCTACGTGAGGTGACCCGACTCCAGCAACAAGCCCAGGTATTACGCCATGAAGCTCAATGCCGGGCCCAGGCCGAACACGCGCTCAATGCCTCCCAGCAGCTCTGCCACGACATGCTGACGGAACTTGCCAATCACGCTGGCCACGATGTATTGACAGGTCTACCGAATCGACAACACGCCCAAAACCGCCTGGCAGAGCTCATCGCCAATGAGACGAATAGCGAATCCAAGACGGCGGTGCTGCACATCGATGTCGACCGTCTGCAATCGATCAACGACTCGCTGGGTCTCGACATGGGCGACTATTTCCTGCACAGGACCGCACAGCGTATCAAGCGCTGTCTACGGCAGGGCCAGATTGTCAGCCGGCTAGGCAGCGACGAGATGCTGGTGGTACTTCCGGGCATCACGCGCACGGAAGAGATTCAGCCAATTGTCGAGCGACTGTTGATCTGGACCAGTGAACCAGTCGAGTTGGCCGGTCATAAGGTATTCTCTACTTGCAGCATTGGCATCAGCCTGTTTCCCGACCACGGCCGCACGGTCCACGAACTGATACGCAATGCCAGCCTTGCGCTTCGACAGGCCCAACGCAACGGATGCCGGCAGTATCAGATCTTCATCCCTGAGCTGCAGCGCAGTGAACCGGATCGCTTCGCTCTACGTGGCGCACTACGCGAAGCCATGCCACGTGGCGAGTTGGAGCTTTTCTACCAGCCTTTGATCTGCGCGCACACCCGACAGGTACTTGCCGTGGAAGCACTGCCACGCTGGAATTCAGCTCGGTTCGGCTCGATGGAGGCGCAGCAACTGGTACATGCCGCCGAAGAATCCGGCCTGACCGCTTCCATCGGACAGTGGGTTCTGGAGAAAGTCTGCCACCAGGGGCGTAGCTGGCTGGACTCGGGGGTCGGCCTGAAGATGAACCTCAATATCTCTACGACACAGTTGTTGCGCGACGATCTCGTCGACAAGGTGGGAGATGCCCTGATCGATAGTGGCCTACCCGGCAAGATGCTGGAGATAGAACTGACCGAAAACGTGCTGATGAGCGATCCCCGGCGGGCCAGCGATATTCTGCATGGCCTCAAGGGGATGGGGGTGAGATTGGCCATCGACGAATTCGGCAGCGGCCCTTCCGCCCTGACCCAACTTCACCGTTTCCCGGTCGACACCATCAAGCTCGACAAGACACTCATCGACGGCATCACTGACAATACGCACTGCCAGGCGATCGTGCGCAGCCTCATCATCATGGCCCATGAGTTGGGGCTGCAAGTGGTCGCCAACGGTGTGGAGACACGAGAGCAAGCAATTATTCTTCGCCATAAGGGCTGCGACATACTCCAGGGACGCCTTTGGGCCCCCTTGGAATACAGTGGCAGCTTGGACGAAGCCGACAACGACTGATCATGAGATGTCCGCCCCGGCTGGGTTTGCCCCCTTCCCCCGAGCTTCTGACACGGATCCGCTTGATGGGCATTTGAGCCCAGCGAGTCATGGCTGACGCTAAGCCTGCACTGACGTAGGCTGTTGGCATCACAGCCCATTTCCTTGCGGAGCCCCAGATGAGTGAAAGTGATGATCGCGAAGCACGCCACAAGAAGGCGATGCAGAAACTGAAGTCGCATGTAGACGAGAAGGTCGCCAACGCCACCGAACAACGTGGCCTGCTGCTGGTGTTCACTGGCAACGGTAAGGGCAAGACCACAGCGGCCTGGGGTACGGTGACACGCGCATTGGGCTACGGTTACAAGGTCGGCGTGGTGCAGTTCATCAAGGGATTGTGGGAATGCGGTGAGCGCGAACGCTTGATCGATGACGACAATCTCGAGGTGCAGGTGATGTCGACCGGGTTCACCTGGGAAACCCAGAACCGCGAAACCGACACCCAGGCGTGTCAGGAGGTGTGGCACGAAGCCGAACGCATGCTGGCTAACCCTTCCGTGTACTTGGTGGTGCTCGATGAGATCACCTATATGCTCAAGTTCGGCTACCTGGAATTCGAGGTACTGAAGATAGCGCTGGAAAATCGCCCCACCGAACAGACAGTGATCGTCACCGGGCGAAACGCTCATCGTGAATTGTTAGCCATGGCGGATACGGTGACCGAGATGCAGGAAACCAAACACGCCTTCAACAGTGGGATCCAGGCTCGACGCGGCATCGATTATTGATACCAGCGACGAACTTCCGCGCTATCGCAGCTTCCAAACCAGAGGTATGGCTGCTGAATCATCAGCATCCCAAGACTTTTTCAGACTTCACATGGAGTATCAGATGAACGCCAAGGGGATTCTCGACCAACTCATGAAGCAAGCCGGCGGTAGCAAATCGCAAGGCGGCGGATTCGACGTCGATCGGCTGATGAAGGGGCTGTCTTCCCAAGTCGGCAGCGGTCAAGGCCAGGCAGGCGGCAGCGGTGTCGACATGAAGAGTCTGTTGGGCGGTGGTGCTCTGGGTATGCTGATCGGTTCCAAGCGTGGCCGCAAGATGGGCGGCAAGGCATTGAAGTATGGTGCCATAGCCGGCGTGGGCATGCTGGCCTGGAAGGCTTGGCAGAACTATCAATCCGGCCAGGGTGACGATGCGCGGGAAGGCCAGCCGCTGGAGCGGCTACAGGGCCAGCAGCAGGAACAGCGCAGCCTGGAAATCCTGCAGGCAATGATCATGGCAGCACGTGCTGACGGGCATATCGACGAGAACGAGCGTGCCCAGCTCACCGAGCAGATCGATTCCATGGGGGCCGACGAGGAGTTGCACGCCTGGGTCGAGCGACAGTTCCAAGCCCCCTTGGACGCCGAAGCCCTGGCCAAGCAAGCCGACTCGCCGCAGGCAGCTCGCGAGATATACCTGGCCAGTGTGGCAATGATCGATGACCAGAATCCCATGGAGCGTGCCTGGCTCGATCAACTTGCCCAAGCCTTGGGGCTGGAGCCCGCCATGACAACGGAACTGGAACGCCAGGCGTTGGCTGCCGCTGAATGACACCAGCCGCCCCTTCCCCATGCCATCGCGCAGGTCGCCGGCCTCCGTTCATGATGTGTCATGGTCCGCCGTGCCTGCCAAAGTAGCGGTCCAGCCCCCATAGCAGCAGGCCGAACAACAGGTGCGGCAGGGCGGAAGCCGGGATCAGCTTGGGACCGATCGCCAGCCCGGCGAGTCCCCAGCCCACCATGGGGAAGAACACCACCAGGATGACTACCCACAGTACGGCGGCTAGGCCTAGTGCGGTCAGGAGGTTCTTGCGCGGGAAATACCGCACGAACACGACCGACCAGAAGGTCACGTAGACCGTATGGAAGAGCAAGCCGACCGGCATCGGCAACGTTCGCCCCAGCAGGGTCTCGGCAAAGGCCAAGGAAGGTGGCTTCGGGAAGGGCGAGACACCGGCCTTCAACAAGGTCACCATGACGATGGCGGTGAGAACCGACACCGCAATTCCGATGCCGATCGCCCTTGGCCAGGAAGGTTTGGCAGGGGGTGCCTGAATCATATTGCGCTCCTCATCCCTCTGGATAAGATTCTAATCCTTCAAGTAACTTGAAGGGCAATAGGAGAATCTCAGCCATGAGTGTCCGCGTCCGCGTGTTGAGCATAGGTGCCCTCGCCAAGGCCGCCGGGGTTACCACTCCAACCATCAGGTACTACGAGGAAATCGGGCTCTTGCCGAAGCCGAGCCGTAGCGCGAGCGGCCAGCGCGTCTACGAGGACGCCGACCTGGAACGCCTGATCTTCATCCGCCGCTGCCGGGATTTTGGCTTTCCAATCGAGCAGGTAAAGCTGCTCGCCGGACTTTCGATCAGCCCTGACCGCGATTGTACTGAGGTGCGCGACATCGCCAGCGCGCGTCTCGCCGACGTGCGCGCGAAGCTGGCGGAATTGCACGAGTTGGAGAGAAATCTCGAGGTATTCGTCGACCAGTGTGAGGAAGCGTGTTGCGGCGGCCCGGGGCGCAACTGTGTGGTGTTCAAGGAGTTGGCGAAGCAGGAATCCGATGGAAGTCGCTAGCCCAGATTTTTCATCAAGCTCGGCGGCCAATAGGCCGCCAGGAAGAGAAGGTCAGAGCGCCTGACCGAGAGTGTTCTATGACGCCCCATGTGGTGGGGCGTACTTGCGAGCATGGTTGGGCTTTCTAGCCCCACGATGGATCAGATTTCGAATCCCAGGCCGAAGTCTTCCGCAGACATCGCCATCAGCGATCCGGCGCCGGCCTGGATCATCTGGGCGTGGGCACGGGTACGCGGCAACAGGCGTTGATAGAAGAAACGCGCGGTGTCGAGCTTGGCCTTGTAGAAGGCATCTTCCTCACCACCCAGGGACTGCTGCGCCTGTTTGGCGGCACGCGCCCAAAGGTAAGCCAGGGTCACGTAGCCAGCATAAATCAGATAGTCGACACTGGCGGCCCCCACTTCTTCGCGATCGTGCATGGCTTTCACGCCGACTCCCATGGTCAGGTCACCCCACTCACCGTTGAGCTTGGCCAACGGTGCGATGAATTCCTTGAGTTCGGCGTTGTCGGCTTCAGCCTGGCAGAACTTGTGAATCTCTTTGGTGAAGACCTTGAGCGTTTCACCTTGGGACATCAGCACCTTGCGCCCCAGCAGGTCAAGCGCCTGGACGCCGGTAGTGCCTTCATACAAACGCGTGATGCGCGCGTCGCGCACCAACTGCTCCATCCCCCACTCCTGAATGAAGCCGTGGCCACCGAACACCTGCACACCTTCATTGGTGGCCTCGAAACCGGTTTCGGTCAGGAAGGCTTTGACGACCGGAGTCAACAGGCCCAGCAAAAGCTCGGCGCGTTCACGCTCGGCGGCATCCTGGCCATGCTCGACCAGATCGACCATCTGCGCGGTATACATCACCAGCATGCGCCCGCCCTCGGCAAACGCCTTCTGGGTCAGCAGCATACGGCGTACATCGGGATGCACGATGATCGGGTCGGCAGGCTTGTCGACCGCCTTGGGGCCGGAAAGTGCACGCATCTGCAGACGGTCGCGAGCATACACCAGGGCGTTCTGGAAACTGGCCTCGGCAAGCCCCAGCCCCTGGATGCCGACACCGATGCGCGCCACGTTCATCATCGTGAACATGCAGGCCAACCCCTTGTTCGGTGCGCCGACCAAAAAGCCTTTGGCATTATCGAAATTCATTACGCAGGTGGCGTTGCCGTGGATGCCCATCTTGTGCTCCAACGAGCCACAAGCCACGCCATTACGCTCACCGGGATTACCATCGGCATCCGGCAAGAATTTGGGCACCACGAACAGAGAGATGCCCTTCGAACCCTCCGGAGCATCGGGCAGCTTGGCCAGCACCAGGTGGACGATATTTTCGGCCAGGTCGTGCTCGCCGGCCGAGATGAAGATCTTGGTGCCGGTGATATCGTAGCTACCGTCAGCGGCCGGTACGGCACGCGTCTTGATCAGGCCCAGATCGGTACCACAATGCGGCTCGGTCAGGCACATGGTGCCGGTCCATACCCCTTCGACCAACTTGGTCAGATAGGTAGCCTTCTGCTCGTCGCTGCCATGATGACGCAAGGCATCGGCGGCACCGTGGGAAAGCCCTGGGTACATCCCCCAAGCCAGGTTGGAGGCACAAATCATCTCGCTAAGTACCATGCCCAGCGAAGGTGGCAAACCTTGACCACCGAACTCCGGCTCGGCGGACAAGCTCGGCCAGCCGCCTTCGACATATTGCCGATAGGCTTCCTTGAAGCCCTTGGGCGCCTTGACCTCCCCGCCTTCCAGCAGGCAACCCTCCCGATCACCGCTCCGGTTGAGTGGCAGCAATACCTCGCGAGCGAAACGCGCCCCTTCCTCGAGAATGGCACTCACCACATCCGGCGACGCCTCTTCCCCGCCCGGAAGGCGAGCATAATGAGCAGGGAATTCCAGCATTTCGTCCATCACGAAACGCAGATCGCGCAAGGGGGCCTGATAGTCGGGCATGTCGAACACTCCTGAAAACGATGCAAGGCAGCCAAGCCAATTCAAACATATGTTTGAAATTAGCCGGCCCAGCACCCACAGTCAAGCGTTCGTTTAAATTAGTACGGCGCTGCGCGCCTGGAAGAAGGAAGGTTGAAGAACGTCGCTTCGCGACTGAAGAAAAGAAGAAAGAAGAATTATTGGCCACTTCCCACTTCCCACTTCCCACTTCCCACTTCCCACTTCCCACTTCCCACTTCCCACTTAAAGCTTACGGCGTAGCCGGGTCATTGCATCCGAATCCCACCATCGAGGCGAATCACTTCACCGTTGAGCATGGGGTTGGTGATGATCTGCTCGGCCAGCATGGCAAATTCCCCTGGCTTGCCCAAGCGCTTGGGAAATGGCACCGCAGCGGAGAGTTCCGCCACTGCTTCGTCGGGAAGTTCGCTCATCATCGGCGTTTCGAACACACCGGGGGCAATCGTCATCACCCGAATGCCGTGGCGCGACAGTTCGCGGGCCAACGGTAGCGTCATGCCCACCACCCCTGCCTTGGAGGCACTATAGGCAGCTTGGCCGATTTGGCCATCGAAAGCGGCGATGGAAGCGGTCGTGACGATCACTCCACGCTCGCCATCCTCGCCCGGCGAATTCCTGGTCATGGCAGCGGCAGCCAGGCGCATGACGTTGAAGGTACCCACTAGATTGATATTGACGGTTCTGGCGTAGGCATCGAGGTCGGCAGGCTTGCCCTCGCGATCGACGAGCTTGGCCACGCTCACCACACCAGCACAATGGATCACGCCATGCAGGCCGCTGCCTTCGCCACCCACGGCAACGGCCTTGTCCACCGCCGCCTGCATATCGTCAGCGGAGGTCACGTCACCGCGTACTGCCAAGGCCGTGTCTCCCAAGCGCTCGGCCAAGGCTTCCACTTGATCGCTCAAATCGCACAGCACCACCTGGGCGCCACCAGCGACCAAGCGCTCTGCAGTAGCCGCCCCCAACCCGGAGGCAGCCCCGGTGATCAAAAAGGTCTTGTTGCGTACTTGCATTGCCTTGCCTCTGCTTTCAAGTCAGTGACCGCGAGCGGTCATCATCGCGATCAGCTCACGTGCCAATTCTTCCGGCGAGCGCGGGCCAGCCGGGTCGTACCAGCGCACCGTCCAGTTCAATGCTCCCAGCACGAAGCGCGACACCAAGGCCTTGTCACCACGGATCAGGCCCACCTCCAAGGCATCGGCGATCACGCCCTGCCACAGAGCCTCATAAGCATCACGCAAGTGAATCAAATGTTCGCGGGAGGCTTCGTCCAATCGACGCCACTCATACAACGCCACCACATGGGCATTGCGGTCAGTCAGCAAAGTTTCGAGATGTGCACGCGCCATGGCATGCAAGCGTGCTTCCGGCGTGTCCTCGCACTGCACCAAGGCATCATTGGCGATGACCAGAGCATTCTGGGTGCCCTCCTCGATTACCGCACAAAGAATCTCCTGCTTGTCGCGAAAATGGTGGAACAGGCTGCCCGATTTGATGCCCATTTCTTGGGCCAACATACGCACCGTGGTGCGGTCAAAACCTTCTTGTACGAAGAGTTGGGCCGCGACTCGGGTCAATTCCTTGCGGCGAGGTGAGTCGTTCACTACATTCATCGCATTTACACTAGCGCTTGCTTGGTTATGCTTGAGCAAACCATAGCCACTCATGATGGTCAACGCCATAAGGGCATTACAACGATAGCGTCACCTCAGAACGCCAGGAGTACCGTTATGTCTCACGATGACATCGTCATTCTTTCTGCTGCCCGTACGCCAATGGGCGGTATGTTGGGCAGCCTTTCCAGTCTTACAGCGCCCGAGCTAGCCGCGGCCGCCATTCGTGCCGCCATCGAGCGCGCTGGGCTCGCCAACGAGGCGCTTGACGAAGGCATTTTGGGCTGCGTATTGCCGGGTGGCGTCAAGCAAGGTCCTGCGCGCCAGGCGATGCGTCAGGCCGGGATTCCCGACGCTGTCGGCGCCACTACCATCAACAAGTTGTGCGGTTCGGGCATGAAGGCAACGATGCTGGCTCATGACCTGATCCGTGCCGGCAGCGGCAGCATCGTCCTCGCCGGTGGCATGGAGTCGATGTCCAACGCGCCATATATCCTCACCAAGGCACGCAGCGGCTACCGCCTGGGCCACGGCGAGTTGAAGGATCATATGTTCTACGATGGCCTCGAAGACGCCGAGACCGGCAAGTTGATGGGGGCATTCGCTCAACAGATCGCCAGCGAACGCGGCTATTCGCGCGAACGCATGGACGATTTCGCCATTGCATCACTGGAACGGGCCATGGCGGCACACGAGGCAGGTCATCTGACAGGTGAGATGGTGCCGGTGACGGTCACCTCGCGCCAGGGCGAAAGCGTGGTCGAGCACGATGAGCAGCCCTTCCAGGCCAAGCTCGACAAGATCCGCAACCTCAAACCGGCCTTCGCCAAGGACGGCACTATCACTGCGGCGAATTCCAGCTCGATCTCCGACGGCGCCTCAGCGCTGATCGTGGCCAGCTCGGCTGCTGCCAGTGCCCATGGTGCAACCCCCGTCGCACGCCTACTTGGCCATAGTACTCACTCCCAACATCCCAGCGAGTTCACCATCGCCCCGGTAGGCGCCATCGGCAAGCTGCTGGACAAGCTCGGCTGGAGCGTGGATGACGTCGACCTGTTCGAGATCAACGAAGCCTTTGCCGTCGTCACCCTGCTGGCCATGGATGGACTGAACATCCCCCATGACAAGGTCAATGTGTTCGGTGGTGCCTGCGCCCAGGGCCATCCCATCGGCTCCACCGGCTCGCGTATCATCGCCACGTTGATCAACGCCCTACGCGTCAAAGGCGGCAAGCGCGGTATCGCCAGCCTATGCATTGGTGGCGGTGAAGCCACTGCAGTGGCGATCGAACTGGTCGAATAGCGCCTTTTCTCTCTGCCTATTCCGGGCCGCCCACGGGCGGCCCGTTTACGTTAGTGCGCCGTCATCGACATATGCCACTTCACATATATGGAAAAACATATATCATGACATGAATGTGTGGCCGACATGGCGAAGCGCCTCGGCCCCTGCCCCCTGAATGATAGGCCCTGACCATGAACGACCTGCCTAATATCATCGACAGCCACTTCCAGGCGCCCGACACCGATAGCCTGTTCGATGCTACGCCTTCGCAGCATCCACCACGTATCCTGCTGCTCTACGGCTCGCTCAGAAAGCGCTCCTTCAGCCGCCTGGTGGTGGAGGAAGCCGCCCGCCTGCTGCGTGCAATGGGCGCCGAGGCACGTATCTTCGATCCTCACGGCCTACCATTACCGGATGCCGAAGATGCCTCGCACCCCAAGGTCGCCGAGCTACGCGAACTCGCCCAATGGGCTGAGGGCATGGTGTGGTGCTCCCCCGAACGCCATGGCGCCATGAGCGGGATCATGAAGGCGCAGATCGACTGGATACCGTTGGCGTTGGGCGGGGTACGCCCCACTCAGGGCAAGACACTCGCCGTGATGCAGGTCTGCGGCGGTTCGCAATCGTTCAATACCGTCAACCAATTGCGGGTACTGGGTCGCTGGATGCGCATGCTGACCATTCCCAATCAGTCGTCGGTACCCAAGGCCTTCCTGGAGTTCGACGACGATGACCGCATGAAGCCCTCCCCTTTCTATGATCGCATCGTCGATGTCATGGAAGAGCTGATGAAGTTCACTTGGCTGATCCGCGACCGCAGCCACTACCTGACCGACCGTTATTCCGAACGTAAGGAAAGTGCCGAGGAAGTGTCGAAGCGCGTCAACCAACGAGCGATGTAGGGGAAACGAAGATGACGACACATCAGGAGGCGCAATCGCCTACCACATCCAACGGTATGGGCCTATTCGAAAGATTCCTGTCCGTATGGGTGGCACTGGCCATCGTCACCGGCGTATTACTCGGCCAGTTCGTGCCGGCCGTTCCCGAAACCCTGTCACGCTTCGAGTATGCCCAGGTATCGATTCCGGTGGCGATCCTGATCTGGGCGATGATCTTCCCGATGATGGCACAGATCGACTTCACTGCGGTACTTGGTGTACGCCGTCAGCCCAAGGGATTGGTGATTACCACCACGGTGAACTGGTTGATCAAGCCCTTCACCATGTTCGCCATCGCCTGGTTCTTCCTGATGGTGGCGTTCCGTCCATGGATTCCGGAACCACTGGCGCAACAGTACCTGGCCGGCGCCATTTTGCTCGGTGCGGCACCATGCACCGCCATGGTTTTCGTATGGAGCACCCTGACCCGCGGCGACGCCGCTTATACCCTGGTGCAGGTCTCTCTCAACGACCTGATCATGCTATTCGCCTTCGCGCCCATCGTGGTTTTCCTGCTCGGGGTATCGAACATCCAGGTGCCGTGGGACACCGTGGCCTTGTCTGTGGTGCTCTACATCGTAATCCCGCTGGCTGCCGGTTACCTGACCCGGCGTATCTTGATCGCCCGACACGGCATCGAATGGTATGACAACGTCTTCCTGAAGCGGGTTGGACCCATTACGCCGGTCGGGCTGATCGTCACACTAGTACTGCTGTTCGCCTTCCAGGGCGAAGTGATCCTGACCAACCCGCTGCATATCGCGCTGATTGCGATTCCGTTGATCATCCAGACCTTCCTGATCTTCTTCATCGCATACGGTTGGGCCAAGGCCTGGAAGGTACCCCACAACGTGGCCGCTCCCGGCGCCATGATTGGTGCCAGCAACTTCTTCGAACTGGCGGTGGCCGCCGCCATCGCGCTGTTCGGACTACAATCCGGCGCGGCGCTGGCCACGGTGGTCGGCGTGCTGGTGGAAGTTCCGCTTATGCTCGCGCTGGTACGCATCGCCAACGGCACACGCCACCACTTCCCTGGCGCAGCCAACGCCCCCTATGAATTGAACAAGTCTGGCTGAGAAGGTGAACATTGTGGCGTGCCCATTTCCGGCACGCCGCGTTCTTTCAGCACATCGCCTCTCGCCTTTCCGGGCGATTCCCCATCCCGGCCAGGCGACGCTGGAGCCCAGCCAGACGGTAGCTTTCGCCTTCTGCCGCGGCCTTCAGGGTGACGCTTGCCCAATCGGGCAGTGAGGGCTCCAGGCCATAGTAGACCCACTGGCCCTCGCGGCGATCACTGAGCAGGCCACAGGAACGCAACTGGGCCAGGTGACGGGAAATCTTGGGTTGAGACTCTCCGAGCGCATGCGTCAGTTCGCATACGCACAGTTCACCTTCACTGTGGATCAGCAAGGTCAGCAGCAGACGGGTATCGTCTCCCAAGCATTTGAAGAATCGAGTTGGAGCCAAGGAAGTCAAGTCATCACCCAATGTCGATACATCATGACAGTCTATCTCAAGCATCTACACACCAATAGCCGAGCCGCTCTCCTCCACGGCCCCAGCTACCCACCCATATCGCTTTGTTCGGTGTCGCGCTGCACTCGGTCACGAGGCAACGCCAATGCCATCGCCGCACTCAGCGCCACCAGCGCCGCCGATACCCACAGACAGGCGGCCAGCCCCTGCACCTGGTACAACCATCCCGATAGTATCGTGCCCAGCAGCCGCCCCATGGCATTGGCCATATAGTAGAAGCCGACATCCATCGACACCCCCTCGGCGCGGGCATAGTGCACGATCAAGTAGCTATGCCAACTGGAGTTGATCGCGAACAACACACCGAAGACCAGCAATCCGGCCACCAGCCAGCCGATCGCCGCCAGTGGCAACAGGGCCAGCAACGCAGGCAAACCAGCCAGGGCCAGTGCCCAGCCCACGGTGACGGCACGCGCATCGCCCTTCACCAGACGTGTCAGATAAGGGGCCTGGGTTTGCACACCTCCATACCCGATCACCCAAACCGCCAGCAGGCCACCAACGGTCCAGTGACTCCAGCCATGCAGGTCGTAGAGAAATACCGGCAACGCGACCACGAACCACACGTCGCGGGAAGCGAATAAGCACAGGCGCGCCGCCGACAATACGTTGACCGCTCGCGACGAGGAGAACACCTCACGAAATTTCGGCTTCTGCTTCTGGCGCCCAAGATCGGCACGCAGCCGCCACAGCGATAACCCAAGCACGCCGACCAGCATCAATGCCATGACGATCACCGCGCCACGGAAGCCGATCAACGTCAGCAGCAGGCCTCCGACGAAGAACCCCGCCCCCTTGAGGGCATTCTTCGAACCGGTCAGCAATGCCACCCAGCGGAACAGCGCACTCTGGGCATTCGCGCTCTCCTTGGGCACCAGCACCTTGACCGCGCTCTTGGCGCTCATCTTGTTGAGGTCCTTGGCGACCCCCGACAGCGCCTGGGCCGCCATCACCCAGGGTACGGTCAATGCCGCGGTCGGTACCATCAGCATGGCCAGCGCAACGATCTGCAATGCCAGCCCCAGGTTCATGGTACGGTTGAGCCCCAACCATGCACCCAGCCACCCGCCGACCAGATTGGTGACCACGCCGAACGCCTCGTAGAAGAGGAACAGCATGGCGACTTCCAGTGGCGAATAACCGAGTTGGTGGAAGTGCAGCACCACCAGCATGCGCAGGGCGCCATCGGTCAGGGTAAAGGCCCAGTAGTTGCCGGTGATCAGCAGATACTGACGCACTTCGAAGGGCAATTGCCTCAAGCGTGCGCCGAGCGACATCCCGTCAGCCACGGCCCACCTTCAATGCCAGTTCCACGGTGCGGTTGGCATAGCCCCACTCGTTGTCGTACCAGGCATAGAGCTTGAGCTGGGTGCCATTGACGACCATGGTCGACAGTGCATCGATGATCGAACTGCGCGGATCAGTGCGATAGTCGATGGACACCAGCGGACGCTCCTCGTAGCCCAGAATGCCAGCAAGCTCCCCTTCGGCGGCAGCCTTGAGCGCGGCATTGACCTCTTCGACCGTAACCGCGCGCTCCAACTCGAAGACCATGTCGGTAAGCGAGGCATTGGCCAGCGGCACGCGCACGGCATGACCGTTCAGTTTGCCCTCGAGTTCCGGGAAGATCGCGGTGATCGCCTTGGCCGAGCCAGTCGTCGTGGGGATTAGGCTCATGCCGCAGGCCCGCGCCCGGCGTAGATCCTTATGCGGAGAATCGAGGATCGACTGGGTATTGGTGATGTCGTGCACCGTAGTCATCGAGCCGTGACGAATACCGAAGGTTTCGTGGATCACCTTGACCGGCGGCGCCAGGCAATTGGTGGTACAACTCGCGGCGGTGACGATGCGATGGATGTCGGGATCGTAGCGATCGTCGTTGACGCCCATCACCACGTTGAGCACGCCCTCTTCCTTGACCGGCGCCGAGACCACGACTCGCGCCACTCCTTGGTCAAGGTATGCCTGGAGCTTGTCACGGCTCTTCATCTTGCCTGACGCTTCGATCACCACATCGCACTGCGACCAGTCACTCTCGGCTAGTGCGCGATTGGAACTGAACGGCAGGCGCACACCATCGACGACGATGGCGTCACCTTCGGCTTGAATACCCTGCCCTGGCGCCCAATGGCCATGTACCGAGTCGAATTGCAGCAAATGAGCGAACGTTGCCGCATCACCGCCCGGGTCGTTGATTCGCATCAACTCGACCTGCCCGCCAGCAACGCTTGCCCACAGGCTGCGTAGTGCCAGGCGCCCTATGCGCCCGAAGCCGTTGATGCCGATACGTAACGTCATATTGATCTCCCGATGGACAGCTCTGGACAACTACTGGGTCGAGCGTGCCTGAACATCGAGCCAAAGCTGCAAGCGATTGCGATCTTGGCCATGGACATCCCCAAAATCACATATGTGGAATTCCATATATAGTAGCAGAAGATGTCAGTTTTATGTCACTGACTATTGACGTGTGATAGTAGCGGTCACTTTCCAGTAGGTAGCAGCCATCCGCTTTCCGGAACGTCGATCAGAACAGGATGTCGTCGAAGCTCTCTTCCTCGGACGTCGCTGTTTGCTTGGATGACGGAACGTCTTCGGATGGCAAAGAGATCAACTCGGCCTCCGACTCACGAGGCAAACCAAACAGCCGGTCATGCAGGCGCCGTTCGCTATCCATCGTATAGCGTCCTCGCAGGCGGGCAATCAACTCGGCATCGATATCGCTCAAGCCCGGGAGTTCTTCACCGGAGTGAGCGAACGCTTCAAGCCCTGTCAAGGTATAGCGCCACTCGTCGCTGAAGCCTTGGTGATTCGCGACATTAGCGGCCGCCTCCTCGAGTAGGCGCACTGCCCGGGGGCCGGCTTGAGCTACCGTCTCAGCACGTTCACGCAGGCGCTCGACCACTCCTTCGAGTTCGCCCTGAACGGTGTCGACTTCCTTTTCAAGGTCAGCAGCCCCCTCCCCCCCTTCGGCCGACCATTCCCGTGCAAGATGCTGGGCCAGCATGTCAGCTTCTTCCAGGCCTGCAAGAATGGCTCCCGAGGCAGTCACCGTCTGTCCGGCGAGATCGCCCAAAAATCCCGCCACGACCCTCAGGGCACGCCCACGCTCTCCCAACTGGCTGCAGCGAATGGCGGTATTAAGACTGAGGAGGCGTATGCGCTGCTCGATATCTCGGATCGCGTCCAGCC
The DNA here is from genome assembly GCF_000409775.1 of Litchfieldella anticariensis FP35 = DSM 16096. Taxonomy (GTDB): domain Bacteria; phylum Pseudomonadota; class Gammaproteobacteria; order Pseudomonadales; family Halomonadaceae; genus Litchfieldella; species Litchfieldella anticariensis. The sequence continues at coordinate 49,666 of NZ_KE332394.1, read as the reverse complement.
GTTCGACCATTTCCGTCATGGCATGCGCGGCCTCGACAGCGACTTTTTCCAGCCCGACACGAGTGCGTTCGAAATCCTCGAACAAGCTGCCAATACCGCGCAAGTCATCCGTTATCGCGGCCAGAGCCGTGCCACTGGTCGCCAGGAGAGCATCGGATTCCTGACCGTTGTCGTGCAATGCAATCGCGGCATCCGCAGCCAGTTGGCGCAATGTCTCCGCTAATTCAGCGACACGTAGATCGAAATCGCATGTCGCTTCGTCCAGTTGTGCCACCTGCAAGCGACATACGGCAGCGATGTCATTGTCGCGAGTCGCGACCTCCTCATCGCTTGCGACATGCTCCATCAAGGCGCTCAAGGCCTGCTCGACATGCTCGATACGCTGGCGGGTAATGTCACCGATCTGCAGGGCGGAGACCGCCATGCCGACGCGTGACCCGATCTGACTGGTCAAGTGTGAGTGCTCGGCAGCCTTGATCGCTCCTCGTTCACGATGCTCCGCCACACTTGCCAGATGGTCATCCATTTGCGTAGCGATTCGAACCAAGGTATCACCATGGCGAGCCGAGAAGCCGGCACTGGCGCGTTCCGCGGTGTCCAAGCTTGCCATCAGCCGCTCATGAGCACGCGAAAACTCCCCCACCACATGATCCACACGCCGCCCCAGCTCGTCCATGTCGGTGGTGAATACCGCGAACTCTCCCTCCTGCCCCCCAAGATCGGCGGCCACGATACGCGCATTGGTGGTGATGATCTCGATGGTGGCAGCAGCCCGGCACAAATCCCGAAGAGGAGATACCACCCCCGCCGTCATCGTGGACAGACGAGCAATAGGTGTCTGTCCACCTACATGCGAACCTCCCATCGCCATGACCTGGTCGCGAATCGACTCCAACCGACGCGCGGCTTGCGAGAAAGCTTGACCTCCCAGTTCCGCTGGCATGCCCTCATGGGCCGCCGAGATCTCGTTCAGCAACTGTACACAGCCAATCAGGCTATCGCCCATCTCCAGGAAGATACGCTCGATATCGGCGCGAGGAGCGGCAAGCCGTTCGAAGATTGGAACCAATTCAGACATCAAACTGGAACTTGCCACCATCATGAAGCCCCACTCTTGATGTCCCCAACACCACTATCCATCTCCGCCGGTGCGATCAGCGCCACCTCCGTGGAAGCGAACAGATGGTCGAGTGCCAGGACAGTGACGAAAGCGCCGTTGCGCCGACCGATGCCGACGATGAACTCGGGTCGCCAGCCGGCTCCGACTCGCGGTGGCGGCTCGAGATCAGTGTCGTCGAGCGGGGTGACTTCGAAGACACGATCAGTCTTCAGGCCCAGGGTCAGCTCATGGCCTTCCATGCGCGCCTCGAGCACGATGATGCGCGTATTCTCGGTATCTTCCCCGGCATCGAAACCGAGCTTCACCCGCAGGTCGACCACCGGCACCCCCTGCCCGCGCACATCGATCATGCCCAGGAACCACGGCGGTGCATGCGGCAGGCGCGAAAGTGGCTGACTTTCCAGAATTTCCCTGACCCGCTCGACTGGCACCGCAAGCAGTTCACTGGCGATACCCAGGGTTACATATTGCGTGATTTCCGCCATCATATTTCTCCTTCGTTCCCACCTGCCAAGGCAGGCAAACTTGCGGTGCGGAGCAAGCCTGCCAGCGGCTGTGCATTGTCTCTTTCGGACTGAGTTCGACGTCCGCCGACCTGGAAGTAGCCGATTGCCGCTTGCAGCCGCTCGGCCTGGCTGGAGAGTTCTTCGGCAGTGGTCGACATCCGCTCGGCGGCGGAGGTGTTCTGCCGGGTCACCTCGTCGAGCCGCTGGATGGCGGTATTGACTTGACCGGCTCCGGCACTCTGCTCGTTGCTCGCCGCCGAGATCTCGGCAATCAGCCCGGCACTCTTCTGGATGTCCGGCACCAGCCTGATCAGCATCTCGCCGGCATTCTGCGCAGCCTTGACGGTATCGCCGGACAGCCCTGAGATCTCCTGCGCTGCTGCCTGGCTACGCTCGGCCAATTTGCGCACCTCGGCGGCCACCACCGCGAAACCGCGCCCATGCTCACCGGCACGTGCTGCCTCCACCGCGGCGTTGAGCGCCAACAGGTCGGTCTGGCGAGCGATGTCCTGGACGATCAGGATCTTCTCGGCGATGGTCTCCATGGCCCCCACCGCCTCGCTCACGGCACGCCCGGAGGCCTCGGCGTCATTGGCTGCGTCGCGGGAGATCTTCTCGGTCTGGGCGGCATTATCCGCGTTCTGCTGGATATTGGCGGTCATCTGCTCCATCGACGACGAGGCCTGCTCGGCGGAAGCGGCCTGCTCGATGGCATCCTGGCTGAGCCGTGTGGAAGCCGTCATCATTTCCTGGCTGCCGGACGCCACGCGATGGGTGGCCACGGACACCTCGCCGACCACTGTTTTCAGCTTGATGGCCATGCGATTGAGCGCATCGATCAGCACCTTGAACTCATCGTTGAATCTTGCCGTCGCATTCGCATCGAGAGCGCCCGACGCCACCGCATCGGCCAACCGCAGTGAACTGGCCAGGCCATGTTTTATGCGGCGTGCAATGGTGAAAATGATGACGAAGAGCACGAGCCCAACCAGCGCGAAGACGATGGCCAACCGCTTGGCATTGTCCCAGAACAAAGCATCGAGATCGTCGATGTAGATGCCCGTGCCCACGATCCAGCCCCATGGGGCGAAACCGGCGACATAGGAAGCCTTTGGCACCGGCTCGTCGAAACCTGGCTTCGGCCATAAGTATTCGACGATTCCCTGGCCGTGCTCCTTGACGGTATCGACCATTTCAATGAAAAGCCGTTTGCCACTCGGGTCCTCGAAACCGGACAAATCCTGACCATTCAGCTCCGGCTTGACCGTGTGCATGATCATGGCCGGCGTCATATCGTTGACCCAGAAATAGTTGCCACCGCCATAACGCATGCCCTTGATGGCATCGAGGGCGCGCTTCTGCGCCTCCTCGCGACTGAGTGTGCCGTCTAGCTCCTGCTGGTGGTAATTCGCAAGGACCCCCATGGCACTTTCGACCAACGATGCCAACGCTGCCTGGCGCTCGTTGACAAGGTGCTCCTGCTCCTGAAACAGGCTGAACACTCCCAGGCCGACCATACCCAGAATCATCACTACGACCAGCAGATTAAGACGCGTTGAGATACGCAGGAATCTCATTATCTTTCACTTTCCCTCAATTGGCTTTTCAATGGATTCCTGAGCATGAAACCAACAGCATCAAGCCATTCACCCGATACCCTTACTATCGGCCACGGTGAACGAGACCGAAGTCTGCCTAGATCACTGCCCGCGCGATTCGGACAGCTGATACGCAAACTGGATAACGACGTTTCTGTCCGAGAGTCTCGCGACGACAGGCATGAAAAATCATTCGGGCGGAACGAACCCGCTCGCGAACGATTAGGTACCGCTGATCATTGAGGGTGAAGCCGCCAACGGCCTTTTCCTGCTTGGAGCGTAATACCGTGGTCGTCATGAATAAAAGAAAAAGCCGCCCGGGCGGGGGTAATCGACACCGGGCGGAAGGGGCACTCAGTATTAGGCACATCAGTCTTCATATGTGCCGTTCGAATTCGGTATCCAGAGCATCATCGATCGGGTTCATCTCTCCCCCTCACAACCTTTCCCTGGCAGACCTTTCACTCTCTTGTTTTCTCGGAAGTTTCAGGATGGGGGGATGTTGAATTGTCGTTCAACAAACTATCAAACAATTCGTTACAGAAATAGCATCAGCAGCAAGTAGATGCGCTTTTCGGATATGTTTTTCACATACCGGATACACAACAATCGCCCAAGGCAGCTCGACACCTGGCTGCCCGAAACCTTACAAGAACTTGGGCACCAATCTCTCGACGGCTCTGCCACTTGGCTATATTCTGGTGCCAAATGGCAACGATGGAGGACAATGCCATGGCCGTCGTCGAGAATCACGCAGAACAGGAACCCAACATCCTGGAACGCACCCTGAAGCGCTTGATGGGCAATCGGGCCACCAAAGCGCGATCTGCCTTCGAGATCCACGAGTTGATCGAGAAAGGGCTGCCATCTCAAGACATTATCCACTTCGTAGAGTCGGTTGACCTTCTCCATGACAAGAAGATTGTGGTCAAGGTGATCGGCATGTCCGAGCGCACGCTGTACCGCCGCGTCAAAAAGCCGGAGCCGCTCACCGCGGAACAAAGCAGTCGCGCTTGGCGGTTTGCCGAAATCCTCACCAAGGCGGAGGATGTATTCGGTGACCCCGAGGAAGCCCAGCGCTGGATGAACACGGCTGCCATGGGGCTGGAAGGTCGCAAGCCGATCGACCTGATCACCACCCAAGTGGGCTTTGAGCTAGTCGACGACTTTCTGACTCGTATGGATTATGGGGTCTACACCTGATGGCTAGCCGTCCAGCAACCGACGAGATCTGTTTGTGGCGTCTGGAGAGAGAGCGCCACCTTGAGACCTGGGATAGTGGTATCGGCGCCGAGCTGGGCGGCGGGCGCTGGAATTCGAAGGGGCGGGCAGCCGTCTATGGTTCGCTCGACCCCTCTACCGCCATCCTTGAGGTCGCCGCTCACAAAGGGTTCAAGGCCTTGGACACCAAGGCGCACTTTCTTCTGTGCGCACGCATCCTGGCCCCTTCCCGGGTCTACGAGGTGACGCCGGAATCGCTACCTAACCCAAACTGGCTCATCCCAGGTTCCCCTGGCCAGGGCCAGCAGACACATGGAGATCATCTCCTAGAGGAGCATCCGTTCATCCTAGTGCCCTCGACGGTCTCGCGGTACAGCTGGAACATCGTCATGAACCCAGTCAGTGCCCAAGGGCTCTTTGAGCTCGTCATCCAAGAGAAATTCGCACTCGATACCCGCCTTAATTCACCCCATGGTCAATGACCGGGAGAAGCCAGCCCAAGAGTCATATTGACCAAGACATCGAGGCTGAACTTGCTGGTCTTGCAACGATGGCCTTGTGATGCCTTCTCATACTCATGGCTGCGCATGGAATCATTTCTGCTTACAGGAATAAAACCGCCCGACTCGGGAAATCCGAGCCGGATGGAAAGAGCTGTGAATGGCAGGCCAATGCCGTCAGATATTTTCGCTCCGCTCGAATTCGGCATCCAAGGCATCACCGGCCTCGCTCATGTCGAGGACGAAGCCTTCAATCGCAAGCTTCTGGAGAAGGGGTTCGAGATCGCCTGCCGGTGCGGGCCTTGCGAGAAGAAACCCCTGCAACTGGTGGCAGCCTATCGATCGGCAATAGTCCGCCTGTGCTGTCGTCTCGATGCCTTCAGCGGTCACCACCATCCCGGTATTTCGGCAAAGGGTCATGATGGTTTGGAGTACCGATTTTGCCGCCGCCTCACCCCGCGCCCAGCCGGCTAGGAAAGAGCGGTCGATCTTCACCTTGGTGATTGGCAGGTCGCAGAAATAGCTGAGGTTCGAATAGCCGGTTCCAAAGTCGTCGATGGCGATCGAAATGCCCATTTCGCGCAATTCGGCAAGCTCCGCGACCACCTGCTCCGTGCGTTCCAGGAACAAGTTTTCGGTGATTTCCAGTTCCAGCTTGCTGCTCGAAAGGCGGTGTTTCTCCAGTGCAGTGCGTACCAGCGTGGGAATGTCACCAACAGCAAACTGGGCCGGCGACAGGTTGACAGAGACGAAAATGTCTCCGGGAAGCTGGGCGGAAAAGGCGCAGGCTTGGTCGAGGACCCATGCGCCAATGTCGGAAATGGCGCCCATTGCCTCGGCAACCGGGATGAACACGTCCGGCGAGATCGGCTTACCGTTCTCGTCCGACAGGCGTAGCAGTGCCTCGAAGCCTTCTAGCCGGCCGCTCTCCGTGTTGAAAACACCTTGGAAATGAAGCATGAAGGTATCGTTTTTCATCGCGTTGAAAATAGCGTCCTTCAGCTTCCGGCTGTCGCCGTGCGCTTCGCCAAGCGTCTCGTCGTAAACCTGGAAACGGTTCCGGCCGGAAGCTTTTGCCTTGTAGAGCGCCAGATCGGCACGCTGAATGAAAAGTTCGATCCCTTCACGGACATGCTGGCAGATGACCGAACCGACGCTTGCTGAAACCTGCACGGTGTTGCCCTGCAGGTCGAACGGCGCTTTCAGGCAGTCGATGATGGCCGACGCCGATGCTTCCAATGTGTGCTGGTCCGCGACATTGGCATGCGCCACCAGGAATTCGTCGCCGCCGACCCGGCCGACCATGCCGTTCTCTCCCGCGGCCTCCTTCAGGCGCTCTGCCGCTTCCTTGACCAGCGTGTCGCCTGCGGCATGCCCGTAGCGGTCGTTGATTTCCTTGAATCGGTCAAGGTCGACATAATGCAGCGCCAGCGACTGCGTGGCATCACCCTGCAGCCGTTCCTGCAGCACGTCAATGAAACTGGAACGCTTCAGCGTGCCGGTCATCGTGTCATGATGGGCATGGAAATGGAGGTTGCGGAGAGCTTCTTCCTTTTCCTTTTTCCGTCGCAGCGAGACGTATCCCAGCAGCGCAAGCGCGGCGATGACCAGACCCGCGACGGCCTGCACGGTGTGAATGATGGCCTGACTCTGGCGGTCAGCCCGGGCCAGGTAGGGCTCCATGGTGGTCGAGACTTCCATGACGGCACGCACATCATTCAGATGCCAGTCCCGCTTCGGCGAGTTCGGTGAGGAATTATGGCAGGCGACACAGCTCTCACTGACCATCCGGTCGGCCACCGCAACCTTCAGGACCCGCTGGCCATCGATGGTTTCCTCTCGTGAAACGACGGATTCGGGACGTTCCTGCAAGGAAGTCCAGGCATCCTTCTGGAAAGCGGTGAGCTGTCGCCCGGCGCGGTTTGGCCAGGGATAGGGGCTCGTCAGCGACAGCCGCACATTCTCCTTCGACAGAAGCTCGGCAATGTCCATGATGAAGGTGGTGGGAAAGGGAATGCTCTCGTCATCGGCGGTATAGTCGGCAGCAAACGGTATATCGCCCTGTTCCTTCACGCGGGCGGCGACGACGTTGCTGTAGAAACTACGGATCGTCTTGTATTGGGTGGCGAGTTGCAGGCTCGTGCGATACGCCGTCTCGATGGCTGACGAACGCATGGCGGATGGTAGGTAAAACGAAATATAGACTGTGACCAACACGACCGCGATCATGGCGGGGACGACCAGTTTCCAAGAATCTATGGAAATGACGTCGGTGCTTTTTTTATTCATTGGAAGCCACTATAAGTCGATGTCGTTCATCGGTTTCACTCTTGTCGGGGCCGAAGCCGCATATCGTGCCTGGTCATCGATGCGGAAGTATTAGCGCTTCTATCGGCCTGGGTTAGCGTGACCGAAGTGGCCATGGAACAATGTCTTCGTAATTCGGATGTAAATTACGCAGATCGGATGAGACTGTTCCAGTCGAAGACGAAAGCACGATAAAAAGCCGCCCGGCACGGAATCCATGCCGGACGGAAGGGGCTGACGTTGCGCTCGTCAGATTACGTAGGAAGCCGGGCCAATGCCGTCAGACGTGTTCGCCACGTTCGAATTCGACGTCCAGGGCATCATCGGTCTCGCTCATGTCGAGGTCGGAACCGCCACGGGTCCTTTTCTGCTCACCGCCGGCAGGCAGCGCCACATACCGCGCCTCCTCATCGAGGCGGAAGTAGGCGATGGCGGCCTGCAACTGCTCGGCCTGGGTGGAGAGTTCCCCGGCGGTGGCCGACATCTCCTCGGCGGCGGAGCTGTTCTGCTGGGTGACCTTGTCGAGCTGCTGAATGGCGGTGTTGACCTGGCCGGCCCCGGCCGTCTGCTCGCGGCTGGCCACCGAGATCTCGGCGATCAGCTCGGCGCTCTTCTTGATGTCCGGTACCAGTTTGGTCAGCATGTCACCGGCACTTTGTGCCGCCTTGACGGTATCGCCGGACAACCCGGAGATTTCCTGTGCCGCCGCCTGGCTGCGTTCGGCCAGCTTGCGCACCTCGGCGGCCACCACCGCGAAACCACGCCCATGCTCGCCGGCACGTGCCGCTTCCACTGCGGCATTAAGCGCCAGCAGGTCGGTTTGGCGGGCGATCTCCTGCACGATCAGGATCTTCTCGGCGATGGTCTCCATAGCCCCGACCGCCTCGGTCACGGCACGGCCCGAGGTCTCGGCATCGTTGGCCACGTCGCGGGCGATGCTTTCAGTCTGGGCGGCATTATCGGCGCTCTGCTTGATATTGGCGGTCATCTGCTCCATCGACGACGACGCTTCCTCGGCAGAGGCCGCTTGCTCGGTAGCACCCTGGCTGAGCTGCCCGGAGGCCGCCGCCATCTCCTGGCTGCCGGAGGCCACGTTGCGGGCGGTGCTAGCGACGCCGCCAATGACATCCGCCAGTTTCACGGACATTTCCCGCAAGGCGTACTGCAACCGCCCGACTTCGTCATTCGATGTCACTTCAAGCCGCTGTGACAAATCGCCTTGCGCCAGGCGATCCGCCACGCCAGCCGTACGATTGAGCGGCTTGACGACCATGCGGTTCAACAGCCATAGCAAAAGACCAAGCAAAACGATCACTGCAACGATCCCGATCAAGGTGGCGAGGTTGCGTATATCGACAACGGACGCCAGAACGACATCCGTCGGCACGGCAATCTCCAGCGTCCAGGGCGTATCGGTACCGCTGACGGTAACGGGCGTGTAGGTGCGATAGATCTCGCGGCCCGTTTCGGGGTCGACTGCGGTTTCGTGGAACACCTCTCCAGACACGATGCGCGCCTTGACCTGATCGAAGGTGCCGGTATCGCTCACACTCTGGCCAAGCAGGGCGACATCAGGGGTGCTGACATAAAAGCCACCGGAAGAAATCAGGCTCGCTTGGGCACCGTCGAAGGGCTTGATCCCGGAAATGGCTTCATGCACACCGGACAAGGGCATATCGACGCCAGTCATACCGAGAAATTGCCCATCGATCATGATGGGGACCACGAAGCTGGTCAGCAACACCTCCTCGCCGGCGATCGGGTAAAAATAGGGGTCGGTCAGGACGGGCTTGCCGGTCTGTTTGGGCAGCAGGTAGTAGTCGCCATCGCCTGGCACTTCATAGCTGAGGAGCGGTTCGACTTCAACGGCACCGCTTCCATTCGTCCAATAGGGAATGTAACGGCCCGTTTCGTCATGGGCCTTGGCATTGACATAGTCGGCATCGTGGCCATCGAACGCGTTTGGTTCCCACAGCGTATAGACGCCGACCAACTCAGGGTTGTCGATCAGCACCTGGCGCAACATCGCATCCGCCGCCTGGCGATCCGTCAGCCCTTCAAGCTTCAGGCCGGTCAAGGCTCCGGCCAGGGTTTGGGCCGTTCGCATGGACTTCTCAAGAGCGGTACTGACCTGCTCCGCTTCGGCACGGGCCGTTTCATTCACTTGCTCCAACATGGCCTGCTCATGCAACCTGGCGGTCCGGTCGGCAAGCAGGCCAATCGCACCGCCAAAGCCCAAGACGAGAAGCACGGCCATCAAGCCCCCGACTTTCGCCCCTAGGGATCGAAACGCCAACATATCCCTGATCCTGCTGTGTTGTCGTGCGTGCATGGCGGTTCCTCTTCTATACATAACATTCTGTTTTTCAGTGGTCTTTCCGGGCCACGCCCGTTTCCCTATCTTGTCGCCCCCTTCAGAGGCCCCGAGGAAAGAAGCTGGGGCAGTCTTTCGCACGGGCACTGGGCTTTCCTTTCCCCTATGCCTTGTTATCAATCCCCATTACTTGTAGTTATCGACCGCGATGAACGAGGCCAAAGCCCTCCCTGCCATCCGTTTACGTATCTCGGATAGCAATTGCGCAAAGCGGATGTCAGATGACCGGGAGACGCGTGCCGATATACGTCAGGAGAGGCGAAATAGCGGTAAGGGAAAGCTATTCGGCCCAGGAAATTCGGGCCGAACGGAAGGGGCTGATAGGCCAGAGACTTTACGCGATCTCGCTCATGTCGAAGGTGAAATCGCCAGCGCCTTCGAGGCCGGCCTGACACCACTCGAAGGCAACGCCGCCCACACTGGCTGCTCGTCAAGGCGGAAATAGGCGATGGTAGCCTGCAACTGTTCGGCCTGACTGGAGAGTTCCTCGGCGGTGGCCGACATCTCCTCAGAGGCAGAGGTGTTCTGCTGGGTGACCTTGTCGAGCTGCTGGATGGCAACGTTGACCTGACTGGCACCCGCATTCTGTTCGTTGCTGGCCGCCGAAATCTCGGCGATCAGCTCGGCGCTCTTCTTGATGTCTGGTACCAGCTTGGTCAACATCTCGCCGGCACTTTGCGCCGCCTTGACGGTATCGCCGGAGAGCCCCGAGATTTCCTGCGCCGCCGCTTGGCTGCGTTCGGCCAGCTTGCGCACCTCGGCGGCCACCACTGCAAAACCACGCCCATGCTCGCCGGCACGCGCCGCTTCCACTGCGGCATTAAGCGCCAGCAGGTCGGTCTGGCGGGCGATCTCCTGGACGATCAGGATCTTCTCGGCGATGGTCTCCATGGCCCCCACCGCCTCGGTCACGGCACGGCCCGAAGCCTCGGCGTCGATGGCGGTGTCACGGGCAATGCTTTCGGTCTGGGCGGCATTATCGGCGTTCTGCTGGATGTTGGCGGTCATCTGCTCCATTGAGGACGAGGCTTCCTCGGCGGAGGCGGCCTGCTCGGTGGCACTCTGGCTGAGTTGTTCGGCCGTGGCCGCCATTTCCTGGCTGCCCGAAGCCACGTTGCGCACCGCGCCGCTCACCTCACCGACCACCTCACGCAGCTTGGCGGTCATAGCGTTGAGCGCATCTATCATTTGGCCGGCTTCGTCTTTGGATTTTGCTGTCGTAACGGCATTGAGATCACCTTCCGCCACCGCCGTGGCAAGGGCAACTGCATCACGTAGACTGCGCCGGATGCGAACAGCCAAAAAGCCCACCATGGCCAGTCCAAGGACGATGGCCGCGCCCGTCGTCCAAATGGTAAGCCGGGTGAGGGAGCGAAAAAGCGCTTCCCCTGCCTGACGCGCTTCCGCGCTGGCTTCCAGTTGATATACGACGAGATCGTCGATTGCCCCGGTCAGCGGATCGATCGTTGGGTAAAGCGTCTGTTCCGCAAATTCGATCAGCCGGGAACGATCCCGATTCCGGTATATGTCCTTCAAGTTCTCGATTTGACGGTCAGCGAGCGCTTTGCGCTCCCTGACGGTCGAGATGATCTCCTTTTCGTTCTCGGTCAGATGGGTCGCAAGATAAGCTTGCCACTGCATCTCGATCTGCTCGAGGGCCGCCTCAATGTCTGCAAGGCCTTGCTCCCAGGAATTGGTCCTGGCGCGAGTCTTGTGGACGTTATCGACGATATCGACCGCATAAGCGTCCGATATCCGCTTGAGTTGCCGGAGTGGCACCACCCGATCATCGTAGATGGTACGCGTTACCCCCTCCATCCTGCTCATGCCGTTATAGCCCAGTAGCGCCACTGCAAGGAGCGCGACCAACGTCAGGCCCTGCACCGCAAACAGCTTGGCCGCAATTGTTCTCAGCATTCTCGACATAGCTTTCCCCCAACTCATAATTCATCTTCCCTTTCCCGTCGGCGGTTGATCGCGGGGAACTTTCCTGACAAGCGGTAGAAAAAACCGCCCGGCTCGGGTAACCCGTACCGGACGGAAGGGGCTGAGCGATGGACCAGAAACTTCAAGCGCTTTGCAAATATGGACGACAGTATCTCCGCTGCCTTCATCGGCACGACAGGCGTCACTCAGGCACCCATGACCACTGTCGCGCAACTGCAGGAACCATGAGACTGTCCGTCCTCCGACGAGAGCACTCTGCAATAGATGAAAAAGCAGCCTGGGTCAGTACGGAGCAAGCAACTTCGTCCGCTTGTCCGGCACATGAGCCACAGATCCGACAGCGGTCGAACCAGCCCTATTCCGCGCTTCGCCGATATCCCGCTCCAAGCGGAAATAGGAAATCGCTTCCTGCAGCTTCCCGGCTTGGTCCATCAGTTCCTCAGCCGTCGAGGACAGCAGCCCGGAGGCATCGGCGACCTGCTGCGTCACGCCATCGAACTGCAATACGGCCGTACTGATCTGCTGTACGCTGGCATTCTGCTCGTTGGTGGCGGCAGTCGACTCGACTACCAATTGGGCAGTTCGCTCGATGTCCGGCACTAAGTCGTCGAGCATTTCACCCGCTTGCCGTGCCGCTTCCATCGTGTCGGAAGACAACCCGGAGATTTCCTGGGCGGCGGACTGGCTGCGCTCGGCCAACTTGCGCACCTCGGCGGCGACCACCGCGAAGCCGCGGCCATGCTCGCCGGCCCGCGCCGCCTCCACTGCGGCGTTGAGCGCCAGCAGGTCGGTCTGGCGGGCGATCTCCTGCACGATCAGGATTTTCTCGGCGATGGCCTGCATGGCCGCAACGGCCGTGGCCACCGCCTCGCCGCTTTGGCGAGCATTGCCTGCCGACTGGCGGGCGATTTGCTCGGTACGCGCCATGTTCTCCGCCATCTGGGAGGTACTGCCCGTCATCTGCTCGACCGCGGAGCTCGTCGCCTGCGAGGACGACGCCTGTTCGGCGGCCCCCCGGCTCAACTGTTCGGAGCTAGAGGAAATGTTCCCGGCTCCCGTGGAAACCGCAGCAGACGCCGCATTGACATCCTTCATCATATGGCGGAGACGAATCACCATGTCCTTGAGTCCGGCCAGCAGGCTCGACTCGTCGCGCTCCTTCACATCGATGGTGACACCGAGGTCGCCGTCGGCCACCGCGCGCATGATTCTAAGCGCATAGGCCGGCTCACCACCGAGCTGTTTGAGAATGCCGCGGGTAATCAGGAACACCGCAGCGAGCATGACGAGAAACCCGACGATCACCACCGAGACATTGACGAAAAAGCCGCTCCGCGCCTCCGTATGCATCTCCTCGGCGCGCGCCACGAGCTCTGCGGCGATGAAGTCCTCGACTTGCTTCATCAAGTCGATGCGCGCCGTCGCCATCTCATACCAGTAAGGGCCCGTCAGGTCTTCGAGCGAGCCCGTGAGCCCTCCCTTGATGGAGATGGCTCGCATGCGCTCGACCTCTTCGACCGGCCGTCCCGTTACCGTCTGTGCGTGGTATTCCTTCATTTCGGGCGTGGCGATATCCTCGAACAGGTCGAAGAAGGTCTCCTGGTCGCCGACGAGACGCAGATAACGCATGTAGACTTGATACGGAAAGCGCCCTGCCGAGATACCCGCTGCCCCAGTTGCCCGCTCCTGGCCCGCCAGTTCCTTGGTGCGCAGATAATTGACATAGGCCATGGCCTTCCCGGCCAGCTCTTTATCGTTCGATAGCACGGCAATGAGCGCCACCGTGTTCAGCAGGTCGGCATTGGTGGCGGTGAACCAGGCATTGCTATCGGCCGCCGACATCCCCAGGGCCTGGACCGTATCGCGATGGGCATCGAACTGGTCGAGCGAGGCCAATGCTTTATCAAGACGGGTACGGAAGTCTGCCTCAAAGACACTGGCGTCGAATCCTGCCATGAACTCATCGAACGCCGTGTGTGCCTCGTCGGTCAGCCGGCGCTGTTTGGCGAGCGTATCGCCGCCCTCCTGCCCCTGGCTGGCGAGATAGATCGCGGAAGCACCGCGTTCGCGCTGGAGATGATGAACGAGATTGCCCACCTTGCCGGAAAACTCGCTGAGCAAGCCGACGGTTTCCGCCTCGTTAAGCAGATGCCGTTTTTCGATCATGTCCGATACTGCGAAGAACAACAGTCCCAGGAACGGGATTGCAGCCATCAGCAGAAGACGCATACGTATGGTCATAAGGGGCTCCATCATCGGCAGCGTAGGTCAAACATCTCCCCCGCCCTCGGGCGGGGGATTCCTGCAGCGCTCGTACGACCGCTACTCCTCGTAGGCACCTACGCCGACGAAGCCGCCACCGTCCATGGGGATGGTGTAGCCCGCCTTGGCTTCGACCTGCTCGGTTACCGGGTTATCGTACAGATAATTAACCCAACCCGCGGATTCCAAGGCCAGCATTTCCTTGATCACGTACTTACCGCCGTAGGTCTGGAGCTCCAAGCGATTCGTGCCGACGAGATCCGGCGCCGGGGCCAGCGCCAGCACGGTTCCTTCAGCGTCGTACATGTATACATAGAGGTCGTGGTCGCGCCACTCGCTGTCGGTCATGAATGCGTGGGCCGCTGCCTCGCGGCCGTGCTCCTGAACATAGGCCGCAGCCTTCAGCGCCATGGCCTTGGCTTCCTCCGGCGTGCCCCGCTCTTCGGCGAAAACGGGCTGAACGATGGCCATCAGGGCGATGGTCAATGCAATGAGTATGTTTTTCATGGGCGTGACTCTTTATACGTTGTGGTTCGTTTTATACGTTGTGGTTCGTTGGTCCCAACCTCCGACACCTTTCCGTATCGGCCACGCAGAACGAGGCCGAAGTCCGCCTAGCCAGAATCCTGCGTGCTTCGGACAACTGCCACGTAAAACGGATAGAAAGACGCAACAGGAATACGACGATCGTCCCGGTCGGGGTCGACTAACCTGCCACGGGGATGAATTACACCTGTGCTGAAACGAGCGCTTCTCGTGCGATAGGTATCGGTGTCGACTCAACGCCACTGACGGGTAATGCCATATTCCGTGCCTGCTCATCGAGCCGGAAGTAAGCGATGGCGGCCTGCAACTGCTCGGCCTGGGTGGAGAGTTCCTCGGCAGTGGCCGACATCTCCTCGGAGGCGGAGGTGTTCTGCTGGGTGACCTTGTCGAGCTGTTGGATGGCGACATTGATCTGAGCGGCGCCGGCATTCTGTTCGTTGCTGGCCGCCGAAATCTCAGCGATCAGCTCGGCGCTCTTCTTGATGTCCGGTACCAGCTTGGTCAGCATCTCGCCGGCACTTTGTGCGACCTTGACGGTATCGCCGGAGAGCCCGGAAATTTCCTGCGCCGCCGCCTGGCTGCGTTCGGCCAACTTGCGCACCTCCGCGGCCACCACGGCAAAACCACGCCCGTGCTCGCCGGCACGTGCCGCTTCCACCGCCGCGTTGAGCGCCAGCAGGTCGGTCTGGCGGGCGATCTCCTGCACGATCAGGATCTTCTCGGCGATGGTCTCCATCGCCCCCACCGCCTTGGTCACGGCACGGCCCGAAGCCTCGGCGTCGATGGCGGTGTCACGGGCAATGCTTTCGGTCTGGGCGGCATTATCGGCGCTCTGCTGGATGTTGGCGGTCATCTGCTCCATCGAGGACGAGGCCTCCTCAGAGGAGGCCGCTTGCTCGGTGGCACCCTGGCTGAGTTGTTCGGCCGTGGCCGCCATTTCCTGGCTGCCCGAGGCGACGTTGCGCACCGCGCCGGTCACTTCGCCGACTACCTCGCGCAGCCTGGCAGCCATATCGCGTGCGGCGGCCAGTAGGCTCGAATCGTCTCCCTTCCTCGTGGCTACCGCCACATCGAGGTTGCCAGCGGCGATTTCCCGCATGATTTCCTGGGCATAGGCCGGTTCTCCACCAAGCTGCCTGGTGACGTCGAGGATGATCCAGAACGCCACGCCCATCGCCACCAATACGGCCAGAGCCAGAATGGCCAGCATCATCGTTCGACTGGCCGAATAGGCCACCGCCGCCTCTTCTCCAGCCCGGTTCATGAGGTTACCCTGGAATGCGACGAATGCGTCGATGGCGCCTATGAACTCTCTAAGAGAGGGAACCATGATGGTGTTGGCAACATGAATGGCTCCCTGACGCTCACCCGCCTCGAGGAGTCTTGTGATCTCACCGAAACTGGCCACGTAAGGTGTCCTGGTCTCCTTGACACGAGCGAGCAATTCCTTGCCCTTGGCGGCATAGAGCATCGTTTCGACTTGATTGATCTGGTCGGTGATGGTAGCGGCATTGTTCGAGATTTGGGCGTTGATCTCGGAACGTTCATCGGCCGTCTCGGCGAGGATCATCTCGAAATTGTCGCGTGCGTTTTCATTGACCAATTTCAGGAAATCGTTGGAAAGCTCGACCTTTGTCCAATCCTTCTGGGTGATCTTCTCCACATTGGCATTCAGGCTGCCAAGGTTGATGATACCGATGCCCATACCTGCTGCAGCGAGCACTATCACCATACTGAAAGCAGTGATTAGTTTGGCTTTGAGTGTCAGCTTCATTATTCGTCCCCCGCATGTTGAGCACTGAAACTTATTGTTATTCAGTACTCAACCATTTGTTGTCGCTTCTCCCCAATATTCTGCTATCGGCAACGACAAACGAGGTCAAAGCCCTCATTGTTTCTTTTCTGCGCTATTCGGATGAAGACACGTAAATCGGATAATGGATAGCCGAAAGAATGTCGATAGAAGCAGGGAGTAGGCAAACGCCTACTGGCAGACGCGCCGCGCTTGTCATGTTGACCAAGGCATCGAGGCTGAACTTGCTGATCTTGCCCTTGAACAAGTCGTTCAGCCGGGGCTGGTTGATATTGAGCCGGGCGGCTGCTTCCCGTTGAGTCAGTTCCCAGAAAGCCACCCGCTCATGAAGCGCTTGCATTAACTCGACCCTGACCCGCATGTTCTCGGCTTGCTCGGGAGAGTCCTCGATGGCGCTCCAGATACTATCGAATCGTTCATTGGCCATATTCATCACCTCAAGCGAACATATTGATCCCTGCGGGAGCAGGTTTCTGTAACGTTGCTGGCCCAGTTGAATGTCTCTCTGCGATGTCTTCCGTGTCTTCTTCTGGAAGCAATGAAGCATGTAGATCGCATCGCCCCAGTTAGCGACATAGAAGACACGAAACGTGCCACCGCCCTCCGTCGATACCTGCAACTGCTCAGCCTGGGTGGAGAGTTCCTCGGCGGTGGATAACATCTCTTCGGCAGCGGAGGTGTTCTGCTTGATGTTGGCTGGTCATCTGCTCCATTGAGGACGATGCCGCCGTCGGCCTTTGTCCTGATTATTGCTGTGCTCACGCTACTCCGGTGAGGCTAACGCGGCATGCTTGCCATCTATACCCATATGGGAATAAACTCCTTTTCATGGACTTGACATCGCCCAAGCCGCTGTACTGGGTGGCCAGTAGCAAGAAGGATCTTCAGGCCATGCCCGGGGACGTACAGGACGTTTTCGGATTTGCCCTTCATCTGGCCCAAACGAACGGCAAACATGCCCAAGCCAAGCCACTCAAAGGCTTCGGCTCAGCCGGTGTTCTGGAAGTCGTCCCACGCCCAAGCCAGACCTGGACAAGATCCGTGAACGGCTCAAGGTCGCAGAGCAACACGCCAAGGGGCAAGCACCATGATCGATATCGAACGAGGATCCGGCAACGTCTATGCCGATCTCGACCAACCTGACGCCGATGAGATGCTGATAAAGGCCCAACTCGCTGCCAAAATCGGTGAGATCATCAAGCGTCGTCGTCTCACCCAAGTGAAGGCTGCCGAGATCGTGGGTATCCCCCAACCCAAACTATCTGGCCTGCTACGTGGTCAATTCCGTGGCATCAGTGAAGCCAAGATGCTCGAATGTCTTGCTCGGCTCGGTCGAGAGGTCAAGATTGTCATCGGCCCTTCCCGCCCACGCTCGAAACCAGGGCATGTCGAACTGGAAGTTACCTGACTTTCTTCCCATGCGAGGAATCATCTTCGACGTCGGATGGACATTCAGACGTGCCGCTCGCGTCATATTGACCAAGACATCGAGGCCGAACTTGCTGATCTTGCAGTGAAGGCCTTGTAATACCTCCTCATGCTCATGGCTGCGCACGGAATCATTTCTGCCCACAGGAATAAAAACCGCCCGACTCGGGAAAACCCTGGCCGGACGGAAGGGACTGACTAGTGGACCAATGCGTCAGGTGGTTTCGTGCCGCTCGAATTCGGCATCCAATTCATCATCGGCATGGCCCATATCGAGGGCGAAACCGCCTTTTGCCTTCTCGTTCCGCACCGCTAGATCGTGCCGGGGACGTGACGACACCTGCGATTTTGGCGTAATGGATGCCGATGCCGGCCGGGTGCCATTCGTGAGCAGCGCCGGTTGCTCATCGAGCCGGAAGTAGGCGATGGCAGCCTGCAACTGCTCGGCTTGACTGGAGAGTTCCTCAGCGGTGGCCGACATCTCCTCAGAGGCGGAGGTGTTCTGCTGGGTGACCTTGTCGAGCTGCTGGATGGCGAGGTTGATCTGGCTGGCACCGGAACTCTGCTCGCGGATGGCCGCCGAAAGTTCAGCGACCATTCCGGAGCCCTTCTGGATATGGGGTACCAGCTTGGTCAGCATCTCGCCGGCACTTTGTGCGACCTTGACGGTATCGCCGGAGAGCCCGGAAATTTCCTGCGCCGCCGCCTGGCTGCGTTCGGCCAACTTGCGCACCTCCGCGGCCACCACGGCAAAACCACGCCCGTGCTCGCCGGCACGTGCCGCTTCCACCGCCGCGTTGAGCGCCAGCAGGTCGGTCTGGCGGGCGATCTCCTGCACGATCAGGATCTTCTCGGCAATGGTTTCCATGGCCCCGACCGCCTCACTGACCGCCTGGCCTGATATCTCAGCATCGTTGGCCGCGTCACGAGCGTTCTTCTGGTTCTGGCTGGCGGTGTCAGCGCACTGCTTGATATTGGCGGTCATCTGCTCCATCGACGACGACGCTTCCTCAGCGGAGGCTGCTTGCTCGGTGGCACCCTGGCTGAGTTGTTCGGCCGTGGCGGCCATTTCCTGGCTGCCAGAGGCCACGTTGCGCGCCGCGCCGCTCACTTCGCCGACCACCTCCCGCAGCTTGGCAGCCATGGCATTGAGCGCATCGATCAACACCGTGATCTCGTCGCTACCCTTAGCTCTCGCAGAAACATCGAGGTCGCCCGCCGCCACGGTATTGGCAAGCTCAACGGCAATTGTCACACGCCGGGTAATTCCGAGGAGCAACCAAGCGGCAACGACGACCGCCAACAATACGGCGATAGCCATGCCGGAAATGCCAACATTGCGAGCAAGAATCCGCTCCTTGTCCACTTCGGCCTCAAGGCCATCCACGGCAGCCGCGATCAATTCGCTCACGTCCAGCAGCAATTGGGTCGGCCTACGATCAATGCCCGCCACCGCCGCATCTCCTTCAGCGGCCACGAAGCCGGACGCGCGAAACGCCTCGAGCCCAGCACGGTAACGTTGCCCCATCTCCTGATGCGCCGTGGCAAATTCACGCACGAGCGTTCTGGTCTCACCATCCGGCATGCGTGCCATGAGCGCAGCAGCCAATGTGGCGATTTGCGCTTCCTCATGTTGAAAGGCATCCCAATATTTTTCCAATCTCCCGGGATCCTGGCCGCGCAGCAGCACGTTCTTCCATTCCTGCACCTGGGTCTTGAATGCGATGTTCATCTTGAGCACATCACGTTCATTCTTTCCTGCCATGGCACTTTGGCTCTGGAAATGCCGCATCGAATCGTCGAGCGAGAAGATCCCGAATAGCGCGGCACCGCACAGTAGAAGCAGCATGCCGCCCAACGCCAGGGCAAACTTACCTTTCAGCGATAACGCCATGTTGCCACCTCATTGCTCATGGATACGTACAAAGCCCTTTCCCCTTGAATAAAAAACCGCCCGGCACAAGAGTTTCCATGCCGGACGGAAGGGGCTGACTAGTGGACCAATGCGTCAGGTGGTTTCGTGCCGCTCGAATTCGGCATCCAATTCATCATCGGCATGGCCCATATCGAGGGCGAAACCGCCCTTGGCCTTCTCGTTCCGCACCGCTAGATCGCGCCGGGGGCGTGACGACACCTGCGATTTGGGCGCAGTGGATGCCGATGCCGGCCGGGTGCCATTCGTGAGCAGCGCCGGTTGCTCATCGACCCGGAAGTAGGCGATGGCAGCCTGCAACTGTTCGGCCTGGCTGGAGAGCTCCTCGGCGGTGGCCGACATCTCCTCAGAGGCAGAGGTGTTCTGCTGAGTGACCTTGTCGAGCTGTTGGATGGCCACGTTGACCTGGCTGGCACCGGCGTTCTGCTCGTTACTGGCCGCCGAGATTTCGGCGATCAGCTCGGCGCTCTTCTTGATGTCCGGCACCAGCTTGGTCAGCATCTCGCCGGCACTTTGCGCGGCCTTGACGGTATCGCCGGAGAGCCCCGAGATTTCCTGCGCCGCCGCCTGGCTGCGTTCGGCCAGCTTGCGCACCTCGGCAGCCACCACCGCGAAACCGCGCCCATGCTCGCCGGCACGCGCCGCTTCCACCGCGGCGTTGAGCGCCAGCAGGTCGGTCTGGCGGGCGATCTCCTGAACGATCAGGATCTTCTCGGCGATGGTCTCCATCGCCCCCACCGCCTCGGCCACGGCCTGGCCCGAGACCTCGGCATCGTTTGCGGCATCGCGGGCGATCTTCTGGGTCTGGCTGGCGTTGTCGGCACTCTGCTTGATGTTGGCGGTCATCTGCTCCATCGACGACGACGCTTCCTCGGCGGAAGCGGCCTGTTCGGTGGCACCCTGGCTGAGTTGCTCGGCCGTGGCGGCCATTTCCTGGCTGCCCGAAGCCACGTTGCGCACCGCGCCGGTCACTTCGCCGACCACCTCGCGCAGCTTGGCGGCCATGGCATTGAGCGCATCGACCAGGTCCTTCATTTCGTCGTTGGATTTCACCTGGGCGCTGGCATTGAGATCGCCGGCGGCCACGGCATTGGCGAACCCGAGGGCACTACTCACGGCACGGGTGATGTTGAGCACGATCCAGGTAGCAGCGATGATGGAAATCAACACGGCGGCGGCCAGGATACCGATCAGGATCACGCGGCTGCGCTCATAGGCCGCCGCCGAGTCCACCTTGGCCTGGTCGACCTCAGCCTCCAGCCGGGTCTTCATGTTCTCGAGGATGGCGGTGGCCGCGCGACGTGCTTCGAGAGAGGTAGTATTGGCCACTTGCACGGCCATGTAATCACCGTTCTCCAGTCCCTTGGCCAGGGCTTCGTTGAGCACAGGCAGCCACTCCGCGATACCCGTCTCGATCGCATCGAAACTCGCCCGGTGCTCGCGACTCAGCAGGCGGGAGGCTTTGTCGACCTGCGCCTGCAACTCGGAAACTCGCGTCTCCACCACCTCGGCGTAGCGTTGCTGGGCCTCAGGGTTGTCGGCGGAAGTGAGGACATTCAACAGATTGACGCGGACCCGCAACAACGCCGGGATGATATCGGTCACCGCCTGATATTGCTCGGCACCATTGTCGCGGCTGACGGCCCCTACAGCCGTTGACGCCGAACCGCTAAGCTGTTCGGCCAGACTTTCGACGGACTCGAGGACCGCCAGATAGCCATCACGACCCTCGTCCTGCATGATGCGACGGGCAATACGAATCGACTGCTGTCGTCCATACTTTTGCACCTCGGCATCGCTGGCGAGGAATTTCTCCCATTCGACCCTGAAGGCGTCGAGCTGAGCCCTACCGGTGGCGCCGGAAAGCGCATACAGCCTGTCGGTAAGATCCGCGACCGTGGCCGCACCGTCCTCGATTTCGGTGGCATATTCATCCATCTCGGCATTGCTTTCGGCGAGAATGAAATCCGATTCACCGCGATCGATGCGCACTGCCTCTGCATCGAGTCGATTGATGAGCTGAACCCGCTCGACATTTTCGTTGAGCGTCTCGTTGAAGGTCTCGTTGAGCTGACCCAGCTTATTGATACCGAAAAACATCCCTGCGCCCGCCAACAACACGATCGTGGCAAAGGTAGCGCCAAGTTTGGCCTTGAGTGTCAATCTCATATTTTTTACGCCTCACGCTTCTGCTTTTTGGGGGACCGGCTCGAGGTCGCCCTCTTCCACGAAGATCCGTTCCAGGTTGGGGATGATCACGAAGCTTTCGCCCCGGCGGCTGATGCCTCGTACATATTCCGAACGCCAGCGCATGCCGACCTTGGGTGCTTCCTCGATCGACGCTGTCTCGATATCGGTGACGTCGTACACCCGATCGGCGTAGATGGCGACGATGCTCGATTCGCCACCAAGTTCGATTTCGATGACGACGATGCGCGAGTCCTCGTCCGTCGCGGTGCGCGTCATGCCAAACGCCACACGCAGGTCGGCCAGCGGCACCACGCGACCGCGCACGTTGATGAGCCCATCCACGAAGGGGCGTGCATTGGGCACTTGGGTGATGGGCACCTCATCGAGAATTTCCCGCACTTGCGCGGCATCGATGGCGAAAATCTCGCCGCCTAGATCGAGGATCAGTGCCTGCATGGCAATAGCGGCTCGATTGGCGTCGTTCATGCTTCCCTCCTCATGCGCTCGTCGCGTAGTCGTTCTTCGAAGCCTCGCCCGAAGTTCACCAGATGCGCGACATCGAGAATCAACGCGACACTGCCGTCGCCCAGGATGGTGGCGCCGGAGAAGGTTCCGAGATTGGCATGGAGTTTGGAGAGCGGCTTGATGACGGTCTGGTTGTTGCCGATGATCTGGTCGACCACCAACCCGACCCGGAACTCACCGGAGGACACGATGATCACTTTCTGGTGTGGGTCGGGTTCTCCGCTGGCGCCGAACAGCTCCCGTAGCCGCAGGAAAGGCACCAGGCTGCCGCGAATGTTAAGGAAATTACGGCCCTGGGCCTCGGCGACTTCGGATTCAGGCAGCTCGACGCACTCCTCCACTGCCAGCAGCGGCAGGCTGTAACGCCCTTCGCCCACGCGCACCAGCATGCCGTCGATGATGGCCAGCGTCAGCGGCAGGTGCAGCGTAACGGTGGTTCCCGAACCAGGTTCGCTGGTCAGCTCGATGCTACCGCGCAGTGCTTCGATGGTGCGCTTGACCGCGTCCATGCCCACCCCGCGCCCAGACACCGAGGTCACCTCACTGGCCGTGGAAAAACCGGGGTGGAAGATGTACTGGTACAACTCGTTGTCGGACAGCGTGGCCTCGGGCGAGATCAGACCCGCGCTTTCGGCCTTGGCGCGAATACGCTCGGCATCCAGGCCCGCACCGTCGTCACGAATCGAGATCGCCACTTCGGCCCCCGCGTGAACGGCGGCGAGCCGTACCTTGCCACGCCGAGGCTTTCCTGCCAGCTCGCGACGTTCGGGATCCTCGAGGCCATGGTCGACAGCGTTGCGAATCAGGTGCACCAAGGGGTCGGCCAGTTGCTCGACGACGGTCTTGTCGAGCTCGGTTTCCTCGCCGGAGGCCACGAATTCGACCTCCTTGCCCAATTCATGCGAGAGATCGTGGACCAAGCGCCGAAAGCGGCCGAACAACGTACCGATCGGCACCATACGAATGCCCATGGTGATGTCGCGCAGCCCGGACGATAACCGCTCGATCTCCTCGGCCACGGTCTTGAGTTCGAGATCGTCGCTTGCCCCTGTCATCTGTGAGAGCCGTGCCTGCGCGATGACCAACTCGCCCACTCGGTCCATCAGCTCATCCAGACGTTCCGCCGGCACGCGCAACGATGAGCTTCCCTGACGTTCCTTGGCCTCCCGGTGCTGAGGCGGTTGCGCGCTTTTCCCTGGTGATTCGCCGGCTGCCTGACTCTTGTCCCGATCCGTATCCAGGTCTTGCGGTAGAACCCTGGATGCTTGGTCAGCGGTGACGGTCTCACTCGTCCCCGGCTCGAGCGCTTCGATCTCCAACGTCATGCCGTCGCTCAGAAACAGAAAGACATCCTCGATGGCCTCCCGTGGCGCCTCGGTGGTAAGCGAGACCTTCCATGCCAGATAGCAGACCCGTGGATCGATTTCCTCGAGCGGCGGCACGTCGTCGGTCAACGCCTCAATGTCGCACTCGCCCAGCTCGCGAAGCTCGTCAAGCAGCAGCAATGGATTGGTGCCAAGCGCGAGGGCGTCGTCAGGCAGGCGAAAGCGAATTCGCCAAGACCGCGCCCGGCGCGTATCATCGCTGGGCGCCGGAACAGAAGTCGACTTGACGGAGCCTTGATCACCGACGATGTCTTGTAGCGCCGCGAGGATCGGCTCCCCCTGGGCGGCATATCGTCCAGGTTCTTCAATCAACCTGCCGACGTGATCGCCGGCGGCGAGCGCCACGGCTATCAATGCCGGAGTCACCGCCGATTCACCCTTGCGTACCCGGTCGAAGGCGGTTTCGAACTCGTGCACGAAATCGGCGACCTCATCGAAGCCGAACATGGCACCCGAGCCCTTGAGGGTGTGCAGTGAGCGGAAGGCGCTGTCGACCAGTTCCCGGTCACTGGGCGTCTGCTCGAGATCGAGCAGCGCCTGCTCGAGGCTTTCCAGCAGATCGCGCGCTTCCTGTCGAAAGGTATCGGCGGGATCGTGAGTCATCATGATCCTGCCACCTTCTTGACCACGGCCAGTAGCTTCTGCTGTTCGAAAGGCTTGACGATCCAGCCGGTAGCCCCCGCCTGCTTGGCCTGTTGCTTCATTTCATCGTCGGATTCAGTTGTAAGGAAAACGATCGGCACCCCCGCGCTCGACGGGTGAGCACGATACTGACGAATGAACTCGATACCGTTCATTTTCGGCATGTTGAGGTCGGTGAGAACGGCATCGATCCGATGAGTGGTTGCCTTCTCCAACCCCTCTTCTCCGTCGCTCGCCTGAAGAACTTGATAGCCGGCCGCCGACAAGGTGAGCGATACCATCTGCCGAATGGAGGCGGAGTCGTCTATCGTCAGAATCGTCTTGCTCATGCGGTTCCCTTCTCCCTTTGGTTGTTCGTTCTTCCCTGACGCATTTTTGCCGGGAAGGTAGTGAGTTCGTTTCCACGCGTATATCTAGTTCGACTGGGATAACCAGCGTTACTGAGTCATACCCAGCCATTTTCATATTAAAAATCTTCGATAAATCGCATTTTCATCTAAATGAATTGAAGAAATATGTCGAAGATCACCTCTGCATTTTTACCTGCTAACCCCAAATATTCCGGCTCGATCCATTGCCTCATGTAATACATCACCATGTGACGTTACGAAGCGCAGCTCGATTCCACGATGCATGGCACTGACACGAGCAGAGAGCAGCAACTGAAGAACACTGATATCGACGTCAACCAGTTTTTTTACATCCACTACCACTGAAGTCTCCGACTTCAGCGCTGCCTCTAAACGTTCGCGGACCGCTTCCACATCGCGAAGACCAAGGGTGCCTTCCAGCCTCACCTCGGTTTCTCTTGTATCGCCCATTAGCGAATCTCCATTTCCTGGTTCCCTCCGATATCGGCCACGAATGGTGAGACCAAAGCCCATTCCGACATTTATCTGCGCAATTCGGATAGGCTTTTCGCAAATGGGACATTAGTTTGCTGAAAAAGCACCGATATATAACAAAGTGCCTAAGCCACTTTGGATGGAAGTCACGAATCAAGAGGTCGATATATTGGAGTATCATCATGTCCCTTCTTCTCTTCCCCTCTCCGGTACGAGTTTCGAGACACTGCGGGACACGCTAGAGCCTTATCATCACTCCTTGTCGCGTCCAGCGCACCAGACCGACGCGCCCTTCCATTGGAGCATGGATATCGCTGCCGCCAACGGCCTGACCATCGTTCAAGCACAATGCAGCGATGAGTGGTCATTGACTTACGAGGGAGACAAAGAAAATTTAGGCCTTCTCATACCCCGCACCGGAAGGCTCGAGGTGACACTGGATGAGCAGGATGTCAGTGCAGTTCCTGGCCAAGCCTTGTTGGTTCCTACACCGCTCATGCGTTATATGCGGTTCTGCTGCGATGAAGGGAAGCATGTCCTGGTATCGCTGAACTTTGCTAAATCAGTAATCGCCAGAGTGCTTCCATCGCTAGCCGTAGGAGCCGAGCTTCATGAACTTCATCTCGAACCGCTGATCGATTTATCGAAAGGAATCGGGCCGACCCTGAACCTTCTCGTTCGAACCCTGATGACGGGGATGCATGGCGACAGGACGCTGGAACGTTCGCCAAAGACCATGGCACGACTCATCGACTCGGCATTGCACCTGATCTTCGAGAACGTGCCGCATCGCTCCAACGATCGAGCGACTGGGCGTTTACCCAATATCACACCACGCCACGTCAAGATCGCTACCGATTTCATGCACGCCAACCTGCATCGGCAGCTCACCGTGGCCGAGATAGCCAAAGCGGCAGCGGTCAGTGTGCGTGCCCTGCAAGCCGGCTTCCAGCGATATCGTGATACGACACCACTGCGCTACTTGCGTGCCATCCGGCTCGAAGCGGTGCATGCGGAATTGTCGTCGCCAGAGAACCGACTATCCGTCGGCGAAGTGGCACTGAAGTGGGGGTTTGGGCATTTCGGCCGTTTTTCCGCCCAGTACCGGGCGATCTATGGCCAATATCCTTCAGAAACGGTAAAACAAACCTGGCGTGCCCTGAAAGAGAAAGACACCGACATCCATGTCGGTCATGACGAGAGTGTTAAATAGCCCCCAGTCAGGGGCATAAGCGTTCTATTATCCGTAACGCCCGGTAATGTAGTCTTCGGCCTTCTTGGTATGCGGGTTGGAGAACATGGTCTTGGTATCGTTGTATTCGATCAATTCGCCGAGGTGGAAGAAGGCGGTATAGTCGGCCACACGCGCGGCCTGCTGCATGTTGTGGGTCACGGTGATGATGGTGAATTGCTTCTTGAGCTTGTCCATCAGGTCTTCGATGGTCGCGGTGGAGATCGGATCCAACGCCGACGTCGGTTCGTCCATCAGGATCACGTCAGGCTGCACGGCGATGGCACGAGCGATACACAGGCGTTGCTGCTGGCCACCGGATAGCGATGTGCCCGGTTGATGCAGCTTGTCCTTTACCTCATTCCACAAACCGGCGTCCTGTAGTGCCCGCTCCACCAGTTCATCCTGATCGGCCTTGCGGCTTACCAGGTCGTGCATACGGGGGGCATAGGCGATGTTCTCGTAGATCGACTTGGGGAAGGGATTGGGCTTCTGGAACACCATCCCCACTCGGCGGCGCAACGCCACTTCGTCCATTCTGACTTCGTTGACATCGCGGCCGTCCATTTCCACCAGGCCCTCGATACGCACACCACGAATCAAGTCGTTCATGCGGTTGAGACAACGCAGAAAGGTCGACTTGCCACAGCCGGAAGGACCGATCAACGCTGTGACGTTCTTCTGGTAGACATCGATATTGATGTTCTGGAGTGCTTGCGTCTGGCCGTACCAGAGATTGAGGTCGCGCACGCGGATGCTCAACTCGTGATTGGCCTCCTCGTTGCGGGTCACCGGCTCTCCGATGGCTGGCATAGACATGGATGCAGCTCCCAGGTTGGCAACTTTCATATCCATCATGACATATCCTGTTGCAGGCGCCGGTTGGTTACCAGCGACGTTCGAATTTCTTGCGCAATACCACGGCGGTGGCGTTCATGGCAATCAATATGGTCAGTAGTACCAGGATACCGCCGGCCGTTTTTTCGACGAAGGCACGATCCGGCTCACCCGCCCAGGTAAAGATCTGTGCCGGCAGCACTGTGGCGGCATCGGTGACCGAGGCCGAGATATCCGGAATGAAGGCCACCATACCGACGATGATCAGCGGCGCGGTTTCCCCCATGGCCTGGGCCAGGCCAATGATCGAACCGGTCATGATGCCCGGCAGCGCTAACGGAAGCACATGATCACGCACCACCTGCCACCGAGAGCAGCCAACCCCAAAGGCGGCGTGACGGATATTGTCCGGTACACTGCGCAGCGCAGTACGGGTGGCAATGATGATTACCGGCAACGTCATCAGCGCCAAGGTCAAACCGCCTACCAACGGTGAAGAACGAGGCACGCCGAAGAAGTTGATGAAGATCGCCAGACCCAACAGACCGAACAGGATCGAGGGAATCGCTGCCAGGTTGTTGATGTTGATCTCGATGATCTGGGTCAGACGATTGTCGGGTGCGAACTCTTCGAGATACACCGCCGTCATCACGCCAATGGGGAACGAGACTGCCAGGGTCACCAGCAGCGTCATCACGGTACCCATCGCCGCCGACATGATGCCGGCAAGCTCCGGCATCTTGGAATCACCGCGCGAGAAGAACGTCGTATTGAACTGGAGCTCGGCTCGTCCCTGTTCGGCGAGAGCGTCGACAATCTCCTTCTCGTCGTCATCCAGGCGTGTGTAATGCCCTTTGAGGTATTGGTCGACCTGACCATCGGCGAGCACCCATTCCTGACGGCTCGTGCCCAACAGTTGAGGATTGTCACGCATCATCATGGGCAAGGTGCGTAGCCAGCCACGGCTGACCAATTCCCTGACATCTTCGTTCACTGCCGCCAGCGGCAACTGCTGCGACTGCTCGCTATAGGTGACCTCGACCCGAATCTGGGCCTGCTGAAAGGCTGGCAGCCCCTTGCCCAGCATGTCGGCGAAGAAGATCACCAGGAACAGGCCGGCCAGTCCCAAGGCCCCCATCGACAGCCACTTGAGTCGCGCCGACTTGCGGTGGCGACGTTTGAGCTGGGCGCTGATCTCATCGAAGGATTGACTCATCGTTCTATTTGAACCTCGGTCGCTCACAGGTTGTTGACGCGGTATTTCTCACGGAAGCGGCGAATCATGATCACCGAGACCAGATTGAGCGTCAGGGTCACCACAAACAGCACCAATCCCAAAGCAAAGGCCGACAGTGTCTCGGCGCTTTCGAATTCCTGATCACCGGTCAAGGCCGCCACGATACGTACCGTGACCGTGGTCATGTCTTCCAGGGGGTTGGCGGTAAGGTTGGGCCGCATACCGGCCGCCATGACCACGATCATGGTTTCGCCCAATGCCCGCGACACCGCCAACAGTGAGGCGGAAATGATCCCCGGCAACGCTGCCGGCACCACCACGTGCTTGATGGTTTCCCCCCGCGTCATGCCCAGCGCCAGCGCTCCCTGACGCATGCTGTCGGGAACAGCGTTGATGACGTCATCGGAAAGCGAAGAGATGAACGGAATGATCATGATGCCCATCACGATCCCCGGCGCCAGGGCATTGTTGAATGACGCTTCGAGCCCCAGGGCGCCAGCGATGGTGACGATGACAGGCGCGACGGTGATGGCGGCGAAAAAGCCATAGACCACGGTCGGTATCCCTGCCAGGACTTCCAGCACCGGCTTGGCCAGCGTACGTACCTTGGCAGGAGCGAACTCCGACATGTAGATGGCCGACATCAGACCGACGGGAATCGCCACCAGCATGGCGATCAGGGTAATCATGAAGGTGCCGGCAAACAGTGGCACCGAGCCAAACTGGGCGGCACTGGCTGCATCATCGGCACGTCCCGCGGCTTCCAGGAAGCTTGCCCCCGGGTTCCAGGTGGTTCCGGTGATGAACCCCCAGAAACTGTGCATCTGGAAGAAGCGAACGGCCTCGGAAATGATCGAGAACAAGATCCCGAACGTCGTGAAGATAGAGATCAGCGCCGCCCCAGCCAGGATGAAGCGAATCACTCGCTCGATGGCCTGACGGGCATGGAAATCTGGACGAACCCGGTTCATGCCGATCATCAAACCGACACAGGACACTACCAGGCTACCTGCCAGCAGGTAGAGAGTGGGTATCTCAGCCCCCAGCAACAGCATCACGAAGGAGCCCAAGGCACCTACCAACACGGCGGGGCCTGCAGTCGCCAATACCGTGAACCAAGCGTATTGGTCCGGTTGGGCATACATGGAAGTGCCGGTGGAGCGTACACGGGCGGCCTTGGCCCGCCCCATGAAGAAGGCTATCAGACCCAGCAGCAACAAGACGCCACTGAACAGCAGGAGAAGTTGGTTGGTCTGCATAGGAAACTCTCGGAAGTCATTACCCGGCTCATCGGCAGGCCGGAACGTAAGCAGGCCGGCAACCCGAGGCTGCCGGCCGCATCATGCGTCGAGCTGCCTCACCTCACTGAAGGTCGGACAGTTCGAGCTGTTCCTGGCTCTCGACGGCGTTGCGTGCTTCCTCACGCAGATCCTCCGGAGCCGGAATCAGGCCAATACCCTTGAGGTAGCCCAGCTCACCAATCATTTGCTCGCTCATGAACATGTTGGCGTATTCGTACATCGACGGCACATCGTCGCTGTGCTGGTTCTTCAGGTAGAAGAACAAGGAACGGGATACCGGGTACTCACCACTACCGATGGCTTCAGGAGTCGGCTCGACACCATCGATGCTGGAACCGATCAGGCTATCGTCGTTCTCTTCCAGGAACGAGTAACCGAAGATGCCGAAGGCATCGGTGTTCTCGGACAAACGCTGAACGATCAGGTTGTCGTTCTCACCGGCATCGATATAGGCGCCATCGGCACGAATATCGGTGTAACCCTCGCCACCGTAGGCTTCCATGTCTTCGGAGACGGCTTCCATGACCAGCTCTTCGAAGGCATCGCGAGTACCGGAAGTGGTGGGCGGACCATAGACAGCGATCTCGCGATCCGGCAGTGATGAGTCGATCTCGTTCCAGCGAGTATAGGGGTTGTCGACCAGTTCGCCGTTCTGGGGCACCTGGGCAGCCAAAGCCAGGAAGATCTGCTCGCGCGTCACATTCATTTGCTCGTTGGCATTGGACTGGGCGAAGGCAATGCCGTCATAGCCAATGAACGCTTCGGTGATATCGGTCACGCCATTTTCCGCGCAACGCTCGAACTCCGAGGGCTTCATGCGGCGCGAGGCGTTGGTGATATCCGGCGTGTCATCGCCACCGCCATTACAGAACAGGCGCAGACCGCCACCTGAACCGGTGGACTCGATAACCGGGGTCGGGTAGTCGGTAGTGGCGCCGAATTCCTCGGCTACGTAGCTGGCAAAGGGGTAAACGGTGCTGGAGCCAACGATACGGATCTGGTCACGCGCCTGGGCGACTCCCGCCACGCTCATGACAGCGGCAGCGATAGCGGTGGTCTTGAGGATGCGGTTCATGCGGGTAACTCCTGTCGATGAGAGTGTTCAACCTTCGCGAGACACAAGATGCCGCACGAAAATGACAACTTCATGACAGTCGTAACATCTTGTCAGAAAGGTAATCCCGATGCTGCCCGACGCTCACTCCTGTAATGCCTTGCCGGCCAGCTTACGCACCCCTACGTTGCTCAGTACCGCCACCATGAGCATGGTCAGCACCGTCGGCCAGGCGCTGTCGATCTCGAATGCCCCTACCAGCACACCTGCCAAGGCACCGCAGGAAAACTGGATACTGCCCAGCAACGCGGTGGCGGTAGCACTCATATGGCTGAAATGATCCAGCAAGGAGGAGATGGCGTTGGGAGTGATCAGCCCGATCATGCCGGTAAACATCATGATCAGCGGCACGAAGGTCCACAACGACTCGAGACCGGTCGCCACCATCAGTACCAACCCGCTGGCGGCCACGAGCTGAACTCCCAACCCCAGGCGCAGGTTCTGCTGCGGGCTACGCTTGCGCAACAACCAGATATTGACGCGATTGGACGAGGCCATCACCAGCACATTGACTCCGAACACCACGGGGTACATGGCCGGCGACAAGCCGAAATGCTCGATATAGAGGAACGGCGAAGCGGTGATGAAGGCAAACAGCCCGGCGAACGACAAGGCCGTGGCACAGATATAGCCCATCGCCTCGCGGTGCTTGAATACGCTGGCATAATTGGCCAGTACCTGACGTGGCGATGCCGTTGGCTGGTCGGGGTCGCGGGTTTCAGGCAGGCGAGTCCCCAGCAGCCACATCAGGAAGGCGGCATAGCAGGCCAGGAACACGAAGATCAGCCACCAGTCCGCCAAGTACAATAGGCTGCTGCCTACCGCCGGCGCCGCCAATGGCGCCAGCATCATGATCATCGCCATGGTCGACATCACCTTGGCCGCCTCGCGACCGCTGAAACAGTCGCGCACGATCGCCGCCGAATTGACCACGCAAGCCCCTCCGCCCAGTGCCTGCACGAAGCGCCAGGCCCACAACTCGTAAAGCGAACCGACTTGGGTGATCGCCAGGCTGGCAAGCAGAAAGACAGCCAATCCGCCAAGCAATACCGGTTTGCGCCCCAAGCGGTCGGATAGAGGACCACATGTCAGCTGGCCGATGGCGAAGCCAAACAGGAAGACACTGATCGATAGCTCGGTGTGATGGATGCTGGCACCCACAGCCGCGGCCAGGGCCGGCATCGCCGGTAGGTAGGCATCGATGGCGAAAGGGGCCAAGGCAGTGTTGGCAGCGACCAGAATGGCAACGCGACGGGCGTTGAGCGACAAGACGGCCTCCTTGCGTGTCCCGGAAAAATAAATTAGGACGCTAATGATACCTGATTTCCTTCATGGCGTCAGAATCATCGTAGCGGCTGAAAACCGTATGAATGACCAATAAATGCAACAAAGTCCTGTTATCCCTGGTTTCCCGATGCAACGCCACAAGACCGGTCATCACGCAATAATCCGGCAGCCTTGCATCGGTGCCCCATCCACCATCCATGGATGGGAGTTCGAACTTAAGACATGGGCAGGGAAATAAATGAAAAGATTCGACGATATGACCGTCAGGGTCAGTTGGACGCTGGTATTGATCGCTTTCAGCCTGATGGCGATCGGTGTTGGCGCCTTGGGGCTTTATTCCAATCATTACAGCCGCCAGGCGTTCGGTACTCTCAATCAAATCAATGTCGAACAGGCCAATGCCCTCAACCGAGCCTATATCGATCTGCTGCGTGCCCAGGTCGAGATGAATCGAGCGGCGGAACTGGCTCGTGTTCCCTCCTTCGACCAACCTGGCCCCGTGATCGAGCAGGCCAAGTCGTTGTTGGCCAGCGCCGATGAGGCCTTTTCACGTTTTCTCGAGGTTCCGGCCCAGACAGAACAGCAAGATGCCATCGATACGCTGGAGCAACGTTTCCGTTCATTGCTCAGCACAGGGATGTCACTACAACTACTGGTACTCGAGGATGGTGACGTCAGTGGCTATCGCTCGGGGCAATCACGCGTCAGCGACATGAGCCAAGCGTTCATGGCCAGTGCCGATGAATTCTTCAGCGCCTCGGCAGCTCAGGGTCGCAGCCTGTCCGATACTTTCACGCTTGTCGGCGAATGGCTCGGCATGGCCATCATCGGGGCGATAGTGATGTCCTTGGTCATTACCGTGCTGGTGCTATGGGGAGTGACACGCAATGTCATTCGTCCCCTGCGCCGGGCCATCGAGCACTTCCGCACCATCTCGGCCGGTGACCTGACGGCCCCCATCGAGACCCGAGGCAGCAACGAAATCGGTCAGCTTTTCCAAGAGCTGACCACCATGCAACATTCACTGGCCACGCTCGTGACACATCTGAGCACGGGCAGCGACCACGTACTCAATGGGGCACAGCACATGTCCCAAGGCAACCAGGAACTGTCGTCGCGTACCCAGCAGCAATCCGCGGCCTTGGAACAGACCGCTGCCAGCCTGGAAGAATTGACCACCACGGTGGCCAGCAACGCCCACAGTGCTCGCCAGGCTAACCAGTTGGCCAGCCATGCTGCGCTACAGGCCCGCGAAGGCGATACCGTGATCACCGAATTCGTGGATACCATGAGTGAAATCCATGGCCGTTCGCAACGCATCGACGAGATCATTGGCCTGATCGACGATATCGCCTTCCAGACCAATATCCTGGCACTCAATGCTTCCGTCGAGGCTGCCCGTGCCGGGGAACAGGGCAAAGGCTTCGCTGTCGTCGCCGGCGAGGTGCGCACGCTAGCATCGCGTAGCGCCGATGCCGCCAACCAGATCCGTGAGTTGATCGCCGCATCGCGTACCAGCGTGGAGCAAGGAAAGGCACTTTCGACACGTGCCAGCCAAGGTATGCAGGATATCGTTTGCGCCATCCAGTCGGTCAACACGTTGATGGAGCAAATCGCCAACGCCTCGCAAGAGCAGCATCTGGGCATCGAGCAGCTCAACCAGGCCATGGGCCAGATGGAGAGTGTCACGCAAGACAATGCCCGGTTGGTCGAACTAGCCACCCGAAATGCACATACCCTGGAGGAGGAAGCCGGGAGGATGCGCGAATATGCAGCCCGTTTCGTCACGGCCCCTATCGCCGCTACCGAAACCGCGGCACTGCCTCCCCACCTCGAACTCGATGACGAGACCGAAGGCGCGTCATTCGAAACGCAAGGCGCTTTCTGGCGTCCCCGGCTGTCGTCAGCCGTCCCCCAGCCCGCCTGATGCACACTACCCCGTCACCTTGGTAAAGTGGAGGACTCTTTCATGACCCGGACAAGATGCCCATGGCCCAAGACAAGCTGACTCAACTCAAGGCGATGACCACCGTGGTCGCCGATACCGGCGATATCGAGGCCATTCGCCGTTTTCAGCCCACCGATGCCACCACCAATCCATCGTTGATCTTGCAGGCGGCACAGCAGGAAGGCCGCCGGGCCAGGCTCGCAGAACTGGCTCGCCACAGCACCGACATCAGTGATGCACTGGATGCCGTAGCCGTGGAAATCGGCAGTGAAATCAGCGAACTGGTGCCGGGATACGTGTCCACTGAGGTCAGTGCCCGTTTATCCTTCGATACCGAGGCGACGCTGACCCGCGCACGCTCGCTGATCGAGCGTTACGAGCGCCGCGGCATCGGGCGCGAAAGGATCCTGATCAAGGTTGCCGCTACTTGGGAGGGAATTCGCGCCGCTCAACAACTCGAACGCGAGGGCATCCATACCAACCTGACCCTGCTGTTCAGTTTCACCCAAGCCCAAGCCTGCGCCGATGCCGGAGTGACGCTGATTTCACCTTTCGTTGGCCGTATCCTCGATTGGTACAAGGCACGTGAGCCAGGCGCCAACTTCGAAGGCGACAATGACCCCGGCGTCCAGTCGGTCAGACGCATTTACGAGCACTACAAGGGACACGGCTACAAGACGGTGGTCATGGGGGCGAGCTTTCGCAACCGTGGTGAAATCGAAGCGCTGTCCGGCTGCGACCGCCTGACGATTTCACCCGCATTACTGGCCGAGCTGGCCGACGATCACGACTCTCTACCGCGTCAGCTTTCTCCGGCGGGTGATGCCGAAACCTCGCCTCGCGAACCCTACGACGAAAGCGAGTTTCGCTGGGAGATGAACGAAGATGCCATGGCGACCGAGAAACTGGCCGAAGGCATCCGTAAGTTCATGGACGATCAGCGCAAACTGGAAGCGCTGCTAGGCGAGCTGCGGCACTGAAAAATGTTCTGAATACACCGGCTTTGCCCGAAAAGTCGCCGAGCCGATGGGCAGGCCGGGACGCGTAGGCAAGGCAAAAATCAGCGAAAAAACGTTCAGAAAAGCCGAGACCCGGTCACTGGACCGGGTCATGTTGCTGGGCCTCTAGCAGTTCCACCAGCGGCTGGAACTGCTCTCGGTTGTGTTCGTTCATGCGCATCAGAATGCGGTGAGCTTCGAGGATGCGCTTCTGTAGACCGGCCTCATCAGCTTCCACTTGGGGCAATTCGGCCAGTTCGGCAGGTTCGGTGAGCGGGGCCTCGACCAGGGTGAAATAATGGGAAAATCCCATTACATCGAGCATGCGTCGTACATCGGGGTGATCGGCCACGATAGTCGGCGGTTGCTCGAGCCTCCCGTGCACCGCCATCGCCACCTTGGCCAGGAATCCCAGCGCCGTCGAGTCGACATTGGTCGCTTCACGAAGATCGATCATCACCGCCTTCAGGCCCGGCGTATTGGCTAGGCGCTGTGCCTGGCTGTCCAGGGTCGCGCAGAGTGTCAGGCGTACGTCTCCACACAGCTTGAGAACGAATACACCGGAGTCGAACGCTG
The DNA here is from genome assembly GCF_000409775.1 of Litchfieldella anticariensis FP35 = DSM 16096. Lineage (GTDB taxonomy): Bacteria > Pseudomonadota > Gammaproteobacteria > Pseudomonadales > Halomonadaceae > Litchfieldella > Litchfieldella anticariensis. Next base: position 13,995 of record NZ_KE332394.1, on the reverse strand, counting down.
CCTTGAGCCGTCCTTCATGCATCATCATCGTCAAATCCGCTCAACGTCATGATCGTCAAATCATCCGGAAGTTCGTCATGACCCGGTGCATGTCTGGCAACGATGTCTTCCTCAATATTTGAGACATCACCAAGTGCTAACTTCTCCCTCAATGCGGCCACGCTTTCGCAGTCCCGCACCAGACGCTCCAGCTCCTTGAGCCGAATGTCGAGCGTATCGCCCGGCAGACACTCCAGCACACCATCGGAACACAACCACAATTGGAATTTCTGCGGCAGTGCACAATTCAGGTTAGGATACTCCACTCCTGGAAACAGTCCAACCGGCATGCCTTCACCTTCCAGCATATTGACCCTACCTTCGGCAACCAGCAAGGGCATGGGCATCTGCGCGCCTAGCGAATAGTGAAGACGACGTTCCTCGTGATCGATGACTCCCACGAACAAGGTGGCATGCTTGCCGATCCCGGTATCGAGAAGTTCTCGGTTGAGATCGCTCAACCAGCGCGACGGCAGCTCCTCGGGCGATTTGCCGTCCCATTCGGTCAACCAGCGATTGCACAGGTACTTGAGCAACACGGTGACGAAGGCCGACGAGGCGCCATGCCCCGACACATCGGCGAAGTAGAATACGCTGTAGTCATCGTCGTAGCGCTGGAAATCGAGAAAATCACCTGACAGGTACAAGGAAGGGGCCAGCCAGTAGTCGCAGGTCACTCCCGCCAACGTCTGTGGCCGTGGCGGCAACATCTTGCGCTGGATATGGCCCCCGGCCTGCTGGTCGAGACGCAGCATCGCCAAATGGGTTTCCAGGCTCTCGTTGAGCTCGGCCAGCCGTTCGCGATCGCGGGCGTGCTCCTCTGCCAAATGCCTGTTCTCGATGACCTTGGCAATCATGCGTCGCAGGATATCGCCATGGCGCACCGGCTCGATGACATAGTCCACCAAACCTGCGTCCACTGCCTTCAGCAAGTCATTGTCGAGCCGCGAGTCGCTGACGACCAGCGCTGGCCGACGAGCCGTCAGGGCTGGCCACTCGTGGCTAGGGACAGCGCGCGCGTGCGCTACGATCAGCACCACTTCTTCAGGCAAGTCCTCGGCGCGCTCTGCAGAGACCACCGCGAACTCGCCTTTGGCAATGGTTTCGGCCAGCACATCGCGCTCGCGCCCAGGTTGGTCGAGCACCCCAATCAGCACACGTGGACTGGCCATGGCCGTTTGCCCCCTGCCTCACTCGGCAAAAGCGTCATCATCGAAATCAAAATCATCGGTGGCGAAAGGATCTTCCCCTTGCTCCCCATCGTTGACCTCGAAACGTCGTCGTTGAAGGTAAGCATCGCGAATGAAGGCATAGCGGTCACCGCGGATCAGCTCTTCTTCCTCGAGGAGGCTGGCTCGCGTATCGATCACTCGCAAGGCGGTGAGGCCATAACGCACCTCATCGTCTTCTACATAGGTCAACGGGTAGGTATACGTATCCACCGGCATCCCGGCCGTATCCCGAACGGTGCTGGGACCAAAGAACGGTAATACCAGATAAGGCCCCTCGCCTGCTCCCCATACGGCCAACGTCTGACCGAAGTCCTCCTCACGGCCAGTAAGCTCTATGCCGGTGGCCACATCCCACAGGCCACCGATGCCAACGGTGGAATTGAGCAAGAAACGCCCGCCGGCAATCCCCGCATTGCCTGGCTTACCCTGCAATAGACTGTTGAGCATGGTGCGGATTTCCCCAAGATTGGAGAAGAAATTCCCCACCCCGGTCTGCACCGGTTGCGGCGTAATGGTGTCGTATCCTTGGGCCAGGGGCTTGAGAATCGCACGGTCGAGGGCGTCATTGAAAGCGAAGACACGCCGGTTGAAGCCTTCCCATGGGTCATCGGGATTGGGTTCCATGGTTCGTTGACTGGCACAACCCGCGAGCGCCACCAATAACAATATCGCCGTCAGACACCTGGCACCGTGGAGCGACACAGCACTACGCCTTCCCTTGCCTTTCATCAATCTCACCTTGTTCAGAGGTTCTATTCTCGTTACTTCATACCTTGCGCACGACGACGCTGCCGGCACTGTACCCAGCTCCGAAGGAACACACCACCCCAAGCGCACCGGCTGGCAGGTCGTCGCGGTGCAGATGAAACGCAATGATCGACCCAGCCGAGCTGGTATTGGCGTAACGGTCGAGGATGATCGGCGCTTGCTCTGGCGTCGGTTCGAAGCCCAGTACTCGACGGGCAATCAGATCGTTCATATGGCGGTTGGCCTGGTGCAACCACAGTCTCGACAACTTGTCGCCGGACAACTCCAAAGCCTCGAGATGCTCACTGATCAGGGCCGCCACCATCGGGCAGACTTCCTTGAACACTCGACGCCCTTCCTGGACGAACAATTTATCTGTCGCACGAGGATCGCTATCGGTGACACGGTTGAGAAAACCGGCGTTGTTACGAATGGCATTGGAGAAACGAGTCACCAAGCGGGTGCCAAGAATTTCGAAGCGCGATGCAGCACTCGCCAGCTCGGCAGCTTCGATGACCACGGCCGTACAGGCATCGCCGAAAATGAAATGACTGTCGCGATCACGGAAATTGAGATGCGCCGAACAGATCTCGGGACTGACCACCAGGGCTCGCCGCACGTTACCGCTACGAATCGCATTGGCAGCGGTATCGATGGCGAACGTTGCCGAACTGCAGGCGACGTTCATGTCGAAGGCGTGCCCCCCAGCCCCAAGTGCGGACTGGAGTTCCACGGCAACCGCCGGATAGGGTCGCTCCAGGTTGGAACAAGCAACGATGACCAGATCGATATCCGAGGCTTCGACACCGGCACGGTCCAGCGCCTCACGAGCGGCAGTGAGCCCCATCTCGCATTGGATCGATGGCTCGTCATTGCGGCGTTCAGGCAGGTGGGGGCGCATGCGCTCGGGATCGAGGACCCCTACGGCATCCAGAACATGACGGCTGTGAATACCCGACGCCTTGACGATGAACTCGCTGCTGGAATATTCCAGCGGTTCACGCTCGCCAGCGGCAATGGCCGACGCGTACCGGGCATTCTCGGCATCCACCCAAGTATTGAAGGATGCCACCAAGGCAGCGTTGTCGATGGCGTGTTCCGGTGTGTAGAGGCCCGTACCGGTAATCACCGCTTGCATCATAGTATCCCCCAGTGGCGGTTCGTTCCCGCCTTGAGTCTTTTATCGGCGGCCCCTGGGGCCGCTTCAACCTTGGCCGGTAATTTCTGCCCAGCGCTTCTCCAGACGCTTGCCGGACACCGGCATTAGCGTACCAAGCTGCTGCGCAAACAACGACACACGCAATTCCTCTATCCACCAACCGAACTCCACCAGCCGAGGATCCTCCATTCCAGCACGCCGGCTCATTTCACGACGCCCGGCGAGACGTGTCTCGAACTCATGGACTTCCTGCATCAGCATCTGGTCCCGCATACGTTCGCGCGGCGCCTTCTCCAGACGGATCATCGCGGCTTCCATATAGCGAGGATAGTGCTCGAGCCATCCTCCGGCCTTGGCAACGAACCCTGGGTGCACCAAGCGTTCCATCTGGGCTTTTAGGTCACTGTATACCAGAGCCAAAGCGAAGCTCAGATTGCCTTTCAACGCCTTGGTCACTTCCAAATGCCCTTTGAGCGCGCTCTCCAGTGTTGCGACCAATGACTCCCCATGTGGCACCAGATCGGCACGGTGCTCGTCGAGGCGTTCAGCAAGCGCGTGAGGTGTGCGCGGAAGTGGCTCCGTGGCGATGACCTGCAAGAACACGGCTTCGACCACATCGTCGACGAGCTGCCGTTTGGACCCGACCTTGGCAAACAGCAGCGCACAACGTTCTAGCCCTGGCAGGCGTTGCAGCAAGCGGACCTGATCGGGCAAGCGTTGCATGGCCAGGTGCTTGATGCCATGACGATGCGCCTCATGCGCCTTGTCGGGGTGCTCGAAGAGTTCCACCGCCAGGCCGCCCTTGGTTTCGACCAAGGCGGGATAGGCCTCGACTCGGATTCCTGCCTGCGTGGTGACCCGTGACTCCGGCAAGCCCGCTTCCGGCAAGCCGTCCAGATGGTCTTCGGCCACGATCTCCTTGCTCAAGGCGCGAGCACCGGCGCTGGCGGCCTGGGCAAAGCGCCGCTCCAGTTCGATGGGATCACGCCCCTCACCCAGCACCTGGCCATCATGGTCGACGACCCTCACGTTCATCACCAGATGCGGTTCGAGCTGCTCCGGGCGCCAGTCGTCGGGGTGCAGCCGCATGCCGGTCTTGACGCGCAGGAACTCGCCAAGCGCTGCCGTCAGCGGGACGTCGTCAGGAACCAAGCGTTCGAGTGCGGCATCGACCCAATCGGGAATCGGTACTACCTGACGACGTACCGACTTGGGAAGCGACTTGAGTAACGCAATGCACTTCTCGCGTAGAAGCCCCGGCACCAGCCACTCCAGCCGTGCTACCGGTAACTGTGAAAGCATTGCCGCCGGCACCGTCAGTGTCACGCCATCGTCCGACGCACCGGGCTGAAAATGGTAGCTCAGTGGGTAACGCACACCATTCAGCACCAATTCGTCAGGATACTGAACGGCAGTGACATCCTCCGCTTCGCGCGCCATCAGCGCTTCGCGGTCGAACTTGAGGATATCCGGGCTCTCGGCCTCGGCCTGCTTGCGCCAGCGCTCGAAGCCCTTGCCGTTGATGATGTCGTCGGGCAAGCGCTGGTCGTAGAAATCGAACAGCGTCTCTTCGTCGACCAGGATATCGCGCTTGCGGGCGCGATCCTCGAGGTCCTCGATCTGCTCGATCATGTCGCGATTATGGGTGAAGAAAGCGGCATTGGTACGGTATTCGCCCTCGACCAGGGCGCGCCGGATGAAAATCTCCCTCGCTTCCCGTGGGGCGATGGGGCCGTAGTGCACCTTGCGCCGCGCGACGATTGGCAGTCCGAACAACGTTACCTGCTCGAAAGCCACGACCTGGGCACGGTTCATTTCCCAGTGCGGCTCGCTGTAGGTGCGCTTGACCAAGTGCTCGGCCAACGGTTCGATCCACTGCGGCTCAATGCGAGCGGCCTGACGGGCGAACAGCCGCGACGTCTCGACCAGTTCACCGGCCATGACCCACTTGGGTGATTTCTTGGCTAGCCCGGAGCCGGGATGAATCATGAATTTACGGTTGCGTGCGCCCAGATACTCTCGGTTCTCGAGTAATTGGCCAATGTTCGAGAGCAAGCCGGTAAGTAACGCTTGGTGTAGTTTGACACGACTTTCTCGGCGCTGACGAACGCGCTGTTCATTGTCAACCTCAGGGTCTTCATCAGAGCCTTTATCAGACAACGGGGCCGCCGCGGGTACCGTAATGTCCATGTCGCGCAGCAATTGCTTGAGCTGACGGAAGGTGTCGTGCCATTCGCGCAGGCGCAAGTAGTTGAGATAGTGCTCGCGACACCAGCGCCGCAACTGGTTGCCCGACAGCTCCTCACGGGCGGCCTCAAAACCAAGCCATAGGTTCAGCCAGGCGACGAAATCCGAATCCGGATCGTCCCAGCGCTTGTGAGCCTGATCGGCGGCTTGGCGTTTCTCTGCCGGGCGCTCGCGTGGATCTTGCACGGCCAATGCCGAGACCACGATCAGCACCTCGCGCAAACAGCCCGACGTAGCGCCAGCCAGCACCATGCGCGCCAAGCGAGGATCGATAGGCAATCGCGCCAGACGTCGGCCAGTGGCGGTCAAGGACTGGCGTTCGTCCACCGCCCCCAGCTCGAACAGCAAGCGGAAGCCATCCTTGATGAAACGCGAATCGGGGGCGTCGACGAACGGAAAGTCCTCGATGTCGCCAAGCTTCAGGGACAGCATCGACAAGATCACGGACGCCAGGTTAGTGCGCTGGATCTCGGGTTCGGTATATTCCGGGCGAGAGAGGTAGTCTTCTTCGCTATAGAGGCGTATGCACACCCCTTCGGCGACACGACCGCAGCGCCCTTTGCGCTGGTCGGCGCTGGCCTGGCTGACCGGCTCGATGGGCAAGCGCTGGACCTTGGCACGGTAGCTGTAGCGGCTGATGCGCACCAGGCCAGGATCGATCACGTAGCGGATACCGGGTACGGTGAGCGAGGTCTCGGCAACATTGGTGGACAGCACGATACGCCGCCCACTATGTGCCTGGAAGACACGATTCTGTTCAGCACTCGACAGTCGCGCATAAAGTGGCAGTATCTCGGTCTGCTTGAGATCGGCGCGACGCAGGGTATCGGCGGTTTCACGGATCTCACGTTCGCCAGGCAGGAAGATCAGCACGTCTCGGGGGCCATGGAACCAGCGCTTCTCGCGCTCGATGGTCTCGATCTCCTCCACCGCGTGGAGGATACCTTCCTGTAGGGTGCGGTCCTCTTCGTCGGCCTCTTCACGCAATAGCGGCCGATAGTGAACGTCTACCGGATAGGTGCGTCCGGATACCTGTACCACAGGTGCCGGCTTGCCGGGCGGCGATGCGAAGTGGTTCGAGAAGCGATCGACGTCGATAGTTGCCGAGGTAATGATGATCTTGAGGTCTGGACGGCGGACAATGAGACGCTTGAGATAACCGAGCAGGAAATCGATGTTGAGGCTACGCTCATGCGCCTCATCGATGATGATCGCTTCGTAGCGGCTGAGATCCGGGTCATGCTGGGTTTCAGCGAGCAGAATGCCGTCGGTCATCAACTTGACCAGAGTGCGATCCCCGGTATGGTCGGTAAAGCGTACCTGATAGCCGACTTGCTCACCCACCGGCACCGCCAATTCCTCGGCCAGGCGTGTGGCCACCGAGCGCGCCGCTAGCCGTCGCGGTTGGGTATGACCGATCAGCCCTCGCCGCCCCAACCCTAGTTCCAGGCACAGCTTGGGTAGCTGTGTGGTCTTCCCCGAGCCTGTCTCGCCGGCCACCACCACGACCTGATGATCGCGCAGGGCGGCAAGAATCTCTTCACGACGCTCTGCCACGGGAAGTTCGGGCGGATATTCGAGACGCACCGGCAGCGCCTGACGATGCGTCAGTGCTGCCTGCGAGGCTGTCAGGCGACGCTCGATCTCGGCCAGACCGCGATCCACCGGTTTGCCTTCCCGGGCACGCCGCTTCAGCCCCGCCAGGCGGCGTTCGAATTCTCTAGCATCACGCAGCAAGCAATCGCCCAGGCGTGCTTGCAAGGCATTCAGTCGAGACAACTCGGCGGTGGGTTTGGAGCGCGTGGTAGTGCTCAAGACATCCTCTTCTCGGTCAATGAAATCCGCCCGCCACGGGACTCCCGTAGCGGGCAGAGCATTGTAACGCCAGGTGACTGGTCATGACTAATCAGGTAGCCCCTATCAGTGCTGGTGGACGGTCAGTTTCTGTATTTCTTCGTCGTTCCAACGCCTGGAGATTTTCGTTTGTTCCACTACCCCGACACCACTATCGTCCCGCCACAGGATGTCTGGCTCCCGTCGAGCGCGGCTTCGGTACCACGGATCTTGAATTTGGCGGTACCGGTGGCAATGCTGGCGCCGCATGAGCTCTTATCGCCGACCCGCGCCACGGGAATGCCGCGCAGTTTGGTGGTGGGCGAGCCGGACACGATACGATGAGGCCCTCCCTTGCAGGAACAGACCACCTTGTCGCCGATCTTGGCGATCAACCGCCCTTCAACCTTGGATATACTCACGCTACCTCCTTGTTCATTTGCTGCACCGTCATGTCTTGACCGTTGCGTCAGGCCTCGGCGTCAGTGCTTTCATGGGCTAACCTGGCGAGGTGATTCTTTCGTTGCGCCCGCCGCAAACGATCCCGTTTGATCCTGACCCCTTCCCGTGGGCGATCGGGAAATAGCTCGCACAACTGGTCGACCGAAAGATCGAGGTGATCGCGAAGTCGCTGTAGCTCTTCTGGCGACCATTGCTTCACCGGTGTCCATCCCAGCTGGTAGCGCTTGTTGATCACGCTGCGTTTGTGGCGATGAGGAAACAAGGCAGCGAGTTCCTCGGCTGGCAACGCGCGGTTGTCCTCCAGGCGCTGTAATTCCTCGACGCTCCACGGCTCGCCATGCCCTCCATCCCCGTGAGGGGTATAGCTCAGGCCCTCGGCTCGGGCGCGAAACTTGATGGCCGCCTCACTACGATGGGGTAAATGCTTCCTTACCTGGCGATGGCCACCCCGCGGAAACTCACGTCGCAGAATGGCCAATTCCTGCTCGGTCCACGGCGCCACCGAAAAGACACGTATCCCGAACTTCTTGGCCGCATGGCGGATAGCAAGTACGCTGCGATGGGGTAGAAAGCGGCTCTGAACCTCACGCGCCTTGAGGGTCGGGTAATACTGGGCCACCAGGGATAGTTCCTCTTCGGTCCAAGGTTGCTGACCGTAATCCCGGTTGGGCTCGCGCTTCTTCAGACCCAGCTTGTATGCCATTCGCCGTATGGCCTTCTGGGTACGGTGGGGAAAGTGAGTCATCTGGAGCTCGGGCATGGTCATGAAATGAAAGTGTCGTTCGAGGCATGCCAACTCGACTAGCGTCCATTCCCGGCGCCCACCCTGCCCTGGCCTCACTTTTCTGCCCATCTTCAGCTCCCTTACTTTCCCGTCACGAGGCGTTGGCATGGTATTTTCACCAGCCCCACCAAAATAGAACGATACGATGAGGCCCGGCAAAAAGTAAGGAATTCCGAAAGCCACCATGGCTTTTCCAAACCGCTCCTTCTTTTTCAAAAATTCTCGAAGATTCTTTTTGCCCTCACACCACCCCCTGGCGGCGATAGGCCTCGGCAACGATCTCCTCGATCGGGCGCAGCGGATCGCGCTGGCGGATTCGCCGCACCTCCGCGGACAATTTGACCAGTGCCTCGCTGGGCTTGGCCCACTGCGCCTTGGGTAGCGGCTTGGACCACTCTTCGATCTTGGCCAATTTCAGTTGCGGGCGCCGTTGCTGGATGATGCGGTGCTCCCGCTCGGCCAGGTAGCCTGGCAGCGGACCTAAGGTGATCACATAGTGAAAGTACCACCACGATGCGTGGAGGTAGCGCCAGAGGGAGGGAGCTTCGCGCAGCCCCTCGTGAAGCTTGCGGCGTTCATTGCGGATGGTATGCACCCCCTGATGGGGCGGATCGCCCGGCGCCCGCAGCCCCAGCGGGTCCTGAACCTCATCGAGGCTGTTCAGTTCGTACTCCATGTAAGCCCGCAGCACCTCCCACTCGCCGAGCGATAACGCCATGCCCGCCGTCAGGCCCTCCGTCTTGAGCCACTTGCCCGTCTCGGGGTGGGCATAACCGATCCCCAGGCCGTACTGCCGGGTGGTGCCGTACTGGGTCGCCCCGTACCCCTCCACCGCCCAGGCCATCAGCGATTCCCAGGGCACGATCACCGCCTCATCGACCTCACGTCCCAGCCGACGCTCCTTGACAATAAAGCACACCTCGCGGCGCTGGCGATGAAAGCGAATGGGGACGGCGTTCAAGCGATCCCGATGATTCCTACGCATGGCAATCCACGCCAGTAGCGAAAAAGCACCTCCAGCCCATATTGCCGTGCCGAGAAGGATCCGATACCCCTGCCAATCCATAATGGAGATCAACATTAAGGGAACCAGAACCAGGAGGAAGAAAATGCCAAATAGAGGGCCCCAGATAGCCAGTTGATAGCCGAAAACGGTGGGCGGGCCGGCTCCATAATCGAGATAGACATCGTTCATCTCACCGATGGTCTGGCTGAAGTCCACCGGTGACAGGCCGGTGGGCAGCGGCAGCGGCGCCAGGTAGGTGACCTTACTGGTACCGATGCGCTCGGTGTCGCCGGCGCGATGGGGCTGGCCCGGCGTCGGTTCGGGTAGTCTCTCGGACTGCTTCTTTGCCATCGTGTTCTCAATCGTCCTTGGGCGACCCGAGCGCGATGGCCCGGCCGTCGATCTCATGCCACTCGCCTTTACAGCCTCCTTATGCCACCACCCCCTGGCGGCGATAGGCTTCGGCAAAAATCTCCTCGATCGGGCGCAGCGGGTCGCGCTGGCGAATCCGCCGTACCTCGGCGGACAATTTGACCAGTGCCTCGCTGGGCTTGGCCCACTGCGCTTTGGGTAGCGGCTTGGACCACTCTTCGACCTTGGCCAGCTTCAGTTGCGGGCGCCGTTGCTGGATGATGCGGTGTTCCCGCTCGGCCAGGTAGCCGGGTAGGGTCCACAGGGTGATCGCATGAATGAAGTACCACAGCGGCACATAGAGATACCGCCAGAAGGACGGATTCTGGCGCAGGCCCTCGTGGAGCTTGCGCCGCGCATTGCGGATGGTATGCGCCCCCTGATGGGGCGGATCGCCCGGCGCCCGCAGCCCCAGCGGGTCCTGAACCTCATCGAGGCTGTTCAGTTCGTACTCCATGTAAGCCCGCAGCACTTCCCACTCACCGAGCGACAACGCCATGCCCGCCGTCAGGCCCTCCGTCTTGAGCCACTTGCCCGTCTCGGGGTGGGCATAACCGATCCCCAGGCCGTACTGCCGGGTGGTGCCGTACTGGGTCGCCCCATACCCCTCCACCGCCCAGGCCATCAGCGATTCCCAGGGCACGATCACCGCCTCATCGACCTCACGTCCTAGCCGACGCTCCTTGACGATAAAGCACACCTCGCGGCGCTGGCGATGAAAGCGAATGGGTACGGCGTTCAAGCGCTCCCGGTGTGCCGAACGCATGCCAAGCCACACCAAGAAGGCGCCAGCCCCCCCCGCAAAAATGGCCGTACCGAGAAAGAGCTGGAAAAACTCCCAGTCCATAATGGCGATCAGTAATAACGGCGCAATCACAAGGCAGAAGAAAATAAAGAAGAGGGGTAGCCCTATTGCCAATTGAAAGCCGAAAACGGTGGGTGGACCGGCTCCATAATCGAGATAGACATCGTTCATCTCACCGATGGTCTGGCTGAAGTCCACCGGTGACAGGCCGGTGGGCAGCGGCAGCGGCGCCAGGTAGGTGACCTTGCTGGTGCCGATGCGTTCGGTGTCGCCAGCCCGATGGGGCTGGCCCGGCGTCGGTTGGGGTAGTTTCTCGGAATGTTTCTTTGCCATCGTGTTCTCAATCGTCCTTGGGCGACCCGAGCGCGATGGCCCGGCCGTCGATCTCATGCCACTCGCCTTTACAGCCTCCTTATGCCACCACCCCCTGGCGGCGATAGGCTTCGGCAACGATCTCCTCGATCGGGCGCAGCGGATCGCGCTGGCGGATTCGCCGCACCTCCGCGGACAATTTGACCAGTTCTGTGCTGGGCTTGGCCCACTGCGCTTTGGGTAACGGCTTGGACCACTCTTCGACGTTGGCCAATACTCTTCGACCTTGGCCAGCTTCAGTTGCGGGCGCCGTTGCTGGATGATGCGGTGTTCCCGCTCAGCCAGGTAGCCGGGCAGGGTCCACAGGGTGATCGCGTGAATGAAGTACCACAGCGGCACATAGAGATACCGCCAGAAGGACGGATTCTGGCGCAGCCCCTCGTGGAGTTTGCGCCGCGCATTGCGGATGGTATGCACCCCCTGATGGGGCGGATCGCCCGGCGCTCGCAGCCCCAGCGGGTCCTGCACCTCATCGAGGCTGTTCAGTTCGTACTCCATGTAAGCCCGCAGCACCTCCCACTCGCCGAGCGACAAGGCCATGCCCGCCGTCAGGCCCTCCGTCTTGAGCCACTTGCCTGTCTCGGGGTGGGCATAGCCGATCCCCAGGCCGTACTGCCGGGTGGTGCCGTACTGGGTCGCCCCGTACCCCTCCACCGCCCAGGCCATCAGCGATTCCCAGGGCACGATCACCGCCTCATCGACCTCACGTCCCAGCCGACGCTCCTTGACGATAAAGCACACCTCGCGGCGCTGGCGATGAAAGCGGATGGGAGTGGCTCGCAACAGATTCCGGTGGCTGCTGCGCATCGTCACCCAGATAATCAATGCTATGCCTCCCCCCCCCCATATCGCCATGCCGAGAAAGAGCTGGAAAAACTCCCAGTCCATAATGGCGATCAGCAATAACGGCGCAATCACAAGGCAGAAAAAAATACCAAATAGAGGCAATCCTATTGCCAACTGCCAACCAAAGACAGTCGGCGGGCCGGCTCCATAGTCGAGATAGACATCGTTCATCTCACCGATGGTCTGGCTGAAGTCCACCGGTGACAGACCGGTGGGCAGCGGCAGCGGCGCCAGGTAGGTGACCTTGCTGGTGCCGATGCGCTCGGTGTCGCCGGCCCGATGGGGCTGGCCCGGCGTCGGTTGGGGTAGTCTCTCGGACTGTTTCTTTGCCATCGTGTTCTCAATCGTCCTTGGGCGACCCGAGCGCGATGGCCCGGCCGTCGATCTCATGCCACTCACCGTGGCCGGACCGGGAGCTGGGGGTTACCCGATCGTTCGGCACATAGCGCTGCTCGGGCCCCGCTCCCCGCCCACGACGGGGCCGAATCAGGAAATATTGATCATCGACGCGGTGGCCACCTTGCCCATCCGGCCATTGATAGCGCACCCCCAATGCATAGCGCACCTTGCCCGGCTCCTCGGGGGGCGTCTCCCCGACCACCATCAGGCCGGCATGCCGCTCGGCGCTCGTGACTACCATCCCGCTGGTCCAGTCCTCGGTGATATCGTGCCAGGTGGTGGATGTCCAGCGCCCACGCGTCCCGGCTGGCGTCAGCCGCCAGACCCGGATCGCCAGGCGCAGGGGCGGCTCGCCACCCAGCGCCGAGAGCATGGCCGGCGAGACATTGGGCATATGCAGGGTAAAAATGTATTTGACCGGATTACGGATGCCTTCGGTCCAGCTGTCGAACCATGCGGGCATGAAGGTCTCGCCGTAGCGTGCCTCGACCACGGCGTGGGTGGGCTGCAAGACCTGCTCGAGGAACTGCAGATAGCGTTCCAACGGCTGATCGGTAGGCTCCGCTCCCCAGGGGGACGTCAATAGCCACTGGTCATGCTCGCTAAGGTTGTAGCGGTTGTACATCCAGGAGCCGGCCAGTTCCAGGGCGGTAAAGACCAGACCCAAGGCATTGAGCCGCAGAAACAACTTGCCCAGGTGCTTGCCGGCGACCGCCCAGGTGGTCACCCCACTCCGTACGTCCCTGACGGTGCGAAACGTTCTGGCAACTCCGTAACCATGGGCGCCCATCATGCCAACATTGCCGCCCATCGCCGTGACTGCCCCTAGCGTGGTCCGCGACTGGCCGCTACGCACCGCCTCCGTCAGGTTGCCGACATTGCCTATCAGGCTCGCCCCTGCGGCGAAAAAGCCCAGCAAGTAGCCTACCCCTCCCAAAGTGGCGTGCATCACCCCTAGCCGAGCGCTGATCGTGCCCGTACCCAGCGCTTCGCCCAGCACCTTAGCTTGGCGCTCCAGGACCGCTTGGCCGATCCCTTGGGCGGTCAGAAAGCCGGCAGCCCCGGTGGCGGTTAAAGCACTCGCCACATTCAGCCTGGCCTGAGTACGAACCTCCCTAGGCGCATGGCTGGGCAGACTGTTGTAGGCCTGGAAGGCCTGTACCATATTCACCGCCTGGGCCACGAAGATCGCCAGGCTCAGGCCATCGCCGGTGACGTTCAGCGTTTTCGCCGTGCTGGAGATGCCCTGGCGGAAATGGCGGATCAGGCGGCTCACTTCCTGTTGCTGGGCCGCTGCCGGCAAGACCAGGGTGATGCCGGCCCGGGCCTCGGTCAGCGAGGCATCGCCCAGCGCCGCCGCCAGTTGCGTCCGCTCTGCAGGCGTCATATCGACGGGACTCAGCGACTCGGCCAGCAGACGTTCGTAGTGGCCCAGTTCGCTCTGGAGGCCTGTCCTTTCGCGCTTCAGCCCCCGGACCGGTGGGGAGCGATGCCCATGCGCTGCCTGGGCTTGCCGAATCCGGTTGTTGAGCGAGCGCAACCGCTGACGCTTGCCCAGCACGGTGCTCAGGGTCCGCTTGAAGGCGTTCAGCTTCTCGTCGCTGGCGAGTTCGAAGGTCAGCTCGCCACGCCGGGCGGCATCGATCAAGCGCG
>NZ_KE332393.1:66170-347288 GCF_000409775.1 Litchfieldella anticariensis FP35 = DSM 16096 | reverse complement strand
GGCCGGCGCCACTGTCGATCTCGCTGGCGGTCAGGCGTACGTCGCGCCCGGCGCTGAGGCGGGTGTCGTCGACGCTCGTCAGTTGGCTGCCGACCTGGGTGGTAGTCCGCTGATCGACGCGCGCTCTGAGTGGCATGTTCACCCCCCAGTCATGGGCGGTGTCCTCGCCGGCCTCGAGGCGAATGTCGCGGCCCGCCTCCACGGCCAATGCCGCTTCCGAGGCAATGTCGCTGGCCGTGACCACCACATCGCGACCGGCCTCCAGGGTGGCATCGCCCCCGGCGGTGAGACTGGCACCGAGTTGCGTGGTGCGTGTGCTGCCCTGCCTAATGCCATACTCACTGGCCTTGTGCCGGGCATCGGTCACGGCCTCGGTGACGATATCGCGCCCCGCCTGAAGATCGGCATCGCCCTGGCTGACGATCTCGGCGCGGTTGACGATATCGCGCCCGGCGCTCAGCGCCAGACCGTCGCGGGCGCTGATCAGTCCGCCCTCACCCAGGTAGGTCTCATAGGATTTGTCGTAGCCAGCAGTGATCGCGCTGCGGTCGTTGACGATGTCGCCCTCGGTGGCCGTCAGGCTGACCTGGCCGCCGCGAATCTCGCCGGCCAGGGCGTTGCGGATCGAATCCTGGGCACTCAAGTCCAGGCGCTCGCCGGCGTCGATCAGGCCACCCTGGAGGATCGAGCCGCCAGTGCTCGCGGTAAGATCGTTGTCGGCGCGGATGGTGCCGACGTTGACCAGGTCGCCACCGGCGATCAGGTCGATGTCGCGGCCCTGGATGAGGCTGGCACCGCGCACGTTGCGCTCGTCGACCTGGGCCAGATAGAGCACCGGGGCGAGTACCGTCTGGCCGTCGACCTGCTGTTCTTCCAGCCACACGATGTCGTGGGTGAGCGCGGCGGTCTGCGCCGGGGTCAGGCCGACGCCGACGCTGAGCCGCAGGGCGTCCTTGGCCGCCACGGCGTTGTCCATCAGTTGGCGGTACTGGGCGTAGTCGTCGTCCAGCGAGTCGTTGAGGAAACGCTGCCCGGTGTTGGCCAGCACCGCGTCGCGGATCAACCGCGATTCGTAGCGCCCGTCGCCGAGCAGTTGGTAGGCGCCGTCGGCGGTATAGTCCAGCTTGTCGAGCAGGTAGTCGGAGCCCATCAGCTGGTCGGCACTGGTGAACTCGGGGTTGGTCTCAATCAGGTAGCGGCTCTGCGGCGAGGTATTGCGCACGAACAGCCCATAGCGGCCTTGTGGCAGGCGGAACGAGGAGAGCTGGGTCGGCGAGACACGCTCAAAGGGCACGTCGTGATAGGCACCCGTTCCATCCGGCGGGGATGATGGGGTAGCGTCAGTGGAGCGACGGTTGAGGGTGATATCGAGTGAATTGACAGGGCCACCCGTGACGCTATTGCCTAGATTGCCATTGATCTGGGTACGGGTGTTGTTCCTGATCGCCCCGTTCTGAAGGCTATTACTGGCATTGATAGTCACTTGTTTTCCTGCCTGAATCATGGCATGCGATAACGTCCCGGTGGTTTCATATGCCTGCGTATCACTTTTCAACGCCATATCGGCGAAGAAACTGGGAAGTGGCGCACTGGATCCGCTCGGTTGGTTCCATGACTCGGTGTCTGTATATAACAGCCAGGGCACTGAATAGCCATTTCCTGAATCATACCGCTGGTCTGTTATCAAATATGATGAGCCGGGGCTCAATGGGCCCTCTTTCTCCATCTGCTCCAGCATTCTTCGAGCTGCCTCTTTAGGATTATTTTCATATATCCCATTTATAATATCTTCCAGCTTCGCAATATCCGCTGCATATCCACTCTTAAGGTCGGACACTTGATAAACCTGAACTCCATCTAGAAATTCTATGTCCCTTCCATACTGGCGCACACGAGTTGTTATCGTTGAACTACTTCCCCTATTATGGAAATGATCGGATTCGATCTCCACATTACCATTTGCGGCCATCAGGCTATTGCCATTTAGAAAATCAGCCGACTTAATCAGCAAGTTTTCCCCAGCAACTATCTGGCTCCCAGGAGAATCTACTACCACTTTATTTTTCAAGATGTCCGTGACGGAGAAATCTTGAAATACCATGCGGGACACAAGCACCCATACATCGGGGATGGATCCATTATTGTTATTTCTCCCAAGCCAATGGCGATACCGCTTTGCCACATAGTTTTCTGTCGCTATTTCCCTATCGGCAAGCTCGAATACCTCTTCATAGGCATCCTTGACATTGAGGAACTCCAGAGCCGACAAGGTGATGTTTCCCTCGGCCTCGATCGTCCCCGAGCGGTTCTCGAGGCGCTCCGCCATGGCATGGTCGTCGTTACGCGCGAAGTCGAGATTGCCGCGGCTGTAGATCTCGCCGTAGCGGTTGAACAGGTGCGTGCCGAACAGGGTCATGTCACCGCCGGCGAACAGCAGGCTGTCGGAGCGGTTGTCGATGCGGCCGCTGCTGTCGATGTTGAGGTTGCCCTGGCTGCCGAGAGTGCCGTGGTTGTCGAGGTGGGCGGTGGTGATGGTGATGTCACCGATGCCGGTGAGGAAGCCCTGGTTGTCGAGTTTGCCGTCGAGGTGGTAGGTGGAGGTGCCGCCGCTGGCCAGGCGCCCGTCGAGCTGGGTGAGGTGACGGGCGGTGACGTCGAGGTCGCCCCGGGTGGAGATCAGGCCGTGGTTGGTGATGTCGCCGCTGGCGTGAATGGCGAGAGCGTCGTTGGCGAGCAGTTCGCCACGGTTGTCGAGGCTGGCCATTTTTAGGTTCAGACTCGTGGCGCTGGTAATGGTGTCGCCGGCAACGAGGGTGAGGCCCTGGTCGAGGGTGAAGCCGAGCGCGTCGTTGAACTTCCACTCGCCGACATCGTCGAGCCGGTCCAGCGTCACCTCGCCGCTGCCGGTGCCGTGCACCTGGCCGCCGGTGTTGGTGACGCTATCGGCGTCGAGGCGTAGCAGCCCACTGCCGGTATGCGTGAGTTGCCCTTGGTCGTTGAGCAAGGTACCGGCGTCGAGCGTGGCGTTGTCGCTGGCGACTTCGAGCCGGCCGTTGTGGTTGTCGAGGGTGCCGGTGATGGTGAGGCGGCTGGTGTCACCGCCCAGGGCGCGCAGGTCGCCGTTGGTATTGGTCAGTTTATTGGCGTCGACCGTCAGGGTGTCGGTGGCTTCGATGGTGGCGCCGCTGTTGTCGACGCTGTCCGCGTCGATCTCGATGGTGCCGGCGGCGATCAGGCCGTCGGGGTGGTTGTCGAGGGTGGCGGTATCGACGGCGATTTCGCTGGCCAGCAGCCGGCCGTGGTTGTGGGTGGCGGCGGTGGTGGTCACCGTGAGCGTCTGGGTAGCAGCGAGGTGGCCATGGTTGTCGAGTTGCTCGGTGCGGACGGTGAGGTCGGCGCCGGGCTGGAAGGTGTCGTTCTCGATGCCGGCGATGACGGTGCCCTGGTGGTCGATCGTCTGTCCGGCGTTCAGTGTGATATTGCCGGCGCTGGTCAGGCGGCTGTCGACGTCGATGTCGAGGTCATCGCGGGTGCGCACGGTGACGGCCTGGCTGCCATGGACGTTGCCGCTGAGCGTGGCGTAGGTGGCTTTGGCCTGGATCGTCCCGCTGCTGGAGGCGTTGGCCAGACGCAGCTGGCCATTGGCATCGATCTGGATGTCGCCGTCGCTGGCGGCCATGTCGCCGGCCAGTTTGACGCCCACGCCGCTTTCGGTGCCGACCAGGCGGATGCTGCCGGCGTACATGCCGCCCAGGGCCGAGGAGTCGATGGCCAGTGCCGGGGCCTCGCCCGTGCCCTGGCGCGCGCTGGTCGCCAAGGTCTCGGCGTCGACGTCGTTGGCGCCGGTGATGACGTTGAGGTGCTTGGCGTGGATGGCGGCGTTGATCTCGGCGGCGCGGGTGATGATGTCGAACTGGTCGACCTGGGTGGCGTCGAGCCCCAGGCCTTCGATCGCCACCCGCCCCTGGTCGACGGCGAAGCGCTCCAGATCGCCGTCCTCGATGATGGGCTGGCCAGTGGAGAGCGTGACCCGCGGGCTGTTGATGAAGCCGCAGCCGTTGCAGGTGATGCCGTAAGGGTTGGCCACCACCACGTTGGCCGCGCTGCCGGCGACTTCGGTGTAGCCTTCGAGCTGACTGGGCCGGCCGCCGTTGACTTCGTTGATGATCAGCCGCGCCGCCTGGCCGCGCAGGTTGGGGTTGCCGACGATCAGCCCACCGAGTTCGGTGGATTGCAGCTTGCGGGTGGCGTTGTTGAGGATGACGCCGCGGCGGCCGACGTTGTAGTCGGTGAATGTGTTGTGCGATAGCCCGCGCCCGTTGGGGGTGGCGATATCAACCACCGGCACGCCGTTGCCGGCCCGGTCCAGGGAGGTATTGCCGCTGCCGGGGGCGACGACGATGCCGTCGGCGAGCACGATGACCGGGTGCCAGAACAGGGCACTGATGAGGAGGATGGCAACATACCGGCTCAAGGGGCTACGGATGTTCATGGTGGTGGCTTCCCTGCATCACTGTCTTCGTTTTGTTCGTGCGTGCATTGCCGATGTCGCCGCCTATAAGAAGGCGGTGACACTGAAATACACCGGCGTTTCCCGCTGTGGCAGCGCGTCGGGGCGTTCGAGCGAGTGGGCGACGCTGAGATTGGCGGCGAGGTGCTTACCGCGCAGGCCGAGGCCCAGGGCATAGCCACTGAGACGACCGTGGAGTTCGGGGTTGTACTGGCCGTGATGGATCACGCCCACGTCGTAGGCCAGCGAGGCTTCGACGGTATCGAACACCGGTCGGGCAACATCGAGCGGGCGTTGCCAGGTGAGCTGGTTTCGCCAGTACCCACCGCTGTCTCCACTCAGGGACTGCTCCTTGAAACCACGTACCGAACTCTGGCCGCCAAGGCTCAGACGTTGCGGGCTGTAGAGGACGTCATCGCTCCACTGGCCATGCAGCAAGCTCGAAACGCTCAGTGACTGCTGGAACAGGGAAAAGGGCTGGAGATAGCTCAGCGTCAGGGTGGTCTTTTCGAACTGCGCCCTCGGTGTGCCGGGGATATCGGTGCTGTCTCCCTGGGCGCCGAGAATGGTCAGGCCCCGGTGCCAGCCGAGGTCGGCATTGAGCAATGCTTTACCGAGACGGCGACCGTGGTTGAGGCCGAGGCTCAGTTCGCTCAGGCGCTGGCTGCTGACCTCGATACGCGCGCCATCGATGTAGTTGCGCGTCGACAGGCGACTGAGGCCGACACTGGCTGCCGTCTTGCTGACGCTGTCGCGCCACAACAGACGCTCGGCCTGTAGCCGGTGCCGTTCGCTCGTGCCGTCGAGGGTGAAGATGAAGCCGTTGGCTTCGGCAACGGTGAGGTAATCGCTATCGGTGTAGCTATAGGAGAACGTCCAATCGCCATATGGCAGGCTGTAACCGAGATAGCGACTGCTGGAACCGATATCGGATTGGCGTGTGACGTCATGGCCCCACTGGGCGACGAACTGGTCGGCGAGCCCCAGCGGGCTATCCCACTCGACACTCGCGCTCCACTGCTGTTCGCCGGTCCCGCTGCTGCCGTCATTGTTGCGCCCCAGTGAGACCCGTAGCGGCTGCCCGATCTCGCTGGTGACCTGGACACGGCTGCCGCCCACCGTCTCGCCCGGCACCAGTTCCATGGTGGACTGACGCGATGGCAGGCGATTCAACTGGTCGATCAGTTGTTCGAGATCGCGGAGGTTGAGGGGATCGCCCACCTCGGCCGGTGAGGCCATGGCCAGTTCGCGGGGCGTCGGCGTGTCACCCGCGCTTTCCAGCGCCTCGATATGGCCCTCGACGACGACCACCCGCAACTGCCGCCGGGACAGGTCCTGCTGTGGCAGGTAGGCGCGCGAGGTGACGAAACCGCGCTCGGTGTAGGCCTGGGTGATCTGTCGCAGCAGTTCGTTGAGGTCATCCACCGCCAGGCAGCGCCCGGCAAAGGGGTCACTCAATTCGTGTTGGCGGCGGTCGCTGAGCAGGGCGACACCGTCCAGCTCGATGGTATCGATCGCAAAGCATTGGGCTTGGGGTTGTTCAGGCGGCGCTGGAGGTGCTTCGCGCTTGCCCGGCAGGCGTTGCAATTGCTGCAACTTGCGCTGCTGCTCGTCCAACAGGCGCTGCTGGTCGTCACGAATGAAATTCTCGTTGGCCGTTCCGGCACTCACGTCAGGCGGTGAATCGACCGCCATGGCTGTGGTACTCCACAGACAGAGCGTGATCCATCCCCACCAGCCCGGTAATCGGCGTCTATTCACTACGCATTCCCTGCTATGAACTTACTCCTCAGGGCAATAACGGCAGCGGAGAGAGAAACTTTAAAGAAAGCTTATCCAGATTGCGCTACTGCAAACCATTTCTGGTCTACCAGGCCGACATATCCCCACCGATACTCTCGGGAATTTTTATGGATACCTCCAAAAAAATCCCGGAACCAACTTCTCGTCACCCCATTTTGACCTGCCCGACATACTTGTTACAAATCAACTGGTTAACGTCATACCTCTCATATCTCCAAAGTGGTATTCCCATTATTTTCAGCGATTTTAGCCACATTTATTCGCCCGCTTTCACGACATATCTTTGTCCTCATCAATGATATCCAGCGCCAGTGTAATTCATGGCTGGCGGTGAGGAATCACGCAAGCGAGGGGACGGATATGTCCAATACCAATGTCAACTTACAGGCCCTAGAAAAGCCTCGGCTCAATGGCGACCTGCATGTGTGGGACGTCGAGGACGAAAGCTTCTGGGAACGCCAGGGCAAGCGCATCGCCAACCGCAACTTGTGGATATCGATTCCCTGCCTGCTGGTGGCATTCGGCTACTGGCAGATGTGGGGCATGTTGACGGTGCAGATGAACAACCTCGGCTTCCCCTTTTCCGAGGCGCAGCTCTTCACTCTGGTCGGCATCGCCGGCCTTGCCGGCGCCACCCTGCGCATTCCGGCATCGTTCATGATCCGTATCGCCGGTGGGCGCAATACCATCTTCCTGACCACCGCGTTGATGATCATTCCCTGCCTGGGCGCCTATTTCGCCCTGCAGAGTCAACACACGCCACTGTGGGTCTTCCAGCTCCTGGCGCTGGTCTCCGGTGTCGGTGGCGGCAACTTCGCCTGTTCGATGAGCAACATCAGCACCTTCTTCCCCAAGAAGCAGCAAGGCTACGCGCTGGGCATGAACGCCGGCCTCGGTAACCTCGGCGTCACCGGTATGCAGATCCTGATTCCGCTGTCGATGACCGCCGCCGTGTTCGGGGTGTTCTCGGGCGAGCCCATGGAACTGGTACGCGCCAGCGGCACCCTGATCGGTCGCATTCCAGAGGGCACCCCCACCTGGCTGCACAATCCGGCCCTGCTCGGCGTGGTGGTGCTGGTGCCGCTGTGCATCGCAGCCTGGTTCGGCATGAACAACCTGCGCACCATTACCCCCAACCCCGGCTCGCCGCTGGCGGCCTTCGGCAAGATCCTCGGTCTCTACAATCTGGGCCTGGTCACCTCGGCCATCGGCATCTACCTGATGCTGCCCCCGCCGGTGGGCTTGGGGCTACTCAATATGTGGCTGGCCCTGCCGCTGACCATCGTGCTGACGCTGGGGCTGATGCGTCTGATTCCGGGCGAGATCAAGCCCAACATCCAGAAGCAGTTCACCATCTTCAGCGACAAGCACACCTGGTCGATGACGGTGCTCTACATCGCCACCTTCGGTTCGTTCATCGGCTTCTCGGCGGCCCTGCCACTCTCCATCGAGGTAATCTTCGGCTCGATGATGGAGCGGGCCGCCGACGGCAGCCTGGAACGGGTAGCCAACCCCAATGCTCCGAGCGCCATGACCTGGGCGTGGATGGGACCGTTCGTGGGCGCGGCGATCCGGCCGATCGGCGGCTGGATCGCCGACAAGATCGGCGGCTCGATCGTCACCCAGATCATCTCGGCGGTCATGGTCGCAGCCTCCCTCGGCGCCGGATACGTGATGATGCTGGCCTACAACTCCAGCGATCCCAACGTCTACTTCTGGGCATTCCTTGGCCTGTTCATCGTGTTGTTCGCCGCCAGCGGCATCGGTAACGGCTCCACCTTCCGCAGCATCGGCGTGATCTTCGATCAGCAGCGTAAAGGGCCGGTACTTGGCTGGACCTCGGCAGTGGCCGCCTATGGCGCCTTCATCGCCCCGCGGGTGATGGGTGAGCAGATCCAGGCCGGCACCCCGGAACTCGCCATGTACGGCTTCGCGGCGTTCTACGCGATCTGCCTGGTCGTCAACTGGTGGTTTTACCTGCGCAAGAGCGCCTACGTGAAGAATCCGTGATGACGGCAAGGAGCGACTGAACATGGCATCCTCTCGTTTCAAGCAATTCTCGGTGCTGACCGCCAACACCTTCGCCTTCACCATGTGTTTCATGGTGTGGACGATGTTCGGCGAGATCGGCGTACCCATCGCCGAGACGCTGGGCCTCAGCGATACCCAGTTTGGGGTTCTGGCGGCGCTGCCGATCCTCACCGGCTCGCTGGTGCGACTGCCGTTGGGTGCCCTGACCGACCGCTATGGCGGCCGCCCGGTGTTCATGCTGCTGATGCTGGCCACTGTCCCCGCCATCTGGGCCGTGCAGTTCGCCACCCAGTACTGGCAACTCCTGGTACTGGGCACCGTCGTCGGCCTGGCCGGCGGCGGGTTCTCGGTCGGGATCACCCATACCGCCAAGTGGTTCGAGCGCGATCGCCAGGGCCTGGCGATGGGTATCTTCGGCGCCGGTAACGCCGGGGCGGCGGTCACCAAGTATATTGCCCCCACGGTGATCATCGTGCTCGGCTGGCAGGCGGTACCCAACCTGTATGCCGCAATCATGCTGATCACGGCGCTGATATTCTGGTTCTTCACCTTCACCAACCCGGTGCACCGCCAGCAGGAGCGCCCGGCCCTGC
Organism: Litchfieldella anticariensis FP35 = DSM 16096; assembly: GCF_000409775.1. Classification (GTDB taxonomy): domain Bacteria; phylum Pseudomonadota; class Gammaproteobacteria; order Pseudomonadales; family Halomonadaceae; genus Litchfieldella; species Litchfieldella anticariensis. The sequence continues at coordinate 338,351 of NZ_KE332393.1, read as the reverse complement.
GCGATCAGCTTCGGGTGCTCAACGACCCCAGGGTCTGGAAGTACTGCCAGTATTACTCGGTGGTGTTCGGTGGCTACGTAGGCGTGTCGCTGTGGCTGACCCGCTATTACATGCAGGAATACGGCATGGGCATCCAGCTGGCCGCGCTGGTCGCCACCATTTTCGTGCTGCCCTCGGGGGTGATCCGCGCCTTCGGTGGTTGGCTTTCCGATCGCTTCGGCGCCCACGCCGTGACCTGGAGTTGCATGTGGGCCAGCCTCGTGGCGTTGTTCGTGATGTCCTATCCGCATACCCACTACGCCATCCAGACGGTGGACGGTTCACGGATGGAGTTCAGCTTCGGGGTGCCGATCTGGCTGTTCACGTTGGCGCTGTTCGTGGTCGGCATCGCCTGGGGGATCGGCAAGGCCTCGGTGTTCAAGTACCTGTCCAACGAGTACGACCACAACCTGGGGCTGGTGTCAGGGATCGTCGGCCTGGCCGGCGGCATGGGCGGTTTCCTGCTGCCGATCATGTTCGGCGCCCTGGTGGATATCACCGGCATCGCGACCAGCGTGTGGATGCTGTGCTTCGGGGTGACCCTGGTATCGATCGTCTGGATGTGGTGGAGCGAACGTCGTGTCCCGTTGCTGACCCGGGACCGCTATCACCAACCTGCTGTCATCGACACGCCGGCACCGCAACAGGCATGACAAGTCTAGTGCTCGCCACATGGCACCGCAACAGGCTGTGGGTACGGGCGCGCTGTCTGAGGATGACAAGCCGGGCTTCACTCAGTCGCCGACAATGTCCTCGATCCAGGTCAGCGCGGCGACAGCGGTCGGGAAGCCGGCAGTCGGAATCGACAGCAGCGCCACCTGCTTAAGCTCCTCGGCACCAATGCCCTCCTCCACAGCACGCCGCACATGCGAGTGCACGGCACCTTCGGAACGCGAGCCCACGGCCAGCGCCAGCTTGACCAAGCGCCGGGTGCGTTCGTCCAGCGGGCCGGCCTGGGCACAGGCCTCTCCGAGTGCGGCATAGGCATTCCATACGTCGGGATAGCGTTCGGCGACCTTGCCGGCGCCGGAGGGCAGATCATGATTGGACATCATCGGACTCCTTCCTTTGTGGCTTTGCGTGTCATGGGCTCAGACTAGTCCAAGTGAGAGCCATGAGAGAGGGTGGTGTTGAACCGCCGCGCCGATGATATACACAAATACCAGCACGGCCGCGATGGCCGCCAACCCACGCTGCCTGGGCGTACGGCCGCGTTTGATGGCGACGGTCCCCACCACGATGTAAACCACCAGGCCGATCAGCTTGGCTGCCAGCCAAGGGTGCTGATGCGGCCAGAAACGCAGCATCACCATCAGCCACACACCAAGCAAAAGCAACGCGGTATCGATCAGGTGCGGCACTACCCGCACCCACATCCGCTGTAACCGCGGCGACTCGCGCACCGACCACCAGGCACGCAGCACGAACAGCGCCAGGCTCGCGCCGGCGGCGGTCATGTGTAGGTGCTTGATCAGGGAATAATGCTCCATGGGCCTCCCTGCCTACGTTTTGCTGGATACTGCCTACACTCGATCATAACGTCTGCGATGTCACCTTGGCGTGCCGCTGTGCCAAAACCCAGCGCAATACATCGATCACCACCAACAGCGCCAGGCTGCCGCCCATGACCGGTAGCGCCAGCCCCAATGCTACGGCAACTGCCAATATGACGAACCGGGGTAGCCACGACAGACGCACGAACAGCATCGTCAGCGTCTGGGCCTGACCATTGGCAACTGCATACGATCGACGCCGCCACCACATCGTATAGCCCCAGCAAACCAGTGTGGCGAGGCCGCTGGCGAAGGCGGCCAGTGCCAACTGGTTGGGCAGGCCGAACAAGGTACCCATATGCAGATCGATTCCCCAGCGCGTCAGCTTCGCGGCGAGGGGGAACGTGACAAAGTCGGCGCGGTCGGTCACGGCCATGCTATGCGGATCGAGAGCCACCTGATCCACCTGGGTGGGCCAGCTACGATCGATTTCGCGAATCTTCCAGGCACGCTGTGGGCCGGAGGGCGGTATCAATTCAATGGCATCGGCATCGATGCCTGCCTGGCGGGCTGCCGTATAGGCACGATCGAAATCCGTCAGCGTCAGTTGAAAGTCTTGTGCATGAGCCGTGCTGCCACCACTGCCGTGGTTGGCATGGGCGTCGGGTGAATCAGGGGCAGTAGCCGTCAGGTCGGTCGAGACACTAGGCGTTCCCCAGCCCCAGGCATGGCGCAGTTCGGCGATATTGCCACCCGCCCATTGCGACCAGGTCAACCCGGTGGCGGAGAAGAACAGCAGACCGATGAAGGCTATCGCTCCCAGGGTCGCGTGGCGGCGGCGTAGCGCTCCGGACCCAACCTGCGCCCGCAGGACAACCCGGCTCCGCGCCCACAGCACCAACCCGCCAAGGGCCACGAGCCACAGCCAGGAAGCGGCAAGCTCGCTGTACAATCGTCCCACATCACCCAGCAATAGGCTGCGATGGAACTGGTCGATCAAGGTACGCAGGGGTAACACGCCGCTGGTGCCGTAGACCGCCATGTCACCCTTGATAGCCAAAGTGACGGGGTCGACGAACAGCGCGCGATGCTCCGATGAGCCGTACTCTTCACCGCTGAACATGACGCGGGTCGTGCCACCTGGGGGTGCCGGACGCACGGCGGCTGGAGTATTGAGCTGCCCCGACGCTTGTTGCGCGACTTCGATCTGTCGCGAAAGCGGCTGTGATGTGCCATCGCTTTCCGCCGTCAGCGCATCATGGTAGAGCCAGCTTTCGAGCTGTGGCGTCAATGCGTAGGCAATGCCGGAAAGCGCGGCAATCAAGAGAAAGGGCCCGATGAACAGACCGATATAAAAGTGCAATCGGGTAATGAGGGCGAATAGCAACTTGCCCGTACGGCGATTGTCCGCCGACGTGGTTGAAGAGGGCATGAATGAATGCTCCGAGCCGGAAAATCGTGAACGCCGGTAGCGCGACGCTACCCGAATCCAGGCTCAGGCCGAACGCGCAAACGACAATGGTGAAAACGGCAGGCTCGACATACGTGGTGGTGCGCGACCGATGTAGAACGGGTAGTGCTGCTCCGGTGGCGGCGGCGAGGGCGATACGCTTTCGACCCGCCCCTCTTGCGACGGCCCGATGTCAGGCAATGCCAACGGCGGTGCGATGCCCGGCATGTGCAGGAACAGCGTGCAGTAATCGCAGGCCGTCACCTCCCCATAGTGGGAGGGCATGGCGTCGGCCGCTGCCGAGTAATGGGCCATCGCTTCGCCATGCGCGTGCGACGACATGGCAGCAGTCGTCGGCATCTCCAGCAATCGCTGGAACTGGCTGATCAGCGGCCCTGCGAACATCAATAGCAGGGCGCATAGACCAAGCCAGGTCAGAAGGCGATGCCAACGATGCACGAAGCGTGACATGAGGAATCCGCTCAAGATAACGACATTTGCCGATGAGAGTCGTTGACTCTAGGTGAAAACCGCTACGAGTCCAAGCTCACCCAGAGGACTGCGATGATTTGCCGCAATCGCAAATGCCATGCATAGGATGAGGCGACTTTTCAGACACACCGTGGCAGTTCAGCCATCCTGGCCATCGACCCGTGCTGTCAACAGCGACAAGGCATAACGCCCTATGAAAATGGAAAACGCCAGTAGCCAGCACAGGATGCTCAGGCTCAGTGTCCAGTGAGAGACCTGCGGCCATAGCGCCGGCACAAGTGCGCGCAACACAGCGGCCAAAACCATCAGCCCCAGCGCCAACCCCATGCCTGGCAGGGTTTCGATCGGCCGTCCGGTATGGCCTAGCGAGACACGTGCCATCATCGCCAGCATCATGGTGCCGATGCCGCCCACAGTGATGGTATGCAATGCCAGTGAGGTATTGACCAAGTCCAGCGCCGCCAGGCCCCACATGGCTAGCCCCAGGCAAACGAAGGCGTAGCTGGCATGCAAGCCCCACAGCAGCGGTTCGCGCAGGCAGTAGAGGCCTTCCCAGCGGCTCAGCCGCAGGGCATTGAGCACCGCCGCCAACAGCGCCACGCCGGCCCATACTCCGCTGGGTAGGTAGACACCGAGGCTCGCCAGTTGCATGACCACCAGCGCCATGACCGTACCCATGGAGGCCAGTTCCAACCACTTCAGCCGTACCGGCTGAGGCTGTCCCAGTCGCCGGGAAGTGAAGAACGGAATTACCCGCCCCCCGAGTACCACCATCAGCAGCGAAATCAGCAGGATGGCCAAGTGCGCGGCGATATGAATCGTCAAGCTATCGCCCTGGAGCCACCCCATATGCATCAGCACATTGGCCAGGAACAACAACCCAAGTACGGGTAAAAAAATCAGGTTACGCCACTGGCGTACGCGAATTACTGAGCGTGCCAACACCAGTGCCGCCAACGGCAGGAAGGCGAGATCCACCAACGCTGCCCAGATCTCCACTCCGGGAGGGAAAGCCAGTAGCACGCGCCCCGCGAGCCACAGCGCCACCAGCCCCACCAGCGGCAAGCCATGCAGACCACGCTGGCCGGTCCAGTTCTGCACCGCGGTGAGCAGAAAGCCCACCACGATAGCTGCGCCAAAGCCGAACAGCATCTCGTGCTGGTGCCACCACAGCATGCCGCCATATGGCCGGAGCAATACATCGCCGTGCCAGAAAGCCCCCCATACCAGCATCGCCACCAGGCTGAACAGCGCCCCCAGCAAGAAGAAGGGGCGGAAGGCCAGCCGCCATAGCGGCATGGCCCGGGCAAGGGTGGCGGATACAGAGAGGAGGGAATCTGTGGCCATGGTCGTTACCTCATGCGGTCTCTAGCGGACGCGATGGACCGAAGTGTTCGTAATGGCGGCGTTCATCGACCACACCCAACTCGGCCAGTGCACTGTCGACGGAAGTCATGAAGCCCTGCGGCCCCACGAAGTAGCAGCGCGGCTGGCCCTCGGGCAGATAGCGCGCCAATAGATCTCGGTCGATACGGCCGACGTGATCGGCGCTTGCGTCCTCGCTGGCCGACTCGTAGAGGGTCACGGTCTGCAGACGTTCGGGATGTTCGGCGGCCAGCGCCGCCACCTCATCACCAAAAGCATGATGTTCGTCGTTCTGTGTCGCGTGCAGGTAGACCACTTGCCGGCCCTGTGCCAGCGCTTGGCGTGCCAGTGGCAGCATGGGTGTCTGGCCGACACCGCCGCTGAGCAGCATCAGCGGCTCATCGCCATCGGCCAGGGTCAGATCTCCTGCGGGGGGCAGCAGCTCGATGGTGTCACCTACTCTCAGCTTGTCGTGCAAGTGACGGCTGGCGCGGCCGTCCGCTTCGCGCTTGACCGATATGCGGTAGCTGCGTCCATTGGGCAGGGCCGAGAGGCTGTAATGACGATAGACCGGCTCACCATCGATGCTGAGGCGTACGCCGATATATTGGCCGGGTGCGAAATCGGCCACGGGCCCGCCATCCTCGGGTTCCAGAATGAAAGAGCGGATTACGGCGCTTTCCTGGCGGGTATCGGCGATGCGGAATATCCGCGTGCCTTGCCATCCCCCTTCACGACTGGCGAACTCATGGTAGCGGTGCGCTTCGAGTTCGATCAGCAGCCCGGCCAGTTCCTCGTAGAGCGCGCCCCATGCCGCGGCGATCTCGGCGGTGACCGCATCGCCCAGCACCTCACCGATGGCTGCCATTAAGCACTCGCCGACAATGGGATACTGATCGGGCTGAATGTTCAACGACACATGCTTGCTGATCGCCGTGGCCAGCACTTCCCTGGCGCGCTGCGGGTCGCGGCGCAGTTGTACGTAAGCCAGTACCGCCCCGGCCAGGGCGCGCGGCTGACTACCACTGGCCTGGTGGGCATCGTTGAACAGCGGCTTGACCTCGGGGTAACGCTGGAACATCAGCGGATAAAAGCGCTGGGTGATGGCATCGAGGTGGTCGGCCACAACGGGGGCGGTAGCTTCGATCAGTCGTTCCTGGTCATTCGTCAGCATGGGAGATCCTTGGGTTGATAAGATGTATCTGAAAAGAATCTTATCACCACCCATCAAAATGCCCACCTTTCTCACCGCGGCGGAATGTCGCGGAAACACTCTAGAAAGCCATTTCTAATAGCAGGCGACTTTGGCAAGATAGGCCGCTTTTGATTCGATCAAGCGAACAATGGTCAGAACATATCTCAACAAGATGAAGGGGGCGCCCGCCGAGCGGACGCCGCCATGCTGGCGTGATGCCCTATGGTCCTGGTTCGGCGCCTTTCTGGGCATGACAGGAGTCGGCTGGCTGAGCGAACTCACCTTGCCGTCACAAGCTCTGCTGATGATCGGTTCCTTCGGCGCAACGTCAGTACTGCTGTATGCCGCACCAGAGAGCCCCCTGGCACAGCCGCGCAACGTGTTGGGCGGCAATGTGCTTTCGGCGCTGGTGGGCGTATTCAGTTGGCAGTGGCTGGGTGACACCTGGCTGGCAGCCGCAGTGGCCGTGTCGACGGCCATCCTCGTCATGCAGTTGACCCATACCCTGCATCCCCCCGGTGGAGCGACCGCCCTGATCGCGGTGATCGGCTCGAACGAGTTGCATTCACTGAGTTGGAGTTATGCCCTGATGCCGGTCGCTATCGCCTGCATCCTGATGCTGTCAGTGGCCATACTCGTCAACAACCTGGCTCGGCATCGCCGCTACCCCCAGCACTGGTGGTAACACTCCAGCACCACGGGGCGGAATCACGGCCCATGACGGTCGTAATGGAACTTCATGTAGACGATGCCCGGCGCCATCACCAGGCGCCAGGCGAGTTCGATCTGATCGTCGAAATGGTCGTCGTATCTTCGTGCCGTATCGATCAGGGTTTCGAGCCAGAGATCGTATAGCGCCGGACGGATGTCCAGATGCCCCCGGCTGTGGCTAACCGCCACTTGATCCAGGTAATAATCGGCATTGCTCGACCCATAGAACGCCAGCAAGTGATAGAACGACTTCTTGAGCATGGCCTGCTGGCGAGGCATGTCAGTGTGGCGGAACTTGTGCGCGACTTTCGGAGAACTAGCGGTGAAAGCGTCGTAGAAAGCGGCAAAGAACGCCTGGCCATCGATCTCGCGGTTCAGCACCCGCTCGAAGCTTGTATCGAAGAGCTGTTCGACATCCATGGCCTTGATCCGCTTGTGGCCACCTATTCTCTTCAGACTAGCCCTCCGGCAATACACCCTCCCGCCAATCTCTCCTGACCATGACCGAGATCAAGGAATTGACTGCGGCACTCGCCGAGTATCGCGTCATAAAGTGGGGCACCGACTGGCTCCCGGTGCCCCTACCTGGCAATCAGCGAAAGTGCGGCATGACGTCGCGAATGAAGAGCTCGAGCGAGCGCTTCTTGTCCTCGAAAGACAGAGTGTTATCGGTCCAGAAGCTGTATTCGGTGATGCCCATGGCTTCGTAGCCCTTGAGCCGTTCGACCAGTTCCAAAGGCGTTCCGATCATCATGTTGCGATGCAGGCTATCAAGCGAGAACTCGGGGTTGTCGGCCACCGACTCCTCCGTTACGGGTTCGAAGAAGCCGTTGACCGCCTGCTGGTCATTCTTGAACCAGGCCAGGAAGTAGCGATAGAAGCGGTTGATCGCCTCAGCCCCTCTTTGCCAGCCATCCGGATCGCCCTCCTCATGCACATAGGTATGGCGTAGCAGCATCAGCTCGGGGCGGGACACCTCGGGGTGGTTGGCACAAGCGGTATCGAACTTGTGCGCGAGATCGGCCACCTCCTCGTCGCCCTTCATCAATGCCGTGACCATCACGTTGCAGCCGTTCTTGACCGCGAAATCATGGGAGTTGGGATCTCGAGCGGCGATCCACATCGGCGGCAACGGTGACTGCACCGGCTTGGGAACGCTGGTGGTGGTTGGGAAACGATAGACCTCACCGTGATGTGCATAGTCGCCCTGCCACAGCCCCCGCATCGCCGGCACCATTTCACGCAATGACTGGCCGCCATCGGCCGCCGACATGCCATCAGCGAGACGGTCGAACTCGTATTGATAGGCACCGCGGGCAATACCGAACTCGAGGCGACCGCCACTGATCAGGTCGAGCATGGCGGCTTCTCCCGCCAGGCGAATCGGGTCCCAGAAAGGGGCGACGAAGGTACCGGCGCCCAGACGGATGCGCTCGGTCTTGGCCGCCAGGTATGCCAACTGTGCAAGCGGGCTCGGCGATGAGGTGAACTGCATGCCGTGATGCTCACCGATCCAGGCGGTACGAAAGCCTCCGGCCTCAGCGATCTTCACCAATTCGCAGAGTTCCTCGAACAACTGCCGATGACTTTCGTGCTCGTGATAGCGTTCCATATGAAGGAATAGCGAAAACTGCATCTCTCAACACTCCTTTCAAAGTGCGTTAGGGTCGGCCAGCCTGGCGGCAATCGTGGCATCGCGGCCTTCCTCACTCAGTGCCTTGATCATGCAATAGGCCATGATCAGCAGCGCCAAGGAGAACGGGAATGCCGCCGCGATGGCAGCCGTTTGCAGGGCTTCCAGGCCACCGGCCAACAGCAACACGGCCGAGGTGGCACCAAGACCCAGGCCCCAGATCACCCGATAGAGCTGTGGCGGATGGGGATTGCCTTTGGCCAGGATGGTGGAAATGACGAGGGTGCCCGAGTCGGCAGACGTCACGAACCAGGTAATGATCATCAGTGTCGCCATGGCGATCATGAAGGTGGTGGCCCAAGGCACATCCAGGGCGGCGATGGTCTGAAACAGCACCTTGGTCACGTCGTCGTTCGCCACTGTGGCCAAATCGACGCCACCGAACAGCTGCAGGTGCAAGGCGGTACCGCCGAAGATCACGATCCACACCATCGCTCCGAGAGTCGCGGCCAGCATACCGCCGAACAGCACTTCTCGAATGGTACGACCGCGAGAGATGCGTGCGATGAACATCCCCACGTAGGGGCCCCAGGACAGCCACCAGCCCCAGTAGAAGAGCGTCCACCAGCCCTGCCATTGGCTCTCGGGATCGGGGTTGGTCCAGAAGCCCATGCCGACGATATTGGTCAAATAATCGCCAACGCTGGTGGTAAAGAGGGTCAACAGGAAGATGGTGGGGCCGGCCAATATGAAGAACGCGAACAGGATCATGCTGAGATAGATGTTCCATTCGCTAAGCAACCGGATGCCCTTCCTCAATCCGGACACCGCCGAGAGAGTCGCCACCACGGTGACACCCAGTATTAGCAGGACCTGATTGGTACTGGTAATTTCCATGCCGAACAGGCTGTTGAGGCCGGCGTTCATCTGCGACACCCCAAGCCCCAGGGTGGTGGCGGTGCCGAACAAGGTGGCAAAGATCGCCAGCAGGTCGATGCCGTGGCCGATCGATCCATGAATGCGCTCGCCTAGCAAGGGATAGAACGCCGAGCGAATGGTCAGCGGCAAGCCGCGGCGATAGGCGAAGTAGGCCAGGATGGTGCCGACCAGGATGTAGATCGCCCAACCATGCAGCCCCCAATGGAAAATGGTGATACGCAAGGCCGTCTGCGCCGCTTCCATGGTATTGGGCTCCACTCCCGCCATGGCGATGAAAGGGTTGCCTTGCAGGTGACTCAGCGGCTCGGCAATGCTCCAGAACAGCAAGCCGGTACCCACTGCCGCACTGAAAAGCATGGCGAACCAGGTGAAGTTGGAAAACTCGGGACGTTCATTGTCGCGGCCCAGACGTAGCTTGCCATAGGGGCTGACGATGATGCCGATAACCACGATCAACACCACGTTGACCGTGAGTATGTAATACCAACCGAGTTCCTGTTCGATGAACTGCTTCACACCTTGGTAGATGCTGTTGGCCAGGGTCGGTTGCAGCACGGAGAAGAGCACGAAAGCGACCACCATCGTCAGCGAAGCGATCGCCATCGTCCTATCCACACCGGCAAACACACCGAGCCTTGAAGTGCCCTGTCGAGAGTCTTGCATGGGGAAGCTCTCCTTGGATGTCTCTTGTCGTTGTCGTGACGGCATCTATCACACCGCACGGATCCAAAGTTTTTATTGAGCCATTCGTTGCCGTCCTTCCCTGGCGTAGGAAGCGATGGCTCGTCTCGCAGTTTGGTATACCGTATTACGATATGCAAAGACTTTTTCCTTCGCGCCTTAGCGAACGCATTCAACAGTCAAGATAAAATTGTTCAAATACAATTGATTAAAAAATTTACCAACTGAGGTATCGGGACAACTCGGCGTCTCATGAGCAAGTGTTTCTTGCTGGTTTTTAGATTACGTATTACGGTATACCAAAAATCAGGACGGTCTACGGCCGCACGACTCCCTGCGTATGCCGAACCAATGGAGACGACGATGAGTTTTGAAATCCGCAAGATCGCGACTTACCGCGAAACGACCTACATCGAGGGTGGCAAGCGCGGCGAGCGCCCGGTGACCATGCTTGGCGTGGCAGCGGTGATCGCCAATCCCTGGCATGGCCGCGGCTTCGTCGAGGACCTGGCACCGGAAATCCGCGACGGCTGCTCCGCTCTCGGCAAGCAAATCGTCGAACTGGTGCTGAAGGAAATCGATGGAGAGGCCATCGAGGCATACGGCAAGGCAGCGGTGGTCGGCGCCGACGGGGAGATCGAGCACGCTTCGGCGATCATTCACACCCTGCGCTTCGGCAATCATTATCGTGAAGCCGTGGACGCCAAGAGTTACCTGAGCTTCACCAACAAACGCGGCGGGCCGGGCACCTCGATTCAGATCCCGATGATGCACAAGCACGACGAGGGATTTCGCTCGCACTACATCACGCTGGAGATGCGCATCGAGGACGCTCCCCGCCAGGACGAGATCGTCGTGGCCTTGGGTGCCGCCGATGGCGGGCGGGTGCATCCGCGTATCGGCAATCGCTATCAGGATCTGCAGGAACTGGCCGCCGAGGCCGCTCGAGACGGCAACGACGACTAGGGTTCTCAAGGAGGCAGCATGGAACTCACCAAAGCCCACAAGGCTCCCGACGGCACGCGCTACTGGCGCCAGGGGCAGGGCACGCCGGTGGTACTCATCCACGGTGTGGGCCTCGACGCCACCATGTGGCAAGCACAAGTCGGCGCCCTGTCGCAGCACCATGAGGTCATCGCCTACGACATGCTGGGACACGGCGACAGCACTCTGCCTCGGGAAAACGCCAGGCTGGATGACTATGCGGACCAGTTGGTGGCGCTGCTCGATCACTTGAGCTTCGACCGGGTCGCCGTGGTGGGCTTCTCGATGGGCGGCTTGGTGGCACGCGCCTTCGCCCTGCGCTATCCGCAGCGTCTGGCGGCGATGGTGGTGCTATCCAGTGTCTTCGAGCGCGATGCGAGCCAACGCGCCGGGGTGCAACAGCGTCTGGCCCAGACTCGCGAGCAAGGCCCCGCTGCCAATGTCGACGAAGCCTTGAAGCGCTGGTTCAGTCCGGCGTTCCGCGATGCTCACCCAGGGCGGATTGCCAAGATCCACGCCACCGTCAGCAACAATCATCCGCAAGGGTATTATCGCAGCTACGCCCTGTTTGGTACCCAGGACGACTTCGGTACCGAGCGGCTGCAGACGATTCGCGTGCCGGTGCTGGTCGCCACCGGCGAGCTGGACCCGGGCTCCACTCCGTGCATGGCGCGGGCCCTGGCCGAGCGTCTGCCCAACGCCGAAGTGCATATCCTGCCCGGCCAGCGGCATATGGCACCCATGGAAGCTCACGAAGCCGTCAATGCCATGTTGCTGCGATTTCTCGCCAAAGTCTTTGCCCACGACTCATTCAAGGAGGCACTCCGATGAGCCTGGATACGCTACGCATGTATATTGATGGGGAGTGGGTTGCCGCCCACTCTGGCGCCACCTTCGACAGTTACGATCCTGCCACCGGCGAAGCGTGGTGCCGCCTGCCGGATGCCGACGCCCAGGATGTCGATGCCGCCGTGCAAGCCGCCCAGCGCGCCTTCGAAGCTCCTGCCTGGGCCGGACTCACGGCCACCGCCCGGGGCAAGTTGCTGCACCGGCTCGGCGAGCTGATCGCCGAGCACGGTGAGGAACTCGCCCAGTTGGAGAGCCGCGACAACGGTAAACTGATTCGCGAGACGCGCGGCCAGGTCGGCTACCTCCCCGAATTCTTCCATTACAACGCCGGGCTGGCGGACAAGGTCGTCGGCGAAACCCTGCCACTGGACAAGGCGGACATGTTCGGCGCCACCGTGCGTGTTCCGCTCGGAGTGGTGGCGGCGATCATTCCGTGGAACAGCCCGCTGTACCTGACCGCCATCAAGCTCGCTCCCGCACTGGCTGCCGGCAATACCGTGGTCATCAAGCCCTCGGAACACGCCTCCGCCAGCCTGATCAGGCTAATGCGCCTGGTCGAACAAGCCGGTTTCCCTCCAGGAGTGGTCAACCTGGTCACCGGCTTCGGCCCGACCACCGGCGCGGCGCTTACCAGCCATCCGATGGTACGCAAGATCGCCTTCACCGGCGGCGCCTCGGCTGCTCGCCATGTGGTGCGCAACAGCGCCGAGAACTTCGCCAGGCTGTCACTGGAGTTGGGTGGCAAGTCGCCCAACATCTTGTTCGAGGACGCCGATCTGGACAGCGCCGTCAATGGCGTGGTGGCCGGGGTGTTCGCCGCCTCCGGGCAGAGTTGCGTGGCCGGTTCACGCCTGCTGGTCCAGCGCGGCATCTACGACGAGGTCGTCGAACGCCTCTGCGAGCGGGCACGCACCATCCGCATCGGCGACCCGGCCGATACCGAGACCGAAATGGGCCCCATGGCAACCCAAGCCCAGTTGGAAACCGTCGAGCGCATGGTCGCGCAGGCGCAAGCCGACGGCGCACGGCTGCTGTATGGCGGTGCGCGGCCGGCCATCGAGCGGGGCTGGTACTACACCCCGACGATCCTGGCCTGCGGGTCGCATGACATGCCGATCATGCAGGAAGAAGTCTTCGGCCCGGTGGTGGCGGTGATCCCCTTCGACGACGAGGCCGAGGCATTGCGGCTGGCCAACGACACCGAATATGGCCTTGCCGCCGGTATCTGGACGCGGGATCTCGGACGCGCCCATCGCCTCGGCCGTGACATCCGTGCCGGCATTCTGTGGGTCAATACCTACCGTGCGGTCTCGGCCATGGCACCGATTGGCGGCTTCGGCGCCAGCGGCTACGGCCGCGAGTGCGGCATCGACGCGGTGCGCGATTACACCGAGCTCAAGACCCTGTGGATCAACTTGTCCACGCAACCGATGCCCGACCCTTTCATCATGCGTTGAGAGGATGTTCACAAACTACTGCGCTCGGCCATGCTGTGTTGAAATCAGCCTCAAAATGCTCATTTACAAACCCGTAAACTCCGCTGTTTCGGCTGATTTCGCCTTGCCTTGCCGTCGCTCGTCACTTTTGTAAACACCCTCTGAGTGCGGAGCGAACCATGATCGATACCCAACGTTACAAGCAAGTTCTCGGTGCGTTCCCGACCGGCGTCACCGTCATTACGGCCCTCGAGGAAGACGACCGCCTCGTCGGCTTCACCGCCAGCGCTTTCTCGGCGGTGTCGATGGACCCGCCGCTGGTGCTGGTCTGTCCCAGCCTGAGCTCGGACTCCTATCCCGTCATCAAGCGCAGCGGCCGCTTCGCGGTGCATATCCTCGGCCACGACCAGCAGTCCATCGCCTACCGCTTCGCCAGCAAGGGCCGTGACAAGACTGAAGGGATCGCCTGGCATCGTTCCGCACTCGGCAACGCCATTCTCGACGGCGCCACGGCCTATCTGGAGTGCCAATTATGGGAAGATTACCCGGGGGGCGATCACGCCATCGTAGTGGGAGAAGTGCGGAGACTATGGGTCGGTGACGACAAGATCGACCCACTGCTTTACTGCCGGGGAAAGATGGACAAGCTACCCGAGGCCTTTCGTTTAACGGCGGCCACGGCCTGAACCAAACACCAGAGGGGTATCCCCATGTCACAACAACGTTTCGAGCGGGGCCTGGACAAGCGTCGCCGCGTACTCGGCGCCGAGTACGTCGATCAGTCGATCCGCAATGCCGACGACTTCACACGTCCACTTCAGCAGTTGGTCACCGAGTACTGCTGGGGAGAAGTGTGGCAGCGCGAGGGACTCAGTGACCGCGAGCGCAGCATGATAAACTTGGCGATGATCACCGCCCTGAATCGTCCTCACGAACTACGTCTGCATGTTCGTGGAGCAATCAACAATGGCCTCAGTGTCGAGGAGATACGTGAGATCTTGCTGCAAACGGCGGTCTACTGCGGGGTACCGGCGGCCATCGACGCGTTCCGTAATGCCCGCGAGGTGCTTACCGAAATGGGCGAGCTATAGGCCGGGCGACACCATGACCAGGAGAAAGTAACGATGCGAAGAGCGCTGCGGGATGACAGTCTCAAGGTCACGCGCAATCAACCCACCCTCCGCGAGATGGTGCTGGACAAGCTGCGTCAGGCGATCATGAGCTTCCAGTTGCTGCCCGGTGATCGTCTGGTGGAACGCGACCTGTGCGAGCGCCTGGGCGTCAGCCGTACCTCGGTGCGTGAGGCCTTGCGTCATCTCGAAGCCGAGGGTCTTGTCGAGCATGTTGGTACCCGTGGGCCACGAGTCGCCGTGATCACGCTGGAAGACGCTCGCGATATCTACGAGCTGCGCTGCATGCTGGAAAGCATGGTGGTGCAGCTCTTTACCCAGAAAGCGAATCGTCGTCAGATGGCGGAGCTGGACCGGGCATGGGAGATCCTCAAGGATACCCTCCGCGAAGGCGACACTCATGAGATCGTCGAAGCGGTCAGCGATTTCTATGGCGTGCTTTACGAGGGTGCCGGCAACCGTATCGCCGGACAGGTGCTCAGCCAGTTGCAGGCACGCGTCAACTACCTGCGTGCCACGTCGGTGTCCCAGCAAGAACGCTCCGTCGACAGTTTTCGCGAGATGGAACGCATCGTCGAGGCGATCAAGGCGCGAGACCCGGCCGCTGCCCATGAAGCTTGCGTAGCGCACATCCAGGCAGCGGCGAAGATCGCCTTGGCAGTCCTGGCCGCCAAGGACGACCAATCGCCCGAACCGATTACACCACCGCTGCGAGTCGAAACCACGCTGTAGCGAGGTGCCTATGCAACACTACTGCTGTCGTTGCGGCCACCATCCCCTCGCCCACGGCGTTCCCGAAGGCGATACGCATGAGCGCGACTACTGCAGTGCCTGCGGTTACGTCGACTACGACAATCCGCGCGTAATCGCCGGCGCCATCATCGAACGCGAGGGGAACTTGCTGCTATGTCAGCGCGGCATTCCGCCGCGCGTGGGCACCTGGACCCTGCCGGCGGGCTTCATGGAACGCGGGGAGAGCGTCGAGGAGGCCGCCCAGCGAGAAGTCCGCGAGGAGACCGGTATCCATGCCGAGATTCTCACGCCCTACTCGATCTTCAGCGTTCCGCCGACCAACGAACTCTACATCATCTACCGCGCCCGTCTGCTGGAGTGGAACGACCCACCGGGCCACGAGACACTGACCGTGAAGTGGTTTCGTGCCGAAGACATCCCCTGGGACACGATCTTCTACCCCGCCATTCGCCAGATTCTCGAGCGCTATATCGACGAGCACGCCGGTGGCACTTACGGCATCTATAGCGGCAGCATGGATAACGGCACCATACACTTCATGCGTTAGGGAAGCGCTTCCTCACTCGCCCAGCCCCCTGGAAGATGGTGTCCATCCCCTCTGGAGCGGCCGGCACGGAATCTAGCCCGCCGCCACCTCCGTGAACAGCCAATCGCGGAAAGCCTTCACTCTCGGCAGATTGCCGCACTCGGGTCGATAGACCACGTAATAGGCCAGCGCCGAAGCGCACTCGACCTCAGGAAACAGCCGCACCAGCCGACCAGCGGCCAGATCATCGCGCACCATGACGCTGCGTGCGAGCGCTACGCCGTGCCCATCGATCGCCGCCTGTAATACGGCTGCGGAATTGTTGATTTGCATGCCGCGCGGGGTTGCCGCGCCAGCCACACCGGCTTTCTTGAGCCATGCCATCCACGATGGAAACCCGGTATAGCCATCCATCGACAGATCGTGGATCAGGATCTCGCGCGCTAGATCGGTGGGCTTGCGCAGGCGCCCATGTTCACGCAGCAGGCCCGGCGAGCAGACCGGATAAACCTCTTCCTCCATCAACTTCTCCGCCTCCAGCCCCGGCCAGTTGCCCGGACCATAACGCACACCGACATCCACTCGTTGTACCGCAAAGTCCACCGGTTTGTGATTCGTATCCAGACGCACGTCCGTGTCAGGCCAGGCGGCCTGAAACCTGTCAATGCGGGGTAGCAACCACTTGGCGGCAAAGGCCGGGCTGACCGTCACGGTAAGCACGTTGCTGGCCGATCCCTCCTTGAGCCGTTCCAGACCCAGCGCGAGCCTGTCGAAACCCGCCCGGATGTCTGGCAGCGCGCGTTCGGCCGCCTCGGTGGGAACGAGCCGAACCCGCCCACTGCTAGCACGGTGGAACAGAGGCATGCCCAGCCATTCCTCCAGTGTGCGCACGAGCTGGCCGACCGCAGCGGGGGTGACATTCAGTTCGGCCGCCGCCGCGGAAAAGCTCTTATGACGGGCGCTGGCCTCAAAGGCGCGCAAGGCGTTGAGATGAACCGGTGACTTCATATCGACAAAGTTTTTCTTTTAACTCCAGACACTTTATCTCATTTGCCGACGGGAGGAAATCAGCGAAGAATCCCCTCTCATGTCGATGATCAGCGCTACACGATCCCCGCGGCTGGCATCGGAACTCGTCATGCGGTCCATCATGAATAGTTTTTCTTCCTATCCGTTATAGAGAGCAGAGAGGTTTCACAATGAGCAATCAATTCAATGGCAAGAAGTTACTGGTCGTCGGTGGCACCAGCGGAATGGGCTTGCAGACGGCCCGGATGGTCCTCGCCGAAGGTGGCAGTACGGTAATCGTGGGCCATCGCCCGGAAAAGACCGAAGAGGCGCGCAAGGAACTGGTCGCTCTGGGCCAGGTCGCGGCGCTGACGGCAGACTTGTCCAGCGAGGAAGGGCTGGCCGAGCTGCTCAGGACCATCGACGAACAGCATGCTGACATCGACCTGCTGGTCAACGCGGCCGGGGTGTTCTTCCCCAAGCCGTTCCTGGAGCATCAGGACGCGGACTACGACCAGTACATGAAGCTGAACAAGGCGTTCTTCTTCATCACCCAGAAGGTCGCCGCCACCCTGGTCGCCCAGAATCGCCCGGGTGCGATCGTCAACATCGGGTCGATGTGGGCCAAGCAGGCCATCGCCGCGACCCCATCGTCAGCGTACTCCATGGCCAAGGCCGGCCTGCATTCCCTGACCCAAAACCTGGCCATGGAGCTGGCTACGAAGCACATCCGCGTCAACGCGGTGTCGCCAGCGGTGGTGCAGACCCCGATCTACGAGGGCTTCATCCCAAAGGCCGAAGTGCACAGCGCGCTGCAGGGCTTCAACAGCTTCCACCCCATCGGTCGCGTCGGCACTCCGCAGGATGTCGCCGAAGTGGTCACCTTCCTGCTGTCGGACAAGGCCGGCTGGGTCACCGGCGCGATCTGGGACGTGGACGGCGGCGTGATGGCTGGCCGCAACTGAAAGTAAGTCGTACCGGGAGGGCCGGCTGCCGATGATTCGACCAGCCGGCCACCCCTCCCATGAATTTCTGGGGGCTCACCCATGCTCGTCAATGCCGATTTCTCGCGCCGCGCCATGCAAATAACCCAGCCCGGAATCCTGAGCTCGTGGAGCGCGCGGCGCACACGCCCGGCGCTGGGGAAGTGCTGAATGTGTTACAGCATCACCCCACTAGGGCGGCGAGACGACCTCCACTACCTCCAGCTCGAATCCGGCCAGTCCCTTGTAGTTCAAGGGTGCCCCCATGAGCCGCAGCTTGCCGACACCGAGATCGGCAAGTATCTGTGAGCCGGTTCCGGTATTGGTATAACGGCGCTGGGAATTGTCGCTCGACGGCTTGTTGAGACGTGTGGCTCGCGACAGCAGGCTCTGGGACGACTCATGGCTGGCGAGTATCACCACGACGCCATGCCTTTCCGCTGCTACCGCTTCCAGGGACGACCATAACGACCATGCCCTGGGGCCTTGATACTCGGCCCCCACCAGATCGCGCAGAGGATCCATGGCATGGACCCGCACCAGCGTTGGCCTGTCGAGGTCCATCTCCCCCATGGTCAGCGCCAGGTGCGCCTCGCCACTGATAGTGTCTTCGTACGTATGCAGCGTGAACTCACCATGCACGGTCTGGAGTGGCTCCTGGCCGGTATGCACTACCGTCTTCTCGGTGGCCAGACGGTACTGGATCAGGTCGGCGATAGTGCCGATACGCAGTCCATGACGACGAGCGAACGCCTCCAGTTCGGGGCGGCGCGCCATGCTGCCATCCTCGTTCATGATCTCGACGATCACCGCCGCCGGCTCGAGGCCGGCCAAGCGGGCCAGGTCGCAACCTGCCTCGGTATGGCCGGCACGGCTCAAGACACCACCGTCTCGCGCGCGTAACGGAAAGATATGCCCGGGCTGTACCAGGTCTCTCGGATGCGCGTCCGGTGCCACTGCGGCCTTTACCGTGGTCGCACGATCCGCTGCGGAAATGCCGGTGGTCACACCCTCACGGGCTTCGATGGATACGGTGAACGCCGTGGCAAAGCTGGCACCGTTGTTCTCGACCATCGGTGCCAGACCCAGCTGTTCGCAGCGTGCACCGCTCAGCGTCAAGCAGATCAGGCCGCGAGCATGGGTGGCCATGAAGTTGATCGCCTCGGGCGTGACGTGGTCGGCGGCCATGACGAGATCGCCTTCATTCTCGCGATCCTCATCGTCAAGCAGGATGACCATTCGCCCACGGCGTATATCGTCGATGATGTCTTCAATTCGATCGAATGCCATAACGCTTCCGGCCTCCCTCGGTATGTAACGCCCCATGCCATATGATGCGGCGTCATTTTGGCATACCATAATACAAACAGCCACCATCAGCCGGAGCCCACCATGCCCAAAGGCTACTGGATCGCCAATATCACCGTGACCGACCCGCACGCTTATGCCGACTATCAGGCCCTGGCTCCTGAGGCGTTTACTCGCTTCGGGGCCAGCATCCTGGCACGTGGCGGCGAGCGTATCGCCATGGAGGGCCGTGAAACGCCCCAGCGGAGCGTCATCATAGAATTTCCCAGTTACCAGCAGGCGCTCGATTGCTATCACTCGGAGGCGTATCAGGAAGCCAAGGCAGCACGGGACGGAGCGGCGGAGGTGGACATCGTCATCGTGGAGGGCTTATGAGCCACTGCGGGACTGAAGGGCCAATGCTATGCTGCCCTGACATTCCCAACGGTTAACCGTGAGCTTGCAGCATGCCCCTCTCAGGCGCAGAAGAAAGCCCGTCCTATCGGCTGTACTATTCCCCGGACAGTGCCAACCTGGTGATACGCATGGTGCTGGAGGAAATAGGCGTCGGCTACCGCGACGTACGCGTCGATCGTGCCAAAGGTGGCCTCGACGACCCCCAGTTTCGAGCATTGAATCCTCAAGGCCTGTTGCCGGTACTGGTGGACGAGACTCGGGGGGTGACCCTGTTCGAGACCGGGGCCATCCTGCTGCATCTGAGCGAACGACATGACAGCACCAGGGTTTCACAGCCGGCACAGAGAGGGCCCTTCCTCGCCTGGCTGTTCTTCCTTTCCAACACCCTGCACGCCGACCTGCGAGTGCGTTTCTACACTTGGCGCTATGCCGAAGGCGAAGCGGAGATCCGGCATCTCAGAGATAAGCTGACTCGCCGCATTCAGCAGCATCTGCAACTGCTCGAGGAACTGGCCGGGCATGGCCAGGGAGATGGATTGCTGCCTAGCGGTCCCAGCGTGCTCGACCCTTATCTGGCCTGCCTGATCCGCTGGATGCAGCTCTATCCCCTCGACAGCCCCCTACGCGATATCCCTTGGAATGAACTGCCCAATCTCGACCGTCTGATGACGCACTTGAAAGGCAAACCCGCCATCCGCCGCGCTGCATCGGCCGAGGGCATCGAGGGACGCCTGTTTCTCGCCCCCGACTACCCTCTCGGTGACCCACACCAGCTCGTGGGACACGCCCCGGACCGAGCCGACTGAGCCGCTTGGTCCTGGCTCTCTACCCGCACTTCGACCAGCCGCAGCCGGCGTAACAGGTCGGGCAGCCATCCATCATGATCAGGTCGCCACGACACTCCGGACACTGGCCAACCACGGTGGGGCCATCACCGTTTTCCTGTTCTGCGCGCTCCTGGCGGGCGACCTCTTCGGGTTCCGGCGGCTGCCAGGGGTGGCCATGGGCCAGGCGATGCGCGTAGCGACTAACCAACTCGTCGACCGGCACTTGGTTGCCGTCGATATCGACGAAACCGCGGCGGTAGAGGATCTGTTGGATCGACCAGGCGACCGCCGATACTTCGGAGTCATGGAACATCGGCTTGCCCCAACGGTTGGTACCGCAGCGTACCAGGCCCTTGTCCCAAACCACCTTGCGCAGGTCGGCCAGCGCCTGGGTCACGTAGCCGCCGCGCGCCGCCAGCGACAGGCTGCGCATGGTGGCGGTGATCCACTGGTGCTCGCTGGAGAGCTGGCCAGAGGGGAAGAAGAACTCCACCGGGCGCTCTATCACCACGCGCTTGCCGTTGAGCACGCCTTCGACCGGCATGAACGAGACCAGCACGTAGACCTTTTTGCGACCCTCGGCACCGACGTAAGAGATCTTTTCCGATACCGCTTCCAGGGTGCCTTCCGGACGCGAGGGAATGCGCACGGTGAGCGGATTTTCATCAGCGAGCGGTGGAGCTTCCTGCACCGCCTTCTTAATGCTCAGCGAGACGATCTTGGAGTTGATTTCAATGCTCATCAGCGACATTCTCCAGAGGGTTGGGGTCGACGTGAAACGGCCAGGCAAGCCAGTCACCACTTGCCATAAGTCCCCTCCTTGATCGCATCGTAAAGGTTGGCGGCGGTGTGCTCTTCACCCTCATAGATCACTTTCTCGTCACCCTTGAGTTCCAAGGTTTCGCCGTTCTCCAGTTCGAACACATAGGTGGTGTTCTTGAGATCGTCCTCGCGCACCAGCACACCCTGGAAGGCCTCGGGGTTGAAGCGGAAGGTGGTGCAGCCCTTGAGACGGCTATCGTAAGCCTTCTGGTAGAGATCCTTGAACTGCTCGAACGGGAAATCGGTGGGTACGTTGACCGTCTTGGAGATCGCTGAATCGATCCATGCCTGGGCCGCCGCCTGAACCGCCACATGCTGCTCAGGAGTCACCGCATCGGCGGTGACGAAGTAGTCCGGCAGATCGCTTTCCACCGCATCGGCCGCCACGAAGTGGCGGTAGGCCGCCAGTTCGAAGGACACTACCTCGACCTGCGCCTTGGTCTTCTTGCCCGACTGGATGACATTACGGAAGTAGCGGTGCGAGAACGACGGCTCGATGCCGTTGGAGGCATTGTTGCCCAGCGACAGGCTGATAGTACCGGTGGGGGCGATCGACGAATGGTGGGTGAAGCGCGCGCCGTGCTCGGCCAGCGCCGCCACCAACTCGGGCTCCACCTCGGCAATCTTCTGCATATAGCGGCTGTAGCGGGTATGCAGGATACGGCCTGGCACCTTGTCGCCGACTTCGTAACCATCCTTCGCCAGTTCCGGGCGCTCGCGCAGCATCTTGGGCGTGATTTCGAACTCTTCGGCAAGTACCGGTGCCATGCCCTTCTCGCGTGATAGTTCGAGCGCCTGCTTCCAGCCTTCGATGGCCAGCACCTTGCTCACTTCATCGGTAAAGTCCAGCGACTCCTGCGAGCCATAAGGAATCTTGAGCATGGCCAGGGTCGACCCCAAGCCAAGGAAACCCATGCCATGACGGCGCTTGGCTTCGAGCTCGCGGCGCTGCCCGGGCAACGGCAGGCCGCTGATCTCGACCACGTTGTCGAGCATGCGGGTGAAGATTGCCACCACCTTGCGATAGCGTTCCCAGTCGAAGCGCGGGTTGTCGCTGAAAGGCTCAATCACGAAGCGCGTCAGATTCACCGAACCCAGCAGACATGCGCCCTCTGGCGGAAGTGGTTGCTCACCACAATTGTGAGCATGAAAGCCATTTGCGTCGAATTCGTTGATGCCAGGCACTTGAACGTCGTACACCGCTTCGACACCGACTTCTTCAAGAGTCACCACTCTGGCAATGAAGCGTTCCCGATTCAGGCCGCGACGATAACTTCCTAACAACTGCTCCAGACGACCCTGCTTCTTACTATCACCAAAGCCGATACGCTCAACGAATCTCTCCAGGTTCTCTCCCGTGATGACCAGTTCATGCTGAGGTGAGAGTGCATATTCGCGGTGCCCACCACGACCATCAGGCAACAGCTGGCTTAGTCCATTACGACGGTCGCGGTAGATGGTGGAAACAATACCTAATCGAAGCAGCATTCGTTGTACTGCCTCAAGGCGCGGCATGTCCGACTGCGCCAACCTTACGCTGACACCCTTGGCCTGAGTCCCTTGGACCGAGCCATCAGCATCAAAAAAACCTCGCAAGAATCCGACATAGCCGCTCGAGGAAGCCTTTTCCAGTATGGGCGTAATAGCCTTGTTGCCAGGCTGCATTCCCATGTCCAAAGCCAGCTCGCGAAGTGCCGACGTGGACAGGCGAAATTCGTTACGGCCATTGATTTTCTGCCAACCTGAGAAATCCGCTCGGTGAGGTAGACTACGGGCAGCCTTTTCGGCTAATGCCATGACTGAGCGAACTCCAGTATCGGCGCCTGAGTCTGCGTCGTTGACCACGGCTGCATCAGCCCACACCGACAATATGGCCTTGTCCGTCTTGAGGGTGCCATCTCCGACCAACAGCCCAAGCAGGTACCCTTGATCTTCAGTCAAGTTCCCAGCCCACTCAGGGCCGGCCCGATGATCGTTGAGCAGCACCCGGTCACCCTGACGCAACTCTCCTGCTGGACACCATTCCGTCTCGGTGCGATAGCGCGTGAACGCTGACACGCGACACACACGGTGATCGCTCGTCAACTTGAGACTGTATCCTTCAGCCGTTCGCAGACGGACGACTGGCTTCTTTGCCGTGAGAAAAAATCCTTGTGGGCCGCTTCGATGCGATTCACCGTCAACGACAGCATCAAAGGAGAGCCCAACCAGATCAGCCACCTGCCTCGGTCCTTCTGAGGTTTGGACCCAAGTATCCGCCGTGACACAAGGGTTGGTCGCGCGAATTTCCTCGCAGAACCAGTTGTTGTTCAGGCGGTTGACCTGGTCGATCAATACGAAGCCCGGTTCGGCGTAATCGTAGGTGGACCCCATGATGGTGTCCCACAACTCGCGGGCCTTGATGGTCTTGACCACACGGCAAGCCACTCGGCCTTCGTCGTCGACGCTATAGCCCTCCTCGATCACCGGCCAGTCGCGATAGATGAGGTCCTCGGCGCGTACATCGTCTTTCTCACCGGAATGTAGCGGGAAGGCCAGCGGCCAATCGGCATCGTCACGCACCGCCTCCATGAACTCGTCGGTGATCAGCAAGCTGAGATTGAACTGGCGCAACCGGCCGGGCTCGCGCTTGGCCTCGATGAAGGCCTCGACATCCGGATGGCCGACATCGAAAGTGCCCATCTGCGCGCCGCGACGTCCGCCCGCCGAAGCCACCGTGAAGCACATCTTGTCGAAGATATCCATGAATGCCAGCGGGCCATTGGTGCCGGCACCCGCGCCGAATACGAAGGCCCCCTTGTGGCGCAAGGTGGAGAATTCGTAACCGATGCCACAACCGGCCTTGAGTGTCATGCCAGCATCCACCACCGAACTCAGGATGTCGTGCATGGAGTCGTGAATGCTGCGCGATACCGTACAGTTGATTAGGCTGACCGACGGCTTATAGTCGTCGGCCCCAGCGTTGGAGAGAATCCGCCCCGCCGGGATCGCGCCATTTTCCAGTGCCCAACGGAACTTCGGCAGCCAGGAGTCGGCCTGCTCACCCTCAACGGCAGCCAAGGCCTGCGCCACGCGCTCGAAGGTGGCGTGAAAATCCTTGTCCACCGGCCGTCCATGGCGGTCCTTTAGCCGGTACTTGGAATCCCAGATATCACGCGATGGCGCCTGCATCGGAACCTCGTTGGATGTCTTGGCCGCCTTGGCGGATGTGCTCATGTGTGAGTCTCCGAATGATCCATGAAATGTCAGGCCAGTGACAAACGATTGCTCTTGTATCGTTGGTCAATCACCTGGCGAAAAGTTCGGCAATCAGTAATCGCTGCGACGCGTCAATATTTCCAAGCGGCTCAGCCGACGCTTGAGCAGCCATGGCATATGGGAATCGATGACGCGTATCAATCGGCCGGGAGCGGGTAGCGGCAAGGGAAGAAATGACAACGACAATGGTGACATCACGACCTCTCCAGAGAGCAATATTCGAAGCGCCATCCTAGCGTTCATGAAAGAGCCCTTTCCTGACACGCGTCAAGCTATGTCCACTATGGCTCTCGACAGCCACAACTACCATATATAGACCATGTGAATTCAAAAGACACAAGATGTCGATTGTCAGCCCTCAACGCCAAGGCTATAGAGGTGACACTGCTTTGGTGAGCATGTTCTAGACTCGTGGCGAGAATGATCCGCTACCTGTCCGCGCCATGGAGGTACACATGTCCAGCCCACGAACGATCCAGTGCAAACGCGCCTATGACGAACCAGGAGATACCGACGGCTACCGGGTGCTGGTCGATGGCGTTTGGCCACGCGGCAGGCGCAAGGAAGCATTGAAGCTTGATGAGTGGCGCAAGGAACTCGCCCCCTCCAAGAAGCTCCGTCAGTGGTTCAAGCACGACCCTAAGCGCTGGGAGGAATTCCGTGATCGTTACCACCGCGAACTCGACAAACAGCAGCGAGCCATCGATGAGATGCTGAAAGAGTGCAACGGTCGCACGCTGACTCTGGTGTTCGGTGCCAAGGAGACCGAGTACAACAATGCCGAGGCCCTAAAGGAGTATCTTCAGCATCACTAGCATAGGTTTTGTCTGAAAAGTCGCCGAGCGATGGCCAAGGCTAGGCTCGCTCCCTACGAGCGCAGGCAGTTTTCAGTCACACCGTGCGCGAGAAACGCTGCTGACCGGGTGTCAGGTAAGCATCGAAGGTCATTGCCAGGTTACGCATCATCAGGCGGCCGGCCGGCAGTACCGTCAGGGTATTGTCGCGCAACTCGATTAGGCCGTCGGCACGTGGTTCGGTCAGCTCGTTCAATGCTTCGGCGAAATAGTCGCGGAAGACGATACCGTGACGCTTCTCGATGGTGGCGAAGTCGATATGCCCGTGGCACATCAGTTCATTGATCACATCGCGACGCAGGCGGTCATCGTCGTTGAGCCGATAACCCCGCATCACCGCTAGACGACCGCCTTCCAGGCGTGCCTGATACTGGGCCGTCTCCTTGACGTTCTGACTGTAAGTGTCGCCGACCTTGCCGATGGCGGTGATACCCAAACCGATCAGATCGCAATCCGCATGCGTGGAATAGCCCTGGAAGTTGCGATGCAGGGTACCGTTCTCGCGCGCCAGACTGAGCTCGTCGTCAGGTAATGCGAAGTGATCCATGCCGATATAGACATAACCGGCCTCGGAAAGCCGTTTGATGGTCAGTTCCAGCAGTTCCAGCTTGCGCTCCGGGGGCGGCATGTCTTTAGAGCGAATCAGGCGCTGGGCCTTGAACAGCTCCGGCAGGTGAGCGTAGCTGTAGGCAGCGATGCGATCCGGGCGCAGTGCGATGATCTTGTCCAGCGTGGCATCGAAACTGGCCACGGTCTGCAGCGGCAGGCCATAGATCAGATCGACACTGACCGAGTCGAAACCAGCCTCGCGGGCCGCCGCGACCAGCGCCACCACCTGTTCCTCACTCTGTACGCGATTGACCGCACGTTGCACGTCGGGGTCGAAGTCCTGCACCCCAAAGCTCAGGCGGTTAAAGCCCAGCCCTCGCAGTTCATGGATCTGTTGCGGCATCACGGTACGAGGGTCGATCTCCAGCGAGAACTCGCGTTCTTCCACCGGCGCAAAGTGGAAGGCGGTATCCAGCGCGGCCGTCAACTCCCCTAACTGGGCATTGCTCAGGTAGGTGGGCGTCCCTCCCCCCAAATGCAACTGGGTCATGCGCCGCGTGTCGTCGAACAACGCCCCCTGCACCCCGATCTCGCGCTTGAGCCATTCGAGATACTCGGCGGCGCGTTCGCTGTTGTGAGTGATGATCTTGTTGCAGGCGCAGTAGTAGCAAAGGCTCTTGCAGAACGGAATGTGCACGTAGACCGACAGCGGTTTTGGATTCGCTGCCCGGTTGCTGCGTTCGGCGGCAGCGCGATAGTCGTCTTCGGCAAAAGCCGAGTTGAACTGCGGCGCGGTGGGGTAGGACGTGTACCGGGGCCCTGGGCGGTCGTACTTCTCCACTAAAGGGCGATTGAATAGCAGATCGTGTGACATGACAGGTATCAACCTCTTGAACGGGAGCGGCCAGCCCAAGGGATGCCGCTGCATTGTCATCAGTATGCCACCCGCACGCGCATCGGTCGGTACCTGTTAAGAGGTAGTTGGCGGCGCTAAAGGGGTATCCATCATCACTTTATGATCCAGGTCAATTTTGGCTGCCAGAAGTGCCATCGTGCCTGCCCTGCTCAGGTTCAGCGACAAGGACCCGTTGTCGCCATGGAGCAGGAAGGCGAACAGGAGGGCGAGGTTTCCGCCTAGAACCGACCGTCCGCCCTCTGGTCTACTGCCAAAGGGCGGATTTCGTTGACGAGATCAGGAAAGCGATTGACAGCCAATGCAAAGATTCATATAGAGTGTATCTTATATGCGTATGCCACCTTGCAGCTAGGCGGCTTCGTGCTGAGCTGATGCGCCCCAATACCGACCTATGCAATCGCGTCTTAATCCGACAAGAGCCTGTTTTCCATGCATATCACACGCTATACCGACTACTCGCTGCGCGTGCTGATCTACGTCGCCCTCAAGGGCGAGCAGCGCTCGACCATTACCGAGATTGCCGAGCGCTTCCATATCTCCCGCAACCACCTGATGAAAGTGGTACACGAACTCAGCCAGAAAGGCTATCTGACCGCCATCCGAGGCAAGCACGGCGGTCTGCTGCTGAGCCGCCCGGCCGAAGAAATCTGCCTTGGCGCCCTGGTCCGCGACACCGAGCGCGACCTGGAACTGGTAGAATGTTTTGGTATAGGTAACCAGTGTGTGATCACCCCCGCCTGCCAGCTCAAATCGGTCCTCGGCGAAGCGCTGGGCGCCTTTTTCGGGGTACTCGACCGCTATACCCTCGCCGATATTTTGGGCCCTCGTTCCTTGGAACTGACTCAACTACTGCAGTTACCACGCGACATCACGATACCTGCCAGCGGCAACGATACGCCCAAATCGACATCTTGAACCATCAACGGCAACAGGTAATGAGAGTGGCTGAGCTGCCTCATTGAGAGGTTTCCGTCTCGGGTCCTGGCTTTGCAGCCGCTAGCGATGGCGGTAGGAATTCCGCATTGAACATCGACCGATCCAACCGCTGAGCCCAGGTCATGACCGGGATCATCTTGTCATCCGGTCCACCACGATCCGGATTGAGGAATTCCCAGACGATTTCACCTTCCGGTGTCACTTCCAGGAGCCGCCCACCATCCGATTCCGTGATCAGCGTATTGCCATTGGCAAGGCGTTGTTGGTCTCCGCGGATCTGGCTCGCGAACGGTTGCTCCGCGGTGCCGCGGTATTGCCAGACGATTTCCATCGTTTGCGGATCGAGCTCGAGGATGCGCGACTCCCCTTCCGCCTCATTCTGATTCCCGCGGTTGTCGAACAACAGAATATTGCCGTTCGGCAGGATATCGGGGTCATGCTGCGCATCCCACGGCCCCCGCGTGGCCCAGGTGAAGTCCTCGGTCTCGGGATCGAACACGGCGATCACATGCAGTGCGCGGAAGGAGACCAATACCTGGCCTTCTTCACCAAAAGCAAAGTTCCTGGCCTTCTGCCGGTCGATGTATTCGACGGTATTGTTATGCAAGGGGTCCCAAAGCGTACGCCCCGGCACCGACTCCAGCATACGGGCATATTTCGACTGGCCAAGAGTGGTGAGCAAGCGGGTCTTCTGCAATTCCTCACCATCAGGTGACAACACGACGAGGAAATCCTCTAGCCGCGGCTGTTTCCCCAGCACGTCGACCTCATCATCGACGACTTCGTGAGTGAGCACGTAGATCTTGCCATCCGGGGCAATATCGAGTTGGTGATGAGTACGCCCCGGGTAACTCCAGATCACGTTGGAGTCGCGATCGAGCTTGACGACTCCATAGCCATAAGGGGTGTCGCCATTGCCTTCGTAGAGCGCGATCAGGTCGCCATTGGGCAACGCACGCGCGTTGCGCATGTGCACGAACTCATCGGGGCGTGGCTTCTCGATACTGCCGACGCCCTCCTGCCAAATCTCGCTGAACGGACGCCGCCATTCATGGACGACGTCACCGTTCATGTCGATCAAATACGCTGCCGGGGCATTGCCCGAGGTATAGAGTGTCAAGCCATCCTGTGCGAGGCCGGGTTCATGAATGGTCACCCCTTTCTCGGACCGACGTTCGTCACGCCAGATATCGCCTGCATAGACGTCCTGGTACTGCGTGTATTGCCGGTAAAGCGCCATGCCCCCTTCATAGGCACGCTCGATCTGGGGGCCAGGGAACGTCTCGCTCACTGTCAGGAGAGCTCCGGCGATGAAGACGAGGAGCATCAATGCAGCCCAGGAGAGGGCGCGAAATATCTTGTCCAGAAAAGAGGTCTGCTCGGTTGTCGTCGAGCGGGTGTCGCGGGTCTTCGATGTATCCATATCTACCCTGTACAATTCGGCGGTATACGGGCCACCCACTCACCTGCCATTGTCAGGTTCGGACTGGTGGCGTCTCTTCCCGGTACCAGGGCAGTAGCCCCCAATCAGCGCCCTCTGCAAGCAGCCACTGCTCATACGACAGTCTTCATAACGATTGGCGATGATTCTTTATTGATATGGATCTATGACTACTTGCCATAACGCCAAGTTCCCAGCGGTCTTCCATGAACAGAACGCAACAGAATACGTTCCATCATGTATCTGCAATACAAGTAACATTAACGCTCAATAATTTACATTTCCTAATCGATTTTATCGGATTCTTATCCTACTCTGAAACCTTTCATATGGATGGCTCTTTGCTGAGCAGAATGGGTTTCCCAGCATAAATAATGCCGAATAGGCCCTATGAAGAATGTTTCATCGGCACAAGGTACTGAATGACGAAGGCGCCACCCTGGCGACATAGACGTACCAGGGGGCGTTAAGGAAGGTATCAGACCGTTGGGGAAGCCTGCTTCGAGCTGTGGGGTGGGGCTAATTGTGCAGCGAGTTGCTGCGCCTCACGACCAGCTCGTTTTCGTGCATCCGTGTCGATCTCGCTGCCAAAGAGGGTCTTTTCCACGACCACGGATGAGACATCCGTCACCCCAACGAATGTCAGCCAAGATTCGAAGTACGGTTTTTGAAAGTCGAACTCTTGCGCTGGCGTGAATGAGTCAGCCATGTAACTCAAACCTCTGGCATATACGACAACTGCCTTCTTGTTCTTCAGCAGTCCGCCGAATCCCTCTTCGGCATCGAACGAGAAGAGAATGTCTTTTTGCGAGACAAGATCGATGAAGTGCTTGAGTTTGTAGGGAATACCGAAATTCCAGAGAGGGATGGAGAAGACGAGGATATCGGCTTCGTGCAGGTGGGCAGCCAGGGAACGCAGCTCTTTCCACGCTCCCTGCTGTGCTTCGGTCAGGGGTGTGCCACTGAGTCCAGCGTATTTTGCCGCCATGGCATCCTCACCGAACTCGGGTAGATCCATTTGCCAGAGGTCCAAGCTTTCCACCTCCGTTGCTGGGGATTGTTGACGATAATGAGAGATGAATGTCTGAGCGACCTCCAGTGAAGCAGAGCGCTGTTTCCGGGGGGAAGACTCGATATGCAGTATCTTGGCCATGGCTATATATGCTCCAGTATTCAGCAAAATCATTGCAGCACATGGCCTGTAAAAAAATAAATGGCATTACATGATGTTTTTTATCATGAATCGAAATATATAAACTTGACAAGCCACCCTAAATAATCTCGACGAGAATGGCTTTGCATGTTTCAATAATTCAATGGTCATTGCTGATCCAATTAACAGCATGGCGCGCCAACTAGTTGTTTTATTTGAAAATAATTATAAATCAAAACCACCAAGACCCGCAGGGAGAATGAGCGATGCATTATAAACGACAATAGTACTCATCACGGAGCGATATGAATGCTTGATCTACTACTGCTCAGAAGCTTTGTCACGGTGATAGACGAAGGCAGTTTCACGCGCGCTGCCAGTCGTCTTCATTTGACCCAGCCGGCAATCAGTGGACATCTGCGTCGCCTGGAAGCGCAAGTTGGCAAGCCATTACTGCAGCGTACCACCCGCTCGGTCGAGGTGACCCCGGATGGGGAGTGCCTGATCGGTTATGCCCGAGCCATACTCGCGCTGAACCGGGATGCCATGACGCAACTCTCTCGCTCCACCTTCCAAGGCAACATACGTATCGGTGTCGCCGAAGATTTCTCGCATCCGCGCCTGCTGCGCACATTGCAGGACTTCATGCAGGACAATCCGAACATCGAGATCGGAGTGCGAGTCGGTATTCCCGGCGACATGATCACCGCGATGAAAAGAGGATATGTGGACCTCGTGCTGGGCGCTCAGTGCGGTGCCCGTGAGCCAGGGCGACTGCTATGGCGCGAGCCACTGGTATGGGCCTGGGCAAGCCAGGCAGCAATTCGCTTACCCTCACCGCTCCCCTTGGCGCTGTTCCCCGAGCCGTGCCCTTACCGTGAGGTCGCGCTTGCCAAACTGGCACAGTCAGGTATCGCCCAGCGTACTGCCATGCTGTGCATGAGCGGAGCCAGCTTGCGTGCAGCTGCGACGACCGGTTTCGCCATTGCCCCCATGCCTGTCAGCCAACTCACACCGGGGCTGATGGCCTTGACGCAAGAGCATGGCCTGCCCCAATTGCCGGATGCGGAGTTCATGCTCATTACCAGCCCCACCGGGGACCAGGCAGTGCTGACCGCATTAGCGGACAGCATTGTCGAGAGTTTGACTTCTCACCCAGTCGCCGAACCGGCTTGAGAACGGTTTTTGTATACAAGCGCCCAGGTTAATTCCTGTGCATGATAAATACTCGGGCGCTTCTCTCAATTGCAGAAGTCATCACACTCAATCATTTATCAAGAAACGTGACTTATTCTTGGGGCAGGCACATTTTAAACTGAAGCGATTGCTCGCTTCGCCGTGACAGCCCATTACTGGACAGCCAGTCAATAAACAACAGCGCCGTGTTGCATAGTTGAGGACAGGAGGCCTCTTCGATGAGACCCATACCACTCCGCCCTTTTCGTTTGCCGACTTCGTCACAGGATGACTTGCCTACTAACGCCTTCAGCATGGCACTCGAGCTGGCGCAGAGAATCACGACGGCCAGGCAATCACAAGCACCTGGAAATGGCACCTCCAGCGGAGCGACGATCCACAAGATCCAGTCCGGGAACACGACTGTCGACGTCGGTGGAGATTACGGCTACACGTTGCCAAATCTGGAGTTGATGGTTCCGGTACTGCATGACAATTCGGATGTCGAAGTAGAAGACGACACACTAAAGATCCGCGATGAAGCCCTGTTCCAGGCCGTGAAGACAGCCGTCGAGCCGTGGGACGATTATCTCGAGTCCGATGAAGGAGTACGGCAACTTCAAGCGGGGGCGGAGGGAGACGGCGCTGTCGAGGATATTGCCGAGAACATTGCCGATGATGTCGGCGAGGACATTGCTGAAGATGTCATCGAGGATGTCACCCAGGGCCAGAGTCTCGACGAGGTGGCCGAATCTCGTGGGATGTCCCGCGGCCAACTGATCGCCCAGTTGGAAGCGGCAGGATTTGATGTCACGACAATCAAACCCTCAAGCGATAACGGTGATGTCGAAGGAGTGGAGATCCGCCAGACGCCAGCCGACGAGGGTGCTGAGTCTGGCAAGTTGATCGTCGGCTCCTATGACGACCATCACCATGACGCGCGCACCATCCGCTATACCGACGCCGATGGCAATAAGATCCGCCGAGTCGAATATGCCGATGGCGAGATCAGCGAATCCGTTACCGATACTGAAGGAACCGAGACCACTACCGTCACGAAACCCGACGGCACAGTTGTGGAGACAGTCATCGAGCCCAACGGGCGTCAAACCAAGACAACCACGGAGCCGCCGGAGGACGGCAAGCTCATTACCCACGACGTCAAGCCGGGCGAGTCCCTGAGCGAGATAGCCGGCCAATACGAAGGCGTGGAGGGATGGCAGGATCTCGAGCCGGACAACCGCAACTTCTTCAGCGGCCGTGACCCGAACCTTATCCGTCCAGGTGAAGAAATCACCATTGGGGGCGGACGTAGCACGGTAGAAGTCACCAACAACGGCTATACGTTGACGACTAAGCCGGATGGCGAGATGACGCTAACCGACGATGCCGGTGACGTGGAATTGCAGATCGAGACAGGAACGCCTGGGGAAGGACTCGTTCAGACCCTTCTGGCACTCGATCTCGACGACAGCAACCCGCAACAGGAGCGCGAAGCCGAGGTTGTCAAGACAGCAATTGAAGCATACTTGGCTAGAGAGCATCAGGCCACCGCAGCGCAAACGGCTCAAGATAGTCAGGAAGCCAAGCGTGCTGCTATGGAGGAATACGGCCAAGGGCGGCCGGCGACACCGTCGATAGAAAAAGACGAACAGGGAAATGAAGTCGTCAATCTCTATGGCAACCCACCTCCCGGTAAAGCGCCGTCGGGTGGCAGCTGGGTGCTGATGAATGGTACCTGGATGGATCCCAAGGTGGCAGAGGCCACTATAGCGGAAAATATTGCACTCATTGAGCTGGCCGAAGCACAGACCAATGCCGAGCAGAACGAAGCGACATTAGACATCTATGCGCTGAATTCCGACTACGGACAGTCAATAGATAATGCCAAGAGAACACTTAATGAAGCGCTGCTGCCTTATGGCCTAAGTTGGGTAAAGCCCAACCCCCAGGAAACGCTTGCCGATACGAGAAACCGCCGAGACAATGCCAATACGCGCCTGGAATCACTTGGTGATATCAAGGACGAGTATGAGCAAGTTCAAGACCTGCTCGAAGACGCCGAGCAGTTGAAGCTTCCAGAGCAAAAGCTTCCTCGGCCTCCGCTAGCCGCTGGGCACCATCCCTTCAGCTTTACCAGAGATGACTTGGAAGGAGATCTGGAAGACGCACAAGACGGGGCGGCACATTCCGAGGTCATGGCGCTTTTTTCCAACATTACCGTGCATATGACCCGAGGCAATAAGAAATTCGCTGATTATCGACTTGATATTCTGAGACAGGAGAAGAGCAATACCGAGCCCGAATCCGACAGATATAAAAAGCTTGAAAAGGAAATAGCAGAGACTGAAACCTATCGGGATAGTGCTGCCGAAGGGTTAGAACTGGCAGAAGCACACTCCGAGTTTCTCACAGCAGGGGCCAAGGCCAGGAAGTACGATGCTCAGGCCATAGACCTAAAGCAGAGAATATTTGAGCAATATGTCAGTGAGAACCTGGATTTTATTAAGTTCGACGACCCAGAGTACGACGAGTACCGCCGAGGTGGGGGAGATCCCTTAGGTAAGCTTGTAAAAGTCGAAGTAGTCGAAAGAGAAGAGGAAGGCCATCAACTCTGGCTGGTGATGACCTTCGAACATGGGACGGATGAGCGACAACTTACCTTCGATCCTGATGTTGGGGGTGTCGATATCGATGTCGGTGAAGAGCGTATCAACGATCCTCTCAACCAGGCGTGGCAAGAACTCTTGGCCGGCGAGAAGAACTCGTGCAATAACCACGAACTAGGGGCAAGTGACAATAGTTGGATTGGGGCCAGTGAAAACGAGCTGAGCGCAGGAGAACGATTCCATCGTATCCTGGCTGAACAGGCGACGACTAAGGAAGACCTTATCACCGAGGTCGATAATCTGGAGGAAAAGTTAGCCGATCTACTGCAACCGGCTGATTCAAGTCAACCTAAGATGCTGGATAAGGCCTTCCCCGAGAACATAAAACCGGTTGAGATCACCATTGAGGGTCAAGATGTTCAAGTGGCTCCGGAAGTGGCAGCCAACTATGAACAGTATGGTATGGACGCGCTCATCAACAGTGATCTACCGGTCAGAATCCAGGTGGAGAATGATGACAAGGAGCCAGAATGGCGGTGGGTGGATCCAGAGGTCGTCTCTACTCAAGCTGCGCTGGATACCGCACGAGATCACTTCGATGAGCGGCTCGATAAGGCCGAAAATTTCCGAAACACTGTTGAGGCAGCCGCTGATAAGTTTGAGTTTTATCAGACACAACCACTTAAGCTCATGGAGGACTCTGAGTCGACACAGCATTCTGCAGACTTGGATAACACCTACCTTGATGAGCATCGCGATCAAGCTCTGGATGCCTACGAATTACAGTTTCAAGCGTTTTTCGATAAAGGCTACAATGGCAAGTTCCGCTCAGTGACGGAACATCAACTGGAAGCCGTTGTCACTCAGGAATTCGGCATCAATTCCTCCCCAAGGAGTGTGATACAAGAAGTACAACGCCTTGGTGGTGACACTCCTGATATCTCGGTGGTGAAATTTTTCTATCTCGACCCACACCTTGGCGAGCAGCAGCACTCACTGATCGCAGTCAAGGACAGTGCAGAAAAGACTTACTACGTCGATGCCATGGGCATGAAGTTCTCAAGCCTCGATGATTTCCAAGACAATAACAGGCAATTTAGCGAAAACGGCCGGCTGGTGGTCCCTCGAAATCTGGAGATGAAGCCGGACGAGAATGGTAGGATTCCTCTCGATGTCGTCAAGGCACGTAATGTCTCGATAACCGAAAAAGTCACCGATCGCGCCGTCATGGCTGCCACAACGGTAGCCACTGCCACTTCATTTTTCGTTCCCGGTGCCGCCCCGATCGCCGTCCTCGGTAGTGCCTACCTGATTGGCCGAAGCGGCTATCAGTTGGATAACTACATGGCACATGGTGGTGAGCGAGAAGATAGTGAGTCACAGGATCACATACTGGGGATGATTACCAATACTCTTCCCATGGTAAGCAATGCTGCACGCACAATAGGTATGTACCGGGCATATAGAGCCGCCGAAGTGCCCATGTCCATGGGAACAGCGTTACGTGCGAGTATGGGCGGCGTACGCACGAAGAGTGCCACGTTCAACCTTGGCTTTCGTCGTTTCGATTTCGAAGCATCCCCTCACGCAGGAAATATCAATACCTATTACACGTCGAGTTCATTGTCGAACCTTTTCGCACGTGAAACCGATAAGTGGGCAATTGGCGTTGGCACCCTGCTGATGGCCCGTGAGCTCGACAGATTAGTGGCGCATGGGTATCAAATGTCGAGCGTCGACTTATGGAATGCGTGGTCCGGCCTGGGAATAGGATTTGCGGGGACTTTCCTCGGAATTCGTGGTCATTGGATGACAAGGCCTAATCAGTTATCGAGCCAAAACGGCCCCCATTCGGGTCCACGAACTGACAATGAGACCCAAGGCAGCCCGAACGACCCAACCGGTAATGGCCCGAATGAGGGTCCTGATGCAGGTATGGTCGTTTATGAAGTGGGGGCCGATGGAGTGTATCGGCCCACCGACGAAAGGGCCTACCATGATCCAAGCAAGCCTGTCATTCGCCATGAAGACATCCCGGATAGCGATGTGTCGCAGGCGGCTCGCACCACACAGGACATAGCCGCGCAACCTGCACGCGATCACCAAGAACTTGAAATTTATCACCCCTCCCATCCTACTCGATCTCAATCGTCTTCACCTGAGATAAGCGAAAGTGCAGCAATCAGTCACAATGGATCATCCCCGCGGCACTCATATAGAACCATTCAAGTCGGTGGTGAACCAGTCGAAGTCAAGTTCCTGTCGGGACAGCCTCCCAAGGGTGATGAAAATGTGTATGTATTACAGGAAGGTGGTCCGCGAGTCAGTGCAGAAGAGTTGGTAGCAACAGGCAAGACTCATATCATCAAGTTTAATCCGAATACCCAAGCATGGGAAGGCGTGCCATTGGTGCTCGGGGCATCGGAGGATCATGTAGTCAATGAGTACAGTAAGAAAACACTTCAACAAGAAAACTCCAAAATAGCAATATCATCGCAAGGTGTTACCCGTCGTAGCGAGTCATCTCCACTGGGTTTTCAGCCGCTTCAACGTGTTACACGTGAGAAAGTTGAAATTGGAACACGAGACCAGTTACTTAGTTCGGGGCTGCCTGTCATCGAGGATCCAGCAGGAATTTTGTACCTTCCACAAACAGGCAAGCCTGTCCCAGGGCCTGACGTAGCTATAAAAAATCAATCAAAGACTGCAACCACTCATCCTTTCCGCGAGCCTATAGCAAGCTCTCCTGAGCAGAAGGGAGCATTCCACACTGCCTATCCCCTGAAAAAAAGTGACTATCCGTTAAAAGAGTGGATGGCCATCTATACACCAGAAAATGGCCTTTTCTATACGGAGGCGCGTCAGACTGATACCCAATGGGTTTACCGGCCTAACCATGAAAGACGGGCTGCAACAAATGCGGTCATGATCCGTCCTGATATTCACGTCATCAGTGCACTTGGAACCCGCGACACCTTGTTTGACTTACAAGGCAATGCCATCACGACCATTAGTGACCTGCGACGCCGCCCTCTTACCCCGCAGCGTCTGGCCAATCGGTTAAGCGAGAATTTCGGCCTAGATGAAAAAGCCTACACACCTGGTCAACCTGTTGCTCTTCTGGCTGAGTATACTGGTGCCGAAGGCAGGAAATCCTTCGCACAGCAGCTGGCTAATGAATTGCACGCCCCTGTCTATGGTTTACAAGGCAGCTTTGAGAAACGTCAGTGGCTGTTGTTCTTTCCAGACAGATTGTCGCAACCTGTGCTCCAACCTGACTTCGAAACTCCCCACATTTCTTCTCAAGGCGAGCAAGCCGTACGAATCAAGTGGAATCTACTCGAAAAGAGAAACTCAGCAGAGTTGGAGGTATTGTCGCATGACGATCCTGTGAAGATTGATACCTTTCTTGCCCCACAAGATAGCTTTGTCATTAACGCGCATGCGCAAGAATTGTTCCAAAGAGGGCCAGAAAATATTGCAACATTAGCTCGTGAGACTGGATACAACGGGGATAGTGTAGCTGTTCTTCTAACTCTTTCTCCAACTGAAGAAACACGTCAGTTCGCTCGAGATCTGGCTGAGAAACTATCAGGGCCCGTACTGGTCATGACCGATAAAGCCTGGAGACCGGGCGGCCATGCAATAGACAAGAATACTGTCAGCGTTTCTCGAGTCGAAGGGGCAGCCAATAGAAGAATAGAGCTTGACGCGAAGGGGCGGATTGGTTTTCTTGATACACAAGAAAACCAAAAGTCCATGCTATGGCTTAACTTCGGTCCTCTTGAACGGTCATACAAATACTTCGAAAGAAAACAGGGGCAAATGGATGACGTTCGCCTGAATATCTTTGAAGTCCCCAAGTCAACCTTAGAGGAAATCAGGAGAAATTCCGTTCGTCAGTCACAAGCCAATGAAGAGGGTAATACTGACAAGCCTGTTCTTGGGGATTGGCATGAATCGCCTGATCAGTTCGGACTGCGTTGGGAGCAGGCTAAACATCTAGAATCACTCATTATCCCCGAATCCGTAAAGATAGTAACATCTTCTCACGAGAATAGCGGGAAAGAATATTTAGCTTCGCGTCCTCACCCTAAACTGGATGAGTTTGGCCGCGAGATCATTATTAAATCTCCGACACATGCCAGCTCTCCAGAAACTTGGAACAGTTCTTCCCAAGTGGCAACATTCATCCCTGGAGGTGTCGATCCTGATTTGTTAAATGGTATCGCCATGGAGGCTTGGAAGGCTCCAACAACAATTGAGGGTTGGCGAAAAGTTCCTGGCCTCAATCCGAAATTACATGAGCCAGAAGCTCATCCAGGTATCAAGAAGGCTGGTGTCGTCATTGTCGAGCCCGATGGACGTATCTGGATCATTGAGTCGACCAACCACTTTGCTGGTTCACGCACGTTTCCGAAGGGAACGGTTGATGAAGGACTTTCCTTACAAGCGACTGCTATCAAGGAGGCATACGAAGAAACAGGGCTTCATGTTGAGTTGCTTCACCACTTAATAGATGACAAGCCAAAGGAAAGCAAAACTACGACAAGATACTATGTTGCACGGCGCCTTGCTGGCACCCCCTCAGAAATGGGTTGGGAATCCCAAGGTATTTATCTGGTGCCACATGAGCAAATGATGGGTACGCTAGGTACAAGACGAGATCGACGTATCTTCTCTGTACTATCGCGAAGCGGGCATGATTTGAGTTCTTATCCCCTAAAAAATGAAGGGTTAAATCAGGGGAAAGACGAAGGGCTGGATGTCCTAGACTTGGGAGCAAATCAGCCCGCCGCTTCTGAGTTCGATACTATTCGCCTGAGCGATGAGACGGGGAAGTTCATCGAGGCTAGAGTCCTTGGACATCCACCTGAGAGCGCGGAAAATATCTATATACGACCGGCAATCGGCCCCCATCCACGTGGTGATGAAAGTGGCGTGAAGCATAAGACTCATATTCTCCATCAAGGCCCGGATAATGAAGCTTTTGTCATGCCTTGGATACGTGGAGCATCCGAGCCTTCGCGACCAAAACGACCACAAAGTGACGATAGCCTCCCCTCTCCTACTGAAGCATTGAGAGGGCGAGATAGCGCTGATGGTTCCGTGGCTTCGAAGTTCATTTATCGTTTGGATTCAAGAAATCCCGAAACTGTTTTTCAAGAAGGATTCTTGCCAAGGTTTGGAGCTTGGACTAACAAATACAGTGATTTGAAAGAAGCTGTAACTGCGCACCTTTGGGCTGAAGACTCAGTTTTTGTCTCAACTTCTAGAGAGTTGCAGATTGCAAAAGGTGCGGGGGAGGAAAATGAATGGATTTATGTGATTGTTGACCCCGAGACAGGAATTGTCGTAGACAAGCTCTTGGGTTCTCACGACTGGGAGGGGGCATCAGAGGTCGTTTACGATGCCATTCCCAGTGAGTACATTGTTGGTGCTCGGCAGCTTGGTGAAAACAAGAAGCTTCGGCCAAGAAACAAGCAAGACGGTGTAATCTCCGAGCCAACTTGGGCAAATGTATTTACTGATGGGTTTGTCAGAAATCCGAATTTTGATCCTTCATTATGGCCCAACAGTCGGATTGATTCTGAACGCAGGACCACACTTCATGATCAGGGACCTACAGCTGATAGAGTTGTAAGGCATACAGATGATCTGGGAGCTATCAGCCCGTTTGGATCGGACGCAACATCCGGAAGGCCAGCTGTAAACAAATCGAGCCCTGACTATCGTCCCGAGGCCCTCAGAGCAAGGTTACCTAGGGCGATAGAAGAAGCCTTCTCTCCCACGCCTGAT
Organism: Litchfieldella anticariensis FP35 = DSM 16096; assembly: GCF_000409775.1. Taxonomy (GTDB): domain Bacteria; phylum Pseudomonadota; class Gammaproteobacteria; order Pseudomonadales; family Halomonadaceae; genus Litchfieldella; species Litchfieldella anticariensis. The sequence goes on along the minus strand of NZ_KE332393.1, from coordinate 298,640 downwards.
CATGATGAACCGACAGTGATCTTTCGTGGTGATACGCGTACACCTGAAGACATTTTCTCCAATGGTTTTAATGAGGAAGGACAACCTTTCCCTAGTGGAGTGATATCGACGTCATTGTCGGCAAGAGAAGCGAAGGGATTCGCAAAAGGAGAAGACGAGGAAGGAAACCTTGATGGTACTGGTGGATGGCTATACACCATCATCGAAGATGTATCTGATGGGGATATAGTGTATTCATTGCCTGTACAAGGAAGGTTTCCTTCTGACCGAGATCATTATGAGGTCCCGTTTCCGAGTGAAGTTCCTCCAGAAAACATTCTTGCTGCTCGGCAGGTGGATTTCGATGGTCGGTTGTTCGGCCCGGTCGTTTACAATCCCAATTTCAAGGACCCTTCCAGACTTCCTGACGAGGTTGGTCGGGATGGAGGGGATGGAAGCCCTCGCTCTCTATCGGCAGCTTATCACCCTGCCAGCGATTCCAATGCTCGCTCGAATGAACCAGCTGCTACTGCGTTCACGCGGCCATCACTACCTGAGCCAACGCCATCCTTTCAACTCCCTCATATCATTGCGGATGTCGCACCACCTCAGCCTGCTAGAGTCACCTTGTCAGCAGAATATACCCCCTTGCCGCCAATAAAGTATTTCATTGATGGCAATGAGATATCGCTTGATCACTCAGATTCAACAGTTCCATTGGTTCATGTTACTCAATACGTTGCGCCAGCGACCACGGCAAGGAAGGCAGCGGCCAGCGAGCAGCCGAACCAACCGGGTAGAGATACCCCTCCACCGACGACACAGGTCTCCCTGAAGAGCCCCACCACGACGGAAGATGTCGGGAGAAACTATGGTGGAATACGGAGACGTCTTCACGAGACTTGGAATCGTACTCGAAGAGGAGACGATCTAGAGAGAAGCTGGTCACCTGGACAATACGCCCGAGAGATGATGGATAAGTCGCCGACATTGCGCCGCCTCTATGAAGAGGCAGTTCACCAGCATGGCGTCAATATTAGATTAGGCCCAGAAGGGGACGGGACGTACTACACCCCCTATTATAGCGAGATTCTCATCGACCGGGCTTTGGCGACGCAGTCAGACGTCTTGTTAATCTCGCTGGCCCATGAGTTGTCGCATGCCGTTTCGCACCAGCGAGGCAGTGTTAGTTCTGCGCGACCAGGTACGCTCTTAACGGCAACTCCCGGTCGCTTGCTGCCGGTGCTACGTCTTCAGGACGGGAATGGGGTTGTACGCGGACGCGAAGATATGCACAGCGAGGCAGTCGAGACCACCGTTGCTGCTCATTTGCAAGATGAAGGAGCTGCAGTGCTCACCGCGCTACAGGTGCGTGACGAGTGGCTTCGTGCTGGTGAAACTCTCGCTGACGACGTAACCGATCCCACAGTGACATGGGATACGCACGTATCTCGGATTTATAAAGACTATCGCGATGGAAGATTGAGTTGGCAGGAGGCAACGGTAAATCTTGGTAAGATCATAGAGGATTTGCCCACCTCTGATAAGGAATCAGTCTCCTATGGCTACGATTATAGACAACAAGAGCATGATTATTATGATGCTAAAGAGGCGGAGAGGTGGCAAGCAGGAGTCTCTTCGAGCCCACAATCAGGAAGTCGGCCTGGTGGGCCTTCCACATTTATGGCGGCCCGATCCCCAGGAGCACAGCCGACCGGTCCAGAAAGAGGCTCGGCCTCCCCGACACCACAAGCCAAGGTAGTACACACGTCCGCGCCGCCGGAAGGACAACCACGCCTCTATCGCATAGATGATTTGGATGCGCTACGCCAGGCCGTGAGCAGCGGCGAAATACCTGTTGGAAATTACCTCCACGTCATACGTACCCAACGGACCACAGACACTTTCACCTTAAATGACGGCAAAGTTCCATATAGTGGGCGTATCCAGGACGATGGGCAGATCCGCTGGCCGGCCGGACGAACCGGACATGTCGATGACATCTCGGTTACCACGCCGAATACCGAGGGTCGACAAGTCGTCCAAGTCCGGAGCGAAGGCGCTGATGGACAACGCACGCACTATGTCAGGTCCAATGATGACGTCTATATCGTAGTGACCGAGCTGTCGGCTAAACAGGTAAGAGAGCGGTTACGCAGCGGGTCTGGACTATCCTTTGCCGAGTACAGCGGTATGGGCGCCTGGAATGTTCCAGGCGCGTTACCGGTAACTCAACAAGTGAGCGTGTTTACGCCGAAACCATTCAAACCGCTTGATAGCACGTTGCCGCAATCCCAGAAGAACGTCTTGGGGAATCCGAAAACCGGAAACGTGACCTCCCTGCCTCCGAAGCGTGACGGAAGCCAGAATGCTATTCGCGCTGTGTTGATGGGGGTGGGGGGCATTGGAGCTTATTTCTCGTTGGCGGCTCCGCCTCATATTTCCATGCCACTGAACGCACTGGCCACGGCTGTACGCGGTGCCAGCTTAGGGATAAGGTCTCTCGCACCCGATGAAACCGCTGTGGACACGGTCCGGGGGCGTGTCCATCGTGGAATTGAGTTCGTGACGTTGGCGATAAACAATCCCAATTCCGCAAGCCAGTTAACGGAGATGGGAAATATCGTAGATACTTCCTCCAGTGCACTTTTTGTGGGAGGAAACACACTTTATTTATATAAAACTTACAGGGAATCCGTCACAGGGCAGCCTTTCATGCCGTGGGCAGATGACTTCGCGCTTCCTATGTTTGGCATCGGTAGCGGCTTGTACACTGCGTCGAGCGGTGTCGACCTGTTGAACAATGGAGGGTTAATGGCGGCAGGTCATACAACTGCCGGTACCTTGTTTACGGCTGGATCGACTCTTCTGTGGTTCAGGGATTCCCATATTGGGAAGAAGGTTAGACCGTTCAAGAGCAGTGAACCAGCGCAATCGAGTGAGTCGTCTCCCAAGAAACGGGATATCATTACTTTCACCACTTTCGGACCTGGGCTGATTGGCGGTGGCCTGCTGGCAGCTTCGTCGTTGTTCGATGACGAGGAGGAAAAACCTTCCGACGACACCACTCCAACGCCACCAAATACAGATGAGCCGCTACCTGGTAAGCCCGATGACTCGAATCGGGACGAACCGACACCACCGGAAAATGAAGAGCCACAACCGGATTCCCCCGATGACGCTGTCGAAGATGGCGAAACCGACGATGACGGGCGCTTCAATCCCGGCCTGAAAGATTCAGCGGATTATGAGGAGATCATCGTGCAACCGGGACAGACAATGGGAGGCATCGTATTACGACATGGCCATGATATCGCCGAAGTCGTGGAGCTGAACATGGGCCATATCCCCAACCCCAGCGTCCTTTATCCTGGAGATCGGATCTATTTACCACGGTAACCCTGATGCCGCTACACAAAGGATAACGTTGACGATTCTTTTGTGAACGAAATTTTACTTTTTCTTTCATCCTTACGACTAAATTAGAAGGGTCGTCTTCGCGTCTCGTACGCCAAGAATCAGAACAAAAGCAAGCCGGCCAATATCACTTTCTGCGGTTGAGGAGAGGAAAGGAGGCCACCTTGATAGATTTGATACGTGCCGCCCGCGCCGCTCGGGCTGTCCGCCAACTCCTCCAGGCCGAGTCCGTGGATGCCTTTACGGCTGCCCTTAACAGAGCGCAGCAGCCCTCGCCGTCCAGTTTCCGGGCGCAAGGAAGCGGCGCATCGATGCCTACCTTTCAACAACCACTGGCCCCTCCTACCCCAGGCGGCGGCATGGGGTTCGGCGTTTATTCGCCCGACTATATCGAGACCATGCAATTCTCGAACTTCGGTCTTGAGGACGATCCGAATCTCACCCCATACGCTTACCACACGCCGACAGACGGTAGCGAATCGCTGCCGCAAGTCGAGCCGGTCGACAATGCCCAAGAGCCCGATGAGCTTTCTCCCGAAGAGACAGAAGAAATCGTCGATGGGGTCGCCGGCGGTCAGAGCATCGATGAGATTGCCGAGAAGCACGGACTGAGCAAGCAGGAAGTGCTCGATCTGCTCGAAGACGACGGCTGGGAGGTCGAGACCTCTGAGCTACCAAGTGGCGTGGTGATCGAGGAAGTCACCGATGACGACGGTGAGATCACGACGACGGTGGTCGACGAGGACGGCAATCGGACGGAGCTGGATCCTGATCAGGAGACCACCCGCGAAGGCATCGACGAGATCGCCGAGGCAGTCGCCAACGGCAAGAGTATCGATGAGGTTGCCGAGGACCAGGGACTGACTCGCGAGCAGGTGATCGCCCAGCTCAGGGCGGCGGGTTACGTAGTCGAGTCCGAGACTAATGAACTGGCCAATGGCGGAGAACAATACACCACCAAGATCGTTGGTGCAGAAGACAGCGAGGAGGTGATCGCCAGTTACAGCAACGGGCGAGGCGCCGGGAACTCTTCGCTCTATATCGATGCCGAGGGCAACGAGACACGCCGCACCGAGCATACCGATGGCAGTACCACGGAAACCGTGACCAAGGCGGATGGCCGCGAAACCAAAACGATCGTGGCTACCGATGGTGAAACGACCACGGAAGTCACCGATAACGGCTACACGCTGATCACTCCGCCGGATGGCGACTTGACGCTGCGCAACGATGAAGACGGCGAAGAGGTCAAGATCGCGCGGGGAACCGAGGAGCAGTCTCTGGCGGAAGAGTTGCTTGAGCTTGATCCCGACGACTCCCAAGAGGACAAGGTGCTCCAGGCTGTTATCGAAGAGATGTTGGTGGAGCGGGACGATGAGGGCAACATCAAGGAACTCGAGGATCTTGAAACCGACCTGGAGGAACAGGATCAGGCGGTAGAGGATGCCATTGATGAGATCGTCGGCGAAGATGGCGATAAGGGCGACGTCATCAAGTCTGGCGAAGAGACAAGAGAAGGCGACCCGCTGGGCAAGCCACCGAGTGCAGAGGCCCCCTCGGGCGGTGATTGGGTCGCGATGTTTTATCAGGGCGAATGGAAATGGGTGGACCCCGCCATTGCCGACGCGCTCGAAGCGCAAGAAACGGCTAGCCTGACGTTGAATCTGGCACGTGCGGAAGCCTGGCGTCGCCAGTCGCAGCTGTCGGTCTATGCGCTCGATGACAGCTTTGAGGAGGCCATGAACGGTGCCGGTGAGCGGCTCGACAAGTTGCTGGCACCGTATGGATTGCGCTGGGTACCGCCAGATCCCAAACAGCAAGGGCTGAACCTGGAAGACGCCGAGAAAAACCTGCGCAATGCCAATACCTGGATCGGCTTTCTTGAGACAGAGCAAGAGTATCAGGCGCTTCAGGAAGAAGCCGAGGGCCTCAAGGAGGATGCCCTTGAGATCTATCGCAATGACGAGGAGTACGCGGACTACTTCAAGGAAGAGGGTTTCGAGGAGCCTACCGAATCGGTTAGCCCTAGAACCCCTTCGGGAGACAAAGAGCATACAGGCGAATTACTGCACCAGTCCGTGGTGGAGAAGGATGGCCAACTCTATTTGCGCAATATCTATGCGGATCGCGAAGAGCCACTGGATGTTCCACTAACCCAGAGCCCGGAAAGCGATCCTCGCGGACTGTCGGAAGAACAGCAACGTCTCAACCGTGACTGGCATGACTTGAAGCTTGGTGAGGAGCCTGCCCAGTTACAGAATGATGCGCTGGAAGCCTTTCAAGACGCCAATCCCAAGTATTTCAATCCCGATGGTTACTCGGAAACGCGTAATGGTGCCATGGGGAGTGAACATAAATGGGAATCGGGTGAATTGGCGGATACGCGGGTCGTCGAACGCGATGGCCAGCTCTATGTCATCAATACCTACGGTGAAGGCTACGAGCGGACGACGAAGGAGTTCCAGCTCACCTATGGCCCCGATGAGGAAGCGCCAGAAGGGCGTACCCAGGCCGAACGCGACGCCGACCAAGCCTGGCAGGAGTTCAAGAATGACCGTGACGGAAACGATGGCCTAGAGGAGCGAGTCCTCGACGAATATCGTCAACGCCATCCGGAGCACTTCGACCCAGAAGGGTTCACATGGATCGAAAGAGAGGGTCAGGTACGTCATGGCTCCGGTTTCACCGAGGGAGAGAAGATCGAACACAGCTCGGGAGAGTTACTGAATCAGCAAGTCGTCGAACGCAACGGCCAGCTCTATCTGATCAATACCTACGAGAACCTGAATGAGCCGCTGGAAGTCCAACTCACCTTCGATCCAGACACTGACCATCCAGGGGGTACCAAGCTACAACAGCAAATCAACAAGGACTGGGCAAGCTGGAAGGAGTATCGCTATAGCTCGGATGACGGCCTGGTGGAGGTGGCGCAGGACCGGCACGAAGCCGAAAGCGCCATGAACGAGTGGCTCGCCGAGCAGCGCGGTGAAGCGGCAGAGGCATTGGATAAACCTATCTCGACACTGGAGCGACAGTATCAGGATGAGCTTGAGGAACACGGTGAAGGCACGGTCGTTCCCGGTGGCGAAGAGGCGAAATGCATCGAGATCGATGGCGAAATGCGCTGGGTGCATCCGGATGTCGCGTCGGAACACAGTGACTTGGCCGCGGCTCGCGAGGTATTGCAGGACGGTGAGAACATCCGTGACCGGGCGGAACGCCTGTACGGTGAACAACACCCCGATCACGTTGACTCTGAAGGCTTTACCGAGAAAGAGCGTCGTGGTGAGGGACGTGCCGCCTATACAGAATACATCCCGACAGGCGATATCATGGAGGCGGACTCCGGGATCATCGTGGGAGACGATGGTCAGCTCTACATACGCAACGTGTATGAGGACCGGGATGATCCGCTCGAATTTCAACTGACCTATGCACCAGGGGAGGCCCCGGAAGGCCGTTCCGAAGAACAATTGAGCGTTGATCGAGAATGGGCCGATTGGTGGCAAGCGCACGGTGATGGATCAGCGAATCCTTTGGCCGGTGCGACCGAGGCCTTTGAGCAGGCGAAAGGTGCCTATGACGATCAAGTCAAGGTATATGGCGATGGCACGACGAAGAAACTGACCGACTCGCTACCCGACGACGTGGATCCTGTCCTTGCGACGATCGATGACGAGCAGCGCAGCGTCCATCCCGATGTGGCGATGGCCCTGCGCTCCCTGGAAGTCGCCAGGCTACAACGTGAAAGCGATGCAACCACCTCCGAGGAGATGGCATTAGCCGCCGAGGAATCTGACTACCGTGCCAGTCGTCCCTCGACCTGGAAGCTGCTCGATGACGGCGCCTCTGCGGAACATGAGTCGGGTGTCCAGGCCGAATGGCAAATGGAAGCGGCATACCTCGAAGCGAACGGCGCGCAAGGCAGCCTGACACAGGCGCGATCCCGATTGATGGACAGCCAGGAGGCACTGCTAACGACCGAGGAGGGATTGACCCGGGCAGGATTCCAGGCATCGGACGATGCCATGCAGGTGGCAAGGACCAATGGGCTGAGTCCGGAGGATCAGGAAGATGGTCTGCAGGCAGATGAACTGAGCGACGCACTTGCTGAATTGACTGATAAGCGGGAAACATTGCAAGAGTCGGCTCAATGGAACGACTCCCTACAGCAAAAGTATTCCCTCGATGAGCGTCTCGATCCCGAGAAGCGCGGGGAAATAGAGAACGAGTACCACGAACATAACCCCAAGGTTGCCGAAGAGGCGATCGCAGATCGCCTCGACGAGCTGCCGGAGTCGATCACGCTGAGCGACGAGGATGCGCGGCAGAACCTGGAAAAGGCGCTGGGCAGTGATGACGTGGCACAACTTGACCCCGTAATCGATCAACTTCGTGAGATCGGTGGCGACGACGCCGAGGTCGGGATTATTCCCATCCTGTATCGGGATGGTCAGCAAGGGGCACGCGATTCGGCCCTGTTCACCGTGGAGGATGACGACGGCAAGACATGGCTAGTGGACGAGAGCGGCAGCAAGTACCGCAATCTCGAGGACTATCGACATCACAACTACCTGTCCGACAGTGGCCACGTCTATATACCGGAGAACCTCAATCAACTGACCGATGCTGCCAATGGAAAACCGGTATATGAGTGGCAGCAGGCCCGGGAATTGAGTGAGTTCGAGCAATGGGTGGATCCCGTGATTGGTATCGGTACCGGTATCGCCACGGTTGCCTCTTTCATTCCCCCGTTAGCCCCGATAGCGGCCCCCATCGCTTTTGCGGGGGGCGCTTATTTCGGGGCGCGCAGTGCCACCAACCTCCATGAAATGCATGAGCATGGTCGACCACTAGCCAGTACAGAAGGCATGGTGCAGGGGGCAATGCTAGCGACCTCCTTCCTGCCCATGGGGGCGAGTGCCTTCCGCGTCGCCGGCCTCATGCGAACAGGGACCTCCGCGGGGGTGGCCATGCGAACGAGCACCGGCGCCATCAATACCTGGGGGAAGGCCTGGAGTCAGAACTCCATGTATCAGGAAGCCGCCTATCAGCTCACCCAGCGCAACTTTGCGTTCAATGCGGCGCGTGGCCTCGATCGAGCCGCCATCGGCACCGGTATACCACTGATGGCCTATTCCGGCGTCAACATGATGGCGAACTGGAACGCGATGACCGGCTTGGAGAAAAGCGATGCCTTGATAGGGCTGGCGAGCGGTGTCTTCGGCACCGGCATGGGCTATGGAAACTCGCGTGCTCTACGGCCAGGTCGAGGTGATCGGAGCGCATCAGAACCCGGGACTGGCGAGAGCTCAAGATCCCTTCTCTGGGGGAAACGCTCGCCGCCAACGATCCGGCTAAACGATGAAACGGGCAGCCTCGTTGAAGCTAGAGTCCTTGGGCGTCGTCAGCCTGAGAATGTCGAAAATATCTATGTACAGCCGACAATAGGGCCACGGCCAAGTGGCAGAGAGCCGGGAATACAGGGCAAGACCCATATTTTCTATCGCAATCCGGAAACTGGAGAAGCGGTTGTCATACCCTGGAAGCATGGCAAGAACCAAAATACCATTCGTGCCGTATTGGTGGGTATGGGAAGTACAGGAGCCACCCTCTCGATAGCGGCACCGCCCCAGATCTCCGAACCTCTGAACGCGCTTGCTCTAGCGGTACGCGGCGCCAGTCTGGCGACAAGGTCTCTCGCACCGAATAAAACCGCTGTGGAGACAACCTTGGGCCGCATTCTGCGCGGGGCTGAATTTGTGACGCTAGCGATCAATAACCCTAACACCGCCACCCAGCTAATAGGGATGGAAAGTGTCGTAGATACTTCCTCCAGTGCACTTTTTGCAGGCGGCAACACACTTTATCTCTTTAAAACCTTTCAGGAATCCGTCACGGGCCAGCCATTCATGCCTTGGGCGGATGACGTTGCACTGCCCATGTTCATACTTGGCAGCGGTTTGTATGCGGGGTCGAGTGGGTCGGACCTGCTGGCAACGAAGGGGATGATGGAAGCCGGCCACACCGCTGCAGGTACGCTATTTGGGGCCGGGTCCACTCTCCTGTGGTTCAGGGATTCTCATATCGGGAGGAAAGTTAAACCGTTCAAGAGCAATGAACCACAACAGTCGGGTGAGTCGTCTTCCAAGAAACGGGATATCGTTACCACCACTACCTTTGGTCCTGGGTTGTTGGGCGCCGGCATGCTGGCGGCACAGGGGGCGTGGGGATCCGATTCAGAGTCGACCAATCCCGAGCATCCTGATCCTGAGTTACCCGGTTACGTACCATCTAATTTCGTACCCCCCGAACCACCGTCATTGACGCAAGAGACAAGGACACCTTCCGTCGCGCCGCTGGAAGAATTTCTATCCCCGATCGACTCCCAGCCACAGCTCGTCGTCTTGGCACCGGCGGGTCTCAACCTACATGCATCCCCCGCAGCAACTGCACCAATCGTCACCGATGTCCCGCATGGCACCTTCCTGACCGAAACAGGTCTGCGAGTCGCTGATGCCGAGGGCAATGAATGGGTCCCCGTTCGTGGCATGGGCTCTATTAACGGGCAACAAGGCTGGGTGATGGCACACCATGTCGAAGAACATGCCGAAGGGGCGATGGGTGATAACGGACGTATCAACCCGGAACTGGAAGCTCGGGACTACGAGCCGGTCGATGTCGAGCCAGGGCAGACTCTAGGGGGCATCGCAGTACACCGGGGACTCGAGGTCGAGGACGTGGTGATGCTGAACCTGGATCACATCATCGACCCCAGCATTCTGTTCCCTGGCGACCGGGTATATCTGCCAGAGGAAGAACCACGTTAGTGTGCCTTGGGCACCTCTGTGCATGATTCAATGGTGAAATACAGGGTATGACGATAGCACGATCATGATAAAGCGTCAGAATTCAAATTTTTCGCAAAACCTACGCTGCCTTTTTGAAAATTCTGTCATGGCCACTCTTAGTGGAGCATTATTCTTTTTTTACTCCTTGAATTTCACTTTATCGACTCTGTGACTACGTTAGTAAAGCTGACTCTCATTAATCACCAGCGTCGAGGTACTTGAAGCGCGAGAAATGGATCTCGCCAGTACTCTGTTCTAGGCAAGGAGGCCGTCGTGGCAAAGCTGCAAGGTGTCTTACATTCCTATTCGAAAACTTCTAGCAGCAGTGGAATGGCGTTCGCCAAAGCCATCGTCAAGGCACAGAAATCCCCCTCCCCTCAGCCTGTCTCACACCACTCTCCAACACAGTGGAGCCATGGAACGTCTCCCATTTACCAAGCTCAGACGGGAAACCTCCCCACCAGCAGCGGCCAAGGGTTTGGTGTCTACTCGCTCGAATATATGGAAGCGATGCATAGCTCGGCTCTTAATCAAGAGAACGACCTGAGTCTCACGCCGGATGACTACTATTTCACTCCAGCAGTCGATACCGAAGAGCCATACCCGGAGTTTGAACCAGTTGATAACGTTTCCGAAGCCGATCCCCCGGATGCCGATGAGCTGGTCGCCGACGTGTCCGAAGGCAAGAGCCTCGATCTGGTTGCCGAAGAGAATGAGCTGTCCGATAGGGACGAGACAATCGCTGAGCTCGAGGCTGGAGGTTATGACGTCTCGGTGACGGAAGAGGATGGGGTACGCATCACTGAAATCACTCATCCGGAAACCGATGAAACGATCACGGAAACAGTGCGACCCAATGGTGACGAGGGGGAGGTCGTCACTATCCAGACGACGGGGGGCGAGAATGATCATCCTACGGTCGTCATCGATGAGGAGGGCCATCGCACGGAATTGGATCCCAGTCAGGAAACGACTCGGGAGAGTGTCGACGAGATTGCGGAGAGCTTTGCCGAAGGTCAGGAGCTCGGAACGATAGCCGATGAACTAGGGATTACCGAGGAACAGTTGACAGCCCAGTTGTTGGCAGCAGGGTTCAAAGTCGCTGACTGGGAGCAGTATGACCAAGAGGGTAATTACGATGGTCGGTATCGGGCAATATACTCGTATGGGGATGATAGGGAGATAATCGCTTCCTATGATGATCGGAAAAGTACGATTTCTAACTATGATCCTCGTGGGCGTGAGAATGGCGGCAATGGCCATTATTCCTACTTTATTGATTCACAAGGTAGAGTGGTGGAAAGATACTCAACCCGTCCAGAGGGGCCGCTGGTAGATGGCGGGCTAGATATTGAAATCATTGTTGATGAGGAGGGGGTGACGACAAGGACGATCACGGATAACGGAGAAACAAGGCGGGAGGTATCACGGAATGATCGTACCGTGATCACCGATGATGATGGGAATGTCACGCTGCGTGATGACGAGAGTGGGGATGAAATAGCGATAGAAGATGGAGAGGTCAGTGGAGATGTCAATGATGATATAGATGAAGCCATGCTTGAGACAATACAAGCAACTGATTTGGATGGAGAACATGGAGAGATTTTTCAAATCCTCATAGATGCATGGCTTAATAGGGACTCCTGGTTGTTTGGAGGTGATGAAGATAGTCGAGCTGATGAGCTAAGGGAAGATTATAACTCTCATAAAAGAGAGATGGAGGATGCCGTTGAGGAGTATGGCGAGAACTCGGATGAAGCACAAGAAGCGCTCCGTGCGCGTGATATCGCCTATGCCGCATGGCAGGAGGCTGCCTATGCTTCTCTGGTGCGCAGAGCTGCCCTGGAGTTTTATGCAGTTGACCCCGACTCCGAAGAGGCCATGCGCAGCAGTATGGCCAGGATCAATGAAATATTGAATCCCCATGGGATGGAATGGAGTCAGCCAGATTCACAACTTAGTCCTGAGGAGGCCAGTGAGCGACTTGAGGAGGCAGAGAGGGGACTCGAGCTTGCCCGTGAAGCGAAAGAGGAACTTCAGGAGGCTGAGCGTCTGCTTGACGAGACCAACTCTGCACTAGAGGAGGGTCGTAGAGGTCTCTCCCCCGGAGAAATCGCTGGTGATAATAGTGCTGAACTTGCACAGGCCGCTGTGATGTTTTCCAATTTTGAGGTGCATCGTGCTAAAGGGGATGATCGCCTGTCTGACTTTGATATTTTACACCTAGAGAGGCTTTTAGAGGAGATTGAGAACAACCCAAGTGCATATGAAGGAATCGATGCCAAGGAAGTGGATGAGTATTTGGATCAGGCTAAAAGAAGAAAGGAAAATACTGAAGAACAATTGGCAAGAGCCGAGTCTCAGCATGATGTTGACATCGCCAGATTGGAGGCTGCAGAAATACGCGAGCAGATTGCGGATGAATATATAGAAGAATATGTCGATGAGAATGGCACTGTCTATAGATACGATGGAATATTTGGCCAGCACTCGGGAGAGTATAAAGGATATTCGTTCAACGATGCGCGGAGTGCAGCGGATGGTGGTGTTTGGATCGATATTCACTATGAAAATACGACCAAGACGGTGAATGTTGCACCCGCTGACGATGCACTGGACACCAGGTGGGAGAACAACCGCAATGCCGATCTTATTCGGCAGTGGCATGAGGCGATAGGCCGCTTGGATGAGACTAGCAGGGCGGCGGGTCGTGTCGGCGTGGAACATAGCGCAGCTCGGATAGAAGAACTGGGTGGCGATATCGGCGGATTGGAAGGAGATCTGGAAGAGCAGGAAAGAGCGGTTGGGCCACCCAGCGTCGCAGCACCAGAAGGTGCACCACCCGAGCACGAACTTGTCGAGATCGGTGGCACGGTTCAGGTTCCGAGACCAGTTGCCGAACGCTATGCGCAGATTGGAGTGGGGGCCCTGGAAGAATTCGACCTTCCGGCCCGAGTGTTGGTCGATGATAGTGACAACCCATTTAGCCATCCCGAATGGCGATGGGTTGAGCGCTCAGAACTTGCCAGTGTCTATCTCGAACTACAGGAAACTAAGGATCGTCTCACCGTCGCTGAGCAGTCTGCTCAGTGGGATGCCCAGCAAGCTGTGTGGCGCGCAAGGCTCCCGGGGGAATCGGAGGAGGAGTATAGCCAGCGTGCGATGTATGACTCGCTAGGCGGAGACTATCAGCAGCGTATTCTGGATGATTTCTATCAATCCCGCTTTGAAGAGTTTTTCGCCGATCCCACGTTCAACGCCGAATATGAACGGCGGGAGGAGGGAGAGCTGGGAGGCTGGACGAGGCAAGCCCTGGGGGTGTCAGGAGGACGGATCGGGAATCTCGACAAGGTGCTGGAGCAGATCCGCGATCATGGAGGCGACAATCCCGAGGTCAGGGCCGTACCGCTCTCCTATGTAGGTCTGGATGGGAATGAGGCGACGATCGCCCTAGTGGCGGTCAAGCGTGGTGATGGCGACGTGCGCTATGTCGATGCCACCGGCAGGGACTTCAGGGATCTAGAGGACTTCAGCAAGCACAACCGGCAGTTCAACGCAAATGGCAGGTTGGTGGCACCAACCGACCTTGAGATGACGCCTGATCGGGATGAAAACATCCCACTCGAGGTAGTGGATGTGCGGGCTCCTGACATGACGCTCGACAACGCGGTCAACTACACGACCATGGCGGCAACGGGGGCCTCCTTTATCCCCGGCGCTGCGCCGGTTGCGTTACCACTGGCGGTGGCTGGAGGAATCTATATCGGCGCCCGTTCTGCTTACAACCAATGGCACCATGTTGGGCACGGCGGCGACTGGTACGATACGGAATCGCTGATGAATTACGGGGCGATCGCCTCCGCAGCCTTGCCTATGGCGGCGGGCCCTTTCCGCTATGTAGGCATGGTCAATGCCGCACGCGGATTGGATGTTGCCTCCCTAGCCGTCGACATCCCCCAGACGCTTCACTTTTCTGGCCATGTGTATCGTAATCACCACCAAATGTCGGATCGCGAGTTTACAGACGCGATGATGAACCTTGCCATCGGGGTTTTCGGTACCGGCATGAGTATTAGAGGTTTGCAGTCATCCGGGCCTGGCGAGGGGGGAACCGAGGGAACCACTCAGGCGAGTGACGGCTCTTACGCTTCTCGACACGACGGGCTGAACGACACCCCTGTCGTGCTCCCCGTTAGCCGCCGGCCCCGGGCGGAACCTTACCCCGCTCCCTCCACGCTTGTTTCCTTCTCACCTTTCCAGCAGCAGCCATCTGAGCTGGCACTTTCCGCCGCTTATCATCCGGAGGGTACGCCGTATCCGGAACGACCTTCGACACTTCCCGAGGGCTTCCGCAGGCCTAACTCACAGCAGGAGCTGCTTCCCGATATCGCCAGTGACTCGCCGCTGAGCCTCACTGGTACGGCGCACCCCAAGCCATCAGTAGCACCGGTCGAGGTTTTCACCAAGCGAAAGGTGGATACGTCAATTCATGAATATCGTCCTGAGGTACTAAGAACTCGGATGCCGTGGGCAGCAGAAGAAGCTTATACACCGACACCAGACCATGAGGAACCGACTGTTATCTTTCGTGGTGACGGCCGACCGCCCGGCGTTATTTTCGCTAATGGTTTCCGTGAGGAGGGGCAACCCGATCCGTATGGCGCAATATCAACATCGGTGTCAGCTAGAGATGCTAAAAGTTTCGCAATAGTTGATCCAGATGAGGGGAACACAAAAAGTGGATGGCTGTACACTATCGTCGACAGTGTATCTGATGAAGCCATCGTCTCGTCCTTGCCTGTAGAGGACAAGTTTCTCATTGGGATGGATCATTACGAGATCCGATTCAATGGTCAAATTCCTTCGGAGAATATTCTCGCCGCTCGTCAAGTGGATGCCGATGGCCATTTATTTGGCGCTCCCATTTATAATCCCAACTTCAAAAATCCAAGTTGGATTTCATCTTCCTCTAGCACCGAAGGAAACACCATGACCAGAGTCATGGGCTTCCTAAAGAGACACTATAAAGAAAGCCGAAAAGCCATTGATCGGGGTGATGATAGAGGCGCTTTAGGACCATTCGGACGAGACGAATCATCGCGATCAGAAAGCAGCAACATCCTTAAACGCCAGCCGGGAGATTCAAGGCTCCCATCTCATATTAATTATACTTTCAATCCAAACGATTTGCGCATTAAAGCTCCTCTCGATTCAAATGGTGATATCGAAACGGTTCGAGTTTATAGTCTTCGCGCCAGAAGCTCGAAAGACTCGAGCATCGAATTCTACGCACATATTCACAACCTTTCTGGTGAGATCGGTAGTGGACCTGTAATTGCTGACTTGGATATTGGAACCTTCTACAGGGGGAGCCTGCCTAAGGGAAGCGGCTCCATCTTGTTGGCAGACCTGCTCAGAACATTTGAGATTCGACCAAGGCGACTGGTCGGCCAGGATGTCAGAAATGAAAACACACTCAATAGCTATTGGACCGGTGGTGATCCCGCTCAAACGGTTCTAGGTCGTTCGAGGACTCGTGCTCTGCAGGAGTTAGGCCTCGAACCAGCCTCCCACCGCTTCGAGCTCGTACAGGATGGTGGGGAGGAGGTGGTACAACTCATCACTGAGGTTGCCCTTCCCTTTGATACTGAAGGCCAAACACGGCAAAGCAATCAAGCCATACCCTTGGCTATTATTCTCAATGATATTGGACCTAGTGCATCTCAAGATGCAGCGCGTATTACGGTCGAGGTTATCGATTCGGAGCACTTACGGGCCTTCGACCAACAATTGACTCCTCATGAGCTCCTAATATCACCCGATTTACACAGGGCAAGGCGGCAGTGGCGAGATGCCAAAGGGCCTCTTGTGCTGGATATTCAGAATCCTAGTGATATTGCTCACTCACTGGCTCAAAAGATTGCAGATATCTATCGCTCGGAAATAGTCATACCGAATACCGATATACCATCGCAATGGCGAATCTTGCATCCGGGGCGCAAGGATGACACATATCGATCAGGATCTGTGAAGCTGGTAAATGGGGAGTTGATCCTAACCCAAGAGAGAGTAAGTCGGGTAATCCAGCCTGCAGGTGAGCACTTGGGTGAAATGCTAGGAGCCGGTCTCCATAAAACTGCATTTGCATTTTGCGATAAGGTACTTGTGATCTTTCGCAATGAAACAAGCCTGTATTCTGCTGACGCAGAGAAGACCGCTAATCAGACCGCCATTGATCAAGGATTCCCTTTCGTCGCTCCCATCCATGGGATCGTGAACGTATATGGCCACAATGCCCTTCTAATGGACCGCTATCCGGGTCATAGCGGTACTTTGCTGCCACCAGGAGCAAATCGTTCGCTACTCAGCCAGAACAGCATAAGAAGCCTGCAGGCGACTCGAGACTGGATTATTGCGCAAGGGAAAATACCAAGCGATCTGCAGTTCTTGATAGGTGAGGACGGCACCTTTTATCTACATGATTTTTCGGAAATTCGAACTTTCAATAAGCCTATCGAGCTCTGGGAAACCGAGCAGTTCATTGAACTTGCTAGAGAAGTCGTTCACGAACAAGGTATCGACCCAGGCTCACTCTCAGCCAGCTACCACCCTGAAGGCTCTTCTTTTTCCGAACGGCCCTCTCCCATTCCAGAGGCCTTCCGCAGACCGGAGCGGCAGCCATTGCTTCCAGATCTCACCAGTGACTCACCTTTGAGCCTAACCGGTACGGCACATTTCGGTAATTCAGACGTCATTCCGCATAAATTTCGCCTCGAAACGACGCCGCCGGAAGGCTTCGCACGCCTGTATCGGCTCGACGACCTAGAGACTCTGAATCGGGCCTCGAGCAATGGTGCGCTACCATCAGGGCATTATGTCCATGTCATACGTTCTGTTGATCCCGCACGGGATGGCACTACCTTTACCCTGAATCGCGGCACGGTGCCACGCAGTGGGCGTGTGGATGCAGATGGACACCTCCGCTGGCCTTCCAGCGGGAGAGGAGAACGGGTCTCGTTGTCGGTGGCGCAGGCAGAGAGTGATCGTCAAATCGTCCATTTTCGTGACCAGAACGGCAACGAGTTAGCACGTGACGTCAATGCTAACGGTGATGTTTATGTCATCGTCACAGACCTGAGTCAGACTAATCTGAGACACCGGCTGCGGGGAGATGAAGGCCTTCCCTATGCCGAGCACAGCGGTAATGGGTTGTGGGCCACATCACCTTTGACGATAAGCCAAAAGTCACAACCGGAAAATCAACCGGCAATAGCAAACGACGCCTCGCCAAACGCACCACAACCGACGCAAGAGTCTCGAAAGCCTGCGGCTCCCTCAGTGACTGAGGATACGACTCCAAGTATTGATCAGCTGTCCAGTCTATCGGAGACTCAACTGAACAGTATTTCTCCTTCAGAACTGGCACAGATCGCAACCCAGCAGTTCAGGCAACTACGATCTGATCAGCTGGCAGCATTTACGGAGTTGCAGTGGAATGCTCTCCGGAAACCCCAGCTCGATCAGATCGACACTTCATTGCTCCAGCAGCACGCGACACGGAAGGCTCTGAAAGAAGCAGACCGAAAAGGCACGATTACTAAACTCTCGGTGGGGGCTGAAGGCCCTATCTTCCAGCTCCACGGCGTGGATCGCAGGGGGTTCGACGAACTGCGGCGGCAGTCGTCTTGGGACTTACTTTTCTTTAGGACAAAGAGAACAACTGAAATTACTGAGAATCCAGATGGGGCAGCATCTACGGCGAAATTCCGAATCGATAGTGGTCGGTTGCGAGATCTAGGCTTTTTGGATCCGCAGGCCGAGTCACTCCTCCCTAAGCAGTCAGAAATAATAGAAATACAAGTTCACAGGAAGTCTCACCCTGCACCCGATGTATCTCGAAACTCCAAGGAGATGACGAAAACGGCACTCGCGATTGCGATTGCAAGTGCTAGCGGTAGTGCTCTCATGCTACCGGAGTTAATTCCGATAATCCCGCAAGCGATATCCCAGGTAGCGAATACCATGGCCTATGGCTTGCGGGGTGCCAGTTTCATCATAAGATCGAGATTTCCGGCGCAGACTGCGCCAGATACTAACCTTGGTCGAAACCTACGGCTGTTGGAAATTGCTACCACTGTTGTGCATTTTACTGGTACCGGTCAAAAAATATTGGAGGGTCAGAGTCCCGTAGCTAACGTAATGATTGAGATGGCATACGCTTTGTATTCTTCAATCACTTTCATGGAAGCTGTGACCGGAAAGGCTTTTACGGGAAAGAAGATACAAGATATATGGCGTGGGCTGACAGGGCGAGAATATAAAATGAAGCCAGATGATTTAGGGCTTCAGCTTTATTTTTGGGGTAGTGCTACCCCCTTGGTCGTAGACGGACTTGTCCTTTCAGGAACTGGAGGATGGCTGGCTGGGGCTGCGGCGACTTCTGGATTAGTTGGCGGAGTACTGTTTTCACTCGGGTCGCTGGTGCTGTACAGAAATACATATATGGCAAGTCTTGTTGCCCGCCACATTAGTAAGATAATGCCAGATAAGTTTGTGTTCTTGAATTCTGGTTCTGGTGTCAAAGAAATGACGAGGTCTGACTTTGTTAATGTAGTTAAGCCGCCATGGTGGCGCTTTCCCTCGACGGCAGATCGTGACTTCGCGTTATTCATTGGCGGTGGTCTGTTGAGCTTTTCCTTGTGGTCCGCAATGTCCTTGATCAGCGACTTCAGAGATCAGTCCAATTCCGGATCGGATGAGACGGAGGACGAGGAGTCAGAATCTCGCTCGGGAGGGCTTGAGCCGCAGCGTGCTGCATTGGCCCCAGACGGCCTCAACCTACACGTCAATTCATCGAACGAGGGTGTGGTGGTCCAGGATAGGCGCACCGACCCTGCTCTCGAATCCCAAGGGTACCTGTGGGTTGAAGTGCTCCCTGGCCAGTCACTGGGCAGTATCGCAGTGGCACATGGATATGATGTCGTGGATGTGGCGATGCTGAACATGGACCATCTTGGCGACCTGACGTCCCTCAAAGCCGGCGATCGGGTCTATCTGCCAGGAAGCGCTCAAACATCACCGTTACACGATGAACGAGTGACAGCATGAACGAATGGGAGATTCATGGCTCGTAGCAACCGCCAATAATCAGCACGCGTTATATAAAAGACATCACTTATAACCCAGCATTTAGCTATTTATAATGCTCTATAATCAGTATTGAGAAAGAGAGATGACAGGCATTCATTTTCTTGCCAAAAAGGATAGGAATTTATCTACTTTTCAAATGAAATCAACGCACTAACATTAATAATAACTTAGAATCATTTTGTTACTTTTTTGAAATTGCGCTGCCATATCTTTCTTCTAATATGAAACTGTCCAACAAAAAAGCTTTTCTGGATAGCAATGCAACTAGGGGATCAGAATTCTTTTCTGATGCATGAAAAGCCATTCTGCACCCCCAATCCTCAGCAATTGAAGGAGAAGTATCATGGGACTGTTCAGAATGCCGGTCAGAAAGCAAAATGATGGCCCCGAGGGGACCGAAGGAGGAAAATCCTACGATAGCGACACGATAAAGCAAGAGCTGGAAAAAGTGGCTCAGGAGTATTGGGAAAACAGCCTAGCAAAATCAAAAGGAATGGTGGGAATCGATGCCGCGAAGTCATCGCGGGGACAGTAAAGGATTTGTTGCACTCTTGGGTGGGCGTGGCGGTTTCGCCTACCCACCATGAATTCTATGCACTGAGAATTAGTGCATGCGGGCGATAGTCGCTGTCCCTTTTCCTGGCCGCCCGCCAGAAAGAAAGGTGGCGGGCGGTTCAGTTTTTCATGACAGGTGTCTTTATGGCCTCCGCATTCATGTCATCCTTAAGCTCGTTCGTTTTGCCAGTGACGGAAGTGTTTTCCACACTGGAGGTAATGAGTGGGTTTCATCGTGGTGTGGTCGTTCCGCTTGAGCAGCCTGTCTGCCGTATCGGCTCTTCCCCTCAGTCGGACGTGATGCTCAGCGATGACGACATCACTGCTGAGCATGTCACCTTGCGTTTTCATGCGCGTATGGTCGCCATTGAGGCTGTGGGGGGCGACGTTGAGGTCGGTGGTAAGTACCTGAAGCAAGGCACCGGCTGGCGGACCAACTTGCCCGTGACGATCGCCATTGGCAATGTGCAGCTGCAACTCTCCCAACCCGTGCTTTCGCTGCCCCCGGTCATCCAGCTTATCCGGGAGTCCGTCACTCCCATTGTTCAGTCTGCCCACCAATCGGCGCCCGCCCTTTTGCAATTCGTCCGCAAGTCGGTGTCTCCTGCCTTCCAGCGTTGCCGGCGACACTTGGCCCCTGCGCTGGGGTTTTGCTCGAAGCGCTTGGCTCCCATTTCTCTCTTCATCCATAAGCAGATAACCAAGCTCCCCATTCCAGAGGCCTGGAGAGAACGCTTCAAAAGCCTAAGCCGCCGACAGAGCAACGATACCCGAATACGCATGAAGCGAAGCGCCGTTGTGACGGCGTTATGCACCACGGTGGTTCTCATCGGCGCGTATCAATTCGTTGGGGCCAATAAGGCAGGCGCCAGTATCTCCGCCAGTGCGTTGCATTCCACGGCCCTCTTGCACCCAGAGGCTGCGGAGGCGGCACTGATACTTGCCATGTCAGAAGACCACACGCCGGCCGAGGCCTTGAAGCAGCAGTTGGCCCAGGCTGGGCTCGATAGCCTGCAAGTCGAGGATGCCGGCAATCATCTCGTCGTCTCCGGTGAATTCGCTCCCAACCGATACAATGACTGGCAAAGCGTGCAGCGCTGGTTCGATCAGCGCTACGGCAGCAGTCTGGTATTGATCAGTAACGCCAGACCGGGCCTCACACCCGAGAAGCCAGAATTCCAATTCCAGGCCGTATGGTTCGGCGAAAACCCTTATGTCATCGATGCTCGGGGAGAACGTCTCTATCCCGGGGCATCGTTACCGGAGGGCTGGGTGCTCTCCGACATTAAAGACAATCGTGTCACGCTGCGACGCGGCGATGACCAGTTTTCCCTGACGCTGTAGCCAACGCGGACGCTACCTGATGAAAGTCACGACCGACCGCGCCAACGACGACTATCGCCTCCGCGATTCCCCGGAGGCGGTAACCCGTACCGATGAAACCGGTACCAGCAAACCTGTCGACCCCGATCGACAGGCTGACTTCTCGCGGGCGGTGGAGAGTTCTCAGGCACGTCAAGGACGCTCCGGCTCGTTGCTCAAACACGTCGAGCGCTTGGGGTTACCCGATGCCAGTGATCCGTCACTCTACAGTAATGAGCGGAGTATCGAGCTGCTGCAACACGTGGTCGACAACCTATTGCCGCGGCTGGATGCCGCAAGCGATGTCACCGACCTGGCCTCTCAGTTACTCACAGAGGAAATCGACCAGCGCTTGGCTTGGGAAGCGCGCTACGCAGAGGACGCGAAGGAGAGCGAGACGTGACCGATGACATGGACCGTAATGCCGCTGATTTGCTGCACATGCTGGGCCACCTTTATATCAAGAGCGGTAGCCGCAAGCGTGGCTTGGTGCTGCTGTTGCTCGCTGCCCAGATTGCGCCGGCCCACCCAGGCATCCTGCATACACTGACCCAGGCTTTCATCGTGACCGGCGATACCCAGCGTGCGCTCGAAACAGTCGGACATCTCGAACATCTACAAGGTCCTTCACCGACATTTTCACTGCTACGGAGCCGGGCACTTTGGGTCGCCGGTCATCACGGCGATGCTCGACACTATTTCCGTGACTATGTGCAGCGCCGGAGTGAAGGATGAGCAGTTTGCTAACCAGGCTCAATGGCATCGCCCTACGCGCAGCGCAGCGTAGCGACGTGGTGATCGCTATCTTCGTCGTGCTGGCGGTCATCATGATGATCATTCCGCTTCCCACCACGGTGGTAGATGCGCTGATCGGCATCAATATCGGCTTCAGCCTACTGATCCTGATAGTGGCGTTCTACATCGCCCACCCGGTCGACTACTCCTCGCTACCGGCGATCATTCTGCTGGCCACGTTGTTTCGCCTGGCCCTATCGATTACCACCACGCGCCTGATCCTGCTTGAAGGCTATGCAGGCCAGATCGTTTCGGCATTTGGCAATTTCGTGATTGCCGGTGAGGTGGTGATCGGTCTGGTGGTATTCCTGATCATCACCGTGGCCCAGTTCCTGGTCATCACCAAGGGAGCCGAGCGTGTTGCCGAGGTGGCCGCCCGCTTCATCCTGGACGCCATGCCGGGCAAGCAGATGAGTATCGACAACGATCTGCGCAACGGCGATATCGACCCGCAAGAGGCGCGTGCTAGACGCAAGCGTCTGGAAAGCGAAAGCCAGCTTTACGGCTCCATGGACGGGGCCATGAAGTTCGTCAAGGGTGACGCCATTGCCGGCCTGGTCATTCTTAGCGTCAATCTGATCGGTGGCTTGTTGATCGGCATGCTCAAACGCGGCATGTCGTTCGGCGAGGCCGTGAACACCTACTCTTTGCTGACCGTCGGTGACGGACTCATTGCGCAGATTCCGGCACTGCTCATCGCCGTCGGGGCCGGTACCGTGGTGACACGAGTGAACTCCGACCAGGCTGGGGACCTTGGCAGCGAGATCGTTGCCCAGCTAGGTAGCAATTCCCGCGCGTTGGGACTGACCGCTGTCATCCTGTTCTTCGCCGCCTTCATCCCGGGGTTTGCCACCACGGTATTCCTGGCCCTTGCCGCTGGGCTCGGCCTTGCAGCCTGGATGATACGGCGTCGCGACCGGCGTCTGAGCGAGGATGAAACATCCAGCGAGCCCCAGTCGGGGCCCGACACCTCCTCTGATACTCCCCAGAAATCCTCGACGGAAACGACGAAGAGCGCGGGAACTTCGGAGGGCGCTCCTCAGGCAGAACATCACCGTGTGGTGCTATCGCTGAGTACCTCACTGGCGGATGCACTGGCGCTCGATGTCCTGCGCAGCGGCCTCGATGAAACACGGCGCCATGCTGGCAGCGATCTCGGCGTGGACATGCCCAGCATCGGCCTGAATGTCGATGCCCGCATGGAAGATCATCACTTCGGTATCCAACTCGACGAAGTCCCGGTGATGAAGGGTGAGATTCCCGTTGATCGAGTGTTGCTCGACGATGACCCCATGCACTTGGAACTGCTCGAGGTCGAGTTCATCAGCCACCCATCGCTGGTGGGCCGCCGTCCCGGGAACTGGGTCGCGACGCCGGATATCGAGCAGCTCGATGAGGCTGGCATCGGTTATCGAACCGTCGACCAGGTGTTATGCCATTGCCTGGAGCAGATCCTGATTCGCTATGCAGGCGAATTCATCGGTATTCAGGAAACCCGCACGTTGCTGTCGCGCATGGAACAGGACTACTCGGAACTGGTCGGCGAAGCGGTTCGAGTGGTGTCGTTGCAGAAAATGGCGGACATTCTGCGCCGCTTGGTGGACGAAGGTGTGCCACTGCGTGCCCTGCGAACCGTCCTCGAGGCGATGGTGACTTGGGGCCCGCAGGAGCAGAGTGTGCCCCGCTTGACCGAGCGCGTTCGGGCCGCACTCGCTCGTCAGATATGTCATCGCTATGCCCGCGCCGACCGGGTATTGCCAGCGTGGGTAGTCACCCGCCAACTCGAAGAAGCGATACGCGCCACACTGCGTGACGGCGAGGGTGGAACTCCAAAAAGCAGTGGGCTCCCGGTGCAGTTGTCACGGCCACTGAATACCTGGTTCCAGCAACGGCTGGATGAGCTGGATGCGGACATGTCACCCGTGGTCGTCACCTCCAGTGACGTACGTCCCGTACTTCAGCAATGGTCAAAGCGCCACAACCTGGACCTGCCGGTCATGGCCTGGCAGGAAGTGGCATCGGAGTTCAGCCTGCAGTCGCTGGCCCAGGTGAGATTGCCTAAACCGATCTCCCAGCACGGCACCAATCAACCGGCCAGCACCCCCAAGGAATGACGAGTCAATAACAATTCATCTCTCTGCATGGAGCAGACCCTGTGACGGCAGCAACCTTGACGATATCCCGAGCCTTGTGTCGCTATTCGATAGCGAGAAGCCCACTTATGCGCTGGATGACACACCTGCTGGCCCTGCCGCTGATCCTGCTGGCGGTGCCCGGCCACGCCCAAATGCAAGTCGATAGCAGCGGTGAACGCACACTCACCTTGGAAACGGGCCAGGGGCGGATCTTGCGCTTCGATCAGGGAACGGCCTCGGTGTTCGTCGCCAACCCCGAGGTTGCCGATGTGCAGGTCGTCTCACCCGGTGTCCTCTACCTGTTCGGCAAAAGCCACGGCGATACCAATCTGATCGCACTCAGCAACGACGAGCGGACTCAAGCATCGATACGTCTACAGGTGCGCGACGGTGATCAAGGCGCCAACCAGGCACTACAGGAGCTCGACGACAACAGCCCTATCCGCTTGCGCATGGCCGGCAACCAGTTGGTAGCGGAAGGAGAAAGCCGCGATGTCGAGGAAGCCATTGCCGCCCAGTCCACCCTCGAAAGCCACACGCCTAACGATCACCCGGCCTTGAACAACTCCACCTATGAAGGGGCCACCCAGATCAATATCCGCGTTCGTTTCGCCGAGGTGGCACGCGAGGAACTGCTGCAATATGGCGTCAGTTGGAGCGCCTTGATCAACAACGGCTCATTCTCGCTTGGTGTCTTTCCCGGCTCGATCGCCAATAACGCGTTCGGCACCATCGGCGGTGGCGTCGACAGTGTCGACGGCTTGCTCCAGGCCCTCCAGGAAAACGACCTGTTGCAGATTCTGGCCGAACCCAATATCACCGCCGTTACCGGCGAAACCGCCAGTTTTCTGGCAGGTGGCGAGATTCCCATCCCGGTACCGGTCAGCAACGATCTGGTCGGGATCGAGTACAAGCAGTTTGGTGTCTCGCTACTGTTCACACCGGTCTTGCTACCCAACGACCGCATATCGCTCGAGGTACGTCCAGAGGTGAGCAGCTTGACCACCAGCGGTGTCGAGATTGCGGGCACCAGCGTTCCTGGCTTGCAGGTGCGCCGTGCCGACACCCTGGTCGAGGTGGGCAGCGGTCAAACCTTCGCCATTGCCGGCCTGTTCCAGCGTAACGCTTCCAACAACGTCGAACGTGTTCCGGTATTGGGCGATCTCCCGGTCCTGGGCAACCTGTTTCGCTCGCGCCGCTTTCAGCGCAACGAAACCGAACTGGTCATCCTGATCACCCCGTACATCGTCGAGCCGACCTCATCACCGGTGCCAAGAACACCACTGGATCAGGGATATGTCCGTAACGGCGAGCTGCGAATCGACAACCGGCCCTCTCCCGCGTTAGTGCGGGATGATCCTTTCGGTTTCCATCTGCAATGAGTGCTGGAGTGAGAACAATGACTCATCGATCCACCAAGCAAGCGTGGCCGTTGATTCCCTTCTTGGCATTGCTGGCCGGTTGTTCATCGTCACTCGGGCCAATGTCATGGGAAACGGGCTATCGTGCGACCGGTGTTGCGCAGGCAGGCAACGACGCTTCGCTACGTCAATCGATCGCCCCCATCGCCTGCCGAACGCAAACCGGGGAGACCGGCATAGTGACGTTACCACCCGGCTGCGCCAACGACCTCAATCTGCAATTCATGGTCGAGCGCCCCCGCGACCTGGTACACGGAAGAGAGATGGGGCCGGCACGGGCGGAGCCAGTCGCTAATGCTGCCCAGGAGCGCCTGGCCAACCGTGAGCGAGCCAATTCTCGCCGCCAGAAACTCGAAGGGGAAGCCAGCAGCTCAACCAACTACGCCACTACAAGTGACATGTAGAAGCGAGATCAATTGGCCATGGCTAGCCCCATGGCCTGGGCACGATCACGAGGAGTGGGAAGGTCACGAATGTTCCGGGCCTGCTCGATCAACGACTGACGGAGTGATGAGGACATGTCGGGAATATCGATATTTGCTGCCTGGTCCGTGTCACCGGCCATTACCAACACCAGGATCAAATTGCGGAAGTGGCGTTCCTCGGCCAGTGGTGACGCGGTGACATCGTGCATCAGCGCTATCGCTTCGGCATTGTCACCGGCCAGCGACTGTGCCAGCGCCAGATTGGTGAGCGTATCGGGATCGTTCGGGGCTAACGACACGGCTTGGGAAAAGGCATCCTTCGCGGCCTGTCCTTGGCCCAACAAGGCATGGGCAACCCCCAACCGACTCCAGGCAGATAGGGTGTCGATTTCAGGTACGGCTTTTTGCAGATTGCGCACCGCGCTTTCGGTCTTGCCGAGTTGCAATTGGGCGGATCCCAGCCCCAACAAGGCCTCGGTATTGTCGATATCACTGGCCAACGCATCGCGAAATGCTGACACCGCTCCTTGTGGATCGCCACCAGCGAGCCGAGCATTGCCAAGCCGGACATTGATATCAAGGCTGCTCCCAGACACTTCTGCGGCACGTTCATACATGGAGGTAGCGGTGGCGTAATCTCCTCGCTGGGCAATGTCGTCCGCCAGGGATACCAAACGGGACTCATCGGTTTGTGGGGTCGTCGTTGCACAAGCCGTCAGAGCCATAAAAGGCAATAGGAGAAAAACACGTATGCAGTCGCGCATCACCAGAAGAGCTCCTTGTGTCGGACTTCATGAAGTCCATATTAAAGTGAATAACATTTTATTTCATTAGATAACGCAAGAAGTACAAAAAGGATTGTTAATTCATGAAAATTTCATTCACGAGTTTCTATCATTGAGTCATCGATCCAAGAAAACGTCAACGGCATATGGGGGCGAAATATGGCGGATGCGTCAGGCTCCGCATGATTCGCACCGGCTCCTGTTCAAGGCGACGATGCGACACCGATTCGCATCAGGGATCTTGCGCATTTGCCGTTTCACTGTCGTGACACTTATGACCAGCATGGGGATGTCGGTATGGGCTGCATCGGCGCTGGCCATTGGTGATCCCCGCTGGGAGGGAAATGAGTGGCTGACTAAAGAATACCACTATGTCATCGTCGAGCAGGATGTACGTGATGTCCTGACGGAATTTGGCCGCAATCTGTCATTGCCGGTGGAGATATCCCCTCAAGTTCGGGGGCGTGTACGGGGGAATATCCGCACCGGTACGGCTGAGGAGTTTCTCGATCAGGTCAGTTCAGCCAATGGTCTGGCGTGGTTCTTCGATGGCGGCGTACTGCACGTTGCCACACGCCAGGAAATGATCCAGCGCACGTTCGAGCTACAAGGCATCGATGCAGATCGCTTAATGGAAGCGATCGACCAATCACGTGTCGGAGACCCTCTGAGAGCCAGATTGATCGATGGGAATGCGGCACTCCAGGCTTGGGGGCCACCAGCCTGGATTGAGAGCGTGGCACGGCGCGTTGATCGTTTGCGCCAGCCAACGCCTACGAGAAGCAGAGAAGTCAGAGTATTTCGTGGCAGCGTGTCGACAAAGACCCAAGTTGCCGAGTGACAGGAATATCAAAGGAGATGTGTCATGGCTATCCAACCCACGGAAGCACCTCATAACCCTGAAGCCCAAAAGCCTGACCATACCACCCAACAATCTGGCGATGAGCAAGCCTTCGAGGAGGCCGTTAATGCCGCTTATGAGTCCATGTTCGGGTTGTACATGATGGGCTATGGCAGGGATATGCTCCAGGATATTCTCAAGGAAGGTTGATTGACTATCCGGCCAACCATATTGCTCATTGCAGTATATCGAATCGCTATAGGTGACCTATGACTTCTCCGGTACCAACAAGCATGGATCCTATGCCGGTGCCAGCTAATCATTCCACTCAGGAATCGTTGGCATCGCAAAATCTTTTCGAACATATGGCACAAAACGCCAGTAGTACACTACAGGCCGTTACTCCTGGAGAATTCACGTCCAATGCCTTGGAAGGGGCAAAAGGTATCTTCGATCTGATGCAAAATTTTTCCATCCAAGAGCATGAATTGAACACTAATTCGGCACAGATGGCAGGTAATTTCAAAGATGCACAGACCACAGCCACTAAGGTCGATAATGATACAGCAGAGGATTTTAGTGACGCACAATATGACCGCATGATCGAAGGACTTGACACAGGAACAATAATAAACTCAACAACAATACTAAAAGAACTTGGTAAGCTTGGCGCGGTGACGTTTGTGTCCAGCGTTGCCCCTAAACCTGCAGAGGCCGTCAAGATGCTGATGCGAGGCTAACCTTTGTTGACAACTTATCAAAAGAAATCGCCCTGTTTAGTCATCGGTAAACTGCTGATGACGATGGTCATGGCCTTGCTGCTGCAAGCGTGTGACACGGAGCTTTATACCGACCTGAATGAACGTGAAGCCAATATCATGGTGGCCACGCTGGCGCGGCATGGCATTCCCGCCAAACGGGTAGCCCAGGAAGAAGGCCTGATGACCGTCACCGTCGACGAAAGCCGTTTCTCCGAAGCGGTGAGTATTCTCGACCGTCTCGGGCTACCGGAAGAAGAGTTCTCCAATCTCGGCAAGGTGTTCGAGAACAATAGCCTGGTATCGTCTCCGGTTCAGGAACGCGCGCAGATGATCTATGCGCTCAGTGAAGAGCTCTCCCATACCGTGTCACAGATCGATGGTGTGCTCTCGTCACGCGTTCACGTGGTGCTGCCCGATAACGACCTCATGGCACAAGACAGCACGCCGTCATCGGCCTCGGTCTTCATGCGTTATTCCCCGACGATCGACATTGATCCACTAATTCCACGCGTCAAGACTCTGGTCGCCAACGGCATTTCAGGTCTTACCTATGACAATGTGTCGGTGGTGCCAGTCGCGGCAGTGACGCTGGACGTGCAGGAAGGCACAGCCCCACCAATGCTGAGTTCCTTCCTCGGCATCACCATGCCGGCTTCCAGCGTGGCACGTGCGGGGTGGATATTCGGCCTCCTGATCGTACTGGTGCTGGCATTGGCTGGCGCGGTGGGTTGGATGATTTGGCGACAGCGCCGACGTGGTACCTACGAACTGGAGACGCCGCCATGAATGCCGGTGCCTCACTCGAGAAATCCGCCAGCGACGATAAGTGGCAGGCCTTTGTCGCTGCACCGACTCGCTGCATTGCGCTGCGCTGGTTGTGCGACTGCCTGGGCGACATGGCGGATGAAGCCACCCAGCAGTCGCTGGCAGGTCATCCACGCTTTCAGCAACGGTTGGCGCAGCGGCTGATCCAGCAACATGGTTTGACGCCGCCCGACATGCTTCCCGTGCCCGACGAGGATGATCTGGCGTTATTTCTCCTCTCCCCCGATGTCGGAGATAGCCTGGTGCAATATTGCGGCATGATCTGTCATGCCATGGCCTTCGTACGTGAGATTCGTGCCCCCCGCGTCATCGAACTCAAGGAGCGCTTCGGTGAATCGGCATTCGTCACCGCATTGGCCAATCGCGATCTGGCGATTCATGAAGGTCCCTATACCGACGACGATGCCCTGGAACACACCGTACTGCGTGACGGTGTCGCCTGTTTGGCGATTTGGCTGGCGCAGCAGCCGGCTGAGTTGTCGGCCTGGCTACGCTTGGGGTTGGCTCGCGATCCACGTCTGGCCGATGCCGACATCACCCCGGAAGTCCGCGAACACGGTGCAACCATCGTCCGCCGTGCGGCAGCGGCCATTCTCGAGGATACCGCCGAGGAGTCGGTATGAACGATCTCCCGACGCGACCGGGCAAGACCGTATTGCGTGCCAAAGAGGCTGAAGCATGGCTCGACGGTTACGCCTTTCTCGAGCGTGTACGGCAGCATGCTGGCGAGATCGAAGCCGACGCTCGCCGCACGGCCGCCAAGGCGTATGCCGAGGGCTTCGAAGAAGGCCGCCGCGAGGGCGAGGCCCAGGCTGCCGAGCTACTGGCCCAGACGACCCGACGGGTGGAGCGTTACCTGAGCGGGCTGGATCAGTCGATGGCTGAGCTGTGCCTGCAAATGGTACGCCGCATCCTGGGGGAATTTGACGATGCCGAACTGATCAGTCGCTGCGTACGCCAGGCGTTGCGCGAGTACCGTCACGATATGGCCGTCACCGTGCGCGTATCTCCTGAGCGGATGACGGAAGTCGAGACGTTACTGGCTACTGGTGAAGACACTGGACAGCCTCCCTGCCGCGTCGAAAGCGACACCCAGCTCAAAGCCGGCCAATGCCTGCTGGTCAGCCCGGTTGCGGTGGTCGATGTCGGGCTCGATGCACAATTGAACGCACTACGCCGGGCGCTCGCCGTCAAGTCGGAGACATCGCCATGAACCCAAGCGACGTCATGCCCGATATCGAACTCGAGGCGCTGCTGCCACGCCTGGAAGAACGTGTCGCCCAGGCTGAGTTACGCCCGGTGCATGGCCGTGTACGACGCATTCGCGGCCTCCTGGTGCACGCCAGCGTTGGCGGTACGGGTATCGGTGAGCTGTGCTTCCTGCGCGACCCTCTCAGCGGTCGTCGTGTGGCTGCTGAAGTGATCGGCTTCGAAGACGAAGACGCCATTCTCTCCCCTATCGGCGACCTGCAAGGCATGTCGACCCGCGCCGAGGTGATCGCTACCGGTGCGCCTCAGGGAGTTCCCGTGGGTGAAGCATTGCTCGGTCGCGTCATCAGTCCGCTTGGCACCTTCGTGGACGGGGCGCCCGACCCCGATGACGATTCGTTGAGCGAGTATCCCGTGCATGCCGAGCCTCCCGAACCGCTGTCTCGCCAGTTGATCCAACACCCCTTATCACTGGGTATTCGTGCCATCGATGGCCTGCTCACCGTGGCTCGCGGGCAGCGTTTGGGGATTTTCGGCGAACCCGGCGTCGGCAAATCGTCGCTGCTCTCGGCCATCGTGCACGGCAGCGAAGCGGATGTCATCGTACTGGGGCTGATCGGCGAACGCGGACGCGAGGTGCGCGAGCTGCTGGATGTGCAATTGGGCGCCGAGGCGCGTCGCCGTACGGTCTGTGTGGTAGCCACCTCCGATCGCCCGGCCATCGAGCGCGCTCGGGCGGCGATGGTTGCCACCAGCGTGGCCGAATACTTTCGCGACCAGGGACGTGACGTGTTGCTATTGGTCGATAGCATCACCCGTTTTGCCCGTGCACAACGCGAAATCGGTCT
Organism: Litchfieldella anticariensis FP35 = DSM 16096; assembly: GCF_000409775.1. Lineage (GTDB taxonomy): Bacteria > Pseudomonadota > Gammaproteobacteria > Pseudomonadales > Halomonadaceae > Litchfieldella > Litchfieldella anticariensis. The sequence goes on along the minus strand of NZ_KE332393.1, from coordinate 267,278 downwards.
GGCCGCGGGGGAGCCACCAACCCGGCGTGGCTTTCCACCCTCGTTCTTCGCCGCCCTGCCACGACTGTTGGAGCGCGCCGGACCGGGGCCCAGCGGTAGCATCACGGCTCTCTATACCGTGCTCACCGAAGGCGATGGCACCCTCGACCCCGTGGCGGAAGAGGCCCGTGCAATCCTCGACGGCCACATCATGCTCAGTGCCGACCTGGCTCGTCGTGATCACTTCCCCGCTATCGACGTACTCGCCAGCCGCAGCCGACTGATGGAGGCAGTGGCATCGAAAGAACATCGTCAACACGCCGGCCAGATGCGTGATCTCTTGGCACGCTACCAAGATATCGAACTGCTGATCCAGGTCGGGGAGTATCGCGAAGGCAGTGACGCACGCACCGACGAAGCCGTTCGTAAGCATGCCACCATCGAAGCCTTCCTGCGCCAGCCCAGCCATGAGGCCAGCCGCCTGGAAGAGACCCAACGACGCATGAGCGAGATCGTGTCATGAACAAACGTCAACAACTCGAACGGCTGATGACGCTGCGCGAACGGCGCCAGCAGCGAGCGGAATTCGCCTTGATCGAACAGCAGCGATCTTGCCAAGCCGAGGCCGAGCGTATTTCGACACTGGATGACCAACTTTCCGAGCAACGACACGCCTTCGACCAGCAGGAACAAGAGCTGTTCGATGCCATGCAGGGGGCGTCGTGGTCGGCACAGAAGCTGGAACAGGTCAGGCAAGCCATCGACGATCACTACCAGCACCAGGCCGAGTTGAACGAAACCCGTCAAGTCGCCGATCGCGAATATCTCCACCAACTCACTGAGCGTGATCAACGTGCCAGTGAATGGGCACATCAGGTACGTGCCAGAAAGGCCTTGGAAATGCTGCTCGAACGTCGCCGCCGTACCGACAGACTCGCCGAAGAGGGGCGTGCCGAGTTGGACCTGGAAGACGAGACCCCTAGAGGGGGGCACTGATGGCGGGAATCGAACTATCCGTGGGCAACGAAAACCATGCGACCCAAGTCAAGACTGCCGGCCTTACCTCCCCGCAACTGACACGTATCGCCCCGGAAATCGTCACTACGCTGAATGCCCTGAATCGCCCACGGGCGCCGCTAGTGCTTTCACTCGGCGATCACACATTTTCATGCCATCGTCATTACGACGTCTCACCAATTTCGCAACCTTTGACGTTCGGACTCACCATCGGTGAAGAACCCGCAACGCTGGAAATCAGCCAAGACGCCCTGGCAGTGCTAACAGAGCACTTGGCACTTCGTCGGCCGCTGGAGATGTGCCCCCCTGAGCTGCGGGCCTTGTGGCTGGAGTACGCGCTGCTGGAATGGATCGAGCCGCTGGAAGCCCAACTCAGCCGTTCACTTCGTTTACACGGCGACAGCACAACCGCGACGGACTCGCTCCCTATTCGCTTGCCGCTACGACTGGAAACCGGGGGTAAGAGCTACGCCTTGTCGCTTTCGCTGACCGATACCACCGCCCAGGCGTTATTGCCCCTGCTGGATACACACTGCCCGCCAACGCCGAAATATTGCCCCGCCGTGTCGTGGCCATTGCAGTGGATCGCTGGCCATCAAGATCTATCACTTGCCGAGCTACGCCACCTGGCTCCCGGCGACGTGGTAATGCTCGACAAGCCTGCACAAGGCATGGCGGTGGTGATCGGCGGCTGGTTACTCGCCGACGTCGACTTCCACCACGACGGAGTGCGCCTGCTATCTCCGCCATACGTTCACACCCGTGGAGACTTCAACATGGCCCAGTCATCTTCGGATGCCAACGCTAATCGCAATACCTCGAAGACCGCTCGCTCGAGCATGGACGATGCTCAACTGGACCGATTACCCGTGCGATTGGTATGTGAATTCGGTCGGCTCGAGCTCTCACTCGGAGAACTGCGCGAGCTGGACCAAGGCAGCGTACTGCCTTTGTCGCGACCGATGGAGGAAGCCGTGGACATCGTGGTCAATGGCCGACGCATGGGACGTGGCCGGCTGGTAGAGATCGGCGACGGCCTGGGTGTGCAGATCGTGAGGCTTGCCACCGATGAATGAAGTTGGTCCCAACCTGATTGGGATGGTGCTCGTCGGCGCCACGATCGGGCTATTGCCGTTGGCGGTGGTAAGCATGACCTCGTTTCTCAAGATCGCCGTGGTGTTGTTTTTGATCCGCAACGCCCTGGGTGTGCAGCAAACGCCTCCCAACCTGGTGCTCTACGGCATTGCGTTGATCTTGACGGTATATATCACCACACCCTTGGTGGGCGAAATATATTACCAATTCGAGAACAGCCCTAGGGGGTTGGAAAGTGTGGAGGACATCAAGGAGATCGGCATGACACTACGCGAGCCGCTCAAGGAATACTTATCCATGTACGCTAATGAGCGTGAGCGGGCGTTCTTCCTTGATGCGACTCAGAATATCTGGTCGGAGCAAGCACGTGAAAATGTCGAAAGCGATGATTTGGTAGTGCTGATTCCTGCCTTCGTGACGTCCGAACTCACCCGTGCCTTCATGATCGGTTTCCTGATCTATGTGCCGTTCCTGGTCATCGACCTGATCGTCTCGAACGTATTGATGGCCATGGGTATGGTGATGATGGCACCGCCGCTGATCTCGACCCCTTTGAAGATATTTCTGTTCGTTGCCGTCGATGGCTGGTCACGTCTGATGCACGGGTTGATTCTTAGCTATGGAGGGTAGCGCCGATGACGGATGATATCTTCCTCTCGCTGATGCAGAACGCCCTATGGACGGTATTGCTGCTCTCGGCACCAGCACTACTGACTGCCATTGTGATCGGCTTCGGTATCGGTTTGCTGCAGGCATTGACGCAAATCCAGGATCAGTCCTTACCCCAATCGATCAAAGTCATCGTCGTGTTTCTGGTGCTGATTTTGGCGGGACCGCTGCTGGCGGGACAACTCGTCAACTTGACGGATCAGGTGTTGGATAATTTTGCCGTCTGGTCACGTTAGGCTCTGGTCGAGATGATTAGCGAAATCTTTGGAATACTGACCGAGCTGGCCTATCCGCTGATCATGGCGGCAGCCATCGGTATGGCACGAGCCTTGGGTGTGATTCTGATTACGCCGGCGTTCAACCGCCTGGGCCTGACAGGCTTGATACGTTCCGCTGTTGCCGTGACCATCGCGCTTCCCATGGTGCCCCCCATCTTCGAGACACTATCAACGATGGGGACTACATCGAACTTCACGCTCATTGCCCTTCTGATCAAGGAAGTGATAATCGGTGTAGTCATCGGGTTGGTATTCGGTATCCCGTTCTGGGCAGCAGAGGTCGCTGGAGAGCTGGTCGATCTGCAGCGCGCCTCGACCATGGGACAGTTGCTCGACCCGATGGGCAGTACCGAATCCGGCGTTACCAGTACCTTGCTGGTCATCACGCTAGTGGCACTGTTTTTCATTACCGGCGGCTTCATGGCACTGCTCGATGGATTCTATCGCAGTTACTCACTATGGCCGGTAGACGCCTTCATACCGGTGCTGGAGACACAAGCCGCGCTGGCCTTGCTCAGCCTGCTCGACCAAGTGATGCGTATCGGCGTGCTGATGGTCGCGCCGCTGGTTATTGCCATGCTGGTTGCCGATCTCATGATGGCTTACTTGGCACGCATGGCTCCCAATCTTCACGTATTCATTCTCTCGCTGCCGATCAAGAATCTATTGTTCACCTTCTTGATGCTGGTTTACCTCGTGTTTCTGGTACCACAGATGTATAGCGAGTTGGATGCGCTGGATGAGCACTATCGGCAGTTCGAGACGTTGATCCGTTCGATGCTGTAATACCTTCACCCGGCGATAATTCCAATGGAAGTGGGGTATCCATCATGAGTGACCAACCCAGTGAAGAAAAATCGCTACCGCCCTCGGAGAAAAAGCTTCGTGACGCACGCAAAAAGGGGCAGGTAGACAAGAGTTCCGATATGGTCACCGCCATCGTCATGCTCGGATGTACGCTCTATCTCGTTGTTCAAGCAGGTACTATCGAAACCCGTATCCGAGGGCTGATTAGCCTTACAACACGCCTTTATCAGGAACCCTTCGATACGGTATGGCCGCGCCTGATGGCAGCGAGTGTCGAGGTCATCATGTTCTCGATACTTCCCATTATCCTCATTACCATTGTTGCCGTGATATTGACCAATATCATCATCATGCGCGGCATGGTGTTCTCCGTCGATCCTATAAAACCGAAGTTCGAGCGTATCAATCCCGCCGAAGGGTTCAAGCGCATCTTCTCTGCCCGAGGAATCACCGAATTCCTCAAGTCGCTGATCAAGATAGTATCCCTCACCGTCGCGTTCGTGGTGGTTTGTCGGCTGGCTCTGCAAATGTTGATGGAATCCTCTCGCTGTGGCTTTGGCTGCCTTGAGGGTGTTTTTCTGACGCTTCTCGAACCCTTGGTCATCACTGCCTTGGTCGCATTCCTGGTCGTTGGACTGCTCGACGTGAAGATGCAACGCTGGCTATTCCAGCGCGACCAGCGCATGACCAAGACCGAGCACAAGCGTGAGCGCAAGGATATGTACGGTGATCCAGAAATCAGGCGTGAACGCCGGAGACAGCGACGTGACATGCATTCCCGCAGTTCGCAGGTGGGCCTGCAACATGCCTTGGTCATGATCGGTGCCGCCGATGACTGGGTGGTGGGCATCCGTTACGTGCGAGGGGAGACACCGGTGCCGGTTATGGTGTGCAAGGCAGGCCCCGAACGTTCGGCCGAGCTTCTACAAGAAGCCAATGAGCTCCATATCCCCGTGGTCTCCGATCGAGAGCTGGCCAACCGTATTGGCAAGCGTACGGGCAATGGTGACCCGGTGCCCAACGATACCTTTCAGTCGATGGCCGATATATTGGTTGCTGCCAAGCTTATCTAATCACAACCGGGATTCCGTATAGCCGGCTCCGATCAATCCATGAGTGAATCAAGCAAGCCCCGCCAATGCGGGGCAAGCACTTCAGATATTTCCCGTATATTCAGCGTCCTCATCCCGCTTGGTTGGGATTGAACGGGAAGGATGAATGATGAAGGTCGATGCGGAGATTTCCATCCTCATCCTTATAATACCCAAAGGTATATTCCGCTTCCGTTTCTTCTCCCGTGTTGGCGTCGGTGAAATAGTAATGTCCCATCGCAAGAGCGGAATCTTCGTCAATGATGATCCCGGCATTCTCAAAGCGCACGTCACTCCACGGCTGAATGGCGAAGCCATGATCCTCGGGAACGATGCCCGTCACGAAGTAGGAAACGGCCTCGTCCTCCGACAACCGGAAGGGCTCCTCCGACGCCTTGGTGGGCTTGAATAATACGATTCCTTCATCATAACCGTAGAGATCATCGACCGTCTTCTCTGCCAATTCCTCGTAATCCCTATGATCGGTATAGGCATCACCAATGGCGACGATGGCATCTCCCCAGGCTTCCTGGGCCTTGATGACTTCCTCTTTGGTAATCTGTCCGCCTTCTTCGGCATTCGCCACGCCGGCGCCGGAGACGAGAAGTGCGGTCATTGCCACAGCAGGAAGCAGATTTTTTACCTTCATCTTTTTCTTACCTCGTCTTGGTAAAGACATCAGGGTATTTATCATCGAGAGTTCGCATCACGGCAACGTCCCGATAACCTTGCGATGTCTAAGATGAGACTTGGTTCATTAGAATTTAGTGCTATGCGTCATTCTGCCGCATGCTTCGCATAAAAATGCCCCGAACCAATAGGAAAAGGGCCTGAGATTTCTCGCAGGCCCTCGATATCTGGTGCAGACATGGTGTGGCGAAGAATCCTACCTAGCCGGTGGACACTGCCCGGAAGTGCTCCCGCGCATGGTGATACAGAATCCCGGCATAGCCGTTGCGCTGCATGATCTTGAGGATCTTCGCGGGGTTGCCGTCATCAAGCGCCTTGTGCAGTTTCGCCTGCTGCTCGGCATCGAGGGCTTCATACCAGTAGTACGGCTCGCCCTGGGCGTTGCTATCCTCAGCTTTGCGTACCAGATCCATTTCTATGCGACCGCCATGTCGATACAGGATGTCGTAACCCTCCTGCAAGTGTGCCGACGGCACATCGTACGGCTTTTCGAGGCCTTCCAGCACATTGTAGTAGTAATAGCTTAGCGGTTGCATATGGCTCCTCCAGCGGTAGGCCGTTGTCCATCCTTCTCTACGCTTGCTCCGTTTCCCCATGTTGCCTGAGGCATGGCGGCTAGCTCAATTGAAAAGATGTAAGCCATCCAAGCCCGCACCATGAACCGAAGCCCCACCGATTCATATCATCTCGTGCTCACCCCCGATATCCTGGAACTCGCTCTTCGGAACTGAAACAGCGGTTGCTATTGCTGCAAGGCACTGTAATAGCGCACAAGCCCATCAAGCAGGGGGGCGAAGCAGTCCCACCACACTGACCAGAATCAACACCGCGCCGAGCACACGGAAGAACAAATGGGCGTCACCGGCCAGCATATAGCGATGCACTCGCTCTCCCAGCAGGTGGCCCACCAAGGCACAGGGCAATAGCCACAGGTGGTGAATCAGTTGCAGGTCCACCCCAGCGATGACAAACGACACCATCTTGATCACCACCAGGATGAACCACAGCACGAATAGCGTATCGCGCAGTTGATGCTTGGCGACGTGGGAAGCGAACACCGCCACGATCAACGGCGCCCCGATCAGGGAGGTGCCACTGACATAGCCGCCCAAAGCCAGCAGGACATAGTCCACGTATTTATTTTTGCTGCGAAACGGCCTGTTCAAAACGTAGCCAATGGCGTAGACCAGCACGATCACGAAGATGATGGTGGTCATCGTACGCGAAGGCAGCGTGAGCAACCCCACCACACCGACCAGCTTGGGGATGATCATGATCTTCAGCGCTTTGAGCAGGTAGGCCCAATCGATGTTGCTCTCGCCATGGGTACTACCCGATTGCAGCGCCAGTGCCCGGTGACCGCGCCAGGCGATCCAGCTCGAGAAGATCAGCAACTGGACGGCGATGATCGGCAGGAACACCAGGGGTTCGTTGAGCACCAGCAACAGGAATGGCAGGGACAGCACCGCGCCGCCGAAGCCGAGACTCGTTCTGACGAAGCCGCTCCAGGCGAAGATCAATCCGATGAATACGTATTGGTACCAGTCGAGGTTGGCCATGGGCTCGCAAGGTGTCCGAAAGGGTTTGCAAACGCCAGAGCCGAGAGAAATCCCATCAACCTCGCGTTGCTGAGACAACGCATTCTTGCATCCTAATATTCAATAAGGAAGCGTGAGATGGCGTCGCGACTCCTCGTTCCATGAGCAGCCATGAGGGAAACCGGCCGACAAGGCACATGTGAAAAAGGGCCTGCGGTGTCTCGCAGGCCCTCGATATCCGAGTGTGGCGCGCCCAGCAGGATTCGAATATTAAATGTATTTTATTGTTTTTACGCTAATTTTCGAATCTACGGAAAACACAATATACCTTCTTCTATGCCATGACCGTTAATTTAGGGAACTTGAACGAAACGTGGGCGGAGATCGACCTTCTTGCAAGCTACATACGTAACCCCGTGAACAATAGAGTGAAACTCTTCCTCTTCTAACACCTATACGCCTCAACTGTCGCCAGAAACGGTACAGTGGAGCCATATCTGTGCGCGGCGCCAATGTGCCAACGTCATACCCCGCGCCGCCGCGAGTATTCGGTCAACCTCTGGTATCGGTGGTCTTCCCACAGGTTCGGCATCGCCTGCGCAATGGCGTCCAAGCATCGGTCCAGTTCTCGTGGTACCCAAGGTTGATCGTTCAGGACGGCATCGAGCAAACGTAACCCATCCTCCGGAAACTGGGAGCACAAACCGGATTCGTGCAGACGACGTACAACGTAGTTGGGACGCTCAATCGGACTCAGCCAGTCCACAACCGCTGCCAGGGCCGAGGGAAACTCGGCACCTGCCGCGATACTTAGTCGAGCCAGCGATTCGGCAATTCTATTCGATGCAAGATCACGGGACTTGGGCCAGACTCGGTGCCAGAACGGTTGAATTCGATTCTTCCAGTAGTCCTCCCGCTGTTCTCCGGCACCTTCAAGAGCTTGCGAAAGTGCCTGTGCCACTTCCTGCAATCCCTCTTGCGGTAAAACGGCAATCGCTGCCTGGAAGTCCTCAGATGTGTAGCCGTCAATGGGGGCCAAAGCAGCGTAGGTGAGGAATCTGGCGAACTGGCGACTGTGCTCCCCAAGGTTCGTGTAATGCCGCGCCGTGGAGAGAAACTGCAACTTGAAGGCGACCAGGAGAGGACGGTACAGCCTTGGGGACCAGAGGAACCCTTCCCAGGCTGCCTTAGCCTCGACCGAACTGAGATCCCAATCGAACAAAGGCAGTAGATGCGTTTCCGTCCAGGTGCGATCCACCCGGAACAACGCGATCAAGCGCGATGCCAACAACACCCGTCCGTGGCGAAATTTCTCGATTTCGACATCGCACATCTGTGTGAAGAAGGGCTCGATATCCGTTGGCAGTGTATCGTTGTCCCCTGGCTCACGTTTGAACCAAAGATTTAGCAGCACCTGCGTGACATGCCCAACCGAGTGGTTGATAGCCTCTGTCACTGGTTGGTTGATCGGGTCTCCATTCTGACGAATGCCGCTGTTCGGCTCAATAGGCAACACCAGCACGCGTCTGCAAAGGTCCAGCAGGTTCACTTCATTGCTGTCAATCGACTTAGAAACCGACTCCATCCACCGGGTGACGTTGTGTGTGATTTCTTGCATGACAGCATCGGGCATGTTCTGCACCAAGTGTGCCGCATAACGCCACGAGCGCAGTACAATATCCTCCTCACTCCATGCTTGCAGGGCTTCTCCCCAGCGTTCGGTCGGCCAGAATCCCTCTTGGGCCAAGTCATACAAGGCTAAAAAGCTGTGGAAGAACCGGGTCCGGCAAGTCTCGCGCCAAGTGTCCTCATAGAAAGGCCGTTGCTCTGGCGGTGACTGCTTGAGCCATTGAACCAGTTCCGCCCGCTTGCGCGGCGCGATATCGACATCGCGGGTGGCCTCGTAGTCTGGGTCGCCGGTGCCACTCATCCAGCTTGGGAACTCTTCGCGTTCGTGCGGCTTGAAACACAAGTCGGGATAGCGTGATGACAGGGTGTTTAACCGCTGGCAAGCCAGCTCCCCCAAGAAAAGTCCAGAGTCTTCGAGTTTGGCTAGCCGCAGCCAAACCGAGTGGTCCACGATGTACTGCCAGCGCTCGGCCTCAAGATCATCTCGATACATTTGGCGCGGAGGCCCTTGCAGGATGCCGGTTTCCAGACGCTCTTGAGCGGCCGGAGTCAGGTGCCCGCCTTGCAAGACCAAGAGGCGCATCACCTCTCTATCCAGATCAACTGACCACAACCACCATGCTTCATCAGCCAATAGCCAATCAGTCCACTGAGCGGGATCGATGACTTCATCCTGACTAGCGGCAAACAGAGCCAGACGTTTGAAAGTCGGATACGGTAGATCGGACCAACTGAAAGCGACCCGGCGAGCCCGCTCGGGATTGACTTCTCGCGACGCCTGCCACGCGTCTCGCAGTAGCTCGATCAACACCACCCAGTCGTGGAACCCGCGATTCTGCCAATGTGGACTGATCGATGGTAAATACAAGTACGAACGGTCGCTGCGGTCGTCGGCTTCGCCTAGCTCGCACAGTAAATCCAGAGCGTCACGCAGCAGTTGCTGGATATCATCCAGCAGTGCCGGCAACGCTGTGTACCAGGGTTCATCTGCAAGGTCGTGTAAAGCGGAATGCACATGGTCAGCGGTCAGCGCCAACTCCCAATCCACCAACTGCTTGATGTGAGTAGCCTCTTTCGGATTTGCCTCCTCTTCACTCCAGCGAAATGGTTTTTTCAAGATTACCCTGGGCGATAGCAGCTTGCGCAGTTCCAACCGCAGTGTGGTCGTCAATCCATCACGTTTGAGACGATCCCTCCATTGGAAGAGATCTGGCTCGTGCCACGTCGACTTCACGCACCCGGTGAGCAGCAACCGCCACAGCGTTTGCATCATTGGCCCCGGAATGGCGTTGGGTGCCTGGTTGAGAATATCATCCAATTCGGTGGTATTTCCTTCCTGTTCCAAGCGTGCAAAGCGATCTAACTCGCCTTCAATCAGCCACAACCACCGGTCGTGCAATTGCCCCCCTCGCTGTGCTAGCCAGATGATCAAGGCCGGATCATTCAGGTGCCGCACCAGCCAACGAGCCAGATGTGCCATCACGTTATCCCATTGGCTGCAAGCGTCGCCACCGGATACCAGCGACATCCATGGCGCGTGCTTATACGGTGCTGGACGATGAGTTAGACTGAAATGTAACTCGTCATCCTCATCTGCGCTTGGTGAAACCCCGAAGCGGCTCAGATCACCGTGCTGGTAGCGATCCTTTGAAAAAGCCTCCAGCCAACTGAGCGGCGGTGCGGGATTGAAGTCCGCGAAGCGCTTAGCTGGTAAGCCAGATTCGTCGGACAGCGCCCAGTGCATCCGCCCCACAAAGTCATCCTGCCGAGAGCTGGCGGAAGGATGCGCCAAGGCGTATTCCACCACGATTCGTTCTTTACCGAGGACGCCATCACGATAGGTTTCGGCCCAGGTCTGCAAGGTTCTGTGCAATGCAGAGTGGTCGATACTGCCAACGGGTACCTCATAGAGAATGGGAGTGACACCCTTTGATTCCCATTCGATGGTTTTATTGCATTCTTGTCCGGGCTCGCAGTCACCCAAGGCGTATGCCTGAGGCGTGACCTCTCCGAGCATTCGGTCTGCAGCCAGTGCATCCATCATGTATCGCAGAACGGGGTCATTGATGCTGTATCCGACGAAACACACCACATAGTTGCGGAACAACTCGCCGACGAAGCGCGCTGCCCAGCGTTCGGTTAGATAGGCGAGGCCAAAGTCGCCACTGGTGAGCACCAGCCGGTGCAGCGCACTTTCATCCTTCTTCTCAGGCAACTGGCCGTGTAGATAGACCAGCCCATTCCAGCGACTATTTTTTGGAATGGGTAGCATCGGTGCCGCATAAGCGTGGAAGGGCTGCTTGGTGCGCCTAGCCGCACGTTCGAACACGCGGTCAAAATTGGTGGTCACGAGGCGAAGGGAACCCTCGCGACAACGGGCCAGTTGTAGCAACGCAGCATGGGTGTCGATTGCCCCCTTGCGGCGCCACTTGGGCTGCAAGGCTTGTGCCAATGCTGTTCGGACAGCGATTCGTTGACCAGGTATTCGCCGCTCAAGCAAATCCAGCGTGGCATCAAACTGTTTACGTCCGTTGGCATCCTGTTCGATTGGTGTACGGGGCGTGCCCACTTCCTGATAAATCTTGTCTACCAGCCCCTTGAAGTCGGGCAGACCCGCAGGGTAGGAAATGCCAGCACCGCAAAAAAACACTACCTGGCCATCTTCGTGCGCCTGCAAGAGAGGGTCTGGAATATCGGGGCCGTTAGCGATGAATTGCATGATTAGGATATGTTGATTATTGGTGCATTCGATCTAGCGCATTACAGCTGTATGAGTCTGACAGTATGTTTTGTGTCAAGTACTGTCAGGCTCTCATAAGCTCGCTCAGAATTACCTTTTGTAGCACTTTTACACAAATGATGGTCCATGCCTATTAAGCGGTCCCATCCTTTCTTCCTACCCCGTGTAAAAATGAAGAAATCCGCATGATTTTTTTGCAGCCCTCAAACCCCGCGCGGCCCCAGCAGTGGCGCGGCTTGGCGACCGGTGCAGGGGTGCATAAAAACCGACATATTTAGAGCGCGGGCGGGGCGGGGTGTCGATAGCGCGCCGTGGGTGCGCAGCGGTGAGGATGGGGACGGATGGCAACCGACCTTGCCCATGGACAATGCGCGAGGAGCAGACCGCTCCTTCGTGGGCCATGACAAGACGTGTCCGTCCCCTAGCGAGAAATAACGGCTAAGAGGATCGAGCCGCGAGGTTAATTTAACAATCATGCATATTTGACGGCCTGCCCCCGGGATGTAAGAGTTTTGTCAGTCTCATCGCAAAGGAAGGAGGCCAGGATGGCCGTAGTCGAAGGAAAGCAGGTGATCATCGTTGGGGACCGGGTTATATGCAACTGTCCCGGTAGGCCACACACCATTGTCTCCGGAAGCCCAACCAATTTCTTTCACGGTATCTCGATGTGCCGGGTTGGTGACAAAAGCTCATGTGGAGCGACCATTATCACCGGCTCGGAGCGCTTTACGATGGTCGGTGCCGGGAGGCTAGCAGCGCTGGATGGCAGCCTTACCTCGTGCGGAGGCTATGTACAGGCAGATATGGCTCTGAGAAGCCGTGCTCAGGCTGGTGGTGACTCATCGTTTAGAGCTGCTCGCATGCAAACGTCACGGACAACCGAGGCATCTCCTCATGCAACGCAATCATCGCTGGCCTCGACTTCGCCAACAATCAACCAACGCCCTCCTTACGAAATTCCGGCTAACAGTGGTTACTGGCCACCATACAACCCCCTCACACGCGAGGAGTTGAACGTCGTTTACGTTCGCCCAGCCATCGAAATCGCTGTGCTCACCAAGACAGAAGCCGAGGAGTTCCTGGCCAACCTCTATGAGGAGCACAGCGTCAAAGGGCAACTAGATACCACTAGGCAAGTATGGGGTAGCGCAGAGCATGCTCGGGATGCATACCACATAGCCAAGGGGTTAGGTGGCCTGGGAGTCATGGCCTACGAGAAGCGCATCAATGGGCGGGACTATGTGATTATCCGAGGCTACAAACGCCATCAGCAGACGTTGATGCGTGGCAATCGTTGGCGATCGAATAACCCTCGCGTCGTCCAACTAGGGCTAGGTAGCCACGGGGCACGAGCAGTGCTGAGGGTGAGTGTAGTTCTCGACATCGCCTGGGCTACAGCCACCAATGCCGTGGATGCCATTATCCGTGATGACAGGACGATGGAGGACTTTGTGGGTCGCTCGGGGATGGATATTGCCAAAGGCGTGGTCACAACTGGGCTTGGGCTTGCTGCAGCAGCTGGCGTGTCATCCGTCCTAACTGGTGGTTTGATATTTGCGGGAGTTGTCCTTCTGGTGGGAATTAGCCTTGATCAACTCGACAACCACTTCGGTATTTCCGATCAGTTGGTTGAGAGAATGAAAGGTGAAGCTCAGTGACAGGGAAGCAATGGGCACTCACTGTCTTCGGGCTGATGCTTCCCGTTGTCCTAGTCGGTGTGCAGGTCTGGTTGGGAGGAATCGGGATCATCACACAGCCCTTCAGGCCTCTCGAGCCAAAGGTGCTCTTGCTCTTTTATCCGGGCTACATGGCCATGGTGACCGGGTTTCCGCTGTGTGTCTGGCTGTTCTGGATGAACTTGAGACGGGTGCTGACGCGACAGTGGATAGCACCTCGAAAGCAATCCCGCAGGGACACCATGACGACCATCGTCCTGATAGCAGTGGCCATCATCAGCATCCTGCCTCGCTACTACCTTGGGATACGAATCGATACGGCCGGCTATGTTCATTGCCAGGAAGAGGCACGAACATCTCTCAAAAGCAGTTGGAGGGTTTATGCCGAGTCGGAAACACTATGTGAGAATGCTAGGCGCCGATAGAAAACGAAGGGCCTGCGATGTCTCGCAAGCCCTTGATATTCGAATGTGGCGCGCCCAGCAGGATTCGAACCTGCGACCTACGCCTTCGGAGGGCGTCACTCTATCCAGCTGAGCTATGGGCGCGTGGTGCCTGATGCCAGTGCGATCAGGCGCCCGTAATCCTACCCGCCTGACTTTCGGCTGTCCAGCATCCACCAAGGGTTACCATCCTCTCGGTGTAGGCCATCTACGCCGAATGGCCGACGGATGACATTTTCCTGGCAATTGGGTTGTCGGTATACTGTCCCCCTTTGCGCTGGTGCATCCAAGGGAATACTGATAAATGCCTGCGTAGGACAATCGCTACGTTGCGTGATGCTCCGAATTACAGGACCGTGAAGAGGTGGTGAGAGTGAAATTCAAACTGATCATGGGGTGTCTGGCCACCCTAAGCCTGGCAGTGGCAGGCACGGCTCACGCCCAGGAAGATGCCGAACGCGAAGCGATCGCGGAGCGTTTGAAGCCGGTCGGGGAACTCTGCCTGGAGGGGGAAGATTGCGGTACAGCGGCGGCCCCGGCCAGCGCCAGTGCCGATAGCGGCGGAGCCGTCGACGGTGCCGGCATCTATAACAACGTTTGCATGGCTTGCCATGAAAGCGGCGCCGCCGGCGCTCCGGTGCGTGGCCAAGCAGACGCTTGGGCATCACGCCTCGATAAAGGCATCGAAACGCTCTACGACCACGCAATCAATGGCTTCCAGGCCATGCCCGCCAAGGGCGGCAACCCGAACCTGTCCGATGATGAGGTGAAGGCCGCAGTCAATCATCTGGTCGAGCCGGTATACGACGGCGAACTGCCGCAAGTCGGTGGCGGCGGCGCCAGCGAACAAGCGGCCGCGAGTGGTGGCGAAGGAGAAGGCGGCGAAGGCGAAGCAGCCGCTGCCAGCGATATCGACGGGGAAGCCGTCTATGGCCGCGTGTGCATGGCATGCCACGACACCGGTGCCGCCGGCGCCCCTATGCTCGGTGATGCCGAAGCCTGGGCACCACGCCTGGAAAAGGGCACCGAAACCCTCTACGACCATGCCATCAATGGCGTTGGCGCCATGCCACCCAAAGGCGGCAATCCGAACCTGTCGGATGCCGAGACCAAGGCGGCCGTCGATCACATGATCGAAGCCGCTGAATGAGCCGGTTCCTTGCCTAGCCAGGCAAGGAACTCTCAGTTGAGGCAACCTCTCTCAGCCGAGTAACGAGCGCAGGCCCGCGATGGCATCTTGCCCGCGGGCCTGTTTCTTGTCCGGGTCTTCCTTGTCGGCGCGCCCTTCCCATTCCAGGTCGTCTACGGGCAACTCGTCGAGGAAACGGCTTGGGGTACAGTCCATCAGCTCACCGTAAGCCTTGCGCTGACGCGCCAGGGTCAAGGTCAGGGTCTGGCGCGCTCGAGTGATGCCTACGTAGGCCAGACGGCGCTCTTCCTCTACCGTGCCAGCTTCGATGGCGTTGCGGTGCGGTAGCAGTTCCTCTTCCAGCCCCATCAGATAGACATGCGGGAATTCCAGGCCCTTGGAGGCATGCATGGTCAGCAGTTGCACGCGGTCGGAGTCGTCCTCTTCCGCCTGTTGCTCGAGGATATCGCGCAGCACCAGCCGCGAGATGGCCGCCTCTACGCCTTCGGTTTCGGTGTCCTCGCTGTCGGTGATCTCTTCCGGATCGCGGTGCATCGACTTTTCGAGCTGATCGATCAACGTCCACACGTTGGCCATGCGCCGCTCGGCGATGGTCGGGGCGCTGGCGTTCTGGTACAGCCAGGCCTCGTAATCCATCTCACGCAGCATGTCACGAATGGCGGCCAGGGCATCGCCTTGGTCCATACGCCGACGCACGCCGTCGATGAAGTGGGTGAAACGTCCCAGGCGCTCCACGGCTCGTGTCGACAACACCTGTTCCAGGCCCATCTCATGACAGGCGGCAAACAGTGAGACACCGCGCTCAGTGGCATAGTTGGCGAGCTGCTCCAGGGTACCGGGGCCGATCTCGCGGCGTGGCACATTGACGATACGCAGGAAGGCATTGTCATCGGCTGGATTGATCAGTAGCCGCAGGTACGCCATGGCATCCTTGATCTCGCCTCGCGAGAAGAAGGAGGTACCGCCAGAGAGCTTGTAGGGGATTTGGTAGTGCTGAAGCTTGAGCTCCAGCAGCCGGGCCTGGAAGTTGCCACGGTATAGCACCGCGAAGTCGCGCCATTCGGCGCGTTCCTTGATGCGCCGGGTCAGGATCTCGCTGGCCACACGCTCGGCCTCGGCTTCTTCGTGGCGATTGACCACCACGCGGATTGGCACGCCCTGCCCCATCTCCGACCACAGCGTCTTGTCGTAGACGTGAGGGTTGTTGGCGATCAGGGTATTGGCGGCACGCAAAATGGTGCCCGTGGAGCGATAGTTCTGCTCCAGCTTGATGACGCGCAGACGCGGGAAATCCTCACCCAGCGTGACCAGGTTCTCAGGCCGTGCCCCTCGCCAGGCGTAGATCGACTGGTCGTCGTCGCCTACCACGGTGAAGGTCGCGCGCTCGCCCATCAGCAACTTGACCAGCAAGTACTGACTGACATTGGTGTCCTGGTATTCGTCGACCAGCATGTAGTGGATCTTGCGCCGCCAACGCGCCAGCGCTTCCGGATCACGTTGCAGCAATACCACCGGCAGCAGGATCAGGTCGTCGAAGTCGACCGCGTTGTAGGCCTTGAGATGTCGCCCATAGGCTTCGTAGACACGCGCGGCATATTGCTCGTCGTCATCGGCAGCATGCGACAGCGCCTCGCCCGGCAACACCAGGTCGTTCTTCCACTGCGAGATTGCATGCTGCACGGTATTGATCTGTTCGGCGTCGACCTGGGCGTCCTTGTTCATCAGATCGCGCAGCAGCGCCTTGGCGTCCTCCGGGTCGAATAGCGAGAAGCCCGGCTTGTAGCCCAACGCCTTGAGCTCTCCGCGGATGATGTTGAGCCCCAGCGTGTGGAAGGTCGACACCGTCAGGCCGTGTCCCTCCTTGCCCTTGAGCATCTGGCCCACGCGCTCCTTCATCTCGCGAGCCGCCTTGTTGGTGAAGGTCACTGCGGCAATTCGCCGCGCGTTCAGGCCGCATTCCTGCACCAGGTAGGCGATCTTGGTGGTGATCACGCTGGTCTTGCCCGAGCCCGCGCCAGCCAATACCAGACAGGGGCCATCGATATAGCGCACCGCTTCTTGCTGGCGGGGGTTCAGCTTGGCCAGGCGTTGCTGGATCGACATCGATCACTCCTTCGGGGTGGCAATATCGATGCCTGCGGCGCCATGAAAGCCAAGCTGTCGCCAGGCCTCATAGACGATCACCGCACAGGCGTTGGAAAGGTTCAGGCTGCGGCTGTCCGGCAGCATAGGGATACGCAGACGCTGGGCAGGCGGTAGCGCATCGAGCATCGCCTGGGGCAAGCCGCGAGTCTCAGGACCGAACACCAGCGCATCGCCAGGCGCGTAACATGGCTCATGGTAACCGGTACGGCCGCGCGTCGAGATGGCGAAGACCCGCTTCGGTGCCACGCTGTCGAGAAAGGCGGGCCAATGGCGATGTACGCGCACCGCCGCCCATTCGTGATAGTCCAGCCCGGCACGCCGCAAACGCCTGTCGTCAAGCACGAAACCCATAGGTTCGATCAGGTGCAGACGAAAGCCGGTATTGGCACATAACCGGATCAGATTACCGGTGTTGGGTGGAATTTCGGGCTCAAACAGCACCACATCAAGCATAACCACTTCCTGATAAAGGGTAGCCACCAACGCACTCGGGCCCCTTGCGGGGCCCGAGATTGGCCAAGCGGCGACATTCAGCCATGCTGTACACCGTAGCGTGCACGATAGGCGCGAATGGCGTCGGCATGGCGCTGCATGTCGGCACCCGCGTGTTCTTCCAGGTAGGTCAACACCATGTCGAGGGTGACAATGCTGACCACCGGCATGCCGTAAGTGTGTTCGACCTCCTGGATGGCGCTCAGCTCGCCGTTGCCGCGTTCCTGGCGGTCCAGGGCGATTACCACTCCGGCGGCCTCGGCACCGGCCGCCTCGATCAGTTGCATGACCTCACGAATGGCGGTACCGGCGGTGATCACGTCGTCGATGATCAGGATGCGTCCCTTGAGATCGGCACCCACGATATTACCGCCTTCACCGTGATCCTTGGCTTCCTTGCGGTTGAAGGCGAAGGGCATGTCGTGGTGATGGTGCTCGGCAAGCGCCACGGCCGTGCTCGCCGCCAAAGATATGCCCTTGTAGGCGGGGCCGAACAGCACATCGGCCTGGAGTTCGCTATTCTCGATGGCCTGGGCATAGCAACGCCCGAGCCTGGCCAGGGCGGCACCGCTCTTGAACAGTCCGGCATTGAAGAAGTAGGGGCTGATACGACCGGACTTGAGGGTGAATTCACCGAAGCGCAACACCCCCTGGTCAATGGCGAACTCGATGAACTCGCGCTGATATGGCTGCATGTTGTCCCCCCTGCGACTATCCACCTCACGCCCCCTTAGCATGTTCATCGGTCAAAGCCATTTACCAAAACGTCGAAACGTCGGGTATCATACACGCGCGACGGAAAAGGGACCATGCAATGAAAATCGCCAGCATCAATGTCAATGGCATCCGCGAAGCGGTCGATCGGGGTTTCCTCGATTGGTTGGACAACCAGGACGCCGATGTCGTCTGCGTGCAGAACCTCAAGGCCAAAAGCTTCGAACTGGATGACAGCATCCTCTACCCGGAAGGTTACGAGGGTTATTTTCTCGACGCCGAGCAGGACAATTTTTCCGGCGTGGGGCTGTATTGCCGCAAGATTCCCAAGGCCATCATGTACGGCCTGGGTTTCGAGCAGTGCGACCACGAAGGGCGTTTCCTGCAGGCCGACTACGAACGCTTCAGTATTGCCAGCTTCCTGATGCCCGATGGCAGCGATCCCGCCGCCAAGGCCTCCTTCATGGCCCAATACCAGGAATACCTGTCGAAGATGGCCAGGAAGCGTCGTGAGTACATCATCTGCGGTACCTGGCATATCGCCCACAAGACCCTCGACCTGGCTAACTGGGCGGATAACCAGACCACCCCGGGCTTCAAGCCCGAGGAACGTGCCTGGATGGATCAGGTGTTCGGCCCCACCGGCTTTATCGATACGTTCCGCGAGATCAATCGCGACGCCGGGGAATACACCTGGTGGCCGGCACTGGATCAGGATCAGCCGCGCTCCCGCCAGGAAGGCTGGCGCATCGACTACCAAGTGGTCGGCCCCAACTTCCGGCGCCACGTGACCGATGCCTGGATCGACTACGACGCCACCTTCTCGCAGTTTGCGCCATTGATCGTCGAGTACGATCTCACCCTCTAAGCGTCCTCGCCGTTTCCCGTCGCCATGACGCCGGCCATCGTGCCGGCGTCATTCATCGAACATGCGTCAAATGGTCTCAGCCACGCATGCCCAGGGCCTCGCGTTGGTGTTCGAAGAGCTGACGCCCGGCTCCTTCAGCCAGGTCGAGCATGGCATTGAGCTCGGCTCGGGTGAATTCTCCCGCCTCGGCGGTGCCTTGGACCTCGATCAGGCCGCCGCCCTCGGTCATCACCACGTTCATGTCGGTATCGGCGCCGCTATCCTCTGGGTAATCGAGGTCGACCACCGGCGTTCCCCGGAAGATACCCACCGACACGGAACTGACCAACTGCTTGAAGGGATCCTGCTGGATCAGCTTCTTGCGCTGCAGATAACGGATGGCGTCGATCAGCGCCACGCAACCGCCGGTGATCGAAGCGGTGCGGGTGCCCCCATCGGCCTGGATCACGTCACAGTCGACGGTAATGGTGAACTCGCCCAGCCGCTTCAGATTGACTGCTGCCCGCAGCGAGCGGCCGATCAGTCGCTGGATCTCCAAGGTGCGGCCACCTTGCTTGCCACGTGCCGCCTCGCGACCGCCACGGGTATGGGTGGCACGTGGCAACATGCCATATTCGGCGGTTACCCATCCCTGGTTCTTGCCTCTCAACCAGCGCGGTACCCCGGCCTCGACGCTGGCATTGCACAACACTCGGGTATCGCCGAACTCGACCAGCACCGAACCTTCGGCATGGCGGGTGTATTCACGGGTCAAAGTGATTTCGCGGGGTTGGTCGGGCTGTCGTCCACTGGGGCGCATAGGCGTTCTCAAAGACTCTCTCGTATCGATTGACTTAGAAGGAATGCCGCTGTCGCCGAGATCGGCGATTCGACATGTGGCGCCATTCTACACGCTTGTGCCCTAGTATCGGTTACACTATTGGGTTCTCGATAACCGGCCGCGTACCGCGTAGTACCAGGAGTCAGCATGGTTCACAGCATGACCGCTTTTGCCCGCCAGAGCCGGGAAGCCGATTGGGGCAGCCTGCAACTCGAACTGCGCTCAGTGAATCAGCGCTATCTCGATCTGCATTTCCGCCTGCCCGAGACATTACGCGACCTGGAACCCGCTTACCGCGACACACTGCGAGCCAAGCTGGCGCGCGGCAAGGTGGAATGTACCCTGCGCTTCGAGCCCTCCGCCGTCGGCGAGAACCTGACGATCAACCGCGAGCGACTTGCCGAGCTGACCCGCGCCCTACTTGAAGTGCGCAGCGAGCTGCCCGGTGTGGCAATGCCCGACGCCTTGGCGTTGCTCGACCACCCAGGCATCGTCGATACCCAAGGGCTCGATATGGACGTGGTCAAGACCGCGGCCCTGGAGTTGTTCGACGCCGCTCTGAACGACCTAACTGCCGGGCGTGCCCGTGAGGGCGAACAACTTGCTGCCTTGATCGAGCATCGTCTGAAAGGGGTGCGCGAACAAGTCAATACCGTGCGCGCGTTGCTGCCGAGCATCCTCGAACGCCAGCGCACCCAACTCCTCGAACGTCTCGAGGCCGTACGTGCAGAGCTCGATCCGCAACGCCTGGAAGCCGAACTCACACTATTGGCGCAAAAAGCCGATGTCGACGAAGAACTCGACCGCCTCGAAACCCACGTCACCGAGGTAGAGCGTCAGCTCAAGCAAAAGGGCCCTGTCGGCCGGCGTCTCGACTTCCTGATGCAGGAACTCAACCGCGAAGCCAACA
This sequence comes from Litchfieldella anticariensis FP35 = DSM 16096, assembly GCF_000409775.1. Classification (GTDB taxonomy): domain Bacteria; phylum Pseudomonadota; class Gammaproteobacteria; order Pseudomonadales; family Halomonadaceae; genus Litchfieldella; species Litchfieldella anticariensis. The sequence goes on along the minus strand of NZ_KE332393.1, from coordinate 246,527 downwards.
CCCTGTCGTCCAAGGCCGTGGTCGCCGAATCCACGCGCTGCGCGGTGGAGCTCAAGGTACTGATCGAGCAGATGCGCGAGCAGATCCAGAATATTGAGTGATGTTCTGCGGTGTCCGAGGTAGTTGTCTGGTCCGTATGATGAATGACTTGCTTGTGAAATAACTCTGGCTGCATCCTCTGCCACTGCCTCATGACATCAAGCGGTGTCTGATGATGCAGCGCCTGCTGAGCAATGTGGTGATGGACAAGCAATAGTGTTTCAGCGTTTGTCCAGGTCCTCTCCTGACGCATACAGCCGTGTTGTCAGCACTTTCTGAACGAGGTGTCCTTGAGAAGCCGGTTGCCAGATCCAACCAGCAAGACCGCTATGCCGGATAATACCGCACTTCCCATAAAGGTCGCGTCGACTCCGATATGATCAAGCAGTGCACCACCGAGCGCTGCGCCGAGCAGAATGGAAGACTGTATGGCAGCAACAATCAGACTGCCTGCCGCTTCGGGCTCGTCATCCACATTCTGGGAAAGCCAGGCCATCCACCCGATCGACATCGCGGTATTCATGATGCCCCAAATGGCCAGCAGCGCTGCTGTCGTAACTACAAATTGTCCGAACCCAATGAGGCCGAGCGTCACCACCGCCATTGTCAGCGGCACCACTTGTAGCAACCGAATGACGTGGTCATCGGCATACCTGCCGCCGGCCCATGTGCCGATAAAGCCGCTACAGCCGAGTACGAGAAAGAGCTGGGACAGTGTCACCACATCTACACCGGTGACCGTTTCAAGAAAGGGGCGCAGGTAGGCGAACATCGAGAAGGCACCGGAGAAGGTTAAAATCACAGCGGTGATTCCCTGGGCAAAATAGGGGCGCTTTAATACCTCAAGAAGTGAGCGAAACGATTGCCGATCATTCGCCGGCAATGATGGCAGGACCAGCAATTGCCACACGAGGTTCAGTGCCACGATCGGGACCAGAATCCAGAAGACACCTCGCCAGCCGATTATCCCGCCGAGGTAACTTCCAATCGGAGCGGCAAACGCTGCTGCCACGGCCTGCCCCGTATACATGACGGCGAGGGCTCTGGATACGCTCTCTTTGGGCACCAGCCTCATAATAACCGCCGTCCCGAGAGCCCAGAATCCCCCTATACAGATTCCCAGCAGCGCGCGAGCCAGCATCAGCACGATGAAGGTGGGGGCTGCTGCAATGAGACCCAGCGAGAGCAGCATCAACCCCGTCATGGCGATCAGTACCCATTTGCGATCAATGCGTCCCGCCAGAGTTGTCATAAGGAGGCTCGCGGTCACCGCAAAAAAACCACTGATGGAAATTGCCTGGCCTGTCTGGCCTTCGGTAGCGCCAAGGCTGTCGGCGATGGGCGTCAACAAGCTTACCGGCATGAATTCGGAGGCAATCAACATGGCAACACACAGGGACATGGAAAACACCGCTCCCCAGGCGCCAGCTTGCTGCGGGATATCCATTGTCGAATTCTTGCTGGTCATAGTCCCCTCTCTGGGCGGTTGGCACGAGGACGGCAAGCTTAAGTCCAGGCGCGCGCCTGCAACAATCATGTTCGACTCATAGAAACAATGAACTCTGCGCATAGATAAAGTGCTAAATCCCCTTCTCGGGCGGGGTAAACTGAAAGAACATGCTACAGAGGTCATGAATGATGCGGGAGGAACTAGGCGATCTAGTGGTGTTTATGGCGGTCGCGGAGGAACGCAGTTTTACACGGGCATCCGTACGTTTGGGGTTATCCCAATCCGCTGTCAGTCACACGGTTCGGCGACTGGAGGAATCCATAGGGCTCAAGTTGTTGAACCGAACATCAAGGCGAGTATCCACCACCGATGCTGGTGAGAAGCTGCTGGATGCGTTACGCCCCAGCTTTGGGCAGATCAATGCCCGCATCGAGGAAATTCGCATGCTGGGTGATGCACCCCGGGGCCTGGTGCGGCTGACGGCGAGCAAGGCTGCCGCCCGTGCGGTTTTGTGGCCAAAAATCTCCCAGATCGTGCGTGACTATCCGGAAGTTCAGATCGAATTGAATCTGGAAAGTCGTCTGACAGATTTGGCCGAGGATCGATTTGATGCGGGCGTGCGGCTCCGTGAATTCGTCAGTCCCGATATGATCGCAGTGAAAATTGGTCCACTGATTCGGATGGTTGCCGTAGCTGCGCCAGAGTATTTCCGAAAGCACGGCGTTCCAAAACACCCTTCCGACCTGGATGACCATGCCTGTCTTTCACTGCGCTTTAGCTCGCATGCGCCAGCGTATGACTGGGAGTTTGAGAAAGAGGGAGAGGCCATCGTCAAGAAGGTTTCCGGGCCGCTGATCTTCAGCGAGAGCGATTTGTGCATTGATGCCGCCAAAGAAGGGCATGGAATTGCTTTTGTGACTGAACCCGAGGTCATCGACGATATCGAGGATGGCAAGCTGCGCCGGGTGCTTGCCGACTGGTGCCCGCCCTTCGACGGGTACCATTTGTGTTATTCGGGCCGCCGCCAGATCAGTTCTGCCTTCCGCTTGGTCATTGATCGGTTGCGTTACCGGGACTGACGGAGTGTGCCTTCGGTTCGTTCGCCGATCAATGAATTCGGTGCATAGGTCCATGCAGTTCCAGGGTATGGATTTGCTTGATGCGCAAACTAGACTCTGACGGGATTTGAACGTGTTTTGCCGAGCAAGACCTGGCGCGAGGCGACTATAACGGGAGAGAGCCAATGGTGACCCTTACCATCAACAGAGAGGAACACAAGCTGGACGTGCCAAACGACATGCCCCTGTTGTGGGCATTGAGGGACGTTGTGAAGCTTACCGGTACCAAGTTTGGCTGTGGCATGTCCCTGTGTGGCGCTTGTACCGTTCATGTTGATGGTCAGGCTACACGCTCCTGCGTGACACCTGTTTCGAGCGTCGAAGGCAAGTCTGTGACAACCATTGAAGCGATTGAAATGGATCCGATAGGCCGACGAGTGCAAGAAGCCTGGCTGGATTTGGGCGTTGCGCAGTGCGGTTACTGTCAGGGTGGACAGATCATGAACGCTACCGGCCTTCTCAAGCAGAATGCCAATCCTAGTGATCAACAGATTGACGATGCCATGAGCGGCAACCTTTGTCGTTGCGGCACTTACACCCGGATTCGCCAGGCTATCCATCGCGCAGCGGAAGCAGGGGAGAAACGGGCATGAACCGGTCTTCCGACAGTCTGATTCTGGAGAATGTCAGCCGCCGCAGCTTCCTGAAGGGATTGGCCGCCGGCAGTGCCCTGGTCCTCGCGGCCAAATGGGATCTGGCGTTGGCGCAACAGGAAAAACCATACGGCGCCGAAGCCATGCCCGGTGGCTGGGTGGACGATCCGAACGTGTTCATCCGAATCGACGAGGATGGCACGGTCACCATCGTCAACCATCGAGCCGAGATGGGGCAGGGCATTCGTACCAGCCTCGTGATGGTGGCGGCCGATGAGCTGGGTGCGGATTGGCAACGGGTTCGTGTTGAGCAGGCCCCGGGCAATCACGACAAATACGGCAACCAGAATACCGACGGTTCACGCAGCATGCGTCACTGGTTCGATCCCATGCGACGCGCAGCAGCGGCAGCGCGGACCATGCTGGAACAGGCCGCGGCCCAGCGCTGGGGTGTGCCCGTGGATGAATGCCAGGCCGGGGTGCACGTCGTGGTGCATGAGCCCACTGGTCGGAAACTTGCGTTTGGCGAGCTCGCGCGGACTGCCCGCGAGCTGCCTGTGCCTGAGCGCTCAACGCTCACGCTTAAGCCGAGGGAGGCCTGGCGTTATCTGGGCAAGGAAACCGGACCTCAACAGAATGTAACTGGCGACAAGGTGCAACGCCCGTTGGCGATCGATGGTCAGGAGATCGTGACCGGCCAGGCAGTGTATGGCGCGGACGTTGGGTTTGACGACATGTTGTACGCCGTCGTCGCCCGACCACCCATATACGGTGCTGAAGTCGCGAGCGTAGACCAGACCGAGGCCAGGAAAGTGCCCGGTGTTGTCGATATACGACAAATCGATGGCACTCGCCAACCCGGTGGATTCGAGCCGCTGGGAGGCGTTGCAGTACTGGCAGAAAATACCTGGGCAGCCATTCAGGGACGCAACGCGCTCAAGATCGAGTGGGACAATGGCCCCGCCGGCGACAATGCCAGCTACGACACCAGGGTCTTCACCGAAGAGCTGATGCAGCGTGCCGAATCGGCCGGGCAAGTCATTCGCTCCGAGGGGGATATCGAATCGGCACTCGGCAATGCCGAAACCAGGGTTCAGGCAAGCTATTACATGCCGCATATGGCACAGGCCCCAATGGAACCGCCCGTTGCCATCGCCCGGATGTCCGATGGGCATGCGGAAGTCTGGGCGCCGCTGCAGAATCCGCAGGCGGCTCACGACGGCGTTGCTCAACGTCTGGGACTGGAACCCAATGCGGTGACGGTGAACGTCACCCTGCTTGGTGGCGGTTTCGGCCGCAAATCCAAACCGGATTTCGTGTTTGAGGCGGCGGAACTGGCAAAAGCATATAAGGGCCGCGCGGTTCGTGTGCAATGGACCCGCGAGGATGACCTGCACCACGCCTATTTCCATGCCCTCTCCGTTGACCGCCTGGAGGCGGGCCTCGACGCCGGCGGCAAGGCCCTGGGCTGGCGACACAGAACCCTGTCGCCAAGTATCAGCTCACTGTTTGCCGAAGACCCCATGCATAAAGGCAATTTCGAGCTGGGCATGGGGTTCAATACCCTTCCGTTCAATATTCCGGCAATTCAGCTTGAGAATCCGCCCGCATCCGCCCATGTGCGCATTGGCTGGTTCCGGGCCGTCTACAATCTGTCGCACGCCTTTGCCATTCAAAGCTTCGTAGCAGAGATGGCGGAAGCAGCGGGACGAGATCACAGGGATTACCTGCTGGAACTGTTGGGGCCGGCACGCGAGATCAATCCCCAAGCCGTTGGCGACGACTGGAATTACGGTGAAAGTCCCGATCTCTACCCGATCGATGTCGGCCGCCTGCGCGGTGTTGTCGAGAAAGCAACGGCTGAAGCCGGCTGGGGCAAGCAACGGCCGGCAGGACGAGGCATGGGCCTGGCTGTCCACCATAGTTTCGCCTCGTACGCGGCCGTGGTGTTTGACGTTGAGGTACAGGATGACAGCAGCCTGATCATCCATAGCACGGATATCGCCTTCGACTGCGGACCGCAGGTTAACCCTGAGCGTATACGCTCCCAAATGGAGGGGGCCTGCGTGATGGGGATTGGTATTGCGCTACAGAGTGAAATCACCTTGGAGGAAGGCCGCGTCCAGCAGGATAACTTCCACCAGTATGAGTTTGCCCGCATGCGTCATGCGCCCCGAGCGATACGGGTACACCTGATCAACGACAATCCGGATATCGCACCCGGCGGGGTGGGGGAGCCTGGGCTTCCGCCAGTCGCTCCGGCACTTTGCAACGCCATCCACGCCGCAACAGGAAAACGCATCCGGCGTCTCCCTGTGGGTAACCAGTTGAGTTGAGGCCTGTACAAAGTCGATCCATGAATTCTGTGCATGGCTCCTTGTACCTAAACCCCCTATATCAAAGCCAGCCCGCTTCCTAGAATGACAACCATCATTTCACAACAATGCTGGTTCTCCACACGATGAATCTAATCCATAGACCAATCTGGATGCTAGGCAGCGGGCTTTTTATCGTCTCCTACCTGGGATTTGCAGGTATTGCTTGGGCAGGGAGTGAATCAGTGCAAGCACAGAACGAGAGCACACAAGGCAACATTGAGATTGTCCTGAATGTTGAGGGCCAGGACATAGTGGTGGCACTGGAAGATTCTGCCACCACACGAGACTTCCTGTCTCAACTTCCCCTTACATTGACCTTCGAAGATCACAACGGGACAGAAAAAATCAGTTATCTACCGCGCAGGTTGTCTACGGAAGGGGCGCCCGACGGATACGACCCTCAGGTCGGAACCTTTGCCTACTATGCGCCATGGGGGAATCTGGCGCTTTACTACAAGGACTTCGTTTACTCTAGGTCGTTGATAAACCTCGGATCCATTACGTCGGGGCTGGAAGTACTCAGCCAATCCCCAACATTCACAGTAACCATCACCCTAGCTGATTAGAGCCATTCAAACCGTATTCGACGGTCTTTCCTTGCCCCTTCCTCAATCTATCAATCGAACCAGGTAATCCATTTATGAGAAAGCTTTTCGTTTTATTCAGTCTGATTTTCAGTTCATTCAATGCAATGGGAGCCGATATGTCTCATGGTGCCGATAATTTTTATGAGAGTGATCAAGTGACGGTAGAAAAGGTCACCTTCAAGAATCAGTACCAGATGGAAGTGGTAGGTAACCTTTTCATTCCCAGAGACTTCGATAGGGCAGAGAAGCATCCTGCCATCGTTGTTGGACATCCCATGGGAGCGGTAAAAGAACAAAGCGCGAACCTGTACGCCACCAAGATGGCTGAAAGGGGATTCGTGACCCTGTCCCTGGATCTCTCTTTCTGGGGTGAGAGCGAAGGCCAGCCGCGAAACGCGGTCTCACCGGACATCTACGCCGAAGATTTCAGCGCGGCAGTGGATTTCCTCGGAACCCGGGCATTTGTTGACCGTGAGCGTATTGGTGCACTCGGCATCTGCGGCAGCGGCAGCTTTGTGATCAGCGCCGCGAAAATAGACCCGCGCATGAAGGCGATCGCCACGGTAAGCATGTACGACATGGGAGCCGCAAACCGGCACGCACTGAACGAATCACAGACCCTTGAGCAAAGAAAACAGATCATTGCCGAGGCTGCAGAGCAGCGTTACGTGGAGTTCACCGGTGGTGAGACCCAGTACACCAGCGGCACCGTGCATGAACTGGACGAGAACACCCATCCCATCCAGCGCGAGTTCTACGATTTCTACCGTACTTCACGGGGCGAATACACACCGGAAAGTTCATCGCCGCAGTTGACCACCCATCCGACACTGACCAGCAACGTCAAATTCATGAATTTCTATCCTTTCGAGGACATCGAGACGATCTCGCCACGCCCGATGCTGTTCATCGCGGGTGAGAATGCACATTCCATCGAATTCAGCGAAGACGCCTACCGACTAGCTGCTGAGCCCAAGGAACTGGTGATCATCCCGGACGCAGGCCACGTGGATCTGTATGACCGTGTCGACCTGATCCCATTTGATAAACTGGAAGCGTTTTTCCAAAGTCATTTGAAGCTGTAACAGCTGGCCGAGGTGGCGCTCGTTGATATCCCGACTTTCTGCCTCCCCCGTGAGAAGTTCTTCAATCCCTCATTTTGGATTCATCCCAAAATGAGGGATCGTTATGAGTGCACGACCACCACGAGTCAGGTGTACTCACCCTGATACCTCAACGTGCCAACGCCACTTCAATAGTGATGTTGCACTCAGAACCTGCATCCGCCCAATACAAAATCTATGGTCACCCCCGCGACTTGAACGTGAGCTCCGAAATCCACATAGGGCAACTGTCCCAAAAGGCCAAAGTTGGAGAACGACAAGGCAGTAGGGAGTACAATGAGGAGCGATTGGCGACCAGGGCGAGCCGATATCTCAATTCATTGATATACAAAGAAGAACTTCAAGGATCTGGATGCGGATTGAACATCGAGTGACGCGGTGGCTGGTGGCAATCGCTGCCTGCCTCGCATTGCTTCCCTTGCAGAGTTGGGGACAGTCGTCACCCTCCCCCGCGGGTGACGACAGCGACACCATCGTCGTCGGCGGGGATCACTACCATCCGCCTTACGAGTTTCTCGACGAGGATGGCCAGCCTGCCGGCTACAATGTGGAGCTGACCCATGCCATTGCCGAGGTCATGGGAATCGATGTGCGGATCGAGCTGGGCACCTGGGGCGACATGCGCGAGCGGTTGGAAAATGGCGAGATCGACGCACTCCAGGGCATGTCCTACTCCGAAGAGCGCGACAAGCCATTCGATTTCGCGCCGTCTCACGCCATTGTGCATCAATCGATTTTCGCCCGACGCGGTGACCCGGTAGTGGGCGTAGAAGGCTTGCGAGGGAAGGAAGTGATCGTCCAGCGTGGCGATATCATGCACGACTACCTGATCGAGCATGACATCGGGGCCAAGGTGATCACCGTGGATACCCATGCCGATGCGCTGCGAGCGCTGGCGTCTGGCCAGCACGACTACGCCATGGTGGCCAATTTGCCGGCACTCTACCTGAGCCGAGAACTGGGGCTGACCAACATCGTACCGATAGCGAAGCCTTTTTCGTTGCGTTATGGCTACGCGGTGAAGAAAGGCGATTCGAACCTGCTCGCCCAGTTCAGTGAAGGGCTAGCCATTCTGAAGAACACTGGCCGACATCAGGAAATCTACGACAAATGGCTGGGCCCTCTGGAAAGCTCAGATGGCATTCCCTGGAAGAAGATCGGCCAGGTGGGCGCTGCCGTTTCCGGACTCCTGTTGCTGATCCTGGGCGGTATCGTGGTCTGGAATCGAATGCTCAAGAAGGAAGTGGCAAGCCGCACCGAGGAGCTGCGGCTGCATCAGAAGCAACTGATCCAGGCCGACAAGATGACCTCCCTCGGCATTCTGGTGTCCGGCGTGGCACACGAGATCAACAATCCCAGCAGCCTACTATTGCTGAACCTGCCGGTGTTGCGCGATGCCTACGCCGATGCCGAGCCGATTCTCGAAGAGCACTACCGCACGTATGGCGATTTCACGCTCGGAGGGCTGGCATATTCGCGGATGCGCGAGGAGATACCCTTCATGATCGACGAGATGCTGGAAGGCACCCAGCGCATCAAGCGCATCGTCGGCGATCTCAAGGATTTCGCGCGGCAGGGAAACACCGACCTGGGCGAAACCCTGAACCTCAACGAGGTGGTGACCACCGCCATCCGCCTGGTCGACAACTCGATTCGCAAGGCCACCTGCCGCTTCGAGACGCACTACGCCACGGACCTGCCACCGCTCAAGGGCAACGCTCAGCGTATCGAGCAGGTAGTGATCAATCTGGTGCTGAACGCCTGCCAGGCCCTGGACAGCATGGACCAGGGCATCTTTCTGACGACACGCTATGATCACGCAAGAAATTGCGTGGTACTGGAAGTCCGCGATCAAGGCAGAGGCATCGACCCCGAGTCGCTCAACCTGCTGACGGACCCTTTTTTCACCACCCGGCGCGAGTGTGGCGGCACCGGACTGGGGCTATCCGTTTCCGCTGGAATCGTTCGCGAGCATCATGGCAGCCTGGAATTTGACTCCTGGCCAGGTGAAGGAACGATCGTTACCCTCGCGCTTCCGGCATCATCGCAACCGATACTCGACGAGGCGTCTCAGCACCCAGTGTCGAGTTGAATGGTAACCACGGCATTTTGACAGTAGGTGGGTAATGTGCCCAATGACGAAGAACCTGTACCCCTCATTCGGCCTGTTGCTCGTCGATGACGAACCCTCGTTTCTGCGCAGCCTGAGCATTGCGCTGGAGCGCTCTGGTGGCATCACTCATATCCACCGCTGCCAGGACAGTCGCGAGGTGATGGAAACGCTGGCCCGGGAAAACATCGGCCTGGTGACCCTCGACCTCACCATGCCGCACGTGTCGGGCGAACGGCTTCTGACGCAGATCGTCGAAGAGCACCCGGACATTGGCGTCATCGTGATCAGTGGCCTGAACCAGGTGGAAACGGCCGTCAACTGCATCAAGCTCGGAGCCTTCGACTATTTCGTCAAGACCGACGAGGAGAGCCGCCTGATCGAGGGGATCAAACGGGCCATCCACCTTCAGGAACTGAAGCGTGAGAACCAGGAGCTGCGCAAGCGCTTCCTCAACGATACCCTGGAGCACCCTGAGGCGTTCGCTCATATCACCACCGGTGACAAAGGCATGCGTTCGGTTTTCCAGTATCTGGAATCAGTGGCTCCGACCAGCCAGCCGATACTGATCACCGGTGAAAGCGGCGTGGGGAAGGAGCTGATTGCCCGTGCAGCCCATACCTTGAGCGAGCGCCAGGGGCCTTTGGTATGCGTCAACGTGGCGGGGCTGGATGACAATGTCTTCGCCGATACGCTGTTTGGCCACCAACGCGGCGCGTTCACCGGCGCCGATCAAGCACGTGCCGGGATGATCGAGCAGGCGGCAGATGGCACCCTCTTCCTCGACGAGATCGGCGATCTCAGCATGTCCTCGCAAGTGAAACTGCTGCGCCTGCTGCAGGAAAGCGAGTACTACCCTCTCGGTAGCGACCGTCCCAAGCGCATGCAAGCACGAGTCATCGTAGCGACTCACCAGGACTTGAGCGAAAAGCAGCTGGCAGGGGAGTTTCGCAAGGATCTCTACTACCGACTGCGCACGCACCAAGTCCATATTCCACCACTACGACATCGCAAACAGGACATCCCGCTATTACTGGAGCACTTCCTTGAGGAGGCAGCTGAAGAGCTCGGCAAGAACAAACCGACGTATCCCCAGGAACTGCCGGTATTGCTTGCCAATTACGACTTTCCCGGCAATGTGCGCGAACTGAGCGCCATGGTCTTCGATGCCATGAGCGTCCATAAATCCAGAACGCTATCCATGGACGTTTTCAAACGCACCATCCACCAAACGAGTCTGGATACGGAAACGCATTTTGCCGCCAGGCAGGACGTGTTCTCAGTCGACGCGTCTCTACCAACACTGCATGAAGTGGCCGATCTGCTAGTGCAGGAAGCGATGCAGCGCGCCGAAGGCAATCAGTCCATCGCCTCGCGCTTGCTAGGCATCTCCCAGCCGGCGCTGAGCAAACGGTTGAAAAAGATGCGGGGCTGAACCCCTATAACCTGGGCGGCATTTATAACTTTTGTTATAGATCGCCATAACTAGCTGTATTGGCATAAGTTTTCATATTTTTTCCCGACAACTTAGATCCCTGGTTATATCCCTTCATCCTGCGCCATCTATTGACCTGCCAAAAATATCTCTTCAATAACAATGCGTTAGATCATATTTCTTGACTGGCATGGTCTTTGCTCTCTATGAACTGGCCCGCAAATTGCGGGCCTGAACATGTGCGAGCAAGAGGTTCGACCCACCATGCCAACAACAATGATGGCGGCAGCTATGGTATGGGCTGCATCGCTTTCCCTGCCTACAACAACTACGGATGGAGATTCATGATGCTGGATATCGTCAACGATATTCTCTGGGGAAAAGTATTGATCGCATTGCTGGTTGCGGTCGGTATCGGCTTTACTCTGTTCTCCCGTTTCGTCCAGTTTCGTTATTTTGGCCGCATGTTCCGGATCCTGAGTGCCAGCCAGGCGTTCAAGCGGGACAAACACGGCCACTTGAGTTCTTTCCAGGCTCTGGTGTTGTCAGTGGCCGGCCGTGTCGGCGGTGGTAATATCGCCGGTGTCGCGGTGGCGATCACCCTGGGTGGCCCGGGTGCCATCTTCTGGATGTGGGTGATCGGTCTGATGGGTATGGCTACCAGCTATCTCGAATGCACCCTCGCCCAGGCCTACAAGACGGCGGAACCGGATGGTACCTATCGAGGTGGCCCGGCGTACTACATCTCAAAAGGGCTGGGCAGCCAGTGGAAGTGGCTTGCGAGCCTGTATTCCGTGCTGCTGCTGATTACCTTCGGGTTCGGTTTCACCGCCTTGCAATCCTACGCTGTTGCGACTTCCTTCGGTGACGCCTTCGGTGTCCCCGTCTTCTACACTGGCATTGGCCTGGCCTTGGTCGTGGGCCTGATCATCTTCGGTGGCGTCAAGCGCATCGCCCGCGTTGCGGAAGTTCTGGTGCCGGTAATGGCGGGTGGCTATCTACTGATCGCCATCGTGGTGTTGGCCCTGAATCTGCCCCGAATTCCCGATGCGATCCTGCTGATCGTCAATAGCGCCTTCGGTCTCGAGCCAGCCATCGGCGGCGGCATCGGCGCGGCTATCCTGATGGGGGTCAAGCGCGGCCTTTTCTCCAATGAAGCCGGCCTGGGCAGCGCTCCGAACGTCGCCGCCGTCGCCTATGTGCCACACCCGGCCAACCAGGGTATCGTCCAGGCATTCTCGGTATTCATCGATACGATGATCATTTGTTCCGCTACCGCTTTCATCATCCTGCTCAGCGGTGTCTACGATCCGGCAGCCGGTGCCGAAGTCAATGGGGTAGCGCTGACCCAAGCCTCCCTGGCCGATCATGTGGGCGAGTGGGGACGTAGCTTCGTCAGCATCGCACTGCTGCTGTTCGGCTTCAGTACCATCCTCTACAACTACTATCTGGGGGAAAACAGCCTCAATTTCTTCAGCAACCAGAACCAGTTGTTGTTCAATATCTTCCGGGTTGCGGTCATTGGCCTGTGTACTTGGGGAGCGATCACCGACCTGGGCACGGTATTCGCCTTTGCCGATGTGACCATGGGCTTCCTGGCACTGGCCAACCTCGTTGCCTTGATCATGTTGATCAAGCCCGGGCTGCGTTTCATGCGTGACTTCGACGACCAGATCAAGGCGGGTATCGAGCAACCCATTTTCGATGCCAGCAAGTTCACCGATCTGGACATCGATCCGGCTGCGTGGGACATCGAACCTGAGGACCTGCAACGAGTACAGCGGACACAAGCCGCTAGCCCTCCTTCCAACTAAGCGGCCTCAATACCCACATTTCATCATTCGGCCCGGAATCTGGCTATGCCAGCTCCGGGCCACTTATCGCTTTCGTTGCACGTCACGTGAAACACGTGAACGCATGTTCGGGATTATGGTAACGATGCAGCAATTGGTGGATGAAATAAACGAACGGGCCAGGGCCAAATTCGGGACAGGACGTGTCGCCGACTACATACCGGCACTGGCGGAACAGAATGCCAACAAATTCGGCATCGCGGTCTGCACCAACGACGGACAGGTGTACGCCGCAGGCGACGCACGGGACGCGTTCTCGGTACAAAGCATCGCCAAGGTATTCCTGCTGACTCTCTCGCTACGCGTTTACCAAGACACGTTATGGGAGCGCGTGGGTCTCAATCCATCGGGAATGCCATTCAACTCCCTCACTCAGCTCGAAGCGGAACGGGGCAAGCCTCGCAACCCTTTCATCAATGCTGGCGCCATCGTGGTGGCCGATCGTCTGGTCAGCGCCTTTGCCACGCCGTCAAAACACATACGGGACGTTGCCCGAAGACTGTCCGGTAACGAGTCGATCCTGATCGATGCACGCGTGCTGGAATCGGAATGGCAGCATCGCTCCCGGAATGCCGCCATGGCCTATCTGATGAAGGCGTTCGGCAACATCGACAACGATGTCGACCAGGTACTTCACTCCTATTTTTCCTGTTGTTCCCTGGCAATGAGCTGTGTCGACCTTGCCATCGCATTGAACTATCTGGCCGCGGACGGACATGCCCAGGCCATGGGCGAGCAGTTCATCGCCGCCGACCTGGCACGCAGGATCAACTCGATCATGTTCACCTGCGGCATGTACGATGCTGCTGGTGATTTCGCCTACCGTGTGGGTCTACCGGCCAAGAGTGGTGTCGGTGGCGGTATCATCGCTATCGTGCCGGGCAAGATGACAGTTTGCGCCTGGTCCCCAGCCCTTGATGAAAACGGGAACTCGGTGGCGGCCCAATATGCCTTGGAGCTGCTCGCCAACGAGATGGGATGCGAGTTCGGACGTTAGTCCACTCCCGTTTCGCTGCAACGACACGCCGTAAGGGTCGCGACACGTTCCGCCCGCAGCCCCAGGTAAAAGATCAGCAGACCACCGGCTGCCAACGCAGCCCCCACCAATCCTGTGGTGGACCAGGCGAAACCGAGCTTGACCGTGATACCGGCCAGCCAGGCGCCAAGTGCATTGGCGCTATTGAAAGCGGCATGATTGAGTGACGCTGCCATGGTCTGGGCATCCTCCGCCACATCCATGAGCCGTGTCTGGATCGCTGGCCCCAACGCGATTCCCGTGCCGACCAGCCCAACGAAGAGTATGCCCAGCCACACGAAGTTGGCAGCAACGAAGAACAGTCCCTGTACCACTAGGCACCACAGTAGGATGCTGGGAATCGCGCGCATCAGGTTACGGTCCGCCGCCCGGGCACCAACCAGGTTACCGATGATGGTGCCAATACCAAACACCACCAGTGCCAGCGGCCCCAGCGCCTCACTCATGCCAGCCTGCTCGGTGAGCGTAGGAATGACGTAGCTGAACACCGCGAATATGCCACCGAAACCGATGCAGGCCACTCCCAGGGTGAACAGCACGCGCTGCTTGACCAGCGCGGAGAGCTCACGCCTCGCGCTAGCCCCAGGAAGGCCGGGCTGCACCGGTACCCACAACCGCACCAATAACGCGGTAAGCAGGGCAATTCCACCCACCCCGATGAAAGCGACCTGCCAGCCGAGCAGGTTCCCGGCCCAGGTGGCCAGGGGTGCCCCGATCAGGATCGCGGTGGAAAGCCCCAACATGACACGGCTGATCGCACGCGCTCGTTCGGTGATCGGCACCGCCGCTGCGGCGACCAGCGCGGCCACACCGAAATAGGCGCCGTGAGGCAAGCCGGACAGGAAGCGCAGGAACACGAACGACCAGAACCCTGGAGCAAAAGCGCTGGCCAGATTGCTGAGAGCGAAGAACAGCATCAAGCCAATCAGTAACGTCCGCCTGGGAACACGCGCCGCCAGTGCCGAGATCAGGGGCGCCCCCACCACCACGCCCAAGGCGTAACTACTGATGGCATAGCCCACATCGGGCACCGCCACCTGTAAGTCATTCGCCACACGGTTCATCAGGCCCATGATCACGAATTCCGTGGTACCGATACTGAAGCCGCCAAGAGCCAACGCCAGCTCGGCCAGACGTGGGCGAGATGCGGTGGAAGATTGCACTGCGTTGGTGGAATCATGCATACGTCGGCTCCAGTTCCATGGGCGGGTGAGCAGGGCCGGCCGCCCCGGAAGAGGCAAAGAGGCACAGACGAAGCACCGGTACGGCCAAGAGACCACCGGCGCTGCATTGGAAGTCAGCGATCTTCGCAGATTACGACTAAAGTCTAAAAGAACTTTCGGCTATCAGCTCGATTGGCAAAAGCTATGGAAGAACTGCCGTGGCAGTGCGAAGCCGATGACCAATGTGCGATAATGCGCGTTTCTCTCGAAGCGGCTCAATCGGACACATTATCATGTCCCACGGTACTCTTTTCATCGTTTCCGCGCCGTCTGGCGCTGGCAAGACCAGCTTGGTGCGGGCGCTGCTCGAACGCCTCGACAACATCCAGGTTTCGGTATCGCACACCACCCGCCCTCAGCGGCCCGGCGAGGTCGATGGCGAGAACTACCACTTCGTCGACGTTTCCGCCTTCGAGCGCATGATCGAACGGGGTGATTTCTTCGAACACGCCCGAGTGTTCGACAACTACTACGGTACCTCACGACCGGCAGTGCAGGCGTTGCTTGCCGCTGGCCAGGACGTGATCCTGGAAATCGATTGGCAGGGCGCCCGCCAAGTGCGCGCTCAGGTACCGGAAGCGGAATCGATCTTCATCCTTCCACCCTCGCGCGCTGCCCTGCGCGAACGGCTGGCCAGCCGTGGTACCGATGACGACAGCGTGATCGAACGCCGTATGCGCGATGCCATCAGCGAGATGTCGCATTTCGACGAATACCGCCACGTGATCATCAACGACGACTTCAACACGGCATTGACCGATCTGGAAAGTTTGGTGCGAGCCAACCGTTCCAGCCTGGAACGAATCCGCGAACGCCATGGGCCGCTAATCGAGGCGCTCTTGTCACGCGACGACGGGGTCGAGTAGACTCATTTATTCTCCCCCAAGCGTTTCAACCACATGCGTCCCACGCATTTAACCGTAATAGCAGGATACCACCCATGGCGCGAGTTACCGTCGAAGATTGTCTGGAACACGTCGAAAACCGATTCAAGCTGGTGATGATCTCTACCCAGCGCTCCCGCCAGCTCGCTCGTGGCTCCCGCGATGCCCTGCTGCCGTGGGAAAATGACAAGCCCACCGTCATGGCGCTGCGCGAGATCGCCGCTGGCAAGATCGACGAGAATGTACTCGACGAACCGATCGAAGCTCCTGTAAGGACACGCCGCGAGCCCGAGCTGGGAGAGGAGTGACGTTCGTCATTTTGGGCATAGGCGCGCTTCATGTTCACCATCGATGACCTCGCCGACCGACTTGGCGGCTATCTCCCCCCGGATGAGATCCAGCAGGTCAAGCGTGCCTTCTATTACGCCGAGCAGGCCCACGATGGCCAGCGTCGGCGTTCTGGTGAGCCTTATGTGACCCACCCTCTGGCGGTGGCCAATATCCTCGCCAACATGCACATGGATCATCAGAGCCTGATGGCTGCCATGCTGCACGACGTGATTGAGGATACCGGGGTATCCAAGGACGCCTTGGCCGCTCAATTCGGCGAGCCGGTGGCGGAATTGGTCGATGGCGTCTCCAAGCTGACCCAGATCACTTTCGAGGACAAGGCGGTCGCCCAGGCGGAGAATTTCCAGAAGATGGTGCTGGCGATGTCCAGGGACATCCGGGTAATCATCGTCAAACTCGCCGACCGCCTGCACAACATGCGCACCCTAGGCGCGCTGCGCCCGGAAAAGAAACGCCGCATCGCCCGCGAAACGCTGGAGATCTACGCACGCATCGCCAGTCGACTGGGCATCAATACCATTCGTGTCGAGCTCGAGGATCTCTCCTTCCAGGCCCTTCATCCGATGCGGGCCGAACGCATCAAGCATGCCGTCAGCAAGGCCCGCGGTCACCGTCGCTCGACCATTCGTCAGGTCCAGAACAGTCTGCAGAAGTGTCTTGACGACGATAGCTTGCCGGGAACCGTAATCGGCCGCCAGAAACACCTGCTGTCGATCTATCGCAAGATGCGCGATCAGCGCAAGTCGTTCGCCGAGATCATGGATGTGTTCGGCTTCCGTATCATCACCGATGACGTCGATAGCTGCTATCGCATCCTCGGCGCGGTGCACAACCTCTACAAGCCGGTTCCCGGGCGCTTCAAGGATTACATCGCCATCCCCAAGGCCAATGGCTACCAAAGCCTGCACACAACCCTGTTCGGCTCGAGCGGCATGCCTATCGAAGTGCAGATTCGCACTCGCGAGATGGAAGCCATGGCCAACAACGGTATCGCCGCTCACTGGCTTTACAAGGCCGGCCAGACTGCGCGCCCGATTGCTGCCGGCAGCCACGCCCGGGCTCGCGAATGGGTACGCGGGCTGCTCGAGATGCAGCGCCACGCCGGCAATCCGCTGGAGTTCATCGAACACGTCAAGAATGACCTGTTCCCCGACGACATCTACGTATTCACTCCCAAGGGCGACATCATGGAACTGCCCCAGGGCGCCACGGTGATCGACTTTGCCTACAGTGTGCACACCGATATTGGCAACAGTTGCATTGCGTGTCGCATCGACCGCCACCTGGCGCCACTGTCGACGCGGCTGGAAAGTGGTCAGACCCTGGAAATCATCACGGCGCCGGGAGCACGCCCCAATACTACCTGGTTGTCGTTCGTGGTCACCGCCAAGGCGCGTTCGGCGATTCGTCATGCCTTGAAGCACCAGCAACACACCGAATCGGTTCAGCTCGGTCGCCGGCTGCTCAACAAGGCCTTGGCCGATTTCGACACCAGCCTGGAGGAACTACCCAAGGAGTACTTGCGCAGCCTACTCGACAACATGGGACTCAAGCACGAGGACGAACTGCTGGAGTCCATCGGACTGGGTACACGTTTGGCTTATGCCGTTGCCCGTCGCCTGCTCGATGCCTTGCCTGATGGCACAGTTTCCGACGACCGGCTACGTACCTCGGACCAGGACAGCCCCATCGTGATCAGCGGGGCCGAAGGTATGGTGATCAACTTCGCGCGCTGCTGTCACCCGTTGCCGGGCGATCCGGTGATCGGCCACCTTTCCGTGGGCAAGGGCATCGTCGTCCACCGTGCCGAATGCCGCAATCTCGACGAACTTCGCAACGATCCGGAGAAACTGTTCGCCCTGGAATGGTCGCAGCAGATTCAGGACGACTTCCCGGTGGCCATGCGCATCGAAATGGAAAGCCGCCGCGGCCTGGTCGCCGAACTGGCCAGCCTGGTTACCGATGCCGATGCCAATATCGAACGCATTGGCATCGAAGAGCGTGATGCTAGATTGTCGATCGTCAACCTGACGATCGCCGTGCGTGACCGCGTGCACCTGGCACGCATCATCAAACGGATTCGCAACCTGCCCCATGTGGGCAGGATCTCGCGCGTCCGAAATTGAAACCCCGCGACCATCCGCCGCGCCAGGCGCGGCGGATGGTCGTTTTTTATTATGAACTCATCGTTATAACACCAAGGAGCGACACCATGAGCAACAAGGCCGTCATCAACACTGATAAGGCACCCGCCGCCATCGGTCCTTACTCCCAGGCCATCAAGGCCGGCAACACCGTCTACATGTCGGGCCAGATCCCGCTCGATCCAGCCACCATGGAGCTGGTCTCCGATGACTTCGAGGCCCAGGCCCGCCAGGTCTTTGCCAACCTCAAGGCGGTCTGCGAGGAAGCCGCTGGCTCGCTTTCCGACGTCGTCAAGATCAACCTCTATCTGGTCGACCTCGGCAACTTCGCCATTGTCAATCAGATAATGGAAGAGTTCTTCACCTCTCCCTTCCCGGCACGTGCTGCGGTCGGCGTCAAGGCGTTACCGAAGGGGAGTCAGGTTGAAGCGGAAGCCATCATGGTCATTGGTGACTGAGGATAGAAAGTGGCTGCACTCGGCCATGCTGCGTTAAAAACCGGCTCGAAATACTCATTTACGCTTGTAAATTCGTGTGCGAGCCCAGTCCGTTTTCTCGCCGGTTTTTGCCTTGCCTGACCGTCGTTCGCCGACTTTCTAGCTTTCTAACATGCGGCTGTTCTTTGCTTTGTGGCCGGATGACGCGCTGCGCCATGAGCTGGTAGCCCTGGCTCGCCAGGCCCAAGGTATCTGTGGCGGGCGTCGTCCACGCGACGAGGCCATGCACCTGACCCTGGCCTTTCTTGGCGAGGTGTCCCCGGTGCAGGCCTCACAGTTGGTCGCTATGACCCAACAATTTCATTGCCCGGCTGGGCAGTGGACATTGGATCGCTACGGTCACTTCAAGCGTGGCGGTATCTTGTGGTTAGGCAGCCAGTTTCCCGCCCCCGCTCTCGACGTATTGCAGGCGCGACTATGGCAGGCATTGGCAGAATACGAGTTCACACCGCCGTCACGTCCTTTCCTGCCGCACATCACGCTACTACGCAAGGCGCGCCGGCCGTCATGGGCATCACTTCCCGACGTCCACCTCGACTGGCGCTATCATCAGTTAAAATTGATACAATCTGTTGCAGACGGCGCTGGACGCCGTTACGTCTCTCTCGCCCACTCGGTGTTCGACTGAGGAGTCACGATGCCAAGGAAGTCCCTGGTCACCACTGCCCCATGGATGGCTGCCATTCTGTTGGCCACCACTTCACCCGCCAACGCTGACCTCTATCTCGCTGCCGGCGCGACCAGCGAAAATACCGCTGCCCTCAAGGTCGAGCTCGATCATGAGTTCGACCTCGATCACTGGCATCCCCAACTCAGCCTGCGTCTGGGCACTGGTGCATTGCTGCTGTCCAGCGACCACGACAATGGCAATCTCGCCTGGCTGATCACACCAGCCTTTCGCTACACCTTCACAGGCGAGAGCGGTGTGTTCGTGGAAGCCGGAATCGGCGCCAGCGTGTTTCTCGACACGCGGCTCGAATCACGCGAACTTTCCACCTCCTTCCAGTTCGAAGATCGCCTGGCAGTGGGCATGCCCTTCGCCAGTGGCGAATTGAACGCGAGTATCACCCATTACTCCAACGGCGGTATCAAACAGCCCAACGATGGCTTTGAGGTATTCGCGTTGGGTTATCGTCTACCGATGTAGGAACACCTAGGCTTTCACGCCTTCGAGGAAACCACCTTCCTTGAGCACATGCGTGTATCCCTCACGGTAGGTGGGGTAGCGGAAACGGTAGCCGGACTCAAGCAACCGCGTATTGTCGCAGCGTTTGCTCGAGCGGCGCTTGAGAGGCGACTGGATGATATCGGTGGTTTCCACCTTGAGCTTTTCAGCCAACCAGCTCATCACCTCGTGCAAAGGGGCCGGTTCGCAATCGGTAGCCAGATACAACTCCTCGATCTCATCGCCGGCCAGGCACAGGTCGATCAGGTGGGCCAACACTCCGACACAGTCGTCGCGATGAATACGATTGGTATACATCGGCGGGGAGGCCGGAGCTATGCGTCCCTCGCTGACCTGGCGTATCAGGCGATCGCGGCCTGGCCCATAAATGCCCGAAAAGCGTACTACGGTGCCAGGCACTGCATGCTTGAGCAGAATCTGCTCGGCTTCACGCATCAACTGTCCCGAAAAGCCGTGCGGCTCGGTGGAGCTCGACTCGTCGACTTGCTCACCGGATTGCTGAGCATAGACACTGGTCGAAGAAACGAAGAAAACCCGTTTGGGAGGAACGTCACGCTGGCCATACTCAGCCAGGACGGACGCAAGCCCCTTTGGATAAGCGGCCTGATAGGCACCTTCGTCGAAGTGGTCAGCACTCACCACATAGACCAGAATATCGACATCGGGCAATGCCGAAAGCGTATCGACATCATTGATATCCAATGCCAGCGCTTCGATGCCGCTACCTTCGAGCATCTGCACGTTGCGACGGGCACCCAACACCCGATGGCCGGCCTCTTTCAACTGCCGCCCCAAGGACATGCCGATATCGCCACAACCAATAATCAGAGTCGTTGTCTTCACCTTTTTGTCGCCCCTTGATAAAAAGTCCCTATTGGAAAGCCTATCCATCTGATTCAAGAGGATGCCGTAGAAGGCACCACCATGACTCTAACAGAACTTCGCTATATCGTAACCTTGGCGCAGGAGCGTCATTTCGGCCGCGCTGCCGAGCGCTGCTTCGTCTCGCAACCTACGCTGTCGGTGGCCGTGAAAAAGCTCGAGGAAGAGCTCGGCGTGGCCCTGTTCGAACGCTCCAAGTCCACGGTACAGGTCACCCCGCTGGGTGAACAGATCGTCGAGCAGGCTCAGCGCGTGCTGGAACAGAGCAGTGTGATCAAGGAACTGGCCAATGCTGGCAAGGACCAACTTACCAGTCCTTTGCGTATCGGCGCCATCTATACTATTGGACCTTACCTATTTCCGCACCTGGTGCCGGAGCTGGCGCGCACAGCGCCGCAGATGCCGTTGTACATCGAAGAAGGCTTCACCGCCAACCTGCGCCGCAAACTGCGCAGTGGTGAGCTGGATGCAATCATAGTCGCCTTACCCTTTACCGAAACCGATGTGCTGACCAAACCGCTGTACGAGGAGCCCTTCGAGGTTCTGATGCCAACTGGCCACCCCTGGACAGCCAAGGTCACCATCGACAAGGAAGATTTGCTCAAGGAGCGTCTACTCCTGCTCGGTGAAGGCCATTGTTTCCGCGACCAGATTCTCGAGGCCTGCCCAGCAATAAGTGCCCAACTCAATAGCCCCAGCAATACCCTGACCGCAGAGGGCGGCTCGCTGGAGACCATCCGCCATATGGTCGCCTCCAAGCTCGGCGTGACGGTCTTGCCCCATTCAGCCATCGGTACCGGCCATTACGAGGCTGGGGTACTGGAGAGTCGTCCCTTTACGCCAGAGGCTCCTTCGCGCACGGTGGCCGTCGCCTGGCGAGCCAGCTTCCCGCGTCCCAAGGCCATCGACGCCCTGACCAATGCCATCGTCAATTGCCGCCGTCTCCAGCAACCCGAGCCGGCATGAGCGATCTGACGCAACCGGCCACGGCGCTGTCAGGAGTCGGCGAAGCGCTGGCCGTCAAGTTGGCACGGCTGCGTGTCGAGAGCGTTGCCGATCTGCTTTTCCATCTGCCACTGCGCTATCAGGATCGCACCCGCATCACGCCGATTGCTACCTTGCGAGCCGGGCACGAAGCCGTGATCGAAGGCGAGGTCGCTGCCAGCGACGTGGTACGGGGGCGTCGGCGCAGCCTGCTGGTACGTCTCAAGGACGGCTCGGGAATCCTGAGCTTGCGTTTCTTCCACTTCTCACCCGCCCAGCAGCAACAATTCCAGCCTGGGGTGCGCGTACGCTGCTTCGGCGAAGCACGTGCCGGGGCTACAGGCCTAGAGCTCTACCACCCCGAGTATCGTCTGCTCAAGGCCGGCGATACCCCCGTGGACGACCACTTGACGCCGATCTATCCCACCACCGAAGGGCTCCACCAAGCACGCCTGCGTGGCTTGATCGGTCAGGCCCTGGAGAAGCTCGATGCCGCACCCGCCGCATTGCCGGATTGGATTTCACAGCCGCTGCGCGAGCGTTTTCGCCTCCCCGAATTGCACAGCTCACTGCATTACCTGCACGAGCCGCCGCCCGATGCCGACCTGGCGCGCCTAGCCGACGGACGTCATCCCGCCCAGCGCCGTCTGGCCCTGGAGGAACTGTTGGCCCACCAGCTCAGCCTGCGCCAGGTGCGCTTACGCATCCAAGCCGATGGTGCTCCCGTCCTGCCTTCCGGACGCGGACTGCAGGCGCGTTTCGTCACCCAATTGCCGTTTGCCCTGACCGGCGCCCAGCGCCGCGTGCTCGACGAGATCGCCCATGACCTCGAGCGTCCGGTACCGATGCTGCGGCTTGTACAGGGCGACGTTGGCTCGGGTAAGACGGTGGTGGCAGCGATGGCCGCGCTGCAGGCAATCGCCGGTGGCTGCCAGGCAGCGATGATGGCACCCACCGAGATCCTTGCCGAACAGCACTTCCGTACCTTTCGTGACTGGCTGGCACCGCTCGGCATCGAAGTCGCTTGGCTGGCCGGCAAACTCAAGGGCAAGGCTCGTCTCGATACCAAGGCCGCGATTCTCGACGGTCGCGCCCAGATGGTGGTCGGTACCCACGCCCTGTTCCAGGGTGACGTGCACTTCCAGCGCCTGGGGCTGGCAATCGTCGACGAGCAACACCGCTTCGGCGTACACCAGCGCCTGGCACTGCGCGAGAAGGGCGAGGCCGGCGGCCTGACCCCTCACCAGTTGGTGATGACCGCCACGCCCATCCCACGCACCTTGGCAATGAGTGCCTATGCCGACCTCGATGTCTCGGTGATCGATGAGTTGCCCCCGGGCCGCACCCCGGTGCAGACCGTTGCCGTGCCCGATGAACGCCGTCCTGAGGTCGTTGCCCGTATCCGCCAGGCATGTGCTGCAGGACGCCAGGCCTATTGGGTATGCACCCTGATCGAAGAATCCGAAGTCCTGCAATGCCAGGCCGCCGAAGCGACCCGTGACAGCCTGGCGGAAGCACTGCCGGAACTTGCCATCGGCTTGGTCCATGGGCGCATGAAGGCCACCGAAAAAGCCGAGGTGATGGCTGCTTTCAAGCAGGGCGAGCTGGACTTGCTGGTCGCCACTACGGTGATCGAGGTTGGTGTCGACGTGCCTAACGCCAGCCTGATGATCATCGAAAATCCCGAACGCCTGGGGCTGTCGCAGCTGCACCAGCTACGCGGTCGCGTGGGGCGTGGTGCCACCGAAAGCTTCTGCGTACTGCTCTATCATCCACCACTATCAGCCCATTCCCGCGAGCGCCTGGCGGTGATGCGCGAGACCACTGACGGCTTCCGCATCGCCGAGAAGGACCTGGAACTCCGTGGCCCCGGTGAGGTGTTGGGTACCCGCCAGACCGGGCTGGCGCAGATGAAAATCGCCGACCTGGAGCGCGACCGCGATCTTCTCGATCAAGTCAGCCCCCTGGCCAAGGCCTTACTGGAAGAGGCACCCGAGGCCAGTCAGCCACTGATCCGTCGCTGGTTGGGCGAAGAAGCGGGGAGGTATGGGCAGGTGTGAGCGAGGTGTTCCAATATCAAGAACACTATCTCGCTATCATTAGAACAAGGTCCTTTCGATACTCAGGGGTGTCCCATACCACAACAAGGACAACCCTTATGGATCTCAAGCTGCTATTGAACTGGCGCCTGCACCTGACGGTGATACTAGCGTCACTTCTCGCCGAGTGGATCGGCATTCTCCGCATACCGATGGGGCCCGGCACTCTGCTACTGCTGCCGTTGTTTTACGCCTTCATCATCGGTGTACTGCTCAATCCTCACCTTTTCTCCGGCATGAACCGTATCATCCCCAAATCGGTCAGCAATGCCGCAGGCCCGCTTATACTGATCGCTATCCTGCCCTTCATTGCCAAGTTCGGCTCTACCATCGGTCCAGCCATCGAGCAGATCATCGCCGCCGGCCCGGCACTGATCCTGCAGGAATTGGGCAATCTCGGCACCATGCTGCTGGCGCTGCCCTTCGCCGTGCTGGTATTGCGCATGGGGCGTGAAACCATTGGTGCCACCTATTCCATCGCCCGCGAGCCGAACATCGCCATCATTTCCGACAAGTACGGCCTGCGCAGTCCAGAGGGCATCGGCATCATGGGGGTCTACGTGGTCGGTACCATGTTCGGCACTCTTTACTTCGCGCTGATGGCAGGGTATCTGGCATCGCTGGATATCTTCGACGTGCGTGCCCTAGCCATGGCCTGCGGGGTGGGAAGCGGCAGCATGGTAGCGGCCTGTTCCGGCGCCCTCGCCGAGGCAATGCCAGGCATGCGCGACGAACTCCTGGCCTTCTCCGGTGCCAGCAACCTGCTCACTTATGCGACGGGGCTCTATGTTTCCCTGTTCATCGCCCTGCCCGCTGCCGAATGGCTATACAAGCGTCTGAGCCCTACCGCTCTTCAGGAGGCCCGCAATGAAAACCTCTGATACTGTCACCATCGATAACGAGCAGTTGCAGGAACTGCGCCCCGAAAACCAGCTCGGCAAGACCGCCTTGCTGCTGGCCGTGGTCTGCGTCGCCGCCTGGATCGCCAATATCGTCAACGGCGCACCTCTGCTTCAGGCACTGCCGGGCATGATAGTCCTCTACGCCATGGTGATGCTCGGCCTGGGGATAGGGCGTGTCGCGCCCTTCTACCTGCCCAGCGTCGCCTGGGTCTCGCTGGTCAGCATCCTGATGACGCTACCGTTTTTTCCGGGTAACGGCTGGATCGTCGAGCAGCTCACCCACGTAAACTTCCTGGCCGTGGTGACCCCAGTGCTCGCCTATGCCGGGCTGGCACTGACCGGCCGCGAGTTCACCATGTTCAGGCAGACAGGCTGGAAACTGGTGATCGTCTCGCTACTGGTGTTCACCGGCACCTTCGTCGGCTCGGCCGTCGTCGCCCACCTGATGCTGTAGGAAGAATCGCAATGCCATCTATTCCTCTGCCTTCCTACGATCTTCTGCGCGAGTGGCGACACGACTTCCATCGTCACCCGGAAACCGCCTTCGAGGAGTTCCGCACCAGCGAGCGCCTTGCCACCTTGCTTCGTGAGTGGGGATTGGATGTCACCACCGGTATCGCCGGCACGGGGGTGGTCGGCGTGCTGGATGGTGCCCGAGGTGCGGGACCGAGCATCGGCCTGAGAGCCGACATCGACGCCTTACACGTCACCGAGGAGAATGATGTCGCCCACGCCTCCTGCCATCCGGGACGCATGCATGCCTGTGGCCACGACGGTCATACCACCATGTTGCTCGGAGCGGCCTGGGCACTGTCCCGACAGCCTGACTTCCGAGGCCGGGTAGTGTTCATCTTCCAGCCGGCGGAAGAGAACGAGGGTGGTGCCCGTGCCATGCTCGAAGAGGGCCTCTTCGAGCGCTTCCCCGTGGATGCCGTCTACGGCCTGCACAACTGGCCCGGCCTGCCGGTGGGGGAAGCGGCGGTGCACGACACCGCCGTGATGGCGGCCTTCGACATCTTTTCATTGACCCTCACCGGCAAGGGCTGCCATGCGGCAATGCCACACCTGGGCACCGACACCCTGTTGGCCAGCTGCCAACTGGTCACCCAGTTGCAGGCATTGATCAGCCGCGAGACGTCCCCCGACCAGCCCGCAGTGTTGAGCATCACCAGCTTCCATGCCGGGGATACCTTCAATGTCATTCCGGAGCGAGTCGAGCTGCGTGGCACCCTGCGCTGCTTCGATATGGAACTCAAGGCTCACCTGGAGCGGCGCTTCACCCAGGCCATCGAAACGCTCGCTGGCTTCCACGGGTTGCAGGCGTCGCTGGACTATCGGCGCTGTTATCCGGCAACCATCAACACCCCGAACCATGCCCAGCACTGCGCCGAGGTGCTCGATGACCTGCTGGGCAGCGACAAGGTGCGGCGCAATCCCCCGCCCAGCATGGCCTCCGAGGACTTTTCCTTCTTCCTCGAGCAACGACCAGGCGCCTATATCTGGCTGGGTAACGGCCATGACTGCGCACCGCTGCATAGCCCGCGCTACGACTTCAGCGACCAGTTGCTGCCGATCGGTACTCGCTACTGGGTCGAGCTGGTTGCCAAGTTGCTGCGCTAGACAAAACGAGCACCTTCAGCATGGAAATAGCCGGGTTCGGGCCTCTCAGGGCTCGGATCCGGACACCCTTTGCCCATCGTTTCATAGGAGTCTGACATGTCTTTCCATATCACCGTTATCGGCCTAGGCCAGATGGGTGGTGCCATGGCGCTGACCTTGCATAGAGCCGGTTTCACCGTCATTGGTACAGACATCAGTGCCGATACCCGCCAGCGACTCACCGATCGGGGACTGGCTGTCGTCGCCCCGGAAGCCCTCGGCGCAAGCGACGTATACCTGCTTTCACTACCAACTTCGGCGCACGTACGCGAGGTGATCGAAACCGCTCCGGGCCTGCTGGCGATAGCGCCTCCAGGCAGCGTGATCGTCGATACGTCGACCTCCGACCCCGCGATAAGCCGGGAACTGGCTGCCACGGTGGAAGCATCAAGCCGTGAATGGCTGGATGCACCGGTCAGCGGCGGGCCGCGTGGAGCGGCAACCGGCAAGTTGGGCATGCTGCTGGGTGGCAAGCCGGGCACTGTGGAGCGCTTGCGGCCGATGCTCGACGCCATGTCGTCGAAATATACCCATGTCGGCGGCCCAGGCTGTGGCCACACCGTAAAACTGGCCAACAACTATCTGTGTGCGGCACACCTAATCACCACTGCCGAAGCTGTGGCATTGGCCTCCAACGGCGGTGTCGACCCCGCCGCTTGTCTGGCCGGGCTCAACAGCGGCTCGGGGCGCAGCGCGGTAAGTGAAGTCAACTTCCCTGAATGGGTACTCTCCGGGCGCTTCGACTCAGGCTTCACCATGGGACTGATGCGCAAGGATCTGCGTCTGGCACGGGATGCCGCCCAGGGGATGGACCTGCCACTGGCACTTCTCGAACAGGTTGTGGCGCATTGGCAAGAAAGTGGCGAGGACATCGCCGACCATGAGGATTTCAATCGTATCGTCGCCCCCTTGATGATGGAGATCGCGCAATAATGAGTTCCACACTTAATCACCAGGCTCGACAGCAACTGCAAGCGCTTCTTGACGAATTGCTGACCACCGACGATGGCATCGTTGCCTCCAATTGGATCGACGGCAACCTGTGCGCCGGGGGCGGTGAAGAAATCGAACTCGACAACCCGGCAACCGGAGAAGCGTTGTATCGCTACCGTGACGCCGGTGCCACATTACTCAACCAGGCAGTCGCCGCCGCCACCTGTGCCCAAGGTGCGTGGATGGCGCTGAGTGCCAGCGAACGCGGGCGGCGCATGCTGGCTGCAACCCGTGGCCTCGACGGCCATGAGGAGGCCCTGGCGCGACTGGAAAGCCTGATAGCCGGCAAGCCGATCCGCGACTGTCGTGCCGAGGTGGTCAAGGTGCGCGAGATGTTCGAGTACTATGCCGGCTGGTGCGATAAGCAGCACGGCGAGGTGATCCCGGTGCCCACTTCTCATCTCAACTACGTGCGTTACGTGCCCTACGGCGTGGTCGGCCAGATCACCCCCTGGAACGCCCCCATGTTCACCTGTGCCTGGCAGCTTGCTCCGGCCATCGCCGCCGGTAACGGCGTAGTACTCAAGCCCTCGGAGCTAACACCATTCTCCTCTGTGGTGATCGCCAGACTGCTGGAGAATGGCGGCTTGCCAAAGGGTTTGATCAATATCGTCAACGGCCTGGGGCCCACCACCGGCGCGGCACTGACTGGCCATGACGGCATCGGCAAGTTAGTGTTCGTCGGCTCGCCGGAGAGTGGTCGCCTGATTGCGGAGGC
Source organism: Litchfieldella anticariensis FP35 = DSM 16096 (assembly GCF_000409775.1). GTDB lineage: Bacteria > Pseudomonadota > Gammaproteobacteria > Pseudomonadales > Halomonadaceae > Litchfieldella > Litchfieldella anticariensis. The sequence continues at coordinate 218,282 of NZ_KE332393.1, read as the reverse complement.
TGCAGCCAGGCGCTTGGCTCCCAGCGTGCTGGAGTTGGGCGGCAAGTCGGCCAACATCGTGTTCGCCGATGCACGGCTGGACGAGGCGGTGGCCGGTGCCCAAGCGGCGATCTTCGCCGCCGCCGGACAGAGCTGTGTGGCGGGCTCACGCCTGCTGGTCCAGCGCGAGATCTTCGAGGAAGTGGCCACTCGCTTGGCCCGCGCCGCAGAGGGAATAGCCGTGGGTCTGCCGGATGATGAGACCACGCGCATGGGCCCGTTGCAGAATCGCCGGCAATACCAGCAGGTCATGCGCATGATCGAAAGTGCCGTGGCAGCAGGCGCCAGGGTATTGACGGGTGGCCAGCGGCCTACAGGGCTGCCTGAAGAGGCTCAAGGCTATTTCATCGCTCCTACCGTGCTGGTGGACGTGACACCCGAGATGGAAATCGCCCGAGAAGAAGTATTCGGTCCGGTGCTGGTGGTAATGGCCTTCGATGATGAAGCCGATGCCATCCGCTTGGCCAACGACACTCGCTTCGGGCTTGCCGGCGCCGTGTGGACCCAGGATCCCGCCCGGGCACATCGAGTCGCTGCCAGGCTGCGTGCCGGCACGGTATGGATCAATAGCTACAAGGCCATCAATGTGATGTCGCCCTTCGGCGGTTTCCGTGACAGCGGCTATGGTCGTTCCAGTGGTCTGGACGGCTTGCGTGAGTACAGCGTACCGCAAAGCGTATGGGTGGAAACCGCTCCTGAGGCCAGCGTGGCATTCGGATATGGCAATGGAGTCGGCTAAGTGCGACTAACAAAACTCCCAGCAATTGATGGGCACCGGGGGCAAGGCGTAGCGAGGGTCATTTGCCAAGGATGGCAAATGTAGCGCCCAGGGAGGGGTTCACAGCGCCCTCGCGAAGCCTTGCCGCCGGACAGGCCCATTCTCATCTGCATGAGCGCCACATTGCCGACGTTGGCTCAGGGTGAGCGTGGCGCTTCCGCATCACGGAATGCCTGCATCCAGTGCTGCAGATGACGCAACAGCAGTACGCTGGCCTTGGGCTGCTGTCGCCCGATACGGGTGACCATATGGGCCTGGGAACGCTGGAATAACGGGTCGTCGACGGGGCGTGCCACCAGAGTGCCAACATCGAGGTCATGCGCCACGGCAAAGCCCGGCAGGAGAGTGATGCCCATGCCGCTGCGTACATACTGGGCAAGCACCACCATGGAGTTGGTATTCATTGCCAGGCGCGGGCGCAGGTGCGCCTGTTGGAAGGCCTGATCGACCATCTGCCTCACCCCGTGGCCTGGGTCCCACATGGCCATTGGCTGGTTGCTGAGCTGTTCCAGCGTCAACGGTGTCGCTTGAGCGGCAAGTGGATGGTCGGGAGGGAGTATCGCCATCAACGGCTGCGGGCTCGAGGTCCAGAAGCGTAGCTGGGGATGGGTGCGTTCATGAAACATCAGACCGATATGCGCCTGATCCTCGACGATCGCCTCGATAATGCCAGTGGTGCCCGCCAAGTGGATATCAAGCTGTATACCGGAATAGCGTTCGGTGAATTCACGCAGCGGCGAAGTGATCAGATCGCTGACGAAGCCTTCTCCCACCACCAGTGACACCGTACCGGTTTCCAGGCGCTGGTAAGCTTCAAGGGAGGCAATGAAGCTCTCATCCAGTGCGCCGCGACGCTCGCAATACTCCAGCAACATCTCACCAACCGGTGTCAGTCGGATACCATGTCGCTGGCGCTCGATCAGAACGGCGCCTAGGGCTTCTTCGAGCAGTGCGACCTGTCGGCTGACAGCCGAAGGCGCAATATTGAGGCGCGACGCAGCCCGCCGCACCGATCCCGATTCGGCGGCGATCCGAAAATAAACGAGACGCTGATGAGGAATGTCCACGGTTGCTCTCTATGGGAAGGCGTTTGGCCAATTCAGAACCGTGGTACATGTTACTAGATATAGCGAAGCAACTTCTGCAACTTCTGAAGGTCGCCTGAGTCACCGACCAAGCGTACGGTGCCTGCCATCATGCCATCAAGAAATGTCCGTTGAGTAGGCCGCCTCAGTACCTTGACGGCAGTATCGACGTCGGCGAAGCGCAATTCCAGGTCGAGGTCGACCGGCAGACCCGGACCTGTTTCAACCCTATCAGGCGACATGCGGTAGTGACGAGCGATGGTCAGGTCTTCAGTCGCAATGCCCCAGTCCAGACCACGTATCTCGGCGAGCGTGTCCCGAAAACCAGGCTTGCGACGCTGAGCGCGTTTGAGCATCAGGCCGAGTAACCACAGCATCAGTCGAAGCTTCATGGCAGTCCCTGTGGCGGGCAGAGAAGAAACGGGTACGCCGGCTGCGAAAAAACAGCCGGCGAAACTTGGCGCGGCCCCATCCCGTCGGCCCTAGACGCCAAGCTGCCCCACGCTGTGGAGCGCGATGAGACCGGCGCTATTTAGCCACGGCGTCCTTGAGCGCCTTACCTGGCTTGAAAGCCACCGTCTTGCTGGCGGGAATGGTCAACGGCTGGCCAGTTTGAGGATTCTTGCCGGTACGAGCGGCGCGCTCGCGCACGGTGAAGGAGCCGAAACCGATCAACGATACATCCTGCCCCTTGGCCACGCTGCCAGTGATCTCGTCGAGAATGACATTGAGCACCTGGCTGGCCTTGTCCTTGGATAGATCGGCACGCTCGGCAATCGCCGAGGCGAGTTCTGGTTTGCGCATACAGCCCTCCTAGTTTGGCATGACAAGGCGGCAATTCACCGCCGTTCTTGTTGTTGACAACAACGTGCGCTCCGAAATGAAGACGCACCCTTCAGCGTTATCGGCAACCGCCCCCGATGCATTGAGCACTGAGTGTCAGAGCGGTGCACTGGGCACAACGACACTAGACTAGCAATGCTGGTGCAGCTCGCGCCAGTTCGACTTTCCGCCTGACACAGGCGCCTGTCAACGCAAATCCAATCAAACGTCCGTCTTCATCTTCTGCCAGCGCCGTCAAATCAGGGCCCTTCCCTTCGATTCTCCAGTGTGCTGGTGGCCGTGTTGGCGGTAGCGCTACCACTGGGCACAAGGGGGTTTTCACCAACACCGGCCAGGGACCGTAGCTGACCCGGGTCAGGGTACCGGCAAGCGTTGCCGCCAACGCCTTGGCGCTTGCCTGCAGCGGCTGTACGTACATGGCATTGACGCCGTCCACGCAGGCCACATCACCCAACGCATAAACATCGGGAGCCGAAGTACGCAGATAGCGATCGGTATGTATACCGGCCTCACTGACGTCAATACCCGCCTCGGCAGCAAGTTGGATTCGCGGCTTGAGGCCAGTGGCGACCAGTACCAGATCGGCCTCCAGAGCATGACCATCGCTCAAGGTCAGACCGACGTCGGCTCCGGCATCCTCTAACGTAGCCAGGGTACGTCCCAGCAGCAGTTCGATCCCTCCATCCTGCATGGCTTCACCCAAAGCCTTGCCCAACGGCTCAGGCAGTAAGCGCACCAGCGGTGCCGTCTCGGGGGCAATCATGCTGACCTGATGGCCGCCACCCGCCAGGTCGTTGGCGAATTCGCAGCCCACCAGACCAGCGCCGACGATGGCCACTCGGGCAGGTCGGCCCAGGCTCGTCAAGGTGGAGTAAAAGGCCCGATAGTCATCAAGATCGTTGATGGTGAAGACCCTTGCCGCCAGGTGGAGGGGAATTGCCATCGGCGGCTGTGGCTCGGCTCCTATGGCGACCACCAATTCACCATAAGGCAATGCCTCGGGCCCCAGCCTTAGTGTTCTCGATTGGGTATCGATAGCCGTGACACGGGTATGAGTGCGCACCACCACACCCAATTGATCCGCCACGTCCAATGCCGAGCGTTGTGCCAGGCGCTCTGGCGGCAGACGCTTGGCAAAACCGGTGGACAGCAGGGGCTTGGAATAGTCGTCACCGCTGTCCGCGGTGATCAAGGTGATCGCTCGCTCGGGATCATGGGCACGCAGTTGTCGGACCAGGCCCAGGCCGGCCATGCCAGTGCCGAGTATCGTCAGGGGTGCGCTCATGATGCTCCTGGCTAGCAAATTTCGTGGAGCCCACATGGTACACTACGCGCGCCGATTCTGACCCTGCCCCGGAGGCTGCTTGGTGCACGATAGCCTGACAACCGCTTCGACCTGGTCCCCCCATTGGCAGCCAGCCGCGGCCAGTCGCCCGGCCATGAGTCCGTCATGGTGGAGCTGGGTCGCCTCGAGCGACTCATTGACGGCCAGATTGATGGCGGCGGCTGGCCATCGCGACTTCCGCGTACGCCTGATAAACCAGCGCATCGCCCGCCCTTGCCATGACGAAGCTCTGGCGTTGGGCCTGCCACTGGGCCGACACGCTTGGCTGCGCGAAGTGGCATTGTGCGTGGCTGAACGTCCATGGGTGGTGGCGCGTTCCGTGGCACCACTATCGCGGCTACGTGGCCAACGCCTGGACCGCCTGGGCGAAAGTTCCCTAGGAAGCTGGTTGTTTCGTCAGCCGGATCTCGAACGTGGCCCCATCGATATCACTCGCCGCCACGCCCCCTTCTATCCGGCCCCGGGCCCTTGGGGGCGGCGCTCGGTATTCCGTCATGGGCGCTTCACGGTACTGGTCCAAGAGTTCTTTCTTGACACCATGAAAGATGAATTGGTATTGCCCGCAAGCTAGGATGGGGTTGTTCGACGTGGAGGTATGAATGGATCACACGCTACGTGCTCGCGGCCTGGCCCGCCTGCCCGATTTCCTGCACTTGATGCGCCTCGACCGCCCGATCGGTACCTGGCTGCTGATGTGGCCAACCCTATGGGCGTTGTGGGTCGCTGCTGAGGGGCTGCCAAACCGCAACCTGCTGTTGATCTTCATTGCCGGAGTCTATCTGATGCGGGCTGCCGGTTGCGTGGTCAACGACTATGCTGACCGCCACCTTGACGGCCACGTCAAGCGCACCAAGGAACGCCCCCTCGCCACCGGACGCATCAGCGAACGCGAGGCCAAGGTGCTGTTCGGCATGCTGGTCGCCAGCGCCTTCGTGCTGGTGTGCTTCACCAATCTATTTACAGTGATGCTATCCGTAGGAGGGGTCATCCTGGCATTTATCTACCCCTTCATGAAGCGCTACACCCACCTGCCGCAAGTGTTCCTGGGTGCGGCCTTCTCATGGGCGATTCCCATGGCCTTCGGTGCGGTACGTCAGGAATTACCATTGGAGGCCTGGCTGTTATTTGCTGCCAATGTGGCCTGGACAGTGGCCTATGATACTCAGTATGCCATGGTCGACCGCGACGACGACGTGAAGATCGGCATCAAGTCTACTGCGGTGCTGTTCGGTCGTACCGATAAACTGATGATTGGGATACTGCAGCTCACCACCTTGGTTCTGCTCGGCTGGGTCGGAGAACGACTCACACTGGGTGGCTTTTTCTGGGTGGGGCTGGCAGCAATGGCAGCGATTTTCGTCTATCAACAGTGGCTGATTCACGACAGGTCCCGTGATCGCTGCTTCCAGGCCTTTCTCAACAACCACTGGGCAGGTCTGGTGGTTTTCGCCGGGCTGGCGTTGACACTATGGCCCCCCGTTGCCGGGTGAGCAGCGACTGTGCCACGTCTCGGTCCGGTTGCTGTCACAACTCTGTCACATTAGCATGTTGCAATCGTCATCACTCCGTCATTGCTTGCCCGAGGACCGTCCATGTCCGCCAAGACCGTACTGATCGTCGATGACGAAGCCTCCATTCGTGAAATGATCGCCGTGGCCTTGGAAATGGCCGATTATCGAGTGCTGGAGGCCGACAGTGCCCAAACAGCCCATGCCATGGTGGTCGATCACCAGCCTGACCTGCTGTTGCTCGACTGGATGATGCCCGGCACCAGCGGCATCGAACTAGCCAGGCGTCTCAAGCGCGACGAGACCACCGCAGAACTACCGATCATCCTGCTCACCGCCAAGAGTGAGGAAGACAACAAGATCCAGGGACTGGAAGCCGGTGCTGACGATTACATCACCAAGCCTTTCTCACCCCGCGAACTGGTGGCACGCCTCAAGGCCGTATTGCGCCGTACCACACCCAGGGGGGTCGAGGAGGCCGTGGAAGTCGAAGGACTGGTACTGGATCCTGCCAGTCATCGGGTCAGTGCTCATGGCAGTGCCGTGGAGATTGGTCCCACCGAGTATCGTCTGCTGCAGTTCTTCATGACACACCAGGAACGCGCTTATACTCGTAGTCAGCTGCTCGATCAGGTATGGGGCGGCAATGTCTATGTCGAGGAGCGCACCGTGGACGTCCATATTCGCCGCTTGCGCAAGGCACTAGGCGACACTCACCAACATCTGATCCAGACCGTGCGCGGTACCGGCTACCGGTTCTCCGCCAAGGGTTAGGATCATCCCTACCGTGCGCCTCTGGAGCCGTGAACTGTGGCGGCTGGCCTCCCTGGCCTTTGCCGGGCTGATGGCAGGCTGGCTGTTCGCTGCTCCAGGCCTGGGTTTGGCGATCGGACTAGGCCTCTACCTGTTTTTTCATCTGTATCAGTTGCGCGCCCTGTATCGCTGGCTGACCCGTCACCCCCACGACGAACCGCCTGCCGCCAGCGGCTTGTGGGGTGAGCTATTCGACCGTCTCTACAAGTACCAGAAGGGACAACGCCTTACCCAGCAACGTCTACGTGCGACACTCAAGCGTATCCAGGAGTCATCCGAGGCCATGAGCGACAGCGTGGTGATGCTTGACCGGCGTGGTGACCTGGAATGGTGGAACAGCGCTGCTGAGCGCATGTTGGGTCTTCAGGCCGCCCACGATCGCGGTCAGCACATTACCAATCTGCTGCGTGACCCACGCTTCATCGATTATTTCAACGCCCGTCACTATCACGAACCCTTGGCTCTGCCCTCACCGATCGATGAGCGCCAGATTCTGCAATTCCAGATCACCCTCTACGGTGACGACGAACGCCTGCTGATGGCCCGCGATATCACCCGCCTGCACCGCCTGGAGCAGATGCGCCGCGACTTCGTGGCCAACGTATCGCATGAGCTAAGAACGCCGTTGACGGTGCTCGCTGGCTATCTGGAGACCTACAACGATCATGCCGACCAGTTACCGTCACGTTTCGCCCGCGGCCTCACCTTGATGCAAGAGCAAACCATGCGCATGCAGAATCTGGTCAATGACCTACTGCTGCTATCGCGCCTTGAGATCGACCATCGCAGCGAGGACGCCGTGCCGGTGACGGTCGATGAACTGCTGTCAGCGATCAGACGCGACGCTGACTCGCTATCCGGCGGGCGTCACGAATTGAGCATCGAGATAAATGACCAGCGGCAATTGCTTGGCAGCGAGCAGGAATTACGCAGCGCCATCTCCAACCTGGTGTTCAATGCCGTGCGTTACGCGGGCGAGGGATGTCATATCGTGCTGCGTTGGAACTCCTGCGCCAAGGGGGCCTGCATCGAAGTGGAAGACGACGGCGAGGGTATCGACCCAGTGCATATTCCACGCCTGACCGAACGCTTCTACCGCGTCGACAAGGGCAGAAGTGCCGCCACTGGCGGCACCGGCCTGGGACTGGCCATCGTCAAGCATGTACTGCTGCGCCACGATGCCCACTTGGAAATCGAGTCCCATCCTGGAAAAGGTGCATTGTTCCGCTGCGTCTTTCCTGAGCCCCGACTCGTCGAAGCGAACGACGACCATCCTCGGGTTCAGCGCGCCTGAACTGCATTCGACGTCAATTCACGGTAGTGCCGATCCCACATCAACACCGCACCAGCCACGGCACCGGGCAACAGGAACAGGTTGGCCAACGGTATCCAGGTAATCAGTGTTACCCAACCGCCATAGGTCAGCGTCGGCCACCAGCGGCTACGCAGTCGGCGCCGCATATCGGCAAAACTGACCTTGTTGTTGTCCATGGGATAGTCGAGATAGGTGATAGCCATCATCCAGGCCGAGAAGACAGCCCATAACAGTGGCATGATCACGTTGATCACCGGGATCCAACTGAGCACCAGGAGCAACGCCAGACGCGGCAGAATATAGCCCAGCTTGACCAACTCGCGGCCCAAGGCATCGATACCGGTCTTGAGCAACCCTCGGTCATCGGCGGGCGGACGGCCAGTGACTTGCATTTCCACCTGCGCGGCGAGGAAGCCATAAAAGGGAGCCGCGATCATGTGGGTCACCAAGGTGAAGGAAAAGAACACCACCACGATGAGGGCAACCACGAACAGTGGCCAGATCAGCCACTCCAGCCAGCCCAACCAACCTGGCACCATGGCCATCCAGCCATCCAGCCATCCGCCGAAGTGACCCAGTACATAATACAAGGTGGCCACATAGACCAGCAGATTGATCAGTACCGGGGCGAAGACATAGCGTCGCAACCCCGGTGAAAACACGAGGCGTGTGCCCCGCTCAAGCGCGGTCAGGGCATTCAGCATCTCAAGACACTCTCCACTCGCAAGACAAGAAGCCACTAACAAGACAGCAAGGCCGTCACCATTGGCGACGGCCGAGAGTATCGCATCTTGTGGTAGGCGTCATTCAGCGCTTGAGGGCATCCTCATCGAGTTCGTCGGGGTCGATATGGCGGATATCCAGTCCCTTGACCAGATAGATCACGTATTCAGCGAGGTTATTGGCATGATCACCGATGCGCTCCAGTGCACGCAGGATCCACATCACGCTGAGTACCGAGGTGATCGAGCGTGGATCCTCCATCATGAAAGTCATCAGCGAGCGCATGGCGCTAGTATATTCGCTGTCCACCGCATCGTCCTCGTGAACCACCGCCAAGGCCAGATCGATATCGAAACGAGCAAAGGCGGTTAGTGCGTCGCGTAGCATCTTGCGCACATGTTCGCTGATATGACGTACCTCAACGAAGCCCTTGGATCCATTGCCGCCCTCGGTCAGGGCAAGAGCGTTGCGAGCGATCTTGCTCGCCTCATCACCGATCCGTTCGAGATCCGAGGTGGCACGGATCACCGCCAATACCAGGCGCAGGTCGGAAGCCGCTGGCTGACGTCGTGCCAACACTCGCGTGCACTCATCGTCGATCTTGATCTGCAAGTCGTTGACGGCCTTGTCGTTGTCGCGCACATGTTCGGCCAAACGACTGTCGCCATCGAGCAGCGCCGATACGGCCTCCTGTATCTGACGCTCCACCAATCCGCCCATGGCCATCAGGTGGGTCTTGAGCTCTTCGAGCTCATGGTTGAACTGCTTGGAAATGTGCTGACTATGCGTTTCGCTGGTGATATCCATGGGGCTCTCCTGTGGCGGGGGCATCAGCCCATCCGACCAGTGATGTAGTTTTCAGTCTGCGCCAGGCGCGGGTTGGTGAACAAGGCATCGGTAGCGGCGTATTCCACCAGCTCGCCACCGTTCAGGAAGGCGGTGTAGTCCGAGACCCGTGCCGCCTGCTGCATGTTATGGGTGACCAGAATCAGCGTCAGACGCGACTTGAGACTGCGGATCAGTTCTTCGATCTTCAGCGTCGAAATCGGATCCAGGGCCGAAGCTGGTTCGTCGAGCAGCAATACCTCGGGTTGCACGGCCAAGGTGCGGGCGATTACCAAACGCTGCTGCTGACCGCCGGACAATGACCAGGCGGAATCGTGCAGGCGATCCTTGACCTCATCCCATAACGCCGCCGAGCGCAGCGCCCATTCGATCACTTCATCGCGCTGACGCTTCTTCAACGACATTTGCAATCGCAAGCCGAAGGCCACGTTCTCATAGATCGACATGGGAAAGGGGTTAGGCGTCTGAAACACCATGCCTACGCGCCGGCGCAATTCCGCCACTTCCACCTCGGGTGCATGAATCTCCTGTCCCTCAAGGTGAATATGCCCTCCACGCCGTACCTCCTCGTTAAGATCATGCAAGCGATTCAGAGCTCGCAGTAATGTCGTCTTGCCACATCCCGAAGGGCCAATGAAAGCCGTCACCCGCTGGCGCGGAATGCGCAACGTCAGATTGCTGAGCGCCGGCGTATCGCCATAGGCAAGCGACAGCCCTTCGATTTCGAAGCAGCTGGCCGAGGCAGGAATCTCAGTCACGGCACCGGTCGTTGCAAGTGCCGGTGACACGGAATCGGTAACATGGTCAAGAGCAGGCAACGACGGGCCTCCTAGCGTTGCAGCGCGCCATGACGCGCCTTCACATGATGCCGCAGAAAGATTGCAGTCAGGTTAAGCACCAGAATCACCAGTACCAGTAATAGTGCCGTGGCATAGACCAGCGGTAGTGCCGCCTCGATATCGCCGCTGTAAAAGCCGACATCAAAGATGTGATAGCCCAAGTGCATGAACTTCCTCTCAAGATGGAGGAAGGGAAACTCATCGTCCACCGGTACCTGGGGTGCCAGCTTGGCTACCCCGACGAGCATCAACGGCGCCACTTCACCAGCAGCACGCGCGATGGCCAGGATCATACCGGTCAACATCGCAGGAACGGCCATGGGCAGCACGACACGTCGTAGGGTTTCGGCCCGGGTAGCGCCCAATGCCAGGGCTCCTTCACGCTGTGCCTCGGGTATCCTGGCCAGTCCTTCCTCGGTGGCAACGATCACCACCGGCAACGTCAGTAACGCCAACGTCAACGATGCCCACAGCAAGCCGCCAGTACCGAAGGTTGGCGACGGCAAGCGCTCGGAGAAAAACCACGTATCTAACGTTCCACCGATGCCGTATACGAACACCCCCAGGCCGAATACGCCGTAGACGATGGAAGGCACTCCGGCCAAATTGCGTACTCCGATCCGCACTAGCCTGGTCAGGCGCCCTTGAGGAGCAATCTCGTTGAGATAGACTGCTGCCAGTACCCCGAACGGAGTGACCGCCAGCGACATCAACAACACCATCAGTACGGTGCCAAAGATCGCCGGCCATACGCCTCCCGCCGTATTGGCCGAGCGGGGCCCCTCACTGAGAAAGCGCCATACCCCTTGCTCCCAAGCCACGAGCTTGCCGAAACTTGACATGGCATTGGGATATACAATCTTGTGCACCTCAGCAAGCGGCTGGATCAAACGCTGCCCGTCGATGCTCTCCAATACCAGATGACCAGCCTCAGTATTGCGATCAACCACCCGACCGATGAAATCACCCCAGCGGCGACGTTCAACGACCACCAGGTCGGCCGGCCGCTCTCGCATCGCGATACGCTCGACATCGACCCAGCGCCATACCGTGCCGTCCAAGTCGCGGTTGCCGGTGTAATAAAGCCGCTCGACCGGCATCGCCTGGCCTTGCACCGGTCGCTCCTCGCGCACTGCACGGCCAGCAAACCGCTCACCGTCGTCAAGGGTGACCAACTCGATTTCAGTAGGCCAGAAATGTGCCAGCCCACGCCCGGCCAGTAGTGCTAGCAAAGCCACCACCATCAGCAATGCCAGCGCTACACAACCCGCGGCCAGCCATGCCCCTGGCCCTTCACCACGATAGCCATGCAGAAACCTCGCCCGTGCCATCATGAGCCTCCCTCCAGGCGCCGGTAGCGATACTTGAGCCGCTCCCGAACCAGCTCGGCCACTGTGTTGACACAGAAGGTGAAGACGAACAACAACAAGGCGCTAAGCAGTAACAGGCGATAATGGGTTCCACCAACGGAGGCCTCGGGTAGTTCGATGGCGATATTGGCAGCCATCGAACGCATGCCTTCCAACGGGCTCCATGTCATTACTGCCGTATTGCCGGTTGCCATCAGCACGATCATGGTCTCACCCACGGCACGACCGGCACCGATCATCACTGCCGAGAAAATTCCGGGACTAGCAGCCGGCAACAGTACCTTCCACAAGGTCTGCCAGCGTGTCGCCCCCAACGCTTGAGCACCTTCACCAAGACTGGCTGGTACCCCGGAAAGAGCATCCTCGCTCAGTGCATAGATGGTCGGAATCACGGCGAAGCCCATTGCCAGCCCGACGATCATGGCGTTGCGGTTGGCGTAATCGAGCCCCAAGGTCTGTTCCAGCCACAGGCGCAGATCGCCGCTGAAGAACAGCCGTTCCAGGGTCGGTGACAACGCCAGCGAAGTAGCGATCAGCACCGCCACCCAAGGCATCAACCACAAACCAGCCCACCCTATAGGCAACCGCTGCCGCAGTGACGGCGAAAGAAGTGACCAGCACCAACCGCCGAAGAGCATCCCCAGCGGCAATACCAGCAACAGGGAAAAGACACCAGCCAGATGGCGTTCAACATAGGGGGCCAGCACCAGGCCGGCGATAAAGCCGATCACGACCCCCGGCATGGCTTCCATCATTTCGATGGTCGGTTTGAGGCGATGGCGCAACTGACGTGACATGAAGCAGGCCGAGTGAATGGCCGCTCCCAGCGCCAAAGGTATAGCGAACAGCAGGGCATAAGCAGCGGCCTTGAGCGTACCCCAAGCCAGCGGTGCCATACCGAACTTGGGCTCATCGGCAGGCTGCGTAACACTCGCCTGCCAGCGATGCTGAGGCTCGGAATGCCCTTCGTAATGCCGTGGCCGCCATAAGCTACCCCAGCTTACCTCAGCGTGCTTGGCATCGATGGAAAGCTGTTCGATCCCCGCTTCACCTGCCCACAGCAACCGACTCTCGGCATCGAATCCCAAGGGTTCCCCGGAAGGAGCTGGCCCCGTCCAGCGTAAGCCGGTCAAAGCCTGATAAAGCGCCAGCTCACCGGCAGCATCAAGCGCTAGGAACAAACGCTGGTCGGGCACGGGCATCAAGACGCGAATCGCCGCTTCTCCCGCTTGACGATAAGGCCGGGTAGGCACCGGCAAGGCACTGCCTCCAGGCCCCATCATCCAGCGCCTCACGCCACCCTCGTCGTCGCCGACAATCAATGCCTGCCCACCAACCAGCGAGGCCAGGGCGGTGATCTGTCGTCCCTCTTCTACTGCCGTTATCCGGCCCAGCAGACGTGGCTCGCCTTCCTCCAGCGAAAACACTTCGAGTTCACGCCCATCGGCCTGCCACAGTATTTTTTCACTCACGGCCATCGGCCCCGTTCTCATCTCGGCGAAAGTCTCCTCGGTATGGGGAACGAGTGCTGAAGGCGGTACAGGACGCAGCCAAGTACGCTGCAGATCTGCAGAACGCGGTATGTCCTGGGCGGTCACTGGTGACTCATTGACCCCTGGGGAGGCGAACAACGGCACCACTTCCACGGCGAGAAAGATGCCAATGGCCAATACCGCCCCGACCACTCCGATGCCACAGGCGCTGATCAGTAGCGTGGCCAAGCGGTCGCGTACCACACGCAACCTCCGGCGATGATGCATGGAAGAGGTGGAAAGATCGATCATGTCCGGAGGAGGCCGAAAAACATAGGTGTTGACCGCAGAGGCTATAGGGTCCCACCACAACTATGCGGCAGGCGTATGACAAAGAAATGACAGCGCGTCACGGAGGTGAGGTCAACGGTGCAAGCGCCAATCGCTGGCGACTGGCCGTGATCATCTCGTCAGGCAAGGGCACAAACCCCAATTCACGCACGATCTCTTGGCCAGCTGGCGACAATACCAGATCGAGAAAGGCCAACTCGGGTTGAGGTAGCTGTTCGCCGGGCGGCAGATTGACATACAGGAACAACGTTCGCGCGAGAGGGTAGGCACCGCTCAGTGTGGTCTCGATACTGGGGTACACTGCTCGTCCCAGGCTATCGTATAGTGCCACGGCACGTACCGACGGGGTCAGATATCCCATGCCTGCATAGCCGATTCCTCCCGGGCTTCGGGCCACCGCCGCCACTACCGCTGCCGACCCTGGATACTCGTTGACGTCTCGGCGAAAATCGCCGCCACATAGGGCTTCGCGCTTGAAGATACCATAGGTGCCTGACGCTGAATTGCGACTGTGCCTCACGATGGCCCCCACCCCAACCCCTAGTGTTTCCCAGCTTTCGATAGCAGCTTCAGCGCCACACAGCCGAGTGTCGGAAAAGATGGCATCGACCTGGGTCAGACTCAGCGCCTCGAGGGGATTGTGGCGGTGGACGAAGATCGCCAGTGCATCCAGGGCGACGGGAATCCGAGTCGGCGCATAGCCTTGACGATTGACGAAATTGCGGCGTTCGCTTTCGGACATGCGACGTGACATAGGTCCAAGCCGGGTAGTACCAGCAGCCAGTGCAGGAGGCGCCGTCGCCGAACCGCTGGCTTGTAGTTGCAAGTGCACGCCAGGATAACGAGCTTCCAACTGTTCGCCCCAACGTAACATCAGCCCGGCCAAAGTGTCGGAGCCAATAGAGCCGAGATTGCCGACGACTGGAAATGATGTCTCGGCCTTGAGGGGCGCCAGCGGCAAACATGCCAGCACTCCCCATACCAGCAAGCGCTGAGCAAGACTCCACTTCCCGGTCATGGTGGCTCCTCTAGGCGATGGGAAATAGGATGAGGTGGTGAAATGCCCCCTCTGGCGTTTAAGATGCTTATATCTGCGTCGACAGACCCGTCCGCACAACAATAACCTCTGAGCAAATGATGTCCATGACCGATCTCGATGATGTGCCTACTCCGCAGGGGGTATTGACCCTGAAGTTGCTGGCCTCGCGGCAAGATACCAATTTCTATGGCGATATCCCCGGTGGTTGGCTGATTGCCCACATGGATCAAGCCGCCGAACTGGCGGCTGGGCGCCAGGCACATGGCCGTACCGCTACCGTGGCCATTGAATCCATGGATTTTCTATGCCCGGTACGAGTCGGATCGGTGGTCAACATCTTTACCGCCGTGCGTGACATCGGCCGCAGTTCAGTCAAAATCGACGTCCAGGTCTGGATCCGCCCACCCAACGAACGCGACCCCGATGAGCTCTATAAGGTCACCGAGGCGCGATTCGTGATGGTGGCACTCGACGACAACGGCCGTATTCGTGCTGTTCCCGATGGCGATGCCTGATTGCCTAGCTGCTGGCCGCTTCACGCGTCTTCAGATAGGCAAACTCACCGACGTCGGTGAATGAGCTCACCAGTTGCTGGAACTCACGATAGGACTCGTAGATCTTGCGTGAATCCGGATCGTTTTCGACTTGGCGCTGCAGCACTTCCTGAGATGACTTGTAGAGCGCTTGCATCACATCTTCGGGGAAACTACGCAGTTGGACGTTGTGCTCGTCGACTAGGGTCTTGAGTGCCTGGGCGTTGCGATAGGTGAATTCATCGATCATGGCCAGGTTGGCGGAACGCGCAGCTTCCGTGACGACAGCCTTGAGATCGTCAGGCAGAGCGTTCCAGGCATCCAGGTTGACAGTCCCTTCCAGGATCGCGCTGGGCTCGTTCCATGCCGAGGTGTAATAATAGTCAGCCACTTGATGCAAGCCGAAGGCCAGGTCGTTGTAGGGGCCGACCCAGTCCGCGGCATCGAGTACCCCGGTCTGCATGGACGTGAAGATCTCCGACCCCGGCATATTCACTGTCGTCACCCCGATACCGTTCATGGCCTCACCAGCCAATCCCGGCAAGCGCAACTTCAGGCCCTGCATATCTTCCAGCGAGTTGATCTCCTTCTTGAACCAACCGGCCATCTGGGTTCCGGTGTTGCCCACGGGGAAAGGCTTGAGATTGTGCTTGGCGTAGAGTTCGTCCCACAGTTCCTGACCACCGCCGTTGTACAGCCAGGAATTGGTCTCGGTGGTGTTCATGCCGAAGGGCACGGCGGTGAAGAACTGCGCCGCAGCGACTTTGCCGCGCCAGTAATAGGCGGCGGAGTGGCCCACCTCAGCGGTGCCGGCCGCCACTGCATCGAAAACTTCCAACGCTGGCACCATCTCACCGGCACCGTGGACTCGCACCCGCATGCGGCCCCCAGAGAGCGTCTCGATGCGCTTGGCAAAGTCGTTGGCACCGGTACCCAGTGCAGGAAAGTTCTTGGGCCAGGAAGTGACCATGTTCCAGGTAATGGTCTCCTGGGCGCTGGCGGTAGAGACGAAAGGTGCTGCAATGGCTCCAGTTGCACCGGCTCCCATCGCGGTCAGAAATTGTCGGCGTTGCATGTGAGCGTGACTCCAGAATGCATTGTTGTGATTTCCTATCGGAGGCATCGCCCCCCGGAAAAGCGTCCGTCACGCAGTATGCTTAGCGGCATTTTGTTCGGCAAGTACCGACAGTTAACGCACTCCCCCGCCCACCTCACAACGGGGTCAAGTTGGCAAAGCCCAAGACCAGCCACTTATCGCCTTCGCCCTCGAAACTGACCTGCACTCGAGCTCGCTCGCCTTCACCCTCGGCATTGAGGATTATCCCCTCGCCGAACAGCGGATGGCTGACACGCTGTCCAAGTGATAATACGGGAAGGTCGTCACCGCCATCGACCGAGGTCTGCCGCGACAATCCCATCGTTGGGCGGGTGGCAGTCACCGGCCGCGAGATCTGACCACGCAGACGCACTTCCTCGAGCAACTCCTCGGGGAGTTCGCGCAAGAAGCGCGATGGTCGTTGGAATGTCTCCTTGCCATGCAGGCGGCGCAACTCGGCATAGGTAAGGTAAAGCTTGCGCATGGCGCGGGTTACACCCACATAGCAGAGTCTACGCTCTTCCTCGAGACGACCAGGCTCCTCGAGCGACATCTTGTGTGGGAACAGCCCTTCTTCCACCCCGGCAATGAATACGATAGGAAATTCCAGGCCCTTGGCCGAGTGTAGCGTCATCAGCTGTACGCCATCCTCGAACTCATCGGCCTCGTGATCGCCGGCATTCAAGGCCGCCTCGGCCAGAAACGGCTCCAATGCCGCCGCACCTTCGCCAACTTCAGGCGGATCCAAGGCATCGCCTAACGTGAATGCGCGCGCGGCATTGACCAGTTCCTCGAGGTTCTCGACCCGGGCCTGGCCTTTCTCACCCTTTTCACTGCGGTGGTGCTCCACCAGCCCCGACACCTCGTTCACATGTGCGATGATCTCATGCAATGTCATACTGGCCGTGTCATTGTCGAGACGTTCGATCAGATCGGCAAACGCCTGGACGGCATTACCTGCACGTCCCTTGAGGGTGGTATCGGCCAGACAGTCGTGCAGTGCCTGCCACAACGAAACATTGGTCTGGCGAGCCCGCTCGCGCAGTATCTCTACCGTCCGCGTGCCAATTCCCCGCGCCGGCACATTGATCACTCGCTCGAGCGAAGCGTCATCCTCGCGATTGAGCAACAGCCTTAGGTAGGCCAGGGCATTCTTGATTTCCAAGCGTTCGTAGAAACGCTGGCCACCGTAAATACGGTAAGGTACACCCTGACGGATCAAGGTTTCCTCGAGCACCCGCGACTGGGCATTGGAGCGGTAGAGAATGGCGATCTCACGTCGCGTGAAACCTTCGTCGACCTTCTCTTGAATCGTATCGACGATAAAGCGCGCTTCATCGAGGTCGTTGAAGCCGGCATACACCGAGATCGGCTCACCACGCTCGCCGTCGGTCCACAACTCCTTGCCCATCCGTCCTGCGTTGTGGGTGATCAGCGCATTGGCGGCATCCAGAATGGCGCTGGTCGAACGATAGTTCTGCTCCAGACGAACGGTATGGGTATCGGGGAGTTCCTGCTCGAAGCGGCGAATGTTCTCGACCCTGGCACCACGCCAGCCATAGATCGACTGGTCATCGTCGCCGACCACCGTCATTCCCGCCTGATCGCCGGCCAGTAGCTTCAACCAGGCATACTGCAAGGTATTGGTGTCCTGGAACTCATCGACCAACACATGGGTAAAGCGCTCGCGATAATGGGCCAACAATGCCGGTGTATCGCGTAACAATTCGAGACTCCTGAGCAGCAATTCACCGAAGTCGACCAAGCCGCCGCGCTCGCAGGTCAGTTGATAACGCTCGTAAAGCTCGACCATCTGCCCCATGTAGGCGTCACCATGGGCATCCACCTGGTGTGGCCTCAGTCCCTCTTCCTTGCAACCGGAGATGAAATACTGCACTTGGCGCGGTGGGAAGCGCTCGTCATCGATCCTGTGATCCTTGAGCAAGCGCTTGATCAGCCGTAGTTGGTCGTCGCTGTCGATAATCTGGAAGTGCTGCGGCAGACGCGCATCCTGCCAATGAGTGCGTAGCAGCCGATGGGCAATAGAGTGGAAGGTCCCCACCCACATATTACGCAGCGACAAACCGAGCAGGGCCTCCAAGCGGGTACGCATCTCGCGGGCGGCCTTGTTAGTGAAAGTCACGGCGAGAACGGCATAGGGCGACATGCCCTCGGCTTGCAACAACCAGGCAATACGATGCACCAATACCCGAGTCTTGCCGGAGCCGGCTCCGGCCAGCACCAGCATGTTGCCTTGGGGGGCACTCACAGCCTCGCGCTGGGCTGGATTGAGATGTTCGAGAATCGCCGTGACGTCGTCCATCGGGAAGGCATCGCTGCTTGGAAAATGGGCCAATAGCTTACCATATCCCCCCAGCTCGAAGCTCGAAGGTCGCATATGGCCATCAAAGCTAGGGCCAGGGGTTTTCTTCCAGCTTCCAGGCGCGAAGCGCCGCTCTTCCAGCTTAACGCTTACCGCTCATGACTCATTCTGGCTCGGGAAAGCGTAGCGGCGTCAGGCTCTTCTTTACCGCCTTCAATTGTTCGGCCAGCTTGGGACCACGTGTCTTGGCAACACCCACCGCTAGAACGTCAATCAACACCAAGTGAGCAATACGCGAGCTCATCGGGGTATAGATCTCGGTATCCTCGTGGACATCGATATACAGCGGCAAGGTGACTTCCTCAGCCAACGGCGAGCCACTGGGACACAACCCGACCACCGTGGCGCCGGTCTCGCGGGCCAGGCGAACGCTGGCCACCAGAGCCCGGGTACGCCCCGTCTGGGAGATTGCCACCACTACGTCACCTTCCTTCAGCGTTACCGCCGACATGTTCTGCATGTGCGGGTCGGCATAAGCCGAAGTGGAAATCTGCAAGCGAAAGAACTTGTGCTGGGCATCGAAAGCCACTGCGCCCGACGCTCCGAATCCGTAGAACTCGACCCGATTGGCCATGGCCAGGGCATTGATGGCCTTGCTCAAGGCATCGTTATCGAGCCGATCACGCACCGAGAGCAGAGTTCCCACGGTGGAATCGAAGATGCTATGGGAAAATTCGGCCACACTGTCGCTATCGTTCATGGAGAACTGCGCGAACTGGCTGCCAGTAGCCAACATCTGGGCGAGTTTGAGTTTGAAATCCTGGAAGCCATTGCAGCCCAGCGCCCGGCAGAAGCGAACTACGGTGGGCTCGCTGACCTTGGCCTCGGTGGCCAGATCGACGATCCGCATGTGGATAACTTCATCAGGATTGCGCAGCACAAAACGTGCCACCTTCTGCTCGGAGCGACGAAAGTGCTCCATGCGACCTCTCAATTCATCAAACAGGGCGCGGCTCACGATTCGCTCCTTAAACAGCACGTTTCTTGCTTGTTTGATTGCATAACCAGCACTTCGTCAATAACCAGCACGATATTCGGCCCACTTGCGGTCGCCGATGAATACAGTATGCCCCACTTGATGAGTCGATTGTCATGTCTTGGTGAGATAAGCGTTGTCACCCACGCCGTCATCATTTTGTCAAGTGAGGTATAGTAAGTAATGACATGTCGTGATAATCGCAGGAAGCCTGCACTCACCGTAAGCCAGGAGAGCCGATCATGCGTAATGTCGAACAGGTATCTTCGGTCAAGAATGAACTTCTCGACATCTTCATGAGCATGAAAGAAAGCGAGCACAAGCAGCGCAAGAGATCCGCGGCCGTGCGTTATCTGAGGGCCCGTCGAGGTATCGAACTGCACAACGAATTCAAGCGCCTGGAACGTGATATCGCCGACCTGGACGATGAACTGATGCAGTAGCAGGAGAAACGCCACTGAACGAATAGGGCGTAATCGACCCACGCGAGCCCCGGATCGCCAGGGCTCGCAGATGACGCTCGGCAGCTCTCGTTCTAGAGAAGGCCGCCGACAAAGACGAAGATCACGCCGATCGGTGCGATGTAGCGTGAAGTGGCATGCCATAGCGCATTGCCGGTGGCACCCAGTGACAGCTCCCGATGAACACTTTCGCGATCCAGGCACCAAGCGGCGAATACGATCGCGCCAAGACCGGTTAGCGGCAACAGGAACTTGCTGGTGAAGGTATCCAGCAGATCGAAGACGTTGAGTCCGAAGGCAACCGGCGCATCCCACACGTTGAACGACATCAGAGCTGCGATCCCCAAGGCCCAGACCGCCACGGCTGCGATCAATGTCGCGGGAACACGGGTCAGCGGCGTACGCTCCTCGACGAACTCCACCACCGGCTCCAGCAGCGAAATGGCCGACGTCAGTGCAGCGAAGGTCAGCAATACGAAGAACATCAATCCCAGGATCGTCCCTCCGGTCATGTTACCGAAGGCCAACGGCAAGGTGACGAAAATCAGGCCGGGGCCCTCGCCGGGGCTCAGCCCATTGGCGAAGACGATGGGAAAGATCGCCATACCCGCCAGGATAGCGACCAAGGTATCCAGGATGATCACGGTCCGCGCCGTACTGATCAGATCCACGTCCTCTCCCAGATAGGAGCCGTAGGCCATCATGATGCCCATGCCCAGCGACAGGGTGAAAAAGGCCTGGCCCATGGCCGCCAGCACCACACCGCCACTCAATGCACTCCAATCGGGGTTGAACATGAAGCTCATGGCTTCACCGAAATGCCCGGTGGTCATGCCATAGATCACCAGCACCACCATCAGTATGAATAGCGCGGGCATCATGGTACGAACAGCCCCTTCCAGACCTTTGGTCACCCCCCGTGCCACGATGAAGACGACCAGCAGCATGAAGGCCGTATGCCACAGCAGTAGCTTCCCAGGGCTAGCCAGCAGGCCGTTGAAAAGCCCGCCGATAGCATCGGCATCCTTGCCACTGAAGGCGCCGGTCACCGAGCCCAATGTATAAGACAGCGACCAACCACCGATCACACTGTAGAACGACAGAATCAGAAAGGCAGCCACAACGCCACTGATCCCGATCAGTGTCCAAGCCTGACTATGTCCACCCTTCCTGGCCAGTTCAGCCATGGTATTGATAGGATTTTTCTGCCCACGCCGGCCTATCAGCCATTCCGATACCAGGACCGGCAGGCCGACCAGCGCAACGCAGGCAAGGTAGACGAGTACGAAGGCAGCGCCACCGCTTTCGCCCACCATATAGGAAAACCGCCAGATATTTCCCAAGCCAACCGCAGAACCGGCGGCGGCGAGGATGAAAGTCATCTTCGATGACCATTGTGCATGGGATAGTTTCGACATGTTTCACCTGATTGTGCGTGTCGTCATCGATCGGTCGGAAGCGATGACGGCTTGTGCTTGTTGTCGCCACGCCCTCGACACCCCGGATCACAAGGTGCCTTCCAGGCATGACAGGATCCCAGCAGGATCGCTGCCAGCACTCCACCGCTGGGTATTTGGTCGATACCCTGGCGGGGAAGCGGGATACCGGTGCAATGGAAAGATGCATGGATATCGCACGTTTCCAGAAATATCGATGGGTAGCCGGTATCTGAGCGGTAAAACTATCCGATCATACGCTTGATGGCCAGAGGGAATGAGCAGTACTCAGAATAGCGAGGTCTGGGTGTCGCCCGCGAAGGAAGCAAGCGGAGGCAACGTGCAGTGTCGAGAAAGCTGCTTATAAAGACGACGCGCCAATTGGGGAGCTTGGCGGTTATCCGGTGTATGCACAAAGAGAAAAGGAGTTTTCCCCTGATTTATCCACAGGGCCAAACGTTCACACCAAGGTGCGAAATAAGCATCATTGATACTTTCATCCAAGTGGCCAATGAAACGTATCAGCGGTCGTTCTCCCGTGGAAATCACGTGTAATGGGCATTTCGGCTTTTCGCTCTGGGCCTTGACCAACCTGGGATCCGCTTCCGCGGATGTGGAGAACAAGGGGCGTACATCGAGCATCACGCGATCCACACCATGAGTTATCAACAACCGGTTCAGTGCAATCTCCGCCTTCCCCTTGTGGAAAAAATCACTATGACGTACCTCTACGGCACTGGGGATTTCCGCTGGCCAACGAGTTAACAGACGATCGAGCTGGGGCAATTCCTGTGCACTAAAATCACGCGGTAGTTGCACCATGATGGGACCAAGCCGGTCATGCAATGGCGCAAGACGCGAAAGGAAACTATCAAGCTCGGCATCGATTCCCGACAAACGCCGCTCATGGGTCAGCGTGGCGGGCAGTTTGAAGCAGAAACGGAAACCCGCCGGAGCCTGGCGAGCCCAGGAGGCAACCGTTTCAGCTTTGGGGGCGCCGCTGTAGAAAGTGGTATTGCCCTCGACGGCGGAAAACACTTTGGCATAATCGGCAAGCCAATCCTCCTGCCCACCGTGAGGAGCGAACAGACTACCCCGCCAATCGCTGTTGGCCCACATGGCCAGGCCAAGGTGAATCATGGCTGGCCTGGTGACGTTCACCCCTGACATGCAAGGACCCTGTTAAAGCTCTATCCCGCTTACAATCGTTCCAGCAGCCAGTCGGCAGGCTCGCCATTCACCGTGAGTTCATGCCCTTCCAACTGGAAGTGCGTACTATAGTGACCATCTCCTTCTTGAAGGATGATCCCCTGCTTGAGAAGCGCGTCAACGTCGGTGGAGACCATTTCCTTGGCGAGTGCCGTCAATTCCTTGTCGGAAGCCTGATACCCTATTTCGTTGTAATCATGGCGAAGATATTCGCGTGCCATCTTGTGGATAAGATCAGCGGAAACATCCGCGGAGAGCTCCACCTGACTATCCGACATCAGCAATGCCTGCTCACTGGCCCCGAACACCATGAGGGCGTCTACTGGAATACTGGCATCCAGTTCCAGATTGAGACCCGCTTCGCCCATACTGATTTGCACCGGTTTGGCACTCAATTGCAACCGATCACCGACCAGCGCCATGGCCGCTTCATTCATTCGCTCGAGGACGACAGGTGAAACCTCGGGATGCTCGAGCTGGAATTCATCCACGGCGCGATAGAACAACTGCCACAGGTCATCGTATGCACTGCGCCGTAACTGTCCCATTCTCAACTGGTAGTCATAAGCCACGGGCTCGTCCATATCCTTGAACCGAATATCTCGAGCGCTCATCCCCGCAACCAGTTCCAAGGCATCATCGGCTTCCGGCTCGAGACCCAGGCTGACCTTCATTGCATTGAGGGAAATGCTCGGCACTCCCTGCTCCTTGACAACAATGGCATCCAGCCCCAGGTCAGCACTTCCAAACCAGGCATGCTCGCCCTCTCGCGTCCCCTCGAATGCCAACGACACACCATCGGCTTGCAGACGACCATTGGGCCAAGCGGTATCAAGTTCGTCCATGCCGAGTTGCGATTCGAAGCGTTCGACTCGTCCGTCATCATCGAAGTAAACGCCAAGAAAAGTAGATTGACCCGTTATCCGCGAGGGGTGCAATGCATCGCGACTTTCGTTGAGAACGAGTGAATCATGGGACTCGAGGCGGAGTTCACGTAGTGTTCCGTCCGAGAAGCGTGCCACGACTTCCGACGTCGAGTCCTCGGTCGTACGCACACCAGTGGGATCTTCCATGAGCATCCGTTTCATCCGTCCGGTCGTATGGTACTCGCCAGTGCCCGGATCGTAGCTGAAGTCGCCACCTTCATAGTCCATGACATAGCGGGCATCCCAGCCCATATCACGCCATTCAGGAGCCGCCGTTACGGCAAGATGCATCGGCTCCCAGTGACCGCGCAGTACCTGGTCATAACCGATCGAAGCTCGATATCCCTGACCTGTCGTTTGCGCTTCGATTTCCACCAGACTCGCCAGCAACCCTCCGTCAAAACCGACGTGTCCTTCCACACGCGCCATTCCCCCATTGAAAGGACCGTGCTGTATACGATCGCTGACGCTTACGAGGAGTGCTTCATTCGGAAGTTGCCAGGCGGGAAAGAGCGACTTCACCAATGTTTCAAATTCGGAACTCAGGGCGAGGTCATAACTGGCCCGTGCGGAAAACCAATGGCGCTCATAGCGCGAACTCAGTACCTCAAGATAGGCCAAGTCGTCTAGTTGCTGCAGATACTCCGCATACTTGCGTTCGGTCTGCTTTCCCATCCAATACGGTATCGCCAAGACCGCCACGAACACCAACAACGACAAGGCAACCAAGATTCTTGGCCATCGGCCACGCAAACTCCCTTTCCCCACGTCCGTTTCCTCTTTTATTGGATCTTATTTTTCAAAGGCCGACCTCAATAACCACTCCCCGTATGAGATCGGCCTATTCAAGCAAATAATGCAAACGATCATTCCACCGTCACTGACTTGGCCAGATTGCGCGGCTGGTCGACATCGGTACCCTTGAGTACCGCCACATGATAGGACAGCAGCTGTAGCGGCAGAGTATAGAGAATCGGCGCCAGTGCCTCGTCGATATGCGGCAAACGCAGGATTCGCAGTCCTTCTGTCTGCTCGATCGCCACATCCTCATCGGCGAAGACGAACAGTTCTCCGCCACGAGCACGAACTTCCTGTAGGTTTGACTTGAGCTTGTCGAGCAGTTCGTCGTTGGGTGCAACCGAGATTACCGGCATTTCGCTGTCGACCAACGCCAGCGGACCATGCTTGAGTTCACCGGCGGGATAGGCTTCAGCATGGATATACGAAATCTCCTTGAGCTTCAACGCCCCTTCAAGAGCGATAGGAAAGTGCGCTCCACGCCCCAAGAACAATGCATGGTTCTTTTCAGCGAAAGCTGCCGATAGCACCTCGATTTCATTGTCCAATGCCAACACCTGATTGGCGATTGCTGGCAACTCGCGCAGTGCCGCGGCAATTTCAACCTGACGTTGCGCATCGCCACCATGTACCCGCGCCAGCGCCAGAGTCAGCAGCATCAAGGCAGTAAGCTGGGTGGTAAAGGCCTTGGTGGAGGCCACACCGATTTCCGGTCCCGCCTGAGTCATCAACGTAAGATCGGACTCGCGCACCAGAGAACTGCCCGGTACGTTGCAAATCGCCAAACTGCCCAGATAGTCGCGCTCTTGGGCAAAGCGCAAGGCCGCCAGGGTATCGGCGGTCTCTCCAGACTGCGATAGGGTCACGAACAGCGTGTCCTCAGGTACGACTACGCTTCGGTAGCGATACTCCGAGGCCACCTCGACTTGGGTAGGAATCCCGGCATAACGTTCCAGCCAGTATCGTGCCACCATCCCGGCATGATAACTGGTACCGCATGCCACGATATGGATCTGCTTGGCCCGTGAGAACAGCGATTCAGCGTTCGTACCGAAACTCTCGACCAGCACGCCACGCTCACCGAGACGCCCCTCGAGGGTCGCGGCAATCACCTGCGGTTGTTCGTGAATCTCCTTGAGCATGAAGTGACGGTACTCTCCCTTGGTGGTCAAACCGTCGCCATGCTCGAAGACTTGAACAGGACGTTTCACGGCTTCTCCGGAAGCGTCGAATATCTCGATCCGTCCGCCCGGAGAGAGCCGTACCACATCCCCTTCCTGGAGGTAGATGAAGCGGTCGGTGACCTGCAGTAGTGCCAGCGGATCCGAGGCCAGAAAGGCTTCCCCGATGCCAACCCCCACCACCAGAGGACTGCCCTTGCGTGCTCCGATTACCACACCCGGCTCGCCCTTGTGCATTACCCCTAACGCATAAGCACCGCCCAACCCCGACAGCGCACGCTGTACGGCTGTCAGCAGGTCCTGGCTACGCGTGAACTCGCGGGCCAGTAGATGCGCAATGACCTCGGTATCAGTTTCGGAGGTAAAGACGTAACCTTGCCCTTCCAACTCGGTCTTCAGTGTCTCGAAATTTTCGATGATGCCGTTATGGACCACGGCCAGACTGTCACCGGACTGGTGGGGGTGAGCGTTGCCTTCGGTAGGGCGTCCATGGGTGGCCCAACGAGTATGGGCAATTCCCACGTTGCCGTTCAATGGCGCCTCTTGCAGACAGGCCTCCAATGACGAAACCTTGCCTACCGCCCGTTGTCGGTTGAGACGGGTATCCTCGGAGAGAATCGCCATACCCGCCGAGTCATAACCGCGATATTCCAGGCGCTTGAGTCCTTCGAGCAAGATACCTTGCACATTACGCTCGGCCACCGCTCCCACGATCCCACACATGGCATTCTCTCCTTATTGATTCTTGTCTGACGCCTTGCGCGGTCTCGGCCAGTCAGCCTTGCTGATTTGGCGTCCACGAGCAACCGCCAGAGCACCATCGGCGATATCCTTGCTGATTGTCGAACCGGCCCCCACGGTGGCACCCCGCCCCACCGTCACCGGTGCCACCAACGCGGTGTTCGAGCCAATGAAGGCCTCATCGCCGATTTCCGTGCGGTGTTTGTTGACCCCATCATAGTTGCAGGTGATGGTGCCGGCGCCAACATTGACATTACGCCCCAGGCTAGCATCGCCGACATAGCTGAGATGATTGATCTTGCTACCTTCGCCGACCTCGACATTCTTGGTTTCAACGAAGTTGCCAACCTTGGCTCGCACTGCAAGCCGCGATCCCGGTCGTAGGCGGGCAAAGGGACCGATACGGTTCAATCCGGCCGCCACTGTCCCTTCGATCACACTATGCGCCTCGACGACGCTTTCTGCACCGATATGGCTGTCACGAATCACGCAATAGGGACCAATGCGCACGCCTTCGCCCAACTCGACCTCGCCTTCGAAAATACAGCCGACATCGATTTCGACGTCATGGCCACACGTCAAGCTACCCCGCACATCGAGACGCGAGGGATCGATCAGGGCCACCCCCTCATCCATCAAGTGTTCAGAGATCCGCTGCTGATAGGCGCGTTCGAGATTCGCCATCTGCGCCCGATTGTTGACGCCTTCCACCTCCAGCGGGTTTGATGGCTGTGCGGTGGCAATACTCACCCCCTCAGCCGCAGCAATGGCGATCACATCCGTCAGGTAGTATTCCCCTTGGGCATTGTCAGCTGAGAGCTGCGGCAGCCAGCGTTTGAGCTGGGCAGCGGTCATGGCCATGATCCCCGTGTTGCACTCGCGGATGGCACGTTCCCCTTCACTGGCATCCTTGTGTTCAATGATGGCCACCGCCTGACCGTCATCGTTTCTCAGAATGCGCCCGTAGCCCGTCGGGTCATCGAGAGTCACGGTGAGAAGCCCCATACGTCGCTCATCGACTTGAGACAGTAGTGCTTCCAGGGTGTCACGACGAATCAGGGGCACATCGCCATAGAGCACCAGGACCTTGTCATGTCCCAACGCATCCAATGTCTGTGCTACGGCATGCCCCGTGCCTCTCTGTTCCTCCTGCAAGGCAAAATGCACCGGACAATCGCCCAATGCCACACGCACCTGATCGCCACCATGCCCCACTACCACATGTAGCCGGTCGGCTCCTAGCTGTGATGCCGTATCAATCACATGACGCAACATCGGCTTGCCTGCCAGCCGATGTAACACCTTGGGCGTGTTCGAACGCATTCTCTTGCCCTGCCCTGCGGCAAGAATCACCACGTCGAGCGTCATCATGACTCCTTGTATCCGTTACCATTCATATTCATGTTGTCGTCGGGCAACGCGATATTCATTTCGGTCACCGTCTCTTCACCAAAGTAGTCGACGAAGGCCGGGCTGACTCGACTTGCCCAGCCATTGTCAGTGCGCTCCAGCGTCAGCACCTTGAGATCCTGTTCCCGAGCCAGAGCCATGGCCGACTCTGGCCCCAGCACCAGCAGCGCCGTAGCCCAGGCATCGGCCCAGGCATTGGATGGATGCAGTACCGAAACCGAGGCCAGCTTGTGACGAATCGGGTATCCATTACGTGGGTCGATAGTATGTGAATACCGCTTGCCATTTTCCTCGAAATAGTTGCGATAGTCTCCCGAGGTCGCCACCGAGATATCATGCAATGGCAACACGTGCTGGGCCACTCGCTGACTGCCATCGGGCACTTCGACACCAACACGCCAAGGGGTCTCATCACCATCACGATAGCCCTTGACGGCCAACTCGCCCCCTATGTTGACCAAATAATGTTCGATACCTTGAGTCTCCAGATATGACGCTACCCTGTCGGTACCGTGCCCCTTGGCAACCCCCGACAGATCCACGAACACATCACTGAGGCGCCGTGCCCGGCGGTTCTCGACATCGACCTCCAGCTTGTCGTGACCAATCTCGGCCAGGCGTGCCTGGAGTTCACTCTGCTCCGGTATCTCGCGTGGTCGTGCCTCAGGACCAAAACTCCACAGATTGACCAGTCCACCGATGGTGACATCGAAGGCGCCTCCACTCGCCTCTGCTACCGCCTCACTGACCGCCAGCACCTCGATCAGTTCCTCGGAGAGTATCTGCCACTCGCCGACCGGTGCTTCGTTGAAGGCCATCAACTCGGAATCGTCTCGGTAAGTGGACATGGCTGCATCAACCGCCTCAAGCTCACCGACGACATCAGCTTCGAGTTCTTCGACACGACTTCGAGTAAGGGGATCGGCAATAGTGACCTGATAGAAGGTCCCGAAGATTTCACCCTCCAGTTGCACCGGCGAATCGAGCTTGGGATCCGCATCGGAACACCCCACCAAAAGCGTGGCAAGCAAGCCAAACGCCGTGACGGCGAATATCTTCGTTTGCATGATACGTCTCTTCCCCTACCAGAAGAACCACAGTAACCACAGCCCGAAGACAATGCGATAGACCACGAAAGGCTGCATGCCGATACGTTTGATGAACACCAGGAAGTAGTGAATGCACAGATAGGCGCTGACGCCGGAAAGCAAAGTTCCAAACACCAGTGCCGACCAGTCGACGGGCCGGGGTTCGAGCAGTAGGTTACACACCTCGAGTCCACCGGCAAGTACGATTACCGGAATCGACATCAGAAAGGAAAAGCGCGCCGCCCCCTCGCGGTTCATCCCCAGTAATAGCGCCGCTGTAATGGTGATTCCGGAACGGGATGTACCAGGGATCAATGCCAATGCCTGAGCAAGACCAACCAACAGGGCATCCTTAAAGGTCAGTTGATATTCACTTCGGCTACCACGCCCACGCCAGTCGGCATAACCCAACAATAAGCCGAAGCCAATCAGGCCACTCGCCAGCAATAGCGGCGAACGCATGGCAACCTCGATGGTGTCGTGAAATGCCAATCCCGCCACCCCGACGGGAATGGTCGCCAGCAGCACCCACCATGCCAAACGACCATCTTCATCGGTCCCACGTCCCGCCACGGACCCTAACCAGCTTCTCGCCATACGCCACAGCTCACGACGAAAATAGAGCACGACCGCTGACAGACTGCCCACATGCAACGCCACATCGAAGGCCAGTCCTTGGTCAGACCAGGTGGTGAGCACAGGAACCAGAATCAGATGTGCGGAGCTGGAAATCGGCAGGAACTCGGTGATTCCCTGCACCAGAGAAAGAACGACTACCTGAAACCAATCCATTGGTGGATTCCCATCTTCAGAACGTTTACGCCACTCGCAAGTAGCAAGGTTGTTGACCCGTCATGCTTCAGTGCAGCAATTGACTGGCCGTTGTGAGCATACACATCTTTGTCTCCACTGTCCGCCCAGCTTCCTCGCACTCAGTCTCGGCTCAGCCAGGTGCCCAACACATGACCACCCCATACGGCTATCAGGCAGATCACGCCTGTCAGTATCATGTAGAGAATACCCATGGCCGGAACGCTTCGCAGCAGTTCGAGACTTTCGAGACTGAACAACGAGAAGGTCGTGAAGCCACCACAAAAGCCGATCATGGTAAACAGGCGAAGAGGGGGAGAAATGCTTCGACCACTAGGGTGGTGCGTCAGCGCCGCCAATAAACCGATCAGCAAAGCGCCAGCCGCATTGATGAAAAGAGTTGGCCAGGGAAAAGCCGTCATCCAGAGGCGTGCGAGAAAATCCCCTAACACGAAGCGAAGTCCACCGCCCAGTGCACTGCCCAATGCGACCCAGCCCCATCCCTTCATGCCGACCCCATCATCCAGAAAGCCAGCGTGCTTCCAAGCCACCAGCCCAGCCATATCCCCAGCAGACACAACGCGAAGGAGGTCACCACGTTAATGCAAGCGGCGCGCCAGCGCGATTCCCTCGTCAAGTCGAAAGTCTGCAGGGCAAACGATGACACGGTGGTATAGCTACCACACACTCCCACGATCAGTAACTCTTCAGCCGAAGACAGTGAAACCACGGTTTCCAACGTTCTCATGCCAGAAACCAATACACCGACCAACATCGAGCCCGAGATGTTGACTACCAGGGTTCCCCATGGAAAACGCGGCCCTAGCCAACGGCCGACCAACGCAGATGCCCAGAAGCGTGCCACCCCACCGATCGCACTACCCAGTAGCACTGCCGAGAGGTTGACGAAGTAGGCATGCATGTTCAGAGCCCGCTCAAGACCGCCGTCGCGATACTGAAATAGATCAGTACTCCCGAAGCATCGATTAGCGTGGTGACCAGTGGCGCCGAGGCGGTCGCCGGATCCCAGCCCAAGCGATTGAGCAGAAAAGGCAAGCACATGCCAAGAAGACTACCGAACAACACGATGGTCACCATGCTCGTAGCTACTACCATGGCTACCGCTTCGCCACCACGCAGCACACCGATGGGCGCCACGGCAACCGCCATGGTTACCCCCAACGATCCCGCTACCAACAGTTCACGCCCCAGCAGTTTGCCCCAATCCTTGAGACCGACTTCGCCAGTGGCCATACCGCGCACCATCAAGGTCGCTGCCTGGGCTCCAGCATTGCCGCCGCTGCCTATCAGTAGCGGCAGGAAGAACACCAATGCCACTTGGGCGGTGATGATGTCTTCGAAATAGGCGATGCCGGCACCGGAGAACAGATTGGCAAACACCAGCAACACTAGCCACATCACCCGCTTGCGGTACAAGCTCCACAGCGGTACCCGCCTGACGCCATCTTCCAGTTGGCCGATCGACATCCCCTTGTGGATATCTTCGGTGGCCTCGGACTCTGCCACGTCCATGGCGTCATCGTAAGTGACGATTCCCACCAGACGATCCTCGGCATCGATCACCGGGATCGCCAGCAGATCGTAGCGTGCCACCAGGCGCGCGGTCTCTTCCTGAGGATCATCGACTCGGACGCTGATTACATCCTTGATCATCAGATCGTCGACCCGCGCACCAGGGCGAGCCACCATCAACTGACGCAGCGACATGGTACCCGCCAAGCGCCCCTCCTCATCCAGCACGTAGATCTGATAGACAGTTTCAGCATCCGGTGCCGTCTGACGCACTCGCATCAAGGCCTGGGAAACCGTCATACCGCTGGGAATAGCCACATAATCCGAGGTCATCACCGCACCGGCGGTGCCTTCCTCGTAACTGGCCAACCGCTTGAGATCCTCGCGCTCCTGACGTGCCATGCGTCGCAGCAAGCCTTCACGACGATCCTCATCAAGCAAATTGAAAAGGTCGGCCCGTTCATCGGAGCTCATCTCTTCGAACAGTGCGAGCAACGTCTCGTCGGACATCGCCTCGGCCAGTTCCTCCTGCAACTCTGCCGGCAAATAGCCATACACGTTGGCACGGCGTTCGATCGACAGCAGGTTGAGCAGAGAGAAAACCGTCGTCGCATCGTCCTCCTCGAGGATGTCCTCCAGGATTTCGGCAATGTCCGCGGCACGCAACTCGGGTAGCAGCTCCTCAAGCGAACCTTGATCGTCCCGCTCCAGTGCATCCACCAGAACGCTTTTCTGTTCGCTCAGGGCTTCATTCAATGACATAGGCATCCTCCTGGCGTCCCCATCGACCCCAGGGTGTCGTTGGTCGCGTTAGACGATACAAAAAACGCCCCTTGAACGTGCAGTTCGAGGGGCGTCGATTCGGCTGTCGGAAAATCGACTCAGCCCTTACCAGCCTTCTTGCGCAATTGCTGGATGGTGCGTAACTGAGCTACCGCCTCAGCGAGTTCCGCCGCTGCCCGGCTGTAGTCGATTTCCGCGGATGCGTCGTTGATTTCCCTCAAGGCATGCTGCCGAGCTTCCTCGGCAGCTGCCTCATCCAGATCCGCAGCACGAACGGCAGTGTCGGCCAGGACCGAAACCACGTCAGGCTGGACTTCGAGGAAGCCACCCGTGACATAGTAGTTTTCTTCCTCACCACCGTCGTGGATGACACGGACCGGGCCAGGATGGAGTTCGGTCAACAACGGGGCGTGTCCCGGGAGTATCCCCAGATCTCCCAATACCCCGGCTGCGATGACCTGCTCCACCTCACCCGAGAAGATCGACGCCTCGGCGCTGACAATCTCGCACTTGAAGCTTTTCGCCATAGCTATGTCCCCTTTGGGTGGACGACCTTACTTCATGGAGTTGGCTTTTTCGACCGCTTCGTCGATGGTGCCTACCATGTAGAAGGCCTGCTCAGGCAGCTCGTCGTACTTGCCATCCAGAATACCTTGGAAGCCTTGGATGGTCTCCTTCAGCGACACGTACTTGCCCGGAGAGCCAGTGAAGACCTCGGCGACGAAGAACGGCTGCGACAGGAAGCGCTGGATCTTACGCGCACGTGCAACGGTCAGCTTGTCTTCATCGGACAATTCATCCATCCCTAGGATGGCGATGATGTCCTTGAGTTCCTTGTAGCGCTGCAGCACATTCTGCACACTACGAGCGGTATCGTAATGCTCCTGGCCAACCACTAACGGATCGAGCTGACGCGAGGTGGAGTCCAGCGGGTCGATAGCCGGATAGATACCCAGCTCGGCGATCGAACGCGCCAATACCACGGTCGCATCCAAGTGCGAGAAGGTGGTAGCCGGAGAAGGATCGGTCAAGTCGTCCGCGGGCACGTAAACGGCCTGCACGGAAGTGATCGAGCCGGTTTTGGTGGAGGTGATACGTTCCTGCAGAACCCCCATTTCCTCGGCCAAGGTCGGCTGATAGCCCACCGCCGACGGCATACGACCCAACAACGCCGACACCTCGGTTCCCGCCAGGGTGTAACGATAGATGTTGTCGATGAACAACAGCACGTCACGACCTTCATCGCGGAACTTCTCGGCAATGGTCAAGCCGGTCAGCCCCACGCGCAGGCGGTTGCCCGGCGGCTCGTTCATCTGGCCATAGACCAACGATACCTTGTCGAGAACGTTGGACTCACTCATCTCGTGGTAGAAGTCGTTACCCTCACGAGTCCGCTCGCCGACACCGGCGAATACCGAGTAACCGCTGTGCTCGGTGGCAATGTTACGGATCAGCTCCATCATGTTGACGGTCTTGCCGACCCCGGCGCCGCCAAACAGACCCACCTTACCACCCTTGGCGAAGGGGCAGATCAGGTCGATCACCTTGATGCCGGTCTCGAGCAGCTCCTCGGTGGCTGCCTGCTCGGCATAGGTAGGGGCTTTGCGATGAATCGGCATGCGCTCCTGCTCACCGATCGGGCCAGCTTCATCGATCGGCTCACCGAGTACGTTCATGATCCGACCCAGGGTCTCCTTGCCCACCGGCACGGAAATCGCAGCACCGGTGTCGGTGATCTCCATGCCGCGCTTCAACCCCTCGGTGGAGCCCATGGCGATGGTACGCACCACGCCATCACCCAATTGCTGCTGAACTTCCAGAACGGTCTCGGAGCCCGAGACATTCAGCGCGTCGTAGACCTTGGGCACTTCGTCCCGCGGAAACTCTACGTCAATCACCGCGCCGATGATTTGTACGATACGTCCGCTCATCTTGGTTCCTCTTAAATACCTGCAAATGAAACCTGCTTTGCCTGAAAACGCGGGCGGTGTTTCGTCGCGAGACGTGTCGGCCCCAAACGTTTCCTTGCGGCGCTATACGGCTGCCGCACCACCGACGATCTCGGAGATTTCCTGGGTAATGGCCGCCTGACGGGCCTTGTTGTACACCAGTTCCAGGTCATCGATCAGATTGCCGGCATTATCGGTGGCGCTCTTCATGGCGACCATGCGCGCTGCCTGCTCACAAGCAGCGTTCTCGACCACCGACTGATAGACCTGCGATTCGATGAAACGCACCAGCAAGCTATCCAGCAACGCCTTGGCATCCGGCTCATACAGGTAGTCCCAGGTACTGGGACGGGTCTGTTCTTCGTCTTGCTTGTCATTCCCCATATCGGAAGACAAGGGCAACAACTGTCGTACGACCGGTCTCTGGGTCATGGTGTTGACGAACTCGTTGTACACCACGAACAGACGATCGATGCGTCCCGCGTCGTAGGCTTCCAGCATGATCTTGACGCTACCGATCAAGTCCTGCACTTCCGGTGCTTCGCCCAGGCCACTCGTGGAAGCCACCAACTCCCCACCATACTTGCGGAAGAAAGCACTGGCCTTGGCGCCCAAAGCACAGAACTGCAGTTCCGCGCCGCGATCGCGCCATGCCTTGGCATCCCTAAGCACCGTCTTGAACAGATTGACGTTCAAGCCACCGCACAGACCGCGATCCGACGACACTACGATGAAGCCAACACGCTTGGTCTCGCGCTCGATCATGTAATCGTGACGATACTCGGGATTGGCATCGGCGATATGACCTACCACATTTCGGATCTGGCGGGCATAAGGCTGGCTCGCCTTCATACGATCCTGGGCTTTACGCATCTTCGATGCAGCAACCATCTCCATGGCGCTGGTGATCTTCTGCGTATTCTTGATGCTCCCGATCTGGGTGCGTATCTCTTTTGCAGCTGCCATAGCGATCTACCCTCTCGTTCCTGACCCTCAGAAGCTTTCGAGGTCCACCCCGATACCTCGAGGTGGACCGATTGGCATTACCAGCTCTGAGTGGACTTGAACTTCTCGAGACCCTCTTTCAAGCCTTGCTTGATCTCGTCGTTGTAGTCGCCGGTCTGGTTGATCTTGTCGAGCAGCTCACCATGTTCGGCTTTCATGTAGCCGTGCAGGGCACTCTCGAAGTCCAGCACCTTGTTGACATCCACGTCGTCCAGGAAGCCCTGGTCGGCGGCGTACAGCGACAGCGCCATCTCGGCCACGGACATCGGCGAATACTGATGCTGCTTCATCAGTTCGGTAACGCGCTGACCATGCTCGAGTTGTTTGCGGGTCGCTTCGTCGAGATCGGAAGCGAACTGCGAGAAGGCTGCCAGCTCGCGATACTGCGCCAACGCCAGACGTACGCTACCGCCGAGCTTCTTGATGATCTTGGTCTGTGCCGAACCACCCACGCGGGATACCGACAGGCCGGCGTTGATGGCCGGACGGATCCCCGAGTTGAAGAGGTTGGTCTCGAGGAAGATCTGGCCGTCGGTGATCGAGATCACGTTGGTGGGTACGAACGCCGAAACGTCGCCACCCTGGGTCTCGATGATCGGCAGCGCGGTCAGCGAGCCGGTCTTGCCCTTGACCTCGCCATCGGTGAACTTCTCGACGTAGTCGGTGTTGACGCGCGCGGCGCGCTCGAGCAGACGCGAGTGCAGGTAGAAGACATCACCAGGATAGGCTTCACGACCCGGTGGACGACGCAGCAGCAGGGATACCTGGCGATAAGCCCAGGCCTGCTTGGTCAGGTCGTCATAAACGATCAGGGCATCCTGACCGCGGTCGCGGAAGTACTCACCCATGGTGCAACCGGCATAGGGAGCCAGGAACTGCATCGGAGCCGGATCGGCAGCGCCGGCAGCAACCACGATGGTATGCTCCATGGCGCCGTGCTCTTCGAGCTTGCGTACCACGTTGGCGATGGTCGACTGCTTCTGACCGATGGCCACGTAGATACAGGTGACACCCTTGCCCTTCTGGTTGATGATGGTATCGACGGCGATCGCCGACTTGCCGATCTGGCGGTCACCGATGATCAGCTCACGCTGACCACGGCCGATCGGCACCATGGAGTCGATCGACTTGAGACCGGTCTGGATCGGCTGATCGACCGACTGACGGGTGATGACACCCGGCGCGACCTTTTCCACCGCATCGGTGAGCTTGGCGTTGACATCGCCCTTGCCATCGATGGGGTTGCCCAGTGCATCGACCACGCGGCCTACCAGCTCAGGCCCCACCGGGACCTCGAGGATGCGGCCGGTACACTGCGCGGTCATACCCTCTTCGAGCTGCAGGTAGTCACCCAACACCACGGCGCCGACACCGTCGCGCTCGAGGTTGAGCACCATGCCGAAGATGCTGCCGGGAAATTCGATCATCTCGCCGAACATCGCGTCGGCCAAGCCGTGAATACGCACGATGCCGTCGGAGACGCTGACGATGGTGCCCTGGTTACGGGCTTCGGACGCGACGTCAAGCTTCTCGATACGTTGCTTGATGATGTCGCTGATCTCGGAAGGATTCAGTTGCTGCATGCCATGTCCCTCAAACTCAGGCGGAAAGGGTTTCGTGGAGGCGGTTCAGTCGACCGCGTACCGAGCCGTCGATGACGGTATCGCCGGCACGCAGGATGACGCCACCCAGCAAGCTGGGGTCCACCTGAGTGGTAATGGAGATTTCGCGATCGAGGCGCTTCTTGAGTGCACTGCCAAGCGTTTCCTGCTGCTTGGCATTCAGTTCGAAGGCCGACACGATGGTCACTTCCACGCGCCGGTCATGTTCCGCTCGGAATACCTCGAACTGTTGTGCAATCGCTGCCAGTGCCGACAGGCGACCCTTCTCACCCAGATGATCGAGGAAACGCCGGGCCGCGTCATTGACTTCAGCCTCGGACACCTCGATCAGGATCTCCACCTTGCGAGTGGTATCGAGCTTGGGGTGAGAAAGGATCTTCTGCATCTCGCTCACGGACGCGACTTGGCCGAGCTTGCCTAACAGCTCGGACCAAGTCTCAAGTTCCTCATGATCACGTGCGTACTCAAACGCCGCCTTGGCGTAGGGTCGAGCGACGGTAGACGTTTCCGTCATGGATCACCTCCTCAAAGCTCTTTGGCGAGTTTGTCGACGAGTTGGCCATGTTGCTTCTCGTCGATGGAGGCCTCCAGTATCCGCTCCGCGCCTTCGATGGCGAGTCGCGATACCTGGGCACGCAGCTCTTCTTTCGCGCGGTTGATTTCCTGCTCGATCTCGGACTTGGCATTATTGATCATGCGCTCACCTTCCAGGCGAGCGCTGTCACGTGCCTCTTCGACCATCTGGGTAGACCGCTTACGCGCCTGCTCCAGAATTTCAGCTGCCTGCTCCTTGCTCTCACGCAGGGTCTCGTTGGCTTGTTCTTGCGCCAACTCGAGGTCCCGCGTGGCACGGCTGGCAGCATCCAAGCCATCGGCGATCTTCTTCTGGCGTTCCTGCAAGGCCTGCATAATCGGTGGCCAGACAAACTTCATGCAGAACCAGACGAAGAACGCGAAGGCGATAGCCTGGCCGATCAGGGTAAGGTTCAGATTCACGCCAGCACCTCTCGCGTTACAAGTTTGGGGGTAAAGTCACAACGGGTCGTGTCGACCACTGTGGCTTAACCGACAAACGGGTTGGCGAAAGTAAAGAATAGCGCAATACCCACACCAATCATGGACACGGCGTCCAGCAGGCCGGCAACGATGAACATCTTCACCTGCAGCATCGGGATCATTTCCGGCTGGCGTGCCGCGCCTTCCAGGAACTTGCCGCCGAGAATGCCGAAGCCGATAGCGGTGCCCAAGGCGCCCAAGCCAATCAGCAGGGACACGGCGATGGCGGTCATACCCAAGATTTGTGCTTCCATGGTGGTCTCCAGTTTCAGTCAAGTGGTTTAGCGGGTTAAGGGGTTAGCGAAATCAGTGTTGTTCCACCGCCATGCTCAGATAGACGATGGTCAGCATCATGAAGATAAAGGCCTGCAGGGTGATGACCAGGAGGTGGAACACCGCCCAAGTGAAATGCAGCGGAAGCTGCCACAGCCCAATGATGGCGATCAAGATGAAGATCAGCTCGCCAGCATAGAGGTTGCCGAACAAACGTAGACCGAGAGAAACCGGCTTGGCCAGTAGGGTCACGGCTTCCAACACGAAGTTGATCGGAACGAACAGGGCCTGGAGCAACTTGTTGGGGGTGTTGAACGGATGCAGGGTCAAATCGCCAATGAAGCCGGTGAAACCCTTGGCACGAATGGTATAGAAAATGACCAGTGCGAAGACCGAGAGCGACATGCCCAATGTGGCATTGACATCGGTGGTCGGGACCACCTTGAAATACACATGCTGGGGATCGGCACCGAAAAACCCACCGACTTTCTGGGCCAGCATAGGCAGGAAGTCAACGGGCACCAGGTCCATCAGATTCATCAGAAAGACCCAGCAGAAAATGGTCAGCGAGAGGGGGGCAATTAACCGACTCTTGCCATGAAAGGTTTCCTTCACGGAATTGTCGACGAACTCGACCATCAGCTCGACGAAGTTCTGCAGACCGGAGGGTACGCCGGTGGTCGCCAACTTGCCTGCCTTGCGGAAGACCAACAGGAAGATTATCCCCAGTCCAATTGACCATCCCATGGTGTCGAGATGGATCGCCCAGAAGCCCATTTCGGAGGCTTCCTCGGCGGAATGGGCCATCGACCAGCCATGTTCCGGATGCCGACCGAAGGTCAGGTTCTGCAGGTGGTGCTGAATATACTCCGTCGGAGTCTGGTTAGTGCCTGCCATGCTCTGCCTCGATTTCAGGTGTGCGACGGTCGTTGCAGTAGCCAGGGTCCCAGCCAATGCACGAACAGCGTCGCCACGTAAGCGCCAAAGAAGAAAGCGGGATTTGAGGGGGGCACTATCACGAACACGAGCGTGAACAATACCACCGTCAAACCAAACTTACCGGCTTCGGCTCGATAGAAGCTCTTGATGATGTTCCTGGTATGCTGCGCACCCTGATAACGAAAAGCACGCCAGGCAAAATAGGCATTGGGCAGCAATGCCACCCCACCACCCAGCAATGCCGAAACCGCTACCGCCAAACCCCCTGTGTACGCTCCCAACCCCGTTACGGCGCACACGACGACGAACTGGGCAAGCAACAGACGCAGGATTCGCGGACGCTTGAGCTTGGCTGCCAGTGGTTTTCCCATGCTCTCCGCCTGCGCTGCTATCTACCAAAATCGCTGCCGCAGTGAATCCGACGGCAAGTCCGACGCGATTATAGGGAAGCCCCCCAGTCCCTTCAACCGAAGTCAGCGCGATTCTGCACGATATCGCGCCAGCTTACGACCAAATGACAAGAAATATCTGATGAATAAATTTAGCTTGCTAACAAAAAAGATAAAAATCAGCGAATATGTTCCAGGATGCCGTCAAGTTCATCGAGGCTCGAATAACGGATAGTCAACCGCCCCTTTCCGCTACGGCTATGCTGGATCTTGACGGGTGCTCCTAGCAATTCACCGAGCTGATTCTCAAGCCGACCTACATCGGCCGGGGGAGCCTCGCGCGATTTCTTGGCCGGTTCGCCATTGACCAGACGCTTGACCAGCGCTTCGGTGTCACGCACCGTCAGATCCTTGTTGACGACTTCATGGGCGGCCTGGCGCTGCTTGGCACCGGACAACGCCAGCAGAGCACGAGCGTGCCCCATATCCAGATCGCCGCGTTCGAGCAAGGTCTGCACTTCGGGATCCAACGCCAGCAGGCGCAACAGGTTGGCCACCTGGGCACGCGACTTGCCAACCGCATCGGCAACCTGCTGTTGGGTCAGACCGAACTCGTCCATCAGACGCTTGTGTGCCAAGGCTTCCTCAATGGGATTGAGGTTCTCGCGCTGGATATTCTCGATCAGTGCCAGCGCCAGCGCGGCCTGATCGCTTACCTCACGCACCACGGCAGGAATGACATCGAGATCAGCCAACTGGGCAGCTCGCCAACGACGTTCACCGGCGATGATCTCGTAGCGATCTTGGCCGACCGGACGCACCACGATGGGTTGCATCACCCCCTGGGCGCGGATCGAATCAGCCAGTTCTTCCAAGGCCTCGGGCTGGATATCGCGGCGCGGCTGGTACTTGCCACGTGACAACTGCCCCAACGGTAGACGTTCCAGACGTTCTTCCGCCGTGGCGGTCATCTCAGGGGTCAGGTCGATGCTGCCATCGACGCCGGAGAACGCGATATCGGTATCGGCTTCGCCTTCCAGCGTCTCACGGCGACGGGCACCGGCACCAATCAGGGCATCCAGGCCGCGTCCCAGGGCGCGTTTACGTGTCATCGGCACTACCTCGCATGGGTTCCGCTGCACCTACAGCGACAGACGACGAATCAATTCCTTGGCCAGCACCCGATGGGCTTGGCTACCGCGCGAGAAACGCGCATATTTGGTGACCGGCAAGCCATGACTGGGAGCCTCGGCCACGCGTACGTTGCGCGGCACCGTGGTCTTGAGCAGGGTGTCGCCGAAATAGTCGCGCAACTGCTTACTGACATCACGCGTCAGGCTATTACGAGAATCGAACATGGTGCGCACGATACCGAAAATCGCCAAGCTCGGATTCACGCTGTCCTTGATCTGGTCGACGGTATCGAGAAGCGCCGAAAGGCCTTCCAAGGCATAGAATTCGCACTGCAACGGGATCAGCACACCGTCGGCGGCAGTCAAGGCATTGACGGTCAGCATGTTGAGCGCAGGCGGGCAATCGATCAGTACCACATCGTACTCACCGGCCACGCTTCCGATAGCGTTGCCCAGGCAACGCTCGCGCCCCTCATCACGGTCGAGCAGATCGACTTCGGCAGCGGTCAGATCGCCATTTCCTGGCAACAATGCATATCCGGCATCGGGGCAGTCGAGGATCACCTCAGCAGCACGCTTGTCGCCCATCAGCACATCGAGCGCACTGCCATCCAGCTCGTGCTTATCGATACCGCTCCCCATGGTGGCATGTCCCTGAGGGTCGAGATCGACCAGCAGAACCCGCCGGTCCAGTGCCGCCAGGCTGGCGGCAAGGTTGACGGCCGTGGTGGTCTTGCCCACCCCTCCCTTCTGATTGGTCAAGGCGATGATCTTGGTCACGAGCGGCTTCCTTCCTGAGTCCGGCTCCCGGTGGTGGGCAGCCTAAATGTTCTCGTTACGGGCTCACATGGCGGCGCAGTGTCAGCAAATGCCGTTGTCCGGGCTCCCCGGGGACCTGCAACGCTTGGCGATCAACAAGCTCAATTCCAGCCGGCAGGCGCTGCAACTCGTCCCCCGGGAAGCGCCCCTTCATCGCCAGCCATTCGCCATCGGCAGCCAACAGGGGCTCAGACAAGAGGACGAAGTCCTCCAGGCTGGCGAATGCTCGTGAGATCACCTGATCGAAAGGGCGGTCTTCGTGGGTCTCGACCCGTGCTTGTACTGGAACGACATTGGACAGTCCCAATTCCAGCACAGCCTGGCGTTGAAAACGCACTTTCTTGCCGTTGCTATCGAGCAAAGTCACTGTCAATTCGGGCTTGAGAATCGCCACGACCAAGCCTGGCAGCCCAGGTCCCGCACCTACGTCGAGCAGGCGCGGCCCATGCACGGCGGGCAGGATCGCGGCACTGTCGAGCAGATGCTTGGTCACCATCTCATCCAACGAGCGTACCGCGGTGAGGTTATAGGCGCGGTTCCACTTGTGCAACAAGACCAGCAATCCCAGCAGTTTCTCTCGCTGCCTGGTATCCGGGCGCAAATCCAGTTCGGCAAGCCCATGATCAAGGCGCGCGATGACGGTTGGCGCGAGACCGGGTATCGCGGTGTCCACGCTCATTCGTTCACCACCCGATTCTCGTCCAACAGACGCCGTTTCTTTAGATGAATCAACAGGATGGATACTGCTGCAGGTGTCACCCCGGAGATACGCCCAGCCTGAGCCAGAGTTTCCGGCCTCGCTGCCTTGAGTTTCTGGCGGATCTCGTGGGACAGCCCTTCTACCCGATCATAATCCAGCGATTCGGGCAATGGAGTGGCTTCATGACGCTTGAGTTTATCGATCTCGTCCTGCTGACGGTCGATATACCCCTGATATTTGGCCTGAATCTGCACTTGTTCGGCAACGGCGGCATCCTCCACTGCATCGCCAACCAGGTTGGCCACATCGTCATACCCCAGCTCCGGACGCCGTAGAAGATCCATCAGACTGTACTCACGGGACAGCGTCTTGCCGGTCTTGTCAGCGACAAATGCCGCCGCTGGTGTGCCGGGCTGGACCCAACTGGCCTTGAGCCGTGCGCTCTCGCGTTCGATGGCTTCACGTTTGGAGTCAAACGCTGCCCAGCGATCGTCGTCGACCAAGCCCAGTTCGCGACCGATCTCGGTAAGCCGCAGATCGGCATTGTCCTCGCG
This sequence comes from Litchfieldella anticariensis FP35 = DSM 16096, assembly GCF_000409775.1. Classification (GTDB taxonomy): domain Bacteria; phylum Pseudomonadota; class Gammaproteobacteria; order Pseudomonadales; family Halomonadaceae; genus Litchfieldella; species Litchfieldella anticariensis. The sequence goes on along the minus strand of NZ_KE332393.1, from coordinate 176,113 downwards.
CAGTAGCAGGCGATATTCAGCCCGCGAAGTGAACATACGATACGGCTCCTGCGTACCCAAGGTGATCAGATCGTCGACCAATACCCCTAGATAGGCCTCGTCGCGACGCGGCGACCAACTCTCCTGTCCCTGAACGCGACGTGCGGCATTGAGCCCGGCCAGCAGCCCTTGCGCGCCGGCCTCCTCGTAACCGGTAGTGCCGTTGATCTGCCCAGCGAAGAACAGGTTGTGGATAAATTTAGTTTCCAGCGAGTGCCTGAGGTCGCGAGGATCGAAGAAATCGTACTCGATAGCGTAACCGGGACGCGTGATGTGCGCGTTCTCCAACCCCTTGATCGAGCGCACTACCTCGAGCTGAACGTCGAAAGGCAACGAGGTCGAGATGCCGTTGGGATAGAGCTCATGGGTATCCAATCCCTCGGGCTCGATGAATATCTGATGACTCGACTTGTCCGCGAAGCGATGCACCTTGTCCTCGATAGACGGACAGTAGCGAGGACCGATAGTGTCGATCACCCCCGAGTACATCGGTGAACGATCGAGATTGGCGAAGATGATCTCGTGGGTGCGTTCGTTAGTATGGGCGATATGGCAGCTCACCTGGCGGGGATGCATTCCTCGTGAACCAAGATACGACATCACCGGGGTGGGAGTATCACCGGGTTGCTCCTCGAGCACCGAAAAATCGATGCTCTTGGCATCCAGGCGCGGTGGTGTGCCGGTCTTGAGCCGCGCTACGTTGAACGGCAGCGCGCGCAAGCGTTGAGCCAGGGCGTTGGAAGGGGGATCGCCAGCCCGGCCACCACGGCTTTGATCAAGACCGATGTGGATCACGCCGCCAAGGAATGTCCCGGTGCATAACACTACCGTTTCACTATGGAATCGAATGCCGGTCTCGGTGACGACACCGCGTACGGTGTCACCATCGACGATCAAGTCACCGGCAGCCTGCTGAAAGACCGTCAGGTTGATCTGGTTTTCCAGCATACCGCGAATCGCCGCTTTGTAACGCACGCGATCGGCCTGTGCGCGAGTCGCGCGCACAGCAGGGCCTTTGCGGGCATTGAGCACGCGAAACTGGATACCGCCTTGGTCAGTGGCCAGAGCCATGGCACCACCAAGGGCATCGATTTCCTTGACCAGATGACTCTTGCCGATCCCGCCGATGGCAGGATTGCATGACATTTGGCCAAGAGTCTCGATGTTGTGGGTCAGCAGTAGGGTCTGACAGCCCATGCGGGCAGAGGCCAGAGCGGCTTCGGTTCCCGCATGGCCTCCGCCGATGACGATGACGTCAAAGCGGTCCGGGTAATTCACGTAACACCTCGAATGGCGCGATTCTGCGCCGTAATGAAAAACAGAGGGTGAAATCAGCCGCCCAGTATAAACCTCCTGTGGGTAACCGTCAGGGGTTTTCCACATCCGGATGATGTCCGATAGGAAATAGCGACATTCCCAATATCAATATTAAAGAAAGAGAAAGGAAGTTCTGTTGTGGTAATGATTATTGGTGTGGACATTTTTTGTGGATAAGCCATATTTTATGTTAATAATCAATTCGATAAAATGTTAGCCAAAAGTTGGACAAGGCGCGTAGCACTTGCGTACAGCATGTCATGTGCCTGTGGATGAAATCATGACTTGCCCACATGCGGAACGAATCACCGGTTATGCACTGGTGAGTCCCGTGTTTGTCACCGTGGCTGTGCACATGGTGGGGTAACTGGCTTGATGAGGGCAACCATGCGGCTTTGTGGAAAAGAAGGTGCTGTTTGACGCTGAATTTATCCACATGAAGAAAAATGGGCCTACCGGTCGTCGGTAGGCCCATGGAGATGGCGAATTGAGTGTGGAAGTTGGCACCGTTCAGTGCTTGAGCACACGCGACAGGAAGTTCTGAGTCCGTTCGTGTTGCGGGTTGTCGAAGACCTCGCGGGGTGAGCCCTGTTCGACGATCTGGCCGCCGTGAATATAGATGACGCGATCGGCAACTTCACGGGCAAATCCCATCTCGTGGGTAACGATCATCATGGTCATGCCTTCATTGGCCAGTTCACGCATGGCGTCGAGTACCTCACCGATCATTTCCGGGTCGAGCGCCGAAGTCGGTTCGTCGAATAGCATCAAGCGCGGTTCCATGGCCAGGGCGCGGGCCAGGGCCACTCGCTGTTGTTGGCCGCCAGAGAGCTGGCTCGGGTACTTGTCGGCCTGGTCGCTGATCCCGACCCGCTCCAGTAGCTTGTTGGCAATCTCGGTGGCCCGGCCACGGTCGAGTCGGCGTACCTTGATCGGTGCCAGGGTGACGTTGTCACGCACGCTCAAGTGAGGAAAGAGGTTGAATTGCTGAAAGACCATGCCGACTTCGGTGCGGATGGTCTGCAGGGCCTTCGAACTCTTGCCGTTCGGCAGCAGCTCGTTGCCGTCGACCTCGATATGACCGTTCTGGAATTCCTCCAGGCCGTTGACACAACGGATCAGGGTCGACTTGCCCGAGCCACTGGCACCGATGATGACGACGACTTCCCCAGGGGTGATCTCGAGGTCGATATCTTGCAGCACATGGAGACTGCCGAAATACTTGTTGACCTTGTCCATATGGACGATGGGCTTGTTCGAAGCTGAGTTGGAGTGATTCATGGGCGATCCTTATTGTCCGACCAGGCCCTTGCGTTCCAGCGTACGCAGGATGAGAGAAAGGCTCCAGGTGATAGCCAGGTACAACAAGGCCACCATCAGATAGACCTCGAGGGCGGTGAAAGTGGTGGCAATATACACTTGGCCCTGGCGGACCAGTTCGCCGACGCCGATGACCGAGAACAAGGACGTGTCCTTGATGCTGATGATGGCTTGGTTGCCCAGTGGAGGAATCATGCGGCGAAGGGCCTGAGGCCAGATGATGTAGCGGAAGGCTTGGGTTCTTGACAGTCCCAGCGACAAGCCGGCCTCACGCTGGCCTCGTTCGATGGATTCCACGCCGCCGCGCACGATCTCCGAGATATAGGCTCCGGAATTGACGGCAATGGCGGCGATACCCGCGACCAGGGCATTGATCGGACCGCCGAGAATCTGCGGCAGCCCATAGAAGATGAATAGCACCTGTACCAGCACTGGGGTGCCGCGAAATACCTCGATATACAGGCCAGCCGGAAGCCGCAGCCAGTGAAGGGGGCTGATTCGCAACAGGCCGAAGATGATACCGATTATGAAACCAATGGCCAGGCCACCAAAGGAAATCAGCAGCGTATAGGGGATCCCCGGTAGTAGATGGGGAATCGAAGCCAGGGCGGCTGCCCAGTCGAATTCAAAGGTCACGTCCACGTGAAAATCTCCCGCTGCGACGAGTCAAGCGTGCGCTGTAGGCGTATCGGTGGGACACACAGCAGTGGGGCCGGGTGTGAAACCCGACCCCACCACGCATTGTGTAAAGGGATCATTCGTCGTCAGCGGCACTACCGAACCATTTGGCATAGATCTCGTCGTAAGTGCCGTCCTCGCGCATGGCGGCCAGGGCCTCGTTGGTGGGCTCCAACCACTCACTGCCCTTGTGGAAGACGATGCCATATTGTTGCCCCTCGTAGAGAGGACCTACCACCTTGGTGCGACCTTCCCCACGGGTCTGGGCAAAGTAGCCGACATTGGGAGCATCGTAGAAGACGGCATCGACACTGCCGCCGAGCAGCGCCATGAACATGTCGCTGGTCCCTGGATAAGGGGTGATGTCGGTATCCCCGCCGAACTGTTCTCTCAGGAAGTTGTGGCTGGTGGAGCCGATCTTGGTGGCAATACTGGAGCCGGCCAGATCCTCGATGGTTTCGACGCTGTCGTTGTCGGCACGTACCAGAATTCGCAGGCCACTGTCGTAGTAGGGATCGGAGAAGTCGACGATCTCGGCGCGTTCTTCAGTGATGGTAATGCCGGCGATGGCGATTTCCTGATTACCGGTCTGCACGGCTGGGATGATGCCGTTGAAGTCCATGGTTTCGAGATTGATCTTGAAGCCGGCACGGTCGGCGACCTCTCTGATGATATCCATGTCGAACCCGACCATTTCGCCGCTTTCCTGGTCCATCATCTCGAAAGGGACGAAGCTTGGATCGGTGACCACGTTGACCTCTGGCTGCTGGGCGAATGTCTGCACCGACAGCCCCAGACCCAGCACCATGGAAGCCACTAGTGAGGAAGTCTTGAGGGTATGGTGGGTCAGTTCGTGAAGTTTCATTGGGTTCCCCATTTAGAAATATTGTTTATAGAACTCACCTTTAACCATGGCGAGTCATGGGGAAAGCGTCAAGTTAGAGGGGAATGGTCTGCCTCAGAGGGGGAAAGATCGATGGTGAGGTCATGGTCCGAGTGAAACTCAGACCATGAATGAAGAACCACAGCCGCAGGTGGTGGTGGCGTTGGGATTCTTGATCACGAAACGGGCCCCGGCGAGGCCTTCTTCGAAGTCCACGGTGGAGCCGACCAGATACTGGTAGGAAAGTGGATCCACGATCATGGCAACATCGTCGAACTCGATCAGGGTATCGTCGTCGCTGGTTTCATCGGCGAAGTCAAAGCCGTATTGGAAGCCTGAACAACCGCCACCGGTGACATAGACACGCAACTTCAGGGCGTGATTGCCTTCCTCGGCGATCAAGGTACGTAACCGACCTTGGGCGTTATCGGTCAGCAACATCGGTTTGGGGGTATAGGAAGCTGGTTCGAAGGATTCGGCACCGCTCATGGATTCGCTCCCATGTTGGTAAATAGTAGCTTGCTCATTATTATCCACAATCCCCAGCAAAAGGGTCAACTTTTGCTGGGGCATTCGGCGGTCAGGGCATGAGTGCTGGCGCTTGGAGCCCGGCCATTTCATCGAAACCGAACATCAGGTTGAGGTTTTGGATGGCCTGTCCCGATGCTCCCTTGACCAGGTTATCGATCACTGCCAGCACCACCACGGTGTCACCACCGCCGGGGCGATGCACAGCAAGACGGCAGATATCGGTTCCCTTGACGCTGCGGGTTTCGGGATGGCTACCGAAGGGCATCACATCCACTGCCGGCTCATCGGCAAAGCGTTGCTCGAAGAGTGCCTGCAAGTCGCCCGGTTCGCTAGTGAGTCGAGCGTAAAGGGTGGCATGGATGCCACGAATCATGGGCGTTAGATGGGGCACGAAGGTCAGACCCACGGCTTGTCCTGCCGCCTGTGCCAGGCCCTGGCGAATTTCTGGCAGGTGACGATGGCCACTGGCACCGTAGGCTTTCATCGACTCGCTGGCTTCGGCCAGTAATGAACTCACCTTGGCCCCTCGTCCCGCTCCAGTGACACCAGACTTACAGTCGGCGATGACATGGTCGAGGTCGATCAACCGCTGCTCCAGCAGCGGCAGCAATCCCAGTTGTACGGCTGTGGGATAGCAACCTGGTACGGCTATCAGCCGCGCTTGGCGAATAGCATCGCGATTAACCTCCGGCAAACCATAAACGGCGGCTTCAAGCAGTCCTGGGGCGCCATGCGGTTGACCATACCATTGTGCCCACTCTTCGGCGTCCTTGAGACGGAAGTCGGCGGATAGGTCGATGACCCGAGTGCCGCGCTCTAGTAGTTCGCCGGCCAGGGCATGAGCGACACCATGCGGCGTAGCGAAGAATACGGCATCGCACGCGGCCAGGCGCACAGGATCCGGCTCGGAGAATGCCAGACCGGGATAGTGGCCGCGCAGATTGGGATAGAGCTCGTCGACGGCGAGACCGGCTTCCGAGCGTGAGGTGATCGCCTCGATTTCGACTTCGGGGTGACCTGCCAACAACCGCAGCAATTCGACGCCGGTATACCCGGTACCGCCGACGATACCTACCTTGATCACGAAGGACTCCTTTGATGGCCGGTTGAGACGTGATTCTTTCAATATGATACACCTTTAAGCAGTGTGACATCTTCCTGCACGCTTGACCTCCCTGGAGCCTCGAGCGGCGCCGACTCCACAAGGATTGCGGTATCGTGCCACGACTACGTTTGCCTAATCTGAGCCTGGAACGCTTTCGCCACCAGCTGGCCAATGTCGATGCCTTGCCCCAACTATGCGTGCTGGGACTGGCTTCGGGAGTCGTTACCGGCAGCCTGATGGTGGGATTTCGATTGTTACTGGACTTGGGATCATTGGCACTGATGCCAGGTGACAATCCTGAAGCCTTCGAAGGGCTGGTTCCTTGGGTTCGGGCTGGTTTGCCACTGGTGGCGGTAACGCTGATCGGGCTCTGGTTGTGGCGGCAGCCCCCCGGTGCGCGCAAGCTGGGCATCGCTCATGTCATCGAGCGTCTGACCTATCACCAAGGGCGATTTCCACTGCGCAACTGGATCAACCAATGGTGGGTAGGCGTTGTCTCGGTGGTTGGTGGCTTGTCTGCTGGTCGCGAGGGGCCGGCCATCCACCTGGGCGCAGCGGCCTCCAGTGGGCTGGGTCAACGACTTCGCTTGCCACACAACAGCTTGCGGGTGCTGGTGGCGTGCGGCACGGCAGCGGGAATTTCGGCGTCGTTCAATACTCCCATCGCTGGTGTGATCTTCGCCATGGAAGTGGTGATGATGGAGTACACCATCGCCGGCTTCATGCCCGTGATCCTGGCGTCGACCATGGGGGCATTGGTAGCGCAACTGGTTTATGGTGCCGAGCCAGCTTTCCAGGTACCCAGTATGGTACTGGGGTCTCTGTTCAACCTGCCATGGATCGTGGTCACTGCGCTGGTGATTGGTTTACTGGCCGGGGGATTCATCCATGTGGCCAAAAGTGGGGGGCGGCTGGCGAGCTGGCCATTGTGGCTCAGACTGGCGGCGGTGGGACTTGCTACCGGTGCCGTTGCCTGGTGGTATCCCGAGGTACAGGGTATCGGTTATGACAGCTTGGCCGCATCTCTGGGTGGGGAACTGGCCGTGGATGTGTTGATTGCGCTGGTGATTGGCAAGTTATTGCTCACTGCTTTTACCGTGGCTTGTGGTGTGCCAATCGGCATCATCGGGCCGGTGTTGGTAATGGGGGCGGCTGCCGGTGCCTTGAGTGGCATGCTGGGAAGCTGGATCTGGCCTCAGGTTTCAGCGGAGCCAGGGTTGTTCGCCATGCTAGGCATGGCGGCGATGATGGGAGCGGTGCTGCAGGCACCTCTGGCAGCATTGATGGCGCTACTGGAATTGACTCATAGCCCCAATATCATTCTGCCCGGTATGCTCGCGGTGGTGATTTCGGGGCTTACGGCACGACAATTGTGCCGTTGCGATGGTTTCTTCATCAATCTCACTCGGCATGGCCTGCACCCGCTGCAGTTGCCGCTGAGGCAGGCATTGTCACGCGTTTCCGTGCCAGCGGTCATGGAGCGTAATGTGGCCAAGACGCGGCGTATGGTGAGTCGCGAGGAAGCCAAGAGCTTGCTGGAGAGCAAGCCCTCCTGGATCGTGATCGTGAGTTCCAGCGACGATGAGCCAACCTTGGCGCTAAAGGCGGCAGATCTGGCTCGAGTTCTGCTCGACGAGGAACTATGGGCCAAGGAAGAACGACTGGACTTGCTCGAAGTTCCCGGTCAACGCTTGGAAATGGCGCCTATTCACCTGCAGGCGACGCTCTCGGAAGCGTTCGACCGCTTGAACGATCATGCCGTTGACGCTCTATATGTGGATAATACCTCGACACCGATGATGCGACGAATTTCCGGTATCATCACTCGTGACGCTATCGAGAACTACTATCGTTACAAGCCATAGACGCACGCCTCATGACGATAAGGATGGCAGTGTTGTCACTAGGGGACTAAGGAGCCGGAATGTATTTGTGGATCAAGGCGCTGCATTTGATCGCCGTGGTGACCTGGTTCGCCGCACTGTTCTATTTACCGCGCCTGTTCGTCTACCATGCCTTGGCTCGCGATCGTGGCGACCAACAGGCGATCGACTATTTCCGGATCATGGAACGCAAGCTGTATCGTGGCATCATGCTCCCTTCCATGATTGTCGTGCTGGTGCTTGGTGGATGGTTGCTGGCACTGGTGCCGGCTTTCCTGAGTCAAGGCTGGTTGCATGCCAAGCTGGCTCTGGTGGTGGCACTGATCGTCTACCACCATATTTGTCTGGCGTATCTGAAGAAGTTGGCGGCGGGTACCTGTCAGAAGTCTCATGTGTTCTTTCGCTGGTTCAATGAAGCCCCGGTCATTGCCTTGCTGGGGATTGTCATTCTCGTCGTGGTCAAGCCGTTCTGATGGGGAATACATTGCACACCACCCGATATCTGCCGGTCGTTCTGGTACTGGCGGGGCATGACCCGACCGGCGGTGCCGGTCTGGTTGCCGATGCCGAGGCGATTTCCGCCTGTGGTGGCTGGCCATTGACTATTCCTACGGCACTTACAGTGCAGAACTGTCATGACGTACACCATCTCATGCCATGTCGGGGCGATGACATGCGAGCCATGGCGGCAGCTCTGACTGAGTTCAAGGTGGCGGCGATCAAGGTTGGGTTGATTGCCAGCCTTGACGCATTGGATGCGGTCATGGATATCGTGAACCGTTACCCAGGAGTACCTCTGGTGGCTGATCCGGTACTCAAGGCCGGTGGCGGGAAAATGTTATCCACAGCTGAATTGCTCGATGCATTTCGCAGCCGTCTGCTACCGCTTGTGGATATTCTTACGCCCAATCGTGAAGAACTGGCACAGCTGGTAGGACGCGAAGCGAACAATGATACCGATCGTGCCGTGGCCTTGTTATCGCTGGGTTGCCAGGCGGTACTGGTCACCGGCACCGACACGCCGCCAGCGGGCTCAGCACCCGATCAGGTTGTCCACACTCTGCATACCCCCGACAATGGACGTCAATGGCACTGGCCGAGGCTGACCGGCAGTTTTCATGGCTCGGGTTGTACCTTGGCTGCGGCATTGGCCACTCGTCTGGCAGCCGGTGAGAGTCTGGTATTGGCTTGCGAACAGGCTCAGGCCTACACCTGGCAGACACTCAAGCATGGCTGGTGTCCGGGAAGTGGTCAGTCGCTACCGCGGCGTCTGTGGCAACATTCCGACCTAAGCCGACAGGATGCACCATCATGAGCCATCATGACTGGACCCATGGGGTCTATGCGATTACTGACGCCGGTCTGTTACCGGATGATGCGCAGTTGTTCGACGGTTGCGAGTGTGCACTGCGCGGTGGCTTGGCGTTACTGCAGTATCGTGACAAGTCGATGGATGACGTCAAGCGATGGCGGCAGGCTCGTACCTTGACGGCACTGTGCCAGGATTACGGGGTGCCCTTGATCATCAACGATGATGTCGAACTGGCGCTACGCTTACGTCGTGAAGGACATGCCAATGTTGGCCTTCACTTGGGCCAGGATGATGGCGAACTGTCCGAAGCCAGGCAACGCTTGGGAGGACAAGCGATCATTGGAGCGACTTGTCATGGTCGCTTGGAGTTGGCCGAGCAGGCCGCAAAAGCCGGGGCAAGTTACCTGGCGTTTGGACGTTTCTTCGCTTCGAGCACCAAGCCGGATGCACCACCGGCCAACCTGGCGCTGCTTGGCAAAGCTGCTGATTTCGGCCTGCCGCGCGCCGCGATTGGTGGCATCGGTCATGACAATATCCACTTGGCACGTCGTGCCGGTGCCGAGTTACTCGCTTGTGTACATGCGGTATTCGGGGGCGAGGACATCGAGGCCAGGGTAAGAGCGTTGAATCGGTCATTGTCGCGAGAACCCCCGTTAGAGGCGACGATTCAGGGCTTATCCACAGGGTAATCACGGAAAGTTATCCGCATTGTCCAGATAGTTATCCACAGATCTTTTGTTTTCCCAGACGCAAGAGGCTTCCATGACCACTTCCGCACAGCTCTTCGAACAGGCCTGCCGTCACATTCCCGGTGGTGTCAACTCGCCAGTGCGTGCCTTCAAGGGACTGGAGCGACCGCCGGTATTCATCGAACGTGCCCAGGGCGCCTATTTGTTTGATGTCGAGGGCCAGCGCTATATCGACTATGTCGGATCCTGGGGGCCGATGATTACCGGTCATGCCGATCCGGAGGTACTGGGCGCGGTGCGTGAACGCCTCGACAACGGTCTCTCCTTTGGCACGCCCACCGCCATCGAAACCACCATGGCCGATCTGATCTGCGAGATCATTCCCAGTATCGAACTGGTACGGATGGTCAATTCCGGGACCGAGGCCACCATGTCGGCAATTCGTCTGTCACGGGGGTATACCGGACGCGACAAGATCGTCAAGTTCGAGGGCAACTATCATGGCCACTCGGATTCGTTGTTGGTCAAGGCTGGTTCCGGTGCCCTGACGCATGGTGAACCCAGTTCGCCGGGGGTGCCGGCGGCATTGGCCGAACACACCGTGACGCTTCCCTACAATGACATGGAGGCGGTGGAAGAGTGCTTCGCGAAAATCGGCGATGAGATAGCTTGTATCATCGTCGAGCCGGTGGCCGGTAACATGAATTGCATTCCGCCTGTGCCCGGTTTTCTGGAAGGCTTGCGTCGTGTCTGTAACGAGTACGGCAGTGTGCTGATTTTCGACGAGGTGATGACCGGCTTTCGGGTCGCTCTTGGCGGGGCTCAGAGTCTCTATGGCGTCATGCCGGATTTGACCTGTCTGGGTAAAATCGTCGGCGGGGGCATGCCTGTCGGTGCGTTCGGTGGCAAGCGTGAGATCATGTCACAGATCTCCCCGCTGGGACCGGTCTATCAGGCCGGTACCCTGGCCGGCAATCCACTGGCCATGGCGGCGGGAATTGCACTGCTTTCCAAGATTCGCGAACCAGGCTTTCATCAGGCCTTGGCGCAACGAGTCGAGACCTTGTGTTCGGGTCTTCAGGAGCGGGCTGATGCCGCGGGAGTGGCCATGATCACTCAACGCGTAGGCGGCATGTTCGGCGTGTTCTTCACTGCACAGTCGCAAGTGGAAAACTTTGCCCAGGCCACGGCTTGCGATGCCGATGTCTTCCGGCGCTTTTTCTCGGCGATGCTCGATCAAGGGGTCTACCTGGCGCCTTCGGCCTATGAGGCTGGGTTCATGTCCAGCGCGCACACGCCGGAAGACATCCAGATGACACTGGATGGGGCAAAGGCCGCGTTTGCGACTCTGAGGGAGTCCACTGGGTGAATGACGCACTGATCGAGTCCCTTCGAGATCCAGGTTGTTACGACCATCCGGTAAGTAGGGTGGAAGTATGCGAGACGCATATTTCATGGATCCTGCTCACCGGTGACTATGCCTACAAGATAAAGAAACCACTGGATTTCGGTGGCTTTCTCGATTTTTCCTCTCTAGAACGCCGCCATCGTTTCTGCGACCAGGAAGTCCGCCTCAATCGGCGTTTGGCGCCTAACCTGTATCTGGCGGCGGTACCGATTTCGGGAACACCTCGATCACCACGCGTCGGCGATGCCGGCGCCCCCATCGAATATGCCGTCAAGATGCGTCAGTTCAGCAATCGTCAACTGCTCAGCAATCTGCAACGTAGTGGTGAACTATCGCTTGAGCTGATCGATGACTTGACCGAGCAATTGGTGATATTCCATGAACAAGTTGCCCGGGTCGATGAGAGCTCCACGCTGGGTTCCGCTGATGCTACCCGTGGACTCCTGGCCCGTGAATTCGCCTTGATCATGGCCCGTCTTCCTGACGAGGAGGATCGTCAGCGACTGCAATCTCTTGCCCTCAGGGCCGAGGAGATGCACGCACGTCTATATACCACCTTCGAGCAACGCCACCATGACGGTTTCGTCCGCGAAGCGCATGGCGATATCCACCTGGGCAACGCCGTGTGTTACGAGGGGCGTGTTCTGATGTTCGATGGGATCGAATTCAATGAGGAATTGCGCTGCTGCGATGTCAGTTGTGACCTGGCCTGTTTGTTGATGGACCTCGAAGCACGAGGGGAAATGGCCTTTTCCCGTCATGCCTTGAACCATTATCTGGAACTGTCCGGCGATTATGAGCTGGTGCGTGTGCTTGGTTACTACAAGCTTTACCATGCCGTGGTGCGTGCCAAGGTCGCCATGCTGCGTTATCACCAGCCGGAACTCGCCAATGACCGTCGCCAGGCGATACATGATGAATTCCGCCACTTTCTGGCACTTGCTGAGGAGTACGCCGAATTCCGGTTTCCTTATCTGGTCATTGGTGTCGGCGTTTCTGGCAGTGGTAAGAGTCGTTTCACCGGAGAGATGGTGCGTCGTCTGGGGAGTGTGCGCCTGCGTTCGGATGTAGAGCGCAAGCGTTTGCACGGATTTTCTCCACAGGCGGATAGTCGTCAACAGGGTGTGGACATCTATACGCCCGGGACGACTCGCCTGACTTACCGGCACTTGGCCAAACTCACCGGCATATTGCTGGAATCGGGCTTGCCCGTGTGTATTGATGCGACGTGCTTGAAACGGGAACAGCGTGAACTTTTGAGCCAACAGGCTGAAGCGCGTGGCTTGCCTGTCTTGATGGTCAGTTTCGAAGCCGATGACGCTACGCTCAGAACTCGTATCGAGAAACGAGCCCGTCGTGTTGGCGATCCTGCCGAGGCCAGTCTGGCCGTGCTCGAACGCCAGCTTGCCCAGCGCGACCCTTTCGCCGACGACGAACGGCGCCAACTGGTGCATTTGGATACCACGGCACACAATGCTGGTGAAACCTTGGTGGAATTGATTCGGCAGCATTTGCGCCTGACCTGAATCATCGTCGGCCGTCTGTTTTCCCTTTCATTTGCACAACACTTCGTTTTTGACCTTCTCACGCTCTGTCACAAAAGTGGTAAATGTGACAAAGATGTTAAGTGACTGGTTACAAAGATATTTACTATTCTTAATGCTGATTTTCTAATGAGCTATGTATAGTTTGTGAAACAGAATTGGCATCATTCTCCCTGTCTTCCCGCCTTTTTCTCTCCCTTTTAGATAGTCATGAAAATATATCTATTTGTTTTTATACGAATATTTATATTCCACCTCTTTGTGGCACGTATTGTGCTAATAAGTAATTGGCTGTAAATGAGAGTAATCGAGTTGTGACGATGCATAGCCGCGGCCATTGACATCGTCTTGCTGTGAGTTCGGTATCCGCTCTCATCTTACGCCGTTGGGAATTCATCATCATGCATGATAGGGAGACACACCATGAACAAGTATGTACTAGCGGGAACGTCCGCGTTGGCGTTGGTGATGGCGATATCCACAGCCCATGCCAACCCCTCTGCAGGCGTTGCTGACCAAGTCGATCAAGAGGTCAACTCGGCAGCTATCGCCGTCGGTGGCAGTAGTGGCAGTGCCAATGGTGGCAATGGCGGCGATGGTGGCACCGGTGCGGGTATCGGGCTCTCCAATGCCCAGGTCGCCAATGATGCTGAACTGGACGATGAAAACTCACTTTCCGCGACCAGTGGCGCAGGAAGCGGCACGGGAACCGGTGGTGCCGGCGGCATGGGCGGCTCCGGCGGAACATCCGGGGCCGGCGGTAATGCCAATGCCTGGAGTGAATCCTTCAACACCTCCACCAGCGTGATCGCTCTGCAGGAATTGAGTTCCACCGTCACAGGCGCCCCTATCAACATCAATGGCGGAGCCGGTGCGGCGGGAGCCGCAGGAGCTGATGGCGGTGATGCCATAGCCGCGACTGTGGGCGTTGGCGTTGGGGGAGCCGGCGGCAACGGTAACGGTGGTGACGGTGGAAATGCCTACGCTGGTGACGGCGATGATGGCGGTGATGGCGTGGGCCTTGGTCTGGGCCTGGGAGTCGGTGCTGGCCAAGGCGGCGATGCCAGCTCGACCAATGGCGATACCGATGCCTCGAACGGTGCCCTGGGTGGCTTGGCTGTGGTCGTTGAAGACGACGACAACACCCTGACGGGTGGGGATGCTACCAGCGGTGATGCTACCGCCACATCCGCATCGACCGGTGGAACCGGTGGTGCCGGTTCCGGCACTGGTTCCGGTACTGGTTCCGGGACAGGTACTGGTGGTGCCGGTGGCAATGGTGGCGATGCCCTGGCAGGGAATGGCGGTAATGGCAATGGTGGCGGTGGCGGTGGCGGTACCGGCACCAGCGGCGATGCCATGGCCCAGGCCGGCAACGGCGGTAATGGCGGCGACGGCGGCAATGGCGGCAGTGCCACCCTGGCAACTGGCGCAGCCACGATGGCAGCGGGTGCCGGCACCTTCGGCGGGATCGCCAACATGAACCTGTCGACCGGCATTTACAACTCCCAACTGGCTGCTACCAACGTTGCTGCGCATAGCAACGTCAGTATCGGCAACTGATCGTACGGCTTGTCGTGTGAAACCGGACTGGCGGAGTGTTTCCGCCAGTCCCTTTGCCATCGACAAGCGGGATTGGCGGAAATGACGAAAGGAGGCATTCCATGAATATTCCGTCGAACTTGCGGCGATCACTGACGGGGTTGTTTGTGGCCGGAACGATGAGTGTGGCGGCAAGTGTCAGTGCTGAACCAATCATTGAGGTTTCGGGGTTCGATGCACTGAACAGTATCGATCCCCAGGAATTGGAGCAACTCAGAGGGCGGGAAGGCTTCAAGAATCTGGTCAATGTGCAAAGCATCCAGAACATGGAGTCTGTGGTATCCGGTGCATCTTTCACCGCAGGAACCATCGTCTCGGGTGGGATTACCGTCGAAGCTCAGGCGTTGGACAATTTTTCTGGTGTTGGCCTGTTTAACATGATGACGGGTAACAGCAACGCTGTGGCGATGGGGGTCAATATCAGTGTCTATGCCCCGCAATGAGGTCGATGAATATTGGAGAAGGAAACCAGTATCTCGTGGATGTAATACCGGGGGCAACCGGTCGGGAGGATGCATGATCAAGCCGATACAGATGTTGCTGGTGCTGGCCCTGTTGACGGGAGGGATGCCTCTCGACACCAGGGCGGGGCCGGTCACTATCGCCGGCCCCTTCGGCTCTTTCAATGTCCAGGCCAGGAGCCTCAATGAAATGCGCTGGGATGCCGTCGTCCGCCAGCAGTATGACTATAGTTGTGGGGCGGCCGCTGTCGCGACTCTGCTGACCTACCACTACGGACGCGAGACCACGGAAGCGGAAGTCTTCGAGTCAATGATCCGGAGCGGGAATCCTGAGCAGATTCAGGCACAAGGCTTCTCGATGCTCGACATGAAACTCTATCTCGATAGTCAGGGCCTGAACTCCGATGGGTTCAAACTGACCCTCGATGACTACCTCAAGATCGGTGTTCCCGCGATTACCTTGATCAATACCGGTGGCTACAAGCACTTCGTGGTCATCAAAGGTATAGATGATGACCGAGTCCTGGTTGGTGATCCCGCCGTGGGAACCGTGGTGGTGCCTAAGGAGCATTTTGAAACGCTCTGGCAAGGAACCGTGCTTGGGGCCCGGGCAGATATGCAACTTGCCCAGCAATACTTCAATCATGAACGCGATTGGAAGGTCAGACCTGACTCGCCTCTTCGTCAAGGCGTCCACCGCGCGGGGTTGGGAACCTCTTTATTATTGTTGCCTGGCCCCAACGAGATGGGCCGATAAGCTGCCAAGGCAGGAGCGATCGAATCATGTACAAGCAATGGGCTGGCAAGGTAACCAGGAGGTCGCTGGTAGTGTTCATGCTGACGTCGAGCTCGACCGTCTTCGCCGGCGGATTCTGGGATCACTTGGGCATGCAGCCGGCTGGGGAATATGATGCCTTTGCCGATGCCAATGCCGTAGTGATCGAGACGGAGACGCTTGCCGGGCTGCGAGGTGGTTTCTCGGTCTCGGGGCTAGATCTCGACTTCGGTGCCACACTGCGTACCGTGGTCGACGATATTCTCTACCAGACGGTGATGAATCTCTCTGAATCTGGAGCGAAGGTCGTTTCTCAATCGCTGGTCGATCCCACCGGACAAGCCGTCATCGTCAATCCCCAGGCAGGCCAGTCGATCGTCGACCTGGCCCCCATAACGATCAATGTGCCCGGCCTGAAGCAATTTTCCGGCATTGTCCTGAACGACCAGAATGGTTTCACATCGGTGCTACATAACGTGACACGAAATGCCATTGTGGGAAGTGTCATCAGTGACGCTTCGAACCGGGAAATCGCGCATGAGTTGAATATCGACATCCAGGTCAACAATATCGATGCCTTGCGTCATGCCAACCAGCGTGCTGCAATTTTGAACTCATTGACACGATAGATGGGCGCCAGCATGACATCATGCTGGCGCGTCACCCATCGTCGAAACTGTCTAGAAGGCATTCATGCCAAAGGGAATTCGTAGAGTCAGCAGTGTATCTGGAGCATCGTCGGTAACCCCCAGTTCGAGTGCCAGATTGACTGAAGTATCGCGGCTAATCTGGAAGGACCAGCCAAGTAGCAACGAACCGATGTTTAGTGAACGGGAACTCACTGTCGCTGAATCGCCATTATCAGGATTTACGAATTCCGTTTTGGTCTTGCCGATAAAATCGTTCTTGAACCCTAAGGTGAAGGACGAGCGCTCGTTGATGGCATAGGCCATCCCGAAACTGAGCCGGATGGCATCACCGGGATCGACATCGCCTACGAGTATGTCATCGGTTATCCGTTGATTGACGTTATCTTCTAAGTTGAACATGTAACCGAGGTTGGCAAAATAGACGGCCGGGTCGGATGGGTAGAGCATGGTAATGCTAGGTTCGATGGAGTGAAAACCTGACCCCGTCGCCAGTTCCTGCTCGATGCCGTCGGAATCGCGGCGAATATCGAAAGGGCCTTCACCGGTAGTCGATTTGTAGCGCAGGTTGGCGATGAAATAGGGCCACCCGTCCCGGCCACTGTTCATCTGATAGTGGGCCGCCACTTCGATATCACCCATACCATTGCCGGATAGATCCCGATCGATATCGAATTCCGTTTGACCTTCCGTTGTTGCCACGGTGGCAAATAGGGTGTCGTTGCGATAGACATAGGGCACCTTGAGTTCCAACTCCAGGCGATCGCTGACGCCCAGGCGACCGGTGAGTGCTGCGGTCCAAGTATCACGGTCGGCATCCTCGGCTTCGAACACACCGATCAGCAAAGTGCTGAGAATCTCGACACCGCGAAAGGTCAAACGGTTGACGCTGGCATGGGAATACTGCAGTGAGGGCTCAATCACCAAACGACCTTTTGGTGTCAAAACGCCCCCGATATCCGGGATGGACTGAACCTCGGGTTGTATTTCCTGCTCCGGCGGAGCCTGACCGACAGGCCCTTGTTGTGGTGTGACATTGTCGCTTGACGATGTCGTACCGTTTGCTCCCCCCATCTGAGCAAGTACAGGCCCTGAAAGCATCAGGCACATTATGCTGATGCCATATGTTGTAACCTTTCTCTTGATTCTCATGACAATGATCCCCTTCCATGTTTTTATGATGCCTTTATGGCTTGCTCATAGTTATAATCCTACTTGAAATTTCTTATTAGGCTATTTAAGCACTTCTTAAGCTCTTTGGATTATTTCGCTTGCCTCATGATGATTGTTGAAGGTAATATTCTCACTCCTGTTGATGTTGTGTTTTTCTATCAAACGATAGAGAGTCACCCTTGATATGCGCAGCTCTCTTGATGCATGCATTACATTGTTACGATTTCTAATCAATGCGGCCTCCAACGCTGATTTCTCCGCCATGTTTCGGGCTTTTTCCAGTGTGATGATAGTATCTGGGGATATATGTTTTTCTAATTCCAAGTCGTCAGGACGAATGAAATTCTCTTCGCACATGACCATGGCTCTACGAACTCGGTTAATAAGTTCTCGGACATTACCTGGCCACTTATAGCTTTTCATATGTTCAATGGCTTCATGAGTAAAGCCACGCAATCTCGAAGATTTTTCATCAGAAAACTTGTCAAAAAACAGATTGACCAATACTTCGATGTCTTCTTTACGCTCTCGTAACGGAGGTATATGAATTCTCAGAACATTGAGTCGATGATAAAGGTCTTCCCGAAACTTACCCATCTTGACAGAATTCTCAAGATCAACATGAGTAGCAATTATTATCCTGATATCGACAGGTATTTCTTCAAGGCCGCTCACCCGCCTTATCCGGTATGTCTCCAGAAATCTCAGCAGATTTATCTGCATATCGAGAGGAAGATCACCAATTTCATCGAGAAATAACGTACCGCCGGAGGCCGCTTCTATCCGTCCGATATGCCGTTGTCTAGCATCGGTAAAAGCGCCCTTCTCATGGCCAAAGAGCTCAGACTGAACTAGCCCACTGGGCAAGGCACCGCAATTGACCGCAATGAAAGGACCGTTCTTTCGACATGAGTGCTGATGAATGGCCCGTGCTGCTAGCTCTTTACCTGTACCAGACTCGCCACTGATAAAGACGGGGGCATCTACCGAGGCTACCTTGCGGATGGTCTGGAAGAGCTTCTGCATACTCGGGGTAACACTAATCATCTCATTATTATCGGTATCTATCTGATTTATCTCTTCCTGGAGAATGGGAAGTTTTATCATTTTCATCATATGATTTAGCAAACAATCGAGTTGCCTGGCATTGATCGGTGCAACATGATATGCATAGAAAAGCTGGCTAATAACCTTTTTGATACCAGAATTTTCCAAAAGCATTTCATCAATGATTGCTATCCACTCAATGTTTTTTTTATCAACCAGATTTTCGATGTCGGCTTCTCGTATTGTCGTCTTTCTAGCTAAGCGGATCATCCCGATAGAGAAACTATCGCTTTCTATAGTGCTGCAAGCATCCCTTATATTTTCCTCACACTTGACATGCCAATCAAAGATAGCCATATGTTGAGATATAATATGGCGATCATGTGGTGACTCGTCGATTAGCAGTAGTCGTTTGGCGTCTCCCATTGCACCTTTCTCCTTGATGCATGGACCAGTCATTGTGTCGTCTTATCACTGACTCATAGGAATGTGGAAAGTGATTTTATATTTGCGATTATAGATTGATTGAATGTGAACCCTAATCCTCAGGAACGTGATTAATCATGATTCTCTTACCCAGCTTTGTAAAGTTATGTTTCTTGGTAAAGATTAATGATTTACATTTGATGATAATATATTAATGCCTTCTTAAATTATTTTTATTAGAATATTGACCTCAAGCACTCCGGCTCCGAGATTTAAACCAAAGGAATTTTATTAGATATTTAATGCTTCAGGGGTTATGTTTTTGCTTTAATTTAACCATAAGCAGCATGCATGACAGTCTCTGTTTCCACTATACAATTAGATTTAGATAGGGTTATCGTTATATATAAAATGGGAGAAAATCTAGATGGAAAGGAAATGATAATGGAGGAAATCATTTAATATCAGATGGGATCTGGCGTTCGATGCCGTGTTTTTCTAACAGACGATATAGAGTGACGCGCGATATGCCCAATTCCTTGGCAGCATCTTGTATCTTATATTTGTTACGTGACAAGGCGGCCTTGATAGCGTTGCGTTCGGCATTATCTCTTACTTGCTCAAGCGTCATGATATGACGAGGTGTCTTTCGTCTTTCCAGACCCAGATCACAGGGTCGAATCAAGCGATTTTCGCACATTACGATGGCACGACGAACACGATTAATGAGTTCGCGTATATTCCCGGGCCACTCATAGCATCGCATCAACGCCAATGACTCCTGGCTGAATCCCTTGACCTGGAGTGATTTCTCATTGGAAAATTTGTTGAAAAAGAACTGGGCTAGGATGTCAATATCTTCCTGACGTTCGCGAAGAGGCGGAATTTGAATTTGCAATACGTTTAGCCGGTGATAAAGGTCTTCTCGAAAGCTACCCTCCTTGACTGCTTTATTCAGATTGATATGGGTGGCGGCAAGAATCCGGACATTCATGGGAATTTCCTTGAGACCGCCAACGCGTTGAATATGGTGATCTTCAAGAAATCGCAACAGATTGACCTGCATCTCGAGCGGCAGGTCGCCGATTTCGTCGAGAAACAAGGTCCCCCCTTGAGCGGCTTCGATGCGTCCGATTTTTTTCTGACTGGCACCGGTAAAAGATCCTTTCTCATGCCCGAATAGCTCGGACTGAATCAAGTTGCTAGGTAAAGCTGCACAGTTGACAGCGATGAAAGGAGATTCGGCACGTGTTGAGTGTTCGTGAATGGCTCGGGCGGCAAGTTCTTTCCCGGTACCCGATTCTCCACTGATGAATACCGCGGCGTCTACTGCAGCCACACGGCGGATGGCCTTGAAAAGCTTGTGCATGACCGGTGTGGCCCCCACCATTTCGTATTCATCCGTTGGTAGTTGCCCATCGCCTTGTGTAGAGAGGGATAAGGCCATCATGGCACTGGCATGGCTTAACAGGCAGTCGATCTGTTCCGCATCGATCGGCAGCGTGTGGTAAGCATAAAAAATCCGTTTCAACGTTAGGCAGTTTTTGCTGTCATCCAGTATGGATTGGTCGATCAAGGCTATCCATTTGACTGGGATGACGGATAACCGCTTTTCGAGCTCCTTTCTATTTTCAAGAAGCTTAGCATCCAGATATACCAAACCTACTCGAAGGGAGGGGTCGCTAAGGGCCTCTTTCACCTTGTTGAGACTATTCGAATGATATATTTTCCACCCTCGTTGCTGCATCTCATGAATTAACCAATGGGAATTTTCCTCTGCCCCCCCCACAATCAGTATGCTTTTTATCACACTCATTGCTTACCTTTCCTCTATCTCTCAGGTGGAGTGGATAAAAACCTTAATTACAAAGTGAATGATATTTCAGTATTAACTTGCAAAAGGAAACGAAGTCGAAATCAAGGCGACTTAAAGATATTGTTAAGTTGTCTTTACCTTATCTTTCTTGATTAATTATGCTGATGGTGTCTGCCGACATGAGGGGGGATTGCCACCAGGTTCTGCCGTGCCCAGTTCATGGCTTGAATTCGGTTGTGTACCTTTATTTTACGGAAAATATTGTAGAGGTGTGATTTCACCGTATGCTCGCTGACAAACAGCCGATCAGCGATCTCCGAGTTGGACGCTCCTGAGCCCAGTAAGCCAATGATTTCGAGTTCGCGATGGGTCAGCCCGCAAACTGGTCGGTAAGCATTGCGCTGCTGGCGACGATAGAAATCGATGAGCCGTGTCATCAAGGTCCGTGACATCCAGAGATCGCCTTCCAATAACTTGCTGATCCCTTTGCAGATCAACATCAGGTCATCACTGCGATAAAATACCCCTTGCAGGTGCAAAGTCGCGAGTACGTCGGCGGAATGGTCTTCGTCACGAAGGTTGAAGGCAGCCATGGCGATGTTGTCGTAATCGACGACCTTCGCTTGCCAGGCCTGCATGGTGTCGTCATCGACGTGATCGGCATCGAGCAACAACACAGCTCTCTCTTGCTTGATCTCTCCCATTCCGTCATGCGGAGCGACAGCCGTCACGGGGCAGTCGAGCTGGTCGTGAATGTAATCGATAAAAAGCTGTGACTGCGGGTTGCTGTCTGTCACCAGCAGCACCATCCCTTTCCCTTGGCCCATGATGTCTGCTCCACGATTATGATGTGCTACAGGTTGTTGGTATGATGTATTTAGAGGAAGTCCACCATTCTAAGAGTTGACCCTTAATGCCGTTTTGTAAAGTTCGGTTACACAATCTTTCTGAGACTCCTTTCTCCCTGTAGTCTGGCCATCCAAATCTTGCGGGGAAAATTTTCATATAAAACAAATTGTTGTAGGTTTTTCTTTGCTTCTTTTTCATGTTCGATCATGCGCTATTGCCTAGCGAAATCATTAACCTTTCAATGTATCAGAATTGTTATCTAATACTTTTACACTAATTCACTGATGACTATCCCAAGAAGCTTTTATCCTTATGATTTATAAGGACTCATGGAGAAATTTTCCAACTGGAACGCTTGGTTCAATCAATCGGGAGCATGAGATGTCGACCGCACAACCGTTGGTGCTAGCGAGTGGGAACAGGGGAAAACTGCGTGAGTTCCATGAATTGCTGGTTCCGCTGGGCTACATGGTACGGCCACAGTCGGATTATGCTGTCCCCGAGGTCGAGGAGACGGGGCTGTCCTTCGTCGAGAATGCTCTGCTCAAGGCTCGAGAGGCTTGTCGCGTGAGCGGGTTGCCGTCTCTTGCCGATGATTCGGGGCTGGAAGTCGATGCCCTGCACGGCGCACCGGGCATTCACTCGGCCCGCTACGCTGGAGAGCCCAAAAGCGATGATGCCAATAACCGCAAGTTACTGGCAACACTTGCCGATGTCGGCGAGGGTGAGCGCAGTGCTCGATACTGGTGCGTGCTAGTCTATCTGCGCCATGCTGAGGATCCGGTACCCTTGATCGTCCAGCGTAGCTGGGAGGGAACGATCCTGGCACAGCCACGTGGCAATGGAGGCTTCGGTTACGATCCTCTGTTCTGGGTTTCGGAATGTGGCATGAGCGCGGCCGAACTGTCGGGCGAGGAGAAGAATCGCCTTAGTCACCGTGGACGTGCCATGCGTGAGCTGGTGGAGTGTCTTGCGTCATGAGATTGCCGCCACTATCGCTTTACGTACATATCCCCTGGTGTGTGCGTAAGTGCCCCTACTGCGATTTCAACTCACATGGTATGGGCCGTGGTGTGGAACTTCCCGAGAGGGAGTATCTCGAGGCCTTGATTGCTGATCTCGAGGCCGATCTTCCATTGGCCCACGAACGTGAACTGATCAGTGTGTTCGTGGGCGGGGGAACGCCAAGTCTGATGTCGGCCAAGTTCTACCGGGATTTCTTCGAGGCATTGGCCGAGCGTCTGCCACTTGCCTCGGATATCGAGATCACCCTCGAAGCCAACCCCGGTACCGTAGAGCAAGGACGATTCACCGGCTACCGTGCTGCTGGGATCAATCGTTTGTCGCTGGGGGTGCAAAGTTTCCAGCCGATGCAGCTCGAAGCATTGGGCCGTATTCATGGTGCCGAGGAAGCCCGCATGGCTGTACACAGTGCACGCCAGGCGGGTTTCGACAATCTGAATATCGACTTGATGCATGGTCTGCCCGGACAGGATCTCGAACTGGCACTGGCCGATCTCGACGCGGGCCTGGCATTGTCACCGGAGCATTTGTCGTGGTACCAGCTCACCTTGGAACCGAATACCGAGTTTCATTCCCATCCACCTGTGCTGCCTGAGGACGATATTCTGTGGGATATTCAGGATGCTGGGCACGAACGGTTGGAAAATGCTGGTCTCAAGCGTTATGAGATATCGGCCTACGCCCAGGCTGGTCGCCGCTCGCGTCATAATCTGAATTACTGGGGATTTGGCGACTACTTGGGTATCGGTGCAGGGGCGCACAGCAAGACCAGTACTTGGGATGAGGCCGGCCGTCTACGGATCGAACGTCGTTGGAAGAGTCGTCAACCTGACGCTTATCTACACCGACGTCACGATCCACGAGGTTTTGTCGCTGGGCATGCACAGGTAGAGGAGGAAGAATTACCGCTGGAATTTGCCATGAATGCCTTGCGTCTGGTCGAGGGGGTATCACTCGAGAGCTGGGAGACTCATACCGGCCGCCCCTCCCATGAGTTGCAGGAGCACTTGCTTGAAGCACGCAAAAAAGGACTTCTTGTGGAAGATGCCAATCGTCTTCAGGCATCATCCCGAGGTCTATTATTCTTGAACGAACTTTTGACCATGCTCAGTGACGAGTGATGTCGAAAGCGTTTGATCCCGTAAATCCCAAGGAGTGGCAACGTAATGCCCAAGACATATCGACTGATTTATCCACTCGCTGCTGCCGTGCTGTTGGTAGGATGTGCCACCAGCGATCCCTATGGTGGCCAGACCCAGCGCAGCAAGACATTGACCGGGGCTGGCATCGGGGCTGCGATAGGAGCGGCAGCCGGGGCGCTCAGTGGCGACGGATCTACCAGCCGGCGTGATCGTGCCCTGATCGGTGCGGCCGTGGGAGCTGCGGCAGGTGGCGGCATCGGCGCCTATATGGACCGCCAGGAGGCGCAGTTGCGTGAGCGGATGCAGGGAACCGGCATCGGCGTCGATCGCCAGGGTGATGACATCATCCTCAATATGCCCAGTAGTGTGACCTTCGGGTTCGACTCCAGCGAACTGACACCCAGTGCTCGTTCGGCCCTCAATGATGTTTCGGGGGTACTGTTGGAGTATCCAGAGACACGCGTCAACATCGCTGGGCATACCGATAGCACCGGTTCCGCTGAATACAACCAGCGCTTGTCAGAGCGGCGAGCGCAATCGGTGGGCAACTACTTGGCTCAGCAGGGCGTTCAGCAGTATCGCTTGAGCATGAGTGGCTACGGATTCACTCAGCCTGTTGCCAGCAACGATACCGAAGCGGGGCGGGCGCAGAATCGTCGTGTCGAGATCACGCTGACACCCATGCAACAGCAGATGTAATGTAATACCTGGCTATCTTGCCAACCAGGTTAATCGACGACCCGCGAGCTTTCTGAGTTGCGCGGGTCTTCTTTCTGGAATGCCGCTATGCTTGCCTATCAACACGCCTACCATGCCGGCAATTTTGCCGATATTCACAAGCATTTGACGCTGTTCGCCGTCATCCAGCATGTTTTACGTAAAAATTCGGCCATTACATATATTGATACTCATGCTGGTCGTGGCTGTTACCCGCTGAACGCGACGGAGAGTCGCAAGTTGATGGAGTATCGTACGGGGGTCTCTCCCTTGTGGCAGGCTCGCCGTGAGCTGGGTGCTCGTAACGCCTTGGTGAACGCCTGGCTGGAACAGGTGGAAAGTGTCCAGCAAGGTCGTGAAGAGGAACTGACGCATTATCCAGGCTCACCTTGGTGGTTGGCCCAGGCTCTACGGCCTCAGGACCGTCTCAGTCTGTTCGAATTGCACCCCGGCGAACATCGCCACCTGGATGCTCAACCACTGCCTGCCAATGCCCGACGTATCCACGGCGATGGCCTAGTCGGCATGACTCGCATGTTACCAGTGGGCACTCCGCGTCTTTGTGTATTGATCGATCCCAGCTACGAACGCAAAGAGGAGTACCAGGAAGTTGCCACGGCCTTACGGGATCTGGCACGCAAGGTGCGTCATGCCGTGGCATTGGTGTGGTACCCCCTGCTGCCGGCCGGTCGTCACCGAGAGATGCTTGAAAGGATGCGTGACGATGGACTATGCAAACTATGGCAGGCCGAGTTGCAGCTTGCTGCGCCGAGTGACTCGCACGGTATGTATGGCAGCGGGATGCTGGTGCTCAACCCGCCTTGGGGGCTGGAGAAGGAACTAACGGCGGTAATGGAGGCAGTGGTTCCTCTCCTGGCTGCTTCAGCGCACTATCGAAGTGGCTGGTGGGTCGGGGAGTAGGGGGCTACTTGCCGATGCAGAAGCTGCCGAAGATTTCTCCGAGTAGGTCGTCAGCACTGAACTCACCGGTGATCTCTCCCAGTGCTTGCTGGGCATCGCGCAGATCTTCGGCGAGTAATTCACCGGCCCCGTAGCCTTGTAGCTGCTCTTCGCCGTTAGTGAGTGCTTGCTTCGCTCTATCCAAGGCATCCAGATGGCGTCGACGGGCGGAAAAGCGTCCTTCTGTGGTAGTGCAAAAACCCATTACCGTCTTGAGATGGTCCTTCAAGTTATCCACACCCGCCCCGGTTTTTGCCGACAGTCGCAATACCGGAGGGGTTGTGGATAAGTCGAGTCCGGGGAGTTCTTGGCTGGTATCGATCTTGTTGCGCACCAACGTAAGCTGGGAGGGGTCATTGAGGCGGGCGACGAACTCAGGCCAGATAGCCATGGGATCGATGGCCGGGGTCGTGGTGGCATCGACCAGCAGCAGTACGCGATCGGCCTTCTCGATTTCGGCCCAAGCACGTGCCACGCCGATTTTCTCCACGGCGTCGGGGGTATCACGTAAGCCAGCGGTATCGATGATATGCAGCGGCATGCCATCAATGTGGATATGTTCCCGCAATACATCACGGGTGGTGCCCTCGATTTCGGTAACGATAGCGGTATCCTGCTCGGTGAGGGCATTGAGCAGGCTGGACTTCCCAGCGTTGGGGCGTCCGGCTATCACCACATTCATGCCTTCGCGCATCAACGCCCCTTGGCCAGCGGCCAAGCGTACTTCGACCAACTCCGCGACCACGGTCTCGAGCATGGCAGCGACCTTGCCATCGGCGAGGAAGTCGATTTCTTCTTCGGGGAAGTCGATGGCAGCCTCGACATACATGCGCAGCTCGATCAGTCGCTCCACCAGAGCCTGGACACGTCGCGAGAACTCTCCTTGCAGCGAGCGTAACGCGTTCTCAGCAGCGGTTTTAGAGCTGGCGTCGATCAAGTCGGCAATGGCCTCGGCCTGAGCCAAGTCGAGTTTGTCGTTGAGGAACGCGCGTTCGGAAAACTCACCAGGACGAGCCAAGCGTGCTCCCAAGTGCACGCAGCGCTCGAGCAGTAAGTCCATGATCACAGGGCCGCCATGACCGTGCAGTTCGAGAACGTCTTCACCAGTGAATGAATAGGGCCCTTCAAAATACAGGGCAATACCCTCGTCGATGAGCTCCCGTGCACCACGGAAAGGGCCATAAAGGGCATGACGCGGCGCAGGACAGCATCCCAGGATTGCAGTGGCGATATCGCGACAGCCTGGGCCCGAGACACGAACGATACCCACCCCACCGCGCCCAGGAGGGGTAGCGAGTGCTGCGATGGTGTCCTGAGTATAGAGGGGGGGATGCGACATGATACGAATCCTGCTTGGCTGATGACGGCATTGTCCCGTTGATGGCCTGCAAACGCCAGACCCCCGCATGAGCGGGGGTCTGGTGCTGGTGTGAGCGAGAAGATCAGCTCTTGCTCTTCGCTCTCTTGCCGACGGTCGGGTCGTTTTCGATTCTGCGTGTGATGGCCCACTGCTGGAAAATCGAAATGACGTTGTTGACTACCCAGTAGATAACCAAGCCTGCCGGGAACCACAGGAAGAAGAATGTGAAGACGACCGGAAGCATCTTCATGATTTTTGCCTGCATGGGGTCCGGAGGCGTCGGGTTAAGCAACTGCTGCACGAACATCGAGGCCCCCATCAGGATTGGCAGGATGAAGTATGGATCCTTCATCGACAAATCCTGGATCCAGAACACGAACGGGGCGTGACGCAGCTCCACGGACTCCAACAACATCCAGTACAAGGCGATGAATACCGGCATCTGCACCAAAATAGGCAGACAGCCGCCCAGAGGATTGATCTTCTCCTTCTGGTAAAATTTCATCATCTCCTGGGACATCTTCTGCCGATCGTCGCCATACTGTTCCTTGAGACGCTGCATCTCAGGGCCCAGTTTGCGCATGCGTGCCATCGACTTATAGGCCTTGGCCGACAGCGGCCACAAGGCCATCTTGACCATGACGGTCAACACGACGATCGACCAACCCCAGTTGCCGAGCACGTCATGGATTTTGTCGAGCAACCAGAATAGCGGATTGGCGAGGAACCATAGCCAGCCGAAGTCTACGGTCAGCTCAAGATGAGGCGCCACTGCTTCGAGACGTTCCTGAACCTTGGGCCCCATATAGAGCGTGGCGCCCAGCGTGCTTTCTCCCTCGGCGGCGATAGTTTGCGTGGGGCCGGCAAAGGCAGCGACGTTGCGTCCGCGCGAGTCGGTGGTAGCGTAGTAGAGATTTTGCTGGTTCTGGGGTGGCGCCCAGGCCGAAGCGAAATAATGCTGGATGATGGCGACCCAGCCGCCCTCGGCGTCGCGGTTGTTGAAACGCCCGTTCTGGATATCCTCGAAATCGATCTTCTCATAACGAGTTTCCGGAGAGGAATAGGCTGCCCCCAGGTACGATTTCATGCCCATCGATACGCCACTGGAGGGGTCCGGGCTATTGTCTCGGGCCAGTTGGCCGATGAAGCGGGCCGTGACCGGCTCATCGCGGTTGTTGGCCAGGTGATAGGTGACATCGACCGCGTAGTCATCGCGTTCAAAGGTAAAGCGCTTGATGACATCGACCCCGTTGACATTGGCTGTCAAGTCGACGACCAGAGTGTCTGCGCCTTCCGCAAGGCGATAGTCGGTACGTTCCGAACTAAAGGCGACACGCCCCTGATGGCCTTCGAGCTGTAGACCGGATTTGGCCACATAGCTGCGAGATGCACTATCGGTAAGCAGAACGAAGGGGCGATCGGAGTTGAGTGCCAATTTATGCTTTGGCAAAGCGGCATATACGATGTCACCGCCTTGAGGATCGATTCGCACATTGAGCACGTCAGTGACTACTGCGATCAGGTCGCGACTGTCGGTAGGGGAGGGAGTCGCTCCTGGTAGGTCGCTGTCGGAAATCGGTTCCGCGTCACTGGGGGTTGCGGGAGCCACTAAACCTTCCTCCCCTGGCGCTGTCTCGCCGTTACGAGGGGCATCATCGGTAGTGATGGCGGGAGCTTCCGGTTCAGGTGTGACCTGACCGTAGTCCTGATTCCATTGCACGACCAGCAAATAGGCCAGTACGGCAAGTGGAATCAATAGCAGAAGTCGTTTTACGTCCATGAGGGGCCTGCCCGGTGGGTAATGAACAGTCTGACGGCATAGTGCATGAATAAAATGACACACGAAAGCCTGCCGAGGCAGGCCGCCGGTGTCCCGTCAGGTGGTATTGGCCGATTGCTTGCGAACGTCCTTTTCCAGACGCCGCCACATGCCGTAGAGCTGGCGATGCAGGGTGTCACTGTCCAGTTCCCGTACGCCACGCCGGGATAGGACAACGATGTCCACGGCGGGTAGGCGGTGTTGCTGGAGGCGAAAGGACTCGCGAACGAGACGCTTCAAGTGATTGCGATCGACTGCGCGTCGCACGTTCTTCTTGCTGAATACCAAACCGACCCGTGGGTGACCCAGATCGTTGTTGCAGGCCAATGCCAGCAACCCCTTGCCGTGAACCTTGAAGGCGGCCTGGTCGAAAACGCGTCGGTAGTCCCCGGCGGTCAGCAGTCGCAGCTGCCGGGGAAAGCCCTGACGGGACACACGC
Organism: Litchfieldella anticariensis FP35 = DSM 16096; assembly: GCF_000409775.1. Lineage (GTDB taxonomy): Bacteria > Pseudomonadota > Gammaproteobacteria > Pseudomonadales > Halomonadaceae > Litchfieldella > Litchfieldella anticariensis. Next base: position 147,148 of record NZ_KE332393.1, on the reverse strand, counting down.
AATCCGAGATCAGGCGCTCAGACGCTTGCGACCCTTGGCGCGGCGGCGGGCCAGGACGGCGCGGCCGTTCTTGGTGGCCATGCGGGCACGGAAGCCATGCACACGCTTGCGCTTGAGAACGCTGGGTTGAAAGGTGCGTTTCATAACAATTGATTCCCACGTGGTTAATTGGACTTTACGTCAACTTAGAGGCGCCCTGACTTCGGAGGAGGCCAGGGGGGATTCGGCTCAAGACCGGGAATTCTAGTGAATTCGCCGTCAAGGTGCAATTTTTCCCGCTACATTCGCACCACTGGATGAAGTGTTATCCCTTGGCCATGATTCATGAGGAACATGGCAGCTGATTTTGAACGATAACTACTATCATTATTGGTTTTTAGATTTCGTTGTTATTAATACTGGGGATAGTTTTTGTGGATAACCATGATTGATGCTTATATTACAATGATGTATAGAGGATACAACCATGTGAGGAAAAGCAGGACAGCCGTTTGGTTCATTGGGGATAGCCTGGGGGAAGATCGATGAGTCTTCCACAATGTTGTCGTTGTGCCCAGTTCGAGCAGAGGTTGTTCAAGCGTAGGTAGGCAAGTTTTCCACAACTACACTTCCTTGGGATCGTCATGTGGATAACCTATGGCTGGAGCGATACAATGGCGGGTCATTTTCACAATCGGGATGGTGAGGTCGAGTGTCGGTCGCTCTTTGGCAACAATGTCTGGATTACCTGCAGGACGAACTGAATTCTCAGCAGTTCAATACCTGGATTCGCCCTCTTCAGGCGGAGGAGGGTGAATCCAATGAGCTATGCCTGCTGGCGCCCAATCGTTTCGTCAGAGACTGGGTCAATGACAAGTATGTGAAGCGTATCAACGAGTTGCTACGCGAGCTGTCCCCTGTCAAGCCGCCCAAGATATCGTTGACCGTGGGCAGCAGGCGTGCAGCACCTTCGCCTCAGCCACGTGAACTGGGTAATCCCGTTTCCGCCAGTCCCCGTCAGCCTGCATCACCTGCCGTGCATACGTCGCCACGCGGAAATTACGCTGATGAGCATGAGATCGATCAGGCTCGTGAGGAGGGGAGCCGTACTGGAAGCAGCCGCACCTCAGGAAGCAGTGAGCGTCAGGTTCAAGTCGAAGGGAGCCTCAAGCATCAGAGTGGCCTTAACCCCAATTTCACCTTCGAAACCTTCGTTGAAGGTAAGTCCAACCAATTGGCCAGAGCTGCTTCACGCCAAGTGTCGGAAAATCCCGGTGGCGCTTATAACCCTTTGTTTCTGTATGGCGGTGTCGGTCTCGGCAAGACACACCTGATGCATGCCGTGGGCAATCAGCTAGCCAATCGTCGCGAGAATGCCAAGGTGGTCTATCTCCATTCCGAGCGTTTCGTTGCCGATATGGTCAAGGCACTACAACTGAATGCCATCAATGACTTCAAACGCTTCTATCGTAGTGTCGATGCCTTGCTGATCGACGATATTCAGTTCTTTGCTGGCAAAGAGCGTTCTCAGGAAGAATTCTTCCACACCTTCAACGCCTTGCTTGAAGGTGGCCAGCAAATGATCTTGACATCGGACAGATACCCCAAGGAAATCAATGGGGTAGAGGAGCGTCTGAAGTCCCGTTTCGGATGGGGGCTGACGGTAGCCATTGAGCCTCCAGAGCTGGAAACGCGGGTGGCGATCCTGATGAAAAAGGCTGATCAGGCAAAGGTCGAACTTCCTCATGATGCTGCCTTCTTTATCGCTCAGAAGATTCGCTCAAATGTGCGCGAACTAGAAGGCGCCCTGAAGAAAGTGATTGCCGACTCCCATTTCATGGGCAAGCCGATCACTCAGGATTTTATTCGTGAATCTCTGAAAGATTTGTTGGCATTGCAAGATAAGCAGGTCGGTGTCGACAACATCCAGCGCACCGTGGCTGAGTACTACAAGATCAAGCTGGCGGACCTGCTCTCGAAGCGACGTTCACGCTCCGTCGCGCGGCCGCGTCAAGTCGCAATGGCGCTTGCCAAGGAATTGACCAATCACAGCTTGCCGGAAATCGGTGATGCTTTCGGTGGTCGCGACCATACCACGGTCTTGCATGCCTGCCGAAAAGTGCAGGCTCTTCAGGAAGAGAGTGCGGACATTCGTGAAGACTACAAGAATCTATTGCGGTTGCTGACGAGTTGACATGCTCGGTTGCAAACTAGACTGTTTGTTGATCGCAACATGCTGAATGTCATCGAATTTCAGGACAAAGAGTGGAGCCCCCATGAAATTTTCCATTACCCGCGAAGCCCTGCTGCGTCCTTTGGCGCTGGTTGCCGGCGTCGTTGAACGCCGCCAGACGTTGCCGGTGCTGTCCAATGTATTGCTTGAAGTACAGGATGCGCAGCTATCGCTGACTGGTACCGACCTGGAAGTGGAACTGATTGGCCGCACGGCACCTAATCAAGTCGATGAGCCAGGTTCTGCTACGGTACCCGCTCGAAAGTTGATGGATATCTGCAAGTCTTTGCCTGACCAGGCCGAGATCAACATCACCTTGGAAGACGGGCGTGCCGTGCTTCGTAGTGGGCGTTCACGCTTTACCCTGTCGACGTTGCCAGTTGCAGAATTTCCCAATATCGAAGATAGCCAGGCCAGTACCGAATTGAGTCTGCCCAGGGGGACGCTCAAGCATTTGATCGATGCGACATCATTCGCCATGGCCCAGCAGGATGTGCGCTATTACTTGAACGGTATGCTTCTGGAACTCCGCTCCAACCTGGTTCGTACCGTAGCCACCGATGGCCACCGTTTAGCGGTGTGTTCGCGTCCGGCGGATATCGAGGTGGAGCCGGCACAGAAGCTGATCGTGCCGCGCAAGGGTGTGCTGGAACTGGTACGCCTTCTCGACGATAGTGATGAGCCTGTTAGCCTGACCTTGGGTGCCAATCATGTGCGCGCCCATACTGGCGAGTTCACTTTTACCTCCAAGCTGGTCGATGGAAAGTTTCCCGACTATGAGCGCGTGGTACCGCGCGGAGGTGACAAGGTATTCATTGCTGATCGCGCCGAGCTTCGCCAAGTGCTGTCACGAACCTCGATTCTGTCCAACGAGAAGTATCGTGGGGTGCGTCTGCAACTCGAAGAGGGCAATCTTCAGGTCATGGCCAACAACCCCGAGCAGGAAGAGGCAGAAGAGAATATCGCAATCGAATATTCCGGCTCTGGCCTGGAAATTGGTTTCAATGTCAGTTACCTGATCGATGTGCTGAACGCATTAGATGAGGATCGTGTCCAAATGACGCTCGCCGATCCTAATAGCAGTGCATTGATGGAAGAGCCCGGTGGCGGTGATGCCATGTATGTGGTCATGCCTATGCGGCTGTAATGTCGTCTCTTGCCTGAGGTTCCCTTGTTTCCTTCCTTTGTTCAATGCGACACCCCGTGAGGGGTGTCGTAGGACTCTTGCTCAATGACCCTCGATCGCCTCAGCTTCATGGGCTTACGTAATCTGGCGCACGTCGAGATGCGGCCCCAGCCAGGGATCAACGTCATCGTTGGTGCCAATGGTAGCGGCAAGACCAGCCTTCTTGAGGGCATCCATATACTTGGTATGGGGCGTTCCTTCCGTACCCAACAGCTAAAGAATGTCATTGGGCACGCAGTCGAGGGTATGACCTTGCATGGGCGTCTGGCCGGCGATCCACCAATTCCCATTGGCATCCGGCGCTTGCGTGATGGCAGTGAAATGGAAATGCGCATGGCAGGTGAGCGTGTCACCAAAGTTGCGCAACTGGTGGAAGCGCTTCCCCTGCAACTGATCAACCCTGACGCTTTTAAGCTGTTGGAGGGGGCTCCAGCAGTGCGGCGCGAGTTTCTCGACTGGGGGGTGTTTCACGTGAAACACGATTTCCTGGAGACTTGGAAGCGTGTTCGACGAGCCTTGAAACATCGGAATGCACTGCTCAGGCATGGTAGAATTGATGAACGTTCCCTCTCGGTGTGGGAGGGTGAGTTGGTGCAATGGAGCGAACGACTCGATTCGTTTCGCAGCGACTATGTTCGGGAGTTTCTGCCGATCTTCGAGGAAACTCTGCAGGAGCTTTTGCCGCTACCAACACTGACACTGCGATACTCGCGGGGTTGGGATCGACAGCGGTCGCTGGCAGAGGTGCTTCACCAAGGCCGTGACACTGATCGACAAATGGGTTTTACCCAACAAGGGCCTCAGCGTGCTGACCTGAGACTGCGAATCGAACGCCGGCCGGCGGCGGAGGTTCTGTCACGAGGTCAGCAGAAGTTGGTAGTCAGTGCAATGAAACTGGCACAGGGACGCCTTCTGGAACAACTGACGGCCCAAACCTGTACTTATCTGATTGATGACCTGCCGGCGGAATTGGATGCACGTCATCGGCATGATTTTTGTCGCTGGCTGGAGCGGATGGGATGTCAGGTGTTTATCACCAGTGTCGACCCAGAAGCCCTCGAAGGAATGTGGCAACCGGACACGTCAGTCGCAATGTTTCACGTGAAACATGGTCGTCTCGACACACTGAAAGACTTCACGACGGAGTAGTCAATGAGCGAACAGGCTTACGACTCATCGAGTATCAAGGTTCTCAAGGGCTTGGATGCTGTACGCAAGCGCCCTGGCATGTACATCGGCGATACCGATGATGGAACCGGCTTGCATCACATGGTATTCGAGCTGGTGGACAACTCTATCGATGAAGCCTTGGCGGGATACTGCAGCGAAATCCGCGTAATCATACATCCTGATGAATCGGTTACTGTCAGTGACAATGGCCGTGGCGTTCCCACTGATATTCATGAAGGAGAGGGAGTGTCAGCCGCGGAGGTGATCATGACGGTGTTGCATGCCGGCGGCAAGTTCGACGATAACTCCTACAAGGTCTCCGGCGGGCTTCACGGGGTAGGGGTATCAGTGGTAAACGCCTTGTCTGAAGAATTGAAACTGACCATCTGGCGAGCCGGACAGGTATATGAGCAGATTTATCACCATGGTGTACCGGAAGCACCGCTGGGAGTGGTAGGCAAGACAGAAAAGAGCGGCACGCGAGTCCATTTCAGACCGTCGCCGCTAACTTTCGGCAATATCGAATTTCACTACGATATTCTTGCCAAACGCCTGCGCGAACTGTCGTTCCTGAACTCTGGCGTGGCGATTCGTTTGCTTGATGAGCGCAGTGGTAAAGAGGAGCTCTTCCACTATGAAGGAGGGCTCAAGGCATTCGTCGACCACTTGAATACCAACAAGACTACCTTGAACCCGGTGTTCCACTTCGATGCGCAGCGCGAGGATGGCGTAGGTGTGGAAGTGGCGATGCAGTGGAACGACACCTTTGCCGAGAATATTTTTTGCTATACCAATAACATCCCGCAGCGCGATGGTGGGACTCACCTGGCTGGGTTCCGTGCATCGCTGACACGCACCTTGAACAGCTATATCGAAGCGGAAGGGTTGCTCAAGAAGACCAAGGTCAACACCTCTGGCGATGACGCACGAGAAGGCTTGACGGCGATCATCTCGGTAAAGGTCCCGGATCCCAAGTTTTCCTCCCAGACCAAAGACAAGTTGGTTTCCTCCGAGGTCAAGACGGCTGTCGAGCAGGAAATGGGGCGGATGTTTTCAGAATACCTGGTCGAGCGTCCCAACGAGGCCAAGGCGATCGTCAACAAGATGCTCGATGCGGCGCGCGCTCGCGAAGCGGCGCGTAAGGCTCGCGATATGACGCGTCGCAAGGGGGCCTTGGATATTGCTGGCCTGCCAGGCAAGCTTGCGGATTGCCAGGAAAAGGATCCCAGCCTGTCCGAGCTCTACTTGGTAGAGGGTGACTCAGCTGGTGGCAGTGCCAAACAGGGCCGCGATCGTCGCACCCAGGCGATTTTGCCGCTCAAAGGCAAGATTCTCAACGTTGAGAAGGCGCGCTTCGACAAGATGCTTTCCTCCGCCGAGGTCGGCACTTTGATTACTGCGCTGGGCTGCGGTATCGGGCGCGAGGAGTTCAATCCTGACAAGCTGCGTTATCACTCGATCATCATCATGACCGACGCTGATGTCGATGGGTCGCATATTCGCACACTGCTCTTGACCTTCTTCTTCCGGCAGATGTCCCAGTTGATCGAGCGCGGGCATGTGTTCATTGCTCAGCCGCCACTTTACAAGATCAAACGTGGTAAGCAGGAAAGCTACCTTAAGGACGAACAGGCGCTGATCGATTATCTGACCACGACGGCACTGGATGGAGCCCGTCTCTATGTCAATGCTGATGCCCCAGGTATTGGGGGAGAGCAGCTAGAATCGCTGGTTAATCAGTACCGCGATGTGATGAACCGCATCGAACGTTTGTCACGTGTCTACCCCAATGAAGTATTGCGTAAGATAGTGCATGCAGCACCATTGGAAGGCGAGCAGAGCCTTAAAGATCACGTCACCATGCAGAATTGGATCGATTATCTGCAAGGTGAAATGGACGCTCTGGTTGCCTACGAAGGCGGGCCACGTTACACCTTCCAACTGCATGAGGATAGCGAGCGCGGTTTGTTCTTACCTGGGGTTTCCCTGACTGCGCATGGTGTAACGACCGACTATGTATGGGGCATGGATTTCTTCCGGAGCGCAGACTATCGCGCTATGGCCAGTCTGGGTGAGACACTGGATGGCTTGTTGGAAGAAGGGGCTTATGTTGCTCGAGGCGAACGGCAACAGCCAGTAGACAGCTTCTACGGTGCCTTGGAATGGTTGATGAAGGAAGCCCAGCGCGGCTTCTCGATCCAGCGCTACAAGGGATTGGGCGAAATGAATCCTGACCAGCTTTGGGATACCACCATGAATCCTGAAACTCGTCGCATGCTGAGAGTATCGATCGAGGACGCGGTCGCTGCCGATATGATGTTCAATACCCTGATGGGCGATGAGGTTGAGCCACGTCGTGACTTCATTGAACGTTTTGCCCTGGTAGCTAATCTGGATGTGTGACTCTAAAGGCAAGCTCAAGGAAGTGTTTCACGTGAAACACTCCCCGATATAAAGCCAGAGCATGCAGGTTAAGTTAGAATCTATACAAGAAGGCCGGCATCAATGCCGGCCTTCTTGTATCCAGGAGATTTTCATCTGGCAGGAATCAACTTGCGTCATCTTCTGCCGAAAGTAGCCACTCGGTAAAGGCTGCAAGATCGTCAAACACCATCACTCCCTCCAGATTGAAACCCTTGGACTCGGTCAAGAACCCCTTCCCGGTGCGAACCAGGGCAACATGACATCCCATGGCTGAGCCCGCTTGCAGGTCGCGCAAGCTGTCACCGACTACCCAAGCTTTCTCCAGACTTTCCAAACCCAAGTGCTGCTGAATCTGTCTCATGAGACCGGTTTTAGGCTTGCGACAGTCACAGTCGTCATCGGGGCCATGGGGGCAATAAGCGATATGTGAAATCTGGCCCCCGGCCTTTTCAACGAGCTGGTTCAGGCGGTCATGCATTTCAGTGAGTACGGCTGTATCGTAATACCCACGCGCGATGCCTGACTGGTTAGTCGCTATGGCGACTGTCCACCCTGCTTTGCTCAGTTGAGCGATGGCCTGTATCGCTGTGGGATAAGGAATCCATTCGTCGAGGGATTTGATATAGGCATCTGAATCCTGATTGATGACACCATCTCTGTCGAGAATCACCAACCTTTGGTGTGATAGCATTAGCTAGTCCTGATTTGTGTGGCAGCCACGGCAGTTGACGAAAGAGTCTAGGCTAGTGTTTCACGTGAAACAATGTGTTCTGACTTTCGCTAAGATGCCTTGAGCAGCTCTTGGACAATAGCCTGCCATTCGGTATCGAGGCCAAGTTCATTGTCCGGCATTGAACGACCGGCATTCCGATACCAGTAGGCAGCATTGCTCAAATCACCTTCCCACCGATGTAGATAAGCATGTATCCAGGCCGCATTGGCTCCTGGAAGTGCGGCAATCTGGTCATGCGCAGTTACCCATTCCCCTTTGCCGGCCCACCAAAGTGCAGTGAGTAGCGGAGATAATCCGCCGGGTGGAAAGGGCTGCTGTAAGCTGTCATGAAAGCTGGCTAAGGAAGTATCGTCACTCATAGAAGCATCTCCTTGATGACACAAAGAAAGGATGGCGCATAAGTGAGCGTTGGTAAAAACGGCCTGATATTAACCCTGTGGCGCAGAAACTCACTTTACGGGCGGGGGACGGATACCTGCAGCGCATGACACTAAAGCACCTGCATAGGAGGGTGTTTCACGTGAAACACAATAAAAGAAGCCGGCTGAAAGCCGGCTTTTCACACACCAGGCGCCCGGTGAGGGACCCTGGGCTAGCTGTTAGAGTTCAGCGATATCCGCCACTTCGAGGAACAAGGCCTGAAGGCTGGCGAGTAAGGCCAAGCGATTGCGCCGTACTTCCGTGTCATCGACTACGACCATGACAGTATCGAAGAAGCGGTCGACTGGATCACGTAAAGACGCCAGGATGTCCAAGGCTTCAGCATAGCGAGCATTACGTACGAGCGGCTCGACCTCGGCGCGCTGCGATGTCAGCGCATCGGACAGAGCGCGCTCTGCATCTTCATGCAGCAGATCGGCTCTCACGACAGTCGAACCATCGTGCTCCTGCTTGGCCAGAATGTTCGAGACACGCTTGTTGGCCGCAGCGAGAGCAGCAGCTTCTTCGCGTTGACTGAAAGCGTGCACGGCATGAATGCGCCGTGCAAAGTCGAGCGGCTTGGTGACCGGGCGAGCACGGACGGCGAGATAGATCTCAACGGGAATATCCTCGTCCTGGGTCCAGGCGCGAAGTCGCTCGAGCATGTAGTCAAGAACATCGTCGACAAGACCCTCTTTCTTGGGCAAGTCCTGATGCTGAGTAGCGGCCAGTGCTAGCAATTCCCGCAGGTCGAGATCCAATTCACCCTTGATCAGGATGTTGAGCACCCCGATAGCAGCACGTCGCAAGGCAAATGGATCCTTGGTACCAGTGGGGCGCTGGCCAATACCGAAGATGCCGGTCAGTGTGTCCAGGCGGTCAGCCAGTGCCAGTGCAAGGCCGGTACGACTCTGAGGGATGACGTCACTGGCGAAACGTGGCAGATACTGCTCGTAGAGCGCCTGGGCAACGTCTTCCGCTTCACCATCGTGGCGGGCGTAATAACAGCCCATGATGCCCTGTAATTCAGGGAACTCCAGCACCATTTCGGTCACCAAGTCGCACTTGGCAAGCTGGGCGGCACGCTCGGCATGCGAGACATCGCCACCTATTTTCTCGGTAATATGACAGGCCACCACCGCACTACGGCTGGCCTTGTCAGCCAGCGTGCCGAGTTGCTGCTGGAAGACGACGTTGGCCAAGCCTTTACGGCGCTCATCAAGAGGGGTCTTGCGATCCGTGTCGTAGAAAAAGGCAGCATCGGCCAGACGCGGCCGGATGACCTTTTCGTTACCTTCTATGACCAGTTGTGGGTCCTGGCTATCGATGTTGGAAATCGTGATGAACAAGGGTTTCAGACGACCCTGCTCGTCGAGCAGGTGGAAATATTTCTGATTGGCCTTCATCGATGAGATCAAGCATTCCGGTGGAACCTCGAGGAAGCGTTCATCAAAGCTCCCGGTCAATGCCACTGGCCATTCCACCAGTCCACTGACTTCTGTCAGTAGGTCCTCGTCGATCACTGCTTGGGCTTCGTGGCACTCGGCCTCGGCCAATACCTGCTCGCGAATACGCTCGCGACGACGGTCACGGTCAGCCAGTACGTAAGCATTCTCCAGTGCTACCAGATAGTCGTCGGGACGTTGCAGTTCAATGGCGGTAGGGGCATGAAAACGATGACCAAAAGTGGTGCGGCCAGCCTTCAGGCCCAGTACCTCGGCATCGACCACTTGCTCGCCATAGAGCATGACCAGCCAGTGTACCGGGCGAGAGAACTCGACTCGCGATGCACCCCAGCGCATGTTCTTGGGCACCGGCAGAGCGCCAATCGCCTTTGAGACGATCGCCGGGAGCAGCCGCTCGGTGGCTTCCCCTTGTTGTCGTTCGCGATGACCGAGCCAAGTCCCTTTATCGGTTTCCAGATGGATCAACTCATCGACTTCCACCCCACAGGAGCGTGCGAAACCCTCGGCTGCCTTGGTCGGCTTGCCATCCTTGAACGCTGCCGCCAAGGCAGGGCCACGACGTTCGATTTCACGGTCGGGCTGCTTATCGGCCAATTGGGTGATGTATACCGCCAAGCGTCGTGGTGTCGCATAGGCGTGCACGGAGCCGAAGGTGACTTCGGACTCGCTCAGGCCTTCGGCAATGCCCTGTGCCAGTGCGTCGGAGAGCAGGTCGATGGCCGTGGGGGGGAGTTCCTCGACACCGAGTTCGAGCAGAAAGGAGGTGGATACCATGCTCAAGCGTCTCCTTGTTCGGCAAGTGGCTCTTTGGCCAGTAATTCATTGCGCAGGGCTTCCGGCGCCATGGGGAAGCCAGCGGCCTGGCGCGAGTCGTAGTAGGCATGAGCTACGTCACGGGCCATAGTACGCACCCGTAGGATATAGCGCTGCCTCTCGGTGACGGAGATGGCATGACGGGCATCCAACAGGTTGAAGGTGTGCGAGGCCTTGAGAACCATCTCGTAGGCTGGCAGCGGCAGGCCGGCTTCAAGTAACTTGGTGCATTCACGCTCTTGGTGATCGAAGGCAGCGAATAGTGCCGGTACATCGGCATGTTCGAAATTATAGGCAGACTGTTCGCGCTCGTTCTGCAGGTAGACATCGCCATAGGTGACTCGTGTACCATCAGGAGCCAGGGTCCAGGTCAAGTCGTAGACGCTGTCGACATCCTGCAGGTACATGGCGATGCGTTCCAGCCCGTAGGTCAGCTCTCCGGTAACAGGGAAGCATTCGATGCCCCCGGCCTGCTGGAAATAGGTGAACTGGGTGACTTCCATGCCATTGAGCCAGACCTCCCAACCCAACCCCCACGCACCTAGGGTAGGAGATTCCCAGTTATCTTCGACGAAGCGGATATCATGGACCAGTGGGTCGATGCCCACATGCGCCAGAGAGCCCAGGTACAGCTCTTGCAAATTGATGGGTGAGGGTTTCATCACCACCTGGAACTGGTAATAGTGCTGCAGGCGGTTGGGGTTCTCGCCGTAGCGCCCATCGGTGGGGCGACGCGAGGGCTGGACATATGCCGAGTTCCAGGTTTCCGGGCCGATGGCTCGTAGAAAGGTGGCCGGGTGGAAGGTGCCGGCCCCGACTTCCATGTCCAGAGGTTGCATGATCACGCAGCCCTTTTCGGCCCAGTATTGCTGCAGGGCAAGGATCAGGCCCTGGAAGGTTGTCACGTCAGGCGTCGACTGTGTCATTGGAGAAGCACCGTTGGCCCATGAATTCAAGAACCGCCAAGTATACAATTAGTGGCTAATCGGTTATAGGCACAGGTGATGATGCGTTCATGACGCACCTGGAGTCGAAAGACGACAATGAGGAATCACAGATGATCGTAGTGACAGGCGGTGCCGGCTTCATCGGTGCGAACCTGGTCAAGGCTCTCAATGCCCGAGGCCATCAGGACGTGTTGGTGGTCGATGACCTGAGCGATGGTACCAAGTTCGTCAATCTGGTGGATTGTGCCTTGGGAGATTACCTGGACAAGGATGACTTCCTGGCGCGAGTTCAAGCCGAGTTGCGTGGCGAAGAGGGCGGCCTGCCACCCATCGAGGCGATCTTTCACGAGGGGGCTTGTTCCGATACCACCGAGTGGGACGGTCGCTTCATGCTCGAGAACAACTTCGAGTACTCCAAGGTGCTGTTGCACTACTGTCAACGTAAGGGCATTCCGTTCCTGTATGCCTCCTCGGCAGCTACCTACGGCGGCAGCGAAGTTTTCGTCGAGGCTCCCGAGCATGAGAAGCCGCTCAATGTCTACGGCTACTCCAAATTGCTGTTCGACCAATATGTGCGGGCGCGCTGGAACGATTTCACCAGTCAGGTGGTGGGGTTTCGCTACTTCAATGTCTATGGCCCACGAGAACAGCACAAGGGCAAGATGGCCAGCGTGGCCTACCACCACCACACACAGGTGAGTGCCGGTGAGAATCCCAAGCTGTTCGGGGCTTGGGATGGCTTCGAGGCTGGCATGCAAAGTCGCGATTTCGTGTTTGTCGGTGATGTGGTCGACGTCAATCTGTGGTTCCTCGATCACCCTGAGCACTCAGGAATCTTCAACCTGGGCACCGGGCGCGCCGAACCATTCAAGGCCATCGCCGAGGCTGTCATCAAGTTCTATGGCAAGGGTGAGATCGATTACATCGATTTCCCCGACGAGCTCAAGGGACGCTATCAGAGCTATACGCGAGCCGACATCTCACGACTACGTGAAGTTGGCTACACTGCCGAGTTCAAGACCGTGGCCGAGGGAGTGTGTGACTACCTGGAGTGGCTGAATGGCTGATCCCTCCGGGGCGGTTCGCAACCCCGGGCGTATCCTGGTCGTGGGGCCTTCCTGGGTCGGTGACATGGTTATGGCCCAGAGTCTGTTGATGACGCTGAAACAACGTCATCCGGGATGCCGTGTCGGTGTCGTGGCGCCTGCCTGGTCGCAGCCGATTCTCGAACGCATGGAGGAAGTCGATGAAGTCGTGCCGCTGGACGTGGGTCACGGTCAGGTGGGATGGAGCGTACGACATGCTGCGGCACGTGGTGTGCGTGGCCGTTACGATCATGCCATCGTCCTGCCACGCTCCTGGAAATCGGCTCTGGTGCCATTCATGGCACGAATTCCTCATCGAGTAGGCTTTCTGGGTGAACAGCGGCTGGTGCTGCTCAACGAGCGGCGCCGGCTCGACAAGACAGTGCTGAATCAGACGGTGAAGCGTTTCGTGTCCCTGGGGCTGAGCGAAGAAGAGGCCGCAGAGGGTAATTTTGCCATCCCTCGCCCTCGACTCCGGGTGGACCCGGATAACTTGGTCGAATTGCGTCTGAGGTATGAGTTGTCATCGAGACCGGCGATCGGCATGATGCCGGGAGCCGAATATGGACCTGCCAAGCAGTGGCCGTTGCAATATTTTCATGAATTGGCAGCAGCCTTGGTGACAGAAGGCTACGAGGTACGAGTGCTAGGGGGTGGGAAGGATGTGGCAGCCGGCGAGGCCATTTGCCAGGACCTTCCCCATGCGGTGAATCTGTGTGGTAAGACGCGACTGGCGGATGCCGTTGACTTGCTGGCCGATTGCCAGCAAGTGGTCACCAATGACTCGGGGTTGATGCATGTTGCCGCTGCTGTGGGAAGCCGGGTGCATGCTATTTATGGCTCGTCTTCGCCCGACTATACGCCACCACTCACGGCCAATGCCGAGATCCATTATCTTGGGCTCACTTGTTCACCCTGCTTCGAGCGGAATTGCCCGCTGGGGCATACCAATTGCCTCAATACGTTGATGCCTGAGCGGGTGCTGAATGCCATCCACGCTGCCAAGTAGGCCTTAGGGAATTCCCGAGGCATCGTCGCCCGCCACCTCGTCGGCAGGTGTCTCGGTTATCTGTTCGGGGGGAGATTCATCGTTCTGACGACGTTGCGGCTCCAATCCGTCCCACAAGCGTTCTTGCAGCGCGTACTCTTCACGCAACCGGCGGTTGATCTCTTCTTGGCCATTGCGCTCGACCAGAGTCCGTAATGGTGATAGCAAGGAGACACCAAGACCGGCTCGGTGTTGATCGATGGTGAAACCCATGCCCTCCAGTATCGTGGGAAAGAGATCGAGTGTTGACGCTTCCCGCTGGATACGGGCTGGAGCCAGGCCATTGCCGATCAGGATGAAGGTGTTGTCACGCGGGCTTTCGATCAACTTATCCCAAGCTGACACTTTCATTGTCAGGTGATCACTGGCGACGACCACCAGCGTATTGTCGAGCAGACCGTCACTCTCCAAGCGGTTGAGGAAGACACGTGTCAACCAGGCACTGCACTCGACCGAGTAAAGGATATCCTCGCCATCAAATTCCCCTTGCCGCTTTTGGCAACTACGTGCGGGATTGCCGTAAGGGGGATGAGTCGTGAGGGTCAAGGCAAAAAATCCCCATGGCGCGCCCTTGGCATCAAGCTTGCGAATTTCCTCGAGGGCGAAGTTGAAAAGCGTATCGTCGTAGAGTCCCCAACTGTTGAGATAGTCAGGGTTTTCCATACGCGGGACAAGTTCCTCGCGGCCGTAGATGGTGTCAAAACCATGACCACGATAGAAAAGTCCTTTGCCGGCAAATTCTTTACTGGCACCACCCATGTAGGTCAGGTTGTAGCCTTCTTTACTGAGCAGGTCGCCCATACACTCGAGCCCAGGCACGACCTCTTCGAGCGGCTCGAACTGACGGTCATGCAGCAGGCCAGCAGGCATCAAGGGGGTTCCGCACTGGCTGGCGATCATGCCGGCCATGGTCCAGCCGGTATTGTCTAGCTGACGCACTCCATCGAAAACAATGCCCTTCTCTCCGATCGCTTCCAGGTCGTCATAGGCATCGCCGAATCGTTCTTCGTCGGAATAGGTGCGCTCGGTGCTCTCCAGATAGAGAACCAGCAGATTGGGCAGCTCGGCAGGCCGGTCGACGAGGGCCGGCTCGACATATCGCCGGTCCAGCCATTCACCGTCTTCAGTGACAATGGCTGCCCCGCGCTGGGTGATACCGAACAGCAACGGATTGGTGGCCAGCAGAAACAGCACCAGGATGCGTTCCCAAAGGCGCCAGCGATGATCGTGGCGAACCAGCCAGGTATAGGCCACCAAGCTGATAATGGCCGATAGAGAAAAGAGAATGGCGGCGCTGATACGGCTGACACCACCATGCGCGGTTATTCCGGCCTGAAGGTGAAAGTAGATGGCTCCCAGGTCGACCTTGCCAAAACTATTGGCCAGATAGAGATACACCCACCATAACGCCAGCGGTAACAGTGACCAGGGCCAGACGTGCTTGGGAGCGTGTGGGTGCGGCGGAGCGCCCCAGTGGAAGCGATGAGCGGCGAATAGCCAAATGGCCAGCACCACCAATGCCAGACCCAACGGCAGTGGTGTCAGGGTGACGACAGCATAGCCGAGGCATGACCCAAGGATGGTCAAGGCCCACCAGCGAGGTTGGCGTAATAGAGGACTTTTCAGTAATGAACGCATGCCGATATCGCTTGAAGGAATAGTTAGCTAGCTTATCAAGACTACGCATGGTTGAGCAGGGACTTTCCACGTCAGCGTTCCTGCCGAGTATGTTCGTTCTCATAAAGCTCATTCAGCTTGGCGTACTTCATGTAGGCATGAAATGCGGTAGTCATGGCGACTGTCATTCCATCGCGACCCTGTAGCAGTCCTCCCTTCAAGACCAGCTTTCGGATTGTGGCGCTCAGGGCATGCAGGGTTGGGCGCCAAGTCGAGGGTGGAATGCCTCGCTCCTTCATCGCCCAGGCATCACGTGAGGAAAGTTGATCGATCCGCTGTATCCAGTGGGATAAATCCTGGTACGTGAAGTGCCGAATGTGGGCTGAAGTCTGCAAGGTTTGGGGTGCTTGTACGGCGGAATGCGCTTTCTTGGGCAGATAACCCGCCTGGGTCCGGTTATAAAGACGTACGACGGCGTCCGGGTAAAAGCCTGCCGCTCGGATCCAGTGATGACCAACGAAATTCTTGCGGCGAAAGCCATAAGCGAGCCCTGCATCACTCAAGTCCAGAGATTTGATCAATTCGACTGCATCGTCATCCAGTCGTTCATCGGCGTCTAGTGCCAGGATCCAGTCGTTCTTGGCATAAGGGACACCAAAGGCCTTCTGAGGGCCGTCACCAAGATAGGCTTGCTCGATGACTCTGGCACCCTCGGTGCGGGCGATATCGACCGTGTTGTCTTGACTGAGAGAGTCCACCACGATCACTTCATCGCAAACAAGAAACAACGAACGGATGCAGCAAGCGATGTCGTTCTCTTCATTCAAGGTAATGACGATACCTGTAATAGGCTTCATGGATGGATCTCGTGGCTGAATTGGGTGCTCATCAAATCGATGATAGCGTTGGCCGCTGCTTCGAGGTCTATCTGCGACATATCGGTTTCGCTCTCAGAGCCTGGTGGCGGACAAAACGCGAGGCGTCGCTCGGCAGCGTTGCAGGTCTGCCAGCGCAGCGGCGTCGCGGAGCGCTTGGCCGGATAAAAGCCTGCAGTCGGAACGTCCAGGCAGCCGGCGATATGCAGTGGGCCGGTGGAGCCGGCAATGAACAGGTCGGCAGCGGCCAGGGTTAAGGCAAACTCTTCCAATCCTTGACGCGGTGGTACCACGATGGCTTCGAGTCCTTGCTCGGAAAGGGCGTCACGCAGCTTTCTGGTGGTATCCTCCTCCCCGGGACCGGTGGTCAGTAGCCACAGTGGACGTCGATTGGAAGGTGTCTGGCGATCAATGACGGCAGCCAGGGTAGCATATTGGGTCGAGGAGAGATTGACGGCGGAACCACCGCTGCCGATATGCAGAAAGAGCCACGGGCGCGAGCGGTCCAGGTTGAGCGTATCGGCCAGCAGCTCTCGTTGGGTGTCTCGCGTTGTGGCAGGCAATGGCCAAAAAGGCGGCGCGAGGGGCTCAGGACGCGGTTGTCCCAGCTTGTCGAGCAGTGCTTCGGCCAATTCAAGGTTGTATTGATACTCGGGCTTTCGTGACCGCGACCTGCGCTGGACGATGCGATGGTTGTAGAATATCTGCGCCCACTTGGTGGCCGGTGCCGTTCGCCGGGGAATGCCCGCACGCCATCCCAGCCAACCGATACGTGGTGTCGAGTACAGTGTCAGCAGAGCATCGAAGTGTCTCTCGCGGAGCTGGTCGAGTAGGTCGCGTTGGGCGGAGCGGTTGCCATGGGGACCCGGGTCGAGGAGCACCTCGTCGATCCAGGGACAGGCTCGGGCCAGCGGAGCGGTATAAGAGGGTACCAGTACGCCGATATGATTGTCGGGTAAGGCTCGCTTGAGGCAAGCCAAGGCTGGCCAGGCGAGCATGAAGTCGCCGAGCTTATCGTTTCGAACCACCAGGATGCGTCGCGCACGGGGTCGTATTTTGGGTTGAGTCATGAAAAGGAGTTCCCTTGCCTTCCAAGGTTCTACATATCTGTCTCTCGAGTGGCTGGGGCGGTCTGGAAATGTATCCGTCACGGATTATACCTGAGCTGAGTCGACAGGGGTGGCAGGTGCATGGATTGGCGTTGAGCGGTTCGAGAGTCGCCTCTAGTCTACAGGAAGCGGGGATCGAGCCTTTGACGGTTGCTTCGCGGGCGCGAGCGTTGGTCGAGGCGATGGGTATCTTGGGTTATCTCAAGCGCCACGATATCCGTGTGGTGCATTGTCACAAGTCCAGCGATTTGCGTTTGGGGGCTCTGCTGAAGACTCTGCGACCCGGGCTCCGGTTATTCTTCACCGATCATATGGGAGTTACACGTCCCAAGAAGGATCTCTATCACCGTTGGGCCTACGGTAAGCTCACCCGGCTGTTTTCGATTAGCGAAGCGACCCGCGAACGCAACCTCAAGGCCTTTCCCCTGCCCTCAGAGCGGATCCATCGCCTCTATCTGGGTATCGACCCCGATCCCTATCTGCCGGTGCTCGATGAGGCCGCACGTGAGGCCTTACGTGCGGAACTTGGCATTTCGCAAGGGGCGGTCGCCATCGGTTTACCGGGCCGTTTAACGCTGGGTAAAGGGCAGCAGCTGTGGCTCGAAGCCCTCGCAGTGCTACGTGACCGTTATCCCGATAGGCATTTCCACGGCGTGATCATTGGGGGAACCCGTGCCGACGATGGGGCCAACGTGCCTTATGTCGAAACGCTCGAGAAACTGGTGGTGTCGTTGAGATTGGCGGATTGCGTGAGTTTTGCGGGTTTTCGACGTGACTTGCCCCGCGTGTTCGAGGCGTTGGAGATTGTCTGTGTGCCTTCACGCAACGAAGCCTTTGGCTTGACAGTGATTGAAGCCATGGCCGCCGGAAAAGCGGTGATCGGTGCTGATAGCGGGGCCATTCCAGAACTACTTACGACCCGCTGTGGGCGTCTGGCGCCGCCCGGCGATGCTGGTGCCTGGGCTGAAGCCATGGCCGAGCTGGTTGCAGATGGTGCCTTGCGTGAGCGCTTGGGGCGAGAGGCCTGCCTCGTTGCCCGCAACGATTTTACGCTTGGCGCTCATGTCGAGAGGTTGATTGCCGAATATGAATCAGCTTGAAGCCGACACCCCATAGCCGCGGCGGATCGCGGTCATGGCCTGCGCGGCACCAAATTTGGCCAGCGATCGTTCAAGGCGCTCGAGGTTGGCTTCGCGCCAAGCACCAGGTCGGCGTAAGCGACAACGGTCCAGGTCGATCATCCACGGGCAATCATCGGCATCGATGAGCAGGTTGCGAGCATTGAGGTCGACATGGTCAAGGCCTGCATCGTGAAAGCGGCGAACGGTGGCGCCGATGCGCTCCAGCAAGGCGTTGTCAGCTTGGGCAAGGCTTTCGGCCAGGGTTCTGGCTCCGGGCAAACGAACGGTGATAAGTGCCGCCTCGTAGGCCAGCCCATGGCGCCATACGCAGGCCCCGATGGGTCGGGGAACCGGCAGGCCCTGTTCATGCAAATGAGCGGTGAGGCGTAATTCGCGAAAGGCACGGCTTCGCTCAGCGCCCGTCCAGACATAGCGCGATTCACAGAAGCGCGCCACCAGGCCTCCGCGTCGGTAGGGCCGCAAGACCCAATCTTCGTTACCGGCCTGGACGAACAGGCTCGAGCCGCGCCCGGGGGCTACACCGGTTACTGCATCACGTGCTTGCCAGAAGGCGGGAGTGAAGGTTTCCGGTCCAATTTGTGGCCGACCAGTGGCGTCACATACACTGTGCGCATCATATAGAATGAAAACCTTTCCCTTTTGGAATCTCGTCAAACGCATGAAGCATCCTCTGCCTGCCCATCCCGAGCGCATCTGTGTGCTGCGACTTTCCGCGCTGGGTGATGTCTGCAATCTGGTGCCCACCGTACGGGCCCTCCAGCGCCAATGGCCCCAGGCGCGCATCACTTGGATCATCGGCAAGGGCGAGCACAGTCTACTGGCCGGCTTGTCCGGGGTCGAGTTCATCGTCTACGACAAAGGCTCGGGGTTGGCCGGGATGCGCGAACTCTGGAGGCGATTGAGCGATACCCGGTTCGATGTGTTATTGCACATGCAGCAATCGCTACGCGCCAGCATATTGTCGCTGGGGCTCAAGGCCAAGGTCCGGATCGGCTATGACAAGGCGCGTGCCAAGGATTGGCAGCACTGGTTCACGCGCTATCACCTTGCGTCACATCCCCAGGCCCATGTGCTGGAGTCGTTCATGGACTTTGCCCGGCGCTTGGGCGTGGATCCCACCATTACGTCGCAGCGTCCCGAATGGGGGGTGCCGATTCCCGATGAAGCTTACGATGAGGCTCTTCGGATGACAGGTGAGGAGCCTTACCTGCTCATCAGTCCCTGTGCCAACCCTCGGCTACGCAATTTCCGCAACTGGTCGGCTGAAGGGTATGCCGCTGTCATCGATCATGCGTGGAGCCAATATGGCTTGAAAGCCGTACTGACTGGCGGCAGTTCCACCAAGGAGCGTGAGATGGGCGCACGTATCTCCGCCTTGGTGCCGCCAGAGGCGACCATCGATACTATCGGCCAGGTTTCGCTCAAGACGTTGCTGGCACTTATCGAGCGTGCCAGGGTGGCAATCGCCCCGGATTCTGGGCCAGTTCACATGGCCAATGCCTTGGACACCCCAACCATTGGCCTTTATGCCACTACCAACCCCGACCGTGCCGGCCCCTTTCTGTGGCGCCATATGGCCGTGAACCGTTACCCCGAGGCAGTGCGCACTTACCTGCACAAGGAAGTCGACGAGATCCCTTGGGGGCAGCGTGTGCGGCACCCCGATGCCATGTCATTGATCCATGCCGAAGACGTCATCGAACGTCTGGATACCCTGTTGTCGGAGTCTGCCGATGAAACTTGATCTTACTGCCCTGGAACAGGCCCGCTTATTGGTGGTGGGCGACGTCATGCTTGATCGCTACTGGCATGGCGGCACTTCGCGCATCTCCCCCGAGGCCCCCGTGCCCGTGGTCAAGGTTGGCGAGGCCGAGGATCGCCCCGGCGGCGCTGCCAACGTGGCGCTGAACATCGCCGCCCTGGGGGCAAATGTTGCGTTGGCTGGCCTGGTCGGCAACGATGCCAATGCCGATCTTCTCTTTGCCAGGCTCGAAGATGCCAATGTGAAGACGCACTTCCAGCGCAGCGAGGTGGTGCCTACCATCACCAAGCTGCGAGTGATGAGCCGCAATCAGCAGTTGATTCGTCTCGACTTCGAGGAAGGGCTCGGTAACGTGGATACGCAAGACCTGCTGGCACGTGTCGAACGGGCCTTGTCAGGGGTCGATCTGGTCATCCTCTCCGACTACGGCAAGGGCACCCTCAATCGTGTCGAGGCGCTGATCGCCATGGTTCGTGCCGCTGGCAAGCGGGTCCTAGTCGATCCCAAGGGTGGAGACTTCGCCAAATACCGCGGTGCCAGCGTGATCACACCTAACCTCACCGAATTCGAGGCCGTGGTCGGACCTTGCCGCGATGATGAAGAACTTGCCATAAAGGGCGAAGCGCTGCGCGCCGAGCTGGATCTGGAAGCGCTATTGATCACTCGCAGTGAGAAAGGCATGACCCTGATCCGTGAAGATCATGCGCCATTGCACCTGCCGACTCGTGCCCGCGAGGTGTTCGATGTCACCGGCGCCGGCGATACTGTGATCGGCGTGCTGGGGCTGGCGCTGGCCGCCGGCCATGGCTTTGCCGAAGCCATGACACTGGCCAACCTCGCCGCGGGTCTGGTAGTTGCCAAGCCAGGCACCGCCACGCTCTCCATCGCTGAACTCTACACGGCTCTGCATGGTGATAAACTGGCCGAATTCGGGGCGATCGAGGAAGCGGCCTTGGTGGAGGCGGTGAGAGCCGCCCAGGCGCGTGGTGAACGGGTGGTAATGACCAATGGTTGTTTCGATATCCTGCATGCCGGTCACGTGGCCTATCTCGAGCATGCCCATCAGCTTGGCGACCGATTGATCGTAGCCGTCAACGACGATGCGTCCATCGCACGTCTCAAGGGGCCCAAGCGACCGATCAACCCCCTTGCCCGTCGTATGCAAGTGTTGTCGGGCCTTGGTGCGGTGGACTGGGTGGTGCCCTTTAGCGAGGATACGCCTGCACGGCTGATCGAGGCGGTGCTGCCCGATGTCCTGGTCAAGGGCGGCGACTATCGTCCCGAAGATATCGCTGGCGGCGAGGCGGTGATCGCCAATGGCGGTGAGGTCAAAGTGCTGGGGTTCGAGGATGGCGTGTCCACCACGGCGATGATTGCTACCATTCTCGACCGTGAGCGCTGATGAAGGCTCGTGAAGCATCGCGGCATCGAGCCCGGTGGGCACGCTGGCTCTATTCCGCGGCACTTTATGCTCTTTCGCCACTGATTTGGCGACGCGTATGGCGTGAGCAAGTGTTCGCTTACTCTCGCTGGCAGCGGCTAGGCAGAATTCCGGATGCCCCCACTGCGGGGAATGCTATTTGGTTACATTGCGCGTCGGTAGGTGAAGTCCAGGCGGCAAGGCCATTGATCGAGGCATTGGTGGCACGCTATCCCAGCCAGTGCCTGGTACTCACCACCATGACCGCTACGGGGGCCGAACGAGCCTCCGCGCTGGCTGAATCGCTAGGAAAGAATGGAGCTAAAGGCAAAGTGAAGCATTACTTCGTGCCTTTGGACTTTCCTGGTGCCGCGTGGCGGTTCGTGGCGCAGTTGCGTCCTCGCCTGGCGATCTTCTTCGAAACCGAACTATGGCCCAACCTGTTGCATGCCTGTGAGCGTATCGGCGTGCCGGTGACGGTAGTCAATGGACGACTCTCGCCCCGTGCCTTTGAGAGATATCGCAAGTTTCTGCCCTTGTTTCAGGATGCCCTGTCGCGTATCGACTGGCTGGCCGCTAAATCTCAGTCCGATGCCGAACGTTTTCGGATGTTGGGTATGCCCCATGACCGGATCACCGTCGTCGGTTCTTTGAAGTATGACTTGATGGTCGATGACGAGCTTTTTAAGCGAAGTAAGTGCTTACATACTTCATGGGGTGAGCGGCCAGTATGGATTGCTGGCTCGACCCATCCAGGAGAAGATGAGCAGCTCCTACTGGCCCATGCCCGAGTGCGCGACGTTCTTCCAGAAGCCTTATTGATCCTGGTGCCCCGCCATCCCCAACGTTTCGATGACGTGGCGCAGCTCTGTCGCGACCACGGTATGAAAGTGGCGCGGCGTTCCTGGAACGAGCAGCCTGAGCTCCAGACAGCCGTCTATCTGGGCGATACCATGGGAGAATTGCTGTGTCTTTACGGGGCGGCCGATATCGCCTTTGTTGGCGGTAGCTTGGTGCCGGTGGGTGGCCACAACCTGCTCGAACCCGCGGCGATGGGGACACCGGTAGTCACTGGCCCCGAGCTTGCCAATTTCAGTGACGTGGCCGAGACGCTACGTGAGGCAGGCGCCTTGGTCGAGGTAGCGGATGGTGAGGCGTTGGCACAGGAGCTCGTGCGCCTGTTGGGGGATGAGCCGGAATGCCAGCGCCTGTCCCATGCGGGGCAGGCGGTGGTAGAGGCCAATCGAGGGGCGTTGGTCAAGACATTAGAGGCTATAGACCAATATCTACCGCCGAAGTGAGCGCTCACTTTTCGAAGCGCTCGACCCCGTTTTCAGTGCCCAGCAGCAGCACGTCCGCGCCACGGGCAGCGAACAGACCATTGGTGACCACGCCGACAATGGCATTA
This sequence comes from Litchfieldella anticariensis FP35 = DSM 16096, assembly GCF_000409775.1. GTDB lineage: Bacteria > Pseudomonadota > Gammaproteobacteria > Pseudomonadales > Halomonadaceae > Litchfieldella > Litchfieldella anticariensis. The sequence continues at coordinate 124,311 of NZ_KE332393.1, read as the reverse complement.
AGTCGCGCTTCCATGGCTACCGGGTCACTGATCATGAACTCGTAGCAGTCGAGAATCTGGTTACCGTTGTCGGTGACTACTCCTTCGCGGTAGACCGGGTCGGCCCCTAGCTTGACGATCTCGCGAGCCACATAGGAGCGGGCCATGGGAATCACTTCCACCGGCAGAGGGAACCCTCCCAAGGTGGTGACTCGTTTCGAGGCATCGGCGATACAGATGAATCGCTCGGCACAAGCGGCAACGATCTTTTCGCGGGTCAGTGCCGCCCCCCCGCCCTTGATCATGTGCAGTTGTGGATCTATCTCGTCGGCACCGTCGATATAGAATGGCACTGTGCCGACGCTGTTGAGTTCGAAGACTTCGATGCCATGTTCGCGCAGGCGCTCGGCGGTGGTCTCGGAACTGGCTACGGCGCCCATGAAGTCATGGCGCAAGGTGGCCAGGCGGTCAATGAACCGGTTGGCGGTAGAGCCGGTGCCGACTCCCAGGATGGTGTCGCGATCGAGCCGGGGGCGGATCTCGTCTATGGCGGCGGCGGCAACGGCATCCTTGAGTTCGTCTTGGGTCATGACAGGGTCCTGGTTGTGGTCGGTGAACATCGGGTGCTCATTATAGATCAGGGGCATCGATCTGTAGACGATGCGACGTCCGGAGAACGGCGACAGCGCTGGACGAAGTCGCTGCCGGTCTGTTATCAATAGTGGTTTTGTCAACTTTTGGTTGATATGCCAACCTGTCGTTGCGCGCACGGCTTGCCCGTGCCCTGCCTTGGAACATCAGAATGCTCGAAGATACCGTCAAGAAGATACTCCAGGCCCGGGTCTATGATGCGGCCCGGGAAACGCCGATTTCACCGGCATCCTTTCTGTCTCGGCGGCTCAACAACCGAATTCTGATCAAGCGCGAGGATCTGCAGCCGGTCTACTCGTTCAAGATACGCGGCGCCTACAACAAGATGACGCAATTGACCGCTGAGCAGAAGGCCAAGGGCGTCATCGCCGCCTCGGCTGGCAACCATGCTCAAGGGCTGGCCATGGCAGCCAAGCTGATGGGGGTCAAGGCTGTTATCGTCATGCCGCGCATTACGCCAGAGATCAAGGTCCAGGCGGTGCGTGCCCGGGGCGCCAAGGTGGTGCTCAAGGGTGATGCTTTCTCCGCCGCGGTGGCGCATGCTCAGGAATTGATCGCCGAGCACGGCTATACCTACATACCCCCTTTCGATGACATCGATGTGATCGCCGGCCAGGGCACCATCGGCGTCGAAATCCTGCGCCAGCACAGTGGACGCCTGGATGCCGTCTTCGTGCCAGTCGGCGGTGGTGGTCTGATCGCGGGGGTGGCCGCCTATATCAAGTACCTGCGACCGGATATCAAGGTGATCGGCGTCGAGGCCGAGGACAGCGCCTGTTTCAAGGCCGCGCTCGAGGCTGGCAAGCGAGTGATCCTCGATCAGGTCGGGGTGTTCGCCGAAGGCGTCGCCGTGGCGCAGATCGGTGAAGTGCCGTTCGCCATTGCCCGCGGTCTTGTGGATGACGTGATCACCGTCAACACCGATGAGATGTGTGCCGCGGTCAAGGACATCTTCGAGGATACCCGGGCGGTATCGGAAACCTCCGGGGCACTATCGCTGGCCGGGTTGAAAAAGTACATTCAGCAGACCGGTGCCCAGGGCGAAACCCTGATGTGCATCAATTCGGGAGCCAACACCAATTTCGACCGCTTGCAACACATCGCCGAGCGTACCGAGTTGGGCGAACAACGCGAAGCGATCTTGGCGGTCACCATCCCCGAGCGTCCGGGCAGCTTCAAGAAGTTCTGCAAGACCATCGGCAAGCGTATGGTCACTGAGTTCAATTACCGTTATGCCGATCCCGAACAGGCACATATCTTCGTTGGTGTTCAGGTCAAACCGGGTGGAGAGGATCGGCAAGCGGTCATCGACAAGCTGCGTGAAGGCGAATATCCGGTAGAGGATCTTACCGACAATGAACTGGCCAAGTTGCATATCCGTCATCTTGGCGGCGGTCGTCCCAAGCAGTTCTTTGACGAAGAAGTCTATCGTTTCGAGTTCCCTGAACGCCCCGGGGCCCTGATGAACTTTCTGACCCATCTGCCGGCCGACTGGAACATCTCACTGTTCCACTATCGCAACCATGGCGCGGCTTATGGTCGTGTGCTGGTGGGCATGCAGGTGCCTAATGGCGATCGCACCCATGTCGAGGAGTATTTCGACAAGATCGGCTATCGCTACTGGAAGGAATCGGATAATCCGGCCTATAGGCTATTCATGGCTTAAGGAAGAGCGGAGTGAATGATTACGCGCCTTGTGCTTGATGCCGCTGGTCGACTCCTTCAGAACTTTCTAGGGCCCATTCTTACGGAGTAAGTACAAACTTACTCCGTAGGCAGGTTGTGCCAAGCGTTTCATTATGTAACAGACGGCTGTATGATATTGTCATTCAATCGACTTAGGCCTATAGTCGGGCGAGTCGCCAGAGGGCGACACTTACCGCTATCGATAACAACGAGCTCTACGGAGTCAGGCAATGAAACGCAAGCCCGATCTGGTCATGGCACTGGTGTTGGTTTTCGGCATTGGTGTGGTGGCAACCGGCTATGCACAAGCCCTGGTGGGTAGCTAGTCTCGAATAAACAAATCGCAGGGCGCCATGACACGTCAGTGTCATGACCAGAACCTCCTCAACACCGGCGAATGAGCGATCATTCGCCGGTTTTATATGATCGGCCAGCCTTTCGTGGTCGAATAGTGCCGGTGTCACTGACGATGGCATCCAAGGGAACGTCCCAGGAAGCGGTGGGCAGTGCACGGACCTGCTGGATCTCGTGGGCTACCCCGATCAGATGAGGGCGAGGTCCTGAACCGCGAGTGAAGGCAAAACTACGATCATAGAAACCACCTCCCATGCCCAGTCGCCTGCCTGCGTCATCGAATCCCACCAGTGGCAGCAATACCAGGTCGAGAGCCCATGCCGGTAGCCGTCGGGCACGATGCGCGCCATGGCGGGTGTCGGGCTCGCTGATGCCGAAGCGATTGCGCACCATGGGGGTTGAGACCTGATAGTGTACGAACCACAAGCGATTATGGGTCAGGGGCTGCAATACCGGTAGATAGACTCGTGCACCGCGGCGCCGGCACCAGGCGATAAGTGGTGTGATATCGATTTCGCCGTCGTTGGGCAGATAGAGAGCAATGCGACGTGCACGCCGGACTTCCGGTAATTGGCGCAAGCGGCGGCATAGCTTCAGGGAAGCTTCGCGCTGCCGGGTGGCACTGAGTGTCCGTCTGCGTTTGCGCAAGGCACGGCGTAGTGCCTGACGTCGTGCCATCTCGGGCATGTCCGCCCATTCGGCGGGTATGTCGAAAGGAATGGAATCAGGCATGGTCCGTCGCGGTAGGTGAAGAGTTCCCCAGAGTGCCGCTGTCGTTCTGGCCCTTGAACCCATTGGTTCAAGGTGGGTGGCCGCAGACAGACCGTCAGGCTTTCCGTCGCACGGACATGCACACGGGTCTGTCTAGCATTTGGCCCCCTGGGTACTGCGCATAGGCTCGAGGGACGATAACGACTGGCGCACACTCCAGGGAACAGGGGTATCGTAACAGAGCGGGCCGGCTGGCCAAAGCGCCGATTGTCAGCGTGACGAAGCATCGTTGCCCAAGGCTCTCTCGAGGCGCTCGTTCAAGCGCGCCAAGGTGGCTTCGCTTTCCTTGCGTTCTTCCAGAACCTGCAGCAGCTCATGGGTGATATTGAGCGCCGCCATGATGGCAATCTTTTCGGCTCCTAGCACCTTGCCGCGAGCGTGGATACCATGCATGGCGCGATCGAGATAACGAGCGGCTCGGTTGAGCTGTTCCTGTTCGTCCGGGGGGCAGGCGATGACATAACTACGCCCCAATAACGTGATTTCGGTAGTCGTCGGTCGTGAGTCGTCGGTCATGACGGGCTCCTGGCGGGCCATGAGGCTTTCCTTTGCATGACCCCTGGCGTTGAGCGAAGCGCTGCACGAGCGGGCGATGCTCGCCGACGCTTCTCCCAACGCCTAGAATGTCGGGGTATCGATTCACTATACGAGGGCCGTTCACGAGCGGTCAACGCACTCGATGTCCGCCATGCCCAGAGCAGGGGTGGAAGCTGCGCAAGATGAGCGTCCATTACCGGGCGTCGGGTACATCCATCGAATCCATGGAAAGCTGCATGTCTTTGATCAACGAGCGTCTTGATTTTTCCACTATCGCCGATGTCTTTCTGGTGCATGGCAGCCTGCAATCTCCGGCTTTTCTCGACGGCCGTCTCACCGCCGAGTTGGCATTGAGGGATATCGGTGCCGAGGCTTGGCTGGAGGAGGTCTGCGCCGCATTGGGTGTCGAACAACCCCGGGATCCAGCCAGCGCCGAAGCTCTGCTCGGCTGGCGCCGTCAAAACTTGGAGGCTTTGGGAGCAGCCGAACTGAATTACGAGCCACTGCTGCCCGACGAGTTGTTTTCACTGACCGAGCGTGCGCGGGGGTTGCAAGAGTGGACCCTGGGGTTTCTCGAAGTGTTGGCGGAAGTCGATGCGGACATCCGTCAGGCTTGGTCGTCCAATCTACGTGAAGCCGTGGAGGATCTCGAAGCCTTGGCGGCGATCGATGTTGAACTCGACGATAGCAGTGACAACGAGAATGATCTGTTTGCCCTGACGGAACACGTGCGGATGGCTGCCATGCTGCTCTACACCGAACAACACCCTGGCCAACCCCAGGTCGAACAACCACCGGAGTAAGGAGTCCCGATGTCCCGTGACATCCTGCCACGTCCTGAACCAATCGCGCTGGACGAGTACCGTGCGCGACGCCAGGCATTGATGGCTGCCCTGCCCCCTGACAGTGCTGTATTGCTGCCATCCGCATCGCTGGTGACGCGCAGTCGCGATAGCGACCACCCTTTCCGCCAGAACAGCGATTTCCACTACCTGACCGGTTTTCCTGAGCCGGACGCCCTACTGCTGTTGTTGCCGGGGCGCGAAGGCGGTGAATCGGTACTGTTCTGCCAGGGCAAAGACCCGGCCCTCGAAGCCTGGACCGGGATTCGTCTAGGGGCAGCCGGTGCCATGAAAGAATATGACATCGACGAGGCATTCGAGAATGCCCAGCGAGACGAGCGATTGAGCGGATTGCTGGATGGTCGGCAGTCGCTGTATCTGCCTCTCGATGATGAGGCGGCTATGGCATTGGCCCAACAAGTGCGCAGTGAGCTGATGGGCAAGCAGCGACGCGGTGCCATGGCCCCCACCCGCTTCGTCGATGTCTGTGCTTTCATTCATGAACAGCGTCTGATCAAGAGCGAGGCCGAACTGACCTTGATGCGTCATGCTGGCGAGATCTCGGCGCGTGCTCACTGCCGTGCCATGCAGGCCGTGCGCCCGATGCTGCACGAGTATCACCTGCAAGCTGAGTTGGAGCATGAATTCCTGTGGCACGGAGCCAGTGGGCCCGCCTATGCCAGTATCGTTGGTAGTGGCGCCAATGCCTGCGTGCTGCACTACATCGAAAATCGCGACCTGCTGCGAGATGGCGAACTGGTATTGATCGATGCTGGTGCCGAGTTCGACCTCTATGCCGGTGACATTACCCGCACCTTCCCCATCAATGGTCGTTTCAGCGCCACCCAGCGAGCGGTATACGAAGTCGTGCTGGCCGCCCAGGAACGCGCCATCGCGGCTGTCACTCCCGGTGCCACGTTGGCCGAGCTCCATGATGGCGTGGTACGCGACCTGACTCACGGGCTTATCGAACTGGGTTTGCTGGAGGGGGATGTGGAGAACTGTATCTCGGAAGAGAGCTATCGACGCTTTTATCTGCACTCCACCTCTCACTGGCTGGGGCTGGACGTACACGACGTTGGGAGCTATCGCCACGGTGGCGAACCTCGGCGCTTGGCTCCCGGTATGGTGTTGACCGTGGAGCCTGGGCTGTACATTCCTGACGAGGATGATATTCCCGAGGCGTTACGTGGGATCGGTATCCGTATCGAGGACGATGTTGCCGTTACCGTTGGGGGGCATGAGGTACTGTCGCAAGGAGTACCCAAGAGCGTTGAGGATATCGAGGCCTTGATGCGCAAGAATTGATCACCCGAGAAGCGAACGAACCGTCATTACGTAAAATACGTAATTTCAGGCATGGTAATATCGAAGGCCTCGAACCGAAGGCCACCGATAGCAAGGATGGAAATCAATGCAGTCACGACGGGTGGATATTGCCATCATCGGTGGTGGGCTCGTGGGGGCCAGTCTGGGTGCCGCTTTGGCGCCAACGATCGCGCGCCGTGGCCTCGAAGTGGCGGTGATCGAGGCCGCGCCATTGCTGACGAATCCTGACTCAGATGGTTACCAACCCAGCTTCGATGCCCGGGCCAGCGCCATCGCCCAAGGCTCACGGCAACACTTCGAACGCTTGGATGTATGGGGGTCGATGGCCCAGGAGGCAGAGCCTATCCATCGCATCCATGTCAGCGAACGTGGGCGGCTTGGCGTCACTCGACTCTCCGCCGCCGAGCTGCATACGGAGGCCTTGGGCTACGTGATCCCCAATGCCTGGATGGGGCATGTACTGCACGAACGGCTCGCTGCCCTACCCTTGCGCTGGCACTGTCCCGCCAAGGTGGAGGATATCACCGCTGTGCCTGGCGGATATCGCCTTCGGCTTTCCGATGACAGTCTGCTGGAGGCCGGGTTGACGGTGCTGGCCGATGGAGGCCGTTCGGGGCTCAAGGAGCGCTTGGGGATTGCCAGCCGCGAAACCCCTTATGCTCAGGTCGCTCTGATCGCCAACCTGGAAGTCAGTCGCCCCCACCATGGAATGGCTTACGAACGCTTCACCGATGAGGGGCCGATTGCCTTGCTGCCGTTGACCGGCAATCGTATGGCGCTGATCTGGACCCATCGCATCGGTGACGAGCAGCCACGGCTAGCGCTCGGCGATGGTGATTTTCTACGCGAGTTGCAGCAAGCCTTTGGGGACCGAGCAGGGCGCTTCCGGCGAGTCGGGGCGCGCCACGCCTATCCCTTGTCGTTGGTAACTGCCGAAGAGACGACGCGTCCGGGATTGGCGGTATTGGGGAATGCTGCTCATGCCTTGCATCCCGTGGCAGGCCAAGGGTTCAACCTGGCGCTACGGGGCGTGATGGATCTGGTGGCGGCCCTGGAAGCGGGACTGGTACACGGACACCCTCCCGGCAGTATGGTCACGCTTGGAGACTTCGAGCGCCGCCGCGAGGCTGATCGCCACAACGTGATTCGCTTCAGCGACGGCCTGATCCGACTGTTCGGCATTGACCATCGATTACTGTCACATGCCCGAGCCGCAGGATTGGTGGGGTTGAATTTGATCGGGCCATTGCGCAGAACATTGGCCAGGCGCGCCATGGGCCTCGAACGCTAGGCGACTTTTACACCGAGCTCTTCAGGAGACCTTTTGCCTGGCAAATCGACCACAGCCCGGCAAAGGCTTTCAGTGATTACGTAATGTGTGGCGCGATGGTTATGAGATATCTGGACTCGTACCCGATGATGTCGATTCGTCGATTTAGCGGAGCGAAGGCGTAAGAGCGTTCGGCGTGCGACAATGCAGCAAACGACAAAGCAGCAGCAACGGGACAGTCGAAAGGAGGCGGCATGCAGGCCGAGGTGATCGTCGTGGGCGGTGGCATGGTAGGAGCGACATTGGCCGCCTTGTTGGGAGAGGCCGGCGTGGCAGTGCACGTGCTGGATGCCAGACCTCACGCCGTGGACCAGGACACCGGCCGCGGACATCCGGCTTTGCGTGTCAGTGCCGTGACGGAGGTTTCGCGCCGTCTGTTCGAGCACCTGGGGGTTTGGTCGAACATGGCAGCCATGCGCGTAACGCCCTATGTCGGCATGCAAGTGTGGGATAGCCAGGGAAGTGGAGAAATCCGTTTCGCTGCCGAGCAGGCGGGGGTACCGACGCTTGGGCATATTGTCGAAAATGATGTCATCCTGGCGGCGCTGGAAACCAGGCTGGCTGACCTTCCTTCAGTGGAGCAGGTATTCGGTGCGCGTGTTGCCGAGCTGCAAGGCAATAGTGATAGTCAACGACTGACGCTCGCCGATGGTCGCACCTTTACCGCACCATTGGTGGTGGCGGCCGATGGCGCCAACTCCCGAGTGCGTGAGCTGGCCAGTATCGAGGCCGAGCCACGCGATACCGGACACTGCGCAGTGGTGACTACCGTTCGAGTGACGCATTCTCATGCTGGCGTGGCTCGCCAGGTCTTTCTGCCCACTGGGCCGCTGGCCTTTCTGCCACTGACAGTGGATGGCGAAGATCGCTATTGCTCGATCGTATGGTCGACCTCTCCCGCTGAAACCGAGCGCCTGACCGGTTTGACACGCGAAGCCTTGGGAGTCGAACTCGAGCATGCTTTCGAGCGACGCTTGGGGAGCGTCGAGGTCATCGACAAGGCGGTTGGCTTTCCTCTGGCCCAGCGTCACGCGACGAATTATGTGGCACCTGGGTTAGCACTGATCGGTGATGCGGCCCACAGTATTCATCCATTGGCCGGTCAAGGGGTCAACTTGGGGCTGATGGATGCAGCAGTGCTGGCTGAAGAGTTGGTGAGTGCTCGCTTGCGTGGTGGTCGCCAAGGGGATGTGCGCGTTCTTTCGCGCTATGCACGGCGCCGACGTGGCGATAACGCCACTATGCTGGCGTTGATGGATGGATTCCGCTTGCTATTCGGTGCTCGCCATCCAGCGTGGCAGTTGGCGCGCAATCTGGGATTGTCTGGGGTCGATCGTCTGACACCACTCAAAAGAGTATTGATACGACAGGCCATTGGAGAGCGAGGGCGACTGCCCGCTTCCTGTCGCTAAGCTGTCTTGCCATCGCCCGACGCACTGGCGTCGGGCGACATCCCGCAGGTCATCCGTTGGCAGCATTCCTCTGCCCCAGGACATTCAATGCCTTGAGCAGGTTCAACGCCTCACCAAGCTGGTAATCCTCACGCAGACGCTCGGAGCCTTCTTGTTGCATGCGTTTCTCGCCGTTGCCTTGCAGGTGACCTTCCAGATCGGCTTCCCGCAATTGCTCGCTGCTCTCGGCGACTTCCAGGCGTCCACGTACCACTTCCACGTCGGGTTCAATACCTTGCGCCTGGATCGAGCGACCGTTGGGCGTGTAGTAAAGCGCCGTGGTCAGCTTGAGCCCATCGCCATTGCCCAGAGGCATGACCTGTTGTACCGATCCCTTGCCGAAGCTGTCGGTGCCCATCACCACGGCGCGCCGTTGATCCTGCAGAGCGCCGGCGACGATCTCAGCCGCTGAGGCGCTTCCACCGTTGATCAACACCACCATCGGAACGTCCGAAGCGGGAGTATCGGCACTGGCGGAGAAACTCATATCGCTGTCGGGGAGACGCCCTTCGGTATATACGATCAGGCCACTGTCGAGGAAGACATCGGCCACTGCCACGGCTGACTGCAGCACGCCGCCGGGATTGTTGCGCAGGTCGAGAACCAAGCCTTCGAGCGGTGCCTCGCTTTCCAGGCTGGCAATGGCGCTGCGCACCTGTTCGCCGGTGCGACTTTGAAACTGACTGACGCGAAGATAGCCGTAGCGTGGTTCGAGCAGTTCGCTTCTGACGCTTTCCGTGCGAATGATCTCGCGCGTCAAGGTGACCGTGCGCGGCGCTTGTTCACCGCTGCGCAGGATGGTGATTTCCACCTCAGTGCCGGGCTCACCGCGCATCAGTGTGACCGCCTCCTGGAGCGATAGGCGGTCGGTGGATTTGCCATCGACACGCAGAATGACATCCCGTGATTGCAGGCCAGCACGCTGTGCGGGCGTGTCGTCGATGGGTGAAATCACCGTGAGCTGACCATCTTCCATGCCGACTTCGATGCCGATGCCGCCGAACTGGCCCTCGGTGGACTCTTTCAGGCTCTCGAACTCCTCGCGGCCGAGATAAGCCGAATGTGGATCGAGCTCGCCCAGCATGCCGCGCATGGCGTTGCGCAGTAGCGTACTGTCGTCGACTTCCTCGACGTAGGCGCGCTTGATGCGCTCGAACACCTCGACGAAGGTCTGGACATCTTCTACCGGCAGCTCATCGTCGGGCGGTGGGGTCTGGGCCTGGACGGGTAAGGCCAGCAGCGCCACCGGCAGCAGCCGGGCCAGGAAATACTTGATAGGGGTGACGGACATGCGGACTCCGGTCGGAAAAGCACGGATACGGAAGATTCAGCATAGCCGTTGGGACAGTCGATAATCCATAGCTTGCTGAATCGCGGTCATCATGGATCAGCGGCTTACGATCCAGCGTTGGGGGTCGATGGGGTCGCCGTTACGCCGAACCTCGAAGTAGAGTGCCGGGGTGTCACGTCCCCCACTGGCGCCCACCACGGCAATCGTTTCTCCTTTTTCCACGGCAGCGCCGACACTCACGATGAAGTGCTGCAAGTGAGCATGCAGCGTCATGATGCCGTCACCGTGGTCGATGATCAGCAGGTTGCCGAAGCCGCGCATCCAGTCGGCGAACACCACGCGACCGGCGTGCACGGCTTTGACCGGACTGCCTTCGGCGGCATTGATTACCATACCATTGCGGTTGACACCCTCGCCGCGACCAAAAGTCGAGCTCACTGGTCCCTGTACCGGCCAGGGTAGATCGCCTTGGGTACGCTCGATGGCGGTAGAGGGTGGCGGACGCTCGAGACGAGCCAATTCCTCTTGTATCTGGCGCAGGATCCGCTCGGCATGGGCGCGGTCCTGGTTGAGATCTTCCAAACGCGCTTGCTCGCTGGCGTAACGGGACTCGAGATCAGCGACCAGGCGTTGACGTTCAGCCATCTGTTCAGCCAACTCGCTGCTGCGGCGCTGCAGTTCTTCGGCCAGGGCATCCAAGCGTGAGGCGTGCTGGTCCAAGGCCGCACGATTGACAGCCAAGCGTTCGTCGAGCCGAGCCAGCTCGTCCAGGCGCGCATTACGTGCTCGCGAGAGGTGGTTGAGGTAGGTTTGTAGGCGATCCAGACGTGCCGGATCGTCCTGATTGAGCAATAACTTGAGCTGTGGGGTCAGGCCCAGGCGATAAAGGGCCTCGAGTTGGCCTTCGAGCGCCTCGACCTGGTCTCGGCGCTCCTCCTCGAGTGACCGGCGAGCCTGTTCCAACCGATAGACTTCATCGTCGAGCTGACGCCGTTCGGCGTGTAGCTCGTCCAGTCGACGGTGTGTGGCAGCCAGCGAGGTCTCCACCTCACGCAGTGCCTCTTGAGCATCGTCGCGAGCACCACGAGTCACGTCCAGGCGTTTCGACAGCGCCTCGATTTCGCTACCAATGGTATCGAGGCGCGCACGCGCTTCCCGCTCGTTGGGCTGGGCTGCCAGAGGCGGTGCCGTCATCAGCAGACACAGCGCGATTCCTAGCCACAGCCGCTTACTCAAGAGGTTGCTCCAGACACTTGCTCACTGTCGTCTCAGGGCTCACTGGAAGTCGATCAGCACCTGGCCGGTCATTTCCTGCGGCACCGCTTCGCCCATCATGGTCAGCAGGGTCGGCGCGATATCGCACAGGCGTCCATCGTCGCGCAACGTGGCCGCCCGTTTACTGACATAGATCAGCGGCACTTCACAGGTCGTATGGGCTGTCTGGGGGGCACCGGTCTCGGGGTTGACCATCTGCTCGGCGTTGCCGTGGTCAGCGGTGATCAGGCATTCGCCACCAGCGCGTTCGATGGCTTCCACCACTCGCCCCACGCATTCATCGACAGCTTCGATGGCCTTGACGGCTGCGTCGAACTTACCGGTGTGGCCGACCATATCGCCATTGGCGTAGTTGCACACGATCAAGTCGTACTTACCGGAATCGATCGCCGCCACCAACTTGTCGGTGACCTCGACGGCGCTCATCTCGGGCTTCTCGTCGTAGGTCCTGACCTCCTTTGGCGAGGGGATCAGTTCGCGGGTCTCGCCTTTGAACTCCGCTTCGCGACCGCCTGAGAAGAAAAAGGTCACGTGGGCGTATTTCTCGGTTTCGGCGATGCGTAGCTGGGTCTTGCCACGCTTTTCCATGACTTCGCCGATCGTATTGTGCAGGTCTTCCGGCGGAAACGCGGCGGGGGTCGGGATGTCGGCGGCGTACTGAGTCAGCATCACCAGGCCATCGGCAGCCAGCCGTGGGCGCGCCTGGCGCGCGAAGCCAGAGAAATCGTTCTCGGCGAAAGCGCGGGTCAGCTCGCGGGCACGGTCGGCACGGAAGTTCATGAAAATGGCAGCGTCGCCATCCTCCATGGTCACCGGTTGGCCATCGGGACGCACGCTGGTGGCGGCAACGAACTCGTCAGTTTCGTCACGCTCGTAGGCGGCGGCGAGTCCTGCCACGGCAGTGCCAGCCACGTGTTCGCCCTCACCCTGGGTGACCAGGCGATAGGCCTTCTCCACGCGGTCCCAGCGATTGTCGCGGTCCATAGCGTAGTAACGGCCGATCAGCGAGGCGACGAAGCCGTTGCCTTCACCGACCAGTTCGGCGAGCTTGGCATCGGTGCGCTCAATCGACGCTCGGGCGCTCTTGGGCGCGGTGTCGCGACCGTCGAGAAAGCCATGCACATAGATACGCTTGGCCCCTCGCTGGGCCGCCAGCTCAGCCATGGCCAGAATGTGGTCCTCATGGCTGTGCACGCCGCCGGGTGACAGCAGTCCCAGTAGGTGCACGGCCTTGTTCGCGGCCACGGCGGCGTCGATAGGTGCCGTCAGCACCTCGTTGGAGGCAAGCTCGCCATCCTCGATCGCTTTAGTGATGCGAGTGAAGTCCTGGTAGACGATGCGACCGGCCCCCAGGTTCATGTGTCCGACCTCCGAGTTGCCCATCTGGCCATCAGGCAAGCCGACATACTTGCCGTCGGTATGGATCAGATCGCTGGGATATTCGCGTTTCAGGCGGTCCATCACCGGCGTACGGGCGGCGGCAATGGCGTTGGACTCGGTGTCTTCGTTATGGCCGTAGCCATCGAGAATGATCAACGCCACCGGACGGGGGGCGGTGCTTTGGGCATCGGACATGCTGTTTGGCCTCGTTGTTAAGCGTCGACAAGGGCCGGTCCCCAGAGAAATATGGGAACCGGGGTCGCGACTCACGGCTCGTTGCGGCATCATATCGCACAGCAGCACCCAGCGTCAGCCGGGCATTGAGTCCGTACATTCGAGTTCAACGGATCGGCCGGACGCCCCAGGGCCAGTGGTGTATACTGTGCGCCGCCCGAAGCAACCGTGGTTCATGCCCGAGTCCAGGGGTGGTCCCGCAGTTGCCCTAATGTGGAGTTTACCAACGAGAGTTATCCGGACCCATGATCGATCAGTTGTTCGAATTCGTACTGAACCACCCGCTGCTGGTGGGGGCCTTCCTGTTGGTACTGGCCGCTTGGATCGCCTATGAAGTGATGACCGGCACGCGCAGTGGCGTATCCTCGGGTGAGGCGACGCAACTGATCAATCGTGAAGATGCCGTGGTCGTCGACATTCGCGATGCCAATGACTTCAAGGCCGGGCATATTGCCGGTGCCCGTAACATTCCCCAGAGTCGTCTCGACGCTCGCCTGAACGAACTGGAGAAGCACAAGGACAAGCCGCTGATCGTGGTTTGCAAGCATGGTCAGGCCTCGGGCATCGCCTTGGGTAAGCTCACCAAGGCCGGTTTCGAGCGCGTGTTCAAGCTCAAGGGCGGCATGACTCAGTGGCAGGCGGATGGTTTGCCGTTGGTCAAGAAATGATCGCGCCAGACATTCATTCCCTACAAGGTTTCAAGGATCTACAGCATGGCGGAAGACAACAACCAGAGCGCAGGTAGTAATACTCAAGGAACGGCCTCGGACCAGCAGAAGCCGCAACTGCAGTTCGCCCTGCAGCGTATCTACGTCAAGGACATTTCCTTCGAGTCGCCGAACGCACCGCAGGTGTTTCAACAGCCGTTCAAGCCCAAGGTCGGCCTCGACCTGAACACCACCAGCAATCAGGTTGGCGATGGCCTTTACGAAGTGGTGGTCAAGGTCACGGCTCAGGTGTCGCACAGCGAGACCGGTAACACTTCCTTCCTGGTCGAGGTCGAGCAGGCAGGCATGTTCCGCATTTCCGGCATCGAGGGTGAGCAACTCGAGCACACCCTGGGGGCTTTTTGTCCCAACGTGCTGTTCCCCTATGCTCGCGAGTGCATCGACAACCTGGTCAACCGTGGCGGTTTCCCGCCGCTGATGCTGGCGCCGGTCAACTTCGAGGCCATGTACGCCCAGAAGAAGCAGCGCGAGGCGCAGGGCGTTGGTACGACTCAGTAGATGGGTACTAGCCAGTAAATTGCCACTAGCCAGTAAGCGAGGCGCAGCGCACCGATGAGTGCTCCGCGTATTCATGTCGCCGCCGACTTTGCCGTCGGCGGCGACCTCGTTCTACCCGAAGGCGCGGCACGCCACGTCGCCTTGGTGCTGCGCTTACGTGAAGGTGCTGAACTGACCCTGTTCGACGGCCGTGGACAGGAAGCTCGGGCTGTATTGATCGAGACTGGTCGCAAACGCGTGACGGTGCGCATTGACGCGACCGGCCCCGGGATGGCCGAATCCTCGCTAGCCGTGCACTTGGGACAGGCGGTATCCAAGGGCGACCGCATGGACTATGCCATTCAAAAGGCGGTGGAGCTGGGTGTCGCCGAAATCACCCCGCTGTATACCGAACATGGCGACGTGCGCCTCAAGGGCGAGCGCGAAGCGAAGAAACTGGCCCATTGGCAAGCAGTGGCGGCTAGCGCTTGTGAGCAGTGCGGCCGCGCCGTCGTCCCACCCATACATCCCCCCGTGATGCTCACCGACTGGCTCGCCGTACGTGATGAGCCGCTGCGCCTGGTGTTACACCCCACCACTGAAGGCGGCCTCGAACGGCACGCTTCGCCTTCCTCGGCTGCCCTGCTGATCGGCCCTGAAGGTGGCCTGTCCTCACAGGAAGTCACTGCCGCCTTGGCATCGAGCTTTGCTCCCCTCACCCTCGGCCCGCGTATCTTACGCACCGAAACCGCCCCCGTGGTGGCCTTGACGCTGCTGCAGTATCACTTCGGTGATCTGGGGTAACCGCCCCGTCTCAGGCCTTCGCGGCATTCACATTGCCTCGAGAAATTCCTTCCACGGTGTCGCAAGCAGCGTTTCCGTGCTGCCGTGGCCATACGAGCGAATGATCATGGCCGCCCGTTCCACTTCCTTGGGGTCATCGCTCTCTACTAAATCGATGACGTCGAATTGTCCCAGCGTGGCGTAGCTGTCTTTCCAATCGACACTTGGGCAGCGCTCTTTGATCTTTGCCTTTACGGTCTCTGCAATCGTCTTTAATTCGGCGGGGTCTGATACCGCCGTTGGTTCCAGGCGAGTAAGTATCAGATACATAGCCATGACGAGTATCTCCCATTTCCTCGGTTCATGCGCTTGATGGGCATTAACCTTGTTGGACCAGGATGGAATTTAGCCTCCGTGCGCGGTATTGATGCTTGTCCATGAGACAAGCATAGATGTTCCATTGGGCAATGGGGTTGAGTCCTTCTGGACGAAGGGCCGATCATCGAGCAGGATGGGCAGCATGTCGACCATGCGGCCATGGCCGTGAAACTCCACCTCGATACCGAATTCTGCTCAATGACGATTGCACCATCATCTTCTGACAAGCCTCGTATTCTTGATGGCAAACGCACAGCGAACGCCATCACCGCTGAAGTGCGTGAGGCCGTCGAACGCGAAGGGCTCACCCCAGGACTAGCGGTGGTACTGGTTGGCGACGATCCGGCCAGCCAAGTCTATGTGCGCAACAAGGGACGGCGCGCCAAGGCGTGCGGCTTTCTCTCTCGCCAGTACGACCTACCGGCCACGACAACCCAAGCCGAACTTCTGGCGTTGGTCGAGTCGCTCAATGGCGATTCCAAGATCCACGGCATTCTGGTGCAGTTGCCGCTGCCGGCGCAGATCGATGCCGATTGCGTGATCCAAGCCATTGCGCCCGACAAGGATGTCGACGGGTTCCACTACGTCAACGTGGGCCGTCTGGTCACCGGTGCCATCGGCGCCGCACTACTGCCGTGCACACCCAAGGGGGTCATGCACCTGATCGAGCAGGCGTTGGGGCCTGACCTCAGCGGTAAGCGAGCGGTGGTCATCGGCCGCTCCAATATCGTCGGCAAGCCAATGGCCAGTCTGTTGCTGGCGCACAACGCTACCGTGACCGTCATTCACAGCCGCACACCATCACCGGCAGAGATCTGTCGCCAGGCAGACATCGTAGTCGCCGCGGTGGGCGTGCCCGGCTTGGTCACTGCTGAATGGGTCAAACCTGGCGCGGTGGTAATCGATGTCGGTATCAATCGCGTCGAGGATGATGACGGCTCGGCGCAACTAGTGGGAGATGTCGATTTCGAAGTGGTCGCGCCGCTGGCTTCGGCCATCACCCCCGTACCGGGCGGCGTCGGCCCAATGACCATCGCCATGCTGATGCACAACACCCTGCAGGCGGCGAGACGTCAAGTGGCGGTATCCACCTGATCGCGCCATCTACAGGGTCTTGGACGAAATGCACGGCATTGACGTAAGGCTTTGCGAAGATCGCTCTTCGGATGCCATCATATCCGCCCCTTAGCGATAGCAGACAACCACCATGAGTCGGTCTCCCAGAGAGCGTTCCTCCGCCCGTCGTCACTCCGCCGATCACCCACCCTTGGTGTGCCCCGGCCAGGTGGCTTACCTCCAGGTGGTGACGGTCAACGATACCGGTGCTTTCCTTGACTGGGGGCAACCCAAGGATTTGTTGCTGCCTTATGGCGAGCAGCGCTTTCGGCCCGAGCCCGGTAAGCGGGTGCTGGTCATGGTCTACGAAGACGATCGTGGCCGCCCGGTGGCATCACAGCGGCTAGACCGCTTCATTACGGACGAAGCTAGCGGCCTGGCTCCGGGAGACGAGGTCGAACTGATGATTGCCGATCGCACCGACTTGGGCGTCAAGGCGGTGGTTGACCATCGTTTCTGGGGGCTGCTCTATCACGATGACCTGCCCCAGGCGCCGCGTCGTGGGCAGCGCTTGACCGGCTACGTGAAACGCGTGCGCGACGATGGTCGGTTGGACTTGTCGCTGTTGCCGCCCGGTACGGCCAGGCTAGACATGGTGGGTGACAAGATTCTCGAGCTGCTGCGCCGCCATCATGGCTATCTGGCGCTTTCCGACAAGAGCCCGGCATCGGAGATCAAGGCACGTCTAGGCGTGAGCAAGAATGCCTTCAAGCAGGCCATTGGGCGGCTCTACAAGAAGCGCCTGATCGTCATAGAGAGCGAGGGAATCCGGCTGCTGGCGGAGCAAGAGGACTGAGCCTCTACCTTGGTCTTCTCCTTCTCCCTGCGGCATACTGCGCTCATTACTCCCCTTTCGTGGAAGGCTGCCTGAAATGAGTCAACGCGCTCTCAAGGTCGGCGTGGTCATGGATACCATCGCCAATATCACCTACAAGAAGGACACCACCCTGGCCATGCTGTGGGCGGCCCAGGAGCGTGGTTGGTCGCTGTACTATTTGGAGCAGGAAGACCTGTTTCTGCACAATGGCCGCGCTTGGGGGCGGATGTGCGAACTCGAGGCATTCCGCGACCCTGAGCACTGGTATGCCCTGGGCGAGCCGGAAAGTCGACCACTGGCCGAGTTGGATGTGATCCTGATGCGCAAGGATCCCCCGGTGGATAGCCACTTCCTCAATGCCGTGCATCTACTGGGCTTCGCCGAACGCGAAGGCGTGCTGGTGGTCAACCCCACCCGTGCTCTGCTCGAATGCAACGAGAAACTCTTCGCCCAGCAGTTCCCACAGTGTTGCACACCGACCTTGGTGTCTTGCAGCGATAAGGTATTGCGTGCCTTCCATGCCGAGCATGGCGATGTGATCTACAAGCCGCTGGATGGCATGGGCGGCACCGGCGTGTTCCATGTGCGCCCCGAGGGTCGCAATCTGGGCGCGATCATCGAAATGCTTACCGAGCGCGGCAAGCGTCAGATCATGGCGCAGCGTTATATCCCCGAGATCACCGATGGCGACCGCCCCCCGTTTTCTGCTGATCGAGGGGGAGCCGGTACCTTATGGCTTGGCACGCTTGCCGATGGCCGGTGAAACGCGCGGCAATCTGGCTGCCGGTGGACGTGGCGTCAGCCGTGAGCTGACCGAACGCGATCATTGGCTGATCGAGCAGGTCAAGCCGATGATCCAGGAGAAAGGCCTGATGTTCGTCGGTCTCGATGTGATCGGTGACTACATCACCGAGATCAACGTTACCAGCCCCACCTGTGTACGCGAGATCGACGATCAGCGTGGTACCGATATCGCGGGCATGCTGATGAATGCCATCGCCCGTCGTCGGGCATTGGCCTAGGGGTGGGGCGTCGCCATGGCGCTGACAGCCACCGATCCGGTATATCATTCGGCGGTTACCCGACCCTACCGTCACTGGCTGGCCTGGGTGGCATCACTGCTGCTGCATGTGGCTGTACTCGGAGCGGTGGCCAGCTGGACGCTGGCACCTGAGACCCCACCAGTACGGTACTCCAGTATCGATGTGACTCTGGTCACTCAGCCGTCGGTGGCGGCGGAAGCCGTCGAGGCCAGTGCCGAGGCGAATCAGCAGGCCAGTGACGATGAGGTTGGCAAACCGTCTGAGCGTGAGATGACTCCCGAGACGCCGGATGTGACGGTGCCCGATGAGGCGATCGAGCAGGCTGCCAAGCCCGAGCCTGCCGAGTCGACTTCGCCGAGCCCCGCAGCAAGCGTGCCGAAGCCAGCCAACTCATCATCGTCGCCGCCATCGGAGCCAATATCCCGAACCAACGAATCGTCCTCTTCACCTTCTACCACGTCCCCGCCTGCGAACGGCCGTGACCTACTGGCGCAGGCTACCGCCAGTGTGCGTCAGCAAGGCTTCGATGCCAGCCATATGGGGGCGGGGAACGAGAGCCCCGAGCAACAGGCAGCCAAGGCGCGCTATATCGATGCCTGGACGCGACGGGTCGAGGAATACGGTAATCGCTTCCATCCGGCACCGGCGCATATTGCCGGCCAATTGCGAATTCGTGTGGTGATTGACCACGAGGGTCAGTTACTTCAGGTGGAAGTGGTACAATCGTCGGGACATTCCGAACTCGATCAGGCGGCACTGGATACCGTGCAAGGTGCAGCGCCTTACCGGCCCTTCGATCGCGGTATGGCCGGTTTGGAACGTCTGACCATCACACGTGTCTGGCGCTTCGGTAACGGCAACAATTTCGGCGTGCGATAGGGTGATCGACCCTGCCGCCCAGGAGGCCCATGCAAAGCTTGAAGAATCATTTTCTGCTGGCGATGCCTCATCTCGAGGATTCCAACTTTGCCGGTAGCCTGAGCTATCTGTGCGACCACGATGACAACGGCACCATGGGCGTGATCGTCAATCGTCCGCTCGACCTCACACTGGATGCCTTGTTCGAACAGCTCGATCTGGGTGGCGATGACAGCCCGCACCGCGATGCCCTGGTCTATTACGGTGGTCCGGTGCACAAGGATCGTGGCTTCATTCTACATCGCGGCAGTTGCCAGCCCTGGGACTCGAGCATCCAGGTGGCTGACGATATCGCATTGACCACTTCAATGGACATGCTCAAGGCACTCGCCGCTGGCGAGGGGCCGAAGGATTTCCTGGTTTGTTTGGGGTGTGCCGGCTGGGAGGCTGGTCAGCTCGAGCACGAGCTCAAGGAAAATTCCTGGCTGACGGTGGAAGGACGTGCCGATATTCTGTTTGACGTACCACCCGAGCAACGGCTGAGTGCAGCCGCCGGTATCCTGGGGGTCGATCTTAATCTGATGAGTCGCGATGCAGGTCACTCTTGATGGCAACGGCAGGACAACGGCTGATCCTGGCCTTCGACTTCGGCGTACGACGCATCGGGGTCGCGGTGGGCAACGAGATACTTGGCCAGGCCACGGTACTGGAGCCGTTACCGGCACGTGATGGTATTCCCGACTGGAACGAGATGACGCGCTTGGTCGATGAGTGGCACCCCGATCTGTTCGTGGTCGGCCTGCCGCTGAACATGGATGGCAGCGAATCCGAGATGAGTACGCGGGCGCGCAAGTTCGGCAAGCGCCTATATGGTCGCTACGGCAAGCCGTGTGAGATGGTCGACGAGCGCGGCTCGACCCGCGAGGCCAAGGCCATCGCTCGAGAGCAGGGCCATCGTGGCAACTATCGCGAGGAAGGGGTCGACGGCATTGCCGCACAGTTGATTCTGGAGAGCTTCTTCGCACTCAGGGAAGGGCTGCCGCCCCGCGCATGAGTGGCTTAAGGCGGCAGTGTGAACCCGCGTATGGTTACGCGATGCTCATGGGGCTTACAGCGTACTTATGACCAAAGTCTCCTATCGTGATGCAGGTATACTTCTCGATGAAGAAGGCCAGTGTCGAGAGGCTTGAGAAGTGCTCCTCGAAACGTTCTTCGGCTTCTCCTCGTGCCCTGACGACGCTGGCGCGATACCGTTCCCCCACCTTGGACACGTTAACGATGGCCTGTCTGTCCTGTTCCTGCTTCTCCATGACCAGTTCCTGCTGCTGGGAAAGCAGTTCACCCAGCACCCGGCCGCCTTCGATCTCCTCGGGCGTGGCCCATAGCTCCTGATCGCGATCGCCATACTGATGCAGAATGAAGATCACCAGTGCGGAAAAGACGGCACTAATCAGCATCCAGGTAATGTCCACCGAAGAGAGTGAAGCCGTGAAGGTCGCTACCAGTTGCAGAACGATACCGGCACCCAGGGCATAGGCGAGTTGCCGCCATATACGTGGATTGAGAAAGCCTTTGTCAAGGATGTAGCCCCATAGTCCGATCACCGTCAGGGCGCCAATTGCCACCTGTATCAGCGACATGGGAGAGCCGGCCCCGATCAGCAATGCGATGGCGCCCAGCAGGACAAGCAAACTGTAGAAGATACCTAGCAGGATATAGGCTCGATTCAGATTCATTGGCGCAACACCTCCCTTCACGACTGGCAGTCGGTTGGATCGTTGACTCGAAATCGATACGGGTTGACGCAATATGGGCCAAGGGTGGGCAGCCCTTCCCGCTCGCGGCAGTCTGGCATATCCCGACCTACCGCGCAGCCATCCAAAAGTCTAGGTTCTGTTGGGCAAAGCCTTGTCCTGTGCTGGCTGTCAGCCGGGTTGACCATCGTCGACGCCAATTTTCTTCGGCACGAACCAGCGTACCTCGCGCAGGTCCTTTTCGATCAGTTCCTCTACCTTCAGCAAGGTGGCGAAGATCGCCATGCGCATGGGGATGCCATTATCGGTCTGGCGGAAGATTGCCAGACGGGGGTCGCCGTTGAGGTCGACGTCGAGATCGTTGGCACCGGGGCGGCTATCACGAGGCAGTGGGTGCATGACGATGGTGGTGGCGTTGCAGCGCGATTCAAGGAAGGCGCGATTGACACTGAAATCCTGGGAAATGCCGTTGAAGCTCTCGCTCATCTCGTCGGTGAAGCGTTCTTTCTGGATGCGTGTGGTATAGATCACATCCAGATCCGAGAAGTCATTGGCCAGGCTTTCTCGCTGCTCGACACGGTGGCCTCGGGAGGTAACCAGGTCGATCAAATGGCTGGGCATTTCCAGTCCCGGCGGCGATACCAGGGTGATACGCATGGGGTCGTAGAGCGACAGCAGCTTGATCAACGAATGCACAGTACGCCCGTACTTGAGATCCCCGGTCAGAAGTAGGTGGGCGCCGACAAGCGACTTGCCGAGCCGGGCAAATTCCTTGTCGATAGTGTAGAGATCGAGCAGTGCCTGGCTGGGGTGTTCACCAGGGCCATCGCCACCGTTGATCACCGGCACATGGGTGGCAGCGGCGAACTCCGCCACCGACCCCTGTTCCGGATGGCGCATCACGATGGCGTCGACATAGCCGCTCATCACTCGGCTGGTATCGTAGAGCGACTCGCCCTTGGCCATCGACGAGAAGGTGAAGCCGGTGGTGTCGCAGACACTGCCGCCCAGCCGGCAGAAGGCGGCATTGAAGCTGACCCGGGTGCGCGTGCTGGCCTCGAAGAACAGGTTGCCGAGTACCGCGCCTTCCAGCACCCGCGTGATCTTGCGCCTCTGGGCGATTGGCTCCATGCGGGAAGCGACGCGCAGCAGGTGATCGACCTGGTCACGGGATAGGGAATCGACGGACAACAGATGGGGACTCATCGCAGGCCTCGGCATGGTGATAGGAAATGGTCGCTAGTGTAACGCCATTTCCGCACACTTCACGAGAGTACGCCAACCACTTCGCTTGTTGCCAGAAGCGAAGTCCTTCTATCTTCACAGGCAAGTATCCACGGCAAGAGGTGCCTTATGAAAATGGTGCCTGGCGTCCGCAGTGAAGCAAGGAGGGATGGTACATGGTCGAGCATAAGCAACCTCCCCAAGAACAGCATAAGCAACCTGGCGACGAGCACCGTATGCGCCCGGAGCCAGAGTTCATTCGTGAAAGCTATCGTGGTACCGGCAAGCTAGAGGACAGAGTGGCGATCATCACCGGTGGTGACAGTGGTATCGGTCGCGCCGTAGCCTTGCACTATGCCCGCGAGGGTGCCGACAGCGTGCTCGTCTATCTTGACGAGGAACGCGATGCCGAGGACAGCCGAGCGCTGGTCGAGGCGGAGGGTCGACGTTGCCTACTGATCAAAGGGGATGTCGGTAAACCAGCTTTCTGCCGCGAGATCGTCGACACGACGCTGGAGACCTTTGGCAAGCTTAATATCCTGGTCAACAACGCTGCCGAGCAGTACGACTGGGATGACGTGACCCAGATCCCTGACGACCAGCTCGAACGTACTTTTCAGACCAACATCTTCAGCCATTTCTATATGGCCAAGGCGGCCCTGCCGCACATGGACGAAGGCGATACCATCATCTCCACATCGTCGATCAATGCCTTCAAGGGGCATGGCTCGCTGATTGACTATACCTCCACCAAAGGCGCTATCCAGGGGCTGGTACGTTCGCTGGCCACTTCATTGGTGGAGAGGGGGATTCGCGTCAATGCCGTAGCACCGGGCCCGGTATGGACGCCGCTGATCCCGGCTAGCTTTCCCGCGGAGAAAGTCGAGTCCTTTGGCGAGCAGGTGCCGATGGGCAGGGCCGGCCAGCCTAGTGAGATGGGGCCGGCCTACGTTTATCTGGCCAGCGATGACTCTTCCTACATGACCGGCCAGACCCTGCATCTCAATGGAGGGGTGGTGCTCAATACCTGACGGAGGGCGCGGCTCAGCCTTGCTTCGCCGCTTCCTCATGTCGCGGCACGTAGCCGCCGAGCTGGATGGTGATCTCGCGTGCTGCACGACTGACCAAGCCGCCGAGTTCAGCCAGGCGCGATTCGGGGATCCGCGCTACCGGGCCGGACACCGAAATCGCTGCTAATGGGTGGCCCTGTTCGTCGTGGATCGAGGCCGCCACGCAATGTAGCCCCACGGCGTGTTCCTCGCGGTCGCAGGCGTAGCCCTGACGGCGAATTTCGGCCAGCCCCTCGCGCAGGCGTGCCGGGGTGTCGATGGTATTGTCGGTGACGCGCGACAGGCCGCGTGCCTGGAGGATACGTTCGACCTCCTTGTCCGGCAGCCATGCCAGCAGCGCCTTGCCGACCCCGGAAGCGTGCATTGGGGCACGCGAGCCGAGCCGGGTGATCATGCGCATCATTTGCGGCGATTCACTCTGGGCCAGAAATACCGCCATACCGTCGTCACGAATGCCAAGATTTGCCGATTCACCGGTCTCTTCGGTCAAGCGGCGCAGGAAAGGTCGGGCGGTGGCCACGAAGTCGCGGGCTTCCAGAAAGGTATTGCCGATCTGGAAGGTCTTGACGCCGATCTTCCACAGGCCGAGCTCAGCATCTTGGGAAATGAACCCTTGCTTATGCAGGGCTTGTAGCAGGCGGTGGGTCGTGGATGGGGCCAGACCAACGATCTGGGCAATATCCGACAAGGCCAGGCCACCGGGTGCTGCGGCCAGTCCCTCGAGAATGTTGAGCCCGCGAACCAGCGACTGACTGTGTCCACCGCTGCTCTTGCCCGCCCCAGCGGGGCGCCCCACCGGTTTGCGTCTGGTCTCCGTCGTCACACCTTCGTCTCCGTCACGCTCATGGTGCCAACATGCGTTCGTTTGCAGCGTCATAGCATACACGCTCATGAGCGTGCTGTCGTGATGACGGAAAACACTTCCATTTTATTTGCCGGCCCGATCCTCTAGCCGCAAGCGGGCAATGCGGTTGATCTGCTCGACAGCGGTGCGGCGTTCCTCATCCGGCGAGTTGTTCAGGCGTCGTTCGAAGGCCGCCAGAATGGCATGACGATCGTTACCCTTGACCGCCATCACGAAGGGAAAGTCGAAACGTGCCTTATAGGCCTCGTTCAAGCATTCGAAACGGGCCAGTTCTTCAGGCGTGCACTGGTCGAGTCCAGCACCGGCCTGCTCTCGGGTGGAGTCATCGGTGAGATCGCCTGCCAGGGCGGCCTTGCCAGCAAGGTCGGGGTGAGCGCGGATCACTTCGAGCTGACGCTCGGCGCTGGCTGTGGCCAGCGCGTTCCCCATGGCGTCGGCAAGCCCCGCAGGGGTGTCCTGCGCAGTCGTCAGCCCCCTCTCCCAAGTCAACTCGGCGACCCAGGGAGAATGTTCGTAGATATCGCCGAAGCGTGCCACGAAGGCGTCGCGGTCCAGCGTGCGAGGTGGCGGAGTCAGTATCTTGTCGCTCATTGTGTGAGTCTCCTGGCGTGGTTCAATGTCATATAGAAAAAGGCGATACACTAACTGTATACAAAAAAACTTTGAAATGTACTCTTTTTAGAGCTAAAACTGTCTTCAAGAGGATGAGGTACAGCCTACACCATAACAATAGGAGTTCCCTATGGGACGCTTGACGACGCATGTACTGGATACCGCTCGGGGATGCCCAGGCCAGGGCATTCGGATTGAGATATTCCGTCTGGAGGACGAGCAACGCATACGCCTGGGCGAAGTCGTGACCAACGACGACGGCCGTTGTGATGCGCCGATTCTCGAGGGTGAGGCCTTCACTTGCGGTGAATATGAACTACTGTTCCATGCTGGTGAATACCTGCAGCGCCAAGGCGTGCCGGGTCGTGAACCGCGCTTCCTGGATCGCATCCCGTTGCGCTTCGGAGTGGCCGATGCCTCCGAGCATTATCATGTTCCCCTGTTGCTTTCGCCGTATAGCTATTCCACTTATCGGGGAAGTTGAGTCGCACCACTCCCGAGACGATAGACAACAACCGCACAAGACGAGAACCGAGTTATGGAAGCTTACTTCCTCGATTTCGCCAATATGCTGCTCAGGTGGCTGCATGTCATTGCCGCCGTTGCCTGGATCGGTGAGTCGATCTACTTCGTGATGCTGGATAACAGCCTGAAAACGCCTCAAGACGAGAGTGCTCGTAAGAAAGGCGTATTCGGCGAAATGTGGGCCGTGCATGGCGGCGGCTTCTACCATAACCAGAAATATGCCACTAGCCCGGGAAAACTTCCCGACGATCTGCATTGGTCGTTCTGGAAGTCCTACACCACTTGGCTGTCGGGCTTTGCCCTATTCACCCTGCTGTACATGACCAGCCCCGGAGTTTATCTGATCAATCCCAACAGTAGCTGGGAATGGGCGGCCAACATGACGGGCTGGCAAGCCAATATCGTGGCGCTGGTGTTCCTGCTACTGGGGTGGGTCGTCTACAACGAACTGTGCAAACGTCTCAGCCCCAACATGGAACGTGATGGCATCCTGAGCCTGGCGGTGGCAGTGCTGATGGTGGTGATTGCCTACCTGAGCACGCAGATCTTCGCGGGACGAGCGGCCTTTTTGTTGACCGGAGCGGTGATGGCCACCGCCATGTCGGCCAATGTGTTCTTCTGGATCATTCCTGGACAGCGTCGCATGGTCAAAGCGATGGAAGCCGGTGAAGAACCCAATCCATTGGATGGCAAACGCGGCAAGCAGCGCTCGGTTCACAACACCTACTTCACCCTGCCGGTGGTATTGCTGATGTTGAGTAATCACTATTCATTCATGTACAGCCATGAGCTGTCGTGGGTCATCATGTCGCTATTCATCTTCGCCGGTGCATTGATCCGTCAATTTTTCGTGGTGATGCACAGCGGCAAGATCCAGCCGGCCTACCCTGTGGCAGGGGTAGCATTGATTCTGCTCAGCGTATGGCTTGCCGCACCCGCCAGTAGTCCAACTTCCAATGCCGTGGCGGCAACCGAAGGCCCGACGCTGAATGAGGTACATGCCATCGTCACCGACCGGTGTGTGGCGTGCCATTCGCAAGCGCCGACACAGCCCGGTTTCGCTTCTGCCCCTGCCGGTGTCGTGTACGACACCCAAGAGCAACTGCTGCGTCAGATCGATCGCACCAAGCAAGTGGTGGCAAGCAAGTACATGCCGTTGGGTAACATGACCAACATGACGGATGAAGAGCGAGAGGTCATTGCGGCTTGGTCGGAGTGATGTCGCTGACGGGCCACAGGTCGTATCGACAGGCATAAAGCGTATACAATGGAGATATTCCTTGATGTCCAGTCGATGTGGAGTGTTGCCAATCATGACCGAGCGAAATCAAGCGCCGTCCCCATCGCTGGTTCAAGACGACAAGGCGGGTGAGCGCCCCAAGCGTCGAGGCAAGAATGGCGACGGTGCTGAGCGTCATGATGCGATCTACCGCTCGATCAGCGATGCCATCATCGAACATCGCCTGAAACCGGGAGCGCGCCTGCGCGAGGATGCGCTATCCGACGTGTTCGGCGTCAGCCGCACCGGTATTCGCAAGATCCTGCAGCGTCTGGCACTAGAGCAGTTGGTGACCCTGACGCCACGTCGAGGAGCCAGCGTGACGCGGCCCACTGCCGAGGAAGCCAAGGATGTCTTCGAGGCGCGCCAAATGGTGGAGTGCGGTTTGATGCCAGAGGTCGCTCGCCGCATCACTGACATCGATATCCGCGAATTGCGTGACATGGCCAGCCGCGAACGCCAGGCACTGCGTGCCGGCGAGCAGAGCACGGCGATCAAGTTGTCGGCTGCCTTTCACGAGCGTTTGGCCAAGCTTTCCGGCAATGCAACCCTGGCCGAGTTCGTTGCCCGCCTGTGTTCACGCTCGTCGCTGATCCTGGCCGTTTACGGCAGTTCAGGACATCTGGGCTGTGAGTCGCATGATCATGACGAGTTGATCCGCTTCCTCGAAGAAGGCAATGGCGAGCGCGCCAAGGCCTTCATGAGCCGTCATCTCAAGACCATCGAGTCATCACTGTCGATCGTCGAAGAAGCGGATGAAGTTCCCGACCTGCACCGTATCTTCATGGGGTGACATCATGTGGCTTCCCTCAAGTGAACGCCCCGCGCCAATGGCGCGGGGCGTGTGTCATCGAAGGGAGGGAACTCAGGACTTGGCCGTAGGAACGGTTACCGGCTGGCGCTGCATCAGGAAGTAGTAGAGTGCACCGCCGAGCCCTGCACCGATCAGCCAGGCATAGCCGGTCAGTGCCGCCAAGGCAGGAACCCACACCGAAGAGATCGAGAACAATGCGGCCAGACCGAAGGCCATCAGGGCTTTCTGGTTCCAGCCCTTGACGTAGTAGTAGGCACTGTCCGGTGCCGCAGAGAACATCTGCTGGATATCCAGCCGCTTATGCTTCACCAGATAGTAGTCGACCACGATGATGCCGTAGAAGGGAGCGACGACGGCGCCCAGGGCATTGACGAATCCAGGAACACCGATCTGGCTGATCACCGATACCCACAGTGCACCGATGAAGAACGCGACGATGGCGGTGATCAATCCCCCTATCTTGAAGCTGATCTTGCTGGGGAAGAGGTTGGCCAGATCGTAGGCCGGCGGAATGAAGTTGGCGACCAGGTTGATGCCTACGGTAGCGGCGAAGAAGGTCAGCGCCGCGATGATAGTCAATGGCAGGGAGTCGACACGCTCGACGATATCCGCCGGGTTGGTTAGCGCCTCGCCGAACAGCACCAGGGTGCCGGCAGTGATGATCAGTGCGATGAACGAGAAGAAAGCCACGTTGAGTGGCAGGCCGAGCAGGTTGCCGAGCTTCATGTGCCGCTCGCTTTTCACGAAGCGGGTGAAGTCGCCAAAATTGATCACTACCGCTGCAAAGTAGGCGACCATGGTGCCGACGATGGCCAGGAAGGCGGCAATGGAACTGCCGGAGTGCTCGCCCGAGGCACTGAAGATGGTGGCGACGGCAGGCAGCAGTTCATCACCGGCCTGGACCCACACCACGACCATCAATGCCACCATCACCACGTAGACCAATGGGCCAGCCCAGTTGAGGAAGTGCTTGATGCGGTCGATGCCTTGCCAGAAGATCGCGATCTGGAAGATCCATACGATCACGAACGAGACCCAAGCCACGCCGGACAACCCCAGGAACGTGCTGCCATCGCCGGCGCCGACGAAGGCGGTGATCAGCAGCGCCACCGCCGTGGAGGCGAAGTAGGTTTGTACGCCATACCAGAAGATGCCGATGATCGCGCGTAGCATGGCCGGCAGGTTGGCGCCTCGCACCCCCATGCTGGCCCGGATCATCACAGGGAATGGGATGCCGTACTTCACACTGGGTTTGCCGGTCAGGTTGACCAGCACCATGACGATGACGCCGGCCAGGATGATGGCGGCCATCACCGCCCAGCCATTCAGGCCATAAGTCAGGAACAGCGAGGCTGCCAGGGTGTAGCCGAACAGGCTTTGGATGTCGTTGGACCATACATTGAAGATTTCGAACCAGCCCCATGAGCGCTTGCTGTGCGGGATGGGGGCCAGGTCCTCGTTGTACAGGGTTGGATCGATCCTCTGGATATCCAGATCGTTGTCGTTCATGTGGGCACCCTCATGATTGTCTTTATGATGATAGGCCCCGTTCGGCTATACCGAACGGGGCGATGACACGTCCCACCGCGTGTGATCAGCTACGGAAGCGCTGGCACGGGGCCCAGTGCTGCATCAACAGATAGTAGGTGGCGCCAGCTGGGATCAGGCTCGCGTACCAGGACACCGCGGAGAAGCTAAGCGCCGCAACGATGCCAACAGCCGTGGCGACCAAGGCGGCGTAGTTGACGCCCCGGTAGGGCCCTTGCTCGTCATACAGCTTGGTAAGATCCAGGGTGCGACGACGGATCAGGAAGTAGTCGACCACCAGGATGGCGAAGATCGGGCCCAGGAACGCCGAGTAGGTCTGCACGAACAACTGCAAGCCGGCGGCGGATTCGTCCTGCACCAGCTTCCAGGGGAAGGTGGCGAAGGCCAGCAGGCCGACGATCACCGTGGCGGTGCGGAACTTCAGCTTGAAGACATCCATCAGCACATAGGTCGGCGGTACCACGTTGTTGAGCACGTTGGTGGTGACCTGGGCGAAGGCGATGAACAGCAGCGTGGTCATCAGCAGCGGCGTGTTGTCCACCGCATTGGCGAACACCTTGATCGGGTCGGCGACACCGGTGGCTTCGGAGACCATGAAGCCGATCAGGCCCATGAACAGCGTGCAGGGTAGGATCGACATCGAATAGATGGTGGTCAACAGCCCCGGGCCGGTACCGTGCTTGTGCTCGCGGGCATAGTCGCCGACGTTGAGGATCATGGTGCTGTAGATGCCCAGGAACAGCATGGTGGCACCCCAGAAGGGCAGGCCCCAGGAGCCTTCCATGGTCAGCAGGTTGGCCGACAGCACGTCACCGTAGCGCTGCACCGTGCTGTAGAACATGTAGACCAGCGAGGCGAGGATGAAGGCGCTACCGATGTTTTCCAGCCACTTGATGCCCTGGAAACCCATCACCGACAGGCCGATCTGCAGGAACTGGAAAGTGATGAAGTAGAACACCAGGTTGTCGAAGCCGAACAGTGTCGCCGAGACCATGTTCAGGGCACCGGCCCCGATCCAGCTCTGGAAGCCGTACCAGACGATGGCTGGAACCGCGCGCACCAGCCCCGGCAAGCGGGTGCCGGCAAAGCCGAAGGCGCTGCGCGCCTGGACCATGAAGGGAATGCCGTACTTGTAGCCAGCGGCACCATTTAGTGCCAAGGCGATACCGATCACGAAGCAACCGATGGCGATCGCCAGGGTGGCTTGGATCAGGTTGAGGGTACCGACGACGCTGGAGCCCATGGTGAAGGTCCCGATCGATACACACCCACCGAACCAGGCCAGCAGGTAGGAAGTTCGACCCATGATACGGGTCTTCTGGGGCGCCAGTGACTCTTCACCCGGAGCCTTGGTCGTTGGGCTGCCGGGCTGGCCGGCCACGGTGGCTTGGGCCTGAAGCGGCTCGTTGTTCATGATGGTGTCCTCGCAAGGGTTGAATGAATTGTTGTTGTCTGTCCGGCTTGATGGCCGGAAGGTGCTCTTGCGGCGTGCTCGTATTGTTGGTGTCGTTGGTATCTGGCTGTCGTCGTTACCCCCTATCCTTGGACTGGAGGTCGAGGTACGACAAATGCTCGTAACGCCCGACGAAGGATTTCGGCCGAGGGAAGGCCAGGTCGCCGTGCTTGCTGGTCTGCAGGCCGAGACCGGCTAGTGCTTCGGCTAGCTTGACGGCTGCAGTGACGCCCTCGACCACGGGTAGTCCTACGGCGTCACGAATCTGGCCGGTCAGCTTGGCCATGCCTCCGCAACCCAGCACGATGGCGCCGATATTGTCCTCCTCCTTGGCGCGCTGGCACTCGGTAATCACGCGATCCAGCGCCGCGTCGGCGTTTTCTTCAAGATCGAGTACCGGGATTTCAGCGGCGCGGACTCGCCGGCAATGATGACGAAAACCGTATTGATCCAGCAGATGCTCGGCGATGATGCCGGTGCGCCCCAGAGTGGTGACGATCGAGAAACGGGTGCTGATCAAGCTGGCCATGTGGAAGGCTGCCTCAGCGATACCGATCACTGGGGCGCGCGTCAGTTCTCGCGCTGCCTGCAGGCCGGGATCGCCGAAGCAGGCGATGACATAGGCATCGACCTGTTCGCGTTCACCGGTCAGAACTTCTTCCAGTACCCCCACGGCGCTGATCGCTTCGTCGAAGTGGCTTTCGATGGAAACAGGACCGTGAGCTGGCTGGGTGGTGGTGACATGCGTGCCGGGGGCGGCAATGAGGCGGGCCGCTTCACCGATTGCCGACGTCATGTCGGTAGTGGTGTTGGGGTTGATGACGCGGATATGCATCGCCTGTTGTGCTCCTGATATGTTGATTTATTGTTGTGAACAAAAAAAATTGTCTTTGTACACAAAATAGGCGATGGCAATGATCGACGCAAGTCCGAAATGATATTTTATGGAATTGAATATTTGTCTATAAAAATCAGATGGATATATTGCTCTATGTAATACGGTAAGCGATTGGTCGACATGTAGCACACTATTGCCGCTACTTTTCAAATCATTATGTCGCCAATATTCTTGTATTTTTGTATACATTATTGAGGTGCGCCATGCTGAGCTGCGGTGGGAGAGGTAAAAAACCGCTTTCTCATGCGGCTGCAGCCTGCAGTCAACGATGCTAGGAAAGGAAATTGACGTGGAGACTGTCTGGTTTCCGTTGCTCTGGCTTGCACAAAGAGTGGATACACCCTATCTTTTCTTTGTATACATAGTGATGGCTGTTTGGCCACGAGAAACAAGTCATGAGAAAACAAAAAGGATGCCGCCATGAGCTCGATACCCAACGATACCTATCCCCGTGACCTGATCGGCTACGGTCGCACTCCACCACAAGTCAACTGGCCGGGTCGGGCTCGCATTGCCGTTCAGTTCGTCCTCAATTATGAGGAAGGCGGTGAAAACTGCGTGCTTCACGGTGATAGCCATTCCGAGAAATTTCTTTCTGAGATCGTTGGTGCCGAGGCTTACCCAGAACGTCACATGAGCATGGAGTCGATCTACGAATACGGCTCTCGTGCCGGTGTGTGGCGCGTGCTCCGTGAGTTCGAGCGTCGCGGTTTGCCGTTGACGGTGTTCGGGGTGGCCATGGCCCTGGAGCGTCACCCTGAGCTAGCCCTTGCTTTCAAGGAGCTGGGGCATGAGATCGCCTGTCACGGCTGGCGTTGGATCCACTATCAGGGGATGTCAGAGAACATCGAGCGCGAACACATGCAGCGCGCTATCGAGATTTTCCAGAGACTCTATGGGGAAAAACCGCTGGGCTGGTATACCGGCCGTGACAGTCCCAATACGCGGCGCCTGGTACTGGACGAAGGCTCCTTCCTCTATGACAGCGACTACTACGGCGACGATCTGCCGTTCTGGACTCGCGAACGCGACAGCCAGGGCGAAGAGCAAGCTCATCTGGTGGTGCCCTACACGCTGGACACCAACGACATGCGCTTTGCCACGCCGCAAGGCTTCAACACCGGCGAGCACTTCTTCACCTATCTGCGCGACGCCTTCGACGTGCTGTATGCCGAAGGCGAAGAGTCACCCAAGATGCTCTCCATCGGCTTGCACTGCCGCCTGATCGGTCGCCCTGGCCGCTTCCGTGGTCTACAACGTTTCCTCGATCACATCGAGGCTCACGATCGGGTGTGGGTCACGCGTCGAGTGGACATCGCCCGTCACTGGATCGAGCACCATCCCGCTCCAATGGTGCGCTGAAACTGCTACAAAAACATTTTAACTATCCCTGAGTGCCACATTCCAGCCGGCTGGGGTGTGGCGCTTTGGCATGTCATGGAGTCCGAACTTCTCCCCGAGACGAGGCCGCTGTGAAAACACTATCCAGTTTCCGTTGAGGACTGGGGGCGACTATCCGTTTCGCGCTACACACCTTCCCATAACGCTCAAGAATCATCCCTTACGGCCGAGAATCCATGTGTGGTTCCATTCACCCATAGGGACATGCAACATGCTGCGCCGAATAAGTCTCCACACGGCCGTGATCGCCGTTCTCACCTGTTTCGCTCTGTTCGTGGGCATCATTTTCACGCTGGCATTCATCAATGATCGCGATGCCAGAGCAACGCAGGCAGGCCTCCATGCCAGCCACCTGCTGCAAGAGAAGAATTTCATGACGGGGAGTCTCTTCCTGGAGGCGCGGGGGCACCTGGACGCCGCTTCCCATTACCGCGAGGAAGGTCGCTCGCTGGAAGCGGACCGGCAACTGGAGGCCTTCGAGGGCACTATCGATAAGGCGCAGGCAAGCATCGACGCGCTGATGGCCACCCCCCTGGAAACGGGGCAAGGGGAGCGCCTGAGAGAAGAGATGAGGGCCGACTATGCAAGGATGCTATCACTGTTGGAGCGTCAGCGGGAGGCGCTGGATCAGAGCGATTCTGCCAACTTCATGGTGTTGAGAGATGAAGTGAGTGCCGTGGCGAATATCCTTGCCGTCAGCGGTCGTGATTTTACCGAATACCTGAAGTCCCAGTCTCGGGAACTGATGCGTCAACATGCCTCTCGAAGCGAACTTTACGCCTGGATAGACCTCGGCGTGATCGCGTTGACTGCACTGGTATTGGTACTGCTCTATGTGGGGCTGAGAAGAGTCGTCATTCAGCCGGTTGCGCAGGCCGTCGCCATGGTGAATCGCATGGCCGAAGGCGATCTGTCGCACAAGATCCTCACCACCAGCGAGAACGAAATTGGCAAGTTGCTCAATGCTTTGTGCCAGATGCGACTGAGGATGGTCGATATGATCGGCTCGGTGCGCGAGGGCAGTGGCGCGATCCTGGTGGGCAGCCAGGACATCGCCAGTGGCAATGCCGATCTTTCCTTACGCACCGATCAGCAGGCGGCGTCGCTCGAGGAGACGGCGGCGAGCATGGAGCAGTTGACCGCCACCGTGAAGCAGAATGCCGACAATGCCTTGCAAGCCAGCGGGCTGGCCCAGGAGGCCTCAAGCACTGCCGAGCATGGCGGCGAGGTGGTGCAGCAGGTGGTCGCCACCATGCAGGACATTTCCGAGGAATCGCGGAAAGTCGCCGACATCACCGGCCTGATCGACTCGATTGCCTTTCAAACCAACATCCTGGCGCTCAACGCTTCCGTGGAAGCCGCCCGGGCTGGAGATCAAGGTCGAGGCTTCGCCGTGGTGGCGGGAGAAGTCCGTAACCTCGCCGGGCGCTCGGCGGCGGCCGCCAGTGAGATCAAGCAACTGATCGAGCACTCCGTGGGGCAGGTCAGCCGAGGTTCCGCGCTGGTGGAGGATGCCGGCAAGACCATGCAAGAGATCGTCACGGCGGTCAAGCGTGTCACCGACATCATGGATGAGATTTCCTCCGCGTCACAGGAGCAGAGCGATGGCATCGACCAGGTGAACCAGGCCGTGAGTCAGATGGATGGGGTGACGCAGCAGAATACCGCCTTGGTTCAAGAAGCGGCTGCTGCTGCCACCACCCTGGAGAAGCAGGCACAGCAACTGGAGCAGGCCGTGGCGGTATTTCGCTTGAATGAACACGAAGTGCGGGCCAGGCGGGGGGCTTCCCAGCCGGCGATAACGCAAGACCGGCCAAGCTCCAACGAGAAGGCGCCATCTTCGGCATTCCGCTCCGCTGCATTGCCGTCTGCGTCCGGAACCACCACGAAGACTCCTGCCGAGGACGAGTGGCTGGAATTCTAAGGAAACGGCGAACCACATGACTCGATCCAATGACAACGACAGGCCCTTGCAGCGCTCCGCTGAGATGGCGGATCTCACTGAGTGCAAATATCGGGAAAGGGATCTCAGGGAGGCGCTCGAGCTGGTGGAGGGGATCATCAACGCCATCCCCGACGTGCTATTCGAGGTGGACCGAGACGGAACATACCTGAATGTCTGGACGAAGAACCCCGACATGCTGGCGGCGCCGAAGGAAGAACTGCTGGGCAGGACGGTCCACGAAGTACTGCCACCCGAACAAGCTGTCGACGCGCTGAAGGCCATCGCCGAGGCCGACGAGAAAGGGGTGACTTACGGCAATATCTTCAGCATCCCCCTGCCGGACGGCGAGTGCCTCTGGTTTGAGCACTCGCTGGCGAAGAAGCCCGGCAGCACGCCGTCCGCCGACACCTTCCTGGTGTTGTCGCGCGACATCACCGAGCGCAAGCAGGTGGAACACGCCCTCGACGAGACGCGCACACGTCTGCTCAGTGTGGTTCAGGCCATTCCCGACATGGTGTGGTTGAAGGATGTCGAGGGCATCTTCCTGTTTTGCAACCAGGCGTTTGCCCAGGCAGTGGGGAAACGCGAAGCCGAGGTCGTCGGGGGAACGGATTACGACCTGTTCGAGCCCGAAGAGGCCGCTTGCTGTCGCGAGTCCGACCGGGCCGCGATGGAGGCCGGGCGCCTTTGTCTCGACGAGGAATGGATCACGCATCACCTCACCGGCCAGCCTGTATTGCTGGAAACGCGCAAGGTACCGGTATTCAACGCACACGGCAGGATGACCGGGGTGCTCGGTGTCGGCTGCGACATTACTGAGCGCAAACGGATGCAGTCGGCGCTGGCCGCGCGCGAGCGGGAATTTCGTACCCTGGTCGAACACTCCCCTGATATGGTGGCACGCTATGACCGTGACTTGCGGCGCCTGTATGTCAATCCGGCTTTCGCTGCGACGCTGGTAGGGGATGACATGGCTGCATTACTCGGCAAGACGCCATCGGAATGTCCGGGTGGGTCATATGCCTCCATCTACGAACAGAACATGAGTGAGGTGTTCGAGACCGCGAAGGGCCGCGAATTCGAGATGACATGGAAAGACAGAAGCGGCCGCGAACTCTGTCATCTGGTCCGTATGACCCCGGAATTCGCTGAAGATGGCAGTGTGGAAAGCGTGCTCATGGTAGGGCGCGATATCACCGAGTTGAGCGATTCCCGCCAGAAAATCCATCGGATGGCCTTTTACGACTCGCTCACGTCGCTGCCGAACCGTGCGCTGTTCAACGACCGCTTGCAGCAGATGATCGTCGATGCCTCGTGGCATGGCCAGATGGCGGGTGTGATGCTGATCGACATGGATCAATTCAAGGCCGTCAACGACACCATGGGTCACGCCGTCGGCGATGAGTTGTTGCGCGAAGCGGCTGCACGACTGAGTGCATGCGTGCGCAGCTACGACACCGTAGCGCGCTTTGGGGGCGACGAGTTCGCCATCCTGCTGCCGGAAGTTCGTCATGGCGATGATCTCGCCCGCATCGCCGACAAGATACTCGGAAAGTTCGAAGAATGCTTTCTGTTGGACGGCAGGGAGGTCTTTGTGTCGTGCAGTATCGGCATCGCGGTTTACCCCGACGACAGCAGCGATGCCGGAGACCTGGTGAAATATGCGGATGCAGCGATGTATTTCGCCAAACGCAGTGGACGCAATAATTTTCGTTATTACTCAAAAGACCTGACGGCCAGCGCCAAACAGCGCCTGACCCTGGAATCGGAACTGCGACGCGCCGCCGAACGCATGGAGCTCGAACTGCATTACCAGCCCAAGGTGTCGCTGGACGACGGAGCGATGGTAGGTTCGGAAGCCTTGCTGAGATGGTGCCATCCGCGGCTTGGCATGGTGCCCCCCACTCAGTTCATCCAGATTGCCGAGGATACCGGGCTGATCGTCGATCTGGGCCAATGGGTGCTGCGCGAGGCCTGCAGGACGGCCGCAAAATGGAACGCCGCAGGTATGGCTCCTCACAAGGTGGCGATCAATTTATCGGCCAGACAGTTCCAGTCCCAGAATCTGGCTGGGGTGGTGGCCGATATCCTGAATGACACCGCTTGCCGCCCGGAGTGGATAGAACTTGAAATCACCGAAAGCCTTCTGCTCGACGATAACGGCAAGACACTGGATGCACTTTCGGAACTTCGGTCCATGGGCGTTTCCATCGCTATCGACGATTTCGGTA
This sequence comes from Litchfieldella anticariensis FP35 = DSM 16096, assembly GCF_000409775.1. Lineage (GTDB taxonomy): Bacteria > Pseudomonadota > Gammaproteobacteria > Pseudomonadales > Halomonadaceae > Litchfieldella > Litchfieldella anticariensis. Next base: position 87,382 of record NZ_KE332393.1, on the reverse strand, counting down.
CCGGCTATTCGGCACTGAGCTATCTGGCGCGGTTCCCCATCGATACGTTGAAGATCGACCGCTCGTTCATACAAAGCGTCATCACCGACCATTACGGGGCTGAACTCGTGAAAGCCATCTTGTCCATCGCGCGCAGCCTCGGTCAGCAGGTGGTGGCGGAAGGTGTCGAAACGATCGAGCAGGCAGCCTTCCTGGCGGCCCACGGCTGTCAGTTGGCACAAGGGTTCCTCTACAGCAAGCCTATGCCCGAGGCCGAGATCGCTGCATTGCCGCGGAATTTCAGTGATGGCTATCCCACTTCCAAGGCGCTCAATCTCGAAGGCTGAGCATGTCCTTGCCTTCCTTTCTTGGATTGCATGGTTGGTCGCACGGGTGTGAAATATGGCGCAATTCCCTTTTGGCAACGTCACGGATAGTCATGACGCCACACATCGGTCAGCGGATCACGGCCCAGTACGCCGAGCTGAGTACCCAGGAGCAACGGGTTGCGGCCTTCATCCTCGATCATTTCGATGATCTGGCGATGTACAGTGCCGCCGACCTGTCGCGGCTAACCGGGGTTTCCAAATCCACGGTCAGTCGTCTGTTTCGGCGTCTCGGCTTCGATAATTATCAGGCTGTGAAGGTGCATGCCCGGCAACTACGCAGTCTCGGCATGCCCCTGGTCACCGATGCCGATGCAATGGCGGGTGATGGCGAGCGCTTCAAGCGCCATCTGCAACGCGAAGAGGAAAACCTGCGACGGGTGCTGGCGGGTATCGAACCACAGGTTTTCGAAGAGATCGTGCGTTGTCTGGATGGCGCGCGCCAGGTCGTGACGGTTGGGTTTCGCAATAGCTACCCACTGGCGATGCATTGCCGGCAGCAGTTGATCCAGGCGCGAGAGCAGGTCAGGTTGGCACCCGAACCCAACCAGTCGCTGGCCGAGGAACTGATTGGCCTGGGCAAGGAAGACCTGGTGATCCTGTTCGGTTTCCGGCGTCGGCCACGGATTTTCGAAGATGTGGTAAGCGCGTTCGATAGCATTCCCTGCCGTGTATTGCTGATCGCCGACGCGACGGCGGCCGGTTTCGAAAGGCAGGTCGACTGGCGGTTGGAGTGCCCGCTCGATAGCATCTCCGCTTTCGACAGCTATGCCAGCGCGATGAGTCTTATCAGCCTGTTGGCCAATGGTTTGTTGCATCATCGCCTGGCCCAAGGGCGTGCCCGCATCGATGCGGTGAGTGAACTCTATGGACGATTGGATGAGTTGGCTCCTTGATGCCCCTTGATGGTGCGCCACCTATCTCTTTCCCCTCCTTGGCGCCCCAAAAAGGTGCCATGATGCCACCCCCTGCCACGACAACATGAAATTTGTGTTTCGCTAATGAGTTGATTGGAAAAGCGTATTCGATCTTCTGGTATGCACATTGCTCTATTGTGAAACGAAAGTTTCTCAAGTATCACCGTTGAGACGTTAGTTTCGCAATTCGCGTATATAAAGCTATAGCTATATAAGCAGAGCAGTTGATCCCACCAGGAGAACAATCAATGAGATATCTGGATCGTGGTTTCAAGAGCATGAAAGGGATTCTCGCCGCTGGCCTGTTCGCTGTGGCGGGCTTGGGTGCTACTGTCGTCAGTCAGCCGGCCCAGGCCGATGCCTTGTCCGAGATCGAACAGCGCGGCACCTTACGAGTCGCCGTGCCCCAGGATTTCCCGCCATTCGGCTTGGTGGGCACCGACCTGCAGCCGCGTGGTTACGATATCGACATGGCAAACTACTTGGCCGAGGGGATGGGGGTCGAGTTGGAATTGGTGACCGTGACCAGTGCCAACCGCATTCCCTTCCTGCAGACCCGCCAAGTGGATCTGGTGATCTCGAGCCTGGGCAAGAATCCGGAGCGCGAGGCCATGATCGACTTCTCCTCTGCCTATGCACCCTTCTTCCTCGGTTTGTTCGGCACGGATGAGGCGGCACGGTTGGGCTCGGTGGACGAGCTCGCTGGCATGACCATCGGCGTGACCCGGGGTTCCGTCGAGGACATGGAGCTCAGCGACATCGCGCCCGCCGACACGACGATCAATCGTTTCGAGGACAATGCCACCACCATTGCCGCTTTCCTCTCGGGGCAAGTCGACTACATTGCCACCGGCAACCTGGTGGCCGCCGAGATCGCCGAGCGCTACAGCGACCGCGCACCAACCTTGATCTATCAGCTCAAAGACTCTCCCTGCTACGTCGGCATGAACAAGGAAGAACCGGCGCTGATGGCGAAGGTCAATGAACTGGTCGCCCAGGCCTTGGATGATGGCACCCTCGAGTCGCTCTCCCAGAAGTGGCTGCATGCCAGCCTGCCCGATAACTTCGGCATGTGAGGTCGAACATGGGGCTGACTCTGGACTTCCTCGCGTTGTCGCCCTATGCCGGTGAGCTGGCGAGAGGGCTGGTCACCACGGTCGTACTGACCGTGGTGACTACCCTTTCCGGATTGATGCTGGCCATCGTCGTGGCGTATCTGAAAGTGCATGCCGCCACCTGGGTACGCCGGATCCTGGGAGGCTATGTCGAGCTGACGCGTAACACGCCCTTCATCGTGCAATTGTTCTTCATTTTCTTTGGCCTACCGGCATTCGGCATCAAGATCGACGCGATCACCGCGGCATTTCTGGCCATGACGTTGAACCTGGCGGCGTACACTGCGGAGATCCTGCGTGCCGGGATCGAGGCCACCGGACGGGGGCAACTCGAGGCGGCCCGCACCTTGGGCATGTCGAAACTCCAAAGTTATCGGCATGTGGTGCTGGTGCCGGCCTTCGCGCGCATCTATCCCGCGCTGACCAGCCAATGCATCATCGTCATGCTCGGTTCGGCGGTGGTTTCGCAGATCTCGGTGTTCGACCTGACCTTTGCGGCGAACTTCATCCAGTCGCGTAACTTCCGCAGCTTCGAGGCGTATCTGCTGGTGACGCTCGTCTATCTACTGCTGGCGGTGGGCATGCGTCAGCTCTTCCTGCTGGTCGGTCGTCGGTTGTTCGCCTTTCGGCAAGGGGGGCTGGCATGATCGAGTTCACGCTATGGGATATCGTGCGCAACCTGCTGCTGGCGGCCCGCTGGACTATTGTATTGTCGCTGATCGCCTTCATCGGTGGCGCATCGCTTGGCTTGCTGTTCACCGTACTGCGACTGTCCGGCAACAGATTGCTAAAGGTCATGATCGGTATTTACGTGGACGTCTTCCAGGGCACGCCCTTGCTGATGCAACTGTTTCTGGCCTACTTCGGTACCGCGGCTCTGGGATTCAATGTTTCGGCCTGGGCTGCCGCCTCCATCGCGCTGACGCTGTTCACCAGCGCTTTTCTCTGTGACATCTGGCGGGGCTGTCTCGAGGCGGTTCCGCGAGGTCAGTGGCATGCCTCCCGCGTTCTGGGGATGGATTATCTGCAGACGATGCGTCATGTGATTCTGCCTCAGGCGTTGCGGCTGTCGGTACCACCCACGGTTGGCTTCTCGGTGCAGGTTATCAAGGGCACGGCGCTGGCATCGGTGATCGGCTTCGTCGAGTTGACCAAGGCCGGGACCATGCTCAACAACGCCACGTTCGCCCCCTTCACCATCTTCGCGCTGGTGGCCCTGATCTATTTCGCACTGTGCTATCCCCTTTCCCGCTATTCACGCTACCTGGAGAGACGCCTCTATGACGCTGGTATGCGTTAAGGACCTGCATAAATCCTTCGGTGACCTGGAAGTGCTCAAAGGGGTCGACCTGGACGTTGCTCCCGGCGAGGTGGTCGCCATTATCGGACGCAGTGGCTCAGGCAAGAGCACGTTGCTGCGTTGTCTGAACCAGCTCGAACAGCATGATGGTGGCGATATCGAAATCGCGGGCCAGCGACTCGATGCCGATGCCATGGCGCCAAGCGACCTGAGCCGCAATGTCGGTATGGTCTTCCAGAGTTTCAACCTGTTCCCCCACAAGACCGTGGGGGAGAACGTGATGCTGGCGCCTGTCGTCGTGCGTGGCGTGGACAAGCTGGAGGCAGCGCGCGTGGCCCGGGAAGTGCTCGACAAGGTCGGCATGTTGGAGAAGTTCGACGCTTACCCTGCGCAGCTTTCCGGTGGCCAGCAGCAGCGTGTCGCCATCGCCCGGGCCTTGGCCATGAAGCCCAAGGTCTTGCTGTGTGACGAAGTCACCTCGGCACTGGACCCGGAACTGGTAGGTGAGGTGCTCCGTGTGCTGGAAGCCCTCGCCGAGGAGGGCATGACCCTGATCCTGGTGACCCACGAGATGAAGTTCGCGCACGACGTGGCCGATCGAGTCGTCTTCATGCATCACGGGCGCATTCACGAACAGGGCGATCCCAAGACGCTGTTTAACCATCCCAGCACTCCTGAACTAAAGCAGTTTATCTCGGCAGTACTTTAAGGAAACACTGAATAAATGTCTGCGCCGCTCAATCGCTGCGTTGCGCGGTGCTCGGAAGCCTCACCTATACCCCATAGGCTCCGGTTGACTCGAAACCTGCGGTTTCTCGCCCCTTCGGGGCCATCCTTCGGATGTTTGTCGCTGCGCTCGGTTCTGTGCTCCGTGCGCCTTGCGCTTGAGCATGCTCGTCGGTTCATTCAGCACTTCCTTGAAACCGATGAGTCCGTCCCGCATTCCGGGGGATGTGGAGCGGGCTCGCCCATCCTCTATCTCCTATCCTATGCTTTAGGCTACGGGTGGATTCATTTTTATGAGTTTTTGTATACGATATGTTCGTGAGCTTGCTTTGCTGCTGATCGGAAGCTAATCTGAAAATAGATTCCATATTTATAAGAAGCTTGATGAAAGGACGAATGATGGCCAGCCGAAACTACTATGCACCCCAGGGTGGGCACCCCCCTCAAACCCAACTGTTGTCGGATCGCGCGGTATTCACCGAGGCCTATGCGGTGATCCCCAAAGGTGTGTTGCGCGATATCGTGACCAGCAACCTGCCGTTCTGGGACAAGACCCGTTTGTGGGTGCTGGCCCGCCCGTTGTCCGGCTTCGCCGAGACCTTCTCGCAGTACATCGTCGAGATATCGCCGGGTGGTGGTAGCGAGAAGCCGGAACTCGACCCCGCGGCAGAAGGCGTGCTGTTCGTGGTCGAAGGCGAGCTCTCCCTGACGCTGGCCGGTGAACGCCACCACATGCTGCCGGGCGGCTATGCCTTCATTCCGCCGGGCAGCCACTGGCAGGTGCATAATGAGTCGGACGCCCCGGTGCGCTTCCACTGGGTGCGCAAGGCCTACGAGTTCGTCGAAGGGATCGAGGTGCCAGAGGCCTTCGTCACCAACGAGAACGATATCGAGCCCACCCCCATGCCGGACACAGAAGAGCGCTGGGCTACCACACGCTTCGTCGATCCGCAGGATGTACGACATGACATGCACGTTAACATCGTCACCTTCCAGCCCGGCGGGGTGATTCCGTTCGACGAGACACACGTCATGGAACACGGCTTGTACGTGCTGGAAGGCAAGGCGGTTTACCACCTCAACCAGGATTGGGTCGAAGTGGAAGCCGGTGACTTCATGTGGCTGCGCGCTTTCTGCCCGCAGGCTTGCTACGCCGGTGGCCCGGGACCGTTCCGCTATCTGCTGTATAAAGATGTCAACCGCCATGCGGCTCTGCGTCTGGGCGCCCGCTGAAAGAACGGCGCCGCCAGGGGTATCGGGGGCAGGCCGAAGAGGAGGTCCGATGCCATGGATGGCATCGGTAGCGCCCAGGGATGGGTTCACAGCGCCTCCTCGCAGACCTGCTCCCGAATCAGCCCCACCGCTGAGGCAATGGCAATAGGCCTGCTGAAGGACAACGACATGTTGGAATTGAAAGCCGAGCCGCTGACGCCGGAGGCCTTCGCGCCTTTTGGTGACGTGATCGATACGCGCGGCGCCGATTACTTCCCGATCAACGCCGGGCGGACCCGGCGTTACCACGACCTGGCCAAGGTCGAGACCCTAGGCGAGGAAGCGCGAGCACTGATCAGCATCTTCGTCAGCCAGCCGGTCGATGTGCCACTAGAACTCGACTTTCTCGAGCGCCACCCGCAGGGTAGTCAAGCGTTCATGCCATTGCACGAAGAGCGCTTCCTGGTGGTCGTCGCACCACCGGGGGATGAAATAGATACAAACGATGTGCGTGCCTTCGTCACCGATGGCCGCCAGGGCGTGAACTATCGCGCTGGTACCTGGCATGCCATCCAGTCGGTGCTCGAGCGTGAAGGTGAGTTCCTGGTCGTCGATCGCGGTGGCCGGGGCAGCAACTGCGACGAGTACCCGCTCAACGTGCGAGTCACGCTGGACTGAACCGACGGCGTCTGCCGATATTTCCATAAGCTCTTTCTTCTATCTGGCCAACAGTATCGCTGTTGGCCTTTTGGCGTTGCTGAGTGTTGAACGCTCCTTGTGACAAAGCGTTGTCATCCCGCTTCACCTGCCCTTGCGCGGCTATCTCACTGAAAAGGGAGGTGGTTTCGTGTATTCGATTTTGTTATTGGAAATATTTTCCATAAAATATTGACAGCTTGCTGTGAGCGGCCTAGTTTTGGATACAAGAATAATGATCACGTCACCGAGGAGGTATCGTCGTGGCCAGAATGACCGCAGCAGAAGCCGCCGTTCACGTCCTGAAGAAAGAGGGCATCGATGTCGCCTTCGGCGTGCCTGGCGCCGCCATCAATCCCTTCTATGCCGCTATGCGCAAAGTCGGCGGTGTCGATCACGTGCTGGCGCGCCACGTCGAGGGCGCTTCACACATGGCCGAAGGGTATACACGCACCAAGGCTGGCAATATCGGAGTATGCATCGGCACTTCCGGCCCCGCCGGAACCGATATGATCACCGGGCTCTATTCTGCCTCCGGCGATTCCATCCCGATCCTGTGCATCACCGGTCAGGCGCCGCGTGCGCGCCTGCACAAGGAAGACTTCCAGGCGGTGGATATCCAGGCCATCGCTGGCCCGGTCACCAAGTGGGCCGTCACCGTGCTGGAGCCGGCCCAGGTGCCGCGTGCCTTCCAGCAGGCTTTCCACCTGATGCGCTCGAGCCGCCCCGGGCCGGTATTGATCGACTTGCCGCTCGACGTGCAGCTCAGTGAAATCGAGTTCGATCCGGACACCTACGAGCCGCTGCCGGCCTACAAGCCAGCGGCAAGTCGAGCGCAAATCGAGAAAGCGCTGGACATGCTCAATGCCGCCGACAAGCCATTGATCGTCGCCGGTGGAGGGATCATCAATGCCGATGCCAGCGAGTTGCTGACCGAATTCGCCGAGATCACTGGCGTGCCGGTCATCCCCACTTTAATGGGTTGGGGCACCATCCCCGACGATCATCCGCTGATGGCCGGTATGGTCGGTTTGCAGACCTCGCATCGTTACGGCAACGCGACGATGCTGGCCTCGGACTTCGTGCTGGGTATCGGTAATCGCTGGGCCAACCGTCATACCGGCTCGGTGGAGACCTATACCAAGGGCCGCAAGTTCGTTCATGTCGATATCGAGCCGACCCAGATCGGGCGCGTGTTCGGCCCCGACTACGGCATCGTTTCCGATGCCGGGGCGGCACTGTCGTTGTTCGTCGAGGTGGCCAAGGCGTGGAAAGCCGATGGGCGGCTCAAGGATCGCAGTGCCTGGGTCGAGGAATGCAGAGAACGCAAGCGCACCCTGCTGCGCAAGACCCACTTCGACAACAAGCCGGTCAAGCCGCAGCGTGTTTACGAGGAGATGAACAAGGCGTTCGGCAGAAATACCCGCTACGTCAGCACCATTGGCTTGTCGCAGATCGCCGGCGCACAGTTCCTGCACGTCTACCATCCACGCCACTGGATCAACTGTGGCCAGGCGGGGCCTCTTGGTTGGACGATTCCGGCGGCGTTGGGGGTACGCAAGGCCGACCCGGATGCCGAGATTGTGGCGCTGTCCGGTGACTACGACTTCCAGTTCATGGTCGAGGAATTGGCCGCCGGCGCTCAGTTCAAGCTGCCATACTTACATGTACTGGTGAACAACTCTTACTTGGGGCTGATTCGCCAGGCCCAACGCGGTTTTGATATGGACTACTGCGTGCAGCTCTCATTCGAGAACATCAACTGCCCGGAAATCAATGAGTACGGTGTCGACCATGTCTCGGTAGTGGAAGGGCTGGGTTGCAAGGCGTTGCGTGTCACGCGGCCTGAGGACATCGCGGCTGCTTTCGGTGAAGCACGCGAGTTGATGCGCGAGCACCAGGTGCCAGTAGTGGTCGAGATCATTCTCGAGCGTGTCACCAATATCTCGATGGGCACCGACCTCGACGGCGTCAACGAGTTCGAGGAACTGGCCGAGAACGTTACCGATGCACCGACCTCGATTGCGTCGTTGACCTGACAAAAGGCCACATGAGCAAAAGACAAGCAACACGACAAGGAGCGGACCATGCCTAAATTTGCCGCCAATCTCAGCATGCTGTTCACCGAAGAGGCGTTTCTCGACCGCTTCCAGGCCGCTGCGGAGGCTAGCTTCACCGGTGTCGAATACCTCTTTCCTTACGACTATCGGCCGGAAGAGCTCAAGGATCGACTTGACGCTCATGGTCTGACACAAGTGCTGCACAACCTGCCGGCTGGTGATTGGGGGGCTGGAGAGCGTGGCATTGCCTGTCACCCGGGGCGGGTCAGCGAATTCCGTGAGGGAGTCGATCAGGCTATCGAATATGCCACCGTGCTGGGCTGCAAGCAGGTCAACTGCCTGGCAGGCATCCAGCCGGAGGGCGTCAGCCACGACCAGGCCCGCGAAACCTTGATCGACAACCTGCGTTTCGCTGCCGACAAGCTGTCGCATGAAAACATCCTGCTGCTCGCCGAGCCGATCAATATCCGCGACATTCCCGGCTTCTTTCTCAATCGTACCGAGCAAGCGCTGGCACTATTCGATGCCGTAGGCAGTGACAACCTGAAGCTGCAGTACGACGTTTATCACATGCAGATCATGGAAGGGGATCTGGCCCCGACGATCGAGAAGCATCTGGCGCGCATTGCCCATGTGCAGATCGCCGACAACCCGGGACGTCATGAGCCAGGCACCGGTGAGATCAACTACCCGTTCCTGTTCGCCCATCTCGATCGCCTCGGCTATGACGGTTGGGTCGGTTGCGAATACAAGCCCAAGACCACCACCCGCGAAGGGCTAGGCTGGTTGGATGGCGTGCGCTGACAGGACGTACGGCGCTCGGCAAGCGATGAGCTGTTCCGGCGGCAAGCCTACGCGAGGGCACTGTGACCCCATCCCTGGCAAATGACCCTCGCTTCGCTTTGCCTTGACGCTCATCTCATCGGGTGTTTGGAAATGAACGCTAAGTCAGAAATCACCATGACCATGACAGTTCGAGAAGGAGAGAGATCATGAGCAAGATAGGTTTCATCGGCCTGGGCATCATGGGCCGGCCCATGGCCGGCCATTTGCTGGATGCCGGCCACGAGATCGTCACCGTTGAGCATCGCAAGCCACTGCCCGCCGAGCTGGCCGACAAGGGTGCCAAGGCCGTGGCCAATCCCAAGGCGGTGGCTGAGGCCTCCGAAGTGGTCATCACCATGGTGCCGGACACCCCTGACGTGGAAGAAGTGCTGTTCGGCGAAGGCGGGGTGATCGAGGGTTTGCAGCCCGGCACCCTGGTCATCGACATGAGTTCCATCGCCCCGTTGGCGACCCAGGAATTCGCCAAGCGCATCACCGATGCCGGTGGTGAGTACGTCGATGCTCCGGTATCCGGCGGTGAAGGCGGAGCCATCAATGCCGCCCTGACCATCATGGTCGGTGCCACCGAGCAAGGCTTCGAGCGTGCCAAACCGATTCTCGACGTGATGGGCAAGACCATTACCCATATCGGTGGCCATGGCGATGGCCAGACCTGCAAGGTGGCCAACCAGATCGTCGTTGCCCTGACCATCGAGGCAGTGGCTGAGGGCCTGCTGTTTGCCTCCAAGGCTGGCGCAGACGTGGCCAAGGTGCGTGAATCGCTGCTCGGTGGCCTGGCGCAGTCGAAAATCCTCGACGTACACGGCGAACGCATGATCAAGCGTACCTTCGACCCGGGCTTCCGCATTCGCTTGCACCAGAAGGATCTCAACCTGGCTCTGGAAGGTGCGCGCAGCCTCAATCTGGCACTGCCGGGCACTGCCAACGCCCAGCAGCTGTTCCAGGCCTGTGCCGCGAATGGCGGCGAGGACTGGGATCACGCCGGTATTCTGCGTGCACTGGAGAAGCTTGCCGGTCACGAAGTCGGCTAATAAGCCAGGAGGGGGCGCCAAGCGTCCTCTCCACCAGACTCGCATGAACGAACCCCCTGGAGCCGGTCGGATGTGAAGGCGACCGGCTTCCCCTGAGTCGGCAGGCGTCGGGTCGTCGCCTGCCAACGCCACGGATGAGTCGCTTTAGCCCTTTCCGCGGCAGCGCGAGAGGCTAGTGCCCTTTCCCTGTGGCCTTGTCCCGGTGGCAGGTTCCCCTGTGTGTATCATTTTCTGTCGCCGGTCTTTTGCTCATCGCTCCGTCGCCTGTGGCGCCATTCGTAAAGGAGTTCATCGATGAATGCCCCAGCTCCCTTCGCCCCCTTCGACAGCGAGGCAGCCACTCGCCAGTGGCTGACGCGTCTGGCCCAGACGGTGGTGGCCGCTGTGCATCCCGATACCCTGCTGCCCAACCGCTTGCCCGAGCCGCCGGCCGGGCGCACCGTGGTGGTTGGCGCTGGCAAGGCTGCTGCGGCCATGGCACATGCCTTGGAAACGGCCTGGCAGCGACATTATCCGCAAGCCGAGTTGTCCGGTTTGGTGGTGACCCGCTATGGTCACGGCGAAACCTGTCGACATATCGAGGTGCTTGAAGCGTCGCATCCAATGCCCGATGAGCTTGGTGAGCAAGCTGCCCGGCGCATGCTCGATATCGTACGTGACCTGGGGCCGGACGATCTGGTGATCGCATTGATCTCCGGAGGTGGTTCGGCTCTGATGAGCCTGCCGGCACCCGGCCTGACACTGCATCAGAAACAAGCCCTCAACAAGGCCCTGTTGCGCTGTGGCGCACCGATCCGCGAGATCAATACCGTGCGTCGTCACCTGTCGGCAATCAAGGGTGGGCGTCTGGCGGCCTGCGCGCATCCGGCACAGGTGGTGACCTACTTGATATCCGACGTGCCGGGCGACGATCCCACCCTGATCGCTTCCGGCCCGACTCTGCCCGACGACTCGACTCCGATGGATGCCTTGGCGATTCTCGAGCGCTACGGTATTGATATTCCCGATAGTGTACGCCGGCATCTGATCGCCGATAGCAGCGCACCACGCCGCGATGATCCTGGTTTCGCTCGTGACGAAGCGGCCGTATTGGCGCGAGCCCACGATGCTCTGCAAGCGGCCCGCGAGAGCGCCAAGTGTCGTGGCCTCGAGGTGCGTGTTCTCGGCGATGATCTGGAAGGGGAAGCCCGTGATCTCGGCCGGGCTCAAGCGCGCATGGCACTTGTCGCCCAAGGCGAGATCGAGCGGCCGTTACTAATCCTTTCCGGCGGCGAGACCAGCGTCACCGTGCGAGGCGACGGTCGTGGTGGTCGCAATGTCGAATATCTGCTGGGACTGTTCGAGACGCTCAAGGGGGCCGAGGGCATCTATGCCTTGGCCATCGACACGGATGGTATCGACGGCTCCGAGGACAACGCCGGCGCCTTGATTGGCCCCGAATGCTGGGTACATGCCCGGACGGCGCGACTGTCGCCCGCCGACTACCTGGCGCGCAACGATGCCTACAGCTTCTTCGCTGAACTCGATGACCTGATCGTCACCGGGCCAACACGAACCAACGTCAACGATTTCCGCGCCATTCTGGTGCTGCCGAGGATTTCATGAACGCTGCGACATCCACTCCCATCCGCCGTACCAAGATCGTCGCCACCCTGGGCCCGGCCAGCGACCGCGAGGGAGTGCTCGAGGCCATGATCGAAGCCGGGGTCGACGTGGTGCGCTTGAACTTTTCCCACGGCTCGCCCGACGATCATCGCCGCCGCCTGGCCCGGGTCCGCGAGATCGCCGACCGCCTGGGTAAGAGCGTCGCCGCGCTCGGCGACCTGCAGGGCCCCAAGATCCGCATCGCCCGCTTCCGCGACGGCGCCGTGCGCCTCGAGGAGGGCCAGGCCTTCGTCCTCGACATGGCGCTCGACGGTGAGGCCGGCGATGCGGCACGCGTGGGTTGCGACTACAAGCAGTTGGTCGACGACGTCGTCGCCGGCGACCGCCTGCTGCTCGACGATGGCCGCCTGGTGCTCGAGGTCGAGCGAGTCACCGGCCCCGAGGTCCATACCCACGTGGTGGTGGGCGGCAAGCTGTCCAACAACAAGGGTATCAACAAGCAAGGTGGCGGGCTCTCCGCTGCGGCGCTCACCGACAAGGACAAGGCCGACCTCAAGACCGCCGTCGACATTGGCGTCGATTACCTCGCCGTGTCCTTCCCGCGCTCGGCCGCCGACATGCAGGAAGCCCGTGCCCTGCTCGGTGAAGCCGGCGCCGAGATCGGCCTGGTGGCCAAGGTCGAACGCGCCGAGGCGGTGGCCGACGACGCCACCCTGGACGGCATCATCGAGGCCAGCGAGGCGGTGATGGTGGCACGCGGCGACCTCGGCGTGGAGATCGGCGATGCCCAGCTGATCGGCGTGCAGAAGCGCCTGATCAAGCGCGCCCGCACCCTGAACCGTGCGGTGATCACCGCGACGCAAATGATGGAGTCGATGATCACCGCCCCGCTGCCAACCCGCGCCGAGGTGTTCGATGTCGCCAACGCGGTACTCGACGGCACCGATGCGGTGATGCTCTCCGCCGAGACCGCCGCCGGCGATTACCCGGTGGAAACCATCGAGGCCATGCATCGCCTGTGCCTGGGGGCCGAGCGCGAGCGCATCGCCCAGGAGTCGGGCCACCGCATCCACGAAGGCTTCTCGAAGATCGACGAGACGGTGGCACTGTCGGCAATGTACGCCGCCAACCACCTTGAGGGCGTGGCGGCGATCGCCTGCATGACCGCCACCGGCTACACGCCGCTGATCGCCTCGCGCATCCGCTCGGGGCTGCCGATCGTCGGCCTGGCCCACAGCCCCATCGCCCAACGGCGCATGGCGTTGTACCGCGGCGTGGTGTCGCTATTGTTCGATACGGCCGACATGAATCCGACCGAGCTCAATGTGGCAGCGCTGAAGGTACTGACCGAGCGGGGTATCGCCAAGCCCGGTGATCACGTCATTCTTACTCGAGGTGATCACATGAACGCCCACGGCGGCACCAATACGCTGAAGATTCTCGAGGTGCGTTAGAGGGTCGTTACCGCAAAGGTGGCGTTACCTAAGCTAACTCTCGAGCTGTGAAAGAGGCCGTGATTTGTAAGATATCTCTTACATACTTGTCAGTGATTTGCCACAGACATTCCATATAGCGATTGTTATGCTCATCGCCTTTCAAAAACACTAAATAAGCGTGTTCCATAACAGACACCTTGAGCAGCCATCGGTGCATGCCAGACATAAGGCACTCGATGGAGGGGCACTGATTCAGGGAGTTCATTACGCAGGGAGGCATGCCCCATGGCCAACCACACTGGCCTGCAGTTCACCCTTCAACTCGCCGAACGGGACGATCTCGACCTGGCGGTTACCGAATTCATCCTCGAGGAGGCGCTGTCCGAGCCGTTCGAACTGAAGGTCACCTTCGCCAGCCGCGATGGCGGCCTGACCTCCCGCGATTGGCTGGAGAGCAGTGCCACGCTCACGATATGGCAGCATGGCGAGGTCGTGCGTCACGTCAAGGGCGTCGTGGCCCGCTTCGTGCGGGGTGACACCGGCCACCGCCGTACGGGCTACGATATCGTGATTCGCCCGGCGCTGTGGCGCCTGTCGCTGCGCCACAACTCACGTATCTTCGAGAACGCTCCGCCGTTGGGGGTCATCCAGACCCTCTGTGAAGAACACGGCATTACCGAGGTAGCGTTCGCCGTCAAACGAGAACCCGAGACGCGCGAATACCTGACGCAGTATCGTGAAAGCGATCTGGATTTCGTCAAGCGCCTGGCGGCGGAAGAGGGGATTTTCTTCTACTTCGAAACGGCCGCGAGAGGCGAGCGGCTGGTGTTTGCCGACGATGCCCAACTGCTGCGCCACCTTGGCGCCAAACGCTATCACGCCCGGGCCGGTGGTTCCATTCCCGACGCGCGCTATCTCTATCGCATGCGCCAGGCATCCACGGTGGCCCCGTCCTCGGCCGTGCTCAAGGACTACACCTTCAAGAACCCCGCTTACGCCCAGTTGCACGAGTACCAGGCCGACGGGCTCGACGAGCACGCCCAGCGCAGTGTGTACGAGCATTACGATGCCCCTGGCCGCTACAAGGCCGACGTCTCGGGAAAGCCGTTTACCCGTGTGCGCCTCGAAGCACTGCGCCGCGACGCCTATATCGCCGAAGCCGACAGCAACCTTCCCGACCTGCTACCGGGGCACCGCTTTCTTCTGACGGGTCATGATGTCGACGAGTACAACACCGACTGGCAGGTGGTCGAGGTGACGCACACCGGCACCCAGCCCCAGGCCGTGGAAGAGGACGCCGTAACGGCGGCAGGTCACGACACGACGCGCCTGAGCAACGAACTGATCATGATGCCGGGCGACCGCACCTGGCGGCCCGAGCCTCGGCCCCGGCCGCGTGTCGATGGCCCCCAGGTGGCTCACGTGGTCGGCCCCGAAGGCGAGGAGATCCATGTCGATGAGTACGGCCGCGTGAGGGTGCTGTTCCCGTGGAACCGCGAAGGCACCGCCAGTGCCTGGCTACGTGTCAGCCAGGGCTGGGCGGGGGGCGGCTACGGGATGATGGCGATTCCGCGAATTGGCCATGAGGTGATCGTATCGCATTTGGACGCAGACCCCGACCAACCGATCATCACCGGCCGCACCTACCATGCCGTCAACCTCCCGCCCTACGCGCTGCCCGAGCACAAGACACGCACCATCATCCGCTCGAAATCTCATAAAAGTCAAGGCTTTAATGAAATTCGTCTGGAAGACAAGAACGGTGGGGAGGAAATCTGGATCCACGCCCAGAAGGACCTCAACTTCCTGACCCTGAACGATCGTCGCGAGGAGATCCGCCACGACAGCCACCTCAAGGTCCATCACGATCGCATCGCCGAGGTGGATCATGACGACCATCTGACCGTGCACGGGCAGCAGCACCGCCAAATAGAGGGCGACGATCATGCCCGAATCGGCGGCACGGCTCACCGCCACTATGGCCAGGCACTGCTGGCCGAGGCCGGCGAGGAAGTCCACGTCAAGGCCGGCCACAAGGTCGTCCTCGACGCCGGCGCCGAGCTCACGATCCAGGCTGGCGGCAGCTTTGTCAAGCTCGACCCCAGCGGCGTGACCATCGTCGGTCCCAGTGTCAAGATCAACAGTGGCGGCAGCCCAGGCCGCGGAGCCGGGCAGGCAGCGCAGGCGGCCATGCTACCAGGTCATGTGGCACCGGAAGCGCCCGCGTTGCCCGGCGTTACCGGCCATCGCCTCGAACAGGCAGCAGCGGTCCGCTCGCCGATCATCGAAGCGTGCCAGAAGCCCGCCGATGGTAGCGCCTGTCCACTGGGTGAACGCTGCCCCTGCGGGGAGGGTTAAGGATGCCGACCCTCTACCATGCGCCCGAACTTGCCCCCCTGCTGTCCGGCGACCTCCCTTGCTGGCTAGTGCTCGACCGGTTGCCCGATACGCTGAAACGGCTCTACGAACTCGAGGAGGCTCCCCAGTACGTGCCGCTGTACGCGCGCACCCGCTATGCCGATTGCCTCGCGCAGAGTCCGCTTTTGGTACGGGTCAGCGATGCGCTGCCACCCCTCTGGCAGACCTTCGTCAATGGGCATGGAGAAGCCCCGCTGCGTGGCGTGATCGTTACCAGCCAGGCCTCAACGGCCGAGGTGGTCGCCCACCTGCGCTCACGCCTGGAAACCCGCTTCTATGGCCAGCGCCGGGGCCTGTTGCGCTTCTACGACCCATGGATCGCCGCCCACCTGTTCTCGCATGCCGTCTCGGACAGTGCTTGGCTGGGACCGCTGCAGCGGGTGGTTTGGCACGGCGGTACCTTCGAACAGCGGGCCGAGGTGGGCGCGCAGTGGTACGCCCTGTCCGCGACGGACGCACCCACGTCGCTGGCCGTGCCGGACGACGAGATGCCACTGGGCCTGGCGCCGGCGCAAGAAACCGCCATGGAGCGCTACGCGACCCGCTGGCCGCTGTGGCGGCAACGAGTCGAGCGTCACGGGCTGCGGGAAGACTCGCGGGAGCAAGCCCGCCTCTTCGTCACGGCTTGCGAGGAAGCCGAGCGCCTGGCATTGCCGCGCGAGCAGTGGCCCGACTACCTGACGTGGCGTTTCGAGGCCCCCGAGGCCACATGGCCCGAGGGCATTGTCGACACGCCTGCCGAGAGGCGCCTGGCACGCTTGCAACGGCATATCGAGAGCAAGAAGGCGAGTCTGCCAGCCGATCGATGGAACGAGGACGGTGACACGTCACGGGACAAGGCCGATGACGCTGGTACCGACGTGCTGGCGTTGCTGGGGACATTCGCAGGAGACAAGGAATGAGCGACGAGATACGCCATGGACCGCTGAGCGAGGCCGGCCCCGCTTGTGAGCCCAAGACGCTGTTCGTGCAGGTCATGGGCAAGGCGCACCCCGAAGGGCAGAACATCGTCCTGTTCGATCGCTATCGAGGGGGCTATATCCGCGAACCGGCGAAAGAGGGCCTGGAATCCCTGCCGGCACCAAACAGCGTACTGCACAAATGGCGCTGGGAAGGCACACGGCCGGTCGACATCCATCTGGAGATCGCCAGCGAATCCGGTGAGCCGATTCGCTTGCCATTGTTCGAGAGTCTCTGGGAATCGTCGCGACAGGAGCGCTATCAGGACAATATCGTCCAGCCGGTGATGCCCATGGCGCTCTGGCACGCTGTCGAAGGCAATGAGCGCCACGCCTTGCCACTGCGCTCCGGCTACCTCTACCTGTTCTATCGCGAAGCGTTATGGCGCGAGATCGAAGTCACCGCCAACGCCGATACGGGACAGCTCGAATTTCGCGATATCGACCTCGCGGCCCACCGCGGTGACGACGAGCGTTACCAGGACGACCGCCGGCCGGCGGCCGGGGTCGCCCTGGCGGAAGTATGGCTGCCCCACCGGGAGCGTGAGCGCTATCTCAACGGCACCGTGGAGATCGCGTTCTCCGAAGTGCAATGGTCGGCGGCGCGCCTCAACTACCTGCTGGACGACAGTCGTGCCTGCCGCACGCGCTGTCACACCCTCAACCTCTCCTCGACCAACGACTACGCCTCCCTGGGCAGGTTATATTCGCTCTCCCAGGAGGAACCCCAACGCCTGCGGGTACCCTTCGTCGAACAGCAAGTGGCGCGCCCGGAGCGGGTCACCCGGGACCTGGCCGGTGAGTACCTGCCGCAACTCGCCGATCAGGCTTGGAACGAAGGCCACGCGTTCGGCGATGCCCAACGCGCCGTGCAATATGCGCAGGAAGCCCGCGATCCCGACTCGCTGCTGTACCTCAACGCCAAGGCACGTATCGATGCCCTCACCGCGCTGAGCGCCCACGACGCCGGTGAGCCCTCCCCGGACGACACCCTGTGGCAAGGCGAGAGCGGCAAGGATTGCCTGACCGATGCCAGCTCGCGCGGTATCCCGGGGGTGCTGATCGCCGACCCGCTGTTCGCGCTGCGCCAGGCCCTGAGCGGTTGCCGGGCCAGCTTGCAATATCTGCAAGCCATCCCAGGCCTGGCCGCGCAGGACGACTTCTACGAGTGCGCGGCCCTGGTCAACCAGACGATCCTGCCTCGCCAGCACCGCGGCGGCGGCGCCAACGACCTGCACCGCTTCGCCGAGTGTGCCGACCTCAGCGACACCGGCGAACTGCAGCGACTCCTGCGCAGTGCACAACGCGAGGTGGGGCGCGCGCAACTCGCCGCCTACCAATCGCGCCTGCACCGGTTATTGCTTTCACGCGAGACGACCGCGCTGCTGGCCGATCTGTTCTCGCTGGAGGGGCACGACTATGTCGGCGCCTATGCCCTGATGGCCGATCTGCTCGAGGCCCTGCGCGTGGCTCCTGAGCAGGCCGACGCCCTGTATCCCGAGCCGCTGACGACACCTTCCCCCGAGCAACGCTTTCTGGTCGACGTGCTCAAGGAAGGCAGCGGCTACACGCTGCATGCCCTGCTGTTCCCCAGCGATGACGTCTCATCGCTGGCTGCCCCCCTGAGCTTGCCCGAGGAAGAACACAACCCCGGCGACGGCCGCGTACGCCTCAAGGCCCTGGCCGGGCAGGCCGAGTTGGAGGTACCGGGCGCCACCGACGACATACAGTTGCTGGAGACCGCGTTGCTTGCCGGCTTGGCCAACGACTCGGCATTTCCCTGGAGCGGCGAGCTCAAGCGCTGGGCCAATGCCGTGGACCTGATCATGGGGCGCTTCGCCGAGTATGGCATGGCGCTGTCCGAGCAGATGGCGACCGCCGCGCTGGCGGTACCGGCCCAGCGTCTGGCCCGGGTCGGCCTGGCCGAACTCCTGGGCGATGTCACGGCCAGGCAACGGGCGGGAGTTCCCGCGAACGCGGTGATCCTGGGCGTGCAGGACTCGGCAGGCGGCATCGTCAACGGCCTGAGTGAGACCGAGCGCCTGACGCCGGCTCGCGCCATGGGCCTGGCGGGAGCGGCCAACGCGATCGGCGATCAGAACCTGACCGTGCTGGTGGCCGAGCCCGACGCCAAGGCGGCGCAGTTATCGCGACGGGTGAGGCAACACGCCGAGCGCGCCCGGGACCTGGGGCGGGCGACCGAGGCGATCCGCTTGCCGTATGTGCTGGTGGTGTTTGAGTTTTTTAATCTTCGACAGGAGTTAAGTAGCTACGAGCTTAACCAAACTACAAGAGGTGCTTTCGGGGCTGGTAGTGCCGCCCTCGACTTGACTATCGCGTCTTTTAAAGTATTGGAATTCTATGGTGAACGCCATAATCGGCTCAATGCACTGCGCACCAGAGGCATCAGCCGCGAGTTCCCGCTGGGCGAGGCCCTCAGGCGCTCGCAGTCGACAGTGCTTTCTGCTCTCGGAGGGCAGTTGAGGGGCGTCATCAGCGTGGTCAATTTCGTCGGTGTGGCGGCCGGTCTGCTGACCTCGGCCCTGCTGGCGGTGGATGCCTGGCAACGTTTCCAGCATGGCAATCTGGGCGCGGGTATCGCGCTCAGCGTGGCAGCGGCAAGTACCGCCGTGGTGGCCGGTACGGCGCTGTTCAAGACCAGCCCGCTGTGGCTGGGCCTGGGCCCAGTGGGCTGGATCGCCCTGGGGCTGTCGGTGGCGGCGGTGCTGGCCTCGCTATGGCTGATGGACAACGAACTGGAAGAGTGGCTGCGCCTGGGCCCCTTTGGCACCAACGAGCGCTATGCGTGGCGGCGCGATCCGGCGGCCGCCTTCGACCGCCTGGTCAGCCTGTTTGCCGGTATCCGCATCCGTATCGATGCCATCGGCTTGGCTACACCCGAATCGGTGGCCGCCGACTCGGCGCGGCGTCCGGCAATCGGCGTGCTGAGCACGGTCCCGCCGGTGCGATATGTCGAATCTCTTGCCGCCGAGAACGCCTTGTGTAATGTGCCGGGGCCCCTTGCCAACACCCGGGTGGTGGTCAAGAGCAATATCCCCGGCCTGGCCGAGGGCTGGGAACAGGTGGCGAAGATGCGCTTCCAGATCGTCACCGAACGCAAGTACGAGTACCGCAAGGATGGCTACTCTCAATGGATGGAGGAGCGCCGCCGCTGGAGCGATCCGGTTCCGCCGCTGTTCGAGCGCAGCACCACCGATGGCCGCGAGTACTATCTGTGGCTTCCACCGCCCGAGGTAACGCCCGGGAATTGGTGGCGTGCCGAGCGCCGGACGCGATGCGAGCTTGCCGTGCGCGTGCAGTGGCGCCAACCGCATAGCGCTTCCGACGCGCTGCCGCGCCTGCTGCCGGCGCCGGGCCCCACCGAAACGCCGAGCGTGGCCGAGTCACTGCAACCCGATTTCGAGCGTACCGATCAGCCCTACTGGGCCGATGAAACCACTCATCGAGACGATAGGGAGTCCCATGGCTGAGCAGCCGATCACTTACACCGCCGAGGCCTATACCGCCGAACGGGCACTGGGAACGCGCTCCCAGCAATGCCAGCACTCGCGGCGCTTCCGGTTGGCGGCCGCCAGCGGCCAGCGGCTGCCGCATCGCCAGCCCACCGTGGATATGGCGCCGATGTCGCGGGGCATCCGCCTGGTGCCACCCCAGGAACTGCGTGAGATCGAGAGCCAGTCGTATTATCGCGTCCGTCCGGAAGACCGTCCCACGCACCCGCTGCGGATGGACGAGGAGTGCCTGCGTTATACCAGCCAGACCAAGCGGAACTTCTTTTTTGGTGTTATTCGTGGCTTGGGAACAATAGGAGCTCTGTTAGTAACTCCTGTTTTTTTCTTAACCGCAATTATGCTGGCAGTGATAGATACTAATAATGCACGACTTGGAAGTTTTCTATCCAACTTTATTTCTTCCTTTAGGTGGGAAATGGTTCTAAGCGTGCTAGCTATAAGTGTAGTGTGTTGGGGGGGGGCAACCTTAATCTATCGTCTCTTTCCCAATTGGGCCGCGGGTTATCAACCGGGCCCCATGTGGGAGCTGAACCGTCGCACCGGCAAGGTGATCGTGTTCGCCAATCCCGCCAAACGCCGTACTGCCTGGCAGGTGGCCCACGAACTGCCCTTCGACGAGTTCGACTGCTACCTGCAGTCGACGCCCAGCCCTCAAGGCCTACCACAGTTCAATCTCAGCCTGGTGCACTACCGCGAGGAGGCCCATGTGGCGCTGGTGGGCATGTTCGGTGCCACCAGCAGCCATGTCGAGCAGCGCGCCGCCTGGGATATGGTTCAGCGCTATATGGACACCTCCCAGCCATTGCCGGAGATTCCGGTGTTCGAGATCTACCGCCCACTCGACCCGGCCACCATCGCGCATGATCGGCGTACGGGGCGTAATCCACGTTTCTGGCGGGACATGGACGATGCCACCTACGAGCGGCACGTCAGCGAACACCAGGACAAGCTGAATGCCTTCTATCGGGGATGAGCCGCCGATTACCTACGGTT
>NZ_KE332393.1:0-66100 GCF_000409775.1 Litchfieldella anticariensis FP35 = DSM 16096 | reverse complement strand
ATGCCAACACTCGCGGCGCTTCCGGCTGGCCGCCGCCAGCGGGCAGCGGCTGCCGCATCGCCAGCCCACCGTGGATATGGCGCCGATGTCGCGGGGCATCCGCCTGGTGCCACCCCAGGAACTGCGTGAGATCGAGAGCCAGTCGTATTATCGCGTCCGTCCGGAAGACCGTCCCAGGCACCCGCTACGCATGGACGAGGAGTGCCTGCGCTATACCAGCCAGACCAAGCGGAACTTCTTTTTTGGAGTAATTCGTTTAACTGGGATGATTGGTTTAGGCATGACGGTTTTTGCAGGTGTCGGTATGCTCATCCTCTTATTACTTATGTCGTTGGGAGACAATAGAGTTGGCCCTGAACATTATCTAGTGCTGGGAAAGATCATACTTATTACAAGTCTTGTCTGTTTGTGCCTTTGGGGGGGGCAAGCTTGATCTACCGCCTCTTCCCCAACTTTGCGGCGGGTTATCAACCGGGCCCCATGTGGGAGCTGAACCGTCGCACCGGCAAGGTGATCGTGTTCGCCAATCCCGCCAAACGCCGTACTGCCTGGCAGGTGGCCCACGAACTGCCCTTCGACGAGTTCGACTGCTACCTGCAGTCGACGCCCAGCCCTCAAGGCCTACCACAGTTCAATCTCAGCCTGGTGCACTACCGCGAGGAGGCCCATGTGGCGCTGGTGGGCATGTTCGGTGCCACCAGCAGCCATGTCGAGCAGCGCGCCGCCTGGGATATGGTTCAGCGCTATATGGACACCTCCCAGCCATTGCCGGAGATTCCGGTGTTCGAGATCTACCGCCCACTCGACCCGGCCACCATCGCGCATGATCGGCGTACGGGGCGTAATCCACGTTTCTGGCGGGACATGGACGATGCCACCTACGAGCGGCACGTCAGCGAACACCAGGACAAGCTGAATGCCTTCTATCGTGGCTGAGCAGCCGATCACTTACACCGCCGAGGCCTATACCGCCGAACGGGCACTGGGAACGCGCTCCTTGGAATGCCAGCACTCGCGGCGCTTCCGGTTGGCGGCCGCCAGCGGCCAGCGGCTGCCGCATCGCCAGCCCACCGTGGATATGGCGCCGAGGTCGCCCGCCTGGTGCCACCCCAGGAACTGCGTGAGATCGAGAGCCAGTCGTATTATCGCGTCCGTCCGGAAGACCGGCCCACGCACCCGCTACGCATGGACGAGGAGTGCCTGCGCTATACCAGCCAGACCAAGCGGAACTTCCTTTTTGGGGTGCTTCGAGGGTTTGGCATCATTGGGGTAATTTTTCTCTTGCCTATATCCATACTTGTGACTTTGTACGGCGCATATGAGAGTTCAAGCCATTCACGCTATAGCTTTATTGAAAGTTTAAATTGGGATATCCCATTAGGAGTATTGATCTTTGGGCTAGTCATGTGGGGGGGGGGTAAATTTAATCTATCGTCTATTCCCCAATTTTGCGGCGGGATATCAACCGGGCCCCATGTGGGAGCTGAACCGTCGCACCGGCAAGGTGATCGTGTTCGCCAATCCCGCCAAACGCCGTACTGCCTGGCAGGTGGCCCACGAACTGCCCTTCGACGAGTTCGACTGCTACCTGCAGTCGACGCCCAGCCCTCAAGGCCTACCACAGTTCAATCTCAGCCTGGTGCACTACCGCGAGGAGGCCCATGTGGCGCTGGTGGGCATGTTCGGTGCCACCAAACAGCCATGTCGAGCAGCGCGCCGCCTGGGATATGGTTCAGCGCTATATGGACACCTCCCAGCCATTGCCGGAGATTCCGGTGTTCGAGATCTACCGCCCACTCGACCCGGCCACCATCGCGCATGATCGGCGTACGGGGCGTAATCCACGTTTCTGGCGGGACATGGACGATGCCACCTACGAGCGGCACGTCAGCGAACACCAGGACAAGCTGAATGCCTTCTATCGTGGCTGAGCAGCCGATCACTTACACCGCCGAGGCCTATACCGCCGAACGGGCACTGGGAACGCGCTCCCAGCAATGCCAGCACTCGCGGCGCTTCCGGCTGGCCGCCGCCAGCGGGCAGCGGCTGCCGCATCGCCAGCCCACCGTGGATATGGCGCCGATGTCGCGGGGCATCCGCCTGGTGCCACCCCAGGAACTGCGTGAGATCGAGAGCCAGTCGTATTATCGCGTCCGTCCGGAAGACCGTCCCAGGCACCCGCTACGCATGGACGAGGAGTGCCTGCGCTATACCAGCCAGACCAAGCGGAACTTCTTTTTTGGAGTAATTCGTTTAACTGGGATGATTGGTTTAGGCATGACGGTTTTTGCAGGTGTCGGTATGCTCATCCTCTTATTACTTATGTCGTTGGGAGACAATAGAGTTGGCCCTGAACATTATCTAGTGCTGGGAAAGATCATACTTATTACAAGTCTTGTCTGTTTGTGCCTTTGGGGGGGGCAAGCTTGATCTACCGCCTCTTCCCCAACTTTGCGGCGGGTTATCAACCGGGCCCCATGTGGGAGCTGAACCGTCGCACCGGCAAGGTGATCGTGTTCGCCAATCCCGCCAAACGCCGTACTGCCTGGCAGGTGGCCCACGAACTGCCCTTCGACGAGTTCGACTGCTACCTGCAGTCGACGCCCAGCCCTCAAGGCCTACCACAGTTCAATCTCAGCCTGGTGCACTACCGCGAGGAGGCCCATGTGGCGCTGGTGGGCATGTTCGGTGCCACCAAACAGCCATGTCGAGCAGCGCGCCGCCTGGGATATGGTTCAGCGCTATATGGACACCTCCCAGCCATTGCCGGAGATTCCGGTGTTCGAGATCTACCGCCCACTCGACCCGGCCACCATCGCGCATGATCGGCGTACGGGGCGTAATCCACGTTTCTTGGCAGTGATAGATACTAATAATGCACGACTTGGAAGTTTTCTATCCAACTTTATTTCTTCCTTTAGGTGGGAAATGGTTCTAAGCGTGCTAGCTATAAGTGTAGTGTGTTGGGGGGGGGCAACCTTAATCTATCGTCTCTTTCCCAATTGGGCCGCGGGTTATCAACCGGGCCCCATGTGGGAGCTGAACCGTCGCACCGGCAAGGTGATCGTGTTCGCCAATCCCGCCAAACGCCGTACTGCCTGGCAGGTGGCCCACGAACTGCCCTTCGACGAGTTCGACTGCTACCTGCAGTCGACGCCCAGCCCTCAAGGCCTACCACAGTTCAATCTCAGCCTGGTGCACTACCGCGAGGAGGCCCATGTGGCGCTGGTGGGCATGTTCGGCGCCACCAACAGCCATGTCGAGCAGCGCGCCGCCTGGGATATGGTTCAGCGCTATATGGACACCTCCCAGCCATTGCCGGAAATTCCGGTGTTCGAGATCTACCGCCCACTCGACCCGGCCACCATCGCGCATGATCGGCGTACGGGGCGTAACCCACGCTTGTGGCGGGACATGGACGATGCCACCTACGAGCGGCACGTCAGCGAACACCAGGACAAGCTGAATGCCTTCTATCGTGGCTGAGCAGCCGATCACTTACACCGCCGAGGCCTATACCGCCGAACGGGCACTGGGAACGCGCTCCTTGGAATGCCAGCACTCGCGGCGCTTCCGGTTGGCGGCCGCCAGCGGCCAGCGGCTGCCGCATCGCCAGCCCACCGTGGATATGGCGCCGATGTCGCGGGGCATCCGCCTGGTGCCACCCCAGGAACTGCGTGAGATCGAGAGCCAGTCGTATTATCGCGTCCGTCCGGAAGACCGGCCCACGCACCCGCTACGCATGGACGAGGAGTGCCTGCGCTATACCAGCCAGACCAAGCGGAACTTCCTTTTTGGGGTGCTTCGAGGGTTTGGCATCATTGGGGTAATTTTTCTCTTGCCTATATCCATACTTGTGACTTTGTACGGCGCATATGAGAGTTCAAGCCATTCACGCTATAGCTTTATTGAAAGTTTAAATTGGGATATCCCATTAGGAGTATTGATCTTTGGGCTAGTCATGTGGGGGGGGGGTAAATTTAATCTATCGTCTATTCCCCAATTTTGCGGCGGGATATCAACCGGGCCCCATGTGGGAGCTGAACCGTCGCACCGGCAAGGTGATCGTGTTCGCCAATCCCGCCAAACGCCGTACTGCCTGGCAGGTGGCCCACGAACTGCCCTTCGACGAGTTCGACTGCTACCTGCAGTCGACGCCCAGTCCTCAAGGCCTACCACAGTTCAATCTCAGCCTGGTGCACTACCGCGAGGAGGCCCATGTGGCGCTGGTGGGCATGTTCGGTGCCACCAAACAGCCATGTCGAGCAGCGCGCCGCCTGGGATATGGTTCAGCGCTATATGGACACCTCCCAGCCATTGCCGGAGATTCCGGTGTTCGAGATCTACCGCCCACTCGACCCGGCCACCATCGCGCATGATCGGCGTACGGGGCGTAATCCACGTTTCTGGCGGGACATGGACGATGCCACCTACGAGCGGCACGTCAGCGAACACCAGGACAAGCTGAATGCCTTCTATCGGGGATGAAGGCGTGATCGGCATAGCTGAGTGTTTCACTGCCTATGCACTCGAGGCGCATACCTCGGCCATGCCCCAGCAACGTCCGCCGCGCGAGTGCTAGTATTCGCGCAAGTTCAAGCTATTCGCCACCGGTGAACCGGGGTTCGGGCAATTCCTCGAATGCGGCAAGCCGCAGCCGGCACGGCCGCGTGGCGAAGCCAAAGGGTTTTGAGCATGACCGGTGCGGGATAGCGCTTGTTATGCTGCTGTGGCCTACGCTTAGGGTATGCGTTGGTGCATAGCGGGGCGCGGGGCATGTCCGAGCTTTCCATTCGCTTGTTGCTGATCGAAGACAACCCACTACACAGCCGATTGATCCAGCAGCTACTCAAGACCGATACCCAGCTACGCTGTGATGTTGAGGCGGTCGAACGCCTCGACGAAGGCCTGATTCGGCTGGCACGCGGCAATGTGGATCTGGTGCTGCTGGACCTGGTACTACCCGACAGTGAAGAACTCGAGACCCTATGGCGGGTACGCTTGGTAGCGCCGCAGGTGCCGGTAGTCATCCTGACTAGCTTGGATGATGTCAAGCTGGCGGCTCGGGCAGTGGAGTCCGGGGCCTACGACTATCTGGTCAAGTCACATCTCAAGGGCGCTTCTCTGGGGAGGGCCGTTCGCTACACCCTGGCACGGGCGCGTGCCAGGGGCGGCGAGTGGGACTCGCCGATGTTTCGCTTGGCGCAGCAGCAATTCCTCAAAGCTGCCCAGTACATGGACCTGGACGACAATATCCGTCAGCGCCTGTTGTTCCCGCAGCGTGCGCACATGGTCTCCTTCCCTTTCTTCCGCGACGATCACAGCCAAGTGGAAACGGTCTTCGGCTACCGCGTGCAGCATGTACTGTCGATGGGACCGACCAAGGGCGGAATCCGTTATCACGAGGGGGTCGACCTCGGCGAGGTAGCCGCATTGGCGATGTGGATGACCTGGAAGTGTGCATTGATGAAGCTACCTTTCGGAGGCGCCAAGGGCGGTGTGCGGGTCGACCCCACAGCGCTCAGCAAGGCGGAGCTGCAGCGGCTTACGCGGCGTTATACGACCGAAATCATCGAGATGATCGGCCCGGACAAGGATATCCCTGCACCGGATCTGGGTACCGATGAGCAGGTCATGGCGTGGTTGATGGATACCTACAGCCAACAGATCGGTCATGCGGTGCCAACGGTGGTTACTGGCAAACCGGTGGTGCTGGGCGGTTCTCTGGGCCGTAAGGAGGCCACCGGTCGCGGACTGGTGTACCTGATCGAGGCCTCGGCGCAGCATATCGGGCTCGAACTTTCCAAGGCGACCGCCGTGGTACAAGGCTTCGGCAACGTCGGCAGCCATGCGGCGCGCTTTCTGGCCGAACTGGGCGTCAAGATCATTGGTGTCGGCGATGTCTCCACCGGCCTCTATCGGCGTGAGGGGCTGTCGATGGAGGAGTTGCAGGCCTATGTTGCCGAGCACCGGATATTGGACGGCTATCCGAATGCAGAGGCGATCAGTAACGCTGAGCTGCTGGAGCTCGACTGCGATGTATTGGTGCTGGCGGCGTTGCAGAACCAGGTTACCGTGGAAAATGCCTACCAGATCAGTTGTCGGTTGCTGGCTGAGGGGGCCAATGGCCCGACCATGCTGGAGGCCGATGACATCCTCCACGAACGTGGCATCTTCGTACTGCCCGATATCCTCGGTAATGCCGGAGGTGTCACGGTGTCCTATTTCGAATGGGTACAAGGCATGCAGAACCTGACCTGGACCCTGGACGAGATCAATGGACGGCTGCAGTCGATTATGTTGGATGCCTTCCAGCGGACGCTGCACCGAGCGCAGAGGGACCAACTCGATATGCGCACCGCGGCGTTGATCGAGGGCATTTCGCGGGTAACCGAGGCCAAGTTGTTGCGGGGCGTCTTCCCGTAGCACTGGCAAGGGGGCGTGCATGCCATCCGAGACCGATAACCACAAGTGTGGTGGGCACCAACCTCAAGAGATAGCACCATGCTGCCGTGAGCGTCATCAGCTGATCGAGGCGTTCGAGGCGATCTCCGAGGGCTTCACTCTCTACGATGCCAACGACATCCTGGTAGCCTGCAATTCGCGGTTTCGGGACGAATATTCGGGTGTCCCCGACCTGGTCAAGCCAGGCATGCGCTTCGAGGACCTGATTCGCACGGTGGTGTACCGGAAGATCATCTCGATCGGTGACTGGGAACCGGAAGAATGGATCGCCTGGCGACTTGCCCAGCGTCGTAATCCCGGCCCGCCGTTTACCATCCGGACGGCTTCTGGCCGGCAACTGCGCATCAGTGAACGCCGCACCCGCGATGGTGGGGTGGTGGCCATCTATACCGATATCACCGAGCTGGAAACCCAGCGCGCCCACCTCGAGGCCCAGGTCATGCTGACCGAGGAGGCACAAGCTCACGCCGAGGCAGCGCGCGACCAGCTTACCGAAGCGCTCGAATCCATTGCCGAGGGGTTCGCCTTGTTCGATGCCGACGATCGGTTGGTGCTCTACAATTCCCGCTTCAAGGAACATTTCGTTACCCCGGGCGATGCGGTCGAGTTAGGGCTGCATTTCGAAGACTTGCTGCGAGCCGTGGTCGAGCGTGGCCTCATTCCCTCTGGCTATGAGTCAAGTGAGGTTTGGATCGCTGAACGTCTCGCCGCTCATCGCAACCCCTCCAGGCCCTATCATATGGTGCGCAGTGACGGCGTCTGCATCCAGATCAGCGAACATCGTACCGGGAACGGTGGCTATGTCGCCGTCTACTCGGACATCACCGAGCTCGAACAGCATCGCCATCGTCTGGAAGAGCTGGTCACGGAACGCACCGCTGAGCTCCAGGCCACTGCCGTGGAGCTGCGCCGTTCGCAGGATGAGTTGCGTCGGGCTCGGGATTTGGCGGAACGGGCCAGTCTGGCCAAAAGTGAGTTCCTGGCGAACATGAGCCATGAGATTCGCACCCCCATGAATGGTGTGATCGGTGTCGCCGAATTGCTGGAACGTACCGAGCTGACCGACCAGCAGGCCGAGTACGTGGCGATCATTCAGAAGTCGGCCGATACCCTGCTAGGCTTGATCAACGACATTCTCGACTTCTCGAAGATCGAGGCAGGGCGGCTCGAGCTTGAATCGGTGGCTTTTCACCTGCGTGACACCCTGGGCGATACGCTACAGACGATGGCGCTGCGGGCCGATGAGAAGGGACTCGAGTTGGCGGTGCATATCCCACCCGAAATTCCCGATCGGCTGCTCGGCGATCCTATACGCCTGCGCCAAGTGGTGGTCAACCTGGTCGGTAATGCCATCAAGTTCACCGAAACCGGCGAGGTGGTGGTCGATCTGCGGCTCGAGGCGCTCCATGAGCACAGCGCGCGCCTGGCTTTTGAAATTCGCGATACCGGGATTGGCATTCCCGAAGCGCAGCGCCATAAGATCTTCGAAGCCTTCAGCCAAGCGGATACCTCCACGACACGGGTGAGTGGTGGCACGGGCTTGGGGCTGTCCATCGCCGCTCAATTGGTGGGCATGATGGGCGGTCGGATCGAGCTGTCCAGAGGTCCCGGAGGACACGGTAGCAGCTTCGCTTTCAGTATCGGCTTTGGGTTGCCGGAGGAACGGGGCGAGACCCAGCCGTGTCCCACTGGTCTGGATGGACAACGGGTGCTAGTGGTCGACGACAATCGCACCAATCGCATGATTCTCGAGGAAATCCTGAGCAGTTGGGGGATGCGGCCGACGACGATAGCGGATGGGGAGAAGGCACTCGACGTTCTTGAGCGCTCGAAGGATGATCCATTCCCGCTGGCGTTGCTTGATGTGATGATGCCGGTCATGGACGGCTACGAGCTGGCCGAGCGGATTCGACGGCGTCCCGAGTTTGTCGACCTACCTATCCTGATGCTGTCGTCGGGCGCACATGCGGGTGGTGCATCGCTACGTCGGCGGTTAGGCATCGCTCGGTTGCTGATGAAACCGGTCAAGCAATCGGAACTGCTGAACGCGATAAGCGAGGCGCTCGGTATCACGACCGGGAAGCGCAAGGTGGCGCCGGTACCGCATGATCGTCCCAGAGGCTTGGCTGCACGCCGTGTGCTGCTGGTCGAGGATGGCCTCGCCAACCAGCGGGTGGCGATCGACCTGCTGACCCAGCGCGGGCATGACGTCGAACTGGCCCAGAACGGTGCCGAGGCGATCGAGGCCATTCGCCGCCACGATTTCGATGTGGTGCTGATGGACATCCATATGCCGGTGATGGATGGCCTCGCGGCGTCTCGGGCGATCCGTGAACGCGAACACAACACTGGCGATCATGTGCCAATCATCGCCATGACCGCGAGCGCCACCAAGGAGGATCGCGAGCGGTGTCTGGCTGCGGGCATGGATGATTATGTCACCAAGCCGTTCCGTGCCATTGAGCTGTTTGAGGCCGTTGAGGGAGACTTGGATGGCCTGGCCATTAGCCAGAAACAGCGGGAAGCCTCGCCGGCTGCTGCTGAAACGGCATTCCCCTGGCCATCGCAGGAGGGACAGGAACCCTGCCTGGACTGGGAAGGAGCGTTGCAAAACCTCGAGAACAACCGCGTGCTGTTACAGGAGATGGCGGAGCTGTTCCGGCAACAAGTGCCGGAATTAATGACGGAGATCGAAACCGCCATCGCCGATAGGAACAAATCGCTATTGCGTCGCGCAGCGCATACCTTGAAGGGAGCGGCGCTGGTGATCGGTGCTCGGTCGACGGGAGCCGCCGCGTCGCGGCTCGAAACCCTGGCGCGGGAAGGTGAGTTCGATGCTGCCGCCGAGGCCTTCACCATCCTCAAGGGCCGCCTGGATGAGTTGGAGCCCAGGCTCGACGTACAGCGTCGCGGCGATGACCCCCTATGACAGGAACATTCGTCTTGTGCTGTGGGACCCCGGCCTTCATGCCGGGGTCCATTCTGTTGCCCTGTTAGTGTGGGCTGCTTTGTTAGTGCGGAGAGGGGGCAGCCGTTCGGGTCAGGGCAGCGTCGGGAGCTTGCTCCATGCGTTCACGCTCGCGATCGAGAATGGCCAAAGCCTCCTGCTTGGTGATCCGCGATGCCGGTGTCATCAAGCTGACCGCTATGCCACCGGCTAGTGCCGCCAATACTGCCGGGATGCTGGGATTGCCCCAGAAGGCACTCCAGGACTCGTTGGCGATGACCGCCAGCGAGGTGGCAGAAGCAGTGATCAGGGTGGCCACGGCACCTTGCCAGTTGTAGCGCGGCCAGAAACGTCCCAGCATGCCGCACACGAACATCCCGGCCATGATGGTGGCGATCATGCGGGTGATGTAGTTGATGACGTTATCCGAGGTTAGTGCAAAGGCCAGGGCCAGACCGATGGTGGCTACCAAAGCCAGGCGAGAATAAAGCACCACGTGTCGTGCGGCGGGCGTGCGCCCGGTGAATAGCACGTAGATATCGCGCATCAGCGTCGAGACGCCGGCGATGGCATCCGAGCTGGCGCTGGACATGGTCGCTGAGAGGCCGGCGACCAACAGCAGTAAGCCGAACCCCAGCGGCAGGACTTCGGTCGCCAGGAATGGGAAAGCGTAGTTGCTGTTGTCCAATCCCGGATTCAGGGCGTGGGTGGCCATGCCGAGAATTGCCGGGATGATCGAGAAGCCCAAGTAAAGCACGCCGGTAATCACAAAGGAACGGCGTACCGAAGCCACCGAGTCGCCGGAGTAGATGCGCTGGCGGAACGACGGTGTGGCGAGCACACCCACGGCTATCACTGCAGCCAGCGACAGGGCCGGCAGGCCGCCAATCTTGCCGATACCGAGGAAGCTGGCTGCGCCGGCGTCCATGCTGGCGGTTAGCCCGCCGAAGCCGCCGACCTCGATCAACGCCAGTACCGCCATCAGCAGGAAGCCGGCAAATAGGATCACGGCTTGAACGGTATCGGTCCACACCACGGCGAAATAGCCGCCGATCACACAATAGATGCCAAAGCCCAGTGCTACCAGGATCCGCGCCGTATCAAGGTCGATATCGGCCATCCACGACAAGTAGAGGCCGCCGCCGAGAATATGTGCGCCCAGCCAGCCAATGCAGGCGATATAGATCAGCACTGCGACCAGGTTGCGCACCAGCCGGTTGGCGCCGACGTAGTAGGAGAGCTCTTCGCTCATGGTCATGAAGCGCAGCTTGCGTATCGGGGCGAAGCATAGCGCCAGTAGCAGGATGCCTACCGCACCGCCGATACCATACAGTGCGCCAGCCCAGCCGTTGGCATAACCGAAGCCCACTGCCCCCATGCTCGAGCCAGTGCCGACCATGGTCGCCACAGTGGTGCCGATGGTCAGGAAGACGGGGATGCTGCGCCCGCCGAGCAGGAAGTCGTCGCCAGTGCCGCGTTTATGGCGCGAGATCCACCAGCCGAAACCGATCATGACGAGCACATACGCCAGAAAGGCGCCAAGGAAAATCTGACTGTTCATGGTATCCTCTTGTCGTTGTTTACGGAAACACTGCACAAATGTCTACGCGTGCGAATCGCTGCGTTGCGCGGTGCTCGAAAGCCTCACCTATACCCCATAGGCTCCGGTTTCTGCGCTCCGTGCGCCTTGCGCTTCATCCCGCTTGACGATTTTCTCAGTGCTTCCTTGCCCGGTCGTTGCCGCGACCGGCGGTAAGCAATGTCATGATTGCGTCGGGTGGTCCGTCACGGCCCTTGCCCGTACGCATCTCGGCGTCGCGTTCCTTGCCGGGAGCGCGACGCCCCTCGTCTCAGGCCCGCTCGGCCCGAAAGCACTTCACATCGACCTCCACCTTGCAGTCGACCACCAGGTCCTGGACGCTGCAGATCCGGGCTGGGGGGTTGTCGGCGAAGAGCTCGTGAAACACCTTGTTGAACGACGAGAAATAGCGTGCATCGGTGAGTACGGCAGTGACATGCACCACGTCCTCGAGGTCGTAGCCAGCTTCCTGCATGATTGCCAGGCAGTTGTCGAAGGCTAGTCGCGTCTGCTCGACGATGCCGCCTTCGACCACTTCGCCATCGACCATCGGTGTCTGACCGGAGACATAGAGCCAGCCACCGGCCTCCACGGCGCGGGCAAAGGGCAGTTTCTGGCCGCCGGTACCGACGCCACCTTCGACGCCGTAGCGGGTGATGCTCATGGGGAGTCCTCCATACGGTGGGTGAGATGTCGTGAGCGGCGCAGCATGCGTCCGGCACGTTCGCCGGTGGCTGCGCCATGTCGATAACCGATCACGCCATTGACCATCACCAGCTCGATGCCGTGAGCCGGTGCGATGGGGATGTCGTAATCGGCAGTGTCTTCGAGGGTTTCGAGATCGAAGAGCGTCAGGTCGGCGAAGGCACCTTCACGGATCACTCCGCGATCGGTGAGGCCAAAGTTGGCCGCCGAGAGGCTGGTCATCTTGCGTACCGCTTCGCTCAACGGTATCAAGCCCAGATCTCGACTGTAGCGAGCCAGCACGCGTGGAAAAGCCCCCCACAGCCGTGGGTGCGGGTGCGGGTCGTTGGGGAGGCCATCGGAGCCAACCATCGACAGTGGATGGGCGAGCACCTGCTGCATGTCGTCCTCACTCATGTTGTGGTAGACCGCGCCAGCCGGTTGCAGACGCCTGGCGGCTTCGAGCAGCGATACGCCCCAGTCGGCGGCGATGGCCTTGAGCGGACGCCGGGCCTGGTCGGGGTGCGGCTCGGACCAGGTGATGGTGATCTCGATCTCGTCGCTGACCTGGCCCAGGTCCAGGGTCGAGGAGCCAGCGGTGTAGGGATAGCAGTCGCAGTGGGCGCGCTGATGACGGGCCGCCGTGTCGAGCCTGTCCAAGGCGCGGTGGGCGTTGCCCCAGTTGCCGGCCCCGGCGCACTTCAGATGCGAAATCACCAGTGGTACCTCGCCACAACGGGCGGTGGCGAAGGCTTCGTCCATGGCATCGAGCAAGCCAGCGAACTCGTCACGTAGGTGAGTGGTGTAGACGCCGCCGGCCTTGCCCACCGCTGCCACCAGGGGCTTCATTTCCGCTGTGGGCGCATGAAAGGCATTGCGGTAGGCGAGCCCTGAACTCAATCCCAGCGCTCCCTCATCGAGGGCTCGCGCAAGAAGGGCCTGCATGGCGTCTATTTCAGCCATACTGGCGGGACGGGCGAAGTCGTTCATCACCTGGCTACGAAGGCTGGTATGACCGACCAGGGCGGCGACATTGACGCTGGGTATGGCGGCATCCACCGCCGCGGCATAGGCGGCGAAGCTTGGGTAACGAAAGTCCTCGACGCGGCCGAGCAGATTCATGGGGTCCGGCACCTTGCCTTCGAGGCTGACGGGGCTGGCGCTGATGCCGCAGTTGCCCACCACCACCGTGGTCACGCCTTGGGACAGCTTGGGTAACATTTCCGGCGTGCGGATGACGTTGGTGTCATCATGGGTATGTACATCGATGAATCCCGGTGCCAGGTATCGGCCCGTGGCATCGAGGCTGGCCGTGGCCGTGTGCTGACCCAACTCACCGATGGCGACGATACGTTCGTCACGAATTCCGATATCGGCCTGGAAGGGAGGAGCGCCGGTGCCGTCGAGCACCTGAGCGCTGCGAATCAGTACATCAAAATGCATGGTCAATCTCCCAACGGCTGGCGATTGTCGCCGCCGCGGTGGGCATCGAGGGTGATCTTGAGGCGGCGCAGTTTGTCGCGCGCGCGGTCGCGGTGACGCGTAGCCAGTTCCAGTGCCAGTACATCGATGGCCGCCAGCATGGCGTAGCGCGACGCGGAGGGGTGATAGATGTAGTCGGTTTCGCGTGAGACCACTGGCAGCACTACGTCGGCGGCCTCCGCCAGTGGCGAACCGCTGGCTGTTATCGCCACCACCTGGGCGCCATACTGACGGGCGATGCGAGCGGATTCGATCATCTCCGGGGTATAGCCGGTGACCGACAGCACCACTACCACATCCTCGGGATCCAGGGTCGAGGCCACCATACGTGGCAGCAGTGCCTGAGGGTAAGCACTAATCGCATAACCCAGACGTACCAGGCGAAACTGCATTTCTTGTGCCAGCATGCTGGAACCACCGCCGGCACCGAATACTAGAATCTGGCGGGCAGCATCAAGGCGTTCCACGGCACCGGCGACATCGGCCTGGCCCATCAGGTCGCGGTTCACGGCCAGGGTTTGGGTGGCGATTTCGTAGACCGCCAGGGGGCCGTCGGCGGGATCGGCTTCCTGGATGAAGCGTCGCCCGGCAGCCAGGGCGCGGGTGAGGCGAGTCTTGAGGTCGCGTACGTTATGACAGCCCACGGCGCGGGCGAAGCGCGTCACAGTGGCGTCGCTGACACCGGCCCGGGCGGCGATCTCGCTGATGCTGGCCTCGGTGACGAAGTCGATGTCGTCGTAGATCAACTCGGCGACCTTCTTTTCGGCGTCGCGCAGAACGGCGAAACTGGCCGTAATGTGCGACAGAATGTCGATGTCTTGGCTCACCGTCGTCTCCTCTGGCGTGGGCTTCGGGGCAATACCGAGAACCGGGAGGCTTGCCTGTCAAGCTAAGTATGTTAATTTCTAACAAAACGTCAAGTGTGTGTGAAAGTTTCGTTCAATGGCATATTGTATGAAAAACATCGCAGGAAGAATGATGGGAGAGGGACATGAGAGACGTGACGAGCGCGCCTTGGAACTGTGACAAGGGCACCATCGAGACCAGCCCTGACGTGCTGTCCGGGGTTAGCCTGCCGGCAGCAGTCATTTTCGAAGGATCGCTTGCGCACAACCTGGAGTGGATGCAGCGTTTCGCCACGGATCATGGCGCGCGTCTGGCACCACATGGCAAGACCACCATGACCCCCGCCCTGTTCCAGCGTCAGCTAGATGCCGGAGCGTGGGGCATCACCCTGGCGACGGCGCCACAATGCCGGGCTGCTTTCGCCCATGGGGTGGAGCGTCTGCTGATGGCCAACCAACTGGTTGGCGAGGCCAATATGGCGATCATTGCCGAACTGATCGAGGCGGGAGCCGATTTCTATTGCGTAGTCGATAGTGTGGCCAATGTGCGCCATTTGGGGCGCTACTTCGCAGCACGAGGTTTACGCCTGCAGGTACTGATCGAGTTGGGTGTGGATGGCGGGCGCTGTGGTTGTCGCGACCAGGACGAGATCATGGCCCTGGCCGAGATGGTCGACAGCGAGCAGGCGTTGGTATTGGCGGGTCTGGAGGGCTACGAGGGTGTGGTGCATGGCGATAACCCTGAAGCCGGCATTCGTGCTTATGCCTGGCATCTGGTGGAGGCTGCCCAGGCGCTGGATCACGATGGTCTGATCGAGGTACCGGCGCCGCTGATCACAGCTTCAGGGTCAGCCTGGTACGACCTGATTGCCGAAGTCTTCCATGAGGCGCATCTCGGCGAGCACTTCGTACCGGTGCTGCGTCCCGGCTGCTATGTGGTCCACGATCACGGCATCTATCGCCTGGCCCAACGTGGCGTGCTGCGGCGGCGTCCCGATCTGGAGCGGGGCCTGGAACCGGCACTGGAAGTCTTTGCTCAGGTCCAGTCACTGCCCGAGCCCGGGCTGGCCGTGATCGCCCTCGGCAAGCGCGACATCGGCTTCGATCAGCTACCTCAGCCACTACGTCGCTATCGAGAGGGCGGTAGTGCTGATCGGGTGCTGTCCGTTGCCGGCTGGGAAGTCACCAAACTGATGGACCAGCATGCCTTCGTGCGCTTGCCCGAGGAGGCCTCGGAAGCAGGCAACGGCGAGATCAGGATCGGTGACATCGTGGCATTCGGGGCCTCCCATCCCTGCCTGACGTTCGACAAGTGGCGTCACATCTGCCTGGCGGACGAACGACTGAATGTGATCGAGGTGATGACGACCTGCTTCTGAACCAACCTACCAGGCGATGCCATTGGCCTTGAGCTGTGAGGCAAAACGATGCGCCACGCGATTGAGCTGATCCTCGTTGACACCGGGGAGAAGTCTGCGCGCTTCGGCGAACAGTGGCTCGGCCTTTTCATGGCGCCCTGAGTAGATCAGCAATATCAGAATACCTTCAATATCCTTGTCGCTATGGATGTTCTCAGGCTTTCTGCTCTTTGGCTGGGTCTGGCGTGTCCGCGAGATTCGCAAGGGGGCGTCTCCAATTGGGGATGGAACATTGGCCGCTAGCGGCCCCCGGACATATCGGCTGCTGCAGACCGTTCTTTAGTCGACGACTACCCCTGGCGCTAGCCGTGCCAAGCGATCACCAAACAGGTAGGCACCTAGCGCGACCAGAATCAGTAAGGCGCCGGCGATCATCGAGACCGTCGGTCGCTCGCCGTTGAGTCCCATCCCCAGCCCTAGTGCCAGTACTGGCGTGATCAGGGTGACCAGCGCCACGGTGGCTGCGGATAACCGCGACAGGATCAGGTAATAGCACAAGAAGCCTAATAATGAACCGAACACACCGAGGTAAAGCACCGCCCATAGACCGCGTGTCGAAAGTGGCATGGCCAGGGGTTCGCCACTGGTTAGCCATAGCACCGCGAAACAGGGCATGCTGAGGATCAGAGCGCCAAGAGTTTGATTGAGCGGCTTCAGGCCGGCCCTTACGCGTTGCACGGCAATGCCGCTGCCACTGAATAGGGTCACCGCTACAATCATCATCGCCAGGGCGCCAAGTTGCCGAGTGCCGCTGGACAATGAGTCGGCGAAGATCACGGCCAATCCCACCACACCCAGTACGCACCCCAGCCAGTGCCAACGCTGGAGTTTCGTCGTTCCGGGCAAGACCTGAAGAATCAGACCCGAGATCAAGGGGGCCAGACCGAACATTACCGACATCATGCCCGACGGCAGGGTCAGGGAGGCGCGATAGCTCAGTGCCATGGCCCCAAAGATGCCTGGCACGGCGGCCGCGTAGCTGAGCAGCGCATGGCGCGTCCAGCTAAGCCGGCCGCCAATGGCTTTGAGGATCACCAGGCCCAGAATCGCCGCAATCGCCATGCGCAGCCACACGCTGCCCACCGGAGCGCCGGCTTCCGCGCTCCACTTGATGGCTAGCGGGGTGGTGGCCCACACCAGTACGACGATCAGATAGGCCGGTCCGGTTGGCATGACATCGTCCTTTGAAATAGGCCTGGCGATATGTGATAACGCCAGGGAACCATGACTGAGTAGGAAATCGTTTGGACGTTAATCATTACCATGAAAAAAGCCGCCACGTCGAGACGAGTATGGCGGCTTTTTTCTCGATCCGAA
This sequence comes from Litchfieldella anticariensis FP35 = DSM 16096, assembly GCF_000409775.1. GTDB lineage: Bacteria > Pseudomonadota > Gammaproteobacteria > Pseudomonadales > Halomonadaceae > Litchfieldella > Litchfieldella anticariensis. The sequence goes on along the minus strand of NZ_KE332393.1, from coordinate 49,363 downwards.
GCGATCAGCTCTCGGCCTGCTCCTGCATCAGCCGCGGGTCACGGCCGATCGGGTGTGGCTCACCGCGGGCCTTGGCCAGCTCAATCTGCTTCTGGCGCTCACGGGCCCCGGCACGGGTCTTCTCGGGGAGTGAGTCCCAGCAATGGGGACAACTCACGCCGGGTTCGTAGTACTCGGAGCGCTGGTTCTCGGCAGAGATCGGCATGCGGCAGGCGTGGCACTGATCGTATTCGCCTTCGCTGAGGTTGTGGCGTACCGTAACCCGGTTGTCGAACACGAAGCACTCGCCGCGCCACAGCGATTTCTCTTCGGGCACCTTTTCCAGGTAGTTGAGCACGCCACCCTTGAGGTGATAGACCTCTTCGAAACCTTCGCCGAGCATGAAGCTCGACGCCTTCTCACAGCGGATGCCGCCGGTGCAGAACATCGCGACTTTCTTGTGTCGGGTGGGATCGTAGTGCTGGCGCACATACTGCGGGAATTCGCGGAACGACTTGGTCTTTGGGTCGATTGCGCCAGTGAAGGAGCCGATGGCCACCTCGTAGTCGTTGCGAGTATCGATCACCAGCACCTCAGGATCCGAGATCACCTCGTTCCAGTTTTCGGGCTCGACATAGGTTCCCACGCGGTGGTTGGGGTCGACGCCATTTACACCCAAGGTAACGATCTCCTTCTTCAGCTTGACCTTGGTGCGATAGAAGGGCGGCTCGTCACAGTAGGATTCCTTGTGATCGATGTCGATCAGGCGCGGATCGGCCTTGAACCAGGCAAGCAACGCATCGATACCTTCGCGCGGTCCAGCCACGGTGCCGTTGATGCCTTCCTTGGCCAGCAGCAGGGTGCCCTTGACACCGTTGTCGAGCATCACTTGGCGCAACGGTTCACGCAGATCTTGATAGTCTTCGAGCGTGACGAACTTGTACAACGCCGCGACGACGATTCGCGGGGAATCGCTGGGATGGATCATGCAGTGTGTCTCCTGGTAGTCGTCCTCGCAAAGGACGGACCGGGTAAAATCGTGGCGAGAATTCTACCCTCAACATACGGCTCGTGCATCCGTTGGGCCAATACACGACGCCCCCGACGCTCTAGGAGCCTCGGGGGCGGAATCGTCATGCACCGTGCGAGATCACTCCTGAAAGTTGGTCTCGGAGTAGAGCACGCGCAGACGTAGGGTGTGATTGACTTGCTTGAGCGCCTCTAGTGCCTGGGCGCCATAGGCCTTGTCGACGTCGATCACCACGTAGCCGACCTTTTCATTGGTCTGCAGATACTGACCGGAGATGTTGATGTCATTCTCCGACAGCACGTGGTTGATCTCGGACAGCACGCCGGGCACGTTGTCGTGGATGTGCAGCAGACGGTGCTTGTCCGGGTGCGCCGGCAGCGCCACTTCAGGAAAGTTGACCGAGGTGATGGTGGTGCCGTTGTCGGAGTAGGTGATCAATTTCTCCGAGACCTCGACACCGATGTTTTCCTGGGCCTCCAGGGTCGAGCCGCCGATGTGCGGTGTGAGGATGACATTCTCCAGACCGCGCAACGGACTGACGAACTCCTCGCTGTTACCTTTGGGTTCCACCGGGAAGACATCGATGGCCGCCCCCAGCAACTTGCCGCTCTTGAGCGCATCGGCCAGTTCCTCAATTACCACCACGCTGCCGCGCGAGGCATTGATCAGGATCCCGCCTTGCTTCATCAAGGCGATCTGCTCCTTGCCGATCATCCACTTGGTGGAAGGCACTTCGGGCACGTGCAGGCTAACGACATCGGCGCGTGCCAGCAGCTCTTCGAGGCTACCGACCTGGCGCGCGTTGCCCATGCCCAGCTTAGTGACCACGTCATAGTAGATGACATCCAACCCCAGCGACTCGGCCAGCACCGAGAGCTGGGCACCGATATTGCCATAGCCGACGATGCCCAAGGTCTTGCCACGGGCTTCGTGGGAGTTCTTGGCGGTTTTCAGCCACCCGCCCTGGTGGGCGCGAGCGCTCTTCTCGGGAATGCCGCGCAGCAGCATGATCGCTTCTGCGAGTACCAGCTCCGCCACTGAACGGGTATTGGAGTAGGGCGCGTTGAACACCGGGATGCCGCGAGTGAGCGCTGCACCAAGGTCGACTTGGTTGGTACCGATACAGAAGCAGCCCACTGCCACGAGTTTCTCGGCGGCATCGAACACACGCTGGGTCAACTGGGTGCGGGAGCGAATGCCGATGAAGTGGACGTCACTGACCTTCTCGAGCAATGTCTCTTCATCGAGTGAGGTCGACAGGTGCTCGATATTGGTGTAACCAGCGTTCAGAAAGTTATCCACCGCGCTCTGGTGGACGCCCTCGAGAAGCAGGATCTTGATCTTGCTCTTGTCCAGGGAGGTTTTGGCCATGGTCGAATCAACCCTTTCCGCGGCACGAGCCGCTTGCTATCAGTATGATTTTTAGCCTGTTGGCCAACCGAAATCGAGAGCAGCGGCCCGGAGAAAAGGGTGTGAAGGGAGCTGCCCGGATGCAGTGGCGAGAGACGCCCGGGGCGCAACAGGGTTGCTATCCTAGCACAGCCGTGCCTCATCCCGATGGTTGGGCGAAATGAAAATGCTGCACCGCGAAGATGAGCACCATGCAAGTCAGTGTCATTCGGGGCAGACGCACCCCGGGTAGGAGCGTGTATACTATGCCCTCGATTTACGACCCGGCATGGAACACCGGTGCCGACTCACGATCGGTCCGATGATGAGCGAGACGCACCATGGCTAACAAGGACATTGGGTTATCTGAACATGAAGCGCCCCAAGATTTCGCGGCGACCCTCGAGCGACTGGAAGCATTGGTCAACCAGCTCGAGTCCGGTGAGTTGTCGCTGGAAGACTCTTTGGCAGCGTTCGAGCAGGGCGTGAACTTGACTCGCGACGCTCAGCGTCGCCTCGACGAGGCCGAACTCAAGGTGCGTGCCTTGATCGAGCAACCGGATGATTCCCTGCATGACATGCCTTTCGCGGAACCCGAGGCGGGGGATGTCGGTGAACGCTGAGTTCTCATCCCTGGAAGCACGACTGGCAGGTGATCGAGCACGTGTCGATACGTGTCTCGAGCGCCTGTTCAATGCGCGCCTGCCAGCGTCTTCGCGGCTCGAAGCGGCGATGCGACATGGTGTACTAGGGGGGGGCAAGCGCTTGCGTCCGGTGTTGGTATATGCTGCCGGACGTGCCTTGGGTGCGCCAGCCGAGGCGCTGGATGCTCCCGCTGCGGCGGTGGAGCTGATCCATGCCTACTCGTTGGTTCACGACGACCTGCCAGCGATGGATGACGACGATCTGCGTCGTGGCCAGCCTACCGTGCACAAGGCCTTCGATGAGGCGACGGCGATTCTGGCCGGCGATGCGTTGCAAACACTAGCCTTCGAGGTGTTGGCGGTTGCCGAGCACCCACGTCTCCCAGCATTGATTCGCACCCTGACCATGGCGTCGGGGCGCGATGGTATGGCAGCTGGCCAAGCCCTGGACCTGAGCTCCGTTGGCAACCACCCTGATGTCGAGTCGTTGGCTACCATGCATCGCCACAAGACCGGTGCGCTGATCCGCGCGGCGGTACGCTTGGGAGCGCTGGTGGCCGTGGCCGAGAGCGATCCGCGGCTGGGTGCCCTGGATGACTATGCAGCGGCCATCGGCCTGGCGTTCCAGATTCAGGATGACATTCTCGATGTCACTGGCGATGCCGCTACGCTAGGCAAGGCCTCGGGAGCCGATGCGGCACGCAACAAGCCCACTTATCCGGCTCTGCTGGGACTCGATGGCGCTCGTGCCAAGGCACGCGCCCTGCTCGACGAGGCTTTGGCGTCGCTCGCCCCGTTGGGTGAGCAAGCGACACCGCTGGCCGAGCTGGCCCGATACATGATCGAGCGCGACCACTGAGGAAGCACTGAATCAATGACTGCATGCCGTTCGACAATCGATTCAGTGCTTCTCCTGACAAATAGATGAGCCCATGAAGCTGTTCGACGAAATACCCGCCGAGCGCCCGGCGACGCCATTGCTCGATACTTTGGATACACCTGCTGCGCTGCGCGCCATGAATCAGGCGCAGCTCTTGCAGGTGGCCGATGAGTTACGCGCCTATCTGCTCTACAGCGTCGGTTGCAGTGGGGGCCACTTCGGTGCTGGCCTTGGGGTGGTGGAGCTGACCGTGGCGCTTCACCATATCCTGGAAACGCCTCACGATCGGCTGGTATGGGACGTGGGCCATCAGGCATACCCGCACAAGATTCTTACCGGTCGACGTGAGCAGATGCCGCGTATTCGGCAATACGGTGGTCTGGCAGCCTTCCCGCGCCGTGCCGAATCGGAGTACGACACCTTTGGCGTGGGGCATTCCAGTACCTCGATCTCGGCGGCACTGGGCATGGCGCTGGCGGCCCGCACACGTGACGAAAAGCGCCGCGTATGCGCAGTGATCGGCGATGGCGCGCTGACGGCGGGGATGGCGTTCGAGGCCTTGGCCCATGCTGGCCACGTCAATGCCAACCTGTTGGTGGTGCTCAACGATAACGAGATGTCGATCTCCGAGAACGTTGGTGGCATGGCGAGTTATCTGGCACGGATCTTCACCAGCAAGCCCTATACCTTGATGCGCGAGAACAGCAAGAAAGTCCTCTCGCACCTGCCCGGCGCCCTGGAGTTCGCCAAGCGCACTGAAGAACACATGAAGGGCATGATCAGCCCGGCCACATTGTTCGAGGAGATGGGCTTCAACTATATCGGTCCCATCGATGGTAACGACCTGCCGACATTGGTGCACACACTGCGTAATATGCGTGATCTCGAGGGCCCCCAGTTCCTGCACATCAAGACACGCAAGGGGCGTGGCTTCCAGCCCGCCGAGTCCGACCCGATTGGCTATCACGCCATCACCAAGCTGGAGAAGGAACCCTCACCGCCGCCCAAGGTTGAGTCCAGGGCCCCTGAGCAGGCCCAACCGCAAACGAAACTGAAGCCCAAGAAGTACTGCAATGTCTTCGGCGACTGGATCTGCGACATGGCAGCGGTGGATGAGCGGCTGATCGGTATCACGCCGGCAATGCGTGAAGGTTCGGATCTGATTCGCTTCTCCAAGGAGTATCCCGAGCGCTATTACGACGTGGCGATCGCTGAACAGCACGCGGTCACGCTTGCCGCCGGCATGTCGTGCGAGGCAATGAAGCCTGTGGTGGCGATCTATTCCACCTTCCTGCAGCGTGGCTACGACCAGCTTATTCACGATGTGGCCGTGCAGAATCTTGACGTGACTTTCGCCATCGACCGTGCCGGTCTGGTCGGTGAAGACGGTCCGACTCACCACGGTGCTCTGGATCTTTCCTATCTACGCTGCATTCCAGGGCTGGTGGTGCTGGCCCCGGCCGATGAGGCCGAATGTCGCACCATGCTCAGCGCTGCCTACCATCATCCTGGCCCGGCGGCAGTGCGCTATCCGCGCGGTAAGGGACCTGGTGTCGCCATTTCCGACTCGCTCGAGCCGATCGAGATCGGCAAGGCGAAAATAGGGCGTGAAGGCAAGACGATCGCCTTGCTGGCTTTCGGCAGTCTCAATGCACCGGCTGCGGAAGTGGCCGAGCGTATGGATGCGACGCATCTCAACATGCGCTCGGTCAAGCCGTTGGACCGTGACGCCGTGTTGGCCGCTGCCCGCGACCATGAACTGTTGGTGACCCTGGAGGAGAACGTGGTCGCCGGCGGTGCCGGTAGCGCAGTCAACGAGTTGCTGGCGGTGGAAGGGGTGCTGTGTCAGGTACTCAATCTGGGCCTGCCAGATGTCTTCGTTGAGCACGGCAAGCCTGCCGAGCTACTTGCCGAGTGCGGTCTGGATACCGAGGGGATCGAGGCGTCCATACGTCAGCGCCTTGGCCGCAGAAGCTAAACCATTGCCACATCAATGTAACGGTGGACAACCATGTTGATAGCGACAGTGATCGGGGCGGTGCTGGGCTATATGATCGGTGGCCCGTTGGGCATGCTGATCGGGGCAGCACTCGCTTATTGGGGTGTCCAGCGCGTGTTGCGGAAGAGCGTGCTGGGAAAATTGGCTGAGATACAGGCGCAGTTCCTCGATTCCACTTTTGCGGTGATGGGCTGCCTGTGTAAGGCGGATGGTCAGGTCACCCAGGATGAGCTGGAGGTTTCCAAACAGTTTTGGGAACGCTTTCGCTTGAATGCCGAACAGCGCGAGCGAGCCAAGGCTTCATTCAACCGCGGCAAGGCGCCTGATTTTGATTTGGACGCGGAACTGGCCATTGTGCGTCGTATCGCCGGCGGCCAGCGCGCGCTGTTACAAGTGTTCCTGCAGGTGCAACTGTCGGCGATTGCCGCCGATGGGGTGCTACATCCCGCCGAGCATGAAATGCTGCTGCGGGTGGCGCGAGGATTGGGCTGCTCGGAAGCGGAAGTCGCGCAGATCGAGGCTATGCTGCGTGGCGGCGGTGCTCAGGCGCCGGGAGCCACTTCCGGGCAATCACTGGAAGATGCCTATCGAGTGTTGGGCGTCGATGCCAGTGCCAGCGATGCAGAGATCAAGCGTGCCTATCGTCGCCTGATGAGTCAGAACCACCCTGACAAGTTGGCCAGCAAGGGCTTGCCGGAGAGTATGCGGGAAATGGCCAAGGAGCGGACGGCCGAGATCGGTAATGCCTATGAGTTGATCAAGAAGGCACGTGAGCGCCAAGCCGCTTAGGATTGGCTAAATCCTAAATCACCGCGACGGGTATTACCCAATAACAACAAGGCGCCGACATTGATGTCGGCGCCTTTTCTACCATTTGAGGCTCTGTTAAATGGGGCCTTCGTTGATAGGATCAGGAGTTGCCAGTGGCTTGGCGGCCTGGCTGCTCTTCACTTGGATTTCCAGGGAAGCGGGTGAGAGGCTCTCCCTTGGTGATCAAGTTTAGCCGGGCCTCGGTCATGGCGGAGCTGTTACCGGTGTAACGGTAATCGGCCACGGCATCCGGGGCGACCTGTTCGGACCTTGCGGTAGAGGCCGACGCTGTCTCCTGGTTGACCTGCAGTGCCCTTTCAGATGCGATGCCAGCGTTAGCCACTATTGGGAGTGCTGCGAGCAGAACGGTTGCTACGTAAGTCAGGGTTCTCATGTTGAATTCCTCATGTCGAGTGATGAGGATATTATTGTTAACAGGCTAATAATTAGCTAAAACATTATATCAATGGCAGCAATGCCCTGCTTCTATCAGAACGGCCGTCTTCCTGCATTGGCAGATATCATTGATTGGGGGACAGGCGAGGGAGATCACGCTGAGAAAGGCAGCACTGCGGTATAGACAGCGAAATAGTGACAGGTGCTGCCGCCAAGCACGAACAGGTGCCAGATGGCGTGATGGAAGGGAATGGCGCGAACCGCATAAAAGATTACGCCCACGGTGTAGGTAATACCGCCGGCAACCAACAAGGTGATGCTGGTCGCTGATAGATGACGGCCTATCTCACCGAAGGCAACCACGACTAGCCAGCCCATGATCAAGTAGATGGCCACGCGCAGTGTGCCGAAGCGGTGCGGCCATGCCAGCTTGAGTGCGATACCACCGAGAGTCAGCCCCCAGACCGTTGCCAGCAGCGTCCAGCCCAGCGGGCCGCGCAGGTTGACCAGCAGAAAGGGCGTATAGGTACCGGCGATCAAACCGTAAATAGCGCAGTGGTCGAGCTGCTGGAAGGCGCGTTTGAGCTTTGGGTGGCGGGTGCCATGATAGAGGGTTGAGGCGGTATAGAGCAGGGTCAACGTAACGCCGTAAAGACTCACTCCGACGATCTTCCAGGGGTCGACTTCTGCCGCGACACTGGCCAGCACGATCAGCACCGACATACCAGCCACACTCAGAGCCGCTCCTATACCGTGGCTGATGCTGTGGAGGAGTTCTTCGCGGAGGCTGTAGAGAGTGTCGTCGAGGGGGGGCTGATCCGTCATGATGAATTCTCCATGACCTTTCAGACCTATCGAACAACGGGTTCGTTCCGTTTGGTCCGGCTCAAGGCTTGCGTTCGATATCGATATCCGAGGCTTGGGTAAAATCGCCAAGCGCCATCATGTGACCGAGCTTGCCGGCCTTGGTGGCCAGATACTGTTCGTTGTGGGGGTTGAGGCCGGTAGTGATCGGCAAGCGCTCGGCAACGGTCACGCCATCGCGTGTCAGGGCCTCGACCTTACGTGGATTATTGGTCATCAATCTCAGTGACGCCACGCCCAGGTGTTCGAGCATCGGCACGCACAGGTCGTAACGCCGCAAGTCGGCGCCAAACCCCAAACGTTCATTGGCTTCCACGGTGTCGGCACCCTCGTCCTGCAGGTGGTAGGCGCGAATCTTGTTGAGCAGTCCGATACCGCGCCCTTCCTGACGCAAGTAGAGCAGCACGCCACGGCCTTCGTTGGCGATACGCTTGAGTGCCTCCTGAAGCTGATAGCCACAGTCGCAGCGCATCGAGAACAGCGCATCGCCGGTCAGGCATTCTGAATGGACGCGTCCCAGTACCGGCTCACCGTCAGTGATATCGCCTAGGGTCAGAGCGATATGGTCCTTGCCCGTGGCTTCGTCTTCGAAGCCGTGCATGGTAAAGGTCGCCCACGGAGTGGGAAGCTTGGAGGCGGCGATGAATCGGATCGTCACAGGAAACCTCGATGATGGACGACGGCGGTGCACAAGTGGAGCGGACATTCTAACAGGAACGTCGCCGATCCTCACGGCGCCTCGTGGTCAATGAGTATTGGCACTAAATGGGGTAATCGGGATTGTGAATCAAGCCGACGATGCCATGTTTGGGTACAATGCGGGCAAATTGACAAGCGGTGATGATCATGGAACTCAATAACGATCGCTTTCTGCGCGCCTTGGCGCGTCAGCCGGTGGACCGCACGCCGGTGTGGATGATGCGTCAGGCAGGACGTTATCTACCGGAATATCGCCAGCTGCGTGGCCAGGCCGGCAGCTTCATGGACCTGTGTCGCAATACCGAACTGGCCTGCGAGGTCACGCTGCAACCGCTGGAACGCTATCCGTTGGATGCCGCCATCCTATTCTCGGATATTCTGACCATTCCCGATGCCATGGGCCTGGGATTGTATTTCGAGACTGGCGAGGGCCCCAAGTTTCGCAAGCCGGTACGCACCACTGAGGCTGTTGCCGCTCTCAAGGTGCCGGACACCGAGCGCGATCTCGACTACGTGATGAACGCCGTGCGTACCATTCGTAGTGAACTGAATGGTCGAGTGCCGCTGATCGGTTTCTCCGGCAGTCCCTGGACATTGGCCACCTACATGGTCGAAGGGGCTTCGAGCAAGGACTTCCGGCATGTGAAGACCATGCTCTACGATACACCGGATGCCATGCATCACTTGCTCGATCTGCTGGCCCAGGCGGTGACCGATTACTTGAATGCCCAGATTCGTGCCGGTGCCCAGGCGGTACAAATCTTCGATACCTGGGGCGGTACCTTGTCGACTCCCGCCTATCTGGAGTTCTCACTGCGCTACATGGAACAGATCGTCGCTGGCCTGATTCGCGAGCATGACGGGCGCCGGGTGCCGGTGATCCTGTTCACCAAGAATGGCGGGCAGTGGGTGGAACATATCGCCAGTGCCGGCCCCGATGCCGTGGGCCTGGACTGGACTACCGAATTGTCGCAGGCACGGGCACTGGTCGGCCATCGTGTAGCATTGCAGGGTAATCTCGATCCCAATGTGTTGTTTGCCAAACCGTCGGCGATTCGTGCCGAGGTGGCACGCATCCTCGATAGCTATGGTGAAGGGCCAGGGCATATCTTCAATCTGGGGCATGGCATTAGCCAGTTTACCGATCCCGAGCGTGTCACCGCCTTCATGGAGGCGCTGCATGAGCTGAGCCCGGCCTATCACCGCCGGATCCACAATGCCTGAGTTCCTTTGCCTCAAACGCTGGTATGAGCGACGCTGGCTCTGGGCCTTGCTGGCCGTATTGGCGGCAGTGGCGATAGCTGTCGGTAGTTTGACGCCAGGCAGTGAAATGCCCGAGCGGCTGCCGTGGGACAAGTTCAACCACTTTGTCGGCTATGCCGGCCTGGCAGGGCTGGTGGGGCTGACCGGGTGGCGGCCGGCGCCAACTTTTCTGATCGTGGCGTTTTACGGCATCGTCATCGAATATCTGCAGATGGCGGTGCCTGGACGCAGTGGTGGCGATTGGCAAGACATTCTGGCCAATTCTCTGGGGGCGGCCATTGCCGTGTTGTTGCTGAAGGCCCTGCGCTGGGGCGCTTTTCGCCGTCAGGGATAGCCGCCGCCGATCAGCGTTGAGTCCGTCGGGCTGCTAGGCTATCTTGCGCAGCCCGCCATTCGCTCGGCGGCCTGGCATTCACTTCCGTCATACGAGGGTCCAAGATGACCAAGTCTCTCGACGCCAACTGGTTCACCGAAGTCTACGACAGCCACGCTAGCGCCTTCTCGTTGAAGGTCACGGAGAAGCTGCTCGATGTGCGCAGCCCTTACCAGCATCTCGAAGTCTATGCCACCGAGACTTACGGCAACCTGATGGTGCTTGATGGCTGTGTAATGCTCACCGATCGTGACAACTTCCTCTATCACGAGATGATGGCGCATCCGGCGCTGTTCACTCATAGCGATCCCAAGCGGGTGGTGATCATTGGTGGCGGTGATTGCGGCACTCTGCGCGAGGTGCTCAAGCATCCGGGTGTCGAGCATGTCACCCAGATCGATATCGATGAAGAAGTCACCAAGGCCGCAAAACGGTTTTTCCCCGCCTTGACCGAATCCAACGACGATTCGCGTGCCGAGCTGCTGTTCGCTGATGGCGTGAAATGGGTCGACGAGGCTGAGGAAACCAGTATCGATGTCATGATCATCGACTCAACCGATCCGGTAGGCCCGGCGGAAGGTCTGTTCAAGACCGATTTCCTCAAGCGTTGTCACCGTATTCTCAAGGAGGGTGGGGTCATCGTTCAGCAGAGTGAGTCGCCGCTCTATCACAGTGGCTCGATCATCCGTGATCTGCGCCAAGGCATGCAGGAGGCCGGTTTCTCGAGCGTTGCAACCCTGCCATTTCCGCAACCGGTCTATCCTTCTGGGTGGTGGAGCGCGACACTCGCCGGCAAGGAGTGCGACGTGACTCGCTTCCGCGAGGCCGATGCCAGTGCCTCTGACCTAGCGTTCGATTACTACACTGCCGACGCCCACCGTGGTGCCTTGGTACTACCGCCTTTCATGCGTCGTCTGCTGGATTGAGCGGATAACGTTTTTCCCTTTACTGACCCCTCCCTAGTCGCTGCCCCAGCATCTCGTCATGCTGGGGCAGCTGTTCCTTGGCATCAGGGCGGCGCGATGGTGTGGCAGTGGTGAGTATTTTGCACCTTGGTGGTGCCATCTGAACGATCGAATATTAGCTATTGCTGGAAATTGCCAAGAAGAAGCCTGATATTTTGCTGTTTTTCCTGCGTTGAATAAATGTTATCGCCAGAATGTCACGTGGTTGGAACAGTCTTTGCTAAGGTGCATGACACATGCGCAAGCATGCACGAATTCCATACTATCCGAGGGAACTATCCATGTCGTACAAAAACAACAAGCTGGTAATGCTGACCTCCGTCGCTGCTCTGGTGCTCGGGGCAACGTCAACCGCTCAAGCCGCCACGCTTGATGATGTCAAGCAGCGGGGTGTGGTGCAGTGTGGGGTCAGTGATGGCCTGCCGGGCTTCTCGGCACCCAACGACCAGGGTGAATGGCAAGGTATCGATGTCGATGTTTGTCGTGCGGTGGCTGCTGCCGTCTTCGGCGACTCCGAGGCCGTGCGCTATGTGCCACTGAACGCCGTGGAACGTTTCACCGCCCTGCAGTCGGGCGAGGTCGACGTACTATCACGTAACACTACCTGGACCACCACACGTGACACGACGCTGGGGCTGAACTTCGCCGGTGTGACCTTCTACGATGGCCAAGGCTTCCTGATCTCGTCCGATCTGGGGATCAGTAGCGTCCAGGAACTCGATGGCGCGGCAATCTGCATTCAGGCAGGCACCACCACCGAGCTCAATGTGGCTGACTATTTCCGTGCACACGAGATGCAGTTCGATCCTATTGTCTTCGACACTTCCGAGCAGACAGTGGGTGGCTTCGAGGCTGGTCGCTGCGATGTCCTGACCTCGGACACCTCCCAGTTGGCCGCGTTGCGTATCCAGCTGTCCGACCCGAGTGGTGCCATGATCCTGCCCGAGGTGATCTCCAAAGAGCCGCTGGGGCCGGTGGTTCGCCAAGGTGACGATCAGTGGTTCAACATCGTCAAGTGGTCGCTGTTCGCCATGCTCAACGCCGAGGAGTTGGGCATCAGCAGTGAGAACGTCGACGAGATGACGAATTCCGAGAATCCCAATATTGCGCGTCTGCTCGGCCAGGATGGCAACTACGGCGAAGGCATGGGACTTTCTGCTGACTGGGCTTATAACATCATTAGCCAGGTAGGCAACTATGCCGAGATCTATGATCGCAACGTGGGTTTGAATTCTCCGCTAGAGATCGAACGCGGCGTCAATGCTTTGTGGACCGAAGGCGGTCTTCAGTACGCGCCACCGGTACGCTAAGCGTTCCGCCTGAGGCTTCGGTATGACCGAAGCCATGTATCGGCCCAGGGCCGGAAGATCCCGGCCCTGAGAGCCGTTCTCGATTCTGTTTGACTCCTGGCGGAGACATTCTCATGTCTGCTAGATCCAAGCTCCCTGCCCAGGGCCCAAAACCTCCATTCTGGCGTGACCCCGCCAAGCGGGCCCTGGCCTTCCAGCTAGTGTTGGTGGCGGCTGTCGCGGCCTTCCTGCTGACCATCATCGGCAATACTCAGGACAATCTCGCGGCACGCGGTATTACCACTGGCTTCGGCTTTCTTACCAACACGTCGGGCTTTGGCATCGTTCAGAGCCTGATCGATTATTCGTCTCAGAGCACCTATGGGCGCACCTTCGTGGTTGGGTTGCTCAATACCCTGCTGGTATCCGGTCTGGGTGTGTTGGCGGCGACCATCATCGGCTTTACCGTCGGTATCGCACGCTTGTCACCCAACTGGCTGATTGCTCGGCTGGCTAACGGCTATATCGAGATCTTCCGTAATATCCCGTTGTTGCTGCAGATATTCTTCTGGTATTTCGCTGTGCTACGGGCCATGCCTAGTGCTCGGGAAAGTCTTTCGCTGGGCGAAGTAATCTTCCTCAACGTGCGTGGGCTTTATCTGCCCCAGCCCATGTTCGAGTCCGGCTTTGGTTTGATTCCATTGGCCTTGGCCATCGCTATCGTCGCCAGTATCGCACTGCTGATCTGGAACAAGCGCCGCCACGAGGCGACGGGACAGCGGTTGCCGGCAGGTTGGATCGCCCTTGCACTGATCGTGGGTTTGCCGCTAGGGGTGCTGGTAGTGACCGGCGTGCCGGTGACTTGGGATATCCCGGAACTGGGGGGCTTCAATTTCCGGGGTGGAATCACCGTGATCCCCGAGTTCCTCGCCTTGTGGCTGGCGCTGTCGATCTATACCGCCTCTTTCATCGCCGAGATCGTGCGCTCGGGAATCCAGGCGATTTCCCATGGCCAGACGGAAGCTGCCCAGGCTTTGAGTCTACCCCAGGGGCTGGTATTGAGACTGGTGGTCGTTCCTCAGGCCCTGCGTGTGATCATCCCGCCACTGACCAGCCAGTATCTCAACCTGATCAAGAACTCCTCGCTGGCCACGGCTATTGGCTATCCCGACCTGGTGTCGGTGTTCGCCGGTACCACGCTCAACCAGACGGGGCAGGCGATCGAGGTCATTGCCATGACCATGGCGGTCTACCTGACCATCAGCTTGCTGGTATCGATGTTCATGAACTGGTTCAACGCCCGCGTGGCGCTAGTGGAACGCTAGGAGAAGCGCCATGATCCATAACCACAAGACGATCGAGGCGCGTCCGGCGCCGTCCAGTACCATCGGGCCCATCGCCTGGCTGCGCACCAACCTGTTCAGTGGCCCGATCAATACGCTCTTTACCCTGCTTGCCCTCTATCTGCTGTATCTGCTGTTAGTGCCGGCGATTCAGTGGGCGCTTATCAATGCCGACTGGATTGGCACCAGCCGTGAGGATTGCTCGCGCGAAGGGGCCTGCTGGGTATTCGTCAATGCACGTATCGGGCAGTTCATCTACGGTTTGTATCCGCGTGATGAACTCTGGCGAGTCAACGTGATCTTCGCTGTTTTCGCCATATTGGTCGCCTGGCTGGCAATCCCTCGGCTGCCGCTCAAACGCTGGGTAGCGGCGGTGACCTTGATAGTGTTCCCGATATTCGTTTACTTCCTGCTCTATGGGGGCTACTTCGGGCTACGCGTGGTCGAGACTCACCGCTGGGGCGGGTTGATGCTGACCTTGGTGCTGGCGGTCGTCGGCATGGTCGCTGCCTTGCCGATCGGGACCCTGCTGGCCTTGGGGCGGCGCTCCCATATGCCCATCGTCAAGAGCTTCAGTGTGGTGTTCATCGAGTTCTGGCGTGGTGTGCCCTTGATCACGGTGCTGTTCATGGCCTCGGTGATGTTGCCGTTGTTCATGCCTACCGGTGTCAGTGTCGATCGCTTGGTTCGAGCCCTGATCGGCATCACCCTGTTCCAAAGTGCCTACATGGCCGAAGTGGTGCGCGGTGGCTTGCAGGCGATCCCGCGCGGACAGGAAGAGGCTGCGGCGGCGTTGGGCATGGGCTACTGGAAGCGCATGGGACTGATCGTACTGCCGCAGGCACTGAAGATGATGATTCCCGGTATCGTCAATACCTTCATTTCCCTGTTCAAGGACACCACCCTGGTGATGATCATCGGGCTGTTCGATCTATTGGGGATCGTTCAAGCGGCACTGTCGGATTCGCGCTGGCTGGGGTTCGCGCTGGAGGGCTACGTTTTCGCCGGGCTGATGTTCTGGATCTTCTGTTTCAGCATGTCGCGTTACAGTCAGTACCTCGAGCGTAAGCTGCATACCGGTCACAAACGCTGAGCAAGCAAGGACAATCATAATGCGTGAACAAGCTTCCATCTCTCAGGCCAGCACCACGGCCACGATGGTCGAGATGCGCGGCGTCAACAAGTGGTATGGCGACTTCCATGTGCTGCGCGATATCGACCTGACGGTCGCCCGCGGCGAGCGTATCGTCATCTGTGGACCCTCGGGGTCCGGCAAGTCGACGCTGATTCGCTGCATCAATCATCTCGAGGAGCATCAGCAGGGCGAGATCGTGGTCGCCGGCATGCCATTGACCCAGGACGTCAAGCGTATCGAACAGATCCGCCGGCGGGTTGGCATGGTGTTCCAGCACTTCAATCTGTTTCCTCACCTGACGGTGCTGGAGAATTGCTGTCTGGCACAAATGTGGGTGCAGAAGAAACCGCGCCGCGAGGCGGAGGAGCGTGCCATGCAGTACCTCGAACGCGTGCGTATCGCCGAGCAAGCCCGAAAATATCCGGGCCAGTTATCGGGCGGCCAGCAGCAGCGAGTAGCGATCGCCCGTTCGCTGTGCATGCATCCGGAAGTCATGCTGTTCGACGAACCGACCTCGGCGTTGGATCCGGAGATGATCAAGGAAGTGCTCGATGTCATGGTCGAACTGGCCGAGGAAGGCATGACCATGCTCTGTGTGACCCACGAGATGGGCTTTGCCAAGACCGTGGCCGACCGGGTGATTTTCATGGACCAGGGGCAGATCATTGAAGAGAACGCGCCGGAGCCGTTCTTCCATAACCCGCAGTCCGAGCGCACCCAGTTGTTCCTGAGCCAGATTCTTGGCCACTGAACCAGGCAGCGACAAGGCAGAAGAACAACGCCCCAGCCTTCATCAAGCTGAGCGCTGTCCTTCAGGAACGTGAGTGTTACAAGCGTGGCTCGTGGCGCGGTGTCGGCTCCGGAGTGGCGTTGGCGGCCATGTCCAGGGTGGGTTCACTCTGGCGCTGGCGCCTTGCCGAGGCAGCCGGTTGGGTAACGCGAGCTGCGCCGAGTACGGTATCCTCGACATCGTGCCGGCGGGCGGCACCGGTCCAACTGTCGTTGGTATCGTGTACTGCAGGACGGCGGTCGAAGGAGCGTGTGATGACCTCTCCCGGGGCGAAGCCCGCCCGCTGGTTGACCAGAAAGTGGGGAAGTAGCCACAGTTCGGCGAGCAGCCGGGCCCCAACCATGGCCAGCAGCAGGATGCTGATTCCCAGAATCAGTTCAGGCCAGGCCTGTGACCAAGCCGTTTCGGCAAGCCAAGGGGTACGTGGTGCTAGCCAGGCGACACCTGTCATCAGTAGGCCGAGCTGGATGACCAGATGGCTGAATATCAAGGTGCGCCGTGACAGGGGACGACGCGGAAACAGAAACTGTCGCATTTGAGGGATCTCCCGGTGAATCGGCACTCTCGATGCTGGCCGGTTGCGCCGACCTCCATGCCGGCGCCACCGATGCTACCTCACTTCTTGGGAAAACTGCAGGGGCTAGGTTCGAATAGCGATATTGACCACCCGCGCGACCCTTGCCAATCTCGATAAGGTAAGTATCGCGGTGTCAGCAACCCAAGGAGCGTAAGTTTATGACGACCTATATTGTGGTGGCGGACTCGGCCCGGGCGCGCGTTTTCACCCGTGATGCCTTGCAACTGGTGGAGCAGGATAGTCTCGTGCATGCCGAAGGGCGCTTGCATGAAGGCGACTTGGTGACCGATGGCCGTGGTGACGTGCATGAGTCGACCGCGACCACTGCACGTGCGTCAGGCGGAGAGAATGCCGCTTCCAATCATCATGCCGAGATGTTCGCCAAGGAAGTGGCCGAACGTATTTATCGAGCACGCGTCGATAATCACCTCCAGAAGCTGATACTGGTGGCGCCACCGCGTTTTCTGGGACTCCTGCGTGACAAGCTCGACTCTCCTTCCGGCAAGTTGATCATTCATACCCTGCCCAAGGACCTTTCCAAAGCCAGTCAGTCCGAGATTCAGGAGGCTGTCAGCGACCTGCGCTGAGCATCTTCGTTTTTTGGCTGTCTTCGTTTTTTGGCTAAAGCCTGGGTTATCCCGGCCGATAGGGAACAACGGCGGCGCGTGGCACCCGCGTGCCGCCGTTCTGGAAAACTCCCTATTTCCGCGAGAGTGCCCATGGTTTCTTCCCTGCGTATACGCATTCTGATCGCTACCTTGGTGGTGATCGCTCTGGCACTGGCGTTCAATGGTATCGCCAGCTATCTGACTGTGAAGTCCCACAACGATAATCAGGTAAGCCAGCAACTGGCATCCTTGACCCAAGGTCATGCTCGAGCGATCGGCGAATGGGTTGGTGCGCGAACCCGTATGATCGAAGCGGCACGTGCCCCGGTGGCAGGTGACGATCCGGTCACGGCACTGGTCCAGTTGGCTGAATCTGGCGGCTTTCTATCAGCCTACCTTGGCAAGCCCGACGGTAGCCTGATCGCTTCCGATGGCTGGGTACCGCCCGACGACTATGACCCACGACAGCGTAGCTGGTACATCGATGCCACCAACCGTGGTGGAACCATCGTCTCGTTACCCTACGTGGACGCCAATTCAGGACAGATGGTGGTGTCTTTTGCCACTCCGGTCGAACGAAATGGCAAGCTGGTTGGCGTGATTGGCGGAGATGTGGTGATCGACACTATCATTGCCGACGTTGCGACAATTCAGCCGACACCTTCGAGTTTCGCCTTCCTGAGTACGGGGGGCGAGACACTGATCGCTCACCCCAATTCGGACCTCATTCTGGAACCTGTAACCCGACTGAGTGGCTATTTGACGCCTCAGACGATGGAGGCTCTGGGACACGAAAGTGACTGGCGCGCCGTCGATATCGAAGGGCATGGCAAACGCCTGTCAGTGGTGCCTATCGCGGGCAGCGATTGGGAATTGGGTGTGGCGCTCGATACGCGTGAGGCCAATGCCGGCCTGCGAGGTGTCATTCACTCCTCGTTGATCACGTTACTGGTGGTGGCGGCCATGGCTACTGTACTGCTCGGGATGTGGCTAAAGCGCTCCTTGGGCGGCCTGGTGAGGGCCCGCGATGCGATGGAAAACATCGCCAGTGGCAGTGGCGATCTGACACGCCGCCTACCGGAAGAAGGGCGTGATGAAGTGGCGCAGATTGCCTCGGCATTCAACCGTTTCGTCGCCAAGATGGAAGCGGTGATGCTGACTATCCGGGATAGCAGCGAAGCCGTGCGTGTTGCCGCCACTGAAATCGCCAGTGGTGGTCAAGATTTGTCGCAACGCACCGAAACCGCCGCTTCTAGCCTGCAGCAGACCTCGGCCTCGATGGAAGAGATCACCAGTACCGTGGAGCATACCGCTGAGTCTTCGCGGCAGGCCGATTCGCTTTCCCAGTCGGCGTCCTCGGTGGCAACGCGCGGTGGTGAGGTGGTGTCCCAGGTGGTCAGTACCATGGAAGACATCACCGCTTCTTCGCGGCAGATCGCCGACATCGTGACGTTGATGGACGGCATCGCCTTCCAGACTAACCTGTTGGCGCTAAACGCCTCCGTGGAGGCGGCACGGGCCGGCGAACAAGGCCGTGGGTTCGCCGTGGTCGCCGGTGAAGTACGTCAACTGGCAAGCCGCTCGGCATCGGCCGCGCGCGAAATCAAGGCGCTGATCGACACCTCGGTGGCCCGGACCGAAGACGGGGCCGAGTTGGTGCGCACTGCCGGCACTACCATGGACGAGATCGTCTCCAGTATTACGCGGGTGGCCGACGTACTGAGCGAGATCACCACGGCTACCGCCGAGCAGAGCGACGGTATCGGTCAGGTCAACGTGGCGGTTTCCGAGCTCGACCGCATGATTCAGCAGAATGCCGCCCTGGTCGAAGAGTCGACCTCCGCCGCCGAGCAACTCAAGGAGCAAGCGGATCGGCTGGCAACGGCCATAAGTGGATTCACCCTGACTGAGGGGCATGCTCCACCAGGTGTACCACGGCTGTCTGCACCGGGGTCTCGGTCTCGCGAAGAGGTTCGTCGGCAACGCGAGCTGGTCTGAGATGGCTAGTATCGCGCTTTGAAATACCGATCCCATTCGGTCTTGGCTGAGTGGGATCGCTTTCTTGTCGACGGGAAAGCGGGGTGCTAGGGAATATAGGGCAGGTCGATCTCGTCGCTGCGTTCGATACCTTCGGTCATCTGTCGACACAAACGTAGGAATTCGCGTATCCCGGTAGTCAGGTACTTGTGGCGATGCCAGATAAAGGTGAACTGACGCCGAAGATCCAGTTCCGGTGTAGGAAGCGACACCAGGCTTCCCCGACGGAAAGCATCGCGTAGCGCCAGACGCGACACGCAGCCGATGCCCAGTCCCGATTCCACGGCGCGCTTGATGCCTTCGGTATGTTCCAGCTCGAGCAGGATATTGAAGCGCCCGCGACGATGCCGAGCGGCATGCTCCAATGTCAGGCGTGTTCCTGAGCCCTGCTCGCGCATGATCCAGTCGGCACGCAGCAGGCGGTCCATGTCCACTTCGCCAGCTTTGGCCATTGGGTGGTGCGGCGAACAGAACACCACCAGTTCGTCTTCCACCCAAGGCTGCATCACTACGTCCTCGTGCTGACAATCGCCCTCGATTAGACCCAGATCAAGTTCGTGCTGCACGATGCGTTCGATAATGGCAGAGGTATTGCGTACTTGCAGCCGTACTCGGCTGTCTGGATGGCGCTGCAGGAAATCGCTGATCAAGAGGGTGGCAAGGTAATTACCGATGGTCAGGGTGGCGCCCACATCGAGTGAACCGATGCCACGCTGACCACGCAACAGTTCCTCTATCTCCTCAGCGCGGTCGAGCAGGGCAACGGCTTTGGGCAGGATTTGGAAGCCCAGCGCATTGAGCTTGAGTCGCTTGCCGATGCGGTCGAGCAATTGGCAGTCGAACTGGCGCTCCAGCTCGGCCAGCGCCGTGCTAGCCGCCGATTGTGACAAGGCCAGGGCACGTGCGGCCCGCGACACACTCTCATGCTGGGCAACGGCGACAAAGACTTCCAACTGACGCAGGGTATAGCGCACGATGAACTCCTGAGAATCTGTATATCCATATTATAGATAAGGTTTATCCATACAACCCATTTAACAGATATGAAGCGAGCACTTAGAATTGTCATCAAAGTTTAGGTGGCAGCGTTATTCGCCAGTGGAATATGAAAGGAGCCGGTCGTGAGCAAGTTTGCCTTGGAAGAAGTTCTTAGCGTTCATCACTGGAACGACAGCCTGTTCAGTTTTCGCACGACGCGGGAACGTAGCCTGCGTTTCAAGAATGGCCAGTTCGTGATGATCGGCCTCGAAGTGAATGGCAAGCCCCTGATGCGGGCCTATTCCATTGCCAGCCCCAATTATGAGGATCATCTCGAGTTCTTCAGCATCAAGGTTCCGGATGGCCCGCTCACCTCACGCCTGCAGCATCTCAAGGTTGGCGACCAGATCATGGTCAGCCGCAAGCCTACCGGCACCTTGGTCACCGATGACCTTCTGCCTGGGCGCAACCTCTATCTGCTGTCTACCGGTACCGGTCTGGCGCCGTTCATGAGCCTGATCCAGGATCCCGAAGCCTACGAACGCTACGAAAAGATCGTGCTGATCCACGGCGTACGCAACGTCAGCGAACTCGCTTATGCGGACTTCATCACCAAGGAATTGCCAGCCCACGAATACCTGGGCGAAGAGATCAGCGAGAAGCTCGTCTACTACCCGACGGTTACCCGTGAGGAGTTCCATACCATGGGGCGCCTGACCGACCATATCAGCAGCGGCAAGCTGTTCGAGGATACCGGCCTGCCGGTGATCGACCCCAAGCAGGACCGCGCCATGATCTGCGGCAGCCCGGCGATGCTCGACGACACTAGCGCCTTGCTTGACGACCTCGGCTTCCAGATCTCACCGCGTATGGGGGAGCCCGGCGACTACGTGATCGAGCGGGCCTTTGTCGAAAAATAAGTTAGAAGCGTGAAGAGCGCCGCTTCGCGGCGGAAGCTGGAAGAGAAAAACCCCTGCGGGCGTGAATTGCAGGGGGTTTTCTTTGTTCGTCGGTACCTATCAAGCTCTGGCTTCGAGCTTTCAGACCGCGTCCTTGCCGGTTTCGCCGGTGCGGATACGAATGACCTGCTCCAGCGGTGAGACGAAGATCTTGCCATCGCCGATCTTACCAGTGTTGGCGACTTGGGTAATGGCGTCGATGACCTGTTCGGACATGTCGTCGTCCACTGCCACCTCGAGCTTTACCTTGGGCAGGAAGTCGACCACGTATTCGGCTCCCCGGTACAACTCGGTGTGCCCCTTCTGTCGTCCGAAGCCCTTGACCTCGGTGACGGTGATGCCCTGAACGCCGATCTCGGAAAGTGATTCCCGAACGTCGTCGAGCTTGAACGGCTTGATGATGGCAGTCACCAGTTTCATGGTCCTTCTCCTCGCATCTGTTGTGCGGGTGGCGCACCGAGCCCCCACATGATCTTTAGCATTGCCGAGCGGTGTTGGCTGTCAAGCATACACCGCTCGAGCGGGGATTAAAAAAGGCCCCCCGGAGGGGGCCAGGGGAGCACGCCAGCTCACTCGGTTCGGCGCGATCACTTCTTCGCGCCGTTGAATTCGGGGTAGGCTTCCAGGCCACATTCAGCCAAGTCGACCCCTTCGTACTCTTCCTCTTCGCTGACCCGGATACCCATGATGGCCTTGAGGATCAGCCATACCGCCAGGCTGGCGAGGAAGACCCAGGCAAAGATACCGATGATACCAATGATCTGGGCGCCAAAAGAGGCATCGGCATTGCTCACCGGCACTACCAGGACCCCCCAGATGCCGACCACACCATGCACCGAAATGGCACCGACCGGATCATCGATCTTGAGCTTGTCGAGTGCCACGATGGAGGCAACCACGATGGCTCCACCGATAGCACCGATAATGGCCGCGCCCAAAGCGGGGGGCGAGAGCGGGTCGGCAGTGATCGCTACCAGCCCGGCAAGGGCGCCGTTGAGGGCCATGGTCAGGTCAGCCTTGCGGAACCACAGCTTGGCCAGCACCAGGGCGGCAATCACGCCAGCCGCAGCGGCGGCATTGGTGTTGACGAAGACTTGAGCGACGTTATTGGCGGAAGCGGCGTCGGACATCTTCAACTCGGAACCGCCGTTGAAGCCGAACCAGCCCATCCACAGGATGAAGGCGCCCAAGGTCGCCAGCGGCATATTGGCGCCGGGAATGGCGTAGATACTGCCGTCCTTGCCGTACTTGCCGGCACGGGGGCCGAGTACCAGTACACCGGCCAGAGCGGCGGCTGCACCTGCAAGGTGCACGATGCCGGAACCGGCATAGTCGGAATAACCGACTTCGGAAAGCCAGCCACCGCCCCAGGTCCAGTAGCCTTCCACCGGGTAAATGATACCGGTCATGATCACGGCGAAGGCCAGGAAGGTCCACAGCTTCATACGCTCGGCCACGGCTCCGGAGACGATGGACATGGCGGTGGCCACGAACACGACCTGGAAGAAGTAGTCTGAACGCATGGAGTAGTAGGGGGCATCCTCACCGCCGGCGGTGATGGCATCCAGCGAATTCTCGACACCGATCAAGACGCCAAGGTTGGGCAGGAAACCGCCGCTGTCGCTGGAGTACATGATGTAGTAGCCGATCAGCAGGTACATGGTACAGGCCACGGCGAACAGGGCGAAGTTCTTGGTCAGGATCTCGGCGGTATTCTTGGAGCGCACCAGACCCGCCTCGAGCATCGCAAAGCCGGCGGCCATCCACATGACCAGCACACCGCAGATCAAGAAATAAAACGTATCGAGCGCATAAGTCAGCTCTGAAAGTTCTGTCATTGGGTAATCTCCTGAGCCAGCGTTATTTTTCGGTAGTTACGTTGGCGTAGAATTCCTGCGTACTTAGCGGGCGGAAGGGCAATCAGACGGCATCGGCACCACGTTCTCCGGTACGAATCCGTATGACATCTTCCAGCGGTGTCACGAATAGCTTGCCGTCGCCGATCTTGCCACTGTTGGCGGCGGTGCGGATGGCATCGAGAACGGCTTCCAGGCGGTCATCGTCCACTGCGACCTCAACCTTGACCTTGGGTAGGAAATCGACGACATACTCGGCGCCACGATAGAGCTCGGTATGACCTTTCTGGCGACCGAAGCCCTTGACCTCGGTCACGGTGATGCCCTGTACGCCGTTGTCGGCCAGCGCTTCCCGGACATCGTCAAGCTTGAATGGCTTGATAATGGCGGTGATGAGTTTCATCTCAGATCTCCCGTCAATGGCGTGCTATTAAATAGGCTTGCGCCTATTGTGCATCAAGCGCAAAGCATGCCATGATTGATTAACCTATTTAAAATCAGTGTGTTATGTTTATTTTTGCGTTGCGGCATGAATTGGCGATTACCGCGGTGACCACTCTGTGCGCAAATATGGTGCGCGCGCTCCATGTTGATGCATCAAGTTGGCGCATGCGTGACAAGGCGCTCTTGCGTATCCTGTAGGAATTCATGTGCCACTGAGCGAGGAGCGACCCCATGGTGAGCAATGACCGTATCAGCCGACTGGCCCAGCGGCTTGGAGAACGTCTTCAGGACGCGTCGCATGCTCCTGAGGAACTGCAGCGCGGGGTACAGCAGGTTGTACGTGGGGCCTTTGATCGGCTGGAACTGGTATCGCGGGAAGATTTCGATATCCTGATGGACGTCCTGCAACGTACTCGCGCGCGCGTCGAGACGTTGGAGAAGCAAGTGGCGGCTCTTGAGGCGGCGTTGGAAGCCCGGCAAACGCTGGGGACTCCAGTGATCGAGCACCATGGCGATACTCCGCCGGCCGAAGACGCCGGAGCCGGGGAAACGGCCGAACCGTCTCCGCGCGACGGCGATTGACGACAATACTAACGAAGAGCACGACGTGATCGGACATCGGTGTGCCACCGATACCGAATGATGATGGGCGTCGTGACGTCAGGGATGAATGACAATGTGCAAGGAACGCCGATGACGCTGGCTCTTATCAATACGCGTGCCAGTCTGGGGTTGGACGCCCCCGAGGTTCTGGTTGAAGTCCACCTCGCCAATGGCCTGCCGGGGGTGACCTTGGTAGGGTTGCCCGAGACAGCGGTCAAGGAGAGTCGAGAACGGGTGCGTAGCGCCCTGATCAATGCCGGCTTCGAGTTCCCCAACACCCGCCGCATTACCTTGAATCTGGCGCCCGCCGACCTGCCCAAGGAAGGAGGGCGTTTCGATCTGCCCATCGCATTGGGCATCCTGGTGGCGTCAGGCCAGATACCGGCCGAGGCATTGGAGGGCGTAGAGTGCCTGGGGGAATTGGCGCTCGATGGGCGTCTACGCCCAGTGCCCGGTGTATTGCCGGTCGCGCTGGCAACGCGTCGTGCTCGGCGGCGCTTGTTGGTACCGCAGGCCAATGCCGATGAAGCCGCCTTGGCTGGGGACTTGGAAGTCCTGCCTGCCGACCACCTGCTAGAGGTGGTGGCACACCTATTGGGGCATACGCGGATCAAGGCACATCGGCTCCAAATGCCTGCTGCGCCCCCTGAAGCTACCGCCGATCTGCTCGAAGTACGAGGGCAACATCAGGCTCGGCGTGCCTTGGAGGTCGCGGCGGCGGGTGGTCACAACCTACTGTTTGCTGGCCCTCCAGGCACTGGCAAGACCATGCTTGCCAGCCGCCTGCCTGGCATTCTGCCGACGTTGACCGAAGATGAAGCACTGGAAGTGGCTGCGATCCGCTCAGTATGCGGATTGCCATTACGCGAACAGTGGGGACAGCGTCCCTTCCGTGCCCCGCATCACACCGCCAGCGCCGTGGCATTGGTGGGTGGCGGCTCCAAACCGCGTCCTGGCGAGATCTCCCTCGCGCACCAAGGCGTGTTGTTTCTCGATGAGCTTCCTGAGTTCAGCCGCAGCGTACTCGAGGTGATGCGTGAACCCATGGAGTCGGGATGCATTTCCATCTCCCGGGCCAGCCACCAGCGCCAATATCCGGCACGCTTCCAACTGGTGGCGGCAATGAATCCCTGCCCCTGTGGACATCTGGGTGATCCTCGTCAGCGTTGCCAGTGCACCGCCGCCCAGATCCGGCGCTACCAGGCACGGTTGTCCGGACCCCTGTTAGATCGAATCGACTTGCAGGTGGAAGTGCCGGCATTGCCTCCAGAACAGTTGACCTCGACCCAGCATGGGGAAAGCTCGGCCCAGGTACGTACCCGGGTAGAGGCAGCGCGCGAGCGCCAGTATGCCCGCGGTGGCCTGAATGCCCATCTACCGGGTCGTGAACTGGAGGCGGCCTGTGCACTGGGAGCCGCAGAACGTACTTGGTTGGCCGAGGTGCTGGAACGTCTGAACCTTTCGGCACGGGCTTACCATCGCGTACTGCGTGTCGCCCTGACGCTCGCCGACCTGGCCGGAGAGGCACACCCCGCCAAGCCACAGTTGATGGAAGCCATCGGTTATCGTCAGTTGGATCGGCTGCTCAGGCGCACCTGAGCAATGCGGGAACGCCATAGTGATGAGCACCATGGTGACCGCTTTCTCTTGAGGGATCGAATTCTCTTCGGCAAACGATGGAACCGGGTAGCTACCCGCATCAACTAAGCTGGTAACGTACCCCAACGCTAGCCAAGGAGGCTCGATGAACGAGACGGAGATCGCTGAGATGGATGCCTCCGCTCTGATCGATTCTTATCGACATGACTGGGTCTCGCCGCACGAGGCGGTGGCGAACGCCTTGGAGCGCATCGATCGCTACAATCCCGTCATCAACGCCTTTTGTCATGTGGATCATGAGGGGGCGCTGGATGCTGCCCGTCAGGCAGAGGGTCGTTGGCAGCGAGGTCAGCCGCTGGGGCCGGTGGATGGGCTACCGGTGACGATGAAGGACTTGACCCAGGTGCGTGGTATGCCGGCGCGTGAAGGGACGCTGATCTCTGACCCTGCACCATGCGAGGAGGATGCGCCACCGGCACGACGGCTACGCGATGCGGGAGCCATCATTCTGGGCAAGACCACCACGCCCGAGTACGGCTGGAAGGGCGTCACCGACAGCCCGCTGACGGGAGTGACCTACAACCCCTGGGATACACGGCTTACGCCTGGTGGTTCGTCGGGTGGTGCTGCCGCAGCCTGTGCGCTGAATCTGGGGGTGCTGCACCAGGGAGGCGACTCTGGTGGCTCGATACGAATTCCTGCTTCCTTCACTGGTACCTTCGGTTTCAAATCGACGTTTGGTCTGGTGCCTCAATGGCCGCCCTGCTCGTTGCCGTCGATGTCGCATATCGGGCCGATCACGCGCAGTGTCGACGATGCGATACGCATGCTCAACGTCATTGGTCGCTATGACTCTCACGATAGTTATGCCATCGCTGCAGCGCCGGAGGACTGGGGGGAAACCACTCGCCAGCCCCTCGAGGGCGTGCGTATCGGACTAATCACCAAGGCGCGTCGTGTCGGGGTTGACCCACAGGTTACCGAAGCCGTCGAACGAGCGGCAAAGACGCTGACCGAGCTGGGTGCCGAGGTGGTACCCAGCGATCTCGATCTGCATGAAGCTGGCGAAGCTTTCAAGGTTTTGTGGTTCACGACGACCTGGCGGTTGTGCTACCAGATGACCGAGGCCGAGCGCCACCAGATCAGTCCGGGATTGCTGGAAAACGCTTGGCGTGGTGAAGCGTTCAGTGCCAATGATGTCCTCGTCGCCGAAGAGGCCAGGGCCACCTTGACGTCACGCTTTGAAGCGCATTTTCGTAATGACTTCGACCTGTTTCTGATGCCAAGCGTGGCGGTACTGCCATTCGCCGCAGGTCGGGAGGTGCCCGAAGGCAAGGGGATGAGCGACTGGATGGATTGGACCCCGTTCAGCTATCCCTTCAACCTGACGCGTCAGCCGGCCGCATCGATACCTTGCGGGTTCAGCGCCGAGGGGCTCCCGATTGGCTGTCAACTGGTGGGAGCGCGTTTTCAGGATCGCGTCGTGCTGCGTGCTAGCCGCGCTTACCTGCATGCCGTACCGCCGCGCTTTCCCATCGCGCCGTACGTTGGTGGGCGAGATCCGGGTTGATGCCGATGTCGCCCGATAGCCTGTCGCTGCCTGTCGCCATTGGGCTCTTTCTGGTATGTGCCGGGGTGATCGGCGTAGCAGGAACACGCCTGGCTCGCATCGTCGACGAACTGGCTGACCGCACCGGGCTTGGCGAAGCGGTGGCAGGCGCGGCCTTGCTGGGGATGGCAACGTCGCTATCGGGTAGCGTGCTATCGGTGTCCGCGGCGTGGGCTGACCGCCCGGAACTGGCCATGAGCAACGCACTGGGAGGCATAGCCGTCCAGACCCTGTTTCTGTCCATCGCCGATGTCGCCTACCGGCGTGCCAATCTGGAGCATGCGGCAGCTTCCCTTGGTAACCTGATGCAAGGCACGCTGTTGTTGTGCTTGCTGGCCCTATTGCTGGTGGGCCGTTTCTCCCCGGACATAAGCCTATGGCACGTTCATCCGGTGACGCCACTGCTGTTCTTTGCCTACGCGTTCGGCTTGCGCCTGGTCAACAAGGTGCATGTCAATCCCATGTGGCGTCCCGCGCGCACGCTGGAGACACGCCTCGACGAGCCGGATGAGGCATCCATGCGTCGCTCGCTGACGGCGTTATGGGGGGCATTCGCTGTGATGGCCATCGCGCTGGGGCTTTCCGGTTGGGTGCTCGAACGCAGTGCCTCGAGCATTGCCGCGAATACCGGCCTCAGCCAGACGACGGTAGGGGTATTGCTGACCTCGGTGGCGACGTCCCTGCCCGAGCTGGTGACTACGCTGGCGGCCGTGCGTCGGGGAGCGCTGACCTTGGCTGTCGCCGGGATCATCGGGGGAAACGCCTTCGATACCCTATTCGCTGCCGCCGCCGATGTCGCCTACCGAGGCGGTTCGATCTACCACGCCGTACCCGATTCGGTCGTGCTGTGGATCGCCCTGTCGCTGCTGATGACGGGCGTCATGCTGGCCGGGCTGATTCGCCGCGAGGAACAGGGCCCCGGCCGCATCGGCTTCGAGAGCGTCACGGTTATCGGCTGTTACCTGGCGGGGGTACTCATGGTCATGCTGGGGGGGACCGGCGAGTAGGTTACCCCCCATCGCGTAGCGCCCTTTCCAGTGTGGCCAGGCGTCCAGGTGCCAGGGCCTCCTCCACTGCCGTGATGCGCAGTACATGGCCGAGTGCCGGATGGGGTGGCCGGTGGATCAGGCTGCCGGCTTCGAGCAGTTCGGCATGGACCTTCTTGGCCAGTTCGGCATCGGGTAGGCGCACGGCAACGAAGTTGGTGGCACTGTCGGGAACATCGGCGCCAAGGTCGCGCAACCAGTGGGTCAGGCGCTGGCGCCGTTCGATCACTGCCTGGATATGGGCATGCGTCTCGTCGGCATGATCGAGCAGGGTTTCGGCAGCAGCCTCGGCCAGTGATGACACCGCGTAGTGGATGCGCACCTTGTGCAACATCTCGATCGTTTCGGGTTCGGCGATCGCATAACCAATGCGCAGCCCCGCCAGGCCGTGGGCCTTGGAAAAGGTGCGTAAACGGATGGTACCGGGCCACGCCTCGCCAGCGCTGGGTGAAGAGGCGTCATGACGGAAGTCATGATAGGCCTCGTCGAGCAGCAGATGGCAGTCCTCGGGCAAGGCCTCTCGCAGTCGTAACACCGCTTCGTCGTCATGTAGATGACCGCCGGGATTGTCGGGATTGGCCAGATAGACCAATCGAGCACCTTCCCGATGGGCAGCCTGAGCCAGTGCATCGAGATCCGGAGCCAGGGTTCCCGTGTCATCGCGGTAGTCGATTTCGACGATGCGACATCCCTGACCGGCAGCGAAATAGCCGAAGGTCGGATAGGTGCCGGCACTGGTTACCACCGTGGTGCCGGGAGTGGCCACGGCGCGCAGTGCCAAGGCCATCAGGCTATCGGCGCCGGCATCGATCAATAGGGTCTCACGCGGCGTATCGAGCCGTTCGCTCAGGCGCGTTCTCACCCCCATGGCTTCCGCATCGCCATAACAGCGCGCCAAGCCGGCCAGTTCGTGGCCAAAACGCGCCCCAAGCGCCCGATGGGGCATGTCCAGCCCCTCATTGGAGCCCAGTCGGTATGGGATCTCACGGCCCAGACGCCGTTCCAGGGCCTTGAGACCGGGAAAGGGATTGCTTGGGCCATCGCGATAGAGGTGATCGGCAAAACGCGGCATGTCGAAAACTCCTGGCAATACGGATGTATGTTCATTGTCGTCATCTTGGGCGCTGCGATCCAAGTCCCAACGATTCATAGCGTGGTAACGTCGATGGCGCCACTGATATGCCGTTGCCAACGAGGCGCTTCCTCACCGGGGCGACGCAGCGATAGCGTCAACCGGTAGGGCAACAAGTCCCGGTCCGAGAGAGTCAGGCGCGGACCGTCGGATACCAGCTCGCATTTCAGCAGCCATTGATTATCCGGTGCTTCGGTATCGGCCAGGACCGGCGTCCAGTCGAGGACTTGCGGCCCTTTCTGCTGGGCGAGCAGGGCCCGGGTCAGGTTTTCGTGAAGGCGTTCGGTATCGATACCCAGGCTTGCATCGACCTTGGGGGCGGATAGTAGTATCACGACTTCTGTCGTGGGACGGTTCCAGACCGGCTCTTTCAACACCAATTGGGCGGCCCGCTCGCTTAGGCTGACGAGGGCTTGGCGAATAGGAGAAGGTTGTTCTGGGGCTCCAGCACAACCGCTAATGGCAAGTATCAGTAGCGCCATCGCCAGCCACAGGATAATGCGGCTCATGGATGCTTGGACACCGTCGGCGGGAGGCTCGAGGAACCTGGTGGTACTTGCTCGAAGCTGCTGATGAAGTCCTCGAGTTCGGCAAACAACTCTTGGCGTATCGACTCCGTCTCGTTGACCAGATGGTGACGAGCTTCGGGGTGACGATGGATGCGGGCCTTGGGGAACTTGCCCGCGAGAATACCCAGATTCCATTCCCAATCCACTGTCAGGTCCTGTTCTCCCTGTAGGATCAACACCGGTAGCTCGCTAGGGGCCAAGGCCAGCAGTCGTGGCATCCAGCGGCGCATGGCAGTGATCCAGGTCACCGTGAGCCGATCGGGCTGTAGTGGGTCGCCTTCGCGCAAGAAGGTGGTGAAGGCACTGTCCGTCGAGTTGGCGCGATACTTGCGCGGCAAGGAACGGATAAAGGGGCTGGCCAGCAGGTGTAACCAGCTTGACTGCTGCCAACGCCAAGGACGTACCAACGGGGCCAGCAGGGCCAAGCCGGCCCAATGGCAGTCTTCACCCTGGCTCAGGGCATCGGTGGCCAGAATGGCAGCGCCAGTGCTCTGGCCGATGCCGATCCACGGGTGCGGGGCCAGGTCGCGTGCTTCCAAGTGTTGCTGCAGGGCAGTCAAGCAAGTGGCATAGTCATTGAAATCGTCGATCGAGGCGCGTGCACCGCTGGACAAGCCATGCCCCGGCAAGTCCCAGAGCACCACTCGCCAGCCGCGTTCGAGAAGTCTTTGCAGAAGGTGACGATAAAGGCCCAGGTGATCGAAGTAGCCATGGACCACAAAAGCAGTGCCATGAGGGGCTTCAGGGCTCCATACTTGGGTCCATAGACGAAAATTCCCGGCGTCGATGAAACCCACGTGCAGACCGACATGATCGGCGAGTAATGGCGCCAACTGATAGTGGCCGAGATAGTGGTCGAGATGGTCGGTCCATGGTTCGCGGCCAGACATATTGGCTGGCGCGATCGGTCCAAGGGCCTGCAAAGGTGCGAAGTCGGTCATTAAACCCTCCCAGTATCCTCTAATGCTAGCGCCTCGCCACCTCGTGAGCCATAACGTAGCGCCGGGTTTTCATCATTTGGTCGAGCGCCTGAAGACCTGGGCGATTATTTCGGGTAGCATATGGAAGTCATTTCCACAAATAATAATGATCAAAAACAGCAAACGACCCATGGCCGGCACTTACTTTCTGTCGGCTTCAGCGCATCAGGAGACCTTCATGACCGACCGTGTCACCCGCCACCGTCTCCAGGTGGCCTCAGAGCTGGACCGTTTCATTACTGACCAGGCCCTGCCCGGGAGTGGTGTGGATGCCGAGACCTTCTGGGCGGGCGTGGACACTCTCTTTCATGTTCTGACCCCAAAGAACCGTGAATTGCTTGCCGAGCGCGATCGTCTGCAGGGCGAACTCGATGCTTGGCACCGTGAACACCCCGGCCCGGTGCGGGACATGGCAGCCTATCGAGCATTTCTGCAAAAAATCGGCTACCTGGTGGATGCCCCTTCCAACGTTGCGGCGAGCACCACCAATGTCGATCGTGAGGTGGCCGAACAGGCCGGACCGCAGCTCGTGGTTCCGGTCAGCAATGCACGCTATGCCCTGAACGCTGCCAATGCTCGCTGGGGTAGTCTCTATGACGCGCTCTATGGCACTGACGTCATCAGTGAAGAAGAGGGTGCCGAGAAGAGCGCGAGCTACAATCCCAAGCGTGGTGCAAAGGTCATCGCTTACGCACGCGGTGTGCTGGACCTCGCCGCTCCCTTGGCCACCGGCACCCATCGCGATGCCGTGGGATATGTCATACGCGATGGCCACCTGGTGGTAACTCTGGAAGGCGGCCGCGAGACCGGCCTCAAGGATCCTGGCAAGTTGGTTGGTTATCAGGGCGACAGCACCAAGCCGGAAGCCATCCTGCTGGCCAACCATGGCCTGCACCTGGAGATCCAGTTCGACGATCAGCATCCCATCGGCAAGACCGATCCGGCTGGCGTCAAGGATCTGGTGGTCGAGGCGGCACTGACCACCATCATGGATTGTGAAGATTCGGTGGCGGCAGTGGATGCCGAGGACAAGGTCGGCGTCTACCGCAACTGGTTGGGGCTGATGAAAGGCGACCTGGAGGAGCAGGTCGAGAAGGGTGGTAAGACCATCACACGGCGCCTGCATCCCGATCGTGACTACATCACACCACAGGGAGACAGCCTGACCTTGCCTGGACGGTCGCTGATGTTCGTGCGCAATGTCGGCCACCTGATGACTACCCCGGCGGTGCTCGACGCTGACGGCAACGAACTGCCTGAAGGTATTCTCGATGCTGTCGTCACCGGGCTGGTCGCGCTTCACGATCTCAACAAGGGTGAAGGACAGCCGCGTAACTCGCGCACCGGTTCGGTGTATATCGTCAAGCCCAAGATGCATGGTCCCAAGGAAGTGGCGCTGTCCAACGAGCTGTTCGGACGTGTCGAGGACATCCTGGGTATGCCGCGCGACACCCTGAAGATGGGCATCATGGATGAGGAACGCCGCACCTCGGTCAATCTCAAGGCATGTATCAATGAGGCAGCGTCGCGGGTGGTGTTCATCAATACCGGTTTCCTCGACCGTACCGGCGACGAGATGCATACCGCTATGGAAGCCGGACCCATGATCCGCAAGGGCGACATGAAGGGAGCGTCCTGGATCAATGCCTATGAACGCAACAACGTTCAGATCGGTCTGGCCTGTGGCCTGCGCGGCCGAGCCCAAATCGGCAAGGGCATGTGGGCCATGCCCGATCTGATGGCCGCCATGCTCGAGCAGAAGGTGGGACATCCCAAGGCCGGTGCCAACACCGCCTGGGTGCCGTCGCCGACCGCCGCGGCTCTGCATGCCTTGCACTACCATCAAGTGGACGTGGACGCTGTACAGCGCGAGTTGGAGGCTCAGGGCGAACCTGCCCTTATTGAAGAGCTCCTCGACGATCTGCTCACCGTACCGGTGGCCGAAAACGCCGCTTGGTCCGATGCCGACATCCAGCAGGAAATCGACAACAACTGCCAGGGCATTCTCGGTTACGTGGTGCGCTGGGTCGAGCATGGCGTGGGCTGCTCGAAGGTACCGGACATCCACGATGTGGGGCTGATGGAAGACCGTGCTACGCTGCGCATCTCTAGCCAGCATCTGGCCAACTGGCTGCACCATGGTGTGGTCGATGCGGAACGAGTTCGAGAGGCATTGGAGCGCATGGCCAAGGTGGTCGACGAGCAAAACGCAGGCGACCCCAACTACACGCCTATGTCGGCCGATTTTGCCGCTTCCACGGCCTTCCAGGCGGCCAGTGACCTGATCTTCAAAGGTCGCGTGCAGCCTTCCGGCTACACCGAGCCGCTACTGCATCACTGGCGTGCCGTGCACAAGGCCAAATAAGCTCGGCTATACGGGCTACGGGCCATGAGGGAACGCCTCTGCCGGAAGAACGGTGGGGGCGTTCTTGTTGGTATTGAGGCATCGATGTTGGCGCCATGGCATCGCTTCACTCCGTGGGAGCGCGATCCCAGTGCCCGAACTGCTTGGCAGTTTCCCGTGTTACCAAACGTGTGGGAAGTCGGATCACTTGGCTTTTTGGCTGTCCGGTCGCGGCCAGGTGCTTTAGGCTTTCGCGAACGGCCGTTTCGGCCATTTGGCGAGGGGATTGTGCGGCTGTAGCGATCAGCAGGGATGGGTCCTCTTGTAGCGCGGTGATACCTTCAGGAGAACCGTCCACCGAGACGATGAACAGGTGGGTCTGTCCAGCCAGGCGAGCGGCATTGGCCGCTCCCATGGCCGAGGGGTCATTGATGGCGAAGACAGCATCCAGGTCAGGGTGGGCGCTGATCAGATAGGTCATGGCTTCCAGGCCACCACTGTAGGTGCCGCCGCCATTGTGGTCATCGCTGAGCAGCTTGATCCGGGGGTGATGGTTCAGCACCGAGCGACAACCGGCCACCCGGTCGGTTACCGATGATACCGGCGCGCCGTTGATGATCGCCACTCGCCCAGTGCGTCCCAACCGCTCGACCATATAATCGCAGGCCACTTCTCCTGCCTGAACGTTATCGGTGGTCACGGTAACATCCGCCCCTTGTGCATTGATGTCGACCGCGGCCACCACGATGCCGGCCTGCTGGGCTCGCTGGACTGCCGGTCCGATAGCCTCGCTGTTGGCGGCGGCCAGCACGATGATATCCATTCGCTCTTCTGTGAAGGCATCGAGCTGGCGTACCTGGCGTTCGAGATCATAGGCGCTGGATCTTACCTCCAGAGTGACGTCACCGGGGTGCATCGTCCGTGCCGCGTTACCGACGGCATCTGCCAGGATGGCAAAGAAGGGATTGCCAAGATCCGCCACGCTGACGCCGATCTTGAGCGGCTCGGCATGGAGCTGGGCGGCATATATCGACAACAGGGCGATAAGCAGCTTGCGCATACAGGCTTCCTGATCGGAAAAGGTGTGAAGCTGCCCCGGACATCGCCACAGCTTCACACCAGGTGTTACCTAAAAATTGCCAAGCACGGGCAGTTGCTGGACAAGGCTTGGGTCATGCGATGTCGGATTCCACCTCCGTGGCACCGGTCATGATGGCGACGGCATCGGACATGCTATGTGTAACCGGACGGATCACGGCAGCCCGGCGGCCCAAGCGATGCACATGAATCCGGTCGGCGACCTCGAACACATGCGGCATATTATGACTGATCAGGACGATCGGTAGCCCCTTGTCGCGCAGTTGTCGGATCAGGTTCAGCACCCGTCGCGATTCCTTGACGCCCAAGGCCGCCGTCGGCTCGTCCAGAATCACTACCTGGCTGCCGAATGCCGCCGAGCGGGCGACTGCCACCCCTTGACGCTGGCCACCGGAGAGCGTCTCGACGGCTTGGTTGATGTTCTGTATGGTCAGTAGTCCCAGCTCGGATAGCTCTTGTCGCGCCTGGCGCTGCATCTCGGCCTTGTCGAGCATGCGGAACACGGATCCCAGAATGCCGGGCTTGCGTAGCTCGCGGCCCAGGAACAGGTTGTCGGCGATGCCCAGTGCCGGTGACACGGCCAGTGTCTGGTAAACCGTCTCGATTCCCGCCGCACGGGCTTCTATCGGGCTACTGAAGCGTATGGGCTTGCCGTGCATGCGGATTTCGCCTTCGTCGGGTATCACGGCGCCAGACAAGGCCTTGATCAGTGTCGACTTGCCGGCGCCATTGTCGCCGATCACCGCCAGCACTTCGCCTGGGTACAGATCGAAATCTGCCCGGTCGAGCGCGGTTACCCGTCCATAGCGTTTGACCAGGCCGGACGCTTCCAATACGGGAGATGAGCTATTCATGCCGATGTCCTCCGAATCCACTGGTCGGTGGTGACGGCGACGATGATCAGCATGCCCACGGTGAACTCTTGCCACAGCACATCGACCCCAGCCAATGCCAGCCCGTTGCGGAATACCCCGACGATCAAGGCGCCGATCAAGGTGCCGAAAATGGAGCCTCGCCCGCCGAACAGAGAGGTACCACCTATCACCACAGCGGTGATGCTGTCCAGGTTGGCGGTATAACCTGCTTGAGGGCTTACCGAGCCGGTGCGACCGATCAACAGCCAGGCGGCGATCGCGCAGATGACGCCGGCTACGATGTAAACCGACAGCAAGACCCGGCGGGTGCGGATCCCTGCCAGCTCGGCCGCATCCTTGTCGTCACCGGTGGCGTAGACATGACGACCCCAGGCCGTCCAGTTCAATGCATACCAGACGGCGCAGAACATCACGATCATGAGGATCGAGCCGTAGGTGAAGCGAGCTCCGAACAGCTCGAAG
This sequence comes from Litchfieldella anticariensis FP35 = DSM 16096, assembly GCF_000409775.1. Lineage (GTDB taxonomy): Bacteria > Pseudomonadota > Gammaproteobacteria > Pseudomonadales > Halomonadaceae > Litchfieldella > Litchfieldella anticariensis. Next base: position 13,739 of record NZ_KE332393.1, on the reverse strand, counting down.
GCAGTACCGCCCCACTGCAGCAGCGGTGCCGTTGCCTCGATGTCCTGCGAGCGAATGGCTTCGCTCTTTGAATACCACAGGTTCAGTGCGAAGAAGATATTCCAGGTACCGAGGGTGGCGATGAACGGCGGCAGTTTCAGCCGCGTCACCAAGGTACCGTTGAGCAGCCCACAGACGGCGCCTGTCAGCAGGCCGATGGCCAACGCCAATGACGGAGGCAGGCCGAAATCGATGGCCATACGCCCCATGACCACCGACGCGAGCACCATGATGGCACCAACGGAAAGGTCGATGCCCATGGTCAGGATGATCAGTGTCTGCGCGATGCCTAGTGTGCCGATGATGGTGACCTGTTGTAGCACCAGCGACAGGTTGAACGGAGCCAGGAAGCGTTCACCCACCAGTAACATGAAGACCAGCACGGACGCGACCAGTACCAGTGCTGGCGCTGCTGTTGGATTGGCATGGAAAAAGCGATGGATCCGCCTGCCCAGGGAGAGCGCCTCTTCCTCGAACCGGGCCACCTGACCGGCCGAGGTGTTCGCCACGTGCTCATGGGCGGCAACATCGCGTGGGCCTGATTGGTTGGATTGTGTCATAACTCACCTGTTGGTAGGCCGGCATCCTGAGCGGATGCCGACGGACAACGACTGCTCAGCCCCAGCACTGCTCCAACCCCTCGCTGGACGAGCGTGAAGGCAGCCCCTCCACGGGAGCGTCGGTGATCAGTTCCACCCCGGTGTTCACGAAATCGAGCCCTTCCGACATGTGTGGTTTCTCACCGGTATTGACGTAATTGACGATCGTCTCGACGCCCATGGACGCCATCCGCAAGGGGAACTGCATCGAGGTAGCACCGATGACACCGTCGGCGACGTTGTTCACTCCCGGGCACCCGCCATCGACCGAAACGATGGTCACGGCATCCTCTCGACCCGTGGCTTTCAAGGCCTCGTAGGCGCCAGCGGCAGCCGGCTCGTTGATGGTGTAGACCAAGTTGATGCTGGGGTCCTTCTGCAGCAGGTTCTCCATGGCTCGCCTGCCACCTTCCTCGGACCCTTGGGTCACATCGTTGCCGACGATACGCGGGTCGTCTTCGTCGCCAATGTCGTTGGGGTCGTTGAGGTCGATGCCGAAGCCTTGCAGGAAGCCCTGGTTGCGGGCAACGTCGACGGTGATTTCGCTGGCACTCAGGTCCAGCAGTGCGATCTTGGCACTGTCGGCTTCATCGCCCATTTTGGCCCGGGCCCATTGGCCGATCAGTTCACCGGCCTTGAAATTGTCGGTGGCCAGGGTGGCATCGGCGGCATCGGCCGGGTTCAAGGGCGTATCGAGGGCGATGACTAGCACACCGGCCTCGCGGGCGCGCTCGATAGTGGGCACGATCGCCACCGGGTCGTTGGGGGTGATCAGGATGCCTTGGGCCCCGGAAGACACCAGGTTCTCGATGGCTTGCACCTGCGAGTCGTTATCGCCGTCGAAGCGGCCGGCGAAGGTACGCAGTTCGGCATCCAGCATGTCGGCCTGTATCTGGGCGCCTTCACGCATCTTGACGAAGAAGGGATTGGTGTTGGTCTTGGTGATGAGGCCCACCAGTACCTCGTCGGCCAGTACCGCAGGAGTGACGAGCGTTGCCGCCAAGCCCAAGGTCAGCGCGGAAAGGGACTTCATCATGGTGTACTCCTGAGTGTTGTTGTTGTACCAGTGACACGAGACACCATGGCAGCGTGATGCTAACCAACGATTTCATCACCGCGAGGCGATTTGAAATATTTGTAATATTCGTCGCGCTGCCCTCAGCGCTCAGGAGAGGGCTTGGCGAAAAAGGCTTGCCATTGTTCGGGACGGATCGGTTTTTGCAGGAACGCATCGCCCAGGGATAGCCCGTACTCACGTTCCAGCGCTTCGCGCGGCATGCCCGATGCCAGCACGACCGGGATCGTGGGCCAGTGGCGGTGCACCCGTTCGCGCAGATCGACGCCGCTTAGCGCACCATTCAAGTTGACATCGGTGAGAATGAGCCCAGTCATCTCGGCATTGTGATGCAACCAGTCAAGCGCCTGTTCGGCATGACGGAACGACTCGACAGGGCGGTGGGTGGCGATAAGGTCCGCTGTCACTCGTCTGACCTCGGCGTCGTCTTCCACCACGACGACGGTCTTGTCGATTGGCACCGCCACGGCGAGCACGGATGTGGTTGCCGGCATGGGATGTGTCGTGACGGCTGGTACCGGCCAACTCAAACGCACGGCTGTACCCTGGCCCGGCTCGGACTCCATGCTGAACTTGCCCCCACTTTGGGTAACGAAACCATAGACACTGCTCAATCCCAGGCCACTGCCTTGGCCCATGGGTTTGGTAGTAAAGAAGGGCTCCAGCACCCGCGCTTGTAGCTCGGCTGGTATGCCTTGACCGGTATCGCTGACGGTGACTGTCACTTCAGGTATCTCGCCCAGTGAGAGCCCGGTAGCGATGACGAGTTGGCCGCCTTGTGGCATTGCCGCACTACTGTTCAAGGCCAGGTTGAGAATCGCGTTTTCCAGTTGCGAAGGGTCGATATAAAGCCGTGTGTCCGGCGCCTGTAACCGGATCAGCAATTGGGTATGAGCCGAAACGCTGTACTCGAGTAGTTCTTCGAGCCCATCGATCAGGGCATCGATATGGACCCACTCCGGCTGCAGGTGCTGCTTACGGCTGAATGCCAGCAGGCGCTGCACCAACTGCGTGCCCCGCTCGCCGACATCCAGGGCGCGTTCAGTGTATTTACGTGTTTTCTCGGGTAGGTCGGTCTGCTGTTCGAGCAGTTGCAGGTTGCCTAGAATCGCTGCCAGCAGGTTGTTGAAGTCGTGTGCCACACCGCCGGTCAGTTGGCCCAGAACCTCCATCTTCTGGGCTTGTTGCAGTTGCTGCTCGATCGTACGCCGGTCGGTGAGGTCGCTGTAGAGTGTCACGAAGCCGCCACCGGGCATCGGTTGGCTGCGAAACTCGATGACCCGGCCATCGTCATAATGGCGCTCGAAACTCTGGTAGGCCTGATGGCGGCGGACGTTGATCGTGCTCATGTCGACCGAACGGTTGGCCAGTGTCAGGTTGCGGTGAGGATGTCGTGCCATTTGGCATTGTACCTCGGCCAAGGGCATTCCGATTCTGATTGCACCTTGAGCCAGGCCGAACATGTCCAGATAACGACGGTTCCAGGCAATCAGCCGATCGTCGTCGGAAAATACGCTGAGCCCGTCCTGGATTTCGTTGAAGACCGTCTCCAGCAGGTGTTTCTGGGCGCGTAGGTCGTGTCCCGCCTGTTCGATGCGTCCGGCGTGATCGCGAAAGACTTCGTAAGCCCTGGCCAGTGTCCCTATCTCGTCGTGGCGGGTGATGGCGATGCGCTTGGGGGCTTCGCCGCCCTGTGCCAGTTGCACCATGTCCTGCGTGACGACACCCAGGTCGCGTATCGTCTTCAGATTGCTCATGTAGTGCAGGATGACGCCCAGAATCAGCAGCCCGGTCATCAGCATCATCCCGAACAGCACGCGGTCGACCTGGGAGTGGACGCTCTGCTGCTGGGCCACGACTTGGCGTTGCAGAGCGCTGGCGAAGCCATTGACCTCATGGGTCAAGCGTTCGGATCTGGCCCGCAGACTGGCCAGCAGGAATGCCTTGTGCTGAGCGATCTCAGCCATCTGGTCCGCACTGGCTTCCGCCAGTTCCAGTAGTCGCTGGTAGGCTGGGGCATGCGGCATCTCCGGGGTTGGAGGTTCAGCCAGTATGGCCCATTGTTCGATCCACTGGTCGGGGTCGCTGAGGCCTTGATACAGCGCTTGCAATATTTGCCAGTGAGTCAGGGATTGCTCTCCGCTCGTCTCGGTGGCCTGGCCGACGATCTGGGCGACTTCGAACTGGGCTGTCAGTAGGTCCTCGCGAATGAAGAGTTCGGTTTCCACCAGGCCGGTCAGACGGTCGATATCGCTCTGCAACGCATTGAGCTGAGCTTCCAGCATCCGTCGGAAGGAGCGGTCGCGGATCGAGGCGGCCACCGCCACCAGCGACTGGAAGCGTTGAGTCAAACGGTCGCGCTCGATCTGCAGCAGGAAGGGCTTGGCGGCCGAGGCCACGTAGGGCGCCAGGGCCGCCAATTGAGCCACTTCCTCGGAAAGCGTCAGTGCGGTGCGAATCTCCGGCAACGTACGGGCTTCGAACTCGCTGACGGCATTGCGGGTCTGGGTCAGGCCAAACCAGGCGACCAACACCAGGCCAAGCGCCAATAGCGTCGCCACAACCAGTGCTACCAGGGCACGGCGCTGCAACGTCCAACGTCTCATGTCAGCGCTTGCGCACCTGGGCTTGGAATACATAGCCCAGGCCTCGTTCAGTCAGGATGTAGCGGGGGTGCTTGGGGTTGGTTTCGATCTTGCGACGCAGGCGCAGAATCAGCACATCGATGCTGCGGTCGAAGGAGTCGCTATCGGTGCCACGGGTGCGCTCCAGCAGGCTATCGCGGCTCAGCACATGGTTGGCCGACGTTACCAGGCTTTCCAACAGGTTGTACTCGCCGAAGGTAAGGTTGACCGGTTGGCTGTGCGGGTCGTAGAGCACGCGCCGGGTCAAGTCGAGCCGCCAGTCGTCGAACCATAGGCACTCGTGATCTTGGTCGGCGACGGCCTGCAGCGTCACGCTGAGTTGCTTGGAGCGGCGCAATAGGGCATGCACCCGCGCCATCAACTCACGCAAATTGAAGGGTTTCATCAGGAAGTCGTCTGCCGCTACCTCCAGCCCCAGGATGCGATCGGTTTCATCCCCCTTGCCGGTCAGCATCATGATCGGTACCGGGCTGGTCGCTCGGATCTCGCGAGCCACTTGCAGGCCGTTCTCGCCGGCCAGTTTCAGGTCAAGTACGATCAGGTCCACCGGGTCGTGGGCGATCAGTTCATGTAGTGCCTGACCACTTCTCAGGGCACTGACCCGGTAGCCTTCTTCCTGGAGGACATCCTGCAAGACATCCAGCATGTCGACTTCATCGTCCACCACGGCAATGTGGTACCGGGTTTGGTTCGTCACGGGGTTTGGTGTTGTCATTGTCCCTCCCGCCAGGGCGCCAGCGCCCTCGACCTGTCGCGAATGAATCCTTGCACCGACATGTTAATGGAAGATTTCTTCATTGCCGGTATGCTCGACCATTGAACGATTCGGATCATGGCGTCGTTGGGCAGTATTCGTGTGACTTTCCTTTGATGGGCGACTGTGCGGAAGGCGTGGCTTGCGCTATCTTGAGCCTCAATGTCCACCGTCTCGTGCTGCCAGGAGAGCCACATGCCCGTGATGACCGCCGCCGCCATCGAGGAATTTCTCGACGAGGTCTTTCCTCATCGCCAGGGCACCATCGAGGGGATCGACGAAGGGCGTGCGACCATGAGCCTTGCCATCGAGGATGAGCACCTGCGTCCCGGTGCTTGCGTGTCCGGTCCTAGCATGATGGGGTTGGCGGACGTCTGTCTCTATGTGGCGATCCTGGCCCAGATCGGCCCTGAGCCAATGGCAGTGACCACCGACATGAATTGTCATTTCCTGCGGCGCGCACGCGGCGATCGCGATCTGATCGCCAATGCGCGCATCGTCAAACTGGGCCGGCGCCTGGTAGTGGGGGAGGTTCAACTGTTCTCTGCGGGCGATGAGGCGCCGGTCGCGATCGTTACCTCGACCTATGCCTTGCCGGATACCGACTGAGAGGGTGTTTACAAACTACTGCGCTAGATCATGCTGCGTTGAAATCAGCCTCAAAATGCTCATTTACAACCTCGTAAACTCCGCTTTTTCGGCTGATTTCGCCTTGCCTGACCGTCGCTCGTCACATTTGTAAACACCCTCTGAGCGCGCCAGGCACACCAGCCTAGCGCCAACCAACCAAGCATCAGCAATACTCCACCGACGGGCGTCACCATTCCCATGGCGCGGGTGCCAGTCAGCACCAGTAGATAGAGCGATCCCGAAAACAGCAGCATACCTGCTGCCCAAAGCCCGAGTACCAGGCGCTGCCCCGGCACGTCCGTTATCTGCTGCCAGACCAGAATGCCGAGACAGGCAAGGGTATGCCAAGCCTGGTAACGCACGGCGGTTTCGAAGGCTTTGAGCAGTGCATGGGGAATTCGTCCTTCCAGGCCATGTGCACCGAAGGCGCCGGCGGCGACAGTGATGAAACCGCTTAGAGCAACGGCGATCCAGGCAAGGCGATGAGGCATGGTAGGGTCTCTTGACTCGTGAAGGCGTGCTTACGATAGTCCGCCGCTGGGATGTTGTCGAAAGGATGTCAGGCCGAGCCATGCTCGGCAAAGGATGTCTGACGAAGCGTTTGGCGTTAAAATATAGGCCCGCTGTGGAAAGCGGTCCGTTCGTGAGGATATTCGGAGGCAGCCATGCAGATTCAGCTCAACGGTGAGATGACGGCGCTCAATGGCGACGTCACGATTCATGACCTCATCGAGTCGCTTGGGCTGGCCGGTCGACGCATCGCTGTCGAGGTGAACGAGGAAATCGTGCCGCGTAGTCAGCATGTCGATACCCGGCTTGCCGATGGCGACTGCGTGGAAATCGTACATGCCATTGGCGGTGGCTAAGTGACCGCGCAAGGAGACGAAATGTCTGAACTGTTCCAGGATCAGCCGCTGAACGTGGCGGGTCGTCAATTTACGTCGCGTCTGCTGGTGGGAACCGGCAAGTACAAGGACTTCGATGAGACGGCGCAGGCTATCGAGGCCAGCGGCGCCGAAATCGTCACCTTCGCCGTGCGGCGTACCAATCTGGGGCAGAATGCGGACGAGCCCAATCTGCTCGACGTGATTTCACCCGAGCGCTATACCCTGTTGCCCAATACCGCCGGCTGCTATACCGCCAAGGACGCAGTGAGAACCTGCAAGTTGGCCCGTGAGCTGCTCGATGGCCATAAGTTGGTCAAGCTCGAAGTGTTGGGCGATACCGATACTCTCTATCCCAATGTGGTGGAGACGCTCAAGGCTGCCGACGAGCTGCTCAAGGATGGCTTCGATGTCATGGTCTACACCAGCGACGATCCTATCGTCGCCAAAGAACTCGAGAAACGTGGTTGTTGTGCCGTGATGCCGCTGGGCTCGTTGATCGGCTCTGGTCACGGCCTGCAGAACCCTTACAACCTGCGCTTGATCGTCGAACAAGCGGAAGTACCCGTGCTGGTGGATGCCGGTATCGGCACCGCCTCGGATGCCGCTATGGCCATGGAACTGGGTTATGACGCCGTGCTGGTGAATTCTGCCATCGCCCATGCTCGTCAGCCGGTGCTGATGGCTCAAGCCATGAGAAAGGCGGTGGAAGCCGGGCGCGAGGCCTTCCTGGCCGGGCGCATGCCGCGTCGCCAGAGTGCCGAACCGTCTTCTCCCTTTGCTGGCCGTATCAACGGCTGAGCCTCTAACTGGATTCTTGCTGCGAGCCGTATGAACGATCAACGACACGATACGCCTGACATGTCCTCCTCCGTTGCCTCTCCCCAGGCGCCATTACATCGCCGCGGCATCAAAAGCTATGTGCTGCGGGCGGGACGCATGACGACCGCTCAGACCCGTGGGCTGGAAGAAGTCTGGCCGCGCTTGGGGCTGACGCTCGATGAAGGGCGCCAGGATCTGGATGCGTTGTTCGGACGCCAGGCACCTAGAGTCGTAGAGGTCGGGTTCGGCATGGGGTCGTCGCTGATCGAGCAGGCCGAACGTCATCCTGAGACCGACTTCATCGGTATCGAGGTGCATGCACCGGGGGTCGGCAAGCTGCTCGACGAGGCTGACAAGCGAGGCTTGACCAATCTGCGCGTCTATCGCGAGGATGCACTTCGCGTGTTGGACGAATGCCTCCCCGAGGCCTCGATCGATACCTTGCAGCTGTTCTTTCCTGATCCCTGGCCGAAGAAGAAGCACCACAAGCGGCGCATTCTGCAGCCAGCGTTTGCCGAGCTGGTACGTACCCGCCTCCAGCTAGGCGGCACCCTGCACATGGCCACCGATTGGGAGAACTATGCCGAGCACATGGCCGAGGTCATGGCGACAGTGCCGGGCTATCGCAATGTTGCTTCCGAAGAAACGTTTCCTTATGTACCACGCCCCGAGTTTCGCCCGCTGACCAAGTTCGAGGCGCGTGGCGAGCGTCTGGGGCACGGTGTGTGGGACCTGATTTTCGAGCGTTGTCGCTAAGTTACACCTGAACGTCTTTCAGCATCGATCGCCGACGCTGGGAATCTGGCTCGCATTCGATGACCGGACCAGGGCCGGGATAACGCCGAACGCAACTACCAGTTGAGCCAGCGTGAGCCGTGGCAGAGTGTCAGAGTATGAAAAATGCCAGCATAGGCGATCGGAACCTCAACCTGACACCACTATCGTCCCGCCACAGGATGTCTGGCTCCCGTCGAGCGCGGCTTCGGTACCACGGATCTTGAATTTGGCGGTACCGGTGGCAATGCTGGCGCCGCATGAGCTCTTATCGCCGACCCGCGCCACGGGAATGCCGCGCAGTTTGGTGGTGGGCGAGCCGGACACGATACGATGAGGCCCTCCCTTGCAGGAACAGACCACCTTGTCGCCGATCTTGGCGATCAACCGCCCTTCAACCTTGGATATACTCACGCTACCTCCTTGTTCATTTGCTGCACCGTCATGTCTTGACCGTTGCGTCAGGCCTCGGCGTCAGTGCTTTCATGGGCTAACCTGGCGAGGTGATTCTTTCGTTGCGCCCGCCGCAAACGATCCCGTTTGATCCTGACCCCTTCCCGTGGGCGATCGGGAAATAGCTCGCACAACTGGTCGACCGAAAGATCGAGGTGATCGCGAAGTCGCTGTAGCTCTTCTGGCGACCATTGCTTCACCGGTGTCCATCCCAGCTGGTAGCGCTTGTTGATCACGCTGCGTTTGTGGCGATGAGGAAACAAGGCAGCGAGTTCCTCGGCTGGCAACGCGCGGTTGTCCTCCAGGCGCTGTAATTCCTCGACGCTCCACGGCTCGCCATGCCCTCCATCCCCGTGAGGGGTATAGCTCAGGCCCTCGGCTCGGGCGCGAAACTTGATGGCCGCCTCACTACGATGGGGTAAATGCTTCCTTACCTGGCGATGGCCACCCCGCGGAAACTCACGTCGCAGAATGGCCAATTCCTGCTCGGTCCACGGCACCACCGAAAAGACACGTATCCCGAACTTCTTGGCCGCATGGCGGATGGCAAGTACGCTGCGATGGGGTAGAAAGCGGCTCTGAACCTCACGCGCCTTGAGGGTCGGGTAATGCTGGGCCACCAGGGATAGTTCCTCTTCGGTCCAAGGCTGCTGACCGTAATCCCGGTTGGGCTCGCGCTTCTTCAGACCCAGCTTGTATGCCATTCGCCGTATGGCCTTCTGGGTACGGTGGGGAAAGTGAGTCATCTGGAGCTCGGGCATGGTCATGAAATGAAAGTGTCGTTCGAGGCATGCCAACTCGACTAGCGTCCATTCCCGGCGCCCACCCTGCCCTGGCCTCACTTTTCTGCCCATCTTCAGCTCCCTTACTTTCCCGTCACGAGGCGTTGGCATGGTATTTTCACCAGCCCCACCAAAATAGAACGATACGATGAGGCCCGGCAAAAAGTAAGGAATTCCGAAAGCCACCATGGCTTTTCCAAACCGCTCCTTCTTTTTCAAAAATTCTCGAAGATTCTTTTCGCCCTCACACCACGCCCTGGCGGCGATAGGCCTCGGCAAAAATCTCCTCGATCGGGCGCAGCGGATCGCGCTGGCGAATCCGCCGCACCTCGGCGGACAATTTGACCAGTTCTGTGCTGGGTTTGGCCCACTGCGCTTTGGGTAGCGGCTTGGACCACTCTTCGACGTTGGCCAATTTCAGTTGTGGGCGCCGTTGCTGGATGATGCGGTGTTCCCGCTCGGCCAGGTAGCCTGGCAGCGGACCTAAGGTGATCACATAGTGAAAGTACCACCACGATGCGTGGAGGTAGCGCCAGAGGGAGGGAGCTTCGCGCAGCCCCTCGTGGAGCTTGCGGCGTTCATTGCGGATGGTATGCGCCCCCTGATGGGGCGGATCGCCCGGCGCCCGCAGCCCCAGCGGGTCCTGAACCTCATCGAGGCTGTTCAGTTCGTACTCCATGTAAGCCCGCAGCACCTCCCACTCGCCGAGCGATAACGCCATGCCCGCCGTCAGGCCCTCCGTCTTGAGCCACTTGCCCGTCTCGGGGTGGGCATAACCGATCCCCAGGCCGTACTGCCGGGTGGTGCCGTACTGGGTCGCCCCGTACCCCTCCACCGCCCAGGCCATCAGCGATTCCCAGGGCACGATCACCGCCTCATCGACCTCACGTCCCAGCCGACGCTCCTTGACGATAAAGCACACCTCGCGGCGCTGGCGATGAAAGCGAATCGGTACGGCGTTCAAGCGATCCCGATGATTCCTACGCATGGCAATCCACGCCAGCAGGGAAAACGTCCCCCCCCCAAAAATCGCCGTACCGAGAAATATCTGATAGAACTCCCAGTCCATCACGGCGATCAGCAATAGTGGTGCGAGCACAAGACAGAAAAAAATAAAGAATAGAGGGCCCCAGATAGCCAGTTGATAACCGAAAACGGTGGGCGGGCCGGCTCCATAATCGAGATAGACATCGTTCATCTCGCCGATGACCTGGCTGAAGTCCACTGGCGACAACGGTGACAGGCCGGTGGGCAGCGGCAGCGGCGCCAGGTAGGTGACCTTGCTGGTGCCGATGCGTTCGGTGTCGCCAGCCCGATGGGGCTGGCCCGGCGTCGGTTGGGGTAGTTTCTCGGAATGCTTCTTTGCCATTGTGTTCTCAATCGTCCTTGGGCGACCCGAGCGTTACCGCCCTTCCAATTCGATCTCTGGAGGTGAGCATTACCTTTATGCCACCACCCCCTGGCGGCGATAGGCTTCGGCAAAAATCTCCTCGATCGGGCGCAGCGGATCGCGCTGGCGGATTCGCCGCACCTCCGCGGACAATTTGACCAGTTCTGTGCTGGGCTTGGCCCACTGCGCTTTGGGTAACGGCTTGGACCACTCTTCGACCTTGGCCAGCTTCAGTTGCGGGCGCCGTTGCTGGATGATGCGGTGTTCCCGCTCAGCCAGGTAGCCGGGCAGGGTCCACAGGGTGATCGCGTGAATGAAGTACCACAGCGGCACATAGAGATACCGCCAGAAGGACGGATTCTGGCGCAGCCCCTCGTGGAGCTTGCGGCGCGCATTGCGGATGGTATGCGCCCCCTGATGGGGCGGATCGCCCGGCGCCCGCAGCCCCAGCGGGTCCTGCACCTCATCGAGGCTGTTCAGTTCGTACTCCATGTAAGCCCGCAGCACTTCCCACTCGCCGAGCGACAACGCCATGCCCGCCGTCAGGCCCTCCGTCTTGAGCCACTTGCCCGTCTCGGGGTGGGCATAACCGATCCCCAGGCCGTACTGCCGGGTGGTGCCGTACTGGGTCGCCCCGTACCCCTCCACCGCCCAGGCCATCAGCGATTCCCAGGGCACGATCACCGCCTCATCGACCTCACGTCCCAGCCGACGCTCCTTGACGATAAAACACACCTCGCGACGCTGACGATGAAAGCGAATCGGCACGGCGTTCAAGCGATCCCGATGATTCCTACGCATGGCAATCCACGCCAGCAGGGAAAACGTTCCCCCCCCAAAAATCGCCGTACCGAGAAATATCTGATAGAACTCCCAGTCCATCACGGCGATCAGCAATAACGGCGCAATCACAAGGCAGAAAAACATTCCGAAGGAGGGCCCCAAGATAGCCAACTGATAGCCGAAAACGGTGGGCGGACCGGCCCCGTAGTCGAGATAGGCATCGTTCATCTCACCGATGGACTGGCTGAAGTCCACCGGCGACAGGCCAGTGGGCAGCGGCAGCGGCGCCAGGTAGGTGACCTTGCTGGTGCCGATGCGCTCGGTGTCGCCGGCGCGATGGGGCTGGCCCGGCGTCGGTTCGGGTAGTCTCTCGGACTGCTTCTTCGCCATTGTGTTCTCAATCGTCCTTGGGCGACCCGAGCGCGATGGCCCGGCCGTCGATGTCATGCCACTCGCCCTGGCCGGACCGGGAACTGGGGCTCACCCGATCGTTTGGCACATAGCGCTGCTCAGGCCCCGCTCCCCGCCCACGACGAGGTCGAATCAGGAAATATTGATCATCGACGCGGTGGCCACCTTGACCATCCGGCCATAGATAGCGCACCCCCAATGCATAGCGCACCTTGCCCGGCTCCTCGGGGGGCGTCTCCCCGACCACCATCAGGCCGGCATGCCGCTCGGCGCTCGTGACTACCATCCCGCTGGTCCAGTCCTCGGTGATATCGTGCCAGGTGGTGGATGTCCAGCGCCCACGCGTCCCGGCTGGCGTCAGCCGCCAGACCCGGATCGCCAGGCGCAGGGGCGGCTCGCCACCCAGCGCCGAGAGCATGGCCGGCGAGACATTGGGCATATGCAGGGTAAAAATGTATTTGACCGGATTACGGATGCCTTCGGTCCAGCTGTCGAACCATGCGGGCATGAAGGTCTCGCCGTAGCGTGCCTCGACCACGGCGTGGGTGGGCTGCAAGACCTGCTCGAGGGACTGCAGATAGCGTTCCAACGGCTGATCGGTAGGCTCCGTTCCCCAGGGGGACGTCAATAGCCACTGGTCATGCTCGCTAAGGTTGTAGCGGTTGTACATCCAGGAGCCGGCCAGTTCCAGGGCGGTAAAGACCAGACCCAAGGCATTGAGCCGCAGGAACAACTTGCCCAGGTGCTTACCGGCGACCGCCCAGGTGGTCACTCCTCGTCGCACGGCGTCTCCCGTGCGCACTGTTCTAAAAAAGCCGTAACCGTGGGCGCCCATCATGCCCACGTTGCCGCCCATGGCTACCATCGCCCCCGTAGTGGTCCGCGACTGGCCGCTACGCACCGCCTCCGCCAGGTTGCCGACATTGCCTACCAGACTAATTCCCGCAGCGACAAAGCCCATGAAATACCCCACCACCCCCAAACCGAAGTGCATCATCCCCAGCCGAGCGCTGATCGGGCCCGTACCCAGCGCTTCGCCCAGCACTCTGGCCTGGCGCTCCAGGACCGAATGGCCGATCCCTTGGGCAGTCAGGAAGCCGGCCGCCCCAGTAGCAAAAAAGGCGCTCGCCACATTCAGCCTGGCTTGAGTGCGCACTTTTCCGGGAGCATGGTCAGGCAGGCTATTCAGCGTCTGGAAGGCCTGTACCATATTTACCGCCTGGGCCACGAAGATCGCCAGGCTCAGGCCATCGCCGGCGACGTTCAGCGTTTTCGCCGTGCTGGAAATGCCCTGGCGGAAATGACGGATCAGGCGGCTCACTTCCTGTTGCTGGGCCGCTGCCGGCAAGACCAGGGTGATGCCGGCCCGGGCCTCGGTCAGCGAGGCATCGCCCAGCGCCGCCGCCAGTTGCGTCCGCTCTGCTGGCGTCATATCGACGGGACTCAGCGACTCGGCCAGGAGACGTTCGTAGTGACCCAGTTCGCTCTGGAGGCCTGTCCTTTCGCGCTTCAGCCCCCGGACCGGTGGGGAGCGATGCCCATGCGCTGCCTGGGCTTGCCGAATCCGGTTGTTGAGCGAGCGCAACTGCTGACGCTTGCCCAGCACGGTGCTCAGGGTCCGCTTGAAGGCGTTCAGTTTCTCATCGCTGGCGAGTTCGAAGGTCAGCTCGCCACGCCGGGCGGCATCGATCAAGCGCG
>NZ_KE332392.1:558223-614388 GCF_000409775.1 Litchfieldella anticariensis FP35 = DSM 16096 | reverse complement strand
CTCCACCGCCAACAACGTGTGCCCGTCGTCAGCAGCGGATGCGTACTTTACGGATTTCCCAGGCCATGTTCAAGACCTAGGATGAAAAATATAGTCCATGACATTCAAAGACGCCATGATTTGTAGCAAAAACATGACTTCGGGACATGCTGTATCCCCACCGAGGCAACACCGCGACATCCCTGAAGCGGGCTGCCCTCACCCACCAATGACGAACGTCATCCCTTATCGGTTAACATGCTCATACCACGAACAAATCGACGAACCGATTGACCGGCGTGGCCTCAAGCTCTTTCTGATCCTTGCACAACCCGAAAATCTCTTCACAGCGGCGTGCCGGGAAGCGTGTAGCCAAGTTGGCCCTGAACTTCTCTTCCAGCAATGGAATGCCCTCCGCGCGACGCCGACGATGCCCGATGGGATATTCCACCGCGACTTTTTCGGTCTTGCTGCCGTCCTTGAAGAATACCTGGACAGCATTGGCGATCGAACGCTTGTCGGGCTCCAGGTATTCACGTGTGTAGCGTTCGTCCTCGACGATTTCCATTTTCTCGCGCAGTTCGTCGATGATCGGATTTGCCCTGTGAAAGTCATCCTCGTAGTGCTCTGCTACAAGACTCCCAAACGCAAGTGGTACCGCCGTCATGTATTGCAGACAGTGATCCCGATCAGCCGGATTGGCCAACTCACCAACCTTGGAGATGATTCGGATAGCAGATTCGTGGGTCGTAATGACGATCTTGTCGATATCGCCAAGTCGATCCTTGACCTGAGGGTGCAATGTGACTGCCGCCTCACAGGCGGTCTGAGAGTGGAACTCAGCCGGGAACGAGATCTTGAACAGCACGTTCTCCATCACATAGGAGCCATAATCCTGGCTGAAAGAGAACCGACGTTGAGCTTCCTGTTTGATTTGCTGGTCCTTATTGGTCTTGGAGAACAGCACATCGTAGAAGCCCCACTGTGGAGCGGATAAGACCCCCGGAATTCCCATCTCGCCACGCATTGCAATATCAGCCAGGCGCACGGCACGCGAGGTAGCATCACCCGCCGCCCAGGACTTGCGGGAACCGGCATTGGGCGCATGGCGATAAGTTCTCAGGCTTTGGCCGTCGACCCAGGCATGCGACAACGCTGCCAGCAATTGCTCACGATCGGCCCCCATCAGCTTGGCTGTCACTGCGGTAGAGGCCACCTTGACCAATACCACGTGATCAAGCCCGACACGATTGAAGGAGTTTTCCAATGCGATCACACCCTGAATCTCATGGGCCATGATCATGGCCTCGAGCACCTCGCGCATGGTCAGCGGGGCATCTCCTTGGGCGACTCGCTTCTGGGAAAGATGATCGGCTACGGCCAGGATACCGCCCAGATTATCGGATGGGTGCCCCCACTCGGCTGCTAGCCAAGTATCGTTGTAGTCCAGCCAGCGAATGATGCAGCCTATGTCCCAGGCGGCCTTGACGGGATCAAGACGATATGAGGTACCGGGGACACGAGCACCATGGGGTACCACCGTACCCTCGACGACAGGCCCCAAGTGCTTGGTGCATTCAGGAAAACGCAGCGCCAATAGGCCACAGCCGAGAGTATCCATCAGACAGTTACGTGCCGTGCCCAGCGCCTCGGGGCTTTCGATCTTATAGCTGAGGACATAGTCAGCGATCTTTTGTAGCTCGACGTCGTAATCCGGACGTTCATTCAGGTCAACGTTGGCACTCATAAGGTTTCCTTTGGATCAATAACAAGCCGTGCTCTATTCAGTGGCGCTGCTCGATTGGCAGCCATTGCTGATGCTCTGGCCCAACATAATCTGCACTTGGGCGAATGATTCGGTTGCCTTCACGCTGTTCGAAAACGTGAGCGCACCAGCCAGTAACCCGTGAACAGACAAAAATCGGTGTGAACAGCTTGGTGGGGATACCCATGAAGTGGTAGGCACTGGCATGAAAGAAGTCAGCATTGCAGAATAGCTTCTTCTCGCGCCACATCACCTCTTCACAACGTACCGAGACAGGATAGAGCCGGGTATCGCCCACGTCCTTGGCCAACTTTTTCGACCACTGCTTGATGAGTGCGTTACGTGGATCGGACTCCCTGTAGATCGCATGCCCGAACCCCATGATCTTCTCCTTGCGTTCGAGCATGCCAAGAATCCCACGCTCGGCCTCGTCAGGGGTTTGCCACTCATCGATCATCGCCATCGCGGCTTCGTTGGCCCCACCGTGTAATGGCCCCCGTAGCGTGCCAATGGCTCCCGTCACACAGGAATGAATATCCGAGAGAGTCGAAGCACAGACCCGGGCGTTGAAGGTCGAGGCATTGAATTCATGCTCGGCATACAGAATTAGCGACACGTTCATCACTTTGGCGTGCAACTCGGACGCTGGCTTGCCATGCAGTAGATGCAGGAAGTGTCCACCGATCGACTCGTCATCGACGTCGGTATCGATGCGCACGCCATCGTGTGAATAGCGGTACCAATAGCAAATGATCGATGGCAACACTGCCAACAGCCGGTCAGCTGCCTCTTGCTGCTGATCGAAGCTCTGTTCGGTTTCCAGATTGCCAAGCATCGAGGCCCCGGTACGCATCACATCCATGGGGTGGGCATCGGCGGGTATCTGCTCGAGAACCGCCTTGAGCGGCTGCGGAAGATCGCGCAACCCTCTCAGCTTGGCAACATAGGCATCCAACTCGGACTGGGTCGGCAACTTCCCCTTGAGCAGGAGGTAGGCCACTTCTTCGAAGCCAGCATGCTCAGCCAAGTCGTGGATATCATAGCCACGATAAGTCAGCCCCGAACCGCTCTTGCCAACGGTACACAAGGCCGTGCTACCAGCACTTTGACCACGTAGCCCAGTGCTTACCGGCGTTTTTTCAGCCATGGCGTATCTCCTACTGAACAAAACGGATATACCGAGATTGTGTTTGTTATCGGGCGTTCAGGAATCACCCTGATCAGCACCACTTTGTTCCGCAAACAAGGCATCGAGCTTGCGCTCGAAATCGTGGTAGTTGAGGAAGTCGTAAAGCTCCTCACGAGTCTGCATCAAGTCGATCACATCACGCTGATGGCCTTGCTCGTGGATACTGCGATAGACCTTGAGCGCTGCCGCATTCATGGCACGGAATGCCGAAAGTGGGTAGAGCACCATGCGACAGCCGGCGACATCCAACTCTTGCTGGGTAAACAAGGGAGTGGCACCAAACTCTGTGATATTGGCCAGGATCGGGGCTTTGACCCCTTCACAAAACGCCTGGTAATCGTCGAGACTATGTACGGCCTCAGCAAAGATCGCGTCGGCTCCAGCGTCGATGCAGGCATTGGCACGCTCAATGGCTGCTGCCAGCCCTTCCTTCTGAAAGGCATCGGTGCGAGCGATCAGATAGAAATCCGGGTCGACTTTCGCATCGACTGCTGCCTTGATGCGATCGACCATTTCCTGCTTGGAGACGATCGCTTTGTTGGGACGGTGACCGCAACGTTTCTGCGCCACTTGATCCTCGAGATGCACGGCGGCCACGCCGGCACGCTGCATCTCCTTGATGGTGCGAGCGATATTGAAAGCCCCACCCCAGCCGGTATCGATATCCACCAGCAGTGGCAATTCG
This sequence comes from Litchfieldella anticariensis FP35 = DSM 16096, assembly GCF_000409775.1. GTDB lineage: Bacteria > Pseudomonadota > Gammaproteobacteria > Pseudomonadales > Halomonadaceae > Litchfieldella > Litchfieldella anticariensis. Next base: position 610,770 of record NZ_KE332392.1, on the reverse strand, counting down.
CTGGCTCCCGTGATGCGCCGAGCGTCTTCGAGCACATCATTCATGGTGGTCATACCCAAGTCAGGCAGACCGAAGGAAGCATTGGCCACACCACCACCCGAAAGATAGATCGCGCGATGACCGACCCGCTCGGCCATCATCGCCGTATAGGCATTGATCGTTCCGACAATGGGTAGTGGGCGGCAAGCATCGAGAGCGGCGCGAAAGCGCGCGCCGGGAGTCTGGCGAGTCATGGTGATCTCCTGGGTTATTCGGCTGGGGAAGGCGACGCTTCCTGCTCGGCTTCCTGTTTCAATACTGCGGCATAGCGGTCGGCTACATTGGCGCGGGAGGCGCTCACGTGACGCCGCATCAATAATTCAGCAAGCTCGGCATCCCCTGCTTCGATGGCATCGACAATCCTATGGTGTTCGACAAAGGCTCGCTGGGGCCGGGTTCCGCTAGCACTGAACTGAGTACGGTACAGGCGCACCAAGTAATAGAGGTCGTCGCAAAGAATCGTCATCAGCATACGATTGTGGCTGCCCTGCACGATCCGGAAATGGAAGTCGAGATCACCTTCGCGCTGGTAGTAGGCTTCGCCGCGTTTGAGATCAGCCTGGCGCTCGTGAATGGCTAGCACCTCGCGTAGCCCAACGATTTCTTCCGCCGACATGTGTTCAGCTGCGAGTCGAGCTGCCATGCTCTCCAAGGCCTCACGCACATCGAACAACTCGAGCAGTTCCTTCATCGACAGTTTGACCACTCGAGCCCCCACGTGGGGAACCCGCTCGATCAGGCGATGAGCTTCGAGACGTCGCATGGCTTCACGCAGTGGTCCACGCGAGATTCCATAGGCCTTCGACAATCCGGGCTCGGTGATTTTGCTGCCCGGCGCCAACTCGCCTCTGACAATAGCGCTCTGCAGTTGGTTGAAGACACGTTCGGCCAAAGTACGAACTTCGGGGGCGCTTAGTTCGGGGGTTACTGAGTTCATGGTCATTGTCGACAATTTGAAATTAAAGAAACTTTAGGCCATCCATCCAGAGGGCGTCAACCGGCCATATACCTCACCAGATTACATCTTTTGGCGTAGATGACAGCATGGCGTCAAAAGCATGTGTCAACAATCAATCGATAGTCTCAAGGTCGACAGGCGTTGATCGGGCGTCGCTCTCAACATCATGGCAGAATGCGACAAATGGCAGCATGACGCCTAGAATGGTCCGCTTGTTGAGGGAAGCGCACCAGATGACATTACGACTAGAAATCACTCCCCTACCTTATCAGGCCGATCCTCTGGACTATTTCACGAGGCTGCGAAAGCGTCGCGGAGCGGTCCTGCTCGATAGCGGACAACCCCATGGTCCGGGAGGGCGCTATGACATTCTCAGTTGCGACCCGGTAGGCCTACTGGAAGTCGATGCTGAAGGCCAACTCCACTATGATGCCAATATCCGCTTGCCGGCTTATCCCTTCGCTGCGCAGCAGGCCCTGCTCGACAGCCTTGATGTCGAACCACCGGCAGATTGCGAGCTTCCCTTTCTGGGTGGCTTGATTGGATACTGGAGCTACGATTTGGCACAACGGCTCGAGCATGTGGATGGTCGGGCCAAGCCAGCCGTACATCTCCCTTGGAGTCGTGTCGGCCTCTACGACTGGGCAGTGATTCAGGATCATGATCGACAGCAGACCTTTTTGGTGGCAACCGCTTCACGCCGCGAGCAAGTGCTTGGCTGGTTGTCGGGGTCACCCCCTTCTTCCCGCCCATTCAGAATCACGACCCCCTTTGAAGCCGAACTCGACCGCAGCGGCTATGGTGAACGCTTTCGCGCTGTTCAGCGTTATATCCACGCTGGTGATTGCTATCAGATCAACCTGGCCCAACGCTTCAGCGCTTGCTACGAAGGCGATCTATGGCAAGCTTATCTGCGCCTGCGCCAGGCAACCCCAACCCCTTTCTCCGGATATCTGGCCTGGGGGGACAAGGGCGTTCTGTCACTATCACCGGAACGCTTCCTACAGGCACATCAGGGCTGTGTGGAAGCCCGGCCTATCAAAGGGACTCGACCACGCGGCCATACTCCGGATGCAGATCGTCAACTGGCCGAAGAACTACAGAATAGTGCCAAGGATCGAGCCGAGAACGTAATGATCGTCGACTTGCTACGCAACGATCTGGGGCGAGTGTGCCAACCTGGCAGTGTCAAGGTGCCGCAACTGTGCGGCCTCGAAAGCTATGCCAACGTCCATCATTTGGTCAGCATCGTCAGCGGTACACTGGCAAGTCAGCGAACCCCCCTCGACCTTTTGGCTGCGGCCTTTCCAGGAGGCTCGATTACCGGCGCCCCCAAGGTTCGTGCCATGCAAATCATCGATGAGCTCGAACCCAGCCAGCGCAGTGTCTATTGCGGTAGTCTCGGTTATATCGACCAACGTGGTCACATGGATACCTCAATCGCCATTCGTACTGCTGTTGCTGAAGCCGGCAAGTTGCATATCTGGGGAGGTGGCGGCTTGGTGGCCGACTCCGAGGAAGAAGCTGAATATCGCGAGACGCTAGCCAAGATACGCCACCTCCTAAACGCCTTGGGAACCAATGCCAAGATTTCCAGGCTGCTTTGAGTGGCATGGCTTGCTAGCACCTATGGTTCTAAGCAGAAGAAGAGGTTCTATCAAATAGCTATATAAGAACCGAACCAATAGATATTGGGGCGATAAGGGGTAGCTTTGCTAGGGTATCGGCATCATTTGGGGAAGGAGCGTTTCATGAATCTGGATATCGACGTCATCAACCAACAACTCGGTCGTGACCCGGAAGCCTTGACCCGCTGGGCATTGGGGCTCGGCAAGCGCGCCATCTGCACTACCAACTTTCGCCCCTTTGAAGCAGTAATACTGCACATGGTCACGCGAGAGCAGCCGAACATTCCCATTGTCTGGATGGACTCCGGCTACAACACCGAAGCGACTTACCGCTTTGTCGACGAGATCGTCAAGCGTCTCGATCTGAACCTGATCACCTACCATCCGCAACGCTCCCGTGCTCATCGCGAAGCGGTGGAAGGTCCGCTACCCGATATCGACGATCCTCGTCACGCTGCTTTTACTCGTGAAGTCAAGCTGGAGCCATTCCAACGCGCCCTGCGCGAAATGGCACCCGAAGTATGGCTAACCGCCTTGCGAGCCGAGGACACCATTGAGCGCTCTCAGATGCAGCCGGTCTCCATCAATGCCGACGGGTTAATCAAGGTCGCCCCAGTACTGCACTGGAGTGCTAAAGACATGTACCATTATCTTCTGCAACATGATCTACCCAACAACTTCGACTACTTCGACCCCACCAAGGTGGAAGAGAAACGCGAATGTGGGCTGCATCTGCAGCACTGATCATCTCTGCCAGTAACGCCAAGGCCCGCCAGCAAAATCTGGCGGGCCTTGGCGTATTCGGTTGTCCAATGACAGGAAATGCTAGCGCATTGGCAAATCGATGTCCTCGAACAGCTCCTGTTCATGCCGCGGCCCTACAGCAAGTGCAGCTTCGACGATGTCTCTATCCAGGTGCGGAGCAAAGCCCTGGACGAAATCGTACATATAACTACGCATGAAAGTACCGCGCCGAATGCCGATCTTGGTGGTAGAGCTCTCGAATAGATGGCCCGCATCCAGTGCTATCAGTCCGGTATCGCTCTCAGGATCGACTGCCATATGTGCAACGATTCCCACCCCAAGCCCTAGTCTCACGTAAGTCTTGATCACGTCTGCATCGGCAGCGGTCAACACCACATTGGGCGTTAGATTCTTGGCCCGAAAGGCATCATCGAGCTGTGATCGACCGGTGAATCCAAACACATAGGTTACCAAAGGATATTCTGCCAAGGCTTCCAGCGTCAGTTCCTCGAGCTTGGCCAAGGGGTGGTCATCGGGTACCAGCACACAGCGGTTCCATCGGTAACAGGGCAGGAGCACCAAGTCATTGAATAATTCGAGGGACTCGGTGCAGATCGCAAAATCGGCTAGCCCTTCACTGACCATCTGTGCAATCTGCTTGGGTGTTCCCTGTTGCATATGCAAGGCCACATCAGGGTACTTGCGTGTGAATTCACGAATGACCGGCGGCAAGGCATAGCGCGCCTGAGTGTGGGTGGTCGCAATGGAGAGACTGCCACGACGCTCGTCGCTGTGCTCCTGGGCCACCTGTTTGATGTTCTCGGCAGTGCGTAGCACTTGTCCTGCCAAATCGATGATGGCTTGCCCTGCCGGTGTCACCCGCGTCAGGTGCTTGCCGCTACGAGCAAATATCTCTACGCCCAGTTCATCTTCCAATAGGCGAATTTGTTTCGAAATGCCGGGTTGAGAGGTGTACAAACTCTGTGCCGTAGCCGATACGTTGAGGTTATGACGTGTGACCTCCCAAATGTAACGGAGCTGCTGAAGCTTCATACCCGATCCGACTCCCCTGTATACTCTGCAGGTGTCCCTGTGTTGCCAAACACATGAACGTTTTGAGGGCAACGCCAATCGCCTAATGCCAGCAAGCAATAAACGATCATGACATGATTACCTTATAGCATATAGAGAACTCGCTGTAAGTTCCGATGCAAAATCCTCTAGTTCTCACTCCGTCACGTCTCATGATAGGGTATATCTATCGCCGCTTTACCTATCGGACATTTGCCAGCGCGGCGGCCTACCGCTAACATCGCGGACTAAACTAGTCATCGCGACGCTCGCAAGCGCATAGAATTGGAGACCCCCATGGCCAACAACGTCGATGTCACTACCGCCAACTTCGAGCAGGAAGTACTCAAGGCCGACAAGCCGGTTCTGCTGAAGTTCTGGGCGCCTTGGTGCGGCCCCTGCAAGATGATGGCACCGGTGGTGGATGAAGTCGCCGAGGAACGCGCAGATAGCCTCAAGATCGTTAGTGTGAACGTTGATGATGCTCCGGAAATCGCCGCAGAACATGGCGTGCGAGGCGTTCCGACCGTCATGCTGTTCAAGTCTGGCGCCAAAGTTGCCTCACTGGTAGGAGCGCAGTCCAAATCGCAACTGGCGCAGTTCATCGAACAGAACGCCTGATACCAGAACCTAGCTTCTCCAGGCTAACTCTCTTTCATCGCCCCGGTTTAGGCCGGGGCGATGTCGTTTCTGGGTCAAATGAGCTCAGGCGTCCTTCTCGCGTCCATCTCGCCTTTGATCACCGGGCCCCAACAGGCGCGCAAGCCAACGTGTATCCGGGTGGCTATCTAGGGCTATCTTGAGGGTCATGGTCAACAGGACGGAAAGCAACATGCCCACCGTACCCAGGATCCACCCCCACACCACCAGCGACAGGAAGGCAACGAAAGCCGAAAGCCCCAGGGCTCGTCCCATCACTCGTGGCTCGATCAGGTTCCCCAGGACCAGATTGATACCCAGATAAGCTCCCGTCAGAACGGTCGCCTTCAACAAGCCGCCTTCCGGCGATACGAGTAACAGCAATACGGGGGGTATTGCTGCGAGTACTGAGCCGATATTGGGGATGTAGTTAAGGGCAAAGGCCAGTGTCGCCCAGAGTAAAGGAAAGTCCACACCCACCAGCACGCAGGCTACCCATACTAGTATTCCGGTACTCAAGCTGATGAGGGTTTTGACCGCCAGGTAACGCTTGAGTGTCAGACTGAACTCTTTGAATCGCTGCAAACTGGGGTCGGGATCACGAAGCGCCTGGGAAATCTTGCTGCGAAAATTCAGCGTTTCAAACAGCATGAAGATCACCAGTAACGCCACAATCACGCTCTGCATCAGCAAGTTTCCCAACTCACCGAGAAACTGTGGTGCAAACTTGGTGGCGGTGGTAGGGTCCAGCCACTGGGTGAATTGCTCAGGCTGAATTGACATCCCCTTCGCTGCCAGCCAGTTGAGCAGATTCAGATAATACTCCCGAAGCTGCTCCTCCAGTTTTGGCAACGCATCGACAAAGGTACTGAAGCTATTGACCAGCAACAGGACCAGCAGCATCAGAAAAGCGCCGATCACTAATAGCGTGATCCAAACAGCCACGCGAGGACCGAGCCCCAGACGCTGCAGAAAGTGCACCGGAGCCGTACATACCACCGCAATGAACAGCGACAATAACAACGGCACCAGCAGGTCGGCCCCCGACTTCATCCCAGCGACGATCACAACCAATGCCGCCAGCGCCAGCATCAGGTTAAGAGGAAGGTTGTGTCGAATATTGTCTTTTTCGTTGTGCATATCGCCATCCTGGCCGATTGAGCCCTTCCTTATGATGGCCGCCACTGAGCCATCGGACAAACACACTCGCGACCATTCGTGCAGCAATTAGGGAAAAGTGATATTGCTGAGGATATCATGGGAACCGTTCTCAGGTGCTTGACTCGAAGTCAGCGCTGGCGCGTCGATGCGCCCTTACCTATATTCGGCATGGAGGCATCATGACCCATTCACGCAATCTTTCCCTGATCCTTGGCACTCTGCTACTCGGTGTCCTTATGGCGACAGGCGCGCAAGCGCAAGATGACGAATCACGGGATTCGCGACTACACGTCCAAGCACAAACCACCCTCGACGTGGTACCAGACCGCGCCACTCTCAATGCTCGTCTCTGGGAACGAACCCCTGCCATAGCGATACGTGAAGACACCCAAAGCGATCCTGAAGCCTTGCGCGAAGCTCGAGATCGCTTGGAGGAACGCACCGGTGATCTGATCCGCACGCTGAAACAAGCCGGGCTGGAGAGCGAGTCGATCCGCGCTGGTTCCTTGAATGTCAGGCCCGAATATATCCCGGGACCGCGTCATGGCAATGACGAGCGGGACCAACTGGTGCGCACCCAGCTCGAACGTCCTATCACGCTTACCATCAAGGATATCGAGCAGCTCCCCACCATTCTCGACGCCTTGACGCAAGCGGGCGTCAATGCCCTCGACGGCGTGGAATATGACCTTTCTGATCGCGACGCGGCCACCGACCGAGCTCTCACCCAAGCTCTTGAGAAGGCACGCCACAAGGCTGAATTGATGGCCGAGACGCTGGGTATCTCGCTAGGAAAAATCGTTCACGTGCGCGAGAGCCAGGCCCCCATCTTCGCACCACGTATGATGGCAATGCGCGCCGATGCCATGGAGAGCCAAGGCGCTGCCCCCGAGTATCGACCCGGTAAGATCAGCATCGATGCCGGCGTCGAGGTCAGTTGGGAAATCGAAAACTAAGCATCGAGCACCGGGCTGCGAGCCACGAGCCAATAACAACCGCTCGTAGCCCGTAGCCCGTAGCCCGTAGCCCGTAGCCCGTAGCCCGTAGCCCGTAGCTCAGATATTGATTGTCTCGACGCCGCCCATATAGGGACGCAGCACTTCGGGTACGGTGATCGAACCGTCCGCATTCTGGTAATTTTCGAGCACCGCTAGCAGACAACGGCCTACCGCTAGGCCTGAACCGTTCAGAGTATGCAGCAACTGCGGCTTCTTCTGCTCAGGATGACGGAAGCGTGCCTGCATGCGCCGTGCTTGGAAATCTTCGCAGTTGGAGACCGACGAAATCTCGCGATAGGTATTCTGGCTCGGTAACCAGACCTCAAGATCGTAGGTTTTGGCGGCACCGAAGCCCATGTCGCCAGTACACAATGTCACCACTCGATAAGGCAGGTCTAGCGCCTGGAGAACTGCCTCGGCATGACCACGCATCTCTTCCAAAGCCTCATAGCTTGCTTCGGGCGCGACCAATTGAACCATCTCGACCTTGTCGAACTGGTGCTGACGGATCATGCCGCGGGTATCCCGCCCGTGAGAGCCCGCTTCGCTGCGGAAACAGGGAGTGTGGGCGGTAAGCCGTACCGGCAGCGCCTTGTGCTCAAGGATGGTGTCACGCGCAAAATTGGTGAGCGGCACCTCAGCGGTGGGAATCAGGTAATACTCCTGATCGCCCTCCAGGCGAAACAGATCTTCGCCGAACTTGGGTAACTGACCGGTTCCGGTCAGTGACTCGGCGTTGACCATATAGGGTACGTAGCATTCCTCGTAACCATGTTCGAGCGTCTGCTTGTCGAGCATGAACTGGGTCAGGGCACGGTGCAGGCGCGCGATCGGTCCGCGCATTACGGCGAAGCGTGACCCTGTCAGCTTGGCGGCCATCTCGAGGTCGAGGTAACCCAGCTTGGCCCCCAGATCGACGTGATCCTTGACCTTGAAATCGAACTCTCGCGGCGTTCCCCAGCGCAGCAGTTCGACGTTGTCATCCTCATCGCCACCCACGGACACACTGTCATGAGGTAAGTTAGGAAGACTGGCTGCCAAGGCTTCCCACTCGCCCTGGACTTCAGCAAGACGCACCTTGGCAGCATCCAGCCGATCCCCCAAGTCATTGACTTCAGCCAGCAACGGGGCGATGTCTTCACCGCTGGCCTTGGCCTTGCCAATTGCCTTGGAGCGTGTGTTACGTTCGTTTTGCAGGCGTTCTGTTTCGGTTTGCAGCTCACGACGCCGGGATTCCAGCGCCTCGAATTGCGCGGTATCGAGCGTATAGCCTCGTTTGGCCAGTCGTTGGGCGACCTGGTCGAGGTCGCTACGCAGCAGTTTCGGATCGAGCATGGAATCCTGTCCGTCGTGTCGTAAAAGTGGGCGATCGAGAATCAGCCGCTTATTGTAAGGAAAAGCCGTCTTTTTCACCACGCCGCCCTGATAAGGGGTGGCGGGATGCGCAGTTTGCTCGGCTCGGGTAAAGTAGTCGACACGTTCTTGTCCCGCCCAAGGCCTTGATGCTTAACGGCGGCGCCCAAAGGCTTGATATCGACCTCATGATCGCACGACTGGACACACTCGAGCGGCTCGACGCTCAATACCTGCGTTTTCTCGAAGCCCTGCAAGCCGACGGCTTCCGTGGCGAGATCGCACCCGACTATGCCAACCGTGTGGTGCAAGCCACCGACAACTCCATCTATCAGCGCCTGCCCCAGGCGGTGCTCTATCCACGCGATGCCGAGGATCTCGAACGCCTTTCCCGCCTGGCGGCGTGCGAGGAACATCGCCAGGTGGTGCTCGCCCCACGTGGTGGCGGCACCGGCACCAACGGTCAGTCGCTCACCGACGGCCTGGTGGTGGATGTCTCCAAGCACATGAACCGCATCCTCGACATCGACGTCGAGAAACGCCGCGTGCGGGTCCAGGCGGGGGTGGTCAAGGATCAGTTGAACGCCGCCCTCAAGCCACACGGGCTGTTCTTCGCCCCGGAGCTGTCGACCTCCAACCGCGCCACCATCGGCGGCATGATCTCCACCGATGCCAGCGGCCAGGGCAGCTGTGAGTACGGCAAGACCCGCGACCACGTGCTCGAACTCGATACCGTGCTGCTGGGCGGCGAGCGGCTGACCAGCCACCCCGTCAACGACGAGGAGTTGGCCTCCCTGTGCGCTCGTGACGGTATCGTGGGTGAAGTCCATCGTACCGCCCGCGAGATCGCCGACAGCCAGGGTGAGTTGATCGATGCGACGTTCCCCAAACTCAATCGCTGCCTGACCGGCTACGATCTGGCACATCTACATACTGAAGACGGTCGGCTGGATATCAATAGCCTGCTGTGCGGGTCGGAGGGTTCGCTGGGCTTCCTCAATGAGGCGGTGCTCAACGTATTGCCGATTCCCAAGCACTCGACGCTGGTCAACGTGCGCTACGCGGGCTTCATGGACGCGCTGCGCGACGCCAAGGCATTGATGGCGAGCGACTCATCATCAACCCAGCCACAGGCGCCTCGCCCCACCTCGATCGAAACGGTGGACGACAAGGTGCTGACCCTGGCTATGGAGGATTTCGTGTGGGACAGCGTCGCCGAGTTCTTTCCGACAGACGCCGGCGCCAAGTCAGAAGCCGGTGGCGACACGACCACCGCGACACGGACGACGCCCCAGATCCGCGGTATCAACCTGGTCGAGTTCAATGACGACGATCCCGCGCGCTTAGCCGAACGGGTTGCTGCCTTCTGCCGCCACTTGGAAGCCGACACCCGCGTCGAACGTCTGGGGTATACGTTGGCCGAGGGCCAGGAGCAGATTGCACGTGTCTACGCCATGCGCAAGCGCGCGGTGGGTCTGCTCGGCAACGCCAAGGGCGAAGAGCGGCCGATCCCGTTCGTCGAGGATACCGCAGTGCCACCCGAGTACCTGGCCGACTATATCGCCGAGTTCCGCGCCGCGCTTGACGCGCGCGGCCTGGAATACGGCATGTTCGGCCATGTCGATGCCGGCGTGCTGCACGTGCGCCCGGCCATCGACATGAAGGATCCTGAACAGGAAGTGCTGATCCGCGAGATATCGGACGAAGTCGCCAAGCTGACCCACAAGTACCATGGCCTGCTGTGGGGCGAACACGGCAAGGGGGTGCGCTCGGAATATGCCCCCCAGTTCTTCGGCGAGCTCTATCCCAGCCTGCAACGCGTCAAGGCGGCCTTCGACCCTTACAACCAGTTAAACCCGGGCAAGATCGCGACACCCTACAGCAGCACGCCTGCCCCCGATACCACCAAGGCCGAAACCGTTGTCACGTCGGAGGCCATCGAGGCACAACCAGTCAAACTCGTCGACCCGGGCCTGCTGACCATCGATGGCGTGCCGACTCGCGGCCAACGCGACCGCCAGATCGACGAGCGTGTCTGGCAGGCGCATGCCAGCGCGGTGTACTGCAACGGCAACGGTGCCTGCTACAACTACGATCCCAATGACGCCATGTGCCCGTCGTGGAAGGCCACCCGCGAGCGTATCCACTCGCCCAAGGGACGTGCCAGCCTGATGCGGGAATGGTTACGACTGCAGGGCCAGGCCGACATCGATGTGGTCGAGGAATCGCGCAAGAAGAAGGTCGAAGGCGCCTGGGGCTTCGTGCGTGACTTCCCCTGGCGGTTGCGTAACAGCCTGGCCAAACGTCGCGGCGAGCCCGATTTCTCGCACGAGGTCTACGCTGCCATGGCGGGTTGCCTGGCTTGCAAGTCGTGCGCCGGCCAATGCCCGATCAAGGTCAACGTGCCCGAATTCCGTTCGCAGTTCCTCGAGGTCTACCACGGCCGCTACCTGCGTCCCTTGCGCGACTATCTGATCGGCGGGCTGGAGTTCTTCGTGCCTTACCTGGCCCCGGTGGCACCGCTCTACAACACCGCGCTCGACAACCGTCTCGTCGAGCGCCTGCTGGCAGGCCCCATCGGCATGGTCGACAGCCCTCGGCTGTCGCGCGCCAGCCTCAAGAAGCAACTCCGCGCCTGGGGGGTGGCCGAGGCCACCCCGACCGCACTGGGGCTGCTCACCGAGCGCCAGAAAGTCCGCAGCGTGGTGCTGGTCCAGGACGCCTTCACCAGCTACTTCGAAGCCAAGCTGGTCATGGATATCGTCGAGTTGCTCTCACGCCTGGACATCCGGGTCTTCGTGGCCCCCTTCGCCCCCAACGGCAAGCCGCTCAACGTGCAGGGTTTCCTGGGCGCCTTCGAACGCACCGCCGCCAAGCAGGCCAAGCGCCTCCGCGGCCTGGCTGAATTTGGCGTGCCGCTGGTGGGCATCGACCCGGCCATGACCCTCACCTACCGCCAGGAGTACACCAAGGCCCTGGGCCCCCACGCAGCGCCCGAGGTGTTGATGCTCCAGGAGTGGCTGGTATCGCTGGGTCGCCGGCTCGTGCCGAGCGACCTGCGCCTCGACGACCCAGGCTACAAGCTGCTGTCGCACTGCACCGAGAAGACCACCGCTCCAGGCAGTCCGAAGGCCTGGCAGCAGGTGTTCAGCGCCTTCGGACTGGAGCTGGAGCTGCTGGCCAGCGGTTGCTGCGGGATGTCCGGCACCTATGGCCACGAGGCACGCAATCGGGACACCTCGCAAACGATCTACGCCCAGTCGTGGCAGGGGCAGGTCGAAAACCCGGACAACGCCGGGCGCCTGCTGGCTACCGGCTATTCGTGCCGCAGCCAGGCCAAACGCCTATCCAGTCGGCGTTTGGCACACCCTCTACAAGGACTGTTGGATGTGGTGAGACGCGCGCGCTGATGCATTATCTGGATTGCCGACATCCCTAGGCGGATGTCGGCCGTTGTCACTCACGGGAGGCAACGATGTCACGTACCTTGATACTGATCGGCCTGACGATCGTCGTCATCGGCCTACTCTGGCCCTGGATCAGCAAACTCCCTTTCGGCCAGCTACCAGGCGACATCGCCATTCGCCGTGAGAATTTTTCCTTCTATTTCCCCATCACCACCATGATCCTGCTCAGCGTGGTGATCTCCATAGCACTGTGGATAATCAACCGCTAAGGAAGCCCTGAATGCAAGACGGGCAGCCGCTTGGCTGCCCGTCTCGTTCATGGCGGAGGCGACTTAGGCATTGTCTGAAAATTGCCTAGAAGAATAGCCGCTTGAGTGCTCGACCCGGGTCAGGTTCTCGCATGAAGGCCTCGCCCACCAGGAAGCCATGGACATTATGCTCACGCATGCGCGCGACATCGTTACGAGTATGGATGCCCGACTCGGTGATCACCGTCACGTCTTGGGGAATGCGCTCGAGTAGTTCGAAGGTGGTGTCGAGCCGAGTGTCGAAGGTATGCAGGTCACGATTGTTGATGCCCACCAGCGACAACTCGAGTGCCAACGCTCGCTCGAGTTCCCGGGCATCATGGACTTCCACCAGCACATCCATGCCTAGTTCCCCCGCTTGCTGGTGGAGATCTCGCATACGAGCATCGTCGAGCGCAGCGACGATCAACAGGATGCAATCGGCACCAATCGCACGTGCTTCGCTGATCTGATAGCCATGGGTGATGAAGTCCTTGCGAATCACTGGCAGCACGCAGGCTTCACGCGCGGCGATCAAGTAGTCTTCATGCCCTTGGAAGAAGTCGGCATCGGTAAGTACCGATAAGCAGGCGGCACCGCCGACCTGGTAGCTCGCGGCGATCTCGGCAGGACGAAAATCCTCGCGCATCACGCCCTTGGAGGGAGAAGCCTTCTTGATCTCAGCAATCACCGCCGGCTCGGCCTTGCGAATCCGGTCGTCGAGTGCAGCAACGAAACCACGCGGAGCGCTCTGGCGGCTAGCCAACTCGAGCAGCTCAAGCTCGGGAACCGCCTGGCTGCGCTCCCTTACTTCCTCTTCCTTGCGAGCCAGGATCCTGGCCAGAATGGTCGGCAATTCAACCGATGTAGTGCTCATATCATGTTTCCCGATTCGGCGTACCATGTAACATCGAAGGACGCCGACAGTTCACGGCAGAAGACTATTCGTCGGCAAAGACGCGCGTAAAGTCCACGAGTTCCTTCATCTTTTCCAGTGGCAGATGCGACGCCTGGGCATCCTGGGCCATCACCACACCCTCGGCAAGGGTATCGGCCACTCCCGAGACATACAACGCCGCACCGGCATTCAAGGCCACGATATCTCCTGCCGCCCCATCACCACTCAAGGCCTCCTTGACCAACCGCAGGCTATCTTCGGCCGTCACCACCTTGAGTGGATCCAGAGACTGGCGCTCAATGCCAAAATCCTCGGGCGCGATGGTGTACTCGAGAATCTCACCCTCCTTGAGTTCGGCAACGTTGGTCGGGGCCGCCAAGGAAATTTCATCCAAACCATCCTGGGCATGCACCACCAGCACATGATGGCTACCTAAACGCCTAAGCACCTCGGCCATCATCGGCACCAAGGCCGCCTCATAAACACCCAGCACCTGGTTAGGTGCACCGGCTGGATTGGTCAATGGACCGAGGATATTGAACAGGGTGCGCACCCCCATCTCGCGACGAGGACCGATAGCATGGCGCATTGCTTGATGATGCATGGGTGCGAACATGAAACCCACCCCAACCTGATCGATACAACGTGCCACCTGATTGGCATCGATATCGATCTTGATTCCCGCCACATCGAACAGGTCGGCACTGCCGGACGACGACGACACGCTCCGGTTGCCGTGCTTGGCAACATGGGCACCACCCGCTGCGGCGACGAAGCTCGATGCCGTGGAAACATTGAATAGATTCGCGCCGTCACCCCCGGTGCCAACAATATCGACGACGTTCTCGCAGTGCACTTCGACAGGCGTCATCAACTCACGCATCACCTGGGCCGCGGCACTGATCTCCTCGGCGCTTTCCCCTTTCATCGCCAGGCCAATCAGAAAGCCACCGATCTGAGCGTCGGTGGCCTCGCCGGTCATGATCGTACGCATTACAGCATGAGTTTGATCGAAACTCAGGCTCTGGCCACGCATTACGGCCGCAATGGCCTCTCGCATCAGCATAATAATGGGTCTCCGTTCCAGTCGCGCCGGTGGCGGTTAAGTGCGTTCGAGGAAATTGGCCAACAACTCATGCCCCTGGCGGGTCAAGATCGATTCCGGATGGAACTGCACTCCCTCGATATCGAGGGTCTTGTGTCTCAACCCCATGATCACGCCAGGCGTGACATCATCATCGTCCACCCAGGCGGTGACTTCCAGGCATTCAGGAAGGCTGTCGGCCGCCACGATCAATGAGTGATAGCGCGTCACTTCCAACGGATTCTCGAGCCCCCTGAATACACCGGTATCATGATGATGTACCTTCGAGGTCTTGCCGTGCATGACCTGAGGGGCCCGCACAACGTCACCGCCATACACCTGGCCAATGGCCTGGTGCCCCAGACACACGCCAAGGATAGGTAGCTTCCCGGCAAAGTGACGAATCACTTCCATGGAGATCCCGGCCTCGTTGGGAGTGCAAGGCCCGGGAGAAATGACGATGTGGCTTGGCGCCATGGCCTCGATGAACTCGATGTCGATGGTGTCGTTGCGGTATGTCTCGACCTTGGCACCCAACTCGGCCAAATATTGCACCAGGTTGTAGGTAAAACTGTCGTAATTATCCAGCATCAGCACGGACATGGATCGGTCTCCGCTTTCGCCTGGCCAGCAACTGCCAGGCGATATCATTCAGGTAATCGTGGGCAGCATTATTCGAGGTTGTCCAGGCCACGCTCGGCCATGGCTACGGCCCGGAACAGTGCCCGTCCCTTGTTGAGCGTTTCCTGCCACTCCATCTCGGGCACCGAGTCGGCCACGATGCCGGCTCCAGCCTGCACGTGCAGTTCACCGTCCTTGATTACCGCGGTGCGGATGGCAATGGCGGTATCCATGTTGCCGTGCCAGGAAAGATAGCCCACGGCACCGGAATAGATGCCGCGCTTGACCGGCTCCAGTTCGTCGATGATCTCCATGGCACGGATCTTCGGCGCACCGGACAAGGTGCCCGCTGGGAAGGTCGCACGCAGTACGTCCATCGCCGAGAGTCCTGGTTTCAGACGACCGGTGACATTGGAGACGATGTGCATGACATGCGAATAGCGCTCCACCACCATCTGGTCGGTAACCTTGACCGAGCCGACCTCACTGATCCGACCGACATCATTGCGTCCCAGGTCGATCAGCATCAAATGCTCGGCGATCTCTTTGGGATCGCTTAACAGGTCGGCTTCCAGGGCGTGGTCCTCGTCCTCAGTACGGCCTCGCACCCGGGTGCCGGCAATCGGCCGTACCGTCACTTCACCTTCTTCCAGGCGAGTGAGAATCTCCGGCGACGATCCCACCACTTGATGGTCACCGAGATTGACGAAGAACATGTAGGGTGAAGGATTAAGACTGCGCAGCGCCCGATACAGGTCCAACGGTGGTGCCTGATAGGGAATCGACATGCGTTGCGACGGTACGCACTGCATGACGTCACCGGCCAGCACATATTCCTTGATCTTCTCCACCGCCGCCTTGAAGCCCTCTTCGGTGAATCCCGATGTAAAGTGCCCCTCTTCGACGGCACTGCGACCGGTCCCTGGGCTGACAGTATTGACAGTAGCACTGCGCAACTGGATTTCCAGGCGCTCGAGCCGTGCCTTGGCGTGCTCATAGGCCTCGGCTTCCGACGGGTCGGCATGAGTCCACAGCGTCAGACGACCGGAAAGGTTGTCGAACACCACCAGATCGTTGCAGACCATCAGCAGGATATCTGGTACCCCCAGCGGATCAGGCTTGGCATCCACGTGCGGTCCACGCAAGCGAGGCTCGATATAGCGAATGGTGTCGTAGCCGAAGTAACCCACCAGACCACCGTCGAAACGCGGCTGGTCATCAAGACGCGGCACCTGAAAGCGGCGCTGAAAGGCTTCTATCCAGACTAGCGGATCCTCGACTGCAATCGTTTCTTGCGGCTCGTCATCAATGATATGACGCACCTCGAAACCATGCACTTCGACCCGCTCACGGCACGGCAGACCGATGATCGAATAACGCCCCCACTTTTCTCCCCCCTGCACGGACTCGAGCAGGAAGGTCCAAGGAGCATTGGCCAACTTGAGGTAGGTCGACAAGGGGGTGTCGAGATCGGCGAGTACTTCGCGCATGACCGGAATACGGTTGTAACCGGCCTGCGCCAGCTCGGCGAAGCGTTCGGGAGTCATCATGGCCCGGCAATTCCTTACAAGACGTTTCTAAATAGTGACGACAAGCTCGCGGAGCCCAAGGGCCCCAAGAAAAGAGAAGCGATCACCATCGCCAACGCTTGACATCGCGCATCAGCGCACCAGCGCCGTGAACGGCCAAGAGGAGTTGCAAGGAAAGGCGGGATTCCAGTGTCATGGAACTGTCCGTAAAACGAATGTTATAGCGGAATCTTATCGATTCAACGCTTCTTATAGCAGCGATTGTCCAACCCTAAACGAGTTCTGCCAGCGATTCAACCATCGCATCGGGACGACTCTCCGCCACCGGTTCGCCATGATTATAACCATACGGCACCGCCAGTGTCCGAAAGCCTGCTTGGCGCCCGGCTTCGATGTCATGCCGTGAGTCACCGATCATCAAGCAATGCTGTGGCGCAACCCCAAAGTACCTGGCCACGTGCTGCAGCGGTGCGGGATCTGGCTTCTTCTGGGGCAGTGAATCGCCACCTACACATAGACCGAAATACCGAGCCAGACCGAAACGTTCAAGAATCGGATCGATAAAGGCATGCGGCTTGTTGGTTACCAGCGCCAGCCGCATGTCTTTCGCCAGCAGTGCATCCAGTGCCTCGCGCACTCCAGGGTAGAGCCGCGTTCTTGCACTCTGCGCCTGACCATAGTGGTGCAGGAACGCCTCATGAACGGCCTCATGTACATCAGACGCAGGCAACTCTCCCGTCGCATCGCGCAGGGCTCGTTCCAGAAGTTTGTGCGAGCCGTTGCCAACCCAATCACGCACCTTGCTTTCCCCAGGCTCCGGCAGCCCCTCGTCAGCCAGCGCCAGACCAACCGCCACCGCCAAGTCGGGCACCGAGTCGATCAAGGTTCCGTCCAAATCAAAGGTGACCAGGTGAATCCCCGACAATATCGGATGCATCTCACTCTCCTTAAAAATCAATCACATAGATGATTTGCAAGGCTAGACACCCCTTCCATGCATGTAATATTACGAAAAAACATACCCAAAACCGACGTCAGCCATAGGCATATGCGTCCAAGAGGCATATGCTATTGGGCGACCGTCGCCGCTACCAGGTCGTGAGCCTTCGTGTCGATACAGGCCATTACACAAGCCCCATTTTCTTGTTGGCCAGTCGTGCACCGAAACGCCCTTCCTGACCCAGGTGACTTATTTTACGAACTTTACCTTTCACACTTTCAGTCAGGAGTCTCGCATGACCTTACCACGTATCGTGGTGGTCGGCGGAGGCGCGGGCGGACTCGAGCTGGTCACCCGGCTCGGACGCAAGCTTGGCAAGCGCAAGCGTGCCGAGATCGTGCTCGTCGATCGCAACCCCACCCACATCTGGAAGCCTCTGCTCCACGAAGTCGCCACCGGCGTTCTCGATTCGGGACTCGATGAAGTCTCCTACCAAGGTCACTCCAAGGCGCATGGCTACCGATTCCAGCGCGGCACGTTAAGTGACTTGGACCACGACGCACGTCGCTTGACCTTGGCCCCAATCATCGACGACGGCACCTTGGTCCTGCCTTCGCGTACTCTGGAGTACGACTACTTGGTACTGGCGCTAGGTAGCGTATCCAATGATTTCGGCACTCCCGGAGTGGCGAGCCACTGCCATTTCCTGGACAGCCCGCAACAGGCCGAAGCTTTCCGTCAGGCAATGCTCAACACCTTCTTGCGCTACAGCGATCCGGAGCGACGACTGCATCCCAACCTGGTCGTAGGTATCGTAGGAGCCGGCGCCACTGGCGTGGAATTGGCCGCCGAACTCTACGATGCCTCCAAGATGCTGCACAGCTACGGTTTCACGTCGCTCAACAGTGGCCAACTCGATGTACACCTGATCGAAGCGGCACCTCAGATCTTGCCAGCACTACCAACCCGTATCAGTAAAGCGGTGTATCGTGAGCTGGAAAAGCTTGGTGTGAACATTCATGTCGATACCCGAGTCACCCAAGCCGACGAACACGGTTTCATGACTGCTGACGGTACGCGTATCGAGACAGACCTCAACGTCTGGGCTGCGGGGATTCGGGCACCGTCATTTCTCTCCGAATTGGGGTTGTCCACCGAACGCAACCACCAGATCAAGGTAAAGCGCACACTGCAAAGCATCGACGACGAACGTATTTTCGCCTTGGGAGACTGTGCTGCCTGCCCACAGGCCGACGGCAAGATGGTTCCCCCGCGCGCCCAAGCCGCTCACCAGCAAGCCACACGGCTGTATCACAACCTGTGCGCGATCCTTGAAGATAAACCACTCAAGGATTTCACCTTCCACGATCGCGGCTCGTTGATCTCGCTGGCCCATTTCGATGCCGTGGGCAGCCTGATGCGAGGTGCATCGGCACGCAGCCTGTTCATCGAAGGCCGCCTGGCCAAGCTGTTCTATGCATCGCTGTACCGAATGCACCAGTTCGCCATCCACGGTGCGGTGAAGACCGGTATGACAGTCGTCGTCGATGGCATCAACCGCTTCCTTAGACCGAAGATGAAGCTGCACTGAAGAAGCGTAGGGGAAGCGCACCTGGCTGATATCAGCCGGATGCGCTTCCATAGCGGTGCTTATTCAGCAACAGGCGCCTCGTAGGAAATGCGATAGATAGCCCCGGTGAGATCATCGGAAACCAGGATCGATCCGTCGCGGAGCTGCGCCACATCGACTGGACGACCGAGATACTCGCCATTCTCATTGAGCCAGCCTTCAGCGAACGGTACGGTAGCACCGGTCACATTGCCTTCAGCATCGACAGGAGTGAACATTACCCTGGCACCAATGGGCTCGGTTCGGTTCCAGGAACCATGCTGAGCGGAAAAGATGCCACCCCGGTACTGTTCAGGAAACATCCTGCCGGTATAGAACATCATGCCCAGATCGGCGGCATGAGCATCGGTTTCGACCACGGGGGGGACAACGTCCTCGGGTATTTCCTCGTCCTTGTACTCGTTGGTGCGAACGTCTCCACCACCATACCAGGGGAAGCCGAAGTTCTGCCCCGGCTGGGTCTGGCGATTGATTTCCCCGGGAGGGATGTCGTCTCCCATGCCGTCCACCTGATTGTCGGTAAACCACAGCTCGCCAGTCGTCGGGTGGAAATCCTGACCCACCGAATTGCGGACACCATAGGTATAGACTTCTCGCTCACTGCCATCCTGGTTTACCCGGATAATTCCACCGATACCATGTTCGGCAAAGACGTCGCGGTGCTCTTTGGGTGGCACGTTGTACGGCTGTCCCAGCGATATGTAGAGCTTACCGTCGGGCCCGATATCACACACCCGAGCAGTGTGGTTGTAGCTGACGAACTCCTCCGGGATGAGCTCACCACCGGGTATGACGGGTACGGCTACCGCATCCGGACTTTCATAGAAGAATTCAGCAGCCGGGTAGGCAAGAACACGATTCTGCTCGGCGATATAGAGAACGCCTTCTGGCGAGAAGCAGGGACCATTGGGTATCGCCTTGTCGAGCGATGGAACGAAATTCTTGACCTCGTCGGCCACCCGATCCTTGTCGCGATCGGTAACGGCCCACACCTCAGTCTTGCGAGTACCGACGAAAGTGACCACCCCCTGGGGACCAACTGCCATGTGACGAGCATCCGGCACCAGTGCATAGAGATCGATCTTGAAACCATCCGGCAGCTGGATTTGCTCCAGTGTCTTGCGGACGGCATCCGCACTGGGGCTGTTCTGGTCGATCGTGGTGAATTCTGTCTCTCCCGTGATCTGGAAGCTGCCCAGCTTCTCCAAGGTATCGTCTGTCTGTGCATAAGCCGACATGAAGGCCACCGAGCCGGCAGCAAGCCCTGCGGCGAGTAGCTTGTTTTTCATTGTTCTCTCCTGGTGTGCCAGTGTGTTACCCAACCGACATCCTCACCCACGGAGTAAAGATAGCCACTAACGACAAAGACCGCCGAGTTTCGTCGGCGGTCTTTGTCGTATCTCGCATCGCACTATCGCTCTATCAATTATCGCTCGGTCAATGTTTGGCAACGGCCTCGATGCCACTGGATTGCTCGGGCTGACCATTATTGCCGTGATGGTAGATATGTACATCACGCTGGGGAAAGGGGATGCTGATACCTTCCTGGTCGAAGCGGCGCTTGATCTTCTCGGTCAAATCCCAGTAGACATCCCAATAATCGACAGCATTGACCCAAGGCCGCACGATCCAGTCGATACTGGAATCGGCCATGGCGTTCATGCGGATATTGGGGGCTGGTGACTCCAGTACCCGTTCGTCCTCGGCAATCACTTCTTCCAGCACCCGCCTTACGGTATCGATATCGTCTTCGTAGCCCACACTAACCACCAGATCCACTCGGCGAGTGTCATGGGCGGAATAGTTGGTGATGGCGCCCGCCATCATTTGCCCATTGGGGACCATGATCTTGCGATTGTCGGCGGTCTTGAGCTCGGTGGTAAAGATTTGGACATCCTCGATCATGCCGGCGACACCACCGGCCTCGACGTAGTCGCCGATCTTGTATGGACGAAAAATGATCACCATCACACCAGCAGCGAAATTGGCCAGCGAGCCCTGTAACGCGAACCCCACTGCAAGACCGGCAGCACCAATCACTGCAATTAGCGAAGCCGTCTGGATGCCGATCCGGCTAATCGCCGCTAACACCACGAAGATCAGTAACAGGGCATAAAGAATATTGCCGAGGAACTTGACCAGAAGCGGCTCGAGATTACTACGCTGCATGCCCTTGAGCGCCACGCCATGCAACAATTTCGCCACCCAGCGACCGATGATGAAGATCGCAATGGCGGCGATTAGATTGAGTGCGAGAGATGTCCCCGCCGTCTGCAGATAGTTCAGTACCCCTTGCGTATCCATAATGCTCCCTCTCATGGATGAAAAACATGGCTGACCGGGAAAACGGCCATCCATCGCCCAGACACTTTTATGGCCCTAGTTGCGGTGCTGCGCAACCCAAAGGCGCTTGTTGGCCGCCGATAGACGCTTGACCCTAGCCTCGAGGCGCAGCGCTTCCCCATGTGAGCCTACCATTTGTTGATAGACCAACCGCAGGGGGCCCTTACCACGCAGCGCCTTGGCACCGAGACCACGGCTGTGCTCGTAAAAACGTCGCTCGACATCAGTGGTAACGCCCGTGTACCACGCACCAGCGGCGGTCTCGATCATATACAGATGCCAGACTGGTGCATCGCTGCTGTCGTCTTTCTCCATCGCCTCAGGCTCTAGCCAACTCGTCGCGAAATGCCCGGACCACGCTATCGTAACGATTTGGGTCGGACTCACTGAACGCTTTGAATATCGCCGAGCCAGCGACGAACGTATCAGCGCCGGCACGTGCTATCTCAAGAATATTATCGACCTTGACGCCACCATCGACTTCCAGGCGAATGTCACGACCACTGTCTTCGATACGCTGCTTCGCCTCATGTAACTTGCCCAACGTACTGGGCAGGAATGACTGGCCACCAAAGCCCGGATTGACGCTCATCAACAGGATCATATCGATCTTGTCCATCACGTAATCGAGATACGACAAAGGCGTAGCGGGGTTGAACACCAACCCTGCCTGACAACCACCATCACGGATGAGTTGCAGAGAACGGTCAATATGTTCTGACGCTTCGGGATGGAAGGTGATGTAAGAGGCCCCGGCCTCGATGAAGTCACTGATGATGCGGTCCACTGGCTTGACCATCAAGTGGACATCGATGGGCGCGGTGACTCCATGTTTGCGCAATGCCTCGCAGACCATGGGTCCAATGGTCAGATTGGGGACGTAATGGTTATCCATGACGTCGAAGTGCACCATGTCGGCGCCAGCGGCCAGCACGTTATCCACTTCTTCTCCCAAGCGGGCGAAATCGGCGGAGAGAATCGAAGGAGCAAGCTTGAAATCGGGGCGATGATCGGACATTGAGCGAGTCCATTGTCGGGTGACTGATTGAAAAAGATAGCTATTCTAACAGGAACCATCCGCTAGCTCGTATCTCGTGCATCAGCGTGTCATGCACGAATGCGTTTGGTGGGCGGCTTTCTTCACCAATACCAAGGATATGGTCATGACCGCTATTATCCCGAGAGGCGTCAAGCCCCTCCTCTTCGCATCCTCACTCCTGTTCTGTGCAATGACCGGTAGCGTAGCGGCCCAACCGGCAATTCTCGAAGGCGAACGTTTCCACCCACAGGTAGGAACTCAAGGCATGGTCGCCACCAGCCACTTCCTGGCCTCTCAAGTCGCGCACGACGTACTGGCTGCCGGTGGCAATGCGGTAGACGCTGCCGTGACCGCCGGTTTCGCCTTGGCCGTTACCCAACCACGTTCAGGGAATATCGGTGGTGGAGGTTTCATGCTGATCTCCGACGAGAACAGTGGTGAAGTGATCGCCATCGACTATCGTGAGACCGCTCCCTCCGCTGCCTTCGAGACCATGTTCCAGAACGAAGACGGCGAGGCTGTCGCCGAACTCTCACGCTATACCCACAATGCCTCCGGTGTCCCCGGAACAGTCGCCGGATTGGCCTTGGCATTGGAAGAGTATGGCACCCTGACACTGGCTGAAGCCCTTGAACCGGCTATCCGTCTAGCCGAGAACGGCTTCACGGTTCCACCGCGCTTCGTCGAGGGCATCCGCGATACCCGAGAACGCTTGGAACAGTGGGAATCGACACGCAAGGTGTTCTTCAAGGAAGACGGCAGCTTCTACGAGGTGGGGGATATCTTCCGCCAACCCGACCTGGCAGCCACACTCAAACGCATTGCCGAGCATGGTCCACGCGAGTTCTACGAGGGGGAAACCGCCGAGTTGATCGCCGCCGAGATGGAACGCCATGATGGCCTGATGACACGCGAAGACCTCGCCAGCTACCAACCGGTGATCCGCGAACCCAGCCACGGCACCTATCGCGGCTATGATATCTATGCCATGAGTCCGCCCTCTTCGGGCGGGGCGCATATCGTGCAGATGCTCAACATTCTCG
This sequence comes from Litchfieldella anticariensis FP35 = DSM 16096, assembly GCF_000409775.1. Lineage (GTDB taxonomy): Bacteria > Pseudomonadota > Gammaproteobacteria > Pseudomonadales > Halomonadaceae > Litchfieldella > Litchfieldella anticariensis. Next base: position 587,358 of record NZ_KE332392.1, on the reverse strand, counting down.
AGCAGTACGACATCGGCACCATGGGCTTCAATTCGGCCCAGACCATACATCTCATGGCCGAGGCCATGAAACGTGCCTATGCCGACCGCTCCGAGTATCTCGGTGACACTGACTTCGTCGATGTGCCACTTTCCGGTATCACCTCCAAGGAGTATGCCGCCGAGCTACGTGCCGGCATCGACCTGGAGACGGCCACGCCAAGCGATACCATCGCGCCGGGTAACCCGCTGCCCTATGAGTCCAACGAAACGACTCACTTCTCGATCGCCGACAGCAATGGCCTGGCGGTCTCCAACACCTACACCATCAACTTTAGTTATGGCTCGGGTATCGTCGTTGATGGTGCTGGCTTCCTACTCAACAACGAGATGGACGACTTCTCGGCCAAACCCGGCGTACCCAATGCCTATGGCTTGATTGGGGGTGAGGCCAACAAGATAGAGCCCGGCAAACGCATGCTGTCATCGATGACCCCGACCATCGTCAAGCGCGATGGCAAGAACTTCCTGATCACCGGCAGTCCTGGTGGTTCGCGCATCATCACCACCACACTGCAGGTATTGATGAACGTCATCGACCATGGCATGAACATCCAGTCGGCGGTTAGCGTGCCCCGGATTCACCATCAGTGGCTACCCGATGAGTTGCGCATCGAAGAAGGCATCAGCCCCGACACCATCAACCTACTGGATGCCATGGGACATACCGTCAGCCAGCAGGAAGCGATGGGGGCCGCCCAATCGATCATGATTGGTGACGGCATGTACTATGGAGGTGCCGATCCACGTCGCTCGACGTCGTCCGCGATGGGGCTCTGATCCCGGATGGCCCGGCAGTGCCGGGCCTTTTTCATCGACTATTGCTACTAATGAAGAGAGCTTCATGCCGGCCTTCATTCTCGCCATCGCTGAACTATTCGGTACTGCCTTGTGGTTCACACCTAATGCCGTACTTCACGATCTGCAGGTTCTATGGTCGCTGCAAACAGCCGACCTTGGCTGGTTGACTGGTGCCGTTCAAGGCGGTTTCCTACTCGGAACCCTAGCCATCGGACTCTCTGGCCTTGCCGACCGGATCGATGCCAGCCGCCTGTTTGCCGCCTGTTGTCTGGTGGGCGCATTGTCCAATGCCTTGCTGCCCTGGGCTGGGAGCCTATGGCCTGCGGTTGCGCTACGCGTCATGACTGGCATGAGCTTGGCTGGTATCTACCCGGTGGGCATGAAGCTGATGGTCGGCTGGACACCTGGGCGCACCGGTTTGGGGTTAGCGCTACTGGTGGGCATGTTAGTGCTGGGTACGGCACTGCCGCACGGACTGCGAGCCCTGAGCGAGCTACAGGGCACAGGCATGGCCTGGCGGAATGGCATCCTGGGAGCCTCGGGACTCGCATTGCTGGCGGGCATTCTGGTGTGGCGACTCGGTGAGGCTCCAGACATCCGGACCGCGAAATCGCATGCTCCCGCAACGACAGCTTCAAGGCTAATCGGTATCCAAGCCTTTCACATCAAGGACTTCCGCCGTGCTGCCAGCGCCTACTTCGGCCATATGTGGGAACTCTATACGCTATGGGCATTACTGCCGCTGATGCTACTGGCCAGCATGCCAAAGCTGTCGACGACCACCCTGGCGCTGGGCGCCTTTGCCCTGATTGCCATCGGCGGCCCGGCCTGCTGGTTGGGTGGCTGGCTAAGCCAATCCTTGGGGAGTCGTCGCATCGCCCAATTGGGGCTAGCCGGCTCGGCAACCTGCTGCGCCCTCTACCCTCTGTTAGCCTGGCTCCCCACCCCACTGTTGATTGCCTTCCTCGCACTCTGGAGCGCCCTGGCCGTGGTCGACTCACCACAATTCTCGGCACTCTCCGCTGCGGCCTGCCCAACCACCATCGTCGGCAGCGCCTTGACGCTACAGAACGCCATCGGTTTCGCTGTCTCGATGCTCTCCTTGCTGGTGTTGATCCCATTATGGCAATGGCTCGGCGCCTGGTTGGCCTGGATCATACTGCCGGGGCCACTGTTCGGTCTCTGGTGCCTCGCCACACATCGCCCCTTGGCGACGACCTCTCCCGCCGATACGGGCCGTTGAGGCTGCCTGCCAAGCTTGCATTATGTCGTAGCAGCATGGCACACAAGGCAATGGCATTGGTCAAGACACACAGGCCAAGGTTAAGTTGGCGCCACGTCTTCATGCCACCCAAGAGCGTCTCTACTTGCCATGACCACCCCCATGACCTCTGCAGCCACCATTACCGCCTCCGAGTTCCCCACGCGAGAGGAAAAGGACCTCTTGGGTACTCTGCCAGTACCCATGGAAGCTTACTACGGCATTCAGACCTTGCGGGCGGTCCACAACTTCCACCTCAGTGGTGTGCCGCTATCGCACTACCCCAAGCTGGTCATCGCCCTGGCCATGGTCAAGCAGGCCGCCGCCACCGCTAACCACCGCTTGGGCTACCTGGATGAAACCCGCTTCAAGGCCATCACCGAGGCCTGCCAATTGGTGATAGACGGTCAGTACCACGACCAGTTCGTGGTCGATATGATCCAGGGAGGTGCCGGCACCTCCACCAACATGAACGCCAACGAGGTGATCGCCAACCTGGGGCTGGAGTTGATGGGGCACGCCAAAGGCAACTACCGATATCTGCACCCCAACAATGACGTCAACATGGCGCAATCCACCAATGACGCCTACCCTACGGCAATTCGCCTGGGCCTGCTGCTCGGCCACGACGCCCTGTTGACCAGCTTGCAACACCTATGCCAAGCCTTCAGTGACAAGGGTGAGGAGTTCGCCAAGGTGCTGAAGATGGGCCGCACCCAACTGCAAGATGCCGTGCCCATGACCCTGGGTCAGGAATTCCACGCCTTCGCCAATACTCTCAACGAGGACTTGGGCCATCTGGATAAGCAAGTTCCCGCCCTGCTGTGCGAAGTCAACCTGGGCGGTACCGCCATCGGCACTGGTATCAACGCCGACCCACGCTACCAGCGCCTGGCTGTCGAGCGACTGGCAGATATCAGTGGTCACCCTCTGGTTCCGGCACTGGACTTGATCGAAGCCACTTCGGACATGGGCGCCTTCGTGCTGTTCTCAGGAATGCTCAAGCGCCTAGCGGTCAAGTTGTCGAAAATCTGCAATGACCTGCGCCTGCTATCCAGCGGGCCACGTACGGGTCTCAATGAGATCAATCTGCCGCCGCGCCAGCCCGGTAGCTCGATCATGCCTGGCAAGGTCAACCCGGTCATTCCCGAGGCCGTCAATCAGGTCGCCTTCGAGGTAATCGGCAACGACCTGGCACTGACCATGGCCGCTGAAGGAGGCCAACTGCAGCTCAACGTCATGGAGCCACTGATCGCCTACAAGATCTTCGACTCGATCCGCCTGCTGACCCGCGCCATGGACATGCTGCGCGAGCACTGCATCACGGGGATCTCCGCCAACGAGGCACATTGCCAAGAAATGGTCGAGCGCTCCATCGGTCTGGTAACGGCGCTCAACCCCTATATCGGTTACGAGAATTCCACCCGTATCGCCAAGGAAGCGTTGCATAGCGGACGCGGTGTGCTGGAGCTGGTACGCGAGGAAGGGCTGCTGGATGACGACACCCTGGCCGAGATCCTGCGTCCCGAGAGCATGATCGCCCCCAGACTGGTGCCATTGGCGTAACGAGATAATGGCAGAGCGTGCACTGATCTCTTGACCCGCGGCCATCGCCTGAAAGCCGCACTCGGCTTATACTCAGCACCAAAGCCTCGTCGTCAAACAGGGAGTTAAGGATGCAAAGACATTGGTTGTCGGGATTGTGCTTGTTCATGGCCTTGGTATTGCTCGCAGGTTGTTCCAGCCCCCATTACTTGCAACCCAACCCGAAGGTCACAGCTGACATTCCGCAAGCGGGCGGGGGTCAACAGGTCAGCGTCAACGTGGTGGATGGGCGTGAGTCAGAGGTGCTCGGCACCCGCAGCGGTGCCGCCATGTCGACCGCGACCATTACCGTCTATGCCCATGATCTGGTCCCTAAATTGCAGGCACAAGCCGAGCAGGCCGTGCGCCAAATGGGCTTCACTCCCACTACCGAGAGTGTCGAAGGACGTCCCAGCCTGACGCTGACCCTGACTCGCCTGGGCTACGAGCGTGGTGATGGCCAGCCCGTGCTCGGTAATGCGCGACTGGAAGCCATTTTTCGCTCCGTCGCAAAGAATGCCGGGTATACCTACACCGGCACCTACACGTCACGCCGTGATCAAAGCTACGCAATACGCCCCAACCGCGAAGATAATACGAACATGGTCAACGAGTTGCTGAGCGACGGTTTGAACCGCGCTTTCCGCGATCCGGAACTCGGCCGCCTGTTAGCTCGCTGAAGGATTGGCAACGAGCGCCCGTGACACGGACGCTCGTTGCTGTATCACATGTTAGGGCCCTGTCTTACCATGGCCCATACGCTTTCCTGCCAACCATTCTCTTCGGGCTCGCTATCTTCGAGGTGAGTCAACTCGAAGTTGTGAGCGAATAACCGCCGAACCTCGTCGGTATCGACACTGTATGGGGGACCGCGATCGTCGCCCGGAGCTCGTGTCAGGCTAATCAACAATCCACGGACGCCAGGAGGGATCAACTGAGCCAGATGAAAGGCATAACGCTGCCGTGTCGCCTCAGGCAAGGCGATCAAGGCAGCACGGTCGTAGAGGGCCCCGATTTCCGCCGCCTGTTCGATATGGAAGTGGAAGAAATCGCCACCCCAGAGTTCGATGTTGCCTTGACGCCGTACCTCGAAGCCGTCTTGATGGTAGCGCAAGACTTCCCCTTGCCCTTCAGCGGTAAACTGGTCGAGCGCGTCGCCTGATAGCTCTATGCCCAGCACAGGGTGTCCCCGCTCTGCAAGCCAGCGCATATCCAAGCTCTTGCCACACAAAGGTACCAACACCTTGGTTTCGGAGGGTATGCCGAACTGAGGCCAGTAGCGTCTCAGCGCCGGATGAGGGGCATCGCGGTGAAACCCGATCCGTCCCTCGCGCCAGCGCGCCAACCACTCGTTCACTACCTCTGGCTTCTCGCTCATTCGGCCTCTCAGAACCAACGGTCGCTCTTCTTGCGACGACGCGGCAGGTGGGGCACGATAAGTCCCAGGATCAGGCCACCCCCCGCCACACCACCGCCATACATGAAGTAGCGCATCAATAAATCTTCTTCCTGGGTGTCCAACCGCGCTTGGAGTCCCCGCACCGACTGCCGGGCATCGGTGACCTGACTATCAAGCTGCTGATTGCGTGCTTCGAGTTCAGCGATGCGCTGCTCACGGGCTTCCAGTGTGTCTGTCATAACCGCGACACGTCGCTCCCACTCTTCATTGATGCCTTCTAGTTCGGCCGTCAGAGACTCGACCTGGGCTTCCAGTTCGGGAAGCCGCTGCGTGGCGCTTGGCTCATCCTGCAGCTCCCTGGACAATACCCAGACACGATCCCCATCGCCATCCACTACCTGGGAATAATCGCCACTGGTATCGAGCACCGTGACCGGCTCGCCGGAGGTAAGGGTGCCGACGATGCGATATCCATCAGTGGGCCCACTACGTACGAAGGTGGTCAACTCATCGGATACCCAGCGCCTGTTGTCATCCGCATCTTGCGCCATCAGGGGCAAGCCCCATGTTGTCAGCACTGCACCCGCGATCAGAATATTGAATTTACGCATAATTTTGCCGTCTTGATGACTGTCAAAGGGCTCCTGAAACGCTGCCACACGCTGGCTTGCGACTCCCGCACCTCCCGTGCGGGTGGTGTCGCGATGAGACTTGTCCTCATCCACACTTTCTGTGGATAAGCCTTGGGAAAACCGATCTCCAAGGCTAGGGTGAGCGGCGAGCCACCTGGCACAGCCACGGATCGGTCATTTTTTGACCTACCGATCCTCCCGCGGCGACCATCCGGTAGGACGCGGAAACTCCGTTACCTTGCCTTCGGCTTTGATAGCCTTGGGCGTCCCCTCGCGCTCCACTTCGTCGATGCGCACGATGGCATTCATGGGGATATAGCTACGACCGACCCCCTCGAAGGTCCGCCTCAGTTTTTCGGTGGACGGGTCGACCACCAGCTTGGAAGCATCTTCGAAGACGAAGGCCTCCACTTCGATGAAACCCCACAGGTCGCTCTGAAAGACCTCTCGTGCGTAGAGTTCCCAGATCTCGCCCTGGTTATGAAACACGATTCGGTAAATGGGCTTGGACGCCATATTGACCCTGTGCTAAACGTCACTAAGACATAGGAATAAGATCGGCCTTGCGGCCCCGGACCCGAAGAATACCATAGACAGGCTCACGGGCGGCACGGTGCTGGCCCCATCGACGCAGGACCCGTATAATCACCGATCTGATCCGACCCCGGCCGCCTGGCCACACCCTTTAACATTCCTGGAAACTGGTGACGAGTCGGGCGCATCAAGCGTCACGACGGTATTTTTATGGCGAAGAAACTCTTCATCAAGACCCATGGCTGCCAGATGAACGAGTATGACTCCGCCCGCATGGCGGATCTGCTCGGCGAATCCCATCAGCTTGAGCTGACCGACGATGAGCGAGAGGCCGATGTCATTCTGCTCAACACCTGCTCGATCCGCGAGAAGGCTCAGGAGAAGGTCTTCCACCAACTCGGCCGCTGGAAGAAGCTCAAGGAAAGCAACCCCGACTTGGTGATCGGTGTCGGTGGCTGCGTGGCCAGTCAGGAGGGAGAAGCGTTGCGCAAGCGCGCCCCTTATGTCGACATGGTGTTTGGCCCCCAGACCCTGCATCGTGTGCCGTCCATGCTCGATGCCCGCCAGGCCGACCAGATTTCGGTAGTCGATGTGACCTTTCCCGAGATCGAGAAGTTCGATCACCTGCCCAAGCCGTCATCGGATGGAGCCACGGCCTTCGTCTCGATCATGGAAGGCTGTTCCAAATACTGCACGTTCTGCGTGGTGCCCTACACCCGCGGTGAAGAGGTGTCACGTCCGTTCGAGGCGGTGATGGATGAAGTCATCCACCTCGCGGACCAGGGCGTACGCGAGATCAACCTGCTGGGTCAGAACGTCAACGCCTATCGCGGCGAGAACCAACTCGGTGATGAAATCGACCTGGCCGAGTTGATCGCCTGCGTGGCAGCGGTTGAGGGAATCGATCGAATCCGCTTCACCACCTCACATCCGGTGGAATTCTCCGATAGTTTGATCGAAGCGTATGGAGAGATTCCCGAACTGGTCAGCCACCTGCACTTGCCGGTGCAGTCCGGCTCCGACCGTATCCTCGCGGCCATGAAGCGTGGTCATACAGTCGAGGAATATGTCGATAAGATGGAGCGTATCCGCGCCCTGCGCCCGGATATCAGCTTCTCCTCGGACTTCATTATCGGCTTCCCCAGCGAAACGGAGGCTGACTTCGAAGCCACCATGGATCTGATCCATCACATCGGCTTCGACGTCTCCTTCAGCTTCGTCTATTCGGCACGTCCTGGTACGCCAGCAGCCAGCCTCGAAGACGAAACCCCGGAAGCGGTCAAGAAACAGCGCCTAGCCATATTGCAGGAACGTATCAATCAGCAAGCCATGCAGATCAGTCGACGCATGGTGGGAAATACCGAACGTATTCTGGTCACAGGCTTTTCACCCAAAGACCCGGGGCAGCTCTCTGGCCGAACGGAGAACAATCGTGTCGTCAACTTCCGCGCCGCCAACCCAGCCGAATTGATCGGCTATTTCGTCGATGTGGAGATTACCGAAGCGCTCCCCAACTCTCTGCGAGGTGAACTGGCCTCTCCTGAGCGGTACTGATCTCTGGTGCCGCTTACGACCAAGGGCCAGTCTTGCGGAATTTGCCATTGCCCCGAGCCGGCTCGGGGCAGTAAGCTCCCTTAATCTCACTGCAACGCATGGATCCTCTGCTCTTGAGCCAGAACAGTACTCAGGCCAATCGCATCATCACCCTGACCCTCGAACCCAATGACCCCATGCGTCTGGCCAATCTTTGCGGCCAGCGCGACGAACACCTCAAGCTAGTCGAGTCACGGCTTGGCGTGACTTTGCGTAATCGCGGCAACACTTTTCAGCTCGCCGGCCCCAGTCCCCGCGTGAAGGCTGCAGCCAATGTCATCGAACACCTTTACCGGGAAGCCGAAGCCAGTGAACTTTCTCCCGACACGGTGCACCTGTTCCTGCAGGAATCTGGCCTCGAGGCACTGGAGGAAGACGAAGGGACGGGGGATGAAGGCGAGGTGCTGCTGCGCACCCCCAAGGCACTGATCAAGCCGCGTGGCTTCAACCAGCAAAGCTATGTCCAGAGCATCCGTGCTCATGACATCAATTTCGGTATCGGCCCGGCGGGTACCGGCAAGACCTATCTGGCCGTTGCCGCCGCAGTCGAAGCACTCAATCAACAGGAAGTGCGACGTATCCTGCTGGTACGTCCGGCGGTCGAGGCCGGTGAGAAACTTGGTTTTCTGCCAGGCGACCTGGCACAGAAGATCGATCCCTATCTGCGCCCCCTGTATGACGCCCTCTATGAGATGATCGGCTTCGAGCAGGTTGGCAAGCTGATCGAGCGTCAGATCATCGAGATTGCGCCGCTGGCCTATATGCGCGGACGCACTCTCAACAACTCCTTCATTATTCTCGACGAGAGTCAGAACACCACTCGCGAGCAGATGAAGATGTTCCTGACGCGTATCGGTTTCGGCTCCACGGCGGTAATCACTGGCGATATCACTCAGGTAGACCTGCCACGCGGCCAGAACTCCGGTTTGATCCAAGTATTGGAAGTGCTCAAGGACACACCTGGAATTGGGGTGACCCACTTTGCCGCCAAGGATGTGGTACGCCATCCTCTAGTACAGCGCATCATCGAGGCGTACGATCATTTCGAAGCACAGGAAGAAGCTGCCGAACGTGCGCGTAAGCAGGAGCGTGAGCAACTTCGCCGTGAGCAGCTATCCCGCCAGCAGGCAAACGGCAACGATCAGAAGCAAGATCAGGATGGTGGACCCAAGAGCGGTCAGGAGTCCTCCTCATGAGTGAACCTCCTCCGGTCATTGTCGATCGGCAGGTAGCATTGTCCTACCCTGCCGATAGCGAGACACTGCCCTCTCAAGCCGAACTCGAAAACTGGGTTGGCGCGGTGCTCTCCTGTCATCCCGATGAGGTACGTCATGAACTGACCGTGCGCTTTGTCGACGCGGTGGAAAGCCGTTCGCTGAATCGCGATTACCGCGGCAAGGACAGACCGACCAATGTCTTGTCCTTTCCTTTCGACGCTCCCGCCGGTATCGAGCTACCGTTATTGGGTGACCTGGTGATCTGTCATGAGGTGGTCGTCCGCGAGGCAAACGAACAAGACAAGTCACTCACCGCTCACTATACCCATATGGTGGTGCATGGCACCTTGCATTTATTGGGTTACGACCATATCCAAGATTCCGAGGCCGAACGCATGGAACGACTCGAAGGTGAGATTCTTGCTCGCTTCGGTATAGCCGATCCTTATCTGCTGCCCCACGGCCCCCTTGATTCCGAGGACAAGAGACACGACGCATGAGCGAAGACCGATCGAGCGGCCAGGGCAACAAGTCTTGGCTCGAGAAGTTGTTCAGCGCCTTTACCAACGATACTGACGAACCCAGTTCCCGTGACGAGCTGCTCGAATTCCTGCGCGAGGCTGGCTCGCGTCTGCGTCTCGACCAGGATGCCCTGACCATTATCGAAGGCGCCCTGCAAATCAGCGACCAGCAGGTACGAGAGGTACTGATTCCCCGATCTCAGGTAACCGCCATCACTGTCGATCAACCCACTGAGGAGTATCTGCCGGTCATTCTCGAGACGGGTCACTCCCGCTATCCGGTAGTAGGCGAGAATCTCGACGAAGTGTTAGGGATCCTGTTGGTCAAGGACCTGCTGCCACTACTGTGTCAGAAACCCTCCAGCCAAGAATCGTTCGAGCTACGCAGCGTATTGCGTCCGGCGATGTTCGTGCCCGAATCCAAGCGCCTCAACAGTCTGCTCAAGGAGTTTCGCGACACGCATAATCACATGGCTGTGGTGGTGGATGAATACGGCGGCACCGCGGGCATCGTGACCATCGAGGATATCCTCGAACAGATCGTCGGCGATATCGAGGACGAACACGATATCGATGAAGAAGAGGATATCCGTGAGCTAGGCAACGGTAGCTACGCTATTCGGGCCCTTACCCCGATCGAAGATTTCAATGACCGCTTTGCCACCGAGTTCTCGGATGACGAATTCGATACCGTCGGCGGCCTGGTGATGCAACGCTTTGGTCACTTGCCGCGCCGCGGCGAATACGCTGACCTCGGCACCTGGCGCTTCACGGTCCTCAATGCCGACAACCGTCGTATCCGCTTGCTGCAAGCCGAGCAGAATCGGAATGTCACCACCCATGAGGAAGAACACAGCTGAGCCTAGGTGGTCGCACCGTTCAGCCCATATCAAGGATCGATGATGAGTGAACTGCGTCTCACCCCTGCGCTCGGCTACTTGATCGCTTTGGTTGCCGGCGGCTTGACTACCCTAACCGCTTCTCCTTTCTCGCTATGGTGGCTGGGGCCAGTGGCCGTCGGCCTGATGTATCTGGGCATTCATGCCCTAACACCCGGCCAAGCCGCCTTCAAGGGCTGGTGGTATGGTGTCGGCCTGTTCGGTTCCGGCACTTCCTGGATTTATGTATCGATTCACGACTACGGCTATACCGGCGTTCCCCTGGCGGTGTTCCTCACCGTGCTGTTCGTGGTCACCTTGGCACTATTCCCTGCCGTGGTCCTATGGCTCTACAGACGCCTAAGCGGCCCTCATCTGGCAGCTCTGACCTTCGCCGGCACCTGGGTACTGGGTGAAGTCCTGCGAACCTATGCCTTCACCGGCTTCCCATGGCTGCTACTAGGGAGCGGCCAAGTGGATTCACCGTTAGCGCCCTGGGCTCCAGTCGGTGGTGTCTATGCATTGAGCTTGATCACAGCCCTCACTGGTACCCTAGGCGTGGAATTCCTGCGCCGGCGCTGGTCTGCCGGTGTAGCGATCGCTGCTCTATGGCTCGTGCCACTCGCACTGCCCACGCAATGGACGACTTCTCGCGAGCCTCCTATCCGGGTAGCACTGCTGCAAGGCAACCTGCCCCAGCTCATCAAATGGACCTCGGAAGGGCAACGCACTGCCGCCAATACCTATACCCAGTTGACCCGCTCTCAAGGCGATGAGATCGACCTGATCGTGTGGCCTGAAACCGCCCTGCCAATGTTGGAACAAGATGCCTTGCCGGTACTCGAACGGGTCCAGGCCACCATGGCACCAGAAACCGCCCTGCTGACGGGTATCGTCCAGCGGGATCAGGAAGGTCGTTTCTTCAACAGTGTGATTGGTGTCGGAGAGGTCGAAGGTGAATATCGCAAGGAGCACTTGGTTCCATTCGGTGAATACCTGCCCTTGGAGAGCTTGCTACGAGGAGTGATTGCCTTCTTCGATCTGCCCATGTCGAGCTTCTCCTCCGGCAAAGAAGTCCAGACACCGATTCGTGCCGCCGGCCTCACCATCGGCAGTGCCGTTTGCTACGAGATCATCTATCCTGACTTGGTGGCCAATCGCGCTCGAGAAGCTGACATTCTGTTGACGGTGTCCAACGATACTTGGTTTGGCGAATCCATCGGCCCGCTACAGCATCTACAGATGGCTCGCTTGCGTGCACTGGAGAATGGCCGCTACGTGATGCGTGCCACCAGCAACGGCGTCACTGCGGTCATCGACCCACAAGGACGGATCATCGCACGCGCTCCCCAATTCGAGACCACCAGCATTCAGGCCGAAGTCACCGCCATGGATGGGTTGACCCCCTTCACTCGCACTGGTAGTTGGCCAGCTTGGCTGCTCTCTACCCTGCTGGTGTTGCCGGGGATAAGAAGGAAGAAGGAAGGAAAAAGAGAAGGAAGGAATAAGAAGGAAGAGTAAAGACACAGCATATCTATTCAGTTATTGGCCAAGGTTTCATGGAAAGAGCCCGCTACATTACATAGCGGGCTCTGTCGGTTCTTCTTCCGTCTTCCTACTTCTTTCTTCTCTCGTGCTACTTCCCACTTACTTCCCGCTCGCCTTCTGTCTCGGCGCGAGCCGAATCTTCCGACTTAGGAGGCACTTCACCAAGCACTTCGGGAATGGTCTGACGGACATAGCGACCCGGCGCTGCCTCCAACAGAGGGAGTTCACCGTCACCCGGCTCTCGGGCCGGTACCAGCTTCTCAGGGTCGACATAACCATTGTCGGTCATCCAGGCTTGCCAGTGTGGCCACCACGAGCCTTCGTTGAAGGTAGCGCCCTCGAACCACTCATCGGGGCCGGGTGGCAGCGAATCATTGGTCCAGTAGCCGTACTTGTTCTTGTGCGGAGGATTGACGATACCGGCGATATGTCCGGAACCGCCCAGCACGAAGGTCACAGGCCCCTTGGGAAGTTGAGTACCACCATAGGTACTGTTCCACTTGGCAATATGGTCGTCACGTGTGGAGACGAAGTAGCTCGGTGTGGAGACCTTGCGCAGGTCGATCTTGACGCCATCGAGCTCGATACCGCCTGGCTCGATTAGGCGATTCTCAAGATACATATGGCGCAGATACCAGCCGTGAGTGCCGGCCGGCAGGTTGGTACCGTCGGTGTTCCAGTACAACAGGTCGAAGGGCGCCGGCGCCTCGCCTTTGAGGTAATTGCTGATATAGAACGACCAGAACAGATCATTCTCGCGCAGCAGGTTGAAAGTGAAGGCCATGACCCGGCCATCGAGATAGCCATCAGCCTCCAATTGACGCTCAAGCCCTTGTAGCACCGGCTCCGACAGGAAAACACCGAGCTCGCCAGGATCACTGAAATCCTGCAGCGTAGCCATGTAAGTCACTGAACGGACTTTACGCCCGCGCCGGGTGCTGGTCAGGTAAGCCACCGTAGTCGCTGCCAAGGTCCCTCCAATGCAGTAACTGAGGAGGTTCACCGACTTTTCGCCACAAGCCTGCTCAATGGCCCCCATGGCATCGATAGGACCAAGCTGCATATAGTCGGCCCATGTCAGATCGCGCTGCTCGGGGCCAGGATTGCGCCAGGAAATCAGGAATACGCTATGCCCTTGGTCGACCAGCCACTTGACCAAGGAGTTGTCCTCACGCAAGTCGAGAATGTAGTACTTGTTGATCCACGGCGGCACGATCAGCAACGGTGTCTTAAACACCTTCTCGGTGCTGGGTCGATACTGGATCAGCTGGATCAATTCGTTCTCATAGACCACGCTGCCCGGCGTCACGGCAACATTCTCGCCGACACGAAAGGCTTCACGATCGGTCATCGTGACATTGAGACCATCCGCCGAATTGGCCAAGTCTTCACGTAGTCGCGCCAAGCCATCAAGCAGGTTTTGCCCTTTCGTTTCCAGGGTCAGGCGCATGACTTCCGGATTGGTGGTAACGAAGTTGGATGGCGCCATAGCGCTTACGCACTGGCGGGCATAGAACTCCAGATTGCGCTGCTGATCCGGTGAGAGCCCTTCCAGGTTGGCAAGCAAATCCTCCACTAGACGCACGAACAGTAGATACTGCTGCAGAATGGCATGATAGAAGGGGTCATTGTGCCAGGCCTCATCCTTGAATCGACGATCATGGCGCGCGGGCTCGACCAACGGCTGCACCTCCTCTCCGGCCAAAGCTCGCAAGCCATGCTGCCATAGCAAGGCTTGGTCCTCGACCAGCCGCGTCTGAGCCTCGAACAGTGCTTGCGGATTACGCATCAAGGCTTCCAGCCCCGCCTGGAATGTGTCGCGCATGTCAGCGTAAATCGTCTTGCCCGCTTCGCTGGGCAACATGCGAGCCAGCATCTCTTGCATCAAGACCTGATATTCCTTGCCGATTGCATCGAGCTGTTGTGCCCACTCTTCTGAATCGGCTTGTGAAGGCTGCTGAAAACCTGGCTGCATTGGCCCCTCCTCTGTGGTCCTTACGTATAATGCCCAGCTCCTGGTTGACCATTGACGTCAATGGCCACTACGACAAGAGCCAGTACACCGACTCTTGCTGTCCTCACGAATTCTTGCGTGTTGACTGACTCGACGTCTTGGTCGGTGTCGCTTTGGCAGGCTCAGGCTTGGTCTCCTCCGCCTTGGCGGGTTCAGGCTTGACTGTCGCCTTGGCGGGCTCGGATTTGGTTGTCGCCGTCTTGGTGGATTCAGCCTTGGTTGCCGTTGCTCTGGCCGATGCTGCCGTAGCGGGTTCAGGCTTGGCCGCCTTGGCGGCGGCAGTAGTCTGCTCGGCGGTCTGCTGCCCGGTTTCGACAAAGAGCTTATCCATTTCACTCTTGAATTGCATGCTCAGCTCAGTCATGGCACGGGCATCCTCGAGCATCTGCTTGGACAACTCGTTCATGATGGCGGCCTGGCGAGTGCCAAAGTCACGCAAATCCTCAGCATCCTTGATCTCACTGGCATCGCGTACACGCTCTGTGCCCAGCTGACTGTAACGCTTCATGGACTCCAGTTGGTACTGGGTCATCTTTTCCATGTTGTCCAGCATCAACCCATTGAGCTTGCGCATCGGCTCGAAGAAGTTACGGGTCTGTTCAGTGAAGGCGTCAAACATCTTGTCTTGCATGGTAGGTCCCTCCTGGCGGATCGATGTCATGACAGCATGAATACCACTTTGCTGCAATGCACAAAGCGTAGTCTGCCCTCGCCCGCGTTGCAATACGATGACAACGTAAAAGTTTGATCATGATCATCGTCTTGCAAACCATTCTCCGATATTCGAACGTTCTCTATTCCGACTTGCGATTGGCACGCGAGCTGGCAGCAGCCGAACCACTGCCTCGTTTCGAGGAACTCGAACCGCCTCTGCCTTGCGATTCTTGCGATGTCTCCTTTTCGGACGATGAAGACGCACTGGCGGCTTGCCGCAACATGTCGAGCATCATCTGCTGGTAGTTACCGAAACTGGCCAACCCTTTGGCCATACCATCCTTGAAGAAAGGTTGCTGCATGAACGGCTGCTGTTGGAGGAAGGGCTGCAACAGACTCATGGGGTCGTAACCTTCGACCCCGGCTTCCATCTGCTGCTGAACACGCGACATCAATTCCTTCTGAAAAGCGTCAACATCAGGCAGGCCCAAGGCCTGACGAAACTCGGCTGGAGTAAGATCGAATTCGACATTTATTTTCATGAGGCGGTGACTCGACTGGAGGAAACTTGTCCCTAGTGTAGCATCCGCATCTACTTTCGAGAGCCTATCCTATCAGCTCAGCGTAAGCGTGGAGTCGATACTTGGACATCCGCATTCTGGGCACGATGTCGCAACAGGTGATCCATCAAGGTCAACGCCATCATCGCCTCGGCAATCGGTGTGGCACGAATTCCGACACAAGGATCGTGACGCCCTTTGGTAACCACCTCTACCGCATTGCCATGCACATCGATGGAACGCCCCGGAATGGTGATGCTGGAAGTGGGTTTGAGCGCTAGGTGAGCGATCAGGGGCTGGCCGGAGGAGATCCCCCCCAACACCCCTCCGGCATGATTGGAAGTGAACCCCTCGGGAGTCAACTCGTCACGATGCTCACTGCCGCGTTGAGTTACCGCAGCGAAACCATCACCAATCTCCACACCCTTGACCGCGTTGATGCTCATCAATCCATGCGCGAGTTCGGCATCCAGACGATCGAAGATCGGCTCACCCAACCCTACCGGCACACCCTCCGCTACCACGGTAATTCGTGCGCCAACCGAGTCCTGGTCGCGACGCAACTGATCCATGAAAGCCTCGAGCTCCGGCACCTTTTGCGGATCGGGACAGAAGAAGGCGTTATCGTCGACCGCCTCCCAACTCTTGAAATCGATATCGATAGGGCCGAGTTGGCTCATATAGCCACGCACCTGAATACCCTGAGTGGCCAGGTACTTCTTGGCGATCGCCCCAGCGGCCACACGCATGGCGGTCTCACGAGCGCTGGAGCGCCCCCCGCCACGATAGTCGCGCACACCATACTTGTGGTGGTAAGTGTAGTCAGCGTGAGAGGGACGGAAGCGATCCTTGATCTGAGAGTAGTCCTTGGAACGCTGGTCGGTATTCTCGATCAGCAACCCGATGGGAGTGCCGGTGGTCACCCCCTCGAATACTCCGGAGAGAATCCTCACCTGGTCCGGTTCGCGGCGCTGGGTAGTATGTCGTGAGGTGCCGGGACGACGGCGATCGAGATCCTGCTGCAAGTCGACTTCGGAGAGTTCCAGGCCAGGAGGACAGCCATCGACGATCGCTCCCAAGGCAGGACCATGACTTTCACCGAAGGTGGTGACGGTAAACAGCTTTCCGAAGGTATTGCCGGACATGGGGCGTTCCTCAAAGCTCTCAAGACAGGGAATCAGGCGAAGGACGCCGCGTGAGCGTCGAGTTCTTGTGCGGTCAGCGCGAAGACCCCATGGCCACCGCGCTCGAATTCCAGCCATAGGAACGGCACATCAGGGAAAGTGGCCTCCAGGTGGCGATCCGAATTGCCGACCTCGACGATCAGCACGCCGCTGTCGCGAAGGTGTGCGCGAGCCTCACGCAGGATGCGGCGTACGATATCCAGTCCATCGTTCCCGGCACCCAGTGCCATCGCCGGCTCATGAAGAAACTCGGCCGGCATGGTCGCCAGATCACGAGCATCCACATACGGAGGATTGGAAACGATCAGGTCGTAGCGCTGACCGACCACACCACTGAAGACATCGGATGCGACGGCACGCACGCGGGCTCCTACATCGTGGCGAGTAATATTAGCCTTGGCCACGTTCAGCGCTTCCAGACTGATATCTGCCAGATCGACTTCGGCGGTGAGGAGATGCAGCGCCGTGGCAATTCCGATACAGCCCGATCCACAGCACAAGTCGAGAACTCTGGCTGGTGGTTCCTCGGAAAACCAGGCGGCGAAACCGTGCTCGATCAGTTCGGCTATCGGGGAGCGCGGGATCAAGACACGGTCATCGACGTTGAAGGGATAGCCGGCGAAAAAAGCTTCGCCAAGGAGATAGGGCAAGGGGCGCCGCGTCTCGATACGCGCGCGCACCAGTGCCACGATCCGCGAGCGCTCCATGGGCAACAAACGTGCCTCGAGCACTGCAGGATCGACATTCCAAGGCAGATGGAGAGCACCTAGCACCAACGCCACCGCTTCGTCCCAAGGAGAGTCGGTGCCATGGCCATAATGCAGTCCATGAGCGTGAAACTCGCTGGTCGCCCAGCGCAGACAATCACGCAAGGTAAACAAGCTCTCGCTGATCTCGGCGTCGGTTAGCGTCAGAGTCGAAGCGACATCGGGTCGGGAAGCGGTCACGCGGAATCCTGTGAACGATGGTGACGAAACTGGCATTGTAACCTTCCGAGCCTCGGCTTCACAGTCACAACCACGCCAATGGTTTCCCGCATCGAGGAGACGTTATACTGACCATCATCTGGAACATTCGTGTCCCCGGCATTCCTACCGACAGAAGAGAACATTCATGAGCCGACGCCGAGGCCAACCAAACGAAGAAGACATCGGCGCATTCCGTCAGGCCCTGGAAGGCGCCGGCGTGAAGCGTCTGAAGGCCAATCGTGCCGATCCCGGCAAGCCTCGCGATAATCGACACACCGCCTTCGTCGAACGCCGTGCTGCCGCCACAGCCGCATCTCCTAGCCAGCCCAACAGCCGTACATCGGATGGTCGCGTCGAGGTCGTACGCCCTTCCGAATTCCTCGATTTCGCCGTCCCCGATCTACCCTATCGCACCCATGTACAGCTCAAACGCGGCCACATTCCTTGGGAGGCGGGGCTCGACTTGCATGGCTATACCCTCGACGAGGCTCGAATCGAATTGGAAAGTTTCCTGCGCGATGCTGCAGCCGAAAGGACGCGCTGCGTGCTGGTCGTCCATGGCAAATCACGCAGCAACACTGCAAGTGGCGTGAGCGACTATCCTGTGATCAAAAGCCACGTCAATGCCTGGCTTCGCGAATGGCCCAGCGTGCTGGCCTTTTGCTCAACCCGTGAAGCGGATGGTGGCACCGGGGCACTCTACATACTGTTGCGCCGACGTGGTGAGGCCCTGTGACCCCCTTCCCTTCAGGCTTCCTCTCCTTTCAAATCGTGCCCCTCGGGTGAAACACCTTTTTCCACGGCTGAGGGCTTGGGCTTGATGGTCACGGCCCCCATCCTCGGGTTAGCAGCACCAGGGCGACCTTCATAGTGATCCAGAGCTTCGTTCGCCAAATGCCGCCCTAGTTTGATCAGTCCCTCGGCACGATGGAACTCGTAAGCACCACAGACCGTCTTGGGGATTTCGATCAGTACATCCGGGGGATATCCGGCCACCTTATACCTGGCAAGTGTCGCCTGAGTGATGTCGAATGAGGCCAGCATCATGTCGAGCCGTCCCCAGGCACGCTGCTTAACGCTTTGTTCACTGTGATCATCCAGTGCTTCCTCGTCCCCTGAGCCCCAAAACATGCGCTGTACCTGATCCCGAACCCCACCGATCCAGGCGCCAAAGCCATTGCCTTGGGCTTCCAGCTCTTTCTCTCGCGCCTCTTCCGCAGCAGCCTCCAACGGCGGTAACAAATCTTCCAGACGAATGGGATAAGGACTTTGGGCTGTCGCATTGACTGCCAGAATCAAATCGGCATGTGCCGAAACGGTCGGAATGATCGGCAGTGGATTCATCAAGCCCCCATCCACCAATATCTGTTCACCAATATGCACTGGCGTAATGATGCCGGGTACCGCGATCGATGCCCGAATGGCACGCAACAGCGATCCACTCTGAAACCAAACCTCACGCTGGCGTACCAGGTCGGTAGCCACAGTGGTCAGGGGGATCGAGAGATTTTCCATGAGCGTGTCACCAATCAACCCCTCGAGCTTGTTCATTACCTTGTTGGCGCGCATGGCACCCATCGGGCTCCAGGTCACATCGACCAAGCTGAGCACATCGAAATAATCGAGTTGACACACCCAGTTACGGTACCCTTCCAATTGTCCTGTGGCATAAACCCCTCCAACGAGAGCGCCCATCGAACAACCTGAAATTGCTACTATCTCGTAGCCGCGCTCCAGAAGTTCGTCGATTACACCGATATGCGCATAACCGCGCGCCCCACCACTGCCCAGCACCAGCGCCACGCGTTTACTACCACCCTGCTTGGCTGTCATGTCATCACCTCATCCATCGCGCCAACACGCTATCGCCTCAGCCACCCCTCCAACCGCCGTCGCCTCCAAGTGCAGATGATGCCCTCCCGGCAATACATTCCGTTGCAATCCAGATAGCGCCTCCCGCGCTGCGACTGCCATGGGGCGCTCCCCAAGAATGCCGTTCTCTCCTTCGACCAGTAGTGTGGGCACCTTGATAGCCTGCAGGATTTCCAGTGCCTGCTCAGGGCAGAAGCGAACCATCGAAGGACGCAGCAGACGCGGGTCGGTGCGCAACTGGATATGCCCATCCTCCAGAACCTTGCTGTTACGCTGCACTAACGGCGTTGCCGTATCGGTATCCAATGGTGTCACTCCACCCGCCACTCGGGCAGCAATGGCGGCCTCTATATCAGGATAGCGCGGTGCCGGCGAAACAAGGCGACGATGACCAAGCAGCCCTTTGCGCAATTGTTCGGCGGTACCCGTAGCCGGGGTTGTCAAGGTCCCCAAACCATCGATCAGTACCAACCTATCGACACGCTCGGGAAGTGCTGCCGCCACCAGACAGGCCACTCCAGCGCCCATGGAATGAGCCAAGAGGGTAGCTCGTTCCAGCTTCAAACTTTCCAAGGCATCGAGCACATCATGTATGTAATCCCAGATGGCGTAATCGGCTCCAGGGGGATGCCGTCGCGACAAGCCATGGCCGGAGAAATCGACCGCCACGACTCGAATCCCTAGACGCTCAACCAGCAAGGGAGCCAAGCGGGTGAAGCTGGCTGCATTGTCTAGCCATCCATGTAACGCCAACCATGTGGGTGCCGTTTCCATACCCCAAGCCAGCGCCGCCAAGCGATCTTTCGATAATGCCAGGGAATGAGGATTGCTCATGATGGGACTTCCAGTAGCGAATCCAAAGTGGACAGCAGAGCCCGACGCGTGCTGTCGGGATACTCCATGGGAAACATATGCCCTCCGGGCACTACGTCGACACGTATCCCATGGCGCATGAGTCGACGGCGGCGACGAGGAGTGATCAAGTCGGACTCGGACCCTGCCAATAGTGCCAACGGCACCTTGAGACGGCCCGGCAAGCCATGCAAATGATCGGGTAAATGACGAAAGATCTCCGTTTCCACCACGGGATCGAAGACCAATTCGGCACGCCCGTCCTCCAATATTCGCGTACTGCCCTCGATGTAATCGTGCAGTGCCTCATCAGTGAAGCGTCGAAACAGAGCCCGGCGACGTAAGTAATGGCCCATGGCATCGCGGTCGGGCCATATCGCTCGGCGCCCCTTGCTCTTGCCCGCCGGTGTCACACGGTCTGCAAGCCCCAAGCCCTTGGCCGCCTTCATGGCCCAGGCATCCAACCCCAGCATCAGAGGAGGGTCCAGCAGCAGCACACAACGAAAGTACTGGGGGGCGACGTCGGCGGCCATCACCATCAATACCCCACCCATCGAATGGCCAACACCGATGACAGGGCGCCGACACCCTTCCAATTGAGCCAACAGCTCGTCACGCAGCCGCAACCAGTTGGGGCCTACCGGATAGCTGGGATGATGTCCCAGACGATCGA
This sequence comes from Litchfieldella anticariensis FP35 = DSM 16096, assembly GCF_000409775.1. Lineage (GTDB taxonomy): Bacteria > Pseudomonadota > Gammaproteobacteria > Pseudomonadales > Halomonadaceae > Litchfieldella > Litchfieldella anticariensis. Next base: position 566,575 of record NZ_KE332392.1, on the reverse strand, counting down.
GTGGCACCACGTCGAAGCGGCTCTCCAACGGTGACAGAAAGCTGCGATAACTGGCACCAGTGAAACCATTGGCATGGGCAAAGACCAAGCGATCACGAATCGGGGTAATGGACATGGCGAATTCATCTCTGGGCAGGCGATAGCCATAGCAGACTAACGAGTTTACCATCTAACCCTAATCGTTTTCGCCCTCTATTGAAACGCTTGTTTTACTCACCCTCTACACGACAGAGAGCCTTTAGTGTCCAAATCTCGTCCGCCACGTGATACACGCTTGCGCAACCGCCTGTTCTTCGCCACCGTCATTGCGGCGGGGGTCGTTGGATTGTGGTTGGCTCGCTAACCGCCTCTTCTTTGTTACCCATACCCTCACTCCCCTTCTATTGATGGTCGTGAGGCCGGCAACAGGGCTGGTCTCGTCATATCCGGGAGTCATCCTGGCGATCACGGTATTTGGCATACATGTTCCGAGCTCGGTTGAGATGCTGGAACATGGTTTCGCGCGCAGCCTCCGCATCGCGGGAAAGAATGGCCTCGAGAATATAAGCATGCTCTTCCTGGACACGTTCGAGATAGCGCTCCGATGCCGCCGGGTTGATGTCGATGCTGAGCAACTTGGCCCGGGGAATGACACTCTGGTTCAACTGTTCATAGAATCGATTGAAAAAGGGATTCTTGGTCGCCTTGGCAATGGCGTGATGGAACTCGTAATCCTCGACCCGTGCCTGAGACTTCTCGGCATGGGCGTTGATGAATGCCTCATGTCGGGCTTGCAGCGCCTTACGGTCATCTTCATCGTGACGAAGGGCCGCTAACTCGGCAGCGGCCGGCTCGAGAGTCAAACGTAACTCGAGGACATGCAGGATATCCTCCACCGTGGTCGGATTGATGCGCTCCGCCGGCCTCGCCTCGATCGTGGTCGAACGCAATACGGTGGTGCCAACCCCTCGCCGGGTTTCGACCAGTCCCAACGACTTGAGATGCGTAATTGCCTCACGAATGACGGTGCGGCTGACACCAAAAGAGTCACACAAGCTGTTTTCAGTAGGCAATTTCTGTCCTACGGGAACCCTTCCCTGCGTGATCAGAGCCTCTAGTTGGTCCGCCACGTGAAGAGAAAGGCTTCCCTGACGAGATATTTTCTTCACCTCAAATGGCGCCAGCTTGACTGTCATTTCCGTATCTTTTGCCATGTTAGTAACGTCCGGCACTCAAAAGTATGATTTTTATTATAATGCATAGCTTGTCAACGAGCCAATATCACCTTCTCCATTTGTAACGGCAGCATTAACCATCGACAAAGGTTATGAAATAAACAACAACCTTTGTATTTTCGCGTCATCATTCGATATATTCATGCGTCAAAAAGCAGCAACATGATCAATTTTCTTGCATTCGACCTATTCGTCGTCGGGATGGCCGGAAGTGGCAAATGGACCGCCTTGATAGACAACCGCCGGATCTTCGGGATCGCCCCCCATCGCTTCCCCTTCAATCTCGGCTCGCCAAGGCTCGGAGCTGTCTTTTGGCACCCAACCAAGAAACGAGGCCTTGCTATTGTCCCACCAACGTTCGGAGTTGTTCGAAACACCGTACACTACGGTATAAGCCAATCTTGGTGTGACAAGCGCACGCTGAACCAAGCTGACGAAATCTTCGGCACTCAACCAGATAGCCATCTTGCGTGTATCCGTGGGTTTGGGATGGCACCATCCAATACGCACACTCAGGGTTTCAACACCGAACTTATAATAATAGAGACACGCAAGATCTTCACCAAAGCACTTTGAAACACCATACAAAGAATCTGGGCGATGTGGCACTTCAGCATCCAACTTTGACGTGCGTTCATAATAGCCGGTCGTATGATTGGAGCTAGCAAAGATAATACGTGGTTTACCAAGGTTCCTAGCCGCCTCGTATAAGTTGTAGGTACCGACGATATTGGCTTGGAGAATACTGTTCCAAGGCTTTTCCACTGAAACACCGCCGAGATGGATGACCGCGTCGCAATCCTTGACCAAGGCGTTGACGGCTTGGGCATCTGTCAAATCACAGACAACTATCTCCTCATGACTGGCCGCAGCGTCAAGATCAATGATATCGGAAAGCCGCACCTTGTTAGCCAGTTGTGACAAGAAAGGCCTGATGATACGCCCCATGCCACCAGCAGCTCCGGTTACCAACAGACGGTTAATCATTAAATTCCTCCTATGTTTCTGACAAGACAACGAGTGGCCGATTAAAAGCCATACAAAGCCGCAGGATTATCGACCAGTATCTTCCGGCGCAACTCCGGGCTTGCCCAGTCGAGCAATACATCCAACTGCTCAGCGTCATCAGGGTACTGTTCTCGCGGCACCCCGACGTGTGGCCAATTACTTCCCCAGATGATGCGTTCCGGAGCGTGCTTGATGACACGCTTGGCGATGGCACCTACATCTTCATAATAGGGCCCTCCGGTCAGACTGGCTTCATAACCCGCACAGACCTTGAACCAAGCGTTGCCCCGATCGAGTAGCCGAAGAATGTCATCGACCCGGAAATCATCCGCTGCCACGGGATCCATGAACTTGCCGATATGGTCGATGATGTATTCACTCTCGATCTTGTGCAGATCGGCAAGATAGTCGTCGAGGTAGCGGCCGTTGAACTGAACCATCAAATGCCAGCCTAGCGGTCGAATCAGTCGCTCGACATCGCGCATCTTGTCTATCGTCACGGCGCCACCTGGCAAGTTCATGATCCGTGCGCCACGCACTCCCTTTTCGTGCCAAGCCTGCAACTCATCTCTCGGCGTGTCTGGTGCCACTGCGGCTACACCACGTGCCGTTTGTGGCGCTATCTCGGCCAAGGCTTCCAGCAACGCTCGATTATCGAACTGATAGGCATTCGGCTGAGTGACCACAACGCGTTCCAAGCCTAGGCGCTTCTGAACCGGTCGGTAGTTTTCTACCGTGGCCAACTCAGGAATCTTTGGCCCATTTGGCTGTGATTCATATCCAGGTAAGTAAAGATGAATATGACAATCGGTAGCACCGGCAGGGGCTTCCAGTCGCGGCGCCGGGCCATCCAGCGGTCTTGTGTTGGGTGGTATCGTTTCCAAGGCTCACGACTCCTTGAGAGCGAATTTGGCAAGCGCATCCCGATTGACGTCAATTCCCAATCCAGGAGCATCGGGAATGGCCACGACGCCCCCAACGTGTTCGATGGGCGTAGTGACGACAGCCTGACGGAATGGGTTCTCGGTACGGTCGAACTCGAGGATGGGTTCGATTGGATCACGGCGTGGTGGGTTGGGGAGTAGAGCCGCCATGAACTGCAAGCTGGCCGCGAGACAGATAGCCGTTCCCCACACGTGTGGCACCAACCGAACGCCATGCATGGCCGCCATGTCGGCTACACGCCGTATTTCAGTGAAACCACCAACACCACAGATATCAGGTTGTACGATATCCACAGCACGTGTCGCCAAAGGCTCGAGCATGGCATAACGCCCATGCCAAGTTTCTCCCCCTGCCACCGGGATAGGCTGACCATCGCGCACGGCACGATAGGTAGAAATCTGCTCCGGCAGCACCGGCTCCTCGAACCAATCGACGTCATATTCAGCCGCGCGCTTACCGACCTCGATCGCCTCGAGATAGTCATATCCATGGTTGGCATCGATCATCAAACGTAGCTCGGGCCCAATCGCCTCACGTACCGCGGCGATGACACGCAGGTCTTCCTCGACATCGAAGCCGATCTTGATCTTGACGGCATGAAACCCTTCATGGCGGTAGTCAGCCACCTCCTTGGCAATATCCTTGACACGATCGACGCCCTCTCGGCGGAACGAGCCGGTCGCATACGCTCGCACGCTGTCGCGGAACCTGCCCCCCAGGAGTGTCGAGACAGGCGCATCGAATCGCTTGCCCTTGATATCCCACAAGGCAATATCGATACCGCTCAAGGCCGTCACGGTCAGGCCGCGTTGGCCCTGGTCACGCAACAGGTTGTAGAGTTCCAGCCAGATCCTTTCCGTCTGCAATGGATCCTGCCCTATCAAGGCAGATGCATAAGCATCGACAACAGCGGCATTCAGCTTGGCCGGCCCAAGACACTCTCCCCAGCCAACAGTGCCATCGTCGCAAACGACCTCGACCAGACAGTGCTGACGTCTCGTAAAACGCATCGAAGCACTTTCGAACGCCGTATCCAGTAGGTGATCGAGGATATGGGTATGTACGGCTGCTATCTTCATTGGATCTTGATCCTTTTATTCCGTGACATACCTGTCACCTGAAGAACCCAGGCAACGTCATCGACACGGCAGGCACGTATGTCACCAACATCAACGCAACGAAGAGCGCCAGGTAGAACGGCCAGATGGTACGAACGGCCTGCTCGATCTTGATCTTGCCGATCACGCAACCAACGAACAGACAGGCACCCACGGGAGGTGTGCACAAGCCCAACCCCAGGTTCATCATCATGATGATGCCGAACTGAATCGGATCCATGCCGAACTGCACGGCCACCGGCAGAAAGATCGGCGTACAGATCAGGATGAGGGCCGCCATGTCCATGATCATGCCAAGCCCAAGCAGCAGGAGATTCAGGAGCAGGAAAATGACGATGGGATTGTCCGATAATGCCATCAGCGTATCGGTTAGCATTTGCGGGACGTTATACAGGGCCAGCAGGTACGAGAATGCCGAGGCACACCCTACCAGGATCATGACCAGCGCGGTCGTTCTCACCGACTGCAGGACAGCCGCCTTGAACGACTCCCACCTGAGCTCCCGGTAAACCAGCGCCGTGACGACGATGGCATAGATGGCACCAAAAGCACCTGACTCGGTAACCGTGAGAATGCCGGAGAGCACTCCACCCACGATGATGACAGCCGTCAACAAGCCAGGCAGGGCCGCTGCAAGGCTAACGATCAAGACATCCCACCCGGGGAAGGTTTCCCCCTGATAGCCACGACGAACCGCAACCAGATAAGCGGCGACCGCCAGAGTCAGACACATCAGGACTCCCGGTACGATACCGGCAATGAACAGCTGGGTTACCGATATCCCGCCACCGGCAGCGACGGCATAGAGGATCATATTATGGCTGGGCGGAATGACAACGCCGGCCACGGATGAGGTCACGGTGACATTGACCGCATAATCGGCATCGTACCCCTTCTCTTTCATGACCGGCACCAGGATGGAGCCGAGTGCCGACGTATCCGCCACGGCGGACCCCGAAATGCCGCCGAACAACATGGATGAACTGACGTTGACGATACCCAGGCCGCCCCTCAGCTTCCCCACGGCTGCCGATGCCAGACGTACCAGGCGAGTGGAAATACCACCGTGAAGCATCAATTCGCCGGCAAAGATGAAAAACGGTATGGCAAGCAAGGAAAAGACGGAAATTCCCGACAGGATTCGCTGAAATGCGACGAACAGTGGCAGGCCTTCGTACAGGAAAGTGACCACTGCGGCCAAACCCACCGAGAATGCTACCGGAGCCCCCACGAGCAGACCGAGAAAGAATAGTCCGAAAAGAATGGCGAGGCCCATGTCAGCTCCCCTCTTGACGGTTCGTGCCAAGAATACGCGACACGATATTGGCAACAGCGAACACCATCATCAGGCCTCCACAAATGACGAGAGGTGCCGCACGCCAACTCTCGGAAAGACCGATCATGGGGATGGCTCTTTCCAGGTTGGAAGCGACCAACTCCCATCCTTGATACGTCATGAAGCCACCAAAAATGACGATAAAGAGATCAGCGATATAGCGAAAGCCTATCTTGATGGGCCTAGGCATCCCCTCACGAACGAAATCGATACTGAGATGCGTATTGCCCCTCACCCCCGCTGCTGCCCCTAGACATGTGATGTAGACCACCATCAGCAAAGACGCCTGCTCAACCCAGGTGGGGGTGTTATTCAGCACGTATCGCCCAAATACCAACCAGCCAAATATGACGATAAGAAAGACAAGCAGTACGCCAGCCAGCACCAGGCACAGGCCGGCCATGCCATCCAGAACACGACCGATCCTTTTCTGCAACAAGGGAAGATTCACAAGCGCCTCTGATGAGTCAAAGTAAGCTCTCACGGCACACTCCTGTCCCCCTCTCGATGACTCATGTCACCGAGAGGGAATTCACGCCAGAGGTCAATTGGTAGCCCTGATATCTTCAACGAGAGTTGCCAGATCAGGATTTTCCTCGATGAACCCTTCGTATACAGGCTGCATCCTTTCCTGGAATGCCGACTTGTCTTCTACTTCGTTGATCTCGACACCAGCATCCAGCACGATCTGTCGACTCTCTCTGGAACCTTCCACCCACAGTTGACGCTGCATCTCCGCCGCCTTGATGGCTTCCTCGCGAACGATCTCCTGATCTTCCGGTGAAAGCGCTTCCCAACTCGCTTTGGCAATGCACAAGCACTCGGGAATGATGAGATGCTGGGTCACGGAGTAGAACCCGGCGACTTCGTAGTGGTTACTTGACTGGAAAGAAGGGTAATTGTTTTCCGCCCCATCGAGAACCCCAGTCTTCAGTGACTGATAGACCTCGCCATAAGCCATGGGAGTGGCATTCCCGCCAAGTGCCTCGACCATGTCGACGTAAAGGTCATTGTTCATGACACGAATCTTGAGGCCCTCAACATCCGCCGGAGAGCTGATGGGGCGATTCGTGTTATAGAAGCTTCGAGCCCCGGAATCAAACCATGACAGGGCAATCAGGTTCTTCTCGGCCAAGGCATCAGCAAAACGCCGGCCGATTTCGCCATCCATGATGTCATGCATATGCTCGACACTGCTGAAGATGAACGGCAAGGAGAGCACGTTGGTTTCTTTTACGATCGGCCCCATGGGGCCCATATTGAAGTTACCGAAATCGAGCGCACCATTGCGAGTTTGTTCGATGGCATCTGGCTGATCGCCAAGCACTGCATTGTTGTATACCTGTGCATGCACTCGCCCTTCCGTTCTTTCGGCCACGTTTTCAGCAAAAGATTCGAGCGCGACAGTATTCGGATAACCGGGCGGATGGATATTCCAGCCTCGCCAGTTCTCGGCTTGCACCGGAAGCGACATGGCAATCATGGCGCTGGAGACTGCGGCAACACTAGTCGCTCGATTCACAAGCATTTTTATTGGCATGACGTGTTTCCTCATTGGCTCGTTCAATTTGGATTTATAGTTAGCCTTGCTCCTTGAGCGTCGGCATCAATAACGGAGGGCGATACGCGATAACGCTTTTTCAGTGCAGAATGACAGATATCGTCATACATCATACAACTTAACCACCCCTCACAAGGAGGACAAGGGAGACGATAGTCTAACTATGATGCCGGAGGATGGTGGCGGGTGGGCACCTCTCTTAGAGAGGCGCTGAGTAAAGCGACGAATGGCGCCGGGCACCTTCAGCACCCAGCGCTATACCACGACTCGCCAGTGACCGAGCCGTGGGCCAGACATACTGACGATCAGCGGCTCAGCTCTCTCTTACCATCCACCAACCGGCTCACGTCCAGCGGATTGCCGTCCTCGAGTGCCTGGGGCAACAGCCCCGCCGGCAGGTTCTGGTAGCACACCGGGCGCAGGAAGCGCTGGATGGCGGCACTGCCCACCGAGGTGGTGCGACTGTCGGAGGTCGCCGGGAAGGGCCCGCCGTGGACCATGGCGTGACACACCTCGACCCCGGTCGGCCAGCCGTTGGCGAGCACTCGCCCGGCCTTGCGCTCGAGTACCGGCAGCAGTGCCTTGGCCGCCTCGAGATCACCGTCGTCGAGCTGTAGGGTGGCGGTGAGCTGGCCTTCGAGGTGAGCGGCGACACGCTGCATATCTGCCAGGTCGGCACATTCGACCACCAGTGCGCTGGCACCGAACACCTCGGCCTGCAACGCCTCCTCAAGAAGGAAGTCGGTGGCCGCGGCGGCGAACAGTGCTGCCTGACACTGGTAGGGGCCGTCACCGGCCGGGCCACGGGCGATTTCGCGGACCTGGGGATGGCCAGCCAGAGCCCCAGTGCCATCCTCGTAGGCACCATGAATGCCCGGCGTGAGCATGGTCTGCGCAGCGCTGGCCTTGACCGCCTCACCGGCGGCGGCGAGGAAGGCATCGAGTGCCTCGCCCTTCACGCCGAGCAGTAGCCCGGGGTTGGTGCAGAACTGGCCGGCGCCCATGGTCAGCGAGGCGACGAAGCCCTCGGCGATCTCCGGGCCACGCGCCTTGAGCGCTTCCGGCAGCAGGAACACCGGGTTGATCGAGCTCATCTCGGCATAGACCGGAATCGGCTGGGGACGGCTTTGCGCCGTCCGCATCAGCGCGGTGCCGCCGCGCCGCGAGCCG
>NZ_KE332392.1:102458-557973 GCF_000409775.1 Litchfieldella anticariensis FP35 = DSM 16096 | reverse complement strand
TCGAGGCGCACGTCGAGCCACTCGCCGGCGCGCACTACCGAGGCGAACAGGCGCAGCTGGCCGCAGGTGCGGCCGCGTTCGCCCTCCAGCCGCGCTCGTGGCAGGCCGGTTTCCGCCATGGTGCGTTCGATCAGGCCATCGCCGATGGCCTCGATCTCGTCGGCGATGGTTTCCAGGAACGCTGCGCGCTCCTCGAGCGAGCTCTCGCCATAGCTGGCGAAGGCGTCCTCGGCCAGGGCGCAGGCCTGGTCGACTTCCCCCTTGCCACCGCCTGGGTAGCTAGGCTCCAACCTCTCGCCAGTTGCAGGGTTAACGGCAGTAATGGTAGCGGAATTTCCGCTCACGGCCTCCTGGCCGATCAGCATGACGCCAGATAGTGTCACGGTTCTCCTCCTACGCTTGAATCCGCACGCAATACGACTTTCACACTGGTCGTTTACGTACGCTACGAATGTGGAATGTGGCTCGGCTCAGCGCACCAGCGCCGGCCGCTTGGGGTCGAATTCCCAGCCGGGAATCAGAAACTGCATGGCCATGGTGTCGTTGCGTTGTGTCACATCAAGGTTCTGATAAAGACGATGGGCCTCCATCAGTTTTTCTTCATCGAGTTCGACACCCAGGCCTGGCGTCGTCGGCACCTTCAGCTTGCCATCGCGGATCTGGAATGGCTCCTTGGTGATGCGTTGTCCGTCCTGCCAGATCCAGTGAGTATCGATCGCGGTGATATTGCCGGAACATGCCGCCGCCACATGCGTCATCATGGCCAGGGAGATGTCGAAGTGATTGTTACTGTGTGAGCCCCAGGTCATGCCCCACTCGTTACACAATTCGCCGACCATGACAGCCCCCTGCATGGTCCAGAAGTGGCAATCCGCCAGAGGAATATCCACAGCGTTGAGTTGCACGGCATATTGAAGTTGCTTGAAGTCGGTGGCGATCATGTTAGTTGCGGTGGGCAAGCCGGTGCGTTTCTTGAACTCGGCCATGGTTTCGCGACCGGAATAACTCTCTTCCTGACCACAGGGATCTTCGGCATAGCTGAGCAGGTCGCGGATCGGCGTTAGTACGCGCACCGCCTCATCGAGGGTCCAAGCACCATTGGGGTCCAGGGTCAGACGCGCCTCGGGAAACGCTTCGTACAAGGCGCGAATGCAATCGGCTTCCTCCTCGCCACGCAATACCCCGCCCTTGAGTTTGAAGTCCTTGAAACCGTAACGTTCGTAAGCAGCCTTGGCCAGGTTGGCCACGGCATCCGGCGTCAGGGCCTCGCGGTAACGGACCTCATCCCACGCGTCCCGGGGATCGCTCACCTTCGGGTAAGGCAAGTCCGTCTTGTCCGGATCGCCGAGCAGGAACAGATAGCCTAGCGCTTCCACTTCATCGCGCTGACGACCGTACTGACCGAGAAGATCCGCTACTGGCATCTGCAGGGCCTGTCCATAGAGATCGAACAGGGCAGACTCGATACCGGTGATCACGTGCACTGCCACCCTTAGATCGAAGGTCTGGCGCCCCCGCTCTTCACGGCCGTCCTTTGCCAGCAGTTGACGTACCCGGTTGAGTGTCTGCTTGACATCGTTGACACGCGAGCCTTCCACCAGCGAGCGACACTGCTCCAGCCCTTTGAGAATGCCGGCACTGGCAGGGATCTCCCCCACCCCCTGATTGCCGGTATCATCTTCCAGGATGACCACGCAGCGAATGAACCAAGGGGCATGACCGCCACTCAGGTTGAGAAGGAAGCCGTCATAACCGGCCACCGGAACGATTCTCATGCTTTTGACGTTGGGGAACATGAAGCAGTCCTTTCAAGAAAGAAATAACGATGAACGAGTGGATCTAACGAGATCAGGGAAGCGCTGCATAAATCGACGAACGGTATCAAGCGCAAGGCGCCCGGAGCACAGGAACCGGAGCCTATGGGGTATAGGATTGAACCGTGCAGGCATTTATTCAGTGCTTCCTTAGGTGACAGGGGCCGGATTGAACAACACCAGATCGTTATGAAGTCCGAGGCGATCGGCGGCGACCTGATGGCGGCCACTGGCCACATCGAGGATCAGATGGAAAAGCTCCCAGCCGAGCTCCTCGATCGAGGCCTCACCAGTGGCGATACGACCGGCATCCAGGTCAATCAGGTCATGCCAGCGCTGGCCGAGTGTCGAGTTGGTCGACATCTTGATGACCGGAACCATGGATAGCCCATAGGGCGTACCACGCCCCGTGGTGAACACCTGAAGGTTCATGCCAGCGGCCAATTGCAGCGTGCCGCAAATGAAATCGCTGGCCGGTGTGGCAGCGAACGTCAGGCCCTTGCGGCGAATACGCTCGCCGGGGCCGATGACGTCGACGATGGGCGACGTTCCTGACTTGATGACCGAGCCCAACGCCTTCTCCACTACATTGCTCAGACCACCACGCTTGTTTCCCGGCGAAGGGTTGGCACTGCGGTCGGCTTGCCCTCCTTCCAGGTAGCGGTCGTACCACTCCATCTGCTCGATGAGAGCACGTCCCACGGTTTCATCGGCCGTGCGAGGCGTCAGCAGATGAATGGCGTCACGCACCTCGGTGACCTCGGAAAACATCACGCTACCGCCGGCTCGCACGATCAGGTCCGTGGCGAATCCCACCGCAGGGTTGGCGGTCACCCCTGAGAAGGCATCACTGCCGCCACACTGCATCCCCACCACCAGCTCCGAGGCCGGGCAGGTCTCGCGTCGACGCCGATTCATGCGCTCCAGATGACGCTCGGCCATGGCCATGATGCCCTCGATCATGTCCCCAAACCCCTGGAAGGACTCGTCCTGAAGGCTCAGCACATTGGCCTCGGGGTCTGCCGCCTCGGTGTTCTCGTAGATTTTTACCGGACGATCCTCGACCAGGGTCGAAGGCTGGAGTTTCTCGCAACCCAGGCCGATGACCATCACCTCGTTGCCAAAATTCGGATTGAGAGAGATGTTCTTGAGAGTCCGAATCGGCACGATGGCCGCCGGGGCATTGATGGCAACGCCACAGCCATAGGTGTGGTTGAGCCCCACCACGTCGTCCACGTTAGGAAAGCGCGGTAGTAGCTCCTGCTTGATGCGACTCACCACGTAGTCGACGGTACCGGCGACGCATTGGACGCTGGTGGTGATCCCCAGGACATTCTTGGTGCCGACGCTACCGTCGGGGTTGCGAAAGCCCTCGAACGTATACCCTTCCAGTGGCTCGGCACTCGGTGCCGGGCGCGTTGCCAGCGGCAGGTCGTGTAATGCGGGGGCCCGCGGCAGGCGAACGTTGGTCTCGTTGACATGACCACCGCGTGGAATGGGGGCGGTGGCGGTGCCAATCACTTCACCGTAACGAACGATGTCCTCCCCCGTCGCGATGTCCTCGAGCGTCACCTTGTGCCCTTGAGGAATAGGAACGGTCAGGACGAGACCGTCATCCAGGACAGTGCCTTCCCCGAGGCCTCCCTGCTCGACGACGATAGCCACGTTGTCATTCGCATGGACTTTGATGACCCGAGTTCTGGGCTGGCTCATGACAGCTCCTCCTTATTCAGTCGGCTCGCCGGGAGATCGGCTTTCAATTCCCGACGGGACTTCAACCGCATCACGATGGAGAATGCGACAGAAGCCAGGATCAATATCCACAGCACGACGGCAATCGGACTCTTGGTGAAGAAGATCGACAGAGTGCCGAAGGATTCGAGGGTCTTGACGAAGTAGACTTCCGCCGAACTGCCCAGGATGAAGCCAATGATCAGCGGTGCGACCTCAAGGCCGACCTTCTGGACCAGATAGCCGAGGACACCAAAGATCAGCAGCGTCCAGACATCGAACATGATGCCGTAGTTGATGGCATAGGCACCGACGACACACATCATCACGATAATCGGGAAGAGGATGTGCTTGGGCACCATGATCACTTTGGCGATGTACTTGATGGCGTAGAACATCAGGAAGAACATCACGAAGTTGGCGAACACCAACGCCGTCATCATGACATACCAGGTGTCGGCGTTCTCGGGAATGAACAGCGGTCCTACCTGGACCCCCTGGAGGGTGAAAGCCCCAATCAGCACGGCGGTGGTGGAGTCTCCGGGAATACCCAACGATAGCAGTGGAATCAGTGCACCACCGGTCAAGGCATTATTGGCCGACTCCGAGGCAATCAGGCCCTGGGGAGCTCCCTTGCCCATTTCCGAAGAGTCTCGGGACAGATTCCTCTCTTGGGTGTAGGCGAGCACAGAGGCGGCGCTGCCCCCAACCCCCGGCAGCATTCCGACGAAGGTGCCGATGAAAGAAGAACGCACCAGGTTGGTCAGACGCCCCTTGAAGACACTGAGGGAAAACCCCGCCCCCTTGCCGATCTTGATCTTCTCATTGGTCAGACCGCTCTTCACACCCTTCTCGGCCTCCAGCAGGATGGTGGAAATACCGAAGATGCCGATCAGCACGGGCAGTAGTGAAAAACCCTCGAACAGGTAGGGCTCCATGAAGTCGAACATCAACCGGGTCTTGCCGTTACCGCCATCGGAAATGCTGTAGGTTCCCACAAGGCTAAGCCAGACACCGATCACCCCACTGAAGATACCGACCAACATATTGCTGGACAGGGAGGCGATCACCGTCAGGGCCAGGAAGATGATCAGAAACTTTTCGACATAGGAGAACTTGATCGAGAAGTCCGCCAGGATAGGCGCGAAGAGGAACAAGACAATGGCACTGATGAGACCACCGACGAGGGAAGCGATGACACAAACCTTCAGCGCTCTCTCACCCTGCCCCTTTTGTGCCATGGGATAGCCATCGAAGGTGGTCGTGATCGAGGATGGCGTACCGGGGATATTAAGCAGCACCGCCGGCACCATACCACCGGAAATGCCCCCAACGTAGAGGCCAAGCAGCAGTGCCAGACCATGATTCAGGCCTAATGCATAGGTCAACGGTAAACAGACAGCCACGGCCATGGTGGCTGTCATGCCGGGAATGGCACCGAAAATGATCCCCACCAACGCCCCAAGAGCCGCCAGCAGGAAGAAAGTGATATCGAGAAGTGACAGGAATTCCATAACGGCAGCTACCTCGGTCACGGCAAGGTGATGTTGAAGAGCTTGGCCAGAACGAACCAGGCCAGGCTGGGCGCAACGATGGCATTGACGACCGCGATACCCAGGTTCTTCCGAGTCCTTTCATGCATATAAAGCAAGGACATCAAAAGAACAAAAGCCATCGACACGAACAGGAAGCCATATCCCGTGTATGGAAAGAGATTTCCTATCGCTGCCATCAAATAGAAGTACGCCGCGATCAGCGCGAGGGTACCGAAGAAACGTAAGACATCCATGGATTCCCCAATGATGGGGAGGGAATGCTCGCCTCGTCTCACGGCAGCGAGAAAGGGTATGACCCTGAACACCAGAACCAGCAGGAAAAGACATGCCAATAGCCAGTGAATGATTCGAGGGAAGAACAGATGAGAGGTCTCGAAATCGATCGAGACGCTTAACAGGGTTGAAAGACCTGATTCCATAGTGGCTCCCGGGTAGGCGGAACGCTAGCGTGCCTAACGCGATATAAGGGAGTAGCATTCACATCGGGCGTCGGCGGCACCACCACCGACGCCCGCTTGCGCCCATTACTGGATATTGTTGATGATGCCCTCGTAGCGGGTCATCTTATCCTTCAGGTAAGCTGCCGCCTCGTCGGAAGGCTTGAAGTTGGGGATGAAGAAGGAGTTCTTCTGAATTTCCTGGATTTCACCCTCCGCATAGATCTCTTCAAGCGCCGTATCGATCTGCTCGACAATGGCGGGATCCATGTCCTTGTTGTAGAGGAAGAAGAACTCCTTATCGAAGGTAAAGTTCTCGCTATCTCCCATGGTGACAGTCACGTTGGGCTCCACGAATTCGAGTAGCTGTTCCCTGTCGGTCTGGCCCATGCCATCCTCCGGCGCCTGCTCGATGGTGCCATTACGTGCAGTCAACCAAACGAAGCGCATCGCCTTCTGGTCGTCCTCAGGAAGACGGGTATATTGCTCATTGGCCTGAACCGAGCCGTTGATGACATCGGCCTGGCCATCGAAGAGTTGCTGGTTCTTGTCGGCCTGGGAGCCAGTGTTGACAGCTACCAGATTGTCTTCCATGCCAGGATGCTCGATGCTGACGGCATTTTTCATCGCACTAAAGCCGATTTCAGAAACACCGCCTGGCTGGATGGCAACGCGAACCGTTTCACCATTTCCTACTGCATCCATGACGTCAGTCATGTTCTGATAAGGCGAATCTTTCGGTACCAGATAAGCATTTCCCGGGTTGATGGCGACGGTTGGCCCAACCGTATATTTCTCGAAAATGTTGTCATAGCCTTCCACACCATACAGATAGCCAAGATATGACTGGTCGTGGAAGATCATCAAGGTGTTGCCACGTGAATCACGATCCAAGGCGCGGAAAGCTGCAGTGGCACCCACAGCATCGACCTTCATGTTGAGATCGAGCCTCTCGGCCAGCTTATCTACGACGATGCTCGAGTTCTGGTAGGTATCACCACCCGTGGAGGTGGAACCGATTACCACCCTGATGTTCCCCCTCAGGGGACCATCGGCGGCAGAAGCGATACTGGCACCGGCTGCCAGGGATGCCATCAATACAGCCGAGCCAAAAACAGAGATTGTCTTAGAAAATTTCATGGGTGCCCTCTCAATTATCTTTGTCGATTTATGGGAAATTACAATTGATTGGCTATGCCAACCAGCTTCTCCAGCTGCTGACACTCCTCGAAAGTCGGCATGGTCAGCGGCGCACGAACACTGCCGGCTGGGCGGCCAATGATCTCGGCACCGGCCTTGATCAGGCTGACGGCATAACCTTTCTTCCGATCCCTCAGGTTCACGAAGGGAATGAAGAAGTCGTTGGTAATTTTCTTGACGACTTCGCTGTTGCCCTTGCGCAGTTCCTTGTAGAAAGTCACGGCCATGTCAGGAACGAAGTTGAACACGGCCGATGAATAGGTGTTCACGCCAATGGAAAGATAGGCCTCGGCGAATATCTCGGCGGTGGGTACGCCACCGATGTACACCAGCCGGTCGCCGACGGTCTTGATGATCTTGTTGAGCGCCTGGATGTCGCCACTGCCATCCTTGAGCCCAATCAGGTTGGGACACTGATCGGCAAGCTGCTGGACCGCCTCTACCTCGAGAGTGCCGTTGGCACGGTTGTAGTAGATGACATTGATGTCAGTGGCGTCACAGATCTGACGGGCATAATCCACCAGGCCATCCTGGGGGCATTCAGTCAGGTAAGGCGGCATCAGCAGGATGCCGTCGGCACCCGCCTCTTCCGCTACCTTGGCGAATGCCTTGCCGCTTTCGACGCTGAGGCCGGCGCTGGCAATCACCGGCAGCTTGCCGTTCACCGTCTCCACCGCCAGGCGGACGATCTCGCGATACTCATCCAGGCTTAGGTTGAAGAACTCACCGGTACCACCGGCCACGAAGACCGCGGAGATGTCATGGCTGATGAACCACTCCAGGCGGCGGCGATAGCTTGCGGCATCGAACCGGCTCTGCTCGTCGAAGTCGGTGATTGGGAAAGACAGCAGCCCGTCGCCCAGTGCGCGCCTCACTTCATCTCTGGAAAACTTCACCCGAAGGTCCTCTCGTTATGCTGCTTTGATTGATCGACCGAGAGTTTGAAGGCCTTCTCGGTCCGGCAATTCTGCTGATAGCCTGCTGATAGACAGCAATGGCAAATCTCTTTTGTCATACATCATACAAATAGCAACTTAACGAGGTATTGGCTGACCGGCAAGGGTGAATATGGTAGTTTTAGACCAAAGTCGAGTTCATTCGAGACCGGTAATCCAATCCATGCCACACTTCATCGACCCAACAAAACCTCCCATAACCAAGTGATATTCAAGGAATATAAGAAACAATGCTCGTTCCCGAGCCCCGCGGAGAAAGTACCTTCATCACCGATGCATCACTCCTGATGGCCACTCCCCGCCCCCGGAATGCTCTGGCGAGGACTGCTTGACGATGAGCCTGCTCGACGTCTTTCTCGGCACCCTGGAAGTTACCCTGCCAGTCTTCGCCATGGTGTTCATCGGCATCGCCCTGAAACGTAGCGGCTGGATCGATACCCACTTCGTCAACACGGCATCGAACCTGGTTTTCAAGGGCACCATGCCGGTGCTGATCTTCCTGAGCCTGATCAAGGCCGATATCGACACCGCCTTCAATCCCTTTCTGCTGGGTTTCTTCGCTCTGGCCACACTCGCCACCTTTCTGTTGAGCTGGGCCTGGGCTATCTGGCGGGTACCTCACACGGATCGAGGTGTCTACGTACAGGGGGCATTTCGCGGCAACTGCGGCATCGTCGGCCTGGCGCTGGCCGCCAGCATGTATGGGGAATACGGATTATCCGCCGGCGGGCTCCTGCTGGGGGTGGTGATTCTCAGCTATAACATTCTGTCGGTGGTGGTACTGTCAGCCTACCGCCCCGGTCGCAGTGCCAATTGGCGCAGCATCGCCAAGCATATCGCCAGGAATCCATTGATCCTCGCCGTCGTCACTGCCCTGCCGTTCACCATTCTGGAAATCGGCTTGCCGCAATGGCTGATGACTTCAGGCGAATATTTCGCCTCACTGACCCTGCCTCTGGCGTTGATCTGCATTGGGGCGACCCTGTCGATCGGCGCTCTGCGCGAATCACACGACACGGCCATGGGATCCAGCTTCATGAAGATGGTAACGTTGCCGCTACTGGCGACCGGCGCTGCCTGGCTGGCGGGATTCTCCGGACGCGAACTGGGGTTGCTGTTCCTATACTTCGCCAGCCCCACGGCGGCAGCCAGTTTCGTGATGGTCAAGGCAATGGGAGGTAATGCCAAGCTGGCCGCCAACATCATCGCCATCACCACACTTTTGGCGAGCCTTACCGTTACCTTGGGAGTTTTCGTGCTACGGGTGATGAACCTGATCTAGGCAGTCGCACTCACCACCACTTCAAACTGCTCCAGCCCACCTCCTTCAGCGAAAGCTTCCTTCGGCATAGGATTGGCATGGGCGCGCTTGAAGTCATCGCTCCCTACCCAGGCGCGGAAAGCGTCCTGGCTCTCCCACTCGGTCTCCACCACGTAGGGAGCCTGGTTGCCCAATGGTCGCAGCACTCGCATGGACTTGAACCCTGGCTGCTTGTCGATTTCGCCGGCACGGGCCTTGAAGCGTGCCTCGAACTCGTCTTCATAGCCGGATTGCACATAGACGCGGTTATTGACGATGAAGCTCATATTGACTCCCGATCCTCAGGAAATATCGGCCGGTGTGTGAAAACCGCTCAGCCTTGCACAGCCGGCCGCCCAGACATCAGCCTCCAGGCTCGCGATCGCTGCCGTGGGGAAATGCATGCCCTGGCCACGGCCTCCCTCGACTAGCCGGGTGGTAAGCTCTCCCACCAACGGCATATGACTGACCAATAGCCACGGAGTGCCAGCGGCATGTTTCAGCAACCACTCGATGACAGGTTCCACGGGATCATCGGGGGTGATCAACTCGAGGGTTTCCACCGTTAATCCCAGAGGCTCAGCCACGAGTATCGCCGTCTGTTGAGCGCGCCGGAATGGACTGGCCACCACACGTAATGGGCGACGCCACTCCTCGTCAAGAGAGGCTGCCAGCCATGCACCCATGCGACTGGCATCATGACAGCCGCGTTCGCTCAGCTCCCGGTCAGCATCCGGCTGGCCAGGCTTTGCCTTGCCGTGACGCATGATCATCACCCGATCACTCATTGTCCTTCTCCTGCCTTCTGGCCTGAGACACGGCTTCCCGAGACAAGGTAAACTCTACGTCGCTACTCTGTTCGCCCTGCATCAGCATCTTGGCCATCTGTCGTGCTGGGACACCATTGAACAGCACTTGATAGAGCCCTTCAGCCAGCGGCATATAGACCCCATCTTCACACGCCTTGTCACGAACCAAGCGGACGGTGTTGACGCCTTCAGCCACCTGCCCCAAGGCGTCAACAGCTTCATCCAGTGTCTTACCTTCCCCCAGGGCATAACCCACCCGGTAATTGCGCGATAGATTCGACGAGCAGGTGACGATCAAGTCCCCAACACCTGCCAGTCCCAAGAAGGTCATCGGGTTGGCACCCTGATCGACAGCGAATCGACTCATCTCAGCCAGTGCCCGCGTCATCAACATGCTGCGGGTGTTCTCCCCCATACCCAGCGCCGCGGCCATGCCGGCGGCAATGGCATAGATGTTCTTCAGCGCCCCGCCCAGTTCAACGCCATAACGGTCGTTGCTGGCATAAACTCGAAAATAGTCGCACCCCAATGCGGTTTGCACCCTCGCGCGCGTGAACGGATCATCGCTGGCAATGACAGTGGCGGTGAGGTGTTTGTCAGCGATCTCAGAAGCCAGATTGGGGCCGGAAAGCACGCCGATGTGTGGGAATCCGGTTTCTTCCTCGAGAATCTGGCTCATCAGCTTGAAACCATCTTCGTGGATACCCTTGGTGGTACTGACCAAAATCTGATCGCTCTTCAGCCAAGGGCGCGCTTGGCGTACCACCGACTGGAAAGCTTCGGAGGGAATCGCAATCAATACCAGTTCGGCCCCATCGAGCACTTCGCGCATATCATCTGACGCCATCACTGCCGGGTTGATGGCATAATCGGGAAGATACCGCGAGTTGCGGTGGTCATGATTGATCTCGGCCACCAAGGCGGCATCGCGCAACCACTGGCGAACCTCAGCACCGTTGTCAGCAGCGATACTGGCCAGGGCGGTGCCGAAGCTGCCTCCCCCCAGTACTGCCACTCTCAGGCGATCCTCAGACATGCTCGATCCCTAGCTGCAGTATGATGCCGGTCATTGTAAACGAAAAACGCCCCGTGTCGGGGCGTTGCAGACTGCTGACGAACCCCGCATTTTTTGCGGGGTTTGTGTTTCTACGCTCGCGTTCTTTGCTCGCGACGGAAGGGAGCGCTACAACACGATTTATCTCTCGAGAGGCAGAAAATGGCGCTCTCAAGCGAGTATGGGGCTTCCTGAAGGTGTCGCTGGAAGGAAAATTCGACGACCGGGCCCCTCTCAGGCCGCCAAGGCCATTTTCTTGAGGTTCTGCGCTGCCGCACAGAGCAAGGCCTGCTCTCGCATTCCAGCGATTCCCCGCATGCGAGCATAGCGGTACCCATGGAGTTGCTTGGCATCTGCGAAGCTGCGCTCCACCGTCTCCTTGCGGCGCTCGTAAATTCGTTTGCCTACCGGCTCCAGCCGGCGGCTCCCCACCCGCTCCTTGGCGTCTTCCCAGACGTGGCGAGTCACCGTCTTGCGGTAGTGTTGATTGCGTGTGCAAGTCGCTAGGCGTGGGCACTCCCGGCACCAGACCGGGTCCGAGTGGTAATGACGATAGCCTTCCCGGTTGGTAGTCGCATAACGCAGCGTCTGGCCTTCTGGACAGCGGTAACCGTCCTGATCGGCGTCATACACGAAGAGGCGTTTCGGCATCATGCCTTTCGGCTTGCTGGGCCGACAATAACCGATCACACCGTAAAGTTGGCGCTTCTCCAACCCTTGGCAAATCGCGGCGGTAAAGTAACCGGCGTCCAGCCCAACGGCGGCCACATCGAATCCAAAGCGTCGGCGTTGGCGATCCAGCCGCTCCAGGTAGGGCACGCTGTCGTGCACGCTCGCGGGCGTGATGTGCACATCGGTGATGATGGCGTGCCTGCCATCCACCGTTCGGTGATCCAGGTAGAAAAACCCCTTGGGCTTGCCCTCCCGCACCATGTAGCCGCTGTCGGGATCGGTATCACTGATCTTCTTGGCGGTGGGCTCGGGTTCCGCCTCTCGACGAGGCGGCAGCGGCTTTTTTCCGTGAGCCTCCCGATCGGCGACCACCGCCTCTTCCAGCTCTGCCAGATAGGCCTGCGGTGTCGTCTCCACCTCCTGCATCGTGAAACGACGGCGATTGGCATTGGCCTTGATGTGGGTGCTGTCGGTGTACAGGACACGACCGCCCACCAGGCCCTGTTGCATCGCCTGCTCCACCACATGATCGAACAGTCGCTGCGCGATATCGCTGTCACGGAACCGCCGGCGCCGGTTCTGGCTGAAGGTCGAGGCGTCCGGCACCTTGTCGGTCAGACGCAAGCCCAGGAACCAGCGATAGGCCACGTTCACCTGAAGCTCGCGGACGAGCTGGCGCTCGCTGCGAATGCCGAACAGGTAGCCGATGAACAGCGCCTTGAACAGGAGAACGGGATCCAGCGCGGGGCGACCGTTGTCCTCGCAGTACAAGTGACGGGTCTCGTCGCGGATAAAGGAGAAGTCGATGATGGCATCGATGCGCCGGAGCAGATGATCGGAAGGCACCAGCTCTTCCAGCGTGACCATCTCCAGCTCGTGTTGGGTAGGACCGGGATCTTTTAGCATTCCCTAATAACAACAAAGTCCTGGCCGAAGGGCCAGGACTTTGTCAGCAATCTGAAACGCCCCGTGTCGGGGCGTTGGTCTGATCGCGTCGAGCCGGCCAAGCCGACCCGACACGTCTTTCATTCGATCATCGGTACCAGACTATCGATGGTCGACCGGGCGTCACCGTAGACCATCCGGGTATTCTCCTTGAAGAACAGCGGATTCTCGATGCCGGAATAGCCTGTCCCCTGGCCGCGCTTACTGACGAAAACTTGCTTGGCCTCCCAGACCTTCAACACCGGCATGCCGGCGATGGGGCTATTGGGGTCCTCCTCGGCAGCTGGATTGACGATATCGTTGGAGCCGATGATGATCGCCACATCGGTGTTGGCGAAGTCACCGTTGATCTCGTCCATTTCCAGCACGATATCATAGGGAACTCGGGCTTCGGCCAGCAACACGTTCATGTGTCCCGGCAGGCGACCCGCCACCGGGTGGATGCCGAAGCGCACGTTCTTGCCGGCGCTGCGCAGCTTGCGAGTCAGTTCGCTGACCGCATTCTGCGCCTGGGCCACCGCCATGCCATAGCCCGGCACGATGATCACACTATCGGCGTCGTTCAAGGCACTAGCCACACCGGCGACATCGATGGCCACCTGTTCGCCTTCGATCTCCGCGGCCGGCCCCTTGCTACCGCCAAAGCCCCCCAAGATCACGTTGATGAAGTTGCGGTTCATCGCCTTGCACATGATGTAGGAGAGAATGGCACCGGAGGAGCCTACCAAGGCACCCGTGACGATCAGCAGGTCATTGGACAAGGTGAAGCCGATGGCCGCCGCCGCCCAGCCGGAGTAGCTGTTGAGCATCGACACCACCACCGGCATGTCGGCGCCGCCGATGCCCATGATCAGGTGATAGCCGATGAAGAAGGCCAAAGCCGCCAGCAGCAGCAGCGTCCAGAAGCCCGCACCATTCAGGTAGAGAATGGCCAACAGCAGCGACAGCACCGCCGCGCCAGCATTCAGTAGATGGCCGCCCGGCAACTGACGGGGCTTGCCATCCACCTTACCAGCGAGTTTGCCGAAAGCGATCACCGAGCCTGTGAAGGTCACGGCACCGATGAATACCCCCAGGACTACCTCGATTTGCAGGAAGGTAAGTTCGGCCGGGGTCTTGGTGGCCACCAAAGCAGCGAAGGCAGAGAATCCTTCGGTAGCCCCCTCGGCAAGCTGGGAGGCCAACACGCGACGCCGCTCCAGGTCGGCGTTGAAGCCCACGAACACCGCTGCCAGGCCCACGAAGCTGTGCAGTGCCGCCACCAACTGGGGCATTTCGGTCATGGCGACCTTCTTGGCCACATAGACGCCAACCACCGCACCGACGATCATCATCGGCACCATCCACCAATAACCGCCGATGCCCGGCCCGAAGGCAGTGAAGAACACCGCTACCGCCATGCCAACGATGCCATACCACACCGCCCGCTTGGCCTTCTCCTGGTTACTCAGCCCTCCTAACGAGAGGATGAACAATACACTTGCCGCAATCGACGCGGCAGATACGAATCCTTGACCTAACATGTCGTGTCTCCGCCGCTCAGGATTTCTGGAACATGGCAAGCATCCGGCGCGTCACCAGGAAGCCACCCACGATATTGATAGTGGCGATCAGCACCGAGAGCGCCGCCAGCAGACCGACCAGGAAACTGCCCGAACCGATCTGTAGTACCGCCCCCAGCACGATGATGCCGGAGATGGCATTGGTCACCGACATCAGCGGCGTATGCAGGGAATGGCTCACGCCCCAGATCACCTGGAAGCCCACGAAACAAGCCAGGGCGAAAACGATGAAATGCTGCATGAAGGAAGCAGGTGCCACCTGACCAAGCAACAGCATCAACGCCCCACCCACGCCCAGCAGCGTAACCTGGCGCTTGGTTTGAGCCATGAAGGCAGCGTGCTCGGCCGCCTTCTTCTCCTCCGGCGTGGGCTCCTTGATCTTCTCCTTGGGCTTGGCGGAGGCGATGGCCTTTATCTTGGGTGGCGGCGGCGGGAAAGTGATCTCGCCTTCATGGGTCACCGTGGCACCACGGATGACATCGTCCTCCATATCGTGGACGATCACGCCGTCCTTCTCCGGCGTCAGATCGGTCAGCATGTGGCGGACGTTGGTGGCATAGAGTAGCGAGGCCTGGGTGGCCATGCGCGAGGGAAAGTCAGTGTAGCCGACGATGATCACGCCGTTATCTGTGACCACCCGCTGGTCTGGCACGGTGAGGTCGCAGTTGCCGCCCTTCTCGGCAGCCAGGTCGACGATCACCGAGCCGGGCTTCATGGCCTTGACCATGTCCTCGAGCCACAGCTTGGGCGCCGGTTTACCCGGAATCAGGGCGGTGGTGATGACGATGTCTACATCCGGGGCCTGCTCACGGAACAGCGCCAACTGCTTCTCGCGGAACTCCGGGCTGGATGGTGCCGCATAGCCGCCGCTTTCCGCACCGTCCTGGGTATCCTCGAAGTCTAGGAACAGGAACTCAGCGCCCATGGATTCGATCTGCTCGGCCACTTCGGGACGCACGTCGAAAGCCCGCACCACCGCCCCCAGGCTAGCGGCGGTGCCAATAGCGGCCAATCCCGCCACCCCAGCACCGACCACCAGCACCTTGGCCGGCGGCACCTTGCCTGCGGCGGTGACCTGACCGGTAAAGAAGCGCCCAAACTGGTTGCCGGCTTCGATCACCGCGCGATAGCCGGCAATATTAGCGGTACTCGACAGGGCATCCATCTTCTGAGCGCGGGAGATGCGCGGCACCATGTCCATAGCGACGACAGTGGCGCCCTTGGCGCGACACTGCTCGAGTAGCGCCTCGCTCTGGGCCGGCCAGAAGAAGGAGATCAGGGTCTGGCCTTGACGCAAGAACCCGGCTTCTTCCTCAGAAGGTTCGCGCACCTTGATGACGACGTCGGCCGCCTCCCAGAGAGTCTGGGTAGCATCGACGACGGTAACCCCCGCCTCCCGATAGGCGTCATCATTAAAACCCGCGGCTTCACCAGCCCCGGTTTCAATCAGGCACTCATGTCCCAGCTTCTTGATATGTTGGGCGCTTTCAGGCGTCAGCGCGACTCGCGCCTCGCCCCGAGCCGTCTCCTTGGGAGCTCCAATCTTCACAGCCAACCCCCCATATGGCGACGGTCGTCACGACTCATTGCCGCGACACCGCTCATCGGCATCAACATGCTCTGCATTTCCCATTGCTCCTTGTTTCCCGCAAAACTGGGGTAAAAAGGTATCCCACTGGCGCTGTAGTTCACGCCATTCTCATAATCGTCTAGGCAACGAGCGACAGTTTTTTGATAAAACATCGAAAAGGCAAGTCCATAAGCAAAAAAAACTTTCATAAACAGATAGTTATAATTTCCATAACATACCCCTTATGACTAAAAACCCATATAAACCCTTGATTTACATTCAATAAATGAGAACCCCCAACCCACGATTTTCGTTATAGTTCCTATAAACAAAACATTATTCTGGCATTTTGCAAGTCACACTTATCCCACGACTCCTTTCGTGAAAGTCGCCCAAGTAGCCAATTCTTCCAATGTCAGCTTAGAAATTCTGGACGATGTCGTGGGTCGTGGATATGTCGGCAAAGGCGCTATCGAGTACTGCCAAGCTCAAGGCATGTACCTGCTCTGCGTCCCATTGCTGTCCTCGACGATCACTTACCGCAAAGGAGGCACATGCGTCAGCGGCCACCGTTACCGCGAAATCCAGGCACCCAGCATGACGCACAGTGGTGCTGACAGCGTGGGCTGTGGCGACACCCGCTACCACTAGCCGCGACACTCCATGATGACGGAGCCAATTTTCCAGATCGGTGCCAACGAAAGCACTGCTCACATGCTTGGTCACCACCCGCTCCCCTTGTCGAGGCATGACACAGTCCTTGAACTCGGCCCCGAACTGGCCGGGACGGTAGGGAGAACCTGGGGTACGCGAAAAATGCCGCACATGCACGATATGCCCATTGCCACCACGCCAATAAGCCAGCAATTCCTCCAGATTGTCTTCCATTCCGATATTGTTGCGCTCTCCCCAGTATCGGGTATCGTCGATGGCCCGCTGCACATCGACGATCATCAATGCCGCGCCCTCATCCCGCGCATCGCCGAGGCGTAGTCGGGCATTGCCAGTATGGCTCGCCATGTGTACCTCCTGCCGTCATATCCTTGCAGCATAGGTGCTGAGATCATGGCCTGCTCGTTATGATGACCAGGGCAAGCACACGAGAGAGGCGTGACGTGAAGGCGGTCGCGTCCAAGACGACAACCCCGGTGTTCACGGAAGGGGGCGGTTAGGCAGGTACGAAACCGGCACAGAGGCTCGGCGTCACCCTCTTCGGCAGCTTCGACGACACGCTGGGCGATGGCACTCGATCACGCTGTATCGTCGGAGCTATGACGGCGGATCAAGTCACTATTGGTGCGCAATAGCGATAGTAGAACGTCCTTGTAGTCGGTCCGTACTGCATAGTTGTCAAGGGTGGCAATCAAGGCTTCGGCCGAAACCACCCCTTGCTGAGCCAATTCAGCGCGACGCACACGCAAACGTTCATAGGCGCGGTGAGTGTTGAGATTGTGGATATAAGCGCGCACCGCGTCCTGGACGCTGTCAAAGGTCTGGTAGCGCCGACCACTTCCTTGCTGTCCAAGGCCACAGCCGTTGGTGAAGCAACGCATGCCGAACAGGTTATTGCCACGACGCGCAAAACGCGAGGTACCCCATCCAGACTCTTCCACTGCCTGAATCACTACCAACTCCAGCGGCAAGGTGTCCACCCGGTTCAAAAGACGGCTGTCCACTGCCTCTCCTTGGCACTCCACACGATAGCGCTCACACAGCTCGATGAGACGTTCCTGTTCATATTCATCCAGGGAAGCGCCACGTTCAGCAATTGCCAAGAGCCAATCACGTTCGGCACGGATACGAGCATTCTCTGCCTCGACGATCGGCACCAGCAACTCGAAAAAAGCAGCCTTGCGTTTGGGACCGGCTGGCACACTGCGCAGGTCGGGAAGTTCACTGATGGGATCGAGGTCATCGTACACTTCCAGCCCATCGATGGGCTCGGAAGCCACCGCCAAATGGGATTCGAAGTTTTCGGCCAGCAACGGAGTGGCCAGGACACCGACCATCAGGCCAGCCATCAAGAGTGCCAAGGCACGATGGCGCTGTCGTGCCAAGTGTGCGATCCAGCGATGTTGGGTCGAGTGCATGGGCCATCGCTCCACAAAATAATGCCCAAGACTAGCAGCATTCGTGCCAATCGCTAAGTTTTTTTGCCCACGAAAAAAAATAAACCCTGCCGGCTCTACATGCCGGCAGGGTTAGCAAGCACTTATCTCACATAGTGCTATCGTGGCGTAGTGCCATCGCGCCTTATCATGCTGTCAGCAATGCATTGAGCCGCTTGACATAGGCCGCCGGGTCATCGAGATGCCCCCCCTCGGCGATGATTGCTTGATCGAGCAGAATTCTTGCCAGGTCGGAGAATGCCTGGCCATCGACGCTCTCGAGGCGTCCGATAAGGGCATGCTCGGGATTGAGTTCGAGAATTGGCTTGACCTCTGGCAGTTTCTGACCGGCGGCCTCCATGATGCGCCGCATCTGGAAGCCCATTTCGTTCTCTGGCAATACCACACAAGCCGGTGAGTCAGTCAGGCGATGAGTGACCTTGACCTCCTGCACCTCCTCACCCAATGCTTCCTTGACCCGCTTGACCAGATCCTCCTTGGCCTTGGCGGTCTCTTCCTGCGCCTTCTTTTCTTCCTCGCCCTCGATGTCGCCAAGGTCGAGTTCGCCCTTGGCCACATCGATGAAGTGCTTACCCTCGAACTCGGTGAGATGGCTCATCAGCCACTCATCGATACGATCGGACAACAGCAGCACCTCGATGCCTTTCTTGCGGAAGATCTCCAAGTGAGGGCTGTGCTTGGCCGCATTGAAACTGTCGGCAACGATGTAGTAGATCTTCTGCTGCCCTTCCTTCATGCGCGACACGTAATCGGCCAGCGACTGATCCTGAGTCGCTGTGTCGGTATGCGAAGTGGCGAAGCGCAACAGAG
The DNA here is from genome assembly GCF_000409775.1 of Litchfieldella anticariensis FP35 = DSM 16096. GTDB lineage: Bacteria > Pseudomonadota > Gammaproteobacteria > Pseudomonadales > Halomonadaceae > Litchfieldella > Litchfieldella anticariensis. The sequence goes on along the minus strand of NZ_KE332392.1, from coordinate 539,428 downwards.
CGGCGATCTTGTCGCGATTGGCGTAGTCTTCCGCCGGCCCTTCCTTGAGCACCGTACCGAAGGTGTTCCAGAAGCTCTGATACTGCTCCTTGTCCTTGGCCAGCTTCTTGAGCATGTCGAGCGCACGCTTGGTCAATGCCGCCTTCATCTTGTCGACCTGTGGATCCTGCTGCAGCAGCTCGCGGGACACGTTCAACGACAAGTCCTTGGTGTCTACCACACCCTTGATGAAACGCAAGTAGAGCGGCAGGAACTGCTCGGCATCGTCCATGATGAACACCCGCTGCACGTATAGCTTGAGGCCTCGGGCACCATCACGCTCGTAAAGGTCGAAAGGTGCGCGGCTCGGCACATACAGCAGGCTAGTGTACTCCAGCTTGCCTTCGACCTTGTTATGGCTCCATGTCAGCGGATCGGTGAAGTCGTGAGCCACGTGCTTGTAGAATGCTTTGTACTCGTCGTCGCTGATCTCCGACTTGGGACGCACCCATAACGCGGTGGCCTCATTGACGGTCTCCCAGGTCGTTTTTTCGGTGCCCGGAATCTCCTTGCCGTCGTCGTCTCGCTCAACGTCCACACGAGGCATGCGCACCGGTACCTCGATATGGTCGGAGTACTTACGCACCAAGCTCTTGAGCCGGTATTCGTCAGCGAACTCCTTGGCGTCCTTCTTCAAGTGCAACACGATCTCGGTGCCACGAGCGTCGTACGAGATATCGGCAATAGTGAACTCGCCTTCACCCTTCGAGCGCCACTCGACGCCAGCATCATGAGGTAGGTCAGCGCGCCGGGTACGCACGGTCACCTCGTCCGCCACAATAAAACCGGAATAGAAGCCTACCCCGAACTGGCCAATCAGCCTGGCGTCCTTCTGCTGTTCGCCGGAGAGCTGCTTGAGGAACTCGGCGGTACCGCTCTTGGCGATGGTCCCAAGATTGGTGATCACCTCATCGCGGCTCATACCGATACCGTTGTCGCGTACGGTGACAGTGCCAGCCTTGGCATCGTGTTCGATCTCGATACGTAACTCGCTGTCACCTTCATAGAGCGCATCATTATCGAGCGCCTGATAACGCAACTTGTCACAGGCATCGGCGCCGTTGGAAATCAGCTCGCGCAGAAAAATCTCCCGGTTGGAATACAGGGAGTGAATCATCAGGTGAAGCAGTTGCTTGACCTCGGTCTGAAAACCCAGTGTTTCTTCGTGGGTAGCAGTGGTCATGGAACAGAGCCCTCATCGATCACAAACAGTGGGTGACGTCCGCCACCGGACGGCACGTCGGTATTTCGGAAACGTGTTCGGAAATATGGGGCTCTATAGGCGCTTTTCAAGCATGCGAAGCGATAGCGTCACTATCGACGTCAGGCGGTTCGGCTAACAACAAGTGCAGTCGTGCCATGGCAATCGGTTTCGTTGCATCATCCTGCCATGCACAAACCTGGACATTGGCCATGCGTCGCCCCTCGCGCAGTACGGTACAACGCGCCAGAGTCGGAACCAGATTCGCGGTTCGCAAGTAATCGATAGAAAAGTCGATCACCTTGGGTAGCCGCACGGCTCTTGCCACCAGCATCAATTCCAGCGAGGCCGCGGTTTCCATGAAAGCCGCCACCACCCCGCCATGTAGAGCCGGCAGCAATACATTGCCGATGTTGTCCTGTTGCGGTGCCAAGCGATAGAGCCGCCCTTGAGGCTCGATCATGGCGCTGACCCCGATGCGTTGTGCATAGGGCACCAGCGCCAGAATGGCGTCGACATCGCCACTGGTACGAGTGCGTTCAAGCCACTCGCGGGAAGAGATACGTTCTTGCATCGTCAAATCTCCCGGCCGCTTTCAAGGCTATCCTTTTCACCGAACAGGGCCGCCGCAAAGCCGGCTGGGGTATTACGCGGCCCCAAACGCACGAAATTGGCAATGCCTCTTGCAATCGGCAGGCCCTCCCGTTGCCAGATGCAACCCTCGATGAAGACCATTGATTCCGTCACTCTCACGACGCGGGCTTCACCCAGCAGATCATGACCCGCCAGCCCTGGCCGATAATGGTCGACACGCAGATCAAGCGTCGGGCAGACTTCCGGCACTGGCAAACCACATAGCACTGCGGAACCACACAGGGTGTCCAGCATCATACTCAGCACACCGCCGTGCACCAGATCGCGAGTTTCGTCTCCAAGCAGATCTCGATGCCAAGGCAAGCGCATGGTGACCGTGGGAGGTGTAACGTCCAACACTTCGAGACCCAACCCCCGGGTATGCGGGATGACCTGTACAAACCGCGTCATGGCAGCTTTCCAACTGTCGGCGGAGCGCTCGTCGGGTATTGTCGGGATGGCCATCTTAGTGTGGACCTCGGCAAAAGCGAAAATCAAAACGATCGTTTAACTCTACGTTTCTCCCTGACGACGGGCAAGCATCGGTCAGAAAAACTCAAGATGCCTCTCCCTTCCAGTCACGATAGGCCGTCAAACGCCGATCGACTCGCGTCAGCAGCCACCCCACGATCACTACATCGTCCAACCACCCCGTCAACAGGATGACATCAGGAACCAGGTCGAACGGCATGACCAGATATGCCAACGCCAGCCCCATCCAGGCAAACGCCGACCAAGGCACCGGCCTATAGCGACGCATCACCACGTCACGTGTCATGGGTACGAACAGCCGCAACGCACGCCCGATTCGCTGCACGGCCCAACCACGTCGGCGGAGACGGCCAAACAAGGATCCCAACAACCATTTCGCCATGTCCCTATCTCCAGAATGCGTTGCATCACCAGTGTAACGCGATCCCGTGAAAGTCAAGCCACTGTCGGGCTACGGCGACACTACTCAAATGTGTCATCATCGGCGAGGATGGACCAATTCGAGACTCGTCAGCCCCCGGAGGCATGTCGCCATGCGCCAACCGTCCATCACCCGTTATCTCAGCGCCATGTTCCAGACCCTGTCATTCAGCTTACTGTTGACCGCTACTGTCCAAGCCAATGACAACGCCATGCGCGAAGCCCTGAATGCCGCTCGCAATCAACAGTGGGACAAGGTCGACCAGGCTGCCATCGATGGCCATGTCCTGAAGGGTTATGTGGAATACCATCGTCTACGCGGGCGCTTGCCCCATGTCGAGCCCAGCCAAGTACTGACCTTCATCGAACGTTATGCCGACTCTCCTCTGAGCGAGTGGATGCGTGGGCAAGCCATTTCACGCTACGGCAATAGCGGACGCTACGACAGTCTATTGGCAGTGAGCAACGGCGAACCCAGTGGTACCGAACGCCAATGTCACTATTACACGGCATTGTTGGGGCCCGATCCATCCGCTGCCGCCGCAGGGGGGCGCAAGCTCTGGCATGCCGGTCACTCCCAACCTTCTGCATGCGACACTCTGTTCGACATCTTGCGCGCCAAAGGCGAAATCAGCGATCAGGATGTCTGGGAACGTATGATGCTGGCCTGGCAAGAGGGCGAGTCGGGGCTCATGAGCTACCTGGGACGCATGCTCGGTAGTGAGTGGCAGAATGCACGCGATGCCGTGGAGCGGTTGCGGCGTGACTTTGCCGCCGTGACCCAGGTTCCGGCCCGTGTCGGCCCACAAGGGCAAGGCAGCAGCGCGATGTTCGCCGCCGCCATGCACGGATTCACGCGTGCCGACACCGAGGCAGCCTTGGAAGCCTGGCGTAAGATCGCCCCTCACTTGGAGATCGATACCGAACACCGCCACAGTATCGAGCACGACCTGGCCTTCTATTCCATGGTGCGTGAAGTTCGCAACAACCGTGGTTGGATCGATGAAGCCCTACCCCGCTTGGCTGATGCCGACCTTCTGGAACTACGCGTTCGCCGAGCCCTTGCCGAGCGCGACTGGCGTGGCGTGATCGACTGGGTCCATATGATGCCGGATGAGCCGCGCCAGGAAGCGCGTTGGCAATATTGGCTGGGACGTGCTCTCGAGAAGCTCGGAGATACACAGACCGCCAACCAAGCTTATGCCGCCGCTGCCGATGATCGCAGCTTCTTCGGCTTTGCCGCTGCCGACCGTCTCGGCCAACCCTATGCCCTGAATCTCGAACGCGCCGGCTTTAACGAGGCATATCGGCGCGAGGTGGCACAGTGGCCTGTGGTACAACGTACCGAGGCGTTGATGCGCATTGGTGAGCGGGGGCTGGCCAGCAGCGAGTGGTACACAGCCGCCGCCCAGGCCAGCGAAGAAGAAGCCAAGGCGCTTGCTGACTATGCGCACCGCCAAGGCTGGCATGCCATGTTGGTGCAAACCACTATCGCTGCTGAAATGTGGAATGCCCTGGACTGGCGTTTTCCCGAAGCCTATCGCGACACTTTCCTGAAGTGGGGCAGTACCAACGGTGTCGACCCTTACCTGCTGATGGGCATCGCCCGACGTGAGAGTGCTTATAATCCCAAGGCCCTCTCTCCGGCCGGAGCGCGAGGCCTGATGCAACTGATGCCCGGTACCGCCACTCTGGTGAGCCGTCAACTGGGGATTGCCGACCCTGGGCCTTATGGCGTGCTGGACCCAGAGACCAACGTGCGCCTTGGCAGCGCCTACATTCGCGATATGCTCGACCGCTACGGCGGGAATCGCCTGGCCGCAACCGCTGCCTATAATGCCGGCCCCGGCCGTGTCGATCGCTGGCTCCGCGAAGCCGACCATGAGTTCGATCTGTTCGTCGAAAGCATCCCCTATCGCGAGACGCGCGATTACGTACAAGCCGTCATGAGTTACCGTGTTATCTTCGAGAGTTTGGCCAACGGAGGAGATCCACAAGGAGTGGCCATGCTGAGTGCAGCTGAGACCAACAATCGCTACAACGCCTCGCTGTTAGCTCGAAAGTGAACGGTTCAGGCCCTCGGCATACGGAGGGCCTGAGGTTAAAGGGCGTCAAGCTGGCCGTTGCTCCAACGCCAGCTTGCAGCCGAAACCGATCATCACCGCGCCAGTGGCCCCATCCAGGCTACGCGACACCCAACGTTTGGCCAGCCATTTCCCAGCGCTACCCACCATCAAGACGATAGCGATCTGCCAGATATTGGCAATCACGAAATGCACTCCAGCCAGCCAAAGAGACTTGGCTAACGCTGGATCGCCCGGCGCAATGAATTGTGGCAGGAAGGCCATGTAGAAAACCACCGTCTTGGGGTTCAGCACATTGGACAGAAACCCCTCGCGCAATGGCACGCCCACCGACACCCGCGCTCGGTAACCCGACACACCGACTATCGGCAGTGGTTTGCTGCGACGAGCGCTCAGTAGACTCTGCGCTCCCAACCAGATCAAATAGCCCGCCCCGGCCAGCTTGAGCACTCCGAACGCCCAAGCCGACTGCAGCAGGATGATCGAGATCCCCAGCGCCGATACCGTGGCATGCACGAACAAACCACTGCAGATCGCCAAGCTGGTGAGTACACCGTCATGCAACCCTCCACGAGTGGTATTGCGAATGACCAGCAGCGTGTCCACCCCGGGACTCATGGTCAGCAGTGTGATGGCAACGAGGAAAGGCCAAAATTGTGCATCCAGAAACATCATGCCTCCTGGAACGATCGATCAATTGAAGATGCCACGCTTGGCATGCCTGACAGAGATCTGATCGTTGAGCGTCCAGAAATCGTAGAGTACGCCAAGTCCCAACAGCCCTAACGTCAGCAGATAAAGGATGCCAGTCAGCCATTTACCCATGTAAAAACGATGAATACCGAATACCCCCAGAAAGGTCAGCAGAACCCAGGCCAGCGAATAATTGATCGGGCCGGCGTGAAAGCGCAGATCCGCTTGACGATCCATGGAAGGGATCAGAAACAGGTCGATTACCCAGCCAATGCCCAGCAAACCAAGAGTAAAGAACCAAATGGTCCCCGTTACCGGCTTGCCATAGTAGAAGCGGTGCGCCCCCAGAAAGCCAAAGAGCCACAACAGGTAGCCGATCAATTTGCTGTGAGTACCGCTAGGTGTCGTGCTCAGTGTCGCCATGACGTCTTCCCATAGATTCCGAGAACTTTCCTGCCTGCCACCACCCGCCAGGCGTTACATGAGACATTACCAAATCGACTTTCTGGACGTGCCTGTTTTTTCCATCTAAAGTGATTTGGCGGGCATCAGTTCAAGGGAGGCGGAGCCTATCTTGACGCAACCCTACCCCTGATGCATCATCCGCTGCGTTGGTTTGCAAGTAGAATGTCGTCAGTTGTTGATCGATTCCTTCGAGACTCCCAGTGCGCCCTTCTTCTTTGCCTTACCCACGCACTACGGGCACTAGGGCATTGGATAAGCCTTTGCCTGCCCAGCACCATCATTTAGTTAGTTAAGGAAATCGACAATGGCAACTGGCACTGTCAAGTGGTTTAACGACACCAAGGGTTACGGCTTCATTTCTCCGGATGACGGCGGTGATGACCTGTTCGCCCACTTCTCCGAAATTCAGGCTGAAGGCTTCAAGACCCTGCAGGACGGTCAGAAGGTTACCTTCGACGTCACTCAAGGTAAGAAAGGCCTTCAGGCCGCTAACATCAAGATCGCCAACTAAGCGTTGACGGTCTTGAACTCGCCAATTGCCTAAGAGCTTCATGCATTAAGCAAGTGGTAATGAAAAGGTCCACCTCGGTGGACCTTTTTCGCTTATACGTCCCTATACGTCAGAAAACGTCATTCTCAATTTTCTGGCTCTTCGGTCTCGACGTTGTCAGCAGCAGGGTCCTGTCGCTCGGCTTCCTTGAACTTCTCATCGATCTCACGCTCTGCCTCCTCGAAACGCCGCTCGGTTTGTTCCATGAACGCCTCGATATCGGCATCTGAGGATTCGCCAGGCATGGCCGACTGTTCGTCGATGGTATCCGGTGTTTCGCCAAGGGTCTCCTCGGTAGGCTCAGGTCCTTGGCCCTGTGACGCTGTGGTTTCGTCATTTTGCGTCGTTGCATCATCCTGGGTCGTTTTGTCATCCTGAGTCGAAGAGGCCGCACCAGTACTACCGGACCCTTCGGTCATCGGCTCAGTGCCACTCTCCACGTCCTCCGCCGGTGCGCCCTGCTCTTCCGCCATAGGCTCACCGTCACCGCTCTCTCCCCCTTCCGGTCGTGTCTCTTCTTCCGGGGCATCCTGAGCTTGCGGGGTCTCAACGGTTTCATCGACACCATTGCCCGGCTCGGAAGCGGCATCATCGTCATTGTCACCACAGCCCATCAGACCCACAGACAAAGCCAGCGCCGCAACGAGCGTAATCCAGGGTTTATTCGCCATCACTTCCTCTCCAGTGATTCATGAAATCATCCTAAAACAAGCAGCATATTCCATCAGAGCCCGAACAACCTCGCAAGCCAACAATCATTCACCGATATCTTCATACCAAAGATCCGGATGCTCACGAATGAAAGCCTCCATCAAGGCATGACAAGCCGAATCATCAAGCACCTCCAGAGTGACGCCTCTCGAGCGCAAGAGAGCTTCATCTCCCATGAAGGTTCGATTCTCTCCTATCACCACGCGCGGTATGCCATACAGCACAATAGCCCCGCTACACATCGGGCATGGCGACAAGGTGGTATAAAGTACCGACTCACGATATACCACCGCGGGTTGACGGCCTGCATCCTCCAACGCGTCCATCTCGGCATGCAGCACCACACTGCCTCGTTGCTGGCGTTGGTTATGACCACGACCAATGATACGCCCCCGATGCACCAGAACCGAGCCGATCGGCACACCTCCTTCTGCCGCACCTTTCTTTGCTTCGACAATAGCGGCCTGCATGAATTCATCCATAGTGTGACTCCTTCCGGCCAACCCCAAGTAGTGAATAGCTGTCCCATGATGTCGCGAAATGCCTTGAACATCGGCGCATTGTCACTGGGACCGAAAAAGAACATGACGGCCTTTTCACCACAGAGAAAGGGGTCAGCATGATCATTCATCTCCTTGCTAGTCTTATCGGCAGTCTCGTTGCAGGATCAGGGCAAGGTGCGGGAGAACAGTTGGCACCTTTCTGCAGGTGCTAGCAGCTCCAAACCGGCGTTCTCCAAGGCCACCTCGAAAGAGGCAAATTGCTGCAGTTCACCATCAAGCGTGAAGGATACTTGCGTTTCCGCGTCGAAACTCAGTCGTGAGGTCTGAAAATAATCAACGAACGCCCCGGTCTCGGGGAGCCGCTTGAGCTCATCGCGCATCTGCTTCAACTCGTGGAGTGAGGAAAAATGGCGCACGACCAGCACATCCAGCAACCCATCATCGAGATGGGCCTGAGGCGTCAAGCATTGCCCGCCACCGGCGTGGGAACCGTTGCCGATGGCTAACACAAAAAGAGGTAGCCGGCGCTCACCTTCAGGCCAGCGCAGTCGCCCATAGTAAGGCTGATAGCGCCAAGCCTTGACAAGCCCCATCAGTGAATAGGCCCCACCACCCAATAAGCGCTTGAGCATCTTGGGGGTGGAGGACGTAACCTCGGCTCCGAATCCGGCGGAAAGCATGTTCAGGTAATACGTATTACCCAGGCAAGGAACATCGACAGGTTGTGGTGAGGCCGTGAAGGCAACATCGAGTGCCGACTCAGGGTCCATGGGTAAATTCAAGGAGGTGGCAAAATCATTGGCACTACCCAGGGGCAGAATGGCCAATGGCGGCCGCTGTTCCCTTGGAAGCTGCATCAGGCCATTGACGGTCTCGTTAACGGTGCCATCTCCGCCGCCGACAATCACACGAGAAACTCCGTCGCGCCCTGCCTGCTGAGCGAACCTTGCTGCATCGCCCTGCTCCCAGGTCACCTGTACCTCCAGCTTGCTTCCTAGCTGGCGCCGGGAAAAAATGGCTTCCCTGACGGCGGGCAACTGGGCTGACATTCCATTGAGAATCAATCTTGCTGAGTCTGACGTCTTCGCCATCTCGGCCATCCTTTAGCAAGGTAGCCAGTATAGCTTCGCCTTTTGCCTGTCGATGTACAAGTGAGCTCTCATTACTCGGCCAGCGGCGACAGCCGAAATTCCAGCACGTTATCTTCGCGACGCAGCCGCTCGGCCAACCGACTTAGATTCTGTCGATCCAGAGTCTGCAGCGTCATGTGGTACTCGAAGACCGTACCGCGTTGTACCAAACGGTAGCTCAGAGACTTGATGCGAAAGCCTTGCTCCTTGATGAGGGCTCGCATCTGAACCTCGTCGAGTGTCGAATCGATGGGAAAAGCCAGTACATGATCGGCGAAATGCTGGCTCGGCATACGTGCTTCAGCCCAACGAAACAGCGATAGGGTCAGCAAAGTCACCAACGTGACGATAATCGCCGGAAACAGGAAGCCGATGCCATAGAGAATCCCCAGCGCTGCCGTCACCCAAATCGAGGCTGCCGTGGTTAGGCCGCGTACCGTCAACCCTTCCTTGAAGATCACTCCAGCCCCTAAAAAGCCGATACCGGTCATGATCCCCTGTGCCATTCGCGTGGGGTCGGTATTGATCGCCGAGCTTGGTATGGAGGCTCCAAACCATTGCCCTTGGTGAGTGGACACCATCATCAGCAGCGCCGAGGCCAAGCACACCAAAGCATGGGTACGAAACCCCGCGGGTCGGCCATGATAACTGCGTTCCAGTCCGATCAGACTGCCTGCCAGCCAGGCCGCCCCCAGATAAGCCACGATCACCAAGTGATCCGTCATTGACGTCATCGCCTCCCAGCTTCACGAAACGTTATTTACATATAGTAAGAGGTTGTCAGCGCAGTATCCCATTTTCCGCCGGCAATGCCGACTCACAGCCCCAAACCTCATTCCCGAGGTTCAGAGCTGTGACACTTCATTTGGCCACGACCGCTTTCCTGCAGCCGTGGCACCGCTAAGCCAGTGACGCTCCACAGTGTGGACAGCATCGCGTCACGCCACTCTCCTTCTGCTTCACCACTCTGTTCCGTGTCGAAGCCGGCACGCGCTCCTGCGGCTCACCATCGGGATAAATTGGCACAATCACTTCCCGTTCACGGCGCAAGCCGATATCGCGCAGCAAGTGGTCATCGAGATGCGACACGGCTTGGTAGCTGCGACGTTCGCGGTACTTCCGAATCGGGCGTTCAAGAACGCGTGCAAAACGACGGAACAAGGTCATAACGAGGTCTCCCTTCCAGGTTGGAAGCCAGGGACCTTATCGGGGACGGGGAAATCGGTGAGGATATCGGGGCCGCGGTAAGATCCGCGGCCGATGAGATCAGAGTCGAGAGGCGGCTCGCGGGCAAGCATGGGCTCGCACACCATGTTTCATGGTGTACAGCCAATTGCTTGGTACGCAGCAAGTCGAAGTCATCATCTCGAGCCTTTGGTTGCGATTGCAGATTGGTATTGGCTAATTGAACCAATACCAATCCATTAAAAGCATCATTGTCTTCCCGCGTCAAGCCCAACCATACAAGAAGTGACTCATACCAGTCTCGTTGCACATTCCCCATCACCAGGCCGCCTCGCAGGCGGCCTGGAGCGTGAATGGCGACGTTCGATACCTCACGCCGCCAACGCTTTTTCCACCACTTCGTAGACGTTGGGGGAAAGTTCCTCAGCGCGAATGCGCTCGAGCTCGGCCTTCATCAGTGCCTGGCGGGTCTCGTCGAAACGCTGCCAACGAGTCAGCGGCGTGATGATACGTGCAGCAATCTCGGGGTTGAGCTTGTTGAGCTCGATGACCACGTCGGCCAGCAATTGGTAGCCCTCACCATCGATCCGATGGAAGTTGACCCGATTCTGACTGGCGAAGGTTCCGATCAGGGCACGCACCTTGTTGGGATTCTTCAGTGAGAAAGCGGGATGCTGCATCAGGAACTTGAGCCGTTCCAGCACATCCGGTTGTGGACGGGTCACCTGGATACTGAACCATTGATCCATGACCAATGAATCATGAGCCCATTTCTCACCGAAGGCTTTGAGAGCCGGGTCGGCGAGATCACTACGAGAACTGTGCGTGAGCAACGTCAAGGCAGCCCGCACATCTGTCATGTTGTGATCGGCCTCGAATTGCTGTTGCGTCAAGGCCACTGCCTCTTCGTCCTCGATGCTCATCAGGTACGACAGCGCGACATTCTTCAGAGCGCGGTCGGCAATCTGTCCCGGTTCCGGAGCATAAGAGACGTCCGACTGATGGTCACCATATACGGCCATGAACTCATCGCGTAGGGCAACCGCCAGCGACTGTTTGACGAAAGTACGCGCAGCATGGATGGCATCGACGTCGACCACTGGCTGCTGCTCGGCAATATAGGCTTCCGAAGGCAGGGTCAGCATTTCCGCCAAGACGGCTTTATCGTCGACCTTGGCTGTCAGCAAGGTACGGAAGGCGTCGACCACGCGCACGTCCATGACCTTCTCCACACCATTGCGATGCGCCGCTATCAGATCGTCCAACGCCAACATGGCCAAACGCTGCCCCGCATCCCAGCGATTGAAACCATCCGAGTCATGCTGCAACAGGAAGGCCAGGTCCTCACGTCCGTACGGGAAACGCAGCTTGACTGGGGCCGAGAAGCCTCGCAGCAACGACGGTACCGGCGCCTCGGCGATGCCGGTGAACACGAAGTTCTGCTCTTCTTCCCGCAGGTGGATGACCGCATCTTTGCCCAGTGTCTCGCCATCCAACGTCATCTCCAGGTCATCGCCGGATTTTGTCCCCACCAACCCCAGGCGGATAGGAATATGCAATGGCAGCTTCTCGTGCTGGTCGGGCGTGGCTGGCGTACGCTGACGTAGCGTCAAATGATATTCGCTCTTGGCGTAGTCATAATGGCCGTTAGCATCGATTTCCGGAGTGCCCGCCTGAGAATACCAGCTCATGAACTGGGACAAATCCTGCCCGGAAACCTCATGCATGCAGCCTACGAAATCCTCGATGGTCACCGCCTGGCCGTCGAAACGTGAAAAGTAGAGATCCGTACCTTTGCGGAAAGCCTCCCAACCCAGCAGGTTACGCAGCATGCGTACCACTTCCGCCCCTTTCTCGTAGATGGTGAGGGTATAGAAATTGCTGATCTCGATGTAATGGTCGGGACGTACGGGATGGGCGGTGGGGCCGGCATCTTCGGCGAACTGGGCGGTACGGAAAAAGGAAACGTCTTCGATGCGTTTGACTGGTGCCGAATTGGTGTCGGCGGAAAAGCTCTGGTCACGGAAGACGGTGAAGCCTTCTTTCAGGGAGAGCTGGAACCAATCACGACAAGTTACCCGGTTGCCCGACCAGTTATGGAAATACTCATGGGCAACGATACCTTCGACACGCTGAAAGGCGGCATCGGTCGCCGTCAACGGATGGGTCAGCACCGCCGCCGAGTTGAAAATGTTCAGCCCCTTGTTCTCCATCGCCCCCATATTGAAATCATTGACGGCAACGATCATGAACAGATCCAGATCATACTCGCGACCGTAAGTGTCCTCATCCCACTTCATCGCACGCTTCAACGACGCCATGGCATGGTCGGTCTTATCGAGGTTCTCCTTCTCGACCCAGATCTGCAGAGTGACGTCGCGCCCGCTCATGGTGGTGAATCGGTCCTCGACCTTTTCCAGATCGCCAGCCACCAAGGCGAACAGATAGCAGGGCTTGGGAAAAGGATCTTCCCAAGTGACGAAGTGCCTGCCATTCGGTAGTTCACCACGCTCCACCGGGTTACCGTTGGAGAGCAGCACCGGCAGGCTCGCTGCGTCACCGATCACGGTAGTGGAAAATGTCGCCATGACATCCGGACGGTCCGGATAGTAGGTGATACGTCGAAACCCCTCGGCCTCGCACTGGGTACAGAACATACCGTTAGACAGGTAGAGGCCTTCAAGCGCCGTATTGGACTCAGGGGCAATCTCCACCTCGGTATCCAGCAGAAACCTCTGCGGCACTTCAAATATGGTCAGCGTCTCGGCATCGACCGAGTATTCTCCGGCTCCCAGCTCTTGGCCATCGATTGCAACACGCAGGAGCTTCAGATGCTCGCCGTTCAACACCAGCGGCAAGTTGTCCTCTTGGCGCTCTGAATGACGCTCGAGATGGAGGCGTGCCACGACACGGGTTGCCGAAGGTGACAGATCGAACTTGAGTTCGGTGTGTGTGACCCGGTAAGCGGGAAGCTGATAATCGTGCAGATGAATCGGCTGCGGTGCTGACATCGAGGAACGCTCCTGTTCGGTAATCGCCGATCATTGTACGGCGCCAGGGGCGACTGACTCAAAGTCAGCGTCATCTGCCACAATGTCAGCGACAATGAGGGTATCAGCGCTGGCGAAAGCGCGACGTGGCCATGAGCGACGTGGCCGGACGAGGCTCGGGCCGGGTGACGATCCATATTCCCAGTAGACTCAATGACACCAGCAATGCCACTTTGAGCGCCAGAACATCAACGGTAAAAGCGAGCAATATCATGGACAATACCAGCATGATCAGAGCGATCCACTTGGCAGGGCGTGGAATGGCTCGCTCGCTTTCCCAAGCAACGATCGGCGGGCCAAAGCGTGGATGGCAACGAATCCAACTGGCAAAACGTGGCGAGCCCTTGGATGCCGCCCATACAGCCAATAGCATGAAACACGTGGTTGGCATCAACGGAAGGAAGACGCCCACCACCCCCAGGCCAAAACTCGACCCGGCCAGTGCCAGGTACAAGGTATTGCGCATGGGATGCAGCAAGTGGTGGATCGGCTGAAACTGTGGCACCGAGCATTCTCCTTGTGTCTGCCACTCAAATGTTCAGGCAGATGTCGGCTAAGCTTGTGTCATTGAAGCGCGAATGCTTGGCTATTGGAAATTCGAATGCCCTATCGACGGGCTAGGATCGTTCAATGAACACTTTACCTGCTAAGAGTGTAGCGTAAGGAAAAAGGAGTTGAGCATTTGCCTGTCAAGTCGTCACAGCCATTTCCAGAAGACAACCATTTCAAGAAGACAACGGGCGTAGACGGTTTTCAGGTGTAGCTTGACAAGGATATCGATCACTGACACAGGATGACTGAATGCCGTTTCTTCGCTTCGCCAAGATCTCGCTGCCTGTCTTGTTGGCCATATTCTGGAACACTGGCCATGCTCAATCCCCTCCACTGCAAATTGTTGCCACCACCGGCATGATTGCCGACACCCTGAACCAGGTCGGCGGCGCACATGTCTCGGTACGGAGTCTAATGGGACCTGGTGTGGATCCTCACCTCTATCGCCAGACGCGTAACGACATCTCGGCCATGACCCAGGCTGATGCGGTGTTCTGGAATGGACTGGACCTCGAGGCCCAACTCATGGAATTTCTCGACCGCCTGTCCCAGCGTAAGCCGGTATTCGCAGTAGGAGAAGCCGTCCCCGATGAACGACGCCGGGCAGACCAAGAGTACACCGATCGTTGGGATCCTCACGTCTGGATGGATCCCGGACGCTGGCGCTACGTCGTCACAACGACACGCGATGCACTGATCGAGCTGAACCCCGAGGCTCGCGACGATTTCAAGGCCAATGCCGACGCCTTTCTCGAGCGCCTGAGGACACTGGAGGACTACGCCAGGAAAGTGCTTGGCAGCGTACCGGAGTCGGCTCAGGTATTGGTCACGGCACATGACGCCTTCGGCTATCTTGGCGATGCCTATGGCTACGAAGTGGAGGGTATTCAGGGATTTTCGACCGAAAGTGAAGCTGGCTTGGCGCGCATTGAGACACTAGTGAACTTACTGGTGGAACAAAAGATTGGCGCCATCTTCGTCGAATCCTCGGTCTCCGAACGCAATATCCGCGCCTTGGTGGAAGGTGCAGCGGCACAGGATTGGGAGGTCAAGATTGGGGGAGAACTCTATTCCGATGCCATGGGAGCCCCGGGTACCTATGAAGGAACCTACATCGGCATGATCGACCATAATGTCACCACCATCGCCCGCGCCCTTGGCGGCGACGCCCCGTCTGACGGCATGAGTGGCAAGCTGAGCACCAACCGCGAGGACAGCCTGTGAAAGCCAGTCGTATCGAGGATCCCGTCATCGCCGAAAGCCCTCTGGCGATACATGGGCTAACCGTGAGCTATGGCCAGAAACCTGTGATTTACTCCGTGGACTTCGTCATCCCGCCCGGCAGCCTCAGTGCCATCGTCGGCCCTAATGGGGCTGGCAAGTCCACACTGCTCAAAGCCGCTCTAGGTATCAAGCGTCGACTGTCTGGCGAAGTGCTGGTCTATGGCGAACCTTATGCGAAGCAAAGCCACCATGTCGCTTATGTTCCACAACGCAGCAGCGTCGATTGGGACTTCCCCGCCACTGTGCTCGATGTCGTGGTGATGGGGCTATTTCGTGATTTGCGCTGGTGGCAACTCACGCGGCGCCGACATCGCGACAAAGCAATGGAGTGCCTTTCCCGAGTCGGCATGGAGTCCTTCGCCAAACGCCAGATCGGACAGCTCTCCGGTGGTCAGCAGCAGCGTGTCTTTCTGGCCCGGGCTCTGGCTCAGTCGGCTGACCTGACGATTCTCGACGAACCCTTCGCTGGAGTCGATGCGGCGACCGAGAAAGCCATCGTCGAAGTCTTGAAAGCCCTCAAGCAACAGGGCAAGACCTTGCTGTGCGTGCACCACGACCTGTCCACGGTTCGCGACTACTTCGATCATGTGCTGCTACTCAACGTGCGTCGCATTGCGGCAGGCCCCGTGGATGACATGTTCACCGAGGCGACCCTTCAGGAGACCTACGGCGGTCGCCTGAGTCCATTGCAGATCGAGCGCATCGTGGCACCGTCATCTGCGACGCAGGAGGCGTGAGGTCATGGATGTCTGGTTACGTGCCCTGACCTTTTCTGCCGGCTACAACACCTCTTTGGTCACCTTAGGGGCCATGCTGCTCGGCGCCAGCGCTGGCATGATCGGCAGCTTCATCCTGCTACGTAAACGCTCGCTGGTCAGCGATGCGATCAGCCATGCCACACTGCCGGGACTGATGCTGGCCTTCATCGTCATGGCGGCGCTATTCGATAACGGTCGCTGGCTACCAGGGCTGATGATAGGGGCAGGGCTCAGCGCCGCCTTCGGGCTATGGGGAGTCCAAAACATCAGTGAGCGCACACGTCTGGGCGAGGACGCCGCCATCGGCGCCGTACTGTCGACACTATTCGGCTTGGGAGTCGTACTGATTACCGCGATTCAGGCAATGAATACCGGCGGTCAGGCCGGTCTGACCGATTATCTGGTAGGCTCCACGGCCGGTATGCTGAGCGGCGAAGCCCAGCTCATCGGCGTGTGCGCCCTAGTGCTGTTGATCGCCATTTTCATGCTGCGCCGGCAGTTCCTGCTGGTGTGTTTCGACGCGGAATATGCCACCACCAATGGGATCCCAGTACAGCGTATCGACACACTGATGCTGATGCTGTTGCTTGCCGTGACTGTCATCGGATTGAAGGTGACCGGCCTGATCCTGATCGTCGCCTTGACCATCATCCCCCCCGTCACCGGCCGCTTCTGGACCGACCGACCGCTGCAGATGGTGGCCATTGCCGCTATCTGCGGCGTCTTGGCCGGTTACCTTGGCGTCACGCTGTCGAGCGTGCGTACAGGTCTACCCACCGGTCCATTGATCGTGCTCAGCACGTTTGCCTTGTTCGCGCTATCACTTTTGATCTCGCCCCGCCGTGGCATCATCGCCATGCTGGTCGCCCACTACCGCTTCAAGACCAGAGTGCACCTCCGCCAAGGACTTTTAGCCATGGCGCGCCGGGAAGCCATCTACGATACCCTGACCCTGCGGGTACTGCGCCGTCATGACTTCATTCGCCGCGATCACGTACCCACTCCAGCGGGGTTGGCCGCCGCTCGCGATGCTGAGCATGAGGAGCAGTTGTGGTCGTTGTATCGCTCTCTGTATCCCGACGAAGCGGCGCACCTGGACCACTTGGGGCTTGAGCCGATCAGTGACTGCCTGCCTCCGGATATGATGATGTTACTCGAGTTGCGTCTGCACTCACCGCTAAGGAGTGCCTCGTAATGGCCGATTTCCTGATGCTGAGTCTGGTGCCCTTGGTGGTGGCCGTGACCATCAGCCTAACCTGTGCCCTGCTAGGCAATTTCCTGGTATTGCGTCGCCAGAGTCTGATCGGGGATGCCATCAGTCATGTCGCCTTGCCCGGCATTGTGGCCAGCTTCTTGATAACAGGCACTCTGGCCGCCTCGGCAATGATGATCGGCGCTGGAGTGGCCGCGCTGGTCACTGTGGCCATGATCGAATTGATCAAACACCTGGGACGTGTCGAATCCAGCGCTGCCATGGGGGTCGTCTTCACCGCCATCTTTGCCCTTGGCGTACTGATGCTGGAGTGGAACGATGCCAGCGGCGTCCATCTCGATGTCGAACACGCGCTGTACGGTAACCTGGAAAGCCTGATCTGGTTCGAGGGCGTGCACTGGTCGTCACTGTTCGACCCCAAGGCGCTGGCCGATTTACCGCCCCAACTTGCGCGGGTCGCCTGGGTAGGTTTGATGGTGCTGACTTTCGTGGTCGTGGCTTGGCGACCGCTGGTGGTCGGCAGCTTCGATTCGGCTTTCGCCGCCAGCATTCAGGCACGGCCGGTCCTCACCGACCTGCTACTGGTGATCATGGTCGCGATCACTGCTATCGCCGCCTTTGACGCGGTGGGCTCGATCATCGTTATCGCCATGTTCATCTGCCCGGCTGCTGCCGCGCGCCTGATGACCAACCATCTCGGCAAGCAGGTTGCGTGGAGCCAAGTATTTGCCCTGATCTCCGCCGTGCTTGGCTATGTGCTAGCCGGTTATGGTCCCGGCTGGATAGGCTTCGAGGCCTCCCTAAGTGCAGCCGGTATGATCGCCAGCCTTACAGGCCTCATCCTATTGCTGGCCTGCCTGTTCGGACCTCATCGGCGTCGCGACGGCGGTCAGCCGGCTAGTGCCTGAGAGCAGTCGCCCGCTATCTCATCGGCCGAGAATTATTGCCGAACGGGCAAGAGACCATTCGCTGGATATGGGCTACACAGCATCTCGGGAAGGCATAAGCTGAAAGCATCCATTCACTGATATTCGTGGAGCCCAAGATGCTGCACTCACTGTTCATTTCGCATGGCTCGCCAAGCCTGGTGCTCAGCGACCATCCGGCTCGGGACTTCCTGGTCGCGCTGGGCAAGCGGTTACCACGGCCAAAAGGCGCCTTGGTGATCTCGGCACACTTCGAGACACCGAACCTGACGCTGGGTTCGGCAGCACATCCCGAGACACTGCATGATTTCTACGGTTTTCCCGAAGCCTTGTATCGGATGCATTACCCGGCCCCAGGAATGCCGGATACCGCTAGAGATCTCGCTCAGGCACTGCAGGAAAACGGGATCGACGCAGCGCTTGACCCGTCACGCCCCTTGGATCACGGCGTCTGGTCGCCGCTCTCATTGCTGTGGCCCGATGCCAAGGTACCGCTGCTACCGGTCAGCGTACCCATAGCGCTCGACACCGATCAACAACTGAAGATCGCGGCACGCCTGGGCGAATACGCCGAGCGTGAGAATTTGTGGTTGGTCGGCTCCGGGGCCGCCACCCATAACCTGGGCGATCGCAAAACAGAATTCGCCGAGCCGGATGCCTGGGCCCGGGAATTCCATGCCTGGGCGCGCGATACTGCCGAAGCGGGCGACCTGAAAGCTATCGCCAACTGGCAACGCCTGGCGCCCCATGCCCGCTATGCCCACCCGACACCAGAGCATTTCCTGCCGCTATTGATGAGTATGGGCGCGATGCGTGGACAACCGATGCAAGCTCTGCACGAAAGCTTCAGTTTCGGCAACCTGAGCATGCTAGTGCTGGCCAGCGCCTCACTTGCGTCGTCCTGGAAACAAGCGGCCTGACGTCGTAAAGAGCCAAACAAGAAACGACCCGCCAATATGAAGTGACCCCCAATAGTTGGACGGGTTGATTCAGGTAGTGGCGGTCCCCAAGGCCTGGATCCTGTATTCCACAGGGCTCAGGCCTTTTAGGTTGGCCTTGATGCGGTCATGGTTGTAATAGCGTATGTAGGCCCGGAGTTCCCTGATGAACCTCTCTACACCAGTAAATTTCTGGCCATGGAAGAACTCACTCTTCAAGAGGCCGAAGAAGTTCTCGATGACGGCATTGTCCAGGCAGTTCCCGCTACGAGACATGCTGACCTCGGCTCCTCTAGCGGTCAACGCCGCGTGATAGGCAGGCATCTGATACTGCCAGCCCTGATCAGAATGAAGAACCAGCCCTTCGGCATCTTTGACCTGCTGCAAGGCTTTACCCAGCATGGCCATGACCATCGGCAGCCGAGGGGTACGGGCAATAGAGAATGCCACGATTTCTCGGTTATAGAGGTCCATGACCGGTGACAGGAAGACCTTTTCCCCTCGAATGTTGAACTCTGTAATATCTGTTACCCACTTCTGATGCGGACGGTCTGCTCGGAAATGGCGCTGTAGACGGTTGGCGGCGAGACCACCTTCGTCACCTCGGAAGGACCGGTAACGCTTGGGTCGCACTGTTGATTTTAGTCCTGCCTGTATCATCAACTTCTGGACGGTCTTGTGATTGAGATGACAGCCTTCCCTCCGAAGGGCCAGCGTCATGCGGCGATAGCCGTAGCGCCCCTTGTGGGCATGGAAGATACGATGGATAAGCTGTCTTTCGGACACATAAGCATCTGGGCGCTGAAGCACTTTTCGCCAGTAGTAATAGACGCTACGCGCAAGGCCAGCTGCACGCAGCAAGTAAGCAAGCGCATGGCTTTGCCTTAGCTCATTGATGATCAACGTTTTTTCTCTTCGGTTGATCGTTTTGACTGAGCCAAGGCTTTCAGCTTTTTTAGATAGGCGTTCTCTGCTCGCAGATAGGCCAACTCCTCCGCCATTTCTTCTGGCGACATCTGGTCAGGTGCCTTGGTACCAGAGGATGGCGGTTTCTTCTTTTTCACACGAGGTCTCCCACGGCGGTCAGACAAGCCGTCAACCCCATGAGAGGCATACTGGCGCCGCCATTCTCTAATGGTAGTACGCGCTGGGATGTTGAAGTAAGCACTGGCCTCACGAAGAGAGCCGCCTTCTTCGAGAAAACGCACGACTTTCAGCTTGAAGGCCAGATCATAGACCTGGGGGCGTGTACGGCGAGCCAATCCTGCCTCACCATGTTGGCGATAGACCTCTACCCATGACCTGACAACACCTCTATCCAGCCCGAACTGTATCGCTGTGCGTCTGCTTCCTCCCGCCGGACTCTCGTGGTGCAGGACCACTTGTAACTTGAACTCACTGGAATACCTCGCCATGCAAAACCCCCTACAGTTGGAGCGGTGTCCAACTTTCGGGGGTCAGTTCAAATAGGCGGGCCGTCATCATTCAAGCATAGCTATCACTGAGACTGGATGGGGATCTCACGCTGTCGCGGCTGAACCGAAGGGTCGCGTGGCAGCGTGACGGTCAATACCCCATTGTTGAAGGTCGCCTTGATATCCTCGACCTTGGCATCCTCAGGCAGATCCAGCACCCGCCGGAAACTGCCATAGATGCGCTCGACACGCTGATACCGGTCTTCCTGAGCACTGCTGCTTTCTTGACGCTTTTCACCTTCGATTAGCAAGCGATGTTCATCCAGGGAGAGCTTGATATCCTTTTCCTCGACCCCTGGCACTTCGACACTGATGCGGTACTCGTTGTCACGCTCAGCGATATCCACGCTCGGCCGCAAGAAGCCGCTCAAGGTACCGAAGCGATCGCCAAAACCAGGGAGGCGATCGTCAAAGCCCGGTATGCCGAACTGGCGCAACGTATCGTCCATCCACCTGTCCAGATCGCGGTGCATCTGCCATAGCGGTGAAATCGCCGTGCTCCGCGGCTCGACCGCTTGTGAAACCGGAACGGAAGACCCGGTGTTCTCGCGCGCTTCGCTCTTGAACCAGTTCCACGGAGAGAATTTTTGCAGGTTCATACGCCACACCTCCTTCATTGCCATGGTGACGCATCACACAGCGATGCCATCACCTTTCTTGCAATGCAATATTGGTGGCGCCAGGCGGCTTTTCAAGCCCCAAAACCACAGATAATGACCCAAGTCAATACTTGGGCGCATGATGCCTACGGAAACGGTTTCGTCTGAAAAATCAGTCGCGAAAGTTATTGAACTGCAACGCCAGATCCGGCCCCTGTTCGCCCTTGAGCAGAGCGATCGCCTGCTGCAGATCGTCACGCTTCTTGCCGGTGACACGCACCTTGTCACCCTGGATCTGAGACTGGACCTTGAGCTTGGAATCCTTGAGCAACTTGACGATGGCCTTGCAGTCCGGTTGTTCAAGCCCCTGCTTGAGTTTGACTTCCTGACGCGCCTTCACGCCGCTGAGTACCGGATCCTGCTCTTCCATGCAACGTGCATCAATGCCCCGGGCGATCAGCTTGTTGCGTAGCACATCCAGCATCTGCTTGAGCTGGAAGTCGACCTCGGCTTCCAGGGAAACGGTTTCGCCGTCGAGACGATAGCTAGCATCGACACCCCGGAAGTCGAAGCGTGTCTGGATTTCGCGGTTGGCCTGATCCACCGCATTGCTGGCTTCATGCTTGTCGAATTCGGACACGATATCGAAAGAAGGCATGGCACGGACTCTCTTGGCTGAAATCAGGCGTCGATTCTATGTCAGCCGCGCGAGTGTTGCACCAAGCCGCTCGCTCAACCTGCCACAGGCAACGTTTCCGGAACATCGTGCAACGGCTTGATCATCTGCCAGGCGGCGCAGCCATCGACATAGTAATCATCCAGCCAGCGCTGGATCGTATACCCCATACGACGATAGAGCCCCATGGCTACCCGGTTGTCGGCACGCACTTCCAATATGATCTGGGCCAGACCACGCTGATGCGCCTCATGCTCCAGGACCTTCAGCAGGCGACGCCCCAAACCGCCACCACGCGCCTCGGGGTGCACGCAAAAGGAATATAACCGTGCCATGCGGCTATTGCGGCGGAATAGCAGCGTGCCGTAGCCCACGGGCCGGTCATCACTATCCACCGCAAGCCATGTGACGGCATTGGCACCACGCAGCAGATGCGCCAGTTGGCGACGATTGAAGCGATCCCCCTCGAAACAGTCCAGCTCCAGACGACAGAGGGCATCGAGGTCGGAGAGGTGCGCCAGGCGCAGAGAGACAGTCATGTCGGGATTCCAAGAATTTGCGCGAATTGTCGTCGCGATACCGGTGATTGTCACCCGCCTCATTCATGAAATTATTTCAACACGAAAGAGTATTGTCGCGACTCCGTTGCAAGCGCAATCTAGGCGTCATTGTTCCGGCCACTCCGGCCAGGCATAGAAAAGGAACCTCGTGCACATGTGTCCTCTGCGTATCGTCGTCGACCGCCCCTCCGACTGGCACCCCTACTACCCTACTGAGGACCTGATTACCGCCGGCGACTTTCTGGCCGATGAGCGGCTAGCCGCCAGCCAGGATGCCACCACTCATGTGATCAATTTATGTGCCGACCTGGACTACCTGGAAACCGGTTACTACGTATCGCTGCTGGCCCAAGCGCGCGGTCAACGCGTGTTGCCCAGCGTGGAAACCCTCAATCAATTGTCGCGCAAGGCACTGATCGACTTGCAGTTGGAAAGTCTGGCACCGCTACTTGGCGAGTTGGCCAGGCGCGGTTCGCTGGCTGGCGATACCTTCACCTTGCGTGTGCTGTTCGGTGAATGCCTGCATCCGGAACTCGCCAAACTGGCCCGGCACCTTTTCGAACGCCTACCATGCCCTTTGCTGGAAGCACGCTTCACTCAACGCCAGGGAGCGTGGCGACTCTCGCGCCTCAAACCGCTGAAACTTTCCGCGCTGCACGGCAAGGAGCAGGATCTATTCGCCACTGCCCTGAACCGTCATTCACGCAAGGTCTGGCGCACTCCCAAGGCACGCAGGCGCTATCGTTTTGATCTGGCGATCCTGATCGATCCACAGGAAACATTGCCACCCAGCAACAAGGGGGCGCTCAAGCAATTCATTCGTGCCGGCCGGCGGCTGGGCATCGACGTTTCGCTGATCACCAAGCGCGACGAAGGACGGCTGGCTGAATTCGACGGCCTGTTCATTCGCGAGACGACCAGCCTGGATCACCATACTTACCGCATGGCCAAACGCGCCGAGCATGAGGGGCTGGTGGTGATCGACGATCCACGCTCGATCCTGCGCTGCACCAACAAGGTTTATTTGCATGCCTTGCTGCGTGCCAAGGGAATTCCATGCCCCGATGGCCTGCTGCTCAACCGCCATGACCTGAAGCGGCTGCCAGAGAAGGCAGCCGGGTTGACTTACCCCATGGTACTCAAGGTGCCCGATGGCTCCTTCTCGCGAGGCATCGTCAAGATCGAATCTACCGAGCAGCTACTGCGCGAGGCCAGCCGGTTATTCGAATCCTCCGCCCTGTTGCTGATGCAGGAGTGGCTACCCACCGAATTCGACTGGCGTATCGGCGTACTGGATGGAGAAGCTCTGTTCGCTAGCCGTTACTACATGGCCCGCGGTCACTGGCAAATCTACGATCATTCCAAGGGTAAGGTGAAAAGCGGTGGTTTCAGCACCCATGCCCCAAGCGACGCTCCCAAGGCCGTGGTCAAGGCGGCACTCAAGGCGACTCGCCTGATTGGCGACGGCCTTTATGGTGTCGATCTCAAGCAGGTCGGTGAACGCGTAGTGGTGATCGAGATCAACGATAATCCCAATGTCGATGCTGGGGTGGAAGATACGGTGCTGGGTCCCCGTCTCTATGACAAGATCATGGGAGTGTTCCTGGATCGGATGGAGGCCCGGCGCCGCCACCATCACTAGTCATGACCACACGACGGAGGTGAGCGCCGATCGTCTAACCATCGAGTTCAGGGTAGTGACGGAAGATACCCTGTTCATTGAAGGATTGCCGCCGTCCCGAGGCCAGGTAGGCGGCAATATTGGGCCGCTCGGCAACTCGCACCGCCAAGGCACTCACCTCCGGGATCTCGGGCTCTAGGCGTTGCATGGCCTGAGGGAAAGCGTAGCGCAGGCCGGCAACCATCTGGAATAGCGACAGGTCGGCATAAGTCAGTGAATCGCCCACCAGCCAAGTATCGCCTTGAGGGTTGCTAGATAGTACGTGCTCGAAATAGCCCAGGAATTTCGGCAGCCGTTCACCGATGAGCAGGCTGGCACGACGTCTGGCCTCGGCCCGTTGCTGCTCGTAATACAGCGAGGCTCCGATCGGATGATGCACGTCGTGCACTTCTAGCAACCAGTCGCATAACGTGAGCTGCAACCCCTGAACCCAGAAGCGAGTGGACTCATCGTCCGGCACCAGCCCCAAACGCGGCCCAAGAAACTGCAGGATATTGGCCACATGCGAGACAACGATATCCCCCGCTTTCAGGAAAGGTGGTGCGAAGGGAGGACGTGACGCCTGCGGGTCGTCCAGATAGGCGGAAATGGCAGATACGCCATTGCCAGGCGATTGGCCAATGTCGAGATAGTCAGCACCGGCTTCCTCCAGCGCCAAGCGAATGAATTCTCCCCGGCCGGGAATGCCGGGCCAATAATAGAGTTCATAACGCATGATCGAGCTCCTGTCTTGTATCACCCGTCTCGCCCGCGTGACGCTTTAGTCACGGGTTCGATAATCCTCCAACAAGGTGGCAAATTCACTGACTTCAGCCTCATGGCCTGGCTCGCGCCAAGGTTCACGCAGGGCGTCTCGGTACCACTGCCGCATCGAAGAAAGCTGCAAGAGACGTTCTGTATACGCCATGGCGAGCTCATCGAGCTCAAGGCCATAGGACTGGATCCGGAAAGCAACCGGAGCGTAGAAGGCATCGACGGCGGTAAACTCTGGTCCGGCAAGATAAGGACCACCGAAGCGAGTGATCCCCTCGCTCCACAATTCGTCCAGGCGCGTGAGATCGCGTTGCAAGGACGGCGGCACCTCGGTCAGTTGCGCGCGAATGCCACAGTTCATGGTGCAGCGTTGCCGCAATTCGGCGAAACCGGCATGCATCTCGGCACTGGCACAGCGGGCCCATGCACGGGCAGCGGCATCTTCAGGCCACACACCGTCATAACGCTCGGCGAGATATTCGACGATACCCAACGATTCCCAGATGACGCTGTTGCCATCGACTAGACATGGCACCAGTCCTGTAGGCGAGAAGTCCCGAAACGGCGAGCCATTGGAACCTGTCTCGAAGGGTGTCAAACGCTCCTCGAAAGGGATGTCGAGTTCGCGCATCAGCACCCACGGGCGTAGCGACCAGGACGAATAGTTCTTGTTGGCGATATGCAGCCGGTACATGTTGTCCTCCCTATTCCATGGTATGGACTGACACTATTGCTGGTGACTGGCACGACGTCCAGTGACACGTCATGGAATCAGCACCGCTGCACCAATGAGCCGACCATGACGCAGGTCCTCGAGTGCCTGATTGGCCTGTTCCAGCGAATAGCGCTGGGTCTGCGTTCGTACCGGCACGCGGGGCGCCAGGTCCAAGAATTCCACACCATCGCGACGCGTCAGATTAGCTACCGAACACAGGCGGCGCTCTTCCCATAGCAAGCGATAGGGAAAGGACGGGATATCCGACATGTGGATCCCACCACACACCACCACGCCACCGGGACGGACATGCGATAGCGCGGTGGGAATCAGTTCCCCCACGGGAGCGAAGATAATGGCGGCATCCAGATTCACCGGCGGTGTCTGATCAGCATCACCCGCCCATACCGCACCCAGGCGGCGTGCAAAATCCTGGGCCTGGATATCGCCGGGGCGTGTGAAGGCATAGAGTTCCTGCCCATTGGCAACACTCACTTGGGCGAGAATGTGTGCGGCAGCCCCGAAACCATAAAGCCCCAACCGGTGAATGCCGTCACCCGCCATACGGTAGGCGCGATAGCCGATCAAGCCGGCACACAACAAGGGAGCGGCCGCCTCGGCGGAATAGCCGACAACAGGAAAACAGTAGCGGGCATCAGCGACGCAATATTCTGCATAGCCACCGTCACGGGTATAACCAGTGAATTGCGCCTGCGCACACAGATTCTCACGTCCGGCCAGGCAATGCTCGCAGGTACCGCAGGTCCAGCCTAACCATGGCACCCCGACCCGCTCGCCTGTTGCAAAGCGCTCCACGCCCTCGCCTAGCACCACGATCTTGCCAACGATTTCGTGCCCCGGCACTAGCGGTAACCGGGGATCGGGCAGTTCGCCATCCACCACGTGTAGGTCGGTGCGGCAGACAGCGCACGCCTCGACCTGGATCGATACCTCGCCAGGGCCAGGCCTAGGTCGGGGGATTCGCTGCATGCTCAAGGGTGAACCCACCTTCTCAAACAGCATCGCCCGCATATCATCACTCATGGCTATCTCTCACATCCTCGATGCATGACCGCCGACACATTTCGACCAGTTGAGCAAATGCTTAGGAAATACGTTGTTCCAGCATAGCGGCTGATACCACACTGAATATGAGATAGATCAAGCTATCGTCTGTACTGACAGGTAGATCGTGATGTCAATGCGGGTGTCACCTTGCCCGCAAGGAGAGTCACCGTGAACGTCGATGTGAAGGAGATCGCTGAGAGTGTAACGTTGTCGCTGTGCGGCGATGTCATGATGGGACGCGGCGTCGACCAGATTCTGCCCCACACCAGCAGTCCCGAACTCTACGAGCCCTATGTCCGCGATGCCCGTGACTATGTAGGGCTGGCAGAACATGCCAACGGCACGATCTCACGTCATGTGTCTTTCGACTATATCTGGGGCGCTGCGCTGGAAGAACTGGAGCGATTCCAACCTGAGATACGTTTGATCAATCTGGAAACCGCTATCACCCGCCACGACACGCCTTGGCCGAACAAAGGCATCAATTACCGCATGCACCCGAACAATGCGCCTTGTCTGACGGCAGCGGGCATCCAATGCTGCGCACTGGCCAACAACCATGTGCTCGACTGGCACTATGGGGGGCTCAAGGAAACCCTCACCACCCTAGAGGACAATGGCATCGCGTATTCCGGTGCCGCCAACACCTTGGCCGATGCCTCGCGGCCGGCGAAGCTACCGCTCACTGGCGGCGGTCGGATGCTGGTCTGGAGCTTCGGCCTGGCCGACAGCGGTATCCCCCCGGAGTGGCGAGCCAAGACATCCCGTGCGGGAGTGTACCTACTGGACAGTGAGTCCGAGGAAGATGTCGAGGCACTGGCACAACGCATTACGGCCGAGAAACACAATGGCGATATCGCACTGATCTCTGTGCATTGGGGCGGCAACTGGGGCTACGAGATCCCCGCCGACCACCGCTACTTGGCTCAACGGCTGATCGATGCAGGCGCCGATATCATCCATGGCCACTCATCCCATCACCCAAAAGGAATGGAGCTCTATCACGGCAAACCGATTCTTTACGGCTGCGGCGACCTGATCAACGACTACGAGGGCATCAGCGGTCACGAGACATTCCATGCGGACCTGGCACTAATGTTCTTCTGTCGCTGGCAGTTGGACCGAAATGAACCGGCCGCCTTGTGGATGACGCCACTACGTCGACGGCGCTTCACTTTGGAGTATGCCAGCGAAGACGAGGCACGCTGGCTACAGGAGACCCTGAACCAGGTGAATGGGCCAGAAAGCCCAACGTTGACGATGGATGGAGATCACCGTCTTCACTGGCTTGGATAGCCTAATTCACTTCGACTTCGTAACCGGTAAATTTGCGCAAGTTGATCACGCCGGAGTCGAAGATCAGATATTGACCCTTGAGACCCAGCAAGGTGCCGGTGACATCCGGTGCCTTGTCAAAATTGTGCGAGACGATCTTGCGCGGATACTCCAGTACCGGGTATTCGAGCTCAACCGGGGTGGCATCGAGTTCGTGAATGGCATCGGCACCGAAGCGCTCGCGCAATCTGGCCAGCCCGCCTTCCAAACGCGCCAGCAACCGGTTGCGCTCAGCAATCAGATCCAACGGTTCGACCTCCCCCTTGAGCATCGCACGCCAGTTGGTCCGGTCGGAAACCTCTTCCTTGAACAATACCTCGACGAATCCCGACTGCTGGCGGGTATCGACTTCGAGGATCGGAAGGGCCTGAATAGCGCCCTGATCCAGCCAACGGGTGGGAAGCTGACTCTTGCGCGTGATGCCAACCTTGAGCCCCGAGGAATTAGCCAGATAAACCACATGGGGTTGAAAACAGTGCTGTTCGGCCCACTGCGGCTCGCGACAGGTTCCGGCAAAGAAATGGCAGGTTTCTGGCTTGACGATACACGTATCACACTGCGCAAGCGTCTTGAAACAGGGGTAGCAATAACCTTGTGCGAAGCTCTTCTTGGTAGCGCGGCCACAGTGGGTGCAAGCGATCGCGGAGGTCCAGGTCAACCCCAGGGATTGCCCCAGGCGCGCATTGAGATCCAATCGGTGCTCACCAGCTAGCAGGGTATAGTGAGCTGGTGCATCGCCTTGACCGGGCTCGATGGCCATCTTGCGCAGATTGCCACAGCATTCCGCTGCGACGCCGATCAGTTCACCCACTTGATGCTGTCTCCCTCATCGCTCTCGCTGCCGCACCCCGCCTGCTCCAAATAGCCGACACGCTGCTCCGGTGCCACCTTATGCTCGAACTCATACTTGATCACGGCCTCCAGGCACAGCTCAACCTGCTCGGGGTTCAACATGCGGCCATCCGGCCACTTGCGCAACGCCACTGCCTGCTTGAGGCTTGCGTAGATATCCGGCGTCATATGCCGGATCATCTTATCGAAGGTCATGTCACTCATTCTCGATCCTCAAAGTTGTCGCCGCTCGCGCCCCGAATAATACCAGCCCATGGCAAGGCCCACGACCAAACCGCCCAGATGCGCCTCGTTGGCGACATTGCCAAACCCCACTACACCGGCAAAGTCGGTCATGGTGAAGACCATCCAGCCAAGCATGAACACCACTAGCATCTGCGGTACGAAGAAGCCGCTTTGCGGGGCCCGGCGGGACATCAGCCAAACGTAACCAAGCAGCGCGAAATCGACGCCGGACATACCACCGAACAGTACCGTGCCAGTGGTATATTGCGCCAGGTTGGCCCCCACGGCGGTAATCAGCACAATCAACAGCATGCGACGGCTGCCTTGGATCGCTTCGATCTGACGACCGAAATACCATAGCCACAACATATTGAAAATCAGGTGCATCCAGCCAAAATGCAGCAGCGCCGGCGTGAACAACCGCCATACTTGACCGGAGGTCATGGCCTCTCCCAAGTTACCGAGCACTAGGCTGCCATTGACCACAGCGATAGGTACGATGGTCATAAGGGCAATGACCAGATCGCCAAATACCGCTATCAAGGCAAATACTACCAGGCACATCGCCAACAGCGTGGCAGTGACGGGTGCAGCTAAGAAGGGTTTCGCCAAAGGTAATGCCGCCAGCTTGCGGCGACCCTGCTGCCCCCTTGGCATCAAAGGCTCACCACGCTGCCAGCGCTCCAACAGTTGCAACAGTTCCTCATGCTGACCGGGGTCGGCCAGCCATAATGTGTAGCCCTCTTCATCCTCGGTAAAACGATGGCCAATGCGATGTGCCCACAACGCCTGTCGCAAAGGGCGGGTGTCGATGTCGCGAGGCAGCATGAGCACCTTGTACATGGCATCTCCCTTAGATAAAAAAGTCCCTTGAAAAGAAAAATCCGGCGGAGGGGGCCGCCGGATAAGAGCAAGGGATCATTCAAGGGAACACCTACTCTGACGGCGACAGCATCCGCAAGTTCATGCGCGATGTGTAAAACTATGTAATATTTTGTCTTTGCACGAAACAACCATCATCGGCCCTCAAACCGAAGCGCCTACTCATTACTGCAACCCGCAGCCGCAGCCGCAAAGTCTAATCGAAATCGACCTCCCAGGGGTTTGGCCTAACCTGTTCCGCCCGCGGCACACGAACCCATACGAAGTGGTTGGCATCCAACCGCGACTCACCATGCCAGCGATACGCCACCAGGCGCCCGAACTTGACGGCACTGTAATCGAGACAAGCGATATTGGGTGCCGGCAAGGCGGGAATCCCCTCACACCAGTAGTGGCCAATGAACAGCGGCGGCTCGTCAGGGCCGTAATAGCTCAACCGGGCACGTTCCGTTTCACTCAACGGGCGCAGTTCCAGATCGCCAGGGAGGTTATCGGGCTGGAATACCACATCACCATAAGTCCGGGGATTGCGTGCCCAGAAGTGAGCACGAAAGCTGCGACGGGTGAAACCATCACCGGAATGGATCGCAATATCGTCTGGCAATGAAATGTGGCTGCCTCGCGTCAAGCGGTCGAGCACTTTGAAGGCGAAACTGCCCGGTTCGACCGACTGCTGTAGAAAGGTCTCGGTCATGCGCGCATCGGGATAATGGCGTCGAAACTCATCGATCAGCGATTGATCCCAGCAGGCATGCACCACCCGCAGGCCATCCTGCTCGATGAACAGCGGTATCTCCATGAACCAGGCTAGTGTTTCGTCCCATTCGGCGGGATGTTCACGGTACTGTTCCAACGTTTCCTTGATAATGCGATTGTGTCGCGGGGTATGGTCACGCAACCACTCGTGGGCATCGTCATTTTCAGCGCGATGGCAATAGGCCAAGGCATTGTATTCGTGATTGCCCATTACGATCTGCGCTTCTCCCGACTCGACCATGCGCCTGACGATAGTCACCGCCAAGCGGATGCGTGGTCCACGGTCGATCAGGTCACCAAGGAAGATCGCCTTGCGACGAGGGTGCTGGTATACCCCTCCACGCTGGTAATAGCCAAGTTTCTCGAGCAATGTCGCCAGAGTGGCACCGCAGCCGTGTACATCGCCTATCAGATCGTAGCCTTCGATATCAGAGCGGATCGTCACCTCACTCTCCCAATCGACTGCTCCAGCCGAGCTTGCTGCGACAGACTTCATAGAAGTTGTGGCCGTAGGGATGCAGCAGCTTCAGGCGCTGGGGCTTGCGACGTACATAGAGAATATCATCAGGCTTAGATACCACTTTGGTCTGACCATCACAACTGACATGCGGATAGGCTTCGTTGGTCTCTCCAATATGGATACGAATCTCACTACTGGCATCGACAACGATAGGCCGGCTCGAGAGGGTGTGCGGAAACATTGGCACTAGTGTGATGGCGTCGATACGCGGATGCACGATAGGGCCGCCACCCGATAGAGCATAAGCGGTAGAACCGGTGGGAGTAGCGATGATCAGACCATCGCTGCGTTGGCTGTAGACGAACTGTCCGTCGATGAAAAGCTCGAACTCGATCATCCGCACTGCCTTACCGGGGTGGACGACGACATCGTTGAGCGCCTCGGCAGTTCCCACCAGCGCGTTATCGCGGAAAACCTCGGCATCGAGCAGAAAACGCTCTTCGATTTCGTAGTGACCGGCCAATACCTCACCGACCTTCTCTTCCAACTCATCGGGAGAGATATCGGTAAGAAAACCCAGACGCCCACGATTGACTCCCAGCACGGGCGTACCGGTGCGGCACAGAGCCCGGGCAGCCCCCAGAAGGCTTCCATCACCGCCGACCACGACCACCAGATCGCAAATCTCGCCGAGCATGCGACGACTAGCCTCCTGCTGGCCATGGTCCAGCAGTACAGTGGCAGTACGGTCCTCGATGATGACGTGATAGCCACTCGTATCAAGGAAGCGAATCAGCCGCTTGAGCGTGTCGACGACCTTGGCGCTGCCCAACCGGCCAATCAGCCCGATATTCTTGAAGGATGTCATGGACTCAGCCTTTCCCGTCGAGGCTGGTCATTATGCGGGGTCGCCCGCTTCCGGGCAAACCACGGGGTGATTGCTCAAACCGGGGACGCCACCTGGCGCCGCTTGGCCCACCACTCATTGACCAGCAATGAAACGACAATGATCGCTCCGCCCAAAGCCAATCGTGGCAAGTCGGCATCGCGGTTCCAGATCAACAGGTTGACCAGCAACCCTGCCGGAATCAATGCATTGTTCATGATCGCCAGCGCTCCGGCATCCACTTGGGTTGCCCCCTTGTTCCATAGGAAGTATCCCAAGCCAGAGGCCGCTAGCCCCAGCCAAGCCAAGACCCCCCACTGCACACTGGTGGTAGGCAGCATATGTGGGTTGCCGAACAGACCGAAAGCAAAGACCGCCAGCGCCAGGGCACCCAGATAGAACCAGCCGAACACACTGCGGTGCGGGAGGTCCTTGGGCAGTCTTGCAGCGAGATAACGATAGGCGACCTGGCCGAGAGCGAAACAGACATTGGCGCCCTGCACCACCAGGAAGCCAAGCCAAAAGCCACTATCAACACCTTGGTAACGAATCACCGCTGCACCCCCTACGGCAATCGCGGCCGTTAGCAGGTAAAATGGCGTGAAGCGACCCGCCATGGCATCGTCGATCAGCGTTACGTAGAGCGGGGTAAAAATGGTGAACAACAGCACCTCGGGTACCGAGAGAAGCAGAAACGACTGATAAAAGAAGACATACATCAGCCCAAGCTGGATCGCTCCGATCCCCATCAAGGCCAGCTTATGGACATGACTCAACCTCCCTGGGCGCAGGAAGGGCAGGAACAGCAGCGCCGCCAGGGCAATGCGCATCAGCACTGCGAAATAGCTATCCACCTGTCCAGACAAATAGACACCGATCAGCGAGAACGAGAAAGCCCATAGCGCCGTGACGCCAATCAGATAGCCCATGGTAAACTCCAGTGAGAGACGCAACGTTGACGGCGATTATACGCTTGGTCCCCCTTTTGACGACAATTCAGCATCTGGAATTCACGTCCCAGTCAGGACCGAATTCACGCTGCGCCTGGTCGGGTCAGGGCAAGGGGACGGTGAAAGCAGTCATTCGTGGCAACACCATACGTTTCCATGAACGAGGCCACTTCATTCCCGAAGGTCACTCCCGAGCGGTGCCTTTCACCAATGTCTACCGCTGGGAGGTGGAGCCAAACTGCCTGCGACTCTTTCACGAACGTCGCGGCGCCGAGCACGCGGTATGGCTATTCGACCTCATCGAGGACGAAGCCTCATCTACGCTGGTAAGCCACGATGCGCACTTGTGCGGCGATGATCGCTACTCGGCACGGCTCACGCCACTCACCAACGGTTTCGACCTGAACTGGCATATCGAGGGGCCGCGCAAGGATGAAGCGATCCACTACCGCTACCGGCACACCTGAGTCATCACACCAAGCATCGTCACTCCCACCTCAAGGTCTCGGAATGCGCCGGATTATCGGCATGGGAAGTGGTACTGAGAACATCCGAGTCGTATGACTCGCCCAAGGTGGCGAAGTACTCTTCCAGCTTGTCCCGCGCAAGATCACCAAACAGGATATCGCAGGCCTCCCTCAATCCTGGCGAATGGCGAATGTCCTCGAGACGCACCACTTGGGCGATTTTCGATCGGCGACGCAGAAAATCCTCCAGCTTGGTGATCATCTCGCGGCGCTCGGCCTGACGAATCTCGCAACGTAAGTATTCAGTGCCGCGTATCAGCACTTCCGCCTGGCGCGGGTCCTCACGAATCTCTTCCAGCATATCGAGAGCCCGAGCGCCATAACGCCGCCACAATCGGGCACTTAGCTTTTCGGAGGCGTGTTCCGAGGTCAGGCTGTCCAGGTCCATCAAGTGCGCCTGATGGAAAAATTCATCGCGCACCTGCCGGGGGGACTCTCCATGCCAACGATAGTTCGGGTAAGGGATGGCGATACCGAACCGGCGTACCTCGTCAACGATCTCATCGCCGACATTGAGACAGTCGGTGAGTTTGCCACCAAAAATACTCAGATGCGCCGAAGCGGCATCCCTATCGATGGCATGTTTACGCGAGAGTTGCAGGAAGTCGCGATTTTCACTCGAGCGGGCATTGACCACCAACGGTCTGACACCGCAACGGGTGGCGATGATGTCTTCTTTTCCGAGTGGTCGAGTGAGGCTCAAGCGCTTGTTGATGTTATCCAGCACGAAGCGGATATCGTCGTCGGTGACATGGACTTCCGGGCCTTCCATGCGAGTATCGGTGGTACCGATGCAGGTGCGGCGTCCCATGGGAATGACGAAGAACAAGCGCCCATCATCAGCGAAAAACGCCAGTACTCGCTTGCTCTTGGTGAGTTGGGGTACGATCAGGTGGATGCCCTTGGAGTAGACGTGCTGATGCGAGGTACTCTGCCCGGTCAGCGCATTGTGTTCGTCCACGTATGGCCCTGCAGCGTTGATCAATACCTTGGAACGGATCTCGAAGGTCGAGCCATCCATCACATTCCGAGCCTGGGTGACCCATTCGCCCTCTTCAAACTGCGCACCCCCGGATTCGACGTAATTGGCGGCTACGCAACCGTGATCGAGGGCACTACGGATGAAGTTGAAGACAAAGCGCGCATCGTTGTCATGCAGGTAAGCGTCGGAATACTCAAAGCCCCCCACGCACCCATCGGTATCGACGATCTCTTCCATGGCCTCGATCTGCGACGGCGATAGGAATCGGGGCCTACGGGTGAACCCGCCGCCCATCAACCAATACAACCAGGTACCAGCCCATAGATAGCGCGGGGAGTAACGAAACCCCTTGCTCACGGTGGTCAGGAAGCGGATCTCCTGCACCGTGGAGGGATAACTTTTGATGAGATGATTGCGGCTCTTGCACAACTTGCGCACCAAGGCGAAATCATAGCTTTCCATGTACTTGATGCCGCCCCAAACCAGGTTCGATGAATGCATACTGGTACAGCTTGCGAAATCGCCGCGGTCGATCAACGCCACGCTGACGCCCTTGCCCGCTAGCGCCGCTGCCGAGGCCGCCCCATTGATGCCGCCACCGACGATCATGACATCGAAGGTCCTGCCGGAAAGCTTGCGAAGATTGTTCTGACGGAGTTGCATGTGTGCCTCTTCCAAAGCAAAGGCCCCGCTCGGTGCATTCCGAGCGGGGCCTCGATCCCGTTCGGGCAGCCGGTATTTTCGTTAACGGCAGAAGACATGCGGGGCGGGCCGAACGACCCGCCCCGTCGTCATCAGCGCGTACCGGCAGCCATCCATTCTTCCATCATCTGGTCGTAGGGAACGGTGGTACCCTGCGGCATCTCGTTGTCGAGCTTGGCCTTGGGTGCTCCGGGTTTTGACAGCCAGTACTCCGCACTTTCCTCTCCATTGAGTGCCGGCGAATAGGTTTCGAAGACCTTGGCCCGGGCCAGGCGCATCATGATGTTGTCGAGATCGCCGGCCAGGTTATCCAGTGCTTCTTGGGGAGTGATGTCACCGCTAACGGCAGGTGCCAGGTTCTGCCACCACAGCGGTGCCATTCGCGGATAGTCAGGCACGTTGGTGCCGGTGGGTGTCCAATTGGACTCGTTGGGGCTGCGGTAGAACTCTACCAATCCGCCCAACTTGGGTGCCATTTCGGTCATCTCGTCCGAGAAGATGTCTGAGCGGCGAATCGGCGTCAGGCCAGCGATCAGCTTCTCCAGTGACACCGTCTTGGCTGTGGTGAACTGGGCAAACAACCAAGCTGCGGTACGGCGATCTTCCGGAGTCGATTTGAAGAAGGTCCAGGACCCCACGTCTTGATAGCCGACCTTCATGCCATCTTCCCAGTAGGGGCCAACCGGCGACGGCGCCATGCGCCACTTGGGGTTACCCTCTTCGTCGGTAACCGCTACATCGGGGCTGACCATATCGGCGGTAAATGCGGTATACCAGAACATCTGTTGCGCGATATTGCCCTGCGCCGGCACAGGTCCAGCCTCGCCGAAGGTCATACCCTGGGCTTCGGGGGGCGCATAGTCACGCAACCATTCGACCATCTTGGTCACTGCGAACACCGCAGCCGGCGAGTTGGTCGCACCACCGCGGCTGACACTGGCGCCTACCGGACGGCTCTGCTCGTCGACCCGGATGCCCCAGTCGTCCACCGGGTTGCCGAACGGTACCCCAGGGCTACCCATCCCGGCCATGGATAGCCAGGAGTCGTGGAATCGCCAACCAAGCGAGGGATCGCGGCGTCCATAGTCCATGTGTCCATAAACCTTTTGACCGTCGATCTCACCGACATGCTCGCTGAAGAACTCGGCGATGTCCTCGTAAGCGGTCCAGTTGGTGGGCACGCCGAGATCGTAGCCGTAAATGTCACGGAACTGTTTCTGCAGGTCCTCGCGCTGGAACCAGTCATAGCGGAACCAGTAGAGGTTGGCGAACTGCTGGTCAGGCAATTGGTAGATGCTGCCATCGGGGCCAGTGGTGTACTGCAGGCCGATGAAATCATCCAGATCCAGGGTTGGCAGCGTATAGTCGGCCCACTCATTCTCCATGGCCTGGGAAAGGTTGACGGTGGCACCATAGCGGATGTGGGTACCGATGGCATCCGAGTCGTTGACATAGGCGTCGTAAATGTTGCGCCCCGACTGCATCTGGGTCTGCATGTTGTTGACCACATCGCCTTCGCCGATGATGTTGTGGGTCACCTCGATGCCGGTCAGCTCGGTGAAGGCCTTGGCCAGTACATCACGCTCGTAGACGTGGGTGGTCAATCCCTCTGCCACGGTATTGATCTGCATGCCACGGAAAGGCTCGGCGGCTTTGGCGAACCACTCCAGTTCGGCGATCTGCTCCTCGCGTGAAAGGGTCGAGCGTGGAAAGACGTCATCCACCAGGCGTTCGATAGTGGCTCGGGTATCATGCTGGTCGGCATGCAGTGAGCCACTTACCAGAAGCATGCTGGCGGCCAATAGAGAGAGTCGCATTGTTGTCGGTTTCATGATGACCTCTTCGTGAATTGTGGTTCGTCCTTGATGAGTCAACTCCATAATCGTGCTTCAGCCCCAGCGCATCAGTACCAACATCCAAAGCACCGATACTCCTAGGGCCAGCCAGATGCTCAACGGTGTAAAGCCCACCACCACCAAATGCAGATAGGCAGCGGACAGCAGCCCAATGAACAAGCGATCGCCGCGGGTAGTGGCAATGGGTAGGAAGCCCTTGCGCTCCACAGAGGGGGAGACGACTTCCCAAGCGGTCATACCGGCCAGCATGGCGGCAATGGTGGCGAAAAAGATTGCCGTGGGCAGCGTCCAGACCATCCAAGACATGGCATTTCCTCCTGTCAGGTACGGCCCAGGGCGAAGCCCTTGGCGATATGGTTACGAACGAAATAGACGACCACGATGCCGGGCAAGATCGTCAGCACACCAGCGGCCGCGAGTGTTCCCCAGTCGATACCCGAAGCAGTGGAAGTTCGCGTCATCACCGAGGCAATTGGCTGGGCATTGGTAGAAGTCAGCGTACGAGCCAACAACAGTTCCACCCACGAGAACATGAACAGGAAGAACAGCGTTACACCGATACCAGAGCGAATCATGGGAATGAATATCTTGACGAAGAACTTGGGGAAACTGTACCCGTCGATGAAGGCCGTTTCGTCGATTTCCTTGGGCACGCTGCTCATGAAACCTTCGAGAATCCACACCGCCAACGGAATGTTGAACAGGCAATGGGCCAGCGCCACGGCAATATGGGTATCGAAGAGTCCCACTGTGTAATAAAGCTGGAAATAGGGCAGCAGAAACACTGCGGGTGGTGCCATCAGATTGGTCAGTAACCAGAAGAATAGATGCTTGTCACCAATGAACTGATAGCGACTGAAGGCATAGGCGGCCGGCAGCGCCACCGTGATGCTGATCAACATATTCATCAGCACATAAGTGATGGAGTTCACATAACCCATATACCAATTGGGATCGCTGAAGATATTGGCATAGTTCTCCAGCGTGAACTCCTGAGGCCAGAAGGTCAGCTCACCAAGGATCTCGCTATTGGTCTGGAAAGACATGTTCAACAACCAATAGATCGGCAACAGCACGAAGACGATATAAACCACCATCAGTACCCTGGAGCGGATAGGTGAGGGGCGTTTCGCGACGTTGATGGCAGGCCTCTCCTGGCTATGAGTCGTGGTCTGGGCAGAGGCTGCCTGCGTTATCGAACGAGTGGAATCATTCATTTCAGGCCCCTCTCTCTTTCTTGTCTTTTTGCATGTTCATGATGGCGGTGTAGAACACCCAACTGACCAGCAAGATGATCAGGAAATAGATCAACGAGAATGCTGCCGAGGGGCCTACGTCGAATTGAGCGGTCGCCATGATCGCCAGCGCCTGACTAAGGAAAGTGGTCGAACTCCCGGGACCGCCACCGGTCAGCACGAAGGGCTCCGCATAGATCATGAAGGAATGCATGAAACGCAACAGGATGCCGATGACCAATACATTGGTCAGCTTGGGCAGTTGGATATAGCGGAAAATCGCCCAACGCGAGGCACGATCGATGCGTGCTGCCTGATAATAGGCTTCAGGAATGGCCCGCAGGCCGCTGTAGCAAAGCAGGGCGATCAGCGGCGTCCAATGCCACACGTCCATGATGATGATGGTAATCCAAGCATCGAGTGGACTGCGGGTAATGTTGTAGGAATAGCCCAGTTCGCGCAGGCTCCATCCCATCAGACCGATATCGCCACGGGTGAAGATCTGCCAGATACTGCCCACCACGTTCCAGGGAATCAGCAGTGGCAGGGTCACCAGAATCAACACCGCCGACGCCTGCCAGCCCTTCTTGGGCATTAGTAGCGCAATGCCAATACCCAGCGGCACCTCGATGGCAAGAATGGTCAACGAGAAGACGAACTGGCGGCCCAAGGCGCTCTGTAGCGCTGGGTCATTAAGCATCTGTACGAACCATTCGGTACCGGTGAAATACCGTGTCTGGGCGTCGAAGACGTCCTGCACCGAATAGTTGACCACCGTCATCAGCGGAATGATGGCCGAGAAGGCGACCAGCAGCAGCATGGGCAGTATCAGCCACCACGCCTTGTTGTTGCGCACCTTGTCATTCATGGTCTATCTCCACGCGGAATTCGTCGACGTACAGGCCGATCCGGTCATCGGGAAAACGGATGAAAGCGTTGTTGTGCGGCGTCGGGCTGTCTTCATCGATACGCGCCTTGAGAGCGATATCCCCCAGGTGAAGCGATAGGATCGAATAGGTACCGAGATCCTGGATGTCGTCCACCGTGACCTCTATGCCACCCTCGACAGGAGCGACATGCACCTCGACGAATTCAGGGCGAACACCCAACTTGACGTTGTTGGAACTTGCCTTGGCGACAGCATCATATATCCCCCGCCCGAGCGGGATGATGGTGTCTCCGGCAACGATTTCACCGTCTCTGGCACGGACATCGAAGAGGTTCATGCCGGGGCTGCCGATGAAGTAACCGACAAAGGTATGGGCGGGTCGCTCGAAGAGTTCACGGGGCGTGCCAAATTGCACCACCTGCCCCTCGTACATCACCGCGATCTTGTCGGCAAAGGTCGACGCCTCCAACTGGTCATGAGTCACGTAGACCATGGTGATGTTGAAACGCTGGTGAATTTCCTTGAGTTTGCGGCGTAGTTTCCACTTGAGTTGGGGGTCGATCACCGTAAGCGGTTCGTCGAACAGGATCGCCGAGACATCATCGCGAACCAGCCCTCGCCCCATGGAGACCTTCTGCTTTTCGTCAGCGCTGAGATTCTTGGCCTTGCGCTTGAGTTGAGGAGTGAGCTCAAGCACATCGGCAACCTCCAACACCCGCTCATGGACCTTGTCCTCGGACGTCCCCACATTGCGCAGCGGAAAGGCAAGGTTGTCGTACACCGTCATGGTGTCGTAGACCACCGGAAACTGGAAAACCTGGGCGATATTGCGATGCTCGGGAGACAAGGCGTTGACCACCTGGCCGTCGAATAGCACTTCACCACTGGACGGCTCGAGCAGTCCGGAAATAATGTTGAGTAGTGTCGACTTACCGCATCCCGATGGCCCAAGCAGGGCATAGGCCCCCCCCTGCTGCCAGACATGGGTCATCTCACGGATTGCGTAATCCTCTGGTGAGCCGGGGGTTGCCAGATAGGAATGCGCCAGGGATTTGAGAGCAATTTCTGCCATGTCACACTCCAGCGAGTCTTGAAGGGATATGCACCACTGTTCCCTGCCGGTCGAAGGCATACACCTTATGCGTGGGGAAATAGACCGTGATCCGTTGATCGACCTCGAACTCGTGGACGCCAGCCAGGTGCACCACTAGATGAAAGAGGTCATTGCTGACGTGCAGGAAGGTCTCTGAGCCGCTGATCTCCGCCAGGTCGACTTTCACTTGCAACTCCAGGTCGTCATCGGCCTGGGGTGTCAACGACAGGTGGGAGGCACGCACACCGAACTGATATTCCCCTGGTATCAGCGTGCGTAAGTCATCGTTGAGCGGAAAGTGGACACTTCTGTCGAAGGTGATTTCCGAGCCAGAGACCAACCCCCGAACCACATTGATCGGTGGCTCCGAGAACATCTCGGCACTGAGGATATCGCGGGGTCGGTGGTAGACGTCTTCGGTGCGGCCATATTGCAATAACCGCCCTTCGTGAAGCACTGCAGCATTGCCACCCAGCGCCAATGCCTCTCCCGGCTCGGTAGTGGCATAGACAGCGATGCAGTTGCGCGCAGCAAACAACGCCCGAAGCTCCTCGCGAAATTCCTCGCGCAGCTTGTAATCCAGATTGACCAAGGGTTCGTCGAAGAGGATGACATCGGCATCCTTGACCAAGGCACGGCCCATGGCAGTTCGTTGCTGCTGACCACCGGAAAGTTCGAGGGGATAACGCTCGAGCAGGTGTTCGATATGCAGCATTTCGGCGGTTTCGCGTACTCGCCGGTCGATCTCTCGCTTGTCGACACGCGCCAGCTTGAGTGGTGAGGCAATATTCTCGTAGACCGTCAGGCTGGGATAATTGATGAACTGTTGATAGACCATGGACACGTTGCGATGGCGAACCGATATGCCTGTCACATCGTGACCGTCCATCAGGATACGTCCTCGAGTCGGCCGCTCCAGGCCAGCCATCAACCGCATCAGTGTCGTCTTGCCGGCCAGGGTACGCCCAAGCAGCACATTGAAAGAGCCAGGGGCAAGTTCCAAGGTGATATCGTCGATGTGAGTGGCACCGTTGACCACGTGCGTGACGTTTTCAAGGATCAGAGACATGATGATCTCGTGGTTATCGTTGGTTAGACGGGGGCGATGCCAGGGAAATGACCACATGATGTCGGCATGCTGAACCGGCCGAATGACTGTGCCAGGGAGTTGCCCGGCTGAGAGGAAAAAGATCAGGCAAGCGTGCCATGATTACACCTTTGTCTTGTAGTTGTGGAAACGGGTGCCGATTTGGCCCAACGAGACCCTGAGCCGGGGCGACGCAATGTTCGCTTTCAAACAAAACAGAAGAAATAATGTTCGTTTTCGATAATGAGGCTAGCGCACCCCTTGACTGGCTTCAATTGCTTTTTCAACTCGGCGACTCATACCATAGTCTATGAACCATGGGACATAGATGAGCACTGAAGGAAGCTTTCAAGAGCAGTCACTAGGAGAGCAGCGCATTTCAGGCGCACACAAACAGCCAACCTATGTTCGGTTGGCTTTTCGAATGGAGCTCAGTGTTTCGTTTTCGATCATATGTGTCCCTCAGGGACACAGAGGTGCCTGGCTAGCGTTGTTTGCGTAGCCACCAAGCATGCAGGACACCAGGCAGATAACCGAACAGCGTCAGGAGGATATTGACCCACAAATGCCGGCCTCGCCCAGCCTGCTGAAGGACACTGACCGGCGGGAGGAAAACGATCAGCGGGAGAGGCGTTGGATGAAGGCTGGTGGAGGGGGTCAAGGCTTTTTTAGCGGCACCGCGGAAGGATTGCCCTCCCCGTGCGTGGCACCACGATCACCGACATGATGCAAGTGGGCTTCAGGGTCGATTTTCTGCTGTAACTCGTCGGCGCCGCTTGCCAGTTCCTCGTGGTAGCGCTCCCAGTCCTCCCAGTCGTACGGAGTCCCGGTTCTTGGACGGTGCTGCCCTGCCTCC
Organism: Litchfieldella anticariensis FP35 = DSM 16096; assembly: GCF_000409775.1. Taxonomy (GTDB): domain Bacteria; phylum Pseudomonadota; class Gammaproteobacteria; order Pseudomonadales; family Halomonadaceae; genus Litchfieldella; species Litchfieldella anticariensis. Next base: position 497,501 of record NZ_KE332392.1, on the reverse strand, counting down.
CGGGCACGCGACCACGCCAGTTCCTCCAAGGTATTGGGTTTGTCTTTGTCCTTGTCGAGCCGCACACCCTTGCGGGCCAGATATTCACGCGCATCCATCAGTTTTCTCCCTCCTTCTCTCTGCCTGTGTTCATCGATAACTTCTATTGGCTGATTATATTCAATCAAATTCCATTCGTTCCGCTGCCTGGAGATACTGACGTCCATTTCATTTCAGGTTTGGGGAGTACAACACTCGCCTCTTACCAGCTATTCGGTTCGAGTCGGAGAGTCCTCCTCGGGTTCCGCACCCTCCTGATACCGCTCACAATGACAGACAAGGATCCACAAGAATGCAAGAGCGCAAGGTCGAGTCGCTATCATTGGCGCTGGTACCGCTGGCCGCTATCCAGAGCTGCGGGCCGGCCATCGGCGCACACCGTTGGCTATCTATTCAGTGATCCACAGATGGCAACCGTGGGACTCGGCTATGCTGAACGTGAGAGACGCTATGGCGCCTGTGGATGCTTGGCGGTGGGCGAGGTCTCGTTCGAGGACCAGGGCCGCTCTCGGGTCATGCGCATCAATAAAGGGAAGATGCGCTTGTATGCCGAGCATGGCTCAGGGTTATTTCTGGGAGCCGAGATCTTCGGACCTCGAGCCGAGCACCTAGCGCACCTGTTGGCCTGGTCCCAGCAGCAGCGGTTGAGCGTCGCGCAGATACTGGATATGCCCTTCTATCACCCTGTGATCGAAGAAGGGCTGCGTACAGCGCTTCGAGACCTCAACGCCAACCTGCAACTGGGGCCTGCCATCGTCGAACGCTGCATGGAGTGTGGCCCCGGCGATTGAAGCATTGCCATACACGTGGGTGCCATAGTCAGCGGCTCATAAGGGGTCATGTCCTCTGGCAGAAGGAGAATCGCCATGCCCAACAAGGCGCCTACCATCGTTCGCGATATCATGTCGCGTGACTGCTACCGTGTCAGCAGCAATACGTCGGTGACCACCCTGGTCAAGGGACTGGCGCTGCACCGCCTTCCCGGGGCTCCGGTGGTCGATGATCGCGATCACCTGATCGGTTTCATCTCCGAGCAGGATGTCCTGGGCAAGGTGCTGGAAAGTGCTTACCTCAATGACGAGCCCCCATTGGTCAGGGAGTTGATGCGTCATGAGGTGCTGTCGGTACTTCCCACCAAGAGCATTACCGACTTGGCACAGGAAATGCTCGGCACCAAGCCCAAGGTCTACCCCGTGGTGGAACAGGAGCGTTTGGTAGGCATCGTCACCCGGCGTGACGTGCTCAGTGCGATTCTAAAGATGCGTGGCGGACACTGACGCCGCCCAACCTGCTTTCAGAACGTGGCCCCGACATTACCGGGGTCACGTTTGGCGGTGTCAGGCCACGTGTGACGGACAGGCAAAGAAAAAGCCGCCAAGCAAGCACTTGGCGGCTAAAGGATCGAAACTGCAAGCATAAGAGGCAATAACTGAAGCGACTGCTATCGGTTCAGGAAATTGCGCTTGCATTGTTGTGACAACAACAAGCCCAAAAGTTCTCCACCAACGGCAAAGTTTTTGCCTACCGCTCCGGGATAGAAGAAGCCTCACTGGACACCGTGGCTGCTCTCGACTTGCTGGCTAGGCAAGAAACGACAAAACAAGGGCTTACCAGGCTTGTCGCGGTATATGCGAGAGACAGCTTGCTTTCGATAAGCCATTGGATTTACTATCGAAACCGCATTGCGGGTGTAGCTCAATGGTAGAGCAGAAGCTTCCCAAGCTTAAGACGAGGGTTCGATTCCCTTCACCCGCTCCATTCATGCCGGCATGGCAAGTGGAGACGCCTTTCGTCACTTCCTCACCAGGGTTCTGGTCATGGCACTGTTTCTGCTGATCTTCGCTGTCTGCATGCTGGTCATCTGCAGCGTGGTAGGCATACTGCTGCTTTCCCGCACACCTCGCTACCGTACCGAACCTAGGGACCTGCTCACCCTGTTCGACAAGACGCTGGAGGGCAACATCGGTGAGACCGAGTGGAACACCATCATCGGTTATCCGGTACGTCACGACGAGTATCTCGAGAACGTTCGACGCCGCGCACAGCGCCTGATGGACGAACACGGCCGTCCTTGGAAAGCAGCCAGGGGGGAACCTTTACTATCCCCGGCCGGATGCGAGGAGCTTTCCATCCTACGTGATCACTTGGCAGCTCATACCGCTTTGCGAGAAAGGCAACGCCACGAACATTGAATGCCCCCTGCCCTTATGTCGCCCAGGCCATTACAATGAAGCCATACGTTCGTGTTACCAGCGTGCCTGAGGTCACTCCATGCCCAGTGCCATTCGCCTGATCCCGCTAGATAATACCACCAAGCACCACGACCATGATTTCCACCAGATCGTGATTGGCCTCAATGGGCACGCGGAGTTCGAGATCGAGGGATTGGGCGGTTCCATCGCATCGCTTTCCGGCTGCATCGTGCCGGCCAACCATGTTCACTATTACGAGGGTATTGGCGAAAACCGGCAGTTGATCCTCGATTTGCCCGTCGACGGCCCATCGTTGACCGGACCGCATCACGAACTTTCAAGACTCTTCGATGCCCCGCGCTTCTTCGCACTCGACGAGCCTTTGCGTTTGTACCTTAACTTCCTGACCCAGGAATTGTGCCAACCGCATCATCAGGCGCCCTCTCAGCGACATGGACAAGGCGACTTGCTGGCTGCTACCTTCCTGGGCTGTTTGCATGCTCGGCTACACCCCGACCTACCAGCCAACAACGCCAAACGGCTGAACCTTCGGGCGCTCGACCGCTTCATCCAGTGTCACCTCTCCGATCGCCTGACAGTTGCCGACCTGGCACGCCAGGCCTGCTTGAGCGAAGCCCACTTCAGCGAATGCTTCCGCACCCAGACGGGGATCTCTCCTTATCAGTATCTACTGCGCCAACGTCTAGGTGCCGTACGTCATCTGCTCACCTCGACACGCCTCCCTCTCTCCGAGATCGCCGCGCACACAGGTTTCGCCAATCAAAGCGCGCTATCGCATGCCTTCCGGCGTGCGTATGGCCACCCCCCCAGCCAACTACGGCGTACTGATACCCAAAACACTGCCTTATTGCCGGCGACCCCTTAAGCGAAGAGACGACATTCTACTAGACTAATGTCTAAAAACTTGAGTCGCTTCAATAATTTTCCGCGCTTTTGACAAATCCTGCCGGGGAATTGGCAAGACACCTCCACCCCTCCCACCCTAAAGTCAGGCCGTCATCACGGGGGCGACTCGGTCAATTCGACTGGGGCCGTCCACCCATCGCTATGGGGTAGTCACATGCTCAATGCTAACAATATGTTGGACAGTGCCACTTGGCAGCAGGATCTCGAGACGCTGTTCGCTCGTATCAGTGATCATTACATCGTCGATGAGAATGACTTCGTCGCAGAACAGGTGAAGTTCCTTGCCGCTGACGAAGAAGATTTCAAGCGCATTGCCGCCAAGACGGCGGAGCTGGTGCGCGACGTCCGTAACATGGACACCGCGGTGGATAACATCGACGAGTTGCTGCAGCAGTACAGCCTGGACACCCACGAAGGGTTGATGTTGATGTGCCTGGCCGAAGCCATGCTGCGCATCCCTGATAAAGCCACTGCCGATGCCCTGATCGAGGACAAGCTGGGCCCCGCCGACTGGAAATCTCATTTGGGACAAAGCGAGTCGTGGTTCGTCAATGCCTCGACCTGGGGTCTGCTGATGACTGGCCGAGTGATCAATCTCGACCAGCCCAAGGATGGCAAACCGGCCAGCTTCATCAACAAGCTGGTCAATCGCATGGGCGAGCCGGTGATTCGTCGTGCCATGTACGAAGCCATGAAAATCATGGGCAAGCAGTTCGTCCTGGGGCGCGATATCGACGAAGCGTTGAAGCGTTCCAAGACACTATTCGACAAAGGCTATACCTATTCCTACGACATGCTTGGCGAGGCCGCGCGCACTCGTGCCGATGCCAAGCGCTATTTCGATGACTATGCAAACGCCATAGAACGGGTCGGCAAGACCAGCAAGTCGCTTTCGGACAAGACACCGGCACCATCGATTTCGATCAAGCTCTCGGCGCTGCATCCGCGCTATGAATTCGGTCGTCGCCAACAAGTTCTCGAGGAACTGGTGGGCAGTGTCAAGCAACTCGCCACCATGGCCCGCGAACTCGATGTCGCCATGACCATCGATGCCGAGGAAGTCGACCGCCTGGAGCTGTCGCTGGACGTTTTCCGCGCCGTATTCGAGAGCGAGGTCTGCCGTGGCTGGGGCCACTTCGGCCTGGTCGTACAAGCGTATTCCAAGCGCGCCTTGGCCGTGCTGCACTATCTCAACTGCCTGGCCGATCAGCAAGGTGACGAAATCCCCATTCGTTTGGTCAAGGGAGCTTATTGGGACAGCGAGATCAAGGAATCCCAACAGCTCGGCGTGGATGGTTATCCGGTCTATACCCGCAAGGCCAATACCGACGTCGCCTACTTGGTGTGTGCGCACTTCCTGCTTTCCGAGCACACCCGAGGGCGCATTTTCCCGCAGTTTGCCACCCACAACGCTCACACCATCAGCGCCATTCTCGAGATCGCCAACCAGGCGGTGCGCCCCTTCGAGTTCCAGCGCCTGCATGGCATGGGGGAAGCCCTGTATGACGCCGCACTGAAACGTGCGCCTCAAGGTACCTATTGCCGTATCTATGCCCCCGTGGGTGCACACAAGGACCTGCTGCCGTACCTGGTGCGTCGTCTGCTGGAAAATGGCGCCAACTCCTCCTTCGTACACCAACTCGTCGATCCACGGGTCCCGGTGGAATCGTTGTGTGTGCACCCTGCGGAGACGCTCAAGCAATACCAGACCTACGCCAACCCCAAGATCCCTCTGCCCAAGGATATCTATGGGCCAAATCGTCGAAACTCGCAGGGAGTGAACTTGAACATTCGCAGCCAATACCAGCCACTCATGGACGAGATGGCCGCTTTCATGGATAAGGAACACCATGTCAAGCCATTGCTGGCCTTCGAGGTAACAGACGCCCCTGCCAACACCCATGAGGTGTTGTGCCCCTTTGACCGTCGTGTCCGGGTTGGTAACGTGCAATGGACGACCCAGGAACAAGCGAGTCGGGCAGTGGATGCCGCCTGGACCGCGTTCCCGCGCTGGGATGCCACCCCGGTGGCCGAGCGCGCGGCGATCATCCGTCGCCTGGCCGAGTTGATGGAAGCCCATATGGCCGAACTGATGACGCTGTGCTCACGGGAGGGCGGCAAACTGCTCACCGACGGCGTCGACGAGATTCGCGAGGCGGTGGACTTCTGCCGCTACTACGCCATGCGTGCCGAGGAGCTGTTCGGCGACGCCACGCGCCTGCCCGGCCCGACAGGGGAGTCCAACGAGCTGATGCTGGCCGGCAAGGGGGTATTCGCTGCCATCAGTCCCTGGAACTTCCCGGTGGCAATCTTCTGTGGGCAAGTCATGGCGGCGGCGGTAGCGGGCAACACCGTGCTGGCCAAACCCGCTGAGCAGACCTCGCTGGTCGCCCACCGCGTCATCGAATTGTTGTACGAAGCCGGTATGCCTCGCGACGTGGTTCAGCTGCTGCCCGGCGACGGCCCCACTGTGGGCAGCGTGCTGACCTCCGACCCGCGTATCACTGGGGTAGTGTTCACTGGCGGCACCGATACGGCCCAGATCATCAACCGTGCCTTGGCCGCCCGTGAGGGTGCCGCATTGCCAACCTTGATCGCCGAAACTGGTGGCATGAATGCCATGATCGTCGACTCCACCGCCCTGCCCGAGCAGGTCGTCGCCGATGTCATCCAATCGGCCTTCCAGAGCGCCGGTCAACGCTGTTCAGCTTTGCGCGTGCTCTATCTCCAGGAAGACGTGGCCGATCGCGTGATCGACATTCTCAAGGGCGCCATGGACGAACTGCATGTCGGTGATCCACGCGACCTGGGCACGGATGTCGGTCCGGTGATCGACGAAGACGCGCGCAAGGGGCTCTCTGCGCACATCGAAACGCTCAAGGGTGAAGGACGCCTGGTAGCGGAGACCAAACTCGATCCGGCACACACGACACATGGCACCTTCGTGGCTCCGGTTGCCTTCGAAATCGATGGTATCGATGCCCTCGAGCGCGAGCAATTCGGCCCCATCTTGCATATCGTGCGCTACAAGGCCGAGGAGATCGATGCGGTCATCGAGTCGATCAATAGCCGGCGCTATGGTCTAACCTTTGGTGTACATAGCCGTAACGAATCCTTCGCTGAAGCCATTGCACAGAAAATTCGGGTCGGCAACGTCTATGTGAATCGCAATATCATCGGCGCCGTGGTTGGAGTGCAGCCCTTTGGCGGCCAAGGCCTCTCCGGAACCGGTCCCAAGGCTGGTGGCCCGCACTATCTATTGCGTTTTGCTACCGAAAAGACCCTGACTATCAATACCGCGGCCCTCGGCGGCAATGCCTCCCTGCTCGCGCTAGGTGATGACTGACCTCGCACGAACAGGCCGTCGGGCAAGGCGACCTGCCTTGCCCGCCTGACGGGGGCGTACGAACCCCCCTTGCTTAACCCAAACTGCGCAGGGACGTTTCGACGCCCGATAACAACAACCTCTTACAGGACGATTACTATGGTTCAGAACAACCTCACCATTGGCTTTACCTTTGCCATATACCTACTAGTCATGCTCGGTATCGGCATTATCGCCTACCGACGCACCAACAACCTTTCCGATTACATACTCGGCGGCCGCTCACTGGGGCCTTGGACGTCGGCGATTTCTGCCGGTGCCTCGGACATGTCGGGTTGGCTACTGCTGGGCTTACCCGGCGCCGCCTATGTCAGCGGCCTGTCCGCGGGCTGGATTGCGGTCGGCCTGCTGATCGGTACGTGGTTGAATTGGCTGATCGTCGCTCGTCGACTACGTGTGTATAGCTACAAGTCCGGCGATGCGCTGACCTTGCCAGAGTTCTTCGCTAATCGCTTCCGCGACAACACGCAGTTATTGCGCGTGGTATCAGCGATCTTCATCCTGATGTTCTTCATGTTCTATACCAGTTCCGGCCTAGTAGCTGGCGGCAAGCTGTTCGAGACCGTCTTCGGCCTCGACTACACCCTTGCAGTGACGGTCGGGACACTCGCGATCATTTCTTACACCTTCTTCGGCGGCTTCCTGGCCGTATCCTGGACCGACTTGATCCAGGGCCTGATGATGGCAGCCGCCCTGCTGATCGTGCCGGTGATCGCCCTCACCGAACTTGGCGGGCTTGGCGGTAGCACCTCCCAGATCCTCGCCGCAAATCCGGATATGCTCAAATGGTTCACCGATGCCTCTACCGGTGAAGCACTGACTGCCATGGGTATCATCAGCTCCATGGCTTGGGGCTTGGGCTATTTTGGCCAGCCGCACATCCTGGCACGCTTTGCCGCCATTCGCAGCGAAAACGACATCCCCACCGCACGTCGCATCGCTGTGTCCTGGTCGGGCCTTTGCTTGATTTGCGCCATGGCCGTCGGTTTGCTCGGCAGCGTCTACATGGCCCGCGACCTGGGTGACGGCGAGACCATTTTCATGGTCATGGTCAATGCCATCTTCCATCCGGTCATTGCCGGCGTGCTGTTGGCTGCAATCCTCGCTGCCGTGATGTCCACTGCTGATTCACAGTTGCTGGTCTCCTCCTCTGCCCTTACCGACGACTTTTACAAGGCGCTGCTGCGTAAGGATGCATCCCAGAACGAGCTCGTATGGGTGGGCCGTTTTGCGGTCATCGCCATCGCCATTATCGCCTATTTGCTGGCGCTGAACCCTGACTCCACAGTACTGGGTCTAGTGTCCTACGCTTGGGCCGGTTTCGGTGCAGCCTTTGGCCCAGCGCTGGTCATGGCACTGTTCTGGCGTCGCATGAACACCTGGGGCGCACTGGCCGGTATCATCGTTGGTGGTGTGACCGTGGTGGCTTGGGCTGAACTCTCCGGTGGGATCTTCGATCTCTACGAGATCGTACCCGGCGTCATCTTCGCCTACATTGCCATCGTCGTGGTGAGCCTGGCCACCAGCGACGTCAGCAGCGAAATCACCGCCGAGTTCGATGCGCTGAAGCACTCATAAAGCAACCACTCCTACAGAATGCGGGGCCGCCTGAGTGCGGCCCCGCATTCGTTGCCAGTCAGGCAAAAGCCCGCCACACCACCACTAAAGTAAAGAGCCCCAGCAGCCACCAACAGGCAGGTTCGCCAAGCAACCGTCGCGGCCAACCCGGCCTGGCTTCCAGTCCCATCCCGTGCATGAATCCCGCCCCTAGCGCCCAGGCCCCCAAGACGATCAGCGGGAGGCGTATCGGCATCGATAGATGGCTGAGCAGTTCAGGTTGCCACAATAGCCACAGCGACAACCAAGCAGAAACCGCCATCGACAGCAAAGGCGCCCAAGGCAGGCGACGTAACCCTTCATAGCGCATCGTCTCTTCTCCTTCGGCTACACCTGCAGTTAAGAAGATTTTTCCTCTATCGGCGAGCGTCTTTCATGTCCATAAAGTTATACAATAATTTAACAGTATACTCAGCCCTGTTATTCGACTTTCGTCCAAGTATATATCGTTACACCCCGATACTTTGGCGTTATCATGCCTATCGGCTCCATAACAATTTTTAACGAGACTTAGAAAACACTGTTTCCTATAATGCTCTTGTCCAATAACGCCGGTCTTCCGGCCTGTGTGTACGTCTGACGTATCAAGGAGTGACACATGAGCAAGATCAAATGGGTGTCTGCGGCAGTCATCGCGGGTAGCTGCGTCTTCGCCACTCAGGCCGCCATGGCCTACGGCTACGGCGCTGGAGATTTCTTCGTTCGTGGAGGTGTCGCCAAGGTCACCCCAAAATCCGACAACGGCGAGGCGCTGGGCCAGGACGTGGATGTCGGTGATGAAAATGGTTTCACCTATGGCTTGGGTTACCTGTTTCACGACAAGTTCGGCGTCGAGCTCAACAGTTCGGAAGCGTTCCAGCATGACCTGAGCCTGGGTGGCTCGGATCTCGGTACTGTTGACCGCCTTCCTGTCAACCTGATGGTCAACTACTACCCCCTGGGGGGCCTGGACTCCCGCGTACAGCCCTATGTGGGCGCTGGGCTCAATTACACCAACATCTCCGGCGAGCCGGCAGATATCGACGCCCGTCGTTCGTACGGTGCCGTGGGCCAGGTTGGCCTGGATTTGGCTGTCACCGAGAACGTCATGCTCAATGGCTTCGCCAATTACGCCGATGTGGACTCCGAACTGCGGATGAATGGCGAAGAGATTGGCACCGCCAAGATCGACCCGCTGACCATCGGTGGTGGTGTCACTTTCCGCTTCTAGTGAGTTGAAGTGGATGCCACGCAGCAAAAACGACGCCGGGTCCTTGCCCGGCGTTACCAAGTCCGCCATCAAGGCGGGCTTTTTCGTTTATGGAAGCCCCGAGTCAGCGCGGACCATGACGTGACAGGCCAAGCACCGCCAGAGCGGCATCATCCAGTCCGTCAACGGCATCCACCGCTTGCAGCCGAGCATGGTAATCCGCCGACAGAAAAGGCTCCCCCGCCAGCAGGTGGGCAAGATACTCACGTGCCGGTTTGAGTGCGGGACGGATACGCTCGGGCACGGCAATATACACCCAAGCTTCGATGGCCCCTTGCTCGGTGGCGATCGTGCGGCGCTGGCGTCGATAGTCGTGAGGAAAGCCTTCGAAGGGATCCATTAGTTCGATCTGCGCAGGCTCGCACAATCGGAATAACGCCCCTTCAACCCGATCGCCGAGGCTAACTGCCACATTGGCATGTGCGATGCCGGGAATACGTGACGCTTTGTCGAAACGCAGCACATGATCTTCCAAAATCCCGGACATGACGCTCTCAGTGGCACCGATGCGTGCCTCGACACGTGCCGGATTCATGTTGCTGCCGTAGGCGAAGTAATAAGGCATGGTGGCGTTGCACTAGTTCTCGGTAATGAGGCGATCAACCTCTTCAATGGCCTTGACCACCAGCAACAGGGTGGTGGTCTTGGCTTGTGATTGCTTGAGATAGACTTCGGCGGCGGGCGCTACCTGGCAGGTATCCGGCAACGGCGCCTCGGCTTCGACCAGCGCATCCAAGCGCGCAATGAACACGAAGCGCAGCCACTGAGGCAACTCCATGGTATCGACGCAAAATGGTTGTTCGCTATCGAAGGCCTCCGCCGGAGGGGGTGACATCTGCCACATGTCCGTCGCCTTCATGGTGGCTTCCAGGCGCCGCAAGGCCTCATCGAGTTGCTGGTGGACGCTCATGATGTCTCCATGGACGGTTCATGATGTCATTATCCTGGCTCGATGCGGCCTTGACTACCCCGACAGCGACGGATTCAAGGGACAGGTGATGTCTGGCTAGCCAGCACCTTACGCAAAAAGTCACGCGTCCTGGCATCTTGCGGCTGGGTGAAAACGTGTGACGGTACGCCCTGCTCGACGATGCGACCGCCGTCCATGAAGATCACCCTATCGGCCACGTCGCGAGCGAATCCCATCTCGTGAGTCACCACTAACATGGTTTGGCGTTCCCGGGCCAGTTGCTTCATCAGGGACAACACTTCTTCCACCCACTCAGGGTCCAACGATGAGGTCGGTTCGTCGAACAGGATCACCTCTGCCTGAGCGGCCATGGCACGCCCGATACCGACACGCTGCTGCTGTCCTCCAGACAACGAGGCCGGGTAAGCATCAGCTTTGTCGGCCAGCCCGATGCGCTCGAGAATCTCCCTGGCTCGAGCATGGGCACGCGCTTTGGTCCAGCGATTGACCACAATAAGGCCTTCGGCAATGTTCTCGAGCGCTGTCTTGTTGGCAAACAGCGCATAGTTCTGGAACACAAAGGCAGTGCGCCGCCGTAGTGCCAGGATATCCGCCTTACGCGCCTGGGTAACGTCCACGCTCAAATCACCGACCTGCAACCAGCCGGCATCAGGTCGTTCGAGAAAGTTCAGGCAACGCAATAGGGTCGACTTGCCGGTACCCGAAGGGCCGATCACCACAATGATCTCCCCCTGCTGTATCTCCAGGTCGATGCCATCGAGCACGGTAGCAGCACCAAATCGCTTGACGAGCCCTTGTACTTTGATCATCTCCGGTACGCCTCGCCTAGTCTTTTCTCCAAGCGCCGTTGCAGCCAGGCCAGCAATTCGACGATTCCCCAGTACATCAACGCCACAGTGATGAAGGCCTCGAAGTAGAGAAAACTGCCAGCGGCTTCTTTCTGGGTTGCCCCCATCAACTCGGTGACGCCCAGGGTAAACGCCAACGAGGTAGCCTTGATCATATCGATGAAGTAGTTCATCAGGGTCGGTACCGCGACACGTGTCGCCTGCGGCAGCACAATACGCCGCATCAACTGGCCGTTGGTCATGCCAATCGATAGTGCCGCCTCGGTCTGGCTGCGGTCGACCCCGACGATAGCAGCACGAATCGACTCTGCCATGTAGGCAGAAAAGTGCAGCGTCAACCCCATGATAGTGGCAGTGATGCCATTGATCTGGGTCAGGAAAGCCAACAACTGCGGCAACCCGTAATAAAACAGGAACAACTGAACCAACAGCGGCGTGCCACGAAAGAAGGAAATGAAGAGCAGTGTCGCGGCATTCAATCCTGGTATCGCCAACACGCGGATCACAGCCAGCAGGCAGGCCAGTACTAGCGCCAGCACCATACCAGCGGCCGCCATTTCCAACGTCAACGGCAGGTAACGCAGCAGAACTGGCAGCAACCCCAGCATGTAATCGATATCGAGTACGTCCATGTCAGACGCTCCGCGTTACGGACGCGTGATATCGGTGCCGAACCAGCGCTCGGAGATCTCACGCAAGGTGCCGTCCTCGCGTAGCTCTGCCAGTGCAGCATCGACCCGATCACGCAGTTCGCTACCTTCGGGGGTGTCACGGAACGGCAGGGCATTATGAATACTGGAGAACGGCTGGCCGGCCAGTTCCAGTGGCAACGGCGTCTCTTGAATCACCTGGCTGGCACTGACCCGATCCATGACGAAGGCATCGACACGCCCCAGGGCAGTATCCTGCTCGATATTGCTTTCATAGGTACGAATATCGATCTCGTCGGAATAAGGCAGCTCGCGCAGAAGCTGTTCGAAGTTGGAGCCCAGGTTAACTGCCACTGACTTGCCACGCAGATCCTCGACCCCCTCTATCTCCTCATTGCCACGCCGAACCACGACCTGGGCGCCATCATAGACATAGGGCTCGGTGAACAAGTATTTGGCCTGGCGCTCTTCGGTGATGGTGATCTGGTTGGCGATAGTATCGATACGCCCCGACTCCAGCATACCGAACAAGCCAGAGAAGTTGGCGGTAATGAATTCCACCTCGATATTCAGCTTATTGGCAACGGCTTCCATCACGTCCACCTCGAAGCCCTGCAATTTGTCCTGCCTGACGAAGGTAAATGGAAAGTAGCCACCCGACATGCCAACCTTGAGTGGATGGTCGTCGGCTAGGGTGACGCCTCCCCATACCAAGGTACCAACGGCCAATACCGCGAGGGACAAGGAACGCAACATGGTAGTTCTCCTGAGCACAAAGATGATTGAGGAATAAAGCATTATGATATTTATTCCATATGGTTACATATACTAGAGATAGGCTCCAACACTAGCTAATAGCCGTTAGCTATATCCCGCATTATCGCGAGACATCGACCACGATTCACAGAAGTCCTGAACGAGACTGTGGATAACCACTGGAAAAGCATCGCTACCCTCGGTGGGATGGCGACTCGCGGCATCCGCTTATTTTTTAACCACCGTCCACACTTACCACGAGGGTGTGGTCGACTACTGACAAGCCGCCTACCTGCGGGGTACAGTGCGCGGTTCAAGACCGAGAAAACGATATGCAGGCGATTCACACACTTCACGATTTCTTCCTTCGCAGCGGCGCCAGGGTACATCTCTACCACCTGGGACGGCGCGTCGTGCCTTGCTCCCTGGAGACTCTGGCAGCCTTCGAGACCGGTGAGCAACCTTGGCCCTATCCTTGGCAGGGCCAAGCACGTCTGGCGTGCGTTTTCACGTTAGGGAGTGTTTCCGACCCCTTGACCTGGTTTCTGGCGCTACCACTCGATGAACAGGGACGGCTCATTCCCGCTCCCCGGGACGCCTTCATACAGCGCTTGTTGGAAACCTTGGGCCGCAGTGTGGAGTCCCCTGAGCAGGAAACCACCCACACAGACAATCTGATGAAGGACAATCCACTGACCTTCACTCCCACCTTGTCCTACCAGGCCATGCTACACGCCCGAGCAAGCCTGGCTTTCGACCAACCGGCCAGCCAACATCTGGAACTGGTCGAGGCATATCTCACTGGTGCACAGAACATCGACCAGTGGCCAGCCCTGGGGCTCCAGGGGCTGGCTGACTTCGCGGTACGTCACGACAGCGAACAGGCAACACTGCTAGCTCAACGCTTGCCACAACTCCCCGTAGAAGTGCTGCGGTCACTATGCTATTGCCTGGAGCATGTTATCATCGGCGACCGCTTGGCGAGGTCGTTGCACGAACGCGGCGAGCGAGCCGCCTTAGATGGCGACCTGGAAACCCTATGCGCCTGCGTGCGTGCCGTCGGAGCAGGCCCCGATGTGGAGGTTGGCATCTGGTTCGATGAACTGCTCGACGACCCGCATGCCTGTGGTCCCGATCTACTGGCCGCCATGGCTGCGCGTGGCTGGGAACACCTCGAGGATAACCGGCGCCTGCCCCTGTTCCTGCAGCGTGTAGCCGAACACCCCCAAGCGGATTTCTCCGCCCTGGCCCGCGATCTGGCCTTGATTCCTCGTCTACGCCTGCCGCTACTGATGTGTCTGCGCGAAGCTCCGGCGGATTCGGCCATAGGCCGAAGGCTCGCACCACTCCACCGTCAGTGATGAGTCATCTCCTCATGAAAGCATTGCCTTATCAGGTCAAGGCCGTGATCGGACGGCGCGAAATGGTCACCCTTCCCGAACTCAGCCTGACGCTATGCTGCAAGGCCGATACCGGCGCTCGCACATCGTCGCTGCATGCCGAGGATATCGAGTCCTTCGAGGAAGACGGCCATCTATGGGTCAGCTTCATCACTCGAGGCGGCGGGCCGGACAGCCCAGCCCATCCACTCAAGCTGCATCTGCACGACCGCCGTCGCGTGACCAGTTCCAACGGCCAACGCGAATGGCGCTATGTGATTCGGACTCACATGGAACTCGGTGAACTGGCTTTCCCAGTGGAACTCACACTGGCCGATCGCCGCAACATGCGTCATCCGATGCTGCTTGGCCGGCGCGCCATGCGTCGTCTGCTGGTCGCGCCGGGCGCCGCTTTCCTGCACGGCGAACCCTGACTTGGATGCTTCACGTCCCGAAGGATGAAGAGAGACATGCATATCGCCCTGCTTTCGCGCAACCGCAACCTGTACTCCACCCGTCGCTTGATCGAGGCTGCGGAACATCGCGGGCACAGTATCCGTGTCGTGGATACCCTGCGCTGCTACATGAACATCGCTTCGCACCGTCCATCGATCCACTACAAGGGGGAAGAGCTCGAACCCTTCGATGCAGTGATCCCTCGTATCGGTGCCTCAGTGACCTTCTATGGCTGCGCGGTCTTGCGCCAGTTCGAGATGAAGGGTATCTATGTACTCAACGACTCGGTGGCTATCACTCGTTCGCGTGACAAACTGCGCTCGTTACAATTGTTGTCGCGCAAGGGACTGGGACTACCGATCACCGGCTTCGCTCATTCGCCCGATGACATTCCCGACTTGATCACCATGGTCCGGGGCGCCCCCTTGGTCATCAAACTGCTCGAGGGTACCCAGGGGATCGGCGTAGTACTCGCCGAAACCAACCAAGCGGCAGAAAGCGTGATTCAGGCCTTCATGGGCATGAAGGCCAACATCATGGTCCAGGAATACATCAAGGAAGCCAAGGGCGCCGACATCCGCTGTCTGGTGGTCGGTGACAAGGTCGTCGCGTCCATGAAACGCCAAGCGGCAGAAGGCGAGTTTCGCTCCAATCTGCATCGGGGTGGCAGCGCCAGCGTGATCCGCATCACCCCCGAGGAGCGCTCGACGGCAATCCGTGCCGCCAAGGCCATGGGCCTTAGAGTTGCTGGTGTCGATCTGTTACGCTCCAATCACGGTCCGGTGATCATGGAAGTCAATTCCTCGCCGGGGCTACAAGGCATTGAAAGTGCAACCGGCAAGGATATCGCCGGACTGATCATCGAACATATCGAGAAGAATGCCGCCTTGCCACGCAAGACACCCGCCAAGCCAAAGGGTTGATTGCCCGAAAAGCGGTCAAACTTGCAAAAAAGGAAAATTTCTTGACCGCGGGGGTAGCAAAACAGTGTTCTCCCCCGCACAATCAGCGTCACCGGAGGAGGTGACCGCTCATGTTTCTCGATAATCGCCAAGTGGCGATGGACAGCGTCTTGGAAGCGCTGGCCGACAGTCTCGACTATTTCCAGGACAATCTTGATCGCCTGCGCCCATCGCTGCGCGAAACACTGAAGCCGCACTATGAGGCTCGCAGTGAGGCGATGCATGAATTGCAGGAGCTAGCCAAGAAGCACCTCCGTATGCTTCCCCGCGATGCTGATGTCGAACGCGACGACTATCTGTGGCTGTGGAGCCGTCTGAAGAGCTTCGTCGGCAACGACAGCCAAGTGCTGATCGGCGAACTGCTCGAACAGGAGCGCGTGCTGATGCAGGCCATGGCCACACTTTACACCCACCCTCTGCCCGAACCCATCGAGCCGGTCCTCGAGCGCTGCTGGAAAGGCTGCAGGGCACTGATTCGTGAACTCTATAAACTGCAGAAGCGACGCCGCTGAGCCAACCAGCTTCTCACTTCGTCAGTCGGGCAAATCCAGGGTCTCGTAGCGAGGCGGCCTGACGCCCGGATAAGGTGCGATCTGCAGTGGTTCCTTCGGTCCCAGGAAATAGGGTTGGCGCTTCCAAACATACAGGTCACCCACTGTCGCCAGGCGTGCCAACCACTCCCGAGCCTTCAAACGCCATACTCCCGGCACGTGCTCGGACGGTGCCGCACAACCGGTGACTTCCAGTCCCAGGGCATCGGCAATGAACATGGCTCTCGGCAAGTGCCAAGGCTGAGTGATCAGCACAGCCCGTTCTACCCCGAAGACATCCCGCGAACGCACCAAGGTATCGAAAGTGCTGAAACCAGCATAGTCGAGAGTCATGTCCTCATCGCGCACCTTGCGGCCACGCAAGTCGCGCCACATCGTGATCGGCTCGTTATAGGAACGCGTACGATTGTCACCGGAAAGCAGCAAATGTTTGACCCGGCGCTCCCCGATCACCCGCGAGGCGGCAAGCATACGAGCCTCGAAATGCGGGTTACGCCCACCACCTCGGTTCCAATATGAGGTACCGAAAACGATCCCCACCGGTGCAGTCCCGCATGCCAGAAGGTCATGCTCGATGCGCGACTGGGTCTTGCCCAGAATCCACAGATTCGCGCCCACAGACAGCAATATCGCCAGAAGTGCAACCACTCCCAGCGACATCAACAACCCCCTTAGTAGTTTCAGCAGCCTCTGCCGCATCCGCCTTCCTCACTCCGGGCTGTGCGGCTGTCTAGAACATGCCCAATTCAAGCCGCGCCTCTTCACTCATCATCTCACGACTCCAAGGCGGGTCGAATACGGTTTCCACATGCACCCTGGAGATCTGAGGCGCGCCCAGTATCTTGTTACGCGCATCGGCGGCGATGACTTCCCCCATGCCGCAGCCAGGAGCGGTAAGCGTCATACGAATGGTGACAATACGCTCGCCTGACAACAACCGTTCGATACGGCAGCCATAGACCAGTCCCAGATCGACGATGTTGACCGGAATCTCAGGGTCGTAACAGGTGCGCAACTGATCCCACACGAACTGCTCGATCTCGTCTTCACTGGCGTCCTCGGACAGTGACGGACGCGGCATGGCTTCCAGACCCAGGGCATCGAGGTTGGCTCCCTCGACCAGGAACAATCGCCCTTCAAAGGCGATGCTCACCGAACTTCCCTTGGCCTGCATCACCGAAACCACGCTGTCTTCTGTCAGCGTGACGGGCTTGCCGAAGGGAATGGAGATGACCTCCACATCCCGCTGTAGCGGCAGTTGCTGGCCCTTGTAGAGCCCTTCGATCTGTTCCATGGCTGCCATTCACTCTCCTCCGCTACGTGACGTCAACGAACCATGCCGATCACCCGCTCGAGAGCATCGACAAAGATGTCGATCTCCTCTGGAGTGTTGTAGGCAGCAAAGGACGCCCGACAGGTGGCATCAACGCCGAAGTGGTTCAACAGAGGCTGAGCGCAGTGATGGCCGGTACGGATCGCCACACCCAACTGGTCGATCAGCAGACCGATGTCCTGGGAATGGGCACCGTCGACCACAAAGGAGATCACGCCGGCCTTGTGCGGTGCCGTGCCGAGGATACGTAGCCCATCGATGCGTGAAAGCGCTTCAGTGGCATGTGTCAGCAACTGCTGTTCCCAAGCACCAATCAGTTCCAGCCCAATGCCGGATACCCACTCCAGTGCCTTGCCGAGTGCGATCACTTCGGCAACCGCCGGTGTACCGGCCTCGAATCGGTGAGGAATGTCGGCGAATGACGTCCCGGCATCGAAGGACACCGTCTTGATCATCTCGCCCCCCCCTTGCCAGGGTGGCATCGCCTCGAGCAGCGCCGCCTTGCCATATAGAGCACCGGCGCCTGTGGGGCCATAGACCTTGTGGCCGGAGAAGGCATAGAAGTCGGCATCGATAGCCTGCACATCAATCGGTTCGTGAGGCGCTGCCTGCGCGCCGTCGATCAGGATCAGCGCGCCATGCTCATGCGCGATGGCAGCCAGCTCCTGCACCGGATTAATGGTGCCGAAGGCATTGGACACATGATTGACCGCCACCAGACGTGTGCGCTCGGTGAACAGGTCACGATAGGCTTCCAGCTCCAGCACGCCACGCTCATCCACCGGGATCACCTTGATCACGATACCCAATTGCTCGGCGAGCAACTGCCAGGGGACGATGTTGGAATGGTGTTCCATTAACGACACCAGTACCTCGTCGCCGGCCTTGAGGTTGGCACGTCCCCAGGCATTGGCCACCAGGTTGATGGCTTCGGTGGTGCCACGAGTGAAGATGATCTCACGCCGCTCACGGGCATTGAGGAAGACCCGTACCGTTTCGCGCACCCTCTCGTAGGCCGCCGTCGCCTCGTCGGCAAGGGTATGCAAGCCACGATGAATGTTGGCGTTGTAGCGTCCGTAGTAATCGTCGAAAGTGGCGATCACCTGCCGAGGTGTCTGGCTAGTGGCGGCATTATCCAGATACACCAACGGCTTGCCATGAACTTCCCGCTCGAGGATCGGGAAATCGGCACGAACCTTTACCACATCCAGGGTCAGTTCCTTGAGGGCTGTCATGATCATTCCTCCCCAAGGGCCACTGCGGCCTCGACCAACCCAGCCAGGTTGAAACGTTCGGGTAGCTTACCTGCCACCGCCAGTTCGACTCGTTCAGCCACGGCGTCGAGCTTGACCACCTCCATCACCTCGCCAGCAAAGGCCAGGGTCAGCAGGCCTCGAGCCGTCTGCTCATCGATGCCACGGGTGCGCAAGGCGTAGACGGCTTCCTCATCGAGCTGGCCGGTAGTCGCCCCATGCGAGCACTTGACATCGTCGGCATAGATCTCGAGTTCCGGCTTGGTATCGATCTCGGCGCGATCGGAAAGCAACAGATTGGCGTTGTTCTGATGCGCCTCGATCTTCTGACTGTCGCGCTTGACGATGACCTTGCCATTGAATACCCCATGCGCACGGTCATCGAGAATGCCCTTGTAGTTCTCCTGCGAAAAGGTGTGGGGCGCATTGTGATTGACCAGAGTATGGTTATCGACGTGCTGGCGTCCCTGAGCAAAAAACAGCCCGTAATACTGAGCCTCGGCACCCTCGGCGTTGAGGTCGGCGACGATATCGTTTCTCACCAGCCCGCCACCCAAGTTGAGGTTGAACGAGGTGAAACGGCTATCGCGTCCTTGATCGACATGTAGGCTGGCAATATGCAGATCACCCAGTGGCGCTTCCTGTAACTTGTAGTGAGTCAGGATGGCACCACGCGCAAGCAGGGCTTCCGACACCACATTGGTGAAATTGGCCGCTTCCGCTTCTCCCACATAGTGTTCGAGCACGGTGGCCTCGCTACGAGCCCCAGCTTCGATCAGTACGCGCGGATGACTCATCACCGGCCGTTCGTGGGCCCGCGAAAGGAACTGAATGATGATCGGCTTTTCCACCACTGTCCCGGGGGCGAAGCGGATCACCGCTCCCTCCTCGGCGAAGGCAGTATTCAGGGCGCTGAAAGGCGAGAAATCAACCCCGGCAAGACGCCCTAACACCGCCCCAACCGCTTCATGATTGGTTTCCAGAGCTTGCGACAGTGGTTCTATGATCACACCCTTCGGCAATTCGGAAAGATCCGACAATGGCGCGGAAAAAATCCCGTCGACGAACGTCAGTCGTAGTGCCTCGAGGGGTAGTGTCAGCGCCGCGGCAGACGCCCTGGAGAATTCCGCATCGGTTGCCAGAGCGAAGTCACCACGCGCGATGGCACGCACATCGGTGTACTTCCAGGCCTCATTGCGCTTGGTCGGGAAACCCACCGCCTCGAAACGCGCACTCGCTGCCTGCCGGCGAGCAGCGACCCAGGTCGGCTCAGCAACGTCACGCGCCGACTCGCGAGCTTTCAGGGCGTCGAGAAAGGTCTGCTCTTCGCTCATGCGGCGGATTCCTCCACAAGCCAGTCGTAACCCCGAGACTCCAGTTCCAGCGCCAGGTCCTTGTCACCGCTCTTGACGATACGGCCATCGACCAGCACATGCACGACGTCCGGCTCGACATGGTCGAGAAGGCGCTGATAGTGGGTCACGATCAAGATGCCACGCTCAGGGTCGCGCAATGAATTGACCCCTTGCGCCACCACCTTCATGGCATCGATATCGAGCCCGGAGTCAATCTCATCCAGCATCGCCAGCTTGGGCTGCAGCACCAGCATCTGCAGGATCTCGTTGCGCTTCTTCTCGCCGCCCGAGAAACCCTCGTTGACGGCGCGTTGCAGGAAGCTGGAATCCATTTTCATGAAGTTGATCTTCTCCTTGACCAGCTTCATGAATTCCGGTGCCGGAATCTCGCCCTCGCCTCGGGCCACTCGCTGGGCATTGAGTGCTGCCTTGAGAAGATAGATGTTCTTCACACCGGGGATCTCCACCGGGTACTGGAAACCCAGCAGCAACCCAGCCTGGGCGCGCTCCTCGATCTCCATCTCCAGCACGTCGCGACCTTCGAAGGTAATCGAACCGCTGGTCACTTCGTAGCCATCCTTACCGGCAATCACTGCCGAGAGGGTCGACTTGCCTGCTCCATTGGGTCCCATGATGGCGTGGACTTCACCGGCATTGACCGTCAGCGAAAGGCCCTTGAGGATTTCGCTGCCTTCCACCGTGACGTGCAGATCCTTGACTTCGAGCATATTGATACCTTTGATTCTGACGAGCCGCCGCAGCGACCCCTGAAAATTTGATCTTTATCGAACCAGCCTCTGACGCCGTACGGGCGTCGCGCAGCCGTTCCCTCAACCCACGGCGCCTTCCAGTGTCACATTCAGCAGCGCTTCGGCTTCAACGGCAAACTCCATCGGCAACTCCTGGAATACGTCCTTGCAGAAGCCGTTGACGATCATGTTGACAGCGTCCTCCTCGGAGATACCGCGGCTCTGGCAGTAGAACAACTGGTCTTCACCGATCTTGGAGGTCGTCGCCTCATGCTCGACGGTGGCAGTGCTGTTGCCGATCTCTTGATAGGGAAAGGTATGTGCACCGCACTGGTCACCGATCAGCAGCGAGTCGCATTGGGTAAAGTTGCGTGCATTCTTTGCCCGCGGGCCGATCTTCACCAAGCCACGATAAGACTGGTTGGCACGACCGGCGGAAATGCCCTTGGAGACGATGGTCGAGCGGGTGTTCTCACCGATATGGATCATCTTGGTCCCGGTATCGGCCTGTTGACGGTTGTTTGTCACCGCCACGGAGTAGAATTCGCCGACACTGTCCTTACCGCGCAACACGCAGGATGGGTACTTCCAGGTGATCGCCGAACCGGTTTCGACCTGGGTCCAACTGATCCGCGAGCGATCGCCACGGCAATCGCCGCGCTTGGTAACGAAATTGTAGATACCGCCCTTGCCATCTTCGTCGCCCGGATACCAGTTCTGTACCGTGGAGTACTTGATATAGGCATCTTCCAGCGCCACCAACTCGACCACCGCAGCGTGCAACTGGTTCTCGTCGCGCATCGGAGCGGTGCAGCCTTCCAGATAGGACACTTGGGCCTGTTTCTCGCAGATGATCAAGGTGCGCTCGAACTGGCCGGTGTTGGCGGCATTGATGCGGAAGTAAGTGGACAGCTCCATGGGACAGGTCACGCCCTCGGGCACGAACACGAAAGAACCATCGGTGAATACCGCCGAGTTGAGCGCGGCAAAATAGTTATCGCCCTTGGGTACCACAGTACCCATATATTGCTTGACCAGCTCCGGATAGTTGCGGATTGCCTCGGAGATCGAACAGAAGATGACCCCCGCCTCGGACAACTTCTCCTTGAAAGTGGTGGTCACCGATACCGAGTCGAATACCGCGTCTACTGCTACGCCAGCAAGTGCCGCTCGCTCATGCAGAGGGATCCCCAACTTCTCATAGGTCTCGAGCAGCTTGGGGTCGACCTCATCAAGGCTCTGGGGTCTATCCTCGGGCTTCTTGGGCGCGCTGTAATAGGAGATCGCCTGATAATCAATGGGCGGATAATCGAGGTGCGCCCAGGACGGCGACGTCATCTTCAGCCACTGGCGATAGGCATCTAACCGCCATTCGAGCATCCACTCCGGCTCGCCTTTCTTGTGCGAGATGAAGGCGATGGTGTTCTCGTCCAGGCCGGGCGGCATGGTATCGCTTTCGATGTCGGTCACGAAGCCCTGCTTGTATTCGCGACGGACAAGCTGTTCCATTTCCTGACTTGCCATTGGTATCTCCCCCTCCCGGGCGGTTTCGATCGAGCCTTGCTCGGGTGATGTCGTTCAGATGTCGCTGGAAGCGGCCAGCGTCACGGTCTGTATGGGTAATTGCACCGGCAGTTTTATCGGCGTGGTCTGCGCAAGATGCGCCAACGTCACGCTGTCGAGCAGAGTACGCACCGCCAACGACACACGCTGCCAGTTGTCAGCCACACCGCAGGTGGCAACCAGTTCGCACTCACCATCGGCATGGCTGCACTCGGTCATCGCTACCGGCCCTTCAATGGCAGTGATGATGTCACTGGCAGTGATCTGTGATGCCGGACGTGCGAGCCGATAACCACCCTGGGCACCACGCTGTGACTCGAGCAAACCGGCACGCACCAACATCTTGAGTGTCTTGCTGACTGTGGGGTGCGGCAGCTGGACGGCCTCCGCCAGCTCCGTTGCGGCATGTGGTTGCTCGGGATGGCGGGCGATCTGGGCCATCACCACCGCGGCATAATCGGTCAACCGAGACATCTTCAACATGCCGGCACAACCCCCACTATGTGCATTGTCTACCTTGCATTTCAATTGGGGACCATTTTAGTCCTGTATAAAGACGATGTGAAGAGGGCAACCCTCTTCTCGGCAAGTGGGGCAAGGATACCGGCATGATCGACACCGTTCGCACCAAAAACAGCAATCATTCCCATTTGAAAAGATTATCGCTTGTCCTCCTAGATGGATGAAAATGCAGGGAAAATCCCCAAAGGGCCGCACAAGACAGCCAAGAAATCCTAAATCACATAAAAAACAATTACTTATAACTTATTGACAAGGAATTTGTTGCCAATTGGCAACAAGGTAACTCCCTGTTTTGTCAACAATCTTGGGTCGATCAGCAAAAGTGTCTCTTCATGGCGACACAAAACCGACTCTGGCAACCCACAGTGCTTTATCTCCATCGCTGATCCATAGCAACAAAACACTGTTTTCAAATAAAAAAGCCTATTGCCGGCATGGTATTGGCATAGACCTTGGTGTTAGTGGATGCCAATGGACACCTCTATCGCCGTGACGTGACGGTCGCCTATGCCAGGCGTCCGACATGTTGCGGGCGATCAATGAGCAAGGAGCCCCATAATGCGGATCACAATTTTTGGCTCAGGCTATGTAGGCCTGGTGACTGGAGCCTGCCTCGCCGATGTTGGCCATGATGTCATCTGCGTCGATGTCGACAGCGACAAGATCGCGCGACTCAAGAACGGCCAGGTACCCATTCATGAGCCGGGCCTGGAGACGCTGATTCAGCATAATCTCGCAGAAGGTCGTCTGCGCTTCACCACCGATGCCGCAGCGGCCGTGGACTTCGGCTTACTTCAGTTCATCGCGGTAGGAACACCTCCCGACGAGGATGGTAGTGCCGATCTGCAATATGTTCTCAACGTGGCACGCACCATCGGCATGAACATGAAGGACTACAAGATCGTCATCAACAAGTCGACCGTTCCCGTCGGTACGGCGGACAAGGTGCAAGCTGCAATTGCTGAAACCCTGGCGGGACGAGGTGCGGAACTGGCGTTCGATGTCTGCTCGAACCCTGAGTTCCTCAAGGAAGGCGCGGCCATCGAAGACTTCTCCAAGGGGTCTCGCGTGGTGGTTGGCACGGACTCCGAGCGCGTCAAGCGCGCCATGCGGGAATGCTATGCCCCTTACAGTCGCCTGCAGGACAAACTGATCTTCATGGACGTGCGCAGCGCCGAACTCACCAAGTACGCCGCCAATGCCATGTTGGCCACCAAGATCAGCTTCATCAACGAGATCGCTCATTTGGCAGAGCGTATGGGAGCTGATATAGAGCAAGTGCGCCATGGTATCGGCAGCGATCCACGTATCGGGTACCACTTCATCTACCCTGGCTGTGGCTATGGGGGCTCATGCTTTCCCAAGGATGTTCAGGCCCTGTCGCGTACAGCACGAAGCCTTGGTCATGAGTCGGCGCTGCTCGAAGCGGTGGAAACGGTCAACCATCGTCAAAAAGGGCAACTCTTCAACAAAGTATCCAACGCCTTCGACCATGACCTGAAGGGCAAGACCATCGCCATCTGGGGGTTGGCCTTCAAGCCTAATACCGACGACATGCGCGAAGCACCCAGTCGCACATTGATGGAAGCATTGTGGGAAGCCGGTGCCAAGGTTCAGGCCTACGACCCTGAGGCCAGTGACGAATGCCATCGTATCTATGGCCAACGGGATGACCTGAGACTCTGTCAACATCGTAACGAAGCACTGGAAGGCGCCGATGCCTTGGTGATTTGCACCGAGTGGAAAGCATTTCGTGCCATGGACTTCGAGGCCCTGCGTGAGACCCTGGCATCGCCTGTGCTGGTCGACGGTCGCAACCTGTTCGATCCCGATATCGTCAAGGCGGCCGGCCTTCGCTACTACGCCGTGGGCCGTGGGGATTCCGTGCACCTTTCCGTTATGGCCTAGGGGTCGTCTGTCATGGCACATTCGATACCCAAACCCTCCGTCGCCAGTTGGGCGACGGAGTTCACCACCCTACTCCTAGGGCTAGCTCTGTTGGTCGTGCTACTCGCCGAGCTGCCCAAGGATATCTTTTCGCCCAATTCACAGCGCTTCTTCTTCGTCATCGGCATCATCGGAATCTGGCGCTATTCGTGGTGGTTCGTTCAGGCACTGCGCTCGGTTTGGTACAACCGGCGGGTCTTTCCCCAACTGCGGGCCGAAGCCGACGCAGTAGGAGCGATAGAGCGCCCAGACGCTCTCTATGTGCTGTGCACCTCCTATCGCATCGAACCCGAAATCAGCTTTGCCGTCTACGATGCCCTCGTGCGTGAAGCCCAGGACTATGGCGCACCGACGACGATTTTCGCCGCCATCTCGGATCGCACCGATGTCGATGTGATCGAGCATGTCCTGGATCATAACGGTTGGCCGGACAACATCGAGATCCGCTACATGTTCCAACGCGGCGACGGCAAGCGCTCAGCCATGGCGGAAGTCCTACGTGCCGTCTCACGCTGCATGCCTACACGGAATTCGCTGCTGGTATCGATGGATGGCGACATACGTCTGGAACCCGGAACGTTGGAAAAGTCCTTATCGTTCTTCATGAGCGACAGCGAGTTGGGGGCCCTGACCACCAACAACAACGCCATCGTGACTGGCGACGACGCCACCAAGGAGTGGTACGACCTACGTTACGCTCAGCGCCATTTGGTGATGAGCTCGATGTCACTTTCCAACCGCCTGCTGGTATTGACCGGACGCTACAGTGCCTTCCGCGCTGACTTGGCGACAACACCGAGCTTCATCGAGTTGGTTGAAAATGACCACGTAGAGCACTGGCGCTTCGGCAATTTCAAGTTTCTTTCCGGTGACGACAAATCGACCTGGTACTGGCTGCTCCAACGCGGCTGGAGGATGCGCTACATCCCGGATGTGTACGTTTCCGGCTTCGAGGAACTGCCCGATCGCAAGCGTTTCTTCAAATCGACCATCGAGCTAATGCGCCGCTGGTACGGCAACATGCTGCGGACCAGCGATCGTGCGATCAAGCTGGGACCACGCCCTATGGGGATGTTCACCTGGTGGAGCCTGGTCGACCAGCGTCTTTCGATGTGGACCACCTTGGTTGGGCCTACGGTAGCAGTGCTCGTGACCTTGTTCGTCCGGCCTTCGTTCATTTTCGCCTATCTGCTGTGGATCCTGTTCACACGCAGTATCGCCACTCTTGTCCTGGCCTGGCAGCGGGGTCGTTTCAGTCTGCTGTGGATTCCCTTGATCTACTACAACCAGGTCGGTGGTGCGCTGCTCAAATCCTATGTGAGCTTTCGTTTCAATCGTCAAAAATGGTCGCGTCAAGGTATTTCCACCGGAGAACCCGACGACCCCCAGGCCGCTCGCCGCCAGCGGCTGATGGGACATTTCATCCATGGCATCTATTTCAGCGTCATGGCATTCGTGTTGATCATCACGACAGGCGTGCTTTTGCCGCCTGACGTGGTCTCCCTGACCGTCCTGACGGACTGGGGAATACTCCCCCATTGACGCCGCCCACAGTCACTCATTCAAGGAGAAGCTGACTCATGTCTGATCATTATTCCGACACCGATGGCGTCAGTCGTACCGAACCCACGTTGGGAAGTCGACGGCGCCCCCTGGGAAGCGACTCCGACGCTGCTAGTGCCACTGGCAATGAACGCGAGCGCCGACAACAGCAAACGACACCGGCTACCGACACGCATTCCGAGGTGGCCCGGCCCACCGATGACAAGCTGGCCCATGAGCGCCGGGACGAACGCCGTCATGTACGCGTTTCCCCGCCCTTCCACGTCAAAATCGATGATGGAAGCATACTGACCGGGGCTAACCTTTCCCTAGGGGGCTTTGCCCTCTACAGCAACGCGCCATTGCAGCCCGGTAGCGCGGTTTCAGCCTCACTGCTGCTGGAAGCCGGAGCGGCCGAACTCAACGTACCGCTCGAAGCCCGTTGTGTGCGCTGTGAACCGGCGGAAGATGGCCGCACGTTCAAACTGGCGTTCCAGATCACCTCCATTGAAGCGCCGCAGCGCGAGTTGCTGCGCCGCGTGATCCGCGCCTACCTTAGCGGCCAGCACGCCAGTATCGAGAATCTGATCGGCAGCGAGGACCCCCAGACGCCCCGCAAGCGCAGTACTGCGAGCCGTCAACTACCCGCCACTTCCCGGCCTCCCAAGCCGTGGGGACGTTATGCCGCGTTGTTCGCCGCTGCCGGCGTGCTGGTGCTGGTCTCGGCGGCGACGATATATCGCAACTTCATGCTCATCGAGCCCAGCTTCGCGGCGGTCACCGCCCCGCGTATCGATATTCGCGCACCAGGGGCTGGGATTCTGGAGGAGCATGAGTTGGAAGCCGGCGACCGCGTCGAGCGCGATCAATACCTGACTTCGGTTCACAACAGTGACCTGCAATCCGATCTGATCCTGGCGGAGGCATCATTCCGCTACAACAACCAGTTGATCAAGAACTTGCAACAGACGCTGGAAACCGGGGGAACCGAGCAAGTCAGTCTGGTCAACTCGACCCAACCCGCCAGCGGCGACACAGTGAATTTCGAAACGGCCTCGCCGGAAATCGCACGAGCGCGTATCGACCAGTTCGAAACTGCCCGCGACTATGAAAGCTCACGTGTCAGCGCACTCAAGGCGCGCATGTCGATGAACGAAATAGCCAGCCCCTGCGACTGCCTGGTGGCCTGGGCATTGAGTAGCGCCAGCGGCACCTATATCAACGAGAGCGA
The DNA here is from genome assembly GCF_000409775.1 of Litchfieldella anticariensis FP35 = DSM 16096. GTDB lineage: Bacteria > Pseudomonadota > Gammaproteobacteria > Pseudomonadales > Halomonadaceae > Litchfieldella > Litchfieldella anticariensis. The sequence continues at coordinate 470,064 of NZ_KE332392.1, read as the reverse complement.
ACGCATCATGACGTTGATACGCACGGAGGAGGATGACGTGCTGGTCGAAGCGTTGGTGCATATGCGCGACATTGCCCGCATCGAACCTGACCAGACGGCTTATATCGCCCTCCCCTACGCTTCGGAGCCCATTCGCGCTCAAGTGCGCAACGTGGCACTGGATATCGAACGACAACCACGTGCCGGTTTCCCTCGCTGGGTACGCCAGCAGGAAAACGTCGCCAGCGTCTTGCTGGTGCCGGAAACCCCCTTGCCTGCGGAAAGCGTAGGCCAGCCGGTCGACGTGCGCTTCGCCGAAACGCCGATGCTGAGCGCAACCTCGGAGTGGATATGGCAAGGAACTCGCGCTGTGATCCAGTTCGTCGATCGCATCTATCGGGCCGCCTTGGGCGACGACCCGCAGCAAGAGGCGGGCTGAACACCAGTGTCTTTATAGCGACCAAAGGAGGTCATGATGCCCGGACAACATCCCAAGACATCACCTAGCCGTCACACTACCGCCGCTGCCTTGTTGGCAGCCACGACCGTAACAGCCATGACTGCCCCCTTGGCGCTAGCCGAAGACGTGGAGAATGGTGACTTGGGTATTCCACAGGTAACGCCCTGTTCCGAGCGCTATCCATTGATCGCCAGTCCCGTTCCGGCCCTGGATAGCGACACGCCACAGGATGCCGTTCGTCAAGGCTTCGGCACCCAAAGCGACTGGGGAACCGAGGATAACGTGGAAATCCTCTCATCCGACGCCACAGGACTCGGCGAACCCGGCATGCGAGTGCTGTATCCGGAAGGAACGTCGTCTCCCAGCGATACCGAGGAAGGCGGTGCTGGCTTCTATTCCAAGGCGCCCCCCAGTGATCGCGCCTGCTTGCAATACAAAGTGCGTTTCGAGCCAGGTTTCGATTTCGTCAAGGGCGGCAAGCTACCCGGCCTTTATGGCGGTGAAGCCCCCAGTGGTGGAACCGAAGCCGATGGTGAGAATGGCTTCTCGATGCGCTTCATGTGGCGCGAGGGCGGCCAAGGCGAACTCTACGAATACGTGGTCAATACCGATGAGGACTATGGAGCCTCAATAGGCCGGGGGCTGTGGCATTTCCCGACGGGGCAGTGGGTCACCATCGAACAGGAGATCATTCTCAATACCCCCGATCAGGAAGACGGCGTGGCTCGCGTCTGGATCGACGGCCGGCCGATTCTCGAACAGCAAGGCATCGTCTATCGCACGACAGAGAACGTCGCGATCGACGGCTTGATGTTCTCCACTTTCTTCGGTGGCGACGGAGAGGATTGGCGAACGCCCAGGGACCAGACCATCGATTTCGCCGCCTTCCGGTTCTATGCACCGGCCCAATGACGACTAGCGGATTAACCGCATGATTTCAGTAGAAAGGCGATCTCCCATGCATTTGTTACGTGCTTTCTCATTAGAGGCCATTTGGCGGCTGAGCCTATCGGCAAGCTTGGCCTGCCTGCTTGCCGGTGCATCGTCGACATCTGCCATGACCTTGGAGGAACGGGAAGCACTGGACCTTTCCGAGTATACGGTCACAGCGCCGGATGCCTCCTATATCGATGTCGACGAACGCAGGGCATTACTGCGCGGCACCAACAACTCCCTCCTGTTGCAAGAACAGGATCAACTGAAACAAGGGCCGAGTTGTAAACAAATGCTGGCCATTCCTCCCATCACCACTCGACTGCGTATCCCGGGCTACTACCCCAGCCCAGAGGAATGGGAGCTTGCCTCGGAGCCTCTATTCCAGTTCGAGGACACCGTGTCCCAACTCGCCGGCGCCTATATCGCTAGCGACGATATCTATTACGCCGAATGCCTGGTTACCTTTCTTGATTACTGGGCCAGAAACGATGCCCTGATGAACTTCTTTTACGATCCCAGCCAGCCCCAAGCCTGGTTCGCTACCGAATCGATGATCTTCGCTGCGGCCATGGCCTATTCCCTGATTCGCCCCGACATCGAGGGCATGCAGGAAGAACGCAAACGCATCGAAGACTGGCTTAGTCGCCTCTCACACAAGCATGTCGCCATTCCCGGTCTGGAAAACAATAGCTGCTGCAATAACCATTTCTACCGTCGAGCTCTCTACGCGAGCATGGTAGGCGTCCTCACGGAAGATGATGAATTGTTCCAATTCGGTGTCAGTGCCATCTACTCAGCACTGCACGACATGACCAAGGCAGGCGCCTTCCCTCTCGAAGTGAAGCGTGGGCGTCGTGCCACGCACTACCAGAACTATGCCCTGCTGTACTTGATTACCAACATGCAAGTCATTGCCCGCCAGGGCTACGACATTTTCAATTTACAGATCAATGGACACACCATTCACGACGCCGTCGATTTCGCCATGAGTATTCTCGAGAACCCTATCAATCTCGGTGACATGGCACCCCTCGAGCAATACACAGGATTTCTAAAGGACGAACAGTATTTCTCATGGATGGAGATCTATCAGTCGCGCTTCCACGACCCGCGAGTCGCCGACTTCCTGGAAACGGTCCGTCCGGTCTACAACCGCAGTGCCGGCGGCTACATGACGCTGTATTTCATGGATCCCGAGGCACAACAACATATCGTCATGGATGAGGAGAAACAGGAAACGGCAGCATTCAAGGGTATCTCCGCGAACTGATGAAAGGTGACGACCTCGATCCAACACCAGAGACCCCATTTCAATTGATCCAAGGCAACCCCATGAACACACCGAAAACCGAGATCCCCACCCTATCTTCTGGGTCATGCCGAAGGTGGTTGATGACCACTGCGCTGCTACTCTCGCTCGGCGGCTGCGTTACCGGGGGACAATCCGGGCAACCCGGTGGCCAGCATGCCACAGCACCTGTCCCACCCCAGTATCAGGCGTGGTTTGCTGAAGGCATGGCTCCCGACACAGATTGGGATAGTGTGAATAGAGCCCAGCAGGCCATCGAAGCCGGCAACTATGCACAAGCCATCGAACAGCTGGAATCGCTGATGGCATGGGGCAACCAAAATCCTCCCGCCTACTATGAAATGGCCAAGCTCTACGAGAAAGGTCAGGGGGTCGAGCGCAATACCCGCGAAGCAGCGAAGCTTTACGCCGAAGCCATCAGCCAACCCTCCTCGATCCGCGGGAATGCCTCCATGAACCTGGCCAAGCTATTTCGGGAAGGCGACGGCGTGGAACGCAACGACGTGCTGGCCTATCACCTGCTTCGTCAGGCAATCGACGAGCAGGTCGGTCGCGATGCCAAGCTGATGCTCGCCGACCTGTTGGCGACCGGAGGTAACAACGTCAATGCTGACCCGAAATTGGCTGCCAGCCTCTACCAACAGGCTGCACAACAGGGACACAAACGCGCTTGGCTCGAACTCGCCAAAGCTCACCAACCGGGCGGTTGGCTGGAGGAAGACCCTGCGCGCTCTCAGAACTACGCACAGCGGTACGCCACGGTCATAGAACAGCAGGCCACCGCCGGCGATGTGGATGCCATGATAGATCTGGGACAGCTCTATGCAGAGGATGGCTTACTCGGACCTCAACCGGAACGCCAGTTGCACTGGCTACTGCGGGCCGCCGAAAGGGGCAACACCTCAGCATTAGTCAACGCCGGGCAAGCCCTGCTAAGTTCCAATGACCCGCAACGTGGCCTCAATATGCTGGAACAGGCCTCCCAGAACGGCAATGTCGACGCCATGGCCCTGCTAGGCAAGGCCCTGCTGGGCGAAGGCAATGTGAGCCCCGATCCAGTCCGAGCCGAACAGTGGCTGCAACAGGCTGTCTCTCAGGGTTCCGCCGATGCAATGACAACTTTAGGGCGCGCCTATCTGGATAGCGAATCGCTTCTTCCCACCACTCCTCAGCGCGGCATCGCCCTGCTCGAACAAGCCGCCCAGCGAAATGATGCCTTGGCGCTAGCGGCACTAGGCGAGGTTTACCTCAGTGGTGAGCACGTCCCGACCCAACCTCTGCTAGCCGTCGACTATTTGCAGCGTGGCCATGAGCTCGGTCACCCGTATGCCACGGCCCAGCTCGGTAGCGTCTATCTCAATGGCCGAGGTATTGCGCCCGACCCGGTGCGTGCTGTCGAACTGCTCAGTGAGGCGGCTAACCAAGGGCAAACATCGGCCATGCGCGAGCTTGGCGCAGCCTATCTCGAAGGTAAGGTGCTGGACTTCGAGCCGACACAAGCTGAAGAATTGCTCCAAGCCGCAGCGGATGCGGGCGATACCACCGCCATGACCACACTAGGTGAGGCCTATCTCTCAGGCCCACTGCGCGAACAGCGACCCGCTCAAGGGCGAGCGTTGCTCGAAGAAGCCGCTCGCCAGGGCGACAGCTATGCCATGGTGGTGTTAGGGCGCGCCTTCCGCGAGGGTACTGGCGTTCCTCAGGATCTCCACGAGTCGGTGCTCTGGCTGGAAATGGCCAAACAGGCCGGCCACCCCTCCGCCTATGAAGCCTTGACGCAAACCCAGCGTGAGCAAGGGGCACGCGGCGATATCCATGCCTTGATCGAGGCTGCCGAGGATGGCGATCCCGGTGCCATGGCGGATCTTGGCCGCGCTTTCCTCGATGGAAACGGCGTTGAGCGTGATTCGGAACAGGCTAGAGTCTGGTTGGAGCGTGCCCACAATGCCGGACACCCCGGCGCCGCTGCCAGCCTTGGGCGACTATATCTCGATGGTCCCAACCCAGCCCAAGGGGTCGACTATCTCGAAGCCGCAGCGGCCCAAGGCCATCCCGGTGCAATGGCCGACCTGGGCGAGATACTGATCGAAGGCAACCTGACCGCGCCAGACCCTGAACGCGGTATCGCTCTGCTGCAGCAAGCCGCTGCCAGTGGTCATGAAGGCGCACGATTGGCACTGGGTGAGGAATATCTGACGGGCGAGCATGTCGAGCAGAACAAGGAACAGGGGCTCGAATATCTGCGTGGCGCCGCCGAGGCTGGCAATCCACATGCTGCTCACATGCTCGGCCAAGCCTATCAGGAAGGGAACGGTGTTCCCCAGGACGCCGAACAGGCCGAACGTTGGTTCAACGTAGCCATTGAATCCGGCAACTTGTCGTCCCGAGCCAACTTGGGGCGGGCTCTGCTACGTGGCGAAGGGGCCATCTCCCAAGATATCGAACGCGGCCACCAACTGTTGCGTGAAGCTGCCGATCAAGGCGATGCCAGTGCCCAGGCGACGCTTGGTCGCGAGTACGTGCGTGGCGAGATCCTGGAGCAGGACCGCCAACAAGGGGCTGAATATCTCTTCCAGGCTGCCATCCAGGGGCACCCCAGCGCTCGCCTGGCACTCGCCGAAGCCTATCTGTCGGCCAATGGCCTACCAGGTGCCAATCGCGAGCAAGCACTGTTGTGGTTGGATGATGTCATCCAGGGCGAAAGCCAACTCGCTCTCCAAACCTTGCGGCAGTTGCTTACTGACGATAGTGCGGCGGAAGCCGCCAGTGAAGCGGAGGCAGTGCCTCCCAGCTCATGAGGTGGAAGGCCGACGACTGGAAACACACGAGCCGGCGTTCAGCCGGCTCGTATGTTTGTGAGGAACCCAATCACTTGTCGAACGGATTGCGCAAGACGATGGTTTCGATGCGGTCCGGGCCAGTAGAAATGATATCGATCGACGTTCCCACTTGTTCCTCGAGGAAACTGATATAGGAACGGGCATTGGCCGGCAGGTCTTCGACACGTTTGACCCCCAGGGTAGATTCGCGCCAGCCGGGCAAGTCTTGATAGACCGGCTCGATGGCTTCGTATCCTTCGGAATCCACTGGGGTATCGAGTACTTCACCATCCTTGCTGCGATAACCGACACAGACACGGATGTTTTCCAAACCATCGAGTACGTCGAGCTTGGTCAAACACAAGCCCGAAACCGAGTTGATCTGCACCGCATGGCGCAAGGCCACAGCGTCGAACCAGCCACAGCGGCGTGGGCGACCGGTAGTGGCGCCGAACTCGTGTCCTCGCTCGGCAAGATGACGGCCGAACTCGTCGAACAGTTCAGTGGGAAATGGGCCGGAACCGACACGAGTGGTATAGGCCTTCGTGATACCCAAGACATAATCGAGATACAGCGGCCCGACACCAGAACCGGTTGCCGTGCCACCAGCCGTGGTATTGGAGCTGGTGACGAAGGGATAGGTACCGTGATCGATGTCCAGCAGCGAGCCCTGCGCACCCTCGAAGAGGATGTTCTCGCCGGCCTTGCGCAAATCATGTACCAGACTGACGGTATCGCAGACCATGGGGCGCAGTTCCTCGGCCATTTCCATGGCTTCGTCGAGTATCTGCTGGAAATCCACTGGCGACTCGCCATGATACTGGGTCAGCACGAAATTGTGGTAATCGAGCACCTCGCCGAGCTTGGAAGCGAATCGCTCGCGATGCAGCAGGTCACCCAGACGCAAGCCACGACGTGCGACCTTGTCCTCGTAGGCCGGACCAATGCCTCGACCGGTGGTACCGATCTTGGCTACGCCCCTGGCCTTCTCACGCGCCTGATCGAGGCGCACATGATAGGCAAGAATCAGTGGGCAAGCGGGAGACAGACGGAGCCGTTCGCGCACTGGCACCCCTTTGGCTTCCAGCTCATGAATCTCCTTGATCAGGGCTTCCGGCGACAATACTACGCCGTTACCGATGACGCAGGTCTTGTCAGCACGCAGGATGCCGGAGGGGATCAGGTGTAGGACGGTCTTTTCACCGTCGATGACCAAGGTATGGCCGGCATTGTGCCCTCCCTGAAAGCGCACCACGGCCGCGGCCGATTCCGTAAGCAGGTCGACGACCTTGCCCTTGCCCTCATCACCCCACTGGGTACCCAGTACGACTACGTTCTTGCCCATTGGTCTCGTCTCTTGCGTCAGCGCTGCATATATTGATCGTCGCTCGTGACAGTTCCGTCACGCATGTCATTTCCGCGAGGCTTGACCGCCTCTTTCCATTTACTCCAGGGGTACCACACGCCACTGCCCCCCCCGATGAATGAGGTGGCGATTGCAGCGGTGTTCTTTCGGGCCAGTATGTTGTCCCGGCAGGGCTTGTACCACCCGTTCTCCGGCATTGCGCAATGCAGTCACCGTTTCGGCCAGTTCCGGCGCTTCATCACAAGGCGCCCAAACCCCATCGCAAGGTGGCTCCTGTATCGATAACGAAGCCAGCAGCTTGAGATCCATGGAAAAGCCGGTGGCCGGCCGGGCACGCCCAAAGGCCCGTCCGGTATCATCGTAGCGCCCCCCCTTGGCCAGTGCCTGTCCATAGCCCGGCACATAGGCAGCGAACATCATCCCAGTGTGATACTGATAGCCCCGCAATTCAGCCAAATCGTAATAGAGCTCGACCTCTGGGTGGGCAGTCGCCACACCAGCGCTCAACGCCTCCAACTGATCCAAGGCGGCCTTCACTGCAGAAGGGGCTTCGGCAAAGGCCTCGCGCGCCTTCGTCAATACATCAGACCCACCATGCAGCTCGACCAGAGCGAGGAACATCTCGGCGAGTGCCGGATCCTGCACGCCTTCTGCGACTCGCAACGCCAGTTCGCTGGGAGACTTCAACTCCAAGGCATCGAAAATCGCCCGTTCCTGGTCGGGATCGAGATCGGCAGCCTGCACCAGACTACGATAGATGCCAATCTGCCCCAGTGCCAAGTGGACTTCCTGGGCGCCAGCGACCATCAGGCTTGAAAGAGCCAGATGCAGGATCTCCAAGTCGGCCTGCTGACCAGCATGACCAAACAGTTCGACTCCCACCTGAACTGGGCTGCGCCCCCCCTGATACTGGTCAGCCTTGGCACGCAATACGTTCGTACAGTAGCAAAGACGCACCGGCCCCTGACGCTTCAGCGAGTGGGCATCCATACGTGCCACCTGCGGTGTCACATCGGCACTAACACCCATCATGCGGCCGGTCAACTGATCGGTCAGCTTGAATGTCTGCAGATCGAGATCGGTACCGGTACCGGTCAGCAGCGAATCGAGAAATTCCACCGGCGGCGGCATGACCTGGTCATACCCCCAGCGGTGGTAATGGTCGAGCAGCGCCCTGCGCAGTTCTTCCATGCGCGCCGCCAGGGGCGGTAGCACTTCGTCCATACCGTCGGGAAGCAGCCAGCGGTCAGCGATGGTCATATTTCCTCCACAAAAAAACCGGGCCACGCCCGGTTGATGGAGTTTATCACGTTTGGCCCCGGGATGAACCCCGGGGCCGGAACGAGCGGTCTCCTATTGGGCCTGGGCCTCAGTTCCCCCTCTCGTCAATACATCAGGGCTCTTCAGATAGCGGAAGAAGTCACTGGAAGGCTCCAATATCAGCATATTGCCATCACCCGAGAAGCTCTCACGATAGGCATTCAGACTACGGTAGAAGGAGAAGAACTCCGTGTCTTGCTGATAGGCTTCGGAATAGATGGCTGCCGCCTCGGCATCCCCTTCACCGCGCAAGGTCTCCGCACGTTCGCCCGCCTGCGCCAACAGCACTTGACGACGACGATCGGCATTGGCGCGAATGCGTTCGGCTTCTTCTTGCCCTTGAGCCCGCCACTCGCGAGCTTCGCGCTCACGTTCGGAACGCATGCGATCATATACCGCCTGGGAGACGTCCTGCGGCAAATCGATCTGCTTGACGCGGATATCGAGGATCGAGACACCCAGTTCATCGCGTAGCAGGCTATCCAGCCCTTCCGTCGGACCAGACATCAGCTCATCACGACGCTCGGAAATGATCTGCTGCAAGTTCAACCGCCCGAACTCGTTACGCAGGCTTTCGTCGACACGCGGCTGGATCAGGCGCACTGCCATCATCTCGTCGCCTGCCGTCGCCTCGTAATAGCGTGTCGGATCGGTCACCTGCCATTGAACGAAGGAGTCGACTATCACCGCTTTCTGCTCCAACGTCAGATAACGGCTAGGATCGGTATCCAGGGTCAACACTCGGGTGTCGAACTTGCGAACCGTTTGGGTGACGGGAATCTTGAAATGCAACCCCGGCTGGATGTTCTCCTCGATGACCTCACCAAAGCGTAATTTCACGGCACGCTCGGTCTCGTCGACGATGTAAAGGCTGTTACTGGCCAACCAGGCAGCTGCGGCGAGCCCCCCGACGATGAGCAAGGAACGATTGTTGATCATTAACGACCCTCCCGGCGGATACCGCTGCTGCCTTGTTGTTGCTGACTACGCGTGCGTTCGAGCACACGAGGGTCAAGACTCTCGTCAGACGAGACATTCCCCTCGCTCTGATCGCGGCCACCGGAGCCGGAACGCAACTGATCCAACGGCAGATACATCAAGGGGCTGTTCTCGCTGACATCGACCAGGACTTTGTTGGTCTCACCCAGTACCTCACTGATGGCATCGATATACAGGCGCTCGCGCATGATCATGGGCGAATTCCGGTACTCGGACAGCAGGGAGTTGAAACGGTTGACCTGCCCCTGAGCCTCTGCAACTACCGATTCTCGATAGCCTTGCCCTTGTTCGATCAAGCGTTGAGCCTGCCCCTGAGCCGTCGGAATAACGGCGTTGGCATAGGCCATGGCTTCGTTGATGGTGCGCTGACGATCCTCACGGGCTCGAATCACATCGTCGAAAGCATCGATGACGGCATCCGGTGCCGACGTCGACTCGATGTTGATGGTCTGCAGACGGATACCCGTGCCATAGCTGTCCAGATAGGACTGCAAACGGCTGGACACGGTGCTACCCAGGATTTCACGTCCTGAGGTCAGGATCTCGATCATGTCGGTACCACCGACCACATGGCGTAGAGCCGAGTCCAATGCATTCTCGATGGAAAGCTGAGGATTGCGCACGTTGAGCACGAAGTCACGCGGGTTGGCAACCTGATACTGAGCCGATATTTCGACCTCGACGATGTTCTCATCGCGGGTCAGCATCGACTGAGTCTGCGTCAACGAGCGCACTTGGGTCACATTGACCATGCGCACATCATCGATCAGCGGCGGATTCCAGTGTAACCCTGGCGTGACGATCTGCTGGAATTTACCAAATCGCAGCACTACACCTCGCTCCGACTGATCAACCAGGTAGAAACCGGAAGCCGCCCAGATTGCCAGTACCACAATGATCAGCAGCCCAGGCAAAGCGAAGGTATTGCGACGGCCACCACCTCCTTTGCCACCGCCGCCACCGCGCTTGCCACGGCCACCGCCGAGCATGCGGTTCAGCTTGTCCTGAAATTTCTTCAGCGCTTCGTCAAGGTCGGGGGGGCCTCCTTGGTTACCACCACCCCCACTACCGCCGCTTCCGCCGCGTCGGCCACCTCCACTCCAGGGGTCGTGCTGATTGCCACCACCAGGCTCATTCCAAGCCATACGTCGTCTCCACTATGCAGTAAACCTTGGCGTCGATGACGTAGGCTACACGTCATCGGGCGCCATGACATCGGTTGCAATGATTCTTCTACCAACGTTGTGGCCACTTAATTCCTTGGGCTCACTCCCACACCGGCCGCTCCTGATATTCAGGTGGCAGATAATCGTTGGCATTTTCACCCAAGCGCGCCATGAGTTGCAGGAAGTCCCGCCGGGGTAGGCGGATATCCAGCAGCGTCCTGCCGCGTTCGTCGAAGGTTTCCTCGCGTACAGCACCCAACTCGTGCAGACTGGCCCGCAGGCGCCCTTGAGAGGGGGCAAGCGATACCTGCGTATCGACCACGTCTTCCGCCAGGCATTCCGACAATGCCTGGGACAACAGTTCAAGCCCCAACCCGCGCTGTGCGGAAACCCACACCACTTCAGGACGGCCATCGCCGTCGCGCTCGATGCGTGGTGCGCTATCCAGCAGGTCGATCTTGTTCATGACCCGCAGGGTAGGCACGTCCTCGGCGCCAATCTCCTCGAGTACCGCTTGCACCTGCGCCACGTTGAGATCGCGGTCGGAATCGGCAGCATCGATCACGTGGACCAGTAAACTGGCTTCGGAGGCTTCCTGCAACGTAGCCTGGAAGGCTTCCACCAACTTGTGCGGTAGATGGCGGATGAAGCCGACGGTATCTGCCAGCACTACCGGCCCGACGTCGTCGATGTCCAAGCGCCGCAGCGTGGGATCCAGCGTCGCAAAGAGCTGATCGGCCGCATACACCTCGGACTTGGTCAAGGCATTGAACAGTGTGGACTTGCCGGCGTTGGTATAGCCAACCAGCGAAACACTGGGAATTTCCGCTCTAGCTCGCGCACGGCGATTCTGGCTCCGCTGACGGCGCACCTTGTCGAGTCGTTTGTGGATTGACTTGATACGTGCACGTAGCAAGCGGCGGTCGGTTTCGAGCTGAGTCTCCCCAGGACCGCGCAAGCCGATCCCCCCTTTCTGCCGCTCGAGGTGGGTCCATCCGCGTACCAGACGTGTGGACATATACTCGAGTTGCGCCAACTCGACCTGCAGCTTCCCCTCATGAGTACGTGCCCGTTGGGCAAAGATGTCCAGAATCAAGCCGGTGCGATCCAACACCCGGCACTTGAGTGCACGTTCGAGGTTTCGCTCCTGCGACGGACTCAGGGCATGGTTGAAGATCACCAGTTCGGCATGATGGATAGCCAACAGCTCTTGCAGCTCTTCTAGCTTGCCACTACCGATGAAGGTGCGAGAATCGGGCCGTTGCCGGCTACCCTGCAACAGGGTGGCCGGCTCGGCACCGGCGGAACGTACCAATTCCAGGAATTCTCCCGGATCTTCTCGTTCCTGTTCGTCCTGAAAATCGACATGGACGAGTACCGCCGTTTCACCGGCGTCGGGTCGTTCAAAAAACAATCACTACCTCGCGATCAACTTTCCTGCACTGCCGCAGGGTCCTGGGCCGGCAAACGCACGTTACGCGACGGCACCACTGTCGAGATAGCGTGCTTGTATACCATCTGACTCACGGTATTGCGCAGCAGGATGACGAATTGATCGAAGGATTCGATCTGCCCCTGCAACTTGATGCCGTTGACCAGGAAAATGGATACAGGAATGCGCTCCTTGCGCAAGATGTTCAGATACGGGTCTTGAAGGGACTGCCCTTTGGACATTTTGCTCTCCCTAACTGTCTCTTAGCTTGATGTTTTTTCTGCCAATCGAGTGGCACATGGTTTGTCAACGGCTCGACTGTCCCGCCAAGCGGAGTGAGTATCTTACGCTAAGTGCCACATTGGCGCACGATTTTCAGGATTTCATCGAGAGCATCGCTACGCTGGGCATCGACCCACGTCAAATTCGGCCAACCGCGCAGCCACGTTAGTTGGCGCTTGGCCAGTTGGCGTGTCGCCGCGATTCCCTTGTAACGCAACATGGTAGCGTCGTAACGGCCTTCGAGATATTCCCATGCCTGGCGATAACCCACACACTTCATCGATGGCAACCCCAGATGCAAATCACCGCGTTCTCGCAACGAGACTACCTCATCAATGAAGCCGTTTTCGAGCATGCGTTCGAAGCGTTCGGCGATACGCTCATGCAACCACTCCCGCTCGGCGGGTGCCACCCCTATCGACAGTGTACGCCATGGAAAGGTTTCAGGGCGCTGCGCTTGCCATAGCTCACTCATGGGTCGCCCACTGACCCGATAGACCTCAAGAGCCCGCAGCAGGCGTTGTGGATCGTTGGGGTGAATCCGCGCTGCCGAAGCGGGATCTACCTGGGTCAGTTCATCATGCAGCGCACCAAGCCCATGTCGCCGAACCTGAAACTCGAGTTCCGCACGTACCGAAGCGTCAGCTGCCGGGAGATTGGCCACCCCATCGACCAGACGCTTGTAATACATCATGGTACCCCCAACCAAGAGAGGAACCCGTCCCGCTGCGGTGATTTGTCGCATCTCATGCAGTGCGTCCTGACGGAAGTCCGCCGCTGAATAGATCTCTGCAGGATCGCGAATGTCGATCAGGCGATGAGGAGCACGAGCAAGCTCCTCGGGGTGGGGTTTGGCGGTGCCGATATCCATGCCACGATAAATCAGCGCCGAGTCGACACTGATCAATTCGCACCCCAGACGTTCATGCAACGCGATCGCCAGATCGGTCTTGCCGGCGGCCGTGGGGCCCATCAACAGAATCGCCAGTGGTCGCGCGTCAGCCATCGACATCCTCACTCACCGATCATGTCGCTCTCACTGACCACGCAGAAACAGCTTGTCGAGCTCTTGCATGGACATTTCAGTCCAGGTCGGACGGCCGTGATTGCACTGACCGCTGCGCTCGGTGCGCTCCATGTCACGCAGCAAGGCATTCATCTCGGCGCTGGACAGACGCCGGTTGGCACGCACACTGCCATGGCAGGCCATGGTTGCGAGCAATTCGTTGATCCGTGCTTCCAATCGGTTGGAACGCCCATAACGCTCCAAGTCGCCGAGCATATCGCGAATCAGGGGCTCGACGTCGGCATCGGCCAATAATGCAGGCACTTGTCGCACCAGTAGGGTTTCCGGTCCGGCCACATCGAGTTCCACCCCTAAGCGAGAGAAAGCCTCGCGCTCGGCTTCAGCAGTGGCGACTTCCGAGTGGCTGGCTGCCAGCGACACCGGCACCAGCAATGGCTGTGCCTCCAGCGCACCACTATGAACCTGGTGTTTCATACGCTCATAGGTGATCCTTTCGTGAGCGGCATGCATGTCGACTACCACCAGGCCACGAGTGGTCTGTGCGAGGATATAAACGCCGTGCAATTGGGCAATGGCGTATCCCAGCGGTGGCGCTTGGGTTGCATCGTCTTCAGGTAGTGCCACGGATGCCGGGACCGGGGTTTCGAGCTGGCGCCGAGACCGTTCGTTGAGTGCTGTCCCAGCAGCTCCCCCGCCGGGAGCCGCCGGCTGCGGCGTCAACAGGGTTTCTTCGTGGTCGGGATGCAGAGCATGGTAACCGGCCATGAACTGCCTGACACGATCAGCCCCCGGATGTCGTTCGCCCTCCTCGACCGAAGGCCGCAGCGCCATGGGCTGCTGTTGCCAGCGAGGCTGGGTACCTGCCTCCGGCGTCGCGTGAGGCGCTTCCGAAGCTGGCTCTGGCGCGGCATCCGGTGATACGGCATTGGGACGCACCTCTCCCAGCGCTCGATGCAGACTGGAGAACAGAAAGTCATGCACCAGCCGACCATCTCGGAAACGCACTTCGTGCTTGGTGGGATGCACATTGACGTCGACGACCGCCGGGTCTACCTCCAGATACAGCACGAAAACCGGGTGACGGCCGTGGAAAAGCACATCGCGATAGGCTTGGCGAATCGCATGAGCGACCAAGCGATCACGCACCACTCGCCCGTTGACGAAGAAATACTGCTGATCGGCCTGAGCGCGAGAGTGTGTCGGCAACCCGACCCATCCCCATAGCCGTAAGCCACTGGCCTCGAGGTCAAGGTGCAAGGCATTGTCGAGAAACTTGCTGCCCAACAGCGCAGCAATGCGCCGCTCACGACCGGCAGTGTCATCGGCACCGCGTAGCTGGTGCAATGTCTTCTGGTTATGCCGCAGCGTCCAGCCTATGTCATAACGTGACAATGCCAGGCGGCGGAAAGCTTCCTCCACATGGCCGAACTCGGTCTTTTCGGTACGCAGGAACTTGCGCCGTGCCGGGGTATTGAAGAACAAGTCACGGACACTGACCGAGGTCCCGCGAGGATGTGGTGCAGGACTGACCCGCGGTTCCATCTGTCGCCCTTCCGCCACTACGCGCCAGCCACTACGCGGATCCTCTGCGATATTGGACATCAGTTCCAAGCGCGATACCGAACTGATCGAGGCCAGGGCTTCTCCGCGAAACCCCAAACTGGCGACCCCCTCCAGGTCTTCCAGTGACTCGATCTTGCTGGTGGCATGGCGCGACAGAGCCAACGGCAGGTCGTCCTCGGCAATTCCGGAGCCGTCGTCACGTACCCGTATCAGGCGGGCGCCACCATTTTCGAGATCGACCTCGATACGCTGGCTACCGGCATCGATGGCATTCTCTGCCAGCTCCTTGACAACCGAAGCCGGTCGCTCGACCACTTCACCGGCAGCAATCTGGTTCGCCAATCGTGGATTGAGAATATGAATACGCCGGGCTTGTGTCATGACCGAGGAATCCGTAATACCTGCCCAACGCGAATCACGTCTCCGTTGATCTCGTTGGCTTGTTTCAACTGGCTCAACGTCACCTGGTGGCGAGAGGCGATCTCAGAGAGTGTATCACCGGGCTGGATGCGATATTCATCACGGCTGCTGCCGCGTTCTTGATCGCGTTCCCAGGCCAACAAGCTGGCTGGCGGTGGATTGCGTTCGAAATGCACCATTATCCCGCTGTGGACGGCTTGTGCCAGTTGGCGCTGGTGTACGGGGTCGTTCAGTCGCCGTTCTTCGTCCGGGTTGGAAATGAAGCCGGTCTCTATCAGCAAAGAGGGAATATCCGGCGATTTCAGAACCACGAAGCCAGCCTGTTCGACCCGCGATTTATGAAGCCGATTGGCTCGCCCGAGCTGGTCAAGAACCTGCCCACCGATGGCCAATGAGTCATTGAGCGTAGCGGTCATGGTCAGATCCATCAGCACACCTCGAAGCACTTCATCCTTGTCTCGCAAGGAAAGGCTACCGTCCACGCCACCGATCAGGTCGGCCCGATTCTCGCTGTTCGCCAACCACTGGGCAGCCTCCGAGGTGGCACCACTCTGTGACAAGGCATAGACCGAACTGCCCTGCGGCCGAGGACTGTTGAAGGCGTCGGCATGGATGGAAACGAAGAAGTCGGCCTTCTGCTCACGAGCAATCCGCGTACGCTGACGCAATCCTACGTAGTAGTCGCCATCGCGAATCATGACGGCTCGGAAACCTTCGGTATCGTTGACCAACCGCTGCAGTTGCCGACTGATATCCAGGACCACATCCTTCTCACGGGTGCCACTCGGGCCTATCGCGCCAGGGTCTTCGCCCCCATGGCCCGCGTCAATGGCAACAATGATGTCACGCTTGGGGTGGGGTTGCGCCTGTTGGAGTGCCCGAGCCGCGGCATTCGTTTCCTCTTCACTGGCCTGTCCTGCAGCCTGAGCGCGGGCAGCGACGATCTCCTGCTCGCGAATCATCGCCTCGATGGGGTCGATGGGGTCCTCCACGGCGCTCTCACCGGGATACTCGAGATCCACCACCAACCGATGACCATACTGGTCGTTGGGTGCCAAAGTGAAGTAGCGCGGCTCCACATGTCGCTTGAGATCCAGTACTACACGTAATCCTGTACCATTCCGCACACCGGTACGTACCGCACTGATAGCACTGCCCTCGAGATTCAGGTGATCGGGATTCGCCTGCAAACGACTGTCCTCGAGGTCGATCACCAAACGATCGGGATTATCCAAGGTAAAGACATCGGCCTGCGCCGGTGCCGAAAGGTCGAATACCAGACGTGCGTGATCCGGCGCTGCCCACAGGCGCATATTGTCGACCTCACTCGCCTTGGCGAACGTCGCCAGGGACACCAGCACCATCATCCACAGCGATGACAACACGCCCCGCCCGGGAAAGCGCGGCAGTCGCGAGGAACGGATCCAGGCAGATATCGCAGTTTCGAACGTACAATTCATCGTTATGTCAGGTTTTCCTTGTCGGTAGTATCGCCCGCTGGCTGCCAGCCTTTTGCCAATCGCGCCAGTACCTGGGTACCATGATCGCTGCTCGCTTGCACCTCTACCAAACGCCCCGTACCGCTGACCGTGAGATGGACATGCAAGTCAGGCGTTCCCAGCCAACCAAACCCACGGTTCGGCCATTCGATCAGGCATAGACACTCGCTGTCGAGCAGATCGCGCGCGCCCATGAACTCCAGTTCTTCCGGGTCCGCAAGACGATAAAGGTCGAAGTGATGGACCCGTACCGTGTCCAGGTGATAAGGCTCCACCAGTGTATATGT
Source organism: Litchfieldella anticariensis FP35 = DSM 16096 (assembly GCF_000409775.1). Taxonomy (GTDB): domain Bacteria; phylum Pseudomonadota; class Gammaproteobacteria; order Pseudomonadales; family Halomonadaceae; genus Litchfieldella; species Litchfieldella anticariensis. The sequence goes on along the minus strand of NZ_KE332392.1, from coordinate 453,200 downwards.
CGGGCTCTTGACGGCACCATGATAGCCGTAGGCTCGCAGCACTCCCCGAGTCAACGTCGTCTTGCCGGCCCCGAGCTCACCTTCGAGATGAACCCGACCATGCCCTTGGAGTGCCTTGCCAAGCGCTTCTCCAAAAGCGACCTGGACCTGTTCGTTATCGAGTCTCGCCTGCATTCTGGTTCCGAGGGTTGGCCAAACGTCGCGCATAGCATGCCAGATCGCTGGCCAACAGACCACGCTCGCCATCAGCTTTCGCCGCCGTGTCAGCGGCACTGGCATGCAGCACCACACCCAGGCATGCCGCCACCTCCAACGGCAGGCGCTGTGCCACCAACGCCCCCAGCATGCCGGAAAGTGCATCACCCATGCCGCCGCTGGCCATACCCGGATTACCATAGGGACAGACCTTCATGTTTTCCGGTCCAGCCACCAAGGAGCCAGCTCCCTTGAGGATGACGCTTCCTCCGCGGCGACGCTGCAGCTCTCGCACTGCCCATGGGCGGTCGGCCTGCACCTGAGCCGTTGTCGTGCCTAGCAGGCGCGCCGCCTCTCCCGGATGAGGGGTCAAAATCCAGTCGTCACGATCGAGCTGGGGCCAATGCGTTACCAACAAATTGAGCGCATCGGCGTCCAGCACCAGCGGCTTGCCAGCATCCAAAGCCGACTGCAGCATGCCCTGCCCCCAGGCCCCCTGCCCCAGCCCTGGCCCCACTATCAGAACGTCGGCCGCTTGCAGTAACGCGGCGATCTCGGTGGATGAACGAATGCCATGTACCATCACTTCCGGGCAACGGACCAGGCTGGCAGTGACATGCTCCGGTGCCGTAACCAAGCTGACTCTGCCAGCACCAAGGCGGGCTGCGCACTCGCTGGCCATCAGCGCTGCCCCACCAAATCCTGGAGCACCGCCAAGTACCAGCACGTGCCCATGATCGCCCTTGTGGCTATCACGCCGCCGGGGCGGTAACCAAGCATCGAGCAGTTCGGTATGGAGCAAACGCGCCACGGGCAGCAAGTCGTCATACTGGCTCACATCGACGCCCAAGGCTTCCAGACGATGCTCTCCGACATGCGCCGCCGCCGCCCCGGTATGCAAGCCCAGCTTGTCCCCGATGAAGGTGACCGTCAGCGTGGCTTCGATGGCACATCCCAGTACCGCGCCACTGTCTGCCGACAACCCTGAAGGGATATCCACGGCAAGCACCGGTTTGCCGCTGGCATTGATAGCCATGATGGCTCCCCGAAAAGGCTCACGCACCTCGCCGTTCAAGCCGGTTCCCAGCAAAGCATCGACGACCACCTCCCCATCGAGTTCGAGGTCGGAAGTCCAGGCTTGCACACGAAGCCCCGCCTTCTTCGCCATCTCCAGGGCACGGCCAGCATCCCCCGTCAGTGTTGTCGGGTCGCGCACTGCAACGAGTTGTACGTCGATGCCATCGCACACCGCCAAGGCGGCAATCACATAGCCATCCCCGGCGTTGTTTCCACCGCCACAAACCACACTCAAGCGTCGCGCTTGGGGCCAACGTGCTCGCAAGGCATCATAGGCCGCCATGGCAGCACTCTGCATCAAACCGAAGCTCTCGACCCCCGAAGCGATGGTACGCCGATCGAGTTCGCGTACCTGTTCGGCCAGATATAAGGGGTGTCCTTTCGACGCTAACATCGGCTTCTTCGCATATGACGACGATATGCCTTCTAGTGTAGGGTGTTCTTTCCAACCGCCAAGCGCCTTGCGCTGTATTTCCACGTTTTTTCGCGCGAGTTTTCGCTTTTCCTTGCATGTCGTCACTTACTACCGCACTCGATGCCACTGACTTGAGTGCACTCGCCGACTCCATCAAGACCTGGGGGCGCGAGTTGGGATTCCAGCAAGTCGGCATCACCGATACCGATCTCGAGACGCACGAGCGTTATCTCGAGCGCTGGCTGGCGGCTGGCCACCACGGTGAGATGGACTTCATGGCCAAGCATGGCTACAAGCGCACCCGCCCGAACGAACTGATCCCCGGAACCCTGCGCGTGATCAGTGTACGCATGGACTATCTGCCTCCCGAAGTGGAAACCACCAAAGTGCTGGGACAGCCTGACAAGGCCTATGTCTCACGCTATGCCCTGGGTCGTGACTACCACAAGTTGATCCGCAAACGCCTGGCACGCCTCGCTCAATATATCGAGGACGAAGTTGGCCCGTTCGGCTACCGGGCTTTCGTCGACTCGGCACCGGTAATGGAACGTGCCCTGGCCCAGAAAGCCGGGCTTGGCTGGTTCGGCAAGAACTCAATGCTGCTCAACCCTCAGGCCGGCTCGCTGTTCTTCCTCGGCGAACTCTACACCGACCTGCCGCTACCGGTGGACGAACCCTTCGACAGTGAACACTGCGGCAGTTGTTCGGCATGCCGAACGGCCTGCCCTACCGGTGCCATCGTCGATGACAAGGTGGTCGACTCACGGCGCTGCATTTCCTACCTGACCATCGAACTGCACGGCTCCATACCCGAAGCGTACCGCGAGGCGATCGGCAACCGTGTCTACGGCTGCGACGACTGCCAATTGGTGTGTCCCTTCACGCGTTTCACGCGAGCAAGCCATGAGCGCGACTTCGCACCACGCCACGATCTCGATCGCGCCGAGCTGGTCACCCTGTTTGCCTGGAGCGAGGAAGAGTTCCTGACCAAGACCGAAGGCAGTGCCATTCGCCGTATCGGCTACGAACGCTGGTTACGCAACCTGGCGGTGGGGCTCGGCAATGCCCCTTGGAGCGAAACCGTCGAAGCGGCTCTGCGAGCGCGGCTGGCCTACCCTTCCGACCTGGTCCGCGAGCACGTGCACTGGGCGCTGGAGCGACAGCGGGAGAAGCGGGAACGGCTAATAGCCGTAAGCCGTAAGCCGTAAGCCAAAATCTCCCACAAGGCGCTGGCAAATAGGTTTTTCTTACAGCTTATCGCTTAAGGCTTACAGCTCCCCGCAGGGGTTATTCTTCCTCGTCTGAGTCATCGCCTTCCAGCCGCAGAAACGTCCGGCGGTAATGGGCCAATTCAGCCAGCGATTCACGGATGTCGTCCAAGGCCAGATGTACATTGCGTTTCTCGAAGCCTTTCATGGCGGAAGGATTCCAGCGCTTGGCCAACTCCTTGAGTGTCGAGACATCGAGGTTGCGGTAATGGAAGAAGGCCAGCAATTCCGGCATCTCCCGCTCGAGGAAGCGTCGATCCTGGTGCACACTGTTGCCACACATAGGGGAGGAGCCCGGCACCACATAGGTCTTGAGGAACTCGAGAGTCTGACGCTCAGCCGTCGCCGTATCGATCTTGCTCTGTTTGACCCGTTCGACGAGTCCCGACTCGCCATGCGTCTTACGGTTCCAATCATCCATGGCAGCGAGCAGGCCATCAGGCTGGTGCACGGCAATCACCGGGCCCTCGGCAATCAGGTTCAACTCGTTGTCGGTGATTAGCGTGGCCACCTCGATGATGCGCTCGCGAGCGGGATCCAGACCTGTCATCTCCAAGTCGATCCACACCAGCAAATCCTGGCGTGGAGTGGTGGCACGAGTATCCGACATGAGAAAGACTCCTAGTAGCGAAGTAAGATCCAGGCTGATCGATACCGGTGATATCGCGACAGCCCAGTTCAGGGTGGTTACAATGCCTCCTATTGTACAGACCCTTGGGGCCGCATGAGCAAACGCAAGTTATCCCGCCAACAACGCTGGCGCATCGAGAAGATCCAGGCTGAACGAGCCGCTCGCGCCGCCCGTCACGATGCCAGGGATCAAGACAAGCTCGAGGCCGGTGCATATGGCCCCGAGCGCCTGGGGAGAGTGATTGCTCACTTTGGCCGTACCCTCGAAGTCGGCTCCACTACCGAGGACCGGACGTACCGCTGCCATCTAAGGGCCAATCTCGATGCTCTGGTGACTGGCGACCATGTTGTCTGGCGCGAAGGAAGCGATGGTAGTGGCGTGGTAGTGGCGCGAGGCGAGCGTGACAATGTGCTCGAGCGTCCCGATGCTCGCGGTCAGCTCAAGCCGGTAGCCGCCAACATCGACCAAATACTGATCGTCTTCGCTGTGGAGCCGGTGGCATATGCCAACCTTATCGACCGTTATCTGGTCGCCGCCGAAGCTACCGGCATTCCACCCGTACTAGTGCTGAACAAGATCGATTTGTTGCCCGAGGACGGAGGGAAACTGCACGAGCTACTGCAGCGTTATGAGATGCTTGGCTATCCGGTTGTCACCACCTCCACCCAGCACGCCGATGGACTCGAAGCGTTGCATCGGCAACTCACTGGTCGTACCTCGGTATTCGTTGGGCAAAGTGGGGTTGGCAAGTCCTCACTCATCGATCGCCTGCTCCCCGACGAGGCTTTGCGGATCGGAGAACTTTCCAGCGACTCGCGCAAGGGTACCCATACCACCACCACCGCCCGGCTCTACCAGCTTCCCGCCGGAGGCGAATTGATCGACTCGCCGGGCATTCGTGAGTTCGGGCTCGTTCATCTCGATGAGCGGCAAGTTACCGAAGGTTTCATCGAGTTCCGCGAGTTCCTCGGTCACTGTCGGTTTCGTGATTGCCGTCATCGTTCAGAGCCTGGTTGTGCTCTGTTGGCCGCCGTGGAACGCGGCGCTATCCACCCGGAACGCTTCGCCAGCTACCGCCAGATCCTCGACAGCCTGGACGACGATTTACGTTGAGCCGCTTGCTCGCCGCCTTGCCGCCAGCTATGCCATCATCAAAACATCCTCACCCGCCGAAGGAGTGTGTCATGAGCTCTGAAGACAACCTGCTACCCTTGATCGTCGAGCCCGAACAACTGGCCCAACATCTCGACGACCCGCAGTTGCTGATCATCGACGTACCTCTCAAGGCCGAAAGCTACACCGAGGGACACGTGCCGGGGGCCATTTACCTCGATCACCGCCGTCTGCTGCATGGGAGCGGCGAGGTTCCCAACGATGTACCCGACGAAGCTGCCTTATCGACGCTGTTCTCGTCGCTTGGTTTGTCCCGAGATACTCATGTCGTGGCCTATGATGACGAAGGTGGTGGTTGGGCCGGCCGATTATTGTGGACCCTGGAACTAATCGGCCACCAGCGCTACTCATACCTCAATGGCGGTATCCATGCCTGGCGCGAGGCCGGGCTGGAGATAACCACTACCGAGCATGCACCACGCCCCAGCGACTACGAAGCCGAGTTTCTGAATCCCGACACCCGTATCGAAATCGAGGAGCTTCTGGAACGCCTGGGTGAGAAAGGCTTCGCGATCTGGGATGCTCGCTCCCAGGAGGAGTACAACGGCCAGAAAGGCCAGAACAAGCATCTAGGGCATATCCCTGGCGCAGTGAACATGGATTGGATCGACGTCATGGACCGCTCACGCAGTCTGCGCATTCGCGATTACGCTGAACTGATCACCGAGCTCGAGGCATTGGGTCTCACACCGGATATGGAAGTGGTCACTCACTGCCAGAGCCATCATCGCAGTGGTCTTACCTGGCTGGTAGGGAAAGCACTGGGCTTCGAGAAGATGCGAGCTTACGCCGGTTCGTGGAAAGAATGGGGCAATCGTGATGACACCCCGATCGAACACTGATATGCGGCACCACGAGCTTTGCTGGGCTGCCGGAGTACCTGGCGGCGCCAATCGCGCAATGAATTGCGCTCCCACCATGGCAACATCGCCAACTCAAGCCCTTGTGGGAGCGCGGATTTTCTGCGCGAACCGGTCGACAGGGCGGCTGAGCGGTAACAGGGTATCATTGGTATTCAATAGGCCGCGCGTAGCCCGTGAACAGGATTGCCTGATATGAGCTTTGTCGTTATCGTGCTGTGCTCACGATCGAATGGATGGTTACCGTGACCCTCGACAAGCTCTTTGCCTTAATTCAGTACCCTCTCCCCCATCACTTGATTTCGCGCTTGGTGGGACAGTTCGCCGAGTGCCGTATTCCTTGGCTGAAGAACTTGCTTATCAAAGCTTTCATTCGCCATTTCAATGTCGACATGCAACAGGCCCAGGAACCAGACCCCACAGCCTATACCTGTTTCAACGACTTCTTCACCCGCAAGCTGAAAGCGGATGCCCGGCCCATCGGCGACGGTTTGGTATCACCCGCCGATGGCACGCTCTCGCAATATGGACGCACCTACCACGGCACCTTGATCCAGGCCAAAGGCCAGGCCTACTCGATCACCAGCCTGCTCGGCGGCGATATGTATCGGGCCGCTCCCTTTCGACAAGGCAGCTTCGCCACTATCTATCTTTCCCCGCGTGATTATCACCGAGTGCACATGCCACTGACCGGCACGCTCAAGGAGATGGTCTATATTCCAGGGCGCATTTTCTCGGTCAATCAAGCCACGGCCAACCATGTACCGGCACTGTTTGCCCGCAACGAACGTTTGGTGTGCATCTTCGACACTGAACATGGCCCCATGGCCATGGTGCTGGTAGGCGCCATGATCGTTGCCGCCATCGAGACGGTATGGGCCGGCCAGATAACCCCTCTGTCCGGCGAAATACAGCGTATTCGTTTCGATACCACCGTTACTTTGGAAAAGGGAGCTGAAATGGGGCGCTTCAAGCTTGGTTCCACCGTGGTATTGTGCTTCAGTCGTGAAGTCGATTTCGACGACATCAGCATGGACTCCATGGTCAGCATGGGAGAACGCCTGGGCGAGTTTCCTGCCACACAGCGTATCCGTTACCAAGGCGACGACACCGCTAGCAGCGCTGGGTAGCGAAGGCCATCACGTCGGCCACGCTGGTTTTGCCCAGCGCCAGTTGAATCAGGCGATCAATACCCAGGGCCACGCCGCAACCCTCCGGCATACCAGCAGTGAGCGCGGCCAATAACCGCCTGTCGATACCCACCTCGGGCTTGCCTAACCCGCGCCGCCTGGCATTATCCTCGGCAAAGCGTACTGCCTGTTCCTCACTATCGGTCAACTCGTCATAGCCATTGGCAAGCTCCAGGGTCTGCACATAAACCTCGAAGCGTGACGCCACCCAGGCACCGTCCTCTGTGTCGCGGTGCTTGCGTGCCAAAGCCGCTTGACTGGCAGGATAATCGACCACCACGTCAAGCCCGTCAGTTCCCAGCAACGGTTCGATCGCCACGCTCATCAGCAGATCCAAGCAATCGTCGCGCAAGGAGTCGCCCATATCCAAGCCACCATACTCGCCTGCCAGGCGGCGTAGTTTTGGCAATGGCTCAGTAAAGGGATCGATCGCCAGGCGTTCACGGAACAGCTCACGATAACGGCGCTGCCGCCGTGGCCCCAGTGTAGGCAGCAGCAGACGAATCAACGCCTCGGTCTCGTCAATCAGGTCAAGCAGCGAGAATCCTGGCCGATACCACTCGAGCATGGTGAACTCAAGATTATGGCGGCGCCCCACTTCCCCGTCGCGAAAGCTCCGAGCAAGCTGGAAGATCGGCCCACTGCCGGCCGCCAGCAGACGCTTCATGTGAAATTCCGGGGACGTCTGCAACCACAGTGACTCACGTCCCTCGGGAGTTGTCGCCGTCAGCGACAACGAATCGAGATGAATATCGGTGCTCCCGCCATGCCCCAACACCGGCGTCTCCACCTCCAACACGCCACGCTCAGCAAAGAAACGGCGCACCTCATTGAGCAGACGCGCCCGCTCGCGAAGCGTCTCGATAGTCGCCGACGGCTGCCAATCGTCCACCATGGAAACCTCCCCTTCTCAAACGACTTGGCCACGCTCCAACGAGCGTGGCCATCTGAAAAGAACAGCCGTTGTTCAGAGCGTGATGAGCGATGGTGAGACAAGGCAAAAACAGACGAGCCAGCGGAGTTTACGATAGTAAATGAGCATGGCGAGCCTGTTTTTAACGCCGTATCACCGAGCGCAATAGCTCTGACAATGAACTGTCAGGCGCGGGAGACATACTCGCCAGTACGAGTATCAACCTTGAGCACTTCGCCCTGATTGATGAACAGCGGCACCCGCACCACCGCACCCGACGACAGGGTCGCCGGCTTGGAACCGCCTTGGGCGGTATCGCCCTTCAATCCTGGGTCGGTCTCAACCACTTCGAGTTCGATGAAGTTGGGCGGCGTGACGCTGATGGCATTGTCATTCCACAATGTCACGGTATAAGGTACTTGCTCCTTCAGCCACTTCTCGGTATCGCCCAGCGCCTTCTTGTCCACGGCGTACTGCTCGAAGGAGCCATCGGTCTTCATGAAGTGCCACATCTCGCCGTCGTTATAGAGATACTCCATTTCCAGGTCGAGGACATCGGCACTTTCCAATGACTCACCCGATTTGAAGGTACGCTCCCAGACACGGCCGGTCAGCAAGTTGCGCAACTTGACGCGGTTGAAGGCCTGGCCCTTGCCGGGCTTGACGAATTCGTTCTCCACGATGGCGCAGGGGTCACCATCGAGCATGACCTTCAGACCGCCCTTGAATTCATTGGTAGAATAGCTCGCCATGATTCCTCACTGATTTCCGGGCGCGGTAGGTCATGATGACGCCGCGCACGTGAATACATCAACGAAGGCCCCATGGCCTTCGCTTCATTGGATTGGTGCCACGCATGATAACCCGAAGCCTCGCCAATGTGCAGACGGACTCGCCCCGCCATGCCGATACCGCTCTCATCAGCGTATCGAATGAGCCACAAACGCGCTGGCAGGCACAACTGGCCGGAGCAATCCGCGACCCACGCGAACTCTGTCGCCGCCTGGAGCTCGACCCAGGCTGGCTGCCTGGCGCCGAAATGGGCCACACCTTGTTCGAAGTCCGCGTGCCCGAAGCCTACTTGAGCCGTATTCGCCGTGGCGACCCTCACGATCCTCTGCTGCGCCAGGTACTGCCACTGATGGCAGAGGGCAACACCATACAGGGCTTCGTGCAAGACCCCCTGGAGGAAAGCGGGCACACACCACGCCGCGGCTTGATCCACAAATATCATGGCCGGGTATTGCTGATCGCCAGTCCAACCTGCGCCGTCAACTGCCGCTATTGCTTCCGTCGCCATTTCCCCTATCACGAGAACAGTCCTTCACGGGCGCAGTGGTCCGACACCCTGGCCTATATTCACGACGATACTTCCATCAACGAAGTGATTCTCTCCGGCGGCGACCCGCTGGCAGCCAGCGACCGCCAGCTCGGCTGGCTCACCGAACGACTGGAGGCAATACCCCACATCAAGCGACTGCGCATCCACACTCGGTTACCGGTGGTAATTCCCGATCGCATCGACACCGAACTGCTCGACTGGCTCTCCGCCACGCGGCTACAGAAAGTGATGGTGTTGCATATCAATCATGCCAATGAAATCGATGATGCTGTGATGGCGGCTTGTCGACGTCTCAAGGACATCGGTGTCACGCTGCTCAATCAGAGCGTGCTGCTACGCGAAGTGAACGACAGTATCGAGACCTTGGCCGAGCTGTCGGAGCAGCTATTCGAAGCCGGCGTACTGCCTTATTACCTGCATGTGCTCGACCCGGTGGCCGGCGCCGCACATTTCGACGTACCCGATCAGGAAGCAAGATCCCTGGTAGAGGAACTGCGTACGCGACTCCCCGGCTTCCTGATGCCGACCCTGGTGCGCGAGATACCCGGCGAAGCCAGTAAGACGCCGTTATAGCCGTAAGCCGTAAGCCGAAAAACGGTAAAACCCCATTGGCTGCAACCAATGGGGTTTTACTTATAGATTATAGCTTATAGCTTATAGCTAATGACTTCAGGCTAACGTATCGGCCGTGACATTCGGCGCTGCCGGCTGATTGGCTGCTTGGTGGCGGTTCAAGGCGCTCATCACCGCTTTCATCGAGGCACTGGTGATGCTCTGGTCGAGACCGACCCCGAACACTGCCTTGTTGCCAACCCTCACCTCCACATAGGCGATAGCCTCAGCGTCAGCTCCCTGACCGCGGGCATGCTCATGGTAGTCGATGATCTCCGCCTCGATGCCATTGGCAGCCAGCGCTTTGATGAAGGATGCCAGTGGCCCGTTACCCTCACCGGCGATGGTCTTGCGTTGACCTGCGTCCTCGATGACCGCCTCAAGATGAATACGCGGGCTGTCAGGCTCGGATGACAGACGATGGTTGATCAAGGCATAGGGTGACGTCGCCTCGAGATACTCATCGGCGAATGCCTGGAAGATCATTTGTGAGGTAATCTCCTTGCCGGTGCGCTCAGCGACCTCTTGCACCACTTGGCTGAACTCGATGGACAACCGCCGTGGCAGCTCGATGCCGTGCTCGCTCTCCAGTAGATAGGACACTCCTCCCTTGCCGGACTGGCTGTTGACGCGGATCACTGCCTCGTAGCTGCGTCCTACGTCCAAGGGATCGATGGGCAGATAAGGCACTGCCCACATGTCGTCCGGATTTTGACGACGCTCGGCCATCCCTTTCTTGATCGCATCCTGGTGAGAACCGGAGAAGGCAGTGAACACCAGGTCGCCGACATAGGGATGACGCGGGTGGACCGGCAACTGATTGCAGTACTCCACCTCACGCATGATCGGTGTGATATTGGAGAAATCGAGTCCTGGATGCACACCCTGGGTGTAGAGATTCATGGCCAGCGTCACGATATCCACGTTACCGGTGCGCTCGCCATTACCGAACAATGTGCCCTCGACACGATCAGCTCCCGCCATCACGGCGAGTTCCGCCGCCGCCACCCCGGTGCCACGGTCGTTATGCGGATGCACACTAACGATCAAGCTGTCGCGATTCTTGACGTGGCGGCAGAACCACTCGATCTGATCGGCATAGTTGTTGGGGGTCGCCACTTCCACCGTAGCCGGCAGGTTAACGATCATCGGCTTATCTACGGTGGGGCCGTAGGTATCCATCACTGCCTCGACGATCTCCACCGCGAAGTCCATTTCGGTGGAAGTGAACAGCTCTGGTGAATATTGGAAGGTCCAGTCCGTTTCCGGATTGTCGGCCATCAACTGCTTGATCTGCGCTGTAGCATCGCAGGCGATCTTGATACATTCTGGTTTGTCGACGTTGAACACCACCCGGCGGAACAGCGGATCGGTGGCATTGTAGACGTGTACGATGGCCCGCTTGGCACCCTTGAGCGCCTCAAAGGTTCGTTCGATCAGATGGGGACGGGCCTGGGTCAGCACCTGGATGGTTACGTCGTCAGGCACCAGGTCGTTGTCGATCAGTTCGCGTACGTAGTCGAAGTCGATCTGCGAAGCCGAGGGGAAGCCTACCTCGATTTCCTTGAAGCCAATTTCGACGAGCATTTCAAAGAAACGCCGCTTGCGCTCCATGTCCATGGGATCAATCAAGGCCTGGTTGCCATCACGCATATCCACGCTGCACCACAGCGGCGGCCGGGTGATACGCGCATCGGGCCACCGCCTATCCGGCAGATCGACGGCGACGAAAGGGCGGTATTTGACGGACGGGTCGCTGAGCATCATGACGTGGACTCCTTGGGCTGGACGCGTGGCAAAGGTTGAATACGACGACGCCCCGACAGCACGAAGCATGTCGGGGCGTCGACAGAAATAGGACAGCGGCAGCTAGCGCTGGCGGGATAACCCGGATGGATCGATATGGTTTTTGACATTTTGCACCTCAGCTTACCTTGACTGGAAAATGCGATGCGCAGCACACCGCCTGGCTCGATCAGTGGCCAGTTAGTAGTCGTAGGTCTAGGCTCAGGTGTTGAAATGTCATATCCATAGCCTTTAGAAAATCAGGCTGGCGAGCTTCTGTCAAGCCAATGAAAGAAAACATCATCGCGAAAAGCCTATTTCACCTCGCTTCCACAGCATGATCAGGTCATGAGGTGCCTGCTCTTCGATGATCTCTAGCGTCCAGCACGGCGCCTTGCCCTCTTCACCGATCTGTAATCGAAAAACGTGCCGATCGGCCCCCGCCGACGATTTCTCTGCAGCGCAACGACGCACCGCTTCCTGCAATAGACGTTGTAATGCTTGACGCTGGAGGTCGCTGCAGTCGGCACACACGATGCGTCGTGGTTTCGCCAGCCCGGGAAAGTGCGCCAATCCCCCTTCACGGGAAATGAGCAGCACACTGGAGGAAGTCAGGGCCGGCGGTTCATTCATGGCTGAATACCCACGTCGCGCCAGGCGTCTCTCACTGCGTGGCTCTCTGGACTCGAGGCTCCGAAACGTCGCAGAGTATTATCGAGCGTCAATCCGGCGAAGGTCGCGAAATCGCTTTGCTGTCCCAGGCGCTGGTCTAGCAAGGTATCATACCAGACCCTCCCGAGATGTTCCCATGCATGGCCGCCCAACGCCATTGCCGCTAGATAGAAAGCACGGTTAGGAATCCCCGAATTGATATGCACGCCACCATTGTCCTCTTCGGTCAGGACGTAGTTGTCCATATGGCGCGGCTGGGGATCGCGACCGAGTATGGGATCGTCATAGGCACTACCCGGTTCGGCCATCGAGCGTAAGGCACGCCCCGTCACTTGATCGGTGAAGAGCCCCTCACCGATCAGCCAATCGGCCTGTTCGGCAGTTTCACCACGTTCATACTGCTTGACCAGACTGCCGAAGACATCGGCCAGAGATTCGTTGAGTGCTCCCGCCTGGGAGAAGTACTCCAGTCTGGCCTCGCGCTCGATCACGCCATGAGCCATTTCATGAGCCACTATCTCCAAGGCAATGGTAAAGCGGTTGAACAGTTCCCCGTCACCATCGCCGAAGACCATCTGGGTACCGTCCCAGAAAGCATTCTCGTAATCCTGCCCATAATGCACGGTACCGAGCAACGCCATACCCCGGTCGTCGATGGAGTGTCGTTCGAGCACTTCCCAAAAAAACCGATAGGTTGCGCCTAGCCAGCGATAGGCTTCGTCGACGGCCAGGTCACCGCTATCTCCCTCTCCTTCACTACGCACCAACACGCCAGGCAGACGCCGCTGCCGCTCAGCGGAATAGATGTAACGCACCGACTGGCCAGGTTGAGGGCTCACCGGCGGCAAGCTTGCCCCGCCAGGACGCGCACGGAAGTGTCGATCGTCGACCAAGGTGTGTTGCGCGCAATCGCGCAGCCTGTCGCTTCCCTTGCTGGCGATACGCTCCAGTATGTATGGCGGCATGAAGCGCCGTGGAGCATGTGAGCGCGAGGTATTGGGCATGTTCCCCTCCTGGGTCGCTATCCTGTGTCATACCATACAAGCAGCCGCGAATATTGTGGCCAGGATAGTACCAAAAGGTTCCCGACGGTTATTTGCCGCGTTCCAGCAGGGCCTCCATGCGGGAAAGCTGTTCACGCAAGGCCCTGACATCATGGCGCAGGCCGTGAAGCTCGGCAGCTTCTCCTTCCCCACTCTCCAACTCGATTTGCACGCTCTCCTTCTGCATCACATCAAGCACTATGCCGATCATCATGTTCAAGAAAACGAAGGCATTCAGGAAGATGAACGTCAAGAAGTAGATCCAGCTATAGGGATAGTGCTCCATGGTCGGATAGAGCACGGCGGTAGCCCAACTTTCGAAGGTCGCCACCTGGAACAGTGTCAGCATCGACAGCGCAATGTTGCCCCATAGTTTCTCGTCGACATCGTGGAACAGGAAACTGCCGATGGCGCCGTAGATGTAAAAGATGATGAACATCAGCAGGGCCACGTAGCCCATGCGCGGGATCGACTTGAAGAGTGCCGTCACCAGCATCCGCAGTTCAGGAATCATCGACACCAGGCGCAGCACGCGAAAAATACGTAACAGCCGCGCCAACAATACCATTTCCGAATCACCCAGCGGCACCAGACTGGCCATGACGATTAGAAAGTCGAAGATGTTCCAGCCTTGTCTGAAGAAATCGCGCAGACGGCGCTCGGCGGCCATGCGGATTAGGATCTCGACCAGGAAGAAGGCGGTGACCGCCATATCGAAAACCAGCAGCACCTGTTCGAAGTGACTGGTTTCCTCGTAGGTCTTGGCGCCTATCAGCAGTGCCGAGAGGATGATGATCGCGATGACGCAGGTCTCGAACAGCTTGTTCGCGCGCAGCCGCTCGAAACGGCCCTGCCAGATGGTGAAGGACGTAATCATGAAGAGTGGTTCTCGTTGACGCTCAGCCGTAACGGTATGGCGCGGAATTATCCGCTATCCAGCCCGTTACGCAAGCCGTCGGTACTCAAGCGACATTCTTATCTCGCCATCGGTACTACCAGCGCCTCGAGCTTGCCCAGCCGAGCCATCTCGCCATCGCGCAGCACGTCTCCCAGGTTGTTACCCAGCAACGAGGCAGTAGTCGTCAACTGCACCTGACGCGGCTTACCTTGCCGGTCCAGGCGTTGAATCCAGGCCAGTTGTCCATTGGCGTAACGCGCCAAGGAACCGATCGGCACCAATCCGAAATGACTCACGTAACGCTGCACCCAAGTGATATCGAATTGCTCACCGTGACCAAGCAAATGGCGATAGATATGACTGATGGTCTTGGCCGGCCGATCAGGGCGTGGCCGTGCCATGGCATCGACCACATCGACCACCGCTGCCATACGCGCCAGAGTCTCGATCTGTGCCTCCTTGAGCCCTTGCGGGTAGCCGCTGCCATCGAGACGCTCGTTTACCGCCCCCACTACCGAAGTGCGCACACTCTCCGAGAGCCAGCGGCAGTCGATCAGACGCTCCTCGAGCAGGGCAACGTGTTCTGCCAACTGACGCTTCTGTTCCTCTGTAAGGTGAAAGGCGCGTCGCAGGTCGGTCGGCAGTAATGCCTTGCCAAGATCATGTACCAACGCACTGGCTATGATGGCCTTACGCATATCACGCGGATGCCCCTGGTGGGCTGCCAAATCAGCCAATCGCACGGCAACCGCCATGCCATGCTGTACCAAGGGGTGATCATCGACCATGCACACGGTAGCGAAGAGTACCGCCTCACGATCCTCCTCGAGCAGTCCCAACACCTGGTCGCTACAACGAGACAGGTCTCGGGACACGACCTTGCCACCTTCCTGCAGTTCCAGAAGTTGACTATCGAGATAGGCTGCCACACGGGCCAGACGCCGCGCCATGGGCGTTGCATAGTCGGCTCCATGCGGACGGCTCGGCACACTCGCGGCTACCTCCTTGGGCTCGAACAGCAGCGAAGGCGACAACGATCGATCACCTTCCATGCCATAGCGCGCGCTTTCGCGTTCGATTTCACGTACATAGAACCACAGCCGCCGCTCGGTCTGGAGATCGATGGCATTGAACTCGCAACCGACTCTGACCAGTTGCTGTTCGCTGTCACTCTGTACGTGGCGCAACGTGGCCGGCACCTCGAGCCGCTGTTCATTGGGAAATCGCAATTCCAGCGACTGCACGGGCTGATCAGGCTGCAGTGTCATGGCTGCAGCCAGTGGTAGCTCGAGTAGGCAGCCTCCCAGCGAAAGGTTCCTGAGCGCACCATTGATCGGTGCGTCGGCACGGCCGGTTAGCAGGCTTACGCGCACGTCCATACCAGGCCTCAACTCGGCACGAAAGACCTGTCGCCGATGTATGACCTCGACATGATCGGGAAAGGCACATAGGAACTGCGTTCGTCCCTCACTCCCCACCCAGGCGAGGAGTTCCAACGGCGGGGTGCGCAGCATGGCGCCATTGGCTTGGCCGATCAGGCGTACTGCCTTGTCATGCTTGATCGCTTCAGCAATTTCAGCGACCGCGGTGATGTCCACTCGCAGTGGCTCACCCTGCTTGACCTCCATCACCACAGCGGGAATGGGTTCACTGCCAGGTGCATCGAACAACAACGAGGCGCCCCCCGGCTGGGTCAGCGCCTCAAGCAATGCCTGTAATTCTCCCGGGTGTTCGACCCGGCTATGGGTTTCGTTTTCCTGCGCCATCGTGCCCCTACCCCAGTAACGTCAATAATTGTTTCTATTTGTTATCGACAGATCGACGCAGGACTTTAGCACACTACTCGCACGACTCAAGACGTGACGTTCGTGGTTTCGAGTATCGTCAACAAATCCTGGGCATACCGGGCGGCATCATGCCCCAGCGATGTCAGGTAACCGCCATCGGACAAGGTGATCAGCCCTTTGTCATGCAATCTCTGGGTAGCGGCGACCGCCTCCGGTTCGGCGTTGGAATGTACCTTGATGCCTTCCTGGGTAGTCGCCAGGTTGAACAGGCAAAGTATCTTGAGCTCTTCGAGCAATTCAGGGGAATAAGCCATGGCGTCCTCGTTATCATTATCGATGATGTTCTGACACTACCTTGAATGTCGACGCCAAGCCATGGCATTTTTTGATTCTATTCCCGAGTCGCGATGCCATCGAGGTCGGCTTGTCGGTAACCGATCAGATACAGCACGGCATCCAATCCCAAGGTGGAGATCGAATGGCTAGCCTGCTGCCTTACCAATGGCTTGGCGCGAAAGGCAATCCCTAAGCCGGCATTGGCCAGCATCTTCAGGTCATTGGCACCATCGCCCACGGCAATGGTCTGCTCGAGACACAACCCTTCACGTTCAGCGATCTCGCGCAACAACGTTGCCTTACGCTCGGCATCCAGGATCGGTTCACGCACCTCGCCAGTCACCTTGCCGTTCTCGATGACCAGTTCGTTGGCATGAATTTCATCGAAGCCCAGTTTCTGCTGCAAATGACGCGCAAAATAAGTAAAGCCACCGGACAGAATGGCGGTGCGATAGCCCAGGCGCTTGAGGTGGACCATCAAGCGTTCGACACCGTCCATCAATGGTAACGATTCAGCGATCTCGGCCAGCACTGCTTCGTCAAGCCCCTTGAGCTTGGCCATGCGCTCGCGAAAGCTCTGCTGAAAGTCCAGCTCGCCCCGCATGGCACGCTCGGTGACCGCTGCCACGTCATCGTATACCCCATGACGGCGTGCCAACTCGTCGATAACCTCGGCCTGGATCAGGGTCGAATCCATGTCGAAGCACACCAAACGCCGGTGCCGGCGCCAGATCGAGTCTTCCTGAATGGCGATATCCACACCATGCATGGCTCCCAATGCCAAGGCTTTCTCGCGCAGCGCTTCCAGGTCTACCTCTTCACCGCGCAGCCAGCATTCGACACAAGCGCCGTAAGGAGGAACTCCGCCATCGAGAGGCTCACGCCCGGACAAACGATGAATCAGCTCCACCGTCAAACCATGCTCAGCGGTCAGGCAACCGACCTCGGCGAGAATGCCAGCCGGTAGGTGCGGTGCCAACAGTGTCAGGATCAGGCGTGGATGGCCGGCCTCGATGCTCCAGCGCTGGTAGTCCTCGGCGCTGACCTGAATCGCCTGGACATCGAGCCCCAAGGTATCTCCAGCCGCACTCAGCGCCGTCTCAAGATCGACGTCATGATCAAGCCCCACTAACGCTTCCAACGACAGGATTCCAAACGTCACACTCTGGTTGATGTCGAGAAGTCGGGCCCCGCTCCTGGCCAATGCCCGCCCCAGGCCCGCCAGTTGTCCAGGATGCGCAGCGCCGGTGGCGCGGATCAACACTCGTCTTGTCATTGCAACCTCATTTCATGAGTGGCCGCGAGCGGCGGGCAACGAGCCACGAGCCGCTCGCCGAAGCCCGAAGCCCGAAGCCCGAAGCCCGAAGCCCGAAGCCCGAAGCTCAGGAGTCTACCTCTAGTTTATCGACCTTCTGAAAACCACGCGGCAACTTGCTACCACGCCGTCCTCGCTCACCACGATAATAATCCAGATCACTGGGCTTGAGGGTCAACTTGCGCTTGCCGGCGTGTACTACCAGCGATGCGCCCACGGGCAATACCACCAGATCACGCACGAATTCCTCACGCCGGGCCGCTCGTGCACCGGGGATGTCGATCATCTTGTTGCCCTTGCCTTTGGCCATCTCGGGCAACTGCGTCAGATCGAAGACCAACATGCGGCCTTCATTGGAAACCGCCACCACACTGCCCCCCTCTCCGCTAGGAATGCGTTGCGGCGGCAAGACATTGCAGCCCTTGGGCAACGATAGCACTGCCTTCCCCGACTTGTTCTTGCCGATCAGATCGTCAAGCACCGCGATAAAGCCATAACCGCCATCGGATGCCAATAGATAGCGAGTATCGGGAGGGGCAAGCATCAACCCCATCATATGCATCCCCGCTGCGGTATTGACCCGCCCAGATACCGGTTCGCCCTGGCTACGGGCACTAGGTAGGTTATGCGCGGTCAGCGTGTAGGCGCGCCCACCCTCATCGAGCAACACCAATGGCTGGTTGGTCTTGCCGCGTGCCGCAAGATGGAAACGGTCTCCAGACTTGTAGGAGAGGCCGGTGGGATCGATCTCATGCCCCTTGGCACTGCGAATCCAGCCCTTCTCAGAGAGCACCACGGTAATGGGGTCAGCGCCCAGCAGTTCGACCTCGGACAACGCCCGAGCGCCCTCGCGTTCGACCAGCGGCGAACGGCGCGCATCCCCATGTTCCTTGCCAGCCTCGCGGATCTCCTGCTCGATCAGGTCGGTCAGCGCTGCGTCGTTACCCAGTAGCTCCTTGAGGCGCTTACGCTCGGCCTCGAGGTCACTTTGTTCGCCACGGATCTTCATTTCCTCGAGCTTGGCCAAGTGACGCAGCCGTAGTTCGAGGATCGCCTCGGCCTGACGATCGCTGAGACCGAAGGTATTCATCAATGCCGCCTTGGGCTCGTCCTCCTCGCGGATGATGCGGATCACCTCATCGATGTTGAGGTAGGCGATCAACAGGCCCTCAAGAATGTGTAGGCGATCCTCGACCTTGCCCAGACGGTACTCGAGGCGCCGACGCACCGTGGTACGCCGGAAACGCAGCCACTCACCAAGCATGGCCGGCAAGGGCATCACACGTGGCCGACCATCGAGACCGATCACGTTCATGTTGACGCGGATATTCTTCTCGAGGTCGGTGGTAGCGAACAGGTGAGCCATCAGTGCCTCGACATCGACCCGGTTGGAGCGAGGCTCGATCACCAGCCGCGTCGGATCCTCATGGGTCGACTCGTCACGCAGATCGGCAACCATCGGCAGTTTCTTCGACTGCATCTGGGCGGCAATCTGTTCCAGCACCTTGGCCCCACTGACCTGATAGGGCAACGCGGTGATCACCACGTTACCGTCTTCCTGGATGTAGCGGGCACGCAGCTTGACCGAACCACGCCCACTCTCGTAGACCTTGAGCAGTTCCTCAGGTGGCGTAATGATCTCGGCTGCGGTGGGAAAGTCCGGTGCTGGCAGGTACTTGACCAGCTCTGTCGTCGTCGCCTGAGGGTGACGCAACAGGTGGCAAGTGGCTTCGACCACTTCGTTGACGTTGTGCGGCGGGATGTCGGTAGCCATGCCCACCGCGATGCCGGTACCGCCATTGAGTAGTACATGCGGCAAACGCGCCGGCAACACCACGGGTTCATTCATGGTGCCGTCGAAGTTGGGCGTCCAATCCACAGTGCCCTGACCAAGCTCGGTCAGCAGTATCTCCGAAAACTTCGACAATCGCGCTTCGGTGTAGCGCATCGCCGCGAACGACTTGGGATCGTCGGGACTCCCCCAGTTGCCCTGGCCATCCACTAATGGGTAGCGGTAGCTGAAGGACTGGGCCATCAGCACCATGGCTTCATAGCAGGCACTGTCACCGTGCGGGTGGAACTTGCCGAGCACATCGCCAACGGTGCGCGCCGACTTCTTGTACTTGGCGTTGGCAGTCAGCGACAGCTCACGCATCGCATAGACGATGCGCCGCTGCACCGGTTTCATGCCGTCGCCAATATGCGGCAACGCCCGGTCGAGAATCACGTACATCGAATAGTCGAGGTACGCCTTTTCGGTGTATTCGCGCAGCGAGAGGCGTTCGACATCGCCCTCCGCCACTTGGATATCCATGGTCATAGCACGGTAGCCTTGTTCACACTTGTGGAATCGTCGAGGGCTGCGCCCCCTTCAACCTCTGTGATGAGCTGTAAGCTTTAAGCTATAAGCTGAAAGTAACCCCATGAAAGGTTTGCTTTTCTTACAGCTTACGGCTTAAAGCTCCCGGCGAAGCCGGGTCAGACTTCGATATCGGCCAAGTTACCGTAATCCTCCAACCAACTCTTGCGGTCGGCGGCACGCTTCTTGGCCAGCAACATGTCCAGCATCTCGCCGGTACCGTCACCTTCCTCGCGGGTGAGTTGCACCAGGCGCCGTGTATCGGAAGCCATGGTGGTCTCACGCAGTTGCAGCGGGCTCATCTCGCCCAAGCCCTTGAAGCGTTGTACGTTGGGGGTGCCGCGCTTGCCTTCCAGACGCTTGAGAATCGCCGCCTTCTCACTCTCGTCGAGAGCGTAAAAAACCTCCTTCCCGAGGTCGATGCGATACAGCGGTGGCATGGCAACGAATACATGGCCAGCATCGACCAGTGCCGGAAAGTGGCGCACGAACAAGGCGCACAACAAAGTGGCGATATGCAGACCATCGGAGTCGGCATCAGCGAGGATGCAGACCTTGTGATATCGCAGCTTGGAAAGATCGTCACTGCCCGGATCGATCCCGATGGCCACGGCGATGTCGTGAACTTCCTGGGAGCCGTATATGTCATGTGATTCGACTTCCCAGGTGTTGAGGATCTTGCCCCGCAGCGGCAGGATCGCTTGAGTTTCGCGATCGCGGGCCTGCTTGGCGCTACCACCCGCCGAGTCCCCCTCGACCAGAAACAGCTCACCCGCCACTGGATCCTGGCCGGAGCAGTCCGCCAACTTTCCGGGCAGTGCCGGCCCCGACGTCACCTTCTTACGCGCTACCTTTTTCGAGCTTTTCTGGCGTCGTTGGGCGGCGCTGATCACCATCTCGGCAAGCGCCTCGCCTTGGTCGACGTGGTGATTGAGCCACAGCGAAAAAGCGTCCTTCACCACGCCGGAGACGAAACCAGCCACGGTGCGCGACGATAGACGCTCCTTGGTCTGACCAGCGAACTGCGGATCGAGCATTTTCACCGACAAGACATACGAGACCCGTTCCCAGAGATCATCGGCGGTCAGCTTGACGCCACGCGGCAGCAGACTGCGGTAATCGCAGAATTCGCGCAGCGCTTCGAGCAAGCCAGAACGAAGGCCATTGACATGGGTGCCACCAAGCGGCGTGGGGATCAGGTTGACATAACTCTCCATCAGCGGCTCGCCACCTTCCGGCAGCCACTGGATAGCCCAGTCCACGCCTTGCTCCTCATCGGCGAAGTGCCCCACGAAGGGAGACGCCGGCAACACCTCGAAACCGTCGGTGGCCTGCGCCAGATAATCGCGTAGGCCATCTTCATATTGCCAGACACTTTCCGCCCCATCGGCTTCGATCAAGGCGACCTTGAGACCGGGACACAACACGGCCTTGGCCCGTAGCAGATGTTTCAGCCGTGGCATCGACAGCCTGGGGCTATCGAAGTAACTGACATCCGGCCAGAATCTGACCACTGTCCCGGTAGCACGCTTGGTGCAGGACCCGATCACTGCCAACTCCGAGACCTTGTCACCATTCTCGAAGGCCATGGCATAGCGGTTGCCGTCGCGGCAAACTTCGACTTCCAGGCGTTTCGACAAGGCATTGACCACCGAGACCCCTACCCCATGCAGACCGCCGGAGAAGTGGTAGCTGGACTGCGAGAATTTGCCACCAGCATGCAGCTTGGTCAGGATCAGCTCGATACCGGTTACCCCATGCTCGGGGTGCACGTCGATCGGCATCCCGCGGCCATCGTCCGTTACCTCGATGCCGCCATCGTCGAGCAGGCGCACGACTATCTCACTGGCGTATTCTCCCAGTGCCTCGTCGACGCTATTGTCGATGACTTCCTGGGCTAGATGGTTGGGTCGGCTGGTGTCGGTGTACATACCGGGGCGCTTGCGCACCGGTTCGAGTCCGGAAAGAACCTCAATGGAGCTGGCACTATATTGCGTCATGCGTCGTCCAGATTGATAGCGGTTATTCGTCCAGGGGCCAATCGCCACCCCCCGTGAGCCAGAATCGCTGGCAAATAGTCAGCCAAGGCACTGAAACCGTGGTCGCCACCGGGCTGCAGGATGGTACGACATCCTTGGTAGGCCGCGAAGGCATCACGGCAGTCCAGCGTCTCGTCGCGGGTCCCAAGCAACAGTAGATAGCGCTCGGGCGTCACACGCTCGGGAGTCAAGTCTGCGAGTTCGTTGCGATGCGCAGCCTTCACGGTAAATCGCTCCCCGGTGTACTCGTTCACGAACCCTTGACCCAGCCAGCTTTCGACTAGGCGTGCCGGACGCACCGCCGGGTTGATGAGCACTGCTTCCAGGTCGTGCCGCTCGGCAAGGCAAGTCGCCAGGAACCCTCCCATGGAACTGCCGACTACCAAGGGCCTGGAGCCCAACATCGCGAGCCGCTCCTCGGCCAGCCGATAGGCTGCCGATGGGCGGTGCGGCAACTGGGGGGTCTCGCAAGGCAGCGTTCCACTGTCCGACTGCTGGCAAGCCAATTGCATCAAACGCGCCTTGGGCGAGCGGCTTCCGCTGTTGAAACCATGCAGGTAAAGTACGCCACTGGCCACGGCCCGCTCAGCGGGCCGGCTGGCACTCAGCATAACGCACCCCCTGTATGAATAGCCAGCATCAAGAACCCTTGGCTTCTTCGGTACGCCACAGTGCCTCGATCAACCCTCGGGTGGAATCGTCCATGGTTTCGATCCCCTGATGCGAAGCGAGGATACGCTCTGTTTCGCCGGCAATCTGCTTGCCCAGTTCCACGCCCCACTGATCGAAGGGGTTGATATCCCAAATGGTGGCCTGAACGAATACCTTGTGTTCGTAGAGCGCGATCAAAGCGCCCAGCGTCCGAGGTGTCAAGCGATCGAGCAGCAGGGTCGTCGAGGGCTGATTGCCTCGATACCGTTTATGGCTGGGGCGTTCACCTGGCTCATCGATGGCGTCATCACCCAGCATCAACACACGCGATTGGGCGAAACAGTTAGCCAATGTCAGGCGATGCTGATTCATCAGGTGTGTCCGGGTTGCGGCGTCGGTCACATCGTCGTAACGCCTGAGAGGGGCGATGAAATCACACTCCACCGCCTGGGTTCCCTGATGCAACAACTGATAGAAAGCATGCTGGGCGTTGGGGCCGAGTTGGCCCCATAGCACGGGACAGGTGGAATACGAGGCGTCCTGACCGTCATGAGTCACCGACTTGCCATTGGATTCCATTTCCAACTGCTCGAGGTAGCTCGAGAAATACTCCAGGCGACCATCGTAGGGCAGAATCGAATGTGCCCGAATGTCCAGAAAGTTGACATTCCAGATACCAGCCAATGCCAACAGCACTGGCAGATTGTCCTCGAGCGGCGCTTCACGAAAATGGCGATCCATGTCATGGGCGCCGGCCAACAGTTCCCGGAACCCCTCCATGCCAATCACCAAGGCAATGGGTAGACCAATGGCCCCCCATAACGAATAGCGACCACCGACCCAGTCCCAGAATTCCAGCTGATTGGCTTCGGCGATGCCCCACTCTGCCATTTTCTTGGGACTTGCGGAAACACCGATGAAGTGCTGACGCATCACCAGGTCGCGATCGACCTCGACGGCGAGCTCACGCTCGGCATCGCCCAGCCGTGACAATAACCAGTCACGTGCCGTCTGCGCATTGGACAGCGTGTCGATAGTGGTGAAGGACTTCGACGACAGTACGAAAAGTGTCGTTTCAGGATTGAACCGTGACAGGTAATCGGCAAGCTGTGAGCCGTCCATGGTCGAGGCAAAGTGCACATTGATCTCGTATGCACCGGCCGGCCGGTAGTCGGCCAGTGCATGGGTGACCATTAGTGGCCCGAGGTCTGACCCACCAACACCGAGATTGACGACATCGCGAATGGGCTGGCCGGTGGTACCCCGCCACTGGCCGGCGTGAAACTTCTCGACCATCGTTGTCATGCGCGCAAGTGAGCGGTGCACCCCTGGCACCAGATCCTCGCCATCGACGACGAGGCTGGCATCCGCCGGTAAGCGTAGGGCAGTATGCAGGGCCGGCCGGTCTTCGCTGCGATTTACCCGTTCCCCCGAGAGCAGGTCTTCTATAGCCCTCGGCACTTCGGCCTCGCGTGCCAGATCCAGCAACAGCTCGAACGTCTTCGGCCTCCAGCGCTGCTTCGACAGATCCAGCGCAAGGCCCGCTGCCTGCCGTTGAAAGTGGGCAAAACGTCCCGGCTGTTCGGCGAACAGTTCGCGCAGATGAACATTGCGCATTTCCTCGGCATGGGATTGCAATGCGCGCCAGGCGGGACGCTGGTCGATAGTGGCACTCATGCTCATGGTCACTCTCTCCCTGAACAGGTACCTCGTGCAGTCAAGCGGCACGAGGCGTAAAATGACGCCATTTCGGCCCGATTCCATATCAAATGCCATGAATGACGCATCTTACCGTGACGCGATCTTTTCGACACCCTTGGACCGCGTAGCGAGTTTCTCCTTCGATGAGCAGGTCGTGGCCTGCTTTCCCGACATGATTCGCCGCTCGGTTCCCGGCTATGGCCAGATACTCGGCATGCTGGGCGTGATCGCAGCACGCCATCTGCGCCATGGCGCGCATGTCTACGATCTGGGTTGTTCACTCGGCGCAGTGGGCCTAGCCTTGGCTGGCCGCCTGTCGCCGGAGGCTTTCACGCTTACCGGCGTGGACTTGTCGCCCGCCATGGTCGAGCGTGCCCGTACCACCTTCGCCCAAGAGTGCCCCCATCATGCCATCGAGGTGGTAGAAGGCGATATCCGCCATTTCAACTATCGAGCATCAGGCATGATCGTGCTCAATTTCACGCTGCAGTTCCTGGCTCCATCAGATCGTGATGCCGTGATCGAAAAACTCTATGAAGCACTCGAACCTGGTGGCGTGCTGGTGTTGTCCGAGAAGATCGTCGCTGCCGACGAAGAAGAAAATGCCTGGCTGGTGGAACGCTATCATGACTTCAAGCGCGCCAACGGCTACAGCGAACTGGAAATCAGCCAGAAACGCACCGCGCTGGAAAACGTGCTAATCCCCGATACCCTCGAGGCCCATCATGCGCGCCTCGCCCGCGCCGGCTTTCCACGCAGCCAGACGTGGTTTCAGTATTTGAACTTTGCCTCGTTGATCGCCTTCAAGAACTAGGCTTGTCTTAAATGGCGATGGAGATACTGAGTGGCACTGACCATCAGTGTGATCGTTGTGCTGTTGGCCGTTTTGCTGGCCACCGGCTGGTGGCATAGCCACAAACCCTTGCCCCCCGGTCTGGGCATGACATCTCCCTGGCGGGAAGCTCACGACCTGCGTCTACTGATCGATGAAAGCTATCGCGACATTCAAGGTGAATGGCACTGCCGCCAGGCAATTTTCGACGAGATCTTCCGCCTGATCGCCCAGGCCCAGCGCCTGGTGGTACTCGATATCTTCCAATTCAATGTTCCCGGGGAAAATCACGACTGCTACCGCCCGCTGGCCCAGCAACTGCGCGATGCACTACTACGTCGCAAGGCCGAAGTGCCCGATCTCGAAATCATACTGATCACCGACCCCATCAATAGCGTCTATGGTGGTCGCGCAACGCCACATTTCGATGCTATGCGACAAGCCGGCATCCGGGTCGTGATCACTGATCTGACGAGGAGCCGTGATCCCAACCCGTCCTGGTCCGCCCTGTGGAGATTGGTTTTCTATTGGCTGGGCAACACGTCCCGTCACGGCTGGTTGCCCAACCCACTGGGGCCGGGCAAGGTGTCTTTGCGCAGCTATCTGGCAACGCTCAACTTCAACGCCAACCACCGCAAGACATTGGTGGTGGATCATGGCGACGACTGGATCGCCATGGTCAGTTCCTCCAATGTCGACGACGGCAGTAGCGATTACCTCGACGCCGCCATACGCTTTGCCGGCCCAGCCGCCCTCGACCTGCTTGCCTCGGAATTGGCCTTGGCAGAATGGTCGGGGTTATCCTCTCTCGGCTCCTATCCCACACCTTTGCCCACTACCAATGAGCCCTCATGCCTGCCACGGTTCAGGGTCTTGACCGAAGGTGCCATTCGCCGTGCTCTGTTGGATATCATCCGCCACGCGCGTGGCGGCGAGCGACTGGATATCGCGGTGCTGTTTCTGTCCCATCGCGACGTGATTCGGGCTCTAATGAGCGCTCAGCGGCGGGGCGTCGCGATCCGCCTGCTGCTCGATCCCAACGAGACACACTTCGGCCACAAGAGCCCCGGCATTCCCAATCGCCAGGCAGCTTATGAACTACACCAGGCAGGAGTCCCCATTCGTTGGTACGATACCCGCGGCGAACAGGCGCATAGCAAGGTACTACTGAGAAGCGGTGGTTCTCGTCCGGCCGAATTGCTACTCGGCTCAGCCAATTTCACCCGCCGCAGTCTCAACGATCTTAACTTGGAAGCCGATGTACAGCTCGATGCCGCCCAGGATCATCCCATCATTCTGGATTTCCAGGCCACCTTCGAGCGCCACTGGCATAACCATGACGGCGAGCAATTCAGCCTATCGTTCGATGTCCATGCCGACCCATCGCGTTGGCGTTACTGGCGGTATCGGTGGCTGGAAGCCACCGGCTGGTCAACATTCTAGGCAGGCTGAAAACTACTGCGCTTGGCATCTCGGCCACCGGCGATGCTCGGCATCCTCATGTACTCTCATGTACACTGCGGTCCCTGCGCTTCGGCGGTAACCGACCTGCCTGCGCTCGTTACGTTTTCAGCACATGCCTAGGTAAGAATGAAGTCTTCTCATCGCGACCTCTACCACGCCTTCGTCGATCAGGGCCTCGATACCTGGCTGTCCAGGCTGCCCGAGCAACTGGCACGGGGCCTCGACCGCAAGCGTTACGGTGACCTGCCGGCCTGGGAGAAAGCAGTTGCCAAGCTGCCGGCACTACCTACCGAGAGACAAGTGTGGCTCGATCACGATACTGTCACGGTGGAGCTACCGTTGAGCGATGCCCAGCGTCGCCAGAGCGAGAACCTGCTGCGCAAGCTCGCTCCATGGCGCAAAGGCCCCTATTCACTGGGTGGAATTCATATTGACACCGAGTGGCGTTCGGACTGGAAATGGCAGCGAGTCGCTCCGCACCTCTCTCCGCTCCCGGGCCGTCGGGTCCTCGACGTGGGTGGCGGCAGCGGCTACCACGCCTGGCGAATGGCCGGTGCCGGTGCTGCCTTCGTGCTGGTCATCGACCCCTCACCACGCTTCTACTATCAATTTCATGCGGTGCGTCACTTCGTGGGCGATGCCGATGGCGGATGCACACACTTCCTGCCGGTGGGCATCGAAGACGTGCCCGCCAAGCTCGAGGCCTTCGATACGGTATTCTCAATGGGCGTGCTCTACCATCGCCCATCGCCGCTGGAGCATATCCAACAACTCAAGGACGCCCTGCGCCCGGGTGGTGAACTGGTGCTGGAGACACTGGTAGTGGATGGCGATGAAACCACCGTACTGCTGCCTGGGGAACGCTACGCGGCGATGCCCAATGTCTATTTCCTGCCCTCGTCTAGCGCACTGAGCCAATGGTTGACACGCTGCGGCTTCGATAACGTACGGGTAGTGGATGAAGCGGTCACTAGCCTGGACGAGCAACGCGCGACACAATGGATGACCTTCCAGTCACTGGCCGACTTCCTCGACCCCGAGGACCGCAGCCGCACCCTGGAGGGATACCCCGCGCCGCGACGCGCGGTGCTGGTGGCCAACAAGCCCTGACCGTCAAGACCACCCCCTATCGCGCAACAAGCTGCCCCCCCTCCCGGTAAGTCGCCCTCTGGTGGGAGCGCAGATTCTCTGCGCGATCCGGCCGCCAGGCCGGCTTCGTTCCCAACACTTAGGCAAGACCGCCCAATCCTCGTGGGAGCACAGATCTTCTGCGCGATTGGCGCCGTAGGCGCCCCATGTCAGCGCCGCAGAATCACCAGCCATCTGCCCAGACTGAGGATGCTGGCCAGCGATGCGGCCACATAGGTGAAGGCACAGGCGGTGAGCAAGTGGCGAGCGGCCGGCATGTCGTAAGGTGGGAGATACCCCTTAAGCAGTGGCAAGGCGCGCTGATAGCTGGCATCGAACTCGACCGGCAGGGTGATCAGATGCACTAGCGCCGCGGTACCGAAACTGAGGACAGCAGCCATCACCATCAATACCGTGCCACCTGGTGTACGGGCGAGCAGGAACAGCAACGGTGCGGCCATCATCAAGCCGGCACCCAACTTCTCTGCACTCTGCGCGATCCCCACCAGGCGGGTGCGCATCAGCAGTGGCTGATAGCCATGATGATGCTGGATCGCATGTCCCACCTCATGGGCAGCCACGGTCACCGCCGTCAGCGAGCGTCCCTCGAAATTCTCTGCGGAAAGGCGCACCTTGCGCGAAGTGGGATCGTAGTGGTCACCGTGCTCGGTAACCTCCACTGTCACGCCTTCCAGACCCAAGCGCTCGACCAGATGCCTGGCCAGCTCACCGCCGGAGCCTGGATAGTCATCACGTGGGCGGGAGTATCGTTGAAGCACCCACTTGGCCCAGACATTCGGCAGGATGAACAGCAACAGCAGCACAATGACAGCGATGATAATCATGATGAGATGAACCTCGTCCCTGGCAACTCCGACTCAGAGTAGCTCCCAAGGTTCAAGACAGCAGCCCCGGGATCTCACGATCCCGGGGCTGCGGATGTGGCAATGGCAGCTAAACCTTAGGTTTCGTCTGAAAAGTCGTCGAGCGATGGCCAGACAAGGCAAAAATCAGCGAAAAAGCGGAGTCTACGTGGTTGTAAATGAGCATTTTGATCGGACTCGCGCACGAGCTGATTTTTAACGCCGTATGGGCGAGCGCAGGCAGTTTTCAGACAAACCTTAACGCTTCAGCAGGTCGCGTACATCCTTGGCTTCCCAGTGCGGGAAATGCTTGCGAATCAGGGCGTTCAGCTCGACCTCGAAGGCTTGCCAGTCGACCTGCTCACGCTTGCCGTCTGAGGCCTGGGTCGCACCGCGGATCATCCCCGCCCCCACCGTCACGTTGGTCAGGCGGTCGACGACGATGAAACTGCCGGTCCCCGGGCTTTTGCGGTAATCGTCTAGCGGGATCTCGGCGGTCAGCTCGACCTCGCAATGGGCGATGGCATTCAGCGCCAGCGAATCCGTGGGATGCCGCTCCAGGGTGTTGACATCGATCTGGTAGTCGATGGCACGGATCTCGCCGGACAGGTCGCGGGTCGCCAGCTTGAAGTCATAGAGCTTGCCGGGTTCCAGGGCCGTGTCGTGCATCCACACGATATCGGCCGTGAAGGCATTGGATAGCGGCACCTCGGCATTGGCCGCGACCAGCCAGTCGCCACGCGAGATGTCGATCTCATCGTGCAATGTCACGGTGATCGCCTGCCCCGGATAGGCGGCTTCCAGGTCACCGTCGTAGGTGACGATGCGTTCGACCGTCGAACGCTTGCCCGACGGCAAGGCCTTGACCGCCTGGCCCGGGCGCAGGATACCGGCGGCCAGCGTGCCGCAGTAGCCGCGGAAGTCCAGATTGGGCCGGTTGACGTACTGCACCGGCAAACGCAAGTCGCGAAGGTTGCTGTCGTGAGCGATCTCCACCGTTTCCAGCAGTTCGAGCAACGCCGGGCCCTCATACCAAGGGGTACGCTCGCTCGGGTTGACCACGTTATCGCCTTCCAGCGCCGACATCGGCACGAAGCGGATATCGCGGGCATTGAGGTTCTCGGCAAAGGCCCGGTAGTCGGCGACGATCTCGTCGAAACGGTCGTGCGAGAAGTCGACCAGGTCCATCTTGTTGACCGCGATCACCAGGTGCTGGATACCCAGCAGGTCGGCGATGAAGCTGTGCCGCCGGGTCTGGGTCTGTACCCCGTAGCGCGCGTCGATCAGGATCACCGCCAGGCTCGCCGTCGAGGCCCCGGTGGCCATGTTACGCGTGTACTGCTCGTGCCCCGGGGTGTCGGCGATGATGAACTTGCGCTTGTCGGTGGAGAAGAAGCGGTAGGCAACATCGATGGTGATGCCCTGCTCACGCTCCGACTGCAGCCCATCGACCAGCAAGGCCAGGTCCACGGCATCGCCGGTGGTGCCGCTGGTCTTCGAGGCCTGGGTGATGGCGGCGAGCTGATCCTCGTAGATCATCTTCGAATCGTGCAGCAACCGCCCGATCAGCGTCGACTTGCCGTCGTCGACACTGCCACAGGTGATGAAGCGCAGCAGGTCCTTGTTCTCGTGTTCCTGGAGGTAGGCTTCGATGTTTTCCGAGATAAGGGCTGATTGGTGTGACACAGGTTTTCTCCATCCTGGTGAAGAACACGAGCGCTGCGAGCTCCGAGCGGCGGGCTACGAGCAGGCCGTGCTCTCTTCATGTTTGGCGGGTATCGTTAATGGCGAGTGCTTCTCGGAGGCTACGAGTCTCAATATCCAGCTCATAGCTCATAGCTCATAGCTCGTAGCTCGTAGCTCGTAGCTCAGAAGTACCCTTCGCGCTTTTTCTTCTCCATCGACCCAGCCTGGTCATGGTCGATGGCGCGGCCGGAGCGTTCGCTGGTCCGTGTGAGCAGCATCTCCTGGATGATCTCGGGCAGCGTGGCAGCCTTGGATTCCACCGCCCCGGTCAGCGGGTAGCAGCCCAGCGTGCGGAAGCGCACCCACTTCTCCTCCGGCACCTCGCCCGGTTCCAGCGGCAGGCGCTCGTCGTCGACCATGATCTGCATGCCGTCGCGCTCGACCACCGGGCGCGGCGCGGCGTAGTACAGCGGCACGATGGGGATCGACTCGAGGTAGATGTACTGCCAGATATCCAGCTCGGTCCAGTTGGAGAGCGGGAACACGCGGATCGACTCGCCCTTGTTGACCTTGGCGTTGTAGACGTTCCACAGCTCCGGGCGCTGGTTCTTGGGGTCCCAGCGGTGATACTTGTCACGGAACGAGTAGACCCGCTCCTTGGCCCGTGAGGCTTCCTCGTCGCGCCGCGCCCCGCCGAAGGCGGCATCGAAGCCGTGCTGGTCCAGCGCCTGCTTGAGCGCCTGGGTCTTCATGATGTCGGTGTACTTGGCGCTGCCGTGGTCGAAGGGGTTGATGCCCGCCGCCACGCCTTCCTGATTGATGTGCTCGATCAGTTCCATGCCCACCTCCGCCGCCATGCGGTTGCGGAACTCGATCATCTCGCGGAACTTCCAGGTGGTGTTGACGTGCATCAACGGGAACGGCGGCGTGCCGGGATAGAAGGCCTTGCGCGCCAGGTGCAGCATCACCGAGGAATCCTTGCCGATGGAGTACAGCATGACGGGATTACGGAACTCGGCAGCGACTTCGCGGATGATATGAATCGACTCCGCTTCCAACTGCTTGAGGTGAGTCTGTCGCTCGGGAGAAAGCATCGCGGCTTGGCAACCTCTCATGATCTTGGGCATGCCGCAATGCGCGGCAGCACGGTGAACACGATATCTTGCGGGTGCACGCTCGGGCACACCTCGGCAACATCATGGAGGTTAGGGTACTGAGACGGTTATGATAACGTCAAAGAATTAAGAACTATCTTTTTAGCCTTATAAGGAATATCAAGGTCATAAGTTGACGCGCTCCACCCACGTGGTCAACGTCTTGCCCTTCAGGTCGATGACCCGATAGCCTGGACGCGAAGCTTCGTCGATCGCGAATTCGGGTGAGCCCGCCAAGAACTGGTCAGTCGTCGATGGACAGCCGTAGACGGCAACCTCCCCTTCCTGCAGCGAATGGCGGCTGGCGAAGGCCTGATGAATATGACCAAACAGGATGGCACGTACTTGGCCATAAGCGGCAAGTGTCTGCCATAACGCCTCACGATCCTGAAGCCCAATGGCATCCATCCAGACCGAGCCCACCTCCACGGGAGGGTGGTGCATGGCCAGCAATGTCGGTTTGTCATCCTCTTCCAGACGCTCGGCAAGTGTCTGCAACTGGGCTTGCCCAAGTTCGCCATGCGGCTGACCGCTGACTTGAGTATCGAGCACCAGCAAACGCCAATCGCCAAGATCGATGTCATCGAGGATCTCGCGCTGCTCGGCCATGCACTGCGGGAGGTCGTGGTTGCCCGGCAACCAGAACCATGGGCACTCCAGGGAAGAGAAAGCCTCCACCGCATGACGGTAGGAAAGCGGCGTTTCATCCTCGCTGACGTCACCAGTCACCAGCAATATGTCCGGGCGCTGGCGACGCGCATGTTCGATCACTGCCTGTAGCTGACGCAAGGGAAAGCCAACTCGCGAGCGCGCCTCGGGATCGGCATGCAGATGGCAGTCCGTTATCTGAATCAGTCGCATCACAATAAAAATCCCTTGGAGAAACGACGAAGAAATCGACGAGCAGTGTAAAGCGCAAGGCACACGGAGCACAGAACCGAGCGCAGCGACAAACATCCGAAGGATGGCCCCGGAGGGGCGAGAAACCGCAGGTTTCGAGTCAACCGGAGCCTATGGGGTATAGGTGAGGATTCCGACCGGGCTGGCGCACCAGCACCGCGCAACGCAGCGATTTGCCTGCGCAGACATTTATGCGGTGTTTCTTTAGCGGAGAGCAGGAATATCCAAGGAATGCCCATGCGCCAGGCCATACTCCAACCATTCGCCCAAGAAGCGATTCAACTGCAGCTTTTCATCAGGTTGGTGCATCCGCGCATTGGGGTAGCGGTAGCGACCATCGAAATGACGTTGCCGCTGGAAATCGGTGACCTCCGCCATGCGCACATCGTGGTACAGGTGCACGCGCATGCGCAGCGGCTCGATGATAGCGTCCAGCACACCGGACTGCGATACACGGACGATGGTGGTGTAAGGCGCACGCTCGAGCACTTCGAGCCACAGCGAGCCAAAGCGCATCTCACGCCCCTTGAGGGCCACTTCGCGCACTTCGCCGGCCTCGAGATCCCCGAGCAGCCGCGTCAGGCGCAGGTAGTTGGCACTACACTCGCCTTGCAGGCTCTTGAGGTCGGTGACGTAAGCGGTCTTGGCCACAGAGTTACCTCCTTGCTCGCAGTGAGGCCCGTTCGCGCGCCAACCAATGGAAGGCGATCAGGCACATGGCGTTGTCGAGTTTACCGGACTCCAGAAGTTCCCAAGCTTTGAGAAACCCTAGCACATGAACCCGGATATCCTCATGCTCTTCGTCCAGACCATGCACGCCGCCCAATCCACGACTGTCGACCAGACCGCAATACAGCGTGACCCGTTCATTGCAAGCGCCGGGACTCGGATAATAGGTGTGCAACTCGATGAGCTCCACTATCTCGCAGCCGGCTTCCTCATGCGCCTCGCGGTGCGCCACGGAAACGGGATCCTCACCGGCTTCGATCAGGCCGGCGACGATCTCGATTTTCCAGGGACTCTCGGGATCGTCGAGGGCTCCGGCACGGATCTGCTCTACCAGCACCACCTTGTCGCGCTCCGGATCATAGAGCAGCACTCCCACAGCATCATGGCGCAGATGGACCTCGCGTACTACCTCGTGGCTCCAGCCGCCTTCGAACAACCGATGACGCAAACGCCGGCGCTCGAGCCTGAAGAACCCCTGATACAGACATTCGTCTTCGATACGCTCGACATCCGCGGCCGAGAAAGGCACAGGCGGTAGCGACGGTTCATCCATGGTGCCTCCGGATCATGTCAAAGATGCCATTATCACGACCTGGCTAGCGGATGCCAACCTCGTCTGCCCCCTCACTGCCGGTGGAGAGCCGATCAACCAGGAACTGGATATCGTCACCATTGGCATCGAGCTGCACGATCTCACTGGGACACCCTTCATCATCGAGCCGCACCAGGCCGATACCGGCACCGTTCCACAACCGCTCGCCAGCCTTGGCGCAATCTGGCGTTCGCGGCCGTATGTGCATGGCACGTCGCTTGGTGAACCAGTTCAACGGCGAGAGGGGGGTATAAAGCCAACGATTGAGGCGATCGAACCAGTCCAGCAGCGTATCGGGAAACGCATTTTTCAGGCCACTGCTGGTGATCTGCCATAACCTGGGCCCCTCGCGACGGTGGCGAATATGAATATCGTAGACGAAGGAGTAATGCACATCGCCCGAGAGGATCACATAGTTCCCCGGCGTCCGCGAATGACGGAAGATATTGAGCATGACACTGGCGGCGCCACGGTGGGCCATCCAGTTTTCAGCGTCCACCAGTAGTGGCTTGCCAGCCAAAGTGAACAGCTTCTGCACCCCTTCGATCAGCTTGACGCCGAACATTGGTGCTGGCGACACGATGATGACCGAGGGCGCGTCCAGCAATACCTGCTGCAACTCCGACAACGCCTCCCAATCCATCAACCCTGAAGGATGGTTACGGCGACGTTCACTTCGCCAGCGACGCGTACGCGTGTCCAGTACCACCAGTCGGGGTGTGGTAGGCACCACGAACTCCCAACCCTCGAAGCGCAACAGGTGCTGAATCAGGGCATCCTGGTCACTAGCCGGCAAACGGAGATCTTCACCTGCCCTTGCCAACAAACGGACCAACGCTTCGATGGGGTCAGCCAGGCGGTCGGGATCGTTGCCCCATCCTTGACATAGCGTGTAGGCCAACAGCGCATTGCCAATGATGCGCCGCGAGAATGGATGTCCATAGGCCGTCTGTTCCCAGCCAGCGGTCAGGTTCCAATCGTCGGTGATGTCGTGATCGTCGAAAATCATCAAAGTCGGCAGGTTTGCCATTACCCTGGCCACGCCAGACAAGCTACCGATGAAGTCATCGATGATGACGCGCTCCTGCTCGTAAAGAGCTGCCTGCTCGGCTGTGAGAGAGGGACGTTCGATCTCGATCAACCGCCAAGGCACAGGCGACCACACCAACAGGTACATGGCCATCACTTCGGCAAAGGTGATCAGGTGATTGTGGGCATTGGCCGAGGTGAAGACCGGTTTTCTTACCCCACCGAAGAAACGATCACGCAGTGCCTCGCTGGACTCGACGTCGGGCAATAACCACTCGCGCCTGTAGTAACTCTCCGGCGCCTCATACAATGCCTGACTATCGTTTACCGTTGCCCCTTCCAGTATTTCGTCGAATAACCCCAGGCGCCGAATCAAGGCATGGATGGCTGCCAACATGGGGCCAGCCACATCATCGGCATAGACTTGATCGCCAGTCATCAGCAGCCAAGCGGGACGCTCGCGTGATGCGGCCCATCGCTCGCCAAGCCACGTGTCGGCTCGGGCCAAGCCATCGGCGCCGGGATGATGAGGTTTGCGGCAGGAACCATGCAGCAAGCTACTGATGCGTGAAGCGATCACGAACCCCGGCAAGGCGGCGCCATCATAGCTCAGGTGCGTTCCCCACTCGGCAATACTCACGGCCCGGCCTGCCTCGTCCACTAGCGCCAGGTCGTAGTCGATTCTCACATCCTGGGGCAAGGGAGATTCGAGACGGACATCGATGAGGTGCACATGGGCATGACGCCCCACTGTCAGGCAACGACATGAAGCGTCATCGAGCCTGCGTTCATGCGACGCAGAGCCATCCTCCGGTATCAGCGTCAAGTACAACGACAATGGGCGAGAGCCGACCAGCCACATTACGATCCGCTCAGGAGAGACCCGGCGCAGTAGGGGGCCGACCAGAACGGCGGGCAGCGTGGAATGAGAGGAGTCAACGGTTGTCATGGACGCCAAGCGTAACGCAAATGACAACGTGGCGTCTCGAATCTACTCCAGCTCGGCCAGCAGCGAACGCGCCTGCTCTCGCAGCGCTTCGTCGGAGGCCTGCCGATCCTCGCGGGCCTGCCCTTCCACCGCCCGGCGAGCATGTTCCCTGGCCTCGCCCTGACGTCCTTCGTCTTCGAGGAAGGTGGCATAGTAGTAATTCACGTCAATGCCTTCGGGTCGGATCTCCAACGCTCGTGAGAACATCTCTTGCGCGGTCTCACTATCGCCGAAGCCCAGTGGCCACCCCGGCGCCCGATCATACAATGCCCCCAAGGTCACATAGGCCGAACCGTTATTCCCCTGAGGGTCGATGTCGATGGCACGCTCCAGCACTGCACGCGCTTCCTTGGCCAGCCCTAACGCTCCAATCCCTCCCTGTGCTCGCGCCTGGGATGCCAGGATGATACCTTCCCAGACCAGCACTCGAGCGGCTTGCGGATACTCCTCGGCCAACGTTCTTGCATCCTCGGCCAATGCCGAGAAGTCATCGGCACGTTCACGTTCCGGTACCTGGGTGGTGATATGTTCCCACCGGTTCTTGAGAGCGAAAACCTCGTTTTCATAGGCCTGGACCATGCCCAAAGAAGCGAGCGACAGCCCCACTCCAAGTATGGCGATCGACAACCGGCGGCGGATCATTGGCGAGCTCCTTCGTTTTGTTATTGCATACGGGCGTGTCGTTGCAGCGATAGGGTATCGCCAATTAAATGTAACGAACGTTTGAATGATTTACTAGTCTTGAGCAGTGAGGCGGAACACTTGCCATAATTCGCCAATTGCAACGCGACGCGCATGCTATCGTGTATGCATCCCACGGTTGCGTTAAGGTAGTGATCAACGAATGACAGCGCGAACGACCCCATGAAAGGCCGCAATATGACCCGCTGGCGCGATCCTGCCAAGGATCCGCGCCAGGAACCCAAGAGCAACCTGATCACCCCCGAGGGCTACGCCCGCCTCAAGGGCATTCACGACCATTTGTCGCGAGTGAAGCGCCCCGAACTTTCGACCAAGGTAGGCGAGGCCGCGGCACTCGGCGATCGCAGCGAGAACGCCGATTACACTTATAACAAGAAAGAACTCAACCGTGTCATCGCGCGTATCCGCTATCTAGGCAAACGGCTCGACGAATTGCAGGTGGTCGACCGGCTGCCGGCGGACACCGGCCGCATTTACTTCGGTGCTTTCGTCACGCTCGAAGATGAAGAAGGTGAAGAGCTGCGTATTCGCATTGTCGGCCACGACGAAACCAATACCGACAAGCGCTGGATCAGTGTCGATGCACCACTGGCCAAGGCCCTGCTCGGCAAGGCCCTCGACGACGAGGCCACCGTCACCGCCCCCGGAGGCGAAACGACGTATATCATCACCGATATCGAATATCGTGAGCCAAGCACCTGATGAGCTACGGCCTGAGTCCCGCCCGATAGACCCTGAAGCGCCGATCATCGGCAAGGATCTCGAAACCACCAAACGCAGCGTCGAGCAGATCCGGATAAGGCAGGAAAGCGTTGGCTACCAGGATCAACTGGCCACCGGGTGTGAGATGGTGCGGGGCCTCACCAATCAACTGTGCTGCCGGCCCGTAGTCGATGCTACGCTCCTGGTGGAAAGGCGGGTTGCTGACGATGGCATCGAAGCGCCGCCCTTCCAGCGCCGAGTAGACATCACTGGCCTGCACCTCGCCTTGCAGGTCATTGGCTGCCAGCGTGCGGCGCGTGGCCTCGACAGCGAAAGCATTGACGTCCACTGCCGTAACACGGGCCCCGCGTCGAGCCAGCCAGGCAGCCAGGATGCCATCGCCGCAGCCCATATCCAGTACCGAAAACGCGCCTTCCCTCTTCGGCAATACTGCAGGCAACTGTTGCAGCAACAGTTGTGTGCCTTCATCGAGTTTACCGTGGCCAAACACGCCGGGATGACTGGCCAGTTGCAGCCCCTCGACCTCGAAGCGGCTCCAGGCCACCTCGGGATCGATGACAACCTTGCCCAAGCGGGTCTCGAACAGGGTACAGCGCCGCGCACTGTCGCGCTTGCGACACCCCAAACCCAGCGCGGCAAGCACTTTGAGCACGCGCTTGACCCCACCATTGTTCTCACCCACCACCTGCAGTGGCGTACCTTCCGGCAGGTGACGACATAACGTCAGCAGCCACCATTCGCCCAATGCATGGGTCTTGGGCCAGAACAGTACCGCTCCGGACGGCTCTCCGAAGTCATTGGCTAGCGCTTCGAACGTCGGTCGACCTCCCTCGTGCCAAACGCTGAGCACTCCATTATCGGCACTCAACACCCTGCCCTGCCCGTGCTCCAGCCAGGCGTCACGCGGCGGTGCCACCCATAGCCAGCCGCGATAATCCATCTCCTGGCGTTCCAACAACTGGCAGACAGAGGTTTCAGCACTCATGCAAGACTCTCCGGGAAGCGGTTCCAAGGGAAAAATTCGTAGGTATGGTCGAGCGCTGTCAGCTTTCGCTCGATGCTAGAGACGTCGTCAAAGTATCGGGCTTGGTCAGGGTATAAAGCAGATAGCGCCCCAGCCGCCAGTAGGGTTCGGCCATGCAATAACGGCGCTCCAGTTCGATTAGTTTTGTCAGGGTCTCAGCACTTGGATGACGTTCACGCAGGTAATCGTGAAATACTCGCACGCCTGCCACTGCCTCGATACTCAAGCCACTCTCCTTCGCCCAAGTTTCGATTTCGGCATGCGTCAGTGGCGAAATCGGCGTCAAGCGCTGGCGCTTGCCGGTGCCTGCCAGACGGTCGGCCAAAGCCTTGTCGAGGTTGCCCTTGATCACGTTGGAAAAACGCAGGGCGTCGTGATTGAAGACCATCAACGACAGTTGGCCACCGGGTGAGAGCAACTCAGCCAGCATGCCCAAGGCGGCACGCGGATCTCCCAGCCACTCGAGCACCGCATGACAGACGATCAGCGGCCACGGGCCAGGAGCTTCATAGCCAAGCTGCTGAAGCGGAAGCTGTAGAAAGCTGGCATGACGGTCAGCCAATTGTCGACGAGCTTCCTCCAGCATGTCGGTGGAAGGCTCGGCCAAGGTCACGGAATGGCCGCGTTCGGCAAACCAGAGGCTCATATGTCCCAGACCAGCCCCTACATCCAGCACCGGCTGCTCCTGTAATCGAAGCATACGCGGCAATAAGTGGTCGAGAACGGCGAGACGGATCTCACCACGCGAGGCACCGTAGAGGCTGGCGGCGAACTTGTCGGCAAGACCATCGAAATGGCGGTCGCCATATCCGGATAGCGGTGCCGGCTGGTTTGTGGTGCGAGAACTGGCGGCCATCGAGGCTCCACATGGTGGCTCATGTCACAGCCCTCATTCTACGCATCAAACGCCATGAGCTCACTGACGAATCGATAGCGGGAATGCGCGCAGTCAAGTCGCTCCCGCGTGGCGCCGATCGTCCCAATCGAGCATCAACGCTTGCTTGATTAAATATTTCTAAGAATTAATACATACAACAACAATGCCGAAACAATGACACACATCACATAAAGGAATTAGAATCTCACTAAACGACAATCAACCAGGTGCTGCACTTTGGGCCGACTTGCTGCCTTGCCGACCACGCTCGCCAGGTTGCTGGAAATTCCCAGCCTATCCATCTCCATCGCCGACGGTGAGGTCGCCGGCTGTCCACTGGTATTCGTCAATCGTGGCTTCGAGATTCTTACCGGCTACGCCCGTCACGAAGTACTCGGTCAATCATGCCGTCTACTGCAGACCCAGAATACCGACCGTGAAGCCATTGCCGCATTACGCGATGCCATCGAACAGGGTTATCCCATCACACTAACCTTGGAAAACCGCCGTAAAGACGGCACCAAGTTCTGGAATGAGGTAAGCATCTCGCCTCTGTTGCAGAGCGGGCATCGCTACCTGATCGGTATTCAGCGCGATGTCAGCGAGCGTGAGCATGCCCGCCAGCGCATGGAACTAGCCCAGGCGGTATTCCGTAACACGCATGACGGGATACTGGTCACCGATGCCGACAAGCTCATCATCGATACCAACCCAGCCTTCACCGAACTTACCGGCTACAGCCGCCATGAAGTGGTCGGCAAGAAACCCAACCTGCTGTCATCGGGCAAGCACGATACCGGTTTCTATCAAAGCATGTTCGCCGCTGTGGAGGAGCGCGGCTTCTGGAGTGGTGACATCTGGAATCGACGCAAGGACGGTAGTCAGTTGATCGAGAACACCACCATCTCGGCGATCCGTGATGAAGCCGGCCAAATCGTCAACTACATCGGCGTGTTCCGTGACATCACACAACGACGCCTCAATCAGGCCCGCCTGGAACGTATGGCCAGCTACGATCCACTGACCGGGTTATTCAATCGCGAACATTTCAATAGTTTGCTGGAACGCCAGATCGAAAGCCTACAATTTACCCAGACAGGCCTGGCCGTATTGTTTCTCGATTTGGACGACTTCAAGCCGGTCAACGATAACTTCGGCCATGCCAGTGGCGACGAACTGCTAATCGAGATCAGTCGTCGCTTGAAACGCCTGATGCGCGCCAACGACCTTACCGCCCGCTTTGGCGGTGATGAGTTCGTGATTGCCTTGAATGGCCTGGGGACTATCGAGAAGGCCGGTAAGGTCGCACAAAAGGTACTCGACGACATCATCCAGCCGTTCGAACTCGACAACGGCCAGTGGGTCAAAGTCTCGGTTTCAATCGGTATCGCCTTCACCAACGATCACAGTGTCGCTTGCGCTCACTTACTCGATGCTGCCGATACGGCCATGTACGAGGCAAAGCAGTCCGGCAAGAACCGCATTGCCTTGGCCGACCCCCTTGGCCCAGCATCGGACAGCGAAGACGTGTTCTCGATCATCAAGTCGGCTTTCGAAAGCGGCCAGATCGAGCTTTTCTACCAGCCGATCCTCTCGTTTCACCACAATGAGATCGTTGGATTCGAGGCACTTGCCCGCTGGCGGCATCCCAAGCAGGGTATCCTGGGTCCCCAACACTTCATGAACGTCATCACTCAGTCGTCGCTGAGCCTGCCCTATGGGCAATGGTTGATCGACCAGGCTGGACGCATGGCCCACCGCTTTCGCCAGGCCGGTTACCGGACACTAGTTGCCGTCAACCTGTCCCAGGATCATATCGAGACGGGTGCCTTCCTCGAAGCCCTGGCAACCACCCGTGCCCGCTACGACCTGACCGATCCCTACCTAATCGCCGAAGTGTTGGAATCGACGCACTTCCATGATTTGGACCTGGCATGCAGCCTGCTCCAGGAAGCACGAGGCCTGGGGGCCCAAGTCGCATTGGACGATTTCGGCTCGGGTATGTCTTCGATCACCTATGCTAGCCAGCTACCGCTCACTACCCTCAAGATCGACCGCATCGCTACTCGTCACGTAGACAGCCGCCCCGACCGCCAGCAATTCATTAGCGGCATCATCCGCATGGGCCATGCCATGCAACGCCAAGTGTTGGCAGAAGGCATCGAGAGCCAGGCCCAGCTCGAAGCACTCAAGGAAATGGGATGCGACCTGGGCCAGGGCTACCATATCGGGCGTCCCATGGAAGAAAGCGAGCTGATCACCCGCTATCTCGACGACTCGCATCCCACGCCAACCCGCTATCTGTTAAGCCGCCTTCACTGACCGCCAGAAAACGTTGCGGGTTTATCTTGCGCGTTCAGACGCTTATAATAACGGCCGCTTGTCGCAGCGCCCCTATAGCTCAGCTGGATAGAGCGTCCCCCTCCTAAGGGGAAGGTCTCAGGTTCGAATCCTGATGGGGGCGCCATCACTACTTCTCTATCTGCCCTCGATAGCCTCCAGTGGCCGCCAATCACTGCGGTTGGCCAGGAATTCGGGGCGCGGCTTGTTTCCACAGTACGGATCGTGAAGCGTGTTCTCGACACTGTTGTAAACGAAGAACAGATTGCTTCGCGGCCAGCAGGACATGTTGATATTCGAGCCATGCAGAGTGTTGCACTCGAACATTATCAAGGATCCAGCCGGACCCTTGGGCGCTTCGATATCTCCTTTCAGCATTAGTTCGCGCAAACTGCCTTCATCGGGAACACCGACATACTGGCTCTTCAGCGACTCCTTGTAGTTGTCCACCGGTGTGCGCCCCACGCAAGGCACGAAATAGTGGTGTGAACCGGGAACCAGCATTAACGGACCATTGAACTCGCCATTCTCGGTAAGCACGATAGAACAGCTCAGCGAACGCATGCGCGGCATGCCATCCTCGCTATGCCAAGTCTCGAAGTCGGAATGCCAGTCGAAGCCTTTGCCCTTGAAGCCAGGCTTGTAGTTGATACGTGACTGGTGGATATAGACATCGCTGCCCAGCAATTGCTGGACCATCGCCAGGACTCGTGGATCTCGGGTCAGGCGGCTGAAACGCTCGGAAACCTCATGGATACCGAAAATCGAACGTATTTC
Source organism: Litchfieldella anticariensis FP35 = DSM 16096 (assembly GCF_000409775.1). Taxonomy (GTDB): domain Bacteria; phylum Pseudomonadota; class Gammaproteobacteria; order Pseudomonadales; family Halomonadaceae; genus Litchfieldella; species Litchfieldella anticariensis. The sequence goes on along the minus strand of NZ_KE332392.1, from coordinate 411,130 downwards.
CTCCCTTCCTGGCTCGAGGATGGTCCCCTCAGACAACTTCAGATCTGCATCGTCCTCATATTCTCTCAACTCCTGAATGAAGGCGTCCATTTCCTGCTTGTCGAAAAAGCCTTCAAAAGAGATGAACCCCTTTCTGTCGAACTCATCGACCTCTTCCTTGCTCAAGGGTCCATCGTTGCGCTGACTGCCCTCACTGTACACTACCGGGTCGATACGCTCGAACATCCCCAGTTTGCGCTCCAAGCGCGTCGGAAACAGATCCTGTGTATCCGTCATAGCAAACTCCCGCATCGTTTGATGCTTGGTCCCTACCGTAGAGAGTCAACTAGCACGACGCACAGTCATGCCATCACTCGCCTAACTAGCGACATTTGCCATGACGATCTTGTTCCTCCCCTGCGCTTTGGCCTGGTAGCAGGCTGCATCAGCGCGCTTGACGATATCATCGATGGAACGGTCGTCGTCGTCGAAACCGGCGATACCGATGCTCAGCGTTACCCGATACTCCTTACCGTCATGCATGACACCAACTTCTCGCACCACCTTCTGTAAGGACTCGGCGACCCCCTGGGCATGTGCCAGGGTACAACTGGGCATCAGCACAGCGAACTCATCGCCTCCCTGGCGTGCCACATGATCATTGCGGCGCACTTCCCAGGCCATGACCTGCGCAAGGCGGCGTAGCATCTCGTCGCCCAAGGCATGACCACCTTCGTCGTTGATGGGTTTGAAATTATCCAGGTCAAGTAGAATGAGCGCCGATGGCGTCCCTGCCTTTCGCCACTCGGCCATGGCGTCTTCCAAACGACGCTCGAACCCTCGGCGATTGAGAAGCCCTGTCAAAGGATCATGTTCGCCTTCCCAACGTTGCAGGGCCTCTTGCTCGCGCCGTTCGGTGATATCCTTGACGGTTCCCACATACCCCAGAGGTGCGCCACGGTCGAGAACCTGCCTGATTTGGACCTCGAGCCACAAGGTATCGCCGCCAGCGGTGAAATAACGGAACTGGCGCTGGAAATCGCGACCGGTGTTCAGCATGTCGAACCACAGATCGCGAATGTCATTCATATCATCCTGATGCAGATGCTCAAGGATGAAGCCGTTACGATACGCCTCCAGCGAATATCCCGTGAGTTGCTCCAATGCCGGGTTCAGGTACTCGATCTCGCCGCGCAGATTGCACACGAACATCCCCACCGGCGAAGAGGCAAGTACAGCATCGAGAAAGGCTTGACGATCCTGTAGCAGCGATGCCGCTTTCTCCCGCTTGACCTCCAGGTCATTGAAGGCGCCGGCTACCTTCTGCAGTTCGCGCATCCGTGTATAGAGATGTACCCTGGAAGCCTCGCCCCGCCCAATACGTCCAATCTGGCGCTCGAGGCGGTGCAGCGGGCGCATCAATGCCTTCAACAGCGACCACAACAACGGCAACATCAATGCCACCGTGAGCAACCCGACCCACCATAGCTCACGCACGAAGATATCGATCGGCCCTTGTATTTGGCGGGTGGGAAGGAATACCCCGACTATCCAACCAGCCGTCCACACCTGCTGGTAGGCCTGTAATGCCGGCTCACCCGAAAGCAACAAACCTTCGGTCGCCCCCTGCCAGCCAGACAGTGCAAGATCGAGCGCCGGGTTCTGCTGGGCACCAGGCACCGGTTGCATCAGCATGGTTTCCTTCGGGTGAGCGATGATACGCCCCGAGGCGGTCATCAATGCGGCAAAGCCACTATCGCCAATTCGAATGCGTCGCAAATTTGCAAAGAAACCGCTATTTCTGACACTGATCACTCCACCAACCATACCGATGAAAGCACCGTCATCATCGAGTATCGGCACTCCAATCATTACCAGTGGTACATCACTGGCTTCACCGATGAAGGGCTCGCTGACATAGGGGCGGCGCACATGCTTCAGGAAGCGAAAGTATTCGCGATCGCTCACGTCTAGCCCGCGTCGCCCCTGCAAACGAGGCCAATCTGCCAGCACCTCACCCTCGGCGGAGACGACCACAAGCAAGTCGAAGGCTTCCAACAGGCTTTCATTTTCACGTAATTGGGTAATGACTTGCCCGGCATCGGGGTCTACCCGAGCAGCTAGACGTGTCAGGGCACCGATGCGCTCATTGATGGCTCGCTCGATATCTTGTGCGATCAAAGTCGCTTCATATTCAAGGTGGGCGATATTGGCTTGTCTGACCAGATTACTGCCTGCTTGGGAAGCATAGATCAGCACGGCTGCAATCAGTACGAGCCAACCCAACCCAATACCCAGCAACAATCGTGAGTGCAGAGAACGAAGCCATCCCATACTGCGTAGAACCATAGCGATAAGGCGTTGGTATTAGGCTATCACGGCTCTGGTCTGACACCTCATCACTTTGTTATAAAATGCAACACATCAATCTATCGGCTCGCCTCCCGCCCCCAAGATAGCGCTATCCCGACCCCTTGTCTTGGCCCGATAGCAGGCCGCGTCAGCACGCTCCATGATGCCTTCTATGGCACGCTCACCGTCATTGAAGCCGGCAATGCCGAGACTCAGCGTGACCCGGTATTCCTTGCCCGCATGTGTGACGCAAATCTCCCGCACCGCCTCGCGCAGTTTGTCGGCGATCCTCTTGGCCTGCGACAGGGTACAGCTCGGCATCAACACGGCGAACTCGTCGCCGCCTTGACGGGCCACATGGTCACTACGGCGCACCTCCCAGGCCACGACCTGTGCGATCCGTCGCAACATCTCGTCGCCTAGCGCATGACCACCTTCGTCATTGATCGGCTTGAAATGGTCCAGATCGAACAGGATCAAGGCCGACGGCGCCCCCGTCTTTTGCCACTCGACCATGGCCTCTTCCAGACGCCGCTCGAAGCCACGGCGATTGAGCAACCCCGTCAAGGGATCGTGCTCTGCCTCCCAGCGCTGCAGGGCCTCACGTTCTCGGCGCTGGGTAATGTCCTTGACGATTCCGACAAAGCCGATCGGCTGGCCGTTGGATACCACCTGGCTGGTGTGCACCTCTAACCAGAGCAATTCACCATCCGCCCGGTGATAGCGCAGTTGACGCTGAAAGTCGCGCCCCGTTGCCATGGCATCGAACCAGAGGTCGATGGCGTCCTGGCGATCCTTCTCATGGACATGCGAGCGCCAGTCGCTATCCCGGTATGTCGGCAAGTCATAGCCGGTAAGCTCACTTACGGCAGGATTGATATAAGTGACCCGCCCTGCCCTATTGCTAACGAACATGGCCGCCGGCGAGGCACCCAGGACCGCATCGAGAAACGCCTGACGATCGTGCAGGAATGCCATGGCCTTACCACGGCGAGCCTCGAGGTCATTGAAGGCCTCGGCAACCTGCTGCAGTTCACGCATATTGGTGTGCAATTGCACTTGCGACACCTCACCCCGCCCGACACGGGCGATCTGACGTTCCAAGAGCCGTAAAGGCCTCAACAACTCTCGCAACAACCACCAGAGAAGCGGCAATATCACTAGCGCAGTGGTCAGCCCCACCCACAAGAGCTGATGAAGAAAGGACACGATCGGCTGTTGTACCTGATCGAAGGGCAGATAGACGCCCACCACCCAACCGCTCGAACCAACCTGCCGATACGCCTGCAGAGCCCAGTCTCCATCGACCAGATATTTCTCCCAACCGCCACCAAGCTGATATCCTTCGGTAACCCCCTCCCACCCCGCCAAGGCCTGACTCAACACGGGGTGAGAACTCCGTTCCGGCACCGATTGCATGACCAGGTTGGCATTCGGATGGGAAAGAATACGTCCCGAGGCCGTCATCAGTGAGACGAAACCACCTTCGCCGATGCGGATACGCGACAGGCCGGTGAACAACTCGCTGTCGGTCACGCTGAGCACTCCCGCCACCATGCCGGCAAAACGGCCGGACTCATCATGCAATGGCACGCCGGCGATCACCACCGGCTTGCCCGTTGCCGAGTCGACGAAGGGCTCGCTGACATGGGGTCCATGTGCTTGCCGGATGAAGGAAAAGTACGCGTGATCCCCTACGTCCCGACCCTCCCAGCCATTCGTCTGCGGCAGACCTAACACGACCCGCCCTTCAGGAGAGACGATCAGCAGCGATTCGAATATGCCGAACACATGATCGAGATGCCCTCCCCCACGTAAGCCTTCTGCCACTTCCTCCGCACTATGTCCGTCATACATGTCGTGAGAGAGGTGCTGCAGCGTGCGGATTCCAGACGTCAGGTCATCCTCGATCCGGTCAGCAATGAGGGCGGCTTCGTATTCCAGGTGGGTGGTATTGGAGTCCTTGGCCAAATGGCTACCGATTTGCAAGGAAAACAGCAGGATCACAATAGCCAATACTAGCCACCCCATGCCGATACCTAGCCATAGCCGGGAATGCAGGGTGCGAAAATGCAGGATATGAAATCGTATATTGCGAAGAGTCCTGCCCATGGCGTTCGTGTCAGTTTTCCCTGGTTTCGCATTGGCGGGCGAGGTCACACGAGAGAATCGATGCCACTTCGGCCAAGCAATTTTTTACTTGTTATTTCCGTTCGTTAACTGTTCTCTTCCCTAGACGGGATCACGCATTGTCCTGCGTCGAGGCAATGCTATCCTTGAATGCTCAGCGAATGACAAGACATCTAACGAAAAACACCTCGTCTTACGCATCAACCAGCTATCGAAGAAAACATGAAAATACAACGAACGAGGCCAAACATAGCCCAAATTGGTTAAGTATTTCAAGCCACTATGAGCATCTTCTTCTGCCATACTGGCATCGACGATGTCATAGCACGTGAAAAGCATACTCAAATCAAAATATTAAAAAAATCGACATATGAAAGAAAATACCGGGGCACCTACCACTCAGCGTATGCTGAGTCATGAAACACTGCGAGACCGGATTAGAACATGTACTAATCTGGCAGGTAGTGGCAATTCCTTAGCCAAATCTACGGGGATTCCCCGGCGTACACTGGAGAACTATCTCAGCGGCCGTTCCGAACCCAAATGGATGGCATTGGCCGCCATTGCCAAGACGGTGAACGTGAATGGGCACTGGTTACTGACAGGGGAAGGCCCGATACTGCTCGAGGAACTCTATCAGCCTAGTAATGGAAAGCAGGACGAAAAACTATTGCGCTCGGTCATTGAAGCGGTGGAAGGAGTTCAGGAACGACTCGGACTGAAGATCGAGCCACCCACCAAGAAGGCCGACCTGATTCTGGCCATCTACGAGATGTACCACAATACCGGTATCCAGCCGGACCCCGCCAAAATGACACGACTGATCAAGGCAACCGTTTGAACATGTAACGCAGCGATCCACTGGGGACGCCGAAGTCGCGCAGGCAATCATTCAGCGCTTCCCTTGCTTTTGCGACACCCAATCGGTGGGTGCCGCTTCTTTGTCATCCCTCCAAGCAAAGTTTGACGGCGGCCCTTGCCCCATCGATAGTTAGAGGAATTGCTTATAATAACTCGTGGTAATCAGATTATGCACGATGATCCCGGCTCCTCTCTCGGCGCTGGCGAGAGTTCGGCTTCCCGCGATCTGCTGGGGCACGAGTTGCGGCTCGCCACGGCAGCTTTCTCACGGCGTGATTTCGCCGAGCTAGCCTTCGACCATGGCCCGGTGGGCCTCATCATTACCGATCCCCAGCACCGCATTCTGATCGCCAACCCAACGTTCAGCGTGATCACGGGCTACGACCGGGAGGAAGTCATTGGCTGGGACATCGAAGTCTTCCATAGCCGGGAACAGAACGCCGACTACCATGAGCAACTCCAACAGCTCGCCCATGAGCACCATTGGCAAGGTGAAGTCATGTGTCGCCGCAAGAATGGCGAATATTACCCGGAGTTGCTGGCTATCGATGCTGTCTATGACGACTTGGGAGGAGTAAGCCATTACGTTCGCGCCTTCATCGACATCTCCGTTATCAAGGCCACCGAATCGCAGCTCCGCCTCAAGGCGTACTACGACCCCCTGACGGGGTTGGCCAACCGGCTACTGCTCAACGATCGTCTCGACCACGCCATACATCATGCTGAACGCCACGACCACAGCCTGGCGCTGCTGTTCATCGACTTGGATTGCTTCAAACGCATCAACGACTCACTCGGCCATACCGCCGGAGACCTATTACTCAAGCAGACGGCCAGGCGTCTGACACAGGTGCTACGCAATGACGATACCCTAGCCCGATTTGGCGGCGATGAATTCATCGTTCTGCTCGAGCACGACGTCAGCGAACTCTCGGCACAAAACGTGGCACTCCGACTGCTCGAAGCGCTGGAGCCACCGTTCTGGATCGCCGGGCAGCACCTGCCTGTCTCGGCTAGCATCGGTATCGCCCTATACCCTCAAGACAGTGAAGATAGCGAGGACCTGCTGCGCCTTGCCGATACCGCCATGTATGCGGCCAAACATGCTGGCCATGGTCGCTACGCCTTCGTCGACAAGGAGTTGAGCCGTGACATGCAGGCTCAACTGGAAAGGGAACTGACTCTACGTGAAGCCCTGGCGGCTCCCGACCAGCACTTCCAATTGCTCTATCAACCGCAAATCGACCTGGAGACGGGGCAAACAGTGGGATTGGAAGCCCTGGTGCGTTGGTACACACCGGGACCAGGGCCGCTATTGCCACGCCAATTCCTGCCCTTGGCAAAAAGCCTGGGCCTGGCAGTACGCCTTGACCGGTGGGTGATCGGCCGAGTCATTCGCCAACATCAATGGTGGCAAGAAAACGGTTCACCACTTGCCAAATTGCCTATCGCGGTCAATATCGTCGATCAACACCTACTCGAGGATGCCTTCGACCATCAACCGTTGGATCGCTTCTTGCGTCGACACATCGAAGACGTTTCCTGGCTGACATTGGAAATTGCTAGCGACAGTTTCGCCAGCGAGCCCGAAGAGACGCAACATCTACTGCGACGCCTGCAACGCATGGGCATTAAACTGACCATCGACGAGTTGGGCGATGGCCACGTCAATTTTGCCTATCTCTCGCGTTTACCCATCCGCCAGGCGAAACTCAATGGCGCGCTAGTGGCAAGCATCGCCAAGCAAGAACGCAGCCGGATACTGCTTGGCGGTATCCACCGTCTGCTATCCAGCCTGGGAGTGGAATGTGTCGTGGTCGGGGTGGAGAACCAAGCGACGAAAGACGCCTTGCTCATCGAGGGCATCACCCGTGCCCAAGGCAACCTTCTTGCCGGCCCCATGGACAGTGATGAACTAGCGTCGTGGTTGGCAGAGCAACCCCAGCCCATCTAAGCTTTTTCTTGCGACTCTGCAAGCACCATGGCCTGGCCTGACTGCGCCACAGCGGCCTGCTCGCGCCGGCGTTTCACTTCATAGGCAATGGCCAGCACCACTGTAACCAGAATCAGGATCAAACCCAACGCGTTGACGGCTGGCGTCAGGCCGGTACGCACCTTGGAGGCGATATACACCGTCAGGGTGGTATCGTAGCCGACCACGAACAGGGTGGTGTTGTAGTTCTCGAAGGACTGCAGAAATGCGATTACCGCTGCCGAGAGAATTGCCGGTTTGAGGTATGGCAGCAGAATGCGTCGAAACATCTGCCATTGACTGGCTCCGAGGTCTAGCGCAGCGCGCTCCATCGTGCGATCGAAGCGCTGCAGCCGTGCCATCACCATCAGCATTACGTAGGCCGAGATGAAGGTTGCCTGCCCCAGCACGGTCAAGAATATCCCACCGCTGACCCCAAACTGACGCCAGAAGATCAGCGTCGAGATGCCGATGATCACGCCCGGGGTCAACAACGGCGAGAGGATCAACGCATAGATGAACGGCTTGGCACGGCTCGAGACGGTATTCAGAAACAGCGCAGTGGCGATACCGATAGGCACTGCCAGGCACAGCACCCCAACCGCCACCAACAGACTGTTGGACAACGCCTGCCACATTCCGCTATCAGCCGCGAGCTCACCAAACCAGCGCAGCGTGGTGCCGTCCCACGGGGTAATGGTAGGGAATCGGCTATCGTTGAAGGTCGCCGCCGCCATCACGAGCAGCGGCAGGAACAGATACAGGAAAAATACTGCGATATAGAAGCGCAGGCCGAAGGCCAGCAAGCGTTGCGAATTCATTAGGCCCCCGTTACTTAGCGATATCGCCAAGTCCAACCTTGAAGAACTTCATCACCAGCGACATGAAACCGATGCACAGCACCAGCAATAGGAAGGCATAGGCCGCGCCCTGGTTCCAGTTGCCACCTTCGAAGAACCAGTTGTAGATGATCTGGGTGAACCAGCGGCTGCCCGGCGACCCCAGCAGCGCCGGCACCGCATAGCTACCCGCCGCCAGCATGAAGGTCATGATGCAACCTGTGGCGATGCCCGGTTTGGCATGCGGAATCACGATACGCCAGTGGGTGCGGACATTGCCGGCACCGAGGTCGCGCGCTGCGCGTATCTGATTGTCATCGAGGCTTTCGATGGCGTTGTACAACGGAAACACCATGAACAGGATATAGGCATAGACCATGCCTACCATTACTCCGCCGTCACCGCTCAAGAAGCGGATCGGCCGATCGATGAGCCCCAGCGCCAGCAGGATCTCGTTCAAGGGACCGCGGAAAGCCAGGATGATGAACCACGAATAAGTACGCAGGATCTCGTTGATCCAGAATGGGATGATCAACAGCAGAATGCACAGCGCTGCCTGGCGCGGCGTGGCCACCTTGGCCAGGTAATACGCCAGCGGATAACTGACCACCAATGTCAGCAGCGTGACCAACACACTCGACCATAGCGTCTTGAAAAAGATCGCGCGGTGAATCTCGTTATTGAACAGCGTGACGTAGTTCGACAGCGTCCAGACATCTTCTGGCCCACCCAACTGGGCCGGCAACAGGTTGGGACGGAAGGAATAATCGATCATCTGCAGTTGCGGTAGTGTGACCATCACCATCAGCCACATCCCCAGTAGCGTCAGGATGGCCATCGCTACCGGACGCCCGAAGCGCTCGCTAAGCTGACGGAACATGCTCCCCTCCCACCTTGGCATTACCACCAGGAGCAACCTCGAGCACCTCACCGGTCGCCTCATCGACCATGGGACTACCGTCGTCGGGCAGTACGACAGCCTCTTCCGGGTCGAAACCAAAGTCGATCTGCCGGCCTGGTTCCAAGGCCTGCGCTGCACGTTTGGCCAGTTCACTGCCAAGCTGAACACGTAGTTTCTCGCCACTGGCCTCGAGGCGCGTTTCCAGCATCAGCCAAGCGCCCTCGAAATGTACCGCTTCAATGGTCGTTTCCAGACGCGGGCCACTATCACCGTCACCCAGTGGCCGCAGATGCTCAGGGCGAATGTACAACGCTGCCGCCTGGCCATTGGCGAGTACCACATCATCACCGGCCCGCCCCATCAAGGAACCCAATGCGCCGCCATCCAAGCGCACCCGCTCTCCCTCACGGTCGATCACCTTGACCTCGAGACGATTGTTCTCACCAACGAACGACGCCACGAAACCGGTGCGTGGCGAGCGATACAGTGTCATCGGATCGGCCACCTGTTGGATGCGCCCCGCCGACATCACCGCCACCCGATCGGACATAGTCAACGCCTCGCCCTGATCATGGGTGATGTAGATGAAGGTGATGCCGGTCTTGCGCTGAATCGCCTTGAGTTCAGCGCGCATATGCTGGCGCAATTTCAAGTCCAGCGCCGACAGCGGTTCGTCGAGCAGCAGCACCCGAGGCTCCACTGCCAAGGCCCGAGCAATGGCAATACGCTGCTTCTGACCGCCGGAAAGCTCGGTAACGAGTTTCGACCCGCTGCCTTCCAATGCCACCAAGGCAAGCAAGCGCTCGGACACCTCCCGGCGCTTGCGCTTGTCGACCCCGCGCACCTCGAGACCGAACTCGATATTCTCGAACACTGTCATCAACGGGAACAGTGCCAGGTTCTGGAAGATCATCGCCGTCGGCCGGCGATTTACCGGCACCCCCGCCATCGGCTCGCCGCCGATCCATACCTGTCCTTCACTGGGCCTGAGGAAACCGCTGATCATGTTGAGGATCGTGGTCTTACCACACCCCGAAGGACCCAGGAAGCTGAAGAACTCCCCCGACGCAATCTCGAGCGACGTACGCTCGATGGCGGTGAAGTCGCCGAAGCGCATCACCACCTCATCCAGTTTGACGTTACTGTCCATCGAAACCTCTTATTCAATCGCGCAATGAATTGCGCTCCCACCAACACCTGGTTCAACCTTGTGGGAGCGCAGATTTTCTGCGCGATCCGGCCGCCAGGCCGGCATGGGGAACAAAGCCACTGTCATCGCGAAGCAAAGCTTCGCTCCCACCTCGTTCGTGCCAACCCCAGCCTGTTGTCTTTCTTCTTCCCTCTTCAAGTCGCGGAGCGACGTCTTCCAGGCGCGCAGCGCCGTTCTTCAAGCTTCCAGCTTTCACGCCGACAAATACCGATCCTGATATTCGTTGCGCAATGCCACGTACCATGGCTCCTGGATCGGCCACCACCACAGGTTAGCCAGATCGTCCTCGGTGTAGGATTCCTGGAAGAACTTGCGAGACGCTTCCGGCAACAGCGCCTCGGCGCCCTTGGCGGTGGAGTTGTAGCCGGTGGCAGCGACGAACATGGCGCCGGCTTCCGGTGTGTAGTACCAATTGATCAGTTCGTAGACGGCATCCGGGTTCTGGGCATTCTTGGGAATCACGAAACCTTCCATCCACGCCAGCGCCCCTTCGCGCGGCGCCGCATAGGCGATGTCCTCACCTTCCTGTTGCAGGCGGAAAGCGGTGCTGTCCCATGTCTGGCCGATGATGGCGCCATTGGTGCGGAAAGCGGCCTGGGCCTCGTTCTCGGTATCCCAGAACTGCACCAGCATGTTCTTGTGCTTGATCGCTTCTTCGAGGATCACATCGAAGTTGGCGCGCATGGCCTCTTCATTCTTGTAGGAATCCAGCAGTGGATGTGGCAAGCGCCCTTCGCGTTCGAGCCACAGCCCGATACCGACCAAGGCCGAATGGCCACGCACCGTCACCCCTTGGCCATGATCCGGGTTCCACAAGTCGGCATAGCTCAGCGTCGAACGGTCAAGGTTGGTAAAGCGGCGGTTGTAGGTAATCGCCTCGGTACCCCAGTCGCTGGGCGCGAAGTAGCGCTTGCCATCGACCACGCCACCCACTTCAGAGCCGGCAATGGAACTTTCCAGCGCGCCGTTCCAGTTGATGCGTGACTCATCCAGCGGCTGCACCAGGTCGAAATCCAGATAGCCCGGCACGCGGTCGACGGTCGGCATGATGACGTCGAAACCGCTGCCATCGGTGGCACGCAGGGAGTTCATCAACTCGTCGTTGGTACCGTAGGGGGTAAAGGTGGCACGAATGCCAGTCTTGTCGGTGAAATCGGCAAGCATCTCGTCGGAGAAGTACCCGGCCCAAGCATAAATGCGCAGGGTCTGCTCCTGAGCCAGTGCCTTGTTGATATAGAACGGCACTGAAGCAGCCGCTCCAGCGGCCAGTGTGCCCTGAAGAAAACGGCGACGCGTGATCGACATTTGAGTTCTCTCCCTGCCTAGGTGAGGAAATGCTGAATAAATGCCTTCGCAATAACTTCACTGCGTTACGCGGTGCTCACTACCCATTTAGCAAGCGCTTGAACCGCACATCGATTTATTCAGCGTCATCGGATTGTTGTTGTGCCGACCATTCATTTCCTGATCGACATCCGACGCGACAGTAGCGCTTGGGAATGACCGGGAGATGACAATTGAATGACCGTTCAACTTGCCTAGTGTTGAGAATAGCAGGCGGCCAGAAAAGTGGTAGATGAGGTTTCAACGATAAAGGCGGGAAGTGGGAAGTGGGAAGTGGGAAGTGGGAAGTGGGAAGGCAGTGTCTGGCTTTTATCTTCGAGCCTGTAAATAAATCTGTGTAACTGCCCACCCCATTACAGGTGACCGTCCAGGCGGTCACCGAATTCGATAATAAAGCGGTTCAGCGCCGGCTTCCAATCTCGGATCGGCATGGTCCATTTCTTCGAGGCCTGCTGGATGGCCAGGAACGCCACCTTCAGAGCCGACTCATCATTAGGAAACAGCTTCCGGCGCTTGGTCGCTTTGCGGATGACGCTGTTGAGCGACTCAATAGCATTGGTGGTGTAGATCACCTTTCGAATGGCTGGCGGGTAGCCAAACAAGGTAATCAGATTATCCCAGTGGTTGTACCAGGATTTGGCAATCTGCGGGTACTGGCCATCCCAGCGTTCGGCGAAGACCTCCAGCGCCTGTCCGGCCTCGTGCTCGGTGGCTGACTGATAGATCTGCTTCAGATCCTTCGTGACCGCCTTGTAGTCCTTCCAGGACACATACCCGACGCAATTGCGGACCATGTGCACGATGCACAGCTGGACCTTGGTCTGGGGGTATTCGGCCTGGATGGCGTCTGGGAAGCCTTTGAGACCATCCACACAGGCGATCAGGATATCCTCCAGGCCACGGTTCTTCAGTTCGGTCAGTACCGACAGCCAGAACTTCGCGCCTTCGGTCTCGGCAAGCCACAGCCCCAGCAGTTCCTTCTGGCCCTCCATGTTAATGCCCAATGCCAGATATAGTGACTTGTTGATCACCTGCTTGTTCTCGCGGATTTTCAGGACAATGCAGTCCAGATAGACAATGGGATAGATCGGATCCAGCGGGCGGTTCTGCCACTCGTGGACCTGCTCGATCACGCGTTCGGTAACCTTGGACACGAGCGTGGCGGAGATGTCGGCGTCGTACATCTCCTTGAAAGCATCCACAATGTCCCGAGTGCTCAAGCCCTTGGCGTACAGGGCCAGGATCTGATCGTCCATCTGAGTCAGCCGGGACTGGCCCTTACGCACGAACTGGGGCTCGAAAGAGCCGTCCCGATCCCGAGGCGCCTGGATCGACACGTCTCCGTGCTGCCCTTTCAGGCGCTTGGAAGAATAGCCGTTGCGGCTGTTGCCCGTCCCCCGGCCTTCCGGGGCATGCTTTTCGTAGCCAAGGTGCTCGTCCAGTTCGGCATTGAGGGCCGTCTCGACGGTGAGCTTGACCAGTTGCTGTGTAAGGGCTCCGAGGTCTTTTTCGGACTTGATGTCTTTGGCCAGTTCCGCGGCCAGGGCGTTGAGTTTTTCTTGGTCCAATTGTTTACCCACGATGGTATCCTTTTGAAAAGGCTACTCATTCGTGGGCAGTTACACAATGTGGTTTACAGCCTCTTATCTTCTTTCTTCAAGCTGCGAAGCAGCATTCTTCCATCTTCAGCCTTCCAGGCGCGCAGCGCCGTTCTTCATTCTTCAACCTTCCAGGCGTGCAGCGCCGCTCTTCCATCTTCAGTCGCGAAGCGACTCTTCCTTCTTCCAGGCGCCTAGCGCCAAGACTGTAAGTTATGCCATGCCGATTCTACAAAACAACGACACCTTCCGATCAACATGCCACCACCATTCTGAGTGACGGCAGACGATACAACGGGTGTCGTAATGGAAAGCATAACTGATTGACTGATGAGTCGAGGTGTCCCATGAAGATCACGCTACTTACCACATCCGTTCTTGCATCACTTCTAATGGCAAGCTCAGCTTTTGCCATGGATTCCGAAGCGATCGAAAAGCATATGGAACAAATCAACCAGAAGGCGGAAGAAACCGCTGCCAGCCAATCCCGTGTCGAAGCACTCGAAACGCAGGTGCAAGAACTGCAAGAGTTGATTCACATGATGCTCGAAGAAGAAGATGCGAGCACCTGAGTCTCTGGTTCGTCGAAACATGCAGCTGATTTTTTGGCTGCCTAATAGAAGAGGGGCCGCTAACGCGGCCCCTCCTTTACCTGGCTCGACTTCTAAGCAGCCAGTGACATGACACTCATTGACGGTCCGTCTGAACCACCTTGAGTTCATAGTTATTGACGCCGCTCATTGCCGAACCGAACTGCTGACCATTGACTCGGATACGGTAGCGTCCGGGCGAAAGCTGGGTACGCAGATCGACATTGCCATTGAAGCCTTCACCGGCGTCTTCGGCGACCACGCTTCCGCTCTCGTCCAGCACTTCTAGCTCGATCCGATAGGTGTCCTCATACCCCGTCGGATAGGTGGCCGTGGTGATGGCGATGGTACCGGCTTCCACCACATCGAAGGTCAGGACTTCACCACGCGCGCGGATCTTCACATCGGTGACGATGGTCTCGAAACTCTCGGGTGCCGCCCTGTCAGCGGCCTGCCCGGTTGGTGCTTCACTGGCTGACATCTGAGAATCGGCAGTTGACGGCGCAACATCCGATGCTGTGTCGCCTTGATTGTCGCTCGACACCTCGGCCGCTGGGGCCGCTATGGTCGCCACAGTGTCGCGATCACGCACGAAGACGCTGCGGCGACCTTCACGGTCACTGCCGGTAAAGACCAGCCCTTGACCTTCGCTGATGCTATCCTCCAAACGACGTCCCTGAGCATCCAGCCCCGACACCGTAATATAGAAGCTGGTGCCAGGCTTGCTACGGGTACCAAACTGACGCCCTTCTACACGCAGCACATAGTCACCTGGCTGCAGTTGCTGGCGCATCGCCAGGCCACCATTTTGCCCCAGGGCTTCGCCACGGGCGATCACCTGCCCCTGGTCATCCAGTAGTTCCGCCGCCACCCGATAGTCCTCGGAATTCCCACCAGGCACGCGACTCTCGAATAGATAGGTGCCTGCTTCTGTCACTGTAAAATCATGCTCATGGGGGGCACCATAGAGGAAACTACGACTACGGGCATCGTTCTCCGGCTGCAGGAAGCCGGTCAGATCGAGCTGGCGTCCCTCCTCGCGAAAGCGCTCCTCCATCACACTGTCAGCGACGCCGACATCGGCCAGCGCAAGGCCAAATACCAGCAGAGAGCCAGTCACAATAGACGATTTCATAAGACCTCACATCGGCGAATGAAAAAAGCCGACCCCGGAGGATCGGCTTTCGTTATATAAGGCTTCGAATACAGGGTCAAACCCCGAACTCGAAAGGCTTAGAAGAGGTAGACGGCACCGACGGCTACGCCATCACCTTCGTCATCTTCACGATCGTACCAGGCACCTTCGATGAAGGTGTACATGGCATCGGAGATGTTGTAAGTGGCACCGAGCACGAATTCGTTGTAGCTCTCGCCAGCATCGTTCGGGCAGTCGCCGCTGCCGAAGCAGTCGTCAGCGGTGTCGAGGAAGTCGTCACCACCGATGTCGACGTACTGGTAGGCACCGTAGATGTCACCCATGCCATAGCCGTAGCGTGCGCCCAGACCGTAGTAGTTGGCATCTTCGATAATGCTCTGGTCGTCGGACTCGAAACGCTCCAGCTTGAGGGCGACGCGCAGGGTATTCCAGGTGTATTGACCGGTGATACCGTACTGATCACCAGCCTCATAATCGCCACCCAGATGATCTTCTGTCACAACACCCGGCCCATAAGTGCCGTCATTGTTGTCCAGGTTGTCGTAAACTGCGGCGATGGAGAAACCACCGATGGCGTACTTCAGACCGGCGAAGGCAGAGGCGTTGCTGGAACCAGAGAAGTTCTCGCTCTCCGCGTCACCCTCGAACTGGGTACCGACGGCGAACTGGAAGCCACCGAGAGAAGGAGAAGCATACTGCAGCTTGTTACCTTCGCGGTTGGCGACACCCAGGATATTCTGGCTGGAGTCGGAAACGTCGAAGTATTCGTTGTTGGAAACCGGATCCGCAATCCAGTCGTCGATCAGCGGATCCCAGGAACCCAGACGAGCGTCACCGAAACCGCCTTTCAGACCCAGGTAAGCCTGGTCGCCAGTGTTGAGGCCGCCAGCCGTTTTTTCTTCATCGGCGTCGTGCTCCCACTCGGCCTTGAAGTAACCGATCAGGTCATTGGTGATGACGTGCTCACCGGAGAGACCGAAGGTGGAACCGTTATCGGCCAGTTCGTCCCGGTCCTCGCCATCGGCATCATTAGTGTTGGCATAAGCCAGCTGGATGTTGCCATACAGGTCCAGCTTGGTGCCGTCCTGGTTGTAGACGGTAGCTGCCTGAGCAGCGGCGGAGGCGCCCAGGGCACCGGCGATAGCAGTCGCTAACAGTGTCTTTTTCATCGCGATATGTTCCTTTACTAGCTTACTGTTTCGATCGTTACTGCATATGCAGTCGGCTTTCCCGGCGCGCTTCGGAAGTTTGCGACCTATAAGACGCTGGAATCCGAAACCGCTACCTGAGCGAAGCCTTGTTATAATCCAATGCTCGCAGGGAAACCTTATACCGGGTTTTTCCATAGCGCAAGAAGAAAAAACACTGTTTTTAATCTTGATGCACCAAAACCATGGAACTTTTCCCCTGCTCCGGAGTCGCGCCACCACCCTGCAACGCGCCCCCAGACTGCCTACCTTGTATGACAACAAGATGACGGCAGCAAGCCCCGCCTATCTTGGCGACACCCGCGCCAGCTTGCAAGAGGGAATCTAATCAACGCTTTGCGAATCCGCTCAATAAGGATATGACGGTTTTTACAGACAAGGGGATAGCGCTCGAGCCATGGTCGAGATCTCGACCATGGTAGGTAAGATTACGAACGGCGGGCGGCGGGCTGAATGCTCCGCCATCGGCAAGAAATCGCCCAATGCTCGTGGCTCGAAGCCCGCTACAGGCGCGCAGCGCCGCTCTTCCTTCTTCAACCTTCCCACTTCAAGGTGCGGAGCACCGGTCTTCCCTCTTCACGTCGCGCAGCGCCTTAGTGCTCGTGCTTGGCAAGGAGCTCGCTGATCTTGCGCTCCAACCGCTCTTCCTTCTCCTGCTGGCGCTGGCGTTCGCGGCGCTTGGCCTGGCGAGTACGGTTCTGGGCCTGTAGTTCGTCGAGCTGCTTGCGCGCGTACTTGGCTTCACCCTCACTGACCACTCCGGCGCTTTCACCATCGAGCCCCACCCGTTCGGCACCGGCACGCACCGCCTTGAGATAACGCGGTAGGTGCACGTAACAGGCTAGCGCCCGGCGCACCAACTTCTCAGGCCACGGCTCACGAGCCACCAAGTCCTCGTGAATGCCAACCTTGAGCGGCCGGGTATGGCCCTTGAAGAAGGTCTCGGTATAGCGCTGATACCACTCATCGAGCAGCGCCTGGGGAGATGGTGCCTCATCGATCGGCAGGCGGCTCTGAGGGCCTTGCCTCACGTCCGCCTGGCCATCGAGTTGCGCCTGGGGCTCGGACCTTGCAGGTGGGTCGCTGCGAGGGGCAGGTTCGTTCGCTGGAAGCGGTGCGGCCTTGTCTTGGGACTGAGCTTGGCCTTGAGACTGACATTGGTCTCGCGACCAGGATTGAGACTTGGGGGCCGACCCATGAGGTGTCGAGGCCGGGTCGTTTTCAGCACCATCGAGGGATGCGTCGTCGGTCGGCTCGTTCGGCAATACATGGTGCCGCGGTCGGCGTGCCATCAGCGCCGCCAACCCTTGGCTACGGCCAGCGGTCACGTGCGCGTGACGGGCCTCAGCCTTGTGGGCATCGAGCTGTTCACTAAGCTCTTGATTCCTCGCCTGAAGATCGCGATTCTGTGCTTCCAGCACCTTGATCTTCGCCCGAGCATCGAGAAGCTCCAATAGCCCCTTGTCGGCTTGGCGTTCCAGCGCATCGATGAGTTGAGGGATCAAGGACGTGCCCTCCCTGAAGCATGCGGTTCGAAAGGGCTGACACCATGTCGAGCCCTACTTGATTCACAAGTCTGTGTCAGCTTTCGTTCCCTGACAAACATTCAAAGCCAAGTGCCCCCAAGTAGAAGGCTTCCTCAGCGGCGCATGTATTCGACGAAAGCATAAGCAGGCTGCCCTTCCTGAGGCTGGCCATGTACGCGTTGCACCTCCCGCCATTGGGTCGTGTCCAGCTCAGGGAAGCGGACATCGCCCTCGACCTCGACATCGACCTCGGTGAGATATAGCCGCGAGGCCCAACGCAAGGCCAGGGCATAGATCTGGGCGCCACCCATGACCATGATCTCATCTACCCCATCGATCAGCGCCTGCTGGTCGGCCAGATCAAGCGCCTCGGTCAGACTGCGACAGACCCGTACTCCCGGGCGTTCAAAAGTAGGATCTCGGGTGATGACGATATTGAGCCGCCCCGGCAGCGCACGACCGATGGAGTCGAAAGTCTTGCGCCCCATCACCAGGGGCTTGCCCTGAGTCATGGCCTTGAAGAACTTGAGATCCTCGGGCAGATACCAGGGCAACTTGTTGTCGACGCCAATCACCCGGTTGCGTGCCACAGCGGCAATCATCGCTACCGGCACCACCGTCTCGACACCGTCACCCTCCTGGGGGAGTTGCTGGATATCGCTCATACCGCCACCTCAGCCTTGATATGCGGATGCGGGTCATAGCCCTCGATGCGAATGTCCTCGAAGCGGAAGCCGAACAGGTCACGAACCTCAGGGGTGAGTACCAGGCGTGGCGCAGGCCGAGGGGTACGCGAAAGCTGCAATGCCGCCTGCTCGAGGTGGTTCGAGTAGAGATGCGCATCACCCAGGGTATGCACGAATTCGCCCGGCGCCAGGCCGCAGACCTGTGCCACCATTTGGGTGAGCAACGCATAGCTGGCAATATTGAACGGCACCCCCAGGAAGATATCGGCACTACGCTGATAGAGCTGGCAAGAGAGCCGCCCCTCGGCGACGTAGAACTGGAACAGCGCGTGGCATGGCGGCAGCGCCATTTCGTCGACCAACGCCGGGTTCCAGGCCGAGACGATCAGTCGGCGAGAATCCGGGTTGCGCTTGATCTGCTCGACGACGTTGGCAATCTGGTCGACGTGACCGCCGCCGGGCTTCGGCCAGCTACGCCACTGGTAGCCATAGACCGGGCCCAACTCGCCGTTCTCATCGGCCCACTCGTCCCAGATACTCACTCCATGTTCCTTGAGATAGGCGATATTGGTATCGCCAGCCAGGAACCACAGCAGTTCGTGGACGATCGAGCGCAGGTGAAGTTTCTTGGTGGTCAGCAGCGGAAAACCACGCGCCAGGTCGAAACGCATCTGGTGGCCAAAGACACTACGTGTGCCGACACCGGTACGATCATGCTTGACCACGCCATGCTCGAGCACATGCCGCATCAGATCCAGATAGGGTTGCTCGAGTGGCGCTGATTCAGGTGTGAGTGATTGTTGAGCCGGTTGCATATCCATGTCTTGAAAGTTCGGGCCTTGACGATTCGGGACTTGAAAGCCAGTCACTTGGCGGCTTTCGTGGCAGGTGGAAAATCCACCGACTGGCGGCGCGACCAGAGGATCAGTGCCACACCGCCAGCGATCATCGGCAAGGTGAGCAGCATCCCCATGGTAACCCAACCGAACGCGATGAAGCCGATATGGGCATCCGGCAGCCGCACGAATTCAACACCGAAGCGGAACACGCCGTATAGCACCAGGAAGAGTCCGGAAATCATACCACGTGCACGCGGCGTCGCCGATACGACCCACAGAATCATGAACAGTAGCGCTCCTTCGAGCAGCGCCTCGTAAAGCGACGATGGATGACGCGGCTCGGGGCCCATACCGGGAAACGGCATCGCCCAAGGCAGGTCGGAAACCCGGCCAGGCAACTCATGGTTGATGAAATTGCCGATGCGCCCCGCTCCCAGACCAATCGGCACCAACGGCGCAACGAAATCGGTAAGCTGGAAAAAGGCCAGCTTATGCTTGCGTGCGAAGAGCCAGGCAGCGAGTAGCACCCCGATGAGCCCACCGTGGAAGCTCATGCCACCATCCCACACCTGGAACAGCCATAGCGGGTTGGCCAACAGCCTATCCAAACCGTAGAACAACACGTAGCCCAGACGCCCACCGACCACGACTCCGAGCGCCCCGTAGAACAACAGATCGCCGACGTCTTCCTTGGTCAGACCGATACGTGCAGCGCGAACGCGCCCCAACCACCAGGCTCCCACAAAGCCGACCACATACATCAGGCCATACCAGTGCACGGCAAGCGGACCAAGCTGGATGGCCACGGGATCAATATTGGGATAGGTCAGCATGCAGGATCCTCGATGAATTCAAACACCAAGCCGTAAGCCGTAAGCCGTAAGCCGTAAGCCGTAAGCCGTAAGCCGTAAGCCGTAAGCCGTCATGATAGCCACATCATCAGTGACCAAAAGGGGGTTTTCTTACAGCTTACAGCTTCAAACTTACAGCTCCCCGAAGAGGTCACAACAAAAATCTCAACCCCACCCCCGCCAACAGGGTGGCGAAGGCCAGGCGCAGTATATGAGCTGGCAATACATGTGCCAGCCGTACTCCCAGCCGAGCGAAAGGCACACTGGTCAGTACGATCCCCACTAATGCCGGCCATGATACGAAACCGGTGGACCAGGACGGAAGCGCAGGGTTCCCCCAGCCCACGGCCATGAAGGTGAGGGCGCCGAAGATGGCGATGGGTAATCCACAGGCAGCCGATGTGCCCACCGCTTCGGTCATGCGTGCACCAGCACGCGACAACCAGGGAATCGTCAGAGTACCGCCGCCTATGCCGAACAGGGCCGAGACGGCACCGATGACCCCTCCGGCCACTCCCATGGCCAAACGACCGGGAGCGACGGTCCCCGGCTTGGGTCCTCGTCCCAATGCCATCTTGCCCGCCACCAAGGTCACGAATAGGCCGAACAGCGTACCCAACAAGCCGCTGGTCAAATTGCCGGCAACGAAGACACCGACGATCGCTCCCAGCATCAACCCCGGCAACAGGGCCAGAAACCAGCCATACTTCACGCTGCCTTTCTTCATGTGCCCCCAGGTCGAGGAGGCACCGGTAACCACGATGGTCGCCAGCGAAGTGCCGATGGCGAGATGCATGGCGACCGATGAATCCACCCCCTGCATGCCAAAGGCAAAGACCAAGGCGGGAACGATGATCAGCCCGCCGCCGACACCGAACACTCCCGCCAAAGTCCCCGCGAGAACCCCCAGCGCCAGATAACCTATCATGATCGGGACCATCGCCTCGGTCACCGCGGCGTTTCCCTCAAGGCATCCGGCAACCAGCGCTCCACCATATCGATCAGCGCCTGAGGACGGTAGGGCTTGGATAGGAAGTCATCCATTCCCGCTGCAAAGAAGCGCTCGCGATCCGCATCGCTGGCGTTGGCCGTCAATGCTACCAACACGCTGGGCGAGGCTACGGCCTGCTCGGTCTCACGCCGTCGCCAGCGGCGGCTGGCTTCGACACCGTCGAGATCAGGCATGAAAATATCCATGAATACCAGGTCGTAATGCTCTCGTTCGGCCAGCTCCAGGGCTTGTTCGCCACTCTCGGCGGTATCCACTCCTAACCCCCTGGCCTCGAGAACCCGTCGAGCCAGCATGGTATTCACCGGGCCATCGTCGACGATCAGGATTCTGGCATGGCCGGACACACTGGAGACAGCAGCGCCCGTGTCATCGCCAGCCAGGGAAAGGTCGCCAAGATCGGGCGATTCGGGACCGGAAAGATTGGCCACCAGGGTGGCAAAGTCGGCGAGTCGTTCGCGCAGGTCTTCGTGCTGTTCCGGCAAACGGCAGATCTCGATGTGCTGCTTCAGGTCCTGGAGGACGTCTTCCAACTCTCGCTGCAGCAGGGCCAGATAACTCGATTTGAGGCGTGATTCCTCACGCGCCTGATCCCGTGACAGGGTCAACTGCGCCAAGCGCTGTCGCTGGTCATTGACGTCTTCCAGGATGCCCAAGGTGTGCTCGTGATTATCCTCCAGACATGCCAGACGGAAAGTCCACCAGGCGCCCTGACTGTCATGGAGCCTAACATAGGCATCACCTTGATCGTTGTCATCGCGGCGCATCAGGTACTGCAGGTCGAGCCCTCTTATTTCGCTCAATGAACGGCCAATCACTTGCTCGAAGGCACTATTGGCATCCGCCAGGCAACCATGATGAGCGATGAACGCCGGACGCGGCAGGCGTTCCATCATCTGTACCACATGAGGACGTTCAGCGAACCGAGTCAGCAGGGTCTCCAAGCCATCGAGCAAAACCTCCAGGTGTTCGACCGGGCCTGAATCGGCGGCTCTGTCTGCCATCAGCCGTCGCGACTTGAGCCATGGCGGCAGTTCCTTGTGCAACTGGCGCATCGCTCTCTCGAGGCGCTCGTAAGGAACTCCGAGCGAAATTTCCCAACGCTGCAGGCGATGGCGCAACAGCAGCAGGAAGGTCGCAGCGATCAGACTGGTTCCCAACAGTAGCGCCAGCATCAGCCACGTCAGGGCACGCCAGGCCTGTTGCACCGGCATCGCGGACTGCCACATCACCAGCCAAGCCAGTACACAGAGCACCACCAGCCCTGCCTGCACCAGCAGCAGTGGCCAGAGAATGGGCCAGATGAGCGTTCGCCACAGGTTTTCTGCGCGGGTCTCGACTCGCATTATCGTCCCTGTTATCGGTCGATGATGGCAACGAGTGTACGTTGCACGAAAGCGTCTGTCATGGCGATCGTCCCGCGAGTCTCAAACGCTACACATGACACGAACCAGTCTACTGACTGATCGACGCCCTCTTCCCCGGAACGCTGATAGCGGGATAAAGTAGCGCTCATGTGCCTGATCGCTTTCGACTATCACCCTGACCACATGGTGCGCTTGCGCCTGATAGCCAACCGGGATGAATTCCATGCGCGTCCGAGCGCCGTGCTGGGAGTCTGGAAGGATGCCCCGGACATCGTGGGCGGCCGCGACCTGCAGGCTGGCGGCACCTGGCTGGCGATACATCGTCGTGGCCGTGTCGCTGCGGTCACCAACGTCCGTGACCCGGGGCTGAGCGTGCCACCGGATGCCCCCAGCCGGGGGCATCTGGTGCGCGAAGCATTGGAATGCGACGACCTGTATGCCTGGCTCCACGACCTGGCCGAGCGCCAGGCAACTCGTTACGCCGGATTCAACTTGTTGGCCGGCGATGAACATGGCCTGTGGCACTTGCACCGCGGTCGAGAATCGATCCATCTGGTTCCGGTCACCCCAGGCACCCATGGCATCTCCAACGGCGACCTCGATACCCCTTGGCCAAAGGTTGAATGGGCCTGTAAGGGCCTGACTCATAGCCTGGAGACTCACGACTGGCCACGTTCCGCGCTGCGGGCCATGAGCGATAGCCGTCCGGTCGAGGATCTGGAACGCCTGCCGGACACCGGGGTCGGGTTGGAACTGGAAAGGCGCCTGTCATCCCCCTTCATCATCGGTGACGATTACGGCACCCGGGCCATGACTTGGCTGACCTGGCATGCCGACGGCAGAGCGGAAATCGGCGAACGGCGCTACGGGCCGGGTGGCGAAGAGTTAGGGGAGATAGCACTCAGGCTGTAAGCCGTAAGCCGTAAGCCGTAAGCCGTAAGCCGTAAGCCGTAAGCCGTAAGCCGTAAGCCAAAATGCGTCCCCATGTCCTGATCAGGAGGCAAGGTTTTTCTTATAGCTTATAGCTTCAGGCTTACAGCTCCCGAAAGGGCTAGTCCTTCGGCGGCAGCAGATGATCGAGCTGCCATTCGCCCATGCGTTTCACGAGGTGTGCGCGCACCTCGCCAGGTGTCGCCAGCTTGAGGGTTTCGTGTACCAGAGCCTCGGCAGCGGCGAGCGGTACCCGACGAATGGCGGCCCGCACTCTGGGCAGGCTTGGCGTGTTCATCGATAACGCATCGAACCCCATGCCCATCAACAACAAGGCACCAGCCGGGTCGCCGGCCAGTTCACCGCAAACGGACGTCGGCATGTCCAGTGCGACCGCTTCCTGGGCCAGACGCGCCAACGCCGCCAACACCGCTGGGTGGCAAGCATCGTAGAGTTCGGCCACACGCGGGTTATTGCGATCCACTGCCAATAGATACTGGGTCAGATCGTTGCTACCCACCGAGAAGAAGTCGACTCGTTCGGCGAGTGATTCAAGCTGATAGAGCGTGGCTGGCACCTCGAGCATCACCCCGATCTTGGGGCGCTCGACCTCCACGCCCTCTTCGGCAAGTTCGGCCTGGGCGCGGTCGATCAGCTTCAGGGTATCATCGACTTCATCGACATTGGTCACCATCGGCAGCAGGATCTGCAGATTGCCCATTCCTTGGGAAGCGCGCAGCATGGCGCGAAGCTGCACCATCAACACTTCAGGATGGTCCAGGGTCACGCGGATGCCGCGCCAGCCCAGGAATGGATTGGCCTCTTCGATGGGAAAGTAGGGAAGATCCTTGTCACCGCCAATATCCAGCGTACGCATCACCACTGGCAAAGGCGCGAAACTCTCTAGCTGATCGCGGTAGAGACGCATCTGCTCCTGCTCGCCAGGGAAGCGTTCAGTGATCATGAAGGGGACTTCAGTGCGATACAGCCCCACCCCACTGATCCGTGTCTTCAGCGACGCTACCGCATCTACCGCCAGCCCCGTATTGACCATGAGAGGCATGTCATGACCGTCCGGCGTGCGGCTTGGCAGGTCCTGCTCGTGCTCGAGCACTTCGGCCAAGGCCGTTTCCTCGGCAATCAGGCTGCGATAATGATTTTTCAGTTCCTCATCGGGACGCACGAACAGTCGGCCGCGGTGGCCATCGAGGATGACCGGGGCGCCATTGAGGCGCGGCAACGGCAAGTCGACCATACCCAGCACAGTAGGAATTCCCATGGCTCGGGCTAGAATCGCCACATGTGAGGTGCTGGACCCACGAATCGAGACCAAACCGGCCAGCTTGCCACGCGGCACTTCACCAAGCGTCGCCACGCTGATCTCGTCACCGACCAGGATGGTACGTTCAGGGAAAGTATCCGGCGTCTGCGGACTTTCCTCCTGCAGGTGTGCCAACACTCGGCGTCCCAGGTCACGCACGTCCGCCGCCCGTTCACGCAAATAATCATCGTCGACTCGTTCCATGTATTGCACATGGCGTCGTACCACATCGGCCAATGCCCCCGGTGCCCACTGTCCTTCGCGGATGCGTTTCTCGACTTCCTGCGCCAATGCAGCCTCACCAAGCATCTGCTGATAGACCTCGAACAGCGCCAACTCCTGAGCGCTGATGCGGCTGGCAAGGCGTTCACCAGCGGCACGGATTTCATCGCGGACCCGATAAATGGCATCCTTGAGACGCTTGATTTCGTAGTCGATATCGGTGGGCACCAAGTCGGGCACGTTATCGAGATCGGCCGGTGGTGCAATCACCAGCGCTTCGCCGATGACCATGCCTGGCGAGGTCGCCACTCCGGTGAATACCGCCTGCCCGACATCACGGCTGGGCCTGTTGAGCGTACCAGTGGCCAGTGCATGAGCCAGCACACCGGCGAGTTGCGCCGCCATGGTCACCAGGAAGGCTTCGTCACCCTCGTCGAAACGCCGCTTGTCCTGCTGCTGAACGACCAGCACCCCCAGCATGCGCCGTTGATGGATGATGGGAACACCCAAAAAGCTGGAGAAGCGTTCTTCGCCGGTCTCGGCGAAGTAGCGAAACTGTGGATGACCGTGAGCATCCTCGAGATTGAGAGGTTCCTCCCGCTGGGCAACCAGTCCCACCAAGCCCTCTCCCAGGCGCAAGGACACCTGGCCAACGGCCTGGGCGTGCAGGCCAATGGTTTCCATCAACACCAAGCGTTGCTGTTCGACATCGAATAGATAGAAGGAACAGACATCGGTCCGCATGGCCTTGCGAATACGACGCACCATGGTCGACAAGGCAGCGTTGAGATTACGTGCCCCGTTGACCTCCTGGACGATGCGACGAAGAACATCGAGCATAGCTTGTCTACTTGTGTGGCCAGATAAAGTCATGCCGTCAAAGGGAATTCACTCGTCTCCCAATGCCAGCTTCTGTGCACGTGGCGCCAACTCGCGCAAGGCACGGCGATAAACCTCTCGTTTGAAAGGTACCACCTGACCCAGCGGATACCAGTAGCTCACCCACCGCCAGCCATCGAATTCAGGCTTGGCGGTGGTATCCACGCAAATCCGCGTTTCCTGGCAGCGGATCTCCAGCAAAAACCATTTTTGTTTCTGGCCGATACAGACCGGCCGCGAATGCGTTCTCACCATGCGTCGTGGCAGACGGTAGCGTAGCCACCCCCGGGTGCAAGCCAGCACGTCGACATCGGCTGCCGTAAGGCCGATTTCCTCTTCAAGCTCTCGATACAGGGCCTGTTGTGGTGTCTCGTTTGCCTTGATGCCTCCCTGAGGAAACTGCCAAGCATTCTGTCCTACCCGACGCGCCCAAAGCAGCTGGCCCTCGCGGTTGGCAATAATGATGCCAACGTTAGGGCGGAAGCCGTCAGCGTCGATCACGGACGTCACCTTAATGAATCCACAATTGCTGACATTCTTCCACAAAGCCGGAAAGCGCATCAATATAAGCTGTCTTTGGCAAGACAGAAGCTTACAGCCATAGGACTCTTCTGCCATACTCTGCTGCCTGCCATACCACCTAACCGACACAAGCAAGGGGACAGCCTTGAGCCTGGCTATCTTCGATCTAGATAACACCCTCCTCTCCATAGACAGCGACCATGCATGGGGAGAGTTTCTGCTCGAACAGGGTGCCGTGGATCCTGTCAGCTATCGTGAAGCCAATGAGCGCTTCCTGCGCGATTACCAGGACGGCACCTTGGACATTCATGCCTTCCTGGAAGTGGCACTCAAACCACTGGCGGACAATACGCCAGAACAGCTGACAGCCTGGCATCAGCAGTTCATGGCCAGCAAGATCGAGCCCAACATCCTGCCCAAAGGCGAAGAACTACTCGCCCGTCATCGTACGCGTGGCGATACCCTGTTGATCGTTACCGCCACGAATCGTTTCATTACTGGCCCCATCGCCAAACGTTTG
Organism: Litchfieldella anticariensis FP35 = DSM 16096; assembly: GCF_000409775.1. Classification (GTDB taxonomy): domain Bacteria; phylum Pseudomonadota; class Gammaproteobacteria; order Pseudomonadales; family Halomonadaceae; genus Litchfieldella; species Litchfieldella anticariensis. The sequence goes on along the minus strand of NZ_KE332392.1, from coordinate 384,318 downwards.
GGCGTCGATCACCTGATTGCCGTGGAGCCGGAAATCGTCGGTGGTCGCTACACCGGCCGTGTCTCCGGTACCCCCAGTTATCGCGAGGGCAAGGTGGTGCGGATGGAAGAGTGGCTGGCTGACAAGGAACTGACCTTGGACGACGCCTGGTTCTACAGTGATTCCCATAATGACTTGCCACTTCTCGAGCGGGTCGACTATCCAGTCGCTGTGGACCCTGATGAATCGCTACGTCAGGTAGCCGAGGCTCGTGGATGGAAAATCATTAGTTTGCGCTGAAGCTTCGGGCTTCGGGCTTCGGGCTTCGGGCTTCGGGCTTCGGGCTTCGGGCAGCAATCTCGTTACTTTCAAGCCAACTGCAAACAGCTCGCAGCCCGCTGCTCGCCGCTCGTGACCTGCACGCAGCATCCTCCTTTCGCCAGCAGGTTCAAAAATTTTCATATTGCGCCGCATCACGATGACAACATCTTGGAAATCATGATAAGCGAATGATTTTCAAGATGTTTTTCTTTTTCACAAGACCCAAGGTTTTCCTTATGGTCAAGTGATTAAGCATAAAGTCGAGCTTTGGCATGGATTTTCTTTGTCGACAAAGTGTCTATAATGCAGCCATCCGACTCATGTCGAACCTGATGGTTGAGTACTTTTATCGTCAGGCTCAGGGCCTCCGGGTAACCCTCGGGGGGTTCGTCCCGCACCAGGCAAGCGAGAGCACCCATGTCCACACCGACCTATGATGTCCTGATAGTGGGAGGCGGCATTTCCGGTACCGCTCTTCTCTATGAGCTGGCTCGCTACACTGACCTCAAGGCCATCGGTCTGGTCGAGAAGTACGATCATGTGGCGATCGTCAACTCCCATGGCCGTAACAATAGCCAGACCATCCACTGTGGCGATATCGAAACCAACTACACGTTGGAAAAGGCCAAGGTGACCAAGCGCACCGCAGGCATGGTGGTCAACTTCGCGACCAAGCTGGCGCCCGAGGTGCGTGACAAGATCGTCTACAAGTATCCGAAGATGGTATTGGGTGTCGGTGAGACGGAGTGCGAGTTCCTGCGCGAGCGCTATATCCGTTTCAAGGAGCTTTTCCCTCGCATGAAGCTCCTCGAGCGCGACGATATCGCCGAACTCGAGCCCAAGTTGGTGGAAGGACGTCGACCGGAAGTCCCGATCGTCGCCATGGGTTCCACCGATGAATACACCGCTGTCAACTACACCACCCTTTCCGAGGCCTTTGTCGAAGAAGGCAAGAAGAATGCCGAAGAGAAAGGCATGACCTATGATGTGCACCTCTCCACGGCGGTCGAAAGAATCGAAAAGGATGGCGACCTGTTCAAGATCAAGACTCCCAACAAGGGAACGCTGACCGCTCGCTACGTCGTGGTCAGCGCTGGTGGGCATTCGCTGCTTTTCGCCCACCAGATGGGCTACGGTCTCGACAAGTCCTGTCTACCGATGGCCGGCTCCTTCTACTTCACTCCTCGCGTACTCAACGGCAAGGTCTACACGGTGCAAAACGAGAACCTGCCGTTCGCCGCTGTGCATGGCGATCCGGATGTATTGGTGGAAGGCAAGACTCGCTTTGGCCCCACAGCCCTGATGCTGCCGTTGCTGGAACGTTATAACAACAAGACGTTCATCGAGTTTCTCAAGGTGCTGCGCCTTGACCGTAGTGTCATCAAGGCACTCTGGGACTTGCTGAAGGTACGCGACATTCGTCGCTACATCTTCCGCAACTTCCTGTTCGAGGTTCCCTGGCTACGCGAACGCCTGTTCCTCAAGGATATCCAGAAGATCGTACCCAGCCTGACCGTCAAGGAAGTCAGCTTCGCCAAGGGCTTCGGCGGCGTGCGTCCACAGCTCATCGACAAACAGCAGAAGAAACTCGTCATGGGCGAGGCCAAGATCAATCCGGGCACCGGCATCGTGTTCAACATGACGCCATCTCCCGGCGGCACCAGTTGCTTGGGCAATGCCGAAAAGGATATGTACCTGGCCCAAGAACATCTCGGTTTCAACATCGACAAGGATGCCTTCGAGCGAGACCTACTCAAGGGCGAAGTTCCGTTGACCGACCTGGAGCGTCCCGCCGCCAGCTCGTTGATGTAAAGATGTAAAAGGCTTCCTGCCCATCAAAAGTCGCTCGTCGCCCCGGTACTATCCGGGGCGACGGCATTTCAACCGTAGGCACCATAGGCGATGCCCCTCTGCCTGCGTTATGCTAGGCCGTCGCTTGACCACGCCAACTCGCCCCAAGGAAGGCCCATGGCACTTCGTCGTCCTTCGCTATCCTTTCTTCTGGCTTCCGGTTGCGGGCTAGCTTTGGTGTTGTGGCTAGCCTTCGGCGATCTGCAGCGCTTTCGAGCCGAAGCTCCACCAGCTGACCCGCTCACCGTCGACCCCTTGCCACGCGTGGAAGTCCGCGAAAGCCTGCAGAAGGCTTATCGACCATCACTGATAGCGCAAGGACAACTCACTCCTTGGCATGAGGTCGAATTACGCGCCCGTGCCAGCGGCCAAATCGAATCACTGGCAGTCGAAGTGGGACAAGATGTCGAAGCCGGCGACCTCCTGTTTCGCCTGGATCAGGAAGAGCTGCCGGCACAACTGGAGCGTGCCAAGGCAGAACTGGAACTTGCGCGAGCCGAACTCTCCGGCGCCGAAAGCCTGCGTGAGCGCAACCTGGTCTCGCGCACCGAGCTGTTGCGCCTGGCCAGCGGAGTCGCGCAAGCTGTCGCCGAGGTGGAAAGCCTACGCCAAACCCTATCTCACACACGTCCGCGAGCCCCATTTTCGGGCAGGCTCGACCGTCTCGATGTCGAGGTGGGCGATGTATTACAAAGTGGCGAGAGCTATGCACTGCTGATCGAGGACCGTCAGCTGAAAGCTCGCGCCTTCGTCTCCCAACGCGATGTGCTCGGCTTGACCCCAGGCCTCGAGGTGCGTCTGACCCTGCTCGACGGCAGCCAGCTCAGCGGTGAACTGACCCATGTCGCCAGCCGTGGCGACCCGGATACACGCACCTTCAGTATAGAAGCCCGCGTCGATAACCCCGACCGTCGCCGCCTGGGGGGCGCCAGCGCGACACTGGATATCCTGCTCCCCGAGCGCCAGGCGCACAGTCTGTCGCCGGCACTGCTGGTACTGGATAATGCCGGCCGCCTGGGCGTCAAGACACTCGACGATCAGGATCGAGTCGAGTTTCAACACGTGAAACTGCTGTCCGCCAATGATCAGCAGGCCTGGGTGACAGGCCTGCCCGAACGCGTGCGACTGATCACCCTCGGAGGTGGCTTCGTCGAGTCCGGAGAACTCGTCGAGGCCGTCCCCGTGGCGCCGGATTCCTCTCCCACTAAAGGCGCAACCACGCTGGCCAATGGCAGCTTGCCCAACACCGATGTCAGTGACGATAGCGCTTCCAAGGGGCGGTGATCGATGCGCACCTTGATTCTTGCCGCCCTCGACCGCTCGCGCACCACCTTACTGCTGTTGGCCTTTTTCCTGATCGCCGGCATAGCGGCCTACCAAGCCATCCCCAAGGAAGCCAATCCCGACGTGGCCATTCCCATGATCTACGTCTCAATGACGTTGGAGGGGGTGAGCCCGGAGGATGGCGAGCGTCTGTTGGTCCGCCCCATGGAACAAGAATTACGAGCCATCGAAGGGGTCAGCAAGATGACCTCTCAGGCTAGCGAAGGCTACGCCTCCGTGACGCTGGAGTTCGATGCCGGCTTCGATCCTCGTCAGGCGCTGGCCGATGTACGCGAGCAGGTCGATATTGCCAAGAGCTCACTCCCCGAAGAGGCCGATGAGCCTCGTGTCATCGAGGTCAACGTAGCGCTGCTTCCGGTGATGTCGATCGGTCTATCGGGACCGTTGGAAGAAAACCAGTTGCTGGCGGTGGCACGCCGGCTCCAGGAAGAGATCGAAGGTATACCCGAAGTATTGGAAGTGGACATTGGCGGCGAGCGTGAAAACCTGCTGGAGATCGTCGTCGATCCCTTGGTACTCGACAGCTATGAGGTCGATTTCGACACCCTGTTCAATCAAGTGTCACGCAACAATCGGCTAGTGGCAGCTGGCAGCCTGGATACCGGTGCCGGCCGTATGGCGCTGAAGGTACCCGGTGTGATCGAGAGCCTCGAGGATGTTCGTTCCATGCCGGTCAAGGTCGATGGCGACCGGGTGGTGACATTCGGTGATGTGGCACATATCCGTCCCACCTTCAAGGACCCCGACGGCTTCGCCCGGATCAACGGCCAACCTGCCCTCGTGCTGGAGATCACCAAACGTACTGGTGCCAACATCATCGCCACCATCGAATCGGTCCGCGCCGTGTTCGAGGAGGCCGCCCCACTACTTCCGGAAGGCCTGAGCGTCACCACCATTCTGGACCAGTCACAGACTGTCGAAGACATGCTCTCGGAGTTGCTCAACAATGTCCTGACAGCGGTGGTACTGGTGTTGATCGTGATCCTGGCCGCCATGGGGCTGCGTGCTGCCTTGATGGTGGGGCTGACCATTCCCGGGGCTTTCTTCACCGGGATCCTGCTGATCTGGTCGATCGGCTATACCCTCAACATCGTAGTGCTATTCTCGCTGATTCTGGTCGCCGGCATGCTGGTAGACGGTGCTATCGTGGTGAGCGAACTGGCCGACCGCAACCTCCGGGAGGGGCAGCCACCACGAGACGCCTGGTCCAACGCCGCTTCCCGCATGTCGTGGCCGGTCATCGCTTCCACCGCCACCACACTGGCGGTTTTCATCCCACTGCTGTTCTGGCCCGGCGTAGTCGGCGAATTCATGAAATATCTGCCGGCCACGGTAATCTTGTGTCTTCTGGCATCACTGGCCATGGCATTGATCTTCCTGCCTACCCTGGGCGCGATCGTCAGCCGCGGAAGCGACCAAGGCCGAACCCGGATTGCCGTTACCGCAGGCGGCCGCGCGTACCACCGGTTGCTCGGCTGGCTGCTCACCCGCCCCGGAACTACCCTGCTCGTTGCCCTGGCATTGATGGCATTGATCTATGTCGGATATGCCCGTTTCAACCATGGGGTAGAGTTCTTTCCTGAGGTCGAGCCAGACAGCGCCCAAGTACTGGTGCGCGCGCGCGGTGATTTCTCGGTAACGGAAAAGGATGCCATCGTGCGCGACGTCGAGGCCCGCCTGACCGGCATGAGCGAGGTCAAGGCTCTGTACGCACGCTCCTTCGCCAGATCCGACGAAGAGTCCCAGCTCGGGGCCGATGTCATTGGTGTGCTGCAATTCCAATTGATCGATTGGCAGGAGCGGCGCCGAGCGCGCGACATCCTTAATGACATGGCCAGGCGCACCGAGGACCTGCCCGGCATCGTGCTGGAATTTCGCCAGCAGGAGGAAGGACCTGGGGCAGGCAAGCCGATTCAGCTCGAGGTCAGTTCCGCGGATATGGAATTGACCCTCGACGCCGTCGACCAGTTGCGAGCTGCCATGGAGTTGCTGGGCGGCTTTCGCGATATTGAAGACGATCGCAGCCTGCCGGGTGTGGAGTGGAGGGTCAATGTCGACCGTGAGGCGGCGGCGCGTTTCGATGCTGACGTCACCAGCGTCGGCAGTGCGGTGCAATTGGTGACCACCGGCCTGGAAGTCGCCAACTACCGCCCCGCCAATGTCACCGATGAAGTGGACATTCGCGTCCGCCTGCCAGAGAGCTGGCGCTCCCTGGACCAGCTCGGCCGCCTGACACTCAACACATCACGCGGCCAAATGCCCATCAGCCACTTCGTCGAGCTGAAACCCTCCCCCAAGGTCGGAAGCCTGCAGCGTATCGACGGACGCCGTGCCATTACCCTGGAAGCCGACGTGACCGCTGGCTTTCAACCCGACGAGCGCCTCCAGGCACTGAGGGAAACCATCGATTCATTGCCCGATGGCGTGATGGTCAATATCGCCGGCGAACAGGAGGAACAGCAGGAAGCCGCCCAGTTCCTGATTACCGCCTTCCTGGTTGCCATATTCCTGATGACAGTGATTCTGGTCACGCAATTCAATAGCCTCTATCAGGCTACGCTCGTGCTTTCGGCGATCGTCTTTTCCACTGCCGGTGTGCTGCTCGGGCTACTGGTCAATGGCCAGCCATTCGGTATCGTCATGGTCGGCATGGGGATCATTGCCTTGGCGGGTATCGTGGTGAATAACAACATTGTGTTGATCGATACCTACAACCATCTGCGCCGTGAAGGTCTATCGGCTCCGGAAGCAGCATTGGAGGCCGGCAGTGTGCGTTTGCGCCCAGTATTGCTTACCGCGATCACCACGGTGCTAGGGCTGATGCCAATGGTATTGAGCATCAATGTCAACCTGTTCACGCCGTCACTGGGGATTGGGGCGCCTTCGACGCAGTGGTGGACCCAGCTTTCCAGTGCCATCGCTGGCGGTCTGACCTTCGCTACCGGCCTGACGCTGCTGCTGACGCCGTGCATGCTGGTCCTGGGGGCGCGGCTGTTCAAGAGCCGCTAAGGCAGTACCACCTTCATCGCGAAGCAAAGCTTCACTCCCACTGCGGTCCGCCAACCATCGTGGGAGTGCAGATTCTCTGCGCGATCCGGCCGCAGGCTGGCTCAACGGCCATGGCCCTATGTGGCGGGGGAAGAACTCCGGGTAGCGGCCTGCGCTCCAGGGGGAGGCGAATGGGCGGCGTGGAGGCGACCGATCAGTTGGTCTTCCAAGGCGAAGCGTTCGGTGAGCCCTTTGCCCAGGCGATCGAGCCAAGCCGGCAGACGCGGCAGATAGTGCTGGCATCGAGTCGGCGAGGCATAGTCAGCATCGAAAGCCAGCACCAGTTCGGTGGACATCTCCAAGCGCTCGAGCAATTTGTCGGCAATCACTAGCGCTTCGTCGTCGCTGAAAGCCTTGGACTCTTCGCGTAACTGGGGATAAATCTCGAAGTGACCGGCACTGATGTAATCCATCAGCAATTCACTAAAAGCGTCGATCCGTGCCTTTTCGACTGCCTCGAGCTCGACGTCGCATGCCTCTTGCAGCTCGACGAAACTCACTAGCATCTCGCGCCGCTGATCCAGCCAACGGTCTATCAGCTGGTGCACACCACCCCAGCGTTCCAGTGCGGACTTGCAGTCTTCCAGCATGGGCGCCTCCCTAGCTCATCGACAACGCTGACGATCGTTTCCAAACGCAGCGTGGACTGACAGACTCACCCGACTTGCTCTCGCTGTCAATCCCGATCATGTCGTAACTTTTTGCAGGATCGGTTCAGCTCATGACATTGCCATGCACTGCCTTCGAAGTACCACTCCGCCAACCATGCAACAGTATGCCCAGCGGTGCTATGGCAAGTATCAAAAAGCCGATCAATGTCCAGGCTGGCAACGACAGCCCAAGGAACAGGAAGCTGATATTGGCGCACTCACCGGAAGCGGAGAACACTTGCACCAACACTTCGCGCAAGGGCAGGACATCCATCATGTAGTCCAGGCTCGGCCCACAGCTCGGCACCTGATCGGGGGGCAAAGACTGCAGCCATAGATGACGCCCGGCCACCCCGGCTCCACCTGCCACACTGAGCAAACCCAATCCACCATAGAGAATGCCCCAGCGCCCCCTTGGGTTGTGAAGAGCCGCAACCAACAGCACGGCAGCGGTGGCCAGCACCCCGACTCGCTGGAAGATGCACAACGGGCAGGGTTCGAGCCCCATGACATGCTCGAGATAGAGAGCCACGCCCATCATCAGTACACAGAACAGCAGACCGGCGATGCTCCATTGCCGAACGCTCAAGGTCTTCACGGATATCATCGGCCAACGGCCTCCTTGCGTGTTACACGGGGTTCCCGTGCACGGGCGAAATAGTGATCGAGAAAATCACCGAAGCTTTCGAGATCTGCCGTTTCGATATCACCCTGCTGCTGGTGCGAGGTCTCGGTCAGTTGGGTAAATAATGCATCACGGGCGCGATCCATGGGTTCGCTGCGCAGCTTGGCGGCTTGGTCGTGGGCCAATTCCAGCATGTAGTCGACGAAATCGTCGCCACGCTCTTCGAGCGCCAGCAGCATTTGCCCCGAAGGAGTCAGGCGTGGATCGTCGAGGCGCGGTGCGAGTGCAGCAATCGCATCCGCATGTGGCGAACCGCCTTCGATGGTATCCAATAGTTCAGCGACCAAGGCAAGTTCGACGAACACGCTGTGCCCCAACGCGGCCAGCCGCCGCTCGGTACCGTCGATCGCCAGGCTCAGCGAGGGATCGCGTCCGCGCTCGACCACCAAAGCGCGGTTATCGTCGAGGCGGTCGCATTCTTCGTCGGGAATCCAGGGGCTGTCGGCGAGCAGGCACCACATCAGGAAGGTGTCCAGGAAGCGCATCTGGGTTTCGTCGATACCCAGCGTCATGAAGGGGTTGAGATCCAGGCAGCGCACTTCGATGTACTCGACGCCGCGCGACTCGAGCGCCTGGCTGGGCGTCTCGTCGTGCCGGGCGACGCGCTTGGGGCGAATATCGCTGTAATACTCGTTTTCTATCTGCAGAATATTGGCGTTGAGTTGACGCCAGTCGCCGTCGACGTTGACTCCCAGTCGTTCGTAAGCCGGCCAAGGAGTGGAAATCGCATGACGCAGGGTACCGACATAATTCGACAGCGAGTTGAAACAGATCTTGAGCTGGGCCTGAACCTTGTTCTGGTAGCCAAGATCGGACATGCGCAAGCTGGTGGCGTATGGCGATACCAGCGTGCGACGAGCGTGCTCACGAAGTTTGTCTGAGGTCGGCGAGTCGCCAAGAAAACTCCTGTCCAGCGCGGGGGAAGCGCCGAACAGATACATCAACAACCAGCTATGGCGACGGAAATGACGAATCAGGCCGAAGTAGCGCGTCGACCGGTAGTCATTCATGGCAGTCTCACCCTGCCCGTCCAGTTCGCGCAGCAATGCCCACATGTTGTCGGGCAGCGAAACGTTGTAGTGCACTCCGGCAATGGCCTGCATGATACGGCCATAGCGCACATCCAACCCCTTGCGGTAAACGTGCTTCATGGTGCCGACGTTGGAGGTGCCATAATCAGCGATAGGCACACTGTCGTTACCATCGAGCAGTGCCGGCATGCTGGCTGGCCAAATCAGTTCGTCGCCTAGATGGCGATAACTGAAACGATGCAAATCGGCAAGGAACGCCATCGCATCCTGGGGCCGACAATACACTGGCGTGATGTACTCGAGCAGCGCCTCGGAGTAGTCGGTGGTGATATGCGGGTGGGTCAGTTTCGAGCCCAACGCATGGGGATGCGGTGTCTGTGCGATCCGGCCTGTGGAGTCGACACGCAGACCTTCCTTCTCGATGCCGCGCCGCAGACGGCCTATCAACCCTTGGCGGGCCGGCCCTTTGAGCCGCTTGATGACGGTGGCGAGTTGCTCGGACAAGGTGAACACCCCATGTCATGGAAGCGGCCATCGAAACACAGCCGCTTCGGTCGTGATAACCACGCGAGCGGCGACCCTCGGCCGGCGCTTGCACAAATGTCAGATTATGGTGGCTAGCCGTCGCCTTTCAAGGTTCGAGCTTCGAGGTTCGAGCTTCGAGCTTCGAGCTTCGAGCTTCGAGCTTCGAGCTTCGAGCTTCGAGCTTCGAGCAGATAATTGTCGTTGGTTCCGAATCATCTGCAAACTGCCCGTAGCCCGTAGCCATCACTTCCCCTTGCGCGCCTGGAGCAACGCCGCTCCCAATGCACCCAACTGACTGCCATCCTGGGCACCAGGCTTCTCTTTGCCCTGGGGCTTGCGCTGACTCTTGCGTGGCCCGTTGCCATTGGCACCGCCACGCTCGCCGCCACGCTGCTCTCCCGGCTCGTCGGCCAGGCGCATCGACAGACCGATCCGCGCGCGCTCCAGATCGACACTCATTACCTTGACCTTGACGATGTCACCAGCCTTGACCACCGAGCGCGGGTCCTCGACGAACTTGTCGGATAGCGCTGAAATATGCACCAGGCCGTCCTGATGTACGCCAATGTCGACGAAGGCACCAAAGTGAGTCACGTTGGTAACGCTGCCTTCCAGTATCATGCCCGGCTCGAGGTCCTTGATGGTTTCCACCCCTTCGCGGAATTCGGCGGCACGGAACTCGGGACGCGGATCGCGGCCAGGCTTGTCGAGTTCCTTGAGAATATCGCTGATGGTCGGCACACCAAAGGTGTCGTCGACGAAATCGGCTGGCTTGACCTGCTTGAGGAAGCCGCTGTCACCGATCAAGCTGGCCACCGCACGCCCATCGCGAGCGGCGATACGCTCCACCACCGGATAAGCCTCGGGGTGTACGGCACTGCTGTCCAGGGGATTGTCACCATTCATGATGCGCAGAAAGCCGGCGCACTGCTCGAAGGTCTTAGGCCCCAGACGGCCGACATCCAGCAGCTCCTTTCGGCTCTTGAAAGCCCCCTCGCTGTTGCGTCGCGCGACGATGTTCTCGGCCAGTCCCGGATTGAGCCCCGAGACCCTGGAGAGCAATGCCATCGAGGCGGTATTGAGATCCACGCCAACGGCGTTGACACAGTCTTCGATCACCGCTTCCAGGCTGCGGGACAGCTGTACTTGGGAGACGTCGTGCTGATATTGCCCCACCCCGATCGACTTGGGTTCGATCTTGACCAGTTCGGCCAGCGGATCCTGCAAACGCCGGGCGATCGATACTGCACCACGGATGGTAACATCGAGGTCGGGAAATTCACGTGCAGCATATTCCGACGCCGAGTACACCGAGGCACCGGCTTCACTGACCATCACTTTGGCCAGGCGATGCTTGCCCGCGATCAGTTTGACCAGTTCAGCGGCCAGTTTGTCGGTCTCGCGGCTAGCAGTACCGTTGCCAATGGCAATCAGTTCGACACCATGCTTATCGACCAGCTTGGCAAGCACGGCCAACGACTCATCCCAGCGGTTCTGTGGCGCATGCGGGTAGATAGTGGCATGTTCCAGAAACTGGCCAGTGACATCGACCACCGCCACCTTGCAGCCGGTACGCAGACCAGGGTCAATGGCCAATGTCGCCTTGGGGCCAGCCGGAGCAGCCAACAATAGGTCTTTGAGGTTGGCAGCGAAGACCTCGATGGCTTCCAACTCGGCACTCTCGCGCAGACGGCCCAGCAGTTCTGTCTCGAGATGAGTATAGAGCTTGACCCGCCAGGTCCAACGCACCACTTCCTTCAGCCAACGGTCGGCGGCACGCCCTTCATCACGGATATCGAAGTGTTGGGCGATAGCCACCTCTCCAGGATGACGCGGCGCCTCGTCCTCGCCGGGCAATTTGATGGACAGCGACAGCACCCCTTCATTGCGGCCACGGAACATCGCCAGTGCACGGTGAGACGGCGTCTTGGCCAGGCGCTCATCGTGCTCGAAGTAGTCGGAGAACTTGGCGCCCTCGCGCTGCTTGCCGTCGATGACCCGAGCGCTGAGTTGCCCTTCGTCCCATAGCCGTTCGCGCAGACGTCCTACCAGTTCGGCGTCTTCTGCGAAGCGCTCCATGAGGATCTGTTTAGCGCCATCCAATGCGGCCTTCGCATCCTCAATGGCAGGAACATCCCCCTCCGCCGGACGCAAGTAATCCTGTGCGGTGACCTCGGGCTCGAGGGTCGGATCGCCCAGCAAGGCATCAGCCAGCGGCTCGAGGCCGGCCTCGCGAGCGATCTGCGCCTTGGTGCGACGTTTCTTGCGATACGGCAGGTAAAGGTCTTCCAAGCGCTGCTTGGTGTCCGCATCGCGAATCAGACCAGCCAGTTCGTCGCTGAGCTTGCCCTGTTCATCGATGGCGGCGAGAACCGCTGCACGACGTTCTTCGAGTTCACGTAGATAGCGCAACCGTTCATCAAGATGACGTAACTGGCCATCGTCCAGGCCACCAGTGACTTCCTTACGGTAGCGGGAAATGAAGGGCACGGTGGCCCCGCCGTCAAGCAGTTCCACCGTGGCGGCCACTTGTTGGGGGCGGACCGCAAGTTCTTCGGCGAGACGGGCGGTGATCTTGGCTTGTGCGTCCATGAAATCCTTGACGTTCAACCGGCAAAAGTTGGCGACAAGGTATCACAAACGTCGCAATGGCGCCGCCTCGTCAGCGAGTTTCCGCAATCTAGCGACGCCAATTGCCCCCATCCCAGAACGGCCGGCGCGATTCACGCTCCACATCCTCGCGAGTCAGCCCGATATCGCGCAGCATCTCGTCGCTAAGTTCACGCAGTTGCCGTCTCTCATGTCGCAAGCGACGCCAGCGGGACAGACGCGCCCACCATTCGCCAAGCAGGCCGGGCCGAACGTACAGCGCATGAAGGCGGGCTGCATCAGGTCCGTCGTCTCGGCAGGTCGATAAGGTCATGACAACCCCCTTCCTAGCTTTCCAGTGGATGGAAGAAGTGTCGAACGAAGCCTAAAATCAATCCAACGAATGTTTTTGATGCCAAACATCAAACCTAATGATGGATATCACCATGCTCCAGACCATCGACCATGAGTTACTGCGCACTTTCGTCGCCATCGTCGACCATGGCGGCTTCACTCGCGCCGCAGAAGCGGTAAACCGAACCCAGTCCGCCGTTAGCATGCAGATCAAGCGGCTCGAAGAGGATGTGATCCAGCGCCCGCTGTTCGAGCGCGAAGGACGTACGATGCGCCTGACCAGCGAGGGAAACACCTTGCTCAGCTACGCGCGTCGCATTCTCGACCTTCATGGCGAGGCACTCAACGTATTGCGCACCCCCGATATGGTGGGTCGTGTCAGAATCGGCGTGCCCGATGATTATGTGATGCGTTTCCTGCCCGGTATTCTCAAGTCCTTTTCCCAGACTTGGCCCCTGGTGGACGTGGAGGTGCACTGCGCCCCCTCCTCCGAGCTACTAAGCCGCCAGAAAGGTAACCTCGATCTAAGTATCGTGACCCGTGAGGTGGGCCACGAGATAGGGGAAATCCTGCGTCAGGACGAGACCGTCTGGGTCGTCGCCGATAGCCACTCTCCGTATCGACAAACGCCTCTGCCGCTGGCACTTTTCGAAGACCCATGTTTCTGCCGCCGACACGCCTGCAACGCACTGGCCCGTGCCGGGCGCCAGTACCGGGTCGCCTACAGCAGTCCCAGTCTCGCTACCCTTCAGGCGGTGGTCAGCGCCGGGCTGGCCGTTTCGGCATGGATGCGGAGCTTGGTCACGCCGGGCATGCGCATTCTTGGTGAAGAGGATGGCTTCCCGACATTACCCGATGCCTCGATCGTGCTGCTGCGTACCCCTGGGGCTCACTCGCCAGCCATCGACGGATTGGCTAGCCACATCATCGAGGGATTCAAGAACTAATCCACTCAATCCACATGGCAGAAATATCAGTTTTTCATAAAATACTTAATTACGAATATAAAGGCAGACAAATCAAACTATTTCTTTTGATAAATTTCTTTTTATTCAAGTTCACTACCGCTCTGCCGATAGAACAGTTAGGGCACGTACCAACTCCACGAACCTACTACACAGCATAAGGACATGCCGATATACGAGAAGCCAACCGACTCATTAAGGAGATACTAATGACAAAGCTTCTTAACAAGATAAGTGTCAAATATGCTGTTGCCTTCATCGGTGTAGCCCTGTCATTGCTTGCCGTCGTCGCAGTGGACTTTCTTCTCATCAACTCCGTCAAGAATCGCATGACCGAGTTCAGCGGCACCTTCAATACCGCAATATCTGCCGTTCTGAATGCCGACCGCGATCTTTATCAAGCCCATGTCGCCGAACTGGAGTACCTAAGTTCAGAGCCAGACTTGGAAAAGGCTCACATGCAGATGGAAGAGTACGAGGAAAATGCCCAGCAAGCCTATGACCGCATGCATGAGTTTGCACGAATGCTGGCGGCCTATCCCGACATTATCGAAACATTGAGTGAGTTCGAAACACGATTCGCTAATTGGGCCGATCAGTCCAAAAAGGTATTTTCGCTGCATGCCATTGGCGATACATCTGCAGCAATCTCCCAGGCTGAGGGAGCCTCACGAGAGGCTTTCAACGAGTTGCGGGAAATCTACGATATCGCCGGCGAAGCCGCAGGTGGGAAAGTCGTCGAACTGGAAGCCACTACCTTGGGGAAAATCAAAAGCCAGCAATATGTTGTGGGTGCTTTTGCTGTGCTGGTCTTTCTCGCCTCACTTGTCATCGCCCTCATGGGGCCAGCCATGATGTCGCGTTCGATTCGACAGGTAAGCGACCGCATCAAGGAGATCACCGAAGGCGATGGTGACCTGACCGCGCGCATCGAGAGCAAACGCAAGGACGAGATCGGCGACCTGGCCCATCAGTTCAATGCCTTCATCGTACGGATCGACAGAACCTTGCAAGCAGTGCGTGCCAACACGCTGAGCGTACATAACGCCTCGAATGAAATCGCAAAAAGCAGCCAGGATTTGGCCTCCCGCACCGAACAGGCGGCCTCGAATCTTCAACAGACGTCAGCATCGATGGAAGAGATTACAGCGGCGGTCAACAATACCTCCGACGCTACCCAACAAGCCAATCATCTGGTGCAATCGACGATGGATGTCGCCCGGCAAGGACATCAGGCAATGCGCCAAGTCGAGAGCACCATGGACGAGATCAGTGCTTCGGCTTCCCAGATCAATGAAATTATCACGCTGATCGATGGCATCGCCTTCCAGACCAATATCCTGGCACTCAACGCCTCGGTCGAAGCGGCGCGGGCTGGGGAGCATGGAAGAGGATTTGCCGTCGTCGCCCAGGAAGTGCGTACACTGGCCAGTCGTTCCAGCGATGCCTCGAGGGATATTCGTGAATTGATCGACACTTCTGTGGCCCGCACCCAATCCGGTGCCGATCTCGTCAAGAGTACGGGCAGAACGATGCAGGAAATCGTCGAAAGTATCGAGAGAATCACCGACGTGATCGGCGAAATCAGCACTGGAGCGAAAGAGCAGAGTCAAGGCATCGGCCAGGTCAATACGGCTATCACCGAATTGGACAACATGACCCAGCACAATGCCGCGATGGTCGAGGAATCGAGCACAGCAGCGGACGAAATGCGCGAGCAGGTCGAGCGCATGAACGCGCTACTTGCTTCCTTCCGCTTGAACGACGATATGCCCACCAGGGATGGGTCCACTTTCATCCCTCTCGAGAGCACGAGCACCAAACGGCCCCCGGCTCACGTCAAACCTGCACAAGTAGCGCCATCCTCCCAGACAAGAGAAGCCGTCGTGGAGTGGGAGGAATTCTAGGCACATTCCCTGCGAAGCGCTGACCGAATGTCATCAATGCCTTCTCAGGCAGGCACGAAGGTCAGCGCCCGCCCGTTGTTGCACCAGCGCAGCCCGGTGGGTTCGGGTCCATCCTCGAACACATGTCCTTGGTGACCACCACAGCGGGCGCAGTGGTATTCGGTGCGCGGCCAGATCAACATGTAGTCGACTTGGGTCAGCAAGTGGCCCTCGACATGTTTGAAGAAGCTTGGCCAACCGGTGCCCGAATCGTATTTCATGGCGCTGGTGAACAGCAGCAGATCGCAGCCCGCACAGTGGTACTCCCCTTCGCGCGTTTCCTTGTCCAGCGGGCTGGAGAAAGCCGGCTCGGTGCCATGATCACGCAGGATGTCGTATTGTTCGCTCGTTAGGCGCTCTCGCCATTCGGCGTCGGAAAGTTCCAGCAACTCAAGGCCTTCGGCACGCTGGAGATCCAGCTTGGGCCTTGCCGAAACGATGCCTGGCAACAAACCGGCCAAGCCTCCGGCACTCAACAGGCCGAGAAAGTGACGACGTTTCATAACGGCTCTCCATTGGGTGATCCGGCGTCCTGCCCAACTATCACCACCATCAAATACAGAAAACGGGGTGAATCTTGTGATTCACCCCGTTTCGACCGCCTGCAGGCGGTAGGGTTCTCAAGTCCTTAGTGCAGCTTCGGCCCCGCAGAGACGATGGCCTCATCGACCCCGGAGAACTTCTTGAAGTTGTCGACGAACTTGGCCACCAGTTCCGTCATCTGACGATCGTAAGCCGCGCGATCGGCCCAGGTATCACGCGGATCGAGCAAACGGGTCTCGACACCAGGCACAGCCACCGGCACGTCGAGATTCAATCCTTCGATGGTCCGAGTCTCGACATCGCGCAGAGCTCCAGACTGAATGGCACTGATGATGGCACGGGTGGTGGGAATGGAGAAGCGCGAGCCGCCCTGACCGTAGCTACCACCGGTCCAGCCGGTATTGACCAGATACACTCTTGAGCCATAGGCCTCTACCCGCTTGATCAGCAGATCGGCATATTCACGCGCCGGGCGCGGGAAGAACGGCGCACCGAAACACGTCGAGAAGGTTGCTTCCAGCCCATCCGAGGAACCCATTTCGGTCGAGCCGACCTTGGCGGTGTAACCGGACAGGAAGTGGTAAGCCGCCGCTTCCTTGGACAGCACGGACACTGGTGGCAGCACGCCGCTCATATCACAGGTCAGGAAGATGATAGCGTTGGGTTCACCGGCACGATTCTCTGCCACTCGCTTGTCGATATGTTCCAGCGGATAGGCGGCACGCGAGTTCTGGGTGAGGCTACCGTCGGAGTAATCCGGCTCACGACGGTCATCGAGGACCACATTCTCGAGCACTGCACCGAACTTGATCGCTTTCCAGATCACCGGTTCGTTCTTCTCGGAGAGATCGATACACTTGGCGTAGCAGCCGCCCTCGACGTTGAACACGGTGCCCTTGCCCCAACCATGCTCGTCATCGCCGATCAGGTAACGTGCCGGGTCAGCGGACAGCGTCGTCTTACCGGTACCGGATAGTCCAAAGAACAGCGTAGTCTCGCCATCCTCACCAACGTTGGCACTGCAGTGCATGGGCAGCACATCGACAGCAGGAAGCAGGAAGTTCTGCACCGAGAACATCGCTTTCTTCATTTCCCCGGCATACTGCATGCCGGCGATCAACACCTTGCGCGCAGAGAAATTGAGAATCACTGCGGCTTCGGAGTTAGTACCGTCACGCTCCGGCTCACAGACGAAGTGCGGTGCATTGAGGATGACCCACTCGTCCTTGGTGGCAGGATTGTAGGCTTCCGGGCGGACGAACATGGTGCGTCCAAACAGGTTATGCCAGGCGGTTTCGGTATTGACACGAATCGGCAGGTAATGGGAAGGATCGGCACCGACATGAAGTTCCGAGACGAAACAATCACGCTCCCCGAGGTAGTTCTCGACACGTTTCCACAAGGCATCGAACTTGTCGGCCGGGAAAGGACGATTGACGCTACCCCAGTCGATATGGTCACTGGTGGAAGGCTCATCGACGATGAAACGATCCGCGGGGGAGCGACCGGTTCGCTTGCCCGTATTCACCACCAGGGCGCCGTTGGCGGCCAAGTGTCCCTCCCCTCGCAACACGGCTCGCTCGATCAGCTCGGCATTGCCTAGGTTGGTGAAAACCTGGGGGCTCGCATTCTCCACAGTGGTATCGATCTGGGCGGCAGCATGAGTCGTGGTCATGTTGGTGTCCTGGGCCTCGTGGCCGATTCTCTCTCGTTAGCCCGTGGTGTCATTCGACATCGGGGCGGCGGCACTGTACTCGGTCACACGGACGAGTGTGCTCGTCTCTAGTAATAATGGGCGGCGACCAAGCTCCATGAAAGAAGGCCATTATGGCAAAAAGCACGCTGTTGGAAAACGCCGAAGTTAGCGGATTTTCTTGTAGTTTTACTACTACATAGCGTGATTTTTTGGCGTTCCCTGTAATTTGACTAACTAACCTTCAGGCTGAAGTTTCGTTGTGTTCAAGCTCACTGCAAACAACTCGCGGCCCGTAGCTCGCAGCCCGTTGCTCGCAGCCCGTTGCTCTCAGTGCACGGTAGGAGCCGGCGAATCCGGTGATTCGATCAAAGACTCGATTTCAGCTGCGCCAAAATGATAACGGGTATTGCAGAAGTGGCACTGGGTATCGATGGCCTTTTGTTCCGAGAGGATATCACGCAATTCCGCTGCTCCCAGATTATAAAGCGCTTGTGCGATGCGCTCGCGGGAACAGGTGCAACCAAAGCGTAACGCCTTGGGATCGAATACGCGGATGACTTCTTCGTGGTAGAGACGGAACAGCAATTCACGTTGCTTGAGACCAAGCAGTTCGTCATCGCGCAAGGTCGAGGCCAAGTGCACGGTTCGCTCCCAGGCATCCGGATCCTTGTTGGCGCCATCATTGGGCAATTGTTGCAATAGCAACCCGGCAGTCCGCTGGCCATCGGCCGCCAACCAAAGACGAGTGGGCAACTGTTCGGAACGGGAAAAGTAATCTTCCAGACATGAGGCCAGATCATCGGCATCCAATGCCACGATGCCCTGATAACGATTGCCTTCTTGAGGATCGAGCGTAATCACTATCCGACCATCGCCGAGCCACTCCCGAAAACCGGCGTCGTCGCCGGGGAGATCGTGCGTCTCGGATAGCCGGGCGATGGCACGTAGTTCGCCGCCGGGATTGGATTCGGCCATCAACAGCGACACAGCCCCATCACCACGGACCTCCATACTGAGGGTACCGTCGAGCTTGACCGTTTCGGTCAGTAGCGCCACGGCAGAAAGCAACTCACCCAGCAGCCGATTGACCGGGGCTGGGTAGGCATGTTTATCGAGCACTTCCTGATAAGCGGCTTCCAGGGTGACGATCTCACCCCGCACGTTGGTGTCGTCGAAAAGAAAACGTTGGATTTGGTCGGTCATTATCGTCTCGATATCAAGCGGATGATCATCCACTATGTTGAAAGGTTGAAGCGATACTCAGGTGGGAGCGCAATTCATTGCGCGATTTGCAAGCTTGATCTGTAGTGGCATGTCTCATCGCGCAGCAAGCTGCGCTCCCACGACGATGTGAGCCCACGGCTACGCCAAGCGTCAGTCTTCCCTCTGCCGTTGTATTCGCTGGAGTTCACGGCGTTGTTTCTTGTCGGGTCGGCGCGGCGGCTGTTGGAACGCTTGATTGGCCAAGCGCCGTCGTTCAGCCTCGCGCGCACGACGCTCCTGGCTCTCCGGGGTTTCACGGTAAAGTTCGCGGGCTTCAGGGGCCCCGCGACGTTGGTCGGACAAGGCCAACACTTCGACCTCCCATACATCCCAGCCCTGAGGCACCTTGATCAAGGCACCGAGTTCGACAGCCTTACTCGTTTTGGCCTTGGCCCCGTTGTATTGGACCTTACCGCCGTCGATGGCTTTCTTGGCAAGCGCCCGAGTCTTGAAGAAGCGCGCCGCCCACAGCCATTTGTCGAGTCGTACCGTTTCCATCGCTTACCTCAAGTGCGTGGTCGCTCACCAGGGAGGATGGCGGCGAAACGATCCAGCGCAATGAATTCCTCGAGTTCGCGCTCGGGGCGAGTGCTATCGGGTTGTTTGATACCCAGTAGGTGGCGGATACCGAATTCCCGCGCACTTTCCAGCACCGCTTGGTTGTCGTCGATGAAAAGAGTTCTCTCGGGATCGAAGGGTTCGAGCTCTTGAAGTGCGAACCAGAACTCGGGAGCCTCCTTGGCCACACCAACGTCTGCTGACGAGACGATGGCGTCCAGGTAATCTTCCAGCCCGGTCAATGGTAGTTTGAGCGCCAGGCTCTCGCGATCGGCATTGGTGGCCAGCACCACGCGAGGATGCGCCCGCTTCAGCCATTTGAGGAAATCCAGAGCGTCACTACGCAGGCCTATCAAATGCTGGACTTCACGCTTGAGGGCAACGATATCCACCCCCAGCTCACGGCTCCAGTACGCCAAGCTATACCAGTTGAGGGTACCTTGCTCACGGATGATGCGCGAACGCACTTCGTCTTGGGTGGCATCGTCCAGATGATGCAACTCGACATAACGCCTGGGCAGGTGTTCCAACCAAAAGTGGCTATCGAAGTGCAAATCCAGCAGGGTGCCGTCCATGTCCAGCAATACGGTATCGATGGCACGCCAGTCGATCATTGGCCAGAGGCTCCGCAATGAAGAGTTGAATGGTATTGTACTGGATCATCAGGATCGGCAACACAGCACGCACCCCATGTCAGGAGACTCCATGCCCACTTATCCCGAAAAACCGCGCATCCTGTCGCGCCGCGAAGTCACCCGCAGCCAGCTGTTCAAGGTCGAAGCCCTCGAGCTGCGTTTCTCCAACGGGGCAGAGCGCAGCTTCGAGCGACTGATGGGCAGCGACCATGGAGCGGTGATGATCGTTGCCATGCCGGATCCCGAACACGTGCTGCTGATTCGCGAGTACGCTGCCGGTTTCGACGACTATGTGCTGACCTTGCCCAAGGGTCTGGTCGATCCTGGTGAGGATATCGTCTCGGCGGCAAATCGCGAACTGATGGAAGAATGCGGTTTCGGGGCCCATGACATCGAACCGTTGGTAGAGCTTTCTCTAGCCCCCAACTACATGAGCCACCGTATGCAGGTCATGCTCGCCACCGACCTCTACCCTCAACGTCTAGTCGGCGACGAACCCGAAGCATTGATCGTCGAAACCCATGCGCTCGATGAGCTTCCCGCCCTGTTGGCCCGTGATGACTTTCATGAAGCCCGCGCCATTGCCGCCCTATATATCGCTCGCGACAGGCTGCGCAGCGAAATCTCCCGCCCCAGGATCTGGTAATCCGATCAGTGTGGATGAAGCCGCTTGGAGGGTGCTCCCTCCTTGAGCTTCACCCAACGCCCCTGTCGCTGGCTATCCAGCCCGGCCTCGAGCAGCCCCATCACGGCCAGGGCATCATCGACGCCTACCGGGTTCGGGCCATTGCCCTCCAGAGCCGTCACGATACCTTGGTAATAGGCCAGATAGTCGCCGGGTTGCGTAGGTTGCTCACGCGATACCAGCGGTGCTCCCTCGCTCTCTCCATCACGCAGCGTCAGGGTACCGTGGCGATTGTCTTCACCCCACTGCCGCGTCGGCGCTTCGCCGGCCTTGAGCCGCTCTTCTTGAGGATCCAATCCATACTTGATGTAACTGCCGTGGGTTCCATAGACGGCGAAACGTGGCGAGGGTTCTGCGACCAGTGCGCTGGCCTTGAGTGTCACCCTGAGCCCTTCGTAGTCCAACAACGCCAGAAAGTCGTCGTCGACCTGTGCGCCATCACGGCAATTGGCCAAGTCCAGCAGAATCGCTCGCGGCATGCCGAACAACTCGCGGACCTGATCGAGCAGGTGCGGTCCCAGGTCGTACCAGATTCCCGCCCCTGGCTTGGGTTGTTCACGCCAACGATCACGCACTTCAGGACGAAAACGGTCAAAACGCGACTCCAGGTTGACCACGCGCCCCAAGGCCCCTTGTTCGAGTAGTGCTTTAAGCGTCAGGAAGTCGCTGTCCCAACGCCGATTATGGAACACCGACAACAACCGCTCACTGTTTTCGGCTTGGGCCTTGAGCATCCGCGCTTCGGAAAGCGTCACGGTGAAGGGTTTGTCGAGAACCACATGCTTGCCAGCGACCAATGCCGCCTTGGCCAACGGATAGTGGGTCTCGTTGGGAGTCGGAATCACTACCAGATCGATATCGCCACGCGCAAACAGGGCTTGCGGCTTGGCTTCCACAGCGACATTCGGCAAGTCGGCATGCACCTTGCCAGCATCACTCGACGATACCGCCACCAGCTCCAGGCCAGGGGTCGCCAGAATCAACGGTATGTGAAAGGTCTTGCTGGCAAAGCCATAGCCCACCACGCCAACGTTGAAGATTTGCTTCATCCCAACTCCTTGTTCATGTTCCGCTATCGGGCCCCGCACAAGCAGGCAACAAGTGATGCCCGGGCAGTTTTCGCCTGAAACCCGACCTCGAGGATACTAAGCAAACTTTACCGCGTTATGCACGTGAGTCTGATGCATATCAAAAAAGGATCAAAAAAACGTCATGTCGACCTTCGTCTAATCGACCATACTGAGTGCTGTATCTCGTCATCAGCCACTTGATCAGGGAGGTTTCCGGATGTGCTGTTCCGAAGACAGTCTCGACATGCTTGTGTTGTGGTATGAACTGGAATGTGAGCTCGAAGCTCTCGAGGAAGCGCCCAAGGCGCTCCGTGATGCTGCCTGATACCCTTCGTTCGCACTGACAGGGAAAGTGTCGGAATTCATCGAGGCCCGCGTCAACAGACGCGGGCCTCGCCATTATTGCTCAATCCAGCTTGGACAGGTCGCGCACTGCTCCCTTGTCAGCGGATGTCGCCAGTAGCGCATAAGCCTTGAGCGCCGCCGACACCTTGCGGTCACGTTGGATACTCGGCTTCCAGGCTTGAGTGCCCTTCGCTTCCATCGCCTTGCGGCGGATAGCCAGTTCCTCATCGGAGAGTTTGACGTCGATGGTGCGATTGGGGATGTCGATACGGATGATATCGCCCGATTCGACCAGGCCAATAGCCCCGCCTGCCGCCGCTTCCGGCGACACGTGTCCGATGGAAAGCCCCGAGGTACCGCCGGAAAAACGTCCATCAGTCAGCAATGCGCACGCCTTGCCAAGCCCTTTGGACTTGAGGTAAGACGTCGGATAGAGCATTTCCTGCATGCCGGGCCCACCCTTGGGACCTTCGTAGCGAATCACGACGACTTCGCCCTCTTTCACCAGACCATCGAGGATATGCTCCACCGCTTGGTCCTGGGATTCGACCACATGCGCAGGCCCCTCGAAGACCAGGATCGAGTCGTCGACCCCGGCAGTCTTCACTACGCAGCCATCCAGCGCGATATTGCCGCGAAGCACAGCGAGACCGCCCTCTTTCGAGAACGCATGCTCGAGATCGCGGATACAACCAGTGGCGCGATCGCCATCCAGACTCGGCCAGCGAGCGCTTTGAGAGAAGGCTTCCTGAGTCGGAATACCACCGGGGCCGGCCTTGTAGAACTCCACCACCTCGGAGCTCGGGTTACGCATGATATCCCACTCGTCGAGCGCCGCTTTCAGGGTATCGCCGTAGACAGTGGGCACCGAGGTATCCAGCACCCGGGCACGGTCCAGTTCACCAAGGATGGCCATGATACCGCCGGCACGATGCACATCCTCGATGTGATACTTCTGGGTATTGGGCGCCACCTTGCAGAGCTGTGGCACTTCCCGCGACAACCGGTCGATATCGACCATGGTGAAGTCCAGCTCAGCCTCTTGAGCGGCAGCCAGCAAGTGCAGGATGGTGTTGGTCGACCCCCCCATGGCGATATCCAGGGTCATGGCGTTCTTGAACGCTGCCATGGAGCCGATAGCGCGCGGCAGCAGGTGAGCCTCGTCACCTTCGTAGTAACGCTTGGCAAGTTCGACGATACGGTGACCGGCGGTCTCGAACAGCCGGCGGCGATCACTGTGGG
This sequence comes from Litchfieldella anticariensis FP35 = DSM 16096, assembly GCF_000409775.1. GTDB lineage: Bacteria > Pseudomonadota > Gammaproteobacteria > Pseudomonadales > Halomonadaceae > Litchfieldella > Litchfieldella anticariensis. The sequence goes on along the minus strand of NZ_KE332392.1, from coordinate 360,993 downwards.
TGGCCACTACGGTACCATTGCCCGGCAGCGCCAGCCCCAACGCCTCGGTGAGGCAGTTCATGGAGTTGGCGGTGAACATACCCGAGCAGCTGCCGCAGGTCGGACAAGCACTGCGCTCGACCTCAGCCAGAGTGGCATCGTCGACCTTGTCGTCGGCGGCCATGACCATCGCATCGACCAGGTCCAGTCCATGGTCGAGCAGCTTGGTCTTGCCAGCCTCCATGGGGCCGCCAGAGACGAAGATCACCGGAATGTTGAGGCGCATGGCAGCCATCAGCATCCCCGGGGTGATCTTGTCGCAGTTGGAGATACACACCAGGGCATCGGCGCAGTGAGCATTGACCATGTACTCGACGCTGTCGGCGATGATGTCGCGACTGGGCAGTGAGTAGAGCATGCCGTCATGCCCCATGGCGATCCCGTCATCCACCGCGATGGTGTTGAACTCCTTCGCCACCCCTCCGGCCTTTTCGATCTCGCGGGCCACCAATTGGCCCATGTCCTTCAGGTGCACATGGCCGGGTACGAACTGGGTGAAGGAGTTGGCCACGGCGATGATCGGCTTGTGAAAGTCGTCGTCCTTCATGCCGGTGGCACGCCACAGGGCACGGGCGCCCGCCATATTACGACCGGCGGTGGTGGTACGGGAACGGTATTCGGGCATGGTGTCCTCTTGTGCTCAATCACGCCGCCTTGGGCCGCATCGCTAGCGGCCCGGCGGTCTGGGTGTCCAGGTCGGCCGTTGATTCTGGCACGTGCGGGGGCGGCTGGCCAGATGACGAGCTTCGAGCTTCGAGCTTCGAGCTTCGAGCTTCGAGCTTCGAGCTTCGAGCTTCGAGCAGGATTGTCGTTGGTTTCGAACCATCCGCAAACTGCCCGTAGCCCGTAGCCCGTAGCCCGTAGCCCAACTTAGCCAAACACCACCTTGGCCACATCCTGATAGCGTTTGGCGAAGTGCACCTTCATGCCTTCCTTGAGGAAGCCGGGAAGCTCGTTGTAGTCACGACGATTGGCCTCCGGCAGGATCACCTCGAAGATGTCGCTGCGGCGGGCGGCAATGATCTTCTCTCGGATACCGCCTACAGGCAGCACTTGGCCAGTGAGGGTCAGCTCGCCAGTCATCGCGAGCGAACGGTCAATGGCTTGATGCCGGGCCAGCGACAATAGTGCCGTGGTCATGGTCACCCCTGCCGAGGGACCATCCTTGGGCGTGGCGCCTTCCGGCACGTGCACGTGAATGAAGGCGTCATTGAAAAAGTCAGCATCGGCACCGAACTCACCCAGATGCCCTTGAACATAGCTGTAGGCGATATTGGCCGACTCCTTCATCACGTCACCGAGTTGGCCGGTGAGCTTGAAACCGCGATCCAAGGCATGCACCTTGCCGGCCTCTACCGGCAAGGTGGCACCACCCATGGCAGTCCAAGCGAGTCCTGTGACGATGCCTTCGCCCCTGAGCACCTCATCCTTGCGGAATAAAGGCGCGCCAAGAAATTCCTCGAGGTTGTTGATCGATACCTTGACCGTCTGTTGGTCATTTTCCAGCAGCTTGACCGCCGCCTTGCGCACGATGCGGTGTAGCTGCTTCTCCAACTGACGTACCCCCGCCTCGCGGGCATAGCCTTCGATGACCTGCTTGAGCGCGGCTTCGGTAAGGTTGATGCGCTTCTTGGGAATCTTGTCGCGCTTGAGCAGCTTGGGCCATAGGTGATGCTTGGCGATGGCCAGCTTCTCTTCGGCGATATAGCCCGACAGGCGAATCTGCTCCATACGATCGAGCAGTGGCCCGGGAATCGAATCCAGGGTGTTGGCGGTGCACACGAACAGTACCTTGGACAAATCAAGACGCACATCCAGGTAATGATCGAGGAAGTCGACATTCTGCTCGGGGTCGAGGACTTCGAGGAGTGCCGAAGCGGGATCCCCCTGAAAGGATTGCCCCATCTTGTCGATCTCGTCGAGCATGATCACCGGGTTCTCGACCTCGACCTCCTTGATTGCCTGCACAAGCTTACCGGGCATGGCGCCGATATAGGTGCGACGATGCCCCTTGATTTCGGCCTCATCGCGCATACCACCTACTGAGAAACGGTAGAATTCACGCCCTAACGCTTCGGCGATGGAGCGCCCCACCGAGGTCTTACCAACCCCTGGAGGGCCAACCAGCAGCAGGATCGAGCCACCCACATCACCCTTGAAGGTACCCTCGGCGAGAAACTCGATGATGCGATCCTTGACGTCGTGCAGGCCATCATGGTCACGGTCGAGAATCTGGCGTGCATGCTTGAGATCGAGCTGGTCCTGACTGGTAATGCCCCATGGCAACGAGGTCAGCCAATCCAGATAATTACGCGTAGTGCCATATTCCGGCGAGCCGGTTTCCAGTACCGAGAGCTTGTCGAGTTCGTCATCGATACGCTCCATGACCCGCTCGGGAACGTGTAACTCAGTAAGGCGCTTGCGGAAGGTATCGACATCGTTCTCGCGGTCATCCTTGGAAATGCCCAGCTCACGCTGGATCACCTTGAGTTGCTCGCGCAAAAAGAACTCGCGCTGACGCTCCTGCATCTGGGCGTTGACCTGCTCACTGATCTCGCTCTGCAGTTGAGCGACCTCGATCTCCTTGTGCAGCAATGGCAACACTTTCTGCATGCGTGCCATCACCGGCAAAGTCTCTAGAATCTCCTGCAACTCGAGCCCCTTGGCTGACGTGATGGCCGCGGCGAAATCGGCCAACGGACCAGGCTCGTGAGGGCTGAAACGGTTGAGGTAGTTCTTGAGTTCCTCGCCATAGAGCGGGTTGATCGGCAGCAATTCCTTGATACCGTTGATCAATGCCATGGCATAGGCGCGGGTCTCGTCCTCCTCGGAGTTAACCGGCTCCTTGGGATAAGTCACCTCGACCAGATACGGCGGCTTCTTCGATAGCCAACGGGCAATGCGGAAGCGTCGTATACCTTGGGCGATGAACTGGATCTGTTCGTCTTCCCCCTGCACCTTGTGAACGCGCACAGCGGTGCCTATCTCGGGAAACCTATCGAAGCTCAGATCGTCGACTCCAGTATCGCCAACGAAGGCGACACCCAGGGTATGGTGGGGAGTGTCGCCTACCCGCTGCATGGTTTCTTCCCAGCGCGGGCGATGAATCACTAGAGGTTGTACCTGTGCGGGGAAAAAAGGCCGATTGTGAATCGGCAACAGATAAAGGCGCTCTGGTAGGTAGTCCTGGGTCGGCACCATCGCCCCACCGGACTGGGAGTCGTGACGTTGATCTTCCGCTTCCGTCGCGTCGGAAATGATGTCCTGCAGGGTGTCGTCGTATTCGCTCATCGTGCGTTCTGTCTCGAGAGGTCCATTGACCGCATTGGGTACAGGAATGCGGGCGCCAACGACGAACTTCAAGCACCCAACCAAGGTATTGCTAAGGAAGTGACGATAGAGAACGGTCGTTGGCTGTCACTTTACCGGCATCGATTTCTACCTCCAGCATCTCACTATCCAAAGGCAGGCCCAACTGGAGCAACACCAAGGGGGGCGGATCGCTCCAGGTGAAATGGCCATCGAGACGCGACAGCCAGCGCTGCCTTCCTGCGGCACTCTCCAAATCGGTCAACCGAAACGCCTCCCACTCCCCTCCCAGGAAGCGTAGTTCACCAACGATATCAACCGTAAACCCGAGCGAAGGGCTGGCTACGCGCAAGGTCTCCAGGGTCCAGCGCGGTGGATGTTCACCGCTAGCCGCTTGGTAATGAGTCTTCAGCACCAGCGGCTCAACCCGCAGGGTATCGCCACCTTGCTCGACATCCAGAGGACCTATCCGTGCCTCCAACCGTAGGTCATCATGCTGACCGTTGAGCAGAAGCTCGCCACCTTGAAAGTCGAACTGACGCTTGCCCTCGGTGGTACGAAATGCCGCCAGATCGACGCGCGCCGTCATGTCGTTGGTCAGGGTACGATATTCGGCATGCCAGAGCGGTGACGTGCCCGGCAATCGTCCGCCGAACAGAGGGGTGCTTTCGTCACCGCGTATCGGCACCAAGCGCCCATTGGCTCGAGTGCTTAGCAGCCCATGGCGGGCGGTATAAGGCAATTCGAACCGCCAGCCGTCACCGAATTGCGGCATCAGCACGATCTCGCCGCGCGATACGAACCAGCCGCGCTCGACATCATGTCGTTCGACCTGTACGTCGCTACGCGCCGCCAAATCGTTCAGGGTTCTCTCGAGTTCACGTTCGAATAGCAGGCTCGATATGACCTGCCCAGCCAGATACCCCACACCCAACACCACGATGGCGGCAACGATGAGCAGTCCCTTGCGCATAAGTTTCTCCATCATGAAAGCGCTGAATAAATTGACGAGCAGACTAGGCGCCCCCGAGCGAACCGCAACGCAGCGATCCGCCCGCGCAGACATTTATTCAGTGTTTTCTCAATGTAGCCACAGCCACAAGTGTATCGTCCCCCAAGCATAGAGGGCAGCCATGACATCATCGATCATGATACCGAAGCCACCCGCTACGCGACGATCGGCCCAGCGGATCGGCCACGGCTTGAAGACATCGAAGATGCGAAAGACGACGAAGCCCCACAGCGCCGCTTCCCAGGAAAAGGGCACCGCCACCATCGTCAACCAGTAGCCGACGAACTCATCCCAAACGATGCCCGAGTGATCGTGAACCCCCAGATCGTGCGAAGTCTTGTCGCACAGCCAGATACCAATCACCATCGCCACGCCAACCAGGCTCAAGTACCAGCCCAATGGAAGATCGGACATCAGCCAGTAGAAAGGTATCGCTGCCAGGGTGCCGAAAGTGCCCGGCGCCCAAGGAACGGCACCACTCCCTAGGCCAAAGGCCAGAAAGTGGGTAGGGCGTCGCCAGACACTCGCGGGGGCGCGATTCATGGCGTCCCTCCGTGGAAGTGCTGCCAGCCACTGGGTACCGATTCCGGTACCCCGCGAACCCCCTGCTCAGAAGATAACCTGCCAATCACGGTCAGGGGTACGCCCAATGCCTTCAGGCGTTGGCGGGCCTGCCTGACGACAGCGGGCGGCAAACTGACGAGCAGTTCATAGTCGTCCCCTCCACCCAAGGCCGCATGGAGGGCGCCAGTTTCGCCAAGACGCTCCACCAATCCTCGGGTCAAGGGCAGTGCCTCGACATCGATATCCGCGCCCACACCCGAAGCCTCGCGCAGGTGTTGTAGATCCGCTAGCAATCCATCGGAGATATCGATGGCTGCCGTAGCCAGATCACGCAGGGCCTGACCGGCTTCGACGCGTGGCTGAGGTAGCAGATAGGCAGCCAGCAGCGGGTCGTCAAGATCTCGTTCCCCCTGTTGCCAGGCCAACAGACCGCCATGTCCGCCACCCAGTGAGCCTGTCACTGCCAGCACATCGCCGGGCTGGGCACCACTGCGCCGTAACGCCGTTCCCGGCGGCAATTCGCCATGCACGGTCACGCCGACACTCAATTCACCACGGGCGATGTCTCCTCCCACCAACGTCGCGCCACAGGAATCGCACAAGGCATGAAAGCCTCGGGCAAACTCGGAAAGCCAGGCTTCACACGCTTCGGGAAGAGACAACGCCATCAGGCACCAGCGAGGGGTGGCGCCCATCGCGGCCAGATCACTGAGGCTAACCGCAAGCGCTCGGTAACCGATGGCATAGGCCGGCGCCTCGGCCGGGAAATGTACATCGGCGATCGAGGTATCCACACTGACAGCCAAGCAATATCCCGGTGTCGGTTGCAGCAAGGTACAGTCGTCCCCCACTCCCAACAGCACGCCGTCGTCATTGGGCTGACGAGTGAAATAGCGGGCGATCAGCTCGAACTCGCCGTACATTGGGCTAGACATCGTCCGGGGCATGTCAGCGACGCGCGCCGACCTCGGTGGAACGCAGACGAGCAGCCAGCTTGTCGAGGATGCCATTGACGTACTTGTGGCCGTCAGTGGCACCAAACGACTTGGCCAGTTCGACTCCCTCGTTGATCACCGCTCGATAGGGCACCTCCATGCGCCGCGACAATTCATAGGTCCCGAGCCGCAGAATTGCGAGCTCGATGGGGTCGAGATCTTCCAGCCGACGGTCCAACACCGGCTTGAGAGTCGCGTCGAGATCGGCCTGGAAACGTGCCACGTTGTGCAGCAGCTCATGAAATAGTGCCAAGTCGGCGATCTCCATCACCTTGTGCCAATTCTCGTGATCTTCCAGGTCTTCGTCGGCAACCTGGCTACGAAACTCGGCCTCTACCGTGGCGATCGGCTTACCGGTCAATTGCCACTGATAAAGTCCCTGAACGGCAAGTTCTCGTGCCGCGTGACGGGCCTGCTGCGCCTTGGAAGGAGAACGACGCTGCTGGCTCATGCCTCACCTCCGAATTGGCGTAGCAACGAGACCATTTCCATCGCCGCCATGGCCGCTTCAGTTCCTTTGTTGCCGGCCTTGGTACCTGCCCGTTCGATGGCTTGCTCGATCGAGTTCACTGTCAGGACACCATTGGCGATCGGCGTGTCGAACTCGAGCTGCAGATTGCCTAAGGCAGCATTGCAACCACCGGCCACGTATTCGAAGTGCGGAGTCCCGCCGCGAATGACGGCGCCCAATGCGATGACAGCATCCGGCTTGACCACTTTCAGTGCCCGCTTGACTGCAAGCGGCAATTCCCAGGCGCCCGGGACGTGAACGATATCGATATGCTCGGCATCCACACCATGACGCACCAAACTGTCGACGGCGCCTTCCACCAGGCTGTCGACCACATGATGGTTGAAGCGGCCTACCACAATCACGTAGCGACCATCGACATCGGTGAAGCTGCCTTCGACTTGGGAAATAGGTTGCATGATTTCCAATCCTGCTAATCCACACCGTGTCCCGCAGGACACACGATAAAGGGCTTGATATCAGGCCCGGTCAAAGACGAAGTCTCGGCCCATGAAGCCACGACCGGGGCTTATGTATCAGGGACTCAAACGTTCGACGACCTCGAGATCGAAACCGGAAAGCGCCGAGAACTTCCAAGGTGAGCTGAGCAAACGCATCTTGCCCACCGCGAGATGACGCAGAATCTGCGATCCGGTACCGATGGTCAGGTAGTTGCCCGCCCCATCGGAATCGCTAGTACGCGGTGCTCGCTTGCGCTCCAGCAGGATATCGAGCTGATCCTTCAAATCCTGATGTGGGCGACCATCATCGAGCAGCACGAAGACCCCCCGTTCGGCCTTGGCAATCTCGGCCAAAGCTCCTTGCGCAGTCCAACTCTGGCTATCGGGCTTGGTCAGCGTCAGCAGGTCGCGCAACGGTTCGGCAAGGTGCACGCGCACCGTGGTCGGCTGCTGCGGATCGGGGAGGCCTTTGACCAGCGCCAGGTGGTGCGCGCCCTGGATACTGTCACGGAACACATGTAGCGTCAGCTCCCCGAAAGCGGTCATCACTACCTTGGCTTCGAGATGCTCTATGGTCTGCTCATTGTGGATGCGGTAATGGATCAAGTCGGCGATAGTGCCGATCTTCAGCCCGTGTTCGGCGGCGAAACGCTCGAGCTCCGGACGACGCGCCATGCTGCCGTCATCGTTCATGATCTCGCAGATCACGCCACTGGGATCGAACCCAGCCATGGCGGCAAGGTCGCAAGCAGCCTCGGTATGACCCGCACGGCGCAACACACCGCCTGGCTCAGCCATTAATGGGAAGATATGCCCCGGCTGGACGATATCCTCGGGGCGAGCATCACGCGCCACCGCCGCTTGTACGGTACGCGCCCGATCGGCAGCGGAGATACCCGTCGAGACTCCCTCGGCAGCCTCGATGGAAAGAGTGAACTTGGTGCCAAAGCCGGAACCATTGTCACGCACCATCAGTGGCAACTTGAGGCGTTCGCATCGCTCCCGGGTCATCGGTAGGCAGATCAGGCCACGGGCGTGGCGTGCCATGAAGTTGATGTGCTCGGCCTGAACCTTCTCGGCGGCCATGATGATATCACCTTCGTTCTCGCGATCCTCATCGTCCATGAGGATCACCATCTTGCCCTGCCGAATGTCCTCGATCAGCTCTTCGACACGCGCCAGGCCGCTGGCCTGTGGCGCCTCGTCAGCGGGGGCCGAATCGTGTGATGAGTGCACCATGGAATCTCCGAATATCATGGAAATACGGCACAAGTGCCTTATTTCCCTATACCTGCAAGGTGTCGCTGGCTTGCGACTTGGCTTGGCGACGGAGTTGCCATTCACCAACGCCCTACCTTAGTCGGCGCTCAGGGTACCTTGGCACGGCGTCGGACGCCAGTCGAAAGCGGCCGCGCAGTAATACGCCAATCGCGTCCCACGGCTCGGATATCCTCGATATCCAAGGCCCGCTGCTGAGCCATCCGTTCTACCCCTGGCAAGGCGAACAGCGGCCGCGCCTCGCCACCCAACAGTGTCGGTGCCATGAACAACTGGATTTCATCGATGAGATCGGCATCAAGCATGGCCCCCGCCAGGGTCGCCCCGGTTTCGAGCAGTACCTCGTTGGCATCCTCTTCCTTGGCAAGATGAGCCAGTAGTGCCTCGAGGTCGACCCGGCCATCATGCCCGGAGGGGAGGACCAATATCTCGGCCCCTGCCGCCTCCAAGCGTTTGCGGCGTTCGCCGTCGCGGCTACAGGTCGCCACCAGGGTACGTCCTGGCTCTCGCAGACAGGCAGCCGCCAATGGTAGTCGCAGCTGTGTGTCGACCACCACTCTCAAAGGCTGGCGGCGGGCGATGTCCTCGGCATCCTCCAACTGCAACTGATCGGCACGCACGGTCAGTCGCGAATTATCAAAAATGATCGACTCGATACCACTGATCACGGCACTTGAACGTGCTCGCAAACGTTGCACCTCAGTACGCGCCGCCGACCCAGTGATCCATTGCGATTCTCCCGAACGCATGGCGGTACGACCATCCAGGCTGGTGGCCATCTTCAACCTTACAAAAGGTCGCGAACGACTCATTCGGGAGATGAATCCAGGATTGAGTGCTCGTGCTTCGTCTTCCAACAAGCCACATTCCACTTCGACACCAGCCTTGCGCAACATGGCGAAGCCACGCCCACCCACTAGAGGATTGGGATCCTGCATGGCCGCCACCACTCGCTTCACACCGGCATCGATCAGTGCTTGAGAACAGGGCCCGGTACGTCCCTGGTGAGAACAGGGTTCCAGGGTCACGTAGGCTGTCGCTCCTTTGGCGGCGCTACCGGCGTCATTCAAGGCATGGATCTCAGCATGCGGTTCGCCAGCCCGAGCGTGAAAACCCTCGCCTACCAAGCGACGGTTCTTGACCAGAACACAACCGACCCTTGGATTGGGGTCGGTGGTATAGAGACCACGGCGCGCCAAGGTCAACGCCCTGGCCATCCAGAATTCAGGGGTCAGTTTGGGCATGGCGATCAATGGTCATCATTGGGGGGGAAGTGTGGTTCCTGGGCAAGCCGGTCGATCTCGGCGCGGAATTCGTCGATATCCTGGAAACGTCGGTAAACCGAGGCAAAGCGGATATAGGCGACCTGATCGAGTCGTTTCAGAGCACGCATGACTTCTTCGCCAACCTCGCGAGACTCGATTTCGCGCTCGCCCTTGGCACGCAAGCGCTGACGCATACGTTCCACTGCTGCCTCGATCGACTCGGCACTGACCGGTCGTTTTTCCAATGCGCGCAGCATGCCCGCTCGCAGTTTGGTCTCGTCGAAGACCTCGCGAGAACCATCGGCCTTGATCACGCGTGGCATGACCAATTCAGCGGTTTCATAGGTAGTGAAACGCTCGCCACAGGCGGCGCATTGGCGACGACGCCGCACTTGATCACCATCGGCCACCAGGCGTGAATCGGTGACCTTGGTGTCGTGCGTACCGCAGAAAGGACAGTGCATCGGCTAGCTTCCGGCGTGTTAAGCGTTATTTGTCGTTGTATTGTAACGGTTTACCCTGATCCCGCCCAGCAGGATCCCGATGTCGCGTGCATGGCTGGCACGGCTTCTGCAAGACTAGAGGAAATTCCGTCTCTCCACCTCGTGTCCGGAGCTGCCCATGTCCTCGACGTTTCCCCCCACTACCGGTCGCCACCTGGACGAAGACACCTTCATAGCACTGGCGGCCGAGCGCCTGGCTGAAATCTACGGCCCACGCACCGATGAAGTACTAAGACGCTTGCTGACGTTGCTATCGCACCAAAGCAGTGCGCTTGGTGACACCTCGACTCCCCGAGCCGGCGCATTATGGAGCGAACGGGACCAGTGGTTGATCACCTATGGTGACTCGTTACTGGATGGCGAACGCCCTCCTCTCGAGGTACTAGACGACTTTCTCGAAACCCGTCTCGACAGTACTTTCAGTGGCGTACATGTGCTGCCCTTCTTTCCTTGGAGCAGCGACGATGGCTTCTCGGTGATCCATTACCGTGAGGTCAACCCGGCCTTGGGCGATTGGTCACATATCCGTCACCTGGCCAATCACCACGACCTGATGGTGGACCTGGTGATCAATCACGTGTCGCGCGAATCACTGTGGTTCGTCGACTACCTGGCCGGTAGCCAACCGGGACGCGACTATTTCATCGAGATGGAACCGGATACCGACCTCTCGGCGGTAACCCGACCACGCAACACTCCCCTGTTGGTGCCAGTATCCACGCGCCGAGGCACTCGCCATGTGTGGGCAACCTTCTCGGACGACCAGATCGACCTCAACTTCGCCAACCCGGACGTGTTGCTGGAATTTATCGGCATTCTGCTCTACTACATCGAGCAGGGCGCCCGTATCATCCGCCTCGACGCCATCGCCTACCTGTGGAAAGACGTCGGGACTTCCTGCATCCACTTACCCCAGACTCATGCTGTCGTGCGCCTACTGCGCGCGGTCGCCGACTTCATGGCACCGGGGACGTTGCTGGTCACCGAGACCAACGTCCCTCACCGCGAAAACCTCAGCTACCTGGGGCTGGAACGTCTCGATAGTCAGCAGGAAATGCCTGATGAGGCGCATCTGATCTATCAGTTCACCCTGCCTCCGCTACTGGTGCACACTCTAACCAGTGGTGAAGCCGCCACCCTGGCGGGCTGGTTGAAAAGCCTGCCGGCTTTGCCCCCCGGCTGCAGCTATCTCAACTTCACCGCCAGCCATGATGGCATCGGTGTGCGCGCGCTCGAAGGACTGCTGCCTGAACATGAGGTCGAAACCTTGCTCGAACTGATGCATCGCTTCGGCGGCTTCGTCAGCATGAAAGCCAACCCCGACGGCAAGGATTCGCCTTACGAGATCAACATCACCTACTTCGAAGCGCTCAAGGGTACCCGGCGCGGCCCCGACCCTTGGCAGGTCGAGCGTTTCCTGTGCAGCCAGCATTTGATGATGGCCTTGCAGGGCATCCCGGCGCTTTACTTGCACTCCTTGACCGCCACTCTCAACGATCATGAAGGTATCGAGCGCAGCGGCCGGCTGCGCTCGATCAATCGCCGCCGCTGGCAGAAAGAAGAACTCGACGAACTGCTCGACAGCCGCAACACGCCGACCCGAGAGGTGTTTCTGGCACTGAAACGCCGCTTGGCGATCCGACGCAGTGAGCCCTGTTTCCATCCTGAGGCTCCGCAGCGCGTTCTTGACACCCCGGACACCTTACTCGCCATCGAGCGCGGACCACTGCCTAATGGCCGTCGGCTGCTGGCGATCTACAACGTCACCGACAAGCGCCAGCCGCTCGACCTGGAGGCACTCAGCGACGGTAGCTGGTTCGACCTGTTGGAAGATGTACCTTGGGAGACGGTAAAAGAATTACGTCCCTATCGCAGCCTGTGGTTGGTACTGCGCTGAGGGATCACCACACTTCCGTTCGGCTTCCACCCGCCACCCGGTTCATGTCGTCTACTCTTGCCCAAGGAGGTTGAGAGGAACCTTGAGATAGACTTGGCCGTTGCTCTCGGGCGGTGGCATATGGCCAGCACGCATGTTGACCTGTACCGAGGGGAGAATGAGCCGCGGCATGTCCAGGGTAGAATCGCGTTCGATGCGCATTCGAACGAACTCGTCTTCACTAACCCCCTCATGCACATGAATATTGTGGGCCCGCTGTTCAGCAACATGGGTTTCGTGCCGATACTCCTCCCGCTCTGCTGTCTTGTAGTCGTGACACATAAACAGACGAGTCTCGGGCAGCAAGGCCAATATCCTTTGGATCGAGCGATACATGGCGCGGGCATCACCACCCGGGAAATCGCATCGGGCAGTCCCATAATCGGGCATGAACAGGGTGTCGCCGACAAAGGCGGCATCACCAATCACATAAGTCAGACACGCTGGAGTATGACCCGGGGTATGCAGTACCCGCCCTTCTAGATTGCCGATGGCGAAGGTATCGCCCTCTTCGAACAACCGGTCGAATTGACTGCCGTCGCGGGCAAACTCAGTGCCGGCATTGAACGCCTTCCCGAAGATCTCTTGAACCTCCGTGATCCTGGCACCGATTCCGGTCTTACCCCCCAGTTTTTCATTCAGGTAAGGCGCGGCCGACAGATGGTCGGCATGGACGTGAGTTTCGAGGATCCACGCTACCTCTAGGCCTCCCTTCTGGATGAAATCGATGACGGCATCAGCGGAACGTACGTCAGTACGTCCAGCGGCATAGTCGAAATCCAGTACAGAATCGAGAATGGCACAGGCCCGACTCATCGGATCCCGTACCACGTAGCTGAACGTGTTAGTGGGCTCGTCGAAGAAATGGGTAACGGTAGGAATGTTCATGTGATACCTCCATATCGTATATGGCGGCGATATGAGGGCAGTATACCAAAATAAAAGTTATATCGTTATAGTCTTTAATAATATTAAAGTATCGCTCATAACGAAACGCAATCACCGTAGCCAGGTATATCGGCCTCGATACCACTTTCCGCCAAAGCCGTTTGTAGCGCCTTCTGAGCACTCGGCTCACCATGTACTAGATAAAACTGAGGGCGATGACGGAAAGCTCCCGCCCATCCCACTAGATGAGACTGACCGGCATGCGCAGAGAACCCTCCGATAGTGTGAATTTTCGCTTTCACTGGCAATTCATCCCCCAGCACCTTGACTCGCTCGGCTCCATCGACCAGCTGTCGCCCCAAGGTACCGGCAGCTTGGAAGCCAACGATCACCACTCTCGTGCTAGGCTTGGCTAGGTTGTAGCGGAAGTGATGCAAGATACGGCCGCCATTGCACATACCTGCCCCGGCGATGACGATAGCACCGCCATGAATGCGGTTGATGGCCATGGACTCCTCGACACTACGAGTCAGACGTAGCACAGGAAGGTACTGGCTAGGATCGCCTTGGGCAGCCACATTGAGTACCTTGAGATCCTCGCGGTTGAGTGATTTGCGTTTCCTGGCATACAGCTCAGTAACGCGAATCGCCATGGGGCTGTCGAGGAAGATACGCTGTTGCTTGAGTCGCCCCTCGTGGTACAGCACGCTCAAGTGATAAAGGATTTCCTGAGTGCGTCCGACAGCAAAGGCCGGGATCAGAACGTTTCCACCGGCATCGTGCGCTTCCTCGAGTACCTGCGAAAATTCTTCGATGGTCTCTTCCAAGGGACGGTGATCACGGTCACCGTAGGTACTTTCCATCATCACCACATCGGCTTCATGGATTTTCTCGGGCTCTTTCATCAGCACCGAGCTGGGATTACCCAAGTCTCCTGAAAACACCAAGCGTCGCTGGCGCCCGCCAGATGGCAGACCAAGTTCCACGATCGACGATCCCAGGATATGGCCGGCATCACGGAACACCAAGGTTGCACCGCCAGGCAAGGACACCGGTTGGCCATAGCCATGGGGCTCACACAGCTTCAGTGTGCGCTCGACATCGTCCAAGTCATAGAGCACTTCGAGCAACGGTTTGTCAGCCTTGGTCCGCCATTTGTTCTCCCACTCGATGTCCTTGGCCATGACGAAGGCGGCATCGGCCAGCATGATCTCCAACAGATCCCGGGTGTCCCAGGGGCAATGAATCGGCCCGCGATATCCTTCACGTACCAGCTTGGGCAACAACCCCGCATGATCGAGATGGCCATGTGACAGGACCACAGCGGATAGTTGTCGAGCAAGAGCGCCGAAAGGCCTGGCATTGACTCGCTCAGCATCCGGACCGCCTTGGTGCAGGCCGCATTCCAACAGCAACTTGTGGGATGGTTCGGTGTCATTGAGCTCAATGAGGTAACGCGACCCGGTAACCTCACCGACCGCCCCCTGGAAGGTCAGTGTCGCCATGCAGAACTTCGCCCTCTCGCTCCAGCTTGTATGTTCGATTTCTTCAGCATACTGGATAATCGAGAGAGCCACCTTGATCGAGTGCAAGGCTCCACGAACTATCTGAGCCGTCCCCATTACTTCTTGGGCTGGATCTCTCGTTACCAGTAAAAGCTGGAGTCCTCTACACCTTGCCCTTGTTATCGAGCTCTACTGCCGCATGCATACGTTCCAGCAGATCGGGAATCGCCGCCTGCACCCGGTTCCAGCTGGGAATGAAAGGCTTGTCGCGAGGATTGTCGAGAAACACCTTCCCCGCCTCCATGATATTGGCGGCAAACAACTCCACCGCCTGTTCCTCGCTGTGGCGATCGAGCTTCAACCCGTTCATTACGGCATCGTTGTCATAGGTTTCGATCAGATCCAGGGCAATGCGATAGTAAGTCGCCTTGATGGTGCGAAAGCTTTCAGCATTGATCTGTATGCCCAATGTTGCCAGTTTGCGATATAGCGCCTTGGCGATGTCCAGACTCATGCGATTGAGACCGCCTCCGGGATCGTCCTCGGAAACCGGCTGGTGCTTATGATCGTAGATATCGGCGATATCCACCTGGCATAACCGCTTGGTGGAATAATTGCGATGCACTTCGGAGAGCACACCGATTTCCAGCCCCCAGTCACTGGGAATGCGGATTCCGTCTAGCACGGCGGCACGCATGGAAAATTCGCCGGAAAGCGGATAGCGATAGCTATCGAGATAGTCGAGATATGACAGGGGGCCGTAGATCTTCTTCAGCGCACGAATAAGCGGTGTCACCATCAAGCGCGCCACCCGGCCATTGAGCTTACCCGCGGCGATACGTGAATAGTAGCCCTTGCAAAACTCGTAGTTGAATTGAGGGTGAGCTACGGGATAGATCAGTCGGGCCAACAAACTACGATCGTAGGTGACGATGTCGCAGTCATGTAACGCCACCGCCTCGGCCCGCCGCGAGGCCAGTACATAGCCGGCACAGAACCACACATTGCGCCCCTTGCCCGGCTCTTGCGGGGAAATGCCCTCGGCAGCCAGTTCGGCGTCAAGCGCTCTCAGCCGTGGCCCGTCGTTCCACAGAATACGATGGTGCTGCGGCAGACGTGAAAAGAACTCTCGGGCATGCAGGAACTGCTCTCGGTCGGCCTGATCCAGGCCAATGACTATTTCCGAGAGATATGGCACTTTGGCCAGTTCATCGACGATATGCGACAGAGCCGGCCCCTCGAGCTCGGAATAGAGCGACGGCAGGATTAGCCCCATGGGGCGCCGCATGGAAAAACGCACCAAATCGACTTCCAGGGCCTCCACCGGGCGTCGGGTCAGATTGTGGAAATTGGTGATGATGCCATTCTGATAGAAGTCGCTCATATCGGGATCTCCTCACCCCACCAGTAATCCAACCCCTCGACCCATCCTTCGGGACCATGTTCGCGGGTGCGATAGAGTCGCTCGGCCTTGACCTCGACTGGCTGACCATGACGACCACGAATCAGTACCGCCAGGTCCACTGCTTCCAACAGCGGTATATCATTGGGACCATCACCCAACCCCAGGGTGTGCGGCCGGGTGCCGCGTAATGCCACGAATCGATCGACCAACCAATGCAGAGCGTCTCCCTTGTGCACCCGACCCATTACGTGCAGGAAGCGTCCGCCGCGAGTCAGGTGCAGACCATCGTCATTGAGCGCCTGAGCGAAATGTTTCAACGCCGCTTCGGAGTCCTGCCAAATCAGCGGCTCGCTACCTTCACGAACCCGGGCCAATCGCGCTTGTGGTTCAGGAAGTCCGGTATGCTCCATGATCTCGTCCAGCGCCATTTCCCCCATGCTACGAAACGACAGCCCTAGCCGTTCCCTGAGTACCTCCAGGCGTCTGCGAATGAATCCCACATCCAAGCTGGGCGTCTTGATGCACAACCCTCCGACATTGTCTGGATTACGATCAAGGCGGGCGTGCTGCCAGGCTGGTGGCAAACCGATCACAGCGCCATTCTCGGCGATGAATGGGCTATTGCTTAGCCCCAGATCAAGGCGCAGGGACAGTAGTTCGGCACGAGTCTTACTGGTGACGGGGATTACCGGTACACCGGCATGTTGCAGTCGTGACAGCCAGGCACTGGCGGGTTGCCAGCCATAGGTATCATGGTCGAGCAAGGAACCATCAAGATCGGTGAATACCACTCGTGGACGAGAAGACAACTGTGTCATGGCAGCACCTATGTAGCGTTCATGCTAATGATGAACCTAGCACGTAGCATGCCAAAGCACCCATTTCGTTGTCAGATATCGCCATGTTATATGCTGGCATTAAGCACCAAGCACTATATTGGGGCCAGATTGCGCTATCGACCTCTTTTATCTCACCATATTGGTGCATGCTAAAAATCCTTCTGGCACGTTATCAAAAGATACATATTAAGCCTGAGTTTTTCTGGTTCTTTACCACCTATAGCCGTTATAATGCGGCACACGTTGTCAATGTATTATTCGAGTAATAAACAATGGACACCAGGCCAAAATCCATTCTGGTAATGGGCGTTTCCGGGTCGGGAAAATCTCACATAGGGAAGCTCATTGCTGAACGGCTACAAGCTGATTTCATCGATGCCGACGATCATCACAGCGCTACCAGCATTGCCAAGATGTCACGAGGTGAGCCACTGAATGACAATGACAGAAAAGACTGGTTGCAAACACTTGCCAACTTCTATCGTGACTACGGAAGGCGGAAGAAGACAGTGGTTATTGGATGCTCCGCTCTCAAGCGTCGCTATCGGGACATACTACGCCAAGGGGCTCCAGAGCTGCGTATCCTGTATCTTCATGGTGATCGTGACGTGCTATTACGACGGCTGGTAAGCCGCCAAGGACACTTTTTTCATGGTGATCATATGCTCGACAGCCAACTTAGAGATCTGCAAGCTCCTGGCGAAGATGAAGCCATTGTTATCGACATTCGTCTCCCCCCAGAAGAGATCGTCGACAGATACTTGAAAACTTTGACAGGCTAATTCATCAACGAACCTTTGCAGACTAATCATCGACTTCAATTCCACCAAGCCTGTATCTAATAACTTCTCTTCTTTCCGATTTTTCCAGACAAGATATTGAACATTCTCTATGAAAAACCGCCGATCGGAATCGGCGGTTTTTCATATATTGCAATCAGTGGATATATTCCCGTATCACAGCGGCCAGATGGCCAATTGCGGCCACATCAACAGCGCCGCCAACACACACAGTTGAATCAGCATGAACGGCAGCACCGACACATAGATATCCTTGAGGCTGATCTCCGGCGGTGCCACGCTCTTGAGATAAAACGCCGCCGGCCCGAATGGTGGCGATAGGAACGAGACCTGCATGTTCACCGCGAACAGGATGCCGAACCAGATCGGGTCGAAGCCCAATTGGGTGACGATCGGCAGGAAGATCGGCAAGGCCAGCATGGCGATGCCGATCCAGTCGAGGAACAGCCCCAAGACCAGCATGATGCCCATCATCACCAGGATGATCACGATCGGCGCGACCTCGAGCCCGAGGATCAGTCCCGACACGAAGCGGTTGCCGCCCATCAGGTTGTAGACCCCGACCAACGCCGCGGCGCCGATGCCGATCCAGATGATCATGCCGCAAGTGTTCAGTGTCTGGCTCAGGCTGTGGTGCAGCATGCCCAGACTGAACTCGCCGCGCAGCAGGATGGCCAGGATCACCCCGAACACGCCCATCGCTGCGGCCTCGGTGACCGAGGCGATGCCGCCGTAGATGGTGCCCAGCACCAGGAAGGCGATCATGCCCGGCAGCAGGATCGCCTTGATGGCGTCGAGCTTGCTGGCGAAGGGGTTGTCCTGGGTCTCGTCGGAGAGCGGGGGGCCCATCTCGGGGTTCTTCAGGCAGCGCACCAGCACATAGGCGATGTACGAGCCCATCAGGATCACCGCCGGGGTCACCGCGGCGGTGAACAGTTCGGCGATCGACACACTGGCGATCAGGCCGTAGATGATCAGCACGATCGACGGCGGCATCATGGTGCCGAGTGCCCCACCGGCACACACCACGCCGATCGAGAGCCGCTTGTCGTAGCCCAGGCGCAGCATCTGCGGCAACGCCAGGATCCCCAGCAGCACGATCTCACCACCAATGATTCCCGACAGCGCGGCGAGGAAGAACGCCACCACGATGGTCTGCACCGCCACGCCCCCGGGCAGACGCCCAGCGAACACACGCATGGCGTTGAACAGGTCCTTGGCGATCCCCGAGCGATCGAGTAGCGAGGCCATCAGCACGAACATCGGTACCGCCACCAGCGAGTACTCGGTGATAAAGCCATAGACGCGGCTGGTGACCAGCGGCAGTGCGGTCTCGCCGAACCAGCCGAAGGTGAAGACCATGGCCACCAGACCGGTGATGAAGGCCAGCGGCAGGCCGGTGACCAGCAGCGCGAAGATCGCCCCCACCATCAGCAGGGTCGCAGTTGCGATATCCATCAGCGCCCCTCCTTGGCCGTGGTGGTCGAGGTGGTGGCCGGTCGCGCGCGCAGCGACTGGATCAGGTGCAGCGTTGCCTGCAGCGTCATCAGCGCCAGGGCGAATAGAATTACGCCCTTGACCAGCGCCGGAAAGGGCGGGTTCCAGGAGGTCCCGGAGCGCTCCAACTGCCACTCGCCGAGCGGGTTGTGCGAGGCGCGCCAGAACATGTGGAAGGCGGCGTAGCTCATGGTCAGGCAGAAGCCCAGCGTCACCAGGTCGTTGAAGCGATCCATCCAGCCCTTGAGGCGCGCCCCGGCGTTATCGTAGAGCACCTTGACGCGAATGTGGCTGTTCTTGGCCATGGCCGCCGGCCCCCCCAGGGCGAAGCTCACCGCGACCAGGAACACCACGCTCTCGTGGACCCAAGAGGTGGGGTTGTTGAAGCCGTAGCGCAGGAACACCTCGACCACGCTGATGGCCATGGCCAGCAGGATCATCCAGGCGGCGCCACGAGCACCGCGGGCCACCAGGCGGTCGAGGGCGTTGCGTTCGGGGGAGATGTCCTCGGCCTGCTCGATGACCTCGGACAGGTCTTGAGTGTCAGAAGGTTGCTGCGACATGGGTTATCTCCGTAAATCGCCCGAGAAGTCGCTCGGGCGATCCACCGGTCGGATGATGAGTAAATGATTTGGCGTGTACCGTGTTACATCAGGTTGCGAGCTTGCAGGAACTCGACCACCGAGTCGTAGATCTTCTGGTTCATCTCGCTACGCTCAGCCCACGCTGCCCACTCTTCCTTGGCAATATTGCGGAACTTGGCACGTTCCTCGGCTGGCATGTCGATCAGTTCGATATCCGGGTTGCTGCGTGCCTCAGCCACGGCCTCGAGATCCAGTTTCTTGAGCTCGAAGACCATTTCGTAAGCCAGTCTATCCACCGAGGTTTCCAGGATTGCCTTGAGGTCCTCGGGCAGGCCGTCCCAAATCTCCTTGTTCAACGATACCGACACCATCGGCAGGGAGTGGAACCCCGGATAGTTCGGGTAGTTGGCAAAGCTGTGCAATCCCTGGCTGTGGTTGGTGGAGAACACTGTGTAATCAGCGGCATCGATAACTCCCTTCTCCAACGAGGTATAGACCTCGGAACCCGGCAGATTGACCGGTGCCGCTCCCGCTTTCTCGAAGATGTTGTAGACCATGCCTTCCGGCGCACGGACCTTGAGGCCCTCGAGATCGTCAACGGAGCGAATCGGCCGCTTGGAAGGGAACGACTCCAGGCCGGTTGCCGCAGCACCGATCAAATGTACGCCGTAGGGCTCGACCAACTCGTTGTAAAGCTCCTCGCCACCGCCGTGGTTCATGTACTCGAGGAACTCCAGTGGATCGCCCCAGGCCCCAACCAAATTACCCAACATGCCGAAGGCGGGGTCACGGCCCGAGAAGTAACTAGGGTCGGTCAGATGCCCCTGCAGGATGCCGGCTTCGACCGCATCGAGCGTCTGGTTGGCCTGGACGACAGCATTGACCGGCAATATCTCGATCTCGATTCGGCCGCCTGACATTTGATTGACATTGTCGGCCCACGCTTTCTTCATTTCGAACTGTGGCTCGCCGGACGTCTCGGAGGTCTGGAAGGTCCATTCGTATTCCGCCGCCTGCGCCCCGAAGGCCAGGGAGCCCAGTACCGCAGTGGCTAGCGTCTTGAGTGCGAAACCCTTGAGTGACGTGGTAGTGGTCATGATGCCCCTTCTCGCTTGCTTTCAGGTTATCGTTGCGACACCAGTGGTGCCGTGGGAACAAGAGCCATTCACGATGGCTCGAGACGCCCCACGCCTGGCAGGCGCAGGGTGGGAAGATGGCTGCTCAGCCCCTCCAGCCCCAGGTCGAGACCTGTTCTCTCAAGGACAGACAGGGCAGCGGCTTCGGCCTGTTCAGGTTGACGCAGGCGTATCGCCTCCATTAGAAGACGATGGCGTTCCATGCTGTCGTTGAGCTCATCGGCGCTGTGATTGGATGTTTCCACCAGCAGCGCAATCGCTGGTTTGAGCACATGGCTGATCTGCGACCACAACAGGTTGTGGGTCGCAGCGAAGATTGCTTCGTGAAAGGCGACATCGTGGTCATCGTGGCTTACCCCCTGATAAAGATGATCGGGAGTTTCCAAGGCCCTAATCATGCCATGGTAGGCAGTTTCGATCGCCAACAGGTCTGCCGCCGTGGCGTTCTCAGCCGCTAAGCGCGCCACGAAGGGTTCCACGGCGACTCGGAAGGCGAAGATCTCACGACGAATACGTGGGTTGGGCTGGGCAAAACGGGCCATCCAGTCACTGACCCGTGGGTCGAGCAAGTGCCACTCGGCCAGTTCGCGTACCCGACTGCCCTGCCCCGAAATACGCTTCACCATGCCCGCTGCCACCAATGTCTGGAGTGCGCTGCGTACCGTGCTACGACTGACACTGTACTGTTCGCAGAGATCCAGCTCCTTGGGCACGAAATCCCCCGGAGCATAAACGCCGCTGAAGATCGCCTCGGCGAGCTGCTCGGCGATATCGGGGCGCGTTGCGCGATTGTTGGGGGAAGATGTGGCTCGGCTCATGCCAGCTCCGACTGTCGTGTAGGACTATGCTCCGTTTATGTCCGACATAGGATCGTGTAAAAAAGAACATAATGCCTTTAGACGTTAGTCAAAGCCTCGGGGCATGGTGGCCAGAACAAAAAAAACGCCTCGGCATAGGCCGAGGCGCTCGATAGTCAGATGTTGGGCGGGGAAGCGATCAGTCGCGGTAAACCGGGAAGCGTGCACAGACTTCCTCGACCTTGGCCTTGACGTCAGCTTCGACCGCGGTTGAGTCGCCATTGACCATCGCGTCGAGGATATCGCAGATCCAGCCGGCCAACTCGCGGCATTCGGTCTCGCCGAAGCCACGGGTGGTCACCGCCGGCGTGCCGATACGCAAACCGGAAGTCACGAAGGGGCTCTGCGGGTCGCCCGGCACGGCATTCTTGTTGACGGTGATATGGGCGCGCCCCAGGGCAGCATCCGCGTCCTTGCCAGTCAGGCCCTGCTTGATCAGCGACAGCAAGAACAGATGGTCCTCAGTACCGCCGGATACCACGTCGTAGCCACGTTCGATGAACACACCAGCCATGGTCTGGGCGTTCTTGATCACCTGCTGCTGATAGCTCTTGAACTCAGGCGTCATGGCCTCCTTGAAGCACACCGCCTTGGCGGCGATGACATGCATCAAGGGACCGCCCTGCTGACCGGGGAAAACGGCGGCCTGGAGCTTCTTCTCGATATCCGCGTCACCCTCGCTGGAGAGGATCAGGCCGCCACGCGGACCACGCAGGGTCTTGTGGGTGGTGGTGGTGACCACATGGGCATGCGGCATCGGACTCGGGTAGAGACCGGCGGCAACCAGGCCGGCGATATGCGCCATGTCGACCAGCAGGTAGGCACCCACCTCGTCGGCGATCTCACGGAACTTGGCCCAGTCGATGATCTGGGAGTAAGCCGAGAAACCGGCGATGATCATCTTCGGCTGATGCTCACGGGCCAGACGCGCAACCTCGTCGTAATCGATACGACCGTTCTCGTCGATACCGTACTGCACCGCGTTGTAGTGCTTGCCGGAGAAGTTGGGCTTGGCACCATGGGTCAGGTGGCCGCCGGCGTCCAGGCTCATGCCCAATACGGTGTCGCCCGGCTTGACCAGTGCCTGGAAAACAGCACTGTTGGCTTGGGAACCAGAGTGCGGCTGGACATTGGCATAGGCCGCATCAAACAATTCCTTGGCGTAATCAATGGCCAATTGCTCGACGATATCGACGTACTCGCAACCACCGTAGTAGCGTTTGCTGGGATAGCCTTCCGCATACTTGTTGGTCAACTGGGTCCCCTGGGCTTCCATCACTCGGGGGCTGGCGTAGTTTTCGGAGGCGATCAGTTCGATATGCGCTTCCTGGCGGGCGACTTCTTTCTGCATCGCATCGAACAGGGCATCATCGAAACCGGCAATCTGCATGTCACGGCTGAACATCGTCGAGGGTCCTCGAAATCGCGGGAAAATCGAAGCCAACATGATACCCTAGGCCTGACGTCCTTTCACATGAAAGGGGGTCATGCTCTGCCCCATTATTTCTCACGTTGGGTTTAGCCAAACTTAAGCACGCGGATTAGCGGCTCTCGACGCGAATACTCAACTGCTCTGAAAGTCCCAGGGGATCTTCACGATAGCTATCCAGGTTGCTGTTGGGGGGCAACGAGGCGGATATCGTCAACTCACTGACGTTGCCTTCGAGCATGCCAACCAATGCCATCAAGATCGCCTTCACGTCATCTCCCAGCACCATACCGAACCCCTGGGCCTGGGTACGTGCCCGTTCGATGAACTGCTGCTCACTGATGCCTGCCATGGCGGCGCCTACCGGCGCAATGCGGCCGAACAGGCCCTGCTCCTCAAGATGCAGGATGATATCGCCCCCCAGCAGGGTCATGTCCTCGAAATCGTTGAGACCAGCAAAGTAAGCTGCCGGCTCCATGCCCGTAGGTACGGCTACCGGAAGATCCATGTCCAGCCTGAGGTGCAACGCATTGGCCATGTCCACCACGCCATGGCTCATGATCGATCCCATGTCATCTTCTGCCGTCCAGCGACCTTCGAAGGCAACATCCAGGTCTAGCTCGCCAGTACCATCGGTTAGTACATTGCTGAACATGCGCATCTGGGTGCGCTGGTCAACAGGAGCCAACTCCACCATCCGATTGAGGTCCAGGTGCATAGCATCGAGCCACACGCCGCCTTCGCCATCGTCCGTGTCGCCATCCACTCGCAAGCGCTCGAAGGCACCCACCAGTCGATCGGTGTCGATAACCATGTCGGACAATAGCAATTCGCCAACACGGGCCTCCTCCTCGATATCGAGATTACGAGCATCCACCAGCCGCAACGAGGCCAGACGGAATGAACCGGAACCCAATTCGCCTAGATTCTCACCCTCACCGGAAAGCTCGTTCGCTTCGAGCAGACCGATACGGTCCGCCGCCAACTCCCGCCCCTCGATGCGTGCAATGTTAAGGCGCCCTCTTCCATCGGCCCAAGGCGTGTCGTGGAATAACTCCATGGCTACGTCGGAGGCAAGATCGATGGCGAGATTGTCGACGCTCAATCCCTCGGTACGCCAGGCATCCGCCAATGACTCATTTTGTAGCGGAAAAACGGCGTGCGACGGCTCTTCAAAGTTCAACGTCTCGACACTCACCACAGTCAGACCGCTTCGAGTGTCCTCAACTCTCAAGCCATCGATCATTACAGCATCGGGGGCATCGTAGTCACCACGCACAGTGTAACGGTCGACCAGCACCCGCTCGCCGTGGCCGCTATCATAGATCAGCGTATCGGCAACCACGCGACTGCCGAACGACAACATCGGCGAAGAGACATCGCCAATCTCGAACGTTCCCGTCTCGCCGAACATGGCTCGCAAGTCGGCCTCCAGCCGTTCTGGACTGGCCAACACCGATCCTGGAAGTACCAACAGAGCCAGGCTCAGCAACCAAAGGCCGATGGATTTCATGATTCCCCTCCATTGAGATTGCATTACAATGGACACGAACCGTTACAGTCTACGCCAGATCGCCTCATCAAGCCTCTCCCAGCAACCCCAGACTGGCCATGGGAGCTTGTTTGCGTACTCCGCGTGATAGGACGTGACCGATAATACCGATCAATAATGCCCCTCCCAGTGGCAAGGTCACCCATAGCCCCCAGTGGATACGCGGCGCAAGATCCAGCCAACCGATATAGATCCCACCTGCCGCCAACTCGGCGAGCAGCGCCCCCATCAGCCCGCTGGTAAAACCCAGTACCGCGAACTCAGCGCCTTGGACGCGAGAGAGTAGTCGGTCTCCGGCACCGAACACCCGCAGCAGACCACTTTCATGGGCACGCATGGGGCGGCTGGCGATCAGTGCGGCGTACAGTACGCTGACACCAGCCAGTAATACGAAGCCGAGCACGAACTCTACCGCACGCGTGACCTGGCCAAGCAAGTCGCGCACTTGGGCGAGAATCGCTTCGACATTGAGTAGCGACACACCGGGGAAGTTGTCGACCAACCGGCGTAGGACATCGTTGTTATCTCGTGGTAAATGGAACGCCGTGATATAGCTGTGGCCGAAACGCTCCAGCACTCCGGGCGGGAAGATCACAAAGAAATTGGGCCGAAAACTGTCCCAGTCCAGGTTACGCAGGCTGGCAATCTCGCCAGTAATATCCTCGCCACCGATGGTGAAGGTGAGCGTATCGCCCAACCCCAGCCCCAAGCGGTTCGCCAGGCCATCCTCCATGGATATCGGGACACGCGGTGGCGACTGGGTATCGATCTCGTCATACCAACCTCCTGAACCGGAACCCGCCGCTTCCAGAGAATCGAACCACTCACCCGCTACCACGCGATTGCCCTCAGGCAATGTCTCACGCCAAGTGAGATTGAGTTCACGACGTAGTGAGCCATCGCCTTGCGCGTCGACCGGCACCACCTCGCGAGGCGGTTGATCGTTGATAGCAGTGATACGTCCACGCACCATGGGATAGAGTGCAGTTAGTTCGTCGGAGGCGCCCTCAAGGGTTTCGATAAACGCCTGGCGCTCACCGGGCTGGATATTGATGGCAAAATAGTTGGGCGTGTTTTCGGGAAGCTGGGCCTGCCAAGTGGTCAGCAAATCGCCTCGCACCAGCGCGATCATCGCCATGGCAGCGAAGGTCACGGCAAAGGCCAGCATCTGTCCCAAACTGGCGCGACGTCGACGTGCCAGTTGCCGGGCTCCCAGACGTATTGCCTGGCGCAGGTCATGGCCGTTCCCACCGTTCGATACCGGTACCCGCGATGCCAGACGCAAGACTCCCCCCAGCAGTAGCCAGCCCACGGCCCACAAGGCTACCAGCATGACCACCCCCCCGCTCAACAAGCCGAAGGAGAGCCACGCATCGCCCGAGTAAAGCCACAACAAGCCACCGAAGACCAAACTGGCCATAGCGACTACCACCCAAGCCGATGCTGGCAAAGGGTCGAGCTCTCGACGCAGCACCTTGAGCGCGCTGACGCGTTTGAGCCGCAACAAGGTGGGGCCAGCAAAGCCTACCAGCACAGCCAGGGCTGTCAGCATTCCCAACCACAGCGGCAATAGCCCGGGAGGCGGTAATTCCAGTGGCAAAAAGCGCGTCAGCAACATCAACAATCCTGCCTGACCAGCCAAGCCCAGTAACGCGCCAAGCAGCGAGGCAGCCAGCGCTAACCATAGCAACTGCAGGGCAAACAAGCGGGTAAGCTGAGCCTGAGAGGCTCCAAAACAGCGCAGCAATGCCGCCGTATCCAAATGACGATCCACATAACGGCGTGTGGCCATGGCCACCGCTACACCGGCCAGCAGCACCGCTGCCAAGCCGGCCAGGCTCAAATACTTTTCCGCCCGCTCCAGCGAGCGCCCCAATCCGGGGCGGTCGATCCGCACGTCACGCACTTCGACCCCTTCACGCCGCAACTGATCGAGACGCCCTTCCAGGCTGGCTACGGCCTCGGGCGGGCCGGCGGCAAGTAACTCGAACTCGACCCGGGAACCGGGTTGTACCAAGTCAGTTGCCTCGAGGTCAGCCAGGTTCATCATCAAGCGTGGATTGAAATTACTGAAGCCTGCCGACTGGTCAGGCTCGCGCTCGATGAAGCCGCTGACCGTCAATGATGTCCTGCCAATTTGGATGTCATCACCCAACGAGACTTCGATAAGCCGGGCCAAGCGTGGAGCCAGCCAGATCTCGCCAACCTTGGGCCCGCTGGCTACCTGCTCGGCACCTTCGCCGCGATCGACATGCACCATTCCATACAACGGATAATGATCGTCGACCACCTTGAGGCTAGCCGGCTGGAAGGCCCCTTCACTGCTGACCATCGAGACCATGTCGACCTGGTCACTTACGGTCAGCCCTGCATCGTGAAGTTCTCGCCGCAGCCCCTCATCAAAGGGCTGCGACTGTTCAAGCACCAGGTCGCCACCCAGCATCTGGCTTGCCTGGCGTTCGAGGCCACGCTCCAGGCGATCGAGAAAGAAACCGATCATCGTCGCCGCCGCCACCGCCAATGCCAATGCTACGAACAAGGCGCGCACGTCAGCAGCACGTAGATCGCGCCGCAACCCCCGCCATGAGAGAGTCAACCAATGCATGGCGGATCTGGGCGCCGACAGCGGCAAGTCGTGTTGGTCGTTGGAGATGCCGGTCGTCACACTCATGCCTCCACCTCATCGTGATGCATGGCGACGAGGTGACCATCCTCCAGGCGCAGGCAGCGGTCGCAGCGTCGTGCCAAGGCATGATCATGAGTGACCAGCACCAGGGTGGTGCCAGCCTCGTGGTTGAGTTCGAACAACAGATCAATGATTTTCTTACCGGTGCCCTGGTCGAGATTACCGGTCGGCTCGTCGGCGAACACCAACTCTGGACCGGTGACGAAGGCGCGGGCCAAAGCCACACGTTGCTGCTCGCCCCCGGAAAGTTGCTTGGGAAGATGATCCAGGCGCTCTCCCAGCCCTACCCGAGTCAGCCAGTCATGCCCCCGCGCCTCGCTATCGGCAAGAGGCGACAACTCCAATGGCAGTAGCACGTTTTCCAGTGCTGTCAGTGTCGGCAACAATTGGAAGTTCTGAAACACGAAACCCACGCGACCGGCTCGCAGACGAGCACGGCCATCTTCGTCGAGTGCCGTCAACGATTCACCGAACAGGTCCAAGTCCCCCGTAGTCGGTGAGTCCAGCCCTGCCAGTAGCCCCAGCAACGTTGACTTGCCGGCACCACTGGCGCCGAGAATCGCCAGAGTCTCCCCCGGGAACACCGTGAGTCCCAAGTCACTCAGAATGGTCAACGGTCGCTCGCCACTAGTCACCTGCTTGCTCAAGGCTCGAGCGTGTAGAATCGGAGTCGAATCAGGTCGAGAGGAGTCGATCATGGTAAAAGAATTCCCTGTTTTCCTGCGCATTCCACGAAGTCCACAGCGTGTAGCTGCCCGGCTGTGGCTGGCATGTCTGGTCTGGTTATGTCTGGTAGCGGCGCCCGTTCACGCCGACACTCGTCCCACTCTGCTGGTAATGGGCGACAGTTTGAGTGCCGCCTATGGTATCGAGCAGGAACAGAGCTGGGTTCATCTGCTGGCCGAACGCCTAGGTGACGACATTCGGGTCATCAACGCCAGCATCAGTGGCGAAACTACCTCAGGAGGCCTATCGCGCTTGCCCGAGTTGTTACGACAGCATGAACCCGAGTTGGTGCTATTGGAACTCGGCGGCAACGATGGCTTGCGTGGACTATCACCGCGCCAGATGCATGCCAATCTGGCCAAGATGATCGAAGCCAGCCACGAGGCCGATGCCGGCGTACTGCTACTGGGTATCGATATCCCACCCAATTATGGCCCTGCATACCGCGAGGCGTTTCGCAATACCTACACCGAGCTTGCCGAGACATACAATGTGCCGCTGGTACCGTTCATTCTCGAGAATATCGCCCTTGATGAGTCGCTGATGCAAGGTGACGGTATTCATCCCACCGCCAGTGCCCAACCGATCATTCTCGACAACGTCTGGCCCAAGCTAGAAACACTGCTGGAGCGCCACGTCGACCTGTCGTTCAACACTCAGGACTGACTGGCCGGTTCGGGCGCCTTCTGGTGTTGTTGCAGGCCCAACCCCCCAAGAATCAGCAGCAGGCCGATCAGGGTCGAAGGCAGGATCGGCTCGCCGATGATAAAGAACAGTAACAGCAGTGATACTGGCGGCGACAGGAAGATCAGGTTGGCGACCTTGGCGGTGCGCGAGATACGTTGCACCGCCAGTTGCCACAGCACGAAAGCGACGCCCATCTCGAACAGCCCCACATAGACCCCCGCCCCCACTCCTGCCCAGCCATACCATTCGAATCCCGGACCCAGCACCACGAAGACCGTCAAAACCGGCAAGCCAATGCTGAAATTCTGCCACTGGGCTACCAAAGGCGGTCGGTGGTCGCGGGCGTTGAGCAGCCAGTACAATGCCCACAGCAGAGTCGAGGCCAGCGCCAGACCGACTCCCAGCGGATCGGTGAAAGCGACATCGAACACCGCTCCACGAGTGGCGATCACCCACACGCCGGCATAGGCGATCAGCCCAGCGACGATATCGAGACGGGTCAAGCGATGGCCGAGAATCGGTACCGCCAGAAACGCCATCGCCAACGCCCACGTATAGTTGAGTGCCATGGCTTCCTGACCGGGCAACCGATCATAGGCAGCAAACAGCACCAAGTAATAGGCCACCGGATTCATTAACCCAGCCCAGGCGGCAGTGCGCCAGCCCTGACGAACAGCCTGCCCCAGCAAGCCCTGGCGACTTACCAGTACCCCCATCAACGCCCAGGAAACCAATGCGGCAATCCACATTAGTTCGATCGGCGACATGATGGACAACGCTATCTTGAAGGCGGTGGCCACCGTGGACCACAACGCCACGGCCCCCAGACCGCACAGCATGGCCTGACGTTCCTGTGTCATTTTTACTCCCAGGCCTGTAGCCCCGAGCGGCAAGCTCCGGGCTGCAAATGAAAAGTCGAAGCTCGAAGCTCGAAGCTCGAAGCTCGAAGCTCGAAGCTCGAAGCTCGAAGCTCGAAGTCAGATTATCGATCGATATGACCGAGGTCGCGCTCGGGGTCGAGCCGGTCGCGAACACGCTGCTTGAGGGTTTTGATATCCGGGAAACCGCCGTCGCGCTTGCGTTCCCACAGTGAGACGTCGTCGTAAAAGATCTCGAAATAACCACCATGGGAAGGTATCAGCGCTACCTCTTCGAGCGACTCGCCAAAGGTGGAGAGCAGTTCCTGAGCGTACCAGCCAGCACGCAAAAGCCATTGGCATTGCGTGCAATAATGAATACGAATTCGTGCCATGTCGTCATGTCCGCCATAGGGTTGACGGCATGATAACAAGACCCTCCCATCAGGGTGAGCCTCATGCAGAATCGAATTTTTTCGCTTCCCCCTCTTGCTCTTCCGAGAATCTGACGCTATATAGGCCATCAGGCGCCGCCAGGTGCTCGATGGCGCCCTCCAGGCTCTTGACGAATCGTGTCCAAGCGCTTGTGCTATAGGGTGTAATATCAGAATCAGGGTCATGGGAGGGCATCGCATGAGCCGAGAACATCTAGTCAACAACTCCCTCGACGACGAGCAGGAATTCCTCGACGCCGTCAACGACGAACACTATACCCGTTCACGCTCTAGCAGTAAGGCCGATACCTTGCGTGCCCGGCGGCAAGTCGAGGCCTTGCTCGAGGAACGTCGTCTGAAACGTGCCATCGAGGATGATTGGCTGCTGGACATGGATGACGAGGAAGAAGAATAACCTCGCTGCGAAATGACACCGTGATGGGCGCACAAGCGCCCATCACCATTTGGGTTTGACCGTCGCAAGGCTAGCCTTTCGGGATAACGGCCACTATCATCGGTGGCCACTGAAACCCCTAACCCAAGTGGATGTCCATGGCGCAATACGTCTACACCATGAACCGGGTGGGCAAGGTCGTGCCCCCCAAGAAACAGATTCTCAAGGATATTTCGCTGTCCTTCTTTCCGGGCGCCAAGATCGGTGTGCTGGGTCTCAACGGGGCGGGAAAGTCGACCCTGCTGCGCATCATGGCGGGAGTGGATACCGAATACGAAGGCGAAGCCCGCCCCATGCCGGGTATCAATGTCGGTTACCTACCCCAGGAGCCACAGCTCGATGACGAAAAGAACGTCCGCGATACCGTCGAAGAAGCCCTGACCCATATCAAGGAGGCTCAGGAAAAGCTCGACGCCGTCTATGCCGCCTATGCCGAGCCGGATGCCGACTTCGATGCCTTGGCCTCCGAACAAGCACGCCTGGAAAACCTGATCGAAGCTGCTGACGCCCACAACCTCGAGCGCAAGCTCGATGTCGCTGCCGAAGCTCTGCGCTTGCCGCCTTGGGACGCTCAAGTCGGCAATCTCTCCGGGGGCGAGCGCCGCCGCGTGGCACTATGTCGCCTACTACTGTCCAATCCTGACATGCTGCTGCTCGACGAACCTACCAACCATCTGGATGCCGAATCAGTGGCTTGGCTGGAGCGCTTCCTCCACGACTATCCTGGTACCGTGGTGGCCATCACCCACGACCGCTACTTCCTCGATAACGTGGCGGGCTGGATTCTCGAACTCGATCGCGGTCAGGGCATTCCCTTCGAGGGCAACTACTCCCAGTGGCTAGAAGCCAAGGAAAAGCGTCTCGAGCAGGAGTCCAAGCAGGAAGTCTCACGTCAGAAGGCCATCAAGCAGGAGTTGGAGTGGGTTCGCAGCAACGCCAAAGGACGCCAGGCCAAGAGCAAGGCACGCCTGAATCGCTTCGAGGAGATGCAATCCGGCGACTTCCAGAAACGCAACGAGACCAACGAGATCTACATTCCGCCCGGTCCACGCTTGGGCGACAAGGTCATCGAATTCGATGGGGTCAGCAAGGGCTTCAACGGCCAATTGCTTTACGAAGACCTTTCTTTCAGCGTACCCAAGGGGGCCATTGTCGGTCTAGTGGGCGGTAACGGCGCCGGTAAGTCGACGCTGTTCAAGCTGATCACAGGCAAGGAGCAACCGGATGGCGGTGAGGTGGTGACCGGCGACACGGTCGATATCGCCTACGTCGAGCAGCTCCGCGACGCACTCGATAACAAGCAGACCGTATGGGAGGCCGTGTCCGACGGACAAGACATTCTCAACATCAACGGCTATGAGGTATCGTCACGCGCCTATGTGGGCCGCTTCAACTTCAAGGGCAACGATCAGCAGAAGCGTCTCTCCGAGCTATCCGGCGGTGAGCGCGGACGTCTGCAATTGGCTCAGACCCTGAAACAGGGTGCCAACGTGCTACTGCTTGATGAACCGTCCAACGACCTCGACGTCGAAACCCTGCGAGCCTTGGAAGAAGCCCTGCTCGCCTTCCCCGGCTGTGCCCTAGTGATCTCTCACGACCGTTGGTTCCTCGACCGTATCGCTACCCACATTCTCGGTTTCGAGGGCGAGTCTCAAGTGGTGTTCTTCGAAGGCAACTACACCGAGTATGAGGAAGATCACCGCAAGCGGGTTGGCGACGATACTCCACATCGGATGAAGTACAAGCGTATCGA
Source organism: Litchfieldella anticariensis FP35 = DSM 16096 (assembly GCF_000409775.1). Lineage (GTDB taxonomy): Bacteria > Pseudomonadota > Gammaproteobacteria > Pseudomonadales > Halomonadaceae > Litchfieldella > Litchfieldella anticariensis. The sequence continues at coordinate 329,031 of NZ_KE332392.1, read as the reverse complement.
CGCATGAGGAAGTACTGAATACATGGCTGCGCGACTCAATCACTGCGTTACGCGGTGCTCGCTCTCCTCATGTAGCAGGTACATTCCGGGAGCTGCGCTCCGGGCGTCTTGTGATTAAGCCTGCTCGCCGATGCCTTCAGCACTCCCTGGATTCGTGCAGATAGGAAAACCCACTGACCTCGTGAACTGACCCCAATTGTTAGGGGTCAGTTCGCATTCGAGACGAGACTTTCTTGTGTCGGTCAGCGCCGGCCGCGAATCAACGACACAACGAACAGAATCAGAAACAGCACGAACAACACTTGGGCAATGGTTGCAGCCACACCTGCTATGCCACTAAAGCCCAGAACACCGGCAATGATAGCGATGATCAGAAATAGCATGGCGTTGCCGAGCATGAAGGTCTCCTTACCGTAAGGCAGGTTCATTTTTCAGACTCGGCACCCTTGACCAGAGCGTCAAGTTACCGATAGTAAGCGCCTGTATTTTCAGTAGAGGCTTACCTCTCCTTTCGGCCGGGTCTTGAAGCGCCGATGCAACCATAGATATTGCTCGGGGCGCTTGCGGATCGCCGTTTCGATGAACGCGTTGACCCGAGCGGCATCCGCTACCTCATCGCCACTGGGAAAATCATCCAATGGCGGCAAGTATTCCAGGGTATAGGTGCGGTTATCCGGGTTGCGGTGAAACATCAGCGGCATGACCGGGGCGCCGGTCATGCGGGCAATCTTGGCGGTAAGCTTGATCGAAGCAGCCTCCACGCCGAAAAAGGGCGCAAACACGCTGGCACCGCGACCGAAATCTTGATCGGGTGAATACCACACATTGTGACCGGACTTGATCCGTCGCACGACACCGCGCAGGTCGTGACGGTCGATGGCAGTACCGAAGATACGATTGCGCGCACGGGTCATGAAGCGTTCGAACAACGGATTGTCGTGGGGTCGATAGACGACATCGGCGGGAAAGAACAGGGAGTGCAAGGCCCCCCCCAGATCCAACGTGGAAAAGTGCACGCCGATGATCAGAGCCCCCTTGCCTTCGGCTTGGACTCGCGCCATGTGCTCCTGGCCCTTGAATGTTACCCGGTGGCGTAAATGCTCAGGGTCGCGACACCAACCAGTGGCGGTTTCCAATACCCCGATACCATTGGCAATGAAGGTCTCACGCACCAGTGCACGACGCTCATCCTCGCTCTTTTCGGGGAAACACAGCCGCAAATTGGTATCGGTGATATGTCGACGGCGCTTGGCCAGACACCAGGCCAGCAAGCCCAAGCTCTTGCCCAGCAACAGCTTCGCCCGCCACGGCAGCCAGGCACACAGGCGCATCAACCCAATGGCCATCCAGGTCGGCCAATAGCGGGGGTGTGCAAAGGAAGAAGGATACTCGGTCTTGGCCATACTAAAGGGGTAAACCCTCGCGTCGAGGGTCGTCTCCTGTTGTCAGTCGTGGACGTTGGCTTGGCGGGCCACACCCACCGGGCCACCATGATACCGTCTTGGCACCCGCGGTAGCACCCCGGTCAGCAAGGTATAACTGATGGTATCGCAGTGACTCGCCACATCATCTACCGACAGATACGTGCCGTCAGCCGCCCTACCCCACAGCACGACGGGGCTACCAATCCCGGCCTCGGGAATATCGGTCAAGTCTACAGTGAGCATGTCCATGGAGACCTTACCGGCAATCGAGGTGCGTTGACCGTTGACCAACACCGGCGTGCCATCCACGGCATGACGGTCGTAACCGTCTCCGTAACCACAGGCTACGACACCAATCCGCGAGGGCCGAGGAGCTTTCCAGCGTCCTGCATACCCAACCGGTTCGCCAGGTGCCAGATCGCGCACGGCGATGATTTCCGAGCGCAACGTCATCACCGGTGCCAGGCGGCGGGTTGCATCGTTGTCTCCCACAAGGGGGTTGCTGCCGTAAAGCATCACGCCTGGACGATTCCAGGCGCCATGGGCCTCGGGCCAAGCCAGAGTTGCTGGAGAGTTGGCCAAGCAAATGGGGGCTTTCAAGCGCTCCGCCAACGCGTTCAGCACACCTAATTGGTGGCGAAAATAACTCGGGTCCAACGCATCAGCGGTGGCAAAGTGACTCATCAGATGCAGGTCGGTGGCATACTCGGGGGCGGCAGCCAGACGTGCCCAGATCTGCTCGGCCCGATATGGATCGAAACCTAGACGATGCATGCCGGAATCGACCTTGAGCCAGGTTGGAATTGGCCGCCGTGGCCGATAAGCCAGTTGGGCCTCGAGTTGCCAGTCGCTATGCACCACGATCCATAGGTCCATGGTGTCGACAACTTCCAGTTCACATGCTTCGAAGATGCCTTCCAGCAACACGATGGGGATCTTGATGCCAGCCTCACGCAGCACACATGCCTCCTCGATGCTGGCCACGGCAAAAGCGGGCGCCAAGTCGCTCAGGGCATGGGCGCATGGCACGGCCCCGTGGCCATAGGCATCGGCCTTGAGCACGGCCAGAGTGCGGCTGTGTGGAGCCAAGTCACGGGCCAAACAGTAGTTATGACGCAGGGCATCGAGGTCGATATCGGCAGTCAGAGGCCGAGCCATGGGAGCTCTCCTGGAGTGAAACGAAAGGGCATGATTATTTGCCATTTACGCATCATTTTCACCAATGAAACACCCAAAAATCAGTCAATTCACGGAAGATAAACACAAATTACAGAAACATGATAGCTGATTCATTCATATGACTATGAGTAGGATTCGATATTTCCTGGCAGCTGTAGATACAGGTATGTAATGGGCTGGTGCACAATACGCGGTGAGGGATCGATGACCGACATGTGCCTTGCTTCTGCGGGGGAGCTATACGCTGTCAATGAGCCAGTACGTCGCACAAGGAACGAGTACACCCTCGGCCACACACATGACATCTCCCCGCCAATGGCTGGGGAGATGTCATGATCACTGGGATAAAGAGAAGTAACGGGTTACTCGAAGATGGCATCCAGCGACAAGCCCTGCTTCTCCAGCACCCGACGCAGCTTCTTCAGGGCCTCTACCTGAATCTGTCGCACTCGTTCACGAGTCAACCCGATCTCCTCGCCAACCTCTTCCAACGTAGCGGCCTCATGCCCACGCAGACCAAAGCGACGTACCACGACTTCCATCTGCTTGTCAGTCAGTTCGGCCAGCCAATCGTTGACGTGCTGCTTGACATCGACATCCACCAGCGACGACTCGGGTCCCAGATCATTGTCGTCGGCAAGCGTCTCGATCAGTGGCTTGTCACTTTCGCCACCCATCGGGTAGTCCACCGACGACACTCGTTCATTGAGCCCCATCATCTTTTTGACCGTAGTCACCGGCTTGTCGAGAAAATCGGCAATCTCCTCGGGCGTGGCTTCGTGGTCGAGCTTCTGGGTCAACTCGCGCGCTGCTCGCAGGTAAATGTTGAGTTCCTTGACCACATGAATGGGCAAGCGGATGGTTCGCGTCTGATTCATCAGCGCGCGCTCGATGGTCTGGCGAATCCACCACGTGGCATAGGTCGAGAAACGGAAGCCCCGCTCGGGATCGAACTTCTCGACCGCGCGGATCAGGCCCAGATTGCCCTCCTCGATCAAGTCGAGCAATGACAAGCCGCGATTGAGATAGCGTCGCGCGATCTTGACCACCAGTCGCAGGTTGGATTCGATCATTCTTGACCGACCAGCCGGATCTCCCTGCTGGGCCAGACGGCCGTAATACACCTCCTCCTCGGGGGTCAGTAGCGGTGAGAAGCCGATCTCGTTCAAGTAGATCTGCGTGGCATCGAGACTGTGATGATACTGATTCTCCTCACGGCTCAGTGCTTTCTCGAATTCCTGGTCATCCTTGACGCTGGCCTCGTCGTCATCGACGTCCAACTCTTCCTCGATGGCTTCGAGGTCCACATCCTGAAGGTCCCGTTCAAGCATGCTCATGTGTCGCTACCCCGTTCAGTGCTACCCAGATACACAACCGCCACGCTGTATCGACTTACCTTTCGCATGGCAACGGCTGCTGGTTGTTGTTGTGCGCTACAAGCCTATCATTCAACGCGACGGCAGGTATTCCAAGGGGTTCTGAGGTTGGCCATCCCGGCGTACCTCGAAGTGAAGCTTAACACCATCGGTATCGGTGTCACCCATGGTGGCAATCACCTCACCGGCTTCGACCACGTCATTCTCCTTGACTCTCAAGCTCTCGTTGTGTGCATAGGCACTGAGGAACTGATCGTTATGCTTCAGCAAGATCAGGTTACCGTAACCTCGCACACCACTTCCCGCGTATACCACGATTCCTGGTCCAGCCGCTTTGACAGGTTGCCCCTTTTGCCCGCCAATATCAATGCCGGCGGTGATACTCGAGCCCTCTCCGAAACTCGCCAACAGCGTTCCATCGGCAGGCCACTGCCAAGGTATGTCCTCCACCGGCGTATACGTCCGGCCATCATTCCCCCCTGTCGACGAATTGGACTCGCCAGCCACGGCGGCTCCGGCATCCGGTTGCTGCTGCGGCGGCTGTTGTTGCTGTGGCTGTGGCTGTTGCTGTGGCTGAGTATCGCGTGTCACCGATGACGACTGTGTGTCAGAGCTTGCCGGTTGCGTGGGCTGTGTATTGGCCCCCCCGGTGTTCGGCTCGGGCGAGGGTTCTGCAGCCTGACGGCTTGCGGCAAGCGCCTCACTCTCGGCGCGATCGCGTTCGCTCAGACGACCGTCGGCACCAGGACTGCCGTAATTGTAAATCGGGCCAGGAGCGTTGGTGACCTCGCTTTGTGACGGCGCTTGTCCACCAGCTGCCGCCGCGGCCCCCAGTGCCGCTTCGCTGGTACCCGACTCATCCAGGGAACGAGCCGTCAGGCGGCGATTGCGCTCGATGGCCTCCTGATCCGGTGACAGCCAGTCGAGATTGCCACTCTCGGTATTGATATCGGTAGCGCCACTCGCCTGAACGGCACCAGTGGTCTGAGCACCACTGGCCTGGGCACCACTCTCGGCCAGAGCTGATGCGGAAGCACCTCCTCCGGCACTGCCGCTGGCGTCGAGACGCAATTCCTGCCCCGGTTGCAGCCGGTAAGGAGGACCAATATTGTTGAGACGTGCCAGATCACGAAAATCCATGTCATGCCGCCAGGCAATCCCATACAGAGTATCGCCGGCTTCAACTGTATAAGTACTCGCCTGTGCTCGCTCGCGGCTCATCGACAGGTCGCGCACCTGGACCTGCGAGGGCCCCTCCGACTGGGTAGCACAACCTGCCATGCTCAACGCCATGGCAGAAATCAACAGGGCCTTACGCATCGGAGCCTTCCTCCTTGTGAGGGTGTGCCTTGGATGGACGGGGCTCTCTGCCGACCACCAGCACCAATATCAAACCAGCCAGCATCAATGCCAGCACACCAAAGAGCTGCGCGGATTCTCCGGTCAGCAACGCATAATCACCAGGTGATAGATAACGATAATCCAGCGGGATCATCCGCCCATCCGCTCCCAACTGATACCTGACCAGTTCACGCCATGGCCACAAGGTTGGCAGGGATCCCAGGATGAAGCCGACCAACAGTTGCAACGTTGCAGTATGGAAGTGATGCAACATCCAGGACAATAACCGCGAGAAGAAGAACAGCCCAAGAGCACAGCCCAAACCGAACTGTGCGATCAAGGCCAAATCGAAACCTTTGATGCCCTCCATCACTGTGCCGTACAGCCCCATGGTCAGCAGCAGGAAGCTTCCCGATACCCCAGGCAACATCATGGCGCTGATGGCGATGGCTCCCCCAGCGACCAGCAATAACGACTCCGACCCTAACGACGCCATATGAGGCATCAGCCCGGGCAGAGCGCTGGCCAACAGCAGCCCCCCAACCAATGGGATCGCATGCCATAGCCGCCAGTCTGGCAACTTGCGGGTGATGACCAACGCCGAGGCCGCCACCAAACCAAAGAAGAAAGCATCCAGCAACAATCCATGCTCGGCCATCAGGTAAGTCACCAAATGCGCCATACTGACCAGGCTGGCAGCAATACCTGCAAGCAATGGCACGATAAAGGCCAGGTTGAGATGGGCAGCAAGCCCGACCCAACCACTACGGCGCCAGGCAGTAAAGGCGGAGGGACCGAATTGCTTGATGGTGTCGATCAATTCCTCGTAGATGCCAGTGATGAAGGCAATGGTCCCTCCCGAGACCCCGGGAACCGCGTCGGCCGCTCCCATGCCGGCTCCCTTCAGGAAAATCGAATACGAACGCTTCAACGAATAACTCCTTGCAACAACGGGACGAAGCGCACCGGCTCCAAGCGTTGATAATCGAAGTCGTCGCCCTTGCGACGAACTTGGGTTAACCATTGACTGCCATCAGCCTCTTCCAATGGCGCGATCAGCCTTCCACCGTCGGCGAGCTGGGCCAGCAACTCCTCGGGGAGCTCGCGAGCACAGGCCGTCAGCAAAATGGCATCGAAGGGTGCCGCTTCAGGCCAGCCGTGACCACCGTCCGCAAGACGCAACCGCACATTGGAGACCCTAAGGCGGCGCAGACGTTCACTGGCGCGTTGGTACAAGGCGGTAATCCGTTCTATCGACCACAATTGCGGTACCAGTCGCGCGAGAATCAGCGTCTGATATCCGGAGCCGGTACCAATTTCCAGAACATGATCAGGCGATTCAGCGATCACCAGTTCGGTCATGCGTGCCACGATCCAAGGCTGTGACAGGGTCTGGCCATGACCAATGGGCAAGGAGGTATCTTCATAGGCGCGATGGGCCAGGGCCTCATCCAGGAACAGGTGACGCGGTTCATGTCGAATGATCTCCAGGACCCGGATATCCTCGATGCCTCCTGCCCGCAAGCGGGCAACCAAACGATCACGAGTACGTTGCGATGTCATACCGACACCGCGCAATTCATGTGAGTGCATCCAACCAGCCCTGAACGTCATCCAATGCCGCATGCCGAGTCAGATCGGTCTGCAACGGCGTGATCGAGACGAATCCCGCCTGTATGGCGGCGAAATCGGTATCCGGACCATCATCGGCATTTTCACCGACCCCCGCTATCCAGTAGCGTTCGCGACCACGTGGATCACGAACCTTCAGCGGCTGAGCTGCCGGGCCACGATAGCCCAGTCGTGTGACCCGAAACCCACGGATCGACTCCCATGGTAAGTCCGGCACATTGACATTGAGCAGACTGCGCGGTGGTAACGACAATTGGTCAGCAGCACCGATCAGGCTCGCAGCAACCCGGCCGGCGGAGTCGAAATGGCGTGTTCCCACCAACGACATGGCGATTGCCGGCATGCCAAGATTACGCCCTTCCATGGCAGCGGCGACAGTGCCGGAATACAGCACATCGTCCCCCAAGTTGCCGCCATGGTTGATTCCCGAGATCACCAGGTCCGGCTTCTCGTCCCAGACGCCGTTAACCCCCAGATATACGCAATCGGCCGGAGTACCATCAACGCTGTAAAAGCCATTCTCGAGGTCACTCAACGCCAAGGGGCGTGACAGGGTAAGTGAATTGCTGGCCCCACTCTTGTCGCGATCCGGAGCCACTACCCGTATACGCGCGTGAGGGCTTAACGCCTCATAGAGCGCCCGCAATCCCGGTGCGTGTACACCGTCGTCATTGGACAGCAAAAGTTTTCTCATCGTCTCTCCCTGATGAGTCCATGTACCACTCGAACATCGTGAACCGAGATGCCCTTCACAGGCTGGAATGCATCATCAGTTCACGCACCACCGACGTGGCAAAGGCCCCACGGGGCAGTTCGAAGCTCAGTGTCAGGGCTGTTTCGTCGTGCTCGAGCAATGGCGCATGCAGCCGCACCCGCAAGGGGCGTCGCGACATACGCACTCCGGCCCTCTGCAACCCCTCGCATAATATGGGTTCCTCGGTACATAGCGCATTTTCACAAGCGGCCGCTTGTGCCCGGCTGACCAGACGGCCCTCTCCCCACAGAACACCACTGGGATGTACGTCCAGACACTCCAGTCGACCCTGTAACTCATCGTCAATGGTATCAGCCACGAACTGACTGGCCGTACCATCGAGTATCAGCACTTCGCCAGGCAGCGCCGCCGCCCAGTTCCCCTCCGTGATGCGACGGGCCAACAACATATTGAACAGATAGCTACGCGCGGTGGAAAGCAGCATACCCTCGCGGTCATCACGCTTGCGCCAGCCGCGTTCCAACACGGTCCTAGCCTTGATCAGATTGCGCCCTCCAGGGCCAAAGCGCTGGGGGCCGAAGTAATTGGGTACTCCATGGTCGCACAGCCACTGCCAACGCCGTTCCACGCCGGGATCACGAACCACCTCGCCCGTGAGCCGCAACCTGAAACGATTGGCGCGATGCACCCCACGCTTGAGCTTGCGTGGATGACGCACCTGCTCAAGCAGTGTCACTGGCACATCCGCTAGCTGCTCACTCAGGTCCACCGGCGCCTCTCGCCCCGGCAAGTGAACCGATAGCCACTGCCGAGTGATGGCAACCCGATCCTTCATACCGGAGTAGCCAATGTCGCGCACTGCGACGCCACAGATTCGAGCCAACCGCTTGACCAATTCCAAGGTGGTCAGGTCTCGCTTCTCCACCCACAACCAGAGATGCTCACCTTCACCTTCCGGTGCAAACCCCAGAACTTCTTCGACCTGAAAATCCTCGGGAATCGCACGATAATTGCCATGAAGAGGAGACTCTCCCACCACTTCATCCAGTGCCCGGGGCCAGGCCGGCGGCCAAGAGATCGGCATCGCCGTCACCGACTCAGTTGCCATGGCCCTCTCCCGCCTGCAGCAGTACCACAGCTTCCGCCGCCACTCCTTCGCCACGCCCGGTAAAGCCCAAACCTTCGGTCGTGGTTGCCTTGACATTGACCGCTGTCCGGGAAACCTGCAGGTCCTCGGCGATATGGGTAATCATCGTCTCGATATATGGCGACATCTTAGGCAGTTGGGCGATCAGGGTGGCATCAAGATTGCCGACGCGATAACCACGCGCGATTATCAGTTCGACGACCTGACGCAACAGCTCACGACTGTCGGCTCCCGCCCAGGCAGGATCGGTATCGGGAAAGTGTTGGCCGATGTCGCCCAGGGCACAGGCCCCCAGCAACGCATCGCTGATCGCATGTAACAACACATCGCCATCGGAGTGAGCCACGAAACCATGAGCGAAGGGTATTCTGACCCCACCGATCATCAGGTAGTCGCCAGTACCGAAACGATGCACATCGAAGCCATGGCCTATTCTCAGGGTCATGTCAGCTCTCTTGCCGATGATGGGAAACAGGGGGTATCGATGACAGTTCCAAGGCAGCCTGGGTAGCAAGGATATGCGCCGCTAGCGCCAAATCCTCGGGATGAGTGATCTTGAGGTTGTCGCGCCGAGCCGCTACCAACCTTGGCGAGACACCCAAGGCTTCCACTGCCGATGCTTCGTCCGTGACCGCTAGGCCACGTTCTCGGGCCACATCAAAAGCACGACACAACAAACGATAACGAAATCCCTGAGGTGTCAGTGCCTGCCATAATCCCTCACGGGACACAGTCGTTCGCACATGCGCATGGCCATCATCGCGTTTTACGGTGTCGGCGACCGGCGCTGCCAACAGCGCCCCGGCCGGCTCCCCGTTCAACACCTCGACCAAACGCCAAAGATCCTCGATCCAGACGCAGGGGCGCGCCACGTCATGCACCAGTATCAGATCGTCATCGGCCGCCTCCCCGGCAAGTATCGCCAAGGCGTTGGCTACCGAATCCACTCGTTCGGTACCCCCCTTCACCCGGCGCCAATCATCGAAGGGCACCCAAGCAGAGTCGAACCAGCGATCATCACTATCCAGACACAGGCACAACCCCGCCTGGGGTATGGCTCGATGCAAACGCTCCAGCGTATGCGCCAATACCGGTCGTCCATCGATCTGCAAGTACTGCTTGGGGCGCTCGGCGCCCATGCGCCTACCCTGCCCTGCAGCTGGAACCACCCACCACAAGCGGCTCATGGACGAGGCTCCTCGCCAGTTTTGGGCTGTGGGTTGAGATTCAGAGCCTGCTGCCCGACGATCGATGCCTCAGCCACCACCCCTGGCACCCAGAAAAACTGCTCATCCTCGCGCACCATGCCAATATCGCTGCGAGCACGCTCTTCAATGGCGTCCAGGCCGGTCTTCAAGTCCATGACCTCAGCCGCCAAGCGTTGGTTACGCGCCCGCAATGGTCGATTCTCTTCCTCCAGCGCATCGGCACGAGCTCGGATCTGCGCCAACTCTCGTAATCCACCCTCGCCGAACCACAGGCGATACTGCAACAACACAAACAAGGCGATCAGCACAATAGCGAGCCGCTTCAACATCCTGGCGTCCTGTCGGGAAACTCAATGCCAAGCATTATGCCATTATCGTCCGCGATGCGCAGAGCCCAAGCGCGCGATATCCCGCTTCAGGTTCGTTTGAAAGGGAGTGACTCATCGAGGTGCTTTCGATATGCCGTGATATAGCGCTGCTCCTCGGTGCAGAAACGTGATACGGCCTGGTACAGATGGGGATCGGCAAGATGGTGAAGTGAGCGTAGGAGCCGCGGCGCAAAGCCGCGCATCAGTTTATGCTCGCCTTGGGTACCAGGATCGAAGTGGGTCAACCCTTGGGCCAGGCAATGTTCGATGCCCTGGTAATAGCAGGCTTCGAAATGCAGACAGTCGGCTTCCACCTCACTGCCCCAATAACGCCCGTACAAGGTATCGCCTCCCTGCAGACATAATGCCGCCGCCACCGGCCGGCTTCCCAAGCGAGCCTGGATCAGCACCAGAGCATCAGGCATGGTCGCAAGCAAGCGCTCGAAAAATGCCAGGTTCAAGTAGCCTTGCTGGCCACGTTCGAGATAGGTGATTTGGTAACAACGATAGAAATGCGTCAACGCTTCGTGGTCTATGTCACTCCCTACCAGGCGACGTAGATGGATTCCCTGATCGGCGACTATTCTTCGCTCGCGCCGAATCTCTTTGCGACGCTTCGAGGTCAGTACGGCAAGAAAGCCATCGAAATCACCGTAGTCGGCATCCTGCCACTGGAACTGGACGCTGTGCCGTTCCAACAATGACGGGCGCACTGCTTGCCACGCATCGACATCATCGTCCTCGGCAAACAACAGGTGCCAGCTCGACAGCTCACTGCCTTCCCAAGCATTGGCCAGCAATTCCCGCGCGTCGAAAGGGTCGATTCCTTTTGCTAATCCCAGACGCGGCCCCGGCGCCGGAGTAAAGGGAATTGCCGTCAGTGCCTTGGGATAGTAGTGGCCACCGGCGCGTTTCCAAGCATCTGCCCAGGCCCAGTCGAAGACGTATTCACCAAAGGAGTGATACTTGTGATAACACGGCATTACCCCCACAAGATTGCCAGCCTGCCACAATCCAAGATGCCGTGGTACCCAGCCACTTCGAGCACTGGCGGCACCGCTGGCCTCCAGTGCATGCAGGAACTCATGACGCAGGAACGGGTAAGCATCGCCAACCAAGGCATTCCAGGCCTCGGCAGGCAATGCCTCGATGGTAGATACGGTCTGCAGCGACAAGCCTTCTCGTGTAACGCTTGCACGTGTCTCGGACATGCTTCCCTCTCGGCGACCTTAACTCCAAGAGCAAAGCATGTCCGACACATCGCTGCCAAGGGTGGAGAGCAGGCCCCGGATCAGTGCGATGCTTGTTGTACGCGATTGCGCCCCAGACGCTTAGCCGCATAGAGCCCCATGTCGGCACGGTGCAACAAGGCCTTCATGGACTCGTCCCGGTGACGTTCGGCGATACCAAAACTGACAGTGAAGTTGAGCCACTGACCGTGAAACTCGACACGCACCTGCTCGAACTTGCAACGCAAGCGCTCGGCAAGCACCAACGCTTCCTGTAAGGATTGCCCATTCAAGATCAGAGCGAACTCTTCGCCACCAATGCGACCGAAGATGTCATTGGCTCTCAGGGTCGTTCGACACACCTCTCCCAAGCAGGCCAATACCAGATCGCCCGCCGCATGCCCCCAAGAATCGTTGGTGGCTTTGAAGTGATCGATATCGAACAGCACTACGGAAACCCGAGTATTGGTGTGGTCAGCCGACTCGAGCGAGCTTTCCAGACACCCCATGAAGGCTGCGCGATTGAGAGCCCCGGTCAGGCTGTCGGTAGTTGAAAGCTCGTGCAGTCGCATATCGCGACGCTTGCGATCGGTGATGTCGCGTGCCACCGCCAGTAACCATTCGTAGCGCCCATTGAGTGGGCTGAGATAAGGAGAGCAGCTAGTTTCCAGCCATACGTAGTGCCCCCTGGCATGGCGAACCCGCACCTCGAAACGTAGCGTTTCTCCCCGACACGCTGCCTCATGCAAAAGGCGCTGCACACGGGGAGCATCATCCGGCGGCAATAACGTAATCAACGCTCGCCCCTCCAACCCCCCTTGCACATAACCCAATACCTCGGTCACGGCCGGCGAAGCGAACTGACAGATACCATCGGCATCCATCAGAATGATGAGATCGGAAGCATTCTCGACGATGAAGCGATATCGACGCTCACTCTCCATCAATGCCAGTTGCGAGTGCTTATGCGACGTGATGTCCTCACAGAATCCGTGCCATAGCACACCGCCATCTCTCTCACGTTGCGGCGTGGCATGGCAACGAATCCAACGGATATCGCCTTGAGGGTGACAATAGCGAAACTCGTGACGCCACTCCTCGAGTTTCAAGGCGCTACGCTGGATACTACGCCATAAGGCATTGACATCTTCAGGATGGACCCGGGACAACATTTGCCACGGATCACGCATCACCTCTTCCGCAGCGATTCCGAACATCGGCTGCATCCTGGCGCTGACCAGAGGGAAGCCGAACAAGCCTTCCGGCGAGAGCCGATACTGGAAAAGTATTCCCGGCAATTGTTCACTGAGCCGCTCAAAGCGACGCAGCAACCCCAGGTTCTCCACCACCCGTGTATTCATGTTCATGTTCATGGTGTTCCCTTGACCGCCGCTATGACGACCTCCGGTACGGGCAGCATGACATCGATATTGGTTCAACGCGGCCTGGCGGATCCCGTCATACCGAGCGAGTCGTCAGCACGGGCGTCTTTGCACCCTTTTCGTGACTGATGATTCTCAAGACCTCGAAACTGATCCCCCAGACTGGATGTCACTAGCGCCCTAAGTTCCTCGCTACTCAGGTTGACACGCTCAACGCCCCGCCCTGTCTCCCACACCATTAACAATGCCGGTGTTGGTCTTGTCTGATCGACACCCACAATACGCCCTTCGCGACCTCGACGAGCATCGCGCAAGCGTGATCCCAGCAGGGTATGAACTCCATCTACACTATCGTGCATGGCACAGGGCCGCCAGCCACCGCATACAGATGATACCGAAGTGATCCTTTACCAGCAGCTTAGCAGCTTGTTCATTCCGCGCAGGGGAATTCGCTGCGCTCCTTGACAACACCACACCAAGAAACGCACTGAAAAAAGTCACGAGTCGGGTAGTGAGCAAGGTATGCCGCACGAGAAAGACGAGATGCAACATGGTGTTAGACAGGCTTTCGACTGACTGGCATCCCAGCGCCAAACAACGCAGGCGTGCTCTTCCAGGCTATCCGGGCGCTCGAACAGGCACAAAAAGGGGTGCCATCAGGCACCCTAGAGACGCGACTGTTGATAGGTAGGACATCATGCCATGCGACATTCCGAGCGGAGCCGTGAGTGCGCGAAGAAGTCGCAGCGGCATGATGTCCGTACAGGGCCGGGCTGTACCGATGCACGAGGCATCCGGCACACCCGCTTCACGATCAGCCAGCGGCCTGCATCGCCAGTGCGGTATCCAGCATGCGGTTGGAAAATCCCCACTCGTTGTCGTACCAAGCCATGACCTTGACCAGGCGACCATTGACGCGAGTGTGATTGGCGTCAAAAGTGGAAGAGTTGGCATCGTGATTGAAATCGATGGACACCAGTGGCTGAGCATTGACAGCCAGCACTGGCGAGGCCTCGGCCGCCTTGGCGACGATGGCATTGATTTCTTCCTTGGTAGTGTCACGACTGGCGGTGAAAACCAGGTCTACCAGCGATACGTTGATCACCGGCACGCGTACTGCCAAGCCATCGAACTTGCCGTTCAACTCGGGTAGCACCAAGCCGACCGCGGCGGCGGCACCGGTCTTGGTCGGGATCATCGACTGGGTCGCGCTGCGCGCGCGGTACGGATCCTTGTGATAGACATCGGACAAGTTCTGGTCATTGGTGTAAGCATGTACCGTCGTCATCAGGCCATTTTCGATACCGACGGTATCATTCAGTGCCTTGGCGACTGGAGCCAGGCAATTGGTGGTGCAGGAAGCATTGGAGACCACGCGATGCTCGGCAGTCAGCACGTGCTCGTTGACGCCGTATACCACCGTGGCATCGGCATCCGGGCTCGGTGCCGAGATCAACACGCGATTTGCTCCCGCTTCGATATGCTTGGCGGCGTCAGTGCGCTTGGTGAACAGTCCCGTACACTCCATGACCAGGTCGATCTCGAGCGATTTCCACGGCAAGCTGGCCGGATCACGCTCAGAGAGAATGCGAATCCGTTCGCCATCGACGCTAAGGTTTTCCTCATCATGCGCCACCTTATGAGGAAAGTGACCATGTACGCTGTCATGCTTGAGCAAATGGGCATTGAGCGACGGATCACCCAAGTCGTTGATGGCGACCACCTGGATTCGATCGCGATAGCCATTTTCGTAAAGGGCGCGCAGTGCATTGCGACCGATACGGCCGAAGCCATTGATAGCGACACGTAACGTCATGGCGGCATCCTCGTACTTACTGTGCTGTATTTGAGTCGGGTAGGTACCACGAAGCTTGCAAAGTGCTTGTTGGAACAAACCCGAGTGAAATAATCCTACGTATGAATGCTAATTTGGCGCAAAGAAAGGCGACATTCAAGGTATTTTTTTGCTAAATTTACCAACATCACCATCCATCACCGCCAAGCGAGGTAGCATATGGCCACCCAGCCCCCTCCTCTGCACGCTACGGTAGACCGGGTCACCCGGCGTATCCGCACACGCTCGCACGAGCGTCGCGCACTCTATGAACAGCGCATGCAAGACCAGTATCGTCGAGGAGTCCACCGCGGCGATCTCTCGTGTGGCAACCTGGCACACGGCTTTGCCGCCTGTGGTGAAACCGACAAAGGGCGCTTGAAACTGATGAACAGCGCCAACCTGGGAATCGTATCGTCTTACAACGACATGCTCTCGGCGCACCAACCACTTGGCCCCTATCCTGAGCTCATAAAAGAAGCGGCACGTGCCATGGGATCCACCGCCCAGTTTGCCGGCGGCGTTCCTGCCATGTGCGATGGTGTGACTCAAGGCCAGCCCGGCATGGAACTGTCGCTCTTTTCCCGCGATGTGATCGCCATGGCCACTGCCGTGGCGTTGTCTCACAATATGTTCGATGCTGCGCTCTACCTTGGTATTTGTGACAAGATCGTTCCCGGGCTGTTCATCGGGGCTGCCCGCTTTGGCCACTTGCCGGCGATCTTCGTCCCCGGCGGCCCCATGCCCAGTGGCCTACCTAACAAGGAGAAAGCTCGCATCCGGCAACTCTATGCCGAAGGCAAGGCCAGTCGCGACGATCTGCTCGAGGCTGAGTCGCAGTCCTATCACAGCCCCGGCACATGCACCTTCTACGGTACCGCCAACTCCAACCAAATGATGATGGAGATCATGGGGCTACACCTGCCCGGCGCCTCCTTCGTCAATCCCGGCACCCCCCTGCGCGATGCCCTTACCCGCTACGCCGCTGAACAAGCCATCCGCAACAGCGAACCGGGCGGCGAGTATCGTCCCTTCTTCAAGCAGGTCGACGAGAAGGCCATTGTCAACGCCATGGTCGGCTTGTTGGCATCGGGCGGCTCTACCAACCACACCCTGCACCTAGTGGCCATGGCTGCCGCATCGGGATTGACCATCACCTGGGATGACTTCACCGAACTGTCTGCTGTGGTACCGAGCATGACCCGCATCTACCCCAACGGCCAAGCCGATGTAAACCACTTCCAGGCCGCTGGCGGCATGAGCTTCCTGATCCGGGAACTACTAGAAGCCGGCTTGATCCATGGCGATATTCCGACCGTGTTCGGTACCGACATGCATGCCTACACCCAGGAACCTTTCCTCGAGGATGGCAAGCTGGTGTGGCGTGAAGGGCCGACGGAAAGCCACGACACCGACGTATTGCGCTCGGTCGCCGAACCCTTCTCGCCGACCGGCGGACTGACGGTACTTGACGGTAATCTTGGTCGTGGCGTGATCAAGGTTTCGGCAGTCAAAGCCGAACATCGCATCGTGGAAGCCCCGGTTCGGTTGTTCGATGACCAGAACCAGCTCAAGGCTGCCTTCGAAGCCGGCGAACTCGATCGTGACGTGGTGGTAGTCGTGCGCTTCCAGGGACCCAAGGCCAATGGTATGCCTGAACTGCACAAGCTCACCCCCTATCTCGGAGTGCTTCAGGACCGCGGCTACAAGGTGGCACTGGTGACCGATGGCCGCATGTCAGGTGCCTCCGGCAAGGTACCAGCCGCCATACACGTCACTCCGGAAGCCGTCGATGGAGGCCCGCTGGCCAAGCTGCGTGATGGTGACGTGATTCACCTGGATGCCGACAAAGGCGAATTGAAGGTGCTAGTGGAATCCCACGAGTGGAATGGTCGCGAGGTCGCCGAGGCGAATCTGGATCATTACCATTATGGGCTAGGACGCGAGCTATTCGGCGGCTTCCGTCACCTGGCGGCAGGTGCCGAGGAAGGCGCTGGCGTCTTCGGGGGCTTCGAGGCCGATGACCTGACGCGCCAGGAGGGTTTCATCCACGAACTGGATGCCTAACCGGCTCTCTAACAACGACGGAGCTCACATGAACTCAACGACCAACCAGATGGGCCACTGATGACGCGACCAGCCCTGATAGGTGATATCGGTGGAACCAATGCGCGCTTTGCACTGGTGACACCGGATACCTTTGAGCCACATGACATTCTGAGCCTATCCTGCGCCGACTACCCGACGCTGGTTGACGCTGTGCGCGACTACCTGGCCCGAGTGGGGCACGGCGGCAAGAACGCCCCCCGCGAGGCATGTCTGGCCTTCGCCTGCCCAGTCCATGACGACCAGGTTCGCATGACCAACAACGCGTGGGTGTTTTCCAAACGCGACGTACAGACCAAGCTGGATCTGACTCTGTTCAAGGTCATTAATGACTTTACCGCTCAAGCATTGGGTGTGCCGCATGTCGCCGCACAGGACCTGGTACCTGTTGGCGAGGGCCAGGCTGCAGACGGCTGCGCTCGGCTAGTGATAGGTCCCGGCACTGGCCTGGGCGTGGCCGGTATCTTCCCGGGCCAGCATGCCTGGGTCCCTCTGCCCACCGAGGGCGGCCATGTGACTTTTGCCCCCATCGACGAACGTGAGCAGAACCTGCTGCGTTACTTCCGCTCGCGTTATGGGCGAGTCTCCGTGGAACGTATCCTCTGTGGCCAAGGGCTATTGGACTTGTATTGCGCCCATGCCTCGCTCAAAGGGGCCAATCCCCGTTATGCCACCCCGGCAGAGGTAACGACCGCAGCCAACGAAGGCGATGCCGTCGCCGTGGATACCGTGCTGCGCTTCCTCAAGATTCTTGGTGACGTGTGCGGCGATGCTGCCCTGACCATGGGGGCCCGTGGCGGCGTCTACCTGTGCGGTGGCATCCTGCCACGGTTGCTCGACTGGTTGCCTCGCAGCCGCTTTCGCGACGCGTTTGCCGACAAGGGGCGTATGAGCGCCTACAATGCCGGCATTCCTACATGGGTGGTCACCGCTCCTTGGGCAGGGTTGTTGGGGGCCGCCGAAGCACTGCATAACGAGGAGGTGGCATGATCCCATCGTCGCTGCGCGCACTGCTGGACGATACCCAAGGCCAGCGTCAAGCCGAATGGGCCGGGCGCACGCTATGGCTGGCTCGAGAGCAATGGGGCGAACTGGCCGTGTCGCTGCAAGGGGCACAGGTGCTTCACTATTTGCCGTACACGCCCGGTTCCACACATGCCACTGGAAGTGGAACACCAGCCCTGGATGCCGGGTGGTTATGGGTCACATCCACACCGCAGCCCTCTCCCGGCGCCATTCGCGGCGGTATCCCGCTATGCTGGCCGTGGTTCGCCGACGAAAACACTGCCGACGAATCCCCGGACCGATCCGGTCCGATGCATGGCCCAGCGCGCAAGGCCGAGTGGCACCTCGATGCCGCCGACGAGCACGAAGAAGGCATCGAGCTACATCTATCGCCCATCGACCAACTTCATAAGCAACTTGTGCCGCGAGCGGTGATCCAAGCCAATGCCAAACGTTTGCATGTCGAGCTAGTGACAGAACACCGGGGCGAAACCCCAGTAAAGATGAGCGGCGCCTTGCACAGCTATTTTGCCGTCACCGACGCACATCGCTGCCGTGTCGAAGGGCTCGCCGGGGCACGCTACCTGGATAAACTGCAGGGGTTCGCCGAACATGTCCAACAAGGCGAACTAGGCATCCGTGGACCGCTGGACCGAATCTATGAGTCCAATCGAGAAGTGGTGCTCGATGACAATCGTCGCCGCCTTCGTATCGCCAAGCAAGGCAGCGACTCTACGGTGGTCTGGCATCCCGGAGATGACCTTCCTACCGACACTCCAACAGAAGTCGGACGACGCTTTCTATGTGTCGAGGCCGCTTGTACACGCCTGGACCCGGTGTGGCTGGTCCCCGGCGCCCAACACCTACTGGCCACGACTATCACATGTGAGGATGCGCCATGAACGACGACTCGCGGATCGACGTGCCCTTCCTGCTGGGAATGATGCACCTGCACGAACGAGACACCCTGCACGCCCCGGAAACATTGGCGGACTGGATCGAAGCACGTCTCGACCAAGGGCTCAACTGGTTCGATCACGCCGATATCTATGGCAACCATCGAGGCGAAACCCTGTTCGGTGATGCTCTGCGTGCCCGACCCGCGTTGGCGTCTCGCGTCCGCATCGTCACCAAGGCCGGTATCGTAACGCCCTCTCTCGACACCTCTGCGTATGGCGTCAAACATTACGATAGCTCACCAAGCTACCTCACCGCCGCCATCGATGCTTCTCTCGCTCGCCTGGGTGTAGAGCACCTCGATCACTTCCTGCTCCACCGCCCGGACCCATTGATGGATGCTGCGGCGACTGCAGAGGCCTTGGATGCGGCTATCGACGCTGGCAAGGTCGGCGCCATAGGTGTTTCCAACTTCCTCCCCGAGCAGTGGCGACGATTACAAGCCGCCATGCGTCATCCGTTGGTGAGCCATCAACTACAGCTATCCCTGGCGCATCCCGAACCACTCTTCGATGGCCTCTTCGACGCTCTACTAGCGGATGGCATGCGACCCATGGCTTGGTCGCCACTGGGGGGAGGCACGGTTTTCGAGGATGTGCTCGGAGCATCGCTGGAACGGCTGGCCGGAGACTTCAACACCAGTTCCGCTGGTTTGGCTCTGGCTTGGCTTCGCGGCTTGCCCGGCCACCCGGTACCGGTGATCGGCACCCTCAGGGAGCAGCGCATCGATGACTTGCTGAACGGTGCCTGCCTCGAGCTGGACCGCCCCACTTGGTTCGCCTTGTTGGAGGAAGCTCGCAGCCAGCGGGTGGCCTGAATGCACTCGCCAGGACTGCCAAGTGGCTTGCATAACGTGCGACTGCAGAAGTGACACGATTCATCTATTTATCAGTCGCCCAATATCCCAAATCGTCATAGACAAATAGTCATTATCGACAACAAAAGGATCACGGCATGTTCCAACTCACTCGCAGCGTGACCTGGCAGGCTCTCGAAAAGCTATACCAGGAAACCGCCAACGACCGGATTCGCGACTATTTCACTGCCGACCCACAACGCTTCGACAAGATGAGTCTGCGTGTCGGTGGCCTTTTCCTCGATTACTCCAAGCATCATGTCTCGGATGCCGTACTTGCCAAGTTACTGGAATTGGCCAACCACTCGGCATTGGTCCAGCGACGTGCACAAATGTTTTCCGGCGACATCATCAACGTTACTGAAGACCGCCCAGTGCTACATACCGCCTTGCGCAACCTGGACAAAGGCCCCCTCATGGTCGATGGCAAGGATGTGATGCCGGAGATCCAGCGCACCCGCGAACAGATCCAGCGCTTCTCTGAGGCAGTTCGCAGTGGCGAGTGGAAGGGCTACAGCGGAGAACGTATCAAGGACGTGGTCAATATCGGTATCGGCGGCTCCGACCTGGGCCCCAACATGGCCTGTCGTGCCCTGCTCAAGTACCGACACCCGGAACTGAGTTTCCACTTCGTCTCCAACGTCGATGGCACTCACATTCAGAAGGTACTGAATCGCCTCGACCCGGCGACCACACTGTTCATCGTCTCCACCAAGACATTCTCGACCCAGGAAACGCTGCTCAACGCCAAGACCGCACGGCGCTGGTTCCTCGACAACGCGGGCGAGAATGCTGATGTAGGCGCTCACTTCATCGCCGCCTCTACCAACCGCAAGGCCGCCATGGAGTTTGGTATTCGAGAAGAGAATGTCTTCGAATTCTGGGCATGGGTCGGTGGACGCTACTCGATGTGGTCGTCGATCGGTCTGCCCATCGCTCTATCGGTCGGTTTCGATGGCTTCATGGAACTGCTCGAGGGCGCCTATGAGATGGATCAACACTTCATCAAGGCCCCCTTCAGTGAGAACATGCCGGTCCTGATGGCACTGATCGGTATCTGGTACATCAACTTCCACGGCGCCGAGACCCAGGCCATCGTGCCCTATGACCAGGCGCTACATCAGTTACCGTCCTTTCTCCAGCAGCTCGACATGGAGTCCAACGGCAAGTCGGTGGACATCTTCGGCCATCCGATCAACTACAAGACCGGCCCCATCGTCTGGGGGCAGACAGGCTCCAATGGCCAGCACGCGTTCTTCCAACTCCTTCACCAAGGCACCCGCTATGTGCCCATTGACTTCATCGCCTCGCTAAAGCCTGAACCAGGCTTCGAGGATCACCATTTTGCACTGCTGACCAACATGCTGGCTCAGGCCAACGCTTTCATGGAGGGAAGTCAGAAAGGCAGCCAGCTCGACCCGTATAGCTGCCCGGGCAACCGGCCCTCCAGCACCCTGCTGCTCGATGAGTTGAACCCGCGCAATCTCGGCGCGTTGATCGCTCTTTACGAACATAAGGTATTCGTGCAGGGCATCATCTGGAACATCAACTCCTTCGACCAATGGGGCGTGCAACTCGGCAAG
The DNA here is from genome assembly GCF_000409775.1 of Litchfieldella anticariensis FP35 = DSM 16096. Taxonomy (GTDB): domain Bacteria; phylum Pseudomonadota; class Gammaproteobacteria; order Pseudomonadales; family Halomonadaceae; genus Litchfieldella; species Litchfieldella anticariensis. The sequence goes on along the minus strand of NZ_KE332392.1, from coordinate 307,689 downwards.
CGTATTGCTGGCGAGATCAGTGAGCGCATCGATGAACACAGTCAGGACTTCGACGCGTCTACCCAGGGGCTATTGGCCTTGGTGCGACAACACTTCAACAAGAACCAAGGGAACTCGACAGGGGCCGAGAAGAGCAAAGGCAAGCACAAGCCTCAACCCAAGAAGGAGAAACACCTATGACCCCGGTCATTGCTTTCGGGGAAGCCCTGGTCGATATGCTCTCCAGCCGCCTAGGGGAACAAGATACCCAAGGCCCCGAAACCTTCACCCCCTATGCAGGCGGTGCTCCAGCCAATGTCGCGGTGGCCTGCGCCCGACTGGGCGTGCCTAGCCGCTTCCTCGGCATGTTAGGTGAAGATCATTTTGGTGATTTCCTGGCTGCGGAGCTCAAGGCCCACGGCGTCGACACCTCTGGCGTGGTGCGCACCAGCGCCGCGCGCACCGCACTCGCTTTCGTCTCCCGCGATGCCTTGGGTGAACGCACCTTCGATTTCTATCGGCCTCCTGCGGCAGACCTGCTGTATCGACTGGAGCACCTGCCGCCCGGCGTCTTCAGCGAGCCGGTGATTCTCCACCTGTGTACCAACAGCTTGACCGAAGACACCATCGCCGAGACCACCCTGACCATCGCCGACATGGCGGCGCGAGCGGGCTGTCTGGTCAGTGTCGATGCCAACCTGCGCCACAACCTGTGGAGCGAGAAATATGCCGAGATCGGCACGGTGACTCGCCTGCTGGACCGCGCTCAATTGATCAAGCTATCTCGGGAGGAACTCGACTTCCTGCGTGGTGAGCATACCGCCGATGGCTGGCTGAGTGAGCGCCTGGCTGCCGGAGTTCGCTTGATCGTGGTCACAGATGGCGCCACCGATGTGGAAGTACGCAGCGCCATTACGACCTTTCGCGTCACTCCGCCCCAAGTCCAGGCGGTAGACACCACGGCCGGAGGTGATGCCTTCATTGGCGGCCTGCTGGCAATGCTCGCCGAAACCGGTATCGAAGACGACTGGCATCAGGATGAGGCACGCTTGCGGCGCTTCGTGGATGTGGCCTGCCATTGTGGTGCACACGCCGTGACTCGTCCCGGGGCTTATGCAGCTCTGCCTACCCGCGAGGATCTCGAACAACTCAAGTAGTGCAGACATTAGGCACCGGCCGAAACGGCCGGCGCCCTCTTGTCAGCCTGCCTGCACTGCCTTCGACTCCAAGCGATTCCCATCCTCGGCAAGGCATTCTTCCAGCAACCGACACTCGGCTTGCTTGTGCTTGTCAAAGGCCAGCAAGGATACTTCCAACTCGGGAGTCGCGTTGGTTTCCAGCAACCGGTGAGCCAACCGACGACTGTCGATGGCAGCTTCCAGTGCTTCCTGGACCACATTTTCAGCGGGATCATCGTCGGATGTTGGGCGCCAGCGACGCGACATGCGAGTGGGCGCATCCTTTTCGCCATCGATACAAGCCCCCAAACCCAGGCGCTCTGCCGCCTCGCGCAGAGATACGAGATGGTTCGCACACTCCAGACCCAATGTCGCCATTAATCGACTGATACCGGGATGACGTGGACGCAAATGACTCGCCAATCGGCGATAGCGCTGCAAGGCCCGGATTTCGAGATGACTCGCCAGGACGAGCTGTTCCTGGGGCAGGAGCGTCAATGATCTCAGGTCGTTCATGGTCGGTGCCTCCATGTCCGTTTCGCGACGTACAGGTGTAGCATCCGTAACGACGGGATGGCAGTCAGCGTCACCCTGTCTCGAGGATGCCGGCCAACCGTTTACAGGAATTCCCTTCCGTCGGCCTCGACATACCTCAAGCAAGTACCAGGCCATGTTCATGGATCACTAATACAGATAGCCAACGTAGTATATCCGTCGATGGCCACTCCGAGCTTTAGCACCCTCCACTAGCGCACCTTTACCCGGGCCGGAAGAGCCCGCCAACACTCGGCAAGTGGCTGGTGCACCGCCATCGCGCTGTGAACACTGTGTCTGAATAACACATGGTGCAAAAAAGACCCGCCGATCTGAACTGACCCCCGAAAGTTGGACACCGCTCCAACTGTAGGGGGTTTTGCATGGCGAGGTATTCCAGTGAGTTCAAGTTACAAGTGGTCCTGCACCACGAGAGTCCGGCGGGAGGAAGCAGACGCACAGCGATACAGTTCGGGCTGGATAGAGGTGTTGTCAGGTCATGGGTAGAGGTCTATCGCCAACATGGTGAGGCAGGATTGGCTCGCCGTACACGCCCCCAGGTCTATGATCTGGCCTTCAAGCTGAAAGTCGTGCGTTTTCTCGAAGAAGGCGGCTCTCTTCGTGAGGCCAGTGCTTACTTCAACATCCCAGCGCGTACTACCATTAGAGAATGGCGGCGCCAGTATGCCTCTCATGGGGTTGACGGCTTGTCTGACCGCCGTGGGAGACCTCGTGTGAAAAAGAAGAAACCGCCATCCTCTGGTACCAAGGCACCTGACCAGATGTCGCCAGAAGAAATGGCGGAGGAGTTGGCCTATCTGCGAGCAGAGAACGCCTATCTAAAAAAGCTGAAAGCCTTGGCTCAGTCAAAACGATCAACCGAAGAGAAAAAACGTTGATCATCAATGAGCTAAGGCAAAGCCATGCGCTTGCTTACTTGCTGCGTGCAGCTGGCCTTGCGCGTAGCGTCTATTACTACTGGCGAAAAGTGCTTCAGCGCCCAGATGCTTATGTGTCCGAAAGACAGCTTATCCATCGTATCTTCCATGCCCACAAGGGGCGCTACGGCTATCGCCGCATGACGCTGGCCCTTCGGAGGGAAGGCTGTCATCTCAATCACAAGACCGTCCAGAAGTTGATGATACAGGCAGGACTAAAATCAACAGTGCGACCCAAGCGTTACCGGTCCTTCCGAGGTGACGAAGGTGGTCTCGCCGCCAACCGTCTACAGCGCCATTTCCGAGCAGACCGTCCGCATCAGAAGTGGGTAACAGATATTACAGAGTTCAACATTCGAGGGGAAAAGGTCTTCCTGTCACCGGTCATGGACCTCTATAACCGAGAAATCGTGGCATTCTCTATTGCCCGTACCCCTCGGCTGCCGATGGTCATGGCCATGCTGGGTAAAGCCTTGCAGCAGGTCAAAGATGCCGAAGGGCTGGTTCTTCATTCTGATCAGGGCTGGCAGTATCAGATGCCTGCCTATCACGCGGCGTTGACCGCTAGAGGAGCCGAGGTCAGCATGTCTCGTAGCGGGAACTGCCTGGACAATGCCGTCATCGAGAACTTCTTCGGCCTCTTGAAGAGTGAGTTCTTCCATGGCCAGAAATTTACTGGTGTAGAGAGGTTCATCAGGGAACTCCGGGCCTACATACGCTATTACAACCATGACCGCATCAAGGCCAACCTAAAAGGCCTGAGCCCTGTGGAATACAGGATCCAGGCCTTGGGGACCGCCACTACCTGAATCAACCCGTCCAACTATTGGGGGTCACTTCAGATCGGCGGGTCGAACAACAGCACAGGCTGTCGAGAGAGATCGGGTGTAGCTCAGTGATGGAAGCGCTCCGCTGCCTGCCTAGCCAGCTCACGGATACCGGCCCAGTCCTCAGCTTCGATCAGCGACTTGGGCGTCAGCCAGGACCCCCCCACACACATCACATTGGGCAGTGACAGGTAGTCGTCGGCATTGTCCACCGTGATTCCGCCTGTGGGGCAGAAGCGGGCCTCGGGAATCGGCGCTCCGAAAGCCTTGAGCGCCTTGGCGCCACCACTGGCTTCGGCAGGGAAGAACTTGAAGCGGCGGTAACCGTACTGCCAACCGGTCATCAGTTCGGACACCGTCGATACCCCGGGCAACATGGGCACGGGACTGCTCACCCCATAGCGATACAAGGCTTCGGTGGTTCCAGGAGTGACCACGAAGTCGGCGCCGACCTGTTCGGCCTGGCGATACTGAGCAGGCGTCAATACGGTGCCCACACCAATGCTAGCCCCTGGCAAGGCTTCACGTATACGTTTGATGGCCTCCAACGCACAAGCGGTACGCAAAGTGATCTCGAGCACCGGCAAACCGCCCTCGACCAAAGCGCGGCCGATCGGCACGGCATCCTCTAGACGCTCGATGGTGATTACCGGAATGATTTCGGCCTTGAGGCAGATGCTGTCGAGTTCTGTGGTACGAGTGGATGGCAACTGCTTTTCAATCGTCATGTTCTTGCTCCAAAAGAGGAATCAGGGCGCCCAATAGATCGCCAATGGACAAGCCAGAAAGGCACGAATCGGCAACTCGCGGACGTCATCACCAGCCATGGCGGTCGCCAACACGGCCCGCTTGTCTTCACCATTGAGGTGCAGCATGTGACGCCGAGTCTGGTGCAGTCGGGAAGCACTCAGCGTAATACGCGCCTGAGGCTGGCTGGGAGTACGTACGGCCACGACGCTTTCATCTGTGGACAACGCCAGCCCAAGCTCCCGACTATCGGGGAATAGTGAGGCCGTATGACCGTCGCCTCCCATCCCCAGAACCACTACGCTGGCCGGCCAAGCCAGTTGCTCGACACGTGTAGCAACCGTGTCAACGCCCTGTTCCGGAGTGGCATCGGCGGTGGTCAGCGGTACGAAATTGGCTGCTTTCGCCGCCCCGCTCAGCAAGTGTTCACGTATTAGACGTGCATTGCTGTCATCCGCTGTTTCGGCGACCCAGCGTTCGTCGGCAAGTGTCACGTCAATACGCTCCCATGGCAGCTCAATGGCTGCCAGGGCATGAAAAAAAGGCACCGGAGTCGAACCGCCGGATACTACCAGCAAGGCACGCTCCTGATGGGTCAGATCGACTCTCAAGGCCTCCGCCACCGCTTCGGCCAACTGTCGAGCCAATCGTTCGCGGGAAGCATTCATGTCAGTAGTCCTCATACCAGCTACGCCCGTCCTGAGTGATCATGGCGATCGATGCCACTGGCCCCCAAGATCCCGCCGGATAACGACGCGGCGGAAGATCGTGGGTTTCCCAAGCGGCAATCAATTGGTCGCACCAATGCCAGGCGTATTCCACTTCATCGCGGCGCACGAACAGATATTGCTGCCCTTTCATGACCTCGAGCAGTAGACGCTCGTAGGCATCAGGGATCCGTGACTTGGGAAAAGCACTGTTGAAATCCAGGTGCAACGGCCCTGGACGCAGTCGCATGCCCTTGTCCAATCCACTGTCCTTGGTCAGCACGTGCAAGGCGATTCCCTCTTCCGGCTGGAGGCGGATGATCAGCTTATTGGCCGCCAGACTGCGTTGGTCCGGATCGAAGATATAGTGTGGCTGTTGACGGAAATGGATGACGATCTGCGACAACTTCTCCGGCATACGCTTGCCGGTGCGTAGGTAGATGGGAACGCCGGCCCAACGCCAATTGGCCACCTCGGTCTTCATGGCCACGAAGGTTTCGGTCTGGCTGTCGGTATTCGCCCCCTCCTCTTCGAGATAACCGGGAACGCTCTGACCACCACTAGTGCCCGCCGTGTACTGGCCACGCACCACGTCACGTCCCAACGATTCGCCGGTAAAGGGCTTCAGCGCTTTCAATACCTTGACCTTCTCGTCGCGAATGGCGTCGGCATCGAGATTGGCCGGTGGGTCCATGGCGATCAGGCACAACAACTGCAGCAAGTGATTCTGCACCATGTCCCGCAACTGCCCCGCCTTGTCGAAATACCCCCAACGACCTTCGATCCCCACTTGCTCGGCAACGGTAATCTCCACATGAGAGATATGGTTCTGGTTCCATTGAGTACCGAACAGTGGATTGGCAAAGCGCAGCGCAATCAGGTTCTGGACGGTCTCCTTACCTAGATAGTGATCGATACGGTAAACACGCGACTCGGGGAACACCTCACCGATGGCATCATTGATTTCCTTTGAAGACTCCAAGTCATAGCCGATCGGCTTTTCCACCACGACACGAGTCTCGTCATCCAGACTACCGCTGGCATGCAAGTTGCGACAGATGGCTCCGTAAATGCTGGCCGGCACCGCGAGATAGACGACCATTGGACGTGGAGAACCCTCCCGCCAGCCGCGTATGGTCTCGTAGCCTTCGGCCTGATTGAAATCGACCTGGGCATAGTCGAGACGGGCCAGGAAGCGCTTGAGGCTTTCCTTGTCCAGCTCATTGGCCTTGACTCGCTGCGTCAACGCCTCGGCGACGCGGGCCTGGAAAGCGGCGGTATCATACTCCTGGCGCGCCAGACCCAGCACCCGGCTGGTGTTCGGCAAAAGACCTTCCCGGTCTAGCTGATACAACGCCGGATAGAGCTTGCGCAATGCCAGGTCACCCAAAGCGCCGAACAGCGCCAGATCGACCTCGGAGTTGGACGTGCGTTGCGGTCCAGTTTCGTGGGTCATGCCACGCTCCCTAAGAATCTGGTTAACTTACTGACAAAATATGCCACACGAACGGAAAAAAGCAATTTTTATATGTAACTTTACAACAAAATAGACGCTACCCTTCAGCATACTTGGCCCTACCACCTACCTCACGCTAGGATAGAGTCAGATGTAGTTAAATCACCACATCACCATACTCGACTCACGGGGCGATGCCCCGTCATTGTGGCACAGCCACCGCCTATCAGCGGCGTTGAACCTTACGTTACCCAGTCACGGAGTGCCTCTCTCACCATGGCCAGTCACGACCTGATCGATCGCATTCGCTCACGCCTCGAGGAACTCAACCGCTCGGAACGAAAGGTAGCCGATGTCATTCTTCAGGACCCAGCCGCCGCCACTGGCATGAGTATTGCCACCCTGGCCCAAGCCGCCTCGGTCAGTGAACCCACGGTGAATCGCTTTTGTCGCAATTTCGAGGCCAAGGGCTATCCGGACTTCAAGATAAAATTGGCACAAAGTCTAGCGGGCGGCACTCCCTACGTGAGCCGTAGCGTCGAGCGCGATGACGATGCTGCGGGTTATGGGGATAAGATCTTCGGCGCCACCATTGCCGCTCTCGACGATGCTCGCCGGGCCCTGGATGCCAAGCGCATCGAACGCGCTGTCGATTATCTGATCCAAGCCAAGCAGATTCACTTCTTCGGTTTGGGCGCTTCAGGCCCGGTGGCCCAAGACGCCCAGCACAAGTTCTTTCGTTTCAACCTACCGGTCATGGCTTACGAAGATGTTCTGATGCAGCGTATGGTAGCGGCGTCTTGCCATACCGGCGATGTGGTGGTGATCATCTCTTATACCGGCCGTACACGCGAACTCGTCGAGATCGCCCGCCTGGCGCGTGACAATGGTGCGATAGTGCTCGGTATCACTGCCCCGGGCTCACCATTGGCGGCCGAATGCACCGAAACCCTCGAAGTCATCACCCCCGAGGACACTGACGTCTACATGCCGATGACCTCACGCATGATCCACTTGGCACTGATCGACGTACTGGCCACTGGCGTGACGCTGCGGCGGGGCGAGGATTTCCTCACCCACCTCAAGAAGATCAAGGACAGCCTGCAAGCGACGCGTTTTCCTGCAAGCTAAAAGAAATAGTGCATTACACTCAATTGCAGTAATGGCCTAGAGAGATACTACAGAAAGCGAGCTTTCTCCCACCTCTGAATCAAACATACGGACAATACAAATATATATTCGGCGACTCCACGATAGCAGAGTCGCCCCATCTCTCAAGATTGGTGTTTCCAGCTACAGCAAGCTGCGCTTGAACTCAGACACCAATTCATCCTCCAAAGGTGCCCGATGTTAGGGAAGCGCTGTTCAGTGCTTCCTTAGATCGCTTCACACTATCGGCAATCCAATCTGAGTCTTTAGCCCCATGAGTGACATTCCAGTAATCATGAATCAGGCACCAAACCAACCATTGCCTCTTGGCACGAAAAACGTTGTATAACTTCACTACAACTTGAGGCACTAACTTAGCCAAGTTAATATTGCCGGCCTTCCCTCAACCAAGAATGGCGATATGAGTGCAGCCCTACATCTTGAGGACTGGCGAGCCTGGAGTGCCAACTCGATGAGCTGCGCTGGAGATAGCCGATATGATATTTCGGCGTCTCCGAGTCCCAGCAAGTTGCCGGCGATGTTGCGTCGCCGTCTCGATGGCGCCGGGCGTGCGACCTGCGAGATATTGAGCGCTCTGGACCCCGATGCGAACTACCCGCTGATCCACGCCTCTCGCCATGGCGATGCCACACACACGCTGAACATGCTGGAAGCTCTTGCCCAAGGCGACCCGGTATCACCAGCTCGTTTCTCGATGTCAGTTCACAACGCCGTGCTAGGTGTACACTCCATCGCCGCCAGGCACTACCGTCCCATGCAGGCACTGGGCGCCTGCGGCCATGAACTCGATGCACTGCTTTGCGAGGCACAAGGGTATCTCATGGAAGGCCATGCGGCAGTCGTCGTCGTGTTCTCGGAGGGCTCAGTACCTTCCGCCTATCGTGGCCACACTCAGTCTCCCGAGGGACCTTGTGCTGTTGGACTGCGCCTTTCCTGGGGGGCAGGAAAGAAGTTGGTGGCAAGTGACATTCCACACCCCGCCTACCCCACACCACTCGATGTGATCGCCTGGCTGAACTCCGAGATACCTCATCTCGATGGCTATCGGCGCTGGCAATTGGAGGCGGGATGACGTTTGACCAATGGCGCCGCGGTATGGGGACAGCGCTCGCCTTCACGACATTCGGCCTCGGCGGCCTGTGTATCGGCGTTCTGGCTACCCCCTTGCTATTCATCACGATCCACGATATCGAGCGTCGTCAATGCGTGGCACGCCGGCTGATTCAGCGCTGTTTTCGCTGTTTCATTGGCATGATGCGAATACTCGGAGTGCTGGATTACCGTTTCGAGCAGGTGGAACGGCTGCAGCGTCCCAGCCTGCTGGTACTGGCTAACCATCCCTCACTGATCGACGTGATATTTCTGCTCGCGCACATGCCCCAAGCCGACTGCATCGTCAAAGGGCGGCTGGCTAGCAATCCGTTTACGCGGGGACCGATCCGTGCTGCCGGCTATATCACCAACAATGACCCCGAAACCGTACTCAGTGCCGCCAAGGCAAGTCTCGAGCGAGGCAATTCCTTGGTTCTCTTTCCCGAGGGCACCCGAACCTCCCCGCATCGCCCTATCAAGTTTCGTCGCGGAGGCGCCAATATCGCTTTACGCACGGCCACTGATATCACCCCGGTACTGATACGTTGCTCGCCAACCACGCTGACCAAGGGGGAGCCCTGGTATCGTATACCCGAGCGCAAGGTCCAAATGGATCTACGCGTACTCGATGACTTACCCGTAAATCAAGATAATCAACAACCAACCGGGCAGCTCGCGAGACAACTGACACGTTGGCTTAGCGATCACTTCAACAGGGAACTGGAACACTTTTATCATGAACGAGACGCACGACCTGACGCTTGAACTCAAACGCCTGATCATCGATACACTGGAGCTCGAGGACATTACTCCCGGGGATATAGAACCTGATGCCCCATTGTTCGGTGATGGGCTGGGCCTCGACTCCATCGATGCCCTCGAACTTGGGCTGGCACTGCAAAAGCGCTACGGCATCAAGCTTGACGCCGAAGCCGAGGAAACACACCGCCATTTCGCCAGCCTGAACACCTTGCAGTCACTCGTGGAGACCCGCCGTGTCGACTGATATTGCTACTGCCAATCGTGCTGATATCTTCTCTCACGTGAGCAAGACCCTCGTCGAGCTGTTCGACCTCTCCGCCGACGATATCAAGCCCGAAGCAAGACTCTACGAAGACCTCGATATCGATAGCATCGACGCCGTGGACCTGGTGGTCGAACTCAAGCAATTCACCGGTCGACGCATCAACCCCGACGACTTCAAATCTGTACGTACCATCGATGACGTGGTCGATGCCGTTGAACGCCTGATGCAACGCTGAGACATGCCTCAACAAGCGATCAAGTGGCTAGGCGTCGGCATGGCGCTAGCCTGGCCGGTGCTGGTCTTCGTCCTGCATGACCACCTGGGTAGCTGGCCGCTACTATTGATCGGCGCCATATTGCTCGCCTGGCGGATACCCCAGGCTCGCTATCTGGCCACTGTGGTGGCGGTACTATTGCTGGCGCTGGGCGGCTTAGGGCATGCCGAACTCGGTATGCGCGCCTATCCCGTCGCCGTCAACGCCATCATGCTGATCGTCTTTGTGTCCAGCCTGTGTGGGGGCATGCCGGTTATCGAACGCCTGGCACGCCTGCGCGAGCCCGATTTACCACCATCGGGAGTACGCTATACCCGCCGGGTCACCTGGGCATGGTGTGGTTTCTTTGTCTTCAACGGCGCCATCGCCTCCTGGACAGCGTTATATGCCGACTTGGCGACCTGGTCGCTGTACAACGGCGTCGTCAGCTACGGCCTGATTGCCTTGATGTTTGCCGGTGAATGGCTGTTGCGTCACCGCCTGAGGAGGAGCCTGTCGTGACATTCGTCCCGTTAACCCGACTGCCCTGGCGTAGAGCGAGCGCGAATCACCGCTCGCTTCCTCATCACTGGGTCGACCCGGTCTCACTACCTCAGCGCATCGATGCCTGGCGCCATTGGCTGGCCAATCAACCCGCTGGTCACTGGCTACTTTGCCAACGACATCCCAAGGATTTCTGCGCCGCATTGGTTGCGCTGTGGGAAAGCGGCCGTGTCGCGGTGCTGCCGGCCGACGATCGTCCTGAAACTCTGGCACGACTTGCCACCGAGGTCGACGGCACGCTGCCCGAGATCCCTGGCAACCACAGCACCAGCCACCATGAGGCTGCCACGCTTCCCTACCCCAAGGCACTCGCCACCACGTCCACGGCAGTCGTTCTGTACACCTCCGGTTCCACCGGTGACCCAGTACGCCTGAGCAAGCGTTTCGACCAACTCGATGCGGAATTGGCTGCCCATGCCAAGCTATGGCCATTGGCCGACAATTGTGTCATCTCACAGGTCAGTCACCAGCACATCTATGGGCTGCTCACCGGCGTGTTGCATCCGTTATGCTCCAGCGTTCCCTTCTGCGGCGACGAGTGTCGTTACCCCGAAGTGCTTGCTGCGCGCCTCCTCGAAGCCAGTGATGCTGGTCTCGCCCCGGTGATAGTAAGTTCACCAGCCCAGTTGTCCCGCCTACCGGAGCACCTGCCCTGGAGGGAGTCGCCCCGCCCCGTTCGCGTGTTCTCCTCCGGTGCTCCCTTGGCGACAGAGCATGCCCAGCGCGCCGAACACCTGTTACATGCTGCGGTGATCGAGATCTATGGCAGTACCGAAACCGGAGGAATCGCCCAGCGTCGACAAACACAGGACACCGCCTGGCAAGCCCTACCCGGCGTGCAACTGTCATTCGTGGACGAACGCCTGGCTTTGAGCTCGCCATTTCTGGAAGACCCTAAGAGGTGGTGGCAACAACCCGACCGGGTCGCCCCGGCAGCCGACGGCTTCCAACTGTTGGGCCGTGCGGATCGCCTGGTAAAGATCGCCGGCAAGCGCATCTCGTTGGATCATATCGAGCACACCCTGACCACCACACCGGAAGTTGATGAGGCTCGGTGCATTGATCTTGGTCGAAGCGACGGGCGCCTGGGCGTAGTGATTGCTCTACATGACGAGTTCATTCCTCACCAGCACGACGCTCGTCATGATCTGATACAGCGTCTACGAGCGCATCTGTCACACCATCTGGAACGAGTCGCCATTCCCCGCTACTGGCGCTTCGTCGATACCCTGCCGAGCAATGCCCAAGGCAAGCTCGACCGCAGTCTGGTCAACCGACTGTTCGCCGATCTCGATGACACCAAGGCACCACGTTGGCTAGGAGAGCGCCGCTCCGACCCTTGCTCCTGCCTCTTGACTCTGGAAGTGCCGGAGCGCCTGATCTTTCTCGAGGGCCACTTCGACGAGTATCCGTTGGTGCCCGGGGTAGTGATGGTGCAGTGGGCTATCGAACTCGCCGGTAAGTACTTCGGCGAACCAGGCGAATTCCAAGGTATCGAGCGTTTGAAGTTCCAACGCGTACTGCGCCCTGGGTCACGCTTCACGCTACAGTTGACACGCCGCGACGATGGCATCGCCTTCGTCATCGACTCGCATGAGGGACGGCACTGCGCAGGACGAGTTCGTCTGCAATCCCGCCAGGGAGAACGTCATGGTTGAGCCGCGTCCCTGCGTCCTGATTCCGGTCTATAACCACCCCACTACGATCGGCCCGGTATGCGACGAGCTTGCTACCTTGGGGGTACCGCTGCTACTGGTGGACGACGGCTGTGACGCCGAGTGCGCGGCCGAACTCGACCGCTTGGCAGCGAATGGACACCACCTGCTGCGCCTGGCCATCAATCAGGGCAAGGGAGCTGCGGTGCGCCTCGGGCTCCAAGAAGCCCAGCGTCTCGGTTATACCCATGCCCTTCAGGTGGATGCCGACGGCCAGCATGCCAGCGAAGACCTGCCCGCCTTCTTCGCGGCACTGGACACGGCCCCCGATACGCTGGTGGTCGGTTACCCACGCTATGACGCCAGCGTTCCGCGAGTACGCTTCTACGGCCGTTATGCGACGCATGTCTGGGTATGGATCAACACCCTGTCCCTGGAGATCCGCGACTCCATGTGCGGCGTCAGGCTCTATCCGGTCGACGCACTCAACCGCCTGCTGGAAAAGCATCGGTGCGGCGATCGCATGACCTTCGACACCGAAGTGCTGGTGCGCTGGTACTGGACTGGCGGTACCCTGGCTCACCTCCCCGTATGTGTGCGCTATCCACGCGATGGCGTGAGCCATTTCGCCCTGTGGCGCGATAACCGCCAGATCTCCATCATGCACACCCGCTTGTTCTTCGGCATGCTGCGGCGCTTGCCCCGCCTGCTGGCTCGACGTTGGCGCAGACAATCTGCAGGGGTAGGCCCATGAATCACCATTGGGCACAGATCGGCGAGCGCGGCACCACGGCCGGCATGACCCTAATGGTGGCCATACAGCGCTCCCTGGGGCGCTGGCCTTTCCGGCTCGCGTTATGGCCGGTCATGCTGTGGTATTTCTTGGCGCATGGCACGGCGCGGTGCGCCTCCCAATCCTATCTGCAACGCCTCTATCCTCATCTCAGCTATCGGCCGCTCGCCCGTTGGTGGCACAGCTATCGCCACTTCCTGGCCTTCGGTGATGCATTGATGGACAAGGTCGCGGCCTGGAGCGGGGATATCGCCGACGAACGCCTGAGCGGCACGGGCATCGAGCATTTCAGTGCCGCCATCGATGGCGGCCGGGGAGGCCTGATCCTGGTTGCTCATCACGGTAATCTCGACGTGGTCAATGCCTTGGCCGAGCGGCACCCCGGACTCGAACTGACAGTCATGATGCATACCCGTAATGCACGCAAGTTCAATGCATTGTTGGAGCGTGTCACGGGACGGCCTCGTCCCCACGTTCTCGAGGTCAGCGAGATCACACCGGCCACCGCCCAAGCCCTGGACGAACGCATACAAGCTGGCGGGTACGTAGTCATCGCTGCCGACCGGCTTTCCCTGTCGGGGGGACGGACGCGGTGTCTTGATTTCCTCGGCGGCCAGGCCAGATTCCCCGAAGGCCCATTCTGGCTTGCCACGTTGCTGCGCTGTCCACTGTACACCCTTTCCTGCGTACGCGAGAACGACAGGTTCCGGATCGACTTCGAGGCCATCGACGATACCCGAGACTTGCCACGCCGCCAGCGCGAAGCATGGATCGCCGACGCCATGCAGCGCCATGCCGATCACCTGGCCAAGCGCGTTCGGCGTCACCCACTGCAATGGTTCAACTTCTATCCGTTCTGGACGAACGATATGGGATACCTTCATGACGACACTCCATGACCCGCTCGCTGGCTCCATTACCAGCGCACCTCTCACGCTGGATGGCTCGACTGTCACCCTCGAGGACGTACTGGCGGTCGCCGAAGGCCGTCGTCACATCGTCCTGTCGACAGCATCCGACTTTCGTGAGCGCATCGCTCGTGGCAATGCATTTCTCGAACGCCTGCTCGAAGAAGACGGTGTGGTCTACGGCGTCACCACCGGCTATGGTGATTCTTGCACCCGCGAAGTGCCGGCCTCCGATCTGGAACAGCTGCCACGCCAGTTGTATACCTTCCACGGCTGCGGCCTGGGCGAGGTGCTGTCGGTGGAAGCCGCACGGGCCGTGGTCATGGTGCGTCTGGTATCGCTGTGCCGCGGCGTCTCGGGAGTTAGCGTCGAGCTTCTTGAGCGTCTGGCCTGGCTACTCGAACATGATGTCGTGCCGGTCATCCCCGAGGAAGGCTCGGTAGGCGCCAGCGGCGACCTGACGCCGCTGTCTTATCTAGCCGCTGTATTGTGCGGTGAGCGCGAAGTGTTCGACCGCGGCCAACGCCGCCCCACCTCGGAGGTCTTCGCCGAGCGCGGCCTTTCGCCCTATCGCCTGAAGCCCAAGGAAGGCCTGGCACTGATGAATGGCACGGCGGTGATGACCGCACTCGGCGTGTTCGCCTTCGCCCGGACAACCTATCTGGCACGGCTAGCCACGCGCATCACCGCGTTGTCGGTCTACGCACTGGACGGCAACCCCTATCATTTCGACGCCGATCTGTTCGCCGCCAAACCACACCCTGGACAAAACCGCGTGGCCGAGCGTCTGCGCGACGACCTGCATGCCCCTGATACACCACGCAACTCGCCCCGCCTGCAGGACCGTTACTCGACACGCTGCGCCCCACACGTGATCGGTGTGGTAGAAGATGCCCTGCCCTGGTGGCGCCAGTTTCTGGAGACTGAGCTCAACAGCGCCAACGACAACCCGCTGATCGACGCCGAGCACGGTAAGGTCATGCATGGCGGCCACTTTTACGGTGGCCATGTCGCCTTTGTCATGGATAGTCTCAAGCAAGCTTGTGCCAACCTCGCCGATCTGCTCGATCGCCAGTTGGCGCTATTGGTCGATACTCGCTTCAACCATGGCCTGCCCAGCAACCTGAGTGGTGCCACGCCGCAGCGGGCCAGCCTCAACCACGGCTACAAGGCAGTACAGATCGGCGCCTCGGCGTGGACCGCCGAGGCCCTCAAGCTGACCATGCCAGCCAGTGTCTTCTCGCGTTCCACCGAGTGCCACAATCAGGACAAGGTCAGCATGGGCACCATCGCCGCTCGCGATGCCCTGCGCGTCCTGACCCTCGTCGAACAGGTCGCCGCCGCCACCCTGCACGCCACCTGCCAGGCCGTCGAGCTGCGCAGCCAGTTGGTCGATGCCGCTCCACTTCCCGAGCGCCTGGCTGGCTTTCTCGATGCATGCCGGTCGACGTTTCCGACCCTGGAGGAAGATCGTGCCCTGGAGCCTGAACTACGCGCCCTCTGTGGCCTGATTCGCCAACGTCGCTGGAGCCTGTATGACGCCTGACGACCGCCCGCTACCACGCTGCGAAACCGAGCTGACGATCCCCTTCCATGACGTCGACATGATGCAGGTGGCCTGGCACGGTCACTATGTGCGCTACTTGGAAATCGCCCGCTGCGAACTGCTCGATGCCATCGATTACAACTATCCACAGATGCAGGATTCGGGGTTCGCCTGGCCGGTAATCGACCTGCGCCTGCGCTATGCCGCTCCGGCGATATTCGCCCAACGGATCGCCATCGAAGCGCGAGTGAGTGAGTGGGAACACCGTCTCAAGATCGACTACACCATTCGCGATGCCGAGACGCGCAAGCGCCTGACCCGGGCCTGGAGCGTGCAGGTCGCGGTGGGGCTGGACGACCATGAAATGCGCTTGGTGTCACCGCCGGCGCTGGTCGAACGGCTGCTCGCCTGGCAGGAGGCCAACCCGTGATGCGTCATCTTCCATGGACGATGTGTACCGCCCTGAGCCTGATCGCCAGCCCTGTCGTGTGGGCGATCCCCGATGATGACAAGCTCGCTGAGCGCCTGGCCACTCATGCCCCATCATGCGGTCGCTTCGAACAATCCCGTTGGTTGGCCGACCTTGAGACGCAGTTGGACAGTCGTGGCCATTTCCGGCAGCGCGAAGATGGCCTCGTCTGGCAGACCACCGCGCCAGTGCAGGATCGCGTGGTCTTGAGTGAAGACAATGACGATCTTCCGCTTGGCTTCCAGGTCATCGCCCCGGTCTTCAGCGGCCTTCTCTCGGGAGACTGGCAGGCATTGGAACGCCACTTCACGATCGAACTCAGCGGTGAGCTGAAAGACTGGCGAGCCAGGCTGGTGCCCAAGGATGTGGCTGTCGGCGAACGGCTCACGCAACTACTCGTGAGCGGCCACCAACAAGTGGAGCAGGTCGAGCTCGAGTTCGCCGACGGAGACCGGCTCAATCTGACCCTGACCCCGGCCGCTTGCGAAAACCTCGACGACGGTGATCCCGCGCCGTGAGCGATACGCAACGTCCGACTCGAGTCGAGCGGCTCGCCGCCTGGTGCTGGGCCGGGCTACTGCTGGGTTGCACCATCCTGCTGGCCGGCTTGCTGAGCCAGGGAACGCCGCTGGATACTCGCATCACCGCACTACTCCCCGAACCCCACCAGACGGCGTTGCTCGAACAAGCCGAACAGCGCTTGACCCAAGCCTTCGAGGATCGCTTCGTGCTGCTGATCCGCGGCGATTCCCCAGCCGAGCTCATCGCCGACCTCAAGGCTCGCCTGCGGGATTCCGCAAGCGTCCTCGGCTTTGACGACGATATGTTCCAACGTCCCGACACCGCCTTGGCTCCCTATCGCTATCGCCTGCTGGCCGAGCCGCTGGCCAGCGCCGATAACGAAGCCTGGGTACAGCGAGGCCTGACGCGACTGTTCACCCCCGGCAGCGATGCCGATCCCCGACGCGATCCTTTCGGCCTGCTCGATGCGTGGCTGGAACAGCGCTTCGACAGCCCCATCCGCTTGATCGATGGCCAGCCAGCCATTAGTGACCGAGACGGGTACTGGTTCGTCGTCAGCAGCCAACTGTCCACCAGCCCCTACGACATGGACCTGCAACGACGCCTTACCGCTGCGCTGTCGAGCTTTCGTGACGCGCATCCCGACGCTGAGCTATTGCGCAGCGGCCTGGTGTTCCACGCTGCCGCTGGGGCGAATCAGGCAAAACGGGAAATTTCCACCATCGGCCTGGGATCGCTGCTGGGTATCGGCTTGCTGCTATGGGGCACATTCAGACGTGGTGCGATTCTGGCCAGCCTATTGCTGCCGGTCGTTTGCGGTGTGGTGTTTGCACTACCATTGACCTGGTGGCTATTCGGCACGCTCAACCTGCTAACACTGGCGTTCGGCGCCAGCCTGATCGGCATCGCCGTCGACTACGCTCTGCATCTGCAATGCGCTCGCCAACTGGCTCCCGAGCAAGCACTGACACGGCTCTGGCCCGGACTGTTGCTGGGCCTGGTATCCAGCCTGGCGGCCTATCTCGCCCAGCTCGCAACACCCCTGCCAGGGTTGCGCCAGATGGCCACTTTCACCGCGTTGGGATTGATCGGCGCCTGGTTGACCGTGCGCCTGTGGCTACCGTGGTTCTCCCCACGCCCTCACATCGCGACGACACGCATCGCTGCCCAGTTGAATCGACTGCGCCTGCCGCCTCGGGCTCCCTATCGTTGGAGCCTGCTGGCCTTGCTCGGCATGTTTGCCGTGACATTGATCGTCACTCGCCTGACAGCCAATGACGACCTGCGTCAGCTCAACCCTTCACCCGCCACACTGATCGCCGAGCAGCAACGCGTGCAGACCCTGCTGGAACGCCCCGCTGGTAGTCGTTACCTGGTCGTCACCGCCGAACAGGAAGCCACACTGCTGGAACGACTGGAATCTCTGGAAGCTCCCTTGGCGAAACTGCGGGCACAAGGACACCTGGCACACTACCGACATCTCGCCCAGGCGGTACCCTCCCCGGCCACCCAGAAAGCCAACCTGGAGCGAGTACGCCAGGTTTATGCCACCGCCCTGCCGGAATGGATCGCCAACGCCGGGCTTCCCCCGAAACTGCTGGAAGCTGCCCAAGCACCACTGCGTACAGTGCCGTTGCTGACCCTCGAGGCATGGTTAAAGATGTCGGCAGGGCGTGCCGATAACATGCTATGGCTTGGCGAAGTGTCCGCATCCAAGGCCGCGAATCCCGAACTTGCGGCCCTGGTCATTCTAGGCGATGCCGATGAGATGGCCCGGCATGCGCTCACCCGACTCGCCGCAGCGTCGTATATCCATTACCACGACCGGGTGGCAACGCTTTCCGACCATTTGGCGCAGTTGCGCGATCAGATCGCCCTATGGCTGACGGCCGCTGCGATGGGGCTGGCACTGCTGTTCGGCTGGCGCTATCGCCGCCGAGCCTGGCGCGTATTGTTGCCACCATTGGGAGCAGTGGTCGCGACGCTGGCATTGTTCAGCGCGCTGGGCGTTGGCCTGACGCTGTTTCATCTGCTGGGGCTGTTGCTGGTATTAGGCATAGGGCTCGATGCCGGGATCTTCAGTACCGAGCACCCCGATAGTCCGGCAGCCTGGCTGGCGATCAGCCTGTCCTGCGCATCGAGCCTGTTGGCCTTCGGCCTGCTGGCCTTCAGCGCTACGCCGGCGTTGCACTATCTGGGCCTGACCTGCCTTATCGGACTTGCCGCGACCTGGGTCTTGGTGCCCTTCGCCAGAGCGGATACCAGTCGGCTCACTGCCGAGCACGAACACAGTCGTGATGGCCAACAGGAGACATGATCGCATGGAATCGAATGACACTACCGATGTCGCCATCATCGGCGCAGGCCCTGCCGGCGCCGCCGCGGCCGCTTGGCTCGCCCGGCGTGGCCTGCATGTCCGGGTCATCGAACGTAGCCGCTTTCCGCGCTTTTCCATCGGTGAGAGTCTGCTGCCGCAATGCATGGTACATCTTGAGGACTGCGGCCTGCTCGATGCCGCACAGGCCGGCGACTTTCAGCCCAAGAACGGCGCTGCCTTTAGCTGGCGAGGCCAGGACACCGCCATCGATTTCCGTGACAAGTTCAGCCCTGGCCCCGACACCACTTGGCAGGTCGAACGCGCCGATTTCGACCTGCGACTGATAGAGGGAGCACGCCAGGCCGGTGCCGAGGTCGAATTCGATACCCGCGTCGAGGCCTTCATCGCCGACGACGACCGGCCATGCCTCACGCTGGTTGACACGACAGATGAGCGACGCTCGCTCAGTGCCCGCTTCATACTGGATGCCAGTGGCTATGGTCGCGTCCTGGCACGTCTCACCGGTCTCGCCCGGCCCTCGGTCTTGGAGCCGCGCTGTGCGCTGTTCACCCATATCGAGGATCGCATTGTCTGCCCACATCATGATCGTGAAAAGATCCTGATCGGCCTGCACCCCGAGCATCCTGGCATCTGGTTCTGGCTGATCCCTTTCCGGCAGGGGCGCGCCTCGCTCGGCGTGGTCGGCGATAGAGCGGCGCTGGAATCTGCCGGCGCCGACGATAACGAACGTCTATGGCACTTGATCCGTGCCGAACCTCGGTTTGCCGAACTGCTGACCAATGCCGAGTCCATTCGCGACATCGGCCGCCTGGAAGGCTATTCCGCCGATGTCACTCGACTACACGGCCCAGGCTTCGCCCTTCTGGGCAATGCCGGTGAATTCCTCGACCCGGTATTTTCCTCGGGCGTGACCATCGCCCTGGACTCGGCGCTGCGCGCCGCGCCCCTGGTCGAGCGTCAGCTCTCCGGCGAAAGAATCGATTGGGATAGCCAGTTCGAACAGCCGCTGCGGCGCGGCGTGGCCACCTTCCGCGAATTCGTCGAGGCTTGGTACGACGGTCGTCTGCCGCGCATCATCTTCAACGCGCAACAGACGCCACGCATCCGCTCAATGATCAGTTCGGTGCTGGCAGGCTATGCCTGGGATGAGAGTAACCCCTTCGTTGCCGCCAGCCGCCGGCGGCTGAACAGTCTGGCTGAGGCGTGCACCGACGATGCCTCCTCTGCCATCAGCGAGGTTCGATAGGTGCGACGTCCCTTTCTTCGCCATGCGTTGCTGACGGCCATCTTTGCACAGCTTATCGGCTGTGCCGGGCAACCAGCCAACGCCCCGCCTCCTGAGCTGGCGGCACTGCCCGAGATGGGTACGCGGATGCAACGCCTGACGTTCGACCATCAGGGCCAGCGTCATGAACTGATCGGTGTCTTGCGCCACGATGATGGTTCGCTACGCTTGGCCATGCTGAGCCCACAAGGCCAGCGCCTGTTGACCTTGGTGCATGACGACCATGGTGCCCGTTTCCTTCCCGACACATCGTTCGACCCACCGTTTTCGGCCGAGTGGCTAGCCAGTCGCTTGGCCTGGAGCCTGTGGCCATCGTCAGCATTGACTCGAGCCTTTGACAGGACCGACTGGTCATTGGTGGAAGATCGCGAGGAGCGTACCATCCGCTACCGGAGTCGAACCATCGCTCACATCATGGGCAATGCCGAATGCCGTATCATCGATGACTTCGAGGGTGATTATCGCTTGTATATCGCACCACTTGACGACGACGCCAACCGGACAGCAGCCTCATGCCCAGCCGATTGACCCCCATACAGGAACAACCCTGCCGTCTCTTGCCTCCGGCACTGGTCTGTCCCCTGGGCGACGACCTGGGAACGATCTCCAAGGCCTTGTTCAACGGGCATCGCGGTCTGGTGTATGACGACGCCTTTACTCCTGGGCGTCCACTGCCGCTGGGACGGGTAACTTCCCCCTTGCCCGATATCAGCAGCTTGCCAGTGGTGCATCGCTCCCGAAACAATCAGTTGCTAGCCGCGGCGTTGGAGCGGCTCGAGCCGACACTTGACGCCTACCGCCAGCGGCACCCACAAGCACGCATCGGGGTGATCCTCGGTACCAGCACCTCAGGCATAGGTGAAACCGAAATGGCTTTGGCCAAACGCCAACGGGAAGGTGACTGGCCACTAGACTTTCGCTACCAACGCCATGAAATAGGCTCTCCAGCATGTTTCGTCGCTGAACGGCTTGGTCTCGAGGGGCCTGCCTACACACTGTCTACTGCTTGCACATCGAGCGCCCGAGCCCTGGCCAGTGCCAAGCGTTCACTGGCGAGCGGCGCCTTTGATGCGGTGATCGCCGGTGGTGCAGACAGTCTCTGCGGCCTGACCGTCAATGGCTTCGCCTCGCTCGAAGCGCTCAGCGATACCCCTTGCCAGCCCTTCTCGGCCAACCGCGATGGCATCAACCTGGGGGAAGCAGCGGCTTTGTTCCTGGTCACCGCCGAAACGGGCGGTATCCAGCTCAGCGGTTATGGCGAGACTAGCGATGCCCATCATATCTCCGCGCCACGCCCCGACGGCCAGGGAGCCATCGCGGCCATACAGGCAGCGCTGGACATGGCCCGGCTGCCAGCCTCGGCCATCGATTATCTCAACCTGCACGGTACTGCAACCCGCCAGAACGACAGCATGGAAGCCCTAGCCGTCGCTCATGTTTTCGGCGACACACTGCCATGCAGTTCGACCAAGGCCCTGACCGGCCATACGTTGGGTGCCTGCGGGGCGTTGGAAGCCGCCTTCTGCTGGCTGGCCCTGGATACCGGGCGGTTGCCGCCACACGTCTATGACGACCAGCCCGACGCAGAGCTACCACTACTGGCCTACGCCTCGGCTACGAAACATGACGGCACACGTGCACTCAGCAACGCCTTCGCTTTCGGAGGCAACAATATCGCTTTGCTGTTGGAACGTTTTCATGACTGATTTCCCGACATCACAAAGGCTCGACCTGCCCTGCGACATTGCCCCCTACGTGCCTCATCGTCATGGCATGTGCCTGCTCGACACTCTGCTCGATGTGGGAGATGAGTACCTGCATGCCGAAGTCATCCCAAGCCGCGACGACCTCTTTGCTACCACCGAGGGCATACCTGGCTGGGTGGGACTCGAATGGCTCGCCCAGGCCGTTGCCGCCTGGGCCGGCGTGCAGGCCGTAAACCAAGGGGGGACGCCGCAAATCGGCTTTCTGCTCGGCACCCGACGCTATCAATGCCAGACACCGAAGTTCGCCTTCGGGCAACCGATTCGCATCGAAGTCGAACTCGATTTCCGTGCCGACAACGGCCTTGGGGCCTTTCGCGGGCGCCTGCTGGACAGCGACGGTCAACAACTCGCCACCACCACGCTCAACGTCTTTCAGCCCGAATCGCGACAAGCGCTGGAGGACATTCAACAAGGGAGCAACCCATGACCGATACCATTCTAGTCACCGGTTCGAGCCGCGGCATCGGTCGTGCCATTGCCCTGCGCCTGGCACGGGATGGCTTCGATATTGTGCTGCACTGCCGTCACCGCAAGGAGGCCGCCGAAGCGGTCGCCCACGACATCCGCGCCCTAGGGCGCGGCGCCCGCGTAATCTGCTTTGATGTCGCTGACCGCGAAGCGGCACGACATGCCATCGAAACCGATATCGATGCACATGGCGCCTACTATGGGGTGGTCTGCAACGCCGGTATCACCGCCGATGGCGCCTTTCCCGCGCTTTCCGACGAAGACTGGGACAGCGTCATCCACACCAACCTCGATGGCTTCTACAACGTGGTCAAGCCCTTGGTCATGCCGATGATTCGCCGGCGCGCACCGGGTCGCATCGTAGTGATGTCCTCGGTGTCGGGGTTGATGGGCAACCGCGGCCAGGTCAACTACAGCGCCGCCAAGGCCGGCCTGATCGGTGCGGTGAAAGCCCTGGCGGTAGAGTTGGCCAAGCGCCGAATCACGGTCAACTGCGTCGCCCCAGGATTGATCGACACCGACATGACCGACGACCTGGTCACCGAGGAAGCCCTCAAGCTAATCCCCATGCGCCGCACCGGCACCAGCGAGGAAGTCGCCGCCACGGTAGGCTTCCTGTGCTCGTGCGATGCCGGATATATCACCCGGCAGGTTTTCGCTGTGAATGGAGGAATGTGCTGATGCCAGGCGACATGCTACGCAAGGATGGACTCGGTCGCCGGGTGGTGGTCACCGGTATAGCGGGCTTTTCACCAATCGGCAATGACTGGGCAAACATACGTGCTCGTCTCGAACGCTTGGAAAGTGGTATTCGCCACATGGATGACTGGAAAAGCTACGAAGGCCTCAACACACGCCTTGGCGCTCCCGTCAGCGACTTCATGCTGCCCGATCACTATCACCGTCGTGCGCTACGCAGCATGGGGCGGGGAGCGCAAATGGCCACCCGTGCCAGCGAGCTGGCGCTGGAGGATGCGGGGCTGCTCGACTCTCCGCTCTTGGGTAGCGGCCAGATGGGAATCGCTTACGGCGCATCGGCGGGAGAGCCCGACGCGGTGGCTGACTTCGGCAACATGCTGATCAACAAGTCGACGGATGGGCTCAATGCCAATTCCTATATCCGCATGATGGCTCACACCGCACCGGTCAACATTGGTGTGTTCCTCGGCGTGCGTGGACGCATCCACACCACTTCGAGTGCCTGCACATCGGGTAGCCAAGGCATCGGCTACGCCTACGAAGCGATTCGATTCGGCCGTCAGACAGCAATGATCGCCGGCGGTTGCGAGGAGCTATCGGCCTCCGAGGCCGCCGTTTTCGATACGCTGTTCGCCACCAGCACCCGCAACGACGCCCCGCATACCTCGCCGCGTCCTTTCGATGCCGAGCGCGATGGCCTGGTAATCGGTGAAGGTGCCGGCACCCTGATTCTCGAAGAGCTCGAGCACGCCAAGGCTCGCGGAGCCACCATCTACGCCGAGTTGGTTGGGTTCGGCACCAACAGCGATGGTCGCCACGTCACCCAACCAGACGCCAACATGATGGAACGGGCCATTCGCCAGTCACTCGATGACGCTGGACTAAAGCCGGAGCAGATCGGCTACGTCAGTGCGCACGGTACCGCCACCGATCGTGGCGATATCGCCGAAAGTCATGCCACGCATGCCGTATTCGGTTCCAAGCTGCCGATCAGTGCCTTCAAGAGCTTCACCGGCCATACACTGGGGGCCTGCGGCGCACTGGAGGCTTGGGTCGCCATCGAGATGATGCGCGAAGGATGGTTCCATGCCACTGCCAACCTCGACCGGCCCGATGACGCTTGCGCGGATCTCGACTACCTATGCGGCAAAGCACGACGCATCGACTGCGAGTACGTGATGAGCAATAACTTTGCCTTTGGCGGCATCAACACTTCGTTGATTTTCCGCCGCTGGCCATGATGGCACTATCATGTGCCGCTCACGGTGCCGTACCAGCGACACCATAAAATCAAGTAAGAAGAAGGAACGCTAAATGATCAGGGGATTGCTTTCATTCGGTATGCTGCTTGGCGCCCTACTGCTGACCACGGCTAGCTACGCACGCGATACCACACACATGCTTTCCATTGAAGAAGCGATGAATACTCCTGCTGCCAGGGAGAGACTCGATCCAAATATCCGTTTCTTCTTTGCCGATACCCCTCATGGAGAAGTCGTGGCTGAACACGGCAATTTCGTCACCAACAAGAAGACCAACGCCTTCAACAAGACCGACGAAGAAGCCTGTCGATGGGTCATGCTCTCAGCCCTGATCAGCCTTCAGGACCGCGTCAAGGCCGAAGGCGGCAATGCGGTCATCAACATCGAAAGTTTCTACAAACGCCATCCCATGACGTCACGCACCGAGTACGAATGTCATGCCGGTGCTCTGATGGCGGGAGTCGCCTTGCGTGGCGATGTCGTTACCCTGCATTGACCGAGATGGCAGCCCGCCTCGACTTGCACTTGGCACAAGCCCCCGCTGGTAGCAGCGGGGCTTACCTATCGCAGTTGGGTCGGGAGTTGCTCTCCCGGCTCGCGGCGCAACATGGGTTCGACTGCCCTTTGGATGGCTGGTCACCTCGAGGAAGCGGCCCGCCGAAGCACCCGGCGCTTCCCTCACCTTGGCAGGCAAGCCTGAGCCATCGTGATGGCAGAGTCATCGCCGGTCTTGCTCCCCTGCCTATTGGAATTGATCTGGAGCATACCCGTACTCGGCATGCCAGGCGCCTGGCAGCACTCATCGATTTACTGCCAGAACATGAGGTCCGACGCTCTATCCTCCTCGCAAGCGATTCCCAAGCCGCTTTCTACCGGGCATGGACTCTGCACGAAGCGTTGTATAAGCTCTCCTCTCTCCAGGGGGAGGCACCCAGCAGTGTGTTTGCCACTCGCTTGCAGCGGTTGGCTCCACGAGGAGATGCACATGCCTGGTTATGGCAAACCCCGAATTGGACGTTGGCCGTAACATCATTTACCGAAGACCTTCTCATCCATACTCGTCCTACTCTTTCCTTGCCCAAATTCATATGGGCATGAGAAAAGCTCCCCGCTAAGGTTAGGATGAACGCTTCCACCTCTGGATGACATCAGCTTGTTTCGAAACACAGTGATTTTGCATAAGCTCATCACCGCAGCGCTGCTATTGAATATCGCCACGCCCGTTCTGGCTTTCGACCTCGAAGCGCTACAAGCCCGCCTAGCCGAGCCTGCCACCATTCAAGGTCAGTTCGAACAACGCAGTTGGCTGGCCGACCAGGAAACACGCCTCTACAGCGAAGGACATTTCCTCTATCAGCGCGACCGGCAAGTGATCTGGCAGCTGCAGACTCCCGTGGACACGACGTTGGTGTTCCATGTCGATATCGTGCCTACGCCTGCCGAGAACGTTGAGGATGAGGAACAAAGAACTGACTTCATGTTGCTGACCGAGCGATTTGCCTTCGCCCAGCAACTGGTCGACCTGATTGGCGGCAATTGGCCAGCACTTTCCAATTACTATCACATCACCCTGGAAGGGGAACCCGAGCAGTGGCAGGTTCAATTGACTCCACTGGCCCCGCCCATGGAAACCTGGCTCGGTACACTGACGCTAGAAGGAAAGGAATACCTTGAGCAGATCACCCTCCGGGCTGCCAACGGTGATGAACTGGTCGTACGGCTAGAGGATCAGTATCCCGTGGACGAAATCGCCTTGCAGCCATTCTTTACCAAGCAGTTCGACCACATCATCGATAGCGAAGGAAATGGAGATAGCGAAGCAGGCAAGGATAGTGGGGATGAAGACCCCGGCGAGGAATAATGACGTTATTCTCGACCCTCAGGCTTCAGATATCCCATCGTCTTGCCGATAACCCGTTACCCGTTCAGCCACGTTTTTCATCAGAAGCACCAGGAGTTCAGGGATGCCATCCACAACCGTTATCATGTTAATCGTTGTCGTCACGCTCGCTATGGGCGCTCTGGGAATTGCCGCCAGCGATCTCGGTTGGCCACTCAACCCCGAACATCTGGCACCACTAGGTCTCTTCGCGCTTGCCCTGGCAGCCGTCATGAGCCTGTTGATCATGATGGCTGCACTGATCAGTGGCCTACGCACTCAGCACAAGGTATTGGCCTCGAGCCTCGAAGCCCAACATCGTCAGTTACGTGCCGCGGAAACGGCACAACTCATGGAACGCTTCGTGCATCAGGCCGAAGCCCTGCTCGACAAGGAAAGTCTGGATCCCAACAAACGTAGCGTTCTACGCTGTTTGGCCATTGACGCCTTGCGCGGCAATACTGGCCGCGGTGACCCCAACGTTGCGCGACTAGGAAGATTGTTCGAGTGGTTGGCCAACGAAGCCGAAGAAGCCAAAGGCGATGCGACTCGCATGCGCTTGATCGACCCTATCCTGCGTCAGTACGCTGAGCTTGCCAGCCAACTCTGTCAGGTAGGAGAGTGCGAGGATGAGCGACTGGCGGCATTTCTGCGCCACCAGCCGCGTCGACTTTCCGTCGATGAGGAAAAAGCGGGCTAGGCAGGCACCATCGCCGTGACGGTAATCTCGACTCTCAACTCATCGGCGGGCATCGGCGCACAGACACAAGTCCGCGCGGGAGCGTGACCCTCCGGGACCCAGGCATCCCATACCGCATTCATGGCGGCGAAGTCATCGCCATCCTTTAAGTAGATCGTTGCCGACAGCAGACGCTCGCGATCGGAGCCGATTTCCTTGAGCAGGGCATCCACTCGCGCCAGCATGCTTTCGGTCTGGGCGGTGATATCACCGTATCGAGCCTCAGGCCCCGCCACCTGACCACACAGGTAGGCCACTCCATTGTGAATCACGGCGCGGCTCATGCGCGCCTGGGCATCATGTCGAATGATGGTCATGTGAGTTCCTTGTCTCCATTTGCGAGTGACTCAATATCTGAACAGTCGATACATTGTTCAGCGCAGAAGTTGTTCAGCGTAGAAGTAATACCGGAGTGCTGGCCCTGCGCAACATGGCCGTGGTGGTGCTACCGACCAGCAGATGACGAATTCGAGTATGGCCGTAGGCCCCCATCACCAGCAGATCGATGTCATGCTCCTGCTGATAGGTACGCAGGCTCTCCTCGACTTCACCGGCACGAATCTCGCCATGCGCTTCGAAACCGGCATCGCTCAGCGTCTTCAGTGCCCAGTCGAGTTGGGAGCGCATATCCGCCACCTCGGCCCCGACCGTCACCACATGCACGGCAATACCTTTGAACAGCGGGCTGCTGGCGATCATCTCCACGCCCTTGCGCGTGGTCTTGCTGCCATCGAAGGCGATCAGCACCCGCTGAGGCCGCTCGAAGGTCTCAGGCACCACCAGGATCGGTCGATGCAGGCTGCGTACCACCCGCTCCAGATTGGAACCCAGGTGTTCGCTGGCCTGATGCGCCATCTCGCCACGCTTGCCGATCACCAGCAGGCGAATGTCGTTTTCCAGTTCGCTGAGCGTTTCTACCAGTTCTCCGTTGCGCTGTCGGATCCCCGGTTCGCTGATGCCATCCTCGATGGCACGCGACTTGGCGGCATCCAGCATCAACCGGCCCTGCTCCTGGGCCAGCTTGGCGCGTTTTTCGTCCAGCGATGCCAGTTCTTCCAGCAGATGCTCACGCGACCCCAAGCCGATGTTGCCGGATAGATCGGCTTCGGCTGTCTGCGGATGGTTGTCGACCACGTGCAAGAAGGTCAGTGGCGCACCGAGCGCCAAGCTGGCCCAGGCGGCGTAGTCGCATACCGCCGTCGAGAACTGCGAACCATCGATGGCGGCCATCACTTGATCGGTCATCATCATTTTCCTTGCTGGCATTTATTTTCTTTGAGACCGGCACCAGTACCAATGTTCTGTTTTACAACATTGTGCCGGTGCTGAGTACCTTGAATCACTATGCCCACTATCAGGCTCAGTGGCCACCCATCAGCTTCTCGACGGCATCGGGCTTGTCGTGAACAGCGAAGCGGTCGACGATGGTCGCGCTGGCCTCGTTGAGTCCGATGATCTCCACCTCTGTGCCTTCGCGACGAAACTTGATCACCACCCGATCCAGGGCTTCGACGGCAGTGATATCCCAGAAGTGTGCCCGCGACAGGTCGATGATCACCTTCTCGACGCTTTCCTTGAAGTCGAAGGCTTCCATGAAGCGTGTGGAGGAAGTGAAGAACACCTGCCCCACCACCTGATACTCGCGGCCCCGACCTTCCTCGATCTCGCGCGAGCCGATATAGAGGATGTTGCCCACCTTGTTGGCGAAGAACATCGCCGCCAGCAGCACCCCGACGAACACACCGATCGCCAAATTGTGCGTCGCCACCACCACGATCACCGTAGCCACCATGACGATGTTGGTGGAGAGCGGATGCTTCTTGAGGTCACGTATCGAGCTCCAACTGAAGGTGCCGATGGAGACCATGATCATCACCGCTACCAGAGCCGCCATGGGAATCTGCGACACCCAGTCGGAGAGAAATACCACCATCAATAGCAGCACCACGCCGGCAACCAGGGTGGAAAGACGCGTGCGGCCACCGGATTTGATGTTGATCACCGACTGACCGATCATCGCGCATCCCGCCATGCCGCCCAGCAGACCGGCGCCGATATTGGCGATGCCCTGCCCCTTGCATTCACGGTTCTTATCGCTGCGCGTATCGGTCAGGTCGTCGACGATGGTGGCGGTCATCATCGACTCCAGTAGCCCCACCACGGTCAGCATTACCGAGTAGGGCAGGATGATCATCAGTGTCTCGAGATTGAGCGGCACGTCCGGCCACAGGAATACCGGCAGCGTATCGGGCAGTTCCCCCATGTCACCCACGGTGCGGATCTCCATACCCGACACCATGTAGACGACGGTCAGCACCACGATACACACCAGCGGCGACGGTACGCTCTTGCCGATCACCGGCAAATAGGGGAACAGGTAAATGATGGCCAATCCGGCAGCGGTCATGGCATACACATGCCACGTCACACCAGTCAGCTCGGGTAACTGGGCCATGAAGATCAGGATCGCCAGAGCATTGACGAAACCGGTAACCACCGAGCGCGATACGAAGCGCATCAGGTCGGCCAGCCTGAGGTAGCCGGCAACGATTTGCAGCACCCCCGTCAACAGCGTTGCCGCCAGCAGGTACTCCAGACCATGGTCGCGCACCAGGGTCACCATCAGCAACGCCATGGCGCCGGTGGCTGCCGAGATCATGCCCGGTCGCCCGCCGGTGAAAGCGATGATGACGGCGATACAGAAAGAAGCGTAAAGGCCAACTTTGGGATCGACGCCAGCGATGATCGAGAAGGCAATAGCTTCGGGAATCAATGCTAGTGCTACGACGATGCCGGAGAGGGTGTCACCCTTGATATTGGAAAACCAGTCTTGCTTGATGGATCGTATCATTCTGCGGTCCAGTCGAAGGTCCATGTCATGCCCGAAGGCGCCAGGGATAAAACGGCAACAGGGTGCGAGACTCGTTCAGCGATGCCTCTCTATGCGAGGGCAGCACTGCCAGCCAAGCATTAAACTGTTTGAGTAACCCGGTTTGCGCGATGACATCAGCTTGATGCCAGGTGGTGACGCTTCCATGAAGACCTGGCGAGAGGTCTTGGAACCATTACCACGAAGAAAGGAAGGTATGCGCTAGGGCGGAGTGCACCTAGTCAGGGGCGCATGGTATGCAGTGTCACCAATCACGGTAGGTCGAATCCCGTTGCTCGTCTGAGGACAAATGCCGCTTTCGACTTTCGTCGCACCACGGTCTTATCACGAGCAACGAATTCTATCAGGAAAGCCTTTCACCCGCACCCTCGAGTCTCAGTCGCCGCTCTCGACGACGCTCGATCAATCCCTTGGCGAAGAGGGTGCCAAGTACGAGAGCTCCACCGAGCATAGCGATGGGGGCCGGCCGTTCGCCAAGGATCCACCATACCCACAGCGTGCCAACCACGACTTCCATCAGCATCAGCAGTCCCACGTCGGTGGCGGGCAGATACAAGGGGCCACGCTGGATCAATGTGAACCCTAGTGGCAGCAGGCCCAGGCACAGCAGTATCAGCAGGAAGGCACTCTCCACCGGCGGCCAGGCCAGGCCGTCGATTGCGCCACCGACCAAGGCGGCCATCGACGCCACCAGCACTCCCGACAGCGTCAGCATCGGGCTCATGTCGACTCCCGGCCGGGTACGGCAGAGGGTGAAGTTGGCAGCCAGGGCCACAGCCGCCAGCAGCGCGAAGCCGTTGCCCAGCCAGGAACCTGTGCCGGCGTCGTCGATCACGATCAGCGAGGTGCCCAGCATGCATAAGCCGATGGCGATCCAGGTGCGCAGCGGCTGCCGTTCGTGCAGGAATATTCGTGACAGAAGTGCTGCAATCAACGGTGCCCCGGCCAGAATCATCAGCACGTTGCCGCCTTTGGTGTATTGATTGCCAAGCACGAAGCCGAAGGTCGAGAAAGAGAACAGGACCGCTACGCCGATGCCAGTCCAGCCGCAACGCCGATAGGCCATCGTGAAACCACGACCGTTGCGCACGAACACAATGATCACGAAGCCAAGCGCAGTGAGCAGCCCTCGCCAGAACAGGATCTGGGTATCGGGCAGAGCGATCAGCTTGATCAGCAGGGCATCGGGGGAAATGATCAACGCACCGCCAGCAGTCATCAGTACTCCCTGCTGACGGTGGGAAAGGATGCGACTACTCACTCCTGAGAGGAACCCTTGTCGCTCGTTCCCCTTGCCGGCCCCATGTGCCGGAAGGCCTCCATGAGGTCGATGGGCAGCGGCACAACGATGGTCGAGGCGTTCTTGTTACTCATGTCGCTCATGGTCTGCAGGTAGCGCAACTGCAAGGCGGCTGAATTCTCTGACATGATATTGGCGGCCTCGACCAGCTTCTTCGAGGCCTGCAGCTCACCTTCGGCATGAATCACCTTGGCACGCCGCTCACGCTCCGCCTCAGCCTGGCGGGCAATGGCACGGATCATGCTCTCGTCGAGGTCGACATGCTTGATTTCGACGTTGGCAACCTTGATCCCCCAGCCTTCCGCCGAGGCATCGATGATCTCCTGGATATCGTCGTTGAGCTTATCGCGCTCGGAAAGCATTTCATCGAGATCATGCTTGCCGAGTACCGAACGCAGTGTCGTCTGCGCCAGTTGGCTGGTGGCGTTGACGAAATGCTCGACCTGGATGATGGCTTTTTCCGGATCGACCACCCGGAAATACAGCACCGCATTCACCTTCACGGTCACGTTGTCCTGAGAAATCACATCCTGTTCGGGAACGTCCATGGTGATCACGCGCAGATCGACCACTTCCATCTTCTGGATTCCGGGAATGATGATGAACAAACCCGGCCCCTTGACGGCCTGGAAACGCCCGAGGAAGAACACGACGCCACGCTTGTACTCCGGCAGGATACGGATCGAAGCCGCCAGAAACATTATCACCAGTACCAGTGGCACGAGATAGGAAATCATCATGGCTCACAACTCCTTGCCTTGGCTTGAGATTGACTGCTCGGCGACTACGGTGACTCGCTGGATCGTGATGCCTCGTCCACGGGCGCGACCTCGACTGTCAGTCCATCGATACCGACCACTGTCAGTTCGTCGCCCTTGCGGACTTCCATGGCGGCATGCGCCCTCCATAGTTCACCATGCAGCCTGACGCGTCCGTCGCCCTGGAAATCGCTGACGGCCACGGCTCGCGCGCCGATCAGCTCTTCCTGACCGGTTCGCGGCTTGCGTTTGCGCAGGCCCATGAAGCGAGTCATGGTCCACAACATGAGTATCGCCGCCAGCAGGGCGATCCCCCCGATCAGCGGGATGGAAATTCTGAGATTTTCCGCGTCCATGAGAATCACCGAGCCAATGACGAATGCAATGATGCCGCCGATCCCCAAGATACCGAAGCTGGGCATCAGCGCCTCCCCCACGATCAATCCCAGACCAGCCACGATCAGTGCCAGCCCGGCAAAGTTGATCGGCAACACTTGAAAGGCGAATAGCGCCAGCAACAGGCAGATGATGCCGATAGTGCCGGGCACCAGGCTACCCGGGCTGGAAAGCTCGAAAATCAGGCCATAGAAGCCGATGATCATCAGGAAATAGGCCACGTTGGGATTGGTGATCACCGCCAGCAGCTTGGTACGCCAGTCGGGATCGAAGCGCACGATTGCCAAATCCTGAGTCTTCAGCGTGCGCTCGCCACTCTCCATCACCACTTCACGGCCATCGATCTGGGTCAGCAGATCGTCGATATCACGCGCCATCACGTCGATGACATTGCGCTCCAACGCTTCGTTGGCCGTCAGGTTGACCGCTTCACGCACCGCCGCTTCGGCCCAATCGGCATTGCGACCATGACGTTCGGCCAGGCTGCGGATATAGGAAACCGCATCCTCGAGCACTTTGCGCTCCATAGCGGTTTCACCACGCCGGGGTGACGCCTTGGGTTTGGCCTGCTCTTCGTCGGCAGCCTGCTCATCACCAGCCTGTTCGTTACCGCCATTGTTCCCCTCGCCCTGGGAAGTTTCCTCGCCAGACCCCTCGTCACTCCCGCCGCCATCAGGTTCTTCATCACCACCCCCAAAGGGTGACCCACCGCCACCGCCTATCTGTACCGGTGTCGCCGAGCCGAGATGCGTGGCGGGCGCCATCGCCGCGACATGGCTGCCATACATGAGGTAAGTGCCGGCACTGGCTGCACGCGAACCGCTGGGCGAGACATAGATGGCCACGGGCACGGGAGATCCCAGCATGGCACTGATCATGTCGCGCATGGAGGCATCCAGTCCGCCTGGCGTATCCATCTGCACGATGACGATCTCGGCATTACGCTCATCGGCTTCGCGCAGCCCCCGCTGGAAATAATCACTGATCGCGGGGCCGATCGCGCCGTCGACCGTCATCACCAGCGCACGGCGTCGCTCGTCATCCTGCGCCCAGGATTGCCACGCCAGCACCACTCCCAATACCAGGCACAGCAAACTGCAGACGGCCAAGATCTTGCCCCGGATACCGGTATCGGACGTGCCCATGATGCGCTCCCCACGACAATGGCCTTCGTTCTGTGCGATGCGAGCCAAGGAGACGTCATTCTCTCCTCCCTGTAGGTATGACCCGCGCAGTGCCGGATCGATGCTTCGGCACAGCCACGATAGCGATACTTTCCTGTCGCCATCAGGCCCTATTCATCGTTATATATCTCATAAAGATAGATAAGATTTGGGGTTTTACGATTTGCCTGCACCACGCGCTTCCAACGCCAATGCAGGCCTGCCGCCAAGCGTATACGGGGGCACTGCCTTAGCGCCCCCTGCATACGCCCCGATACCTTGCAGACTGCAGATCAGCAAAGCCCTAACATGACTGCCAATGCAAACGAACGTTCATGCCGCCCTTTGGGACAAGGTCTCTTCCAACTGCTTCGACCAGTTCGGCAAGTCGATCGGCAGTTGACCGATCACTTCCAGGTCTCGATTCTCGAACACATCGTCTTGCGATGCCCGTAGGCGTTCGATCTCACGATCCCGATGCGCCAGCAACACTTCCAGATAAGGGCGATAGCAATGCAACATGGCCGTGATCCAGCGATTGACCGGCCAGGATGGCCAGGCATGGTCGATCTCGAAAGCATCGGCCAACGCCAGCGTCTTGTCGGCGCGGCGCCATTTCTCACCTGTCACCCAACGGTTGGTGGTGAACAATCCGATCGGCAGTCCCCAGGCATCCATGGAGATCGCGATCAGATGGGTAGGTGTCTTGACCTTGCCCGGCTGGTTGTCTCTGGATGGCCGATTGAACAGATGGAAGTGCCCATGTTCACCTTCGCGGTGAGCATGGTAATAATACTGACCACCGGTCTCGCGGTCGTAGACATCCCCGTCGGGATAATGATTGAACTGTACGAACTTGCCCTGCCCCTTGAGAATCTCGCCGACCAGGTTGAGACCGACTTTTTTCAACACTCGCTGGCAGTCAAGAGCCTCCCGTGCAGCCTT
Source organism: Litchfieldella anticariensis FP35 = DSM 16096 (assembly GCF_000409775.1). Classification (GTDB taxonomy): domain Bacteria; phylum Pseudomonadota; class Gammaproteobacteria; order Pseudomonadales; family Halomonadaceae; genus Litchfieldella; species Litchfieldella anticariensis. The sequence goes on along the minus strand of NZ_KE332392.1, from coordinate 273,436 downwards.
TGCCATGGCTTGCAATTGCTCCCGGGAATAACCCTCCAGACTCGGGGTCGAAACAGGCTCACCGATGGCAAACGCTTCGAATGAAGACATAGGTATCTCCTGCCAAGAAATCCACGGCACACGCCCCTGCGGACATGGGCTCCCCCATGCCCGCTATTATGGCAATCGTCAAAGGGTGCGTGTTATAGGCTATGAGATTCTCCCGCTTCACGCCGCTGCAACTCCACAACGTAGGCAGAGAGTGCTGCCAACTCATCCGAATCCCAGGCCAGGGTATCCGCTGCCATCGGAGTGAGCATGCAGATCTGGACCATCTCGTCGGCGTGTACTTGTTCCATGCCATACATGTTCTGCCCCATGGCCACCTGATGGGGATACGCCTGGCCGAAAGTGGCTTGATAGCCCTGGTTGCCGTCGGCCCCATGGCAACTGGAGCAGGACATACCGTTGGTGCTCAGACTTGTATCCTGGAACAGATCCTTACCTTGAGCGATCAAGGCTTCAGCATTTCCCTCCGACTCGCTATAGCGTGGGGAGTAGCCATCGGGTCGCTTGACGGCACAGGGGTTCTTGCTGCTCGCTTCGCAAGGATTGCAGGCACCACAGCCGCTCGCCGCACACGGATTCTTCCCAGCACAGGGGTTGGCCCCGGCACACGGATTCTTCTCAGCGCAGGGATTAGTGCCACAAGGACTACAAGCGCCACATTTTTGTTTGATAGCGCACGGATTCTTCTCGGCACAGGGGTTGGCCCCGGCACATGGATTCTTCTCAGCACAGGGGTTGGCTCCACAAGTCTGCATCACGGCGCAAGGGTTGCCCCCGGCGCAAGGATTGGTTTCACCACTGGCTGCCACAGACTGTAGCGCAACCCCACCCATCGATATGGCCAACAAAGCCCCCGCCAAGGTACACGCCGTCTTGCTGGTACAAGAGAAGGGGAAGCGTTTCTTGAATTTCATGGCTTTCACTCCATCGTTATTGTCAGAGATGAGGGTTATCAGGAAGACGCCTCGCCGTTGCGCGTCACTCTTTGGTAGAAAGCGATGATGGATGTCTTACACACAAGTTTCTTTCTTTTAATTACACTTAGGAATATAAATATTTATTTATTGAATATCATTCCTCGATTTCCCCGCTCAGGATCTCTGCCTCCCAAGCCAAGGCATAAGGAGTGAACCCGGTTTCCAATAAGGGCTTGATAACCAGAAAATATGGGGAAAAATCGAAATCCCTTGGTGTGAACAGCGTATGATGTCGTTTTTTCAGAATCTTTCTTCTGCACCCCTGGCAAAGCGACTCATCGTCTTGCCACATGTGATCGGGAAGGATGGGGTAGTTGATGGACTGAAAAGCCTGAGCAATCAATGTCGAGCATATCGCTCGTGTCGGTTCGCCGCTGCCCAGCCCCAGCATGCGTCGCCGCCAACGACTCGGCACGGGAGGAATGGGCAGAAGATAGCGAGCCAAATCGAAGATATTACGCAAGTCATATTGATAGCCGATACGCTGACACGCGAATTCGACTACTGCTTCGATATCTTCCTTGCGCAACCCTACCGGGCGACAGATACGCAGGTTATAGCCTCTGAATTCGTCAAAATCGACGATCCTGATCCCTTCCACGACATCCGCTTCGATGAATTCACCGCTGCGCTCACCTTGAGAGTCACCTGACCTTGAATTGCCGATATAAAGTGCGGCATGCGACCAGGAAGACTGGGTCAGATACTTGATTGCCGTGCTGATCCTTGATGTACCCTCGACCAAAAGTACATCTCCTGGGCGCAGGCATCTTAATAAACTATCGGGTTGATAGTTAGGCAAAGTGTCATATTGCGGTCTCGGGCATGTCAACCAACAGCCAAGGCCATATCCTATATGATGCAGTAGCGAGTTCATGTTCGCCACTCCTGTACATTAGCTACGGCATACGATCATTCACCACCGGCTCTCCCACCTGGATCAAAGGTTCAACATTGGTGAACTTGGAAATATCTTCGAATATTTCACTCCCGACTTCATCGATCGCTTTATTAAACACCTCCTTGGTCTCAAACCCCATGTACGTCACAAGATAAAAGGGGGAATCGTGCTCGGCACCCTTGGCCACTCGAATGAACTTCAACCCATAGTCATCAAGCAAACGCATGGCCAAGGGAATATGATGGTTCAAGTAGTAGCCCTCATCGAACGTCATCCCATCCCTGTTCGGATACATCACCAAAATGTCTATCATCTTCTCCACCTTTTCCCTATTCTGGAGCCTAAGCAATCATCTTTAGCAAATTATCCATGGTGTTTCTTTGTCTTGCTGACCAGGCTTTCCTTACTTCAAGAAGTCGAAAACCTCGCAGCAACCGCTACACATGCGGCACTCACTACGCATAGGCTATTCGCTGTAAGCTTTTCTACATTGGCACGACTAAATGAAATTTCGCAGGGACTCGATATGGGTAGCTCTTCTTTCATCAGCATCATCATTCCAACCTTGAATGAAGCCGAAAGCATCGAAGCCCAGCTTGGCGAGTTGCATGCGCTCGGAGAAGACGACATGGAAGTCGTCGTCGTTGATGGAGGAAGCGGCGACGATACCTTGGCGCTTGCCGCTCCTTTGGCTTCCCATGCTCTGTCCAGTGCTCCCGGCCGCGCGCTGCAGATGAACGTAGGAGCACAGGCCAGCCAAGGTGACATCCTGCTATTCCTGCATGCCGATACTCGCCTCCCCCATGGAGCGCTTGATGAAATTCGGCAGGCACTCGCCGGTAACCGTGAATGGGGGAGATTCGATATCCGGCTCCAAGGAGATCACCGTATGCTCAAGGTGATCGCCCTGGCCATGAACGTCCGCTCGCGACTCAGCGGCATCGCCACGGGCGATCAGACACTGTTCATGACGCGTCGTGCCTTCGAGGCAGTGGGAGGCTTTCCCGAACAACCCTTGATGGAAGACATCGAAATTTCAAAGCGTCTGAAACGCTTGTCACGCCCGGCCTGCCTACACTCACGCGTAGTCAGTTCCGCCCGTCGCTGGGAGGGTCACGGCCTATGGTCCACCATATGGCTGATGTGGCGTTTGCGCTACCGCTACTGGCGCGGCGCCGATAGCCGTCAACTGGTCAAGGAGTACCGGCATGCTCGATAGAAGGTTCGATGACCTCCAGGCACCTGACGATTTTCCTCTCGCCATCCTGGCCAAAGCGCCATTGCTGGGGCGGGTCAAGACACGTTTGATTCCTTACCTCGGTGAGCAAGACGCCGCTCAACTGCACGAACAGCTACTGCGCCAGACCTTGGTGGTTGCGCTCAAGGCCACCTCGGCGGAACGCATCGTGCTATGGACGGCCTTGGACCATGCGCACCCATTATTCCTGGAGCTGGCAGAGCATCATGGCATCGCGTTACTACCTCAGCCTGAAGGAGACCTGGGGTTACGCATTCACCACGCCCTTCTTTCCATGCCGGGACCGGGCCTCGTCATTGGCAGCGATTGCCCGGTGCTGTCACCTGCCCTGTTGTCACACTGCTGGGGGGCCCTGCAAAACGCCGATGGCGTATTTCTTCCAGCACAAGATGGTGGCTATGCCCTGGTCGGTACACACCATTCCAACATTCGTCTTTTCGAGAATATCGATTGGGGAACCGAACATGTCATGTCCCAGACTCGTCAACGTGCACAGGAACTGGACTGGGACATTGTCTGTCCTGCCGAAGTATGGGATGTCGATCGCCCGGAAGATGTCGAGAGATGGGTGCTGTCATGCAAAGAGCCGCCAAACGGCTATGCTTGACGGCTCTTTATCAAGACGACTCTATACCATCAAAACGTTATGGTCCTGACGCTATATCGGTTATTGGTTTGCACTCTATCACTCAACTCCTGACCTTCCACCTCAAGAACATAGCGGCCGGGCTCCAGGGTTTCGGTAATCACAAAGTCCCCACCATGCTGCCTGGCAGAGCTGACCACATTATCATCATGATCCAACAAACGCGCCTTTATTATCATATTGACACCTATCGACCCCCAACTCGCACTAGTTATTTTAATATTCGTCGGAGAATCAACATTAAGAGTGTAGCGGTCCACGTATGATGTGGGAACCAAGCGGAGGTTTGAAACACCATTATGTGATAGCTCTGGCGTTGCCATTGCGAGCGAGTGGCTCACTCCACCTAGACCGAGCATCAATGCGAGAGATAAACTGATCACGAAATTCGAGCGGTTCATGGCAATTCCCCTTCAATTCTTAGTCATATCAACCCCAGTCCTTTCTGAATACTGCCTCTCCACAAAAGCCATACATGGCCACCATTTCACTTCCCTTTGTTTTTTAGTAGCCAACATTGCACACTCATTACACACATTTCTCGACTTTTCATATATGCAAAACCAACCCAACCATAGCACTACATTCCCAGCGCCAGATGTAAGGAATGAACCTTAAGAGCGACAAATATCAGTAAACCACTTGACCTTTAACATTAGTTGTCCATCATGACTTAGTGAGTCCCGATGGAAGTCATGAGATGTCGATATCAGAGAGCGAAGAAAAAAACGATAGAATGCAGCGGCTCACAGCGGTCAGGCCACGATTGGTATCATTTGCCCGCTTGCAGCTCCGTGACCCCGCCCAAGCCGAGGATGCCGTTCAGGAGGCGCTTGCCGCCGCTATTGAAAAGGACGATACCTTCTCCGGCCGCTCGGGTTACGAAACCTGGGTCTTTGGCATTCTCAAGTACAAGATACTCGACGCCTTACGCGCCCAACGACGCAATGGCAGATGGCAGCCACTCGAGAACGAGCTGGATGAAGAGGCTATCGACAGGCTGTTTCAGCAAAATGGAAGATGGCAGGAAGACGCTAGGCCTTCCAGTTGGGGCGATCCCGAAGCGGCTTTCCTCAATGAACGCTTTTGGCAAGTATTCGATACCTGCATGATCGCCCTTCCGGACAATATCGCACGTGTATTTTCGCTGCGGGAATTGATGGGGCTATCCACCGAGGACATTTGCAAGGAAACGGGTATCAAAGAGAATAATTGCTGGGTCATCCTGCATCGGGCGAGGCTTCGCTTGCGCGCCTGCATCGAACGTGGCTGGCTGTCGGAGGAGAAATGATGTTCAAGATGATGATGTGCAAAGAAGCCACTCGGTTGATGTCCAAACGTCTGGATGCCCCACTGAGTTTTCAAGAAAAACTGTCACTGAAGCTACATCTCGCCATGTGTGATGCATGCACGGAATGCAACAAGCAATTTGCCTTGCTGCATGAAGTGGGCCCCAGATTCGAGATGCTCGTGAGCGAGATTCCAGATGAGGGGGGAAGTTCTCGCCAGGAGTAATCGCTCAAGGGCTATTGGTTGCCTTCACCAGCGGCTTCCCTCGCGAGCTCGTTCAGCACGGCCGCCACCTTTTCCAAGGGAAGCCCACAGGCTTCGAGACCATGGCGTTCGGCAAGATAGCGAGGTGAATTCCACTCGAGGTAAATGGCCCCGTCCGCCTCGCGCAATACCATTTTCTGTGGGAGATCCAAGGCCACACTGCCCTGGCATTGCATGAACGGCGTTCCCACTTTGGGGTTGCCGAAAATGAATGTCCGCGTCGCGGGCAGTTCGAGATCGACCGAACGAGCATTGGCGGTATGATCGACCACGGCCACCAGCGTCAGACCACGCTCCTCCAGCGCGCCCCGTAGTCGCTGATCAACTTCTTCGACACCTAAGGGACTGGTCACGCGCTCGATACCCTTATCCGGCCCCTCGGCCATGGCGGTGCTTGACAGCCCAGCCACCATGGCAGCAATCATCAATCCGCTTTTGAACATGATTACCACTCCTATCCTTGATGTGGGGACTCTCAGCATTGACAACATGGCCTCGCATGACAAGTCTCCATGTCGAATGCCAAGACATTCGCCGCTAGGCGGCAAGTGCTGAATCAAACTCGCGATCTTGCCAATCCCCATAAGCCCGCCAACAGCAAGGCGATGGCAACGGGAATCAAGAGCGGGGCGATACTGGCAACGGCCCCGGCAATCGGCAGCCCGAGCCATATCAAGACGAGCGGTGCGCAGCAGGCACCGCCGGCGAGCAACGCTGGAACTGCCGCGAACAGACCGACACCAGCGCTCCGTACCCGGCAAGTTTGTGGCATTCGCCAAGCCAACCACCCGGCCGTCACGTTCAGGCCCACCAGAGCCCCCACGGCCAGTGCCAGGAAGGCATTCACCGGACTGAAGGTCCACATCAGCGGCCCCAAAGCGAGCAGGCCGACTGGCTCGAACTGGAACGGGGCGCGCCATTCGAACACGCGTTCCCAGGCGGGGAAACTGACATGCGCGCCGCTGCCGCCCCCGGCGATATCGCCGGTCAACCACAGATACAGCAGCGCATAGCCGACCGCAACCAAGCCAATGACGGCTCGCGAGCCGGGGCGCCCAAGCAAGATGGCCGATAGCGCCAACATGGCTTTCATAGCGCCTCCCCTCCTTCATATACCGCAGTTTCCGGATAGAACGCCGCCCAAGCAAACCACATGGCCTCGAAGGCATTGACTGCCTCCAGATTCTCGAGCCCCGAGCCACTGACACCTTCGGCATTGAAGGTCAGATTCGACGCCTCGATTTCGATATCATCGGGATTGTGGAACACCCAACCGGTATCCAGGTCCGGATCATGCACCACGGTGTACTGACTGCCATTCAGGGAGACGTCGACCACTTCCTCCTCGCGCAAGGCATCCTTGTCGATGGCGATAGCCCCATCCGCGGTCCGCACTCCTAGGACCATCGACTTGGGTGGATAGCGTTCGTCGTCGGTCATGACCGGAAATAGCCGGCGACTATCGGGATGGTAATAGCCTCGCAAGGGGCGATAACTGCCATACGGGTCACGCCGATAATTGCGCACATAGCCGGTCTGGTCGGTAAGCACCTCAGTATCGGGATGACGCGCCTTCCACTGCCCCCAAGTGGTCCAGAACACCCGGAACTCCTCGAGCCCTTTACCGCTCAAGGGGCCATCGATGGCTACACCGAGGATCTGTGGCCATTCGCTATCGGTAGCCCGGTCGTACATCACCAGGTTGCTGTTGACCAACTTACCCGATACCCCCAACTCGGTATCGCCACGCTCGAAGCCCAGCGCCGTGCCAGTCAACGGGCAGTAGGTGATGCTGACCGGTTCACCGGCAAATTCGTCATTGACGATCTCGTGCCAGACCAGGATGCGCTGTGGATAGGCACGGGCCTCGCCATGACGATAGATACCGATCACGATGTCCTCGTCATCGAGGAAACCATCGGCCTGCTCGGCGCTCTGGAAGCGAGGGTTGTCGATGGCGGGAATCCCATCCTTACCCGGGCCGCCGGAACGTACCGCCGAGCGAAACTCCTCCAAAGAGTACGCGATGGGTACCGCAGGCGGATCAACGAGCGGCGGGCTGGCCAGTGTCGAGGACAGTGGCAACAACAATGCCGCCAAGGGTAAGGAAATCTTTAAAGCACTCAGGGGCGACATGCGGCACCTCACGGCAGCAACCTTCCGGTAGGTTGGTCGCTATACCGCGTCGTTCCTTACACGACTCACCGATCATGACCGCTTTCTGCCGGCTGATCTGGTTTCACGATGCGCGGATGGACATCAGTCTGCACCCCCTATAGCACACGGTCCCGCAAACTGCGGCTGGATGGCGGCTTGCGGAACCGTTAGCGGAGTAAGTCAGTGATAGTCATCCTTGCCAGACATGGCCGGCGAAGGCTTCGTCCAGCTCAGGATGATTGATGTGGTTGGAGTAGTTGCTCAACGTCTTCACGGCCAGCGCCAGCACGATCTGAAGCACGTGCTGCTCCTCGAAGCCGGCCGCCAGGAAGGCATCGACGTCACGCTGGGTGGGCATGCCCCGCGTCTCGAACATCACTCTGGTGAACGCGCTCAGGGCCGCCAAGCGCTCATCGGGAATGGGCTGGTCGTTACGGAGGGCCTCCAGCACATCGGCAGGCACCTGCGACATCTTTTCCCCCAACATGCTGTGGGCAGCCATGCAGTACTTGCAGCCGTTGAGTCGGCTGATGGTCAGTAATATGGCTTCCTGCTCGGGCGGTGCAAAGCCGGACTCCTCGCGGAACAGCTCATAGCCATGCAGGTAGGTGTCCAGCACCCCGGGAGCCTTGGCCATGCCCTCGTACATCTTGGGTACGAAACCAAGCTTGGCATGGGCCTTCTCGAGTAACGGTTTTGCCTTGACATCGGCATTGTCGAGGGTCTGGGGAGCGAGTTTCATTTGGTATTCGGCTGCCATAAGTCATTCCTCCTTGCCTGATGAAGCACCGGTTGGTGCCGGATCATATATGGAACGAATAGTCCATATATGGCAAAAAAACACCAACAAGAGGTAATAGTCAGCGTAGGGTGTCGAGTATCAGCTCCACCACATGAGTGGCTTCATCGGCATCGGCCCCGCTCTTGAGCAGCGTCCGCAGTCCTGCCATCCCCACGGTAAGGTAGGTGGCCAACGACCGTGCATCGCGATGCGGATCGATATCGCCCTCGGACTGGGCGCGTACCACCGCTTGGCGGAAAAGTTCGGTGATCGCCCTGACACTCTCGCCGGCCTCACGAGACGGCAAATCGCCGCGCTGACCGAGCTCGCTGGCGGAATTGAAGATCAGACACCCGATCGCGGCGCGTTCGCTGCCGGCATCCTGAGCCGTATCGCGAAACAGTCCTTCCACGAAGGTCAGCGCCGAGGGAGAGGCCTCGAGTTGCCGGTGAAGCCGGCCGATCAGATTTTCCCGATAGCGGCGCAGGGCCTCGAGGAACAATTGTTCCTTGCTGCCGAATGCCTGATACAGGCTGCTACGCGAGAGCTGCATCGCCTCCAGCAGGTCTCGGGTCGAAGCCGAATCGTAGCCTCTGGCCCAGAAGACCTGCATGGCAGCGCTCACGGCCTGATCCGGATTGAATGCGATAGGGCGTCCACGTGTCATACGAAAAATTTAGAACCAATCGTTCCACAATTCAAGCCAAGGCCAGCCGAAGAGAAGGGATGTAAGGAACCTCCGTGAATAGCGACCCATCAAGAGCCATAACAACAACCACCGGAGTCGAGAGATTACCGAGAAAGACATAGCACCGGGATACCAAACACAGCGCAAGGTCCTGCGAATCTGGTCCTCAGTGAGAGAATCGCCATGAAAAACCCCAAGACGCTGCTTCGTATCAGCGTGATTGGCACGGTGCTGGTCGCGCTGTGCTGTTTCACCCCAATCCTGGTCATCCTGCTTGGCACGGTAGGTCTGGCGGCGCTGACGGGCTATCTCGACTACGTGCTGCTCCCTACCCTGGCCGCCTTTATCGGCCTGACTCTCTACGCCTTGTATCGCACAAGGACCTTGAGGACGTGTCGCAGCGATAGATCCCGTAAGGAATAACGATCATGAGTGAAACCAAGATTTTGCACATTGCCGTGATCGGAAGCGGCGGTGCCGCCATGGCAACCGCCCTGAAAGCCGTCGAGCGTGGGGCCCGGGTCACCCTGGTCGAGCGTGGCACCATCGGCGGTACCTGCGTGAATGTCGGCTGTGTACCTTCCAAGATTCTGATCCGCGCCGCGCGCATCGCCCATCAACGTCGGGAGAGTCCGTTCGATCAAGGCATCACCGCCACCGCGCCGGTAATCGACCGGGAGCAGCTGTTGGCCCAGCAGCAGGCACGAGTCGAAGCGCTACGGCATGGCAAATACGAAACTATTCTGGCCGACAATCCAGCCATCACCGTGCTGCATGGCGAGGCGCATTTCGTCGATGCCCATACCCTGAACGTGCGTACCGATGACGGCAGCGAGCAAAGTGTCATCTTCGACCGGGCCTTTATCGGCACCGGTGCTCGCCCTGCCATCCCGCCCATACCGGGGCTCGCCGAGACACCCTACTGGACCTCCACCACCGCACTGGCCAGCAACACCATTCCCGAGCGCCTGGCAGTGATCGGCGCCTCGGCGGTGGCTGTGGAGCTGGCCCAGGCCTTCGCCCGGCTCGGCAGCCAAGTAACGGTCCTCGCTCGCCGCCACCTGTTCTCCCGGGAAGACCCAGCTATCGGCAAGGCCATCGAGGCCGCCTTCCGCGCTGAAGGGATCGAGGTGTTTAACGAAACCCAGGCCGGCCGGGTCGCGTATGCCAACGATGAGTTCGTGCTCACCACCAGTGCCGGGGAGATCCACGCCGACCAGTTGCTGGTTGCCACCGGTCGCACCCCCAATACCGAGGCCTTGAGCTTGGAAACCATCAGGGTGAAAACGGTACAGGGCGCCATAGTCGTCGATGATCGCCTGCAAACGAGCGTTCCCGATATCTATGCCTCAGGCGACTGCTCCGACCAGCCACAGTACGTCTACGTTGCCGCCGCCGGCGGTAGCCGGGCAGCAATCAATATGACCGGCGGGGATGAGAGGCTGGATCTTGACGCCATGCCGGCAGTCATTTTCAGCGACCCGCAAGTGGCCACCGTTGGATTGACGGAAGCCGAGGTCAAGACCCGCGGTATCGGCGTCGTGAGCCGCACCCTGACATTGGATAACGTGCCACGGGCACTGGTCAATTTCGACACCAGCGGTTTCATCAAGATGGTGGCTGAGAGCGAGTCAGGACGCCTGCTCGGCGTGCAGGCAGTCGCCGGTGAGGCCGGCGAGCTCATTCAAACGGCGGTAATGGCGCTGCGCGCACGGATGACCGTCCACGATATCGCCAATGAGCTGTTCCCCTACCTGACCATGGTCGAGGGGCTCAAGTTGTGCGCCCAGACTTTCACCAAGGATGTCACGCAACTGTCCTGCTGTGCGGGATGAAATCTCGTCATCTCATGGGCGCCCACTGACGATCGACCACCTTGTTACCACACGATAGGTGGGGGGAGATGCGGCAGAACGCGATTCTCGTAAAAGGACATTGGCTATCGTCATCCCTTGTGATACTGCGGCAGCAGCATAGGCGGGGGTTAGATCAAGGTTTGCCCACTACAGACCATACTTTTCCATCATACGCAGCCACACCTCGCTCACCGTGGGGAAGGCAGGCACTGCATGCCAGAGGCGTTCCAGCGGCACTTCGCCGACGATGGCGATGGTCGCTGCATGGAGAAGTTCTCCCGCCCCGGGCCCGATAAACGTTGCACCGACGATGATACCTCTGTCCTCGTCGATGACGAGTTCGCAATGCCCCTCGATCCCTTCCCCAAGCGCAGCGGCGCCGGCAACGGCTCCGAAGGGATGCTCCACGGACCGAACTTTTAACCCCTTGTTGCGGGCTGACTCGGCCGTCAGGCCCACTGCCGCCACTTGGGGGTCGGTAAAGATGACACGAGTATTGGCCGTAGCGTCCGCCCATGCCAAGGCTTTCTTGCCAAGGATGACATCCGCCGCCATGCGGGCCTGATACTTGCCCATGTGAGTGAAGAGATTGCGCCCATTGACGTCACCGACTGCATAGAGCCAGCCCGCTGGCACATCGACGACGCACAATCGGTCATCGACACGAAGATACTCGCCGGCCTGAAGCCCGATGCTCTCGAGGCCCAGATCCTCCGTGGCCGGCTTGCGACCGACGGCAACGATCAGCTCCTGTGCAGATAACACTTCGCCGTCGTCGAGCTCGGCAAAGATCGAGCCGTCACGCCTTTCGACGGAGACGACACGGGTGCCTGTGCGCACCTCGATGCCCATATCAGTGAAAGATTGCGCCAACGCTGCCCCGACCACAGCCGCTTCGCCTGGCAGTAACCGGTCTTGTGACTCAATCAGGCTAACCTTGTGGCTACCCAAGGTGCGCCAAGCCTGAGCCATCTCGGCACCAACCGCTCCTCCTCCCATGACAATCAAGCTCTCGGGGACCGAGCGCGCCGTCGTAGCTTTGCGACTGTCCCAAGGCGCGGCCTCGGCAAGCCCCTTGATCGGTGGCATCGCAGCAACGCTGCCTGTTGCCACTACTACCGCTCGGGCAGCCTCGAGCTCACGCATGGAGCCATCGGGCTCAATGACGTTTACCTTGCGCTCATCGACCAGACGCGCCCTGCCCCGCACGAAGTCGACACCAGCGGACTCCAGCCACTCGACCTGCCCACTATCGTCCCAGTGACTGGCCAAGGCGTCACGGCGTCGCAATGCCTCGTCCACGTCGATGTCGCCAGAGAGCGCCGCCCGAGCCCCAGGCGTGCGACGCGCGGCCATAATGGCCTCACCCGGGCGGAGTAGCGCCTTACTAGGCATGCACGCCCAGTAGGAGCATTCACCCCCAACCAGTTCCTTCTCCACCAACACCGTCCGCAAGCCACCAGCAGCCACACGCCCGGCGACGTTCTCACCAACCGCGCCACCACCGATGACAACCACCTCGTAGCGTTCCGCCATGAGTTGCCTCTCCTCGCCAGCACAAGCAGCGTCGTCCTGGAACTGTGAGCTCGTAACCCACTAGTGTAGCTACCTCGCTTGGGAGTCAATCGACATTGCTCGAAACGGATTTCTGCAGAATTGCCCCGTTGTCAGCAGGCCGAAGAATGCCCGCCCACCAATAGAACGCTGTCAGTGCTCGCATTTGGCATGCCTACTAGTGTAAGCAATAGGTGCCTCTTGAGGACTAATAACGACCGATGATGTTGATGTCGGGATTCGTGGAACATGTCCTGCGCCAGTGAGTTGGCTATCGACACGTGACTTGGGATGGCTATGACAAACAAACCTGGCATAAAGTCCAGGATCGCACTGGGAATCGCTGTGCTGATTGGCTTAATGGTTTTCTATTGGATTCTGACGGAAACCGGTGCCTTATCGACACTTACTAACAAACGAGCTCTGCGAGAATGGGTAGATCAATTGGGTATCTGGGGGCCATTAGCTATTATCGCCATGATGGTAATGGCCATTGTCATGAGTCCCATACCTAGTGGTCCGATCGCTATGGTAGCGGGCGCCCTCTACGGCCCTATGTGGGGGACCGCATATGTGGTCATTGGTGCCGAAGCCGGCGCTCTGCTCGCCTTCTGCATTGCGCGCAAGCTCGGCTTTGAGGCGATTCAGCACTGGCCTCGTATACGTCCCATACTGCATTGGCTAAAAAAGGATCGCTCACAAACAGGATTGATGGTCGTTGTTTTCGCATCGCGACTGGTGCCCTTTATTTCGTTCGATGCTGTCAGCTACGCGGCAGGCCTCACACCGCTTGCCTTCTGGCGTTTCTTGGTTGCTACCTTCGCGGGTGTGCTGCCAACCGCCTACTTGATCGTCACATTCGGCGAAATACTCATTACTGCCGATTCCAGAGGCTTGACGGCTTTGCTGCTTTTAATCAGCAGCATTACGCTGTTACCGATCCTGTTGAGGCTCGTTTGGGCTCTGCATCGAAAGAGAAAAAAACGCCCAAGCTAGAATCAATGAAAGCTATGGGTTTGGACAATTTATTAAAAGCGCCACTGACATCAGTGGCGCTTTCGTTGCTCTGCCTTAGAAGTTGTACTGAGCGGAGAACTGCAAGCGTATGTTGTCCTCGGAATCACGATTCCGCAGTTTCTTTCTGAGTTCACTATGCCACTTCATTGGGAAATTCAGAGCACGATATGCACCTGCTCGATATCGAGTCGAGTCCCGCCATGAATTCGCTCACCATATGACAGCGCTGCGTCGCTTCCGTCCGGCCACCAACGTGAAAACAATGCCTGCCAGGCCCCGATATCGAATGCCACCGGAAGCAGTTCAACCGTCAATGCTCCGGCTCGACTCCTCACCAGGGCGTCGGGATGGTAGCTGTCGACCGCAATTCGGCTGATCAGCCCACGCGCGTCGCCACGCAGGTTGCCCATTCCGGCACTGCCGTTATTGATGATCACTCGCTCATCTGAACACCAAAGTGCGGGTAAGCAGGTATGGGTGCCAGCGATCACGCTCACCCCCATTTGCTCGAACCAGCGCTCCAGTGTAGCGCGATGGCCATGATCGCACAGCGCCTCCAGGGCCATCCCCCAACCGGCCAGTGAGTCGGGATCACCATGCACTATCGCCACGCGTTGCCCGGCCAGCTCGAAGCAGCGATAGCGCGGTAGCTTTCTCAACTCGGCGACTTGCTCATGACAATCGGCCGCGACTCCCTGCAACCGCGCCATGATACGGTTCGAGCGCTCCACCACGCCGTCGTCCACATGATCGAGATAGGCACAGCCACATCCCGCTCCTGGATGCGCTTCGGCCAACTCGAATTCCACATTGCCCAATACTGCCGTGTGGCGCATCACGCGGTCATTGATCGCCCGAAAGGCTCCCCATTCAGCATCGAACCAGTGAAAGTCGCCATTGAAGATCAGCTCGACGCGACGCCCTGCGGCACGTTCCTCCTCGGCCATTGCTTCGATGGTCTCCAACGCCAGCGGGTTGCCGTACAGCCCGCCAATCACGTAGAACACGTCAGCATCGCAAGGCTCGACGACAGCCGTCACTTGCTCGGGTCGATAGCGATAAGCCAGGGGACAATGACGACCGGCACTCATCAGCGTGCTTCTCCAAGTCGCGGGGAGCGTATCAGGCGCAACACCAACGGCAGGAAGAATCCAGCAGTGCACAGCAGCAGCCCCCAGGCATTGACGCCCAGTAGCAGGCCATAGGGGCCATCACCGATCCGCCAGGCCTCGGGAATCAGACCAGCGGCGAGCAGGATACCCAACCCTACACCGCTCCAGAAGCTCAAGTGAAAACTCCACGGCGACCAGCGGGTCAGGCGATAGAACAGAAATACCGGTGCCAATCCCATGACCATAGTGCCACTGACGGTGGTGGCCTTGAGGATATCGGTGCCGGCGAACATCGGCAGGTTGCCGAGAATGGCGAAGACCACCATGACCACGGCTCCGACACGCATGCTGGGAAGCTCTCGCAGACGACCGGCCAGGCGCGGTAGGTCGACTGCCAGCGACTTGGCGAAGGAGGTAAAGGTAGAATCCAGGGTCGAGCCTGCCGAAGTCATCATGATGATGGTCATCGCCGCCAAGGCCGCGAGCCCCAGTGCCTGTCCCACCGCCGCCGGCGTATTGCCCATGCCCTCGATGCCCTGCAACTGGGCAT
This sequence comes from Litchfieldella anticariensis FP35 = DSM 16096, assembly GCF_000409775.1. Lineage (GTDB taxonomy): Bacteria > Pseudomonadota > Gammaproteobacteria > Pseudomonadales > Halomonadaceae > Litchfieldella > Litchfieldella anticariensis. The sequence continues at coordinate 258,337 of NZ_KE332392.1, read as the reverse complement.
GTACTCCCAGCAGGCTGAAGGCGAATACCGCAACGAAACCCAGCAAACCAGCGACGGCGAAGCTCTTGAGCATGGTTTTCTCGCGGTTGACGAAACCACGATCGGTGAGCACCGGGTCATGGAAGGGATAACTGAATATCTGCAACCCAGCCACCAGCAGCAGATCCATCCCGCCGCCAAGAGTGAAGCTGCCAGTGGTGAGCAACCGGTCGGGGCCCGAGCCGGGCATGACCAAGAACAGCACCGCACCGACGAAGAACACGAACAACACCGCTTGGATCATGTCGGTGAAGATCGAGCTGCGCAGTCCACCCTTGAGGCTGTAGGCCAAGGTAAAAGCGGTGAACAGCAAGGCGGCCAGATAGTAACCAGGTTCCCCGGGCATGCCGAAATAACCGCCGACCACGGCGGTATTACTCCACACCTCGTTGTAAAGGCGAATCAGGATCGCCACACCGAAGCTCAGTGCCGCCAGGCGCCCGAAGCGCGACGTCAGGAAGTGGGTCAGGCTCTCGGCCCCGGTCTGGGTGCGGATAAGATAGATCACATAGCCGGCCAGCGGTATCGACAGCCAATAGGTGGCATAGGCAAGCCCGCCTACCACGCCGTAGGCCTCGCCCAGGTTGGCGGCGTTGGTGACTGACTTCGCGAAGATCCAACTAATGAAGATACTGGCGGTCAGCGACCACTGCCCCACCGGGTTCCCCCGGGCATCCGCCCCACGATAAAATGACGCCGCGCTGTGACTGCGCGGCGATAGCCAATACATGAGGCCGCCGTAGACCAGCAGAAAGCCCCAGAACAGCAATGAGTGGTCGAGTGTCATCGAACCGGTTCCCTTTCCAGAAAATCCAGGCACTTAGTCCACCAGGATGACGATTCCTTACACACGATCATTTAATTGAGTTTCACCGGAGTAAGGATCTTTGCCGCATCTCGACTCTACTACCATTGCCATCGGCAAAGAGGGAAATTCATGAGATCGAGAGTCACAGGATGCATGGTCGTGTGCGGATTATCCCTGGCAACAAGCATACCTTCCTTGGCTGGTGAGATACGCTTCTCCCCCCAGGACATCGCCCATTGGCCAACGCGTTCTTTCGAAGGCGAGACCGACTATCGGCTGGTGGAGCGAGATGGCAGGACCGTGCTCCAGGCTCGTGCCCGAGGACAGGCCTCGGCCAAATACCTCGAGCGCGAGATCGATCTCGACGAGACGCCGTATCTACATTGGTGCTGGCAGGTGTCGAATATTCATGCGGACCTGGACGAGACCACCAAGTCAGGGGACGACTATCCCGCCAGGGTCTATGTAGCCTACAAAACCGGTCTACTGCCTTGGCAGGTGCAATCGGTGAACTATGTCTGGTCTTCCTCCCAGGCGGTGGGAAGCGATTGGCCCAATGCCTTCACCTCACACGCTCATCTGCTGGCCTTGCAAGGCGGTGAAGAAAATGTCGGCCGCTGGATGGCCGAAGTCAGGAATGTGCGTGACGACTTCCAGGCCTTGTTCGATTCTCGCCCGAACAGTATCAATGGCCTGGCACTGATGAGCGATGGCGACAATGCCGGCGTCAATGCCACGGCCTGGTTCACCCATCTGGGCTTCTCGGCCACACCGGAGCCGCCTGAGTGTCCAGCATGAAAGATGCCCTCTTTAGAGGGCATCCAAAGCCACACCGGCCGTACAATGCAAAGCGTCATCGCCTTGCACCAATCAACCGCTCGGCCAGGGTCTCCAGATCGGTGATGGTGAGGTCGGGCTCGCCACCCCAAGGGTCGAAGGGAGCTTCAGCGGTGCGTCTCACCCAGGCGGCGTGCAGGCCGGCATGCTTGGCGCCGATCACATCGAAGGGGTTGCTGGAAATCAGCCAGGTATCGTCGGCGCTGGATTCGAGTCGACTACGCAGATGGGAATAGACCGCGGGGTCGGGCTTGAAGCGTTTGACCTCGTCGACACTGACGATGTCGTCGAAACGCTCGCGGAGGCCGGCATGAATGAGCAACGTTTCCACCGCCTCGCGAGTGCCATTGGAAAAGGCCACACAGCGCACCCCGGCTTCGTGCAATCTCGCCAGAGCGTCGGCAGCTTCGGGAAAGGCTGGCAACCGGGCATAGGCTGCCATCAGGTGGTCCTTGTGAGTATCGGAAAGAGCGGCTCCCAAGGCACGATCGGTGAATTCCAAGGCTTCCCGGGTGCATTGGGCGAAATCCACGTACGAGCCCATCAGACTGCGACGAAAAGCATATTCCAACTGCTTGTCTCGCCAGCGCTGGGAAAAGGCCATCGCCTTGTCGCCCAGCACCGATTCGAGTTCGGTGACCACACCATGGGTATCGATCAGGGTGCCGTAGACATCGAAAGCCAGAACCATTGCCATGCCAATCACTCCCTTCCCATGAGTCATTGCGGATAGCTTGCCCCAGGGGTGGCCCTGGCTCAACCTGGCCAGGGCTCGGCCGGGACCAAAGGTCGCACTTCCCCTCTCAAGTATCGGCTAGCCGGGACAGCGCAAAATTGGCGATCGCTGTGTCCTGCACCCCGGTTCCCGTCAGGTCGCAGACGGTAATGGAGGCATCCGATACGCGCAATTTTTGCCCTTCGGCAATCACTTTGCCCAATTCATACACCTTGAACGGCGGCTCCTTATCGGCAAAGACCTTGAGTTCCCCGTTGTTCTCACTTTGTGGACGCGTGTCGCACACGAAGGCATCAGCACGGATCAACACTTCTTCATCGAGCTCACGCTTGTCGGGACTATCCGACCCCATGGCAGTGACATGCACGCCTTCGGGCAGATCGGACGCTTGGAGTATCGGCTCCCGTGCCGGAGTCGTGGTAACGACGATATCAGCTTGGGCGCAGGCCGACTTGATATCGTCGTGCACCTCGACCTCGAAACCTTGGCCACGCATTTCCTCGGCATAGCGCTCAGCTTCCTCACGCCGCCGTGCCCACACATCGACACTCTTGATGTCGCGCACTAGCTTGAGGGCTTCAACCTGCAGTCTGGCCTGCTCGCCAGCCCCCAGCACTGCGACCCGACGGCTACTCTCACGCGATAGATGCTTGGCGGCGATGGCCCCGGCCAGTGCCGTACGCACTGCGGTCAGATAGCCTTCATCGAAGAGCACCGCATCCACCAGGCCGGTCTTGGCCGAGAATGCCATCATCAGGCCATTGAGGCTCGGTAGCCCGCGTTTGGGATTGTCGAAAGAGCCCGTGCTGACCTTGATCGCGAAACGTTCCCACCCATGAATATGCGCGGTCTTGACGTCGACCTCGCTGTTGAACTCCTCCATGGCCATGGACAGGATCGGCGGTTGTATTACATCGCCACGGCCGAGAGCGGCAAAGCCCTCTTCCACGGTAGAAAGGGCTTCCTGGTCGAGCTTCACCGCTGCTTCGATTGCATCGCGTTGATAGAGCTGCATCTAAACCCCCTTAAGAATCGGTTTCGTCCGTAGGGGAGCGCAGTAGCTAGAAATCATCGCGCAGCAAGCTGCGCTCCCACGAAAAAAGTACCGGCAACTAGCGTTCCGCCAGACGCCGTGCCTGGTCGAATGTCTCCAGGGACACCCCATTGCCCGACAGGATCAGGGCGACTTTCTGGCCGCGAATATCGAGACCATGTTCGACGAGGGCCGCCAGTCCTACTGCGGCAGCACCTTCGACGAGAAGTTTCTCGTGCTCGAGGATATCGACCATGGCATTGGCAATTGCCGCTTCCGAAACCTGGTAGTGATCGTCCATCACCTCTCTTACCAAGGCGAAGGTGCAGTGATTGTCGAGCCCGATACCACCACCCAGGGAGTCGCCCAGACTCTCGACTTCCTCGACCTCGACCGGGTGGCCTGCTTGTAGGCTTTCCCACATGGCGGCGCCTTGTGACAAGCTGATACCGGTCACCTGGATACTGGGGCGAATGCCCTTGAGCGCGGCGCCGATACCGCCTAGGAGACCACCACCAGAAAGCCCGATCAGGACGCGATCGAGTGCCGGCTGATCTTCCAGAAGTTCCAGACCAATGCTGCCCTGCCCAGCCGCGATCAGCGGATCATCGAAGGGCGGTATCAGTGTCATGCCCTCTTCATCCACCAGCCGTGCCACCTCTTCGAAAGCCTCATCCTGGCTGCGACCGACGCGCCGGACTGTGGCTCCCAGCGCCTCGATGGCAGCCACCTTGTTGGCTGGCACCAGTTGTGACAGGCAGATCGTCGCTGGTACTCCCAAACGGGCAGCGGCGTAAGCCACCGCCCGGCCATGGTTGCCGGTCGAAGCGGTGGTCACTCCTTTGGCCAAGGCATCATGACCATGCTGCTCGATCAGCGCCGCGATCATGTTGGTGGCACCGCGCAGTTTGAAGGCGCCGGTGGGTTGGCAGGTTTCCAGCTTGAGAAACACCTCCGCGGAAAAGCGCTCGGACAGCATCTGTGAGCGAATCAGTGGTGTACGTGCCACTTGGCCGGCAATGCGCTTGCGCGCTGCGTAGATCGACGCCAGCGTCACGCCGTGCGTGGGTTCGAGCATAGGAAGTTCTCCATACGACATCGCCGCAGGGGTTTACCCTGCGGCGATAAGCATAGCAGTCGCAAGTCAGTCCTTGAGGTCGCCGGCGTTGGCCAGTTCGTCAGTGATGCGGTCCACCGCCCGCTTGGTGCGTGCCACGATCTCGTCGATCTCTCCGCGGGTCGCAACCAGCGGCGGCGCGAAACCGAGGATATCTCCCTGCGGCATGGCGCGGGCGATCAGGTTCTCGTCCAAAGCCGCTGCGGCGATGCGCGGCCCGACCTTGAGCGCAGGATCGAATTGGGTGCGAGCCGCCGGGTTGGGTGAGAATTCCAGCGCTGCCAGCATACCCACGCCACGTGCCTGACCGACGATGGGGTGGTCACCGAAAGCGGTCTGCATCTTCTGTTGCAGATAGGCACCGGTTTCGGCAGCGTTCCGGGTCAGCCCTTCGCGCTCGATGATCTCCAGGTTGGCAAGGCCCGCGGCACAGCCCAAGGCATGACCGGAGTAGGTCCAGCCATGACCGATAGGGCCGTACTCACCGGTACCCTGCTCCAGCACCTGCCACACCCGATCGCCGACGATCACCCCGGACAATGGCTGGTAAGCACTGGTCAACCCCTTGGCCACGGTGATCAGATCGGGCTTGATACCGTAATGATGACTGCCAAAGTCGGTACCGATGCGCCCGAAGCCACATACCACTTCATCGGCGATCAGCAGCACGTCGTACTTGGCCAGTACCGCTTGGATCTCGTCCCAATAGCCTTCGGGGGGTGGCACGATACCCCCAGTACCCAGCACCGGCTCCCCGATGAAAGCGGCGACAGTATCCGGACCCTCGGCCAGGATCATCTCTTCGAGTTTCTGGGCGCAGTACGCGGAAAACTCTCGCTCGCCCATCCCCTCCTGCTCAGCGCCGCGATGGTAGTAGTACGGTGCCTTGGTATGGCGAATGGTTTCGATCGGCAGATCGAAATGGTCGTGAAACGCCTTGAGACCAGTCAACGAGCCGGAGGCGATTCCCGAACCGTGATAACCGCGCATCCGCGAGATGACCTTTTTCTTCTGCGGACGCCCCAGCACGTTGTTGTAGTAACGCACGATCTTGAGCTGAGTCTCGTTGGCATCACTGCCGGACATGCCGTAGTAGACCTTGGACATGCCAGGGCCATAGAGCTTGAGAATCTTCTCGGACAGCTCGATCTGCGGCTCGTTGGAATGCCCCACATAGGTGTGGTAGTAAGACAGTTCCAGCGCCTGCTTGTAGATGGCCTCAGCCACTTCGGTACGGCCATAGCCGATATTGACGCAGTACAGACCAGCGAAGCCGTCGATGAATTCGCGGCCGTCCTTGTCGACGATATTGATGCCCTTGCCACCGGTGATGACGCGACCCGGTACATCGCCGTGCGCGAAATCGCGTAAATGAGTAGAGGCATGGAAAGTGACCTTGCGGTCACGTTCGATCAGTTCCTGGTGCAAGTTCATATCGTTCTCCTGAAAGTCCCCGGCCCTTGCACCGGGGAGGTTGTTCCCGAATCTGTTTAGCGTTCTTCTACATGCTGGAGCTTGGTGGGAGCTCAGCTCCCGGATACAGAGCCCAAGCTGCCCAGACAGTAATACTTCGTCTCGAGATATTCATCGATACCGCTGGAGCCACCTTCACGCCCCAAGCCGGACTGCTTGACGCCGCCGAAAGGAATGGGCGGGCCGGTCATCTTCACCGAGTTGACCGACACCATGCCGTACTCCAGTGCGCGCAACAGCTTCCAGATCCGGCGAATGTCGTGGGTATAGACATACGCCGCCAGACCGTACTCGGTATCGTTGGCCATCTCGATGACCTGATCGTCATCGCTGTAGGCGGTGATGCCAGCAACCGGCGCGAAGGTCTCCTCGCTCCACACTTTCATCTTCGGCGTCACTCCGGTGAGCAATACCGGCATGAAAAAGTTGGGGCCTGGTGCCTGGGACTGATCGCCAGCTACCAGCGTCGCCCCCTTGGAGATGGCGTCATCGACAATCTTGGAGGCCTTGTCCACAGCCTGGCTATGAATCAACGGCCCCAGATCGACTTCACTCTCCATCCCATTACCCACGGTCAGCGCCGCCATGCGCTCGGCGAAATGTGCGACGAATTCATCATGAATCGACTCGTGGACCAGGATACGGTCGGCCGCCAGGCAGTCCTGACCAACGGTCTGGAACTTGGCCGCCACCGCGGCATAGGCCGCTTCCTTGGGATCCACGTCCGGGCCGACGATGAAGGGCGCGTTACCGCCCAACTCCAGTGATACCCGCTTGACGGTATTGGCACACTGTTCGAGCAACAGCCGACCAACCCGCGTGGAACCGGTAAAGGAAAGCGCCATGACCCGCTCATCGGAACACAGGGTCTTTGAGATTTCCGCCGCCTCTCCGAGTACCACGTTAAAAACACCGGCTGGAATTCCAGCACGCTCGGCCAGTTCGGCCAATGCCAACGCCGAGAACGGCGTCTCACTGGCCGGCTTGACCACTACCGGGCAACCGGCCGCCATGGCCGCAGCGGCTTTGCGGGTGATCATCGCCAGTGGGAAGTTCCACGGAGTGATCAGCACGGCGACACCCACCGGCTCCTTGATGGTGCCAAGTGCCGCGTTGGGAATGTGGCTGGGAATGGTCTCACCGCGGGTACGCTTGCCCTCTTCGGCGAACCAGCGGATGAAGCTGGCACCATATTCCACCTCACCACGAGAATCCGGCAGCGGCTTGCCCTGCTCCAGCGTCATGAGGATGGCCAGGTCCTCGCGATTGGCTTGCAGCAGGTCGTACCAAGCCAACAGGCGTTCACAGCGCTCGTCGGCACGCAGCGCCCGCCAATGGGAGAACGCCTTCTCAGCGGCATCCACGGCACTGCGAACCTGATCGGCTTCCAGCCAGGGAATATGGCCCAATACCTCGCCAGTGGCCGGATTGGTCACGGCTTCATCACGACCGCCGCTACCGTGGGTCCACTTGCCGTCTATATACGCATGCTGACGAAACAGACGCGGATCGCTTAGCTTGTCGGACATAGTCATAGAACACCTCCCCCTGACGCACCGGTCACTGCCAACCAGACATTCCGGCAATGAAAATTGGGTCAGGCAGCCTGTGGCTACCTGATGTGTATAGGGTAGGCCCCATCAGGGGAAGAGAGTTTTTGTTCCACCGCCTACAAATTGCGGTTTTTTTTGTCTCGCGTCGGCGACGTGCAGAATTTTCTGGCCAACGACAAACACCCACGCCAGGCCGGCGTGGGCGTTATTCCAAGTGGTTGTTCAATCGGTGTCGCCAGGTGTCTCCAACGCCTCCTCAGTGAACACCAACAAACCCAACTCGGGGCGGTAGCCGTGGATTTCCGTGACGTCCAGCGCCTGCAGGAAATGCAGGATTCCCTCGCTGATCACCTGCCCGGGAACCAACACCGGGAAGCCAGGTGGATAGGGGATCACGAAACTCGCCGAGACCACGTCGCGACCGGCACGCATCTGACGCTGCAGCTCTCCGTTGTCGAAACGCAGATACTCGGTGTTCTCGTCATCGTAACTGAGGAAGTAGGCACGGCGGATATCCCCTTCCGGTGTGCTGCCGCCCGGTTTGGGACGGAAAGCATCGTGGAAGCGGCTGAAATCCGGTAGCGGTGGCAATTCCTCGGTCAATGACTTAACTCGATGCTCGATGATCTTGCGCTCGGGACGACTACTGTCTTCCCAACGGCGGTCGAACTCCTTGGCGATCTTCATCAGTACGTCGAGTAGGTAGGCGATGGCCCCCCGAGAGGTGCCGATGTTGGTCATGAACAGCACGGTGTTGCGCGAGGTCTTGTTGATCTGGATACCGAACTTGTTCATCAAGTATTCGTTCTTGAAGGCATCACCATCGGTGCCGGTCTTGCCAATCGCCAGTGTGATACGAGTGGGGTCGACGACAAATTCGTCCTGTGCCCAGGCTTCTTCCATCTTGTTCCAGCCACTGACGGCATCGTAGTAAGTTTCCACTCCCGACTGCCGATACTCCAGCGGTACCATGTCGCTGTTCTTGAGCACCTGGAAGTACTTCTGCAGCAGAGGGTTGGTATACAGCTGCTCACGTAGCGACAGTGCGGCCTCTACCTGGGCGTGCACCAGCTCGAAGCCCTCCATCTCGGCCTGCATGCGCCCCACGTCCAGCGAAGCGACGATCTGATAGTTGGGCGAGGTCGAGGTATGTGTCATGTAGGCTTCGTGGAAGGGGGCCTCGACCTTCTGGCGAAAGTCCTGGTCGTAGACATGGATCATCGAGCCCTGACGCAAGGACGTCAGGGTCTTATGGGTGGAGTGGGTGGCATAGGTGCGCACGCGCACGACATCCGGATCGGGCATCAGCCGCCGGTCCAGCCAAGTGGCATCGTCGTCCGGATCAAGGCTGTCGAACTCGGCCTTCCAGGCGGCGTACTCCTCGCGGTAGGCCTCGCTGCGATACCTATCGCGCAGGGTACGCGCGGCATGCATGGCAGTACGCGGCCGATAGGTCGGGTTGAAGGTAGCGAAAGCAAACCACGCCTCGTCCCACAGGAACACCAGGTCGGGCTTGATCGCCAGGCACTCCTCCATCACTCGGCGCACATTGTAGACCACGCCGTCGAAGGTGCAATTGGTCAACAACAGCATCTTGACCTTGTCGAGCTGACCGCTGCGCTTGAACTCGAGCAATGTCTTCTTGATCTCCTTGAGCGGCACCGCCCCGTACATGGAGTAATCGTTGAGCGGGTAGGAGTCGAGATAGGCAACGTGGGCCCCGGCCAGCACCATGCCATAGTGGTGCGACTTGTGGCAGTCGCGGTCGACCAGCACGATATCGTGTGGCTTGACCAGTGCCTGGACCACGATCTTGTTGGCGGTGGAAGTGCCGTTGGTGACGAAGAAGCTCTGCCGAGCACCAAAAGCTCTCGCGGCATATTCCTGTGCCTTTTTGATCGGGCCGTATGGCTGCAGCAGCGAATCCAGCCCGCCGGACGTCGCCGAGGTCTCGGCGAGAAAGATGTTAATGCCATAGAAATCGATCATATGCCCAGCCCAGTGAGAGCGGGTGACCGACTTGCCGCGAGAAATCGGCATGGCATGGAACACCCCCGTGGGCTTGCGGCTGTATTCGCGCAGGGCATCGAAGAAAGGTGTGCGGTAGCGATTGTCGATGGCACGCAGGATGGTGTGGTGCTGCTCGATGTAATCGGTCTCGCGGTAGAAGATGCGGTTGAAGTGCCGGATATCCTGACTGGCAGTGGCTTCGACGTCGCCGCTGGTGACCAGGAACTGGTCGATCTCCGGGCGGATTTCGTGAATCATCGAACTCAGCAGGATGCTGCGCTCGGCCTCGGACTTGTTCTCGAGCTCGACTTCCGACAGCCCTTCCAGGTAATTGCGCAAGGCGCTCAGGTTGTATTTCGACTTGTAAGGGAATTCGTAGCGGATCAAACAAGCCTGGATGTTGGGGTTGACCAGGATCGCGATCAGCGCATCCTCGAAGCTTCTCACCGTGACCACGTCATAGACGAACTTGTCCTCCGGACGACGCAGGTTATGAAATGCCTCGCGCACCACCTCCTCTTCCTGCTGCGACATGGCATCGACGATCAGCAGTTCGAAATAGGGTTGCGCCGCACTGTTGGAGGCAGGATGGCCACGCCGCAACTGAGCCAGGGCGTCCATGGTCTCGAGGTCTTCGGCGTCGGCGTCGGTCTCACTGAGATCGACATGGCGGCGCCGGTAGGATTCGCTGATCAGCGCCCGTACCAGGCGTTTGACGACCTTCTCGAGCAGTGAATACTCCTCACGGTCGAACAGCGTCCACAGATGACGGAAGTCCTCCTTGGAGGGGAAGGCATGGTAGTCCTCGATGATCTCCAGGCGCGTTAGCTTGACGTCCACGGCCTTGATCAGGTGCCTCGCCTGGCTATCCTCCTTGCCCAACTTGGCCAGTCGCGCCAGATCGCGCGTCAAGGCGTTCCACGTATCTGCGCGGAGCTGTGAAATCTTGTGATAAAACCCCAGCGCCGTATATGGCGTTTCCGTACCCGTCATCTCGCTCATGATACCCACCTGGCTAAGCCTTGTTCGTTATCATCTCACCTGCCTCATTCAGGCAGCCAAAGGCGTACTGCTGCGTTCCCATCCTCCTTGATCGATCAGCCCACATTCGCTGCAGGGCTGGCATAGTGGATATTCAATGCCGTCTCCTGGAAGTACTCGAAGGATAGCTCCAGACAAGTCCGCGGCCAGCGAAACTCGGCCTGCCCCAGGGAGGGGCGATAGACAGCGGTGTAGACGGTACCCAGGCCCCGCTGATAATCACTGCGATACAGCGGCGGGGTAGAGAAGGCCGAAATGAGACGTGACTCGGTAGTGGCTTCATCGTCCACCAGGATCGATAGCTGTCGCTCGCGGATCAGCGTCTCCGACGCCAGAGCATGGGCGTACCATTCAATCTTCTTCTGATGATTGGTGGCCACCTGCACCCGCTTGATGGAAGCCGGGCGATCCGGTGCGATCATCGCCGTGACGTAGCGTCCTTGGGCATCGAGCACGGTGATGTTGTACGCCATGTGGGTAGGCACTCGCGCCAGCACTTCGGCGGCTTCGGGAGTCGAATCGCAGAACTCGAGGATATAGCGCAGAATGATCGGCGCCCCGAAGCCATCGCCAACCACCTTGCGCCCACCAAAGGCCAGCGAGACGGCAAGCCCCCTGTCATTGATGCCGTCCAGCACGCCCCACAGGCAGTCGGACATGGCAATGACCCGCCGCTCGTTCCAGCGGCTGTAAAGAATAGTGCCCTCGCACAATTCCGGTGGATAGTCGTAGTTGCGTACCAGCACATTGGCATCATGCCTGGTCAATGCCGCCTGAGAGCAACCGGTGATATAGGCCGGCGGGCGGTAAAGACTGAGCATGCGTGCCGCCAGATCACCACCGCCGGCCAGTTCACATAGCCGTTCGTAGGTCGGCACCAGTTCCGGCATATGCTGGCTCAATGCGTTATAGCACGCCAGGTAGCCGGGGCGTTCACGCTCGCTCTCCGACAGGTACCAGCGCTCGTACGCCGGCCAATGCAGGTCGAAGAGCGTACGCCACTTCTCGCCTGCTTCGGCTTCATGCACGGTCCGAAATACGAGCTTCTTGTCCATATCATTCTCCCGCTACCGCCGGCTTGGCCGGCAGCCGCGGGTCTCTACTCCGTTCAAAGGATCTTGAAATTGCCGCCACCGATGGCATGGTTGACGGCCACCTCCTCGACCACCGGATCCTGAAGCACCTGGCCGTCGAACTGACCGCGGATGCCCTCGATCCAAGCCTTGGCTCGTGGCGTGAGTTGGAAGTCATCATCCATCAGCCGGCCGCGTGTGATCAGGATACCTAGATCCGCGCCCTCATAACGGAAATCGCCGACACCGCTGATACGCAGGAAGAACGCTTCCTGTTCGCTCTCCGCAGCATGTGGGTGATAGTTGAAGTGGTCATAGGCGATGCTGTCATCCTCGGCTATCTTCCATACACCGGACTGAGGCGCGCGAGTCAACAGGTCCACTGATTCCTCGGTGTGCTTGATCACCAGTTGGCTCCAACTGTCGATGCTGTCGGGATGTGCCCAGCGATCGTTGATCTCTTGGATGTCGATATCGAAATCCTGGTCGGAGAATTCCAGCAAGTGGAACAGGAATAGCGGGATGTCGGAGTGGGCGAAAGCTGCCACATTGGTCAGCGAGCTGGCGCCGGTGACGCGGGGATTGAGCTCACCCAGGTAAACCTCATGGGTGTCCATATCGATCAGGAAGTCGAGCTCGAAGTAGCCGCGGTAGCCCTCCTCGCGCAGCGCCTCGCCGAACTTGAAGGTGTACTCCCGGGCCTTGTCGCGCACTTCCTGGGTGAAGGCCCCGGCGAACATCTCATTGCCGCACCAACCGCCCTTGTAGGGTGTCAGCGACTTGAAGCCCACCAACTCGGTCATCAGCGGGCCAACCACGGTACCGCAGCGGGTGGCACAGGCCTCGATCGCCGAGCCACGGCAGTTGATGCGCTTCATGATCTTGACCTCGGGCTCGGCCTCGATCTCTTCGGCATGTTTGTAGTAGTCGTCCTCGTTGGCGATGAAAAAGGTGGTATGCCCCGAGTCGCCGAAAGCGGTCTGTACCACCAGGTCATTGCCCAGTTCTTTGCTGACGTCCAGTAGCTCCTGGTAGCTGCCCACCTTGGCCAGCACATTGGGCACGCTGGGCACGCCGGCCTTGTTGCCGATGCGCACCGTCTCGATCTTGTTGTCCATGCGCGAGCGCAGCGCCGCTGGCGGGAACGCCACTTTCAGCCCCAATTGCTGACAGATCTCTTCGGTGTGTTCGTCGAACATCAGGAAGGTAGCGGTACCATTACCGCCACGCGACTTTAGATAGTCGATGACTTCCTTGTGCTCGAGTAGATAGTTGTTGATGTCCTCGATACTCTCGAAATCCCGTGGAAACTTCTCCTTGGGTACGAAGACATTCTTCTGCCGTCCATCGAAGCAATCGATGTAGTTGATGTGCCGGAAGTTCCCCACCCAGTCACCGATCCCCAACAGGTTGAAGTTGGTGGCCGAGATGAAATAGATCGGCTCCTTGTTGCTGTGGAAATAGCGCCGTACGTCGGAGATGCTCGTGATCTTGTTCATCGTCATCGCTCCTGTCGTTGTGCTTTCCATCTCGAACTCGACGGTTGAAGTGGATCGCCCCTTGACGTCCTTCGATGAGCGATGGTTGTCGCGGGGTGCGATCCACAGGGATAGGAAGTGACGCAGTCGAGCGATGAAGTGGTTGACGGCCATGGTTAGACTCCTCGTTCGTTCAACTGCGTCATCCTGAAGCAAGAAACCCTGAAGGCATCAGTATTCTTCGATATCGGCTCTGGCCGGTTTGGCCAGCGGCCCCAGGGAATCGAGGAATGGGGTGGAACCGGTTTCGCTGCGATACAGCGAGAAGTCCACCTCCCGATCACGGAAGCTCTTGAGTGGCTGTCCCAATCCACGCAGACCGCTCTCGCGTTCCCGGCGAACCCGATTGAGGTCGATCTCGACGGGAATGATTTCCTCGCCGATACCCGCCTGATGAATGACATCACCGGATGGGCCCACCACGATGGAGCGGCCGTTGCCCATGGCACCGGCGCCGTTGATATCGAAGAAGTAGCACTGGTTGATGGCGGCGTTGGTGCGTGCGATCGACAGTTCGATATCGCGATCGATGGTATCGGTCATGGTCGGGTGCAGAATCACCTCTGCCCCCATTGCCGCCAGGGTGCGAGTCGTCTCGGGGAACCACATGTCATAACAGATCGAGACACCGAAACGACCGATATTGGGCACATCGAAGGTCACGAACTCGCTGCCCCCCTCCACTCCTGCCTCATAAGGACGGAACGGAAACATCTTGCGGTAACGGCAGACCACCTGGCCACGGGGATTGATCACGCTCAGCGTGTTATAGATCTTGTCGTCGACTTGCTCGAACATCGAGCCAGGAATCAGCCAGATACGATACTTCTCGGCAAGCTGGCAGAACATCTCTTCCATGACACAGGGCATTGGTTGGGCATGGTGGGTGGAAGCACCATTGGCTACCAACTCACTGAACAACACCATCTGCACCTGAGGAAAGCGGGACATCAGCAAATCGATGCGGTGACGCATGGCCTCAGTATTGTCACCGTGGTGCAAGGCATACATCTGTACCCCTGCAATCGTGAAATAGGACATAAGCTCCCTCTAGGCGATCGCCTGCACATACTCACGTTAGATTGACTGGCGACATCGCCTTCCGTGCACAAGGCACGAATTCAGCTTATGCCAGATTCTTGCGACATGTAAGTAGGACAACGACTTGACGCCACCCTTGAAAAGGGCCTTGAGGAAGGGATCATTCTGGCAGGAATGCCTGATTCATTGGCTATCCAATTGAATCGGCGGGGATTCTCGTTTGACCGTCTTGGTCACGATATAGGTGAAATAGCGCTCGATGCCGATATCCGACATCAGCCAAGCGTCCATTAGCCGTTGATAGGCATCGATGGTGTCGGCCTCGACCTTGATCAGGTAGTCGACCCCGCCGCCCACCGCCACGCATTCGGTAACCTCGGGAGTGTCATGCACCATGGCTTCGAAACGTTGGAAGCTCTCCGCATTGTGCTGTTTCAGTTCGATCTGCACCCATACCGGCGTGCGCTTGACCAGCACCCGCGGATTGATACGGGCGCTATAGCCTTCGATGATCCCCGCCTTTTCCAGGCGGCGCACCCGTTCCCAGCAGGGGCTGACAGAGAGATTGATGGTGTCGGCCAATCGGGACTTGGTGATGCGGCCGTCCGTGGCCAGGATCTCGAGGATCTTCAGATCGTAGCGATCGAGCTTCATATGTTTCCCTAAGGCTTGTCTGAAAAGTCGCCGAGCGATGGCCAGACAAGGCAAAAATCAGCGAAAAAACGGAGTTTACGTGGTTGTAAATGAGGTCTTTGAGCTGATTTTTAACGCCGTATGGGCGAGCGCAGGCAGTTTTCAGACAAAGCCTAACCTAAGGAGTCGACAACTTCGGCAATCACCGCAATCGTGTCGCCCATATTGACTTGAGCCGGGAAACGCCGCGCCACCAGCAGACCGCTGCGATTGGCGCGATATTCCACCGGGGCGCTACCAGTACGCGTCATGTCGTAGACACGGGCAATCACTTGGCCCTTCTCTACCGACTCTCCCAACGCCAGCGTCAATTCCAGTAAACCGGTATGTTCACTTTGCACATAACAACTGGCATCCGGCATATCGACGTAGACCTGCGGCTCGCTGGGCGATTCGAGCTTGCCATCAATCAAACAGTAGTGAATCAGGAAATTCTTCACGCCGCGCTCGGCAATGGCCAGACGTTCCGGTGTGGTGGTGCCGCCGCCGCCTAGTTCAGTGGCCACGAAGATCTTGCCTTGACTCTCTACCGCCGTGTCGAACAGCTTGGCAGCATCGAGCTCGAACATCATCATTGCCGTGGGCGCACCAAAGGCGATGGCGCCCTCCAACGCTTGACGTTGTTGATCCTTGTTGTCCAGCGCGTGCGAAGCGGCGAACGGCACAATGTCCAGCGTGCGCCCACCGGAGTGCAGATCCAGTACCACGTCACACTTCGGCACCAGATAGCGGGTGAAGTAGTCGGCAATCTGCTCGGTCACCGTGCCATCCGGGTCACCGGGAAAGCTGCGATTGAGATTACCACCGTCCATGGGTGAGGTGCGCCTACCTGCCATCGCCGCCGGTGCGTTCATCATCGGCACGATGATCACCCGCCCCTGCACATCCTTGGCATCAAGCGTGTTGGCAAGCTTCACGAGAGCGGTAATGCCCTCATACTCGTCACCGTGATTGCCCCCCGTCAGCAAGGCGGTAGGACCGGTTCCGTTGACGACCACGGTGATGGGAATCATCACCGCGCCCCAGGCTGACTCATCGTTGGAGATCGGCAGCTTGAGAAAACCGTGCTGAACGCCGTCGGCTTCGAAGTCGACGGTAGCGGAAATCGGGCTGGGTCGCTTGCTCATATATCGTTCTCCTCGGGCGCCTGGCTCGCTTGGTGAAAAACCAGAGCGCCACTGCATAAATAGCCTGAACGTTACCTAAAACAGCTTGCGCGTCACTTCACGAACAGCTGGCGCGGGAAATCGGCCAACGTTTCGGCACCGGTTTCGGTGATCAGGATAGACTCGGTGATCTCCAGCCCCCAGTCGTCCATCCACATACCGGGCATGAAGTGGAACGTCATTCCCGGCTCGAGGATCGTTTCGTCGGAAGGACGCAAACTCATGGTTCGCTCGCCCCAGTCAGGGGGATAGCTGATACCGATCGGATAGCCGCAGCGTGCACCGCCGCGGTCAAAGCCATACTTGTCCATGGCCGCACCCAATGCCATGGCGATATCGGCACAACGATTGCCAGGTTTGGCAACCTCCAAGCCATTCTCGATCCCTTCGAGCAATGCAGACTCACCACGCACGAAGTCCGTTGGTGGTTTGCCGAGGAATACGGTACGCGACAACGGGGCATGGTAACGTTTGAAACAACCGGCAATCTCGAAGAAGGTCCCTTCGCCCTCGCGGAATGGGGTGTCATCCCATGTCAGGTGAGGCGCCGCTGCATCCTTGCCGGTGGGCAAAAGCGGCACGATGGCTGGATAGTCGCCGCCGTAGACGATACCCTCCGGTGATGTCCACCCTTCGATGCCCACCCGATAGATTTCCGACACCAGCTTGCTCTTGGCCAGCCCCGGTTCGATGACTTCCAGAATCCGCGCATGCATGCCCTCGACGATCTTGGCAGCGATGCGCATGTACTCGATCTCGCGTGGCGATTTGATCGCACGGCACCAGTTGACCAAGGCGTTGGCATCCTGGAAACGGGCATGCGGGAGTTCCCGCAGCAGGCTCTGATAGGCCTTGGCCGAAAAATAATAGTTGTCCATCTCCATGCCCACTACCCCGTCATGCCAACCTCGGTCAGGCATGATGGACTGGGCCAGGTAATCCATGGGGTGCATGTCCGGATTCTGCACGTAGTAATCCGGATAGTGGGTGATGTTCTCCGGATCCATCCAGCAGGTACGCAAGGCACCGTTGCTGTCCTGGCGACGGCCGTACCACACTGGCTCACCTTCCAGGCCCAGCAACACGCACTGGTGTACATAGAAAGACCAACCGTCATAACCCGTCAGCCAGGCCATGTTGGATGGGTCGCTGATGATCAGCACATCGATGCCTCGGTTGGCCATCTCTGCACGCACCTTCCATAGGCGCTGTGCATATTCCTCACGAGTGAAAGGCAGGGAAACCTCGATCATGGGCCACTCGCCATAATGAAAATCGCCAAAACCGGCCCTTCTCAACCGCTTGAGAACGCCGAGCCCTTGCTTTCAGACCCAGTGTCCTGAATCTGAAAAACCGTCGGCGTCGCCGACGGTAGAGTACTGCTTGAGTGCCAATTGGTTGCTAGAAACTGTGCCGGACGCCTGTTGAAAATTTGGCGTTATCATTGTCATGATTTGGCATAATTAAAAGCATGACAATTGCTAGTCAATCTCCTAATGCTGATACTAGCATTTCTGCCAAGCCCGCCGTCAAAGGCTTTATTGAATCATGACAATTGACCTGACCCCTTATCTTCCCACCCACGGTCCCAAGTATTTGGCCATTGCCCGGGCGCTTTCCGAAGCGATACGCCAGGGCGACCTGATCCCGGGCACTCGCCTCCCTCCCCATCGGCAACTGGCCGAGACACTGGGGGTAAGCGTGCAAACCGTCTCACGGGCCTATACCGAAGCGGAAAAAATGGGTCTGGTCCAGGCCCGGGTCGGCAGCGGTACTTGGGTCAACGCCTTCGACGACGGTCGTGAGTCGGAATACCTGCGTGGCCCGGAGCCGCGTCGCGAAACACCGCTGATCGATCTATCGATCGCTCACCCGGTTTGTCCTCCACGTTATCACCTGCATTTTCGCGAAGCCTTGGCCGAGCTTAGCGAACATGCCAACCCAGAGGTGGTCAGCGCCTGCCGTCCGATTGCCGGCCTGGTCCACCAGCGCGAACGTGCCAATGACTGGCTGAACAGGCGCTTGGGCGTGCCCGGCGATGTGGACGACCGCGTGCTATGCAATGGCGCAGCCCATGGCCTGATGCTAGCGATCGCCACTGTGGTCCAACATGGCGACATCGTGCTTACTGAAGCTCTGACCGATCATGGCCTGATCGCGTTATCGCGTACCTTGGGATTCCAATTGCGCGGTGTGGCCATCGACGAAGAAGGCGTGATACCCGACGCCCTGGAAGTCGCTTGCCAACGCTTCCGGCCCCGCGCCGTTTGCTTGACCCCGACCCAATTGAATCCAACCGGTGCCACCATGGGCGCGCGACGCCGTCGTGCCGTGGCTGAAGTGCTCAGCCATCATGACGTATGGCTGATAGAAGATGATGTGCATGCACTTCTCGAGCCCCCCGGACTAATGCCACTGGCCGCTCACCTGCCACGCCAAACCTTCCACGTCACCAGTCTAACCAAGGCCACGATGCCGGGGTTGCGGGCTGGCTACTTGAGCGTACCCCGTTCGCAGCTTCACCATACGTTGCCTCGTCTACGCGCTACGAGTTGGATGGCCACGCCCCTCATATTCGAGATCGCCGACCTATGGCTAGCCAACGGGATGGTCGAGGCTCTGGCTCAGGAGCAGCGCGAACTGCTTGCCGAACGTCAACGCTTGGCCGCTCGCCTGCTGAGCGATCATCCCTTGTCATCACGCCCTAGTAGTTTGCACGTCTGGGTCTCGCTGCCACCATTATGGCGTGCCGAGGAGCTTCAGCAGCAGGCTGAACAGGAGGGACTGGCGATCACCACGGCACAACCCTTCATGGTTGATCAGTCACCACCACCGAAACGGGTTCGCCTGAGCCTGGGAGCCGAGCAGGACATTGCTCGCCTGGCAGAAGGCTTGCAATGCCTGGCAACCTTGCTTGAAGACGCACCGCCACCCATGATGCAGATCGTATATTGAACCGACAGGAGAGGAAGGATGCGTATTCTGGTTCATATCGATGACGCTCACCTCTGGCGTGAAGCGCTGAGCAACCGACTGCCAAAGGCAGAGGTGTTCACCAGCGACCAGGACGCTGAAAACATCGACTATCTAGCGGTATGGAAACCGCCGGCAACACTGCTGGAGCGCCACGCCAACATCAAGGGTATCGTCAATCTCGGTGCCGGAGTCGATGCCCTACTCAATAACCCTGGGCTACCCAAGGACGTTCCCATCGTCAAGCTGCGTGACGCCGGTATGGGTGACTACATGGCCGACTACGTGCGCTATGGTGTGTTGCACTTCCAGCGCGATTTCGACCGCTATCTACGTCAGGAGGCCGACGCGCAATGGCGGGAAATTCCAATCGTCGCCAAACGCGACTGGGGTGTCGGCATTCTAGGACTCGGCGCCATCGGCACCCATGTTGCCCAAGCATTGGCGAAGGACGGCTTTCCCGTGCACGGCTGGAGCCGTTCCCCCAAGCGGGTCGAAGGCGTGACCTGCCATCATGGCGACCCCGGGCTCAACGAATTATTGGGCCAAGTGCGAACCCTGGTGACTCTCCTGCCTGACACAACGTCGACACGACATATCGTCAATGCCGACACTCTCGCCGCCCTGCCTGACGGCGCAACCCTGATCAACCCCGGACGCGGTCCCCTGGTCGACGAAGCCGCTCTGCTGGAAGCACTGGGGTCCGAAAAAGAGGAAGGCCGGTTGCGAGGCGCCCTGCTCGACGCCTTCCCCGAAGAGCCACTGGCAGCCGATAGCCCGCTGTGGACTCACCCACGGGTACGAATCACGCCACACATGGCTGCCCCCACTCCCCTCGAAGAAGCTGCCGATCAGGTGGCTGAGACCATCCGCGCCTGGGAAGCTGGAGATCCGGTGACCACTGTCGATCCCAAAGCCGGCTACTAATGTCAACAACGGCCAAGCCCTACAAAGCTTGGCGATGACACGTTACGCTGACAGAGAAGCATCGCCACTTTGGATGATCCAAGGAGGAGGAGGCTAGCGATGACGCAACCACAGGTAGCATATCGCCCCGACGATGCCTTGTTGATCGTCGACATGCAGAACGACTTCTGCGAAGGGGGAGCACTGGCCGTAGCCGGCGGCAGCGCCTTGGTGCCGGGTATCAATGCCGAGATCCATGCCGCCCGAGACGCCGGCGCACTGATCGTTGCTTCGCGTGACTGGCACCCCATCGATCATTGCAGTTTTGACAGCCAAGGTGGCCCTTGGCCGGTACATTGCGTGCAAGACACCCCCGGCGCGGCGTTCCTTCCCGAACTGCAATTCCCTGAAGACACCGTCAAGGTGAGCAAAGGAACGGCCTTCGACCGCGACGCCTACTCGGCTTTCGATGACACTGGCCTGGCCGGCTTCCTGCAGCGCCGGGGAGTTTCCCGGGTCGTCGTCTGCGGCCTGGCAATGGATGTCTGCGTTCGGGCCACGACACTGGATGCCCTCAAGGCAGGTTTCACAACCCAACTGTTGACCGAGCTCACCGAAGCGGTGGCTCCCGATCAGCGTCAGGTGTGTGTAGACGAACTGCGCCAAGCGGGCTGCGAGGTCGTAGCATGAAGTACACTTCCCCGGCCAACGTCACCGACGACGATCTGGCATTACTCACCGATCTCTATGAGCTCACCATGCTGCAGGCCTATTGGCGGGAGGGTATGCATGAGCGTGGCGTGTTCAGCCTCTATTTCCGCAAATTGCCGGGCCAGCGCAACTTCATGCTCGCCTGCGGTCAGCAATATGTCGCGGAACTGGTCACGCAGCTGCATTTCTCGCCCTCGAGCCTGCAGCGCCTAGCTGACGTCGGGATGTTCGACGACCGCTTCCTCGCCTGGCTCGAGGGCTTTCGCTTTACGGGCGATATCTGGGCGCTACCTGAAGGTACCCCGGTATTTCCCAACGAACCGCTGATGGAAGTAGAAGCCCCCATCGCCGAGGCCCAACTGCTGGAGAGCCTGGTGCTCAACCAGGTTCAGCTCGAAACCGTGCTGGCTTCCAAAGCGGTACGCTTGGTAATGATGGCGAAAGGACGACCGATCATCGATTTCGGTATGCGCCGCATGCATGGAATGGATGCCGCCATACGCGGTGTCCGCGCCTACCGTACCGCGGGGCTGGCGGGTACCAGCAATGTGTTGGGTGGGCTGATTCATGACCTGCCACTACGCGGCACCATGGCGCACAGTTATGTGTTGGCTCACGATAACGAGCAAGAGGCCTTTCGTGAGTTTGCCCGCCAGTTTCCGGGCACCACATTGCTGGTGGACACTCATGACACCGTGGCGGGTGTCCGCAAGGTCATCGACTTGATGGCCGAGGAGGCAGGTCTCAAGGTTGGCGCCGTTCGTCTCGATTCCGGCGACCTCGGTGCCTTGGCTCGCGATTCTCGCCGACTGCTCGACGACGCCGGTCACCAGGAGGTGAAGATCGTTGCCAGCAGCGGTCTCGATGAGTACAGCATCGCTGAACTGGTGGATACGGGAGCACCTATCGACGCCTTCGGTGTCGGCACGGCATTGGGCGTGTCGCAGGATGCGCCGGTAATCGATCTCTCCTACAAGCTGGTGGAATATGCCGGCAAGCCACGCGTGAAACACTCGCCGGGCAAAATCAATCTGCCGGGGCGTAAACAGATCTACCGGCGCCTCGACAGTCAAGGCTATTACTGTGGCGATCTGATTTCCTTGCGAGACGAAACAGTGAACGAGGGCGAGTCGCTCCTGACCCTGCTGGTCAAGCAGGGCCAGATCGATGAGGCCGCCCTCGCCGAAGCCGACCGGGCTCGTGAACGAGTGCAACATACCCTGACTCGGCTTCCACCGCCCCTATGCCGCCTCGAGTCGACTGAGCCCTCTTACTCAGTCGAGCTCAGCGAGGGCTTGAAACGCCTCCAACGCGAGACACAGTGACTCGCCAATTATCGTTCTCTCGATTATTGCAACAAGGCGTTGAACTGCTTCAACCACTCTGGATGCGCCGGCCAAGCCGGAGCCGTGACCAAACGCCCCGATGTCACGGCCTGGTCAACCGCAATATCAGCATAATCGCCCCCGGCCAGGCGGACTTCCGGGGCACAAGCCGGATAGGCCGATACCCGGTGCCCCTCCAACGATACCGCTGCCGCCAGCAACTGGGCGGCATGACAGATCGCTGCCACCGGCTTCTCATGCTCGACGAAGTATGCCACCAGTTCCAGTACTCTCTCGTTGAGGCGTAGATATTCCGGAGACCGGCCGCCGGGGATCACCAGAGCCTCGTAATCGGCCGCATCGATCTCGGAGAATGTCGCGTTCAGAGTGAAACGATGTCCTGGTTTCTCGGTATAGGTTTGATCCCCTTCGAAATCATGGATAGCCGTCTTGATGGTGTCTCCCTCACGCTTCTCTGGACACACGGCATCAACCTCGTGCCCCATCGCTTGCAGGGCCTGGAAAGGCACCATGATTTCGTAGTCCTCGACAAAGTCGCCGGCAATCAACAGGATTTTGGCCATGAGAAAACACTCCCTTGCGTAGGGACGCGCCTGATGCAGCACAATCGCCGCAACCAATGCGTCCAAGGATGGTAAGCCATAGCGTAGCCGAGCCTATCGATCGCGCAATGAATGTGCACGGGGGAACCTTTGGCCGTGACACTCCATCACAGCGGGAGTGTTTGTCTCGATACGGTGGAGACGTCCATGCTTCCTGTGCTGCGAACCTTCCTGCTAGGTATCACGATCACCTCAATGCTAGTGAGCACTGCCATGGCCCGTGAGCCGACCGCCCCTCGCCCTTTCGCCGCCAGCTATCGCCTGGAAGTCGACGGCTGGCCCAATGCTCGCATCAACCATCGGCTGTCGCGTCACGGACCACACTGGCAGAGTGATATGAACGCGGCCATCTCCATGGCCCGCGGCAATGAGAGCAGCCGCTTCCGGATCAACGATGACGGCATTCGTGCCACTGCCTACCACAGTGGCTACTCATTGCTAGGTATCGGCGACAAGTATCGGTTGGGACACGATGACCTTGCTGATCTTCCCGACCGCCAGGCAGCACTATTCGATCTATCGCGCCAAGCGGTACAAGCCCTGTGCAATACGGACCAGTCACCGTGCGAGCTACGCTACCAGGATCATAAAGGGCGCGAGGAAGTGCTGCGCTATCGCATTGTCGAGCGTGGCGAACTGACATTGCCGGCCGGTGAATTCGATGCCGTGACCGTCGAGGCCTGGGATCCCGAACACCCCGAACGCCAATTGGTCTTCAGCTTTCATCCCGAACTACCCGGCCTGTTACTGGCCTTCGACTACCGTCGCGATGGAAAGCGCAAGAGCCGCCTGACATTGACAGAGCTCACACTACCGGAATAACCCCTGTCGGCCATTAGCTTGGCTGATGCCCTATCAGGGAAAAGCATTTCCTCTCATATCGTTTTTCGCTTATCGTCGGCAACCGTGGCCACACGAGGCGGCCATGACGGTCCACCCGCCACTGGAGCCACGATGCTGACTGGAATCCTGATCGTTCTACTGCCACTGATTCTCGGCTATCTGGTGCCGGTACGTCGCGCTTCACTGATGAATCTTGTCAATCGTTCGGTCAATGGGTCGATTTACCTCATTCTGCTGCTGATGGGGATCAGCCTGGCCGCCCTCGATGATCTCGGCCGGCAACTCTCACGTATGGGGGGGCAGGCGGCATTGCTGTTCGCCATCACTGCCGCCTGCAACTTGTTGGCCTTATGGTGGCTGGCGCGACGCAGCGCACTGCGCGCCGGAACCTCGCCGGTAGTGGAAGGGGCGCCAACCAGCAAGCTCGCTGCCATGCTGGGCTCGTTGACGCTACTCGGCGTCGTGGCTCTCGGAGTGATTGTCGGCGTAGCGCTCGGCTGGCTGGCCATGAACGAATGGCATGCTGGCGCCGAGACACTGGCTGAAATCGTGTTGTATGCCCTGTTGGCCTTGATCGGCTGCCAACTTCGCAACTCCGGCATGCCGCTCAAGCAGATCCTGCTCAATCACCACGGACTGGCGATCGCCATCACGGTAGCGATCAGCTCACTACTGGCAGGATTGCTAGCCGCTCCGCTCCTGTCGCTCTCTTGGAACCAAGGCCTGGCGATGGCTGCCGGCTTCGGCTGGTATTCGTTATCGGGGATCCTGATCGGGGACCAACTCGGCCCCGTGCTCGGGGGGGTGGCCTTCTTCAATGACCTGGCCCGAGAACTGCTGGCCTTCCTGCTGATCCCACTAACGATCCATCGCGCCACACCATTGGCCATTGGCTACGGCGGTGCCACCTCCATGGACTTCACGTTGCCGGTGATCCAGCAGCACGGCGGCGTAGCTTGTGTTCCGGTGGCGGTGGTCAGCGGCTTCATCCTCTCGTTGCTTTCTCCGCCACTGATCCTATTCTTTCTTTCCCTGTAGCAGCCTTGTGGCAGCTCCTTCTTCGTGGGAGCGCAGCTTGCTGCGCGATTCGTTTGCGATTGCCACTGCCGTAGCCCGTAGCCCGTAGCCCGTAGCCCGTAGCCATTATCCTAAAGTCTAGGTTGAAGTCAGCCCCATCAAGCGGCTAACTGTGTATTCACGATCTTAATCGTTTAAGAATGCATTTTGTGCAGCACTTACCGCCGCCGATAACAACAAGCCGACGAGGAAGCCACTCCATGCTCAAGAAACTGATCCCCTCTATCGCTCTGGCCAGCACCGCTATCGCCACCATCGGCCAGGCCCAAGCCGCTGAACTGACCATCTCCTGCGGTGCCGTGGGGGCCGAACTGAAGCTATGCCAGGAAGGTGTACGAGCCTGGGAAGAACAGACCGGCCACCGCGTCGATGTCGTCTCCACCCCCAACTCCTCGACCGAGCGACTGTCGCTCTATCAGCAGATCCTATCCGCCCAATCCAGCGACATCGATGTGATGCAGATCGATGTCGTATGGCCAGGACTTTTGGCCAATCACTTGCTCGACCTGAGCGAGACTCTTGGCGCAGATGCCGCTGCCGGCCACTTCGAGGCCATCGTTGCCAACAACACCATCGATGGTCGCCTGGTGGCCATGCCGTGGTTCACCGATGCAGGGGTTCTCTATTACCGCCAGGATCTGCTCGAAAAATATGGCCATGACGTTCCCCAGACCTGGGAAGAAATGACCACCATCGCACGCGAGATCCAGGCAGCCGAGCGTGAGAACGGCAATGACAAGATGTGGGGCTATGTCTTCCAGGGCCGCGCCTACGAAGGGCTGACCTGTAATGCCCTGGAGTGGGTAGCAAGTCACGGAGGCGGCAGCATCGTCGACACCGAAGGCGAGATCACTATCGACAACGAGCAGGCTGTCGAGGCCCTTGACTTGGCTGCCTCCTGGATCGGCAAGATCGCCCCGGAAGGCGTACTCAACTATACCGAGGAAGAAGCCCGCGGTATTTTCCAATCCGGCAATGCGGTATTCATGCGCAACTGGCCCTATGCCTGGTCGCTGGCGCAAAGCGAAGACAGCGAGGTAAGTGGCAAGGTGGGGGTGGTCAAGCTGCCACATGGTAGCGAGGGGGAAAGCGCTGCCACCCTCGGCGGCTGGAACCTTGCCGTCTCCAAGTACAGCGAAAATCCTGATCTCGCCGCCGACCTGGTGGCCTTCTTGACCTCGGAAGAGGAACAGAAGCGCCGTGCCATCGAAGCCTCCTACAATCCCACCCTGGAAAGCCTGTATCAGGATCAGGAAGTACTCGAGGCCGTGCCCTTCTTCGGCACTCTCTATGACACTTTCACCAATGCCGTGGCACGCCCTTCCGCCCCCACCGGCGACAACTATGGCCGTGTCAGCAACAGCTTCTTCAACGCCGTCCATAACGTGCTCTCTGGCAACCAGAGCGGAGCCGAGGCTGTCGCCGCGCTGAATAGCGAGCTATCACGGATCAAGCGTCGTCGTTGGTAACCCAGGAGGCTTCCATGTCGATCCCAGCAACTGAAGGCGCACCCCAAGAGGTGCGCCCCCGTCAGGCAGGCTACCGCGGTACCAAGGTTCGTCGTCAGCGTGTCCGTGCCGCCTGGACATTTCTCGCCCCGATGCTGTTCGCCCTGGCCCTGGTGGCTGGCTGGCCCCTGTTACGGACGTTCTACTTCAGTTTCACCGATGCTTCGCTATCGGATACCACAGGCGCGCTGTTCATCGGTTTCGAGAACTATCTGGTCTATGACGACGGCGCCTGGTACGGCCTGCTCACCGATCCGGTGTGGTGGCGCTCAGTGTGGAATACGCTGTTCTTCAGCGTCGTCTCGGTATCGCTAGAGGTGGTATTCGGCATCATCGTCGCCCTGTTGCTCAATGCCGAGTTCAAGGGACGCATGCTGGTACGCGCGGCGGTGCTGATTCCCTGGGCCATTCCCACCATCGTTTCGGCCAAGATGTGGGCCTGGATGCTCAACGACCAGTTCGGGATCATCAACCACCTGCTGATGGCGCTGGGCATCATCGACTCGCCCATTCCCTGGACCGCCAGCGCCACCTACTCCATGTGGGCAGTGATAATGGTCGACGTATGGAAGACCATCCCCTTCGTCGCCCTGTTGGTATTGGCGGCGCTGCAAATGCTGCCCAAGGACTGCTACGAAGCCGCCGAGGTCGATGGCATTCACCCGGTCAAGGTGTTCTTCCGCGTTACCCTGCCGTTGATCACCCCAGCCTTGCTGGTGGCAGTGATCTTCCGCCTGCTCGATGCATTACGCGTATTCGACGTGATCTATGTGCTGACATCCAACTCCACCAGCACCATGACCATGTCGATCTATGCCCGCCAGCAACTGGTCGAGTTCCAGGACGTGGGCTACGGCAGCGCCGCTTCCACCATGCTATTCCTGATCATCGCCCTGGCCACCGTGATCTACCTCTATCTGGGTCGCCGTCAACTGGGAGTCGACCAATGAACCAGTATCAGCTCATCAAGCTTGCCAAGCGTGTCGGTCTCTATGCCTTGATCGCGGTGGTGATGGTCTATGCCATCTTCCCCTTCTATTACGCCGTGATCACTTCGCTGAAACCTTCGAGCGAGTTGTTCCGCGTCGACTTCTGGCTGTCGTCGCTGGACTTCACCAACTACGTGCAGATCTTCACCCAGAAGAGCTTCGTGCGTGCCATCGTCAATTCCATCGTGGTCTCGCTGAGCGTAGTGTTCATCGCCCTGTTGCTTGGCATCACCGCCTCCTACGCCCTGGGCCGGGTACGCTTCCGTGGCCGCACCACGGTCATGCTGGTGATCCTCGGCGTATCGATGTTTCCCCAGGTAGCGGTACTCTCCGGCCTGTTCGAAGTGATCCGTTCGCTGAACCTGTACAACAATCCTGGTGGCCTGATCCTCAGCTACACCATCTTCACCCTGCCCTTCACGGTGTGGGTGCTGACCACCTTCATGCGCCAGCTGCCCATGGAACTCGAGGAGGCGGCGATCATGGATGGCGCCACCCCTTGGGTGACCATCACCAAGGTGTTCCTGCCGCTGATGTGGCCGGCAATGGCCACCACCGGGCTGCTGGCCTTCATCGCCGCCTGGAACGAATTCCTGTTCGCCCTGACCTTCACCCTCACTGACAGCCAACGCACCGTGCCGGTGGCCATCGCCCTGATCTCCGGTGGCAGCCAGCACGAGTTGCCCTGGGGGCCGATCATGGCCGCTTCTGTCACTGTCACCGTGCCGTTGGTGGTGCTGGTGATGATCTTCCAGCGGCGCATCGTTTCCGGCCTTACCGCTGGTGCGGTCAAGGGCTGACAACCTCCTGACAAGCCCCGACACCGAGACTCCGGTAGCGTTTAATTGACTCAAGGATCCTTTCAATGCAAGACAGTACCTTCTGGTGGCGCGGCGGCATCATCTATCAGATCTATCCACGCAGCTTCATGGACGCTAACAACGATGGCATCGGCGACCTGCCCGGGGTCACCGAGAAGCTGGACTACGTCGCTAGCTTGGGCGTGGATGGCATCTGGCTATCGCCGTTCTTCACCTCACCGATGCTCGACTTCGGCTACGACATCAGCAACTACCGTGACGTCGATCCGATGTTCGGTACCCTTGAGGACTTCAAGACGCTGCTTGACCGTGCCCATGCTTTAGGGCTGAAGGTGATCATCGACCAAGTGATCAGTCACACCTCGGACCAGCATCCCTGGTTCCAGGAAAGCCGCACCGATCGCTACAACTCCAAGGCCGACTGGTACGTGTGGGCCGACCCCAAGCCCGATGGCACACCGCCCAACAACTGGCTGTCGATCTTCGGCGGCTCGGCATGGACCTTCGACTCGCGGCGCCGTCAGTACTACTTGCATAACTTCCTGACCAGCCAACCGGACCTCAACTTCCACAATCCTCAGGTAAGGGCCGCGCAGCTCGACAACATGCGCTTCTGGCTGGAACTGGGTGTCGATGGCTTCCGCCTGGATACCGTCAACTTCTACTTCCATGATCAGGAGTTGCGCGACAATCCACCAGTTCCCAAGGGCGAAGCCAAGACACTCGGTGCGCCGGATGCCAATCCCTATACCTGGCAGCGTCATATCTATGATTTGAGCCGCCCGGAGAACCTCGACTTCCTCCAGCACCTGCGCGCACTGATGGACGAATTCCCCGGCACCACCACGGTGGGCGAGATCGGCGACGACAACCCGCTCGAACGTATGGCCGAGTACACCGCCGGTGGCGACAAGCTGCACATGGCCTACACCTTCGACCTGCTCAACGAGCCGCACTCGCCCAGCTATATCCGCGAGGTGCTAGAGCGTTTCCAACGCCTGGCCGGCGATGCCTGGCCATGCTGGGCACTGTCCAACCATGACGTGGTCAGAAGCGCCACCCGCTGGGGCGTGGACGAGGACCCGATCGCCTACCCCAAGGTAGCACTGGCCCTGTTGCTGTCACTGCGTGGCAGCGTGTGTCTCTATCAGGGGGAGGAACTGGGCCTACCCGAAGCCAATGTTCCCTATGAGCGCATTCAGGATCCCTACGGCAAGGTACTGTGGCCGGAGTTCAAGGGCCGCGATGGCTGCCGTACGCCTATGCCTTGGACCCGTGATGAGCATGGAGGCTTCTCCAGCGTAGCGCCCTGGCTGCCGGTGGAGAAACGCCATCTGTCACTGGCGGTCGAGGCCCAGCAGGACGACGCTGCCTCCATGCTCAACACCACTCGTCGCCTGCTGGCCTTCCGCCAAACCCATCCCGCTTTGTTCGACGGCGATCTGACCCTGGTCGATGTCGGCGAGGAGTTGCTCGGCTTCATTCGCGAGGGCCATGGCGAGCGTCTGCTGTGCATATTCAACCTCGGCAGTGAGACCCGGCGCACCCGGCTACCGGAGCATGGTCAGCCGCTCGACGGACACGGATTCCAGACCGAACTCGTTGACGGAACACTGACACTGCCACCTTATCAAGCCGCCTACTTCCAGCTCGGGCGATGACACAACACACAACGAGGCCGGCCTGGAAAGGCCGGCAAGGAGTCGCAAGATGGCAAGCGTGACCCTGGAAAAGATTAACAAGGTATTCGGCAGCACCCATATCATCAAAGATGTCGACCTCAGCGTCGGCGAAGGCGAATTCGTAGTCTTCGTTGGGCCCTCGGGCTGCGGCAAGTCGACCCTGCTGCGCTTGATCGCCGGCCTGGAATCGATCAGCGGCGGAGAACTCAGGATCGGCGAGCAGGTGGTCAATGACCTGCCACCGCGTGAACGCGGCGTGGGCATGGTGTTCCAGTCCTATGCTCTCTACCCGCACATGACGGTCTACGAGAACATGGCCTTCGGCCTCAAACTGGCCAAGACCGCCAAGGAAACCATCGATGAACGGGTGATGGCAACGGCGCGTATCCTGCAGCTAGAGGAACTGTTGCATCGCAAGCCCAAGGAACTCTCCGGTGGCCAGCGTCAACGTGTCGCCATGGGCCGCGCCATGGCCCGTGAACCACGTATCCTGCTGTTCGACGAGCCCCTTTCCAACCTTGACGCCTCACTGCGTGTACAAATGCGCAACGAGATCGCCCGCCTGCACCATCGCCTGGGCTCCACCATGGTCTATGTCACCCACGACCAGGTCGAGGCCATGACACTGGCCGACAAGATCGTGGTGCTGCGCGACGGTCGCGTCGAGCAAGTCGGCAGCCCTCATACGCTCTATCAGCAGCCTGCGACCAAATTCGTTGCCGGTTTCATCGGCTCACCGACCATGAATTTCATGCCGGCTGAGTTGATGGAAGGCTCAGCCAGCGGCTGCCAGGTGCGCGCGCCGGGCCTCGGTGAATTGGCCCTGCCCCAAAGCGGTGACGATCAACGTCCTGGCGCCGGTTTGACCCTGGGTGTGCGTCCCGAGCATCTGCGCCTGGCCGAAGCGGAGGGCAATAATAGCTTCGAGATCGTCAACGTCGAGTATCTGGGCAACGAGGTATACGTCTATCTCGAGCCCAAGGCAGGCGACACCCTGTTGATCCACCGCAGTGAGGCACCGAGTCGCTGGAAGGTCGGCCAGCGCGTAGCCCTGGTGCCGGAGCTCGAACACGTTCATCTGTTCGATGGCAACGACAAGGCCCTAGCGCTCGCCAAGCAAAGCCAGGCCGCCTAAAAGCACCCAGCTCTCCAACAATCACAATAGAGGGAATTCGCCAATGCCTCTTGTATCGACTCGCTCCTTATCGGCCACTCGCCGTCTGCTCAAGGGTGGCGCCAGCACGTTTCTTCTAACTAGCTCGGTGCTCATGGTCCATGGGGTTCAGGCTGAAGAAATCTCCATCGCCTGCGGATCCGGTGATGCAGCCGACTACTGCCCGGTGCTCGCCCGACAATGGGCCGAACAGACCGGCCATCAGGTCAACGTCATCTCCACCCCCAACGCCACCACCGAGAAGCTGTCGCTCTATCAGCAACTGCTCAGCAGTCAATCCAGCGACGTCGATGTGCTGATGATCGATATCGTCTGGCCCGGCCTGCTCGACGACCACTTGGTGGATCTGGGCGACTACCTACCCGAGGATGCCACCGACGGTTTCTTCCCAGCATTGGTCGACAACAACACCATCGACGGACGTCTGGTGGCCATGCCCTGGTACACTGATGCCGGATTGCTTTATTACCGTAAGGACCTACTCGAGAAGTACGGCCATGAGGTGCCCGAAACCTGGCAGCAGCTGACCGAGGTTGCCCGCGAGATCCAGGCCGCTGAACGCGCAGCAGGCAACAACGACTTCTGGGGTTATATATTCCAAGGTCGTGCCTATGAAGGCCTGACCTGCAATGCCTTGGAATGGGTGGCAAGTCATGGCGGCGGCACCCTCGTCGATGCCGAGGGGGAAGTCACCATCGACAATCCCAAGGCCATCGCCGCCTTGGAGCTTGCCGCCTCGTGGATCGGCGACATCTCGCCGGAAGGCACTCTCAACCACACCGAGGAAGAGACCCGTGGCGTCTTCCAGTCCGGCAATGCCCTGTTCCTGCGTAACTGGCCCTATGTCTGGTCGTTGGCCCAGAGTGAAGGCAGCTCGGTGCGTGGCAAGGTCGGCATGGCGACACTGCCGCACGGCCCCGACGGCGAATCGCGCTCGACCCTGGGCGGCTGGAACTTTGCCGTGTCGCGCTATTCCGAGCATCCTGAACTGGCCGCCGACCTGGTCGCCTACATGACTGCCAAGCCGCAGCAGAAGGCACATGCCATCGTTATGGGCATGAACCCGACCATTGAATCGCTCTACCAAGACGAGGAAGTGCTAGCCAGCAACCCCTCCATGAGAGGCCTCTACGAAACCCTGGCTAATGGCGTGCCGCGCCCCGCTTCGGTTACCGGAGACGCCTATGCGCGGGTCTCCAACGCCTTCTTCAACCGCACCCACCAAGTCCTCTCTGGCGACATCGATGCTGCCAGTGCAGTTCGGCAACTGGATTCGGAACTCAAGCGTCTCGGCCGTCGCGGTTGGTAAATCGCCCTATCGCCCCGGCAGCCGGAGCGGTATGCTTGATGCTGGATTGCTTAGCATGGAAACGAACGTGACCCCACCGCCACGCCGCATCACGCTCAAGGATCTGGCTGCCGAGCTTGGTGTATCCACCGCCAGCATCTCCAACGCCTTCAATCGGCCTGACCAGCTCTCGCCCAAACTGCGCGAGCGTATTCTCAGCGAAGCCAGGCGTCTGGGTTATACCGGCCCCGACGCCAAGGCTCGCAGTCTGCGCACCGGGCGTTCGCGAATCATTGCCGTGGTGCTCGCCGAAAGCCTGACCTACAGCTTGAATGATGCAGTGGCCAGCGAGCTGCTTTCCGGCATCGCCGAAGTACTCGACGTCCACGGCCATACCTTGCTGTTGCTGTCGGGCCGACAGCACATCTCTCAGGCACCCGGTTCTTCGAGTATGGCCGACGGTTTCATTGCCTACGGTCTGATGCCACCGAACATGATGTTGCTCGCCGACCTGCCTGCCCAGCGTCCTTTGGTGGCGGTGGACTTCACTCCCGAAGGCTACCCTACGGTGCATATCGACAATGAACCGGCTAGTTATGCCATTGCCTGCCATGCCCTCAAGACCCCACCCCAACGTCCGGCGGTGATCAGCCTGCGTCTTACCAAACAACCGTGTAACGGGCCCATCACCGAAAAATATGAACTGTTGCCGGCCGAGCGTTCCATCACCCGCTCACGACTGGCTGGCTTTTATCGAGCCTTCGAGGAGCACGGCATTGACCCCGCCCAGGTGCCGATATGGAATGTCGAAGAGAATACCCATGAGGTATGTGCCCCAGTCATCGAGGAGATTCTCGACCTGCCCGACGACGAACGACCTGACTTGCTGTTGTGCATGTCTGATCGTATTGCCTTGACTGCCCTCACCCTGGCCGAGCAGCGAGGACTGCGTGTCCCCGGGGATCTCCGTCTGACGGGTTTCGACGGCATTGCCGAAGGCCAGTACCGTGCCCCCCGCCTGACCACGGTGCGCCAGGACAGCGTGGAAAAGGGACGTCTCGCCGCCAAGATGATTCTTGGTCTGGCGTCTCGTGAGCAGAAACTGTTGACTACTGAGTTGTTAATCGGCGAAAGCTGTCCTTAGGTTCTGACTGAAAACTGACTGCACTTGCCCGTGTTTCTCCGACCTCTGAGTTGCACCGTTCTTGCACGTTTCATGACCAATGCCTGCATCCCCAAGGAGGAAGCTGTGCAGGAGTCTCTGCGCCTGTCCCGGCTAGCGATATTTCCCTTACCATGGAGACACCATGAAGCACTTGTCTCACCTGGCCATATCCCGCTTGGGCATCAAGCTGTTCCTGATCATTCTGGTGGTTAATGTCGTGATCTCGGGATTGGTGTTCCTGGGGGTGTCGCGTAGTCTCGACCAGGGTTTCATCGACTATCTTGAAACGACTCAGATCAACCGCGCCAAGACGCTGGCCGAGGGGCTCGGCGAGGAATGGCAGCGGCGCGGCGACTGGCAGTGGTTGCGTGAATCAAGGCGGGAGTGGCATCGGCTGGTACGCCAACAACTGTGGCCAGGAGAGGGGCCTCCCCCCGAAGGCATCGATCGTCGTCTCGGCGACCCCAGCGACTTTGTGCTGCACGATGCCGATGGCCTGCCGGTGATCGGGCTGCCACCACCGATACTGCCCGAGGATGGCCAGGAGCCGCCTGAGTTGAATTGGCTACCCATCATCAGTAACGGCCAGCAGGTCGGTGCCTTGGGCTACCGCCCCCCTCAACAGTTGATGGCACGTATGGATCGTATCTTCCTGGCCCGTCAACAGCGCAACCTCTCCATCATCGTCGGCTCGCTAGCACTGGCATCGTTGCTGCTCGCCGGCGGACTGTCCTGGTGGTTGGGCCGTCGTACCCAGAGTATGGCATTGGCCACCCGACGCCTTACCGAAGGTGATTACAGCATTCGCCTGGCCGAGCATGGACAGGATGAACTGTCGCGGTTGTCCTACGATTTCAATGTGCTGGCCGCGACCCTGGAAGCCAATCGCGAGGCACGCCAACGCTGGGTATCGGATATCGCACACGAACTGCGCACGCCATTGGCGGTGCTACGTGGTGAGATCGAAGCCATGCAAGATGGCATTCGCCCCATGAACGAAGATAACTTGCATTCGCTATCTCAAGAGGTCGGCCAGCTTGAACGCTTGGTCGCCGACCTGCGGCTGCTGGCACAGAGCGATGCTGGCGCCCTGGAAGTGTCGCTGGCCCCGCTGAACCTGGCCGAGTCGCTGCGCGGGCGACTGGATGATGCCAAAGGTTGGTTGCGCGACAGCGATATCGCATTGGAGATGGATATCCCGCCATCGGCACCGATACGCGGCGATACCCAGCGCCTACGCCAGCTATGGAATATCCTGCTCGACAATACCTGCGCCTACACCGATGCTCCAGGCTATCTGAAGGTCCGTCTTGAACTCGATAACCAGCATGTTCGAATCATCTGGGAGGACAGCGCGCCCGGCGTTCCCAGCAGAGGACTCCCTCATCTCACTGAACGACTATACCGAGTCGAAGGCTCACGCAATCGCAGAAGCGGCGGCAGCGGCTTGGGGCTTTCCATTGCCACTGCACTGGTCAAGGCCCATAGCGGGCGTATGCGACCGTCACACTCGTCGCTGGGCGGGTTATGCTGGACACTCGAGTTTCCATTGGCCAGGGAGAATATGGCATGAGCGGCAACGATACCGATGGCATCATCCTGATCGTCGAGGACGAGCCCAAGATAGCCCGACTGGTGGCCGATTATCTGACCGGCAGCGGCTTTCGATCCCACCATCTGGAGCATGGCGACGACGTCATGCCCTGGTTGGACGAGCAACGTCCCGAGCTGGTGCTACTCGACTTGATGCTGCCCGGTACCGATGGCCTGACACTCTGCCGTCTGATTCGCGAGCGTTGGCCACGACTGCCGGTGATCATGCTCACTGCACGGGTCGAGGAGGTAGACCGTCTGTTGGGTCTGGAACTGGGGGCCGATGACTACATCTGCAAACCATTCAGCCCCCGTGAAGTCGTCGCCCGGGTCAAGACGGTGTTACGCCGCAGCCGTGCCCTCAACGGTGAGAGTGTTCCTGATGCCGGGGCTCCCCTGGTGCTAGATGAGGACGGTTGGCGAGCGCTGGCCGACGGCCACGACCTAGGGCTAACGGCTGTGGAATTCCAACTCCTCAAGGTGATGATGAGTGCACCAGGGCGCATTTTCTCGCGCGACCAGTTGATGGATCATATGTATCGCGATCACCGCATCGTCTCCGAGCGCACCGTCGACAGCCATATCAAGAAACTGCGCAGAAAGATCAGCGATGTTTGGCCTGAGCGAGAGATCATCCGCTCGGTCTACGGCGTGGGCTACAAGTACCAGCCGGAGGAGTGAACTCGAACGTGCAGGGAACGTGCACACGTTTACCTAGTGGTTGCACGCTCTATGCATCCTCGATGCACAAGACTTGGCGAGACTGCAAGCCTCGACACAGAGACCACAAGGAGCGTCTTGCCATGATCCGACTGAGTACACGCAAATTGCTGATGCCGGCCCTGCTGGCGGTTGCTATCGCACCACTGACCCTTGCCGCCATTGCCGCCCCCGACGAAGGCCCGCGTCATCCATGGAGTGAACGCCATCAGGAACAACGCCAGGCACTCTATGATCGTGCGGGTCTCGATGACGCCACTCGCACCGCTCTGGAAGAGGCCCATGTCGAGCATCGTGAAGCCCAGCACCAGTTGCGCGAACAGCATCGCGAACGAATGAACGATATCCTTAGCGAAGAGCAGCAACAGGCCCTGCACACCGCCAAGCGCGAGATGCACGAGGAGCGCCATGCCGAACGTCGTCAGGCGATGCAGGAACGCTTGGATGCTTTGGTTGATAATTGGGGGCTCGATGAAGCCGAACGGCAGGCACTGCATGACGCCCGTGAAGCGATGTTGGTCGACGCTCGCGAACTCCACGAACAGGAATTCGACAACCGTGAAGACAAGCGCGCCGCTTGGCTGGAGCTGCGTGACGAGCACCGCGCCGCCCTGTCCGAGATCCTCAGCGACGAGCAGATGGCCGAGCTTCGCGACACCATGCGGCCGCACCACGGCCATCCTCGCGTGGGCCACCATGGAATGCCGCATGACAAGCATGGCCCCAGCCAGCATGACGACGACGCCTGATAGTTGGCTTCGGCAGTGAAATACGCTGCCGAGCTCGTCCCTGTCGCACCCTGTTTGCCCGGCTCTGGAAGCCGGGCTTTTTCATGCCTCGACGGTTCGTTGGCAAGCCACAGTTGAACTTCGATCAAGAAGTGCGTATTTTACTTGAACGATTAATTAATAAAAATTACTTATACGGTGACAATACACTCCATGGCAATGCCGCTCCCAGGCAAGCCTGACCAGTATGATGCCACCGTCATCAAGATACCCCAGGTATCGAATCCGTGTTTCGTGTCTTATTGCGACATCCCTTCACCAGGGCCTAGGCAAGGGTTGCCGTTGACGTTATTTTGATTGCTCATTCAATCAAAATAACAGCAACTAACGAGTGACACTCAGGACGCCCTCACTTCTCGGCGCTCCCCGTCTCATGCGGGCAGCCCGATATGTCGCACCGCCCCGAGGCGCGAAACGAATATCAACAACACAAGGGAGTCAACCCCATGGCGCATGACAATGCTGTGCCTACAAGACGAGATCGACTCAATCCTGCCGTATTCCACGGCTCGGTTGCCGGCATTCTCGTTTTTCTCGTAATCACCATGACCTTCACCGAGCAGGCCGGCGCCTTCTTCGATGCCGCCCTGGCTTGGGTCAGCGAAACCTTTGGCTGGTATTACATGCTGGCGGTGGTGGCATACCTGGTCTTCGTCATCGCCATTGGCATGTCACGTTTCGGTAGTATCCGCCTCGGCCCGGATCATTCACGGCCAGAGTTCTCCTTGCTCTCATGGTCGGCGATGCTGTTCGCCGCAGGTATCGGCATCGACCTGCTATTTTTCAGTGTCGCCGAGCCACTCTCTCACTATCTGGCACCGCCGGACCTCGTGCCGGAAAGCCAGGCAGCAATGCGCGCTGCAGTGGTTCAAACGTTCTTTCACTGGGGGCTGTCCGGCTGGGGGCTCTATGTGCTGATGGGTATGGCACTGGCCTACTTCAGCTATCGCCATCGCCTGCCACTGTCGATCCGCAGTGCACTCTATCCACTGCTGGGTAAGCGCATCTACGGCCCGATCGGGCACACCGTGGACATCACCGCGGTTGTCTCCACCGTGTTCGGTATCGCCACCAGCTTGGGCATCGGGGTCATGCAGCTCAACTACGGGCTGAACTACATGTTCGACGTGCCTGAGAGCTTGTCGGTCCAGATCATCCTTATCGCTCTGGTCATGGTAATCGCCACCATCTCGGTGGTCAGTGGTGTCGACAAAGGCATTCGTCGCCTGTCGGAATTCAACATGCTGCTGGCTGTGGCATTGCTGCTGTTCGTGCTGTTCCAGGGCCAGACCCTGAAGCTGCTCGACATGGCGGTCAATAACATCGGCGACTATTTCTCGGGCTTCATCGCCAAGAGCTTCGACACCTATGCCTATGCCGGCGCCGAAGCCAATGAATGGAAGGGGTGGTGGACCATCTTCTTCTGGGGCTGGTGGATCGCCTGGACCCCGTTCGTCGGCCTGTTCCTGGCACGTATTTCACGTGGCCGTACCATCCGCGAATTCGTCGCTGGTGCCTTGGGCATCCCGTTGGCTTTCATGATGATCTGGATGTCGGTGTTCGGTAACAGCGG
The DNA here is from genome assembly GCF_000409775.1 of Litchfieldella anticariensis FP35 = DSM 16096. Classification (GTDB taxonomy): domain Bacteria; phylum Pseudomonadota; class Gammaproteobacteria; order Pseudomonadales; family Halomonadaceae; genus Litchfieldella; species Litchfieldella anticariensis. The sequence continues at coordinate 220,420 of NZ_KE332392.1, read as the reverse complement.
CATCGAACTGGTCGCCAACCAGGGTGTCATCGAACTCGGTCAACAGGCCCTGAACACGCCCCAGACCACCATGTACACCCTGCTCGAACACTACCCCTGGGCCATCGCCACTGCAGGCGTGGTTACCATCCTGGGTATCGTGTTCTTCGTGACGTCGGCGGATTCTGGCGCGCTGGTACTGGCCAACTTCACTTCGATCCTTTCCGACGTCAATCATGACGCACCGATCAGGCTGCGTATCTTCTGGTCGGCAGTGATCGGCTTGGTCACCATCGCGCTGCTGATGGCCGGCGGCCTATCCGCCTTGCAAAGTGCGGTGGTCATCACTGCACTGCCGTTCTCAGTGGTGATCTTCGCTATCATGGCCGGCACCTATCGTGCCTTGCGTATGGAAGACGATAAGGCCAACGCCCGTCGCCGGATCACTGGCACCGCACCGGGTGGCGACTGGCGCGAACGCCTCGACCGCGCACTGGATACCTCCAGCCGTGCCGGGGCTGCCGCCGTCATTGAGCACTCGATTCGTCCGGCCCTGACCCAGTTCGCCGAGGAACTCGAAAGCCGTGGCCAGACGGCCAACGTCAGCGAGGAGCAGGTCGAAGGCGAGCCGCTGCCACGCCTGACGCTGCAGGTGGAGTTCGACAATGCCCAGAACTTCGTTTACCAGGTGCGCCCGCATCGCATGCGTGCACCGAGCTTCTTGCCGATGAACGACGATTACTACTTGCGCTTGGATGTCTATCTCACCGAGGGCGGACTCGGTCAGGATCTCAACGGCTACACCCGTGGCCAGGTGATCAGTGACGTACTAGCCGAGTACGAACGCCACATTCACTTCCTGGCACTAAGCACCCAGAACGGCGCGGTGCATGCCATGCCCGGCTCCATTGGCGAAGCGGAAGCACTCGGCACACCTTCCTGATTCAAGCGCTATGATCCTCAAATACGACGGCGGCCCTGACAGGGGCCGCCGTTGTCGTTCATGCTCCTTTCAGTGACCTGGATCGTTGGGGGTCTAAGACTTAATCGCCAGCAGGGAAATGCTCTTGACGCCGTAGGTGCGGCTGGCCCCTTGGGCCGACTCGGTCAGGAAGCGGTATTCCGGGTGTTCGCGAACGGTCTGGACACGCAACCCCGCGCTTTCGATCGCCGCGCGATAGTCGTCCTGCTGGATGGCACCACCGATGCAGGCCGCCCACAGGGTAGCATTGCACTTTACCTGCTCGGGCAAGGGTGATTCGGTGACGATATCGGCGATTGCTAGCCTCCCACCGGCGCGCAACACCCGAGCCACCTCGTGGAAGACACGCGGCTTGTCTGCCGAGAGATTGATCACGCCGTTGCTGATCACCACATCGACGCTGGCATCCTTGAAAGGCAACTCTTCGATGTAGCCGGCATGGAACTCGGCCGTCTCGAATCCCGACTCCCTGGCCAGGCGCTGGGCCTTGAGGCGTTGGGCTTCGGTCATGTCCAAGCCCAAAACATGTCCTTCGGGGCCCACCTTGAGCGCGGCGAGGAAAGTATCCATTCCTGAGCCACTGCCCAGGTCCAACACCACTTCGCCTGGGACAATGGCCGCCAGGTCGAAGAAATTCCCCACTCCGGCGAAAGAGTCGATCGCCTCGGCGGGAATCCGGTCCAGGTCCTTGGGCGAATACCCTAGCCGCTCGGCCAGGCCACGCCCCATCTCGAAATGAAATTCTCCTCTCGGCTGCTCCGCGACCTGCCGATACATCTCCTTGACCTGACGCTCGAGGTCCAAACGGTCCAGCGCCGAATCCTGTTCACGTGCTGCAATAGCCATGGGTCTGTCCTCCTTCTCTGCTTGTTCGTGGTTTTTCACGGTGTACCGGAACCGTGTGCCGCCAGGACGCGCGGCGAGTCACAAATGTTCCCGATTTTTTCGCGGGCGCACCGGGAACCATTTCGCTCCCGGCTGCGTCCTGGCGATGGAGGGCGGCTTCTTCGGGCCAGGACGTCTACATGTCCCGAATTGCCCACCACACGGGGATGACCCATGCTCAATAAGGAAGCGTTGGTTTCTTTCAGGAACCATAGGCTGTCTTCACCCGGCACAGACCGGGATCCTCAGCCAGGCGATTCGAGGGCGACGATGTCTGCATCTTCTTCTTCGGGCGATGGCCTATCCCGGCAACGCCGGCGTCAGTGGTTCGAGCATGAGATCGAACGCCTGATGGATCGCCTCTACGGCACGGCACTGCGCCTGACACGCCACCCCGACGATGCCGAGGACATCGTTGCCGAGTCGATCGGCAAGGCCTGGACAAAGTTGGACGAACTGCGCGATCCCGAGCGCTTCGAGGGCTGGCTGTTCCATATCCTGAACAATACGTTCATCAACGAATGGCGCCGTCGGCAATGTAGGCCGAAGCTGGCAGACGACCCTGATAACTGCGAGCCGGACGATCTCGATGCGACCCATTTCTCGCTATTCCAGCAACTTCACCAACCGTTTCTGTTGTGGTGGGGCAGCACCGAAGACCGTTTTCTCAACGAACTCCTGCAAGATGACTTGCAGCAGGCACTGGATGCCCTGCCGGATCCGTATCGAGTGATCGTTGTGTTCGTGGAGGTGCAGGGCTGTACGTACGGTGAAGTGGCCGAATTGCTCGGGATACCGCTGGGTACGGTACGTTCCCGCTTGAGCCGGGGCCGAGCGATGCTGCAGAAGGTGCTCTGGAAGCAGGCCAGGGAAGCCGGCTTCACGGTCGACTGCCGTGGCACGGAGGGAAAGCCATCATGACCAGAAGAGAACTGACCTGCGAGGAAGTCATCGAGCAGCTTTTCGATTACCTCGATCGAGAAGTGAGCAGCCAGCATAGGGCCGATATCGAGCGCCACCTCGAGCGCTGCCGTGACTGCTTCTCCCGTGCGGAGTTCGAAAAGCGCTTGCGGGCCAAGGTCGAGAAATCCGTCAGTGTGCAAGCCCCGCAGCGTTTACGTCGGCGGGTCAAGGATCTGCTCGACCGATTCGACACCGACGAAACGAATTCCACGAACTGACCGACGAGGAGACGTGCATGGTCGCCATACTCGGCTATTCCCGGCAGCAGATCTTCGCGGCGGTCCAAGGAATGTACACCGCCGTGGCCGACTCGCCCACCTCGCCCTTCCACTTTCCCGTCGGTGGTTCGGCGTGTCGCTTGCTGGGCTATCCGCCGGAACGTATCGACGACCTTCCCAAGTCGCTCGTGGAATCCTTCGCCGGGGTCGGCTATCCCTTTCGTGCCGAAGCGATACAGCAGGGCGACAGGGTCCTGGATATCGGGTCCGGCGCCGGCATCGATAGCCTGATCGCCAGTCGGCTAGTCGGCCCTAAGGGGCATGTGATTGCCCTGGATCTGACACATGCCATGGCCCGCAAGTTAAAGGCCAGCATCGATGAGCACAGCATCGACAACATCAGTGTTATCCAGGCTTCAGCGGAGCGCTTGCCGCTGGCCGACGCCAGCGTGGACAGCATCACTAGCAACGGCGCCTTGAACCTGGTGCCGGACAAGCGCCGTGCGGTGGCCGAGATGTTCCGGGTACTGCGCCCTAAGGGACGGCTGCAACTCGCCGATGTGGTCATCCATCGCCCAGTCTCGGTGGACTGCCATGACGACCCACGCCTATGGGTCGAATGCGTGGTCGGCGCCACGGTAAAAGAGGATCTGCTAACGCTGTTCCATGACGCTGGATTCGAGGACATCCGGATACTGCGCACACTCGACTATTTCGCCCACAGCCCCAGCGCGCAAACCCAGGAAATTGCCGCTAGCTTCGGCGCTCACTCCATCGAACTCAGCATGCGCCGCAGCCCGGTAGCACCACCACCGCTAAAGCGCTGGTTGCGACACCTCGACCCGCGACGCTGGCTGGCAGCTATCCATCGTCGTAGCCTGGCGGGTATGGCCGCCTTGCTCATGGCTCTGCTGACCTGCTATGGCACCTTGGCCGTGGTGGCGCTGCTGCCCTTGCTGGGTCTCGGCTTGAGCCTGAACGAAGGTGCCTGGGCCACTGCCATTGCGCTTTTCGTGCTGCTTACGCTGGCAGCGATCACCGCCGGCATGCGCCGCCACCGAAGCCTTGGCCCGACCGTGGTGGGCGTCATTGCCACGGGCATCCTGCTATATACCTTGTTCGTCGACTACCACATTCTGATCGAACTGGTCGGCTTCCTGCTGCTGGTCGCCGCCACCGGCTGGGACCTATATCGACGGCGGCGCCAAGAGGCTCGGGTGTTAGGTCTCAAGCCCACCGCGTCTCCCCCGAACTTGGCAAAACATTGAGCTGCACGGCATCGATCCTACCGTTGCATGAGCCTCAATCCTCCTTGCGATGGCCATGCCCACGGTGCATCAATAGATGCATGCCGACACACAATACCAATGGCAGCAGCAGCCACCAACTATTGGTGAGCGACGTATGACTTCGCCACATCAGCAGTGCGACAGCACCGCTCATGAGTACCAGGCAGACGATCCCCATGGTCGAATGCCAGAACCCTCCATGTGGGCCCTTCGGTGACCCGCCATTCGTAGACGAGCTATCTGGAGAATGATGTCGACTCATGAGGCTCTTCCTCCTCTGGGCTGTAGGCGAGCATAGCGCCGTTTGAGCAGCAACGAGTTGCCGATCACCGACAGCGAGCTGGTAGTCATGGCGATGACCCCAATCATTGGATGCAACAAGCCAACAGCGGCAATGGGAATCGCCGCCACGTTGTAGGCACTGGCCCAGAGCAGGTTCTGCACGATCTTGCTGAAGGTGGCACGGGAGAGGTGCATGGCATCCACTACGCCGGTCAGCTCGCCGCGTACCAGGGTCACGTCCGCCGCCTCGATGGCGACGTCAGCCCCTGCACCAATGGCGATGCCGACATTGGCTTGTTTCAGCGCCGGGGCGTCGTTGATGCCATCGCCGACCATGGCCACATGGGGGCCATACCTCTCCTGCAAGGCACGGATGGCGTCGATCTTGCCCTCGGGCAGCACGCCAGCCTGCACTTCGTCGATGCCAACTTCATCGGCCACCGCGCGTGCGGCACGCTCGTTGTCGCCGGTGATCATCACCACATGCAGGCCCAGCGCGTGCATGCCACGAATTGCCTCCATTGACTCTTCCTTGAGGGTATCGGCCACGGCCACGATGCCCTGCGCACGACCAGAGGACGACACGATCACGGCGGTGCGCCCACGCGACTCGAGACGCTGCAGCTTGTCCTCCAGCGCCTCCAGGCCGGTGACACCGTCTTCCTCCAGCAGGCGGCGATTACCAATCAGCACACGCTCGCCCTCCACCAGGCCGACGACGCCACGCGCCCCGGTGGAGCGGAACTCACTCACCTCGATGGGACGAATACCGTGTGCCCTTGCCCCCTCGACAATGGCACGGGCAATAGGATGCTCCGAGGCATTTTCCACGCTTGCCGCCAGCGTCAACAGCCTTGACTCGTCGATACCCTCTGCAGGCACGACGTCCGTCAGTTTCGGTTCTCCACGAGTGATGGTGCCGGTCTTGTCGAGCACCATCACCTTGACGTCCTTGAAGGTCTGGATCGCTTCGCCAGATCGAATCAGGATACCGTGCTCGGCGCCTATGCCCGAGCCAACCATCAGCGCTGTCGGCGTAGCCAGGCCCAAGGCACAGGGGCAGGCAATGACCAGTACGGCAATCGCGGCGAGTATCGCCAGTACCGGTACGGCCGCCTCGGGGTTCACCCAGGGTAGGAAGGTGGCGCCCCAGTCGAGGATCGGGCGCAGAGCATCTGGCACGATCAGCCAACCCATCAAGCTGGCGAGGGAAATCAAGATCACCAGCGGCACGAAACGCCCGGTCATGCGGTCTGCGAACTCCTGGATCGGTACCCGCGAACCTTGGGCCTGATCGATCAGACGCACCACCTGGGCAAGGAATGTCTCGCCACCGACCCGGGTAGCCTTGACCCGTAGCCTGCCCTCCTTGTTGATGGTCGCACCGATCACGCTGTCACCGACGCCCTTGTACACCGGCACCGACTCACCGGTGGCGATCGATTCATCGAGATGGCTTTCCCCCTCGATCACTTCGCCGTCGGTAGGTACCTTGTCGCCGGGGCGCACGATCATAATGTCGCCGGGAGCGAGTTCCTTGACTGCTATCTCGACCTCCTCACCGTCACGCTCCACCCGCGCCGTCTTGGCACCCAGAGTCAGTAGGCGGCGAATGGCCTGGGAGGCACGTCCCTTGGCCAGAGCCTCGAGGTAACGCCCGAGCAGGTGGAAGGTCATGATGGTGGCGGCCATCTCGATGAACGAGGTCATCGGGTAGACGAAGCCGACCAAGCCGATCAGATAGGGTGGCAAGCTTCCTAGGGAGATCAACACATCCATGTTGAAGGTACGGTTGGTCAGCGACCGCCATGAAGCCTTGTGGGTCGCCGCCCCACCGTAAAGGAACACCACCGGGAAAGCGAGGATGGCGATGATTGCCAAGTAACCCGGAATCGGCTGCCAAAACATGTGAGGCATCATCAAGACCATGATCAGTGCCGTGGGGACACCGGCGATCCACAGCCGCTTACGCGCTGTGGCTAGGTAAGTCTCCTCGACCTTTACATCTGAGTCGGTATCCTCCGCCTCTTCGGCACCGCGAACTGCCGCCACATCATAGCCGGCACCCTCCACCGCTCGACGCAAGGCATCGACATCAGGCCCGCCCGGCTGGACGGTTACCGAGACACGATGGCTAGCGATATTGGTATGAATATCGCCTATGCCGGGAAGACGTTTAAGGGTCTGTCGCACGATACCCGCACAGTGATCGCTCCCCATGCCAGGTACCGTCAGCTCAAATTCTTGGGGATCTGCTGCGGTTGCCATCTGGCGGCGCTCCTCATCAACAGGAAAGCGGCGGCAGGCTTTGCCCGCCGCCACGACAACAACGCTCGACGTCAGTGATGCTCGGAATGGCCGTCACCGGCCGGCGGCACCGGGGCTTCCTGCAAGCGCTCGCGCTGCGCTTCGGTCAACAGGTCATGCATGGCATTGTGAAGTCGCATCCGCTCGCTCAACATCTCGCCTTGCAGGTCGGCCACGCGATCGTGCAAGGCCCGAATTTCTTCTGGATCGGGGCGGGGCTCACTCATCCGGGCCATCAGGTCATCGCGCAGGTTCATCATTTCTCCCATGCGCTCGAACTGTGCAGGCCGGTGCTCATGCATGAGCCGACGCATTTCCTCGTGTTGCTTGGGCGTTAGATCGTTTGGCATGGCACCACCAGACGTGCTCATGCCGGCACCGCCCATCATCGGGCACGGCATCATGCCGCCCATCATGCCCGGCCCCATCATCATCCCCGGGCCCATGCCTTGCTGGCCGCCCATCATGCTGGGGCCCATTGTGTCTCCGGTCATGCCTTGGGCAACGGCAAGCCCTGTAGTGCCTACACCCAATGCCACTATCAGCCCCAGTGCGATCTTGTGTCGACGAATGCTCATGATGACTCTCCTGGTGAGCGAAGAACCTGTCATGACGATAGTCCACGGACATGATCCGTCGCTTGACCTGCATCAAGATACGATGCTGTGGCGCCTATCACGGTTGTTTGCAGGTCAGCCGCGATGGTGGTCATGTATGGGAGATCCAGGGCCCGACCCCGGAAGGCCTGATCGGTCTGGCGGCTTCCTCACGCAACGCGGATCATCTCTATGCCGCCACTCAGACAGGACTGCTGATGAGCCCCGACGGTGGCAAACACTGGCGCCAGGCAAACCCCGAACGTCGCCCCACCAGCGTGGTTACCGCCACTGCCGGAGGCGATCTCTATGCCTTCATGCCTGGGCTAGGCCTGCTGCACACCACTGAGGAATCGCGCGACTGGCAGGTGCTTAGCGACGACTGGGGGAAGACTATCTGTTGCACCTCGCCATCGCCCCCAACGATGGGGAACGGCTCGTTGGGGTGGACCAACGCAGCAGGGTTCTCATGAGCGAGAACGGCGGCAGGAATTGGAAGGCGCTGTAAGCATTTTCCCCGCGTTAAGCAGCACTTAAGCCTAACTATCGACACTGGCATGCCTGACCCAAGAGGAGTTACCAGGCATGTCATCACTCGATCCCTCCATACAGACGCACAAGAGAACAGGCCTTACACGCCTGTTTCATGCCGTCAGACATTCATGGGCCGGTCTCTTGGCCGCATGGCGTTACGAAGCGGCCATTCGTCAGGAACTCGTTGCGCTGTCATGCCTGTTCCCCATCACCATGGTGCTCGACCTGGAAGGGGTTGAACGTGCCTTGCTGTGGGCCTCCATGCTGTTGGTGATCGTCGTTGAGTTACTCAACTCCGCTATCGAAGCAACGGTCGACCGTATAGGTATGGAACATCACCCGTTAAGCGGGCGTGCCAAGGACTTGGGCTCGGCGGCGGTAATGGTCAGCCTGCTGCTGTCGGGAGGGAGTTGGGCATGCGTCTTGCTGAGCTGACACCACACAACCTCTCGGCAGTGCTCTGGATGCTGTGCGGTTTCCTCGCGGTGATGCTGGCAGGACGCTGGCTCGACGTGGACTTCCACCTGGCCGATGCACTCTATCACTTGCAGGGAGATCACTGGGCCCTGCGCGATGCTTTCCTTACTGAAAACATCCTTCATCGTGGCGGCCGACTCATGAGTCAATTCATGGGTGGCGGCGTCATCATGGCCCTGATCGGCAGTTTTCTGCTTCCCTCACTACGCACCTGGCGCCGACCGTTGACCTATCTATTCCTGGCAGTGACGGCATCGACACTGACCGTATCGGTTATCAAGCACCTGGTGAGCATGGAATGCCCTTGGGATCTCGTCCGCTATGGCGGTGACACTCCCTTCATCGGCTTGTTCGATCCTCGCCCGACCACGATGCCGGACACAGCCTGCTTTCCCGCCGGCCATGCCAGCGCCGGGTATGCCTGGCTAGCACTGTATTTCTTCCTTGACGCCACCATACCCCGCTGGCGTTGGGCCGGACTCGGGCTAGGCACCGTCATGGGTCTGGTATTCGGTATCACTCAGCAATTGCGTGGTGCCCATTTCCTGTCCCACGACCTCTGGACTCTGATGCTGTGCCTGTCGATCAGCTTCATCCTGGCAAGACTGATGCTTCCGGCTTCCCCGCCGTTCCCCGCATTCACTGGCGCGCAGCGTGTCTCTCTCAAAGGTTCTCCACATGTCTAATCGTTTCTTTGCCTCCAACCACTGGCTGGCACGACATTGCCGTTTCTCCCTTACCTTGTCGCCGGAAGCCCTGACCTTACTGGTCTGCCTGGCCTTCACCCTGTTCTATAACCTGGCGTTCTGGCATGGCGTAGTCGGCGACCGGTCGCTCCTGACGCCGGCCATCTGGGGGCAATTGGCTGGCTATGCCCTGGTGCTGACCAGCCTGCAGTTCCTCGTCTTCGTGCTGTTCATCAATCGTTTGAGCGTCAAGGTGGTGCTGACGGTACTGGTGTGGATCGCCGCTTCGGTGAGCTTTTTCACCTATTACTACGGGACCTATTTCAATACCGACATGATCGTAAACATCCTGCAGACGGATAGGCAGGAAGCCAGTGAGTTATTGACCCCACGATTCCTGGCCCACATGCTGGCTTTTGCCATCGCGCCCACTCTACTGCTGTGGCGTGTGCGCTTGGCCGAGAATGGTTGGAAAAGGGCTATCGGTCGCCGACTCGCCTATCTGGCCGGAGGCATTGTCGTACTGGCCATATCGCTGATGGTGTCCTACCAAAGCCTGTCATCGTTGATGCGCAACAATAAGGAACTGCGCTTCCTGGTAACGCCTGGCAATTATCTGGTATCGATGGGACAAGTCCTAGCGGCCAACGACCCACCCCTCAACGAGCGTCTGACCATTGGGGAAGATGCGACACCAACCCCGCACCTGGGCAGCAAGCCGCTGTTGCTGGTCATGGTGGTAGGCGAAAGCGCTCGTGCCGCCAACTGGGGACTCGACGGCTACGAACGTCAGACCACGCCACGCCTGGCCGCTCGAAGTGGTGTCATCAACTTTTCCGATGTCAGCAGTTGCGGCACCAGTACCGCGGTATCGGTGCCCTGCATGTTCTCACCGGTAGGCAAGAGCGACTATGACAAGCGCTATATCCAGAGCCATGAATCGCTGCTGGATGTCCTGAAGCATGCCGGCTTCCAGGTCGTGTGGGTGGATAATCAATCCGGCTGCAAGGGGGTGTGCGATGGAGTGAAGAGTCTATCGCCCTCGCCCAAGGACTACCCCGGGCTATGTCCGGATGGACACTGTCTGGACGGCGCACTGCTCGAGGAAGTGGAAAAGCAGGCCGACAACCTCACGGGAAATACCGTGATCGTACTGCACCAGCTAGGCAACCATGGCCCCAGTTACTACCGACGCTATCCCGATACGTTCCGCGCCTTTACCCCAACCTGTGACAACGCCGACTTGAACCAATGTTCCCGGCAGTCGATTGTGAACAGCTACGACGATGCGATCCTGTATACCGATGCCTTGCTGGATGGCATCATCGCCTACCTCGCCAGCCATCAGCATCATGATACAGCACTGATCTATGCCTCCGACCACGGCGAATCTCTCGGAGAACATGGCCTCTATCTGCATGGAATACCTTATTCGATTGCCCCCTCAGAGCAGACCAGGGTGCCGATGATATGGTGGTCCTCCCCATCCTTCGACCGATCTGTCGGTCTGGATCATGAATGCCTGGAGGCCCGCGCCGACCTGCCACTAAGCCACGACAACATCTTTCACAGTGTTTTGGGCGTACTCGGTGTAAAGAGTAAAGTGATTCAAACCGAGCGTGATATGACCCATGACTGCGTCATGCGACACAGCACGGTTGAATGAACCGTCCAACTATTGGGGGTCAGTTCACTTTCAGCCTCGTTTCAGGGTTGCCACTTATAAAAGGAGAACCCCACTGCCGAAACCATGAGAGGTTCCTATGCGTAAGATACTGTTGGCGATGGCCATTGGCGTGTTCTCCACTGCTGCCTTGGGTGCGGGTGAACATGAAGGTGGCCATGGAGAGATGAGCAATGCCCAAATCGACCGCACCATCAGTTTCGAAGCCGGGGACATGTGGTTCACGCCCGGCAAGCTGGACGTCCAACCGGGCGAGACGGTGAAATTCGAGATCACCAATACCGGCAACCTGGAACACGAGTTCGTCATCGGCGATGCGCAAGCTCAAGAGGAGCATCGTAAGATGATGCAGGAGATGGGATCAGGTGGACACGGCGGTCATGGTAGTCATGACATGGCGGAAGGCGATCATGGAGGCCAGATGCCCGCCGTGACCATCGCACCGGGCGAAACCGAGACGCTGGTGTGGACCGCGCCCGAAAACGTCGATAATCTGGAATTCGCCTGCAACATTCCCGGTCACTACGAATCGGGCATGTCGGGAGACATCAATATCCAGAGCTGATCCCCCATGAAGCTGTTGCTTCTCGAAGACGACGATTTGCTGGCCGAGAGCCTGACGGAAACCTTGGAAGACTCGGGTTATAGCGTCGATTCGGCCTCCAGCATCCGCGTGGCCGAGTCGTTGATGGCGACGGAGGAGTATGCTCTAGCCATCCTCGATCTCGGCTTGCCCGATGGTTCGGGCCTCGATCTGTTGCAGCGCTGGCGCGAACGGGGGCACCGCTTGCCCATCCTGGCGCTCACCGCCCGCGACACCTGGGAAGACAAAGTCATCGGTCTGCGTCGCGGCGCCGACGACTACCTGACCAAGCCGTTTCACGAAGCCGAATTGCTCGCCAGATTGCACGCCCTGCTTAGGCGACAATCGGGCTCCTTGGCCCAGATATTGACTGTCAATGGGGTCCAGTTAGACGAACATACGCAGCAGGTCAGTATCGATGGCGCTACCTGGCAGGTCCTGACGGCCACCGAGTATCGGCTGCTGCGTTACCTGATGCATCATCCCGACCGCGTGCACTCTAAATCGCAACTGCTCGACCAACTCTATGCGCTAGAACAGGATGCTGCCGCACCGAATCTGGTGGAAGTCTATATCGGTCGCCTACGCCGGAGACTTGGCAAGCACATCATCCAGACGCGGCGCGGCCAGGGGTACGTGCTTGTTTCGCATTGATCGGCGCAGCCTGCGCTTCCGCCTGCTTACCTGGCTGGGTGGTGTGGCCTTGATCGTGGTCGGAATCACTTGGTTATTGCACGGAATCCTGCTCCATGACCTTGCCCGGGACTTTCTCGGCGACCGCTTGCGCCAGGAAGCGGAGCATACGCTGCAGCGTCTTCGCCAGGGTCAACTCTTACCTCCCACGTGGCTGGATTCGAGCAATCCGGCATCGCAGGTATTCCATCATCTCTATGTCGTCGAGCTGGATGGTGACATCACCACCTCGCATCCCCGTTGGTTGGCGCCCCTGAAACCTTACCTGAACGGAGACGACGACACCCTCGTCGACGTAGAGTGGGGGGATCAGCGGTTACTGGTCTATCGCCGGACATTCTCCTTCGGTGGCCACACGGGCGTACTGTTGATTGGTGAGGATTTCGCTCAAGTGGAAGCAGGGCTGGCAACGCTTCACTGGTGGGTGGGAGGCATCGCCGGTCTGCTGCTGGCGCTGCTGGCCACACTCAATCTGGTTGCCGTCAACCGTGGCTTGCGGCCATTGTCCTGGCTGCAACGGCAGCTTGACGAGCTGCAGTCGGGGAACCGCGAGCGACTCCACCTCGGCACTCCCTCCGAGCTCGATGACTTGGTAGCGCAGCTCAACCGCTTCATGGATGATCATGACAAACGGCTCAGACGCTCCCGTGAATCTCTCGCCAATCTGTCACATGCCCTCAAGACCCCTCTGGCCGCCGTCACCCAGGTATTGCGGGGCTCCCGACCCATCGATAGCGAACGTCGCATAAAAATGCTGCATCGCCTGGAAGACATGCACTCCCAGCTCGAAGCCGAATTGCGCCGTTCGCGTATCGCTGGCCCCTACGCCGGTCAGCGAACCGTCATCCGGCGCGAGACCGAGCAGTTGATCGACATGTTCGACGCCCTGTATCCCGACAAGTCCTTCCACCTCGAAGTCGCGCCGATGGTGGAAACCAGCGTGAACGTCGAACGCCTGGATTTCACCGAGATGCTGGGCATCGTACTCGACAATGCTGGCAAGTGGTCCAAGCGTGATGTGCGCTGCTGTCTCGAGATGGCGGCATCGTTGACCATCACCGTCGAAGACGATGGCCCTGGTGTCCCGCCGGATGAGATCCCTCAACTCGGCAGGCGTGGCATGAGACTTGACGAAGGCCGTCCCGGCCATGGGCTGGGTCTGTCCATTCTGCGCCAACTGGTCGGCCAGTATACCGGCAGCCTGCACTTTCAGGCCTCGTCCTTGGGTGGGCTGCGTGTCGTGATCACCTTGCCCGAAGCTTGATCTTTCTACCTCCACTTTCAGCCTGCTTTCAGCTTGCCAGGCCAATATCGATTCCAAAATGTCAGGTTTGGACAGGAATCGCGCATGGCAACCTCGCCCCCCCCTTCGCTTTCTTTAACACGTCGCCAGATTCTCAAAGGCGGTGCCGCTCTGGGACTGGGTTCCGCCGCCTCGGGGCTGACTCCAGCCTGGGCCAACCCTTGGGGTCAGAGCAACCTCTACCCACAAGGCGTAGTCGATGGACCCGAGATCGCCCTGGATATTCGTCGACGAAATCTGCCCATCAATGGGCGGGAGGCTCGTCCGATCTGCATCAATGGCACCAGTCCCGGCCCTTTGCTTCGCCTCAAGGAAGGACAGGACGCGGTACTGCGGGTCACCAACCTACTCGACGAACCGACCTCCATTCATTGGCATGGCTTGATCCTGCCGACAGAGATGGATGGCGTACCGGGTATCAGCTTCGCCGGCATCGGCCCAGGCGAAACCTTCACCTACCGCTTCCCGGTCTGCCAGCACGGTACCTACTGGTATCACAGCCACTCGGGGCTGCAGGAACAGCTCGGCCATGCCGGCCCACTGATCATCGATGCTGCAGAGCGGGAACCCTTCCGCTATGACCGCGAGCACGTGCTGCTACTTACCGACTGGAGCTTCGAAGATCCTGCCAGTATCTTCCGCAACCTGAAGACTGGCGAGGGCTATTACAACTACCAGGAGCGCACCATTGCCGATTTCCTGGCCGACGTGCGCGAGAACGGCTTCAAGGAAACCGCGCAGATGCGTGCCATGTGGGCCCAGATGCGAATGAGTTCCCGCGATATTGCCGACGTCACCGGCAGCACCTATACCTACCTGCTCAACGGCCATGCTCCGGGCGAGAACTGGACTGCCCTGTTCAAGCCCGGCGAGCGGATCCGCCTGCGAGTAATCAATGGTTCGGCGATGAGCTACTTCGACGTACGCATTCCTGGCCTGAAAATGACCGTGGTGGCTGCCGATGGCCAACCGGTACAGCCCGTGCCCGTCGACGAGTTCCGCATTGGCGTCGCCGAAACCTACGACGTGCTCGTCGCCCCCGAAGCCGATACCGCCTACACGCTATTTGCCGAAGCCATGGACCGCAGCGGCTACGCCCGTGGCACCCTGGCACCACGCCTGGGCATGGTGGCATCCATCCCGGAGCGCCGGCGGATCGCCGATCGCGGCATGGAAGCAATGGGGGCACACGGTGGTATGGACCACGCGAATATGGGTGGCATGAACCACTCCAGCATGAGCGACATGGACCACTCCGGTATGAGCAGGATGGATCACTCCACCATGGCGGACATGGGCGAAGCATCGTCTTCTGGAGCAGAAGCGGGAGCAATGCTTCCCGCCGGGGCCGCCCAGCCCGGCTCCCAGTACGATCATGCCGGTATCGGCTTCGATCCTGGCGAGCGCCGCGTGCTGCTCTACAGCGACCTCAAGTCCTTCTTGCCATGGCCTGACCGTCGTGAGCCCGAGCGCGAGCTGGAATTACACCTGACCGGCAACATGGAACGCTATATGTGGTCCTTCGACGGTAAGAAGTTCAGCGAGGTCTCCGGTCCCATCCACTTCCGCAAGGACGAGCGCCTGCGGCTGATCCTGATCAACGACACCATGATGGAGCATCCCATCCATCTGCATGGCATGTGGATGGAACTGGAAAACGGTGCCGGTGAACTGATTCCTCGCAAGCACACTATCAACGTCAAGCCGGGAGAGCGCATCTCGGCCCTGATCACTGCTGATGCCGAAGGTAGCTGGGCCTTCCACTGTCATCTTCTCTATCACATGGACGCCGGCATGTTCCGAGTCGTCAAGGTTTCGTAAGGAGTCTTCATGAATACCAGGAACGTACTGATGGTGACTTGCTCCTTCTTGACCATGCTGACGATGACAGGAGTTTATGCCGAGGATGGCTACGATGCTCCGGACGACTGGCCTTCACCGATGGAGGAGCATCTTCTGGGGTCGGTGCTCATCGACCGTCTCGAGTATGCCGTCCCCGACAAGGGCGAAAAGGCCTTGGTATGGGACTTCCAGGCGTGGTATGGCGGCGACATCAACCGGCTATATCTCAAGAGCGAAGGCGAGAACGTGCAGGGCGATGGCGAGGATGCCGAGTTCGAATCACTCGACCTGCTCTACAGCCGGCTGATCAACGACTTCTGGGAGCTCCAGGGCGGCATCGGTTATCAAGGCGGCATTGCCTCGGACGATCACCCCGAGCGCTATTTCGGTGTGATTGCCCTGCAGGGCTTGGCCCCCTACCGGATCGAAACCGATATTGCCCTGCGTGTAAGCGATGAAGGCGATGTCTCGGCGAGCTTCGAGGCCGAACATGACCTTCGCCTAACCCAACGGCTCTTCCTGCAACCGCGTACAGAGCTTGTCGTCGCTGGCAGTGAGGTCGAAGAGTTCGGTGTCGGGGAAGGCCTCAATTCGATACGCGCCGGCCTGCGATTGCGTTATGAGATCACCCGCAAGTTCGCGCCCTATATCGGCGGTTACTGGGAAAAGCGCTATAGCGGCACTGCCGACCTGGCCCAAGTGCAGGGCGATCCTACAGAAGATACGGGCGTCGTTGCCGGCGTCAGGCTGATGTTCTGAACGTCAAGCTAGTTAGAAGGGTGGGCTTGCGGCGCCGCAATATTCGGGATTAACGTAACATCTCGTTTCATCGTCGCAGGACTCACCCGCCATGGCCAAGCCTTCCTCCTCTTCCCCGTTCCCCAGACCTGGTGTGGCCTTGTTCCATACCTGGCGCGAGGGATATGGACTCGCCGACCTGCGGCATGACCTCCTGGCAGGCCTGACCATCGGTATCATCGCGGTGCCGCTGTCCATGGCACTGGCCATTGCTACTGGTGTTCCCCCACAGCACGGTCTCTATACGGCTATTGTTGCCGGCGCCATCATCGCCCTGACTGGCGGTTCGCGCTTCAATATCTCCGGCCCCACTGCCGCTTTCGTGGTCATCCTTTTCCCTATCGTCGCCAATCACGGTATTGGCGGACTTCTGATTGCCACCCTGATGGCGGGTATGATCCTGGTGGCGCTGGGACTCTCGCGCTTGGGCAACCTGATCCAGTTCATTCCTTACCCAGTCGTGCTGGGTTTCACCGCCGGCATTGGCGTGGTCATCGCCCTACTGCAACTTCCCGATTTCTTTGGCCTGGCAGGTGTCACTCTGGGTGAAAGCACGCTGGATAACCTCTTTGCCATCATCCGCGCGCTACCCAGTCTAGCTCCTGCTGAGCTCGGCATCGGCTTGGTGACCTTGGCAACCCTGATTCTGTGGCCACAGCTGAAACTGCCGGTTCCCGCCCCACTGGTTGGTCTGGCTGTGGGCACCTTGGTGGCACTTGCCGCGACCCAATTCGGCCTCGAGGTGGACACCATCGCCTCACGTTTCCATTGGGAATACCTGGGCCAATCGGGCAACGGCATTCCACCTCTTCCTCCTACCTTGACCTGGCCCTGGCAATTGCCCGACGCAGACGGCACCCCACTCACGATCGATTTTGCACTGATCCGTGAACTGCTGGGGCCCGCTTTCGCCATCGCTATGCTGGCCGCCATCGAATCGCTGCTATGCGCCGTGGTCGCCGACGGCCTGACCCGTACCCGCCACGACCCCAATGCTGAACTGATCGGCCAAGGTATCGGCAACATGGTGGTCCCCTTCTTCGGCGGCATCACTGCCACCGCCGCCCTGGCACGCACCGCCACCAATATCCGCAGCGGCGCCCGTTCGCCAATCGCTGCGATAGTGCACTCATTGGTGGTACTCCTGACCGTGGTGGCACTGGCAGGCATCCTGGGCTTGGTCCCAATGGCGGCACTGGCCGCACTGCTGTTCATCATCGCCTGGAATATGAGCGAAGCGCGTCACTTCGTGCATACCTTGAAGAGTGCGCCCGGTAGCGATGTGGCCATCCTGGTGATCTGCTTCTCCCTCACCGTGATATTCGACATGGTATTGGCAGTAGCGGTTGGCGTAGGGCTCGCCGCCGCGTTGTTCATTCGTCGCATGGCCAAGCTCACTCACACCCGACGACTCACCGCCGACGAGCATGATCTGGCACGTGACCTGCCTCACCAGGTGGCAGTCTACGATGTCAACGGCCCGCTGTTCTTCGGAGCCGCCGAGAAGGCGGTGGCCTCGCTACGTATGGTCGACCGCGAGGTACGTGTGATCATACTCGACATGCGGGATGTCCCGAGTCTCGATTCCACCGCCATCGTCGCCCTGCATACCCTGGTCGACGAGCTCCACGCCCAGCGAATCGGCCTTATCCTGGTTGGCCTGCCAGCGCGGCTGCTGATGAAACTCAAACGCGACGGCATAAAACGTGAGGTAGGACGGCTGGCCTGGGTACGCGAAGCCGGACATGCCAAGCGACTGGCATCGAAATGGCTGGCAATCCATCACTGAACGCACTGCAAAAAAAGGGCGCGACCGCAGTCGACGCCCCAAGCTCTCACTGTCAACACCACACTGCTGCCTTCACGAGAGAGTCACGTTTGCGTTAAAAGAAGCCGAGAGGGTTGGTGTCATAACTCACCAACAAATTCTTGGTTTGCTGGTAGTGTTCCAGCGCCACCTTGTGAGTTTCACGGCCCACACCGGACTTCTTGTAGCCACCGAAGGCGGCATGTGCCGGATACTGGTGGTAACAGTTGGTCCACACCCGGCCGGCCTGGATGCTGCGCCCCATGCGGAAGGCGATGTTCATGTCACGACTCCATACGCCGGCACCGAGACCGAACTCGGTGTCGTTGGCGATCGCCAGCGCTTCCGCTTCGTCTTTGAAGGTGGTCACCGCCACCACCGGACCGAAGATCTCCTCTTGGAACACGCGCATCTTGTTGTTGCCCTTGAGCAATGTTGGCTGGATGTAATACCCCTTGTCGTACGCCGGATCGAAGCTCTCCTTGTCGCCACCGGTGAGGAACTCGGCACCCTCCTCCCGGGCGATGTCCATGTAGGACATGATCTTGTCGAACTGCTCCTGGGACGCCTGGGCGCCGACCTGGACGTCAGTATCCAGCGGGTTACCACGCTTGATGGTCTTGACCCGCTCCATGACCCGGGCCATGAACGGCTCGTAGATGCTTTCCTGGATCAACGCCCGTGACGGGCAGGTACATACCTCACCTTGGTTGAAGAAGGCCAGTACCAGACCTTCGGCCGCCTTGTCGATGAACTCCGGCTCGGCGTCCATGATGTCGGCGAAGTAGATGTTCGGCGACTTGCCGCCCAGTTCCACGGTGGAGGGAATTATGTTCTCGGCGGCACACTTGAGGATGTGCGAGCCGACTGGGGTCGAACCGGTGAAGGCGATCTTGGCGATACGCTTGCTGGTGGCCAGTGCCTGGCCGGCTTCGGCGCCGTAGCCGTTGACGATGTTGACCACGCCCGGGGGAAGCAGGTCGCCGATCAGTTCCATCACCTTGAGGATGGATACCGGGGTCTGCTCGGCGGGCTTCAGTACCACACAGTTTCCGGCGGCCAGCGCCGGGCCGAGCTTCCAGACGGCCATCAGGATCGGGAAGTTCCAGGGAATGATCTGCCCCACCACGCCTAGCGGCTCGTGGAAGTGGTAGGAGACGGTGTTGGCGTCGATGTCCGCCACTGTGCCTTCCTGGGCGCGGATACAACCGGCGAAATAGCGGAAGTGATCGACTGCCAGCGGGAGGTCGGCGTTGAGCGTCTCACGTACCGCCTTGCCGTTGTCCCAGGTCTCGGCCACGGCGAGCATTTCCAGGTTCTGTTCGAGACGATCGGCAATCTTGAGCAGGATGTTGCTGCGCTCGGTCGCTGAGGTCTTGCCCCAGGCGGGAGCGGCCTCATGGGCTGCGTCAAGCGCGAGTTCGATGTCTTCCGCCGTGGAACGTGGGATCTCGCAGAATACCTCGCCGTTGACGGGGCTGACGTTATCGAAATACTGACCCTTGACCGGGGCGACGAACTCGCCACCGATATAGTTGCCATAGCGCTTGTCGAAGGAAACGACCGATCCTGCACTACCGGGGTTGGCGTAGATCATGACGTGCACTCCTGCCTGTTAGAATCATGGGGTCCGATGAATGGACCTGGTTTAGAGCGTAGCGAAGTCTGACTGCCGCCCCATGCTGCCTAGGGGGAAACGACAGCGTTCTTTGGTCGTAGACTCACAGTCGCGCACCAAATGCTGCCTACGCGGTCCATTCAGTCTTGGTGAACTCAGCCTCCTCCTCAACAACACTCTAGGTGCAATTTCCCTCCTCCCTTGGTCGCAATTCCAAGGAGTTTAGAAGCGTGAAGATGCCACCGAGAAGGGACACTGCCCCCCCATGCCTGCAAGCATGGAGTCAAGGTACAAGCCGCTCGTCATGCGGAATACCACCCTCATCGCGAGCCTCAAGTAGTAGTCAGCCGCGACCATCGTCATATGTCGGAAAATTCCCTCTCATGCCTAAGCTATCTCCATGAGTCGATGCGCATTGAGCGCTCTAACAGCAATACCAGGACAATCATGCAGGATGCAGGGTTCGCTACTGAATGGGAGCACCTCAGCATGTCCAGATTCCCCCTTACCCGTACTCCTGCCCAAGCCTTGATGCTGGCACTGTGCATGTTCCGCCCTGACACTGTCATCGAAGTGGAGACCCGTTCAGTGATTGTTTGCAGCATGAAAAGGAAACGCTCGGCCTGGCTCATCTAATATGACGGCCGTAATCGGAATGCCGTGGATCTCGTCCCATCGGGGCATACGAAAGAACGGCTGCCATGGCACCACGGCAGCCGTTCTTTCGTCAGTTCTTGCAAAAGTGGCCCGAAACGTTCCGGGCCATACATCACTCAGCGACTGGCCACATCCTGGCTCGCGGCCTCCTTCGGCAACTTGAAGGTCCATAGCATGCCGCCCTGGTTGAAGTTCTTGACGACCTTGGCAACCTCACCACCCCACAGCGGTACGGCACCACCCCAACCTGAGGTGATGGAGACATATTGTTCGCCATCCATGCTCCAGGTGATAGGCGTGCCAACGACGCCGGAACCGGTATTGAAGCGATACAATTCCTCGCCGGTCGTCGCATCGAACGCTTTTAGATAGCCTTCCGGGGTACCGGTAAAGACCAGATTGCCTGACGTGGTCATGACACCGCCCCACAGGGGAGCACGGTTCTCGTAGCGCCAGACTTCCTCGCCCGTCTTAGGATCGATGGCTCTGAGAACACCGATATATTCATCGTTGGCAGGTTTGATGGTGAAGCCGGCCCCAAGATAGGCTGCTCCCTTCTTGTAGGAGACGGGCTCATTCCAGATATCCATGGCCCACTCATTGGAGGGAACATAGAACAACTCCGTATCCTGATTGTAGGCCATGGGCATCCAGTTCTTACCACCCAGGAATGCCGGCTGAGCCACTACCGGTTCTCCCTTCTCACTATCGACATCGGCCGGGTTACCCGGGCGACCGTCATCGGTGTAGATCGGTCGGCCATTCTCGTCGAGCCCTTCGGCCCAAGAGATCTCATCGACGAAGGGGAAGCCACGGATGAAGCTACCGTTGGTGCGATCGAGCACATAAAAGAAACCATTACGGTCGGCGGTGGCAGCTGCCTTGATGACCTCACCGTTTTCTTCGTAATCGAAGGAGATCAGTTCGTTGACGCCATCATAATCCCAGCCATCATTGGGCGTGGTCTGGAAGTGCCACTTGATGCTTCCGTCGTCGGGATCTATCGCCAGTCGCGATGAAGAAAACAGGTTATCCCCAGGGCGCAGATGAGAGTTCCAGGGCGCAGGGTTGCCGGTACCGAAGAACAACGTATCGGTTTCCGGATCGTAGGTCCCCCCTAACCAGGTGGCAGCGCCGCCGGTCTTCCACATGTCGCCAGGCCAGGTCTTGCCGGCTTCTCCGCCAGAGATGCCATTCTCGATGGCCTCTCCATCCTGGTAGACATAGCCCATATGGCCCTCGACGGTCGGGCGAGTCCACAACTTGTCACCACTGGTCGGGTCGTATGCCTCAATCTTGCCGACGATACCGAACTCGCCGCCGGATACGCCGGTGATCAGTTTGCCCTTCACGATAATAGGAGCGGCAGTAATAGAGTACCCTTCCTGATAATCTGCCACCTCCTTGATCCATACCACCTTACCGGTATCCTTGTTCAAGGCAACGAGCTTGGCATCGAGGGTCGCGAAGATGAACAGATCTTCATACAACGCCCCGCCACGATTGATCACGTCACAACACGGCATGATCCCATCCGGGAGGCGTGCCTCGTACTGCCAAACCTCTTCCCCAGTCTTGGCATCGATCGCGTAAGCACGTGAGTAAGATGCCGTCACGTACATCACCCCATCCTTTATCAAAGGCTGGGACTCCTGGCCACGCATCTTTTCACCACCGAAGGAAAATGCCCAGACCGGCTGCAGGGACTTGACGTTGTCCGTATTCAGAATATCAAGGGTACTGAATCGCTGTCCTTGAACCCCCATTCCGTAACTGACCACATCATCGGCGGTATTATGATCGTTCAGGATATCTTCATCGGTGACTGCATGAGCACCGAAAGAAACAGCCAGCGCAATGGTACTGACAGCAAACTGTCTACCGATAGGGTTCGATCTCATGGTTGCTCGCTCCCACTCTCTTGTTGTCAAGTTTCTGCAGCGAACCGGGAACTCTTCCCGCCTCTAGGGTGATTGTTGTTGGCAACACATCAGGCAACAATTAAACCCCGGAACGACTTCTTTACTCACTTGGTAGTAAGACCTTTCAAAAGCAAGAAACCCGTGGATACGCTCCACGGGTTTCTTGCGATGGTGTAGTGATTTCTACCGGCTATTCAGATAACAAAACAAGTGCCAACTTTTCATCGCTTTACTCATCAATGCCAAGTTAACCACCCACCATCCTCACAACTATGCCTCTCCATCGCTAGTCACCAGCACCTCTTCATAGAAGGCCGGCATACTGTAGCGAAGCCCATGTCGCTCGAAGATTTCTGCCATTTCACCTTCCCGAACCATGCGGTCTACGATCTCCTCGATGGCATATCCCAGTTGCCGATGCGTGTTCTTGACCGCCATACCGACATCCCAAACCTGCTTTCCCATTCCCGGGAATCCATTATCTGCCACAGCAAAGCCTCGGTTGGGATGGACACCCAGTTCGTAGTCGATTTCGGCACGCATCCCCATGACCGCACTCACCTCTCTCTCTGCCATCGCCTGGAAAGCCTGGCCGATGTTGGAAAAGTGGTGAGTCTTGTCTCGAAGCCTGCCGCCGAAGGCGGACGTCAGGTAGGTTGCTGGCAAGGTGTCAATTTCCACACCGATAGGGTGGTATTGAAACACCGCCACCGTTCCTACCGAATCGACGGCATCCGAGTCATAAGCGATCTGCCACTGCTCTTGTTGATAGGGGCCAAACATCACCACCTGCTCATTGATGACCTCGCCAGTGGAATCCCGCATATAGGCGTACTTCTTGTCATACGGTACCCGCATCATGACATCGGCAATACGGCGCTTTGCCAGATAATGTCCTTTCCAGACATTGTTTCGAAGATCGTCCTCCAGTGTTTCATCAGGTGTAATCCAATGCACACGGAACTCTACCCCTAGCCCCTCTGCAATCTTCTTGCCGATATCGACATCGACACCAAACGGCTCTCCATCTTTCTCATAGGAATAAGGGGGAAAGTCACGATAGACCCCGACATTCAGGAAGCCCGACTCGATGACGATGTCATAGGTCCGTTCAGGGGCACGGTCGAGGATCGACTCGTTTGCATTGACGAAGGTGCTTAGTACTAATGAAACCAGCATCAATGTCAGGACTGCGAAACATCGGGTCGGCCACATGGCATTTTCCCCTTCCCTCGTTCTCATTGAACTAGCGCGTCACTCCTTGACGGATTCGATATAAGTCTTGATCGCCCAGATAGCGTTCTGGTCCAAGTTATTCTTGAAAGAAGGCATTCCCCTGTCGGTTCCATTGCGGACTCGACCGATGAAGTATTCGTCGTCCCACTCTTCAAGTTCGCGCAAATCGGGTGTCAGGCCTCCCGACATGGCCTGGATACCATGGCAACCCGCACAATTACCGGCATAACCACTTTCCCCGACCTTGATGGCCTGTTCGTTGTACTCGCCGTGCTCGTTACCTTCCCGAAAAGGGTTTTCCGACAACGGTTCGGTGCCCAGCTCAGGCAGATTACCGGTATCCACCGGTTGTGGCGTCACGTCACCGTGGCCCATGACCAGCGCTGCCCACCCAAACAGGCTGGCAGCAACACATGCTTTGAGTGGAGTAGAAACTGTCATACCGATTACCTTTGCGTTGGTTATCAGAGGGCCGCCCTATCTTTATCAATGGAATGGTCGGCATCTTGTCCTCGAGTCTAGAAATCCTCTCTCCTTCTCAGAATGCCACTTTCAGGCCTCCAAACTTGTTCCTTGGTAGTAGTCTCGAGGAAGAAACGCTAAAGCAGGAAGGCAATCGATGACTGATCCGTTGACGACAACTTTATGCCTATTAACAGCGCATTGGACGTAGGAAATAGTTCTTTCGTACAGGTGTATTGCGACTTTCTGAATATTTCAGCCCCCCCAACCCTTATCTAAGCTCGTGGTCATAACGACAAGTAGAGAGGCTCCCATGCGTATTATCCCCAAAGCCCTCATGGCCACGTTATTCGCGTGTTTTCTGTCAGCGCCTCTGACTGCCTTGGGAATGGATATCCGCATCGGCTATATCCAATGGACTCCTGATCAGGGACCTGTCCTTTCGAACGTTATCCCCGAACCGGAAGACACCGGGCTGCGTGGTGCCGAGTTAGCGATTGAAGATAACAACACCACTGGAGGCTTCCTGGGTCATCATTACCTCCTGGAATCTCGAATAGCAAAATCCGAAGAACAGGCTCAGGAAGTTCTGGAGAGCATGATGCGCCAAGGCATCGAGCTTTTCATACTCCGGGTGCCAGCACCCACTCTAAAGACCATGGCGGATAAAACGGCTGGAAAAGCCTTGGTCTTCAATGCTGGTGCAAAAGAAGACGAACTGCGCCTTGGCGGATGTCAACCCCATGTCCTGCATACTCAGCCCAGTTACGCCATGCTGACGGATGGTCTCGCTCAGTGGCTCAATCAGCGACGCTGGAAGACGCTTTTCATGATTACCGGGCCAACCGATAGTGATCGAGCATGGGCAGACGCCTTTCGCCGCTCGGCCACTCGCTTCGGCCTGAACATCGTTGCTGACAAACCCTGGACTTTCGATGCTGATCTGCGGCGTACGGCATCACAGGAACTACCACTGTTCACCCAAGCGAACGATTACGATGCTGTGGTAGTGGCCGATACACGAGGGGATTTTGGGGAATACGTGCCATTCAATACCTGGCTACCTCGGCCGGTTGTCGGTACGCAAGGTATGTCACCGGTAGCTTGGCACCGAGTCGTGGAAAGCTGGGGAGCGGCCCAGCTGCAAAACCGCTTTCGCGAGTTGGCTGGGCGCGACATGAATGGTGATGACTATGCCGCTTGGGCCGCTATTCGCTCCCTGGGAACCGCCGTGACACAGCTTGATGTGGCTAATGCCGAGCGCATTCGTGACTTCCTGTTTTCTGAAGACTTCCAATTGGCGGCTTTCAAAGGTCGCAAGCTCAGTTACCGTCCATGGAATGGCCAGCTTCGCCAGCCCATACCATTGGTTCATCCCCGAGGACTCGTTTCCACAACACCGATCGAAGGTTTTCTTCACCCAATAACCGATCTCGACTCCTTAGGATTTGACGAAGCGGAAAGTGAGTGTCGTATCAACTCCTAGCCAGCCAGAGACGCCCCCTCACAAAAACGTTGAAGGAATACCATCATGGAAAAAATATTCTGCGCTTCCATCCTGGCTGTCTTGCTTGGCTTTTCTGCTTCTTCACTAGCCAACATAGCCTACGTTTCCAATGAAAAAGATGACAGCATATCCATACTCGATACCGAGACGATGCAGGTTATCGAAACAATAGCCGTTGGAAAGCGCCCAAGGGGCATTTTACTTTCCAAGGATCATACCAAGCTCTATATCTGCGCCAGTGACGATGACACCGTGCAGATAATGGACCTGGAAACTCGCAGAATTATCGATACCCTCCCCTCAGGCGAAGATCCGGAACAGTTCGCATTACATCCCAACGATCGATGGCTATTCATTGCCAATGAAGACGATGCCATCGTGACCGTAGTCGACGTTCAAAGCAAAGACGTACTGGCCCAGATCGATGTAGGCGTCGAGCCGGAAGGCATGGCCGTCAGCCCCGATGGCAGGTGGGCGGTCAATACCAGTGAAACCTCCAGCATGCTTCACTGGATCGATACCGAAAGCTTTGAAATCAAGAAGAACATGGTGGTCGGCCAGCGCCCCCGCCACGTCGAGTTCAGCCAAGACGGCAAAATCGCCTGGGCCTCCGCGGAAATAGGCGGCACGGTTCATATCATCGATGTGGAGACACTGG
The DNA here is from genome assembly GCF_000409775.1 of Litchfieldella anticariensis FP35 = DSM 16096. GTDB lineage: Bacteria > Pseudomonadota > Gammaproteobacteria > Pseudomonadales > Halomonadaceae > Litchfieldella > Litchfieldella anticariensis. The sequence goes on along the minus strand of NZ_KE332392.1, from coordinate 194,452 downwards.
AAGAGATCACCACGCTGGATTTCGCGATCCGTGGCGTCCACCAGGACAAGGTCCAGCCAGTGGGTATCGAGCTGACGTCCGACGGTCGCTATGCCTTCGTCGCACTGGGTCCCGCCAACCATGTCGCTGTCGTCGATGCGCAGACCTATGAAATCCTCGACTACCTGCTGGTCGGCCGGCGGGTGTGGCAACTGGCCTTGAATGAGGACGAGAGCCTGCTGCTGACCACTAATGGCGTCAGCGGGGACGTATCCGTCATCGATGTCGAAAACCTCAAAGTCACCAAATCCATCGAGGTCGGCCGCTACCCCTGGGGTGTGGTCGTGACGCCATGATTAGCCTCGCCCACCCCGCTCGCGATACCACCCCCATGCTCGAGGTCGCCGACATCAGCCATCGCTATGGAGCGCATCAAGCGCTCGAGCGAGTGAGCCTCTCCCTGACGAAGGGCGGCTTTCATTCCTTGCTGGGTCCCAATGGCGCCGGTAAGAGCACCCTGATCGCGTTGATCACTGGCCTGCTGCGCAGCCAGAGCGGTGAGATCCGTGTCGCCGGTCACTCATTGTCACGGCAACCGCGAGAGGTGCGGCGACATTTGGGCGTGGTCTTCCAGCAGCCGACGCTGGATCTCGATCTCAGCGTGCGCCAGAACCTGCTCTACCATGCGTCGCTACACGGACTGGGGCGACGCCAGGCCCGCGAGCGTTGCGAGTGGGAGTTGGCGCGCCAACACCTCGAGGCCCGCGCCAACGATAAGGTGCGTCAGCTCAATGGCGGACATCGGCGCCGCCTGGAGATCGCACGGGCTCTGCTCCACGAACCCGAGTTGCTGATTCTGGATGAAGCCAGCGTGGGGCTGGATACCGCCAGCCGCCAAGCGCTCAACGAACATGTCCGCATCCTGTGCCGGGAGCGTGGCATGACGGTGCTGTGGACGACCCATCTGCTCGACGAGATCGCGCCCCAGGATCCTGTGGTAGTGCTGTGCACCGGACGAGTGATTGCCAACAGCCAGGCGCAGGCCCTGTGCACTCACACCGGTACCCATACGCTACAGGAGGCCTTCGGTCGTCTTACCGCCAAGCCTGGCGACACCGTCATGGAGGGTCGGTCATGAGCGCAAATGCCTACCTGCATTGCTTCCTGGGTGTCAGCGGCCGTGAATGGCGGCGCTTCGTCCAGCAGCGCACACGCTTCTTCAGCGCCCTGGTGCGCCCATTACTATGGCTGGTGGTATTCGCTGCCGGCTTTCGCGCCGTGCTAGGTATCTCGATCATGGCGCCCTACGGCACCTATATCGTCTATGAGGTCTACATCACCCCAGGACTGTGCTGCATGATCCTGCTATTCAATGGCATGCAAGGCTCACTGTCGATGGTCTACGACCGCGAGATGGGCAGCATGAAAGTATTGCTGATGAGCCCGCTATCGCGCCCCTTCTTGCTACTGAGTAAGGTGTTGGCGATCTCGTTGGTGTCGTTGGTGCAGGTCTACGCTTTCCTCGGCATTGCGTGGTGGTACGGCATCCAGCCACCGGCATTTGGCCTGGTGACAGCATTGCCGGCACTGCTGCTAGTGGCGATGATGCTCAGCACCCTAGGGCTGGTGCTGGCCAACGCCATTCACCGACTGGAGAACTTTGCCGGTGTGATGAACTTCGTCATTTTTCCGCTGTTCTTCCTGTCTTCGGCACTCTACCCCCTATGGAAAATGCAGGAAGCAGGACCATGGCTGTATTGGCTTTGCTCCTATAACCCCTTTACCCATGGTGTGGAACTGGTGCGTTTCGCACTCTATGAGCAACTGGCGGCGGCCCCCTTGCTATGGTGCCTGGGCTTAACCGGAGCATTCGGCCTGATCGCGGTGTTGACCTTCGATCTACGGCGAGGAGTCCGAATGAAATCACCTGCTTCCGCCAATGCCACCTGAAATTAACAAAGACGCGACCTAAGTCGCAGTTAACCTCACATCGTTTGGCGCGATGATAATAAGGGCGCCGAGCAGGAGGAGGCACCACAATACAATGACAACTCCGACCGCCGAACTCGACAACCACCAGGGCACTGCCATGTACAAGCTGCTGATCGCCGACGATCATCCTCTCTTTCGCGAGGCCATCGGCCGCGTGATTCGTGACGGCTTCGAGGATGCCGTACTCCTCGAAACCCAGGATCTCGACTCGACGCTGGCTCTCACCCAGCAGCACGAAGACCTAGACCTGATCCTGTTGGATCTCAACATGCCGGGCATGAACGGCCTGGCGGGACTGATCCAACTACGTAACGAGGCACCGACCATTCCGGTAGTGATCATCTCCGCCGAAGAAGAAAAGCAGGTGATCCTGCAAGCAGTGACCTACGGAGCGGTGGGCTTCATCACCAAGTCGTCACCCCGTGAGCAGATGACCAAGGCCATCGCTCAAATCCTCGACGGCAATATCTACCTGCCTTCGGACATCATTCGCGCCAGCGGTAACAGTTCTTCGCGGTCCACTTCTCGCGATGAACACACTGTTACAGCGCAGCAGCTCGAGATGCTGACCCGCAAGCAGCTCCAAGTCCTCGAGCACATGACCCGTGGCGAGTCCAACAAGATGATTGCTTATCACCTCGATATCGCCGAAACCACCGTCAAAGCACATGTCTCGGCAATTCTTCGCAAGCTCGGGGTGCATAACCGGGTACAGGCGATTCTTTCGGCCAGCGATATCGACTTCAGCGCCTACCTCCGCAAGCACTAACTTGAGCTCGACGCTGTGATTGGCAGTGATCGCCAATAGTCAGGCTCAAGCCCTTTGCCCCCATACGCTGTGGTATGCCTTCAGCCGGCTGACCGTCAGGGCGGTTGCCGGCCAGATATTTCCACGGCCCGAAATAGACAATGAAAGCAACACACATGCCGCGCGGGGCGCCTTCATGAACGAGGGAAATTCCTCCAGCCTATTAGAATTGACAGTTTCGGGCACTCGGTAGCGGTCTAGGGTTATCCAGGCAAGGCGTCCCCTGCCTACGCCCTGCCACTCCGCCAGGAGCATGCTGCTCCTCCGCTCGTCTGGCGGTGTGTGAGACGACAGACCCAGCCTAAGGAGATACATCATGGCTTATCAACAAGGAACTTTTACCCTCCCCGCCAACATCCGATTCGGCATTACCGCCCTTGTCAACTCGTCCGGGAAGCAGATCGTCACTGTGCTGGTCGACGGGAAGACCGCTGCGCAATTCGAGGGGCAGAGCACCAGCAACGAAGTCATCGGTAGTCAGGTGCTCAATTCGGGAAGTGGTGATGTCCAGATCACCGTGTCAGTGAATGGTCAGCAGTCCAGTCTGACTTCTGCGCAACTTATCCTGGCCAACAGGTTGAATGTCGTGGCTCTCGGATCAGAGGATAGTACCGACAACGATTACAACGACACCGTAGCGATACTCAACTGGCCGCTCGGCTGATGTAATCGAGCACGCAGCGGAGGTATCTCTTCACGGGTTTTCTCAGGTATCACTGCTGAACTGCACACCTCAGCAAAAATCCGTGTGCTCCCCACCCACTCGGGCGGGGAGCCATCATGGTCCACAGAGCCGTTCACTTCGTTACCAGCCGCGAAAGCGCCATCCTCAATTTGAGCGGCTTGACCGGCTTGTGCAACAGCAGGTAACCCAGCTCGCGCATGCGCTGCTTGAGTTCGATACTGTGATTGGCGGTGATCGCCATCACCGGTACCGGCTCCTGGCGCTGGGCGTTGACACGCTCGGCGAGTGCCAGCCCATTATCTCCCTCGTCAAGGTGGTAGTCGACGATCAGTACATCAGCCGGATCCGACGCCAACGCCACCTGAGCCGCCAGCGATGCTTCACTATCGGCCACGCAAACGTCGCATCCCCAGCGCGTCATTAACACACGCATCGCTTCACAGATATCAGTGTCGTTGTCGACCACCCAGATGCGTTTGCCTTCCAGGATCGCCTCGCCTGTCGCCACTGACGGCGTCGTCGAGAGTTGACTGCGGGGCGTCAGTTCTCCGTAGGGCAGACGCACGCTAAACAATGAGCCTCGCCCAGCCACCGAGGCCACTCCGAGCGGATGATCGAGCATTCGCGAAATCTTGTCAGCGATCGCCAGTCCCAGCCCCAGGCCGCGATCCTGACGACGCCCAGCGGCATGAGAACGGCGAAACTCCTGGAAGATTACCCCCAGCTCTTCGGTCTCTATGCCCATACCGGTATCACCGACTACGATCTCCAGGCCGTCATGGCGACGCCGGCAACCAAGCAGGATATGCCCCTCTCCGGTGTAACGAATTGCATTGGTCAGGAAATTGCGTATCACCCGGGTCAGCAACTGGATATCGCTGCGCACCACGGCACTGCATGGGACGTAGTGGAAATCCAACCCCTCGCTGGCCGCCACCTGGCGATACTCTCGGGCCAGGCCATCAAGCAGTTCGGCCACCGGGAAGGCATCGACATCCGGCGTCACCACTCCGGCATCCAGCTTGGAGATATCCACCAGGGTGCCAAGCAGGGTCTCGACGTCCTTGAGCGAGCGGCCGATCTGGTCGATCAACTCATGACTGCCAGGCGCTACATCCTGCTCGCTGAGAGCACCGGTGAACAACCGCGCGGCATTGAGCGGCTGCAGCAGGTCATGGCTGACCGCAGCCAGGAACTTGGTCTTCGACAGGTTGGCTGCCTCGGCCTCGGCCTTGGCCTCACGCAAGCGTTGCTCGACGGCGGCACGTTCAGCGATCTCTTCGCGTAGCTGGCGATTGACGTGGGTCAGCTCCGCAGTACGCTCGCGTACTCGTTGCTCCAGATTCTGATAGGCCTGGTGCAACGCCTCGGCAGTGCGCCGTCGTTCGGTGATATCACGGATCAGCACGAACAAACCGATCACTTCGCCGTCATTGTCGTAATGCGGCACATAGGCTCGTAACAGTACCCGCTGCTCGCCACTAGCGCTGCTTTCCGGGAATTCGAAGGACACGCTCTCCCCTGCCAAGGCCCGGGTCAGGTAAGGGCGCAACCGGGTACAATGCTCGGCGCTGTGTAACGCTTCCAGCTCACCGCCCAATAACAGATCGCGTGGCCAGCCGTACCACTCTTCGTAGACGCGGTTGGTGAACACGTAACGCAGGTCTCGATCCAGATAGGCGATCATCGCCGGCAGTTCATCGGTGATAGTACGAATCCAGTGCTCGCGTTCACGCAATGTCTCAGCATGACGAATACGTTCGGTCACATCGGTAAAGGTCAGTACCTGGCCCCCACCGGGCATGGCATGGCCACGCACTTCCACTATCCGACCATCAGCGAGGTGCCGTTCACAGGCAGCCGTCACCCCCTGGGCATCTCCGGCTTCGATCAATTCGCTGTGATGGCATAGCGCTGCCAGGTCATGCGGTACTTCGAGCACGTCGAGCCCGGTGAGGTCGCGAAAACGCTGATTGCACATCTCCAGCATGCCGCTAGCGGTGACCACTGCAACGCCTTGGGACAAACTATCCACAGTGGCCTGCAGCAATTGTGTCTTCTGCGCCAAGGCATGTTCGCGCTGAGCATGCTCATATCGCTTCAGTTCGGTGATATCGACATACAGGATCACGCGTCCACCACCACGAGTGGGACGCTGGTGCACCTGTACCCAACGATCGTCATGCAACTGGTAAATGGTGCGCCTGTCTCGACGTCCCAGTTGTTCACTGATCACCAGCCCCGAGCTCAACGCCAGATGGCGTAACTCCTCAAGACGCATTCCCTGGCGAATACGAATCCCCGCCGGACGCCAGAACTCAGCGAAACGGCTGTTGAAGCGCTGGATGCGTTGGTCGGCATCGAACAGCACGAAGGCATCGGTAATGCTTTCGATGGCATCGACCAGGTGCTGGCCGGCCGTTTCCGCTCGTTCTCGGGCTTCGGCCAGCAAGCGATTGCTGGCACGCAACTCGTGTGTGGTCTGGTTGAGCGCCTGGGTGCGTTCTCGCACCTGCTCGGCAAGCAGCACGGCATGCTCGAAAGCCGCGTAGGGAGCACTGCGCGGCAAGTTGCTGGCCTCGACCCGTTCGATGAGGGCGGCATTGATGCGCTTGAGCTTGGCGATTTCGCGTTCGAGCAGTCGCTCGCGTTCGCTGCCATCAACCTCCACGTCGTGACTGGCCAATGACGACCCCCGTGAAGGTTTGGTTGAGGTGCATGCCGTTGCACTGCTCTCCATAGGTGTTGAAGCCCACCACGCGGTAATCACGCAGCAGTTGCGAAGCCTCGGTGCTGAGACCGTCCGCTTCGATCTCAAGGCGGCGCAGGAAACAATCGCAGCCGATCACCACTCGCGGCGGCCCTAGTCGGGCAACGATATCGTCGAGCGTATCACGCAGGTCGTCGAGGATCGGCGCAGCATGCATGGCGGTGAGCACGATGCCGTTTTCCACCGCGCAGTAGAAGCTCAGGCTGAGATCCTCGTTGACACGTTGAATCGAGCGTACATAGGCATGGTCGTGCAGGCGCACCGCCAACGGATGGCGGGCAAAGGTCTCGTCATCGAGCTCCTCGACCCGACAGCCCACCAATCGTGCATACTCTTCAGCGGCGGTCTCGGCATTGAGCTCAATGACCCGGCGATGCTCGCGATCGGCGGCAGTAACCACCAACTTGTCGTCGAGCGGTCGCAAGTGGTGGGTGGTGAAGACCTCGAAATCGAGTACGGTGTTAATCATCACCACCACCGCAGCACCGGTGCGAAAACGCCCATTGCCATATACGTGGGTTCCGGCCAGACGATTGTCGTCGCCAGCACTGCCACCAAAATGCGGGATACTGCCCAGCGCCGCGTTGAGCGTTGCCAATACCCGCTCCTCGCTGGCCGACAGACCATCGAGCAGGGTCAAGGCAAAGGTGTGTCCCTTGATCGGTGCGATACCCACCTGCCGACACTGGTCGAGCAGACGGTCACTCAACTGTTGAGCGGCCAGTAGTGAAAAGTCGTCGAGATCGTCGATCACCGCATAGTCGAGCGCAAAATCGCGATGATCGAATCCAATGGCGGTGACGCCGCCACGACCGTAGCCTTCGTCGGTGATTTCACCAGCGGTGGTACAACCACACAGTCTCACGCCACCGAAATGCTGTTCCAGTGCCAGGCCCAGAGCCTCCAAGTCGTACTCGGCCGAACAGAAGAACAGCACCCCTCCTAGCCATGGATGCAGAAGACAACTGGCCAGATCCTGTGCCGCCATGTCGGGATCGCGAGAACGAGAGTGGGCGATCTGCACGGTTTCCTGGCGAGTGGCGGTATCGGCAAGCGGGAATGGAAGGTCGATGTCCATGAAGGTGTCTCGCGCGGTGGGCTTATCTAGCAGTCTAGGAAGCGCTTTACCGCGTGGATATTCCACTTTGGGTGCCGTCCTTGGCGCCCAAAATAGATACCAAAGTAGTAGCTCAACGCCTTGGGAAAGCTCTCCTTGCGGCAGCCGATCCAATGCAGGATGCCACCGGATCGTGACCGATCCGGTGGCATCCTGTTGGCTTTACGAGATACGTGTTCAGGCGCTGGCGCCGACAGCGACTTCCTGGCCGCCACGCTTGATCGCCGCGTAACCCAGGCCGGTGACCAGCGAGCCGATGATAATGGCCGCCAGATAAAGCAGCACCGGAGTGATAGCGTTGGGGATCAGCAGCACGAAGATACCGCCGTGGGGAGCCATCAGCTTAGCGCCGACCAACATGGAAATGGCACCGGTGATCGCGCCACCGACCATGCACACGGGGATCACCCGCAGCGGGTCCTTGGCGGCAAAGGGAATGGCGCCTTCACTAATGAAACACAAGCCCAGCACAAAGGATGCCTTGCCAGCTTCACGCTCGGGTTCGGAAAACTTCGACTTGGCCACGAAGCTGGCAATCCCCATGCCGATTGCCGGCACCATACCAGCGGCCATGATTGCCGCCATAGGGGCGTAGGTCTCGGATGCCAACAGGCCGACACCGAAGGTATAAGCAGCCTTGTTGACCGGTCCACCCAGGTCGAAGCACATCATGGCACCCAGCAGAATCCCCAGCAGTACGGCATTGGCCGATCCCATATTCTCGAGGAAAGCGGTCAATGCCGAGAGAATCCCGGCAACTGGCTCGCCGACGATATAGATCATCACCAAGCCGGTGATTAGGCTGGCCACCAGGGGGATGATCAAGATCGGCTTGAGCGATTCGATGCTCGACGGCAGCTTGACGTTCTGGGCCACGGCCTTGGCCACGTAGCCAGCCAGGAAGCCAGCAAGAATCCCACCGATGAAACCGGCACCGATCTCGGAGGCGAGCATGCCGCCGATCATGCCCGGCGCGATCCCAGGCCGATCAGCGATCGAATAGGCGATATAACCAGCCAATACCGGGACCATCAAGGCAAAGGCAGTACCGCCACCGATCTGCATCAGCGCCGCGGCAAGCGTCCCCTCTTCCTTGAAGGCTTCGATGCCGAACACGAATGACAGTGCAATCAGCAGCCCTCCTGCCACTACCATCGGCAGCATGAAGGAAACCCCGGTCAGCAGGTGCTTGTAGACACCTTTCTCCTTGAAGCTCTGTTTACGCTCGCCACTAGGCTTGCCTGACTCAGCTTCGAATACCTCGGCTTTTTGCAGGGCTTCCTCGATGGTCGGCCGCGGCTTTTTCAAGGCATTGCCGGTAGAGGTATACCACACTCGCTTACCGGCAAAGCGGGTCGGGTCGACCTCGATATCGCAAGCCAGGATCACCAGGTCAGCGTCACGAATCTCCTCCTCGGTAAGCTTGTCCTGCGCCCCCACAGAACCTTGGGTCTCGACACGCACCTGATATCCCAGTGCCCGGCCCGCCTCGGCCAGTGCCTCGGCGGCCATGAAGGTGTGGGCCACCCCGGTTGGGCAGGCGGTCACAGCGACGATCTTGTGTGCACCGGAAGCCGCGACTGGAGTCGCGATAGCCGGTGATTCGTCGCCTGGTTGGTAGGACTCGGCTTCGCGACTGGCACGCTCGAGAAAGGCGTCCGGGTTCGGCAGCGCCTGATCGATGGAGGCCTGGAACAGGCGCTTATCCTTGAAGCGCTGAGGTGCCGGTACGTGATCAGCGGCAACGACCACCAGATCAGCGGCCTCAATGGCCTCGGCGGATACCGGGGTAAGCGGCTCCAGCTCACCGTGCATTTCCACGCTGACCTGCCAGCCACGACGACGGGCGGCCTGCTCCAGACGACGAGCGGCAAGGAAGGTAGTGGCCATACCACTCGGGCAGGCGGTGATCAGGATGATGTTCATGCAAGCGCTCCCTCTGCGTCGACGTCATCGAGACGACGTACGCGAGTCTGTTGTTGGAGTTTGGTGAAATCTTCGGCATGGGGGTTCCCCACGCCAACGTGACGGACGGACTCGGCGGATAGCGCCGTGGCAAAGCCCAGCGTCCGTTCAGCCGAATGGCCTTCGAGCACACCATGCAGCATGCCGGCCACCAGCGTATCGCCGGCACCGACTGTACTCTCTACGGTCATCTCGGGCGGTGTGGCCAACCAGGCACCGCGACGGCTGACCCACAGCACACCGTGCGGCCCGGCCGAGATCATGGCCTCCTCGACTCCGGCACCATGCAGGCGTAGCGCCGCCGCGAGACGCTGAGCATCGTTGTCCAATACACTACCGGCCCAATCGGCCAATTCATGCTCATTGGGCTTGACCGCTGTGGGCAGGGCATCGATGGCAGACGCCAGGGCCAGGCCGCTGGTATCGACCCATACCGGCAATTCATGCTTGCGCAGACGCTGAATCAGCGCAGCTTGGTCGTCGGCCGAAATGCCCGGTGGCAGGCTGCCGGCTATCACCACCGCGTCGGGGCGTCGCTCGGTGTCGGCGGCGATCTCATCGAGCCAACCGATCAATCGTGCCCAAGCCTCGGTGGCAATGGCCAAGCCGGGACCGTTGATATCGGTGACCCGACCGTCCCCCTCAGCGACCTTGGCGTTGATACGCGTTTCGCCAGGAACGCGGATGAAAGCATCACTCACTCCCAGCGCCTCGAAGGTGCGAAGGAAGAGCCCATCGTTGGCGGCGCCCAGGAATCCCGACACCGTTACCCGGTGACCGAGCGATACCAGTACCCGAGCCACATTGACTCCCTTGCCTGCCGCCTCGAGGTGCGTCTCGTCAGTGCGGTTGACCACTCCCAGAGCCAGATGCGGAAGTCGAATCGCCAGGTCCAGTGCGGGGTTGAGGCTAAGCGTCAATACATGGGCCATCAGCATCTCTCCAGGGCGTCGCGTACCGCTTCACTGGTGGATTGAGCCAGGGCCAGTTCCGCCTGGCGACGAGCCTCGGCGAGATCGAATTCGCGTAGGCGTGCCTTGACCAACGGTATCTGACGCGCAGCCACTGACAGCTCGTCGACCCCCAGACCCACCAGTACCGGTACCGCTTGCGCATCGCTACCGAGTTCACCGCACACACCAACCCACTTGCCTTGGGCATGGGCAGCGTCGACGGTCATCTGGATCAGGCGCAGCACCGCCGGGTGCAAGCCATCGGCCTGCGCCGAAAGCTCCGGATGACCGCGGTCGATGGCTAAGGTGTACTGAGTCAGATCGTTGGTACCAATCGAGAAGAAGTCGACTTCGGCGGCCAGACTTGGCGCCAACAGCGCGCAGGACGGCACTTCGATCATCACCCCAAGCTGCACGTCAGTGGCACGTTCATTCTCGGGAATCTCCGCCAACAGGCGATCGAAGATGGACTTGGCGGCACGAAATTCGGCGATGTCCTTGACCATCGGCAGCATGATGCGTAGCGGCTTGCCGACGGCAGCAGTGAGCAGCGCACGAAACTGGGTTTCCAGCACTTCCGGCTGGGTCAGCGCCAGGCGAATGCCGCGCAGGCCAAGGAACGGGTTGTCCTCTTGGGGAACCGGCCAATAGGGCAGTGGCTTGTCACCACCCACGTCGAGGGTGCGCGCCACCAACGGGCGGCCATCCAGTGCCTCGATGGCCTGGCGGTACTCAGCAACCTGAGTGTCGAGATCAGGCGCCTGAGCGTGAGCCATGAAGATGAATTCGGTGCGCAGCAGACCGACACCTTCGGCACCGCGCTCGACGGCATCGGCAGTATGGGCGGTATTGCCCAGGTTGGCGGCAACTTCGACACGATGGCCGTCACGAGTACGGCCCTCTTCGAAGCGTGCGGCGTAGGCCTCTCGCTCAAGCCGCTCGCGCTCCTTGAGGCTAAGCTCGGCGCGTTGGCGACGTTCAAGGGACGGTGCCGGCACGACTCGGCCACGTTCGCCATCAAGGATCAACTCGACACCGTTTTCCAGACCCAGCACACGCTCACCGGCACCGACCACAGCGGGAATCCCCAAGGCACGGGCCAGGATCGCGCTGTGCGCAGTCGCTCCGCCGCGCGCAGTGAGCAGACCGCGAACCTTCTGTGTGTCCAACTGGGCAACGTCCGACGGTCCTACGTCGTCCATCACCAGGATATAGGGCTCGTCCGGCGGAGTCGGCAACTCGACACCACACAGAACACCCAGCACGCGGCGGCCCACATCGCGCAGATCGGCAGCGCGTTCCGCTAGCAGACGGTCGGCAAGCATCTCCTGCGCACGAGCGGCGGTATCGATGGCGGCCCACCAGGCGGCTTCAGCACTCATGCCTTCTTCGATGCCCTCACGCGCGGCCTGGTGCAGTTCCGGGTCGTCGAGCATTTCCTCGTGCATCGACAGGATCTCCGACACCTCACCACCTGGAGCGCTGCGCACCAGTGCCTCGAGCTGCTCGATACCCGCTTCGATAGCGCGTTCCAGCCGCCGCTTTTCATGTACGGCATCTTCAGCTCGCTCGGCGTACTCAAAACGCGGCGTGCGCATCACGAAGACAGGCCCAATCGCCAAGCCCGGGGAAGCCGCTACCGCCTGGTGCGGGGTATCCTCAGGCAACGGCTCGAGTGGTATCTCGCGAGGTGTATCCTGGGTATGATCGCGCCCTTCCTCGAAGGGCAGCACTTTCTCGCCAAGACCCTCGCCCACGGCGCCAACGACCGCCTCCAATGCGGCGTCGGCACCCTCACCCTCGGCGGAGAACACCAGTAACTGCCCACGACGTGCACCCAGACCAATGACCTTGGTCAGGCTGGCAGCCGATACGGCTTCACCGCCACCTTCGAGTAGGCGCACCTTGATCGGCATCGTCTGTTGACGTGCCACCTGCACCAGTTGCTTGGCCGGCCGGGCATGCAAGCCGTGAGCATTGAGTACGCGGGCACGTACCGTCTGAGCGCTGGCCGACTCACCGGAGAGGCGCGCCAAGACGGTGGCAACATCGGCATTGAACAATGCCTCGCCGCTACCACTATCGAGCAACGCCGCCAGCCGCTCCAGCAGGCCAAGGTGCGCATCGCCCTGAGCCGCCAGGCAGAAGACGCCCTGAACTGGCTCCTGATGACCTTCCAATGAGGTCTCCGGGGTTGCCAACGACAGTGCCGGGGTATTCACGCCGACCGTACTGCTGGTGAACCATAGGCCCTGCCCCAAGGCTCGAGGCGTCTGCTCGGCCACCGCGGCAACGAAGGTGGCATCGACACAACCGGCCTGACGCAGACGTGCCGCACCGGCCAGCGCCAATTCGAGATGATCGCGAGCGGGAAACTTCAAGCATAGTGTGTCAGCATCCAGGCGTGCCTCGACCGGCGCCTTGGACAATAGCGAAGCCACGGCCGTACGCGAATCGGCAGCGGCCAGCTTGTCGGCCACCCCCTCACGGTCCAACACATGGGTCAATTGACGCAGGATATCGAGGTGCTCATCGCTCTGAGCAGCAATGGTCACCAACACATGAACACGGTTGCCATCGTGCCATTCGATCCCTTCCGGGAACTGCAGCACACGTACCCCGGTGCGCTTGACGTGCTCGCGGCTTTCCGGTGTGCCATGGGGAATGGCGATGGCATTACCCAAGAAAGTCGAGGACTGTGCCTCACGATCGTACAGGCCATCGCGATAGCCGGGTGCTACCAGCCCCGCCTCGCCAAGCGCGGCAGCAGCCTGGTCCAACGCGGCGTGCCAATCGTTGGCACGACAGCCGAGCATGATGTCATTGTGACCGAGGGTGAGCATATGAGTGTTCTCCTGTGCCAGGTTTCGACGACAAAACTCTGGCTGAATCGTGTCACCTACATTTAAGCTCAATGCTGGATCGTGACAGCACTTTTATCAAGTCGCGCCGCCTACGACCTTAGCAGGGGGTAGGTGCCTTACCTGCTAGCGTAGAATGGTTTGAGTCTCATGCCGATACTCGCCTGCGGCAATGAACCAGTATAAGGATTTTCGCATGACACTCGCTGAAATCGCCCGACTGGCCGGGGTCTCACGCACTACCGCCAGCTATGTCATCAATGGCAAGGCCCGTGAGCGCCGTATCAGTCAGGATACGGTCGACAAGGTGATGACCGTGGTCGAGCGCCACCACTACCGGGTGGATGCCCAAGCGGCCGCTTTGCGCCGTGGTGCCAGCCGTACTCTGGGGCTGATCATTCCCGATCTGGAAAACGCCAGTTATGCACGACTGGCCAAACTGCTTGAACGTGGTGCCCGGGAACGGGGTTACCAATTGTTGATCGTGGGTTCCGACGACGACCCGAGCAGCGAGCGAGAGCTGGCTCGTGCGCTGCGCGCGCAGCGGTGCGAAGTATTGATCGTCGCCAGTTGTCTGGCCATGGACGATCCCTTTTATGGGGAAATGATGGACTCCGGGCTACCGGTGATCGCCATTGACCGTGCGCTCGAGCCAAGCCGATTCATGAGTGTCGTCAGTAACAACCAAGTTGCCGCCGAGGCACTGACACGCTCTGTGATGTCAGATGATGTCAGGAATATCGTCTGGTTCGATGCAGTGCCGGAGTTGTCGATCAGCGTCGAGCGTCGTGCCGGTTTTCGTCGCGCACTTGCCGGCAGTTCGGCACAGGCGGTCATGAAAAGCGCCACTCGCTACGACCGCGCTGAAGGCGCTCGTCTAATGCGTGAATTGCTCGATGAACACGGCGTTCCCGATGCATTGGTCACAGCCTCCTATACCCTGCTCGACGGCGTCTTCGATGTGTTGCTGAATAATGGTGGTTTACCGGAGTCCCTGCGACTGGCAACGTTCGGCGACGATAGATTGCTCGATTTCCTGCCCTTGGCTGTCAATTCCCTGCCCCAGAATCATCAGCGCATCGCCGAACTGACCCTAGATCGAGCCCTGGCGGCTTCCCGCGGGGAGTACCATCCTGGCCAGACAATGGTCGTGCGTGCATTGAAACAGCGCCGGCCTCAGCATCATGCCGTGTCGGAACGGTAATGGCTTGCCCAAGCCTCCAACGCGGCCAGGGAAGGTTCGAGATTCTCGCCCAGCGCTTCTCGCAGTGCGGGCCAATTCTCGACTTCCTGGTAGTGAGCTGCCCGCTCCAGCTTTTTCGCCTGCGAGGCTATTTGCGTCAGCCCCAAGCTCGACGCTTCACCCTTGAGCAAGTGCGCCGCTTGCATGACATCAGCAGGCCGACGTGCCGCCATGGCAGCATCCAATGCTTCTAGCCTTTCCACCAACTGCTGGCGGAACACTTCCGCCAGGGACTCGACGCCTACCACTCCCAGGGCGCGCTGCAGTTCATCCAGGGTATCGGTATCCAGCAACTCAGGCATTCCCTCGAGTGCAGTAGAGGGGGTTACGTTAGCTGTTGTCCGAGGAATTGAAACGCCTTCCAGATAGTGCACTAGCACGTTCGCCAAGGCGTCTTGAAACAACGGTTTGGTCAAATAATCCTGCATACCGGCTGCCAGACAACGATCACGCTCCCCGCCCATGGCACCGGCCGTCATCGCCACGATCGGGATCTCGGCCATCCGACCGCTAATGGCCCGCAGACGTCGTGTGACCTCCAGGCCATCCATGTCAGGCATCTGCACATCCATGAAGATCAATGCATAGTCACCACGTGGCGCCATCCGCAGCGCCTCGGCCCCGTTGGTCGCCACGTCGACTCGACAGCCCAGTCGCTCGAGCATCGCCACGGCTACCTGCTGGTTGACCAGGTTGTCCTCCACTAGCAGCAGACGAGCCGTATAGCAGTCCGACCCCGTCAGACGCTGCATGGTAGATGGCATTACCGGGGGCTGGGCAGGTGACGGTATCTCGAACCAGAATCGAGTGCCCTGCCCCTCGCGACTGTCGACACCAATCTCGCCGTCCATGGCCTCCACCAACCGCTTGCAAATGGCTAGTCCCAAACCGGTACCACCGAACTGTCGTGCCGTGGAAGCATCGCCCTGGCGAAAAGGTTCGAAAAGATGCTTCCGGTATGTAGCCGGGATTCCACAGCCACTATCGACGACTTCGATGCGTAAGCGTTGCGATGACGACCAGAATGCGACTATTCGCACTTCACCTTTCGCCGTGAATTTTATGGCGTTGGAAAGAAGATTGAGAATCACTTGACGCAAGCGCCCGGGATCTCCCAAGCGTCGGTCATGCAGATCAGGGGCAATCTCGAGCGACAGGGCAAGCTTCTTGTCGGCGGCCCGCGGAGCGAAAAGGGCAACTGCCGCATCCATCAACTCACGCAATGCAAATGGGGTATGTTCAAGCTCTAGGCGACCAGCTTCGATCTTGGAGAAGTCGAGGATACCGTTGATCATTTCCAACAACTGGCCGGCACTGTCGTGAATGGTGCGAGCATAACGTTGCGACTGGTCATCGAGAGGCTGATCCAGCAACAAATTACTCATACCGATCACACCATTGAGTGGGGTACGAATCTCATGGCTGACAGTGGCCAGGAACTCGGACTTGGCCTGACTTGCCGACTCGGCTTCGCGTGCCGTTTCCTTCAGTTCGTTACTCAATTCTTCCATGGACTGGCGCGCTTTGACATTTTCACGTGATTCGCGAAACAGGAAGCCAACCACCAGTAGAGTCGCCAGACTCATCGAAAGGATCAGCCCCAACAACAGGCGGTAGAGCCATTGCAAGGTTTCCCGTTCCTGGGTCGCTGAATCGGCCAAATGCGCGTTGATAGCGATGATCAATTGTTCAGTATAAGGGGCCAGCTCTTCGAGTTGACGGCTAAGGTCGTCGCGAATCTCCGCATCAAGCCAATCGAGGCTCCGTACGGTCTCATCAAGCGCTTCGATTCGCGTGACGATCTTGGGCATCAGTTCAGCCGTGGCAGGAATCGTACGGAATAGTTCGGCGAGATCTCCCTGCTGCAACAAGTTGACACGGCTATACATCAGGTCAAAGCGTAGGCGCAACTGATCCAGGGAGTTCGTCGTACCCTCTTGCTCCAACTGGTTGCGCAGCAGGATCGCCTCGCGGTCCAGTTTGTAGGCGAACCAAGCGGCATCGCCCCCCACACTCTGGGCCAGGCTGTCCTGACGCCACAGCACCAACCCCACCACCACCATGGCGGCGGCGAAGAAGAACACCGCAGCGAAAGCACCGAGCTTCAGGCGTAAAGGGTAGCGGTACATGGCGAAAACAGGCTCCTCAATGCAAGTGCAGCGACATCATTCATAGACATGGATGTTTGCGACTTGCCATACCGAACGAAAGCGGATGGTTTCGTTAAGCAGTTCCTGCGGGGCATCATCAAAAGGATAGAGAACGAAGATTGGACCGAAATCACGAATCTCCATAGGCTTGCCATCCCGCTTGAGCGCCAGGATCACGTCATAGTCATAGAAATCCGCTAGAGGAACATCGGCGGCGAAATTGTTGAGTGCCTTGACACGTAACATCTCACCTTGGGCTCCCACCTTTTCCATCACCGCCCTGGCCAGAGGGCCTTCGAAGATGCTCGCCCCCTCCGTCCAAGGGGTGCTGGTTTCCAACACGTGCGGTGTCAACGCCATCAACATCTCGTAATCGAATTGGGCTTCGTCGCCGACATTGGTATGTTCGATATTGCCAGAGATCGTAAGAATGACATCTCCCTTGGGGACAGGAAGATGTTCGGCCATGACAGGCATTGCCAACAATGCAAGCAAGGCCAGGAAAACGGCAAGGCAGAAGCGCTTTGGCATGATAGATATCCAGAACCGGGGATGCCCGCCTAGACTACGCGATCCGCACCATAAGGTCAGGTACCGACTGGCAATACTGCTTAAACGATGAAGCCAAGATTCGGTACGCTAGTGAGATCGCTACACTCCCCAGCAAAACTCAATCACCTGCCACCGCCTACGGAGGCTGCGGGTATCACTCAGGTATCATTTCCAGCTCTCCGGATGGCGCTTGCAACTCCTCGAGTGCATCTAGGTAGCGTTGTAGCTGATTGGCACGATCTTGCAACACGGCGTTTCGAAAGAGTTGCTCGGCCAGTGGTCCCAGCGTCCCACCACTCAACTCGGCACGATAAAGCTGGGCATAATAGGCACTGATGAAAGCGAAGTCGGCATCGCGACTGCTTCGCCACGCCTCTTGGGCATCGCTCAGCGCCTCACGCGCCTCACTTCCCAACACCCGCTCCAACATCATCGTCAAGCGTTGGATTTCCTCTTCCCAGTCATCATGCGCCTGGGCGGCACATTCATGCATTGCCTGGGTCGTCCAATCCCCCTCCTCCATGCAGCTATCGGTCTTGTGTTCGATAGGGTGGCTAGCCTCTGGCTCCGGGGCAGCTTCCTGTGCCTGAACGAGCATGGCCGGAACCCAGCCAGCCAAAACCCCGACCGCCAGAACGTGACGACACGGAAGCGATATGCATTTCATGGGTACGCTCCTGTTATTCTTGGTCTTCAACCAACGAGCTCTACCGAACTCCCGACCTCGAGCACTCCCCCCTTTAGTACGATCAGGTTCTGGCCAAAATACACCTTACCATCGGGTCCCCGGCGATAGCCCGCCAGAGTACGCAAGGGCTCGCGTTCAGGGATAAAGCGCCCCGTCTCTGGGTCCACCGTCACCATCGCGCAACGCGAACAGGGTTTGTCCACGGCCAATTCCACCTCACCGATGCGTAGTACCCTCCATTCATCTTCGGCATAGGGCAAGCTGCCCGTCACGACCAGATTGGGCCGAAATTGTGCCATCCGGTGTAGCGATGGGAGTCGTGTATTGAGATCGTCCAGTGATGCCTGACCAATCAACATCAGCGGATAACCGTCGGCGAAACTGACCCGCTTGCCAATGGCCTGGCGGTAACGTGGAGAGCGTTCCCCCAGCCACAACAGCTTCGCCGCTTCTCCTACCGCCTGCCCGATCCACTCATCGGCACGCGTCGTAGTCGTCAGGCCAGTAAAACTGTCGCCCCATACATGAGTCGAGAAGGCTGCGGCCTCGAACGCCGCATGCTCCAAGGGAAAATCGGCCAATTCGGGATGGTGCAATACCAGGCCATCGTCATGCACGGTGGTACTGACCCGCTGCAATTGGGGATGAGAGCGCGCGGTAATGAAGGTGCCATCGGGCTTGACCACCATATAGCGACGATCCCCCAGTAATCCCTCCTCGTTGACCAAAGCTTGTGGCAAGGACTCACCGGCGGTGGACTTGATGGGATAGCGGTAGAGACCCGAAAGAGTCAGAGAATCAACGGTCATGAGGGCGTTCCTGGCCAGTAATGAAAAGGGGGCGGTCATCGCCCCCCAGACTAGCCGGTTGCCTTATCGATGACCAGCCAACTCACGACGAGCTGCTACCTCCCTCGATACGTACCAGGTCCTCATAAGCATGCCAGCTTGCGTGACCGAGCACTGGCAGGATCACTGCCAGGCCTATATAGAAGGTCATCACCCCTACCAGCACACAGCCAGTCAGGATGACCGCCCACAACAACATGGGACGGAAATTGTTCGCCACGGAGCGAATGCTGGCTTCAATGCCTTCCATGAAGGTCAGGTCCTGGTCCATCAGGGTCGGAATGGCCACCACGCTGATCGAGAAAGCGCCAAAAGCCAGAACGGCTCCGATTGCCGTTCCGACGGCCAACATGCCCAGTCCGTCTACAGTCGTCAGCAACGACGCATAGACCGTCGCAGGATCGGGTGCCTCCAAACCGAAGAACAAGGCAAACAACAATGTTGCCAATCGAATCCAGGCGAGAAAGAAGATCATCATCATCACACCCATCATCGCCAGTTGACCGGTATGCGAGGTCCAGGCACCGAATGCATCTCCCAGGTTCGGCACTTTGCCAGCCTCGAGCTTGCGACTAATGCCGTAAGAGCCGACTGCCACCAGTGGTCCCAGGAACATGAACCCCGCCACCAGCGGCAACAGCCAATGCCACAGCCCCAGGACAAAGGCACCAGCAGTCACTGCAATGCTCAACCCGACCCAGAACATTCCATAGGCCAAGCTCACCGCCGTGGCCTGGCGGAAGTCGTGAAAGCCAGCTACCAACCAGGTTCGTGGCTTATCCATTCCCACCTTGTTGATCACGATCGTGACCACATTGGCATCCGGCTGTTTGTGCTTGTTGGTGTCAGCAGCATTCATGGCGTACCCCTTATCCCCCGAGTGGAGAGCGAACGCACTCGTGCCGGTTCCATTGGCACCGAGAGCGGATTGGCCACTACAAGGCAAGATGCCTTAGCTAAACCTAAATGTAGACGACTGCCAGTGGCTTCGCCGGAACTCTACTTCAACGCCCGCTTGGTATTATTACGCCTAGCATGACAACGCAAACGCCCCCGACAGGCGGAGGCGTTCGTGTGGAGGTTCTCAGACTCTATCGAGTGGTTTTCTAACGCACGATCATCACCGACATCTTGGTGTGATGCACCACGTGCTCGGCATTGGGGCCCAGCACGTAGTCGGCGAACTTGCGATTGCTGTGCGATGCCATCACGATCAGGTCGACCTCGAGTTTCTTGGCGGTCTTGATGATCGCTTCCCAAGGCGAACCATCGACGATCACGCACTGAACCGGAATATCGTCGGGCACATGCTGCTTGACGAACTCGTGTTGTGCATCCGACACACTCTGGTGAACTTTCTCGGAAAAGCCCTCGGGAAAGTAAGAACCAACCAGCGGCATATGATAGTCCGGCAGTACCGTTACCACATGCAACGATGCCCCGAAGGTTTGGCATAACGTCAGCGCGGTAGGCAAGGCCTTGGACCAGGATGCCTCTTCGTTGAGATCCACCGGCAACAATATCTTGGTATACATGATTGCCCTCCTCAGGCGGTTGCCGCCAACGCTTGGTCATTACGTCGACGTCGCTGCAACAAGACGATCAACGCAAAGACCAGGAATGCCGGTACCCACATCCATTCCTTCGTCCAGCGATCCACCGGAGCCTGGACCTCGACGATTTCCTGATCGAAATCGAAGCCCAATTGCTCGGCTTGGCTTCCAAACGTCACCATGTCGACAATGGCACGATCATCCTCGATCAGCAGTTCCAGCCCCAGATTCTGCAGACGCTCCTCACCACTATCCCCCTCCGGTACCGGCAAGGTCATGTAAGTCGTCAATGGGTCACCGAAAGCATCTTCCCCGCGCACTTGCAGGCGCAACGTGCTGTCCTCGTCGACATTGCCCAACGCTTCAACGAATTGGCTGGGAGGTATCGAACGGTAGGGATCGTGAATCATGTCCATCCAGAACCCCGGCCGGAACAGGGTAAAGGCTACCAGTAGCAGCAGGATGCTTTCGTACCAGCGGCTGCGAGCCAGCATGAACCCCTGTGTTGCTGCCGCGAAGATCAACATGGCGATGGTGGCCACCACGAACACCACGATGCCTTGCAAGAAGGATACGTCGATCAGCAATAGATCGGTATTGAAGATGAACAGGAACGGCAAGGCGGCGGTACGCAGGCTGTAATAGAACGCCTGGAAACCGGTACGGATTGGATCGCCTCCCGACACGGCCGCTGCCGCGAAAGATGCCAACCCTACCGGGGGCGTGACATCGGCCATGATGCCGAAATAGAACACGAACAGGTGCACGGCGATCAGCGGTACGAGCAGGCCATTCTGTTCCCCAAGCTGCACGATTACCGGCGCCAGCAATGCCGATACCACGATATAGTTGGCGGTAGTGGGCAGCCCCATGCCTAGGATCAGGCTCAGCACCGCAGTCAGTAGCAGAATCAGCAGCAGGTTGCCCATGGAAAGGATCTCGACCACATCGGCCAACACCAGGCCGACCCCGGTCTGCGATACCGCCCCCACGATGATGCCCGCAGTGGCAGTCGCGATACCGATGCCGATCATGTTGCGTGCACCGGTCACCAAGCCGTCCCACAGATCGACGAAGCCTTCCTTGATGTCTTCACCCAATTTGCTGCGGTGGCGGAAAATGGCGATTATCGGCCGCTGCGTGACGATGATGAAGATCATGAACATCGTGGCCCAGAAGGCCGACAGGCCCGGAGACAAACGTTCGACCATCAGGCACCACACCAGCACGATCACTGGCAGGATATAGTGCAATCCGACCATCACCGTTGGCCGGGTTTGTGGCAAGGAGACGATCTCCGAGTCGGGGTCATCGAGTTCCAACTCCGGGTAGCCAGCCCCTAGCTTGAGGAGGGCGACATACACCACTGTCAGAACCACGGCCACCACCCAGGGTGTGGCACCGCCCAGCACCGGCTTCAGCCACCCCAGTCCGTAATAGACGGCAAACGACAGCCCCATCAGCAGCAATAGCCCCGCCAGGAAGCCGACTACCTTGTTGAGCAGCGGCCGGACAGGGTTGCTCGATGGCAAGCCCTTGAGATCGGCCTTGAGAGCTTCGAGGTGAACGATATAAACCAGTGCGATATACGAAATCAGTGCCGGCAGGAAGGCATGCTTGATGACTTCGATATAAGGAATACCGACGTATTCGACCATCAGGAAGGCGGCTGCCCCCATTACCGGCGGCATGATCTGGCCATTCACCGAGGAAGCCACTTCCACGGCCCCAGCCTTTTCCGCAGAGAAGCCGACTCGTTTCATCATCGGCACGGTGAAAGTCCCCGTGGTCACCACGTTAGCGATCGATGAGCCCGAGATCAGGCCGGTCATGCCCGAGGCGACAACCGCCGCCTTGGCCGGGCCGCCCTTATAATGGCCAAGCAACGAGAAAGCGACCTTGATGAAATAGTTGCCTGCCCCAGCCTTGTCGAGTAGAGCCCCGAACAACACGAACAGGAACACGAAGCTGGTCGATACCCCCAAGGCGATACCGAACACCCCTTGGGTGGTCAGCCACTGGTGATTGATCAAACCATACAGGCTGACACCACGGTGAGCCAGGATGCCTGGCATGTAGGGGCCAGCCAGTGAGTAGACGATGAACACCGAGGCCACGATCATCAGTGGCGGCCCAAGGGCGCGACGTGTGGCTTCGAGTAGCAGCAGAATCCCCGCCACCCCAACGATCACATCCTGCAGGATAGGCGCACCAGGACGCTGGGCAAGATCCTCGTAGAAGAGGAACATATACGCGCCGCAGAAGGCCGCAGCCGCAGCCATGATCCAGTCCTGAAACGGAATCCTGTCACGTGGCGAACGCTTCAATGCCGGGTAAGCCATGAAGGCCAGAAAGAGAGCGAAGGCCAAGTGTATCGAACGGGCCTCAGTAGCATTGAATACGCCAAAGCCCAGCATGAACGAGAGTGGGGAAGCGATCCATAACTGAAACAACGACCAGGCCGCCGCGATACCGACCAATAATTTACCAGGAGTGCCCAGAGGCTTGCGCGCCCCGGAGTCACTGGAGGCAACCAGGTCCTCCAGATCCACATCCGTGTTCGAGGATGTCTTCTTGTCATTGCTCATAAGCTTGCCCTGCTCGCCATCAGTCGACACAAGAAAGAATGAAGTGCAGAAACCACAATGCGCGGCCTCCGACCGGATGACCGCGCATCATTCGTGGAGCCTATCACTCCTTACAGACTAGATTATTCCTCGATCCAGCCACGTTCTACGTAATAGCGCTTGGCACCTTCATGCAGCGGCGCCGACAGACCTTGAGAGATCATCTCTTCCTCGTTGAGGTTTTCGAAGGCCGGATGCAGACGCTTGAAGCGATCGAAGTTCTCGAATACCGCCTTGACGGTCTCATAGACGATGTCAGGATCGGTATCGGCCGAGGTCACGAAAGTAGCTGCCACGCCAAAGGTATCGACATCCTCTTCGTTGCCACGATACAAACCACCCGGGATCACCGACTTGGCGTAATAGGGGTATTCCTCGACCAGGCCATCGATCGCAGGACCCGTTACCGGAATCAGGCGTGCATCGACGGTAGTGGTGGCCTCCTGGATGGAACCGTTGGGATGGCCGACCACATACACCATGGCATCGATGTTGTTATCCGCCAGGGCAGAAGCCTGCTCGGCAGCATCGAGCTGTGACGCCAGGGAGAAAGTATCCACGTTCCAGCCCTTGGCCTCCATGACCACTTCCATGGTGTTGCGCTGACCAGAGCCCGGATTGCCGATGTTGACACGCTTGCCTTCGAGGTCGTCGAAGGTTTCGATGCCTGAATCGGTGCGCGCCACCACGGTAAGCGGCTCACCATGGATCTTGAACACGGCGCGAAGATCCTCGTAGGCTTCTCCCTCGAAGTTGCCGGTGCCGTTGTAGGCCTGATACTGAACGTCGGATTGAACGACCCCCATGTCCAGTTCGCCGGACTTGATGCCATTGACGTTGGCCACGGAACCACCGGTCGAAGGAGCGTTACAACGAATGTTGTGCTCTTCAGCGCCGCGGTTGACCAGACGGCAGACCGACTGACCGACGACATAGTAAACCCCTGTCTGACCGCCAGTCCCGATTGTGATGAAGCGTTCCTGCGCAACCGCCGGTGACGAGACCATTGCCGCTCCGAGAAGCGCACTCGTAAAGGCTGCAGCGGTGAAAGCGTGGCGTTTCATGAAGACACCTCTTGAATTGTTGGCACCATTGCTGACGGACTTGCCGCCTCGTTGTTTCCTGACTTGTCATCTCACCAGACCAAGTTTGGCCTGGCTCGTACGGCATACTGGTAACGTACCCGAGCCTCGTCCAGGCGACAGGTCTCGTCTCCCCATCGCACGGCCAATGCTAATCAAGCCTTCGCCCTAACCGAAGGGCTTGGATGAGTTATAGCCGCAAACCCTATGCAGGGCCAATGACACGTCCTATCACCGTGGCTGACTGCGGATATCACCACGTCCTACTTTAGCGCAAAACATACCACCTTTTGAGTGCTTTTCACTTAATGCTAATCCTAGTCGTCACAAGCGTTTACGAATCGTTAACTTTCATCTTGTGATAAAGCCATTCATTAGGCATGGGATCGCCCCTTGCACGACACTGTCGAATGACATGAGTGTTTAACAGGAGATCATCATGGCGACGAAACACGTCACAATCGAATGCATCAAAGGCGATATCGCCCAGCAGCCCGACATCGATGCCGTCGTCAACGCCGCCAATGCTCAACTGAAGATCGGTGGCGGAGTCGCTGGGGCCTTGCACCGTGCCGCCGGACCTGGTCTGGAAGAGGAATGCCGCCCTCTGGCGCCGATCAAGCCCGGGCAAGCGGTGATAACCGGCGCCCATGACCTGCCCAACCGTTACGTGATTCATTGTCTGGGACCGGTATACGGTATCGACGAGCCCTCGGATGAATTGCTCGCTGCCTGCTACCGCAATGCTCTGAGTCTGGCCGACGAGCGCGAACTGGAATCAGTGGCGTTTCCGTCGCTGTCCACCGGTGCCTTTGGTTATCCCATGGGAGAAGCCACACGAATCGCTCTGAGTACGGTGATGGAAGCCAGTGAAAACTGCCAATACCTGCGGTCGGTGCGGTTCGTGTTGTTCGACGACAAGGCTACCGAGTTGCATCGCAAGACGCTGGAAAGCCTGCAACGAGCATGCTAGTGGCAAGTCAAGCGGTAATGTTGCTCCAACTCGCGCCGTTCGGTGCGCAACCGGTTGCCGCGAGGGTCAACATGACCGGCATGAAGTTCTCGCTGGATATACGCCAGACGACGCTCAATGGCGACGCAACTCGGCGACCGAATCATGTCAGGGCTGGGTGGGCGCGCAGGAGATGCCGGCTCGCTCGGCACAGGGGGAGAGGATGGACGATAAGGCGACGCCCCCGGCTCGATGGGGGCGAAGTCGTCTAAGTCGAGCTCGATCACGACCTCGGGAGGTAGGGGGCGTTCGCGCGCGTGCCGCCTGGCGTCATCCCGCACATCAGGCGGCTCCTGGCCCCATGCCATGCCACCCAGGCAGCAGGCCAGGATGACACCAACCCTCTTCATGTACCGGTTCATCGACGTGGCCCTTAAACGTTGTAACCAAGAACGCTGGGCAGCCATAGCGCAATCTCCGGAAAGATAGCCACCAACGCCAATGCTCCCGCCATGGCCGCGACGAACACCAGTGCCCAGCCAATGGTGTGTTCCAGTCGAATCCTAGCCACCTCGGTGGTCACCATCAGGTTGACCGCCACTGGTGGCGTGAACTGGCCGATGGCAATATTCATCGCCAACAGGATACCGAACCATACCGGATTCCAGTCGAAGTGCTGCATCACCGGAATCAGAATCGGCATCATGATCAGATAGATGGAGATGGCATCCAGCAACATGCCGGCGGCGAGCACCGCCAACATGATCAGCACCAGCAACAATGTTCCATTGTCGGACAGGCCGATGATCCACTCGGCCAATTCGCGGAAGGTGCCCAACATGGTACCGGCCCAGGCAAAGATCCCGGCCAATGCAATGATCAGCATGACCACCCCCGAGATCACCGCCGCCTCGCCGAACAGCTTCCACAGATCGCGCAGCCCCAGCTCACGGGTGATGAAGATGCCCACCACCACACCGTAAGCCACCGCCGCGACCGCTGCTTCGGTAGATGTGAACAGCCCCGAACGCAATCCGCCGAGAATCAGTACCGGGGCGAACAGTGCTGGCAACGCTTGCTTGAAGCTCGCCCCGAGAGGTGGCCGTTCAACGATCTCCGGCGCTTCCCAGCGGTGACGACGAGACAACCAAAAAGCGGGTACCAGCAATGCCAAGCCAGCAAGAATGCCGGGGAACAGGCCGGCCGCGAACAGCGCGCGCAGGTCGACCCCCGGCACTACGATGGAATAGAGAATCAGCGCTACCGAAGGTGGTATCAGAATAGCGGTGGATGCTGAGGCCGCGATCAGGGTCGCTGAAAACGGCTTGGGATAACCGGCCTTGGTCATGCTCGGCAGCATCACCATGGCCACCGCCGCCGCATCTGCCGGCCCCGAGCCACTCATGCCGCCCATGATCATGCATACCAGCACAGCCACCAGCGCCAGGCCACCGTGACGCGGGCCAATCAATGCTTGGGCGAAATGCACCAGGCGCGCCGCCACACCAGCACGTTCAAAGATCAAGCCGGTAAGGATGAACAACGGAATGGCGATCAGTGGATACTTGGCAATACTGTTGTAGGTGTTGGTGCCAAGCGTAGCCAGCATCGCTGGCGGCAAGCCGGCAACGATGCCCATGGCACCGGCTAGCCCCAAGGAAAAGGCTACCGGTACCCCAGCGGTCAGCAGCCCCAGGAAACTCAGGATCATCCATAAGTCAGGGCTCATCGTCGAGTCTCCCGCGCAAGCGATCCAGAGTCTGTTGCGTCAGGCGCAGCAGCATCAAGGCCGACAGCAGTGGCAGCCAGGCAAGGTACCACCACTGCGGCAGGCCCAGCCCAGGCGATAACGAGCCCCACTGGTATTCCTCCCAGGTCAGCTTGCCACCGAACCACACGATCAATACCAGAACGGTGGCTCCACACAGCCACTGAAAGAGGACCAGTGCCAGGCGCGGTCCCTTGGGCAGTGCTCGTTCGACCAGTCCAATACGAATGTGCCCATTGCGGCGTAGTGCCACCGAGGCACCGGCAAAGGTCAGCACTACCAGCAAGAAAACGGAGAATTCTTCGGTGAATGCGAACGATGCATTGGTGACATAGCGCACCACGACATTGGCCAGGCTGATCAAGGCAATGATCGCCAGCGCCAGCGTCGCCAGTATCCGTTCCAGCCGAGCGTCGGGTCGCACTTGCATGAGGCCCCCTTCATGAAGATGCCGACCCTGCATGGCAGGATCGGCATTGATAACTTGGTATCAGGCAATAGGTTACGTTTAGCGTGCCTCGATCCCATCACGTGCCGTTTCGACCAAGTCCTCGCCAATCTGCGGCACCCACTTGTCGTAAACGCTCTGAGTTGCCTCGACGAAGGCCTGGTGCTGCTCGCCATTCAGCTCGACGACCTGCACGCCACGCTCCTGAATCGCCGCCAGACGCTCGCTTTCCTGTTCACGGGTCATGGCGATTTCCCACTGGCCAGCATCGATGGCTGCCTGGCGCAACAACGCCTGGTCCTCTTCTGGCAGCGAACTCCAGACGCGTTCATTGACGGCGAAGATCAATGGGTCGTTCATGTAGTTCCACAGCGTCAGGTGCTCCTGACCGACCTGGTCGATACGCGCCACGTCGAACACCGACAACGGATTCTCCTGACCGTCCACCGCCCCGGTGGTCAACGCTGGCTTGGCATCGGCCCAGCTCATCTGGGTGGGGTTAGCGCCCAGCGCCGTGAAAGTATCCTGGAACAGCGGCGAGCCCACCACCCGGATCTTCAGGCCGTTCAGATCTCCCGGCTCAGCGATGGGCCCTTGGGAGTTGGAGAGTTGGCGGAAGCCATTCTCGCCCCAGGCCAGCGGCACCACACCGCGCGATTCGATGGCGTCGAAGATCATCTCACCGGCTTCACCACCAGTGACGGCGTCCACTGCCGATTCATCGGGCATGAAGAAGGGCAGCGAGAACAAATTGAGTTCCGGCACCTGCGGCGACCAATTGATGGTCGAGCCGATCGCCATGTCGATCAGCCCCTGACGCATGGCGGAGAATTCACGAGTCTGATCGCCGGCCACCAACTGTGAATTGGGATAGACGCGCAAGGTGATACGCCCTTCGGAGCGCTCCTCCACCAGGTCTGCCCAGCGTTCAGCCGCTTGGCCCCAAGGGAAGGCATCGGAAAGCACGGTGGAAACGGAAAATTCGCGCGCCTGAGCGGTCACGGCCGTACACAGCAGAGCGGCACCAACCACAACGGTGGTCAGACGAGAACAGCGAAATGCAGTCATAGCGTGTCCTTGAATGCGTTGGCCCGGATTCTCGATCCAGGTCGGTTATTGGTATAGAAGAGAAGCACTTGAATTCATATCACATTGTAAAGCGATTAGCATTGAAAGGAAGTTCAGCGCTTGACAGCTGTGCTGCCACGGATCACCAGCTCATAGGGCAAAATGCGCTGCTTGGCCCCCTCCTCCCGGCCCTCCAGCACCTCGATCAGCATGGCCACGGCTTCTCGACCAAACGCCTCGGCCGGTTGCGCGATAGTGGTCAAGGGAGGATCGCTGAATGACGCAAACGCGATATCATCGAAGCCTGCCACCGAGATGTCGTCGGGGACTCTCAGCCCTTCCTGCTTGATCCGCTGGATGGCCCCGATTGCCATCTCGTCGCTCTCGCAGAAAATGGCGGAAGGACGATCATCGCGAGCCACCAGCATACCGGCAGCCTCGTATCCCGAGTGTGGAGTGAACTTGCCGGGGCACAGCAGGCTTTCATCGAGGGCGATACCGGCAGCCTCCAACGCATCGCAATAACCTGCGACACGGTCTCGCGTCAGAGGGCTACGCCTGGGCCCCTTGATCATGCCGATGCGCCGATGCCCCAGCCCAATCAGATGCTCGGTGATAGCGCGCGCTGCCGCTCGGTTGTCGAGTTTCACGCTAGAACAGGGAGCCTCGTCGAGAACCTCGCAAGCATTGACCATTGGCAGCGGCGTATCCGGAGCGAAAGCATCGGCCGGAAACGGGTTGTAGGCCCGTAGCTGGATGACGCCATCCGCCTGCCGAGTCGTCACCATCTTGGCATAGGTCGCCTCCGACTCTTCGCGCCCCAGTGTGTTACAGAGCAGTACGCTGTAACCCTGTTGCTGTGCCGCTTCCTGAATACCGCTAATGACCCGGGCAAAGAACGTATTGGCGATGGTCGGCACCAGCACTACCAAGTTCCGTGTGCGTCGCGAGCGAAATTGCACCGCCATGAGATTGGGCTTATAGCCCGCCTCCCTAACCGCCTTGAGCACCTTGTCGCGTGTCCTGGGCGATACGATATCCGGGGACTTCAACGTGCGCGATACCGTTGCCACGGAAACGCCCGCCAGCTCGGCAACCTTGCGAATATTCGTCATGGACTCCCTTTTTTAGTGCTTGTGCCACCACATGCTCGTCTCACCCCATGATGGCAACGAGGCATCGGCACGCTAGCTTACCCCATTCAGTAGTTGAACTCAGTGCCAAGCCCATTTGCCGTCATGGACCTTCGTATGATTGACGCCTTCCTGTTCGCTACCTACTTTTACCTGAAATGTAACCGGTTACATCATGACAGATCTTGATGTTTCTCGATATTCCCTCACTTGATTGGAGCTCAAGACATGACGCCACTTCCCGCACCCCGGGTTCGCATGGGCATGGTCGGCGGCGGCGAAGGTGCCTTCATCGGCAAAGTGCACCGTCTAGCCTCCGCCCTGGACGGTGAAATCGAGCTCGTCTGTGGCGCCTTCAGCCGCGATGCAGACAACAACCAGCGCACCGGTGCCTTATGTGGGCTCGCATCGGCGCGTATCTATCCCGACTGGCAAGCCCTGCTCGAAGGCGAACGCCGCCTTCCTGACGAAGAACGGATGGAGATGTTGGTGATCGCGACCCCAAATCACCTGCATGTACCCATTGCAGAAGAGGCGCTCCAGGCTGGCTTCCACGTGATGTCCGAGAAACCCGCCGCCCTCTCACTGGCAGAAGCCCGGCGACTGTCGCATACACTCAACGCCAGTGGCCGTCTGTATGGCCTGGCTCATACCTATCTGGGCTATCCGATGGTCTGGCAGGCACGCGAGATGGTGCGCAATGGGCAACTCGGAACACTGCGCAAGATCCACGTGGAATATCCACAAGGCTGGCTTGGCGATGCCCTCGAGACTCAGGGCAATAAACAGGCAGCCTGGCGCACTGACCCAGCACTTGCCGGCGCCAGCGGTTGCATGGCCGATATCGGCACCCACGCCTTCGGCCTGGCGGAATTCATTTCAGGGCACACCATCAGCGAACTATGCGCTGTCTTGGGCACCCACGCCGAAGGTCGGCGCCTGGACGACGACGGCGACGTACTGTTTCGAACCGCCCAAGGTGCCAGCGGCACACTCATGGCCAGTCAGGTCTGCACGGGAGAGGAAAACGCCTTGAAGATCCGCCTTTACGGCGACCAAGGCGGCCTGGAGTGGCACCAGATGGAGCCCAGCAGCCTAATCCATCGCGGGCTGCACGCACCGCTGCGCATTTTGCGTGCGGGTATCGACCAACCCGAGCTGAGCGAGGCAGCACGGCAACGGCTGCGCCTTCCTGGCGGACATCCCGAAGGCTACCTGGAAGCCCTGGCCAACCTCTATCGCGACTTTGCCGCTGGCATTCGCCGCAGCGACAGTGGTCAGGCCGCGGGCGTGCCCGGTATGACCGAGGGCCTGCACGGCATGGCCTTCATCGAAACCGTGATTGCCAGTCAACACAGTGAACGCAAGTGGACACCACTGCCGGCCATCGATTGAGCAGAGGGAACGAACGATGAGTACAGAGCCGTCAAATCAGATCCTTGGCCCCGCTATCTTTCTGGCCCAATTCCTAGGCGACGAACCACCCTTCGATAGCCTCGACACCATCTGTCGCTGGGCAGCGTCGCTAGGGTACCGAGGGGTACAGATACCCAGCGTGGACCCCCGCTGCATCGACCTGCGAACGGCCGCCGAAAGCCAGGCCTATTGCGACGAGCTCAAGGGTCGCTGCGTGGAAGCCGGGGTGGAAATCAGCGAACTCTCTACTCACCTGCAGGGGCAGTTGGTCGCGGTTCATCCTGCTTGCGATGAACTGTTCGATGACTTCGCCCCACCCAAGCTACGCGGCAAGCCGCGTGAACGTACAGTATGGGCCATCGACCAGCTTCACCTCGCGGCCAAAGCGAGCCAGCGCCTGGGGCTTAAAGCCCATGCCACCTTCTCTGGCGCGCTGTTGTGGCCCTTCATGTATCCCTGGCCGCAACGCCCGGCCGGGCTGGTCGAAGAAGGTTTCGCAGAACTCGCGCGGCGCTGGCGCCCCATTCTCGACGCTTTCGACGATGCCGGAGTCGACTTGTGCTTCGAGATCCACCCCGGCGAGGACCTGCATGACGGCGCCTCCTTCGAACGTTTCCTGGAAGCGGTGGATCATCACCCTCGCGCTCACATCCTTTACGACCCCAGCCACCTGTTGCTGCAGCAGCTTGATTACCTGGACTTCATCGACCGCTACCACGAGCGCATCCGCATGTTCCACGTCAAGGATGCCGAGTTCTCGCCCAACGGCCGCAGCGGTGTTTACGGCGGCTATCAGGACTGGCTCGAACGCCCCGGACGCTTTCGTTCGCTGGGCGACGGCCAGGTCGACTTCAAGGGCATCTTCAGCAAGTTGACGCAGTACGGCTTCGACGGCTGGGCCGTGCTCGAGTGGGAATGCTGCCTGAAGGATGCCCGCCAGGGAGCCGCCGAGGGGGCGAGCTTCATCGCCGACCACCTGATTCAGCGTTCGCAGCGCGCCTTCGACGATTTCGCCGGCGTCACCGCCAGCCGAACGCGCAACCGCAAGATCCTGGGGCTGGCTGACGAGAACTGACCACGCCAGCCACTCGACATCACAACGACAACAAGGGTAACGCCATGAACATACTTAGCACGCGTCTCAGCATCATGATGTTTCTGCAATTCTTCATCTGGGGCGGCTGGTTCGTCACACTCGGGACCTTTCTGGCGCACAATCTCGACGCCACGGGCGGTCAGATCGGTATGGCGTTCTCTACCCAATCGTGGGGCGCCATCATCGCCCCCTTCATCATCGGTTTGATCGCCGACCGTTATTTCAATGCCGAGCGGATCCTCGGCCTGTTGCATCTGGCCGGTGCGGCGCTGATGTATAGCCTGTACCTGGCGGACGATTTCGCGGCCTTCTATCCGCTGGTGCTGCTCTACATGATCCTGTACATGCCCACCCTGGCCCTGGTCAATTCGGTCTCGTTCCGTCAGATGACCGATCCCTCTCGGGAATTCGCCAAGATTCGTGTGTGGGGCACCATCGGCTGGATCGTGGCGGGCCTTGCCATCAGCTACGCCTTCGCTTGGGATTCAGCACAAGCCATCGAGGCAGGCCTGCTGCGCAATACCTTCATGATGTGCGCCATCGCCTCCCTGGCACTCGGTATCTATAGCTTCACACTGCCCGCCACGCCTCCCAAGGCTGGCAAGGGAGAGTCCGTCGGCATCAAGGAACTCCTGGGTCTCGACGCCTTGAAACTGCTCAAGGACAGGAACTACGCGATCTTCTTTATCGCCTCGGTGCTGATCTGCATTCCCCTTGCCTTCTACTATCAAAACGCTAACCCTTTCCTGGCCGAGATCGGCGTAGCCAACCCCACCGGCAAGATGACCCTGGGGCAAATCTCGGAAGTGCTGTTCATGTTGCTATTGCCGATATTCATCCATCGCTTCGGCATCAAGAAGACGCTGCTGATCGGTATGCTCGCCTGGGCCCTGCGCTATGCGCTATTCGCCTACGGTAACAGTGGCGACCTGATCTTCATGCTGATCCTGGGCATCGCCTTGCATGGCATCTGCTATGACTTCTTCTTCGTCACCGGCCAGATCTACACCGACGCCCGGGCGGGCGAGCGATTCAAGAGCTCGGCACAAGGCATGATCACACTAGCCACCTATGGCGTAGGCATGCTGATTGGCTTCTGGGTGGCGGGTCATATCACCGACCTTTTCGCGAACAACGACGGCACTCATGCCTGGCAGGGCATCTGGCTGTTCCCAGCCGTGTTCGCGCTAGCGGTGCTGGTGCTGTTCTTACTCTCTTTCAAGGACAAGCCACGGCCAGCATCGGAAGAAGTGGAAGCCTCCCAAGCCTGAACCTGAAGCGGCCGCTAGCACGGCCGCTTTCTCCATTCCCCCTGGTAATCGCATTTCCCCAGCCTGAAGTGTTGCACGAATCGGAAGCCACAAACTGGTATCCTAAACGCTGTCTTGTCGATCGACCTCAAGGACGAACCGTGCCGTTACGCGACCTGCTGCTGGGCCTTTCCGCCATTGCCATCTGGGCGCTGAACATCATTGTCATCAAGGTGGGAGTGGTAGAGATGCCGCCACTGCTGATGACAACTCTGCGCTTCATGCTGGTTGCGGCGCTGCTGGTCCCATTCAACCCGGTACATCGCCACCAGTTGCCCTTCCTGCTGTTACTCTCGGCCACTTTCGGCACGCTGCATTTTGCATTGCTGTTCATCGGTCTGGAGCAGGCTGAGGCCGGCACCGGTGCCCTGCTGGTACAGATGGGTACACCTTTCGCCACCGTACTCGCAGTGATCTTCCTCAAGGAACGCCTGGGGCCGAAGCGCCTGGTGGGTCTACTTCTATCGTTTGCCGGTGTGGTGGTACTGGCCGGCGGCCCTACCCTGCCCTCGGCATTGCCATTGGCTCTGCTGCTGCTCAGTGCCTTGGGCTGGGCGGTCTCGCAACTGCTGATCAAGCGTGGGCCGAACATTCCTCCCCTCGCATTGGCCGGCTGGGTGGCGCTGTTTGCCGTGCCCCAGGTCGCACTAGGCTCATTACTCTTCGAGCACGATCACATGAGTGCCATGGCCAATGCCGGCTGGGCCGGTTGGGGGGCAGTACTATATACCGCCGTCATGTCGTCGATCGTCGCCTACGGCCTGTGGTACGGTCTGCTGCGCCGCCATCCGGTCAACCGCGTGGTGCCCATGACCCTGCTGGTGCCGGTGTTGGCGGTGTTGCTCGGGATGGTACTACTCGGCGATAGCCTGGGCGTCCACAAGGTCGGCGGTGGAGCGCTGGTAGTAACGGGTATCGCACTGATCATCCTGCGCTTTCGACCGCGCCGGGAACCGCAAGCGTCTCAGCGCCGCGAGCCTCAAGGTTAGGGCACACAGTCTCCGTCCAATCCCGGCGCCGTCACACAATCGCCAACCTCGATTCCCTTCTCGGCGAAGTAGCCGGCATTGACCTCCAGTGCCGCCACATAGGCAGTGCTGGGTCGAGTCACCGGACAGTCCCCCGGGTTCGAAGACTCACAGGGTGTCATGCTGGCCATGTGCAAGATTCGGCCATCTCCCCCGATGAAGGCAATATCCAGCGGAATGCGAGTACGATACATCCAGAAGCCATTGCGGTGAGGCTGGGGGCGGTCATAGAGAAACAACATCCCGGCATCAGGGTCGAGGGTATCGCGCTCCATCAGCCCCTGCCCACGCTGGCGCAGAGTACGAGCGACTTCCACTTGCAGCTTATGGGGGCCTTGATCGCTATGAATGGATAGCGTCCTACTCTCCAGATCGGATATCGGGCCTGCCGGCGGTTCAGCGAACCCTGCCATAGGCAGACAACCCGCGACCGCCAAAGAGGAAAAGGCGATCAGCACCTTGCGACGGGATATGGACATATTCGACTTCCTCGATAATATCGACGACGGTCATCATGCTACGATCATTTATCATTTGCACTGCAGGATCCACCACGAATGCCATCTGGAAATTCACACCTGAACATCACGTGAGCCGTAGCGCTCAGCAGGCCTTGGAGGCATCAGGTGAATTCCCTGGGCCAACAGCGAAACACTGGCTTCCACGCCTTGAGCCAAACCATTGCGACGTGCAGCATGCGTGGCGATTTCGAAACGCAATGTGTCCTCGGTATGCGTAAAAGCCAGGGTGAGTAGCGTCATACCGCCCAGCACGATCATTTCGCATACCTGCCCTGTCACCGGATTCTCGCGCTCACCTTTCGACGGCCGCCCCCGTCGATGCAACACCACATCGGAAGGCGGCACATACCAATGCACCTCACTGCCGTTGTCGAGGTCCTCCAGCCCCTGCGCCACCTCGAACCGATAGGGCCCCCAGGCGAGCCGGGCCTGCCCATTTTCCATTACCTTCCAGCCCTGGAAAACATTGTGCTTGTCAAGCAGGCGCGCAACTTCCGCCGACGCCGGCTGCCGGAACAAGCTCTCCGGTGGCCCGCTCTGCAAGGTGCGTCCGCCATGCAACACGCATAGCCGATCGGCCAGCGCACTGGCTTCTTCCAAATCGTGAGTGACCAGCAACATGGGAATGTCGATCTCCTCCCGCAGCAAGGCAAGCTCCCGCTGCAAGCGTCGACGAGTCACCTGATCCACCGCCGAAAAAGGCTCGTCGAGCAATAGCACACGGGGCTCTCGCGCCAGCGCCCGTGCCACCGCCACCCGCTGACGCTGCCCACCGGACAACTGTGCGGGATAGCGACCTTCCAGCCCCTGCAAGCGCACCCGGTATAACCAACCGGCTGCCCTGGAGCGACGCTCGCTGCGTGGTACATGGCCCATGGCGCTCATCACGTTGTCCAGGGCCGAAAGATGTGGGAAGAGGGCGTAATCCTGAAAGACGAAGCCGATGCGGCGCTGCTGGGCAGTCAAACAGATTCCTGCGGTGGCATCGAACCACGTCTCACCGGCACAACGAACCCATCCCTGAGCCGGCCGATATAACCCAGCAATGGCGCGTAACAAGGTAGTCTTGCCGCTTCCCGAAGGTCCCACCAGCGCCAACAATTCGCCGGGAGAACAACGGAAATCGGCCGCCAACGGGATAGGCCCTACCTGATGCAGCGACACCCTTAGTTCGGCTAACGCGACCTCGGTCGACATCATGCTAAACACTCATCCCCCTATTCCGGCGGGCCAGAGCATAGACCACGCCGATGGTGACGAACGACACCAGCAGCAGCACCGCCGACATCTGGCTGGCACCGCTTTCGTCGAATGCCTGCACACGGTCATAGATAGAGATGGCCAGGGTGCGTGTCTCGCCATCGATCGCCCCCCCGACCATCAGGATCACGCCGAACTCACCCAGGGTATGCGCGAAGGTCAACGCCATGGCCGACACCAACCCTGGCCAGGCCAACGGCAGTTCGATGCGCAACAAGGTTTGCCAAGGCGACAGGCCACTGCACCAGGCCGCTTCGCGCAAGTGAGCGGGCACATTCTCGAAGGCACGCTGAATCGGCTGCACGGCGAAGGGAAGATTGACCACCAGCGAGGCCAGCAGGATACCGCTGAAGGTGAAATTGAGCCCTTCGCCAGTCAGCCGCTGCCACAGCCCTCCTAATGGGGAGTCAGCGCCGAACGACAGCATCAGATAAAACCCCAGCACCGTGGGAGGCATCACCAACGGCAGTGCCACCAGTGCCTCACACAGCACTCTTCCCCGAAAACGGGTTACTGCGAGGGCTCTCCCCAGCCACAAGCCAAGCGGCAACAGTAGCAAGCAGGTGAACACCGCAAGACGCAGCGAGACCGCGAGCGCCGTCCAGTCCATCAGGGAGCCTCTTGTCTTGGCTCGCCGGGCAACCCAAAGCCATAGCTCGCCAGTATCTCTCGAGCTTCCCCCCCTTGCAGATAGTCGTAAAAGCGATGGGCAGTCTCTCCCGCTCCTTTCACCAATACCATGCGCTGGTTGAGTGGCGTATGCCAGTTCTCCGGGATCAAGGCATAGTCGCTACGTTCGGCCAACGAGGGAGCCAACGCCAGGGAATAGGCCACCAAACCACCGAGGGCATCGGCGGAGAGAGCGAACTGTGCCGCCTGCGAAACATTCTCCCCCATCACCTTGAGCGGCTGGACTTCATCCCATAATTCCGCCTGTTCCAGCACCTCGCGAGCCGCCACGCCATACGGCGCATGCTCCGGATTGGCCATTGCGATGCGTGGTCGGCCTTGATCAGCACGATATGTCTCGATGGCCGCCTCAACGGCTGCCAGCGGCGTGTCTTCATCAGGCAAATCATCACGCCCGGAACGCTGCAGCCACACCAAACGCCCGAGCGCGTAAATGACGCCCTCGTCCTCTGTCACTCCCCGCTCATGTAGCGCCAGTACACTCTCCTCATCGGCGGAAAGAAACAACTCGAAGGGGGCGCCTTGCGCAATCTGACGTCGAAAATTCCCCGAAGAGCCAAAATTGAGGCGTACCTGTTGCCCGGTATCTTCCTCGAAGCGGCTTGCCACCTCGGACAAAGCAAACTGCAAAGAGGAAGCTGCTGCTACCGTCGGTACCTCGGCGTTGGCGATACCTGACAGAATGACCAGCATCCCTGCCAACAGCCAACATCGTGTCTTCTTCATGTTCGTCATCCTGAAGCTGGGAGAAATACCCATCACGTTGGCACCAAGGAACGATCGACCTGACCAAACGGTCAATCTTATTCTCTCACGACAGAATTGTCAGCCAAACACAAGCACTTGGCAAAATTGATCGCCTCGCCTTGTCATCTCGGTGCAACAAAACTGTCGCACTATTCTCATGGGTTGAATCACATTAGCCATCATAAAACGATACCCGATACATGCAGCGAACCGATGCGCAGTGGCTGGATACCATCTTCACAGCCGAGAACCTGACTCCCCTGTTCCAGCCCATCGTGGACGCCGGTAGTCAGACAATCTTCGGCTACGAAGCTTTGATACGCGGTCCCTCCGACTCCCCGTTGCACTCACCATTGACGCTCTTCGATACCGCCGCTCGCTTGGGCCGCCTGGTCGATCTCGACCTGCTGTGCCGGCGCTTGGCGATTCAACGCTTCATGCGTCTTGGGCTACCAGGGCGACTGTTCCTCAATGTCATGCCCACCACCATCGTCGAGCGCGACTTTCGTGAGGGCCTGACGCTACAGTACCTCGATCAAGTCGGGCTGGCCCCGGAACGGGTCGTCATCGAATTGACCGAGCATACGCCGATCCACGACTACGACCTGATGCGCCAAGCCGTCGATCATTATCGTCAGATGGGATTTCGGGTCGCTCTCGACGACTTGGGAGCTGGCTACTCGAGCCTGCGTCACTGGGCTGAGTTACGCCCGGACTTTGTCAAGATCGACCGCCATTTCATCCACAACATCGACCAGGATCCGCTGAAACGGCAATTTCTGCAGTCGATCCTCGATGTCTCGCGCCACCTGGATTGCCAGGTCATCGCCGAAGGCATCGAGACCACCGGCGAGTATCGCTGCCTGTGGGGGCTCAACTGGAGCTTCTTGCAGGGCTACTATTTCTCACGTCCCAGCGAAAATCCGCCCCAGACCATCGCGCACATGCTGCCGGCCAACAATACTGCCACTGGCCACTCGGTAGCCACCGCCGCCAGCATCTGCCGCCCCATCGAGCCAGTGGAAGTCGACACACCGGTACTGAGCCTCGCCGAGCGTTTCCGTGCTCAGCCCGATCT
The DNA here is from genome assembly GCF_000409775.1 of Litchfieldella anticariensis FP35 = DSM 16096. Classification (GTDB taxonomy): domain Bacteria; phylum Pseudomonadota; class Gammaproteobacteria; order Pseudomonadales; family Halomonadaceae; genus Litchfieldella; species Litchfieldella anticariensis. Next base: position 156,064 of record NZ_KE332392.1, on the reverse strand, counting down.
GCGCTGCGTGGCGGTGGTGCAGCGACGGGTACCGGTAGGTATCGTCCGTCGCCATGAGTTCCTGACGTTGTTCACCAACCCCTTCAGTCACTCCCTCTATGCCAAACGGCGAATCGAGGAACTGATCGAAAAACGCTGGCTCATGGCAAGGCATGACACCCCCTTGGAGCAGCTTAGCCAGCAAATCACCGATACCAATGACACCATGCAAGAAGATGTGGTGATCGTCGACGACCAAGGTCATTACCGTGGCATGGGGCGTCTGCTGGACTTGTTGCGCGAAATCACGGCCATTCAACTTCGTTGCGCTCGCCACGCCAATCCCTTGACGGGGCTCCCCGGCAACATCCTGATCAACGACACATTGACATCACTGCTGGACCAGGAGCGGCAATTCACCGCCATCTACTGCGACCTTGACAACTTCAAGGCTTACAACGACACCTACGGCTATGCCCGCGGCGACAAGGTCATCGTCGCTCTGTCACGCATCCTGCAGGAGCAGGCCGGTTGTCGCGACGACTTCATCGGGCATATCGGTGGCGACGATTTCATGATGGCCTTGGTTTCCGAGAACTGGCGCGCTATCTGCCAGGATATCTTGGGAGCTTTCGAACATCTGGCTCCCAGTTTCTACGATCTCGAACATCGCCGTGCTGGTGGCATACACATCGAGAACCGCCAAGGCACTGCAACCTTCTACCCGCTCGTCAGCCTCTCCATTGCCGCTCTGCCGATCCACCCAGGCACAAGGTACAGCTCACTGGATATCGCCAGCCAGCTTTCCGAGCTCAAATCGCAAGCCAAGAAACGGCCCGGCAATAGTCTGTTCGTCGACCGCCGCCAGGCCTAAGTCCCTAGTGGCTCATATCACGAAACACCTCCACCACATGTCCCGCCAGCGCCTCGCTGGCCGCGCCGATTCCTTCTCTGCGGATCAACACTACCTGATAGTCACCAAGTGGCGGTAGGCTGGCTTCCCGATCCACCTTGCGCAACGGTGCCCGCACCAGGCTCAAGGGGAATGGTGCCACGGCAAGATCGGCCAGCATGGCGGCTTCCTGACCGGCGCAATGCTCACTGGTGTAGGCGATACGGTAGCTGATGCCGGCACGATCGAGAGCCGTCAGCGCCATCGCACGCCAGGCGCAACCATGATTGGCCAGCGATACGGGAAGTGGAGAACGACGTGGTGCGACACCGCCTTCCCGACATGCCCAGACCAGCGGCTCGGTATGCACGATCTCGCCATGTTCCGCCTCCTGCCCCTGGTTGCCGGCGGTCACCAGCACCAGGTCGAGCTCACCCTCTTCCATGCGCCGCCGAATTTCGGTACTGCGACCGACCACGACATCGACCTGTACCGCGGGGTGAGTACGGGCGAACTGCGTCAGTACACCGGGCAGGATACGGGTACCGACATCATCGGGCGTGCCGAAACGCACCGTGCCTTCCAGCGACGGCGCGAGGAACTGGGAAACGGCTTCCTCGTTGAGCTTGAGCAGGCGCCGCCCATAGCTCAACAGCATTTCTCCTTCCGGGGTCAGCCGTACCTGACGTGCCTCACGCACGAACAGGGGATGCCCTAGCGTTTCCTCCAGTCGCTTGATCTGCATGCTCAAGGCCGAGGGCGTACGGAAGACTTGCCGCGCCGCGCGCGTAAAACTGCCGCTTTCCGCTATCGCTACGAAGGTCCGCAGCACGTCGGTATCCAGTAACGGCAGCGTGCCGGGTTGAGATGACAAGGCAGGAAGTGTCATGGCGCCGAACCTTTCAGTTTTTCTTAAAGCAGAATGTAGATCTTTTCGTTGGATTTAACAAACGCCACCCGCCATGCTTCTTCCTGAGGTCGCGACCCTCACCCACTTTCGAAATCGATTCGGTGGCCGCTAGCCGTATGCGATCACCTAAAGGAGGCGTCGTCATGACCAATCTCAACCAGCGCTTGCCAAACACCGAACGCTTGCCGCATACCGACGAGCAAAAGACCACCAAGCCCTCCATGCCGGATTTCTACATGCCTGCCATGCCGCCGCTGGGCCTGATCACCGCCGTGGAGAATGGAATTCGTACCCTAGTGCGTCGCTGGCGCTTCCGCCGACGCTTCCTGTCCCTGCTGGACTACGACGATCACATCCTCGAGGACATGGGGCACGACCGCGAGGAGATCCTGTGGGCCTCACGGCTACCACTGCGGGTGGACGCCACCCAAGCGATCTTGCAACGCCGGCAACAGCGTCGCAAAGCGATGCAGCAGTGATGGTTGTGAGTGTGAGGCGGTCGTATCGCAGGAAAGCGATTCCGGCCGCCCTCTCTACCCTTCATCCAACCCGTCAAGCAGCTTGCCGAGCAGTGCATTGAGCGTCTCCTGCTCTTCCCGGTCGAGAGCGGAAAGCAGACGCGCCTCATTCTCCACATGTAGCGGAATAAGGCGATCGATCAACTCAAGCCCCTTCTCCGTCAGCGACACCAGTATCCCGCGCCGATCTTCGGGGTTGGGCACGCGAACGATCAAGCCAGCTTTTTCCAACCGATCCAACCGATTGGTCATCCCGCCCGAGGAAATCATCAGCGCCTCGAAGAGCTTGGTCGGGCCCAGCGCATAGGGTTCTCCGGCACGTCGCAACGTGGCCAGCACATCGAACTCCCCTGCCTGCAGACCATGCTCCTTGAAAAGAGCCCCTAACTGGCCTCCGACAATCAATTGCGTCGTTTTCAGATAGCCGACGACCTCCATCGGTAGGAGATCGAGGTCAGGTAACTCACGCCGCCATTGGCTAATGGCTTTTTTTACTCTATTCATTGCCAGCCACTTATCTTGATACTAAGATACTTTCTATGAAGATGCTCTTTGCAAAGATACTTCACAGTAAGCTATAGGAGCAGGATAATGACGAATGCCGAACTATCGCGCAAGCGTTCCGACCGGGCCGGGCTATATGCGTTTGGTTGCCTGCTGCTGGTAGGCACCTTTCTCGCGTTGTCATTGGTAGTGGCAAAGCTTGCCGATGGGGCCGGAGCACCACGCCTGACCTTCCTGATGCTGGCCATGGCCGGTGCCGGCGCCGTGTTGGCCGGCATCGCGGCACTGCAACGCCAACCGATGTCGCTTGACCGCCGCATGCTCGAATATGCTGCCGTTGCCGGAGCGCTATTTGCCTTACCCAACGCTCTGGCCTTTTTGGCGGTGCGCCATGTTGGCGCGGGCTTCATCTCGCTCAGTTTCGCTTTCCCGATCCTGATCACCTGGTTGCTAGCCGTGTGGCTGAGCCTGGAGCGTCTGCGTGCGATGCGCTTGATTGGCGTACTGCTGGGGCTTGCCGGAGGCCTGGTGCTGGCTACCGCCAAAGCTGGCGGCGGTGCAGATGGTGCCTGGGGTTGGGCCGCTCTAGTGCTGGCCATGCCGCTGGTGATCGCGCTGGGCAACATCTATCGCACTCTTCGCTGGCCCACGGGCGCCTCGCCGGTATTCCTGGCAGCGCTGATGATGCTCGGAGGAGCACTGACACTGTTGCCCTTCGCACTGTCGTTCGAACCGGGGCAGATACGGGAACTGGCCGGGTCCACTACGGCGCTACGGCTCTTGCTGGTGGAAATCGGTATTTTCTCAGTGCTTTACCTGTTTTATTTCGTGCTACAGAAGCTTGCCGGTCCCGTGTACTTGAGTCAGATAGGCACAGTGGCGGCACTGGTCGGCACGCTGATCGCGGTCTTCGCGTTAGGCGAGGCGCCGCCGCCTAACCTCGGCCTGGCGGGCATGCTGGTCGCCTTCGGCACCCTCCTTTTTCACCGCGGTGCTCGCACTGCTGCCGCTCGCAGCGGTATGTCGTCCACTTGATATCGATATTGGGAGATAGATAAGCCATGAACATCACGGAAGCCCTTCACTGGCGCTATGCAACGAAACGCATGAACGGGCAGAAAGTGGCCCAGGAAAAAGTCGAGCGGATTCTCGAGGCCGCACGTCTGGCACCGTCGTCTTACGGATTGCAGCCCTACTCCATACTGGTGGTGGAAGATGAAGCGCTACGCGAGGCAATCAAGCCCGTAGCGTTCAACCAGCCGCAGATTACGGAATCCTCTCACCTGTTGGTGTTTGCCGCCTGGGATCCGGTGCACGATGGACACGTCGATGAGTTCATCCAATTGACCGCCGAAGAACGCGGCGTGGGACTAGCAGAGTTGGAAGGCTATGAAAGCGCGATCAAGGGCACGGTAAATGGCTTTGCTTCAGCGGAGGACAAATTTCACTGGGCGGCCAAGCAAGCCTACCTTTCACTGGGTGCCGCACTGGCGGCTGCCGCCACGGAGCAGGTGGATGCCTCCCCCATGGAAGGATTCGACGCCACCGGTCTGGACGAACTGCTGAAACTTGGGGAACGCAACCTGCGCAGCGTGGTACTCATGGCTCTCGGCTACCGGGACGCTGAAAACGACCGGATGGCCGGACTCAAGAAAGTACGCTGGCCCAAGGAGAAGCTGTTTATCCGTATGCAATAAGAAGTATGAGCATCACCCCCACCTTTGACGCAAATAACCACTCCTAAGTCGTCTTAGTTATCTCATTCTTTCCTTGAAGGGCGTTATGGTCGAACAGTCTTCGTCCGACCGGCGCCTTTTTCCCTGCCAGTTGGAAGACAGGGCACCAACACCTCATATATCCATAATAACGAGTCCTCCGACATGCGCTTCCAATTCCGTTCCCTTCGACTGCTCGTCGTCACCCTGGCAGGCACCTGCATCCTGGCGGTGACGGCAGCTCTGGTCAGCTATTCGATGGTCTCCGCCTCGCGCACCCAGGGCGTAGTAGCCGAGCATACCCAAGCACTTCTCGAAAGCGGCATCAACGAACGACTGTCGTCGCTGGCGGCAGCCGAAGCCGGCCGTATCCGCAACGAACTGGACCAGGCATTGACGATCGCCTCCCAGTTGGCGCATACCAATGCGCTGATGGGCATCAAGGATGACAACGGACGCGCTCAGTTGCGTTTGAGCCGCCACGAGCTCTCTAACCTAATCCGCAATACCGTGGTCAAGAACCCCACGTTGCTGGATGCTTATATCGCCTGGGAACCGGATGCCTTCGGAGCCGACAGGCTGTACGCCAATCGCGACACAGGTTTCGCCAACGGCAGTGGCCGCTTCCGCCCTTGGTGGGTGCGCGAGGCAGACGGCAGCATGCGCCTGGAACCTCTCAAAGAAGCCAACATGGAAAGTGAGGCACCATTGGGCAACGGACTACGCCAAGGCGAATACTATCTCTGCCCCCGCGACACTCTGGCCCCCTGCATCATCGATCCCGCAGCCTACGATTACGCCGGCACCATGCGCATGGTCACTTCCTTCAATGTGCCGATAGTGGTCGACGACAAGTTTCGTGGCATCGCCGGCGTCGACATATCGGTGGATTTCACTCAGGAGTTCCTGAGCGAAGCCAACCAAAGGCTTTATGACGGTGCCGGCGAGATGGCGCTGATCGCATCCCAGGGCAGCGTGGCAGCTTATACTGCCGATACGGCATCGCTCGGTGGTGCAGCCAACCAAGTGCTGAGCGACAAGATTCAGCAGCGGATCCTCGAGGCTCAGCAAAGCGGCGAGATGCTACAAATCAGCGATGCCGACGGTATGATCGAACTCTATTGGCCATTTTCTATCAGCGCCAACCAGGCGCCGTGGGTGTTGGTCACCCGCCTGCCGCAGGAAGTGGTGTTGGCCGATCTCGGAGCCTTACAAAAGACCTTGGACCACCAGCGTCACCAGAGCCTGCTGGGCATGGGGCTGGTAGGGCTGCTGGTCGCCGGTCTGGGCCTGGTGACGATCTGGCTGGTCGGTAGCGGTATCGCCAGGCCACTGCGAGAGCTTGCCGGTCGCATGCGCGAGATCGCCTCTGGCGATGGCGACCTGACCCAGCGCCTGCCGGTCAAGGGGCGCAATGAGACCGCCGAACTGGCGACTCAATTCAACGCCTTCGTCGACAAGATCCATAACGTACTGGTCGATGTCCGCCAAAGCAGTGAGTCGGTCAAGCTAGCGGCGGAAGAGATCGCCAGTGGCAGCCAGGATCTGGCACGACGCACCGATCAAGCGGCCTCCAGCTTGCAGGAGACATCGGCGTCGATGGAAGAAATCACCAGCACAGTGGAACATACCGCTCATTCCGCTCGCGAGGCCAATGAGCTGTCCCAGTCGGCCTCACGAATCGCCACACGTGGCGGTGAAGTGGTGTCTCAGGTGGTTGCGACCATGGGTGAGATCAGCGACTCCTCACGCCAGATCGCCGATATCGTCAACGTCATGGATGGCATCGCCTTCCAGACCAACCTGCTGGCGCTCAATGCTTCGGTGGAGGCCGCGCGCGCCGGTGAACAAGGCCGCGGCTTTGCAGTGGTGGCTGGCGAAGTGCGCCAGCTCGCCAGTCGTTCGGCAGAAGCCGCGCACGAAATCAAGGCCCTGATCGAAACCTCGGTCAGTCGGACGCAACAGGGAGACGAACTGGTACGCCAGGCAGGTGCGACCATGGACGAAATCGTACAGAGCGTCACCCGCGTCGCTGGAGTGCTTGGCGAGATCCGCGCTGCCACCGGTGAACAAAGCGAAGGTATCGGCCAAGTTAACGTGGCGGTAGCCGAGCTTGACCGTATGACCCAGCAAAACGCTGCTCTGGTCGAAGAATCCAGTGTCGCCGCAGAACAACTCAGGGAGCAATCACTACGACTTGCCGAGATCGTCGGTGGCTTCACCCTAGTCGACTCCACCTCACGTGCCCCCGCCTGGGCACCCAACCTGGCATTACCGAAAGCACAAACTCGCCATCCTCAGTTGGAAGCCAGTTAAGCGCCACCTCTCGAAGCAACTTGGGCGTCAGGTATGAGCACTGCTCATTGCCTGGCGCCATCCTCGTAGTGCGCTGAAAAGCATTCTCCAATAACATTCATGAGAGCATCAGATGACGGAACAAGCATCGAATGACGGACAGCGAGTCCTTGGAACGGGCCATCCATGAAGCAGTGGCGCTGGTGCCTCACGACCCACAGTGGTCACCTCTGTTCAAAGCAGAGCGTGATCGCCTGCTCGAGCTATTCCCAACACAACTGATCCAGGTAGAACATATCGGCAGCACCGCCATTCCCGATATACCAGCCAAGCCAATCATCGACATTCTGGCCGGTGTCGAATCGATGGCCACCGCAGATTCACTGTATGGACCGCTACTCGACTCAGGCTACACCACGTCGGATGCGTTCAACGCCACCCTTACCGACCGACGCTGGTTCATGCGTTACGCTAACGGCCATCGTACCCACCACCTGCATATCGTGGTGTACGGGAGCAGCATTTGGCATCAGCGGCTGAGCTTTCGTGATGCATTACGTGCCGACCCGGTGCTCGCCCGGCAATATGCTTTACTCAAGCAGAAGCTAGCCACCCAGTATCACAGCGATAGAGAAGCTTATACGCGAGCCAAGACGGATTTCGTTCGCTCCGTGGTCGGGGATGGCTGATCCTGGAAAGCTGATGTCAACAGCAAGCCGCGAACATTCATTCATGCTCGGTACCCAACAATCGCGCATCGAGCCATCGCGCCAAACCAATGGCACCATCCTGCATCACGGTATTATGGTTCCAGGCGAACAGTGGTCGGGCAACGGGAGCGAGTAGGTTCATCCAGCGCCGAGTGGTGCACACCTGCCATTCGTAGCGCACTCGGGTTACATCATCCTTCTGAGACAATCGCCAACAGCCGGTACCCTGCACGTCGCCGCTGGCTTTCCCCACAATCAACCGGTGTGGCTGCACACGGACAACCTGCATATCGAAGCGCAAACGATAGCCCAGGCGGCTCTTCCAGACATAGCGATAAACCCGCCCGATGCCCTGCGCATCGCCAGGCGCCAACTCCTCCACTCGCAATAGGCTCTTCCACCATACGGGCCAGAAAATCGCCTGACTTAGGGCTCGGTACACCTCATCGATAGGTGCTTCCAACTGCCAGATGGTCACGAACCGGTAATCCGCCATGTCTTGTCTCCCCCGCTTCCCTTCCTCAGGGAGAGAAGACATCCCGGGACAAGACGGGATCGATAACGATATCCTCCATCATGACGGTTTCGATCCTGTCCCCGTGCCGGTCGTAGCTGATCACCTTGCGTGGAAACAGGGTCTGGTCATCGAGCCAGAGCTCGAAGCGCGCCACCTCGCCGACGGTCTGGCCTTCTTTTCCTTCCACCACCAGATGATGAACGCTATGGCTACCGACCGTGGCCTCGCCCAGTTGGCGTAGTTCTCCATGCTGCTGCAGCCGCTGCACACTACGCAGTAGCGTTCCCACATCCGACTCATCTACCCGGTGTCCACGGGAACTGCGTACCAGGCGGTTGCTGGGGCTCAACGTCAGACCGGCACGGCGCCCAGGACCTCCGAACGGCCATAGCCGTACTTCATGTTCATGCGGGTCATAGATCAACACCGCGCCGCGGTATGGCTTGACCATATCCATGCGCACGAAGCCCGGCTGCTGGTAGGTATAGTGGAGCACTTCTTCGCCGCGCGAGCCTTGGCTGCGCAGCGTCAATTGGTAAGCATTCACCTGGTCGAAGCGCGCCAACGCTGCCGTCACCGGATCGGGGTCCAGGCTCAGCGACACCATCAGCAATAGCTCCGGCAGCATGGCTCACTCCACCACCTCCAGCACACCGGACATTCCCCTGTTGCGGTGGCTGGGGAAGAACAGCAACTTCTTGTCGCAATAGAAGACCAATCGGCCCGGTATCTGAGGGGTGAAGCGAATGACTTTCTCCTCACGCTCCAACTCCTCTTCGATATCGAGCTGCATTATCTCTGAGCGAATCACCAAGTCGTGCGGCGCAAGACCAGGCTCCTTGCGGACGATCAACTCCACCGGTACCCCGACCTTGACCTGAATGCGTTCAGGCTCAAAGAAATAACTCCCACCCACGAGATGAATACGTTGCACACCATCGCTGTCGATAGGGGCCACATAGGGTTCCGTCTCAGCTCGCACCTCACTTGTGGCCAAAAACAACAGCGACGCTACCATCCATATTCCCATCCACACGAGTTTCCTGCGCTTCCATTGTGCTAATGCCATCACAGCCGTCTCCGGTCACATGTTTTCAGCATAGTAGCGGAACGCTTTCCCTCGCAGAAGTATCGAAAGACACTGCAAAAGCAAGTACTTACTCAACACCCTGAGCCTCACGACTTGATGGAGCGAGTCCTCACTTCGCCTCAATGCCACGTACTACCCAATCCTTTTTACTTCTTTCCAATATCACTTAGCCGCCCCAGTGAGTCCTTACTTACACTTCCCCTATTAGTCAGGAGGTACCGCCCACTAAACCTCTTGCTGAGCGAGAGCGGCCATGCTGGTGAAGTCTACCTCGTTAATGTTCTCGCCAAGGAAGTCCAGCAGGGCTCTTACTGAGGGCAGTAGCCCACGCCTTGAGGGGAACACGGCATGCAGGATGCCGGCTCGTGGTTCCCAGCCAGGCAGGACGTCGATGAGGTTGCCACTGGAGAAATCCTTACCCGCGACGATCAAGGCCAGCTTCACGACGCCCAAACCTGCCAGTGCCGCTTGATGCAGTGTCTCTGCATTGTCGGTCACCAGCCGTGGCCGGTGCGGCACTTTGGCAGTGACGCCATCAGGACCGTCGAGATGCCAAACGTGTTGCTTGTCGACCTGGTCGAAATCCAGGCTTGGCAACTGCGCCAGATCGCCTGGAGTACGAGGTAACAGGTGACGAGCGAAGAGGCTGGGTGACGCCATCAGGCGCTGTGGGCTGTTCGACAAAACCTTCATGGTCAGGTCGCTGTCCTCCAGGGGTGGGAAGCGCACCCGTATGGCCATGTCGAGGCCTTCCTTGACCACATCGACTCGCCGGCTAGTGGCTTCGACCTGCACCTCCACGTCGGGGCATTGCACCATGAAGCGTACCAACAATGGCGAGATCAGATAGTGCAGCAAACTGGGCGGACAGCTCAGCCTGACAGTACCGCGAGGTTCTGCGAGGTTTCGCTTTATCAGCTCCTCGGCGGCCTCAGCCTCCACCAGCATGGCAACACAGTGACGGTAGTACGCCTGCCCCAGTTCAGTCACCGACAGATGGCGAGTCGAGCGATTGATCAGCCGTGTCTCGAGGCGTGTCTCCAGTTGCGAGATACGCCGGCTCAGCTTCGATTTAGGGATTCCCAAAGCACGTCCCGCTGGGGCGAAGCCGCCATGATCGACCACCTGGACGTAGTAATAGAGATCGTTGAGATCCTGCATTGCGCTGTTCCATGAATAGAACGGTGAGTCTGAATTCTAGCCTCTAGTGCGTAATTCGTCCTTTACCTAGGCTTTCGACATCAGGGCCTAGAGCCCCTGGTTCAAGCAAGGAGCCTGGAGATGAAGAAGATCCAAGGTGTTTACAGCGCCCCACGTGGTCACTGGGTCGGTGACGGCTTCCCAGTGCGTTCGCTGTTCTCCTACGACAGGATGGGGGCGGAGCATGTGAGCCCTTTTCTGTTGCTGGACTATGCCGGTCCCTTCGATTTCGAGCCGGCTCACCGGGCGAGGGGTGTTGGAGCACATCCGCACCGTGGTTTCGAGACCGTGACCCTGGTCTACCAAGGCGAACTGGAGCATCGCGACTCCACGGGCAGCGGTGGGCGAATCGCCGAAGGCGACGTGCAGTGGATGACTGCCGGGTCGGGCATCATCCACGAGGAACTCCACTCCCAGGCCTTCACCGAGCAAGGGGGCACCCTCGAGATGGTGCAACTCTGGGTCAACCTGCCTGCCAGCGACAAGTCCGCGCCTGCGGCCTACCAGACGCTACTCAAGGGCGATATCCCCGATGTGCCTCTATCGGAGGGAGCCGGTCGCGTTCGCGTGGTAGCGGGTGACTACCTCGGTCACCAAGGGCCCGCACGGACCTTCACACCGATCAACCTGTGGGACGTGCGCCTGCGGCCGGGCGGCGATGTGTTGCTGCCCGTGCCCGATGGCCACACCACGTTGCTGGTGGTGCTCAGTGGCACGGTGCAGATCAACGGCAGCGAGCTGGTGCGCGATGCAGGGGTAGTTAGCTTCGCACGCCGCGGCGACTCGCTGCATGTGGAGGCCAACAACGATGCCAAACTCCTGCTGCTCAGCGGCGAGCCCATTCAAGAGCCCGTGGTGGGCTATGGGCCCATGGTGATGAACAGCACTGAGGAGATCCAGCAAGCCTTTGCCGACTTCCAGCAAGGGAAGTACGGCGTCCTGAGTGACAGGCGGGCCTGACCCATCTGTCCAAGCGCCCGGCAGCCCGGCTGCCGGGTTCCCCTGCTCCAAGATGAAAGGAGAGCTGTCATGTCTTATGCCTACAACCGCCTGAACAAGGAAGATGTCGCCCTGCTGATGGTCGACCATCAGGCAGGCCTTCTGTCCCTGGTACGCGATTTCAGCCCGGACGAGTTCAAGAACAATGTGCTGGCGCTGGCCGATATCGCCAAGTTCTTCGACATCCCGGCTATCCTCACCACCAGTTTCGAAGATGGCCCCAACGGCCCGATAGTGCCGGAGTTGAAAGAGAAGTTTCCTCAGGCGCCCTACTTCGCGCGTCCGGGGCAGATCAATGCCTGGGATAATGAGGAGTTCGTGGCAGCCGTCAAGGCCACCGGCAAGAAGCAGCTGCTGATCGCCGGTGTGGTCACCGAAGTGTGCGTGGCCTTCCCGGTGCTATCTGCCCTGGAGGAAGGTTATGAAGTCTTCGTGGTCACCGATGCCTCCGGCACCTTCAACCCGATCACTCGCAATGCCGCCTGGGATCGCATGTCCCAGGCCGGTGCCCAGTTGATGACCTGGTTCGCCGTGGGCGGCGAGTTGCATCGCGACTGGCGCAACGACATCGAGGGCTTCGGCGGCCTGCTGGCCGGCCATCTTCCGGCCTATGCCAACCTGATGCAGAGCTACGCGCAGCAAAGTCTCTCTAGCCAGAGCTGATGCCGACCGTCTCGGCCCCAGGCATGACGGGAAGAGACCACCTATGCTGAAGCGATCTCCCTCGGTGGGGCCGAGACGAGCCCGTGCTTATCCTCTAGGAGCACCTCATGAGCAATCTCATCGATGACAAGACACTGTCCTCCTCCCTGGACTGCCCAGTGGTGGCTGGCAAGCGTCTGATCCAGCATATCGCGCCACGCACCGCCGACGTGGGCGGCATTCCCGTCAATCGGGTGCTGCCTTCGCGGCAGCGTCGTCTGGTGGGAGCGTGGTGCTTCCTCGACCACGCCGGCCCTTCGGTATTCAAAGGTGATAGCGCCGGCCTGCGGGTCGGGCCGCATCCCCATATCGGCCTGCAAACCTTCACCTGGATGATCGAAGGCGAGGTGCTGCATCGCGACAGCCTGGGGCATGAGCAAGTGATACGTCCGGGCCAGGTCAATCTGATGACCGCGGGACGCGGCATCAGTCATACCGAGGAGTCAGTACTTGGCGAATCCCATTTACACGCGGCTCAGCTATGGATCGCCCTGCCCCAGGCACACCGCAATACCGAGCCACGCTTCGATCATTACCCGAACCTGCCTCGCTGGCAGGCCCAGGGCGTGGATTTGACCTTGTTGACCGGTGAGTTTGCCAGCTACCAGGCACCGGCGCTGTCGTTCTCCCCGCTGGTCGGAGTGGACCTGTATAGTCCTCAGGCAGCGACGCTGTCACTGCCACTCCGGGAGGACTTCGAATATGCCCTGCTGCCACTGGAGAGCGAACTTTCGATCGACAGCGAGCCCTTCGCCACCAATGAGCTGGCCTATCTGGGGCGTGGTCGTGACAGTGTCGAAGTGACGCTACCGGAAGGCGGGCGCGCCATCCTGGTGGGTGGCGAGCCGCTCGAAGAAGAGGTGCTGATCTGGTGGAACTTCGTCGGCCACAGCAAGGCGGAGATCGCCGAAGCGCAGCGCGACTGGGAGGCAGGCAGCGCACGCTTCGGCGATATCCCCCAGTATCATGGGGAACGGCTGATGCCGCCACCACTGCCCTGGAAGGTCTAGGCTTTGTCCGAAAACTGCCTGCGCTTGCCCATACGGCGTTAAAAATCAGCTCGAAGTACTCATTTACAATCCACGTAAACTCCGTCTTCTCGCTGATTTTTGCCTTGTCTGGCCATCGCTCGGTGACTTTTCGTACAAAACCTAACTCTAACTGACCAAGCTTCATGCCGTTCCCTGAATACTTCGGAAACCACATGACCAAGCACCCTTCGGACTCGTCCTCTTCGCACCGCGAGGGGGCCACCATTCGCATCCATCATCGAGTGCGCGCCAGTGCGCGGGATCGTTACGAGACCTGGCTGCGACAGATCATCGAGACCGCCGCGCGCTTCCCAGGACACCTGGGGGTGCATATCCTGCGTCCCCCGGAAGGCGGCCAGGACTATGAAATTGCGGTGCGATTCTCCAATGAAGAAGATGCCAGGAGATGGCGAGAGTCGGAGCAGCGCCGCGAGCTAATGGCCACCATTCACAGCGATCTGCAGCAGGACGAGACGGTTGAGATACTTAGCGGAATCGATTACTGGTTCACTCCACCCAACGTGACCAGCAAACAACCCACACGCTGGAAACAGTGGCTCGTCACCACGGCAGTGATCTGGCCGCTCACGATGCTTATTCCCCTGTTATGGCAGCCGCTATTTTCGCTTTCCCCTACTCTGGGTGCATGGGGACTGCGCCACGGCTTGATCGCCGCCACTATCGTTGCGCTGATGGTATACGCTGTCATGCCCCGCGTGACTCGTATCCTGGCACCTTGGTTGTTCCGGTAGCTCTCGTCATAGCGCCAGCCAGATGGTGCATCAATTGTTTGATGACGCTAGGCTATCGTGGTGCCGAAAATGGCCGGTGGGCCTCACGACAATCATGAGGCAGTGATCGAAGGAGCGTCGTCATGAAATATCTCGGAGCCCATGTCAGTGCCGCCGGCGGTCCCGACCAAGCCGTGTTGCGCGCTGTCGAAATCGGTGCCGACGCCTTCGCACTGTTCACCAAGAACCAGCGCCAGTGGCGCGCCAAGTCGCTGACCGACGACATCATCGAGGCCTTCCGCAACGCCTGCCAAGAGCATGGCTTCGCTCCGAAACAGATCCTTCCCCACGATAGCTATCTGATCAATCTTGGTCACCCCGATACCGCGGGGCTGCAAAAATCACGGGAAGCCTTTCTCGACGAGATGCAACGCTGCGAAAAATTGGGCCTCACCCTGCTCAACTTCCACCCCGGCAGCCACCTGAACAAGATCAGCGAAAGCGAGTGCCTGACCCGCATTGCCGACTCCATCAATGAGGCTCTCTCACACACCCAAGGCGTCACGGCAGTGATCGAGAACACCGCCGGCCAGGGCAGTAACCTGGGCTGGCGCTTCGAGCACCTGGCGGAGATCATCGAACAGGTCGACGACAAGTCGCGGGTTGGGGTATGTATCGACACCTGTCACGCCTTCGCCGCCGGCTACGACCTACGAACCCCGGAGGCCTGTACCGCAACACTGGACGAATTCGATAAGATAGTCGGCTTCGGCTACCTACGCGGCATGCACCTCAACGATGCCAAGAGCGGGTTCGCCAGCCGCGTCGACCGCCACCATAGCCTGGGTCAGGGCAATATCGGCCTCGACGCCTTCACCACCATCATGCGCGACCCGCGCATTGACGACATTCCCCTGGTGCTGGAGACCATCGAGCCGGCTATCTGGGCTGAGGAGATTGCTTGGTTGCGGGGCCAGCAGCTCGACCATGGCTGACGGCTACACCGATTCCAATATCTGCTTTCAGGCACTGTAGGCTGCCTCGGTTAATCCCCTTCAGGTGCCAAGTTGTTCGCCCTCGGACGCTGCTAGAACGAGCGACTCGGCCTGCCGCAGCAATACGCGCTCCTGTGCGTGTGAGAGCACCAGCCCAAACAGCTCGCGCAACACGCCGGGCAACTCCCCGGCGTCGAGTTCACGCCGCTCCGGTGCCTCGCCGGGCCGGAAGGTTTTCAGCTCCAGATCGGTGAGCGCATAACGCACCTCCGCCCCATTGTGCTGGGCCACGATCCGCCGGGTGAAAGGCGACGCCGGATGGTGGGACACATGGTAGTTGTGGTCCTCATAGTCGGCACGATAGTAGGGTTCGTCGCTGAACTGGTAGAGATTGAGCCAGCCGTCATGGCGCCGGTAGCGCAGCAGCCAGAACCCCGATGGCGAACGCTCCAGCCGGTACTCCCAGCGGCCATGACGCATCTCGATACCCTCCTCCAGCGGCACCGGCTCACGCGGCCCCACGTTACCGACGCCGACATCGACCAGCCAGTCGCGCTCCTCCAGGGTGACCGCAAGGATCGTATGCCCCACGGCGGTGACCTTGCGCGCGTCATCGCCCATCAACATCCGCGCGCTGCGCCCCGCCACCGCAAAGCCGAGTCGATCCAGCACCGTGGCGAACAGGATGTTCTGCTCGTGGCAGTAGCCGCCGCGACGACGCCCCACTAGCTTCTCCTGCAAGTTCGCCAAATCGAGCTGAATTTCACCGCCGGTGATAATCTCCAGGTTCTCGAACGGTATCGCCTGGAGATGCGCCTGCTGCAAGGCGCGCAATGTCTCCAGGGTCGGCGTCAATGGCCCCCGGTAGTCGATGCGTTCCAGATAGGCCTCGAGATCAAGAGGTGAGGCTTCCCACAAGGCTGAATCGTGGGGCACAAGCGAAGATACGGATGCCTGCATGACGGTAACTCCTTTGCCGAGCGGCGCCCTGCCGCAGAGAGTGGAATGGCCGCCCGAAAGCAACCGTTGCACTGCAGGCTAAGACCTAAAGTTAGATTGAGGTAAAGCGAAAAACTTCCTATCGGATCCATAGCAATCACCAATACCAGACCACACTTTCCCACCTCGCTCCACCACAGCCCGAGCGACTGGCAAGCCACCGACTCCATTCCCGATGGCTCCATTTTTCCATTGAAAGGTTCGATGCACTTCACTATGGAGGGATGGCGATCTACAAAATCTGTATTCTGCTATTTAACCTTGTATCGTATGTCGCGCTACTAATTGTCGGGTAGGTTGGCTCTGACCGGAGAAGCAACCGGTCAGGAGAGTTTCTGACAGTGGGAGAAAGGATTGAAACTGATCCTTAGCCGTAAAGGCTTCGACTCCTCCGCCGGGGGCGTGCCCAGCCCCATCTTTCCGGATAAGCGGATGCTCGCCCTGCCAATCCCGGATGGAAAATCGGTCATCCGCTACCGGGATATCGTCTACGATGAGAGCTCACTTGGCGACCTCGTCGGCCAGCTCACCAAGGGCAAGGTCACACTGGACGACGGCGCCCATCTCGATCCCGACCTAATAAGCGAAATGCTTCCCCGCCAACCCGGCTGGCGGCCGATCTTCGGGCAAGCCGGGCAGGCGCAGGGACACCTGCGCAACCACGGGGTCGGTCCAGGCGATCTCTTCCTGTTCTTCGGGCTCTTCAGGCGCGTCGAACACCGCGATGGGGTCTGGCGCTGGGCTCCCGAGTCTCGCCCGTGCCATGTCATCTGGGGCTGGCTACAAGTAGCGGAGGTATTAAAACTCGGGGCATCACCTCTCCGAAACTATGAGTGGGCGGAATATCATCCTCACTTCCAGCGACACGGCGATCCCAACAACGTGATCTACCTGGCGAGCCGACGGCTGCATTTTGACGGACTAAGCGATGCGCTGCCGGGCTCCGGTGTCTTCCCACACGCCTCACCAGACTTGCAACTGACTGCGCCTCACGCAGCCAAGACCTCCACCTGGCGGCTTCCCTCTTGGTGCTATCCGGAGGATGGACGCACGCCCCTGACCTACCACGCCAACCGGCAGCGCTGGAAAAAACACACCGATCACACCGAGCTGAGTGCGGCGGCGCGAGGGCAGGAGTTCATCCTGGACGGCAAGGAGTATCCAGAGGCACTGCCTTGGGCATGCGATCTGATCCGCAGCCGTGATCGGGAAGGCCAATTGGCACCGCTTTCAGATCTTGTTCAACCATATGGTTGACAAACAGCCCTTCACCTTCTATCTAAACCATATGGTTGAACAACAGACGATAACCCTGGATCGGGTCTTCCACGCCCTGGCTGACCCGACCCGACGGGCAATGCTCAAGAACCTCGCCTCAGGCGAGAGGAAGATCGGCGAGTTGGCCTCGCCCTTCTCGATGTCGTTCGCAGCGGCCTCCAAGCATGTGCGCGTATTGGAACAGGCGGGCTTGATCCATCGCCGTGTAGAGGGTCGAGCTCACTTCTGCCAGCTCAATCCGGACCCGCTTGCCGCGGCGGACGAGTGGCTACGCTTCTACGAAAGCTTCTGGAGCAAGCGTCTGGACGCATTGGAGGCAGCGCTGAATGCCGAAGATAGAGAGCACGACATCAAATAAAGGAGCTGGGTATGAGCGACGATAACTACGGCCGATTACTCGACTTGACCTCAATCCGCTTCGAGCGTCTGCTTCCCGGCCCCATCGAGCGCGTATGGGCCTATCTCACCGAATCCGACAAGCGCGCCCAGTGGCTCGCCGCCGGCACCATGGAACCTCGACCGGGCAGCGCCTTTGCCCTGCACTTCGACCATGCCAACCTGTCGCCACAGCAAGCGTCCGCACCGGAGCGTTTCCGCAATTTCGAGGGTGGCTGCACCACCCAACACGAAATCCGTCGCTTCGAACCGCCCCATGTACTGGTAATGACCTGGGGTGGCGGCAACGAGGAACCGTCTGAGGTGACCTTCGAGCTCAGCGAGGAAGGCGACCAGGTGCGGCTGGTACTGACCCACCGCCGGCTCGGCGACATCGATACCCTGGTCGACGTGGCCGGAGGTTGGCATACCCATCTCGCCATTCTGCTCGAGGTATTGGAGGGACGTACCCCGCCCCCCTTCTGGCCAGTGTTCGAACGTATGGAGGAGGATTACCGATGGCGCATCACATTGCAGCGCAACGGGAGGAACCAGCAGTGAACGATTCCCGCAATCCCCTACCCCCCATCGTCTCGATGGACGAGTGGCGGGCCGCACTCGAGCAACAGATCGCCAAGGAAAAGGCGCTGACCCGCGCTCGCGATAAATTGAACGCGGAACGTCGTCGGCTTCCGATGGTGAAGGTAGAAAAGGAGTATGTCTTCGAAGGACCATCGGGCAAGGTGAGCCTGCTCGAACTTTTCGAAGGCCGCCGACAGCTAATCGTCTATCACTTCATGTTTGGGCCCGACTGGGAAGCCGGCTGCGATGGCTGCTCGTGGGTCGCTGACGCCATGACCCATCCTGCCCACCTGCATGCCCGCGATACCTCCTTTGTCATGATATCGCGCGCTCCGCTCGACAAGCTGGAACGCTACAAGGCACGCATGGGATGGATACATCCGACCTGGTATTCCTCATACGATAGCGACTTCAACTTCGACATGGGCGTCACAACGGGCAACAAGGATGACCCCAGCGCCGATCGCGGTGAAAAGCATGGCGTGAGCGTTTTCCTGCGCAACGGTAACGATATCTACAGGACGTATTTCACTGGCAAACGCGGCGTCGAATACCTGGGCAGTCACTGGACCTATTTGGACCTGACCGCGTACGGTCGTCAGGAGACGTGGGAAGACTCGCCCGAAGGTTGGCCCCAAACGGCACCGTACGTGTGGAACCGGCGTCATGATGAGTACGACATATGACCCGCTATAGTGAGGGAAAACAATTCTCCGACATAAGCGGGCTTACGCGATGGACAAAGGGAACCTGTTTGGCGACGCCTATCAGCCTGATCAGATAGCGCGGAGAGTGGAAAGCATGGGCGTGGCCAAGGCGCGTGCGGACGCCTTGACGTTGCTGGTACTGGCAGTGCTCGCCGGTGCTTTCATTTCCCTTGGCGCCTTGTTCTTTACCATGGTCGTTACCGACTCCAGTCTGGGGTTCGGGGTTACCCGCCTGCTTGGAGGCCTGAGCTTCTGCCTCGGCCTGGTGCTGGTAGTGATAGGCGGCGCAGAACTGTTCACTGGCAACAACCTCTTGGCCATGGCCTGGGCAAGCCAGTTGATCAGTACACGCGGGGTATTGAGGAATTGGGGGCTGGTCTATTTGGGCAATGTGATTGGCTGCCTGGGTACGGTAATGCTGGTGGTATGGGCCGATATCGCCAGTCTTGGCGGTGGCGCCGTGGGGGAGACGGCACTGCAGATCGTCCGTGCCAAGGCGGACCTACCGCTGAGTGAAGCCTTCGCCCGTGGCATTCTGTGCAATGTACTGGTATGCCTGGCGGTATGGTTGGCGATGGGCGGTCACAGCGTTACCGACAAGATCCTGGCTCTTCTGCTGCCTATCAGCGCCTTCGTGACCCTGGGCTTCGAACACTCGATCGCCAACTGGTTCTTCCTACCCCTCGGCCTCGTTTTGGATGAACAAGGCACGGTAACGCTCACGGCTTCGCTCAGCAATCTCGTAGTGGTCAGCGCCGGCAATATCGTCGGAGGTACCCTGCTGGTCGCAGGCGTGTACTGGCTCGCTTACCTGCGCAACCCGGACAAGCCAGAGGATCGGCCCTCATAAATTGCTATCTCTCACACGCTCATGCCATCCGCTGGACTTAAAAAGAGAACTCGCGAAAGGAAGCTGCCCTCCATATATATAAAAGGCGCTCGCACGATGTACCTGGGTTGCATGAAGAAAAGGACGCAGAGCGCTACCCTCAGAGACAACTTGATCTACTCTGAATTTCACCTTACCCGGAATCCGGTGATGATTTGCCACGAACTGGGGGTAGCTTGCCATGCAACCACGTATCACGCTGATCACATTAGGCGTCGATGACCTGGAACGCGCACTGCACTTCTATCGCGATGGACTCGGTCTGGAAACGCCAGGTATCGTCGGCGAGGAGTTCGAGGAAGGCGATGGGGCCGTAGCATTCTTCGACCTGCAGGGCGGGCTGAAGCTGGGGATCTGGCCACGCCGCTGCATAGGCAATGATGCGGATGTGCCCGTAGGCACGCCTAGTGCAACCGAATTCACCTTGGCACATAATGTCACTTCGCGAGAAGACGTCGATACCGTGATGGCACAAGCGCAAAGCGCTGGTGCCACGGTCACCAAGCCTGCGCACGAAACCTTCTGGGGCGGCTATGCCGGCTATTTTCAGGACCCCGACGGACACCTATGGGAGGTGGCCTGGAACCCATCATGGGAAATCGAGGAATAAGGAGAAGGATGCTCCATGAAAACCATCGGAATGCTCGGCGGTATGAGCTGGGAATCCACGGCAAGCTACTACAAAGCGCTCAACGAGGGCGTGAAAGCCGCGTTGGGAGGCCTGCACTCGGCCAAGATCTGCCTGTATAGCGTCGACTTCGCGGAACTCGAGCGACTCCAGCACGAAGGCGAATGGGAAGCGACGGCGGACATTCTGTCCGACGCGGCACGCTCGGTCGAAGCCGGCGGCGCCGACTTCCTGCTGATCTGTACCAACACCATGCACAAGGTCGCGCCCCGGATCGAGGCATCGATCTCCATTCCCCTGTTGCACATCGCCGATGCCACAGCGCAACGGCTTGCCAATGACGGTATCAAACGCGTGGGTCTGCTAGGCACTCGCTTCACGATGGAACAGGACTTCTACAAGGGCCGAATTGCCGAGGGCCATGACATCGACGTCCTGGTACCCACCGCGCCAGAACAAGACATCGTGCACCAGATAATCTATTCCGAGCTCTGCCTTGGTCGAATCTCTGAGGCATCGCGGCAGCAATACCTCGAGATCATCGATGCCCTACGCGAACGAGGCGCCGAAGCGGTGATCCTCGGCTGCACGGAAATCGCGCTACTAGTGCAACAGGAACATACGACCGTGCCGCTTTACGACACCACCACCATCCATGCGGAAGAAGCCGTGAAGTGGGCGCTGGCAACAACCCCGAGCTAACCGTTCTCAGGGACATCGCGTAGGTATCTACAGGCGCTATACCATTAGGCGTCACAGTAATACGAGTTCCGAACTCTTCCAGGCGACAGACGAAGTAGGACGGGTCGATCAATACCTCGGGAAAATAGAGCCCGGGTGCCACTGGCCCTCCTCCTGCCAAGCCAAGCAGTCGCTCAATACCCAGCGCGGTCAGTGATACTTGGTGTCGATCACGATTTCTGTCGAAAATGGCTCACGTATATACCACCTTACAATAAGTATCATCACGCAATTCAATTTATATTCGATTCCCCAGTGTGTTAAGACGGTATCACTCGAATACTGGAAATAAAGCCGAGGAATCGATGACTGTATTAAGTAAAGGATTCAGGTTCAATCCGAGGTCAGAATCATTCAATAAAGACCCATATTCCACCTACAAGGAAATGTCCAACAATTTCCCTGTTTATCGTATAGGGAATACATGGATACTCACACGCCACGATGATATTCAACACTGCCTCCGACATGAAAATCTTGTTACATCAGGCATCTCCGATAGCTTGATAGATGAATTTGAAAAAGAGTCTATAGTCATCCCTGATGAGCTACAGGACATCATTCGCTCCATCCTTCTCTTTGAAGAAGGGGAGCGGCATGACAGTCATAAGAAATCGATGATAAGAGCATTGAGTGGCGAATACTTTGACGAACTGAAGCGGATAATAAAAATGGAAGTCAACAAGATACTCGGCGCGATAAAAGATCGGCAAGAGGTAGATATCATCTATCATATTGCAAGTCCACTATGGTACAGCGTTTTTTCACGATGGCTAAACCTGAATCAGGAAGAGATGGAGATTGTTAATCAGGAAGGTGATAACAGCCGACTCTTGCTTGACCCAAGTGCCATAAATAAGAAGGGGTTATATGCACTGGCCAAAGCTTTAGATCGCCTCAACTCTGTTTTCACTTCACACTACTCGCGCATAGCCTCATCGTCAGAAAAATCTTTATTTTTTGAAAGCTTTAACGATGCGTGTGACAAGAGAAACGCCCAAGACTACTCCATTGACTGCATCACGGCTTTTGGTGGAGGGAGTGAAACGACTGCGGCACTGATCGGTAATGTGTTTTTGCTTCTAGCCTGTTATCCTGCTGAACAGGAAAAACTGCGACAGCAACCAAAATTACTGCACAACTGCATTCAAGAGGTCATGCGCTTTGAACCTCCTTTACAGATGACTCGACGCCGGGTTACAACAGAGATGTATCTGCATGGAAAGACATTCAGGGCCGGCGACAATATTCTTCTTTGCCTTGGCGCTGCCAATAGAGATGGCTCAGTATTCGATTCCCCCGACACGTTCAATATTGCAAGAAAGAACAGCAGGAAGCAATTAGGATTTGGCGTTGGAATGCATCAATGTGTAGGCCAAATACTTGCCCAGCTTCAAGCGGAAGCAGTTTGTGAAGTAATGCTACGTTGCTACCCTTGCATTAAACTGGCAGATAGCAATGCATACGAATGGCAAAAAGACAGTCTGATTATCCGCTCGTTATCAAAACTGATAATTAGAACAGGCTTGTGAAGAGACACCACTTCTCTCAACTGGCAGCAAACCGCTCCTCAATAGGTTGTGGACCGTGTCTTACTAACCGTGGACCTTCCGTTATATCTAGTTTTCCTGACCAGCTTATCTGACAACTTTCACTCCAGTAGCGATCATCGCTTGTTCCATTATATTTAGCATCTCAAATTGGGTCCTAGCGTATTTCCGATGTGACTCGGCCACACGGTCGGTAATTTCTCCAATAGCTGATAGAGGGAGACACTCGAAATCAACATCTTCGATGTGGAAATTATTATCATCACACCATGACAGTATACCATCAAACCCGCATATTGATGTAATGAAATCTCGTTGCTCCTTATAATCCCATGCGTATTTTAGCTCATCGACAATCGATCTTCGGTCAACTCGAGGCTCCATCATCTGCACTACACGCTCCCTGATTTTCTGAACATAAGCTGGATCATCAGGATTATTCCAGCGTATTTCGACCGTGGAACCACGGCATAACTCGGCACGTTCCACAATAAGGCGGCAAAGCGATACCGAGCCTCCCTCAAGAATGACAAACGAATGATAATTCGAAAGTTTATCAACAATATTCACTAGTTTAGTGTACGCATCTTCCACACCTAAATTCCCATGAGATATTTCACGATCATCAAGGTAGAACCGCTTGGTCGCCCCCAATTCAGAATCTTGGGGACGCGAGCTGACAGTCCACAACTCCTGAAAACACTGTATTCGGTCCAGCACCACAACGGGAGCATTCACCATTTCGGCCAATGAAATTGAAGCCGATGTTTTCCCACTTGCCGTGGTTCCCAGAATATAATGCCGCCTCATCCCTGGGCCTCCCGACACACGCCACCTATCATTCACTATATCTTTAATAGTCGTTTTGTCCTCGATTCTCCATTACATCAGAGTGGTCACGCCTTATTCGCTGCCACTCCATCTTGAACCATGGTGTAAAAATGTCTGGGTTATCGCTCATTTCATTATCCAGTCTCTCCGGAGAAAGATACCGAATTTCAGACACTTCGCTACTGTTGAAATTGGGCACTTCATCGCTATAGCCGACATATACCCAGCACAATTCACTTTCAGCTCCAATGTCACCAAACCTTGCCTGATATTGGAATTTGAACAAGAAGGAAAGTGGAGCTTGAATCCCTATTTCTTCCTTCAATCGTCGTTGTGTGGCGATCTCCATGCTTTCGCCACGACGCGGATGGCTGCAGCAGGTGTTTGACCAGAAACCTGGCCATAGCTGCTTGTTCACTGCACGCTTCTGGATAATGAGATCTCCCGCTGAATTAAAGACAAACAGTGAAAATGCACGATGCAACAGGCCGTCACCTTTATGTACATCAGCTTTTGAACAAAAACCAATCTCGCGATCATCACTATCGACGAGCACGAGAGATTCATCATCATACGAAACGACATGACCATTATTCACACGGGAAGTCAAAGCTCATCTCCACACAATAGATCAACCCTCATGCCAGCCAAGAGATATTTATCAATATCTTTTGAAATTGTAAAGAACAAGCCTAAAATCATTGAGCTACACAATATCACTTATCATGAGCAGAAAGGTAAAAAAGCAACCATTATTTAGACTCAAAAAATGTATCAAGCAAATTTATACCCATATTCACAAATTCGTATGGCCATAGAAATTGAAATTCCTTAGCATATCGGCTCGCCGACATAGGTATAGCTATTTATTTAAACTTAGCGGATGCCCTCCTGCTCCCTGACCGCTTCTGCGACGAAATCGAGTAAGGCGCGAATGCGCGCCACCCGGCGAAGATCGGGATGGGTCAACAACCATAGATCGGTACAGAGTTCCGGGATAAGGTCGCTGACCCGCGTCAACATACTGTCGGCATCGGCAAGGTAACAGGGCAATACCGCCAGACCCATCCCGGCTCGCACCGCTTGGAACATGCCCAGCATGCTGTCCACACGATAACGACATTGCCCATCCACCCCGTTATCCGCCATCCAGGCATCCAACGCAGCATATCCCAGATGCGCATCCGGCCCTACCCAATCGGCATCATAACCTTGCCGATCGCCATACACACCGACACGACCATAGACAGCCTGGGCGATACTGCCGACTCGGCGCCCTACCAATACCTCCGGCGGTGCCGACGACGGGCGCACCGCCACGTCGGCATCGCGCTTGGAGAGGTTGAAGAGTTGGTTGGATACGACAACCTCCAGCATGATATCCGGATGGGCACGGCGGAAATCGGCAAATATCGGCGTCAGGAGTCCCATCAGCAACGTATCCGTCGTCGTTACCCGTACCGAGCCCGACAACTGCAAGTCTCGTCCAACCACGCGTCGTTCGGCGCTCAATACTTCTTCTTCGACACGTGCAGCCGTAGCGGCCAAGTCCTCACCGGCGGTAGTTGCTGCATAACCACTGCGGAAGCGCTCGAATAAGGCGACTCCTAGACGTCGTTCGATATCTCCCAGGCGTCGAAATATCGTGGCATGGCTCAGCCTTAGCTTCCGTGCCGCGCCAGATAACGACCCCGTCTCGGCAATCGCCAGCACGATCCGGAGATCTTCCCACTGGATTCGCTGTTCATTCATGCAAAGTTCATTGTCATTGATGAGGAATGTTATTTCACTTACGCAAAGTCTAGCTTGGTAGTTCCTAACAAGACACCAAGGGAGTGACTCCATGCATGCACTGATCGTCTACTGCCACCCCGAACCGCATTCGTTCAATGGCGCCCTGAAAGACATCGCCATGGAGACCTTGCAGCGCCTCGGCTACAGCGTGGAGGTGTCCGATCTCTACGCCGAAGGCTTTGATCCCGTCGAGCACCCGGCACACTTCACCAAGAGGGCCGACACTGAATCGTTCGCACCGTTGACGGAACAGCGGTATAGCTTTCGAGAAGGAATCCTGCCTGCCGATGTGCAGCGTGAGATCGCACGTCTGGAACGTGCCGACCTGGTGGTCCTGCAATTTCCCCTGTGGTGGCATGCCCAGCCCGCGATGCTCAAGGGCTGGTTCGACCGGATCTTCGTCTACGGGGGGATCTATAGCGGCAGCATGCGCTACGATCGCGGCCGCTTCCCTGGCAAACGGGTAATCTGCTCGGTGACCACCGGTGCGCCGGAACCCACCTTTTCGCTGCACGGTCGCAGTGGCCACATCGTGTCACTGATGTGGCCGATCCATTGCTCGCTCTACTACTTGGGCATGGACGTGATAGCGCCACAGATCCACTATGGCGTGCAAGGCGGTGGGCTCAGCTACCAAGAGGAAGAAAGCTTTCGTGCCCAGCTCGAGGCCGATAAGGCGAACTGGGCACGTCGCTTGGAAAGCCTGGAAGAAGAAACACCGATTCCCTTCACCGGTTGGGACGATTGGGATGAGAACGGTGTGCTCAAGCCGGAGCACCCTACAAGATGGCGCCTTTGATTTCCTGATGACAGGTCCTCATGACAGGCGGCGTTCGGCCCCCTCAACGGGGGTATCTTCATTCATCTTTTCCGCCACCAATTCCCGCTCCCTCGCTTCATCAGCCAGGGTTACACGTGGTAGCAGCAGGTTAAGGGTGAAGGCGGTCAACGCGGCGACGACGATCGGCGAACCGCCTACCACCATCTGCACCAGCTCGGGGAACCGTTCGATGGATTCAGGGGCGGCATAGATACCCAGGCTCAGTGCCAATGACAAGCTGACAATGGTCATGTTACGCGACGACATCTCGTCCTTGGTGAGCAGTTGGATGCCGGTCATGGTAATCATGCCGAACACGGTGATCGTCGCGCCTCCCAATACTGGATAGGGAATGGTGGTCATCACCGCACCGAACTTGGGAATCAAGCCGGCGGCGAGCATGAATACCGCAGCCAGTGCCAGCACATATCGACTGACTACCTTGGTCATGGCCACGATACCGACATTCTGGCTGTAGGAAGACGTCGGCAGCGCCCCGAACAACGAGCCAACGGCGGTGCAAGCCCCATTGCCCAGCAGGCCACCAGACAACTCTTTGGTGTTCAGTTCGCGATTCATGCCCCCAACCGAGGTCGCGGAAAGGTCGCCGATGGTTTGTGCCGAGTTGATCACGCAGATGATCACCATGGAAATGATTGCCGCGGAATGGAACTCCAGTTCGAAAGGCATCAGGCGTGGCGCCGTGAACCATGGAGCTTCGCGTACTGGATCGAAGTCCACCATGCCAAGGAACAGCGAGAGTACATAGCCCACCGCGATGCCGCAGATGATGGCCGCCAGCTTGAGAAATCCGCGCGCGAACTGTGAAACGAGCAACACCACCCCCAATGTGGCCAGGGCAACGAGCCAGTGGGACGGTTCACCGTAATCGGCACTGTTGATGCCACCGGCCATGTAGTGGATGGCGATGTCGTATAACGACAAACCGATCACCAGCACCACAGTACCTGCCACCACGGGAGGAAAAAGATGGCGGATCCGCTGGATATAGAACCCGACCAGTACCATGGTAATACCACCCACCAACTGGGCACCGAGAATGCCCCCGAGGCCATACTCCGCCCCCACGGCGGTCAACGTCGGCACATAGGCGAACCCGACCCCGAAGATCGTAGGCAGACGCGCCCCGATCCTTCGTAGGCCATAGAGCTGAATCAGGGTGGAGATCCCGGAAGCCACCAACGAGATCTGGATCAAGGTCATCATCTCGGCGAGAGAGGCTCCGACCGCTCCGACCACGATGATCGGCACGGTCACCGTGCCCATGATCATGGCCAGGATGTGCTGTAGCGAGAGAGGCAAGGCTCTGCCGAGCGGCGGTTTGCCATGGAAGTCGAAAACGGATTGGCTGTTGTGAGTTGTGCTCATGGGGATCCAAGGTTGACTGTTTTTATGTATACAAAACAGATTGATTAAATGAGCACAAAATTTCAACTTATACACGACATTGACGTATACAATAAAGGTCACCCATTGATGCCTCACACCCCTTCCTGACGCTAGCCTTGACGCTCCTGCAGGATTTTCTCCACAACGTCTGCCAAGTTGCTCTCTACTCTGGCCCCAGGCGCTCGTTTCTCGTCACCGTCACGATACTTGCCGGTCTTGACCAAGCATCCTTGTAGCCCTGCTTCCATGGCAGCAACCACGTCCGCTTCGACATCATCGCCCATCATCAGCGTATCGGCGGCCTCCACCCCCACGTCATGCAAGACGGCGTGAAAGAAGCCGCTGGCCGGCTTGCCAAGAATCACGGCATGGATGTCGGCGGCATACTCCAAGGCCTTGACGAAGGGGCCGGCATCCAGGTGCAAGCGCCCTTGGCGGCGGAAGTAGCGATTGGTACCCACCGCAAGCAAAGGCGCATCGCGTTCCACCAGCAGTTGGAAGGCCGTATCCAGATTGGCGTAGTCGAAGCGCTGCCCGGCGTCACACAGCACCACGGCGTTGGGGTCGTGAAGATCGAGTTCCTCGAACTCCGGCACCAAGGCATCATGGATCAGTAGATAGGGCCGCAGTCGGTGCTGCTGTAAATACGCCTTCACTGCTTCCGGCGCGGTATAGATCTGCTGATGCTCTACACCAAATCCCATCTCCACCAGCTCCGCATACACCGCGGCACTGGTTTTTCTGGAGGTATTGGTCACGAAACGCAGAGCCACATTCGCAGACTGCAGTCGTTCCACCGCTTCCACTGCACCGGGCAGCGGTACGCCATCCTCATGAAGGACACCGCTGATGTCGAGCAATACGGCCTGAGGCATGGTTCATCCTCCCCTGTCATCGTCTTTATGATGCTAGCAGCTTGCCGAGGCCAAGCTTCCGCTATCGATACACGATCACCTGACGATATGACGGGACAGCGTCACTCTGACTCGGGGCTACTGAAGCGCGTGATAGATTACGATCATCCGATATATGCTGGACGTAAACTCATGCCCATTGATGAGGTTACCGCTTGACGACCACCGACGCCCTGCGACTCGACAAGGTATCCATTGGCCATTTGGAGGATGTCACTCTCGCCGTCGCTCCGGGCGAGATCGTCTGCCTTTCCGGTCCCAGCGGTTCGGGCAAGAGCCGCTTGTTACGCGCCATCGCTGATCTCGAGCCTCATGACGGCGATATCTGGCTGGGTGATCGTGCCCAGTCACAACTGCCGGGACATGAATGGCGTGGCCTGGTGATGCTGGTACCTGCTGAGAGCCAGTGGTGGGCACCGAGCGTCGGCGAGCATGCTCGCCCCATCTCGCAAGAGGATCTGGCCGCGCTGGGCTTCGACAGGGAGACACTCGATTGGCAAGTCGGCCGGCTATCGTCCGGTGAGAAACAGCGCCTGGCATTATTGAGGGCGCTGTCTTTCTCTCCTTGTGCCCTGCTACTGGACGAACCCACTGCCAATCTCGATGACACCGCCACCCAGCGTTGTGAAAGCTGGCTGCTCGAGCGAGCCAGACAGTTGAGTTTGCCGGTACTGTGGGTAGCACATGACTCACGCCAGATCGAGCATGTCGCCAACCGTCACTATCGCATCGAAGGTTCGCGTCTCAAGGAGGTGCGATGAACGTGATCGATCTGGCCTGGTGGCAACTGGGTCTTGCCGCCTTGATGGTAGTGGCACTGGCCGCCTGCACATATCTGACCCATCTGGAGGTCGGCAAGAGCTTGCTGATCGCCGCCACCCGAACCGTACTACAGCTCGCGCTGATCGGCTTCATTCTGGAGGCGCTGTTCGCCGCCTCCCGCTTGCACTGGGTGGCGCTGATGGCCATCGCCATGCTGCTGATCGCCGGACGCGAGGTCATGGCGCGCCAGAAACGTCGTCTGCTGGGCGGTTGGGCCTTCGGCATCGGCACCCTGTCGATGTTTCTGTCGTCCTTTACGGTCACCGTGCTGACGCTCACGGTCATCATCGGTCCCGAGCCCTGGTACACGCCGCAGTATGCCATTCCCCTGCTGGGCATGATGCTTGGCAATACCATGAACGGCGTGTCGCTCTCGCTGGACCGCCTGACCGATACCGCCTGGCGCCAGCGCGCAGTGATCGAGAACCGCCTGATGCTTGGTCAGCGCTGGCAAGAGGCCATCGGCGACATTCGCCGCGAAGCCATGCGCAGCGGCATGATCCCCACCATCAACGCCATGGCTGCAGCGGGAGTGGTCAGCCTGCCGGGCATGATGACCGGCCAGATTCTCGCCGGCAGCCCGCCGGCCGTGGCCGTGAAATACCAGATCCTGGTGATGTTCACCATTACCGTGGGCACTGGCTTCGGCACTCTGGCCGCCGTCACCGCGGGAAGCCGTCGCCTGTTCGACGAACGCGAACGGCTACGCCTCGATCGCCTGAGCGGGCCAGTGTCATGACGCGGGAACGACTCGAGGCCTACCAAGTGCTCGTCTACCTGGTAGCCATCAGCGCCGGGCTCGTCATTGGTATGGTGCTACCCGAGACACCACAGGTCCTGGAAACGTTACTGTGGCCAGTGCTGGGGATGCTGCTCTATGCAACTTTCACTCAGGTACCACTGGCCAAGCTCCCTGAAGCCCTGTCCGATAGCCGCTTCCTCACTGTTGCGATAATCGGCAACTTCCTGCTGTTGCCTGCCATCGTCTGGGGCCTGTTGCAGCTCGCCCCCGCCACTCCAGCGGTTCGCCTGGGCATCATGCTGGTTCTGTTAGTGCCCTGTACCGACTGGTTCATCGCTTTCACCCAATTGGGAGGGGGAGACACGCGTCATGCCATCGCCTTCACACCGGTGAGCCTCTTGCTGCAGCTAGCGCTATTGCCCTTCTATGTTTGGGCATTCTCCGGCCAGGAACTGGCCTTGGCTCTGGCCAGGCGTGAATTGCTGGAAGCCTTTGTCGGGCTGATTTTGCTGCCGCTGCTGGCCGCTTTCCTGACTCAAGCCTGGGTTGCACGCAAACGACAAAGAGTTCCCATGTTGCATGCTCTCGGCTGGTTCCCGGTGCCGCTTCTGGCTTTGGTCGTGTTGCTGATCGCCACTTCCCAGGTCGAGACCGTCATGGCCTCGAGTTCCATACTGGCCAGAGTCGCCCCGCTATTCATCGCTTTTCTGGCATTGTCGGCCTTGCTGGCGCGAATACTCGCCTGGATATTCCACCTGCCCATACGACAAGGACGGGTATTGGCGTTCAGCTTCAGTACCCGCAACTCCTTCGTGGTGCTGCCCATTGCTCTGGCCCTGCCGGCATCCTTCGAAGTCACTGCCGTGGTCATCGTGCTGCAATCACTGGTCGAACTGCTAGGGATGGCAATTTTCCTGTGGTGGGTGCCGAGACGACTCTTCCCCCTCTCGGCGTGAGTCGCAGCCATGACATGGGTGAATGCGGCAGCGACTACACTGACAGATATCGCACAAGCAGGAGAACGCCTGTATGCCGGACTATCGCAACGACCCCACCCTGCCCGCCCCGGCCTTCCCCGGTAGCCACTTGGTGCTGGATGACGACTATGTCTTCGCTTCCGGGTTAACAGCAGCCGATATCCAGGGCGGCGAGACCGTGATCGGCGATGTCAGCGAGGAAACCCGCTGGATAATGCGCCAACTCCAACGCTTGCTGGAGGCAGCGGACTGCCGTCTGGATGACGTGGTACGGGTCGACGTGCACCTGGTCGATCTGGACGAGATCAGTGACATGGACGCCGCCTATGCTGAATTCTTCACCAAGGATCACTATCCTGCTCGCACCTGCACCGAATCATCCAAGCTTTATGGCGATAGTCGAGTGGAAATCACGCTGGTCGCTAGGCGGAGTGCATGATCTTCATGCTCCACTGAGTGCCAGCCACTCACCTGCCAACCAACTTCCAGCACGTTCGATCTCATCTTCACGTGCTCCGGCATAACCCAATACCAGACCAGGGCGGCCCGGTTGGCGCAGGTAATAACGCGAGAGCGGCGAGAGGGTGATGTCCTGCTCGACGGCTCGAGCCACCAACGTCCGCTCAGTCTCCAGATCGTCGAGCCAGGCTACCAGGTGCATGCCGGCCTGGCCCTCGGAAAGCGTCAGGCCACGCGCCACTGCGGGTGCCAGGGCCTTGCGTAGCCGCGCCTGGCGCTGACGATAGCAGTCACGCATACGTCGTACATGGCGTGAGAAATGTCCTTGGGCAATGAACTCGGCCAGTGCCGCCTGCAGCGAATATTGCCCTTCGCGATGCAGGCGCGCATTGGCGCGGCGGAAAGGCAGCACCAAAGGCTCGGGCAGCACCAGATAGCCCAGCCGCAACCCCGGATAGAGCACCTTGCTGAAGGTACCGACATAGATCACTCGGGCACCATCGACCAACCCCTGCAAGGCAGCGATAGGCCTCTGTCCATAACGAAACTCGCTGTCGTAGTCGTCCTCGACGATCCAGGCGCGGTGGTGCTCGGCGACTTCGAGCAGTGCCAGACGCCGTGCCAGGCTCATCGTGACACCGCTAGGGTATTGGTGAGACGGCGTGACATGGATCAAGCGGGGCGAGACTCCTCCAACGGGAGCGCGTTCAACGCTCATGCCCTCGGCATCCACCGGCACCGGTTCCACGTCGAAGCCAGCCGCACTAAAACAGGCTTGGGCACCGTTGTAACCAGGTTCCTCGACCCACACCCGGTCGCCGACATCGCCGAGCATGCGCGCCAGCAGTTCGAAACCTTGTTGGGCCCCCTGAACGATCAGGATCTGCTCAGGGCGACAACGCACCGAGCGCGACAGCCGCAGATAGTCGCACAATGCCTCCCGCAATGCCGGTACACCACCCTGGGCCTGGTAATCCAGCCATTGGGTGGGCGTCGCATGCAGATGACGCCGCAACAGCCGCTGCCAAAGCTCAAAGGGAAAGCGATCCAACGCCGGCACACCAGGTGCAAAGGCGCCGAAGCGGTTGTCGAGGGTGGCGCAGAATTCAAGCAGCTGTACACCGCGCGATGATAGCTCGGCCTCGCCCACTGTCGTCTGCCCCAATGGCGGACTCGTCTTGCCAGATTGGCTCGCCGTGGTTTCGAACGCCACATCTGCGATGAAGGTGCCGGCACCCGGCCGGCTTTCCAGAAAGCCTTCGGCGATTAATTGGTCGATGGCAGCCAGCACGGTGTTGCGTCCCAAGCTCAGCTCCTGGGCCAACCGACGCGAAGACGGTAACCGCTGGCCACTGACCAGGCGCCCCTCCTGTATCCAAGTACGCAGAGCGCGATAAAGACGCTGCGCAAGCGGTGCCGAAGACAGGCTGGCCAGCTCGATACCCAGTGCCTCGGTCGTCCAATCTGCATCGTCACCAATAACCGGTTCCATGATTTTCTCGAAAATTGGCTCTTATTGAGGAACCAATATGCCTCCAGACTGAGTGGGTGTCACCCTTCAGGAGGACTTTCTCATGTCAGTGCGTCATGCCAAGCTGCACGATATCGAGCCCCTTGGTGAACTGCTCGACAGCTATCGGGTGTTCTACGACCAGCCTTCGGACCCGGCTGGCGCCCGTAACTTCCTGGCACATCGCCTGGGGTTGGGCGATTCTCACCTGCTGGTCTATGAAGACAAAGATGACGAGTTGCTGGGTTTCGTGCAGCTCTATCCCCTTTTCACCACCGTGCGCCTGGCCCCGTTGTGGCTTCTCAACGACCTTTTCGTCGCTCCTCAGGCACGTCAGCGTGGTATCGGCCGGGCGCTGATGAATGCCGCCCGCGACCTGGCTCTGGACAACGGCGTCAGGCACCTGAAGCTGGCTACCCAGATAGAGAACCATGTCGCTCAGGGGTTGTACGAGTCGCTGGGATGGCAGCGCGACACGGTGTTCTATCACTACGCGCTGGCGGTGGACGACAAGGTTCTCGAGGAGAGTTGCCCATGACGGAGACGAACGCTTACGGCCAACCCGTTGGCCGCCAGGTGACGGATTGGCAAGGTGCCGCCTTTCCCGATCCCGAGCCTATGATAGGAAGCTTGGTACGGGTCGAACCGCTGGATGTCGACCGTCACGCCGACGATCTGCATGTAGCCTTTCTTGACCCAAGCGTTACGCCCGGCGAGGGACTGGAAGAGCGTTGGACCTATCTGGGCGGTCGCCCTTTCGAAAACACTGCCCAATACCACGACTGGCTGGCGGGACGTGCGGCCAGCCGCGACCCGAGTTTCTATGCCATCGTCGAGAATGGTAGCGGACAGGCGCTGGGCGTGGCCGCCTACCTGCGCATCGACCCCGAAGAAGGCTCGATAGAAGTTGGTCACTTGCACTTCACGCCGCGCCTCAAGCGCACTCCGGCCGCCACCGAGGCAATGATGCTGATGATGCGCCGAGCCTTCGAACTCGGCTATCGTCGCTACGAATGGAAGTGCGATGCGCTCAATGCGCCCTCACGACGCGCCGCCGAGCGCCTGGGTTTTCGCTTCGAAGGGATCTTCCGCCAGCACCGTGTGGTGGCTGGGCGAAATCGCGATACCGCCTGGTTCTCGATTCTCGACAGCGAATGGCCCGCGCTGGAGAACGCTTTCACGCACTGGCTATCACCGAACAACTTCGATGACCTAGGACATCAGCGGATAGCGCTATCCACCCTGATCCAAGAGGCTTCGACATGATGCATATTCCCTACTCCATGGCGATGCACCAGGAACAAGCCTACGCTCTCATCGAAGAATTCAGCTTTGGTGTCCTCATCAGCGAGGGACTACAGGCTACCCACCTGCCCTTGCTTCTGGATCGCAATGAAGGGGAGCATGGCACCCTTTACGGTCATCTTGCCCGGGCCAATCCCCATTGGAGAAGCCTGGACGGCCAGGAAGTGCTGACGATCTTCAACGGCCCTCACGCCTATATCTCTCCCACCTGGTATGCCAAGAAACCGGCGGTGCCAACCTGGAACTATGCGGTCGTACATATCGAGGGCACGCTTGAACTACTCGATTCGTCTGTCACGCACGAGATCCTCGACAAGACACTGGCCAAATACGAACCCGAACTACTCGATGATCCCGAGACATTAAGCGATGCCTTGCGCGACAAACTACTTCCCGCCATCGTCGGCTTCAGGATTCGTATCCACGAGATCCATGGCAAGGCCAAACTCGGCCAGCATCGATCGCAGGAAGACCAGGCCGGCGTTGCCGCAGGCTTGCGCGACAGTGACAGCCCGCAGGCCCGGCAGCTTTGGCGTTATATGCAAACCATTCCTCTGGATACCGAGAAGTAGGGCTTAGATACCATCTAGCCTATTACCAGACGCTCGAGTTCCTCCAGATAGCTTTCCAGCACCAGGTTGGGTGGGGCACCCTTGCGGGTGATGGCGCTGTAATGGGTGAGATAGTGCCACCTTTGAGGGTTCAGGGCGCGCATCCTGCCATCGCGTACCCACCTTTCGGCATAGTGGGTCGGCAGATAACCGATATAACGGTCGGACAAGATCAGGAAGGCAATGCCTTCCCGGTCGGTGGCTGTGGCGGCAGACCTGAGGTGCTCATGCTGTGCCTTGATCTTTGCCGTCTGGGCATAGGCGGGTATCACGGCGTCGCAGTTCGCCAACTGCTTCTCCGTCACTCCCTCGGCGTCGAACAGGGGATGACCGGAGGCGCAATAGAGCTGTGAGGTCTCCTCGTACAGCGACAGGTAATTCAGCCCGGACAAGGTCTTGAGGGTTGGAACCACACCGGTATGCAGGCGCCCATCCAGTACGGCCAGCTCGATGTCACTGGGCGGTATCATGCGGATGTTGATGCGTACATCCGGACCGCGCTCCTTGAGCGCACTGAGCGCATTGGTGATATACATCTCGGGTATGGTCACCAGGTTGTCGGTGATGCCGATATTGAGCTCGCCCTTGAGCCATGCGTGAAGGCTGTTGACCCGGGTGCGGAAGCCTTCCACCGACGCCAGCAGCTGTTGTGTGGCCTCATAGACCTCGGAGCCTTCGTCGGTCAAGGCAAAGCCACTTCGCCCCCGCTGACATAGCCGAAGACCGAGCCGCGTCTCCAAGTCGTTCATCGCCATGCTGATAGCGGCCCGGCTGATATTCAGCTCCACCTCGGCGGCAGAGAAGCCACCGCACTCCACCACCTTTTTATAGATCCTCAGCAAACGGAGGTCGGCATCGCCCAGTTGGCCCGTCAAGGCTTCCTTGCGGAGTGGCATCGGTCTTTCCTCTTCCTGGATGCAGCCCTGCTTCGAGGATAGCCTCGAAGAGGAAGTAAGTTAAGCGCTGGCTTGCATGAGATTAAATAATTCTAGATTTAACTTACTGGTAGCCGGGTCTAGCATGCCTCTACAGAACCACCAACAATAGTAAAAGCAATGTCTACAGAGGGTGTGCTGCCATGTCAGATCAAGAATTCCCACAGACCGCTGGTCTGAGCCCGGAGCAGCTCGATGCCTATTGGATGCCGTACACCGGTAACCGCCAATTCAAGCGCGATCCGCGGATCATCGTCGCGGCAGAGGGTAGCTACTTCACCGACGCCGAGGGTCGCCGAATCTACGATGGCCTCTCCGGCCTGTGGACCTGTGGTGCAGGCCATTGCCGCCCGGAAATCACCGAGGCAGTTAGCCGGCAACTCGCCGAGTTGGACTACGCACCGGCATTCCAGTATGGCCATCCCAAGGCCTTCGAGCTGGCTCATCGCATCCGTGGGCTGATGCCGAAAGGGCTGGACTTCGTGTTCTTCACCGGCTCCGGCTCCGAGAGTGCCGACACCGCGCTGAAGATCGCACGCGCCTATTGGCGCAAGAAAGGCAAGGCCACTAAGACCAAGCTGATTGGTCGCTCCAAGGGCTATCATGGTGTCAACTTCGGGGGCTTCAGCCTGGGCGGCATCGGCGCCAACCGCACCATCTTCGGTCAAGGGGTCGATGCCGACCACCTGCCTCATACCCTGCTGAAGGAAAACGCCTTCACCAAGGGTATGCCCGAGCGCGGCGCTGAGCGTGCCGAGGAACTGCTGGAGCTGATTGCGTTGCACGACGCCTCCAACATCGCCGCGGTAATCGTCGAGCCGCTGGCCGGATCGGCCGGGGTGATCCCTCCGCCCAAGGGCTATCTGCAGCGGCTGCGCGAGATCTGCGACCAACATGACATCCTGCTGATCTTCGACGAGGTCATCACCGGCTTCGGCCGCATGGGATCCATGACCGGGGCCGAGGAATTCGGCGTAGTACCGGACATCCTCAACGTCGCCAAGCAGCTGACCAACGGGGCGGTGCCCATGGGCGGGGTCATCGTCCAGAGCGATATCTATCACACCTTCATGGAGCAAGGTGGGCCCGACTACATGCTGGAGCTGCCCCACGGTTATACCTATTCGGGGCATCCGGTGGCCTGTGCCGCGGCGTTGGCCGCGCTGGACGTGCTCGAGAGCGATCGCCTGATCGACCGCGTGCGGGAGATGAGCCCGGTCTTCGAGGAATCGCTGCACAGCCTCAAGGGCACCCGCTATATCAGCGACATCCGCAACTACGGACTCGCCGGCGCCCTGCAGATCGAGAGCTATCCCGGCGAACCGGCCCGCCGCCCCTACGAGATCGCCATGAAGTGCTGGGAGAAGGGATTCTACGTACGCTACGGCGGCGACACCATCCAACTCGGCCTGCCCTTCATCGTCGAGCGCGACGAGATAGACCGACTTATTAATGTCCTTGGCGATGCCATTGGCGAACTGAACTGAAGACCTCAACTTACAACGTTTCACTACGAGGTAGCACATGACTACTCTTGGCCATCTGATCAACGGCGCTCGTGTCGACAGCGAAGGGCGTACCCAGGACATCTACAACCCCTCCACCGGTGAGGTCGCCGGCCAGGTCAGCCTGGCGAGCAAAGCCACCGTCGAGGACGCCATCGCCGCCGCCCAGGCCGCCTATCCAGCTTGGCGCAATACCCCGCCTGCGAAGCGGGCCCGTGTCATGTACCGCTTCAAGCAGTTGCTGGAAGAGAATGCCGACGAGATCTGCCGGCTGATCGGCCAGGAACACGGCAAGATCGTGCACGATGCCAAAGGTGAACTACAGCGCGGCATCGAGAACGTGGAGTATGCCTGCGGCGTGCCGGAATTGCTCAAGGGCGAGTACAGCAAGAACACCGGCCCCGGCATCGATTCCTGGAGCGAATTTCAGCCGCTGGGCGTGGTCGCCGGTATCACCCCGTTCAACTTCCCGGCCATGGTCCCGCTGTGGATGTACCCGATGGCCATCGCCTGCGGCAACACCTTCGTGCTCAAGCCCTCCGAACGCGACCCGACCTCAACGCTCTACATCGCCGAGTTGGCGCTGGAAGCAGGCCTGCCCGCCGGCGTGCTGAACGTTGTCAACGGTGACAAGGAAGCCGTTGATGCCCTGCTCGACGATTCCCGCGTCCAAGCGGTCAGCTTCGTCGGCTCCACACCGATCGCCGAGTATATCTATAGCCGCGCCAGCGCCAACGGCAAGCGCTGCCAGGCCTTGGGCGGTGCCAAGAACCACGCCATCGTGATGCCCGACGCCGACATGGACAATGTGGTCAACTCCCTGACCGGGGCCGCTTTCGGCTCGTCCGGCGAGCGCTGCATGGCACTGTCCGTGGCGGTGGCCGTGGGTGACGAGGCTGCGGATGCCCTGATCAGCAAGATGCAGGAGCAGATGCAAACCCTCAAGGTGGGCCCCTTCTCCGACGCCGGAAACGACTTCGGCCCGGTCATCACCAAGGCTCACCAGGAGAAAGTCTGCGGCTATATCGACAGCGCCGAGCAACAGGGCGCCGAGATCGTGGTCGACGGCCGCGGAGTGCAGGTGCCGGGCCACGAGGACGGCTTCTATGTCGACGGCACCCTGATCGATCGCGTGACTCCCGACATGACCTGCTACCTCGAAGAGATCTTCGGGCCGGTACTGCTGGTGGTCCGCGCCGGCTCCATGGAAGAAGCCATGCAACTGATCGACGATCATGAGTACGGCAACGGCACCTGCATCTACACCCGCGACGGCGAGGCAGCCCGCTACTTCAGCGACAACATCCAGGTGGGCATGGTCGGCATCAACGTACCGCTGCCGGTGCCGGTGTCCTACCACAGCTTCGGTGGCTGGAAGCGCTCTTTGTTCGGCGACCTGAGCGCCTACGGGCCGGATGCCGTGCGCTTCTACACCAAGCGCAAGACCGTCACCCAACGCTGGCCGTCGGCCGGGGTACGCGAAGGCGCCCAGTTCTCCTTCCCCTCATGAGGACCGCGGTGGCATGACGTAACGTCAACCTCTGTGCTTGCAGCCGAATCGGAATATCCGATTCGGCTGCTTTTTTCTATTTTTCTATTCCTGCCCCTATCACGTCATCCCGCGTCTTCGTAGCTTGGCACTTCGGCAGTACCGACCGGCATTTCCTCCCAACCACCGGCCAGAGCCTTGTAGAGCCCGACCAGGGCCGTGGCGGTACGGGTGTGGCTGCGCGCCAGGCTATCCTCGATCTCGAGCCGCGAACGCTCGGCATCGATGACCTGCAGGAAATCGACAACGCCGACCTCGAAGCGTTGGCGTGCCTGACGTGCTGCTTCAGCGCTGGCTTCGGCGGCATCCTGCAGGTGCTCGCGCTCACGCCGCGCTTGGGCGTAGCGTGCCATGGCGGTTTCGGTTTCCTCCAGGGCCAACAGGATCGCCTGTTCATAGCGGGCGAGGTTGGCTTCGGCGTCGGCATCAGCAGCCGCCATGCGTGCCCGCACACGGCCGATGTCGAGGAACGACCAATCAATGCCCAGCGCGATCAGCCGTGTCTCGCTATCACGGCTGAACAGATCATCGGTATTGGCC
Source organism: Litchfieldella anticariensis FP35 = DSM 16096 (assembly GCF_000409775.1). Classification (GTDB taxonomy): domain Bacteria; phylum Pseudomonadota; class Gammaproteobacteria; order Pseudomonadales; family Halomonadaceae; genus Litchfieldella; species Litchfieldella anticariensis. The sequence goes on along the minus strand of NZ_KE332392.1, from coordinate 116,803 downwards.
GCATGGGTCCCCAGTAATCCACTCAGGGTGAAACGCGGATAGAGATCCGCAGTGGCAACGCCGATTCTCGCACTGGCAACCTCCAGACGCCGCTCGGCGGCGGCGATATCGGGACGGCGGCGCAGCAGTTCTCCGGGCAAACCAGTGGCGACCCGGTCAGGCAACGCCGGCAATGGTGCCGGCGCTTCCAGCACGGTGACCAGAGCACCGGGCTCCTTGCCGGATAACACCGCGATACGATGCGTCAGTGCAGCGATCTCGCCTTCGAGTGCCGGAATTCGCGATAGTGTGGTTTCGAGCTGTGCCCGGGCGCGAACGCTGTCGAACTCGATACCGCGTCCCGCAGCAAGGCGCGCATCCACCAGTTCCAGCGACTCGCGTTGGTTGTCGGCGTTGGCCCGTGCGACCCGAAGCTGCTCCTGCAATCCGCGCAATTGGAAGTAGCTATCGACCAATTCGGCGACCACCACCACCTGCAAGGCGCGCAGATCAGCAGCCGTGGCTTCGCTCTCGGCGCGTTGGGCCTCGACGCTACGTCGCACGCGACCGAAGACATCCAGCTCCCAGAAGGCCGAGATCCCGGCATCGAAACTGTCGCCGTCACGCTCGGCTCGTGACACACCCGGCATCTGGTCGGCACTCAAGCGCTGATTCGCTATCCCGGCCTCCGCCGTGATGTCAGGTGTCAGGTTCTGCCGCGATTCACGTAGCAAGGCACGGCTGCGATCGTAACGAGCCAGGGCAACACGCAGATCATGATTGGTGACCAGAGTGTCGTCTACCAGTTGCGTCAGCAGTGGATCATCGAAACGCTGCCAGAACTCGGCTTCCACCGGTTCGGTGGCATACAGCGAAGTATCGGCGCGTACTAGCGATTGAGGTTCCGGCAGCTCGGGCGACTGGTAGTCGGGGCCCACGGCACAAGCCGTGAGCAGCAGCGACAAGGAGATAGGCAGTAGCTTACGCACGGTATTCGCCCTCCGCTGGCAGGGTTTCCTGCGGCGCCCGACGGAAGCGCTCGGCCAGCTTACGCAACGCCACGTAGAACACCGGCGTCAGGAACAGACCGAACAGCGTGACGCCAAGCATACCGGCGAACACCGCCACACCGAGCGCCTGGCGCACTTCCGAACCGGCGCCACTACCCAGCATCAGTGGCACCACCGCCGCGGTGAAGGTGATCGAGGTCATGATGATCGGCCGCAGACGCAGACGGCAGGCCTCAAGCGCCGCTTCGATGATGCCTCGCCCTTGCATCTCCAGCTCTCGGGCAAACTCGACGATCAGGATGGCGTTCTTACACGCCAAGCCGATCAATACCACCAACCCGACCTGAACGAAGATGTTGTTGTCGCCCCCCATGAACCGTACCCCGAGCAGTGCGGAGAGCATGCACATCGGCACGATCAGGATCACTGCCAGCGGCAGGGTCCAGCTCTCGTAGAGCGCGGCCAGGGCCAGGAACACTAGCAACACCGAGAGTGGGAACACCACCAGCGCGGCGTTGCCCTGGGTAGCCTGCTGGAAGCTCAGATCGGTCCACTCGAAGGTCATGCCACCGGGCAGAACCTCGGCGGCGAGTTCGCTCAGCGTGTCCATCGCCTGCGCCGAGGACAGCACACGCGGGTCCGCTTCGCCGGCCAGATCGGCGGCGGGATAGCCGTTGTAGCGCAGCACCGGGTCCGGCCCGAAGGTCTGACTGATCTGCACCATCGAACCGATCGGCACCATCTCGCCGCGCTCGTTGCGGGTACGCAGGTTGGCGATATCCTCGACGCTGTCACGGTAAGGGGCATCGGCTTGAGCGATCACTTGCCAGGTGCGGCCGAACTGGTTGAAGTCGTTGACATAGGTCGAACCAAGATAGGTCTGCAGTGTATCGAACAACTCCGTCAGCGGTACCCCTTGGGCCTTGGCCTTGATTCGGTCGACTTCGGCGTTGAGCTGCGGCACGTTGGCCTGGTAGCTGGTAATCGGGAAGCCCATCCCCGGCGTCTGCGCAATAGCCCCCTGGAACGCCTGCACCGCGCTCTGCAACTCGCCGTAGCCGAGACCCGCCCGGTCCTCGATGAACATCTGCCAGCCGTTGCCGTTGCCGAGGCCAAGAATCGGCGGTGGCATGAACGCGAACGCGAAGCCTTCCTGCAGGCCAGCGATTTTCTGGTTGATCTCGGCGTTGATCTCGGCCGCTGTGCGGTCGCGCTCAGCGAATGGCGCCAAGGTCAGGAACACCACACCGTTATTGGGCGTATTGGTGAACTGCAGGGCATTGAGCCCCGGAAAGGCGATCGAGTGCGTCACACCCTCAGTCTCCATGGCGAGCTCGCCAACCTGGCTCAGCATCGCATCGGTGCGCGACAGCGAAGCCCCTTCCGGCAGCATGACGCCGGCAATCAGGTACTGCTTGTCCTGGGTCGGGATGAAGCCCGGCGGCACCGCATTGAACATCACCCCGGTCGCGACCAGCAGCAACGCATACACCACGAATACCGCCCCACGCCGGCCCAGGATGCGTGAAATTGCCCCCTGGTACTTTGCCGAGCTGCTGCCGAAGAAGCGGTTGAAAGGACGGAATACCCAGCCGAACAGCAGGTCGATCAAGCGGGTCATACGGTCCTTGGGCGCATCGTGGGGCTTGAGCAGCATCGCCGCCAGCGCCGGAGACAAGGTCAACGAGTTGATCGTGGAGATCACCGTGGAGATGGCGATAGTCGCCGCGAACTGACGGTAGAACTGCCCAGTGACACCGGACAGGAACGCCATCGGCACGAACACCGCGCACAGTACCAGGCCGATGGCGATGATCGGCCCGCTCACTTCCTTCATCGCCTGGTGCGCGGCGGCAAGCGGTGTCAATCCTTCTTCGATGTTGCGCTCGACGTTCTCCACCACCACGATCGCGTCGTCGACCACGATACCGATCGCAAGCACCAGGCCGAACAAGGTCAGGGTATTGATCGAGAAACCCAGCAGATAGAGCGCGGCGAAGGTGCCCACTACCGACACCGGCACCGCGATCAGCGGAATGATCGACGCGCGCCAGGTCTGCAGGAACAGCGTGACCACCAGCACCACCAGTAGCACCGCCTCCAGCAGGGTCTTGACCACAGCCTCGATCGAGTCGCGCACGAAGATGGTGGTATCGTACACCGCCTCGTATTCGACTCCCTCGGGGAACCACTGGGCCAGCTCGTCCATGGTGGCGATGACGTTTTCCTGGATCTCCAGCGCATTCGCCCCCGGTGCCTGGAAGACGCCGATAGCGACCGCGTCATTGCCGTCCAGCTTCGAGCGCAAGGTATAGTCGCCGGCGCCCAGTTCCAGACGAGCGACATCGGCCAAACGCACGAGTTCTCCGTCGGCGCCGCTCTTGACCACGATGTCGCTGAACTCCTGCTCGGTGGTTAGACGGCCCTGAGCGTTGATCAGGGTCAGGAAGTCGCTGTCGGGCATCGGCTCGGCGCCGAGCTGGCCAGCCGAAACCTGCACATTCTGCTCGCGCATCGCCCTCACCACGTCGCCGGCCGTGAGCCCGCGCGCGGCAATCTTGTTCGGATCGAGCCAGGCGCGCATGGCGTAATCGCCGCCACCGAAGATCTGCGCGTCACCGACACCCTGAATACGCGCCAGCGCGTCCTTGACGTGCAGACGGGCATAGTTGCGCAGGTACAGGGTGTCGTAACGGCCGTCCTCTGATGTCAGATGCACCACCATCAGGAACGTCGGTGACTGCTTCTGCGTCGTCACGCCCTGCCGGCGTACGTCCTCGGGCAGCCGTGCCAGCGCTTGGTTGACCCGATTCTGCACCTTGACCGCCGCATCGTCCGGATCGGTACCGGGGCGAAAGGTCACGGTCATCTGCAACACACCATCGGAGCCGGCCACCGACTTGAGGTACATCATGTCCTCGACGCCGTTGATCTCTTCCTCCAGCGGCGTGGCGACGGTTTCGGCAATGACCTTGGGATTGGCGCCAGGATAGACCGTGCGCACCACCACCGAAGGCGGCACCACGTCCGGGTATTCGCTGACCGGCAGCAGCGGTATGGTGATCGCACCCGCGATGAAGAGGAGAATCGACAGCACCGCGGCGAAGATCGGGCGGTCGATGAAAAATTTCGCGAAGTCCATGGCAATACTCCGTCATCGGGGCGAGCATCTTTTTTTAGGCTTGTCCGAAAAGTCGTCGAGCGATGGCCAGACAAGGCAAAAATCAGCGAAAAAGCGGAGTTTACGTGGTTGTAAATGAGCATTTTGAGCTGATTTTTAACGCCGTATGGGCGAGCGCAGACAGTTTTCGGACAAGCCTTAGCGCCCGCCCCGGGAAACACATCAACGGCAACAGCCGTCAGTGAGCGGCCGTAAGATCGACCGTCGGTTGGGGATCACTCATATCGACGCTTTGCGCGGCCACCGGCATCCCTGGAAAGAAGATGCGCTGCGCACCGCGAACCACCACGCGGTCGCCGGGCTGGAGCCCTGACTCAATCACGCGCAGCCCCTCCGCCATGCGCCCGAGCTTGATGTCCTTGCGCACGGCGACGCCCTGGTCATCGACGACATAGACATACTTGCGGTCCTGGTCGGTCAACACCGCCTTGTCATCGACCAGCATGGCATCGCCGAAGCCTTTGCCACGTAGTTGCACGCGCGCGAACATGCCTGGCGCAAAGCGTCCATCGCGGTTGTCGAGTACGGCACGCATCAGAATGGTTCCCGCCGAGGAGTCGAGCTGGTTGTCGACGAAGTCCACCTCGCCTTCATACGGATAGCCGACATCGGAAGCCAGCCCGACGCGTACCGGCGTGCGTTCCTCCCGTGAGCTGGGGCGCTCCCCTGACCGCTCCATGGCGCCATAGCGCAGATAGCTCTGCTCGTCGGCGAAGAAATGCACATGAACCTGGTCAAGGGAAACGATGCTGGTCAGCGGTGTGGAGTCGGACACCAGGTTGCCGGCAGTGACCAGAGCCCGCCCGGTGCGGCCAGCGATCGGGGCACGTACCTCGGTGTACTCCATGTTCAGGCTTGCCGTCTCGACCACGGCGCGCGCCGCCAGCACGTCGGCTTCGGCCTCGGCCGACGCCGCACGACGCTGATCCAGCTCCTCACGAGAGATAGCGCGGGTCTGTGCCAACGTTTCCGCCCTGGCGGCCTCGGCACGGGCCAACTCGGCTCGCGCCTGGGCACGCTGGAGATCGGCTTCAGCACGAGCCAGCTCGGCACGATACGGACGCTGATCGATCACGAACAGCACATCGCCCTCGTCGACGACCTGGCCCTCGGTGTAATTGATGCGTTCGATATAGCCGGACACACGTGGACGCAGTTCCACCGTTTCCACCGCCTCGATATGGCCGGTGAATTCATCCCAGAACCGCACATCCTTCACTACCACCTCGGCTACGCTGACTTCAGGTGGTGGCGGCTGTTGCTGCGCACTGTCCGCCTGGGTATCGCAACCTGCCAGAAAAGCAAACCCCAGCAGCATGGGGATAACCATGCGCATTCGCCTGGAGCTCGAATGATGGAACATCTTGTGGACGTTCATGAGTGCCCCTCTTGAGCCTTCGCTTATCTTCTATGCCAACGCCGATCAGTTTGTGGTAGGTATGAATCAATAGCCTTCATGCCCTTAGTCGTTGGCTAGGGCGTGAAATCGACATCATCGGCGCTGGTGAGGTGAAAGAAGATAAAGCGATTAAGATGACTTGATTAGTCGGGTTTTGAGGGAAATACTGTTCCATTGACGGGATAGTCGCCGTGCAACCCGCCTTTACGTGATATTCCTCCCCGGACACGCATGCACGGAGAAAGGACAATGACATGTCGCAGGATCTCAACGACGTCTTGATTTTCGCCAAGGTCGTGGAACAAGGAAGTTTTACCGCCGCATCGAAGTTGCTGCGCATTCCCAAGACCACGGTAAGCCGCAAGGTCCAGGAACTGGAGCAACGTCTGGGCGCACGGTTATTGAACCGCACGACCCGCAAGCTGAGCCTGACCGAGGCCGGCGCTGTCTACTTCGAGTATTGCAATCGCATCGCCCAAGACCTGGGGGAAGCGGAAAGCGCCGTGCATCGACTCGAAGGCAGCCCACGTGGCTGGCTGCGGGTCACGGCTCCCTTCACGATGTGCACCGAATTCACTTCGACCCTGATCCGCGACTTCCGCCTGTTGTACCCCGAGGTCAAGATCGATCTGGTATTGTCGAACGAGCGTCTTGATCTGGTTGCCAACCAGATCGATGTGGCGCTGCGGGTCGGCCCCTTGCCGGATTCCAGCCTGGTCGCCCGCCCCTTGGCCAGCTATCGCTCGTTCGTCTACGCCAGCGAGAACTACATCACCCGTCACGGGGAACCACGCCAGCCGGCGGACCTGGCCTTTCATCCGGTATTGGCGAAATCCACCGACCAGCGCAATCACCGCTATTTCTGGCAACTACAAAACGGCTCGCGCCACGAAGAAGTCGCCATCGACCCCATCGCCGTGGCCAATGACCCCTTCGTGTTGAGGCGTTTACTCATCGAAGGTCATGGCTTGATGCTGGCCAGCGAAATCGTGGCCTGTTGGGGGCCACAGGAAGGACGCCTGCTCCGCGTTCTGGAAGGCTGGTCGGGCCCGGAAGTCGAGCTCAATGCCGTATTCCCGGGGGGACGCCTCATCTCGCCCAAGGTACGCAGCTTCGTCGATATGGTCGCCGAACGCATGCAGATCGACCGCTCCTTCACTACCGAGCACTGGCAGCCACCAGCGCTTCCCGTGGCATCCACCGAACCCGAGGACGAAGAGGAACCGGTGGACGAGACGGCCTGAATCCGCAGGTTTGCCGAGTGGCCTTGCTTTCAAGTCGTAGCTAGACCTTCACTGCATGGCCAGGCGCATGCTACGAAAACGGCGACGGTACTGGCTGGGGGTCAGACCGACACGCCGACCGAACAAGCGCCGAAAGAAGCTGGCGTCGGCATAGCCGACCCGTTCGGCGATCGCCTCGACCGGCTCGTCGGTGGTTTCCAGGTACTGCTTGGCTTCCTCAAGGCGCAGCGTGTGCACGTACTCCATCGGCGTCATGCCAGTGGCGAGTTTGAAACGCCGCTTGAAGGAGCGCTCGGTCAGGCCACTGAGCTGCATCATGGTGCATACCGGCGTGGGAGTGTCATAGTGCTGTGCGGCCCAGACCTGGGCCTTGGCGATCACGGCATCCTCGACCTGACGCGAGGTCGTCAACGCCGCATAGGGGCGCTGACCCTCGCGATGCCAGTCGATAAGGTATAGGCGAGCGAGGTGCATGGCTTCTTCGGTACCCACCAGCCGCGCCACCAGGAACAGCGCCAGGTCCAGCCACGAGGTTCCGCCTCCCGCCATGAGGATACGCTCGCCCTCTCCGGTCGCCACCAGTGCCCGATGGGCATGCACGCGAACCTTGGGATGACGCTTGGCAAGGGTGTCGCAATAAGCCCAATGGGTAGTGGCGTCACGGCCATCGAGTAATCCCGCCTCGGCAAAAATCAGGGCGCCGGTACATGCTGCTGCGAGCAGCACGCCTTGTGCATGACGGGCCCGCAACCATTCGATTTCGGCGTCATAATGCCCTGACAGCGGTTCATCTGGGGCAACCATCAGGTCGGGAATGCAGATAGCCGAGAGAGCGGCACAGTCGGCGAGCTTGGCATCAGGCTGAATCCAGGCACCATTGCCCGCACGGTACCCTTGGCCATCCACCGAGACGATCAGCGGCTCGAGCAGTGCCCGACCCGGACGGCCATGCATCACGATCTCCCAGTCGCGCCCCGCCGAACTGAATAAATCGTACAGGCCATAGAGCGTGGATGCCGTCGCTTCACGGGTGGCAAGCAAGGCGATCGTCATCACCGGAGGCTGGAGCATGGCAGAAAACTCTCGTTTGCGTCGCAATTCACTTTAGTCCACTCACTTGCCGAGCAGTAGTGTTCTCCTTGCACCCACCACCAACAACAATCACGTAAGGAGTTACCATGTGCGATATCATCGCTCCCCCTACCTCTACTACCACTACCACTACCACTACCCATCATGATGTCGACGCCTTCGAGGCACGGCTGCTCCACGCTCTCAATGAAAGTGGGCTGATGCTGCTGATGTCGATCGGTCACCGTACCGGTCTCTATGAGACATTAGCCGGTCAGCCGCCCATGACCAGCCATGAATTGGCCGAACGCGCCAGTCTCGATGAGCGCTACGTGCGTGAATGGCTGGGTGGCATGGTCGTTGGCGGTATCGTCGAGATCGATCCCAACACCCACCGCTATTGGTTGCCCGAAGCCCACGCGACGTTACTGACCGACCGCGGCCCCTTCAACCTGGCGGTCTACTCGCAGTTTTTCGGCCTGTTGGGCGCCGTCGAGGACGATATCGTACGCTGCTTTCGCGAAGGCGGCGGTGTGCCTTACTCTCGCTACCCCCGCTTCCACGAAATCATGGCCAGCGACAGTGCACAGACAGTATTGCCGGCACTGTTCGATGACATTCTGCCCATGTCGCCAGGGTTGATCGCGCGACTCGAAAGCGGCATTCGAGTCTTGGACTGTGCCTGTGGTCGCGGGCGCGCCTTGTTGATGATGGCAGAACGCTTCCCGGCCAGCCGCTTCACCGGCTACGACCTGTCGCAGGAAGCCGTTGCCTGGGGGCAAGCCCACGCCACCGAAGCCGGGCTCGATAACCTGCGCTTCGAAGTTCGCGACCTGAGCGACTTCGACACCACGGCAGAGCCGGAAGCCTTCGATCTGATCACCACCTTCGACGGCATTCACGATCAGGCCAAACCTCTCAATCTGTTACGTGGCATCCGCCGCAGCCTGGCGCCAAATGGCGTCTACATCGCTCAGGACATCCATGCTTCGAGCCATCACCATCAAGACCGAGACCACCCACTGGGTACCCTACTGTACGCTGTCTCGGTCACCCATTGCATGACCGTTTCGCTAGCCCAGGGTGGCGAAGGTCTAGGCACCATGTGGGGGCGCGAACGGGCGTTGGAATACTTTCACAAGGCTGGGTTCAGTGACGTGCAGGTTCACCAACTCGAGCACGATGTACAGAACGACTACTTCGTCTGTCGTCCGTGAATCGAACCGAGTGGAGCGCTAGATAAAAAACAAGCCGTCGCCCAATGGGCGACGGCTTGGTATTCATTGCCTGTTGAGCAGGCGTGTACTGCTTACTTGGCGGTCGTCTTGGTAGTGCTCTTGGACGCTGCCTTGAGGTTGTCCTCTGCCAGCTTCTGGCTCTTCTGCACGAACTCCTGGTTCATGGCCACGACTTTCTCGGCATCGTCCTTGAGACGCTCGCTAAGATCTTGGGCAGCCTTCTGCTGGCCTTCGACGTAGCTGCGCAGCCCTTCGGCATCCTTGATGTCGAGAGCGGCACGAGCCTGGCTCAGGCTGACGTCGGAATAAGCCTTGACGGCATCGAACTGAGCGGCCAGCAGTTTCTCGGTGTAGTCCAGGCTCAGCGCCGCATAGGAACGTGCCGGAGCGAAGAACAGGGATTCGAATTGCTGAGTCGCTTGGTCGAGAGTCGCGTTGCTCATGGATCACCTCCATAGGGTTGCGATAAAGAAAGCAATATGCTCTCTGCTGCAATGCAACATAGCAAAGCTTTTGTTGCGACGCAACATGCTATCTTCAAATTTTCGTGAATCCTGCCAAAGGCAGTACCAGGCTCACTTTGGTGCCCTCACCAGGGCGACTCTCTATCTTCAACTGCGTACCATGGCGTTCACAAATTTCACGCACGATCGACAGTCCCAACCCCGATCCCTCTCCACGAGCGAGACCGGCTCGGGTGCGATAGAAACGCTGGGTCACCATGGGTAATTCCTCCGCATCGATACCCACGCCGTTATCGACGACCGCCAGACACACACCATCCGTTAGTGGTTCAGCTTCCAGTCGCACCCAACCGCCGGAGGCGGTGGCATGCAACGCATTGTCGAGCAGGTTGGACAATAGCCGGTCGATCAGCCCCAGATCCGCATCGACCCACGGTAGCTCGGGATCGCAGACCGCCTTCAGGGTGACACCTGCCTGGTGTGCCTGATACTGGAACTTGCCGACGATATCGTGGGCCAGCTCGGACAACGAGAAAGGCTCGCGCTGAAGCGGCCTGTCGTCAGCGTCCAGCCGTGCCAATGTCGAGAGCTGCTCGGCAAGTCGGGTCAGGCGATCGACATTATCGAGAATCGCGGTCAGGGTCCCCCGCCGCTCCACATCCAGGCCCGCCTCTTGGGAGAGCAACTGTTCGGCGTATCCGCGTAGCGAGGTCAACGGAGTGCGGAAATCATGCGAGAGGTTGGCGATCAGTTCGCGACGCTGCCGGTCAGTCTCGTGCAAAGCCTGAAGCTGAGCATCGATGGTTCCTGCCATATCGTTGAAGGCCTTGGCGAGGCGTCCGAGTTCATCATCGCGAGGTGCAACGATACGCTGCCCGTAGTCGCCTTCGGCGAAGCGTTGCACCGCTGCCGTCAAACGCGAGAAGTTTCGAGTCATCAGCGCAAACCACACCAGACCGAAAATGCCGGAGACCAATAGTGCTATCAACCCAGCGGCCATCAAGGTGCGGGTAATGGAACTGGTGCGTAACATGGCGAACATCGATGCTTGGCCGGCATTGGCTAGATCGACGTACAGATAACCGGAACGGCGTTGCTCGCCATGGCGGATAGACGCCACGGAGAAGATCCCGGGATCGTCACCGCAAGGGGCTGTCGTCAGCACCGGCAGCATCGGCTCCTCTCCCAGCAAGGTTTCCAGTGCCCCGGGATCCACCCGCTGCCCCAACCCGCAGGCAGAGTCGGCATAGTCGGCGATCACCCGTCCGTTTTCATCGAGCACATAGAGTGACAGCGAGGGATTGATCGACAGGATATGGTGGGCCATGTCGCGGGCGGCAGTGCTGTCGACACCTTGCCGCAATGCCGGCTGCATGACCTGAGCGAGATTCTTGGCCAGGTCGATTTCCATCCGCTGCTGGAATTCCCGGGCGAGTTGGTTGAACTGGCTGATGGCGATCCAGGCAACAGCCACCGACAGCAGCAGCAGGCTGGTGAGATAGACTAGAGCGATACGCGCATAAAGACTGCGTCCCAGACGGGCGGCCTTGTGGATCAGCACTCTCATGGCGGTTCGTCACCGGCGAATCGATAACCGACGCCCCAAACGGTCTGGATGAAGCGTGGCTTGGCCGGGTCGGTTTCAATCTTGCCACGCAGGCGATTGATGTGGGTATTCACGGTATGGTCATAGCCATCGAATTCTTCACCCCACACCTTGTCCAGCAGTTCACCGCGCGTGAAACTGTGCCCGGGATGGCGGGCGAACAACGAAAGTAGCGCAAATTCCTTGCCAGTGAGCTGAACCGGTTTTCCTTCCAGCGACACGCGATGCTGGTCGACATCGATGGCTAATGGGCCGCATACCAACGGCGGAGTGGCAACGATGCCGTCATCGGCACCCGTCTGTTGCTGACCACCTCGGCGTAACAGGGCCTGGACCCGAGCCATCAGGATCGGCATGGCGAAAGGCTTGGTAATGTAATCGTCGGCGCCGATCTCCAGACCCACCACCACATCGCGAATCGCCGCCTTGGCGGTGACCATCAATACCGGCGTCAGACTGTCACAGCGACGCAGCCGGCGGCAAACCTCCAGGCCATCCACCCCCGGCAACATCAGATCCAACATCACCAGGTCATAGCGCAGCCCCGAGGCTTCGGCCGCCAGTAGTGCCAACGCCGCTTCGCCATCGCGGACCCAGTCACAGGCATAGTCCGCTGCCGCCAACGATTCCGTCAGCAGCTTGCCAATCTCGGGATTGTCTTCGACACACAGGATCCGATAAGGCATCACGGGCTTCTCTCCATACATCTGGCCCTACTCTAGGGCCGAATCCAACTTCCCGCATCACGAAAAGATCACGAAAACAATGACGGGTTGTGATGCGTTCGTGATGAATCGCCGATGCCAGGCGCTTAGCGTGACACTTGCCGCTTCGGTACACCGCCGACGGCCATGACGATCAATGGAGGTGTCAGATGAGCCTGAAGACAAACCAATCCCGTACCGCCCTGTTTGCCACTCTGCTAGCAACTGCCCTGCTGCTGCCGACTACCGCCTTGGCGAACGAGCCCATGGAAGGCGACAGCATGGAACACGATTCCATGAGCACCGACGAAATGGGCAGCGACACCATGGCGGAAGACTCCATGATGGAAGAAGAGGAGATGAAGAAAGAAGAAGATCACATGATGGAGGAAGAAGACGACATGATGTCGGATGACGACGCCATGTGAAGCTCGGCTTACGGTGCCGGCCGGTGCCGGCATTCCCGCCCACCGGCCGACATTTTCTCGATCTTCACTCGAAGGAGGGTTCCGCGATGCGTGTCTTCAAGACATGGCTTGGCACGAACAGCGGTCAGACACCGACGGTCATCCAGCGACACAGTGCGTTCACCCGGGTCTGGCACTGGGTAAATGCCGTCTGCCTGCTGGTATTACTGATGAGCGGCCTGCAGATCTTCAACGCCCACCCCGCCTTGTACTGGGGCAAGGATTCCCATTTCGACAGCCCGGCACTATCGATTCGTGCCATGAGCGGTAACGACGGAGAGTTGCGCGGCATCACCCAAGTCGGCACCTATCGTTTCGATACCACCGGGGTACTGGGTGTCTCCGGCCCTCGCGACGCTCGTGAACGACGTGCCTTCCCTGCCTGGATCACCCTGCCCAGCCCGCGCTGGCTGGCCGCGGGTCGCCAATGGCATTTTCTGGCCGCTTGGATCTTCGTCCCCATGCTGATCGCCTATCTCCTGTATCTGGTCATCAGCGGTCAGCTAAGACGGCGCCTGTTGCCGCGCCGACGCGAATGGCGAAGCATTGGTCACACCTTGTACGAACACCTGCGGCTGCGCTTCCCGAAGGGCGAAGAAGCACGTCATTACAACCTATTGCAGAAACTGGCCTATCTGCTGGTACTGTTCGTGATCACCCCGCTGATCATACTCACCGGGCTGACCATGTCGCCCACCATGGATGCCACCTGGCCGTGGCTGCTGGATGTCTTCGGTGGCCGTCAGAGCGCACGCACGATCCACTTCCTGTGTGCTCTCGCGTTGGTGGGCTTCTTCCTGATTCATATCGTGCTGGTGCTGGTCTCCGGCGTCGTCAACAACCTGCGCTCGATGATCACCGGGCGCTATGTACTACTCCCAAAGACTGCCCCCGAGACCGCTCCCGAGAAGGAGGCCCGCGATGAATGAACCGACCGATCCTCGACGTCGACGTTTTCTGACGAATTCACTGCTGGCCACGAGTGCGGTGCTGCTGGCCGGTTGTGACCGGCTGTCACGCAGTGACACCATGAGCCGGCTATTCGATGCCGGTGAGGCCCTGACCCAGCGCGCACAACGTCTACTGGCCTCTCGCGAATCTCTGGCACGCGAATACGCGCCCAAGGACATCGCCCCCACCTTTCGCGCCAACGGCACCACCAATCCCCAAAACGAGGCCTATCGACGCCTGGCAGCCAATGGCTTCCGTGACTGGCGCTTGACGATCGACGGCCTGGTCGAACGGCCACAGACCTTCTCGCTCGACGAACTCAAGGCCATGCCCTCGCGTACCCAGATCACCCGTCACGACTGCGTCGAGGGATGGAGCTGTATTGGCCAATGGACAGGCGTGGTGCTCGGCGATCTGTTGGCCCAGGTGGGCGTGCGCGACGAAGCTCGCTTCGTGGTCTTCCATTGTGCCGACCGCTATCACGGAACGGACCCTTACTACGAAAGCCTGGACATGCTCGAGGCGTATCACCCGCAGACGCTGTTGGCCTATGACCTGAATGGCACCGACCTGCCCATTGCCAACGGCGCCCCACTGCGGCTGCGGGCCGAACGCCAACTCGGCTACAAGATGGCCAAGTACGTGATGCGAGTCGAACTGGTGGAGAGCTTCGCCCACCTCGGCCGCGGCCGGGGCGGTTATTGGGAGGACCGTGGCTACCAATGGTGGGCGGGGATATAAGGGAGCGCCGGGCGGCGGTTCGATCCGCCGCCCGGCAGGGTCGGTAAGTCTATTCGACAGTCGCCAGCAGGCTGGCGTTGCCGCCCGCGGCGGTGGTGTCGATGCACAGATGGCGTTCCACCACGTAGCGTTCCGGCGAGATGGTTTGGGTCTCGAGCGACACGATGGGGCCGTCGCGCTTGGCGAGCGCAAGGCGCAGTTCGCGGGTCCAGTCGCTGGTGCCGGAAGCGGCCACGGCAGCGATACCCTTGACCGCGCTCAGCGTCTCGGGCGCGACGGTGCCGTCGAGC
>NZ_KE332392.1:0-102409 GCF_000409775.1 Litchfieldella anticariensis FP35 = DSM 16096 | reverse complement strand
AGCCCGCGCCGAGCGCCTGCGCCGCCTGGGCGACGGCGATATCGAGCGTCGGCCCGAGGCAGAGCACCGGGCCCTTCGGATAAAACGACAGCCGGTTGCTTTCCCCCGTCGGCCCCGGAAGCGTATGTGGCGTCATGTCCAGGGCGGCGGTCTCGGCGAGTGCCTTGCGGATCACGCCGCGTTTACCGGAGAGCGCCTTGCGCAGCACCTCGACCCGATCGGGTCGCGCTGCCCAGTTGCGCGAATCCAGCCCGTCGATGGCCGACTGGAGATCCCCGAGTGTCACGGCGTCGCCCTGGGGCGCCTCGTAGCTCTCGGCGGTGGCGGTGCGGCGGAACCGATTGGCGTAAAGCGGGCCGCCGGCCTTGGGCCCGGTGCCCGAGAGGCCCTCGCCCCCAAAGGGCTGGGAGCCGACGATGGCGCCGATCTGGTTGCGATTGACATAGATATTGCCGACATGGATACGTTCGACGATCTGCTGCACGCGGTCGTCGATCCGGGTATGCAGGCCGAAGGTCAGCCCGTAGCCCCTGGCGTTGATCGCATCGACCACCTTGTCGATATCCCGCGCCTTGAACGTGGCCACGTGCAGGATCGGGCCGAATATCTCGCGCTCGAGATCATCGATGCCCCCGACCTTGACCACGGCTGGAGTGACAAAGGTGCCGCCGTCCGGCGCGGGCAGCTTCTTCAGTACATTGCCGGTCTTTTCCTGCGCCGCCACATAGGCGCTGATGCTGTCCCGCGCCTCGGCGTCGATGACCGGCGAGACGTCGGTGTCGGTACGCCACGGGTCGCCAATGGCGAGCGCGTCCATCGCCCCGTCGAGCATCGTCAGCAGCCGGTCTCGCGCCTCTTCCTGGACATAGAGCATCCTGAGCGCTGAACAACGCTGGCCGGCCGATTGGAAGGATGAGATCAGGATGTCGCGCACCGCCTGCTCGGTCAGTGCCGTCGAGTCCACGATCATGGCATTCAGCCCGCCGGTCTCGGCGATCAGCACCGCATCCGGGCCTGCGTTCTGCGCCAGGGTCTTGTGGATAATCTGCGCCACCTCAGTCGAGCCGGTGAAGCAGACACCGGCGATCCGTGGATCGCTGGTCAGCGGCCCGCCCACCGTCGGCCCGTCGCCGGGCAACAATTGCAGCGCCGCCTCCGGCAGGCCAGCCTCACGCATCAGTTCCACAGCACGAGCGGCGATCAGTGGCGTTTGCTCGGCGGGCTTGGCGAGCACCGCGTTGCCTGCCGCCAGCGCTGCCGCGATCTGGCCGGTAAAGATGGCGAGCGGAAAGTTCCACGGGCTAATGCAGACGAAGATACCGCGGGCGCCGCCGGGCTCTTCCATCTCCAGCCGCTCGATCTCGTTTGCGTAGTAGCGCAGGAAATCGACCGCCTCGCGCACCTCGGCGATGCCATCGAGAATCATCTTGCCGGCTTCGCGCGTCGCGCTCACGGTCAGCTCAGCGATGTGTTCCTCGTAGAGATCGGCGGTCCGGCGCAGCATCTCGGCCCGCTCGGCCACCGGCCGCGCCGACCAGTCGCGGAAGCCGTCCTCGGCGGCGTCGAGCGCGGCCGACACCTCGGACGGAGTCGCCTCATGCACCTTTCCGACTACGCGTGAGCTGTCGGCAGGGGAAATGGCATCGCGAGCCGGCCCCTGCGGCGCTGGGTTTCCTGCCAGCATGGGCCCGGCGATCCAGGTGGTGTCAGCGAATTCCTCGCGCGCTGCCAACAATGGCAGGATCGAGGCGGGTTCGTTGATCCGAAAACCACGGGAGTTCTTCCGCTCGGGAGCGAAGAGCTGGCCGGGCAGGGAGATCGACGGACTGGAGATGGCGTCGCCCAGGCGCTGCATCTCGGCCACCGGGTCCTTTGAGACCTCGCTCGAGGGAATTGAGCTGTCCACTACCTGGTTCACGAACGAGGAGTTCGCCCCGTTCTCCAGCAGGCGGCGTACCAGATAGGCCAGCAGATCACGGTGCGCGCCGACCGGGGCGTAGATACGGCATCGCGTGCCCTCCGACTGCTTCACGATGTGGTGCAGCGACTCGCCCATGCCGTGCAGGCGCTGGAACTCGAAGCTGTCCTTGTCGTCGCCCGCCATGGCGACGACGGCGGCGCAGGTATGGGCGTTGTGGGTCGCGAACTGCGGATAGATGCGGTCGCGCCGGTCAAGCAGCAGCTGCGCGCAGGCCATGTAGCTGACATCGGTGTTGACCTTGCGGGTGAAGACCGGGAAAGTCTCGACGCCCATCTCCTGCGCCAGCTTGATCTCGGTGTCCCAGTAGGCGCCTTTCACCAGCCGCACCATGATCTTGCGGTCGAGCCGCTCGGCGAGGTCGTAGAGCGTCTCGATCACCGGCGCGGCGCGACGCCCGTAGGCCTGCACCACGATCCCGAATCCGTCCCATCCGGCAAGGCGGGGGTCGGACAGCAGCGCCTCGATCACGTCGAGCGACAAATCCAGCCGGTCCTGTTCCTCGGCGTCAATGTTGAAGCCGATATTGGCCTTGGCCGCCTGCTGCGCCAGTTCCAGCGCACGCGGCACGAGTTCGGTCATCACCGTGTCGCGGTGGGTGTATTCATAGCGCGGATGCAGCGCCGAGAGTTTCACCGAGATGCCGGGGCTTCCCCGCACGTCGCCCTTGGCCTGCTTGGCGATCGCGGCGATCGCCTTGGCGTAGGCCTCGTGATAGCGCACCGCATCGGCGTCGGTACGCGCCGCCTCGCCCAGCATGTCGTAGGAATAGGTGTAGCCCTGTTTCTCGAGTTCGCGGGCATTCTTCATGCCCTCCTCGATGGTCTGGCCGAGCACGAACTGGCGTCCGAGGATCTTCATCGACTGACCGACCGCGGTGCGCACCACCGGTTCGCCCATCCGGCGCACCAGGCCGCGCAGCGCCCGCACCGGGCCCTTAGGATCGTCCTCCAGCACCTTGCCGGTCAGCATCAGTGCCCAGGTCGAGGCGTTGACCATCGACGACGACGACTTGCCCAGATGCGCGCCCCAGTCGGACGGCTCGATCTTGTCGTGGATAAGATCGTCGATGGTCTCCGCGTCGGGCACGCGCAGCAGCGCCTCTGCCAGGCACATGAGACCGACGCCCTCGGCGGTCGAGAGCCCGTATTCGGCCAGGAACGCCTCCATCATCGAGGGCGAGGTTTCCTTGCGCACGCGCTCCACATAGTTGGCGCCGACGGCGGCCACCTTCCGACGGTCGTCCTCCGACAGCCTGATACGTTCGACCAGCCCGCGCAGCACCTCTGCCTCGTCGGCTGCATAGTAGGCGCGGATGCGCGCCCGTGACTCGCTCACAGTGTCATGGTGGCGCATGGTATCTTCGCTCATGGTCGATCCCCCTAGCTACCCGAAACGCATCGTCGATGCGCCGGTTCGGATGTTGTCGTTCTTGTCGAAAGGCAATGCTGTAGATGTGGCGTTCCGGCTCAGGTTGCGCCCACCGTTTCCAGCGCCACAATGGCGGCCGCCAGATCCTTCACTGAGACACCCACCGACTTGAAGACGATGACTGATGGCTTGGTCGACGTCGAGATTCAGGTCAACCTCGTTTCAACGATATTGACATGCTAGTTTAGATAGCGCACTGATTGGACTCTTGCCCCTGGCTCCTGAACCGTTGTTCGAGGCTCCGCACTCTTCCCTCTCAAGGAGAGCCCATGATCACCCTCGAGAACATCCAGAACGCCCGAGACACCATCAGCGATACCCTCGAGGCAACACCTTTGGTCGCCGACCATGTCCTGTCGGAACGTCTGGGGCGAAGAGTATGGCTCAAGGGAGAACTGTTCCAGCGCACCGGCTCGTTCAAGGCCCGAGGGGCACTTAACTGGGTGCGCACCGCCAGCCACGAGGAGCTGGCCAGGGGGCTGGGTGCCGTGTCGGCAGGCAATCATGCCTTGGGCCTGGCCTGGGCGGCACGCGATGCGGGGGTCGAGGTGACCATCGTCATGCCCGAGAACGCCAGCCCGGTCAAGATCGAAGGCAGCCGCGCGCTAGGTGCCGAGGTGATTCTGCATGGTGACATCAATGATGCCTGGGTACTGATGCATCGTCTGGTGGAAGAACGTGGACTCACCTTGGTGCATCCCTACGACAACCCACGCATCATCGCCGGCCAGGGCACTGTGGGTCTGGAGATCCTCGAGCAGGCGCCGGACACCTCCGCCATTCTTTGCCCGATCGGCGGTGGCGGCCTGATCTCCGGCATTGGCGTTGCCGTGCGCACGCTACGCCCGGAACTATGCTTGCTCGGAGTGGAGCCGATAGGGGCGGCAAGCATGGCTCACGCCTGGACACACAACGGCCCTCAGCAACTGGACAAGGTCGACACCTGCGCCAAGAGCCTGGCTGCGGCGATTGTCGGTGAGCATACCTATCCCTTGTGTCGCCAGCATGTCGATGCCCTGACCAGTGTCGATGACGACGCCATCGTCGACGCCATGCGCCACCTGATGCTGAATGCCAAGCTGTTCGTCGAACCCGGTGCAGCGGTGGGCGCCGCCGAATTGTTGAAAGGTACATCCGAGCTACCACCACAGGGAGATGTCGTGGTGGTGGTGACCGGTGGCAACATGGGCTGGGATGAACTCGCGGAGCTGCTGTAAGCTTTTTCTGGAAACCGCCTAGTGCAGCATGAAAGCGGGGCCTCGTGAGGCCCCGCTGATTGCTCGAACATCGTGTTGTCGGGAAGACTTACATTGCGGCCTGACGCGCCTGCTCCAGCCATCCGTCCACTTGCTCCCGGTTCTCCTCGACCCACTCCTGAGCGTGACGTTGAATGTCTTCCTCGCTATCTTCACCATCGAACATCTTGGCGTTCTGGGCGAAGATAGCGTCAAGAGGAATACTCATCACTTCGAATAGCTTGGCCGCTGCCGGATTGTTCTTCGCGAACTCGCTGTTTACCACCGGCCGAATATCATTAGCCGGCCAACCCAGGTTGCAGGGGTCCTCGACACAACCTTCGACCCCCTCGACCACGGTGGCATCCTCGAACTGTTTCTGGTCTTCGGGCAAGTTGGCTTCCTCGACCGTAATCCAGACCACGTCCTCTCCTGGTTTCAGCATGCCCACCGTCCAGTTGGGCGTCCAGGTGTAGAAGAAGATCGGTTCTCCTTGCTGGTAACGTCCCATGGCATCGGCCATGGAGGCGGAATAGCTGGCCTTGATCGGTTCGATATGCTCGGTGAGAGCATAGGCCTCCATATGGTGGGAGATCACCAGTTCACAGCCCCAGCCTGGAGGGCAGGCAACCATTTCGGCCTTGCCGTCGTCGTTGGAATCGAACAGCGACTTGATCTCGGGTTTCTTGAAGTCCTCGAGATTGGTAATGCCGTGTTCGTCGGCAGTTTTCTTGTCGACCAGATAGCCCTGAAGAGCCCCCCCCTTGGCGACATAACCAATCAATTCAGCTCCCTGCTCGAAGGTATCGCGATAGGTATTGTGCAGCGGGAACCAACCATTGACCCAGAAATCCACATCGCCCTGGGCCACCGACTGGTAGAACGGCGGGTTGTCCAAGGTGGTGGGGCGGTCCACTTCATAGCCCAGTTCCGCCAGGACTTGGCTGTAGACGGCGGCCTGAAACCAACCGGTGTCCCAAGTGGCACGTGCCGGTGTCACCGTCACGCCTTCGCCAGGCATATGCTGGTCCGCAACGGCTTGCCAAGCCGGCGCCAACAACAGCATCGTGGCGGCTCCAGCCAGCAGGAACCGTTGACATGTCTTGAACGTCGTCTTCATAAGGCATCCTCCTCTGTTGTGGGACCTCCCAACGAAGAAGCCTGTCGAGCGATCCGGTCACGACTTCTTGTTGTATGCCTTGCTCCCTTGCACCAGTCCCTTGAACAAACGGGTCAAGGTATCTTTTTGACCTGAGGCCTTCGAGCGTCCTCCTTCGCCGAGCGCTTGGGTAATCCGATCCAGCATGATCGCCAACAGCACGATGCCGATGCCGCCCAGCGAGGCACGACCAACATCGAGGCGCCCCAGCCCGGTGAACACCGTCAGTCCCAGGCCGCCAGCCCCGATCAGGGCTGCAATCACCACCATCGATAGCGACAGCATCAGCGTCTGGTTGAGACCCGCCATGATGGTACGCAGCGCCAGGGGAATCTGGATCTCGAACAGTAGCTGGCGTCGCGTCGATCCGAAGGCAAGCCCTGCCTCCACCAGTTCGGCCTGCACCTGACGAATGCCGAGGTTGGTCAAGCGAATTACCGGCGGCAAGGCGAAGATGATGGTGGCAATGACACCTGGAACGATGCCAACCCCGAACAGCATGACGATTGGGACCAGATACACGAAGGGCGGGATCGTCTGCATGATGTCCAGAATCGGACGGATGAAGCTGTAGAAACGATCGCTACGCGCGGCGAGAATTCCCAGCGGTACCCCCACGATCACACAGAAGGTGACAGCGGTGACAATCATCGCCAGCGTCACCATGGTTTCCCGCCAGATCCCCAACAGATCGAGGAATAACAGCGACAGCAATGTGAAGCCTGCTACGCCTCGACCGGCGACGCGCCAAGCAATCAACGGCACCACCACCACGAATACCGGATACGGCAACCACAGCAGGAAATCCTCGAGGCCGCTCAGCACCTGGTCGATCGGCCACTGTACGGCGCGGAAGGCGGGGCGGAAATTCGGCACCAGCCAGTCCTTGACGAAGAACTCGATCCAATCATCGAGTGGCAGCGTATAGTAGTCGGAGATCTGGTCAGCCATGGTCTGTCCTCCTCGTCTCGAGCGTGCCCGTGTGAATGGTCGACCGACCCGGCTTGCCACTCTGCACCGATGTGTTGCCCTCCTCGACGCTCACGTCGCTCCCGCCGCCCAGTATCTGGAATACCTCCAATGGATCGATCACGCCATCGAGGTGGCCATCATCGTCGACTAACGCAACCGGTAAGCCCTTGGCACAAGCGGTATAGAGTTCGATCAACTCCTGGGATTCCTGAGCCGAGGGGAAGTCATCGATCAGCGAGTCTTGCAGGATCGTCTGCCCCGCTCGCTCGAGATCATGGCGTCGCACCACGCCTAAGGGACGGCCGTGTCCATCGACCACGTACAATGCCTCGCGCCCCAGGCTTTCGAAGCGCTCGAGAGCCGTCTCGATGGCAGTATCCGGGCTCAGAGCATGGGCGTCGCGACGTAGCAAATGGGCACGGAAGACACGGCTACGGTCGACATCACGCGTGAAGGCAGAGACGTAATCGTCGGCGGGATTGGCCACGATCTCTTCCGGCGTGCCCATCTGCACGAAACGTCCATCCTTCATGATCGCGATGCGGTCACCGATGCGCAGTGCCTCGTGGAGATCATGGGTGATGAAGATGATGGTCATGTGCAACTGCTGCTGAAGGGCCAACAACTCATCCTGCATGTCACGCCGGATCAAGGGGTCGAGGGCGCTGAACGGTTCGTCCATCAGCATGATTTCGGGATCCACCGCCAAGCCGCGGGCCAGACCGACACGCTGCTGCATGCCGCCGCTAAGATTATCGGGAGGGACATCGGTATAAGCCGCCAGCCCGACCTGTTCCAGCGCCCTTACGGCTTTCTCGCGACGCTCACGAGCGGACAAGCCACGAATCTTCAGGCCGTACTCGACGTTTTCGCCGACGGTCTTGTGAGGAAACAGCGCGAAGTGTTGGAAGACCATGGACAGCTTGTTTAGCCGCAAACGACGCAGGCCTTCGACATCCATGCCGACGATGTCTTCCCCATCGAGCAGGATGCGCCCTTCTGTCGGCTCTATCAGGCGGTTGATACAGCGGATCAACGTCGACTTGCCCGAACCGGACAATCCCATGACGACGAAGATCTCCCCCTGATTGACGCTGAAGGAAACATCAGAGACAGCAGCCACCGATGCCGTTTCGGCATAGATCTGCTCTTTCGAGGCGCCGTCCCGTATTCGCCTTATGGTATCTTGAGGGTCCGCGCCGAAAATCTTGAACAGATGCTCTACACGGATCTTCTCCTCCGTCCCTGCGGTAAGATCGGTATCATCACCCATACCATTGCCTGGGCTCTCATACCCCGTGATATGGCAATCTGACTGGTGACTCGAGCCACTTCAGGTGACGTCGACTATTGACGGAGCCATCGAGAAGGAAAGCGTCACGAGCCATATCACCAGGCTCGACTTGTTGGTTGTCTTGTCGTCGTTATCCACAACCTAGGTCGCAGGCCATACCCCGTCAAGCAGACGGGGCGGGTAGGGTAGACTGGCTGATCAATCGATCCGTTTGATCCTTGCCTTGTGTCGCTGGCCATTCGACACGTAATGTCGGGCGTTTTCCCGCAAGCCTTCGATCGCTTGCTCGGAAAGCTCACGGACCACTCGGGCCGGTGCTCCGACAATCAACGAATTGTCCGGAAATTCCTTGCCCTCGGTTACCACGGCACCGGCCGCCACCAGACAGTTCTTGCCGATCACCGCCCCATTCAGTACGACGGCTTGAATGCCGACCAGGGATCCGTCACCAATGGTGCAACCGTGCAGCATGGCCTGATGGCCGATGGTCACCCCTGCGCCAACCTTGAGCGGGTATCCCGGGTCGGTGTGCATGATGGCACCATCCTGCACATTGCTACCTTCACCGATGTCGATGATGTCGTTATCGCCACGGATGACGGCCTGATACCACACGCTGGAACCCGAACGCAGAATCACATTGCCCATCACATCGGCGGTTTCGGCAACGAACACCTCGTCATGTACCTCAGGCACCAGTTCATCGTATTGATAGATCGCCACTCAACGTCTCCTAAGTGATCGCCCAACCAAGGGCCGGGCGATTCGTGTTACTGCAAAGGGAAAATAACGTCACTCCCGCCCGAACAGATAACGGCGCGCTTCATCGTCCATTTCCACGCCATCCTTGGGATTGACCTCTTCTGCTCGTGCAATCGCGCGCTTGACCGCGGAGCGATCTTCGATGGCACGGAACCAGCGCTGCAGATTGGGATAATCCTCGAGATCCTGACCTTGGTTGTCGTGGGAGCGAATCCACGGCCAGATCGCCATATCGGCAATCGAATAATCCACACCACCGACGAATTCATGATCGTCGAGGCGTTTGTCGAGCACCCCATAGAGCCGGGCAGTCTCTCGCACATAGCGCTCGATGGCGTATTCGATCTTCTCCGGCGCGTAATTGCGGAAATGATGGTTCTGTCCAGCCATGGGCCCCAGATTCGCCATCTGCCAGTAGAGCCACTGCAGGGTCACGTAGCGCTCACGCCCGGTCTTGGGCAGGAACTTGCCGGTCTTGTCGGCCAGGTACTCGAGAATGGCTCCCGATTCGAACAGAGGCAGCGGTTGACCGCCATCCATAGGCGTCTGGTCGACGATGGCCGGAATGCGGTTGTTGGGGGCAATTTCCAGGAACTCCGGCGCGAACTGCTGACCGCGACCGATATTGACCGGCCGGATATGGTATTCGAGACCCGCTTCCTCGAGGAAGATCGTGATCTTGTGGCCGTTGGGTGTCGTCCAGTAGTAAAGATCGATCATAACAACCTCCCGTGTCTCTTATCCCGACAACATTACACATTCCCCGACATAGCGGACTATCAAGCGTCGTAGGCTCCTTCTATATCGACGATGCGCATGGCACTGCGCCCCAAACCGCCATGCAGGTCGAGCATGCGTTCCATCCAGGCATAGACTGGGTCGGCATTGGAAACCAGGTCCGCGGTGGACACGATACGCGCCCACATGAAGGGGCCAAACAATAGGTAATCTGCCGCTGCTGGGGCATCGCCATCGACGAAATTGCTCTCGCCCAATAGGCCTCGCAATGGCTCCAGTGCCTGATCGAGCTGGGACAGACCTTTGGCTGGTGAGTGGAACTCTTCGAGAGTACGTCCAAAGCGCTTCTCCCGCGTCTCGCGAAAATAATCGCGATCCTTGGGATGTATGGCGTTGAGCAGATCCATGATGATGGTGCGCATCATGCCAGGTGCCAGCGAGCGCTCGGCATAGAACTTGAAGAAACGCGCCCGGGCCTCGGCCTGGGTATCGCCCAACAGCGGCCTGTCGGGATAGACGCGATCAAGGTAATGCAAAATCTCGTAGCTTTCGGTAACCACCTCATCGCCGTCGACGAGTACCGGGACCTTGTCATGGTTGGCGAAAGCCAGTTCCTGCTTGTCGGTGAAGTGCCAAGGCTGTGTCTCGTAATCAAGCCCCTTGTGTGCCAAGGCGTACTTGACACGCCAACAATAGGGCGAAAAGCGCAGCTCTTCGTCGATACCGCATAAGTCATATAGTCGTCTGGTCATATCGCCTCCTCGCGTCATCAGTCGGACATCTCAGCCGTTGGGCCCGTTCCCTCATACCCCAGCATGACAGCAAGGCTTCGGTCCAAGTCCTTGTCCATTAGTCGAACTCCGCTCTTTCATTCACCTCGTTTCTCAGCCCCATGTACGCATGAAAGCATTTTAAATATAACGAGTTATCCCATATTTTCCGAATAATTCATAATTGGTAATACCAATTATCCAGATATAGCCAAGCCTAGGCTACTCCGATTATCGTGCTCTCGCTAAACACTCGCTGATAACGACAAGAGGACGTTCGTTTCATGGATTCCACGTTGCTCCCACTGCTCGCCTTCCTGCCATTGGTGTTGGCAGGCGTGCTGTTGATCGGGTTTCGTATGGCCGCCAAGGTGGCCATGCCCATCGTGTTCATCGTCACCGCACTAATCGCCTTGTTCGGCTGGGAGATGAGTTTCAATCGGGTCGTTGCTTCGACCTTCCAAGGCTTGATCCTCACGGTATCGATCCTGTGGATCATTTTCGGCGCCATTCTGCTGCTCAACACCTTGAAGCACTCCGGTGGCATCAAGGCGATTCGCAATGGTTTCTCGGGCATCAGCCCCGACCGGCGCGTACAAGCGATCATCGTTGCCTGGCTGTTCGGCTGTTTTATCGAAGGGGCCTCGGGCTTCGGAACGCCAGCGGCGGTGGCTGCTCCCTTGATGGTGGCGCTGGGCTTCCCGGCACTGGCTGCCGTGGTGGTGGGTATGATGATCCAATCCACACCGGTGTCGTTCGGCGCCGTGGGCACGCCGATCGTGGTTGGTGTCTCGGGTGGCATCAATCAAGCCGGCATCACCGAGCAACTGACGGCCGGAGGCGCCTCATGGCTGGAGTACTTCCGTTTGATCGCTGCGGAAGTGGCCATCGTGCACGGCATCGTGGGCATTCTGATGCCGTTGATCCTGGTGCTGATCATGGTGCGCTTCTTCGGGGCCAACCGCTCCTGGAAGGAAGGCCTGTCGATCGCACCGTTCGCGATCTTTGCCGGCATCTGCTTCGTGGTGCCCTACATGCTGGCAGGGGTACTGTTGGGACCGGAATTCCCGTCGATGATCGGCGCTATGGTTGGCCTGGCCATCGTCGTGCCGGCAGCGCGCAAGGGTTTCCTGATACCCAAGGATGTCTGGGATTTCCCGGAAAGCACGTCCTGGCCGGACGAATGGATCGGCAAGCTCGAGATCAAGATGGACGAGGTCGTCGGCAAGGCTCCCATCTCGACCTTCATGGGCTGGGTTCCCTACGTGTTGCTGGCGGTGCTGCTGGTGATCTCACGCACCGTGGAACCGGTGAAGAGCGCGCTGACCTCATTGAGTGTTGGCTGGAGCAATATCCTCGGCGAAGCCGGAGTATCCGGCAGTATCGAACCCCTCTATCTGCCAGGCGGTATCCTGCTGATCGTGGTGCTGCTGACCATCGGTCTGCACCGCATGCGCACGGGCGAAGTCAAGGAGGCCTTTGGCGAGTCGACCAAGACCATTCTTGGTGCTGGTTTCGTGCTGATCTTCACCATCCCCATGGTGCGGATCCTGATCAACTCGGGCATCAATGCCGCCGACCTGGTATCCATGCCAGTGGCCATGGCACAAGCCGTGGCGGATAGCGTAGGCAGCATCTACCCGTTCTTCGCCCCGGCCGTGGGCGGTTTGGGTGCCTTCATTGCTGGCTCCAACACCGTGTCCAACCTGATGCTGTCCGACTTCCAGTTCAACGTGGCCCAGCAACTCGGGCTGTCCACGGCAATGATGGTAGCTCTACAGGCGGTAGGTGCCGCGGCGGGCAACATGATCGCCATCCACAACGTGGTGGCGGCCTCGGCGACAGTTGGCCTGTTGGGACGTGAGGGAACGACGTTGCGCAAGACCATCCTGCCGACGCTCTATTACGTCATCTTCACCGGCATCATTGCGTTGATCGCCTTCTATGGGTTTGGCATCAGCGATGCCCTGATGCAGTTGGGCTGAGATGGCTCACGGCCTCGATGCCCGCGGCCGAACGGCTGCGGGCATCGCGCACCACCATCTCGATAGATCGCCGTAGTCTCTGCGACCCTCCTCTCAAACTCGCTGCCCGGCAAAATAGTCGCCTATGCAGCGTATGACGTATCGGATATCGTCCTCACGGACATCCAGGTGGGTCACCAGGCGAAGGCGTGTCGAGACCGCAATCAACACTCCCTGCATCTGAAGAAATATCTTCAGTTCTTCTCGATGGCACTCCGGAATCTCGATGAAAACCATATTGGTATCACAGGCCAGCACCTCGACCTCGTCGATCTGCGATAGCCCCTCAGCCAGTAGCCGGGCATGGCGGTGATCATCGGCAAGGCGTTCGACCTGATGCTCCAAGGCATAGCGACATCCGGCGGCCAGAATGCCGGCCTGGCGCATTCCACCTCCCAATGTCTTGCGCCAGCGACGCGCTTGGGCAATGAATGCCTCGCCACCCATCAATAGCGAACCGACCGGTGCCCCCAGTCCCTTTGAAAAACACACCGATACGGAATCGAATCCAGTACATAGGGCTGACAAGGGCTGTCCTGTCTCGACACAAGCATTGAACAGACGGGCGCCATCCAGGTGTGTCGCCAAGCCATGTTCGGCGGCAAAATTCACCAGGCGCTCGACATGGTCTTGAGACAGTACCTTGCCGCGAAAGGTATTCTCCAAGGCGATCAGCCGCGTACGGGCATGGTGAATATCCTCGCCCTTGACGGCCGCCTCCACCTTATCGAGTGGTAGACAGCCATTCGCGTCCTGCTCGATGGGCTGCGGCTGGATGCCGCCGAGTACTGCCGCTCCTCCGCCCTCGTCACGGTAGATGTGCGAGTACTGTCCGGCGATGAATTCATCGCCTCGCCCACAATGCGACATCAAGGCCGCCAGGTTGCTCTGTGTGCCGGAAGGGAAGAACAGCGCCGATGGGTAGCCGGCGCGTTCAGCGAGTATAGCCTCGAGCGCTGCCACACTGGGGTCGTCACCCCACACATCGTCGCCTACCGGTGCGTCGAGCATCGCCTCACGCATGCCAGGTGTCGGCCGTGTCACGGTATCGCTGCGTAGATCGATCATCATGTTGTCATCCCAAATCTCCGGCGCCCCTTGCCGAGGCCTCGTCGTGCCGATAGAAACGTCATGCCAATAAAAAAGAGAGAGCCTTGCGACCCTCTCAAGCCCCTTCCCAACAATGGACCATGGTTCAAGCCAACGCCTGCTCCAGGAGCCTGGCCACGTGAATCGCCTCGCGGCCACTACCATCATGAATTTGGTGCCGACAGCTGGTCCCGTCGGCCACCAGCACAGCGTCGTTGTCCGACTCACGAATCGCCGGCAGGAGCGACAGCTCGGCCATCTGCATGGAGGCTTCGTAGTGTTCGACCTCATAGCCGAAGCTGCCCGCCATGCCACAGCAGGAGGATTCGATGGTCGTGACCTCGAGGCCAGGAATCCATCTCAATACCTGCTCGACAGGGCGCACGGCATCGAAGGCCTTCTGATGGCAGTGCCCATGCAGCATGGCACGCCTGTGCCCAACTGGCTTGAGTTCCAAGGGCAACTCATCGGCGGCTCGTGCCTTGACCAGGAATTCCTCGAACAGGTAGGCCGCGTCCGACAGTCTCTTGGCTTCATCGCCGAACCCGTACTGCAGGAACTCGTCGCGCATGGTGAGCAGACACGATGGCTCGAGCCCGACGATGGCCACACCACGATCCACATAGGGCATCAGGTGGTCCAGCGTGCGACGTGCCTCCCTCTTTGCCCTGTCGAACTGGCCCGAGGAGAGATAGGTGCGTCCACAGCACAGTGGTCGCTCTCCCTTTCGGACATTGAGATGTACACGGTAACCGGCAGCCTCGAGCACACGCTTGGCTGCTCGTGCATTATCGCCCTCCATATAGTTGTTGAAGGTATCGACGAACAGCATCACCTCACGGGTGGTGTTGCCCTGAGTAGCATGTGACTCACCCAGGAAATTGCCATGGAAGGTCGGCAAGGTACGCTGTGGAGCAAGACCCAACCCCCGCTTGATGCGGCTGGCAATGAACGGCACCCGCTCCGTGGCGTTCACCAAGCTCGAAAAGCGTGAGGCCCAAGGCGCATAGCGCGGCAGTTCACCGACGAAGCGATCGCGCAGTGACAACCCCTTGGCGCTCACTCGAGCGGCCCGCGCCTCGATCTTGAACTTGGCCATGTCGACGCCCGTCGGGCAGTCGCGCTTGCAACCCTTGCAGGACACACACAGATCCAGCACCTCCTTCACATCGTCACCGGCCAACCCCTCCTCGCCCAGCTGACCGGAAAGCACCAGGCGCAAGGTATTGGCTCGGCCGCGGGTCAGGTGCTGCTCCTCCTTGGTGATCCGATAGCTGGGGCACATGGTACCGGCATCGAACTTGCGGCAATGGCCGTTGTTGTTGCACATCTCCACTGCCATGGCCAGGCCATGGGTGGGATCGCCAGCGCTGCCCGGTGCACTCTGTTCGCCGGTGAGTGGATCGCGTTTGACGTTCCACGCCGACCAGTCGAATACGGGCGTCAACGGAATCGTCTTGTAATGCCGGGGAAAACGAAAATAGCGATCGTCGTCCATCTGCGGCGTGTCGACGATCTTGCCCGGATTGAAGCGGTTTTCCGGGTCGAAGAGCGCCTTGATCTCCCGGAAGGCATCATTGATCGTCTCGCCGAACTGCCAGGCCACCCATTCGCCTCGACACAGACCATCGCCGTGCTCGCCGGAATAGGCCCCTTTGTACTCCCGCACGAGTGCTGAGGCCTGCTCAGCGATCTCGCGCATCTTCTCCGCACCGTCGCGGCGCATATCGAGAATGGGACGTACATGCAGTGTCCCCACACTGGCGTGGGCATACCAGGTGCCTTCGGTACCGTAGCGGTGGAATACCTGGGTCAGCTTGTCGGTATACTCAGCGAGATGTTCAAGCGGTACTGCGCAGTCCTCGATGAAGGAGACCGGCTTGCCATCCCCCTTCATGCTCATCATGATGTTGAGTCCCGCCTTGCGCACGTTCCACAATGCTGCCTGCTCGGCTGGCTCGGGCATGTCGACCACAGAGCCCGGCAGGCCCAGATCGGCCATTAGCTCATTGAGACGGGATAACGCTTGAAGCTGGGCATCGCGATCCTGCCCTGCAAACTCCACCAGCAGCACCGCGTCGGGCCGACCGATCAAGGCCTTCTCGATCACCGGACGAAAGGCCGGATTCTCCAGTGAAAGATCGATCATGGTGCGGTCGACCAACTCCACGGCGGAAGGATCGAGCTTGACGATATGCTGCGTGACATCCATGGCCTGGTAGAAAGTGGGGAAATTCACCACTCCCAGTACCTTGTGCTTGGGAAGAGGTGAGAGCCGCAGCTTGATCCGTCGACTCACCCCTAGCGTGCCCTCGGAACCGACCAGCAGGTGCGCCAGGTTGGCCCGGCCATCCGGGTCGTAGGGCTTGGGGTTCTGGCAATCGAACAGATCCAGGTTATAGCCACCGACGCGGCGCAGCACCTTGGGGAAATGCTCGCGAATCTCGGGACCCACACGCTCGGCAATCGCCCGAACCCGGTCGGCCAAATGACGCGCCTTGCTCCCTTCGGCCAGTTCGTCGACGAAGCCGAAGCCCACCTCGTTACCATCGGGCAGTACGGCATCCACGCCGAGCACGTTGTGCACCATATTGCCGTAACGGATCGAACGTGAGCCGCAGGAGTTATTGCCGGCCATGCCACCGATGGTGCATTGAGCACTGGTGGAAACATCCACCGGGTACCAAAGCCCATGGGGCTTGAGCCAGGCATTGAGGTGATCGAGCACGATACCCGGTTCGACCACCACGGTACGTGCTTCGGCATCGAACTCGACCACGCCATTGAGATGGCGCGTGGTGTCGATCACCAGCGCCTCGCCGACCGTCTGGCCACACTGGCTGGTACCAGCGCCACGCGCCAGTACGGGCACCCCTGCATCCCTGGCGATCTCCAGGGCAAGCCCCAGATCCCGTTGATGACGGGGAATCACCACGCCAACCGGTGTAATCTGGTAGATCGATGCGTCCGTCGAGTAGCGCCCCCGCGAGGCATGATCGAACAGCACGTCACCGGCCAGTTCCCGCTTGAGCCGGGCTTCCATCTCGGTCACTGGCTTGATCCTGGCATCTCGCGCGTGGTGGTTATCAGTCAAGGACGTCATTGTTCCTCCTTAGCCATACCTAGCACGGTACCGGCGGATCAGTTGTCGCCCTTGAGCGGGTGATTGGCGAAATAGTCAAGTGCAGCGGTCACCCCACTGCCCTTGAGCGCCACCCCGGCGAGCTTCATGCCAGCTTCACAGCCGCCGAGGGTGGCGATCAGTGTCAGGTCATTGCAATCTCCCAGATGGCCAATGCGGAACATCTTGCCTTTGGCCTTGCCGAGCCCCATGCCCAGCGACAGATCGAAGCGTTCGTAGATGATCCGTCGCACCTCATCGGCATCGATTCCTTCTGGCATTACCACGCCGGTCAATACCGGTGAGTAGACCGTTGGATCCTGGCACTGGATCTCGAGCCCCCATGCCTCCACGGCGGTACGCACCCCGGCCGCCCAACGCTGATGGCGTTCGAGCACATGATCGAAGCCCTCTTCGAGTAGCATGTCGAGCGCCTCGTTGAGGCCGTAAAGTAGATTGGTATTGGGGGTATAAGGCCAGTAGCCGTTCTTGTTGGCCTCGAGAATCTCGTCCCAGGCCCAGAAACTCTTGGGCAGTCGTGCCTTCTGGCTAACAGCGATCGCCTTGTCGGAAAGCGCATTGAAGCTGATCCCCGGCGGCAGCATGAGCCCCTTCTGCGAACCGGATACGGTGACGTCGACGCCCCACTCGTCGTGGCGATAATCAGCGCAAGCCAGGCCGGAAATGGTGTCAACGATGAGTAGCGCCGGATGCCCGGCGGCATCGATGGCCCGGCGCACCGCGGCGATATCGCTGGTCACACCGGTGGAAGTTTCGTTGTGCACCACACAGACCGCCTTGATCTCGTGGCGAACATCGTCCTTGAGACGTGACTCGATCATGTCAGCCTGGACCCCGTGGCGCCACCCTTCATACCCCGGCAGACCGATGAATTCCGGCTCGAGTCCCAGGCGACGCGCCATCTTGTGCCACAGGGTGGCGAAATGGCCGGTCTCGAACATCAACACCTTGTCACCGGGTGAAAGGGTATTGGAAAGCGCCGCTTCCCAGGCACCGGTACCGGAAGCCGGGTAGATGATCACCGGGCTTTCGGTCTTGAAGATCCGCTTGATCTTGTCCAGCAACGCCAATCCAAGAGCACCGAATTCCGGTCCCCGATGGTCAATGGTCGGCAGGCTCATGGCACGCAGGATACGATCCGGTACAGGCGAGGGGCCGGGAATTTGCAGGAAGTGGCGGCCGGACGGATGAAAGTCGAGTTTCAGCATGGAAGCGCCTCTTTGTATTTTTGATAATGAATTCAATATATTCGTTTAAAAAAAGCGTTACTTGATGCAACCATCCGCGCGCAAGGCTCCTAGCTCATCCCTTGAAAGCCCCAGCTCCAGCAACACTTCATCGGTATGCTGAGCGAACAATGGCGCGGGACTGCGAATCTGCGACGGCGTCGCCGAGAACTTGCTGGGGAAGCCAATGGTCTTCATCCTGCCAATCACCGGATGCTCCATCTCCTGCACCATGCCACGCGCCAGATAGTGCTCGTCCTGCATGGCCTCGGCGAAGTCGTTGATCGGACCCGCCGGGACACCGGCCTTGTCGCAACGTTCCAGCCAGTACGCCGTATCCCGCTCGGCCATGATCGATTCGAGCAGCGCCTCCAGTTCCTCGACATGCTGGCCGCGGTCGAAATTGGTCAGGAACCGTTCATCGGCAAGCAAGTCTTCGCGTTCGAGCACGTCCTGGCAGAAACGCTCCCAGGTACGCTGGTTGGCGCAGCCAAGCATCAGGTAGCCATCGCGTGCCTTGATCGCCTGATAGGGAGCGGAAACGCGATGTCGCCAACCGGTTGGCTCGGGCACCTTGCCCTCGGCAAAGTAGGCCGCTGCTTCCCAGGTGAACCAGGGGAGTCCGCACTCGGCAATGGCAATGTCGATGTGCTGCCCTTCGCCACTAGTCATCTTGTGAATATAGGCCGCGAGGATGGAATAGACCGCCGTGATACCCGCACCAATGTCATACACGGCAATGCCGGTCTTCAGCGGACGCCCGCCCTTCTCACCGGTCATCGACATCAGTCCGGTCATCCCCTGGGCAACCAGATCGAAACCACCCCGGTGGCTATAAGGGCCGGTTTGTCCGTAACCGGAGATCGAGCAGTAGATGATGCCTGGATTGATCTCCTTGAGTGTCTCGTAGTCGATCTTGAGCGACTGGGTGACACCCGGCCGGTAATTCTCGACGACCACATCCGCATCGGCGGCCAGACGGTAGAATATCTCGCGGGCCCGCTCGTCCTTAAGATTGAGCGAGATGCTTTTCTTGTTGCGGTTGATCTGCGAGAAGCAGGTCGACTCATCATTGACGTAAGGCCCCATCTGGCGACTGTCGTCACCGCCCTTGAGCTTCTCGACCTTGATGACGTCCGCGCCCATATCAGCCAGCACCATGGTGCAATAAGGGCCGGCCATGATCTGTGAGACGTCCAATACTTTCAGCTTTTGGAGTGGCAGCATTCGTTCATTCTCGATGTCGTATATTAGTTTCCCGCCCATTCGAACGTCGTCTTGTTGACGAACTTGTCGACGGCCGCCTTGAAATCCCGGCTCATGTAGCAGGTCGTGACCCAGTCGTCGCTGGCGTCGAAAGCCGCTCTGCGATGGGCTTGAACCCGCCCCACCAACGCCTTGCTGGCCTGAACCGTCAGCGGAGCACGCTTGGCGAATTCGGCAGCGATGGCGGACACCTCGTCCTCGATTGTCTGCGCTGAGAAGACCCCGTTGACCAGACCGATCCGATGCGCCTCGTCAGCGCCGAACAGCTTGGCCATCATCAGTACTTCCTTGGTGCGGGCGATGCCGATCATGTCGACCAGCCGCGAGACATTGGTGATCGACAAGGTATTGCCGAGGGTCCGGGCGATGGGTACGCCGAACTTCATCGACGGTGTGCAGTAGCGGAAGTCGCAGACCATGGCCAGCGCCGCGCCGCCGCCGACACAGGCCCCTTCGATCAGCGCGATGGTGGGTTTGTCGAGCGATTCGAGCTTACCGACGACCTGATCGATGCGCCGCTCGTAGTCGATGGCATCATGCGGCTCCGAGAAGTGGGTGAACTGGGTAATGTCGGTGCCTGCCACGAAGGCTTCGCCACCGACGCCATAGAGCACCACGGCGTGAACGCCATCGTCCTCGACAAGTCGATCGCAGCGTTCTTCGAGCGCGTCGTACATGGCCCAGGTCATGGCGTTACGGCTTTGAGGACGGTTGAAACCGATCCAGGCCACGCCATTCTTCTCTTCGTACAAGAGACTGTCATTGCTCATTTAGCTTCTCCGTTTTCACGACAATGCTGTCGGCATGGGTTGCCGTCAGCACCGCTCCAATCAGCCATAGATCAGGTTGACGAGAGCCAGGGCGAAGTCCGGGATGTAGGTATTGATCATCAGGATCGCGAACAGCACGCCGATGAACCACAGGTTGGTACGAGTCGTGGCCCAGATATCCGAGCGTGCGATCGAACATGACGCGATCAATACGCTTGCCACCGGCGGCGTCTGCTGCCCGATGGCCAGGTTCAGCGTCACGATCAGACCGAAATGCAGCGGGTCGATACCCACTTCGACGACCAGCGGCAGCACGATAGGCACCACCAGGATGATGGCGGCCGCCGAGTGCAGGAAGATGCCGAGAATCAGGAAGATGATGTTAAGCAGCGCCAGAATGATGTACTTGTTGCTGGTCAGATCGCTGATGGAGTTCGCCAGTTGCTGGGGAATCTGCGTCTCCGTCAGGTACAACCCCACCACTGCTGAACTGGCCACCAGCAGCATGACCACCGCTGTCTGAACACCAGCATCGATGCACGACTTGTAGAAGATCTTCAGATTGAATTCCCGGTAGATCACGGCGCTGATGAAGATGGCGACGACCACTGCCAATGCCGCGCCTTCGGTCGCGGTAACGATACCGCCGAAGATACCGCCCAGGATGATGACCGGGATCAGCAGGGCCCAGATGGCATTCTTGAACGCCTCCCATAGCCGCATCGCCTGGAATTTCCCTTCCGAGGGAAAACCATGCTTCCTCGCCAGGTAGTAGCACATGGCGGCCAAGCCCATCGCCCCGAGCAAGCCAGGGAATATCCCGGCGATGAACATCTTCACCACCGACTCCCCGGACATGACGGCATAGAGAATCATGGGAATGGAAGGCGGAAGGATGATGGCAAGACTGGCAGCCGACGATGAGATGGCAGCGGAGAATTCCTTCGAGTATCCCTTCTTGCGCATTGCCGGGATCAGAATGCTGCCAATGGCCGATACCCCCGCCACGGCCGATCCGGATATTTCGGCAAAGAAGATGGATGCCCCGATCGTCACCATGGACAGGCCGCCCTTGATGAAACCCACCATGGCCATGGCTAGATCGATCAGGCGGCGAGAAATACTCGACGCGTTCATGATGGCGCCGGCCAGGATGAAGAGCGGAATCGCGATCAAGGGAAACTTGGTGGCACCATCGAACATCACCATACCCACGTTGGGTAGAGCCAAGGTGCCGAAGCTGGCGACGGTCGCCAGCGCACCGACGATTCCCAGGGCAATTGCGACCGGCACGTTGATCAAGATCAGCAGAATCAGCCCAACGAACATCGATAGAATGATCATTTCCTATGCTCCTGATGGTTCTCTGATGTCCGTCAGGCACGGTCGGGAATCTTGATCCCGTCCGGTCCTGTCGCGTGGATATCGTCAGGGTTGATGCCCGCCTCTTCCAACTCGTGATCCACGAACCCCGCACCGCGGGCACTTTCGATCACCTCCGGTAGACGCAGCAACTCGGCGATGATGAACAGTGCAGCACCGATGGGAATGACCGATTGGGTCAGCTGCAAGGGGATACTGGTCAGGCTCACCAGGGTCGATCCCTCCAGGATCATCACGACCTGCCATCCCGTGTAGCCGAGCAGCACGAAGAACGCGATGGTGATGGCCACGGCCAGCAACGCTACAGGCAGCCGAATACGCGGAGACGCCATGTTGATGATGCTGGGGCAAGTGATGTGCGCTCCCTTCGCCGCCGCCAGGGCTGCCCCGTAATAGGTGAGCCAGGCGAGACCGATGGAGGCGACCTCGTCGTACCAACTGAACGGTGAGCCCAGCAGGCGCGACATGAAGCCGACGATGACAACCAGTGACAGCGCCAGCATGTTCAGGAAAACAATGACTTCCAGCAGCCTCTGGTAGGCAGCCTTGACATTACGCAAGGACACGATGTTCATCTCCTGAAAAGTTGAGGGATGGACATGCCTCGTAACGGCGGCGCCATTCATGAGACATGCCCCATAGGAAGCTGGGCTACACGATTCCTAGCGCAGCTCGTCCACTCGCTCCAGGAGTTCCTGGCCACCCTCGACTTCGCCGGCAAACCGTTCGTAGATCACGGAGGAGCCGTCGACGAAGGCCTGGGTATCCACCTCGTTGATCTCCATCCCAGCCTCTTCGAATTTGGCGAGGAGGTTATCGTCGAGCATGGCGCCCTGTTGCAGGGCATACGCCTCGACTTCCTCGGCGGTCTCGATCAGCACCTGCTGTACATCCTCGGGCAAGCGGCTCCAGCTCGCCCCTGCCAACACATAGGCCGGGGTGTAGACGTGATTGGAAAGGGAGAGATAGTCCTGCACTTCCTGGAAGCGCTGGGAGTAGATCTGCACCAAGGGGTTCTCCTGCCCATCCATGGCTCCCGTCTGTAGCGCCACGAATGCTTCGGAGAGTGCCATCGGTGCCGGATTGGCGCCGTAGGTCTTGAACATGTCCACGCGCCAAACGCCATTCGGGGTCCTCAACTTGATCCCTTCGAGGTCGGCAGGCTCGTTGATCGGCCTGACGTTGTTGGTGATCTGGCGGAAACCGTTCTCCCAGATGCCGATGATGCGGTAATTCTTGCTTTCGGCCGCATCGTAGAAGACATCTCTCAGTACCTCATCCCGTATCCGCCGCATGTGATCGCGATCCTCGACGAGATAGGGCATTTCGAACAGAGAGAACTCGGGCGCCACGCTGCTCATGATCGACGACGGCAGTGCCAGGTCCACCGTACCGAGCTTGAGCTTATTGAGCAGTTGGGCATCGGTACCCAACTGGCTGGAGCCGTAGGTCACCACTTCTGCCTTTCCTTCGAGGCGTTCGTTGGCCAGGCGGGCGAATTCGTTGGCGGATTTTTCGAACAGGGAGCCTGGCCCCCCTACATGACCGAACTTGATCTCGATTTCTTGGGCACTGGCAGTAGTGGCGTGGACTCCGAGTGCCACGACGGTCGCGGCAAGAGCTGTCTTGAGGAATTTCATGCTGAACTCCACTTCGGGCTTGTTTTTGTATCGATTTCGCCATCGGGAGAGGTTACCCGCGATGGCGTACTCCATCGCGAAAGACAGCCTGCGGACAGGCCGGACTTTCAGGTCGGGATATTCTGCGTTCCAACCTCACCGCCTCAATTTGAATTCAAAATTAAGAATTAGGTATTAAACTTTAGTCTCGGCGCTTTGACGAGTCCGGAAGAAGACTTCCAGATCAGTTGGTTGCAGTAAAAAGCAGGGAGAGAGGAATGTGAGGAGGTAGGAAAAGGGCATGAGAACCAGAGGCCATGGCCAGTACATGGTCATGACCTCTGAAGCACATCGAAATCAATCCGGCTCTAGCCCCCAAGCCAGACCAGCGGCTTCGATACCGGCAATGGCCGCACTTTCATCCTCGGCGGAAGACGCGCCACTGACCCCTACGGCACCAATGACCCGTTCACCGTCATCCAGAATCAACACGCCGCCCGCCACCGGGATGAACTGGCCTCCCGACGCCGCCGCCACACTGGCCAGAAACGCGGGACGCTCGGCATTACGTTCACCCACCACGCCACTGGCAGCGCCATTGCCAAGCGCGGCAAAGGCCTTGCCCCGAGCAACCGGTATCCTTAGCGGTGCACATCCATCTTCACGCTCGGCCGCCACGATATTCCCACCGCTATCCAGCACGACCACACTTAGCGGCTCCATCTCCTCTTCCTGAGCCTTGGCAAAAGCGCCGTCGAGGATCGCCCTGCCCTGGAGGCGTGAAAGTTGTACGCTACAACGGAAAACCTTGCCTGCCATGGGAACTCCTGTGATTGTCGATGTGTTCTTGTGGAACGGGTGGCTATACCTTTTAGCATTTTGAATTCATAATACCACCAAATGACAATGGCAAGCTCACCACCGGCAAGGTGAATATTTCAGCAGCGGCAAGAGGGTTTACAAATGTGACGAGCGACGGTCAGGCAAGGCGAAATCAGCCGAAAAAGCGGAGTTTACGAGGTTGTAAATGAGCATTTTAAGGCTGATTTCAACGCAGCATGACCTAGCGCAGTAGTTTGTAAACACCCTCTAAGGCAACACGGGAGTGGCACACAGCGCCCACATCAAAGGAACCTGATCATGAGCAAGATTCAGCACCGAAACCTTTACCGTGAAGTGGCAGACCGTGTTCGTGACCTGATCGAGCGCGGCGAATTGATGCCCGGCGAGCGCATCTCCGAGAAGGAGCTTTGCGAGAGTTTTGGGGTATCGCGCACTCCGTTGCGTGAAGCGCTGAAGGTACTGGCCTCGGAAGGATTGGTCGAACTCTTGCCCAATCGTGGCGCTCGGGTGATGCGCCTGACCCTAAAGATGGTCAAGGACACCTATGACCTGATGAGTGCGCTGGAAGGGCTATCGGGAGAGCTGGCCTGCCAGCACATCAGCGACAAGGAGATAGACAAGATCTGCGGGTTGCACGAGCGCATGCTCGATCACTATCGCAAACGGGAATTGCAGGAATACTTCCAGGTCAATCAACAGATTCACGAAAGTATCCTGGCCGCCTCCAACAACGAGGTGCTTCAGGAGATGTACAACAATCTGAGCCAACGCGTGAAACGCGTGCGTTACTCCAAGCAGATGACCGATACCTTCTGGCGCCAAGCGGTCGAGGATCACGAGAACATGATCGCGGCCCTAAAGAAACGCGACGGGCCCCTGCTCGGACAGATCCTGCGCGACCACCTGTGCAACAAACTCGAGGTCGCCTCGCTTTCCGGCGTTATTGAGGAAGAAGCCTCTCCCAGCGCTGCCAATTCCTGAACTGGCTTCGAGGACGCCGCTAAACACTCACTCCCACTCCTCCAGCCGCATCGCCGAGCGCTCCAGCCGGCGATCTTCGGCGTCGATCTCGCGCAGGCTCTCACCGATACTCGACAGGTGTTCCAGCGCTACGCGCCGCGCCAGCTCCGGCTTGCCTTCGATCACCGCACGATGCAAACGCGCATGCTGGCGATTGAGCATCTCGCGCGAGCGTGGACGATGGTAGAGATGCTTCACCGAGGCGAAGACCGAGCTCAGCAGCAGGTCGGTCAGGCTCTGCAGCGTATGCACGAGCACCGGATTGTGCGAGGCCTGGCAGATCGCCAAATGGAACGCGTGGTCGAGGCGGGCCAGACGCTCGACATCGATACTGTCCGCGCCCGCCTTGGCCACGTAGTCGGCCATCTCGTCGTAACGGCGCGTGATCAGCACTCGATCCGTCGGGGTGCCACGGCTGGCCGCCAGACGCGCCGATTCGCCTTCGAGCAGGGCACGAACTTCCAGCAGATCGTAGAGGGTGCGCGGATGATCGCGGAACAGGTGCATCAGCGGATTATCGTCACGCGGCGGTACTAGCTGGGCAACGACCGACCCCCTGCCCTGACGAGTTTCGATAATGCCCTTGCTACGCAAGATGCGCAGTCCCTCACGCAGCGAGGAGCGCGACACGTCCAACCGGTCGCACAGACGCCGCTCGGAAGGAAGCAGCTGTCCGGGCCGGAAGACTCCATCGAGGATCAGTTGCTCGAGCTGGGCGGCCACGGTATCGGGTGTGCGTGCGGTCACGATGCGTTCGCCTGGAGGCAACATTTTCAGTTTAGCCCTTTCATTCGAATCTCAAGAGTGTAAATTGGAAATACTTTCCACAATAACGCAAAACAACTGGTCAGACCAGTGCACCACAGACTGGACAGGTAAGCCTCGAACGCGCAGATTGTTGGCACCATCCAAATAACAGCAGACAAGACCTGTCTCATCGCTTAGAGAGGACATGACATGAATATCCTCTACGACGCGCAACTCGACGGTGAGTTGCCGGACAACGACAAACAGCAGGTGTTGGCGACGCTCAGCCAGGCGCTGCCAGACATGACCCTACTGCACCGCGAAGAGGATCTGCGCCCCTTCGAATGTGATGGTTTGTCCGCCTATCGGGTACTACCGATGCTGGTCGCGCTGCCGCATACCCTCGACCAGGTCGAAACCTTGCTCAAGACCTGCCATTCGCTGGGCGTACCAGTGGTTACCCGGGGCGCCGGTACCGGTCTCTCAGGTGGTGCACTACCGTTGGAGCAAGGTGTGCTGCTGGTGATGTCGCGCTTCAAGCAGATCCTCGAGCTCGATCCCAAGGCACGCATCGCCCGCGTCCAGCCTGGGGTGCGCAACCTGGCCATCTCCGAGGCTGCCGCGCCTTACGGGCTCTACTACGCACCAGACCCCTCGTCACAGATCGCCTGCTCGATTGGCGGCAACGTGGCCGAGAACGCCGGCGGCGTGCACTGTCTGAAGTACGGCCTGACCGTGCACAACGTGCTCGAGGTCGAGGTGATCACCATCGAGGGCGAGCGCATGACACTCGGCTCGGAGGCCTTCGACTCCCCCGGCTTCGATCTGCTTGCCCTGTTCACCGGTTCCGAAGGCATGCTGGGTGTGGTCACCGAAGTCACCGTCAAGCTGCTGCCCAAGCCCGAGACCGCCAAGGTACTGATGGCCAGCTTCGACGACATCGAGAAGGCCGGCAAGGCGGTTGGCGACATCATCGCTGCCGGTATCATCCCCGGTGGGCTGGAGATGATGGACAAGCTGGCGATCCAGGCCGCCGAGGACTTCGTCAAGGCCGGTTATCCGGTGGAAGCCGAAGCCATCCTGTTGTGCGAGCTCGATGGCGTGGAAGCCGATGTCGACGACGACTGTGCCACGGTACGTGGCGTGCTCGAGGCTGCCGGTGCTACCGATATCCGCCAGGCCCACGACGACGCCGAACGTGCCAAATTCTGGGCCGGGCGCAAGAATGCCTTCCCCGCCGTGGGCCGCATGTCACCGGACTACTACTGCATGGACGGCACCATTCCTCGTCGCGAGCTGCCGCACGTGCTCAAGGGCATCGCGGCGCTGTCCGAAGAATCCGGCCTGCCAGTGGCCAATGTCTTCCATGCTGGCGACGGCAATATGCACCCGTTGATCCTGTTCGATGCCAACAAGCCTGGTGAACTGGAACTGGCCGAAGAGGTCGGCGGCAAGATCCTCGAACTGTGCGTGGAGGCCGGCGGCAGCATCACCGGCGAGCACGGCGTGGGACGCGAGAAGATCAACCAGATGTGCGCCCAGTTCCAGCCCGACGAAATTACCGTCTTCCACGCGGTGAAGGCGGCTTTCGACAAGCATCGTCTACTCAACCCGGGCAAGAACATCCCCACGCTGCAGCGCTGCGCCGAGTTCGGCGCCATGCATGTGCATAACAACGAGCTGCCGTTTCCGGAATTGCCGCGCTTTTAAGAGATAACCATGACCGTGACACAGCAGAACGATCAAGACATGGCCGAGGCGCTTTGCGAACGCGTGCGCCAGGCCCATCGTGACAAGACGCCGCTCAAGATCGTCGGCGGCGATACCAAGGCCTTCTACGGCCGCCGAGTGGAAGGCGAGACGCTCTCCACCCTGGCGCATCGT
The DNA here is from genome assembly GCF_000409775.1 of Litchfieldella anticariensis FP35 = DSM 16096. Taxonomy (GTDB): domain Bacteria; phylum Pseudomonadota; class Gammaproteobacteria; order Pseudomonadales; family Halomonadaceae; genus Litchfieldella; species Litchfieldella anticariensis. The sequence continues at coordinate 75,057 of NZ_KE332392.1, read as the reverse complement.
GGAATTCGCCACTATGACCCAGTGGAGCTGATCGTTTCGGTACGCGCCGGGACCCCACTGATGGAACTCGAGGCAGCGCTGGATGCTGAGGGCCAGATGCTCGGCTGCGAACCGCCTCACTTCGGCGAAGCCGCCACCGTCGGCGGCATGATCGCCACCGGCCTATCCGGACCACGGCGTCCTTGGGCCGGCGCGGTGCGCGACTTCGTGCTTGGTTCGAAGGTGATCACCTTCGAAGGCAAGGAGCTGCGCTTCGGTGGTGAGGTAATGAAGAACGTTGCCGGCTATGACCTGTCGCGCCTGATGGTCGGTGCCCAAGGAACGTTGGGCGTACTGACCGAAGTCTCGCTAAAGGTATTGCCCAAGCCGGGCGCCCACCACAGCCTGCGCCTGGAAATGCCACTGCAAGAGGCGCTGGACAAACTCGCCGAATGGGGCCGGCAGCCACTTCCCGTGACAGCTGCCGCCTGGTATGACGGCGCCCTGCATCTGCGCCTGGAAGGCGGCCCCAGCTCGGTGGCTGCGACTCGTGAGCACCTGGGCGGTGACGACCTCGACAACGGTTTCTGGATCGATCTGCGCGAACAACGCCTGGCGTTTTTCTCCAGTGACGATACCCGTCCGCTATGGCGGCTGTCGCTGCCCAACCATATCCCCGAGTTGAAGATCGAAGGAGACACCGTCTACGACTGGGCGGGCGCCCAGCGCTGGCTGCGAAGCGAGGCTTCGGCCGACACCATTCGTGACGCGGCAATCCGCGCCGGCGGTCACGCCACCTGCTACACCCCTTACGAAGAGGGAGGCTGCATCGAGCCATTCACACCGCTAGCGCCGGTGGTCGCCAAATATCACCGCAATCTCAAGGCCGAGCTCGATCCCCATGGGATCTTCAATCCCGGCCGATTGTACGCGGAGCTCTAAGACATGCAGACCCATTTCACCGAGGAAGACCTCAAGAAGCCGCACATCCGCGAGGCGGACCGAGTACTGCGCACCTGCGTGCACTGCGGGTTCTGCAACGCCACCTGCCCCACCTATCAGTTACTGGGTGACGAGCGGGACGGCCCACGCGGGCGCATCTACCTGATGAAGGAACTACTGGAGAGCCGTGACGACGACGACCAGGTCACCGAGGAGACCCGACTGCACCTGGATCGTTGTCTGACCTGCCGCAACTGCGAAACCACCTGTCCCTCCGGTGTCGAATACCACAAGCTGCTCGACATCGGCCGCGCCGAGATCGAACGTCGGGTGCCACGCAAGGCCAGCGAACGCGCGTTGCTCTATGGGTTACGCAAGGCACTGGTCGACCCCAAGCGTTTCCAGGCACTGCTCAAGCTGGGACTGACCTTCCGACCGCTGGTGCCCGGCACGCTCAGGGACAAGATGCCGCTAGCGCCGGTGGATGCCGGCAAGCGCCCGGATGGTAAGCGCCACACCCGTCAGATGCTGATTCTCGAAGGCTGCGTGCAACCGGGTCTGTCACCCAACACCAATGCCGCCACCGCTCGGGTGCTCGACCGGCTGGGCATCGGCCTGACCCCGGCGCCGGAAGCCGGTTGCTGCGGCGCCATCGACTATCACTTGAATGCCCAGAACGATGGCCGCGCCCGCATGCGCGCCAATATCGATGCCTGGTGGCCGCACGTGGAGAACGGCTGTGAGGCCATCGTGCAAACCGCCAGCGGCTGCGGTGCCTTCGTCAAGGAGTACGGCGAAATGCTCGCCGACGACCCTGACTACGCCGAAAAGGCCAAGCGCATCAGCGAGCTGGCCAAGGACCTGGTGGAAGTCCTACGCGGCGAGGATCTCGACGCCCTGGCCATCAAAGAGAGCAAACGACTGGCTTTTCACTGCCCCTGTACCCTGCAACATGCCCAGAAGCTCAGTGGTGCCGTGGAAGCTGTATTGACGCAGTTAGGGTTCTCGCTGACACCAGTACAGGATGCCCATCTATGCTGCGGCTCAGCGGGCACCTACTCGATCACCCAGCCGGAACTGGCGACCCAGTTGCGTGACAACAAGCTCGACGCCCTGGAAGCCGGCGATCCAGAATTGATCGTCACCGCCAATATCGGCTGTCAGACCCATCTCGCCGGTGCCGGTAGAACGCCCGTCAGGCATTGGATCGAAATCGTCGATGAGGCATTGACACCAGCTACGAGCAACGAGCCTCGGGCTACGAGCAGCCCGTAGCCCGAAGCCCGAAGCCCGAAGCCCGAAGCCCGAAGCCCGAAGCCCGAAGCCCGAAGCCAATATCAACCAAGGAGCACCACAATGAAAACCAAAACCGTACTCACCCTCGCCGACGTCAACGCCATCCTCGATGCCGCGCAGCAGGAAGCCGAGGCCAATGGTTGGGCAGTGACCATCGCCGTGGCCGACGATGGCGGCCATCTTCTCGGCCTGCGCCGCCTCGATGGCGCTGCACCGATGACCCCAAGCGTGGCCACCGAGAAGGCACGTAGTTCCGCCCTCGGCGCCCGCGAGACGCAGGCCTTCGAAGAGATGATCAACGGCGGCCGCAACGCGTTCCTCTCCGCTCCGCTCTCGGGCATGCTCTCCGGCGGCGTGCCGGTATTGGTCGATGGCCAGGTCGCTGGCACCGTGGGCGTTTCCGGCGTCAAGCCGGATCAGGACGTGCAGATCGCCAAGGCAGGAGTCGCCGCCATCGGCTGAGCTTGGGGTTCAGGAACTATGCGCTAGAAACTCCGCCACCATCGGCGCGAAGCGTTCGCTATCGACCAGGAAGGCATCATGCCCCTGAATCGAGCCGAGTTCGTGGTAGCTGACGGCTACCCCGGCATGCTCCAGCAATTCGGCGACCTGCCGCTGCTGCCACAGCGGGAACAGCCAGTCGGTCGTCACACCGGCAACCAGCGCACGCTTCGCATCGATTCGTCGGACAGCGGCCTCCAGCGAGCCGTCGCCGTGCTCGGCCATGTCGAACAGATCCATTGCCTGCGACAGATAGAGATAGCAGTTGGCATCGAACCTGTCGGCGAATTTACGTGCGTTCGCCTCCATATAGGACTGTACCTGGAACGCCATCGCGAACGGGTTCGCGCTGTCGTCTGAGCCTTCGAGTCGTTCACGATCGAAGCGCTGTAACCACTCCTCGGCGGAACGGTAAGTGAGAATGCCGAGTTGGCGTGCCACACGCATGCCATCTTTCGGGCCCTCGCCCGGTGCGTAGTTGCCACCGGCCCAGGCCGGGTCGGCACGTACCGCCTCGCGTTGAATGGAGCGCAGGGCAATGGTGAACGGGGTCGCATGGGCAGCCGCCGAGATACTGATGATGTCGCGGTAGGTGCCTGGATACATGACGGCGTAGGCGAGCGCGTCCATACCGCCTAGCGAAGCGCCGGCCACGGTGTGTACATGGTCGATGCCAAGGGCACGGCACGCGCCGCGTGCGGCCGCCACGATGTCCTCCACCGAAAGCTTGGGGAAGTCGAGTCGATAGGGTTGCCCGGTAGCCGGATTGATCGAAGCAGGGCCGGTGGAACCGAAGCAACTGCCGAGCGAGTTGATGGCAATGACGAAGAACCGCTCGGTGTCGATGGGCTTGCCCGGCCCGATCATATATTCCCACCAGCCAGGTGATGGATCAGCCATCGAGGACGCCGCGTGTGCGCTGGGCGACAATCCAGTGAACAGTAGCAGCGCGTTGTCGCCCTGGCCGCGAAGCTCGCCCCAGGTCTCATAGGCAATGGTCACGGATGGCAGTTCGCCACCACGATACATGCGCACAGGGCCTGGCAATTCAATGAAGCGGCGTGCATCAGGCATCGGTAATTCGCTCCTCGCCAGCCAATCATTATATTTAGGAATAGGAATCGTCCCAGAGTTCGGCCAAGACGCCAAGCCGACATGAGTCGATCGATCGGCGTAACGATGAGAGCACGGCAAAAGCCGTTTTCTCTACTTGGAACTATACTTCAGCGGGTTGGACGCTGCCTGAGCCATCGCCTCATCAATGCGACGGCGATATGGCCAGTGAGTCAATGTGCTTGGGATCGAACGTCCTACTACCACCGCAGGGAGGATGGAAAATGATCAAAAAACTGTTTGCCGCACTTGCGCTCATGCTGTTCATGTCACCGGCCTGGGCCCACATGTGCCCCTCGTTGATGGGGGAAATCGACGAGGCACTGGCCGATGAAGCCGTGGTTGCCGAACTCGACGAGGGTCAGCTCGAGAAGGTTCGCGAACTACGCCAGCAAGGTGAGCAATATCACAACGATGGCGAGCATGACCAATCCGTGGAGACACTGAACGATGCCAAGGGAATTCTGGGTATTTGACCGCATGCTGGATGGGGGTCACTCGACCCTCATCCCCTCCGCACAGGCCAGTACCCATTCCTGAAAAGCCCGTTTCGCTTCGCCAGGGGAATCCGGCCGGGCATCGATCAATCCGTAGCCACGCGGCGTGCACAGACGGAGGTCTTGCAAACCGACCAGCATCCCGCTGTCGAGCATATCGTCGATCAGTCCTCGCCATCCCATTCCGACACCCTGACCGGCGATCGCTGCCTGGATCAGCAACGTATAGTTATTGAACGTCAGTTCCGACGAACCCAGATAGCCGGTGCCCGCCAGTTGCTCGAAGTAGCTCGGCCAGTCCAGCCAGCTCTGTCCCTGCTCGGCGGTCAATGTCAAAAGTGGCGCCTCGCTGAGTGTTTCGAGATTTTCGAGCGGCCCATGCTGCTGCAGGAAGCCCGGACTGCAGACCGGTAAGACCTCTTCCTGGAACAACTGTGGCACCCCACTCGCCAAAGTCCGCTCATCGCAAAACAGGATGGCGATGTCCACTTCCTGAGTACGCCAATCGAGAACGCCCTGATTGGTCACGATGCGCACGTCGATATGCGGATGCTGTTCACGGAAGCGCGGCAGCCGCGGCATCAGCCAGTAAGCCGCGAACGAAAAGTCGGTGAGAATGTTCACGTGCGGATGGCGATGCCGATGCTGGAGACGGTCGATCGTGCGATCGATGGTCGCAAAGCCTTCCTGCACACCGACGAAAAGCGCCTGCCCCGCCTCGGTCAACTGCACCCCACGGTAAATACGCTCGAACAACGGCAAGCCGAGATTCTCTTCCAAGGTACGTATCTGCTGGCTGACGGCCGACTGCGTCGAGCGCAGTTCGCGTGCCGCGGCAGTGAAACTCAGATGCCGAGCCGCCGCCTCGAACACCCGCAAACTGTTGGGCGACGCCGCCCTAGCTATCCACGACATTAGCTTGACTAATGCCTCCCATAAAAATTTACCGAGTTTACAGACCTTGAGATTAGCAGAGAGACTGTTGCGACAGCCAGTCAAGACGCGGTTCGAGCACCCGCAATTACAGCTCGCTTCTACAACAAGAGGAGGCCCCATGTCGCGCAAGCAACCTAACATCCTGTTCCTGATGGCCGATCAGATGACGGCGTCGGCCCTGCCCATCTACGGTCACCCGCTGGTCAAGACGCCGCACCTGTCACGCCTGGCCGCGGAAGGCGTGGTCTTCGATTCGGCATATTGCAACAGCCCACTGTGCGCGCCATCACGTTTCACATTGATGGCCGGCCAGCTACCATCGCGCATCGGTGGCTACGACAACGCCGCCGACTTTTCCGCCGACACTCCGACCTTCGCCCATTACCTGCGCGACGCCGGCTACTACACCGCATTGTCCGGCAAGATGCACTTCTGCGGTCCGGATCAACTCCATGGCTTCGAGGAACGCCTGACGACCGACATCTATCCGGCCGACTATGGCTGGTTCGTCGACTGGGAGAACTTCGAAACCCGACCAACCTACTACCACAACATGTCCTCGGTCACCCAGGCTGGCCCCTGCGTGCGCTCCAACCAGCTCGACTTCGACGACGAGGTCGCCTTCCGTGCCAAGCGCTTTCTTTACGACTATGTTCGTAACAACCCGGCACGCAATGGCGAGCAGCGTCCCTTCTGCCTGACCGTATCGCTGACTCATCCCCACGATCCCTACACCATCCCGCAGGAGTACTGGGATCGCTACGACCACGACGACATCGATATGCCTCGTGTGCCCTACTCACGCGAGCTGATGGACCCACATTCCAAGCGCCTGCGCCATGTCTATCAGCTCGACGAGGACACCGTCAGTGACGAGCAGATTCGCAACGCACGCCATGCCTATTACGGGGCGATCAGCTATGTCGACGATCAGATCGGCTCCGTGCTGAAGGCCTTGAAAGAAACCGGGCTCGACGAAGACACCATCATCGTATTCTCCGGCGACCACGGCGACATGCTGGGAGAACGTGGCCTCTGGTACAAGATGAGCTGGTTTGAGGACTCGGCACGCGTGCCGATGATCATCCGTGCGCCGGGGCACTTCGCACCAGGGCGGGTCAGCGAATCGGTATCGACCATGGATCTGCTACCCACGTTTGCCGAGATCGCCCATGACGGCAAGGCTCCAGAATATGCGGTGCCCGTCGACGGTCGCAGCCTGTTACCGCATCTGACCGGCAACGGTGGCCACGACGAAGTGATTGGCGAATACCTTGGTGAAGGCGCCATAGCGCCGCTGCTGATGATTCGCCGTGGACGCTACAAGTTCGTCCACACGGCACCGGACCCGGACCAGTTGTTCGACCTCGAGGCCGATCCATTGGAACTCAACAACCTGGCCGAGGACCCGGCGCACCTGGATCTGTGCAAGCAGTTCCGCAACGAGGTCGCGAGCCGCTGGGACTATGAACGACTGCATGACGAGGTGATTGCCAGCCAGCGACGCCGCAAGCTGGTCTCACGCGCGCTCATGCAGGGCAAGGTCACCCCCTGGGATCACCAGCCAGCATTCGATGCCAGCACGCAATACATGCGCAACACCATCGACCTGGACGATCTCGAGCGGCGTGCACGCTTCCCGGTAGTCTCTTCTGATCAGCCATGATGACGTCGCCGACCGACCTCCGCCGGCAACCGGCCAGGCTACAGCGTTGGTTGCCGTTTCTCGGCTGGCTGCCGCAGCAGACCTCGCGTTCGCTGCGTGCCGATGCCATCGCCGGCTTGACTGGTGCGGTGCTGGTCGTGCCTCAAGGGGTAGCCTATGCCTTGCTAGCCGGGCTACCCCCGGAGTATGGCCTGTACACTGCCATCGTCCCGGCCATTCTGGCTGCGTTGTTTGGTTCTTCACGGCAGATGGTCTGCGGGCCGACGGCGGCACTGTCGATCGCGCTGTTCGCCACCCTCCGCCCCTTCGCCGAGGCGGGAAGCAGTGAGTTCATCACCCTGGTGCTGACGCTGACCTTTCTTGCCGGCGCCTTCCAGCTGTTGCTGGGCCTGGCACGACTGGGAGTGCTGGTCGATCTCGTCTCGCATTCGGTGGTGACGGGTTTCACCGCCGGTGCCGCACTGATCATCGCCACCAGCCAGCTACCCTATGCACTGGGGCTAGCCCCCCTGGGGAGCAGCGGCTTTCTCGATGTCTGGCCCCAGCTGTTCGCACGGCTCGGCGACATCCGCCCCGATGCCGTGCTGATCGCCGGGTTCACACTCGCCGCTTGTCTGGCGTTCCAACGCTGGCTGCCACGCTGGCCGGGCATGCTGCTGTCGCTCGTGACCGCCTCGCTGCTGGCCGCCTGGCTCGATCCGCAGCGAGTCGAGATCCTGCGCATTGCTGAGGTGCCGGCCGGCCTGCCCCCGCTCTCGGCGCCAGACCTTTCCCTCGATACCCTGCGCTTACTGACACCTGGCGCCATCGCCCTGGGGCTTCTGGGATTGGTCCAAACCGCAGCGATCGCACGGGCCTTCGCTGCGCGCTCGGGCGAGCGGCTGAATAATAACCAGGAGTTCATCGGCCAGGGGCTGTCCAATCTCGGCGGCGCCTTCTTCTCCGGGTATGTCTCGTCGGGGTCGCTCACCCGCGCGGGACTCAACGCCAGTGCAGGAGCCTGTTCGCCACTGGCAGCGGTATTATCCGCGCTGTTCCTGATCCCGATCGTGCTGCTCGCAGCACCACTGCTGCACCACATACCGATGCCCGCCCTGGCCGGCCAGCTGTTGCTGATCGCCGCCAAGCTGGTCGATCGGCATAGCATTCGCGAGGCACTGGCTATCAGCCGCTCGGAAGCGGCGGTGCTATTGATCACTTTCTTCAGCACCCTGCTGCTGGCCTTGGAAATCGCCATCTACTTCGGCGTGCTGGCCTCGTTGGCACTCTACCTGCGCCGCACCACCCGGCCGCCGGTGGTCGAATGCACGCTGTCACAAGCTCCACAAACCATCCAGCAAGCCGTGGAGGAGCCATGCTGTAATGTAGTCAGAATCGACGGATCGCTGTTCTTCGGTGCCTGCGAATCGGTCTCCCGACGGCTCGAACGTTTCGACCAACCAACCCTGGTGGTTCTGGCGGCGGGCATCAACTTCATCGACCTGAGCGGCATCCATCTACTCCAGCGCCAAGCACGCCTTTGCCATGCCCGAGGCGGAAAACTGTACCTGGCCTGGACAAAGCCTGACGTCATGGCTCGCTTGCAACGGGCGGGCCTCGTCGACAACGACCACCACCATGACAAGCCAATAGCAATAACAATATGAGAGGAAACCCCATGACACACAGACAATTCAAACACGAGAAAAGTACTGCCGTTATTCCATGACTCCAACAGTGTGGGCTTATGACAACAACCTTAAGTTCTACATCGTATTATAATAAGGAGAAGTACTCATGAACATTCCGAGCGACCCGGTGTCGCCTCCCATGACTAGCGACATGCAAACGGATTACATCGTTGGCCAAGACAATGTCAAAGGTCGACTGGGGCCTATCGGCTTCGACATACACAATCGAGTCTTTATCGTATCGGCGCTCGCTTCGATCGTCTTCATAGTTCTCACCCTGTTGTTTCCGGAGAGAGCGGGGAGCCTTTTCCAGTCCATTGTCGGTTTCTCTACCGGGACGCTGGACTGGTATTTCATGATCGTGGTGGATTTCTTCATCCTGTTCTGTATAGCGCTCGTCGTCCTGCCCTATGGGTCGGTCAGGCTGGGGGGGCCCAATGCCCGACCGGAGCACAGTTACCTGTCCTGGTTTGCGATGCTGTTCACCGCTGGCATCGGTATCGGACTGTTGTTCTTCAGTGTGCTGGAGCCGGTCTATCATGCCAACGTCTCCTTGCCATTGGGCATTGCTTCTCCTTTCGGGGCTGATGGTGAACTGAACCCGGAGGCCATTCCTGAAGCAACTGCCCTGGGCCTTGCCGGCACCTTTCTCCATTGGGGCATACATGGTTGGGCCGTCTATGTGGTCATGGCGTTGGCTCTGGCCATTTTTTCCTATAACAAGGGCCTGCCATTCTCCATTCGTTCGGCGTTTTTCCCGATCCTCGGCGATCGTGTCTGGGGTTGGTGGGGGCATGTGATCGACATCCTGGCGGTGTTTTCCACCTTGTTTGGACTGGCCACGGCGCTTGGACTCGGGGCACAGCAGGCCAATGCAGGGATGAATTTCGTCTTTGGTCTGGAGATCAGCACCACCTTTCAGGTCATCGTTATCCTGCTGGTAACGGCAGTGGCACTGGTGTCGGTCTGGCGTGGCCTCGAGGGCGGCGTGAAAAAGCTCTCCGAGATCAATATGATCCTGGCCGTGTTGTTCTTCTTCTTCGTACTGTTCGCCGGCCCTACGCTGGTGGGCCTGAACGGGTTCTGGTCGGGGCTCTCGACCTATGTGACGGAGTTCGTGCCGTTGTCGGCCCCCTTCGGTCGTGACGATGATGCCTATCGTCAAGCATGGTCAGTCTTCTACTGGGCCTGGTGGGTCAGCTGGGCACCGTTCGTCGGCATGTTCATCGCTCGGGTGTCTCGTGGGCGCACGATTCGGGAATTCGTGATCTGTGTGTTGGTGATTCCCAGTCTGTTCATCTTCATCTGGATGGGCGTCTTCGGTGGCATCGCGCTCGATCAGCTCTATGCCGACCCCGGCAACAGCCTGGTCAAAGCCCACGTGATCGACAATTACAGCCCCGAGCTGTCGCTGTTCGGCATGCTGAACGAACTGCCGCTGACGGGCCTGATGTCGACGCTTGGCATCATTCTGGCGTTGATTTTCTTCGTCACCTCGTCGGATTCCGGCTCCCTGGTGATCGATACCATCACGGCCGGCGGCAAGATCGATGCTCCCAGGCCCCAGCGGATGTTCTGGGCAACGGTGGAAGGATTGATCGCCATCGTGTTGCTTCTCGGCGGCGGCCTGTCGGCGCTTCAGGCCGGGGTGACGGCGACGGCGATTCCGTTCTCTATCGTGATGCTGTTGATGTGCTACACCATCATCAAAGCGCTGAATGGCGAGCTGCGCCAGCTGCGCCGCAAACCTGCCTGAAGAACGCTGAATACGTCATTGAAACGACTTGCTCCCCCGGGCCCGGCGAGACGGGACCGGGAGGAGTGGTCCGAACCGTTCGAATAGCCCAGACTGTCAGGATCGGTAGACGGCTCATCGAGAGCCGAAGGAGACGACATCATGGCTGGAGGTTGGTCGAGGGACGGTGCCGTGCAGGAGCAGATCGACAGCACCATCGAGGACGCGCTGCAGCGGGCGCGCAGCGAGTTACCTCAAGGCGAAAGCCTGAGTCACTGCGAGGAGTGCGGCGACGAGATCCCGCAAGCACGCCGCGACGCCATCAAGGGCGTACGCCTGTGCATCGGCTGCCAGAGCGAGCGCGACAAGCAACGCACCGTGTTCAGCGGCTACAATCGACGCGGCAGCAAGGACAGTCAACTGCGCTGAATCAAGGGCAACGCGTGAGTGACACCACGGCACCATCGCGGTCGAGATAGGTCAGCGTCATGGCGTCATCTTCGACATGCATGCGAAGGCGTTCGCTGCTGGCCATTCCCTCGCCCGAACATTGCAGTTCGGCCGTCCATTCGCTTTCGCCCACTGGAGACGTTTCCATCTCGCAGACATTTTCACGTCCTTCGAAGCGCCCTTTCGAGAGGGTAATCGGTGTGCCCTCACCATCAGACTCACACCAGGCCGGCTCGGCTGCCCAGCGGCCGTAGAGCAAGTCTGCGGAATCGTTGGACATCCTCTCGCCCCCGCTACAGGCCGATATCAGCATAGTGCCCACTGCCACCCACCAAGAGTGTTGTAACTTCATTCCCTGTTCTCATCGCTTGCAGCACAACATCAGTTGGACACCCAATCCAACCTTCGGGGTGTTTCTATGAAGAATCAGTTGCTGGGCCTTGGCCTTGCACCGCTACGGTTGTGAATTGAGACGCCTGAGCTCGCGCATCAAACCGCTGTGGTCGAGGTCGCCATCGCCATGCTCGACCATGGCGGCAAACAGCGCATCGGCCGTACGTGCAATGGGTAGTTCCAGTCCCAACGCTTCGGCCCGCTCTAGTGCGGTACGGGTATCCTTGAGTTGATATTTGGCTGCACCGCCCGGCTCGTAATTCTCTTCGAGCATGCGCTGACCATGCTGGCGAAGTATCGGCGAATCGGCGAAACCTCTGGCCAGGGCATCTCGCACCTTCACCGGGTCGGCCCCTCCTCGCTCGGCGAACAGTAAGGCCTCGGCCACAGTGGCAATGGTGCTGGCGACAATCATCTGGTTGGCCAGTTTGGTTTGCTGGCCAGTGCCGGCGGGGCCGACATGCACCGTGCGGCCCATGACAGAGAGCACGTCCTGCGCCTGATCGAACGTCTTACTGGCACCACCCACCATAATCGCCAGGGTGGCATCCATGGCGCCTTTCTGACCACCCGATACCGGGGCATCCAGGTAGCCCACATCGCGGTCTTCACATTGCCTGGCCTGCTCGACGGCCGTTTCCACCGGAATCGAACTCATCACGATCAGTATGGCGCCGGGCGTCAGGGCGTCGACGGCACTCTTGTCTTCGCTGCCAAACAGCACCGCGTCGCAGGTCGGGCCATCGCTCAGCATGCAGATCAGGAAATCCACGCCGGTAGCAGCTGCGGTGGGCGTATCGCATGCCATGCCCCCGGCCGCCACGATCCTGTCCAGCTTTTCCGGGGAGCGGTTCCAGGCTTGCAGTTCATAGCCGGCTGCCAGCAGGTTGAGCGCCATGGGCTCGCCCATCAGTCCCGTTCCGATAAACCCGATACGTTTGTTGTTCATGCGTCACCTCGTGGCACCTTGATTCCCTCGTCCTCGACATGTATCTGGACGATCATCTCGAAATCCTCGTCGGCACGAAAGCGGCAGACATGCATCACCTTGTCGAGCTAGGCCTTATCGACCAACTATCGTCGTCGCCACTGACGACATAATGTAGCTTGAGTTCTGCGTTATGCATGACGATTATCCTTGTCCGATGAGATACATCAGCGAATACCACCTACACACAGGTACTTGATCTCGATGTAGTCGTCGATACCGTACTTCGAGCCTTCGCGACCGATGCCCGACTCCTTGATGCCGCCGAAGGGTGCCACCTCGCTGGAGATGATGCCCTCGTTCAAGCCGACGATGCCGAATTCGAGAGCTTCCGAGACACGCCAGGAGCGCGCCAGGTCGCGGGTATAAAAGTAGCTGGCCAGGCCAAAGGGCGTATCGTTGGCCAGGGCAATGGCCTCTTCTTCACTGTCGAAGCGGATCAGTGGTGCCACCGGACCGAAGGTTTCTTCGCGCATCAGCAGGGCGTCGCGGGGGACGTCGGTGAGAATTGCCGGTTGCAGGAAGTTGCCACCACGCGGATGAGCCGTGCCTCCCGTCAGTAGATGGGCACCACCCGCCACGGCATCCCCGATATGTTCCTTGACCTTGGCCACGGCGCGCTCGTCGATCAGCGGCCCAAGCGTGATACCTTCCTCGAAGCCGTCACCCACCGCCAGCGCCTCGACGGCGGCCTTGAGCTTGTCGGCGAAGGCATCGTAGATGCCGTTCTGCACGAACACCCGGTTGGCGCACACGCAGGTCTGACCGGTGTTGCGGAACTTGGAGGCCATTACCCCTGCCACGGCGGCATCCAGGTCGGCATCGTCGAAGATGATGAAGGGCGCGTTGCCGCCCAATTCCATGGAAACCTTCTTCACGGTCTTGGCGCAGCGCTCCATGAGCAGTTTGCCGACCTCAGTGGAACCGGTGAAGGAGAGCTTGCGCACCGTCGAGTTATCGGCCAGTTCGTTGCCGACCACGGAGGCCTGCCCAGTAACGATATTCAACACCCCCTTGGGGACGCCCGCCTGCTCGGCCAATTCGGCCAACGCCAGAGCCGAGAACGGCGTGGCGCTGGCCGGCTTGATCACGATGCTGCAGCCCGCCGCCAGGGCGGCAGCAGCCTTACGGGTGATCATGGCATTGGGGAAGTTCCACGGCGTGATCGCCGCCACCACGCCTACTGGCTGCTTGAGAACCATGATGCGGCGGCCTTCGCCGGTGCTGGGGATGATGTCGCCGTAGACCCGCTTGGCTTCCTCGGCGAACCATTCGATGAAGGCCGAGCCGTAGGCGATCTCACCACGGGCCTCAGTCAACGGCTTGCCCTGCTCCAGGGTCAACAGCTGGGCCAGCGCTTCCTGCTGCTCCATGCACAGCTCGAACCAGCGACGTAGGATCACGGCACGCGCCTTGGCGGTCAGCGCCGCCCATAAGGCGCCAGCAACTTCAGCGGCGCGAATGGCGCTACGCACCTCCTGTGCCGAGAGACTGGGTACGCTGCCGATGGCCTCACCGGTCGAGGGGTTGTAAACAGGCACGGTACGGCCATCGGCGGCCGAGACCCAAGTGCCATCGATATAGCACTGTTGACGAAGAAGGGATGTCGCTTGGTTCATGTCGTTATCCTGTCGTTGTGGCACAAGGGCGCCGACGAGCGGCGCAACGATCGCTATTCGTGGCAATATGTTATCGGTGAATCAGTAACCGCGCTGTCGGTCTACGGTGCCGAGCATTTCCTGCCCTGCGCGGTGTCGGGCAATGTTGTCCAGCACCATGTCGATCGCACTCTCCGGCTGCGTCATGCTAGCCACATGAGGTGTCAGCAATATTCGTGGATGGGACCAGATGGGATGCTCTTCCGGTGGCGGCTCGGGGTCGAACACATCCAGCACCGCTGCCGATAGCTGTCCGGAGTCCAGGGCGTCCAGCAGATCCGGCGTGATCAGGTGCGGGCCACGGCCGACATTGACCAGCGAAGCGCCACGCGGCAGTTGGGAAAACAGTGCGGCATTCAGGATGCCGCGGGTAAGCCCGGTCAGCGGCAGCAAGCAAACAAGAATCTCGCTTTCGGCAAGGAAGTCCGGTAGCTCCTTTTCGCCCGAAAAGCACTCCACGCCGGGAATGTCACGTGGGGAACGACTCCAGCCCCGGCAGGCAAAACCCAGACCACTCAAGCGCTCTGCGACTGCCGCACCGAGTTGCCCCAGACCCAGAATGCCAACCCTGCGTCGTGCCGCCGGCAATACCCGACGTGGCTCCCAGATACGCTTTCGCTGCTGGGCAATGTAATGGACCAGATCGCGATGCAGTGCCAGTACCGCCATGATGGCGTACTCTTGCATGGTGGTGACGATGCCCGGCTCCTGCATGCGCACCAGCGGCACACGAGAGGGGATGCTATCGAACTCGAACTGATCGACACCCGCACCGAGTGAAAACACCACCTCGAGATTTGGAAAACGGGCCAAATCCTCTATCGGCGCCCACGTGCCCAGATAGCGCACGTCTGCGGGGCAACCGACATCCGGCCAAAAGCGAAAGTCGATATCCGGCGCGCGCAGGGCGAACAGGCGCTGCCACTCCCGACCACGCTCAGGGTCAGCGTTGTAGACGAAACTCATGACAAGATTCTCCCATCAACCCAGCGCGTGACTGGCCAGGACCTACCGTGCGACGAGTCCACTTGGAATAGAACTGCCGCCAGACGCTATCTTCTACCCAACGGCGATCAACGGGCCGACGCCTGCTTGCGAGCCATTGCCATCATTATCACCAGAGCAAAAGAGGTGGCAGTCAGCAGCGTGCTGATAGCCGCGATGGTCGGGTCTATCTCGTCACGCAGCGCGGTGAACATGCGTACCGTCAGGGTCTGGTTCTGACCGCCGGAAATGAACAGTGCCACCATGGTTTCATCCAGTGCCTGTATGAAAGCGAAGATGGCACCGGTTATCACACTGGGTTTGATCTGCGGCAATGTCACGGCCATGAAGCTGCGGAAGCGGTTCATTCCCAAGCTCCTGGCCACCATCTCCTGCGTCTGATCGAAGCCGTGCAGACCCGCTGTCACGGCAGTGACGACATATGGCAGCGCCAGCATCACATCGGCCATGACCAAGCCAGAAATGGTATGCAACATTCCTGAGAAGGCGTAGATGAAGAATACTCCCGCAGCGACGATGATGATCGGCACGATCAATGGCAACAGCAGCACGATCTTCAGGTAACGCATGCTCCAGTGTGTTGAACAATTGATGGCATAGGCCGCCGCCACGCCCACTGGCGTAGCAATCAACGTCGTTGCAATCGCCACGGTGAGGCTGGTCTTGGCCGCCGACATCCAGCCTAGATTGCTGAAGAAAGTGTCGTACCAGCGCACTGAATAGCCGGGAGGTGGGAAGGACAGGAATCGGCTGTCCGAGAATGACATCGGTATCACCACCAAGACCGGCAGGATCAGGAAGACCAGCACCAGGACAACGTAACCGATAAAGACAATTCGGCTCAGGGATAACTTGTTCATTTCACCCCCAGTATCTTCTCAAGGGAGATCAAGCGGCTGACCACGTAGAAGATGGCCAGAACGCATATCAACAGCACCACGCTAACCGCACTGGCCGCTCCCCAATCGCTGTAAAGCTGGATATTACGGCTCACCAACATCGACGCCATGACCGTGCGGCCGCCTCCCATCAACTCAGGGGTGATGTAGAAGCCGAGACACAGCACGAACACCAATGTCATGCCTGCCAGGACACCACTCAGCGACAGCGGTAGGAACACACGCAGGAACACATGCAACGGACTGCCGCCGAGACTGGCGCCGGCCAGCAACAGGTCGCGCGGGATCTTCTGCATGGTGGCGTATAGCGGCAAGACCATGAATGGGAGCAGGATATGCACGGTGGCAATGATCGTCCCCAGCTCGTTATGCACTAGGGAGAGGGGAGAATCGATGACGCCGGTTCCTAGCAGGGTCTTGTTGATCACTCCGGAGCGTTGCAGAAGGATCAACCAGGCGTAGGCCCTGACCAGTACACTGGTCCAGAACGGCAGGATGACCAGAGCCAACACCAGCATTGCCCAACGTTGCGGAAGTATCGAGGCGGCATAAGCGATCGGATAGCCCATCAGCAATGCCAGAAGCGTCACGATGATGCTAATCCGAAACGTCAACGCGAAGGTATTCCAGTAGATCCCCTCAGTGAAGATTCGACGGTAATGCTCCAGGCTAAGCACCCCCTCGGCATAGAAGGACTGCCCGATCAACCAGGTCAAAGGAACGATGAGCAGCAAAAATACCACCAGCACGGCTGGTGACATCAGCAGCAGCATCAGTGCATGTTCTCGGCGGTGATGACGTGATGAGGGATCGATGCTGCTAATGGGAGCGTAACGATCATTGACGGCGGTGGCTTTCAAGACACTTCTCCTGTCTGAAAATCGGAGACGACACGTCAGGTGCTGCACGCCGTAACGGCGTGCAGCACCGGCACGTTCATTGCTGCATGAACTCGAGCCAACGCCGCTCGGCTTCTTCACCTTCAGGAGACGACCACCATTCGTAGGACATCAGCACCTGACGCTCGGCATTCTCCGGAAAACTAGGTAGCTCCTGGGAGCGTTCTTCGGAGATCTTGCCGGTATCGAAAGCGGCGGGATTGCCCGGGCCATAGTCGATATGGAGAGGCAAGTTGGCTTGGTACTGGGGATCGATGGCGGCATTGACGAATTTGAACGCCGTGTCCAGGTTGGGGGCATCCTTGATAATGCAAAGGTGCGTGGTCTGGAGGATGCCCTCATTGTAAGTGAAATCGGCACTCGCTCCCTCATTCATGATGGCGCTGACCCGGCCGTTCCACATCATCAGCATGTCCACTTCACCATCATAAAGCAGTTGGGCTGACTGGCCGCCTGAGGTCCACCAGGTAGTAATATGCGGTTTGATTTCCTCGAGCTTGGCGAAGGCCCGGTCGACGTCCAGCGGGTAGAGGTCTTCAGGCGCCACCCCATCCGCCAGAAGTGCGGCCTCAAGCGTACCCAGAGGGTGATTGCGCAATGCGCGGTTGCCGGGAAACTCCTCGACATTCCAGAAATCTTCCCAACTCTGGGGCGGATTACCGTCGAATGCATCGGGATTGTATGCCAATACGCTGGAGTAAAATTCATAGGCAACGGAGTAAGGAGTCTTGTACGCCTCGGGCATCGACTCGGCATTGGGGATACGGCTGAAATCGAGTGGCTCGATCAGTTCTTGATCTCCACCGCGTATGCAGTTCAGAGGCGGCGTATCGACGACATCCCATACCGCCTGACCGGTCGTGCCCTGGGTGCGAATCATTGGCCAGGCGTCAGGCGCACTGTCCTGATGGATGGTGATACCCAACGCCTCGGCGACAGGATCGAGAATGGCCTCTGTCTGGGCGTCCTGATAAGCCCCTCCTTGGGAAACGAAAGTGATCTGCTCCGCTGCCAGGCTATGGGATGTACCCAAGGCTCCCGCCAGTACAACAGCCGACCCCACCAGAGCATTCAAGCATTGCGTATATTTCATCTTGTAGTCTCCGCTTCTGCTGATATGTCGATGCGCGCTTGGGGCGCCTAGCGCCCGACCGCATCAAGGAACTGGTACCAACCTGCTACCAGACGAATACCCACCTCACGCAAGGGATAGAACGGAACAGCCTTGAGACGGCTCGTCTCCAGCAGCGCTACTTCCGGCGTCTCGCCAATGGCGAAATCCGCTGCCAGGCGTCCGAGCAACGTGGACATTGCCACGCCGGCGCCGTTGTAACCGGCGGCGTAACACAGCCGGTCGTCAAACCGGCCAACATGAGGCAAGGCGTCCAGCGTCATGCCGACATGGCCTGACCAGCGATGCGTGATATCGATACCGGCCAGGTCGGGGAACATCGATACCATGGCCCGCTGCAGGGCATCGAAAGCCGATTTCGAGTCGCGTTTACCAAACGCGCCTCGTCCCCCGAACACGAAGCGCCCGTCCACCTTGCGAAACCAACGCATCATGCGACGGGTCTCTCCATAGCTCCTGGCATTGACCAGCAACCGCTCCTGCAACGTCGTCGGCAGTACCTCGGTGGCGATGATCGAACTCCTGAACGGCACCAGGCGCGACTTGATCATGGCGCTGACCGAGGTGAGATCCGAATAGGCGTTGGTAGCCATGATCGCCTGTCGTGCACGGATCTCTCCGCTTGTGGTGACGACTCGAACGCCGTCACTTTCGCGATGAATGCCGGTTGCCGGGGACCGTTCGAAGAGTATCTCGCCATGGCGTTGCGTCAGGCCTTCGGCCAGCCCACGTACGTAACCCAGTGGATGCAACGTACCAACGCCACTACTCAATACGCCGCCGGTGAACGCATGAGAACCGGTCTCCTCCGCCACCTCACCTGCCGACAGGCAACGCAGCGAGTCGTCACCCAGCTCGCGCCGCATCCACTCGGCCTCTTCGGTGATGCAGCGAAACGCCCGCTCGGTGTGGGCACAACGCAGGTTGCCACAGCGGGTAAATCGGGCGCCTGACAGACCATAGTCATCAATCAACCCCTCCACCTCGTCCACTGCCTGATGACAAAGACGATGCATGATGCGCGCCACCGCCATGCCATGGGCCTGCGCGATGGAGGGGAACGACAAGCGGAACTTGGCCGATACTACGCCGCCATTTCGTCCACTGGCCCCCCAGCCGATTGGGTTGGCATCCACCACGATGGGTGAAACGCCGCGTTGTGCCAGGCGGTGGGCCGCCGCTAGTCCGGTATAGCCCGCTCCGATGATGGCGACATCAGCCTGGGTATCGCCATTCAGGCACGGCAAGTCGAGCTCCGTGTCTGCTGTGTCGCGCCATAACGAGGCGATCCCGGCACCCGGCAGCGGCCCACTCATGTCACACACCCTCCACGGCGTCGGCCAAAGCCTTGAGCGTGGGGAAGTGGAAGTCCGGCTTGGTCATCTGCTTCGGCTCGGGCGTACCGCCAAAGCCCTGCAGTCCCTGACGCCTCTCGATCCAGCAGGTGGTGTAGCCCAGTTCCTTGGCGATGCCGATGTCGTGATATTGGCTTTGCGCGACATGCAGGATTTCCGAGAACTTGTAGCCATTGGCTGCCTGACGGCCACGGTTGTAAGCGAAGAACTGCGGGTTAGGCTTGGCTACCCCGGTATCGTCGCAGGTCACGCTGTCGTCGAACGGGTCTTCGAGCGTGTGTGAATAGCAGGTAAAGGCGGTGCGATCGGCATTGGTCATGGCCACTAACCGGAAGTGCTTGCGCAGGCGCTTGAGCGCTGCCACCGAATCCTCAAACGCCGGCCAACGGAATACCGCCATCTGGAAGGCCTCCGCTGAATCCGTATCGGCAGGCAGCTGCAACTCCTCGGCCAGCGAACGGTAGACATTCGCCATGGCACTGCTCGAGCGTCCTGGGAAACGATCGCGTCCCCGCTTATAGGCATCGAAAATGGTCGTGTCGCTCAAGTCCTGGGCAGCGTTTCCACCGATGCGACGGACCGCTTCCAGCACACCTGTTTCGAAATCGATCAGCGTACCCACGACGTCGAACGTCAGAACCTTGAAATTGGAAAGATCCATGATCGTCAATGACTCCTGTTTCTTGTGCTTCGAGGTGATGTCAGGCGACGTTGGCCGCCGGGTATTGGCATCCGGCGCGGGGCACGATGATGGTGTCCTCCGGATGCAGGACCACTGTCAGGCTTTCGCCGATCGGTGGAATCTTCTGCTGGCCCAGGTGATGGCTAGGCTGGCGCAAGCTGATGTGGGTTCCGTCCTCCAACTCGAGGAACAGCCTCAAGCTGTCGCCCTGATACACCACCTCGCGGACACGGCAATTCAGGCGATTGACGCCGGCCTCATGCCGCTCGTCATCGATCAACAGCTTCTCGGTCTGTACTGCCAGAAGCAGCTCCGGGTGCGTGGACACAGGCCTGGCCGAGTGCAGGGTGAACTTGCCTAGCTTGACGCTGTGGGCATCGACCCGGGTCACCGGCAACAGGGTGGAGTCACCGATGAAGCTCGCCACGAAGGAGTCCTTGGGATCGTTGTGCAGTGTCTCGGGAGCACCGATCTGTACCAGCTTGCCGTCCTTGAGGATGGCCACCCGGTCGCTCATGGTCAGTGCTTCGCGCTGGTCGTGGGTAACATAGACGATCGTCGCGCCAAGCTTGCGGTGCAGTTGGCGCAGCTCGATCTGCATCGTTTCGCGAAGCTGCTTGTCCAGCGCCGACAAGGGCTCATCCATGAGAATCAGGCGTGGCTCGAAGACCATGGCACGAGCCAGTGCCACTCGCTGGCGCTGGCCGCCCGAAAGTTGGGAGATGCCTCGGTCCTGGTAGCCCTCCAGCTCTACCATTGCCAGCGCCTGGCGCACCCGTTCTGGCCAGGTGGACTTGGGCAAGCGTCGGGCGCGCAGCGGAAACGCCACGTTCTCGCCAACGGTCATGTGGGGGAAGAGTGCATAACTCTGGAAGACCACACCTATATTGCGCTTGTGGGGCGGCATGTAGGTCACGTCCTGATCGCCGATCCATACCGACCCTGACGACGGCATCACAAAACCGCCCAAGGCGCCAAGCAAAGTGGTCTTGCCCGAGCCCGATGGTCCCAGCAGCGAGACAAACTCACCCGGCTCAATATCTAAGGTTATGTCATCCAAGGCTAGGGTGTTGCCATAACGCTTGCTGACCGAACGTATGGACACACCGACATTTTCGTATTCGCTCATGAAATTCCTCGTCTTATACTTATGAATTCGTGAGTTGCAACCGAGTACAGCAGATTGGTGAATGCGGGGCAATTGCAAAATTCTTGGAACTGTCATAACGTGAAGTTATGCCGACCTTACGCCGACAATTACCCAGCGCCAACGCACTCTTCGTCTTCGAGTCAGCCGCTCGCTGTGGCAATTTCACCAAGGCAGCTGCCGAGTTGGGCGTCACCCAACCGGCGGTCAGCCGCATGCTCTCGCTTCTGGAGGAGTATCTGGAAGCGAAGCTATTCGTGCGTACGCCAGCAGGCACCGTACTGACGGAAAATGGCGAAATCCTGTATCAGGGTGTGGTGGATGGCTTTCGCAATATCGAAGCGGCAATTCAGGAGATTCGTGCGCGCAGCACGGGATTGGAGACCGTGACACTCTCCGTTTCCACCGCCTTCACGACGCATTGGCTGATGCCACGCATGCATAAACTACAGGAACAGTTTCCGTCCCTTGACCTGCGTTTTCAGCTGATTTCCGGCTCCGTCAAAGGCTCGGTGGACGATGTCGATCTGGGGGTACGCTTCGTGAGCGGTGAAGATGTCCATCATCAGGCGGCTCTCATACTCCCCGAAATATTACTGCCCGTATGTAGCCCTGCGTACCGTGAACAACACCTGCAAGAAACGACCAGCGAGAACACGACCACCCTGATCAGCTTGAGTGACAGCCGAATCAATTGGTTCGAGCACTTTCCCCAGTTCCATCAAGAAACACATGGCACGGCACATTCGCTGGTCTTTTCCGATTATGCCGTGGTCCTGCAAGCGGCGTTGTTGGGGCAAGGCGTCGCGGTCGGTCGGCTCGCTGGTCCCCGCCACTCCCATGGCTATCGCTACCGAACGTCTATGCCACCTGATCCACTCGCGCAAAAAACCACTAAGCCCTGCAGCCACGGAAGTGCGCGACTGGATCATCGAAGAAACGCGTAGCGACTGTCGCAGTGTTTCGAAACGCTACCCCGACTTGGAATTGCACAAATTCATGGCACTTGAGGGCTGACTGGAGACCGTACAAAAGCCTATGTCTCCATGGAGACATAGGTTTTCTTTCCCCGCAGGGCATGCAACTGAATAAATGCTTGAGAATGGCGGCAAAGTCCCAATAATGTTGGCGACATGACACTCGATACCACACATATCAACCAACAGCGCATGCCCTTCGACGACCAGGCCGAACTCTGGCTATTCGGCTATGGCTCGCTGATCTGGAAGGCCGAGTTTCCTTACCATGAGCGCCACCCCGCCCACATTTGCGGCTGGGCACGGCGTTTCTGGCAAGGCTCGCATGACCACCGCGGTACGCCGAAAGCGCCTGGGCGCGTCGTCACGCTGGTTAACGAACCCGACGCCATCTGCCAGGGCATGGCCTATCGCATTGATGCCGAGACCCTGCGTCCGCTGGATATTCGCGAGAAGAACGGCTACCTGCGTGAGATCGTGACACTACATTTCACCGACGGCAGCCACACCGAAGGGCTGGTCTACATCGCCACCGAAGACAACGCCGCCTTCCTCGGTGAAGCACCGCTCAATGCCATGGCGGAGCAAATCGCCAGCGCCCACGGCCCCAGCGGCCCCAACCGCGACTACCTGTTGAACCTGGCCACCTCGCTCGAGGGGCTAGGCGCCGAGGATCGGCACGTATTCGAGTTGGCGGAGCGGGTGCGTCGTTGCCCGCCATAGAGGGAATGAGTCCCGGCCTACTGCCCCAGGGCGCTATAGGCGGCACTAAGCAATATGGATTTTTATTTTTGTCGAGTCTCCCTATCATGGCAGTCATTCTCTCAACTCGTAGGAGCGCCGCCATGCAGGTTCCCACCACGAATCCCGCTATGATGTCCCCTTTCCATCTCGCGTTTCCGGTGCACGATCTCACCTTGGCACGTAAGTTCTACGGTGAAATCCTTGGCTGTCCCGAAGGGCGCAGCTCGGACGACTGGGTCGACTTCAACTTCTACGGTCACCAGATCGTTGCGCACCTGGCGCCCGCTGAAACCGGCCTTGCCGAACGTAACGCTGTCGACGGACACGATGTGCCGGTGCGCCATTTCGGTATCGTACTCCCGGTGGACGAGTGGGAAGCAATCGCCAGCCGGCTGCAGGCCCAAGGCATCGAGTTCATCATCGAGCCATACACCCGCTTCAAGGGACAGCCCGGTGAACAATCCACGATGTTTTTCTCCGATCCCTCCGGCAACGCACTGGAGATCAAGGCCTTCGCCAATATTTCAATGCTGTTTGCCAAGTGATTTAGTGTTTCTCTAACGAGAAAGCCCGACCGTCATACCACCGGCCGGGCTTTGAGAGCTATTCCCTGCACAAGTCACCACGAACCCCCTGTTCGTGCCTCCTTGCTACATTGAGTTTCCCTGCTCGGTCGTTCCCTTCGAACCTCCCTGCTCCTATTGCATATTGTTACGCAATTGTATCCTTTTGTATGCAGGAATTGTGTGGTGCTCGACGTATGACGCTTACCATCCTCAACGACCAGGTACTAACTGAAACTGGTGAGGATCGCGCCGCCATCCTTCTCCATGGCATGTCCGGCCCAGACCCTAACGGCCAGCCGGTGTTCGGACGCGATCCTCACCACCAGCATAGCTTCGCTGTTTACCGCCATCGAACGACGGGCATTGGTCCTCGCCCCTGCTGGCTTTTCCCTTAATACGCAATTTCAACGCATAGACAACATAAACCGCATCTTTATGAAGCCCCCTCGGGGGCAAGACGCCTGCTTCACAGGACTTACGGACTCTTCGAAACCTCCCTGAACGCCTCTGCGATACGTGGGGGTGCGCTGGGACGTGCATACATGCGTTGCAGATACGCGCGAAGTTGTGGAAGGTCGCTGAGAAAATCTAGCTCATTTGCCCAATCCATGAGATAGGCAGTCACACAATCGGCGACTGTGATGTCATCGCCTATGATGAATTGCCGCCCATCCATATGTCGATCCAGCACAGAGACCATATCCACGAAATCCTGTCTTGCGAGCGCGATATCAGCGGGCAAACGCTTTTCTTCTGGATATAACATCGTATGTTTAGCAATCCGCCACAGGGGCTGTTCCAGCTCGGTCACCGCAAACATTACCCAGCGATATACCTGTGCCCGTTCCTTGATATCGCTAGGCAGCAATCCTTTGGCAGGATATTTTTCCGCCAGATACAGAACGATCGCCGCCGACTCGGTGAGCACGAGGTCACCATCAACCAATACCGGGACCTTGCCGGCAGGATTGAGGCGAAGAAACTCTGGATGAAGGTGCTCCCCTTCTACCAGGTTGACCGACACAAACTCGAATTCTGCACCAAGCTCTCCCAATCCCCAAAGGACACGAAGCGAGCGGGTGGGACCAAATCCATACAGTTTCATTTTGATCCTCCAAGATGCCGAAGGCGCTGGCCACGTCTATCAGCAACGAGGCCAGCATAGGAAGCTTGCCAGGTCATTGGGGTTTGCGGTTCGCTTCTTCAGCGTTCTGAGCGGCCTGGGCACGCCAACGCTCTTCCTGTTCGCGCAACTCCGGCGTGAACTCCTCTCCGAAATCTTCATCCTCGAATACCTGGCGAATCTCTATCTCGGCTTCAGTGCCAGGCATCGGGTTGGGGCAACGCTTGACCCACTCGATGGCCTCTTCCTTCGATTTCACCTGCCACAGCCAGAAGCCGGCAATCAACTCCTTGGTCTCGGGGAATGGGCCGTCGATGACGGTGTGCTGGTCGCCCGAGAAGCGTACCCGCGCGCCCTTGCTGCTCGGCTGCAGCCCTTCGCCGCTGAGAAGGATGCCGGCCTTGACCAGTTCCTCGTTGTACTTGCCCATTGCCTCCAGTAACTCATGGCTCGGCATCTTGCCGGCTTCCGAGTCCTGGCTTGCCTTCACAATGATCATGAATCGCATGGTCGTCGCTCCGCTGGTGGGGTTGTTCACTTCCTTGTCGAACAGGCCAGTCTGGAATCGACAGCCAGGAGCCATTCTTGGTGATCTTCCATGAATCGGCTGACTCGAGCGGATTCAGCGAATCCCTGCTCGCAGGAATGACTGCACGAACTGGCGTTGGAACAGCAGGAAGGCAACAAGTAATGGGGCAATGCTGAGCAGGGTGGCGGCGCTGATGGTGGCCCAGTTGACGCCGGTTTCCGGTGCCGAGAAAATCCCCAACCCTACCGTCAGCGGGCGGCTTTCCACCGAGTTGGTGACCACCAGCGGCCACAGGAAGTTGTTCCAGTGGTGGCTGATCGACACTAGACCATAGGCCAGGTAGGTGGGCTTGGCGAGCGGCACGTAGACCTTGAGTAGCACCGCCATCCAACCGCAGCCTTCCACACGGGCGGCGTCTTCCAGTTCGCGGGGAATGGTCTTGAAGGTCTGGCGCAATAGGAAGATACCGAAGGCACTGGCCACATAGGGCAAGCCGATGCCGGTGATGGTGTCGACCAACCCCAAGCCGCTGGCGATGCGATAATTCTCGACGATCAGCACTTCGGGAAACACGAATAGCTGAATCAACACCAGCATGAACAGCGTATCCTTGCCGGGGATCGGGAAGCGTGCGAAGGCGAAGCCAGCCAGGGTGCAGACCACGAACTGGGCGGCGACGATACCAGTAACCAGCAGGAAGGTATTCAGGTAGTAGCGCTCGAATGGGGCCTGGTTCCAGGCATTGGTGAAGTTATCCAGTGTCAGCGGTGCCAGCAGATCGAAGCGCACCATGAACGCCAGCGGATGGAAGGCTGCCCATAGGGCATATAGCAGTGGGAATATCCAGACAATCGCCAACAGCCACGCAGCAGTGGTCTCCAGGCTTGGAACACGAACCAGGCGACGTGATGGCGTCGTGGGTGCGGCGGCAGTTGGCGTGGTCATGGCCTGGTCCTTGCTGAATTCACTGATAGTGCGTGCGTCGATCGAGCACGGTGAACTTCACAGTGGCCACCACGGCGAG
Source organism: Litchfieldella anticariensis FP35 = DSM 16096 (assembly GCF_000409775.1). GTDB lineage: Bacteria > Pseudomonadota > Gammaproteobacteria > Pseudomonadales > Halomonadaceae > Litchfieldella > Litchfieldella anticariensis. Next base: position 49,151 of record NZ_KE332392.1, on the reverse strand, counting down.
CACCAGCAGTATGATCACAGTGATGGTCGCGGCGTAGGTGCGGTCGAAGAACGAGAAGGCGTTCTCGTAGACGTAATAGAGCAATAGATTGGTGGCGTTGTTGGGCCCGCCCTTGGTGAGAATGAACAGGTGATCGACCACTCGTACCGCATTGATCAGTGCATTGATCAGCACGAACAGTGTGGTCGGCATCAACAGCGGGAAGGTTACCCGCCAGAAGAAACTCCAGCGGCTGGTGCCTTCCAGGTTGGCGGCCTCCTCCAGCTCAGGCGGAATGCTCTGCAACGCCGCCAGGTAGAAGATCATGAAGAAACCGGCTTCCTTCCACACGGCCATCGCGATCACTGAGGTAAGTGCCACGCTGGGGTCGCCCAGCCAGTTGGGGCCGGTGACACCCAACGCACCCAGCAGGTTGTTGAATAAGCCGATCTGCGGCGCGTAGAAAAACATCCAGATATTCGCCGCGGCGATCATTGGCAGAATGGTCGGGGTGAAATAGGCCATGCGTACCAGGCCTCGCCCCGGCAGCCGACCATTGACGAACAATGCCATGCCCAGCGCCAGGGCGATTGCAGTGGGAATGGTGCCCAGCGCATAGATCAGGTTGTTGCGCGCCACCTTCCAGAAGGTACGGTCCTCGATCAGCAGTGCATAGTTTTCGAGTCCGACGAATTCCGGTGGCGAGCCGCGAAAACCGGGCAGGAACAGGCTGTTGATCAGGGTGGCGACCGTCGGCAGATAGGCGAAAGTACCCAGCAACACTGCTGCCGGCAGCAACAACAGCGCACCGTAGACCTGCATGCGGCGATCGGAGGTCCGTTTCGCCATGTCACGTCTCCTGCCTGGAGCTGAGCCGGGGGCAGGTCAATGAGGAGGTCATTTGCCATGGATGGCAAATGTAGCGTCCAAGGAGGGATTCACAGCGCCTCCTCATTGACTCTCGCCCCCGGCACCGCTGTTTGCGTCTAACCCAGACCCCGACTGAGCGCCTTCAGCGTCAGCGTGCATAACGGCGCAGCGCGGCGTCAGCCTCGGCCTGGGCCTGCTTCAGCGCTTCTTCGGGCGACATCTGCCCGGTCAGCGCCGCCTGTACGGCATTGTCGAGCGCACGCCGCACCCGGCCGCCCTGGTAGGTGGCTAGTTCGGCGGTGGCATGCTCGAGTTGATCGCGAGCCACTGCCGCCGGTGGGAATTCCTCGACGTAATTGCTCAGCGCCTCGGTTTCGTAGGCGGCCGGACTCACGCCCATGTAGCCGGTTTCCATCGACCAAGCCGCGGCACGTTCCGGTGCCGTCATCCAACGGATGAAGGTCATGGCGGCACGCTGTTCCTCGTCGCTGGTACCCTTGAAGATATAGAAGTTGCCACCGCCGGTGGGGCTGCCGCGTTGGGTGTTCATGGGCAACATGGCCACGCCGAAGTCGAAATTGGCCTCGTTGCGCACGGCGGTGAGGTTGCCGGTGCTGTGCCACATCATCGCCGTGGACTGTTCGATGAAATTCTGGCGCAGAGTGCCCCATTCGATGGCGCCGGCAGGCATGGCGTTATGCTCGTTGGCCAGCGACACCCAGTATTCCAGCGCCTCGATGGCAGCCGGATCATCGAAATAGACCTCGGTACCGTCGTCGCTCATCAGGCGATGGCCGTTCTGGAAGGCAAAGGCCTGGAACATCCAGTAGGGGTAACCGGTGGAGGGCACCATCACGCCCCACTGCTCGCCATTGCTTGCCTCGCGAACGGCGGCGCCCATCTCGGCCATTTCCTGCCAGGTTTCCGGCGGGCGTTCGGGGTCGAGGCCAGCCGCTTCGAAAACATCCTTGTTCCAGTAGAAGACGATGGTCGAGCGCTGGAAGGGAATGCCGTAGGTCTTGCCGTCGAGCCGGCCGTTCTCCATCAGGGCCGGATAGAAGCTGTCGAGCCATGCCCGCTCTTCATCGCTCTGCACCAGGTCGTCGAAGGGGACGATGACATCCTGTTCGATGAGCTCGTAGAGATCGATCGAGAACATCACCGAGAGTTGCGGGATATCGCCGGCCTCGATGGCCGACATCGCGCGCACCCGGGTGTCGTCGTAATTGCCGGCGTAGATGGCATCCACCGAGATGTCCGGATGTTCGGCCTCGAAGTCGGTGACCAGACCGTCGATCACTTCGGTCAGGGCACCGCCAACCGCGATAGGGTAGTACATGGTCAGTTCGACCTGGTCCTGGGCGGATGACTGACCGGCAGCCATCAGTAGGCCGGCAGCGGCCAAACCACTCAATGCATGAGGAAGTCGCGAGCTCATCGGTTCACTCCTGGAGGGTAGTTCCCATCATGTGCAGTCGAGGTCTGGGCCTCGTCTTCCCTAGAATCGCAGCCACGGGCAGCTGCGAAGTCATAACCTTGGAGATCCAGCCGGCGCCCATCCTCACTGGCGAAGAAGTGAGCCGCTTTCGGCGTCCACTGCAGGCGGCAGGACCTTTCACCACTAAGCGACATCACCCCAGGCAGACGAGCGCGCAGTTCCTGCTTCCCTACCCGCAGTCGAATAATGGTGTCGGCGCCAAGGTACTCCTCATCAAGCACCTCGGCCGGCACGCCGGCAGCTTCCGCTGGCTCGATGTGGATGTCTTCCGGACGAATGCCCAGTTGGCAGCCGGCTGCCCGATGGGGGGCGATGGCACAACGCGGTTCACCCTCGATAGCGGCGCCATCACGACTGGCGACGAGTGGCACCAGGTTCATCGCCGGGCTGCCGATGAAGCTTGCCGCGAATGCCGTGGCCGGGTGGTTATAAAGATCGCCGGGCGTGCCATCCTGCACGATGCGACCGTCCTGCATCAGGATCACGCGGTCGCCCATGCTCATGGCTTCTACCTGGTCGTGAGTAACGTAGATCACCGTCATGCCCAGGCGCTGCTGAAGTGATTTGATCTCGCGTCGCATCTCGCCGCGCAGCCGGGCATCGAGGTTGGAAAGCGGCTCGTCCATTAAACATATTGGATGCTCGGAAATAATAGCCCGGGCCAGTGCCACGCGCTGGCGTTGACCGCCGGAGAGCTGGGCCGGCTTGCGATCCAGGTAGTTCTCGAGGCCCACCAGCCGGGCCACCTTATCGAGACGCACTTGGCGTTCGGGTTTGGGCACCTTGCGGCTGCGCAAGCCGAAGACGATGTTGTCGGCGACGTTCAGGTGCGGGAACAGTGCATAGGACTGGAATACCATGCTGATACCGCGATCTCCCGGCGGCATCGACGTCACTTCGCGTTCGCCGATATGGATACGCCCCGCCGAGACGCGTTCGAGGCCCGCAATCATGCGCAGCGTGGTGGATTTGCCACAGCCGGACGGCCCCAACAGGATCACGAACTCGCCGGGCATCACCTCGAAGGACGCCTGGTCAACGGCCGGCACGTCCCTCCATACCTTGCTGACGCCTTCTAGTCGGATACGCTTGTTGTTGTTATCGGTCATGATTTGCCTGGTATTGATTGCACTCGCCGATCACAGGAAACACTGAATAAGTGTCTGGATACGGCATATCGGTCATCCCTGCTTTATCTCAAGCGTAGCCACTCAGGCGTCATTGTCTTGATTTATCGTCGCGGTCGCGTATGACCATGGCGTGATGACATGATGACAACGGCATGACGCTCCAGGCCCTCAAAGCGCATTCAATGCCCATGCTAGAATGCGCCATCGCCTCTCGATCACACACTTCGATCAGGAACACGCCCATGTCCCTCGACGATCTGCACCTCAACCTGCGCAACCTGACCTCGGACGACTACCCACAGCTCAAGACGTTGATGGATCGGGTCTACGAGGATATCGGCGGCGCCTGGCCGAAGCTCACCATCGACAAACTGATTGACGAATTTCCCGATGGCCAGATCGTGATTGAGGACGACGAGATGGTAGTTGGCGTGGCCCTGACCGCGCTGGTCGACTACGACGAGTTCTCCAATCCGCACAAGTACGACGATCTGATCGGCAAGCGTGAGACCATTCTCAACGACCCCGATGGCGATGCCATGTACGGGCTCGACGTGCTGATCGACCCGGCCTACCGCGGCTACCGGCTGGGGCGACGCCTGTACGAGGCGCGTAAGGAGCTATGCCGCTCGATGAACCTGCGCGCGATCCTCGCCGGCGGTCGTATCCCCAATTATCACCAGCACGCAGACGAACTCTCGCCAACCGAGTACATCGACAAGGTGTCGCGCAAGGAGATTCACGACCCCATCCTGTCGTTCCAGTTGGCCAACGACTTCCAGGTCAAGCGCTTGCTGCGCAAGTATCTGCCGGAAGACGAGAAATCCCAGGGCTTCGCCACTCTGTTGGAGTGGAACAACATCCTTTACGAGCCAGCCGAGCGGGTGCTGGAAACTCGCCCCACCCAGGTGCGGGTCGGTGCCGTACAGTGGCAGATGCGTGAATTCGCCTCGGTGGAAGCGGTGCTGCAACAGGTCGAATACTTCGTTGATGCCCTGTCCGGTTACCAAAGCGACTTCGCCGTATTCCCGGAGTTGTTCAACGCGCCGCTGATGGGCCTCCAAGATCGCGCCGCCCAGCAGGATCAATTGGCCGCCATTCGTTACCTCGCAGGTTTCACCGAGCAGTTCAAAACCGAACTGTCGCGCATGGCGGTGTCCTATAACATCAATATCGTGGCCGGCTCGATGATCGAGATCGGTGAGAATGGCAACCTCTACAATGTCTCCTATCTGTGCCATCGTGACGGCAGCCTGGAATCCCAGGCCAAGCTCCACATCACGCCTCAGGAACGGCGTGATTGGGTGATCGAGGGTGGCGACGAACTGCGCGTATTCCAGACCGATGCCGGCCGTGTAGGCATCCAGATCTGCTACGACGTGGAATTTCCCGAACTCTCGCGGCTGTTGGCTGACCAAGACATGGATATCCTGTTCGTGCCGTTCTGGACCGACACCAAGAACGGCTACTTGCGTGTACGCCATTGTTCCCAAGCGCGAGCCATCGAGAACGAGTGCTACGTGGTGTTGTGCGGCAGCGTGGGCAACGTGCCATCGATCGAGAATCTCGATATCCAGTATGCCCAGTCATCCGTGTTCTCGCCGTCGGACTTCGCTTTCCCGCACGATGCCGTGCTCTCCGAGACCACCCCCAACACCGAGATGATCATGTTCTCCGATCTCGACCTGACGCGGCTGACCGTGGTGCGTGCCGAGGGCTCCGTGACCAACCTCAAGGACCGCCGCAAGGATCTGTTCGACTTGCGTTGGCGTGACTGGTCGTGGAAGTCCGGGGGAAGGCAGGAAGAAAATTGAGACTCAGTCATGCTCGATAAATGGCGCCGCTGGCGGGCCGAACGCTTCGAGGCCCGCCACCCGTTTCCCGATGAGGCCTGGCGCGAAGCCCTCAGCCGCATTCCCCTACTCGCCGCGCTCGATGATGATGAGGCAGCGCGCCTGGGTCGCCGTGCCTGGTACTTCGCCCACCACAAACGCCTGACACTGCACCCTGACCTGGCGGAAACCACCAACTTCGACCTGTCGGCGCGTCTCGCGCTGGCTGCCCAGGCCTGCCTGCTGACCCTCAACTGGCGCGACCACGAGCATCAGGATGCTTTTGCCAACGTTCACGAGATACTGGTACTGCCTGATTCTTTCCAGCGCCAGGTGGAAGAAATGGACGAATTCGGCATCATGCACGAATACGTCGACGAGCGCGCCGGCGAAACCTCCTATCAAGGGCCGATAGTGGTCTCCTTTACCGACCTGATGGAGAGCGGCGACTGGACCGGCTTCAACGTGCTGATCCACGAACTGGCACACAAGCTCGACATGGGCAACGCCAGCGATATCGCCGGTTTCCCACCACTGCCGCGCGACATCGATCCACGCGAGTGGCACCGTATCTTCACGGCCGTATGGGACGATCTGCAGGCTCGGCTCGAGCGCGGTGAGGACACGCCGATAGACGACTACGCCGCCAGCCACCCCGGTGAATGCTATGCGGTGTGTTGCGAGCATTTCTTCAGTGCGCCGGATGTCCTCCATAACGCCTATCCCGAGCTCTATGCCCTACTCGCACGTTACTTCCGCCAGGATCCGCTGTCTCGTCTGCCCGGCGCCACATCAGCCTGACTGACTCGGTGCACACATTAGCCTGACCTGCTCGGTGAACATTGCCATAGTGCACGTTGTCCGTATCCTGTAGCTCACGTAATACAGCGCAGGACCACCATCCCATGTCCCGATCCCTCACTGTAACCCTAGTGGCGTTGGCCACATTGGCCGCCCTAGGCTTGCTGTGGCAATGGCTGGCGATGAAGGACCTACTCGATGCCCGCACGCTCTATGCCTTACTCCAGGGTTCGATGGCATGGCGAGACAGTGCCTGGGCCATTATCGTCGTCGTGGCTATCTATATCGGCACATCTCTCGTGATGTTCCCTTTGAGCATTCTGGTTGCCTTGACCGGCCTGATGTTCGGGCCGGTATGGGGATTCGGTTATGCCTTGGCCGGCACGCTCGCCACCTCGATGTGCACCTACTGGGTGGGGCGCCGCCTTGGACGTGAGGCCTTGCTGCGCCATGGCGGCCAACGTCTCCAAGGGTTGTCACGCTACCTCTCGGGTCGCGGCGTACGCACCATGACCTTGGTCAACCTGCTGCCCCTGGCCCCCTTCACCCTGACCAACATGCTGGCCGGCGCCTTTCACTTGCGCTTTCGCGATTACATGTTGGGCTCGTTGATCGGCATCCTGCCCGGCCTGGTCGGCGTCACACTGTTGGGCAGTCAGCTCGGTTCACTGCTGACTGCCGACGACCGCAAGGATCTGATATGGGCGGGGGGAGGTATTGTCGTAGGGATCGCGCTGTTGTATGGGTTGAAGCGTTATGCCGACTGGCGCCAACGCCAGCGCCGCTCGCGATCCCCGGAGTGACGGATCACTTGGGGGCCGTATCGTGAATCTCGCTATCGATACCTGTTGCTCTATCGCTCGGTTCATCCTGCAGCAGTGACCGCAATACGCGGCCACGATGGAGCAGCATGTGCCATTCCGCACCGAGGCGACTTCTCACCCGCTCCCACGTGTTGTCGTCGGCGTGACTGAAGGCACCGCCTACAGCAATAGCGCGACGATAGACCTCCAGGCAGCGTGCGGCACAGCGGCTTTCGTCAAACATGGCGGCGACTCCATGTGCTGCCACGCTCATGGAGCGACGACGCTCAGGGTCGGCCAAATCGTCCAGCGCCATGGTCATGCCCATGCTGTCGTCATGCATCAGCAGACGGCCGTTACTGCCATCACGCAGCACTTCGCGAACGCCTGGTGCCGTTATCGCCACCACTGGCAAGCCAGCCGCCATGGCCTCGACCAACACCATGCCCTGGGTCTCGCTATGCGAAGCGAAAGCGAAGACATCCATGGCATGGTAGGCGTCGATCAAGGCCTGCCCTTGCAAACGGCCGGTGAAATGGAAACGCGACTCCACCCCATACCGTCTCGCTTCCTGCTGCATGCATTCACGTGCATCGCCGTCACCCACCACCAGGAAATGGGCGTCGCGTTGCCACTGCAGTAAGCGCGCCACGGCTTCGGCAAGGAAGGGAAGATTCTTCTCCTTGGCCAGGCGGCCGACATGTCCGACCACGTAGGCACCCCGGGGAATACCCAAACGCAGGCGCAACATGGTGCCATCCCCCCGGCCAAACCGTCGCGTATCGACCCCGCTAGGGGCCACGGTGATATTCACATTGGCCCCACGTCGCAATAGCAAATCGCGAATGCTTTCACTAGGCGCGATCACCGCTTCGCATAGTCGGGTGTATTCGGTGGAGAGCGCTACCGCGAATCGCTGCATACGCGGCGAATCGCCGGGAACATAGTGAGTGTAATGCTCATAAAGCGTGTGGTGAGTGAACACCAGGGGCAACCCGTAGGTATCCGCCGCCCTAGCGGCCGTGTCACCGAGCAGGAAGGGATGATGGGAATGGATAATATCAGGATCGAAATCTTCGATGGCCTCGAAAAGCTGGCCGGGAATCGGTACCGGTAAGGAAAAGTCGCTGCCATTGAAATGCTGGACCGCCGCCACTCGCACCACGTCTTTTTCACGTCGGGGCTGGCCACGCATCTTGGGAGCCACCACCAACACCCGGTGCCCCTCGGCCTGCAAGCGATTCTTGAGCCGCTGCACCGACTCACTGACTCCACCTACGATAGGCCGATAGGTATTAGTGAACATCAAGATATTCACATCATGGACTCCCTTTGCTGCGAGGCACACGACAATGGCGGAATCCGTCCGGCCATTGTTTCCTCAAGATAGGCGATGAAGGCTTGTATTCGTACCGGGACGTGACGACGCTGATCGTAGACAGCAAAGAAATCCGCCCTCACTCCCTGCCAGCCGGGCAACAGTTCCACCAACCGACCGCTGACAAGGTGCTCGTGCACGTCCCACCAGGAACGCAGCATGATACCGTGGCCGTCCAGGGCCATACGAGTGATCACCTCGCCATCGTTACTGGCCAAGCGACCCCCAACCTTGACCGAACGTTCTTCCCCGCTGTCGTCGCAGCTCACGAAGCGCCATAGCGCATAGTCACTATCGTTTTCACGCAGCACCAGACACTGGTGGTCGCCCAGATCGTTCGGATGCTGCGGGGCAACTCTACCGGCAAGATAAGTGGGGGCGGCACATAATACCCGACGGTTGGCCAGGATGCGCCTCGCCACCAATCGCGAATCGGGAGGTTCACCGACCCGAATACCGATGTCGAAGCCATGGTCACTGAGGTTAAGCGGAAAATTGGTCAATTCTAGCCACGCATCCAGGCGCGGGTGTCGCGCACAGAAGGAAGAAAGCAACGGCGCAACATGGCGGCGTCCGAAGCCAAAGGTGGCATTGATCCGCAATCGCCCGCTCAACTCGGCCTGACGATCCCCCAGCGTTTCTTCCAGCTCGCTGAGCTCGTCGAGGATGATGGCACCTCGGGCAAGATACAATTCCCCTTCGGCAGTCAGCGTCAGCCGGCGCGTGGTGCGGCTAGCCAGTTCGACACCCAGACGCTCCTCGAGTTGCTTCAAGCGTTTGCTTACCGCTGATAGCGACAACCCCAGCTCACGCCCCGTGGCCGTGAGGCTTCCGCATTGAGCCAAGCGCTGGAAAAAAGCCAGATCGTCGAGCTGGGCCATGGCCTCTCATTATCCACTTGAACGCAAGAATGGGTTTCACTCTAGCCTGATTATCAAATCGACAACAAGGGCTAGACTAGGTTCACCAAGCCAGAGGAGAACGACATGACCCACAGAATCGCCGTTATCGCCGGGGATGGCATCGGCACCGAAGTGATGCCCGAGGGACTGCGTGCCCTGGAAGCCGCCGCCAAGCGTTTCGACATTGATCTGGAATACCGGCACTTCGAGTTCGGCAACTGCGACTACTATCTCGAACACGGTCAGATGCTGCCGGACGACTGGTTCGATCAGCTCAAGGATTTCGACGCGCTGTTCTATGGTGCTGTGGGTTGGCCGGAGAAAGTGCCGGATCACATTTCCTTGTGGGGGTCGTTACTACAGTTTCGCCGTCGCTTCGACCAGTACATCAACCTGCGGCCCTGCAGGCTGATGCCCGGCATCAAGAGCCCACTGGCCGATCGCCAGTCAGGCGATATCGATTTCTACGTGGTACGCGAGAATACCGAGGGCGAATATTCCAGCATCGGTGGCAAGATGTTCGAAGGCACGGAACGCGAGGTGGTGATCCAGGAAACCGTCATGACTCGCACCGGCATCGACCGGGTGCTCAAGTATGCCTTCGACCTGGCCCAAACCCGCCCGCGCAAGAAACTGACCTCGGCCACCAAGTCCAACGGCATCTCCATCACCATGCCCTACTGGGACGAGCGGGTGGAGGAGATGGCCAAGAAATACCCGGAGGTCAGTGTCGACAAGTTCCATATCGACATCCTTACCGCCAACTTCGTGATGCATCCTGATTGGTTCGATGTAGTGGTGGGCAGCAACCTGTTCGGCGATATCCTCTCCGACCTGGGCCCTGCCTGCACCGGCACCATCGGGGTGGCACCATCGGCCAACATCAACCCGGAAGGCACCTTTCCCAGCCTGTTCGAACCGGTCCACGGCAGCGCCCCGGACATCGCCGGCAAAGGCATTGCCAACCCCATCGGCCAGATCTGGTCGGCGGCCATGATGCTGGAGCACCTGGGACATCAGGAGGCCGGCACGGCCATCGTCGACGCCATTGAAAGCGTGCTGGCCGAAGGCGATGCCCAGACGCTGACACCGGATCTCCGTGGCCAGGGCAGCACCGAGAGCCTGGGCAAGGCAATTGCCGAGCGGATTGCTGGTTGAGGTGCGACTCAGCAATTCCTGCAGAGATGAGCTTGGCTCATCTCTGCTGTCCGTGTAATTCCCAGCAATGCTGTGTTGCGTGAGATTTCATCGGACAGCAAGTGAATGGCGTGTGCCACTCCCGCCTTACCAGCATAGGCCGCGGCATAGTTGAACGGACGCCCGATGAACACGAATCTGGCACCCAATCCCAAGGCCTTGAGAACATCGCTACCGCGTCGGAAGCCGCTATCGATCATGACAGGCAAATCTTCCACCGCCTGAACGATTGATGGCAATGCCCTCATGGGAGCCACGGTACCATCCAACTGGCGCCCACCATGGTTGGATACAATGATGCCATCGACACCGGCCGACCTGGCTCTGACGGCATCCTGCGGATGCAAAATGCCCTTGACCACGAGCCGCCCTGTCCAAAGACTTCTGACCAGGGCCAGATGCTCCCAGCTCAAATGACTCCTGCCAGAGAAATCCCGATTGACGTGCTTCGATATGATCGGAACGCCCCGCGTCGCGTAGTTGTTCTCGAAGTGCGGCATTCCATGATGGAGCAGTGTCTTGACGAAGGTACCGACTAGCCATCGGGGCCGCAATAGACCATCCAAAGCTAGACGCAGGCTGGGACGCAGCGGCGACGAGAAGCCGCTACGAACGTTGTTCTCACTGTTCGGCGGTACAGGATAATCGACGGTGATCACCAGATTCTTGAACCCCGCCTTTTCGATACGAGCGATCAGGGCCTCGATACCTTCCCGGTCGCCCGGTAGATACGCTTGGAACCAGTCGGTGCCTTCCGGTCCGGCGACATCCTCCATGGGGATCAACGAGGTGCCACTCATGATCATGGGAATATTGGCCTTGGCGGCTGCCTGCGCCAGCACCTTGTCGCCACGGTAGGCTGACAAGGCGCTGATACCCATCGGGGCGATGCCGAAAGGCGCGTCATAGCATTTGCCAAACAGTTCCGTGTCCAGGGATACCCTCGAGACATCGACCAATGCACGAGGCAAAAAGCAGTAATCGTCGAATGCCTGGCGATTGGTGTCGAGGGTTTTGCCATCTTCTGCCGCATTGGCCACATAGCCGAAGATGGGGCGCGGCAAGTGCCTTCGCGCCGCCCTCTCGAAATCGTGCAAATTAAGAATCGAGGCCAAGCGCCTGCGCTGATCTTTCATCCATGATCCCTTGTTATGTCATCATTGGTCACCGAACAGTAGCCAGCACATGCCCATTCACAGCATTAGCCGGTGTACCGCCATGCAAGGCCAAGGTCAGATTATCCACCGCGAGTTGGGCCATCGCGGCCCGTGTTTCGTGAGTGGCCGAACCGATATGTGGCAGTGCCACGACGCTGGGCATGCGCAGGAGAGGGGAATCCAGCGAGACAGGCTCCTCCTCGAATACATCTAGGCCGGCGCCACGCAATTGTCCTGCCTGCAAGGCAGCAATCAACGCTTGTTCATCGACCACACTGCCGCGTGCAATGTTGATGAAGATCGCCGATGGCTTCATCCGCCGGAATTCTTCAGCGCCGAGCAGGTGATGCGTCTCGGTAGTGAGTGGCACGGTGGCACAAACGAAATCCGACTGCGACAGTAGCTCGTCCAGCTCACAGCGCCTGGCTCCCAACTCCGCCTCCAAGACCGGCTTGGGAGAGGCGTTGGAATAGCACACGCGCATGCCAAAACCGAGTGCACCACGTCTGGCCACTGCCGCACCAATACGCCCCATGCCGACCATGCCCAATGTCTTACCGTGCACATCGCTACCGAATTGCGGTTCATCGATATGGCTGACCCACTGTCCTTGTTTGACGAACTCGGCCAGTTCCACCACACGCCGCGCTATCGCCATGATCAAGGCGAAAGCAGTATCGGCCGTGGTCTCGGTGAGCACATTGGGTGTATTGCACAACAAGATCCCGCGTCGGGTGAGCGCCTCCAGCGGGAAGTTGTCGTAGCCAACTGAAATCGTCGAGATCGCCTCGAGATGTACGGCTTCGTCAAGCATCTCGCCGGTAATGGTCAGCTTACCGCCAATCAAGCCATGCGCCTGACCCAGCGCCCGATGAAACGCTGCGACATTGTCGGGTGTCAGGTCGTCGAAATAATCGACATGGAATGCCTGGCGCAGTTGCGCCAGGTGCTCCTCATGCATGCGACGCACCGCAACCACGCGCTTAGCCATTGACGACTCCCGCTCGCGTCTTGAGCCCCGGCATGTCGAAACCTGCCTCATCCAACAAGGCGATGAGCTCATCACGCTTGTTATCATCGAGCTCGACCAGGGGCGGCCTGGTGCGATACCAATTTGCGTCGCCGCCATAGTGACCAGCGGCCGCCTTCAGTGCGGGAATCATCGGGAAGTGCTCGAAGATATCGCGGATTCGGTTTAGGCCAGTCTGTCGCTCATCGGCCCCCGCTTGTTGCCAGGTCTGCGCCAACCCCGCAATCGGCCCCGGGTTGACGTTGGCCGTGGCACTGATGCAACCGGCCCCTCCCGCGCGGAGCGTATCCAGCAGAAAGCGCTCGCTGCCAGCATAAACCTTAAACCCCTGCCCGGCGAAGGCATCGATCAATGCCTGGGTATTCTGCCAATCGCCGGAGCTATCCTTGATGCCCACTACAGTGTCGGGATAAACCTTGAGCAGGCGCTCGATCAGCGACAGGCCGATCGGAACCTGGGCGACGGGAGGGATGTGGTAGAGGTAGATGCGCAAGCGGTCGTCGCCGATGCGTTCGATCACCTCGGCATAGAAACGATACAGTCCCTCGTCCGACACGCCCTTGTAGTAAAAAGGCGGCAGCATCAATACTCCAGCACACCCCAGTTCCACGGCACGGCGCGACAGGCTCACAGCATCACCAATCGCGCAACTGCCGGTACCAGGCATGAGCCGACTGCCGGGCACGCCGGAAGCGGCCAGCACCTCCAGCAAGCCTTCCTTCTCTCCCACGGTTAACGAGTTGGCTTCCGAGTTGGTGCCAAACACAGCCAGACCAACCTTGTTATCCAGCAACCAATGACAATGGCATATCAGGCGTGCGGCATCTGGCGAGAGGTCGTCGCCGAAAGGAGTGATCACCGGCGACCAGACATCACCTATGGACTTGGACATATTCACCTCGTGTTTACATGACGGAGAGAACGCAGGGTGATACCCCTGTCAGCTCCAAGGCTCGATCGCATAACGTGTCAGTGCCGCTTCATCAAAGTCGAACCCCAGTCCCGGCGTCCTGGGCAGCCTAAGCCGTCCCTCGGTGAACTCGAGTTGAGTGTCGATCAACTTGCGGAAGTTGAGTACCTGGTCGTCAGCGAAGAATTCGACCAACGAAGCATTGGGCGTCGCGGCTACCAGATGGACATGTAGATCATGGAACCAATGCGGACAGAGCTCGACGCCGTAGCTGGCTGCGGTCGCGGCGATGCGCCGAAACTCGGTGATGCCACCACACACTGCCGCATCGGTCTGCAGAATCATGGCAGCTTCCTTGTCGAGAAGTTCCTTGAAGCGCCAGCGACCAGCCTCGATTTCGCCGGTTGCCACCGGCACCGGCGTACGCTCCGCGAGTCGGCGATGGTTATCGATGTCATCGGGGCTGAACGGCTCTTCGATCCAATACGGCGAATAGGGTTCGGCCATGCGCATGAAAGCAAGTGCCGAAGGCAGATCCCGCCACGCGTTGTTGGCATCCAGCATTACCTGCACATTTGGTCCCACCGCCTCACGCACGGCAGCCAGGCGTGCCTCTTCCCCAGCCAAGTCCTCGCGGCCGACCTTCATCTTCACCGCCTTGAAGCCCTTCGCGACATAGCCGGTCATCTCTTCCGCCAACTTCTGCGGCGTCTTGCCCTCAAGGTAATAACCGCCACTGGCATAGGCCGGCACACTATCGGTCTCGCTCGCGCCGAGAAACTTGTATAGCGGCAGATTAGCTGCCCTGGCATTACGATCCCACAGCGCCGTATCAATGATGCTGATGGCACGCATCACCGAGCCGGTACGGCCATGAAGCAAGGACTCCTGATACATTTCCTGCCATAGCCCTTCGGCGCGATGGGCATCCTGGCCGATCAGCACCGGGCGCAGCAGATCTCTCACTGCCTGCGTGACCAGGGCACCAGCATTGTTGCCGCCGTAGCAGAAACCGATCCCCCTCACACCATCGTCACCCATTACCTCGACCAAGGCATAGTCACGCTTTAACACTTGGCGGTTAGAGAAACTGGTCGGACTGTCCAGCGGAACATTCACGGTTCTAGCACGTACGTCGGTGATACGCGTCATGTTCTTGTCTCCTTAGAGTTACTTGCGACTCTTCAGCTTTGTTTGATCCGTCGGCGGCACGAGACCTGTACCCAACGAAAGATCGGTGTGGCTTGGAGAACCGAGAGCGCAGCAATGCACAACAGCACGACGGCAATCGGACTTTCCAGAAATACGGTGTAGCTGTCGTTGCCGATCAGCATCGACTGCTGGAAGCTGGTTTCCATCACTGGTCCCAAGATCAGGCCAATGACCATTGGCGCCGGTGATACACCCGCTTTGTTAAGCCAGTAGCCGAACAGCCCAAAACCCAGCATCAAACCGACTTCGAACAAGCTATTGTTGATGGCGAAGGCCCCGATAATGCACAGCGTAATAATGGCGCAGGCAACGAAAGCGTCGGGCACCTTGGTCACGCTCACGCACGCCTTGGTGAATAGCAGGCCTACGAGCAGCAGGCCGACATTGGCGAAGATCACCGCCCATATCAGGGTGTAGGTCACATCGCCATAATCGGTCAGCAGGTTCGGGCCAGGCAGGATGCCCTGGACCATCAGCGCCCCCAGCAGAATTGCCGTGGACGAACTGCCGGGAATACCAAGTGCGATAGTGGGAATCAGGGCCCCGCCGACCACGGCATTGTTGGCCGCTTCAGGTGCCGCCACCCCAGCGATCTCACCCTTGCCATAGCGGCTCTTGTCCTTGGCGAAGCGCTTGGACTCGTTATAGGCGAACCAACTGGCAGTATCGCCACCAGTGCCGGGAATCAGACCGGTTGCGATACCAATGCAGCCAGAACGCAGAATATTGGGCATGAGTTGCGTGATTTCCCGGAAGCGGGGAATCAAGCGGTCGGTGATCTTGCTGGCCACTTTACCAGCACCGTGCGAGTGCTCGATCAGCGTCAGAGCCTGCGGAATGGAGAACAGTCCGATCAGTGCTACGGTGAACTCGATCCCCGAGAACAGGTTGATGTTGCCGAACGCCATGCGTGGCGTTCCGGTGGTCAAATCCATCCCTATGGTACTGACCAGCAGCCCCAGTGCTCCAGAGAGCAACCCGCTGATGACCGAGCCCTGTGACAGAGAACCGATAATAGTGATCCCCAACACGGCGATGGCAAACAGCTCGACAGGGCCGAACTTGAGCACCATCACCCCCAGCAACGGTGCCGCCGTCAGCAGCGCCACACCACTCATTAACCCGCCGAAAAACGAGGCGAACAAGGAAATCCCTAGCGCCTTGCCGGCATGTCCCTGCTGGGATAGCGGAAAACCATCCAGCACTGTCGCTGCTGCCGCTGGCGTACCAGGAGTGCGCAACAGTATCGCAGCGATGGAGCCGCCATAGGAGGCTCCGACGTAGAGTGATGCCAGCATGCTCAAGCCCGTCGCCGGGTCCATGCTGAAGGTCAGCGGTAACAGCAAAGCCAATGCCATGGTGGCCGACAGCCCCGGCATAGCACCAACGAAAAGTCCCAGCAACGTGCCACCGAGAATCAATGAAATATTCGTCAGCGTGACAACATTACTTAGTCCCGTGAGGACAAGCGAAGTATCCATGATCAGTCAATCCCATTCAGGCATGGAAAATGTCATTCAGAGGAACGTGGGAAGAAGAGGGATCGGAAGTCCAAGAAATTGGATGAAGACAAGACAGATAACGGTCACCAATATGGCAATCCCTACCAGAGAGAAGGTCAGTGACACTGTTCGTATGACGGCTAGAGATGCCAACATAAAAACAGCAGTTGCCAACAAATACCCCACACTTGATATGGCTGAAACGTAGACGATTGCCATGGCAAATATACTGACGACAGCAAACTTACGCTTTGGCGCACCATCCCCATCACTGTATCTTATATCTCCCGTCTCCCCCTCATTCACTTGGATACGCTTCTGCTGGACATGGCTATACATTTCCTGTGCGACCATCGCCAATGAAAGCAATGCCACTGCTACAGAATAGATCAGAGGCATCTGAGCCGCTTGCTCAGGATACCCAAGGGCATCGACATAAAATACGATGGCAATGCCGATCCCTAAAAGCCCTAAGGCAAAGCGACTCTTGTTCATTTTCCTACCTCGTAAATTCTCACGAAAAGAGATGAAAAGTCAGGGTTAACCGGATACTTCTTCTTTAACCTCATTCCATATAACACCGTACTGGTCTTCCATGTCTTTCATCATCTGTTGGTAGTCGTCACCAGTGACGATATCGAGATTGAGTGCGCGTTCCCTGGCCACAGCCTGGAATTCCTGATCCTGTTTCAGGGTTTCGAATGCCGCGATCAGCTCTTGACGCGCTTCATCGGGAATCCCTGCCGGGGCACTGTAACCACGCGATGAACCAGCCACCACATCGATGTCTTTTTCACGCAGTGTGGGAACATCCGGTAACATTTCCAACCGCTCCTTGGTGAACACAGCCAAGGCTCGCAAGCTGCCAGATTGAATATGCCCATAGACGTTACCCAGGTTATTGAAGCTGGCATCTATCTTGCCGCCCATTGCTGCGGTCGCCGACGGACCATCCCCCTGGAAAGGAACCTTCTTGAATGCCAGTCCCGTAGCCTGTTCGACGATGATAGTGGAAAAGAAATCGTCACCGCCAACTCCGGAATTTCCGATGGTCACAGTGCCAGGATTTTCTTCGGCGGCCTGAAATAGATCTTCTACCGTCTGATATGGACTATCGCTAGGAACGACGATAATGCCGGGATCGGTTACCACATTGGCGATGGGCGTCAGCTCATCGATAGAGTAGGTAATCGAATCGTTCATGATGTAGTTGGTCATCAGCATCGGGGTATTTGTGATACTGATGGTGCCTCCATCCTTGGGCGATTGCTTGGTCAGTCGTGTCCAGGCAATGGCACCTGTTGCGCCAGGAATATACTCATTGACGAAGTCGACACCGAGCAATTCCTTCAGATAGGGCTGAGTCAATTGTGCCAAGGTATCGCTTCCCCCTCCCGGCTTGAAGCCTTGAAGCACCTTGATCTCATTACTGGCCGAATAATCGGCAAGAACCATAGGTGAAGCCATTACCGCTGATACCGAAGCAATGATGGAAACAGCCAAAATCTTCATTTTCATTGTGACGTTCTCCTAAAAGCTTGCTGCTTGTATTTGTCAGGTGCTCTGAGAACGTAGTATTCTGTTAATCATATTGTCAATAATCTTGTTGACGATAATGCTAAAGTCTAACAAGCTCACTCTGAGCCCTTGATGGCACAAGAAATGAGTGATTGACGCGCCGCTTCGTGAAGGAGATAGAAATGAGCAAGAACGACACCAAGCAAGGCATGAGTACCCGCCTGACCAATTACGGCGATGAAGGCTTTTCGCTGTTCCTGCGCAAGGCTTTCATCAAGGGAATGGGGTATACCGACGACGCCCTGTCACGCCCGGTGATCGGTATCGCCAATACCTATAGCGGCTACAATGCCTGCCACGGTAACGTCGACGCTCTGGTGGAAAGTGTGAAGAGAGGTGTCATGCTTGCCGGCGGGCTGCCCATCGACTTCCCCACCATTTCTCTACATGAGTCCTTTTCCCACCCCACCAGCATGTACCTCCGCAATCTGATGGCACTGGATACGGAGGAGATGATTCGCGCCCAGCCCATGGACGCGGTGGTATTGATCGGCGGCTGCGACAAGACCGTACCCGCCCAGTTGATGGCAGCGGCCAGCGCCGGCACCCCTGCCATTCAACTGGTCACCGGCCCTATGCTCAGCGGCTCCCACCGAGGCACCCGCGTTGGCGCTTGTACCGACTGTCGTCGTTATTGGGCAGCCTATCGAGGCCAGGAGATCGACGATCAGGAGATCGCTGAAGTCAATGACAAGCTGGTGCCCACCGTTGGCACCTGCTCAGTGATGGGTACCGCCAGCACCATGGCTTGCCTTGCCGAGGCCTTGGGCATGATGTTGCCCGGTAGCGCAACGGCCCCAGCGGTCTATGCCGATCGCCGCCGCATCGCCGAACATACCGGAGCCGAGGCTGTTAGAATCGCGAAGGAGAAAATCGCCCCGGCCGACATCATGACACCGGCAGCCTTCGAAAATGCCTTGCGTGTATTGCTGGCCCTAGGGGGCTCCACCAATGCGCTGATACACCTCACTGCCATTGCCGGGCGTTTAGGTATCGATATCGACCTGCAGTCCTTCGACCGGATGAGCCGCGAGACACCGGTCCTGGTCGACCTCAAACCCTCCGGTGAACACTATATGGAACACCTGCACCAGGCAGGAGGGCTGGCAGCCGTGCTGCACGAGATCAAGCCACTGCTCGATCTTGATGTCGTGACAATCAACGGCAAGACCTTGGGCGAAAACCTCGACGCCACGCCTCGCATTCTCAATCAGCAAGTCGTTCGTCCACGTGACAACCCCATTTACGGCCAAGGCGGGATAGCGGTGCTCGAGGGCAATCTGGCCCCTCGTGGCGCCATCATCAAACAATCGGCCGCCTCGCCCGCACTGATGGATCACACTGGCCGAGCGGTGGTCTTTTCTTGCATGGAAGACCTCGCCAAGCGTATCGACGACCCGGATCTGGACGTCAACGCAGAAGACATCCTGGTGTTGCAGAACATTGGCCCCAAGGGCGCCCCTGGCATGCCGGAAGCGGGCTATATTCCCATTCCCAAGAAACTGGCAGCCCAAGGTGTGAAGGACATGGTGCGCATTTCCGATGGCCGCATGAGCGGCACGGCCGCCGGCACCATCGTGTTGCACGTTTCACCTGAAGCGGCTGACCAAGGTCCCTTGGCCCTGGTGCGCACTGGCGATCGCATTCGACTGGATGTCGGCTCCAGGCGGCTGGAACTGCTCTTGGATGAAGACGAATTGGCACGGCGCCGCCAGTCGCTGACGCCTGTGACGCCCCCCCAGCAGGGAGGGGGTTATCGGCGGCTATTCCTGGAACAGATTCTACAAGCGGAAGAAGGCTGCGATTTCCGTTACTGTCGCCTCGAGCCGACCATCAAGGTGCCAAGACGCGGTTGATTCCAGCGTCGAGGCAGAACTTGATAACATGAGGAGCCTAGAAACAGGTAAAATCGCCAGCCCTCGTTATCGAGATCCATCAGGACCAGACCACAACAATCCGGCTAGGATGCATGCGCATGACTAACATTCAACGCAGCGAACCCTATACCCCGGTGGAACCTCTCGGCGTCGAGGATATTGTAGCGGCGATAGAGGAAGACATCGTTCTCGGCCGTCTGAACCCCAAGGAGCGGCTCGTGGAAGAAGATCTGATGGAACAGTTCGGCTGCAAGCGCCACGTGGTGCGTCAGGCTCTGTTCCAGCTTGAGGACATTGGACTGGTCGAGCGCATCAAGAATCGCGGGGCCTTCGTCAAGGTCTACTCCCCAAAGGAGGTAGAAGACCTGTATGCCATGCGCGAATTGCTGGAACTCGCCGGTGCAGAGGCCATCCCCCTGCCGGCCCCTCCCGAGATGATCGAGCGGCTCGAGACCATTCAGCGCCAGCATAGCGAAGCAGTGGAATGCCAGGACCTGCGCCGCGTCTTCCGCCTCAATATCGCCTTCCACCGCGCCCTGTTCGCCGCTACGGGTAACGATTATCTGTCGGATAGCATCAACGAGTTCGCACAGAAGGCACATGCCATCCGCTTCACGGCAATCTCGGACGAAGCCAGCCTGGAACGCGCACGTGACGAACACGTGGCAATGATCGAGGCCATTAAGCGGCAGGACCGAGAACGTCTGCGCGAGCTATGCCGCCAACATCTCGTGCCTTCCAAGGAACGTTATATCAAGATGTATCGCTTCCGCTTGGGCGAGACGTGATCGCCCCGACACCAGCCTGCCTCCCGCTAGTCTTCTAGCTCGATAGCCAGTTCCCCCCTCCGGCGCTCTCTAGAGTGGCGCTGGAGCTCTCTCGATGCGTACCACGGCATACTCATACCTCCTTCTGAGTAGGCATTTATTCAGCGTTTACTAATTTTGCCGCAATCTTTGCCACATGTTCTCCCTGGAAGCGGGCCAGATTGAGCTCGTATTCGCTGGGTTGACGCGAACCGTCGGCACCGGCAATGGTCGCAGCGCCATAGGGAGAGCCTCCGTTGACCTCCGAGATGTCGAACTGCGCCTCCAGGCCGTACCCGATGGGTACGATCACCATGCCGTGGTGGGCCAAGGTAGTCCAGGCCGTCAGGATAGTGGACTCGTTGCCACCACCAGTGCCGGTGGAAGTAAAGACACTCGCCACCTTGCCACGTAGCGTCCCCTTGGCCCAGAGACTCCCGGTCTGGTCAAGGAAGGTACGCATCTGGCCGGTCATATTGCCGAAACGGGTCGGGGTACCGAAAATGATGGCATCGAAATCGGCGAGTTCAGCCGGTTTGGCTTCCTCAGTGGTGTAGTCCTGCTTGCCGCCGGCCTTGGCAAAGGCCTCGGGATCCATGGTTTCCGGTACCCGCTTGATGGTGACTTCAACGCCACTGACCTGGCGAGCACCTTCTGCCACGGCATGTGCCAGGGTGTCGATATGTCCGTACATGGAATAGTAGAGAACCAGCACCTTGGTCATCGTTATCGCTCCTTGCGCTAGGCAGCGCTTCGAGACATAGCTGAGTAAACCAACAGTCACTCACCAGTCTAGTGAAGGCTTTGGCCAAGTTAAGCGAATGATTTCGAGCCTTGCATGCGATTTTTTCCATGCATGGAGCCAAAGGGCATCCTCGCCATCGACGTCTTCGCATCACGCCATCAGTAGTAGCGGGTTTTCATTATCGCACCCGGCATTTTCATCAGCTCGACGTACCCTCTTGTGACCTCCACGCGTCACCGGGAAGGTTAGGCCACGCAACAACAACCCAGCAGGCAGCATACTACCCATGGATATCCATACGTTTTTCACCCGGCTGTGGGACGATTACATCGCCATGACGCCCCAAGCAAGCCGTATTCACGATGCCTTCGTTACTGAAGGTGAGACCATCGTCAACGACCACGTGGCTTTTCGCACCTTCGACCGCGGCGCCATTACCTTGGCCGCTCTCGAACCCCACCTGCTGGCGTTGGGGTATAGCCGCTTCGAGCCCTACGAGTTCGAGGCCAAGAAACTGCGCGCCTATGGCTATCTCCCCCCTTCCGAGGAGATGCCGCGGGTATTCCTATCGGAACTCAAGTGCAGCGAACTCTCCACCAAGGCACAGATCATCATCGATGACCTGCTGGCCCAGGTCGATCCTCAGCGGGTGACAAGCCCCGATGTGATGTGGGCCGGTCGGCTGTGGCAGGCACCGAGCTTCGATGACTACCGGACTCTGATGGCGGAAAGCGAATACGCCGCCTGGCTATCGATCATTGGCCTGCGTGCCAATCATTTCACCATCAGCGTCAATCACTTCCGTCACTACGACACTCTCGAGAAGGTACTGGCCAAGATCGAATCCCTGGGTTTGGGCATCAATCACTCCGGCGGACGCATCAAAGGCTCACCCGAGGTGCTGCTAGAGCAGGGCTCGACCCTGGCCGATCGTCAGCCCTTCACTTTCGCGGGCGGTCAGGTCGAGGAAATACCCACTTGCTACTACGAGTTCGCCAAGCGCTACCCGGATGCCGAAGGCAAGCTCTATCAAGGCTTTGTCGCCGCCAGCGCCGACAAGATCTTCGAGTCGACCGATACCAAACGGTATGGAACCTGACATGCTGGGTCACTGGCTCGATTTCACCCTGGCGGAGCCGCCACGGGAGTCGCTACCCGACACCCAAGAGGGACGATTGCCTTTCGGGCGTTATACCCTCCATGGGCCGGGTATCCTCGAGCTGACTCCCGCTGTTGCTCGGCCCGAGGCACGGGCTTGTGTGTTGTCGGTGGGTATCCACGGCAACGAAACGGCTCCCATCGAGCTGATGGGCGAAGTGCTGGCACGCCTGGAAGCCGGGTTGATTCGTCTGGGCGCTCCGGTACTGGTCGTGCTCGGCAACATCCCCGCCATCCAAGTGGGGCTGCGCTTCGTTTCCACCAACCTCAACCGGCTGTTTCGCCGCGATCTCGAAGAGCGCGGTGACGAGCCCGAGCGAGCCCGCCAACTGATGGCGGCGGTAGATGGCTTCTATTCCCGGCACTCCCCGCGAGCACGTTTGCACTACGATTTGCATACGGCAATTCGTGATAGCCGCTTCCCGCGTTTCGCCGTCGAGCCCTTCGCCACCACCGCCATCGATGACGAACAGTGGCGCTGGCTGGCAGCGGCGGATATCCAAGCGGTGCTGCATCAGCATCAACATAGCTGGACCTTCTCGCATTACTCCAAGCATTATCATGGTGCTCAGGCCTTTACCCTGGAATTGGGAAAGGTTGCGGCATTCGGCGACAATGACCTGACGGTCCTGCGTCCTATGCGTGCCCTACTCGAAGCGCTGGTCGAAGGACGCGAGCCGCCTGGCGCCGAGCCTCAGCGCATGGCGTTCTTCCGGGTCGAGCATGAGTTGATGCGCGAGGCCGAGGACTTCACCCTGTGCTTCGCTGACGATACGCCGAACTTTACGGAGTTCAGCCCCGGCACATGTCTGGCACGTGATGCCGTGGCGGGCAATTTCGTGGTCGGTGACCGACCATTGTCAGTCGTCTTTCCCAATGCGCAGGTGGAACGCGGCGCACGTGCCGCATTATTGGTCGTACCTTCGCCATCACCGACATGACGAAAAAGTGCTTTTCGCCGCTGGTTCCTTAAAAGGCAGTCCATTCATTCATCACAACAACAAGTTACAGGCGTTCCCCATGATCAATAGCCACCCTACCCACGACGAAAGTTGTAAGAATATATCGACATCGAGCTCTGCCCAGAGGCGGCTGGCCTGCTAGAATCGCCCCCTTTTCGCGCCAGCCACGATCCTTCATGCCGCACGCACCCATGCTGGCGGTGAACCAAGCTCTGGAGTCCGATATGGCCGTTACCCCCATTCCACTGGAAGTGCGCAACATCAAGAAGCGCTTCGGCGATACCGAGGTCCTCAAGGGCCTCTCCCTGCAAGCCCACAAAGGCGATGTAATCACGCTGATCGGCGCTTCCGGGTCCGGCAAGAGCACCTTTCTGCGCTGCATGAACCTGCTCGAACAGCCCAACGAAGGCGACCTGATCGTGCATGGCGAGGAAATCCGCTTCAAGGAAACACGCCATGGACGCGAACCCGCCGACTGGAAACAGGTCGTGCGCATGCGTGCCAAGCTGTCGATGGTGTTCCAGAACTTCAACCTGTGGGCACATATGACCTTGCTCGAGAATGTCATCGAAGCCCCAGTCCATGTGCTCGGCAAGTCGAAAAAGGAAGCGGTAGAGCACGCCCGGGCCCTGCTCGAGCGGGTTGGCCTGGCCGAACGAGCCGACTACTATCCTGCCCAGATGTCCGGCGGCCAGCAGCAGCGCGGCGCCATTGCCCGAGCGCTGGCCATGGACCCGGAAGTGATGCTGTTCGACGAACCCACCTCAGCGCTCGACCCGGAGCTGGTCGGCGACGTGCTCAAGGTCATGCGCGACCTGGCCGAAGAAGGCCGCACCATGATCGTGGTAACGCATGAGATGGCCTTCGCCCGCGATGTATCCAGTCAAGTAATCTATCTACATCAGGGCGTAGTGGAAGAAGCCGGCCCTCCCGCCGAGGTGCTCGGCAACCCCAGATCGGAGCGCCTCAAGCAGTTCCTGGCGCCCAAGCATTGAGGGGATCCCTATGATAGATCTGCATGGTTATGGTCCACGATTGCTCGAAGGCGCTCTGATCACCATCGAGCTGGCAATACTGTCGCTGATCCTGGCTGTCGTGCTCGGCCTACTCACCGCCAGTGCCAAGATGTCGCGTAACTGGCTACTGCATCGCCTGGGTACGCTCTATACCACCATCATCCGTGGCGTGCCGGATCTGGTGCTGATGATGCTACTGTTCTTTGGTGGCCAGATCGGCATCAACATGTTCACCGACATGCTCTATGCCCACTATGACATCGACATCTTCATCAACGTCAATGAGTTCGTCGCTGGCGTCATCACCATTGGCCTGATCTTCGGGGCTTACATGGGCGAGACCTTTCGTGGCGCGTTCCTGGCGGTCGACAGCGGCCAGATCGAGGCCGGTCGCGCCTATGGAATGAGCCATTGGATGGTGTTCCGACGTGTCCGCTTCCCGCTGATGATGCGTCATGCCCTGCCAGGCCTGTCCAACAATTGGATGGTGCTGCTCAAGACCACCGCCCTGGTCTCGGTGATCGGGCTGTCGGACATGGTGCGCGTCGCTTCGGAGGCGTCCAAGGCCACCCGCGAACCGTTCACCTTCATGATCATCGTCGCGGCCATCTACCTGCTGATCGCCAGCTTCTCCGAGTGGGGGTTCGCGCGCCTGCAGAAGCGTTATAACGTTGGTTTCGGGGAGTCGCACTGATGGAAGCACTAATCGCAAACATCACCGAGCTGCTGTCCGACAACACCATCTTCAACATGCAGACACTCGGCTATTACGGCCAAGGGCTGGCCACCACCGTGCAACTGGTGTTCCTGGCGCTGGTCATTGGCTTGGTATTGGCAGTGCCTTTGGCTATCGGACGCGGTTCCAAGCGCAAGTGGATCAAGTTACCGATCTTCTTTTACACCTACGTGTTCCGCGGCACGCCGCTGCTGGTTCAGCTCTATCTGATCTACTACGGGGTGGTATTCGTCGAAGGTATCCAGGACACCTGGTTGTGGCTGATTCTCGAGAAGCCCTTCTATCCAGCGCTTATCGCCTTCACCCTGAACACGGCGGCCTACACCACAGAAATCTTCCATGGGGCGATCAAGGCCACGCCACGTGGCGAAATCGAAGCGGCGCGGGCCTACGGTATGTCATGGGGCTTGATGATGCGGCGCATCGTGCTTCCCAGCGCCTTCCGTCGCGCCTTGCCTAGCTATGGCAACGAAGTGATCTTCATGTTGCACGCCAGTGCCATCGCCAGCGTGGTCACCATCATGGATCTCACCGGGGCGGCACGCTTCGTCTATGCCCGTTATTACGCCCCCTTCGAGGCCTTTCTGTTCGTGGCCGCGATCTATCTGTGCCTGACGTTCGCCATCCTATTTCTCTTCCGTTTTCTGGAGAAGCGGTTACTGGCCCATCTCAAGCCAGCCAGCCAATGACAGCGAGCGTCAAACGAGCGTTGGGAAATCGGCCTGACAGACGGATTTCCCCTCTTCCGAGTCACACCAAGCTGCGCTACCGTGATTCGGTCCTCAACTTGAGTGAATACATACAATGACAGGGAAATACACCATGAAAAAACTACTGATCGTCTCTATCCTGGGTACCGCACTGTTGGCCGGTACAGCCCAGGCCCGCGACTACGAAGAAGTCCGTTTCGGCGTCGACGTTCCCTACGAACCGATGGAGTATCGCACCCCGGATGGCGAACTGACCGGTTTCGACATCGATCTCGGCAATGCCCTGTGCGCAGAGATGAACATCGAATGCGAATGGATCGTGCAAGGTTGGGATGGCATCATCCCCGGCCTGCTGTCGCGCAAGTACGATGCCATCATGTCGTCGATGACCATCAACGACGAACGCCGTGAACAGGTACTGTTCTCCGACCCGTACTTCACCCCGCCGTCCGCATGGTTCGCTCCTGCCGAGAGTGAGATCGAAATGCCTTACCCGCAGACGCTGGAAGGCAAGACCATCGGCGTGCAGCGCGGTACCCTGCAGGACAACTACGTGACCGACAACTTCGGCGACGTAGCTGACGTCAACCGCTACGCCACTGCCGACGATATGGTGTTGGACATGGATGCCGGACGTCTGGACATCGTGTTCCTCGACTTCCCGGTAGGCAAGGCCACCCTGCTCGACAGCGAAGCAGGCAATTACAAGGTGGTCGGCGAAATGATCACCGAACCCAAGAAATACTTCGGCGATGGTTTCGGCATCGCCTTCCGTCAACGTGACGAGGAACTGGCTGCCAAGTTCAACGAGGCCCTGGCCACCCTGCGCGAAAACGGCACCTACGACGACATCTACAACCGCTACTTCGGTAACAACAACGCCGAATAATCTGATTGCCTCCCCCGGCCAGGCTGGGGGAGGCATGACGTCCCTCCTGTCGCTCCATTTCCTTGGTCGCCATGTTCCTTGCGCGATTAGCTCACGCCAATTAACTCACACTGCGGTGAGCCCCCGGCACATGTACATCCCCAGGCTCGACCGAAGGCAACTCTTCGGCATCGAGTGGCCTGGCCAGTTCATTGAGAATGCCGCACTCGCCCGCCGCACTTTCGCCGTTACATCTCGCACGTAGCTTGACCAGTGCTTGCTTGAGCGCTTGTAGCTGGGCGATACGTGATTCCACATGGGCCAAATGCTCGTCGATGAGGGTATCGGCCTCGTGGCAGGGCTGTTGGGGATGATCGTGATAATCGAGCAGTGAGCGTATTTCGCCCAACGTCATGTCCAGCGCGCGACAGTGACGAATGAATCCCAGCCTCTCAGCGTGAGACTCGCCATACAGGCGATAGTTGGCCGTACTGCGCACTGGTTGAGGCAGCAGACCTTCACGTTCGTAATAGCGGATCGTCTCTACCTGGCAGCCCGTGCGCTTGGCCAGTTCGCCGATTTTCATATATCGCCCTCTCCTGGATACCACCTTATAGTAACTATAGGGTATGTCATCAGACAAAGAGGAATAATGAGGAGTTCCGCGTGAGGACTTGATCGCCACGGTTGGCTTGGTGGTCGCAAACGCCTAATCTGTGCGGGTGTAACGAGACAACTCAGGGACGTCGATGATCCGCACCTTTCAGCTTAACCGCCAGGCCATTCAAGAAGTCACCAAAGACGCCCAGCCGCTGTCCCAGCGCCTAGTCAATGCCACTTGGATCGACGCCCACGAACCCGACGAGGAAGAGCGCGAACGGCTCAATGCCTTCCTCGCCGACGAGTTGCCAGCTACCGACGACGTCGAGGAAATCGAATCATCGGCACGCTATTTCGTCGATGCCGATGGCATTCACGTGCACTCGTTGTTCCTGTCGCAGAGCGAAGGTCGCCACGGCAACACCACTGTGGCCTTCATCCTGCAACCCGAGCGACTGATCACCTTCCGCGATACGGAGATCGCCGACTTCCGTCTTCTACGCTTGCGTGCGCGCAGCGGTCAGGTGGAAACCGATTCGGCACAGTCATTGATGCTGACGATCTTCGAGCAGAAGGTGGAAAATCTCGCCGACACCCTGGAGGACATACACCGTAAGCTCGAGGATGTCAGCCATCTGGTACTGGAAGAAGAAGACTCCGACCTCGAGGATGCCATCGACCAGTTGGCGAAACTCGAGGACAGCAACGGCAAGATCCGCCTGTGTCTGATGGATACCCAGCGCTCGATGTCATTCCTGATCCGCCACCTGCGCGGAGAACCCGAACTCCAGGACACCGCCCGCGAAGTGATGCGCGATGTCGAAACGCTGATGACACATACCACCTTCCTGTTCGACAAGATCAACTTCCTGATGGATTCCACCCAAGGCTTCATCAACATCCAGCAGAACCAGATCATCAAGACCTTCTCGATCGCCGCCGTTGTCTTCCTGCCCCCCACGATGATTGCCAGTATCTACGGCATGAACTTCGAAATCATGCCCGAACTGTCCTGGCCCTTCGGCTACCCCCTGGCGCTAGGCCTGATGGCGGTTGCCGGGATTTCGCCTTATCTGTACTTCAAGCACAAGAACTGGCTTTAGACTCTTCCATCTTTACTTGACCCTGTAGTGACTACAGGGTGTGTGATTGGACATGCACGCATCTATCAGGAGTTCGGCATGTCCAAACACTCGCACTGCCATACCTGCTGTGAAGGACAGCAAGTCAAGGAGCAGCCATCTACCGCTGCTGCCCCGGAGGACAGCGAGACGCTACGTCTACGCATTGAAGAGATGGATTGTCCCACCGAGGAGACTCTGCTGCGCAAGGCGCTGGTCGGGCAGCCAGGTGTAGCGGCGCTGGACTTCAACCTGATGGATCGCGTGCTGACGATCCATCATCGTAATGCCGACCCCGAAGCCCTGAAAGCGAATGTCCGTAGCCTTGGCATGACGCCTGACGAGATAGACTCCACCTCTCGCCGCGATGAGTCCGCTCCCGCAAGACGCGAACGCTGGTGGCCCCTCGTGATAGCGGCGCTGTTCGCCCTTGGTGCAGAAGCCAGTCATTGGTTTGAGCTGGCCACGCCCTGGGCGCCGCCGATCCTGGCCTTGGCCGCCATCGCCATGGTCGGCTTGCCCACTTGGCGCAAGGGCTTCGTCGCCTTGCGCCACCGTACCCTCAATATCAACGCCTTGATGAGCGTGGCGGTAGCCGGTGCTCTGTTGATCGGTCAGTGGGCCGAAGCGGCCATGGTTCTCGTGCTTTTCACTCTCGCCGAACGTATCGAGGCCCGTTCACTGGACCGTGCCCGCCACGCCATTCGCGATCTGCTGGCACTGGCACCACAGCGGGCCCGTGTCCAGCAACTCGACGGCAACTGGCAAGAGATGGAGGCCGACCAGGTCAGCGTCGGTAGCCTCGTGCGCGTGCGTGCCGGTGAGCGGGTAGCATTGGATGGCGACGTCGTGCGTGGCAATCCGGCGCTGGACGAATCGCCGATCACCGGCGAGAGCCTGCCCCGTGACAAGGCTCCTGGCGATACGGTTTTCGCCGGCACCATCAACCACAATGGCGAATTCGACTATCGCACCACCCGCGCGGCCAGCGACACCACCCTGGCACGTATCATTCATGCCGTGGAAGAAGCCCAGTCAAATCGCGCCCCGACGCAACGCCTGGTCGACCGGTTTGCTGCCATCTATACACCGGCGGTGTTCGTGCTGGCTGTCGCCACTGCACTGATCTGGCCACTGCTGTTTGCGGGTGCCTGGCTAGATGGCATCTATCGTGCCCTGGTGCTGCTGGTGATTGCTTGCCCCTGCGCCTTGGTGATTTCGACCCCGGTGAGCATCGTCAGCGGTTTGTCGGCCGCTGCACGTGCCGGCATCCTGATCAAGGGAGGAAGCTTCCTCGAACTGGGGCATCGTCTTGCTTGGCTGGCATTCGACAAGACTGGCACCCTGACCCGTGGCCAACCGCGTCAGCACCACTGGCAGCCGCTATCATCCGATGCGGATGCCACTGAACGCAGGCGACTGCAGCAACTGGCGGCAAGTCTGGCCGGACGTTCCAATCATCCGGTATCCCGCGCCGTGCATGAAGCGGCACAGGACGATGGCATTGTCGCCAGCGAAGTGGAAGCCTTCACCGAGCACGCCGGGCGCGGCGTTCAAGGCTGCATCGACGGCGAAACGCTATGGCTCGGCAATCATCGCTATGTGGAAGAGCGTGGTCTGTGTTCATCGGAACTCGAAGCCCTGCTCGATAGTTGGGAACGCCAGGGCCATACAGTAGTGGTGCTGGGCGATGCCCGACGTCCACTGGCACTGTTCGCCGTTGCCGACCCGCTCAAGGACACGAGCCGGGAGGCGATCGATGATCTTCACCAACTCGGCGTGAAGACACTGATACTCAGTGGCGACAACACCGCCAGCGTCGATGCCATCGCCCGTGAAGCCGGCATCGACGAAGCCCGGGGGCACCTGCTGCCCGACGACAAACTGGCCACTATCGAGGAACGCGCCCGGCACACCACCATCGGTATGGTCGGCGATGGCATCAATGATGCTCCGGCGCTGGCGCGTGCCGATATCGGTTTCGCCATGGGTGCAGCCGGCAGCGACGCGGCCATCGAAACCGCCGACGTGGCACTGATGGACGACGACCTGCGCAAGCTGCCGACGTTCGTGCGACTCTCTCGAGCCACGCGCTCGGTGCTGGTCCAGAACATCGCGTTCGCCATCGGCATCAAACTGGTGTTCCTGGTGCTGGCCTTCAGTGGTCATGCCACTCTGTGGATGGCAGTGTTCGCCGATATGGGCGCTAGCCTGCTGGTGGTGGCCAATGGGCTACGGCTGCTGCGCGTCATGCGTTCCAGCCGCTCTCAGCAGACTAGCCAGAACGCTGCTGTGGCGAGCGCATGAAGTTGAGGATCCAGCGCACCATCAACTGGTCGTCGACCGGGGCCTCCAGGGATGCCAATCCCTCGCGGACCCGCTCGGCGCCCACCAGATCGCTGCGTAACTGCATCAAGTCGCGTGAATAGGGTTTGGGGAATTCCGGGTGGCCCTGCACGCCGAGGAAATGCTCACCGACCTGCATCAGATAGAAGGGGCAGAAATCACTTTCCGCCAGCACCCTGGTGTGCGGCGGCAATTCCTCCACCTGATCCTGATGGCTGACCAACAAATCCAGGCTCGGTTGCCAAGGCTCCATCCATCCGGCACGTTCGCTGACCCGGTTGAAGGACATTCCCACCCCCCATCCACGGGGGCTCTTGATCACCTTGCCACCCAGAGCCTTGGCGATCACCTGATGCCCGAAGCACACTCCGACCAACGGCTTGCTGGCATCCCATAGTTTGCGCACGAAGCCACACAGCTCGTCGACCCAGGCCAGACCGTCGTTGACACCGAACTTGGAGCCGGTAGTCAGCCAAGCATCCACGGCATCCACATCGTCGGGGATCTCGCCGTCCAGACAGCGCCACACGCGAAACGTCAGGGTCGGATCCACCGATGTGAACAGTCGCTGGAACATCTCGGGGTAATTGCCATGCTCATCGCGCAATTCCGGCGCCACGTCGTCGCATTGCAGAAGCCCTATACGCATCGGCGAATCTCCTTCTATTCATGCCGCCCGAAACTGCGGCTCATGTTCATGCTGCCTCTAAGCTGCGGCTTAGAGGCGCCCTTCGACGGCGTTGACGAAGATTTCGCGGTACTGATCAGCATTGAAGGCAACGGGATTGGTACCGGATGAAGGGTCCACCACTGCCATCTGCCCGACCTTGTCGGCCTGATGAGCATCGATGTCGAGTTCGGCCAGGGTGTGAGGAATCCCCAGCCGCTCACGCAACTCCAGCACCCAGTCGATCACCGCCGCCGTCCCCGGTTGACGCAGATCGAGATAGCGCCCCAGCCGCACCATGGGTTCACCGATGACACACTCGTTGGCACGCAACACATAGGGCATGAGGATGGCGTTGAGAGTACCATGGTGGGCGTCGTACAAAGCACCGAGCGGGTGTGCCAAGGCATGCATGGCGCCCAGCCCGCGCTGGAAGGCGGTCGCCCCCATCATCGATGCCACCAGCATGTTCATGCGCGCCTCGAGATCGTTGCCATCGACATGAGCGCGTGGCAGGAAATCGCGGATCCTACGCATACCTTCCACGGCGATGCCCTCGGCCATGGGGTGGTAAAGCGGCGAACACCAGGCTTCCATGCAATGCGATAACGCATCCATGCCGGTAGCGGCAGTGATGGAGGGCGGCAAACCAGCGGTCAGCTCAGGGTCGAGGATCACCGTGGCTGGCACCATGCCTGGGTGGAAGATGATGCGCTTGACGTGCTCGACCTCATCGGTGATCACCGAGGCACGGCCAACCTCGGAACCGGTGCCTGCGGTAGTGGGCACGGCGACGATGGGCACGATGGCCTCGGCATCAGCGTTCTTCCAGTTGTCGCCGACGTCTTCCAGCGCCCATAGCGACAGCTCCCGGCGCTGGTTGGCCATCAACGCCACCGCCTTGGCGGCATCCAATCCCGAACCACCGCCGAAGGCGATCACCCCATCGTGTCCCCCATCACGGAACGCCGCCACCCCATCCAAGACGTTCTTGCCAGTGGGATTGCCCTTGATCTCACTGAACACGGCGATGCCCAAGCCAGCGTCATGGCAAGCCAGTACCAGGTCGCGTACCATCGCCAACCCCGCCAGCCCCGGATCGGTGACCAGCAATGGCGCTTTCATGCCAAGTGCCTTGCACACCTCGGGCAACTCACGAATACGCCCGGCACCGGTAAGGATGTTGGCTGGATAGTTCCAGCCGGTGGTGAAGTAATCGATATCGTGGCTCATAGCACCCTCACACAAATTTGGTAGATGGAAGACCGCGCTGTGCGGCTGGAAGAAACGGCACTTCGTGCCTTGAAGGAAGAAGAAAAAGCGGAATATTACCTTCCTTCTTCCCTCTTCATTCTTCTCACTTCTTTCTCCCCCCTTATCCATGCTTCAAATGAAATGACTTGGGCCTTGTCAGGGTTTCGTATCCCAGTCGTGACAACGAACAGCCACGCCCGGAGTGTTTGACGCCGGTCCAGGCCAGTTCAGGGTCCAGGTAGTCACAACGATTGGTGAACACCGTGCCAGCCTCCAAGCGCCGCGCGATGGCCTCACCGGCAGCAATATCGCGGGTGAAGACCGCCGCGGTCAGTCCGAAGTCACTGTCGTTCATCAAGCGCACGGCCTCGTCGTCGGAATCCACCGGCATGATCCCCACCACCGGGCCGAAGCTCTCCTCATGCATGATCCGCATCGAATGGTCGACGCCAGTCAGGACCTGTGGCGCCAGATAGGCACTGCCAGGGGTAGACAATGGATAATCACCAGGATCGATCCAGGCCTTGGCACCGGCAGTGACCGCCTCTTCGATCTGGCCGCGCACGAAATCCGCCGCTGCTGGCTTGACCATCGGCCCCAGGGTGGTCGCAGGGTCGATCGGGTTACCGAGCCGGAGTTGCTTGACCCAAGCCACCGCACGCTCGACGAAAGTTTCGAAGATTTCGCGGTGCACGTAGATCCGTTCGATGCCACAGCAGCTCTGGCCGGAATTGAAGAAGGCCCCGTCCATCACACCCTCGATGGCACTGTCGAGATCGACGTCAGCGCGGATATAGGCCGGATCCTTGCCACCCAACTCGAGTCCGGTGGCGATGAAGCGTCCCGCTGTATTGCGCTCGACCATTTCGCCACCACCTACTGAGCCGGTGAAAGAGACATGCTTGATGCGTGAATCGCGAATCAGCGCCTCGGTGGCCTCGTGCGACAGGTGCAGGTACTGGAACACACCCTCCGGCACCCTGGCCTCATCGAAGGCCTGCTGGATACGCTCGGCACACAGCGGTGTCTGGGCCGAGTGCTTGAGAATCACCGAGTTGCCAGCCATGATCGCCGGCACGATGGCGTTCACCGCCGTCATGAACGGAAAATTCCAGGGCGCGACGATGAACGACACCCCCAGCGGTTCGCGGGTGATGTAGCGGGTAAAGCCCGGCTTGCCGGGGAGCTCGATTGGCGCCAGTGCCGACTCGGCCAGACCGATCATGGTACGCGCACGCTCCTCGAAACCACCAATCTCGCCACCAGCGGCAGCGATCGGCCGGCCCATCTGCCAGGTCAATTCCTCGGCCAGTTCGTCGCGGCGAGCGACGAAGGCATCGACCATCGCCGAGCACAGCCTGGCCCGCTCCCCCAGCGGTACCTCGCGCCAAGATCGCTGTGCTGCCACCGCCCGCTCGAGGGTCGCCTCCACCTGAGCCGCATCGGCCTGTTCACGCTCGACGTAGACCGAGCCGTCGACCGGGGAAATCGTTTTCTGTGTGGTCATTACTTGTCCTCATTCGTTGCCATCCCGAGCCACCATCGAATCTCTCGTGGGAGCGCAGATTTCTGCGCGATCCGACCGCCAGGTCGGCATCTTCTACAACAGCGCCAGAGCCATCGCGCAGCGGAGCTGCGCTCCCACCCATAAATCACAAGCCCAACTCTCGTGGGAGCGCAGATTTCTGCGCGATTGAAGTCTCAGATGATTTCGAAATAGCGATCCAACTCCCAATCCGTGATATGCCTTCGGAACTGCCGCTCCTCCCATTCCCGGGTAGCGGCGAAGTGCTCAACGAAGGCGTCACCAAACAGTGTCCGGGCCGCTTCGGAAGCCTTCAGCCGCTGGGCGGCTTCCCACAGGGTTCGCGGTAAGGCTTGATGCTCAGGATGGTCGAGCTCATAGGCATTGCCCTTGACCTGCTCATCGGGCTCGAGTCGGTGCTCGATGCCGTACAGGCCGGCACCGATCGCTGCCGCCAGCGCCAGATAGGGGTTGGCATCGGCGCTGCCGAGGCGGTATTCGACCCGTTGCGATTTGTCACTGCCGGGAATCACGCGCAGCGCCGTAGTCCGGTTCTCCACCCCCCAAGTGGCATCGGTAGGCGCCCAAAAGCCGGGGATCAAGCGCGTGTAGCTGTTAATGGTCGGTGCGAACATGGCCAGGAATTCCGGCATCAGCTTCTGCTGTCCGGCTACGAAGTGACGCTGAACGTCGCTCATCTGATAGGGCTTCTCAGGATCGAAGAACGCCGACTTGCCACTGTCGATTTCGCGTAGCGACAGGTGGATATGCCCACTCTGGCCGGGATAGTCGGGCGACCACTTGGCCATGAAGGTGGCCATCAGGCCACGCCGTTGAGCCCAAACCTTAGTGAAGACCTTGAATAACGCGCCCTTGTCACCGGCCGCCAGGGCACTATCCACACCAATCGCCGCCTCGATCACCCCGGGGCCTGTTTCGGTATGCAACCCCTCGATCGGAAAATCCATGCTTTCCGCCAGCGCCAGTAACTCGCGATAGAGTTCGCTGTGCACCGAGCTGCGCAGCATCGAATAGCCCATCATGTCCGGCGTCAGCGGCTTGAGATTGCGGAAGCCCTTCTCGCGCACCGACTCCGGCGTCTCCTGGAACATGAAGAACTCGTATTCCAGTGAACCGAAAGCCTCGAAGCCCATCCCACGGCCGCGTTCCAATATCCGCTTCAACAGACCACGCGGACAAAGCTCCCCGGCCGGGCCGGCGAACTCGGCCAGAAACAGCAGCATGTCGCCCTCGCAGGGTAGCTCGCGGCAACTGTCGGGAACGATCTTCAACGGTGCATCGGGATAGCCGGTATGCCAGCCGGTGAACTTGACGTTGTCGTAGAGTTCATCCTTGCTATCCCACCCCAACACCACGTCGCAGAAGGCGAAACCGTCTTCCAGGGCCGAGAAGAACTTGTCGCGCTGCATGTACTTGCCGAGCATCACGCCATCGATGTCGAACATGCCCACCTTGACGTGGCTCAAGCCACGCTCCTCGACGATACGTCGGGCCTCTTCCGCGGTCTTGATGTCTCTCGCTTGCATTCGGCTCATCGAGCTACCCTCAATCTTGACTGTTGTTGTTGCGCTCACCGATTCGCGGTAAGCCGGCACGTCCCTGTGCCTGAACACATTGCCGAGACGCCGCTTGCCTAGGCGCCTTTGGTGGCCACTTCGCCCGAGAGTTCCCGCTCGGCCAGGGCGATGGCTTCAAACTCTTCCTCCGGTGCCTGGGCTACCAGATGATGACGGCTATAAAAACCAAAATAGGCGAGCATGACGGCGTAGAACACGGCCGACCACAGTGCCGCCTCCACACTGACCACGAAGGTCGAGAGGAAGGCAACGATAGCCAGCACGAAGGCCACGCCCGAGGTCAAGGTGCCTCCCGGGGTACGATAGGGACGCTCGAGTTCCGGCTCGCGACGACGCAGCAGGATGTGCGCCAGGGTCATCATGGCGTAGGAGATGGTGGCCCCGAACACCGCCATGGTGATCATCAGGTCGCCCTTGCCGGTCAG
This sequence comes from Litchfieldella anticariensis FP35 = DSM 16096, assembly GCF_000409775.1. Taxonomy (GTDB): domain Bacteria; phylum Pseudomonadota; class Gammaproteobacteria; order Pseudomonadales; family Halomonadaceae; genus Litchfieldella; species Litchfieldella anticariensis. Next base: position 12,958 of record NZ_KE332392.1, on the reverse strand, counting down.
TGACAGCAGGAAACCGATCACCCCCGGCACGATCAGCGCCAGGAAGGGCACCTTGCGGCCGCCGGTGACCGACAGCCAGCGCGGCAGGTAACCGGCCCGCGACAAGGCGAAGGTCTGACGCGAGTAGCCATAGATGATCGAGAAGAAGGAGGCGATCAAGCCGGCCAGGCCCACCAGATTGACGAACCCCGCCGCCCAGGAGTCGATGCCGTAGACCGCTTGCAGGGCACCGACCAGAGGGGCGGCGTGCTCGCTCATTGCCGCCGCACCGGCACCGCCCGGCGCCAACAACAGCACGCAGGCGCCAAACACCAACAGCACCAGCATGGCGGTGATGATGCCACGCGGCATGTCACGGGCCGGATCGCCGGCCTCTTCCGCGGCCAGGGGCACCCCCTCCACCGCCAGGAACAGCCAGATGGCAAACGGCAACGCGCCCCAGATACCGATGAAACCTTCAGGCAGGAAGGCCGAAGCCCCCACCGCGCTGGAATTGACCTGGATATCGAACAGGTTGCCCAAACTGAAGTGCGGCAGCATACCGACGGCGAAGACGACGATGGCAATGACCGCCAGCGCGGTGATTCCCATCATGATCTTCAGGGCTTCACCAGCCCCCCACAGATGGATACCGACGAATAGTGCATAGAAGGCGGCGTAGACCAGCGGGCCATTGAGGCCTATGAGTTCGTTGACATAGCCGCCGATGAAGATGGCGATGGCTGCCGGCGCAATGGCGTATTCCAGCAGGATCGCCGTGCCGGTGATATAGCCTCCCCAGGGGCCGAAGGCGCGTCGAGCGAAGCTGTAGCCACCTCCGGCAGTGGGCAATGAAGAGGACAATTCGGCAATCGATAACACCATGCAGGTATACATGATCGCCATCAGGATGGTGGCCACCAGCATGCCACCGAAGCCACCGGCGGCGAGGCCGAAGTTCCAGCCGGCATAATCGCCTGAGATCACATAGGACACGCCGAGACTGGCTAGCAGGATCCAACCAGCCGCGCCCTTTTTCAACTTGCGCTTGTCGAGATACGCCTTGTCGACCGTTTCATAGTCCACCGAAGCCGTGGATGTGCGGGAATGACTCATCGAATACCCCCAATGCTTGTAATTGTCATGGTCGAAGTCGCGGAGGTGACGTAGATGTCCCACCGCTGCCAATCATGGGTACGCCCAGGCAGTGTGAGTGGGGGCCAAGACCAGGCGCAAACAGCATCAGTGGGGCTGACAGCATCGCTATCGAAAAGCCCGATAATGCCCTCGCAATGGGCAGTCGAACTCCCTTTCGGTGCCAGTATGGGGAGACATTTCCTGCCAGATCAGCGCGAGGTGACGACATCGGATAACACCCAGGGCAAATGCCGTTCCAGTTCGCCACGATAACGACGCTCCAACAGGCGACGGCTATCACGCGCCAGTTGCGAAGGCAGGTCGCCCAATTCGTCGCGTCGAGCCACTAATGTCAACTCGCGGCGCAGTGGTTCGGTCGGTAGCGGCACGACCCTGACGTTCAAGCGATCGAGACCGGCCTGGTAGAGACACAATGGCGTGGTGATGGTCCAGCCGGCACCGGCGCTGACCAGACTCAACACGGCATAGGTATTGTCGAGATGTAGCCGAGCTGGCAATTCCATTTGGTGGACCCGCAGATGCCGCTCGATGCTCTGCCCTATCAGCGACTGCGGTGTGTAGCGAACGAAGTCCAGCTTGCGGGTCAGCCAGCGCAGGTTGTCGACCGGACCGGCCCAATCGGCGGGCAATACCAACACGAAAGGCTCGCCGAGGATGGCATGACGTTCCAGGCCGTCGTAGTTCTCCAGGCGGTCGTCGGAGATGATGATATCCACATGGCGCGTCAACAGTGCATGGCCATGCATGTGGGACAAACCGGTAGTCAGGGTATAGTCGCTGGTATGGCGCTTGATGACCTCGATCAATGGCTGGCCCACGGCAGTGGCCAACGAATCTACCAGCGCCATGCGTACCTGATGCAAGCGGCCGAACGCTCCCGAGACCAACTCGCGCCGTGTGCTGCGCGCCTCATTGAGCAGACGTTTGGCACGATCGTAGAAAAATCGACCGGCGCTGGTAGGTTCCAGCGGTCGTGAATGACGGTTCAGCAAGGCCACACCCATGGCTTCCTCGAGGTTGGCCAGGCTTTGGGATACCGATGACTGCTTGAGGCCGAGACTCTCGGCTGCGGCAGTTTGGCTGCCACGTTCGAGGGTCTCGACGAAGATCTCCATACTGCGCAAATCGAACCCGAAACCGCTACGCATGCCTGTCTCCTTACACTCGGGAAGCTCATCGTTCCAAGCCTATCCCGTAACTGTCTCGCGACACAGCATGGCCGAGCGCAGTAGTTTATAAACACCCTCTTAACTGTATCGGTACGGAGGCCCTGCCTGCTGCATGGTCTGACGATAATCCTTGAGGATCTGCACCAGCTTGGCACTGCGCTCGCTTTCCTGGGCGATCTCGTCCCAGAACTTGAGCGCTTCGTCCTCGATGGTCTGCCATTCCTCTTCGGGAATCGAGGTCAGCTCGAGCTTGCCACCCTTGGTGCGGTAGTGCGCCTCGCCCCACCAATACCAGTGCTGACGGTAGTAGTGCGAACTGTCCATACACAGCCTGTACAGGGTCTTGAGATGCTCGGGTAACGCCTCCCAGCGCTCGGTGTTGGCGAAGTAGGAACCCGACCAAGCCCCCGAGATGTTGTTGGTGAGGTAATAGTTGCTGACATCGGCCCAGCCCACGGTGTAGGCCTCGGTGATCCCCGCCCAGGCGATACCATCGAGCTCGCCTGTCTGCATGGCCACTTCGATGTCTTCCCACGGCAGGGTTACCGGCACCACACCGAAACGTTCCAGGAAGCGTCCCGCGGTAGGGAAGGTAAACACGCGCTGGCCCTTGAGATCCTCGAGGGTACGGATCGGGTCACGAGTCACGAAGTTGCAGGGGTCCCAGGAGCCAGAACCCAACCAAGTGACGTTGTCGATCTCGCCATAGGCCTCTTCCCAGATCTCCTTGAGGCCGTAGTGATGGAACAGCGTGGGAACATCGAGGCTGTAGCGCGAGGCGAACGGGAAATAACCACCGAACACCGAGACGTCCACGGGGGCGTTGATGGAGTCGTCGTCGCTCTGCACGGCGTCGATGGTGCCACGCTGCATGGCGCGAAACAGCTCGCTGGTAGGCACTAGTTGGTCCGAGTAGTACAGCTCGATTTCCATCTCGCCATTGGCCGCCTTGTTGAAGGCTTCGATCGACGGCTTGATGACATGTTCGGCGAGCGCGGGGCCAGCATAGGTCTGCAAACGCCAGCGAATCTTGGATTGTGCATGCACGTATGGGGCCGGGAAAGCCGCCGCACCCACGCTGGCGGCGGTAGCCACCCCCGCCTTCTTGAGAAAATCGCGTCTGTTATTGGTCATTGCTTCGACTCCTGCTGTGGAAGGTTGTTGTTGTCGCGTCTTGGGTGTCGGCTGACGGGTCGCTCGGTCTCCTTGCCTGCGTAACGTGAGTGATAAAAGACGCCACCTTTAGCGGCGCATCCCATACCTTTAGCGTCGTATCCCATAAAAGTTGTCGGGCAGCCACATGGCGATCTGCGGGAAAGCCGTGACCAGAGCCAAGCCAATCAGCATGATCGTGACGAAGGGCCACACCGAGCGGTAGATATCGCCGAGCGAGATCTCCGGCGGCGCCATGGCCCTCATCAGGAACAGGTTGTAGCCGAACGGCGGTGTCATGTAGGCGATCTGCACGGTGATGGTATACAGCACGCCATACCACACAGGATCGAAGCCCAGACTGATCACTAGTGGTACATAGAGCGGGGCCACGATCACCAGCATGGCGGTATCGTCCAGGAACATGCCCATCAGGATGTAGGAGAGCTGCATCATCAGCAGGATTTCCCACGGGCTCATGCCGATGCGGTCGAGGAATAGCCCCTCGATGGCACGTACCGCCCCCAGCCCGTCGAACACGGCGCCGAAGCATAGCGCGGCGAGGATGATCCACATGAACATGCAGGTGATGCCGAGCGTCTTGTGCACAGTGGCTTCGATCACCTGCCGGGTCAGGCGACCCTTGATCCAGGCCGCCACCAGCGCCGAGGTCGCGCCGACGGCAGCGCTCTCCACCAGGCTGGTCACGCCGAGGATGAACAGCCCGGTCATGGCGAAGAAGATCAGCAGCGGCAGGATGCCCGCACGTAGCACGAGAAGTTTCTCGCGTGTGGTGTGACGACGTTCCTCTTCGGGCAATGTCGGCGCCAGCTGCGGCTGCAGGTGACAACGAATCACGATATAAAGAATGAACAATGCCGCGAGCAGCAACCCAGGAATCGCCCCGGCCATCCATAGCTTGCCCACCGGCTGCCGAGCGATCATGCCGTAAAGCACCAGCACCACGCTGGGTGGCACCAGGATGCCCAACGAACTGCCCGCCTGGATGACGCCAGTGACCATGATTTTGTCGTAGCCACGCCGGAGCAGTTCCGGCAGTGCGATGCTGGCACCGATCGCCATACCGGCGACGCTCAACCCGTTCATCGCCGAGACGATGACCATCAAGCCGACGGTGCCCACGGCCAGGCCGCCCTTCAGCGAGCCCATCCACACGTGGAACATGTCGTAGAGTTCGCTGGCAATGCCCGACTCGGAGAGCATGTAGCCCATGAAAATGAACAGCGGCAAGGTCAGCAGCGGATACCAGTTGAGCAGTATGAAACTGGCATTGAACGGCATCTCTACCCCACCGTTGCCCCATAGCAGCAGAGCAGAAACGGCACCGACGAAGCCGATCACCCCAAATACCCGCTGCCCGGTGAGCAGCAGCACCATCATGCTCGAGAACATGCTAAGCGCGATCATCTGGTAGCTCATGAACGCGCCTCCGCGGGGGAGCTGCCTTCAAGGGGACGACCAAGGGCGCACGCCAGGTCCTTGAAGAAGGTCGATATCGCCTGCAACAGCATCAGGAAGATGCCAAAGGTCATGATGATCTTGATCGGCGCCAGGGGCGGTGCCCAGGCGGAATAGCTGCGCTCACCGTACTGCAACGCGTACTGGGTGCTGGAAATGCCGCCCAGCAGCAGCGTCACCAGGAACGTTATCAGGAACAGGATGGTCACCACGTCGAGCAAGGCACGCCGCCGCTGCGAGAGGCGACCATAGATCAGGTCCATCCTGACGTGGGCTTCCATTTGCATGGAGTAGGCGCCACCGAGCAGGAAGTAGGCCACCATCATGAATTGCGACGACTCCACCACCCAGTTGAATGGGCTGTTGAAAACCGTGCGTGCGATCGAGGAAGCCAACAGGACGCCGATCATCACGAATATCAGGTACATGATGAAGCGCCCCACTCGTCGACTGAAAGCGTCGACGAAGCGTACATAGAGTCTTATTGTTCTTGGCATCTCGTCTCATTGCCCTGTAGTAGGTAACAATTCGATACGCTTCAGTGTTTGCAGAGGTTTTGAAAAACCGCAATAAACATCAGTAACGGTGACGCCTTGCCTATCGATAAAATCGATAGTGCACCTATCGAGCGCCCTGAAGCATGTCAACTTCACCATGATGCAGCGATACGAAATCTGGGCGACCGGCCAACCTCCAGCCGTTCACTAGCGTCCCGAAGAGGCCAACGATGCGACATCTCCTGTTCGTCTACGGCACACTCAAACGCGGCTTCACCAACCATGGGCCCTACATGACGACGGCCAGGTTCCTCGACACGGCAACGACCTGTCATCCCTTTCCCCTGGTGCTACATGGCGTATCCCATACGCCGGTGCTGATCGATGCTCGCGGTCGAGGACATCGGGTAAGCGGTGAGCTTTTTCGGGTCGACAACCCGACATTGGGTAAACTCGATCGCCTGGAAGGTGTCAATGAACAGGATGGCTATCGGCGCCAGCGGCTAATGATCACCGATAGCCGGGGCGGCATGCACTCCGTATGGGGTTATTTCAAGTCGCCGGCCAGGGCGGAAGATGTCAGGAGCCAACCGCTGGCCGTCTATGATAAGCGCCATGATCGCCCACTTTACGGTAATATTGGCACGCCTTGAGGGCATGCCCTGCTTCCCCGACATCGATTACAAACCGGAGGTAACGATGCCCGCACCCGCCATTGTGGCAACCGATGACACGCGCCCTTCTTCGAACTGGACCGGCTGGGGACAGTGGCTAGCGCTCGTCACCATGTCGATCGACCATCTGAGCCGCTATGTCGTGCCAGCCAGTTGGGATATGGGCTGGACAGGAGGCTCCATCGGGCGTATCGCCTTTCCGCTGTTCGCCGCCATGGTCGCCTGGCACGCCCTGTTCAATACCCGTAACCCGCTGCGCTATGCACGCCGGATCCTGGTGATCGGCCTGATCGCCCAACTCCCTTACATGTTGATGCCCAGGGTCTCCGATGCTCTGATCCTCAATATCTGCTTCACCCTGTCCGCCGGACTCGCCTGGAGCGCCTGGTGGCGCGATCTACTCGAACGCTACCAGCGCCAGGAACTGAGCACCGCTTGGTTGGGCTTGGCAATGACGGCGTCCCTGGTGGCATGGCTCCTGCTCGGAAACTGGGTGGAATACGGTCATCGCGGCCTATTGATGGTGCCGCTGTACATGCTGGCGATGCATCACCTGAGTCATGGAGGAGAAACACTGACTGAACGCCTGCTGGCGGTGAGCGCCGCCCTCCCCTTGCTGGTCGTTGCAGGGCTCATGAACAGTTCGGACATGGCCAAGTCATTTACCGTCGCCACCAGCCTGGTAATGTTGCTGCTGGCAACCGGTGCCGCACGGCATATCCCCAAGATCGGCATGAAGATGCCGCGCCGCTTGTGGCTGGCGTGGTACCCAGGTCATTTTGCTGCCATCGCCCTATGGTTGTGGTTAACCGGAGGGCTCGGTTGACACCTGATAGTTCCTGTCCCGAGAAGAGTTGCCGCCCGCTGGCGACAGCCGGCCGCTGCGGCGAGAGCCGGATGACCTCGTCGGCCAGGCCGAGTTTCCGGGAGAGATCGGCAAAGAAGTTATGGATGCTGTGCATGGCCTATCCGCCTGTGGAGGAAGCGGCCGCAGCCGCTTCCGGATGCAGCCCCTCGGCCAGTTCCAGGTCGTAGAGCCGGGTGGTGGGGCCGTCCGCGCGGCAGCGCTCCCGCACCAGCGCGTGCCACTGGCGCTTCTCGGCGCGGCGGCGGGCCACGGCGGTGGTCCAGTCCTGCACCAGGAAATTTGGGTAGAAAAGCAAGTGGACGGCCACGAACATCGCCACGCCCGACCTGGTTTCCGTGCCCTTTCTCAGGTCGTCCATATGCATTCGCCAGATGCCCTTGAGATCGGCCTTCTTTCCCCGCCGCCGTTCGAGCACCTCCTCACGGTTGGATTCCGCCAATGGCGTGCCATGATCGTCGAACCATGGGCCCTTCTCCATATAGCAGCGCAGGTACTCCCACAGCATGCCCTGGATCTCCGGGGTCTTGCCCAACGGCAGCGAGAGCTGCAGGGCGATCACCTCCTCGGGGCGGCGGAAGCGCTGCAGCAGCAACTGCAGCAGGGTCATGCGCGTGGCGCCGGTGTACTGGGTGACCTGACGGGTCTGCTGCATCCACGCCACCGCCTCGTCCCACGGCACATGGTAGAGCTTGTGGCGATCCTGGAAGTACACCTCACGCGTGCGGCGGTTGAAGCGCACCGGCATGGGAAAGGGCAGCAACACCTCGATCAGAAAGATTACTGAGACGACACCGGACAGAGTGCCAATTAAAATTAGATAATTGTCGAGTTGTCCTTCCTGACGCAAGGCGAGAAGTCCGAGTAGTGCCATATAAAAAGCCCCCCAGGCCAGTATTCCGGTCAACCCCCCTTTGCTGAAATCGGCGCCGGTGCCCAGGTCGAGATAGACCTCGTTCTGCTCCTGGACATCGCCGAGCTGGAAGGGTTGTTTGGCGGCCGGCCGCTGCGGCGAGAGCCGGATGACCTCGTCGACGAGGCCCGCTTTTTGGGAGAGATCGGCGAAAAAGGTGCGGATGCTGTGCATGGCCTATCCGCCTGTGGAGGACGCGGCCGGGGCATCGTCACCCGCTTCGGGATGTAGCCCCTCGGCCAGTTCCAGGTCGTAGAGCCGGGTGGTGGGGCCGTCCGCGCGGCAGCGTTCCCGCACCAGCGCGTGCCACTGATTCTTCTCGGCGCGGCGCCGGGCCACGGCGGTGGTCCAGTCCTGCACCAGTAAATTGGGGTATAAAAGCAAGTGGATGGCTACCGAGAACGCGACGGACGCCTTGGTATCGACGCCTATTTCCAGGCCTTTCATGTAATTTCGCCACAACCCTCGCAGATTGGCCTTGTTTCCAGCGCGGCGTTTGAGCACCTCCCCACGGTTGGATTCCGCCAACGGCGTGCCGTGATCGTCGAACCACGGGCCCTTCTCCATATAGCAGCGCAGGTACTCCCACAGCATGCCCTGGATCTCCGGGGTCTTGCCCAACGGCAGCGAGAGCTGCAGGGCGATCACCTCCTCGGGGCGGCGGAAGCGCTGCAGCAGCAACTGCAGCAGGGTCATGCGCGTGGCGCCGGTGTACTGGGTGACCTGACGGGTCTGCTGCATCCACGCCACCGCCTCGTCCCACGGCACATGGTAGAGCTTGTGGCGGTCCTGGAAGTACACCTCGCGGGTGCGGCGGTTGAAGCGCACCGGCATGGGAAAGGGCAACAATACCTCGATTAGAAAGATCGCAGAGACAATACCGAACAGAACACTAATTAAAATCAGGTAATTGTCGAGTTGTCCTTCATGACGCAAAGCGAGGAGTCCGAACATAGCCATATAAAAGGCTCCCCAGGCCAGCGTACCGGTCATCCCGCCCTTGCTGAAATCGGCGCCGGTGCCCAGGTCGAGATAGACCTCGTTCTGCTCCTGGACGTCGCCGAGCTGGAACGGCTGTTTGGCCGCCGGCCGGCGCGGCGAGAGCCGGATGACCTCGTCGGCCAGGCCGAGTTTTTGGGAGAGGTCGGCGAAGAAGTTATGGATGCTGTGCATGGGCCTCAATCGATCCTGATGTCCACCGGCGACAGGGTCAGCTCCGGCAGGGGGCGGTAGTACAGTGTGCCGACGATCTCGCGCAGCGTCTCGTCCTCGGGGGTGGCATGGTAGACCTTGCGGTAGACGGGCCGATCATGCCGGTGCCTGCCGCCGATATCCAGCTCCAGGTCCTTTTCCGTCAGCACCACCCGGCGGGTTTCGGTGCCGAACCAGCCGGCTTTCCAGCGCTCGGAGGCTTCCAGGGTGAACATGCCCGGGAAGCGCGCCCTGGCGGCGGGGAATTCGACCAGCAGCCATACCGCCGTATAGTGGGTATTCAGCCGCTGGTTCCACTCGGCGCGGCGCTCCAGGCGGATACGCGGCGCATAGAGCAACTGGAACAGGTGGTCGAGTTCCTTTTCCAGGTCGCCGGCCCAGGCGGCGGGGTGGGTGCCGAAGCGGGTCCGGCGCACCCAGTTCTGGAGCGGCGTTTCCTGCGTGTAGCGCAGGCTGATCGCCCCGCCGATGACCAGGATCACCAGGCTGAGCATCAGGCCCGGCGTGCTGGCACGACTGGCCAGGGCGGCGGCTTCGGCGGCCTGGCCCATGGTCACAGCGCGGTCTGACCGGCGCTGGCGGCGCTCATGCCAGCTTGCACGGCGGCGCTGTCGCGGTCGCCCCTGCCCAGGCTATCCAGGGCCTGACGGCCAAAGGAGAAGGTATCCAGGACGGCAGCCATCGCCAGGGCAAAGTTGGTCGCCTGACCCAGGACCAGAAACTGACGGTAACGCTCGACCCACTCCGCAGACATGCCCGTAGTTATCCGCAGCTTCTCCGCCTCCAGTTGTCGTGTGTGCTGAGCCAAGGCCATGGTTGCCGCCCCAGTACCAAACAAGCTGGATCCCAAAGACAAGCTTGTTTCAGTCGTAACATCTTGAATGAAGTCGTCCAAAGCATCTCCCAGCATCCACCCATTGAGCCCTAACAATATGCCCTTGAGCGGCGCGTCGCTAAGTGCCTCGACGAAGGGGTTGCCGCGCGGCGGCGCGCTGGCATCGTTGGCGGCCAGGCGTAGCGTGGTGACATTTTTGCCTTCGAGATCGGGCAGCAGGTCCGGGCGTAGCCGGGCCAGTGATTCCGGCGCGCCGACGGCGCTTGCCATGGGCCTATTGAGCCAGTCGATCACCTGTTTGGCGGGTACCGGTTCGGCGAACACGCGTTGACCGCTGCGCGCCAGCGCCGCGGCGAAGTACCCCGCCACCAGGGGCTTGTGGAGCGAGGTGGCGCCCAGCGCGTTCAGGTGAGGGCCTACGACGCTGCCCAGGGCCAGGAACAAGCCTTCACGCGCGGCGACTACGCCGTTGCCCATCTGGCTGGAAAGCTGGTTGAGGTTGGTGGCCCAGCCCTGCCAGTCATTCTCACCGCTTAGGTCGCCCGCCGTCAGCAGCCGTGTGACATCGGAGAGCGTCATGGCCCGGGATTGGCCGAGCAGCACCGTCCACAGCGAGTGTCCCGCCTCCGGGTCCTGGGGGCCTTGCTCGGGATCCATCAGCCTTTCGACCAGGGCGGCGCCGATCTGGCTTTGGGTGGGGCCCAGCAGGGCGGCGGTCCACAGGGTCTCCATGGCATCGTGATCCTCGGCGCGCGAAGGTTCGAAGTGGCTTTGCGCGGCGGCCAGGGTGGCGGGATTGCCGTCCTCCCAGCACGTTTCCATCCAGCGCCGCCAGTCGGCAACGACGCTGCCTATCATCACTTCCAGTTCGGCGATCTCGGCATCGTAACGCTTGGCGGCTTCCTCGATTCGCGGCTGGTCCGCCAGGGTGGGCAGTTCGGCCCAGAATTCGCGGTTCTGCCTGGCCAGCGCCAGGATATGCTGAGCCAGGGTCCGCTCTTCGCCCTCCTTGGCGAACCAATCCTCACGGCGGGCATAGCCACGCCGAACGAGAAAGGCCAGATCGATGACGACGCCCCAAGGGTCGTCGAGCACCGCCACGGCCTGAACCTCGGCCTGGGTCAGGGTTGGCGTCAATGTCTCCCAGCGAGGGAGATCAACGTCGGGCTCACTGCTCCAGGCGAATGAGGCAGGCGGTGCGTCGCTCAGTTCCGGTACTTGCGCGGCCCATTCCAGGGGCCCGCTGGCTGGGCCCTGGCCAGGAATGATGGCTCGCATCAAGGCTTGGCGTCGACTCGCTTGAGCGCTTAGTTCGGCATAATGCGTATCGCTCCAACGCACTGGGGACCAGGCGAGCCTGGCCGTCTCGCCCGCTGGCAGGAACAGGTAGGGCCCACCTCCTGGCATTATCACCGGACCGCCACGCGCTGTTTCATCGAGGCGTCCTTGGGCCACTTCGTATTCCACCAGGCGTTGCTGCCTGTCCAGCCATACATAGCACCAGCCATCGCGAAGCGGGCGGGCGACATAGCGCAGCGCTCGGGTGTCCGCGTCGGCGTCTTCAGCCAAGCATCGTCCTTCGAGGGCGGGGAGTGGCAGGTCATCGAGGAAATCGCTGGTCAGCCCTTCATGGCCAATGGCGTAACGCACCGGGATGATAGCGGCCAGCAGAGGGCATTGGGCAGCGCTCATGTCGGCATCTCCTGAGTCCTGGAGAGAGGTGACAGCAAGGCCAGTTGCTGCTCACCGAGAGAGAAGTGTGGTGTCATCGTGGGGGTGCTGGGCTCCTCCCAGTCCGGCTCGGGAAGCAGGGAGCAGGCACCCTGGTTAGCGGCGAGTTGCAGCGATGTCGTGGCATGCCAGAAGCCGCGGGGAAAGACGGCGTGTGCGAGACCACGCGTAATGACACGAGCATCGGCATAACGCAACCAAAGGCGGCGCCCCTGTGGCCCCTGAAGCAGAAGGCGCCGACGCCAATGCGCTACCAGTGACAAGGCAGGTAGTGAACTATTCAGGCACCACGCATGAAGCGCCGGTGACTCGTTGGCGCGCCAGTGCTCATGAAGCTGGCTGTCATCGCCAATACGCGCCAGCAGAGGTCCTGACGCGGCAATGGGAGCATAGGGGGTGCCCAGCAGAATGGGCCGGACTTCCTCCGCCATGCCCTGGGTGTAGAGCGATTGCATGGCCTGCGGATTGAGTTTGCCATCGATCATCATCCAGGTGCTGGACATCAGCTATCCCCCTTGGCGGCTTCGCAAACCTCGCATACCCCATCACCCACTTGTGCCGCTTCGTGCAACGCATACTCCTGTTTGAGCAAGGCCGCTGGCGCCTTGAGCGTGACGTCTTCACTGGTTTCCGGGACCGCATGCCCTGGCAGCAGCGGGCTCTCCACCGCCTGGCCGCTGCCCCGGCCGGGGCTGCCACCGGCATTCATTCGTACCGTCGGGCCGACGATGGTCACGCCGCTGCCATCGAGCTTGAGGAAGCTGCCGCCGGCGTTGAGGGTCAGCTCGCTGCCGGCTTCCAGCACCACCTGCTGGCCGGCCTTGATGTGCAGTTCGCGCCCGCTCTCGCTGAGCCAGGCCTGGCCGGCCCGGACGTGCAGGCTGCCCTCGACGATCAGGTGTCGGCTGCCGTCGGGCTTTTCTTGGCGCCACGCTGAGGTGGTCGTCGCGGTCGATCTCGCCGATACGGTCGCGCTTGACCGTGAGGTGGCTGTCGTTGCGGATCTCCTCGGTACGGTCGTGCTCGGTGAGCAGTTCGAGGTCCTTCTGGGCGTGCAGCCAGATCTGCTCGCGGTCCTTGGCATCCTCGAAGCGCAGTTCGTTGAAGCCGTCGCCCTGGTGGGTCTGGGTACGAATCACGGTGCGCGTCTTGTGCTCGGGCAGCGCGTAGGGCGGGATGTTGGCGGCATGGTAGGTGCGCCCGGTGATCAGCGGCTGGTCGGGATCGCCCTCCAGGAACGAGACAATCACCTCGTGGCCGATCCGCGGCAGCGCCAACATGCCGTAGCCACCGC
>NZ_KE332391.1:492368-677651 GCF_000409775.1 Litchfieldella anticariensis FP35 = DSM 16096 | reverse complement strand
TTTTGCGTTGGGACTGAAATATTGTATGGTCGATTCATAAAATTAGCTGCGTCGTTACTGCTGCAGTGAACACACTGTGACACGAATTGTTCACATGTTTTGCCTGGAAAAATATGGCTAAGCTCATTATGGTAAGGCATGACAGTGATGTGGATTCTCAGGAGGAGATGACGATGAGTACAAGCGTATTACGCAAGTTGGGTTTAGCGTTGATGATTGCCTTGATGCTGGGCGGTGTAGTGGCCTGTGACGATCAGGGACCCGCCGAAGAAGCCGGTGAGAATGTCGATAACGCAATGGAAGATGCTGGCGAAAGCATGGAAGAAATGGGAGAAGATGTTCAGAGCTCTGCCGAGGAAGCACAGAACTGAGTGGCGTTCTCGTTATAGACATAAAAGGCCGGGCATTTGCCCGGCCTTTTATATTCTTGACTGGTAATTGGCATGCGCCTTAGGCGCCAGGGTTCTGCTCAATGCCTTGAATGTACCAAGGAGCTCCATCTCTCATATCACGCATCAGATGCCACGTCTCGTTAAACTCATTGCGCTCCCCATTTTCCTCGATGATGCCGTGGAAAATCACCGTGGCTTCGGCATTCTTGTCATACTCCCGGACGTCGCCAAGTTCGGCGAAGAGGCGCACTATCTCAGTACGGTTGTTCGCTGGATGTCGGTCACGCTCTTCGCGAAGTAAGTTGTAAAGCTCGGGTGTAACGTATTCCTGAATACCGCTGAAGTCATTGTTGTCCCAAGCGCGCTGAAGTGTCATGAAATGCTCTTTGGCACCACCCAGAAAGCGCTCCTTGTCGAACCAGACCGGATACGCTGATGCAGCGCTACTGTTGAGGCCGGTTGCAGTGAACACGTGGCTCTGCTCGTTCGTGCGGCTATCCTGTTGAGCATAGCCCTGGGGGCCTGAGGCCAGGGATGGTTGACGCCGGCGCCGGAATAGGCGGAAGGCAAGCCAGATGGCACCACCGATCAGTAGCATATCCACAAGGCGCAATTCATCGAAGGCCCCGCCAAAGAACAATGAGGCCAGCAGGCCGCCGGCGAGCAGGCCGGCAAAGGGACCGGCAAAACGGGACAACCCTTTGGATGGTTGACGATGTGGAGCGGTTGCCGTGCGGTTAAGTGTGGAAGACGTCGTGTTGGCGGAACGTGAGTAGGAGCCGAAGCTTTTGCCACCACCCAGGCGACGGGCGTCAGCGTGGTCGATGGCAAGGCCAAAGCCCAGCATTCCTACTAGCAGCGTGATAAAGAGATTGCGCATCTTGAGAGGAGTCTCCGTGTTGGCGCCAGAAAGTCGAGACTTGTCAGTTTACCGGCTATTCTCCTTGCTGGGGATAACCGATGACAGCGTGGAGGAGTGAGGATGCGCATAAGGCGGGAAAATAGCCTGATGTTGATTGTGGATCTGCAGTCCAGGCTGCTGTCGGTCATCGATGGTGGCGATCAGGCTGTCAATGAGGCGGCTTGGCTTGGTGCGTTGGCGTCGGACCTCGACATACCGGTGTGGTTGACCGAGCAGTATCCCGAGGGGCTCGGCCATAGCGATCCCCGTTTGCTGGAGGCATTGCCGCAGGCTCGGTGCTGGGCGAAGACGCACTTCGGTGCTCATGACGAACCGACTCTGGCCCGGGCCTTGGCGGAAAGCGAGCGCCATCAGGTGATACTGTGCGGAGCCGAAGCGCATATCTGCGTGATGCAGACGGCGCTTGGGCTCCTGGAAGCGAAATATGAGGTTTACTGGTTAGTAGAGGCCACTGCTAGTCGCCGTCGCGAGGAGGCCAAACTCGCGATGGAACGTGTCGCAAGTGCCGGTGTGGTGGCTGTGAGTGCCGACATGGTGGCCTATGAGTGGCTGCAACGCTGTGACGATGCATCCTTCAAACGGGCTCATCAGAATTTTCTGAAAGTGCGTTCGGCACGCCCTCTGCGTTTCTGAATATGAGAGCCAGTCAGACGATGCCTTCCTCTTCGCGGGTAAACACCAGCGTGTCACCCTCGGACATGGCCATATTGAAACGATAACCGGCCACATTGAAGTCCTTGAGACCTTCTGGGTCATCAAGACGCTGGTGAATCATCCAGGCGCTCATTAACCCACGGGCCTTTTTGGCATAGAAACTGATGATCTTGTACTGGCCGTTCTTGGCATCCTTGAACACCGGCGAGATGATTCTGGCCTTGAGCTTTTTGGCATCGATGGCCTTGAAGTACTCATTGGAAGCCAGGTTGATCAAAACCGGACTGCTACTCGCTGCCACTGCCTTGTCCAGCTCTTTGGTCAGGGTATCTTTCCAGAAGGCGTAGAGGTCCTTGCCAGCGGGATTGGGCAGGCGCGTCCCCATTTCCAGGCGGTAAGGCTGGATCAGGTCCAGTGGACGTAGCAGGCCGTAGAGGCCGGAAAGGATACGCAGGTGCCGTTGGGCAAAGACATTGTCGTCCTCATTGAAGGAAGAGGCCTGAAGTCCCATGTAGACATCACCCTGAAATGCCTGAGCTGCTTGCTTGGCGTTATCAAGGTCAAAAGGCGGCTGCCATTCAGCGAAGCGTGCGGCATTGAGCCCGGCCAACTTGTCGCTGATGCCCATCAACTCGGAGAGTTGCTGAGGAGAGTAGTCCTGCAGAACCTCGATCAGTTCCCGGCTCTTGTCGAGAAAGTCGGGCTGCGTGCAAGTCGTTGTGGTAGGCGATGTCTCAAAATCCAGCGATTTGGCGGGAGAAATCACGCTCAGCATGTAGCTGCTCCTGTAAGCCAATGAATATTGGCGATCAGTATATCAAGACGCTGTGTTTGCCGTGGCTATCGACACGATAGTCAGAGGGTACCTGCATGCTCAAGGACAGGGGTTGGGTAACCGCTTGTGTACTGCTTCGATGGCATCGAGCACTTCCTGTTCCAGCTTCAGGGATTCACTCGCCAGATTGGACTCGAGCTGTTCCATGGTGGTGGCGCCAATGATGTTGCTGGTCAGGAATGGACGTGAATTGACATAGGCCAAAGCCATCTGTGCAGGGTCGAGGCCATGGTCGCGGGCAATTCTTACATAGGCATGCGTTGCCTCTTCGGCAACCTCGGAGGTATAGCGCTGAAAGCGTTCAAAGAGGGTTAGGCGCCCCTTGGGAGGGCGAGCGCCATCCAGGTACTTGCCTGACAGCACACCGAAAGCGAGTGGTGAATAGGCCAGTAGTCCCACGTCTTCACGGTGGGCAATCTCAGCCAGTCCCACTTCGAAACTTCGATTGAGTAGGTTGTAGGGGTTTTGTACACTGGCCACGCGAGGAATATCCATGGTTTCCGCCAAGCGCAGGCAGCGCATCACTCCCCAAGGTGTCTCGTTGGACAGACCTATGGCCCGGACCTTGCCGGCATCCACCAGTTCTTTCAGAGCGGAGAGGGTTTCCTCGAGAGGGGTGGCGT
Organism: Litchfieldella anticariensis FP35 = DSM 16096; assembly: GCF_000409775.1. Lineage (GTDB taxonomy): Bacteria > Pseudomonadota > Gammaproteobacteria > Pseudomonadales > Halomonadaceae > Litchfieldella > Litchfieldella anticariensis. Next base: position 674,225 of record NZ_KE332391.1, on the reverse strand, counting down.
CTTCCTCTTCGTCGGGGAGATAGCCAAGCTTGCCGAAGAAGTTGGTGCTGCGGTCAGGCCAGTGAAGTTGATACAAGTCGACGTAGTCGGTCTGCAGTCGGGTCAGGCTACCATCGATTGCCTGTTGAATATGCTCGCGAGTCAGGCGAGGCCCTCCGCGTATATGCGCTAGACCGGGGCCAGCGACCTTGGTGGCGATAATGATATCGTCGCGTGAGGCTCGACGTTTCAACCAACTACCAATGTAGGCCTCAGTACGTCCCTGGGTTTCCGCCATAGGGGGCACAGGGTACATCTCGGCGGTATCGATGAAGTTAATGCCAAAGGCCACGGCACGGTCGAGTTGCTCATGGGCTTCGGCTTCGCTGTTCTGCTCGCCGAAGGTCATGGTACCGAGGCACAACCGGCTGACGTTGATACCGGTTTTGCCCAGGGGTCGAATCTGCATTCGTCACTCCAGGTCGAAGAAAGAACAAATGGATGAAATCGCATGGTAGCCGGGGCATACCAAAGCGGCAAATGTCAGGGGGTTGAGTCGGCTGCAAGGTGAGCGTATGCTTGCCACCCCGTTGGCCCGGAGGAGTCCGGATAGCCAGTAGCTTAGAGAGTCAATGACACCCAGTACAGGACGTATCGTAGGTGTCGTTTTCTGTACACAGGACTCGAGGTTGTTTGCCATGCCGCAGGCATCTTCTTCTCTGTTCATTCGCCTCGAATTTCGACTGGCAGAGCAGCTCTTTCATGCCCGTTGGCTGCCGCGTTCACCGCGCACCCAACGTCTGACAATGCGCCTTTTCCAGCGCTGTGCCGATGCAGGGCATACGACGGCCTTGTCGATTTATGGCCATATGCTATTCCATCGTGCTATCAGTCCCCAGGACAAGGCCAAGGGGGCCAGCTATGTATTGCAGGCCGCCCACAGCGGAGATATTCGCGCTCAATATCAGGCTGGCTGTATTTATGAACATGGGTGTGCCCAGTACCCATCCCGTGATGATCACGCAGTGACTTGGTACGCACGGGCTGGCGAGGAGGGGCACCCCCTGGCAGCTACACGCCTGGCCCAAGCCTATCGTCAAGGTGAGCTGGGGCTGGCTGTGGACTCACAGCGTGCAGCCTATTGGCAGCAACTGGCCGATCAGTATGTTGCGCTGCCTGAAGTAGCACGTGGACGGCCAGTCCACCATTGATTCGACCTGCGTGCACTTTCGCTTTAGGCTGAAACGGGTAAGGACCCGATTGCCACGACAGAGGATGCCGATCACGTGACGCTGCCTACCCTGCTAGATATCGAAGCATCCGGGTTCGGGCGTGGCAGCTATCCGATCGAGATTGGCCTGGCCCGAGCTGATGGCAGTAGTTGTGCCTTCCTGGTTCAACCGCTTCCGGAATGGACCCATTGGGATCCCAAGGCTGAGTTGCTGCATGGTATTTCACAGGCACGTCTGGTGCGCGAAGGGCATCCGGTGCTTGAGGTGGCGCGTTGGCTCAACGACGAATTGGCTGAGATTGGTGTGGCTTACAGCGACAGCTGGGGTTACGACAATACCTGGCTGTCGCTGCTGTTCCATCACGCAGGTATGTTGCCGCGATTCCGACTGGAAGCCTTGCGTCAATTGCTGTGTGAGCGTCAGCTCGGATTATGGAACACTACCAAGGAAGCCTTGATCCGTGAACGTGGCATTCAACGTCACCGAGCGGGTGAAGACGCGCGCTTGTTGCAACTGACGTTCGAACGTACTCGCATCCTTGCCGAAGCTGAGAAGGCTCAACATCGCCCTGGGGCTTGATTACCCCTCGCCGCTTACCGCTAGTAGGACCTTGCCGATGGTGGCATTGCTCTGTAGATAGTCCATGGCCGTCTCGACTTGGTCGATGGGCCAGATACGGTCGATCATGGGACGAATTTCGCCATTGGATAAGCGCGGCCACACATGCGCGTGCAAGGCATCAAGGATAATTCCCTTGGCGCGGGAAGGTCGGGCGCGCAGCGTCGAGCCGATCAATCGTTGGCGCTTCATCAGCAGTCGCCCCAAGTCCAATTCGGCGCATCGTCCCCCCATGAGTCCGATCAATACCAGTCGCCCGTCGACATTGAGCACTTGTTGGTTATCTGCAAGGTAGCCCGCTCCCACGGGATCGAGAATCAGGTCGGGGCTCCCCCATTGCTTGACGGCTTCGACGAAGCTGCCTTGATGGCGGTTCCAACCGGCTTCAGCACCCAAGTTCAAGCAGGCTTCGAGCTTGTCGTCGCTACCGACAGTGACGAAACAAGGGTGTCCGAAGGCCTTGCACAACTGGATGCCCGCAGTGCCTACGCCACTGGCACCAGCATGCAGTAGCACTCTTTCTCCGGGCTTGAGAGCTCCTTCCATGAACAGATTGAGCCAGGCGGTGGCAAAAACTTCCGGTAGCGCGGCTGCCTCGCGCAAGCCGAGCCCGTGGGGTACGGGTAGTACCTGCTGGCAGGGAACCACGACCTCCTCGGCATAGCCGCCACCGGCCAAGAGGGCGCAGACCTGGTCTCCGACACGTAGCCGCTCCACCGCAGGGCCGACTTCCGTGAGTGTGCCACTGACTTCCAGTCCTAAGATCTCAGAGGCCCCGGGAGGTGGGGGATAATGGCCAGCTCGCTGCATGATATCGGCGCGATTCATACCGGCCCAGGCGACACGTAGCCGTACCTCATCGGAGCCTATGGGAGGTGGGGACGGTTGCTCCTGCCATACGAGTCGTTCTTCATCGAAAATGATGGCATGCATGGGGGATCTTCCTATCAAGGAGTGCCGAGCCGTTGTTCTAGAGCCTCAAGCAGCAATTCGGGGCGGTCGGCGGCGAGTAGCTGGCCTCGAGTGTTGGCATTGAGGAAGCCGTTCGTCACCGTGCTATCGAGGAAGTTCAGCAGTGGTGTATAGAATCCCGCAGTATCGAGTACACCAATGGGCTTGTCGTGCAGACCCAGATATTGCCAGGTCCAGATCTCAAATAGTTCTTCCAGTGTACCAATACCGCCTGGCAGTGCGATGAAGGCATCGGCATGAGCTGCCATACTGGCCTTGCGCTCGTGCATGTTGGTTACGCGGATGAGGCGGCTCAGTCCCAGATGGGCCTGTTCGCGTTCCACCAGATGGTCGGGCATGACGCCGATCACCTCGCCTCCCTCAGCCATGGCGGCATTGGCCAAGGCGCCCATCAGGCCGATACGAGCACCACCATAGACCAAGCCGTGACCCCGGCGAGCGATCTCGCGACCCAGGGCCTCAGCGGCTTCGCGAAACAGAGACACCCGTCCTTCTCGTGATCCGAGATAGACACATATGCTAGCCATGTTGTCCTCCTTGATGACGTCTTCATTCTATCAGGCCACTGCCGTTGGAGATCAGGGCAGGCAGTCGGCGACGCCATACTCGGCATCCAGCCACTGGCCGATGACATTGTCGCCGCACAGGTGGTGGGCGTATTGAGTGTGCAAGCAGCGAACCTGGTCCCAGTTACCGATGCCGCCAACACCTCGCTCGCGTAACAGTGTGGTGTATCCCAGACGCTCCACTTCAGCCTGCTGGCGACTGGACATGTGTTGCCAGCGACGCGCGACATAGTCGCGATGACTGTGGTGGTAGGCAGCGAGGAAATCCGGATCTTCCTGTAACCGTGCTTCGAGCTGCTTGATTACACCGCCAGCTTCAATCCGTGACAATTCAATCTTGAGGCGATCGGAGCATAGCCAGTAGAGGGTAGGGAAGGGCTTGCCATCAACGATGGACTTCATGCGCAACACGAGTGGAGTGCCATTGCCATCAGTGGCGGTCACGGCTTGGATACCACGTGGGGCACGACCCAGTTGAACGGTAATGGTCGCCAGTTGTTGAGGGTCAGGAACTTGATCGGTGTGGATCACCATCTTGCGGATCTCGCAGGAATTTGGGCGAACGCCCCACTGCACGAAAGAAGGCCTGGTTGAGCTGTACCGGAGTGGGAACATAACGCCATTGCCGCTGACAATAATCGTTGGCCCGGGCGATCAATACGTCGTAGAGGCGATTGAACGGAGCATCATAATCGTAGGGGTCGGCCCCGAACAAGCGGATATGCGGATAGTCGGCGAAACGCTCCATGAAGTAACGTTCCAGATCGGCTTCCACGGCTCGGTGCTGGGCAACATCGTCGGGATCGAGCCACAGGGTGTAGCGAATCGCCATGACACTCTCCAGGTTGGGGGGCGTATGCATGTGACCATGAAAGACATTGATCGGCTCAGATGCGTGCCAGGTTAGCCAACGTCGCTTGAGTGAGCCGCTCGAGATCGGCTGGGGCCAGAGCAATTTCCAGACCTCGCCGGCCGCCACTGACATGTAGCAGGGGCAGGTTCTCGGCACTGGTGTCTAGAAAGGTCGGCAGGCGTTTCTTCTGGCCTAGTGGGCTGATACCACCTACCACGTAACCCGTCGCGCGCTCTGCCTCGCTGGGATCGGCCATGCGTGCCCGCTTGGCCTTAGCGGCTCGAGCAAGAGCCTTGAGATCAAGCTGGGCAGCGACTGGCACGATGGCCACGACCAGACGATCGTCATCGAGTCGAGCCAGCAGTGTCTTGAAGACCTCCCTCGACGAAAGACCCAATGCCTCGGCGGCTTCTTCACCATAGGCAGGTGCCTTAGGGTCATGCGAATACTCTTTCAGCGTGAAGTCCATGCCCGCTCGCTCGAGAGCCTTCACGGCCGGTGTCATTGTCTGGCCTCGTCTTTCTCTTGCAAGTGCTCCCGCAGGGCTTGTCGCAAGTCACCCGTGATGGGTGTCGCTTGCTTGCGCTCATGATCGTAATGGACCATGACCGTATTGCCTTGGGCTGCCAGATGGCCGGCTTGCCACGCTTGCTGGGTTACGGTGAAAGAGCTGTTGCCCAGGTGCGAGAGGGAAGTACGGATTTCTACCAGCTGACCATAGAACAGCTCGGCATGGAACTCGACATCGAAGCGGGCCAGGATCAAGCGCCATTTGCGTGGATCCAGGTCTCGTGAACAAGCGGAACAAGTCGGTACGGCCCTGTTCGAACCAGACCGGTAAGCGAGTGTTGTTGATATGTCCCAGTGCGTCGGTATCGGAAAACGAGGGCTCCAAGGTGCGAATGAACATCGAGGAAACTCCATGCGATCAGATCAGGCGTTGGCTCTGAGTATCGGCCCAGGCCTCATTCAGAGCATCGCCGAGCGGTTCGAGCAAGTGGTCGGGTAGAGCTGTCATGGCCTCGTCGAAGCTAGAGAAGCGGCGATTGCGCAGCCAACAATAGGCCCAAGCGCATGCCTCGAGTTCGTCTCGTGGTACGGGGCAGGCCGGTATCTGCATCAGCAGGAAGGTTGCGGCACGTGCCGCCCACAAAGGTGGCTGAGCGTCACCGCTCCAGTCCTGCAGCGTGATGCCGTCAGGCGTGTCTTCAGGCTCGCCCAGTTTGGCAACCCGAGCGGTGTCGGCCAGGATCATCGCCAAGCGGTCGGGATCTGCCTGTCCGATCATCAGCCAGTGGCCGACTAGACGAGAGGTGCCACGCATGGCCTTGGCATAGAAGAGGCTTTCAGGCATGTTCAGAGAGTCCCTTGGTTTGCATACGAATCGAATTGCCGGATAGGAGTCGCCATGCGTTTCGATTTTGCCACGCCTATCGATCGACGCCATCCATGGCCATCACAGAAGTGGCATCGCTATGACGATGACGTCCTACCGCTGTGGGTCGCTGACATGGACTTCTTGTCCCCCCCCGAGGTAATCGAGGCACTGCGAGCACGTGTCGATCATGGCATATTTGGTTATGGCCGAGTACCGGACAGTCTACGCCAGAGCTTGTGTACTTGGAGTGTTGAGCACTACGGATGGGAGATCGAATCAGAGTGGCAGTTATGGCTGCCGGGGGTGGTTCCGGCTCTGCATCTGGCGAGTCTGGCCTTCACCAATCCGGGAGAAGGGGTCCTGACTCTGACGCCGATCTATCCACCCTTCCTCAAGGTGGCCACTCGTACCGGCCGCCTGGACCAGACGGCGCCGCTTGGAGAGCCCTCGAGATCAGGAGAGCCATGGCGACTCGATATCGAGGCACTGGAATCCGCCATCACTCCTGAAACTCGTTTGCTGCTATGGTGCCACCCCCACAACCCGACCGGACGGGTCTGGGATGAGGAGGAACTCGCTAGATTGGCGGCGCTGGTCGAACGTCATGATTTGGTGATCGTCTCCGACGAGGTGCACTGTGACCTGCTGCTCAATGCAGGGGCTCATCATCGGCCATTGGCGGCATTGTTTCCTTCGTTGGCCAGGCGCATCGTTACCTTGTGGGCGCCGTCGAAGACCTTCAATCTTGCCGGGCTGACCTGTGCATGTGCAGTCATCGAAGACCCTGAGTTACGTCGACGTTTTGCAGCACAATGTCGCGGCCTACAGCCAGATGCCAATGTGTTGGGACTTGCGGCTGCCGAGGCGGCATATGCCCATGGCGATCCCTGGCGTCGTGCCTTGCTCGAAGTGTTAGGCGAGCATCGCGAGCGGCTGGTAGCACAGGTAGCGCGTTGGCCTGGCGTTATCATGAGCCCTCCAGAATCCACCTACCTGGCCTGGCTGGACCTGCGCCAGGCAGGGTTGGGGGATGTCCCTCAGCAGACATTGCTCGAGCGTGCCAAGGTAGCACTGTCCGACGGTGCCGATTTCGGCTGGCCGGGCTTTGTCAGGCTCAATTTCGGTACCACTGCCACACAGCTCGACGAGGCGCTACGACGCCTCGACGGTGTGCTGGGGCCTTGAATCTCTATATCAGTAAAGGAGAGCGAACAGCTTGCGGCGATAGGCGACCGTCAATGGATGATCCGCACCCAAGGCATCGAAGACGCGGAGCAGTGTTTTGCGAGCGGCATCGTCATCATAGCTGCGGTCTGATTTCATCAATGCCAGCAAGCCATCGAGACCGGCCTCGTAGTCGCCATCGGCGACTTGACGCAAGGCACGTTTGAAACGGGCCTCGCTGTCGTCACGGCTCTTCAAGGCGGTCAATTCCTCGTGGCTTGGGGCTTCCTCTCCGAACTCCAGGCGTGCCCGTACGCCACGTGCTTTGGGTGCATCGCGGTGCTCAGGAGGAAGGTTGTCGAGAATGGTACGAGCATCGCTGGCATTGCCTTCAGCGAGTACTGCATTGGCCAAATCGACCTGATAGTCGTAGTGTTGGGGGTTGTCCTGCACCAACTGCTGATAAATCGATCGTGCCGTAGTCGCGTCACCAGCTTCCAGTGCCGCTTGGGCCTGTTCCTCCGGGCTCTCCGGAACGTTGGCCGGTGGCTGGATGTATTGTGACAGCCATTCACGGATCTGCTTCTCGGGAAGTGCCCCTTGGAACTGGTCAAAAAGCTGCCCCTGCATGATCAGCTTGACGTCGGGTACTGAGCGGATACCTAGCTGAGCGGCGATTTGCTGGTGTTCCTCGATATTAAGCTTGGCCAGCACAAAGGCGCCGTTGTACTCGCGTGCCAACTTCTCCAGCACTGGCATCAGATTCTTGCAGGGCTCGCACCAGGGAGCCCAACAGTCGAGCAGGACCGGCGTATTCATCGACCCCTCCAGCACGACCTGCTGGAAGTTGCTCGTGTCGATATCGACAATGTAATTGCTCGGATCGATATCCGAAGGGTTAGAGGAGTCGGTATCGGGTGTGGCCAACGGCTCGCCACTGCGTGGATCGACGATCTGCATAGGATAACCTTGAAGAATGACGGAATTTGTCTTCTGAGATGTGGGTAGTAAGGCCCCGATTCAAGCCCTGCATGAGAATGTCAGGGATGGAGGCATGAATGGCTTCGCCTGACGACAGCACAAGAAGATCGGACGGACGGGGGCGGCGGGGCATGAGGCGAATGCTACGTGGAGCCAACCTGGTCATGCTGGGGGTAGCATTGCTGCTGATGGGACCTCTGCTGATGCTGACAAGCCCGCGAATCGACCTCGAAAGCCGCTGGTATAGTGCCGAGCGTACTTCGGCGGGATTGGCACCGCTAGCTCAAGAAGCCAGCGAAGCCGTAGTGCAGGTTTATGCGGCAAGGGCTTTCAATTGGCGTGGTGCCTTCGGAGTGCATACCTGGATCGCCATCAAGGCGGAAGCGGCACCAGCATATCGCACCTACCAGGTACTCAGTTGGCGCCGACCGACGATCGTTACCCTTGACGATGAACCTGATCGCTCTTGGTATGGTAACTCGCCCACGTTGCTGGCTGACTACCGGGGAAAGCGTGCCGTTGCCATGATTCCTCAAATCGAAGCTGCTGTGGCCGCATATCCTGAGCCGAACCGTTATCGGGTCTGGCCAGGACCCAACAGCAATACTTTCGTTGCCTGGGTGGTACGCCGGGTGCCAGAGCTTGATGTAGCGCTACCCAATACCGCGATTGGCAAGGATTATCTGTTCGGTGAGGTATTTGTCCCCACCCCTAGCGGCAGTGGCTATCAACTGGCTTTGGGAGGCTTGGTTGGTGTGCTGGTCGCCGCCGAGGAAGGTCTGGAAGTCAACGTGCTGGGACTGAGTCTCGGGATCGATCTGATGCGGCCAGCGCTCAAGCTGCCCGGGATCGGCCGGATCGGTATGCCGGTTCCCATCAAGGGAAAGGAGGAGTGACGAAAAAAGCCAGCATCTCAGGTGCTGACTTTCTCTATATTTGGTAGCGGGGACCGGATTTGAACCGATGACCTTCGGGTTATGAGCCCGACGAGCTACCAGACTGCTCCACCCCGCATCAACGAGAGTGCATTCTACGCTTTTCTTGCGATGCGTCAAGGGTTGGTTCAACGCTCGTACCCTCATCGCTAAAGCAGCCATACTATGTCTTGGGTGGCAGTTGCCTGCCGCTCACCAACTCGAGACTGGACGTGGCGATCAATACTCGTCAGTCGAATAAGTGTCATGAATCAGGGAGATAAGAAATGGCCAATACAGCACCCGTAGCATGGGTAACCGGCGGGACCGGCGGCATCGGCACAGCGATCTGCCGGGCGCTGGCCAAGGAGGGGTATCAGGTGGTGGCCGGGTACAATAATCCCGACAAAGCCAAGTCCTGGTTGGAACAGCAGCGCGCCGATGGCTACGACAACATCGCATTATCCGGTATCGACCTGACCGATTATGCCGCTTGCGAGGCGGGCGTCCGTGAGGTTCGCGACACCTATGGGCCGATCAGTGTGCTGGTCAACTGTGCCGGCATCACGCGGGATGGCACTCTCAAGAAGATGACACCCGAGCAATGGGGGGAGGTAATCGACACTAACTTGAACAGTGTCTTCAATACCTGTCGCAGCGTGATCGAAGACATGTTGGAGGCGGGTTATGGACGCATCGTCAACATCTCGTCGATCAATGGTCGCAAGGGCCAGTTCGGCCAGGTCAACTATGCTGCCGCCAAGGCCGGTATGCACGGCTTGACCATGTCCTTGGCACAGGAGACGGCAACCAAGGGCATTACCGTCAATACTCTGTCGCCAGGGTACATCGCTACCGACATGATCATGAAGATTCCGGAAAAGGTGCGCGAGGCAATTCGAGAGGCGATTCCGGTCAAGCGCTATGGCACACCGGAAGAGATCGCTCGGGCCGTCGTCTTCCTGGCGGACAAGGAATCCGGTTTCATTACCGGTGCCAATTTGGATATCAACGGTGGCCAATTCATGGGCTGATTGACCTGAACATTCCAGCTCAGTAGTAGGTATGACGGACGCGAGGCTTAGGCCTCGCGTCTTGAGTTTTGGGGGGATATCAAGAGGGAGGCTCCCCGAGCAGTTTGAATAATAGCGCATCCAGTTCGCCGGCCTCTCTCGACCACAGCGACTTGCTGACCGGGCCGATGGATAGGATCTCGCGCAGCACGCCATGCAGTTCCTCGGCCTTAGTCAGCTCGCGTCCCAGGCCATTGTTCAGGCGCTCGACCTGAATCACCAGACGCAAAGGGTCATCTTGAGGCGCAACCCGGCCCCCTGCCAGTAAGGCCAGGTGTACCCGCTGCCGTATCAGAGCTTCTTCGACTTCGGTTTCATCAGGAGGATGACGACGTGAAGCATTGCGGCGTTGGTGGGCTTGGATCATGTCACCGTCCAGTGTGTCGTCAGCTGGGACATCGACGGCTGCTTGTTGTCCAGTCAGTACGGCTTCATCGGCAGCCAAATGAGCCTTGAGTAGCGGCTGAAAGGCTTGCCAGCGTCCAACTTCTTCATGGATAGCCAAACGTTCCAATTGCTCGCGACGGGCTCGCACGATACCCGACCAGCGGCGTCGCATGCCTTCACTGCGACGTCCGGGTGGCAATGGTTCCAAGGCATCGGCCTCGGCGATGGCCTGGTCGAGCAATGTGTTGTCTTGGCTAGTATTGGGTTGCCAAGAGTCGAGGCGATCGATCAAGGCTTGCATGTCGTCGAGTCGAGACTTGATACGCTGGGCACGGCTGTCACGCTCGGCTTCGCGATTGGCGAATATGGAGTCGCAGATGCCCCGGAATTCTCGCCACAAGGCCTGCTCTTCTCCTTTGGGGGCACGTCCGAGTTCACGCCAGCGTTTCTGTAGCGTCTTGGCTTGTTCTGCCCGTTGGCTAGCGGACTGGGAAGAGGTTTGCAACTCCTTGGCTTGCGCGATCAACTCGCGCTTGGCGCTAGCGATTTCTTGCGCACGGCGGTCGATCAACGCTTGCAGTCCGTGACGGATTCGTCCAAAGCGTCGACCGATGGTTTCTGCCTGATCGCGCGGCACCGGGGAGTGGCGTCGCCACTGTTCGCGTGCTCGGTCGCGAATATCACGCAGGGCGTCCGGGTCTGCGGAGGGATCGGGCTGCTCGAGCAGTGCTTCGAGCTGTTCGCACAAAGCTTGGCGAGCTGCGAGATTTTGGTCGCGTTGCTGGTTTTGGGCTTCGCGCCAAGGAGCCAGCCGTTCATGGATGCGATCGGAGGCGGCTCTGAAATTCTGGGACAGCTCACGGTCGGCGGCTGCATCGCCGAGTTCCTTCCACTCCTTGACCAGTTGCCGATGGCGACGATCAAGCTCGGTATCAGTGAGACGATCATCGGCCGCCAATTCGGCGATGGCCTGACACAGTTGATTGCGCTTGGGTGCTGCAACGAAACCTCGCCAGTCACGCAGTTCGGCGAGTTGCGCACCGAGCCGCTTGAGCCGTCCCTCCAGAGAGCGCAGGCGATTGTCGGGTAATTGTTCTGCACGTTGGCGCAGGCGTTGGTGCAGACGACTAGCACCTTTGAAGGCGCCTCGTTGCAGCAGACGCTCGAGTTCTTGCAGGTCATGCTCGAAAGCCTGCAGTTGCTGGCCGTAATCGGGAGCGATGGCATTGCTATCCTGATGCAGCCAGCGTTGGGCACGTTCGAGCAGTTCCGTGGGTGGCAGCCAATCAGGCCAGTCACATTCCTTGAGCAGCGTTTCGAGACGTTCTCGATCATCGTTGCTCAAAGCTTCTTTCAAGGCTGCTGTCCGTTCTCCCAAGCGCTCCCAAACCATGGCGATACGCTCGTACTCATCGAGAGCGTCATCGTAACGTTGGCGCAGCGTGTTGTCGGGAGAGTGGGTGTCGGAGAGTAACTGCCAACGGCTGGCCAGAAGGCGCTTCTGAGAGCGTAGACTATCGATGTCCTGAGTTCCCAAGCGCTCGCCCAGGCGTAGTCCTTGCAGTGACTCTTCGAATGCTTCGACCAGCGACTGGCGGGTTTGGGCGGTATCCTCCCGCTGACGGTCGGCAGCTTCATGAGCGTGCTGCTGTGCCTCGTGGTCGGTAATCGTCTTGCGGCACAAGAGGCAGGCATTCTGATAGCGGCGTTCCTGCTCGGCGCTGGGCAAGTCCTTGAGAGCTTCCCACTCTCGCTGCAAGTGCCGATAGCGCCCCGCGTACAGAGGCTCCCAGGCGTGTTGGCCATGTTGTTCGAGCGCCTGCAGGATACGTTCGCGTGCTGCGTGGGCTTCAGCCACTTGAGCGGCATCGGCTCGAAGTTGGTTGAGTCGTTCTCGAGCGATGCGTGCGACATGCTTGTCACGCTTGGCATAGCGTGTCAGATGGATGATGCCTTCCTCGCTCTGGACTCGCTCAGCGGCCGCATGGCGAACTGCTGCAATGCTATTCTCACAGGCCTGCTGGATCAGTGACTTCTCGTCTGTCAGATTCTTCAGGGCGGCCAGGCGCAGTTGCTGGTTATCACCCTGCATGGTAATGGCAGCCAGCAACCGGGCGTCTTTGATACGTTCGATCAGATCCAGGCGATCATTCAAAGTAATACCCCCTTCCCGCCCCACCAACAGGTCGAGGAGGCGTAGGCGCAGTTGAGGGGTATCGGAACCCTTCGACAGCCGCTCAATCAGCAACGATGGATCGTGCAGTTTCGCCAGGGCTGTCAGGCGAACTTCGGCATCGTCGTCGTCAATGAGCCGTTCGAGGGTGTGCCGATCCTCTTCCCGTGTAGGATCGAGCCTGGCGATGGCCTGCACCCGAGTTTGGGCATCTGGGTGCTGCCAGCGGGGGACGAATAAACGACGAATCCAACCTGACATGAACGATCCTGACATGGTGGTGCGCATCCTGGGCTGTACTGGCGAAACAAGATTGTGCCTTGGAGCAGCCGGCACTAGCGCCATAAATGGTTAGGACAACGGACAGACTGCTATCTAAGCACGCGACGCAGAGGTCGAAAAGTCCGGAGAATACGGTTTGTTGCTTTCTGGAGACACTGACAGAGGGGCGAGCTGGCCTTATGATCAGTTGCAGGAGCGAGGCGTGTCGCTTAGTTTTACCCTCATCACCTGACGTGGAGTCCGGCAATGAGTCTGAATGTGGACAGGGCGAGCATGGCATTTTCCTTCAAGGGGGGCATGCTGCCCATGACGGTCATGGAGCTGACTAGTGCGGATCCCGAGCGGATCCGCGAGCAGCTGGCCGGCAAATTGAGCCAGTCGCCTGCCTTTTTCCAGCATACACCCGTCGTGCTCAGCGTGGAAAAGCTCGATGAGCCACACTTGGCGTTGGAACGAATTTGTGCGGTATGCCGTGCGCACAAGCTGCTACCGGTGGCGGTGCGCGGCGGTACGGATCCGGTCAAGCAGTCGGCCTGGGCATTGGGACTTGGTTGGTTCCCACCACAGGAAATCAAGCCGCGTAATCTGGAAAGCGTCGCCGAGGCTGCCCCCGAGGCTCCCATAGATGATGCAGATACGTCTGCTGGAGCGGCCAGTGGAGGACGTATCTATCGCGGTACGGTGCGTTCGGGACAGCAAATCAGTGCCCCCGACGGTGATCTGGTGGTCATCGGGGCAGTCAATGCCGGTGCCGAGGTGCTGGCGGCAGGTAGTGTGCATGTCTATGGCGCCTTACGTGGCCGGGCTTTGGCTGGCATTCATGGCGATCATGAAGCAGGCATCTTCTGCCGCGAACTACGCGCCGAGTTGCTCTCGGTGGCCGGCAACTACAAGCGTCTGGAGGACATCGACCCGCGTCTGTTGGGGCATTCTGTCCAAGTGCAATTAAGTGACGACCAGTTGAGCATTGCTCCACTCGCTTGAGGGCCGGATCGCGTATGGCATTCAGCAGTCAGAAACCTCTCCCATTAGCAACAGGAAGCTTATCTTGGCCAAGATCATTGTAGTGACCTCCGGCAAGGGCGGGGTCGGCAAGACGACTAGCGCAGCAGCTATCGCCACCGGGCTAGCGCTGCGAGGCAAGAAAACGGTGGTAATCGATTTCGATGTGGGCTTGCGTAACCTGGACCTGATCATGGGTTGCGAGCGACGTGTGGTCTATGACCTGGTCAACGTGATTCAGGGCGAGGCTGGCTTGAACCAAGCCTTGATCCGTGACAAGCGGGTCGACAACCTGCACATTCTGCCTGCCTCCCAGACGCGCGATAAGGATGCACTAACCAGTGATGGTGTCGAGAAGATTCTGGATACCTTGACCAAGGACTTCGATTACATCATCTGCGATTCGCCGGCTGGTATCGAGCGTGGGGCGCAGTTGGCCATGTATTTCGCCGACGCGGCGGTGGTGGTCACCAATCCCGAGGTGTCATCGGTACGCGATTCAGATCGCATTCTCGGCCTGTTGGCGTCGAAGACCCGACGTGCCGAACGTAACCAGGATGCCGTCAAGGAACACCTATTGATCACCCGCTACAATCCGTCACGGGTCGATGATGGCGACATGCTGAATCTCGATGATATCCAAGAGATTCTGGCCATCGACCTATTGGGGTTGATTCCGGAATCCGAGGCCGTTCTGCGCGCATCCAACCAGGGGATCCCGGTGACTCATGATGCCAAGAGTGACGCCGGTCAGGCCTACACCGATACGGTGTCACGCCTGTTAGGAGAAGACGTGCCGTTGCGTTTTCATGAGTTTCAGAAGAAAGGTTTGCTAAGCCGCATGTTCGGAGGAGGTCGCCGTTGAAACTGCTGGATTTTCTCAGGGGCGAGCGCAAGAAGACAGCGTCGGTGGCCAAGGAACGGCTACAGATCATCGTTGCGCACCAGCGAAGCCAGCGCGATCAGCCGGATTACATGCCGATGCTGGAGCGTGAGCTGCTGGAAGTGATTCGCCGTTACGTCAAGGTGGAGCAAGATGCCATCAACATCAGTCTCGATCGTGATGACGATTGCTCGGTACTCGAACTGAACGTGACGCTACCACGTACCTGAAGGCGGTCTCCGCTCGGTCGATGTGGCTGAGCGAGGCCGGGGACTATGCTAGGCTGAGCCCTCTTGGCATCCCCGCCTGCTGGAGAGATCGTTTATGGCGCAGCCCCTTGCCACTCCCCGTAGTTTTCTGTGGCACGACTATGAAACTTTCGGTGCCGACCCGCGTCGTGACCGCCCCTCGCAATTCGCCGCTATTCGCACCGATGCCGACTTCCGCGAGATCGGTGAGCCGGTCACCCTATATTGTCGCCCTGCCGACGATTACCTGCCGCACCCACAGGCATGCCTGATCACCGGCATCACGCCACAACAAGCCCAACGTCGTGGGTTGCCCGAGAGTGAATTCGCTGGTCATATCAATGTGTTGATGAGTGAGCCAGGTACCTGTGTTTTGGGGTACAACAGCCTGCGTTTCGATGATGAAGTCAGCCGTCATCTCTTTTACCGCAATTTTCTCGACCCCTATGCCCGAGAATGGCAAAACGGCAACTCACGCTGGGACCTGATCGATGCGGTGAGGGCTTTCCAGGCATTGCGTCCAGAGGGAATCGAATGGCCACGCCGTGATGATGGGGCCCCCAGCTTCAAGCTCGAGCATCTTACTGGTGCCAATGGCATTGAACATGTCGGTGCCCATGATGCTTTGGCCGACGTGCGTGCGACCATTGCGCTAGCGCGCCTACTGAAGGCTCGCAATGTCAAACTGTTCGACTACCTGCTGCGGCTGCGCAGCAAGCGTGAGGTAGCCAAGCTGCTGGATGTTCCCTCACGCAAGCCGGTGCTACACATTTCGCGTCGCTATCCCGCCAGTCGTGGCTGTGCTGCATTGGTAGTACCGTTGGCTGAACATCCCACCAACCCCAACGGGGTCATTGTCTACGACCTTTCGGTGGACCCAGCGCCGTTGCTCTCTTTGACCGATGAGGCTATTCGCGAGCGTGTATTCGTTGGTGCAGAGGAACTCGCTGAAGGCGAAGCACGCATCCCTCTCAAGGTGATCCATGTCAACAAGAGCCCGGTGGTATTGCCGATCGCGGCCGTCAGCGATGAAGTGGCCAAGCGGGTCGGCTTGGATCGTGAACTGTGCGAACGGCACTGGCAGGCACTATGTGCAAATGCCGAGGCTGGGCGCAAGGCAACTGCCGTGTTCGCCGCGGCGTCGACAGAAGGGCCTCATGACCCTGACCTGATGCTCTACTCGGGTGGCTTTTTCTCGCCGGCCGACCGTCAGGAGATGCAACGTGTGCGCGATACCGACCCATGGCAGCTTGGCGAGACATCGTTCGCTTTTCAGGATCCTCGTCTGGAGGAGATGCTGTTCCGCTACCGCGCACGTAGTTATCCAGACACCCTGAGCGCGGAGGAGCAGGTTCAGTGGGAAGCTTACCGCTGGGCACGAATGAACGATACCCACCTTGGAAGCTTGACCCTTCAAGGGTTTGCCCGTGAAATTGAACGTCTGAATCAGGTTGCATTATCTGACCGGGACCGTCAGATCCTCGAGGAACTGGTGATGCACGTGGAGGCGATCATGCCGGTCCAAGCCTTTGGCTGATGGTTGATCGCCCACACGTCTCCAGCTCTTGTCTGTTTCAACTACCGCCTTTGGGTAGAGGAGGCAGCTCCGCAGTTAGAGCCAGCACATCGCTGGGTGAATCGCCAGGGTCAAAGGTAATATTGAGCGCTGCGTCCTTGCGCAGTGTCGTCCAGCTCTCACGCAGTGCCTCCGGTGAAACCTTCATGACCTGCTCGGCCAGTCGTTCGCGCCGATTGAATTCGGTATCGCCATAAGCCAAGGCTCGCCATAACCGGTCGGTCATGCTGCCAAGCGATGTATCACGCTGCAGGAGCTGGTCACGTACTGCCTCGCGGTGGGGCGCCAGTTCTTCATCACTGATTCCTGCCAGGGTCTCACTAAAATCTTCCAGGAAGGTGTCGATATGTGCCTGAATCTCTTCACTTGGCGTCTCCGGTGACTGTACCAACAATGCCAGGCCCGGCGCATCGAGCAGCGGTGTATAGCTGGCATTGACGATATAGCCGAGCTGCTGCTCAGTGCGTAGTTGTGTATAAAAAGGTGTACTGATCAACTGTCCCAGTAGAGCAAGCCGTGCTTGGCTATCCAGCGAGCGGTTGGCTCCTTGCAAGTAGCGAAGTACCAATGATTCTTGACGGGTAGTCTCGGGATGCAAGGCCGGAAGACCATTCGTTACCTGCAGGGGTTCGAGGTCTGGGATCTGATCACTTGCCAGATGAGGTTGTAGAGCCTCGGCGACCAGGCGGGCTTCGCGCTCGGCAAGCTCGGTATCCAGATTCCCCACTGCCATCGCCTCGAGCCGTAACTCGTTGAGGAAGCCTCGACGGAACTCGCGCAGGTCTTCGACATCGAGCTCCTTTACGGCCTCGAGTAGTGCGGATGTTGGCCATTGTGGCCGGATCAAGGCTTCGCCCAAGGTGCGGTTGGCCTGCCGGTAGAGAGATGCCTGAGGCGCGTTGCGCCATTCTCGTTCTAGGCCGTAGCGTACACGGGCAACGCTGTCAGCGGTAATCTCTCCTTCAATCAACTGGGATAGCACCTGTCGTATCACCAGCTCCTGACGGTCACGCCATCCAGAGAACGACAAGGTGATGCCGCGGGAATGGGCATAGGGTTCGAAGTGCTGGCCGGCTAGGCGGGCCATGTATAACTCTTCGTTCAGGCTGTCACCAAGCCATCCAGCGAGCAGGCGCGACAGGGCAGCATCACGGGCGTTGGTGGCGGCATTGGGGTATTGCAGGCTGAAGCGCCACTCTACCTTGGGGGTGTTGAAGCTGGCATCGGCCTGATGCCAAAGGGCAAAGCCTTCCTCGTTAACCAGTCGCTGTGGTATTTCATCTTGCTGCTCAAGCAGTGTCAGATTTTCAGCAATGAAGGGGTTCGGGTCGGGAAGAGCAAGGCCAGCCAAAGGCTCGGCAGTTGCCCAGTCTCTCGGTTGCTGCACACGGTAGGGAGCATGAAACCAGGGAGATATCTCATCACCTTCGACCTCTGGGCCGCTGTAGAGACGCAGCAAGTTGCCAGGACGCAGAGCATTCAGGTAGTTCTGTATCTGTTCACGTTGAAAGCCGTCCATGCGGTAGGGGGCATAATTGACATCTTCCAGCGGGAAAAGGGCCATGTTCATGGCCAGACGTGTAGCGCTATGCATGGGTGAGCCATGCTGTTGGAAACGAAACTCTTGCTTGGCGAGGCTGGCTTGCTCGTCGTAGCGCCATTCTTCCAGGCCGTTCTCGCGAATGAGAGAAATGGCCTCGAAGAGGCTGGCCTGGATGCGTGGCAACTGTTCTGTCCCGGCTGGCGTCAAGCTGATATCGATCGAGAATAATGCTTCATTTCCATCGCCTCGAGTGACGCCAGCGGAGAGTGCGTCGGCCAAGCCGGCTTTGCGCAATACCGATAAGAGGCTGCCCTTGCCCTCGTGGCCGAGCAAGTTGGCGAGATATTCGGCTGGCTTGTGACGATAGTGGTTGATGGGGTCGGTAACCGGGAAAAGAAAGCGTACCTGACGACTGTCACGTATCGATTGCACTTCGACCGCCATGGGCAGATTTTTTTCTTTCACCAGAGGCGCTTCTACCTCGGGGCGTGACAGATTGCGGTCTGCGATATCAGCGAAGCGCTTGCGAACCAGGGCCTCGAGTTCGTTCAAGGACTGGGGAGCAACGATTGCCAGATGCATGACATTGGCATCGTAATGGTGCTCATAGAAGTCGATCACCCGCTGACGCAAGCTGGGCTTGCCTTCTTCGCGGTTGGCCAGCGTCTCGCGACTGCCCACTGAGAAACCGGTGGTGGGGTTGTCGGAATTCAGTACCTGATTGAGAGCGTCATTGGTGCGACGGCCGTCGTCACGGAGTCGGGCCTGGTACTCTGAATGCACGATGCTGCGTTCGCTTTCCAACTGATCGGCATTGAATCGAGGAGCAATGAA
This sequence comes from Litchfieldella anticariensis FP35 = DSM 16096, assembly GCF_000409775.1. Taxonomy (GTDB): domain Bacteria; phylum Pseudomonadota; class Gammaproteobacteria; order Pseudomonadales; family Halomonadaceae; genus Litchfieldella; species Litchfieldella anticariensis. Next base: position 655,567 of record NZ_KE332391.1, on the reverse strand, counting down.
AAAACGGCTGAAGCGATCCAATGCGCCGGGTAGGGCCTCGGGTTCGATATCGAAGAAGTAATTGGTGTCCTGAGATGCCGTAAAGGCATTGTGATTGCCTCCGTGGCGGCTGATATAGCTTTGGTAGGCATCGGCCTCAGGATATTTGTCAGTGCCGAGGAACAGCATGTGTTCGACGAAATGTGCCAAGCCTGCAAGGTCGCTGGGGTCGTAGGCGCTGCCTACGCCCACGTTCATCGAAGCGGCGGCCATATCGGCTTCCGGATCGCTGACCAGTAGAACGGAAAGTCCGTTATCGAGTGTCAGGATGCGATAGTCGCGGTTATCGTGAGGACTGACATGCGGCGTTTCCACCTGGGCGGTGCTTTCTCGATCATCGCGATCATCGGCAAATGACGGTGTGGCAAGTAGAGGCGTCAGGCTCAGCGCCAAGCTCCCCACAAGGGCAGCAAGGGTAGTCGAAAAGAAGAGCGGAGTTCGCATCATGTCTCCTGTGCGGTATTCCAGCGAAGCATGGGGCCGGTGGGATGGCCGCAAGCCCAATCCTGGTTCGAGGGATCGTTCACTCGTCTTGATACCGGAAATGCGCCCAACAGTTCCAAGGGTGGTGGCACGAGCAGTCGGCGGACGTCGTCCAGCGATGTCGTCGGATCGAGCCAGGCTGTGGCTGAGGCCCGGTCGATGATGGCTGGGATACGGTCGGTCAGTGGGGCCAGCAGAGCATTGGCATTCACGGTAATCAGGGCAGTGGAGTCGTTATGGGCGGTAAGGGTAGTGTGATAGCGGCACCACAGCCCGGCCAGTAGCAGGGGGCCACGGTCAGTGTGTGTGACCAGAAAAGGTTGCTTGAAACGTGGCTGAGGCTTCCAGACATAGATACCGCTGACCGGGATCAGGCAGCGGCGGGCATGGAAGGCTTCCTGAAACATGGGACGCGATGCAAGATTTTCGGCTCTGGCACAATGGGGGGCATGATCGAGTACCTTGAGCCAAGGTGGGGTCAAGCCCCAGAATGCGGTGGCAAGGCGAGGATGTCCTCGCTCCTGACGGATGACCGACAGGGGGCGGCGTGGCGCCTGGTTGGCACCGGTGAGCAGCGGTGTTTCACCGATCAGATCGGGTAACAGGCGAGAAAGCTCGATAGGCGCGATATGCAAGCGGCCTGCCATAGCGGCTCCTGGCGAAAGGGGTCTCAGGGTACCCAAGTCGCCTTCATGTGGAAAGCCCGATTGCGTCGCAAGTTACGCCTTGGGCTTGCGTTTATGCTAGGGGTCGATATGCTGGTCGGAAACAGTGTTCGATCTGTGTCGCTATCAATGAGAGGAAGCCGATGGCACGTCCCAGACAGCATGCGCCGGAGGCGCTGCATGCCCAAGTCATGGCGGCATGTGACGCCTGGCTGCAGGAAAACCCTGCGCACACGCTGTCGCTGAGGGCTCTGGCAAGGGAGGTCGGCTGTGCGCCGAGTACCTTGCTGAAGCTCTATGGCAGCTTCGGCAATCTACTGCAGCACGTCAATATCGAGACGCTCGCGCGGTTGCGTGGTTCGGTCGAGGGGCTGGCGGACACGCCCCCCGAGCCGCGGCTCAAATCGTTGGCGACTGCTTACTGGCAGTTCGCCCAGCGTGATCCATATCGTTGGCAGTTATTGTTCGATTATCCCTTGGCACAGGAAGGCGAGCTCGACCAGCGCCAGAATGACATGATCGAGGCCCTATTCGTGCGTGTCGAGGCGACGCTCAAGGAGTATCAGCCAGCGTTGAATGATCTGGATGCACGGCGCATGGCGCGTACTCTATGGGGTAGCGTTCATGGTCTGGTGCAGTTGGGACTCAATGAGCGCCTAGGCTACTGGCAAGGCCAGCAGTTGGAGGTAGGCGAGTTGCTCGATCAATTATTGTCGACCATTCTTGCCGGGCTCAAGTATGACCCGAGGATTACGTGAGTTCGCGCTTTCTCGTGCAGCGCCGTTTCGCCCCTCTCTTCTGGACCCAGGCACTGGGCGCCTTCAATGACAACTTCCTGCGCATGACCCTCTTGCTGCTGGTCTGGGGAGCGCTGCCACCTCGGGACTGGCGCCCCGGTCCGGTTCTTACACTATCTGTGGCAGGTACCATTCTCGCCTATCTGACGCTCTCTTCGTGGGGCGGGATGCTTGGCGATCGTCTCGACAAACAGCGCCTGATTCGCCGTTTGAAGCTGCTGGAACTGGCGATCATGCTTGGCACGGTGGTAGCGGTGTGGTTCGAGAGCGTTGCCCTGCTACTTGTGTTTGTCCTGCTACTGGCGGGGCGGTCTGCGCTTTTGGGCCCAGTGAGGTATGCCATTCTCCCACAGCATCTTGCCCCTACCGAGCTGGTGCGTGGCAACGCTTGGATCGGCTTGGGAACCTTCGTTGCCTTGCTGACTGGAGCGCTATTGGCCGCGGTAATGGCAACACTGCCCGAGCCTTGGTCCAGGCTGACGGCGATGCTGGTGCTGGTCAGTGTGGCACTTCTGGGGTTGGCAACGAGCTTTGCCATCCCACCTGCGCCAGCGTGTGCCAAAATCCCCGTGGGCTGGCGCCCTTGGCGTAGTAGTTCCGAGATATTACGGCAGGCGGCGCAGGGGCGGCACCTTTTCCCCGCCATGTTGGGCGTCGCATCCTTCTGGTTCCTTGTGACTTGCATGTTGACGCTGCTACCGGCCTGGGTGCGTGATAATTTCGGTGGCAACGAAGCGGCCCTTAATCTATTGCTAGCAGCTTTTGCCTTGGGAGTGGGGGTTGGCGCGCTACTATGTGCGCATTTCTCGGCGGGACGGCTGGAAACGGGGCTGGTGTCTCTGGGAGGGATGCTGCTCGGCATTGCCAGCCTGTATCTTGCCAGCCTGACACCCATGGCGGTGAACATGGATGGCATGGCTTTTCTGATGGGCTCTGACCGCTTCTGGCAGATGTTTGTCGGTTTCACCCTGGTGGGCATTGGGGGCGGGCTCTACAGCGTGCCATTATATACCCTGGTTCAACTGATCAGCCGTGAGGAACAGCGGTCTCGGATGCTGGGAGCTGTCAACATGCTCAGCGCTTTGGCGGTAATCCTGGCTGTGGGATATGGCAGCGTGATGCTGGTCTGGCTGGGCACTGGGTTGCGCGGGATCGTTGCCGGGTTGGGCGTCATGGGGTTGTTCGTGGGCGCTGGGTTACTGCTGCGCCGACCGCGTCCGGTATTGCGTCTGCTGATCTTTGCCCTGATACACGTCATCTACCGGCTGCGTTTCCATGGCCGTCAGCATATACCCGTGCGCGGCCCGGCGCTGGTGGTCTGCAATCACGTTAGTTTCATGGATGCTTTGGTCCTGGGGGGCGCCAGTCCCCGGCCTCTGCGCTTCCTGATGGATCAGCCTATCTACGAATCGCCCTGGCTCAATTGGTGGTTTCGCATCGTCGGTGCGATTCCGGTCGATTCAGACCGCCGCGATCCTGGCAATGTTCGCCGAGCCTTGAACGAAGTCAGTCATGCCCTGCGTGAGGGCGAGGTGGTGATGCTGTTTCCCGAGGGGCGGCTGACGCCGGATGGTGAGATCCAAGGCTTTCGCCGCGGGCTGGAAATGATCCTGTCACGCGACCCGGTACCAGTGGTGCCAGCGGGGTTGGCAGGGTTGTGGGGGTCTTGGACTTCCCACTATGGAGGACGAGCTCTGACCAAACCACCTCGACGATTTCGGGCTCGCGTTGCACTTTCCTTCGGCGAACCATTGTCGTCACGGGAAGCGCGATCCCCTCTGCTCGAGAAACGGGTACGCGATCTCAAGGCAGAAGCCGATGCCTGGGCCGAAGCCCGGAACAAGTCCCCATTGGCTCAATCCTGAAAAGTCTTGGCCGCAAGTCGCTCAGCTCCGGCGTGTCGAGCGCCGAGTATGCTGCCAGCAACGAGCCGAGGTAATCAATTTATCCTTGACCTGAAGGATCTCCATGCGAACGGGGCCAACCTGAAGGCAGGTCGGGCCATCGGGGAAGGACTCGAGATGCTCGAGGATCAGGCCATTCAGCGTCTTGGGGCCATCCGTGGGGAGTTGCCAGTCCAGCGACTTGTTGATCTCGCGAATGTTGGCGGTACCTTCGATCACATAGCTGCCGTCGTCCTGGAGGTGGATCTCCTGGTGCATGCCAGCGACATCAGTGGTGAACTCGCCGACGATCTCTTCCAGGATATCTTCCAGTGTTACCAGTCCTTCCACGTCACCATATTCATCGACAACGATGCCGATACGCCGCTTTTGCCGCTGGAAGTTCAGCAACTGGGTGTGCAAGGGAGTGGACTCGGGGATGAAATAGGGCTCGCGTGCTTCCTGGACGATGGCTGCTTTCGTCACTTCCGGTTTGGAAAGGAAGCGCGCAGCGTTACGTAGATGGAGCATGCCGATGATGTTGTTGATATCTCCTTTGTAGATCGGTATCCGAGTGTGCTGGCTAGTGCGAATCTGGGTCAGGATACTGTCCAGATCGTCTTCGAGGTCGATGCCGACGACTTCGTGACGCGGCACCATGATGTCATTCACGGTAACGTTCTCGAGATCCAGGATGGATAGCAGCATGGCCTGGTGGCGATGGGGGATCAGCGTACCGGCCTCATGGACGACAGTGCGCAACTCGTCACGAGTCAGGTTGTCGGTGCCGCCATCGATGTTCTTCACGCCGACCAGTCGCAGCAGGCCATTGGAGAGAGCGCCGACCAGCCATACCAGTGGATAGAGCAGCTTGAGCAGTGGCTCCAGCGCCACGGAGGCCGGGTAGGCGATGCGCTCGGGCTTGATCGCGGCATAGGTCTTGGGACTGACCTCGGCAAAGATGAGAAGCACGATGGTCAGGATCAGCGGAGCTATCGCCGGGCCGGTCACCTCACCGAAGAAATGGATGGCCAGTACGGTGGCGATGGCCGCTGCTAGATTATTGACCAGGTTATTGCCGATCAATATGACGCCGATTAGTCGGTCCGGTCTGGCCAATAGGCGCATAACTCGCTTTGCAGAGCGCTCACCGCTGTTTGCCTGATGGCTCAGGCGGTAGCGGTTGATCGACATCATGCCGGTCTCGGAACTGGAGAAGAAGGCAGACAGGCAAATAAGTAGAAGCAGCAGGCCGAACAGCAGTCCCAATGGGAAGTCGTCGCTCAAGATCGATGGATCCTCAATCGCGTATCAGGCTCGTTTGTAGGGATTCCCCGAGAGACTGTCAAGGCGCACTCCGTTGAAGAAGGGTCAGGTCGACTGAAAGACGACTTCCAATGCGAACTTGCTGCCGAAGTAGGCCAACAGCAACAGAATACTACCACCTAATGTCCAGCGTACCGCACGCAGACCTCGCCAGCCCAGCCAATGGTGGCCTGCCAGCAGCACCGAGAATATCACCCATGCCCCTAGTGACAGTATGGTCTTGTGAGCCAAATGCTGAGCGAAGAGGTTGTCGAGAAATAGAAACCCGCTGACGATAGCGGCAGTGAGTAATATCATGCCAGCCCAGATCAGCTCGAACAGTACCCGTTCCATAGTGGTCAGTGGCGGCAAGGCCTGGACGATGCCGCGAGTATGGTGGTGACGCAATGCCTGGTTCTGCACGGCCAGAAGTACTGCCTGCACGGTGGCGATGGCGAACAGTGAGAAAGCCAAGGCTGAGCTGACGATGTGAAAAGCGATACCCGGTGTCAGGTCAGTATCATGGGTTGGGCTGGGTAGCCCCACCGCAAGCAGCAACGTGACGGCGGCCAGTGGAAACAGCCCGACAGAGGCGTTGAGCACTGGCTTGATCAAGCTGACTGCCAATAACAGGGCGGCGATCACGGCACTGGCCAATACGGCACTGGACGACAATCCTAGGGTCAGCTCGCCGGTGTCGCGAATGAGGGCGGTGATCGTTAGCGTGTGGCAGACCAGTGCCAGCAGCCCCACGCCGCGTACCAGGAGTGGGCGTTGTGGAACGCGGCGAGACAGTGCCAGTCCCTGCCAAGAGGCCGCGCCGAGATAGAAGATGGTGGCTAATAGGGCGAAGGGGAGCGCCTGCATTCGTGATGTCCGTGCACCGTCGACAACGGCGAAATGCCAATGGGAAACCTAATCGAAGACGACCACTATACCGAATCCCCCGGATCGCGCCCAGTCACTACTATGGAGACGACAGGTGCATGGTGCATGGAGACTCGCGCCGCTAAGGCGTATAATTGCCGGTCACAGCCAAGGCATCACTGCCGGAGAGGCCCATGTTCGAGAGTTTGACAGAACGTCTATCGCAGACGCTGAAGTCCATTAGCGGTCAGGCCAAACTGACCGAAGACAATATCAAGGATACCTTGCGTGAGGTGCGCCGGGCGCTGCTGGAGGCCGATGTGGCCCTGCCGGTGGTCAAGGCGTTCATCGAGCGTGTCCGCGAGCGTGCCGTGGGGCAGGAGGTATCGAGGAGCCTGTCGCCAGGCCAGCAGTTCGTCAAGATCGTCCAGCAGGAACTCGAGGCGATCATGGGCGAGCCGAACGAGGGCCTGAGTCTCAAGGGAGCACCGGCGGTGGTCCTGATGGCGGGCCTGCAGGGCGCAGGTAAGACTACCTCGGTGGCTAAATTGGCGCGCTATTTGAAAGAGCGCGAGAAGAAGAAGGTGCTGGTGGTGTCTGCCGATGTGTATCGTCCGGCAGCTATCGACCAGCTCGAGACGCTGGCCAAGGAGGTGGATGTCGACTTCTTCCCATCGACCAGTTCCCAGCAACCGGTGGCCATTGCCCAAGCGGCGCTCAAGCATGCCAGGATCCAGTTCCACGATGTGGTGATCGTCGACACCGCCGGTCGTTTGCATGTCGATGCCGACATGATGGATGAGATCCGAGCCCTGCATCGTGCCATCGAGCCTCACGAGACCCTGTTCGTGGTTGATGCCATGACCGGTCAGGATGCAGCCAATACCGCCAAGGCATTCCATGAGGCGCTGCCGTTGACCGGCGTGGTGCTGACCAAGGCCGATGGCGATGCCCGTGGTGGTGCTGCCCTGTCGGTGCGCCATATTACCGGCAAGCCGATCAAGTTCATGGGGGTGGGTGAGAAGGTCGATGCTTTGGAGCCCTTCCACCCCGACCGGGTAGCGTCGCGCATTCTGGGCATGGGCGATGTGCTGTCGCTGATCGAGGAAGCCGAGCGCACCGTCGATAAGGGCAAGGCCGAGAAACTGGCCAAGAAGGTCAAGAAGGGCGAAGGGTTCGACCTCGAGGATTTCCGCGACCAGCTTCAACAGCTCAAGAAGATGGGCGGCATGGGGGGGCTGATGAGCAAGCTGCCCGGCATGGGGCAGATGGCCGAGTTGGCACAGGGCCCGGGTCCCGAGAAGGAGCTGGGTAAGCTAGAGGCACTGATCAACTCGATGACCCCCAAGGAACGTCGCAAGCCTGAAATCATCAATGGCTCACGCAAGCGGCGCATCGCTGCAGGGGCCGGCCTTCAGGTGCCTGACCTCAATCGTTTGCTCAAGCAGCACAAGCAGATGCAGAAGATGATGAAGAAGGCAGGCAAGAAAGGCGGCATGCAGAAGATGATGCGGGGCATGTCCGGCATGATGGGAGGCGGAGGCCCAGGTGGTGGTATGGGAGGGCCTGGTGGCATGGGTGGTCCGGGAGGTGGTTTCCCCTGGCGCTGAGGTCTTGCTCCAGAATGAGTCGGTACGGTTGAGACTGTCTTTGACAGTGGCAAGCGTGCCGTGACGAATTTTCGGCAAGCAAAAGGTTCCCAAGTGGCGTCGATTTCCGTAGAATGCTGCGTCTTCGTGGCAGGACCGCGCGCCACGTCGTGACAACCGGCCGCTCGGCGATATTCCGTATTGCATCGTCGAGGCCTGGCTTTCCTAGGAAAGCCCACAGTTGAGGGGCACGGTAACATGGCCGGGCCCGGCAATATTCAGTAACTTCAACCGAAGGACAGTTAACGCAATGGTTACCATTCGTCTGGCACGTGGTGGCGCCAAGAAGCGTCCCTTCTACCACCTGACGGTGAGCGACTCGCGCAAATCTCGCGACGGCCGCTTCATCGAGCGGGTCGGATTCTTCAACCCGGTCGCCCGTGGTCAGGAAGAGCGCCTGCGTATCGATCTGGATCGTGTCGCTCATTGGCAGGATCACGGGGCCCAAGTGTCCGACCGTGTCGCCGAGTTGATCAAGGAAGCCCGCAAGCAGGCCTGAGCCTGACTGCGGCGCTGGCCTGACCACAAGGCGAGGCGTGAACGACCATGTCCAACGATGTATCGACAGTGGTAGGGCACGCCAATGGCGGCAGTGACGACCAGCACGTGGTGCTGGGTAAGCTGACCAGTCCTTATGGTGTCAAGGGGTGGTTGTGGGTGTATTCGTACACCAGCCCTATTGATGGCATTCTCGATTACCCCGAATGGGTGCTGAGGTATGCCGGCCGCATCGAGACTTGGCAAATCAGGCAAGGACGGCGTCATGGCAAAGGCCTGGTGGTCAGTCTTGATGGCGTGACGTCCCGCGATCAGGCTGAAAAACTGGTGGGAGCTGAGGTGCTACTGCCTAAACAGGCATTACCCGAGCTTGCGCCTGGCGACTACTACTGGCATCAGTTGGAAGGTTTGCAGGTGGTGACCGTGCAGGGCATCGTCCTGGGACATGTGAACTATCTGTTCGAGACTGGAGCCAATGACGTCATGGTCGTGGTAGCAGACGCCGAATCCATCGACGATCGAGAACGACTGCTGCCCTTTCTACCCGATCAAGTGGTGCTCAATGTGGACTTGGACGCCGGCATCATGATGGTGGATTGGGATCCTGAGTTTTGAACGAGATCTGACAGGGCACTTCCCGAGCGTAGTCGCCGGGATGACGCTAACGGGATGTTTGCTACCGTGTGGATTGGTGTTGTTTCGTTGTTCCCGGAGATGTTCGACGCGATCGCGCAACATGGCGTGACGGGGCGAGCGGTCAAGCAAGGGGTACTGGAGCTGGAGTTCTGGAACCCTCGGGATTATGCCAAGGACAAGCACCGCACGGTAGACGATCGCCCTTATGGGGGCGGTCCGGGTATGTTGATGAAGGTCGAGACCCTGCGTGGCGCCATCGCCGATGCCCGTGTTCGGGCTGAGGTCGTGACAGGCCGACCGGCCAAGGTGATCTACCTGTCGCCCCAGGGGCGACCTCTGGATCAGCGGGGTGTGCAGGAGCTGGCTAGCGCCGATCCACTCGTGGTAGTCGCTGGCCGTTACGAAGGCATCGATGAACGTGTCGTGGAAAGCGACATCGATGAAGAGTGGTCGATCGGCGACTATGTGTTGAGTGGCGGCGAACTGCCGGCCATGGTGCTGATTGACGCTGTGGCACGCTTGGTACCAGGTGTGTTGGGTCATCAGGACTCAGCGGTGGAGGACTCCTTCAACGATGGGTTGCTGGACTGCCCGCATTACACACGTCCCGAAGAGTTCGAGGGGCGCTCGGTACCGGAGGTGCTGCTCAGTGGCAACCATGCAGCGATCAAGCGCTGGCGGTTGAAGCAGTCATTGGGACGTACCTGGTTGAGACGTCCTGACCTGTTGGAGAACCGAGCTCTGAGTCGCGAGCAGCAGGTGTTGCTCGATGAGTTCATCGAAGAATACGCCAGTCAGGCGGAGGTGCAGGCTAACCCGAGCGAAGACTGAAATAGGGTGACCTGCGTCATACACAGAATCGACTCCCGCGTCATCGCCCGTTTCGGGCCAAGCGTCGGGATCACAGCCATCGAGCGAAGCTTGATGGACAAGGCAACATTGAGGAGCGAGCAATGAGCAGCAAGAACAAGGTGATCCAGGCGATCGAAGCCGAGCAGATGTCCAAGGAAGTCCCGGCCTTTGCCCCCGGTGATACCGTGGTCGTCCAGGTCAAAGTCAAGGAAGGTAACCGCGAGCGTCTGCAGGCCTTCGAAGGCGTGGTGATTGGCAAGCGCAACCGCGGTCTGAACTCCGCCTTCACCGTGCGTAAGATTTCTCATGGTGTCGGCGTCGAGCGGACCTTCCAGACCTACAGCCCACTGGTCGCTTCCATCGACGTCAAGCGTCGTGGTGACGTACGTCAAGCCAAGCTCTACTACCTGCGTGAGCGCAGCGGCAAGTCTGCTCGCATCAAGGAAAAGCTGGCCTAAGCGCAAGCCCAGGCTGACGTGGTGCGGTACCGTATTGGACCGTACCTCATGAGACCCCGTCACCGCTTGCGCGGGGCGGGGTTTCGGCGCATCTGAGGGTGGCGATGAGTGACACGAGTGAGAGTGATGTCCTGGTGGATGCTTTCCTCGATGCCCTATGGCTTGAGCAGGGGGCTAGCGAGCATACACTGGCCGCTTATCGTCGCGACCTGAAGGCGTGGCAAAACCATCTCAAGGCGCACGGACTATCGCTACTGATCCCGGCTCCTCGGGCGTTGCCGGAATGGTTGGACGAACGGCGGGCTGTCGGTTATCAACTGCGTACCAACGCTCGGCTGCTGTCGAGTCTGCGTCGTTTCTATCGCTGGGCATTGGCCAATGGGGTAATTGAGTACGACCCCCTCACTGAGGTGCGACTGCCCCGGGTACAGCCGCAGTTACCCGGCACTCTCGATGAAGTCGAAGTCGAACGCTTGCTCGAAGCCCCCGATCTGGATTCGGCCATAGGGCTGCGCGATCGTGCCATGCTCGAGGTGCTCTATGGCAGCGGCCTGCGAGTTTCCGAGTTGGTTGGCTTGACCATGGAGTCGGTCAACCTGCGCCAAGGCGTGATCCGGGTAATTGGCAAGGGTGACAAGGAGCGGCTGGTGCCGATAGGAGAAGAGGCGCTCGCCTGGCTAGAGCGCTATCTGCGTGCCGGACGGGGTGCCTTGATGGCCGATGTCACTCGGCCCCCTTTGTTCCCTGGCCGCCATGACGGTTTCATGACACGCCAGACGTTCTGGCACCGAATCAAGATCCATGCCGTGACGGCAGGGATCGATAAGCCGCTGTCGCCACACACTTTGCGTCACGCCTTTGCGACCCACTTATTGAATCATGGCGCTAATCTGCGTGTCGTACAGCTGTTGCTCGGTCATAGCGACCTATCGACTACGCAGATCTATACGCATGTCGCTCAGGCTCGCCTGGAAGCGCTACATGCTGCTCATCATCCTCGAGGTTAACCATGAATCGACGCTTGATGCCTGTCCTGACAACATTGCTTGCCACTACCTTGATTGCTATTGGGCTGCCTGTGACTGCCCTGGCTTCGGCCCACCACGATTTGGCTGAGCGGCTGACCGTGAACGGCGAGCCCATGCCTGTCGCCGAGGTGCGCGAAACACCACTCGATGGCTTCTTCGAAGTGCGTTTGGAAAATGGTGAAACCTTCTACAGTGATGCGCAGGGCAAGCATTTCCTGGTGGGGGATATCTACGAGAATGGCGAGAACGGGCTGGTCAATCTCACCGAGCAGCGGCGCAATGCCGAGCGTGCTGCGCGCCTGACTCAAGTACCGGAGAGCGAGCGTGTGATTTTCCGTGGCACCGGTGAGCGTCGTGCTGCGATCACAGTGTTTACCGATACCACCTGCCCCTATTGCCGCCGCCTGCACGAGGAGGTGCCCAAGCTCAATGAGATGGGAGTCGAAGTGCAATATCTGGCGTTTCCACGGGCAGGTATGGGCTCAGAGGGCGGGCGTACGCTGAGTCAGGTCTGGTGCTCGGAAAACCGGACTGAGGCGATGACCGCTGCCAAGCGGGGGGAGACATTGTCCAACTCGCCGGACTGCGACAATCCGGTCGAGGAACAGTATCATCTGGGCATGGAACTCGGCGTCCAGGGGACTCCGGCGATCGTCATGCCGGATGGACGCATGGTTCCAGGCTATGTGCCGGCTGAGCGTCTGGTCGAGATGCTTGGCCTGAACGACTGACGCTGATACTACGATGTACCTGTGTCATGCTGGACAAGTTAGCGGGCATGGTGACATCGCGACAACATGATACAAGCAAGGGGAATACGACGTTGAAACCGGTGAGAGTAGGAATCTGTGGTCTGGGCACCGTAGGCGGCGGTACCTTCAATGTATTGACACGCAATGCCAATGAGATCGCTCGGCGTGCAGGACGGCCGATCGTCATTGAGCAGGTGGCGATGCGCCGTGACAACCCGGATTGCGATACCACCGGCGTCAAGACGACTGCAGACATCTTCGAGGTGGCCAGGAACCCTGATGTCGACGTGCTGGTCGAGCTGATCGGTGGCTATGAGGTGGCTCGCGAATTGGTACTGACCGCCATTGAGCACGGCAAGCATGTGGTCACCGCCAACAAGGCGCTGATTGCCGTGCATGGCAACGAGATCTTCCAGGCTGCCCACGAGAAGGGCGTGATCGTGGCCTTCGAGGCTGCGGTGGCTGGCGGTATCCCGGTGATCAAATCGTTGCGCGAGGGGCTTGGTGGCAACCGCATCGAGTGGCTGGCCGGTATCATCAATGGCACCGGCAACTATATCCTGACTCATATGCGCGATGAAGGCCGCGCTTTCGAGGATGTACTGGCCGAGGCACAGGCTCTGGGCTATGCCGAGGCGGATCCGACCTTCGACGTCGAAGGTATCGATGCCGCTCACAAGCTGACCATCCTTGCTTCCATCGCCTATGGCGTGCCGCTGCAGTTCGAGAAGGCCTACACCGAAGGTATCTCGCGGATCACTGCCGAGGATGTCGAACAGGCCGACAATCTCGGTTATATCATCAAGCATCTGGGTATCTCCAAGCGCACTGAGGCCGGCTTCGAACTGCGCGTGCATCCAACCTTGATTCCCAAGGAGCGGTTGCTGGCCAACGTGCATGGCGTCAAGAATGCCATCGCCGTGATGGGGGATGCCGTGGGGCCGACACTTTATTACGGTGCTGGCGCTGGTGCCGAACCCACCGCATCGGCCGTGGTCGCTGATCTGCTCGACGTGGCCCGCGATATCACCACCGATCATCACTACCGGGTGCCTTACCTGGCTTTCAGCGGTATCCACGAGAGCGTGAACAGCCTGCCGATGTTGCCCATGGAGGACATCGTCACCGCCTATTACCTGCGGTTGCTGGCGGTGGACCGCCCCGGTGTGCTGGCGCGGGTGGCGACCATTCTCTCCGAGCAAAGTATCTCGATCGAGGCGATCATCCAGAAGGAGGCCACCGAGGGCGAATTGGTGCCGATCATTCTGCTCACGCACCGTACGCGCGAGAAGCACATGAATGAAGCGATTCGTCAGCTTGAATCGCTGGCCGATATTGCCGGACCAGTTACCCGTATTCGTGTCGAGTCGCTCGACGAACATGAATAATCCACAGCAATAAGCCGTTAGCTTGAAGCTGGAAGAGAAAATTGGCAGATACTGGGCTTCTCGCTGGATAGAAACCGTACTTGGCCGGTGACCACGGCGGTAAGGGAACAGAACATGCGCTATATCAGTACCCGTGGGCAGGCGCCCGCGCTGAGTTTCGAAGAGGTCGTGCTGACCGGCATGGCCAGTGATGGCGGCCTTTATGTGCCTGAGGAAATACCGCGGCTCTCGCATGATGAGCTGACAGCGATGGCTGGGCTTTCCTACGCCGAGATCGCCTTTCGCGTGATGAAACCGTTCGTCAATGGCGAGATCGACGACGATACCTTCCGCAGGCTGGTCCGTGATGCTTATGCCACCTTCAGTCATGATGCCGTAGTGCCGCTCAACCAGCTCGATGCCAACCACTTCCTGCTCGAACTATTCCACGGTCCAACCCTGGCCTTCAAGGATGTCGCCCTGCAGTTGCTCGGCCGTATCCTTGACCACTTCCTCGCCAAGCGTGGAGAGCGCGCGGTAATCATGGGCGCGACGTCGGGGGATACCGGTTCAGCAGCGATCGAGGGCTGCCGTCATTGCGATAATCTCGATATCTTCATCTTGCATCCGCATAACCGGGTTTCCGAGGTTCAGCGTCGTCAGATGACCACGGTGCTGGCTGACAATGTGTTCAACATTGCCATCGAGGGCAACTTCGACGACGCCCAGGCGATGGTCAAGGCCAGTTTCGCTAACCAGGATTTCTTGAATGGTACCCGCCTGGTAGCGGTGAACTCGATCAACTGGGCGCGCATCATGGCCCAGGTCGTCTACTACGTGGCTGCCGCCGTGGCACTGGGGGCGCCGCATCGTGAGGTTAGCTTCTGCGTACCCTCGGCCAATTTCGGCAACGTCTTCGCAGGCTACATGGCCTATCGCATGGGACTGCCGGTCAAGCAGTTCATCATCGCCACCAATGCCAATGACATCCTCCACCGCACGCTTGCCGACAACGACTTCTCCAAACGGGACCTGGTCGCCACGCTGGCGCCATCCATGGATATCGTGGTGTCGTCGAATTTCGAGCGCCTGCTATTCGAAGCCTATGAACGTGATGGTGACGCGGTGCGGGTGCTGTTGGAGCGCTTCCAGCAGGAACCGGCGGCTCTGGCCGAGGCTCCGCTGGCCAAGCTGCGTGAGATGTTTGCCAGCCATAGTGTCGATGATGCCACCATTCTCGAGGTGATTCGCGAGGCACGTCATCGCACTCAGGAGATTCTCGACCCGCATACGGCGACCGGCTATCGCGCCGCTGAACGTGCACGAGCCGATGCTGCTGTGCCGATGATCACATTGGCTACTGCCCACCCGGCCAAATTTGCCGAGGCGGTAGTTAAGGCAGGCTTCCCCGGCGTGCCCTTGCCGCCACATATGGACGACTTGCTCGAACGCGAGGAGCGCTACACTGTGCTGGCGGCGGAACTTTTGGCGGTACAGCGTTTCGTGGCCGAGAATCGGCGCTAAGCGATGTCATCGTCGTTTGGGGAAGTGGAGAGTGCCGAACCACCGTCGCGGGATCTGCTGCGTACGCGCATCTTGCCGCGTACGCGCGATGAGGCTCTCTACACCCGAGCTCAGGCCGAAGGGCTCACTGAGCTTCAGGCACGGATACTGGCCGGCCGATTGTCAGGTTACCGGGGCGAGCTAGCACCACTCGTTTCGCCCAGTCTTCGTCACCTCGAACACCCAGAACGGCTGGTAGATGCCCGCCGAGCCGCCGAGCGCATCGCTCAGGCGGTGACCGAAGGCGAGCATATCGGTATTCTCACCGACTATGACGTCGATGGCATCACCTCTCATGTGGTGATCCTGCGTACTCTGAATGAATTGTTCGGCGTGCCCGCGTCCAGGCTACATAGCTTGATCGGGCACCGCATCAATGACGGCTATGGCATCAGTCTACCGTTGGTGGAGCGTACCTTGCGGCTGTCTCCACGCCCCAGCCTGGTGATCACTGCGGACTGCGGCTCGTCGGACGAGCCGCGTATCCAGTGCCTCAAGGATGCCGGTATCGATGTGATCGTTACCGATCACCATGCGCTGCCGTTGGAAGGACCACCAGCCTCGGCTTATGCCACGATCAATCCGACCCGCGAGGACTGTGACTACCCCGACTCGACCATCGCCGGCTGCATGGTCGCCTGGTTGGTGATGTCACTGGCCCGCAGCGTGCTGATCGAGTGGGGAGCGTTGCCGGCATCGACTCCCAAACTCTCGCCCTGGCTCTCCTATGTGGCGCTTGGAACGGTGGCCGACTGCGTGTCGTTGGGCGGTAGTGCAGCCAACCGCGCCGTGGTGGCGCATGGGCTGACGCTGATCAACCGTATGGAAGCCGCCTGCTGGCGAACCATGGCCGAGCGCTTGGGGGCGGATAGTGTGCCCTTCGATGCCGAAACCCTGGCCTTTCAGATGGGACCACGGATCAACGCCCGTTCTCGCCTGGACGATCCCTATGCCGCACTGCACTTCATGCTCGCTGCCGACGACAATGTCGCGCGGCAGCATCTGGAAGTGCTGGATGCCGACAATCAATCACGCAAGGCCATCGAAGCGGAAATGACGGAAACCGCCCGTGTGCTGGCGATGTCGCAATTGGCTGCCGATGCCCCGGCACTGGTGGTGTTTCTCGAGGAAGGACACGCGGGGGTGCAGGGTATCGTCGCTTCGCGCCTCGTTCAGGCCTTCGGCCGCCCGACACTGGTGCTGACCCGTGCCGCCGCGCCCGGAATGCTCACCGGCTCTGGACGCTCGATCGAGAAGTTGCACTTGCGCGATGCGCTGCAGAGAGCCCATGAATTGGCACCCGAGGCGTTGCCGCGCTTCGGCGGTCACAAAGGGGCGGCGGGAATCGGGCTCCCCGAGACCCATCTGGAGATGTTCCGCGAGGCCTTCCTGCGGGCAGTGAGCGAGCAACTCGGCTCACGCGAACTCTACCCTTGTGTGTTTACCGATGGTGGGTTGGCTGCAGGGCAGTTGTCGTTGACGACTCTCGACGAACTGGAACGTCTTGCTCCCTATGGCCGCGAATTCGATGCGCCATTGTTCGAGGGAGACTTCCTGGTCGAGAATCTGCGTGTCGTGGGGAG
Organism: Litchfieldella anticariensis FP35 = DSM 16096; assembly: GCF_000409775.1. Lineage (GTDB taxonomy): Bacteria > Pseudomonadota > Gammaproteobacteria > Pseudomonadales > Halomonadaceae > Litchfieldella > Litchfieldella anticariensis. The sequence goes on along the minus strand of NZ_KE332391.1, from coordinate 639,142 downwards.
CGAGGGCAATCACCTGATGCTCGAGCTGTCGCAAGGGGGTGTGGCTGTGCGCGCTATCTGGTTTCGCGCGCTGACTCCTGGCGAGGTTCCGGCTTTCGCCCTGGGGGGCCGGCTGCATTGTGCCTACAAGTTGTCACGCAATCGCTGGAAAGGGCGAGAGTCGCTGCAACTGATGATTGAGCACGCCGAGCCCTTGGCAGGTTGAGGACGTCGCAAAAGAGTTTCTTCCAGAGGCAAGCGTACCACTTTATCCTTCTTCAAGACGCGAAGCGTCGTACTTGCTTCTTCCATCTTTTCTCAATAATTCGGCCAAACGCCAGGTGTCGCCAGCTCCAGCAGATGACCGTCGGGGTCGCGGAAGTACAGGCTTTCACCCCCTTTTGGCCAGTGTGTTCGTCCTTCAATGATGACACCATGGTCGTCGAGTTGGGCCTCCCAGGCTTCGAGCTCCCGCGCGGATATGGCGAAGGCCATGTGAACCCGCCCGTTGCCGTCGTGCGGTGGAATGGTGCCCATCTCGCCAGGCAATATCACCGTTTCGAGGGTCTCGCCGCGCAGGAACAGCAAGAGTACTGAGTCGGCCCCAACGCCGTAAGCCGTGAAACGGTGATCGGCGGTGAAGGCTTCGAGTCCCATCACTCCCTCAAAGAAGGCCCGGGCTCTGGCCATGTCCTCGACATACAATGCCGTTTCCAGCACGCCGTTGAGCTTAGGCATTCGCTCCCCCTATATCCGCTTTTTGCTTAAGCCTAGCAGGTTCGCCCCTGGCGCAACGCTGGGCCCCGATCCCGTTATCCAAGTCCCAGGCCATCTCAACTTTTGGAGAAATGGCCGACTCTCTAAGTCGATGAAAGTTCAAGAAAACCTATTTATGCCATACCAAAGTATTAAGGTTTTTTCGATTAAAACAAACGTTTGCCCTTGATCGTTGCAGCGCTTTGGGCCAAAAAGAGAAGGCACGCCCTTGCCCGGCATGGGCAAGATCGCAATTACTTCCAGCTCTCCCTGGAAAAGGACGTCAGACGATGCATTACAAATTCAACAAGATTTCCATCGCCGTTGCTTTTGCTACCGCTGCGTTGGTTTCCAGTCAAGCACTGGCCTCGGGGTTTCAGGTCCGTGAGCAAAGCGCCAAGACCCTGGCCAATGCGTTATCCAACGCCGCGGCCGGGGCCGAAGACGCTAGCTTCATGGCCTACAATCCAGCCGCGATCGGCAATATTGACGGTACCCAGTTTGCCGCTGGCGTGGCCTATATCGATGCTAACTTCGAGTTGAGAGATGCTCAGGCCAGCAGCGTTGGCGGGCTGATCGATTATGATCGTGGTGGCTCGCGACAAGGCGGCGAGACCGCTTGGGTACCCAGCTTTGCCGCCAAGACCCAGTTGAACGACCAGTTCGACCTTGGCCTGTCGATCCATTCCCCCTATGGCCTCTCCACCAAGTACGACGAGGACTGGATCGGCCGCTATCACGCCATCGAGACCGAACTGAAGACGATCGACATCCAGCCGACGCTCAACTATCGGGCCACGGAGCGCCTTAATCTGGCAGTCGGTCTCCGGGCGCAGTATGCCGATGCCACTCTGTCAAATGCCATCGACTTCGGTACCGCAGCCGCGTTGCAGGGAATTCCTGGTGCTACTCCTGGCGGGGATGATGTCATTGGTACGGTCGAGGGCGATGACTGGGGGTATGGGTATACTTTGGGAGCGCTCTTCCAGATCACCGATCAGACTCGTCTGGGGGCCAGCTACCGCTCTAAGGTAGACCTGACCCTGGAAGGCGATGCTTCGTTTCGGGGCACGACTGCGTTCTCCGATGCCGCTGTCGCCGGGCAAATGGACCCCCGCATCGTGGATCGCGGCGGCAAGGCCGATCTCACCACTCCCGCCACCCTGAATCTGGGTGTCTACCATCAGCTCACCGATCGGTTGGCGCTGATGGCCAATGCCGAGTGGACCGAGTGGAGCAGCTTCGATGAGTTGGTAGTGGAGTTCGAGGATGGCTCCGAAAGCAGAACAACCGAAAACTGGGACAATACATGGGCCTTCTCGGTGGGGGCCAACTATGCTCTGAATGATCAGTGGTTGCTGAGGGCTGGCTTGGGATATGACCCGACTCCCATATCCAGCAGCGAGTTCCGCACGCCTCGGGTGCCGGATTCGGATCGTCGCTGGGCGACCGTCGGGGCTACCTATATGCCGACCCCCAATTTGGGTATCACCGCGGGTTACATGCGCGTCTTCGGTGACGATGTCGACATGGATCAGGAAGCGACCCCGACCAATGAGAATGCGAGCCGCGGCAATCTCTCCGGCACCTATGAGGTATCAGCGGATGTGCTGGCGCTTTCCGTCGACTATCGCTTCTGAAATCCCTTCGTGACTCATGACAACCCGGCTCCGGCCGGGTTGCGTCTCTTGATAGGTGGGATAGGCTGGCGATCGTTCGCGCTACGGGATAGTCGCTGCCACGGGATTTGGCTACAATAGAGGCCTTTACTTTGGCCGCTGCCGCGTCGTTCGACCGTAGCGGCCATTTTCCCTGCAGCACAATCCCAGGCCAATCGTTCATGCTAGAGATCAACCCGATCAACAACCTCATCAAGGACCTGTCCGAGCGGACAGATGTCCTGAGGGGGTATCTTTGACTACGCCGAAAAGAAGGATCGGCTAGAGGAAGTCACTCGCGAGCTGGAGAATCCCGACATCTGGAACGACCCGGATTATGCCCAGAAGCTCGGCAAGGAACGCGCCGCGCTGGCAGTTGTGGTCGAGACCATCGAGGAACTGACCCAAGGTGTGACGGATAGTGCCGATCTGCTCGAACTGGCAGTGATGGAAGATGACGCGGATACCGTTGCCGAGGTCGAGCGAGAACTGGCCAACCTCCAGCAGAGTCTCGAGAAACTCGAGTTTCGCCGCATGTTCGCCGGTGAGATGGATGCCAACAATGCCTATCTCGATATCCAGGCTGGCTCCGGTGGCACCGAAGCTCAGGACTGGGCCAACATGTTGTTGCGCATGTACTTGCGTTGGTGCGAGCACCATGGTTTCAAGACCGAGATCGTCGAGCTTTCTGCTGGCGAGGTAGCGGGCATCAAGTCAGCGACGATCCATGTCCAAGGCGAATACGCCTTCGGCTGGTTACGTACCGAAACCGGCGTGCACCGGCTGGTACGCAAGAGCCCCTTCGATTCCGGCGGTCGACGCCACACCTCTTTTGCCTCGGTGTTCCTGTCACCGGAAATCGATGACAGCTTCGAGGTTGAAATCAACCCCGCTGATCTGCGCGTCGATACCTATCGGTCCAGTGGTGCCGGTGGGCAGCACGTCAACACCACCGACTCGGCGGTGCGTATCACCCACGAGCCCAGTGGCATCGTGGTATCGTGCCAAAGTCAGCGCAGCCAGCACGCCAACCGCGACTTCGCCATGAAACAGCTCAAGGCGAAGTTGTGGGAACTGGAGATGCAGAAACGCAATGCCGCCAAGCAAGAGGCCGAAGACTCCAAAGCCGATATCGGGTGGGGCAGCCAGATCCGTTCCTATGTTCTCGACGATCAGCGCATCAAGGATCTGCGCACCGGGGTGCAGACCAGCAACTGCGAGCGGGTATTGGACGGCGACTTGGATGCCTTTATCGAAGCCAGTCTTAAACAAGGCCTCTAACAAGCCGTCGTGAGCGACGGGCAACGAGGCTATGCTGCGTAGCCCGTAGCCCGTAGCCCGTAGCCCGTAGCCCGTAGCCCGTAGCCCGTAGCCCGTAGCCACCATCTTTCACAGGTAACGTAATGTCGAACCAGGATTCCCCTCAGCACGACGAGAACCATTTGATTGCGGAGCGTCGCGCCAAGCTGGCGGCACGACGCGAACGTGCCGCGGAAATGGGCGATAGTGCCTTTCCCAACGATTTCCGCCGTGACAGCTTGGCAGCGGAGTTGATCGAAGAGTTGGGTGACAAGGACAAGGCTGAACTGGAAACACTCGATCGTCGGGCGGCAGTCGCCGGGCGCATCATGCGCAAGCGCGGCCCGTTTATTGTCATCCAGGACGTTTCGGGCCAGATCCAGCTCTACGTCGATAAGAAGGGACTGCCCGATATCGTACTCGAGGACATCAAGGGCTGGGACATCGGCGACATCGTTGCGGCGTACGGTCCGGTGCACAAATCCGGTAAGGGTGACCTGTACGTGATGATGACCGAGGCCAGACTGCTGACCAAGAGCCTGCGGCCGTTACCCGACAAATTCCATGGCCTGACCGACCTGGAGGCGCGCTATCGTCAGCGCTATGTCGATCTGATCATGAATCCCGACTCGCGGCATATCTTCGAGGTACGTGCCGGTGTGATCTCCGCCATTCGCCGCTTCTTTGAAACGCGTGGCTTCATGGAGGTCGAAACGCCGATGCTGCAGCCAATTCCCGGCGGGGCAGCAGCGCGGCCGTTCATCACGCATCACAATGCGCTGGATCTCGACATGTACCTGCGCATCGCTCCCGAGCTCTATCTCAAGCGGCTAGTGGTAGGCGGGTTCGAGCGTGTCTTCGAGATCAACCGCAATTTCCGCAACGAGGGGCTGTCGACTCGCCACAACCCCGAGTTCACCATGCTTGAGTTCTACTGGGCTTATGCTGACTATCATGACCTGCTCGACCTTACCGAGGAGATGATCCGCAACGTGGCCCAAGAGGTGCTGGGGACCACCACGTTGACCTACCAGGGCGCCACTTATGAGCTGGGGCAGACATTCACGCGCCTGACCCTTCGTCAGGCGATTCTCGAGCACGGTGATGGTATCGGTGAGTCCGATATCGACACTGATGAGGGAGCCCGCGCCACTTGCGATCGGTTGGGTATCGCCGTCAAGGACAACTGGGGCTTGGGTAAACTGCAGACCGAGATTTTCGAGGAAGTCGCCGAGCACAAGCTTGACCAGCCGACCTTCATCACCGAATACCCGGCAGAGGTCAGTCCGCTGGCACGACGTAACGATGCCAATCCTTTCGTCACCGACCGCTTCGAATTCTTCGTTGGTGGGCGTGAAATCGCCAACGGCTTCTCGGAGCTCAACGATGCCGAGGACCAGGCCGAGCGCTTCCGCGCCCAGGCTGCCGAGAAAGAAGCTGGCGATCTCGAGGCCATGTATTACGATGCCGACTACGTGCGGGCGCTGGAGTATGGCTTGCCGCCCACAGCAGGCGAGGGTATCGGGATCGATCGGCTGGTGATGCTGTTCACCGACAGCCCATCGATTCGGGATGTGCTGCTATTCCCGGCGATGCGTCCGGAAGTCGAGTAAAAGTCGAACTAACGGAAATAGACACCATCCTGGTGGGAATTGTTGGTAACCGGCGGTGCTTGCGCCCATAATGATCAGCGTTTCGACGCCGAGGAGAGTCCGATGAAGTTGCTCAACCGTTCAGCCCTGAGCGTCAAGCCGACCCAGGCTTTCGTGGACTGGATCAACTCGCTGGAGCCAACAGTCGGTGACGATGACCTGACGCTCGACGACGTCGATCGTGAGAACACTGTCTATCTGATTCCCGAGATGGACACGCCGGAAGCGCTCGAGGCCTTCGTGCGAGAGCGTTACATGGAAATTCTCGAAAGCGAGCTACGTGCCTGGGAAGAGGATGAGCGGCAGTGGCCGGAAATCCTCGACTGGCCCCTATTCCAGCGATTCGTGCAGGTCGAGCACAGCTATCTGGCCGTCGACCTTGACGACGAAGTCCCGCTCGAGGTGGCAGAACTGGACGATTCGCTACTGCTGGAAACCGATCAGGATTAGGTGATCGAACAGGCCCGCCTTTCGCTTCGATACATGATCTTCCATGAACCGGCTGCGGCCGGTTTTTTGTCGTAGGTGAAACGCTCTCATGAGATTGTTCGAGACCCGCCCCGATGACGACGGTCTACCTGGTCCCGAGCGACGCATTGCCATGCTGGTGCTTGTACTGGGAACGTTGATGGCGGTAATCGACACCACCATGATCAATATCGCCCTGCCGTCGATCGCCCGGGATCTACGAATTGCTCCCTCGCGGGCGGTATGGGTACTCAGCCTGTTCCAGATCGTCTGTGCGGCCACCCTGTTGCTGTTCGCTTCACTCAGCGAGCTGCTTAGCCGTCGCCGGCTGTACATCGCCGGGCTGACGCTGTTCACTCTGGCATCGTGGGGAGCGTCTCTGTCCGGATCACTGGAAACGCTGCTGCTGTTTCGTGCCTTGCAGGGCTTGGGAGCAGCGGCCACGCTATCCATTGGCCCCTCGCTATATCGGATGATCTTTCCAACGCGGTTGTTAGGAGCGGCAATGGGCATGAGTGCGCTGGTGGTGGCTGCCGGCTATGCCTCGGGGCCGACACTTGGTGGCCTGGTCCTCTCTGTGGTTGACTGGCCTTGGTTATTCGCCATGAATGTGCCGTTGGGAGGAGCCGCCCTGTTCCTGGCGTGGCGTGCTTTGCCCGCTGAGCCACGTCGTCGCGGTGGTTTCGATATGTTTGGGGCGATGTTTTCGGCAACCATGTTGGCCAGCTTCTTCCTGGCAATGGATACTGTGGGGCATGGTGGAAGCGGCCAGAAAATCGCAGTACTGTTGGCTGTTAGCGGGGTGACGATGTGGTTGTTTGTATGGCGTCAACGGCGGGCATCTCACCCTTTACTGCCATTATCCCTCTTTGACGAGCCACGTTTCACCCTGGCAGTGATGGTCTCGGGACTGGCCTTTGTTGGCCAAGGGCTGGCATTCGTGGCACTGTCATTCCTTTATCAGCAGGAAATGGGATTGTCGCCGTTGCAGACCGCCTGGCTGTTCACGCCCTGGCCATTGACCATCATGTTGACTGCCCCACTGGCCGGGCGCTTGGCTGACAGAGTCAATCCTACCGCCCTGTCGACCCTGGGATTGGTGCTGTTACTGACCGGGCTGGTGTCGCTGGCGCTTCTCGAGACCGAATCCGGCGTGGTCGACAGCCTGTGGCGTACCGCACTGTGTGGGCTGGGCTTCGGCCTGTTTCAGGCGCCTAACAACCGCGAGATGATGAGTAACGTGCCCAAGGCGCGTAGCGCCAACGCTTCGGGCATGATGAGTACCGTGCGTACGGTGGGGCAATCATTGGGAGTGGCATTGGTAGGCGTGTTCCTCGCAGCAAGTCTGGGCTCGGTTCAGGCCTCGTTGTGGCTAGGGTGTGCGGCCTTGTCTGGGGCCGTGGCAATCAGCTTGCGGCGTATTCCCTTGAGCCTGGCGCCTCCACGCGATGCGGCCTCACAACGTCCGTCGCCGCGCTCGGATTGAACCGTTACAATGGGGATTCTCCTGGTGGAGACCTTTGACGATGAGACATGAGTCATGAGTATTCAGGCGAGTATCGAAGACAAGCTGCAGGCCCTCGATCCCACATACTTGCAAGTGGAAAACGAGAGCCACATGCATAATGTCCCGGTCAATTCCGAGACCCACTTCAAGGTCACCATGGTGTCGTCCCGTTTCCAGGGGCTAATGCCGGTTAAACGCCATCAGCAGATCTATGCGGTATTGGCCGAAGAACTGTCGGGGCCGGTGCATGCCTTGGCACTGCACCTCTATACACCCGAAGAGTGGCAGGCCCGTGAGGGTACCCGTCCAGACTCGCCTCATTGTCGTGGTGGTGGCGGGTCGTGACCACCGAGCCCCAACGCCTGCAGTATCTCGAAGCGATGGGGGTGACGGCCTGGGTAGGCCGCTATCGCCTGCCCAATGCCTGGCCAACTCCGGAATGTGAATGGGAGCTGCCCGAGTCGCCGGCGATTAGAACGCCTGGCGAGCGTCTGCATGGCTTGCTCGAAGACCAGCCAAGCGTTCGGACCCAGGAACCCTCTAGTGAACCGGCACCCCGTCAGTCAGGGCGGGCTCGTGCACTGTTGGGCGAGCCTCTTGCGCCTCCCGAAGTGCCGATCACCTCACGAGGTGAGGAGGCCAGTGCCCCCGAATCTACTCTTCAAGAGACATCGTCCGAGCCGCAGCAGGCACTCCGTTTCACCCTGCAGGTGGCCGCCCTCGAAGGGCGCTGGCTAGTGCTGATCCCGGGAACGCAGCCACTGGATGCCATGTCACTCCGTCTTCTGGCCAACATCCTGCGTGCTGCTGATATCGTGCTCGAGGGCTCTCTCGAGTTTCAGACATTTCGTTGGCCGATGATGGACGAATTACCAGTGGAAGCGCCGCTGGAAGAAGCATGCGATGGCTTGCGGGCCTTCATCGATGGGCGTCGCCGTCAAGGTTGGCGCCCGGAACGTGTGATAGTGTTCGGAGATGACGATGCCTTGGCCCAGGTATTGGCTGTGGAAGAGGGACATTCGTGTCTACTCGGACTACCTGCCTGGTGGGGGCCGTCGCTCGAGGTGCTGGCCCGCGATGCTGCGGCGAAGCGTGACCTGTTGCCATGCCTTCCCGCATGGCGAGTGGCATGGAACCAGCAAGATGACGAAACAGGTGACTGAACCGGTGCTGTACCGGTTGGGGATGCTCCACCTGGCTTTAGTCGTCGAGGTCGAGCAAGCGGGTCAACCGTATCCTTGGAGTTCCTCACAGCTTACCGCAGCCCTGAGTGACCCTCAGGCAAGTGTCTGGGGGGCGCGAGATACACAGGGGACATTGCTGGGTTTCGCTGTGCTTTGCCGTTTGCCCTTCGATGCCGAGTTGCAGGCGATCACTGTGGTTCCAGACGCTCGACGTCAAGGTATCGGCCAACTATTGTTGACCCGCATGTGCGAGGAAGCTTCTGACTGGGGTAGCGAACGGCTGCTGCTGGAGGTTAGAGCGAGCAATAAAGCCGCCATCGCTCTGTACCGTCGACTGGCCTTTGAGGTCGATGGGCGTCGCCGCGGCTATTACCCGTCGGAAGACGGCGGGAAGCGTGAGGATGCGCTATTGATGTCGCGGCGACTGTAGAAGGGCGCTTCAGCAGCACGCTGATGGCTGTGCAGCGCTTCCTCGAACGTCAGGAAACATTGGCGCTGGCGTCGCTGCTCTCCAGTTCCTGGAATTTGCTCAGCAGGCCGTTGAGGCGGCGTTCCCACTCGTCATGTTCCTGCTTCAGGCGAGCATTTTCCTCACGCAACTCCTCGGCTTCCATCTTCAGCATCTCGATGGCCTCGACGGCGTTGGTGACCTTCTGTTCGAGTTGATTGAAGAGTTCGGTGCTCATTCCTGTTCTCCTAATGTTCTTGCTTGCGGTGGTGGCATACATGTTCAGAGGGCATATCAGGGCGCAGCGTACGCCGGGTATGGCGGCTCAGCAACCGTCGCTAGCTAGCGACGCCGTTCGTCGGTAGAGGCGTCCGGTGCTGTCACCGGCCCGCACTTCGCGATGCAGTTGCCAAGTGGCGGGCACCCGGGGGCAATACTCCTGCTCGGTTTCCAAATAGATGAAGGCTTCCTCGGTCAGCCAACCATGTTCCTCCAGGGCAACGCAGCTCGCCTCAGCCAGCTCATGTCGAAAGGGCGGATCGAGAAACACCAATGAAAAAGGGGTGGCCGTGCGCTCGAGAAACGCTAGGGCATCAGCGGTTTCCACCTGTCCTATGGCCCCGAGGGTTGCCAGGTTTGCCTCGAGGGCGGCGGCCACCGCCGGATCGTGTTCAACGAACACAGCTTCGCGGGCTCCGCGCGACAGTGCTTCGAGTCCCAAGGCTCCGGTGCCGGCATACAGGTCCAGTACCCGAACACCCGAACACGCTGCGGCCAGCCAGTTGAACAGGGTCTCGCGTACCCTGTCCGGTGTAGGGCGTAACCCAGGGCTGTCGAGAATGGGTAGCCAGCGACGGCGATATTCGCCGCCGATGATGCGTAGTTTGCCTTTACCGCCCCCTTTGTGAAGAGGGGCGGCTTGGCGACGTGCGCGGTGAGGGCGAGATATGGAATGGCGGCTCATGATCGGCGAATTGTACCGTTCCTGTTATCCACAGTCATGGCCCGCAATGGTACGATGAGCCAATTCTCAGTTGTCGAGTACAGATCACACCCATGTTCGGACTTTTCAAGCGCAAGAAGAAACAGGACGACGTCAAGGATCAGCAGTCTCACGACCAGGAGCAGGTGCCCGAGCAAGCGCATGAAGATGCCGAGGCGCCGGTGCATGAACACGACCCTGAGCGGGACGAAGTGGTCGAGGTCGAGCCGGGTACGCGGGAGCGTGAGGCGGCCAGCCAGGCGCTCCATGATACGATCGAGACTGGTGAGGGAGAAAGCGCGCTCAAGGAGACGCCGGTCGAGACTCCTCGCAGCGAGCTCGCTGAAGAGGCTGCCGAACCTACGGAAGCACTCAAGCCGCGAAACGAGACACACTCCGCCCCTACAGCGCCAGCGGAAGCTGCCGAGCCGGACGATGCTCCGGCGCCTGCCCAGTTCGAGGAAAACGAGCCCGAGCAAGTCAAACCTGAAAAAAGGAGAGGCTGGTTCGCACGCATCCGCTCAGGGCTGGGCAAGACTCGCGCCAATCTCACCGACGGCATTGCCGACCTGTTTCTGGGCAAGAAGCAGATCGATGATGAACTACTGGAGGATCTCGAGACCCAACTGCTGATAGCCGATGTCGGCATCGATGCTACGTCCGAGATCATCGAGCGGCTGACCGACCGGGTGTCACGCAAGGAGCTCAATGAGCCCCAGGCCCTGTATCGTGCCCTGCAGGAGGAGTTGAGGACACTGCTCGATCCAGTGGCTATCCCTTTGACCTTGCCCCCCAAGGGCGAAGGGCCTTTCGTCATTCTGATGGTCGGGGTCAATGGCGTTGGCAAGACTACCACCATTGGCAAGCTGACCCAGCACTTTCAGCGCGAGGGACGCAGCGTGATGCTGGCCGCGGGTGATACGTTCCGCGCTGCCGCCGTGGAACAGCTCAAGGTTTGGGGCGATCGCAATCAGGTACCGGTAATTGCTCAACATACCGGTGCTGACAGTGCTTCGGTAATCTACGATGCACTCGCCGCTGCCAAGGCTCGCAAGGTCGATGTGCTGATCGCCGACACCGCTGGACGGCTGCACAACAAGAGCCACCTGATGGAAGAGCTCAAGAAGGTGCGCCGCGTGATGACCAAGCTTGATGAGGCAGCGCCGCACGAGGTGATGCTGGTGCTGGATGCCGGCACTGGACAAAACGCCTTGTCGCAGGCCAATACCTTCAACGAGGCGGTACCAGTGACGGGCATCACCCTGACCAAACTGGATGGTACCGCCAAGGGGGGCATTATCTTTGCCTTGGCCAAGCAGCTCGCTACGCCGATCCGTTATATTGGAGTTGGTGAGTCACTCGATGATCTGCGTCCCTTCTCGGCCCAGGACTTTGTCGAGGCGCTTTTCGCGCGCGAGGACAGCCGTGACGAGCGGTCGAGCTGAACCATGATCGCCTTTGAGCACGTCGGCAAGCGTTACGGAGGGCGCTACGAGGCGCTGGCCAATATCGATTTTCGCATCAGGCGCGGTGAAATGGTGTTTCTGACCGGTCACTCCGGGGCTGGGAAGAGTTCGCTGCTGCGCCTGATCATGCGTCTGGAGCGGCCATCGCGCGGTCGAGTGCTGGTGGCCGGACACGACATCGGGCGTTTGCACGTCAGCCAAGTACCCTTCTATCGACGGCAAATCGGCGTGGTCTTCCAGGATCACCAGTTGCTGTTCGATCGTTCGATCTACGCCAATGTGGCCCTGCCACTGGAAATACAGGGTGTCGAGCCGCGAGAGGCGGCACGACGGGTGCGGGCGGCACTGGACAAGGTCGGCTTGCTGCATCGTGAGAAGGCGCTGCCCATCGAACTCTCGGGTGGTGAACAACAGCGCGTGGGCATCGCGCGGGCGGTGGTCAATAAGCCGGCCTTGCTACTCGCCGACGAGCCCACCGGCAATCTTGATCCTCAGCTTTCCGCCGATATCATGCAGTTGTTCGAGGACTTCAATCGGATCGGTACTACGGTGATGGTGGCCAGTCACGACCTGGCGTTGATCGCTCGACTGCACCATCGGGTGCTGCGTTTGCGCGAAGGGCGTTTGGTGGCCGATGAGGAGGCCGCATGAGCCGTCAGGAAGTCCGTGAACCGAAGCGTGGAGCACGCAGTCACCGTACCCGCACCAGTAGCCGATTGCGAGCCTGGACACGTCATCATCGGGCCATGTGCCTGGATAGTGCACGACGCTTGATCCGCTACCCTGTCGGCAGTCTGTTGACCATGTTGGCAATTGCCATTGCCTTGGTGCTTCCGGCTGCCTTGTGGCTGACACTCGATAGTGCTCGATTGCTGGATGCCGAACTCGAAGAGAGTGCTACCCTGACGGCTTATCTGGCATCCGATGTCGATGAGTCGCAGGCAGTACGGGTGAATGAGGCGCTCCAGACCCAGGATGGGGTAGTGGCTACTCGCTTGATCACTGCTGCCGAGGGCATGGCTGAGTTTCAGCAGGCCTTGGGGTTGACCGATGCCTTGAATCGGTTGGATGGCAATCCGCTGCCGGCCAGTGTGGTGATTACCCCGCGTGATACCGCACCGGAGGCAGTACGGGCTTTGGCTGGTGAGCTGGAGTCCATCACTGGAGTAGAGGACGTGCGTCTCGACCTGGCTTGGTTGGAAAGGTTGCGGCGTCTATCCGAGCTGGGCCAGCGGCTGGCATTGGCTTTGGGCGCCTTGTTCGGACTTGGTGTATTGTTGATCGTCGGTAATACCGTGCGACTGGCCGTGGAAAGCCGTCGTCAGGAAATCGAGGTAGTGACCTTGATCGGCGCCACTCATGCGTTCGTGCGTCGCCCATTTCTCTATAGTGGCGCGTGGTACGGCTTGGGAGGTGGGTTATTGGCCTGGGCGTTGCTGACACTGGGCGGTGAATGGCTGGCTATACCTGTAGCCGCACTGGCCGAGAGCTATGGTGCCCACTACGACTTGCCTCGGCTGGATGCTTTGGGCTCGGCAGTTCTGCTTTTTTCCAGTACACTACTAGGTTTGTTGGGGGCCTGGATCGCCGTGGGGCGTCACTTGGCTGAAATCCGTCCTCATTAGCATTGCATGCAGTTTTTGCGGTGCAAGAGGGAACCTTTTGCTTGTCTTGCTTTCCTAAATGACGCAGATATCATTAGGCAGCTAAGGGAGCGCTGAATAAACCAACGAAACAGTCCAGCCTAGTCGTTGTTCAGGGCCCAGATGTGATCAAGGCCTATGTGGTTAGGTGAGTGCAGTGTAGGCTGCTATGGAAGGGGTATTACACGACAGGTGTGGACCATCGTGGAATTTATTCAGTGTTTCTTTATTTGGGCAAACGTGGAGACATCAAGCACATGAGTACCAGTCTTCAGCCTGTCGGCCATCTTTCACCGGGCCACGATCTAAATGGCTATATCCAGGTTGTCAACAGCATCCCTGTGTTGTCGGCCGAGGAAGAGCGTGAATTGGCCTTTCGCCTGCACGAGCAGAGCGACTTGGAGGCAGCGCGTCGCTTGGTCATGTCGCATCTGCGTTTCGTGGTTCATATCGCCCGTAGCTACTCGGGATATGGTCTGCCGCAGGCCGATTTGATCCAGGAAGGCAACGTCGGCCTGATGAAAGCGGTCAAGCGTTTTGATCCGACCCAGGGCGTTCGGTTGGTGTCTTTCGCCGTGCACTGGATCAAAGCCGAGATTCATGAGTATGTGCTGCGCAATTGGCGTATCGTCAAGATCGCGACCACCAAGGCCCAGCGCAAGCTGTTCTTCAATCTGCGTAGTGCCAAGAAGCGCCTGGCTTGGCTCAACAACGATGAGGTCGACGCCATCGCGAAGGATCTCGATGTCAAGCCTGAGGTGGTGCGTGAGATGGAAGGCCGCTTGGCAGCCTACGACGCTGGCTTCGATGCCTCGCCCAGTGAGGAGGACGAGCAGGGTTACCAGGCACCGGTACACTTCCTCGACGATGGTCGCTACGATCCTGCCACGCAACTCGAAGATAGTGACTGGGAAGAGGACTCCACCCGTCGCCTGCAGATGGCTCTGGAAGCGCTCGACGAACGTTCTCGCGATATCCTGCAGCGTCGCTGGTTGAATGAGCCCAAGGCGACGCTGCATGAACTGGCCGACGTCTATGGTGTATCTGCCGAGCGCATCCGTCAGCTCGAGAAGAACGCCATGAAGAAGATCAAGGCACAAATCGGTGACGCCTTGGTCGCCTGAGTCGCGGAACCTACCACTCTCTTACACGCAAACCCCGATTCACACCGGGGTTTGCGTCATTATGGCTATGCCTTTTTCAGGCTCTGACCACCTGGGGGACATCCAACAGTAGCTGGCTGGCTAGCAGTTGCCACTGGTCTTCCCAGTATTCTGTGGGACGGCGCCTGAAGTCGCTACGCACATATTGCGTGATGCGGCCCTCGGCATGGGCCAACAGCAGGTTGGCTGCGCTGGATGCTGGGAGCGAAGGCCGGCGGCGCTCATGGATCTCCGCCTCGCGCAGGATCTGCTTGAGCTGGGTTTCCAGGCGCTCGAAGAGTTGATTCATACGTTGCCTGAGACGGGCGGTTTCGCCAGTGAGGACATCGCCGCCAAGCAGGCGTGAAAGGCCAGGGTTCTTTTCGGCAAAGCCCAGCAGCAGAGTGAGAATTTGTTGACAGCGTGGCAAGGCTTCGGGCGTTTCGTCGAGAATGCGACGGATACGTTCGAACAGGCTCTCTTCGATAAATTCGATCAGCCCCTCGAACATGCGCGCCTTACTGGGAAAGTGGCGATACAGAGCCGCCTCGGAGACACCCACCTGGCGAGCCAAGGAGGCAATGGTAATGCGCTTACCGCTGTCTTCCTCGAGCATCAACGCCAGCGCTTGGAGAATCTGCTCTCGGCGACTTTGTTTGTTGACTGATTCCTGCGTCATGATGTTCTTCTAATAATCCTGTTGTTTACTCATCCTACTGTCGCCCCCGCTTCGGGGCAAACATTGGGGCTTGTCCGAGAGCTGCCGGCATCGTGATCGGCGCTTTTCGGATAAACCCTGGCGGGGCTATGGCGTGCTGTCACCGCGACCCGATTCGGTAATCTGAGTGCCGACCCCGGCATTGGTGAAAATCTCGAGCAGTGAGGCGTGGGGCACACGGCCATCAATGATGTGGGCACTCCTGACACCTCCTTTGACCGCCTCCAGGGCGCAGCGGATTTTCGGCAGCATACCGCCGTGAATGGTACCGTCGGCGATCAGCGCATCCACTTGTTGGGTCGACAAGCCGGTAAGCACCTCGCCGGCATTGTTCATCAGGCCGGCGACGTTGGTCAGCAACATCAGCTTCTCGGCATTCAGAGCTTCGGCGATTTTACCGGCCACCAGGTCAGCGTTGATGTTGTAGCTATGTCCCTTCGCATCTACGCCAATCGGGGCAATCACGGGGATGAAGTCGCGCTCGGCAAGCATTTCGATCAGGTCGGTAGCGATATGCTCGACTTCGCCGACATGACCGATATCGATGATTTCCGGGGCGGTCATTTCCGGCGACTGGTGCTCGACCTTGAGCTGGCGTGCACGAATCTGGCCACCATCCTTGCCGGTCAATCCGATAGCCTTGCCGCCACACTGGTTGATCAGGTTGACGATGCTTTTGTTGACCAGGCCGCCGAGCACCATTTCCACCACATCCATGGTTTCGGCGTCGGTCACGCGCATGCCATTGACGAAGCGCGACTCAATCTTGAGCTTGGCGAGCAATTCACCGATTTGCGGGCCGCCGCCGTGTACCACGACCGGGTTGATACCGACTTCCTTGAGCAGCACCATATCGCGGGCAAAGGAGTCGATCAGCGTGTCCTCGGTCATGGCGTTGCCGCCGTACTTGACGACCACTGTCTTGCCGGAGAAGCGCTGGATATAAGGCAGGGCCTCGGAAAGAACTTCGACTACCAGGCGGGGGTCGCGTGTCTGCTCGGTCATGGAGGTCTCTCGTCAGGGGTCGCGGCACCGACTGCTCAACATTAGCGCGGCACCACGACAAGCTCATGAAAATCGGATCAGAACGGCAGCTCAATACCGGGGGCGACTTGGGTCAAGGCGGCGCCGAAACTGGACTGGATGCGTGCTAGTGCCGCTTCGTTCTTACCCTCGAAACGTAGTACCAGTACCGGTGTGGTGTTGGAGGCACGGCACAGTCCCCAGCCATCCGGGTAATCGACCCGGATCCCGTCCAGTGTCGTCTTGACACCATCCACACCGAAATCACCTTCACGTGCCAGGCGTTCGACCAAGTCGAACTTGGTTTCGTCGGTGACATGGATGTTCAGCTCCGGCGTGCCCAAATCCTGGGGGAAGCGGTCGAAGAAGGCATCGGCATCGAGATCCTGGTGAGAGAGGATCTCCAGCAGTCGTGCGGCGCCATAGAGGCCGTCGTCAAAGCCATACCAGCGCTCTTTGAAGAAAATATGTCCGCTCATCTCCCCAGCAAGCAGGGCGCTAGTTTCTTTCATGCGCCCCTTGATCAGCGAGTGGCCGGTACGCCACATTTCTGGGGTGCCGCCGGCAGATTCGATCACTTGGGCCAGGTTGCCGGTGCATTTGACGTCGAAGATTACTCGGGCTCCAGGATTGCGGGACAGCATGTCTTCGGCGAAGGCCATCAGCAGTCGGTCGGGATAAATCAATTCTCCCTTGGGTGTGATTACCCCCAAGCGGTCACCATCACCGTCAAAGGCCAGCCCTACATCGGCACCGGTTTCCTTGACGGTGCGAATCAGGTCCTTGAGGTTTTCCGGCTTGCCGGGATCGGGGTGGTGGTTGGGGAAGGTGCCATCGATCTCGGCGAATAGCGGGATTGTCTCGGCGCCTAGACGTTCGACCAGCTTGGGACCCAATTCGCCGGCCACCCCGTTGCCACAATCGACCACTGCTTTGATGGGACGCCCGAGCTTGACGTCGCCGAGGATGCGCTCGAGATAGGCATCGCGCACGTCCTCTTTGCGAACACTACCTTCGCCCTCGGTAAAATCGCTTTCCTGAATACGATGGTAAAGCGCAGTGATGGCATCGCCGGAAAGGGTTTCACCCCCCAGCACGATCTTGAAACCATTGTAGTCTGGAGGGTTGTGGCTACCGGTGATCATCACCCCCGAAGTGCTGTTTTCTAGTACATGAGTGGCGTAGTAGAGCACCGGGGTGGGTACCATACCGATGTCGATGACGTCTCGCCCGCTGGCAGTGAGGCCGCGGATCATGGCGGATTCCAAGCGGGGGCCGGAGAGGCGTCCGTCGCGGGCCACAATGACCGTGGACTCGCCACGGGCGGCCGCCTCGGATCCGATGGCGCGACCGATCAGTTCGACGCTCTCCTCGGTGAGGGTGTCGTCGACAATGCCTCGAATATCATAGGCGCGAAAGATGGAAGCGGGGACTTGTGTCATATCTCAACTCCTTGATCGGTAGGAACGGCCATGTTTCTGACGGCAAGGCAGTGTTTGGTGTCGCAGGCTTGGCCAGCTGTCCAGGCAGCCGTGCTCAGTGGCGGCCGGAGCTACCGAAACCGCCTGTGCCTCGCAGGCTGGCGTCGAAGTCCTCCACCACTTCGAGTTCGGCCTGCACCACTGGAACAAGCACATACTGTGCCAGGCGTTCACCAGGTTCGAGCACGAACTCCTGCTCTCCGCGATTCCATACTGAAATCATCAATTCCCCTTGATAGTCGGAATCGATCAACCCAACCAGATTGCCAAGCACGATGCCGTGCTTGTGACCCAGGCCGGAGCGCGGCAGGATCATTCCGGCGAGTCCGGGGTCGGCAATATGGATCGCCAGCCCAGTGCGTACCAGTTCGCATTGCCCGGGGGCGAGCGTCAGCGGGGCATCGAGCAAGGCGCGCAGATCCATGCCGGCACTACCGGTGGTGGCATAATGCGGTAGCGGAAAGTCGCGTACCCGGCCATCGAGAATTTTGACGGCTAGTTTGGGAGTCGTGCGTTGTGATGGGGGGGAGAGGGTGTCGACCATTACTGTTCCTGTCAGGGAGGTGTCGTATCCTGGCGTTCGGCCAGACGTTCAAGAATGGTATCGAGAATCGCTACGGCCATTTCCGACTTGGTCTGTGTCGGCAATTCGCGACGCTGCGTGGGGTGGCCACTGGTATCGCGCCACAGAAGTAGGGCAGCGTTGTGGTCAGAGCCAAAGCCAAGGCCGTCCTGTGACACATCGTTGGCCACGATCATGTCCAGTCCCTTGCGCGTGAGCTTGTCGTTGGCATAGGTCTCGACATCACGGGTTTCGGCGGCGAAGCCGACCACGAGAGGATATCCGGTGGAGCGTGCTCGAGCGGCGATTTCGGCGATGATATCGGGATTCTTGACCAAGGTAAGAGTCAGGTCGTCGCGGTCGGAGGTCTTCTTGATCTTGTGTTCGGCAGCCTTTGCAACCCGGTAGTCGGCCACGGCCGCGCAGCCGATGAAGACATCGCTGTTCTCGGCCTGGTGGTTGGCGGCCTCGAACATGTCGAGGGCTGACGTCACATCGATGCGTGTCACTCCAACTGGTGTCGGCAAGTTGACCGGTCCGCTGATCAATGTAACTTCCGCGCCAAGGCGTGCAGCAGCCTCGGCCAAGGCGTAGCCCATCTTTCCAGAGCTGTGATTGGAGAGATAACGCACCGGGTCGATGGGTTCGCGGGTAGGACCGGCAGTGATGACGACCTTCAAACCGCTTGCATCAGCGCGGCTGGTCGTCGTGGCTGCAGGAAAAAGGGATAGCTCGACTATCAGGCTCTCTGGCTCGAGCATCCGCCCTGGCCCCACATCACCGCAGGCTTGGTCGCCGGCATCCGGTCCCAGCAGTCGCCAACCATCCAGCTCGAGCTGACGCGCGTTGCGTTGTGTCGCGGGATGACGCCACATGGCTTGGTTCATGGCCGGGGCCATCACTCGCTCGGCTTGGCTGGCCAGGCATAACGTCGTCAGGAGATCATCGGCCTGCCCGTGTGCCAAGCGTGCCATCAGGTCAGCCGTTCCTGGGGCCACCAGGATCAACTCGGCCCAGCGGGCTAACTCGATATGCCCCATGCCAGCTTCGGCCTCGGGATCGAGCAGTGACGTGCGCACTGCCTCACCGGTCAGGGCTTGTAGCGTCAGTGGCGTGATGAAGGCTTGCGCACCTTCGGTCATGACCACTCGCACTTCCGCACCGGCCTTCTTCAACAGCCGCGCCAAATGGGCGCTCTTGTAGGCAGCAATGCCGGCACTGATGCCGAGCAAGATGCGTTTACCGAGTAGTGTTGACATAACACCATCCGAACGGAAAGCTAAACGCCTACCTTACCATTGGTGCCGGATTTTGCGTAGCCAAGGCCGGCCGACCTCGCTTGCCGGGGAATAAAAAGAAAGGATGCAGGGACGCATGTCTATCAGGAATTGGCCCGAGGGCGAGCGCCCACGGGAGAAGCTGCTCGCCTTGGGTGCGGCAGGGTTGTCGGACGCTGAGTTACTGGCGATTTTTCTGCGGGTTGGGGTCAAGGGGCGCTCGGCGGTCGATCTGGCTCGTGACCTGTTGAATGGTTTCGGCGGTTTGCGTCAGTTGCTGGAGGCCGATCGTACTCGCTTTTGTGCCGAGCACGGCCTAGGCGAAGCCAAGTATGTGCAACTCCAGGCGGTGCTGGAACTGTCTCGACGCCACCTGGCTAGCCAGCTCGAGCGTGGTGGTGCTCTGACGTCGCCGGCGCTGGTGCGGAGCTATTTTGCCTCGCAGCTTCGTCATCTCGGCCATGAAGAGTTCGCCGCACTGTTTCTCGACAGTCAGCATCGGGTGATCCGCTTCGAGTCACTGTTTCGCGGCACCTTGGATAGTGCCTCGGTCTACCCGAGAGAGGTGGCCCGTCGGGCGTTGGAGCTGGGCGCCGGGGCGGTCATCTTCGCCCACAACCATCCTTCTGGAATCGCTGAGCCAAGCGATGCCGACCGACGGATCACCGAACGGCTCAGGGAGGCGCTGGGCCTGCTGGAGATCCGTGTGTTAGACCATTTCGTGGTGGGTGATGCGGAGGTGGTATCCTTCGCCGAAAGGGGATGGATTTGAGATAAACTGGTTGCGTACGCTCGGTTCATAGAGCCTAACGCATAAGCGCTTGCACTTGCCTGACGGGGGAAGGTCTGGTATAAAGTGCAGCCTTTGAATTCCCTTGGGTTAAATAAGGGGGCATTGAGGCGGTGGCCAGCCGTTCGCCCTACCCGGTTTGCCCGACAGGTTTTGCACAAATCGCCAAGCGGTTGGAGGCTCCCATGTCCAAAGTATGTCAGGTTACCGGCAAGCGCCCGGTGACTGGTAATAACGTTTCCCACTCCCAGCGCAAGACTCGTCGTCGCTTCTTGCCGAATCTGCACACCCACCGCTTCTGGGTGGAGTCCGAGAAGCGCTTCGTCAAGCTGCGCATCTCCTCCAAGGGTATGCGTATCATCGACAAGAAGGGCATCGAAGCGGTGCTCAGCGACATCCGCAAGCGCGGCGAAGCCGTCTAAGCGAATTTTCAGGGAGCAATCGTCATGCGTGACAAGATCAAGTTGGTGTCCAGCGCCGGTACCGGCCACTTCTATACCACCGACAAGAACAAGCGGAACACTCCGGACAAGCTCGAGTTCAAGAAGTACGATCCGGTCGTCCGCAAGCATGTGATGTATAAGGAAGCCAAGATCAAGTAATCGCAACACCCCATTCCCTGCTGCGCTTGGTATCCTGACCGTCAGCGGTGCTCGAAATCCTCATTTACTCCTATGTAAACTGCGGTTTTTGCGCTCCGGCGACAGTCAGCCTACCATCGCTTGCAACGGGAATCTGGTGTTGCTCAGGCTTCTACCGCAGGCGAGAGTCTGTCCAGGAACCCGGCCCACGCCGGGTTCTTGTGTATCTGAGTCCTGCCCAGGAATCTCCCATGCCTGAATTGCCTGAAGTCGAGACTACGCGCCGTGGGATCGCGCCTCATGTGGAAGGGCGTGAGATTCGTGAAGTGATCGTCCGCGAACGGCGTCTCCGTATTCCCGTGCCGCAAGAGTTCGAGGATGCCTTGGTGGGCATGCGTCTTGGTACGCTGGGCCGGCGCGCCAAGTACTTGTTGGTACCCGTCAGCGGAGCCGATAGCGGGTCGCGTGCGTTATTGTGGCATTTAGGCATGTCGGGAAGCCTCCGGATTGCGCGCCTGGGCGATCTGCCGAAGAAGCACGACCACATCGACCTGGTATTGGAAAACGACGCCATCCTGCGCTACCACGACCCACGGCGCTTCGGATTCGTCGACTGGCTGCAAGGCAGTGCCGAGACGGATCCCAGGCTGGCGCGATTGGGACCGGAACCCTTGTCCCCGGAGTTCGATGCGCATCGGCTCCACGCCCTGTCACGCAAGCGGCGTATTGCCGTGAAACCCTTTCTGATGGACAACGCCGTGGTGGTAGGGGTCGGTAACATCTACGCCAGCGAGGCATTGTTTCTAGCCGGTATCGATCCCCGCCGGTCCGCCGGGCGCATCTCATTGGAGCGCTACGAGCTGTTGGCCGCCGCGGTACGTGAGGTGCTGGCGGCGGCCATTACCCAAGGTGGCACGACGTTGCGTGACTTCGTCAGTGGTACCGGCGAGCCGGGTTACTTTTCTCAGCGCCTCAATGTCTACGGTCGCGATGGCGAGTCTTGCCGCCGCTGTGGTGCCGAACTGAGACTAGTGACTTTGGGTCAACGCGCCAGTGTCTTCTGCGCTATCTGCCAGACGTAAGCCTGCCGGAAAAACCCCGTGGCCGCGCGTAGGCGGCCGCGAGTAGGTTAGAATATTTCTATACTTGCTTATCGATATCATGGAGTTTCGCGTGACCGAACGTCTGCGTTTGAAGAAGAATGCCGATCGTCGTTTGAAGGCTGGCCACTTGTGGCTGTATTCCAACGAGATCGATACCGAGGCCACGCCACTCAAGTCTTTCGATCCGGGAAGCCAGGCGGTGATCGAGGCTGCCAATGGCAAGGCGATGGGGGTGGCTTATGTCAACCCGCATTCGTTGATCTGTGCGCGTGTCGTGTCTCGCGATCCCAATGTCCGCCTCGACCGATCTCTACTGGTGCATCGCTTCAATCAGGCATTGGGGCTGCGTCAACGACTGTTCGATAAACCCTACTATCGCTTGATCCATGGTGAGGGCGACCTGTTACCGGGATTGATCGTCGATCGCTTCGGCGACGTGCTGGTGGTACAGCTCAACACCTTGGGCATGGAGCGTCTGGGCGAAGAAGTCACCGCAGCGCTGGACAAGGTGTTATCGCCACGCGCCATCGTGTTCAAGAACGATTCTTCCGGGCGTCGGCAGGAACAACTCGAACGCCAGGTCGAGGTAGTCAAGGGCGAGCTCCCCGAACACGTTCAACTGGAAGAGAATGGGGTGCGTTTCGTGGTGCCGGTACTTGATGGTCAGAAGACCGGCTGGTTCTATGATCATCGATCCAACCGCGCCTGGTTGAATGGTCTGGTTGCTGGTAAGCGGGTACTGGACGTGTTCAGTTATGTCGGTGGCTGGGGGGTGCAGGCAGCGGCCCACGGGGCGAGTGAGGTACTGTGTATCGATACCTCTGGCGTGATGCTGGAACGAGTGGCCGAGAATGCCGCCCTGAACGGTTTGGCCGAGCAAGTGGCGATTGGTGAGGGCGATGCGTTCGAAGCGCTTGCCGCACTCAAGGCCGAAGGGGAACAGTTCGACGTGGTGATTCTTGATCCCCCGGCCTTCATCAAGAAGCGCAAGGACATCCCCAATGGTGAGCGGGCCTATTCACGTCTCAACCGTGACGCCATGCGTCTGCTGGGGCGGGACGGTTTGCTGCTGTCGGCCTCGTGTTCCATGCATCTGGCACAGGAACGTCTGGTGGAATGCGTGCGTGGCGCGGTACGTCATCAGGACCGCAATGGCCAAATCATCTATCAGGGGCACCAAGGGCCGGATCACCCTGTGCATCCGGCGATCCCTGAGACGGCCTATTTGAAGGCATTGGGGGTGCGCATCTTCCGCGACTGAGGAGGAAATTGCTGCGCTCGCTCATTTCCTGTCACTATGAATTATGGCTGAACTAGACTTCGTTCGCGTCTTCGCCCACTCCAATGCGCTGCTGGTCAGCCATATCCACAATGTGCTGACTGCCGCCGGTGTCCCCGCCGAGTTGCGCAACCTGACGCTGGGTGGGGGCGCCGGAGAGCTACCGCTGTCGGAGTGTGAACCTGAAGTCTGGGTGGCGGCTCATAATGTCAGCCGTGCCCAGGCCCTGATTCAGAAAAGTCTGAAGGGGGCGGATGCTTCGCTCCCCGATTGGCGCTGCTCGGGCTGTGGTGAAGTCCTCGAGGGTGTTTTCGATACTTGCTGGAAATGTGGCATGCGCAAACCCTGATTCGTTGTCGTGCACGAGATCTGGCCATCGGCGGCAGTTCGCCAGTCAGGCTGCACTTGTTCTCCTTGCCCACGCCGATAACAGCCAAGTCCCTCTTTTATCTGCGACATGGATCAGAATCCCGAAAAAATCGATCTGAACTATCGGAGATCTGTACTATCGGAGATGAGTCATGCGGTGGGACCTGCCAAATCCTTACACGCTTGAGATCGAGGTCGAGATGCCCGCCATCGATGCCTTCGGTCATGTCAACAATATCGAATATCTGCGCTGGATCGAGGCAATTAGTTGGCAGCATTCGGCATCTCTGGGGCTCGATCTGGCCCGTTATCGCGACCGAGACCGAGGCATGGCCGTTCACCGGCATGAACTTGACTATTTGGCGCCGGCATTCTGTGGCGAACACCTCGAGCTCGCTACCTGGATCGTCGCTTGCGACGGCCGTTTGACATTGACTCGGCGCTTCCAATTGCGACGACCAGCCGACGGCAAGACACTGCTGCGTGCACGCACTCGCTTCGCCTGTATCGAACTCTCCAGCGGTCGTGCCCGGCGTATACCCAAAGAATACATAGCAATCTATGGAGCCGCCCTGGTACCCGAGGGCGAAGATTGACGTCTGGTATCTGCCGACTTCCCGGGTGGCCCATGGGGTAGAAAATTTTCCTGAATTCAGGCTTTTTTCCGAGGTCCAATTTGGTTTTTTGGGGAATTATCGTGTGTTTTTTGCGAATTTCCATGTGATCTCATCGTGATTACTTCGTTGTGCTGTAATGACAATGAGAGTTGGCTTGTTACGACATCACATGTTTATTCGGAGGTGCCATGAAGATCGCCGTGCCCAAGGAAATCAAGAATCACGAGTATCGCGTGGCGCTGACACCTACCGGTGCCCGCGAGTTGGTGAACCGAGGCCATCAAGTTCGGGTTCAGGCCAGTGCTGGGGAAGGTGCAGGTTTTACCGATGCTGATTTCGAGATGGCAGGGGCTTCGCTCGAGGCCGATGTAGATAAACTTTGGGACGAAGCCGAATTGATCCTCAAGGTCAAGGAGCCCCAGTCGGAGGAGGTCAAGCGTCTGCGTAAAGGGCAGACGTTGTTCACCTATCTGCACCTGGCTGCCGAGGAAAAGCTTACCCGTGGACTGATGGAGAGCGGTGCGACTTGCATTGCCTATGAGACCATCACTAGCCCACATGGTGGCTTGCCGCTGCTGGCACCGATGAGCGCGGTAGCTGGGCGTATGGCCGTACAGGCCGGGGCGCACAGTCTGGAAAAGGCGCAGGGCGGGTCGGGTGTACTGTTGCCTGGGGTGCCGGGTGTACCGCCGGCTAGGGTCACCGTCATCGGTGGTGGGGTGGTCGGTGAGAACGCGGCCCGTATGGCATTGGGCTTGGGAGCTGAGGTGACGATCCTCGATAAGTCGCTGCCACGTCTGGAGGTGCTCGACCACCGCTACCAGGGACGCATGAGAACTGCCTATTCCACCGCCGATGCGTTGGATGAGGCGATTCGCGACTCCGATCTGATCATCGGTGCCGTATTAGTGCCTGGAGCCGCTGCTCCCAAGTTGATCACTCGTGCCCAGCTCTCGGACATGAAGCCCGGCAGCGTGCTGGTGGATGTCGCCATCGACCAGGGGGGCTGCTTCGAAACCAGTAAGGCGACCACCCATGCCGAGCCGACCTACGTGGTCGATGGCATCGTGCACTATTGCGTGGCCAATATGCCGGGTGCCGTGGCGCGGACGTCGACCCAGGCTCTGACCAACGCTACCCTGCCATTCGTCATGGCGTTGGCCGACAAGGGCTGGCAGCAGGCATTGGCTGATGACCCACATTTCCTGCCCGGGCTCAACGTGCATGACGGTCAGGTGACTTATCCGGCAGTTGCCGAGGCTTTCGGATTGGAGAGCGTGGATCCGGCTTCCCTGGTCGGATGAGTTCTTGAGGAGCGAAAGTGCTTGCCCCGTTCGCCTTGAGCGGGGCAGCACGTTAAACTGGCGCGATCGTAACGATAGATCAGGCCAGTCAGACTCCATGACCAAGACACGTGTTCTTACCGGTATCACCACCACCGGCACGCCGCACCTCGGCAACTATGTCGGTGCCATCAAGCCTGCCATTGCCGCAAGCCAGGATCCGAGCGTCCAATCCTACTACTTCATGGCCGACCTGCACGCGCTGATCAAGTGCCAGGAGCCGCAGCGGGTGCAAGAGTCGCGTCTGGAGATCGCCGCTACCTGGCTAGCGCTGGGACTGGATACCGACAACGCCATTTTTTATCGCCAGTCGGATATTCCCGAAATCCCCGAGCTGACTTGGCTATTGTCCTGTGTCTGCGCCAAGGGGTTGATGAACCGGGCTCATGCCTACAAGGCAGCGGTAGCGGAAAACGAAGCTGCCGGTAACCAGGACCCGGACAAGGGCATCACCATGGGACTGTTCAGCTATCCGGTACTGATGGCTGCCGATATCCTGATGTTCAATGCGAAGAAGGTGCCGGTGGGGCGCGATCAGATCCAACATATCGAGATGGCCCGCGATATGGCCGGCCGCTTCAATCACCTTTTCAAGGGGCAATACTTCACCCTGCCGGAAGCGGTAGTGGATGAAAGGGTGGAGGTGTTGGGTGGCCTCGACGGACGCAAGATGTCCAAGAGCTACAACAACACCATTCCGCTGTTCGCGTCCGAGAAGAAATTGCTCAAGCTGGTGCGCAAGATCAAGACCAATTCTCTGGAGCCAGGGGAACCCAAGGATCCTGATAATTGCACTCTGTTCCAGATCTATTCGGCCTTCGCCACACAGGAGGAGGCCGACGCCATGCGTCAGGAGTATCTTGAGGGGATCGGCTGGGGTGAGGCCAAGAACCAGCTCTTCGAGCTTCTCAACGAGCATCTGCGTGAGCCCCGCGAGCGCTATCAGGCATTGATGGAGGATCCAGGGCATATAGAGGCGGTGCTGCTCAAGGGTGCCGAGCGAGCTCGCGCCGAAGCTGCCCCCATGATGGACCGTCTGCGTCACGCCGTGGGGCTGGGGCGCTTCCACTGACGTACCATTGACCTCGCTTCCATGATCACAGCACGAGACGAGAGATGAACGAATCAGCCAAACGCCCGTTGTATGTGCCTTATGCTGGCCCATCGCTATTGGAGATGCCGCTGCTCAACAAGGGCAGTGCCTTCACGCTGCAGGAACGTATCGCCTTCAACCTTATCGGTTTGCTGCCCCACAACGTCGAGATCATCGAGGAACAGGCAGAACGCGCCTATCGTCAGTACCGGCAGTGCCAGAACGATCTGGATCGCCATATCTATCTGCGTGCCATTCAGGACGACAACGAGACACTGTTCTTCCGCCTGCTGGAGGAGCACCTCGAAGAGATGCTGCCCATCATTTACACGCCTACGGTGGGTGAGGCCTGCGAGGAGTTCTCCAACATCTACCGCAACCATCGCGGCCTGTTCGTCTCCTATCCGCATCGCGAGTACCTGGATGACATCCTGCGCAGTGCCACCAAGGACAAGGTCAAGGTGATCGTGGTCACCGACGGTGAGCGTATTCTGGGGCTCGGCGACCAAGGCATCGGTGGTATGGGCATCCCGATCGGCAAGCTGTCGTTGTACACCGCTTGTGGTGGCATCAGCCCCGCCTATACCTTGCCGATCATGCTCGATGTGGGCACCAATAATCAGGCACTGCTCGACGATCCCATGTACATGGGGTGGCGCCATCAGCGTATTTCCCAGGATGAATACGATGCTTTCCTCGCTGACTTCATCGCCGCGGTGAAGCGGCGTTGGCCGAATGTGTTGCTACAGTTCGAGGACTTCGCTCAGACCAATGCCATGCCGCTGCTTGAGCGTTATCGCGATGAGCTGTGCTGTTTCAACGACGATATCCAGGGCACTGCAGCGGTATGCGTGGGTACCTTGCTGGCCGCCTGCAAGGCCAAGGGTGAGAAAGTCAGCGACCAGCGCGTGGCCTTCGTCGGCGCTGGTTCGGCAGGCTGCGGCATCGCCGAGCAGATCGTGGTGGCCATGCAGAAGGAAGGACTCGGTGAGGCTGAAGCGCGCAAGCGGGTATTCATGATTGACCGCTTTGGGCTGCTGACCAAAGACATGCAGGGGCTTTACGATTTCCAGGCGCGCCTGGCCCATGAATCGGGCGAGGTCGAAGGTTGGGGCGAGCGCCGCTTGCTGGATGTGGTACACCACGCCAAGCCGACAGTGCTGATCGGGGTTTCTGGCCAGCGAGGCCTATTCACACGCGAGGTGATCGAGGAACTGCAGGCCGGCTGTCCTCAGCCGTTGGTGATGCCGCTTTCCAACCCTACTTCGCGCGTCGAAGCCACTCCTGAAGACGTGCTGGCGTGGACCGACGGTCAGGCCATGGTGGCCACTGGCAGCCCCTTCAAGCCGGTAGAACTGAAGGGCAAGACCTACCGCATCGCCCAGTGCAATAACGCTTATATCTTCCCGGGTATCGGGCTTGGCGTGGTGGCTGTTGGGGCGACGCGGGTGACCGATGCCATGCTCATGGCGGCCTCCAACGCGCTGGCCAACGGCGCACCTATCGTCAAACATGGCGAGGGCGCGCTGCTGCCGGCATTGTCAGATATTCGCGAGATCAGCAAGGCGATAGCCTTCGACGTAGCCAAGCAGGCCCAGGAAGATGGCGTGGCGCTGAAGAGTGATGACAAGACACTGTGGGAGGCTATCGAGCGCAACTTCTGGTATCCACGCTATCGCGGTTATCGTCGCCGGGCGTTCTAAGCAACGGGCTACGAGCTACGGGCAGTTTGCGGGTGGTTCGAAACCGACCACAATCCTGCTCGAAGCTCGAAGCTCGAAGCTCGAAGCTCGAAGCTCGAAGCTCGAAGCTCGAAGCTCGAAGCTCGAAGCTCGAAGCTCGATCACACCGAGCCGATCATCTTCCTCAGCACATAGTGCAGGATGCCGCCGTGGTGGTAGTACTCCAGCTCGTTGGCGGTATCGATGCGACACAGCGCCTCGAACTTCTTCTCACCCTTGTCGCTGGCGATGGTCACCTTGACTTTGCCGCCCGGGGTCAACTCACCGAGTCCCTCGATGGAGACTGCCTCATCGCCTGTCAGTCCCAGTGTTTTGCGGCTTTCGCCCTCGGAGAACTGAAGCGGTACCACGCCCATGCCGATCAGGTTGGAGCGGTGGATGCGCTCGTAGGATTCGGCCAATACTGCACGTACGCCGAGCAGGCGGGTACCCTTGGCGGCCCAGTCGCGTGACGAGCCGGTACCATACTCTTTGCCAGCGATCACCACTAGCGGCGTGCCTTCCTCTTGGTATTTCATCGCCGCGTCGTAGATCGCCATCTGCTTGCCGCTGGATATGTGACGGGTGTAGCCACCTTCGACGCCGTTGAGCATCTCGTTTCTGATGCGCACGTTGGCAAAGGTGCCGCGCATCATCACCTCATGGTTGCCACGCCGTGAGCCATAGGAGTTGAAGTCTACTGGCTTGACGCCACGCTCCTGCAAGTAGCGACCAGCGGGGCTGTCGGGTTTGATGGCGCCAGCTGGAGAGATATGGTCGGTGGTCACTGAGTCGCCGAGCATGGCCAGGATACGGGCATCCTTGACGTCCTCCACCGGGGCGGGCTCCTTGCCCATGCCCTCGAAGAACGGCGGGTGTTGAATGTAGGTGGAGTCCTTCGACCATTCGTAGACCTGGCTTTGCGGTACATTGATGGCCTTCCAGACCTCGTCGCCATCGAAGACCTCGGCATACTCCTTGCGATACATATCGGTCTTGACCTTTTCCACCGCTTCGGCGATTTCCGCTTGGGAAGGCCAGATGTCCTGCAAGTAGATCGCCTGACCGTCCTGGTCTTTGCCTAGCGGTTCCTTGGCCAGGTCGAGGCGTACATTACCTGCTAGAGCATAGGCCACTACCAGCGGTGGCGACGCCAGCCAGTTGGTCTTGACCAGCGGGTGTATGCGGCCCTCGAAATTGCGGTTACCGGAAAGCACCGAGGCTACGGTCAGGTCGCCGTCTTCGATGGCTTTTTCGATGGCCTCGGGTAGTGGGCCAGAGTTGCCGATGCAGGTGGTGCAACCATAGCCGACCAAGTTGAAACCCAGCGCATCCAGATCTTCCTGGAAACCACCCGCGGCCAGATAGTCGGTGACTACCTTGGAGCCTGGTGCCAGAGAAGTCTTGACCCATGGCTTGGTCTTGAGTCCTTTCTGTAGGGCCTTACGTGCCAAGAGTCCTGCAGCCAGCATTACATTGGGGTTGCTGGTATTGGTGCAGGAGGTGATGGCAGCGATCACCACGGCACCAGGGTTGAGCTTGAAGGCCTCGCCGGCGAGGGTGACGTCCTGGCTGTCGTGATGCTCGTAGCTTGCCTCGATGCCCACCGCGGTCTGACCGCCTTCGGAGAACAATCGTCCCTTTTCAGTGGAGGGCGGCTGTGAGGTGTCACCGTTCATCAGCTTCTCGAAGGTCGCCTTCATGTCGCTGAGTGCGACGCGGTCCTGGGGCCGCTTGGGGCCGGCCAGGCTGGCTTCGACATCGCCCATGTCCAAGTGCAGGGTGTCACTGAAAATTGGCTCGGCACCGGGTTCGCGCCACAGTCCCTGGGCCTTACTATAGGCTTCCACCAGAGCTACTTGGGGCTTGCTGCGACCGGTTAGGTGCAAGTAGTTGAGCGTTTCGTCATCCACCGGGAAGAAACCGCAGGTGGCGCCGTATTCTGGCGCCATGTTGGCGATGGTGGCGCGGTCGGCGAGCGGCAGATCGTTCAGGCCATCGCCGTAGAATTCTACGAACTTGCCAACGACTCCCTTCTTGCGCAGCATCTGAGTCACCGTTAGTACCAAATCGGTGGCAGTGATGCCCTCACGCAGCTTACCAGTGAGTTTGAAGCCCACCACCTCTGGGATCAGCATCGATACCGGCTGGCCGAGCATGGCGGCTTCTGCCTCTATGCCGCCCACGCCCCAGCCGAGAATGCCTAGCCCGTTGATCATAGTGGTGTGGGAGTCGGTTCCCACCAGGGTGTCGGGGTAGGCGAGAGTCTTGCCGCCTTCCTCCTTGGTCCACACCGTCTTGCCCAGGTATTCCAGGTTGACTTGATGGCAGATACCGGTGCCTGGGGGGACCACACGAAAATTGTCGAAGGCTTCCTGGCCCCAGCGGAGGAACTCATAGCGCTCGCGGTTGCGTTCCATCTCAATGGCTACGTTGTCGCGAAAGGCTGTGGGATTACCGTACTTGTCGACCATCACCGAGTGGTCGATGATCAGATCCACGGGCGATAGCGGGTTGATCCGTGAGGGTTCTTCGCCCAACGTCTCGACCGCGGCGCGCATCGAGGCAAGGTCGACCACACCGGGAACCCCGGTGAAGTCCTGCATCAGCACTCGCGCGGGACGATAGCCGATCTCGCGGCTCGAGCGAGCCTCCTTCTGCCAGTCGACCAGTGCCTGCATATCGTCGCGGGAGACGCTCTCGTCATCGGCGAAACGCAGCTGATTCTCCAGCAACACCTTGAGGGTCATGGGCAAGCGCGATATGTCGCCCAAGGTCTCGGCCGCCTTGGGCAGGCTGTAATAGTGATAGATGCGCTCTGCCACAGTCAGGCTGGCAAGCGTGCGCGGAACGGAATCGGCGCTCATGGTCTTCTCCTCATGACGGGTGAAGGATCATCCGTGCGGGACTCTTCATAGCACATGGTCATGATAGATGCTGTTTTCAAGCACTGCCGTAGGCCAAGTTCCCGGCAACAGCAGCTATGCTGGGAAACTAGGGAAGGCCGGGGATCCACTTCGGTCTGATCACGACAACTTGAAAGTATCGTGCACTACCCCCATGTGGAGGGTTCATGGGTGGTGCACGGCTGTCGGGAGCGCAGCATGCATGAGGAAATGTTGGCCTCACGGTTGGTGTACTGCCCTTATTGCAGCACCGAATTCGACCTGCTGGTGGATGCCAGTCAGGGAAGTCATCAGACCTGGGAAGACTGCCCGCGCTGTTGTGCGCCCATCCAGGTACTGATTGCAGTATCGCCGCACAACGGCGAACTGGAAGACGTGACCTTGAGCCGTGATGACGATGTCCCTTGAAGAAATGACGTCGGCTCGTTCATTTTCCGGTCACGTGCCCATGGTAGGATAGCCACTGACTATATTGCCGATTGGGCTTATTAAATTGCGGTATCCTAGACATTGACTTTAGTCTAGAGCCCGTTTTCATCACTCACAAAACCTCTCAATCTCAAAGGAGATCTGCATGAGCGTACTGGTTGGTCGTCAAGCCCCGGATTTCGAAGCCGCTGCTGTCCTGGGAAATGGTGAAATCGTCGAGAACTTCAAGCTGTCCGACAGCAACGGAAAGCTGCGCGTGCTGTTCTTCTGGCCGCTGGATTTCACCTTCGTCTGTCCGTCCGAAATCATCGCCCACGACAACCGTCTGGCCCAGTTCAAGGAACTCGGTGCCGAAGTAATCGGGGTTTCCATCGACTCCCAGTTCACCCACTACGCCTGGCGCAAGACCTCACCGGAGAAGGGCGGTATCGGTGAAGTCGGCTTCCCCATCGTTGCCGACGTCAAGCATGAGATCACTCAGGCCTACGGCATCGAGCATCCGGAAGCCGGTGTCGCCATGCGCGGCTCCTTCCTGATCGACGAGAATGGCGTGGTCCAGCATCAGGTCGTGAACAACCTGCCGCTGGGTCGTAACGTCGATGAGATGTTGCGTATGGTCAAGGCTCTCAAGCACCACCAGAAGCATGGTGAAGTCTGCCCGGCAGGCTGGGATGAGGGCCAGGAAGGCATGCAGGCGGATGCGGAAGGCGTTGCCAAGTACCTGGGTGCCCACTCTCAGGGCCTGTAAGTTTTCGGTACTTCCAGAGGCGGCCCGCGGGGCCGCCTCTTTCGTTGCGATCAGTATGGCAAGCCGGGTTACAATGATTATATGCAGGGTTTTGTGGCATGGATTTGCGTTAAAGCCATGCCACAGGGCCGCTGGGGTCACCGCAGCCTTTTCGTCAGCTTGAGTTATGAGGTTTCCATCCCATGAGCGAAGTGCGCCACGAACGCCTGATCATTCTCGGTTCCGGTCCGGCCGGCTATACGGCTGCCGTCTATGCTGCCCGTGCCAACCTCAAACCGCTGCTGATCACCGGTATGCAGGCCGGTGGCCAACTGACGACGACCACCGACGTCGACAACTGGCCTGGTGATGATGCTGGTGTACAGGGGCCTGAGCTGATGGAACGCATGCGCAAGCATGCCGAACGATTCGATACCGAGGTGCTGTTCGATCATGTCAATGAAGTCGAATTGCGCCAGAGGCCTTTCACCCTCAAAGGGGACAACGGCACTTACACTTGTGATGCATTGATCATTGCGACCGGAGCCAGTGCTCGTTATCTGGGGTTGCCCTCCGAGCAAGCGTTCATGGGGCAGGGGGTTTCGGCTTGTGCCACCTGCGACGGTTTCTTCTACCGCAATCAAGAGGTCGTGGTGGTAGGTGGCGGCAATACGGCTGTAGAAGAGGCGCTTTACCTGTCGAACATCGCATCCAAGGTGACCTTGGTTCACCGCCGCGATAGCTTGCGGGCTGAGAAAATTCTGCAGGATAAGCTGTTCGACAAGGTTGAGAACGGCAACATCGAAGTGGAATGGAACCACACCTTGGATGAGGTGCTGGGTGATAATACCGGGGTCACCGGCGTGCGTCTCAAGTCGACCCAGGATGGCAGCACCAAGGAGCTCCCCGCGCCTGGGGTGTTCATCGCCATCGGGCACACCCCCAACACTGGGATCTTCGAAGGTCAGCTCGATATGGCCGGTGGCTATATCAAAGTGCGCTCGGGGCTGGAAGGCAACGCCACCGCTACGAGTGTGCCAGGCGTCTTTGCCAGTGGCGACGTCATGGATCACGTCTACCGTCAAGCGATTACCTCGGCCGGCAGCGGCTGCATGGCAGCACTCGACGCTGAGCGCTATCTAGATGAATTGAGCTAGAAGCTGGAAGAGCGGCGCTCCGCGCCTGGAAGATGGAAGAACGCTGCTCGCAGCTTTAAGAAAAAAGGTCGAAGAACGGCGCTACGCGCCTTGAAGAGGGAAGGAAAAGCGAGATACTGCCTTCCTCTTCCTCTTCCTCTTCCTCTTCCTCTTCCTCTTCCTCTTCCTCTTCCTCTTCCTCTTCCTCTTCCTCTTCCTCTTCCTCTTCCTCTTCCTCTTCCTCTTCCTCTTCCTCTTCCATCAATAATGCGGTGGAACTTCGTCCTCAGGCCGAAAGCCGGCACCATGGTCGTCGTCTTGCATGGCACGTTGCTGGTCGCGCAGACGCTGTTGCATCAGCTCGCTCAGCCTTTCCAGTTGAGCCAGCCGCTTCTCTTGGGTGGCAACGGCCCGATCCAAACTATCCAGCCAATGTTCCTGATAAGCGATACGGCTCTCCAATTCGTCGAGCCGTGTCTGATGGTGGGTGAGCGAGTCGTCCTTTGTCATGCTAGAATCGTCGGGTTGTGTGTTGCCGTTCATCGCGACACCTTCACTAAGTAGATCGACGCCCCGAGGCATAAGCGCTGGTGGGCATTCGTCATGATCGTTTATCCATTGCCATCACAAGAGAACTCGAGGTCCATGAATCGTAAGGTCTTGCTTCGTTGTAGTCTTATCAGTCTGTTACTCGCTGCTCCTGCTCCATTGTTGATCGCTCTGTTCATCTCGTTCACCGGGAGGACATTATCCCGAGAGCTGTTTGCCACTCTTGAACCGAGTGGAGTGGCCGTCATCTATGTGGCCGTCGCGGTGGCGGTGTTCGTGCCGCTGCTGATCGCCACTCTGGCGGTCAATATGTTGACCCCTAAATTGGCCACTCTAGCCGAAGTCGAGGATGATGATCGCGAGATTGGCGAGGTCAAGTGGTTTAATGTCAACAAGGGTTATGGTTTCATCACCCGCGATAGCGGTGAGGACGTCTTCGTGCATTTTCGTGCCATTCGCGGCAAAGGACATCGCACTCTGGCCGAGGGGCAGAAGGTGCGTTATCACGTCATCGAGAACGAACGCGGGCTTCAAGCCGATGATGTCACGGTGATCACCTAGTTCGTTTTTAATGCCAGACAGCGCCCCGCCTCATGCGGGGCGCTGTCGTTATGGCCTATTGTCCCGAGTCTGGCCAATCGATAGCGCCTTCGCTTCCATCAGGCAGTACCTGCCAGAAGCGGTCGGGGTCGTCGCCGGGTTGCCAGCCGCCCAGCGAGCAGCGCACTTCACAGCTTAACCGCTGGGCGGCCTCGCGGGCGCAGTCCACGTCCCTAGGCCAAGGCGTGGCGTCGCTGTCGAACCACAAGCTAGCGTAGCCTTCCGCTGCCTGCTCCACCAGTAGTACGGGAATACGACGACCATCTCCGTACCCGGTAGTACGCGCCTTACCCTTACCGACCTTCTGCAAGGGCGGCGCATCCAATCGTTCGGCCAACCAGACGTTCAGCGCCTCGTGTGACACCTTGGCCAGGTAGATTTCGATATCGGGGTAGCGCTGCATGATAACCTCGGGGTGACTTAAGCGAACAAGCGCCTGAGAATGGCTTCGTATATATCGCTCAGAGTGTCCAGGTCAGCGGCGCGGACCCGTTCGTTGACCTTGTGGATGGTGGCGTTGAGTGGCCCCAGTTCGACCACCTGGGCACCTAGCGTGGCAATGAAGCGGCCATCGGAAGTGCCGCCGGCCGTTGACAGCTCCGGGCGCTGTCTCAGCACTTCCTCGACGCCAGCCAGTGATGCTGCCACCAACTCGCCCTCAGCGGTCAGGAAGGGTTCGCCATTGAGCGTCCAGTCGAGCCGGTAGTCGAGCCCGTGGGCGTCGAGGATTGCCTGAGTGCGCTCCTGTAATTGTTGGTAGGTAACTTCGGTGGAATAGCGGAAGTTGAAGATGACTTCCAACTCGCCAGGGATCACATTGGTGGCGCCGGTGCCCGAGCGGATATTGGAGATCTGGAAACTGGTGGCGGGGAAGAAAGCGTTACCGCCGTCCCAGTGCTCACGTACCAGAGCATCCAGGGCGGGGGCGGTCTCATGAATGGGATTGCGCGCCAGATGAGGGTAGGCCACGTGGCCTTGTATGCCCTTGACATGCAGTACACCGCCAAGCGAGCCACGTCGCCCATTTTTGATCGTGTCAGCCAGTTCGTTGGTGGAGGAGGGCTCGCCGACGATACAATAATCCAGGCGTTCATGTGTTTCCCGCAGATGTTCAACCACCGCGCGGGTGCCGTCGATCGCCGGCCCCTCTTCGTCGGAAGTGATCAGGAAGGCGATCTTGCCGTCGTGATCGGGATGAGCGGTCACGAATCGCTCCACGGCGGTGAGCATTGCCGCTAGACTACCCTTCATGTCGGCAGCGCCGCGGCCACAAAGCATGCCCTCGTCGTCGATACGTGGCTCGAATGGAGGGTACTCCCAGAGTACGTCCGGCCCGCTGGGTACCACATCGGTGTGACCGGCGAAAGCCAGTACCGGCCCGTGATGGCCTCGAACTGCCCAGAAGTTCTCGACATCGCCAAACGGCAGTCGCTCGATGTGAAAGCCCAAGCGTTCGAGGCGCTCAATCATCAATTCCTGACATCCAACGTCATCTGGGGTCACCGAAGGTCGACGCATCAACTCCATGGCAAGTTGAAGGGTCGAGGAGAGTGTAGCGTTCTCGTGTGGGTCATTCTCGGGCATTGGCATGCGGGGTCCTGGATGACGTGGGAAGTGATACCTGCCGGAGCAGGTACCAGCGGTCGTTCATTGGTTGGCGTGCAGCGCCTCGTTCAACGCAATTGCGCTCTTGTTGGTCAGGCACTCGATACGCCCGGTCTGCGAGTTGCGTCGCAGCAGCAGGTCGCTCTGGCCGGCCAGCTCACGAGCGGCCACGGTCTTGACTTCCTGGCCCTGATCGTCGAGCAGGGTGACCTTGGCGCCAGCAGTGATGTAGAGACCGGCCTCCACGGTGCAGCGGTCACCCAGCGGGATGCCGATGCCGGCATTGGCACCGATCAGGCAACCTTCGCCGACCTTGATGATCATGTTTCCGCCACCGGAAAGCGTGCCCATGGTCGAGCAGCCACCGCCCAAGTCAGAACCCTTGCCGACCACCACTCCAGCGGAGATACGTCCTTCGATCATGCCGGGGCCGACAGTACCGGCATTGAAGTTGACGAAGCCTTCGTGCATGACGGTGGTGCCCTCCCCAAGGTGGGCCCCCAAGCGTACGCGTGCAGCGTCGCCGATACGTACCCCATTGGGTACCACATAATCAGCCATCTTGGGGAACTTGTCGACGCAGTCCACGGACAAGGTGCGGCCCTCCAGGCGTGCCTTGAGACGACGCGATGGCAGCTCCTCGATATCGATGGCGCCTTCATTGGTCCAGGCCACGTTGCGCAACAGGCCAAACATGCCGGTCAGATCGATGCCGTGGGGCTCGACCAGGCGATGTGACAACAAGTGCAACTTGAGATAGACCTCTGGAGCCGACTCGGGGGGGTGGTCGCTTTCCAGGAACATGGCCACCAGTGGCCGTTGGCTAGTGGCCAGGAGCTCGGCAAGCTCAGCCTGTTCCGTATGGCCCGCATTGCGAAACGCTTGGGCCAGTCCACTGCAGTGCTCGGGCAGGAAGCTCACCGCGGCATTGCCTTCGGGAGCGTCCAGGGCCTTCTTGGCGGCTTCTACCAGGCTGGCCTGGGGGTTGAGTAGCGGTGTGGGGTAATAGATTTCCAGCCAGTCGCCTTGGGTGTTCTGGGTACCGATTCCGAGTGCGAAGCTCAGCATGGGGAATATCCTCTGGGATGATTAAAGGGAAAGGGCTAGCCCGTCAACTTGTCGTAATCGCTGTCTCGATAGCCGACGAGAAAGCCATTGCCGGTATCCAGCAACGGGCGCTTGATTAGTGTTGGATGTTCCAGCATCAGCGAGCGGGCGCTGTTGGCATCGATGTCGTCCTTGTTGAGGGCATCGAGGTTACGCCAAGTGGTGCTGCGCTTGTTGAGCAAGGTCATCAAGGGAATGCGTTCGAGAAGGTGCTCGATCAGGTCTGCCGAAAGCCCATCCTCGCGCAGGTCGTGAAAGCGGTAAGGAACGTCTTTGCTGTCCAGGGCTTTACGCGCCTTGCGGCAGGTATCGCAATTCTTGATGCCATACAAGGTATACATGGTGACTCCTTCAGCGACGTTCGAGGAAGCGCCGGATACGCCGGGCACCCTCGACAGTGGCCTCGACCTCGGCGACCAGTGCCAGGCGCACCCGCCCCGCACCAGGGTTGCTGCCATCGGTACCATCCCGCGACATGTAGCGACCGGGTAGTACGCTGACATGTTCCTCCGCATACAGGTCGCGGGTAAAGGCTTCATCGTCACCGCCGGGGATTGCTGGCCACAAGTAGAAACTGGCTTCTGGCGTCGGGAACGCCATCACCGGTGAGAGGATTTCGGTGACCGCAGCGAACTTCTCGCGATAAGCATCGCGGTTGGCACGTACATGGCTCTCATCCTGCCAGGCGGTGACGGAGGCATGCTGCAGCGGTAGTGACATGGCGCAACCGTGATAGGTGCGGTAGCGCTTGAAGGGAGCGATCAGCGCGGCGTCGCCGGCGACGAAGCCCGAGCGCAATCCCGGCAGGTTGGAACGCTTGGACAGCGAGTGAAACACCAGGCAACGCCGATAGTCGTGACGACCAAGCTGGGCACAGGCCTCGAGTAACCCTGGCGGTGGAGCGGCTTCGTCGAGATAGAGCTCGGAGTAGCACTCGTCGGAGGCGACAATGAAATCGAACTCATCGGCTAGTTCGATCAGGCGTGTGAAATCCTCGAGTGGCGTGACTGCACCGGTGGGGTTGCCCGGTGAGCAGACGAATACGATCTGCACATTACGCCAGGTATCCGTGCTCACCGCATTGATGTCTGAACGGAAGCCATTTTCTGCATGGCAGTCGAGGTACAGTGGCTCGCCGCCAGCTAGCAGCGTGGCGCCCTCGTAGATCTGATAGAAGGGATTGGGCATGGCGACCCGCGCCGCGCGGGTGCGATCGAGTGCTGCCTGGACGAAGGCGAAGATCGCCTCGCGGGTGCCGTTGACCGGCAGCACTTGGGTGTCGGGGTCGAGCCCCGGTAGCGAAAAGCGTCGCATTGCCCACGCAGCAATCGCTCGGCGCAGTTCCGGCAAACCGGCAGTGGCGGGGTAACGCGCCATCTCATGCTGATGCCTGTGCAGCGTCTCGAGTGCCGCTGCATACGGCGCGTGCTGAGGCTCGCCGATGGTCAGCGGAATATGCCCAAGCGCCTCGGGGGGCTTCACGCCAGCCTTGAGGGCGGCGAGTTTCTCGAAGGGATAAGGTTTCAAGGCGTCGAGATCGGGGTTCATGAGTGTCCTGGCTGCGCCTTGCCGAGGCGCTTGTCGTTATCGGGGGACAGCGCCCTTGGCACCGTGCCGCGTGTGATGTTCAGGCAGGCGATTATAGGGAAGCCCACCTGGGGCCTCAAATTTCGGCTTCGTTCAAAAGCTACCAGGCCATCGCTCGTCGACGTTTCAGATGAAGCCTAGACACTGAGCACCTCGGTCAGCCGCTCACGCAAACGCTGCTGGCGCTCGGGGTCGGTCAGCGGTCGGCCTTGCTTGTCGGTGATGAAAAACACGTCTTCAACGCGTTCACCCAGAGTGGCGATCTTGGCCGTTGACAGCGCGATGTCCTGTTCCATGAAGATGCGCCCCACTCGGGCCAGCAGGCCAGGTCGGTCGGGGGCCACCAGTTCGAGCATGGTGCGCTCGTTGGCCGGGTCCTGTTCGATCACCACTTGAGTGGGAACCTTGAAATGCTTTAGTTGGCGCGGGGTGTGGCGGGTAACGATTTGCGGATAGTCGTCTGGATCGTCGAGTTCTTCCACCAGATAGCGCCGAATATCGGCAAGTCGTTCCCGATCGCGTATCGGCTGGCCTTCGTCGTCCAAAATGATGAAGGTGTTGAGCGTCCGGTCGTTGCTGGAAGTCGCGATACGCGCATCGTGGATCGACAGGCCAAGTTGTTCCATGGCTGCCGCTGTAGCGGCGAACAAGTCATCCACTGAACGGGTATGGATGAATACCTTGGTGCCACCTTCTGCCATGTCTTCGGTGGGGGCGCTGATCAGAATCAGCGGCAGCGGCGAGTCGCCATGCGCCAGGATGCCTTGAGTCTGCCACACGATTTCGCTGGGCGCATACTGTAGGAAGTAGTCTTCACCGAGCGACTCCCACAGTTGGTCTACCTTGGCCAGGTCGGCACCGACGGTGGCAAGTAGGCCACGTGCTTCCTGGCGGGTCTCGCGTACCCAGTCTTCGCGGTCCAACGGATTTTCCAGACCCCGCCGCAGGGCGCGCTTGGTCTCGGTATGCAACTGGCGCATCAGCGAGGCGCGCCAGCCATTCCATAGTGATGGGTTGGTGGCATTGATATCGGCCACGGTCAGCACGTAGAGATAGTCGAGATGGACTTCGTCGCGCATTTGGGTGGCGAATTCGCGAATCACGTCAGGGTCGGAGATGTCGCGCTTCTGAGCAGTCTTCGACATCAGCAAGTGGTTTTCCACCAACCAGCTCACCAGCCGGGTATCGTGGGGCGATAATCCATGGCGTTCACAGAATGCTTCGGCATCTAGGGCACCAAGAATCGAATGATTGCCACCACGCCCCTTGCCGATGTCGTGATAGAGGCCGGCAATCCACAGTAGTTCGAGTTTGGGTAGTTGGTGCACCAGAACCGCTGCTACCGGGAAGTCTCCGCGCCCTTCGGGTTCGCGGAAACGTTGTATGAATTTCAGCAGACGTAGGGTATGAGCGTCGACGGTATAGATGTGGAACAGGTCGTGCTGCATCAACCCTACCGCCTGGCCGAATTCCGGCAGGTACTTGCCGAGCACGCCATAGCGGTTCATGCGCCGTAACTGGCGAGCGACGTTGCCGCCACAGCGTAACAATTCCATGAACAGGCTCTGGTGGCGGACATCGTCGCGAAACAGGTCGTCGATGCGATGGCGATTGTCGCGGATCAGGCGGATGGTAGAGGCGCGTACTCCTTCGATATCGGGATGTTGGGCCATCAACAGGAACAGCTCCAGCAGCGCCGAAGGGCGATGATGGAAAACTCGTGGGTAGCGAGCCTGGATGTAACCGCCCTTGATTTCGAAACGGTCATTGAGAGGCCTGGTCTCGAGCTTCTCGTCGCCGCGTAGGATCACCTCGTCGAAGTGCTGTAGCAGCATGTCGTTGAGGCCGGCGAGGGCCGTGACATGCCGGTAGTAGCGCTTCATGAACTGCTCGACAGCCAGCCGCTCGGGAGTGTCTCGGTAGCCGAACAATTCGGCGATGGTGCGCTGATGGTCGAACAGAAGACGATCCTCGGCGCGTCCGGTGAGCATGTGCAAGGCATAGCGCACTTGCCACAGAAATGCTTGGCCTTGGCTCAGGATGCGCAGTTCGGCATCGTTCATGAAACCGTTGGCCACCAGATCCTCATAGCGCTGACTGCCGAAGTGGCGCTTGGCTACCCAGCCGATCATCTGAATGTCGCGCAGCCCACCGGGAGAGCTCTTGATGTTGGGTTCGAGGTGATACTCGGAGTTGTTGTATCGATAGTGGCGAGCAATCTGTTCTTGCCACTTGGCCTCGAAAAAGCGATCCGCGGGCCACAGGCGATTTGTAGACAGGCGTTCCTGCATGGCCTCGCGCAGCCATTCGGGGCCGGCCAGGGTACGTGACTCGAGTAGGTTGGTGATGACTGTGATATCGGCCATGGCCTCACGCTCGCAGTCGGCCAGTGAACGCACGCTGTGGCCGATTTCCAAACCGATGTCCCACAAGAAGGTGATGAAATCGGTTAGCGGCTCGCGGTACGGGGTGTCATCATCGTTCTCGAGTAGAAATAGGAGGTCGATATCCGAGTATGGGTGCAATTCGCCACGCCCATAGCCACCCACCGCAAGCAGGGTAATGCCGTCATCGGGCCAGGCGTACCGTGACCAGGCCATTTCCAGAAGGCGGTCGAGGCACCAGGCGCGGCCATGTATCAGGTCGCGGATGTCGGCGCCGGCGCGAAAACGCTCGTCGAGGCGTGCCTGGATGGTGCGCAACGCCTCCTTGAAGGAGGCGATGGATGAGCGCTGGCCCTGGAGGGAGTCACGCAGGGCCGCGACATCAAACAGGCTCTCGTCGGGGACGAAACGATAATGGTGCAGTAGCATGGTCAGCCGTGAAGGAACGACAGGTCTTCTTCGCCACGGGCAGTGAGCACTTCGACGCCGCTGGCGGTGACCAGCAGTGTGTGTTCCCACTGCGCGGAGAGGCTCTTGTCCTTGGTTACTGCCGTCCAGCCGTCGCGAAGCACCTTGGTGCGATAGCCGCCGACATTGATCATCGGCTCGATGGTGAAACACATGCCCTCGGCCAATTCGATATCGGCTTCCGGAGCGTAACCATCGTAATGCAGTACTTGGGGATCCTCATGGAAGACCGCGCCGATTCCGTGACCGCAGAAATCGCGCACTACCGAATAGCCATTAGCCTCGGCATGACTTTGGATCGGTCGCGCCAGGTCGGATAAGCGGGCTCCTGGCCTGACCTGGGCGATGCTGTAGTACAGGCATTCCTGAGTGACGCGTGAAAGCCGTTCACCCTGGATACTTTCGCCGATGATGAACATCTTGCTCGAGTCACCGTGGTAACCGTCGGCAGTCTTGACAGTGATGTCGATATTCATGATGTCGCCTTTCTTGAGCTTCTTGGCGTCATCGGGGATGCCATGGCACACCACATGATTAATCGAAGTGCAGATCGATTTGGGGAAACCATGGTAATTGAGCGGTGCCGGTGTAGAGCCCAGTTCGTGAACGATATAATCGTGGCACAACCGGTCGAGCTCGCCGGTGCTGATACCGGCTTGGACGTGGGGGGCGATCATTTCCAGCACGCTGGCGGCCTGGCGACCGGCTTCGCGCATCTTGTCGATTTCGTC
Source organism: Litchfieldella anticariensis FP35 = DSM 16096 (assembly GCF_000409775.1). GTDB lineage: Bacteria > Pseudomonadota > Gammaproteobacteria > Pseudomonadales > Halomonadaceae > Litchfieldella > Litchfieldella anticariensis. Next base: position 596,772 of record NZ_KE332391.1, on the reverse strand, counting down.
GGGCGTTTTGATGGGAACGTTCATGGATTCTCGACATCTGGGGGTGGTGGTGCCAGTCGCGGGCGGTACAAGAGAGCGGGCGACTTCAACTTGGCGTTGATCTATGGTATAAAGCTGCGCGCTTTCCTGCAATCGTTGTACCGGCCGTCTTTCCCGCGGTTGAGCGGTACTTCGTCGGCGACGATACTGTGAAGTGCGTGATTAGAAACGCCTTGAAATCACACATGCACCGTCACATGGTCCCGGGTGCTGTCGGCTGACCTCCGGCAGTCGGATCCATGGGGTGTGTGGAGGCCTAACCCGATAGTTTCAGGAGTCATCCATGGCACAAGTCAATATGCGTGACCTGCTCAAGGCAGGCGCCCACTTCGGCCACCAGACCAAGTACTGGAATCCGAAGATGAGCAAGTACATCTTCGGTGCGCGTAACAAGATTCACATCATTAACCTCGAGCACACCCTGCCGGCGCTGAACGAAGCGATCGGCGTGGTCGAGAAAATGGCCGCCTCCAACAACAAGATCATGTTCGTTGGTACCAAGCGCAGCGCCAGCAAGATCATCAAGGAAGAAGCTTCCCGTGTGGGTATGCCCTTCGTCAATCATCGCTGGTTGGGCGGTATGCTGACCAACTACAAGACCATTCGCGTTTCCATCAAGCGTCTGCGCGAACTCGAAGCCATGCACGATGACGGCACCTTCGACAAGCTGACCAAGAAGGAAGTGCTCATGGCGACCCGCGAGCAGGACAAGCTCGAGCGCTCCGTAGGCGGTATCAAGGAGATGGGCGGCCTGCCTGATGCGCTGTTCGTGATCGACGTCGATCACGAGCGTATCGCTATCAACGAAGCTAACAAACTGGGCATTCCGGTCATCGGTGTGGTTGATACCAACTCTGATCCGGACGGCGTCGATTACGTGATTCCCGGTAACGACGATTCCATCCGCGCCATCCAGATCTACGTCCAGGCCATCGCCAACGCTTGCGCCAAGGCGAAGGAAGGTCGTCCCGACGAGTTCGTCGAAGTCCCAGAGAGCAACGAAGTCGCCGAGTGATACCGGTGCGTCTATCCTGACTGTCGCACCGCCATGTTGAGCCGCTGCGGTAGCCAGGGTAGAGAGAAAGGGGGCGTTGGTCCCCCTTTCCCCGCCGCCCTCGCTCGGCTCGCGGGACAAGTCCCTCCGAATACCGACGTCAAATCTAGAGGTTATTATCATGGCAGCTATTAGCGCCTCTCAGGTCAAGGAACTGCGCGAACGTACCGGACTCGGCATGATGGAGTGCAAGAAAGCACTCACCGAAGCCGGTGGTGATATCGAGAAGGCGATCGAGGATCTGCGCAAGAACTCTGGTCTCAAGGCCGCCAAGAAGGCTGGCCGTACCGCCGCCGAGGGAGCTGTCGTCACTCGTGTTGCAGAAGATGGCAGCTACGGGGTGATGCTGGAAGTGAACTCCGAGACCGACTTCGTCGCACGCGACGATAACTTCACAGCCTTTGCCGAGAAAGTGCTGGCCAAGGTTTTCAGCAACAAGTCAGACGATCTGGCTGCCATCATGGCTGGTGAGTTGGAAGAAGCTCGCGAGCAACTAGTGCAGAAGATCGGTGAGAACATCTCCGTACGCCGTGCGATCGTGGTCGAAGCCGGTGATGGCAACCGCGTGGGCGAGTATGTCCATGGTGGCCGAATCGGTGTGCTGACCGTGCTCAAGGGTGCTACTGCTGAAGCAGCCAAGGATGTCGCTATGCATGTCGCGGCCATCAATCCGGCCGTGGCGCGTCCCGAAGACATGCCCCAGGAGCAGCTCGACAAGGAAAAGTCGATCATCCTGGCGCAGCCGGACATGGCGGGTAAGCCGGCAGAAATCGCCGAAAAGATGGTCCAGGGTCGCCTCAAGAAGTACTTGGCCGAGAACAGCTTGACCGAACAGCCTTTCGTCAAGGATCCGAACCAGAGCGTCGCGGACTATGCCAAGTCGGCTGGTGGTGAAGTAATCGGCTTCACGCGCTTCGAGGTGGGCGAAGGTATCGAGAAGGAAGAAGTCGATTTTGCCAAGGAAGTGATGGAACAGGCTCGCCGCAGCTGAGGTCTGAGCTTCCAGGTTCGTGATGGCGTGCGCGAGAGCGCACGCCTTCGCGTATTCGGCTGGTGGTTTTGCCAGCCGCCGTTTGTAGCGCCAGAATTACCGTCGACGTGTCAAGGAGACCTGCCTATGCCATCCTCTTCCGATCACCCCGCCACCGCGGAGCAACGCAGCAGCAAGTCCGAGCGCGGCGCCAAGTCGAAGTACAAACGCATCCTGCTCAAGTTGTCCGGTGAAGCTTTGATGGGGGAGCACGATTTCGGTATCGATCCTCAGGTGCTTGATCGCATGGCGCTGGAAATCGGCCAGTTGGTCGGTATTGGGGTCCAAGTGGGTATCGTGGTCGGCGGTGGCAATCTGTTTCGTGGCGCTGCACTGAACGAGGCCGGTATGGATCGCGTTACCGGCGATCACATGGGCATGCTTGCCACTGTGATGAACGCTCTGGCCATGCGTGATGCCCTGGAACGTTCCAATATCCGTTCACGGGTCATGTCGGCGATACCGATGAGCGGCGTGGTCGAACATTACGATCGACGTACCGGCATCCGCTACCTGACCTCTGGAGACGTGGTATTGTTTTCTGCCGGAACCGGAAACCCATTCTTCACTACGGATTCGGCGGCCTGTCTGCGTGGTATCGAAATCGATGCCGATGTGGTGGTCAAGGCTACCAAGGTAGATGGGGTTTATGACAAGGATCCCGTCAGGTTTGCCGATGCAGTGAAGTACGAACACTTGACCTACGATGAGGTGCTGGATCAGAAACTCGGTGTCATGGATTTGACCGCCATCTGTCTGGTGCGGGACCATGACATGCCGGTTCGTGTCTTCAATATGAACAAGCCGGGAGCGCTGCTGAATCTGGTCGTGGGTGGCAAGGAAGGCACGCTGATAGATAGAGGGTAGAACCGTGATCAACGAGATCAAGAAAGACGCCGAATCGCGCATGAAGAAGAGCCTTGACGCCCTGCATGCCAACTTCAACAAGATTCGCACAGGTCGTGCGCACACCAGCCTGCTGGACTCGGTGACTGTGGACTACTACGGTTCCGAAATGCCGATCAATCAGGTGGCTAGCGTTAATGTCGAGGATGCACGCACCCTGTCGGTAGTGCCCTGGGAGAAGAGCATGGTGCCCAAGGTGGAAAAGGCCATCATGTCCTCTGATCTCGGCCTGAACCCGTCGACAGCCGGTAGCGTGATTCGTGTGCCGATGCCGATGCTGACCGAGGAAACGCGCAAGGGCTATATCAAACAGGCGCGTAGTGAAACCGAGAATGCTCGGGTCGCGGTGCGCAATGTACGTCGCGATGCCAATGGCGACATCAAGGCGCTGCTCAAGGAGAAGGAAATCTCCGAGGACGAGGAGCATCGTGCCGTGGAGGAGATCCAGAAGCTGACCGACAAGTACATTGCCGAGATAGACAAGCTTCTGGAAGCCAAGGAACATGACCTGATGCAGGTCTGAGGTTGAGCGGGCGCTGTTGCCCGCCTACCTCGACTGCATGCGAGACCCCATGACGTCAACGCAGTCTTCCAAGTCCCGTCAGTGCGAATCTTCGCATTGTGGGCCGCCACGCCATGTGGCGATCATCATGGATGGCAATAATCGCTGGGCCAGAGCCCGGGGGATGGCCGGCGTGCGTGGCCATCGAGCCGGTGTCGATGCCGTCCGCTCCGTGATTCGCCGCGCCGCCGAGCGCGATGTCGAGACCTTGACGCTGTTTGCCTTTTCCAGCGAGAACTGGAAGCGGCCAGTCGGAGAGGTCAATGCATTGATGGAGCTGTTTCTGATAGCGCTCAAGCGCGAGGTCAAGAAGCTTCACGAGCATGGCATCCGCTTATCGGTCATCGGTGCACGCGAGGGCTTTCCATCGTCTATCCAGCAGTACATTGCACGTGCCGAGCATCTCACTCGTGACAATCGTGGCTTACACCTGGTAATTGCAGCCAACTATGGTGGGCACTGGGACATCACCCAGGCAGCACGCCATCTGGCCGAGCGGGTCGAAGCCGGTGAGTTGCATGCCAGCGATATCGATGAGCAGGCCATAGGACGAGAAATCTGCCTGGCCGACGATCCTCCTGTCGACCTGTGTATTCGCACCAGCGGTGAGCAACGGATCTCCAACTTTCTGCTGTGGCAATTGGCTTATGCCGAGTTCTACTTCTCGCCTTTGCTGTGGCCGGACTTCGATGGTGATGCTTTTGATTTGGCCCTCGAGGACTTCTGTCGGCGACAGCGCCGCTTCGGGATGACTGACGAGCAGATCGAGGCTCAGGGTGCTTAAGCAGCGGGTTCTAACAGCATTGATACTCGCGCCGCTGGCACTTGCCGGGCTGTTTGGACTGCAAGGCGCTGCTTTTGCCCTGTTCACGGGAGGAGTTCTTCTCGTCGGAGTTTGGGAGTGGGTCAACCTGGCGGGATTCGAGTCCTGGCGAACTCGTTGGTGCGGGGTCGTGGGGGCAGCTCTGATCATGTTGCTGTTGTGGATGAGTGATGCTGTGCACTCCACTTGGCCGCTGTGGGTCGGGGCTGTCGGCTGGTTGGCTAACCTCTACTGGGTGATGCACTACCCCGAACGTCAACGCCAGTGGGAAGCGCCTATATGCCGATTGGCGATGGGTGGATGGGTCTTGTTGCCCTGCTGGGTGGGTTTCATCACCTTGCGCGATAATGGTGTCGAATGGCTGTTGTTCATACTGCTGCTGGTGTGGTCGGCTGATACCGGTGCCTACTTCGCTGGTCGTGCCTATGGTCAGCGCAAGCTGGCTCCCCGAGTCAGTCCCGGCAAGAGCTGGGAAGGCGTCATGGGGGGGGTGGTGGCCACTGTTGTCCTGGCCTTGGTATTCGCCATATGGCAGGGACTTGGCGTGGGACGGTCATTGTTGTTGGTAGTCATTACCCTAGTTGTCACCCTGTCCTCGGTATTGGGTGATCTACTCGAGAGCATGCTCAAGCGAATGCGTGGCATCAAGGACTCCAGTTCTCTGTTGCCTGGTCATGGTGGCGTGCTCGATCGTATCGACAGTCTGACGGCGGCAGTGCCGGTCTTCGCTCTGCTGTGGCTCTGAGTATAAGTGTTCATGTGTGATGCGAGATCCGACATGACTGGTTCTTCTGACCGCCGCCAGGCGGTGACCGTGCTCGGCGCCACCGGCTCGATTGGTACCAGCACCCTTGACGTGCTGGCGCGACATCCCGAGCGCTACCGGATTCACGCGTTGACCGCTTCGACGCGCCGTGAAATCTTGCGAGATCAGTGCTTACGCCATCGTCCTCAGGTGGCCGTTCTGGCCCATGAGCGCGATGCCATCTGGTTGCGTGACGAACTGCGTCATGCCGGCCACGAAACCGAAGTACGAGCTGGCGAGTCAGCACTGGTCGAGGTGGCCTCAGCCAATGATGCGGATGTGGTGATGGCAGCCATCGTCGGCTCTGCCGGATTGCTGCCAACGCTCGCCGCGGTGCGTGCCGGTAAGCGTGTGCTCTTGGCCAACAAGGAAGCGCTGGTGATGTCCGGGGCGTTGTTCATGGAGGCTGTCGATCGCCACCGGGCAGTATTACTGCCTATCGACTCCGAACATAATGCCATCTATCAGTGTCTACCCGCTGAGCACCGCGGTGGGCTAGCCCGAATGGGGGTCAGCCAATTGCTGCTGACGGCTTCGGGTGGCCCGTTTCTGGGATGGGAGACCAGCGAGCTGTCGACGGTGACACCCGATCAGGCTTGTGCGCATCCCAACTGGTCAATGGGGCGCAAGATCTCAGTGGATAGTGCCACTTTGATGAACAAAGGGCTGGAGCTGATTGAGGCATGCTGGTTGTTCGACGCCAAACCCGATCAGGTGAAGGTCGTCGTGCATCCGCAAAGTGTGATCCACTCCATGGTCGCCTATAGCGATGGTTCGATGATTGCACAGTTGGGCAATCCTGACATGCGAACGCCCATCGCCTATGGTTTGGCCTGGCCGGAGCGCATCGAAGCCGGTGTCGAAGCGTTGGACCTGTTTCAAGTGGCCCGGTTGGATTTTCAGGCACCCGACGAGGCGGCGTTTCCTTGTTTGCGCCTGGCCCGTCAGGCTATGGATGCCGGGGGCACCGCCCCTGCCGTGCTCAATGCCGCCAATGAGGTGGCTGTCGAGGCCTTTCTGACAGGAGATTTGGCGTTCACTGGCATTGCCGAGGTGGTGAAAAGGGTGCTTGATGCCTCATCCTTGCAAGCCGCCACGGAACTCGAGGTGATTCTCGATGAGGATCGCCGAGCGCGCGAACGAGCCGAGCGCTATCTGGAGCGCTGTCGCTAGGCTAGGAGATTGAACATGGGCGTGATCCAGAACGTATTGGCGGTGATTGTGGTATTGGGACTGTTGATCACCTTCCACGAGTACGGCCACTTTTGGGTCGCCAGGCGTTGCGGCGTCAAAGTGCTGCGTTTTTCGGTAGGTTTTGGCAAGCCGATCTGGTCGCGCGTCGACCGCCATGGAACTGAATTTGCCATAGCCGCCATTCCCTTGGGCGGTTATGTCAAGATGCTTGACGAACGCGAAGCGCCGGTAGCTCCCGAAGAGTTGGGCCAGGCCTTCAACCGCAAGAATGCATGGCAACGGATCGCCATCGTCGTGGCTGGTCCTTTAGCCAACTTCCTGCTGGCCATTGTCGCCTATTGGTTGCTGTTCGTCGTTGGTATTACTACCGTTGCTCCGGTGGTTGGCAGCGTGACCCCAGAGTCGCCAGCCGACAAGGGGGGGCTTCAGCCGGGACAGGAAATCGTTGCCGTGCAAGGTGAGACGGTCCATTCGTGGGACGATATCAATCTCAAACTGGTGGCCGCCATCGGTGCCAGTGGTGAATTACGTGTGAGTGCCCGTAACGAAGGAGCGAGCGAAGCACGAGAATATCGTTTGCCGGTGGATGGCTGGCTGGTACATCAGGATCCACCACAGCCGTTGCCCAGTCTGGGGGTAACGCCCTGGCGTCCTCCTTACCCGGCAGTGATCGGCCAGGTGATCGATGGTGAAGCGGCAGCTCAGGCTGGTCTCCAGGCCGGCGATGAGGTGTTGTCGGTGAATGGCAAACCCATCGAGAACTGGATGCAATTCGTCGAATTGGTGCGAGCCAATCCTAGGGAAACGTTGTCACTGGAGGTGACGCGTGACGGGAAACGTTTAACGGTCGACCTCACCCCTAGGCGTAATGAAATCGACGAAGGGGTCACCGTTGGCTATATCGGAGCGGGAGCCGAGCCGGTGGAGTGGCCGGAGGAGTATCGCCGCGAGATACGCTATGGTCCATTGGCTGCCATTGGCCAGTCACTGTCGCGGACCGGTGAAATGTCAGTATTGACACTGGACGCCATTCGCAAGATGTTCGTTGGCCTGATTTCACCGTCGAATTTATCAGGACCGATCACCATTGCCCGAGTGGCCGGCGAATCGGCGCGGACCGGTGTGGAGAGCTTCATCGGTTTCCTAGCCTACCTGTCGATCAGTCTGGGCATTCTCAACTTGCTACCGATCCCGGTGCTGGATGGGGGGCACCTGGTTTACTACTTGATCGAGGTAGTGCGCGGCAAGCCAGTGTCCGAGCGGGCCCAGGCTGTCGGGTTGCGTATCGGTTTGGCCTTGGTTGGAGGTTTGATGGTGATGGCGCTGTATTTCGATTTGATGAGGTTGTAGCGACACATTGCGAGACCATTTCGGCTCGCCTTCAGGGGGGCAGGAAGCCCAGGGTTCGCATCAGCGGCCTTGTCATCCACCCGCCCAAATGTATAAGGTGCCTGTTTGACGCGCGGGGTGCTAACCCGCGGGCGGACCCAACTCGAGCGAATCGACTGCATGAAATTCAAGACCATCGGATTGGCGGCGCTGCTACTTGCCAGCGCTCAGGTCCAGCTAGCGCTGGCAGAACCCTTCAATGTTTCCGACATTCGAGTGGAAGGCCTGCAACGTGTTTCCGCAGCTTCCGTCTTCAATGCTTTCCCCGTCAGTACGAATGATCGTGTCGATGAGCGAGAGTTGGCACAGGCAGCCCGTGAACTATTCGGGACAGGCCTGTTCGATGATGTCCAGTTGGCTCGTGACGGCAACGTCCTGATCATCCAAGTCGTGGAACGTCCCTTCATTACCGATCTCAATATCACCGGTAATTCACAGATATCCGATGAAGATTTGCGCCAAGGGTTACGCGAGGCAGGATTGGCCGAGGGGCAGGTGCTGCAACTGTCGACTCTGGAAGAAATCCAGCGCGAACTCGAAGGCGTCTATCAAGGACAGGGGCGCTACAGCGCCAGCATCGATGCCGAAGTCGAGGAGATCGACGACAGCCGGGTCCGGGTCAACATCGAGATCAACGAAGGTGCGGTGGCCAAGATTCGCCAGATCAATATCGTCGGCAACCAAGCGTTCGATGACGAGACCTTGCGCGATATTTTCGAACTCGAGGATCAGCCGGGCTGGCTCTTCGGCTGGTTCTCGAGTGACGAATATTCTCGCGAAGCTCTGTCGGGTGACTTGGAACGGTTACGATCCTACTATCTCGATCGTGGCTACGTGAACTTCAACATCGCGTCGACTCAAGTCTCAATCAGTCCCGACAAGTCACAGATATTCGTCACCATCAATGTCGAGGAAGGTCAGCAGTATCGCTTGGGCGATATTCACTTCGCGGGCGACTTGAAAATCCCGGAGTCAGAGGCTCGTTCACTGGTCCAGGCCCAACCCGGCGAGATTTTCTCTCAAAGCGACATCACCGCTTCTTCGGAAGCTCTGCGCTCTCGTCTTGGTGCCGACGGATTCGCCTTTGCCAGCGTTGATGGGGTTCCCGAGGTGAATGACGATGGCGACAGCGTGGATGTCACCTTCATGGTCGACCCGGGGCGGCGTGCTTACGTCCGGCGTATCAACTTTGTCGGCAATACCACTACCCAAGATGAGGTCCTGCGTCGTGAAATGATCCAGATGGAAGGCGCGCCAGCCTCCACCGAGCAGATCAGCCAATCGCGCCAGCGCCTCGAGAGACTGGGTTTCTTCCGCCAGGTCGATGTGGAAACCCAGCCGGTACCCGGTGAGCCTGACCTGCTCGACGTCACTTACAACGTCGAGGAGCAGCCTTCCGGCTCGATATCGGCGAGTATTGGCTTCTCGCAGAGCGCTGGGGTCATCTACGGTGCATCTTTGGCACAGAACAACTTCCTGGGCACTGGCAATCGTGTCAACATCGGCGCCCAGCGCAGCGACACCTTTACCAATCTGAATTTCGGCTTCACCGACCCCTACTGGACATTGGATGGGATCTCGCGCGGTTATAACCTTTTCTACCGCGAGACCGATTACGAAGACTCCGATATTTCCACCTACTCCACCGATGCCTACGGTGGTGGAATCAATTTCGGATATCCAGTCAACGAACTTTCACGGCTTAACTTCGGGGTCGGCGTTGAAGACCTGTCGATCAAGACTTACAACGATACCGCTTCCGAGATCATGCGTTATGTGGAAGACCAGGGGGCTGATGCCCAGAGTCTCAAGCTGACCGCGAGTTGGACACGCAACAATCTCAACCGCGGCATCATGCCCACGGCAGGCAACTATCAGCGGCTATCGCTGGAAACTGCTGTGCCAGGTAGTGATGCCGAATACTACAAGTTGCGTTTCAAGGCTCAGCAGCTCTTTGCCCTCAACGACGCCTGGTCACTGAAGTTCGGTACCACGTTGGGCTATGCTGATACCTTGGGAGGGGGGGAGCCCTACCCCTTCTACGAGAATTTCTTCTCCGGTGGCCTGGGCTCGGTACGCGGCTTTACCGCCAACACTCTGGGGCCACGCACGACATCGCGTGGTGACGGTAACAACCGTACCTTGGGCGGCAATGTCCTGGTGGAAGGTTCCGCCGAGTTGCTCTTCCCTGTGCCATTCGTGGCAGATCAGCGCTCTTTGCAGGCCGGGCTATTCCTGGATGCTGGCAATACCTTCCTGACCGACTGCTACGAAGTATTGGAAGGCGATACTTCTCTCTGTGAGTCGGGTGTCGACCTGGGAGAACTACGTTACAGTGCGGGGGTCGGCTTGTCCTGGTTGACGCCCATAGGCCCACTGACATTCAGTGTGGCGGAGCCGCTTAACGATAAGGAAGGTGACGACACCCAGTTCTTCCAGTTCTCTCTGGGACAAACTTTCTGATGTGCCCTTTGCGGTAATGGATCACGAGGAGATCGAGCATATGCGTAAATTGACCGGAGCTCTGTGCCTCGGCTTGCTGGGAGCTTTTGCGTTGCCGGCACAAGCGGCAGACGTGGCGGTGCTGGACTGGCGTGAAGCCTTGCTGGCTACTGATTCGGCACAGAGTTCCATGAACCAACTGAGGAACCAGGTTAGTGGTCAGCAACAGCAGGCCCAGGCCTTGGGACAGGAGTTGCAGCAATTGCAGCAGCGCCTGCAGCAAGACAGCGCGGTAATGTCGGAAAGTGAGCGCCAATCCGCTCAGCAAGAACTGCAGCAGAAGGGGGCTCAGTTTCAGCAACTGCGTGGCCAGATCGCCCAAGCGCAACAACAGGCCGAACAACAGTTTCTCCAACAGGCCCAGCCCAAGCTGGAACAGGCTGTGCAACAGGTCGTCGACCGTCATGACGTCCAGGTTCTGGTGGATCGCAATGCGGTGATTCATGTGGAAGAGGGCCTTGACCTGACCAATGAAGTCACTGAGATTCTCAATTCGCTCGAGTAACCTGACCGAGTGAACAGGTAGTGACCAAGACCACACCGATCAGTAGAACGCTCATGAACAATGCTCAAGACCACGCCTTCACGCTGGACGAGATCGCCCGACGACTGGGGGCGCGGCTGGTCGGTGATGGCACTCGGCGAGTCAGCGGCCTAGCGACACTGAGTGACGCCGGTCCCGAGGACATCACGTTCCTGGCCAATCGGGCCTATCTCAAATTCTTGCCTGATACGCGCGCCGCCGCCGTTCTTCTGCATCCCAGTCATGCCGATGATTGCCCCACGGCCTGTCTGACAATGGACAACCCCTACCTTGGTTATGCCGAACTTTCTGCCCTGTTCGATCCGTTGACGGCTCGGGATGCCCCGGGTATCCACCCAACGGCGGTTGTGTCCGCGAGCGCAAGTTTGGGGAAAGGCGTGCAGGTCGGCCCTCACGCTGTGATCGAAGACGGTGCCCGGTTGGGTGATCGGGTCATCGTCGGGCCTGGGTGTGTGGTAGGTACCGACTCGGTGATAGGAGAGGGGTCACGGCTGCATGCCAATGTCACTGTCTGCCATGGCGTAGTGATCGGCAAGCGTGCCATTCTGCACAGCAGTTGCGTGATTGGCGGCGATGGTTTCGGCTTCGCACATGATGGTAGCCGCTGGCACAAGATTGCCCAGCTTGGGGGCGTGGTCCTTGGCGATGACGTCGAGGTCGGTAGTTGCTCAAGCATCGATCGAGGGGCATTGGGTGATACGGTCATCGGTGACGATGTCAAGATCGATAGCCAGGTACAGATCGCTCACAATGTGCAGATCGGCGATCACAGTGCGTTAGCCGGTTGCGTGGGCATTGCTGGCTCGACCAAGGTTGGCAGGAATTGCATGCTGGGGGGCGGAGTCGGTCTGTCCGGACACCTCACCTTGTGCGACGGTGTGCAGGTAACTGGCATGAGCCTGGTTACCAACTCGATTCACAAGCCAGGGGTTTATTCCTCTGGTACCGGTGCCATGAGCAATGCTCTGTGGCGCAAGAACGCGGTGCGCTTCAAGCAACTCGACGACATCGTCAAGCGACTGACACGTCTCGAGAAGAAACAACGCAACCGTTAGTGGTGTGGGAAGAGGGCCATGAGTCGTGCCCACCCCAGCCAGGAAGGCGGCGGATACCCGCCATTGCGTGCTCACCCATAAGGTGAGCATTTCGTCATTTCAGAGGTCGCATCGATGGTAATGGACATCAACGAGATTCGTGAGTATCTGCCACACCGCTATCCTTTTCTGCTGATTGATCGGGTGAAAGAACTCAAAGTGGGCGAATCCATCATCGCCTACAAGAATGTCAGCATCAACGAGCCGTTTTTCAATGGCCACTTCCCGCATCATCCGATCATGCCGGGTGTCCTGATCATCGAGGCCATGGCCCAGGCTTGCGGCATCCTCGGTTTCAAGACCGTCAACAAGCTTCCTGCGGACGGCTATGTCTACTATTTAGTGGGCAGTGACAATGCCCGTTTCAAACGCCCAGTGATGCCGGGTGACCAGTTGTTGCTGGAAGCCAGGGTCGTGCGCGGCAAGCGCGGTATCTGGAAGTTCGCCTGTCGTGCCACGGTGGAAGGCGAACTGGCCTGTGAAGCCGATATCATCTGTGCTGAGAGGAAGGTCGCTTGATACATCCCACTGCCATCGTAGACCCCGGGGCCCACCTGGCTGAGGACGTCGAGGTCGGCCCGTTCAGCATCATCGGGCCACACGTGGAGATCGGAGCTGGAAGCCGGATTGGCCCGCATGTGGTAATCAAGGGTCCCACTCGCCTTGGCGAGCGAAACCGTATCTTCCAGTTCGCCTCGGTGGGCGAGGATTGTCAGGACAAGAAGTACGGCGGCGAGCCTACCCTGCTCGTGATGGGTGACGATAATGTCATCCGCGAGGGTGTGACTTTGCATCGCGGAACCGTTCAAGGCCGTAACGAGACCACCATCGGTAGTCGTAATCTGTTCATGGCCTATGCGCATGTCGGCCATGATTGCGTGATCGGGAACGACTGCATTCTGGCCAATCAGGTGACGTTGGCCGGTCATGTCACTCTGGGTAACTTCGCCATTCTTGGCGGGCTTTCGGCCATTCACCAGTTTTGCCATTTCGGTGCCCATGCCATGGCGGGTGGGGGATCGATCATCACCAAGGACACTCCAGCCTATGCGATGATCAACGGCAATCCGGCCCAGGCGCACGGGTTGAATCTGGTAGGGCTCAAACGTCGCGGTTTCTCCAGCGAGGCGATCAAGGCACTGAGTGAGGCCTACAAGTTGGTCTATCGCCAGGGGCTGACTATCGAACAGGCATTGACTACGATCGAGTCACGCTTTCAGTTCCCCGAGACCGACACCTTCGTCGCCTCGATCCGGGCTTCCACCCGCGGCATCGTACGCTAAGCCATGACTGTGCGGGTCTATTTGGTAGCTGGTGAACTCTCTGGCGATATCCTGGGCGCGGGGCTGATGCGCGCGCTCAAGGCGCGCTTCGCCGACGTCGAGTTTCGCGGTATCGGTGGGCCACGTATGATTGCCGAGGGTATGGTCAGTCGCTATCCACTGGAAATGCTGTCGGTGATGGGGCTGGTCGAGGTGATCAAGCACCTGCCGGAACTGATTCGGGTACGTCGTGATTTGAGGCGCGACGCTTTGGCCTGGCGTCCCGACATCATGCTTGGTATCGATGCGCCGGACTTCAATCTTGGACTCGAACGCCAACTTCGCGAGGGTGGGATCACCACGGCTCATTATGTCAGTCCTTCGGTCTGGGCTTGGCGGCAAGGTCGCGTCAAGGGAATTGCCCGCTCGGTGGATGCTATGCTGACCTTCCTGCCCTTCGAGGCCGAGTTCTACCGTCGCCACCGAGTGCCGGTAGCCTTCGTCGGCCATCCACTGGCTGATGAGCTGCCGCTGGTCAATGACCGTGAAGCGGTACGCAAGGATCTGGGCTTGGCATCCGATGCACTGATTTTAGCTGTGTTGCCCGGGTCGCGTGCCAACGAGATTCGCTTTCTCGGTAGCACATTTCTCGAGGCGGCCGAGCGGTTGTGTCATCGGATTCCACGGCTGCACGTGGTGCTTCCGGCAGCGACCGCGCAGCGATTCACGGAGCTAGAAAGGCTATTGGTCGAATACCCAGTGCTCCGCAAGCGCATGACCCTGCTCGACGGCCTTTCTCGTGAGGCCATGGTTGCCAGTGATGTCGTCTTGTTGGCCTCGGGAACGGCGGCTCTCGAGGCGATGTTGTGCCATCGTTCCATGCTGGTCGCCTACAAGATGGCGCCGGCAACGCATTGGTTGGCCAAACGCCTGGTCAAGACCGATTGGATATCGCTACCCAACCTGATCGCACGTGAATCGCTGGTACCTGAGCTGATTCAAGAGGCGGCCAATGCTGCCGCCATCTCTGAACGCCTCGAAGCCATATTCAACGATGCGAAGGGGCGCCAGGTACTGGAACGACGCTTCGCCTGGATGCATGAAACTCTGCAGCGTGGAGCCAGTGCTCGTGCTGCAGAGGCCGTTGAAGCCCTGATCGAGGGACGCGAATTGCCGCAAAGCGTGGCTCCGGAGATCGCCGATGCCAGTTGAATACCCCGAGCTGGTCATCAAGTATGACGGCACGTTGTTAGCTGGTGTCGATGAGGTGGGACGAGGTCCTCTCATCGGGGCGGTGGTGGCTGCAGCGGTGATTCTCGACCCCGCTCGCCCCGTAGATGGGCTCGGTGATTCCAAGATGCTCACCTCCGCACGACGCGAGCACCTGGCGGAAGAGATTCGCGACAAGGCCCTGGCCTTTGCCGTCGCTGAAGCTTCGGCACTAGAGATCGACGAGCTCAATATTTATCATGCAACACACCTTGCCATGCGCCGGGCCATCGATGCACTGAAACCGAGTGCTGAATACCTGCTGGTAGACGGCAATCGTTTGCCTGGGCATCATGTTCCCGGTCAGGCGGTGGTCAAGGGTGACGCTCGCCACCCGGCCATCGGTGCCGCCTCGATCCTGGCCAAGGTGGCCCGTGACGCGCAGATGCTGACGCTGCACGAACGCTTCCCCGACTACGGGTTCGCGCGACACAAGGGCTATCCAACGCCGGAACATCTGGCGGCACTCGAACGTCTGGGACCGCTATCGGAGCACCGTCGTACCTTTGCTCCGGTCAAGCGACAACTCGAACTGTTCTGATCTTCGTCTTATTGCACACGAGCCCATGGCCAAGCTATGACCACGATACCCCCCTTCGTTCATTTGCGCGTGCACAGTGAATTCTCCCTCGTCGATGGCCTGGTGCGCCTCAAGCCCTTGGTCAAGTCGACGGTCGAGATGGGTATGCCGGCGATCTCGGTGACCGATGAAGCCAACCTGTTCGGTCTGGTCAAGCTTTACAAGACGGCCCAAGGCGAGGGACTCAAGCCGGTTATCGGCGCCGACCTGTGGCTCGCCAATCCGCACGACGAGAATCATCCCTATCGACTCACCTTGTTGGCGATGAATGCCGAAGGCTATCGCAACCTCACTGAGCTGATCTCACGTGGGTGGAGCGAAGGGCAGCGTCAGGGTGTGGCGATTCTCGACAAGCAATGGGTCTTCGCCCAGAGTGGCGGGCTAATTGCGCTATCCGGTGCTCGAGAAGGGGAGATCGGCCGCTTCCTGTTGTCCGATCATGGCCACGAGGCCCGGGAGTTGCTGGCCGAATGGCAGCACTATTTCCCGGGACGTTTCTATCTGGAGCTCACTCGTACTGGGCGTCAATACGAGGAGGAGTGTGTTCACTTGTCGGTGGACTTGGCACTGGAAACCGGCACACCGGTCGTGGCCACCAACGATGTGCGCTTTCTGACCCGCGAGGATTTCTGGGCTCATGAGACTCGAGTCTCCATTGGGGAGGGCAAGGCGCTCGACGACCCTCGGCGCGAGCGTCGTTACAGTGAGGAACAGTACCTCAAGAGCCCTGCGGAGATGGCTGAGCTGTTCGCCGACATTCCCGAAGCGCTCGAGAACAGCGTGATGATCGCCGCGCGTTGCAATGTCGACGTGCGCTTGGGCGAGATATTCCTGCCGGAGTTCGAGATCCCCGAGGGCATGACCCAGGATGAGTTCTTCCGCAAGGTCTCCCACGACGGCCTCACCGAGCGCCTCGACTTTCTCTACCCCGCCGAGAAGTACCCGCGCGACGGCACTGAGTTCGCCGAGATCGACAAGCGCTACCGCGAGCGCCTCGACTTCGAGCTCGACATCATCATCCAGATGGGCTTCCCCGGCTACTTCCTGATCGTGATGGACTTCATCCAGTGGGCCAAGGATAACGACGTCCCGGTGGGGCCGGGGCGCGGCTCCGGTGCTGGCTCGCTGGTGGCCTACGCGCAGAAGATTACCGATCTCGATCCGCTGGAATACGACCTGCTGTTCGAGCGCTTCCTCAATCCCGAGCGGGTCTCGATGCCCGACTTCGACGTCGACTTCTGCATGGAGAAGCGCGACCGGGTGATCGAGTACGTGGCCGACCGCTACGGACGCAACGCGGTGTCGCAGATCGTCACCTTCGGCACCATGGCGGCCAAGGCGGTGGTGCGCGACGTGGCTCGCGCCCAGGGCAAGCCCTATTCGCTCGGCGACAAGCTCTCCAAGCTGATCCCCTTCGAGGTGGGCATGACCCTGGCCAAGGCCATCGAAGCGGAACCGGCCCTCAAGGAGTTCATCGAGAACGACGAGGAGGCCGCCGAGATCTGGGAAATGGCGGTCAAGCTCGAGGGCATCACCCGCGGCACCGGCAAGCACGCCGGCGGCGTGGTGATCGCGCCGACCAAGTTGACCGACTTCTCGCCGCTGCTGTGCGACGAGGAGGGCAACGGACTGGTCGTGCAGTTCGACAAGAACGACATCGAGGAGGCCGGGCTGGTCAAGTTCGACTTTCTCGGTCTGCGCACCCTGACCATTATCGACTGGGCGCTGGAGATGGTCGACAAGGTGCGCGCGGTCAAGGGCGAGGGGCCGCTCAATATCGACAGCATCCCGCTCGACGACGGGCCCACCTTCGAGATGCTCAAGCGCGCCGAGACCACGGCGGTGTTCCAGCTCGAATCGCGCGGCATGAAGGAACTGATAAAGCGACTGCTGCCCGACTCGCTGGAGGACATGATCGCCCTCGTTGCGCTGTTCCGCCCGGGGCCGCTTCAGTCGGGCATGGTCGACGACTTCATCAACCGCAAGCACGGCCGCGCCGAGATATCCTACCCGCACCCGGACTACCAGCACGAGTGGCTCAAGCCCGTGCTCGAACCCACCTACGGCATCATCCTCTACCAGGAGCAGGTGATGCAGATCGCCCAGGTGCTGGCGGGCTACAGTCTGGGCCAGGCCGACATGCTGCGCCGCGCCATGGGTAAGAAGAAGCCCGAGGAAATGGCCAAGCAGCGTGCTGGCTTCATGGAGGGCTGCGCAGCCAACGGCATTGACAAGGAGTTGGCCGGTAACATTTTCGATCTGGTAGAGAAGTTCGCCGGTTACGGCTTCAACAAGTCGCACTCGGCAGCTTACGGCCTGGTTTCCTACCAGACCGCCTGGCTCAAGACTCATTATCCCGGCCCGTTCATGGCCGCGGTGCTGTCCACCGAGATGGACAACCTCGACAAGGTAGTACCGCTGATCGAGGAGTGTCGCAATCTGGGACTGACGGTTACTCCGCCGGACGTCAACGTTGGTGGTTACAAGTTCACCGTCGACGATCAGGGGCGCGTTGTCTACGGTCTTGGCGCCATTCGCGGTGTCGGCGAGGGGCCAATCGGTGCTATCGTCGAAGCCCGTGAGACGGAGGGTCCATTCAAGGATCTATTCGATTTTTGTCGTCGTGTCGATCCCAAGCGGCTGAACAAGCGCACCTTGGAAGCGTTGATTCGCTCCGGGGCGCTGGACAACCTGGGGCCATCACGGGCGGTCCTCAATGCAGCGCTCGATGCTGCACTCAAGGCTGCAGCTCAGAACTTGACCAACCAGAGCCTGGGCATGGTCGACATGTTCGGGGAAGCCTTCGCCGACGAGGACGAAGGGGATGCCTACGTTGATTATCGCGGGGTGCGCGACTGGAGCGACAAGGAACGCCTGGCCGGTGAGAAGGAAACCCTGGGACTCTATCTCACGGGTCATCCCATCGACGAGTACGAACATGAGCTCAAGCGCTTCGTTTCCACGCGGATTGCCGATCTGCGTCCAGCACGTGAGTCTCAACGAGTTGCCGGCCTGGTCGTGGGGCTGCGTACCATGAAGTCCAAACGTGGCGATACCATGGCGTTCGTCACTCTTGACGATCGTACCGGGCGTATCGAGGCGTCATTGTTCGGTGAGTTGTTCGAACAACTCCGAGGGCGCCTGGATACCGAGCAGGTCCTGATCGTTGAGGGTGAGGTTTCCAGTGACGACTATTCCGGTGGCTTGCGGCTGCGTGGCAAGGAAATCACCCTCATGGTCGACGCGCGAACCCGCTATGGCGAGGCGGTGGAACTCTCGGTGGATGGTGCCTTGACCAATGGCCGCTTGATCGACAACCTGCGCGATAGCCTGTCGCCACACTGCAATACCGCGGGTTTGCCGGTGCGCCTGGAATACCGCAATGCCGCGGCGCGTGGCTGGTTAGAGCTGGCCGAGGAGTGGCGTGTCTCGCCCTCCGATGAACTGTTGATCGCTCTGCGCGAGGTGGAGGGTCAGGACGGAGTACGTCTCAAGTACCGTTGAACATGAAAAGTCCATGACCGGGTGTGTCTTGCGCCATGCGGTCAAGCTGCGATAATGCCTAACACTTTTGCGACCTTTTCATGACAGCCGTGGCCTCAGGCTGCCCGACTTCCAATAAGCTGAAACTCTATGAACCCCAACTATCTTGATTTTGAACAGCCCATTGCCGAGCTGCAAGCGAAGATCGAGGAGCTGCGGCTGGTCGGCAACGACAGCAAGATCAATATCAATGACGAGATCGCCAAGCTCGAAGAAAAGAGCAAGAAGCTGACCGAACAGATCTTCCGCGACCTCACGGCTTGGCAGGTCTCGCAGCTCTCGCGACATCCCAAACGTCCCTATACCCTCGACTATCTCGAGCACATCTTCACCGATTTCGATGAAATGCACGGCGATCGCCACTTTGCCGACGACGCCGCCATCGTGGGTGGGGTGGCACGCCTTGACGACAAACCGGTGATGGTCATTGGTCATCAGAAGGGGCGAGACGTCAAGGAGAAGGTGCGCCGCAACTTCGGCATGCCGCGCCCGGAGGGGTACCGCAAGGCCTGCCGTCTGATGGAGATGGCTGAGCGCTTCAAGATGCCGGTGCTGACGTTTATCGATACCCCCGGTGCGTATCCGGGTATCGATGCCGAAGAGCGTGGTCAGAGCGAAGCCATTGCCTACAACCTGGCGGTGATGTCCCGGCTCAAGACACCGATCATTTCCACTGTGGTGGGTGAGGGTGGTTCCGGTGGAGCGCTGGCAATTGGCGTGTGCGATGAATTGCAGATGCTGCAATACTCCACTTACTCGGTCATTTCTCCCGAAGGTTGTGCGTCGATTCTGTGGAAGAGTGCCGAAAAGGCCTCCGACGCGGCCCATGCCATGGGCATCACTGCCGAGCGCCTCAAGGAACTGGGCTTCGTCGATACCTTGATCAAGGAGCCGCTTGGTGGCGCACACCGGCACCCGCTCTCTACCGCCGAGCGCGTCAAGGAAGCCTTGCTAAGCAGCCTCGAGCGATTGCAGGGGATGGGCACGGACTCCCTTCTCAGTAGGCGCTATGAGCGGTTGATGAGCTACGGTGCCCCTGCTTAACGGCCCTTTCTGTATTTGCCTGGTGTCGCGGAAGAAGCCCTCGAGCAGAGGGAAATGACATGTCACCTCAAGCGTTGATCGAGCACGCCTTGGCGGAAACTCCGCCGGGGCGTCCCGTCTGGATCGCCCTCTCGGGCGGGCTGGATTCCAGCCTACTGTTGACCCTTACTATCCGTGCCGCCCATGACCAAGCACGCCCTGTGTATGCCTTGCATGTGAACCATGGCCTACAGGCCTCGGCGGGCGAGTTCGAGCGCCATTGTCAGGTGCTGTGCTCACGGCTTGGGGTGCCGCTATTCATCGAACGTGTTGCAGTGGCGACAGGTCGTGGATTGGGCTGGGAAGGAGCTGCGCGTGAGGCACGCTATGCAGCCTTCGCCAAACGTGTGCCGGCTGGTGACGTGCTATGGTTGGCCCAGCACCGCAAGGACCAGGCCGAAACCTTTCTGCTGGCAGCCTTGCGCGGCAGTGGCATACGCGGCTTGGCGGCGATGCCTGGCGCACGGGTCTGGCAAGGACGCTATCTCGTGCGTCCTTGGCTCGATGTCCCGCGTGAAGAGCTGGAAACCGAGGCAGTTCGTCGTGGCTTGGTTTGGGTTGAGGATCCAAGTAACGTCGACGTCGGCCTGGATCGCAACTTCCTGCGCCATCAGGTATTGCCGCTGTTGGAAAGTCGTTGGCCAACTGCCGAAGCGTCATTGGCACAAACGGCAACTTGGGCCGGGGAGGCTGATGCACTGCTGGCGGAACTGGCGAGTCATGATCTGTCTCTGGCGGGGGGCGAGCCTGGCTGCCTGCCGCTCTCGTGTCTCGCTTCTCTGTCCCTACCACGCCAGCGGCTGCTGATCCGTCATTGCTGTGAACACTTGGAATTGACGATGCCGCCTGCCTCACGCTTGGCGACCCTGATCGGGCAACTGGAGGCTCGGCGCGATGCCAGGGTGCACGTGAATTGGATTGGAGGGGAGGCGCGAGTATGGCGGGGCCGGCTCTATCTACAAGTACCTACCGAGGATTTGCCGAACGATTGGCAACGGCAATGGGATGGCCGGACAGTGCTGCAAACCCCGGCCGGACAATTGGCCATGGTGCTGGAAAAGGAGTCGGGAGGGGATGCCAGTCTGATTTTGCGGCCACGCCGAGGTGGCGAGTGCCTGCATCTGCCGAGACGTGGGCGCCGTGACCTCAAGCGACTTCTGCAGGAGTATGGGGTACCACCCTGGCAACGTGCCCGTTTATTGGTGGTCTGGCATGGCGACCAGGTGGTCGCCGTGCTGGGAGAGGAGTTGCCCGGCGGAGGAATCACGAACGCAGGTTGGCGGTTGTTTCCAGCGAAGGCTCGATCGTCAATTGGAAACCGGCCGCACGTTGATACTCCGCCTCCTGCTCAAGATCATTGACGAGCAGCGTCTGGTCATTCAGTTCCTGGAGTTCCACACGTAGGTCATCACCTGTGACCTCCAGGCGAAAACCGCGTACCGACTTCTCGGGGCGTGAATGATTGAGAATCACCGCCAAGCGCAGTAGGCGTGCCAGCCTTCCCAGCGTCGGTTGGTTGGTCGTCATGTTTTCCAGTTCCTTGATGGGAAACTTGCGACGATGTGCTCGTACCAGAAAGGCCAGCGCTTGTTGTTCCGGCCGTGAGAAACCCGGCAGATCGGAATTTTCCAACAGATAAGCGCCATGGCGATGAAATTGACTGTGTGAGACGGCCAGACCGATTTCATGCAGTTGTGCTGCCCAGTCGAGGAACTGCCCCTGGTTGTCGTCGATTTGCCAGTCTTCCTGGACCTGTGCCAGGGCCTCTCTAGCGGTGGCGGCGACATTGTCAGCCTGGCGCCCATCGACACCGTAGCGTCGCCGCAGAGTGGTCAGCGTTTGCAGGCGCGAATCCTCGGCAGTATGACGACCGGCCAAGTCGTAGAGAACGCCCTCGCGCAAGGCACCGTCAGAGTAGCGCATGTGGTCGAGCTCGAAGGCTTCGAAGATGGCACACAGAATGGCAATGCCAGCAGGAAAAACCGTGGCTCGATCCTCCTTCAAGCCATCCATGACGACTCTATCGAGCCGTTTACACTTGATCAGGCGCTTACGTAAAGCCAGTAATCCTTGGCGTTTGATCATACCCTCTGGACTCTCATCGCTAGCAGCGAGTACTGCGGCTGCAGCCTTGATGGTGCCGCTGGAACCTACCGGGTCTACCCACCCCAACTCGCGGAAATGGCGGCGAATGTTGGCTAACTCTGAGAGCGCCGCGAGCTCGGCCTTGCGAAATCGTTTCTCAGTGATCTCACCATCGGCAAAAAATCGTCGGGTGTAGGCCACGCAGCCCATGTCCAGGCTTTCCAGTGCCAATGGCTCGAACTTCTCACCAATGATGAATTCGGTGGAGCCGCCTCCGATATCGACGATCAGCCGTCGGCCAAGCACATCGGCCAGGGCATGAGCGGCGCCCAGATAAATCAGGCGGGCCTCCTCGCGCCCCGCGATGATTTCTATACCATGGCCCAGCAGCGCTTCGGCACGTTCGATCAAGGTGCGGCTATTGGTAGCGGCACGCAGAGCATTGGTACCGACGATTCGTAGACTGGCCGGGGGGATGTCGCCAATGAAGGGAGCGAAGCGGGCCAGGCAGTCGAGGGCACGCTCCATGGCAGCTTCACTCAGCTGATCCTGGGCATCGAGCCCGGCGGCGAGTTGGACCTTCTCACCAAGTTTGGCGACGACCTGTAACTCGCCGTTATGGTAATTGGCGACCAGCAGGTGAAAACTGTTGGAGCCCAAGTCGATGGCAGCGAGACGGCGTGGTCCCTTGGCTAGCATCCTGCGCATGGCCGTATGACGGGTCATGGAGCGTTCCTTTGGTCTGGATAGGTCAAGGTTGCGTGCCCCTCGAAGGCTTGTCAATCGTCACAGGTGGAAGAAGAGGTGTAGCAGAAATACGCATAGGACTTGCGTTTGGTCCCGTGCTTGACTACCATCGAGACGTTCGCCTGTTCCGAATACTTTCCGACCGTTACACGGCGTCCCCGTCGCGGTCTAGTTTCCAAGCCGTCAGATAGCCCGCTGATTCCGTTTCGTGATCATGAGCATGGCGTCATAAGCTGCTCATCAGGCGACATGAACACTGCTCCCCTCGGTTTTGGTATCGCCCATAGCGTTTCCATGTGAAACGACCACCGGGCGAGCATAAGAGAGTGGATGCCTCCCGGGCTCTGAACGCACCACGCGGCGTACCATCACCGCCTCCTGTCTTTTTTCCGGCGCCTTGCCGCCACGCTGACACGAGCAATTTCTGAACCAACGATGAATCTTACCGAACTCAAGCAAAAGACCGTGCCGGAGCTTTTGGATATCGCCCGGGAAATGGGCATCGATAACCTGGCCCGGTCACGCAAGCAGGACATCATCTTCGCCATCCTCAAGAAGCATGCCAAGAGTGGCGAAGACATCTATGGCGATGGTGTGCTGGAGATCCTCCAGGATGGCTTCGGCTTTTTGCGAAGCGCCGACAGTTCCTACCTCGCCGGTCCTGATGACATCTATGTCTCGCCATCGCAGATTCGGCGCTTCAACCTACGCAAAGGCGACTCCATTTCCGGCAAGATTCGTCCACCCAAGGAAGGTGAGCGTTATTTTGCATTGTTGAAGGTCAGCCAGATCAACTTCGACAAGCCGGAGAATGCCAAGCACAAGATTCTCTTCGAGAATCTCACGCCGCTGTTCCCCCAGGAGCGTTTGGTGATGGAGATCGGCAGTGGTTCCACAGAGGACATCACGGCGCGGATCATCGACCTCACCGCCCCCATTGGCAAGGGACAGCGTGGCCTGATCGTTTCACCGCCCAAGGCGGGCAAAACCTTGATGTTGCAGAACATCGCCACCTCGATCACCCGCAACAATCCCGAGTGCCATCTGATCGTGTTATTGATCGATGAGCGCCCGGAGGAAGTGACCGAGATGTCGCGTACGGTGCGCGGCGAAGTGGTCGCTTCGACCTTCGACGAGCCGCCGGCGCGCCACGTCCAGGTTGCCGAAATGGTCATCGAGAAGGCCAAACGCTTGGTCGAGCACAAGAAAGACGTTGTCATCCTGCTCGATTCCATCACCCGCCTGGCGCGTGCTTACAACACCGTGGTGCCGTCCTCGGGTAAGGTGCTCACTGGTGGGGTCGATGCCCATGCCTTGGAGAAGCCCAAGCGTTTCTTCGGGGCGGCGCGCAACATCGAGGAAGGCGGTAGCCTGACCATCATTGCCACCGCCCTGGTCGATACCGGCTCCAAGATGGACGAAGTTATCTTCGAGGAGTTCAAGGGCACCGGCAATATGGAGGCCCACCTCGATCGCAAGCTGGCTGAGCGCCGCGTCTACCCGGCGATCAACATCCGTCGCTCCGGCACTCGCCGCGAGGACCTGATCGCCTCCGAGGAAGAGATGCAACGGATGTGGATCCTGCGCAAGTTGCTCAACCCGATGGACGATACTGCGGCCACCGAATTCCTGATCGACCGCCTCAAGGATACGAAGACCAATCTCGAGTTTTTCGAGGCCATGAAGAGGAGATAAGAGGATTCGCTTTGTCTTCGCATCGCTCATTACGCTCCTGACCGATGTAGGCGGCGGAGATTGGACGGAAAACCGAAGGGGTGGATGCTATTCTGCCCCTTTCGTCGTTCGGGGAACGGGAAACTGGATGTGAAGTATAAGGACTTGCGCGAATTCATCGCCGCTCTGGAGGAGATGGGCGAGCTTCAGCGGGTCACCGCCGAGGTCGATCCTTACCTGGAAATTACCGAGATCTGCGACCGCACCTTGCGTGCAGGCGGTCCGGCGCTGTTGTTCGAAAACGTCAAGGGCCATGACATACCGCTACTCGGCAACCTTTTCGGCACGCCTAAGAGAGTGGCGCTGGGTATGGGGCAAGATTCGGTGGCGGCGCTGCGCGAGGTGGGCAAACTCCTAGCCTTCCTCAAGGAGCCCGATCCACCCAAGGGCTTTCGTGACGCCTGGGACAAGTTACCGATCTTCAAGCAGGTAATGAGTATGGGGCCCAAGACGCTGCGTTCCGCGCCAGTACAGGAGGTAGTGTTGGAAGGCGACGCGGTCGATCTCGACAAGCTGCCGATCCAGCACTGCTGGCCTGGCGATGTGGCTCCGTTGGTGACTTGGGCGTTGGTGGTGACCAAGGGGCCACACAAAACGCGTCAGAATCTGGGTATCTACCGCCAGCAGAAGCTTGGCAAGAACCGATTGGTCATGCGTTGGCTATCGCATCGCGGCGGGGCGTTGGACTTTCAAGAGTTCCAGAAGAAGAACCCTGGCGAGCCTTTCCCTGTGGCGGTGGCACTCGGTGCCGACCCGGCAACCATTCTCGGTGCCGTGACCCCAGTGCCGGATTCGCTTTCCGAATACGCATTTGCCGGATTGTTACGCGGTTCGCGTACCGAACTGGTTAAGTGCGGCCATGCCGATCTGGAGGTGCCGGCCTCGAGCGAGATCATCCTCGAGGGCTTCATCTATCCCGACGATACTGCTCCCGAGGGCCCCTACGGCGATCATACCGGTTACTACAACGAGGTCGAGACCTTCCCGGTATTCACAGTGGAGCGGATCACCCATCGTCGCGATCCTATCTATCACTCGACCTACACCGGCCGTCCTCCTGACGAGCCGGCGGTGTTGGGGTTGGCACTCAACGAAGTGTTCGTGCCCATTCTGCAGAAGCAATTTCCCGAGATCGTCGATTTCTACCTGCCGCCGGAAGGATGCTCCTACCGCATGGCGGTAGTGACCATGCGGAAGCAATACCCTGGGCATGCCAAGCGCGTGATGATGGGAGTGTGGAGTTTCCTGCGTCAGTTCATGTACACCAAGTTCGTGGTGGTACTCGACGACGACGTCGATGCTCGTGACTGGCAGGACGTGATCTGGGCCATCACCACGCGCATGGATCCGGCCCGTGATACGGTAATGGTAGAAAATACTCCGATCGATTACCTGGACTTCGCTTCACCGGTGGCTGGGTTGGGGTCGAAGATGGGTCTGGATGCGACCAGCAAGTGGCCTGGAGAGACCGATCGCGAATGGGGCACACCCATCGTGATGGATGAAACGATCAAGGCGCGTGTAGAGGCTCGCTGGGACGAGCTGGATATCACGCTGCCCGGGGATAGCCCCGCCAATCACAAGAGGACACCATGACGGCCAGGACCCTGACCTGCCAAGTCACGGTGGTGGAAGATCTCACCCCGGACGTCTTTCGCGTACATCTGGAGGGCCGTGCCGAGGCCATGGAGCATGCCCCTGGTCAGTACCTCGAACTCAGGCTCAATGATGAGACTTGGGTGCCGTTTTCCATTGCCAATGCCCATCTCGGCGATGGCATGCTCGAGTTGCACATCCAGCATTGGCCGGAGCGCGCCAATTCAGCGCTTCTGCGTGAACTGATGCAGCACGCTGCCCAACTCACCGTGCGTCTACCGGAAGGCGAGTGCGTGCTCGATGACACCAGTCGCCGCCCCTTGACTCTGATCGCTGCCGGTACCGGCTTCGCTCAGATGAAGGCGATTGTCGAGGCGGCCCTGAGGCAGGACGCTTCACGGCCCATCGACCTGTGGTGGGCGGTGCGTGAGCGCCGTGATCTCTATCTGGAAAGCCTGGCGCGGCAATGGGCGCTCGAACACCCTCATTTTCATTTTCACGGCGTGATCGAGTCACCCCTTGAAGAAAACTTCGCCGACACCCGGGTGACCGCTCATCTGGGACGGATCGATCGGGCGCTGGCGCGGGATCTTGGCGATATTCACGGTCATGACGTATATGTCTCGGGTTCTCCGGGGATGGTCTATGCCTGTGTGGATGTATTGGCATCGCTTGGGCTCGAGCCGTCGCGGGTATTCTCGGACGTATTTGCCTATGCACCGCGCATCCCCATAGTGCCCACTGTAGGGAGCCTGAAACAGGGGACCGGCTCATGAGCGCGTCTCCAATCCTGATTACTGGCGGCGCCCAGCGCTTGGGACGCCATTGCGCCGAACGCTTGCTCGACGATGGCCATCCGGTGGTCATCAGCTATCGACGTGAGCGCGACGAGCTCGAGACGCTGCGTCGTCGAGGTGTGGTGACCCTACAAGCTGATTTCTCCACCGAAGCAGGAATTCTCGATTTCATCGCACGGCTCAAAGCGGAGACGAGCTCGCTGCGTGCCATTGTGCATAACGCCAGCGATTGGGCACCGGATAGCCTTGAACAGGATGCTGGTGCCAATTTCGAGCGGCTGTTCCGAGTGCACATGCAGGCTCCCTACCTGATCAACCTGCAATGCCGTGAGTTGCTAGAGGCTTGCCCCGAGCCCCAACGTGACATCGTTCACATGACCGATTTCGTGGTACGCAAGGGGTCGAAAAAGCACGCTGCCTATGCAGCAACCAAGGCAGGACTCGATAATTTGACACTGTCCTTCGCTGCCATGTATGCACCGAGCATCCAGGTCAATGCCATCGCTCCCGCATTGATCATGTTGGGAAAAGGGGACGATGCGGCCTATGCCGAAAAGGCCATGGCCAAATCAGCGATGGGAATGATTCCCGGCCCGGGGGTGATCTACCAGAGTCTGCGCTACTTGCTCGACAACCGTTATGTCACGGGGGTGATACTGCCAGTCGATGGCGGGCGTCACCTGCGTTAGAATGAAGTATCTTTAGTTTCAGTTCATCGGGAGAAGGCAGAATGGCGGAATACGATCCTAACTTCAAGGACGAGAGTGGCCTGTTGACCGTGTTCCTGGGACTTGCTGTCCTGGTGGGCATGAGTGCGTTGCCGGCCACTATCGCCTGGGTACAGTTGCTGGGCTGATTTCAACACAGCATGGCCTAGCGCCGTAGTTTGTAAACACCCTCTCGGCCGTGTAGGATGAAAACCAATAATATCTGGAGTCAGCTCATGACCGTCGATCTCGTCAACCAACCGCTGAATGTGACGCCCGCTCGTGGCGGGGCGTTCGTTGCGCCGTTGGCAGCGAGTTCGTTCTGGTATTGGGGCTATTGGTTTAGCGCCGGCGTGCCGGCGGCCAGGTCAGACTGACCTGAACCGCGAGGCGCGCCCTACCACCCACGGGTTGCCTCCTCCAGTTTCTCAGAACCCCCGGTCGGCAACCCGACCGGGGTTTTTTCGTTGGCCGGTTTTTTATTCGATAAGGAGCAAGAACATGTACGACCGCATCGCTGATATCGCTCACGCCTCGATCGCTCGCTATTATCCGGGCTATGGCGATTGGCGATTTAGCGATATCCGGTCGGCACAGTTCGCCACCTCCGGCCGGCAGTGCATTGGTGGCTCATCAATCCGATGTTCGATACTTCGCCAAGGACAGAACCGATGACTGCCCAGCTTCCCATGACCGGAACACCCGCCGCGACTCCCTCACCGACGCGCGGCGACAGTCTGCCGACTCCACACGAACTACGTCAGCGATTCCCCGTGGACGTGGCCCTCAGGGAACACATCCAAGCCCACCGCGAAGCCATTCGCGCTATTCTCGACGGTCGTGACGATCGCCTGTTGGTAGTGGTCGGGCCCTGCTCGATTCATGACCCCCGGGCGGCACGCGAGTATGCCGAGAACCTTAGTGTGCTTGCGCGACGGGTAGAAGATCGCCTGCTGGTGGTAATGCGTGTCTACGTGGAAAAACCACGCACTACAGTGGGATGGAAAGGGTTGGCTTACGACCCCCATCTCGATGGCAGCGATGATATGGTCCATGGTCTGGCACTTTCGCGCGAGTTGATGCGTGACGTGGCTGCTCTAGGGTTACCGGTTGCCACCGAGCTGTTGCAGCCAATGATCGCTCCTTATCTCGAGGATCTGCTGGCCTGGGTGGCGATCGGTGCGCGTACCACCGAGTCGCAGGTCCATCGTGAATTGGCCAGTGGCCTGGAAGCGGCTGTAGGGTTCAAGAATGCTACCGATGGAGGGGTCGGTGTTGCCGTCGATGCAATTCACGCTGCAGCGCATGGGCATCGTCATTTTGCCCTCGACCTGGACGGCCGTGCTTACATGCGTGAAACACCCGGCAATCCTCATACTCACATGGTGCTGCGTGGTGGCCGTGGCGAGCCGAATTACCATGCGGATGCCGTACAGGCATGCCGCCGAACCTTGGAGTCCGCTGGGCTCGAACCACGCCTGATGGTCGATTGCAGTCATGCCAATTCCCGTAAGGATCATCGACGCCAGGGGCAGGTGCTGCAGGACGTATTGGACCAACGACTGGCCGGAGATCGCAGCTTGATTGGCGTGATGCTAGAAAGTCATCTGCATGGGGGCAAGCAGGCATTGCAGCCCGGCATGTTGCGTTATGGCGTCTCGATCACCGATGCCTGCCTGGGGTGGGAAACCACCGAACACCTCCTGAGTATGGCAGCGGCACAACTGGGATAGCTGTACCTCGGCCGGCGATCACAGGATAATTCGCCGCAGACTCCGCAACCCCAAGGATCGCTGGCCGATGTACTTCCATCTCGAGCATCATGACCCCCGGGCCTATCGCCGCAAGACGCGGCTGATCAGCGTGGCCATGGCCATGCAGTTCATCGTATTCGGGTTGCTGTTCTCGCAGTTGCTCACTGCGGCCTTCGGCTCCAGTCTATGGCTCAATGCATTGGGTGTTCTGCTTGGCTTGCTGGCCACCAGTCTGGTTTTCACCGTACTGCGTGAACGTCCTTGGATGACCGAAGCACGTTATGTATGGCGATTGAAGCATCACCTGTCACAGGTGAGTGGTTATCTGCCAACATTGCGCCGTCGGGTCGAAGAAGGCGACGCCAATGCACTAGCTGTCCTGTCTTTCTATCATCAGGGCATGCATCAACTCGCCGAGCTCAACGGTCGCACCCCGGACGATGATGCCGAACGCCTGGCGGAACGCCTGAAGGTGCGCCAGCGGCGCGAGGAGAAAGGACTACCGCTGGAAGTCGACGGCTTCGACTCAGAGGATCTACGAGTATTCAAGAGAGGGTGAGCCATCACGGCTCGCTCGACATCCCTGTCGAGAGCAGACAGTTTTCAGACAAAACCTACGCCTTGGCGGCATAAGCGTAGAGCAATGTCTCCTGAGCGCTGATCGGAGCGCCGTCGCCTGGATGTTGCTGGATATAACTGCCGTCGGGTTGCAGTAACCAGCTCTGGCAATTGTCCACCAAATAGGTCTCCAGATCCTTGCGTACCCGCGCCGCCAACTTCTTGTCGAGCAGCGGGAAACAGGTCTCCACGCGATGGAACATGTTGCGTTCCATGAAGTCGGCGCTCGATGCCCAGACTTCTGGCTTACCGTCATTGTGGAAATAGAAGACTCGTGTGTGTTCCAGGAAACGGCCGACGATCGAACGCACGCGGATATTCTCGGAAATGCCTGGTACCCCGGGCCGCAGACAGCACATGCCGCGGATGATCAGGTCGCACTCCACGCCGGCCTTGGACGCACGATATAGCGCCCGGATCAACCGAGGTTCGGTCAGCGAATTGCACTTGATGATTACATGAGCGCGCTTGCCTTTCTCGGCATACATTGCCTCGCGCTCGATCATCTCCACCAAGCGTTCGTGGAGCGTGAATGGGGCATGCAGCAGGGTCTCGATGTGTCGAGCCTTGCCCATTCCCGAGAGCTGCTGAAAAACCTTGTGTACGTCCTCGCACAGCTTTTCGTTGGCGGTGAGCAGGCTGTAGTCGGTGTAAAGACGCGCAGTCTTGGAGTGGTAGTTGCCGGTACCGAGATGCGCGTAATAACGCAGTCCGCCCTTCTCGCGGCGCACGATGTGCATCATCTTGGCATGCGTCTTGTAGGCCATCACGCCATAGATGACGATCGCGCCGGCCTCTTGCAGGCGAGAGGCGAGTTGCAGGTTGTCGGCCTCGTCGAAACGCGCACGGAGTTCGATCACCACCGTGACTTCCTTACCGCTGCGTGCCGCCTCCACCAGTGCGCTTACGATCTGCGAGTCGGCACCGGTTCGGTAAAGCGTCTGCTTGATCGCCAGCACGTTGGGATCGCGGGCGGCTTCGGCGAGCAGTTCCTCGACAGGAGAGAAGGCCTGGAAGGGATGATGCAACAGGATATCGCCGTCAGAGATGGCACTGAACAGGCTGTCACCCTTCTTGAGCGGCTTGGGTAGGCCGGGAGTGAAGGGACGATAACGCAGGTCAGGGCGTTCCACGACATTGAGTACCGACATCATCCGTGTCAGGTTGACCGGGCCGTTGACCCGATAAAGATCCTGCTCGTCGAGTTCGAACTGCTCGAGCAGGAACGCCGCCAGGTCGTCAGGACAATTGTCGGCCACTTCCAGGCGTACGCCGCTGCCATAACGCCGTGCCAGCAATTCGCCGCGCAGTGCCGATGCCAGGTCCGAGACTTCCTCCGGGTCCACCGACAGGTCAGCATTGCGGGTCAGACGGAACTGATAGCAGCCACGTACCTGCATGCCGGGAAACACCGAGTCGGCGTGGGCATGGATCATCGACGACAGGAACACGTATTCACTGTAGTCCTCGCTGCACAGTTCAGGCGGCAGGGCGATCAGGCGTGGTAGTGAACGTGGTGCCGGCAGGATGGCCATGCCTCCTTCACGGCCGAACGCATCCTTGCCTTCGAGTTCGACGATAAAGTTGAGGCTCTTGTTGACCAGGCGCGGAAACGGGTGAGAAGGATCGAGTCCGATAGGGCTAATTACTGGAACGATCTCATCCTCGAAATAATCGCGCACCCAGGCCGCTTGGGCCTCGGTCCAATTATCGCGACGGCGAAAGCGAAGGCCTTGTTCTTCCAAGGCCGGGATCAGAGCCTCATTGAGCAGTCGGTATTGGCACTCGACCTGCTCATGAACGATGCGCGAGATCTCGGTCAATACCCGACGCGGCGACATGCCGTCGGCACCGGTTTGCTCACGGCCCAGGTCGAGCTGATGCTTGAGGCCGGCGACCCGGATCTCGAAGAATTCGTCGAGGTTCGACGAGAAGATCAGCAGGAACATCAAGCGGTCGAGCAGCGGGTGAGAATCGTCGAGAGCCTGCTCCAGTACTCGGATGTTGAACTGCAAGTTGCTCAGCTCACGGTTGAAGTACAACGCAGGGTCGCTCAGGTCGGTCTCCTGGGAAGGGGACGACTTGGCATGGATACCAGTACGGGTACGATTGACCCGTAGTGGTTGATCGTTGTTCGTCTCGGCAGTTGGGCGTTCGATCGCCGCTTCACTGGTGGACGATGACATAGTCTGATCGGGACTGCGCAGTTCTTCCATCTTGCCTCCATGAGTTAGAGAAGCACCGTACAAATGCCTGCGCAAATGAATCGCTGCGTTGCGCGGTGCTGGTGCGCCAGCCCGGTCGGAAGCTCACCTATAACCCCATAGGCTCCGGTTCCCGTGCTCCGTGCGCCTTGCGCTTCATCTCGCTCGTCGATTTGTTCAGCGCTTCCTTGGCGGAAGGGCGCAGTCCCTTCCGTCATTGAGCGAGCAGCCGGGCGGCTCGCTTGGCGAAATAGGTCAACACACCGTCTGCCCCGGCTCGTTTGAAGCACATCAGCGACTCGAGCAGTACTGCATCGGCATCCAGCCAGCCTTGCTCGAAGGCTGCCATATGCATGGCGTATTCGCCGCTGACCTGATAGGCGAAGGTCGGTACCTTGAGTTCCCGCTTGACCCGCTGCACCACGTCGAGATAGGGCATGCCGGGTTTGACCATCACCATGTCGGCACCCTCGCTGAGATCGAGCGCTACCTCATGCAGGGCCTCGTCGCTGTTGGCGGGGTCCATCTGGTAGGTACTCTTGTCGGCCTTGCCCAAGTTGGTGGCCGAGCCCACTGCATCGCGGAAGGGGCCGTAGTACCGCGACGCATACTTGGCGCTATACGCCATGATGCGCGTATTGTGCAGTTGCTCCTGCTCGAGCACGGCACGGATCGCGCCAATCCGCCCATCCATCATGTCGGAAGGGGCCACCACATCGGCGCCGGCCTCGGCATGTGACAGGGCCTGCTTGAGCAGTGTCTCAACAGTGCGATCGTTGTGCACGTAGCCGTGCTCGTCGAGAATGCCGTCCTGGCCGTGGCTGGTGTAGGGGTCTAACGCTACGTCAGTGATGATTCCGAGTTCGGGAAAAGCCGCCTTGAGCTCGCGTACGCTGCGTTGTACCAGGCCAGAGGCGTTATAGGCCTCCTCGGCCAGCTCGCTCTTGAGACTGGCATCGACCACTGGGAACAGCGCCAATGCTGGGATACCCAACTCGACAGCCTCTCGGGCCTCATCAATCAGTAGATCCAGCGACAGGCGCTCGACGTCGGACATCGAAGGCACGGCTTCGCGTCGCCCCTGTCCATCGAGTACGAACACTGGCCAGATCAGGTCACTTGGCGTAAGTGTCGATTCGCGCATCAGGCGCCGTGAAAAGTCATCCTTGCGCATGCGCCGCAGACGTGTCGAAGGATATTGACGTGCAGTAAACAGGCTCAAAACGATTCTCCGGTCGAAAGGTGGCGACCGACGATGTATCTCATTGTCTTGCTGGAATATGACGATGAGATGACAGTGGCAGTCGCTCCAGCCTCGGGAAAGGAAGTGGATGGCATCTGGTCTATGTTGTTTCGAGTATATCAGTGCCTGGCGCCGTCGGAAGCGCCGGCTTGTCGCACCTGATGGGACTCACTAAAGTGAAAGATTCCACCTCACAGAGTTCGTCAGGGCGCACTGCGCAGGGACTGGCGGGTCGTACATCGAAGGAGAACGATATGAAGAACCAGGTAGCGGTCATCCTTGCAGGGTGTGGTGTTCAAGATGGAACGGAAATCCATGAGGCGACGCTGGCCTTGCTGCGTCTCGACCAACGTGGCATTGCCTACCGCTGTTTTGCCCCCGACATCGAGCAACACCACGTGGTCGATCATATGAGTGGTGAGGTCGTGGAGGGCGAGCGACGCAATGTGCTGGTGGAGGCCGCGCGCTTGGTGCGGGGAGAAATCGAGCCACTGGAAGGAATTAAGCCGGGTGATTTCGATGGACTCATCATCCCTGGCGGCTTCGGGGTGGCAAAGAATCTCTCGGACTTCTTCGAGGCCGGTGCCGACATGGAGGTACTGCCTCTACTCAGGGATAAAGTGGTTGCGTTTCATGAAGCTGGCAAGCCTATCGGGCTGATGTGCATTGCGCCTGTGCTCGTCCCCCACCTGCTGGGAGCGGGGATTCCGGTGACCGTTGGCCATGACCCGAGCGTCGCCGGTGCGATCAGTGCCATGGGAGGTCTCCACCGTAGTTGCAAGGTCGACGAGATCGTCGTCGATCATGAGCATCGGGTGATCACTACCCCAGCCTATATGCTGGGCGAGAGGATCAGCGATGTCGCCAGCGGCATTTTCAAACTGGTCGACAAGCTAGATGAGATGATGAACTAAAGATGGGAGAGCGGCGCTGCGCGCCTGGAAGAGGGAAAGAATGCTGCTTCGCAGCTGGAAGACGCGGCTTCGCCGCTTGAAGTAGGAAGACGGCACTTCGTGCCTTGAAGAGGGAAGAAACCCTTGTAAACCGGCGCTTTGATTCCCTCATACCTTCTTCCTTCTTCCTTCTTCCTTCTTCCTTCTTCCTTCTTCCTTCTTCCTTCTAAGAGTTTTCCTCGTCACTTTCATCGTCCGGTTTGCGCCGTACCAGCCGCCCGAACAGGATGCCTACCTCGTAGAGCAGGTACATGGGCACCGCCAGTAGGCTCTGGGAGATCACGTCCGGCGGGGTCAGCAGCATGCCGATCACGAAACAGCCCAGTACGATATAGGGGCGCTTTTTCGTCAGGCTTTCTACCGTGGTGGCTCCTGAGTAGATCATCAGGAAGGTAGCGATGGGAATCTCGAAGGCCACGCCGAAGGCGAAGAACAGTTTGAGGACGAAGTTCAGGTACTGGTTGATGTCGGTCATCACCGCGACGTTCTCCGGCCCGGTTTGGGTGAAGAACTGGAACAGCAGCGGGAAAACCACGTAATAGGCAAAGGCTGCGCCAGCGTAGAATAGCGCCACGCTGGAGGCCAGCAGAGGGATGGCCAGGCGTTTCTCGTTGTCATAGAGGCCTGGAGCGATAAAGGCCCAAGCCTGGTGCAGTACGAAAGGTACGGCAATGAACACCGCCACCACCAGGGTGAGTTTGAAGGGGGCCAGGAAGGGGGAGGCCACCTCAGTGGCGATCATCTGCGAGCCTTCCGGCAACATGTCCACCAGTGGCCGGGCGACGAAAACATAGATATCGTTGGAGAAGGCATAAAGCGCCAGAAAAATTACCAGGATGGCGAGCAACGCACGGATCATGCGCGAGCGCAACTCGATCAAGTGTTCGATCAATGGTGCCTGAGCCTGGTCCTGATCCTGCGGGTCACGCGACGAGGTCATCGGGAGCGGGAATCCTTGTCTCGGGCCGATGTAGCGGCTGAATCGTCAGTGGGGGTGTCGAGGGCCTGCTCCGTGTGTTTGGCGCTGTCGCCTTCGGAAGCCGATGCCTTGGAATCTTTCTTATCCTTGGCATCCTCTTCGGCGTATTGCTCGACGTCACGCTTGACCTTACTGAGACTCTCGTCAAGCTTCTTCTGTTGCTCATTGAGTTTCTGTCGCAGTTCTTCCGCCTCCAGTTGAGCGGAGATTTCCCGCTGCATGCCAGAGACAGTGCGCTTGATCTTGCCAACCCACAGGCCAGCAGTGCGCGCTGCTTTCGGCAGGCGCTCGGGGCCGAGCACGAGCAAGCCGACCACACCGATGATCAGCAGTTCGAGAAAGCCGATATCGAACATGGAGGGTTACTTGCGCTCGTCCTGTTCCTCGGTTTTGCGCTCGGCCTTGACGTCATAGGTATTACCCTCGTCGTCACGACCGACGCGTTGCTGCTGGTCGTTGTCCTTGCTCTCTTCTTTGCCGTCCTCGTGCATGGCTTTCTTGAAGCCTTTCACGGCACCACCCAAGTCACCGCCGACATTGCGCAGTTTCTTGGTACCGAAGATCAAAATGATGATGCCGAGTACGATCAGCAACTGCCAGATACTGATGCCACCTAACATGGAGTGTTCCCCCTTTATTGGTCGGAAGGGCGGGCGGCTTTCTCGTCCAACCCGGAAACGCCGAAACGTCGTGCCAGTTCGTCCAACACGTCCCGTTGATCGATGCCCAGATGCGACAGCATCACGAGACTATGAAACCACAGGTCGGCGGTTTCGGCGACTACTGCTTGCCGTTGGCCTTCAACGTCGTCAGCGGCGTCCTTGGCAGCCAGAATCGTCTCGGTAGCTTCTTCGCCCACTTTCTCGAGAATCTTGTTCAGGCCTTTGTGATGCAACGATGCCACGTAGGATGTCGCCGGGTCCGCATGACGGCGTTGCGCTAATACTTCGGCAAGCTGTTCAAGTATATCGTTCATTGCGAGAGCCCCTTTGAGGAAAATCAATAAACCGTTCATTGCAGGAATGGAAGTCAATTCCAAGCCAGCAGAATCACGCCGAGGGCAGCTGCCACCAGGACTGGCCAGGGCTGGACAGTGGCCCAGTTCCACAGGGGCTGCCAGGCCAGCGCCAGCGCCAGCAACAGCAACCCTAGGCGCAGTCGCCTGGCACCGCGGGCAGCCCGGCTCAAGTGGTGTCGCATGCCGCTAAGGGCCTCAGTCTGATGACGGCGTTGCTTGTGTTCGCCTTCGGCACGGCTCAATGCCTGGTGGGCCAATACCGGTAATTCGGGAAGCTGGCGCGTCAGTTCCGGTGCCTGACGGCTCAATGACTCCCATAGGCCGCGCGGGCCGGCACGCTCTTTCATCCAACGCTCGATATAGGGTTTGGCAGTGCTCCATAGATCCAGGTCCGGATAGAGCTGACGGCCCAGGCCCTCGATATTGAGCAATGTCTTCTGCAACAACACCAATTGAGGTTGGACCTCCATGTTGAAGCGACGTGCCGTCTGGAACAGCCCCAGCAGCACCTGGCCGAAGGAGATGTCCTTGAGTGGTTTTTCAAGAATCGGCTCACAGACGGTGCGAATGGCAGCAGCGAATTCGTTGGCGCGAGTGTCCTCGCCGACCCAGCCGGATTCTATATGCAGCGCAGCGACCTCGTAATAGTCCTGGCGGAAGAAGGCCAGCAGATTGCGAGCCAGGTAATCCTGGTCCTGACGGGTCAGGCTGCCGACGATGCCGCAGTCGATAGCAATGTATTGTGGGTCGTGAGGTTTGCCGTGGGCGACGAAGATGTTGCCCGGGTGCATGTCGGCATGAAAGAAGTTGTCGCGGAATACCTGGGTGAAGAAGATCTCCACGCCACGTTCGGCAAGCTTGCGCAGGTCGGTGCCTTGGGCGCGGAGTGCATCCAGATCGGCCACCGGCACGCCGTGGATGCGCTCCTGAACCATGACTCGGCGATGGGTCAGTGGCCAGTGGATGCCTGGGACATAGAGCAGCGGTGAATCCTTGAAGTTGCGTTTGAGCTGGGAAGTATTGGCTGCTTCTCTGTGCAGGTCGAGTTCGTCGAACAGTGTCGATTCGTAATCGGCGACGACTTCCACCGGGCGCAAGCGACGAGCCTCGGGGACACGCTGCAACAGGCGGGCCACGCGATAGAGTAAGGCCATGTCCTGACGCATGACGCGTTCGATCCCGGGGCGAATGATCTTGACTACTACCTCCTCACCGTCGTGCAGGCGGGCGGCGTGCACTTGGGCAACCGAGGCCGATGCCAATGGCTGGGTGTCGAAGTTGGCGAAGGCGCTGGACAATGGCATGTCGAGTTCCTTCTCTACCAGCGCTTCAGCCACCGCACCAGGAAAGGGGGGAACCCGGTCTTGCAGGCGCTTGAGTTCATTGGCGATATCCGGAGGCAGCAGGTCGCGGCGGGTCGAAAGCATCTGGCCGAACTTGACGAAAATCGGTCCCAAGGTCTCCAAGGCCAGTCGCAGGCGTTCGCCTCGTGAGCGCTGTCCCACCGGGAATAGGCGCAGCGGAGAGAGGATGAACATCAATCGTGGTAGCCAGTGCAATCGCTCCAGGGGAATCAGGGTATCCAGCCGATAGCGGGTGATGACCCAGAAGATCCACACCAAGCGCAAGCTCATCGTCCTTTCCCCCCGTCGGCCAGACGACGAGTCAGCCGGGCCAGACGAGCTTCAAGGCGGTCCGTGGCCACCTCCAGCTCGGTCAATTGGTCGCGTAACACCTCGAATTGGGCTCGCCCAGGTAGCAGTCGGGCCTCTTCGAATACATATTCGCTGACATCGGACTGGAGTTCCTGTCGGGTTCGCAACCCCCAGCGTGACAAGCGGTGCACTCCTTCAGCCAGGGTGTGGGCCGGGGCATCACCGAGCCACTTGGCGAGTTCGCCTTCCCAGTCGAGATCAAGGTCGAATAGCAAGTCTCGGGCCTCTTCCAGAAGTTGGGTGCGTCCACGTACCGCCAATCGGCCACCAAACATCAAACGTTCGATGGATTCCCCACCGAGTAGGCTGCCCAAGGCCTCGCTATCGACCTCGACCACAGCGTCAGCTTCGCTTTCATCGCCAGTGTTGGGGCGGTACAGATGCAGGCCATGGTCATGGAAAAGGATCACCAACTCCAGGTGGGGGCGTTCCAGGCGAAACAGCAGCCGCGCGCCATCAAGTCGCGCCAGGCGGGTGGGGGCCGCCGGGTCACGAGACAGCAGAGCATTCAGGGTGTGTTCGATCAGGCGCAACATTACAACTTGATGCCACGATGCAGGGCGACGATGCCGCCAGTGAGGTTGGTGTATTCGACACGCGCCAGACCGGCAGCTTCCATCATCGACTTGAGCGTCTCCTGATCGGGATGCATGCGGATCGATTCAGCCAAATAGCGGTAGCTGTCAGCATCGCCTGCCACCATCTCGCCCATTTTTGGCAGCAAGCGGAAGGAATATTCATCGTAGGCTTTGGACAGCAGTGAATGGGTCGGTTTGGAGAATTCCAGTACCAGCACGCGGCCGCCGGGTTTGAGTACTCGGGTCATGGAGCGCAACGCGGCGTCCTTATCGGTCACGTTGCGCAGGCCGAAGGCAATGGTGATGCAGTCGAAATGGTTGTCGGGAAATGGCAAGCACTCAGCGTTGGCCTGCACATATTCGACATTGCCGCCCACACCATGATCGAGCAGCTTGTCGCGGCCCACACGCAACATCGACTCATTGATATCAGCCAATACCACCCGGCCACGAGGACCGACGCGGCGTGCAAATTGCAGGGTGAGATCTCCAGTGCCACCAGCGATATCGAGCACCTGGTGTCCTGGGCGCACGCCAGCGCGTTCCAGCGTCAGGCGCTTCCACAGCCGGTGGATACCGAACGACATCAGGTCGTTCATGACATCGTAGCGTGCTGCCACCGAGTGAAAGACATCGGCAACCCGCGAGGCCTTCTCCTCGATCGGGACTTCCTGATAGCCGAAGTGAGTCGTGGTGCGCTTGTCCATGGAAGGGTCCTGGAAGGTTGAGGATAAGGCGGTGGCGATATTGTAGCCTCCCCATGCCGGCCTTGTCTTTGACCTCGGTTGCTTGCCCAGGAAAGCGGTATTAAGGTTTGTCTGAAAACTGCCTGCGCTCGCCCATACGGCGTTAAAAATCAGCTCAAGATGCTCATTTACAACTAAGTCAACTCCGCTTTTTCGCTGATTTCTGCCTTGCCTGGCCATCGCTCGACGACTTTTCAGACAAAACCTTGTGTCCTAGAGCTGCTTGATCTGAATGCCCTGCGGCTCGCGTGATGCTCCAGCCTCGTCGAGGCGGCGCAGGTAGTCAGCCCAATAGGCCTCACGGTTGAGGGCTAGATCATACAGGTAGTCCCAGCTATACAGACCACTGTCATGGCCATCGTCAAAGTGCAGCTTGAGTGCGTAGCGTCCTGTCTGGGTGATGTTCTTCAGGCCCACGTCTTTCTTGCCGACTTGTAGCACCGCCGTATCGCCACCATGGCCACGTACCTCGGCCGATGGTGAGTAGACGCGCAGATATTCAACCGACAAGCGGTAGCTTTCATTGCCTTCGTAGGTCAGCTCGAGTTCGCGGGCTTTCTTGTGATAGTGCACGCGAGTGGGAATTGGGGCGGACATGGTAAAGCTCCAAGTGATAACAACGCCGCTTCGCGGCTAAAGAGGGAAGACTGCGCAGCTTGGAGAAGGAAGAAAAATCGAGATACTGTCTTCCTTCTTCCTTCTTCCTTCTTCCTTCTTCCTTCTTCCTTCTTCCTTCTCAGAGTATGTACCGCGACAGGTCCTCGTCCATCGCCAGTTCGCCGAGCTGAGAGTTGACGTAGTCGGCGTCGATGGTCAGTGGGTTGCCCAGATCGCTGCCTCTGTAGGATGCCTCTTCCAGCAGGCGTTCCATCACTGTGTGCAGACGACGGGCTCCGATGTTCTCGGTACCCTCGTTGACCCGCCAGGCGATCTCGGCGATCCGTTGGATACCGTCGTCGGTAAAGCTGATCTCCAGGCCTTCGGTAGCCAGCAAGGCTTGGTATTGCTTGGTAAGTGCCGCCGATGGCTCGGTGAGAATGCGTTGGAAGTCGTCCGGGGTCAGTGCATTGAGCTCAACGCGAATCGGCAGACGTCCCTGCAACTCGGGGATCAGGTCCGAGGGTTTAGACAAGTGAAACGCGCCGGAGGCGATGAACAGAATATGGTCGGTGCGGACCATGCCGTGCTTGGTCGATACTGTGGAACCCTCGATCAGCGGCAGCAGATCGCGTTGCACGCCTTCACGGGAAACATCGCCACCGCTGGTCTGCTGCCCCTTGGTGACCTTGTCGATCTCATCGAGGAAGACGATACCGTTCTGTTCCACGGCATCGATGGCGCGGCGCTTGATCTCTTCTTCGTTGACCAGTTTGGCAGCTTCCTCGTCACGTAGCAGTTGCCAGGCGTCCTTGACCGTGACACGTTTGGTCTCGCTCTTTTGTCGGCCGATGTTGGCGAACAGACTTTGCAACTGGCTGGTCATTTCCTCCATGCCTGGCGGGGTCATGATATCGATGCCCGGACCCTGGGCCGTGATTTCGATATCGATTTCCTTATCGTCGAGTTGGCCTTCGCGCAACTTCTTGCGGAAAAGCTGGCGTGTGGAGCTGTCCTGGCGCGGGCTGTCTTCCTGACCGCGAGGCGGTGGCAGGAGAGCATCGAGAATACGGTCCTCAGCCGCGTCCTCGGCCTTATGGCGAACCTCGGCCTTGGCTTGTTCGCGGACCATCTTGATCGCCGCCTCGGTCAGGTCACGAACGATCGACTCGACGTCGCGTCCCACATAACCGACCTCGGTAAACTTAGTCGCCTCGACCTTGATGAAGGGCGCATTGGCGAGCTTGGCCAGGCGGCGGGCGATCTCGGTCTTGCCGACGCCGGTGGGGCCGATCATCAGGATATTCTTGGGCGTAACTTCGCTGCGCAGCTCTTCGTCGAGCTGCATGCGCCGCCAACGGTTACGTAGCGCAATGGCCACGGACCGCTTGGCATCTTGCTGGCCAATGATGAACTGGTCTAGCGCATGGACGATCTCGCGGGGGGTCATCTGGGTCATGGTTCAGAGCTCTTCCAGCGTGACGTTGTGGTTGGTGAAGACACAGATGTCGGCGGCGATATCGAGTGACTTTTCGGTGATTTCGCGGGCCGATAGTTCGGTATTTTCGAGTAGGGCGCGGGCTGCAGCCAAGGCGAAGTTGCCTCCCGAACCGATGGCGATGATACCGCGCTCCGGTTCCACCACGTCACCGTTGCCAGTAATGATCAACGAGGCATGCTTGTCGGCCACTGCCAGCAAGGCTTCGAGTCGGCGTAGGGCGCGGTCGGTACGCCAGTCCTTGGCCAGTTCCACGGCTGCCTTGACCAGATGGCCCTGGTGTTTTTCAAGCTGGGCCTCGAAACGCTCGAAGAGGGTGAAGGCGTCGGCAGTGCCTCCGGCGAAACCAGCCAACACCTGATTGCGATACAGGCGCCGTACCTTGCTGGCATTGCCCTTCATCACGGTGTTGCCCAGCGATACCTGGCCATCGCCGGCCAGGGCGACCTGGTCACCGCGGCGTACGGATACGATAGTCGTCATGCAGGGGGACTCCTTGAGGGAGCGTGCAGGGCTCCCGATGACTTTCGGCGTCGCAAACGCTACCTGACGCCGCGAACAAGCTTTTAGGGAGGTGCGGGCGGTGATGCCAAAAATCAACCGCCGGCCGCTGGTGGGCGGCATAGGGGCCTATGCTCGGGGTCAAGACGCCTCAATAGCCCAGTGTCGTCATGGATCAATTCTG
Source organism: Litchfieldella anticariensis FP35 = DSM 16096 (assembly GCF_000409775.1). Taxonomy (GTDB): domain Bacteria; phylum Pseudomonadota; class Gammaproteobacteria; order Pseudomonadales; family Halomonadaceae; genus Litchfieldella; species Litchfieldella anticariensis. The sequence goes on along the minus strand of NZ_KE332391.1, from coordinate 554,839 downwards.
GAGGCGAATCAGCAACGGCTCGATCCCCTGCGTGATCATCAGGTCTTGAGCGCGGTTGAGTTCACGCCTGTCCTCGTAAGGGCCAACCTGGACCCGGTGCCAAGTATTACCGTCGCCGGTCTGGACCTCGGTGATCTTGGCCAGCAGACCGAAGTCGCGTAGCCTGCCGGCCAGGCGCTGGGCATCTCCGGTTTCCCGGAATGAGGCTGCCTGTAGCATGTAACGGCTGTTGCTTGGTGGCGATGAAGAGGCTTGTTGGCTTTCCTCGCGCGATGCCATGCTCTGCTTCACTGCCTCATCGAGGCTTGCCAGCTGGGCTGCAATGGGGTCGTTAGTAGTTTCTGTCTCTGTCTCGGCTTTCGGTTCGGTACGTGCCGGGGCAGGGGGCTGTGGCCGAGATGCCGTGGCTTCCGAGCGCGGAGCAATGACTTCAGACTCCGGCAGCAAGGTGTAGAACTCAAAGGTTGGCATGGGAGATTCACTGGCCGACGACTTGTCCGCTCCCGTGGAAGCGGAGGCGTTACTCGACGTCGGCTTGGGCACTACCGTAGCGACTGGTGTAGGCGCCGATTGCTGAACGTACTGGGCAAGGAAGAAGCCGGCTACCAGGCCGGCAATGCCCCACAACCAGCCAGGTATGCCCCGGTTTGACTGCTTCCTGGGCGCGCGTCTGGAGGTGGCGCCGCTGCGCTTGGTTTGGCGCCCATTCCCTTGGCGCGATTGACGAGCGGCCATGAGTCACATCTCCTCTGGGGCGCTGACACCCAATAGATTCAAACCGTTACGGAGTACCTGGCGAGTGGCCAGTCCCAGCGCCAAGCGAGCGTTGCGCAGGTCGGAATCATCGACCATCACCTTGACCGCGTTGTAGCAAGTATGGAAGTCCGCGGCCAGATCCTGCAGGTACTGGGCGATCTGCTGGGGTTCGCGCGAGACAGCCGCATGTTCGACCACCTCGGGAAAGCGAGCCAGGCGATTCATCAACGCTTTTTCCTGGTCGGCATCGAGCTGTGCGAGATGATCGATGGCGTGAGCTCGGTCGAAATCCAGGCCTTCCGCCTCAGCCTTGCGCAGCATGCTGCACACCCTGGCGTGCGCGTACTGGATATAGTAAACGGGGTTGTCGTTGGACTGGGAGCGGGCCAGGTCGATATCGAAGGTGAGCTGGGAGTCGGCACGGCGGGCGACCAGGAAGTAGCGGGTAGCATCACGGCCGACTTCATCGATCAGATCGCGCAGGGTCACATAGCTGCCGGCGCGCTTGGAAAGCTTGACTTCGACCCCGGAACGGGTGACCAGCACCATCTGGTGTAGTACGTAGTCGGGCCAGCCCTGCGGTATGCCGGTCTCTAGCGCCTGTAGGCCGGCACGAACCCGCGTCACAGTAGAGTGGTGATCCGCCCCCTGCTCATTGATCACCGTCTTGAAGCCGCGTTGCCATTTGTCCAGATGATAGGCGACATCGGGCAGGAAGTAGGTGTAGTCGCCGTCTGACTTACGCATCACCCGGTCCTTGTCGTCGCCAAAGTCGGTGGTGCGCAGCCACAGGGCGCTATCATGCTCGTAGGTGTGGCCGCCTTCGATGAGCCGCTCGATGGTGGCCTCGACCTTGCCGTCCTCGTACAGTGAGGACTCAAGGAAATAGACGTCGAACTCGACGCCGAAGGCCTTGAGATCGAGGTCCTGTTCGCGGCGCAGGTAAGCCACGGCGAACTCGCGAATGGCGTTCAGATCGTCGGAGTCGCCCTTGGCGGTGACATGACGGTCGTCGGCGTGGACTGTGTCGCCGGCGAGATAACTGTTGGCGACGTCGACGATGTAGTCCCCGCGATAGCCATCTTCCGGCCAGCTTTCGTCGTCAGGGCCTAGTCCCTTGGCGCGGGCCTGTACTGAAGCCGCCAGATTGTTGATCTGGGCGCCGGCGTCGTTGTAGTAGAACTCGCGAGTCACATCGTAACCGATGGCTTCTAGCAGCCGGCACAAGCTATCGCCGATTGCGGCGCCGCGGCCGTGGCCGACATGCAGAGGGCCGGTGGGGTTGGCAGAAACGAACTCCACTTGCACTTTCTGGCCCTTGCCAATCAGGCTGCGGCCGAAGGTATCGCCGGCATCGAGCACTGCAGGAATGATCTGGGCGGCAGCATCGGTGGTAGCGAAGAAGTTAATGAAGCCTGGGCCGGCAATCTCGGTCTTGTCGACAGCGCTGGAGGCTGGTAATGCGGCAACCAGCGCCTCTGCCAAATCGCGGGGTTTCTTGCCGGCCGGCTTGGCCAGCATCAGCGCCAGGTTGGTGGCGTAGTCGCCATGAGCCTTGTCCTTGGTGGCATCGACCTTGATGGTCGGCGCGATGTCCTGGGGCAACTCGCCCTGCTGCTTGAGGGTGGTGAGGGCTTCGTCAAGCAGCGAGATGATGGTGTCTTTCATGGGGTCTCGAATGTCCTGTGTCCCTGGCGCAGCGCGAGCGGTTGACAATGATGAATCTCGCGGTGGCAGGTATGAATCGTCGCGCTGGGGCGAATGGTGGGTCATTATCGGCAATTGCGGCGCGGCTTTAAACCCCAGCCCGGCTGCGCCGGAAGAGATAAGTAAGAAGACGCGGCTACGCCGCTTGACGTCGGAAGAAAAGGGAGTATCCGATGTTTCGCTCCTCTCGTTAGCTAAGCAGTGGTGTTCTTTCATCTTCCAGGCGCGTAGCGCCGATCTTCCCTCTTCTAACTTAGCGTTTGCGGATCGATATCCAGTGACCAGCGTACACGGCGTGCTTCACGGTTGCTTTCGAGCCAGGCGGCTAGCCAGGCGCTGGCTTCATGAAGCTTGCTGCGTAAGGCGCTGGAAAGCATCAACTGCACATGGTAGCGATTCTGGCGTCGTTCCATGGGGGCCGGTACCGGCCCTAAGCATTGTACTTGGCCTGAGGACGAGGCCAACTGGTCACGCAGCGCACTGGCGGCGGCATCGGCAAGCGTCATGGCATCGATCTCGCGAGGGCTCTCGAAGCGAGCCAGGGCAAGAAACCGAAAGGGGGGGAGACCGGCAGCACGGCGCTCCTCGAGTAACTGGCGGGCCAGGGCATCATAGCCGTGCTCTGCCAGCAGTCGCAGATGTGGGTCGTCGCTGTGCAGAGTCTGTACCAGTACCCGGCCGGGATGCTCAGCACGTCCAGCGCGCCCAGCCACTTGGATCAGTAACTGGGAGCTGTGCTCCAGCGCCCGGAAATCGCTGGCATAGAGGCCGGCATCGGCGTTGATCACGACCACTAGGGTCACATGGGGTAGGTGATGTCCCTTGGCCAGCATTTGGGTACCAACCAACAGGCACGGTTCGCCGCGTCTGACCTCCGCCAGGGTGTTCTCGAAGGCGTCCTTGCGCCGTGTACTATCACGGTCGATACGGTGGACCGGGGTGTCGGGGAACAGGGCTGCCAGGGTCTCTTCAGCGCGTTCGGTGCCGGCTCCCAAAGGACGGAGGTCGGCGCTGCCGCATTCTGGACAGGCATCGGGGAGCGGACGTTGGCGCTCGCAGTGGTGGCAAGTCAGCTGCGGTGGCTGGCGATGCAAGGTCAAGCGGGCATCGCAGTGGTCGCACTCGGCCAGCCAACCGCATTCGTGGCAGGCCAGTGCTGGAGCGAAGCCTCGTCGATTGATGAAGACCAGTACCTGATGACCGGCAGTAAGTGTCTGGCGAATGGCATCGATCGCCGGAGCGATCAATCCACCTTGACGGGGTCGGCCGCGCAGGTCGATCAGTTCCAACCGCGCAGGAGGATGGTGGCTGGCGCGACGCGTCAAGTGTAAATGGCGATAACGGCCGGCCTGAGCCTGGGCAAGGCTCTCCAATGACGGGGTGGCGCTGCCCAGTAACACCGGGATGTCGTGGTGACGGGCACGGATGATGGCCAGGTCCCGAGCATGATAGCGCAGGCCATCCTGCTGCTTGTAGGAGCCATCGTGTTCCTCGTCGACGATGATCACTCCAGGCTTGGCCAACGGTGTGAAGATTGCCGAACGAGTGCCGATCACGATTGGAGCGCGACTGCTGGCGGCGGCCAACCACGCATCGAGGCGCTCGCCGTCACTGATACCCGAGTGCAGCGCAACCACCGGGACTCGGAAGCGTTTGCGAAAACGCATGAGAGTCTGAGGGGTAAGGCCGATCTCGGGGACCAGCACCAGGGCCTGACGGCCTCGTGAGATCACCGCCTCGATCAGTTGCAGATAGACCTCGGTCTTGCCGCTGCCGGTTACCCCCTGTAGCAAACAAGGATGATAGCGATCCAGACCTTCATGCAGCGTGGCGAGGGCTGTCGCTTGTTCGCGATTCAGGCTCAGCGCTGGCTCGGCCAGCAAACTACGGTAATCCGCTACGGGACTCTCGATGAGCGTTTCCTGTTCAGCTTCAATCAGCCCCTTCTCGGCCAGGCCTTCGAGCTGGACACGACTGAACCCCTGAGAGGTAATAGCGCCCGTGGCTAGTCCGCGGGGATGCAAGCGTAGCTGCTCCAGAAGCTCGGCCTGGCGTCGGGCGCGTCCGAGTTGCTCGCCCGGGATGGCTTGCCCCCGTTCGGTCAGTCGCCAGCGCTCGCGGGTACGTGCTTCCAGCGGGCGTCCCTGGCGAAGTAACACCGGAAGCGATTGGTGTAGGGTGTCGCCCAAAGCATGCTGGTAGTAGCGGGCCGTGAAACGGCACAGCCACAGCCAATCGTCGGGCAACGGCGAGTTATCGATGCAGGCCGAGATGGGCTTGAGGTCAGCGAGTGAAATCTCACTGTGTGTACGGCACTCGACAATGATGCCCACGACCTCGCGGCGCCCGAACGGTACACGTACACGCAATCCAGGTCGCCAACCACCGGGCGGAACGTCTTGCCCCGGGCAATAGTCGAAGAGACGTCGCAACGGGGTGGGGATGGCCACGCCGAGCACTGTTGGGTGCGAAGCAGGTGAGGGTGTCGCTGACAATTGGCCTCCGGTGTTGGCTCTGCTAGAATACCCGCCCTCCATGCATGCCTTTGGGTCGCATGGCGGTAATCGGTCCGAGTCCGTACGAGACTTCCGTACGATGACAACCCGTATGCGGTGCCTGGCAAGGATCAGGTGGCGGCATACTGCTTCATGAGGCTTAAAGATGAAACAAGGTATCCATCCCGAATACAAGATGGTCACTGCCACCTGTTCCTGTGGCGCGACCTTCGACGTCGGTTCCACTGCCGGCCATGACCTCTCCTTGGACGTCTGCTCCCAGTGTCATCCGTTCTATACTGGCAAGCAGAAGCAGGCGACCACGGGTGGCCGCGTCGAACGCTTCAACAAGCGTTTCGGTGCCGCCGTCAAGCGCGGCTGAAGACAGCCACCGTTCGGCTTAGCCACTTCCGCTGTCATATCGAAAACCCGTCCGGGCTCTCCGGGCGGGTTTTCTCGTTGAGGGAGGAGTCAAGATGGGGGGGGGGCGATAAGCTTTGCTTTATGTCTCTTCTGTCAGTCATAAGTTGCGGCGAATATCTGGAAATGTCTTCAAACAAGCAATTAAAAGTCTGTAATGACAGCGAGTTGGCTCAAGTTGTGACGCTGAGGGTTTTTCTATATTCTGGCTCGACACCTCCATGATATGACCGGACAAGACGCATGACTGACGCGAAGAAACAAGCGGCACTGGATTATCATTCACAGCCGATTCCCGGCAAGCTGTCTGTCGAATTGACCAAGCCGACCACTTCGGCCAAGCATCTGGCCCTGGCCTATAGTCCGGGGGTTGCTGAGCCTTGTCGTGAGATCGCCAAGGATCCGGAAAACGCGTATCTGTACACCGGCAAAGGCAACCTGGTGGCGGTAATTTCCGATGGCTCGGCAATTCTAGGCTTGGGCAACCTGGGGCCGTTGGCCAGCAAGCCGGTCATGGAAGGCAAGGGCGTGCTGTTCAAGAAGTTTGCTGGTATCAATTCAGTGGATGTCGAAGTCAATGCCGAGAGCCCGCAGGCCTTCATCGATACTGTCGCACGTATCGCCGATACCTGGGGAGGCATCAATCTCGAGGACATCAAGGCGCCGGAATGCTTCGAGATCGAGCGGGCGCTCATCGAACGCTGCAGCATTCCCGTGTTTCATGATGACCAGCACGGCACGGCGATCGTTACCGCTGCCGGTATGCTCAATGCCTTGGATATCGCCGGCAAGGCCATCGACCAAGCACGTATCGTATGCTTGGGTGCCGGAGCCGCAGCGATTGCTTGCATGAAGCTGCTGGTCGCCTGCGGGGCCAAGGCTGAGAACATCTACATGCTCGATCGCAAGGGCGTGATCCACAGCGGTCGCGAGGATCTCAATCAATACAAGGCGATGTTCGCCACCGATACCGAGCGCCGTACTCTGGATGACGCCATTGACGGTGCTGACGTCTTTGTCGGCCTGTCTGGTCCCAACCTGCTTTCTCCGGAACAACTCAACAAGATGGCAGCCAATCCAGTGGTGTTTGCCTGCTCCAACCCGGACCCGGAAATCCATCCCGACGTCGCCAATGCCACTCGCGACGACGTGATCATGGCCACCGGGCGTTCCGATTTCCCCAATCAGGTCAACAACGTACTAGGCTTTCCGTTCATCTTCCGTGGTGCATTGGACGTCCGTGCTACGCGTATCAACGAAGAGATGAAAGTTGCGGCGGTACATGCTCTGCAGGATCTTGCACGCGAGCCGGTAACCCAGGAGGTGTTGGATGCTTATGAGGTCGACTCTCTGGAGTTCGGGCGTGGCTATATCATCCCCACACCGATGGATTCTCGCCTACTGGATCGAGTCTCGTCAGCCGTCGCTCAGGCAGCGGTAGACTCTGGGGTGGCACGTAAGCCTTATCCCTCGCACTACCCACTGAGCAGCATCGAAGAGGTCTATGGCAGTTGAGTCAAACCTCCTCTTGATCAGGTGTTAGTCAGACGCCGGCCGAAGGGCCGGCGTCTTGCGTTGGAAAGCCGTGGTGTCGAGGAGCTACCAGCTATAGAGCAGAGTGGCACTGGTCGTGCGATCGGTATGGGCGTCGGCCGTGTCGGGCGGATTCGAGTTGTTCTTGATCTCGTGAGAAATACGCAGTGAAAGGCGCGAATTGAGATCGGCAGTGAGCGACGACAGTGAGCGGGTCGTGACATTGCTGTCGGTGGCTTCCACGGACGCTTCCTGTGCGAGCGAGGCAATCGGAGAGAAGTCCCAACGATAGTCCAGTGCGCCGTAGGCGACCCCTAACTCTTCGGTGCCATCGTCGTCAATGGCATCGAAGCGGTAGCCGGGGCCTCCTTCGAGCGACAACGTATGAGTATCAGTGTCGAGAATTTGTCGGCCATAACCGCCAATGGTGGTGAACTGGTATTCATAGCCACTGAAGCGGTCCTTTTCCCAGCGGGCGAACCCAAAAAGGTAATGTGGCCCGTCAAGGTCATAACGCTCACGTCCAGCCAACAGATATTGTTCGGCGCTGGTGTCGTCGTTTCGTTCGACTTTGCGAGTTTCCGCGCGCAGCGTGTGGGTCCATGGCCTGGTCAGCCAGGTCAGGCGGCCCTTGGCGATCAGCGTCTCACTGTCGGTATTGCCGGATAGGTGTGTGTAGCCGAGCTCGGATTCCCCGCTGAAAGAAGGGGCATCCTTCTCGGGAGCTGGGGGAGAATAAAAGGGGCTGGCCAGTGCCGAAGGGCTTGCTGCAAGCAGCGTGGTAGCGACCGCCAGGCCGGTCAAATGGCGTTGCATGGCAAGGACTCCCTGGTTGCCGTAAGCAGGTGGTGCCAAAGTGTGACGAAAGGCGATGTGGCCGAAGCGATGCCCCTATCGCTTCGGCCAGCTTGTTTCAAAAGATGGCTTCGTAAGTGCCTGTCCCTTGAGAGCCGCTGCGGTTTTCCAGTTCGCGCTCGATGGTTCGCGGCTGGTAGTCCGGCAGATGGTCGGCATGGAAGATCTCACTGATACCACCGGATTGGTCGTCATGCAGGCGGCGCCCCGTGTTCGGGTCGATGCGTGCCTGGACGATATCGCTTGGTGCTTCCGGTATGGCTTCGGGCTTGCCCTTTAGCGCACTTCCCATGAAGTTCATCCATATCGGCAATGCGGCTTGGCCACCGTACTCGCCGGTGGTTTCGTTGCTGTCCTTGCCAACCCATACGGTGGTCACCAGATCAGAGTTGTAACCGGCAAACCACGCATCACGTCGCTCATTGGTGGTACCGGTCTTGCCGACGATATCGCTGCGGCCCAGCTCCAGTGCGGCACGTCCCGTGCCAGTCTCGATCACATCACGCAACATGTCGCGCAGGATGTAAATGGCCGCTGGGTCGGCGACACGCGGGGCGAGGGCATGGCGCTCACCGTCGATGGTCACTTCACGGGCGCCTTCAGGGCACTCGCGACAAGCTACACGCGGTATGGCTTCCTCGAGAACCTCGTCGTCGCTGCCGCGGGTCACCTTCTCGATGAACCAAGGAGATACCTGGAAACCGCCATTGGCTAGTACGGCATAGGCGTTGGTCATCTCTAGCGGCGTCAGGGAAGCGCTGCCCAGGGCCAGCGACAGGCCGTGGGGCAAACGTCCTTCGGAGAAACCGAAACGCTGTAAGAAGTCCAGGGTGCTATCCAGCCCCATGGTCTGCAGAATGCGCACCGTGACCAGGTTGCGCGATTTGGCTAGGGCGACCCGCAGACGAGTGGGGCCCAGGAAGTCGCCGCTGGAGTTGACAGGTCGCCAGATATCGCCGGCATCGGGCATCACCACTGGTGCATCGTTGACCACAGTGGCGGCATTCATGTTGCCGTTTTGCAGCGCGGCCAGATAGACGAAGGGTTTGAAGATCGAGCCTGTCTGTCTCTGGGCTTGGGTGGCGCGATTGAACTTGCTGGCAGAGAAGCTGAAACCGCCTTGCAGGGCGAGAATAGCGCCTGTTTCCGGCTCCAGTACCACGATCGAACCTTCGGCGTCGGGACGTTGTGACAGCCGCCAGCTGCCATCTTCACGCTGTAGTATGCGTACCAGGTCGCCGCGCTTGGCAATCTCGGATGCCGAGGAGGGCTCCCCTTCGTGCCAGCGGGCAGTGTGATAACGCCCAGCCCAGCTCAGGCCGTCCCAGTCCAGGGTGATGCGCTTCCCCTCACGGGTCAGCACTTCCATTTCACGGCCATCGCTCTTCACTACGATAGCCGGCTGTAGAGGGCCAAGCTCAGGCGTACGCTCGAGCACGCGTAACCAGTTGCTGACGTCGCCGTCGATGCCCTCGACTCGTGTCTGACTGCTCTGGGCCGCCTGGCGAGCAGTTTCCATGACTTCCGGCGACTCGGACAGCTCTTCCTCGAGGCCGCTTCGCTCGGTACGCTCCTGCGCTTCGACCAGGCTCGGAGGGATGTTGCTTTCCTCGGGGCCACGCCAGCCATGGCGGGTATCGTAGTCGATAAGACCTTGAGTCAACGCTTGGCTGGCAAGGGGTTGCAACTCGCCGTCGAGAGTGGTGTGGATGCGGTATCCACCGGTATAGGCTTCTTCTCCATAGCGGTCGACAGCGAACTGGCGCGCCATTTCCGCGACATAGGGGGCTTCGATCTCGACTTGAGCCGTAAAGCGTTGGGCGGTAATGGGGGCCGCTACGGTTTCTTCATAGGTGGCTTGGTCGATATATCCCAGTTCGCGCATGCGATACAGGATCCAATTGCGGCGGATCAGCGAGCGCTCAGGATTGGCGAGTGGGTTGAAGGTCGAAGGTGCCTTGGGCAGACCGGCAATCATCGCCTTCTCGGCCAAGCTCAGCTCGTCAAGCGACTTGCTGTAATAAGTTTCGGCAGCGGCAGCGATGCCGTACGCCCGATTGCCGAGGAAAATCTTGTTGACGTAGAGCGAGAAGATCTCTTCCTTGCTCAACACCTGCTCCATTTGTAAGGCCAGCAGGATCTCGCGGATCTTGCGCGTGAAAGTACGGTCGAGCGTCAGCAGGTAGTTACGAGCCACCTGCATGGTGATGGTACTGCCGCCGGACTGGATATCGCCGCCGCTGGCGACCAATTCGAATGCCGCGCGGGCGATGCCTTTGGGGTCGACGCCAGGATGATCGAAGAAACTGGCATCTTCGGCGGCAAGTAGTGCTTGCACGAAGTCCTCGGGAATCTCGTCGAAGCTCACCGGCATGCGGCGCTCCTCGCCAAATTCGCCAATCAACTTGCCGTCCCGTGTGAAAATTCTCAAGGGTGTGTGTAGCTCGAAATCCTGCAGTTGGCGGACATCCGGCAGGCCCGGTGCAAAATACAGAGCAGCCCCTACGACAGCCAGCACACTGGCTGTACCCAGTGACAGGGCAAGCCACACTGTCGAGATGACGATCTTTCTGAAGAACTTCATGAATAGCGGTATCCGTGATGGTCGAAAGCGTTACGGCGATGATGAGCGGGGAGATCCATCAAACTGCGTATTATAAGAACCTGGCGAGCGACTCACCAGCGTTGAAGCGGTAGCGGCCACATGATTGTGTGAGTTCAGGCAATTTCATGTAACCTCTCATTGCGCATGGCATGGAGACGCCGTGCGGCGGTCGTTGAACGATAACGGCGGTTATCCGCGTTTACCAGGCAAGGGAACTACCTTGGTACGACTGAAAAAGTCCCACAAAGGATTGATCGGGGTCGATATCGCCTCGGCAACGGTCAAGTTGATCGAGCTCAAGCGTATCGGAGCCCAGTATCAGGTTGATAGTTATGCTGTTCGGCCGCTACGCGAGGGAGCCGTGGTCGAACGGCGTATCCGTGACATGGGCAAGGTCGCTGAGGCGCTCCGCGATGCTGTCGACCATGCCCGCCCCACCACACGTCAGGCCAGTCTCGCGGTGCCGGCCAGTGCGGTGATCACCAAGATCCTGACACTGCCGGCGTCGCTTAGCGATAGTGAGATCGAAGCCCGCATCCAGCTCGAATCCGACAAGCATATTGCATTTCCGTTCCGTGAAGTCACCTTCGACTTCCAACGTCTGGGACTCAATGCTCGTGATGGCGACCAGCAGGACGTGCTGCTGGTCGCTTGTCGTCAGCAGGATGTCAGCCAACTGGTCGAGGTGCTGCATCTGACAGGACTGGAAGCCGCCGCGGTAGATGTCGAGACCTTCGCCATGGAGAGGGCATTCGGTGAGCTGCACCATCAGTTGCCGCCGATGAGAGAGGACGATGCCTGCGTCGCCCTGGTCGATATCGGCGCCACCATGAGCGCCTTTCACGTGTTACAGGGTGGGCGCATCACCTACAGTCGCGACACGGTGTTCGGTGGTCGCCAATTGACCGAGGAAATCCGCAGCCGTTACGGCTTGAGTCGCGAAGAGGCGGGATTGGCCAAGAAGCGGGGTGGCTTGCCGACTGACTACCAGATCAAGGTGCTGGAGCCTTTCCTCGACAGTCTCGTGCAACAGGTGGGGCGCTCCTTGCAGCTCTACTACACCGCAGGGCGCAAGCGCGAGGTCACGCGCTTGGTGCTGGCTGGCGGTTGCAGTGTAATTCCCGGTCTTGGCGAGCGTCTGGCCGACGAGAGCGGTATGGAAGTGGTTATCGCCAATCCTTTCCAGCGTCTGAAAATCAATTCACGGATCGATATCCATGCTCTTTCAGGTGACGCCCCGGCAATGCTGACGGCTTGTGGCTTGGCGATGAAGGTGCGGGTATGACGATCGAGATCAATCTGCTGCCTTGGCGGGAACATTTGCGTGAACGCCATCGCAAGCGCTTTTACCTGGCCTTGCTATTGGCCGCATTGGTGGGAGTCGCGGGTGGTGCCGGTTTGACCTTCCTGTCTCAGCAACAGGTCGTCGCGCAACAGCAGCGCAATGACCGCATCCAGCGGCAGATGGCTCGACTCGAAAGTACCATCCATTCGATAGGTGAGTATGAGGAGATGCGTGAACATATACTGGAGCGGATCGAAGCCTTCGGTCGTCTGCAGTATGGACGTACCCAGACCGTGCATCTTTTCAATCATCTTGCCGAAAACCTCGAACCAGGCGTCCACTACACCCATCTTTCGCGCCGGGGGGATACCGTACGTCTGGTTGGGGTGGCCGAGAGTAATCATCAAGTCTCCGATCAATTGCGTGCCTTGGCTCAGGGTGCGGTGTTGGGAGTGCCGGTGCTCTCTGAAGTCGAAACCGAAATGGATCCGCGGTATCGGCGTTTCAGTCTCAGCGTGGTGCAACTGTCGCCAGCCAGTGGGGAGGAGCCATGAACCTGTCAGGAGAATGGCGCCGACTATGTGAGTTGGATTGGCAAGAGTTGGATCTCAAGGAATCGGGCAGCTGGCCTTGGTCGCTACAACTTCTGTGTTGCCTGTTGGTGATGGGGCTAACGTTTGTCGGTGGCTATTGGTACCTTGCCGAGCCGAAGGCGTCGGAGCTGGCCCTTGCTGAACGGAAGGAACGAGATCTGATGCGCGACTATCGCAGCATGGTGGTGCAGGCGGCGGGTTTGCAAGGGGTGCGCGGGCAGGTTGTCGAACTGGACGCACGCATGAAAGCTCTGCACGAGATGCTGCCCAACGGCGCTGAGATTCCCGCCTTGCTCGACCATATCAGCGAAACGGCCATCGAGCACCAGTTGGAGATCGACTTCATCCGCCTGCGTCGACCTGTCGAGCAAGCGTTCTATATCGAACAGCCCTTCGATATCCAGGTTCGCGGCGACTACCATCGCATCGCCTACTTCCTGGCAGGTGTCGCCAGTCTCTCGCGCATTGTCACTCTGCATGATTTTACTCTCGTGCCGGTTGATGGCCAGGAGCAGTTGCGTCTGTCGATGTTGGCGAAGACCTATCGTTATCGACTGCCCGGCAGTGAAAAGGGGGAGGCATGACACCTCGGCGCGGTTGGATGATGCGGCTGGTCGTAGCGCTCATGCTGAGTGGCTGTGCTGACCCGGGAATCGAGCAGTTGGACCGAGAGTTGGCCATGCTTCGTGCTGACCCCAATGCCGAGGAGTTGCCAACCTTACCCGAGTTGCCTGATGTAGGCCGTGTGGCCTATGAACATGCCGATGTCCGCAGTCCCTTTCTAATGAGGCGACCGGATAACGAAGAGGTGCCAAGAGGCTCTATCGAGCTGGCGCCGGACTTGTCACGGCCTAAGGAACCTTTGGAAGCCTATTTACTGGAGTCCTTGGATCTGGTGGGGACGCTTTCGGTGGGAGGGCGGTATTCCGCCCTGGTGCGGGCACCGGATGGTCAGGTGCATCGACTGGCCACTGGCGACCATCTGGGTACCGATTTCGGGCGCATCGTCAGCATTGGCAGCGACTCGGTGCGAGTGCTCGAAGTGATCGCTACAGGCCATGGTGGCTGGATAGAGCGCTCGCGGCATCTGACTCTCGATAACGAATACGACCGTCGCGGTTAGTTCCAATGAGGGGACACCGACGCGGCTAATAACGCAGGGAAGGGAAACCATGCATGACATGATGCGCCGTCTGGCTGGCGTGCTGCTGGGGCTGCTATTGCCGCTTTCGGCCTGTCCGGCCGCAACATTCACCGACTTCGATTTCCATCCAAGTGAGCACTCTCCCTACACCGGCGAGCGCATCACGCTGAACTTCCAGGATATCGAGGTGCGTTCCGTGCTGGCGATCATCGCTGATTTCACCGGTCTCAACCTGGTAGCCAGCGACAGCGTCACCGGTAGCGTGACGTTGAACTTGCAGGATGTGCCGTGGGATCAGGCGCTGGACCTGGTACTCAAGAGCCATGGTCTCGACAGCCGCCGTGAGGGAAATGTCATTGTGGTGGCACCTGCAGCCGAACTGGCCAACATCGAGCGCCAGGAAATCGAGGCGCGTAGCCAGTTGGAAACCTTGGCGCCACTGACCACCGAGCTGCTGCGGGTGCGCTACGCCAAGGCAGCCGACCTGGCAGCATTGCTGCGCGGTGACAGCGGTTTCGGGCTGTTGACCGAGCGCGGTAGAGTCGCCGTGGACGCGCGCACCAATACCCTGATGATCCAGGATACTGCCTACCAATTACAGGAGGTCCTGAGCACCATCGAGCAGCTCGATGTTGCGGTACGCCAAGTGCAGATCGAGGCACGGATCGTCATTGCTCGAGATAGTGCCAGTCGTGAGTTGGGGGTCAACTGGGGGCTTTCCTCACCCAGCGGCGATGGTCGCTTCGATGTCAGCGGTGCTGCCAATGGCAGCACCGAGAATGGTGGGCTGGCCGTGGACTTGGGGAATTCGTCCAATACAATGACCAGCTTCGCTTTCGGCTATCTGTCCGGCGACATTCTGCTCGATCTGGAACTGCGCGCGCTGGAGAGCGAGGGCAAAAGTCAGATCATTTCCCAGCCGCGGGTGATTACCGCCAACCAGCGTGCTGCAGTGATCAAGCAGGGCACCGAGATCCCCTATCAGGAGTCCACATCGAGTGGGGCCACCAGTACCGAGTTCAAGGAGGCAGTGCTGTCGTTGGAGGTGACCCCGCAGATCACGCCCGACAACCGCATCATCATGGATCTGGCGATCAGCAACGATACCGTGTCCATGCAGAGCTTCGAGGGCGCGCCGGCCATCGATACCAACCAGATCGAGACACAGGTGCTGGTGGACAACGGCGAGACCGTGGTGCTGGGCGGGATCTTGACTACCGAGGAGATCCGTAGCCTGTTCAAGACCCCCTTCCTGGGTGATCTGCCGATGCTTGGTAGTCTTTTTCGCTATACCCAAGACTCCAATGAAAAGGTAGAGTTGCTGGTATTCATTACTCCCAGAATCATCGAGGACGGGCTGGCAATTCGCTGATGCAGGATTTTCCCAATCTCTTTCTGATCGGTCCCATGGGGGCTGGCAAAAGCACCATCGGCCGCCTTCTGGCGGCCGAGCTGTCGCGCGATTTCGTCGATAGCGACCACGAGATCCAGGCTCGCTGCGGTGCAGACATACCCTGGATCTTCGATGTCGAGGGTGAAGCCGGCTTTCGTGAGCGCGAGCAACAGATGATCGACGAACTCACCCAGCGCCAGGGCATCGTGCTCGCTACCGGTGGTGGCGCAGTGATGCGCGAGGTCAATCGGCGGGCGCTACGCGACCGGGGTACGGTGATCTATCTTTACACCACCGTCGAGCAGCAGCTCAAACGCACCGCCAAGGATCGCAACCGCCCATTGTTGCGCGGTAATGATCGCGAAGAGATCCTGCGCAGCATGTTCGCCAAGCGCGACCCGCTGTATCGTGCCACTGCCGATCTGATCGTGCGCACCGACCGCCGTGGGCCCCGCTCTGTGGTCAACGAGATCGTGCGCCGGGTTGGTCGTCTGGTGAACCCACTGCAATGCAAGGCCTGATCATGCCACACACGACGTCCGATACCCTTCTTACCTTGAATGTCGAACTCGGTGAGCGCAGCTATCCGATCCATATCGGCGCTGGTTTGTTGGGCGATCCGCGCTGGCTCGAGCCCTACCTGGCCGGCCGCCAGGTAATGATCGTCACCAACGAGACTGTCGCGCCGCGCTATTTGGAGCGCCTCAGACAAGGGCTGTCCGGTGATCGCGAGATACGTGAGGTAGTGTTGCCCGACGGCGAGCATACCAAGACGCTGGATTCAGTAAGCCGTATCTGGGATGCCCTGCTGGATGCCGGCTTCAATCGACGTTGCACGCTGGTGGCGTTGGGGGGTGGGGTGATCGGCGATATGGCCGGTTTTGCCGCAGCCTGCTACCAGCGGGGAGTGGCGTTCATCCAAGTACCCACCACGCTGTTGTCTCAGGTTGACTCGTCGGTTGGGGGCAAGACCGGAGTCAATCATCCACGCGGCAAGAATATGATCGGCGCTTTCTGGCAACCGCGCGCGGTGCTGATCGATACCGATACCCTGAAGACATTGCCCGAGCGTGAGCTTTCGGCGGGGCTTGCCGAGGTAATCAAATATGGTTTGATCCGCGATGCCGAGTTCCTGACCTGGCTGGAAGCGCACATGCGCGAATTGCGCGATCTCGATGCCTCCGCCTTGAGTGAGGCGATTCATCGTAGTTGCGCTCTCAAGGCCGCGGTGGTGGCCGAAGATGAAACCGAGCAAGGCGTCCGCGCCTTACTCAACCTTGGACATACCTTCGGGCATGCCATTGAGGCGCATCAAGGCTATGGTGCTTGGCTGCACGGCGAAGCGGTGGGGGTCGGCATGCTGATGGCTGCCGAGTTATCGCATCGTTTGGGGTGGCTTGGCAAAGACGACATGGCAAGAGTGAGCGCTATCCTCGAAGCCGCTGGTCTGCCGCGTACGGCACCGCAAAGCATGGCGACCGCCGACTTCCTCGATCGTATGCGGCTCGACAAGAAAAACCTGGACAGCAAGCTGCGTCTTATCCTGCTGCGTTCGCTTGGTGATGCCTGTGTGCATGACGCCACGCCACAGGCCGAGCTTGATGACCTGCTGGAGACGTTTCCGCGCGGCTGAAGGAAGGCTGAATAAATGCCTGCGCGACTCAATCACTGCGTTGCGCGGTGCGCGGAATCCTCACCTAATACCCCATAGGCTCCGGTTCCTGTGCTCCGGGCGCCTTGTGCTTGATGCCGCTCGTCGATTTATTCAGCACTTCCTGAAATCGACGGCTGCCCCATCGGGCAGTCAAGCTCGACACGAAAATGGCGCCTTACCTGAAAAAGGGAGGCGCCATTTTGTGTTCAGCCAAGCGTGTCGTTTTCAGTAATCTGTATGCCTTATGCAGGATCGGCATGGAGAGTTGCTCAATTATTATGGCAAAGATTTCTATTCATAGAGCGAAATCGTTGATAATGCCAAGTCCTTGACCTGCCAAGTGTTTTCTCCGCTATTATCAGCTAAGCTGCCGATTTTTAGCGATTTTTGATGTGGCGTAGGAGGCGGGGAATTGCGTGCAGAGGCCCGGATGGATATGCTGTACAGCCTTTTTCGCACCAGAAACAGGCCATCAAATGGCCAAAAGAAAAAATAAGATAACCGAAAAAAATACCACGGTTTTTTTCTGGACACAAGATTCCGTTTTTCTGTGAGGCACGCCCATGATGAGAGGTCTCCACCAGCCTGGCGAATTTCGCGACAACTGCGGTTTCGGGCTCATTGCCCATATGGAAGGGCAAGCCAGTCACGACCTGTTGAAAACCGCGATTGAATCGCTGACCTGTATGACCCACCGTGGCGGTATTGCCGCCGATGGCAAGACCGGTGACGGCTGCGGCCTACTGCTGAGAATGCCGGCTGGTTTCATGCGTGCCGTGGCCCGTGAAGCCCTTGGGGTCGAATTGGGCAACGGCTTTGCTGTGGGCAGTGTTTTTCTGCCTGATGACGATGAGCGCGAGGTTCGCGCTCGTGAAGTGCTCGAGAGCGAACTCGCGGCGCGTGGCTTGACGGTACATGGCTGGCGCGTCGTGCCTACCGACCCCAGTGTCTGTGGGCCGATGGCGCTAGACTGTCTGCCGCGCATCCGCCAGGTGTTCGTCGAAGCCGGTGATGATCGTCTCGAAGCCCAGCTCAATGTCGACTTGTTCATGGCGCGTAGGCGGGCCGAAGAGCAGTTGCGCAGTGAAGAAGGCTTCTATGTCTGCTCGCTGTCGACCAAGGTGCTGTCCTACAAGGGGCTGATGATGCCCGTGGACTTGCCAACCTTCTATCACGACTTGGGCGACGAGCGGCTGGAAACCTCGATCTGCGTTTTCCACCAGCGCTTTTCCACCAATACCGCACCGCGCTGGCCATTGGCGCAGCCGTTCCGCTTCCTGGCTCATAATGGTGAGATCAACACCATCGAAGCCAACCGTGGTTGGGCCAACTCGCGTAAGGAAAACTTCGTCAACGAGTTGCTGCCCGACATCACTGAACTCGACGAAATCGTTAACACCACCGGCTCCGACTCATCGAGCATGGACAACATGCTGGAAGTGCTGATGACCGGTGGCATGGACATCTACAACGCCATTCGCATGATGGTGCCGCCGGCGTGGCAGAATGTCGAAACCATGGATGGCGAACTGCGCGCCTTCTATGAGTACAACTCCATGCACATGGAGCCGTGGGATGGACCGGCGGGTATGGTGATGACCGATGGCCGTAATGCCGTGTGTATGCTCGATCGCAACGGGCTGCGCCCGGCGCGCTGGGTGATCACCAAGAATGGCTATATTACTCTAGCTTCGGAAATCGGTACCTACGCCTATCAGCCCGAGGATGTGGTGGCCAAGGGGCGTGTCGGCCCTGGTCAGGTGCTTGGCATCGACACCGAAACCGGTGAAGTGCTGCACACACAGGATATCGACAATCGCCTCAAGTCGGCCTATCCGTATAAGCGTTGGCTCAAGGATCGCGCCCAGTATCTGGAATCGGCACTTACCGAGCTGGCACGCTTCCAGCCCATGGAAGCTGAAGAGCTGAACGTCTATCAGAAGATGTTCCAGGTCAGTTTCGAGGAGCGCGACCAGGTATTGCGGCCATTGGCCGAGAGTGGTCAGGAAGCCGTCGGGTCCATGGGCGACGACACGCCAATGGCGGTACTGTCGCGCCACCATCGCCTGCTGACCGATCACTTCCGGCAGAAGTTTGCTCAGGTGACCAATCCTCCGATCGATCCGCTGCGTGAAGCGATCGTGATGTCGCTGGAAACTTGCTGCGGCGCCGAGCTCAATGTTTTCGAGGCGACATCGGATCATGCGCATCGCTTGATTCTGACCACGCCGATCCTGTCGCCACGCAAGTTCACCGCCTTGGTTAACCAGGACGATCCGGCCTTTGCCAGTTACCACTTGTCACTGGCTTATGACCCCCAGCAGCAGGGGCTCAAGCAAGCCCTACAGGCGCTGTGCCAACAGGCCGAGGAAGCGGCAAGAAGCGACAAGGTGATCCTGGTGCTCTCCGACGCCGAACTCGACAAGGGCCAGGTGCCGATCCAAGCCGCTCTGGCTGTCGGGGCCGTCCACCACCACTTGGGACGCAAGGCGCTGCGCCCGCGCGTCAATATCGTGGTCGAGACCGGCTATGCACGTGATGCCCACCAGATGGCGGTATTGTTTGGTGTTGGTGCCACCGCGGTCTATCCCTACCTGGCCTATCAGGTCATGGCCGATATGCATCGAACCGGTGAGTTGGTCGGCAACCCGGCGGATGCGCGCGAGAACTACCGCAAGGGGCTGCAGAAAGGTCTCTACAAGATCCTGTCCAAGATGGGTATCTCGACGCTCGCTTCCTACCGCGGCTCGCAATTGTTCGAAGCGGTAGGGCTTTCCTCCGAAGTGATGGACATGTGCTTTACTGGCATGGCCTCACGTATCGAGGGTACGGGCTTCACCGAGCTGCAACTGCAGCAGGAACTGTTGGCTCGCGATGCCTGGATTCCACGCAAAGGCATCTATCAGGGCGGCTTGGTCAAGTACGTGCACAACCACGAGTACCACGCCTATAACCCGGATGTGGTCAAGACCTTGCAGGAAGCGGTGCAGCAGGGCGATTACGGCAAGTGGAAGAAATTCGCGGCCTTGGTCAATGAGCGCCCGGTGGCGACCATTCGCGATCTTCTGGCGCTCAAGCCGGCGCCCGAGCCGTTGTCGCTGGAAGAGGTCGAGCCCGTCGAGGAGCTGTTGCCGCGCTTCGACAGTGCTGGCATGAGCCTTGGTGCACTGTCGCCGGAGGCTCACGAAGCCTTGGCCCAGGCCATGAACGAGAGCGGTGGTCGCTCCAACTCCGGTGAGGGCGGCGAGGATCCGTCACGCTACGGCACGATCAGAAGTTCCAAGATCAAGCAGATCGCGTCGGGTCGCTTTGGCGTCACTCCGGCTTACCTGGTCAATGCCGAGGTGTTGCAGATCAAGGTTGCCCAGGGGGCCAAGCCTGGCGAGGGTGGCCAGTTGCCGGGCGGCAAGGTCAACGAGCTGATCGCTCGGTTGCGCTATTCGGTGCCTGGCGTGACCCTGATCTCGCCGCCGCCGCACCATGACATCTACTCCATCGAGGATCTGGCACAGCTGATCTTCGACCTCAAGCAGGTCAACCCCGATGCCCAGGTGTCGGTGAAACTGGTCTCCGAGCCGGGGATCGGCACCATCGCCACCGGTGTGGCCAAGGCCTATGCCGACCTGATCACCGTGTCCGGCTATGACGGCGGCACTGCGGCGAGCCCGATCACGTCGATCAAGCACGCCGGTAGCCCTTGGGAGCTGGGCCTGCCCGAAGTGCACCAGGCGCTACGCATCAATGGCCTGCGAGACAAGATTCGCCTGCAGACCGACGGTGGCCTGAAGACAGGACTCGACGTGGTCAAGGCAGCGATCCTTGGCGCCGAGAGTTTTGGCTTCGGCACTGCGCCGATGGTGGCATTGGGTTGTAAGTATCTGCGCATCTGTCACCTCAACAACTGCGCCACCGGGGTGGCTACCCAGCATCAGTATCTGCGCGACGAGCATTTCCGTGGCACCGTCGATATGGTCAAGCATTACTTCCGCTTCATCGCCGAGGAAGTACGTGAGCTGATGGCCATGCTCGGCGTGCGCAAGTTGACCGACCTGATTGGCCGTACCGACTTGCTGGAAATGATCGAAGGACAGACCCCCGCGCAGCGCAAGCTCGACTTGACGCCGTTGCTGGAGAATGACTTCGTGCCCGCTGACGCGCCGCAGTTCTGCCAGGTCAGCCGTAACGTACCCCACGATCCCGGTGCCAAGAACCAGGAAGTGCTGGAGGCCTTGCGCGAAGCGATCGAGAACAAGTCAGGCGGTGAGTTCGACTTCACCATTACCAACTGCGATCGTTCGGTAGCGGCGCTGACCTCTGGGGCCATTGCCAAGCGCTATGGCGAAGACGGTCTGGAGGATGCACCGATCACTGCACGCTTCACCGGCGTGGCGGGGCAGAGCTTCGGGGTTTGGAACGCCCGGGGTCTCAACCTGTTCCTGGAAGGGGATGCCAACGATTATGTCGGCAAGGGCATGAACGGCGGATCGATCACCATCGTGCCCCCGTCAGGCAGTACCTTCGACAGTCATAAGACCGCCATCATCGGCAACACCTGCCTGTATGGTGCCACTGGCGGCAAATTGTTCGCTGCCGGTACCGCCGGTGAGCGTTTCGGGGTGCGCAACTCTGGTGCACACGCTGTCATCGAAGGGGCAGGCGACCACTGCTGTGAGTACATGACCGGTGGCTTGGTGTGCGTGCTTGGAGAGACCGGTGTCAACTTCGGAGCCGGCATGACCGGTGGCTTCGCCTATGTGCTCGACGAGGACCGTACCTTCGTCGACAAATACAACCATGAACTGGTGGAGATTCACCGTATCAACACCGAGACCATGGAAGCCTACCGGCGTCACTTGCGGGAAATCATCGAGGAGTATGTCGCCCAGACCGGCTCCAAGCGGGGCGAAGCGATCCTCGAAGATTTCAGCGACTTCATCCGTCATTTCTGGCTGGTGAAGCCCAAGGCAGCAAGCCTCAACGGTTTGCTTGCCGAATCCCGTCGGCGGCCCGAGTAAGCGGAGGAGACATCACCATGGCAAACCGTTTGAACAACGATTTCCAGTTCATCGATGTGGGTCGTCAAGACCCGCAGAAAAAGGAAGCGCGCACCCGGGCCAAGGAGTTCGCCGAGATCTACGAGCCGTTCAAACCCCAGGAAGCGGCCGGCCAGGCACATCGCTGCCTGGGATGCGGTAATCCGTACTGTGAGTGGAAGTGCCCGGTCCACAACTATATTCCCAACTGGCTGAAGCTGGTGGCTGAAGGCAATATTCTCGAGGCTGCCGAGATGTCGCACCGCACCAACTCGTTGCCTGAGGTGTGCGGTCGGGTGTGCCCTCAGGATCGTCTATGTGAGGGTGACTGTACCCTTAACGACGGCTTCGGCGCGGTAACCATCGGCTCGGTGGAGAAGTACATCACCGATACCGCCTTTGCCATGGGCTGGCGCCCAGATATGTCCAAGGTTACCTGGACCGACAAGCGCGTCGCCGTGATCGGCGCCGGTCCGGCCGGTCTGGGTTGTGCCGATATTCTGGTGCGCAACGGGGTCAAGCCGGTGGTCTTCGACCGCTACCCGGAAATCGGTGGCCTGCTGACCTTCGGCATTCCCGAGTTCAAGCTCGAGAAGCACGTCATGGAGCGTCGTCGTGCGGTATTCGAGGAAATGGGCGTGGAGTTCCGGCTCGGCACCGAGATCGGCAAGGACATCGCCATCGAGCAGTTGCTCGAAGAATACGATGCGGTGTTCATGGGCATGGGTACCTACAAGTACATGCAGGGCGGCTTCCCCGGTGAGGACCTGCCCGGCGTGCATAAGGCGCTCGACTATCTCATCGCCAACGTCAACCACTGCCTGGGCTTCGAGAAAGACCCCGCCGATTACGTCTCGCTCGAAGGGCAGCGTGTGGTGGTACTGGGTGGTGGTGATACCGCCATGGACTGTAACCGCACCGCGATCCGTCAAGGGGCGCAGGCCGTGACATGTGCCTACCGTCGCGACGAAGAGAACATGCCGGGCTCCAAGCGCGAGGTGGCCAATGCCCGCGAGGAAGGCGTGGAGTTCCTGTTCAACCGCCAGCCGGTGGCGGTGGTCGGCGAGGACAAGGTCGAGGGCGTCAAGGTAGTGCGTACCCGCTTGGGCGAGCCCGACGAGAACGGTCGTCAGCGGCCTGAGGTGGTGCCCGGCTCCGAGGAGATCCTGCCGGCTGACGCCGTGGTCATCGCCTTCGGCTTCCAGCCCACCGATATCGACTGGTTCGAACCCCACCGCATCGCTATCGATGAGCGTGGTCGGGTCAAGGCGCCGGAACACGGCACCTTCGCCTTCCAGACCAGCAACGAGAAGATCTTCGCCGGTGGCGACATGGTGCGCGGTTCCGACTTGGTGGTCACCGCGGTCTACGAAGGTCGCCAGGCCGGCGAGGGAATCCTCGACTACCTGGGCGTCTGACCGCCGCCGACGTCCCGCACGAAGCATGGAGGGCGCCACCCTTGGGTGGCGCCCTTCGCGTATCTGGATGAATCAGGGGTAGCGCCCGCTTCTGCGGTTCTCCACCAAAACCTCCAGGATGGCGTTGGCCTCCT
Organism: Litchfieldella anticariensis FP35 = DSM 16096; assembly: GCF_000409775.1. Classification (GTDB taxonomy): domain Bacteria; phylum Pseudomonadota; class Gammaproteobacteria; order Pseudomonadales; family Halomonadaceae; genus Litchfieldella; species Litchfieldella anticariensis. The sequence goes on along the minus strand of NZ_KE332391.1, from coordinate 531,814 downwards.
GCATGATGGAAGAGGGAACTTCGCCCTTGCGTCGGCTGCAGATCACCGGTGAGGTGATGCTCTTGTCGGCGAGATAGACGTAAACGATGCCGTCGCGTTGCACTCGCTTTACCTGTTCCGGCACCAGGGTGATACCGATATCGGAGGCCACGAGTCCCAGCGCGGTCTGCAACTCGTTGGCTTCCTGCATGACATTGACTTTCAGCCCGTGGCGGCGAAACATTCCGAGAATGGTATCGGCCAGGCTGGGGCGGGGTTTCGCGGGGAACAGGACCAGCGGGTAGGCGGCGAGTTCTTCCAGTGTCGGTGTGGTGCCTTCCAATGGGTGGCCGGCCGGCAGCGCTGCCATGAGCGGTTCATCGAACAGGATCTCCTGCGCCACATCGGGATCGTCGATTCTCAGGCGACCAAATCCCAGGTCGATGCGCCCTGCCTTCAGCGCCTGGATCTGCTGGACTGTGGTCAGCTCCGCCAGGGTCAGTTCGACATTATCCTTTTGTCGCAATCCGCGCACCAGCAACGGTAGCTGGCCATAGAACACCGATGGCACGAAACCGATGCCGAACATCATGCGCTTGCTGCGCGCCATGCGCCGCGTGGCGTCGAGAGTGGCATCGACTTTCTCGAGTATCTGCAAGGCATGCTGCTGGAAGAACTGTCCTGTCGCCGTCAGGCGCAGCCCCCGGGGCCCCCGTTCGAATAGGTCGGCACCGACTTCCCTCTCTAATTGTTTGATTTGTCGGGATAATGGGGGCTGCGACATGTGCAGTCTCTCGGCTGCGCAGGTCAGGTTCAGCTCCTCGGCGACGACGCAGAAGTACCGCAGGTGTCGCAGCTCCATGATACCTCCAGGGTATGGCTGGGCACTCAAACAATATTGGTTCCGTCTTCTCGCTGCAATCAAACTGCCACTCAATCACCCGATTGGCGAAATTCGGAGCCCGCATGTCATCCGTGATCGAAACCATTCAGACGCTGCTGGTCGACCTACCGACCATCCGTCCGCACAAGCTCTCCATGACCACTATGGCGCGCCAGACCTTGGTCATCGTGCGTATGCGCCATAGCGACGGTATCGAGGGCTTGGGCGAAGGCACCACCATCGGTGGGCTGAGTTATGGCCCCGAAAGCCCCGAAAGCATCAAGCGCAACATCGACACTTATCTGGCGCCGCTGCTGATCGGTCAGCCTTCAGGCAATCTCAATGCGCTGCGCGCTCGGCTGGAGCGTCATGCACGAGGTAACAGCATCGCCAAGTCGGCATTGGAAACAGCACTGCTCGATGCCCAGGGCAAGCGCCTGGGACTGTCGGTGGCCGAGCTGCTGGGCGGGGCACGTCATGACCACCTGCCAGTGCTGTGGACGCTGGCCAGTGGCGATACCCGCAAGGACATCGACGAAGCCTTCCAGCGACTCGAGGACCGTCGTCACTGCGACTTCAAGCTCAAGATCGGTGCCAACGCCGTGGATCACGACGTGCGTCATGTGGCTGCCATCAAGGAAGCGTTGGGCGATCGAGCCAGCATACGGGTCGACGTCAATCAGGCATGGGACGAGGCCACTGCCGTGCGTGGCATTGCCGCACTGCAGGCTGCCGGCATCGACCTGATCGAACAGGCCATCCCCGCTCGCGAGCATGCTGGCCTGGTGCGTCTCTCGCAGCGTTTCCTGGTGCCCATGCTGGCCGACGAGGCGGTGCAGGACGCCCGCGATGGCCTGACGCTGGCGGCGAGCGGCTTCAGTGGCGCCTATGCGCTGAAGATCGCCAAGTCCGGCGGGCTGCAGGGGGTTCTCGAACTGGCTCATGTGGCCCAGGCCGCCGGCATTGGCCTCTACGGCGGCACCCTGCTGGAGGGCACCATCGGTACTGCCGCTTCGCTGCATGCCTGGGCGACGCTGGGCGAGATGGCTTGGGGCACCGAGATGTTCGGCCCGCTATTGCTCAAGGACGACATCGTCGTCGAGCAACTGACCTATCACGATTTCGGCGTCGATCTACCGAAGGGGCCGGGACTCGGCATCACCCTCGACGAAGAGAAGCTGGCCCACTATGCCCGTAACCACTGAAGGGCATGCAAGAACTGAGTCGCGCAAATCAACGGTCGCGTAGAGACTGAAGAAGAGGAGAGAGCAATGCTGTTTCAGGTGGAAATGATCGTCAAGCTGCCGCCGGACATGCCGGCCGAGCAGGCCGCCGAGATCAAGGCAACCGAGAAGGCCTATTCCCAGGAGCTTCAGCGTGCCGGCAAGTGGCGTCATCTGTGGCGGGTGGCGGGAAGCTACGCCAACGTCAGCATCTTCGACGTCGAGGACAACGCCGAGCTGCAGGAGATCGTCAGCAATCTGCCGCTCTTCCCCTACATGGAAATCAGCGTCAAGCCGCTGTGTCGCCATCCCTCTTCCATCCGCGACGACGATCGCTGACTCCAACGACACGCCAGCCCCTTGGTGAGTGGGCATAACGACAACGATGAGGATAACACCATGAGCGTCAAGATCTTCGACACCCCTGAAGTGCAGGACTTCCTGAAGACCGTCAGCGGCTTCGACCAGAGCGGCGGCAACGAGCGTGCCAAGCAGATCATGCACCGCCTACTGTCCGATCTGTACCGGTTGGTCGACGACTACGACGTCACCCCCGAGGAGTTCTGGTCCTCGGTGAGCGTGCTCAACGCCTTGGGCGAGGGCACCCAGTTCGGCCTCCTGGCCCCCGGCCTGGGCTTCGATCACTACCTGGACATGCGCATGGACGCCGAGGACAAGCAGCGTGGCCTGAGCGGCGGTACCCCGCGCACCATCGAGGGCCCACTGTATGTCGCCGGTGCCCCGGAGGCCGAGGGCTTCGCACGCATGGACGACGGTACCGATAGCGGTGCCGAGGTGATGTGGCTGACCGGCCAGGTACGTGATGTCGATGGCCAGCCGGTCACCGGTGCCAAGGTCGAGATCTGGCACGCCGACTCCAAGGGCGGCTACTCCTTCTTCGACCCGTCGCAGTCCGAGTACAACCTGCGCCGCACCATCATCACCGACAGCCAAGGTCGCTACACCGCGCGCAGCATCATCCCCTCCGGTTACGGTGTGCCGGAAGGCTGCGCCACCGACCAGGTGCTCAAGCTGCTCGGTCGTCATGGCCAACGCCCGGCGCATATCCACTACTTCATCTCCGCGCCGGGTCATAAGCACCTGACCACTCAGATCAACCTGGCCGGCGACCCTTACACCTTCGATGACTTCGCCTTCGCCACCCGCGAGGAGTTGGTGATCGAGGGCAGGCGCATCGAGGACCCGGCAGAGGCCGACAAGCGCGGTCTGGAAGGCCCCTTCACCGAGGTGGTGTTCGACGTCGAACTGGCCAGGACCGACGCCCCCGAGCTGCAGCACCGTCATAAGCGTCCGCGTGCCTTGGAAAGCGAGGAAGCGGAGAGCCAGCAGGCGAGCCAGGCCAAGGTCTGAGGCGTCCCGATTTATCGATGCCCCTGACTGCCAGGGCCGGCATGGGTGGGGCCATCACGACAACAACTGAGGAGTTTGGATCATGACCGCACAGCTTGATCGACTCGAACAACGCGTCCGCGGTGCCGTCGTCGACGACCCCGAGAATGGCATCTTCCGCTGCCACCGCAGCATGTTCACCGACCCGGCTTTCTTCGAGCTGGAAATGAAACACATTTTCGAGGGCAACTGGCTGTTCCTGGCCCACGAAAGCCAGGTAGCCGAGCCGGGCGATTACATGACCGTGACCCTGGGCCGTCAGCCGGTCATCATCACCCGCGACAAGCAGGGTGAATTGCACGCCCTGATCAACGCCTGCGCCCACCGCGGCGCGACCCTGTGCCGCAAGAAGCGCGGCAATAAAGGTACCTTCACCTGCCCGTTTCACGGTTGGTCGTTCAAGAACGACGGCAAGTTGCTCAAGGCCAAGAACGAGAAGACCGGAGCCTACCCGGACGGCTTCAAGCAGGACGGCTCTCACGACCTGAAGCGTCTTCCCCGCTTCGAGAACTACCGTGGTTTCCTGTTCGGCAGCCTGAGCGCCGATGTCACCTCACTCGAGGAGTACCTGGGTGAGACCACCAAGGTCATCGACAACATCGTCGAACAGGCGCCGGAAGGCCTCGAGATCCTGCGCGGCACGTCATCGTACACGTTCAACGGCAACTGGAAGCTGGGCGCCGAGAACGGGGCCGACGGCTACCACGTCAGCACGGTGCACTGGAATTACGCCTCGACCATGGAGCGCCGCAACTACGATGCCGGCGGCACCAAGGCGGTGGACGCCAACGGCTGGTCGAAGAGCCTGGGCGGTTTCTACTCGTATGAGAACGGCCACATGATGCTGTGGACACGCCTGCTCAACCCTGAGGTGCGCCCAGTCTATACCCAGAAGGACTGGCTCGAGCAGGAATTGGGCGAGGCGCGGGCCGACTCCATCGTCAACCAGACCCGCAATCTGTGTCTCTACCCCAACGTCTACCTGATGGATCAGTTCTCTACACAGATCCGTGTGATTCGCCCCATCGCCGTAGACAAGAGTGAGGTCACCATCTACTGCTTCGCCCCCAAGGGTGAATCGGACGAAAGCCGCGCGCTGCGTATCCGCCAGTACGAAGACTTCTTCAACGTCAGCGGCATGGGCACCCCGGACGACCTGGAAGAGTTCCGCGCCTGCCAGAACGGCTACGCCGGCTTGGATGCTGAATGGAACGATCTCTCCCGCGGTGCCAAGCAGTGGATCGAGGGGCCCGACGACAACGCCCGCGCCATCGACATGAAACCCTTGCTCAGCGGCGCCTCACCCGAGGACGAAGGCCTCTACGTGATGCATCACAAGCATTGGGTCGCGGAGATGCTGCGTGCCATCGACAAGGAACGCCGCCAGTTCATCGCCACCGCGTCCGCCTAAGCGTCACCGCGACTGTATTCAAGGGGAGAGCCCATCATGAGCATGAACTATCTCGACATTCAGGCCTTCGTCTATCGCGAAGCCCGGCTGCTCGACGACCGCGAGTGGGACGCGTGGCTCGAGTGTTACCGCAAGGACGTCACCTTCTGGATGCCGGCGTGGGATGACGATGATCGTCTGACCGAGGATCCGCAGCGCGAGATCTCACTGATCTACTACCCCAGCCGCGAGGGACTGGAGGACCGAGTCTATCGCATCAAGACCGAGCGCTCCGGGGCTACCAGCATCCCCGAACCGCGCACCACGCACCAGATATCGAACCTGGAAGTGCTCTCCCAGGAGGGCGACACAGTGGCGCTGCGCTTCAACTGGCACACCCTGAGCCACCGCTACCAGCAGACCAATGCCTATTTCGGCATGTCCTTCTACACCTTGGACGTGTCCGGCGACGCGCCGCTGATCACTTACAAGAAGGTGGTGCTGAATAACGACTATATCCACCAGGTCATCGACGTCTACCACGTCTGATCCGGTGGGGGAGGAGAACGACCATGAGCTACACCATTGCCCTCAACTTCGAAGATGGCGTCACCCGTTTCATTGGCTGCAAGGCAGGTGAGACGGTTCTAGATGCCGCCTACCGGCAGAAGGTCAACCTGCCGATGGACTGCTCCGACGGTGTCTGTGGCACCTGCAAGGGACATTGCGAACAGGGCGCCTTCGACATGGGGGACGAGTACCTGGAAGAAGCGCTCTCCGATGAGGAAGCCGCCGAAGGACAGGTGCTGACTTGCCAGATGGTGCCGTCCTCGGACTGCGTCATCCAAGTACCGGTGGCCTCTACCCTATGCAAGACCGCGGTAGGCAAGATCGAGGGCACCGTGGCCATGGTCGAGCAACTCTCCGAGGACAGCATCGAACTAGCCGTGGATCTGAACGCTGACGCTGAGCTGGCCTTCCTGCCCGGCCAGTACATCCATATCGATGTGCCGGGCAGCGATCAGCACCGTTCCTATTCTTTTAGCTCCAAGCCAGGGGAGCAGCGCTCTACCTTCCTGATCCGCAATATTCCGGGCGGTGTGATGAGTAGCTACCTTACCCAACGTGCTGCGGTGGGCGACCGCCTGACCCTGACCGGGCCGATGGGTAGCTTCTACCTGCGCGATGTGAAACGCCCGGTGCTGATGCTGGCCGGCGGCACTGGGCTGGCGCCATTCCTCTCCATGCTCGAGCAGTTGGTGGAGAAAGGCTGCGACCAGCCGGTACACCTCATCTATGGCGTCAACAAGGACGACCATCTGGTCAAGACCGACACCCTGGACGCTTTCGCTGAATGGCTGCCGACCTTCACGTACACCACGGTAGTGGTGGACGAAGCCAGCCGCAATTCGCGCAAGGGCTATGTGACCCACCACATGGATGCCGAGGTGATGCACGACGGCGACGTGGATGTCTACCTGTGCGGGCCGCCCCCGATGGTCGATGCAGTGCTGCGTCACTTCGATGACGAGGGCATCGTGCCGCAGAGCTTCCACTACGAGAAGTTCACACCAAACCAGGTGGGGGAGGCCGCATGAACCGCTTCGAGGGTAAGGTCATGGTGATCACCGGCGCTGCCCAGGGCATCGGGCAGCGCGTCGCCGAACGCGCGGCGGCGGAAGGGGCACGCCTGGCGCTGGTGGATCGCGCCGACTATGTCCAGGACGTAGTCGCCGAACTCAAGCAGCAGGGCGTGGAAGCCATTGCCCTGCAGGCTGACCTGGAGACCTGGGAAGGCGCCGAGCACGTCATGAATCAGGCCCGTGAGCACTTCGGTCGCATCGACATCCTGATCAACAATGTCGGCGGCACCATCTGGGCCCAGCCCTATGAACACTACCAGCCGGAACAGATCGAGGCCGAGGTGCGGCGTTCGCTGTTTCCGACCCTGTGGTGCTGCCGGGCGGCACTGCCGCACCTGCTCGAAACGAAGGGCAGTATCGTCAATGTCTCCTCGGTGGCCACCCGCGGCTTGATGCGCGTGCCCTATGCCGCGGCCAAGGGCGGGGTCAATGCCATGACCGTGGCGCTGGCCTTCGAGTACGCCGGGCATGGCATCCGCGTCAATGCTACGGCGCCGGGCGGCACCGAAGCGCCGCCGCGCAAGACGCCGCGCAATGCCGCCGAACAGACTGAGCAGGAGAAGGCCTGGTACCAGACGCTGATCGATCAGACCAAGGCCACCAGCTTCATGGGGCGTTACGGCACTCTCGACGAGCAGGCCGGCCCGATCCTGTTCCTGGCCTCCGACGATGCCAACTACGTCACCGGGACCGTGGTGCCGGTAGCGGGCGGCGACCTCGGCTAACGTATCTTTCCAACCCCTTAAGGGTGAGGGGCGCCGGGAGCAGGTCGCAGCGAATGTAGCGCCTAGGGAAGGGTTCACAGTGCCTTCGCGCAGGCCTGCTCCCGGGAAGCCCTCGCACCTAATGAATCTAAAACGATTCCAATGACAACAATCCCCTGGAGCACACCGTGAAGCATATAGAACAGGGCGTTGGTCTCATGTCCGCACCCCGCGACTTCATCAGAGACCTCAACGCCGACAACTTCAGTGCCGGTCTGGTGGCCGGTATCTTCGGCCTCAGCGCCGGCATCATCCATATTAGTGCCGGTCTCGCCGCCGGTCTCTCTCAGGAATTCACCCTGATCTGGGTCATCAGCTATCTGATGATCAATGGCCTGTTCGGGCTGTTCATGCCAGCCTACTATCGGCTGCCACTGCCGATGGCCAACTCCATTCCCGGCGCCCTGCTGTTCGCCTCGATCATTCCCGTCGTGGGGCTCGAGGCCGCCCTGGGGGCGACGCTGATCGCCGGGGCCATCTCTCTGGTCGTCGGCCTGGCCGGGTGGATGGGCATCGTCATGCGGCTGATCCCGATGCCCATCGTCATGGGCATGGTCGCTGGTATCCTGCTCAAGTTCGGTACCAACATGGTGATGCCGCTGCAGAACGCCATGCTCCCGGCGGTGGTGATGATTCTGGCCTTCTTTTTCTCGGCACGCTTCCTGCGCCGGGTGCCGCCGCTGGTCGTCGCCATGCTGGTGGGTATCGCCTACATGGCGTTTTCCGGTGCGGACTTCTCCAGCGTGGAGTTCTCGGTGAAGTTCCCGGAGGTCATCATGCCCACCTTCACCCTCGAGGCCTTCCTGGCCTACGGCCTGCCCCTGGCGCTGATCCTGGTGGGCATGGAGACGCCGGCCGGCGTAGGCCTGGTCAAGGGCATGGGCTTCAAGAGTGCGCCGGCCAACGCCATCACCGCCGTGGGTGGGCTTGGCACCATGGTCTCGGCCTTCTTCAACCTGCACAGCACCTGCATCGCGGCACCGATGACCGGCATCTGTTCCGGGCCGGAAGCCGGCAGCCACGACAAGCGCTGGGTGGCCGCCGTCATCGTCGGGATCATCTTCATCGTGGCAGCGCCTTTCTATGGTTTCGTGTTCAGCCTGATCGAGGCCATGCCGTCCTACTTCATCGCCATTATCGCTGGTTTGGCACTGCTGCGCGTGATCGGCTCGGCGATGCACATGACCTTCTCTGGCAAACATGAGGTAGGCGCGATGTTCTCCTTCCTGATCGCCGTCTCCGGTCTGCAGATTCTCGGTATCGGCGCCTCCTTCTGGGCGCTGGTGTTGGGAGCAGGTATCTCGATGCTCGTCGAGTTCAGGGACTTCGACTTCTCCAGCAAGAGGGAAGCAACCAAGGAAGTGAAGACCGCCTGAAGGAGCTGCCGATTCCTCGTAATCCTCCTTGGCCCGTGCCTTGCCTACGCAGCACGGGCATTTTTCTTTCACCTATAAAGGCATAGGAAGCGCGACCTCCCCATCGTTGGCGACGTTGTCTAGGTCGCCTACAGCGTGTTCGACCGGCTCGTGAAACCGGCGGAAGTGGCGATGTAAGACAGACTCACCTCTTATGCTTTTGTCGTAATTTAGCGCGCTAACAGTGATTGTCTGGCCTGTAAAAACGGGCGCCAGACAGTCGAGTGTGATGCCGACAGGCCAGGTATATCGGCTTTATCGGAGGACGCAAGCCGACTTATTGCCGGTAGCAGCCCCTACGAGGCTGCGTATCTGCATGATTATACTGGAGAAAATTGCAGGCTGCAGATGAGGTGCCGAGTCGAGAACCTGTCGGAGAAATACCGTGAGCCGATGGGACGATGATACCTCTCAGGTATGGTGGCGAACTCAAACGATATTGGTGGGGGCTTGCCTCGGCCGCCAGAATCATCTGCAGAGACGGAAACGTATCGTCCACGATCCGCACTCAGGACGAGCTCCCTGCCACTCCTTTTCAAGGGTTTGCAGGTATAACGACAACGATGAGGCAATGAGCATGATCGTCAACCAGTACTTCGACCCCCCGGACATCCAGGTTGTCTTCCATGCCGTCAACGGCGGCAAACCGTATCTCGACGTGCCGTTGAATGCCGAGGCCTGATCGCACCGCCTTCTCGACGCATTCCTGATTCAGCAACGCAAGCCATATTCTCTCGCTTCTACTGTGCGCGATGGGGTAGGGGGAGCCTTGCCGATTCCCATAACCATAAGATTTAACCCTGGTGACTCACATGAACAATATCTTCAAGAAAACCGCAGTCGCTTCTCTGATCGGTGCTGGTGTCCTGACGGCCGGTATCGCCAATGCCGATGAACACCCCATCAAGCTTGGGCTGCTGCTGCCTTATTCCGGCACCTATACGGCGCTGGGTGAAGCCATCACCAATGGCTTGAAACTGGCCATCGAACAGCAGGATGGCCATCTCGGTGGGCGTGATGTCGAATTCGTGGAACTGGACTCCGAGGCCAATCCTTCCAAGGCCCCGCAGAACATGAGCCGCCTGGTCAAAGGCGATAACGTCGATTTCGTGATCGGCCCGGTGCACTCAGGAGTGGCCATGGGCATGTTGCGGGTCGCCAAGCAGACCGGTGCCATCACCATCATTCCCAACGCCGGACTGGGGGCCGCCACCAACGAGCTGTGCATGCCCAATGTCTTCCGTACCTCGTTCAGCATGTGGCAGAACAGCTACCCGATGGGCAAGGTCGCTTACGACCAGGGGCACCGCAAGGTCGTGACCATCACCTGGGACTATGCGGGTGGCAAGGAGGATATCGCCGGCTTCGAGCAAGCGTTCACCGAGGCCGGTGGCGAGATCGTCGAGCAGATCCTGGTGCCCTTTCCGAGCACCGAATTCCAGAGTTATCTGACGCAGATTGCCAGCCTGAAACCAGATGCCGTCTATACCTTCTTCGCGGGTGGCGGCGGCGTCAGCTTCGTGCGTGACTACGCTGCCTCGGGACTCAAGGAGAGCATCCCGTTGCTGGGCTCGGGCTTCCTGACGGAGGGCAACGCCAAGGCCCTCGATGGGGCCGGCGAGGGCGTTCAGACCACCCTGCACTATGCCGAGACCATCGAGAGCGAGGCCAACCGCGACTTCGTGGAAGCCTACAACAACGCTTATGGCGAGCTGCCGGACACCTATGCCGTGCAAGGTTATGACACCGGCATGATGCTGGCTCAGGCCATGTATGCCGTGAAGGGCAACACCGAGGACAAGGAAGCCCTGATCGAGGCGCTCTCCAGGGTGCACTTGAACAGTCCGCGTGGCCCCATGACGTTCTCCGACTCCCACCACCCCATCCAGAACGTCTACCTGCGTGAAATTCGCGACGGCAAGCATAACGTCGTCGATCTCGCCTACGAGCAACTCGAGGTGCCGGACGACGCCTGTCAACTGTGATTCGGTGAACCCCTGACTTTCGGGGCAGGCCCGGCCTGCCCCGAGCATCGCGGAGGAGATCATCATGGATCTCGCATTCTTCGGCGTGCAGCTTCTCAACGGGCTGCAGTACGGACTGCTGCTGTTCCTGATCGCCAGCGGCCTGACCCTGATCTTCGGCATCATGGGCATCATCAACCTGGCGCATGGCGCCATGTACATGATCGGTGCCTACCTGGTCTATGACCTGACCATGCGTTTGGGTAACTTCTGGCTGGCGATCGTGATCGCCATTCCTATCGCCATCGTGCTCGGCCTGATCATCGAGCGGCTATTTCTCGACACGCTCTACAAGCGCGACCACCTCTACCAGGTGCTGCTGACTTTCGGCCTGATTCTGGTACTCAACGAGGCGCAGCGCATCATCTGGGGCGGCGACGTGCACAGCGTCCCTGTGCCGGCACCCTTCGACGCCAGCCTGCAGCTCACCGACAACCTGCAGTACTCGGTCTACCGACTGTTCGTCATGGGCGTCTGCTTGGCCCTGGCCGGGGCCATTTACTGGGTGATCCGCCATACCCGGCTGGGGATCATCATCCGTGCCGGCGCAGTGAACCGCGACATGGTCGAGGGGCTGGGCATCAACGTGCGCACCCTGTTCACGCTGATCTTCAGCGTCGGGGTGGCGCTGACCGCCTTCGCCGGCATGATCGCGGCACCGCTGACCTCCATCGCACCGGGCATGGGCGACAGCATCCTCATCACCTGTTTCGTGGTGGTGGTCATCGGCGGCATCGGCTCGATCAAGGGCGCCTTCTGGGGCGCGATCCTGATCGGCATGGCCGAGACCTTCGGCTCGGTGCTGATTCCTAGCCTCGCCAGCATGGTGATCTACCTGATCATGGCCGCCGTGCTGCTGGTCAAGCCACGTGGGCTGTTCGCCTGAGGAGGCAGTCATGTTGCACAGTTATCCCAAGCGCGTCACTTTCATCATGCTGGCGCTGACGGCGATCGTCGCGACCTTTCCCTTGTGGGGCGCGAGCGTGTTCGGCAGCCAGTCCGACTTCATCCTCGAAAAGCTCACCCTGATGCTGATCCTGGCGCTGTTCGCCATGAGCCTCGACCTGCTGGTCGGGATCGTCGGCCTGGTGAGCCTGGGGCATGCGCTGTTCTTCGGCCTTGGCGCCTACACTCTGGCGCTGGCCAGCCCCGACTTCAGCCCGGCCTCGCTGTGGTGGATGTTGCCGCTGGTCGCGGCGGTGGCCGCCGTGGCGGCGTTGGTGGTGGGGGTGCTGGTGATTCGCACCAAAGGCATCTTCTTCATCATGACCACCCTGGCCTTCGGGCAGATGCTTTTCTACCTGATCAGTACCTCGTCCTTCACCGGCAGCACGGACGGCATCTTCATCATGTTCCGGCCGAGCCTGACGGTGGGCGAGACGGCGCTGCTCAACCTCGACGATCCGCGTACCTTCTTCTACTTCTGCCTGGGTATGCTGGTGGCCGGCTACCTGTTCCTGCGCTGGCTGACCCGCTCCTATTTCGGCCAGGTGCTCGACGGTATCCATGACAACGAGCACCGCATGCAGGCGCTGGGCTATGCCACCGGCAGCTACAAGCTGATCGCCTTCGTCATCGCCGGGATCATGGCAGGCATCGCTGGCATGCTGGCCGCCATGCAGTACGGTTTCGCCAACCCCGCCCAGCTTGGCTGGCATACCTCCGGTGAGGTGCTGATAATGCTGATCCTGGGGGGGATGGGGACCATCTTCGGCCCGATCCTCGGCGCCTTTGCCTACGAGATCCTGCTGTTCGTCTTCGAACATCTCACCACCCACTGGCCGATCCTGATGGGCCTGACCATCATCGTCGCGGTACTGGTGCTGCCTCGCGGGATCGCCGGCCTGATTACCGCACCGCCAGGCAAGGCGGAGCTGCTGAAGGCCTCGCTGCTGCGTCGGTTGGCGAAGGGGGGCCGCAAGCCCCGGACCGACGCCCACCCTCACCAAGCCGTCATGCCGAAAGGGAGGGCCGAGTCATGAGCCAAGCACCGACCCTGTCGACTCATGGCCTGACCCGCCGTTTCGGTGGCCTGGTAGCGGTCAACGAGGTCGACTTCGATGTCGAGCCCAATGAGATTCATGCCATCCTGGGGCCCAATGGTGCCGGCAAGAGCACCCTGATCAACCTGCTCTCGGGGGAGATTCCCCCCTCGGCTGGCGAGGTGCGCTATCGTGGCAAGCCCATCCAGGGCAAGAGTGTGCGGCAGATCGCACACATGGGTATCGGCCGCAGCCATCAGAAGACCAACATCTTCCCGCGGCTCAACTGCCTGCAGAACTGCCAGTTGGCGGCGCGCATCCACATGGGCGGCGTCTTCGCCAGTTGGCGTTCGCGCCAGCGGGCCCGGCAAGTCAACGAGCGGGCCCTCGAGGTGCTGGAGACCTGCCAGCTGGTGCATCGGGCCTACACGCCTGCCGCGGACATGAGCTATGGCGAACAGCGCCAACTGCAGATCGCCATGGTACTGGCGACAGCCCCCTCGCTGATGCTGCTCGACGAACCCATGGCAGGAATGGGGCGTGAGGAGACCGCCCAGGTCACCGAGCTACTCGCGAGCCTGAGCGACCGTTATACCCTGGTGCTGATCGAGCACGATATGGACAGCGTCTTCCGCCTGGCCGACCGCATCACCGTGATGGTGGATGGCTGTGTGCTGGAGAGCGGTCCTACCGACCAGATCCGCTGCAGTGAAAAGGTGCGTGACGTCTATCTCGGACGGCACCACGAGGAGGTAATGGCATGACAGCAGCAGCGCACCTCACCCCGTTGATCGATGCCAAGGGGTTGCACACCTTCTATGGCGAGAGCCATGTCCTGCACGGGGTCGACTTGACCCTGATGCCCGGCGAGACGCTGAGTCTGCTGGGGCGCAACGGCATGGGCAAGACCACCACCTTGAAGTCGATCCTCGGCTTCGTGCCGCCACGCGAAGGTGAGGTCCGCATCAAGGGAGAGTCCACTGCCAAGCGTCGCCCCTGGCAACTGATCCGCCAGGGCATCGGTTATGTACCGGAAGGACGGGGTATCTTCCCCGGCATCAGCGTGCGCGAGCACCTGGTGATGGCCGCCCGGCCCAACGAGCGGGGCGAGACGCCCTGGACCCTGGAGCGGGTGCTGGACACTTTCCCGCGCCTCGGCCAGCGCATCAACCATGATGGCTCCTTCCTCTCCGGAGGCGAGCAGCAGATGCTCTCCATCGGTCGCGCACTGACCACCAATCCCGACCTGATCATCCTCGATGAGGCCACCGAGGGCCTGGCGCCTCTGATCCGTGATGAGATCTGGAAGATCATTCACGAGATCAAGGCCACCGGCATTGCCAGCATCATCGTCGACAAGAACATCGACAACCTACTCGAGGTGGCGGAAAAGCACATCCTGCTGGTCAAAGGCGAGGTGGTCTACAGCGGGGGCGCTCAAGGCCTCAAGGATGATCCTTCCATTCTCGATATGCACCTTGGCGTTGCCTGACCTTTCATTTCACCACTCTACAGGGAGCCACTTATGCGACTCCACAAGGACTGGTCGATACCTGCGATCACCGCTGGCTTCGTAGCGGTGCTGGTGTCCTATTCCGGGCCCTTGGCGATCTTCTTCCAGGCTGCCCATAGCGCCGAGATCTCGAGTGCCATGATGACCTCCTGGGTCTGGGCGATCTCGCTGGGTGCTGCCGTCTCGGGCATCCTGCTCAGCCTGTGGCTCAAGGTGCCGGTGGTCACGGCCTGGTCGGCGCCGGGCACGGCGCTACTGGTCACACTGTTTCCCGACCTGTCGCTGGGCGAGGCGGTGGGCGCCTATCTTACCGCCGCGGTGATCATTTTCGTGATCGGCGTCACCGGTTCCTTCGACCGCATCATCCAGATGATCCCTCCTGGGATCGCCAGTGCCATGATGGCGGGAATCCTGTTCCAGTTCGGTGTTGGGGTGTTCGTATCGCTCGAATCGGTACCGGCACTGGCCATCGGCATGATCCTGGCCTATCTGCTCTTCAAGCGCCTGAGCCCGCGCTATTGCCTAGTGCTGCTGCTGATCGTCGGGGTCGGCCTGGCCGTATGGCTGGAGGGCGCCAGTCTGAAGGGCGTGACGCTGCAACTGGCCGAGCCACGTTTCATTCATCCCGAATGGACCTGGAATGCCACCCTCAGTCTGGCCATTCCGCTGGTGCTGGTCAGCCTCACAGGACAGTTCCTGCCGGGCATGGCAATCCTGCGCAGCTCCGGCTACGACACGCCGGCCAAGCCGATCGTCACCGTGACCAGTCTGACCTCCTTCGTCACAGCCTTCTTCGGAGGCATCACTACCGTAGTGGCGGCGATCACCGCCGCGATCTGCACCAGCAAGGAGGCCCACGAGGATCCGGGCAAACGTTACGTGGCCGGGGTGGCCAATGGTGTCTTCTACCTGGTGGGCGCCTGCTTCGCCGGCACCATCGTGGCGCTGTTCACCTCGTTGCCAGGCGAATTCGTCGCGGTGCTGGCGGGTTTGGCGCTGATCGGCGCCATTGCCAGCAGTGTCAGTGCCTTCGCCGCCCACAAGGACCACTTGGAGGCCTCTGTCATCACCTTCATTGCCACGGCCTCCGGTGTCAGCTTCCTGGGGCTGGGGTCGGCTTTTTGGGGAGTCGTTATCGGCGCGATTGCCTATAACACGCTGCATCGTCGTTTCGCCCTGCGGCGCGAAACAACGGAGGCAGCCGGAAGTGGACGTTGAGCTTTCCATCAACGCGTTGCCAAGAGCAACCTCATAGCTTCGGTCACATAATCAGAATCATTCCCAGCAGGAGCGGCGCTCATGCAGAAATCGAGCACAAAAGAAGCCCCTAAAGGCAAGCGTCTTTCCATCGGCATTGTCGGTGGCGGAATAGGTGGCGTGGCCCTGGCGATCGGACTTTCCCGTGACAAGAGTCTTGAGGTCAACCTCTTCGAAGCGGCGGCGAAGTTCTCCGAAATCGGTGCTGGCGTATCCTTCGGCCCCAATGCGGTGCGGAGCATTTCCCTGCTGGGTTTGGAGGAGCCCTACACCCGGATTGCCGATAAGTCGCCGGCTCCTTTCGAGGATGTCTGGTTCGAGTGGCGGCGTTGGCACGACGAAGCCTATTTGGCCGCGAGCATTGCACCGGGGTGTGGGCAATCCTCCGTCCACCGCGCCGACTTCCTCGATGCCTTGGTCGACTGCCTGCCCGATGGCATTGCCCATTTCGGCAAGCGTTGTGCCGCGGTACGCCAGGGCCCAGAGGGTGTCACGGTCGACTTCGAGGATGGCACTACCTTTCAGTGTGACATCCTGGTCGGCTGCGATGGGATCAAGTCCGCGGTGCGCCGGCATGTGTTGCCGGAGGAGAGCGACGGTACGATAGAGCCTCGCTGGAGCGGCACCAAGGCTTATCGCGGTCTCGTGCCGGTCGAGGAACTGAAGCGTGCCTTCACCGAGGCGGGCGTCGAGGAACGCCTTGCCACCGTGCCCCAGATGTATCTCGGCCCGCAAAAACACATCCTGACCTTCCCGGTAAAGCAGTCCACGCTGATCAACGTCGTCGCCTTCGTCTCGGATCGCAGCACCGCTGCGCCGCAACTGCCGGCGGACGAACCCTGGGTGGTCGGGGTATCGCAGGCCGAAATGCTGGAAGACTTTGCGGATTGGGGCGAGGCGTCGAAGGCCATCCTGCGCTGCATTCCCGAGCCGACCCGTTGGGCGTTGCATGAGTTGCCCGAGTTGCCCTGCCATGTGCGCGATCGAGTGCTTCTCATCGGCGATGCCGCCCATGCCATGTTGCCCCACCAGGGCGCCGGGGCGGGTCAGGCCTTGGAAGATGCGTATGTCTTGGCGTCCCTGCTGACGGATGAGCGCTGTACTCGCGACAATGCCGAGCGGGTGTTGGAAGCGTTTGAACGCTGTCGTCGCCCACGCGCCTGTCGGGTGCAGGCGACCTCGCGTGAGGCCGGTGAGATCTACGAGTACTGCGGCGAGGGTATCGGCAGCGATGAAGAGAAACTGGCCGATAACCTGAAGCACCGTTTCGACTGGATATGGAATTATGACCCGCGCACAGGGGTGAAAGAGGTGCTGGCGTCATTGGGGTGGCAGGAGACGACATCCTGCGATTTATCGCCGGGCTCGGCACTGGCCGAGAAAGCGTGAATTATCGCCTCACTGTCCGCTCCTGCCATGCAGGGCGGACTTTTCCAAAGAAACAGTCTAGCTTTCCTCGTGAGGCAAGGAACGCCGAACTGGTCCAGAATGCGCTTATTCTTTCCCTAATGACTGGCTAACAGGTGGATTATGGAACTCCTCTTGATTCTGGCAGGTGTCGGCGTTGCGCATCTGCTGGCCGTTATCAGCCCGGGGCCGAGTCTTCTGGTCGTGGCTCGTGCAGCGATTTCCACCTCTCGGAGTGCAGCAATCTGGACGGCGCTCGGGATCGGGGTGGGATCGGTGATCTGGGTGCTTGCCGCGTTGTTTGGGCTCCACTTGCTGTTCGCTGTGGCTCCCTGGGTCTATACCGGCATGAAGGTCGCTGGCGCTGCCTTTCTTTTCTATCTTGCGTTCCAGCTCTGGCGACACGCCAAAGTTCCCATGCACTTCGATGCCTCCGTTACCGTGTTGGCCGTGCCCTCATGGAAATCGTTCTGTCGAGGGCTGCTGGTACAGTTATCGAACCCGAAGGTTGTCGTCTTCATGGGCTCGATCCTGATCACGCTGCTGCCGCCACAGCCGTCGAGCGGACTGATAGCCGCGCTGCTATTGGTCGTTTTCCTGAATGAGTTCGTGTGGTTTTCCTGCGTCGCCTGCGCCTTTTCCATTCCGCGTTTCAGACAGGGTTATCTTCGTTTCAAGAGCATCATCGACCGGGTAACGGGCACCTGCCTAGGAGGTTTGGGGTTACGCCTGATCGTGAGTCGATAACGATGGACTATCTCAGGCCGCCAGGGCCACCCAAGCCGGCCTAACGGCCGGATCGCGCAGGAAACCTGCGCTCCCACGAGAGCTGGGTTAGCAGCTGCTGTGGCGGGAGTGCAGCGATTGCCTGGATCATCACTGTGATGCGCAGCAGGTGATGCGAGGTCACGAAGGCGGGGTTGATGCCGTGCCGGCCCTTGCTTGCCGAGAGGCGTGCAACCTCTTACGGACCACTTCCGGGGTAAACGGCGGTCGATAGAACCGCACCCCGGTGGCATCGAACAAGGCGTTGGCGATCGCCGGGGCGCCGGGCAGGGAGGTCGACTCGCCGACACCCAGCGGTGGCTCCTCGGAGCGGTCCAGGAGCAGTACGTCGATCTCGGGCAGTTCCGAGAAGCGCAGGATCGGATAGCCGCCCCATTCGCGGCTGACGGGCAGGCCGTCTTCGAACGCGACACTTTCCTTCAAGGTGCGGCTCAAGGTCTGGATCACGTTGCCGTGCACCTGGTGGCGGACTCCTGCTGGATTGATTATCAAACCGGCATCCTGGCCGACGACCAGACGTTCGATGACGATACGCCCCGTCTCGAGATGCACCTTGAGGAAGACGGCCCAGGCCGCCAGGGCGGCGCCGAAGCCGGGGAACTTGCTGTGCACGTATTGGGCGTAGGCAAATCCGCGCCCCCATCGCCAACCGTCGTTTTCCTGTTCGTCACTGGCCGCGAGGCGAGGCATCCATTCGGCGCGCTGCGCCACGGCAGCGACCAGGGCCTGGGCACGCTCGTCGCTCAAGTGACGAAGGCGATACTTGACGGGGTCCATGCCGGCCATCCACGCCAGTTCGTCGATATAGCTTTCATGGGCGAAGGTGTTGGGCAGGGCGGAGACACCACGTAGCCAGGCGGCACGCACCAGGGTCGGCACATCGTCACAGGCGATACGCCGGTGTGGATAACGATAGGGTGGCACGGCGGTACGGTCGCCCATCTCGAATGGCACGTCGCTCGGTGCCGTGGCACCGGTCAGCAGCAGCGCCAGGGTCGGGGCGTTGTTGGACGGGTAGCGGTTCACGAAGTCATAGCCGGCCGGGCTGCCGTCGGCATTCAGCCCGCCGTCGACGTCCATGAGCTGTCCCGCGCCCTTGGGTTCCCAGCCATGCTCCTGTTCGCGACTGAGCTGTACCCGCACCGGGCGGCCGACGGCACGCGATAGCAAGGCGGCATCGGCGCCCACGTCATCGGCGCAATTGCGGCCATAGCAGCCGGAGACTTCCATGCGCTGAATGTCGATCCTGCTCTCGTCGAGTTCCAGTAGCTTGGCCAGGTCGGCGCGCAGGCTGTGGGGGTTCTGGGTGCCCGACCAAACCATGAGGCCATCGTCGCGGTAGTCGGCCACTGAGCATGAGGGGCCGATCGAGCCATGCAACTGGTAGGGCCATACATAGGTGCGCCGCAGCCGCTGGCCGGCCTGCGCAAGTGCGGCGTCGACGTCGCCTTCCTCGAGCAGCGGGCGATGCTGGGCGGGCAGCTCGCGCAATGCCTGTTCCAGGTCATCCAGATCGGGGAGTTCGGTGATGGGGCGCCAGGTGACTTTCAAGCGTCGGGCGGCTTCGACTGCCATTTCCTCGCGCTCGGCCACCACGCCGACGAAGTCGCCGATGACCACCACCTCGATCAGGCCTGGGATATCGGCTACCGAGGCCTCATCCACATTCATCAGGCTGTGGCCGACGAAATTGCCACGGTCGTGGCCGACATAAGGCGGTCGAACCACTCGGCCATGCAGCATTCCGGGCAGACGCAGATCGTGAACGAAGGTGAGTTCGCCACTGACCTTGGCGGGGATGTCGACCCGCGCCGCTCTCTGACCGACGATACGGTAGTCGCCAACGGGTTTCAGGGCCACGTCATCGGCCAGTTTCAGGGCATGACGTTGCCCTTTCAGTAGCGCACCGTAACCGATGGCCTGCTGTGGATCGCCATGGAGTTGGATTCGGCCGTCTTCGCTGCGCAGGTCCTCGATGACAACACTGAAGTGTGCGGCTGCGAGAGATAGCAGGTGGTGGCGGGCCTGGGCCGCTGCGCGTCGCAAGGGCTCGGCGGTGATCTGGATGGTGGCGCTGGCGATCGTGGGGCCCTGGTTCGGCACCTCGGTGGAGTTGCCGAGCACCATACTGATGTCCTCGAGACGCACATCCAACTCTTCGGCGACGATCTGGGCCAGCGCGGTGCGAATCCCGGTGCCCAGGTCGACGTGGCCATTGAAGGCCATGACATGCCCGTCGTCGAGTACGGCGACGAACAGCTCCGGCTCCGTGGGAACGAAATCGGAATGCGTGCCGGGTTGCCCCGGCGCAGGCTTGGGGGGCACCACCGGATCGCGATAGACCACCAGTATGTCGGGGTCGTTGAGCAGGGCGTGCCGCGGGGGCAGGGAAGAACGCGCCATCGAAGAGCTCCTGATGATTGATTCTCGAGGCAAGCGGATGTTGTCTCCGGCGGCAAAGCGGTTATAGTGTATACACTATAAATATGCCGCAGTAGCCGAGGGTTTTCCACCCTGTCATGGCGTGTCGAAATGCCTCGTCATGCCGTGATCATGCGCCCTATGGAATGGACAGGATCGTCGATGCAATCCGAAACCCAACATCACGAATCGAAAGAAAGTGAGCGACACACGCCTTCCGAGCAAGGCTACGACTTCTCGGAGCAGGTTGGTCACCTGCTGCGCAAGGCGTATCAGCGCCATACCGCGATCTTTCAGCGTCACAGTTGCGACAAGCAACTGACCGCGATCCAGTTCGTGACCCTGTGCACGGTCATGGAACATGGCCCTAGCTCGCTGACCGAGATCGTCAATGCCACGGCCATTGATCCCGCTACTATTCGTGGTGTCATCAAGCGGCTCAAGGCACGCGACTGGATCATGCTTTCCACCGACCCCGCTGACCAGCGCAAGGTCATGGTCAGCATCACGCCGCACGGCGAGAATCTGGTCGAGGAGATGGTGCCGCGCGCCCAGCACGTCACCGATCTGACCATGGGTAACCTCAACCCCGCCGAGCGTGTCGCCCTGCTGCATCTGTTGGCCAAGATGAACGAGCAAGGCGAACCGGGAGGCTGATGGAGGAAGCGCTCCCTTGGAGATACGCTTCCCAAGCTCTGGCTCCGTCAGTCCCGGGCATGACGCTTGGCGGTGAAATACCCTACGGCGTCCTCGACGCTGATTACGTCGCCGTACTTGCTGTCGATGTCGAACAGATTGGCTTCATGCGGGGTTGGGTGGCGGTCTCCCACGCACTCGCGCACGACCATCACACGAAAACCATGTTGCATACCATCGACCGCGGTGGCGCGAATGCAGCCGCTGGTGGAACAGCCGGCGAGCACCAGGGTATCGACGCCCAGGGCCATCAGCGTTGGTGCCAGCGAGGTGCCGAAGAAGGCGCTGGCGTATTGCTTGGTAATCACCAGTTCATCGCCTTGGGGCACCACTTCGGGGCAGAACTCGGCGTAGGGATTGCCCGCCACCATGGCTTTCATCACCGGCGCCTTCTTCACCCATACGCCACCATCGAGATAATCGGGTCCGTGGTAGCGGATATTGGTATGAAGGACTGGCGCACCCGCCTCTCGGGCTGCGTTCAGCAGGGTCGGTGACTGTGCCACCGCTTCTACCACGCCGGGGGCGAAGAGGGGGGAGTCCTCAGTGGTATAGCCCTGCATGAAGTCCACCACCACGAGGGCGGCTTTTTGGCCGAAGCCGATGCGGCTGTCCCACACGCCCTTGTAGTTGTCGGCGGCCGAACTATCCTCTCGATTCGACATGGTGGCTCTCCTCAGTAGGCGCCCGACAGCAGTGCACCGGCGCCCGGTACCACCGGCTCCAACTCCAGCGACTTGAGCATGGCGTAGGTGGTAGCAATGGCGGCGCTGATCACCGGCTTGCCGGCCAATGCTTCGACCTTGGCCACGGCGGGCAACGACGGCATCTGCACGCAGGCGGAAAGTACGATGGCATCGGCCTCGGCGAGGTCGAGGGTTGAAACGATCTCCGGCAGTTTGGCCGGGTCGTGACGTGCCACCTCAAGGTTGTCGGGGATCTCGAGGGCGCGATAGTCGAGCACCTCGATGCCTTCCTGGCGGATATAGTCCACCACCAGCTCGGTCAGCGGTTTCATGTAGGGCGCCACGACCACCACGCGTTTGGCGCCGATTACCTGGAGCGCATCGACCAGGGCGCCGGCGCTGGAAACCACCGGCGTATCCTTGCCATTTTCCTGGGTGCGCTGGCGCAGGCGTTGTTGCGATTCGCGATGGTAACCAGGCCCCATCGACATGATTGCTACCAGGCAGGCATAGCCCATCACATCCACGGCAGCGTCGGAGAGCTCCAGGGCGCAACGATCCGATTCGGCATCCATCGCCGCCAGTTCTTCCTTGCGCACGGTCTTCATACGCATGCGGCTGGAGTGGAAGGTGAAGCGTTCGGGGCGGATTTGTTGCCGCGCCGTCAGCATGGCGGGAATTTCGGTCTCCATGGTGACGTTCGAGCTGGGCACGATTTGCCCGATACGGTAGGTCTTGGTCATGTCACAGTACTCCCTCAAAGCTCAGGGCCCAGGAAATCACCGAAGGCGTCGAAGAAGCCCTCGTAGTCGTCCCAGGGAATCATGTGGCCGGCATTTTCGGCGGTGGCGATGCGGGTCGAAGGCAACAGTTCGCGGATCTCGGCCTTGTCGGCGTCCTGGATAACGCCACCCTTGCCGGCACAGATCAGCAGCGTCGGCACGTCGATACCGGGCAGGTCCTGATGAATGTCCACGCTATGGAATTCCTCGAAGGCCTGCACGATCGCTGGCTCGAAACAGGTGTGCAGCCACTCGGCACGCAAGCGTAGGTGCTCCTCGCTCCAGGTCGGGCAATACTGGCGCATGGTCTCGATGTCGGCACCCTGGAGGCAGTCGCGGATCGAGTCGACGTACCAGGGCAGCTTGCTGGGATATTCGCGACGGCCAGGGCCAGACACCGGCGGGTCGATCAGCACCAGCTTGTCGACGTTCTCGGCACCACGGGTCATGGCACGAATGGTGAAACGGGCGCCCATCGAGTGCCCGGCCAGGACGACGTTCTCGAGCTGCAGGGCACGAATGAAAGCGATCACGTCGTCGGCGCAGGTGTTGGTATCGTAGCCGAGTTCCGGCCCGCTGGATGACAGGCCGCGCCCGCGTACGTCGAGAACGTAAGTGTCGAAATGCTGGCCCAGGCGTTCGGCGACGAAGCCCCAGGTGACGGCGGGGCTGGTAATGCCCGGGATCAGCACCAGCGGCTGGCCGGTGGAGGTGCTGTCGCCGCCATAACGCAGGTAGTGCTGGCGAATGCCGTTGGCGTGCACGTTGGCGCCGTAGAGAAAGGTACTGCTCATGCCGGGCTTCCCCCAAGTGTCGAGGTGAGTGTGGTGGTCTGGGGCTGCTTGAGGGGCTCCTCGAACACGTCGTAGCCGAATACCCATGACGGGTCCTCGTCATGGCGTAGCCAGGTGTTGTCATGGGAGACCTTCTGCACGCGTGAGGCACGCTCGAAGCGGTTGGCCTTGTACAGTTCGAAGGCCTGCTGATAGCGGTCCGAACCGACCTCTTCCAGGCAACGCACCAGCATGGCGGCGTCCTCGATGGCCATGGCGGCGCCCTGAGCCATGTGAGGCTTCATCGGGTGGCAGGCATCGCCCAACAGCACCAGGCGGTTCTCATGCCATAGCGGAAGAGGGTTGCGCTCGAGCAGCGGCCACTTGGTCACCTTCTCGGTGCAGTCTATCAGTGCCTGGACCACCGGGTGATAACCCTTGAAGGCTTCACGCATCTCCTCGCGCGAGCTGTCGATGAAGGAGGTGCCGTGGTTCCACTCCGGCTCCGGCACGCCGGTGACGTAGTAGTACTCCTTCTCGTCGCCGGTCACGAAGTAAACCATCATGTGCCGGTCTTCCGACCACCACTTTACGCAGGCTTCGAAATCCAGATCGTAGGCAGCCAGTTTGTCGGCGGAGATGATCGCGCGGTGTGCCACCCAGCCACTGTAGGTGGGCGCCTCGGGGCCGAGCAGCTTCTCGCGGATTCGGGAGTTCACGCCATCGGCGCCGATCACCAGATCGGCTTCATCGCTGGTGCCGTCGGCGAATCTCAAGACCACCTTGTCGCCGTTGTCGTCGACGTCGACCAAGCGTTTATCGAAGTATAGCTGCGCAGGATCGAGGGTATCGACCATCAGGGCGTGCAGGTCGCCGCGGTGCACGGTGATATAGGCAGCGCCATATTCACGGCGGGCAAATTCACCGAGCGGGATGCGTGACTGGTAGTCGCCGGTCATGCCATCACGGCTGAACCAGAAGTCGGGGTGGGAGCCCATGGCATTGAGTCGGTCTTCGATGCCGATGCGGCGCATCACCTTCATCACGTTGGGGCCCAGATGAATGCCGGCACCCAGGCGAGAGAAGGTAGGAGCCTGCTCGAATACCTTGGTTGGATAACCAGCCTGCTGCAGCAGGGCGCCGACGGCGGCGCCGCCCAGGCCGGCGCCGATGACCGCGATCGTCGGTTTGTCGTTCATGGGATGGGTCCTCTGTTGCTGTTGTTTGCAGGGTCCGCCATGCAGTCACGCCTGGATAGCGTGTCTATTGCGTAAAAACAACGTATACACCATTTTAAAAAGGGTCAAGCACTGATTTTGATCTATGCGGTGTATGAGGGTGTCCAGCTTGAAAATACGGAAGATCGCGACTAATACTGGGGCTATAGGTGTTTTCACAAGATTGTTTTCGTTCTTGCAAGTCCTTGGGAAAGGGTGCTATACCTTGTAGACATATCAAGTAAGAGGTGTGTGCACCATAAATTGCAAGTCAAAGAGGACCTGCACCCTGCTGGTGCGGGACGGGAAGAAAAGGTGACAAGATGCCAGTCAGTCAGAGCGAATTGACCCAGCACTTCGAGCACGTGTTGAAGCTGTCACGGGTGGACGAGACCCAGAGTGTCGCGGTGCTCAAGAGCCACTACTCCAACCCGTTCATCGTCACGGCCGCCATGGAGGCGTCGTACCGGCTAGGAGCCAAGGCCTATGCCGTCGAGCTGCCGGCCTTCAATCACCGCACCGCCATGGGCAACGACCTGACGGCCTATGTCGGCCACACCGCCCTCACTGGCCATCCAGCGGCGCAGCAGGCATTGATGGCAGCCGATCTGGTGGTCGATACCATGATGCTGCTGCATTCGCCGGAGCAGGAGGCGATTCTCAAGTCCGGCACCCGCATCCTGCTGGCCGTGGAGCCGCCCGAGATGCTGGCGCGAATGCTGCCGAGCCTGGAGGACAAGCGACGGGTCGAGGCGGCGCGTCAGCCCTTCGAAGCGGCCGAGACCTTCAGGGTGACATCGGCAGCGGGGACTGACTTCCGCGCCAGGTTGGGACAATATCCGGTGGTGACCGAGTACGGTTTTGCCGATGAGCCGGGGCGTTGGGACCACTGGCCGAGCGGTTTTCTGTTTTCGTGGCCCAACGAGGGTAGCGCCGAGGGCAAGTTGGTGCTCGATGTCGGCGATATCCTGTTGCCCTTCAAGACATACGTGCGCGACAAGCCGGTGACGCTGGAGATCGAGGAGGGATTCATCCGTCGTATCCATGGCGGTTTCGATGCCGAGTACCTGCGCGATTACATGGCTCACTTCAAGGATCCCGATGTGTATGCCATTTCGCATATCGGCTGGGGGCTGCAGCCCCGTGCACAATGGACAGCCCTGGGCTTGCATGACAAGAACGACGCCATTGGCATGGATGCGCGTGCCTTCTACGGTAATTTCCTGTTCTCCACCGGCCCCAACACAGAAGTAGGCGGGCCGCGCAACACGCCGTGCCACATGGATATTCCCATGCGGCATTGTTCGGTCTACCTGGATGACATGGCGGTGGTGGAAGAGGGAGACGTGGTGGCGCCAGAGGCGTCGCGTATCGAGACCTGACCCGCTCCCATTGGGGAGCGAAAGCCAACAACAACGATCGAATCCCCATGACACAATCGCTGATCTTGACCGTCAATCGGCAGTTGCACCGCATGGCGGTGGCGCCGGAGACGCCCCTGTTATACGTGCTGCGCAACGACCTGGGGTTGAATGGCCCCAAGTACGGTTGCGGCCTTGGCGAGTGCGGTGCCTGCACCGTGCTGGTCGACGGCCTGGCGGCACGCGCCTGCGTGCTGCCGGTGGCGGCCGTTGTTGATCATGAGGTGACGACGCTCGAAGGGTTGGCAACGGGTGAAGGGCTGGACCCGGTGCAAGTCGCCTTCATCGAAGAACAGGCGGCGCAGTGCGGTTATTGCCTTAATGGCATGATCATGAGCGTGCGTGCTTTGCTCAACCGCTACCCTCACCCCTCCAAAGAGTCGATTCGGGCCGTTCTCGAGCACAACCTGTGCCGCTGCGGCACGCATGTCGAGATCCTCGAGGCCGCCTATCGGGCCGCCGGTTATGGTGACGAGGAGGAAAGCGCATGAGCGGTT
The DNA here is from genome assembly GCF_000409775.1 of Litchfieldella anticariensis FP35 = DSM 16096. GTDB lineage: Bacteria > Pseudomonadota > Gammaproteobacteria > Pseudomonadales > Halomonadaceae > Litchfieldella > Litchfieldella anticariensis. Next base: position 505,645 of record NZ_KE332391.1, on the reverse strand, counting down.
TCGAGTCTCGTCGTCCGGCCGGCATCGATCGGCGGCCCGAGCCGCTTGGTGGCGAGGGGCGCTTTGGGGTCGTGATCCGCCCACCCGTCTACCGTCTGAACGACGGCACTTTTGTCTGCTCTCGTCTGCAAGGGGTCGACCGCAAGAGCGTCGCGACGTTGCCCGGTCAGGTCGAGGTCGTGATCGAGGACAACTTCGTGGGTGTCGTGGCCACCAGCCTGCAAGCGGCTCGCGAAGCGACTCGGCGCTTGTGCCTGGAGTGGCTGCCATTGGATGTTGCGGAAAATGGCACCCAGCAAGGTCGGGCGTTGCGAGTGGAATCGTCGCATCAGAGTGAGAACCCTGCCGAAGCGGACGCAACGCGAGGTCGGTATCTGACACGGCGCTATGGCTGGCCAAGCCGGATGCGCTGGAGCGACGAGCCGGGCTGGGTCGTTGCCGACCATGGTCGTGATCGGCTCGATATCTGGGCGCCAACGACGACCCCGGCGCTGCTCGAGCGCGACTTGAAGTCGCTCACCGGCCTGGCCGGGGAAGCCATAGAACTGCACGATGTGGCTTCAGGATCCGGCATTGGGAGACTCTGCGGCGACGATGCCGCTGCCGATGCGGCGCTATTGTCCAGGGCGGTGGGACGACCGGTCGCCGTGTGGTTGGACGCCAGCTATGCGCGCGATGTCGAAGCCCTGGGCCAGGCCCAGCGCATCGTCGTCAGTGTCGAACTGAATGCACAGGGCGGGATCGAGCGCTATCGCAATCGTCAGGAGCTTGTCGGCTGCGATACGCCGGTGGTGGCGCTATGGCTGAGCGGTGTGCTCGAAACACGCCGACACGACGACGATGTCGCGGCCGGTGAGCCGGCGTCGCCGACGTTCTCTCCCTATGTGTTCCGCGACCAGCGGTTGGCGGCACCCCGTGAGGCGCGGGGAAGCCATGACGATGGTCGTGCGCTTGAATGGCAACATGGCTTTGCTCGGGAGTCCTTCCTCGATGAGGTAGCCCGGGAAAGCGGCCAGGACCCCGTGGCCTTGCGCCTGCGCCACCTCGATGACCTACGCGGTGTGGATCTGATCAAGTCGGTGACCCGGCGCGCCGGATGGTCCTGGCCGACCAAGGCCAGCGAGGAGGGATCGACGGCGGATGTGCGCCGTGGCCGCGGCTTCGCCTATGCACAATTGCCCGACCGGCATGGTCGTGTCGACGAAGGCGTTCGTTCGGCGTGGGTTGTCGATATCGACGTCAACCGGGTTACCGGCGACGTGCGCCTGACCCGTCTGGTCGTCGGTCAGGACTCCGGTCCGTTGGTCGATACGGCGCAGTTGCAGGAGGCATTGCAGCGGCGGGTGCTGGGGGTGGCTAGGCCATTGCTGGCCAAAGAGCCGGGTTTTGATGAGTGGGGAGAGAAGGGTGGCGACAACGACGATTCGTCATCCACGCAGCAGAGTCGGCGTGAGCTGGTCGCCGAGGCTCGGAATATTGTCCGAGAGCCTCGTCCCACCTCAATGGAAAGCAGCGATGGCGAGCAGATATCAGCCTTGTCGCCACTCGATGAAACAGACCTCTCGCCCGGTGTCGCGGTGATCGCCAATGCGCTCTTCGATGCCACCGGTGTGCGTTTCCGCCAGCCCCCCTTTACCGCCAGCCGGGTACGCCAGGCCTTGCAGGGTGAAGGCGGGACAAATGGTAGCGAGGCGGCGACTGAACAACGTCTACCGCGCTGGCGCTGGTGGGCAGGGGCGGCGATGGCGACGGCAGGAGCGGCTGCCATGTTATGGCCCTGGAAGTCTCCCATCGCCCCGGTGGCCCGGCCTGCCGCCAATCTGTATTCCGCCGAGACTATCGAGCGGGGACGGCTGGTCGCCGAGGCGGGCGACTGCGCCGTTTGCCATACCGCCGAAGGCGGTATCGACAATGCTGGTGGCAGAGCCTTCGATACGCCCTTCGGCATGCTCTATAGCACCAACATCACGCCTGACGAGGCAACCGGCATCGGCAACTGGTCCTATGCTGCCTTCGAGCGAGCCATGCGTCACGGTATCAGCCGCGATGGTCGGCACCTGTATCCGGCCTTTCCCTATACGGCCTTCGCCAAGATCAGCGACGCTGACATGCAGTCGCTCTACGCCTACCTGATGGCGCAACCCGCGGTCAGCGCACAGCCTCCGGCCAACGAGCTGTCGTTTCCGTTCAACGTGCGTGCGCTGTTGGCCGGCTGGAACGCGCTGTATCACGATGCTAGCCCTTTCCAGCCCGATCCGTCCCAAAGCGATCTGTACAATCGCGGCGCTTATCTCGCCGAGGGACTGGGGCATTGCAGTGCCTGCCACTCGCCGCGCAATGCCTTGGGCGCCGAGCAGGGAGGTGAGCGCTACCTGGCCGGAGCCTTGGTGGAGGGGTGGGAGGCGCCGCCTCTCAATACCCTGTCCCGCTCGCCGATTCCCTGGAGCGAGGAGTCGCTATACCAGTACCTGCGCGGTGGCGAGTCCGAACTGCATGGCGTGGCATCGGGGCCAATGGCACCGGTGGTGGCCGGGCTTGGTGAGCTTCCGGAGTCCGATGTGCGTGCCATCGCCCATTATGTGGCGGCCCAGATGAACGCGCCGGCAAGCGATGCCGACGATGTTCGCGTCGAGGCACAACAGCTAGTGGCCAGGGCGGCAACGAGTCCTGCTGGCCTGGAAGCTGGCGAGCGTCTCTTCGATGGCGCCTGCGCCTCCTGCCATGTCGACACCGGCCTGCCATCGTTCACTCAGGCCAAGGTGTCACTGGCACTCAATACCAACCTGTATAGCGAGCGCCCCGACAACGTCATCCAGTCGATTCTGGGCGGCGTGCACGCCACCAGCGTTCCCGGTATCGGCGAGATGCCGGGTTTCGCCGACAGCTTCAGCGACTCGCAGGTGACGACTCTGGTCGAGTATCTCCGGGCCCGTTTCGCACCCGGGGAACCCGCCTGGTCGGGAATCACCGAACGCGTGTCGCAAATCCGCAAGGACGATAACAAGACGCACGGCTAAGTGCGTGACACCGATTTTCGCCACGACCCATGGCGAGAAACTCCCACTCTGACGCTACGAACAAGACGAGGTGGAACATGCAGCGAAGTAAATGGGTATGGCTGGTATGGGCGGTGGTTCTGCTCTGCTACCTGGTCCCCTACACCCTGCTGACCGACGTGCAAGCGTGGTACGGAAGCTTCCTGTTCTGGACCGTCGCCGGTCTGGCCGTGATTGCGCTGAATGTCTTCATAACAAAAGACTTCGAGGGGAAATGATCATGACCGAGTCGCTTATCTGGTGGTCGGTGGCGATCTATCTGCTGGTTGCCATCGCCATTGCCATCCTGTCCCGCCAGGGCAAGTCGCAGGACATGTCGGGGTACTTCCTCGGCAACCGGCAAATGAATGGTTTCGTTTCCGCGCTGAGTTACAGTGCCACCACCTATAGCGCCTTCATGATGGTTGGGCTTGCCGGCCTGACCTATGCCGGAGGCGTCGGCGCGTTGGGCTTCGAGATCATCTATTTCGCCGGTGTGTCGCTGGTGGCTATCTTCGGTCCGAAATTCTGGGCAGTTGGCAAGAAATTCGGCTTCGTCACGCCCAGTGAGATGCTAGGCCATCGTTACAAGAGCAAGCACGTCGCAATGGCAGTATCGATCGCCAGTTGCCTGTTCCTGATTCCCTATGCCGCCGTGCAGTTGGCCGGGGTCGGCTACCTGCTTCAGGGCACCACGGGTGGTGCGATTCCCTTCACCACCGGCGTGATATTGGCTACCGCCATTGCCATCTTCTTCTCCTACGTGGCGGGTATTCGTTCGGTGATGTGGACCGACTCGCTACAGGCGATCATGATGGTGGTGGCGTCGACCCTGGTCGCTCTGCTGGTCATCCAGGGGTTGGGTGGTTTCGGTGCCTTGTTCGATACCCTGGCCACCGAGCACCCGCAATCGCTGACGGTGCCGGGCAGTGGCCTGTTCAGTTTCGTCACCTTTCTGGGCCTGACCATTCCCTGGTTCTTCTTCAGCCTCTCCAACCCGCAGGTCAGTCAACGCCTGTTCATGCCGGCATCGCTGCGCTCGATGCGTCAGATGTTGCTCGGCTTCCTGGTGTTCGGTTTCGTCTATACCCTGGTCTCGGTGTTGTGGGGCTTCTCTGCGCTGGCGGCCTTCCCGGGGCTGGCAAGTGCCGACCTGGCTACCCCGACGCTGCTCGGCTCCGTGCATGTGCCGCCGGTCCTGGGGGTGATCGTGATGATCGGCATCATGGCCGCCGCGGTTTCCACCATCGATTCGATCATGCTCACGCTCTCCTCGATGCTGGCACGTGACGTCTATGCCAACGTCAAGCCAGGCACGAGCGAGAAACGCCAGTTGATCGTCGGCAAGGTGGTGATTCCGGTGATCGCCCTGATGGCGCTTGGCTTCGCCGAACTGCAACTCGACCTGATTGCCGTATTGTCGGTAGCCGCTTCCTCTGGCCTCGTGGCCGTGGTGCCGGCGATCATCGGCGCCTTCTACTGGAAACGCGGTACCGCCGCCGGCGCCCTGGTCAGTGTCATCGGTACCGGTGCCTTCGTGCTGTTCGTCTATGCCATCGGCAACTCCTTCCTGGGTCTGCCGGCCGGCATTTGGGGCATCATCGTTTCCAGCGTGCTGTTCGTCGGCGTGAGCCTGTTGAGCAGGGCGCCGGAAGATAGAGCCGACGAGTTCCTCGATGCGATAGCGAGCCAATTGCGGATTCGCAAGACTGCCGGTGTGGTCTCCGAACCGCCGCTTCAGCAGGCCAAGGCAGGCCACTGAGCCGACATCGTGGGTAGTGGTTCGTTGATGGATGAGTGCCGTGGCGGGAAGGTATCCTGCTGCGGTACTCGCATTTCTTTAGCCGACCAGTGGAGCATCCTGGATCTTCGCTAGGTGTGGGAGGCAGGATGATCACCGCTCGTCGACTTTTTGTGCAGAATTCTAGTCTGACAGTATTTCACGGCCGTCGATCATCGATTCGAAGCTCCGCAAGCGTTTGTAGATCGAGAGAAGCTCGATGATGGTCGACCAGGAGTTGACCAGATACTGGAATGACTCGCGAACCTGACCGAATACGTTAAGGGTCTGCTGCAGCAGACCCAACGTCAGCTTGCCGGCGACGATCGACGGTGTCAGTACAACGAAGGCGAAGACGACATCGGCTTGTAGATAGAAGATTCGCGCGATATTGAAGTAAGCATAGTGCCAGTAGAGCCGAAAGTAGTTGCGGCGAACGCGAGCAAACAGCTGGGCAACCGTCGCAGGGTTGGCTCGCTGCGGGTCGTCTTCGCCATAGACCAGCTCCTTGCGAAGTGCTGCCTCGACTCGTTGATTACGGAACTCGAGGCCGGGCAGCTTGATCCCGACCAGTGCCAGAAACAGTGTGCCGAACAGTGACCAGGCGATGGCCGACCAGACTAGCGCATTGGAGACATGGCCGATCAGCGGCAGATGAGTGATGTGGTGGGACATGGTGGCCAGCAGCGGAAGAAAGGCAATCAGTGTCATTACCGCCTTGAGCAGATTCACCCCCAATCCTTCTAACGTGGTCGAGAATCGCATGGTGTCTTCCTGGACCCTTTGGGCGGCCCCCTCGACATGGCGTAGCCGTTGCCAGTTGGCCATGTAGTATTCGTTCATCGCCGTGCGCCAGCGAAAGATATAGTGGCTGACGAAGAACTGGTTGAAGACGCCGACCGCTACCGCGATGAAAGCGAAACCGGCGAATGTCAGCATTCCCCGATAGATATCCATCGCCGTCACTGAGCCGTTTCCGCTAAGGGCTTGCTGGACCATGTCCCAGAAGGGGCCGTACCAGGCGTTGACCGCGACACTGATCTGTACCGAAAAGTAGGTGATGAAAGCGATCAGCGCGCTGCCAAGGATCGACCAACGCTGCCAGTGATGCGGACTAAGCCGAAACCAGACTGCTGCGAATAGTCCGACGCAAGCCATATAGTAGAGGTCGAACCAGAGAAAAGTGGCTGACCAGAATCGCGATACATTCACCGCCAGTACGTCTGCGGCGTCCGGCGGTGCCGTGATCCAACTGCTGGCGGTGACTTTCCACAATATGACGGCGACCAGTGCCCAGAGTAAGGCGCTAGGAAAAAACAGTGATGGTCTTGGGAAGAAGGATTGGAACACGGCAATGTCCTTGTGCTAACAGAAAGACGACGGATCAAGAGCCGATTTCCAGCATCTCGACCGGCTTCTATCGACACTGAACAATCCGTTACGTTCATTGGCATAAAGACAAGGATCGACACGTGGCGTAGGGGCCACGCGAGGGAGTTCCTGGGTTGTGAACAGTGAATATCAATCGTTGCCGATATGGCGATGGCAGAGGTCTTGAGGGGAGGGAATACAAAAACGAGCCCGGACATTGGTCCGGGCTCGTCGATTGGTTTCTGAGTAAGAGGGTCAGAGCGCTCCCTTGGCCTTCGCCGTATGGGTAGCGATGGCATCCATCAGCGGTGGCGACAGGCAGTCGTAGGGTTCCAGGCCGAGTTCTCTCAGCCTGGCGCGTACGGCTCCCATCTCGTCCGGATTGGTGCCGGACTCGATGATCGAGGAGACGAACGCTGCGAATTCCGGTGGCGCCCAGCCTTGTGTATCGGAGAGTTCGACGTGGATGAAGTCAAGACCATGGAAGGGGTGCTCGGTATTCTCGATGCGTCCGTACATGTGCACACCGCATTCGCGGCAGGCATGACGCTGGATGGCAGCCGAGGCGTCGACGACGTTGAGCTTGTCCTCGTTGGCGGTCACCCTGAGCTTGTCGCGAGGGACGACGGCAACCATCGAGAACAGTGCGCCTTCGGGCTTCCAACACTTGGTGCATCCACATACATGGTTGTGGGCACATTGGGTATCGACAGTGACTTCGACCTTGTTGTCCGTGCATTGGCAGTACAGCTTGCCGCCGGTAAAGCTATCGCTACCCGGCTGTAGGCCATTATCGACAGAAGGATGAATATGGATATTGTGGTGACTCATGGTGGTCTCCCCGGCCTGTGCTGCTGTTGTCGTTGATGATGGCGCTTCTGGTGCTTCTGCTTTTCTGTTCCAATCGGTTGACGTGGTGGGTTTCGACCCGCCGAACCAACGTTGGATCGTATCCATCAGGCTCATTGACTTGTCCTCTTGTCCCCGCGCTCAGTAATGCAGCACGCTGCGAATGCTCTTGCCAGCGTGCAGCAGCTCGAACGCCTCGTTGATCTGCTCGAACGGCATGTCGTGGGTGATGAACTCATCGATCTTCAACTCGCCGTTCATGTAGCGCTCCACATAACCGGGCAACTCGCTGCGCCCCTTCACGCCACCGAACGCCGAGCCCTTCCACACCCGACCGGTGACCAACTGGAACGGCCGCGTGGAGATCTCCTCGCCGGCCCCGGCCACACCGATGATCACTGACTGGCCCCAGCCCTTGTGGCAGCATTCCAGCGCCGAGCGCATCACGTTGACGTTGCCGATACACTCGAACGAGTAGTCGACCCCACCATCGGTCATGTCAACGATCACCTGCTGGATCGGCTCGCCGTACTCCTTGGGATTGACGAAATCGGTGGCGCCGAACTGGCGCGCCAGATCGAACTTGTCAGGGTTGACGTCGATGGCGATGATGCGCGCGGCCTTGGCCATCACCGCGCCCTGGATCACCGCCAGGCCGATGGCGCCCAGACCGAACACCGCCACCGTCGAGCCGGGCTCGACCTTGGCGGTGTTGAGCACCGCGCCGATGCCGGTGGTCACCCCGCAGCCCAGCAGGCAGATCTTGTCCAGAGGTGCCTGCGGCGATACCTTGGCCAGCGACACCTCGGGCAGCACGGTGTATTCGCTGAAGGTCGAGCAGCCCATGTAGTGGTGCAACTGCTGGCCATCGAGCGAGAAACGCGAGGTGCCGTCGGGCATCACCCCTTTGCCCTGGGTGGCGCGCACGGAACTGCACAGGTTGGTCTTGCCCGATAGGCAGAATTTGCACTGGCCGCATTCGGCAGTGTAGAGCGGGATCACATGGTCGCCGGGCTTGAGGCTGGATACGCCTTCGCCGATTTCCTGGACGATGCCGGCCCCTTCATGGCCCAGCACCGAGGGAAACAGGCCTTCCGGGTCGGCCCCGGAGAGGGTGTAGGCGTCGGTATGGCAAACGCTGGTGGCCTTGATCTGCACCAGCACCTCGCCGGCCTTGGGATCTTCGACGTCGATCTCATTGATTTCCAGCGGCTTGCCGGCTTCCCAGGCAATGGCGGCTCGTGATTTCATACGGCGCACTCCTCTTGTTGTTGTCATTCTTGTTGTTGTCGTTGGTGATGCCGCGGGTCTCATGACCTCAACGTCGGCGATGGCTATTGCCGCCGCCGACGTTGAATACTGTCTCTAGTCTAGGTGAGGCTCATTGTGTCGACTGCATAAATGAGGCAGAACGCTATTGCCCAGCGGCAACAATCCCGCCCTCCGTGACCGGTGTGCATCAAGCCAGAAAGGCGGGTGTATCGATTACTTCACTATAGTCAATGCCGCGTCACTGGGAGGGAGAGTGGGCCCACCATTGTCCTGTCAGGCTGCCGGTAGTCAGGGCTTCGGCCAACGCTGTCAGCATGCCGGGGGTCAGGGTTTGCAGGGCGTCTTGCTGTATCTGCCATGGAGCCAACTGAGCAGTCTGACGTCGCAAGGCTTGCCACGTTCTCGTCAAGGCTTCCGCATGGGTTTCCGGTGGCCCCCAACTGGCGGCCAAGGCTTGGCGACGCTGGAGGAAGGTAGCGGGGTCCAACATTGCGAGTGTGGTGCCTTGCAAGGCAAGGAATTCACGCACCGCCTGCTGCAGGGTCGTGATATCGGCAGTAGGGGATTGCACGACATAGCCCAAGCGCGGCCAGCCTCCTCCTTCGCGATAGCGCACCGCTGCCACATAACCTAGCCCTTGTCGCTGGCGTAACTCTTGGTGAAAGGCGGCATCGTGGCACTGGGCCAGGAGCTGGAAGAGCGCCTGGCTTGCTGGGCTGTCATCGGGAGCGTCGATCTGCAGCATCAGCGCCTGGTCATCGGCTTGGGGAGGTACCCAGCAGATGGGCCAGCCGGCACCGGGAGCCTGTGGAATGTGGCCAGGGAGCGATAGTCGTGTGGTGTCTGGCTTGGGTAGCGGGGCCGGGAGAGTCGCGATCAAGCGGCGACAACAAGACTCGGCATTGGCTGGGCCAAGCATGCCGCCGGCCCAAGCGAGACATCGAGGATGCGTAGGCTGGCGGGGGGGCGACAGGTGATCCAGTCGCGAGAGCAACCGCTGGGCCAGCAGCCCCTGTTCCGGAACCTCCGTTGTCTCGTCGACATGCTGCGACCAAGCGGCCAGTGCCTGGGTGAAACAGGACTCGAGTCGCGAGGCATCGCCCCAGCCCAGCAACCAGTCGTCATGACCGTCGCTGCCTTGGACCAGAGTCAGCCCTAGCCTGGTGGCGGCCTGGCGCAATGAAAGCGTGCGCTGTCGCCAACATGCCAAGCGGGCGGCGCGTTTGGTGACTGGTGCTGGCCAGGCCAGTGCCAAGTAGGTGTCAGCAAGCGGTGGCCCGCCGTCCCACCACAGGGTCAGAGCGTCATCGTTGGCGATGATGCCTGGTGCGACAGAAGAAGTGGCCCCGCTTGCCAAGGGGCGCTGCTCCAGTGTCGACGCTGGCTGGCACGGCCAGATCGGCACATCGGGGGCCGTCCGATAGGAGCATCGGAGGAGGGTGCCGGTTTCTGGTGCCGTATCATGTGCCTCGCCCAAAGCGGATAACGGCTCGAGAACACGACAGTGTTCGGCTTTTAGCCAGGTAGCCAGTTCGTCAGTGGCGAAGTCCGTGGCGGGTGGTATGGCCACTTGGCCAAGAGCCAGCCGACGAGCCAGGGTCTTGGGCCAGTTATCGAGATCATGCGGCACGGTGGGGCGTGCGACTGGTGTCGGTAGCCGTTTGGCCAGATCGGCGACCCATGCCTGACATGTCGCCAGCAGCGTCTCGACCTGGCGCCGCCCCGCAGGAGTCAGCGTCAGTGTCAGTACTAGCGCCGCCGCGGTAATATTCGTGTCCAGTCTGGCATCCAGATCGAGAATGGCATCATGCCGCAATAGGGTAGCGGCCAGCGCCCCGTCGCACAGGGAGGCAACCAAGCTTTCACCGGCCTGGCGTTGAGCAGGCTCTAGCGGATCGGGCAACGGCCACAGCAACTCCAGGGTTGATGGGGGAGACGTAGTCTCGCCGGGTGGACGCCACTGCACCCGGGCTGGAGGTGCCCAACGCCAGGGACGTGTCGGGAGAGGAGCGGCTCCAGTAGAAATTGAGCCTGCCGCCGTGGTGAGCAGAGTGAGTTGCTGCTCAGCCGGCTGAGGGCCAAGCATCACCAGGCTCATGCATTCAGCACGGTAATGGGTGGCATGGAAAGCAGTCAGTGCCTCGTGCAGACGGGTATCGTCTCCACCAAGGCTTCTGCGGTGGCCATGATGGCAACGATAGGCGGGATGAGAGGGCTGGAAAAGTCGTGCTGATGCCGCCAGGCGATGTAGCTCCGGATCGGCGAGTCGGGCGTGAAACTCGGCATCGATGACGTCGACCTCTCGCGCCACCTTGTCACGTGCCAGGCTGGGATGGGCCACGATGTCTATCAGACGCCCGAGCCCAGCCTCGGTTGCATCGAGCGGTAGAGTCAGGTGTACATCGGTAACGTACTCGCCCGTATGGGCGTTGTAGCGTCCGCCCCGTTCACCGACCCAGGTGGCGAAGTCGCCGGGTTGGGGGTGGCGTGAGGAACCCAGGAATAGTGCATGTTCGAGTAGGTGGGCCAAGCCGGGCCAGGCTGTCGGCTCATCGAGATAGCCCACTCCTACTGCGGCGACCAGGCGCACCTGCCGGGCTGTGGGAACCTCGATGGCCAACGTTCGCATGCCACTGTCGAGCCGATGCTCGACCAGGCGACTACCCTCTGGAAGGCCGGCTGTCTCACGATGAGAGGTCATGGTTCCTCTCCGCCATGAGCCGCGAAGAAGGCCAACTCGCGAGCGATCAGGCGGCGTCGATTGGCCGGATGTCGAATACCGTGCCCCTCTTCGGGGAACAGCACGATCTCGGCCTCCACCCCCTGACGTCGCAAGGCGGTGGCCATGGACAGTGTCTGGTCAGGCAGTACCACCGAGTCGCGTCCTCCCTGGAAGAAGATCACCGGCGCCGCGAAGGTGTCGAGCCGGTTGACTGGACTCGCATCGTGCTTGGCCTGGTCATCGCCCAGCAACCAGTCGAGATATCCCGATTCGAAGCGGTGGGTCTGAATGGCCAGTCGCACGGCATCGGTGACGCCGTAGAGGCTGGCGCCGGCACGAAAGCATCGGGTACTCGCCAGTGTATTGAGTACCGTGAAGCCACCAGCGCTCTGGCCGCGTAGGAACAGGCGTCGTGGATCCACGAGGCGCCGGTTGACCAGCTCATCGGCCATGGCGATGGCATCATCGACGTCCAACCGTCCCCATTGTCCAGCGAGACATTCGCGAAAGGCGCGTCCGAAATTGCCGCTACCACGTGGGTTGAGGTCGGCGACAGCGTAGCCTTGCTGTGTCCACCAGCGAATCAATGGATCGAACACCGGGTAGCTGGCAGCAGTGGGACCGCCATGCACGCGCATGATCAACGGTGGGAGAATGCCGGTGTCGTGGAGCTCGGGAAGATAGACGAAGGCGGTGACATGTTCGTTGTCCGAAACCGCAGCGCTGATCAGTGTCGGTACCGGTGGTGCGTCTGGGGTAGGCAATGCGAACAGCGTCTCCTGGTGACCATCGCCAAGATGCACGCGCACGAGCCGGGCAGCGTGGCTAGGCCCTTGAGTAATGGCGTACAGCCAGTCCTCGGTCGTGGCCAGACCGACGATGCGGGTAGCATCGGGAAGCAGTTGCCGGTGTGCCTGTCCTTGTCCATCCACCTGCCATAAGGTGGCGGCTCCCTCCTGAAAGCGCATCAGTATGCCGTCACTGCCTGGCCATAGATGGTGACATTCACCAATCTGCCAGGGAGTGGAGACATGGTCGATACAGGCATCACCAATCGCCAGGGCGTCGTCACCTGTCAGGCGGTAGGGCTGCCACCAGCCGCGATGGTCACTAATCACGATCAGGCTGCCGTCAGCGGTGAAGCATGGCTGGGTTACGGCGCCACCGCCATCCCACACATGAAGACGCTCGATATGGCCGGCAGTGTCGAGATCGGCGACGCACAATTGCGAGCGCTGCCAGGGCATATTCGGCAGGCTCCATTCCACCCATGCCAGACGCCGGCCATCTGGGGCAAGTGCCGGGGCGCCATAGAAGTCGGCGCCCTCGACGAGCAGGGTACGTCCCGTGTCGCTCAAGGCAACCAGGCACTGTGTGGCATCTCGGGCGCTACCTGTTTCCTCTACCGCTAGCAGGCGCTGATGCGTTGGGTCGGCCACCAGACCGCCGTAACGGGTATCGGGCTGTGACCACCAAGGCTGGACATCCCCCCCTGCCAATGCTTGGCGATACAACATCTGGTGATCGCCGGCGACGAAGACTACCGTGTCGCCGAGACAGGCATGTGCGCCACCACCGTAGCCGTTGACACGACTGGCCACGTCCAACTCGGGTGGGGTGAGGGCCTTGGCATGGCCATTGTGCCAGTACCAAAGTCGGCGTGATCCGTTGGTAGGGTCGGCGGACAGCCAGAATACGCCATTTTCACCGGCACGCAGGTCGCCTAGCCCATCGGCGGGGCTAGCGGCCTGGTGCAGCGCTGTATCATTGTCGAGGGGAACCGGCGACTCGTTCATGCGCGACAGAAGACTCGCGATTCGTGGGTATTGCGTGGTGTCAACTCGCTGACCCGTCGTCGGTCGGCCGCTGCTTCCTCGCGCACCGCTTCGATCATGTGGTGGTCGGGTGACAGCTCGCACACCGGGTCGGTGGCGGCCGGATCACCGGTCAGCAGGTAGGCCTGGCAGCGGCAACCGCCATGGTCGTGATGGCGCTCGTCGCAGTCGCGGCACGGGGCCGGCATCCAGGCCTCGCCACGGAAGCGGTTGAAGGCGTCGCTGGCGTACCAGATTTCGCGCAGCGGCTGTTCGCGTACATTGGGGAAGGTCATCGGCAGCATGCGTGCGCTGTGGCATGGCAACGCGGCGCCGTCGGGGGCGACGCTCAGGAAGATCGACCCCCAGCCGCCCATGCACGACTTGGGCCGTTCGGCGTAGTAGTCGGGCACCACGAACAGCAGGCGCATGTC
>NZ_KE332391.1:235765-492335 GCF_000409775.1 Litchfieldella anticariensis FP35 = DSM 16096 | reverse complement strand
GCGGCCGCGGCGGGCAAGCCGCTCGCGCCAACGCGCGGTGGTGGCTTCGGCGGTTTCGAGCTGGGCACGGCTGGGCAATAGCCCGCTGCGGTTGAGATGCGCCCAGCCGTAGAGCTGACAGTTGGCCAGTTCCACCGCGTCGGCGCCGAGGTCGTCGCACAACTTGGGCGAGCCGGCCACCGCCGCGGCGACATCGGCGTCGCCGGCCTGCAGGCTGATCTGGATATGGTCGAGGCCGGCCTCGCGCAACGCCTGGATGCGCGCCTCATCGAGCCCCAGCGCCGAGGTGATCAGGTTGGTGTAGAAGCCCAGCCGCCGGGCCTCGGCGACCAGCGCTTCGAGGTCTTGGCGTACCAGCGGCTCGCCGCCGGAAAAGCCGAGCTGCACCGCGCCCAGGGCGCGGGCCTGGCGCATCACCTCGATCCATTCATCGGTGGAGAGTTCGTCGCGGACGTCGGCGAAGTCCAGCGGATTCGAGCAGTAGCTGCACTGCAGTGGGCAGCGATAGGTCAGCTCGGCAAGCAGCCACAGCGGTGCCCCGGGTGAAACCGGTGTGGTAGTGGGCGCGGAAGGGGCGTGTTCAGTCATGATGAATCCAGCCCTGTTGGCTGGCGTCGGTCAGGAATTCGCGTACGTCCTGGGCGAGCTCCGCGGCCGGCGCCTGAGGATAGCGGCGTTCGAGTTCGGCCAGCAGCGCGGCGACGTCGCGCTGGCCGTCGAGCAGTTCGAGGATCGCGCCGGCGCTGTCGTTGAGCTGCACCATTCCTTCCGGGTAGAGTAGCACGTGGCGGCCCTGGGCCGGTTCCCATTGCAGCCGCCAGCCGGGGCGCAGTCGATAGACGGTGGAATCGGGAAGCGTCTCGTTCATGCTAACCCCCGATGATAGACGCGCTGGTCGGTCACACTGTGATAGGGCGGACGCCCGAGCTGGTAGGCCAGCGTCATGGCGTCGAGCATGCTCCACAGCACGTCGAGCTTGAACTGCAGGATCTCCAGGGCGCGCTGCTGGGTCTCCGCCGTGGTGCATAGCGTCAGGGTCAGCTCCAGGCCATGGTCGACGTCGCGGCGCGCCTCCGAGAGCCGCTTGCGGAAATACGCGTAGCCGGTGGCATCGATCCACGGATAGTGGCCCGGCCAGGTATCCAGGCGGCTCTGATGGGCGCGGGGGGCGAACAGCTCGGTCAGCGAGGAGATCGCTGCCTCCTGCCAACTGGCACGCCGCACGAAGTTGACGTAAGCATCCACCGCGAAGCGCACCCCGGGCAGCACGTGTTCTTGCGACCACAGTTCGTCGCGGGTCAGCCCCACTGCCTCGCCGAGTGCCAGCCAGGCCTCGATGCCACCGGGGTCGTCGCCATGGCCGTCGTGATCGAGCAGGCGCTGGATCCAGCGCCGCCGGGTCGGGGCATCCGGACAGTTGGCCAGCAAGGCAGCGTCCTTCTGCGGGATCATCACCTGATAGTAGAAACGGTTGGCGACCCAGCCGCGGATTTGCTCGGGGGTCGCCCGGCCTTCAGCCATGTCGACCTGATAGGGATGGTGGATATGGTAGTAGTCACCCTTGGCCATCAAGGCGGCGCGAAAGGTCTCGCGATCGAGTGCTCCCGCCTCGTATGTGGTGGCAGAGCCAAGTGATGCCCCCAGTGGTGATGACATGATGAATTCCCCCGCGTTTCACGTTGAGACGCCGATGAAGCACTACAGGTTCAAGGTTCGAACCTCATGCCGTCATAGGCGACTTCAATACCTCGAGCGTCGAGTTCGGCTCGTTGTCTCGAGTCTTCATCAAGGATCGGGTTGGTATTGTTGATATGAATCAGGATCCGTCGAACGGATTCGGGCAAGGCATCGAGTTCGTTCAGTAGGCCCGGCTGGTCGGCCAGGGCCAGGTGCCCCATGTCTTCACCGGTTGCTTGCCCGACACCAGCTTGCTGCAGTTCGTCATTGTGCCAAAGCGTGCCGTCGACGAGCACGCAATCGGCACGCGCCAGCCAGCCGCGTACCGCATCGGTCAGCTTCCCCAGTCCGGGGGCATAGAACAGCGACCTGCCCTCGACAGTGTCTTCTATATAGAGGCCAATGTTGTCTCCTGGCGTGGGGGCACCACGCCGTGGTGAATAGGGTGGGGCATTGCTATGCAGGGCTACGGCGGTAAAGATCAAACCGGGACAAGCGGCGACCGAAAAGCAGGCCGTGGGATGACCTTCATCGGCCTCGATTGGTTGCCAATGCAGCCCACCTTGCCAATGCTCCAGCATGGGAAACAGCGGGAAGCCGGTGCTCAGGTCTCGATGCACATTGGGCGTGCACCACACATTCAGTGGACATCCCTCACGCAACGACAGCAGTCCGGTGACATGATCGATCTGAGCGTCGACCAGCAATACCTCGGCGATGCCACTATCGCGCACGCCATGGCGAGGATGCAGTTCAGGATTGGCGGCGATCTGGGCACGGATGTCCGGCGAAGCATTACATAGCAACCAACGCTCTCCGTCGCTACTGATGGCGATCGACGATTGGGTACGAGACCTGGCCTTGAGTCGACCGCTGCGAATACCGTGACAGTTATGACAGTTGCAATTCCACTGCGGGAAGCCACCACCAGCTGCTGAGCCCAGAACCAGAACCTGCATGTACCGACTCCATGTGCAAATCCATCACGGCAAAATAAAGACGCCCCGAATATTGGAGCGTCTTCATCTGCAACGGGTGATCAGCGGTTGGCGATATAGAGAGTGACTTCGAAGCCAAGACGTAGATCGGTATAAGCTGGCTTGGTCCACATATGTTGTCTCCTGTCGTGCAAATATGAGTATGACGCTACCTTTTGTAGTAAAGCACCATGAGACACAGTTACCTTACAACCTAAGTCTTAGTGAGGGGCATCAATTAGGTCAAGGTCGATCGGAGGATGGATCATTGCCCGCTTGTGAGAATGTTTTCCGCCGATTGTTGTTCATACGGCAAAAGTCTTTTGACTTCATGATGCACTTCATTAGGCCATAACCACGCCTGTGCAAGGGTCGATCTTGTGCTAGACCTTCTAATGTGCTGCTTGGCATACACAACAACTACACAAGTTTGCAGTGCACCGACTAAGTGGCGTGCTGCAGCTTCAGTACTGTGGAGACAAAGCCATGCTACGGGAGATGAGTTATGCCTTGGCGACCATAGGACTCGTGGCCGCTAGCGTTGCAGTTCAAGCTAATCAGAATCAGCTTGAACTGCAGCAAAATCCAGAATTATGGCCTACTCAGCTAGGCAATTATCAAGGTAATCGCTATAGCCAACTAGACCAGATCAATCGCGATAACGTCGGCGAACTGCGCGCACTATGGCAGTTTTCCACTGGCGTCCTGCGTGGCCATGAAGGTGGCCCGCTCTATGTCGGCGACGGTCGCTTGTACATTCATACCCCCTTCCCTAACAAAGTCTTCGCCCTGGATCTGGAAGATCAAGGCCGCATTGTCTGGAGCTACGAGCCAGACCAGGATTCGTTGGTCATTCCCGTGATGTGCTGTGACACGGTGAACCGTGGGCTCGCCTATGCTGACGGAAAGCTCTTCCTGGGACTGGCTAATAATACCTTGGTCGCATTGGACGCCGAATCGGGTGAAAAATTATGGGAGGTGAGTAACGGCGACCACACCAAAGGCGAAACCAACACCATGTCGCCGCTGGTGGTGGGTGACAAGGTCTTGATGGGTATCAGTGGCGGCGAGTTCGGGGTACGCGGTCACATGACGGCCTATAACGTCGAGAACGGTGAAATGGCTTGGCGTGGTTATTCCAACGGGCCTGATGACGAGGTACTGATCGACCCCGAAACCACCATGATGATGGGCGAGCCGATCGGTGAAGCGGACCTGGGCGTTTCCACTTGGCCGGAAGGTGAATGGCAGCGTGGTGGCGGAGCTCCTTGGGGATGGGTCACCTATGACCCGGAACTCGACCTCGTCTATTACGGTACCGGCAACCCCGGGACCTGGAACCCTGAACAGCGCACCAAGAATGGCGAACCCGCGGACAACAAGTGGGCAATCACGGTATTCGCTCGTGATCCCAACAACGGGCAGGTCAAGTGGGTCTATCAGAAGGTTCCTTTCGACGAGTGGGATTACGACGGGGTCAACGAGAATCAGTTGATCGACGTCGAGATAAACGGTGAGCAACGCAAGGGGTTGGCGATCATCGACCGCACCGGCTTCGGCTTCTTGCTTGACCGTGAAACCGGTGAACTGCTGGTAGCCGAGAAGTTTGCGCCCGAGACCAACTGGGCGAGCCACTATGACATGGAGACTGGTCGGCCGGTGGTCAATGAGGAGTTCAGCACCTACCGGCAAGGGGTCAATGTCAATACTACCGATATCTGCCCCACCGCCATGGGTGCCAAGAACATGCAGCCGAGCGCCTATTCGCCCGAAACCGGCCTGATCTATGCTGGGATCAACCGCATCTGCATGAACTATGAACCCTTCGAAGCGGAATATGTTGCCGGACAACCCTACGTCGGCGCGACTCTGACCATGATGCCTGCCCCGATGCAAGAGGGCGACATGGAAGGCCGCATGGGCAGCTTCATTGCCTGGGACCCGGTCGCCGGTGAAGTCAAGTGGAAGAAAGACGAGCGCTTCGCTGTGTGGAGCGGTGCCCTGGCCACGGCAGGTAACCTTGCCTTCTACGGTACTTTGGAAGGTTACGTGAAAGCCGTCGACATCGAGACCGGCGAGGAACTGTGGCGCTTCAAGACTCCCTCCGGGATCATCGGCAACATCAATACCTTCCAGCATCAGGGCAAGCAGTATGTCGCGGTGCTCTCCGGTGTCGGTGGCTGGGCCGGTATCGGGTTAGCCGCCGGTCTGGAAGATCCGGAAGCGGGTCTGGGGGCCGTCAGTGCTTTCGCCGCTCTCAAGGACTATACCGAGTTGGGTGGCATCCTGACCGTGTTCGCTTTGCCTGACGCTTGATGCCCAAGGGCATATGAAGTGGCACGGGGAACCTTTCCCCGTGCCACGCTCACCTGACAAAAGACTCGACCCCCATGACGTTGCGAGCCAGGAAGTCTGGCAAAGCTGTGTCACGAGGGGTCGCATATCGAAAAGGCGCGCCGAATGATGTGGACTCAGATATCACGTTGGTTTGTGGCGATTGGTGTCATGGGAATGCTAGTGCTTGCTGGAGGAGCCATAGCGGCAACTCAGGGAGATCAGGGAGAAGAGACATCCACCGGTCAAGCAGAAGAAGAAAGCAACGCAACCCAGAAAGAACAGGAACAGACGTCATCAGGAAGTTCCGCCATGAAGGGCGAGCCCGGTGACTATACCGTTGTCGATGGCAAGGTCGACCAAGGAACCTACGACGGTTACATCGCCTTTACCCAATCTTGTCTGGCATGTCATGGCCCTGATGGGGTCGGTTCCACCTTTGCCCCCAGCCTGCTGCGTGCCGTCGAAAGGCGTACTTTTGCTGAATTTGCCCAAACCATTGCCGCGGGGCGGAGCATCCAACCGGGCCGGGTGATGCCTTCCTTCGCTGACAATCAATACGTACTGAGCAATATCGAGAACATCTACAGTTACTTGAAAGGGCGTTCCGCCGGAGATATTGGGAGAGGCCGGCCTCGGGTCATCGGGGAAGAGTCTGAGGAAGGTGGCAAGCAGTAAGCTTGCCACGATCTCGTTAGTGGTGGGGTCGGCCTATAGGTGGAGAAGATCATGAGGGGCTCAGGACGATGGCTTGGCATCGTGATGGCGTGTCTGCTGGGAACGGCGATCACGGAAGGTGAGCCTCGGGCTGACGTGCCGGAGCTGGAAAGACGCGATGAGTTGCGTGTCTGTGCCGATGGTAACAACCTGCCATTCACCAACGAGGCAGGCGAAGGGTTCGAGAATCGCATCGCTGAACTGATGGCCGATGACTTGGGCGTGCCGCTCAGTTATGTCTGGGCGCCGCAGGTCATGGGCTTCGTGCGTAACACCCTGGAACTACGCATCTGCGATGTGATCATTGGCGTAGCCGCCGGCTATGGCTTCGTACAGAACACCACGGATTACTATCGCTCGGTTTATTCGCTGGTGGTTCCTGCGGACTCCGATCTTGAGGTGTCCTCGCTGGACGATGCAGCCTTTGAGGGGCGGCACATTGGCGTCGTGTCCGAGACCCCTCCCTACGTGGTACTGCGGCGTGCCGGCGCCACCATCAAGGGGTATGTACTGCAGACCGATACGCGAGTCAGAACGCCGGCCAAGAACGCCGTGGAGGATGTCGCGAAAGGTGTCACCGAGGGTGCAGTGGTGTGGGGGCCGATCGCTGGGTACTACGCCGCGCGTCAGGACCCGCCGCTCAAGGTAATCCCACTGGTCGACGATACCACCGATGCCCGACTTTCCTATCGCATCACCATGGGGGTGCGGCAAGGCGAACCGCATTGGAAGGATACCATCAACGATTTCATCGACCGCCGTCAGGACGACATCAATGCCATTCTGGCCGACTACGATGTTCCGCTGCTCGATCGGCACGGCCAACTGATCCATCCCGACTCGGGAGGTAGCGATGCTGAGTGATGTGCGTGTCTGGGGGTTGGGGTTGGGTCTGACACTGGTGACGGTTTTCGCAACGACTCAGGAGGCACAGGCTCAGCGCGCTGCCGCCGGCCCGCCGGACTGGCCCTGCGTGCAACGGCTGATCCCTGAACTGGCGTGGGGGACTATGTGGATAGGACCGTCGCCCGAGGAATTGGGGCAGAAATGGTGGGATGACGAGGAAGTCGGCCGGGTGGTGCGTTTCGCGACAGCACGGGAGACACCCCGCGATGCTGCCATCGAGCGGGTACGTAGCTTTGTCGAACAAGTGGCAAATGGGCCCGAAGAAGATCGCGAACAGCGACTGACGCTGCTGTTTGCTGGTTTGTTCGAGCGTATCAACCAAGAGCGCAGTCGCACCATCGAACGCATTCGCGGTGCTACCCGTAATCAGGTCCAGCGCCTTGAGCGGGTATCCGAGATGGTCGATGAGTTGGAGGCCAAGCGTGCCTCGGATGGTGCCAATGCCAATGACATCGAACGTCTGAAGAAGGAGCTACATTGGGAACAGCGTACCTTTGAGATGCGCCAGCATGCCTTGCCGGTACTTTGCGAGAAGCCCTATCTGCTCGAGGAGGAGCTGAGCCGCATGGTGCGCGCGATCCGAGAGGAAATGTAAGCGGAAAGGACGAATCTGCGGACGCGGGGGATCAACATGAAACGGGACGATTGCAGGGGCTGGCACGATGCTGGCGTCCTTGCCTTGCGCCGGTCAGCACGTTGGTTGCTATTGGGGACGGCACTGATGGCACTTGGTGTGCCTGGGTTGGTCAGCGCGCAGGACACCGAACAGGAAACCGAGACCATCACCCTGGGCTATCTGGGGATGGAACGGAACGAGGACCTGGAACCGTTATCGGTGCTCGATCCGGTACTCGACGATGAAGGCATTCAAGGGGCACGCCTGGGAGTCAGTGACAACAACGCCACCGGCCAGTTTCTGGGCCAGGAGTTCGTACTCGTCGAGTCGATCATCGCCCGCGATGGCGACGTGGGTGCTGGGCTGAGCGAATTGGTTGAGCAGGGGGCCGAGTGGATCGTCAGCGGCTTGCCACGCGACGCCTTGGAGAAGGTCATGGCAGATGACGCGCTCGGGGATCGTGTGGTCTTCAATACCGCGGCACCTGACAACGCACTGCGTGGCGAAGCCTGCCATC
Organism: Litchfieldella anticariensis FP35 = DSM 16096; assembly: GCF_000409775.1. Taxonomy (GTDB): domain Bacteria; phylum Pseudomonadota; class Gammaproteobacteria; order Pseudomonadales; family Halomonadaceae; genus Litchfieldella; species Litchfieldella anticariensis. The sequence continues at coordinate 484,591 of NZ_KE332391.1, read as the reverse complement.
CCAATCTCTACCACACCACGCCCAGTCGGCGCATGTTGGCCGACGCTCTAGCGCAGTTCCTGGGCTATAAGCAGTGGAACCGCTGGGCCCTCGTTTATGGCAATACCGAGGAAGATCAATTGTTGGCAGAGGCCTTGCGGGAAGCGGCAACACGCTTCAATCACGAGATCGTTGCCGAAAAGATGTGGCCCTACGATCCGATGGCTCGGCGTGCCGAGGGTGGTTTCCATGCCATTCAGCGCGAGATCCCGGTGTTCGTACAGGACTTCGCCGAGCACGATGTGTTGGTGGTTGCCGACGAGAACGACTACTTCGGTGAGTACTTTCCCTACCAGACCTGGCTGCCAAGGCCGGTGGCGGGTACCCAAGGGTTGATGCCAACCGCTTGGCACCGTGCTCATGAGTCATGGGGTGCCGTACAGTTGCAGCGGCGTTTCGAGGAGTTTGCTGAACGCTGGATGACACCCAAGGACTTTGCGGCTTGGCTGGCAGTACGTTCCTTGGGAGAAGCAACGGCGCGTACTGGCTCCGTGGCGCGGGACCAGGTACTCGATTACATGCTTAGCGAGGAGTTCGAATTGGCCGGTTACCTGGGCTTGCCGGTGAGCTATCGCACGTGGAATCACCAACTTCGTCAACCGATTCTGATCACCGGGCCACGCATGGTGGCCTCTGTCTCCCCTCAGGAAGGATATTTGCATCCGCGCACGCCGATGGATTCACTAGGGGCCGATGAGGGAGAGTCGCCATGCCGTTTCTAACACAGTCTTGTCGCCCTGTTCGGTCAGTGATCCGGCGTGCGGCCACCAGTTTCCTGGCCGGAATGTTGCTGTTTCCACTCTCCGCCCAGGCTGAACGCATTTTCGTTTCCAACGAGAAAGACAACACGATATCGGTAATCGATGGTGAGTCGCTGGAGGTGGTCGAGACCATCGATGTTGGTCGTCGGCCGCGGGCCATGGTCCTGGGCCCGGACGGCAATGAGCTATTCGTAGCGGTGGGTGACGACGAGGCCATCGACATGATAGACCTGGAGACGCTGAAGGTGGTGCGCAGTCAGTCGTCCGGTGAAGACCCAGAGGTGATTCGCGTCGATCCAAAGCGTCCCTATATCTACGTCTCGAACGAGGACGACAATATCGTGTCGGTCCTGGATTACGAGCAACGCACGCGGGTGACCGAGATCCCTGTCGGTATCGAGCCTGAAGGGCTGGGAATCAGCCCCGACGGCAAATGGCTGATCGCGACTTCCGAAACCTCGAGCATGGTACATATCATCGATCTCGAGACAATGGAGGCGCTCTATCATCGGTTGGTGGGAGCGCGGCCCCGGCATGTCGAGTTCACTGATAATGGGGCGGAAGCCTGGGTGTCATCGGAAATCGGTGCCACGGTATCGATCATCGATATGCAGGACACCTACGATATCAAGCACACCATCCGCTTCGATGTGCCGGGAGTGCCACGCGAAACCGTCCAGGCAGTGGGTGTGGCGCTGACCTCGGACGGCCGCTATGGTTTCGTCGCACTGGGGCCCTCGAATCGGGTCGCGGTGATCGACCAGCAAACCTACGAAGTTATCGACTATCTTCTGGTGGGGCAGCGAGTTTGGCACTTGGCGCTCAATGCCGACGAAAGCCGTTTGTACACCACCAATGGGGTCAGCGGCGATGTCACCGTCATTGAAGTCGACGGGTTCGAGGCAATCCGCTCGGTCCCTGTCGGACGTTTTCCATGGGGGGTGGTCGTCGAACCGTGAGTCGTGAGATAGCATCGACATCCACTGAGGTAGGGGACGACATAACGGGGCGGCAGGATGTATCGGCCGCCCTGAGTGTGCATGATCTCAGTTTCAGCTACAGCGGCCAGCCGGTGCTGGAGTCGGTGTCCTTCGAGTTGAAGGCCGGTGAGTTCGCAGTTTTGCTGGGCCCCAACGGGGCCGGCAAGACTACCTTGTTCTCTTTGATCACACGACTTTACGACTATCGCCAGGGCGAAATTCGCGTTGGTGGCCTCGACCTGCACCGACATTCGGTCGAAGCCCATGCCCGGATGGGCGTGGTGTTTCAACAACCGACACTGGATATGGACCTCTCGGTGCGGCAGAACCTGAGCTATCACGGTGCCTTGCACGGCATGACACCGGCCGAAGCCAAGCGCCGTGCTTCGCAACAGCTCACCCGTATGGAGATGCAAGGTAGCCTGAACCTGCGGGTGCGGCATCTATCCGGTGGCCAGCGCCGACGTGTGGAAATTGCCCGTGGCTTGCTGCACGAACCACGCTTGCTGTTGCTCGATGAACCTACGGTAGGGCTCGATATTGCATCGCGTCGCGGTTTGGTCGAACACGTGCATCGGCTTTGTCGCGAACAAGGGGTGGCGGTGTTGTGGGCTACGCATTTGATCGACGAGGTCTATCCCGAGGATCGCGTGATCGTGTTGCATCGTGGCCAAGTATGTGCTGATGGCGGGATCGGCGATATCATGGCCCAGACGTCAAGCGACTCGATTGGCGACGCCTTCGATCGACTGACGGAAGGGGAGACGCGATGAGTCTGGCGGCCTATGGACACTGCCTGCGTGGCGTGGTCGGTCGTGAGTTGCTGCGCTTCGTGCACCAGCGTTCACGCTTCGTCGCCGCACTGGTCAGGCCATTGATCTGGCTGTTCGTATTCGCTGCCGGCTTTCGCATGGCCCTCGGCGTGGCCATGACCGAACCTTACCAGACCTACATCCTCTACGAGGTCTACATCGTCCCGGGGCTGGTGGGTATGATCCAGCTCTTCAACGGCATGCAGAGTTCGCTGTCGATGGTCTATGACCGCGAGATGGGCAGCATGCGTGTGCTGTTGGTCAGCCCCTTCCCGCGTTGGTACCTGCTGATCTGCAAGCTGCTGGCCGGAACGCTGGTCTCGATCGTACAGGTCTATGTATTCCTGGCCATTGCCTATTTCTACGGCGTGCAGGCACCGCTGGCAGGTTACGTGCTGATCCTGCCGGCACTGGTGGTGTCCGGCTTCATGGTGGGGGCGTTGGGCATGCTGCTGTCGTCCTTCGTGCGCCAACTGGAGAATTTCGCCGGAATCATGAACTTCGTGATCTTTCCGATGTTCTTCCTCTCCTCGGCACTCTATCCATTGTGGCGCATTCGCGAGGGCAGTTACCTGGTTTATCAGATCGCTTCCTTGAATCCCTTCACCTATGCCGTGGAGATGATTCGCTTCGCAATGTACGAACACTTCAATGCAGAGGCAACGCTGATCGTCGTTGCGACCACTGCGGTACTGCTCGGCTTGGCGATATTGGCCTATAACCCGGCACGCGGCATGATGACCCGCAAGGCAGGCGCCGGCGCTGAGTGAGCACCGGTCACTGACCATGCCCACCCAAGGCCGGCCTGACGGCCGGATCGCGCAGCGGAGCTGCGCTCCCACCGCATCGGGGGACATCCCGGGATATCCGACCATGTACGATGGTCGTTACTCTTCACCAACATGCTCCAGAAATTCGATCAACTGGCGGCGGGGGCGTTCTTCCAGACCCCAAAACACCATGCGGGTGCCGGGTATGAGGGCATCCGGGTCGGTGAGGAAGCGGTCGAGCATTTCGGCAGTCCATACCCATTGCGCGTCCTGTAGAGCAGGGGAGTAGTCGAAGTCCTCGACCTTGCCGGCGCGGCGTCCCACCACGTCATGCAGGCTGGGGCCGGCAATGTGTACGCCAGGTTCCAGCGAGTGGCAGCCCCGGCACTGGTTGCGGAATACGCGCTCGCCCGCTTGCGTTTGGCTATCGGCTACAACGCTGGCAGCGGTCGCAGTGAACAGGATGACACTCAGCAGCTTGGTCAGCAGGGTTGGGAAGCGATGCATAGTCGTTCAGAAGCAGCGCAGGTCGGCTTCTGTTTGTGCGCCACGAAAACGCTCGACGTCTTCCTGCATGCCGCGCTCGGTGCGGAACAGCATGCCCATTTCGCCACGCTGGTCTTGCATGCTCAATATGGTCGTCACCGCCTCGTAATCTTCATAGGGCACCAACTCGGCGATCACATCGATGCTGCAAGAGCATTTCTGCATGGTCAGATAATTCTGGCCGTTGGCTGCCATGCAGCCGAGCACATAATCCACCCGTGCTTCGGTAGGGTAATCGTTGCCTGCTGCCAGGGTCGCGGGTGACAACGAGAGCAGGCAGATCAGGCCCAGAATGGTTATGACCATACCTTTCAGGTGAGTGCACGTGCTTGGAAAAAACGTCTTGTTGTTATGCATACTCCACCTCTGGTGGGATCGGATGGATAGTCGGCTTCCACAGATTTCAAGTTATGGTACATAACGAGGTTTTTCCACCATTCGGCGAGTCGCCTTCATGGCTTGTCTCGGCTCTCGGAAGGCGCGTCCAGCGCTCCGGACAACAGGTCTGGATGGTGGGCGAACAACTGTTCTTGCAGCTTGGCGATTGCCGTGCCTTCTAGTTGCCTAGGGCGCTCCAGTGGCACCACATAGTCCAGTATGATGCGTGCCGGTGGCTCGGACATGAACAGCACACGGTCGGCTAGTGCCAGTGCCTCGCGCAGGTCATGGGTCACGAACAGCACCAGCGGGCGGTCGCGCCTCCACAGTTCCAGTAACGATTCGCGCAGTCGATTGCCGGTTGGCATGTCCAGCGAGACGAAAGGCTCGTCCATCAGTAGTAGCCGGGGGGCGACCGCGAAGGCCCGCGCCAGGGCCACGCGACGCTGCATACCGCCGGAAAGCTGGTTGGGCCAGGCGTCGAGAGCGTGACCGAGTCCCACTTCTTGCAACAGCATCCGTGCTCGATCCCCTTCTGCCTCGGTACCGGACAGCACCAAACGTACATTGTCGAGGGCGCTCAACCACGGCATCAAGCGTGGTTCCTGAAACATCATTCCCAGGCTTTTGGGAGCCTGGGGATGATGGTGAAGGGGGGTTCCATGCCAATGAACGGAACCGTCGAAGTGGGTGTCGAGTCCGGCGATCAGGTGCAATAGGGTGCTCTTGCCCACTCCCGAAGGACCGACCAGTGCCAGAAACTCGCCACGCTGTGCACTAAAGGTGAGATCGCGCAGGATTACTGCCTCTCCGAAACGCTTTTCATCGATGCGAACGTCCAGGTCAGGCATTGCGCCACCTCGTCAGTCGATTCTCCAGGGGCCGCATGATCAGTGCTTCGACCAACAGCACGACGGCAGCGAAGGTGAGGGTATAGGCCAGGATGCTGGTGATATCGAAAAACTGGTAGTAGGAGTACAACTGAAAGCCGACACCATTGCTGCGTCCGAGCAATTCCACCACCAGTACGATCTTCCAGATCAGTGCCAGACCGCCGCGTGCCGCAGCCATCAGGTAGGGATACAACTGTGGAAGATAGACTCTCCACAGCTTGCGCCATGGAGGCAGGCGGTAGGCCTGGGCGACGGCCAACAGGCGGGGATCCACCGCGCGTGCTCCTTCGCGCACCGTGACCACCACGGTGGGGATCTTGTTCAGCGAGACCGCTATCACCGCCGCGACCTCTGTGAGCCCGAACCAGATGTAACACAGGATAATGGTCACCAGGGCCGGAATATTCAGTCCCAGCACTAGGGCGCCATCCAGGGCAATATCGAGCTGTCGGTAACGGCCCATGGCAATGCCGACGGCCGTGCCAATCCCCATGGCCAGCAGGAAACTCACCAGGACCCGCGCCAGAGTGGTCGAAAGGTGGTAGGGCAACTCGCCGCTGAGGCTATGCTGCCAGGCACTGGCCAAGACCTGATGAGGGGCCGGTAGCATCGGGGTACTGGCGATCAGTGCGGCGATGGCCCAGAGTAGGATCAGGCCCAGCAACGAGGCACCGCGTAACGGCCAATGGCGTGATCTCATGGTAGCCGAAAGCCATCCCAGAACACGGCTGGGGCAAGCTGTTTTACATCCCCAGTGAGCGCACCACCGCCTTCCTCGGCCAGCACCGCGAAGAGTTCCCGGGCGGCAGCAATTTCGGCTTCGCCATAGCGCTTGGGAATGCCGGCGCGATAGCCTGCCTTGAGCGCTTCGAACATGGCGTCGTTTTCCGGCTTGACCAGATCGCGCAGCGGCTCCCAGGCGGCATCGTCGGTAGCGAGAATCGCTTTGGCCTGATAGGTGGCCTCCAGGAAGTGACGCAACGCCTCACGGTTTTCATGCGCCCAGCTCTCGTCGAAGACCCAGCCAAGCAAGGGGGGAACCGGGGCGATGCCAAGTTCCTCGAGCATTCCCTCGACAGTCACTAGGGGTTGCATTCCCAACGTCGTGAGGCGGGCATTGTAGTGCCAGAAGTTAACCGCTGCGGTCAGGCGGCCGTCGCGCATCAGGGCATTGATCATTGGCGGAGCGGCGTAGGTGGGCTCGACCGATGCGTCGAGATCGAGGCCATGGACGCGTCGTGCATACGCTCGCAGCAGGATCCAGGTCTTGTCGACCGGCCCACCGGCGATACCCAACTGGCGGCCGGCCAGTTGTTCCACACTGTTGATGCCCGCATTGGGGGCGACCATCACGGCACCCACCGACAACGAATAAGGCGCGAACTGGTAGTGACGGCCGGCATCCCGTTGACGCGCTGCCCATAGCCAGTCGGAGACGACCAGGTCGACTCGCCCACCCTGCAATGCCACGGCTAGTGCATTCTCGGAGGCCAGCGGCACCACCTCGAGTTCCACGTCGTATTCTTCCAACAGGTGGTGGGACTGGACCACCTCCAGTTCCCAACTGACGGTACCGAACTGCAGCACGCCGACTCGCAATGTCTGCGCCTGGAGCGTCGTGCTTCCTAGCCAGCAGAACAAGAGCAGGATGAAACCTACCAAGTGTCGACAGGCTCGATGTCGCGGCCAGTTCGTCGCCAATGACGACAGAAGGCGGAAGAGTGGCATGCATCAGTCTCCGATATCGCAGGCTGGCCTACGAGCTTCTTGTTGTGTTTCAAGTGTAGAAAGATAGCCTGCTATACCATTGACTTACGCACGATATCTTGCAAGGAGACGAAAGCATGACCCGCTCCCCATTCGGCTGCTGCCGGACGGGGAAAGGGCCTTTGGGCGGGTTCTATGACGATATTGGCGAGGAGGATGTCCTGCACTCATTCGCGACGAGTTGAAGGATCCTCGGTAAGTCGTCGTGCTGCTTACCACGTCTAGCGACCATGGTCGCGAGCGTCATCTCTCACTTCGTATTGTCCTTCCAGCACATCCCGGTGACGTCCTGAGTGTTCGTAACGTGCTCCGAAATCATCACCACCGATATCCTCAGCCTGTTCGGCGCGCATGCGTTCCATGCGTTTCTTCATGCGGTAGCGCAGGAAGGGGAGCATGGCCCAGCCGACAAGCAGGAAAAATAGCCCCAACAGGGTGCCGACGATCATCATCACACCGAACAGCAGCCAAGTCAGGATCAGGCGAAATCCGCCGATGCCACCTTGTGGACGAGCCTGCTGCGCTCTCTCGCGCCATTGCTGGGCAGCATACCAAGCGGCATTGCGCTGTCGGTCGTGGCGGGGGTCGGTCATAAGGAACTCCTATGTCGTCGCGACGGCTGTTGCCCGGTAGGTGGAGTGGCTAGGTTGGTAAGTGCCCTTTGGAACTCAGTGAAAGAACATCGTTCCCTTCATTGTGCGTCAAAATCCTTGGCTGTCGATGATGACCGGCGTGGTTATTGTGCATTGCGGGTAGGCTTGCGATGATTCTTGGCATCCAATGCAACCCGGAATGATCGGATCACGTGGATAAATTCGAACTGAAACTGGATCAGGCGGCTCGTGCGGCTTGGTTATCGTACGTCGGCGGACGCACCCAGGACGAGATCGCCAGCCAACTCGGCGTATCGCGCCCCGGCGTACAGCGGCTACTGGCTCTGGCTCGTCAGGAAGGGCTGATCAAGGTGCATATCGATCATCCACTTGCCAACTGCATGGTGATGTCGGATGCCATTCTCAAGCGTTTCGGGCTGGAGTTCTGCGACGTGGTGCCCGCCGATCCTGATGCCGCCGACAGCAGTGCGTATTACTTGGCCGTCGCCGGCGCCGAACGCCTGTCCCGATATCTGGATCGCTCCGAGCCCTTGACCCTGTCGCTGGGAACCGGTCGCTCGGTGCGGGCTATGGTAGAAGCGCTCAGCCGCATCGATCGGCCACAGCACCGCTTCGTATCGCTGGTCGGCAATGTTGCCCGTGACGGCTCCGCGAACCGTTACGATGGGGTCATGGTGCTGGCAGACAAGACCGGTGGCGAGCGCTTCCTGTTGCCGGCACCGGTGGTAGCCGGTTCCGTGGAAGAGAAGGAAGCCATGCTTGGCCAGCGGCTGTTCCAGGCGATTACCGAAGTGGCCAAAGGGGCTGAGGCTGCCTTTATCGGAGTTGGGCGCATCGACCGCCAGGCGACCCTGTTCCAGGACCACTTCATCAGCGAGGCTGAACTCAAGGAATTGCTCTCCCTGGAGGCAGTGGGTGAACTGCTGGGCTGGCCACTCAACCAGTCCGGCGAGGTGATCGATTGCTCCATTACTCGTCGTGTCACCAGCTTGCCGCTCGAAATGTTCCGCAACCAGTCGCTGGTGGCGCTGGCCGGAGGACGTGACAAGGGGCCGGCTATCCTGGCCGCGCTGCGTGGCGGCTGGCTCAAGGGCTTGATCACTGACGAGAATGCGGCGCGCTATATCATCGGTTCCGAAGCGTTGGCCTAAAGTCTAATCCCTGTTTCTTTGCGTTTTTTTGGCTTCTATCCGATCATTTGATCGATGATTGAGTAGATTGATCAAAAACAAGATCGCGACTTTCCACAACAACGCCAAGATTTCTTGAACAGGAGCCAGCCATGAAGTTCACCCGTGCACTCCCCCTTGCCGGCATTGCGGTCGTTGGCGCCACTGCGACTGCCGCGAGTGCCGAGACCATTACCGTGGCCACCGTCAACAATAACGACATGGTCATCATGCAAAGCCTGACCAGCGAGTTTGAGAAGGCGCATCCGAACATCAAACTGGACTGGGTCGTTCTCGAGGAGAATGTACTGCGCCAGCGCCTGACTACCGATATCGCCACCGGTGGCGGTCAGTTCGATGTGATGACCATTGGGACCTATGAGGCACCCATCTGGGCCGAACGCGGTTGGCTGGCCGAGCTCAATGACTTGCCTGAGGAGTATCAGGTCGATGACCTGCTAAAGCCGGTTCGAGATGGCCTGAGCCAGAACGGCACTCTGCATGCATTACCGTTCTATGGCGAAAGTTCGATGATGTTCTATCGTCAGGATCTTTTCGACGAGGCTGGCATCGAGGTTCCCGAGCAGCCGAGTTGGGAAGAGGTCCGCGACTGGGCAAGCCAGCTCCACAACCCGCAGGAAGGAACCTACGGTATTTGTCTGCGTGGCAAGCCGGGCTGGGGCGAGAACATGGCCTTCGTCTCGACCCTGGTCAATACGTACGGCGGTCGCTGGTTCGATATGGACTGGAACCCCCAACTCGATTCCCAGGCCTGGCAGGAAGCCATTAGCTTCTACGTCGACCTGCTGAACAACTACGGCCCTCCCGGCGCCACGTCCAACGGTTTCAACGAGAATTTGGCGCTGTTCTCACGGGGTAATTGCGCTATCTGGGTAGATGCCACCTCAGCTGCAGGCAAGCTCTATGGCGCCGATGAGTCGAAGGTTTCCGACAAGTTGGGTTTTGCCCCGGCTCCGGTTGCCGAAACACCCAAAGGGTCACATTGGCTGTGGTCCTGGGCCTTGGCCATCCCGTCCTCCTCGGAGAAGCAGGATGCTGCCAAGACCTTCGTTACCTGGGCGACTTCGCAGGACTATGTCGAGTTGGTAGGCGAAACCAAAGGTTGGACCAACGTTCCGCCGGGTACTCGTGAGTCCACCTACGAGAATCCTCGATACCAGGAAGCTGCACCGTTCGCTGACTTTGTGCTCAATGCCATTCGTGACGCGGATCCCAACGATTCGACCCTCGAGCCCAGCCCCTACAAGGGAGTGCAGTTCGTCGGCATCCCCGAGTTCCAGTCGATCGGTACCCAGGTCGGTCAGATGGTGGCATCGGCGTTGGCTGGCGACAACACGGTCGAACAGGCCTTGCAAGCCGCGCAAACGGCTACCGAGCGGACCATGAAGCGCGCCGGTTACCTGGATTGATGCGTTTTCCTTGGCCGGGGTTCGCCTCGGCCGCTACCACCCCAACGTTTGCGGTAAACGATCATGAACAAGACACGAGCCTCCGGGCGTACCGTCGGGGGATTTCGCACCCTGTCGCTGCAAGCCCCCGCGGTCACCCTGCTGCTACTGTGGATGTTGGTGCCACTGGGCATGACCCTGTGGTTCTCCCTCCAGCGCTACAACTTGTTGATGCCCGGTATGACCGGCTTCGCCGGGCTGGAAAATTATGAATACTTACTCACCGATCCGGCACTGTGGAAGTCGATGGGCAACACGCTGCTGCTGGTTGGTTGGGTGCTGGTTATCACCGTGGTCGGCGGTACTCTGCTGGCGGTGCTGTTCCAGCAGGAGTTTCCGGGACGCGGCGTGGCCCGGGTGCTGGCAATCTCGCCGTTTTTCGTCATGCCAACGGTCAGTGCCCTGGTATGGAAGAACATGATGATGCACCCGAGCAATGGCGTGCTGGCCTGGCTGGCCGAGTCGATCGGATTGCCTGCTCTCGACTGGTTCTCTTCATTGCCGTTGACCTCGATCGTGATCATCGTTGCCTGGCAGTGGTTGCCGTTTGCACTACTGATCCTGCTCACCGCGATGCAGTCGCTGGACGACGATCAAGTGGAAGCGGCACGCATGGATGGTGCAGGACCCGTGGCGATCTTTTTCTTCATCACTCTGCCGCATCTCAAACGGGCGATCAGTGTGGTGATCATGATCGAGATGATCTTCCTGCTGACCGTTTTCGCTGAGATCTTCGTTACCACTTCCGGTGGTCCAGGCCTGGCAACCACCAACCTGGCTTATCTGATCTATATCCGTGCGCTGCTCGACTTCGATGTCGGGACTGCCTCCGCCGGTGGGGTGATTGCCATCATCCTGGCCAACATCGTCGCCATCTTCCTGGTTCGGATGGTGGCCAAGAATCTGGAAAGCTAGCGCGGGGAGCCTCCCATGACGACTGTAAGAAACAAGCAACTCAGCTCTACGCCGAATGCTGGTCTGGCAACCGCCACGCAGGCCCCTGGACGGCCATTGGTGACGACGGTAAATACCAAGCGGCTACTGCTGACGGCACTGGGCTGGGTGGTTGCCGGAACGATCTTTTTCCCCATCTTCTGGATGGTCTTGACCGGGTTCAAGACCGAGGCAGCGGCTATCGCTGATCCCAGCCTGATCTTCTCACCGACCCTGGACAGCTATATCGAGGTACAGCAGCGGGCCGATTACTTCAAATTCGCCATGAACAGTGTGGTGGTGGCCTTCGGTTCGACGCTGCTGGCGCTGCTGATTGCCATCCCGTCGGCCTATTCCATGGCCTTCCTGCCCACCAAGCGGACCAAAGGTACGTTGCTGTGGATGCTGTCCACCAAGATGCTGCCACCGGTCGGGGTGCTGGTGCCCATTTACCTGTTGTTCCGTGATTTCGGCCTGCTCGATACCCGCACCGGGCTGACCATTGTCTACACGCTGATGAACCTGCCGATCGTGGTGTGGATGCTCTACACCTTCTTCAAGGACCTGCCCAAGGACATCCTCGAGGCGGGTCGTATGGACGGAGCCAGCACATTCCAGGAGGTGATTTTCCTGCTGATGCCGTTGACCCTGCCGGGCATTGCCTCAACAGGCTTGCTGTCGGTCATCCTCAGTTGGAACGAAGCGTTCTGGAGCCTCAACCTGACCTCCTCGCAGGCAGCACCGTTGACCGCCTACATCGCCTCCTTCTCGAGCCCCGAAGGGCTGTTCTGGGCCAAGCTCTCCGCTGCCTCGACCATGGCCATCGCACCGATCCTGGTGTTCGGCTGGTTGACCCAAAAACAGATGGTTCGCGGTCTCACATTCGGCGCCGTCAAATAACGAGGATTCCCTTATGGCAACGCTACAACTCAAACAGATCGTCAAGAGCTTCGACGACACCCAGGTCATCAAGGGGGTGGATCTCGAGGTCAACGATCGTGAATTCGTGGTTTTCGTCGGCCCCTCGGGCTGTGGCAAATCGACCCTGCTGCGCATGATCGCAGGGCTGGAAAGCACGTCGGACGGGGATATCGTCATTGACGGGCAGCGCATGAACGACGTGGGGCCGGCCGACCGCGGCCTGGCCATGGTGTTCCAGAGCTATGCCCTCTACCCGCACATGACCGTCGAGGACAACATGGGCTTCAGCTTGCGTCTGGCCGGAGTGCCAAAGGACGAGCGCCGTCAGAAGGTGCTCGAAGCGGCGCGCATCCTGCAACTCGAGCCATTGTTGGACCGTAAACCCAAGGCGCTGTCCGGGGGGCAGCGACAGCGCGTGGCGATTGGCCGCGCCATCGTGCGCAATCCCAGCATCTTCCTGTTCGATGAGCCGCTCTCCAACCTCGATGCGGCACTGCGCGTGCAGATGCGCATCGAACTGGCGCGTCTGCATGAGGAACTCGATGCCACCATGATCTACGTCACTCACGATCAAATCGAGGCCATGACCATGGCCGACAAGATCGTGGTCCTGCAGGGTGGGGTGATCGAACAGGTCGGCTCGCCGATGGAGCTTTATCACCATCCCCGCAACCGCTTTGTGGCCGGTTTCATCGGCTCACCGAAGATGAATTTCCTCGATGTCCAAGTCGTCGAGGCCGGTGCTGAGGGCGTCAGCGTTTGCTTGCCCGGTGGCGCCGTCACTCAGGTGCCAGTGGAGGGCAAGGATCAACGTGTCGGTGCTTCATTGGAACTGGGCATCCGTCCCGAGCACTTGGTACTTGACGACGAGGGGGCATTGACAGGGCAAATCCAGGTTCTCGAACGCCTCGGAGGCCAGACCTCGCTGTATGTCCAGATGGGCGAGCTGATGGTCACCATCATGGCCGACGGCGATGTTGCTCACCGTGTGCATGACAAGGTGAATTTTGGCTTTGAAGCGGGGCGAGCCCATCTCTTCGATGCCGATGGGATGGCTCTGCCCAGCCTTCACCAGCATCCCCTGGCCGGCCTTCGCCGTCAGGACAACCGGGTGTCATCCGAAGCTAGCGACCAGTGACGGGAGCGCCCATGGAAACCCTGATATTCGATTGTGACGGCGTACTGGTGGATAGCGAGGCCATTGCCGAGGCGACACTGATTGAACGTCTTGAGCAGTGGCTGCCGGATATCCAGCCCGAGACGGTCTTGCGCCAGGCATTGGGTATGACCACGGAGAACATTCTTGCGTATATCGAACGGCATAGTATCCACTCGCTGCCTGACGATGCCCTGGAACTGATCGATACCGCCATCGAAGCTCGCCTTGCCCAGGAACTGCAAGCGATCGAAGGCGTCGCGACAGTCCTGTCCAGTCTCGAACTGCCTCTGGCTATCGTCTCCAACAGCAGTCGCCGGCGTGTGCTGGCGTCACTGGAGACCACGGGGTTGAATGCCCGGCTCGGCGAGGTGCCGCTGTTTACCGCCGAGCAGGCTGAGCGGCCCAAGCCTGCTCCCGATGTTTACCTGCTGGCGGCACGTAGCATGGGGTGTCGGCCACGGGATTGCCTGGTGGTCGAGGACAGTGTCTCTGGCGTCGCGGCTGCGCATGCCGCGGGCATGACAGTGATAGGTTTCACCGGGGCCAGTCATATCGAAGATGGCCATGCCCGGCGACTCACCGAGGCCGGAGCATGGCGGACCTTGTCGGGGATGCATGGTCTGGAAGAGTTGATCGAGCACTGGCGGGAAGAGCGCGAACGTTCAGTACTCCAAGGATCCACCCAGGAAGGAAATACACGATGAAACTCAAAGAAAAAACTGCCGTCATCACCGGTGGTGCGCGTGGCATCGGATTGGCCATCGCGGAACGCTATCTCGCCGAGGGCGCACGAGTCGTGGTCGCCGATATCGACACCGCTGCCATCGACGAGGCCGTAGCACAGCTCGCCGGAGGTGATCGGGTACTGGGCATGCGCCTGGATGTCTGCGATAGCGCCTCGATCGATGCCCTCGTCGAGGAGACCACTCAGCGTTTTGGTGGCATCGACATTCTGGTCAATAACGCCGCTGTATTCGACATGGCGCCGGTGTTGGAGGTCACCGAGGCAAGCTACGACAAGCAGTTTGCCGTCAATACCAAGGGGCTGTTCTTTACCCTGCAGGCCGTGGCTCGTGCCATGGTCGAGCAAGGCCAGGGCGGCAAGATCATCAACATGTCCTCTCAGGCTGGGCGTCGCGGCGAACCCTTGGTCAGTACCTATTGCGCCTCCAAGGCAGCGGTGATCAGCCTGACCCAGTCGTGCGGACTGGACCTGATCAAGCACGGTATCAACGTCAACGGCATTGCGCCGGGCGTGGTCGACACCCCGATGTGGGACGAGGTCGATGCCTTGTTCGCCCTCTACGAGAAGCGTCCGCTCGGTGAGAAGAAACGCTTGGTGGGGGAAGCGGTGCCGTTCGGTCGCATGGGCCGCCCCGAGGACCACGCCGGGGCCGCGGTATTTCTGGCCAGCGATGACAGCGATTACGTCGTCGCTCAGACGTTGAATGTGGACGGCGGCAATTGGATGAGCTGAAGACATTGTCCGAAAACTAGCTGCGCTCGACCATACGGCGTTAAAAATCGACTCAAAGACCTCATTTACAACACGTAAACTTCGCCTTCTCGTCGATTTTTGCCTTGTCTGGTCATCGCTCGTCGCCTTTTCGAACAAGCCTTATCTTATAAGGTAGGGAGAACAACAATGAATCCCAATATTCATGATTTGGCCGTGCGGATTTTGGAGGCGGCGGGCAATCGTCAACGCTTCGTCGTGGCCTTGGCGGGACCGCCCGGCGCTGGCAAGTCGTTTCTCTCGGAATGGCTGTGCCGGGAACTCAACGAACGCCAGCCTGGCATTGCCTCCGTGGTACCGATGGACGGCTATCACCTCGATAACGCCATTCTCGAGCCTCAGGGGCTATTGCCGATCAAAGGAGCTCCCGAGACTTTCGACCCTGATGGACTCAAACACGATCTCGAGCGTATCCGCCGTGCCGATCGAATCGTTGCCGTGCCGATATTCGATCGACCCCTGGATCTGGCTCGTGCCGGCGGTCGTCTGATCACGTTGGAGCATCGCATCGTCATCGTCGAGGGCAATTACCTGCTGCTGGATCAAGAGCCCTGGCCAGCACTACGCGATCTGTTCGACATGACGCTGTTCCTTGAGGTACCTGACGAAGTGCTCGAGGCGCGCCTGATCCAACGCTGGTTGGGAATGGGGCAGGACCAGCAAGGGGCGCTGGAGCGCGCTCGTCACAAGGACATGCTCAATGCCCGTCTGATCAAGACGAGATCGACTGAGCCCGATGTGATCTGGCGCTAGGGGGAAGCGGACTGAATGCCTATGGGACGCCATCGCTTCACTGTGGGCTCGTGGCCTGTTCGTCGATTCAGTTAGCAACACCTCAACATCCTGTTTTTCGTAGTCATTTTTATTGCCGCTTGCGGCAAGGAGTGCCCTTATGATCGCTCTTAACGCTCTCAACTACGGCAACCTGGACAAACTCGATCCCAGGGTTGCCATTCCCAACTACGATCGCCGTAGCGTCACTCCGGGAATCGTCCACTTTGGTGTCGGCGGTTTTCACCGCGCCCACCAGGCCATGTACCTGGATGACCTGATGAACCGCGGTCAGGCGCTGGACTGGGGGATCGTCGGGGTCGGCGTAATGCCGGGCGATCGTCGCATGCGGGAAATACTGGCAGCCCAGGATCATCTCTATACCTTGGTGGTCAAGCACCCCGATGGCCATTACGAGCCGCGGGTGATCGGTTCGATCGTCGATTACCTGTTCGCGCCGGACGACCCTAAGGCGGTGATCGAGATGATGGCCGACCCGGGCATTCGCATCGTTTCGCTGACAGTGACCGAGGGTGGCTACAATTTTCATCCGGTCAGTGGTGAGTTCAACTTCGACAATCCTGACGTGCAGCACGACCTGGCCAATCCCGACGTGCCGAGAACCTCCTTCGGCCTAATCGTCGAGGCACTTAGGTTGCGTCGCGAGCGGGGAGCGGCGCCATTCACGGTGATGTCATGTGACAACATCCAGGGTAATGGTGAAGTCGCTCATCGCATGTTCACGGCCTACGCCCGACGTCGCGACGCAGACTTGGGCGCTTGGGTCGAAGCTGAGGTGCCGTTTCCCAACTCGATGGTCGACCGTATCACCCCCGTGACCACATCTCCCGATATCGAGGAACTGGCCAGTCGCTTCAACGTCGAGGATGCCTGGCCGGTGGTCTGCGAGCCTTTCACCCAATGGGTGCTGGAAGACCGCTTCGCCAGCGGGCGTCCGGCCTTCGAGGAGGTGGGCGTGCAGGTAGTCGACGATGTCGAGCCCTATGAACTGATGAAGCTGAGATTGCTCAACGCCAGCCACCAGGCGCTGTGCTATTTTGGCTATCTGGCAGGCTTCCACTATGCCCACGAGGTTTGTCAGGATCCCTTGTTTGTCAATTTCCTGCTCGACTACATGACACGCGAAGCTACGCCAACACTGGCGCCGGTCCCAGGTGTGGACCTGGAAGTCTATCGCCATACCCTCATCGAGCGCTTTGCCAACCCCGAGATCAAGGACACCTTGGCCCGCCTGTGTGCCGAGAGCTCCGACCGTATTCCCAAATGGTTGCTACCCGTCATTCGTGAGCAGCTCGCCCATGAAGGGGAGATTCATCGTGCCGCCGCCGTGGTGGCGAGCTGGGCACGCTATGTCGAAGGCAAGGACGAGCAGGGCAAGCCGATCGAGGTAGTCGACCGCTTGAAGGACGAACTAGTGGCGATTGCCGCCAACAACCGGCATCAACCGACCACCTTCATCGACAACCGAGAGCTGTTTGGCGATCTGGGCAGCGATGCCCGCTTTCGTAAGGCCTACCTCGAAGCGTTGGGACGACTACATGGCAAGGGGGCACGTGCTACCGTGGAGGCCTTGGTCAAGTGCTAGATACGCTAGATACCATCTCTGCTGAGCGTCGCTCGCCGACTTTTCGTATAAGACCTAGGCTTGTTACACCATCGTCGTGACCGCGAGCATGATGAATCGTGGCCTGGAAGAGGAACGCAAGATGTACGTTGGGGTTGATTGCGGCACACAGAGCACTAAGGTGGTGGTGGTCGATGTCGAGGGGGAAACCATTCTTGGCGAGGCGCGTCGGCCTCATCACCTGATCGAAGGTGACAACGGACGCCGCGAACAGCAGCCCAGCGAATGGTTGGATGCCTTCCGAGGCGCTTTTCAGGAAGCCGTGACCAATGCCGGAATCGATAGTCGAGCGATTCGTGCCATCGGTGTCTCTGGCCAACAGCATGGGATGGTGGCGCTGGATGCGTATGGCGAGCCCGTTCATCCCGCCAAGTTGTGGTGCGATACCGAAACCGCGGTAGCTAACACCGCCTTGGTCGAGCGGCTCGGTGGCGAGGCCGGTTGCCTAGACAAGCTGGGGCTGGTGCTGCAGACCGGCTATACCGCCTCTAAAGTCGCCTGGTTGCGTGATGTCCAACCAGACGCTTACCGCCGCATCGACAGCTTGCTGTTGCCCCACGACTATTTGAACTTCTGGCTGACCGGAGAGTGTGTCGCCGAGGCCGGTGATGCGTCGGGAACCGGCTACTTCGATACCCGCACACGCCGCTGGCGCGATGATGTATTTGCTGAAATTGCCCCCGAGCTGGATGCCGAGCGAGTGTTGCCGCGACTGATTGAGTCGTATGAGCCCGCCGGAGTGGTTCGCCCCGGGTTGGCTCGAGAGCTGGGGTTGAGCGATGAGGTACTGGTCGCCAGCGGCGGGGGCGACAACATGTTGGGGGCGATCGGGACCGGCAATATCGCTCCGGGACTGGTGACCCTGAGCCTGGGGACTTCGGGTACGGTATGTGCTTATTCCCGCGAGCCGGTGCGTGCCGAAAGTGCCATGGTCGCCAATTTCTGTGCCAGCCACGGTGGCTGGCTGCCATTGATTTGCACCATGAACGTGACGTCGGCTACCACCCTGGTACGCGAGTTGTTCGGTCTCGACCTGGCGGCCTTCGGCGAGCGAATCGACAATGCGCCAATCGGTGCCGAGGGCGTCACTATCCTGCCGTTCTTCAATGGCGAGCGGGTACCAGCCTTGCCACATGCCTCGGCCAGCTTTCTGGGATTGACCAGCGTCAATACCACCCAGGCCAACTTGTGCCGTGCGGTAGTCGAAAGCGCGACCTTCGGCATGCGCTATGGTCTCGAACTTCTTGGTGACCTGGCCAAGGGTGCCAGCCAGATCCGGTTGATCGGTGGTGGAGCCAAGAGCCCCGTGTGGCGTCAGATGGTTGCCGATATCACTGGAACCCAAGTCATCTGCCCTGAGATCACCGATGCCGCAGCATTGGGCGCAGCCTTGCAGGCAGCGTGGTGTCATCAGCGGGGAGCAACGTCGCTAGAGGCGCTCTGTAAACGCCTGGTGCACCTGGACGAGGGGTCGCTTGCCAATCCCGAGCCCATGCGAGTCGAGGCGTATCAGGAAATCTATACTCGCTATCGCCAGGCACTTGCCGCACGACATGAGATTCCGGCTTGAATCCACTTTTCCGGGAGGTTGTTCATGACGACCCGACTCGAAGCTCTCAAACGCCATTCACTAGTAGTGGCCGATACCGGCGATCTCGATGCCATTCGCCGCTACCAGCCTCAGGATGCCACGACCAATCCATCCTTGCTGCTCAAGGCTTTCGATTTGCCGAGCTATCAGGCATTGATCGATGAAGAGCTGAGCGCTGTCAAGGCCGAAGGTGGCGATCGCCAGTTCCAGGTCGAGCACGGAGTGGATCGGCTCGCTGTAGTCAAGGGCAGTGAAATCGCCAAGTTGATCCCCGGGCGGGTATCTACCGAGGTGGCCGCCAAGCTCTCGTTCGATACCCAGGCCAGCATCCGCAAGGCTCACGAACTGATCGAACTCTACGAGCGGAGGGGGGTGGGCCGCGAGCGGATATTGATCAAGCTGGCGTCTACATGGGAGGGAATTCGTGCCGCCGAGGAATTGGAGCGAGACGGCATCAACTGCAACTTGACGCTACTGTTCAGTCAAGCCCAGGCCCAGGCCTGTTTCGATGCCGGGGTATTCCTGATCTCGCCGTTCGTCGGCCGGGTTACCGATTGGTACAAGAAGGAAAGCGGGCGTGATTATGCTCCGGAAGAGGATCCCGGCGTGTTGTTCGTGCGTCGTGTCTGCCAACGTGCCGGGCAAGGCGGTTATGACACTGTGGTGATGGGAGCGAGCTTCCGCACCGTTGGCCAGGTGCTGGCACTGGCAGGCTGTCATCGCCTGACCATTTCACCAGCGCTGCTCGAGGAACTGGCCAGCACCGAAGGAGGGGTGGAGCGCCAGGTGGATTTCCCGGCCGCCAGTGGCGAGCGTCCGGCATTACTGACTGAGCCCGTCTTCCGTTGGGGGCACAACCAGGATGCCATGGCCAACGACAAGCTGGCCGAGGGTATTCGGCGCTTTGCCGACGATCAAGCCAGCCTTGAGGATCGAATTGCCGAGCGTCTGGACTCTCTTTGAGCAACGCCTAGCCATCATAGGCTGATCCACCATCTCCACAGTGCGGCGGTGATGATCCCGGCTGCGATTGCCGCCAGCGGCTTGCGGATGACGAGCATCACGATCAGGGTGGCTAGCAGTGCTAGGCGTGCCGCACTGTCGCCGTGGACGGCCATAGGGGTAATCACCGCCACCAGTACCGAGCCGGCCATGGCGTTGATGAAGCGTTCGACCTTGGGACCGATAGGGATGCGCGACATTACCAGCACGCCGCCGGCGCGCGTCAGGTAGGTGACAAGCGCCATGATGACAATGGCAGCGAGCGCTCCGGCAGGAGTCACGGGCAGGTTCATGCCGATGCCTCCTGCTCGTGCGGCTTGTCGGGTACCAGCAGGCCGGCCACGCCACCGGCCAGGGCGCCAACGATGACGTGCGAGTTTTCCGGTAGCCATGCCATCGCCGCCAGTGCGCTGAGCGCTGCTACGCTCCATGGCACCAACATCGACAGGTCGCGCTTGCCACCGACCAGCATGGCCAGCAGGAAGCAGCCCATGATCACATCGAGCCCATAGCGCTCGGGGTCGGTGATACCACTGCCGAACACCACCCCCATCAGCGTGCCGATCATCCATGCCAGCCATATCGCGAGGCCGCCGCCGACCAGCATGCCGACATTGGTCTCGCCACGTTGGTAGTCCGCTGCTGCCATCGCCCAGTTGGCGTCGCTGAGCACCGTCAGGCTGGCATAGCGCTGACGCGTGGGCAGGTGGCGTAGCCAGGGGTAAAGCGCGGCACCCATCAGCAGGTGGCGGGCGTTGATGGCGAAAGTGGTGGCGATCAGTGCGATCAGCGGAATCTGCGGCCCCCACAACTCCAAGGCCGCGAACTGCGACGCACCGGCGAACACCAGAGCGCTCATGAGCAGGGTCTCGAGCCCCGACAAGCCGCGTTGCAGTGCCGCCACGCCGAAGGCGAGCCCGAACACGATCACGAACAGTGATAGCGGTGCCATGCGTTTGAGACCGGATACGATACCGGCCAAGTCGAGTTGAGCGCTCATCCTTCCCATACCTCGGCAATGATCTCGTAGCTACGTAAGCGATCCTGATGTGCATAGACATCAGTGGTGAGCATCAACTCATCAGCTTGCGTGCGTTCGAGAATGTCCTCCAGGCCCGCACGTATCGTCTCGGGGCCGCCGATCACTGCAGCACCGAGGAACTGGGCAACTTGGGCCTGTTCCTGGGGAGTCCAGTCGAGCCGTTCGACCGGTGGCAACGATTGTGTACGCTTGCCGCGGATCAGATTGAGGAACTTCTGTTGCGCGGTGGTAGCCAGATATTGTGCCTGGTCGTCATTGTCGGCAGCAATCACCGGCATTCCGATCATGGCATAGGGTGAGTCGAGTACCTCGGAGGGCTGGAAGTGGTCGCGATACAGCCGCAGTGCCTCGAACAGATAGCCCGGCGCGAACTGCGCGGCGAAGGCAAACGGCAGCCCCAGTCGTGCTGCGAGCTGTGCAGAGTAACCACTGGAACCCAGCAACCACAAAGGCACTCGGGTGCCCTGGCCGGGCACGGCCTTGACCCGCTGCTCCGGTGTGGCATCGCCCACATAGCGCTGCAACTCGGCTACCTGCTTGGGGAAATCGCTGACCCCCGAATAGGGATCGCGCCGCATGGCGGCCATGGTCTCACCATCGGAGCCCGGGGCACGGCCCAGACCGAGGTCGATACGCCCGGGGTAAAGTGTCTCCAAGGTGCCGAATTGCTCGGCGATCACCAGTGGCGGGTGATTGGGCAACATGATGCCCCCGCTGCCGACGCGAATGCGCGCGGTATGGCCTGCGACATGGCCAATCAACACGGCAGTGGCAGCACTGGCTATGCCATCGATGTTGTGATGTTCGGCCAGCCAATAGCGGGTGAAGCCCAGGCGTTCGGCCTGTTGGGCCAAGCTTACCGTCTCGCGGAAGGTATCGGCGATGGTGCCACCCTGGCGGATCGGGGCCAGGTCGAGAACGGACAGCAGGGTCGATGAGAGTCGGCTCATATCAGCACCTGATGAAGGATAGATTATTAGCCTACTATCTATTTCACCACCCTTTCCATAAAAGATGGCGGACAAGGAGTCAATCATGTCCACTTTGCATCCTGGAGGGCAACGCGTCTTTTGGATATCTGCACTGATCGTTCTCGCACTCGTGGTCGTCGGTGCGAGCTTTCCCGAACGCTTCGGCGCGATGGCCAATACGGCCCTCAGTGAAGTCGCGCGATTGTTCAGCTGGTTTTATCTTCTCTCGGTGTTTGGCTTCGTGATCTGCCTGCTGGCGCTGGCTTTCAGCAAGTACGGCAAGATTCGTCTAGGACCGCAAGACAGTACGCCGAGTTACAGTTTCTTTTCCTGGGCCAGCATGTTGCTGGCTGCTGGTTTCGGTGTCGGGCTGGTGTTCTATGGTATGGCCGAGCCGATGTCCCATTACATGGAGCCTCCTTTTGGAGCACGCCCGGCCGAAACACAAGCGGCGGCCCGGTACGCTATCCAGTACAGCTATTTCAACTGGGGAGTGCACCAGTGGGCAGCATTCTCGGTGGTAGGGTTGATCATTGCCTACTCCCAGTTTCGCAAAGGCCAGGCTGGTCTGGTCTCATCGGTGTTGTCATCGGTGACCGCCAAGCACCCCCCAGACGCATCGCTATGCCCCGGTGCTGGACATCTTTGCTGTGGTGGCGACCGTGTTGGGGATGGCGACGTCGTTGGGGCTGGGCGTCTTGCAGGTGAATAGTGGCCTGAAAGCGGTTTTCGGTTTATCCGAAGGGGTAGTGTGGCAAGCAGTGATTCTGTTGGCGATGTTCCTGGCCTACTTGACATCGACCTGGCTGGGGCTCGACAAGGGCATCAAGCGCCTGTCGAATCTCAATTTGATTCTGTGCCTCGGTCTGATGGCCTATGTTCTTGTTGCCGGGCCAACAGTGTCGATCCTCGAGACCATCACCCTGGGGCTAGGGGACTACCTGCAGCATTTTATCAGCATGAGCCTGCACATCTCGCCATACACTAATAATGCCTGGGCCAGTGAATGGACGATCTTCTACTGGGCCTGGGTAATCGCTTGGTCGCCCTTCGTAGGGACCTTCGTGGCGAGGATCTCACGTGGGCGCACCATCAGGGAGTATGTGTTTGGTGTACTGATCGTACCGCCATTACTGGCTTGCCTGTGGATCGGTGTGTTCGGTGGAGCAGCGTTGAACATGGAGCTGAACGGCAATGTTGGCCTGGCCGCCGCGACTCAGAACGACATCACCATGGCATTGTTCGAGTTGTTCAAGCATCTGCCATTCACCCTCGTGCTGTCGGTGGTTGCCATGTGCCTGATCTTCATATTCCTGGTGACTTCGGCCGATTCAGCCTCCTACATCGTTGCCCAGATGACTGACAGGGGGGCGATCAATCCACGACTGTACAAGCGCATAGTGTGGGGAGGATTGATTGCTGCCATCAGCCTGACGTTGATCTTTGCCGGTGGGCTCGAAGGGTTGCAGTCGGCCGTGATAGTCGCGGCACTACCGTTCACTTTCATTCTCTACGCTATGGTCTTCGTTCTGATCCGTGAATTACGTGCCGATCGCCGGGCGATGCTGACCGAACTCTATCAACGCCACGAGACGCCGGTAGGCGCCGATGCTTTCGAGGCCGCATTGCTTGGCGAGGAGGATTGGTTGCAGCGTAAACCAGCGGTCAAACGACGTATCAGCAAACGCGATACCTGAATGGTCAGGGGAGGGCGTTAAGCCTATGATGGTGCGGAAACCGGAATCATAGCGCCGGTGGTACGTTGCCATGCCGACTCGCAAACCTCCTCGTGGTGCCACACGCCGCGCACGACAGGCTGATAGCCGTCGTCAGACGCAGGTGTCGTTAGATCGCTGGCTGGATCGCTTGGTGGAAATCGCCGTGTTCACTGCACTGTTGGTGGGGGGTATGGCGTTGGTGGTGACGTTTTTCTGACGAGCCGTTCGTGATTGGTTGTCTAATGCCACCCGCCCCCGTGCGAAAACCGTGGCGCCTAGTCCCCAGGCGCCTTTGATCATGAAGCTGGCGATGAAAGCCAGTACGACGAGACGCAACCTTGAAACCACCTCCTTTGGCTCGATAGCGAGTATGGCAGCAGCATGTTTCAGCTCCGCGAATACATGCGCCCTTCGCCGACGATCACCGCCTGGCCGCCGATGCGAATCGTCA
This sequence comes from Litchfieldella anticariensis FP35 = DSM 16096, assembly GCF_000409775.1. GTDB lineage: Bacteria > Pseudomonadota > Gammaproteobacteria > Pseudomonadales > Halomonadaceae > Litchfieldella > Litchfieldella anticariensis. The sequence continues at coordinate 460,673 of NZ_KE332391.1, read as the reverse complement.
TGATGCCTGCATCGTCGCGTTGGACCTCGGTCAGGATGTCGCTTGGGCGCCCCATCTCAACGCCTTGCTCGATGCGCCATTTCCAATGGCCTATTCCCTCCTGATGCGTCGCCAGGAAGCCCGCCAGGGCAGAGGCGGCACTGCCGGTGGCTGGGTCTTCGCGCAATCCGCCAAGCTCGGTGGAGAACATTCGAGCGTTCAGGGCTCCCCCGTCATTCACATAGAGATAGACCTGCTCGACGTGGCTGGGTGAGACATGCTGTAGCCAAAGCGATGCAGAGGGCTGGGCGTGGGCGAGCGTTTCCCGTGAATCGAGCTCGATCAAATGGAAAGGCAAGCCGCATGAGGCAATCGCCGGCTCGCTGACGATTTGTGACGGTGTCAGGCCGAGCAGGCCAGCAGCCGTAGAGCGGACGAGTGAGCTGGTGTCGACCTCGACGGGCTGAGCGGTGGTGAAATAGGCCAAGTCGTCTTCGAAGCTCACCTTCAGATCACCGACCCTGGCTTGTAGGGTCAGCGATTGCTGGCGATCGGCCATACCCAACGCTACCAGCAGATGAGCGGTGCCCACTGTGGGGTGGCCGGCGAAAGGCAACTCGGTGGAAGGCGTGAAGATCCGGACCGGGAAGCGGTTCGCTGCCGTGGGCGCCCCGACGAACACTGTCTCCGAGAGGTTCAACTCTTTGGCAATGGCCTGCATCCGTGAGTCGTCCATGCCTTCCGCTTCGGGAAACACGGCCAGGGGGTTGCCCGCAAAAGGCCGTCCACTGAAGACATCCAGCAGCAAATAGCGATGACTGTCCTGTTTCATACTTCTTTTCCTTTCTATCCTGTGTCGTTGGAGGTCATTTCCAGAACGGCTTGCGCCCTTCACGTTGGGCATCAATGCGATCGATACCGATATCATCCAACAAATGATCGTCCAGTCGCAGCAGTTGGCGCCGTGAGCAGTGGCGCTGGCATTGCCGCCAGAAAGCAGAGTGTAGTCGTTTCAAATGGTCGAGGAGCATCGTCGTGGTCTCCTGTCAGAGGTTCCCTGACAGGCTACGACTAGCCCATGCATCGATACAGATTCAGAGCTATAATATTTTTGCGATACAGATTGAGGAATTATTGCTCTGTATCGCAGATTTTTTCTTCATCTGTATTGATTTTACCGCCATCCTGGGATGACTGTCATGAAACGCTACGAACAGGTGGTACAGACGCTGGCCCAGCGCATCGAGCAGGGGCTGTATCGGGTCGGCGATCGGCTGCCGTCGATCCGAAGCCTGTGTCACGAGCAGGGGGTGAGTGTCTCCACGGCGCAGGAAGCCTATCGTCGCTTGGAAGAAGCCGGCTTCGCCGAGGCGCGGCCACGCTCCGGCTATTACGTTTTGCCCAGGACAACCCCCAGCGTGTTGCCTCGCGTCTCGCGCCCCGCCCAGCGGCCGCTTGACGTTTCGCAGTGGGACCAGGTGCTGGAACTGGTAGGAGGTCCGCCGGACGAAGACGAAATGCTGATGCTGGGGCGCGGTATCCCCGACCTGGGCGCGGCAACGTTGCGGCCGTTGCAGCGGATGCTGGCCACCTTGCACCGCCATGTCGACGTTCGCGGACTCAACTACGACAGCCTGTCGGGTAGCCGGGAACTGCGTCAGCAGATCGCGAGGCTGGCGACGACATCGGGCTGCCTGTTGCACCCGGATGATATTCTGGTCACCACCGGTTGCCAGGAGGCGCTATCGCTCAGCCTGCGTATCCTCACCCAGCCCGGCGATGTAGTAGCGGTGGATTCACCGAGCTTCTACGGTACCATGCAAATCCTCAAGGCCCAGGGCCTCAAGGCGCTTGAGATACCCACCGATCCACAGACTGGTATCAGCCTGGAGGCCCTGGAACTGGCGCTGGAGCAGTGGCCGATCAAGGCGATCCAAGTCACCCCGACCTGCAACAACCCGCTCGGTTATACCATGTCCGAGGCCCGCAAGCGGGGGCTGCTGGCATTGGCCCAGCGTTTCGATGTGGCGATCATTGAGGACGATATCTACGGCGACCTGTCCTTTACCACCCCACGTCCCAAGACCATCAAGAGCTTCGACGACGAGGGGCGGATACTGCTGTGCAGTTCCTTCTCCAAGACCCTGGTGCCGGGGTTACGGGTCGGCTGGATGGCGCCGGGTCGCTACCGCAATCAGGCACTGCACATGAAATACGTCTCTACCGGCGCTTCGGCGACGCTGCCACAGCGGGCGGTGGCCGAGTTCATCACCCAAGGCCACTACGAGCGCCACCTGCGCGAAATGATCCGCCAGTATCAGCGCCACCGTGACATCCTGCTCGGCTGGGTCGAGCGCTACTTTCCAGCCGATACCGGCGTCAGCTACCCGCAAGGTGGATTCTTGTTGTGGCTTGAGTTGCCGGGTGGCATCGACTGCGTGCGTCTCAACGAGCGCCTCGCCAGCGAGCGCCTGTGGATCGCGCCAGGCTCACTGTTCTCTGCCTCCGGCAAGTACCGTCACTGCCTGAGACTCAACTATGCTGCGCCGTTAACGGCTGCTATAGAAGCGGGAATAAAACGTGTCGGCGAAACGGTAATGGCCATGCGCGATGAGCAGGCGGCGCTGGCCGGCTGATATCGATCTTCACCGTTCGCGGTGCTCCACCGTTGCATCGTCGAAGCGGTCGACCTTGCGTAAGGGGGCGAAGATCCGAGACCACGCACCGACCACTGCCAGGGTACCCAGACCACCGACCACCGCCGCTGGTACCGCGCCCAGCCAGGCGGCCATGCTGCCGGCGCGGAATTCGCCGAGCTCATTGCTCGAGCCGATGAACAGCATATTGACGGCATTGACCCGGCCGCGCATCTCGTCCGGGGTGGCCAGCTGGATCAGCGTCATGCGCACGTAGACGCTGATCATGTCGGCGGCGCCAGCAGTCAGCAGGGCCAGCCAGGAAATCCAGAAAACCGTCGACAGTGCGAATACCAGGTTGGCGAGGCCGAAGATAGCCACCGCGGTGAACATCACCAGGCCGGCATGTCGCTTGATGCCTCGCATTCCCAGAAAGATCCCCATCAGCAGGGCGCCGATCGCGATGGCACTGCGCAGCGCGCCCAGGCCTTCCGGGCCGACTCCAAGAATGTCCTGGGCATAGATCGGCAGCAGTGCCACGACTCCGCCCAGCAATACGGCGAATAGATCCAAGGAGATGGCGCCGAGGATGATCGGTTGTGAATGGATATAGCCGATCCCTGCAGTGAAACGTCGCCAGGCGGTGGCTTCGCGTGCCTTGGCCTCCTGTACTTGGCGGACAGGGACGGGCACCAGCAGTATCAACGCCGTGACGAAGCAGCCCAGGCATACCGCATAGGCCAGACTGCCGCCCACCGCATAGAGAATGCCACCCAGCAGCGGCCCACCGATCACTGCGATCTTCATGATCGAGCTGTTGAGCGCAATGGCCTGGGCCAGTTGGGCACGCGGTACGATATTGGGCAGCAGGCTCTGCAGGGTCGGCCCGGTGAAGGCTCGCGCACAGCCAAACAGCGCCAGCACGACATAGTAAAGCGTGACATCGCCGTTGCCGGAAGCGGAAAGCGCAAGCAGCAGGGCACTGCACAGCCCCTGCACGGCCCAGCTCAGTTGCAGGATGCGCTTGCGCGGGAAACGGTCGACCAGGTCGCCGGCGGGGAGCAGCAACACCACCATGGGCAGAAACTGCGCCAGGCCCACATAGGCAAGCGACATGGGATCGCGGGTGATGTCATAGACCTGCCAGGCAACCACCACCGCTTGGATCTGCATGGCGAACACCGCCGCCAGGCGCGATACCAGGAAGGCCAGGAAGCCCGACTGGCGGTGCAGGGGGACAGGAGTGCTATCAGAATCGTAGGCCAGGGAATCGGATCTCATGCGCATGCCATTCTGCGAATCGAACTTCGATTCTAAAGGCAGGCGCTGGTTTTGCCATCAGACTAATCGATAATCTGCTAACGAATTGGGCTGGTGAGGTAGCCGCGGCAGATCAGAATGGTGGGGTATGAACCAGCCGGGCTGAAGGCCGCGTAGTCCGGATGCTCGGGGCCGATCAGCAGGGTGTTGAAACCGCAGCGTCCCTCGGGGTCCTCGTGCTTGTAGAGTTGCAGTTCGCTCATACGCTCCTGATCGAAGACGATGGTGCCCTTGGTGCCGGAGAGGGTGTAGGCCAAGCCTATCTTGCGACGAGTTGCGACCCTGGAAGTCTCGATGTTGCCCATCAGGCCGATGTCGAAGCGCAGCAATACTTGGGCCTGGTCGTCGTTCTCCACCTCCCCAGGCTGCCGCTTCCGCCGGACAGCGGTCGCCGGGGAATAATCGTCTGCGGTTGGCCGAATACCTCGTTGACCTCGGCCAGCAACTCGCATACTGGGTTGGCGGGCAGGGAGAAGACGGTGGGAGCAGCCTCGAGAGCGATGGCATGGGCCTTGCCCATGTAGCCGCTGCCGATCAGGTCGACATTGAGGCGCTCCGGCATGACGCATCTCCAGGCAATGCAATGCAAAAAGGCATCAGCTCGGCAGTTCGTAATCGGGCGCCTCGGTAGGCATACAGTTACGCAGCAGCTCGACGGAGCGGATCACCCCTTCGCGGCGCGACAGGTTGATGTCCTCGTGCTCGATACTCAGCACGCCGTCCTGATAGCCGCCTGCCTGCAACCAGTAGCAGAACTCGCGCCACCAGGCTTCGCCGTGGCCATAGCCCAGCGTCACGTAGGACCAGCTACGCGCCTGAAAGCGCTCCATGGGCTGGTGGTCGAGCCGGGTATTGAGCGCCAGGTTGCTGGGATGCAGGTAGGTATCCTTGGCATGCACATGATAGATGTGCTGCGGGTAGCGCTTGACGATCTCGAGGGGATCGCCGCCCATCCAGAACTGGTGGCTGGGATCGAAGTTGAGACCCACTGTGTCACCCACCGCCTCGTGCAACCGCAGGAAGGTCGGCATATTGTAGACCAGTTGATTGCCATGAGGCTCCAAACACAGCTGGTGGATGCCCTGGTCGTTGGCGTACTTCACCAGCTCGCGCCAGTAGGGGATGGCCACCTGGTTCCACTGGTAGTCGAGCATCTGCTGGGTCTCCAGCGGCCAGGCCGCGGTCACCCAGTTAGGCATCTTGTCGCCGGGCGCGCCCCCCGGCAGGCCGGACATCAGGTTAGTCCGAGGAATCTCGAAATGCCGGGAGAGCTGGATGGCCTGACGCACCACCCGATTCTGTCGTTCCCCATCGGTGGGATGGAGCTGGTTGCCGTTGGCATTGAATGCCGAGATGCTCAGTCCATGGTCGCGGAGCTTGGCCTGGAGTTCTCGGCGCTCGGTGGCACTCTCGAGCAGGCGGTCGGGGTCGAGGTGCGGCGAGTTCGACCAGTTGCCGATGGCGAATTCGACGCTGTCGATGCCCTGCTCGGCGCAGAATACCAACAGTTCGTCCAGGCTGAGGTTGGCCAGGCTGTCGGTGACGAGTCCAATTTTCATGGTTTCCCCCTTGATCAATACAACGATGATGTCAGCGATAAAACGCAGGGCATTCGGGCAGCTCGATCGGCTCGATCTGGCCGGAGTACTTGGCCTTGACGCAAGCATCGCCGGTCAGGGCCACAACATAGCCATCCCAGGCGCTGGGGCCGGTCATCTCGCCGCGCACGGTGGCGTCGATCCATTCCTGGAACTCGACATCGAAGGCATCGATGAAACGGTCTTTCCAACTGACCAGAATGTCACTGGACAGCTTGGCTTCACGGCGTACCGGCACGCTGGCCGGTTCGGGTAGATTGGCGGTCCCCGTTTCCCCGACCACTTGGCATTGAATGTCATAGCCATACTGGCAGTTGACGAAGCTCTCGATGGAGATGTGAATGCCCTGACGGGTGCGCAGCAGGATGACGTGCGGATCCTGCAACTCGGCGTCACACAGTCGAGTCTTGCGCGGCTGGATGACCTGGGCGCTGACATAGTCGTCGTCGAGCAGCCAGCGAAGCACGTCGAACTCGTGCACGCAGGAGTCGGTCAGCGCCATGTCGCCGCTGAAGTCCGAACTTGGTGACTGGGGGTTGCGGTGGGAGCAGTTGAGGATCAGCGGGGCGCCGATGGTATTTGCCGTCAGCACCTGCTTGAGCTGGCGATAGGACTGGTCGAAGCGCCGCATAAAACCGACCTGAACCAACTTGCGCCCTGCGGCCATCTCGGCATCGACGATTTGTCGGCAGCCTTCGGCGGTCACTGCCAGTGGTTTTTCGCAGAATACTGGCTTGCCGGCTGCGATGGAGGCCAGTACGAACTCTTCATGGGTCGGCCCCCACGATGTGACGATCAGCGCATCCACATCGGAAGCGTTGATAACGTCTACGCCCCGTTCATAGACTTTCGCCTGCAGGTTCTCGCCCTCGACCACAGCGCGCGCTTGTTCGAGATTGACATCACTCACTGCTACAACTTGCGCACCCTTCAACTTGTGGGTAATGCGGTGAATATGCTCCTTACCGATGGCACCCGTGCCAATCACACCGATTTTCAGTGTCATGATGCGAATCCTTTTAATCGCTGGCTAATTCAATAGGTTTCATGAGGTTCTTTTATCTGCTGCGTAACGCCCAGTCGCGAAGCGCTCTGTCACTGATGGCTGCTACCACCACTATCACGCCCAACAGCAACATGAACCACTGAGGTTGCACGCCGTTAACCACCAGGAAACTCTGGATGGATGACAACACGAAAGCGCCAATCACCACGCCGAAAAGCGAGACCCGGCCACCCAGGAGTGCACAGCCACCGAGCACACAGGCAGCAATGGCCTGAAGCTCCATCAGGCGACCCATGCCTCCATCGGCGAAGCCCAGCTTGCCGCCTTCCAGGGTGCCGGCCAATGCAGCCAGGATCCCGCACAGAATGAAGGCCCTCAGCTTGACCCGGTTGACCCGTATGCCCCGAGAATGCGCGGTACCAACGGATCCGCCTACCGCCAGCAGACGGTTGCCTCCCGGTGTGGCGTAGAGGAAGGCCATCAGTACGATTAGCCCCAGGAGCAACCACCAGAACGCCGTATTCACGCCCAGGAAATCGCCACCGCCGAACAGCTGATACAGGAACCCCGAGCGCTGGTCATAGGGAACGGAAAACGAGAAGCCTTCGGTCAGGGCCACGGCAACGCCACGAAACACCAGCAGAGTGCTCAAGGTGAGCATCAGCGAGGAAATGCCGAAGCGGGTGACCAGGAATCCATTCAACAGCCCGATACCTGCGCCGGCGGTCGCCGCCAGGAGCATCGCCGGAATTGGACCGATCGTGGCCACTGTGCCCAGGTAGACCAAGGCGCCGATACCAAAGGTCGAGCCCACCGAAATATCGATCTCGCCGGTACCCATGACCAGGGAAGCGCCCAAGGCCAGCAAGCCCAGCGTGGCGGTGATCTGCGCGATCGACGCCAAGTTATAGGCGTTGGCCCACTTGTCGAAGGAAGAGAAGGAGAAAAACGCCACCAGCAGGATGGCAATCAGCAAGATGCCGATTTCGCTGTGCTGGCGCACCAGTTGGCGAACGGAAGACCCCATCATGACGGTTCCACCTCTTTGCTTGTATCCACGACGCGGCCGCCGCAGCGAATGACCTCTTCGAGCTCGTCGGCGGTCATCTCGTCCTTGGCGACATCCGTGACCTTCTCGCCGTTCTCCATGATGACAATGCGGTCAGCGAGCTTATGGACCTGGTGGATATCGTGAGTGATGTAGATCACCAGTAGGCCTTGGTCGCGCAATTGCTGTGCCAGTTCATTGACGTGCTCGCGCTCGCGGACTGAGAGGTGGTTGGTGGGCTCGTCCATGATGACCACCCGGTTCTTGAACTCGACGGCCCGACCGATCTTTATCGATTGGCGCTCGCCGCCGGAGAGCATTTCGACCTGGTCATCGGCGCTGACATTTTCCCTCAGACCGAAGGTGCGAATGACCTTGGTGCTGGCATCGCGCATCTTCTTGAAGTCGAGGAATGGAATCCCGAACCAGCGTTTGACCGGTTCCCGGCCCAGATAGAAATTGCGAGCGATCGACAGGTTGTCGCATAACCCCACGCTCTGCTGAATGGTCTCGATTCCGAATTTGATGGCAAGCTTCGGATGGAACTCCTTGACGCGTTTGCCGGCGAAGTAGACCTCGCCACTGTTGGGCTTGTGAATGCCGGAAAGCACCTTGATCAGGGTGGTCTTGCCGGCACCATTATCACCGACCAGGCCGATCAACTGACCGGAGTCGAAGGAAACCGAGACATTCTTCAGGGCATGGAAGGCGCCAAAATGCAGGTCGAGATTGCGGACTTCGATCAGGGGGGCATTTTTATTCATGGGAGTCACGGACATGATGGTTCTCCTCAGGCGCGGTTTCCGGCCCAGCGGATCAGGGACTGGTTAAAGATGAGGGCGACTATCAGCACGAGGCCGACGAAACTGATATACCAGGAGGCGGGAGCTCCCAGACTGATCAGTTCATAGCGCACACCGGTAATGATGAAAGCACCGAGCACGGCACCGAGAAGGGAACCACGCCCACCGCTCAGCAGGCAGCCCCCGATGACGGCCGCAGCAATCGCCTCGAGCTCCATCAGATCACCGAGGGTGACGTGGGTCTGGGGCTTGTCTGCCAGAGTCAGGATCGCGGCGAAACCGGCCAGCAACGAGCAAAGTACGAAGGCCCTGATCTTGACGCGATCAGTGCGGATGCCCTGGCTGAGCGCCGTGTTCTCGTCGCCACCGGTTGCCAACAACCGGTTGCCGAACTTCATGCGCCATATCACCAGTGACAGCACCACCATCAGTCCAGCCGTCCACAGGATCGCGGCCTCGATACCGAACAGTTCGCCACCGAACAATTGGGTCAGCCAATGCGCGCGGGATTCGGCCGGAAGGGAGCGCACCGAACCCCCGGTCCACACATAGATCAGGCCGCGCACCGCGAAGAGGCCGCCCAAAGTGACGATCATCGATGGGATCTTGCCCTTGATGACGGCCATGGCTTGGAGGAAACCGATACCGCCGGCGATCGCCATGGCAGCGATGATGGCGCCGGGCACGCCGAGGTCGGCCTCCAGCGTGATGAAAGCGATCCCGGTCAACCCATAGACGGAACCGACGGAGAGGTCGATTTCCTTGGCCATGATCACGATAGCCTGGCCAATTGACATGCAGCCGAGAATGGCCGTGAATTGCAGGATGTTGCCCAGGGTACTTCCCGACCACCATCCGGAAAAATCGATGAGTGAGAACACCGCAAACATCATGATGACACCGACAATGGCTCCGAAGTCTGGGCGTCGTGCGAAAGCGCTAGTATTTAGAGTAATCATAAGAAGCTCACTTGCGGTTCATCCCGAGCTGTCTCCTGGATCGGGGCTGTAGCCCCGATCCAGTGATCCGGTGTATCGGTTGTGTCGCCGTTACACCAGACCAGCGAATGGCACTTACTGCCAGGCTGAGCTGTCTTCGGAGCCTGACCCGAATACTGCTTTGGATAGGGGGTCGAACTTTTCTATATTGGTGGTATCGACCATGATCGGGCCGGTGATGATGTCCGACTGAGCTTCATAGCCGAGTTCGTGATACCAGTAGAGCCATTCGAACGGGATATAGCCTTGCAGCCAGAAACCTTGCTCACTGGCAACCAGCAGGTGGCCCTCCTTCAGTCCGGACAGGCCGATCGGTCCAATACCAACGGCGAGGATGGTCATGCCTTCATCATCGACATCGGGACTCATGCCTAGCTCATTGGCGACCTGCCATGACCAGGGAGCGGTGAAATCCCCCATGTTGAGGATGTAGTTGGACTCAGGATGGGAAGACAGATAGGCCTGCAGGTTGCTGCGGAAAGTAGCCGGGTCGGCACCCGTGAAGAGATATTCCGTGGTGGCGCCCACTTCCGCGACGGCTTCCTCGATACCGCGACAGCGCTCACGAAGCCCTTCGTGCTCCGCTGCGATCATTGCGCAGACGACGTGTTCCGGCATCGGGACTTCCCCCGCCTCGGCCTTCTCGATGGCGTATTGGCCAGTCTTGTAGCCGGTAAGGTACTCGTCGCCACCCACATAGGTCATATAGGGGATGCGTTCTCTTTCCGGTCGAGAGTCCGGAATGTTGAACGCCACAACGGGAATTCCCGAGTCGATCGCCCGGCGAATCGGTCCTTCGAGCGCATCGCGGCTGACGATGGGTACAGCGATACCATCGGGGCGAGAGGCGATGGTTTGATCCAGCAGGCGCACCAATTCCTGGACGGAATACTGATTGGAGGAAACGTATTCCGTGGTCACGTTCGGGTATTTTTTCTCGAACTCCTCCATGGCCATGGTCAGCCATTTCATGTTCGGGTCGTTGGAGCCGATATGGGAAACCATCACGAAGCGATATTCCTCGGGCTCCTGAGCTACTGCCGTCGTGGCAGTCAGAGCGATCCCTGCTATCGCTAGGCCTGTCTTGATAGATGCGAGCCATTTCATGTTGTTGTCCTCTCTGCTGGTGGTGTCCCGCCAAGTGTTGCCAACTTTCTAACTGGAGCGGGTTGTTGTCGAAGCTACCCGTAGCCAAGGGCATTACGGATACCGGAGAGACTTTGTATTGTTCTGCCAACGCTCGAGTATCGAGTGACATCTATTTGTGAAATGTAGATTCCGAATCGTCTTATGGCAAACTATTTGTTCTATACTTTGGTATAAATGGAATTCTTGTTCCGGAATGTTTGGGTCACCAGAGTGGTTAGGAGGGGAGCGGGATCGGGCTTGGTTTTTTCATAGTCTTTCTCCTTTGTTGTTGTCTTGCTGGGCGTACTTCTTACTTGCTGATGGTTTGCTGCAGGGCGTCGATGGAGGATTGGATGCCTGCCTCGGTGGACATGGTGAAATCTTCCATCTCGAGACTGACCCAGTCGTTGTAGCCAACCATGCGCACGACGGAGAAGAACTCCTTCCACCACTGCAGGTCGTGGCCGGCGCCGACGGCGACGTAGTTCCACGCACGGTTGGCAACGTCGGTGACTTCCTTCAGTTCAAGAAGACCGTTCATATCGGCCAGACCGCGCTCGATGCGGGTGTCCTTGCCGTGGCAATGATGGATCGCCTCGCCCAGGGCACGGGCCCCGGCGATCGGGCATGCCCCTTTCCAGAACAGATGCGACGGGTCGAGATTCATACCGACCTTCGGCCCCACTTCGTCGCGCAGGCGGAACAGGGTCTCGGGGTTCCACACCAGCATGGCGGAGAAATTTTCAAGCGCGTATTTCTCGACACCCACTTCATCGGCGAGCTTGACGAGCCCATGCCAATAGGGGAACGCGCAATCTTCCCACTGGTAGCGGTCGCGTTCGGGCATCTCATCGGGCCAGCTCTTGGTGTAGACGAGCCAATTCGGCACGCTGTCACTTGGAGCGGCGGGCGGCAGGCCGGACATGGTCACGATCTTCTTCACGCCCATTTCACCGGCCAGGCGGATGGTCTGTTCGAGCTCCTTGCGGTGACGCTCGCCAAGCGCGCCGGGATCGAGCGGATTGCTCGAGCAGTTGAGCGCGGCGATCTCGAGACCGCGGGCTTCAATTTCGCTCAGTTTTCTCTTGAGCAGGCCCTTGTCGGACAACAGTTCGTCAGCACGGAAATGGGGTGCCGGCGACCAGCCGCCGCCGGTCATCTCGACGCCCTCGACGCCGAGAGCCACGCATTTGTCGAGCATCTCAGTGAAGGAGAGATCGCCCATGACATCGGTACAGATAGAAAGCTTCATCGTCGTTACTCTCGTTATCGGTTATCGATGCGTACCCGGTATGTGCGTTACTCGTAACGGACCCAGGTAGCGCCGCTGTCGGCCGAGCGCACGCAGTTCTCGAGCCAACGCACGCCTTCGGTGCCGGCCTCGATCCCCGGGTAGTGATGCGCTTTCAGGAAGGCGTCATCACCGCGCTTCTTGGCGTCGATGGCCTCGGCGATCCACAGATAGATGTTGGACCAGCTGTCACCGAGACCTTCGGTGTGAAGCGCACCCATGCGATCGATTGCCAGGCTTTCCTCTTCCAGGTAGGGCATGCCGTGGTGCAAGGTACGGCTCGGTTCCCCCTGCACCTCGTAGATCAACTGGTCGGGATGGGAGTCGGACCAATCGAGGGAGGCTTTGGAACCGACGAAACGGTAGCGCTGGGAGCCCATGTGGCCGGCGTTCACCGACGATACCCAGAGACGGCCACGGGCGCCGTTGTCGTAGTGGGTCAGCACGGTGGCGTGGTCTTCGAGCGGTTCGCGGGTTGGAATGAAAGCCTTGCGGTCGCAGAGCAGTTTTTCGATCTTCATATGCGGCAGCACCATCCCGGAGAGGTAATGGAGGTGCGTGCCGATATCGCCCAGCACGAAGGTGGGGCCGGCGGTCTCGGGGTTGGTGCGCCATTTCACGGCCTCGCCGGCGCCCACATCGTCGCCCGCGTTGAAGCCATGGGTATATTGCATGTCGACGATGCGGATCTCGCCGAGCATGTCCTTCTCGACCATAGCGGCCATCTGGCGAACCAGCGGGTGACCGCTGAAGCCATAGGTCACGCCCACGATCAGACCCTTGTCCTCGGCCAGTCTCGTCACCTCTTCGCACTCGGCGACAGTGAAGAACAGCGGCTTTTCGCAGATCACATGCAGGCCCGCTTCCAGGCAAGCCTTGGTGATCTCATAGTGGGTGAAGTTGGGCGTGGCGATCGACACGACCTCGACGCCGTCTTCGCGCGCGGTCTCTCCTGCGATGAGATCCTGGTAGGTCGTGTAGCAGCGATCCTTGGCGACACCGAGGTTGATACCGAAATCGCGGCCACGCTCCGCGTCAAGATCGAATGCGCCGGCCAGCAGTTGGTAGGTGCCGTCCCGCAGGGCGCCGGTGCGATGCTTGTAGCCCACCTGACCGGTGCGTCCGCCTCCCACCATGCCCCAGCGCAGGGGACGTTGGATTGTCTTTTCACCATTGATCATGTCGTGATTCCTTGTCGGTTGTTGTGGTTCGAGTGATTTGCACCCGGTTGCAATTGGTGGCCAAAAAAATTGCAGGCCTGCTGCAGCTCTCGATTCTCCGAAGGGGGCATTTGCCGCCTATTTGCACTCGGTTGCAATGATGGCCGAAAAAAGTGCGCAAGCCGTGTTGCGCCTTTCGCCCCACCGGAAGCAGGTTTATGTGCTATCAGATTGCACCCGGTTGCAAAAAGCGTAGAATGGGTAAAAACGTTCTGTCAAGGAAATGTTGTGAACAAAAATTCCAAGCCCCAGGCGAACCAGAAAGTTACGGCCAGTGATGTGGCGGCCAAGGCCGGGGTGTCCAAGTGGACCGTTTCCAGGACCTTCACCGAGGGCGCTTCGGTCTCTCCCCGGGCACGAGAGCGCGTGCTCAAGGCCGCTGCGGAACTTGGCTACCGGCCCAACCTGTTGGCTCGTGGACTGACCAAGCGTCAGACCCATATCGTGGGCCTGGTGGTAGACGAGATGGACAACCCCAATTTGCTCGCACTGATCAATGCCACCACCTCGCAGCTGCAAAGCAGAGGCTATCTTTCCATGCTGCTGAACATCAGCTCGGAAAACGATCATGGTGCGGCCATCTCGTTGGCCGACCAGTTCCAGGTGGACGGTCTGATCTTTCTCGGCACCGTGTTGAGGGACGAACTGGTGGAATTGGCGCAACAAATTCGCCACATCCCTCTCATCGTTCTCTACCGTAATTGCATGGACCCCAATATCCAGGTCGTCTCTACGGATGGCTATCGTGCAGGTCGTGAGATAGCAGCCTTGTTGATCGAGCAGGGATATCGGAGGATTGGTTACATGACGGGGCTGATCAGCGAGTCCACCCAGCTCAGGCGGCTGGAAGGGTTTCGAGATGGACTGGCCGAGCATGGTCTGGCTGTCGAAGAGATCCTGGAAGGGGGGCATTACCAGCGCGCATGTGGCTATCGCACCCTGGAGCGCTATCTGGAAACCATGGTGCCGGCCGAAAGGGTCGAGGCGTTGTTCTGCGAGAATGACATTCTCGCCATCGGCGCCCTGGATGCGCTGCACAAGCGGGGAGAGGTGGGAAGCATGGGAATCGTCGGCTTCGACGACATCGAGGAAGCGGCGTCGCCGAGCTATGCATTGACGACCTACCGGCAGCCTTTGGAGCAGTTGGTCAGCGAGGCGGTTCGACGGATAAGTCTCAGGGATGCGGCACCACGTCGCCACCTGGTGCCGGGAGAATTGATAATCCGTGACTCCCATCGCAGGACGCATTGAAAACGCCACGGGTACCGATTAGGAACCGCTCGCTGACTTTTTGTTTTCTCATGATGATCGCCTTGACTCCCACGCTTGTGCCATCGCGAGGTCATCAAAGAGGTAACGAGAGAAAAGTGTGCTGGATTCTTGCGGCTCAACAAGCCAGTTGGGTAGTGAGAAACTGCGCCTCGCCGTGGCTGAACGACCAATCGGCATCGCTATTCTCGGTAATCACGATCATCACATTGGCCGGCTTGATATCAGCTTGATGGGCCAGGTCGTCGACTACCCGGCGATAGAAAGCTTGCTTGGCTTCGGCGGAACGCCCGGCACGCATAGTCAGTTGCAGTATCACCGCATCACAATGGCGTTTCTGTAGTTCCATCTGTTCGACAGGAAGTGCCTGGATGATCTGGTAACGGTCGTCGTCGGGAAAATCGAGGGTCTCGATCACTGCGGCATTGACGATGTCGGCGACTTTCTTGCGCCAAAGTATCGGGCGGTGATCGGGTAGGGTGATAGTAACTAGAGGCATGGCGTCCTCCCTGTTCGTTGAATATGGCCAAAAGTACTGCTTCAAAACGTCGCGAGCGAAGACAGGTCGGGCGCTGCCGGAGCACAGGAACCGGAGTGTACGGAAGGTGTACATGAGGATTCCGCGCACCGCCAGCGCCCGAGATGTCGAGCGCAGCAGTTTTGAAGGGTTAATGCGTCGGCATGGTGAAGTGATTGGTCTCAGCACGAATACCGCTCGGCCAGCGCTGGGTGATGGTCTTCATGCGGGTGTAGAAGCGCACGCCATCGGGACCGTGCATGTGCAGCGGACCGAACAGTGAGCGCTTCCAGCCGCCGAAGCTGTGGAAGGCCATGGGCACCGGGATCGGCACGTTGACCCCCACCATGCCCACCTGGATCTGCTCGCAGAACTGGCGGGCGGCGTCGCCGTCACGGGTGAAGATGGCGGTGCCGTTGCCGTACTCGTGGTCGTTGATCATCTTGACCGCTTCGTCATAGCTGTCGGCGCGGGCGATGGCCAGCACCGGGCCGAAGATCTCCTCGCTGTGGATGCGCATCCCCGGCTTGACGTGGTCGAACAGCGAGCCGCCGACGAAGTAGCCATTGCTCGCACCTTCGATCACCGCTTCTCGACCGTCGACCACCAATTCCGCGCCTTCCTCGACGCCGGTAGCGATGTAGCCCTTGACCTTTTCCAGGTGCTCCCTGGTGACTAGCGGGCCCATGTCGTTGTCGGGGCCGTCGACGATCCCCGGGCCGACGCGCAGCTTGGCAAGCTCGGCGACGAGCTTCTCGCGCAGGCGCTCGGCGGTTTCCTGGCCAACCGGTATGGCCACGGAAATGGCCATGCAGCGCTCGCCGGCCGAACCGTAGGCGGCACCCATCAGGGCGCCAACGGCCTGGTCGAGGTCGGCATCGGGCATGACCACCATGTGGTTCTTGGCGCCGCCCAGAGCCTGGACACGCTTGCCATGCGCAGAAGCGGTGGAATAGATGTATTCGGCGATCGGGGTGGAGCCGACGAAGCTCACCGCCTGGACGCGCTCGTCGGTGAGCAGCACGTCGACGGACTCCTTGTCGCCGTTGACCACGTTGAACACGCCATCGGGCAGGCCGGCTTCCTTGAGCAGTTCGGCCAGGCGCATCGGCGTGGACGGATCCTTCTCCGAGGGCTTCATGACGAAGGTATTGCCGCAGGCCAGGGCGATGGGGAACATCCACATCGGCACCATGGCCGGGAAGTTGAACGGCGAGATACCGGCACACACACCCAGCGGTTGCATCAGCGAGTAGCTGTCGACGCCGGTACCCACGTTCAGCGAGTGCTCGCCCTTCTGCAGGTGCGGGATGCCGCAGGCGAATTCGACGACTTCCAGGCCACGGGTCAGTTCGCCCTTGGCATCGGAAAACACCTTGCCATGCTCGCTGGAGATCAGTCGAGCGATCTCGTCGGCATTGGCCTCCACCAGTTCCTTGAACTTGAACAGGATGCGCGCGCGCTTGAGTGGCGTGACCTTGGACCACGAGGCGAAGGCCTCGTCGGCAATGCGTACCGCTTCGCGGGTTTCATCAGCGGTAGCCAGGGCCACTTGAGCGCTCTGCTCGCCGGTGGCGGGATTGTAGACCGGAGCGAAGCGTTCGCTGCGGCCCTCGACGATGCTGCCATTGAGATAATGATGAATCTGGTTCATGAAATAACCTTCGGGGCTTCCGGTTAGAGATTGGGGGCCTGTGATCAGGGCGTGTCATTTCTCGACGGTGAACCCTGCTTGTTCGGCCAGCGATCTGAGGTTGCGACACCCCAGGCGGGCATAGGTCAGCGGATGCGCGACTTTCGGGTCCTGCTCGGCTTCCACCACCAGCCAGCCCTGGTAGCCCTGTTCACTCAGGTGCTTCAGAGCGGGCAGGAAATCGATGTTGCCGTCACCGGGTACGGTGAATACCCCATCGAGCACACCGTTGAGGAAGCTCTTGTCGCGGTTGCGCAGCTCATCCAGCACTGGGAAGCGAATGTCCTTGCAGTGCACGTGCTTGATGCGTGAGGAGTAGCGCTTGGCGATGGCCAGCGGGTCACCACCGGCGCCCACCAGGTGGCCGAAGTCGAGCAGCAGGCCCACTGAGTCGCGGGTATTGTCCATCAGGCGCTCGACGTCGGCCTGGCTCTCCACCACGGTGCCCAGGTGGTGGTGGTAAGCCATGTGCACGCCTTGCTCCTTGAGGTAGTCGCCGACGATGTTGAGCCCTTCGGTCAGACGCTGCCACTCGGCATCGCTCAAGTGCGGGCGCTGAGACAGCGGGTGCGACTGGTCGCCGTGTACGCAGTGGGTGACCTCACAGAACACCATGGCCTTGGCGCCACACTGCTTGAGCAGGTTCAGGTGATCCTTGACCGCCTCGATCTCCTCCTCGGGGCTACGCTCCAGCAGATTGCTGGAGTACCAGCCGGAGACCAGTGACAGGTCGTGCTTGCCCAGCACTTCGGAGAGAGCCTCCGGAGTGCGCGGGAACTTGTGGCCCAGTTCGAAGCCGCTGAAACCGGCCTCGCGGCCTTCCGCCAGGCAGACCTCGAGTGGAGTCTCGCCGCCCAGGCTGGGCAGGTCGTCATTGGTCCAGGTCAGCGGGTTGATTCCCAGTCTTACGGTCATGGCGAACTCCTGTAGGGAAAGACTGCATAAATGTCTGCGCGGGCGAATCACTGCGTTGCGCGCTGCTCGACATCCTCACCTAGTACCGCATAGGCTCCGGTGTCTGCGCTGCGGGCGCCTTGTGCTTCATCCCGCTCGCCGATTTATTCAGTGTTTCCCAAGTCGGTCGTGATAGTGGTTAAAGGTTCTGGAACTGGCGTGTCTTATAACTCTCATAGCGCTTGCGGGCTTCCTCGACCTCGGAGCGCTCGGAAACCTCCGCTACCGCCACGTCCCACCATGAACCGCCTTCCTTGGTATCGCGCAGCGGATCGGTATCCAGGGTGATCACGTAGCTGACGTTCGATGCCTTGGCACGTTCCAGTGCCGCTTCCAGTTCCTGGATGTCGTTGACCTTCTCGGCGCGTGCACCGAGGGCAGTGGCGTGCGCGGCGAAATCGGTCTTGGGCGCGCCGCCCTCGACGGTCAGGCAGTCGTCCAGCAGGTTGTTGAAGCCGGGGCCGCCACAGAATTGCTGTAAGCGATGGATACAGCCGTAACCCCGGTTGTCGAGCACCACGGCGATGATCTTGTAGCCCAACATCACCGAGGTGGCGATCTCGGAATTGAGCATCAGGTAGGAGCCATCACCGACCATGACGAAGACTTCGGAGTCGGGCTTGGCCATCTTGGTGCCCAGGCCGCCAGCCAGCTCGTAGCCCATGCAGGAGTAGCCGTACTCCATGTGGTAGCCGCGGTCGTTGCGGGTGCGCCACAGCTTCTGCAGCTCGCCCGGTAACCCACCGGCGGCACACACCACGATGTCTTTCTCGCCGGCGGCGCGGTTCACGGCGCCGACGACTTCGGCATCGGTGGGCAGGTTGGTGCCGCGATCGGTGGTGGCGATGTCCACCGTCTTGTTCCATTCGGCGCGGAGCTGGGCGGCTTTCTCGATCCAGGCACCCTCGGGCTGCCACTCTCCCAAGGCCCACTGAACTTCAGACAGCGTCAGCCTGGCGTCGCCGACCAGCGGCTGACCCTTGTGCTTGACGGCATCGAAGGAGGCGACGTTGAGACACAGCAGGCGGGCGTTCGGATTGATCATGGAGCGCGAGCCGGAGGCGAAGTCGCCCAGGCGGGTACCTACGGCGATGATCAGGTCGGCCTCGGCCGCCAGGGCATTGGTGGAGGCGGCACCGGTCACGCCGATGGTGCCCATGTTCTGCTCATGATCCCAGGGCAGGGCGCCCTTGCCGGCCTGGGTTTCGCCCACCGGCAGATGGTAGGTGGAGACCAGCGCGTCCAGCTCGCTCAGAGCGCCCGAGTAGTGAACGCCGCCTCCGGCGATGACCAGCGGCTTTTTGGACTGACGGATCAGTTCGATGGCGGCGGCCAATTCCTGCTTGTCCGGTGACTGGCGACGCAGGCGGTGCACCTTTTCGGCGAAGAAGTGCCCCGGGAAGTCATAGGCCATGGTCTGCACGTCCTGCGGCATGGCCAGGGTCACCGGACCGCACTCGACCGGGTCGGTCAGCACGCGCATGGCCTGGGGCAGCGAGGTCAGCAACTGTTCGGGCCGAGTGATACGGTCGAAGAAGCGGCTGACCGGCTTGAAGCAGTCGTTGGATGTCAGGGTGTGGTCGTGGAAGTTCTCGACCTGCTGCAGCACCGGGTCCGGCAAGCGGGTGGCGAAGGTGTCACTCGGCAGGAACAGGACCGGCAGCCGGTTGACATGGGCCACGGCGGCGGCGGTAACCATGTTGGTCGAGCCGGGCCCGGCCGAGGCGGTGCAGGCCATCATCTGCCGGCGGTTCAATGTCTTGGCGTAGGCGATGGCGGCATGCGCCATGCCCTGTTCGTTGTGGGCCCGGTAGGTGGGCAGTTCATCCTGGACGTGATACAGCGCCTCGCCCAAGCCGGCCACATTGCCGTGGCCGAAGATGGCCCACACGCCGGCGAACATGGGCTTCAGCTCACCGTCGATGTCGACTTTCTGGGCCATCATGTAGCGAATGACGGCCTGTGCCATGGTGAGTCTAACGGTGTTCATGACAGGATTTCCTCTGCTTGGGGCTGGGCGGTGGTGCGCAGCCGCTGCCATTCCTCGATCAATTCCGCGTAATTGCCCGCGACCTGGTCGACCAGTTGAGCATCATCGATATCACCGGCCAGCCAGGCACGGCTGGGAGCGGAGAACAGGGTGCGGCCGACGGTAAACCCTTTGCACTGGGCATGCTGCGCGGCAGCAGTGAAGCCGTTCTTCATGTCATCCATGGGTGCGTCCAGTCCCAGCAGTACCACGCCACGGCAATGTGGATCCTGGCTCTCGATCACTTGGCTGACTTCTCGCCAGGCGGCATCGGACATGGTCGGCAATTTCCACCAGTCAGGGCGGATACCCAGGTTGTAGAGACGCTGCAGGGAGCGAGCCAGGGTGTGATCGTCGACATCCTGATGGTTGGGCGGAATCACCTCGACCAGTAACTCCAAGCCATTGCTGCAGGCTGCCTGGTAGAGCTGGCGCAGGTGAGCCTCCTGATCGAGACGCAGCGATACCGGGTCATCCGGGTGGTAGAACACCAGGCACTTGATGATGTGCTCCTTGGGCCAGTTACGCAGACAGCTCCCCAGGTCGTCGCCATGCTGGAAGCGCAGTGGGCGCGAGCTGGGCAGTTCCACCGGGCGGCCGATCCACCAGCCCTTGCCGGTGGCATCGTTGAGCGCGTCCTGGCCGAAGACGTCATCGACCAGGATCGCCGGCTTTTCAAGTCCGGTGCGGCGCGCACCTTCCTCGGCGGATTCGACCAGCAGGCGCTTGAGGGTCGGGATCCGACCGGGGTCGGCCTTGACCTCACGGGCCATGTCGGTGAGCTGGCGCCGGTGATCGAAGGCCAGGCCACAGACCTCCGGCCACTCCACCGGGGTCCGTGTGGTGACCCGGTGCAGGTGGTTGAGCTGGATATCCTTGTCGGGGCGTTTCACCGATTCGCGACGGCCCAGATAGTCGAACAATTCTTCTTCGGTGGGCATGGCCGGGGCACAGCCGTGGCGTGAGACAACCAATGCACCGCAGGCATTGGCATAGCTGGCGCTGGTGGCCCAGTCCTCGCCGCGTAGCCAGCCGCGCAGCAGACCGCTCATGAAGGCGTCGCCGGCGCCCAGCACGTTGAGCACCTCGACCTTGACGCCCTCGACCAGGATGCCGTCCTCGATGCGTGCGGGAATCTCGCCCTCGAAGACCACGCAGCCTTGGGGGCCCAGCTTGCAGACCAGGGTGGCATCACTGATCTTGCGCACCGCGTGCAGGGATTCAAGGGTGTCGGTGCTGCCCCCTGCGATATGGAATTCTTCCTCGGTACCGACGATCAGGTCGAAGTCGGGGAGCCAGGCTTGCAGGTCGCGGGTGACCTTGTCATCGGCGATGAAGCGGGTTTCCCCGTCACCGGGCGTGGTCAGGCCCCACAATACCGGACGGTAGTCGATATCCAGCACACGCTTGACGCCATGCTCGGCGGCGGCGTCCAGGGCCTTGCGGCAGGCCTTGCCGGTGGTTTCGGTGGACAGGTGCGTGCCGGTGATGGCCAGCGCCTGCGCACGGCCGATGAAGTCCGGGTCGATGGAATCATGATCGATGGCCATGTCGGCACAGTCACGGCGATAGAACAGCAGCGGGAAACTGTCACGATCCTTGAGCGCCAGCAGTACCAGCCCGGTGTGGCGTTCCGGGTCGGTCTGCAGGGCCGTGGTATCGACGCCCACGCGCTCGAGCTCCTCGCGCACGAAGTTACCCATCTGCTCATTGCCGACGCGCGACAGCATGGCTGATTTCAGCCCCAGGCGTGCGGTGCCGTAGGCCATGTTGCCGGAACTTCCACCCAGATACTTGGCGAAGCTCGAGACGTCCTCGAGTCGGCTGCCGATCTGTTCTGAATAGAGGTCGACGGCGACGCGTCCTAGACAGATCAGATCCAAGGTCTTCGTGTCGTTCATAGCGGTCGTATCCTACTTGGGGCCGTATCCCGAGCTCCTGCGTCGTTGCTTGTCGGTAGAAGGGCTCTGCCGGCCAGGGTTGCCGTATATCGGTAGCGTTTTTCAAGTTTCGTTCAGATTAGAATATAAATTCCAAAATCTCAACAAATGGAAGATGTGATTCATTATCCATTGGTCGCAGGTCAGTTTGGCTGGAAGAAAAAAGCCCTGACCGACCGGTTGTGGCAGGCTCAGGGCTTTGGGCAGGATCAGGCATCAAGCCAAGGGCATGCGCGGGTCAGGCATAGAACCCAGGGCGCTCCGGCATCTCGATCGACTCGATCTGGCCGCTTTCCTGGGCCTTGACACAAACATCGCCGGCAATGGCCGCGGCATAGCCGTCCCAGGACGACGGCCCGCCGATCTCACCGTTGGCAACACCATCGATGAAGGCCTGAAGCTCGACATCGAAGGCGTCGTTGAAACGTTTCTTCCAATCCTGAAGGATGTCGCTGGAGAGCTTGCCGGCCTGTCGGTACTGCAGGCTCTGCGGCTCGGGCAGGTTGGCTATGCCTTCCTCGCCGACGACGGAGCACTGGATGTCGTAGCCGTACTGGCAGTTGACGAAGACTTCCACGTCGATGCGTACGCCCTTGACGGTTTCCAGCAGCACCATCTGTGGATCTTCCACCTTGCTATGAGCGTGGCGGGTCTTGCGCGGGAAGATGACCTGGGCGCTCTTGTAGTCGTCGTCGAGCAGCCAGCGGAAGGTATCCAACTCGTGGATCAGCGTGTCGTGGATCGCCATCGGCGTAACGTAACGCTCCGGCACCTCGGGGTTGCGGTGCGCGGCATGGATCATCAGCGGCTCGCCGAGCTTATTGGCGTCGATGACATCCTTCATCATCTTGTAGCCGCTGTCGTAACGGCGCATGAAGCCGACCTGTACCATGCGCTTGCCGGCCTGGATCTCGGCATCGATGATGTTGCGGCAGCCTTCGGCGGTGGTGGCCAGTGGCTTCTCGCAGAACACGTACTTGCCGGCTTCGATGGCCGCCAGCACATACTCCTCGTGGGTCGGGCCCCAGGAGGTGACCAACACGGCATCGACATCGTCGGCCTTGATCAGGTCCTGGCCATTGTCGTAGACCTTGGCACTGAGCCCCAGATTGTCGGCCATGCGCTGCGCCTGCTCGGCGTTGACATCGGTGACGGCGACGATTTCTCCATCGGTGAGTGTCTGGGTGATGCGACGCGAATGCTCCTCGCCGATCATCCCGGTACCGATGACTCCGATTCTGACTGTCATTGTTGCGTCCTCATTTATTCCAGTATTTGTCGACGTAGCGCTGGATCTCTTCGCGCATGAAGCGCGAGGATTCCTCGGCGCGCTCTTCCCAGCCGAACACGCAGCTGGACAAGACGCCGTCGAAGCCGATCTCGTGCAGGGTGCCGAAGAACACGTCCCAATCGATTTCACCCTCGCCGATATCGAGGTGTTGATGCACCCGTGCGGTGGAGCTCGGCGGGTTGACGATGTAGCGCAGGCCCGAGGAGGCCTTGTGGTTGAAGGTGTCGGCGACGCGGGCATGGACCAGCACGTCCTTGGTGCAGCGAATCGACTCGGCCAGATCGTCGCCGTAATAGAAGGAGTGAGGTGCGATGTAGGAGCACTTCACTGACTTGGAATTGATGGTCTTGATGATGTCCACCGCCGGCTCGATGGTCTCGACCCAGTCTTCGGGATGGGGCTCGACGCTGAGCGTCAGTCCCTCGCGCTCGAGAATCGGTACCAGCACATCCATGGAGCGCCAGAAGGCATTTTCGCAGGCCTCGGGTGAGTGACGGCCCTCGCGGTCGGCGTTGGAGCGCTCATCGGACCCACCACGGCCGAACTCGGAGATCAGGGTGTCGCACTCCATTTCCACGGCAACCTCGATGACCCGCTTCCAGTTGTCCATGGCCATCTCCCACTCGTCCTGGTACGGACTGGACCAGCGGTACATCGGTTGCAGGGTGGCAAGGCTGACGCCATGGTCTTTCATCGCCTTCTTGAACGAACGGACGCGCTCGGGATAGACGCGAGGGCGGGTCCACCACTGCAGGAAGTCCGGACGCGGCGACAGCTCGATATAGTCGTAACCCAGTTCCGCGGTCAGGCGGCAGGTTTCCTCGAGCGATAAGTGCCGGTGCATATGGGGATCGAGGGCAATTTTCATGATTCAGTCCTCTCTTGGTCTCCAGCGGTCGTTGGTCTTGCGTTGGAGAATTCGACGGGCCGTTACGCGGACAACTGCTGGCGGATGTAATCGATGCTTTCCTTCACGGCACCAAGCGGGTCCTTCAGCCCATGGACTTGCTCGGCAAAGGGCTCGAAGGAGAAGTAGCCACTGTAACCGGCGGCCAGCAGTTCCTTGATCTGGCCGACGTTGTCCAGGCGGTCGCGATCTCCCACCAACAGGCGATGGGCGTCGAGCATGTCGTCGAAACTGATTGCCGGGTCCTCGACGCCGGAAATGTGTACCAGACCGGTATGCTCGGCATAGAAGGCGGTCTCGCCGGCACCTTGGTGGTGGAAGGTGTCATGGACAAGGCCGAAACGTTGCTCGAGTCCCAGTTCCTGGATCGCCTTGACCGCTTTTTCCTTGGTGCGCAGCGAGGAAATGGGGAAGCCTAGCGGTTCGACGAGGCCCTGCAGGTCGTAGCGGCCAAGGATGCTATCCAATGCCGTCAGTGCCTTTTTGAGGCCGGCGTGCTTTTCTTCCTCGGAGGCGTTGTAGTCGCCATCGACCAGCGGGCAGAGCACCAGGCCCCGGCCACCGGCGGCATCGACGAGTTGTGCCAGCTTTTCGGCCTGGGCGGCGCGCTCGTCATTCCAGATATTGAAGGGGTAAAGGGCGTTGATGCTGAGCACTTCGATTTCCAACTCGCGGGTGCGCTGGCCTGCCGCCTTGGCCTGGTCGAGTTCGGTGATGCTATTGGCTTGTACGTCATTGCGCAGTTCGACCGCACCCAGGCCCATCTCCTTGGCGGCTTCGATCAACTGCTCCGCGCTCAGGCGAGGGCACACCATGTGGTTCAGGGAAAACTTGAGAGTTTGCTCGGACATCGATGAATCCACCATTGCTAGTAGGTTGTCGTGGCTAACCGGCTTCGATGCGTGAATCGAGGGAACGCAGAGCCAAGGCGTTCTGAATGAGTTGAAAGTTAGAACAATCATTCCATCAAATCAATATACGGAAAATTCATCTCAATGGCGTTCAAGTGCTGCGATAGAAAGGAATTGTGGTCTTGTAAATCAACAGGATAATGAAGGGTGGCCGTGAAGGTAGAAGCAGAGTTGAAGGGGGGATCGCATGGCCCTACGACCAAAGGTGTACGTGGATCTGTCCTTGTATTGGTGAACAACTCACTGCGATTGGCAAGGCGAAGTAGATAAGATATTCATGTTCAAACGGCAACCTAGTGCCCGATATCGGGAGGCATGCAGACACGGTTTCTGGTGCTGGTTGAGGTTGTCCGTTCCCTGTACGATGAGAATTGTATGTTCTATACTATCGTATATATAGAATTTTTGTTCCAATGTGCCTAGACTGCACTCGCGACCATGTCAAAGCCGGGGTGCCGTGGCCTCGGAAGGAAGGCTCGACCATGACCAAGCCCAAGCCCCCACAGGACTTTGCGGAACTCGAAGCGCGTATCACCGAGGAGTACGCCTCCTTGAGCCGGCGGCTTCAGCAGACGGCACGCTTCCTGCTCGATCACCCGCAGGAGGTGGCCTTTGCCACCGTCGCCAAGTTGGCCGAAAGAGCGGGCGTCACTCCCTCGACCTTGATCCGTTTCGCCAACAGCTTCGACTTCAAGGGTTTCTCCGAGATGCAGCAGCTATTCCGCTCGCGTCTGGTGGATGAGTTGCCCAACTATGCCGAGCGCATTCGCGCGGTGCGTACCGCTACCGGAGAAACCCCCGACAGTACCCAACTGTTGTGGGAGTTCGCCGAGGCCAACCGTGAGGTTCTGGAGTCATTGCCCGGGCGTATCGACCCGCGCGACCTGGAGCGGGCACTGGATATCTTCGAGCGGGCAGAGATCGTGCACGTGATGGGCGCCCGGCGCAGCTTCGTGGTCGCCAGCTATTTCACCTACGCGCTGCATCATATCGACAAGCGGGCCTTTCTGGTCAATGGACTGGGGGGGATGCACGGTGAGCAGATGAAATCCGTCGGCAAGCGGGATGCCGTACTGGTGATCAGTTTCTCGCCCTATGCCCAGGAGTCACGTGAGATTGCTGCCGAGGCCAAGGAGCGTGGTGTTCCGTTGATCGTGATCACCGATTCCAACCTCAGCCCTTTGGCGCGGCTGGCCGATGTCTCACTCGTCGTGCACGAGGCGGAAGTCAAGAGTTTCCGTGGTCTGACAGCATCGCTGTGCCTGACCCAGACGTTGGCGATCGCCCTCGGGGTGCGACAGGACAAGGCCCGTGACGCCGCCGGCAAGGACGATACCTCGGTCAGTGGTCAGGTGTGACACCTCGCTCGATCTCTGACTAAAGAAAGATCGCTGACAAAGAAGATAGTGCTACCTATGGCATGCCGTCGAAGTGCGGCATGAGGGTGGTGCTGTGCGCTCGCCGGGCGAGCCGCAATGTCCAGAAATGACATATACACCGTTACTACGCATAAGTTTCTATGTATTAGATAGTTAGGAGGGCAAGAGATGACATCGCTTCTGGTACGCCCCCAGGACCCCGATGCCCAAGGCAAGGTACTCGAGGTCACCCCGGAATCCGCCGGTTGGGACCATGTCGGTTTCCGGGTTCACAAGCTCGCCAAGGGGCAAAGTCTCGAAGGCAATACCGGAGACCGTGAGCACTGCCTAGTCCTGCTCTCCGGCCGAGCCACCGTGGCCAGCGGAGACAACCGCTGGGAAGACATCGGCGAGCGAATGGACATCTTCGAGAAGATACCCCCATATTCCGTCTACCTGCCCGATGGCGTCGGGTTCAGCGTCGAAGCGACTACCGATCTGGAGCTGGCGGTATGCAGTGCGCCTGGCAAAGGCAACTATCCGGCGCGGTTAATCGCGCCCGAGCAGGTCAAGCGCAGCACCCGAGGAACCGGCAGCAATACCCGCCATATCCAGGACATCCTCCCGGAAACCGAGGCAGCCGACAGTTTGCTGGTGGTCGAGGTCTATACGCCGGCGGGCAACTGGTCGAGCTATCCGCCACACAAGCATGATGTGGACAATCTTCCGGAAGAGTCCATTCTTGAGGAAACCTACTACCACCGTTTGAACCCGTCTCAAGGCTTTGCCTTCCAGCGTGTCTACACTGACGATCGTTCGCTGGACGAGACCATGGCGGTAGAAGATGGCTGCTGCGTGATGGTGCCACGTGGCTATCACCCGGCAGGAGTGCCCCATGGCTATGAGCTCTATTACTTGAACGTGATGGCCGGCCCCAAGCGCGAGTGGAAATTCCAGAACGACCCGGTTCACGAGTGGATCGTCAAGCAGTGAGTTAACCTCCGTTTCTCTCCGAGGCACAGTGTGGACGCCTTGTTTCCCCGCCTGATTGAACTGACCCCCGAAAGTTGGACACCGCTCCAACTGTAGGGGGTTTTGCATGGCGAGGTATTCCAGTGAGTTCAAGTTACAAGTGGTCCTGCACCACGAGAGTCCGGCGGGAGGAAGCAGACGCACAGCGATACAGTTCGGGCTGGATAGAGGTGTTGTCAGGTCATGGGTAGAGGTCTATCGCCAACATGGTGAGGCAGGATTGGCTCGCCGTACACGCCCCCAGGTCTATGATCTGGCCTTCAAGCTGAAAGTCGTGCGTTTTCTCGAAGAAGGCGGCTCTCTTCGTGAGGCCAGTGCTTACTTCAACATCCCAGCGCGTACTACCATTAGAGAATGGCGGCGCCAGTATGCCTCTCATGGGGTTGACGGCTTGTCTGACCGCCGTGGGAGACCTCGTGTGAAAAAGAAGAAACCGCCATCCTCTGGTACCAAGGCACCTGACCAGATGTCGCCAGAAGAAATGGCGGAGGAGTTGGCCTATCTGCGAGCAGAGAACGCCTATCTAAAAAAGCTGAAAGCCTTGGCTCAGTCAAAACGATCAACCGAAGAGAAAAAACGTTGATCATCAATGAGCTAAGGCAAAGCCATGCGCTTGCTTACTTGCTGCGTGCAGCTGGCCTTGCGCGTAGCGTCTATTACTACTGGCGAAAAGTGCTTCAGCGCCCAGATGCTTATGTGTCCGAAAGACAGCTTATCCATCGTATCTTCCATGCCCACAAGGGGCGCTACGGCTATCGCCGCATGACGCTGGCCCTTCGGAGGGAAGGCTGTCATCTCAATCACAAGACCGTCCAGAAGTTGATGATACAGGCAGGACTAAAATCAACAGTGCGACCCAAGCGTTACCGGTCCTTCCGAGGTGACGAAGGTGGTCTCGCCGCCAACCGTCTACAGCGCCATTTCCGAGCAGACCGTCCGCATCAGAAGTGGGTAACAGATATTACAGAGTTCAACATTCGAGGGGAAAAGGTCTTCCTGTCACCGGTCATGGACCTCTATAACCGAGAAATCGTGGCATTCTCTATTGCCCGTACCCCTCGGCTGCCGATGGTCATGGCCATGCTGGGTAAAGCCTTGCAGCAGGTCAAAGATGCCGAAGGGCTGGTTCTTCATTCTGATCAGGGCTGGCAGTATCAGATGCCTGCCTATCACGCGGCGTTGACCGCTAGAGGAGCCGAGGTCAGCATGTCTCGTAGCGGGAACTGCCTGGACAATGCCGTCATCGAGAACTTCTTCGGCCTCTTGAAGAGTGAGTTCTTCCATGGCCAGAAATTTACTGGTGTAGAGAGGTTCATCAGGGAACTCCGGGCCTACATACGCTATTACAACCATGACCGCATCAAGGCCAACCTAAAAGGCCTGAGCCCTGTGGAATACAGGATCCAGGCCTTGGGGACCGCCACTACCTGAATCAACCCGTCCAACTATTGGGGGTCACTTCATGATGGCGGGTTTTTTTAGTGTGCGCCTGACTGGCGCTGTTCCCGAGGGTGGTGCCTCGGGATGACTTGGGGGTGAAAGTCCCCTGCACGCCCGGCAAGGGGAAGTGCTAGCCGACGGCAAGGGTGTCTACCGTGAGGGAATCTGAAGGCAGCTCGAGGCAAAACGCTGATGGAATCTATGCGACTTCCGATGCCTTGGCCTCAATGGAACAGGGTGGACTGGCGGTCTCGGTGTTTCAGGATGCCGCTGGCCAGGGCGCAGGTGCGGTTGATGCGGCAGTGAGCTTGATTTCTGGCGAGGATATCGATAGCAAGATCATGATTCCGTTCGTGTTGGTGACAAGGGAGAACTTAGCGTCATTCAAGGAGTAGACACGACGATCTCTCCCTCGCTTGGCTTGCCCCGCTCATCAGGTGGGGCTTTTTAGTAAGGCTCGATGGCGTTTACGCTGCAGGAAAGGAAAAAGGTCATGCGTATCCTCCTCATCCTCCTGATATTGATCGTGATCGGCCTGGGTTTCGAGAGGGGCTGGTGGTCGATTCCACGCCATTGGAATCCCTGGCAGCCGCTGGTGGTGGACGATCCGCTGACGCCGGTGACCAAGTGGAAGTTCAAGCGCCTGTCGGGAGATCGCGAAGCTTGCCTGGCGACGCTGGAGCGTGTGCCAGATGCTGCTCTACGCTATGCGCCGCTCGATGACCATACTCCGGTGGAAGGCTGTCCACTGTCGAATGTGGTACACCTGCGAGAAAGCGGTGTCGAGTTCAACGCTAGTTTCGTCGCCACCTGTCCCTTGGCATTGGCTTGGGTAATGTTCGAGCGTCAACGGCTGCAGCCTGCTGCAGAAACCATCTTCGACTCGCCTGTGGCGAGGGTCGAGCACTATGGTAGCTTTGCTTGCCGCAATGTGTATGGACGTGAGGATAGTCGTCGCAGCGAGCATGCTTCAGCGGAGGCGCTGGATGTGGCGGCCTTTCGTTTGGCAGATGGTCAGCGTATTACCCTGCGCGATGACTGGGGTGATGAAGATGATGCAGGAGCGTTTCTGCGCGAGATACGTGATGGTGCCTGTGATGTGTTCGGCAGTGTGCTGGGGCCGGAGTACAATGCCGCGCATGCCGACCACTTCCATTTCGGCATGCGCGGTTTCGGGATATGCCACTAATCCCTTTCCAGATTGATGTCATCCTCGTCGGTCAATGCACCGGTTGCAGCACCGACACCGGCACCGATGACTGCGCCACGAATCATACTGCCGCCAGTGATGACGGCGGCTCCCGCACCGGCAGCAGCACCGACGCCGGCACCGCTGGTGGCACGCTCGGTGGGGGTAGTACCGCAAGCGGCAAGTCCGATCGCCAGGATGACGGCCAACAGTCCAGTCGTGAATAACTGCCTCATGCTATTTCTCCTTCCGTTGAGGATTGCAACGTTGGACCGTCGATTCAGTGTCGAAGTTTCCAAACGCTGTTTTTTTACTCTGGCCTCGACATGCCTGGAGAGGCGACGCAAAGAGGCTGTTGCTGCGTAATGCAGTGAATATTGCCGCCGCCGAGCAGGATCTCGCGAGCGGGCACGCCAATTACCCGTCTGTCGGGGAATAGATCCTGAAGTGTCGCTTTGGCTTGGTCGTCGTGGGTCGGGTCGAGCAGCGGCATCACCACCACCGAGTTGCCAATGTAGAAGTTGGCGTAGGAGGCAGCCATGCGATCGCCCGGTTGGCGTGGATGGGAGCTGCTCAGGCGGTCGATGCCACTGGCTTCTTCCTCGGCGATATGCAGCGGTCCGGGTTGGGGCAACTTGTGCACCTTCAATGCACGGCCGCGGGCATCGGTGGCGTTTTCCAGTACCTCCAACGCCTCGCGTGATATGGCGTGCTGCGGGTCATGCTCGTCGTCGCACCAGTTCAATGCCACTTCGCCGGGAGCCACGAAGCAGCACAGGTTGTCGATGTGGCCGTCGGTCTCGTCGAGATGGCAGCCACGCGGTAGCCAGATGACCTTCTCCACACCCAGATAATCGTGCAGTACGTTTTCCATCCGTTGGCGGGAGAGGTCCGGGTTGCGGTTGGGGTTGAGAAGGCATTCTTCGGTGGTGATCAGGGTACCATCGCCATCGACGTGGATGGCACCGCCTTCCAGCACTACTGGCGCCTCGAAGCGCGGAATACCGAGTATCTCGGCGATCTTGGTGCGGATGCGGCGGTCCTTGTCCCACGGGAAATAGAGCCCGCCCTTGAGCCCACCCCAGGCGTTGAACTCCCAGTCGACCATTGCCAGCCGGCCGTCGGGGTGAGTGACGAAGGTCGGGCCTACATCGCGCATCCAAGCATCGTTACTGGAGAGTTCTACCACGCGCACATGGGCGGGTAATTGATTGCGCGCGTTCTCATACTGCTCGTCGTTGACGCCCACGTAGACGGTTTCGCTCTCGGCGATGGCCGTGGCGACCTCGACGAACGCCTGTTGTGCGGGCTTGGCGCCATAGCGCCAGGTATCCGGACGCTGCGGCCACAGCATCCAGCAGGCGCTATGGGGAGAAAACTCGGCGGGCATGGCAAAGCCTAGTTCCGCGGGAGTGACGTTCATGTGGGGAGTGTTCGATGTATGGGTCATGGCGATTCTCATAGATGGCCCACCACCAGGAATACACCAGTGGCGAGGGTGGCGGCAATCAGTACATAAGGCAGTTGGGTCAGGGCATGGGCCATTGGCGTGCAGCCACTGCCCTGGGCGGAAAGCACGGTGGAGTCGCCGTAGAAACAGGCATGGCTGCCGAACGAACTGGCCGAGATCAAGGCACCGATCACCAGTGGCATGTTGGCCTCGACGCTGGCTGCCAACGGCAGCACGATCGGCATGGCCACGGCGAACAGCCCCCAGAAGGAGCCGGTGGCGAAGGCCAGGAAGGCCATGGTGACGAATACCACCGCCGGTAGCATGCCGGGTGTCATCAGCGGTTGCACCGTGGCGATCACGAACTCGGTCAGGCCCAGCACATCGTTGACTTCCTTGAGGGTGAAGCCGGCGACCAGGGTGCCGAGCGGCATGATCATCGCCTTGAACCCCTCCAGCGCGGTGTCGAAGGTATCGTGAAAGCTCAGCAGGCGTTGGCTGAAGATCAGTGCCAGCGTGACCGCCAGGGCCACGATCACCCCGCGCAGGATGTCGATCTCGAAGTACCAGGTGAAGCCAATCAGCGCAGCGATGGGCAGTAGGAAATTGAGCAGGTGCGGTCGACGACGACCGTCGTCCTCCACTTCCAAGACAGCGTCGTCGACGCCTTCAGGCATCAACCGGCCGGAAGCGGCGCGGGCCTCGGCGGCCTTCATGGGGCCCAGCGCCGGTATCATGCCCATGGCCACCAGCGGCACGATGGCGGCGGCGATCCAGGCATAGAACATGAAGGGAATCGCCTCGATGTACAGGCCCATGCCGTTGGTGGCGACTTCGTTGTCTTCCAGCAGTCCGGCGAAGAACACCGCCCAGGTGGAGAAAGGCACCAGGATACAGATCGGTGCCGCGGTCGAGTCGACCACATAGGACAGCATCTCGCGCGAGACCTTGAAGCGGTCGGTGATCTTCTTCATCGAGGCGCTGATGGTCAGCGCGTTCAGGTAATCGTCGACGAAAATCACCAGACCCAGCAGCCAGGTGGCCAGCAGGCTCTGCTGGCGTGTATGGATTCGCCGGGTCACAGCGTCGCCGAAGGTCAGCACCCCGCCGGTCTTGACCAGCAGCGCGATCAGGCTGCCGAACAGGCCGCAGACCAGTATGATCCAAGTCACGGTGTCATTGCCGAGTACTGTCAGCAGGATATTGGAACCTTGGCTGACCACCGTGGTGGGATCGATCATCAGCAGGCCGACCAGGGTGCCGGCCATCAGCGATTCGATGGTGCGGCGAGTGATGATCGCCATGCCCAGCACCACCAGGGTGGGCAACAGGCTCCAGAGTCCAAAGCTTTCCATAGAGCAATCTCGTCTTGTCGTTGTAATGGTGTTTCGAGGATGGACAGGGCTTATAGATAACCGTCGCGTTTCAGTGTGGCGGTGGTCGCGGCCAGCGATTCGTCGAGGATTGCCACCACCCGGTCGACGACGCCGCGGTCCCAGATCAACGGTGGCGAGACGATGTTCAGATGTCCCACCGGACGGACGATCAGCCCACGCTGCTGGGCCTCGAAGGCGACTCGGTCGCCGACTCGTGCTTCCACTGGCAACAGATCCTTGGTCGTCTTGTCGGCGACATTCTCGATGCACAGCATGAAATGGCTGCCACGTACGTCGCCCACCGTCTCGTGATGCGCCAGGGTCTTGAGTTGAGTCTCGAGGTAGGGGCCGAGCTTGCGGACGTTGTCGCAGATCGCCTCGCGCTGCATGATTTCGATGTTCTTCAACGCCGCGGCACAGCTCACGGGGTGGCCCGAGTAGGTGAATCCGGTGCTGAGCACGCCTCCCTTGCGTTGCGGCGTGCCGAGCACCGCGTAGAGTTCGTCGGAGATTAGCGTGGCGCCCAACGGGGCATAGCCCGACGACAATCCCTTGGCGACGTTGATGATGTCCGGTTGGGTATCGAATACCGCCTCAGAAGCGAAGAAATGTCCCAGACGGCCAAAGCCGGTGACCACCTCGTCGGCGATGTAGAGGATGTCGTGAGCACGACACACCGCCTGCATGCGCTTGTGATAACCCTCGGGTGCCATCAATACGCCGCCGGCGCCCATGATCGGTTCGGCGATGAAGGCGGCGATATTGTCGGCGCCGATCCGCTCGATGATGTCCTCTAACTCCTTCACCAAGTGATCGCAGTACTTGGATTCGCTCATGCCCTGCGGGCAGCGATAGCAGTTGGCCTCGCTGAGGTGGGTCACCAGATGGTCGAGGGTGTCGAAATCCCAGTTGTTGCTCTCGATGCCGGTCAGGCTGGCGGCGAGATACGTCGTGCCGTGGTAGGCATTGCGACGTGACAGGATGCGCTTCTTGTTTGGCTTGCCCAGGCGGTTGAAGTAGTAGTGCACCAGGCGGATGGTGGCGTCGTTGGCAGCAGATCCTCCGCAGCTATAGAACACATGGTTGAGGTGTGCGGGAGCCAACTCGGCGAGCTTGGCGGCGAGCTCGGCGGCTGGCGCATTGGAAAGATTGTTGAAAGTCGAGAAGTAGGCCATGCGCGTGGCTTGCTCGGCCATGGCTTGGGCGATCTCGGTTCGACCGTGGCCGACATTGACGCACCATAGCCCAGCGATGCCATCGATGAAGCGGTTGCCGTGGGCATCGGCGACGTGAATGCCTTCACTATCGGTGATCAGGTCGCAGCCTTGTTCATGGAAGACGCTGAAGTCAGTGAAGGGGTGGATGAAGTGGTCCTTGTCCTTCCGCCACAGGGCATCGGCATCGTAGGTGTGGGACGTCTTGAGGATCTCGTTCATGGTCTCGGCCTCTTTGTTGTGCGAATCGAAGGGAGCCGAGAGCAGGCTAGCGAGGTGCGAACGTTCGATGACATATCCCGATTGGGGTATATCGCTGCATGAGCGCTGTTTCTAAGGTCATCTCATGAATGACCGACGAGAGGAATAACAATGACAGTATCCATCGATTCCCAACGGCTGTGGGACAGCCTGATGGCCATGGCCGAGATTGGCCCTACCGAGAATGGTGGCAGTTGTCGCCTGGCGCTGACCGAGGAAGATGCCGCCGGTCGGCGGCTCTTGATCGAATGGTGCGAGGCGATTGGTTGTTCGGTGAAAGTGGATCGGGTCGGCAACCTGTTTATTCGCCGCTCCGGCACGCTCGATGACCTGGATCCGGTGGCGACCGGCAGCCATCTGGATACCCAGCCCCGGGGCGGTCGCTTCGACGGCATTCTTGGCGTGCTGGCCGGCCTCGAAGTGTTCCGCACCCTGCATGATCGGGGTATCGTCACCGAGCGGCCCCTGGAGCTGGTGATATGGACCAACGAGGAGGGCAGTCGCTTCGCACCCGCCATGGTTGCATCGGGCACCTATGCTGGCGAGTTCAGCGTTGAATCGACCCTGGCTCGCGAGGATCGCGATGGCGTGACGCTGGGAGAGGCGCTCGAAGCCACCGGCTTTGCGGGTACGATGCCGGTGGGCGAGCCACGCTTGGCTGCCTTCTTCGAGTTGCATATCGAGCAGGGGCCGGTGCTGGAGGAGGAGGGCGAAAGCCTGGGAGTCGTGACCGGTGTGCAGGGCATGCGCTGGTTCGACGTGACCTTCACTGGCCAGTCCGCTCATGCGGGGCCGACGCCGATGCGCTATCGCCACGATGCGCTTGCAGCAGCGGCGCGCCTCATCGACCGCCTGCAGAGCCATGCACTGGCCGACGAGAGTGGCGACACCAAGGTCACTTGTGGCTGTCTGGATATCGTGTCGGCTTCACGTAATGTGATCCCTGGCGGGGTGAGGCTCAGCGTCGATTTGCGTCATGTGGTGGAAGCTGAGCTCGATGCCCTGGAAGCCGTTTTCGAGCGTGAACTGATGGCTGCCAGTGACGCCTTTGGTGTTGAGGTCCGTAGCGATCGGATCTGGAAATCGCCGGTGGTGCATTTCAATACCGGTTGTATCGAGGCGGTGGAAACCGCAGTAAAGGCTCAAGGCGTGGCCTACCGCCGGATGATGAGCGGTGCCGGCCACGACTCGGTTTATGTCTCGCGGGTAGCGCCGACGGCGATGATCTTCATTCCCTGCCGCGATGGCATCAGCCACAACGAGGCCGAATACGCCACCCCCGAGCACTGTGCACTGGGTTGTCAGGTGTTGCTGGAAGCCATTCTCGAAAAAGCTGGGATGGCCACGGTATGATGCTCTCATGCGTCCATCTGATTCGATGAGTTTCGAGATCATCCAAATTGGTGAGAAAAATCCAGTCTTAGCTTAACGATGAATGGTCTTACGAGACGCTTTCGACCAAGCCCATGCCCACTAAACTACGAGGATGAGTAGGGAGCACGGCATCGTCCAAGGAAGGTATTTTCCTGCCGATAACAATAAGGGGCTATGGTCATGGCACAGGCAAACTGGCGTCTTGAAGGACGATGGATCAAAAACTGTAACTGCGCATTTGGTTGTCCCTGCGATTTCAATGCCCCCCCGACCCACGGAGAATGTTGGGGATTACTGGGCATGCAGATCGACTCCGGGTTTTTCGAGGATACCCGCCTGGACGGTCTGGGATTCTTTGTCGTCGTGCATTTCCCGGGACCGCTTCACGAAGGCAATGGTGAGGCACAACCGCTCATCGATGAACGGGCCAGTCCGGAACAGCGTGAGGCATTGTTTGCCATCATGTCGGGGGAGCACTCGGACGAGGGTACACTGTTCAATATCTTCAGCCTGATCGTGACCAAGATGCACGATCCCATCTTTGCCCCGATCACGGTCGAGTTCGACCAGGAGGCGAGGACGGCACGTCTGGATATTCCCGGGGCACTGCAAAGCGATGTGGAGCCGATCAAGAACCCGGTGACCGGTGCGCCGCATCGGATACGGGTCGTCATGCCCGAAGGTTTCGAGCATCTCGAGGGCGAGGTCGCCGCGGCAAATATCCAGAGTAGCGGAGCGATCGCATTCACTACCAGTGGGTCACACAGTACGTTGGCGCATGTGGTGCAGACACCACAAGGGGTGGCGGCATAGTGAGGGGTGTCGGCATAGTGCAGTGAAGTTGGCACTCGAGCGATGAGCACTTCGACGATGGAAAGCGTGCTGCGACGCGACCGACTGCTGGTGATTGTCGGGCTCGGCGTCGTCCTTGTCTTGAGCTGGGGCTACCTATTCATTGAAGCGACGTCCATGGCGAGCATGGGCACCATGTTGATGCCCATGAGCCTGGCACCCTGGACGTTGGCTGAAGCGGCTCTGATGCTGGTCATGTGGGTGGTGATGATGGCAGCGATGATGTTGCCCAGCGCCGCGCCGATGATCCTGCTGCACGTCACCATGTCACGCCGGCGTCGGGAGCGAGGACAGGGTGCCGTGGCTTCGGGCATCTTCGCTTCGGGGTACCTTGTGATCTGGTCGCTGTTCAGCGTGCTGGCGGTTGCGTTGCAGTACGTCCTGGAGCGCGTTGCGCTGCTTTCGCCGATGATGACGATGACCAGCCTGGTCGGGGCGGGCGTGGTGCTGATCGGGGCGGGTATCTATCAATGGACGCCACTGAAGGATGCTTGCCTTCGGCACTGCCGCTCGCCTCTGGATTTCATGCTGACGCATTGGCGTGAAGGGGTGATGGGGACCTTCATGATGGGCCTGCGGCACGGTATGTACTGCGTTGGCTGCTGCTGGGTGCTGATGTTGCTGTTGTTCGTCGGTGGTGTCATGAACCTGGTCTGGATCGCTGGCCTGGCACTGTGGGTGTTGATCGAGAAACTGGCCCCGGGAGGTCATTGGCTAGGGCGTGGCCTGGGGGTGGTATTGGTCGGTTGGGGGGGGGCCACCTTATGGGGGGCGTTTGTTTAGCCTGATCAGGTGTCAGGCGTTCTCTCATTTCCAGACTATCCGGTTACGCCCAGAGGTCTTGGCTTGATACAGACGACGGTCTGCTTGTTCCAAGAGGGAGTCCGACGCGGTGCCAGGCTGGGCCGGTGATGCACTGGCTACACCGATGCTGACGGTGATTCGGTCGTGCGTGTCGGCAAACGCATGGGGAATCTCTAGAGCCAGAACCGCCTCGTGAATTCTATGTGCTACGGCCACCGCGCCGTGGATATCGGTGTCGGGTAATACACAGACGAACTCCTCGCCGCCGTAGCGCGCTGCCAGGTCGGTGGTTCGAGGCACGGCCCCGGCGAGGGCACGGGCCACATCGCGTAGGCAGTCATCGCCTGCCACGTGGCCATAGTTGTCGTTGAATGCCTTGAAGCTGTCGATGTCCATGAACAGGATCGACAGATCGTGTCCTGAGCGTCGTGCACGGGACCATTCTTCGCTCAGGTAGATATCGAAGCGGCGTCGATTGGCGATGCCCGTCAAGCCATCGACCGTGGATATCTGGTGAAGGCGGTCGCGCTGATCCAAGCCATGCTGGAAAGCGTTCAATAATGCGTCCAGCCCCTCCACCAGATGTCCCAGTTCATCGTTGGGGTGATGTTTGAGCCAAGGCTTCGGCCAATCGCCTGGTCGCTGCGGATCGACGTTGGAGATGGCCGCGTGCACCTTGAGCAAAGGACGCGTTATCAGGAAATAGAATGTCAGCACCACTAAGGCGGCAATCGCGAAGGCCTTGACCACGCTCAGCGTCATGATGAGAGCGCTTCGCTCCAGGAAGGCCCGACCGAGACTGTCGAGATCCAGGGTCAGCTCGATTTCTCCCACCGGCTCGGCAAGAGCGTTGCCGTTCATGTCGTATTCCAGGGTTCCCTGATAGTGGAGGATATCGCCGAACAGTGTATTCAGGAGCCAGTCGGTTTCCGCATTACTCTCTTGTTCCCGGACTGCCATGGTGCGACCGAAATCGTCGCGCAGTGAGATACGTTTTACGTTGCCACCATCGAATAGCCCGTTTGCCACTTGCTGTGCCAGGTCGGGGTTGAGCTGAAACGCCGCTTCCGCAGCGGTGCCGTCCACCAAATCGAGTAGTTGTCGTGTCTGCTCCTGTACCTCTTCGCGCATGGTACGCACTTCCACTGCCAGCTCGGCAAGCCCGGCGAGAATACTCAACATCACGGCGATGCTCAGGGTCAGTACCGCCTGTTTGGCAGTAATGCCACGCCAGCGAGAGATACGCTGCCTCAGTCGGTGTGCGTTGGAATCGCTCATGGATCCCATCTCCACTGCTCGAGAACACGTTCTCGAATGCGTTCATCGCGGCCTTCGGCACGAAGGGTGTCCAGCGATGATTGAAGCTGAGATACCACCTCTTTAGGCACCGACGGGTGGCAGGCCAGATACAAATGTACTCGGTTGAAGGTGAATAGTCGTTTGACCGCGATCCCGGTATCGGCGGCAATGTACTTGGCCACGGTTTCGCTGCTGACCCAGACGTCGATCAGCCCTGCTTCCAGGCGCAAGATATTCTCTCTGTCTGCTGCCGCGAGTAGAATCGGGATGCCCTGATTTTTTACGAAGTGGCCTACGGCGTCTTCCCGAAAGCTACCCACGCGCAGACCTTCCAGCTCCTCGATTCCCGTGACGTGGATATTGCTATCGGCAAGGGCGAAGGCGGCCCAGTCAGTCTCGACCAGCGGCCCTACCCACTGGAAGAAGTATTGTCGTTCCGGTGTTCTGGCGGTGGAGTAGACGCAGTGGTGTCCGCGCAGCCGCGCCTCGGTAT
Organism: Litchfieldella anticariensis FP35 = DSM 16096; assembly: GCF_000409775.1. Taxonomy (GTDB): domain Bacteria; phylum Pseudomonadota; class Gammaproteobacteria; order Pseudomonadales; family Halomonadaceae; genus Litchfieldella; species Litchfieldella anticariensis. Next base: position 421,993 of record NZ_KE332391.1, on the reverse strand, counting down.
AGGCTCGAGCCCAGGGCAGGATGCGAAAGGTGGCCGAAAGGTTCGCATCTTCCAGCGCCGCTTCGAGAAGGCGAGTGGACAGCCCGTCGGTCTCGCCGGCCGAGTTGGAGAAATTGAAGGGCGGATACTCTTCCGTGTTGAAGACCAGCTCATCCGCCGAAACATGGGGCGAGAAGGATACCAAGAGAGTCGTTATCAGCAGTACTGACCGCCGCAAAAGGCTTGGTACCATGTTGGTCATCAGCGTCTCATGATGTCGTCTATCGTGCCTTGTTCGCGAAGACTATTCAGCGCTGCCTGCATGGCGTCGACCAACCTGTCGTCCGTACTAGGATGCAGTGCAAAGTAGAGATATGACTCGCTGAGGGTATATATCGACTCGAAGTTGCTTACCTTTAGCCCATTCTCTTCCATGATCCAGAAGGCGACATCTTCACTGTAGGCCCAGAGGTCGACTCGGCCATGATTCAGCATCCTCAAGGCACTGGTGTTGGATATCGCTGGAAGAACCCGTTCTGGGTCGACATTTGCCTCGGACAGACGTTGGGCGCCTATATCTTCACGAATGACGGCTATCTGATAGTCGGAGGTGTTGAGGTCCATGATGGAGTCGATGGTGATATGGCGATCCCGCCGTGCAATCAAGGTGACGCGATCGCGTGCAATAGGGCCGACCCACTTGAAAAGATGTTCGCGAGCTTGTGTCCGAGTGGTGGAAAACAATACTGTGTTGGGCTGGCTCAATGCTGTTTCATATCCTCGTGCCCATGGTAGAACGTGGATATCGTCCCTGGTCAGCCCGGTATTGGTGACTGCGAAGATCGCTGACAGGATATCGACTGAAATACCTTGTAACTCCCCATTTCGCTTGAAGTTATAGGGAGGATATTCCTCAGTGATGAAAACCAGTTCATCCAAATCTGCCGCTGCTGTCGTTGCGTACAGCAGGCAAGCTGCGAGCCATGACCATTTTTTCATGCCTCTTCCATCCCCGCATACATCAATGACTCATAATAAATAATGAGGGCATCTTCATACTCTTTCTCAACATAAAGCACGGAGGTAGTGGCTGTCACCTCTCATGATCATCTTGGGTAACACTGAATAAATGCCTGCGCGCCTCAATCACTGCGTTGCGCGGTGCGCGGAATCCTCACCTATACCCCATAGGCTCCGGTTCCTGTGCTCCGTGCGCCTTGTGCTTGATGCTGCTCGTCGATTTCTTCAGTGTTCCCCCTGAAGTGCCATGGATGAAAAAGCGGCAAGTTTGTGATGAAAGACAACATATCAGGTTGGCTTTTAATGCTGTTGTCGTGATATCAGTGCCACATGATCGAGGAATAGTCGGAACAGTTGCGCTTGGCTGGAGACATTCAAGCGTTGGTAGATGTGCTTGCGATGGACCTTGACGGTGCCATCGCTGATGTCGAGTTCCCGAGCTGCCGACTTGGTGGAATGGCCAGCCAATAGCAGACGGGTGATTTCCTGTTCACGCTCGGTTAGAACCTCGCGGCCGAAGCTCTCGAAAGCGGCTTCGACTGGTGGCCTTGCCTCCAGGTCAGCTTGGAACTGTGCACCTTGCCACTTCCAATATTCCGCCAGTAGCACTTCCACGACGGGAGAAATGTGTCGGAGAGCCAGTAATGCTCGTCGGGTCAGCGGAGGGGCTTCATCGCGAAAGCCCAGCGATACTACGATGACCACCTCCGTTGAGACGCGGGCAAAGATTCCGACTTCATCGTCCAGACCCAGCGCGCGATAGTAGTGGTGGTAATACTCACTGGACTCGAAGCGATCCGGTGCCAGTTCACGCAGGCGGTGAGCGCCGTGGTCCCTTCCTTCGCACACGGCGCTAAAGAAGGGATCGAGCAGATAGGCTTCACTCAGGTAACGCTCGATGCCCTGTTCGCGGTGATGGGGGGGATAGTCGTCGTGGATCAAAAGGGGGCGATGCCGCCCCCGGTAGGTATTGATCAGTATGGTGTCGAAGGCCACCAGTTCGCGCAGCGTTCGCTCTAGTGCCTGAGGAAAACCGACCGAGCCCGCACCTTGTATCAGCCGGGCCAGACGTCGATGCCACTCATGGCTGGCTGAATTGGCAAGGAGCTCGGTCACGGTCATAGCATCGGGTCCGCGGAGTTGACGCTCACACTATAAGAGCCGCTTCCCGATGTGTCATAAGTACGGGCAGTCATCCGGTAATCTCCGGGTTCCAGGTGCGTCTGTAAGCGGGCATTGTAGCCGTCGCCACCATCATCGTCTTCGAGGTAGAGCCCGTTACCTTGCAGTACCAGATAGGAATCTACATCACTGGACATCATGGCAATACGGTATTGACCGGCTCGATCCACGTGAAAGCTATAATAATCTTGGCTACCGCCAGCCAACTGACCGGTGACCGTGGTGCCGATCTCGATGACGCCGTTCTCGGCGGCGGCGATATCTGATGCACCGGCCTCCAGGGTGAATAGGCCGCTGCCCGAGCTGTCATAGCTTATCGCCCTGACGGTGTAGGTTCCCGGGGAGAGCACGGTCTGGATGCGTGAATCATAGTTTCCGCCGCCATCATCGTTCTCGATCATGACACCATTGCCGCTGAGTTCCAGATAAGCATCGAACTCGGACGATTGCATGTCGATGGTCACCAACGCCTGCTCGGCGATATCGAGACGGTATTCGAGACCCTCGCCGCTATACCAGCCTTGCACGGGCTGGCCAAGAGCGAGTTCACCGCCGTTCTGCAATTCGATATCGTCGGGCAAGTCACGGGTGCCCAGCTCCAGGGTGTAATACCCTTGTTCCTGCCCTTGGGCAGTACGCGCTTCGAGTTGGTAGCGCCCTGCATCCAGAAAGCCGGAAACGCGAGCATTCAAGTCGCCTGCGCTATCGTCGTCTTCCAGTTTTACCCCATTGCTGCCTGAGAGGACCAGATACGCATCGAGGTCGTCGGAATGCATGTCGATGGTATAGAGCCCGGCTTGCGGAATCTCGACTTCATAGTCATTGGAGGCATCCTGCAGCCAACCATTGACGGGTGTGTCCAGTGTCAGCAGGCCAGAGTTCTGTGTTTCCAGCGTGTGGCCGGTGATTCGAAAAGGGCCATAACTGTGGCGGTCGCGCCCACTGACTGCCAATACATAGTTGCCATCTTGGGCAATGCGCTGCCGCAAGCGAACCGGTATGCCATCGTTCGCGGAGGCCGCCAGGAAATTGCCTTCGGCGTCGTAAAGCGCCAGAGCGCCGTTGAGCACACCACCAAGTTCCAGTTGGACGAGGGTATCGGCCTCGAGTGCCAAGGGAAGGCGTTCGAAGCGACTGCCATCGTTGGCGTTGAGAGCGCTTGCCGAGGTGATTTCACCGCGATAAGTCTCTTCCAGCGTCAGAGGTTCGGAGTCATTGGTCAAAGCGTCGGTTGCTGCGCTATCGCCGTGTTGGTCGGCGGCGAACCAACCAACTGCCAGACCAGTGGCCAGGGTGGCAAGTGGAATAATGAGGGTTCGCGATGCGGATGGTGTGGACATGAAGGCTTCCTTGTTCATGGGGGAGACGAGGTTGCGATGAGGTGGGACTGATCCAAGTCCCTGAACAGGCTGAAAAACACAAGCCAAGTAGGAGCTTTTAGCGCATCGCGAGCGCCGGTTCAACCAAGGGAAGGTGAAATCGTTCCGCTTTGGCGGATTTTGGATGAAATTGCCTGAACTATGCTGACAGTGACTGACTGGAATATTCCGGAACGATGATGGCGCTGATAATGGAGATCGCCATATTGCCGTAGACATGGGTAGTGAGTGGAGACCCCGTTGTCAGCCCAAGGGTGACAACCATGAACGACGACAAGAATATCTTCGTGGTAGGGCTCAATGACTTCAATCGCCAGCGTCTGCAGCAACTGCGGGGAGCTGAGCGATATCATTTCCATGGTGTAATCGAACCTGAAGAGGTCTATGACACCGAAGTCTTTCCTATCGCCGACATGATCGATAGAGCCACGGAACAACTAGAGGCGTTCGATGGGTCCATTGATGCCATCGTTGGTTATATGGACTTTCCTGTATCGACCATGCTGCCGATCTTGTGCGAGCGTTTCGGCACTCGCACCACTTCGCTGGAAAGTCTGTTGAAATGCGAACACAAGTACTGGAGCCGACGAGTCCAGCGCGAGGTGATTCCCGACTTCATTCCCACCTTCACGGCCTTTGATCCCTTCGACGACGATGCCTTGATCCGAATCGGCGAGGCGGGGTTGTATATCCCCTTCTTCGCCAAGCCGATCAAGTCTTCGGGATCGCGACTGGGCTTCCATATTGCCAGTCTCGAGACCTTCTATCTGGCCATCGAGCAATTTCGCGATCAGATCGGTTTGATCGCCGATCCCTTCAATACGGTACTCGAGCATGCGCGGCTGCCTCCCGAGATCGCTGCCGTGGATGGCCATTTCTGCATGGCCGAGGAGATCATCGGTGGCTGGCAATGCACGGTGGAAGGTTATGTGTATCAGGGTGAGGTGGTGAGCTACGGTATCGTCGACTCCCTGCGCTACCCCCAGGTACTGAGCTTTTTCCACTATCGCTACCCTTCAGGGCTGCCCGACTACGTCCAGGACAAGATGGTCGAGTTGACCCACACTGTGATGAGCCATATCGGCTACGACAACGCGGCTTTCAATATCGAGTATTACTGGGACGAGGTGCAGGATCGCATCTGGCTATTGGAGATCAATACCAGGATCTCGCAATCCCATTGCGACCTGTTCGAGAAGGTCGATGGAGTCAGCAATCAGCAAGTCACCATCGACCTGGCGCTCGGCAAGCGCCCCGACATGCCATCGCGTCAAGGCAAGTTCTCGATGGCGGCCAAGTTCTTCTATCGGGTGTTCTTCACCGATGCGGTAGTGACCCGCGTGCCTACGACGGAGGAACTGGAGGCCCTGAAGGCCGAGTTTCCCGGCACCATGATTGACTTGCAGGTTCACGAAGGACAGCGGCTGTCGACGTTGCCCGAGCAGGACAGCTACAGCTTCGCCCTGGCCCTTGTGTGGATGGGCGCCCAGAATGAAGAGGAGCTGCTGGCCAATTACGAGAGCCTGGCATCACGGCTGCATTTCGAATACGACGACATCATCAGTTGAGCGTGTGTCATAGTGGTGAGCCATGATGGCGAAAGGAGACTCGGCACATGCGCATCATCGAAACCTTCCCACGTCAGGTGGTCGAAGAAGAAACCTGGATCCCTCTGGCCGATGGCACACGACTGGCGGCACGGATCTGGCGGCCACGGGATGCCGAACGTCATCCGGTGCCGGCGATCCTCGAGTACCTGCCTTATCGCAAGCGTGACCTGACCGCCGCGCGCGACGTTCAGACCCACCCCTATTGGGCCGGTCATGGCTATGCCGGAGTGAGGGTCGATATCCGCGGTACGGGAGAGTCCGATGGCGTGCTGACCGACGAGTACCTGCAACAGGAACTCGATGATGGTGTGGCGGTTCTCGAATGGCTGGCCGAGCAGCCCTGGTGTAGCGGTGACGTCGGCATGGTGGGCATCTCCTGGGGCGGCTTCAACGGCTTGCAGATCGCGGCATTGCGTCCACCGCAGCTCAAGGCGGTGATCACGCTGTGTTCCACCGACGATCGCTACGCCGACGATATCCACCACATGGGGGGGTGCCTGTTGGGTGACAACCTGTCCTGGGCCTCGACCATGTTCGATGGCAACGCCTGCCCGCCGGATCCCGAGTTGGTGGGCGAGCATTGGCGCGAGATGTGGCACGAGCGACTCGATGGTAGTGGCCTGTGGTTGGCCACTTGGCTGCGGCACCAACGCCGCGATGACTATTGGAAGCACGGCTCGGTATGTGAGAATTTCTCGAGCATCCAATGCCCGGTGTATGCCATCAGTGGCTGGGCTGACGGCTATTGCAATGCCGTATTCCGGTTGCTCGAAGGGTTATCGGTACCGCGCAAGGGGCTGGTGGGGCCCTGGGCGCACAAGTATCCCCACCTGGGAGTGCCGGGGCCGGCGATCGGGTTCCTGCAGGACGCACTGCGCTGGTGGGATCACTGGCTCAAGGGCAAGGACACCGGGATCATGGACGAGCCCATGCTGCGGGTATGGATGCAGGAGTCCACGCCGCCTTCGGCGCGATACGAGACCCGTCCCGGCCGCTGGGTGGCCGAGCCCTGCTGGCCGTCGCTGAATATCGTGCCGGCCTCGTTCCGGCTGACCGTGGGTCATGACCTGATGCCGGAACATCACGGCGCCGACGATGCGGATACACTGGAGATCCGCTCGCCGCTGTCGGTGGGGCTTTACGCCGGCAAGTGGTGTTCCTACAACGCCCCTCCCGATCTGCCGCACGATCAGCGCGACGAGGACGGTGGGGCGCTGATCTTCCAGACCGCGCGGCTCGAGACGCCAGTGGAGATCTGCGGCCAACCGGTGGTCGAGCTGGAGCTCGAAGCTGATCAACCGGTGGCCATGGTCGCGCTACGCCTCTCCGATATCGCTGAGGACGACAAGGCTACGCGAGTCTCCTACGGCTTGTTGAATCTCACCCATCGTGACAGCGATGAACATCCCGAGCCCCTGGAGCCGGGAAAACGGTACCGGGTGCGCGTCCTTTTGAAGCATATCGCCCAACAGTTCCCAGCCGGCCACGCCATTCGCCTGGCGCTGTCGACCAGCTATTGGCCACTGGCCTGGCCGGCACCCAGGCCGGTCAAGCTGACGGTGTGTCCCGGCAAGAGCCGGCTGATCTTGCCGGTGCGCGCGCCCCGTCCCGAGGAAGAAGCGGCGTTGCCGGCATTCGATGAGCCGGAAGGGGCGCCGCCGCTGGCCAAGACGCTGATCCAGCCAACCCAGGAAACCTGGCGGGTGATCCGCGACCTGGCCAATGACAAGACCACTCTGGAAGTGATCAACGACGAAGGGCGCTATCGGATCGATGACATCGGTCTGGAAATTTCCGCCCGGGTCACCGAGCGCTACACCTATTCCTATGGTAATTACGACAGCCTCAGTGGCTGGACCGAGTGGGAGCGCACCTTTCAGCGTGGCGACTGGCAGGTGCGTACCCTGACCCGGACCCTGATGACCTCCGATGCCGACAATTTCCGGCTGCGTGCCACCATGGATGCCTACGAGGGGGATACCCGCGTATTCGCCAAGACCTGGGATGAGACGATTTCCCGCGATCTGGTGTAAATTCTGCCGAGGAGGACACTGAAGAATGCCTGCCGACGCTGGTCAACGAGGGGCATTCCGAGAGCCTGCCGTTGAGTCAGTAGTCTTTATGGCGTGGTTCGTGTTCTTCTACACTCTGGCTTTCTTTTCGAGGACGGCGGACGTCGCGGCCTATGTTTGAATTTCTTCAGGGGTTTGCCTACGGGCTGTTTCTCACCTGTCTGCCGTGGTTTCTCGCTGGCATGGTCAATCCGGCGCTGGCAGCGCCCACCGAGGCGCCCAATCGCCTGCATGTCGTGCTGCGTTACTGGTTGTTGGTGCCCTTCATTGCCTTCCTGTTGTGGCTGACGTCGCTGTGGGGTGGCTTTGGCCCCAGTTTGTGGGGGTGGTTGGCAGGGCTTGGGGCGATTGCCGTGGAGATTCCTCTGGAGCGTCGTTGGCGTCGTTGGCGCGCCGAACGTCGCCAGCGTCGACTCGATGCCCAGCGTGAGGCAGAAGCCCAGCGCCGCCGGGTCGAAGCCGAGCGTGAAGCCCGTGAAGCGGGGGTAGCCGTTCTCGATCCGTCGCGACCACCGGTCGATGCCGATGAGGTGATATTGGCGCTGTGCCGGGCCAAGCAAGGATTGGAGGAGGTCAAACGCCCCGACCTTGCCACCCAGGCCGATCGTCTTTATAGCCGTTACGTGCATGTACTGGGAGTGCTGACCGCCAGATTCGATCGCAGTGAGTTAGCCTTCGAACGCTCACGAACCCTGATCAGAGAGGTGTGCCTGGGCGCAGTGGACAACCTGACCGCCATGATATCCCAGGCGCGCAGTGTGGCCGGTGTCGATAGCGCCTTCGTGCGTCGCCGTCTCGAGCGTGAGGGTAAGCGACTTACCGTGGCCGAGCGCGTGGCGCTCAAGCGGCGGCTGGAACTGGTCGAGGAGACCGAGCGTCATTTGCGCGATCTCTCCGCGCGCAACGAGTCAGCGCTGACCGCGTTGGATGACACAGCCGTGGCCATGGCGCGTATCGAAACCGGACGGCCGCAGGCCTCGGTGGCCGCCGATCAGGCGCTGGCCGATTTACGTCGCTTTATCGACCGGGCCGAGCGGTACGGACGCAGCGGTGGCTGAGGGCGTTACCAAAACGGGGCGAGTATGCCACCCTGTCCATAAGTGCTTGAAGGGGATGAGCCGATGAACGACAAGCGTGATAGCGACAGTGGTGGACGCCTGTCCCTACCGCCGGTAAAAGAGATTGCCGACCGTCTGGCTGAGGAGATTCCGGCCGAGCATGAGCCGGCCGAGGCAGAGATCGAACACGACCCGGAGTTGGTGGCCATGGCCGATGACTTCGTCGAGCGTGTATTGGCGGATTCCGAAACGTCGGCCGAGGAGCAGCGCCGGTCGGTGGATGAGATGGGTATCGAGATCCAGCGCCAGGCCACCCACCACAGTTCCATGCTGCAGACACCACTGCGCAAGCTGGCGCATCAGGGTGATGACGGTGGCCCCGTGGCTCAGGCGTTGATCAATCTGCGTGGACGGATGCAGTCGCTCGATCCGCAGCGCCATAATCTGTCGCGTGGCGGTCTCGATCGTGCCATGGCGATGATTCCTGGCGTTGGTAACCGCATGCAACGCTACTTCCGTAAGTTCGAGAATGCCCAAGAAGCGCTGGACGCGATCATCGCTGATCTGGAAAGTGGCCGCGATATGCTGCATCGCGACAACCTGACCCTCTCCGACGATCAGGAAGCGTTGCGCGAGATTCTGGGGCAGTTGCGTCGCCAGATCGACTTGGGGCGACTGGTCGACCGCCGGCTGAGTCAGGCCGCCGCCGAACGCGACAGCGACGACCCTCAGCGCACTTTCATCGAAGAAGAACTGCTGTTCCCCTTACGCCAGCGCATCGTTGACTTGCAGCAGCAACTGGCGGTCAGTCAACAGGGTGTATTGGCGCTGGAGGTGATCATCCGCAATAACCGTGAGTTGATGCGCGGTGTGGATCGGGCCATTCATGTCACCGTTTCGGCGCTGACGGTTGCGGTCACCGTGGCGATGGCGCTGGCCAACCAACGGCTGGTACTCGACCGGGTCGAATCGCTCAATGCCACCACCTCGGACATGATCGCTGGTACCGCCAAGGCATTGCGCAGCCAGGGTGTGGACATCCAGACCCGCGCGTCCTCGGCAATGCTCGACATGCAGGCGCTGGAAGATGCATTCGGTGAGGTGATGGGAGCCATCGATGATTTGTCACGCTATCGCCAGGAAGCGCTGCCCAAACTCGATGAGCAGATCGACCGACTCGAAGCCCTATCGCGCCAGGGCGGTGAGGCAATCACACGGCTAGAGCGTGGCAACCGGACACAGGATCCGACGTCATGATCACGATTCGCGGGCTCGATCATCTGGTGCTCAGAATCAAGGATCTTGACGCCGTGCTGCGTTTCTACTGCGAAGCATTGGGTTGTCGCGTCGAGCGGCGCAACGACGAGCTCGGCCTGATCCAGTTGCGTGCGGGGGATTCGCTGATCGATCTGGTGCCGGTCGAGGGTGAGCTGGGTCGCAAGGGCGGCGCGGCGCCAGGAAGCGAAGGGCGCAATCTGGAGCACTTCTGCCTACGTATCGAGCCTTTTGATGAGACTGCCATTCGCGAGCATCTGCAGCCGTTCGGAATTGAGGTGGGTGAGGTGGCCATACGCTATGGAGCGGAAGGTAGTGGACCATCGCTGTATATTACCGACCCGGAAGGCAATACGGTGGAGCTGAAAGGTCCTCCCGATCCGTCATGAACAACCGCCTGGGCAATGCATGCTTCGCATCGCCCCGCTTTCTTCCTGCAAGGAATGCCATCAATGAGTGCCATCTCCGTTCCCGCCGAACGTGTGCCACGGCAACGCGCGTCGCGCAAGGAAATCTTCGGCTGGGCGATGTTCGATTTCGCCAACCAGGCCTATACGTTGCTGATCATCACCGTGGTGTTCGGCGAGCTGTTCACCACCGTGATCGTCGGCGATCGTGGCGACAACTATCGATTGGCCAATTTGCTGTGGAGTCTGGCGCTGGCGGTGAGCTATTTGCTGGTGGTAGTCACTGGCCCCATCTGTGGTGCAGCCATGGACTTTTCGGCGGCCAAGAAACGCTTTCTGTTCATCAGCTATCTGGCCACCGTCGTTACCACCGCCATGCTGTATTTCGTGACGCCAGGCTACGTGGTGCTGGGGCTCTTGTTGATCGTGGTTTCCAACTATGCCTATTCGATGGGTGAATCGTTCATTGCTGCGTTCCTGCCCGACCTGGGGCCGCCCCAGGACCTCGGCAAGATCTCCGGTTTTGGCTGGGCATTGGGCTATGTCGGTGGACTGTTCGCCGCTGGCTTCACCCTGGTGGCGCTGGGAGAGGCCACAGCAGAGAACTTCGAACGCATACGTTGGGTCGGGCCCTTCGCTGGCGGTTTCTTTCTGATTACCGCGATTCCGACCTTTCTATGGATCAAGGAGCGCGGCACGCCGCATTCCCTGCCGCCGGGGGATAACTATATTTCCATCGCCCGGGCGCGCGTGGCCACTACCTTGCACGAGTTGAGACGTTTCCGCGACTTGGGAATTTTCCTGTTTTCACTGCTGTTCTCCATGGCTGGCATCTACATCATCATTGCTTTCGCCTTCATCTACGGCGCCCAGGTGATCGGCTGGGATGAGTCGATCCGCAACATCATGTTCATCATCGTGCAGATCACCGCTGCCGTCGGTGCTCTGGGTTTCGGTTTCATTCAGGATCGTATCGGCGCCAAGATCACCTATATTGGCACCTTGCTGCTGTGGGTGGCGGCGATCATCGCTATCTGGGCCACCCCGGAAGTCACGGCGTTTCTCAACACCCGTCTGGGCCTCGATTGGGAAGCGCAGCATTTGTTCCTGGTGGTAGGCTGCCTGGCAGGCCTGAGTCTTGGGTCCAGCCAGTCCGCCAGCCGTGCACTGGTAGGGCTGTTCTCACCGCTGGAGAAATCGGCGGAATTCTTCGGTTTCTGGGGCCTGGCCAACAAGCTGGCCGGAGTCGGTGGCATCATCGGCCTGGGCCTGTTGCAGTCGGTGGTTGGCCTTCAGGCCTCGATCCTGCTGTGCGCGGTGCTGTTCGTCATCGCCATATTGATCTGCCTGGCCGTCAACCAGGCGCGTGGCCAGCATGCGGCCGAGGAGTGGGAAGTTCGCCGGAACTCAATGAACTGAGTCGGTATCCTGACCCAGCATGACCGAAGTTGAGTGTGGTCCCTTCGCATGCGCTATTCTCCCGGAACTGCTTGGCGTTTCCGTCTCCTGATCCAAGGAGCGGATAACGATTCTGGAATTTCGGGGGCAAGAAGAAGCGCGATGGACGAAGATGAGAGAGCGGTCCGGCGAACTGGCCTGGGCATGATGCTGCTGTTCTGGCTGTTGGTACTGGCGATCGGTGCTTGGTGGTTTCATGGCTATCTCGAGCAGCGTCGCAATCCCAACGCCCACTTGGTACATGCCGTGGCAGGGGAAGGAGGAGACGTCGTCTTGCAACGCAATGTCTCCGGTCACTTCGTGGCGACCGGACGCATCAATGGCGAACCGGTGGAATTCCTGTTGGATACCGGAGCGACCTATCTCGCCGTGTCTGCCGACCTCGCTGCTAGGCTGGGACTGGAACGCGGCAGACCGGCCTTTTTCCATACCGCCAACGGCCGTGTGCAAGGCTACTTGACTGAGATCGACCAAGTCAGCCTGGGCGGGCTTGCGACCCACAATGTGCGTGGATCGATCAATCCCGGCATGAGCGGTGATGCGGCGCTGTTGGGTATGAGCTTCCTCAACCGTTTCGATATCGAGATCCGCGGCAATGAAATGGTGCTGCGTGCGCCCCAGCGGCCAGTGCAGTAGCTGCACCGAAATGGCTGCGGTGTTCAGCTTACATGGCGGCAGAATGATTCCTGACGGGTGATGCCTAGGCCTTGGACCGGAACCTCGCAATGACGACTGGTCGGCTTGGTGGATGCCTTGCTACCATGGATAAATGAACAGTGCTTCGCATGAGTTGCCGATAACGGCTTCCCTAGACGACCCCTTTTACTATCTGGCGAATTTCCGCTTCGTGCTGGCGTGGGTGGCTGATCGCTACGATGACCTGCTTGGCGAGAGGGAAAGGGCGTTCATCGAAGTGTTCGCCACTTTACCGCTACCTGCTCAGGCGCTGCTGGTGCGCATGGTGATGCGTAAGGGCACACGGTTTCGTACCGGCAAGCTGTGCTATGCCGAAATCGGTGATACCGAGGCAGCGCTGGCGCCCTTGATCGAAGTCGGTTGGGTCGACGCCGATCCCGTGCTCGATCTCGAGAGCCTGTTCACGCTGCTGACCAAGGCTGAGATAGTCGAGGCATTGCAGCACGAGATCATCTCGGCGGGTTTGCCCGTCAGCAGTGGCAAGACAGCACTTCGCGATAGCCTGGAGGCACGCCGGCTTACGCCTCGTCCACTCTCCGACTGGTGGCCACAGGCCCCGGATCGGGTCGTGGAATTGACATGGATGGAAACCTGCGACCGGCTGCGGCTGATGTTCTTCGGCAACTTGCGCCAGGACTGGGCCGAGTTCGTACTCGCCGAGCTTGGCTTGCAGCGTTTCGAGACAGTCGAATTCACCCGCGAGTCACGGGCTTTCCAGGCGCGTGAGGAGGTGGACGCTTACCTGGACTTGCACCGGTTGCGCGAGCGCCTGGAAGAGGGTGAACTACCACGGACACTGTGGCACGAGGTGCCGGAAGCTCCCGACAACTCGTGGCTGGAAGCGCGCCGCGCCAAGCTGTTGTTCCAACTGGCTCGAGAGGCCGAACGTCATGATGACTTGGCCATGGCGTTGGCAATCTATCCCAGTTGTGGTCATCCCGAAGCGCGGGCGCGCCATTTGCGCTTACTGGAGCGTTGCGGCGAGTTCGAAGCTGCCTATCGGCTCGCTGAACGAGCCCAGGTGGCACCGCGCAGTGAAGCTGAAAGTCAGGCACTGGAGCGGCTGGTGCCCCGCTTGTGTCGCCGTTTGGCGCTGCCATTGCCGTCCAAGGTCACTCCGGCAAGCCCCGAGCGCTTGGATCTGTGCCTTGCCAAGCCCGTCATAGGCGGAGTGGAAGCCGCTGTCTGCGAGCACCTGAGTAGTGAACATGCGCCAGTTCACTATGTGGAGAATACCTTGATCGGTGGTCTTTTCGGTCTACTTTGTTGGCGCGCAATCTTCGCCCCGCTGCCGGGCGCCTTCTTCCATCCATTCCATACCGGCCCGGCGGATCTGGTGCGTGAGGATTTCGTGGCGCGACGACACGAGCTTTTCGATGCCTGCATGGCGGAACTGGATGATGGTCGCTATCGGGAAACTATCCGCACGACGTGGCATGCCAAGCATGGTCTTTCCTCACCCTTCGTCTATTGGGAGGTCCTTTCCGAGACACTGTTGGAACAAGCTCTGGCGTGCCTACCGGCAGTACATCTCAAGGCCTGTTTCCTGCGCTTGTTGAGAGATATTGGCGCCAATCGTGCCGGGCTTCCCGATCTGATCCAATTATGGCCGGATGAGCGCCGCTATCGTCTGATTGAGGTCAAGGGCCCGGGAGATCGGTTGCAGGATAATCAACGCCGCTGGTTGGCGTTCTTCCAGGAACACGCCATGCCGGTAGCGGTTTGCCATGTCACGTGGCGGGATGTCGTGCCATGAATGGCCGTGGGCTCGACAACAAGCCCTTGTCATACCATGTGGCCGTCAGGAGTTTGTGCGAGTTCACCGCCAAGGCCGGCGATCTCGATCACCGTTTCACGCCATCGCCCACCGCTCAGGAAGGTATTGCCGGCCATGCATTGGTGACCGGGCGACGTGGTGACGATTATGAAACCGAAGTCGCACTTGCCGGCGAGTATGAGTCGCTGGGCGTCAGTGGTCGTGCCGATGGCTATGATCCCACTATCAACTGTCTGGAGGAGATCAAGACCTACCGGGGCAGTCTCGAACGCATGGGTGACAATCAACGTGCGCTGCATTGGGCGCAGGTCAAGGTTTACGGGGCTCTGCTGTGCCGGCAGCGTGAGTTGGCGCAAGTGACCGTGACGTTGGTTTATCTGGATATCGCCACCGGTCGCGAAACACGGCTCACCGAGCATGCTGCGACAGAGGAGCTGCAAGCCTTCTTTACCGAGCAGTGCCAGCGTTTTCTGGCTTGGGCCGAACAGGAGGCAGCGCATCGCCAGCAACGCGATGCTGCCCTTCGAGAGTTGCGCTTTCCGCATCCTGAGTTTCGCCATGGGCAACGAGCGCTGGCCGAAGCGGTCTACAAGGCGGCCAGTACCGGGCGTCATCTGATGGTCCAGGCTCCTACCGGCATCGGCAAGACACTGGGCACGCTGTTTCCGCTGCTCACCGCCATGCCACGCCAGGCGCTCGATCGCCTTTTTTTCCTGACCATGAAGACGACCGGGCGACGCTTGGTATTGGAGGCGTTGTCGACCCTGGGGGGAAAGAGCCAAGAGCGCGAGTTATCGCTGCGTGTGCTGGAACTGGTAGCGCGTGACAAGGCCTGTGAACATCCGGACAAGACCTGTCATGGCGAGGCTTGCCCGTTGGCCAGAGGCTTCTACGACCGGTTGCCAGAGGCGCGTCAGGCGGCCATCGATAGCAGCGGAATTCTTGATCAGGCGGCGCTGCGCGAAATAGCGCGCGAGCATGATGTTTGCCCTTATTACTTAGGTCAGGAAATGGCGCGTTGGAGCGACTTGGTGGTGGGCGATGTCAACCACTACTTCGATGTCAGCGCTATGCTCTTTGCCCTGACTCAAGCCAATGACTGGCGGGTCGCCGTGCTGGTGGACGAGGCCCACAATCTGGTGGAGCGCGCACGGGGCATGTATAGCGCCACGCTCGACCAGCAACGTATCAATGTCTTACGTCGTCAGGCACCGCCAGCATTGAGCAAGCCTCTGGGCCGGGTCGCCAGGCGCTGGAGCGAACTGCTCAAGGATGTTGGTCCTGATGAGTCGGGATCGCGAGAGGCCCCGGAATATCACGTGTTGAAGGCACCGCCTCAAGGCATGATCAATGCCTTGCAGCAGGCCGGTTCGGCGGTCACCGATTACCTGGGCGAGCATCCTGCCGGTGTGGATACCGGCTTGCAGGAGTTCCTGTTCGAGGCGCTGCATTTCTGTCGCCTGGCAGAACGTTTCGGTGAACATTCGCTGTTCGACGTTACCCGCCATGGCCGCGGCCGGGCGGTACTCACGTTGCGTAACGTCGTCCCGGCAGACTTCCTGTCACCACGGCTAGCGGCCAGTCGCTCCACGGTGCTGTTCTCCGCGACGCTTAGTCCGAGTCATTACTATCGCGATCTGCTGGGGTTACCGCTGGATGCTCCCTGGCTCGAGGTCGACTCGCCATTTGCCGGACACCAGCTCGACGTCAGAACCCAACGGACGATATCCACCCGTTTCCGGGATCGCGATGCATCCATCGTCCCTATCGTCGCTACGCTGGCCGAGCAATACCGACGTTTGCCGGGCAACTACCTGGCCTTCTTCAGTAGCTTCGCCTATCTGGAGGCGGTGCTAGCGCGTTTCCGGACCGAACATCCGGATGTCGTTACCTGGACCCAGACCCGTGGCATGCGTGAAACCGAGCGCCAGGCGTTCATCGACGGCTTCGTTCCGGGTGGCCGGGGTATTGGCTTTGCTGTGCTGGGTGGCGCTTTCGCCGAGGGGATCGACCTGCCTGGTGAGCGACTGATCGGTGCTTTCATCGCCACCTTGGGCATGCCTCCCTTCGATGCAGTCAATGAGCAACTCAGGGAACGCATGCAGGCGCGTTTCGGTCGTGGTTACGACTACACCTATCACTATCCCGGGATCACCAAGGTGGTGCAGGCCGCTGGCCGGGTGATCCGCGATCCAGAGGATCGCGGAGTGGTAGTGCTGATGGATGACCGTTTCACCAGGCCGGAGGTGAAGGCACTGTTGCCAGGTTGGTGGAATCTTTGAAACCGGATCATCGGCGCCGGCAGATCATCTGGATCGGCGCAATGATTCCCCGCTCCAGGTTCGCAATCATGTTCGCTATCTTCTGTGGAGCTTGCGGTCCCAGATGAATGTGGAGCCCGAGTGGAGGAGGTCCGCTTTCCGCAATGCGCGTCTTGATGCGATGGAAGAACTCGAGAGCTGGGTCGCGTCGGTCTTCTTCCGCCGTCACCTCGAAACCGGCTGTCTCCAGTGCCTGCCGATAGGTGGACAGGGGGGCGAGAAACGACATCTGCGGGGTATCGGCCCAGGCAACCGGAAATGATAGGTCGCTCTCCCCGGTACGCATGACCTCGTAGACGCCGAACACGCCGTCCTGTTTGACTACCCGCGCCGCTTCGGCACAGAGGCGCTCCTTGTCCGGCACGTTCATCCCCACATGCAGCAGTGTGGCTGCATCGAAGCTCGCATCGTCGAACGGCAGGTCCATCGCGCTGCCTACACGGAATGTGACATGCTCCGTCAGGCCTACCATCCGGGTCAGTGTCTCAGCGACGGCGACGTACTCGGGCGTCAGGTCGATCCCCGACACCGTGCAGTTATATTGGTGGGCGAAGAATCGTGCTGGCCCGCCGATCCCGCTGCCGATTTCGACGAGCGACATGCCCGGCCTGAGACCCATCTGCGAGGCAAGATGTACAGTGGCCTCATGGCCACCCATGTGGAACTCGTCTACAGCAGCCAGGTCCTCGATCTGCACGTTGTCCAGGTCGCGTCCCATGGCGGCCAATCCGTCGAGGATCTCGCGCTCCAGTGAACCGTGACTCCAATGCTGGGCCACGCCTTCTTCTATCGTTGCCATCTTGTATCCCCTCTTTGTCGGTGGGCTTGACAGCAGTGTTTCTCGGCGTGATTGCTACCTTCCCAGTATTGGCCTCCGTGCGGCCGATGAAAAGTTCTATGATGGTACTTACGCCCCATGGCGTTGGCAGCCATAGCCGATGATGGAGGCTGAGTCGCTCAGATATCTTGTCGTTCCTGGGGAACGTTGCCGTGCCGTGGGGGCGTGGTGGCGACTTCCTCATCGGCTTCGTACAGGGCTTCGAGTTCGCGAGCGGCTTCCTGTACGGTCTGGATCAGTTTCTTCTCGTTGCCGAAAACCTCCAACTGACGCATCAATGCCTGTTCGTCGTGAGGGCGGAAGGTGTCGATGGTGTGCTGGGCCTGCTCGCGCGGGATGCCCAGCTCGATCAGCACGTCGCGGGTCATTTCCAGGCTGGCGGGTAGCAGTTCGCGTACGATGTGGTGGATACCGGCCCGCATCAGCAAGTGAGCGTGATACCGGTTTCGGGCTCGGGCAAAGATACGCAGGTGCGGGAACTGGCGCTTGGCCTGTTCGACGATGCGCATCGAGGCCTCGATGTCACCTACCGCCACCACCAGCACTCGGGCCTTGCCGGCACCGGCGGCACGCAACAGGTCAATGCGCGAGGCGTCACCGAAATACACCTTGTTGCCGTAGCGGCGCACGAATTCCACGTGATCGGCGTTGATGTCGAGTACCGTATAGGGAATCTTCAACCCCTGCAGCGCGCGCCCCATGATCTGTCCGAAGCGGCCGAAGCCGGCGAGGATGATCTGGGGGGAGTCGTCCAGGGGATGGTCGTAGACCGGTTTAGGTTTCGATGCTTCGAATAACGACCGAATCCAGCGTACATGGATCAACAACAGCACCGGAGTGGTGGCCATCGACAACGAGATCACCAGCACCAATAGGCTCACCAGGCCCTGATCCAGTAATGCGGCACTTCCCGCTGCGGTGAGGACCACGAAGCCGAACTCGCCGCCCTGAGAGAGCAGCACGCCGAGATTGCTCGCTTCCTTCCAGCCGGTGCCGAACAGTCGCGCCGCCAGCACCATGCTCAGCCCCTTGGCCAGCAGCAGCGCCAGCGTTAGGCCGAGAATCACATGTGGCTGTTGGGCCAGCAGCCCAAGCTGGGCGGTCATGCCCACGGCCATGAAGAACAACCCCAGCAGCAGGCCGCGGAAGGGCTCGATGTCCGCCTCGATGTTGTGGCGGTATTCCGAGTCGGCAAGCAGTATTCCGGCGATGAAGGCGCCCATGGCCATCGATAGTCCGGCGGTATCCATCAACAGTGCGGCGCCAATCACCACCAGCAGGGTGGTACCGGCGAAGACTTCGCGGCTGCGGGTACTTGCCGCCAGCCGGAACAGCGGACGCAACAGATAACGCCCGCTGACGATCAGGCCAGCGAAGGCGCCTGTGCCGAGGATGAATTCGCGCAACAGTGGGCTCATGCCATCGGCCATCAGCGACCCAGCGCCGAGGATGGGAATGATCGCCAGCACCGGAATCGCCGCCATGTCCTGGAACAGCAGGAGTGCGAAGGCGTTGCGCCCATGGCGCGTCTGTAGCTCCTTACGTTCACCAAGTAGGTGCAGTACCAGTGGTGTGGAGCATAATCCTAGACTGAAGCCAACCACCAGTGCGGCGGTCGGTGCCAACCCCAGCCACCAGGCAGCGATGGCGAGCACCAGCGTGGTGATGGTGACCTGCAAACTGCCGAAACCGAATACCGCCTTGCGCATCAGTTTGAGGCGTGCTGGCTTGAGTTCCAGACCGATCACGAACAACAGGAACACGATGCCTACCTGTGAGAACTGCAATACGCCTTCGGTATCCGGCACCAATGCCAGCATCGAGGGGCCGATGACCACCCCAGCAGCCAGGTAACCCAGTACCTCGCCAAGCCCCAGCCACTTGAAGATCGGTACGATCAGTACCGCTGCGGCAAGAAAGATCAGCGCGTTGTACAGCAGGTCGACGGCCAAGGGAGGCTCCTTAGAATCAGGGAAAGCAGGTAAGAGAAAATTCTACATGACGCAGTGCGGCATTACGGGTTGACTCATTTACGATATGACCAGTGCAAAAGCCGGGCCAACATCTGACCCTTACATTCGTGTCAATCCAACAAGGCTTCCAGGGCCAGAGGTAGAACCCGGTCGCGAGTGAGGGGAGCCAAAGGAAGTGCGGTGGCTTCCTCCGGTGTGACCCAGACGACTTCCTCGATCTCTGCCGCTGCCCGGATGGAGGACGTCATCGTGGCGAGAAAGAGATGTGCCGCGACGACATGTCCCGGCTCGTTGGCCGCTGGTGCCGCAAACTCTCCTAATGATTCCAGGTCGGTAGGCACACTACCCAGTTCTTCGCGAAGTTCTCGGATCAGCGCATCGGCTGGGGTTTCGCCCGGCTCGATCTTGCCTCCAGCCTGCATGAAGGCTTGGGTACCGCGTTTGCGAACCAATAGCAGACGGCCTTGCGCGTCGGTAATCAGCGCGGCGGCGATATGAATGATACTAGGGTCTTGGTCTTCTTGGGGCATGGGGATAGGCTCCTTCCTAAATACAGAGCCCATTTTCACCGATACCGCGTCCACAGTGGTAGCGGGTTTCCATTCGCTCGACGTACCAGCCTTGGCCATTTTGTCTCATCCATACCCGATAGTCCTGGCCTTGAATGGCGTCATCGTAAAACCCCCACTGTAGTATCACGCCGATGGCGCGTTCATCCTCGCGGTAAATACGTTGGGTCTGCTCCCACATCGAACGGCCCAGTGGCTCGCCCAGGTCCAACTCGCTGGCCAGGGCTTGTAACAGCGTGCCTGGTGAATCCTGTCGACTGACCGCAATGGTGAGGGCTCCCGGCACTTCATGCGATACTTCTTGCCAGGATGTCGTACCCGGTGTGTAGCTTACGTCGGGGGGAAGGCGGTCGCGGTAGGCGGCGAGGCGTGGTTGGGCTTCCAGACCCTTGCGGTCCCATTGGGAAGGGGCATAGATGGCATACGGGGTTCTGGAAGGCTCGTACAAGGCAACCTGAGGCTCGGGGGGAAGGGCACAGCTCACGAGCAGGTTGGTGAGCAAAAGCAGGAATAAGAGTGGTGCCTTGGTGGATGGCATGGCCGGTTCCTCAAAAGGAAGCCCCCTTGGTTCTTACGCTAGCCGAATAAGACAACCTTCACCATGCATGGTGATGATGTGTGCTCCGATGTGACCGAGAATGCTAAGTGGTAGCCAAGTGGAGAAAGCACGATGCGACTCAACGCCGATTTTTCCGAGCGAGCGGTGGTGACGCCAGATGCCTATCGCTGGGTGGATTCACCGACACAGGGCGTGCAGCGAATGATGCTGGATCGCATCGGTGAGGAGGTGGCGCGCGCCACTTCGCTGGTTCGCTATGCGCCCGACGGCCGTTTCCCGCCTCATGAGCATAGTGGTGGCGAGGAAATCTTGGTGCTGGAAGGCGAGTTCGCCGATGAGCATGGTACGTACCCGGCGGGAACCTACCTACGCAACCCCATCGGCACCTCACACTCACCTAGTGCGGGTCGGCAGGGCACCCTGCTGTTCGTCAAACTTCACCAGTTCTCGCCCCGTGACACCGAGCGCAAGGTCATCGATACCCAGGCGCTTGCTTGGCAACCCGGGCCGGAGCAAGGGCTGATGACGATGCCGCTTCACGACTTCGAGGGCGAGTATGTCGCTTTGGTGAAGTGGGCTCCCAACATTCGTTGCGAGCCGCACACCCACTGGGGCGGTGAGGAAATCCTGGTACTGGAGGGCACCTACCATGATGAGCATGGTGCTTACCCCAGGGGAAGCTGGCTGCGCAGCCCACACCAAAGCAGGCATGCCCCCTTTACCGGGGAGGACGGTGCGCTGATCTACATCAAGAGCGGCCACCTCACTCTCGGTGACAATCAATCCGCTTCATAGACCCGCAGATGCGAGGCAATTACGTCTTCGATGATGGCGATGACGGTATCATCGAGCGCTTCGATGCCCAGACGCCGTAGCAGGGGCTCGCGGCAGATCAGAAAGAACACGATCTGGCCGACCAACGTATGGGTCTCGACGATCACCCTCCGGTCATCGCGGGAACGGCCGGTCAGTATCGCGATCAGCGTGCTCAGTATCGCCTGAACGGTGCCGAAGGCCTGGGCGTGCAGGATGTCGAAGGCTTCGGTAGGGTTGACCTGTTCGCGCATCACGAACAGCAGCCATTGACGGCACTCGTCATCTTCGGTGAAGACTTTCACCATGTGACGGGTCATGTCTTGCAGGGCCGCCATTGCCGTCTGGCGATCCGGCTCTCCTCCAGCGTCATTGGCCATGATGGCTTCGTCCAGCCGTAGCCGTTGGCGTAACTGCCCGGCGATATAGCGTGCCGCTGCCAGGTAGAGACCATGCTTGTTGTCGAAGTAGTAGGCGATCGAGCCGATGTTGGCCTCGGCGGCATCGGCGATCATGCGGGTGGTCGTCGCCTTGTAGCCGAGCTCGCCGAACAGCTGGATGCCGGCATGGATCAGTTTTTCTTGGGTATTGTCCCGGGGCTGATGTGGGTTGGACTGCTCTCCCATCTGTCATTTGCTCTCTTTCACTCGGCGGCTTGGGGCCGCGTATCGATGCCGAAGAAGTAAGTGTACAGCACGGGGACCACGCCCAGGCTCATGAGGGTGCCCATGCCCAGCCCGAAAGCCATGGCGCTGGCCATGCCGTAGAACAGTGGGTCGTGGCCGACGATCAGTGGCAGGAAGCCGAGAATCGTGGTGGCGGCCGACATCAGGATCGGCCGCAGGCGTCTCTCCGAGGCTTTGACCACGGCATCCAAGGCTTTCGCGCCCGGCTCGCTTCGCTCGATGTCGATACGATCGATCAGCACGATCGCATTGTTGATGATGATGCCCGCCAGACTGTAGATGCCCAGCAGCACCATGAAGCCGAAATCGGCGCGCATCGCCAGCAATCCCACAGCGATGCCGGTGATGATCAGCGGAATGGTGGCGACGATCAGCAGTGGGCGCTTGAACGAATTGAACTGCGCCACCAGCAGGATGAAGATCAAACCTAGACAAATGGGTAGGTTGGCCTGCAGTGCCGCTTGCCCCTCGGCAGACTCGATGACTACACCGTCGAACTCGATCCAATGCCCTGGTGGCAAACTCGCTTCCAGCTCGGTTAGGCGTGATTCCAGACGCGGCACCATATCCTCAGCCGTCAGGTAGCGGTTGCGACCCTCGACGGTGATGGTGCGCACCAGATTCTCGCGATCGATACGGTAGTAGCCATTGTCGAGCTCGATGGACGCGACTTGGTTGAGTGTCACGCCGTCGCCTGGTGAGTCGAGCGGGTAGATGGTCAGCGACTTGAGGCGCTGCAGACTCGAGCGGTCTTCCTTGGCGTAGCGCAGCATCACTGGAATGATATCGTCGCCTTCACGGAAGTGACTCAGATGGTAGCCGTCGATGGCACTTTGCAACGAATTCGCAATGTCTTCCGAGGTGATGCCGGCCTGACGTGCCCGCGCTTGGTCCACCTCGATGCGCAGCGAGGGAATCCGGGCTTCCCAGCTTTGGCGAATGTCGATGGCACCGTCGAGGCTGGCCAGGATGGCTTCGACCTCCTTGGCCGTTGCATAGAGCACGTCCCGGTCAGGCCCCTTGGCCTGCACTTCCAGCAGGCTACTGTCCGACGGTCCCAGGAACATCTTGGTCACCTGTGGTGAGACGTCGGGATATTGGTTGGCGAAGAATGCGCGCGTCGAACCGATCACATGATCGACCCGGTCGCGATCGGCGACGTTGAGTACCATGAATCCCTTGTTGGGTGCGGGATCGATCGGCGTCAGCGACAGCACGAAGCGCGGCCCGCCAAACCCCGAATAGGCGGCGATGCTGGTGATGTCATCGCTCATGTCCGGCACTTGCTGCAGTTCCCTAGTGAGTCGCTGCATCTTGCGGTCCGCCTCGCTGGCCGCGATGTCGGAGGGAAAGTCGACATACACCAGTACCTGGTTGCGATCCGAGTCGGGGAAGAACTTCTTGGGTACCGCTTGCATGATGGCCACGCCTGCCACCAGCGCCAGTGCCATGACGCCCAGGAACAGCACACGGTGCCTGAGAAGGCGTCGCAGCAACCAGGCGTAGCGCCGTGACATGCCCCGGAACATCCGATCGGAAACATTGGTGGGCTCCGCTTCGCCATCGCCGGCCCTCGTCGGCGCCTTGAGGAAACGATGGCACAGGGCAGGGGTGACGGTCAGCGACAGGAACCAGGAACTCAGCAAGGTGATGGCGATGACGATGGAGATCGAGCGGGTGTACTCGCCGGAGACGTGCTGGGCAAGCATCAGGGGCAGGAACACCAGGACGGTGGTCAGCGTCGATGACAGCAGTGGAATCGCCAGTTCGCTGCCGGTTTCGCGGAGTGCCTGATCGCGTTGGCTGCCTGCCTCCAGGCGGGTCTTGAAGTCCTCGGCGATGACGATGGCGTTGTCGACCAGCAACCCCAGTGCGATCACCAGCGTGGCGAGGCTGGCACGCTGCAAGGTCATGTCTAACAGGCCCATGATGGCCAGGGTGACCAGCATCACGGCGGGAATGATGGAACCAACGATCAGCCCGGTACGCACGCCCAGGAACAGGACCACCACCGCCAATACGATGCCGAGGGTCTGTAGCACACTCGACGTCACGCCATAGACAGCATTGGCGACCTGGGTGGGTTGGAAGGTCATGATCTCGAGACGGTAGCCCACCGGGAGCGTCTTTTGCAGCTCGTCGATGCGTGCCTTTATCGCCTGGCCGTAATCCAGGACGCTGACCCCGTCGAGCATGGAAATCGCAAACACGATAGCGCGTTTGCCATTGAAATAAGCCGGCTTGTCGACGGGATCGGCATAGCCGCGGCTGATCTCGCCGAGATCGCGCAGCCGCAGTGTGCCACCGCCGTTCGGTAGGCGGATCTCGGCGTCGCCCAATGCTTCCACGCTGGGGAATTCGCCGCTGATTTCCAGTGCCAGTCGCTGCTCACCGGCTTCCAATACGCCCCCTGGGGGGAAAATGTTGCGTTTCTGGATTTGTGTGGCCAGATCGGAGGGCGACAGCTCCAATTCAGCCATCTTGGCTTCGGAGATGTCGATAAAGATACGTTGCGGCTGCACGCCGATCAGTTCGACACTTTTGGTGCCATCGGTGGCATAGAGTGCGGCGCGGATGTGCTCGGCGATTTCCTGCTGCTCGGCCTGCGGAAAGTCGTCGGCGGTGAGTGCCGCCGTGACCACGGCCACATCGCCGAAATCGTCGTCGATGACCGGGTCCTGGGTGCCTGCGGGGAGGCTGGGGCGTACGGCCTCGACTTTTTTGCGGACTTCGTCCCAGATCTGATCCAGGTCGAAATAGCGGTCCTGGATTTCCACATGCAGGATCGAACGTCCGCGCATCGAGGTCGAGCGGATCTCTTCGACTTCGCCGATCAAGCGGATGCTCTCTTCCAGGGGCTTGGTGATGTTCTCTTCCACCTGCTCCGCCGGAAGACCGGGGAAGGCCGTGCTCACCACTGCTTCGCGAATGGTGATCTTGGGGTCTTCGCGTGCCGGGAGCGTGAAGTAACTGACCACGCCATACAGCATGGCGACCACGGTGGCCAGATAGAAGACGGGACGGCGCCGATAGGCGATCTGCGACAGGTTCATGCGTGCCTCAGTTGTAACGCTCCGGCCCTTGGCCGAGTAGGCTGACGGTTTCGCCCTCGCTGACGAACTCGGCACCGCGGGCCACGATTCTCTCTCCGGCTGTCATCTCGCCATGGATGATGGCGACACCATCGTCGATCGAGTCGACGTCGACCGCGACGCGCTCGAGACGCATCTCATCCGTCACCCGTAGTACATGCGCGCTACCTTCGGGGTCATACACCAGCGCGGTCAGAGGGATAGACCACTGCAATGTTTGTGTATCGGCTGCTTGAGCCTTGTGGATCGACAGCTCGACCTGAGCCGTCATGCCCGAGCGCAGGCCGGGTGGGGCGTCGTCCAGGGACAGCACCATGGGGTAATTGTTGGATGACTGGGGCTGGGTCCCCAGATGCCTGACGGTGGCGGGTATTGACGCGCCATCCAGGGCGGGCACGGAAACGCGATGAGTCGAGTCGGGAGGAATCGCAGTGACCAGGGTTTCGGGGATGTTGGTATGCATCTCGAAACCCTCGCGTTCGGAAATCACCCCGAACACCGCCTGATTGGCGCTGACCCGTTCGGAAGGTTCGACATGACGCTGGCTGACCGAGCCATCGAAAGGGGCGTGCAGGCTGGTCATGCGCAGGTCGCGTTCTGCCAACTCCCGAGCGGCTGCCGCCGAAGCAAGCTGCGATTCGGCCGTATCCAACGCTGCTCTAGCAGTATCGAGGTGTGCCTGGCTGACGAACCCCTTTTCCTGGAGGCTGGCCTGACGCGTGTAATCCTGACGTTTTTCCTGGTGTTGGGCTCGTGCTTCGCTCTCCTCTGCTCGGCGTTGATTAAGGACTAGCCGATAGCGCGCGTCGTTGAGTTCCGCCAGGACGTCTCCTGCTGCGAAGTGGTCGCCCACATCCACTGCCATGCGCTCGATCTCTCCCGAGATCTCGAAGCTCAGTGAGGTCTTCTCTGCCGCCTGGATCTGGCCGGAAAGCGTCGTGATGGATGGGCCGTTCGCAGGCTGGACGACATAGGTATCCACCACCCGGGCGGGTGTCGGGGACTCCTTGCTCTCGGCGGTACAGCCGGTGTTCAACAGAGCCAGACAGCCCAGCAGCGGGAGTATGGCTAGTGAGCGGTTTGACCACATGTGTGCAGTCCTCGATATGCCGATGTAAAAGAGGCCAAAGCCATCCATGGAGTGTGCCAGATTCTATTAATCATTTGATTAAATCGTCAATGGCAAACTCATCGGCTAGCGCTGCATCGTGTGGTTTGGGAACTTCCGAGTCGGGTCCGGTCTACGCTATAGAAAGCGTTTGTCGAGGGTTACCGCATCCCGATGCACAAAAAGGGTGAAGGACTTTTCGCTGTCTACCCGTTTGTGTCGGGTCAAGAAGTTATGCTACCTCTGACATGAAGGAATCCATCAAATGGCAAAGGAGTGTGCACTATGGGAATCGAAGTCGGTGGCCTGCTGGGTCTGATATGGCTGATCATCGTCATCTGGGCGGTCGTCAAGGTCGCCAAGAGTTCAGCCGGACCCATCGCTAAACTGTTATGGATCCTGATCCTGTTGATCTTTCCCGTTGTCGGCCTGGTCATCTGGCTATTGCTGGGGCCCAAGGGGTAGCGAGTCAAATTTCTTTGGGTCTACGCATAGGAAAGGCAAGCCAATGGCTTGCCCTTTCGTCTGTCTAGGCAGTCGGATATCCGTTGCGGCATGGCTATTGCCCGTCCTTGGGTGCCCCTTCATCGCATTTCTTGCATTCCAGCAAGAATCCCAGCATGGACCTTCTGCTTTCCTCATTCATGACCCAGGGTCGATTGACGAAGGGAGGTTGGTGGCGGATATGCTGGTAGTGACCACAGGCAAGTTCAGCCACCCAGTGGCCTTCATCATCGAGATGGTAACCGGTAATGGACTGCTGCATGATTCCTCAGCCCCAGGATGGCTCATCCATGCTAGCGCTTCGGGACTAGCTCGGTGCCTTGTAATGACCAGGAATCCTCACCTTTTCTCCATTGGGTAGGACACGCGTGTGGGTGGGGACATAGACGCGTTTGATGATGCTTTTTGATTCTGTCACTGTAATTCCCCCTATCTATAAGCCTTTGCCTTACCTTCGTCCCAGTACGCGCTGAGGTCAAATCCTGTTCAGCATCCTGTTGTCGGCCTTGGTAGTGTTTGCAGGTGAGCAAAATCCATCTGTACTAGGAAGTTTGCATTCCAAATGGTTATAAGAAGAGCGAAAGCCCATAAGTGTGTAACTGCTCACGACGGGGTCAGTGGATGACTCCTCCCGATAGTGTTCGTTGAACATACCTCATTCATATAGAACGCTGGATGAACCCTTTATGACGAGCGTGGTCGACAATGGCAAGTCCTTCACGAAGGGCTTCCAAGGAAGACACCGAAATTTTCTTCGCCAATACACCAAGGTATGGTACATGATGGATAGAAGACGAGAGCAAATATCACCGACTGGTTGATGTGCTTCTTGCTCATTTAGGAAACAGACAATCAGCTAGCCACTCTACAGCATCTCGCTCGACGGATAGGGGTAGAACCCTGCCTATCTTCAGTGAGAAGGGAAAGCTGCTGCTGGCAAAATCAAGCATCGATGATCATGGCTTTCTAGGAAGGAGCGCCTGATGCCAATCGTGAAGATATTAAGGCCGCACCAATATATTAAGAACGGCTTCGTATTGATAGGACCTTTGTTTTCCCACCAATGGACATTAGCTACGTTGTCGCAAGCTTTGCTGGCTTTCTTGGCGTTTTGCTGTATCGCCAGTGCCGTCTATGTGTTGAACGACATTGTCGATATCGAAGCCGATAGAGAACATCCGGTAAAACGTTATCGCCCATTGCCAAGTAGAGAGATTTCGCTTAATTCTGCAAAATTTCTGTTATCCATATTAGTCGTAGCTGCACTGTTTCTGTCTCTTGTTGTCAGCCTATGGGTGCTTGTCTTCGTCGCTACATACTTCTTCATGAATATTGTGTATTCATGGAAGTTAAAGCACGTAGTGATCCTGGATGTGTTCATCATTTCGGCAGGGTTCATGCTGAGAATTCTTGCGGGTACCGTGGGGTTGGATATTGCACCTTCCGAATGGCTTTTGCTGTGCGGGTTGATGGTGACCCTGTTTCTCGGCTTTACCAAACGGCGTGCCGAACTGCTCATGCTGGAAACGACAAAAGCCAATGAGAGCTTGGCTCGGCGTGTATTGGATGATTACAGCCCTGCTATGTTGGAGCAGTTCATCGCGGTCACGGCGGCTTGCACGATCATCAGTTATGGTTTGTATACCGTATCGTCAACCACCGTGGCCCTGCATGGCAGCACGGATTTGATTTATACCTTGCCATTCGTCGTGTACGGCATCTTTCGCTACCTGTTTTTATTGCACCACCGGGAGAAAGGTGACGATACGGCGAAGGAGCTATTAACCGACAAGCACTTGTTGATCACGGTGCTGGGATGGGTGGTAGCCACTCTGTGGGTGCTGACATGACGCAACGTCAACTCAAGGGGTGGCGCCTACGGGCGTTGATCCTTTCGATCATGGTCGCTACCGCCGGTTATTTGGCTTTCTCGCTATGGGGGGGCTGGCAGGAAGTGGTCGCTGCTTTTGTTCGTATTGGCGTTATCGGCACCGCCATCGCGCTTGGCATGTCGCTGGTCAACTATGGCCTACGCTTCGTGCGGTGGCAGCTTTATCTGGCACAACTCGGGCATATGGTGCCGTGGTTGCCCAGCCTTCGCATTTACCTGAGTGGCTTCGCCTTGACCACCACACCGGGAAAGGCGGGAGAAGCTTTCCGAGGTGTATTGCTCAAGCAGCGCGGCGTTTCCTTTCCCACGACATTCGCCGCATTTCTGAGTGAGCGGCTTTCCGACCTGGTGGCGGTCGTGCTGCTGACGTTGCTGGGATTGGCCCAATATCCCCAGGCACGAGGGGTGGTGCTGGCAGGGGTGGCAGGTATCGTGGTGGTATTGGCATGCCTTTCCAGCCAGCGCCTGCTTTCGCGTCTCAATAGCTGGGCCAAACAGCGGGTAGGCAAGGTCGGCAGTCTGGTCGTGCACACCACTGACATGCTGCAAAGTGCCCGGCGATGCCATGGTCCCCGGCTGCTGGTGCTGGCTACCCTCTTGGGCGTGATAGCCTGGGGCGCCGAAGCGCTGGCATTCTATTGGGTGCTCGTGTGGTTGGGCGCCGATGTCTCGCTGCCTTTCGCTGTCTTCGTTTATGCCCTGTCGATGCTGGCTGGAGCCTTGAGCTTTCTGCCCGGCGGTCTTGGTGGAGCCGAAGCCGTCATGATGTCACTGCTGGTGGCAAAAGGCATGACGATGCCGGCTGCTATCGCGGCGACGGTCTTCATACGTTTGGCCACCTTGTGGTTTGCGGTGATGCTTGGGTTGATTGCCCTGTACAGCAGCCGCCATGGGGAGGCCGTCACGTCATGAAGTCGCCGCTGTCCTGGAACCGTATTCCCCGAGTTCAGCCGGACAAGATCCATCGTCTTGGTTACCGCCAGGCGACATTGCCCCAAGAGAGCTGGCCGCTTCTTGCCTATGGCAATGGACGTAGTTATGGCGATGTATGCTTGACTGAATCGGGGACGTTGCTGCTGACACGTGGATTGGATCGCTTCATGGCGTTCGATCGGCATTCCGGTGTCCTGCGTTGTGAATCAGGGGTCACTCTGGCGGACATTCTTGCTTTGGTGGTTCCGCAAGGCTGGTTCCTACCCAGTACACCTGGAACTCGCTATGTCACCGTGGGCGGGGCACTCGCCAATGATGTACATGGCAAGAATCATCACGTCGTCGGCACCTTCGGGCACCATGTCCGCCGCTTCGGGTTGCTGCGTTCCAGTGGGGAACGGATGGAGTGCGCGCCTGACCGGCATGAGGACTATTTCCGGGCCACCATCGGCGGCTTGGGGTTGACTGGCTTGATCGAATGGGTCGAGTTGCAACTGATGCCGATACAGAGTCCCTGGATGTGGGTGGAGTCACGGCGCTTCGGCAATCTCGAGGAATTCTGGTCGCTCAACCGTGATGCCGAGACCAAGTGGTCCTACACGGTGGCATGGATCGATTGCCTGGCCAGTGGTAGCAAGAGAGGTCGTGGCATCTTTCTGGCAGGTCAGCATGCACCGCCTCAAGCCAACCTGCCAAGCTTCAAAGAGCGCAGCAGGCGTATGGCGATCGATCCGCCGGTTTCTCTGATCAATCATCTGAGCCTGCGTGCCTTCAATGCTCTTTATTATCGTCAGCCGGTCAATCCTTGCGGAGCACTTCAACACTACCAATCGTACTTTTATCCACTGGATACGATTCAGGACTGGAACCGAATCTACGGGCGCAAAGGGTTCTTCCAGTATCAATGTGTATTGCCGCCTTCCGTAGCACAGGATGGCGTGGCGGAACTGCTGAACACTATCGCTGCCAGCGGGCAGGGGTCGTTTTTGGCCGTACTGAAGACCTTTGGTGAAAAGCCGTCGTTGGGGATGTTGTCGTTTCCCCGGCCTGGTACGACACTGGCACTGGATTTTTCCAACCATGGAGAGGCAACGCTGCGACTGCTGGATTCCCTCGATGCCATCCTGCGAGAAGCCGGCGGCACCTTGTATCCGGCCAAGGACGCCCGTATGCCCGCTGATCTGTTCCAGTCTGGTTTCCCTGAATGGGAACGCTTCGCCGACTACATCGATCCCGCTTTCTCATCACGTTTCTGGCGTAGAGTCACCTCATGAATTCACTCAAACGCATTATCATTTTTGGCGCCACCTCGGCCATTGCAGAACAGACCGCTAGACAACTGGTGGCCAGGGGGGCATCGCTCTTCTGCGTCGGGCGTGATTCCAGCAAGCTCGATGCTGTGGTTCACGATCTTCAGGTCAGAGCTTCCAGCGAGCAGCGAGTCGATGGAAAAGCGGCGGACCTGCTGGATGTTTCCCACCATGAATCCCTCCTGGATGCCGCCGAGGATTTCCTGGGGGGTGTCGATGCGGTGTTGATCGCTCATGGCACCTTGCCGGATCAGAAAGCTTGCGAAGCCTCCTTTGAACAAACACGCAAAGAAATCGATACCAATGCCACTAGTGTCATCAGCCTGTTGACGTTACTGGCCAATCGCTTTGAACGGCAGCGTTCGGGAGTCATTGCCGTCGTCAGCTCGGTAGCCGGTGACCGCGGGCGCCAGAGCAATTACGTCTATGGAGCTGCCAAGGGCATGGTGTCGATCTTCCTACAGGGTCTGCGCAATCGTCTGGCGCGCAGCAACGTTAGTGTGGTGACCATCAAGCCGGGCTTCGTGGATACCCCCATGACGGCAGGTATGGATAAGTCGGGCCCCTTGTGGGCAAAGCCGGAACAGGTGGCGGAAGGCATCGTCAAAGCAATGACCAAGGGAAGCGGAGACGTCTATCTACCCTGGTTCTGGTATTGGATCATGCTGATCATCCGACATATTCCCGAATTCATCTTCAAGCGGATGTCTCTGTGAACACGACTCCCGTTGCCTTCTTCGACTTCGATGGCACGCTTACCACTGGTGACACGCTGTTGCCTTTTCTCAAGTATGTGGTAGGCGCTCCGACCTATTACACCAAGCTGGCCTTGCTCAGTCCTGTCCTCGGAGCCTATGCCACCAAACTCTTGCGCAACGACATCGCCAAGGAAATCGTGCTCAAGCAATATCTTGCCGGGTATCCCCTGAAAGAG
This sequence comes from Litchfieldella anticariensis FP35 = DSM 16096, assembly GCF_000409775.1. Lineage (GTDB taxonomy): Bacteria > Pseudomonadota > Gammaproteobacteria > Pseudomonadales > Halomonadaceae > Litchfieldella > Litchfieldella anticariensis. The sequence continues at coordinate 390,549 of NZ_KE332391.1, read as the reverse complement.
CTGCAGGATATCGGCAAACGATTCAACAAAGAGATCATTCCCACCATGTTGCGTCCCGAAGGTATCGAACGACTGGAATGGCATAAAGCCCAAGGGCATGACTGCGTACTGGTGAGTGCATCATTGGATGTTTACCTGAAGGAATGGGCGGGATCCTATGGTTTTACGGCATCTTTGACGTCAAGTTTGAAGCAAGATGAGTTTGGTAATGTGACAGGACACTTGAACGCCGCCAATTGTTTTGGCTGGGAAAAATGCTTGCGTATTGAGACGTGGATTGAGGCGCGGAAGCCAGAAGTCACATATGCCTATGGTGATTCCGAAGGTGATTTGCAAATGCTTCAGAGTGCTAATGAAGGTTGGCGCTTCAGCTCAAGAAGCAAGCGTTTCATAAGAGTGTAGACATTGTTTCCATGGAAAGGGAGTTCATGATGATGTATTGGAATGCCGAAATGTTTGCAGTGGCGCAGTCGACCTTTGTAATGCCGGATGTGCAGAGATGAAAGATATCAGCAACGGGCTAACGGTGACTGGGAGAGACAAGATGTCATCTATCATGAAACCAAAATATCTTGAGCTGCTTCCAGCGCTGGTGCTTTTTACCTTTGCGATCGTCTTGGCTTTTCTCGCAGGGGAGTATGGTTTCTGGCGACATGATGCATGGGGCTACACTAAGTCCGAGTTTCTGGAATTTTCTGAAAATGCAAGGTGGCTCGCCCCCATCTTTCATTCTGCCACGAAAGATATACCTCATTACTTGGCCTGGCTGCTGTGCATGGCGATGGCTTGGGGGTACGGGTATGTGTTCATGAGGAGATTCCTGGCTGGAAGTCGGTTGGAAAACAAGGCACTTCTCTACTCGGTACCATTTGTCGTCATTTTTCAGCCGGGACTCATGGAGCAGCTTGGCTGGCCAATCCATACTCTCGCTGCGATTTTCCTGCTTTTTCTGTTCGCCTTGCTTTCTAGAAACAAGGCAAGCTTGTTATCAAGCGGTGTTGCTACCGTTCTTGTATTTGCCATTCTTCAGACATTTTCCTTCCTGGCAGTGTTGCTTGCCGTTCCAGGCTATAACACTTTGCTGGGTATGAAAAAACTCAAGATCGTGATGACATTTTTCGGCATCCTGGTTTTTTGGGGGGCTTCCATTCTTGTTTCCTGGCTTGTTTCGAAGCTCGCTCAGTATGTGTATTTCGGAAGTTTGCCAGGGCTCCCTGAATGGCGGAGTGCCCATCCAGTGAAGTCGCCGCTCGATCTGCACAATAATGTCGTGAACAATCTGGTTGACTTCGTCGAGCATGTGACCTTTATCTATTCACCTTGGATATTTTTGGCGGTAGTTTCCATTTTTGTCGCATTGGGCGTGGCTCTCTTCGTAAAACGGAAGTTGCGAGAGCTTGTCATTGCCGCTTCGATTCTGGCATTGGGCGTATGTTTCCTGCTTTCGGTATATGTCTTCACCGCTCCCATGGGAACGATCATTGCGGATCGGACGACATTCACATTTGGTGTGGCATTTTTCCTGGCAGCCATTGCCTTCTATGTGGCAATGGCTGCTCTCGATTTGAATGAGAAGTGGGTTTTTCCGGCTTCCATCGCCTTCGTTCTGCTTGTTTCGCTGCAACCGATGTATTTGTCGTATGTCAACGTGAAGTGGTATACGGCTTTTTCATCGGATTTCGTGAATGCATTGCAGGAGGTCGAAGAGGGAAGCCCACGTGATCTGAAGGGGGTAGTCGTCGAGATCAGCGAATATGCGGAAAAGATCGAATGGGATAGGTGGCCAATCGATTATTCCCATGTACGGCCGGACAAGTACAAGTTCATGGAGAGCCTGAACAGTCCAGGTCGTTTGGGAAGAGCCTTCTATGAGCTTGGCTACGATGAGGTGCATTTCTGCGGTGGCAAGGAGCCAGGAGATCCCGCGAAATGCAAGCTGGTGGAAGGGGTATCGTTTGAAAGATGCGCAAGGAGCAATCCGAGGATTTGTTCAGGGGGGATATCCGATAATCGATACTGGCTGCTCAGGTTCTGATCACTAGTTGTCGGGCACCACTCTGTATCTTTTATAGATGACCCCCGCCCGGCAAGACCGGGCGGGGGATCTATTGGCCTCGTCATCATGGCGTGGCCTGGTGTCGTGCGAAATGCGGCGTCAGCTCGACGGCCTCGGGCTGACAGCGGGTTCTTCGTTGGCTTGGTCGGCGGCAGCACCCAGTTCGGACTGGGTCGCAATGGCTTCGCCCTGCTCCTGCCAGAGATGCCGCTCTTCTTCGCTGGCGCGGGGAGAGAACAGGCCGGTCTGCGCATAGATCAGGCCGATCACCGGCGACATCCAGCAGGCGAAGGCCAGCGGAATGTACAGCAGGTTCTCGATATTTCCCTCAACGATACCGAGTCCGAGGGCGCTGATTACGAAGGCCCCACCGGCATTCCATGGAATCAGTGGCGAGATGAGGGTGCCGCCTTCCTCGATGGCGCGAGACAGGTTGAGTGTCGAATACCCCAAACCGCGGTAGGTGGGTGCATACATGCGGCCGGGAAGGGCAATCGACAGGTACGGGTCGCCGGCCACCAGGTTGGTGGACACCGAGGTGAACACCGCGGCCGTCTGCACGCCCTTGAAGCTGCGTACCTTGCTCATGATCGCGCGGATGATCGTTTCCAGACAGCGGGTCTTTTCCAGCGCACCACCGAAGCCGAGAGCGATGAGAATCAGCGAAATGGTCCACATCATCGACTGGATGCCGCCGCGATTGAGCAGACTGTCGATGGCGCTGATGCCGGTATCGATGGAATAACCGCTATTGGCATAGGTGAGCAGGTCATGTACGCCGACCCCTTGAGCGATCATGGCGGTGACCCCACCGGCCAGAGCACCGGCGAACAGAGACGGAATGGGCGGCATCCGTTTGACCGCTAGCACGATCACCAGCACCGCTGGCAGCAGCAGCCAGGCCGAGATGGTGAAGTTCGCCTGCAGCGCGGTGGTGATGGCATTGATCCTGTCGAAGGAAGCGGCACCATCGTCGATCAGGGTGAAGCCCGCCACCAAGTAGATGGCAAAGGCGATCAGCATCGCCGGGATCGTCGTTGGCATCATGTTCTTGATATGGGAGAACACGTCGGTACCGGTGACCGCCGGCGCGAGGTTCGTGGTGTCCGACAGTGGCGAGACCTTGTCGCCGAAGAAGGCGCCCGACACGACTGCGCCGGCGGTCCAGTACATCGGGATATCGAAACCCGCGCCAATGCCCATCAGGGCGAGGCCCACCGTGCCGACCGTGCCCCAGGAGGTGCCCAGCGACACCGAGACGATCGAGCAGAGCAGCATGGCCGCAGCGAGGAAGATGGTTGGCGATAGAATCGTCAGTCCGTAATAGATGAGTGTCGGTACGGTGCCGCTGGCAATCCACACGCCGATGATCATGCCGACGCATATCAACACGGAGACGGAGGGCAGGGACACATGGATGACGTGAAAGATACCCTCTTCGATATGCTTCCACTTGAAACCGAGTTTGATACCGACCAACCCCGTTATTGCCATACCGATGGCTAGGGGAATGTGAGGGGTGAAGTCGCCGAAATAGAATAGCTGTACCCCCAGCACCAGCAACGTCAAGACGACGGGAGTAAGCGCCAGCGCAAGGCTTGGCGGTTCATAATTGATTGAATCTTTTGGATTTGTCATGTCGATTACCTTCGGTTTGATGTGCGTTGTTCTTGCTTTGCCTTTTAAGCAATACGCAGCTTCCCGACCCTTATCGATCGGGCGTCGATCGATAAGGGTCGATAACTGGATTCGCTTGATGAGTTGTTGTCAGGCATTCGTATCCTCCTTGTTGCCACCAGATATCGCGATACCCGCCCCGAGGGCTGCAATGTCACCGTGACCGGTGTGTCGAGGACGGCCGCATCACCATATCTGTCTATCGTTGTTTTATCTTCGTAGCCCTCTTGGCTCATTGTTAGCCATAAAGGCTAGGAAGTGGCTCCAAATAACACTAAAATGGTTTGCTTTTGTCCTCAAAATAAAATATAAGCAGGCAATATGGCTAGCAAGTCTGAGCGTTTGGACCGCATAGATCGCCGCATTTTGCAGCAACTTCAGGAACATGGGCGCCTTCCCATTGTGGAGTTGGCAAATCGGGTGAATCTCACCAAGACGCCTTGCGCGCAGCGCGTACGTCGACTCGAACAGGCCGGTTTCATCCGCGGCTATCGTGCCGATCTGAACCCGGAGCAGCTCGGTGCGGGTCACGTACTGGTAGTGTTGGTAACGATGGACAAGACGAGCGAGGACGCCCTGGATCGCTTCAATGAGGCAGTGCGCCTCATCCCGGAAGTGCAAGGCTGCTATATGGTGGCGGGAAATTTCGATTACATGCTGAAGGTGAGAACCCACGATATCTCGCATTATCGTGCCGTGCTCGGTCAACAGATCGGCAGGCTGCCGAATGTCCACCAGACGCACTCCTTCGTGGTGATGGAGCTCGTGAAAGACGAAGTGACGGTACCGGTTCCCATCGACCACCCCAGTTGGCTGGAATAGTTCACGAATGACGGATGGGAATTAACGCCAACATGGTGGTTGCGCCACTGCCCTGATGCCGTCCACCTTGAAATAGGGGAACGTCATCGAGAGGGCTAGGAAGGATGCGACGGGGATTTGAAGGATCGGGCGTGGACGGTCGAGGTGGTATGTCCCTCGTCATCCTGCTGCTGATCCTCAATGGCATGACCTTCCTGGTCGAACTCGCCATGCCACGCGTGATGTTCCATTATTTCGCGCTCTGGCCACTTGGCGCTGTGCCGGAGGGCATGGTGCTACCCACCGATATGCCGGTGGGAGAGTTTCGGCTCTGGCAACTGCTGAGTTATGCCTTCCTGCACGGCAACCTCTTCCATTTGTTCATCAACATGTTCGTGTTGTGGATGTTTGGTAGCCCCCTCGAGCGCGCGTGGGGAACCCGACGCTTCGCCCTCTACTATTTCCTGTGCGTGGTGGGGGCAGGAGCGGTCCAGCTGTTGGTGGTGTCGTTGGGGGAGTTTGCCCCGACGGTGGGTGCCTCCGGGGGCGTCTATGCGCTGTTGCTCGCCTTCGGCATGCACTACCCCAACCAATACATCCTTTTGCTGATCCCGCCGATCCCCATGAAGGCCAAGTACTTCGTGATTTTTATCGGCCTGATCGAGCTCTGGTCAGGGATTACCGGGACCCGGCAGGGGGTGGCGCATTTCGCCCATCTCGCCGGCATGGCGTTCGGCCTGATCCTGATACTCTCCTGGCGGCAGCGCCCGCCGCCTTCCTCTTCTCGAGAACGATAGTCGTGAGGTGAGGAAGGCGGCTGAGCCGTGGGTCAATGTGTGCGTTGGCTCAGGCTACGCGGCTGGCGGGTGAAGCGAACCGGCGGGCGATACTTCTCCTCTTGGGAGGCCCGCTCCGGTGCCGGTCGTACGTACCAGCCCCGATGGATCGCCCAGGCTTTCAGCTTGCGATAGTCGAGCAAGGGGTGTTCCTGGGTATAGGGGTTGGGAGACGATGAGGGGAAGGCGTTGGCGACATGGGAATAGTGGGCCAGGGCGACCACGTCGTCATGGGCCGCCAAGGCACGGTCCAGGGCCGACTGCCACGCGTGGGTGTCGCGATGTGTGCTGCTTTCATGGGTTGCATGCATCGGATTGCCCTCAGTTGGTGCCTCCTGAGCGAGGCGTCATCCGGGCAGTGGGTGCTGCCCGGCATTCATGAAAAAACGCCTCATCCGCATACGGATGAGGCGTTGACATGTCAGCTAGAAGGAGCCTTGTAGTGGCCGGGGATCTTGACCTTTTCCCCGTTCGGAAGATCGCGTACATGGGTCGGTACATAGACGCGTTTGATGACACTTTTCGACTCTGTCATATCACTTCCTCCGTGCTTGCTACGACTTCAGGACACTTACATTCCCCTTTCTAGCCACGATCAATCCCAGCTCAGCGCACCGCCGACCTGGTATTCGGTAACACGGGTCTCGAAGAAATTCTTTTCCTTGCGCAGGTCGATGATCTCGCTCATCCATGGGAACGGGTTCTGTGCACCGGGGAACTGTTCCTTGAGACCGATCTGTGCCAGGCGGCGGTTGCAGATGAAGTGCAGGTACTCTTCCATGATCGCCGCGTTCATGCCCAGCACCCCGCGTGGCATGGAGTCGCGTGCGTAGGCGATCTCGAGTTCGGTGCCCTCGAGGATCATCTGGGTGACCTCGTCCTGGAATTCCGGTGTCCACAGGTGCGGGTTCTCGATCTTGATCTGGTTGATCATGTCGACGCCGAAGTTCAGGTGCATGGATTCGTCGCGCAGGATGTACTGGAATTGCTCGGCGACGCCGGTCATCTTGTTGCGCCGGCCCATGGAGAGGATCTGGCTGAAGCCGCAGTAGAAGAAGATGCCCTCGGTCACGCAGTAGAAGGCGATCAGGTTGCGCAGCAGCTCCTGGTCGGTCTCCGGGGTGCCGGTGTTGAAGTCCGGGCGTGCCAACGACTGGGTGTGCTTGAGGCTCCAGGCCGACTTGGCGGCCACCGAGGGCACCTCGCGGTACATGTTGAAGACTTCGCCTTCGTCCATGCCCAGCGACTCCACGCAGTATTGATAGGCGTGGGTGTGAATCGCTTCCTCGAAGGCCTGGCGCAGCAGGTACTGGCGGCATTCGGGGTTGGTGATCAGGCGATAGAGCGCCAGCACCAGGTTGTTGGCCACCAGAGAGTCGGCGGTGGAGAAGTAGCCCAGGCTGCGCATCACGATGCGTCGCTCGTCCTCGGTCAGGCCGTCCCGGCTCTTCCACAGGGCGATGTCCGCGTTCATGTTCACTTCCTGCGGCATCCAGTGGTTGGCGCTGCCATCCAGGTACTTCTGCCACGCCCACTCGTACTTGAAGGGTACGAGTTGGTTGAGGTCGGCGCGGGCATTGATCATGCGTTTGTCGTCGACCTCGATGCGTGCCGCCCCCATCTCGAGCTCTTCCAGGCCAGCAGCCACATCGAGCTCCTCCAGTGACTGCCGGGCACGCGCCAGGCGATCGGTTTCCGCCGCCTGGTAGCGGGTGCCCTCGTGGGCGGCAGTCGGCACTTCTTCGGCAGCCTGCGGCTCGGGCTCGGGCTCGGGTGCAGGGGCCGGCGGCTGCGGTTGATAGCTTGGTTTTGATTCGGCGACCGACGTGTCGTCTTCGTGGAACTCGTCCCAGTTAAGCATATTCTTCCTCGTTCCTCGGAGGTGGAAGATATAAGAAGGAAGCGCCCTTCGGGCGGAAGAGGGAAAACCTCCAACTACTTCTCTCTTCATCGGCGCGTAGTGCCGTCTTCCTTCTTCGTTCTTGGTCGTTACTGGCAGGCCTCGCAGCCCAGATCATCTATCTCACCCGCTGATGGTGCGCGCTGGCCGCCCTTGCCTTGCAGGAAGTCCTCGATACCGCGCGGCTCGCGCTGGGAGTTTTCCAGCGTGGCCTCGGGGGCGGGGCTCGGGGCCGGCTGGGCACTAGGTGCGCTGCCGTTGCCCACGGCGTTGAGGGTGCCGCGCTCGACGGTGGATTTTTCCACCGAGGTGGCGCCCAGGGCACGCAGGTAATAAGTGGTTTTCAAGCCACGGAACCAGGCCATACGGTAGGTCACGTCGAGCTTCTTGCCCGATACGCCCTTGATGTAGAGGTTCAGCGATTGGGCTTGGTCGATCCATTTCTGACGGCGCGAGGCGGCTTCGACCAGCCATCTGGGCTCGACTTCGAAGGCGCTGGCGTACTTGGCCTTGAGATCTTCGGGCACGCGGTCGATAGGCTGCACACTACCGTCGTAGTACTTGAGGTCGTTGACCATCACCTCGTCCCACAAGCCGCGTTCCTTGAGGTCGTTGACCATATAGGCGTTGACCACGGTGAACTCGCCGGAAAGGTTCGACTTGACGTAGAGGTTCTGGTAGGTCGGCTCGATTGACTGCGAGACACCGCAGATGTTGGAGATCGTTGCGGTCGGGGCGATCGCCATTACATTGGAGTTGCGCATGCCTTGGCTTGCGATCTTGTCGCGGATGCGATCCCAATCCTGAGTGGTCGAGGTGTCGACCTCGATGTACTTCTCGCCGCGCTCCTGCTTGAGCTTTTCGATGGAATCGATGGGGAGGATGCCTTGGCTCCACAGTGAACCGTCGAAGCTCTCGTAGCGGCCACGTTCGGCGGCCAGATCGCTGGACGCTTCGATGGCATGGTAGCTGACCAGCTCCATGGAGCGGTCGGCGAACTCCACGGCTTGATCGCTGGCGTAGGCAATGCCTTGAGCGTAGAGCGCGTCCTGGAAGCCCATGATGCCCAGCCCCACCGGGCGATGCTTGAAGTTGGAGTTGCGCGCCTGGGGTACTGCGTAATAGTTGATGTCGATGACGTTGTCGAGCATGCGAACGGCAGTACGCACTGTCTTCTTCAGTTTGTTGCCGTCGAGCTGGCCGTCGGTTACATGCTGCGCCAGGTTGATCGAACCCAGGTTACATACCGCAATCTCGTCGACGCTGGTGTTCAGTGTGATCTCGGTGCACAGGTTGGAAGAGTGTACGACACCGGCGTGTTGCTGCGGGCTACGCAGATTGCACGGATCCTTGAAGGTGATCCAGGGGTGGCCGGTCTCGAACAGCATCGACAGCATCTTGCGCCATAGATCCTTGGCGCGGACACGCTTGAACAGCTTGAGCTGCCCGTTGCGGGTCATCTCCTCGTACTCCTGGTAGCGCTTCTCGAAGGCCGCGCCGTAGAGATCGTGGAGGTCCGGGCAGGTGGCGGGCGAGAACAGCGTCCACTCCTTGTCGTCAAAGACACGCTTCATGAACAGGTCCGGCACCCAGTTGGCAGTGTTCATGTCGTGGGTACGGCGGCGGTCGTCGCCAGTGTTCTTGCGTAGCTCCAGAAATTCCTCGATGTCGAGGTGCCAGGTTTCCAGATAGGCGCACACTGCCCCCTTGCGCTTGCCGCCCTGATTGACGGCAACAGCGGTGTCGTTGACCACCTTGAGGAATGGCACCACGCCTTGGGACTTGCCGTTGGTGCCCTTGATGTAGGAGCCTAGCGCTCGCACCGGCGTCCAGTCGTTGCCCAGACCGCCGGCCCATTTGGAGAGCATGGCATTGTCGCGGATCGCACTATAGATAGCATTCAGGTCGTCGGGCACGGTGGTCAGATAGCAGCTAGAGAGCTGGCTGCGCATGGTGCCGGAGTTGAACAGGGTTGGTGTCGAGGCCATGTAGTCGAAACTGGAAAGCAACTCGTAGAACTCGACAGCCCGCGCTTCGCGATCGTCCTCATTGAGGGCCAGCCCCATGGCGACGCGCATGAACATTACCTGCGGCAGTTCATAGCGCACATCGTCACGGTGGATGAAGTAGCGATCGTAGAGGGTTTGCAGGCCCAGGTAGGTGAACTGATTGTCGCGGGTGTGGTCGAGAGCATCGCCGAGACGCTCCAGATCGAACTCGGCGAGGGCCGGGTCGAGTTGTTCGAATTCGATGCCCTTGGCGACGTAGGCCTTGAATGCCGGCTTGTAGAGATCGGCCATGTCGCTGAAGGTGGCTTCTTCGGCCACGCCCAGGAAGGACAGCGCCTCGCGGCGCAGGTTGTCCTGCAGCAGACGGGCGGTGACATAGGTATAGTTGGGGTCCTTTTCGACCAAGGTGCGCGCGGTCATGGTCAGTGCGGTGGCCACGCCATCGATGGAGACACCGTCGTAGAGGTTCTTCAGCGAGTCGTCGACGATCTTCTGGGGATCGACATGGGCCAGCCCCTCGCAGGCCTCGAACACCAGGGTTTCGACGCGGCCCAGGTCCAGCGGGCGCCGGCTGCCGTCGGGCAGCGTGACGTTGAGTGTCGGGTGTGGCTTTTCGATGTCGTCACCGGCCGCGGCGCGTGCACGGGCATGCTCCTCGCGGTAGAGCACGTAGGCGCGGGCAACCTTCTGCTCGCCGGCACGCATCAAGGCCAGCTCGACCTGGTCCTGGATGTCTTCGATGTGTAGGGTGCCACCATCGGGCATACGACGCAGGAAGGCCTCGCAGATGGCATTGCTGGATTGAGCAACGAAGTCGCGAACCCGTGATGAGGTTCCGGCATTGTCGCCTTCCACGGCAATGAAGGCCTTTGTCATGGCGACGGCGATCTTGCTGGCATCGAAGGCGGCTACATCGCCGTTACGCTTGATTACCCGTAGCTGTTGGGGTGCAGTCACGTTCACTGAGGTCTTACCGGAAGTGAGAGTGGTATCCATGGCGCCGTGCTTTTCCTAACGATGGTGAATGGTTGCAGCGAACCGGTGGTGATGGCCAAGGTTCTGGACATTGCCCAGAACCGGACGGAAACTGGGGGTCGTTGTCGCCTCTACGAAGTCATTTGACAGAGGTGCTCCTACTTGCTAACAGCACATTATCTTGTGGTCCTTCTGGTTACGAACACAAGATAGAGTGCCATTTGCCTTTCATCAAGTGGATAAGCTGTGGATATCTTGTGTCTCTTCTGAGGGTATTCGAAACCTCTTCGTCGAGGCCCGAACCAACGCCGGTGACAGGGAGATGACACTTCGATGGCGGAGAATGAGATTCACTAGCGGAATTTCAGGTAACCTCGGGTATCATTCACTAACATGAATGTAGCCGAGCGAAGCACTAAACCGGATGTGGCACCGGTGGTGTGGTCCTGTCGGGTCGGTGTCACGGCCGGAACAGGGAATTCGTAAATGGGCGTGGCCCGTGGTTTTGAGGGTCACCAGGATGGGATATCAAAGGGATGGATGAAAGCTTGGACAGCAACGACCTGGATCATGTACTGATCATCGAGGACGATGAGAGGCTGGCCGGCCTGACCCGCGACTATCTGGAGGCCAACGGCTTCCGGGTGACGGTGGAGGCCGATGGAGCGCGGGGAGTCGAGCGCATCGTCGAGCTGCAGCCGGATCTTGTGATCCTCGATCTGATGCTGCCCGGCGAGGATGGCTTGTCGATCTGCCGCCGGGCCCGGCCTGACTATGCTGGCCCGATCCTGATGCTGACCGCGCGTACCGATGATATGGATCAGGTACTGGGCCTGGAAATGGGGGCCGATGACTACGTGCCGAAACCGGTGCAGCCACGAGTGCTGCTGGCTCGCATGCGTGCCTTGATGCGCCGTAGCGATGCAGGCGATACCAGCGGTGGGGAAGCGCGACTGACCTTCCATAACCTGGAGATCGATAGCGCGACCCGTGAAGCCTGGCTGGAGGGCGCACGTATCGACCTGACCAGTGCCGAGTTCGACCTGTTGTGGCTGTTGGCCAGCCACGCCGGCCGCGTGCTGACCCGCGAGGAGATTTTCTCGCAACTGCGCGGGATCAAGTACGACGGTCAGGACCGTTCCATCGATGTGCGGGTGTCACGCATTCGGCCCAAGATCGGCGATGACCCCAATCAACCCCATCGTATCAAGACGGTTCGCAGCAAGGGGTATCTGTTCGTCAAGGATGGTTGATGGCAGTTCCTCGCTCCTTGGCACGCCCGCTGGCCGATAGCACCTTTCTTCGGGTCTATGTGTTGCTGGCGTTGGCGCTGGTGTTGACCTTCGGCTTGGCATTGGCCGGCTTCGCCATGATCGATCAGGTGCGTCGCGAGCACTATCGAGAACAGCTCGCCGAGGCACCCATGGTGTTGTTGGCCAACCAGGTGATGGAACAGCCGGTCGCACTACGCGAAGAGTGGCTGGCGCAGCGTGCAGAAACGTTGGACATTGGCCTGCACTTGTATGAGCGCGACTCGTTACCGCTTAACTATTTTCAGCGCTCTCGACTCGAGGCCGGGCGTGTATTGATCCAGCCGGAGGGTGAGCATGGCTGGCGCTTGCAACACCTGATTCCCGGCGAGCCTCGGGTGCTGGAAGCGGTATTGAGTACTCTCAGCGAACGTCAGTTGCGTGGTCTCGCTGTGGGGCTCAGGCAGTGGTTGGAGCGTGTCGATCCCGATCAGCGCGAGGAGCGTCTGAAGGTGCTGAGCGCAACGGCGCTTGGCGTCGAGCTCAGCGATGTCCCCCCTGAGGGGTTGGATGAGGGACAGCGCGAACACCTCGCCAATGGTGGGGTGGTCATCCGTGTGTTACCCGAGAGCTGGGCGTTATCGCTGCATTTGCAACTGGTGAATGAGGGCGGGCCGTCACAGTGGGTACAGGTTGGGCCTATCAAGTCCTTCGAACCCATGCCGTTGTCGTTGTCGTTGTTGATGTTGGTGGTCATGCTGCTGGTGCTGGCCGGCACCATCTATTTGATCGTGCGTGGCGTCGAAGCACGTATGGCGCGCCTTGAGCTGGCCGCCACACGCATCGCCGGTGGCCATCTTGATACGCGGGTCAAGGTCGAGAGTGGCGACTTCCTGGGTCGCCTGGGTATGGCCTTCAATGGCATGGCGGCCCAGGTACAATCGTTGTTGCGTGCCCAGCAGGAGATGATCCGTGCGGTGTCACATGAACTGCGCACTCCCGTGGCTCGTATTCGCTTTGCTGTGCAAATGGTCGAAGACATGACCGACGAGGAGTCTGTGCGTCGTCAGTTGACGGGTATCGATGGCGATATCGAGGAACTCGATGGGCTGATCGACGAGATCCTCACCTACGCCAAGTTGGGAGGAGACCAAGCGCATGGCATGGTACTGGAGACCGAGATGGTCGACTGCCGTGCCGTGGCGGCGCGCGTGGTCGATGCCTTGGCCCCTTTGCACGCTCATCTCGAGCTGTCGATCGCGCCGGGCGACGACGTTGAGGTAGTGGCCGAGCCACGATACTTGCAACGAGCACTTCAGAATCTGGTGGCCAATGCCTGTCGCCATGCAGAATCCCGAGTGCTGATACGCCTGCATGGCGAGTCACGAGCGATCCGTCTGGACGTAGAAGATGATGGGCCGGGCGTGCCGGAGGCCGACCGCATGGAGATCTTCAAACCCTTTGCCCGCCTCGACAACAGCCGTACCCGACGCTCTGGTGGCTATGGTCTGGGTCTGTCGATCGTTCACAAGATCATGGCTTGGCACGGTGGTAGTGTGATGGTCGATGATAGTGAAGAACTGGGTGGTGCACGCTTTTCATTGCTGTTGCCGGTACAGCCGCGATCCCATTCTCGTGAGCCTCGCTGAACATTACCTGCACTTGCTCTGTGAGGACTGAAGAGCCGTGCTGATCAGGCTGGTCTGATCCCTTCCAGCACCGCAAATGACGTTTCACGGGCGGTGCGCAGAAAATCCTCCATCCACGGTAACTCGCGGCTGTCCTCGCGGATTGCGGCAAACAACGTGCTCCACATGCCGTCTTCTCCTAACGTCACGCCACGCACGTAATCTCTCTCCAGGTACTCGGTCAGCGCCCAATTGGGAAGGGCGCAGACACCACGGCCACTGGCGACGAGCTGCATCATCATGATGGTCAATTCCGCGGTACGAACCTCCTTGGGAGTGACACCGACAGGATCGAGAAACTGGGTGAAGACATCCAGGCGAGAGTGTTCCACCGGATAGGTGATCAGGGTTTCTTCGGCAAGATCTTCCGGAGTCACCCAGGCCTGGCTGGCCAGGCGATGCTGCTTGGCGACGGCAAGCAGTCCCTCATAACGGAACAACGGTTCATAGTGAACGCCGGCTAGCGGCTGAGGGTCGGCGGTGATCACCAAGTCGAGCTGTTCGCGAGCCAGCGATGGCAACGGATCGAAGTTATGACCGCTGGGGATGTCGACCTCTACCTCAGGCCAATGATTGCGGAAGTGGTCGATGGTCGGCATCAGCCACTGGAAGCAGCTATGGCACTCGATGGCCATGTGCAGCCGGCCTTGCTCGTTGCCGGCCAGGCGGGCTAGATCACGCTCGGCCATGCGTACCTGGGGCAATATCTGTTCGGCCAAGGCCAGTAGACGCTGACCGGCACGGGTGAATTCCACCGGACGCGTCTTGCGCAGAAACAGTGGGTTCCCCAGACGTTCCTCCAGATCCTTGATTTGATGCGACAGCGCCGACTGAGTGAGATGGACTCGTTCAGCGGCCTCGACTAGTGAACCGGCGTCACGCAAGGCGATCAAGGTGCGTAGATGACGAAGCTCGAGCATGATGAATGAACACTTTTCATGTTGATGATTAGATAATTTAGTTTGATTCACTTGTCATGGCCAGCGAGACTGCCCCCAACGATGGCGACGACTCGCCAAGTCTAACGGCTAATGACGACAAGGGGCGCATCATGACGCTGGCACATACTCTCGGCTATCCGCGTATCGGCGCGGATCGCGAACTGAAGAAGGCCACCGAGGCCTATTGGAAAGGTGAAATCGACCAGAGCGAACTGGAGGACGTGGGCAGGGAATTGCGCGCATGCCATTGGCAGGCGCAGCGCGAGGCGGGTCTCGATTTGGTCACGGTAGGGGACTTCGCCTTCTACGATCAGGTACTCAACGTTTCCGTGTTGCTGGGTGCCGTCCCTGCTCGTTTTGGTGCTGTGGCCGGTGATGTGGATCTCGATACCAGCTTCCGTATGGCACGTGGTCGAGCTCCCACTGGTAGCCCGGCGGCTGCCTGTGAGATGACCAAGTATTTCGATACCAACTATCACTACCTGGTCCCCGAATTGCATGCCGGCCAGACGTTTCGGCTGGCGTCCCAGCGGCTGTTCGATGAGGTCGAAGAAGCCAAGGCCGCAGGTCACGCCGTCAAGGTAACGTTGACTGGTCCGCTGACCTGGCTGTGGTTGGGCAAGGAAAAGGGAGAAGCGTTCGATCGGCTCGAGTTGCTCGATACCGTGTTGCCGGTATATGGAGAGATTCTTACCCGGCTGGCCGAGCAAGGTGTGGAGTGGGTCCAGCTCGATGAACCGGCCCTGGTCCAGGATCTGCCACCTGCCTGGCAGCAGGCGTATGAAGCTGCCTATCACAAGCTGCAGTCGGTGCCGGTCAAGCTGCTGCTGGCCACTTACTTCGGGGCGCTTGGCGATAACCTGCAACTGGCAACGAGCCTGCCGGTGGACGGCCTGCATATCGATGCGGTGCGTGCTCCGCAGCAACTGGGAACGGTGCTCGACCGGCTACCGGCCTACAAGGTGTTGTCGGTGGGCATCATCGATGGCCGCAACATCTGGCGTGCTGACTTGGTCCGGCTGCGCGAGTCGCTGGCCTCTGCCCATGCCCGCCTCGGTGAGCGGTTGTGGCTGGCTCCGAGTTGTTCGTTGCTGCATGTGCCGGTGGATCTTGACCGGGAAACCGATCTGGATGCCGAGCTCAAGAGCTGGTTGGCCTTTGCTCGTCAGAAGCTCGACGAAGTGGTGACGCTCGCGCGACTGCTCGATGGTCGTGCCACTCCAGATGATCAGGCACGGCTCGAGGTGGCAACACGGGTCTTGGCCACTCGTCGGCATTCCTCGCGCATTCATAAGTCTGCAGTGAGTGAGCGTCTGGCCGCCTTGGCGGCGACCGATGCCGAACGCGACAGTCCCTATGCGGAACGCGCAGTTGCACAGCGTCGCAAGCTGGACCTGCCGCTATTTCCCACTACTACCATCGGATCCTTCCCCCAGACGACAGAGATTCGCGTGGCGCGTCGCGCCTTCAAGGCCGGTGAACTGAGTCATGAGGACTACGAGTCGCGGATGCGGGATGAGATCGCCTACGCGGTGAAGCATCAGGAAGCGCTGGGCCTGGATATGCTGGTGCATGGCGAGCCAGAGCGTAACGATATGGTCGAATACTTTGGTGAATTACTCGATGGCTTCGCCTTCACCCGCTTTGGCTGGGTTCAGAGCTACGGGTCGCGCTGTGTGAAGCCACCGGTGATCTTCGGTGATGTCAGCCGCCCTGCCGCCATGACCGTGCGCTGGAGCGAATATGCCCAGTCGCTCACCGACAAGCCTATGAAAGGCATGTTGACTGGCCCCGTGACGATACTGCAGTGGTCGTTCGTGCGCGACGACCAGCCGCGCGAGAAGACCTGTCGCCAGATTGCTCTGGCATTGCGCGACGAAGTCGCCGATTTGGAAACTGCAGGAATCCAGGCGATCCAGATCGACGAACCGGCGCTACGCGAAGGCTTGCCGCTGCGTCAGGCTGAGTGGCAAGGCTACCTCGATTGGGCAGTGGAGTGCTTCAAGCTGTCGGCCGCGGTGGTTCGCGACGAGACCCAGATCCACACCCATATGTGCTATTCGGAGTTCAACGATATCATCGCGTCGATCGCGGCGCTGGATGCCGATGTAATTACCATTGAGACGTCACGCTCGGACATGGAACTGCTCGACGCCTTCCAGAATTTCGCCTATCCCAACGAGATCGGGCCCGGTGTCTACGATATCCACTCGCCGAACATTCCCGAGGTCAGTTGGATGGTGCAACTGTTGGAGAAAGCGTTGGATAGGATTTCCGCCGAGAGACTGTGGGTAAACCCCGACTGTGGCCTCAAGACTCGTGGCTGGGCAGAAGTCGAGCCGGCCTTGGTCAATATGGTGGAAGCGGCACAGGAACTGCGCCGCCGTTTGGGATGACAAGACGACAAGCGTGAAATACACGCCAGAACAGGCACCGGGGTCAAATACCCCGGCGCCTGTTATGCTTTGGGCTACTCAAGGGAACGCTCATCGATTGCCAAGGAGCCAAAATGTCGTCATCCGTTGTCTCTGTTTCTCGCTTCCTACCTGCGCTGCTGGGTGCTGGCCTGATTCTGGCTGGTTGTGCCTCCTCTCCTTCCCCATCCACTGGCAATGGGGCTGGTCCTGAAGTGAGGGAGCGACCATCCGCCCAGTTACCGTCAAAGGAGGAACGTGGCGATGAGCAGGACGTCGTCAAGGAGATAGCCCCTCTCATGCCATCGGTATTCTTTACTGGAGGTGCCGAACAGCTCGTATCCTGGCGTTGTACGCCGGCACAGGATCTGATTTCGAGCCATGACGGCGAATTGCGACTGTGGTCGACACATGGTGCTTATCAGCTCGAATCAGCGGTGGTGGCCAGTGGCGCGCGTTACGTGAAAGATGACCTGAGCTTCTGGAACAAGGGAGATGAAGCGCAGGTGGAGAGTGAAAATGGCCGCTTGGATTGTCAGAAGGACATGACTCGTCAAGCGCTCACTCGTGAGGACCGCCCTGGGGTCATGTTCCACGGTCGTGGCAACGAACCGGGTTGGGTGGTCAACCTGGCTCATGATGCGCCGGTTCTTACCTTGCTGCTGGATTACGGCAATCGCGAACTGACACTACCTTATCGGGTCGTCGCGATGGACAACCAGCAAGGTCGCGTCGTGCTGGAGAGTGGGCGTGCCGATCAACCGTTCCGGCTTTCACTCGAGGCACGAGCTTGTTTCGACAGCATGAGCGGTGCTCCCTATCCGGTGCGGGTGACGTTGGATATCGATGAGCAAAGGTATCAGGGGTGTGGGCAGGGAATCGCGCCGTGAAGCATTGCATTCGCTGCTGCGCTTCACATCTCATGCGCGGGCGGTACTCGGAAGCCTCACGTACTGCTATGTATGCTCCGGTTCCTGCGTTCCGGCCAAACACGACCTGTGTTCGCTCGCGACGCGTCTGCAGCGCTTCACTAAAATTCGTTTTTATCGAATGATTGGCGTGGTTTTTTGCGCTTTTTGTTTCAAAAAATGCATCTAAGATGACGGTCATGGTGATTAACCCGTTTCTCCAAGGAGAGCATCATGATCGTTTCCAACACCAAGAAGGTACTTGTCGTCACCTCGTCCATTCTCGGCAATCAGGGGCAGTCTCGTGCCTTGGCCGAGCACTTCAAGGCCTCGGCCGCCAAGCGTGGTGACGTTCAGGTCACCGAACGAGACTTGGTAGCCGAAGAACTGCCCCACCTGGGGCTGGCCGAACTCAGCAGCTGGCAGGTGGCTACCGAGGAGCGCACTCCCGAGCAACGTGAACTGGCGGCGCGTTCGGATGCCCTGATCGAGGAGCTGCTGGCGCATGATGTGCTGGTGTTGGCGGTGCCGCTCTACAATCTGGGGATCCCTTCCCAGCTCAAGGCCTGGTTCGACCGCATTCTGCGCGCCGGCAAGACGTTCCGATATACCGCAAATGGGCCCCAGGGACTGGTCGAGGGCAAGCGCGCCGTGATCCTGGCGGCCCGCGGCGGTCAATATGCCGGCACTGAAATGGACTCCCAGACCCCGCATATCAAGACAATGCTGGGCTTGATCGGTATTGGCGACGTCGAAGCGGTGTTCGCCGAGGGGCTGGCGATGGGTGACGAGCATCGCGAGCAGGCCCTGAGCGAGGCCGGACAAGCCATCGATGCGGTGATCGACCGGGTCTGATGTATCGTCCAAGCAAGCGTTATGTGGGCAAGAGACGGGCAGCCGACATGGCTGCCCGTTGTCGTGAGTGAGGTCAGCATACCTCCGGGAGTGAGCGGACCCAGCGGCGGTCGACGAAGTCGCTGGTACATAGTGGTGGCTCGGGATCGAGGATTCGTTGGAAGAGGCGGGACAACGCTACGCCATTGTCGGAGCGAGAGGTATCGAGCTGGTAGGTAACGGTGGGCAGCCATTCATTGTTGGGCCCAGCCTCTGCCAGGACGAAACTGAACGGATAAAAGCCTGGGAAGCCTAGGCGTAAATCAGTCGCAACCAGCACTCGAGCATCGCCGATATCCCGTATGTCGTAGCGCAGAAACGGGCTGGCAAACCACTCGAGACGTTTCCCCTTGGATAACGTCGAGACGACGTCTTCGAGTTCGGCTCCACGGGTATAGGTTTCCAGCAGTGGCCGATGGTCGCCATCGAAGACACCGACCAGTGACTCATGATGCGCATTCCCATCGATGACGGTCACTCGCCATAACAGGACATTGAAGGGGGTTGGTTGCATCAGGCGTGGCGCATCTTCCAGTTCGTGGGCCGCCAGAACCGGAGCAATGCGTGTCTCGACCACCTCTTTGGCGCCCATGGAGAAAAGCAGGTAAGCACAAGAGAGCGCCAGTCCCCAGGCCGATGCACGCCGGCCATGTCCGATGATCAGAGCCACCACCGTCGCGACCAACAGTGGCAGGGAATACAGCGGGTCGATGATGAACACTATCGGCCAGGCACTGGGGCTAGCACCCGACGGCCACCAGATCTGCGTGCCGTAGGTGGTCAGGGTGTCCAGCAACGGATGCGTCATGAGACATAGTCCGAAGAACAGCCACCAGTGGCGGAAGGAAATATCACGTGCGGGGGACAGACGTGTACAAAGCCCGGCAAGCAGAGTGGAGAGCCCAGCGAGCAGAAACAGCGAATGGCTGAAACCGCGGTGCTGGGTGTAGTTAGAGACGGCATCGCCATAATCGATGACTACATCGAGATCGGGCAGGGTGCCCAGCACCGCCCCGAGCAGCACGGCCTTGCGACCCAGGCGGCGGCCGAGAACGGTACCGCCGATGGCGGCTCCGAGAGCCGCCTGGGTAAGGGTGTCCATGCGTCAGATTCCTTGGCTGCGCGGATCGTTCTCCTGGCATGCCCAGGCCGGCCCCGATGCCAGGATTCTGGCGTGTACCGGACAGTCGTCGCGATGGGCGCCAGGCAGGTAACCAGTACTCATCAGGAACTCATTGACGATCTCTCGACCGGTAAAGCGGAACGTGCGTTTGAACAATTTGAGCCACTCATCGAGCGGCAGTGGATGATGGGCGTTGAGCCAAGCCTCGAAGCTGCCGTATTCCGCCTGCAGCGACTGCACGACCTTGGCGTTGTGAATCGTGGCATCGACCTTCAAGCGGTTGCGAATGATGCCGGCATCGCTTAGCAGTCGCTCACGTTCGGTATCGCCGTAGGCGGCGATCCGGTCGATGTCGAAGCCCTCGAAGGCGGTCTGGAACGCTGTCCGCTTCTTCAATACCGTCAACCATGACAAGCCAGCCTGGTTGATTTCCAGTATCAAGCGTTCGAATAACGCCGTGTCGTCACTGACCGGGAAGCCATATTCCCGATCATGGTAAGGACCATGGAATGGATGCCCGGGGGCGTGGTCGCAATAGTCGGCCATTAGGGAGCTCCTCTGGAAGTTGGCGACCGGGACAAGATGCTGCCAAGATGACGTTGCCGTTTTGAAACCACAGAGTATGCCATCATGACGATATCCTCTCGCAAGATTACCACGAGGCTATGTCGCGGCTTGGCCACGGCCATGCTGGGACTAGTGACAACCGCTGTATGGGCCGGCCCCGTGGTCGAGGTCTGGAAGAATCCCAACTGCGGTTGCTGCACTAGTTGGGCCAAGCACCTCGAGGCGGAGGGCTTTGAGGTCGAGTTGCATGACGACCGGGATATGCGGGAAGTGAAGGCCGAGCACGATGTGCCCCGGGACATGGCGTCCTGTCACACGGCAACGGTGGAAGGTTACGTCATCGAAGGCCATGTGCCGGCAGCCGATATCCGCCGCCTCTTGGAGAGTGGCGACGATGTGGCAGGGTTGGCGGTGCCAGGTATGCCGCATGGTTCGCCGGGTATGGAAACCGGCCGCGTCGACGACTACACCGTCTATACCTGGCGCGAAGGGGGAGATACACCCGAGGTCTTCCAGCGCTATATTCAGGAGTAAGGGAAACGCTGAAGAAATCGACGAGCGCCATCAAGCACAAGGCTAAGCTCGGGAAGGAGGAACCTTGCCATGCAATACCTGCACACCATGGTCCGCGTCAGCGACATCGAGGAGTCGCTGTATTTCTACTGCGACCTGTTGGGAATGATCGAGATGGAGCGCAAGGACAGCGAGAAGGGGCGTTTCACGCTGGTCTTTCTCGCCGCCCCAGAGGACGAAATCAGCGCCCATGAAACGCGTACTCCGATGCTTGAGCTGACCTATAACTGGGATCCTGAAGAGTACACAGGAGGGCGCAACTTTGGCCACCTGGCTTACCGGGTCAACAACATCTATGCCTTGTGCGATAGGCTCCAACGCAATGGGGTGACCATCAACCGGCCGCCACGTGATGGGCACATGGCCTTCGTCCGCTCGCCGGATGGTATCTCCATCGAGCTACTGCAGGATGGTGACCCCCTGCCTCCGGAAGAGCCGTGGGCTTCCATGGAGAATACCGGCACGTGGTAAGAGGAGATACAAGCTCGTCACATTGGTAAACACCCTATACGAGGGTGTCGGTTGCACCGACGTCGGTTTGAATTCGAGGATAGATTCATGTCACTGGACGACACCTTGCGCCAAGCGTTTCGACGCGAGGCGCGGATGCTCGACGGCATCGATGTCGACACTTATCGACAGTTCGATCGCGATCCGTTCGAGCCGATCATTGGCCTCGGACCTCGTGATGCCCCGGTGGGCTTCTTCGGTCGCGATCCGGGCAAACAGGAAGTCAAGTGGGGCGAACCCTTCATCGGTAGCGGCGGGCAGAAGGTGCGCCAAGGCCTTTACCTGGCCTTGCAAGGTGAGCCGATGCCTGATTTTGAGGCCTCGCGTGAAGTGGGGCGTCACGTCTTCTGGGCCAACACCGTGCCTTACAAGCCGGTCGGTAACAAGGCTTGGCCGATGTCAGTCAAGAAGCGCTTCCAGCCATTGATGGCCGAACTGCTGGTTGGGTGTTGGCAGGGCCGCAAGGTAATCACACTGGGGCGCGAGGTATTCCTGTGGTTTGGCATCAATCAGCCGCGTAAGGTGCGCCAAGCGTTGGACGAATACTGGCGGCGCGAGGATCGCTTCGAAGCCAGTCATACCACTACCTTGGCGCTAGAGGATGGCCGCAAGGCAACCTTCGAGCTGGCACCGCTACCTCACCCATCTCCCCTTAACCAGATTTGGTTCAAGCGCTTTCCCCAACTGCTCAAGGTACGCCTCGAGCAGTTGGGTATGGGTAAGTGCAGATAATTCAATCAGGGCGATAGGCCATGCGTCCGCTACCCAGGAACACGATGGCCACGGCACCGAACAAGTACATGCCTTGCAGTTCCAGGGCCCAACCACCGCTATCGGTCAGCGCGAACAGCTCGTGGGTGTGCACCAATATGATGGCTACCACCATATTGATGGCCATCAATAACCCTCCCAGACGTGCCTGCCAGCCAACGATCGCCATCAAGGGGGCGAGCACTTCGCCAATCAGTACGCCGTAAGCCAGAAATGACGGTAGTCCATAGCCCGCCAGCAGGTTGCCGATCCAGTTGAGAGCGTCTGGATTGAGTAATTTGGCGATACCATGCAGCAGTATCAAACCACCAACGGCCAGTCGCAGAATCAGTTTTCCCAGCGCATCGTTATGTAGAGCGTGAAGCATCGGAGCTCTCTCCTTGAGGTTCGAAGGTGTGGATTTCCACTGCCTAAGATGAAAGTTATCTGAATTGCGGCTGATAACCTAGTAAAGCAGGGCGATTCTAGCCGATTGACTGGTCGAGTCGGGGGTAGGGTGAGAGAGATGCTAGCCATCCACGGTAGGATGGGGCACTCTGTCGCGCGATGCTAAAGAAGGGAGAAGTCACGATGAAAGGAACCTGGTTGGGCTTCGGGCTCCTGGCGATACTGCTTGCCGGATGTGCCGGCTCCTCAACGCCCGTGCCGGATCGGCAACAGGCCCAAACGGCAGCAGCAGAGTCACCGGTAGTAGGTCCACGCTGGCGACTGATCCTGATCGGTACCGATGAACGCTGGGTGGGGAGCGAGCCTGCCTGGTTCGAGGTGATACCGAACGGTGGAGCGCTGCGCCTGACAGGCAGCGATGGCTGCAATCGGCTCAATGGCCAAGTTAGCTTCGATGATGGTAACCGTATTCACATCGAGAACCTGGCGTCGACACGCATGGCTTGCCCTAATCTTGCCAACGCCCAGCGCGTCGGCATGCTATTCGAGAATGCCTACCGTTACCTGATCGACGGGGATCGTCTGGTCTTCTTTGGCCGTGATAGTCGGGTGTTGGGGGGGTTCCAGCGAACTACCCCGCGTTAGATAGGGTATGCCAGCGGCGGCATGCTCGTATTCAGGGCCAGATGGCTGGTCTTGGCCATTTGACCTGAATCAAGGTGTTGGTGATGCGCTGGGCGATGCTTGGTGCCACGGGGGTGCACAACACCCATGGCAATGCCACCAGGCTGATCGACAAGGCACCCATGTAGATATCGCTGAACCAATGAGCACCTCCCAATATCCGTGGGGCGCTGAGGATGACCACACTCAGCGCACTGACCAGGCCGACAGTGCGTCCAGAGAAACGCCATACAAAGGCAGTGAACAGCATCAACATCAATCCGTGATCGCCTGGGAAGCTATCGGCGGAAACCGCCTTGGTCGAGAAATCGACTAGCTCGGTGATTAGGTTGGCGTTGTCGTAGACCAGTGTCGGGCTGGGGTGCGAATAGGGAATGGCATAACGTACCGCCTGGCTGAGGATGCCGGCGGTCAACAGCATGGTAATGCCGATGCCGCCCCAGCGCAGCAATCGGTGTTCTCGCACGGGGTCGCGGCTGATGGCCCACAGGTAGAGTCCCAGCAGCGTTAGCATGCTGCCTACATCGAACAGCCTGTTGTTGAGTAGCGCCACGATCGTTACCCATAACGTGTTGGCATCGTTCAGCCAGGCGTTGGTAGTGAAGAAAATGGCATCGTCCAGGTACTCCCAAATGAGAATATCGGGCGACCACCAGCTCAGCACCAGGGCGATGCCTAGCAGGTTGTAGAACAGGATGCGCGAAAGCGAGATTGAAGGAGGTGAGACAGGCATGAGCTTGACCGAAGCGCAGTTAGAGAAAACACCATTCTAGCGAAAATCAGCTAACAGAACAGTGTTTTGTAACTTTTTCGACTCGGTTCGGTAACAAAGAGGGCATATGAGCCCTCCTTCTGTGCTCGATCACCAGTGATCTACAGCGCGGCGATCTTGTCGCGTTGTTCGACCAGCACCCGGCGGGTGGCCTGGAATTCAGCCAGCTTGTCGCGTTCCTTCTGCACCACCGCCTCCGGCGCCTTGGCTACGAAGCTCTCGTTGCCAAGTTTCTTTTCGATGCCGTTGATCAGCTTGTCCTGTTTGTCGATTTCCTTGCCCAGGCGCGTCAGCTCAGCATCCTTATCGATCAGATCGGCCATTGGCACCAGCACTTCCATCTCACCCACCAATTGCGTTGCAGAAAGCGGTGCCTGCTCGGGATCGTCGAGCCAGGTGGCGCTCTGCAGCTTGGCCAGCTTGGCTAGGAACAAGCGATTGGCCTCCAGGCGTTCACGATCGGCAGCGACGCCTTTGGTCAGCAACACATCCAGTAGCTTGCCGGGAGCGATATTCATCTCGGCGCGGATATTGCGCACCGCAACGATCACGCCCTTGAGCCATTCGATATCGCGAGTCGCGCCTTCGTCGATCTTGGCCTGCTCGGGTTGCGGCCAGGGCTGGTTCATGATCGATTCGCTTCCATCGCCGCTTGCCTTGCCGGCCAGCGGTGCCACTCGCTGCCAGATCTCCTCGCTGATGTAAGGCATCATCGGATGCGCCAGGCGCAATACCGCTTCCAGAACCCGTACCAGCGTGCGGCGGGTGCCGCGCTTGGCTTCGGAACTGGCGTTGTCGTCCCACAGTACCGGCTTGGAGAGCTCCAGGTACCAGTCGCAGTACTCGTTCCAGACGAACTCGTAGAGTGCCTGTGAGGCGTGATCGAAGCGGTATTCTTCCAGCGCCTTGGTGACCTGTGCCTCGGTTTGTTGCAGACGCGAGATGATCCAGCGGTCGGCCAGCGACAGTTCCACCGCTTCGTCGCCGGTGCCGGTGTCCTGACCTTCAGTGTTCATTAGCACATAGCGCGAGGCGTTCCACAACTTGTTGCAGAAGTTGCGGTAGCCGTCGAGACGTCCCATGTCGAACTTGATGTCGCGTCCGGTAGTGGCCAGCGACAGGAAGGTATAGCGCAGGGCGTCAGTGCCATGGGGTTCGATGCCTGCGGGGAAGTCGTCGTGAGTGGCCTTGGCGATCGCCTTGGCCTTCTGCGGTTGCATCATGTTGCCGGTGCGCTTCTCGACCAGCGAGTCGAGGTCGATGCCGTCGATCAGGTCGATGGGGTCGAGTACGTTACCCTTGGACTTGGACATCTTGTGGCCGTGGCTGTCGCGCACCAGACCATGTACGTAGACCTGCTTGAACGGCACCTCACCGGTGAACTTCAGGGTCAGCATGATCATCCGCGCGACCCAGAAGAAGATGATGTCAAAGCCGGTCACCAGCACACTGGTCGGATGAAAGGTTGCCAGGTCCTCGGTGTTTTCCGGCCAGCCCAAGGTACCGAAGGTCCACAGCCCCGAGCTGAACCAGGTGTCGAGTACGTCCTCGTCCTGGGTCAGCGTCAGGTCGGAGCCCAGGTCGTACTTCTTGCGTGCCTCGCCCTCGGTCCTTGCCACGTAGACGTTGCCATCGGCATCGTACCAGGCCGGGATGCGGTGCCCCCACCACAGCTGGCGCGAGATACACCAGTCTTGAAGGTCGCGCATCCAGGCAAAATACATGTTCTCGTAGTTCTTGGGCACGAACTCGATGTCGCCGTTCTCGACCGCGTCGATGGCGGGCTTGGCGAGGCTCTCAACGGCAACGAACCACTGATCCGTCAGCAGCGGTTCGATGACGTCACCCGAGCGGTCGCCGTAGGGCAGGGTATTGCTGATCGTTTCGACCTGATCGAGCAGGCCCAGCGCTTCCATGTCGGCGACGACCAGCTTCCTGGCCTCGAAACGGTCCAGGTCGGCGTATTTGGCCGGTAGGCTGGGATCGACATCCGGGCGCGGGCGGCCCTGCAGGTCGAAGACCTCGGCAGTCTCGCGAATTCTGGCGTCCGGCGTCATGACGTTGATCAGCACATGGCCTTGGCGCTTGCCGACCTCGTAGTCGTTGAAGTCATGCGCCGGGGTAACCTTCACGCAGCCCGAGCCTTTCTCCATGTCGGCGTGCTCGTCGGCGACGATAGGGATACGGCGGCCGACCAGCGGCAGTTCGATGAACTTGCCGATCAGCGAGGCGTAGCGCGGATCCTCGGGATTGACCGCCACGCCGGTGTCGCCGAGCATGGTTTCGGGGCGGGTAGTGGCGACCACCAGGTGATTCTTGCCATCGTCGGTGGTCACGCCGTCGGCCAACGGATAACGAAAATGCCAGAACTGGCCCTGCTGCTCGCGGTTCTCCACTTCGAGGTCGGAGATCGCGGTATGCAGGGTCGGGTCCCAGTTGACCAGACGCTTGCCGCGATAGATCAAGCCTTCGTCATACAGGCGGACGAAGACTTCCTGCACCGCCTTGTAGAAGCCGTCGTCCATGGTGAAGCGCTCGCGGGACCAGTCGACGCTGGCGCCCATACGACGCAACTGACGGGTGATATGGCCACCGGATTCACGCTTCCATTCCCAGACCTTGTCGATGAACGCCTCGCGCCCCAGGTCGTGGCGCGATTGGCCGGTTTCGGCCGCCAACTTGCGTTCCACCAGCATTTGCGTCGCGATACCGGCGTGGTCGGTACCCACTTGCCACAGGGTGTTGTTCCCCTGCATGCGCCGCCAGCGGATCAGGGTATCCATGATGGTGTCCTGGAAGGCGTGGCCCATGTGCAGGCTGCCGGTGACGTTGGGCGGCGGAATCATGATCGAGTAGGGGGTGCCGGAACCGCTCGGCGCGAAGCGGTTATCAGCTTCCCAGCGCTCGTACCAGCGGGTTTCGATCTGTTCGGGTTGATACGTTTTTTCCATGGGCTTGATGGCTCTGCAAGCTAGAAGGCGTTTTTCGCCCTAGGCGTTGTCTGAAAACTGCCTGCACTCGGCGGCTGTTCGGACAACTCCTAGTGGTGTCTGGCAAATGTGGCGTTATCGAAAATGGGTCCGATTATACCGTTCGACGCCGTCAGCGTCATGGCACTCGCTCAACCGTCTTGTGCGGGGAGCTTGTGGGCGGTGACCGGATAACCGCGCTTCTTGTAGGTCTGCCAGCATTCGCGCTTGACGTGCAGCACATCCTGATGCTGGTTGATGATCTCGGCGACACGCTCGAAGCGCGAAAACCACTCGGGAATCCGCGGATGAAGATTGAGCATGGCATCGACACCCGGCTCAGGCGGCTCCTGCCAGCCTAGTGTCACCGGGACATCCGTCGCCATGTCGCTACCCAACAGGGCATGAGGTAAATAACTGTCGGGGCGGAAGGTCCACAGCTTGTCGTCCAACTCGCGGGCCATGGTTTCGTCCTCGGTATGGAGGTGCAAACGGTAGCCCTTGCGATGGATGGTTTCCGCCAGCCGACAAGCGAAATCGAGCCGTGCCTCGAGGGTGGTGTCGGGGAGGATGTAAAAATCGATTTTGGTCATTGTTTGCCATGCTGGCGACGGCTCTTGCAGGAGCCCAGCATAGCTGGGCAATCAGGTGGCGCCTGCGGCGCCAATCGCGCAGAAAATCTGCGCTCCCACGAAGAGTCGGGCTAGTGGATTTCTTGTGGTGGGAGCGCAATTCATTGCGCGATGCAGTTGGCCCTCTTTCGAAGGCTGCCAGCCTGGCGGCCGGATCGAGCAGAAAACCTGCGCTCCCACGGGATTTGCCACGATTGGACGTCAGCCAGCTTCCTCTTCGGTAACAGTGGCATCCTGAGCGCGGTCGAGCAGGTACTGGGTCAGCAGCCCCACCGGGCGGCCAGTGGCGCCTTTCTGCTTGCCTGAGTGCCAGGCAGTGCCGGCGATATCCAGATGAGCCCAGGAGTAGTTTTCGGTGAACCGCGACAAGAAACAGGCAGCAGTGATAGTACCTGCCGGGCGACCACCGATATTGGCCAGGTCAGCGAAGTTGGAGTCGAGCTGTTCCTGATACTCATCCCACAGCGGCAAGTGCCAAGCCCGATCCCAGGCGGTTGCGCCAGCTTCCAGAATATTCAGTGCCAGGTCGTCGTCGTTGGACAGCAGGCCAGTGGCATGGTGGCCCAAGGCGATGATGGCAGCACCGGTGAGGGTGGCGATATCGACCACACTGGCCGGTGTGAAGCGCTCGGCATAGGTCAAGGCATCGCACAGCACCAAGCGTCCCTCGGCATCGGTATTGAGTACTTCCACCGATAGGCCTTTGAGGGTCTTGATGATATCGCCGGGTTTGGTGGCACGACCGTCTGGCATGTTCTCGGCGGCTGCGACGATGCCCACCAGGTTGATCCTGGGCTGGATGGCGAGCACCGACTTGACGGTGCCGAAGACGCTGGCGGCACCGCACATATCGAATTTCATCTCGTCCATACTTTCGCCAGGCTTGAGCGAGATACCGCCGGTATCGAAGGTGATACCCTTGCCGACTAGCACATGCGGCGCTTCCTCGGGGTCGTCGGCACCCTGGTAGCGCATCACGATAAGCCGTGAAGGCTCTGCACTGCCACGTCCTACCGAGAGCAGGGTGTTGGCACCGAGGGTTTCCAGCGCTTCTTCATCGAGGATTTCGACGGACAGCTTGCCTTTCGACTCCTTGCCAAGTTGCTCGGCCTGTTCAGCCAGATAGCGTGGCGTGCAGATATTGCCGGGCAGGTTGCCAAGGGTGCGGGTGAAATTAATGCCTTCGCCGATGGCGCCACCGATGCGTGACCCTTCCTTGACGTTACTGGAATCCTCACTCTCGCTGACCAGCAAGGTGACTTGCTCGAGCCGGGGCTCTGGATCCGGTTTGGACTTGAATTCATTGAAACGGTAGATGGCACGCAAGGCCGACTCGGCAATCATGCGGCCCTTCCACAGGCTGTCGCGCTCTGGGACCGGTACGTCGGTCATTGCCACGGCGGCATCGTCGATGGGCAGCCCGGCCAGAACCGTGAAGGCAGCATCCAAGGCTTTGCGGAAGCCACCTTCGTTGCACTTGTTGCGCTCGCCGAGACCGACCAGCAACAGGCGCTCGGCATTGAGCCCAGGCGCGAAGGGAATCAGTTGCACGTTGCCTAGGCCGGCCTTGAAGTCACCGCGTTCGATCAACTGTCCAATCAACCGCTCGCTGGCATCGTCGAGCTTGTCGGCGGCCGGCAGCAGGTCTCCATCCTTGAACACCGGTACCACGAGACAGGCCGTCTCGACCTTGGCCGGGTTGGTCGTCTGAACAGGGAATTCCATGGCGTCTCCACAAGACAAGAGTAAAGGGAATCTGGATAATGCCGGCACGGTAAGGAAACACTGAACAAAAATTCGTTTAGTGCTTCCTAAGGAACACTGAATGACTGCACGTGTTCAGCGCTTCCACAGGTTCCGCTGCCGAGTTCCTCCAGTGTACGCAAAGCACTTCACTATTGCATGGGGGATGGCGCAAGGAGTGCCAAGGAATCGCCACGGGAGATTGAATTGATCATATTCCGCTATTTGACGCGTGAAATCCTGCTGACCATGTCCGCGGTGGCAGGGGTATTGTTGTTGGTCATCATGGGTAGCCGCTTCATTCGCTATTTTACCGATGCCGCCGAGGGCGAGATCCCGGCCAGCATTCTCGGTACCTTGATGCTTTTCCATTTACCCGGATTCGCCGAACTGATTCTGCCGCTGGCGTTGTTCCTGGGGATTCTGCTGGCTTACGGGCAGCTTTATCTCAACAGTGAAATCACTGTGTTGGTGGCCTGTGGCACCAGCCCCAATCGACTGTTGACGATAAGTCTGGTGCCGGCGGTGCTGATAGCGGTGTTGGTGGGGATGTGCAGCTTATGGCTGACACCAGCGGGGGCGTTGCACAACGAACGTCTGATCGCCGAGCAGCAGAGTCGATTGGACTTCACTGCGCTGGCGCCAGGGCGTTTCCAGGATTTCGGCGAAGGGCGTACCGCTTATACCGAAGCCTTGGTTGATAACCAGACCCGCATGCAGGAAGTCTTCATCAGCGAACGTCAGCGTCGCCGCGATGGCACACCGGAAAGTGTGGTGACTCGGGCCAGCGGTGGCTACCAGACCGTCGATGAAGACACCGGAAGCCGTTTTCTGGTTCTGACCGATGGTGAGCGCTACAGCGTCGATCCGGGGCGTGCCGAGGCCGAGCGCCTGGAATTCGACACCTATGCCGTGCGCTTGTCGCGTGTCGATGCCGGTGATGATCTGGAGTCGCCTGAATATGCGACGACCCTGGCGCTTTTCTCTGATGAATCTCCCGAGGCCAGTGCCCAGTTGCACTGGCGTTTCAGCTTGCCGTTGATGGTGCTCATCCTGACCTTGCTGGCCCAGCCGCTATCCAAGGTCAACCCACGTCAGGGGCGATTTGCCAAGTTATTGCCGGCGATCTTCCTGCATATCAGTTACCTCAGCCTCATGTTAGCCGCCATGGATGCCATCGGACGTGGCTCCCTTTCACCTCTGATCGGCATGTGGCCGATCCACGGTGTTTATCTTCTGCTCGGTCTATGGCTGATGCAGCGTTTTCAACGAGGAGGGATTCGTTGATGCTGGCCGATCGTCTCGACCGTTACATCGCCCGCAACGTACTGGCGGCGATCATCGTGGTACAGGTAGTGGTGCTGGGGCTCGACCTGGTAATCACGTACATCAACGAATTGGAGGATGTCGAAGGCGACTACGGCGCCTTCCAGGTATTTCTGTATCTGTTGATGCGTCTGCCCTGGCGTTTCTATCAATATGCTCCGGTCGGCGTGCTTATCGGGGCGTTGATCGGCCTGGGCAGCATGGCGTCCAGTAACGAGCTGACAGTGATGCGCGCCGCCGGCCGCTCCCTGGCACGTATCCTGTGGGGAGTGATGAAGCCGATCATTCTTGTCGTTGCTGTCGTGTTGCTGATGGCGGAATACGTCAGCCCACGTACCGAACAATTCGCTAGTGCCTGGCGACTGGAGCGGCTTCAGGGTGAGGGGGCCATCATGACCGAAAGAGGCGGATGGCAACGAGAAGGCGATACTTTCTACCGTTTCGGTGCCATCCGTGCCGATGACACAGTGCTGGATTTGACCCGTTATGAGTTCGAAGGGCAGACGCTACGGGTGGCCACCTCAGCCGCGCGTGCGGTATGGGAAGACGGGCGCTGGACCCTGGAGGAGGTTCAAGTCACCCGCTTCCTCGATGGGCAAACCGAAGCCGAAACGTATGAACGGCGAGAGTGGCATACTCAGCTTACTCCCGATCAACTCAGCCGTCTGCTGCGTCCTGTCAATAGCCAGGCTCCCAGCGAATTGTGGGCTTATGCCCGTTATCTGGAGAACCAAGGGCTGCAGGCGACCCAGCCGTTGCTGTATTTCTGGCAGAAGGTATTGATGCCTTTCACCATGGCTTCGCTGGTGCTGGTAGCCGCTTCCTTCGTATTCGGGCCTCTGCGCAGCGTGGCTGCTGGCACCCGAGTTTTCTATGGCGTCATCACTGGGCTGGCGTTCAAATACCTTCAGGACCTGCTAGCGCCGGCTTCCACGGTATTTGGCTTCTCGCCAGCGTGGGCAGTGCTGGGGCCGACCCTGGTCTGTGCCGCTTTAGGCCTCTACCTGTTACGACGCACGAGTTGACGATATGCGACGACGCTTCACCGAACTCGACAGTACTTGGCCGGCGGGGCTTATTCGGCGGCTTGCGGCCATGGTTTACGATCTTTTCCTGATCGTGGCGATATGGATGCTGATGGGCTTCATCGCCGTAGCGCTCAACCGTGGTGAGGCCAACGAAACACCACTGTTCCATAGCCTGCTGTTCGTGGCGACCTTCGCTTTTTTCGCCTTCTTCTGGATGCGCGGTGGAATGACGCTGGGCATGCAGGCCTGGCGGCTGCGGGTGCAGACGACCGATGGTATGAGCATCACCTTGGTGCAGAGCCTGCTGCGCTTCCTGGCGGCTTGTGCTTCCCTGGCAGCCTTGGGCTTGGGCTATTGGTGGATCCTGTTCGATGCTGAGAAGCGTAGCTGGTCGGATATCGTCTCGAACACGCAGGTGGTAGTGCTGCCCAAACCCGAGCGGAACACCAACAAGAAAAAATAGGCGATAGGAAAAATTTAGTATTGCAATAGCCTCTGCGAATCATTTACATTTGTGGTCGCCATACGTAGTGAGGTGATGCAATGTACGTTTGTCTATGCAAAGGCGTGACTGATCGCGCCATCCGGGAAGCCGTCAGCGATGGGGCGCGTAGCTGGCGTGAAGTGCGCGAACAGACCGGTTGTGCCGATCAGTGTGGCAAGTGTGCCAGCATGGGCAAGAGCATCGCCCGCGATGCCATCGCTCGCGAGATCATGCCATCTGCTGATCTGGCCTACGCCGTTTGATAGTCAACGTCAGTCGCCAATCTTTTACAATTGCACTGGCGTCTCGCTAACATACTGTCGCAATTGGACTTTTTCTCCTTTTTTGACAATACTGCGTGAAATGATGGGGCCGGGCATATCCGAATGTGCCGGCCGCTTTTTCGCGCCAAAGGTTCCAGGAGGAAAGCTCGATGAAAGGCGATGCCAAGGTCATTACCCACCTCAACACTGTGCTCGGCAATGAGCTGGTGGCGATCAACCAGTATTTCCTGCATGCCAAAATGTACAAGGACTGGGGCCTGGCGGCATTGGCCAAGTGGGAATACGACGAGTCCATCGAAGAGATGAAACATGCCGATGTGCTGATCGAGCGCATCCTGTTCCTCGAGGGCGTGCCCAACCTGCAGGATCTCGGCAAGCTGCGTATCGGCGAGAACACCCGCGAAATGCTCGAGTGCGATTTGGCCTTGGAGCATCAGGGACGTAATGACCTGATCGAGGCCATTACCTACTGCGAGAAGATCAAGGACTATGTCAGCCGCGACCTGTTCAAGTGCATCCTTGACGACGAGGAAGAGCATATCGATCATCTCGAAACCGAGCTGGGCCTGATCGACAAGGTCGGTATCGAGAATTACTTGCAGAAGCAGATGCACGAACCGGGTTGATTTCCCTTCCGGCTAGAATGCCTTCTCGAGGGTGAACCGTGCCACCGGTTCGCCCTGCACCTCGACGGTTTCGCTGAACATCTCCAGCGGCCTGACCCACAGTCCATAGTCGCCGTAGAGTGCGCGATACACCACCATGGCTTCTTCGGTCTCGCTGTGATGGGCCACGCCTAGAATCTCGTATCGTGCACCCTTGTAGTGGATATAGATGCCCGGTACCGGATGGGGGAGTTCATGGCTCATCGCGGTTCTCCTGTGACGCTTCGTTGTGTGACGACTGGGCACGACGCGTTAGGCGCGCCATCACTCGTGCTGCGGCAGTGAAGCCGAAGCTGCCGGTGACGAAAGTCGCTGCTCCAAAGCCGCTGGCACAGTCGAGACGAGTGGCTTCGCCGTGGCCTGGTTTCGACAGGCAAACCTCGCCATCGCTGCCAGGATAGACCAGTTGCTCATCCGAATAGACGCATTCAATACCGAAGCGGCGCTTGGGGTTGCGCGAAAAGCCGTAATCGCGGCGTAGTTTGGCGCGTAGCTTGGCCAACAGAGGGTCGTGCTCGGTACGTGTCAGGTCGGCGACACGAATGCGAGTGGGATCGGTCTGACCACCAGCGGCGCCGGTTACGGTAATCGGTACCTTGTGGCGCCGACACCAGGCAATCAATGCCGCTTTCGGTGCTACGCTGTCGATGGCATCGACCACGTGGTCGGCATCTGTAGGGAGGCGACTGGCCAGGTTGGTCGGCGTGATGAAGGCGGTTTCGGCGATCACCTCGATACCGGGGTAAATGGCGCGACAGCGCTCGGCCAGAACTTCGACCTTGGGACGGCCGATGGTGCCGTTCAGGGCGTGGAGTTGGCGATTGACGTTGGAGACGCAGACATCGTCGAGGTCAATCAACGTCAGCTTGCCGATGCCGGAGCGGGCAAGGGCTTCCACTGTCCAGCTCCCTACGCCGCCAACACCCACGATCACCACGTGCGCGCGGCGGAAGGCATCGGCTGCCCGATTGCCGTAGAGACGGCGAATGCCTCCGAAGCGAAACGCGTAGTCATCGTGCGAATCGTGCCGCTTGGCAATGGCAGTCCTTTGGGTGTCACGTGACACGGTGATGTCGTCATGGGAGGGCACAGTTCACCTCGTCATCTTCCCAGTGGACGGTTGAGGAGGGCACATGGCCCGCCCAGCCAAAACGTTCGAACAGCACGGTCAGGTCAGAGCTCAAGCTAGCACTCAGGTGCACTCGTGCCTGCCTGACCGGATGAAGAAATGACAAACCCACCGCCGCTAGCAGCAGCCCGGGGCACTCGAGACGTTCGCGAAAGAAGCGGTTGTGATTGCCTTTGCCATGTTTGGCATCACCGACGATGGGATAGCCGCGCCGCGACAGATGACGGCGAATCTGGTGGCGACGACCGGTCAGGGGTCTGGCTTCCATCAACGAGTAGCGTGTCTGGGGATAGCGGTCTACCTGTATCGGCAGTTCGACACTGTCCAGGCGGCGTACTTCGGTGAGCGCATCCATCGCTGGCATCTCGACCTTGGGTCGGCTGCCATCCTCTTCACGCAGGGCATAGTCCAGGCGTTCGCATTCCGGACCCAGGCCGCGCACTACCGCCAGGTAGCGTTTTTCCACACGCTGCTGGGTAAATTCCTCACACAAGCGAGTCGCCATCTCGGGGGAGAGAGCGAACAGTAGCAGTCCCGAGGTTGGCCGGTCCAGGCGGTGTACGGGATAGACTCGACAGCCCAACTGATCGCGTAGCGTCTGTACGACGAAGCGGGTTTCACCGCGTGCCAGTGGCGTACGATGCACCAACATTCCGGCTGGCTTGTTGATCGCTACCAGGTAGTCATCACGGTAGACGATGGGTAGAGCCGCTTCCGGTAGGGCAGCTTCAGGTTGGTACTCGAGCATCGGCATTCGTGGTATTGGGGGCGATGAAGGGGGCTCATTGTCGCCATTTGAGGCACGGCTGTCATCCTTGCGTTGACTTGATGCGGCGTTGCAACAAAATTGATATCGACTATAGTAGCGCCGTCTGATCGGAAAAGGCCTGACCGATGGCAACACGCGTGGAGTGGGTGAGTTGGCAGCGTGCGCTGGGCTGGGCGCCGGTGCTGAAGGTTCTGGCGGTGCTGTGGTTGGTGCTGGCCATCTTCATGACCCTGCCATTGGCAGTGTTGCTGATCGAACGCGATCCGGATGCTCCTGCCTTCGTCCTATCGATATCCATTGTGCTGGCGGCCGTGATCACGACTTGGCTGCTGACCTGGCGCGTTCCAGTCGAGCTCAAACCTCGTCAGATGTTCGTGCTGACGACCCTGAGTTGGGTGACCATCAGTGGTTTCGCCAGTCTGCCATTGGTACTGGGGGCGCCCCAGTTGTCATTCACCAATGCAGTCTTCGAGTCGGTATCGGCAATCACCACCACCGGCTCCACCATCCTGATCAAGATCGAGGAGCTGTCCGATGGGCTCAAGCTATGGCGTGGCATCATGCAGTGGCTGGGTGGTATCGGCATCATCGTCATGGGCATCGCCATCCTGCCTTTCCTCAAGGTGGGTGGCATGCGGCTCTTCCACACCGAATCCTCCGACTGGTCGGACAAGGTCATGCCGCGTACCGGCGGCATCGCCAAAGCGACTCTGAGTGTCTACTGCGGTTTTACTTTTCTGGCCATGGTCACCTACTGGCTGGGGGGGATGGCGCCGGTGGATGCCGTAGTGCACGCCATGACCTCCTTGGCCACCGGTGGTTTCGCCAACTCGGACGCCTCGTTTGGTGCCTATGCCGACAACCCATTTCTCCTCTGGGCGGCGTCGTTGTTCATGTTGGCGGGGGCGTTGCCCTTCGTGCTCTACATCCGTTTCCTGCGTGGCTCGCGACTGGCGTTATGGCGCGATGAGCAGGTGCGTGGCCTGTTGGCCTTGCTCAGTGTGGTGATCCTGATGCTGACGACCTACCTGATTGGCCAGAACCACGCCCCCTTCGAAGCGCTGACTCATGCCACTTTCAACATTGTCTCGGTGGTCACTACCACCGGCTATGCCTCGGAGGACTACGGCCAATGGGGGCCGCTGGCGGCCGTGGCTTTCTTCTATCTGACGTTCGTGGGTGGGTGCAGTGGCTCGACCAGCGGTGGGATGAAGATATTCCGCTTCCAGGTAGCGACGGAAATGCTCAAGAACCAACTACGCTTCCTGATCCATGCTAATGGTGTCTTTACTTCGCGCTACAACGGTATGCCCTTGACCGATGACATTTCTCGCGGCGTGGTGGCATTCTCGTTCTTCTATTTCCTGACCATCGCTGGTTTGGCGCTGAGCCTGTCTTTATTGGGGCTGGACTTCACGACATCATTGACCGGTGCGGCCACGGCGGTAGCTAACGTCGGCCCTGGACTGGGCGAGATCATCGGTCCGGCGGGTAACTTCGCGTCGCTGCCGGATACCGCCAAGTGGTTGCTGTGCATCGGTATGCTGTTGGGCCGTTTGGAAATTCTCACCGTGCTGGTGATGTTGACGCCAATGTTCTGGCGCAAGTGAATCAAGAATCAAGCAACTCCGGATTGTCGCAAGACTACAAGCCTCTCCACCATGGTCGCCTCGCCTTGCGGTGCATGATCGCCGAAGCTATGAGGTTACGTCGCCTGGAGTTCGTCCATGAAACTATCCGCTGCCTATCGCCTCGCCGCTACTATCCTGCACGGCTTCGACGAATACCGCTCACGTTTCAAGCAGATCACCGCCGATGCACGACGGCGCTTTCGCGATGCAGCCTGGCGCGAGGCACAACAGGTGTCGGCCGAACGTATCAATCTGTATGACGAAAAAGTTGAGGAAACCCTGGCACGGCTGCAGCGCACTTTCGAAGAGGACGAACTAACCAATTATGAATGCTGGCGTGAGGCGAGGGCCCATTATGCAGAGCTGATCAATCAACGGCTCGACTATGAACTGGCGGAAACTTTCTTCAATTCGATGTTCTGTTCGATATTTCATCATCGCCATATTCGCAATGACTGGATGTTCGTCTATAGCTCGCGGGATGCTGCCTCTCATCATTCCGGCATCGAATTGACTCGGCGCTTTCGGGTGGCGGGCGACTGGTCAGCCGCATTGCACTGGGCGCTTGTCGATGCGCCGTTGGAAACCCGCTTCGAGGCGATCGAGAGAGACGTCAAGTTAGGTACCGCCTTCCTGAGAGCGCATTTGCCTCTAGCTATCCGCGATGCCGAGGATGCCGAAGTCGAACTGCTCAAGAGCGTTTTCTACCGCAACAAGGGTGCCTACCTGGTGGGGCGTATCCAGGGCGGCGGCGAGCAGGTACCGTTGGTACTGCCGGTGCTGCACGGCGAACGTCAGGAAGCCAGCGAGGGCCTGCACCTGGATACCGTGATCATCGAGCCTCAGGAAGTCTCGATCATCTTCTCCTTCACGCGTGCCTATTTTCAGGTGGAGGTGCAAGTCCCGGGTGAATTCGTGGACTTCCTGCAGGAACTGATGCCTGACAAGCCAGAAGGCGAGCTCTATTCGGCCATCGGCTTCTACAAACATGGCAAGACCGAATTCTTCCGTGCTCTTAACCGAAACGTGGCCAGACGCGAGGATAAGTTCGTTATTGCTCCTGGGGTGCGGGGTATGGTCATGGCGGTATTCGTGCTGCCGTCGTTTCGCACGGTGTTCAAGATCATCAAGGATCGCTTCGATCCCACCAAGGAAATGAGTCACGAGGACGTGCGAGAGAAGTATCGCCTGGTCAAGCGTCACGACCGTGTAGGGCGCATGGCCGATACCCAGGAATTTTCCAACTTCATCACTCGCCAGGACCATTTCGATCCCGACTGTCTGGCTGAGATGCTCGAGACGGCGCCGTCCACGGTGCAGCTCAAGGGCGACAAGGTAATCATCAAACACTGCTACACCGAGCGCATGATGACGCCGCTGAACCTCTATCTCGAACAATGCGATGAACAGGAAACCGAGGCGGTGCTCAAGGATTATGGCAACGCCATCAAGCAACTCGCTGCGGCCAATATCTTTCCCGGCGACATGCTGCTCAAGAATTTCGGCGTGACCCGCCATGGTCGAGTGGTGTTCTACGACTATGACGAGATTTGCTACCTGACTGAGTGCAATTTCCGCAAGATTCCCGAACCGCTATATCCCGAGCAGGAACTGGCCGACGAGCCCTGGTACTCGGTGGGGCCCAATGATATTTTTCCGGAGGAATTCGGCCCCTTCTTGTTCGCCAATGTCCGATTGCGTAAGCGCTTCTACGAACTGCATCCGGAGCTGTTCGATGCCGATTACTGGAAGGGGCTGCAACGTGCCATCCTCGATGGCCGCGTCATCGATGTCTACCCGTACCGCAACAAGCGGCGTTTCGTCGATGACGGTCATTCGCTGACTTACTGACTTCCGCCTGATCATGACACGACAGCGAACACCTCACCTGGTGGTGCTGACCGGAGCAGGGATCAGTGCCGAGAGTGGCCTCAAGACCTTTCGTGCCAGCGACGGCCTGTGGGAAGAGCATCGAGTCGAGGATGTCGCCACACCCGAGGCCTGGGTACGCGACCCCGGACTGGTGCTGCGCTTCTATAACCAGCGCCGTGCCCAGGTGCGCCGAGCACGGCCCAACGCCGCTCATAAGGCGCTTGCCGAGCTTGAGCGCGACGGTTTTCGAGTCAGCATCATCACCCAGAACATTGACGATCTACACGAGCGCGCTGGTTCGCGTGATGTGTTGCATCTGCATGGTGAGATCCTGATGGCGCGTTCCACGGTTGATCCGCGAATGTGTTATCCCGTGCACCGCGGCGATATCGTCTTGGGTGATGTCTGCGACAAGGGCAGCCAATTGCGTCCCGATGTAGTGTGGTTTGGCGAAGCGGTGCCACGCTACGGCGATGCTTGTGAGATCGTCGAGCAGGCCGATCTACTGCTGGTAGTGGGCACGTCGCTAGCAGTGATGCCGGCGGGTGCATTGCTGCGCCAGGTGCCCATGGATGTGGACGTGATACTGGTTGATCCCGATGCCGAGCGACTGGCGCCACCGGGCGTGGCCAAGATCGGCCAGCCTGCCGGCGAGGGCGTGCCGGAGTTGGTTCGCCACTGGCAGCGCCAAGGGAGGTTGTGGGTGCCGGAGACATTGCTGGAGTGAATGTGGGCAACGTTGCACGTGCTAGAATACGCTCCCGTTTTCAATCCGACGCCAGCGATGCAATACGACACCTTCCACGAGCACTCCGAGCGAGATCCCGCCACCGGCCATCCGCGACCGCCACGTCGTGAGTTCAAGGCGCGTGGCAGCTTCGTCGAGCGTTGCCTCGGCTGCCATCTACCAATGCTCAACTGCTTGTGCCCCTACCGAGTGATGGCCGAAAGTCGAGCATGTGTGTGGTTGCTGACTCATCCCTTGGAACACCACAAGCCGACCAATACCGGACGGCTGATCGGTGATGTGTTGCCGTCCACCGAGGTGTTTACCTGGTACCGTACCGCGCCCGATGAGCGCCTGTTGGCATTACTGGAAGATGAACGTTACGCCCCCTTCGTCGTTTTCCCCGACGATCAACCGGATTATGCCAACCGGGTAGTAGGAATGAAGGCAGTGGAAGACACCAAGGCACAGCGTCGCATCCCGGTTTTCATCATCCTGGATGGCACTTGGCGCCAAGCACGGCGTATCTTCCGAAAAAGTCCCTACTTGGAAAGCCTGCCGGTATTGCCATTGTCGACTGCACGCTTGACCCGTTACCGGCTTCGCAAGCCGGCTTCCAGCGCGCACCTGTGCACTGCGGAGGTTGCTATCGAACTGCTGCGTCAGAACGGCGATACCACCGCCGCCGAGATCCTCGACGACTACTTCGACGCCTTCAACGACAGCTATGCGGCAAGCCGTGCTTACCACAAGCTGGAACAGCCGACTGCCGCGATGCGGCGGTTGCTGGAACGGAAGCGCTGATCAATTGCCAAACAGCGCTCCTGCAATGCGGAATCCGGCCACCCAGGTACCGGCTGCCGAGCCCAGAGTAGAGAGCAGGAACACTAATAACGTGCGCGAGACACGGTTGCGCCACCAGCCACGGGGCGAGGTGACGTCGTGGCGCAAGTGGGCGAAGTCTCCGACCTTGGGCTTGCGCATGAAGAGTTCCACTCCGGCTGCGACGAAGCCGGCACCGATGGTCGGGTTGAGCGAGGTCAGTGGCGCGGCAACGAAGGTGGCGGCGATGGTCACTGGATGAGCGAGGGCGATGGCACTGCCCAGCGCCGAAAGCACACCGTTGATCAGGAACCATTCGATGACCAGCTGCGATCCAAGTTCGAAGTCGCGTGAGAAACCGATGGCGAAACCGGTCAACACCAAGGCGGTGATCAACCAGGGAGCAGCCTTCCACCAGCGGGTACGCGGTGGCGTATGTTCCAACGCTTCCCGTTCCTGGCTCGGCTCCTTCGGCAATGGCGACTCCAGGTGCTCACTCAATCCCTTGAGGTGACCGGCACCGATCACCACCAGCACATTGCGATAGCGTCCGGATACGTTTTCTTCACCGATTCGAAGGGCCATGTAACGGTCGCGTTCGCTGATCAGCGGGGTATACAGAGCCTCGGATTGCTCTGCAAATTCACTGAAGGTCGATTCCAGAACATCGCCTTCCTTGAGCCGTTCGATGTCAGCGGCCGAGACTTCCTGGCGCGATACCACACTGGCCAATAGCCCTGAAAGCAGGCTGAAGCGCTGCCACCAAGGCACGTTGTGATAGATGCGCTTGAGCGTGATACCAATATCGCGGTCGATCAGCAGGACTGGCAGGTCGTGGGCTTGGGTTTCTTCAAGGGCGGCACGCATTTCGGCGCCGGGCTCGATACCCGATTGCTCGGCAACCCGTTGCTGGAAGGCGCCCAGCGCCAGGCTGGCGGCAACCATGCCGGCCTTGCCTTGGCGAAAGATTGCAAACAGGTCCTGGTTGGCTAGAGCGTCGGGCTCTATCAAGCTTTGGTGACGTGAAGGGCACAGTTCGATGGCCACGGCATCATACTCGCCGGAGCGAATCAAGCGGCGGACCTCTTCGGCACTGTCGGCGGAGACGTGGGCGGTGCCCAGCAGGGTATAGCGGGTCGTGCCGTGTTCCACCACACGCAAGGGGCCGGTAGTGATCGCCGCCTCATTCATGCTGGCGGTGATGTCCTGGGAATCGGTCATGGACGCTCGATATCTTGGGGGTGACTATCCGATTATCCATGAAGCCGGGCGGCGGGAAAACCGCGCGGCTCATCTTCTCCAAAATGCGGGGGTGAACAGTACCAGCAGTGTGAAGATCTCCAGGCGCCCGAGCAGCATCGCCAGCACCAGGATCCACTTGGCCAAGGTCGGTATGTCGCCATAGTGGCTGGTGGCCTCACCCAGGGCGGGGCCAAGGTTGTTGAGTGACGAGGCCACTGTCGACCAGGCGGTGACTTGATCGACACCGGTGGCCATGACGCCTACCAGCATCAATAGGAACAGCATCACGTAGACCGAGAAAAAGCCCCATACCGCTTGGGCGACGCCATCGGGAACGCTGACCTTGCCTATCTTGACGGCGATGACGGCATTGGGGTGAATCAGGCGCAGAATCTCTCTCATGCCCTGCTTCAGGATCAAAATGATACGGATGACCTTGATGCCACCGCCGGTGGAACCGGAGCAACCGCCTACGAAAGCGGTCACGAACAACAGGAATGGCAGGGCACCGGGCCAGCCTGAGAAGTCGGCCACCCCGAAGCCAGAGGTAGTCGCGATCGAGACCACCTCGAACAAGCCATGGCGCAGAACCTCGGCATCGGTATAGGTGGACGTAAGCCACAACGAGGTCACTGTGACTAGGCTCAAACCGATCAAGAACAATAGCAGGAAACGGGCTTCCGGATCCTTCAGGTACTGGGTCAGGCGTTTTTCACGCCAGGCAACGAAATGCAGGCTGAAGCTCATGGCCGAAACGATCATGAAGCCAATACAGATCAGTTCGATGACGGCACTGTCGAAGTGCCCGATACTGGCGTCATAGGTGGAGAAGCCACCAATAGCGACGGTCGAGAAGGCATGCCCTACTGCGTCGAACCAGTCCATGCCCGCCAGCCAATAAGCGACGATGCACAGCAGGGTGATGCTGGCGTAGATATACCACAGTGCCTTGGCGGTTTCGGTGATACGGGGTGTCAGCTTGGAGTCCTTGAGCGGCCCGGGAATTTCGGTGCGATAGAGCTGCATACCGCCGACGCCCAGTGTCGGCAGAATGGCCACTGCCAGCACCACGATTCCCATGCCGCCTAGCCACTGTAGCTGTTGTCGGTAATAGCGGATCGCTTCAGGCAGAAATTCGATGCCGGTAATCACGGTGGCACCGGTGGTGGTCAGCCCGGAAAAGGATTCGAACACGGCATCAGTGAGGGACAGGGCGTAGGTATCTTCCAGCATGAGTGGCAGAGCACCGAACGACCCTAGTACGGTCCAGAACAGGGCAGCGATCAAAAAGCCGTCACGGTTTCGCAACTCCTTGCGGGCCAGACGGTTGGGCCAGTACAAGACGGCGCCGGTGGCAATGGTGATGGCGAGGGCGATGGTGAAGCCTTCCCAGGCGCCGTCGCGAAACCATAGGGAAATCAGAATCGGTGGTACCAGGGTCAGGCTGAATAGCATCAGTAGCAGGCCCAGGATGCGTAGAATGACGCGCAGGCTCATGATGGGACTGTCTCTGTCCAGTGAGGTGGCATCGCAAGCATGCTCAGAAGAATGTCAGGCCGACCTGGAACAACCGCTCCACGTCGCGGATACGGCGTTTGTCGATCACGAACAGGATGACATGGTCGCCGGATTCCACCACCACGTCGTGGTGAGCGATCAGGACTTCCTTGCCGCGCACGATGGCGCCGATGGTAGTGCCACTGGGCAGGTCGATTTCGTCGATGGTACGCCCCACCACCCTGGACGATCGCGAGTCGCCGTGGGCGATGGCCTCGATGGCCTCGGCGGCGCCGCGGCGCAGCGAGTGGACATTGACGATATCGCCGCGCCGCACATGTGTCAGCAGGCTGCCGATGGTGGCCTGTTGGGGAGAGATGGCGATGTCGATCTCGCCGCCCTGGACCAAGTCGACATAGGCAGCGTTGTTGATCAGTGTCAGTACTTTCTTGGCACCTAGGCGCTTGGCCAGCATCGATGACATGATGTTGACCTCGTCGTCGTTGGTCAGAGCACAGAAGATGTCGCAGTCCTCGATGTTCTCTTCCAGCAGCAGCCGCTTACTGGTGGCGCTGCCGTGCAGCAC
Organism: Litchfieldella anticariensis FP35 = DSM 16096; assembly: GCF_000409775.1. GTDB lineage: Bacteria > Pseudomonadota > Gammaproteobacteria > Pseudomonadales > Halomonadaceae > Litchfieldella > Litchfieldella anticariensis. The sequence goes on along the minus strand of NZ_KE332391.1, from coordinate 347,407 downwards.
CACGGTGCGATCGAGGCGTTCCGAAAGCGAGGTGCAGCGCTCCAGGTTGTGCTCGATGATCTTTACCTGATGGCTATGCTCGAGATTCTCGGCCAGACGCTCGCCGATATGACCGCCGCCGGCGATGACGATACGACGGAAGTCACGGTCGAGCTTGCGCAACTCGCTCATCACTGCGCGGATGTCGCGACGCGCAGCGATGAAGAACACTTCATCGTCGGCCTCGATCACAGTGTCGCCGCGTGGAATGATCGGCCGGTTGCGGCGATAGATGGCTGCCACCCGAGTATCGACGTTGGGCATGTGGCGGCGCAGAAAGCCCAGTTCCTGACCTACCAGTGGGCCGCCGTAAAAGGCTTTGACCGCGACCAGCTGGGCCTGTCCTCCAGCGAATTCCAGTACCTGCAGGGCACCAGGATATTCGATCAGGCGTCGGATATGGTCGGTAACCACCTGTTCGGGAGTAATCAGAACATCGATGGGGACGGCATCGTGAGCGAATAATCCCTTGCGGGCCAGGTAGGCGGTGGCCCGGACGCGTGCGATCTTGGTTGGCGTGCGAAACAGGGTATGCGCCACCTGGCAGGCGATCATGTTGACTTCATCTGAGTTGGTCACCGCGATCAGCATGTCGGCGTCTTCACCACCGGCTTGGCGCAGGATCATCGGATATGACGCTGGGCCAGATACGGTACGAATATCCAGGCGATTGTGCAGTTCGCGTAGGCGCTCACCATCAGTATCCACGACAGTGATGTCGTTTTCCTCGTGGGCCAGGTGTTCGGCCAGGGTTCCACCGACTTGGCCTGCGCCCAGAATGATGATCTTCATGAATAGCGTATCCGCATGCTGATGACCGGTGATCGCCGGAAGATGGCCGGCAAACGCCGGCTAGCATAAACCACTCGCCCCGTCGAAGACAGGGCGAGGTAAGTCGTTCGTAACGGTACTGGCATGCTTACTCGAGTGTGAAACCGACCTTGAGCGTGACCTGCCAGTGAGCCACGCGACCTTGATCGATGTGACCCCGGGTCTCCGTCACCTCGAACCATCGCATGCCGTGAAGTGTCTGATTGGCCCTGGCCAGGGCTTGGGAGACGGCATCCTCGATGCTTTCGGTAGACGACCCGGTCAGCTCGATATGCTTGTAGACGTGGGACATGGGCCACTCCTTTGCCTGTGAGTCATGTATCTCTTGTCGAGATCACGCCAAGCGGCGCTTACTGCCAGTATAGGAACTCTCACGGATGCTTGAGCAAGCGAGCGTAGAAGAAGCCATCATGCCCATCTTCCACCGGCAATAACTGTCGTCCGACGCCGGCCGGGCGTCCCCAGCCCACTTGCTCCGGTGTAGTGGCGGTAGCGTCCGGTGTGCGGGAGAGAAACGCTTCGATCTGGTCGGCGTTCTCTTCAGGAAGCACCGAGCAGGTGGCGTATAGCAGGGTACCGCCAGGGAGGAGGGTCTGCCATAGGTTGTCGAGCAGTCGTGCCTGCAAGGTCGTGAGCTCTCGAATGTCTTCCGGACGACGCAGGCGTTTGATATCGGGATGTCGACGAATCACGCCACTACCGGAACAGGGAGCATCGAGCAGAATGGCGTCGAACTCGGTTCGGTCCCACCATGTCAGGTTGCTGGCATCGGCGTGGATCAACTTTGCCGTGAGGCCCAGACGCGAGAGGGTCGACTCGGCACGTGCCAGGCGTGAGGCATCGCTGTCGATAGCGGTTACATCCACGTCGAAAACTTCCAGCAGGTGGGCAGTCTTGCCGCCAGGAGCGCAACAGGCATCCAGAACACGTGCACCCGGGCGTGGTGCCAGAATCGGGCCTAGCAGTTCTACGGCAAGCTGGGCCGCTTCGTCCTGTACACTGACCACGCCGTCGCGAAAACCGGGCAGTGCATCGACGTCACAGGACTCGATCAGTGTTAGACCATCCGGTGCGTGTTGGCACAGGGTTGCCTCGAATCCTGCGCTGATGAGTCGCTCGCGATACACCTCGCGATCGACGTGACGACGATTGACGCGCAATGTCATGGGACCTGGCTGATTGTTGGCGATGGCGATTTCCCGCCAGTCATCGGGCCAGGCCCGGCGCAGCCACTTGAGCAACCAAGGGGGATGCAGCAGGGCCACGCAGGGGTCACGGTCGACTTTGGCCTGTAATTTGCTCGATTCACGTTGTAGGCGCCTCAGACACCCATTGATCACTCCGGTTGCCCAAGCTTTGTTGAGTACACGCGCGGCGCCGGCTGTCTCGCCCACGGCGGCATGTGGCGGGACTCGCAAATAGAGCAACTGGTAGATGCCGATCAGTAGTAGGGCCTGGATATCGGCGTCGCGCGACTTGAAGGGACTCCTCAGCAGTTCGCTGGCCAACGCTTCGAGACGCGGTAGGGTACGGCATGCGCCATAACACAGGGCGCGCAGCAACCCCCGGTCGCGCGCCGGCACCTGGCTATCGTCGAGACTGGCCAGCGAACCCTGGTCGGAAATCACCGGCAGTAAGGCGCGGGCTGCGGCTGCACGTACCGCTTGGCCACTGGAAACGGGGGACTTGTCATCCTGATTCATGGGCGAGGTTCCTCTTGCATGGGATCAGGCTGGCCCAGAAGGGTGCCAGTGTTCAAACGGTCGCCGCGGGCATTGAGCAGATCCCGGGCCGGTAAGGCCTTACCACCAGGGAGCTGGGCCAGGGTCACGCGTAGGACATCACTGCCGTCGTTTTCACAGGCGATACGCAAGGCATCGCTGTCGGCTGGCAGCAAACTGCCGGGAGGAGAATCCGGGTCATCGTCGCGGCGTCTGCCGGGCTCTGCTTGCCACAAGCGTAGCGTTTCACTCCCCAGCTTGGTCCAAGTGACGGGCCAGGGATTGAAGGCATGGATCTTGGCCACCAGTGCCGTGGCTGGTTGAGTGAAGTCCAGTTCGGCTTCGGCCTTGGATAACTTGGCGGCGTAGCTGACACCTTCCTCAGGTTGTGGTGTCGGTGCCAGGCCTAAACCCGCCAGGGCATCCAGTGCCTCGACGATGGCCTCGCCACCCAGTTTAGCCAGTTGATCGTGCAACTCACCACTGGTCGTCGTGGTGTCGATGAGGGTCGTACGCCTCAGGAGCATGGGGCCAGTGTCGAGGCCGGCATCCATCTGCATGATGGTCACTCCACTCTCACTATCGCCAGCCTCGATAGCACGTTGGATAGGCGCGGCGCCACGCCAGCGGGGCAGCAGCGAAGCGTGCACGTTGAGACATCCGAGGCGCGGGATGTCGAGCACTGCTTGAGGGAGCAGCAGACCGTAGGCCACCACCACCATGATGTCGGCATCGTGTGAAGCGAGTTCGGCCTGCACCTCGGCGCTCTTGAGCGATGTCGGCTGATACACCGGCAGCCCATGGCGGTGAGCCAATGACTTGACTGGGCTGGGCGTCAGTTTGCGGCCACGGCCGGCGGGACGGTCGGGCTGGGTATAGACGGCAACGACCCGGTGGTCACTGTCGAGCAGGGCCGAAAGGTTCGTGGCGGCGAACTCGGGGGTGCCGGCGAAGATCACGCGCAGAGGTTGAGTCATGGAGCAGGGCCTTGGCGTCGTCGTTAACGATGGGAATGACGACATGATAACGGAAACGACCCGTTAACGACGAAGGCCGGTCTTGAGTCTTTCCAAGGCCGGCCTTCAGGAGCAGTGATAGGGGAGAGGTCAAGCGCTCTGTAGTTGCTTGTGGCGCTTTTCCATCTTCTTGCGCACACGATCACGCTTGAGCGGTGACAGGTAATCGACGAACAGGATGCCTTCGAGGTGATCGTGCTCGTGCTGGATGCAATGCGCCAGCAGGCCGTCGGCTTCGAGTTCGTAGGGCTTGCCATCACGGTCGAGCGCCTTGAGATGTACGCGCAGGGCGCGCGGTACCTCGGCGTAGTATTCGGGGATCGACAGGCAACCTTCCTGCATCGACTCGCGCTCGTCGCCGATGGGATGATACTCGGGGTTGATCAGTACCAGCGGGCTGGATCTATCTTCGCTGACGTCCATGACGATCACGCGGCGATGCACGTCGACTTGGGTGGCCGCCAGGCCGATGCCTTGGGCCTCGTACATGGTCTCGAGCATGTCGTCGACCAGCTGGCGCACCTCGTCGTCGACGTTCTCCACCGGCGCTGCCTTGGTACGCAAGCGCTCGTCGGGGAATTCGAGGATGGGTAATTTGGCCATGGCGTTGAAATCACCGTTATGCTGTTGTGCCACAATGTAATGCCCATAGTTTAGTGGGCCGTTGCCCACAACGGAACCATGGACTTGCATATCAGACTGATAGCGAGAAGCTATGGTTCCCTTGGGCACGCTTTGCTGATCATACCATAAGGAGATGACGATGACGGCCAAGGAGTGGCTGATTCTCTCGCGATTGCCGGGGGTGGGTTCACGACGCTTGGCTGAATTGCTGGCACAGCGCCCAGTCTGGCCTGAAGGCTGGTTGAACTTGTTGCCTGACCAGGCTCGTCAGCACTTGCGGTTATGGCTCGATCACCCCCAACGCAGCCCGCTGCAAGCGGAGTGCGATGTGCTCGATGTGTGGTTGGCCGAAAACCCGTTGCATAGCCTGCTGCATCCCGATCACTCTGCCTGGCCATCCCTGCTTCGTGAACTACCCGATCCTCCGCCAGTGCTATGGGCAGCAGGCGACCTCGAAGCTCTAGTACCCCCCACTTTGGCTATCGTAGGTTCGCGTCGCCCTACCCGCGACGGCTTGGGCAATGCCGCGCGCTTCGGTGCCGAGCTGGCCGAGCGTGGCTGGTGTGTAGTCAGTGGTCTAGCACTGGGCGTGGATGGTCACGCTCAGCGTGCTGCCCTCGATGCTCATGGTCGCAGCGTGGCAGTACTGGGCAGTGGGATAGATGTCATCTATCCGCCACGACATGGCGACCTGTATCAACGCCTACTCGCCGAGGGTGGCCTGATTCTTTCCGAGCATTCTCCTGGCACCAAGGCGCGACCGGCTTTCTTTCCGCGCCGCAATCGTGTCGTTACCGGTTTGTCGTTGGGCGTGCTGGTGGTCGAAGCTGCCGAAAAAAGTGGCTCATTGGTCAGCGCGCGGCTGGCGATGGAGCAGAATCGTGAGGTCTTTGCCTTGCCTGGCTCTCTGCACAACCCTCAGGCGCGAGGATGCCTGAAATTGATCCAACAGGGCGCGGTACTCGTCACCGGTATCGATGACATTCTTGCCGAACTCGGTCATTGGGCGGGTGGCCTGGCTTCCAATGTCGCCAATGTTGCTTCCGTACCCGATGCGCCTGCTGTTGCGGACCCATTGCTGAATTGGCTGAGCGATGCGCCAACACCGCTGGACGCCCTGATCACTCTGACCGGCCAGGACGTGGCGAGCTGTCAGATGCGTTTGTTGGAACTCGAGCTCGCAGGGCGAGTGACTCAGACAGCCGGGGGGTGGATACGTTTGCCTGGCTAACGGATGCTATTGCCTTACGCCGGGGTTGTCTTGCTCATTCTCAGGGGAAGGCCAATGTACCTATGGGCATGTTAGAATGTGTGCCTTTTTCGGATACTGGTCTGCTCGAGGAGCGCCACCCCCATGAGTGATACCGCTGTTATCGAAACCGCCGTGGCAGCATTGCATGCTGGCGGGGTGATCGCCTATCCCACCGAAGCAGTATGGGGGCTGGGCTGCGATCCCGACAGTGGCGAAGCCCTTACGGCCTTGCTGCGACTCAAACAGCGCGACCCGGCCAAGGGACTGATCCTGATTGCCGGTGATATCGCCCAGCTCTCTGACTGGCTGTGCGATTTACCTTATGAACTGCATGCGCCGTTAGTATCCAGCTGGCCAGGGCCCAATACCTGGTTGGTACCTGATAATGGCCGTGCTCACCCTCTGCTACGCGGCTGTCATGACAGCGTGGCGTTACGCGTTAGCGATCACCCATTGGTCGGTGAACTGTGCGCCGCCTTTGGTGGGCCCATCGTTTCGACCTCGGCCAACCTGGCCGGTGAGCCGGAAGCCACGAATGTAGACGAGGTTCGACGTCAGTTTGGTGATCAACTGGCCGCCATTGTCGACGGGTCGCTGGGAGGACACGATCGCCCCAGTACCATCCGCGACCTGCGCAGCGGTCGGGTGTTGCGTACTTGACCCCCTTCATCCCCTTTGTCATACCGGAGGCCCCGTGGCTCACGCCTATCTCGATGCCGTCAAGACCTACTTGCTCGACTTGCAGGACCGGCTGTGCCAGGCACTGGCTGCCGCGGATGGCAGTGCCGAGTTTCGCGAGGATGCCTGGCAGCGCGAGGAAGGTGGCGGCGGTCGTTCGCGGGTGATCGAGAACGGCAGTGTGTTCGAGAAGGGCGGCGTCAATTTCTCGCATGTCTTTGGCGCTCAATTGCCGCCATCGGCTACTGCGGCGCGCCCTGAACTGGCCGGGCGTAGCTATCATGCGGTGGGTGTGTCCTGGGTGCTGCATCCAGAGAATCCGCATGTACCCACCAGCCACGGCAATGTACGCTTTTTCATCGCCGAAAAGGAAGGAGAAGCGCCGGTCTGGTGGTTTGGTGGCGGCTATGACCTGACACCGTTCTATCCGGTACGCGAGGATGTGGTGCATTGGCATCGCGTTGCCAAGCAGGCCTGCGACCCCTTCGGCGACGAGGTCTACGCGCGTTACAAGGCCTGGTGCGACGAGTACTTCTATCTCAAGCACCGCGGCGAGACTCGTGGGGTTGGTGGGCTGTTCTTCGACGACCTGAACGAAGGGGGCTTCGAATCGTGTTTCGCTTTCCAGCGGGCTGTCGGTGACAGTTTCCTGGAAGCTTACCTGCCTATCGTGCAGCGTCGGCATGGGATTCACTACGGGCAGCGCGAGCGTGACTTTCAGCTCTATCGTCGTGGGCGTTACGTGGAGTTCAACCTGGTATGGGACCGAGGCACCCTGTTTGGACTGCAAAGTGGTGGGCGCACTGAGTCAATCCTGATGTCGATGCCGCCAATGGCTACCTGGCGGTATGACTGGACCCCCGAGCCAGGTAGCCCCGAGGAGAGCCTGTATCGTGATTATTTGCGTCCACGTGACTGGCTAGGCGAATCATCAGGAGAATCGTCATGACAGATCGCTATTGTGTCTTCGGCCATCCGGTCGGCCATTCCAAGTCGCCGCAGATCCACGCGGCTTTTGCCGAGCAGACCGGAGAGACCATCGACTACAGCGCTATCGAGGCGCCACTGGACGATTTTATCGGAGCCTGGCAAGCGTTCATTGCCAAGGGCGGTGTGGGCGCCAACGTTACCGTGCCATTCAAGGAAGATGCCTTTCGACTCTGCGATACGCTTAGCCATCGCGCCAAACGTGCCGGAGCGGTAAACACTCTGGTGCTGGGTGGCAACGGCCAGACCTATGGCGATACTACCGATGGCGTGGGCCTGGTGCGAGACCTCGAGCACCATGGCGTCAAGTTAGCCGCTGCGCGCATCCTGGTGCTAGGAGCCGGCGGCGCAGTACGCGGCATTCTGGAACCGTTGCTGAAGGCCGGAGCGGCCAGCGTGCTGATCGCCAATCGCACTGCCGAGAAGGCTGAACGTCTGGCAGCGGATTTCATGGATCTGGGTGTGATTCGAGGTGGAGGTTTCGAGGCTGTGACCGGCACTTTCGATGTCGTGATCAACGGCACCAGCGCCAGCCTGGCCGGCGATCTTCCGCCGTTGCCCGACGATCTTTTCGCCAACGGTGCGACGGCCTACGACATGATGTACGGCGCTGAACCCACGGTGTTCCTGGCGTGGGCGGCCGAACGTGGTGCACGCCCTCTCGACGGCCTGGGCATGCTGGTCGAACAGGCTGCCGAGTCATTCTTCCAGTGGCGTAACGTTCGTCCTGAGACTGCACCAGTGCTGGCGGCGCTACGTCAATCCCTGTGATATGGAAGCGTTGCCAGGGACAGGCCATAGAGAAGGTCCTTTTCCATGGATGGAAAAGGTAGCGCCCATGGAAGGGTTTACAGCGCCTTCTCGAAGGCCTGCCGCCGGCAACGTGCAGCCTGCTTATCCGTGCCGCTCAGCGCTTCTTGACGTAAAGTCCGACCATGCACAGCACCACGCCAAGTACCGACAGCAACATGCCGCCGTTGACCAACCAGGGAGAGCGAACCTGCCAGGAGGCGAAGGGCTGAGGCGTGTCACGACACGCACCCTCCACATAGTTCCAGTAGCCTCCATTCAGTGCGCACTCGCGCACGTCGCCGAGTTCCCAGAAATACGCACCCATCAGAATCACGATGGGTGCGATCAGCAACAATAAACCGATTCGTAACATCAGAGGACGCCACCTCAGCCCGGATACGAGCAGTTGGGGCGTTTACCGGCACTGCGGGCCTGCTCATAGCGTGCCATGGCCTCGTTCATACCGGATTCCAAGCCACCGATACGCTGACCCTGGCTGGGGTGAGTGGACATCCATACCGGTGGTTGTGCACCGCCAGCGGCTTCCATTTTCTCCCACAGCTCGACGCTGGCCTGTGGGTCGAAGCCGGCGCTGGCCATCAGGGAGAGGCCGATGGTGTCGGCTTCGCTCTCGTGACGGCGCGAGAACGGCAGCAAGATGCCATACTGGGCTCCGGCGCCAAGCAGGCCCATCAGTTGCTCGCCTTGAGCTCCTTGCATGCCGGTAGCCGACTGCAGTACCGACAGCCCGAGTTGGGTCGCCGACTGGGTCGAGACGCGTTCGTTGGCATGATTCGCCAGTACGTGGGCGATCTCGTGGCCGATCACCGCGGCAAGTTGATCCTGGTTGGTGGCGATCTTGAGCAGACCAGTATTGACTCCTATGTAACCACCAGGCAGAGCGAAGGCGTTGGCCGAGTCGTCCTCGAAGACACGAATCTGCCAGTTCTGTGCTTGCTGCTGTTGGGGGAGTTCGGCGACCAGGGCACTGGCCACGCATTCGGCGAAGCGATGCGTAGCGCCACCAACGGTGGGCAATTCCTGTTGGTACTGGTTGAAGGCCTGCTGGCCCATTTGATTGAGCTGCTCGTCGGAATAGAGCGTCAATTGCTGCCGTCCTGTCGGTGAACTGGAACAGGCGGCCAAGGTGATACAGATTACGCCGACAGCGAGTCGGGGGATCCAGCGCATGCAGTTATCCTCATCGGGTCCAATACACGGTGCGATTGGACGAAGGCGGATGGTCTGCCACAAGATACCCCGAAACCAATCGAGGTCAACCATCTCCGAACACAGAGGGACAATCATGGATGCACAGTTATCCCAGCGCTTGCTGGAACTTCTCGAACGCGCCGATCATTGGCTGCCTCCGGCATCCGAACCCGTCGACTGGGAGCACGACATCGCCGCGCTTTGGCAGCGCCATGCCTTGGGTGGGCAATTGCTGCCAGTGGCGGTGCGTGATGCCGTGACTCTGGATGATCTGCTGGGTGTGGAGCGCCAGAAGCAAGCGTTGCTCGACAACACCCGTGCTTTCTTGCGTGGGTTACCGGCCAACCATGCCTTGCTATGGGGGGCACGTGGCAGTGGCAAGTCGTCTCTGGTACGTGCCTTGCTCAACTCACTGGGGAGTGAGGGTTTGCGGTTGATTCAAGTCGATCGCCACGACTTGGCGGGTTTACCGTTGTTGGTGCAACAATTGCGTGACGAGCCGCGGCGCTTCGTGGTCTATTGCGACGATCTTTCCTTCGAGGGTAGCGACGATGCCTACAAGGCGCTCAAGAGCGTGCTGGATGGGACATTGACCGGTCCGCCGGAGAACGTGCTGCTCTATGCAACTTCCAACCGCCGTCACTTGCTTCCCGAGTCGTTCGCCGACAACGAAGCCACCCGCCTGGTAGGTGATGAGTTGCACCATGGCGACGCCGTGGAAGAGAAGATCTCGTTGTCGGACCGCTTCGGCTTGTGGCTCGCTTTCCACCCCTTCAACCAGGCCACTTACCTGGCAACCTGTGGGCATTGGGTATGCCAACTCGGTGATGCCGGCGACTGGGATGAGGCGGCTCGCGAGGAAGCGATTCGTTTCGCGACCCTGCGCGGTGGGCGCAGTGGCCGAGCCGCCTGGCAATTCGCTTGCCAGTGGGTTGGCCAGCAGCGCTTGAAAGACCGCGCCTGAGACAAGCCGGAGCTGATGGGATCATGCGGTCGCGCGATGAGCAGGTGCACTTTTGGCAGGCTTCCCAGTTGGGAGGTGTGGAGTTACTGCATGCCCACTATGTCGAGCAACGCTTTGCACCTCACGTGCATTCCAGCTTCGTCATCAACGTGATCGAACGGGGGGGACAACGCTTCCATCATAGAGGCAGTGAGCATCTTGCCCCGATTGGAAGCATGGTATTGATCAATCCCGATGAAGTGCATACCGGTTCCAAGGCACATGAATCGGGTTGGAGTTATCGGGCCTGTTACCCGGAAGCTGAACAGATCCTTGATGTACTGAACGAACTGGAGCTGTCGCGGGGAGGGGTGCCGACCTTTACCGTTAGTGTGCTGCACGATGTCGAAGTGGCGGGAACTTTCATGCATTTGCATCGCTTGCTGGAGGAGGACTCCAGTGTCCTGCAGCAGCAGACGGTATGGCGCGAAGCCTTGCTCATGCTGTTTCAGCGTTATGCTCGCTTGCCGGCGGTACCCGGTGCGGGCCGTGAATCAAAGGCGGTGGCACTGGCCAAGGAATGTCTTGCTGGCCGTTTGGTGGACCCCCCATCGCTGGAGGAGTTAGGTGCTGTGGTCGGGCTGTCGCCCTTTCACTTTGCACGCGTCTTTCGACGTGCCACCGGCTTGCCACCGCATGCCTGGCTTAAGCAGAAGCGCTTGGAGAAGGCCCGCACCCTGTTGAAACAGGGCTTGGCCCCGGCCTGGGTTGCTACGGAAGCGGGATTTGCCGACCAAAGTCATCTTTCCCGGCAGTTCAAGCAGGCTTATGGCGTTGGGCCGGGCACTTACCGCAAAGCCTGCGCAAGATCGTTCAAGACCCAGCCTCAGTAGACGTACAAATTGGCGAACAGGAGGTATTGCCCATGTCCTGTTCGCGTGATTCCCGAATCCGGGAGCTTCTAGATGGTGTCCGCCATATCCTGCCTTTGCTTCTGGGGACCATTCCATTCGCTATCCTCTTCGGCAGCCTGGCGGTCGATGCTGGGTTTTCGCCTGCTCAAGCGCAAGGCATGTCGCTATTGGTCTTTGCCGGTGCGGCTCAGTTCGTCGCTATTACCCTGTTGGCCGGGGGAGCCGGCGTGGCCGTCGTACTGTCGACGACATTGGTAATCAATCTACGCCATCTGTTGTACAGTGCGGCGCTGCAACCCCATGTGCGGCATTTGCCGTCCCGCTGGCGCGCACTGCTGGCCTTCTGGCTAACGGATGAAGCCTATGCCGTAGTGCAGCAGCGCTATGCCCGCGATGATGGCTCGCCCTGCAAGCATTGGTTCTTCCTGGGCGCAGCCATGGCCATGTATGCCAACTGGCAGGTGTTCACCCTGGTCGGTGTCTTTTTCGGCCAGCGAGTGCCGAACCTGGCATCGTGGGGGCTGGACTTCGCTATGTTGGCAACGTTCACCGGTATCGTAGTGCCCATGCTTCGCAACCGGCCGAGCCTTGCCGCCGCGCTGGTGGCCAGTGGAGTGGCGCTGGCGAGCCGGGATTTGCCCTATCAGTTGGAGATGCTGGTGGCGGCATTGGCGGGGATCGTCGTCGGTGTCTTATTGGAGCGGCATGGCAGAAACAACCTGTCCGGGGAGGCGGCCCGATGAACCCTTGGTGGCTGATTCTTGGCATGCTGGCGATCACTTTTTCGATCCGCTATAGCCTGTTCGCCTGGCCAAATCTGCACTTCCCGACCTGGTTGAACCAGGCACTGCATTACGTACCGGTAGCCGTGCTGAGCGCAATCGTCGTCCCAGGACTATTGATGCCGGAAGGCGAACTGGATCTGGCTTGGGACAATGCCTACCTGCTGGCTGGCTTGGTCACTATCGCCATTGCCAAATTCAGCCGTCACTTGTTGACCACCATCCTTGGCGGCCTCGTGACATTCTTGTTGCTACGTGGGCTGTTCGGCCAATTGCCGTTGTGAAAGGCTTAGGCTTGAGGTTTGAGGCTGCCGTCCTCGCCCACGGCCAGGCGCATGGTGGGCATCCATAAACCCGGTGGCAAGCTCACACCCAGCCCACGTACGCCACCAGGGGTGATCGCCAGTTCGCTACCGGCAGGCAGTTCGCCACGGCTGGCGAGCTGACTGGCCAGTTGCACCATGGGAGCCAGGCGCTGGCCGCCGCTGAGGACGTCGAAGGCTACCGGTAGGCGCAGATCGGCATCGTCGCCCGGCGTCAGTGCTACCTGTTCTTCGTAGCGGCCGCTGACCGATTCGGCGCCGGGAATGTCGAGGGTCCAGGCGAAGCCGTCGAGTTCCACCGGTGGCATGCCGCTGGGCAGCCCCAGGCCCATGGCCAGGGTTGCCTGGATCGGTAGGCTGCCCATACCCAGGCTAGAGGCGATCAGCGAGGTGATATCGCTGGTGTCGAGACCGGCACGAATATTATAAGGGCCGATGCGCACGTCCTCGACGCCCAACGAGGTCACCGCCAGACGCATGGCGAATAGACCGGTCTGCGGCAGTGCTAGGCAGCCGCCGAGCAGTAAGGCCAGACACCAGGGAGCCATTAGGCGCCAGTACGCCAGAGGCGAATGAGAGAGGCGATGAATTTGCATGATGGCTCCTGAAAGGTAGTGCCATGAAACATAGGGTCGACAGGGTGTCAGACACGTCGAAGCGCGCGAATTCTAGGGCCAGGGCGTATCGAAGCCAAGCATTTTCATGGCCTACTGATGACATTGGTCATGCTGGTCGATCATGGCTGTCATACCGATTTACTAGCGCTACCACACTGACTCATGAGAGGTCACTATGATGAATCGATGGCTGCCGCTAGTGGCTTATATTGCCGCCGTGCTGGACGCCACACTGCTAGGGTCAATCGTGCAGACTCAGTTCAATCTGGCGGCACTGTCGGCATTGGGTGTCGAAATATCATTTGCCACGCGCTTAGCCACAACAGGCCACGATCTGCTGGGATTCACGCCGCTGTATGGCTCTCTGGTTGCCATCATGATGCTCGGGGCCATGCCGGCGGCGACCTTGGTGACACGCTGGCTAGGCTCCGGCGCCTGGTTGATTCATGCTCTGTCGGCTGCGCTGGGGCTGTGGGTGATGCTGTGGATCGTCGATACCTTGGCGCCCATGCCGACCTTGATCGCGGCCACCCGTAGCCTGGAGGGAACACTGGCGATGATGGCGAGTGCTGCTCTGGGTGGGTGGGGGTACGCTATCCTGGCGTACACCAAGTGGGACGGGTTTTCCGCATAATCTTGCAAGAGGAAGTTAGATGCAACGACTCTGTTGCATTCCATTGACCATCATTGGTTCGGCAGCTTGTGCCATGGCGATGGCTACGGACTACCGGATCGAGACGCTGGCCAAGGGACTCGAGCATCCCTGGTCGCTGGCTTTCCTGCCCGAAGGCGGCATGTTGGTTACAGAACGTGCTGGGCGCCTACGTTTCATCGAAGCCGACGGCACGCTACGCGACGCGCCCATTGCCGGTATGCCTGAGGTCTTGGTCGATGGCCAGGCGGGGTTGTTTGAAGTGGCACTGGCACCGGATTATGCCGACAGTGACATGGTATACCTAAGTTATGCGTGCGGTACGCTTACCGCCAACACGACCTGCCTGGATCGTGCTCGATTCGATGGTCGGCGCCTGACCGATCGGGCCCCCCTGTTTCGTGCCGAACCAGACAAGCGAGGAAGCTCCCATTATGGCGGTCGCCTGACATTCCTCCCTGATGACACCTTGGTATTGGGGTTGGGCGATGGCTTCGATTATCGCGAACAAGCTCAGAACCCTGCCAACCATCTGGGAAGCCTGGTGCGCCTGAACCTCGATGGCTCTACTCCCGACGACAATCCTTTCGTCGCTGACAGCGAGGCAAGAGCGGAACTCTACAGCATCGGCCATCGCAATATCCAAGGCATCGTCTACGATGCAATGCGGGGCGAGTTGCTCATTCACGAGCACGGCCCACGCGGTGGCGACGAACTCAACCGTATCCTTCCGGGTGCCAACTATGGCTGGCCACTGGCCACCCATGGTGTCGACTATACCGGGGCGCTCGTTACCCCCTTCACGGAATTGCCTGAGTTCGAGTCGCCACTACTGCACTGGACACCTTCCATCGCACCTTCGGGCATGACCTTGTATGACGGGGGACAGTTTCCCGAATGGCACGGAGACCTGTTCGTCTCGGCGTTGGCCGGTCGTCAGGTGCGTCGCCTGATTCGCGAGGACGGCGAGATCGTGGATCAGGAAGTCCTGTTCACCGAGCTTGATGAGCGGATTCGCGATGTTCGTACCGGGCCGGATAGAGCTCTTTATCTACTGACCGATAGCGAGCAGGGGCGGGTGCTGCGAGTGGTCCCGGCATCGCCACCTTGAGTGACTGCAAATGACGAAGGCGAGCCATCGTGCGTCTCAGGCTGCTGATAAAGCGCCTGTCGGACGCTTTTCTCGACTGCTGGTATCGTTGGGCGTCTCATCCTCCAGAGTCATGGGTGCAGAAGAACCAATTCGGTACTTCCGCTTTCTGGCAAAAGCCGTAGTAAGGTGCCCCGCGATGCTGCTTTACAGCATCTTCTATGGACGGAACGATTTCTTCCTCGATCAAGCTGCTCTCGCTATACAGATAATACCAACGCGGACGAAGAAATGAGAGAGGACGATCCATGACGAATTCGGCTGCTTTACTGTTAGGTCCGTTATAGAAATGAATTACTTTTATGTCGAATTGTCTGATGGTCTTATAAACCTCGGAGGGGATGGTGTCGCTAATTTCTTGCGGGTTGGTGCTGAATGAGTAGACTGAAAAAAACTTGAGTCCCAATTTTTCTGATAACGTTTTTAGCGTGTCGTTGATCTCGACCAACCGGCTATCGATCTTGAAAGTGATCGGCGGGGTAGTGTATTGGTAGTATAAAAAATAGCTGATGGCTGCCACTACGGTAATGGCCGCTAGTTTACGTTTGTTCATTGTCCTATCCATATCACTCTTTCCGCTCCCTGGCGCGTTGACCTTGGTTTCGGCATCGTTGGAGATTTTACCCTCCAGAGTTCTGCGCGCAGAAGAACCAGTTCGGTACTTCCGCTTTCTGACAGAAGAAGTAAGGTGGACCGTCCTGTTGCTTTACGGCTTCTTCTATGGACGGAACGATTTCCTCCTCGACAAGGCCACTCTCGCTATATAGATAATACCATCTAGGAAAAAGGAAGCGATCCATGACGAATTCGGCTGTTTGATTGTTAGGCCCGTTATGGAAATGAATTACTTTCATGTCGGATTGTCTGATGGTCTTATAAACCTCGTAGGGAATAGTGTCGCTAAGTTCTTGTGGGTTTGTGCGGAATGAGTAGACTGAAAAAAACTTGAGTCCTGATTTTTCTGATAGCGCCTTTAGCGTGTCGTTGATGTCGATTAGCCGGCTGTCGATCTTGTAGGTTATCGGCGGGGTGATAAATTGATAGACTGAAAAAGTGACGACAGCGACGATGATTGCTATTTTAGCTAATTTGCGCTTGTTTCTGACAATTTCCATATTACTCTCGCCGCTCCCTGGCGCGTTGACCTTGGTTTTAGCATCGTTGGATATTTTACCCTCCAGAGTCATGGGTGCAGAAGAACCAGTTCGGCACTTCCGCTTTCTGGCAAAACCCGTAGAAGGGTGCTCCGCGATGCTGCTTGACGGCTTCTTCTATGGACGGAACGATTTTCTCCTCGGTAAGGCCATCATCACTATATCGATAATACCAAAGAGGACTAAGGGAAAAGAGGAATCTATCCGCTCTGAAGGCGGCCGATTGGCGGTCAGGTCCGTTATAGAAATGGATCACGTAAATATCTAATTTTCTTACGGTATCGTACACTTCGGATGGAATGATATCACCATACTCTTCTGGATAAGTGTAAGATGAGTACACCTTTAAAAATTCGAACCCATGTTCTTCCGATAGCTCTTTGAGCGTATCGTTGACCTCGATAAGTCTACTGTCGATCTTGTAGGTGATCGGCGGGGTGATAAATTGATAGACTGAAAAAGTGACGATAGCGACAATAATTGCTATTTTCGCTAATTTACGCTTGTTTCTGACAGTTTCCATGTTACTCTCGCCGCTCCCTGGCGCGTTGGCAGTCGTGCAATACTTTCGAGCCGACTTCCATCGGGTACGGAGCGGCTTCTATCCTGTCGAGCAATATCTGGGGCGTCAGGTGCTGTGGGTCGGGGAATGCATCGAACAGATCGTAGCCGATTCTGATCGACAGGGCATCCGTAATATCATCGAAGCGTCGCAGTTCCTCTCCATTGACGACGGACCTATCGGTAGGCAACTGGAAGCGACGAAGATCCGATCCCACTTGCTCGAGTCCGGCGCCATCCAGCAGGGCATCCCGGGAGAAGCCGCAGAACAGCCCCATGTAGCCATAGTGGATATTGGACCAGATGTCGTAGAAGTATTCGTGATTCTTGTACTTATGGTGATATTGATAGGATGACTTGCCCAAGGTGTGAAATTTATCTTGTATATCGGATTTATGGTCCCAAGCGTGGCCCTGCATGACCATCCAGGTCCATGTGGACCATGCGGCTCGTTGCTGGGCATGCTCGATATCGTAAAAACCGGGTTTCACAACGGCTCTACCGATTTGTTGCAGAAAACCCAGTTCTTCACCTTCTCGCTGCCATTTACTGAGTTCCTGCTCGGCACTGTAGGCATTTTGCCGCTTCATTCGAAGTGCGGCATCCGATACGGCATTCTTCTGGATTTCCTGTACCATCCAGGCGGCGATTTTCACCGCCTGATCGGGATGGCGACAGGGTAGTATCACCTCGAAGGGGTCGTCGATACTGGCCGGGGTCGTGTGGGTCGTTGCTACCAGTCGCCATTCGCTCATCGGTCACTCCTTGACCAGAATTCTTACACCCGAGGAAACGAAACGGGAGTCGGCGATGTCGGCTTCGCCGTTGGCATCGGTCATGCCCTCCAGTGCCTCGCCGCTGTCCAGTTCCAGCCGATAGGCAACGCTGGCATAGGGCTTGCCACTGGCATCCTTGAAGATGACTCGCCGGTTATGGGTTTCCCCCTTGGCGGGGCTGAGCGGTTGCATCGCTCCGCCTCGTGGCGAACCGATCTTGACCGTGGATGCGGCTACCACCTGGCCGCCACAGGACGTCGCACTACCGTGCACGGCGGCAGGGGAGTCTTCTATCTGGTACCAGTCGAGTCCCGTGACGATGCTCGCTCCGCAGGAGCTCTTGTCTCCGGCCCGGGCGGCGGGCTTGTTGTCTACCAGGGCACTCGCGGCCCCGGTCACGATACGGTGGGGGCCACCCTTGCATGGGCAAGCTACCAGGTCGCCCAGTTTGGCAAGATCCATTTACCTGTTTCCCTGTCAACGGCTCAAGGAACCGTTCGTATGCGTCGCGTATCTTCGCACGCTGCTTTTTCAGTATGCCCCGACGCTGGCGTGAGGCGGTGAGGTCGCCAGTATATAATGAACACTTGACAAAGTTAAGCAAACGCTGAATAAGTGCTCGCGCAGACTAGCGTTCACGCTCAGTCTGAACTGCCCCCTGAAAGTTGGACATCACACCAACCGTAAGGGGGCAGTTCAATGACACCAGTGCCTTGTCAGTCGTCCGAGGACCCGTTGGGGGCATGAAAGCAGCGGACTTCAAGAAGCTAGCGACGCTTCTTGCGTGCTTCCCGCGTACGACCAAGTTCGCGCTTCCTGGCCTTCTCGCGATCACTGGCATCGACGTCGGTGTCGTAAGGGTTCTTGCCCGAGCGGAACTCGAAACGAATCGGCGTGCCTCGCACCTTGAGCACCTTGCGGAAGGTGTTGGTCAGATAGCGTTTGTAGGCTTCCGGTAGCGACGCAGTCTGGTTGCCATGGACGACGATGATTGGTGGATTGCTGCCACCTTGGTGGGCCATGCGCAGCTTGATACGCCGGCCATGCACCAGTGGAGGCTGATGCTCGCTCACGGCATCTTGCAGAATGGTGGTCAGGCGATTGGTCGACCAGTGGCTGGTTGCCGAGGCAAAGGCACGTTCGATCGAGGGGTAGAGATCGCCTACGGCAGTACCATGCAGTGCCGAGATGAAATGCAGGTCGGCGTAGTCGGCGAAGCCCAGACGACGCTTGACATCGGCACGCATCTTTTCCTTCGCTTCCTGCTCCAGGCCATCCCACTTGTTGACTGCCAGCACCAGGGCGCGGCCCGAGGTCAGCACATAGTCGAGCAGGTGTAGATCCTGTTCCACCAGACCGCTGCGGGCATCGAGCACCATGATCGCTACATGGCATTCCTTGATCGCCTCGAGCGTTTTGATGATCGAGAACTTTTCGGCAATCTCGCGTACGTTCTTGCGCCGTCGTATCCCTGCGGTATCGATCAACACATAGGGTTTGCCACGGCGTTCGAAGGGAATTTCGATGGCATCACGGGTAGTGCCGGCTTCATCGAACACCACCACCCGTTCCTCACCGAGTAGGCGGTTGACCAAGGTCGATTTACCGACGTTGGGCCGCCCCACCACACCGATACGGATGCCGTTGCTGAGATCCGCTGGTGCATCGGTTTCCTCGCGCTCGGGGAAGGGGGCCAGGACTTCGTCGATCAGGTTGGTGACGTTACGACCGTGGGCAGCGGCAATGGGGTGAGGATCGCCCAGCCCAAGTGTCCAGAAATCGGCCATCGCCGAATGCTCTTCCAGGCCGTCGGTCTTGTTGACCACCAGCCAGGTCTTCTTTTGGTTGACGCGCAGGTGATTGGCAATGGCTTCGTCGGCGACATGCAGCCCGGCACGAGCGTCGACCATGAACAGTACGATATCAGCTTCATCGATGGCCAGCAGCGACTGCTCTGCCATGACGGCATCGATGCCTTCCTCGTCGCCACTGATGCCACCGGTATCGATGACGGTATAGGTCTTGCCCCCGAGCTGGCCGTTGCCATACTTGCGGTCACGGGTCAGGCCGGGGAAATCGGCCACCAAGGCATCCCGCGAACGTGTCAGGCGGTTGAACAGCGTCGACTTGCCGACATTGGGGCGGCCGACCAGGGCTATGACTGGATTCATTGTGTCTCGCGTATTTGCAGGGCTTCGAGGCGCCCATCATTGGCCTGAGCGTAGATCCGGCGGCCTTCGGTGAGGGGACGCACGCTGATGCCGGAGCTATCGACTCGGGTACGACCGACGATGTCACCGTTGCGGGCATCCAGCAGGTGGACATAGCCCTCGAAGTCGCCTAACACCAGCTTGCCGTCGGCGAAGGCGGGAGAGGTCAGCCAGCGTCCTTCCAGATCTTCATTGCGCCAGATCTGCTCTCCGGAAAGAGCGTCCAAGGCCATGATATGGCTGGCCTCGTTGACGGTAAACAGGTAATCGCCGACCAGTAGCGGGGTCAGATAGCTGGAGTAGTCACGCTCCCACATAACCTCGCCGCTGGTGGCTTCGAGCGCCATCAGGCGACCGTTATAGCTAGTGACGTAGAGACGTCCATCGGGTGTCAGGACCGGTTGACCGGCCAGGTCGACCAGGCGATCGACCTCGCTGCGTCCCTGGGGCACGGCGACACGCATTTCCCACAGCGGCTGACCACTGCGATTGTCGAGAGTCGCTAGCCGACCGTTGGCAAAGCCGACGAAGGACACCGGTTCGATGACCTGGGGGGTGCCGGTACCACGTAGCGTCAAGGCTGGTTGGGAGCTGGTATAGACCCAGCGTTCGTCACCGCTGACGCGATCGAGCGCCGTCACGCCTCCATCGACACTCTGCACGATCACCAACTGGGTATTGGCCTGCGGGGCAGCCAGGACTTCACTGGATACCCGTGAGCGCCACTGGATTTCTCCATCATCCTGGCTCAGTGCCAGCACCTCGCCATTGCGCGTTCCCAGAAAGAGTTGTCCCGTTCTCGCAGTCAGACCACTGGAAATGGCGGTATCGAGATCTCTTTCCCAGCGTGTGTCACCGCTTTCGGCCTCCAGGGCCACCACATGACCCTCCGTATCGGCGGCAAAGATAGTGCCATCTTCCGAGGCGGCGCTGATCGGATAACGAGCCCGGCCCAAGCCCTCACCGATGCTTTGGCTCCAGGCACTATCCAACTCCACGGTGGCGTTGAAGCCCGTCAGCTCCTTCGGAGGGTATTGCGGTTCGACTTTGCCGGCACAGCCGGCCAGTAGGGTGAGAGCAGCGGCCACTAACGCGAATGCCGGCATCTTCATAGGGTCGCCTCCTGGGTGCCCAGGTTGTCGAGCTTGAGTTGAACGCCGTAGAGCGGCTGATTGTGCTCTTCGGCCAGTGCCATGGCTTGCCGGTAAGCGTCGCGAGCGTCTTCGTCACGTTCCAGCTTGAGGTAGGCATCGCCGCGAATATCGGCACGTTGGGCTTCCAGTGATGAGGTGATCTCCTCGTCCAGGGTTGCCAGTGCCGCCTCGGGATCGTCGGTCGCTAGCTGCAAGCGGGCCAGGCGAAGACGCGCCAGGCTGCGTATGTACTCCCGTGGCGTGTTCTCGATGACGTCGCCTAGTGCTGCCTGCGCAGCCGCCCTGTCGTTATCGCTCACCGCCAGGCGTGCCTCTATCAGGCCTGCTAGATCGGCATACAAGGTGTCGCCGTGATTGTCAGTGATCTCGCCGATCAGTTCCTGGGCCCGGCTACGGTTATCGGCTGCCAGCTCGTTCTGGCCGACGATGCTGATGAGTTGCTGATAGCGCATCGAGGCGGCTTCGGCCTGATTGGCTTGATAGTCTTTCCAGGCATTCCAGCCCAGCACCCCGGCAGCAGCGATCACCACCCCGGCGATCAACGATTTGCCGTTCTCTTTCCACCAGCGCTTGATGGCCTCAAGCTGCTCTTCTTCGGTTCTCAGCTCCGCCACGGGCGGTCTCCTCTGACTCTGGGATCGTGCGGCAGTCTCGCCGACCGTTAGGGGGTTGCCAGCAAGGATTCGAGGGTTTCGACCAGCTCACTCTGCGCCAGGCGCTGCTGTTCGCGCTCCTCACGCAGGAATTTCAGTGTGACCAGATCGTGGGCTAGTTCATCCTCACCAAGTAGCAGGGCCAAACGGGCGCCGCTCTTGTCGGCTTTCTTGATCTGGCTCTTGAAACTGCCACCGCCACAGTGAACCTGAAGGCGGCAGGTGGGAAGTCGATCGCGCAGGCGTTCGCCCAGCAACAGCGCAGCACGGGTAGCGGTTTCGTCCATACCAAGCAGGTAGACATCCAGCGGCGGGGTGGCATCCTGGGGAACCAGCTCAAGGGTTTCGAGTAACAGGATAAGGCGCTCGATGCCCATCGCAAAGCCCACCGCAGGGGTCGGCTTGCCACCAAGCTGCTCGACCAGTGCATCGTAGCGACCTCCGGCACATACGGTGCCTTGGCTGCCCAGGGCCGTAGTGGTCCATTCGAAGACGGTACGAGAGTAGTAGTCGAGACCGCGTACCAGGCGCGGGTTGATCCGGTATTCGATACCCGCCGAGTCGAGAATCGCGGTCAGTCGCTCGAAGTGGTCACGGGAAGCATCATCGAGGTGATCCAGCAGTTGCGGAGCCCCGGCGAGCATCGGTGCCATATCGGGATTCTTGGAATCGAGGATGCGTAGCGGATTGGTGGAGAGACGCCGTCGCGAGTCGTCGTCGAGTACCTCGTGATGTTGCTCGAAGTAGGCCACCAGGATATCGCGGTAGGCGGCACGGGCTTCGCTCGAACCCAGCGAGTTGAGTTCCAGTGTGACATGCTCGGATAGGCCAAGCTGTTTCCACAGGCGTGCTGTCAGCAGGATCAACTCGACATCGATGTCGGGTCCTTCGAGACCGTAGGCTTCGGCACCGACCTGATGGAACTGGCGATAACGACCTTTCTGAGGGCGTTCGTGACGGAACATCGGCCCTTGGTACCACAGCCGCTGGACCTGATTGTGCAGCAGACCATGTTCCATGGCCGCACGTACGCAGCTTGCAGTGCCCTCGGGGCGCAAGGTGAGACTGTCACCGTTGCGATCCTCGAAGGTATACATCTCCTTCTCGACGATATCGGTGACTTCGCCAATGGAACGGGCGAACAAGGCGGTTTGTTCGACGATCGGCGTGCGAATCTCGTCATAGCCGTAACGCTGCATCAGCAGTCGTACCTGGCTTTCGAAATACTGCCATAGGGCCGATTGACCGGGCAGCAGGTCGTTCATGCCACGAATGGCCTGGATTCTTTTCTTGCTTGCTTCGGGCTTGCTCAACACTGGCTCCTTAACTCATCGCCCACGATTCAAGTCTCGCGAGCGATCACATCCTGTTCGGCCTGCTGCTTCTCACGTACCTTGTCGCGAATCAGTGCCTCGAGGTCATCGATCAAATGATCGTTACGCAACTTGCTGGCCGGCTTGCCGTCGATGTAGACGAGGTTGGCCGGGTCACCACCGGTGAGGCCGATATCGGCCTCCTTGGCTTCGCCGGGACCATTGACCACACAGCCGATCACGGACACGTCAAGAGGGGTCATGATGTCCTCTAGGCGCTCCTCGAGAGCGTTCATGGTGCTGATCACGTCGAAGTTCTGCCGTGAACAACTCGGACAGGCAATGAAATTGATGCCTTTGGAGCGCAGGCGTAGGCTCTTGAGCATGTCATAGCCGACTTTGACCTCTTCCACCGGGTCGGCGGCCAGCGAGACACGGATGGTATCGCCGATGCCATCCATCAACAGCATGCCGAGACCGATCGATGACTTGACGGTACCGGAACGCAAGCCGCCAGCTTCGGTAATACCCAAGTGCAGCGGCTGCTCGATCTGTTTCGCCAGTTGGCGGTAGGCACCTACGGCCATGAACACATCGGAGGCCTTTACGCTAACCTTGAATTCCTGGAAGTCGAGGCGATCGAGGTGCTCGATGTGACGCATGGCGGATTCGACCAGTGCTTCTGAAGTCGGTTCGCCGTACTTCTTCTGCAGATCCTTCTCCAATGAACCGGCATTGACACCGATACGGATCGGGATACCGTTGTCGCGGGCTGCCGACACCACGGCCCGCACGCGATCCTCACGGCCAATGTTACCGGGGTTGATGCGCAGGCAGTCGACGCCCAGCTCGGCGACACGCAGGGCAATCTTGTAGTCGAAATGGATATCGGCCACCAGCGGCACTGGTGATTGGCGCTTGATGCGGCCGAAGGCCTCGGCAGCGTCCATGGTGGGTACCGAAACGCGCACGATATCGGCACCGGCAGCCGCGAGACGCTGGATCTGAGCTACGGTGGCGTCTACGTCCAAGGTGTCGGTGTTGGTCATGCTCTGTACGGAGATCGGTGCATCGCCACCGACCGGAACATTACCGACATGGATTTGACGTGACTGACGCCTGACGATGGGAGACTGAGCGTGCATGGCGGTCATTCTCCTAGAGTGAAACGTGCGACATTGTTGGTCCCGGCTCGTTCACGGAGGTCGATAACTTCGCCACGATAGCGTAACTCGACGCCGGAGGCATTGCCGATGGTCAGCCGGAACGGAGGTTCTCCCTCGGCAGTGGCCTGGGTACCGCCTTCTTGCAAGCCGACGAAGATACGATCGTTGTTGGCGTCGAAAATTTCGGTCCACGACTGCTCGTTGAAGGTCAGCTGCAGGGTACGCGAATCGGTGGCTGAAGCTGTGGGTTCTTGCTCTTGCGTTTCCGCGGTGCTGGGCTCGCTTGCTTCCTCGCCGGCAATCGGTTCCTCTGGTGATGCCGACTGTGTCGATGTCGACCGGTCCTCGCCATCATCGGTTCCCGGCGTTTCCACATCGGCTTGTGGTGCCGGCACATCACCGATATTACTGTCGGTCGCGGTATCCGGGGCGAAGGCGGGGTCGTCCGTTGCGTCATCGACCAAGCCCAGTTCTTCACTGTCTTCCGGCAAGGGAGGCAATGATTCCGACGCGGATTCCGTCTGCTCAGATGTAGATTCGGCGGGTTGCTCGGCGACCGGGGTGCCGTCTAGGGTATCTACGGCCACTGGCTCGTTTCCTCCCAGTCCCAGCAGGTCGTTGCCGTTGCGACTTTGCCACCACAGCAAGGTCAGGCCAATCAGACCGGCGATGACCAGCAGCGTGACCAGCTTGAACAACCAAGCGCCAATACGTGAAGGAGGTTTGGTGACATGAACCGGAGCGATCCTGTGCTCGGTCTCGACGTTGCCGAAACGAGAATTGTAGGCGTCGATTATTGGACGGTCGTCAATGCCAAGCAGGCGTGAATAGGCACGCAGGTAGCCGCGCCGATAGGTAGCGACCGGTACTTCGTCGTAACTATCGGACTCGAGACCATCCACCACCGCCGGGCGTAGATTCAAGGCGGTGGCTACCTCCTCGCGTGACAGCCCTTGTTTCTCCCGTTCGAGCTTGAGCAGTTCTCCGGGCGAGGGCTGTGGAGCAAGTTCGGCTGGGTCGTTGTAGTGTGTTTCGCTCATATCTGAGCATCCTTAATCAAGATTCGGTCATCAGGGAGCGCCATGAAAGCTGCCCAACTGCTCGGAAACAAAGAAGGCGGTGTCGTCATCTCCGCGGGCGGCTGCGATGTGGCTTGCCAGCCTACGGCTTTCGGGAGTGACACCTACCAGACCAATAAAAGACTGCAGTTGCTCCCAGGAGCGTGAATAGTTGCCCTGAGCGTATTCGATTTCGGCCAGTGCGAAGTAACTGTTCGGATTTCGAGCATCGATCGATTGGGCACGCATCAGACTATGGCGCGCCGCGTTAAGATTGCCGAGTTCTCGTTGACACTGCCCCAGGTTGTTGAATAGCAGGGCTCGATTCGGATATTGGGTATCCTCGCTGGCCAGTTCGAGCTGATGGCAAGCTTTGGCAGTGTGTCCTTGGCCGAATAAATAGGCGGCATAGTTATTGCGCGTGCGTGTGAAGTCGCCATCGGCCTGCAATGCCCGCTGGAAGTAGTCGTCGGCGAGGGACGCTTCCCCTTGACGTTGATGAACCATGGCCATGAGCTGCAGAGCCTCGGCATGCTCAGGATTGAGCTCCAGCGCTCGGTCAAGCGCCGAAATGGCGCGTGGTAGGTTATCGCGCTCCAGATAGGCGGCAGCTAACTGGGTATAGGCGTCGTCGGGTGCGGCTCCCTCTTCGGTGCTGGTTGCCTGACTCGCACATCCTGACAGCCAGGCGACACTCAGCAAGGCTGCCATTACAGCGGCCGGCTTGAGTCGAACTGGCGAGCAGTGGCGACAAATCATGGCGTTACCCCATAAAAAAAGCCTACCCATCAAAGCGCTGTGTTCAGTTGAAGTCAAGGTTGCCGAGAACGCTTAATCAGCATCGAGCTGAATCGATTGAATATAACGTGCATGGCGTTTGGTTCGATCCTTGACACGCCCCACCAGCTGGCCGCAAGCAGCATCGATATCGTCGCCGCGTGTACTGCGAATAGGCGCCGTATATCCCAGTTCATAGAGCCATTGCTGGAAGCGCATTACCTGGTTGCGCGACGGCTTTTCGTATCCCGAATGCGGGAAGGGGTTGAACGGGATCAGGTTGATCTTGCACGGCAGTTCCGCCAGCAATGCGGCGAGTTGTTCCGCATGCTCTTGCTGGTCGTTAATGTCCTTGATCAAGGTATACTCGATGGTCACCATACGCGTGTCATCGCACTTGGCAAGATAGCGATGGCAGGCATCGAGTAGAGCGCGGATGTTGTATTTGCGGTTGAGCGGCACCAATTCGCTGCGCAACTCGTCGGTGGCGGCATGCAGCGAGATAGCGAGGCTCACGTCAAGTTCATCGCCGAGCCTATCTAGCATCGGCACCACGCCAGAGGTCGATAGGGTGACGCGGCGTTTGGACAACCCATAGCCGTTATCATCGAGCATCAGCTTCATCGCCGGCACTACGTTATCGTAGTTCATCAGCGGCTCGCCCATCCCCATCATGACGACATTGGTGACCGGGCGGTTGGCGGTGTCCTTGCGCGGCCCGACACTGCGTTGGGCGACCCATACCTGACCGATGATCTCGGCTGCGGTCAGGTTACGTTGGAAGCCCTGTTTACCCGTGGAGCAAAAGCTGCAATCCAGTGAACAGCCAACCTGGGACGAGACGCACAAGGTGCGACGCTTACCGTTGTCGGCTGGAATCAGCACGGTTTCCACATAACTGCCGTCCTCCACTTCCAGCACCCACTTACGTGTGCCGTCACTGGACGAACCCTCGTAGACCACGCCAGGTCCACGGATCTCCGCTACGTCAGCCAGACGCGCACGCAGTGCCTTGGACAAATTGGTCATGGCCTCGAAATCATCGCAACCTTCGTGATGAATCCACTTCATCACCTGAGCGGCACGGAACTTCTTCTCACCGATCGACAGGAAGAAGGCTTCCATCTGCTCGCGGGACAGACCCAGCAGATTGGTACGTTGAGGAGCGGTCGTAGAGGTCATGGCGGTCAACGGGTCGTTGGGGCGGGGGTGCTAGCACCCCCGCGAAAAATGGCCTGGGGAGATACCGACTCATGCTGAGGAAACAGCGCGAACCGGTGTTTCCCTTAGCGAGGGCAGATCTCGTCGCTGCTGAAGAAGTAGGCCACTTCGCGCTCGGCAGAGGCAGCAGAGTCAGAGCCATGCACGGCATTGGCGTCGATGGATTGGGCAAAATCGGCGCGGATGGTGCCAGCCGCGGCTTCTTGCGGGTTGGTGGCCCCCATCAGCTCACGGTTCTTGGCGATGGCACCTTCACCTTCCAGGACTTGCACGACTACCGGTCCAGAGGTCATGAAACCGACCAGATCGCCAAAGAAGGGACGCTCCTTGTGTTCAGCGTAGAAACCTTCGGCCTGCTCCTTGGACAGGTGCAGCATCTTGGAAGCGACGACTTGCAGGCCGGCTTTCTCGAAGCGGCTGATGATTTCGCCGATCACGTTCTTGGCTACGGCGTCGGGCTTGATGATGGACAGGGTACGTTCAATGGCCATGGGGAGTGTCTCCGTGAGAATGGTTAACGGGCTTCTGGATGACATCGCGCCGCCCGGAGTACGGCCAAGGGGCCGGATGGGGCGGCGCGTCGAGAAAATGGTGCATCGACCAAGTAGCGGACGGGGCCGAATAGCCGGGCATTATAACGGCTGCAGGCGAAACTTCTCAATCGCCATGCAGCGAGAGATCAGCGCGTCAGACGCTGAAGCTTTCCCCGCAGCCGCATTCGTCCTTGACGTTGGGGTTGTTGAAGCGGAAAAAGCGGTTCAAGCCTTCCGACACATAGTCGACTTCGCTACCGTCCAGCATCTGCAATGCTTCCGGGTCGACGAAGATCTTGGCGCCATGTTCCTCGAAAGAAACGTCATTGGCAGCCGCTTCGTCGGCGAAGTCGAGCACGTAGCTGTAGCCGGAGCAACCGCTGGGCTTGACCGAGACACGTAGACCCAAGCCATGACCGCGCTCGTCGAGCACTCGACGGATCTGACTGGCGGCGGCAGTAGTAATCGAAAGATGTGCCATAGGGCTTGCCTCCTGCGATGGTGAATGG
The DNA here is from genome assembly GCF_000409775.1 of Litchfieldella anticariensis FP35 = DSM 16096. Lineage (GTDB taxonomy): Bacteria > Pseudomonadota > Gammaproteobacteria > Pseudomonadales > Halomonadaceae > Litchfieldella > Litchfieldella anticariensis. Next base: position 319,789 of record NZ_KE332391.1, on the reverse strand, counting down.
GGATGCGACATCAGCGGCGCAATGCGACGATGGCGTGGCGTACTTCGGCGATGGTGGCATCGATCTCGCGTTCGGTGGTGAAGCGGCCGAAACTGAAACGCAGCGACGCTAATGCGCGGGCATGTGGCACGCCGATCCCTTTCAATACATAGGATGGCTCAACGCTTGCCGAGTTGCAGGCCGAGCCTGTGGAAATGGCGATATTGCGCAAGGCCATCAACAGCGACTCACCGTCCACGCCGTCGAAGGCCAGGTTGACGATATTGGGCAATGCCACCCGGGTATCGGTATTGTGATGGATACCATCGAGGTCCGCCAGGCCATCGAGGAATCGTGCCTGAAGCTGGGCAATATGTGCCTGATCGGTTTCGCGCTCTTGCTGTGCCAAGGCAAAAGCCTCGCCCATACCGACGATCTGATGAGTCGCGAGCGTTCCCGAGCGCATGCCGCGCTCGTGGCCACCGCCATGGATCAGCGCTTCGACGCGGATATCCGGGTGACGGCGCACGAACAGTGCGCCGACTCCCTTGGGCCCGTAAATCTTGTGGGCTGAAAGTGACAGTAAATCGATGCCTGAACTCTGGACATCGAGGTCGAGCTTGCCGGCGGCTTGAGCTCCGTCGACATGAAAGGCAGCGCCACCGGCATGCGCGACTTCGGCCAGGGCTTTTAGATCATGAATGCTGCCAAGCTCATTGTTGACCGCCATAAGCGACACTAGCACGGTGTCGTTGCGCAGCGCTTCCCGCAATTGGGTGGGCGTGACGCGACCATCGGCGCCCGGTGTCAGCCAAGTGACTTCGAAGCCCTCATTCTCCAGGGCATGAGCGGTATCCACGACCGCCTTGTGCTCGACGATGGATGTCACCAGGTGGCGTCCACGGGCACGATTGGCGCGCATGAATCCGATCAATGCCAGGTTGTCGGCCTCGGTAGCACCACTGGTCCAGACGATTTCGCGTGGATCGGCATGGATCAGGTCAGCGACCTGGCGGCGTGCGCCTTCCACCGCCTGCTCGGCCAGCCAGCCGGGCATATGGCTGCGTGAGGCCGGATTGGCAAAGGTGCCATCCAGGGTCAAGTGGCGGCTCATGGCCTCGGCGACACGTGGGTCGACCGGGCTGGTAGCAGCATAATCGAGGTAGACGGGAGCGCTCATGACGATGTAGGACGATCCTCGTTGGCGAGAACGGTGGTGGCCGTCGTGCCCTTTCGTTCAGGGCGGGGAGACGGCGATAGTGGTTTCATCGGTGCGCCGCCGTTGCCGCTCGGCAATGGCGCGCACCTCGTGGCGCTGTACCAATTCACCCAGGGTGATGCCATCGAGAAATCCATGTATTTCCCGCGACAAGTCGCACCATAGATGGTGTGTCAGGCAGACGTCACCCTGCTGACAATCCGATAACCCTTGGCAGCGAGTGGCATCCACGGACTCGTTGACAGCATCGATGACTCGCGCCACTGAAATGGCGGCCGGCGCTTGTGCCAGTAGATAACCACCTCCTGGGCCGCGTACGCTCTTGACCAGCTGTGCACGTCGTAGCCGAGCGAAGAGTTGCTCGAGATACGACAGGGAAATCTCCTGGCGTCGGGAGATGTCAGCGAGGCAGATCGGCCCTTCTCCAGCGTTGAGGGCCAGATCCAACATCGCGGTGACAGCGTAACGTCCTTTGGTAGTCAAGCGCATAGGGAGTATCGAACGCAGGGTGTCGTGGCGAGGCACCGATAACCAGATTGTCGCGCCATTATGAGAAACCCCAGTACTTTGGTCAACAATTAGGCGCCGTCGTCATCGGATGACTTGAGAGGCTTGGCGGGAGCATCGCGCCGCTTGTCGCCATCTTCCTGCGGTGGGCAGCAACTGTCGACGTCGGCGAGAATATCGGCGAAATCCTCGTCACGCAGTTCGGGCAGTTGTCCGTCACGATAGCTGGCATCGAGTTTTCTCAGCGTGTTGCACATCTGTTCGATGCGCTGGTCCACGGCATGCATGTGGTCGAGCATGGCCTGCATCGAGCGTGCCACCGGGTCAGGCATGTCCTGACTGACGCCATAGGCATCGAAGCCGAATTTTCGACGCATGGCTTCACGGCGCTCGGGGTCGAAAGTGGGGACTTCTTCGGTATCCGGCTCGGCGCGCTTGACGATCTTGCCAGGGATACCGACCACCGTGGCGCCGGCCGGCACTGCCTTGGTGATGACGGCATTGGAGCCGATCTTGGCCCCAGCGCCGACTGTGAAGGGACCGAGGATCTTGGCTCCGGCACCGACGATCACGCCATCCTCCAGGGTGGGGTGGCGCTTGCCCTTGTTCCAGCTCGTACCGCCCAGGGTTACCCCTTGATAGAGGGTGACGTCATCGCCGACCTCGGCAGTTTCACCGATCACCACACCCATGCCATGGTCGATGAAGAAGCGGCGACCGATACGCGCCCCAGGATGGATTTCGATACCGGTCAGCCAGCGAAACAGCGTTGAGATGGTGCGAGCCAGCCACTTTAGATTGTGCTGCCACAACCAGTGACTCAAGCGATGGGCGAGCAGGGCATGCAGTCCCGGATAATTGGTCAGGACTTCCAGGAAGTTGCGCGCGGCGGGGTCGCGAGCGAACACGCTGTTGATGTCTTCACGCAAGTGATGAAACATGCGGCAATCCTTACATCACGGAGTGGCGGCAGGCCCGAGGCGTTCTCAGGATCGGTCGCGCGATGCGCGGGCCGGGAAAAGATGCCTATTACCTACCGGAAATCATTATTGGGGCGTGAACGCCCGCCTGCAAGGTACGGACACGGCCCAACTCACGGATGCATGTCGCCGGAATCGGCTCCGGGTGTCCGCCCGGCATGCTTTTCCATCGCCGTGAGCATGCCGCGCAGGATATTCATTTCCATTTGGTCCGGTCGGGCGCGGAGGTAGAGTCGGCGCAATCGTGCCATCAGTTGTCGAGGGGTGGCCGGGTCGTGAAAGTCGATGGCTATCAACACTCGTTCCAAGTGCGCGAAGAAACGCTCCAGATCAGCGTGACTCGCGGGAGGATTATCCCACTCGATACCGAAGGGCTGGTGCTCCTCCTGCGTGCTTGGGGTCTCGGCCTGTTGGGTGGCAAGCCAGGCCAGGTGGCATTCATAGGCCAGTACCTGCACCGCCGTGACCAGGTTGAGCGAACTGAAATCGGGGTTGGATGGGATATGTACATGGGCGTGACAGCGTTGCAATTCGGCGTTGGTCAGGCCGCTATCCTCGCGACCGAACACCAGTGCCATTCGTGTTTCGGGGCCGGTGAGTTCGTTCGGCAAGCGCTCTCCGAGAGCACGGGGGGTGAGCATTGGCCACGGCAGCGTGCGTGAGCGGGCGCTGGCACCGACTACCAGAGTGCAATCGGCCACCGCCTCCTCGAGGGAGTCGACAGTACGTGCCCCTGCCAACAATTCGTCGGCACCGGAGGCGCGGGAAATGGCATCCGCGGAGCGTGCCTCGCCACGCGGAGATACCAATGTGAGGTCCGTCAATCCCATGTTTTTCATGGCGCGGGCGGTGCCGCCGATGTTGCCGGGGTGGCTGGTGCCGATCAAGACGATGCGAATACGCTCTAACATGGGGTCACTGCTGGCTGCTTGGAAGATCGGAGGACGAGTCTATCATGTCCGCGGCCCTTGGCGCGCACGTGGCAATGGCAGTACCCCTTCGAATCTGCTAGGATGCGCGCCGTCGTTACGATCACTCGACACCGTTTCATAGATCGCCCGACACCGTTCTTTAACAGCTACCGACTTCCCAAAGGCCCGATCATGCATCCGATGGTCCAATTCGGGTTGCGCGCCATGCGCAGCGCCGCCGAACAGTTCGTGCGCGTTCGTGAGCGTATCGAAAACGCTCACGAGGAACATAATCTTGACCGCTTGCTCGAGGATGTCGCCCGCAATGCCGAGACATTGATCGTGCGACAGCTATCGCGTGGCTATCCGCAGCACGGTGTATCCGGTCGCTATACCCCTTTCCATGAAGGGCAAGGCGAAGGGCGGGATTACCACTGGCGGATCGAGCCCTTTCATGGCTATTCCAATCTGTGTGTCGCAGGCCCGGCGTTCGCTTTGTCGCTGGTATGTCTGGTCAAGGGGCGTCCCGAGCACGCGGTGATTATCTCGCCGTTCAGTGACGATGAGTACTTGGCAAGCCGTGGTCGTGGCGCTCAGCATAATGGCAAGCGGATTCGAGTATCCAAGGCGACTGTCATTGGAGGTGCCAGAGTGGCAATGAGCTTGCCGGAAACCTGGCTGCGTCCCCGTTATTTATCGACCTATCTGACCGCCGTGCAGCAGCTTGGCCCGCAGATCGATGTGCTGCGTGCCACCGGCAGTGGTCTGTTGGACATCGCGGAGCTCGCCAGTGGGCGTGTCGACGCAGCCCTCGTGCTAGGCCTTGAGGAGCAGGACAAGGAAGTCGGTACGCTATTGCTGAAAGAAGCCGGTGCCCTGATGGGTACCCCCGATGGCCGCCCCGGCGTCGACACCGAAGGCTTGCTGATGGCTGCCAGCCCTCGTCTCTACAAGGCGCTGGTGCAGCAGCTCAAGCCGCATTTCTAGCGGTTCTAGCGGTAAGCCATCAGCTGCAAGTCGTAAGTAAAATGAAACCCCGCGACCCTTGAAGGTGCGGGGTTTCTTTTTTCATGCTTTTCAACAGCTTACAGTTCCGCTCAGGGCAGTTCTTCCGCCTCTGGGTCTTCCTTCTTGGCAGGTATCAGGTCCTCGCGCTCGAGCTTGAGCGGAAGCAGCAGCGCCGATGCCACGTAAATGGAGGAAAAGGTACCCACACCGATACCGACGATCAATGCCACGGCGAAATTGTGGATCATATCACCACCCAGCACCAGCAAGGCCAATAGGACCAGCAGGGTGGTGCCTGATGTAGCCAGGGTACGTGACAAGGTGGAGTTGATGGCGTCGTTGAAGATCACCGGCATGTCGTCGATGCGCGACTTGCGGATGTTCTCGCGGATACGGTCATAGACCACGATGGTGTCGTTCAGGGAATAGCCGATCACTGCCAGTAATGCTGCTAGCACGGTGAGGTCGAAGTCGAGCTGGAACAGCGAGAAGAAGCCGACCACGATTACCACATCATGGATCAATGCCAGCAGGGCCCCCAGTGCAAACTTGTACTGGAAGCGAAAGGCCACGTAGACCATTACGATACCCAAGGCTACCAGTAAGCCCAGGCCACTCTGGTCGCGCAGCTGTTCGCCGACTTGGGCGCCGACGAATTCAGCACGTACCAACTCGACGTTGTCGCCATCGGCGCGCAGCAGGTTGACCACTTGTTCGCCGACTTCGGGGTCGAATGCCTGCTGTAGACGAATCAGTACCTCGGTAGCGGCGCCGAAGGTCTGCACCGATACATCCTGGAAGCCCTCGGCCTCGAGTGTCTGTCGCACCGTGTCCAGCGCTGGTACCGTCTCGTAGCGGACTTCCACCAAGGTGCCGCCGGTGAAGTCCAGTCCCAGGTTGAGCTGTTGCACTGCCAGGGAGCCGATCGATACCAACAACATCAGGGCCGAAACGAGAAAGGCCAGGCGGCGCTTGCCCATGAAATCGAACTGTCGCATCGCGAGGCTCCTCATATCCAAAGTTTCTTCACTGGCTTGCCGCCGTAAGTGAGGTTGACCATGGCCCGTGTCAGCATCAAAGCGGTGAACAGTGAGGTCAGGATGCCCAGTGATAGGGTGACGGCGAAGCCCTTGACCGGACCGGTGCCGATCGAGAACAGAATCAGCGCCACCAGCAGGGTGGTGATATTGGCATCGATGATCGAGCTGAAGGCGCGCTCGTAGCCGGCATGGATGGCTTGCTGGACCGACATGCCTCCACGCAGTTCCTCGCGTATTCGCTCGAATATCAACACATTGGCATCAACCGCCATCCCCAGGGTCAGCACGATCCCGGCGATGCCAGGTAGCGTGAGCGTGGCGCCGAGCATCGACATGACGGCGATCAGTATCACCAGGTTGGCTGCCAGTGCGACGTTGGCGAAAATGCCGAACACCCGGTAGCGCACCAGCATGAACAGCACCACCAGTAGCAGGCCGATCTGCACTGACATGATGCCACGATCGATATTGTCCTGGCCCAGGCTAGGGCCGATGGTGCGTTCCTGCACGAAGTAGATCGGTGCTGCCAGCGAGCCGGAGCGCAGCAGTAGCGACAATTCGGCTGCTTCGGTGGGGGAGTCGAGGCCGGTGATGCGGAAGCTGTTGCCCAACGCACTTTGTATAGTGGCCAGGCTGATGATGCCGCGTTCGGTATAGGGCTCGCGTACCTCGACCTCTTTGCCATCCTCGATGACCGTACGAGTCCGGGTGTTGTGCTCGATGAACAGCACCGCCATGTTGCGGCCAATGTTGGTACGGGTAGCGCGATTCATCAGCGTGCCGCCGGTGCCATCCAAGTCGATGTTGACCTGGGGGCGGCCGTTCTCATCGAAGCTGCGACTGGCACTGGAAACGCTGTCGCCGGTGACGATCACATCGCGCATCAGGGTGGCGGTACGCGCTTCATTGTTACGGAAGCTGAACTCCTCCGTTTCGCTGTCCGGGGTGTCCGGACGTGCCTCGAGGCGGAATTCCAGATTGGCGGTGGCGCCGACCACGCGCTTGGCGGCAGCAGTATCCTGGACACCCGGTAATTCGACGACGATGCGGTTTGGCCCTTGGCGTTGGACCAGTGGCTCGGCAACACCCAGCTCATTGACCCGGTTGCGCAGAGTGGTCAGGTTCTGGTTGATCGCATAGTCCTCGATCTCGTTGACGGCTTGGTCGGTCAACGTCATGGCCAAGGCGGCGCCGCGGCCCTCATCGAGGTTCTGGTAGGTGAAGTCGGGGAATTGACGAGCAATCAACTGGCGTGCCGCATCGCGATCTTCTTCGTTGGTGAAGTCCATCGTCAGGGTGCGATCATCGATGTCGGTATTGCGATAACGAATACGCTCGTCACGCAGCGTCTCGCGAATGGCGCTGGCGTTGACCTCCAGGCGCTGGGTCACGGCTGCATCCATATCGACCTCGAGCAGGAAGTGCACGCCACCGCGCAGATCCAGTCCCAGGGTCATGGGAGAAGCAGCCAGACTTTCCAGCCAAGCGGGAGTGGATTCCGCCAGGTTCAGAGCGACCACGACGTCCTCGCTCACCATGTCGGCAATGATGTCGCGCGCCTCGATCTGGTCGTCGGCATTGGTGAGACGGATCAGGATACCATTTTCTCTGGTTTCGCTGGCCTTGATCTCGATGCCGGCATCGGTCAAGGCATTCTGGAAGCGCTTCAGTCGAGACTCATCGAGGGTTACATCACCTCGTGTGCTGCTGATCTGGACAGCGGGGTCCTCGGGATAGAGGTTGGGCAGCGAATAGAGCAGGCCAACGGCGAGGACGATGAGTATCAGTAGATACTTCCACAGGGGATATCGGTTGAGCATGCAAGCCCTGCCTTGTAGCTAACGTGACGAAGTAGCTAGCGCATAATGCGTGAGAAGCCGCAGTCCTGTCGTGGAGGACGGGAAAGGCACATGTGCCTTTCCCGAAATCGCGGACTACCGGTAAAGGGTCAGATGGACTTGATGGTGCCCTTGGGCAGAACCGACGCGACAGCGCTCTTCTGCACATTGACCTCGGTGCCTTCGGAGATCTCCATGGTGATGAATTCTTCACCCACCTTGGTGATACGTCCCAGCATGCCACCGCCAATGACCACTTCGTCGCCTTTGGAAAGACCGCTCACGAGTTGCTTGTGTTGCTTGGCACGCTTGGCCTGCGGACGCCACAGCAGGAAATAGAAGATCAGCACGAAGCCGACCAGCATGACGATCTGAGCGATACCGCCGCCTGCAGCGCCGCCTTCGGCATAGGCCGGAGAGATAAAGAAGTCCAGCATTTGAGTCGTGTCTCCTGGATCAGGTGAGGGAACGGGGATTCATATCGTCACTTGGCTATGCCGTCGGCGCGGGCGGCACCGGCAAGCCACGTTGCGTGTAGAACCTTTCAACAAAGTTCGCCAATGTACCCGCTTCGATAGCACCGCGCAAACCGGCCATTACACGTTGGTAATGGCGAAGGTTATGAATGGTATTGAGCATCGAGCCCAGCATCTCGCCACAGCGGTCCAGGTGATGCAGGTAGCCACGCGAGAAATGCTGGCAAGTATAGCAATCACAATCCTCCTCCAGTGGACGAGTGTCGTGTCGATGCTTGGCGTTGCGGATCTTGATCGTGCCTTCGAAGGTGAACAGGTGGCCGTTTCTGGCGTTGCGGGTGGGCATCACGCAATCGAACATGTCGACGCCTCGGCGCACGCCTTCCACCAAGTCTTCAGGTTTGCCTACACCCATCAAATAGCGTGGCTTGTCTTCCGGCATCCAAGTGGGAAGATAGTCCAATACTTCGATCATCTGCTCCTTGGGTTCGCCTACCGAGAGACCGCCGATGGCCAGACCATCGAAACCGATCTCCAGCAGCCCGGCCAGCGACCGTTCGCGGAGCGCGGGGTACATGCCGCCTTGAATGATGCCGAAAAGTGCCGAGGGCGAATCGCCATGAGCGATACGTGAACGCTTCGCCCAGCGCAGCGACAGCTCCATCGAGGTCTCGGCCTGTTCGAGAGTAGCGGGATAGGGCGTGCATTCGTCGAAAATCATCACGATGTCCGAGCCCAACGAGCGCTGTACCGCCATGGACTCTTCCGGCCCCATGAAGACTTTGGCACCATCCACCGGTGAACGGAAATGCACGCCTTCCTCGGTGATCTTGCGCATCTCACCCAACGAGAAGACCTGGAAACCACCAGAGTCGGTAAGAATCGGCTTCTGCCACTGAGCGAAATCATGCAGGTCGCCGTGGGCTTCGATGACCTCCGTTCCCGGTCGTAGCCAGAGATGAAACGTATTGCCGAGGATGATCTCGGCGCCGATCTCTTCCACCGAGGCCGGCGTCATGCCTTTGACGGTGCCATAGGTGCCTACCGGCATGAATGCAGGGGTCTCCACCGTACCACGAGGAAAGTGTAGGCGGCCCCGACGTGCGCGCCCGTCGCTGGCCAGACGCTCGAAGTTCATGAAGCATTCGTTTCGCATTCGGTTTCTCGAAATGTGTGACAAAACGTGCCGATGACGATCAGGCAAGACAAAAGCTGGTGAAAGAGCAGAGCTTACTAGTACGAATGAGCATATTGATTCAGCCTTTAAATACCGCCCGATCGACGTCAGTGTGTCTTGCGTGTCAAAAACATGGCATCGCCATAGCTGAAGAAGGCATAACGCTCGGCTACTGCGGCCTGATAAGCGTTCATCACCGTATCGAAGCCAGCAAAGGAAGCCACCAGCATCAGCAGGGTCGATTCAGGAAGGTGGAAGTTGGTTACCAGTGCATCGACGCAGCGCCATTCGTAGCCAGGATAGATGAAGATGTCGGTGTCGCCGCTGTAGGGAGCGATATCACCGCTATCGCTCATCAGGCAGGCAGATTCCAGACAGCGTACGCTGGTGGTGCCGACGGCAACCACGCGCCGCCCCGCCGCCCTTGCCGTTCGTACCTTCTCGCAGACATCCGCGGAGACGTCGATCCACTCGCTGTGCATCTGGTGTTCGCGGATGTCGTCGGCACGTACCGGCTGGAACGTGCCGGCACCCACGTGGAGGGTGACGAAAGCACTCTCCACGCCCTTGGCGGCCAAGGCTGCGAGCAATGGCTCGTCGAAATGCAAGCCGGCAGTGGGGGCGGCCACTGCGCCGTCGCGCCGAGCGTAGACGGTTTGATAACGCTCACGATCGGAAGGATCGTCCTCGCGGGTGATATAGGGCGGCAACGGCATGTGGCCATGGCGCTCGAGAAGTTCGATCATCGGTGTTTCACCGAGGAAGCGGAGTTCGAACAGTGCCTCGCGCCGTCCTTCGACCACGGCATGGATGTCACCCTCGAAGACCAGCTCGGTGCCGGGCTTGGGCGATTTACTGGCGCGCAGGTGCGCCAGGCCACGGTGAGTATCCAGTGGCCGCTCGAGTAGCATTTCCACGCGCCCGCCGCTGGCTTTGTGGCCGTGCAGACGGGCGGGAATTACCCGGGTATCGTTGAACACCAATAGATCGCCTGGCTCGAGTAACTCGAGCAGATCAGGAAAGTGTCGGTGGGCCAGTTCGCCAGTTGTGCCATCCACGCATAACAGGCGACAGTCGCTGCGGCGTTCGGATGGGTAACGAGCGATCAACTCGCTGGGCAGTTCGTAGTGAAAATCGGCACGCTGCATCGGCGATAGGGTCTCGGGCTGCCTGTGACTGATGGTCGACTCGGTCGCTCATGGCTGGACCGATCGGACAGGGCGCATAGGATACCGGTTCCCGACAACGAAGTCAGGTCAGGTGATTGACCTGTGAGCGGACCTACGTATAATGCAACGCGCTGCCCGGGTGGCGAAATTGGTAGACGCAGTGGATTCAAAATCCACCGCTGGCGACAGCGTGTCGGTTCGAGTCCGACCCCGGGCACCAACTGATCTATGAATCCTATAACCATGGGATTCAGCGGGTTACGGGCCTTGATCAGACCCTGATGTGTGACACTTCGGTGATCCACTCTTGAGGTCTGACATGCCCTATGGAACCTACCTCACGCGCAATCGCCACCATACGAACTGGTATGCCCGGATCGTCATTCCCCATGACCTCCGTCATGCCTATGGTCAAAGGCGAGAAATCCGAAAGACACTCGATACTCCCTGCAAGGTTACTGCACGTCGTCGTGCGATGATGCTGTGGCTTGCTTATCAGCAAGTATTTGAGTCGTTGCGAAACGGCCGGGTTGAGGACAACATCTCGCCAGACTGGAAGACTTTGGCCTTTCTAGCCTCCTCATCATTATCCAGCCTTCAAACTGACACTGCTCCCGGTGACGGTCGTACTCCTTATCTTATTCAACTTACCCCCTTGGCGAATGACGAACGATCTGAGGGTCGCTTCGCTATGCCCTTTGTGAGGACCTGTGAACATCGCAGCCCGCAGGGTAAGGGTGGCCCGGGGCCGGCAGGGGCGCAATCTATACAGGGCTCTGCGGCCCATCCCCAGCGTTTGAGCGCTTTGTTTGAGCAGTTCGTTACCGAGCGACTTGTCGATGCCAGAGATAAGACGAAGGAGACGATGAGGCAGAACCTCCAGGTCTTTACCGAATTGATGGGGGACTTGACTGCTGAAAAGCTGACGAAGTCGGTTGTGCGATCTTTCATCAAACAGCTCAAGACCTACCCTACCCATCGAAACCATGGGCGGTGGAAGTCGATGACACTGTCTGAGATCCGAGTTGCGAGCAAGAAACCGATGGGCCATAAAACCCAACAAAACATCATCGGCAACCTGCACACATTTGCGGGCTGGCTGGTGGAGGTCGAGGAGCTCGAGAGTAATCCATTCAAGATCAAGTTGAGGAAGAAGGCTATGGTTCCTGGGCCAGATCGGACATGGAGGGATGAGGAGCTGTCTCGATGGTTTCACTCAGACCTGCTGATGAAGCATCGGGGCAGCCGTCGCTATGCCTGGAAGTACTGGCTTCCCCTTCTGGCTATCCATACGGGGGCACGGCTCGAGGAGCTGGCAGCGTTGTCACCCGATGACTTCTTCGAACATGAGGGCATCCAGGCATTCAAGATCCATGGCGAGGACGGTCGGTTCGTCAAGAATGTCTCTTCTTGGCGGATGATCCCGGTTCACTCGCGGCTGATCTCCCTGGGATTTCTCGAGTACGTGGAGAGTCGACGGGGGAGCGAGCGGCTGTTCACCGTCGAGCCCTACCAGGGTCAGTACGGTAAGCGAGCTTCGAAAGCGTTTGGCTACCTCAGAGGGAGGCTCGGGATCAGCCCCGACTTCCACGGGTACCGACATACCGTGATTGAAGCCCTGAAGCTCAGAGGGGCATCGCTGACCCATATCGAGTGGCTGGTTGGCCATACCGGGGCTTCGATGTCAGACCACTACGGTAGCGCTACAGATAAGCGTAAGTGGTTGCCGGTCCTGAAAGAAGTGGTGGAGCTGCTGGACTGGTCCTATGTGATGCCAGGTAGCGAATGAGACCAACGAGGGTTTCACTGGATGACACTGGTGAGGCTCACTTGAGGATACCCCTTGTGCCTCGTCAGCGTGGGGCTTGTGCCTGGCCAGACACATGAGGCATCTGGCAGTCTCACGGCAGGTGAGACTGGGGAGTCTCATCTCAGACACAATCTGTCTCACGTCAGACACAACCGGTCTCAGCGTTCCATGATGGTCGACCTGAATCAGTACCGGAGCCAGTACAGCAATCGAAGCCAGGAACCTCTACAGGATGCCAAAGCCCACACGACCTCACTACCTCGCTACGATCCTGCTGATCATTCAACGGGAGCAGGAACGTCTCAATGAGATCATTCCAAAGATATCGACTCGGGAACTGACGCTGGAGCAGTTGCGTGAACTACGCAGTGAATGGCCAGGTAGCCTATCGATGATTGATGTGCACCAGTGGGTTCTTGGTGGACTAGACAACCTGGTTGATGAATATGAAAGAGGTAGGGTCTATAAGTCTAGCCTCCGTGGGCTCGCTCGACAGTTGGAAGCCTATGAGTCGGGAACTCGGTCCTACCTTGCGGAGCATGATCACCCATGCAGTGCATTCTTGAACCAGCGTGGGAAGGTTTTGGCTCGATACCAGCAGGCTTTTGAGCGTATCTATGAGCCAAATGGTCCCTTGCCGCATGAACTCCAAGCTTCGATCGTCAGACACTTGCGCGATGGCTATGACCTTCCTCGGATGGAGCCCCGTACCGAAGGAGAAGGCTGGATGCTGGTGTTTGATCAGGCCCGTCCCAGAGTGGAAAGTCAGGTGGTGGATATCGCACTGGCTCGAAAACATAGAAACCCGTCACCCTGCTGACTTACGTCGATATGGGTTGCAATAGGTCTATCTGTGGCGGGGTGTCTTCTTGAGGCTGCCACCTCGAGGCTGTCCACGATGAGCTAAGAAGAGGAGGGCCACGGCATCGAGAAAGTGGAGGTGAGTCCGGTTGCAGGTCGGTGCTGAATTGTTCGATCATTGCATTTCTCATGCTTGGATTGGTGATGAGATTAATGACCTATTTCATGGCTGCTTTATTGCAATACTACTGTATTGATGGAAACCATTGATGTGTCGTTAGACCATGATTATCCAAGGAGTTCAGCCTTTTTTGGTTTGAGGTTCTATGGATATCCTCCTGGTGATTTCCTTTCCTGAGAACGTGCTAAGGATGGAGTGCTTTCCCCGTCGTGTAGGGGTGCGTTAGCTCTCATGGTGTTGAGGCTACCCGACGGTGAAGACATAGCTGTACAGTAACCGGGAAGCATCATGGTAGAGGAGGAGCGTTGTCATGGTTTGGCTCACTAGGGATAGATTGGTCATGATGGATGGTGGGAAAGAGTTCATGCTGTGGTGTTCCATGGGTGATTGATGAGGCAGTCGTGACTGCCAGGTGTGTCATTCATAGTCGAAATATGCGTTATATTTCTAGCGGTTTATCCACCTCCTTTGCAGTGGTGTGAATGATCGTAGGTATTGATGTGTTGCATTAATGGAGTCATGGAATGTTGGGCTAAAAAAGCATCAGTGTGTCCGGGCATAGTGTCTGTAGCATCACGCATTTCTCCTTCTGGTAAAGAAGGTCTCTGGTTTCTCGTTGCATACTCCTTTGGTTTCTCATCGAGGGCGCGGAGCACCCTTCATGAAGACAAAAGGTGTCTAACTTCGCTGTGATAATCTTGATCTCCATAGCTTATTCATTCGTATGTGCAGAGCGCATCTCTTATCCCAGTAGGGGGATAGGATGTGGAGAAAGGGAAGCCAATGATGAAAGGGGAAGGGGAGGAATGGTGTGCGCACAGCACCGCATACAGTACTGTCTTGCTTGTGTAGCGGTGTGATGTGTGGTGGGAGCCGCCGTATGAAGGTGGGGGTATGTCCGTTTTTTTTGACCCAGCAAGGTAGGGGGGGTACCTCAAACTTTGAGCCAGTCAGCCGTCACCACTTTGCTCATACCCAGCTGAGGGGGGCGGGGAAAACCTGAGCCAGCATCTCTCCATGCCCCTGAGCCAGTGGGCTGAAATCCTACTGAGACCACCAAGGATAGAGTATCGGTTGTCACCGCTGATTCGGGGTGGTTTGAGGTGGGTTAGTATGCCGGTGAGAAGTCGGATAGAAGTCTGGAGAAGTTCTCCAACCCCATACTCTATGCGGGTTGGAGGGTTGAGGTGGTAGGTGGGGTAAGATTAGGCTGCAGTCTTTATATCGGTTTTGGTTGAGTAGCGTTTTGGATGGATAAGGCCAAGGACCTCAAGCTCAGGTCGAAACTCCTCCTTGTATCGCTTGAAGCTGGATGGTGAGATTCCAGCTTGAGCGATCAAGTCTTTAAGCTTTCCACGCTTGTTTTGTTGGTCAGCAAGGATCTGAATTACGATCTTCCTTCTCTTGTCCTTCTCATTGTCACGCTTTGCTGTAGGCTGCTTTGTGTGGAGGTGCTGAGTGTCAATGACGGCATACCCTGGCTCGAACCAACTCTGAATATACTTCGCATACCCCATATCCGGAACAATGAGGATGTGTTCTTTCTCTGAGTTAGCTTGAGGGCTTCGGATGCTGGTTCGTGCAACGCACTGGTAGGCCGATTCATAGCAGCGTTCAGTCCTAACAGCACCGACAATTCCATCCACATCCAGGTTGTGATCGACTGCGAACATCTGCAGGGATTTGACTTCAAAGGGGTCGGGTCGACTGGACGCAAGGTATATGGCATGGTCGAAGTGTCTGAGATTGTTCTGCCCATGAACAGCGTTGGTAGTGCGCGCGATATTGTCCGTGTCCATGCAAGGGTGAAGAGGATCATTCTTGTTCAGGGTCAGGATTGATTTTCTGCCTTTGAGGATGTCTGCAGCGATTTGTTGCGCATAGACAGCCACTGTGTCGGTAGAGGTTACCGGAGTTCCTGCATGGCTCAATATTTCGTTAGCTGGCCTTTTCTTTAGGGTGGAAGACCAACCTTCCTTTTCTAGGATGGGAAAGATCCTTGCCCAATTCTTGTGCTTGGTTTCCAGGTTGATGTTTGGAGTTATGGTCGCCTCTTTGATTGTAATCCCACAGTGGTGCTCTGCAATGAATCCAAGTAAAGTTTTTTTGAGCTGTGCACTGAGGATCGCGAAGTGGTCGACGTTCTTGATGATCTGGTTCAGCTTCTGCCAGTGAATGGCTTGGTAAAGTCGATAGATGCGTCCATCAGAGCTACTCGTGGTGGTATACATTACCTCATAGTCTTCGAGCAGGAACTCGAGGAGCAATGCTACGACCTGGGTTGTGCTAGTGTCCCGTCCCTCTCGGATGTTGTCTATGTATCGCTGGACCTCTTCCTCGCTTACTGAGGGATCGAGCACCGTCTTTTGGTAACCCGCATGAGGCGAAGGGGCTTCTTTAAGGAAGGCCTCCCACTTGGAACCGTGGTCTTTGTCTTCATACCTGACGGTGATGGCGTGAGCCAGCTCCTGGGGCACTTCGTCTACGATCAGGCGGACACCCTTGAGAAGGTCTGGCCGGACCCTTGAAAGCGATTCGTGGGAAATGAAGATCACTCCGCGATAACCAGAAGCCAGGTGCTCGCTAAACTCTTGAATGACGCTCCCTTGTTCAGTCGATGAATCAATCCTGATGGACTCAATGAACTGGGCTTTCGACTGGTTGGAAACAACCTGGAACCCTTCGTGGTTCTGTTGTGTCAGGTCGTTGGTCTTGGAGGCAAAGACCACTGTCTCCTGAGGAACCTGAGACAAGTGACGGTGAAGCTCTTGGATGGTGTGGAGACTCTTCCCGCCACCGCACCTGCTGCTGACATGATAGATCTCTGTGATCATGGGCATGACCCTATTTTGATGAATATTGAGGTCATTATCCCATCCCTCCCAGATACGTGCTGATTTTTTCTGAACTAGTCTTGCCTACAGGGAGGGTACAAAAAAGGGGTCACTTTTCCTTTAGTACCTTATAAGGATTAGTGACCCCTTTTTTTCGATCCCTCTCACCGCCCGACCCGCAGGCGGGCCGTGCGGCTGTGGTGCCGTCCTTGTTGTGTGTTCACACCTCCTTCGCCAGCTCGCACTGGAACATCGCAGCAAACACTCCCCCGCTTCGCTTCGCTTGCAGGGGCTTCTGCTGCTCGTTCCGTGCGGCTGGCTCGGACTGTTGGCTTTCCCTCAACGCCTTCAAGAGGTACTACACCGTCGCGCCCGGAGAGTGTCGGGGTAGGGGCTGGTACCGTCCACCGGGAGCCACCTAGCCCAGGAGCGCAGCGGAGCGGAGCGACGCCAGGCGGCAGGGTGGCTCTCCGGTGGACGGCAGCGTGACGGATAAGAGTTATTGGTGATGGGGTGTAGGCCTGGTGTCGTGAGGAGGCTCTCTGGATCCTCAAACCAGTGCGTTGCCTCGCCAGGTGATGCGGGCTCCCAATACTTCACTCATCACCAGTGAGGCAGGGTCGGCTGATCATCCTGCCGGAGTGTTACTGGTTTCAGTGGTCGCTGAGCGGTCGCAGCTCATGAATCGGTGGGGTCTGGTGATCGGGACTGGCTTGAGGTGCTTGGTTTCTGGTTCGGCTGGCTGGCCGGGGGCTACGTGAGCCTGGGTTCTCCCGCAGGGGTAAGGGATCGGCGCAGCTTGGAGAGCCGGAGTGATACCTGGGTCGGTAGTAATGCAGGGGCAGCGGCTGATGACGTTTAGCAGAGTCAATCTTCTGGTTCCTGGTTTGATAACGGGGGTGGGGAGGACATCTTGGCCATCCTTGGCAGGAGAGCACCATGAGATCCCTGTGGCGTTGCGAGCTATGAGACGACCTCAGGTCGAAGACTTCCGGCGTCGCTTACGCCTTTGAGAGTCGACCAGGGGCCTGAGAACCGATGTAGGAGATCTCTGACTGGGAGCGTAGGCATTTCACGGCTCGCTACGTCAGTATCGATACCACTGCTGCCATTCACTGCGCTTAGCTGTGTATGATGGCCTATCAGACATCATCGAAAGCTCATATGCGTTTAGGCACCGTTTAAGGGGAGTGGTGGCTCATCTGAGTGGCTAGCCGATAGCACTCATGTCCCTAGCCTATAACCAATGCCTGACGTTCTTCTGAGCTCACTGGTCTATCGACGGAAGCCTGAGGGTAATGATTCATCAATACGGTACCCTAGATTCTTC
The DNA here is from genome assembly GCF_000409775.1 of Litchfieldella anticariensis FP35 = DSM 16096. Classification (GTDB taxonomy): domain Bacteria; phylum Pseudomonadota; class Gammaproteobacteria; order Pseudomonadales; family Halomonadaceae; genus Litchfieldella; species Litchfieldella anticariensis. The sequence continues at coordinate 302,529 of NZ_KE332391.1, read as the reverse complement.
CCCTGGCTTCGTTGGGGGAGTTCAATGACGAACGGTAGCCCGCTCAAGTCTGCCCTGTGGGAGGCCGCTAACCACCTGCGTGGGTCTGCGGTGGACCGTACCGACTGGAAGGGCTACATCCTGCCACTGCTATTTTTCAAGCGGATCAGCGATGTATGGGATGAGGAGACTGCTGAAGCCGCCGAGACCTTCAGGGAGGATGATCCAAGCCACTTCCCTGAAGTGCACCGCTTCACGGTGCCGGAGGGGTGTCAGTGGCAGGATGTGAGGGAGATCCCTACAAACGTGGGTGCCGCGCTGCATCGTGCCATGCAGGAGATCGTGCGTGCGGTACGTTTTGATAGTTGGCAGGCCACCCACCCGGGAGAGAGGGAGGTCAAGCTGGCTCTGAGGAAGACGTTGTTCAAGTACAAACTGCACCAGGACAATGAGCTGTTCGAGCGCTCATATGAGTAGATTCGGAAATATTGCTGAGCTTACTTTGGTCTTGATTTAGTTGCTGGGTATGAGGGATGGAGTCAAAGCAACAGGGTGTGAGCTAGGGTTTACGTAAACATAAGAAAATAACGGTGGGTAGGCTGATGAAAGGGATCATACAGATCGCAGCAGGGGCTGCAATATGGGTTTTCGCTATCATAGTAGAGTTGGCCTGGTTAGGGCTGTGTTTTGGAAGCGTCGTGGTCGGCTTAGCCCTGTTGATTTTTGCTCCGTGGTTGCTCATAGCACCACTTGCAGCCATCACTCTACCAGGGAATGCTCTGATTTTTCTTGGTATTTCGAACCTGCGTGGAGGGCAGCAAAGCTATCGACCTACATCGTATCGAGGAAGGGTTTATCAAGGTGAGTTGAGGCGGACGGATAGCGGCCAAGTGCCAAGAGCATTGCCTGGTGATGTCCAGCGGAATGAGTCTGATAATGGTGGCGACAATCCTCGTCTTCTTGGCAGTGAGATGATAAAAATAAAGGAAGATGCCGAGTTGGGTTGTCCAGAATCTCAGTATGAGATCGGGACAAGATACGCGAAGGGGGAAGGTGTCGATAAAAACCCCAGGGAGGCATTGATATGGTTTAAAAGGGCTGCAGACAAAGGTCACGTAAAGGCGCAGTTTGAGGTTGGCGTAATGTTTGCCCACGGGTATGGAACCATCAAGAAGCCGGCGGTGGCTGTCAGATGGTTCCTGAAATCTGCAGACCAAGGCGATGATCGAGCCATGTTCAACCTTGGGTACTTATATGCCAATGGGGATGATGGTGTTCCTCAGCGAGGTAGTGAAGCTCTTAAGTGGTACAAGAGTGCTTATGAGGCTGGTAATACAAAGGCTCTGTACAATCTGGGTAGTTTGTTCTACTACGGACAGGGTATTTCGGTAGATAGGGAAGAGGCCTTCAAGTGGTACCGAAAAGCTGCTGAGTTACTAGATGCCAATGCCCAGTGTAAGGTGGGTGAGCTATACGAGCATGGTGATGGTGTTGGTAGGGATCTCATCGAGGCAGAAAAGTGGTATCGGTTGGCAGCTGAGCAGGGCAATGAGAGAGCTAAGGCACACCTAGAATTACTACCCCATGCTGAAGATGATTTAGACGATTTGCAGGTTTCTCTTGCGGAAGGTGATGAGGTATTTGGTGCAGACCTCCATGAGGCTCAGGTGCTTTCCGTAGACAGTGCGTGCGATGTCAATTACAGCGTTTCAAAAGACGGCTTCATCGTTCGGGATGCTGAAACTGGCCACTCAGTGGTGGTTGCCTACGACGGGGAGAACTACCAGGGAAAAGCTGCTGTGCCTGAGCTAGGTGTCTCAGTCTCATTGGAGCCTTGGAGGAAGGGAGGGAATCCCTTCGAGGACGATGGTTGCTACTGGGTAACGCGTTGGGTTGATGACATTGATGATTTGGTGCAGATCATCGTTCGTCCCGATGTGCCTTTCAGCAGCCTCATGAAGGAGGTGGAGCGCTTGAGTGAGGCGGCTGCCCATGAGGTTCTCAATTTTGATCAAGTAGACTTTAACTATGACGCTGGCAGCCTGCTTTCAGTAGTCACTAAGCAGTATGATACAGGCTACATTTTTGTCGATATCATGAACGATCTTGCTGTTTCCGCTGATGACATTATGGCCTCAAAGCCAGGCGTGCAGATGGCTTATGGGTATGCTAGACGCTGTGCTGCAGCGGCACTTTACCTTCAAGGTCTGTCCGATAAAGAGTCCTTGGAGCATGCAATGGCTATGTTCAAAGGGCTGCAGGCCATGACAGGGCATACGGTCGAATTTCAAGAGGATGCCTACACGGACGCGCTGAGCTTCATGCAGACTTATAGCCATCAGATAGCTAGAAAAATGACTCGAGTTCTTGTGATGATGGCTATGCAGTCAGAACCGCCTGATGAAGAGCTGAATGATGCTGAGCTTTTTGACCTTGTCATTCATATGGCCTACCAGGAGCAGCAACAGAACTTCATGTAGTATGACGGATTGAGTGAGGGAGGTCCCGCTCCCTCACGAGAGTCTCTAACGGTTTGAGTAGATTTTCTTAATGTGTCAGCTGGCCTGCTAGGAAGTGCGCTATGCTATTGAGCATCAATAGTGCTCGGTCATCCGTTTGTTCCTGCTAAGGAAACAAAGTGATCGAACATGATCATGAACTTGTACTTCGTCTTTATTAGCGTATAGGTTTCTGCGTTTGATGGACACGACACGATCATTTTTGCGTTCGCACCGGTCGTGGCGAAATTGCTTTCGTTCAGGTTCGAGTAGAACGCATGAGTGCTTCCGCATGCGCACTCAAATGGTTTGCCATCATATGCTGACATGTCTCTATATCGAGGGTCTTGTGTGCCGGCTTCTGCTACTAATGCTCCCTTGTTCATGAACTTCATAGTGCTGCCTCAATTAGTGCTGATGGTGGGTGGAAGACATGCCTGAATCGATGTCTTTAGCTATGCGTGTCAAGTCGAATCCAAGATGCTTCACCTCAAATCTATCACCTGGGTTGCCATGGCGCTAGACAAGTGATGAGGAAGCACCGTGCCAAGCAACCGGTGCTGGCTGGGCGAAATCAAGCTGTCTTGAAGTGGTACCCCAAAGTTCTGTCTGCCTTGGTAACACCAGGCCAAGTCGACTAGGGGTGACTGAGCATGAGCAAGAACCACCGTCGCTACAGCGAAGACATCAAAGCCAGGGTTTCCTTCGATGACTCCGGAGAAATGAGTGATTCGCACTTCCTGGGCCACTAGCTATCTGGCTTGAACCGAGTGCGGGCTGTCTGTGCTTGGTAGTGTGCCAGTTGTGCCCCGTTATGGTAGGTCTTGTTGAGGAACTCCTGCTCGGCCTGAAGGCTCGATTCAGTGACGATCGTCCACCAGCACTTGCTGCGACCATTGTTCCCGTTATGCCAACGGTAGCCGCGGGATTTCAGTATGTCTTTCACTTCGATGGGAGCACCGAGCGCTCGCACGATGACCGTCTTTTGACGGGCGCTTGCCAGCAGAAGAGAGAAAGATTCGGACTGGCAATACAGCAACCAAGCGGTTGCTAGGCAGTCCACCTCGGCTCTGTGCCCTTGGTAAAAATACCCTTGTTTGAGGAGCAGGTATTCTAGCTTGCGTGCTTCGTAGCCTAAGCTTTTCCAATCCACCCCGCTCAGACTACAAGCCCAGACCTGCTTGTCGCAGGCGGGGAAGCGCGCTTCTATGAAGCCCCTATCGAACTGGGCATTATGAGCGATCACCAAAGGATCTCCCTGGAGCATCATGCCGAGCCATGCATCGTCGATATGCTGGCCTGCCACGTCTTGATCGGTGATGCTGGTGATGCTGGTGATCACTTCGGGGATGGGGATCCCTGGATCTTCGAACTGTGAGTGGGACTCCAGAATCGAGGTGATACGTTCTGCTGAGGGGCTGAAGGTCCCTCGTACTAGCCCCAACTCGATGATCTTGTCCGACGAGGGATCAAGCCCTGTCGTCTCGACATCCACGATGACCAAGGGACGCTCATCCCCCACCGAAGGGTTCAGCTCAATGGGGAGTATGGTGTTCGGACGTGTGATAGGAATGCGTTGGAGTAGTCGGTAATCCTCTGGGGCAGCCTGTATATCGGGTATTGCTTCTAGAGGGAAAGAAGAAGGCGAACACATGATGGTATCTCCATAGGGGGTGCAGAAAATGAGAATGCGCATCCTTTGCAGGATGTGTCGCCAGTAGCCAACTTCCCTTATCAGCTATCGATGGATCATCCGCTGCTAATGCATAGTTCCACATATGACCGCTGAGGGGTAGCTGTGGTGCGATTCTCACATGGTCATCTGCTGAGGGTTGTGAAGCCAGGGGGCAGGCGCTAGGCTTGAAGCTATACCACGATTAGGTGTCACACTTCAGGTAGTTCTGATTCTACGCTTCGTGTGTAAGTAATTGATAAGATTCAAAATCCACCGCTGGCGACAGCGTGTCGGTTCGAGTCCGACCCCGGGCACCACTTCTGAATCGGTCACTCAGTGACACTCTGCGTTTCTCAGCATATCTCTTCTTGATCTCTGTACGCGTCTAGCCATGATCCCATGGGGCGTGTTTTTCGTTTGGCACCCGTGCGCTACTTACCGTTATCTCCCGTTCGGCGAGTCCAGCGGAGCACGGCGCCCAGTATTATTAGCACCACACCGACGAAGCCGGCGGGATTGAGGGTGAACCAGCCGTAGACAAGCAAGATAAGGCCGAGGAGTTGAAGGCCTAAGGCGAATGTTCCGACGTTCATGTCATGCTCCCTGTCTCCGTGTCGTATCAGTGTAACGTGGCTTTCGGTTGGTCTGCATGGCATGAGGTTTGAAAGGTTGGGATGACGGGTTGTGGGAAAATACCGACAAGCGATGTAGGAAATCTCTGACAAAATCTGTTGGCGATCGCTCACATCGAAACGTCGTAATAAAGGCTAAAGTAGTAACCAGTTCCTCCAGTCGTGTTCCCTGCTTCCCGGCCACCCCTGCATGTGGCCGGTTTTTATTGCCTTCCTTCGACTGATCGCCAAGGCTTATGATGTCGGTGACGGTGTCAGTTCCTTGCCTGTCGTGGGGCGTGGTAAGTCACTGCTCTCGCTGCTTTTCGTCTCATTGTTGTTACCAAGGAGGATGGGGTGCCGATCTCGCTATGGCTGTCGCTGGCAGCCGTGTGTGTCATGGGGGCCGTGTCACCAGGGCCAAGCTTGGCGCTGGTGTTACGTCATACCTTGGGTGGCGGACGTTTGCCTGGGGTGGTGGCAGCCTTGTCGCATTCGTTGGGAGTGGGAGTCTATGCCCTGTTGACCGTGTGGGGGTTGGGGGCATTGATCGCACGCCAACCCATGCTGTTCCAGTTCATCACGTGGGCGGGAGCGGCGTATCTGGCCTGGCTGGGCATCAAGGCCTTGCGTGCCGGGCGTGTGGCGACATGGCATGCCACGGGTGGTGTTACGACACGGGGTCAAGCAGCACGCGAAGGCATGTTGGTAGCACTTGGCAATCCCAAGCTGATCCTGTTCTTCATCGCTCTGCTCAGCCAGTTCGTCACCCCTGACATGAGCCTGGCCGCCAAAGCATTGATCGTTGCCACCGCCATGCTGATCGACGGTGGCTGGTACGTGCTGGTAGCGATGGCACTATCGCATTCGAAGGTCCTGCCATGGTTGCAGGCGCGTGCTCACTGGATCAATCGGCTTACTGGGCTGATGCTGCTGGGGCTGGCCCTGCGGGTGGCATGGGGACCACTCGGATAATGTGAACTCTCATCCAGAAAGGCATAAGAATCTCACGCGTTCGGCCCAGTTGTGTTACACTTATTTACATTATCTGCTCCCGATGCCCAGCGAGGGACAGGATGTCTGCGATTCTCCAGCCTTTGGCAGCGGTACTCGATGACGACCCGGATGTGGTCGTGACGTTGTCGCTTCAGTTGCACGCTTTGGGAATGGAAGCACGCTGTCATTCACGCCCCGAGGCCTTGTTGGCTGAATTGTCGACTCTGGGACCGCGGCTACTGATCGTCGATCTGGAACTTGGCCAATCCGATGATGGTATCGAAGTGTTGCGACGCTTGGCCGAAAGCCGTTATGCGGGAGCTGTTCTGCTGCTGAGCGGGGTCGAACCCAAGATCGTGCAAATCGCGGAGCGAGTCGGTCGGGCCCTTGGCCTTGATATGCTCGACCCGCTGGGAAAACCTTATCGGCTGGCTGACCTGCGCAGGCGTCTCGAGGGTATCAGACCGCGTGCGATCCCCGAAGGTCAGACTAATGATGTCATGCGTAGCCGTGAGGAGATCGACCTGGCGTTGGCGCGTGACGAGTTCACCGTGCATTACCAACCGCAGTTCGAGCTGGTTTCCAATCGCCTGAGCGGTGTCGAGGCGTTGGTGCGCTGGCAACACCCTCAGGCAGGTTTGCTCCACCCCGGGCAATTTCTCCCGTTGATGACGCCCGATCAATGCCATGCCTTGACACGACGTGTGGTGGCGTTGGCGCTGCGCGATGCAGATCGTTGGACGGCGGCGGGCCTGTCGCTATCGATGGCGATCAATGTCACCCCTGCCGAGCTGATGAATGACGAACTGCTCTCACTGATGGACCAAGGACGGCGCGGGCTGTCATATCGGGCGCCTATCGCATTGGAAATCACCGAGAGTGACTCCATGGATGACGAACTGTTGGGCGGTGAAGTGGCTGCACGTCTTCGCCTTCATGGCCTGGAAGTGTCTGTGGACGACTTCGGTGTTGGCTTTTCGTCGCTTTCCCGTTTGCAACTGCTCCCGATCAGCGAGTTGAAGATCGATAGAAGTTTCGTGCGGGATATTCATGCCGCTTCCCATGATGCTGCCATTGTCGAGGCTGTAACCTTGCTGGGCCAGCGTTTGGGCATACGGGTCGTGGCCGAGGGAGTGGAATCGCTGGATAGCCTGCCACTACTGCGTGCCTACGGCTGTACTCATGTACAGGGCTTCGCACTCGGCAGGCCGATGCCTGCTGAGCATATCCTTCTCGTCGACCGTGTGTTGCAGGTTTGAGGTAGGGCGCTCGATGTCGCACATAAGCCAAATGACTTCCAAGGTGTATGGCGTTTTTGCTGCGTTGAGTGGGCCAGTGGTGCTGGGCGGGCTTTGGTTGTGGCTGGGAATCTGGGGTGCACTGGTTAGCGGTTTGGCAATGTTGGTGGGATGGGGCTGGTGGTACATTCGGCAGGCCACATGTCGAGCACGATGTGCTGAACGAGTGTGCGAGGACATGGAGCGGCAGCTGCATGAAATGCAGCGAATGGCGGCTTTGGGGCAAGTCTCGGGGGGAGTAGTTCACGACTTCAACAACCTGTTGACGGTGATTATTGGCAATGCCGAACTGCTACTGGAGTCGATCGAATCGGGGTCGGCATTGCGCCAGCCGGTCGAGTTGATGCTGCATGCGGGGGAGCGTGGTCGTTTGCAGACCCAGCGACTGTTGTCTTTTGCTCGACATGAGCCACTCACCCCTTCTCATGTAGACGTCAACACTCTGCTGCGCGCCGGCTACAAGTTCCTCGAAGCGAGCCTGGGGACTCAGGTGACGGTCAGGATGCGATTGACGCCGCTGCGATGGATGGCATACGTCGATCCTGCTCAGCTCGAGTCGACGATCATCAACCTGGCAGTCAATGCTCGGGATGCGATGCCAGAGGGAGGCGAAGTGACGATTGCGACCTCCTCGATGATCATCGATGAAGCATCTATCGGTTGGGCTCAAGATCTCGAGCCCGGCCATTATGTGCGGATCACCATCAGCGATACCGGTCTAGGCATGACCCATGAGGTCAGGCAGCAAGCCTTCGAACCTTTCTTCACCACCAAGAGGCGGGGCAAAGGAACTGGCCTTGGGTTGAGCATGGCTCTTGGCTTCGCCAAGCGTAGTGGTGGCCATGTCTCCCTATCCAGTGAGCCCGAGGGTGGCACCACCGTCCATCTCTACTTGCCTTGTGGGGGAACGCGGGGCGAGAAAAAGCAGCCCAGTGGCCATCGGCACTGGGCACTAGAGCCGATGGCTGGCGAGGAAGCTGGCCGCTAGACAAGACGTCAATGCTGATGGTGGGCATCGGCTGCCTCGCTCCCTTCATGGGCCTCCTGGACCCAGACCTCCACGTCGAGTGTGCCGCGTTCAGCGAATTCGAGAGTCAATGGCAAGGTGTTGCCCTTGCGTAGCGGTTCTTCCAAGCCGAGCAACATCAGGTGCTGGCCGCCACCTGGGCGCATTGTCAGCGTGTCACCGGGCTCAATAGTAATCTGGTCGAGCTTGCGCATCTGCATGTTGCCATCCTCCATACGCATGTCATGTAGTTCGACTGCCCGGCTTGCCGAGCTGCTTACGCCGACCAGAGTCGCTGGTGTGTCGCCCTCCACCGTGATGTCCAGATATGCCGCCCCGTTGGGTGCACCCGGGGGCGTGGGGGTGGCGAAGGGATGAGCGATTCGTACGTCGTCGAGCCGGATATCGTGGGCGTTGGCCAGGCCAGGTATCAGTAGAGCGGCAGCAAGGAGAATCGGCAAGCGTGGGAGCATTGGGCATCCTTGTATCATGCGGGGAATGAAAAACTCATGAGCAGCCTATCGCCTAGGTGGGGGATGAAAAAGGCCAAGTGGCCTTTTGTCGCATTACATAAGCACTTCATCTCTCAAGGCATGATGCGTGCCAGTATGGCATCACAGGGTGCATCCACCGGCAGTACGCCATAGACGGAGCCGGCCTCGGCACCGAGTCGTGTGCGACAGAACGTTTCGGCGACCGCCGGCGGTGCATGACGCAACAACAGTGAGCCTTGCAGACACTGAGCCAGGCGCTGGGTCAGCCAGCGTGCCCGCCGCTCCAATGTAGCGGGGTCGGTTGCCAGCGCCTGTTCCAGATCATCGACGGCACGGTCGTAGTCCGCGCTAGTGCCGCGCGCCGCCTTCAACTCTTCATGCAGCGCCTCGATGGACTCAGGGTGGCGAGCCAATACTCGCAGCACATCCAGGCAGATCACATTGCCGGATCCTTCCCAGATCGAATTCACTGGCGCTTCGCGGTACAGCCGCGCCAGCGGGGTTTCTTCGACATAGCCGATTCCGCCCAGGCATTCCATGGCTTCGGCCATGAACCCAGGGCCGCGACGATTGTGCCAATACTTGGCCAGTGCCGGCGCAAGACGTGCCAGTCCACGTTCATGCTCGCTGTTGGCACCATCGAAGGCCCGTGCCGTACGCATCACTAGCGCCAGGCCGGCTTCGACCTCCAATGCCAGGTCGGCGATCACCGCGCGCATCAACGGTTGCTCTGCCAGGTATTTACCGAACGCTTGGCGTTGTCGTACGTATCGCCAGGCTTCGACCAGCGCCTGGCGCATCATACCGACAGGCGCGGTAGCGGCATCCAACCGAGTCTGTTGCACCATCTCGAGGATGGTGGCGACGCCGCGTCCTGGCTCGCCCACGGCCTGTGCCCAGGCACCACGATATTCGATTTCGGCGGAGGCATTGGCACGGTTGCCGCATTTGTCCTTGAGACGTTGGATTTCGATGGCGTTCCGTTCATCGTCGGGTGTGAAACGGGGCACCAGGAAGCAGCCCAAGCCGTCGTCGGTTTGGGCCAGGGTCAGGAAGGCATCGGACATGGGCGCGCTACAGAACCACTTGTGGCCGGTGAGACGAAAGCTGTCGCCCTCGGCTACGGCTCGGGTGGTATTGGCACGCACATCGCTGCCCCCCTGTTTCTCGGTCATGGCCATACCCAACGTCACTGCGGGTTTGTCCCAGGCAGGGACGGCACGGCCGTCGTAATCCCAGGCCAGCAGTCGAGGCGCCCACTGAGCATGAACATCTGGTTGGTGACGCAACGCCGGCATGGCGGCATGTGTCATGGTGATCGGACAACAGAACCCAGGTTCGGCTTGGGTCAGCAGGTACATGGCCGCAATATGTGCCTGATGACCACCGCGGGCTTCCTCCTGCCAGGCCACGGCATGCCAGCCGTGGTCGCAGGCCAAGTGCATCAACTCGTGATAGGCGGGGTGATAGACGACTTCATCGAGGCGTCGGCCATGGCGGTCGAACAAGTGCAGCTCTGGTGGGTACCGATTGGCAGCCTCACCGAGTACCTGGACGCGGCGACTGCCGACATCCACGCCCAACGGGGCCAAGCGTCGAGCGACCCAATCCGGCGCTTCGCGGGCCAGGGCATCCTGCAATGGCTGGTCGAGTGCGAAGAGATCGTTATCCTCCCCAAGCGTGGGCTGATTGACGACCTCATGGGTGGCAAGCCGGGTGCGCGGCGATACATCGGCCATGGGAAGTCTCCACTGAAGAGGGGGTTGTCAACGAGCATGGCCGTCCCTGGTCACCTGGTCAACGCTTGAAATGTTGGTACTCATGCCTGGTTTCGAGACCCGTGACTGAGTAGGCTAGGGCATCCGTTTCAGGAGAGTTGCACGATGCATGCCGAGCTTCCCATGGCAGCAGCGCTGCCGACGCCCCTTATCGCCGATGAACGCATCCAAGTGGTGGATGCTCATAACCGTCCCTGTGGCAGCGCCTTGCGTGCCGAGATGCGACGTTGGTGCTTCTGGCATCGGGCGACCTATGTGGTAGTCAGAAATCGACGCGGCGAACTCTGCGTCCAGCAGCGTACCCTGACCAAGGAAACCTTTCCCGGTGGGATCGACCTGGCGGCCGGAGGTGTGGTCGGAGCTGGCGAGGCGGTGCACGTGGCAGCGCGTCGCGAATTGGCTGAGGAACTTGGCATCAGTGGCGTCCCGCTGCGATTCTGTCTCGAGTTTCGCTATGCCCGAGAGGGTAACCACATTTTTGGCAGTACCTACTTGGTCGAGTACGATGGCTCATTAACGCTGCAAGAGGACGAAGTCGTAGATGTCATGTGGTTGCCGCTGGATGAAGCGTTGGCTCATCCACGTGCGACACCGGACACTCACATGGCCCTGACACGCATGATCGAGGGCGGTTGGTTGTGATCCGGCTGGCGCCATGACACAAGTCGTGGCATCGTAAACCTACACGCTAGGTGATGTTTTCGGTCATGCAGATCTACGATCTCGACTGCTCGACCCATAGGGGTGAGCCTTTCAATTTACGCGCTCTGCGCGGCCAGGTGCTACTGGTGGTCAATGTGGCCAGCCAGTGCGGTTTTACGCCTCAACTCAAGGAGTTGGAAGAACTCTATCGGCGTTATCGTGACCAAGGGTTTACCGTGTTGGCATTTCCCTGCAATCAGTTCGCACACCAGTCACCGGAGTCGGCCACGGCGTTTTGTACCTTCAGCGAGCGCGAATATGGCGTTACCTTCCCGCTGATGGAGAAGGTCAAGGTCAACGGTGCTCACGCACATCCCCTGTTCGTTCGGTTGCGCCGCCAAGCACCAGGTGTACTGGGAAGCACCATGATCAAATGGAATTTCACCAAGTTTCTGGTGGGGCGCAATGGCGAGGTGATTCGTCGCTTCGGTCCCAGAGACGGTGCCGTGGAGATTCGCCCGGTCTTGGAGGAGGCATTGGAAGCGCCATTCTCCGCTTGAAGAAACATCGAAGAATTGCCTGCGCGGGCGAATCATTCTGCGTTTCCTTTCTTCCTTTGGTCGTCAGTGGGAGAGTTCACCGCGCTCGATCATGATCCTGGCCATCAGTTCGTTCCAGCGATGACGGGTCATCATGGTGGTCAGGCCGGAAAACAGCGCCCACATCTTGCGGCGCCAGCCATTCAAACGAAGATTGTGCGCTACCAATTGGCGCAGTAGCTTGTTTTCGTCGAAGGCGCGCCATTCTCCGGCTACCGACATCTGCTGGCGTGACAGCACTGGGGCCAGTTCCAGACGAAAGATCCATTCAAGCTGATTCAGGGTCAGGTCATGGCGCTGGATCACTTCCACCATGTGGGCATAGTCGGCTTCCCGGGGTTCACGCTCGAGCCACAGCGTGGACAGGGTCAGCCAGAGTTCGCCGCGTTCGTCGACCAGGGTTTGGGCATCCATCGGTGTTCTCCCGCCGTCACGGCATACACAGCATGAATCGATATCGTAATGGTCAAGCATGCCGAGGATTAGCTCAAGGGCGGACAGGGTATCGATGAGCCGTTAGAATGACCTACTGTAATCGATTTGCGCTCCACGTTGGAATGGTGCGCTTCGCTCATGGAATGTCGAGGTCTGTCGTGATCATCAAACCCAAGGTTCGCGGTTTCATCTGTACCACTACCCATCCCGTCGGTTGCGAGAAGAATGTGCTCGAACAGATCGAGGCGACCCGCGCGCGCGGTCTGGATCGCAATGCCGGTCCCAAGAAGGTGTTGGTGATCGGCGCTTCCAGTGGCTATGGACTGGCGGCACGTATTACCGCTGCCTTCGGCTATGGCGCTGACACTTTGGGGGTATTCTTCGAAAAGCCGGGTACCGAGAAAAAGCCGGGTACCGCTGGCTGGTACAACGCTGCCGCCTTTGACAAGTTCGCCAAGGCCGAGGGGCTCTACAGCAAGTCGATCAATGGCGATGCCTTTTCCCACGAAGCGCGTGACAAGGCGATCGAGCTGATCCAGAAGGATCTCGGCCAGGTCGACCTGGTGGTCTACTCGCTGGCTTCACCGGTACGCAAGCTGCCGGATAGCGGTGAACTGAAGCGCTCGGCGCTCAAGCCGATCGGCGAGACCTACCGGGCCACCGCCATCGATACCAACAAGGACACCATTATCGAGGCCGAAGTCGAACCGGCTACCCAGCAGGAAATTGACGATACCATTGCCGTGATGGGGGGTGAGGACTGGGAGCTGTGGATCAACGCGCTCGATAAGGCGGGCGTGCTGGCCCCTGGAGCCAAGTCAGTGGCTTTCAGCTACATCGGCACCGAAATCACCTGGCCGATCTATTGGCATGGTGCACTGGGCAAGGCCAAGGAAGATCTCGACCGTGCCGCCGGTGAAATCGATGCCAAGCTCAAGGTCAGTGGTGGTGGGGCCAATGTTGCTGTGCTCAAGTCGGTGGTTACCCAGGCGAGTGCCGCCATTCCGGTGATGCCACTGTATATCGCCATGGTCTATAGGATCATGAAGGAAAAGGGCCTCCACGAGGGCACCATCGAACAGTTGAATCGCCTGTTCGGTGAGCGGCTCTATAGCGGTCAATTGCCGGAGACCGATGAGGCTGGTCGCTTGCGTCTGGACGACTGGGAACTGCGTGACGATGTCCAGCAGGCGTGCAAGGACCTATGGCCCCAGGTTACCAGCGATAACCTGTTCTCGATTACCGACTATGCTGGTTACAAGCACGAATTCCTAAAGTTGTTCGGCTTCGAGCGCGAGGATGTCGACTATGATGCCGATGTGGACCCTGCGGTGGAATTTGATGTCGTAACGTTATAAAGGGAGCGCTGCCTCTCAGTGCTCCCATGTAGTTGTCTTGGGAACGCCGGGAGGTGGAGATGGATACCAGGGACAGCAAGAGTCGGGAAGAAGAAAAACGGCATGTGATGGGGCAGCGCATGCCGGAAGACTACGAGCATCCCGAACCGGATGAGGATCAGCCTGAGGCCAAGAGCCCTCCCTCAGGGATGTATCGCCTATTCCCCATCATCATCGTGCTGGTACTCTTGTCAGCTGTCGCTTTCCACTACTTCGGCAAATGAGACTTTCACTTGCCAAGTCCATGAGGTCGCCGGGTCATGCGAGTGGCCCGGTTTTTCATATCCGGGTCACGAGTTTCGTTCTTACCCTGCCGGCGCCGTTCGAGGCTTTCGTTTGCTGCCCTTTTGGTTAAGATGACCGCTTGTTCATGGACAAGCGTATTGCCACGATGCATGACTCTGCCTCCGCGCTGTCGGTTGACGGCGCCCCACGTCAGGTGGGGTTCGTGCTGTTGCCCGGATTTTCGTTGTTGGCTCAGGCATGTGCCCTGGAGCCGCTGACGGTAGCCAATCAACTGGGCGGACGCCGTTTGTACACCTCTGCTACCTTCGGACTCGACGGCCGTGGAGTCCGCAGTGCCGCCGAGCTGTCGTTGACACCTCAGGATGCGATTGGAGAGGAAACTGGTGCGTTGGACATGTTGTTGGTCTGTGCTCCCAGTCCTTTGCCGGCGGTCGATTTGAGCAGACTCGGGCAGTGGCTGAAACGTCTCGCCGGTCGGGGCGTGGTGCTCGGTGGTATCGCTGGGGGCAGCGAGGTGCTTGCACGGGCCGGGGTGCTGGATGGCTATCGTGCAACTCTGCCCTGGCAGCGCATCGATGCCGTTTCTCGTGACTATCCCCGCATCAACCTTTCGCACCAGTTGTTCGAGATCGACCGCGACCGGCTGACCTGTGGCGGCGGTACTGCAGCCATGGACATGATGATGACCTTGATCGGTATGCACCACGGTCAGCGCCTGGCTGACAGAGTCTCCGAGCATTTTGTCTGCGAACGCATTCGTATGGCCGATGAACCTCAGCATGTGCCACTGCGTTCACGCCTGGGGCATGCGCCACAGAGTCTGATCGATGCAGTGGTACTGATGGAAGCCAATATCGAGGAGCCGTTGACCACCCATGAATTGGCCGAACACTTGGGTATTTCCCGGCGCCAACTAGAGCGATTGTTCAAGAAGTATTTGCGGGCCGTACCCAGTCGCTATTATCTCGATTTACGGCTGCAACAGGCACGCAAGCTATTGCGTGAATCCGACCAGCCGGTGGGCGATATCGCGTTGCAAACCGGTTTCTCTTCCGGTGCCCATTTCTCCACCGCCTATCGTAATCACTTTGGCATGACGCCACGCGAGGAACGGCTCGGATAACGGTTTCCAATGGCCCGGCTTCAAGCCGGGCCATTGCCGTTCACGCCATGGTATCGACGACGCCACCTTCTACACGCAGCGCAGCGCCTGTAGTAGCGCTAGCCTGAGGCGAGGCGGCGTAGACGCTCATGCTGGCGACTTCCTCCGGAGTGGCCAGGCGTCCGATGATCGAAGAGGGACGGTTCTCCCTGACGAATCGTGCTTCCATCTCCTCCTGAGAGATCCCCGCCTTCTCGGCAGCCTTGGTAATCATGTCGAGCACACCTTCCGAGCGCGTCGGGCCTGGCATAATGGCATTGACAGTAACGTTGGTGCCCGCCAGCACTTTGGCCAGCCCTCGTGAGATAGACTGCACGGCACTCTTGGTCATACCGTAGTGAACCATCTCAGCGGGGATGTTGAGCGCCGATTCGCTGGACAGGAACTGAACCCGGCCCCAACCTCGCATCTTCATGCCCTGGGCATAGTGGCGAGACAGCCGTACGGCACTCATCACGTTGACCTGGAAGAACTGCTCCCAGGTGGCGTCGTCGATGTCAAAGAAATCTTGTGGTTCAAAGATCCCCAGGTTGTTGATCAGGATGTCGGTTTCAGGGCGGGCCGCGATCAGCGTTTGGCAACCTTCTGCGGTACCCAGGTCGACAGCGACGCCGCTTAGCTTGGCGTCGGGGTCCGCGTGCTTGATCATGTCGATGGCTTGGCCGACTCGTTGCTGGGTGCGGCCAGTGATCGTCACTTCGGCTCCGGCCTCGGCCAGCCCCTTGGCGATGGAAAAGCCAATTCCGGCGGTAGAACCGGTGACGATGGCACGTTTATCGGAAAGGTCGATACGCATGGAGAATACTCCCTATATCGTAACGAATACCCGGCATGTCCTGCCGGGAGAGAATGAGTCACCTGCCAGTAAGGTGGTTCGTGTGCAAAGAATCTCAAGTCGTCACCCGATGAAACGCCGCAGCCGCTTTTCATAATTTGCCGTCCCATTGCTGAAAGCCTGGCTTGGTGGCGGCCCCTATACTCGTTTGACTGATCGATCCCACCGGATGGAGAACAACATGAGCTATACCCCGACCCGCAGCGATTTCGACCATTACATGGCCCCTAACTATTCCCCGCAGAAGGTGATCCCGGTCCGCGGTGAGGGCAGCCACCTGTGGGACCAGGAAGGCCACGAATATATCGACTTCGCCGGGGGGATCGCGGTCAACTCCCTGGGGCATTGCCATCCGGTGCTGGTCGATGCGCTCAAGGCACAAGCCGACAAACTGTGGCATTTGTCCAACGTATATACCAACGAGCCGGCGCTGAAACTTGCCAAGTCGTTAGTCGAGCGTACCTTCGCCGACAAGGTGTTCATGTGTTCTTCGGGTGGCGAAGCGAATGAAGCGGCACTCAAGCTGGCGCGTCGCTACGCTCACGATCGCTTCGGAGAGCACAAGGATAAGATCATCTCTTTCCGTCAGTCGTTCCACGGTCGCACCTTCTTCACCGTCAGTGTCGGCGGCCAACCCAAATACTCCCAAGGTTTCGGTCCGGTACCGGGTGGCATTTTGCACGCTGAGTTCAACGATCTCGACAGCGTGCGCGCCCTGGTCGGTGACGACACCTGCGCGATCATGGTCGAGCCGATGCAGGGTGAAGGCGGCATCGTGCCGGCGACCCCCGAGTTCCTCGAGGGATTGCGCGAGCTATGTGACGAGCATCAGGCGCTGTTGATCTTTGACGAAGTGCAGACCGGCGTGGGGCGTACCGGCAAGTTCTTTGCCTACATGCACTACGGTGTGACGCCGGATATCCTGACCAGTGCCAAGTCGCTGGGTGGCGGCTTCCCGGTCGGCGCCATGCTGACAACCGACAAGGTAGCGCCGTCGCTTGCTATCGGTACCCACGGCTCCACTTACGGTGGCAATGCCCTGGCTTCCGCCGTGGCACTGGCAGCCATCGAGCATATCGATACCCCTGAAGTGCTCGAAGGTGTCCAGAAGCGCCATGAATTGTTCCGCGAACACCTTGAGAGCATCAACCGCAAGTATGGAGTGTTCCGGGAAATTCGTGGCATGGGCCTGTTGATTGGTGCCCAGATGGCGCCCGAGTACGAGGGACGCGCGAAGGATATCCTGCCATTGGCCATCGAAGAGGGCCTGATGGCACTGATCGCCGGCCCCAATGTATTGCGCATGGCGCCCTCGCTAGTGATTCCCGAAGCCGACATCCATGAAGGCATGGCGCGCCTGGAGCGAGCCATCGCCAAGCTTGTCGCTACGGCATGAGCGCAGCCATGAGCGAAGGCTCCCTGGAACCGACAACAAGAGGGCAAGCCATGTTGGTCGTTCGTCCTGCCAGGCCGGCGGATCTGCCGGCCCTGGAGCGCCTGGCCTCGAGCGCTACACCGCGCCTGACCAATCTGCCCGCGCATCGCGATCGTCTCGAGGAACGTATCACCCGTTCTCAACGGGCCTTCACTCGGGAGGTTGAATATCCCGGCGACGAACATTACACCTTCGTGCTCGAGGACCGCGAGCGTAACGAAGTGGTGGGAACGGCTACCATCCGTGCCCAGGCCGGTGCTCATGAGGCTTATTACACCTATCGCCAGGAAACGCTGATACATGCCTCGCAGCAGCTCAGTGTGCGCCGCGAGGTACAGACCCTGTCACTGTCGCACGAGGTTTCCGAGGCCACTCTGCTGTGTGCATTGTCGCTCCACCCCCGTTACAAGGGCACCAGTGCCGAGAGTCTACTGCGCCGTTCGCGGTTGATGTTCATCGCCCAGTATCCCGAGCGCTTCTCAGGGATTCTGGCGGTAGCCTTCCCAGGCTATCTCGACAGTGAGGGCGAGTCGCCGTTCTGGAACAGCGTTGGACGCCATTTCTTCGTGCGCGGTTATCAGGAGATGAATCACATCGCCGGGGTGCGCTCGAAAAGCTTCATCGCCGAGGTGATGCCGCAGTTCCCGCTCTATCTGCCGCTGCTCACGCCTCAGGCACGGGCGGCGATTGGACGTGAACACCCGGAACACGAACGTGCCTTGGAAGAGATGCTGGCCGAGGGCTTCAAACGCTCACGGCATGTCGACATCTTCGACGCCGGCCCGGTGGTCAAGGGGGAGTGCGAAAGGTTGGAGACCTTCCGCAACGCTGCCTGGCACCCGGTCCGCATCCGGCCCGGGCATGCGCTGCCCGATGCCGAGCCGGCCATGGTTGCCAACCAGAAGCTGGGTGATTTTCGCTGCGTGGTGGCGCGCTATGCGCTATCGCCGACGGGCCAGTTGATGCTCTCGTCCGAGCATGCCGAGATCCTCGGCGTGGAAGAGGGGCGAGCCGTATTGGTCGCGCCACTGGCGCTGCCCGCCGCCGAAGATGCTCTCGACGAAGGAGAACTGTGATGCGCATGCGTCCGATTGCCCGCGGCGACTTGGACGGCCTACAGGCCCTGGCCCAGCAGACCGGTGTCGGCTTCACGTCGCTGCCCGACAACCGCGATTTCCTGGCCAGCAAGATTGAATCCGCCTCGCGCGCCTTCGAAGAACGTACCCCGCTGGACGACCGCCTCTACTTCTTCGTTCTCGAAGATGAGGAAAACGGAGAATTGGCGGGTTGCTGCGCCATCGAAGGACAAGTTGGGCGCGAGGTACCGTTCTATCATTACCGACTGGGAACCCTGGCGCACTCCTCGGTGCAACTCGACCTGCACCGTACCATCGACACGCTGTTCCTGAGTTCGGATCATACCGGCGATGCCGAGGTGGCTTCGCTGTATCTGCGCCCTGAATACCGCAAGCATCGCAATGGGGCGCTGCTGTCCAAGGCGCGCTGGCTGTTCATGGCTCAGTTCCGTGATCGCTTCCCCGCCAAGGTATTGGCCGAAATGCGCGGGGTGTTCGACGAGAATGGCGTCAGTCCCTTCTGGGAATGCCTGGGCAGCCATTTCTTCCCCATGGATTTCAACGAGGCGGACCGTCTCACTGGGCTGGGCCAGAAGAGTTTCATCGGCGAGCTGATGCCCAAGTTCCCGATCTACACCACCTTCCTAAGTGAGGAAGCGCGAGCTTGTATCGGCCAGGTGCATGAAGATACCCGTCCAGCGTTGGAAATGCTCAAGAAGGAAGGCCTGCGCTGGGAGGGCTATGTCGACATCTTCGACGGCGGCCCCACCGTGGAAGCGTACATCGACGACGTGCGTGCGGTGCGCATTTCGCGACTATGCAAGGTCGAGGTAGTTGCCGATGCCGAGCAAACCGAACGTCCCACCTGGCTGGTGTCGACCACCGATATGCTTGGCTTTCGTGCCATCTGGATCGGCCGAGGCCCCGACGAGAACGATGTGATCACCCTGACCGAGGAGGAGGCGCGGCGGCTGGAGGTCGTGGCGGGCGATTCCCTCCGCGTCTTGGAAACCTAGTCGAAAAGCGTCTGCGCTCGGCAATACGGCGTTGAACATTGGCTTGGAATGCTCATTTACCCCCTTTGTAAACTCTGCTTCCTCGCCAATGTTCGCCTGGTCTTGCCTTCGCTCGTCAGCTTTTCGAATCAACGCTCAGTGCTATGGGAGACACGTTATGCAACCCAAGCAACAACTACTGATCGGCGGAACCTGGGTCGAAGGCGACGCAGACTCCTTCGCCAAGACCGACCCGGTGTCCGGTGAATCCTTGTGGCAAGCCGCGGCCGCCAGCCCGCAACAGGTCGAAGCCGCGGTTGCCGCGGCTCGTCAGGCTTTTCCTGCCTGGGCGCGGACACCCTTTGCCGAGCGCCAGTCACTGGTCGAGCGCTTCCGCGAGGTGCTGGAAACCCGTCGCGAGGACTTGGCCACCGCCATCGCCCATGAAACTGGCAAGCCACTGTGGGAGGCACGTACCGAGGTGGGGGCGATGATCGGCAAGGTGGCAATCTCGATTCGCGCCTATCACGAACGCACCGGGGAGCGGGAACGCGAGGTGGGGGATGCCAGGGCCGTACTGCGTCATCGCCCACATGGTGTGATGGCTGTGTTCGGCCCCTACAATTTCCCCGGCCACTTGCCCAACGGGCATATAGTGCCAGCGCTGCTGGCCGGCAATACCGTGGTCTTCAAGCCTAGTGAACAGACTCCGTTGACTGCCGATTTGACATTACAGTGCTGGCGCGAGGCCGGTTTGCCCGATGGCGTGATCAACCTGGTGCAAGGGGCGGCCCCGGTAGGGCAGGCGCTGTCCAATGCCCAGGACATCGATGGCCTGCTGTTCACCGGCAGTGCCAAGGTCGGTGGAATCTTGCACCAGCAACTTGCCGGTCAGTTCGACAAGATTCTGGCGCTGGAAATGGGCGGCAACAATCCGCTGGTAGTCAAGGATGTTCCCGATGAGGACGCCGCCGTACTGACCATTCTTCAATCGGCGTTTCTCTCCGGTGGCCAGCGCTGCACCTGCTCCCGGCGTTTGATCGTCCCCGAAGGTCAAGTTGGCGATCATTTGATCGAAACGCTGGTGGCAGCCATCGACAAGCTGCATGTGGCCGCTCAGTTCCACGAACCCGAGCCCTTCTACGGTGGCTTGGTTAGCCCTCAGGCGGCGGATGGACTGCTCAAGGCCCAGGACGACCTCGAAGCACAGGGTGCTACCGTGCTTTCACGCATGCGGCGGCTGAAGGAGGGCACCAGCCTGCTGTCGCCGGCGCTGATCGACGTCACCGGATTGCAGGTGCCTGATGAGGAACACTTCGGTCCACTGCTCAAGGTATACCGTTATCAGGACTGGAATGAGGCGATCGAACTGGCTAACGATACTCGATACGGCCTATCCGCTGGCATGATCGGTGGTGAACGTGCCGACTGGGACGACTTCCTGCTGCGCATTCGCGCCGGCATCGTCAATTGGAACCGCCAGACTACCGGTGCCTCCGGTGATGCACCGTTCGGTGGTGTGGGCGACAGCGGCAACCATCGCCCCAGCGCTTATTACGCCGCGGACTATTGCGCCTATCCGGTGGCTTCGATGGAAAGCGAAACCTTGGCGCTGCCCGATAACCTGCCACCGGGAGTGACGCTGTGATGAGCGTACGTGAAGTCAATTTCGATGGTTTGGTAGGGCCGACGCATAACTATTCCGGCTTGGCCCACGGCAATGTGGCCTCAATGAGCCATGAAGGCCTGGTGTCGAACCCCAAAGAGGGGGCGCTGCAGGGGCTGGCCAAGATGAAATCGCTGCTTGACGCCGGTTTCGCCCAAGGGGTGCTGCCACCCCAACAGCGCCCCGATCTGGGTGCACTGCGGGCGCTGGGTTTCTCCGGCAGCAACGCCGAAGTGCTCACCCGCGCCGCCAAGGAGGCACCACAGATCCTGCGCGCGGTGTGCTCAGCCTCGAGCATGTGGACGGCCAATGCTGGCACCGTCACGCCAAGCGTCGATGCACCGGACGGCCGGGTGCACTTCACCCCAGCCAATCTGCAGTCGAGCTTCCACCGTTACCTGGAGCCGGAAACCACTGGCCGGGTTTTGGCGGCGATCTTCCGCGATGAGACGCGATTCGCCCACCATCCGGTGCTGCCGGCGACGCCGGCGTTTTCCGACGAAGGCGCAGCCAACCATACCCGCTTGTGTGGCGAGCATGGCGAGCCCGGCGTGCACTTGTTCGTCTATGGTCGCCAGGCGTTTGGCGGCAAGAGAGAGCCAAAGCGGTTCCCGGCCCGCCAGACCCTGGAAGCGAGTCAGGCCATCGTTCGTCAGCATGGATTGGTCGAGGCTCAAGTGGTATTCGCCCAACAACATCCAGATGCCATCGATGCTGGGGTATTCCACAATGACGTGATCGCCGTGGGTAATGGGCCGGTGTTGCTTTACCACGAGATGGCCTTTCTCGACGAGCAGAAGACGCTTGACGAGTTACGCCGGAAAATGGCCGCACCATTGATCCCGGTACGAGTGCCCGTCGAGGCGGTCAGTCTCGACGATGCCGTAGCGTCCTACCTGTTCAACTCGCAACTGCTTTCCAAGCCCGACGGCTCCATGGCCCTGGTGGTGCCCGGCGAGTGCCAGGAGAACGAGGATGTGTGGCGGACCATCCAGGACCTGCTACTGGCCGGCCCCAACCCGATCAGCGAAGTGCTGGTCAAGGACGTCAAGCAAAGCATGCGCAATGGTGGTGGTCCCGCCTGTCTGCGACTGCGGGTGGCGCTCAGCAATGCTGAGCGTGATGCGCTCTCCGGCCGGGTACTGCTCGACGAAGCGTTGTATGGCGAACTCACCGCCTGGGTCGAACGTCACTATCGCGACCGCCTGGCGCCGGAAGACCTTGCCGACCCTCAGCTTGCCGAGGAAACCCTGACCGCCTTGGACGAACTGACCCGGATCCTGCAGATCGGCTCGGTGTATCCGTTCCAGTTGGTCTGACAAGAACATACAGAAGACCATTCCTGCATCGGTACCTCATGCAGGGGTGGTTTTTAGGGGTCAGGTAATGACTTCATCCAACGGCTGGCCAATACTGCGTTCGAAGACGGCAGTCATGGGGCCATAATCGCAGTAATAGGCCGCGATATTGGCATCGAGCCACTCTTGCTGGTCGATACCATCCCAGGAAATCTCGTAGCCGCAATTGATAACGATATGCTCGAAGAGCAAGCGTTGGGCCCTGCCATTGCCCTCCCTGAAGGGATGGATAACGTTCAGGTCTCCATAAAGCTCGGCTATTGCCGTGACAAGACGGTTGCGTTTAAGGTTCGTGAAGTCGTCGTTCTGTGCTAAATGGCTAAAGAGCTTGTGGGTTTCGGGCTCGACGCGTTGCACATTGCAAAATCGCGTCTCTCCTTTCGAGATATCGATGGTGCGAATCTGTCCTGCCCAGGGATAGAGATCGCCAAATAGCTGCCGATGCAGTTCTTGCAGATAGGCCAGGTCGTAAGGCGGCGGTGAGAATTGGATTGCTTCGGCGGCCAGCAGCGTTAACTCGCGTTCCGCTGCCTCAAGGGTCTTATCATCGTGGATGTCGAGCAGATTGCGGAGAGTGGAAGTCCCTTCATAGCAATAGGGATCCTGCCCTGAGCCGTACTTGTCCATCAGGAGTCGCGGCGGCGGTATTTTTCCAGGATTGCCGCTTTGCTGGCTGTGGGATAGGACTCTGAAGTGACGCTAAAACCTTCGAGCCGCATGCTGGCCGCGTAATTGGCTCGTTTCACCTTGGTGAAATAGGCTTGCTTGGTTTTCAGGGACACATGCGTCATCGGAAACCCTCGCCAGTGTTTTGCCTTATTTTACCGTATTGCCTTTTCAAGTGCACAAAACCACGTAACTAGAGAATGCTTGCATGAGTCATCCCCTGGAAATTTTGCGGCTGACCGCTGATTCGCCTCATGCGTCGACTGTGGCAAGGTGGACCTACGCCGAGTGGGGATATCTACATCCCGAAGAATCGGCCGAGATGTATTGCAAGGCCTTCATCGCCCAGTGTGGCGATGCTGGCGTGCCCTCGGTATTCGTGGCGATGCATGATGACCGCCCCGTGGGTACGGCGAGCCTGGTCGAGGACGATTTGAGCGTTCGCCGTGAGTTGACGCCGTGGTTGGCGTCGGTGTTCGTGCTTCCCGAGTGGCGTGGGCAGGGCATCGCCTCGCGTCTCGTGCAGCGGGTCGAGCACGAGGCGCGGGAGTGTGGTATGGAACGTTTCTATCTCTTCACACCGGATCAACAGGCGCTCTATTGCCGACTTGGTTGGCAGGATCACGAGTCACTGTCCTATCGCGGCGAAGAGGTAACCATCATGACGCGTGCCTTGACCGTCGGCCCGACCTGAGTGGTCGGGCCATGGATCAGCTTCCCGAGGCTGCGGCGCCGCCAACGATCCCACCACGCAGGCCGTTGCGCTTGAGGTGCTGCGAGACCACGTCTTCCGGCGAGCCGGCCATCTCGCGGAACATGCCCATCGAGCCGAGCAGGGCGGAGGACTCGTAGGGCACGAAGACCCGTTCGCCATCCTGGGCCATGGTTGGCAGGGCCTTGATGTAGCTCTGGCCCAACAGGTAGCCGACCACGGTGCGCTTGTTTTCCTCGCTGTCGCCGATGGCGTTCAACACCAGCTTGATCGACTCCTGCTCGCCTTGGGCGCGCAGGATGGCGGACTCCTTGTCGCCTTGGGCATTGAGAATCGCCGACTCGCGCTGGCCCTGGGCCTTGGCAATGGCGGCGGCCTTCTCGCCTTCGGCTTCGGTGACGGTGGCACGACGCTTGCGCTCGGCAGCCATCTGCAGGCGCATGGCTTGTTCCACTTCTTCAGGCATGGCGATGTCTTGCACCTCGACCCGTGAGATCTTGACGCCCCACTTGGAGGCGGGTTCCTCCATGGCAGCTTGGATCTCATTGTTGACCTCGGCACGCGACTCGAACAGCTTGTCGAGTTCCATCTTGCCGACCACGGAGCGGAGGGTGGTCTTGGCCAATATCTCTACCGCTTGGCTCATGTTCTCGACTTCGTAGACGGCACGCCTCGGGTCGATGATCTGGAAGTAGAGAGCGCCGTTGATCGTCACGGTCACGTTGTCGGTGGTCACCACCGGCTGACCGGGAAAGTCCATCACCGTTTCGCGTCTATCGATGCGAGTTTCGTCGCTGGTGAGTGGATGGAATTCCTCGCCTAGCTTCTTGTAGCGGATCATGGTGATAGCGCGTGGCTGTTCGATGAACGGAATAATGATGTTGATACCGCTCTCCAACACCCGATTGAACGACCCCAGTCGCTCGATCACCATCACCTCCGACTGGCGAACGATCACCAGCCCCTTGACGATGATCACGATACCGAGAACGACGACGATCAGGGCGAGTATCAGACCCGGGCTCACGGGAAACTCCATGTTCAGTGCTCCTTTTGCGATGTCAACGTGACGATGGCGGTGGTGCCATCGAACTCCTGGAAGATGACCTGGGTATCGGCCGGCAGCTCGGTCTCCCCACTCCCGGCGACGCGCAAGCGGTAGAAATCACCATTGATCTTGACGCCGCTGGCACCATCGTAATCGCGTTTAAGGGTTCGGTACTCCTGACCCTTTTCGACACCGGTGCCGGTGGTGCCGTAGGCCACACCATGGGGTGAGAACCTGGGACGAATCACCTTTATCGCCAGCGGGATCAGCAGCCCGGCAAGTACTCCGAATCCTAGCAGTTGCCAAGCTAATACCACGTCCAGATAGGCCAGTAGGGCAGTCAAGGCGGCAGCGATGGCCAAAGCGAGCAACACCAACGCGCCGGAGGTGAGTTCTGCCACTCCCAGCAACAGGGCGATGGCAAGCCAGGTGTGGGCCAGGGTCCAGTCCATGCGGTCTCCGAGTCGAAAAGATGTCAGCGTTCGGGCAGATCGGTCTGTTGGCGAACCTCGCCGTTCTCGTCACGGATGGTGCCGGGACGATATTGGGCATTGTTGCCGTCGGTGTCTTGCGGCACCCCCCACACAGTCTCGCGGCTGCCGTCGGGATAGGTATTGACGGTGCAACCCGCTAGTGTGCTGGCGAGAGATAGCATGACGGACAGAATGGCGAGAGGACGTAAGAATTGCTGCATCAATGAGGTCCCACTTGAGATCGATGATGGTGGACCAATGATCTCAGGAAATCGTTCGCCTGCCCACGATTATGATAGGCAGCGGCTAATGGAGTGCGGTCTGCAAAACCGAGAGCGGCTGGCTATTCACTCCTGCAGCACATAGGTACCGGGAGCATCGCCCAAGGGAGGGTAGCGCGTCGAACCCAACTCGGGAGGAGACGTCTTGGGACCTGAATGGTCCACCAGCCAGGCCTGCCAGGCTGGCCACCATGAGCCTTGGTTGACCGGCGTGCGCGCCAACCAGAGATCGGGATCCACGTAGGTGTCATGATCATGTGTCGTGGTCAGGCGGTAATGACGTCCCGAACCCTCGGGAGGGCTGATGATGCCAGCGTTGTGTCCACCGCTGGTAAGCAGGAAGGCTAATTCCTGGGTATCGGCCAGCAGGTGGATCTTGTAGGTCGAGCGCCACGGGGCGACGTGATCCCATTCGGTGCCTACGGCAAAGATGGGCACACGGATGTCACTGATCGTGACCGGTTTGTCGTCGACCAGAAAGCGCCCCTCGGCAAGGGCGTTGTTCAGAAATAGCTGCCGCAGGTACTCCGAATGCATGCGGTACGGCATACGGGTAGCATCGGCATTCCAGGCCATGAGGTCGTTCATGGGTTGACGTTCTCCCAGCAGGTAGCTGTTGACCATGCGTGACCAGATCAGGTCGTTCGAACGCAGCAGTTGAAATGCACCGGCCATTTGCCGGGTATCGAGAACGCCCTGTGCCCACATCACGTCTTCCAGGAAGGCGAGCTGCTTGTCATCGATGAATAGCATCAACTCACCAGCTTCCCGAAAATCGGTCTGGGCAGCGAACATGGTGATGGAGGCCAAGCGTTCGTCTCCATCCTGTGCCATGGCGGCTGCTGCAATGGCAAGCAGCGTGCCGCCGAGACAGTAACCCACGGCATGCACCTTCGCATCGGGACTCAAGGCGCCAACTACTTCCAGGCTGTCCATGATGCCCTGACGACGATAGTCGTCCAGTCCGAGGTCGCGATCCTCACTAGTGGGATTGCGCCAGGAAATCATGAAGACGGTGTGTCCCTGGTCGACCAGGTATTTGACGAGGGAGTTGTGCGGCGAGAGGTCCAGGATGTAGTACTTCATGACCCAGGCGGGGACGATCAGTACGGGCTCTGCATGCACTTGCGACGTCGTAGGAGCGTACTGAATCAGTTCGATCAGGTGGTTGCGGAACACCACCTTCCCGGGCGTGACGCCGACATTACCGCCCACGACGTAGTCCTCGGCCCCGGCGGGTTTCTTGCCGAGCATGTTGCGCTGCCAGTCATCGACAAGGTGATGCCAGCCCTGGATCAGGTTGGTACCGCCACTATCGAAGGTCTTGCGCAGCACCCTGGGGGTTGGTGAGCGGAAAGTTGGATGGCGCCCACATATCCAGCCATTGGCGTGCACCGAATTCGAGGGCCTGTTCATGATGAGGGGAAAGCCCACGTAACCCGGTGGTGGCATTGAACCACCATTGCTGGTGCAGCAGAAATCCTTGATAGATGACGTTGTAGGGAAACGATCGCCATGACTCGTGCCGGAAACGACGGTCCTGGGGCAGCGGTTCGATGCAGGGCTCGGCGCTGGAATCGAATGCCGATTGAGCGGCCCAGGCAGACAAGCGGAACTGCTTCTTGAGCGCCTTCTGGATTAGCGACATCTGTTTGCCTGGAGAAGCGGCGAGACTGGAGAGCCAGTCCACATAGGTCAGCATGAGTGCCGCCGGTGAAATGTCATTCGTCAGTTGCGCCAGCGACGCACGTATCACGCGATCGACATTCTCGTTCTGGCCATCGTCCTGAAACATGCCAATTACCCTTCTTGGCGCTTGTAGCCAATGATCGGATCAGTGGTAGTTGGATCCACTTCATCGGCCTTCTCGCTGACGACCGGGAGATGGTCAGCGCCATGGGATGGCAACGTGCCTTCGACACGAGGCTTGATGGGAGGAAACTCCTCGGCGGTGAGCGTCTCGCGCTCGAGCAACAAGGTGGCCCCGGCATGCAGGTCCGCCAGACGTCCCTCGAGAGTTTGCATGGCACGAGTGAAGGCTTCGTCGACGAGCTTGAGCACCGCGAGGTCGATTTCACGAGCCGTAGCCTCGGAATACTGCTTGGGACTGGCGATGCCGTAGGTATCGCCCAGAAAGGCTTGTCGCTCCTCCTCGTAGACGACCTGGACATCGCCATCGGCCATGCCGAAATGTGTGACCATACGCCGGGCGATATCCGTTATCTTGGCCAAGTCGTCGGCGGCGCCGGTAGACACCTCCTCGAAGATCAGCCTCTCGGCGGCCCGTCCGCCCATCAACACAGCCATGCGATTCTTGAGGTCCGCGGTGGTTTGCAGGAAACGATCTTCCGTCGGCCGTTGAATGGTATAGCCCAGTGCCCCCACGCCACGCGGAATGATCGACACCTTGTGCACCGGATCCATGCCCGGCAGTGAGGCGGCGACCAGGGCATGGCCCATCTCGTGGTAGGCCACGACCTTGCGCTCCAGGGGGTTGAGCAGCCGGCTCTTCTTTTCCAAGCCAGCCACGATGCGTTCGATGGCGTTGGTGAAGTCCGCCATGCTGACCGCCTCGGCATCGCGACGTGTGGCCAGCAGTGCCGCCTCGTTAACCAGATTGGCGAGATCGGCACCGGTGAAGCCCGGGGTTAGCGAGGCGATGTGGTCCAGGTCGACATCGGGGGCCAGTTTGCTGATCCTGCCGATATGTACCTTGAGAATGGCGATGCGCCCCTGGCGTTCGGGACGGTCGACCAGCACCTGACGGTCGAAGCGCCCGGCGCGCAGCAGCGCTGGGTCCAGTATCTCCGGTCGGTTGGTGGCCGCGAGCAGCACGATGCCCGACGAGGGGTCGAAGCCGTCGAGTTCGGTCAGCAACTGGTTGAGGGTCTGCTCCTTCTCGTCATGCCCGCCGCCTGGTATGCCGGCGCCCCTTGCCCGGCCCAAGGCATCCAGTTCGTCGATGAAGATGATACATGGCTTGGCCTTGGCGGCCTGTTCGAACAGGTCCCGGACCCGGGCGGCGCCAACACCGACGAACATCTCGACGAACTCAGAGCCCGAAATGGAGAAGAACGGCACTCCGGCTTCCCCCGCTACGGCACGGGCCAGCAGCGTCTTGCCGGTACCCGGCGGGCCGACCAGCAGGATTCCCTTGGGGATTCGGGCACCGAGCCGGCCATAGCGCTGCGGGTCGCGCAGGAATTCCACGACTTCCTGAAGCTCGCGCTTGGCCTCGTCGACGCCGGCGACATCCTCGAATGTCACCTTGGTGGCGGTCTCCACGTACACCTTGGCCTTGGACTTGCCCAGCGTCATCATGCCGCCCATTCCCGAACCGCTGGTCATACGGCGAATCAGGAAGGACCAGATCACAAAGAAGAACAGGATCGGTAGCACCCATGACAGGATGGTGGCGAAAAAGGTGTTCTCTACGCTGCCGTTGTAGGTGACATCGTAGCGTGATAACTCATCGGCTAGACCGGGGTCGACACGGTTGGTGGTGAAGGCAGTGCGCCCATCGGGTTGCGGAGACCTGAAGGTGCCGGTGAGACGATCGGTGCCGACCTTGATTTCGTCGATCTTGCCTGCTTCCAGCAGTCGGGTGAACTCCGAGTAAGGGATCGGTTCGACGGACTGCCAGCTGTGGTAGGCATTCTGAAACACCAGGAACAGCAGAACAGCAGCGAACACGTACAGCACATTGAACTGATGTTTCTTGTCCACGGAAGACCTCGAACTCGTTTCATCGGCAGGAGCGAGCCGCGCAAGCAGGGCAGGCCACTTCATTCAGCGGTTCCGTTACTGTAGCCCAGGAATGGCGAGAGAAGACTTGCGCTAGGTCAATGAAAGGTAATGCAGGCCGGGCCCGAAGACACGAGTGCTTGATGTGATCAAGAGGCGGCAGGTACATAGCGCCCGGAGCCGTCTTCTTCGGCGGCGCGTTCGAGTGTGGTGCGAATGCGTTCGGTACCCAGCCGCTCGAGCATTTTCCAGGGGCCAAGCGCAAAATTCAGCCCCAGGCGCATGGCGGTATCCATGTCGTCGGCGCTGGCGATGCCTTCATCCAGGGCGAAGCGGGCCTCGTTGACCAGCATGGCGGCGACGCGCAGCACGACCAGTCCCGCCCGGTCGGCAATTTCGACAAGGCGAACCCCCTGGCCAGCCGCAGCCTCCACCAGCTTCTCTCGAGAAACGGCATCGAGCCCGTGGCTGGCAAAGGCCAGTGTCGCCGGGCGGTCGTTGGGCCAAGGGCGCAGTAGGGTATCGAAGACGATGGTGGCTTGCCCGCGTTCCTTGGCCATCTCGGCGGCAGTGCGTCCATCACTGACCTGGCACCGCTGTGCTAAATCGTCAGGTAGATGCGCGATCACTTCCTCTACCGAGGTGACCCCAGGCGGTGCGAGAGGGGAGAGTTCTTCATCATGATCATCGCCATAGTGGTAGAAGCCCGCGCCACTCTTGCGGCCCAACTGGCCGGTCGCCACCTTGTCGGCCACCAGCGGCGAGGGACGAAAACGAGGGTGGTGGTCGAAGGCCCGCCAGACGGTTTCGGTGGCTCGCAGGCTGATATCGAGGCCCACCAGGTCGATCAGCTCAAATGGGCCGAGGGGAAAGCCGCCGCCACTCTTCAGGCAGACATCGATGGTAGCTGCCGAGGTGGTCCCGTGTTCCAGCAACCATAGTGCCTCGCTGTAGAAGGGGCGCGCGCAGCGGTTGACGATGAATCCCGGGCTGTCGCTGACATCGACAGGCGTCTTGCCCAGTGTGCGGGCGAAGTCGTGAAGTGCCCGTCGCGTGTTATGTGTCGTCGCGTCGGTACTGACGACCTCGACCAGCTTCATCGCGGTGGCTGGGTTGAAGAAGTGCAGGCCGGCGAAGCGTTGGGGCGTGTGCAGCTCGGCAGCGATCTCGGTGACCGATAGCGACGAGGTATTGGTACACAGTAAAGTATCGGCGCGGCACAGCCCTTCCAATTCGGCGAACAGGGCACGCTTGACGTCGAGATCTTCGACGACTGCTTCCACCACCAGGTCGGCCTCGGCCAAATCCCCAAGCGAGTTGGCCACGTTCACGCGGGACAGTGCCGTGGCGGCATCCTCAGTCGTCATCCGTCCCTTGGTGACCCGTTTGTCCAGTGCCTGAGCGATCCGCTGTCGCGCCTGCTCGGCGGCACCGTCCCGCACATCGTGAATCCAGGTGGTGTAACCATGCTGGGCAAAGAGCTGGGCGATACCTTGGCCCATGGTGCCGGCACCGATGACGGCAACGTTGGCGATCGACATGGTCATTTTCCGCTGAAGGAGGGTGGGCGCTTGTCGCGGAAGGCGGCGATACCTTCCGCCTTGTCGTCGGTGGAGAGCAGTAACTCGAAGGAGCGTCGCCCCAGTTCGAAGGCGGCCTGCTGCGGGGTCTCCGTGGCCGCCAGCACCGCCTGCTTGGCAAGGCGCTGGGCAAGCGGCGGACCCTCGGCAAGCCGTTCCGCGGTGGCAATTGCCGTGGCTAGGGCCTCGCCATGACCACAACATTGCGAGGCCAGTCCCCAGTCGTAGGCCTGGCCGCCACTGATGCGCTCGCCGGTGAATACCAAGTGCATGGTACGCGTCTTGCCCAGGGTAATGGCCAGGCGCTGCAGACCGCCGGCGCCGGGAATCAATCCCAGGCGGATCTCCGGTTGCCCCAGTTGGGCATCGTCGGCGACCACCAGCAGATCGGCGCATAGCGCCAGCTCGCAGCCGCCGCCCAGGCAGTAGCCCTCCACGGCAGCGATCAAGGGCTTGGGAAAGCGCTGTATACGTTGCCAGTAACCCAAGCGTGGGTCGCCGGGACCGTCGCTGGCAGATCGCTCGGCCAACTCATCGATGTCGGCTCCCGCGGCGAAGTGGTCATCCGCGCCGTGGATCACCACGCAGCGTACCGTCTCGTCTTGCGCCGCTCGGTCGAGAACTCCGGCCAGCGCTCCCAGCAATTCGGTGTTGAGGGCGTTGCGTACCTTGGGCCGGTTGAGGGTGAGTCGTACCACCCCAGCATCGTGTCGGGTCTCGAGGAGATCGGTCATGGAGCACCTCGGCGGCGGTTGATTGGAGAAGGCTATGCCTTGAGCGTATTGCCCGATGTTGAATACTTCAAGCTTAAAATTTTAAGCTTGAAGTATTTGCTGAGTCGGCCTAACGTGAAATTCAAGAACAACGAGCGAGTGGTGTCCGATGAGAATAGCCTGCCTCGGCGGTGGCCCCGCCGGCCTCTACTTCGCCATCAGCATGAAGCGGCGTGATCCGTCTCATGATATCGTGGTGGTCGAGCGCAATCGTCCGGACGACACCTTCGGTTGGGGCGTGGTGCTTTCCGATGAGACGCTCGACAACCTGGCCCGCAACGATGCCGTCAGCGCCGAGCGCATCCGCGAGCACTTCGCCTACTGGGACGACATCGCGGTGATCCACCAGGGGGTGAAGACGGTTTCCACCGGCCACGGTTTTTGTGGCATTGGGCGCCGGCAATTGCTGATCCTGCTGCAGCAGCGGGCCCGCGAACTGGGCGTGGAGCTGCGCTTCGAGACACCCATCGAGGAAGACGATATCGACGCCTACCGTCGCGAGTTCGACCTGGTGATCGCTGCCGATGGGATCAATTCAAAGACTCGCGAACGCTATCGGGAACACTTCAAGCCCGATATCGACACACGTGCCTGCAAGTTCGTATGGCTCGGCACTCACCAGACCTTCAACGACGCCTTTACCTTCATCTTCGAGCATACCGAACACGGCTGGGTATGGGCGCACGCCTATCAGTTCGACGCCGATACCGCGACCTTCATCGTCGAGTGCAGCGAGGAAACCTGGCGCAAGTTCGGCTTCGGCGAGATGAGCCAGCAGGAGTCGATCGCCGTCTGCGAACGGATCTTCTCCCGACACCTCGGCGGTCATTCGCTGATGAGCAATGCCCGGCACATTCGCGGCTCGGCGTGGATCAACTTCCCGCGTGTACTATGCGAGCGCTGGAGCTTCGACAACGTGGTGCTAATGGGCGATGCCGCCGCCACCGCGCATTTCTCGATCGGTTCCGGCACCAAGCTGGCGCTGGAGAGTGCCATCGCCCTGGCCGACTACCTGCATAGCGAGCCGAGCATGGCGAAAGCCTTCTTCCGCTACGAGGAGGAGCGGCGTCTGGAGGTATTGCGCCTGCAATCGGCGGCACGCAACTCCACCGAATGGTTCGAGCAGGTCGAACGCTACCTGCACCTCGACCCGGTGCAATTCAACTATTCTCTGCTGACGCGTTCGCAGCGCATCAGCCATGAGAACCTGCGCTTGCGTGATCCCGAATGGCTGGCCAGTGCCGAGTACTGGTTCCAGGCGCAGGCCGGCAACCCCGGCAGCCAGCGAGCGCCTATGTTCGCGCCCTTCGAACTGCGAGGGCTCAAGCTTGCCAACCGCGTGGTGGTGTCGCCGATGGCGCAGTACAAGGCTGTCGATGGCTGCCCCACCGACTGGCACTTCGTGCACTATGCCGAACGTGCCAAGGGCGGCGCCGGGCTGGTCTATATCGAGATGACCTGCGTCAGCCCCGAAGGGCGTATCACCCCAGGCTGTACCGGCTTCTATGCCCCCGAACACGAGACCGCCTGGAAGCGGCTATGCGACTTCGTGCACACCGAAACGCCAGCCAAGTTGTGTGCGCAGATTGGCCACTCAGGGCCGAAGGGCTCGACCCAACTAGGTTGGGAGGAGATGGACGCACCACTGCCGGACGGCAACTGGCCGGTAATGGCCGCGTCCGCCGTGCCCTGGTCCGAGCGCAACCAAGTGCCCAAGCCCATGGACCGCGACGACATGGACCGGGTCCGCGAGCAGTTCGTTGCCGCGGCACGAATGGCCGATCGTGCCGGTTTCGACATGCTCGAGATCCACGCCGCCCACGGTTACCTGCTGTCGTCGTTCATCTCGCCGCTGACCAATCATCGCGACGACGAATACGGCGGCTCGCTCGACAATCGCTTGCGCTATCCGCTGGAGGTGTTCCGCGCCGTGCGCGAAGCATGGCCCGACGACAAGCCGATCTCGATGCGTATCTCGGCCAACGACTGGATCGGCGAGGAAGGCGTGACACCGGCGGAGGCGGTGGAGATCGCGCGGCATCTCAAGGCGGCCGGGGTCGACATCTGCGACGTCTCGGCCGGCCAGACCTCGACCCGCGCACGGCCGGTGTACGGGCGCATGTTCCAGACTCCGTTCTCCGACCGCATCCGCAACGAGACCGGCATGGCGACCATCGCGGTGGGCAACATCTACGATGTCGACCACGTCAATTCGATCCTGATGGCCGGGCGTGCCGACCTGGTGTGCCTGGCGCGCCCGCACCTAGCCGATCCCTACTGGACCCTGCATGCCGCGGCACGCTTGGGCGATCGCGGCGTGAGCTGGCCGAACCCCTATCTTGCCGGTCGCGATCAGCTCTACCGACTGGCCGAACGCAACGAAGGACTCGTCTGAATGGAAACCTTGCATGACAAACGCGTCCTGATCACCGGTGGCGGTTCCGGCATCGGCGCCGACATGGCGCTGGGCTTCGCCGAGGCCGGCGCCCGGGTGACCATCGTCGGGCGCCGCCAGGAGGCGTTGGAGCGCGTAGCCGGGCAGCACGACAATATTGATGTGCAGGTGGCCGACGTCACCGACGAGGCCGCCATGCTGTCGCTGTTCGATACGCTCGGTGAGGTCGACGTGGTGATTGCCAATGCCGGTGCCGCCGACAGCGCACCGTTGGAAAGGACCGACCTCGCTCATTGGCAACGCATGCTCGACGTCAACCTCACCGGGGTTTACCTCACCCTGCGTGAGGGGCTGAAACATCTGCGTCCCGGTGGACGCCTGCTGGCGGTGGCCTCCACCGCAGGACTCAAGGGCTACGCCTATGTCGGTGCCTACTGTGCAGCCAAGCACGGCGTGGTCGGCCTGGTCCGGGCGCTGGCCCAGGAAACAGCGGCGCGTGGCATCACCGTCAACGCGTTGTGCCCCGGCTTTACCGAGACGCCGCTGCTCGAGGCCAGCATCGACACCATCGTCGACAAGACCGGTCGCACGACTGAGCAGGTACGAGAGCACTTCACTCGCACCAACCCTTCCGGACGCTTGGTGCAGCCCGCCGATGTCACTGCCACCGCATTGTGGTTGTGCGGCCCTGGCAGCGATGCCATTACCGGCCAGGCGATTTCGATATCGGGAGGCGAGATTTGATGGGAGTCGAGGAGAAATCCCAGGCCATGAGCCCGCAAACCCCCAGCAAGGAACGCCTGCGCCTGTGGCTGCGCATGCTGCGCGTGACGCGACAGGTCGAGGCCGAACTGCGCGAGAAGCTGCGCGTACAGTTCGATTCGACCCTACCGCGTTTCGACGTGCTGGCTGCGCTATACCGACATGCCGAGGGCCTGAAGATGAATGAGCTGTCGCGCCAATTGATGGTTTCCAACGGCAACGTCACTGGCATTGTCAGCCGCCTGGTGGAGGATGGCTATATCGACCGTATCGCCATCGAGGGCGACCGCCGCGCCACCCGCGTATGCCTGACCGAGCTTGGCCGCGCCGCTTTTGCCGAGATGGCCGAGGCCCATGAGGTCTGGGTCAACGAACTGCTCGATGGTGTCACCGAGGAGGACGCCCACCACATGGGTGAACTGCTGCACCGCCTGCCTGCCGAACCGGGAGCCGCACGATGAACATGGCAAGCCTTACCCCCAAGCATTTTCTGTGGCGTATGCAAGGCGAGGTCGCTGTCATTCAACTCGCCCGTCCCGAGCGCAAGAATCCACTGACCTTCGACAGCTATGCCGAGTTGCGCGACACCTTCCGCGACTTGGCCTATGCCGACGACGTCAAGGCGGTGGTGTTCGCCGCCAATGGCGGCAATTTCAGCTCTGGCGGCGACGTGCACGACATCATCGGCCCGCTGGTGGAGCGGGACATGAAGGGCCTGTTGGCCTTCACGCGCATGACCGGTGACCTGGTCAAGGCGATGCTCAACTGCCGGAAACCGGTGATCGCCGCCGTTGACGGGGTGTGCGTGGGTGCCGGGGCGATCATCGCCATGGCCTCCGACATTCGCTTCGCCACGCCCGAAGCCAAGACCGCTTTCCTGTTCACCCGCGTAGGGCTGGCCGGGTGCGATATGGGAGCTTGCGCGATCCTGCCTCGCATCATCGGCCAAGGGCGTGCCGCTGATTTGCTCTACAGCGGCCGCAGCATGAGCGCCGAGGAAGGCCATGCCTGGGGCTTTTACAACCGCCTGTTCGAGGCCGACAAGCTCGAAACCGAGGCCATCGCCTACGCTCAGCGGCTCTGCGAAGGGCCGACCTTCGCCCACGGCATCACCAAGACCCAGTTGAACCAGGAGTGGTCGATGAGCCTGGAGCAGGCCTTGGAGGCCGAGGCTCAGGCCCAGGCGATCTGCATGCAGACCAAGGACTTCGAACGCGCCTACCGGGCGTTCGTGGCCAAGCAAAAACCCGAGTTTGGAGGCGACTGATGAGCGACCGTAGCTTCCTGCAGTGGCCCTTCTTCGACGCTTCGCATCGCGAACTGGCCGAGCGCCTGGAGGAATGGTGCGCCGCGCACTTGCCGGTCTCCCACGCCGATGTGGACGCTACCTGCATCGGCCTGGTGCGTGCGCTCGGCGAGGCCGGCTTCCTGCGCTATACCGGTGGTGAATCCCTCGACGTGCGTTCGCTGTGCCTGCTGCGCGAGACCTTGGCGCGCCACGACGGCCTGGCCGACTTCGCCTTCGCCATGCAGGGCTTGGGCACCGGTGCGATCAGCCTGTTCGGCAGCGAGCAGCAGAAGCGTTGGCTGGACAGAACGCGCAACGGCCAGGCGCTGGCGGCTTTCGCCCTGACCGAGCCTCGCTCAGGGTCGGACGTTGCAAGGATCGAGACCAGCGCCACCCGCGACGGCGATCACTACGTGCTCAACGGTGAGAAGACCTGGATCTCCAATGGCGGGATCGCCGATGTTTATACCGTTTTTGCACGCACCGGCGAGGCGCCGGGCGCCAAGGGGCTGTCGGCATTCCTGGTGCCGGCGGACACGCCGGGGCTGGAGATCCGCGAGCGCCTGGAAACCATCTCTCCGCATCCGTTGGCGCGGCTAGGCTTCAACGATATGCGCCTGCCGCGCGAGAACCTGATTGGCGAGAGCGGGCAGGGCTTCAAGATCGCCATGTCGGTGCTCGACGTGTTCCGCTCCACGGTGGGGGCAGCGGCGCTGGGCTTCGCGCGTCGCGCGCTGGACGAGTCGCTGGCCCGCTGCCGCGAACGCGAGCTGTTCGGTGGGCCGCTCGCCGACCTGCAACTGGTGCAGGGCCATCTCGCCGACATGGCGTTGGATGTCGATGCCGCCGCGTTGCTGGTCTATCGCGCCGCCTGGACCAAGGACCAGGGCGCCGCGCGGGTCACCCGCGAAGCGGCCATGGCCAAGCTCTACGCCACCGACCGTGCCCAGCAGGTGATCGACAAGGCGGTGCAGTTGCATGGCGGTGACGGGGTGCGCAAGGGCCATATCGTCGAGAGCCTGTATCGTGAGATCCGCGCGCTGCGTATCTACGAGGGCGCTTCCGAGGTGCAGAAAGTCATTATCGCGCGCAGCGCCCTGGGAAACACATGAATGAATGCTGGCGCAGCTCAATCGCTGACAACAACAACGTCTCTGACGATGGAGGCCCACGATGTTGGGAAGAACGGCCCATCTCGATACCTTCACCCGGGATAACCTGCCGCCTCGCGAACAATGGCCCGAACTGAGGCTGGCAGGGTTCGACTACCCACTTCAGCTCAATGCTGCCGTCGAGCTCAGTGACCGGCTGGTCGAACGCGGTTTCGGCGAGCGCATTGCGCTGATCGGCAACGACCGGCAACGCACCTATCGCGAACTGGCCGAGTGGACCAACCAACTGGCCCATGCGCTGGTCGAGGACTATGGCGTGAAACCCGGCAACCGGGTGCTGATCCGTTCGGCCAACAACCCGGCGATGGTCGCCTGCTGGTTGGCGGCCACCAAGGCCGGTGCCGTGGTGGTCAATACCATGCCCATGCTGCGCGCCGGCGAGCTGGCGAAAATCGTCGACAAGGCCGAAATCAGCCATGCGTTGTGCGATACCCGGCTGCTCGACGAGTTGAATACATGTGCCGAGACCAGTCGCTACCTGACCAAGGTGATCGGCTTCGACGGCACCGCCAACCACGACGCCGAGCTGGACCGTGCCGCCCTGCACAAGCCGGCGACATTCACCGCCGTGGATACCGCCCAGGACGACGTCGCACTGCTCGCATTCACCTCCGGCACCACCGGCCAGCCCAAGGCCACCATGCATTTTCACCGCGACCTGCTGATCATCGCCGACAGCTATGCTCGCGAGATCCTGCAGGTCACGCCGGACGACATCTTCGTCGGCTCGCCGCCGCTGGCCTTCACCTTCGGATTGGGGGGGCTGGCGATTTTCCCGCTGCGTTTCGGCGCCACCGCAACGCTGCTGGAGAAGGCCTCGCCAGCCAACATGATCGACATCATCGAGACCTACCGGGCGACCGTTTCGTTTACGGCGCCCACGGCCTACCGTGGTATGTTGAAGGCAATGGACGAAGGTGCCGATCTGTCGAGCCTGCGTGTCGCGGTCTCCGCCGGCGAGACCTTGCCAGCCCCGGTCTATGAGGAGTGGAGGCAGAAAACCGGCAAGCTCATGCTCGACGGCATCGGCTCCACCGAGATGCTGCATATCTTCATTTCCAACCGGCTCGACGATGCCAAACCGGGATGCACCGGCAAACCGGTGGGGGGCTACGAGGCACGGGTCGTCGACCTGGAGATGCAAGAAGTGCCTCGTGGTGAGGTCGGCAGGCTGGCAGTGCGAGGCCCCACCGGTTGCCGCTATCTGGCTGACGAGCGTCAGGCTCAGTACGTGCGTGATGGTTGGAACCTCACCGGAGACAGCTTCGTTCGGGACGAGCAGGGATACTTTCACTTCGCCGCGCGCAGCGATGACATGATTGTCTCCTCAGGCTACAACATCGCTGGCCCGGAGGTGGAGGCGGCGTTGCTGGCGCATGACGAGGTGCTGGAATGCGCCGTGGTCGGTGCGCCCGACGACGAGCGTGGCCAGATCGTCGAGGCGTTTGTCGTGCTGGCGCCGGGTGTGGTGGGTGACGAGGCGTGTGCCCAGCGTCTGCAGGGCTTCGTCAAGCAGACCCTGGCACCCTACAAGTACCCGCGCTCGGTGCGTTTCATCGACGAACTGCCCAAGACGGCAACCGGCAAGATCCAGCGTTTTCGCCTCAAGCAGGCGTACCATCCCGCTGCCGCCGGTGGCCAGGCATGATGCCAACCACAACGAGATGACGTGACAACAACACCTGTGCACAAGGGGATCTAACAATGAAGAAACTGACTGCCATCGGCCTCGGCCTGTTGATGTCGACCGGCCTGGCGTCGCTCCAGGCCCAGGCCGACGAGGTCAAGATCGGCATGATCACCACCCTTTCCGGAGGTGGGTCGCACTTGGGCGTAGATATCCGCGATGGCTTCCAGCTCGCCCTCCAGCAGTCCGGTCGCGACGACATCGAGCTGCTAGTGCAGGACGATGCCCGCAAGCCTGATGTGGCCAAGAGCCTGGCCGACGAGTTCATCCAGCGTGACGAGGTCGATATCCTCACCGGCATCGTATGGTCGAACCTGGCCATGGCGGTGGTGCCCTCCGTGGTGCGTCAGGGAGTGTTCTACCTCTCGCCCAATGCCGGACCTTCGGACCTGGCGGGACGTCTGTGTCACGAGAACTATTTCAATGTCGCCTGGCAGAACAACAACCTGCATGAGGCCATGGGTGCCTACATGCAGCAGCAGGGTCTCAAGAAGCCCTTCATCCTGGCGCCCAACTACCCGGCCGGGACCGATGCCCTGGAGGGCTTCAAGAGTCGCTACGGCGGTGAACTGGCCGGCGAGATCTATACCCAACTGGGGCAGACTGATTATGCCGCCGAAATCGCACAGATTCGTGCCAGCGATGCCGACAGCGTGTTCTTCTTCCTGCCGGGTGGTATGGGCATCGCCTTCACCAAGCAGTTCCATGGCTCCGGTGTCGAGCTGCCGATGTTCGGGCCGGCGTTCTCCTTCGACGAGATCATCCTCGGTGCGGTAGGCGATGCGGCGATCGGCGTGGTGAACACCTCACAGTGGGCCTACGACCTCGACAACCCCACCAACCAGGCCTTCGTCGAAAGCTTCCGTGAAGCCTATGGCCGGACTCCGACACTATATGCCTCGCAGGGCTTCGATACCGCCAACCTGATCCTCAGTGCCCTGGAAACGGCGCATCCGGATGATGCGGATGCTTTCCGCGAGGCCCTGCGCGCCGCTGACTTCGAATCCACACGCGGTGACTTCCGCTTCGGCAAGAATCACCACCCGATCCAGGACATCTACGTGCGTACCGTGGTTGCCGGCGACAACGGCCAGCCGACCAATCGGCTGGTGGGTGTTGCCGTCGAGGACATGCAGGACGTCTTCGCGGATGAATGCCGGATGTAACCCGTTCTCACCGTACGGACCGGTGCGCCGCTCCGTACGGTGATCGCTCCTTGCCTGACTCAGGGACGCCAACGTGACCCTACCCCTGCTATTCGAACAACTCCTCAATGGCCTGCAGCTTGGCACCATGCTGTTCCTGATGGCCAGCGGCCTGACCCTGGTGTTCGGCGTGATGGGCCTGATCAATCTCGCCCATGGTTCCTTCTACATGGTCGGGGCTTTCGTGACCGCCTGGACCGCCGGTACCACCGGCTCGTTCTGGGTCGGCCTGGGGGCCGGTATCCTGGCCGCCGCCGCGGTTGGTGCCGTGGTCGAATTGTTGGTAATTCGCCGTCTCTATCATCGCCAGCATCTCGATCAGGTGCTGGCGACCTTCGCCTTGATCCTGATCTTCTCCGAAGGTACGCGCTGGTTGTTCGGCTCCTCTCCCTTGTGGCTCAACGTGCCCGAGGCCCTCTCGGGGGCCGTGGCCCTACCTGGCGGGTCGCGCTACCCGGTATTCCGGTTGGTGATCATCGCCGTGGGCGTGCTGGTGGCGGTGGCGCTGTTCCTGCTGATTTCCCGCACTCGCTTGGGCATGCGCATCCGCGCCGGTGAAAGCGACCGGGAGATGATCGGGGCACTGGGTATCGATATCGCCAAACTCTATACGCTGGTGTTCGCCTTGGGAGCGGCGTTGGCGGGGCTGGCCGGATCGATGATCGGGGCCTTGCAGTCGGTGCAGGTGGGCATGGGTGAACCGGTGCTGATCCTGGCCTTCGTGGTGATCGTGATCGGCGGCATCGGCTCGATCAAGGGGGCCTTGATCGGTTCGATTCTAGTGGGGCTCGTCGACACGCTGGGCCGGGTGTTCCTGCCATCGCTGTTCAAGCTGTTCATGGCCCCGGCTGATGCATCTGGTGTCGGCGCGGCGCTGGCCTCGATGCTGATCTACGTGC
The DNA here is from genome assembly GCF_000409775.1 of Litchfieldella anticariensis FP35 = DSM 16096. Lineage (GTDB taxonomy): Bacteria > Pseudomonadota > Gammaproteobacteria > Pseudomonadales > Halomonadaceae > Litchfieldella > Litchfieldella anticariensis. The sequence goes on along the minus strand of NZ_KE332391.1, from coordinate 261,663 downwards.
TGATGGCCATCATCCTGGCGTTCAAACCGAAGGGGCTGTTTGCTGCCAATGACTAGATTACACAAGGGCGCGTTTGACAAGACGCCAGGAGTGGCGCCGGTGACGGTGCCGCGGATTCACCGCGAAACCTGGGTCAACTGGACGCTGCTCGGCTTGCTGCTGGTGGCGCCGGTGATCGCCAATGCCTTGGGCGAGGTCTACTACGTCAACCTGGCAACCCGTATCGCGATCGTGGCGATGGCGGCGGTGGGGCTCAATCTGGCGATCGGCTATGGCGGCATGATCAGTTTTGGCCACGCCGCCTTCTTCGGGTTGGGTGGCTATGTCGCCGGCATCAGCGCTTTTCACGCCTTCGACATGACACCGGTGCTGAGCTGGCCCGTCACAATGACGGGCACCGACAACTTGCTGGTGATCTGGCCTGCGGCGATGCTGGCATGCGCCGTGCTGGCGCTAGCGATCGGGTCGATTTCGCTGCGTACCTCCGGGGTGTACTTCATCATGATCACCCTGGCGTTCGCGCAGATGATCTATTACTTCGCCGTCTCCTGGCCGACCTATGGCGGTGAGGACGGGTTGCCGATCTACCTGCGTAACCAGTTTCCCGGGCTCGATAGCAACGATCCGCTGAGCTTCTTCCTGATCTGTTTCGTGGCACTGGTGCTGGCTCTGGCGATTACCGCACGGCTGATGCAATCACGTTTCGGGGCGGCGCTGAGCATGGCACGGATCAACGAAACCCGGCTGGCTACCGCCGGCATCGCCCCCTATCCAATCCGCCTGGTGGCATTCGTGATCTCGGCGGTGATCACCGGCCTGGCCGGCGCGTTGTTCGCCGATCTCAACGGCTTCGTCGGGCCGAGCATGCTCAGTTGGCATCGCTCCGGCGAGATCATGGTCATCGTCATCCTGGGCGGTGTCGGCCGGCTCTATGGCCCGCTCTCCGGGGCCATACTGTTCGTGCTGATGGAAACCCTGCTCGGCGGGCTGACCGAATACTGGCTGCTGTTCCTCGGGTTGGTGCTGCTGTTCGTGGTGCTGTTCGCCCGCGGTGGCGTAATGGGGCTGCTGGCGGGGAGGGCGCGTCATGAGTGATGCTGTGCTGACGCTCAGCCATCTTCACAAGAGCTTCGGTGCACTGCAGGCCACCCAGGATATCTCGCTCGACCTCAGGGCGGGAGAAATCCATGCCTTGATTGGTCCCAACGGTGCCGGCAAGTCGACGCTGATCGGTCAGATTACCGGCCATCTGACGCCCGACCGGGGCAAGGTCCAACTGGCCGGTGAGAACATCACCGCGCTCAGCGTGGCGCAACGGGCACGGCGCGGTCTGGGACGCAGCTTTCAGGTCTCCTCACTGGCCGATTCGTTGTCGGTGCTGCGTAACGTGATGATTGCCGTGCAGGGCTTGCAGGGGCACAGCTTTCGCTTCTGGAAGCCGGTGCATCGCGACGCCAGCCTTGTGGAGCCGGCACGCGCGGCCATCGCGCGAATGCAGCTCGAGTCGCGTGCCGAGACGCCGGTGTCGGAGCTTTCCCATGGCGAGCGTCGCCAGGTGGAAGTGGCCTGTGCGCTGGCGTTGAAGCCGCGTGCCCTGTTGCTCGACGAACCCATGGCCGGACTGGGACCGGAAGGCTCCGCGCGGCTTACCGAACTGCTCGAAGAACTCAAGCATGAAGTGCCGATCCTGCTGATCGAGCATGACATGGACGCCGTGTTCCGCCTGGCCGATCGTATCTCCGTGCTGGTGGCGGGGCAGATGATCGCGCACGGTGTCAGCGATGAAATCCGCGCCAATCCGTTGGTTCGTGAAGCTTACCTGGGGGACTGACATGCTGAGCATCGCTGGTATCGAAACCTTCTACGGTCCTTCCCAAGCGCTGTTCGGGGTCGACCTCGAGATCGGCGAGGGCGAAATGGTGGCGTTGATGGGCCGTAATGGCATGGGCAAGACCACCACCATTCGCTCGCTGTTCGGTCTGACGCCAGCCGCCAGTGGCACCATCGAGTTTGAATCTCGCGACCTGCGTAAGCTGCCGTCCTATCGTATCGCGCGTTTGGGGTTGGGGCTGGTGCCGGAGGGGCGTCGTTGCTTTCCCAATCTGACGGTACGCGAGAACCTGGTCGCCACCGCACGTCCTGGTCAGTGGGACCTGACCCAAGTCGAGCGGCTGTTCCCGCGCCTGGCCGAGCGTGCCCAACAGTCGGCGCAAACCTTGTCGGGCGGCGAGCAACAAATGCTAGCCATCGGCCGGGCGTTGATGACCAACCCACGCCTGCTGGTGCTCGATGAAGCCACCGAGGGCCTGGCCCCGGTGATTCGCAAGGAAATCTGGATGGCCATCCACACCCTCAAGCAACAGGGGCAGTCGACGCTGATCGTCGACAAGTCGCTTTCCGAGCTACTGCCACTGGTCGATCGCTGCACCATCCTGGAAAAGGGGCGCACCGCCTGGAGCGGGCTGCCCGGCGAGCTCGACGAAGGTATCCGCGATCGCTACTTAGGCGTATAGCATTTGCCCGAAAAGTCGCCAAGCAAAGGGCGGTTTTCACCCCGGTGAAGGAGATCACATGCCATACATCACGCGGCGCAAGGTACGCTTTCAGCATTGCGATCCGGCGGCCATCGTCTTCTATCCGCGTTACTTCGAGATGATCAATTCGGTGATCGAGGACTATTTCGCCGAGGTGGTGGAGGTCGATTTCCGGGCCATGCATGTCGAGCGTCACGTCGGGGTACCCACCGTATCGATCGAGACCCATTTTCATGCACCTAGCCACCTTGGTGACGAACTGGAGTTCAGCCTGGAGCCGACGGCAGTGGGTACGACCAGTCTGACGCTTTCCATTCGTGCCTGTTGTGGGGATGAAGCCCGCCTAAGCTGCCAGTCGACCTTGGTGTTCGTCGACATGGATAGCGGCCGCCCCATCCCCTGGCCTGATGCCATGCGTCAGCGTCTTGTCTCCGAGCTTGCATAAGGACCTTTGCCATGACATTACTCAAGGCCCATGAGTTGTTGCACCCTGCCAATTGGAAACCCGCCGTGGGCTATGCGAACGGCATGCTGGCGGAAGGCCGCTTGTTGTTCGTGGGTGGCCAGATTGGTTGGAATCAGGATCAGGTCTTCGAGAGCGACGACTTCGTCGCGCAGATCCGTCAGGCATTGGAGAACATCGTCGCCGTGTTGGACGAGGCTGAGGCCCGACCCGAGCACATCGTGCGGCTGACCTGGTACATCACCGACAAGCGCGAATACCTGGCGCGTCTCAAGGAAGTGGGCAGCGCTTATCGAGCCGTGCTGGGCAAGCACTTCCCGGCGATGACCATGGTCCAGGTGGCAGACCTGATCGAGGACCGTGCCAAGGTCGAGATCGAAGCCACCGCCGTGGTGCCGCAGCGCTGAGTCATCATGTCCTGGCTGCCGTATCTCAGTGACTCAAGCGCTCGATGGCGGTAATGAAATCGCCACCGGGACGAACGTAGTGCTCGAGAATCGAGAAGTGATCGTCACCGGCCTTGAGATCCGCATGAACCTCGATTCCCTGGTCGCGCAGATGCTCGGCGTAGGCATTCATCTGGCGTGCGAACTCGGCGGGCTCCTTGCCGCCGGCGGTCAGGATCACTGGGGCTTCGACCTTCGGTGGCAGGAACAAGGGGCTGTAATCCATCACCTCGCGCCACGTGAGCTGCAGGCTGGGCTGCAGCCAGGAGTACGGAAACGGGCGCAGGTCGAATAGCCCGCTGATCGCCAGCGCGCCCTTGATCAGGTCGTTGGGCAAGCCGAATACCCCTTCCCAGTCGGTCGCCATCAGCATGCCGCACAAATGGCCTCCTGCTGAATGGCCGGACACCGTGATGCGCTTCACATCAACTCCCAGCTCGCCAGCGTGGCGGTGTAGCCAGGCCAGCGATGCTTGGCACTGGCGCACCAGTTCGCTGAACGGCACGCTCGGGCACAGCGCATAATTCACTACCGCCACATTGATGCCGGCTTCCACCAGCCGTTCGGCGACAAACGAGAACTCCTTGTGACTCAACGAACGCCAGTAGCCGCCGTGAAAGAACACATGCAGTGGGGCATTGGCCTGTTGTGCGGGGAACAGGTCCAGGCGTTCCGCCAACGAGGGGCCATAGGCCAGATCCTCGCGCACCGACAGGTGCGAGCGCGTCGCCGCACTACGCGTTTGCCAGTCGGCGAGCAATGCCGCCCTGTCGCGACCACGCATGGGGTCGTACTGGGCGTCGATCTGTTCCTGGGTGGCGAAGTCTCGGTAGAGCATGGGAGGTCCTTGTTGTCATGTTTCCACGCGTGCCGTAGAGAGCCTCGATGGAGAGGATCGTTGCTGTCAGCATGGCAAGAGAGCAGTATCGCACATCATGATTCACCATCCAGAATCTGACGAATCTGCGTTTCGGCATTGGTGATCACGCGGAAAGTGACCCGTCTGGACTTATCGGAGTCCTCATGCCCCGCTTCATCCAGCACGAGACGTGAAGAAGAAAAGCCGACGGCCGCAACGTGTTCCTTGATCCAGTCTCGATACTTTTCGATGGCCTCTTCTGTGTAGAGGTATTCAAGGACCGAGCGTGTCCGGCTCTGGGATAGTGCCATATTGTTGAAGTAGGCGGTGGGCTCAGTTGCCTCTGTGTTCCAGATGCTGCTGGTATGACCTTCTATCCGCACTTCGTCGATCGAGCTGGAGAAGTCGAGAAGGATATCAAGGTAGCGAGGGAAGAAGTCATCGAGTATCTCCTGGAATCTCGGTCGAAGATCTGCCGACCCGCGATCGAACAAGACTTCCGGTGACTGAAAGGTGAATGCAAGTGTGTCCTTATTGATATTGGCGTCCCAGCTTTCAAGGTCTCTTTCGAACTCATCCACGAGGTTTTCGTATATGGCAATCTGGTTCTCCTGGTATGCCACTGCCACTTCCTTGATACGATCACGTTCAATCAGGGCATAGCGCATCAGGGCGATGGAAATGAGCAGAAACACCATCATCAAGCCGGTCATCAGATCGGAAACCGATAGCCAGTGATGTTCTTCACCACTACCGCCTGAATTCCCGCGACCAAAAAATGCCTTCATTTGAGCCATTGGCATTGTCCGTTATTGGCTGTCATTACGACTTTCTCCATCATCGATATCAACCACCGACTGCTCGGTTGGCATGAGAGGCATGAACCATGGGTCATGCTGGCTCTTTATGTAGGGTAACTGATGGAGACTTGGAAAAACTTTCAGGAAGGCCGTCCAGCTTATGTTCGATATCTACGGAGAACTGTTCGAATCTCTCCGTTTGACGCTCGGACTCGCGAAGCAACTCGACCAGGATGCCAAGCTGCTTCTGATTACTCTTGTCGATGCTGTCCAGCTTGTTGCCAAGGTCATGGTTGTCCAATCGCAGCAGCTTCAGTTGTGAAACCAGGGAACCGTCCTCGTCACCGGCGATGGCATGACGGAGTTTCGCGAGGATTTCCGTCTGCGCCTGCAGAATGGCATGGATATCTTCCGGGCCAACTTCTTGCGGGCTGATACTCGTGACGGCATTGGGTTGCATGAAACCCACACTGGTCGTTACCACCTTGAAGGCAATGGCCGAGGCCATGCCAAACAGGCTGGTCATGAAAGCGGTCTGCAAGCCGCTGAGTAGCAGGGTAATACTGTTATCGATATCGGCAGGATCAAAGTGCATCAGGCCGATGACGATACCGATGAATGTCCCCAGGATGCCAAGTGAGGTCAGCAGGTTCGGAGCATAATGAGTAAAGCCGCGTATGCGGTCTGTCTTGTAGCAGTACAGTGACAACAGGAAGGCGCCCAGGATGAGCCAGAAGAAGACCACGGTGACTCCTTCTGCCTCTTGGATTCTCAAGAACGATTCAAGAGTTGCTGCTGGATTCATCTTGTAACCTCACATGGTTCTTGCAGCCAGTATGAGCCGATAAAAGGGCAGGTCATGTCGGGCTGGCTTTCTTGCGTATCTCTTCCCAACGGTCGAGATATCAGCCGATTGATGTCTCGGGAATGGAATTGGTGAGCCATTGCCCGGTCACGCCGGGGATGACCTGAGGTTTACCGGTCAAGGTGTCGGTCAATCCGCATTCGGTGGGTAGGTGCCGCACCAGATCACGGTTCCGCGCGTAGAGAAGCTGAAACGTCGGCAGGATGATCTGGCCGTTGTCGACCTGATCGGGAAGGGTAGAGATTTTCACTAACAACGTTCCTTGTTGACCTTGCGCTATCCGTATGCACAGGTGGGAGAAGACTATCTCCCGCTTTTTTTGCGTCGTATGGCCTGGATTATCTTATGGAATGCTCTTGTCAAGAACATAAGAATGTACGGCAGTTTGCCCTGTTTTCCATTGAACGTTGTGCAGGCCAAGATGATAGGGCCATTGATGGAGCCACGTGACACCACGCAACCATGGCCCAAATTGCATGGTGGTTCCGTGCGTTGTCATGTTTCCGTCATATTATCTGCCGAGTCTGGCGCCTATCATGGTGATGTTAAACGCCTTGCATGACTTGCCCCCAAACTACAGGAGACATGCTGCATGTCGCAGCCCTTGACGCACCATAATCGTCCCCGACAGGTACTGGATGCCATCGATACCGCTAATGCCCACCTCTCCGAGACTGATCGTGCCGTCAAGTTCGCCAAGCTTGCAGCCTCGCCATACCGTTTCTTTCGTGGCACCAATCATCTCTACTGGGACGATGTCTGGCACGACTGGCGCTTCGCTCTGTTCGGTGGCTTGCCGAACACCCAGACTTGGCTGCAGGGTGACGCCCATGCCTACAACTTTGGCGCTTACGGCCACCATGACGATAGCATCCGTTATGGCATGGACGACTTCGACGATGCGATGATCGGTGACTACCAGTACGATGTCTGGCGCTTGGCGATCAGCCTGGTGCTGGATGCGCGCGAGAATGTCGGCTTGTCACGCAAGGGGATTCGCAAGGCCCTCAAAGCGCTGTTGGAAAGCTACCACGACGAGTTGGCAGGCCATGTGCGCGGCGAAGTCCCCGGCGCGGTGACGCTGGAATCCGCCAAGGAGCCCTTGAAACCCTTTCTGGAGAAGGTGAGTCGACAACATAGTCGGGCCAGGATGCTCGACAAGTGGACTCGGCTTACCGATGACGGCAGGTGTTTCGCCGAGCGACCGGACAAGCTTGCTGGATTGCCGGCGCACTTGGCCAGTCAGTTGCACAAAGCCATCGAGAACGAGTATCGCCAGTCCTTGCGGGGCACCGTTGCCGAGGCAGAGGAGCACCACTTCAGGGTCAAGGACATGGCACGCCGCCTGGATGCCGGTACCGGCTCGCTGGGTCTCGAGCGCTATTATGTGCTGATCGAGGGTGGGCACGACCAGGAACACGACGACGTTATCCTCGACGTCAAGGAGCAGACGTCGCCGGAAGCCTGGCGACTGATGAGCCGCGAGGAGAAACGTGCCTGGCGCCGTGCTTTCCCTCATGAGGGGATACGCCACGCTGCTGCTTTCCACGCCATCGCCGAGCATCCAGACATCTATTTGGGCTGGCTGCATCTGGGCGATAAGGTGTTCTCGGTGCGCGAGCGTTCGCCGTTCAAGGAGGATTTTCCTACTCACAAGCTTGACGGCGCCAAGCCCTATCGCCGGTTGGTCAAGCGCTGGGGACGAATCCTGGCCCGCGAACACCTGCGTGGCGCCCGAGCCCTGCACCAGGATGACCCAGCACGTTTCGCTCGAAGCGTCTGCGCAAGACTCGACGGACGTCTGGAACACTTCATCGACGTTGTCTCGACGCTATCGGTCAGCTATGCCGATTGTGTGGCCCAGGACTATCGCACTTTTGTCGACGCCCGGATTGCCAAGCGCTGATCGCTTGGCAGCCAAGCACGGCGTCTGTCGAAATAACCCGCCTATCTGTCATCCCGCGCCTCGAATCGAGCTACCATGGCCCGCATTGCATGGCTGACTAATAGGAAGAAAGTATGGCGCCGCTCGACCCAATGATGATGAGCGCCGTGATGGCGCTGCTGGCCTTCGTGGTGGCCTGGGCCCTGTCGAGTTGGCGGGCCGGGCGTCGGCTGGAGGAGGAGCGTGCCGAAGCAGCACGCCTGCGTGAGCGAGTGGCACAGGCCGACGTCGGCCTGGCGCGTCTGGACTCCGAATGCGACGCCTCACGCCAGGCGCTGGAACAGGCGCGCCGCGATGGTGAGACATTGCAGGCACGGCTGGCCGAGTTGCAGGAGTGCGAGCAGCGCCTGCGCCAGGAGAGGGCCAGGATGTCGGAAACGCTGACGCTCAAGGAGGCGCATTTCCGCGAACAGCTCGAACTGGTCAAGGAAAGCCGCGATCAGCTGAAGCGCGAGTTCGAGAATCTGGCCAACGAGATTCTCGAGCGCAAGGGCAGGGCGTTCTCGGAATTGTCGCAGAAGAATATCAGCGGCCTGTTGCAGCCGATCCAGAGCGAGATGAAGGGTTTTCGCGAGAAGGTCGAGTCGATCCATCAGCAGGAGACCGAGCAGCGCGTGCAGTTACGTACCGAACTGCAGCATTTGCAGAATCTCAACCGCGCGATCACTGATCAGGCCGATAAGTTGACCACAGCGTTGCAAGGGCAGAAGAAGATCCAGGGCAACTGGGGCGAGCTGATGCTGGAGAACGTGCTGGACGGAGCGGGCCTGCGCCTGGGCAAGGACTATCGGCGCGAGGTCAGTTTCTCTACCGAGGATGGCCGCCAACGTCCCGATGCCATCGTCTATCTGCCCCAGGACAAGCACCTGGTGATCGATGCCAAGACATCGCTGGCGGCCTATACCCGCTATGTGAACAGCGACGACGAAGGGGAACGTCGTCAGGCCCTGGTCGAGCACTGCCAGGCGGTCTCCGATCGCATTCGCGAGCTGGCCGATCGCCACTATTACGACCTGCCGGGGCTCAATTCGCCGGAAGTGGTGGTGATGTTCATTCCCGTGGAGTCGGCCTATGTCGAGGCGCTCAAGTTCGACGAGAGTCTCTACCAGCGCGCCATCGAGAACAATGTGCTGGTCGCCACCCCGACCACGCTGCTGACCAGCCTGAACATCGTGCGCCAGCTATGGCGCTTCGAGGACCAGAGCAAGCATACCGCTGAGCTCGCCCGGCGCGCCGAGAAGTTCTACAGCAAGCTGAGCACCTTTCTAAACAGCATGGAGGATGTCGGCAAGAAGCTCGACGGGGCACGCCTGAGCTACGACAAGGCCATGGGCCAGTTGGTCAACGGCAAGGGCAACCTGATCAAGCAGACCGCCGAGTTCAAGGAACTGGGTGTGGCGGTGAAGAAGGAGCTGCCCGACGAACTGCTCGAACGGGCACGACTTGAGCTGGATAGTGGAGCCGCTCACGCTGAGGAGAATCCATCGAGCGAAGCGGCTGCCGATCAGCAGTATCGATAGGTCTTGCGCTGAAGAAACAAGTTCTCCCCCTGGGGATGCCTGTCTCTCCTCTCTCTACGCCCCTCCCATACGCCACCCCTACGCCCCAGGGGGATGAGGAAGGCATGACGAGGATTGGCGAGTCTAGGAGCGTTCAATCTTAACGCTCGATAAGGAAGCGCTGAAGGAATCGTCGAGCGGAGTAAAGCGCAAGGCGCCCGGAGCACAGGAACCGGAGCCTATGGGGCATAGGTGAGGATTCCGAGCACCGCGCAACGCAGCGATTTGCCCGCGCAGACATTCATTCAGTGCTTCCAAACAACAAGGGGCACTAGACTCATGACCAAAACACGCCACGGCCTTCTGGGATCGTTTCTCGCTGCTTTCCTGAGTGCCGGTCTCGCGCTGCCGGCGATGGCCTTCGAGGACGACAAGCTGACCATCTGGATGGGCGATAACAAGGGACCTGAGGGCATCCGCGAAGTGGCCGAGCGGTTCACTCAGGATACCGGCATCGCCATCGATATCGTCAATCCCGACAACCTTACCGACCGCTTCCAGCAGGCCGCCGGCAGTGGCCAGGGGCCGGACATCGTGATCTGGGCCCACGACCGCATGGGTGAGTGGGCCAAGAGCGGGCTGCTCAAGCCGATCGCGCCATCCGATGACTATCGTGAACGCTATTTCGACTTCACCTGGGATGCCGTGGTCTGGAACGGCGAGACCTACGGTTATCCGGTATCGGTGGAGTCCCTCGGCTTGATCTACAACAAGGCACTGGTCGAATCCCCGCCCGAGAGCTTCGCCGAACTGGTCGAGCTTGACGCCAAGTTGGCCGAAGAGGGCAAGAAGGCGATCCTGTTCGATTATGGTGAGCCCTATTATGGCTGGACCCTGCTGGCCGCCAACGGCGGTTATCCCTTCAAGCGTACCGAGAGCGGCTTCGATGTCACGGATATCGGGGTCAATAACGAAGGTGCCATAGAAGGCGCGACGCTGCTGGTGGAATTGATCGAAAGTGGTGTGTTGCCGCGTGGCACCGACTACAGCGTGATGGATACCCGCTTCAATCGCGGTGAAGTGGCGACCATGATCAGTGGCCCCTGGGCGTGGAGCAATCTTGAGCAGAGCGGTATCGACTTCGGTGTGGCGTTGTTGCCCAAGGTGGGCGATGAACGTGCCAAACCGATGTTCGGTGTGATGACGGCGATGATCAACTCGGCGTCACCCAACGATTTCCTGGCCACCGAGTTCCTCGAGAGCTACCTGCTCAGCGAACAGGGCATGAGGACCTTCAACAGCGATGGATCCCTGGGCGCTGTGGCGCATCGGGCCTACCAGGCGGAACTGGCCGAGGATCCGAGGATCGCCGCGACGTTGGAAAATGCCGAGATCGGCGAGCCAATGCCCAACATTCCCGAGATGGGCGCCTTCTGGGCGGCGATGGAACCGGCGTTACAGAACATCGGCAGCGGTCGCCAGGCCCCCCAGGAAGCACTCGACGCTGCTGCACGGCGGATGCGCCAGTAAGCCACTTCGATGTTCCGGGCCGACTCAATGAGTCGGCTCGACGCCCAGGAACTTCTCATGTATACGACCAATGCTTCGCGCGGCTTGCCGCGCCACCGTTCTCGCTACCCCGCCGAGCGTTACACCCGCTGGACCATGCGTGCGCTGATGGCGGTGCTGGTGCTGTCGACGCTGTGGCTGGTGGTGGCCTTTCATCTGCGTGGACAGTGGATGTTTGCGCTGCTGTTTCTGGTGCTAGGTGCCTCGCTGGCCATCGTCTTCGGCAAGCGCACGCTAATGAGCCATCGTTACGTGTTTCCGGCACTCGCCGGCATGGGCGTGTTCGTGATATTTCCGCTGATCTATACCGTCGGCATCAGCTTCAGCAATTACAGTTCGAGCAATCTGCTCAGCGAGGAGCGGGTGCGCGCCCAGTTCCTCGAGCAGACCTATCAGGCCGAAGGCGTGGCCTTCGACTTCCAGCTCTATCGCGAAGGAGATCGAATACGGTTATATCTCGAGGCGAAGAGCGGTGCTGGGCTGGAAGGCGCTCGTCGGCTGATTTCGGAGCCACTTGGCAAGGCCGGGAAAGGGAAGCTGGCGGTGCGCCCGACCGATGCGCCGCCGCCGGGCGAGGCGCTGGGCCTGCGCGAGGTGATCGCCAATCGCGACCGGCTGCAGGCATTGACCCTGGAAACACCAGACGGCACCGAGCTCAGCATGGTGGGACTGAGAAGCTTCGCGCCAATGCTGCCGCGCTATCAGGAGAATTCCGACGGCAGCCTCACCGACCTACGCGATGGCGGTGTACTGACGCCCGATCAGGAGAATGGCTTCTTCGTCACCGAGAGCGGTGAACGTCTGACACCAGGGTGGCCGGTGGCGGTGGGCTTGGACAATTACACTCGGATCTTCGCCGATCCGGACATCCGTGGGCCTTTTCTGCAGATCTTCGTGTGGACCTTCGTTTTCGCCGGGTTGACGGTGGTCTTCACCCTGGCGGTAGGCTTTGTGCTGGCGTCGCTGTTGCAGTGGGATCAGCTCAAGGGCAAGGCCATCTACCGTACCTTGTTGATCCTGCCTTATGCGGTGCCGGCCTTCATCTCGATCCTGATCTTCAAGGGCATGTTCAATCAGAACTACGGCGAGATCAATCTGATCCTGGAGAACCTGTTCGGCATCCGCCCTGAGTGGTTTACCGATCCGTGGCTGGCGCGGACCATGCTGCTGATCGTCAATACCTGGCTGGGCTATCCCTACATGCTGCTGCTGTGCATGGGGTTGATCCAGTCGATCCCGCGCGATCTCTACGAGGCTTCGGCGGTCGACGGCGGTGGCCCACTGGTCAATATGTTCAGAATCACTCTGCCGTTGATCCTCAAGCCGCTGACGCCGCTGTTGATCGCCGCCTTCGCCTTCAACTTCAACAACTTCGTGCTGATTGCCCTGCTCACCGGCGGCAGCCCGGACATCCTTGGCGCCAGTACTCCCGCGGGGACCACCGACCTGCTGGTCAGTTACACCTATCGCATCGCCTTCCAGGATGCCGGCCAGAACTTCGGCCTGGCGGCGGCCATCGCCACCTTGATCTTCCTACTGGTGGTCGGTCTGTCCCTGCTCAATCTGCGCCTGCCCAAGGTCAAGGTTTAGGAGAACTCGCTATGGCCATGGTTCAACCTCGTTCCATCCGCACCCGCAAGCTGGGTGCCCATTTCGCCTTGGCGGGCTTCGTCACCCTGGTCGTATTCCCGCTGCTGCTGGTGATCTCGATTTCCTTCCGCGAGGGCAATTTCGCCACCGGTAACCTGATCCCCGAGCGTTTCTCGCTGGAACACTGGGCGCTGGCCTTCGGCATCCCCTGGGAGCGTCCGGACGGTAGCGTGGTGCAACCACCGTTTCCGGTGCTGCTGTGGTTGTGGAACTCGATCAAGGTGGCGGTGGTGTCCTCGCTGATGATCCTGCTGCTTTCCACCACCAGCGCCTATGCCTTCGCGCGGATGCGCTTCAAGGGCAAGGCGCCGATTCTCAAGGGCATGCTGATCTTCCAGATGTTCCCGGCAGTGCTCTCCCTGGTGGCACTCTACGCGTTGTTCGATCGGCTCGGTCAACTGGTGCCCTGGCTCGGCATCAATACCCATGGCGCGCTGATCCTTGCCTCGTTGGGAGCGGTGGCGCTGCACATCTGGACCATCAAGGGCTATTTCGAGTCGATCGACGGTTCACTAGAGGAAGCGGCCATGGTCGACGGCGCCAGTACCTGGCAGGCCTTCCGGCACATCCTGCTACCGCTGTCGGTACCGATCCTGATGGTGGTGTTCATCCTCGCTTTCATCATGTCGATCATGGAGTACCCCATGGCCTCGGTGCTGCTGCTCGACGAAAGCAAACTGACGTTGGCCGTCGGCGCCCAGCAGTACCTGGCCGACCACAATCAGCGTTGGGGTGACTTCGCCGCTGCCGCGGTGCTCTCCGGTCTGCCGATCACCATTGCCTTCCTGCTCTGCCAGCGCTGGATCGTCGGTGGGCTGACATCGGGAGGCGTCAAGGGCTGACAACAAGCACGAAGACTGGCTGCGCTCAACAATACTGCGTTAAACATCGTCTCAAAATGCTCATTTACTCTCGTAAACTCCGCTTTTTCGACGATGTTGTGCCTTGTCTTGTCATCGCTCACTGCGTCTTCGTGCCCGTTGTGAACCGATTTTCCTCATCCTACTGCGACGCGTCTTGCCCCGGTCTTGGCTGGGGCTTTTTTGTGGAAACATTCAGTGGACCAGCAAGCAGTCGTTAGTTGCCGAACCGAGCTGTAACGACTCGCTCTGCAATGGCCAGCAAGCCTTCAGGCTGCCAGGCGGAGCGTCCAATGAAGAGCCCGGATACCTCCGGTAGCGTGGCAAGAGCGGCACAGTTGTCGAGGTTGACGCTGCCGCCGTACAGCACCGGGATGGAAGTGCCCTGGGGAGTCGTCGGCAGTGCCTCGTGGATATGGCGATGAATCCAACCGGCGTAATCTGCGGTAGCTGGCGTGCCATGCTCGCCGATGGCCCATACCGGTTCATAGGCGATCAGGACCTTGTCCAGATCCTCATCGGCGACGTCGCTGAGGGCGATGCGACACTGACGGATCACGGTATCGGCGGCGACTCCCAAGCGTTTCTCCTCGGCGGTCTCGCCAACGCAGATCAATGGGCGCAGCCCGTGGGCCAGGGCGGCCTTGACCTTGAGATTGATAGCCGCATCGGTCTCATTGAAGTATTCGCGGCGCTCCGAATGCCCCAACTCCACGATATCGGCGCCACAGTCCTTGACCATCGGTGGTGAAATCTCGCCGGTGAAAGCGCCTCGTTCGGCCCAATGCATGTTCTGGGCACCGACCATCAGTGGCTCATCGGCCAGTGTCTGGCAGACGTGGTGCAGGGCGGTAAAGGGGGGAATCACGAAGCCCTGCAGACGTTCGTCGCGAAACAGGTCGACCCCGCGAAGGGCCTGCGCATAGTGGGCCGCTTCATCCAATGTCTTGTTCATCTTCCAACTGGTGCCTACCCAGAACGGCGTCGTCATGGCGTACTCCTGTGGTGCGGTCGGTTGTGGGGGCAACGGGGGCCCGGTTCAGTCGTGCCGGATGCCGTAATCGCGAATCCAGTGCAGTGAGTCTTCCGTCGTGCCGCTGGGGGTGTACTCCAGCGAGACGTAACGATCGAAGCCCATGCGCTCGAGCTCGGCGAACAGGAAGCGGTAGTTGATCTCGCCGGTCCCCGGCTCATGCCGCCCCGGGTTATCCGCTAGTTGAATGAAGCCGATGCGCTCGTTGTAGCGACGAACCGTCTCGATGAGCTCTCCTTCCGAGCGCTGCATTTGATAGAAGTCATACTGAATCAACAGGTTGGGATGGCCGACAGCATCCAGCAGGGCGGCAGCTTGGGTGGTGTTCACCAGTGGATAGCCGGGGTGGGTGATCGGATTGAGCGGCTCCACCATCAACTGGATGCCGGCCTGTGCCGTGGCGTCGGCGGCATGGCGCAGATTGTCGACCAGCGTCCTGTGCTGCATCTCCTCGGACAGGTCGTTGCGTGGATAACCGAGCGGGCAGTTGAGTTGCGCGCAGCCGAGCTGTCTGGCGATCTCGATGGTGGCATCCACGCCTTCACGGAACTCGTTGGTTCGTTCAGGCAAGACGGCAAGACCGCGTTCCCCCGACTCCCAATCTCCGCCCGGTAGGTTGAAGTGCACGATTTCCACGTCGGCCTCGGTGGCGGCATCGCGAATCCGCTCGGGCCTTTCACAGAACGGGTAAGGGTTATGGAATTCGATGTAACGAATTCCCGCTGCCTTGGCCCGGGCGAAACGTGCCAGGAAGGGCACTTCGGTGAACATGAACGTCAGATTGGCAGCGAGCTTTAGCATGTTGGTCTCCAGCGTTGTTGTGTTCGGACCCAAGGAAGACGGCAGTGAGGACCGCCGTTTCACGGGGTGCCGGGAGGTGGGGAAAACCGGTTGACAGCCTAAAAAATGTTCACTAGCGTTATTTTTAACATCAACCGAAAAAAATTTCAAAACGGAAGCAGTCGATGAAGAACAACCATTCGAGCCATAGCGAAAAGGACCTGGCCCTGCGCGCGGCATGGCTCTCCTATGTTGGCGGCTATACCCAGGCCGAGATCGCCGATCGTCTGATGGTGTCGCGAATGAAGGTGCATCGTTTGATCGCGATGGCTCACGACATGGGCGCGGTCAAGGTCTTCATTCAGGGCTCTCCCGAGGATCTGCTGAAACTGGAAGACGAGCTGAAGCAGCGCATGAACCTCGATGTCTGTTCCGTGGTGCCTGCCATGCCCGTAGAGGAAGGGGTCAACCATTTCGCCAACCTGGGAACGGCCGCTGCCCATTACCTGAAGAGTCGTCTGGATGCCAAGGACGTCGAGGTGCTGGGACTGGGTTGGGGGCGGAGTCTGTCGGAGATGGTCAACCGTCTCCCGCAGATGGACTACCCCGACCTGAAGATGGTCCCGGTACTGGGAAGTGTCGTACGCAAGATGGCCTTGAACCCCTATGACGTCATTCACCGCCTGGTCGACAAGACGGGAGGCGAGGGGTACCTGCTGCCGGTACCTCTGTTTGCCGACACCGCGGAGCACAAACGGGTGCTGATGGAGCAGCGCAGTGTCCAGGACGTGATCAATATTGCGGTTTCAGCCGACCTGACCATGGTCGGGCTGGGAGCCGTACCGTCCCAAGGGCATTCCCTGCTCAAGGAACTGGGGGAAATCGATGCCGAGGATTGCCGCAAGCTTCATGAGGCCGGCGCCGAGGCGGAGTTGTTGGGCCAGTTTCTGGATGCCAATGGCAACCTGGTGGATTGCGAGATCAACAGCCGCACCCTGGGACTGGGCCTCGAGCAGTTACGTGAACACAACATCGTTGCCGTCGCCGGTGGCGAGGAGAAGGTGCATGCCACCCTGTCCGTGCTACGCAGCGGCCTGCTCAAGGGGCTGATCACCGACGAGATCGTCGCTCGCCAGGTGCTTGCTCTGCTAGACGAGGGCGATACGTAGCCACGCCAGGCCCAGCCCACGCCATAACGACAACGAAAACGAATAGAAGAACGACAACATCAGGAGACACGCCCATGCCGGATGACGTGATCGTCGGTCTGGATGCCGGCACCTCGGTGATCAAGGCGGTGGCCTTCGAGCGCCAGGGCCGGGAACTGGCCAAGACCCAGTGCGAGAATCGGCTCGAGACCCGCCCCGACGGCGGAGTCGAGCAGAGCCTTTCAGGTACCTGGGAGGCTGCCCGGGCCACGCTCAAGAACCTGTTTGCCAAGCACCCGGAACTCGCTCCGCGGCTTGCCGCCATCGCGGTAACCGGCCAGGGCGACGGTACCTGGATGATCGATGACCAGGGCCGTCCCGTGGGCGATGCCCTGCTGTGGCTCGACAGTCGCGCCAGTGACATCGTGTCCCATTGGCGGGCGACCCGTACCGGTCCCGAGACCTACCGCCGTACCGGTACCGGCCTCAACCAGTCGATCCAGAGCGGCCAACTGAGCTGGCTCGATCGTCACGATCCCGAGCGTGTCGCAGCAGCGGCCACCATCTTCCACTGCAAGGACTGGCTGTATTTCTGCCTGACCGGCGATCGTGCCACCGACCCGGCCGAGGCATTGTGGACCTACGGTGACTTTCGCAGCGGCGACTACTCGAACGAGGTGCTCGAGCAGTTCGGCTTGTCCAAGTACCGCGAGCGACTGCCGCGGATTCTCGACGGCAGCCGCGAACATGGCGACCTCGGTGCAGAAGTGGCGCGGGAGATCGGGGTGGCCGAGGGTACCCCGGTGGTACTGGCGCCGGTCGACATGCTGGCCACCGCCCTAGGCGCCGGCGTCTATGAGCCCGGCAAGCGGGTAGCCTGCAGCATCATTGGCACCACCGGAGCCCATCTGTGCGTGCGCGAGAACCCGCTCGACATCGTGCTCAGTAACCAATCCTGCTACACCATGCCCTGCATCGCGCCCGATACCTGGGTCCAGCTGTGCTCCAACATGGCCGCCACGCTCAACCTGGAGTGGTTCATCAAGGGCCTCAACCAGATGCTCGAGGCGCTGGGTGAAGCGCCGCTGACCGCCGAAGGTTTGCTGCCGCGGCTCGATGCGGCGCTGGCCACTACCGAACCGGGGCGGGTGGTCTATCACCCCTTCATCTGCGCCAACGGTGAACGCGGTCCCTTCTTCAACCCCCGCGCCCGCGCCCAGTTCCTGGGACTCTCCACCGAGGTCAACCATCTGCACATGGCGCGGGCCATCTACGAGGGTGTCGCCTTCGCCGCCCGCGACTGCTACCACGCCCTGGAGGCCCACCCGGAGGAGCTGCGGCTGACAGGTGGCGCCGCCCAGAGCAAGACGCTATGCACCATCCTAGCCTCGGTGATGGGCGTGCCGGTACGCACCATGACGCGGGGCGAAACCGGCGCGGCCGGCGCCGCCATGGTGGCGAGCCTGTGCCTGGGGCACCACCGCG
The DNA here is from genome assembly GCF_000409775.1 of Litchfieldella anticariensis FP35 = DSM 16096. Lineage (GTDB taxonomy): Bacteria > Pseudomonadota > Gammaproteobacteria > Pseudomonadales > Halomonadaceae > Litchfieldella > Litchfieldella anticariensis. The sequence continues at coordinate 243,727 of NZ_KE332391.1, read as the reverse complement.
ACCTGGCCGAGGCCTGCCAGACCTGGGTGTCCCCCTTCCTGGCCGAAGAATGCGTGGTGCCCGATCCCGCCCTGCAGAACCTCTACGAGAGGTTGTTCGGGGTCTACCGTCGCTCCTACACCAACTCGGATGGCTTTTGGCGTCATTTCGAGCGCGTCACCGCCGAATGATGAAGCGGTCCACGATTTTCCCGAATGGAGGCAAGCATGTCCGATTCATCCGCCAAGGCCCAGACGCGCGACCGCCGTCCCCGCTATGACCTGCTGATCATCGGTGCCGGCATCAACGGCGCGGGCTTCGCCCGGGACGCCGCCGGTCGCGGCCTGTCCATCGTCCTGTGCGAGAAGGACGACCTGGCCCAGGGCACCTCGTCGCGCAGCGGCAAGCTGATTCACGGCGGCCTGCGCTACCTCGAGTACTACGAATTCCGCCTGGTGCGCGAGGCGCTCAAGGAGCGCAGCGTCATGTTGAAGAAGGCGCCACACATCATCTGGCCGATGCGCTTCGTGCTGCCTCACAGTCCCGAGCAGCGTCCGGCCTGGCTGGTCCGGGCCGGCCTGTTCCTCTACGACCACCTGGGAGGTAAGGACGACCTGTTGCCTGGCAGTCGGAGCCTCGACCTGCATACCTGTCCGGAAGGCGAGGCGCTCAAGGAGCGCAGCGTCATGTTGAAGAAGGCGCCACACATCATCTGGCCGATGCGCTTCGTGCTGCCTCACAGTCCCGAGCAGCGTCCGGCCTGGCTGGTCCGGGCCGGCCTGTTCCTCTACGACCACCTGGGAGGTAAGGACGACCTGTTGCCTGGCAGTCGGAGCCTCGACCTGCATACCTGTCCGGAAGGCGAGGCGATCAAGGACGAGTACCCCAAGGGTTTCAAGTATGCCGACTGCTGGGTGGACGATTCCCGCCTGGTGGTTCTCAATGCACTCGACGCCGCACGCCTCGGGGCCAAGGTCTACACCCGTGCTGCTTGCACCAAGGCCACCCGGCTGGCCGATCATTGGGAGATCGAGCTCACCGACACCGAGAGCGGGGATATCACCACTCTCGCCGCCAAGGCGGTGATCAACGCCGCCGGCCCTTGGGTGGACAAGGTACTCAAGGGCGCCTTCGATCAAGGGGGCAAGGACAGGGTCAAGCTGGTCAAGGGTAGCCACATCGTGTTGCCCAAGCGCTACGCCACCGCCAACTCCTATCTGCTGCAGAACGACGACAAGCGGGTGATCTTCGTCAATCCCTACGAGGGCGACAAGCTGCTGGTAGGCACCACCGACATCGTCTACGAGGGCGACCCTGACAAGGTGGCCATCGACGAGGAGGAGATCGACTACCTGCTCGGTGTGGTCAATCGCTACTTCAAGATCCCCTATACCCATGACGACATCCTGACGAGCTTCTCCGGTATTCGTCCGTTATTCGATGACGCCCAGGACAACCCCTCGGCGGTGACTCGCGACTACGTCTTCGATGTCTCCGACACGAATGACAAGGCGCCTCTGCTATCGGTGTTCGGTGGCAAGATCACCACCTATCGCAAGCTCGCCGAGCACGGTCTGGAAAAGCTCGCGCCCTACTTCCCGGAGATGGGAAAGACCTGGAACGAGACCGCGCCGCTGCCTGGTGGCGACATGCCGGGGGCCGACTTCGAGACCTTCCTGAAAGGGCTCAAACGCGACTATCCCTGGCTCGAGGAGACCACCGTCACCCGCTATGCCCGCCTCTACGGCACCATCGCCCGACAGATCCTCGGCGAGGCCAAGCGCCACGCGGACCTGGGCGAGCACCTGGGGGCCGATCTCTACGCCGTGGAAGCTCGTTATCTGGTCGAGCACGAGTGGGCGCGCAGCGCCGCCGACATTCTCGAGCGACGCACCAAGCTCTACCTGGTCATGCGCGATGCGGAGGTCGAGCGGGTCGAGGCCTGGGTGGCACGGGAGGTCGGTGAGCCTCGGGGCGTCAAGACCGACGCCCACGCCGACAGCGTCGCCACTTCCTAAGCCCGGCCCTTCGCTTGCGACGGCACAGACATTCCAACAACAAGAGGTCTTTTCACCATGAATGCATCAGTCAACGCCGGACCGATACCTCGCCCCAGGAAGGGGCGTGGACTCGCTACGGCAATCGGTATCGCGTTCGTCCTGCTGGGCGCCATGGCCCTGGACACCACGGTCGTGAAGATCGGATCGGAAGCGGATCTGCGCGATGAGGGTTTCTCGGCCGAACGCTTCGGTGCGGAGCATTTCCCCATCGTGCGAGACAGCGTCGAGGAGCGTGCCGTCGAGGCCAGCGAGCTGGCGGCCGCCATCGCCGAGGACCAGACCGCAGCCGGCGAGCGCTACGGGGTGCCGTCCGGTATCGCGCCGGTGATTCCCCTCAGCTTCTCCGGTGTGGTTGGAGAGGGCAAGGCCGGCATCTACACGGTCAATGTCGAAGGCGTTCCCGACGATCTGACGATTCGGGTGCAGACCGGGCCGGCCATCAACGGGACCGATCTGCGCGATGCCACCGGTGACATCCAATTCGGCCAGTTCACCAACCAGATCGAGTACCAGAATGCCGGGGCGGCAATCAACGCCGAGATGAAGCAGCAGGTGCTGTCGGATATCGACACCGGTGACCTGACCGGCATGGCCATTTCGGTCACTGGCGTCTTCCAACTGATCAATCCGCACAACTGGCTCGTGACACCGGTTCGGCTGGACGTTCAGTGAGCCAGACATCCCTCAAGGGTGAGCATGCAATGAGTCAGATACCTCACAAAGAAGACAGCAACGATGAAGTCATCCTTTCGGCACGCCACATCGCCAAGTCGTTCGGCAATGTCCATGCCCTGAAGACGGTGAACTTCGATATCCATCGCGGCCAGGTCACCACCCTGTTCGGCGAGAACGGTGCCGGCAAATCGACGTTGATGAAGATCTTGTCGGGCGTGCTTCAGCCGACATCGGGCGAGATCCTCCTGGATGGCCAACCGGTGAATGTCACCTCGACCACGGAGGCGCAGCGTCTCGGCATCTCGATCATCCATCAGGAGCTGAGTCTCGCGCCCAATCTCAGCGTGCGCGACAACATCTTCATGGGACGCGAGCTGGGTGGGCCGACCAACATCGACTACGCCGAGGAGGAGCGCCAGACGCGTCTGCTGATGGAGGAGTTGGACGAGCCCATCGATCCGCTGACCCCGGTGGAAGACCTGCGCCTGGGGCAGCAGCAGATCGTCGAGATTGCCCGGGCGCTGTCGGCGAACTCGCGAATCCTGATCATGGACGAGCCGACCTCGGCGCTCTCCGCCTCCGAAGTCGAGGTGCTGTTTCGGGTGATCCGTGATCTCAAGAGCCGTGGCGTCTCGATCGTCTATATCTCTCACCACCTCGAGGAAGCGCTGCAGATTACCGACCACGCGGTGGTGCTGCGCGACGGCGTCATGACGGCCTATGCCCAGCGCAAGGACATCGATCTGGAGTGGATCGTGCGCAACATGGTCGGCGAGGGCTTCGACCTCGGTTCACCGCCCACCGGCTACCGCATGGGAGACGTGGCACTGTCGCTGCGCGAGGTGTCCGTCGCGGACGCTTCAGTACCCGACCGATCGGTCGTCGACCGGCTATCCCTCGACGTGCGTGCCGGCGAGATCGTTTGCATTTACGGCCTGATGGGCGCTGGTCGCACCGAGTTGCTCGAGAGCGTCGCCGGCCGCATCCCGTTGACGGGAGGCAGTGTCGTGCTCGAGGGCCATGACGTCTCGAGCCTGAGCATCGCCGAGCGCATCGAGCAGGGCCTGGTGCTGGTGCCCGAGGACCGCCAGCGCGACGGGCTCGTCCAGACGATGTCGGTGGGGGAGAACCTCTCGCTGGCCAGTATCGGTGCATTCACACAGTGGCTCTTCACCTCGCGCCGGCGGGAACAGGATGTCGTCGAGGCCTCCATCGGCAACGTGCATATCAAGACCGACGGCGGTGGGGCCGACATCGGCTCGCTGTCGGGCGGCAACCAGCAGAAGGTCGTCATCGGCAAGATGCTGGCGACGCATCCCCGGGTCGTACTGCTCGACGAGCCCAGCCGCGGTATCGACATCGGTGCCAAGGCCGAGGTGTTCCGGCTACTCAGTGAAGGCGCGCGGCAGGGGCTGGCCGTCGTCTTCTCGACCTCCGAGGTCGGCGAATGCCTGAGCATCGCTCACCGAGTCGTGGTGATGAGCCGCGGCAGAATCTCGGCGGAATTCGGTGCCGACGTCACTAAAGAAGAGATCATGGCCGCCTCGGGTGAAGCCGTGGTCGCGTGATCCACACGAATAGCGGAGTACATAACAATGACCAACGTCAGCCAAGCGGCAAATGGCTCCCAAACGAGATCGTCCGGTGGCGGCTTCGACCTGGGACGCCTGCTGCTCGAGGGCAGGGCGTTTTTCGCCCTGATCGCGATCATCATCATCTTTTCGATCCTGTCGCCGGTCTACTTCTCGGCGAACAACTTCCTGACCATGTCATCGCATGTGGCGATCTTCGGACTGTTGTCCATCGGCATGCTGCTGGTCATTCTCACCGGCGGCATCGACCTGTCCGTAGGCTCGACGCTGGGGTTCGCGGGCGTCTTCGCCGGCTTCCTGATGCAGGGGGTGTCGTTCGAGTTCTTCGGCGTCGTGGTGTATCCCCCGGTATGGGCGGTCGTCGTCCTGACCTGCGCCCTGGGGGCCTTCGTCGGCGCGATCAACGGCGTACTCATCGCCTATTTCAAGGTGCCGGCGTTCGTCGCGACCTTGGGCATGCTCTACGTTGCCCGCGGCGTCGCCTTGCTGATGACCGATGGCCTTACCTACAACAACCTCGGCGGCAGCCCGGAGCTCGGCAATACCGGCTTTGATTGGCTCGGTTTCAATCGGCTGTTCGGCGTGCCGGTCGGTGTGCTGATTCTGGCAGCCGTGGCCATCGCCGCCATGCTGGCGCTGACGCGCACCCCCTTCGGCCGCTGGGTCTATTCCACCGGTGGTAACGCTCGGGCGGCGGAACTGTCCGGGGTGCCGGTCAAGCGCGTGCAGGTGACGGTCTATGTACTGTCGGGGATCTGCGCCGCCATCGCCGGCCTGGTGTTGTCGTCGCAGCTGACCTCGGCAGGACCGACGGCGGGTACCACCTACGAACTGACCGCCATCGCCGGGGTGGTCATCGGCGGGGCGGCGCTGACCGGCGGCCGTGGCAACGTGCGGGGCACATTGCTCGGGGCATTCGTGATCGGCTTCCTGTCCGACGGGTTGGTGATCATCGGCGTCTCGTCCTACTGGCAGACCGTGTTCACGGGTGCCGTCATCGTTCTCGCCGTGCTGCTCAACAGCATTCAATACAGCGGTCGGAAGAAGAAGCGCCCGGCGCCTTCCGACGCTCAGACGTCTTCCTCACAGCAGCGTACTGCGACCTGGCGTACGAATACCGCTGTGGAAAGCCCAGCCGAGGAATCGGCATCACAACCACAACAGTAAGGAAGGTCCACCATGTTCAAGACTGGAAAGCGCCTGCTGATCGCCGCTCTCGCCGTGAGCGCTCCGTTCTTCGCCGGAGCCGTCTCGGCCCAGGATCAGGGGCTCATCTCGATCATCGTCAACGACAATTCCAACCCCTACTGGTTCACCGAGGGCAAGGTTGCCCGCGAGACCGCCGAGGAGTTGGGTTATCAGGCCAATGTCAGTTCTCACAAAGGCGATACCAACGCCGAGAGCCGGCAGATCGATACCGCGATCACCAATCAGGCCAAGGCGATCATTCTCGACCCGGCCAATGCCGACGGTTCCATTGGCGCCGTGCGCAAGGCCGTCGACGCCGGGATCCCAGTGTTCATCGTCAATGCCGAGATCAACCAGCAGGGACTGGCCGAGGCGCAACTCGTATCCAATAACGCTCAGGGGGCGGCGTTGGGCGCCCAGCAGTGGGTACAGGAAATCGGCGGCGAGGCCAAATACGTCGAACTCAAGGGCGCGCCCTCCGACAATAACGCCGCGACGCGCTCGAACGGCTACGAGACCGTGCTCAGTCAGTATCCGAGCCTGGAGCGGGTCGGCGTGGACGTCGCCAACTGGGATCGCACCCAGGGCTACAACAAGATGCAGAGCTTGTTGCAGGCCAATCCCAACATCCAGGGGGTGATCAGCGGCAATGATGAGATGGCGCTCGGTGCGATCGCAGCGCTCAAGGAAGCCGGCAAGCTAGACGACGTGGTGGTCGGTGGGTTCGATGGCTCGCCCGACGCGGTCGATGCGGTCAAGGCCGGCGAGATGGCCTACACGGTCCTGCAGCCGGTGGCTATCTTCTCCGAGCAGGCGGTTCGCATGGCAGACGAGTACATCCGTACTGGTGAGACCGGGCTTAGTGAGGAGAAACACCTCTTCGACTGCCTCCTCGTCACCGCGGACAACGTGGATCAGTACACCGCCCCCTTCGTACTAGCGCAGCAATAGGGCTCCTTTTCAAGCACCTGGGCACACCCATCCCATCTGATACGACACTGCCCGGCCAAGTGCCGGGCAGTGTCGTTGCGGTGTCGTACGTCAGTCGCCCAGTTGCCGTGCCTTGCGGTGGTTCTCCAACGTCATGGCGCAAGCGTCGGCGGCCTCGCGTCCCTTGGACACAAAGTGCTCGTGGAAGAACGCTGTGTGGGTGGCGTGCTCGTGGAAATGGTGCGGGGTGAGCACCACCGATAGCACTGGTACCTCGGTGTCGAGTTGCACCCGCATCATGCCGTCGATCACCGCCTGGGCGACGAAGTCGTGGCGATAGATGCCACCATCGACCACGAAACCGGCACCGACGATGGCGTCATAGCGACCGCTCTTGGCCAGCAGCTTGGCTTGCAGGGGAATCTCGTAGGCACCGGCAACGCTGAACACCTCGACCCGATCGGCCTCGATGCCGTGCTTCTCGGCGAGAGTGGTGGTGAATGCCTCGCGGGCCTGGCCAACGATATCGCTGTGCCAGCTGGCCTGGATAAAGGCGATACGGGGGGATTGACTGGGGGTTGACTGATTCATGGTCTTCCTCGTTTATCATAACCAGAATCAGGGCATGCGGAACCAATCGCCGGGCGCGAGCACCCGTCAACGGAGCCGTTCTCTTCCATCCGGACTATCACCGTCGGCTTCGGAATCGCACCGAATCTGCTGACCCCGATCTTGGCCGCGTCGCCAGGAAAGAGACGCAGGAACCGGATCGGGCGCTCGCGGGCTGAGGCAAAAGTCGCCATCACCGCCGGTGGGGACTTTCACCCCGCCCTGAGAACACGTGGCCGTGGTAGATCCACGGCCACGTCATTTTACGTCGAGCGGCATGGCGGCGCCAGATCTAGCTGACTTCCATCAGCAGAATTTCAGCCTGCTCCACGACGTTATCGACGGTGAAGCCGAAGTGCTTGAACAGGTCGCCGCCCGGGGCCGACTCGCCGAAGCCATCCATGCCGACGATGCGCCCATCGAGGCCCACGTACTTGTACCAGTAGGCGTAGTGGCTGGCCTCGATGGCCAGGCGCTTGGTGACCGCCTTGGGCAGTACCGCCTCGCGGTAGCTGGCGGGCTGGGCATCGAAGGTGTCGGTGGAGGGCATCGACACCACGCGCACCGCCTTGCCTCGGGATTCGAGCTCGACGGCAGCATCCATCGCCAGGCCGACCTCGGAGCCGGTGGCGATCAGGATCAGCTCGGGTGTCACCACGTTGTCCTTGAGGATGCTCTCTTTCAATACGTACCCACCACGCTCGATCTCGCCCAACTGCTGCTGGGTGCGCGCCTGGTGCGGCAGGGTCTGGCGCGACAGCACCAGCGCGGTGGGCGCGCCATGACGCTTGAGCGCCGCGTCCCAGGCAGCGGCGGTCTCCACCGCATCGGCCGGGCGCCAGGTCGACAGGTTGGGAGTGCTGCGCAGCGCCCCCAACTGCTCGATCGGCTGGTGGGGGGGGCCGTCCTCGCCGAGCCCGATGGAGGCA
>NZ_KE332391.1:139247-235533 GCF_000409775.1 Litchfieldella anticariensis FP35 = DSM 16096 | reverse complement strand
TCTTGCTCGATCAGCGCCTCGCTGGTGAGATCCACCGGCAACTCGCCCTTCAAGCGGCGCTGCAGCTCCTTGGCCTCGGCCGGATAGGCCTCGGCATAACGCGCCAGGCGCGCCTCCCAGTCGGCCTCCCGCTTCGCGCCCAGTTCGCGCGCGTCCCAGCCCTGGTAGATGGCCTCCGGCACATGGAAGGGCGCATGCGGCCAGTCGAGCTGCCCGCGCGCCGCGGCCACCTCGTCCTCGCCCAAGGCCGCGCCGTGGCACTCCTCCTTGCCCTGCTTGTTGGGCGCGCCGAAGCCGATGATGGTGCGGCACACGATCAGGCTCGGCTTGTCGTCGTGTTGACGCGCCAGCTCGATGGCCGCCTTGACCTCGTCGGGCTGGTGACCGTCGACATTGGGCACCACGTGCCAGCCATAGGCCTCGAAACGCTTGGCGGTATCGTCGGTGAACCAACCCTCGACCTCGCCATCGATGGAGATGCCGTTGTCGTCATAGAACACCACCAGCTTACCCAGCCCCTGCATGCCGGCCAGCGAGCTCACCTCATGCGAGATGCCCTCCATCAGGCAGCCGTCGCCGACGAAGCAATAGGTGTAATGATCGATGATCTCGTGACCGGGGCGGTTGAACTGCGCCGCCAGGGCACGCTCGGCGATGGCCATGCCCACCGCGTTGGCCAGGCCCTGACCCAGCGGGCCGGTGGTGGTCTCGACCCCCGGGGTATAGCCCAGCTCCGGATGGCCGGGAGTGCGCGAATGCAACTGGCGGAAGTGCTGCAGGTCCTCGAGGCCCAGCTCGTAGCCGGTCAGGTGCAGCAGCGAATAGAGCAGCATCGAACCGTGACCGTTGGAGAGCACGAAACGGTCGCGGTTGGCCCAATGGGGATTGGACGGGTTGTGGGACAGGTAATCGTTCCACAGTACCTCGGCGATGTCGGCCATGCCCATGGGGGCACCGGGATGGCCGGAATTGGCCTTCTGCACGGCATCCATGGACAGGGCGCGAATGGCGTTGGCCAGTTCGAAACGGGACGGCATAGCGAATTTCCTGTGGTCAGTGGTCGTCAGCGAGACGGTTGGCGATCAGGTCCTCGAGACGTGCCTGGTCCTCGGCAAAACGGCGGATGCCTTCGGCCAACTTGTCGTTGGCCATGGCATCCTGGTTGTGGCCCCAGCGGAACTCGGGCTCGGTCAGCGGCGCAGGGGGTGGACTGCCGGCGCTGACCATTGCCACCTGGCGTTTCACTTCGCCCTCGCTGGCGGCCAACTCCTCGAGCAGGGCCGGCGAGATGGTCAGCCGTGGGCAGCCGGCCAGCGCCAGCACCTGGCCGGTAGTCCGGAAGCTGGCACCCATCACCACGGTGTCGTAGCCGCCCTGCCTGACGCGTTGGCAGACGCCGCGTACGAACTGTACGCCAGGGTCGGTTTCGGGCGTGAAGTCCTGGCCGGTCGCCTGCTTGTACCAGTCGGTGACCCGGCCGACGAACGGCGAGACCAGAAATACCCCGGCATCGAAGCAGGCCTGGGCTTGTGCCTCGCTGAACAGCAACGTCAGGTTGCACTGAATACCCTCCTTCTCCAGCACCTCGGCGGCGCGAATGCCTTCCCAAGTAGCGGCCAGCTTGATCAGCACCCGCTCCTTTGAGACGCCGCGGTGTTGGTAACGTTCGATCAGTTCCTGGGCCTTGCGGATGCTGGCCTGGGTGTCGAAGGACAATCTGGCGGCGACTTCGGTGGATACCCGACCCGGCACCACACGGGCGATTTCTGTGCCCATGGCCACGGCAAGCTCATCGACGGCCTGCTCGACCTGCAACTGGCGCTCACTTCCCTCCGCCTTGATGGAGGCGAGTACCTCGTCGATCAGGGCTTGATAGCCAGGCAATTCGAAGGCCTTGAGGATCAATGAGGGGTTGGTGGTGGCGTCCTGCGGTTGGTAGCGGCGGATGGCGTTCAGGTTGCCGGTATCGGCAACCACCAGAGAGAGTTGCTTGAGGGCGTCGAGCTGGGTGGGCATGACGTAACTCCTGTCGATATGACGTTCTCTGCCTGTGTTTATTTGATTTCTGTTTGTTCAAATGATCGAGATATTTTCATGAGATGTCAAATTTGAATGGGTAGTGAAGTCGTTGCGCTAATGCTAAGGAATAGAGGTGGGATTATGAATAATGTAGATAATTTGTTGATATGTAGTTGATTTTTTCGATCTGGGAATATCGTGTATGCAGCAGTGACTGACATAAAAGGGAGGTGTTCTTATGATCAGAGGCTTTACAAATGAAATGTCGGTGTTATTTTGATCATAGGATCTGGTCTGAGCGGCTCTTGGCCAGGTCAATGCTCCCTTTACACAGAGAGGTGTCAGTCATGTCCAATCATGCCAAGCCGCTGCGAGTGGCCATCGGTGGAGACGAGGCCGCCTTCCAGCTCAAGGAGGTGTTGATCGAGTACGTGCACTCGCTGGGGCACGAGGTAGAGGATTTCGGTACCTACAATGCGGAGCCGATCCTCTATCCCGATGTGGCGGTGACGGTGGCGCAATCGATTGCCGATGGCCGCTTCGATCGAGGGATTCTGGTCTGCGGAACCGGTATCGGGGTGGCGATCGCCGCCAACAAGGTGCCGGGGATTCGTGCTGCTCAGGCGCACGACACCTATTCCGCCGGCAAGGCCAGGACCAGCAACAATGCGCAAATCGTCACCTTGGGTGCTCGAGTGGTGGGGCTGGAGCTGGCCAAGAGCATCGTGGCGACTTTCCTGGAGAACGACTTTCCGGGCGGAGCATCGGTCGCCAAGGTGGCGCGCATTCAGGAATACGAGCGTGGGTTGACCCATTCACGCGTCTGATCACCACGCGTGGGGTTGTGCTATCGTGTCCCGCTTGTCGAGAATTCGAGTCTTGTGGGACCCATGCCATGAATGAGCGTGTCGATAACGCCGATATCGATCTGATGACTGAAATCTCCACCCTCTACTATGTGGAGGGTGAAACCCAGGAAGTCATCGCCAACCGCCTGGGGATCTCTCGTGTTCGAGTCGGGCGCCTGCTCAAGAGAGCCCAGGCGGAAGGCATCGTCGATGTGCGGGTACGCCAGCATCCAGCGGTCAGTGCCGAGATCGAGCGCGAGTTGAAGCAGCGATTCGGCATCAAGCGCGCTCTGATCGCGCTCGATCAAGGCGACGCCGACGCTCAGCGTTCGGCAGTGGCCAGCCTGGTGGCGGATCATCTGGCGCGCAGCCTGGTGGAGGGCAGTATCGTCACCGTGGGTATGGGACGAAATGTCGGTGCGGTGGCGGACAATGTATTCACGCAGGGCGAACGAAAGTGCTCCTTCGTTTGCGCCATCGGAGGCTCCCAGCGGGCCGGTGAATACATGAACCCCGACCATATCTGCCGCCGCTTGGCGATGAAGTTCGGCGGCGATAGCGAGACACTCTACGCTCCCGCATTGGTGCAGAACACGGCGCTGCGCGACGAACTCTACGAGAACCGTACGGTCAGGCAGACCCTGGACCGTGCCCGTCGCGCTGATTTTGCGCTGGTCGGCGTCGGCGACCTGAGCGAAGACAGCAACATGGTGCGCATGGGCTGGTTCTCACCCCAGGAGATCGCCGAAGCGCGTCTTTCCGGCACGGTAGGGGACATCATGGGTTGTCACTTCATCGACATCCATGGTCGGCCTTCGGCCACCCCCATGCAGGGGCGCGTGATCGGGCTCAGCCTTACCGACCTGTCGCGCATACCCGATGTCATCGCCATCGCCAGCGAGAATACCAAGGCGGCAGGGATCCTCGGTGCCCTGCGCACCGGAGTAGTGGATACTCTGGCCACCAGCGTTACCAATGCGCATACCATCATCCACCTCGATGAGGCAACGGTGGTGGAGCGTTGAGGCTCAGATCGCCCGGCTGAGATCTCCCTGGATTTGCCTTCGAGTGACAGTGGATCAGTGGGCGATACCGGGGATCTCCAACTGCCGGGGACAAGTCCGGCCATCGGGACCGAACAAATGGCAACGCTCGCCGGATAGCCCCAGCGGGACGACTTGATGCTCCTCGAGGGGGGCCAGGCCATCCATACGCTGGGTGACGGTGCCCTCGACACCATCCACTTGCAGGTGGGCCAGGGTCTCGTAGCCGAGTTTTTCCGCCACCGTCAGCCGTGCCTGCAGCGTCGCTTCGGCTTGCTCGGGAGCAACGAAGTCCTCGGCGCGTACACCTAGCGTGGCCTGGTCGCCAGGCGACAAGCTGCGACCGTCCACTGCCACGGCCAGGGTGTCGCCATTGGTCAGTCGCACTGCAGTGCGCTGCGAGCCGGGGTCGATGACCATCACCGGAAGGGTGTTGATACGTGGCGAGCCGATGAATTCGGCGACTTCCAAGCTCTCGGGGAAATGATAGAGCGTCAGCGGTGCGCCAACCTGGGCGATGCTTCCGCCACTGAGCAGCACGATACGGTCGGCAAGTGTCATCGCCTCGACCTGATCGTGAGTCACGTAGACCATTGTTGCGCCCAGACGCTGGTGCAGTTCGGCGATCTGCACCCGCATCTCGACCCGCAGTGACGCGTCGAGGTTGGAGAGCGGCTCGTCGAACAGGAATACCACCGGCTCCTTGACCATGGTACGGCCGATCGCCACTCGCTGGCGCTGGCCACCGGAGAGGTCCTTGGGCCTGCGTTCGAGCAACTCGCTGAGCTGCAGGATGCCGGCGGCATGGGTGACGCGATGGCGGATCTCGTCCTTGTCGGTGCGCGCGAGCTTGAGGCCGAACGCCATGTTCTCGGCCACCGTCATGTGCGGGTAGAGCGCATAGGACTGGAACACCATGCCGATGTCGCGTTCCTGTGGCGGAATCTCGTTGATGCGCTCGCCGTCCAGGCGCATCTCGCCGTGGGTGATGTCCTCGAGCCCGGCGATCATGCGCAGCAGGGTCGATTTGCCACAGCCCGAGGGGCCGACGAAAACCACGAATTCGCCATCCTCGATGGTTAGGTCGATGTCCCGTGAAATCTCGACGCCGTCATAATCCTTGCCAATACCTCTCAATGTCAGACGTCCCATTGGGTGTCCTCCTCGTCGGACTGCGGGCAGCAAGCGATGGCGATGCCGTAGGGTGGCAACTGGAGCTTGCCGTCACTCCAAGTACCGTTGATCAGTGCCGGGGCTTCCTCGATGGCCATTGCCTGTATGGGAGCCGGCAGTTCCCGGGCCTCATGCGAGAAGTTCAGTGCTACCAGCAGGCGCTGGGCGGGAACGTTGGATGGATGACAGCGTTCGAAACACAGCACCTCGTCACGTACCGGGTGGTAGTGCACCGAGCCCTTGACCAGTGCCGGTTGCTGGCGACGGAAGGCCAGGAAGGCACGGTAAGCATTGAGCAGCGAATCCGCAGCGCGATCCTGTTGATCCACCGCCAGGTTCAGATGCGTATCGGGAACCGGCAGCCAGGGTTTCGTCTTGGTGAAACCAGCGTGGCGGGCGTCGGCTTTCCACGGCTGTGGCGTGCGGCAACCATCGCGCCCCTTGTAAGCCGGCCAGAAGGTGATGCCGGCGGGATCGACCAATTGCTCGAAGTTGAGTTCCGCTTCAGGCAGGCCCAGTTCCTCGCCCTGATAGAGGCAAATACTGCCGCGTTGAGTGAGCAGGAAAGCCATGTACAGCCTCAGTGCCGCCGGGTCGTCCTCGGCCTGCCAGCGGGTGGCCAGACGAGTCACATCATGATTACCCAGCGCCCAGCACGGCCAGCCGTCGTCGATGCGCGCCTCCATCTCGGTTAGGGTATCGTGCAGGTATTGCGGGTCGGCATGCTCGGTCAGCAGGTTGAAGGAGTAGCACATGTGCAGGCGATTACCGCCTTGGGTGTACTCGGCCATCACTCCCAGCGAGTCGTCGTCGCCAACTTCACCGACACTGGTGGTGCCGGGGTATTCGTCGAGCAGGGCGCGAAGCCGCTCGAGGAAGGCCAGATTCTCCGGCTGGGTCTTGTCGTAGAGGTGCTGCTGAAAGCCGTAGGGATTGTCCGGTCGCACGCCGATGAAGCCCTCGGCGATCTCCTCGCGGGGCGGATTGTCCTTTAGCTCACCGTGGGTGCAGAAGTTGACCGCATCGAGGCGAAAGCCGTCGACGCCACGCTCGAGCCAGAAGCGCACCTCATCGAGAATCGCCTCGACCACGTCGGGATTGCGGAAGTTGAGGTCGGGCTGCTCCGCCAGGAAATTGTGCAGATAGTACTGGCAGCGTCGGGTGTCCCACTGCCAGGCCGAGCCGCCGAAGATCGCCTGCCAGTTGGTGGGCGGTGAGCCATCCGCTTTGGGATCGGCCCACACATACCAGTCGGCCTTGGGGTTGTCGCGGCTCGAGCGGCTCTCCTGGAACCAGGGATGCTGGTCGGACGTATGCGACAACACTTGGTCGATGGTGACCCTGAGACCCCGGGCATGGGCGGCCTCCACCAAGCGGTCGAAATCCTCCAGGGTGCCGAACATCGGATCGACACCGCGATAATCGCTGACATCGTAACCGAAGTCCTTCATCGGCGAAGTAAAGAAGGGCGAGAGCCAGATGGCATCGACATTCAGCGAAGCGATGTAGTCGAGCTTGTCGATCACCCCCTGCAGGTCGCCGATGCCATCATTGTTGGCATCCATGAAGCTGCGCGGGTAGATCTGATAGATCACCGCTCCGCGCCACCAGTCCTGGCCGTGTTTGCCAATCAAGGTCGAATTGCGAGTCATGTGCCTTGTCCTTACTCGAGCAACGTTTGTCGTCATGGTCGCGCGACACCGCGCAGGAAAAATCCTCCCAGGGGGAGGAGAGGCGGCGTAGGCGGGGGGAGGAGAGACTGCTTACTCACCCTGGATGCGCGAGAGGAGATCCCGCGCCAGGGCGATGGCTTCCTCGCGGCGGCGGATGTTCTGTTTCTGGTAGAGGCTTCTGATATGCGTCTTGATGGTGGTGGGGGCCACCGATAGTTGTTCGGCGATCTGTTCGTTGGAAAGTCCGGCATGGATCAGGCCAAGGATCTGCCATTCGCGGCGGGTCAGCGGCGAGGTGCGGATCAACTCGGGGACATCGGGGCGGGTGACGATATCGGCGATCACCGAGTCGTCGAGCATCAGTCGCACGGCTCGCCCAAAGTCGCGCTGGCGGCCGGCCAGTTCGAGCAACCGCTCGGCGCGGGCTCGGGACAGGTCATCCATCTCGTCGGCTTCCAGCATCGTTTGGAGCATCTCTCCCAATGGCTTGCCCAGGCGCAGGAAACTGCCGATCAGCGCGGTGCGTGAGGCCAGTTCCAGTGCCCGACGCATAGGGTCGAGCGCCGCCTCCCGGTTGCCGGCCTGCCACTCCAGGGCTGCCAGGCAGAGCTGATTGCGGTTGGCGTCGGTAACGAGTCCGAAGCGTGCGGTTTGCCGCTCCAGAACCATGAGCAATTGCCGAGCTTCATCCAAATGGCCGAGCAAAGTCAGGGCGCGAGCATGATTGCGCACGTTGCACTGCGCGAAGTGGTTGCTGGCGGACTCGGGCTCGGCAGTGGGGGCTTCCTGCAACCAGCGCGCCACGGCGTCGCGATCGTCGTTGGCTTGCCACCAGGCGAGCAGGGTGGCGTGGGCATTGGCCAGCCAGTCGATATGGTAGTCGCCGTCGGCGAGAATCTTACGCAAGCGGCGGATATGGTCGGCACATTGCGCCTGGTCGCCGCGCGTCTGGGCGACCTTGGCCAGGCTGATATGGCACTGCAGCGTCCAGCGCTCGCCCTGGTTGTCGAGCACGGCGATGCCATTGAGCGCAGCCTGCTCGGACTCATCCAGGCGATGCCATTCCCACAACAGCTGGCTGCGGATGCGATACAGGAATTCGGTCACCGGCAGATGATCCAAACCGCAGCGTTCGACGTGCGCGAAAGCACGCTCCTGGATATCGAAGGCAGCCTGCAACCGGCCTTGCGCGACTAGCACCTCGGATTGTTGGCAGAAAGTCTGCAACAGCAACTGCTCGTCGCCGATACGGCTTGCCTCGCGCTCGACCTCGTGCACCTGGGCTAGCGACTCCTCGAGCCGGCCCTGGACGAAGCGCGCCTCGGCGAGAATGGCTGCTGCTGACACGGGAGTAGGGGCCAGGTAGCGGGCCGGCAGGGTCAGAGCCCGTTCGGCAAGAGGAGCGGCACGCTCGGCATCGCCTTGATTGATCGCCAGTTGCGCACGCAGCGTCGCGAATTCGGCGGCGAGTTCCTGCCACGCTGGCTCCTCTTGCTGGGCTTCGATCCAGTCGATCGCGCGTGCGGTGCGGGCAAACTGGTACTGGGCATGAGTCACCCAGCCGTGGATCAGGGTCAGGCGTGGTGCGGCGCCTATACGCGGTTCGCCGAGGGCCTCCATGGCACGGGCTAGCAAGGCGAAATGACCGTTGGCCAATAGCTTGGGGCCATGCTCCTCGATCAATGCGACAAGGGCTCCGGGGTCGTCGGCGTCGATGGCTTGGGCCAGTGCCAGGGCCGGGTCGCCGAGTGCCAGCCAGGCCTGACTGGCGCGGCGATGGAGCTGGCGTTGGGAATCCAGGCTCAACTCATGGCGGCGATGACGCAGATACTGGGCGAACAGGGTGTGGAAGCGACACCATTGGTCATGTGGGTCGAGCCGCTGAATGAAAAGACCACCGTGCTGCAATGTCTCAAGGCGTTGGGAAACACGTTCACTTTCCAATAGTCGGGCCACGAGCTGTGGCGAGAAGCGCTCGAGCACGCCAAGCTGCAACAGCAGGAGGCGATCGGTGTCATCGAGCGCTTCGCGCAGCAGGTCGTCGAACCAGGCCACGAAATCCGGGTGGTTGCCGCCCAGACGTTCAACCAGAGCATCGAAGCCGGCACGGGTGGTGGTGCGTTCGACCAGCCAGGTCAGCGCCATCGCCCAGCCTTCGGTTCGCCGCAGGGCGCGTTCCAGGCTGACCCGTGTGGGCGGGAAGCTGAGCTGCTCGGCGCACAGCGTTTGGGCCTCCTCCAGATCGAACGCCAATGCCTCCAGGCCGATCTCCTCCAGCTCGCCGCGTAGGCGCATGGCCGGCAGGCCCAGTGCAGGGCATGTGCGCGAAATCAGCGTCAGGGTCAGCCAGCTGGGCTGATGACGCAACCAGTGGCTCAGGCCTTCGCGGAGTGCTGGATGGCTGATGTGTTCGAACTCGTCGATCACCAGGCGACACGGGGTTGCCTGCGTCGGTAAACCACTCAACCAGTATTCGATGACGGTGTTGAAGGGGCTGGTATCGTCTGTCGACGGAAGGTCGACGTCGAGATGCTCGCGACACAGAGTCTCGAGCGCCGCTTGGAAATATCGACTGAAACGCTCGGGCTCATCGTCGCAAGCGTCCAGGCGTAGCCAGACTGCCGGCTGCTCCAAGGCTGGTAGGCGCTCGGCCAGTAGCGTGGTCTTGCCATAACCGGGCGGCGCCTGCACCACCTGCAATCGCACCCGCTCGTCGAGCACGAAACATTCGTTGAGCCGTTCACGGGCCACGGTGCCCGGTGGCAGGGATGGCGGTGTCAGCTTTTCCTGGATCAGTCGCATACGTTTCTATAGGAGTTTCTGAAACGTTTCAGTTCGCAACTAGTATGCCGGTTCAAAAGAGGCAGCGGGGGTCATTGCGACCAAGGTGGTAGACGCTATGCCACTCAAGCGCTTTCACCGATCGTCAGTTCGAAACCGACATCGATCTGCTCGGCGTCGAGGGGGCGCCCTTCGATACGCGCGATGACCTGTTCGGCTGCGATGCGACCAATGGCCTCACGGGGCGAGGAAATGGTAGTCAGGCGTGGGGTGATGGCCTGGCCGATCGGCAAACCGGTGAAGCCGCACACGGCAATGTCGCCGGGAATACGAATGCCGAGACGGGTAGCATGCAGAATGGCGCCGGTGGCCAGGACGTCGTCGGCAAAGTGGATGGCCTGAGTATCGGGGTGGCGTTCGAGCACGCGTTCCAGAGCGTGGCCGCCAAGCTCGAAATCGCTGGCAGGAGCCCACTCCAGCAACGGCGCTTCGATGCCGGCCTTCGCGAGCCGGTCGCGGTGTCCCTCGTAACGCAGTCGGGCACGGTAGTTGCCGTCCATCTGTGTGCCGGCAAAGACGACGCGCCGATACCCCTGTCCGAGCAGATAGTCCGCCATGCAGTGTCCGGCATCGTAATGCGACAGCCCCACGTTGAGGTCGATCGCGTTCCCCAGCTCCATGATTTCCACCACCGGCTTTTGCCAGCGTTTCAACAAGCTGTTGCAGCCTTCCTCGTGACGTAGCCCGGTGGTCACCAATGCCGATGACGACCAACCGAGGAAGGTGTTAACCAATTCGGTTTCGCGCTGCATGCTGTAGTCGGTATTACCCAGCAGGATCTGATAGCCGTACTTCTCGAAGGTGGATTGCAGCCCTTGGATCACCTCGATGAACACCACGTTGGACAACGAGGGCACGATTACCGCAATGAAGCGAGAACTGGCCGAGGCCAGGCTGCCCGCTACCATGTTGCGCACGTAACCGACCCGTTCGATGGCTGCCTCGACCTTGTGACGGGTCGTGGCGCGGACGCTATCCGGCGAGTTGAGCACACGCGAGACGGTGATCGACGAGACGCCGGCTTCCTTGGCCACGTCGCCAAGGGTGGGGTTATTGGAGCCTTTGCGTCGGCGCCGCTCCGTAGAATTCTTGTTAGACATTGGTCGGACTCCTTTCGACAACCCTTGCATGACACCAGAGTATAACCTAAAAAAATGGTAGCGCTAACATTGGTAGCGGAAATCACAGGCGGTCATGGGAGGACATGGCAGGATGCAGCAGCAAGCACGAGGTAACGCAATCGGTGTGATCGGTCTCGGTGCCATGGGCATGGGTATCGCGACTTCCATGCTCGAGGTCGGCCTTCCGGTGATCGGCTGCGATGTGTCGGAACGGGCACGGGAGGCTTTCGTCGCCCATGGTGGCAGGAGCGTGGCGACGCCGGACGAACTCGCTGCCGAATGTGACGTCGTGGTGCTGGTGGTGATCAATGCTGAGCAAGTCGAGATGGTACTGTTCGGTGAGCGAGGGCTGGCGGGTGAGTTGGCGCCAGGCAGTTTGATCATGCAGTGCGCCACGGTCGCTCCGAGCTATGCCGTGGCACTTGGCGAGCGCTTGAACGCCATGAATCTCGAGATGCTGGATGCACCGATCAGTGGTGGCGCTACCAAGGCCAGGACCGGGGAGTTGTCGGTAATGTCATCCGGCAGCGATGCGGCCTACGCCAAAGGCCAGGCCGCATTGGATGCCATGGCGGCCAAGGTCTACCGTCTCGGTGATTCGCCAGGCGCCGGTTCCAGTGTCAAGTTGGTCAACCAGCATCTTGCTGGTGTGCATATCGCCGCTGCTGCTGAGGCCATGGCCTTGGGTATGCGCATGGGGATCGACCCCGACACGCTGTACGAAGTAATCACCCACTCGGCGGGTAATTCCTGGATGTTCGAGAACCGGGTACCGCACATCCTCAAGGCTGATTACACCCCGCTGTCCGCAGTCGACATCTTCGTCAAGGATCTGAATATCGTCCATCAGACCGGGCGCGAGCTGAGCCTGGCAATGCCGGTCGCTGCCAGTGCCTTGCAGCAGTTCACCGCCGCTAGCGGGGCCGGCTTCGGTCGCGAGGACGATGCCGCGGTGATCAAGGTCTACCAACGGTTGTCGGCTTTCGAGCTTCCGGCAGCCAACGATATTCAGGGGGAGAGCAGCCAATGAGTATCGTACTGGGTGCCATCGCCGACGATTTCACTGGGGCTACCGATTTGGCCAATAACCTGGTGCGTGCCGGAATGCGCACATCACAGGTGATCGGCATCCCCCGTGAGATTCATGCTCTCGATGACGTGGATGCGGTGGTGGTGGCCTTGAAGTCCCGCTCCTGCCCGGTCGCTGATGCTGTCAACGACTCCCTCGAGGCACTGCATTGGCTGAAGGCACAGGGGGCTCGCCAGATCTTCTTCAAGTATTGCTCGACCTTCGACTCCACCGATGAGGGCAATATCGGGCCCGTCGCCGATGCCTTGCTGGAGGCATTGGGAACACACCAGACGGTGATGGTGCCAGCCTTTCCAGCCAACGGTCGCACCGTTTACATGGGCCATTTGTTCGTCGGCGACCGGCTGCTCAACGACAGTGGCATGCAACACCACCCCTTGAACCCGATGACGGATGCCGACCTGGTGAGGGTGCTGTCACGTCAGACATCGCACCGGGTTTCCCTGCTGCCTCGTCCGGTTCTGGACAAGGGGGCCGAGACAGCGAAAACGCATCTTGATGATCAGTTGGCGCAAGGCGTACGTCACGTGATCTGTGACACCCTCGATGAGGCTGATCTCCAGGTACTGGCATCCGCAGTGGCGGAGTTGCCGCTGGTGACCGGAGGTTCCGGCCTCGGCCAGGCACTGCCCGCCGAATATCGCCGCCTCGGCTGGCTGGAAAAAGTCGATAACGCTGGGCGCTTGGCGCCGGCTCACGGCCCCGCACTGGTGCTTTCCGGAAGCTGTTCCCGAGCCACGCTGGGCCAGGTCGAACATTTCCTGGCATCGCATGACGGCTTCGCCTTGGACCCGCTGGCGCTTGCCGAAGGCAATGAGCAAGCCGAGCAAGCGCTGGCCTTTGCCCGCGAGCGCCTGCTCGGTCCCGCTGGTGGAGAGGCGCCGGTACTGATCTACGCCTCGGCGGCACCCGACAGGGTTCGGCTGGCGCAGCAGCGTCTTGGCGTGGCCGCGGCCGGCGAGTTGGTCGAGCGTGCATTGGCCGGGTTGGCGAAGGTGCTGGTGGCAGAGGGTGTCGGCCGGCTGGTAGTGGCGGGTGGCGAGACTTCCGGGGCCGTGGTCTCTGCTCTTGGCATCAGCGAATTGCGCATTGGTGAGCAGATCGACCCTGGCGTGCCTTGGACCCAGACCCATATCGAGGGGCATGAATTGCCACTATCACTAGCACTGAAGTCTGGCAATTTCGGTGGTGTCGATTTCTTCTCTCGAGCGTTCGATGCCCTGCGTGAGGAACGTCTTTCATGAGCATGCATGACGACAACCGCCTGCGCGAACGAATTGCCATGTTCGGCAAGTCGCTGTTCGATCGCGGGCTGACCATGGGCTCGAGCGGCAACATTAGCGTGCGGCTCGATGACGGTGGCTGGCTGATGACCCCGACCAATGCCTGTTTGGGGCGCCTTGACCCGCCGCGTATCTCGCGGCTCGACGGTGAAGGGCGGCTGCTCGACGGCGACAAGCCGACCAAGGAGAGCTTCCTGCACATGGCGATGTATGGCGAGCGTCCGCAGTCGGAAGCCATCGTGCACCTGCACTCCACTCATTCGGTGGCGGTGTCGTGCTTGCCCGGGATCGACCCTTGCGACTGCATCCCGCCGTTGACTGCCTATTACGTGATGCGTGTCGGCAAGTTGCCGCTGGTGCCCTATCACATGCCCGGCGACTCCGCTCTGGGCGATGCGGTCAAGGGGCTGGCGGGCAAGCACAGTGCGGTGTTGCTGGCCAATCATGGCCCAGTGGTGGCCGGCAAGTCGCTGGAAGCCGCGGTGTATGCCACTGAGGAGCTCGAAGAGACCGCCAAGCTGTTTCTGCTGCTGCGTGGGCAGAACCCTCGCTGTCTGAGCGATGAGCAGGTTGCCGAACTCGAAGCACGATTTCCGCGCGATTGATACAAGACCCCGTTGATACGAGACCAAGAAGGAACAGAGATGACACGACTGGCCGCCAACCTGAGCATGCTGTTTCCCGAGCATGACTTCCTTGATCGCTTTGCTGCGGCGGCGGACGCGGGATTCCGTGGCGTCGAGTATCTCTTTCCCTATGCGTTCGAACCGCAAGAGCTACGCACGGCATTGGACGACAACGGCCTGAGCCAAGTGCTGTTCAACCTGCCACCGGGTGACTGGGAGGCAGGCGAACGAGGTCTGGCCAGCCTGCCGGGACGCGAGAGTGAGTTCCGCGATTCTGTGATCGAGGCGATTCGCTATGCCGAAGCACTGGATTGCCCACGCCTGCATGCCATGGCTGGTCTATTGCCACCAGAGGCTGATGCCGCGACTCGCGCAGCGCACCGAGAGACCTATATCGCCAACCTGCGTTTCGCTGCCGGCGAACTGGCCAAAGTTGGCAAGACGTTGTTGATCGAACCCATCAATGGGCGCGACATGCCCGGTTTCTTCCTTCAGCGACAGGATCACGCTCGCGAAGTACTGGGATGGGTCGGAGCCGACAATCTGCGCGTGCAGTTCGACATCTACCACTGCCAGATCACCGAAGGCGACCTGATCCGCAACCTGGAAATACAGTTCCCGCATATCGGCCATGTGCAGATCGCCGGGGTGCCCGAGCGTCATGAGCCGGATAGCGGTGAGGTGAATTATCCGGCACTTATCGAGCGTCTTGAATCGCTCGGCTACGACGGCTGGGTGGGCTGTGAATATCGACCCGCCGGCGAGACCCGTACTGGTCTGGTTTGGGGCCGGGCATATGGACTGACCCCCTGAGAGTATCGAAGTGCTGAAAGTGGGCACCTGGAAAGAGAAAGGGTGCAATCGCTAGACGACAACGAAGGAACACGCCATGCATGTGTTGATCACCGGTGCCGCCGGCTTTCTTGGACAACGCCTGACTCATGCGCTGCTTGCCAGCGGTGATCTCGATGGCCGATCGCTTTCGCGGTTGACGCTGGTCGATCAGACGGCGCCCGAGGTGCCCTCCGGTACGGGTGTCGAGATTCGAGCCCGGGCACAGGACATCACCGCCCCCGGCGCCTGGGACACGGTACTGGACGAGCGCCCGGACGTGATCTTCCACCTCGCGGCCGTGGTCAGCTCGGCAGCCGAAGCAAATCTCGATTTGGGCATGGCAGTCAACTTCGAGGCCACGCGAACGCTGTTGGATGGCTGTCGTGCTCGAAAACTGTCGAGCACGCGGCTGATCATGGCTAGTTCCGTGGCGGTCTACGGTGGCCAACTGCCCGATACGCTGGATGACATGACCGCCCTGACGCCGCAGAGCTCCTATGGCACTCAGAAGGCCATGTGCGAATTGCTGATCAACGACTACAGCCGCCGTGGCTTGGTCGATGGTCGAGTGCTGCGGCTACCGACCATCGTCGTGCGCCCAGGGCGGCCCAATGCCGCGGCATCGAGCTTCGCCTCCAGCATCCTGCGCGAGCCCCTCAATGGTGAGGCTGCGGTGTGCCCGGTGCCCACTGATCTCGAGTTGTTCGTCATGTCGCCCGGTCGTGTGATCGAAGCGTTGATGCATGGTGCCACGGTGCCTGCCGACGCGTTCGGCGACTATCGCGGCCTGATGCTGCCGGGCATAACCGTGAGCGTGGCCGAGATGCTCGACACCCTGCGTGAATTGGGTGGCGAGGAAGCGTTGGCACGCGTTCGCCATGAGCCAGATGCTCGCATCGAGGCCATCGTAGCGAGCTGGCCTGCTCGCTTTGCGACCCGCAAGGCCGAGCGACTCGGCTTTATGGGCGACCAAAATCTGCGCGAGATCGTCGAGGCCTTTCTCGCCGACCCCGCACGGCACGGCTGATATCGGGTTCGCGTTCGCGCGGCTCGACCAGCAAGGGGCCAGTAGCCTTCACCGCTGGCCACCACCACAAGCGTCAATCCGCAAGAGGGATACAACAATGACAGCACGCTTCACACGCAACGTCCTTCACTCCGCTATCGCAGGCGTTTCCACCTTGGCACTGGCATCGGTCAGCCTGAGCGCTGTCGCCCAGCAGGCCATCACTGTGGGGCACACCACCTCCGACAGCTCGCACTACTCGGTGGGCGTCGATGCCTTCAAGGAAAAGCTCGAGGAACTCAGCGGTGGCGAGTTCACTGTCGAAGAGCATCCCTCCGGTGCCTTGGGAGGGGAACGCGACATGATCGAGGGCCTGCAAATCGGGACGCTCGATGCGGTGATCACCTCCACCGGGCCGCTGGGCAATTTCGTGCCGGAAACCTATGTGCTCGATCTACCGTTCCTGTTCCAGAACTACGATCAGGCGCGTTGTGTGCTGGACGGCGAGATCGGTCAGGATCTGTTGGCCAAGGTCGGTGAGCACGATCTGGTCGGTCTAGCCTGGTCCGAGAATGGCTTCCGTCACATGACCAACAGCCAGCGTCAAATCAAGACGCCTGAGGATGCGGCAGGATTGAAGGTTCGCACCATGGAGAATGAGATGCACATGGCGGCGTTCCGAGAGATGGATGTGCACCCCACCCCGATGGCGTTCCCTGAAGTCTTCACCGCCCTGCAGCAGGGGACGGTCGACGGTCAGGAAAACCCGATCCCGGTCATTCTGACCAGCAACCTGTGGGAGGTGCAGGACTACCTGTCGCTGACCGGTCATGTCTACTCGCCGGCGATCATGCTGGCTTCGCCGATACTCTGGGAGGGACTGAGCGAGGAAGAGCAGGGCTGGTTCATCGAAGCGGCCCAGGCCGGCGCCGAGGCGACCCGTGCCGAGGTCTCTCGGCTCGAAACCGAGGGGGTGGAAGAGCTCAAGGAGAAGGGCATGACCGTGGTCGAGGACATCGACAAGTCCATGTTCCAGGAAGCCGTCGAGCCGTCCTACAAGGGCTACACCGACCAGTACGGCAGCGAAATGCTGGATCGTATCCGTAACAGCGACTGCTGATCGTTCCGAGCCGCCCGTCCCGGTGCCTTCACCGGGACGGGCCGACGCAAGGTGAATGTCATGGTGGAACTCTTTCTGCGTGTCGAACGCTTCACGTCCCGCGTGGCGTTGATTGCCGCCGTCCTGATGCTGGTCGTCTCGGTGACCATGGGTTTCTATCAGGTGCTGACGCGCTTCGTCTTCGATGCGCCTTCGACCTGGTCCGAGGTCATGGCACGTTCGACGATGATCTGGTGTGTGTTTCTTGGAGCCGCGGCGAGTTTTCGCGGTGGCTACATGATGGCCGTGGAGGTCATCTACAAGCTGGTGCCGACGCGCCGCTTGATCTTGCTGGAAGGCATGATTGCCCTGTGCTGCATCATCTCGCTGGTGGTGCTGATCTATTTCGGGACGGCCATGACCTGGCGGGTGCACTCGCAGATACTCTCGGGGCTGGGGATCTCCATCTCTTGGGCCTATGCGGCCATCCCTGTCGGTGCCAGCTTCTCGTTGCTGGCGGTGTTGGCACGCTTGTTGGCCCAGGCTACCGGTCGTGAGCCGGTTGGTATCGCCGATGCCGATACGCCCTCTACCCACGATCAGCAGCCGGTGGCGGAACCCTCGATAGTGACACCCTCGAAGCCCGAATCGCCCGCTGTTTCCGATCCGGCTCAAGTCACCAGGAGGGCTCGCTCATGAATGCTGCTATCGGCTTGTCGTTGATCATCCTGTTTGCCCTCGGTGTGCCCATCGCCATCTCGATCCTGCTGGCGTCGATCATCGGCATCGAATTCTTCTCGCGGCTGCCGCTATTGATGGTGCCGCAGCGGATGTTCGTCGGTATCGACAACTTCCCGCTGATGGCGATCCCATTCTTCATCCTGGCCGGCAACCTGATGGCGGCGGGGGGGATCTCGCGGCGCCTGGTGGACCTGGCCAAGTCGATCGTCGGCGGGCTGCAGGGTGGCCTGGCGATGACTTGCGTGTTGACCTGCATGATGTTTGCCGCCGTTTCCGGGTCGAGCGTGGCGACCACCTTTGCCATTGGTTCGATCCTGATTCCGGCGATGGTCAAGCACGATTATCCGAAACCGCTGGCGGCTTCCATCCAGGCCTCCTCCGCGGAACTCGGTGTACTGATTCCGCCATCGATTCCACTGATCCTGTACGGCGTCAGTACCGACACCTCGATCGGCCGGCTGTTCATCGCGGGCATCGGCCCCGGCCTATTGATCGGGGGAGCGCTGCTGCTGTTCCTGTTCCTGTTTTGCAAGATTCGCGGCTACGGCTTGCGGGACCGCGAGGATCGCTCCGACTTCCTCTCGGCTTTCAAGCGCGCCTGGGCGGCGCTGTTGATGCCGGTGGTGGTCATCGGCGGCATCTACGGCGGCGTATTCACCCCCACTGAGGCCTCGGCGGTGGCCGTGGTCTATGCGCTGATCGTCGGTGGCCTGATCTATCGTGAACTGCCCTTCAAAGACCTGTGGCCGATTCTCAAGCAGAGCGTGATCTCTACCGCCACGGTAATGTTGATCATTTCGGCCGCGGCATTGTTCAGCTTCCTGATCAGCCGCTCTGGCCTACCATCCGACGTCGCCGCCTGGGTTACCCAAGTCTTCGATAACCCGGTGTCCTTCCTGCTCGCCGTCAACGTGATGCTGCTGGTGATTGGCATGTTCGTCGAGACCTCTGCCGCGATCCTGGTGCTGGCGCCGATCTTCACGCCAATTGCTATCCAGTACGGTATCGATCCGGTGCACTTCGGACTGATCATCGTCGTCAACCTGGCGCTGGGCATGTTCACTCCACCGCTTGGCGTCAACCTGTTCGCCGCCTGTGCGGTGGCCAAACTGTCCATCGACCAGTTGATCCCCTGGCTGCTGCGTTTCGTGCTGGTGGTACTGGCTTGCTTGATTGCAATCACCTACCTGCCCTGGATCTCGTTGGGGCTGGTCGACTTGTTGTACTGAGGAGAACCCTATGAGTCGCTTACCCGTCACACCCCCCAGTGCGGCCCTGATCGGCGGCGAGTGGGTGCCTACACCTTACTCACTGAGTGTCGAGGCGCCTGCCACTGGCGAGCCGTTGGCTGAAATCGCCCGTTGCGAGGCGGAACATGTCGAGGATGCCGTCATGGCGGCGCGCCAGGCATTCGACGGCCAACTTGGTGACTGGAATCGTTGGTCGGCGCGTCAACGCGGCGAATGGCTGTATACCTTCGCTGCGGCGATCGATGCCGATGCCGAGACGTTGTCCGCCCTGGAATGTGCCGATACTGGCAAACCGATGAGTCAAGCCAAGGGCGATATTGCGGTCTGCGCGCGATACTTCCGCTTCTATGCCGGTGCCGCCGACAAACTGCATGGCGAAACCATTCCCTTCGAGAATGGATACTCGGTGATGACTTTGCGCGAACCGTTCGGCGTTTGTGCGCAGATCATCCCTTGGAATTATCCGTCTCAGATATTCGGCCGTTGTGTCGCCGCGGCACTGGCGGCTGGCAACACAGTAGTGCTCAAGCCAGCCGAGGACGCTTGCCTGAGTGTGCTGCACCTGGCTCGCATTGCGACGCAATGTGGCCTGCCGCCCGGTGTGCTCAACGTCATTCCCGGCCTTGGCAAAGAGGCGGGCGCGGCATTGGCGGCACATCCGTTCATCAATCACCTGTCGTTCACCGGCTCACCGGCGACCGGTACCTTGGTCACCCAGTCGGCGGCAGCCAATCATGTGCCCGTGACCATGGAACTGGGTGGCAAGTCGCCGCAGGTGGTGTTCGCTGATGCCGATCTGGATGCCGCATTGGCAGCCGTGGTGCGCGGCATCATCCAGAACGCCGGCCAGACCTGCTCGGCGGGTAGTCGGTTGCTGGTCGAGTCGTCCTGCTACGACGAAGTGTTGTCGCGCCTCACCCAGCGTTTCTCCGAGCTGCGTTGCGACGCCGGTGAGAACGATCCGGACTGCGGAGCGCTGATCAATGCCCGTCAGCGAGCCAAACTCGAGGATCGATTGGCAGAGGCCCAAGCCGACGGTATTCGTGTGGCGGCTTCGGGGAGCCTCGCCGATAGCGCCCCCTCTGGCGGGCACTTCGTGGTGCCTCAGGTGTTGGTCGACATTCCCGAGGGCCACTATGTGGCCTGCGAAGAGCTGTTCGGCCCCGTGCTGGCGGTACAGCGTTTCGAGGATGAAGCAGACGCCGTGCGCCTGGCGAACTCGACCGACTTCGGTCTGTGTGCCGGCATCTGGACGAACGATGGCGGGCGTCAGTTGCGCTTGGCTAAGCGCATTCGCAGCGGTCAGGTGTTCATCAACAACTACGGTGCGGCAGGGGGTATCGAGTTGCCATTCGGCGGTGTTGGCCGCTCCGGTCACGGTCGCGAGAAAGGTTTCGAGGGACTCAAGAGTTATACCCAGCTGAAAACCGTGGCTATCCGTCACGACTGAAAATAGGCCTCGCTCGCCAACTTTTTCAGTTTCAAGAACGACTTGAATCTTGCAGGAAAAGGCCCTGTGAGCAGGGTGGCTGTGCGCGTGGAAGACGCTTACCGGAGTAAGAATATGACCTACAAGATTGCCGTATTGCCGGGTGATGGAATTGGCCTGGAAGTCGTACCCGAAGGGCTTCGTGTACTGGAGGCGGCAGCGAAACGCTTCGATTTGCCGCTGGAGTTCGAGCATTTCGACTTCGCCAGTTGCGCCTACTACATGGAACACGGCGACATGTTGCCGGATGACTGGTACGAGATTCTGTCGAAATTCGATGCCATCTTCTTTGGCGCGGTGGGCTGGCCCGACACCGTCCCCGATCACGTCTCGGCATGGGGTTCGCTGCTCAAGTTCCGCCGTGCCTTCGATCAGTACGTCAACCTACGCCCGTGTCGGTTGATGCCGGGTATCGAGAGCCCGCTGAAGGGACGAGTTCCGGGAGATATCGACTTCCTGGTGGTGCGTGAAAACACCGAAGGTGAGTACTCCCGCTTGGGCGGGCGAGCGTTCGAGGGCACCGACCGCGAAGTGGTGCTGCAGGAGACCATCATGACGCGGACCGGTGTCGACCGGGTGCTGAAATACGCCTTCGAACTGGCCCAGTCACGCCCCAGAAAGAAGCTGACCTCGGCGACCAAATCCAACGGTTTGTCGATCTCGATGCCGTATTGGAACGAACGGGTCAAGGCGATGAAGGCCAACTACCCTGACATCGAGGTCGATCAGTACCACATCGACATCCTGACCGCGAACTTTGTGCTGCATCCCGACTGGTTCGATGTGGTGGTGGCCAGCAACCTGTTCGGCGATATCCTCTCCGACCTGGGGCCCGCATGTACCGGCACCATCGGCATTGCACCCTCCGGCAACATCAACCCCACGCGGGAATACCCCAGCCTGTTCGAGCCGGTGCATGGTAGTGCCCCGGACATCGCAGGCAAAGGTGTTGCCAATCCCATCGGCCAGATCTGGTGCGGGGCGATGATGTTGGAGCATCTAGGGGAGGTCGAGGCGGGCGAGGCAATCGTCAATGCTATCGAAGCGGTGCTGGAACGCAGCGACATGAGCGTGATCACCCCGGACCTGCAAGGCACCGGCACCACCGAGACCCTGGGGCGGGCCATCGCCGGGGTGTTGGGCGGAGCCTGAGGCAGAAGGGCTGGGTTTGCCCGGTGCCAACCACTGCTGGGTGTTTAGAAAGGAACGCTTACCCATTGGGAGGAGAGACGAGATGAGCAAGACATATCGTGTCGGGATGATCGGTGTGGGGCTGATGGGCCACGGTATTGCTTCGAGCCTGCTGCGCGCAGGTCATGAACTGAGCTTTCTCGATCACCCGGGCAACCAGCCCGTTGACGATCTGCTAGAGGCTGGGGCGGTACGCAAACTGACTGGCCGCGAGGTTGCCGAGGGCTCCGACGTGGTGATTCTGTGCGTGACCGGTACGCCCCAGGTGGAAAGTGTGCTGTTCGAGCCGGATGGTGTACTCGAAGGATTGCGGCCCGGTACCACTGTCGTCGACTGCTCCACGGCGATTCCCAGCTCGACCGAAGCCATTGCCGAGAAGGTCGCCGCCGCTGGCGGACGCTTCATGGATGCCGCGATGACACGTACTCCCAAGGAGGCCGCCGAAGGACGGTTGAACTTGATCGTCGGTGCTTCCGATGAGTTGTTTAGTGATATCCGATCGTTGCTGGAGAGCTTCTCCGAGCACATCACCCATGGTGGCCCAGTGGGCTCCGGTCACAAGCTCAAGCTGCTACACAACTATGTGTCGCTGGGCTTCACGGCGGTGTTGTCCGAGGCCACGGCTGCCTCACGGCGTGCAGGGATTGCCGATGACGTCTTCCTGGAGGTACTGGGTAATGGAGGGGGCGGTGGAGTGGTGCTGGAGCGCCTGCGGCCGTTCATCGTTGCCGAAGACCCCTCGGGTTTCCGCTTTAGCCTTGCCAATACTCTCAAGGACGTTGGCTATTACAACGCCATGGCCCGGGACGTGGGCGCATCGCATCCTGTGGCCGAGTCCATCGAGGCGCTCTATCGCGAGATAAACGAACAAGGGCATAGCGAGCGGCTGGTGCCTGAACTGATCAAGATTCTGGAACATGATTAGCCACTTGAATCGGCGTCACGAATCTTGCCGAAATAGGCGTCCGTGCCGATCTGCCCACCCTTGAAGGCGATTTCGAGCCCATCGAAGACTGGGTTGTCGCTGTGTGCGATGCATAGCGGCGAGCCCGGCGTTTCCAGCAGCGGCAGGCAAGTGGTGAGGGCATGGATGCCCAACTGATGTAGGGCATGGCTTGAGGTGTCGCCGCCGGCGACCACGACCCGGCGCAGCCCTTCTTGAACGACCAGTTCACGCAGGATTTGCCCCAGTCCGCGGCCGATGCCATGCCGGGCCTGTTCCGAGTCGAGTTGCCGGCCGGAGGAGTCGGGGCCGAGCGCCGTATACAGAATGACGCTTTGGCCGTCGCGAAGAGCTGCCAAGGCTTGCTCAGTCGACTCTTTGCGTGCGCTTTCGGCTGTGTCTTCATTGGCCAGGCGGCTTGCCTCGATGCCAATGGTGCGGAAGCCGTTTTCCTGGGCCCAACGGATTTGCTGTGCGGTGGTCTCGGAGCAACTGCCGGAGACCACGGCGATGCGCTCCATGGCCCCGGGATTCTTGAAAACCGGCGGGGCGCCGATCAGCTCCTGACGACGCCATTCCTGGAGCAGGGCGTACTCGACCCCCGAGGAACCGACCACGAAGTTGCCTTCCGGCCGGCGAGTGCGCCAAAGCTGACGTCCCACCGCCGTCTGGCTGGCGTGGTCGAGCACATCATAAAGCAGTGCTTCGTGTTGATGCTGCCAATCGTCGACCCATGCATCGATGTCGTTCGCCGTCAGTGATATCAGGTCCACCAGACCGATATCGAGTGCAGTCTGATGGCTCAGATGACGGCGAAGGTCGGCCTCGTGCATGGGCGTGACCGGGTGACGTGACATGATCGGATGGCGATCGATGCGATGCACTTTGCCTTGGGCGGCGGCGAAAAGATGGCCGAAGGCGGTGTAGCGGCGCAGTTGGGGCGCACCGACCACCAGTGGCACGCAGGGCTGAGCATACAAGTCGCGCCCGATTTCCAATGCGCGGCCAATGCTGCCGACTTCGGGGGCGCTGTCGAAGGTGGAGCAGGTCTTGTAGTGGCAGAAATCGGCATCCAGCGAACGCAGCCACTTAAGGGCGGGCGTCAGGTGATCAATCATCCAGGCGGGCGATTCGCTGCGGCTGGTGCCGGCCAGACCGAAGGCTCGACAGTCGGCGAAGCGTGCCAGTTGGGACGCATCAGGAATGGCGGTGAACAGCACCGTCGGTACGCCATGGCTACTCAGGGCTTCCATGACATCCGTCGAGCCGGTCAGGTCATCACCGTAGTAGGTCATCAGTGGCGTATTGGTTGCCATCAGCGAAAGGCCTCCAGCGCCTGGGCAAGTTCGTGATGTTCGGTGGCGTAATCCTCCAGCCTCACGCCTTGAACGGCCGCGTCCCAAGCTTGACGCAGGCTACGCACTCCCGCGCCAATGCCGCCAGGGTGGGCCATGATGCCGCCACCGGCGCAGAAGATCAGGTCGGTGCTGCCGATGGTTCGGTAGGTATCGACGGCCTGCAGGGCGGTCTGGCCCGAGGAGAATACCGGCATCACCTCACATCCCGGTGCTGGTGGCTCGAACATCGGGGTCAGGCAGCCTCGGGCGCTGGCGATCACACTGTCATCGGGTTCGCTGAACTTGTTGCGCAGACCATTGACGTGGATGTGATCCACGCCTGCCAGGCGCCACAGTTTCTGATAGGCGATGAAGCTCATGCCGATGTACGGCGAGCGGCTGTACAGGCCCCAGCCGGCACGGTGGCCGTGCAATGCCAACCGGCAATGACGGCGTAGATGTGTCACGCCGGAAAGCCCGACGCTGTTGACGGCGACCATCACGCAGCTACCACCGGCTTTGGCCACGTAGTCGTGGTGATCGCGCATTTCGTCGATGTCGCCGGTGATGTTGAAGGCATACATGACCTTGCGCCCAGTGCGTTCGGCATGGGCATTGATGACCGGCATGACCGCGTCGACCCGCGCCTTGAGCGGGTTGTGAGGTCCGTTGGCCTGCAACTCATCGTCCTTGATGAAATCGATACCGCCTTCGACCAGTTGCTCTACCACCTCGGCAGTCTGTTGTGGCGAGAGGCCAACACTGGGTTTGATGATGGTACCGATCAGTGGGCGGTCGGCAATGCCGGTCAACTGTCGGGTACCTTCGATGGCGAACTGGGGGCCCGGATAAGCCTTGGCGAAACTCATCGGCAGCGTCAGGTCGAGGAGCTTGAGCGCTGAAAACTCCTTGAGCTCGAAGAGGTTGCCGGCAATGGTCGACATGAGGTTGGGAAGTGACGGGCCGAGATTGGCAATCGGCCAGGAGAGAGTGACGTTGGCACGCTGATAGCGTGGTGAGTCGCCGCCCCCTTGCAGGGGGCGCATAGGCAGCGAGGGAGCATCGACACTTTCCAGTGGCTCGATACGCTCGACGATGGCACCGTGGTTGGCGCGCAGTTGGTCCGTCTCATTGGCCAGGCGGGTGAAGGTACCCGAGGATTGCTCGCCGGCCATCACCTCGGCGGCTCGATCGACGGGATAGGGCGTCTCGATGAAATAGGTGGCGTAGATGCGCTCGCTCATGGTGCACCTTCAGGTGATGCGGCGGATGCTTTCGGCGATTTCTTCGCGCTCGAACACGCGCTTCCAGTCGTCGCGCATCAGCAGCGGCTTGCCGTTTTCGATCGCCTTGTTGCAGGCATCCGAGAAGGCACCAGGCTGCTCGTCGAAGATCACCGCGCCCAGGATGTTCATATGGCCGAGCAGGAAGTCGCGGGCGCATTGCTGTGACACGCCGCGGCTGACGACCTCGTCCATGGCCTCGCGCATCACCGCCAAAAGGGTGGCGCACACCGTCTCGGACAGCCCGGGTTCGAGTAGTGCCATCTCATCGACGCTGACGCGATGGGAACGGCCCACTGGTGCGTAGATAGTGCGCGCGATTTCCTCGCCGAGCGCGTAGCTCTCCTCAGGGCCTTGCATCAGCGCGCTGACGATATGCTGGGTGGCTTTATAGCCGCCGAAGAAATCTTTCTTGGCCTCCATCTCTGTCTCGTCGTTGAAGATCGACGGGTGGCAAGGATGAGTGACGAAATAGGTCAGGTCATCACGTGCCGGTAGGTGTCCGGCGAAGGGTGCCGCCGCATCCAACGTGATGACCATGGTGCCGGACTCCATCATCGGTGAGAGCTGGTGAGAGATTTTCCCGACCAGAGTGTCCGGTACCGCCAGAATGACGACGTCTGCACCGGGCACGGCTCGCTCGACATCGAGACATTCGATCTCCAACTCCTCCTTGAGACGGGCTCGCCCCTGTTCACTGACTTCGACGTGCTTCACCGAAAAGTTCGAACCCTTGAGGTTGCGGGACAGGCGATAGCCCATCTTGCCGCCGGCACCGATCAACGCAATTGTGATCATTTGTTCATCTCCACCTTCGAAGGAAGTGAGTCGGCTATGGGAAACTTTGTTGTTCAACTGGTATGATGACATGATAACGAGACCATTATGTCAAACACAACTTTGGTCGCAGTGACATCACCTTTTCGTGCTCACCTGGGTATGCTGCGACCCTGTCGATCCTTGTCCCGAGACCCGTTATCATGAGTGATGCCTTGAAAATCCCCCGTCGCAAGCTAGCTGACGAGGTCTTCGATCGGCTTTATGCCAAGCTGCTCAATGGAGAATATGCCCCTGGTGAGAGCTTGCCTTCAGAGCGCGAGTTGATGGAACTCTTTGGGGTCGGTCGTCCGGCCATCCGCGAGGCAACTCAGGCGTTGGAACGGCTTGGCCTGGTGTCGATACAGCATGGGCAACGCCCTAAAGTGATCATGCCTACCGCGTCGGGCGTGCTGTCGCAGATCGAGCTGACCGCCATGCACATGCTTTCCAGCTCGCCACAGTCGCTGGAACATCTGAAGGAGGCTCGGGCTTTCTTCGAAGTGGGAATGGTAGCTCGCGCCGCGCGCATGGCCAGCGATGTGGATATCGCCACATTGGAAGGGTTGCTGGAACAGCAGCGCGCCGAGTTGAACCGTGATGCGCAGGCGTTCATCAAGACTGACATGGCCTTCCATGCCGCGATTGCTGAAATTACCGGCAACCCGATCTTCGCCGCGGTGAGCCGCGCCATGCTCGACTGGCTGGCCAACTTTCATGCCTCATTGCTGCATTGGAAAGGCAATGAGCATCTCACCTTGGAGGAGCACGAGCGAATTCTCTCTGCCATCAGGGTGCATGACGAAGCATTGGCGACTAACGAGATGCGCGCCCACCTTGACCGGGCTCGCCGACTCTACAACCTGACTTGAAGCGTCGTGCTGCAGCAATCGTCATGGCGACTATCTCCAGCAAGTATCATGCTAAAGGTCATGTGCTCCATCATCTGGCTAAAGGTGCTTCATGGACGACTGCCTGACACTCACCGCGACGCAACTGCTCGAGGCCTACCGACGCAAGACACTTTCCCCCTCGGAATATGTTGAGGCGTTGATAGCACATATCGAACGCTGGGAACCTCATCTCAATGCGCTTTACGCGTATCGCCCCGAGGCATTGCGGGAGGCGGCACAGGCGTCTTCTCGGCGTTGGGCTCGCGGCGAACCGGTGGGTATGTTGGACGGAGTACCTGTCACCCTCAAGGAGTTGATTGCCACGCAAGGTTTACCCGTGCCGCATGGCACCCTTGCTGGCGAGCATCCGCCTGCCATGGAGGATGCACCACCAGCCGCACGCCTGAATGAAGATGGTGCGTTGCTGGTGGCCAAGACCACCTGCCCCGATTACGGCATGCTCTCGTCGGGACTCTCTTCCTTTCATGGACTGACCCGAAATCCTTGGAATCTCGACTGCAATCCCGGCGGTTCGAGCTCGGGGGCGGCAGCGGCTGCCGCCGCCGGTTACGGCCCTCTACATGTGGGCACGGATATAGGCGGCTCCATTCGTCTGCCGGCGGCATGGTGTGGCGTCGTTGGCTTCAAACCGACCCTGGGGCGCATCCCCATCGATCCATATTACGTCGGGCGCTGCTCCGGCCCCATGACACGTTGTGTCGATGACGCTGCGCTGATGATGTCGACCTTGTCACGCACCGACCGCCGTGATGCCATGCGCCTGCCCCCAGAGAAGATCGACTGGCAGGATCTCGATTGCGATGTCAGCGGCATGCGCCTTGGCGTGATGATGGAAGCGGGATGTGGCCTGCCGCTGGATGAGGAGATTCGCTCTGGTGTCGAGGCTGCAGCCAGGCAGTTCGAAGCGGCAGGGGCCACCTTGGTGTCTCTGGAGCCGGTCATGACGCGTGAGATGCTCGATGGGTTGGATCGTTTCTGGAGAGTTCGCCAGTGGAACGAGCTTGAGTTATTGGCCCCCGAGGAACGTGCCCGGGTACTGCCGGTGATCTTGGCATGGGCAGATGACGGCGCACGTCTAAGTGGGATAGAAGTGATGCGTGGCTTCCAACAGACCATGAACATACGCCGAGCCACCGAGGCGGTATTCGACGAAGTCGATGCGGTATTGTCGCCGACTACCCCTAATGTCGAGTTCCCGGCCGACTGGGCATCTCCGGTCAACGATCCTCAACGCCCTTTCGAGCATATCGTCTATACCGTGCCGTGGAACATGGGCGAACAGCCAGCGATATCGCTGAATGCGGCCTTCAACGATTCCGGCATGCCGATTGGGGTACAGATCGTCGCCCCACGCTTTGCCGATCGGTTGGTGCTGCAACTGGCCAAGGCATATGAGACCTGGCGTGGTCCGCCATCGTGCTGGCCATTGCCGCCTGCTGAGCACTGATGGACTCTAAAAGGCTTGGCCCGATCAGGTAAGAAAGCAAAGCTCGCCTCAGGTCAGCGCATGCTTAGATACTTGTTTGTCGATACTGACTCACCAACTCACTTTCTATGTGGTGGTAAAGCTCTCTTAAGTGAGGAGATAGGTCGCTGACGGCCTGGCGCTGGTCAATATAATAAGCGGCCCGAGGTCCGTGATAATTCATCATTTCTCCGATCTGTTGAAATCGCAGGCCGGACAATGTCAGCAATCGCGCAAAACGAGGTTCCATCATGGCAAAAACATGAGGGCGTTCCATGAATCCGATCAAGGCAGTAGCGGCGAGGAAAAAACTAACGCCAATCAAGGGAAAGGTGCGTCTCTCCTCAGGTGTGAAAGCGATGTCATCTAGCGCTTCGGAAGCGGTGTCACCGTTTCCTGCTCGCCGTCGAAAACGGCCCGGAACGGCTAGTCTAGAGACCTCACAAATTTGTTGTTTGGGAAATTTGGCAGGATGAAGAACATGGTGGTTCAAACTATGGCCACAGTAGTATTCTATAGGCAACTGTTCCAAAGGGGGAGGAGCACCTTCATGAGGTATTACCACGCGTATGCAGCCAGCAATCGTCTTGCTATGGCGGTGCTCTAGAAGACAAAGCAACGCCTTTTCGTCATAAACATCTTTTTCTTGCTGTGTGACCGGGTCTTCTTTCAGGGTCGTGTAATGAAGCTCGCGCAAAAAGACATCATAACGTACCTTGAAGGCCAAGCTTCTCTCTTTCTCGGATAGTGCAATACGAAATCGGAAGTGGTCGGAAAATAAGTTGAAGATATTCAAAATAGTTCCCTTGCATTATTCTGAAAATATGTGGTTTCAGGGTCACATTTTTCTTTTTGTTGTGCTGTTCCTTGCCCTGATCGTTCAATAAATGGATGAGGCCATTTTCACGTAGAGGTTGGCGTCGAGGAGAGAAGCTCCGTCATAGGTGTGGGAGAACCTAGATAATATCCTTGAGCATAGTTGATTCCAAACTCTTGGAGTACGGCAAGGATTTCCTTTCTCTCGACAAACTCGGCAATGCTCTTTTTGCCGAAGCCGGCTGCAATATCAGCAATGGCCCTGACGATCATTTGATCCTCCTGACTGTCGAGAAGTTTACGAATGAAAGAGCCATCAATCTTGATGAAGTCGGCTGGAAGTTGTGCCAGATAGTGAAAGCTACTGAAACCAGCACCAAAATCATCCAGTGCTACCTGACAGCCCAGCCCACGAATGGTTTTCAGTATCTGTTGTGCGGTGGCAAAATCCGTTACGGCAGCCGTTTCGGTCACCTCGAGAATCAGGTAGTCCGGCCAGGCACCGCTATTGGCAAGCTCTTGCTCGAGAAAGCTCTTCAGGTTCTCGTCATGTAACGAAGGGCCACTCAGATTGACGGCAAGATGAATGCCTCGCTGCTGTAACTGCTTCAATGCCATCAAGCTGTGTTTCAATACCCAACGGTCCAAGGCCACGATCTGACCACTCCGCTCGGCCACGGGGATGAAGTTGCCTGGTGTCACGAGTTGACCATCTTCGCCACGAAGCCGAACGAGAACCTCATAATGGCTGATGCTGTTATCCTCCAGGCATACGATGGGTTGCGCCATGAGCACGAAACTATCGTTGTCGAGCGCATCTCGTAATCGCTCTACCCAATAAACGCGCTGTTTCAGTTCTTCCTTTCGGCTGGCCGTGACCGATAACAAATGCCAGCGTTGACCGCTTTTGCTCTTGGCTTGGTACATGGCAAAATCGGCACTGGCCATGACCTTGGCTGGGGTGTCGCCATGCAGTGGGTACATGGCAATGCCGATACTGGCGATCGCACGATGTCGGCGACCACCGACCGAAAGGCTGATATCTTTCAGGAGATACTCGATACGATCGGCCACTTCGATGGCCTGGGGTTCGGAGTAGCTTTCCAGTAACAACGCGAATTCGTCGCCCCCGAGCCGCGTCACGATGCATCTGTCCGTGAAGGCTGAGTGCAAGACATCGCCGACAAGACGCAATAACTGATCACCTACGTGGTGGCCACTGAGTTCATTGACATCTCGGAACTGGTCCAAGTCCAGGAATAGAATCGCGCCATGAGAATCATTGCTGAGCGATGACCTGACGGCATCTTCAAAGAAGCGTCGATTGTACAGGTTCGTCAAGGGATCGCGATGCGCTAACCAGGCAAGTCGCTCTTCTGCCTGTTTGCGTTCGGTGATATCGAGACCGACCGAGATGAAGGAGGGAGATTGTGTGTCGCGACTGGGCAAGGGAGTGTGGTACCAGATGGTAGTACGCTGCTCTTCGCCGTTGACTTGGAGCGTTCTTTCATCCTGTGACGAAGTGCTATGTGCCAGCGAATCGTATGGAGCTCGTTTGAAGATGTCGTCGAACCGCAGTCCCAGCAAAGAACCCGCCGATCCCATGGCCAATTCCGCATAGCGGTTGAACATGGTGATACGACCATGAGGATCTTGTGTCAGGATGAAGACTTGGGCTGTGTCCAGCAAGCTGCCGATGAAGTCTCGCTCGCTTTTCAATTCCTGAAGACGTGTTGCCAGCTCCTGTTGCCGGGCTTCGACTTCTTCATGCAGGAACTCGAGCTGGTCGGTAAGACCAAGCGTCGTACCATCGAGGATATCGATCTCATCCTGCAAGCGCCTTGTCGGCGGTATGATGGTTTGACGTACCAAACCGTATTTGCCGCTGGCCAATGCCGGGAGGACTTGAGCCAGGCGGCGCAGTCTTGCCATGGGGCCCCACAGAATGCCTAGTAACAATAACTCGGCAGCCAACCAGCCACCCAACGCATACATCAGGATGGTGCGGGTGTTCTCGGCAATGGCCTGAACCTGTTCGGTAATATCAGTCTTCAGCAGGAAAAAGGCATGTTGTGCCTGGTTGCTATCCTGTTCGATATCGATAGCAGCCACTTCATAATAACGATTTTCATATGTGACCTGTTGGGGAGCGCGCACCAAGTGAGATAGTGGCAGACTTGCCGATGCTTCGCGGAAAACAGGCAGGCTTCGTTCTGCCTGTGTGATAGCCACTAGCCAACCACCCCAGTCGGAGATTTGGCGTTCAGGATTGATATTTTCCCTTGGAATATCGCCCGAAATGAACAGTGCCAGATTGCTACCTGAGATATGCTGCACATTGCGCATGACGTCGGCAAGCGAACGAGAGATTAGCACGACACCCACGCTTTCCCCTTCGACGAGTATAGGAACGGCCGCATACTGGTGACATGTCCTGACACAGCGCATGGTGAGTAGTGGTATCTCGTTCTGCAACACTGTCTCGACCCATTCGTCGAGAGGACGTCGATCGTCATTCACGTTGCTTCCCCACCTATGGTAAGTCTGGCGAGTGGCATCGTAGACGATCACCTCATCAAGGCCAGCGTCGAGTTGCAGCGTGGGCCATTGGGTGTCGAGTGCATTGGCGATCCCCCCGCCATTCTGAGCCACGAGCGCTTCGCTGAGCTCCGCTGAGGAGGCCACGACACCTGCCAGCAAGCGCAGGCTATCGGATGAGTCTTGAAGGATCTGCTGGATTTCCCTGAGATGTCGTTCGTAATTCAGGGTTCGGTTACTGTCGAGTTGCTGCGTCAGGTTCTGGTGGCTGAGAAACGTCAGCAACGAGGCGAGCCCCAACAACAGCAAGCTGGTAACAGCAAAAGCTCGCCATTTCAGGCTCAATATGGGCTGTCTCGTCACTGCAGTCATGGCTGGCAAGTCCCCATGCGTATATTGAACACCTAGAAGCGCCAGGACGCTTGGAACAGTAGCATGTTCCAGTACTTCTCAGTGTTCGGATCGGGGTTGTCTTGGCTGGATAGCCATCCTGTACCCTCAACATAGTGATATTCCGCTGCAAGAAGCACGCGCGGATGAACATTCCATTGCAAGCCCAATGTCAGGTCCTTGGCGAAGCGGGCATGTGCCGGTCCTGCTCCTGTTTCTTCGAATTGACGACCGGAGCGGTCATCACGATCAGTGATCAGTACATCGTAGCGTAACAGCCATTGCCAATCGCGGCTGAATCGCCGTGTGTATTGCAGATACCAGCTTTCTCCGGTGACACTGCCATTGGCCTGGGGGATACGGAATTCGTTTAGAGAAGTTCTACGCAGGGCATATTCCGCCGTCAGGCTCCAGTACTCCTCGTTGTATTGAAGCGATAATACCCATGGTTGGAAGCGCATCTGGCCTCCATTCCATAGTGGATCGGAAGATTCGAATGTGGCATTGACCTGTGCTGCACTCAGGGCGGCAATAAATTGCCCATCGCTGTGTTCATAGAGCAGTTGGCCAATATAAGACATATCGCCGTCCAGCGTTCCCGGTTGGGTATCCAGGGAAAGCGTCCTTGCAACATCATCACCGACTTGAGGTTTTCCGGCACCGACTTGTGCACGAAAGGTTCCTATCGGGAGGCGTTTCTCGCCATAAATGGCCACGCCATCGGCAGCCAACCCCAACGAGCGAGTGCGATCGAAATAGATCGACTGGGGAAGCAGGATGCTGGGCCGGGTAAAGGCAATGTCGCGGGTCTGGTTATAGAAGCCGAAAGGGTTCTTGAATCGGCCGATTTGGGTACCGAAACGCGTTGTCGAATCCGAAAACGCTTGGTAGTCGATCACGCCGTGGTCCAACTTGGGCTCCATGTCGTCTCTGTCACCACCGGCACGCCGACTGATCACTTGAGCCGCAAGCAATATATCCTCATGAGGGCGAAGGGAGGCATTGGCCCCTATCTCGGTGAATTGCAGACTGCCGCCATCTTCGCTGCTGGGGCCGAAGAAGTTGTTCTCGTCGGTGATGACCAGGGCTTGGCTGAGAAATCCATGAACCTGCAGCGTATCCATCACCTCGTTCGCACTGGCGGGACGAAGCAGGCCGACCATCAACAGCAACGGTAGCAGGCTCGTGCTGGCCCTATTCCACGGGCAGGACTTGGACACGCTCATCTAGATAACCTCGTTCAATGTATCCAACCGCACCGGGTGTCGTCGCGATATGTTCCAACATGTCACTGGGTGTCGATACTTGGTCAGGAGCCTGGCCGGTACCGGAGAACACCAGACGGTCCCAG
Organism: Litchfieldella anticariensis FP35 = DSM 16096; assembly: GCF_000409775.1. Taxonomy (GTDB): domain Bacteria; phylum Pseudomonadota; class Gammaproteobacteria; order Pseudomonadales; family Halomonadaceae; genus Litchfieldella; species Litchfieldella anticariensis. The sequence continues at coordinate 202,353 of NZ_KE332391.1, read as the reverse complement.
GAAAGTTGGAGTTGGTGGGGATAGACGCCCAGCACCTCCTTGGTAAATCGCTCGTGTATAGGGTGTCGGTTGGGTAACACCACGACATGGATGGCCTGGCCGTTGGGCCAGGTTCGCTGGCGCATGGCGAAGATCGCTCTGGCGGTGTCCCGTGTGACCGATTGCGTCTGGACACTGGGGTGGACCACCAAAACGATGTCCGTTTCGCTGGCAATGGTGAGCCGAGACAGCGTGATCAGCCATACCGTGACCAGTATGGTGAAGGATGTCCGAAGATGGCTTCTAGCTATCACGCTGGTCCTCTTCCAGGCAAGGTAACGTCATCTGGCGAGGGCGCGTGCCTGCGTAGCAACCACACTTTCTGCTATGACATGTCATTGTGTCGGCTAGTCCCCATTAATGCTGGATCGCTTGAATTTTTTTGAGCCGAATGTATTAACCATCGCATATTACTCAAGGGCTGCAACCTGCTAGAGTCTACGCATCCGACCTCATCATTCGTTGGGATGACATGCCTCAGCTTATCGCATTCCTCAGCAGAGTGGGCATTGTTAGTAGGCAAGATGGTAACTAGCTAAGTTTAATGTGTTTTTTTCTTTTTTGGCATATCGGGCTTTGGCACTCTTCAGTAGGGCAGCGTTGAATCGTTGCTTGGGTGAGTGGCGAGTTTGGCTGACGGTTGACTGGCTGATACAGAGCCAGGTATTCCTCTGCCACGATATGGCCTTGCCGCAAGGAGGCGCTGATGCCAGGACAACACCGCGATTCGATGTGCCGGCGAGCGGTATGGACCATCATCTTGCTTGGCGTTTCCCTTTGGTTGAATGCTTGTACAACGACAACGTCGCCGGCGTCCCCGCTGGATATCGCGGACGATATCCAGGCACGTTACGAGGCCGAGCTATTTTCCCTCCCTCTGTCCAAACAGCGTCACTATGCCCAGCGGCTCTATCGTATCACTGGTGATACCAAGTATCTGACGCTTAATCAAAACTATGCACGTCACCTGATCCTTGGCTTGCATGATGATATCGAAGGCTTGGCGCAGCCGGGATATGCAACGTCGCGTAGTCGGGAAATGGTGGCTGCCTATCCCACGCGTACCGCCAAGCAACGCGCACGCAAGCGGATGCTCGCGAAGTGGGGAGAGATTACCTTCGCCCGCAACCTGTTGTTTCGCCTGACTCAACTTGAGTACTACCGGTTGCTGGACACTCCAGGCATGACGGCTCATGAGCACGCTCTGGACTATCTGGAAACGGTGGATTTTGCCACTTTCCTGACCGACCCTGGCGTCATGGCAATCTATGCCGCTCAGGTGGCGAATATCGTTCATTTCCTGCATCAATTGGGTATCGAAGACTTGCGCGACGAGGTCAACGCGGCCTTTCGTGCCCAATATCCTCACGAGCGTGATGGCATGCTGTCCGACGAGGAGTATCGTAACAAGATCTATGGCATGACCCACTTCGTGATCGCCGCCAGCCGTTATTATCAACACCCCGTGAATGCGCAGGAATTTGCCTGGATCCTGAAAGGATTCGAGAATGGCCTGACGCGCATTCTCAATGACACCACCGAGGACATCTATACCGAGGTCGGGATCAGTTTCCTATTGGCCGGAAAACGTGATCATCCTGCCATTGCAAGGATCGAGGCTTCTCTTGTGCGTGCCTATGATCCGGCAAGCCGGATGATTCCTTCACCCAACGGAAGCACCGATCTCGTCAAGGGGGAGCATCGCAACGTGCTGGCTATCATGCTGCTGAACTGGCCCGAGCATTTGCACTCTGGACCAGATCTGTCGGTACTCGACATGGTGGCCAACCCATCGGAAAAAGCGTATAGGGCTAGCCACGGGGTTCCGTTCTCAGTTGTAGACGGCGAAGCTTCCGGCATTCAACCACAGATGGACCAGAATGCTGGCGACATAGCCCAGCAGAATCATTGGTGCCCACTTGAGGTGACCCATGAAGGTATAGGAGCCGCGCGCCTGCCCCATCACTGCGACGCCTGCCGCGGAGCCAATCGACAACAAACTGCCGCCGACGCCGGCCGTCAGGGTAATCAGCAGCCAGTGGCCATGTGACATCTCGGGTTGCATGGTCAACACAGCGAACATCACCGGGATATTGTCGATTACCGCCGACATCAGACCCAGGATCACATTGGCGCTGGTGGCGTCCCACTGGGTATAAAGCACCTCCGAGAGCATTGCCAGATAGCCCATGAAACCCAGCCCTCCGACACACATCACCACACCATAGAAGAACAGTAGTGTGTCCCACTCGGCACGGGCGATACGGTTGAAGATATCGAAGGGAACCACGCTGCCTAGCCGCTCCAACGCCTTCTGGTCGCCACGACGTACCGCGATATCGCGTTTGCGTGCAAGGGAGCGGGCCAGGGTGCGGCGCAGATAGTAGCCGAAGAATTGCAGGTAGCCCAGGCCGGTCATCATGCCCAGGACCGGTGGTAGATGCAGCAGGGTGTGGCAGGCAACGGCACTGGCTACGGTGAGCAAGAACAGAACGATGATGCGTCGGGCGCCGCGCTTGAGTTCCACATGCTCATGATGTGCCTGGGGTTTGTGTTTCTTGACGAACAGGCTCATCGCGACGGCCGGCACCAGGAAATTGACCAGTGAAGGCACGAACAGCTCGAAGAACTCATAGAACTCGATCAGCCCGGCCTGCCATACCATCAGGGTGGTAATGTCGCCGAAGGGGCTGAAAGCGCCGCCAGCATTGGCAGCAACGACGATATTTACGCAACTCAGGTTGATGAAGCGGTGATCGCCTTCGGCCACCTTGGTGACCACCGCACACATCAACAGTGCCGTGGTCAGGTTGTCGGCCACTGGGGAAATGACGAAGGCCAGGGAACCGGTGATCCAGAACAGACTGCGATAGCTGAAGCCACGCTCGAGCATCCAGGCACGCAATGCATCGAAGACCCGCCGCTCGTCCATGGCATTGATATACGTCATCGCTACCAGCAGGAATAGCATCAACTCGGTAAATTCCAGCAAGGTTTCGCGAAAGGCATGTTCGGCGTCGTCAGGCATTCCGGCGTTGACATAGACCCAACCTATCAGCGCCCAGATGATACCGGCGGCCACCAGCACTGGCTTGGACTTGCGCATATGCAATTTTTCCTCGCCCATCACCAGCAGGTAAGCGAACGCGAAGATGGCAAGAGCGAACATTCCGACCGTGGAGCCGGTCATGTCGAGTTCACCGGTTACTGCGTGGGCTCCTGGACTGAGGAGGAGTGCGAAGGAGAGCAAGGTAAGGAGGGAGAGCCAGCAAGCGATCCGTTGAGCCATGGTGGTGTTTGTCCGATGTTGCGTCGATTCGAGGTTGCGTCTATTCGATGTCGCCGGGGTAATAATTAAGCACGAGATGATAACATGAGGCGTTTCAGTGCAATATCGGCATTTGGGTATACTCGACTAGTGCAAACGTCGTAGATGGTGCCCGACCTTTCGCCCTTGGTTATTGGGCTTCTTGTGGCATCATCTACGCTTTGAAATATGGCAAGGCAAAAAACATCAACGATAGTCCTTACTCAATGCGCAGGCAGATAACGCATGTTTCTTGATGAATTTCACTCGCTCATCGAAGGGCGGGTTCGAATCTCCGCAGAGCAGGCCAGCCGCTTTGCCAAACGGATTGCCGGTGACTACAACCCGATCCACAACCCGGATGCGCGTCGCTTTTGCGTGCCTGGTGATTTGTTGTTTGCCTTGGTGCTAGCTCGTTTCGGGCTGTCGCAGCGTATGAGCTTTCGCTTTCTGAGCATGGTGGGGGCCGATGTACCTCTCGACTTTCGTGAGCGGGCCGGCGGTGGTGTCCAGGTAGTGGATACGGCGGGGAAGGTCTATCTCGAGGTTGAACGTGACGGTGAGCTCACCCATGACATGGCAGTGGTGGAAGCCTTTACTCGCCGCTATGTCGCGTTTTCAGGCAAGAATTTCCCTCATTATTTGAAACCGCTGATGGAACAGCAGGGCGTCATGTTCAATCCTCAACGGCCGTTGGTGATCTACGATAGCATGGGGTTCGCCCTGGACCGGCTGGATGCTCCAGATCCCGGTCTCGAGCTGGCAAGCTCTTCCTTGACGGTGACCGGCAAGCGTGGTGATGCGCTCCTCGAGTTTCGTCTGACCTCCCGGGGAGAGATCATCGGCAGTGGCTCCAAGAAACTGGTGGTGAGCGGCTTGCGAGACTATGACGCTGTCGCCATGGAGGCTATCGTCGAGGAGTTCTATCGTCTAAAGGCGGCCTTTGAAGCAACGGTATGAAGGAAAGAGGCCTAAACCATTGGCCGAATGCCGGTTTTGGAATGTCCAGTGTCGCCCAAGAATATGCCGGCAGTGTGGGAGAGACGCATGCTGACATCATCTTCTATGTAATGCGCCGATTCCGACACACCGCAGCGCCGTGGATGGTGGACCATGAATACCTCTCTCACACCGCTGGTCGAGGCCTTGGCACCCGGCACTCCGGATATCGAGATCGCACGGGCCACACCGATGCGGCCGATCTTGTCATTGGCCGAGGAACGCCTTGGTGTTCCTGCACACGCCCTGATCCCTTACGGTCATTACAAGGCCAAGCTGTCACTCGATTATCTGGCATCTCTGGCTGAGCGCCCCAAGGGCAAGTTGATACTGGTCACGGCCATCAGCCCCACCCCGGCCGGTGAAGGTAAGACCACCACCAGCGTGGGATTGGGGGATGCCTTCAATCGTCTGGGACTGCAGACGGCTACATGCCTTCGGGAGCCCTCTCTGGGGCCATGTTTCGGCATGAAGGGAGGTGCGGCTGGTGGTGGCCGGGCTCAAGTGGTACCCATGGAAGACATCAACCTGCATTTCAATGGTGACTTCCATGCGATTACCGCGGCACACAATCTGCTCGCCGCTCTGGTCGACAACCACCTGCACTGGAGCAACGCGCTGGATATCGATCCGCATCAGATCGTCTGGAAGCGAGCGATAGATATCAATGATCGCGCACTGCGCCATATCACCATTGGGCTTGGCGGTGCGGCTCATGGTGTGCCGCGCGAAGATGGCTTCGACATTACCGTGGCGTCGGAGATCATGGCGATCCTGTGTCTGGCTCGGGACTTGGAGGATCTGGAAAGCCGCTTGGGGCGGATCATCATCGCCTATCGTCGTGACGGGACACCAGTCACTGCCAACGATCTGGAAGCTGCCGGTGCCATGGCCGTACTGCTCAAGGATGCGCTGCAACCCAACCTGGTACAGAGCCTGGAACATAATCTGGCCTTCATCCATGGCGGCCCATTCGGCAATATTGCCCATGGCTGCAGTTCAGTGATGGCGACACAGGCCGCATTGGCGCTGAACGATATCGTCGTCACCGAAGCCGGCTTCGGTGCGGATCTAGGCGCAGAGAAGTTCATCGATATCAAGTGTCGGCAATCTGGGCTATCTCCCGATGCGGCGGTGCTGGTCTGTACTCTGCGTGCCTTACGTTTTCATGGCGGTGCCGACAAGACGACTTGGGATATACCGGACCCTGAAGCCGTACGACTGGGGTTCGACAACTTACGCCGCCATGTGAGCAACCTGCAGCACTTTGGCCTATCGCCGATCGTGGCCATCAACTCCTTCGCCTCTGACTCACGGGAAGAGATTGATCTGGTGGCATCGCTGTGCGCCGGCCTTGGCGTCCAGGCGGTGGAGACATCGCATTGGGCTCGCGGCGGAGCAGGAGCCATGGCGTTGGCAGAGGCATTGAACGAGCAACTGAATACCACTCCAGCACCTCATATCAGATGTTTGTACCCCGATATGCTGCCATTGGCTGACAAGATCCGCACGGTGGCGACCGAGTTCTATGGTGCTGCCGATATCGCTCTGCATCCAGCTGCCGCCCGCCAGCTCCAGGCCTTCGAGGATATGGGCTACGGCGACCTGCCGGTTTGCATTGCCAAGACCCAGTACAGCTTTTCCTGTGACCCCAATGTGCGGGGAGCTCCCGATGGACACCGCTTGGACGTGCGTGAAGCACGACTCTCGGCCGGGGCTGGTTTCGTGGTGGCTGTCTGCGGCGACATCATGACCATGCCGGGATTGCCACGACAGCCTGCGGCCATGCGCATGGGACTGGATGAGAAAGGGCATGTCGTCGGCCTGACCTAAAACGCCAAGGCTGGGACATTGTCACCCTGAGCAGCGGTCTGGTTCCCACTACCGGATCGCCAGTTGTTTGCCGAAAAGTACTCCACTCCACTGATATTGATTCACTGCGATACTCAATGTGATCGGTCCGCCCAGACCGGCCACAATCATCAGTAGGGCATAGGGCACCGGAGGCAAGTGCATCCATTGGTCACTGAAGTCGACCATGGCAAAGAAAAGAGGATGAGCCAGATAAATCCCGAACGAATATTCGTTGATCTTCTTCACCAGTGGTGGGGCAGGACGGTCATGCAGGTAACGCATGCACACCAGGATGGAGAGAAGGAATAGCGGGACAACCCAGGTTTCCTTTGATGAGTATTCCAGCCAGCCCGGGAGGCTAAGCAGTACGATAAGCCCGAGGCAGGCGGCAAGCCAGCCTGGATGGGAAAGTTTTCGTAGCAACGTGATCTGCGGTGGGTTCGGATAATACCGAGCCATCAACAATGCCAGGAAGAATAGGTAAAGCCAGCCCCATGGGGCGACCCACAGCAGGTAACCTGGTGGCTCGAACTCGAACAGTCGAGTCAGTCCCCAATAGAGCATACCGATCAAACTGCCGAGTACCAGCCAAGGGCCAGGGGGAAGGAAACGCTCCAGGCGATAACGCGTGTAGGCCCAGTAGAAAACATAGAATTGCATGGCGATGATCAGGAAATAACCATGCCAGCCAGCGTATAGGAGGTATTCGACCAGGTTGGAGATAAAATCGATGTTGCCACCGCTAGTCTTGACGTTCACGTACTTGGTCGTCGAATAGATCAAGCCATAGACGACGTAGGGAGCCATGACGTACTTGATGCGGTTGGCCAGGAACCCTTCGGGAATGGCACCAGCATAACGAGTCGAGAACAGGAAAATCGAGATAAAGACGAACGTCGGGGTGCCCAGCACGGTAGGAATGCGTGCCAGGTCGAGATACACATTATCGAAATGCTGATTGAGCCGATCCAGTAGGTGAAAGCAGAAAACGGCAATACAGCCGTAGGACCGCAACCAGTAGATTTCCTCGATTCTCGCCATTGATCCGTTGCACGTTATCCATGTACAGGCACTGAACGGCGCCGCCAAGTGACTGTCAGACTCCTGCCTTGCGAAAGAATTTCCGTGAACAAATTTTTCATTTTGTTTTTCATGGAGGTAATCACGTATGCGTGTGCGGCAACCTTTCGTCGCCATGCTAATGTTCACGCTATTGGGGGCTGGTACGGCCACGGCCGGACAAGTTTCACACCACTCCTTTCATTCCGAGACCTTGGGTAGGGACTACCCTTACACACTCTATTTGCCGGATGGCTACGCGGTCTCGAATCAAAGCTATCCCGTGGTGTACCTGTTGCATGGTTCCTTCGGCAGCGACCGAGACTGGGTCAAGCGCGGGAGGCTCAAGCAGATCGCCGATCGGTTGATTGGCAAGGGGCGTATCCCGCCTGCCGTCATCGTCATGCCCCGCAGCCGGAGCTGGTGGGTGGATGGTCATAACGAACAAGCCCGCACGGCTTTCTTCGAGGACTTGATACCTCATATCGAGAACAATTGGCACGTGGTACCAGAACGAGAGTGGCGGACCATTGGCGGACTATCGGCCGGTGGCTTCGGTGCGATCAACTTTATATTGGAGCGTCCCGACCTTTTCGTTGCCGCTGCAGCCCTTAGTCCTGCCGCCTATGCTCCATTGCCACCCAGGAGCTCTTCGGCATGGCGTCATCCGGCGTTCCAGGCTCCTGAAGGTCGCTTTGATACCGAGCTTTGGCAGCGCGTCAACTATACCGCCCACTTGGATAGCTACAAGGCGCAGGAACGGGTCGTGCCGCTTTATCTCAGTGCCGGTAGCCGAGATGTCCATGATGCTGCTGAATATGCTGATTTTCTTTATCGGATTCTGGAACAGCACCAGCCTGGCCAGGTCTCTCTAGAAGTGCTACGCGGAGGGCATTCCTGGCGTGTATGGCGTGCCAGTCTGCCTTCAGTGCTGGAGTTCCTCTTTCAGTATGCGCAAGGCCCCCGCGCACTCGAACCCGACCATGATAAATAGCGGAAAGAGCCAGCATTGACGGCTATAAGCATAACTTGGCCAGCCGTTGCTCGATGAAGCGCCGTTCGGGGCCTTGTTGTACCAATTCAAGCGCTTGTTGGAAGGCATCGCTTGCCTCGGCAAAGCGACCGAGTCGGCGGTATAACTCGCCCCGCGCCGCATGTGTCGGATGATAATCGCGCAGTTCACCTCTTGAGAGAATGGCCTCGATCAGCTCTAGCCCCGCTTGGGGACCGTCGCGCATCGCTATCGCCACGGCACGGTTCAGGGCAATCACAGGCGAAGGTTCCACCCGTAGCAGGACGTCGTAGAGACCGACGATCTGTTCCCAGTCGGTTGCTTCGGCACTGGGGGCCTCGGCATGCACCGCCGCAATCGCTGCCTGCAAGGTATAAGGGCCGAAACGGCGCGAGCGCAGAGCTCTCTCCACCAAGGACGATCCTTCTTCGATCAGTTCCTGGCGCCACTGTGTGCGATCTTGCTCGTCGAGCAGGATGATGTCGCCTTCCGGGGTGGTGCGTGCCGTGCGTCGTGATTCGTGAAGTAGCATCAGGGCCAGCAGACCGATGGCTTCAGGTTCCGGCAGCAGTTCGTTCATCAAGCGACCCAGCCGGATCGACTCGCTCGACAGATCAGCGCGTGTGACGCTATCCCCGAAGGAGGCCGAATACCCTTCGTTGAAAACCAGATAGATCACACGCAGTACGGCGTCCAATCTCTCCGGCAATTCCTCCGTTGAGGGCAACTGATAGGGGATGCGGGCGTCGCGGATCTTGGCTTTGGCGCGCACGATGCGTTGCGCCAGGGTGGAAGCCCGGGTCAGGAAGGCGCGTGCGATCTCCTCGGTGGTCAAGCCACAGACCTCACGCAGGGTCAGTGCCACCTGGGCGTCCGGGGGGAGTGCCGGATGGCAGCAGGTGAAGATCAGGCGCAAGTGGTCGTCAGCCACGCTCTCCTCGTCCCAGTCCGATACCGTGGTGGATTCGATCTCCAACTGGCGGGCGAGCTCGGTGACGGATGCATCGAAACGGGTTTGGCGGCGCAGGCTATCGATCGCCTTGAAGCGTCCGGCAGAGACCAACCAGGCACGTGGGTTATCGGGTATCCCTTCCCGCGGCCACTGGGTCACGGCCGCGGCGAAGGCATCGTGCAGGGCTTCCTCGGCAAGTTCGAAGTCGCCCAGCAGACGGATCAAGGTAGCGAGAACACGTCGCGATTCATTGCGGTAGATGGCATCCACTCGCGCGTGAAGCTCCAGGCTGTTCATCTCATTCATGGGTGGCCATCGACATTCATGCATGGCTCTCCTGTGCCTGTACCGAAGGCGATTCGACCTGCAGTTCGCGTACTGGTCGAACCTCGACACTACCCACACGGGCTGCCGGGATTCCTTCGGCGATCCGCAGGGCTTCGTTCAGGTCTTCGGCATCGACCAGATAGAAGCCCGCCAACTGTTCCTTGGTTTCAGCGAAAGGACCATCGGTGATCGAGGTCTCGCCATTGCGTACCCGTACCGTGGTGGCGGTGTGCACACTCTGAAGCGCTTCAGCCGCTATCATGCGGCCGCTGGCCTGAACCTTTTCGGCATAGGCCAAGCATTCACTGTCCTCGGGACTATCGGGCAGGGTATGCAAGGTGCTTTCATCACTGTAGACGAGGCAGAGGTATTTCATGACCGACTCTCCTTGTTACGGTTCGAGATTGAACATGGCCTTGCCGCTGGACATATCAAAGGGGGCCGAGAAGTGCTCGTGCACCACCAGCCAGCGGCCATCAATGCGGCGATAGCCAGCGGTCATGCGCGTCCAGCCGGACTCGTGTTCACCCTTGTCGTTGGTACCCCCACAATTGACCAGGGCATGGATGAAGGCAACATGCTCTTCCGCGGTAATCGCCACCTCATGTAGTTCGAAGGTCATTGGACCCTGGCACATGGCCATACAGGTCTCCCAATGCTGGCGATAGGCCTCGATTCCCTTGAACTGTAACGCGGTGATGGCGTCGAAGGCGACGATACCCGGCGCATAATGAGCGGAGATGGCATCGATGTCCTTGTCGCGCACGGCGGCTTGCCAGGATTCGAGCGACTCGAGAATGGCCGCTTCTGCGGATAGGGGGGTGGCTGCGGTGCTCATGGCGGTTTCCTCCGTCGGGGATTCGTCCCCAGATTGGTTTGACGAAAGGGGATATGTGCATGGTAGTCGTTCGCCGTGCACTGAAATCGACAATGCTGGAAAAATTCGTATCCACCGGATGACCCACTTTGATTTCAAGGAGCAATAGGATGGCACAAGCGAATCTCATTCCGCGTATTGGTCTGGGCACCTTCCGTCTCAAGGGACAGGAGGTTATCGATTCCGTGAGTTCCGCGCTGGATCTGGGCTACCGGCATGTCGACACTGCCCAGGCGTATGAGAACGAGGCCGAGGTGGGCAAGGCCATTCGCCAAAGCGGCATTCCACGAGACGAGATATTTCTTACCACCAAGGTTTGGTACGATCGCCTTGAGGGCGACGACCTGATCAGGAGCCTGGAGGAGAGCCTCGATCGACTTGGCACGGACAAGCTCGACCTGGCGTTGATCCACTGGCCGTCACCTGACGATGAAGTGCCTATGGCCGAAACCATTGGAGCGCTCAATCATGCTCGTGAGAAGGGCCTGACCCGACACATTGGTGTTTCCAACTTCACCATCGCCCATATCGATGCGGCATTGAGTGTGTCGGGTGGCGAGCATATCGTCACCAATCAGATCGAGGTGCATCCCTATCTTGCCAACCGCAGGGTAGTCTCGCACTGTGAGGAGAAGGGGTTGCAGGTTACTGGCTATATGCCGCTGGCGGTAGGAAAGGTGATGAAGGATCCTCTGCTGCAGGAAATTGCCGATGCCCATGGCGCGACACCGGCGCAGATAGCCCTTGCGTGGGTTGCCTCACGCGATATCGTGGTGATTCCCTCGTCCACCAAGCCGGAACACCAGCATGCCAACCTGGCAGCCTTGGAACTGGAACTCAGTGACGACGAGATCTCCAGGATTGACGGACTGGATGCCGGCGAGCGCATCGCCGATCCCGAATGGGCACCACAGTGGGATGAATGAATTGACACTGATATAACCGAGATGACGACCAAGATATTGATCAGCGCTTGCCTGCTCGGCAATCCGGTGCGCTACAACGGGTCGAGCAAGGAGATCGACCACCCGCTGCTTGCCCAGTGGCAGCGGGAAGGCCGCTTGGTGCCGATCTGTCCGGAAGTCGTTGGTGGTATGCCCACACCACGTCCACCCGCTGAGATCGAACAGGCAGCCAGCGGGGCAGACGTACTGGAAAGCGAGGTGCGTATCCTCGACGATCAGGGTGATGATGTGACCGCCTCCTTCGTTACCGGAGCCCGGTTGGCGCTGCAACTGGCTCAGCGACATGGTTGTCGCTTCGCTCTGCTCACCGACGGTAGCCCCTCGTGCGGTAGCCGGGAAATCCACGATGGCAGCTTCAGCGGAGTCCGCCATCCCGGTGAAGGTGTCACTACGGCGTTATTGCGTCGCCATGGCATCGAGGTTTTTGCCCACACAGAGGTCGACGTGCTGGCCAAGCATCTCAAGGCTGAAAGTTAGGTGATACTGGCTTAGTGGCTGTCATCGCTCGGCAATACTTCCCCGCTAGCGTCGTAGGCAACGCTAGCTGGGAGGCCTGTGCCATGGCGCGCAACCCGCACCCAATGCTCACCGAAGAAATCGAATTCCTGACGCATCTGGCCAATGGTGATGCACCGGCCAGACAGCGCAAGCGTGAACGCGATCGGAAAGAAAGGCTCAGACTCAAGCATAAGATAAAGCGCATCGACAAACCGTGATGGTGGGTGGCGAAAACCTCCGACTTCCGGGTCTGCCTGAAAGTTGGCTTGACGCCTCGATTCCAGAGGTTACGCTCACAGCTTCACCCTCTTATAGACCCTGCCATGCATCCCCTGAGAGAAATTCTGCACAACGAGCTTCATGCCCGGCCCTCCATTTATTTCAAGGAACCGGCGCATCTGCACCATTTCGCTTTTCTCGATACCGATGGTGTCTGTGACACCATCATTCGCCGTCTTTGTGAGGCAGCCGAGGCCCCATTCGATACGAATGCCGCCCAAGGGATCATCAAGCTAGATGGTCTGACCTTGAAGTGGGAGCGTCACACGGAATTCTTCACTCTTACCATGCTGGCACCCAAGGTCGAAGGCGGTGAATACTGGCCGCAGCCTCCCGTGATGCTGGAGAAAATCGTCGAACAGCATCACGAGGCGTTGATCAATGCCAGCCTGATACTGATCGAATCGGCAACGAGCTGGGCCGGAGACACCAAGGCCTATGGTTTCAAGGACCCGGCCGGCTCACATGTAGGCGGTGGGGACGCGATCGTATGGAGCGACTTTCGACTCACCTCGGAAGGCGTCAATCGCATTCTGGTCGTCAACCATCAGCTCAACGACTATCGGTTGGGCAGGATGACGCGTCGGCTGCTGGAAATCGAGACCTACCGTATGATGGCTTCATTGTCGTTGCCGTTAGCCAAGGAGCTTGGTGCGGAACTCCGGCAGTATGAGAACGAACTCGGCGAACTATCGGATCGCAACGCCGAGAGTCATCTCGAGACTTCGCGGCCACTGCTCGATGCCATTTCCGTGCTTTCGGCGCACCTGGAGCACAGTAGCGCCCGTTCGCGGCAGCGCTTCAGCGCCACTGAGGCCTATGCCAAGATCGTTTTTGCTCGTATCGAGGAACTGCGTGAGACCCGCGTGGAAGATTGCCAGCGCTTGGGCATCTTCATCATGCGGCGTTTCCTACCAACCGTTCGCTACTGTGCAGCGATCAACAAGCGTCAAGTCGGCTTGGCCAAGAGTGTTGCTCAGTTGAATGGCTTGTTGCGAACACGGGCTCAGGTCGAGATCGAGGAGCAGAACTCGGAAATGCTGCAGAGTCTCAACGAGCGCACCAGCAGCCAGCTGAAGCTCCAGAAGACCGTCGAGGGGCTGTCGATCATCGTCATCAGCTACTACATACTAAGCCTCTTCAAGATTTCCCTCGAGGGACTCGAGGCACTTGGCTTGGTGATCGAGCCGCATGTCGCGGCTGCCATCCTGGGGCCGCTTGGCATCTTGATCATTGGCGCGCTGGCTTGGCGCATATGGAAGGTCAAACGCCACTGAGGTGTTCCGTGCCTCATGTATCCTTGGGCTAATGGAATGCGGGAGACATCATGATACGCACCCTACTGGTCACCGCCGATGGTCAATCAGAGACCGGTGGTGAGGAGCTGATCGCACGCTGGAAAGAGGATTCCGATAGCCATATCTGGATCGATCTGCAGGGCGAGCCGATAGCGAGAGAGCGAGCCTTGCTCGAGGATTTTGGCTGTCATCCCCTGGCGATCAGCGATGCGCATCGCGAGCGTCACCCTCCCAAGATCGAGGAATTCGAATCCCACACCCTGATCATCTACCGTGGGATTTCTTCCTTCGATGCCGAGCTGAATTACCAGCCGCAGCAGATCTCCTTTTTTGTCAGCGATCGCTACTTGGTCAGCCTGCATCCTGGCATGGCCATGAGCGTCGACCGCTTGTTAGAAAATGAAGGAAAGTCTCTATTGCGGCGTTCCCCCGAACATGTCGCCTTGAAGATCATGTATACATCCGCAGGTTTCTATCTGGATAGTCTGCTGGAATTCGAGACTCAACTCAGTGATCTGGAAGACGAACTGCAACAAGCCGGCACCGACAAGTTGATGAGGCGGATTACCGGTTATCGGTCGCGGTTGGTGAAGATGCGCCGCATCTTCAATTATCACCAAGGGATCACGCGCGAGTTGATCGCCTACGACTACCGCCACCTGTCGCGTGAGAACGCCGAAACGCTGCATGCCATCAATGACGTCTTCGAGCGTTTTGAACGCCTCTACAGCTTGACCCAGATGTACTATGACATCTGCGGTGACCTAATCGACGGTTACATATCGATCTCAACGCACCAGCTCAATAACACCATGCGTATCCTGACGGTGATCACTGCCATTTTCGTGCCGCTGACCTTTATCGTGGGCATCTATGGCATGAACTTCGAGTACATGCCGGAGCTGGGTTTCAAGTACGCTTATTTCGTCGTAGTGACGTTCATGCTGGGGTTAGGGATTGGGCTGGTGTGGCTATTTCGTCGCAAGGGGTGGATATAGCCGCATCAGCAAACGTGATCGAGTCCATCACTTCATGTCGTGATGGACTCGAGAGGAAGTGTCACTTATTAGCGGTATTCAGGTTTCAGAAAGACCTGACCCTGCTCATAAAGAGCACGACAATCGCTGGCATCGTGGTAGCGGTCTTCCTCGATATTGATGGAATGCACGCTGGGACCCTCGAAGCGTGGATCGTCGCACTCCCCATCGTGACTCCATTCACTGCCGTCGTCGCCCCACTGGATCCCGGAGCTGCTAGAGACAGCAGCGGGGCTGCCGTGCCACTCGGGATCCATTTCGGAGAACTTGACCGTGGCATCCGCCTGCCCACCAGCAAGGGTGCCGACCCAGACGTTGTAGTTGCCCGATGGAGGATTGACCCATTTGATAGCCGGATTGGTACCACTGGATGAGGAGAAATCGTCGTTGCAGTGCCAGTTGCCATCGGCGTCATTGACCACCAGGGTGGTATCGGCCGATGACTCGACATAGACAACGAGCTGGTATTCGCCGGCTTCGAAATTGAAGTCCATGTCGGGGGCCAGACCGTGGACATAGCCAGTACAGTTGGAGCCTGCCTTGGAGGCGGGAGTATTGCCACCCGCGGTGATTTCGAACTGTTGGGGATCCGGTTGGAAACCGGATGACAGGTTGATGGTGTTGTAACGCGGCGCTTCCTGCCAGTCCAAGGCATGAGCAGCAGCAGTACAGTACAGCAATGGAAGGGCCGAAAGGGCGGCCTTGTAGCGAGTCGACATCATTATCTTGGTTCCCTGCGATATAAGTCCGTGTGTCTTGGCACACGACAATTATTATGCTTATAACCAATAATCATGTCAGCATAAGTATAATTTAATTTGACTCTTGGCTTGATTTTCCCTCCGCTTTTTCTAATACCCAGGGTTCCAGTGGCACTTCGTCCTTGCAACTGTCGTCCACTGTCGCTTGAGGATCATCGAGAAAATCCTGAATCATGATCGAGCGGCATTCCGTGACGGGGCTATGCCCCATGGCCTGAAACTCCACGAATTGAAGGTTGGGCATGGTGCGTGCCGCATGTTCGCTCCAGCGTGTCCCGCAACACGGATCCATCTGACCGTGAATCGCCAGTGCTGAAATATCCGAAACCAGTGGGTCGTTATGTTCCTCTGGCACATCTCCGTCGCCGCCCCACCAGGCGCACAACCACGGTGGTTCGAAGCCCAACACAGCGGGTTCACGCTTGACGGCGGCAATCGAATCCTCCGGCGTAGGACGATTGGTGCCCATGTCGTTGCAGACATGGGCCAGGAAGTAACCCAGCGCATAATTGGGGGCGGTAGGCTCAGGGTCATATTGGTCGATCAGGAAGAAATCCCTCAGGCGTGAGTAGTGGCCTTGCTCGATGTCGGAGATCAGGCTTGGCAGCACGGCATAGTCGCTGGCCAGCATCAGGTAGAGGGTGTCGAGAAAGGCCGCTCCGTCGAAGTAGAGCTTCTTCTCACTGCCGTCGATTTCCTGCACGGTGGTGACGAAGGGTTTGGCATCGAGGGCCCGGCGTGCCCTGTCGATTGCCAGGAACCAGGCGGGCAGCATGTCTCGACAGTCCTCGCTCTGCGCTACGCACAAGGCCAGGGTATCGGTGAAGGTCTGCTTGGCGGTGTACAACTCATCCATAGGGGCGCGGTTGCGCAAATTGATGAACCACGGCCAGCCGAGTATCGCGGCGCGCACGCTGTCGGGGTAATACTGGATGTAGGAGAGTACCGTACCGCTACCCGTCGACGAGCCGTAGGCGTCGATCTTGTCGTGATCGAGTAAACGCCGAATCTCATCGACATCCCGACTTACTGAGTAGGAATTGTATTGGGAAACCTCAATCCCCTCTGCTTGTAGCTTTCGATAGCAGTTGGCCACGATACCGGTGATGCTATCCAGGCGTTCCATGGGGTCCAGCGAAGAGGCAATGGCTGGCGTGTGGATGATGTTGTGATAGGGAGATACCGACGCATAGTCGGGGCATTTCAACGCCGGCCTGGCATGAATGAAACCGCGATGATCCATCGTTATCAGCGTGCGGTTGCCGACATCCTTGAGCAGTTGTTCCAGGTACTCGCGGTTGCCTAATGAAGAATAGCCGGGGCCCCCGGGGAAGAAGACGACTGGCACATCGGCGCTGTCTTCCCCTGATGCACCCTTCGTTTCGGGCTCGAACACTGCCACGGGTAACTCGATGATGGTGCCGTTCGGCTCATCCCAATTTTCCTGGCCATAAAAAGTGTAGCACTGCGCTTGTAGCTCGCTGAGTGCCTGCGTTGCGCACTCCGAGGGTTCAAGGCGTGAAACTTGGCCCGATGTCTGGGCGTGGGCGGGCGATGGCCAGAAGACCGCAACGAGCAGGAGTACTGTAAGCGCAAGAGGAACAACGAAGACGTGGTGCTGAGGATATGGAGTGAGTTTCATGGTCAGCCACCGAGGTTTGTTATTGGGCTTGTCCGTGATCGCTGACTTTCAAGCTAGCACTGAGGGGGAGGGGGGCAAGCTGGAGTTTGCAACTACCTCATAAAGAGGCTGAGCCGAATCCTCCCGACATTCGGCTTGCTGTATGAGCCGAATATGGCTAAATGATGGGCGATGCCTTTACTCGTCATGGCCGACGCGGTCATTAAAAGGATGTTGTCATTGAGGGAGGGAGACCTATGTCAATCGATGAATTGCTGGCAGAGTTGGAGCGGAAGGGCGAAGAGAACGATGCCCAAACCACCGAGCGAAGCCGGAAATATCTCAACATTACCCGTGATACCGGCCAATTCCTGGCGGTGCTGCTCAAAGCCATGAAGGCCAGCAAGGTACTGGAAATCGGTACCTCGAATGGCTACTCCACGCTGTGGCTGGCGTCCTCTATCGACGACTCGGGTCGTGTCACCACTGTCGAAGTCTCGTCCGACAAGGTGTGCGAGGCACGCGATAATTTTGCCAGGGCTGGGTTGGCCCACAAGATCCGGCAGATCGAAGGCTCTGCGGCGGGCTATCTGCGGGCACGAGAGACGCGCTTCGATATGGTCTTCCTCGATGCTGAACGTTCGCAATACCTGGACTTCATCGATGATGTGATGGCCGTGCTGAACCCTGGTGGAGTGTTGATATGTGACAATGCCATCTCGCATCAGGCGGAACTGGCCGACTTCATGGCTTATGTCGAAAAACTGGAGGCATTCACGACCTGCCTGGTGCCTGTCGGCAAGGGAGAGTTCGTGGCCTACAAAGAGGCGGAATGAACCTTGATCGCCACGGGTCTGCTACGGTTAAGACTGACGTACCATTGCTGGGTAAAGATGAGGTCTTCACACCATGATCCATGACCCTACTGGACGCATCAGCCTACACCCCAATCCGCAGCGGGTTCGTGTCTGGATCGGTGAGACATTGCTTGCCGATACTCGAGATGCCATCGAGTTGCGCGAGAAAGACTATCCTCCTCGCCAGTACATACCGCGGCAGGATGTCGACATGCAGCACCTGGTCCAGTCAGCGACGGTCACCCACTGCCCATTCAAAGGCGATGCCAGCTATTACTCACTATCGCTGGATGGCGAAACGCTGACCGATGTCGCCTGGAGTTACGAACAGCCATTCGACGCCATGACCGATATTGCCGAGCACTTGGCATTCGATGCTCCTCTTGTGCGTCATTCCTTCGACGATTGACAGCTAACCTCGCCGACAAAACTCACCACGTCTCGTCATCGGTGGCTCGATCGGCACGCGATTCGGGGGCGTACCGGTGAAAGTGTCGTGGGCGCTGCCATAGGAACACGGTCAATATCAGTGGCAGAGAAGAGATGATGGCCAGTGTAGCGAAAGCCCAAGTATAGGCACTGAAATTGTCGCTACTGTCTTGAGTGAGCATGATGACCATGCATACTGCCCCAATGGCACCTCCGATGCGCTGGACGATGTTGACTAGGGTCGTAGCATCACCCATCTCGTTGCTGGTGACTGATGCATAAGCAGCGGCCATGGCGGGCATCTGCGCCAAAGCCACCCCCACGCCTCTGGAGAAAAGGATCAATCCAAGTAGTGCGTCGGAAGGTGCGGTGGGCAATAGGAAGGGAATACTGGTGATGACCAACAACGACGCCCCCATCATGATGACTGGGCCTGCACTGAAGCGATCGGTCAGCATGCCGCTGACGGGAAGGGCCAATGCGGAGCCCAATCCCATGACAAGGAGCATCACCCCGGTCTCCGTCGTGTCCTGGCCCAGCGGAAGCTGAAGATATAACGGCAGAAGCAGGAGTCCACCATACATATTGGCGCCGGTGAGTCCGGCGGTTGCGGTCGCAGCGGCGAAGGTTTTCCGTTTCAGTAACCGTAAGTCGATGAGGGGGGTACTTGTATGCAGCGCATTGAGGACGAAGAGGGCAGCCAGTACGGCTCCAGCGATTACTGAGAGAACCGTGACTGCGGTCGCTCCTGCTGCTCCAATTTCCGTTGCCCCATAGAGCAGCAGAGGAAGTCCGATGGCGAGAAGGGCGAACCCTTTACGATCCAAGGGACGTTCGGTATCCGTCGACCCTGCTGGCACGAGGCCCCGAGAAGCGATGAGCGCGGCAATACCGATAGGAACATTGATCCAGAACAGCCAGCGCCATGAGCCAAGCTCCAGCAACAAGCCACCCATCGCTGGCCCTATGGCGGGGCCCAGGGCAATGACCAGACCGAGCGTGCCCATCAGCCTTCCAAGTTGTTTGGGGTTGGCGGTCGACCCGAGAACGGCTTGCCCGGCCGGAACCATCAAGCCGCCGGCAAGCCCCTGCAAGAACCGGGCGCCGATAAGCGTCAGTGGCCCGGGTGCCAGGGCGCAGAGGATGGATCCGACGACAAAGGCAGCCAGAGCCGATGCCCAGACACGACCATATCCGTATCGGTTGCCGAGCCAGCCTGTCGCGGGGAGAGAGACCGCCAAGGCCAGGAGGTAACCGGTAGCGACCCATTGCACGAGGGAGAGTGTGGAGTCGAAGTCGGCGCGAACGGATTCGAGAGCAAGATTGGCCACCGTGGAGTCGAGCATGGCCATGAACGCGCCTGTTCCACTTACGGCAGCGATCTTCCAGATCTGCACGGGAATGGGGGGAGACGCCGTACCGTGCTGCCTCCTCATGAGAACGAACTTCCATTATTGGTTTTATACACATCGAACTCACTCATGTTTTCTGGACTCCATCCCTAATGAGACAGAATGCACGGTTTCGACTTCCGCTTGAAAAATTTTCCTTTTAATTCAGTTGATTGGTGGCTTTGTGGCAGAACGGGGAGGCGCAAGCTAATTTGAGGTGGCGAGTACGCTTGCATCCTTGGAAGCAACGTCGGATATCGGCATTTCTGATTGTCGATCCGGATTTCTACCATATCCATCATCATCACATGCCCATGAGGATATAGCCATGACGAACCCAGCTCCGGTTCCTCACCTCGCCGTCAATGATGGTGAGGCGGCGATTGCATTTTATGAACGAGCGTTTGGTGCCACATTAGAAGGAAAACATCTTGCTGAGGACGGAAAGAGGTTGATGCATGCCCACCTAAAGCTCGGTGCTGGAGCGATCTATCTACATGACGAATTTCCTGAGATCGGCGATTACGGCAGTGCCAAGGCACCAACTCGGCTTGGTGGCGCGAGCTGCGTCATCCATCTCGACGTACCTGATGCCGATGCTGCCTGGGAGCGGGCAGTCAATGCTGGTGCGGAAGTCGTCATGGAGCTTGACAATCAGTTCTGGGGAATGCGCTATGGCCAGATCAAGGATCCCTTCGGTCATATCTGGTCCATTGGTGGGCCAGTGAAATGAAACATCGCATGATATGAGGTCAAGATGAACAACCTGACGGGTTCGTGTTTGTGTGGAAAAGTCAAAATCCAAGTGCCGGATGAATTCGATTTCATCGGCTACTGTCATTGCTCGGAATGTCGCAAGTGGTCGGGCTCTGCATTCGCGGCTGGTGGTCTCTTCGATGAGAAAGACTTTTCAATCACGGCCGGAGAAGAGTTCGTGTCTCATTACCGAAAGTCCGGGGAGACGGAGCTGGGATTTTGCCGCGACTGTGGGTCGAGCCTGTTTTCCCACAAGCTGAAACGGGGGAAATACATCGTGCGGCTGGGTGTACTCGATGACGTGCCCAGCCAGCGCCCCAATGTCCATATATTCTGTGCATCGAAGGCGCCTTGGTTCGATATCACCGATCAGCTCGCTCACTACGATGAGCTTCCATGAGCGCAACTCCAGCGAGCTCTTCCTGGCCAATGGCTATAGGTGGACATCGAACCGCTTCTGGATCTCCTTGTGTCCTGTGTCCGTCACTGTCAGTGCGCGGCAATCCAGGTCCTTGCGCACCCACTCTCGTTGCTGTGCGGCTTGCAACAGCGCGGCCCCCAAGGCGCCCCCCAAGTGGGGGCGCCGCATGCTCCAGTCCATGCAGGGGTAGGCGAAGCGCCGCCGCCGTTTGCCCGCCGCCTGGGTATCGATCCCCAGCGCAGCCAATTCCCGGTTACCGGTTTCCGTGAGCTGGTAATCCCCTTCCACCTCGGGAGAGCACAACCAGCCCAGCGCGATGAAGCGGTCGTGAAGCAGCACGGCCAGGGTGCCGGCCATATGGTCGTAGCAGGTTCGGGCCAGTTGCAGCCGGTCGGGAGTCGTGGGCGTGAATCGGGGACCATCGGGCGGGGCAATCGCCATCAACGCTTCGAGTGCCCGCGCCACTGTCTGGCTCGCCAGGTGGTAGTAGCGGTGTCTGCCCTGCACGTGCAGACTCACCAGGTGCTGTTCCTTTAGCCGGGCAAGGTGCGCGCTGGCTGTGGAAGGGCTGACCTCGGCGACAATGGCCAGCTCGGTGCTGGTGCGCGCGTGCCCGTCCATCAGGCAACATAGCATGCGTGTCCTGGCGGGTTCAGCGATGGCGGCCGCGATCCGGGAAACCGCGGCATCATGATCGGTGTCATGCATATTTCGATCCCTGGCGAATCGTGACGATTCACCATGTCACATAGTGGTCAGCAGGCAAACCGCCCGGTGAATGGACGTATTCCGTTGTTCACTCATCAATAACGAAGAGGAGATACCATGATCGCCGTCATATTCGAAGCCGTGCCGACACCCACCCAGCGTCAGCGTTACTTCGATATCGCTGCCGAGCTGAAACCGCTACTGGATGACATCGAAGGCTTCATCTCCATCGAACGTTTCCAGAGCCTTAACGACCCTGACAAGTTGCTGTCACTCTCGTTCTGGCGCGATGAGACCGCCATTGAGCAGTGGCGACGCCTGGAGCAACACCGGGCCGCGCAGCGGGCGGGCAGGTCCTCGATATTCGAGAACTACCGACTAAGGATCGCTCATGTCGTGCGTGACTACGGTCGCGACGACCGCGAGCAGGCGCCAATGGATAGCCGCGAGGCTCATGAGCGATAGCGTTGCCATGCTTTCGAGTTAACTGGCAGTTCCAAGGAATCATGAAGCCTCGACCTGGTCTTTGGGAGAGGCTCCGAGACAAGTATATTGCGCTGAATCAGTGCGGGAAGCTTTTTATTCAAGCAAGTCGATATCCACGTCAAGCTTATGCAGTACAGTCACTTTTTCAGACTTCAGTGTCGCTCGCATCCGCTCTCGGCACTTGATTCCTTCTTCTGACCAGTCATGCTCTTTCTTGTAGGTTTCATGATCTGGCCATTGAGCATAAGCGATGAATCTACCGTTTTCATCCCGATGAAGGCGTGAGCCTAAACTGCCAAAATTCGTGTGGATATACTTTGTCGTTTCTTTCCAGGCTTCACGAAACGCGTCTTCTTTTCCTGGGATAACGTCGAATTCCAGAATGATAGCCAGCATCTTCCTGCTCTTTTGAACGTATACATAATTGGAAGCGTTAAACATGTGAGAAACACTGCTTAGGAGTGACGGGCTGTATCTTGAGTCACCTTCCGCAGTTTATAGGTGTTCTTGCCATCGACAAGCCCAGGGTCGAGTTGGTGTATTGCCACCACAGCATGGATCGGTAGATTGGGGATGTCGACTAGAGGTTGCTTCCAGGGGAGTTCATCAGTCGGCTCCAACCACTCGATATTCTCCAAGAAACTGCTTGTGTCGAATTCGATAGCCAATGGCTGCTCATCGGGTACGTAGTATTTCGCCGCTACGTACTCCACGGCTTCGTGAACATTCAAGTGGATGCGGTTTCGTCTCTCGTCGTTTCCGCAGCGTGGGATATGGCCGATTTCTTTGGCTTCTTTCCATGTGTCGGCTTTTACGATCCGATAAAGATTTCTCATCTTGTCCTTCCTTTGACTGAGTTCCCACTTTAGCTCCAATGGGGGCAGCCTGCGAACTCTGGGGACAAGGGGAGTATCGCCAAGACAGGATGGGCTTCGCAAAGCGAAGCCCATTGACTCATGCAGCTACTGGTTGAGGCTTACGAACTGATTTTCCAGATCTGTAACAGTGGTTCCTTGATACCGTTGCGCCTGGCCACATACTCTGCCTCGCGCCTTGCGTTGGCTGCTTGTTCGACACTCATCGGGCCTTCGTCGGGCTCGCGTCGTGCCGTGATGATCGTACGTCCTGTCCAAGAGGCTCTGACGACACCTAGGTGGAAGCGGCCAATTTCAGTGATGTGTTGAGTGTTCATGGGATGCCCTCCGATTTGGGGTGCATGTGCTGGACATTGCTTACCCCCCTGACGCTGCGGCTTTCTTACAACCGGGTCTGTGCCTTTCGACGACAGGCTTACTGAAACGTTAGTACACATTATGTTACATTCAAGGATTATTGAGCGTTCGTATTGACGGGAGGCGTTTCTTGCCGCTATGCGAGCCTGACCCTAGCTTTGGCGAGGGACGGCATTTACCAAGGTACAGGTGGTGGAGGGGGCATGTGTCGAGGAACCATGAAACTCGTCGTCGCCAGTGTCGCCGTGGTGATCGCTGTGCTGCTGCTGGTGAGCTTTGCCATCCCCGTTTCCACCAGGCGAACCGGCGAACTGTCGGCGCCTCCCTTGCCGATCGTGGAGAATGGCCCCGTTGTCCAGATGCCCGAGAGGGTGTGGGTCGACACAGACGCTGCCTGTGGCCACCGCCGCATCACGGATCCGGACGATTGCTTTGCGCTGACGCTACTCGCGCAAGCATCTGACATAGAAATCGTCGGTATCTCGACTGTGTTCTGTAATGCCCCCTGGACGTTACCGATCGCACGACGCGGGATCTGGTGTCCACGCTCAGAGCCGTGGGCACTGAACTCCCGCCCGTCTACCGCGGTGCCAAGGGGCCGGGTGTGGGTGAGCCTGGCGGGACACCGCCGGCTCATGCTGCGCTTCGGCACAGGCATGGGTGAGCACCGACGATCGGCTCCGGAACGTTTGGTTCCATGATCCATTGGCGCTACTTGTCGGATTGCCGGAGGAATCCTCGGCCAACGCGAAAGCTGCTGAGGGTCCGTCGTTTATTGCACCCAACCGGGTTCTCTCATTCACCGACGACTCATGGAGGGGCTTGTTTGACCAGGCCAGCAACTGAACCAGAGTCTGGCAATTCCTCGTAGCGATCTGTTAGCTGTAGCCTAGGGTAGTCGGTGTACCCCTTCGCCCCACCGCCATAGAACGACTCCTCATCCGCCATAGTCCAAGGCACCCCGTGACGGATTCGTTCGACTAAATCTGGATTGGAGATAAAAGGTTTGCCAAAGACGACCCCGTCGGTTGCCCCCGTTCGGATGGCCTGGTTGCCCAAGGCAGCGTCATAGCCGCCAGCGCGGATGACGTGGCCCCGGTAGCGATGGCGTAGCGAAGTCAACAGGGCTTCTGCCTCGTGGTTCTGCCTCGGGTTCGTGAGATGCAGATAGGCCAGATCACGTTCATTGAGCCTGTCGATCATATACGGAAACGTTTCGTGTGGATCGGCGTCATGCATGTCGTTGTAGGTATTCAACGGCGAGAAATGAATGCCTACGCGGCCAGGGTCGCCTATGGCATCTACGACCGCATCCAGCACTTCCAGTGGAAGACGGGCTCGGTTTGCAATTTTCCCGCCGTAAGCGTCATCGCGGTGATTCGTCCCGGAGCTGAGGAACTGGTCCAATAGAAAACCGTTGCCGGCTTGCACCTCGACACCGTCAAAACCTGCATGCATGCAGTTTGCTGCAGCCTGGGCGAAATCTTCCACCAAATGTGGCAGATCGTCGAGTTCCAGTGCGCGGGGCTGGTCGGCCGCTGCGAATCCGGCGTGGCCATTGGCAAACTCCACGTATGCCTTCGCCTCGGCCCTGATCGCCGAGGGTGCGACAGGGGCGGCGGCGTCGGGCTGCAGTAGTCGATGTGATACCCGTCCTACGTGCCATAGCTGCAGGACGATGCGACCGCCCCGGGCATGTACGGCCTCGGTCACCTTTCGCCAGCCATCGATCTGGGCTTTACTGTGAATCCCGGGGGTCCAGGCAAATCCCTGTCCCTGAGCATTGATCTGTGCGCCCTCTGTGATGATGAGGCCAGCACTGGCGCGTTGGGCATAATAGGTGGCATTCAACCCATAGGGCACATTGCCGGGCTGACGAGTTCGCTGTCGGGTCAGGGGAGCCATGATGATGCGATTTGGTAATGACAAACTGCCAAGCTGTATTGGTGCAAGCAAATGCATATAGGGGATTCCATTTTTATTGGATAGGTTCGTTCTGAAGTATGCGCGGGTTAGGCAATCGTCATCACAGTGACGATTCGAGCAAAAAGCAGGTCCAAACCTGCACGCCTGCCCGTCTACTTGTCATCATCTACCTGGCCCCGGCAGGGGTTGGTTTGTGAAGTGGCCCGCTATATATATCCTAGGTGGTGGGAGATATCGGCGGCGGTTTTAAGCACATTGTCCTTCAGCGTGCCGTGAAGATCTTCCATGCAGGGAAGTGATTCATAATCCGAGACATTGATAGCGGCAACAGCGCGCTTGGATGCATCCCGCACCGGTGCTGCAATGCTAATGATGCCGTCACCAATGAATGAACCTGCTATGTATCCCTGTTGCCGTTCTTCTTCGAGACAACGCTTCAATTCGTCCAGGTTGCCAGGTCCACGCTCTGTCAAGGCATGGAAATTGTAATTGTCATCATATAGTTCGGCGAGTTCATCATCCGATAAATCCATTAGCAAGGCTCTGCCGAGAGAAGAAAAATGGGCCGGCAGGCGCGAGCCCACACGGCGGTTACTCGACAGGCGCTGATGGGATGGGGCTCGATATACGTAAAGGACATCGCATCCGTCCAGTAATCCCATATGAGTGCTGGCTCCCACCCTGTCCCTCAGTTCGTCGAGTAAAGGGCCTGCTATTTCGATCAGTTCCTGAGAGTGCAGATAGTCGAAACCCAGTGTCAATACTCGAGGGCCGAGGCTATAGGTTACCGAGTCCTTGCCACGTAGCAGGTAGCCTTCTGTTTCAAGGGTGTAAACCAGCCGAAAGGCGGTCGCACGCGGCAGACCAAGCTCCCGGCCAATTTCGGCAAGACGCATGGTCGGCCGTGATCGGCCAAATAGCCCCAGTACCGCAAGCCCACGGCGAAGCCCCGGCACGATGTAGTTCTGATTGATCCCACCTGTCTTGTCATCCACGTCTGGTCTCTCCATCTGCATCCCGCTCCTGGCGCAAGCACCGACTGGCTCCAAGGGCAAGCATCGGGCAGCCCATCGCCTGAAGCAAGCATCGCTCGGAAATCGGGCCTGTGTATTTGACAACACCAGAATAGTCTACCATAGTTTCGTGTACGAAACATTGTTACGTATATGAATCAATAGTTGAGCCATAGCTGGTTGCTGCGGTGCACCCATATCGCTCGGCTCAGAAACAGGAGAGCTAAGAAATGTCGAACAATTTGCCGAACATCACCGAACCCGCTCGTGAGATTCCTTGCTTGCTTGATGCCGACATCATCGTCGTTGGTGGAGGCACCACGGGGCCGATGGCGGCTTTGGCAGCAGCGCGCCAAGGGCAGCGCGTTGTACTGATCGAGCGTTTCGGGTCGCTCGGGGGCAACATGACGCTGGGCCTGAACACCAAACCGTCAGGAGTCCTGTCGGGCGGCATCCCCCTCGAGCTCTGGAACCTCGCGCGTTCGGTCGGAGGCGTGGGTGCCGACTATGTCGCCACCACCAAGGTGAAAGACGTCAAGATCGCATCGCCCTGCGATCCGGAAATCATGAAAATGCTGCTCACGCGCCTGCTGCATGAAGCGGGGGTGCGGGTGCTCTTCGAGACAGTCGTATCGGCGCCGGTCATGGAGGACAACAAGGTTGCCGGCGTCATCATCGAGGGCAAGGGCGGCCGTCAATATGTGAGTGCCAAGGTAGTCGTCGATTGTTCAGCAGATGCCGACGTCGCGGCCGCTGCTGGTGCACCCTACGTGCTTGGCGATGGCGATGCGCATGCTGTGCAGCCGGTTTCCATGTATTTCACTCTCTCTAACGTGGACGTGAAACGCTTGGCTGAATGGGCCAAGGCCAACCCGGACGAGGTCCCTGCGCGAGCCATACCCGAGAACGATGAGGATCTGGATTACGGCCTGTGGCTGACGGGGTTCAATAATCTGATCAGAGCCTACCAGAAAGAAAAGAACATCAAGCTCCAGCGCGACAACATCACCTTGAAGACGGCCAACGGTGTGCTCTATGTGAACGCCACGCGAGTGCTTGGTGTGGATGGGCTGTCGCCACTGGAGATGAGCGATGCAATGCTCGAGATCTACCGTCAGATAGAGGCCTATACGGCGTTCCTGGTCGAGAAGATCCCCGGGTTCGAGAATGCCCACATCGGACAGATTGCCCCAGTGATCGGTGTGCGTGAAACCCGCCACATACGCGGGGAGTACATGCTGACGGGCAAGGATGTCATCGATTGCGTACCGTTCGAGGACACCATTGCCGCTGATAACTGCGCCATGGACGTGCACGACGTCAAGGGGGCGGATGTGGACTTCCAGGGCCTCGGAGCCTACGAGATCCCCTACCGCTGCCTGGTACCCTTGGACGTGGGTCAACTGCTGGTGGCAGGTCGCTGCATCTCGGCCGACCATGTTGCCCACGGCCGTACCCGTAACATGCCTGCGTGCATGGCCACTGGTCAGGCCGCCGGCGTAGCCGCCGCTGTCGCGGTCGCGTCGGGGACCACCGTCAGGGATGTGGACGTGGCAAAAGTGCAGGAGATACTCCGCAAGATGGACATGCCATTGAAGGCGGAGGAAATCTCTTAAACTTGTGTGGTGACGGCCCCATTGCTCACTGGAAGTTTGTCGAGGTCGTCGCCATCTTATCTCGACAAAACCATACACCGATGCAGCAGCTTTACGTCCACACAGAGGTTGACATGCAGAGACCTGTTGTTTGATAGAAGCGCAGCGAGTGCACAGCAATTGTAGCGTTCGCCAAGTACAACAAGGGGAGGTTAACAAGATGTCGGTTAGCGTACGAAGCGTAACCGCAGTGATGCTGGTCGTTGCCATCTATCACTTCTACATAGCGCTTACGGGCGTTCCCGAGCCCATGATGGTTCGGCCTATCCATGTCAGTGCGCTGATTTTTCTTGGGTTTCTCCTTCTTCCTTTCCGGACCCCTAAAACTGTGGAGGATGGTGCAGAAGAAGCCCCTCATATACCTCACTGGTTTGATTGGGTTCTTGCGATCCTCGGGCTTGTTTCAGCCGTTTATATTCTAAATGATTATGAGCGTATTACCCTGCGCTTGGCCTATCTGGATCCGCTGACCACAGGCGACTGGATTGTGGGCGTGGTTACCATTGGACTTATTATCGAGCTGGCAAGGCGGATAGTGGGCCTGGTGCTTCCGATCATTATCGTGGCATTCGGTGCCTTTACCCTCCTTGGCTCATACTTGCCCGGCGTGCTTCGACATCAAGGGGCAGGCGCCGAGAAATTCCTTGATCATATCTTCCTGACATCGACCGGTGTTTATGGATCGCTTGCTTCACTGTCGCTGTCGATCGTGTTCATGTTCATTGCCTTTGGCGCCTTTCTTCAGGCGGCCGGAGGAGAGCGCCTGCTTTCGCAAATCATCGTGTCCATGACGCGTGGCCGGAAGGGCGGGCCTGGCAAGGCGGCCGTTATTGCCAGCGTGATTTTCGGCGCCTTGACTGGCAGTGGGGCGGCCAATGTCTATGCAACAGGAGCGGTCACGATCCCCTTGATGAAGCGGGCCGGTTATCGTAGAGAGTTCGCGGCGGCTACAGAAGCTTGCGCCTCTCAGCTTGGTCAGCTGCTTCCTCCTGTGATGGGGGCCGCTGCCTTCATCGTTGCCGAGTTCAGCCGTGTCAGCTATGCCTATGTCGCCGTGGCTGCGCTGGTTCCTTCCTTCTTCTATGTCTTTGCACTGTATTTCGCGGTTCATATTGAATCGAATAAAGCGGGAATTGGCGTGTATGAGCCAGAAGGAGAACAGATAAGTCTTGGTGAAGTCCTGTCGCGCTACTGGCACCTGGCCTTGCCTTTGGTGATCCTGATCGTTCTGCTTGTCATGCGATATACGCCATACTTCGCCGCGACGGTAGCGACGCTTTCTGTCATCCCCATCAGCTGGCTACGCCGTGAAACGAGAATGGGGATTCGGGAATTGGTGGATGCGACTGTGTCCACAATGAAGCGTATCGTCTCGATCGGTATCGTATTGGTCTGCGCTGGAATCGGTATCGCGATCCTTGAGATGACGGGCGTTCCTTATCAGATAACAGGGCTTCTTGTAGATCTGAGCGGTGGCTACATGTTTCCGGCACTCTTGATCGTCGGCGCCATGACGATAGTGCTTGGCTTCGGTATGCCAGTAACCGGGGCATTTCTTATCGCATCATTGTTCGGCGCGACTGCACTCATGGAATTCGGTATTGACCCCTTCGTCGCCTACATGATCATTTTCTTGTTCGCCCTGACCGCGAACATTACCCCCCCTGTCTGTGTGGCGACATTCGCGGCAGCGTCGATCGCCGGTTGTAGCTTCACGCGCGCCGGTATGCGTGGTCTCCGCCTCGGTATGCCCGCGTATGTGATTCCGATCGTGATTGCTTATAATCCAACGCTTCTGAATCTTGGAGAACATGGATTCTGGTTCGGTCTCCAGGTCTTCATCAGCACGACTGTCGCAGTCATTGGGCTCGTGGTGTTGATGTCCGATTGGTTCCTTCATCGTCTGAATATGGTGCAGCGAGCACTTCTGGGTGTCTCGCTGTTGGCCATTGTCATGCCAATGCCATGGACGGATGTGCTGGCAGCACTCGCTGTCGGGCTGGTGCTTTCCTGGCAATGGTATGATGCAAGAAAGGTGCATGGTTCGTCCGTGAATGGTTCACCTTGATTTTGTTAAACAATTACAAATCAATTGGAGTTGTTATGAAAAACATTAAATACGCGTCAGCAGCAGCGGGATTGATGGTCGCAGCCGGCATGGCAAGCTCCGACCGGGTAATGGCCCAGGACATTGATATGACAGCCTATGCCGGCTCTGTCGGCGGCCTTTACATGGAGGTCATGTCGGTATGGATATCGGATTGGGAAACGAAAATAGACGGCTTGAACATCTCGGCGGTTTCGGGAGGGGGCACGACCAATCCGTTCCATATATCGAGGGGAGCGCCGAACGAGGCAATAGGTATCACCGATACCATCACCACGGCGGATGCCATGGAGGGCACGGGAGATATCGGTAAACGGGCTCCCGACGGCCTGAAAAACCTGCGGGCCCTGGTGCGCTTCAATGCCCTTAGTCATTCTGCCTTCATGATCCGTGGTAGCGCATTGCCCGATGGGGTAACGACCGTTGGTGAGCTGCTTGATGAAAAGCCTTCACTACGGTGGGCCTTTTTCCAGCGCGGCAATCCCGGTGAACTGACCGCTCGACGTTTCCTGGAAGCGTATGGTGTTAGCATCGAGGACTTGAACGATTGGGGTGGGAGTGTTTCGTATAATCCTCAGGCCGAGCATTCGTCACTGATGATCGATGGGCACGTCGATGTCTCGATGGTGATGACCCGAGCGCCTGCAGCCTTCATGCTGGATATGGACGCTTCGGTCAGGGACCTCGTCTGGCTGAAGATAGAGGAAGATATTGTTGACAAGGTGATCGACAGTTACGGCGGATATATCAAGGTCGACCATCCGGCCGAGTTCTACGATAGCCTGGAAGAACCGTTCGTCACGGCATCGGTAGACCATGTGCTGTTTGTGCATGAGGATATGGATGAAGAGCTTGCCTATCAATTGACAAAGAGTGTATTGGAGAATGCTTCCAATATGCGCAATGCGCTTAAGTCAATGAGCGAATTCTACCCTGAGGAGGTCTGCCATGATACGGGTCGGTTTCCTTTGCATGAGGGGGCCGAGCGTGCCTGTAGCGAGCTCGGTTATTTGTGAAAAAGCAACGTGCGTAGCGAGCGGCGATCGAAGCACGGTCGGTCGCCGCTACCTCTAAACGGACTCTGCCCGGGGAGGAGGATCTCGTCGGTTTATGATAGGTAGCGTCATGAACTGGTGGAATGGCAGTAGCGGTCGGTCGGCACCGTGGCGCTCTTGCCAATATGTGATCCCATTATCGTGGCAACTCGATAGAGGAGACCCAGTTGCGAAATGAAGCCCAGGCAGTCCCAGCCGCGGTGACGAACCGATTTTCTCGGATTTTCCTGCCATTTGCTGCCGGCTATTTCCTCTCCTATCTGTTTCGTAACGTCAACGCCGTGATCGCGAGTGAGTTGGAGACGGATGTTGGCATGAGTGCCGATCAGCTTGGCTTGCTGACGGGGTTCTACTTTCTTGCCTTCGCGTGTTTCCAGTTGCCACTGGGGGTGCTCCTCGACCGTTTTGGTCCGCGTCGTGTGGAGTCGCTTCTGCTGTTGATCGCGGGAGCCGGCTCTCTCACCTTCGCTGCGGGTCAAGAGCTGGCGACGCTGAGCGTTGGTCGGGCTTTGATCGGTGTGGGGGTTTCTGCCTGTTTGATGGCGAGTTTCAAGACCTTCTCGCAATGGTTCGAGCCGCATCGACTCCCCCTCGTCAATGGGTACATGCTGGCTTGTGGTGGGCTTGGCGCGATGAGTGCCACAGCCCCTGTCGAAGCCATACTGGGAGTGACGACTTGGCGAGTACTGTTCGTTGGGCTGGCAATGGCCTGTGTTGTTGTAGCGGCCGTACTGTGGTGGGTAGTACCGGAGAAAACGAACATGACCAAGGCAGAACCGTTGAGACGACAGGTCGCTGCCTTGTTCCACATTCTCCGTAGCTCGGTATTCTGGCGCTTTGCCCCTGCCGCCATGGTGTTTTCCGGTGCGCCTATGGCGATCCAGGGACTCTGGGCGGGACCGTGGCTGCGTGATGTCGCGGAGCTGGACCGTAACGCCGTCGCACAGCATCTGCTGCTGTTGGCACTCGCGACCACCGTTGGCTTTGTCGCTTGGGGAACTTTGGCAGAAAGACTGGGACGGCTCGGTATCAAGCCAATAAAGGTGGCAGGCGCCGGGCTGGTGCTTTTCTTGCTGTCGGTCATGGTGCTGACTTGGCAGCCAACGGGCAATGTACTGCCTGTGTGGTTGATGTTCGGACTATGCGGCACTTCCGGTACGTTGCTGTATACGGTCATTTCTACACAGTTTGAAGTCGCCCTGTTGGGCCGGGTGATCACGGCATTCAACCTAATGGTCTTCCTGGGGGCTTTCTCTCTGCAATGGGGCATCGGCCTCGTCATCGGGTTCTGGGACGCGGGACCCGGGGTGGGATATTTCGCTACGGGATACCAAGTCTGCTTTGGGCTAGTGGTGTGCCTGCAGGGGCTGGCCTTGATTTGGCTGCTCTGGCCACGAGACTCGAGCGTTTCCCGACGCCGACCCGACTACTAGACTTCTAGGGTGTCTGACAATGACGTCTGGGAGGCTAGGCTCATGATCACGCCCCATACCCGTGTATGCCATGAGGAGCGAGGCTTCGAGGCGGTGCTGGTCGAGGCTGACTGGCCCGATGCTCTGCGCCTCAACCGCTTTGTCCGAGGGGAAAGCGATGACTCGCTGATCGGGGCCTTCGACGATTTCCAGCGTTTTCCCCAGTGGATGTGGCGCAACCATGAGGTTCGCGAATTCATCATCTGGTTACGTGATTACAACGCCGGGCGGGCGCACGCCGACAGTGTGGGTTTTCACGGTTTGGATCTCTACAGCCTGCATCGCTCCGACGAGGCGGTCATCGACTACCTGACCCGTGTCGACCCCAGCAGACCGAATTGGCGCGCCGGGGGTACGCCTGTCTCGACCATCGGGGCGACCCCTTCCACTACGGGCGCAAAGAAGAGGCTCACGAGACTTATCCCTTCGGGGTTTGAGCCACACCGTGGTCTCGATTGGGTAGAATGAAATTTGACCAACGGCTTCGACGTGGGTGATGCCCGCCAACCACCATGACAATCGGACTCGACAGCTCGGTGATCTCGACGCATTACTGGCACGCGCTCGATGATGGGCGTATCCAGTGCGATGTTTGTCCGCGTGCTTGCAAACTGCGCGAGGGCCAACGCGGACTATGCTTCGTCCGCGCCCGACAGGGCGATCAGGTGGTGCTCACTTCCTATGGTCGCTCCAGCGGGTTCTGTATCGACCCCATCGAGAAAAAACCGCTCAATCACTTCCTCCCTGGCACCTCGGTACTTTCCTTCGGTACCGCTGGCTGCAATCTTGCCTGCAAGTTCTGCCAGAACTGGGACATGAGTAAGTCGCGGGAGATGGACACCCTAGCCGATGCCGCCAGCCCCGAGACCCTGGCGGAAGCTGCCGTGGCCCAAGGCGCCCATAGCGTTGCCTATACCTACAACGACCCGGTGATCTTCATGGAATACGCCATGGACGTGGCCGACGCCTGCCGCGAGCGTGGTGTGCGTTCGGTGGCCGTTACCGCTGGCTACATCTGTGACGCGCCACGGCGGGAATTCTTTGCCCATATGGACGCGGCCAACGTCGACCTCAAGGCGTTCACCGAGGGCTTCTACCGCAAGATCTGCGGCGGTAGCCTGTCCCCGGTACTGGATACCTTGGAGTATCTGCGTCATGAGACCGATGTCTGGTTCGAGATCACTACGCTGTTGATCCCGGACGAGAATGACTCGCCGCAGGAAATCGAGGCGCTGAGCCGTTGGGTAGTGGAGCGGCTTGGCCCTGACGTGCCGCTACATTTCACCGCCTTTCACCCGGACTGGAAGATGCGCGACAAGCCGCATACCTCTGCCGCCACGCTCAGTCATGCGCGTGAGATTGCCATGTCCAACGGCATCCGCTACGCCTATACGGGAAATGTGCACGATGCAGTCGGTGGCAGCACCTATTGCCACCACTGCCAGGAGCTGCTGATTGGGCGGGACTGGCATGCGCTGTCGAAATGGAATCTCACCGACGATGGCCATTGCCGGTTCTGTGGCACCCGCTGCGCAGGGGTATTTTCCGGCCCGCCCGGACACTGGGGCCGCCGTCGTGTTCCGGTGCACCTTGCACGATAGACGAGATAGAGCCGCCGCGCCTTCCAGGCGCGAAGTTGGAGCGATCAAGAGCGACCGCTGTGCTGTCTCTCTAGGCATTTTGTGCTGCTTATGGCTCGCTTGTCTGTTTCCGCCAGTGGTCGTGGCCCAGGACATGACGCTCCGCGATCAGTGGCTCGAGGAGATCGCTGGCTCACCCTTCGATGAGCCCCTTCAGGTGGCCTCCGAGGAACGACGTTACTCCGTGAGCGGCAGTGTCTATGCCCGCATCCCTCACTCTCTGGAAACGCTAACCCAGGAGCTACGCTCTGCATCGGCGTGGTGCGACATCATGTTTCTGCACCTCAATGTCGAGGCCTGTTTGCATGATGAGAGAAAGGACTCCGACGTGAGCGGCTTGCAAATCCATGTCGGCAGACAGGATTACCAGCCGCTCAGCGAGGCGGAACGTCTCGATCTGAATCTGCGTGTCGTGTCGATGTACGATCAGTATCTCGCCATCGTGGTGGAGGGCGACGAAGGCCCTTACAGCACACGTGCATTCCGTCTGCAATTGCAGGCGATGCCGTATAGTGAACACGAGAGCCTGGTGCACCTGCGCTACTCGCTCGTCTTTGGATGGCCCGCGCGGGTCGCCATGTCGGCCTATTTTGCCTTTGGCGGTCGGGATCGCGTAGGGTTCACTATCGAGGGGTACGGGGCAGATGGAGAACCACGCTATGTGGGGGGTACGCGCGGCATGATCGAACGCAATGTCATGCGCTTCTACCTGGCACTGGCAGTCCATCTCGATACGCGGGCGGTGCCTGAGGCTGAACGACTCGACGAGCGTCTGCGACGTTGGTTTGCGGCAACGGAGCGCTACCCACGTCAACTTCACGAACTGGATGAACAACGCTATCTCGAACAGAAACGACGCGAATATGAACGTCAGGAGGCGTTGCGGAACGAGTGACCCGGCTGGCTCGATCGGTTATGTCACTACGCTACCCGGCCGTGTCTCCCGGTATCGAGATCGTACGCGTCACGTAGCCTAGCCGTGGTCCGCCGATACGCAGCGTGACCTCGCCTTCACCCTCGATGATCCAGCAGACCTTGGCTTGATGTGCGTTGCCGCGTGAGCGCTGAAACCAGGGCATCAGTGACGCATCACCCAGTCCTCGTCCCCAGCCATCCAGGTGGCCCAGCATCTGGCGAGCTTTCTCGGGGGCTTGCAGTCGGCAACCCACGGTACTGGCTTGCACCTCCACGCCCATGTTCCATGGCCGATCCTTGGCGGCATTGAGCCCATGGCTGGGCAAGTAACCGCGATTTTCCACCGTGACCCGTAACTCTCGATAGCCGTCGCCCAGCGGTGTGCAGTGCACGGTCGCGATTGCTAGCCGGGGCAGCAAGGATGCGACACGTAACCAGTAGGCGGTGAGGCTATCGCAAATTTCCGGCAAGACTTCGGGGGGCGGATTCCAGATGCCGATGACTGGCTCCAGTCCCCCGATTTCCAACTCACCCAGTTGTGGATGGTGCAAGGCCCGCCAGGGATGGAACAGACGCTGCTGGTTATGCTCGGCGTCCCACTGTGCCAGCCATTCCATGTCCTCACGCTCGAAGGCGGTGTAGTGCTCCACGAAGCGCTTGGGGCGGGGACGGTCCATACGGTGGAACAGATCCCATAATTCGCACACCTGCGCCAGACAGCCCCGTTGGTGGTAGGCGAATTCAGTGAGGTCGCCATGCAGGGGGGTATCGGGCTGGTAGGTGAATTCCTCGAAGCCACTGACGGTGGGGTAACCGGCAAAGGACCGCCCCCAGGTGGCCAGTTGATGGTAGATGGCCAGATCACTCTGGTCCATGCAGCTATCAGGAGCATCGATCAATGGGCGGATGAACACTCCTCCAAAGGTGTGCAGGTTCAGCCACGCATAGAGGTTCGGGTGGGCAACGGCGAAGTCGATGACGGCGCGTGTCTCGGGTTCGGAGCCGGGGTAGTGGCCGGCACCGGCCTGCTCGGGTTCCGGTTGCCAACTCCAGGGAAAGTTGCGGTTGAAGTCCGGCGTATCTTGTAACCACTGAGGCTCGGGGATCGTCTCGCCATCCCAGTGTTCGATGATCCCTTCGGGGTAAAGCCGCCAATAGGGTGGCGGGTCGTCGACCTCACGCGGCAGCATCAGGCCAGGATACTTGGAAGAGGCGACGAATTCACCGGTCACATCTTCAATACGCAGATAGCGGCAGCGGCCATCGCCATCCAGATCCTGAGCATGCCAATAAGGCTTGTCGGTAGCATCCGGACTCCGCCGCGGTGCAGAACGCACGAAACCGGCTTGCCTGAGTACCTGCTCGGCGCCATCCGGCGAGATGCGTGGGCACACGTAGAACAACACCTCGCGCAGGAAATGGCGAAGGTGCTTGGGCAGGTCGTCGGGCAGGGCAGTTGGCTCGGTGTGCAGGGCCAGCACCGCTTCGGCTATCGCCAGTGCGACGCTGGAACCGGCCAACTCGGTACCATGCATGTTGCCGTCCACCCACACGGCAGGACGGCATCGATCTGGTTCCGGGCCGATGGTCAGTACCCAGACCTCCCGCCCCTCCGGGCTGGTGCCGATACTCTGCAAATGGGCCACATGTGGATAGGCCTGTGCCCACTCCTGAAGTTGCCGGGTCAGCGCCTCGTAACTCAGGTACTGATGCCTGAAACGGCTATTGCGTGCATCCCTTCCCATATCCGTGTCCCAGTTGACTATGTCTGGTGACAGTATGGTTCAGCCTATGGGTTGGGCGTCAGGCTCACGTTCTTGTCTAGATCACTCCGGTGTCGTGACGCTTCCCGCTTCCGGGGCAGGTGCCTCCTGCTGCCCGAAGCGCGTCACATGATAGGGGGTGAGGTCCAGGGCGGGAGACTCACCGTGAATTCGCGCGGTCATCAGCTCCGCTGTGATAGCCGCTTGGGTGAGTCCCAAGTGCTGATGGCCGAAGGCAAAGTGCACCGCTGGATAGGTCGGGTGGCTGTCGATGACTGGAAGGGAGTCCGGGAGGGTTGGACGGAAGCCCATCCACTCCGTCGCGGTGGTATCGAGGCCAGCGGGATCTCGCAGCAACGCACCGGTATGGTGACGCAGGGAATCATAGCGACGTGCCACCGGTGGTATCGATAGCCCGCCAAGCTCAGTGAACCCTACCACACGCAAGCCACATGTCATTGGGGTCATGACACAGCGGCGCTCCGCTGACCCGACCGGCTGTCGCAACGCCTCTCCGCGGTCAGGCAAGGTGAGGTGATAGCCGCGCTCTGTCTCCAACGGCACCGTGAGGCCGAGGCCTGCGGCCAGGTGGTGGCTCCAGGCGCCGGCAGCCACGACTGCCTGGGCTACCGTTAGGGTTCCTGCATTCGTCTTCAATTGCACACCGTCACCGGCAGGCACGAGATGCTCGACCCGCGTTTGGCGAAACTCTCCGCCTCGGGCCTGAAATGCCATGGCCAAGCGGCGGACCAGGGCATAGGGGTCGCGAACCTGGTGGGCGCCAGGGAAGAAGAGGCCATGGCTGATGGCTCCCGACAGGCCGGGCTCTCGAGCACGAACCTCAGCCGCCTCGAGCCATTCCACCTCGTAACCCCAGCGGCGCAGGTGCTCCATCTCAGCCATGGCCGCTGCCCTACCTCGGGAGGATTCCCAGACCTTCAGGTACCCCGAGGCGACCAATTCCTCCTCGGCATCGATATCGGCCAGGCAGCGTTGCCAGGCTGCCACCGAGGCGCCATTGAGGGCCGCCAGTGCCTGGCGGCCCTTCGCTACCTGGGAAGGACGAGCGGCGGCAATGAAGCGTGCTAGCCAAGGTAGCAGTCGGGGTAGGTAGCGAAGCGGCAGGGCGACAGCCCCATGCGGATCCAGCCACAGCCCTGGGGCTTTCCGGAGCATGGCGGGAGTTGACAGTGGATCAATCAGCTCGGTGGCCAGGAAGCCGGCATTGCCATAGGAGGCTCCCTCTCCAGGCGCACGGGGATCAAGCACGGTGACTTGGTAGCCTCGACGCTGGAGTGCCAGAGCGGTGGTCATGCCGACCACACCAGCGCCGACCACCGCGATCCGGGAGCCCAAGGCGCCTTCGCTCATCCCCGTTCCTCCGCCATGCGCATTTCCTCGTCGCTTTCCTCCTCGATAGGCTCGGCTCGCTTGGAGAACCAGCCCATCTGAGCGTAGAGGATGCCGAACAATGGCGACAGCCAACAAGCAAAGGCGAGGGGGATATAGAGCAGGGAGCTGAAATCACCGCCAGTCACGCCCAGGCCCAGGGCGCCGATCACGAAGGCACCGCCCGCGTTCCAGGGCACCAATGGAGACACCAGGGTACCGCCCTCTTCGATGGCACGGGACAGGTTCAACCGCGAGTAGCCCATGCGGTCATAGGCCGGTTTGTACATCCGACCGGGCAAGGCGATGGACAGGTAGACATCCCCTGAGACCACATTGGTGGCGATAGAGGTCAGGATGGCGCTGGTCTGCAGACCCCGAAAGCTTTTCAGCCGCGACATGATGGCAGTGACGATGGACTCCAGACAGCGGGTGCGCTCCAGGGCGCCACCGAAGGCCAAAGCGAACATCATCAGGGTCACGACCCAGGTCATGGAGGTAACCCCACCGCGATTGAGCAGGCTGTCCAGTGTTGCGGTGCCGGTCTCGATGGAAAAACCACTGTGGGCGAAGGTCAGGGCGTCATGATAGGTGGCTCCCTGGGTCAGGATGGCCACGCCACCGCCCAGCATCACCCCGGTGAACAGGGCCGGGATCGGTGCCACCTTGAAGAAGGCAAGGCCGATGACCACCAACAATGGCAGAAGCTGCCACGGGCCCATCTCGAAGCTGTCGGCCAACCCTTGCTTGATGATCTCGATGCGTTCCAGGGAATGGGCCGCCCCAGCATCTGCACCCCCAACGATCCAGTAGACCGTCAGGGCGATCAGCATGGCCGGGATGGTGGTCGGAAGCATGTAACGGATGTGGTCGAAGATGTTGGTCTCGGTCACCGCCGGTGACAGGTTGGTAGTATCGGAAAGCGGTGAGATCTTGTCGCCAAAGAAGGAACCGGAAACCACGGCGCCGGCGGTCCAGTAGATGGGCACGCCGAAGGCATCGCCGATCCCGATTAGCGCCAGCCCCACGGTGCCGACGGTGGTCCAGGAGGATCCGATCGACAGCGAGACCAATGAACACATCAGCATGGCCGCCGCCAGGAACCAGCTTGGATCGATCAATTCCAGCCCCAGGTAGATGAGCATAGGCACGGTGCCGCTGGCAATCCAGGTTCCCACCAGCATGCCGACGATGATCAGGGTGGCAATGGAGGGCATTGCCACGTGGAGAACCCTGAAGGCGCCCGATTCGATGTCCTTCCAGCGATAGCCCTGCAGCCAGCCGACCAAAGCGGTAATACCGAACCCTATGGCTAGCGGGATATGTGGGGTGAAGTCGTCGTAATAGAAGATCTGCACCGCCAGTAGCGCGATGGTCAGCAAGATGGGAAGCATGGCCAGGGGCAGGCCTGGCATGGGGATCGCAGGCGTCGCGTATTCTTTCATCGGAGTATCATTCCTGGGCGAGCGAACTCGCCCTCGTTGTCGTTGTATCGCAGGAGTCCAGAACGCGTGGGGTGGGCTCAGTCTCGGCAGCGCTCGTAGGCCAGGATGGCGGCGGCGAGATCTTCCACGGAAGCGCCCACCGATTTGAAGACCGTGATCGCCTCGTCGGGAGCCTTGAGCTGTGATCGACCGGCGTGGCGCCCCGCGCAGAGGTCGGGGAAGTCGGCCAGGATGCCGTCCACCGAGATGACGCCGCTGGCAATGGGGTCGATCAGGTCACCGGTTTCGCTCAGGGCCCCTTCGCGGGTATCGACGAAGATGTCACCGCGACGCATGACAGTGTCGTCGGCCTCGCGCATGAAGGGCGTGAAGCTGCCGACCAGGTCCAGGTGAGTCCCTGGCGTCAGCCATTCTCCCTGAATAAGGGGATCACGGCTGAGAGTGGCGCAACTGATGATGTCAGCCTGTCCGGCGGCGTCGGCCAGACCATTGGCGGGCACTGCCTCGGCATCCACGCCTTCGGCGCAGAGCTCCTCTGCCAGAGCTTGAGATGAGGCTTCGCGGATGTCCCAGATTCGTACCTTCTCGATGGGGCGGACGGCTTGATGGGCTGGGATCAGTCGGCGTCCCATTCGACCGGCACCCACCATCAGTAGCTCGCGGGCATCCTCTCGCGCCAGGTAGCGTGCAGCAAGGGCCGAGGCGGCGGCAGTGCGACGGGCCGTGAGCTCGTTGCCATCCAACTGGGCCAGGTGGCGGCCGGTACGAGCACAGCTCAGCAGGTAGTGACCGCTGAGGCCGGGTTCGCCACGGGCACTGTTACCCGGAAAGACGTTGACCTGCTTGACCCCAAGGTACTGACCCTCGAGCCAGGCCGGCATCAGCAGTAGGGTGGCGTCCGGGTCGCCCGGCACGCTGATATGGTGGTGATGACGCACCGGTGAGTGCACAGTGCGAGTGAAGATGTCGTCCAGCGCATCCACCAAGGCGCCCCAAGGCAGACTGGTGGTGACTTGTTCGGCGTCGAGATACATGGCAACCTCATTTATAGTTGTACCCACGACCAGTCTATGTGGGGCATGAGGTCGGCTCTTGACCCTGTCTCCGCAAACGTTGTCTCAAGCTATGCAATCGCCCCGTTCCCAGGGGGGAAGCTCCATGTCCCAGACGCAAGCACACTGTAACCGTATTGCCCGAACCTCCGGCGAGCATTGCCACGACTATCCTCAACTGATGCTGGGGTGGCGCGGTGCCATGGACTATGAGTTCAGTCGTGGTGGCGAACGGCTGGTATTGGGCCAGGCGGCGATCCTCCCCAGTCGGGAAACGCATCTTTACCTTGGCCGAGGGGACGACAGTGAGGTGCTGGTGATCGACCTGGACGACGACGATCCTTGCCTGACTTCTTTGGAGCAAAGTTGTGCCCTGGAGCTTCGCGAGTCACTGTTCGCCGAACCTCGTGCTCTCAGACTGCCGCCCAACTTGATACCCATGGTGGAATTCGCCACAGGGCAGTTGAAGGCAGCTCGCTCGCCAGAACAACACGCGCTGATCAACCATCAACTGGCGGTGCTGTTCGTAAGCCAGTTCAGCCAGTTGCTCGCTCAGGGGGATAGGGAAACGCTCAGGCGCAGCCGTTTATCCGCTGCAGCCCTCGATGCCTTCATTGACGAGCGCCTCGCCATGCCACCTGACAACCAGGCGCTAGCGGAGGCCATGTGTCTCGGCCAGAGCCAACTTCATCTGCTCTGCCAGCGTCAATTCGGTGTCACGCCTCAACAATATGTCATGAATCGCCGACTGCGCTGGGCCCAATATTGGCTGGCTCACACTCGTCGTTCGGTGGGTGAGATCGCCCTCGATCTAGGCTTTGCCGATGTCTCCAGCTTTTCGCGGGCCTATCGGCGACGCCTGGGCCATCCGCCTAGCGAGGTGCGAAAAGCCAGCCTTTCCTAGCTCAGACCGCACAGCAGGACGCCGCTGATTTGGCGCCAGGCTGGTGAGGGTATGGCTCAAATCTCGACTTTGCCGCGTAGTGCCTTGGTCTTGCCCTTGCGGGTTTTGCTGTCAACCCGGCGCCGTTGGGAGCCTTTGGTGGGCTTGGTGGGTTTGCGAGCCTTCTGCTGCTTCACGGCGCTCTGAATGAGTTCTTTCAGCCGCTGTAACGCGTCTTCCTTGTTCAGCTCCAATGTGCGGAAGCTCTGCGCCTTGATGACGATAATGCCCTCCTTGCTGATACGCTGATCAGACAAGTGCATCAGGCGCTCCTTGTAGAAGGGCGGTAGGCTGGAGTTGAGGATATCGAAACGCAGATGTACCGCCGAGGAGACCTTGTTGACGTTCTGCCCGCCTGCCCCTTGGGCACGGATCTGGCTGATATCGATTTCCCAGTCAGCCAGTTCTACCTTGTTGGAAATGGTCAGCATGCTTGTCTCGCGATCACGACTCGATGGCTACTCGACAGGCTACCACATTGCTATGACCAACCTTGTCGTTCTCAGTCCATTCGTTGTTCCAGGGCCTCGAGATAATCTCGTATCCGTGCCGCGTTGGTACCCATATCGCCACGGCCGATTCGTGAGGCGGAGCGCATGTCCACTCGCACGCCGTCGCCTGTCTCGCGTAGGCGAATGACCACATCGTCCTTGAAGCCGAACCAAGTGGTGGTGGCGGTGGCTTCGATGGTGTCGGTAGTCACTGCTACTTGTTCCCAGCCACGATCCTGCACAACCGCCTCGGCGGCAGACAGGACGGTAGTGAGTGGTGCTTGAATCACCAACGGCTGGATATTCGGGTAGGCCTCGCGCTGCTGTCGAGCAGTGGCTTGTCCGGGGTAGTCCACTGCATTGGGGGCTTCCTCCCTGGCTGTGGCCAGCGCTTCGAAGGCTGGCGGGTCGTTGGTATCGGTAGTGATATCGTGGATCGGTGGTGCCTCTTGGGCGCGTTGCCAGTGAAGAAACGGGACGGCCATCAGCGCTATGGTACCGACAATTACCAGAGCGCTGATCTGTACTGGCATGGTGCGTCGGTGGTACCAGACTGCAGTTATCAGGGCGATCAATCCCAAGCCGCCAGCCGCGACAGCAGTGTAGGCACCATAGCGCAGCATCTCGAAGGCTTCGCCCAACGCAAGCCATCCTATTCGATAGGTCGGCCCCGCACCGCCCATCAGCAGGGCAGCCAGCACAAGCAGTACAAGGGCGAATACTGCCATCGTGATCGGCAGCCATCCGCCGCGACGTTCCAGACTCATGTTGCCACCTCCCTGTCTCTACACTAGATAGGCCATGCTTGGTGTCAGTATGGTTCAGCTCATGGACGTTAGTGGAAGGCAGCGAAGAGAGGACGGCTCATGCACATCGGTATATTGACACTGAGGTTCTCCCTACCAGGATGCAGCTCGCTCAAAGAGAAGCGTCAACGTATCCGCGGTATGCACGAGCGTTTTGGACGCCACCCCGCGATCGCGGTCTGTGAAAGTGCCGATCATGACAAGCTGGAGTCCAGCGAGTGGACCTTCGTTGTCGTCGCAACATCGCCGAAAAAGGTCGAGTCTCTTTGCAGCGAAATCGAAGACAAGGTACAGCGGACGGTCGATGGTCGGGTACTCGATGTGTCTCGAGAGTTTTTGTGATCAAGTGTCCGCCAATGATGTGGCACGTCGTATCTGTCGTCAGTATTCGTTGATTACATCGTGGCCTCATTCATATAACTGGGCAGGAACGTCGCCAAGAGGGGGAATGCGATCAGCAATAACGCCATAAGCGCCATGATCAAGAACATGGGGGCGGCCGCTTTCGCGATGAAGCCAAGGCTATGGTTAGTCAGGCCTTTCATGACAAAGAGGTTGAAGCCTACGGGAGGCGTAATCTGGGCCATTTCCACCATCACCAGCACGAAAATACCGAACCAGAGCAAATCGATGCCGGCGTCGTTGAGCATGGGAGTGACCACTGCCATGGTCAGCACTACCGCCGAGATGCCATCAAGAAAGCAGCCCAGCACGATGTACACGAGCATCAACGCCACCAGGAGCATGAAGGGCGAGAGCTCCAAAGACCCTACCCACTCGGCCAGGCCGCGTGGCAGGCCGGTAAAACCCATCGCCAGTGTCAGGAACGAGGCACCCGCCAGGATCAAGGCGATCATGCATGAGGTTTTTGCCGTTCCCAACAAGCTTTCCACAAGCGAGGAAAAGGTAAGGCTTCGTTGAACGGCGGCAAGCAGCAAAGCGCCGACAACGCCGAGGGCAGCGGCTTCGGTAGCCGTGGCGAGACCAGAATACATCGAACCGATCACGGTAATGATCAACAGCGCGACAGGAATCAGTAAGCGAGACTCATACAGGCGCTGTTTCAATGACATAGCCGGTTCTTTGGTGATCTCAGGCTTTTTCACGATTCCCCAGGCCACGACATATCCCATGAATAACGTTGCCAGTATCAAGCCAGGGATGATGCCAGCGATAAAAAGCTTGGGAATGGACTGATTGGTGATGACACCATATACGATCATGGTCAGCGACGGAGGAATCATCAGGCCAAGGGTAGAGGCTCCGGCCAGGGTTCCCACGCTCATGAACTCGGAATAACCTCGTTTGCTGAGTTCAGGCAAGGACATCTTGCCGACAGTGGTCAACGTGGCAGCGGAAGAGCCTGACACTGCGGCGAACAGGGTACAGCCGATGACATTGGTATGCATCAGTCGCCCAGGCAACCAACTGAGCCAAGGGCTCAA
This sequence comes from Litchfieldella anticariensis FP35 = DSM 16096, assembly GCF_000409775.1. GTDB lineage: Bacteria > Pseudomonadota > Gammaproteobacteria > Pseudomonadales > Halomonadaceae > Litchfieldella > Litchfieldella anticariensis. The sequence continues at coordinate 158,071 of NZ_KE332391.1, read as the reverse complement.
ACCTCGGAACAGGCTTTCGGAAAGTCGTGTGCGATAGAGAATTTCCCCCATCCAAATAAACAGCGGAAGGGCAGTGAGAGTCCAACTTGTCGATGATGTCCATATCGTGCTGTACATCGAGGCCCCGATAGGGCGGTCTGTGAAAAATGCCATGCCCACTACGGCCACACCAACCAGGGATAACGCGACCCAAACACCGGAGCCCAGTAGCAAGAACAGTACGAGCAGAAGTGCAATGGCCAGTTCGGTGAAATCCATCAATGACTCCTCACGGGATGGGGTCCATGGTTATTGGCTTTTGCAGAACGAATCAAGGTGGCCAAAGTGCGAGTGAAATGATCGAGTATCGAAAGCGTGAAGGCCGAGGAGCCAATCGCGAGAAGCGATTGGGGAAGCCACAGAGGCATTGCATCCTGACCTGAGGAGACATCACCAAACTGGTACGACCAATAAGCCGCATCGAAGGCATGCCAGGTAATGAATCCAGCGATGGCACTAGCAACCAGCAAGCACCATAGCTCGCCGATGGGACGAAAACGCCCGAGTCGCTCCACCAAAAGGCCGACACGAATATGTCCGCCTTCATGAAAGGTGTAGGCCAAGGCAAGAAAGGTGCTGGTGCCCATCAGGTAACCGGCATAGTTGGTAGCGCCGGGAAAAGTCATGCCACTCCAGCGCAGTACCACCTGGATGACGATCACGACCAGCATGACGAAAATGCTAAGTGCGGCAAGATACCCGAATGCTCGATAGAGCTTTTCCAGCCATCTGGCTGCTCGAGAGGGGGAAGTGGTATTCATGGGAGCTACCCCTGGTCACATCTAACCAAGCGGAGTCCCCATTCCGTGGAATGGGGACATGAGTCATATTGTCATTGCAATGCGCGGTATTCTTCTACCAGGCGCTGTCCCTGTTCGCCGGCTTTCTCGAGCCACTCCTGCTGCATCTCGTCACCGATACGAGCGAATTCCGCCTGCAATTCTGCATTGGGTTGGTTGATCGCAACGCCTTTGTCACTCAACCGATTCTTGAGGGTATCGGTGAGCTCCTTGGCCTGTTCCACACCACGCTGTTCGGCCTTGTCGGCAATCGCCAGGACCTTCTGTTTCGTTTCCTCATCAAGGGCTTCCCAGCGTTCCTTGTTCACGAAAATATGACTAAGTACCAGCCAGGCTTTGGCATCGTAGAAGTGGGGCAGATAATCCCAAAGCTGATGGTTATAGACAGGGTCCCCAGAGGAAATCAATGATTGCACCATGCCGGTGGCGGCTGCCTGGGAAAGCTCGGCTTCCTCGATCAGGGTAGGAGTCATGCCCATCAGTTCGGCAAAGCGTGCCGTAGCCGTGTTATAGGCCCGGAACTTCAATCCTTCTGCCTCTTCGGCAGTGGTGATCGCGCGGTCAAAGAAGACACCTTGCGGTGGCCATGGAATGTGGTAGAGCAATTGCAGATTTTGCTCTGCCATTATCTCGTCCAATGCTGGCTTGGTGACCTTCCATAACTGCCTGGACTCCTCAAAAGAGTCTGCCAGGAAAGGTACGGAATCGATGCCGTACAGAATGTTCTCGTTCTGGTGAGCAGAGAGAACGTGAACACCGATCTGGGCTTGATCACGCTGCACGGCGCGCTTGATCTGATCACCGGGGAAGAGTGAGCCGCTTGGATGGACACGGATATCCAGTTCGCCATCAGTCGCTTCACGCACCTGGTCGGCGAACCAGCTCACATTCTCGGTAATGTAATTATCCGCTGGCTGGGGAGAGGGCAGGTCCCAAACGTCGGCATGGGCAAAACTACCCAGTCCCAGGGTGAGAGTGGTAACGGCGGCTGTCTTGAGCAATGTTTTGACCATGCTCTTGGTCTCCTCTCTTTTAGTTGTAGGGAATATCGGCTGGTTTTTACTCTTGTGGTTGTTATCCATCTTTTCCTCCAGCTTGCGATCACTGGTGTCGTTGACTATCCCAGGTCTCTTGGATAGTGGTAGGCAAGCGATGCTTGACGATTCGATGACTGGGGGTCCTCTCGAACTCTTCCACGATGGCGAAATAGCGTGGGCACTGGTAGGAAGCCAAGCGCTCCTTCAGCCAGTAGAAAAGCTCCTGAAATTCAATGGCGCGACCGGCTTTCGGTTTCACAAAGAGCTTGATGTCTTGCTCACCGATCTCGGCATCGACACCGATCATCGCGCATTCCTCGACATCTGGATGTTGGTGGGTAACGGATTCCACTTCCCAGGCCGAGACGTTCTCGCCCCGGCAGCGCACGCTGTCGGTGATGCGTCCAAGAAAATAGAGATAACCGTCCGAATCGAGCCAGCCGCGGTCGCCGGTGTGTAACATGCCGCTCGACAGTGTCTTCTGCGTGGCATCGGCGTTGCGGAAGTAGCCATCGAACAGCACCCCAGGCTGTGTTTCACGAACCACGATCTGACCGGGCTTTCCTGTCGGCACAGGGCGACCCTGCTCATCGTGAATGGCGATATCCAGCCAGGGAACGGCACGACCGACCGACCCTGGCTTGCCTTCGGCATTGAAGGTGGTCAGGCTGGAGGCTTCCGTCATGCCATAACATTCGCGGATCTCGAAGCCGAAACGCTCTTGCAATGTCGACCAGATGTCGCTCGGGCAGCCTCCTCCCCATGCGATGCGTACTTTGTGGGTGGTTTCCAGCTCGCCAGGTGGCTGCTTCAGCAGTATCTGGAGTATTCCCCCCAGGTAGTGAATATGAGTCGCACCGCTGGCATTGACCTGCTCCCAGAAGCGACTGGCACTGAAGCGCTCGGTCAGGCTGAGCTGCACATCGAAAAACAGCGGCAGCAGTAGCATCTGGGCGCCGCCGATGTGATAGAAGGGCTCCCACTGAAAGAAGACGTCGCCAGGCTTGATGGAACAAAGCAGCTCGACGCTCTTGAGGGCATAGGCCATCATCGCGTGCGTGACGCGAACTCCCTTCGGTTTACCGGTCGTGCCGGAGGTGTACATCAAGGCATACAGCTCCGACATGGCGGGAGCCGGAGCGTCCAGTCTGTCCCGACTCTGCAGCAGTCCAGAGATCGAGTCTTCTTCACCCCCCAACAGCAGTGTCTTGCCCGTGACTGCTGCACCACTATCGACGATGACCTGCCACAGGTCAGCGTCGGTGAACAGTACGGCAGGGTCGCAATGTTCGAGAATGTACTTCAGCCCGCTGCCGCGCTGACGGGCATTGATTGGCACCCAGACGATACCGGCCTTGGCCAGGGCGAACAGGATGGCAATGGCCTCGGGGCCGTTATGCATCATGACGGCGGCACGCTCACCTGGGCGAATGCCCAATTCCCGATGAAGATGTGCCGCCAGTGCCTCGGCCTGCCGGTCGAGCTGGCCGAACGTCAAGGGCTGTTGGTCGAAGGTTCCGAACAAGCGCTCCGGCTCGCGTGCGGCGATATCGCGCAGGGCGAGAATGAAGCTGGGATCGTTGAGGCTGAATATCATGGCAATCCGATTGTCCTTTGATTCAGACGTGTCACTCCAGTGACGGATGTCAGGTCTTTGTCATCAGCCGCTACGGCGCTGGAGGAAGGCTTCCATCATGCGTGCCGGTTCACCCGATGCGTAAGATTCACCCTGGATGCGAATTCCCGCCTCCAGACAGTCACGAAAGCCGGGTTCGGTGATTTCCTTGAAGCGTTGGCGATCCAGGCGCATTGCAATCGGGGGCTTCGCGGCGAGCTCTTCGCCCAGTGCCAGCGCCTCCGGTAGGACTTGCTCGGCAGCGACCAGACGATTGATCAGGCCCAGGGAATAGGACTCGTCGGCGGTCATCAGGCGACCGCTCAGGGTCAGGTCGATGGTGCGCGCGAGCCCCAGGTGTTCGCGCATGATCCACGGGCCGGTGGTGCTGGCAATGCCCGAGTTGATTTCCGGCTGCCCCATACGTACGTCGCCATGAGCGATTCGAAAATCACACAGCAGGGCCACCTGGAACGCCGAACCGGCAGCCACCCCGTTGAGCGCGGCAATGATAGGCTTGGGACTACTGCGCAGCTTGTCATAGAGCGCTTCCCATTCCCCGACCCAACGCTCGGCTCGTTCAGCGTCGAAGGCACGTGTTTCATTGAGATCCTGGCCGGCGCTAAAGGCCCGTTCGCCTGCGCCAGTCAGTACGATGGCACCGAGAGAATCGTCGCTGGAGAACCCCTCGAGGGCGCCGATCAGTTGCTGGCGCATCTCACTGTGCCAAGCATTGAGTACTTCAGGGCGATTGAGAGTGATGACGCCTACACGGCCTTGCTTGTTAGTGAGGATGTATTCCGACATGATTGCCTCTCGATTGTTTTTACGAATGATTGATTGCAATGCAATCATAGTTGATCTACATTTAATCAATGTAGTTGAATTGCGCTCAGTGTAAAGCACAAAATCGACCCAAGAAGCGACTTTCCTATTGAGAAGACCAAGCTAGGGAGGGGTAAGAGATTGAGCGAAAAGGAAAAAGTGGATCGCTTGCTGGTCAAGAGCGTGGTGAAGGCGTTTCGAATCCTCGAGGTCTTCGATGCCGAACATCCAGCGATGAGCGTCAAGCAGTTGGCAGAACGTTGCGATATGGACCGCAGTGCGGCGCAACGCTTCGTGCATACCTTGATGCAATTAGGCTACTTGCAGCGCAATGAAGAGACCCAACTGATCGAGCCCAGCGTACGTACGTTGGATATTGCGGCGCACTATCTTCATGCACACCCGTTAGTCGACAAGGTTCGCCCCTACCTGCTGAACCTGAGCAAGGAAACGGAAGGCTCGGTAAGCCTGACGATTCTGGATGGGGAGGATGTGGTTTACCTTTCTCGTCTGCTGAGCCGCAACATGCTGGATACGGATATCACCATCGGGTCGCGATTACCGGCATTCTGCACGGCGCCGGGACTGGCGATGCTGTCGCAACTGGAGGAGCGGGAAGCCATGGCGACTCTGGAGAGAACGGATCGGCAGGCTTACACACCGAATACCGTGCATGAGCTGCCCGCTATCAGGGAGCGCCTGATCCAATTCAAGCGTCAGGGTTATGCGTTGTCGGTAGAAGAGTATTTCCTGTCCGATATCTCCATCGCGGCACCGGTATTGGATAGACATAATCGTCCCCAAGCAGCGGTCAGCATCTCGATGTCGCGGCTGCGGAGCATGCCCGAGGAAGTGGAGCAGAACCTTTCGGGGTTGTTGATCGCTACTGCACGGCAGTTATCGAGGTTGTGATCGATAGCCTGGTTTCGTGAACTGAACCGATCAAGGAGTAGAAAGCGCTTATGACAGCTTGTCATCGCAATACCCAGCTTTCTGTACAGATCCGACAGATCCTTGAGACGGTACCTGAGTCAGCGCTGCCTATGACCTACCAGCAGCTCGCTGAGGCGCTGGCGCTGGAGCCACCGCGGACCATCCAGCGTGTTGCCCTGACGCTGGAAGAACTAATGCGAGAAGACGCTGAGCAGGGGCGACCCTTCATCGCCGCGCTGGTCGTCAGTCGCCAGGGTGAGGGCCTGCCTGCCATGGGCTTCTTCGATCTTGCCGTCGAGCTCGAGCGTTTTCCGTCGGATCCAGCACAGTACGCTGAGGCCTATCTAGCCGAATTCCGCCAGGCCATGGCCCAGAGAGGGTGAATTGGCGTTCCCGGCGCGCCGATTGGCTCCAGGAGCAATCGGCACGACGGCTGAGCGAACGTCGCTGTCACTGCTATTGACGTCCCTCTCCAGGCTGTTGGACGAGTGCCGAGACAATGCGACGTACGAGGGGAAGCACGAGAAGCAGGCTGGGAAATGCTACCAGCCAGGATATGAACCAGGCATTCATCCACTCCGCGAAGAAGTGGCTGGAGAGGCCGATGCTGGTCATGGTCGAAATACCCGAGACAATGCAAGACATGAGAACGGAAAGCACCAGGGGCATCACGATGGAGTTATAGCGTGCCGGAAGCTTTCTGCGTGTTTTGGATGGAGAGACTTGAGTGGTTGGCATGGTGGCGATCCTTGAATAATAAAACCCAACATCCTTAGCGGTAGCGATCACTGGGGAAATGAAGTGTGAGAAAGGGTCCTGATCCGATGTAAAGCGTCAGGCGACGAATCGCAGCGCCAGTTCTTCGATATAGATGCGCAGGGAGCGCGGTGGGTGTCCCAGAATCGCACGCAGTGTTAGATCGTTGCCGCCAAGACCGTGAGCAGCGTAATGAGAGTGGACGTTGGCAAGCAGCCGTAATTGTTCCCCCTCATAGGGTAACTGAGCATTTTCCGCCCACGCCTCGAAACTCGGCGCGGCAGCCTCGATGCGACGACCCAGTGCCTCGCTCATGAGGGTGACGATTTCCTCGCGACTCAACCTGTCTGCAGAGCACAATTCGAACGTGCCATAGGTCAGACGGTCCTCGACCAGTGCAATGGCAGCCACATCCGCGACATCCCGATAATCGACGCGGGCAATCCTTACCGTCGTGGGGAAGGGCTCCGCAAAGACGCCGTTGGTGATCACGGAACGCCAGGCAGCTTCGATGTTCTGAAAAAAGTTGGCAGGGTGGAGAATCGTGTATTCCATGCCTGATGCGAACAGTGCCGATTCGACTGGAATCTTGCTGACATGATTCGGCAACTGAGAGTTCGTCGGTTGGATCACCGATGAGAACACGAACTTGCGCACGCCGGCTGCTTTCGCCACGTTCACCAATGTGACTCCTAATTCCGCCTCGTCGGGTTCGAAAGCGGGCCCAATATGAAAGACGCCATCGATACCATGCATGGCACTTGCCAGGCTTTGTTTGTCCCGCAGATCGCCGATCGCGATTTCGCTGGCGCCACGTTCACGCACGGTGTTTGCCTTGGCCGGGTCGCGAATCAATGCTCTCACTCGGGCACCGCGCTCGGCCAATGCTGGTACAACCAAGCCGGCGAAGCGTCCGGTCGCACCTATAACGAGAACCGTAGGATTCGAGTTGCTCATTGTCGATCTCCCGTAGTCATCTATCAGGGGGGCGAAATGGCGATGATAGTCTACCCTTCTTTAGTGATAATCCCTCTGAATTGGGAATTACTTTCTCGAAAAGAAGGATAATAAGGTGGAGCGTTTGGAAGACTTGGAGGCGTTCGTGGCGGTGGTGGAGCAGGGAGGGCTGACAACAGCGGCCCATCAGCTCGGCCGTCGCGTTCAATCGGTGAGTCGCTCCCTGGCCAGTTTGGAGAAGAACGTAGGCGTTGAATTGGTGGAGCGCACGACCAGGCGATCGGTGCCCAGCGAGGCTGGGCTTGCCTTCTATCTTCGCGTCAAGCCGGCACTCGAAGAGATCAAGGAAGCCAGGCTCGAGGCCGTTGACAGCCGTCTTGAGCCGTCGGGTCTGTTGCGCATCGGGGCTCCCGTGTTATTCGCACCTGTTTATCTGGTGCCCATCGTCGCCGAGTTCATGAAGCGTTATCCGCAGGTCAATGTCGAACTCAAGCTTTCCGATCGATTCGTCGACTTCGCCGAGGAAGAACTCGACCTGGCAGTGCGGATCGGTCATTTGCCTGACTCTGACCTGAAAGCCAGGCGGCTGGGAGAGCTGCGTCGCGTGACTTTTGGAGCACCTGGGTATTTCGCACGCCATGGTCGACCGCAACATCCTGCCGACTTGAAAGATCATGCCTGCATTCTCCGAACAGTCGACCGGAACCCCGGGACATGGACGTTTCAGGTTGAGGGCAAGCGGTGTTCGGTCCAGGTATCAGGGCCCTTCAGAGCAGATACGATGACGGCGATCTATTCCGCCGTGACGCATGAACTTGGCATTGGTTTCTCTCCACTCTGGCAAATTCGTGACCTTGTCGAGGAAGGCAAGGTAGAGGTGATCCTCACCTCGTACGAACCGCCACCGGTTCCGGTCCACATCCTCTGGCCGCCAGGCAGGTCGCCGCTGGCCAAAACCCGTATCTTCAAGGATTACCTGTTGAGTCGTTGGCAGGATATGGGGCTGGTATGATGTCGTGTCGCTTGAGCCAGATCGGCAGCTTCCTGGCTGTTGAGTCGTGGTTGGACCGGTAAGTTAGCGTCACTGGTTGCTAGTCTAGCCTGTCATTCAAGAGCTCTCGCAACTGCTTATGTCGAGCTTCATGGGCTATCAACAGGCTGTGCGTTGTTTCAGAATTGTCCGTCCGTCGATTCCGAAAGGGAACGCCAAGTCTCCCGTTCCGTCTTGAGCAGGGCGATCTCGTCGCTCACGAATTTCACGGCGTTCGTACCGGCGGCAAAGTCTTGAGACTCTCGATTGGAAAAGGGAGCTACGCTAATATGGCATGAATTCGTGCAAGGAATTCACTAATGACGAGACCGACTCTAGCTGATCTAGAGGCCTTCGCAGCGGTGGCCGCCGAGCGCAACTTTAGACGCGCTGCCGATCTCTTGGGCATATCGCGCTCAGCGTTGAGCCATCGCATGAGAAAGCTGGAAGAGCAGCTCGGTGTTCGGCTGCTAAACCGCACGACCCGCAGCGTTTCCCTCACCGACTCAGGAAGCAAGCTGCTTGCGCGGATCGCGCCGACCTTGAGAGAACTCGATTCCACACTCGATACGCTCGCGAATGACCGGGGCGAGCCCAGCGGCCTGCTGCGCATCAACGCCAGCAACCTGATGCCAACCAGTGCTGACATGAAAGACGACATGGCGGGTTCTGCATCGCGTCGTCTTCCTTACCACGTCGCGGATACCATCAAGGGCTGGATCGTGGATCGCCAACTGATGCCGGGCGATCGCCTGCCTGGCGAGGCCGAACTGATGAAAACCCTTGGCGTATCCAAGGGCACGATTCGCGAGAGCACACGGGTATTGGAAGCGCAGGGGTTGGTGAAAACGCGCCCCGGCCCAGGGGGAGGGGTATTCGTCTGCCGGATGAGCGAGGCAAAAGCGACCTCGCTACTCAGCCATTACCTATATTTCCAAGACATTTCGATCCGTGACATCTACCAGATCCGCTTGGCATTGGAACCTGAGTTGGCCGCTTCTTTGGCCGGCAAGGTCAGTGCTGACGATCTTGGCCGCCTGCGCGAGAGCTTGCACAGCTATGCCACGCCGGCTCCCGATATGGAGGTCGAGCGTCAGCAGCACATCGATTCGCTCCGCTTTCACGAGATGCTGGCGAAGCTGGTCGGGGGTAATCCGCTGCTGTCGTTCATCATCCGCTTTACCGTACAGGTGCTCTCCGACCTCACTGTCTACCAGCGGCTCTATGAGCCAGGGGATCACCAGATCGGCCCTACCGGATGCCGGTTTCACGCCCAGATCCTGGATGCGATCGAGGAGGGCAATGCCGATTTGGCCCGTAAGTTGATGCGAGAGCACATGCTGTCGGCCCAGGCAGTGATGAACGACAACGAGGCCCAGATGCGGCGTGGGTTCCTGAACGGTTGACGCTAGCCCTCTCTAGGCTTCAAGTCGTGCCGCGGGCTTGCGGTGCTGACGCAGGTCGGTGAGAAAACGCATTAGCACGCGGGTGGCACGCTCGGCATCTTCAACACTGATGGCCTCGTTCGGGTGATGGCTCAGGCCGTCCTTGCAGCGTACGAAAAGCATGCCGATATCGGTCAGGTCATTCATGGCCAGGCCGTCGTGACCGGCGCCACTGAACAGGCGCTCGGCTGGTTCATGACAAGCCTGGCAGGCATTCTCCAGGGCCTCGATCAGCCATTCGGCGCATGCCACCGCTTCGGCCTGGTAGGTGGGCTCGATCAGCAGCTCGAGCCCGCGTGCCTGGGCAAGTCGCTGACAAGTCTCCAGGATCTCCTTTCGTCCCTTCTCCCGCACCTCGGCGCTGGGCGAGCGAAGCTCGAGCGTGAAGGTCACCTCTGCGGGAATGACATTCACGGCATTGGGGCGTACCTCCAGCTTTCCTACGACACCAACGAAGTTCTCGGTGGCGTTCAATATCTTGTCCGCTTCCACCACCATCTCGGCCGCGCCCACCAGGGCGTCGCGGCGGCCCTTCATAGGGGTGGTGCCGGCGTGTCCAGCTTTCCCGATCACGTTCAGGCGGTGCCGTTCGATCCCGGTCAGCGCGGTGACGACGCCCACGGCTTGGTCGCGCTGTTCCAGCACCGGCCCTTGTTCGATATGCACCTCGACGAACCCGATCACTGACTCGGGCTTGCGTGCCAGTTGGGGAATATCCGCTGGACTGCCGCCGAATGCCTCGAGCGCATCTCCAAGGGTCACACCGTCGGCATCACACGCATCGAGGCTGGCACGATCGAAGCTGCCAGCCAAGGCACGGCTGCCGATGAGGGTCGACTGGAAGCGGGTGCCTTCCTCGTCTCCGAAGGCCACCACCTCGACACCATAGGGAAGCTCGGTGCCATCTATCTCAAGGGCCTGCAAGGCTTGCAGTGGCAGAGCAATGCCCAGCATGCCGTCGTACTTGCCCCCTTCGACCACCGTATCCTGGTGGGAGCCCATGATCAGTGTCTTCTCGCCCGCCATGGCGCGTGCATTTCGTCCTACCAGGTTGCCTGACGCGTCGAGTTCCGGCGTCAGGCCGGCCTGGCGCATCCAATCGGCAATGAGCTCCAGTACTCCGCGATGCTCGTCGGAGCAGAACAGGCGTGTGACGCCCGGGCCGGGGCGGGAGTGAAGCGCCGCTTCGTCTAGTCTCGCCATCAGTTGGCGACCCAAGGCCGCCTGAGTCGTGGATTCGGTCATGGTCTCTCCTGGAAATCAGTACACGAATCAGTATCCGGCCATATGGCCGATCACCAGGCCGACCCAGGCCAGGACATACACCAGCGCCATGAAGGGCAGGATCGCCTTGAGCCACTTCACGTAGGAGACCCGCCCCAAGGCCAGCATGGCCAGGGTGCCACCGGAGGTGGGGACGATCAGGTTGGTGAGGCCATCGCCCACCTGGAAGGCCGTGATCATGAGCTGCCGGCTCATACCCACTAGATCGGCCACCGGTATCAGAATCGGCATGGTGACCAGGGCCTGCCCGGAGCCGGAAGGCACGAAGAGGTTGATCGCCCCCTGCACCACGCTGGCCATGATCGCCGACATGGCGCCGGGGATGCCCTGGATAAGGCCACTTAGCGAATAAACGATGGTATCGATGATCTGGGCTTGATTGAGGATTACCTGGATGGAAGCGGCCAGGCCGATCACCAGCGCGCCGGGCGTGACTTTGGAGGCCCCCTCCATCATCTGCCTGACGATCTCGTTGGCGGAGAGTCTATTGACGATGCCGATCACGATGGCGATCAGCAGGAACATGCCGGCAATCTCGTTTATATACCAGCCTTGGGTGAAGACACCCACCAGCATCGCCGCCAGGCCCAGTACGAACACACCCAAGGTCATCTTGTTGCGCTTGGAGAGCCGATACTCGTCCAGGGACTTGCTCATTACCTTGGTGTCATCCGGTTCCTCGAAGTCCATCTTGACCACCCACTTGCAGATGTAGAAAGAGAGCAGGGCCAAGGAAGAGACCACTAACAGGGTGCGCAGCCAGGCACCGGAAAAGGTGGGCAATTCGGCGATACCCTGGGCCACGCCCACGGTGTAGGGGTTGATCGGTGAGAGCGCGAAGCCGATCCCGATGCCGCCCACGGCCATGGCGGTGCCGACCAGGCTGGAACAGCCGATCGCACTGGCGATCAGCACCGCGATAGGGACCAGGGCGATATTGTTCTCGAAGCCCACGGCCACGCCGAAGAAACCGTAGATAAAGGTGCCGGCGGTGATGATGATGTTGCGACGTTCCACGCCGACCCGATTCACCGCTACGCCGATTGCGTTCTCTAGCGCGCCGGTGCGCTGGAGGATATGAAATAGACCACCGGCAATGAACACGATGAACAGGTAGAGCGAGGCCTCGTTGAGGCCGCGCGGTACCGCCACGAAGATATCGAATGGCGAGATAGTACCCACGTCGGAAAGGTATTCGAAGGAACCGGGCACCACACGGGTGCGCCCGTCCTGTTCGACGCGCTCATACTCACCGGCGGGTACCACGAAAGTGAGGACGTAAGTGGCCAGCAGGATCATGAAGATGAGAACCATGGGGTCGGGGACCGTCTGGTACCACTTCTTGCGCTGTGACAACGCCTGATCGTTCGTACGCATGTCATTGTCCTTGTTCGCCGTGCGCCGGCGAAGGGAAAGGCCGACGCTTCTGAAAAATTAATCATGATAATTTGATCGGTCAAGGATGAACGAACCCCCGATTGACACTTCCTTTCGTTCGGGAGAGGCTAAGGACAGCGCCGCATAGGCGTCCCCGTCCGCGGAAAGGGCTGCGCCCATTGCTTCACATCGTTTACCCCATACGACTCCCAGCCTGGCTGGCGGACACAGGCGCATGGAGGGAATCGTATGACGACGCTACCCCGGCCTGACGCCACATCACACGGCCGCTTCAATCTCGAACAGCAGCGCAAGCGCGCCAAGGAACTGCTCAAGGCAGCACGGGCTGACGACCCTGACGCCCTGGCACGACTCCTTCGCCACATCCCGCCGCGCGAGACACCTCTGCGACTCGCCGATGCCCAGTTCGTGATTGCCCGCGAATGTGGATTCCCTAGTTGGCCCAGGCTCAAAGCGCACATCGAATCGCTCGATGCTTCGCGGCGCTTGGTCAGCGGTCGCGGTGACCGTGATATGACCACCCTGCATATTCGCTGCGGTTCGGATATCGAGCACACCTTGCGCACTGCTGGCTTTCAGGGAGACTTCCTGGAATTCTCCGATCCTTTCTGCATCGGTCCGGTGCAGAACTTACCGCCCGCAGAATTGATGCGAACGCGTGCCCACTTCCTGGCGAGTGCCTTCGACATGACCGAGCGCGATTCGCTTGCGCGCCTGCGTAAGAGCTACGAGGCACTGAACGATCTGGAGCAATACGAGCGGGTGGTGCTGTGGTTCGAGCACGATAGCTACGACCAGTTGATCCTTGCCTACCTGCTGCACCGCCTGCACACGAACCTGCCCAAGGCGAAGATCGAGCTGGTGGTGGTGGAAGCGATACCCGGCGTGGAGCGCTTCATTGGCATCGGCCAGCTCGCCCCGGACCTACTGGCCTGGCTCTGGCGGCAGCGCCGGCCGGTGGAAACGTCGCTGCTCGAACTGGGTACTCAAGCCTGGCTGGCGCTCACGGCAGATCGCCCCGAACCGTTGCAAGCGCTGATCGCCACCGGCACGCCAGCCCTACCGATGATGGGGCGAGCGCTCTCGAGACACCTGCAGGAACTGCCTGCACCGGACACCGGCCTCGGCCTGTCGGAAAAGCTCACGCTCGAGATAGTGCGCGATCACGGCCCCCTCACGGTCGGCAAAACCTTCTCGTACCTGATGCGCGAGTACGAGCCCTTGCCCTATCTGGGCGACCTGATGTTCTGGTGGCAGATCCAGCCACTAGTCACGGCACCGCAAGCGGTGCTAGCTATCAGCGATATTCATCGGGAATGGCCTCATCGCCGTCTTGCGTTGACTGATCTGGGCCGAGCTATCCTCGAAGGGAGCCGTAACTGGTTAGAGCATGCATCCAGTGAACGCTGGGTGGGTGGGGTTCGGGTTTTGGCTCCTGGACGAACCAGTCGGCCGGCGACAATAGGAAGGAGGTAGCCTGTGTGGTGAAGATCATGGTGCGGCATACCCTTCCAGCGCGAATGGATTGAGAAACTGCCGGCCCCATAAGAAATCACGGTCAACCGGGCTTAATTCGGCTTCATCGCACACGGATTCCCATTGCTCCCGAATCGTGGCGAGTTGATGGTCGATGATGTCTCTGGCTTGAGCTCGGCTCAGGCCGAGCCGTTCCGCTACCGTCAAGCAGTGGCTGAGTTGGCTACGTCGTTCCTGACCATACAGCAACATGGCTTGGGTGGCTTCACCACCAGTTCTGGCTTGTGGGCAAATGTCATAGGCCGGCGTCAGCCGATAGGTCCTACCATCCCAAAACGCGGCATGATTTCGCGCGTGGTCGTCGGTATTGCCTGACAGCACATTGAAAACGATGCGGGCAAACAGCTCGCGTAGCGTTTGCCCGGGTTGGTCGAATTCCGCCCGTATACGATGTCCCAGGTCTTCGTAACTGGCATAGCGAGCGGTCATTTCATCCAGGCCCTTGGGGCGGGCGCCGCCGATGCTGCTGCCGTGTTGAATGGCCTGATTCAGTGCGGGCGGTAGCGGTTTGCCACTGTCAACGTACTCCGAGGCTTCCTGAAGTTCGGCCAAGGTGGCATCCTGGTGTTCGCGAGGCTGGTACTCGGTGGGGGAGTGCTGGAAATCGAGTGCCCCGATCCGGTCCGAGCCGGATTCCAGCAGATAAACCATCTCATTGAAATCGACACCACCGGCGGAGTCGCCTTTCCTGCCAGTCAGTCGATTGATGATGACGCGACGACTGGGGTCGTCTGGCTGGGCAGCCAGACCCACACATAGGCTTGTTGGCTAGAAATCATCGTCAATTGGCTCGTCATGCTGGCGGCTGGCTCGCTTGGGCAGCAGTGTCAGCCGTTCCCGCTGGGTATCATGCTCGCGCCGCAAGGTGTCGAGATCGTCAGAGAAAAGCGATACGCCAACCAGGGTCGCCGCTTCGAAGTAGGTACCAATGGCAACCCGAGGGGAGCCTTTGGCGACTTGCCGGATCGTGACCACGCCAACGCCAACCCGCTCGGCGAGCTCATCTCGGGTCCACCCCTTGCGCAGGCGCCCCTCTTCAATCAACCCAGCGAACAGGCGTAGCGAGAGGGAGGTTCTGGGGCTTAGGGTGACGTGTCGTGTTTTCATGATCGACAGTATAGTATCTGTTATTGGCATTATCGACATTTTAATGTCGGTCCAATCGACAATCCGATTCCCAAGCCACAGGGGGCTGCCTGCTCAGTTTGACACATCGCATGGCCGCTTCAATCTCGAACAACTGTGCAAGCGCGCCACCTAATCATTGTTAGGGCTCCAAGGCACTTCGACTTAGCCTTCTGTCGCTGCACTTGATCTATTAGGTCGCTTGTCCTAGAGTCAGCGAATAGGACGGTTGTCCTAATGCGGTCTGGCAAGATATTGGGAAATGCTTCTATGGGTAATAAGCTGACAAGAGATCGCATAATCGATGCTGCGGATCAACTATTCTATGAACAGGGGTTCGAACACACCTCTTTCTCGAAAATCTCGGAATCTGTAGGCATTTCCCGTGGAAATTTTTATTACCACTTCAAGACCAAAGACGACATTCTGGATGCCGTCATCAACCATCGTATTGCCCGCACTAACTCAATGCTGGATAACTGGGAGGTGGAGGGAGAATCACCGGATGACCGCATCCGAAGCTTTATCAATATCCTGGTGATGAATCGGACCAAAATTAAACGCTATGGCTGTCCGGTAGGTACACTTTGTACGGAACTCGCCAAGCTGAACCACCCTGCCAAGGGTGATGCAAACGAGCTGTTTACGTTATTCAGAACCTGGTTGCGGCGACAATTTGAGCAACTTGGCCGTCACGATGATGCTGATGCACTAGCAATGCACCTGTTGGCATTCAGTCAGGGGGTGGCAACGCTTGCCAGTGCGTTCCAGGACGAAAAATTTATCAGGAGCGAAGTAGGCCGCATGAATGAGTGGCTGACCTCCTGCACAAGTAAGAATAATCCACAGTCGGAGGTGCTTTGATGTTCATCGTGCTTTTGAGGTTTTCAGAGAATAAGAACCAGGCAAGTGCTTTCATGGAAGGCCACAATCAATGGATTAGACGTGGCTTTGAAGATGGTGTTTTTTTAATGGTCGGCAGCCTTCAACCCGGTCTTGGTGGTTCCATCATTGCTCATGGCGTATCGCTGGAAGCCCTTGAAAATAGGGTTAATGAAGACCCGTTTGTAGCTAAGAATATCGTCACAACGGAAATACTCGAAATAGAACCCAAAAAAGCAGATGAGCGACTGAGCTTTCTCCTTAACTGAGAGTTGGGGTTAGCGATGAACTCTACGGTTCGAGGTCCTGATGGGAGTGGCGTTGTAGTTGGTGTTTAGCAGCTCCTGAATTCTTTGAATACCACGATAAGGAATAGGCTCATCACAAGAACCTGATGTTGGGCGCACCTGCGCTTCTCTTCCATGCCTGCATACCGGTCTCGGAGTTCGGGTCGACCTGGCCGAAGGGGGTTCCGGTGCAGGTGTACGCCATGGATGCCGATCCGATCTTCGTTGGTGATGGTGACATCTACGCCGCCCATCCGCCCCCCAGGGCCCGGAAGGAGGCAATGGCGGCGCGCGCCGCTTCGGTTTGTGCCTGTGCCTTCGCGTCACGCACCTGCAGCAGGTTACTGTCGGCATTGAGCACCTCGATCAGGCTGACGACGCCGCCTTCGTAGGCGGCAAGCGAGTTCTCGCGGGCACGGGTGAGCGATGATTCACCCTGCGTCAAAATGCCGACCTGGGCCTCGCGTTTGACGAGGGCGGAAAAGGCGTTCTCTACCTCCTCGGTCGCCCGCAACACGGCCAGACGGTATGCCGCGAGTGCTTCGGCCTCTTGGCCACGGGCGGCGGCGATCTGCGCCTCGACGCGGCCGAAGTCGAACAGGCGCCAGCGAAGCCCGAGGACGCCCTGGGCTTGACTGGCATCGCTGGAGAAGAGGTTGCCGCTCGATATCGTGGTGGCGCTGCCCAGCAGTGCGCCGAGCGAGAACTTGGGGTAGTACTCCGAAATCGCCACGCCGATGCGCGCGTTAGCGGCGGCGAGGCGCCGCTCGGCCACGATGAGATCCGGTCGGCGCCGAATCATCTCGGCCGGGGTGCCGGTTTCGGACAAACCCGGCGCGACCGGGATCGACGCCGCTGGGCGCAATTCGGCGCGGTAGGTCCCAGGCTGCATGCCGAGAAGCACATCCAGCGCGTTCATCGCTGAGTCGAGGCCCGCCTCCAGGACGGGAATCCGAGCCTCGACCTGAGCGAGCGAACCCTCGGCCTGGTTCATCTGGAGCTCGGCAGCGATCCCCTTCTCGTACTGGAACTTGATCGTGTCGAGCAGTTGGCGACGGGTCTCGGCCTGTTGCCTGGCGATCGCGATGCGCGCCTGCAAGCCACGGATCGTGACGTACACATCCGCCGTTTGCGCGGCGACGGCCAGCCGCGTCGCGACGGCGCTAGCTTCGGATGCCGCGTACTCTGCGCGTGCGGCTTCCCGCCCTCGCCGCAGGCCACCGAACATATCGATCTCCCAGCCCGCCTCGAGGTTAGCCTCGTAAGCGCTGCCACTGCGATCGAAGTCGGGTGTGGCACTGAGCACCTGCCCCAGCGGGGTCTCGAGCGACTGGTATACTTCCGCACCGTGAGCGCGCACATTGGCCGATGGAAGCAGCGCGGCATCAGCCTGGCGCAATGAGGCGCGCGATTGGGCGACACGTGCCGCCGCTTGCGCGATGTCCAGATTCTGCTCGAGGGCGAGGACGACGAAGCGCGCCAGCAAGGGATCGTCGAAAGCTGCCCACCAGGCCTGGAGGTCCGCCTTGCTCTGGACTTCCCGCTGCTCGATGCCCTCCTGGCCGAGGAAGCGAGCCGACAGGGCGGTCTCGGGTGGCCTGTAGTCCGGGCCGACTGCGCAGCCCGTCAGGACGCTGACACTCAACAGAAGGGCGAGAGAGTGGGGGCGGGCGAGCATGAGAGTCTCCAAGGAGTGGAATTGCTGGCGTGACTATAATCCAATATAGTCACTAGTTGTCAAACCAAAATATCGAGGTGTGGTGTCTCATGAGTGAAAACGCGTCTTCCGCCCCGCAGTCGCGCGGCCCCGCCGATCACAATGTTCGCGAGCAGATCGTGGAGGCCGCCGAAGAGCACTTCAGCCACTACGGCTACGAGAAGACCACGGTTTCCGATCTGGCCAAATCAATCGGTTTTTCCAAGGCTTACATCTACAAATTCTTCGATTCCAAGCAGGCTATCGGCGAGGCCATCTGCGCCAAGACCTTGAGCGCCATCATCGTGGCGGTCGAAGAGGCCGTGGCCAACGCGCCCACGGCAACGGAAAAATTCCGCAGAATGTTCAAAAGCTTGGTATCGACTGGCGTGAGCCTGTTCTTCAATGATCGCAAGTTGTACGACATCGCCGCGCACTCTGCCGGCGAGGGGTGGCCGTCTGCCCGGGCCTATGCGCAGCGCATCGAACAGATCCTGATGGAAGTAATCCGCGAAGGTCGCGAGAGCGGCGAGTTCGAACGCAAGACGCCACTGGACGAGACGGTGAATGCGATCTTTCTGGTCATTCAACCCTACGTGAATCCACTCCTGCTCCAGTACAACCTCGATCTCGCCGAGGAGGCGCCGGTGCAGCTGTCGAACTTGGTGCTGCGCAGCCTCGCTCCCTAGCGAACCTAACATGTGACTATTTACAAATTTGGTCACTCGTCATAAGCTGTGAGATATCCGTTTTCCCGGAGATCTCCATGCTCAAGCGCCGTGATATCCCATTCCTTGCCGTCATCGGTCTGTTGCCCCTTGCCTTGGCAGCGTGCAGCGATGCCACGTCTTCAATCGATCCGCGGACGAACGCTCCCCTGGTGCGGGTAGCGGCGGTGGCGCCCTCCGCCCAGGTGGAGCGTTCATTCACCGGCGTTATTGCGGCGCGAGTGCAAAGCGATCTCGGCTTCCGCGTACCCGGCAAGATCCTGGAGCGTCTGGTCGATACCGGGCAGACCGTCGAGCGCGGCCAGCCGCTCATGCGCATCGATTCCACGGATCTGCGGCTCGCCATGCGCGCCCATGAGGAGGCCGTGGCCGCCGCCAGGGCGCGCTTGCGCCAGACGGCGGAGGACGAGGCGCGCTACCGCGCACTCGTTTCCAGGGGCGCGGTCTCGGC
>NZ_KE332391.1:64991-139170 GCF_000409775.1 Litchfieldella anticariensis FP35 = DSM 16096 | reverse complement strand
TCGTCGTGCGTGTGGCCCACGCCGGGCGCCGCGAGGCGGTCATCGAGCTGCCCGAGACCCTGCGCCCGGCGATCGGCTCCATCGGGCAGGCGACCTTGTACGGCAACGGGCTGACGGGCTCTGCGACGCTTCGCCAGCTGTCGGATGCCGCAAACCCTCAGACCCGGACGTTCGAAGCGCGCTACGTGCTGGAGGGTCGTCTGGCGGATGCGCCACTGGGCTCGACCGTCTCCATTCATATTCCTGACAGCCAGTCCACTCCGGCGCTTCAGGTGCCGATAGGTGCAATCTACGATCCGGGCAAGGGCCCCGGCGTATGGCTGATCGAAGGGGAAACGTCGCAAGTCACCTGGCGTGCGGTGCAAGTCGCCAGCCTCAGCGACGAAGCGGCTTCGGTCGTCGGCGATCTCGAGGCAGGCGATCGCATCGTTGCGCTCGGCGCGCATCTGCTGCACGAGGGCGAGCAGGTGCGACTCGCCGAGAGCGAGGTTGCACCAGGCCTGGCCGTCAACGGCGGAGAACGGCAATGAGCGGCTTCAATCTCTCAGCCCTCGCGGTCCGCGAGCGCTCGGTCACCCTGTTTCTGATGGTGGCGATCTTCATCGCCGGCGTCGTGGCCTTCCTGACGCTGGGCCGGGCAGAGGACCCCGCCTTTACCATCAAGCAGATGACTGTGGTCACGGCCTGGCCAGGAGCCACGGCCCAGGAGATGGAGGAACTGGTCGCCGAGCCCCTGGAAAAGCGCATGCAGGAACTGCGCTGGTACGACCGGACCGAGACCTTTACGCGACCGGGCCTGGCCTTCACCACCGTGAACCTGCTCGACAGCACGCCGCCCGCCGAGGTCCCCGAGCAGTTCTATCAGGCGCGCAAGAAAATCGACGACGAGGCCGCCAGCCTGCCACCTGGCGTCATCGGCCCGATGGTGAACGACGAATACGCCGACGTGACCTTTGCCCTCTATGCGTTGAAGGCAAAGGACGAGCCTCACCGACATCTCGTTCGCGAGGCAGAGAGCCTGCGCCAACGCCTGCTTCACGTGGCGGGCGTCAAGAAGGTGAACATCATCGGCGAGCAGGCCGAACGGATCTTCGTCGAGTTCTCCCATGACCGCCTCGCGACCCTGGGCGTCTCCCCGCGCGATCTCTTCGCTGCGTTGAACGGGCGCAACGTCATGACACCCGCCGGCTCGATCGAAACCCATGGCCCGCAGGTCTTCATTCGGCTGGACGGCGCGATCGACGACCTCGAGGCGATCCGCAATACACCCGTCGCCACGCAGGGCCGTACGCTGGAGCTCGGAGATATCGCCGAAGTGAAGCGAGGCTACGAGGATCCAGCCACCTTCCTCATCCGCAACGACGGCGAACCGGCCTTGCTGCTCGGCGTGGTCATGCGCGAGGGGTGGAACGGCCTCGAGCTCGGCAAGGCGCTGGAGGCGGAGGCAGCGGCGATCAACGCCGAGATGCCGCTCGGCATGAGCCTATCCAAGGTCACGGACCAGTCGGTCAATATCCGCTCGGCCGTCGACGAGTTCATGCTCAAGTTCTTCGCCGCCCTCGGCGTGGTGATGCTGGTGGGCTTCCTCAGCATGGGCTGGCGCGCCGGCATCGTGGTCTCGGCAGCGGTTCCCCTGACCTTGGCCGCGGTCTTCATCGTCATGGCGGCCACCGGCAAGGACTTCGACCGGATCACGCTGGGCTCCCTGATCCTGGCGCTGGGGCTTTTGGTCGATGATGCGATCATCGCCATCGAGATGATGGTGGTGAAGATGGAGGAAGGCTACGACCGCATGCGCGCCGCGGCCTATGCCTGGAGCCATACCGCCGCGCCCATGCTTGCCGGGACCCTGGTGACGGCGATCGGCTTCATGCCGAACGGCTTCGCCAAGTCGACCGCCGGCGAGTATGCCGGCAATATGTTCTGGATCGTCGGCATTGCCTTGATCGCGTCATGGATCGTCGCCGTGGTGTTCACGCCCTACCTGGGGGTGAAGCTGCTCCCGGATTTCAAGAAGCGCGAGGGGGGGCACGAGGCGATCTACGCGACGCCGCACTACGAGCGCTTCCGCCGGCTGCTTGGTTCGGTGATTCGCCGCAAATGGCTGGTCGCGGCGAGCGTGGTCGGTGCCTTCGTCATCGCGGTCCTGGGCATGGGCGTGGTCAACAAGCAGTTCTTTCCGACGTCCGATCGGCCCGAGGTGCTGGTCGAAGTGCAAATGCCATATGGCACCTCGATCGAGCAGACGAGTGCGGCGACCGCCAAGGTTGAGGCCTGGCTGGCCGAGCAGTCGGAAGCGGCGATCGTGACCGCCTACGTCGGACAGGGGGCGCCGCGCTTCTACCTCGCCATGGCGCCGGAACTGCCCGATCCCTCGTTCGCCAAGATCATCGTCCTGACCGACGACCAGGGTGCGCGGGAGGCACTCAAGCTCAGGCTGCGCCAGGCGGTGGCCGACGGCTTGGCGCCGGAGGCGCGGGTGCGGGTGGCCCAACTGGTGTTCGGCCCACCCTCGCCGTTCCCCGTGGCCTTCCGCGTGATGGGGCCCGACCCCGACACGCTGCGTGACATCGCGGCGCAGGTGCGCGCCGTGATGCAGGCTTCTTCCCAGATGCGCACGGTCAATACCGACTGGGGCGAGCGCGTGCCTACGCTGCGTTTCTCGCTCGACCAGGACCGGCTGCAGAGCCTCGGCCTGACCTCGAGCGACGTGGCCCAACAACTCCAGTTCCTGTTGAACGGCATCCCCATTACCGAGGTACGCGAGGACATCCGCTCGGTACAGGTTGCGGCCCGTTCGGCCGGCAATACGCGGCTCGATCCGAGCAAGATCGACGATTTCACCTTGGTTGGTGCAGCCGGTCAGCGGATTCCGCTGTCGCAGATCGGGACGGTGGACGTCCACATGGAAGACCCGATCCTGCGTCGCCGCGATCGTACGCCGACGATCACTGTGCGCGGAGACATTGCCGAGGGCCTGCAGCCGCCTGACGTGTCTACTGCCGTGTGGAAGGAACTGCAGCCGATCATCGCCGAATTGCCGACCGGCTACCGGATCGAGCAGGGCGGTTCCATCGAGGAATCCGGCAAGGCGAATCGCGCCATGGCGCCGATCTTCCCCATCATGATCGCCCTGACGCTGATCACGATCATCTTCCAGGTTCGCTCGATCTCCGCGATGACGATGGTGTTCGCCACCGCGCCGCTGGGCCTCATCGGGGTCGTGCCCACCCTGCTGGTTTTCAACCAGCCGTTCGGCATCAATGCCCTCGTCGGCCTGATTGCGCTGGCGGGAATCCTGATGCGCAACACGCTCATCCTGATCGGCCAGATCCGCGACAATGAGAAGGCGGGCTTGGCACCCTTCGATGCCGTGGTCGAGGCCACGGTGCAGCGTGCCCGTCCGGTCATCCTGACCGCGCTCGCCGCCATCCTCGCGTTCATCCCCCTGACCCAGTCGGTGTTCTGGGGCACGCTGGCCTACACCTTGATCGGTGGCACCTTCGCCGGGACGGTGCTGACCCTGGTGTTCTTGCCGGCGATGTACGCCATCTGGTTCAGGATCAAGCCGGCCCCATCGCAAAGCTGGTCGCCATCACCCCAATCCTCCTAATAGAGAGAAACTACCATGTCGAATTCCAAAGTCGTCATCGTTACCGGCGTGTCATCGGGCATTGGACGTACCGCCGCAGTGAAGTTCGTCGATCAGGGTTGCCGGGTGTTCGGCACCGTGCGCAACACGGCAAGGGCACAGCCAATACCGGGTGTTGAACTGGTCGAGATGGATATCCGTGACGAAGCATCGGTTCAACACGGAATTCAGACCATCATCGCCAAAGCCGAGCGCATCGATGTGCTGGTCAACAGTGCGGGCGTGACCCTGCTCGGCGCGACGGAGGAAACGTCGATTGCCGAAGCCAATACGCTGTTCGACACCAACCTGTTGGGCCTCTTGCGCACAACACAAGCGGTGTTGCCGCACATGCGCGAGCAGCGTTCTGGTCGCATCGTCAACGTCAGCTCGGTACTGGGCTTTCTGCCTGCGCCGTACATGGGGCTCTATTCGGCATCCAAACATGCCGTTGAAGGGCTGTCCGAGACCCTGGATCACGAGGTGCGCCAATTCGGCATTCGCGTGGCGCTTGTCGAACCCTCCTTTACCAAGACCAACCTGGATCTCAATGCGCCCCAAACCGCGTCCAAAATCCCCGACTACAACAAAGAGCTCGGCGTAGTCTCCCAGGCGATCCAAAAAAATGTCCGAAAGGCGCCGGAGCCCGATGGAGTCGCCGCCACGATCGTCGATGCCGCGTTGGGCGCCTGGAAAATGCGCCGTACGCCCAAAGGCGAGGCCTCTCTTCTGGCCAAGTTGCGCCGATTCATGCCCGCTGGCCCGGTCGAGAAGGGCCTGAGGAAAACCTTTGGGCTCACTTGAAATCGATCCCCGCTTTCTAGCCAGAGTATGGACATGGCGGGCATCATGAATGGCAAACGAGGAATCAAGAATGCGTCGAGTTGTTGTCACCGGCCTTGGGCTGGTTTCACCCTTGGGTGTAGGCGTAGAGTCCCTCTGGACTCGGCTGTTGAACGGACAGTCCGGCATCAGGCAATTACCTGATGCCAGGGTGGGGGACCTGGGAGTCAAGATCGCCGGGGTGGTCCCGGATCACGCGGAAGACCCGGAGGCTGGGTTCGATGCCGATCGTGTTGCCCCCCCTAAAGAGCAGCGCAAGATGGACCGCTTCATGCTGTTTGCATTGGCAGCGGCGGATGAGGCGGTCGCCCAGGCGGGATGGCAACCCCGGCATGCGCACGAGATGGAACGCACCGCAACGGTGATCGCATCCGGGGTGGGGGGCTTTCCGGCCATTGCAGAGGCGGTCCGTACGACTGACAGCCGGGGCGCCCGCCGCCTATCGCCTTTCACCGTGCCTTCCTTTTTGGTCAATCTGGCGGCTGGTCACATCTCGATTCGGTACGGTTACCAAGGGCCGATCGGGGCGCCGGTGACCGCGTGCGCGGCCGGCGTGCAGGCGATTGGCGACGCCGTGCGGATGATTCGAGCCGACGAGGCGGACGTTGCGATCTGCGGCGGTGCCGAGGCCTGCATCGACAAAGTGAGCCTGGGGGGCTTCGCTGCGGCTCGTGCCCTCTCCACCGGTTTCAATGCCACGCCGGCGCGGGCCTCGCGTCCTTTCGACAGCGCCCGGGATGGGTTTGTCATGGGCGAAGGCGCGGGCGTGCTAGTCATTGAGGAACTTGAACATGCGCTGGCCCGTGGCGCGACGCCCATCGCCGAAATCGTTGGCTACGGCACAACGGGCGATGCCCATCACATCACGTCGGGTCCAGAAGATGGCAGTGGCGCCCAGCGTGCGATGTCAAACGCGCTGGCGCAGGCAAGACTGAATCCATCAGATGTCCAGCACCTCAACGCCCACGCCACCTCCACTCCGTTAGGAGACAGGAGCGAGCTCGCGGCGATCAAGGCCGTGTTCGGTGGTGGGGTTGCCGTAAGCGCGACTAAATCGGCGACCGGTCATTTGCTCGGTGCGGCCGGGGGCTTGGAGGCCATTCTGACGATCCTGGCGCTGCGCGACCAGATCGCGCCACCCACGCTCAACCTGAAGAATCCGGATCCTGCCGCCGAGGGGCTCGATTTGGTACGGGGTACGGCACGACGACTGCCGATGGAGTACGCCATCTCCAATGGCTTCGGCTTTGGTGGCGTCAACGCCAGCGTCATTTTCCGATGCTGTCAATAAAATTTGTACTAGCCATCATCGCGATGCAGCCCCATCAACCCGGCCCGTCAGCCAATGGCTGTTGACCCCCGTTGACACTTCCTCTCCCAGGCGAGGCTAGGGCAGTGCCGCGATGAAGCAGCCGCAAGCGACGGTCGAGGCGACCGTACGCATGTGGTTCCACAAGGTCCACGCTTTCAGGTAGCGCGCCCATACGGCGCCTGCATCGCCAGTTGCCTTGGCACTGACCAGCTCGTTGTTGAGTGGTACGTTGAAAAGCAGGGTAACGCCGAACATGCCGACGACGTAGATCACTCCCCCAATGAGCATCGGCGCGGCACCCGGCTCGCTCCAGCGCAGCAGGGAAAGGACCGCGAGCGCAGCGCCGGCAATCGTCGTGCCGAAGAATAGTGGCAAGAACAGGGAACTGAGGATCACCTTGTTGATCTCGACCATGGCGGCAATGCCGGCTCCGAGTTCGATGTGACCGAGCGCCTTCATGATGAAGGCCGAAAAGGCGAAGTAGAGTCCGGCGATGAGGCCACAACCGATGGCGGAAAACCACAGGAGCAACGACAACATGGCACTTGCCTCCTTAGAGTTGTGGGCGTTGTTCTGTCATCCTGCAGCCTCATCTCTAGGCATGGGGGTATCAGGAATAGTGGGCAGCCGCGTGTCGCGCCTAAGGCGCAGCATGGTGACGACATTGGTGAGGAAGATCAGGCTTTCCGCAATCGTGCCGCCGATCGAGCCCGCCAGCAGGTTGCTGGCGACCCAGCACAGCGCTGCCGCTGCCAGGGTGGCACGCATGGGAATGCCGCGCAGCATGAACATGCCATAGGTGCCCAACAGGCCTGCGGCCAGTGCCGGGATATCCCGCAGGCCGCTCCAGGTCAGCACGGCCACCACCAGAGTGGCGAGCAGCATCCCCACCATGATGGCCCGGTGGCGCGGGAAGCGGCGCACCAAGGCGATACGTAGCACGATCAATGCCGAGATGCCCGCGGCTACCCAGCTCTGGAAGAGCGCGAACTGCGTGGCGAAGGCGACATTGGCGAACAGCAGCAGGGCGAACAGTCGGTCGTCGCGCTTGCTGGCGAATGCCACGAGGCACAGTGCCAAGGCCAGCAGGCTGACGCCCTGGCCAAGCAGCCATCTGAATCCGATCTCTTCCATAAAGCATCTGTTAACGTGTTAAAGGCGAAGTAGAAGCTTAGCAGGTGATTACGCTGGGAAAGGTTGTTCGTTCATCGCCCCTCTCCCATCCATTGGCGTGGATCGATCCGGCCCTCGTACATTGGTAGTTCCAGTACTGGGTCGTCTTCCCGGAACTGCGACCATACGCGGTTCAAGCCCGCAGTGCCGAAGGTGCGCACACGTTCCACCTCATCCAGATTCAGAACATCGGTGAGGATGCCAGAGGTCGCCCCCGGCATCCGCGTGCGGACGTGGCCTTCGGGGTCGACGATCAGACTCTGGCCCTCGCCGGAGGGCGTGGCCGCGTTCGCGCTGACCATGAACACCTGGTTGAAGATGGCATTGGCCTGCACCAGCACCTGCTCCTGGGCGCGGTCGCAGGTGGAGGTGGCAGCCTGGTTGATGATCACATCGGCCCCCAGCCAGGCCAGTTGCCGTACCACTTCGGGAAACCAGATGTCGTAACAGATCGCCAGCCCGACCCGACCTACCCCGGGAATATTGAACACCTCGACGCGATTTCCCGGCCGAAAGGGCTCATAAGGGCGCCAGGGGAAACACTTGCGATAGGCCGCCACCCGCTCGCCTTCGGGCGAGTACACCGGTGCGGTATTGTACAGGTGGCCATCCTCGCCCCGTTCGCAGACCGTGCCTGGCAGCAACCAGATACCCAAGTTGCGGGCGATACGCGTCAGGTGCCGGTTGCGTGGGCCGTCGATTGGTTCGGCGGCCGCGTCAAGTTGCGCGCTGCGCTGCTCAGGGGTGCCGGTGGCGCCGCAGAGGTAGAACTCCGGGTAGACCACCATCCTGGGTTGCTTGAACTCGGCCCCGAAGTCGCTCAGGTGCTCCGTCAGCTCCGCCTCGACGTCCCGTAGCTCGGCGTCCATGCCGGGCTGTCGGGAGGCTTCCTGGACCAGCAGGACGGGCAAGTATCTTGGCATGGGATGTCTCCGTTACAGGTTCGCTTTCACCGAGGCAGGCGCCGGCTCAGGTTCCGATTCGTCAAAGTCGACTTCCGGCGGTTCACGACGGAAGAAACGGGTCAGGTAGATCAGCTGTGCCAGCCCGATCGAGAGCCAGATCAGCCCCAGAATCACTGCATTGATGTCCAGCTTGCTCATCAGCCAGAGGTTGACCAGGGCACCGATCAGCGGCACCACCATGCCTTTGAGAACACCGTAACGGCGCTTGGCATCCTCATCCTTGCTGACCAGGAAGATGACCGAAAGGTTGACCATGGTGAAGGCGATGAACGCGCCAAAATTGATGAACGAGGCGGCGGACAGCACATCCAGGAACAGGGCGATGATGCCGATGGCGCCGGTCAGTACGATGCTGAATACCGGGGTATGGAAGCGCGGGTGCAGGGCACCGAACAGCTTGCGCGGCAGTACCGCGTCCCGCCCCATGGCGAACAGCAGGCGTGAGGCGCTGGCCTGGGCGGCCAGGCCGGAGGTGAACTGTGCCAGTACCATCCCGGCCAGGAAGATGGCCCCGAACAGGTCCGCGCCGATGGTCCTGGCAATCTCGAATGCGGCGGAATCGGCGTTGACGAAATTGCTGCCCGGGTGCGCCAACTGGGTGGTGTAACCTACCAGCACGTAGATGCCACCGCCAATCAATGCGGTGAGCATGATCGCCCGCGGAATGTTGCGCTTGGGCTCGATGGTCTCTTCGGTTAGGGTGGTGACGGCATCGAAGCCGAGGAAGGAATAGGCTGCTACTGCTGCGCCCGCGGCAATGGCAGTTAAGCCGGCATCGTCACCGACAAACGGCCCCAGGCTGAACAGGGCGTCGGCGCCGCCGGTCGCGAACACATGACGAACCGACAGCAGTACGAAGAAGCCAATGACCAGTATCTGGAACATCATCAGCAGCGAGTTCACCTTGGCCGCCAGCTTGATGCCATAGACATTAAGGAAAGTGGTGATACCGATGAAACCCAGCAGGAAAATCCAGCTTGGCACTTCCGGGAAGCGCGCGTTCAAGTAGGCGGCACCAATCAGCCAGATCACCATGGGCAGGAAGAAGTAGTCGAGCAGCACGCTCCAGCCCACCATGAAGCCGACCCGGGAGTCGATGGCCTTGCGCGCGTAGGTATAGGCAGAGCCCGATACCGGGTAGGTACGCGCCATGATGCCATAACTGTACGCCGTGAATAGCATGGCAACGGTGGTGATGAGGTAGGCCGTGGGTACTGCACCGTTGGTGGTGCTGGCGATCACGCCGAAGGTGCCGAGCACGATCAGCGGCGTCATGTATGCCAGACCGAACAGCACCACGGCCTTCAGGGATAGGGTTCTCTCGAGTTTGATATTGTTTTCCGACATGATCCGTCTCCAGTACACGTTGACGCCGACGCCGGGCACCTGCCAGGCCGGTACGACGCGTTTGGGTGGCGGGCATTGGCCCCCACGAATGAGCGGCTCAGACCCGCAGTTGCCGGTGTCACATGGGCCCGGCTAGACTGCGATACGTAGTCACCACTCTGTTGACAACGTTATTGAGCGGGCGACGGGGGGTATATAACCCCAGGGTGGTATGGTTTTGCGGGCTTGGAATTGGTGAAACACAGCGAACACGACGAGGCCCTGGCCAACACCATCAAGGCCTTGGCGACAGTCGAACTGCCCCGTCAGTTCTCCGCGCTGGTGCGGGGGCTGGCCGCCTTCGACAACCTGATCATCATTGCCTATCACGGCGAACACCGACCGACGGTACTCTACCGGGAATTTACCGATCCGGTGGTCTATCTGCCGATGGACAACCAGTACCTGGGCGGGGCCTATCTGCTGGATCCGTTCTACCACGAGCATCTCAAGGGCGATGTGCGGGGCGTAAGACGGTTGATGGATGTGGCACCGGACCACTTCCGGCGCACCCATTACTACAACAACTACTATAAGCAGACCACGCTACTCGATGAGGTAGCGGTCTTTGCCACCATTACTAACAACATTACGCTAACTGCCTGTTTTGGCAGGGACCGTTCCAGCGGCAGCTCCTTCGGCAAGCGCGAGATCCAAGCCCTGCGGCGACATGAGATGAGCCTCAGCGCCCTGCTGGAGACGCACTGGCGGGACTACCGTTGCCAGGATGCCGCCGGGGCGTCGTCAGAGCCTCTGGAGAAACGCCTGCGCGAGGCCCTGGAGCAGGAGCACGGCATCCGGCTGAGTCCACGCCAGGCCGAAGTGGCCCTGTTCATCCTGAGGGGGCATTCGTCCCTGGCCATTGGCCTGCACCTGGAGGTCAGCACCCAGACGGTAAAGGTCTTCCGCCGCCAGCTCTACGCCAAGTGCAACATTTCCTCCCAGGCGGAGCTGTTCGCGCTGCTGATGCCGTTGTTCGCGCGGCTGACCGCACATGGCTGAGCCAAGTACATGAGCGGCATCACTCTATCGTCTTGCTGCTCTCATCGTCGATCAACGCGAAACCGGAAATAGGCAGTGGTCAATCTGTCATCGTGGTGCGGCCATGACGCCTGTTCACATTCCACGCTATCCCCCATGATGGGCCTTGCCTATCATCGATGAACAGGTCGTTATCCAATCAAAGGGGATGACTGTCATGCATCGTCACAGTCTGGGCGCTTGGCAGCACGATCACATCTTCTGTCAAGACGAGGTCCGTGCCGGGGAGAAGCGTACCCGTATCGTCGTGTTCCTCACCTTGGTGACCATGGTCATCGAAATCGCGGCCGGTATGCTTTATGGCTCGATTGCGCTGCTGGCCGATGGGCTGCACATGGGCTCCCATGCAACGGCGCTCGGCATTGCCGCTTTTGCCTATGCCTACGCCCGCCGCCATGCACACGATGACCGCTTCAGCTTCGGTACCGGCAAGGTCAATGCGCTGGGGGGCTTTGCAGGGGCAGTGTTGCTGGCCGGGTTTGCTCTGTACATGGGCATCGAGAGTGTGGCCCGATTCGTCGATCCCGTTGATATCGTGTTCGACAAGGCCATTGCCGTGGCTGTCATCGGTCTCGCCGTCAACGGCGTGTCAGCCTGGATTCTCGGAGGCGGGGGACATCATCACGGGCATCACCACGCTGAGCATTCCGGTCATCAACATGACCACAACCGTCGGGCGGCCTATTTCCATGTCCTGGCGGACGCCTTGACTTCGCTCCTGGCGATCGTCGCGTTGCTGGCGGCCAAGTATCTCGGTTGGCAGTGGATGGATCCGGCCATGGGCCTCGTCGGTGCTGTGCTGGTGACCCGCTGGTCCTGGGGTTTGCTGCGCGATAGCAGCCAGGTGTTGCTCGACCGGCAGGCCCGAGGGCTGGATCCCGATATTCGCGACATCCTTGAAGGTGGCACCGGTGATCGGATCAGTGATTTGCATATCTGGTCGATCGGGCCCGGGATCTACGCGGGGATCATCGCCCTGGTGTCGGATAAGCCCCAGCCACCCCACGTGTATCGAAGCAAGCTGGAAGCCAGACTTCCTGAACTGGTGCACACCACGATAGAGGTCGAGCCTTGCCCCGATACCGGCCATGTCTCGGCCGCCTAGTATTCGAAAGACGACCCTATTGACGGTGGTCAGCGTGGTTATCAACTGGGATGTGCGGACGTTGGGCTGCAGCCGAGCGCAGGCAGTTTTCAGACAATGCCTAGTCATGACTCTGCTCGGCTTCTCCAACAACCCAGGCTCGAAAGATCTCGGCATGGGGGTGCAGATACTGGTGCTCGGGATAGGTCAGGAAAAAGGCTTCCTGCGTCTCGACTTGATGGGAAAAGGGCGCTATCAGACGCCCGCTGGCAAGCATGTCCGATACCAGGGAGGTTCGGCCCAGTGCGATACCATGTCCCAGCGCCGACATTTCCAGCGCCGAAATCAGGGTATCGAACTGCATGCCCGGCGACGTTTCGAGATGCGCAAAACCGGTCTGGCCCAACCAGTAGCTCCAGCCTTCCTTGTAACCTATCACATGGAGCAGCGTCTGACCGGACAGCTCCTCGGGTGATGCCGGCGGCTGGCGCCCCCTGACAAGTGTCGGGCTGCAGACGGGCACCAGCTTGTCCCAGGTCAGACGCTCCGCCGTCAGACCCGGCCAGGTACCCTGCCCGTAACGAATCTCGAGATCGGCATCCCATTTGCGTTCGTCGACCCAGATATTGCTGGTAAAGCGCAGTCCCACCTCGGGGTGCAGGGCATGGAACCTCTCTAGGCGAGGCGCCAGCCAATGGGTGAAAAATACCAGATTGACTTTGATGGTCAGCGCCTTGGCGAGTCCCTGGCCGAAGAGCTCATCGGTCACCGCTGCCAGCTTTTCGATGGTATCGCGCACCGGCGGCAGGTAGGCCTTACCGGCGTCGGTCAGTTCAAGCCCCCGCGGCAGGCGTTTGAAAAGTGAGGTTCCCAGTTGGGCTTCCAGCCCCTTGACCTGCTGGCTGATCGCGGCTTGCGTCAGATTGAGCTCTGTCGCAGCCTGGGTGAAATTGAGATGACGGGCGGAGGCTTCAAAGGACCTCAGCCAGTTAAGGGGAGGCAATCGCTTCTTCATGGGCGCAGCATTGCTCCGACTGACGTTTGCAGCGAGTGTCACCAATCAACGCCCCAAACACCAGTACGCATTCGTCAGGCAAGGGCGATCGAGGTCCGGTGCATACAGCGGCAGGCGTCCTCCTCCTGGACGGACGCCTGCCTGGGCGGGGGCTATTTCATCGTCGGCATCGAAAACTCGACTCCTTCACGTACCCCGGCACTCGGCCAACGCTGGGTAATGGTCTTGCGCCTTGTATAGAAACGTACCGCATCCGGGCCGTAGGCGTGCAGGTCGCCGAACAGAGAGCGCTTCCAGCCGCCGAAGCTGTGGTAGGCAACCGGCACCGGCAACGGCACATTGATCCCGACCATGCCGACCTGGATATGGTCGCTGAAATACCGCGCCGCCTCACCGTCCCGGGTAAAGATGCAGGTCCCGTTGCCATATTCGTGGGCGTCGATCAGCTCCATTGCCTGCTGCATGCTCTGGACACGGACCACCTGTAGCACCGGACCGAAGATCTCCTCCTGGTAGCTGAGCATATCCGTAGTGACATGATCGATCAGGGTACCACCGACGAAGAAGCCGTTTTCGTAGCCATGCACCTCGACCGTTCGACCGTCGACCACGACCTGGGCACCCTGCGCCTCGGCGCTATTGATATAGCCGATCACCTTTTCCCGGTGCTGACGAGTGATCAGCGGCCCGAAGTCGTTGCTGCTGTCCATGTAGGCGCCCACCTTGAGGCTGGTCATGGCTTCACTCATCTTGCTGACCAGTGCATCGGCGGCAGCATCGCCAACCGCGACGGCAACCGAAAGCGCCATGCAGCGTTCACCGGACGAGCCAAAGGCAGCGCCGAGCAACTGGTTGACGGCATTGTCCATATCGGCGTCGGGCATTACGATGGCGTGGTTCTTGGCCCCGCCGAGGGCCTGACAGCGCTTGCCATTGGCGGTAGCGGTCGAGTAGATATACTCGGCGATCGGTGTCGATCCGACGAAACTGACCGCCTGGATACGATCATCGTGCAGCAGGGTATCGACCGCCTCCTTGTCACCGTTCACGACGTTCATGACACCGTCCGGCAGGCCCGCTTCCTGCAGAAGCTGGGCGATATAGAGTGTCGAGGACGGATCCCGTTCGGACGGTTTCAGTACGAAGCAGTTACCGCATACCAGCGCCATCGGGAACATCCATAGCGGCACCATCGCCGGGAAGTTGAACGGCGTGATACCAGCCACCACACCCAACGGCTGGAACTCGCTCCAGGAATCGATGGCGGGGCCGACATTACGGCTGTGCTCGCCCTTGAGCAGCTCCGGTGCGCCGCAGGCATACTCGACGTTTTCGATGCCGCGCTGCAGCTCGCCGAGTGCATCGTGAACTATCTTGCCGTGCTCCTCTCCGATCAGGGCGGCGATCTTGTCGGCATTGCTCTCGAGCAATTCCTTGAAGCGGAACATGATGCGTGCCCGCTTGATCGGCGGCGTGTCGCGCCAGGCTGGAAAGGCCTCGCGGGCCGCCGCGATCGCCTGCTCGACCGTGTCCCGCGATGCCAGTGCCAGCCGTTTGCCGATTGCGCCTGTGGCGGGATTGAATATGTCCTGATAGCGCTCGCCGGCCGTCACTATCTCACCATTGATCAGATGTCCCAGTGTCTGCATCGTTGTGATCCTCGAGGTTGGTTCGGAGCGCCTGTCGGCGGTCCGTAGTGGATTCGTGTTACCGATGGATTCGCTGCTTCCCTCACCAAAGCTGCCGATACAGCTCGATGATCTCGTCCACTTCAGGCACACGCGGATTGTTGCCAGGCGAGCCCGAAGCCAGCGCCTGTTCCGCCATCACCGGCAGCAGTTCGAAAAAGCGCTGGCGCTCGATGCCGAATCCTTCGGGGCTGGGCACCTGCAATTCATCGTTGAGCGCCTCGAGTTCTGCAATCAGCTTGCGGTTGGCCGTTTCGGTATCGTCCCGTTCGTTGGCGAGACCCATGGCCCGGGCGCAGTCGGCATAGCGCTCGGGTGCCGCCGGTATCGACCAGGCGGTCACGGCCGGCAGCAGCATGGCATTGGAAAGGCCGTGCGGCACATGGAAGAAGGCGCCGATCGGCCGACTCATGCCATGCACCAGCGCCACCGACGCATTGGAAAAGGCCACTCCGGCCAGGGTCGACCCGAGCATCATGGACTTGCGAGCCTCCTCGTCGGCGCCGTCGTGATAGGCCCGGCGCAGATTCGGTGCGATCAAACGCATGGCGGCCAATGCCTGCGCATCGCTGTACGGGTTGGCCTTTTTACTGACATAGGCCTCGATCGCATGGGTCAACGCATCGATACCGGTATCGGCGGTAATGCGTGGCGGCAAACTCAGGGTCAGCTCGTAGTCGACCAGCGCTGCCACCGGCATGAAGCCAATACCCACACAGAGCATTTTCTCGTCGCAGGCTTCATCGGTAATGATGGTGAAGCGGGTCACTTCGGAGCCAGTACCGGCCGTGGTCGGCACAGCGATCACCGGCAGTCCGCTCTCCAGCACGATACGGGGGAACTTGTAGTCGCGCATCTGACCGCCGTGCTTGGCCAGTACCGCAATTGCCTTGGCACTGTCGATGGGACTACCGCCACCCAAGGCGATGATGCAGTCGTAGTCGCCCGCACGAGCCTGTTCGACGCCCGCCTGAATCGAGCCGACGGTCGGCTCCGGCACGGTAGCGTCGAAAACGTCGGGAAAGACCCTATGCTGCTGCAGGTGCTGCTGAATTCGTGCGGCATAGCCCAGTTCCACCATCACCTTGTCGGTGACGATCAATGGGCGCTTGCAGCCCAGACTGGCCAATACGTTGGGGATTTCCTGACTGGCGCCAGCGCCCACCTGCATCACGCGGGGCAGAACGATCTGTGTAGACATAACGACTCCGGAATTTCTGGTTGTGGAAAGCCAAGGCATGCCCCTTGCCGGGGCAGTGCGGAAAGGCGTTAGTGGGACGATTTCGTGGGAATCTCGGGCACTGGAGCCTGCTCGGTCGAGCCGTCGACCGATATGGCCCTGCGGTGCTCAATGGATGGCGCTGACATCTCGGCACTTAGCGATTTCAACAGGCCGTATATCCCCAGTATCAAGACGATCGAGAAGGGCAGCGCGGCGACAATCGAGGCGGTCTGCAGCGCCTTGAGACCACCGGCAAACAGCAGTACTGCGGCGACGGCACCGATGGCCATGCCCCAGAACACGCGATAGCGAGCAGGCGGATGCTCATTGCCCATGCACACCAGGGTACAGATCACGAGGGTTGCCGAGTCGGCCGAGGTGACGAAGTAGGTGACCAACATGATGGTGCAGATTGCCGCCATCAGCAGGGTCACGGCGTGCCCCATGTTCATCAGCTCGAGTGTCTTGAACAGCGACATCGTGACATCCTCATTGACGGCGGCGATCAGCCCTCCATTGCCGAACAGCTCGATATACATGGCGGTATTGCCGAATACCGTGATCCAGAATGCCGCCAGCAGCGTCGGGGCAATCAAGACGCCCAACACGAACTCCCGCAGGGTCCGCCCCTTGGAGATGCGGGCAATGAAAACGCCACAGAACGGTGCCCAGGCGACCCACCAGCCCCAGTAGAAGATCGTCCACCAGCCTTGCCATTGTCCCTGCGGATCCGGATCCACCCAGAGGCCCAGCTGCACCGAATGCACCAGGTAATCTCCCAGGTTGGTAACGAAGGCGCCCAAGAGGTAGGCCGTGGGGCCGAAGATGATGAACAGCCCCAGAATCAGGATGGTCAGGTGCATGTTCCATTCGCTGAGGATACGAATGCCGCGATTGACACCGGATAGCACGGATGCGGTTGCAATCGCCGAGATCACGACGATCAGTATTACCTGATTGGTCGTGGAGACATCGAAACCGAGCAGATAAGCCAGCCCCGCATTCATCTGCTGAGCGCCGAGACCCAGCGAGGTGGCAATGCCAAATACCGTGCCGAACACCGCCAGCAGGTCGGCGGCATGGCCGATGGGGCCATAGATGCGCTCGCCGAAAATGGGATAGAGACTCGAGCGTATCGACAGCGGCAACCCCTTGCGATAGGCGAAGTAAGCCAATGCCAGGCCTACCAAGGCGAAGACCCCCCAGCCATGCAGTCCCCAATGGAAGATAGCCACACGCATCGCGACCTGCGCCGCCTCTATGCTGCCCTTCTGCTCCTCACCGATGAAGGGCGTCCCCTGCAGATGGTAGATCGGCTCGGCAATACTCCAGAACAGGATACCTATGCCGATACCGGCGCCGAACAGCATCGAAAACCAGGAGAAATTACTGAACTCCGGACGGTCGCTGTCCTTGCCCAGGCGGATATCGCCGTAGCGGCTGAAAATCAGCCAGATCACCAGTAACAGGCAGAAGCTCACCAAGCCTATGTAGTACCAGCCCAGGTTGCTTGCGATATAGGATTTCGCCGCTTCATACAGGGAGTTCGCATAATCGGTATTCAGGATGGTGAAAAGTACGAAGGCTGTCACCAACAGGCCGGAGCCTAGCACCATCATTGGATTGCCTACGACAGTTGCATCGGTTCGGCGGATTGGCTCGGGCGTCGACAGGTTTTGATTGTTTTCAGGAGCCTGCCTGGTCTTGTGGTTATTGTTCATCGTGAAGTCCTTTGTTTTACTTGCTCAATAAAAGGATCGGGATGTCTTTATATGTCAGCACCTTACAGTTACTCAGGCGTCGAGAAATAAGGCTGTATGAACCGGCGCGGATTGAATTCTCGTAATTAAATCGCAGCTTTGGAAGCAATAAAAAAAAGGCCTTAGACCCGAATTTATTTATGCCGGGCCCGTCATAAAAAAAATGATATCTCAGGGCGATTTTTTATTGCTGGTGCCGCCTGTTAGGCGCTCTTAGTATCGCTCCAAGTCTCATGACATAGTTTGGCGAGAACCGATGAGTTACTAAAAACCAGGATTCATGGCGAACTTACCGTTTCGTTTGAAGTAGCGCCTTAATAACTGTCATGCAAAACAATTTTCAAAACATTGGGTCGCAGCTAACTGCGTCGACAGCGAGAGGGACAAATTGAAATGCAGAACAACAGTCAATTGCCTTTGACAGGTATCCGTGTCGTTGACTTCGGCCAGCAAATTGCAGGGCCGGCGGTTGCCATGGTACTGGCAGACCTCGGCGCGACCGTCGTCCATATCGATCCGCCAGCCGGCCCGCAGTGGGATCACCCGGCCAACGCCATTTTGCATCGCAACAAGAGCTGCCTGAGGCTAGACCTCAAAACGGACGCCGGCCTGCAACAGGCGCTAACACTGATCGATCAGGCCGACGTGGTCATCGAGAGCTTCCGTCCGGGCGTGATGCAGCGCTTAGGTCTCGACTTTGTCCGGTTGCGCCAGGCGCGCCCGGAGCTGATCACCCTTTCGGTACCGGGCTTTGCCAGCAACGACGAGCTGCGTCGTGAATGGAAGGCGACCGAGGCCGTCGTCGCCGCAACGTCGGGCGCCTATACGGATATGGGCTTCAACAGGGTGCTGATGGGGCTCAACCCCAGTTTCTCGCCGCTCCCCCTGGGCTCTTCCTATGCTGTCTCGCTCGCCGCCAGTGCCGTGGTCATGGCTCTGCTGGCGCGGGAGAAGAGTGGTCGCGGCGACAATATCGAAGTGCCTGTCGCTGCCGCCTTGATGGAGGGCCTGTCCTACAACTCCATCGTCATCGACGGCCTGCCGGAGCGCTACAAGACCATGCGCGAGAAGGAGATCGAATACCGTCGGGCGAACAATATCGAAATGGACCTGAGTTACGAAGCGCTGCAAGAGTATCTCGATCCCTTCTATCGCACCTACGAATGCGCGGACGGCCGCATGTTCTACTGCGTCTGCCCGTCGCACCGCAACCATGCCAAACGCTGCCTGCAGGTACTGGGCATCTATGAGGAGCTGCTGGTGGAGGGCCTGCCCGAGGTCAAGGACCTGCACCTCCCGATCAGCGAGTGGGATGGTGAAACCTCGATCGGTGTCTACCCGCTGCCGAAGAAGTGGGCCGATATCATCTCGGCCAAGATGAAAAAGGCCTTCCTGACCCGGACCTCCGAGGAATGGGGGCGCATCTTCGGCGAAGGCCAGATTCCCGGCGCACCGCATCGCACGACCCAAGAGTGGGTCAACAGCGAGCACAGCAATGCCGCCGGTTTGATCATCGAAGTCGACGACCCCGAATATGGCGTGATGAAGCAGCCGGGGCCACTCGCCTGGCTCGAAGGTCTGGCAGAGCCCATGTTACGCCCGCGACCGCGCCGCAACGTCAGCTTCGACGAGGCGCTGTCGCTCCTGCAGTCACTGGCGACGCACACCGACTATGCCGCGCTGCGGGCCAAGGCGCCTGCCGCCAAGGCCAGCTGGCTCGACGGCCTGCGCGTTCTCGACCTGACCAACGTGATCGCCGGTCCCCATTCCGGCACTTTCCTGACCCGCTTCGGCGCCCAGGTCACCAAGCTGGATCCGGTGACGCCGCTGTACGATCCGCTGATCGGTACCCTCTTCACCTTCCAGTGCGGCATGGGCAAGCAGAGCGCCCTGGTCGATATCACGACCGATGAGGGACGGGAGGTGTTCAACCGTCTGGTGCGTTCCGTCGACCTGGTGCTGATCAACGCCCCCGAACGTCAGATGAAGCCCCTGGGCCTTGACCATGACAGCCTGCAGGCCATCAACCCGGGTGTGCTGTTCTGCCGTCTGGACTGCTTGGGCGGCCCGCGTATCGGGCCGAAAAGCAACTACATCGGCTACGACGATATCGTCCAGGCCAACAGTGGCATCATGAGCCGTTTTGGCGGGCCCGCCACTCCGGAGGAACATGCCCACCTGGGCACCCTGGACGTCAACTGTGGCTTCGCCGCCGGTCTCGGCAT
Organism: Litchfieldella anticariensis FP35 = DSM 16096; assembly: GCF_000409775.1. Classification (GTDB taxonomy): domain Bacteria; phylum Pseudomonadota; class Gammaproteobacteria; order Pseudomonadales; family Halomonadaceae; genus Litchfieldella; species Litchfieldella anticariensis. The sequence continues at coordinate 119,825 of NZ_KE332391.1, read as the reverse complement.
GGCGGTCGCCCTCTATCACAAGCTGAAGACCGGTGAGGTGACCCGGGCCCGCACCTCGCTGTCCGCTGTTACCAACTTTGCCCAGTTGCCGTTCGCCTTCGACTACGAGAGGCGTGCTCCCTTCGACGAACCCTCGGGTCGCGAAGCCCTTGGCAACCACGCACTGTCGCACTTCTACCGGACCGAGGACGGCTGGATCTTCCTCGACGCCAGCCCGGCCGAACTCGAAAAGCTGGAGGCCATCGAGGACCTGGGTGGCATCGGCCAGGCGCAGGATCGAGCGGAATTCCTGCGTGCGGCCTTTGCAAAGGCCCCCTCGGCCTACTGGATCGAAGTGCTGCACGAGGTGGACATCGCCGCTGCGCAACCGCTGGCCATCGAGACGCTGCGCGAATGGTACAGCCGGGAAGCCGACGGTACCGTGAGGATCGACGGGGGGAGCTATGCCTTCTCGATCTACCGCGATCACCCCAGCGGCCACTGCATCACCCAGATCGACCACTATGCGATTCGCCCCCGGGAAGCCGCCATCAAAGCGGTCAGCCCGACGGAGCGCTTCGGACACTCGACGCGCCGGATACTGAGCCAGGTCGGCTACAGCGAACCGGCAATCGACTCGATGATCGAACGCGGTGTCGCCGGCCTGGGCTGGGGCAAGGAGTTCCTACCCAGTTAAACCGTCCCACCCCTGCGCTTGCCTTTCTCCTCCTACCGCACCCCGGCTTGCCGGGGTGCTGGTCGTCTTTACCGATGTCCCGGTCGATCTAAGCGCGAAAAGAGGGCATATCCGGCGTTTTCCGCAATAATGTCCAAGCCATTGGCTTGGTGCATGGCCTAAGCTATGGCTGGTTGGCGTTCAGGGAGGTGTGGCATGGCGAAGCAGTCCAGCCGATTTGAGTACTTCAAAAGTCAGCATATCCCCGAGCTTACGGTCCTCCAGGCGGCGTTGAGCGATTTCAGCTATGACCGTCATGCCCATGAGGAGTACGCCTTCGGCGTCACCCTATCCGGGCGGCAGGACTTCTTCAGCGGCGGCCAGTTTCACCGCAGCCCGCCCGGCAACGTCATCCAGTTCAACCCCGAGCAAGTGCACGACGGGCACCCGGGCGACGGCAGCACGCTGGGGTATGTGATGCTCTATGTGCCTTCCGCCCAGCTCGAGGCATCGTTTGCCGATGCGGTTGGGTGCGAGCGTGCCGGTGGGTTCAGAAGCAGTGAGACCCTGATAGCGGATCCCTCCCTACGCCACGCCATCCTGGAATTGGCTCGCCTGGTGACCGATCAGGTGGGCTCCCGTATTGACCAGGAATATGCTCTCTACCAAATGGCGACACGCCTCGTTCAGCGTGCCGGCAAGTTCCAACCGGGCAGTACGGTAAGTCGCCCCGATGCCCTGCTGCAGCAAGCCAAGGGGTACATCCATGCGCACCTCGAGGCGGATCTCTCGCTGGACGAGATCAGCCAGGCCGCCCACCTCTCGAAATACCACTTCTTGCGCCTGTTCCGTCAACAGTTCGGTATCACGCCGCACCAATACGTCCTCAACTGCCGGATCAATGCCGCGCGCAGTGCCCTGGAGGCAGGCGTTGTCCCCAATGAGGTGGCATTCCGTTACGGCTTTGTTGATCTCAGCCATTTCAACCGCCGCTTCAAGCGCATCTATGGAATGACGCCGTACCAATACCAGCGAAGCGTGACCAACTAAGGACACACTTTGCTATGCACTCGGGTGTACAGGGCTTGCATCTTTGCCGTGATGTGGCGGCCCAAGATGCGCTTTGGCTAGAGTCCATTTCACTAGTAATCTAGACGACGAGCAGGCTTTATTAGCATGTCAAAAAATAAATCAATACGCAGCGAGACAGGGAGGGGAGATGAGCGGCAACCAGGATTGGGCGTTACGTGCTCCGCAATCGATGAAAGTGGAGCGCATGGAAGCCTTCTTCTGTGGATATGGCTTCGAGCCGCACCGTCACGACACTTACGCTATCGGCCGGACTCTGGCTGGCGTGCACAGCTTTCATTATCGTAACAGCATGCGTCACAGTTTGCCGGGCGGTACCATTGTGCTACATCCGGACGAACTTCACGACGGTGAGGCGGGAACTGATGACGGCTTCCGCTACCGCATCCTGTACATCGAGCCGGCTTTATTGCAGCAAGCTCTCGGCGGCAAGCCGCTGCCGTTCATACCCGAAGGCATATCTCGCGATTCGCGTCTGTATGAGGCTTCTCAGACTCTCATGCAGGGCATGGAGTGTCCCATCGATCCTCTCGAAGAAGAGGATGCCATCTATGATTTGGCGCAGGCACTGGCCGTGGTGGCTGGTACGCGGCGTGGGCGCAAGGCACTGGATTACATGGCGGCAGAGCGCGCTCGCGAATACATCCACAGTGCACTGGACAGCACGATCACACTCGAGGAACTCGAACAGGCCAGCGGACGTGATCGCTGGAGCTTGTCGCGTGATTTCCGAGCGCTCTATGGCACCAGCCCCTATCGTTACCTGACCATGCGCCGCCTGGATCATGTACGTGCGCTGATCGTGACAGGGCAGACGCTAACAGAAGCCTCCCTGATCGCCGGCTTCTCCGATCAGAGCCACATGACTCACCATTTCACCCGTACGTACGGCATCACGCCGGCGCGATGGCTGCGAATGCTACATCGCCAATGACCTGCCACTGTCCCTGATATCTGCAGTAAACCTGCACGATCTTACAAGACCACCTCGAATACCTCTCTCTAGACTCGACCCATCCCATTGCAGCAAGAACCGCTTCGGTTGGGCTCCGCATGCCCTTGTGGCGCGTCTGCACGGGGCCTTGGTCGGGGTGTCTGCTGCGCCCCGGTTTGACCTGTTGAGAAATGGATTCGCACCCGCTTGCGGGTGTTTCACGCGGCGCCTGAATGGCTCGGCGCCACACAACCAAGAGAGGAAAACGGGATGAACTCCATTACCAGCATCTCCACCATCGGCGGGACTGTAGGCGGGACCGTTGGAGGAACCGTAGGCGGAACGGTCGGCGGCACTGTAGGAGGGACAGTCGGCGGCACCGTGGGAGGAACGGTCGGTGGCACTGTGGGAGGAACGGTCAGTGGCACCGTGGGCGGCACTTCTGCTGTCGGTGGCCTGCCGCTCAATGACCGCCTGACCAAGTAACCGGTCGAAGGTGGCGTCCGGCATCGTGGCGCTGCCTTCGTTTGACAGTCTCCACGGAACCACGGAGCGTGCCAGTTGAAAGCCACAGTTGAAACCGAAGCCTATATCTTGTCCAAGGACATAGTTCAGACCAGAGTCGGTGAGCGTTTCGCCACCTATCACCGACGACTCGGGGGCCTATTCTTTCTGGACGATGCCGCCCAGGAGCAGCTCCTAAGCTTCCAACAGCCACGCCAGGTGCCCGTCAGCATTCTTTCCGGCGTTGCCGACAACCGCACCGACGAGCTGATCCAACAGCTGATTGCACGCCGCATCCTTGTTCGACCGAGCGACCAACATACAACACCCACCGCGCCCTCGACGCTGGAGAAGAAGGTCAACATCATTCAGCTTATCCTCGCCAACGCGTGCAATTTCGGTTGCACCTACTGCTTTGAAGGTGTGCAGGGCAAGGAAATGTCCGCTGAAGACGAATTCAACAAGGTCGACACCTCGCGTCTGATCGCCCGTGAAGGGATCAAGGTCAACATCGAGGATTCGATCTATGCGTCGAAGGAGCGCTTCGATCACCAGTACGACCCGAAGAACCGTTCGATGAAGCCCGCCGATGGCATCGCCTACGTCGAGTCGGCGCTCGCCGTGGCACGTTCCGCCGGCGTGTATGACGTGATGCTGCAGTTCTTCGGGGGCGAGCCGCTGCTCAACTGGCGCACCATCGAAGCGGTACTGGATCGCTTCGGCAATGGCGAGCACGACGGCATGACGATTCATTACTCGACCGTCACCAATGGCTCGCTGATCACCGACGAAATCGCTGAAATCTTCGCCAAGTACCAGGTCGCCGTATGCGTTAGCTTCGATTCCCCGACCAGCCCAAGCCGGCCGTTGAAGAATGGCGAGGACAGTACACCAGTCGTGATGCAAGGCCTCAGACTACTGCAAAAGTACGACAACCGCGTGGCGATCAATGCCGCTCTGACATCGGCCACCTGGAGCGACTTCGACGAGTCCATCGTCGACCTGGCGGTTGATGTCGGTGCGCGAGAAATCGGTGTAGTAGTCGACTTCGACCCAACCTTCTATACCGACTTCGGCGCCGAGAATATCGTCGAGCGCCTGTGGCGAGTAGTGGAGTATGGACGCCGTCGTGGCGTGGTGCTCACCGGCTACTGGCACCAAATCTTTCAAGTGATGTTGGGCTTCGACAGTGTCAGTTATCGGGGCTTCAAAAACTGCTCGGCCAAGGGGGCGCAATTCAGCATTGAGCCCAACGGCTCGGTGTTTGCCTGCAAGGCCGGTTCTACGCTGTTGGGTGATATCCGCGACGGCGTAAATATCCTCGATTCTGAACCTTATCTGGCGCATGCCAGCCTGCGGCGCGATAACCCGGAATTCTGTCACGGCTGCGAAATCGAGGGGTTCTGTGGGGGGCTGTGCCTGGGGCCTTTGGAGAAAAAGTACGCATCGGTCAATGCCGTCGAACCATCGGCCTGCGATTTCTACCGTGGCATTACTCGAAAGCACATCGAATCTCTCAAGCCGTACGAAATCGCCACCTTCGACCTCCAACCTACCTGACCCGAGAGATACGTAGATGAATACCCCCATGGTGCAGCCCCAGAAGCTCTTCTCAGCCAACGTCGACTACCTTCGCAAGGGTTACTGCGTGGTAGACATGCCAGCTACGCCACGCGACGTACTGGAGTCCTTCGATAATATGCCGCGTGACGGCCACAGCCTCGGTCGTCTACGACAGATCCGCCTGTCGCAATACATCGGCTTCTGGGATGAGAGCGAATGGGTCTTCGCCGTCCTGCCCCAACGCAAGTACATCCAGTCAGCGCGCTACATCAAGCTCGAGGAAGCGGGTGGGATCCCTCGTCACCGCGAGCCATTGGAAGTCGATCCGTCGCCACTGATTGCTCGTGTGCTAGACAACCTACCGATCGAGCAACATGACATGGTTCAGGTCAACGTCAACCAGATTCGCGTCACTGCCAACGCGCAATACCGGGGCGTGACAGTACCTGAGGGGCCTCATCGCGACGGTCACGAGTACAGCGTCATTGCCGTCGTTCGCCGCGAGAATGTCATCGGCGGCGAGACCCAGGTGATCGATCCGTTGACCAACCAAGTGGTACATCGCCAAGTGCTGGAAGAAAATCAGGCAATTATCATCGACGACCACCGCTACATCCATTACGCCACCGACATCGAGCCGGCGACCGGTGAATTGGGTTATCGCGACATCTGGGTGATCGAAATCAACCGGTGGGAAAACCGTGCCTACGGTCGGGCACACGAACGCGAGGCGATGGAGAATAGCTGCCTATGAGAGAAGCCCAACCGGCCACAGGTGACGGAGTCGCACCGCCTGCCGGCACCAGCAAAGCGGCCACGCTGCGGCGAGTAGCTCCAGCGGCGATTGCGGTTGTGCCGGTCAGCATGCTATTCGGCGTGCTGGCCGTGCGTGCCGATTGGTCGCTGCTGGAAGTGGTTGCCATGAGCCTGCTGGGCTTCTCCGGTAGCGGGCAGTTCGCCTTGCTCCCTCTTGCTGAATCCGGTGCTGGCTTTTTCACCATGCTCCTGGTCACTGCCTCGATCAACAGTCGCTACTTGCCAATCGCCTATACCTCGGCCGCTCGCCTGCCGTCAGCGGCTGGCAAGCGGGCCTGTGTGGCCCATATGCTGGGCGACGAGGCTTATGCCACGGAGCACGAGCGCGATAGCGGTGCCTGCGTGTGGTGGATTCGTGTCACCATCTTCACCACATGGGTGCTGGCCGGGCTGCTCGGTGCGCTGCTTGGTCAAGTCATTCCGACTGCCTGGCTTGGCGCCGACGTGAACCTTGGATACCCCGCCAGCGTGGTGCTGATGTACCTGTCGGCCTCGCAGTTGCGAGCCCGACTTTGGAATAACGAGCAACGGCGATCGGCGATGTTGGCTGCGTCCGGGCTGAGCGCAGGTTTGGCACTGTTGCTCATCCAGTGGTTCGGGCCGGTGTACTTCTGGATACCAAGCATACTGCTTGCGACCGTCATTCTAGGGAAGGCGTGGCCGTGAGTGGGTCGGTACTGGTGGCGATCGTCGCGCTTTTCACTACCAGTTGCCTGGTTCGTATCGCGCCGGCGTTCATCTCGCTGCAGATCGATCCGCAGACCCAGCGCTATCTCGAACGTCTGCTGCCGGCCGCTGTGTTCATCAATTTCGCTGTCTACCTCCTGTACAGCGAAATGATGCGCGAACCTGTTCCAGCCTTGGTTTCCCTGGTGATGGTCGGCGCCGTCGCCTTTCTTAACCTGCTGGGGCTGATCGGCACCGCCGTACTCGGTACCACGCTTTATTTCGTGCTGACACGCATCATTGGCTGAGGCAGTCTGACCATCTCTCGAATAGCCCAGATGGTAGATGGTAGCCACAGGTGCCTTGATGACGCGACGGATGTCGAGGGAAAACTCATGCTGATCAGGTTGAACCTAAACAGGATCAGTTTCGGCTTCAGCTGAAATGGCTGCTTGAACTGCTTCACGAACTTCAATTCGTTGCATATAACGATGGAGTACTGGCCAATCTTTGATATCTATCGAAAAGTTGGGCATCCAAGTCAGTACGGTATAGAGGTACGGGTCAGCAACACTGTAGGTTCCGATCAGGTAATCCTGATGTTCAAGGGTATTGACGATAAAGTCGAAACGTTTGAAGAGTTTTTTCTTGAAGATGTCTTTCACATCTTCTGGAATCTCGTCACTGAATAGCGGTCCGCTACCCCCATGTATTTCAGAAGTTATGAAGCTGAGCCACTCCTGGAGACGTACTCGCTCCCAGGTTCCATTGGAGGGAGCAAGGTTCGCTTCGGGTACCAAATCAGCAAGATACTGTACAATAGCCGGGCCTTCTGTCAGTACCTCACCATTGTCAAGCTCAAGTGCCGCAACATAGCCTTTTGGATTAACCTCTAGGAAATTCCCGCCTTCTGCTGTTTTTTTCGTTTTGTTGTTAATTCGGATCAACTCAAATTCAAGGCCAAGTTCCCGCATGATGATATGGGGAGAGAGAGAGCATGCCTTGGGGGCGAAATATAGCTTCATATTACCTCCAAAATTCAATTTCGACCGTAAGATTTTTTAGACGTGTCATTATCGAGACTTCAAAATTAATCCTTTTCGAATGGTACAGAGCTACTGTTCTAGCTGTAAAATTACGATTTCATTAGTGAGGCATTAGTAGGTCTAATGACGTACATGCTTATGCTACCTGAGAATTTTGGGAGGTTGTTTTCTTGCTGTTTGGGTAAGATGCCAGTGACTTTTGGATTTGATCGACTAACGCGGTGATGGGAAGAGACTTATTGTTGGGGTCTGAAAATACCAAACCAAACTCACGGTATACGGGCTGGGCTAGCTCTAGAACACGAATACCGCGGATGTTGTCCGGAATGGTAGAGAATGGCACCACGGAAAGCCCCATGCCTTCACTGATCAGTGCGTAGGCCGTATCCCAGTCCTGCACTGTGATGCAAATGTTCTTGAGTTCTATGCCCTGTTGAGAGGCGATTTCTTGACCATGTAAATGGCATCCGCCTGTAGCAGCGATAAAGGGTTCGTCGACCAGTTCCTGGAGCGCGACACCTTTTGATGATGAGCGGCGGGACAAAGGGTGTGTAGAGGGAATCACTGCCACCCATGCGTCGCGTCCTAAGGGTATCGCATGCCTATGACGAGCGGGGTTCATAACCACACCGAGGTCGATACTTCCATTGGCCAGCCACGCTTCTACCTCTTGATCCGTACCGTTTAGGTTGACTACTTCGATACTAGGATGCATTCGACAGAAGGAACTGATGAGTGGTTGTAGCATCGTCGTGAAAACCGACGGAAAGCTTGCTAGCTTGATCTTTCCCGTATCCCAGTCCTTGGCTGAATCCGCTAGCTTCTGAATTGACTCGAGCTCAGCCAGCATTTGGCGGGCTCTGTCCAATACCTGTTGCCCGACAGTAGTGACGGTCGTCTGGCGTCGCTCTCGCACGAAGACCTTGATGCCGAGGGCGTCCTCCATCTGTGTAATGGCTTGGCTGGCACCAGATTGAGTAATGCCATAGCGTTCAGCGGCTTTCGACACACTGCCAGCGTCGGCAACGGCTACGAGTAGTCGCCAGTGCAAGAGATTCATCATATCAGTAGCTCTCCTTATGTGCAGGTTGTGGATATCTAACTGTACTTGTCGACTGTGATCGGCCCAAACTCGTCTTGTTTGATATTTGTTACTCTACTATCCAATTCATCGATCCGGTTGAAAATGAACTCTCAGGCCACAGGTACCGATTCCAGGCCAAAACCGGGCTGGAAGTGCCGAAGTCGGGGATTCTACCCCGCCGATGGCTGCCAGGTAGCTACGGCGGGATTTATGCAGTATTTCCTTAGGGCGTTATTGGCGTTGTGTCGAGAGGAATAGCTGCCACTTCCGGGCTATGCTTATGTAATAGTCTAGAAACCACAGACTCTGCTGGGCCCTCGAGGCCCTGTGGAGGGTGGCGGGCATTAACCAACCAATGATGCACCGAAAAGAGGCGCGGCGACCTTATCAATGAATCCCCGTATCGATCGGTGCGGGAGGCTTGATATGAATCCGCAGCAAGCCCTTGAGTTCTCGAAAGAGAATCATTGCGAAATCGTGGACCTGAAGTTTTCCGACATGCTGGGGATGTGGCAGCATTTTTCCATTCCTGTCAGTGAGTTGGATGAAAACGCTTTTGATGCCGGGATCGGCTTTGACGGCTCGTCAATCCGAGGTTGGCAGGCGATCCATGCCTCTGACATGCTGGTGGTTCCGGATCCGAGAACGGCGGTACTTGACCCCTTCACCGAAGTCGCCACCCTCTCCCTGATCTGCGATATCGTGGATCCCGTTACCCGCGAGGCGTACAGTCGTGACCCCCGAAATATCGTGCGCAAGGCAGCGGGCTACCTGAAAAACACTGGCATCGGGGATGTCGCCTATTTTGGCCCGGAAGCCGAGTTCTTCATCCTCGACGATGTCCGGTATGAACAGAATCAGCAGTGTGGTTACTACTTCATCGATTCGATAGAAGGCCAGTGGAATACCGGGCGAGAAGAGTGGCCAAACCTGGGATACAAGCCGCGATACAAGGAGGGGTATTTCCCTGTCCCTCCCACGGATTCGCTGCAGGATATCCGCTCTGAAATGGTATTGACCCTGGAAAAGCTTGGCTATCGTATCGAGGCTCATCACCACGAGGTGGCAACGGCGGGACAGGGTGAAATCGACATGCGCTATCTGGCCATCCAGGAAATGGGGGACGGCCTGATGTGGTACAAGTATGTGATAAAGAACGTGGCCCGCCGCCACGGAAAGGTTGTCACTTTCATGCCAAAACCGGTATTCCAGGATAACGGGACCGGCATGCACGTACACCAGAGCCTTTGGAAAGAGGGTAAGCCGCTGTTCGCCGGCGACGGCTATGCAGGTCTCAGCCCTCTGGCCGTGCACTACATCGCCGGCATTCTCCAACATGCCCCGGCCCTGGCCGCGTTCACCAATCCCACCACCAACAGCTACCGGCGCCTGGTGCCGGGATTCGAGGCGCCAATCAACTTGGCCTACTCCAGTCGCAACCGTTCGGCAGCAGTACGCATCCCCATGTATCAGACCAATCCCGAGTCGAAACGGATCGAGGTGCGGTTTCCCGATCCTTCATGCAATGGCTACCTGGCATTCTCGGCAATGCTGATGGCCGGGCTGGACGGGATTCAGAACCGGCTGGAGGCCGGCGATCCTCTCGACAAGGATATCTATTCGCTGAGCCGGGAGGAGTTGGCGAAAGTTCCTTCGACGCCGGCCTCGCTGGAAGAAGCCTTGGAAGCGCTGCGAAACGACCACGAGTTCCTCCTACAGGGAGATGTCTTTACCCAGGACATGATCGAGACCTGGATCGACTACAAGTTGGAAAACGAGGTGTCCGCTGTGCGCCTGCGTCCCCACCCGTACGAGTTTACACTCTATTTCGATGCCTGATGGAGGCCGCCAGCCTTAGATGGGGGTATACGACCATGCCAACGTATCAATACCGTTGCAAGAAGTGTGGAGAGGAATTCGAGTTGAGCGAGCACATGACGGATCACACCAGTACGCAGCACGAGTGCCCGAAGTGCAAGAGCAAGCAGGTTGATCAGGTGATGACGCCGTTCTTCGCCAAGACCTCCCGGAAGAGTTGAGAAAAGCACCCTAGCAGGCCTCTACGAGTTTCAGATCGGCACAGATGGCCTGCCACAGCCGACGGGTGTGCATGTGATGGGTAAGCTTGTAGGGTGAGATTTCTCACTACATGTCGTTTATCCAGCGCATGGATAGAGCTATGATTATCATCATAGCTCTACTACTATTTCTGTTCGTTGGATTGACCAGGCTCCTTAGCTAAACGTGTAATGAACGATCATGACTAACTTTTTGAGACTTGTCAGGTCGGCTGGGGATGCGGCGAGAACAAATGGTGTATTCAGGGTAATGTCCGTTGTTTCACCTTTGCAGATCTTCCATTCATCGATCCTTGCCAGGTTAGTCGTCGCAGCGTCGATATCCAGCGAAAACGAAGCGGGATTGCCGTCCAGTTCTGCCAGTAACACCACCTTGGCTATGCTCGCATCCAGTGCCTGGGCCAGGTACGGCAAGCGCGATTCATTCAAGACAATATTTGCCGACCCGTTGTGCTTAAGTAAATGCCACTCGTTGGGCAGGTCGTGCTTGAGGTTGATGGCGGTGTGCAAACCGGTCTGGTTGAGTTCCTGCTTAATCTCCTGCAGGCGGTCAGTCATGGTTGACTCCGCCAGAGTCCGCAACGCCGAGCCACCTTCGCGTGCCGTATAGTTGAGATGCAATACAACATCGGCGATGGTGTCATAGTTGAATTGTGCCAGGTTCTTTCCGGGCAGTTCCAGCCGCCAGGCGCTGATGGCGCCGGTACCCTCAAAGGGAAGGTAGCGGTCGTCGCGGAAATTGAGTTCAAACAGGCCGCTGTCCTGCTGCGCGGTCGATGTGGCAATCGATTGGATGGCGCCAATGTTGTAGACAAAGCGGCCGTCGTTACCGGGATCTTCAGCGTAACCGGTACCGGCGAGATTGTCCGGCTGGAGGTCTCTGCGGTACTTGTTGCTCACCAACGAAAGTCTGGCGCCAACCGAAGTATGCGGACCAGCGACGCAAGGCAAGCTCATGCTCACCGCTTTGATTCGGCGAAAGTAATGACCGGGATGGTCGAGATCAAATATCGCTTCGGGCACTTCAAAATCGCAACTTCCGGTGGCTCGCAATTTGAACAGCACTAGCGGGTCGAGTGCGGCCAGAGAAATGTGTTTGGTGATCTCGTATTCACGCTTGTTGTAATCTAAATACGCCGTACTCATTCGATTGATGTCGTGGATGAGTCTATCGGCACTCTGCAGACCTTTTTTCAAACTATCCCAGTAACCGAAGGCAATGAACGTGTCGTTGCGGCCCAGTTCAAACTGGTAATTCCGTTCCGCCTTTTTGGCGAAGTCGTGGGCCAGCTTGTAGGCGCTGAAATACACCGAGCTGAGCTTGCCGATCATCCACTGGTACAGCTCCTGGTTGGTAAACTTGGAGCGCATATACTCATCGGCTTGGGTAGTGTTTTCGATCTGCTGTTCGTGGGTTTTGAGATCCGCCTCGGCCATGGCTTTGCGAATCTCGGCGGCAGTGATTTGCTTGTCTATGGCGTCCAGCTCCCTCTGTGCCAGCCGCTCCTGCAGCTTCCAGTCATCAAAGCGGCGGTCATATCCACCGAGAATAGATGCTCGATTGGCCTCGTAGGCAGCCACGCCCGCGAGGATATCCATCACATCGGCCGCCGAATTCGCCGCGGCAGCCAGGTTTTTTCCGCCCCACTGCAGAGTGACATGAGGGCTACCGCCAAAACCGGAGGCACCGCCCAGCAAGTCGGGCACCATTGCCACCACGCCCGCGAGGGTACGGCTGATCTGTGAGCCAAGTTGCATATCCTGGCTGTCACCGAGCTTGTCGAGATTGAGCTGTTCCTTGGTATTGATTTTCTCCACATCAACGTAGAATTTATGGCGCTCTTCCGTCACTTGGCGCGTGCGCTTTAACACGCCAATTTGTTCTACAGCCTCGTCGATACTGAGTTGCTTAACGCGGGTAGTGGTATCGAGCAGTTTGATTTCCAGTTCATTGCGCAATAGCGCCAACTCCTCGGCATCCTTTTTTTCCAGCGCTTGCAGCAGTGAATTGCCGAGACTGCGCACTTCGTTGGCCAGTTCACTGGCCTTTTGTGACAACACACTAAACCGGTAGTAGGGCAGTGGTGCATTCAGTCCGGCAATAATAGAGGAAATGTCGAGGCCGGCCGCCGCAGCTTTCACCAGCATGGCCGGATCGATCGGCGGCGCAAACAGTGCCAGAGTCCGTTCGATACCATCGATATTCTGACAGTGGCGGATCTTGAACAGGCGATCGGCGATCCGGTCCCAATAGGCCAGCATCTGTTCGTTTTGTGGCACGCAAAAATACAATGTGTGAAGTGTCACTGGTGCCGGGGGCAGCTCCGCGCCGCCTTCAGGCAATACCGAGAGATCCGGCAAGATGTTTTCCAGATCAATCAGGGCGTTACCCAGTGGGCCGAGCTTGGCTCGCAACTGATGGTAGGTTTCCGGCGGTGGCTCCACCAACGGCGGCACCACGCGAGGCTTGGGGCCCAGCAGTTTATCGGCCAGCACGTACATTTGGGTGGCCTGGGTGATCGACTCCATGGTGTCCTGACGGAACAGGTAATCGCCCCACTCAACCAGGTTGTCTATGTACTTCATGAGAATCGCTTTCTGGTAAGCGACGGTGCGGAAACGCGCTACCACATGGGGCCGGAACGGTTTGTCGCGCCACTGTTGAATGGCGAACTCCAGTTCCTTTATCTCCGGTGTATTGGGGTCAGCGATTTTATAGAGTAGGTTGTCGATACGCTGATCGATATAGTCGCTATCGCTGCGCAGGAAGAATGGCTTGGTCACCCAGTACTTGTTAGGCGCATCGCCGGGCAGCGCCCCGGTGGGATTAAAAATGAAATGCAGCCAATCCATCGCTTCTTCGAAACGCTGGTTGCGAGTCAGCTGGGTGGCGATCAACATCGGTAGGTGGAAGAAGATTTCCCAATTATACCCGCTGTAGCTACCGTCGGAATCGAAATCGACATTTTCCACCGGATACGCCAACGGTACAAACGGTGTGGGATCATAATGGGTATCGAAGTCAAAGCCGGTTTGCTGCAATTGCGTGCCGCGCCGCATCAGTGCAGGGATGCCTTCCTTATAGAGTATCTTGCGGAATGCGCACATAAGAGGGTGATACATATTGCTGAAACGCTCACCGTACTGAAGTCCGGCGTAAACTTTGAGTTCGGCCAGGATGTCGTGATAGTCATCATCGGCGAGCAGTTCCTGCAGTACATCGGCGGGGCTTTGTCCGCTTTGAATCTTGGCGATGTATTTCTTGTAGAGATTCAGCACATCTTCAATCAACTGGATAACGTCGGACGCGGTGCGTCTGGCCACGCTGCTGGCTGTGTTCTCTATAGTGAAGCTTTCCTCCGGCGCTTTGGATGATGAATAAAAACCGGGAATAATCACATAAGCGTGTTCACTGTCCTCCATGAAATAGGGTAGCAGGGTGCCAAACGGAATTTTGAACACCCGGTCATAGCGCGCAACCGAGCTGGAGTTGCTGCTGTAGGACATCAACAGAATGTAATGAATCAACAGCAACACCCAGTCGATGATGGTCATTTGATGGGGGTAGGTAATACGGAAGTTGCCGGGCGTTTTGTTCAATATGTTGTAGAAGCTGAATGGCCTCAGCGCCGTGCGTGCAGCCAGCTCATCGGTGACATCCCAATTGCGTTCGTTGTAGCGCTGCACGGTCAGCAGCGTATCCCTGAAGTCGGGGAAGAAATCTGGAAAATGTACCTTGCCTTGAGAGGTGAGCTCGGGATAGCCCTTACAGCCGGTGAGCAGAAACGAGCCGCGCAATTCGGTGGCGTCCTGGCCCAGTGTCTTGAGGAGTAATATCTGATCGATCGCTTCGATGTACACCAGGTTGTAGAGGTGTTGCTCGAGGTCTTCGGTGGTGTAGGTGGAGGGCGTGAGTACCGCGTCCTTGGATACCCGTTTGGGTTGCCACCTGCCGTCGGCAAACTCGCTCACCGCCAGTTGGATTTTGAGTTTGCGCTTGGGCTTGTCGCTGGCCACGACGGTGCCTGGAGTGGAGTCCGGTACCGTCGATTCGGGACTGGGGTCGGGTTCCTCACTGAAAATCGGCCAGGCCAGGGTCAGTCGGTTGTTGCGCTCTAGTGCCAGCAACTGATCGCTGGTGATATCCAGATCGACCAGTTCCCACGGCGTCCAGTAGCGTTCCTGTTCAAACCGGCGATGGTAATAGGTGGCCGGATCGCCGCTCTTGGTGCGCGCGAACACATGCATGGTGCGCGTAGCAACTTGGTACCAGGTCGCCACCACTTCCAGAAACGCCAGTTCGTCGAGGCGTTCCATATAACCGATAAACGCCTGTTCGGCAGTAAATTCGGTGAGTTCATTTTGCTGCAGTTCGTTTTCGAGATCGACAAAGATAAAGGACTTGTCGTCGCGCAGTTCCGCTTCGATCCAGTTCTCCGGGTACAGAAAGATTTTGTGATTCACCTCCCGCACCCGGAAGAGCTTGAGCCATTTCCAGTGTTCCCAGCCACTGTCGTTGTCACGGTCGGCGGCCGCTTTCGGTTCCAGCCCCATCAGACAGCGCTGTACGAACAACTGGATGGCGCCGTGAGCCTGGACGATGCGCGAGCTTGGCATGCAGGCTTCCATTTCGACGTCGATCAATAAGTGGTCGTAGAGGTCGTTGGCGTGATTGAATTCGGGACGTGTTGCCAACAGATAGGCCACCAGGGCGTCGCGTTTTTGCGGACGAATGGCGTCCATGACTTCCTGGAGGGTGTTCAGCCAAGTATTTTCATCGTAGCGGGACTTCAGCGCCTGACGCAGTTTCCGGGTGTCATCGGCGTTGAGCTTCGGCGTGATGAATACGGTGATTTCAGCCACCGAGCTGGCCAACTTGCGCGCCAACTCCGCACTTTTCAGCAGACGTGCCCAGGTCGTCGGTTTGTGGTACTTGGCGAAATCGAAAGTGGGAAAGAAATGGGCGTCGAGATCATCCAGTAGCGTCAGATCATAGGCGCTAAGCAGCGCCAGTCGTTCAAGAAATGCTTCCCGGGTGGCGGTGCTACCCGGCAGCGTCATCTCCAGCACTGACCAGAAGTCAACGGCGTTGGAGGCATCGGCTGGATCGGCTACCGGTGTCAACTGCTGCGCCAGCCGTAATGCACTAACACTGTCGAGATAGGCGGTAAACGCCTGTTCGACATGACCGCTCACATAGGGAATGCGATCCAGCTCCAGCCAGCCGAGGGTCTCGCTGTGCCGCATCAGCCAATCCAGGGTATTGGCGTCCACATCAAAGGACGCAGCCAGAGGCAACAACTTGTGGAGCAACCGCACCGCCGCGTAGTGCAAGCTGACATTGCCTTCGGAGATAGTGGGTGGTGTCGGTGGTTGATTGGTGGTATCGATCAGGTCGTCGGAAAGCAGGATATCGAGCACTGCATCGGTACCCGGCGCCGGTTGCTTGAGCAAGGCCCGGCTCAACACCACCGCGGTCAAATCAGGGTCGGCGTTGAAGGCAGCACTTATCTGGTCGAACAGGATGGCCGTCTTGGCGGCGAGAAACTGGTGAGATGACAGGGCATCCATCAGCGCCTGCATCAGGTCTTTGCTCGCCTGGCTGATATCGGCATTGGGCGCTAGCGCATCAAGGGCATCGATAGCGGACTTGATGGACGTCGTATTGAATTGCGCGGCGAACAACCCGTCGACAATGGCTTTGGCGGCGGCGGCCGATGTCCACTCGCGTTGCAGAAAGCCGAGGATGATTTTCGCATCCTCCGCTGTCACCTGGTTGAATTGACCCAGTAACTTCAGCAGGCTTTCCTGTTGCTCGCTGGCTTCCAGGTTGGGATCAAAGGGAGAGCGACTCGCTTCAAAGGCGTCCTGATAGGCGGTTTGCAAGGTGGTGAGAAGTGACTGAACCGAATCGTCCTTGATTTCCAGGGTTTCGACTTCGTCAGCCTGGTGGTAGAGCATGAAACGAATCGTTTCCAGACCCAGCGGCAGTTCCTTGGCCTGTAGCGCATACTCGGCAAACGCCAGAGTCTCCGCCGGCGCGCCGGTCGGATCGATGGCGCTGAGATCTATCAGGATGTCGATATCAACGGCGCTCAACTTGAGCTTGCGCATCAGCCGGGTGAACAGGAACAGTGAACTGAGATTGGCGATGCTGAGTTTGTTATCCACCAGCAGGGTGAGCAGGCGATCGAATTCATCGCTACGAATCTGCAGACAGGTCGCCAGGCTACCGGAAACGTTGGCGAGAAACCCGCTACCGTCGACATTGGCCGGGGTCAGTGCCTCATCGATGGTGCCGTTACGAGCCTTGTTTTGAAACGTTCGGGTATACAACTCGGAGGGAATGTCTCCATAGCAACCGGCGAGTTCATCGATGTTGATGTTGGTGAGACGACTCAAGCGCTGCAGGTCCGCCAGAATATGGAGGGTGGTATTATTGAGCTGGCCCGCACCCAGCGCCGGCTGGCTGATGAAGGCGTCCAACGTCTCCAATGCCCAACCGGTGGATTTTTGCAGACGTAAAAAGCGATGTATGCGATCCAGCGACGCATTGTCCAGATTGGAAATTTCTTTTTGGTCGAGGTTGCAGCTCAAATCCAGGTGTTTGATGAATAGATCGTCATTGAGGTCGATGAATGACAGCGCCAATAGCCGGTCCAGTTCTTCATAACTCAATCCGGTTTTGTCCAGCAGCGTACCAACGACTTTGAGATCACTCAGTGCGGTATTCCAATAATCACTCTGTCCACCGACGTCGGGCTGGGTGATCAGTTGCCGTTCACTGTCACTCAGTGCCAGTGTTTCCGCAGCGATGACGTCTTTGATCGGGGTGCCGCCAATCTGGAAGGTGCGCATCAGGTCGGCGCGGTCAATATCGAAGCGGCTGAAATAGGCGGTCGCTTCGGTGTGGTGGAGATCGAATGGCAAGGTGAATGCAAATGCCTTGGCCACCAGTTCCGCGTAGGCGGCCTGATTGACATACTCAGGCGCGGCCGCCAGTTCTTCAGCGGGGGACAGTGTCTGCCGCAGGCGGAAAATCGTGTAGTTATTGCCGCCGACATTGACGGCTTTCAGTACCGCTTTGGTATCGCGGATGTAGTGAGGCAGGGTAGCCGACGATCCTGATACCGTCTCGGTGGGATATACCTGAGCGCTACCAGTGACAGGAATGTTCTCGGCGGTGAGGGCATTGAGCAAATCCTGGGAAATGGTACCGACCAATGGGTCGCTGCCCGTAGCGAGGTCGCCGCTGAAGTCGATGCCGGGGTCCGGAGCAATCAGTTCCTCGAGTTGCTCGCACACCAGGTCGATATAGGGCAGCGGTGTAATGGCATTGGCGCAATTGAGATCTATGTCGCCCAGGTCCGGGCGTCGGTTAAACAGCACATCCCGGGCGTGGTTGGTGGTAACGTGCGGCGTCACCGTCAAATCCGTTACGCTACGGCTATCAACGAATTCCAGCAGTTCCACCAGATAGGCCGCCGGTCCGTAAACGGAACGGCAGTGCTCACACTCACAGGTGTCGATGCCCTTGAACAGGGACTTGAGATTGGGGTAGTCAGTGGTGGCCTGTTGGACCTTGGCGGCGAGTTTTTTGGTATTGATGGCCGGAATGGCATTGGCCGCGGCTAGATCCTGCAGGTCGCCAGCCACCATCAGGGTGGCGGTGGACAAGGTTTCCGCTTTGGCGTAAACCAACTCGGCCTCTTCGGCTTCGAGGCCAGCGGCGGGGGCGATCTCTTTCAGGAAGCGGTGTTTTCCCAGCGTCGTAATATCCCGCGACGAAGTCATTCCCTGCTTGAGAAGGGACATGGTCTTGCCGTACTGCGGCGCCAAGCGAAATACCCGTTGTACCTTTTTCAGTTCTTCGCGGGCGATGCGATGAGAGTTGTCGGTGAGTTTCTTTTTCTTGAAAAACTGGTCGATATTGCTGCTCTTGAGATCGAAGTCCTGATGCTCTCGGGTGATCGCGATGACGTCCGCATGATGCTCCAAAAACGGCTGCTTTTCCTTTTCCAGATGGCCGAAAAAGGCCTGTGAAGGAAAAGCCCGCTCCATGTTGTGAACCAGCGCAGAGGCATGAGCCTCGATATGTTCGGTAGCAAGGGGTTTGCCGCGGACCTTGATATCGTCGCCGGCTTTTTTCAGCAACTCGGTCCATTCTGATTTCTGAAGCCGCGCCAGGCGGCCGATGTCATCGGGCTCGGTAATGTTGTGACGCTTTGCCACCGCGTCGATGATGTGCCGATCGAATCCCAATAACTCGCCGATTGCCACATCCGTCTGCAGTTTGCGCGCCTTGCTGACGTCGCCCAGGAATTTCTTGTTGGCGATCATTTCGATCGCGCCACGAAGATCGCTGGGATTTTCCTTGAGCAGTTGCATGGCTTCGCCGAGTTTGTCCGTTAATACAAACTGGGTGACGACATCCATGATTCGGTCAGTTCGCTCTTGTTCAGCGAACTTTTCGGCGGAGGACTTATAGGCCGCCAGTGCCTTGATGTGCTTGGTAACGTTCGAAGAGGTGCTGACGGAAACCAGTTTCCGCTCCACCGCCTGTACGATATCGCGCTCGATCTGTTGTGGGTCGACCAGCGCCGCCTCGTAGAGCACGCTTTTGGTATCGGTGTTGATATCGATCACGAATCGCAGCGTCAACGGTTGTCTGAGGTCGTTTTTCAACAGCGTGTGCTGGCGTAACAGGGCGTAGAAAAACGCTGCCTCGATGTTGGAGAACTCCTCCAGACGCTGGGCCAGTACCAGGTGTTCGATGGCGTCCCGCGACTGGCGTGTGCTTTTCGCCAACATGGTGATGTCGCGGTGTTGGTCGGTTTCTTCCAATTCGCGGAGTTCAAGATCGCCGGCCGCTGCCTTGACCGTTTTCAGCAGCACATCGTATTCGACGGCTTCCGGCTCGATCCGCATGGTGATGACCACGTCGATCACTTCGCGCCGACCTGCACCAAACACCGCGTCGTCGGGACCGGAACGAAACAGGACGGTATGGTCGGTCGGCGTCAGGACTTCGAGTCCCAACGTGATCTTGGTCTTATGATTCTCATCGGCGGACCAGCACAGGCGATACGTTTCATCGGCTGCCACCGTTGCCTCTCCAAGCAGCCGCTGTTGGCGGACGCCTAGATCGTAGGCGTGGACCAGAAGTCCTTCGGTGGAATCTCCGCGGCGGCTGGTGACCGTTCCTGTGACAATATGTTTGTGTTCCATGATCGGTACCTGCGCGATTATTGATCCAGTGTTTCGATATATTCGATCAGTGCTCGACGTGTTTCCGCGTCATTGATCATTGACTCCGTTCCCTGAAACATCTGCTCCACTTCTTGCTGTCTGCGATAGCTTTCGCTGCCGGGACCGCGCGAATCGTGGCAGACTGCACAAAACGGATTGCGCCCCTCTTTCACCATTTGTTCCGTGAACCCTTCCGGTACCGGGAAATGGGATGCGTCCATGGCTGCCTGGTTGAGATCCCATAGCGTCTCGGCGGTGCCATGCACCCAACCGGGCGGTGTCCAATACCACACGTCCTTGGTCACGCCCCAGGCGACGTCACCGGCATCGCCCCCTTCAACTGCGGCATCGGTCGTCTCAGCCGCCGGGTTGACCGACTGGCTGGCAGCGTAGGCGTCGCCGGTATAGGCAAAGACACCGATCGCCGTCGCCCCGCCGATCAGCAACCCCAGTGGCCCCTTGGCCTTTACCCGCGGTGTTTTCGCTCTGGGTGAATGCACTCTAGTTCTGGTCTTGGCTTTCGGTTTCGAGCGCGTGCCCGTGGCGGTATGCGGTTCACTGGTGCGCTCGACCACGTTTCCATCCCGATCCCGGGTGATCGTGATGCGCTCACCTTTACTGGGATCGCCCTGCGGGCGTTTGATAACGGTCGAGGTAAACAACTTCTGGAATTGGAATTTGCCCTTGGCCACCGTATGCACGTTGAACACTTTGCCGCCACCGGAGCCGGTCACCTTGGACTTGAACTTGCTGGTGCCAATGGTTTCGAATTCAGCCCCCGCCTGTAGCGCCGGCAAGTACTTCTTCTGTGCTTTGGTCCAGCGGGAATTGGCCTTGCCTTTCATCTCCACCGGTTCCCAGCCTTTATTGGTTTCCACAAAGAAATCGGCCCGGCCTTCGACCCAGTCGTTACCGACTTTTACGCGAAACGGCACTTCTTTGCGGTAATTCACCCCCTGGTCGATCAGAAATTCCTCGAACATGCGCGCGGCTTTCTGTTCGTCACTCTCATGCCCGTTAATGTCCCTGAGCGACGCCGGATTGTTTTTGGCGTACTGATAGGCGTTGAGTGCGTCTCCGATACCGCTTGGGTCGGCGCTTAGCCATCGTCCCAGCCAGGGCACGTAGTAGCGCGCCGAGTGATACGACAGCCCCGTTTCCTCGTCGCGCTCCATGCCGACATAACGGTACCGCTTGGCGGCGGCGTTGATCGCCTTGTTGACCACGCGGTAAGCGGTGGTTCCGAAGGGGTGGTACTCCTCATAGGAAATGGTCTGGGCATTGTCATCGACTTCGAGACTGACGCTGTTCAGGTGATTGGCGAGCTGGTAACGAACCAGACGTGGCAGAGTGCCATCGTCGACGTCGTTGCGGGTATCGATCAGGGCGATGCGACCGTGATCGTCGACGACAGACAAGCTGTGTCTGATCAAACCGGAGTCTTGACCGGACAGTTTTCGATAACGCTCGTAGTTACCGAGATAAATGCGCTCCTCTTTTTGCTGCGGCTGCTGGCCGGCCGCTGCGGCGAGTTCGGTGATCTTGCGGATACGTTCTCCGTCCGCGCTATATTGGTAATAGGTGGTTTCCGGCGTCCCGGTCAGCACTTTCTGACGGATGGAACGAATCAGTTTTTCCTTGAAGTTCCAGGCCAGTTCTTCCAGATGCGGCATGCGGGTAATAAAGCCGTGGCTCGTGTGATGACCGTACAGATAGTTTTGCCCGGCTACGCTGGTGGATAGCAGGCGATTACTCGTGCCCTGGTAGTGGTAGTCGCGGGTCCAGCTATTACCCCCGGCTTGGTGTTTCAGTTGTAACAGGTTGCCGGCCAGGTCGTAGGCGTAGCTCTGGGTGTAATTGCGCGTTACGGCGGGATCCCCGTTGTTGAGCGCGTGCAGATACGCCTGATCGTTCCAGTTGTCGTTGGCTGCAAAACTCAGGGTGGCGTTGTTTTCCCGGCCGGTGGCCTCCCGCAGCCGGTATATGGCGTCGTAGGTATAGGTAGAAAGGCCGCTGATGAATTGATTGTTGAAAAACTGCAGCGGCACGGCGCTGTCCTGAATATGGGTGACATTGCCTGTCGCGTCGTAGGTGAAGTGCAAGTCCTGAAGCAGTTGGTTGCCTGCCGTGCGGGAGCTGATACGCAATAGATTGAAGTTATGGCTGTCGTACTGGTAGTGGGTAACCACGCCATTGCCAAGCTCGAGCCTCAGCCGTTGGCCTTTTTCGTTGTAGTCGATGTTGCTGATGAGGGTCTGTAATGGGCCACCACTGTGCTGTAGCTGTTTGCTTTCGAGTAAACCGGCCGGATTGTAGGTGATCAATTCCACCGAGCCATCCGGCGCGGTGGTTTGGATCGGGCGTCCAAGCGCGTCGCGCACCGTGGTCGAGGTAAGCACGTCGGGTTCCAGATCCGTCGCCAGATTGGCATTGGTCCAATTAGGTAGCGTTTTATAATCCGCAAACAGACGACGATGGTTGTTAATTGGCTGGCCCTTGAAATCATAGTTCTGTACTTCGGCCAGGCCACCGGTGTCGTAATAGCGCACCACTCGGCCGCGTAAATTGTTGGTTTCGGGTCCCGGTTCCGACTCACCGTAAAAAATGCGTTCAAAGATATGGTCCAATGGCTGCGGGCCATCGCCGCCAATCACCCGGGACTGTATCGGCCGTGCCAAAATGTCGTATTGGTACTGGAATTCGTGTCCGCGCTCGTCCCATGAGCGCAACGGTTTGCCATCGATATCTTCGAGCAACCAACGCTGGCCGCTGTCGAGCAGGTGTTGATAGGCATCGACCCCCAGTATGCTGTATTTGTAGGTGGCCACCACGTTATCGCGGGGATCGACGACCTGTAGCAGATTGCCTTCGATATCCAGTTCCCCGCGCGCCAACAAGAAATCTTCGCTGCCGTTGAACCTGTTGTGCTGTACCTGCAATACCGCCCGGCCGAGTGGATCGAGATGTTGTACCGACGGTGTATCGTGATAGGTCTCGGAGGCGGTCGCCGCAGCGGCCTCTTTCAAGGGATCCTTGCCCTCGGCGCTCAGCTCGGCATTGATTGAATGATTCACCCGGTCGTTGTGCCAACGGGAATCCATCACCGTATCGCCGGGGTCGTAGGTGGCTTGTTGCCAGGCGGTGAATTCGGTTTTGCTGAAGGTGCCGTCGGGCAGTTCCATGCGGATTTCGCGGCCCAGGGCATCGTAGAAAAACAGTGGCGTCACCCCGGTTTCGACCAGTTGCGGGTGATCTTCAAAATGGTGATTGGTGGAAAAGTAGGGCTCGTATTTTTTGACCGGATTGCCCTTGTTATTGACGACGATGCGCCCCGTTCCCAGCCAGCGCAGGTTAGGCGACGTATCGATTTCGGTAACGGTGACGGTATCGTCGGGATGAATGGTGAGCTGCTTGGCGAGACCGGGTTCGGCCTGTGTCTTTTTCATCGCTACTTCACCGAGACCAGCGTAATAATTGAAGCTGATCTGGATCGGTGAATGATTGTTTTGCTGAAAATGCTGCTCGCGCACAATGGTGGCCGTGACCGACGGCTTACCCGAATTCTGGAACGCGTCGAGATCATAGACATAGCGAGTGGTGGCGTGTCCCAGAAGGCTCTGGCCATGGGTAACAAGCTGATTCGAGTCGGCGGCGTTGAAGAAACTGTCGATGGTGGCGGTCTCGGCGGCACTGGTTTGTGCCTGTTGGCCACTCAAGTCATCCGCCTCACCGCCTTTTCCAAACACCGCGCTGACCTTGACCATGCCCAATTCGTCGGACAATGATTCCGACACGTTATTATTGGGGTCGCGCAGGCGACGCGGTGACAGCGTGCGAAAGTCAAACTGCTCCACCGTCACGCGATTGCCCAACGCATCTTCAGTGGCCTCCAGGAAGGTAAACGCCGCAAGATAGGAGACGGTGGTCACTGCACCTAACGGATCCCGATAGGCAACAGGAGTAAAAAAACGCGCGGCGGCTGCAGCGGTGGTTTCGCCCCCCTGGAGGAATTCAGTCCGCCCGGAACGCACCCACCAATTGTCATCGCCCTCGCTGTGTACATAAGACCCAGCGGCCATGGTCGCCGCATTGACCTTGGAACCAAAGATATCGCTGAGCAGGTCCGGCGTGTAGGCGAGCTGAAAGGTTTCAAAGGGCAGTGCCCGGGCGCCGGACTGATGCAGCGGCAGCGGACCACTCAAATCGTCACGGTAATAGGTGGTGCGAAGGTGTTCGATCAGGCGTTTTTCCGCCGCGCCCGGCAATGGGTCGTTGTGCTTGTGAGAGTAGGGCACATCGGTCGCCTGCGCGGCGCCAGCGAAATCGCCAGGCGCATAGTAATCGCCGGACGCCGACACCCCGCGCAGCTCATAGGTACGCTCTTCGGATGGCAACGGCAGACGATGGATGTCGTCGGTATCGATTGCGTTGCTAAAGCCCATCACCTTGTAGGTGATGGACGTGCGCGCTTGCGCTGTGCGGGGGGCGACGGGCAGTGAGGGGTCAGCGACCTTGCGCCCGTACATCACGGTAACCGACTCCAGTGGGTTGCCGTATTCATCGAAGCTCAGGTTGAGGGAGTGAGCGACGCGGGGATCGGCGGTGTCGCGTTCGTAGGCATAGCTAATGGCTTCGCGTTGACGTACGGCAAACACCGCGTATTCGTTCTGGCCCATCGGTTGCAGCAATTCGATCACACAATTTGACGTCTCCACCGCGTAGGGTGTCAGCTCGGCCTGCAATTCGGCGGGACTGGCGCCGCTGGTGGGGGCATCCCGGGCAAACACTTCCGAGCGCAGCGCCATACCTTTACAGGCGCGCACCGCCTGGCGATGCTCGAGGCCGCTGAGATGGTCGAGCTGAGTCGGATCGAGATTGGGTGCGGCAATGAGTTGGGCTTCCGGCAAATCGCGTTCGTTGTGCGCGGTGGGAAAGCCCTGGCGCGCCATTTCCGCATACCAGTAGTCATCGGCAAACTGGTTGAGGATGCCGGCCCCCTGCAAAAACGCGCCCGTATGGAACCACTGACGGGTGACGACCGGCTCCTGATGCAATTCCTGTTCGACGACATTATTCGAGCCACCCTTCACCCAGTGTTCGAAGTGCTCCGAATCGGTTTGCTCCACCATGCCGAAGCCGCGAAACTCGCGCTCGGCGTGATCGTAGTAACCGTGGGCATAGTGATAGTGACTCACGAAGCGATGACCGGTGATCCGGTCAGTGGTTTCGATTCGGGAGAGACAGTGCACCGGGAAGTGCAGTTGGGTGGCCCAGGGGCGACCCGCCTGCTCGTCCTGGATATAGAACCGGGTCGACGGGGTGTACTCAAGGCTCACTTCCTTGCCCATGCTGTTGCTGTACCCGGTCATCAGATGCGGCTTCAGGCTGTCGACCAGATCGATGTAGCGCAAAGGCGCAGGGGCATCCTTGCTCAGCGGACTCGACCACACTAAGCACATGGTTCCCGTCCCCAACAAGTCGGCCACGGTGACGTGGGCCAGGTTGTGGATTTCGGGAAAGAAGTGAATGTCGAATGGTGTGGCAGCAAAGCCGTTGCCGCTGAGGTTAAGCCAGCAACTGGCCTTGTTTTGGCCTAGATACACGATATCGGTGGTGCCGGAGCCGCTGATATCACCTAGGCGCACGTAAACGGGATTGAACGCATCAGGGGCGTCGAACGACGGTGGGCTGTCCATTGCCACCTTGGCACCAAACCGGCCGTAACCGAGGTTTGGCCAATAGCAGACTTCGCTGGCGCGTATGCGCACGATATCGCTGAGTCCGTCACCGTCCATATCGGCGATAAAAATGCTTTCCTTGCTGTCGGCGAACACGATGGCCGGGCCAGCGTCTTCGTCGAATACTTTCGGGGTCTTGCGTGCGGCTGCAAAACCCTCGCGCCCTTTGGATTCATACCAGGTAAAGGCGTGATCCTCGGAAATCAGAATATCCGGCTTGCCGTCGCCGGTGAGGTCGAGCAGGCGGGTATGAGGGTCCCTGTGGTCGACCTGGGCCAGTTGTTGAAAGGCTTTAAAGCCAGGCTCTTTCGGCGGGGTGCCGAGTTCGAAATAGCCTTGGACGTGGGGGCGGAAATTCGCCAGTTGCTTGCTGCCGTCGGCATCGAGGTCGAGCAGCTTCCAATTGCTGTTGGCCACCCGCACCGCCGGTTGTGGAGAGACGGCCTTCGCCGCTTCGAACCGGCCGCCGCCGAGATTGCGCTTGTAGTACCAGTTACCGGCCTGTTCCGCCAGAATACCGGACAGACCTTCGCTGTATAAATCGGTCAATTGGTAATTGGCGGCGAGCCCGGCCGGGGCGTTGACCACCTCGTCGGCGGCAACGGATTGCACGGTGCGGCTCCAGGCGTGCTGCTGATAGCTGAATTCCAAGGGGGGCAGTTGTTTGCTGCTGTAATCACCGTTGACATCCTTGATATAGCCCCTCGAGATAATGCGCCGCAAAAAGGTAAAACCCTGTTCACCGTTGCTGTCGTGTTCAAAATCGAGCGAGCGTACCAGAGCCGATCCACCCGGCAGTTCATCGAAGCGATGGAACAGCAGAACCCTTCGACACAGGCGGTTGGTTCGCACCTCAAACCCTGGCTTGTTATCCGAGAATGCGTCTGGTCGCTGAGTCCAGCTACCGGTTTTGGCATAGGGGGAGTTCAGGTCGTACTCACCGTAGTCAAATGCCGTGTGAAACATATAGCTCGATGTATCCGGGAAGGGTTCGCCGAAACCGGCGTACACAGCCCGATTGCCGTAAAAAATATCGGTCAGATAGCGGTTGGTATAGGTGAGCTTGCCACCCCGGCGGCGGTTGGCATTGTGGGGTAGAGTCGCGTCGAAGCCGGTGTCATCTTCCTCCCGGTACAGGTAGTGACAACAGTTGCCCAGGTCATCAAAGATGAATTCGGGTAGCCATTCAAACACCTTGCGATCATCGCTTGGGTCCGACAGACGCGAAGCGGCGCTCCACCCAAGAAGTATCGTGATATTGTCCCGGTTAATGACCCGCCAACGAGTTTCCAGCGTGGTCTTGTGAATCCAGCGCTCAATTCGGGCAAATAGCCCCTCAATCCGTGGTCGGTAACAGCGAATACGGAACTGTCCGTCCTGGGAGTCTCGCTCGCGAGTCACATAGCTGCCATCAGGATTTTGTAGAAACTCACCACTCGGTTCCTTGGCAAATTCAGGTACCAGGTCTTCGGCACCGGCGAACAAATAGGTGTCTGAATCTGTCAGATCTTCGTAGCGGGGCAATTCGCGATTGGCTTTGCGTTTTATCGTCTGCAGGTTGGTATTCCAGCCGAGACCAAACACACTGTTGCCGCCTCCCGAGCTGTAACTTAGCTGCAGTTGCGGCGTAACCCCACGAGCCGGAGCGACCGGTAGGGGGAAAGAAAAAGAAGCCGTGCCATTGACAGCGTTGACGGCCAGTTTTTCGTCGACCCCGCGAATAGCACCGCCACCCTGTGGCAGTTCGATGGAGGGTATTTCGATGGTTTTGAGTTCGGACAAGCCCCCTTCAATGCTGAAGGGGCCCTGGTCCGGGGGCTCTGAACCTTCTTGCATGTCCATGTCGGCATCCCTGATGATTGGTAACAGCCGTGTTGTTATGGAGGCTGTTTCCCCAGATTGACTGAACAATCCGGTTTCATGACCACAGTCTGATGACTGGAATAATGTGGCATGTTGTCCAGTATTGACTGTGTTCCAATCCGCAACGCCAAAAATCTCTACAGTTCTAAGAAATATCAGGTTAAAGCGCGGCCTACTCCACTCCCATTATCAGGAGTAGAACGCAGTATCCGACAGACATAGCTTCCTAAAATGATCCCCTACCAAGCCATCTCTTGCCGGCACTCAGTTGCCATGATCTGCTCAAAGGCGTCATGATTTCGCTTTACAGCAGACCGTTCTATTCAGACTAGTCTAGACGTAATTCATCCTTCCAGGGCGACATTTTGATTAATATCACCACCTCCCCATACTGATGCTCGTCATGTTCGAAACGACTGCCATCATGTTCCTGCTGGGTAGGATCAAGCCCCTATCAGGCATCTACGAGTTCCAGATCAGCACGAATGGCCTGCCACAGCCGCCGGGTGTGCATGAGGTGAATAATCTTTTCAGGATGAGAAATCTCATTATTTTCCTATTATTTTTATGCATGGATGGCTCAATAAAAAGTACTAGTCTTACTTAACGCAAGATATAACGACACAGCCCATACGCAGGGGTCCCCAATGGCAGCGGATTCCACCGAACCCCGCAAATGCGACTACCCGCCGCGACCGTCCCTTCTCCGCGAAGGCGTACGGATGAATCTGCTGATCCACCCCAAGACCTCGATTCCCAGCCCGTCCCAGGGCCAAGCAAGCGATTTCTCATTTGGCGATCAGGCCGATATGGCCTGGAGCCATGAGCGGTCGTTGGAGGGGAGGGAGGCGATTGCGGAGAGGCTGGCATTTGATGGTGGGAAACGAGGGACTGTCCTAGATCTCCAGGAACTCTTGATCTCCAGGAACCATAAATGGACGTAAGGGGGTAGTGATGGATACGCATGCCAGTAATGTTGATCAAACCGTATATTCAACATTAGAAAAGAAAGAACTTAACATCATCTACAGCCAGAAAGCGCTGGGGTATTTTCCCGATCACGCGATCTACTGTACCTACTACCTGCAAGAACACATCCCGAAGCTGCATGAATACTGGCAGCAACTCGCTCGTGAACTCGATACTTTCTGCGCCGGCAAGGAATACCGGACAGCGGTGCAACTCGGCGTTGGTTTCGACCTCTGGAAACAATGGAGCAAGGAACTGAATTATCCGTTCCCCAAGGGGATGGGCAGCACGGCGAAGCTCGATGAGTTCAATCAGTTTGTCGGCAACACCGGCGGTGACCTCTGGTTCCACATCAAGTCGGATGACCGGGAACATGCAAAGGAACTGAAAATACTGATCGATATGGCGTTGGTTGACAAACTCCGAGGTGAACCCCTGATCGTCGAAGCGGACAAGCGCTACGGCGGCAAGGTGATTGGTGGGCGTTTCACCGACGGCATCATCAACCCACCGGATGCCGAGGATCTATCGGCCCGCGTGGTGATCGGTAACGAGGACCCTGCGCACCGGGGCGGTGCCTTCATGATCAGCCAGCGCTTCATCCACGATTGGAGCAAGCTCGATGCGATGAGCGAGCTGGATAAACAGAACATGATCGGTCGCGATAGCGATGACCGCATCGTGCCGATGGAGGACGAAGGCAGCCATATCAAGCGCGTCCGGCAACTGAACGGCGGGCGTATCAACTTCAGGCTGCTGCGTCAGGCGCTGCCGTTCGGGCATAAAGTGGACAACAGGGCCCACGAAGAGGGGATATTTTTCGCCGGCTACAGCAAGGCGACCCATGTGTTCGATGCGGTGTTGGACGGTATCGCCGGCGACCAGAAAGGGTTCATTCAGGATAAGCTGTTTGGTGTCACCCATAGCCGCGAAGGCTCCTATTGGTATATTCCGAGCCTGGCCGAATGCGGGTTGAAGCAGGGGCCCTCCAATCAGGAAATCACCCTGAACGAGTATTTCGATACCCGCAGCGCCAACGGCTTCATGTTCTATAACGCCAAGGATTATCTACACAAGGTCCGCCATTCCAAGCTGACCGAAGATTGCCCGTTGAGCGACCGCATACTGACGCTGATCGATAAGCAGTTCTCCCGCTGGCATGACACCTGGTACAAGCAACGCGAAACCCCGCCGTTGGGCCATCTGCGCGATTATTTGCCGAAGGATGATCCCGTGCTCGGTGCGTCGGTGATGCTGAGAAAGGGCAAAGCGACCCAGATCGCGCTATCCCGCATCCTGGTCAGCCCCGAATACAGCGCCCAGGCCAACCTGCTGTCGATCGATCCGAACGAGATCATCGTCGGCAACATGCCGCAATTGTCGCTGGGGATCGGCAGCCAGGTGCTCGAGTACCTGACGGAAGACGAGAAGATCGCCGGTTTCTTCGGCAGCCTGAACGAATATTCGGCCACCGGCCATAACGTGCCCAGCTATGAGCGCCTGCTCGAGCTAGGCGTCGACGGTGTAAAACAGCTGTTTGCCGACAAGAAGTCCATGGCGCCGTCGGAGCGCCAGGATTTCTACCAGGCCGTGATCTGGACCCTGGAGGGCTTTTCGGCCTTTATCGAAGCCTATGCCGCACTGGCAGAGCGCATGGCCTCCCAGGCTGACAGCTATTCGCGTACCCAACACGCTAACCTGAAGGCGATTGCCGCCCGCATGCGCAAGATCGCGCACCATAAGCCGGATACCTTCGTCGAAGGGCTCAATCTGGTGTTCCTGCTCAACTGCGCCCTGCATCAGACCGGCGAGCCGATGTCGATAGGTCGTCTCGACCAGTTCATGTACGAGCTGTTTAAAAGTGACATCGACTCCAAACGCGAGACTGAACAGTCGATACAGGAGACGCTCGATGCCTTCTGGCTGAAGATGGATGAGACCGTCCTGTACAACTACAACCACCTGAACGACTACCTCAACTACGGTACCGGCGCCGTGTTCTATTCCGCCGGCAACTTCCCGCAAGGCGCCGCCATCAACCAGTGGGTGCAGCAGTTGACGGTGGGCGGCGTACTGGCCAACGATGCGGAGCAGCCGGTGGATGCCTCCAACGAACTGAGCCTAATGTGCCTGAGATCGGCCCGTCGCCTGCCACTCAACGCTCCCTGCCTGTCGCTGCGGGTGCACAGCCAAATGAAGGACGACATGCTCAGAGAGGCGGCCAAGGCGTTGCTAAGCGGTGGTGCCCATCCGATCCTGCTCAACGACGACCGCCTGGTGCCCGCGCTGATGAGCTGTGGTCCGCTGTCGCGGGAGGACGCCCGCGACTACACCTGCGACGGTTGTTACGAGCCGGTGATCCAGGGCAAGACGGAGTGGGCTTTCAGTTACGTGCCGCTGCTGCCGCTGGTCGGCATGGCGATCAATCAGGGGGCGACCATCGAGGGAGCGGGGCCGGTCCACCTGAGGGGGCTGAAGAGTTCCTGGAACTCGCCGCCCGCCGAACAGATCGAGAGCTTCGAGCAACTGCTGGAGATCTTCTACACCCACTGGCGCTGGGCGATCTGCAAGTTCTTCAACAGCTTGATGAACGGTTACGGCTCGCTGGCGAACTACTGCCCCAGCCCACTGTTCTCGGCCTTCCTGGAGGATAGCCTGGAAAGCGGCCGGGATCTGACCGAGGGCGGTGCGCGCTACCACATCGTGGCACCGATGATGTGTGGCATCACCAACGCCATCAACTCGCTCTATGCGATCAAGAAACTGGTGTTCGACGAGCGGAGTGCACGCTGCTCCCTGCCGCAGATGTTGCTTGCCCTGCAGTGCAACTGGGGCCAGAAAATGGTGGCACCTTTCTATACCACGCTGGAAGGTGAACTCAGGCGCGAACAGGATGCCAAGTTCTACCAGCAGTTGCGCCAGTATGCCCTCGAGGTGCCCAAGTTCGGCGTCAGCGACGATAAGGAGCTGAACGCCTTCGCCCGACAGCTGGTGGGGCGCTGCGTCAGCATCATCCACTATAACTTCGATAACCCGATTCCGGAGATCGCGCAGGCCTATGAGCAGCTCAAGCAGTGCTACGACAGAGCGGGGCGCCCCTTCGAATTTACCGTCACGCCTGGCGTCGGCACCTTCGAGGACAACGTCGGGCTAGGCATGGAGATGGGCGCTTCGGCGGATGGACGCCTATCCGGTCAGCCCACCGCCGACGATTTCGCCGCCGCGCCCTGGCCGGACGATCTGCCCCTCAACACCCAAGTGAGCGACCCGTTCGTCACGCTGAAGGCGTGGGATTGTGAGCCGATCACCCACGGCATCGCCAACTGCTCCGCCATCGACCTCAACATACCGGAAGCGTTTCCGCTGGAGAAACTGGTCGAGCTGATCCGCGACTTCGCGCAGGGCAAGCTGGGCTCCAACATGATCACCATCACCTGTGCCGACTCAAACACCTACCAGGAAGCCGCCAAATTCCCGGAACGTTACGACCTGGTGCGGGTGCGCATGGGAGGCTGGAGCGAGTTCTACGTCTCGATGTTCGATTTCCACCAGGACTATATCGCCCGACGGCCCTATTACGCCGTCAAAGCGCGGTAACCACTAGGTAAAGGAGAGCGGCCGGTGCAGCCGGCCGCTCTTTCTCAACCATACTTACACCTGCCGCAATTCGCCGGCGTGTGCATGAGTTGAATAGGTTCTTCAAGGTGAGATATCTCATTACGTTTCGTTGATCTTGTCATAGACAGCTCAAGGAAAAGTACTAATCTTACTTAACACAAGACATAAAAATACACAGTACGTACGCAAGGGTGCCCATATGGCAACGGTCACTTCCGAACCCCGTATCAGGCTTCACCCTCATGCCGTCGAGACCACTCCCTGTGATGATGTGGGGATGGACCACCTCGTCTTCGTCGATGCCGTCACCCACCACCCTATTCGGTGTTATGCGCCGAATCCTGTCGCATTGACGGCTACTGCCGCAGGACAAGCGGAGTGCAATACGCGTGAGCTGAGTTAAGGCGGTCTATTTTGTAATAGTGGCGTGGAGGCTCCATGCTAATTTATGACCTAACGTCCTTTCGCATCCTAGCCGCCTTCGGGCTGCTTTTCTTCTTACCCGTTTCAATGCCCGTGCAGAGCGCGAGCCTCCAAAGGGCGCAAACCCTGCCTGACGAAATCGCGGACGATCCGCAAAGGCGGCCGATCTTCGATCGTCCCGGTGGCCCGCAGGTGCTTGAAGTGTTCACTCTTCAAGAGGACGAACATTCGCTGCGCCTGGGTTTGAAATTGGAGTTCCTTGATGGCTACGACATGCTCGTCGAGGCCATCGACGCGGACGGTGCATCGCTTGCGGCCGTGCCTGCCGCCGTGGTGGCGGTGGACCAACCGCAGGAACGCACCTTCGTCACCTTGGCGGTGCCGCCCGGTCCCGAGATGGACGCGAGCAGCTCGTACTTCCGCATCGTAGCCCGGCGTCAGGAACGTAGCGATGAGTTCCTGCGACTCTATTACCCATACGAGAAGACGTGGGAGGCGCCTCCACCGGTGGTGCGGCCGGAACCGATCGGCGAGGCAGTGACGCTAGTTCGTCGGCTCCAGCAGGAACATCGCCCCCCGATTGCGGAAGCGGAAGAAGCCGAAGACCTGTCGGAACAGCAGACCGAAGCGCGGGCCGAAGAGCATCAGGTGCTGATCAATCGCGATGTTCTCGAGGAGCTAACGTCGGAGCGGATCCGATACCGGCACGAGATCCTGAGCCAGCCGCAGGCCGAGTCGATGGAGGAGCCGCAGCGCGAAGAGGCTCCGAGGGTTGCAATCGAAGAGCAAGGACTACGCGAGCTGCGCCCGGGTATCGCTGTTCACGAGGCGATACGCGGACAGCTTCTCGAGGCGCCCGAACCGCTGGGTCAGCCCGGATCGGGCGGCACGCCAGATCGACCTCGTGCGGCGATTCGACCGTTGAACGCACAGATGGAGATCGACACCTCCGATCTGCAGACCCTCTCCGAGCCGGTTCTGCAGCTCAGCGAGGTAGGCGCTATCGAGGCGCAACCAGTGGTGTCCGATTCCCCAGTCTCGAGAAGCGCTGGACGATTCGTTCTGAGCGAGCATGGTCTGCTGCAGAACGAATCGGCCTCGAACTTGCGCACACTGAATCAGGACGTTCTCGCGGATCTGCCGCTGCGCGACTTCGAGCTGCGCGAGGTACCGGAACACGCATTTCCCATCCCTCAGCCGCAGAACGAGGATGAGCCGGAATCGAGACAGCCTACCCATCTGGTCGAAACGTCGGGCCCGGCGCTATTCAGCCTGGTGCGCAGCGAACCCGACGTCGATGTCGATCTGCACCGGGTGCTGGGCATCGAGCCGGCGATTCTGCCGGATCGGAATGCGGCCAGCGGCATCTACTATTACATCCCGAGCACCTATCGGCTGGCCTTCAATCGCGACCTCGGCGGCAGCCGCGGGTTGGCACTGCGGATAGACTACGACCGGGTGACGGCGCCTGGCGCGGACGAGAACGCCGTACGTGTGGCGATGACGCTCGAGACGCCACTCGACGGCAACGGGCTCGCGATCGTCAGCAAGCTGATGCAGGCCTACGCCCGCGCACGGTCCGACTTGCGCTTCACCGAACTCCGGCCGCTTCCGCTGGCCTCGGTTCCGGGCTTCGAGTTCGAGTCCAACCTGGCCGGAATGGTCGAACCCGAGGATATCGCGGTGACGGCGTTCTCGGACTTCCTGGAAGGCCTGGTCGTGACCTGGCGCACCGACCCGGTGCGGGCCGAGCGGATTCGCCGCGACCTGACAAGCGAGCTGGCCGGCATCACTGGCACGGCCCGCTTCCCGCTGCCCTCGGAGGGCCAGCAGCTTGTGCGTGAGGTTCCGGCACAGGTGCGGCTGTCGGACCCGGAGGTGTTCGAAGCAGTGCGGTTCGACTGGTCTGGCTCACTGGAGAATGTCTCGCCTGTGCCGGTACGGCTGAAGTACCTGCACGCGTTGGTCCTCAGCGCCCCGGGAAGCCCGCGGATCTACACTTGGTCGCTCGGCGACGCGACGATGCCGGCGGGCAGTGAAGCGACGCTGGATCTGGCGAATTTTCCGTCGGCGCTGGACACCATGGCCGACCGGATCTGGATCGACTACGGCCTCGACCCCGCCTGCGATGGCTGCCTCGGCCCGGTGGTGGAAGAGGTGCTGAACGGCGGCGTCTGGCCCGACACCGAGACGGTCGAGATCCACGCGCTGCCATCACTGTTCGAGGAGGGGGAGGATGAGATCGTCGAGATTGAGGTGCAGATGCGCTCCCGCTTCTTCGAGCCGGGAGATCGCACGCTGCGTGAGGCTCCGCCGTTCTACCTGACCCCCGAGGTCACCGAACATTCGGTGGGGC
This sequence comes from Litchfieldella anticariensis FP35 = DSM 16096, assembly GCF_000409775.1. Taxonomy (GTDB): domain Bacteria; phylum Pseudomonadota; class Gammaproteobacteria; order Pseudomonadales; family Halomonadaceae; genus Litchfieldella; species Litchfieldella anticariensis. Next base: position 85,174 of record NZ_KE332391.1, on the reverse strand, counting down.
CGCTTTTCCCGGACGACCGCGCGGATGCACCACTGTACGAGTACCTCCTGAGCGTTCGCTACGGCTCGGGCCGGTTCCTCGATGGACAGAACTGGATCTCGCAGGATCGCACTCGGCTACGTCCGGGGCGGTTTCAGCGCGACCAGTCGCTGGGCACCGTCGCGCCAGGTGAATGATGTTCACTCGTCACGTACCCCTGTGCTGTTGCGGGCCGTTTGGGAGCCGCCAGCGGGCTGCCTGTATCGCGTGGTCGGCAGCGGCCCTGTTGTTGCCGGCTCTCCCCGCTGTCGCCGTCCCCGACGCCGATCGGCACGAGATTGCTGCGGGCGTGACGGTGTTCGGTGATGACTCGCGGGGGGCTCTCTTCCACGTTGTACCATCCGGCGTGCGGCCGCGGCAGGCCGTCGATGGTGGGCCGGAGATGACGTTTAAACTGGCACGCTATTCCGGCTCGCAGATCAGCGGCGACCAGGGGCGGGTCGAGATCAACTCGGTGCTGCGACTCGGCCTGGTGCTCGAAGTCCCTGATTCCGCCGCTCTGACGCGGGCGAGCGAAGTTCTTGCACAGCGGCACGGTCGGCCGGTGGAGCTGCGCCCGCTGGCCCTGCGTCACCTGACGGCGCGGCTGCTGCATCCCGGGACTCTGGAGACGATCCCGGCGGAACAGGGGCACGAGGAGGTCCGCACCTTATGGCGGGAGCGTGACATTGTCCTGCGCCTGGCCCCGACTGAGGCGGAGCTGCTGGAGCGTATCCTGGAAGACGAAACCGTCGGCCTGACCTTGGCTTGGTCGGCGTATGCGCAGGTCGAGGGCAGCCCCGAGATTACCATCGTCGTCTCCTCGTCAGTGCAGCGCGACGGCGAGAGCCCATTCTCCACACGCGAGCTGGCAGAGGCGTTGCAGGAAGCGGCTCCCGAAGCCGGCGAAGAGGCCATTGGCGAACAAGTCGTTGCCGCCGGCGCACTGGCCTTGCGCCTGACGTCGGGAGAGCGCGCGCTGCGCGTGGAGCGTTACGACATTGATGCCGCCCTGCCGCCGCTTTATCCGGTGCTGACGTCGCTTTGCTTCACCTTCGCCGACGAGCTTTCCCCCGACCTGGTCGAGCGGATCGTCGAGGTTGAGGCGACGGCCCTGGGCGGTTGGCGGACCCGGACCGAAGCCATCTTCAGCGCCGAGCGGCCCGAGCGAACTGCCGCGCCGCTCGCCTTCGAGCACGCCGTTGACCTGCAGCACCCGTATCGCTGGCGCGTCCTCGACATCCATTCCAGCGGTGAGATGCGCACCAGCGACTGGACGACGGTCGACCGCTGGAATGCTTTTATAGATATCACTAATGCAGGGCTGGAAGCACCGCCCCAAGAGGGTGGTCGCCAGGAGGAAACGCAATGATCCGCCGCACCCGCCATCTTCGCACCGTGCTCGCCGCCGCTCTCTTTCTGCCCGTCGCAGCGCCGGCGCAGGTAATAGACTACGACGCCGGGGTACTGGTCATCCAGGGCGTTCAGGTGTTCCAGGATGCGGGCGACCCGCAGCAGTACTACTACCTGCCGCAGTTTCCCCGCCTGTCGCACAATGACGCCGGGAACCTCGAGCTATTGATGATGCAGATCGTGTCGGCTGACGAACAGCCGGACAGCGGTCTGGGCGGTATCTTCCATGCGCTGATCGAATTCTCGTTGCCCGAGGACCTGCGCGTCGCCGTCGAGGCCGAGCTTCAGGAGCAGCGACCGGACGCCGAATTGGTGGGCGCTCTGCCCCTTCTGGAGCCAAACGAGGAGGAGGCGGCGGCGCTGGGCAGCTTCCGCATCGTCTCTGCGACGCTGGACTCTGATGCTGACGAGGTGTCGAACCGGGTGCTCACCTCTGGCCCGGCCCCGCTGCGTCCGGGGTCGAAGGCTGCCGTCGCCACGCGGCTGACACCTGAGGAAGCGTCGGTGCTGATGGACACGCTGCGCGGCGCCACGTCGGATCTGTCGGTGTCGATCCGCGGCTTTTACGAGGCGCGCGTCGAAGGCTACAACGCCATCGTCGACGCCAGTATGGAAACGATCTACGAGCACGACTCCAGCATTTTCAACTATCAGCAGCAGTACACGCGCGATCAGGTGCGCGACATCGTCGACGAGCTGCACCAGGAGGGCGCGCTCAACATCGAGGTCTTCGATCGTTCTGAGGGGCTCGGGATCGAGGCGGATGACCTGGAAAAGATCCTCGAACTCCTCACCGATAAGCTGATCGAGGTGATGTTTGATACCGAGACCGGCTGGTCGCAGGTCCCCGAGCCCGAGCAGGCGGTCACGCAGGATCAGATTCGCGGACGGCTTGAGCAGGGCTGGTTCCAGAGCATCTTTTCCAATGACGAGGACCAGCCCTATTACACCGATAATCAATACGTTGTAAAGCGGCGCGAGAACGTGCGTGTGGCGCGATTCCACCTCGACCTCAGCCGGTCGACGACACTACGAGTCCCGTTCGATTCCACCGGCAACCTCGGGGGCTTTTACGAAGCGATCGACGAAGAGACGCGCAGCCGACACTTCCGCATTATCGTGCCTGGCGAAGACGTGGCGCGCCAGAGCCGCGAAGTGCTTTTCCAGATCGACGGTGAAATCGCCGAGGCCTTCGCAGGCAGCTTCAACGGCGTCGCTGTAAATGTTCGTCGCAAGGGGCCGGATGGCGAGGCCGACTTTACCCGCACGCTGCGATTCACTCCCGATGTGATCGAGAGCGAGAACGGCCTGCAGGCAGTTACCTTCTTCCGCCAGGGCCATCCCGATGTCGATTGGCTGGAATACGAGTACCAGGCGGCGTGGAGCATGCGTGGCGGCGACGAACCGCTTCGCGTTCCACCTGATGAGACGGAATGGATCGCCGCCAGCGACGGTCTGGTGGCGCTGAGCCCGCCGCTGGAGCGGGAAGAGATCGATCTCGACGTTATCAGCGATGGCTTCGAGGAACTCGGTATCGCGGCTGTCGAGATAGAGCTCGCTTCGAGGCGCCAGGGCGAGCCGCAGTACCTTGCCGACGTATTGATCCGTTCCGAGGCCCTGGAGCTCGCCCCGAGCACGCTAGTCGTGTGGCGTGATCCGGGAGAAGCCATCGCCTGGCGCGCCCGCTGGTACACCCGCCAAGGAACGGCTACTAGCAGTTTCCAGTGGATCGAGGGTCGCTATCTACTGATTGCTCCTCCCGACGCGGCCTGGCTTGAGGAGGCTCTGCAATGAGCCGCGTTCTGAGTCCGCGTGTGCTGCCGGCGTTCCTCCCGTGGCCTGCCAGCAGAGTATGCAACCGGTGCCATCCCGCATCGTCAGTTGCTGTTCGGTGGCAGAGTGGCCTTTCGCGCCTTGCCATCTGCCTGGGCTTTTTTGTGGCCGCTCTGGGGATCAGCGAGGGGCCAGCCAGCGCCGACGATCTGCTGGTCGACCGAGGCCGCCAGGTAGAGGGGCTCTGGGTCTACCCGTCGCTCTCGGAGCCGTCGCGCTGGCGCTATGTGCCGGACCACGCTGAGCTTTCTCGCGACGATCAGGGCCGCCCCCTGTTCTCCCTGACTTTCTATATCAGCGAGCGCACGGCTGAGGAAGAGAATGGCAGCGCGACATCGATCGTTGAGGCTGAAGGTGGTGGACTTTTGCATTTCATCGTCCAGTACCGTACCGATCCCGAGCAGGTGGAGGCAGCGCAAGCCGCGCTGCGCGAGCTCACCGGCGATGACGAGGCGGAGATCGTCGGGTCGGTTCTGTTCGATGATGGCCGCTATTCGGTCGTCACCTCGATCGTCGACGAAGCCGGGCAGGGGGAGCGGCCGCTCCTCATGGCCCAGCGCCCCGCGCCGTTGATGGAAGGCAACCGGCTGCCGATTACCGCACAGCTGTCGGCCGAGCAGGCGTCGATGCTTCTGGGATCTCTGCAGACGGCGACACCGGACCTCTCGGTGGTCTTCGAGATGACATTCTCGGGCCTATCGCAGGCCTTCGACGCGGCCATGGTCGTCGACTGGGAGAAGACACGCGACGCGCTGCGGGCCAGTGCGGGCGGCAGTGTTTACTTTGTCTCTGCCGATGTCGAGGCGGTGATAGACGAGGCGATGCAGAACGGTGGCATCGAGCTTCGGGTCAACGGCGAGGACGCCGCTATGGAGTCGCTGGTCGAGATGGTGCACGCCCGGGCGCTGGACATGATGTTCGCCCCGATCGAGGTGGACGAAGTGCCCGAAGAACAGCGCGGCGACTTGCTCGACGCGCTGGCGGGAGTGGTGGGGCGGGACGGAGCGCTCAGCAGCGGGAATACCACCGGGTTCGGCGTCCACATGGGCTATCGCGTCAAGGAGTTGCGCAGCGAGGGCGAAACCCGGTTGTCGTTCAACAAGCGCGCACGGGTAGAGCGCCGGGCGGTGCTGACCGTCAATCTCGGCGAGGCCGCAGGTCTGTCCACAGAAGACCCCGAGACGGTGCAGTATGTCTCAACAGTCGATCCGGCGACGCAGCTTCGGCGGGTCTACGTATCGGTCGATGGCGATCTGGAACGTGAGCTCGGCGGCTTCATCAATGCGGTGACAGTGACGCTGCGGAAGGATCACCCCGGCAACCGCGAGACCGTCAAGGAGCTGATTGTGCGGCCAGAGACAGAGGAGCGCGGGTCGGTCCATGGGCCGCTGACCTACTCCAATGTCGAGCGTGAGGACGAACAGAGCTGGTTGACCTACCGCTACAAGACCGACTGGAGCTTCCAGGGGGGTGGCCGCTTCCGAAGCGACTGGCATCCGACCGAGGCGGCGATGATTACGCTGACTGCGCCCTATCACCGTCACGACGTCTACGTCGAGGGTGAGACCGACCCGCTGATCGACGCCGGCGTCCGTGCAGTGATCACCGAGGTCGTGGCCGACTTTTTCGGTGAGCGACAGAGCGAGCGTCGAATCATCCGGCCGGATAGGCCGGGAGAGACCTTGGCTGTCGATCCGATCACGCTGACACTGCCCTCGGGCGACTTCTCGTACGACTGGACCATCACCTGGGCGATGGACGACGGCACCCGGCGCAAGCGCTCGGGTCACGACGATCTCGGCTTTCTTTTCGTCGATGAGCTGCCGCCGGGCCCTGGCGACAGCGAAGACGACCATGCCGCCGATGACACAGCCGCGACACAGCAGGAGGAAAACTGATGAAGATGCACACCGTGATTGGTGCGGCTCTGGCGATGGGCCTGCCGCTGGCCGCAGTCATGCCGGCGGCGGCCGAAACGCTCGCCGCTGACCGCCGCGTCTCGATGGTCCTGGAAGACGGAACCGATGTGCTGCTCTATGGAGCCGTCGGGCCGGAGGACGGCACAATCGAGTACTACTACCTGCCGACCGAACTGACGGTGTCGACGGGCGAGGCCGGGCGGCCCGAATTCCTGTTCATGAAATTCATATCGGACGAGGCCGCAGATACTGGTGGCGTCTCGGGGGCCATCCTGCATTTCCTGGTGGAGTGGGGCTTGACGCCGGAGCAGGAAGAAGAGGTCGCCCAGCGGTTGGAGAGCGAGCACAACGGCAGCCTGGCCGGCGCTGCCACCGTCTTTCCCGTCACCAATGACGGACCCAGTTTCTCGATCGTCTCGGCCACGCTCGATGACGAGGAACTGGGCGGTGAGCTGATCACCTCGGGGCAGGCGGCATTGATGCCGGGCGGCAAGGCCGCCGTGGCCACGCGGCTCGACAATTACGGTGCGCAGATTCTCGGCGAGACGTTCGAGGAGGACTCCACCATCACCGACGTCACCGCGGTGATGACGATGGAGTACCCGGTACGTGTGTCGGGGGTCGAGGGAACCGTCACGGTTGAGTGGGAACGGATCCTTGATGAGGGCGAGGACCTTCTCATCGAGTACGAGCGGGAACTGGAAGAGGATGCGCGCACCGAGAAGCGCTGTTTCATCGTCTGGTGTCATGACAACACGCTCGACGACTACGCCTATTCCTACGAGGAGACGCACGAGCAGTGGCAGTTCCTCGAAGAGAACGAGTACGTCAATTTCAACTTCGTGCAGGGCGATATCCCTGAAGAAGTGGCTGAGCCAATCCGCGACGCGTTCATACAGTACTTCATCTCGAAGGTGACCGAGGCGCAGGCCCCCAGGCCCGAGCCGCGAGAGCCCCCCGAGGAGAATGAGGAAGGCAGCGACGAGACCCCCAATGTCCAGACGGGCGCCGAGTACACCTACGATGTCGAGCGTTTCCGGAACCAGGAGCAGACAGGCACCCAGACGCTGTCACTCGATATGGATCTGACCGTCCGATACCCATTCCAGATTGTCGGTAACATAAAGGACTGGTACGACGAGGCAGTCTCGGACCCTTTCGCCGTGCAGGAGGTGTTCCTCAACGATCCGTTCTTCGAGCGGCGTGACATCGTCTTCATCCTCGACGGCGATCTCGAGGATATGTTCGAGGATCACGTGAATGCGGTGACCGTTGAGATCCACAAGGATCGGCCCGAGCACGACTTCAATGACGATCTAACTTTCACCGCACAGTCGCTCTCGGAGGAAGGGCAACTGAAACGGATCAGCTATGCCCGAGGCAGCGACGAGGGCTCGGAGGCGTACGACTACCGGGTGAAGTGGAACTTCCGAGGCGGGCTCGAGTACATCGAGCCGACGACCGGCTGGAAAGAGGGCGCCTGGGAAGGAGTGACCCTGACTGCGCCGGTCGAGTCCCGCACCGTCGAGCTCGAGGCCGACCAGGAGGAGCTTGAAGCGCTCGGCATCCGGCGCGTCACAGCGCAGCTGCGCTATCCGATCCTCGGCGAGGAGCGCAGCACCAACATCCAGATGTCGTCCAGCCATGACGAGCCGATCGTGTCGCAGAAGATTTTCCTTGATCGCGACGCGGAAGGTTACGCGTTCCGACTGATCTTCAACCATGAGCGTCTCGGCCGCCTTGCTACACCCTGGAGCGCTCGCACGCGGAGCGACAACTATATCTTCGTGATCGTCCCCGACGAGCTGCGTGAAGGGTTGGAGACCGCGACGGCGACCGAGGAAGTCGAGGCGGCGCAAGAGGCTGTCACGGTAGAGGAGGATAGTGGCCTCGCCGCCCTGGAGGAACAGTTGAACTAGGAGGTTCCGATCATGGCCAGACTCCCTCTGACTATTGGCGACAGCACTGCTGTGCGGCGCGTTTCTCTCGCTTTGCCTGGTGCCGGAGATGGCGGAAGGCGATGGCAGGTTCGTCACCAACGATCCCGTTGTGGAGGACAGATGACCATGTTCACCTCAAACGTCCCGATACGCTGCTGCGCCCTGGCGCTGCTGTTGTCCACGTCGTCGCTGCCGGCGCTGGCCCAGCAGGTCGTGCTTGACCGGCAGGTGCGCGCAGGGTCGCTGACCCTGTTTCCCTCGGTCTCGGACGACACTGAGTTCTTTTACGCCCCGACCGATGCCCGCCTGGCCCGGCATGAGGATGGCACGCCCCAGTTCGCCTTCACCCGCTACATCATGCCGGTGAGCGAGGAGACCGAGGTCGAGCAGGCCGATGCCGCCGGCGTGGTCACCGCCGTGGTTGAGCTTGGTGTCACCGACGAGCAAATCGAGGAGGCGCGGGACGCGGTCACCGACGCTGTTCCCGGCGCGACCATCGTCGGTCCCGTTACCTTCACCTCGGGGACGTTCGCGTTGATCTCGTCGTTTGCCGAGGAAGGGTCCGAGACGACAGATTCCGTCGTCGGTGTGGGCAATATGCCGTTGCTGGAAGGTGACCGTGCGGCGGTGTCACTTAGGCTGAATCGGCAAGGCACGCTGGAACTCTGGGAGAATTTCAACAGGGCGACGCCGGACGTGTCGTTCTCGTTCGAGGCCGATATCGACGGCTATCGGGCGCCAAAGCAGGCGCTGATAGAAGCCAACTTCGACCGGATCTATGAGCATGAATCATTCGAGGCCGGCCTGGCGACGCCGTATCTGCAGGCAGAGATAGAGTCCGCCTTCGATGAGCTGCGACGCGAGGGCGTGATCAGCATCACCCAGGTCGGCGAAGACGAGAACATGAACGCGATCATCGAGACGGCGTATCAGCGGTTGATCGACATCATCTTCGAGAAAGCCGAGACAACAGGCGTCGGCTCGCTCTCGGAGCTGTCGGCCGCAGCCGGCGGCGGACAGTCCGGCACACCAATGCTGGACAAGGCGTCTAACCTGCTGAAGCAGCGGAACGACGAGGCCGAGTCGGCGAATGAGGACATCCGCCGTCGCAATGCCGAGCGTACTGAGGCCCAGGCCGAGGCGGCCCAGGCCGAACGAGCGGTGCGTGCCACAGAAAGTCGACGCGACGATGCCCAGCAGAGTGCGGTCGAGCTGCGTCAGCGCGCGCAAGCCGCACGCGATGGCGCCGCCGAGGCCGAGGCCGACGCCGAGCGCTTTGACGGCGAAGCCGCCGAGACAGCACGTGCTCTGGCCCAGCGGTTCACCCAACAAGCCGAGCGCTACGAAGCGATGGCTACCGAGCAGGACCAGGTGGCGGATCAAGCAGAGGAGCAGCTTGCCGAACGCCAGCAAGCAGACTCCCAGGCTCAGGCCGAGGCAGAAGCGAAGGGGGAGATCGAGGCTGAGGAGGAGGCAGTTCCGATCGCGATTGTTGCCGCGTACCGAATGAAGCGTGTGCGGGAGAGCGGCGAGTACACCATCGATCTCAACAAGCACACTGCCGATACGATGTCGTTGCGCTTCGACGAGAATATCGGCGACCTGACCGAGTTCCGTGACGACGAGGACGTCTTCCATACTGTCGATCTCTCGGATACGGCAGCTCGCCAGCGTGAGGTGCAGGTATTTCTCGATGGGTTGAACGTGGATGACTTCGGCCAGTACGTGAACTTCGCTACGGTGGTGCTGCGCAAGGAACGTGGCTCCGAACCGCCGGCGCTGCAGGACATCCGCATCGACCGCGAGAACTTCGACGCAGAAGGCAACGACTTTCGCCTCAGGTACGTCAAACTTGATGACGAGGCGACTGACAGCTTTCTTGATTACGATTATCGCGTCAGTTGGAACTTCTTCGGTGGCGACGAGGTGGTGGGCGACTGGCAGTCGAGCGATCAGGCCGCCATCGGCATCACTCCTCCGTTTCAGCGGCGCACCGTCTTCCTCGAGGCCGACCCGGACATCCTCGACGCGGAGGGCGTGCGTGGCATCGAGGTCCGCCTCTACTACGAAATCGGCGGAAACGAGTATTCACGGCGTCTGTCGCTACGCCCGCGCGATGGCGAGGGCGTCTCCGAGAAGATCCACTTCATGCAGCCCGCCGAGAACTATGAATACGACTACGAAGTGTTCTGGCGCATGCGCGACGGCACCACCCACAGCACGGGTCGTGTCAGCAGCGAGTTCGGAACCGTGTATCTCGACGAGATTCCGGAGGACTGATCCATGATTCGACTGACGACACTTTGTCTGGCGCTGCTTCTAGCGCTTTCCGTCGGCGGGGCAGGAGCACAGGACGACCCGCCGGTCACAACTTTCGACTTCGAACCCATGCGTATCGACGTCAACTCATGCTGGTTCATCGAGGACCGGGTCCGCGACATCATGGAGACCGATGACGACTATCGTGCGATCGCCCAGTACCTGCGCGAGGCCGAGCCGCATGTGAGGCGCTACGTGGAGGATTCGCTTGGACGCCAGCAGGATGCGGTGGCGATGGCGTTTCGCGATTTCGCCGCCTGGTATCGCCACCGGATCGCCGAAGATAACGCCGAGAGTCTTGCCCAGCAGCAACTCGCGACCCTGCTCGGCACTGGCCTTCAGCACGCGCTGAGCGTGATGCTGCCAGGCTCGGGCGTCGTGGTCTCTACGATCCGTGCCGCCGGCAATACGATCTATTCGCAGGTAATAGCGAATACCGGTGGCGATACGACCAACCCACAGACTTACATTGACGCCGTCTCAGGCGAGCTGGAAGACAGCGAGGCATTACGCGAGACGTTCGCCGACGCGATGTTCAACACTATCGACAACCAGACGCTACGCGACCGCGTCGAGGCGATCAAATTCGAGTATGCGATGGAGCGGCGCGCGGCCGAGCGGCTGGCCTCTCAAGCGATGACCGAACTGAGACCCGACACCTGCTCGGGGCAGATGCTGGCCGACCTTGGTATCCTTCGCCCCAGTGAGGCGAACTTTCACCGCACAAGGCGCGAAGTCCTCGAACAGCTCATGTACGAAACGCTGTGCATCGAGCACCGTGGCAACCCGGTCGGCAACTGCGAGACGACGCAGTATCAGATACGCGCGGCCGCCGAAGGTGGGGCACGGCGCCTGATCCAGGTCGGGCGCGCGAATGTCGCACGGATGTGGGACCTGACGGATTCCGAGGATCTCGCTGCGATTTGCCCCGATGACTACTACCCATTTGGCGCGTTCAGCGGTCCTCATCGGGACTGCCGAGAGTGGAAAGCCTCGCAGCGCTGATCGCCTGGCACAGGCGCTCCTCACCCCACCATCGCCAAGAAGGGCTGGCCCATCAGGGCCTGGACGAAGGTGTAGAGCACAAAGGCGGTGAAGAGGAGGCCGAAGATGCGGACTGGCAAGCGGTTTTCGGCGCCGAAGAAGGTGGCCGAGACAAGGCCGAAAGCCGGGATGAAATGCATCGCATGGGTGGCGAAGAAGTGGGAGACGCGCAGGTCGCCGCCATCGCGCGCCCAACCCATGAGCGCCATGCCGCCAGCGTCGCTCGGCTGGCCGCCGATCCAGTGGCCATCCATGCTGCTCATCGTTCCCGCGGACAGAAGCGTCAACGGCAGGACGAGAGCGAGGCCGAGAACCAGCGCCTCCTTGAGCGCGCTGCCGATCTCCGGTTTCGTGTTGCGGGCGATCTGGACGGCGTAGACGGTCGAGGCGCTGGTCAGGAGCACGGCGCCGGCACCCATGACCGCATAGATCACCACGCCGATAACGCTTTCGTTGAAATGGGACGCCGTGCCCAAGGCGGCGGCACCGCCGATCCAGATTATTTCGAGGACGACCGCCGCGACGACCGCGCCGATATAGGCGCGATACCAGCGCTTCGCCCGGACCTCGGCCGGCACGAAGCGGGCGAAGAAGGCGAGCGTCAGAACATAGGTGGCGATCGCCAACTCGAACTTGAGCGGCTTCACCCAGATGTCGACACCCAGGAATTCGCGCGGGTCCACGGCGGCGGCAAAGCCAGTCGGTAGCATCAGCGCCAGCAACAGGAGGCCGAGGGCGGTGAAGCGCGGTTCGTGATCGCGAAAGGCGGCGGCAAGGGCGCGCAAGCCCGGAGTTGCGCAACGGAACGACGAATAAAGAACGTGAGCGGCCATGGGAAAGGTCCTCGATGTCAGGCGGTGGTGGTTCCAGTGCGGCGGGCGTAGACGGTGCGCAGGGTGATGAAGACAAGGAAACCGGCCGGACCGAACAGGAAGGTCAGTACCAGGCACGGGATAACGAGCCAGAAGGCAAGCCCGGCCTCGCGGGCCGAGCGCGCGATCCAGGCGCCGACGAACATATCGAAGGCGAGGTAATGGAGCCAGCCGGCCAGCAGCAATTCGCGCGTCTCAAACAACCGCGCGACATTGTCGAGGCTGTCGAAGCCGCCCTGCGCTCCGGCCCAAAACGCCAGGACGAGGCCTGCATAGGCAACGGAGAGCAGGCCGGGGATGAGGAACGCGGCAATGCGGTCGGCAAGCCGCGGGAGCCATGGGCTGGCGAGCAGCACGGCCCAGCCGGCCAGGGCGGTCATGTTGGCATACGGGAAAATCATGTCGGGCGTCATGGCTGTTTCCTACTGGCCGTTTTATCTTGACAGTGGAAAGATTGGTGATTTTCTTTCTCCTGTCAAGATTGATTTTTACATCGTCAAGATTGTGATCGACAGGGCGGCCTGATACGGTTGCGGAGACTAGGGGACGGCAAGAAAGGGCGTGCAGGCGCTTCAACACAGTGAAGAAAGAGATGAACCCGAAAACACCCACCCCAAAGCAACCCTATCACCATGGCGACCTGCGCAGGGCGCTGCTTGATGCGGCAGAGGCAGAGCTTGCCGAGAAGGGCGTGGAGGGTTTCACGCTGCGCGGTTGTGCCAAGCGGGCGGGTGTTTCCCATGCCGCGCCGGCCTATCACTTCAAGGATGCGAATGCCCTGCTGACAGCGCTCGCCACCATCGGCTTCGAACGGCTGAACCGCAGCATGACGAGCCGGCAACACGCCGAAAGAGGTGACCCGAGGCAGGACCTGGTGGCGGCTGGCGTGGGCTATGTCGCGTTCGCGCGGGACAATCCGATGCTGTTCAAGCTGATGTTCGGCTCCGAGCGGCCCTCGAGCGAAGACAGCGATCTCGTGCAGCACGCGTCGGGGGCGTTCGCCACCCTCGTCAACGGTGTGCGTGACATTCGCGGAGACGACCCGATGGCGGATGCAGACGGGCTGAAGGATATCGCCGCCGCGTGGTCGATCGTGCACGGCATTGCCAATCTCCTGATCGCCGGGCGGATGGGATTTCTTCAGCCACTGCTGGAACGCGACCCCGAGACGGTGCTTGCCGACATCATCGAGCGGTCGCTGCCGCAGCAGTAAAAAGGCTCAGTCCGCTCCGATGACGAGCCAAGGATTGACCACCACATCATTACGGTGATCAAGCGAATCACCTCGGTAGTGCGCCAGGATGACATCGTGGCTCGACTTGGGGGCGAGGAATCGAAAACCCGCGACCTACCTGATGAGAGTACGAACCGTTGCTCTATTCGGATAACCTGATGTTCTGGTGGCTCAGCTAGCTGCTGAGCTCGGCTGACGCATGATTCGGCCCATCTGGGAAGCTAAATACACAAGGAGAGAGACATGAAGCAATATGCTGTCGTGGCCTACGACTATACCGATGCCGAGGCGATCGATCGTCGCATAGCCCATCGTGAAGCGCATTTGGAAGGCCTTCGCCAACTCGCCAGGCAGGGCCACTTCCTCAGTGGCGGGGCGATCCTGAATGAGGAAGGTAAAATGATCGGCTCGAATGCACACTTCCTGTTCGCTGATCGTCAGGCCCTGGATGCCTGGCTCGCGACTGAGCCTTATATGACCGGGCGTGTCTGGGAGGATGTCAATATCCGGGAGGTTCGACTATTCGACCCGCATGGATAATTAACGCTGTGATCAATAGCAAGTGGCGCTTCCTGAGCCGGGGGCCATGTGCTTATCACGGCATCGCCAACTGCTCCGCCATCGACCTCAACATCCCGGAGGCGTTTCCGCTGGAGAAAATGGTCGAGCTGATCCGCGACTTCGCGCAGGGCACGCTGGAGCGAGTTCTACGTCTCGATGTTCGATTTCCACCAGGACTATATTGCGCGACGGCCCTATTACGCTGTCACTGCGCGGTAACCGACCAGGTGCAGGAGAGCGGCCGGATGCTGCCGGCCGCTCTTTCTCATACTTATACCTTCCGCAATTCGCCGGCGTGTGCATGAGATGGATAGGTTCTTCAAGGTGAGATATCTCATTACATTTCGATGATCCTGTCATGGACAGCTCAAGGAAAAGTACTAACCTTACTTAACACAAGACATAAAAATACACAGTACGTACGCAAGGGGCTGGCTATGACCCCGGATATTTCTGAACCCCGTATCAAGCTTCATTCGAACGCCGTCGCGACTATTTCCCGTGACGAAGGGGCGCTCGTCCTTGCTGCTGTTGTCACCCCCTGTCCCTACAACGAGGACGCCAGTTGGTGCACTTTCGATATTTTTGGCGATATGGCGAGGGCCGGTAAGAAATGGCGGAGATTGTCGGGTGACTGTCAGGAGTCGACCCAGAGCGGCCATGCTGGCAAAGGCCGCAAGCATGTTCATCGGTATTATACTGCCTGGCTATAAATTAATAGATTTTTCAATAGGTTGTAATTTTTGTCGCGTGCAGTATAACATTGCTGAATGTGCATGCTCGTTCAAGTGGAACTTCGAGAACGGAATATAATAAAACTGTTATGCATAGTCCAACCCCCAGTAGTAACAGAGGAGAGTAGCTTGGAATTGTGGGAGGTTATTGTACCGGCAGAGGCAAATGAATACTGCATGTTCATAGACGAGCTGGAGAATGATCCGCTCGTGTTCTTCCATGCGGCACCGCTCCGTCACAAAAGCTCAATTGTCGAGAAAGGCTTTCAGTCCGCGGCTATTTTGGGGGTAGGCGAGCTCCAATCGGTGTCGTATGCCAAGAAGAGCTCTGGGTGCCTTGCGCATCTAGGCTGCAACATCAGCGAAGATTACGCTGTGTTCGCCGTTAAATTTCAGCCGCAGGAGCTGGATCGCGTGGTTAACAACCCATCTGACATTCACGTTTATGATCAAAGCGTTCAGCCTCAAATACTTGGCTACTGTGTGCTCAACGCTGGTTTCAATGTTGTTTAGGCATAAAAAATCGCAGCAGTACGCGGCCTGCGGCCGCCGGACGCCCTTTCTATGGCTCCTTCGTTGCCATTCCAAGGTCGCCGCTGTGCTTCGCCGTTAACTGTTCCGAGTTATTGAGGGTTATAGATGCAAGTTTTCTCGTTAGAAAAGATGGCTGAAAAAATACACTACGGTAAAACTAAAGACTATTTTGGGGAAGTCTTATCGTCTTATCACAACGAAAATTACAGATCAGCCGTTGTTATGCTTTGGTCTGTTGCTGTTTGCGATATCGTCTATAAGCTGCAAAGCCTAATTGACCTATATGGTGATGCATCGGCAAGAAAAATTTTAGATGAGGTAAGCGAAATTCAAAAAAATGACCCGAAATCTTCCTCGTGGGAACTAAAGCTCGTTGAAGATGTTTGCGAAAAAACAAATCTTTTAGACACATCAGAATACGAAAATCTTCGATATCTACAAAAGCAGAGGCATTTATCAGCGCATCCTGTTTTAAATAAGGAGCGAGAGCTTCATTCTCCAAATAAAGAAACAGTTAGGTCTCTATTGCGGAATACGCTCGATGATCTACTAACAAAGCCTCCTTTCTATACTCAGCACATTCTCAATGAATTGTTGAGCGATATTTCCGAATCCAAGGAAATTTTAAATACTAGAAGAAAGGTAAAAAAGTACGTAGTAAATCGTTATTTTAGCCGAACAACCCAGGCAGTTGAGATCAATATATTTCGTTCGCTTTGGAAAATTGTCTTCAAACTTGAAAATGAAAAGTGCGATAGAAATAGGCTGATAAACTTGCATGTTCTGGAGGTAATAGCCAAGAAGAATAAAGTCGCGCTTCCCAGAGCCATTCAGGGTGATGTCGATTTCTATAGCAATATCGCAAATTCGGGTGAGCCATTAAGTTACTTAGTATTTTTTCTCTCTAAAAACAGTGAGCTTTATCCGCTTTTGAACGAGGCAGCCAAACTCAAGGTCGAGCATTGCATTGTTGAAGACGAGGTTGGCAAGATAGTAGGTTGGTTTGTAAAAGAAAGCCTAGAAAAGCATGCTGATGATATAGAAGAATGGATCGAAGGCGACGAGCGTCCGGTGTTTACGCCAGAGCAGTTTGAAAACATATTAGAAATGTCTGACTCGGATGAATGGCAGGAAAGGTTTTGCCGAATTGTTTCAACGTACTATGGTACGAGCATGAATTATAATCAGGCTGATTCCCGCTTTCAAGTTGCGATACCAAATTTTATTCGATTGTTTAATAAAAACGCCATTCGGGATCTAGCTCATAAAATCGAGAGTAACAGCCAGTGTCATGATAGAAGGCAGGCAAGGCACGATTACGCAATAATTAAAGAAAGAATTGATGAAATATTTGGAGATGGTGAGTTCAATTACCAAGATTACTACTGGTTCAGCAGGAAGCTTGGGTTGGCAGATTAGCATACAGTTAACAAGGTCAGGCAGCGCGACCCATTTTTCGTTGCACTTTGCTCCAGTAAAAATAGTCGCCTGCTGGCGGCGTTATATCAGAACACGCTGAATATCAGCTTATGGCCGAGGCTGTGTGGAAACACAAAATACCGCCGTCGATGCCTGGATCTGGCAGTAAAGCCACCCTCAGCGGCCAATGAGACGCTTCTTAGCGCTTTCATCATCGTCACATCCGAGGTTATTCAAAATAATGCTCCCCGAGAAAGCTTCTCTGAAGAGCGTCAGAGGCCGCTACAGAAGCGATAAGGGCGGCAGGCACATTATGCCTGCATCGCCTGAATCAATCGCTTAGTGCCGAGGATGTTCATGACGCGTTTCATGTTGTAGGCCAGCACGTGAAGGCTCATTTCCGTGCTGACGTCTTGAGGGTTTTGGTTAGAAAATGCGTTGCTCCCATCCAGGCTTTCAGCGTCCCGAACGGATGCTCGACTGTCTGGCGCCTGAGACGCATCATTTCCGGCTTCTGATCCAGTCGACCTTGCACCGACTCAAGCACACTCTCATGCTCCCAACGCTTGATTCGTCGATATATCCCCGTGGTGCATTGTGGCTTCCTTGAACAGCCCGGGCAGGCGGAACTCCAGTAGCAATGTAGCACCTGTCCCTTTTCGACGTTCTTGAAACGCCAGATCAAGCGCTCTCCCGCCGGACAGCGATATTCGTTCCTTTCAGGCACGTACCGGAGTGCCTCTCTGGGAAACAGCCCTCGTGCCTGACTCGGCGAGGTCTTCGGTTTAGGGAGATAGGTGGTGATACCGGCCTCGTGGCATGCGAGTACCTCTTCCCCCTTAAAGTAGCCGCGATCAGCCACAACATTGAGATCGCTGGTGCCGGAGGCATCACGCGCCCGCTTGGCCATCCGGGAGAGTTGGCCACGATCACTGCCGACGTTGGTGACCTCATGGGCGATGATCAAGTGATGCCGGCTATCGACGGCCGTCTGCACGTTGTATCCCACCACCCCAGTGCCTCGCGTCGTCATGGAGCGAGCATCGGGGGCCGTCAACGACACCTGCTGGTCAGGTGCCTGGGTTCTTCGGATTTCAATCGCTTGCAGTTGCTGCACCTCTTCCGTGAGGGCGGCGATCTTTTCCTTCAGATGAGCGGTTTGCGCTTCCGTGACAGCAAGGGCTCCCTGGTCAGCCGAGTCGAGTTGGCGTAGGTAGTGTTCAATGCTCTTCTCGATCTCTTCTGCGCGCCGCTTCATCTTGGCGAAGGTAAAATTGCGGTCTCGATTGTTGACCGCTTTGAACTTGCTACCGTCGATGGTCACGATCGCTTGTGAGAAGAGCCCCAGGCGCCGGCACAGCACGACAAAGTCTCGACAGGTGTCGCGGATCGCCTTGCCATTGTTCTTACGGAAATCAGCAATTGTCTTGAAGTCTGGTGTCAGGCGCTCCGTCAGCCACATCAGCTCGACATTGCGCTGCGCCTCGCGCTCCAAGCGGCGGCTGGATTGGATGCGATTGAGATAACCGTAGAGGTAGATTTTCAGGAGAACAGCGGGGTGATACGCGGGGCGACCGGTGGCATGGGGATCGACACCCTGGAACCCCAGATGTCTGAGGTCGAGGGCCTCAACGAAGGCTTCGATGGCCCGGACGGGGTTGTCTTCTGTGACGAAATCATCAAGGAACTCTGGGAACAACGTGGCCTGAGACCGGGACTCACCTGAAACGAAGCGCTTCATCGGCACCTCCACGAGCTGTCACGGGTTGAGTATAGTGGGAGCCACGTTTTCACACAGCCTCGGCCGATTGTGGAACCTTAGCCTATCCTAACAATGGATTGAATAAGATGATGACCCAAAGCGGCCATGCTAGGAAATGCAGTAGGATAGTTTATCTGTCTCTTGACGTGTAGGGAATACTATGATTTGTCTGGCCGCTAGTTTTAAGCAACTAAGAATGTTGCTCTTTGATGACGCTGGCTTTGCCCAAAATTTCTGAGGTATAGGCCACTCGAATAAGGGCTAACAAGCGGCTGTTGTCGCCTTGCGGGGCTGGGACGGCCTTTCCGTCGCTACGCGTCTACAAGTCTGCCCCAAAGCTGGCCTTTGTACTGGAGCAAAGATATGGAAATGCTTCTTGCAATAATCGGGTTGATAGTCGGCTCTCTCGTTACATGGTGTGCAGCAAAACATTATTATGAAAAAGCTTCCAATGATCTCGCCAAGGAAGCCAATGAGTTAAAACACTTAAACACCCTTATGCTTCGAGGTTTAGAAGAATCTGGAATGGCAGAGTTTTCTCGTGATGATGAAGGAAATGTAAAAGGAATGATAATACAATCTTCTGGAAGCCTTCATGCTGGACCGGCTACTGTAAAAGGTGTTGGCAAGGTCACCCAAAAAGGCAAAGAATGATTTAATGTTACAAAAACCATAACAAGGCCAAGCAGCATCGCGCACTACGTGCGCTGGAACTTGCTACGCTCAGCCGATGTTGGCAACGTAATATCTGGTGTTCCTAAATTTCCGTTTCTGGCCGATAGAGGAATGTTAGTCTATGCTGATGGATGGCTTCCGACCCCAAGCGGCCCTGCCGGCAAGCAGCAGGCTTGTTTGTCCGCGTAAGGGTGTGGCAACCCTTTCGTGGATCGATCAATAGTGCCTATAAAGGAGAAAACCATGGGAATTAAACCAGGTCCAAAAAGAACTGCTAAATCAACTGGTAAGCCAGACAGGCGTCAACGGGACAACAAAAATACTCCCGGGAATACGCCATCACTTAAGCCTCACAAGCACAAGAAAGGTGATTAGCAAAGGGATAATTTCACCTAACAAGGCCAGCCAGAGGGATGGGTTTATGAGCACGGTATTTGAAACGGTAATAGCAGGTGTCTCTGTTTATGTGCTCGGTCAGATGATCATCAAATTCATCATTGAGCCTATCCTTGAGTTTAGAAGTCTTCTTGGGAGAGTTACTCAATTCTTTCTTCGTAATCAGGGGGAGATAATCACTGCCAAAGGTAGTGAGTCGACACAAGACGAGCTTTTCGTTCTAGCCTCAGAATTACTCCAAAAGAGGCAGTCGATCATCTGGTATTCACGATTGTCTTGCCTTTATGGTCTACCGTCTTCTGCGAAGGTTTTGGACGCTGCCAAGAGTATGAATCAAATCGGAAACCGGATTAGGAATGGCAACGAGCAACCTGCTGATAAACAGGTTATAATTTATGGATCAATGCAAAATATCGAGAGGTGTTTAAGCATTAATGTCAGCTATAACAATTAGTTGCAGTGCTTTCCAGGCCTGAGGGCCCTCCACCGGACAGCCACTTCTCCGCATCGCTTTGAAAGGCAACCGCTGAAAAAAAGCGTTATATGAGCTTTCGCTGAACGTCCGTTCTTGGCCGACTGGAGCCAGTTAGCAACTTCTTAATTAGATTGCATCTCCTGGTAACTTTTAACTTATTGCTGTGCAAGAGATCGCCATTATGCTCCTTGCATGCTCAGTATCTCGTTGTGGGAATGGTCGGTGTTGACGGCACTGGCCAGTTGGGCGAATTTCCCGTTCTTGTATTGACCCTATGTCTAGACGTTCGGGAATTGTCCCATACTCCGCAGGTACTCTAGCGCAAGTTGGGCCCGGCTCGACAGCGGCCACTCGGCATGGTGGACCAGCCATAGTTTGTCGACCACCGGTGGACTGCCCTCGACCACCTGGATCTCTTCCCGATGGGCGAAAGCCTGGCGCGCATAGTACGGCAACACGGTAAAGCCCAGACCACGGGCCACCAGTTCGAGAATCAGGCCGATCTGATTACTGAAGCCGAGCGGCCCGAGAACAACCTCGAATACTGGAAGAGCGGCGTTTTCCATTTCTGCGTCCAGGACCCGGAGGGGGTGGCCGGGCGTATCGCCGCCGCCGGGTGCACAGAACACGACCCGATCAAACGGTGCGCCAATCGGCAGCGCCTCGCGCGTTCAGTAACCACGTCCCCAGCCCGGCGATAGCGAGTCCCAGGGTGGCGAAGAGCAGGAAGGTGGTGACATGACCTTCGGCCCCGACAAGCCAGCCGGCCAGGGGGGAGCCGGCGACCTGGCCGACCGAGGTGGCGAGCAGCGGCAACACCGGCGCGAAGGAAGGCGCCTCGGTCATGATTTGGGTGCTCCTGACCAGGTAGAAACCGCTGAGGGTCATGTACCCGGCGCCGAACAGGGCCGCGGAGGCCAGGGCCAGGGCGAAGTTGCCGGGAATGACGACCAGCAGCGCGAGGCTGGCGGACATCACGGTGAGGCCGGCAGCATGGCTCGCGGCCGGCCCGAAGCGCGAGATGAGATCACCGGC
>NZ_KE332391.1:59306-64875 GCF_000409775.1 Litchfieldella anticariensis FP35 = DSM 16096 | reverse complement strand
TGCGATGCTGAGTGGCGTTGGCCATCCCGAGGCAGGTAGCAGAGGGCCGCCAGGGTGCCCAGGGCCGCTAGGGCGGCGAACCCGAGATAGGCGCTGCGCCAGGCCTCCGCCCAGATCAACACTGCCGGCATGGCGAGCGCGATCCCCAGGCTGGTGCCCGCATTGATGGTGGCGTTGACCCGCCCGCGCAGGACCCAGGACGGCACGACCCGGTGAACCGCTTCCGCCATGACCGGCGATGACAGCCCGGTGCTGATCCCGCAGATCAACACGCCGGCGGCCAGTAGCAGCGATGACGGCGCCAGGGCGATCGTCATCAGCCCGATCACGGCCAGGCTGGCGGCCGCGACCCCCGTGCGACGAACCCCGAGGTGGCGTATCACCCAGGTGGCGGCGAGGATCGCGAAGACGAAGCTCAGGAAAGGCAGGGCGCCGATCACCCCCGCCATGGAAGGGGAGATCGTCAGCTCGTCGCGCATCGCGGGCAGGAAGAGCCCGAACACGAAGCGGGCCAGGCCGTAGGTAATGGCGATGATCCCGCTGCCGAGGGTCGCCATGCCGAGGGGGGACAGGGGCCTCATGGGGTCTCGCTCCGGGCCGTGGCGAGGAGGGCATCGGTCACCGCCCGAGTGTCAGCCAGGGCCATCTCCGTGCCCAGCAGGGCCACTGCCGTATTGCTGCCTTCCAGCACCATGAAGAGACGTCGCGCCAGGCTGGCGTGGTGGTCCAGCCCGTCGCGTGCCACGGCGGTTTCGAGGCGTGCCAGCAGGTCGGTCTTGGCGGCCGCCGCCAGGGCATGAATCTCGGCGCTGTGCTCAGCGAACTCGCCCATCGCCTTGGCCATGATGCAGCCATGCTGGCTGTACTGTTCCAGCCAGCGGCCATGCGCATCGACCAAGGCCCGTGTCACCTGGCCCGGCGAGGCGGAGGCCGCCGCCGCATCGAGGCTGGCCATGAAGCGTTCATGGCGGGCCTTCAGGACGGCCGCCACCAGGGCCTCCTTGGAGTCGAAGTGGTTGTAGAGCGTCATGCGCACCACCCCGGCGGCCGCCACGATGCGGTCGATGCCAGTGGCGTGGAATCCCTGCTCATAGAAGAGTCGCTCGGCCGTGGCGAGCAGTTGGTCGCGCTTGGAAGCTGGCATTGGTGGTCGCTCCTATATAGACCGATCTATCTAAATGCAAGTCGCCCGGCGGTGTCAAGCGATACCGCAGCGAAGAGCGTCCGGCAGTGATCGGCATAAATCCCACGGCCGGTTTCCACCACGGCGTGATGGTTCCATCCACAAGGCAACAGGCTGTGGAAGGTGGCCCACAAGGGTTATGTCAGATGTCTTAACAATGGAATGGCAAATGTCTTACAAGCCATGGCAAGAAGAGTACAAGTGGGATGGTATAACTCACACGTGCCCCATATCGCATGTCTTATTTATGAATTAATCATGCCTACTATAGTGACATGTACTTGATGCAAAGGATTGGAATTCCCATTTTGGGAAGCGTATTGGGGAGTAAGAGTTGCACTTCGTTACTTTGATGATTTGGTTACAACACTAGGGAAATGTCATGAATACTTCATGGACATGTTGGCTATCTCCGATGAAAGGGAATTTCACACTAATACTCGCCGCTCTGTCGCATTAGAAGACACCATGAACGAGCTGATCACGACGCAGGCCTTCTGGCTGGGCCGCATGTGGATATAGTGGAAGCCAGAGACCACTAAAAAAACGGGGCGGAACCCGAAAAGCCATACGAGTAGGGGTTAACTGAAGGAGAATGATCATGACTATCCAAGTCACAAATAACGCCCAACAAGAGGTTGAAGTTGCCATCAATGAGTGGGGTACCGGCGGCGATACCAGCTTTTTCACATTACATCAAGGCAAGTCCGAGAAATGGGATCGCGTCGATGAACGCGGCTTTGTGATGGCAGTGAAACATAGGGGGGCGCAACGCCCATATTACGTCCAGCATCAAAGCAACATTAACATCTATGACCATAGAGTTACCGATCACGACTCGATTATTCGTACGATAGACTAATGCGTCAGAGGAGTCAGGCCTTGCAAGTCAGCAAGGTCTGATCTTGTATCTTGCAAAAAGAATCAATAGTGCTTCCAGGGTATTGAATTTCCCATCTGGGAGAGTGCGCTGGATAAGTAATGATCACACTTCGTTGTATTTAATATATGTCTTCGATTTAAAACATGGTTAGTAACCATCGCGAGCCTTGGTAATCAGGTTAACGCTGTTGGATATAGCCATGATGGCAGGAAAACAGGAGGGGCATATGAAGACGAGCGAGTCTAGAGAAACCGTCGAAGCGAAGGATGTACGCGGGAAGGGTTATCCGTTCCATATCACGCAGGAGGAGGATCGGGAGCTGCGGCTTAAGGCAGCGAGAGCCGTACCCGCAGCGGTGATCGATCAGGCGTCGTTCTTCGACGAGTACGTCCAGCAACTGATGATCCCGCCCGTGGTCATGGACATGGTGCGCAAGGCCGAGAATATGCGGCTGGCACCGTGGGAGGTGGCGGCGATGCGCAAGCACCTCGCTCCCGCCGAAGCGCCCGGCACCGAGGTTGGACTGCTGCGCAAGATTCTCCAGTATAAGGCCGCTGATGATAAGACTCATCCGCCCTACATCCGCGTCGCCTGCACCGGGAGCAGCCAGTACGACTACCTGGCGTTGGAAGACGGCCACGTGCAAAGTCTCCCGGAGGGCAATGACGTTGGTTCCCCTGTGGTTCTGGAGATCTGGCCGGCGCAGCATTATTCGCCCATCCACTCGCATGGGGATACGACCGGAATCGTCTTCTGTCTTGCCGGCCAACTGGATGTCATGCTTTATGACTCCCTGGACTGGAATGCTCGCAAGCTTGGCCTGATCACCCTTAGCCCCGGGCAATGCGCATGGCTGTCGAAGGACACCTACGCCGTTCACCGGGTCTACTGTCCGCTGAACGGCGGCGAGGGCACAACAGGCCCTGGATTCATGAACTCCACCGAAGAGTTTGGCGCCAGCTTCCACGTCTATCTCAATGAAGACGAGACCCCTATGATGCCCCACGACCACCACCACCGGGAGCACCATTCGCGGAATGCCTTCGACTTTATCGATGAGCAAACCCAGGAGAAAGGTAAGTTCAAAACCCACTCCGACCTGTCGTGGAGTGTGCTGCGTCGCGTCTTGGCGGAGACTGAGATCACTTAAACCTCCAGCGGAGACATATTCATGAAAGAGGAATACGTAAAGGCCATTGCAATCAGGCCAAGCTAACTAGGGTACCCCTACAATCAACGTGAGACGTGCGGTGGCCGGCACTTGGCGTGTCGGCGCTGATCGCCGAACCACACGCCTTCACTTGATTACGCCCAACCCACTCACCCGTAGAACTTCTCTTGTTACTGCCTCATTAAGTATCCCACGCCCACTCTCCACCAACGTGAACCAGTGCTTCGCGCGGGTGATGCCGGTGTAGGCCAGCTCGCGTGTGAGGATGGGGTTGGGGGCATCCGGCAGTAGCAGGGCGGTGTGGGTGAATTCCGAGCCTTGGGATTTGTGCACCGTCATGGCGAATACGGTTTCCACCGCTTGCAGGCGGCTGGGCAGTACCCATTTGATGGGCTTGTCGGCATTGGCGGTGGGGAAGGCGACGCGCAGCACGCTTCTGGCCGGGTCTTGTGGATGCGGCTGGGCGAGGGTGATGCCAATATCGCCGTTCATCAGGCCAAGGCCATAGTCGTTGCGGGTCACGAGCACTGGGCGGCCGAGGTACCAGCCGTGTTCGAGTTCGTGATCGCTAGCGGCAATCAAGCCCTGGCGGCGCAGTGCCTTGGCGATGCGCAGGTTCAGGCCTTCCACGCCCCATGGGCCGCGGCGTAGCGCGCACAGCAGTTGGAAGCGGTTGTGGGCATCGAGTACGGCCAGGGCCCATTGGTCGTATTCGTCACGATGCTGTTCCAAATCGCTGCCGGCTGGTGGCCGTTGCTGCTTCAGTACCTCCAGGTAGTGGCGGTAGCCGGTGGGTGGGGCGAGTTCATTGCCACGGTGCTGTCGGCCTTTGCCCTGGTTGAGAAAGCCCGTCGGGTTGCCTTCCACTACCAGTCGATCGAGAGCCGGGTCTTCGGCGTCCGCGAGGTTGAGGTGGGCGATGTCGGCGTAGCGTTGCTCGAATGTTTTTCGTACGGCGCGCTTCTTGTTCTTGGTGGAGTGCTCGCGGGCTAGTGGCTGGTTCACCGCCTGGGCGAGCTGGCCGATGCCGCTGCTGGCATCGAAGCGGTGGCTGACGCGCAGCATGGCGATGGCTTGGTCGAGTGGCTGGCCGTTCGGTTCCTGGTAGTCGCTAGGAATCGGTGTGCCAGTGATGCGCTCGAGCCATTGGCAGGTGGTTGGGGTGTAGTGGCCGCCTTCGGCGCGCTGGCACAGGTCGCCAAGCACGGCGCCGGCTTCCACCGAGGCGAGCTGGTCCTTGTCGCCGAGCAGGATGAGCCGTGCCTTGGGCGGTAGGGCGCTGAGTACGGCGGCCATCATTTCGATATCGACCATCGAGGCTTCGTCGATCACCAGCACGTCGAGTGGCAGTGGGTTGCCGGCGTGGTGGCGGAAGTGGCGAGTGTCGGGGCGTGAGCCGAGCAGCCTGTGTAGCGTGGTGACCTCGGTGGGGATCGCTTGGCGGAGGGGGTCGATTCCTTCATCGCGCAATGAATTGCGCTCCCACGGGGTGCTTGATTCAAGCTGAGTGGAGGCGGGGGTGTCGGTGTCTTTTTCATCGCGCAGTGAACTGCGCTCCCACAACTGAACAAGCTGATCCAGTTCGAGGTTTTCCACTTGGCCAGCAATCGATTCGTTGAGGCGTGCGGCGGCCTTGCCGGTGGGGGCAGCGAGTAGGATGCGCAGTGGTCGTTCGCTTTCGCTCAGGGCCAGGGTCTGGAGCAGGGCGAGCAGTTTGACCACGGTGGTGGTTTTGCCGGTGCCGGGGCCGCCGGTGATCACGGCGAAGTGTGAGCGGGCGGCGAGGGCACAGGCGAGCTTTTGCCAGTCCAGAGTGTGGCTGGTGGGGAAGAGGGCATTCAGGGCTTGGGCGATGGCGGTGGTGTCATCCGGGTGCCTGCCGGCGCCATCGCGCAGCGGAGCTGCGCTCCCACGAGGATCGGGGGTGAGTGAGTAATCCGGGCGCCTGTCGGCGCCATCGCGCAGCGGAGCTGCGCTCCCACAGGGATCGGGGGCATCCGTGAGTCTGGCGGTGATCTGTTGGCGGATGTCTTGTTCGTATTGCCAGTAGCGGCGCAGGTAGAGCCGGGTGGTGGCGTCGTGTTTCACCTTGACCAGCGGAGTATTGCCGGGCTGGGGAGTGTTGCCGTCAGCGACCAGGGTGGGGTGGCCGAGGGCGGCTTGCCAGGAATCGAGGTCGAGCCCATCCAGCACTTCGCTTGGTAGCGGCGGCGGGTCGCTGAGGTCGTCGCCTTCCGGTGGCAGCGAGAGCGCCAGGTCGGGGGCGGCGAGCGTCTGGGCCAGGTCGAGACACACGTGGCCGCGGCCGAGTTGGTGGCTGGCGAGTGCAGCG
>NZ_KE332391.1:58835-59214 GCF_000409775.1 Litchfieldella anticariensis FP35 = DSM 16096 | reverse complement strand
CGTCGAGGCCGTCGAACAGGTCCAGCGTGCCGTCGCTCATGCCGAGGCCTCCGTATCGGTGGTGGCGGTCTTGGCCGCTTGGGTGTCGCCCTGGAACAGGGCGTCCAGTGCCTCGATCAGTTCGCGCGGCGGGCGCTCGGCGTAGACGCCGCGGCTCTCGGCCTGGGTGCCGCGCAGGAACACGGTCAGCGAGCCGCCGATATGCGGTCGTAGTCGTAGCCCGGCAGGCGCGCCTTGAGCAGGCGGTGCAGGGCCAGCAGGTAAAGCGCGAACTGCAGGTCGTAGCGCTTCTCGGCCACGGCCTGGCGCATCGCCTCCACGCCGTAGGCGCTGTCGTCTGCTCCCAGGTGGTTGGATTTCCAGTCGGCAACGTAATAGC
>NZ_KE332391.1:0-58825 GCF_000409775.1 Litchfieldella anticariensis FP35 = DSM 16096 | reverse complement strand
CCAGGTCGATGAAGCCCTTGAGCATGCCGTTGAGCGTTTCGGCGTCGAGCGCGGGGCGAGGAGTGGTGGAGCGCGCGCCGGGGAGTGTGTAAGTACTTACGAGGGCGTCCAGCCGGCGGGTGTCGACCTGGGTGGTGGCGAACCAGAATTCCATCTCGACCTGGTAGGTGGTAAGTGCCTCTAGGCGGAATTCGCCGGCCTCGCTGGGCTGCGGCTGGGGTAGTGGAAGAGGGGCGCTCAACAGCTCGCCGAACCACTCGTGCAGGGTGGGCAGCCACTGCTGCCAGCCGCGCAGGTTGCAGCGCCGTGCCAGGGTGTCTTCGCGCAGGGCGGGGTCGCGAGCCACGCGGCCGAAGCCGTGCTCGCCGGCCCACTCAAGCAATCCATGAAGGAAGGTGCCGGGGGCGGGGCCACGTGGAAAGCGGTGCAAGTTGGCGATCTGTTCGCCATGGCCGCTGTCATGGGGCTCGGTGATCACTTCCAGGGCCGTGGCTTCCAGCGAGGTGGCCGGTTCGGGCAGGTGGGCAGTGTCAGCCGGGCTGCTCTCAGGCGCAGTGTGTGCCATGGTCGGGGCACTGTGAAAAGCGGCGCTGTGGAGTGTGTCAGCACTTACTGGGGCGGTGACTTCGCCCGCCGAAATGCGTAGCGCCGAGTAGCTGGCGATCCACCAGTGTTCGCGGGCCGGGCGTGTGGGCATCCGTGCTTCCCCGAGGGGCTCATCGGTGCTGTCGAGCCGGATGACGTGGGCGTCGGCCGGTGGCGCCGGGGCGATCTCGATGGCGGTACAGTCGCCCTTGAGCTGGGTGAGCGAGTTGGCGAAGCCGGCCGGATCGAGCGCCTTGCCATCGGCGAGCAACTGGCCGATGGCGCTGCCTTCGCCACCCTTGAGTGGCGCCATGCCAAGCCAGGTAGCGTGGCGGGCGCGGGTCAGGGCGACGTAGAGCTTGCGCAGGTCTTCGCCCAGGCGCTCGCGGTCGACGGTGGCCAGTGTCTCGTCGTCGGCCTCCAGGCTGATGCGCAACTGGCCTTCGGCGTCGTGCCAACGCAGCGGGGAGTCGTCGCGCTTGGTCGGGCGGTGGTTGCAGATGAAGGGTAGGAACACCAGCGGGTACTCCAGCCCCTTGGACTTGTGGATAGTGACCACCTGCACCAGGTCGGCATCGCTCTCCAGACGTAGCTTGTGGGTGTCGCCCTGGCCCTCGGGCTGGGCGATGGATTCGGCGAGGAAGCGGATCAGCGCGTGTTCGCCGTCGAGTTCCTGGCTGGCTTGCTGTAATAGCTCGCCGAGGTGCAACAGGTCAGTCAGTGCTCGTTCGCCGTCCGAGGCCGGCCCAGCGGCCAGTAGCCGGGTGGCAATGCCGAAATCGTTGATCAACCGGCGCACCAGCGGCAGCACGCCCTGGCCCTGCCATAGGCGGTGGTAGTCGCGGAACTGCATCACCCGAGCTTCCCAGGCCAGTTCGTCTTCGTTGAGCTTGTCCAGCGTGGCGATATCCAGCCCCAGCACCGGGGTGGCCAGCGCGGTACGCAGCAGGCGTTCGTCATCAGGCTCGGCGCAGGCGCGCAGCCAGGCATCGAGCTGCGTGGCGACCGGCGAGGCGAACACCTTGTCCTTGTCGGAGAGGTAGACGCTTTTCACCCCACGCCGCGCCAGCGCCTGGCGGATCGCCCGCGCCTCGCCCAGGCCGTTGACCAGCACTGCCATGTCGGAGGGCTTGAGCGGGGTGAACGCGTTCTCGTCGTTTCCCTCACCCTGGAAGCCGGCGCGGCCGTGCTGGCCCTGTTCCAGCAGCGTGACCATGTGCGAGGCGCAGCGCTCGGCCATCTCCTGCTGGTAGCTGCCCTTGGCCAGCGGCTCGTCACATTCGAGCTGCCACAGGGTCATGGCGGGCAGAGGCTGGCCATTGGCGGTGAGTGAGTCCTTGCGCCCCTTGGCGTTCACACCAACGAACGGCACGGGGTTGTTGCCGTCATCTTCCTTGAACAGGAAAGCCCCGGATGGGTGCGCTTCGGCGTAGTCGAAGCAGCGGTTGACTGCCGTGACCATCGGCTGGCTGGAACGGAAGTTGGTGCCCAGGGTGACGTGGCGGCCGTCGGTGTCGCGGCGGGCGCGTAGATAGGTGTAGATGTCGGCGCCGCGGAAGGCGTAGATCGCTTGCTTGGGATCGCCGATCAGGAACACACCCCGGGTTTCAGAATAGCCGCGGCGGTTCTCGCGGATGTGGTAGACACCGTCGAAGATGCGGTACTGCACCGGGTCGGTGTCCTGGAATTCGTCGACCAGGGCAACCGGGAATTGCCGGCGGATCTGCGCCCCCAGCGCCTCGCCGTTGGGGCCGGCCAAGGCGCGGTCGAGGTGGGTGAGCAGTTCGTTGGGGCCCATCTCGGCGCGGCGTTCCTGCTCGCGGTCGAGCCGCTCGCGGCACCAGTGCACGGCGTGGGTGAGCAGGTCGGCATACGGGTCGGGCAGGGCGTGAAGCTCATCCTGTAACGCTTCCAGTGCGGCCAGTGCCGGGTGGTCGGGTGGCTCGCCCTTGGTCCAGATTTCGGCCATGCCTTGCGGTGTCAGGCGCTTCCAGGCGGCATCGGTCAGGCCGGGCCATACGGCATCGCTTTGGCACCATTCGCGCAATGCGCCGAGCCAGTTGGCGCGGCTTCTGGCATTGAAGCTCTGGCCCTTGAAGGCCTTCTGCTTGGCGGCTTCCTCGAACAGCGTCTCGCACTCGTCGACCCAGGCCGGCCACGGCGCCTTGAGCTCGGCCAAGCGCTCGGTGGTCTCGTGGCTTGCCTGGGCCACGGTCTCGGCGGGGGACGGGGCGTGCTTGTCCAGCGCCTCACATTCGGGCATCAGGCCGCGCACCGCTTGGTGCAGTTTCTCGGGCGAGTCCCAGTGGCGTACCACGGTGGCCAGCGCGTCGTCGTCCAGCGGATAGTAGAAGCTGCGCCAGTAGTCGCGCACTACCTCGTGTTCGAGCTCGGTCTGGTCGGTCTCGAGGTCGAGCGAGAACAGGCTGCCGCTGTCGAAGGCATGCTCGCGCAGCATGCGGTAGCACCAACTGTGGATGGTGGAGACGGCGGCCTCGTCCATCCATTCGGCGGCGAGCTGCAGGCGCCGCGCGCAGGCGGGCCAGGTGGCCGGGTCGTATTGGTCACGCAGGGCCACCAGCAGTGGGTCACCCTGAGGATCCCCGCTTCGGCCTGCCTCCGGCGACCCATCGGGACTAGGCGCAGCTTCGGCTGTCTGTAGAAAGACTCCAGCGGCCTCGACCAGCCGTGAGCGAATGCGCTCGCGCAGTTCCTGGGTGGCGGCGTTGGTGAAGGTCACCACCAGGATTTCCGGTGGGGTGAGCGGGCGCGCGAAGGCCTCTTCGTCGCCTTCGTGTCGCGCACCGAGCACCAGGCGCACATAGAGCAGGGCGATGGTGAAGGTCTTGCCGGTGCCAGCGCTGGCCTCGATCAGGCGGCTGCCATGCAACGGGAAGTCGAGCGGATTTAATTGTGTGACGTCGCTCATGTCTTGCTCCCCGCTTTCTTCGTTTCCTTCTTGTCGCCCTCTTTCTTGTCCCCTTTCACCGCCAGGTGCACCGGGGCCAGCAGCCGTTCGGTCAGTTCGGCGAAGCCGTAGGCATCGTGGCGCTCGCTCGCCAGCGCGGCGAAACCCGGCCAGCGGTGGGCGAGGTAGGGGTTGCGGTCCACTTCGCCCGCGTTGAAGTCGTCGCCTTCATAAGTGCTGGCGGCGGCGCGCCAGGCGTCGCTGTCGCGCTCGCTCTGTGGCGTTCCCAACTTGCTTAGCCACACGAAGGCGGCGCCGATGGCGAGCGGCAATGGTTCGCGCATGCCGGCTTGCCAGGTGGTGACGATCTGGGTGAGGTGCTGACGGGCGACGTCCGGGTCGAGCGGCGGCAACGTCACGTGGCCGGCCTTGGAGAGCAGTTGCGTGGTCAAAGGTGTGCCGGCTAGATGTCCGGCCAGGTGGGCCACCCAGGGGCGCAGCAGGTGGTGCCAGTGGTACTTGTTCTTCTTGACCAGGCTGCTGCTGGTCAGCACCAGGCGGCAACGCTCGCCCGCCGCGTTCTCGCGCAGCTCGTCCAGCCAGTCCTCCAGTGGGGGCGCGCCGGGCACGCTGAGCTGTATCGGTTCGGGATCGTCGACGCTGTGCGGCCATTCGTCGAGGGCTTGTTCATAGGCCTCGAACAGCGCCTCCATGGGTTCGGCGAGCTGTTCACGCATGCGAGCGCCGAATGCCCCCATTGCCAGCACACCCTGGCCTTGCAGCCGTTCCAGCGCCTCGTGCATGGCCGGTAGACGCGGGTGGCCCTCATCGAGGGCACGGCGTTGCACCTGGATCAGGTGGTCCTGCAACTGCCAGTTGGAAAGGCCGTCGAGAGCGAAGGGTTCGTGGTCGAGGCTGACGATGTCTTCGCGCTCGAGGGAGACCTTGAGGCGAGTGGTAAAGAAGGCTTTCGCTGGGTCGCGCAGAAAATTCCCGAGCTGGGCGAGCGTCAGAGGCGCTTCATGTGTGAATTCCCCGAGTTCATCGGGTGTTTTCGCCGGAGCCGCTTCGGCGTGCACCTCACGCCACTCGTAGGCATAGGTGATCAGGCGTCGCTCCGCGACACTGCGCTCGGCGAGTGCCGCCTCGGTGGGGAAGTAGCGGCGGCTGAATGGTTGCAGCGGGTGCGCGGTGGTCAATGCGGCGAGCAGGTCGCTGTCCTCTTTATTGTCAACGTCGGCGCTGCGCCAGCCGGCCTGGAGATGGTCGCGTAGTTGGCCGACCAGAACCGAGGGCGGTTTTTCAGTGTTGTCGACGATGCTGCGGCCTACCCAACTGATGTAGAGCTGCTCGCGGGCCGAGAGCAGGGCTTCGAGGAACAGGTAGCGGTCGTCCTCGCGCCGCGAGCGGTCGCCGGGACGGTAGTCGCCATTCATCAGGTCGAAGTCCATCGGCGGGTGGCTGCGCGGGTAGTCGCCGTCGTTCATGCCCAGCAGGCATACGCGCTTGAAGGGGATGGCACGCATCGGCATCAGAGTGGCGAAGTTGACCGCGCCGGCCATGAAGCGCTGCGACAGGCTGGACTCGTCGATCTGCGACAGCCAGTGCTCGCGCACCACCGAGAGTGGCAGCTCGCGGGTCAGTCCGGCCTCTTCGGCGTTTTCCTGCCATTCCTGTAGTTTCAGTTCGAGCTGGGCCAGCATCAGGCTGTCCTCGGCCGCGTCGGCCTGGAAGCTCGTTTCCAGTAGCGCTCGCAGGCGCTGCACCCAGCCGTTCACGTCGGTGGGGTCGCGCAGGGTGCGCCACTGCCGTTCCAGGGTCTCGAGCAGGGTCGCCAGGGGGCCGGCCAGCTGCGCTTCCAGCCCGCCGATATCGTCGAACGGTTCGATGCCCTGCCATGGACCGTTGGCCGCTTCGCCCACGGTGTAGCCGAGCAGCAGCCGGCGCAGGCCGAAGGCCCAGGTGTTCTGTTCCAGGCCGTCGGGTAGGTCGAGGCTCTGGCGTTGGTGACCGTGCAGGCCCCAGCGGATACCGGCACCCTGGATCCAGCGGCGCAGGGTGGGCAGGTCGTCTTCCTGGATACCGAAACGGGCGCGTAGCGCAGGCACGTCGATCAGGTCGAGCAGATCGCTGACGGAGAGGCGCAGCTCCGGCAGGCGCAGCAGTTTTTCCAGCGCGATCAACAGTGGCAGACGGTGACGATTGCCCTGATCGGAAAGCGTGAAGGGGATGAAGCGTGGGTCGTCACGCTCGAGCCGCCCCCTCTCGTATTGACCGAATACCGCTTGGATATGCGGCGCATAGTGGTCGATATCCGGCACCATCACGATCACGTCGCGGGGCTTCAGGTCCGGGTCGGCGCTGAAGGCGGCGAGCAACTGGTCGTGCAGAATCTCGACCTCGCGCTGCGGGCTGTGCGCCACATGGAACACGATCGAGTCGTCGCGCTGGGTGTCCACCGCTGGCCACTGCTCACGGGTTTCGTGTACCGGGCGCAGCTCGCGGATGTCGTCCTGCAGTTGCTGAAGCAGGCAGCCATCGCCCTCGCTTATGAAGGGCTCGAACAGGTCGATGCGCAGCGAATCGGCAGCGAACAGGCCTTGGTACTGGTGGGCGTCATCGTGTTCGTCGAGCAGGCGCAGGTAGTCGCGGCCCTGCTTGCCCCAGGCGGCGAGCAGCGGTTGGGCGTGCAGGTGAAGGCTTTCCTCACCGTCGCCATCGCCGAGCACGTCGAGGCGGGCAGGCATGCCGTCCTTGCGCCGCTGGCGATAGCGCTCGGCTCGCAGCAGGTCTTTGTGTTCGATGATATCGGCCCAGTAGTGCTGGCAGGGATTGTGCACGCACAGTACTACCTGGCAGCAGTGGGCGATGGCCGCCAGTGCCTCGAGCGCTTGCTGCGGCAGCGACGAGATGCCGAACACCATCACTCGACGCGGCAGACCGACGGGGCGATTGCTGCCGTCGAGCTGACGCGCCGCGTCGAGAAAGCGCCGATGCACCATGGCGCGGCTGGAGGCGATGCCGTTAGCGCCCACGTCCTCGGCGACACTCTCACCTATGGCCCGCCACAGGGCCGGTTGCCAGCGTTGGGTCTCCTCCAGCGGACGGGCCTCGCCGCGGGCGGTGATCAGCACGTCCTCGCCGCGGCCCCAGGCGTCGAGCCAGTCGGCACGGTAGACCTGGTACTGATCGAACAGGTCGGCGAGGCGTTCGGCGAGCTGGTGGTGCTTGCGCAGGTCGTCGTCGCCTTCCAGGAACCGTTTGAGCGGGGCGAATTCGTCGCGTACCATCAGCGCGGGCAACAGGCGCAGCAGGCGCCATTCCAGGCGCGACTTGTCGAACGGCGAGGTGACGGGTACGGCATCGGGATTGCGTTCGACATGCGTCAGCACGGCGCGGTAGGCCTGCCACAGGAAGCGCGCCGGCAGGGTGACGTCGAGCGCGGCGGCAATGCCGCTGCCGCCGGCGTTCTCGTCGGCGGCCAGGGCAAGCTTCATCCACTGGCCGATGCCGTTGCTCTGCACCAGGATCGTCTCGTTCTCGAGCGGCGCCAGCGGGTGGCGTTTCATCCATTCCACCGCCACACCGCGCAGGTCCTCCAGGCGATTGCCATGAATGACCATGAAGCCCGGGGTCAGGGCGTCATCCTGGGCGGCTGAGGCGAACGGCGGCATGGCACATCCTTGACGGCGGGTAAGCAGACTTACATGGTGCCGCAAATCGATGAGGGGATAAACGCAGTTGAGGGCGATTGGTCGGTACCATCATCAACGATGCTAGAGTTCTGTGGGCAGGCACTGGGCGGGATTGGCTGATGACACAATGAGCGTACCGATTTTCGATATCGAGACCCCGGTTGGGGTGATTTCCGACACTCACGGCAAGCTACGTGACGAGGCGCTCACGATGCTGGAAGGCTGCGCACTGATCGTGCATCTCGGTGATGTGGGCGGCAAGGAGGAAGATCAGGCGATTCTCGAGCGCCTCGGCGAGCTGGCACCGCTGTATAGCGTGCGCGGCAACATCGATACCCCACAATGGGCCGAACGGCTGCCGATGACCCAGAATCTGATCGTCAACGGCTGGCGGCTACACCTGGTGCACAACATCGCCGATTTCACCTCGGACACGCCTTGTGACGCCGTGCTCCACGGCCATTCCCACAAGCCGCGCAACGAATGGCATGATGGGCGTTTGCTATTCAACCCCGGCAGTGCCGGCAAGCGCCGTTTCAAGCTGCCGATCACGCTCGGCAAATTATGGGCCGGGGAGCGAGGCTTGCGGGGCGCGATCCTTCACCTACCGCTTTAGGGAAACGCTGAATAAACCGACGAGCATGCTCAAGCGCAAGGCGCACGGAGCACAGGAACCGGAGCATATGGGGTATATGTGAGGATTCCGCGCACCGCGCAACGCAGCGATTGAGTAGCGCAGGCATTTATTCAGTGTTTCCTTAGGGATGACTCAATCCACGAGTTCGCCTACTTTCTTCGCATACCCCAGCTCATGGACACAATCCGCCGCGGCCAGGCGCACGCCGGTTGCCGACTCGGCCGTTGCCTCTTCCAGCGACGAGTCGATGCAGGTGGCCAGTGCGTTTGCCTCTGGCTCCATCTCGGCTGCCGGCTTAGCGAGTGAGAGGTAGTCGTCATCGTTCAAGCGCTGCAACCATAGGCCTGCCGTCGCCACCTTCTCCTCCAGTGACGACGCCTCCCAGCGTGCCTGATCTACATCGTCATCCAGTGCCGTCTTCATCCACTCGGGACGTCCATCACTGCAACCCGCTATCGACAGGGCAAGCAGCATCACCACAAATCCTTTGTTACGCATAAGGGCTCCCTTGGTTTCGAAGCCAATGTTACCGCAAAAGGAAGAGTGGGGCCTGAGTCCAGTCAGACGCCCTGATAGAGATTTGGGTGGCTCAAGCGCTTCGGTGTCTCCGTTCGCGTAAGTCACGCCAATGACCAACGATTGCCTGCGAGTGTGGGAAACTCCCGCTTGAACCAATCGTCTTAAAAGGGCGTAGCGTCGCACAAGGCCTCCGATCGATGCGAACCACTTCTTACTTCGGCTTGCTGATACTGGCATTGGTGAGCGCCGATGCCTCTCTCGCCCAGGCTGACGGCTGGCAGACGATCAATGTCGTCGGCACCGACCACCGGCTGAAGGTACCGAAAGGCGTTCAGGTCGAAAAAGTCGCCGACCTTGATGCACCACGAATGATCAGCCTCGGGCCCGATGGCGTGATGTTCGTGGGCAGTCGTGGCGACAGCATCTATCGATTGGCACCACCCTATGACCAAGCCACTCCACTCGCCGAGATCGGTGACTATCCGAACAGCGTGATACAGCGCGGCGGGCAACTCTACGTCGCCACTACCCATGCCTTGATGCGAGCCGACTACCGGGGCGCTGAGACACTCTCGAGCGACGATTTCGAGGTGGTCGCCGAACTGCCAGGTGGCGACGGACACAATTCCCGCACGCTGACGGTGGGCCCCGATGGGCGAATTTATCTGTCCCTGGGTATCCTGGACAATTGCACGGATCAGTTTATCGGCGAGGGCTACGCATTCGCCGATCGTCGCGGTGGCATCATGGTCCTCGACGAGAACGGCGACTCGCCCCAGTGGCAGCCTTATGCCACCGGCCTGCGCAATCCCGTCGGGTTGGCCTGGGATCACGAGGGCGTCCTCTTTGCCACCAACAACGGTCCGGATCATTGGGGTTACGAGCAGCCCCCGGAGGTATTGGTGCGTGCCGAGGAAGGCAGTTTCCACGGCATGCCCTGGTATCAATGGGTGGCGGGAGAGTATCGCCGCGACGACTGTGTCAACAGCGAGCCGCCTCACCCAACCGACGCCATCCCGGCTCCGGTTGCCATCCTGCCTGCGCGCAGTGCGCCCTTGGGTTTGGCGTTCCTCCCCGAAGACAGCGGCCTAGCATTGGATGCCATTGTCGCGATACATGGCAGCTCGGCAACGCAGCCGGACGGTCGTGTCACCGGCGACCCGGCAACCCGTCGCGAACCGAGAATTGTCGGCGTCACCATCGACGAGCACGGCCAAGGAAAGATCAGTGACCTGCTGAGTGGTTTCCAGAACGAACAGGGCGAGCGTTGGGCGCGTCCGGTTGGCATTGTCTTGGCACCGGATGGCGCTCTCTACTTCACCTCGGATAGGGGAGAGAGCGGACTGTATCGGGTGACCTTCGACCGCCAACACTGAGCATTTCCCTCCATGCTCGCATTGCGCTATCGGTGGGATGACAAGGGCTGGTGAATACAGCAACGGGCGATGTGTGTGACCCGGTCACACACATCGCCCGTACTTGGTCTCAGAGGAACTCCGTTATTGCGGCGCGTTGGCACCACCACCCATTTGCTGCTTCATCAGGTCTTCCATGGTCATGGCGTTTTCCGGCAACTCGAACATGGCGGCTTCGGGCGAGGCGTCGGCCATCTCGACGACTCGGAACTTGTCGCCGAACTTCAGCATGCCCAGGTCCCGCTCGAGCAGGGCGGTACCGATGGGATCGGGCTCGTCCATCACGATCTGGACATAGCTCTGGAAGGCCTGCAGCATTTCGCGTCCGAGCGGCTCGTCGCTGAGTACCATCTGGTCATCATGGGCATTGCCGCCGTGGTCGGTCCACTGGATCCGGTAGACGTCACCTTCGATTCCAGCGACAGTTTCTTTCTCGCCGGTGGCTTCCAGGCTTTCGACGGATTTCGCCTGGTTGGCATTCACGGCATTGGCCTCTTCGCCCATGGCCTCGGTCATGCCTTTCAGCATTGCCATGTCCATGACGATGGGTTGGCCGGCCTGTTCGGTGACCATGTAGCCCTTGCCGTCGCGCATCAGCATGTAACCTTGCTGCTGGGCGGGGAAATCCATGCGCATGCTGTCATCGGTCCAGTGAATGACCATCTGCATGTCGTTCTGCGTATCGCTGGTTGCGATGGTGGCCTTGCCATCGGCAAATACGGGCAAGGCAGTGGCGAGCATCAACCCGGCGACGAGATATTTCATTGAGTGACTCCTGATGGGTGTCTGGGGCAGGCGCATTCCAGCACAGGGTTGAGGAAACACACCGTTACAGTGCCTACACTAGCGAAGCCTATTGCTGCGGCCAAGATGTGAAGCGAAAAACTGCCATTGTGCCAAGGAGCTGGGGGCTCAGGTCACGGCAGTGATTGTCTTGAACTCCGGTTGATCCCATTCTCTCGTGGCCATGATGTTGGCCAAGGCCTGGACCGTATCCCAGATATCCACATAACGGGTATAGAGTGGAGTGAAGCCGAAGCGCAATATGTTTGGCGCCCGGAAGTCGCCGATGATGTGTCGGGCGATCAGGGCCTGGATGATGGCAAAGCCCTGCTCATGGGTGAGCGAGACCTGGCTGCCGCGCCTGTCGGCGTCTCTGGGGGAGGCCAGCGCAAAACCCTGGCCGGCGCAGTGCCGTTCGACCAGCGAGATGAACAGTTCGCCCAGGCGTTGGGACTTGGCGCGGATCAGCGCCATGTCGGCCGACGCCATCAGTTCCACTCCCACTTCCAGCACACCGGTGGCAAGCACACCGGTGGTACCGCACAAGCCGCGTTTGATAGTCGGCGCCGGCTGGTAGTCGTCACGCATGGCGAAGGGCTCGGCATGCCCGAACCAGCCGCTCAGGGGCTGGCGAAACGCGGCCTGGTGGCGCTTGGCCACGAACAGGTAGCCGGGAGCGCCCGGGCCGCCATTGAGGTACTTGTAGCCGCAACCCACGGCGAAGTCGGCATCGACACCGTTCAAGTCCACCGGTACCGCGCCGGCACTGTGGCTGAGATCCCACAACATCAGCGCGCCCACCTCGTGGGCCTTGGCGGTAATGGCTGCCATGTCGAACAACTCACCCGACTTGTAGTGCACGTGGGTCAGCACTACCAGCGCGGTATCCTCGTCGATCAGGGTTTCCAGCCGCTCGCGGGGCGCCGTTTCGAGTCGAATCTCGCCCGGCAGGAAGGCTTCCAGCCCCTGCAGGATATAGAGGTCGGTGGGGAAGTTACCCGGTTCGGAGACGATCTTGTGACGCCCGGGGCGCATACGCACCGCCGCTGCCGCCAGCTTGAACAGGTTGACCGAGGTGGAGTCGGCGACCACCACCTCTCCCGGTGCAGCACCAATGATAGGGGCTATCTTGTCGCCGACCCGTTCGGGCAGCGAAATCCAGTCGTGGGTGTTCCAACTGCGGATCAGCCCTTGGCCCCATTCCCGCTCCACCAACTCGGCCACCCTGGTCTTGGCTGCCTTGGGCAGGGCCCCGAGGGAGTTACCGTCGAGATAGATCAGACCCTCCTCCAATTCGAACTGGTCACGGTAATGGGCCAGAGGGTCGTCCTGATCCAGGTCGACTAAATCGTCACGGCTGAGTGGAGTGTCGCTCATAGGAGGTTCCTTTCCTTACCTCAGGAAGCGCTGAATAAATTGACGAGCATGCTCAAGCGCAAGGCGCCCGGAGCGCAGCAACCGGAGCATATGGGGTATATGTGAGGCTTGCGAGCACCGCGTAACGCAGCGATTGAGTAGCGCAGACATTTATTCAGTGTTTCCTTTACATGGCCGTTCTCACTGACCACAGTTCGGGGAAAAACTGCAGATCCAACGCCTTGGCGAGATAGGAGACGCCAGCAGTGCCGCCGGTACCCCGTTTGTAGCCGATGATGCGCTCCACGGTCTTCATATGGCTGAAGCGCCATTTCTGGAAGTTGTATTCCGTGTCGACCAGCTTTTCCGCCAGCTCATACAGATCCCAGTGCTCGTCCGTGTGTCGATAGATCTCGCCCCACGCCTGCTCCACCTCGGCGCACGGCTGGTAGGGCTGGGACCAGTCGCGTTTCACGTAGGAATCGGGAATGTCGAACCCGCGCCGTTTGAGCAGTTGCAGGCTGATGTCGTAGATGCTGGGTTCGTGCAGCACTTGAGTCAGCCGCTCGTAGTGTTGGCGGTGGCTGCGGTGCACCTCGACCATCCTGGGGTTCTTGTTGCCGAGCAGGAATTCCAGCTCCCGGTACTGATAGGACTGGAATCCTGAGCTTTGGCCCAGGCTGTCACGGAAGCAGGTATAGTCTGCCGGGGTCATGGTGACCAACACTTCCCAGACATGGATCATCTGCTCCTGGATGCGGGCAATGCGTGACAGCATCTTGAAGGCGGGCTTGAGCTTGTTCTCGCGGATATGCTCGGCGGCGGCATGAGCCTCGTGCAGGCACTGCTTGAGCCACAACTCGGACACCTGGTGGATCACGATGAACAGCATTTCATCATGTTGGCCGGAGTTTGGCTGCTGACACGCCAGCAAGCGTTCCAGATCCAGATACTGGCCGTAGCTCATCTCCTGATCCCAGTGCACGGTGTCTTCCAGTTCCACCGCGTACTGGGTCATCTTGTCCGAATCGCGATTGGCCATTCCTTCCACCTCATTGATCGAGTCGTCTCATAGGCAGAGTATGGCCGTTATCGTCGGAGTGACCCAGCCTGTCACGAATCCAGTGAATAAGGGAGATGGGTCTGCTCATGCAGCAACAGCCAGCGCTTCCTTTCCAGCCCGCCGGCATAGCCGGTGAGTTGGCCGTTGCGGCCGATCACCCGATGGCAGGGCACCACGATGGCCAGCGGGTTGCGGCCATTGGCGGCGCCCACGGCCCGCATGGCCTTGAGTTGGCCGATGCGCTCGGCGATCTCGGCATAGCTGCAGGTCTTGCCGAACGGGATCTTGCTTAGTTGTGCCCATACGTTTTGCTGGAACGGTGTGCCTTGCGGTGCCAGGGAAAGATCGAAGTCGTGGCGCCGACCCTCGAAGTATTCCGCCAACTGCTCGCGGCAGTGCTGGGTGTGCTGGTTTGGTTGTGGCACTTCGTCTTGCGCTTCGACGAAAGCGACTTCGGTCAGGCCCGCATCGCTGGCACGAATGCGCAACACACCGAGGGGAGTGTCACCTGGTGGCTGGTAGTAATCGAGATAGCGTTGTTGATCCATCATGTCAGCGGCTCCTGGTGGGTCGAGAGCTTGCTTGTCGAGAACTGGTTGGTCGAGAACTGGTTTGTAGAGAAAGAGATGACTGAGACCATAGCTGCAACGTTAGATAGCTGCGCCAAGGGGCGGCACCAGCAGGATCATGGCTGTTCAATGATGGCAGCGCCTTCTTGACGCCGAGATCGCCGGCCAGCCAGATATCGGGATCGCCAGCGCCGCGCATGGTGGCATAATCCGCCGTCCACTGGCCGATCCCCTTCAGTGCCGTCCAGGTGGATGGCTCATCGGCACTGTCGGCTTGTTGCCTGTAGAAGGAAGCGAATCGTCGCAGGGTCTCGCGACGCGATTCAGGCATCTTCAAGAAGGTCAGGTCGCTGCCAGCGATCTGCGATGGTGTGGGGAAATGATACCGGACCTGCCCCTCCGATTCGCATGCGGGCTCGCCGAGCGTGGCCACCAGCGTCGTCACTAGCCGGCGAGCGGCGGCGACCGTGACTTGCTGACCGAGAATGGCGCGAATCCCGGCTTCGAACAGGCTCCACACACCTGGAAGTCGCAGACCTTCGATCAGCGGCAGGCCCGGCAGCGCCTGGGTCAAGTGCGTTTCGATCACCGAGGTATCGGCATCCAGATCGAGCAGGCGACGGATTCGGCGCACCACCGGCGACAGCATACGTAGGTCATCGAGTTCCAGTCTTACCAGGAAGTCATGCCGGTCAGGTCGGTGCTCGGCGGTGAAGTGCCCCCGCGCTTCACCCCAGGCGATACAACGGCCGTAATGTCGCTCGTCGACCCATTCCAAGCCTTCGATATGGCGGCTGATGAAGAAGTCGCGCAGGCTCTCCCAGGCATAGGGCGGGCGATAGGCGAGTCGAAGGATCAACTCAGGAGAACGCTCGGTTGACTCGCGACGCACTTCGCGTGGAGTGAGCCCGATCTGTGCCTTGAAGGCATCATTGAAGCGGCGCAGGCTGCGAAAGCCACTGGCGTAGGCGATGTCGGTGACAGGCAGCGTTGTCTGATGCAGCAATTGCTTGGCAAACAGGCACTGGCGATAGAGGGCATAGGCCTTCGGTGCGACGCCGAAGCGTTGCTGGAAGAGCCGGCGCAGGTAGCGTTCGCCGATTCCCAAGCGCTCGCAGAGGCAGCTCAGGCTACCTTCCTGCAACGCGCCTTCGTCGATCAGGCGCAGGGCACGCTCGAGCGTGGTCTGCGTGCCGCGCCAAGCCGGGGAGTCCGGTGCGCTGTCCGGGCGGCAGCGCAGGCAGGGGCGAAAGCCTGCCTGCGCTGCGGCCACCGCGCTGTCGAAATAGACGACGTTGCTCTCTTTCGGTGGTGTGGCCGGACAGATCGGCCGGCAGTAGATGCCCGTGGTTTTCACCGCGATGAAGAAACGGCCATCGAAGCGGGCATCCCGCGACAGGCGGGCCTGGCGGCAGAGGGCGGGATCCAGCATAGCGGCGTCCTTTGGTTCGAGTCTGGCTCCATGCTTCACAGTGTATGCTCGTCAATGGGGAAAACTAGCCAGAATCGGAACTAAAGAAGGGAAGTACGACGCCATGCGGGAATGCTGGCCAGTTCGAACTGTCATGAGTAGGGTAGGCATGATTTGCTGCCTTCGGCCCGATGTCACTGGAGTCATGATGTTTCCCACCTTTTCCTTGCGCTATGCCCGTCTGCCCGATCGCTT
Source organism: Litchfieldella anticariensis FP35 = DSM 16096 (assembly GCF_000409775.1). GTDB lineage: Bacteria > Pseudomonadota > Gammaproteobacteria > Pseudomonadales > Halomonadaceae > Litchfieldella > Litchfieldella anticariensis. Next base: position 43,629 of record NZ_KE332391.1, on the reverse strand, counting down.
CTACGAGCGTTTCGAGCCAGTACCGGTCTCCACACCGCGACTGCTGGCCTTCAATCGTCCGCTGGCGGAGGCGCTGGGCTTTGATGTGGCCGCCGTCGACGAGCAACAGGCTACCGAATGGTTCTCCGGCAATACCATACCGCCGGGCGCCGAGCCGCTGGCGATGGCCTATGCCGGGCACCAGTTCGGCGCCTTCGTGCCACGGCTGGGCGACGGCCGTGCGGTCCTGCTTGGCGAAGTGATCGACCGGCAGGGGCAACTGCGCGATATCCAGTTGAAGGGGGCGGGGCGCACGCCCTTCTCCCGGGGTGGCGACGGGCGGGCACCGTTGGGGCCGGTGCTGCGCGAGTACCTGGTCAGCGAGGCGATGCATGCGATGGGCATTCCCACTACCCGGTCACTGGCCGCGGTGACCACCGGCGAACGGGTGTTTCGCGGGGTTCCGCAGCCTGGCGCCATTCTGACTCGGGTAGCCGCCAGTCATATCCGTGCCGGCACCTTCCAGTATTTCGCCGCCCGCGGCGATGTCGATGCGCTGCGCGAGCTGGCCGGGCATGTGATCGAACGCCACTATCCAGTGCTTGGTGACCTGCCCGAAGGCGAGCGCTATCTGGCGCTGGTCGAGGCGGTACAGGAGCGTCAGGCGGCGCTGGTGGCGAAGTGGATGGGCGTGGGCTTCATCCACGGCGTGATGAATACCGATAATATGGCCATCTCCGGCGAGACTATCGACTACGGCCCTTGCGCCTTCATGGAAGCCTATGACCCGCGCACGGTGTTCAGCTCCATCGACGAGGGTGGCCGCTACGCTTATACCAACCAGCCATGGATAGCCCAGTGGAATGTGGCACGCTTCGCCGAGACCCTGCTGCCGCTGATCGATGACGAGAAGGAGCGGGCCATCGAGCGGGCTACGGCGGTGATCAATGCCTACCCAGCGCGGTACGAAGCCGAGTGGCTGGCCGTGATGCGTGCCAAGCTGGGGTTCGAGCGCGAAGAGGAAGGGGACCGCGCGCTGGTCGAGGAACTACTCGAGGCTATGCGCATTGGCCGTGCCGACTTCACCCTGACGTTCTGCCGTCTGGGTGACGTCGCCGAATCCGCAGAGGCCGATTCGTCGCTGGTCGAACTGTTCGAGCAAGCGAATACCATCGAGGCTTGGCTGGCCCGCTGGCGCGAACGGTTGACACGGGAGACGGCTGACCCTGGCGTCATCGCCGCGCGCATGCGCGCCGTGAACCCGCTATATATCCCTCGCAATCACCGGGTCGAGCAGGCACTCGCCGCTGCCATCGACGAAGATGATTTCGCACCCTTCGAGGAGTTGCGCGCAGTGCTTGCCCGCCCCTTCGAAGAACAGCCCGGCCGTGAGGCCTATACACAACCGGCTTCTCAACAGGAACGAGTGTTTCGCACCTTCTGCGGTACCTGAGCTGACCCGTTGGCTCAGAGCTTGCCGGTCAGGGCCTTCTCGACCAGCTCAAGGCGGTCCTGGCCCCAGAAGGGCTCTCCGTCGACGATATACCAGGGTGCGCCGAAACAGCCTGCCGCCACGGCCTTCTCGCAAGCCTCGTCGAGGCGTTGCTGTCCCTGGTCGCTTTCCGACTCGCTCAGCAGCCGCTGGCCATCCAGCCCGCAGGCGTCGGCGACCGTGAGCAGGGTGTCCGGCTCGGAGATGTCGCGCTCCTCGACCCAGCAGGCCCGCATCAAGGCCAGCGACAGGCTGGCGATGTCATGCCCTTGCGCCTTCGCCGTCAGCGCCAGGCGAGCTGCCGGGCGGTCATCCGTCGGGAAGTGCTTCGGTTCCCTGTTGAGAGGGATGCCGAGCAACTGCGGCCAGCGCTTCAGTTCAGCCATGCGATAGGCCTGCCGCTCCGGAGCGCGCTTGGGCAGGGGCAGCCCGCCGGTCTTGGGGAAGATCGCGCTGAGCGTGATCGGCACGTAGTCGATGGTGGCACCGTGGCGCGCGGCAAGCTCGCCGAGTCGCGAGTGACCTAGATAGCTCCAGGGCGAGACGTGGGTGTAGTAGTAGGTGATGACCTTCGCCATGACGATGTCTCCTGCCGGGTGGTTCAATGACGCTGCGTATAGTGGCTCGACACCACTGGGGCGCTGGGCATTCGCCGCAGCGTCCCGTCGTGTCGGGGCCGGATTTCTGTGCTGTCGGCGACGGTTTAGCGATAGGTGTCCTCGTACTGCTGCCGCAACTGGTTCTTCTGTACCTTGCCCATGGTGTTGCGCGGCAGGTTGTCGACGAAGAACACACGCTTGGGCTGTTTGTACTTGGCCAATCGGCCGGTCAAGGCATCGAGCACGCTGGCTTCATCGAGCTGCGCCTCGGGACGGGATACGACCACGGCGGTGACGCCCTCGCCGAAATCTGGATGCGGCACACCGATCACGGCGGACTCGACCACGCCGTCGAGTTCGTCGATGATCTGTTCGACCTCCTTGGGATAGACGTTGTAGCCCCCTGAGATCACCAGATCCTTGTCACGACCGACGATGTGCACGTAGCCACGCTCGTCGACACTGGCCAGGTCGCCAGTGACGAAGAAGCTGTCCTCGAGCAGCTCTTCGCGTGTCTTCTCGGGCATGCGCCAATAGCCGATGAAGACGTTGGGGCCACGCACTTCGAGCATACCGATCTCGCCCTGCGGAAGCGGGCGATGGGTCTCGCGGTCGGTGACGCGGATCTCGACCCCCGGCAGCGGCATGCCCACGGTGCCGGCGATACGCTCGCCATCATAGGGGTTGGAGGTGTTCATGTTGGTCTCGGTCATGCCGTAGCGTTCGAGAATGGCGTGACCGGTACGCCGCTCGAAGGCTTGATGCGTTTCGGCGGTCAATGGTGCCGAGCCCGAGGTGAACAGGCGCATGTTGGCAGTGAGCTCGGGGGTGAGGCGTTTGTCCTGCAAGAGGCGAGTGTAGAAGGTTGGCACGCCCATCATGGTGGTACCACGCGGTAGCTCCTCGATGATCGTGTCGACGTCGAATCTTGGCAGGAACAGCATGCTGGCACCGGCCATCATCACCACGTTGCAGGCCACGAACAGCCCGTGCGTGTGGAAGATCGGCAGGGCGTGGATCAGTCGGTCGCTCTCGCTGAAGCGCCAGGCTTCCACCAACGCCGCGGCATTGGAGCCGAGATTGCGATGGGTCAACATCGCGCCCTTGGAGCGTCCGGTGGTGCCCGAGGTATACAGGATGGCCGCCAGGTCGTTGGCATCGCGTGCTTCAATGCTCTCGAAAGGCATGGCGCTTGCCGCCTCTTCCATCAGGGTGCCGTCGGCCCGGGTACCTAGCGACGCGACCTTGGGGCAGCCGCTGTCGTTGGCGACTCGGCGGGCATCGTCGATATTTTCGGGGCGGCAGACGAACAGCGCCGGCTCGGCATCGCCAAGAAAGTAGCGGATTTCTTCGTTCGTATAGCCGGTATTGAGAGGCAGATACACACCTCCCATGCGTAGACAGGCGAGATATAGCAGGATCGCTTCGGGGCTCTTGTCGACCTGCACCGCGACCCGGTCGCCTGGTGCGACACCCAATGCCACCAAGGCCCCAGCCAGTTGTGCGCTGACTTCCAGTGCTTGGGCGTAGGTGTAGTCATGGCCTTCGCGAGTGGTCATGAAGTCGGCGTTGCCGCGAGCCTGCATGCGTTTGGCAAGGGCGGCGAAGAGGTTGTGATTCATTTGACGGTTTCCCCTTTGGTCATCTTCCTGGCTCGCCGCCCGAGGTCGCGAACCTCGCTGGAGCAGGCAACGGTGGCATTGGCGATATAGTTTTCGTGATTGCGTTCGATATCGTCGAGCGCATAGAGGTAGTTGACCATCAGTCCGGCGGACTGCTTCAGGCCCTTGCGGGAGATGTCGCCCAGCCAGTTGACGCGGTGCAGTGAGGCGCCGTTGCCAAGGTGGAATCTCGCCACCGCATTGAGCGGTAACCCATGGCGGTTTTTCTCCTCGAGCAGGTAGTGTGCGGCCAATGGCTTGACCACGGCCTTGAGTTTTTCCGCCTGTTCCGGCTGCTCGTGCCAGTCCGGCGCGTCGAGCAGCGCCAGGGTTTGCTGAGCGTCATCCGACAGCCTGCCGGACTCTTCGACATAATGCTGCTCGAGCCAATGGCGAAATCCGGGAACCGGCGACAGGGTGACGAAGTGGCGCAGTTGAGGTAGTTCCAATTTGAGCTCCTGCACCACTTGCTTGATCAGGAAGTTGCCGAAGGAAATGCCACGCAGCCCGGTCTGGCAATTGCTGATCCCGAAAAACGCCGCCGTATCGGCCGTCATGGGGTCGTCGAGATCATGCTGTGAGTCTTCGAGGATCGGCTGGATCTGCTTCGGCAATCCTTTGTGCAGGGCGACTTCGACGAATATCAGAGGTTCGTCGCCGATCGCCGGATGGAAGAAGGCGAAGCAGCGGCGGTCGCGGCTGTCCAGGCGGCGGCGCAGGTCGTTCCAATCGTGGATCTCGTGGACTGCCTCGTAGCGGATGATCTTCTCCAGGATCGAGGCTGGGGTATTCCAGTCGATACGCTTGAGGACTAGGAAACCGCGGTTGAACCAGGAGCCGAACAGGTGGATGAAGTCGGCGTTGATGGCGCCAAGGTCGGAGGAGTGGTCCATCATGCGCAGCAGATCCTCGCGCATCCTTACCAACTCGTAGGTGCCGCCGCTGGCCAAGTTGAGCCGTCGCAGGAGTTCCTGACGACGCGGCTCGCAGACATTGAACAACGTTTGCAAGTGATGGTTGTCGCGTGCTTCACGATAAGCCTCATAGGCGGCATCGATCCGCTCTGGATCGGCAGCGAATTCTTCTGCCATACGCTCGAAGAAACGTTGCTTCTGTTCGTCATCGAGCCGTCGGTAGAGCGCCAGGGCGCGGCTGGCGAGGGTGATGCTGGAGGCCTCGCCATCGCTTTCCAGCAGCACATGACAGGCCTCGATCATGTGGGCATGGTCTGGGGTGATGTGCTCATTGTTGCGGCGGCGCAGTAGCGCATCGCGCTGGGTGATGCTGTTGAACAGTTCCTGTAGGAAGCTCATGTTCATGATGGCTTGCCCCTCGTCCTGTGGTGGGGTGTGAGCGTGGCGCCCTTCAGCCCATGATCAATGTTGGCAGCCAGGTCGCCAGCCCCGGGAAGAAGCACAACAAAACGATGCCCAGGATCATGCATAGTGCATACGGCAGGCTGCCCATGAGCACGTCGCGCAATGAAATATCCGGGGCGATGCTATTGATGATGAACAGATTCAGGCCCACCGGCGGTGTGATCAGCCCGATCTCCAGATTGATGGTCAGCACTACCGCGAACCAGTAGGGGTCGAAGTCGGCGGCCAGGATGATCGGCAGCAGAATCGGTGCGGTCATCACGATCACCGCCACTGGCGGCAGAAAGAAGCCGGCCACCAACAGGAACAGATTGATCACACCCATCAGCACCCAGCGATTGACCTCGAGATCGGCGATGGCCCCCGCGACGGTCTGCGTGATGAACAGCGACGATAGTGCATAGGCAAACACTTCCGCCGACGCAATGATCAGCATGATCATCACGCTCTCGCGCAGGGAGTCGCGCATGATCAGTTTGATCGGCCCCACCTGCCACATGCGGTAGATCACGATGGCCAGCGCCAGACATAGGAAAGCCCCCACACCGGCTGCCTCGGAAGGCGTGGCGACCCCGCCGTAGAGGGCAAAGAGGATGCCGAGTACCACGGCAAGGAAGGGCAGCACCCTCACCAGCGCTTTGAGATTGGCGTCGACATTCTCGCGGATGGTGCGCTTGACACTCTCCGCTGTTGCGGCCAGTGGATTGCCGTAGCCGCCCGCCAGCTTGCAGGCGATCAGTGTCCAGATCATGAACAGCCCGGCCAGCATGAAGCCGGGGATGACGCCGGCGATGAACAGGCGGCCGATCGAGGTCTCGGTGGAAATGCCGTAGATGATCATGGTCACCGAGGGTGGGATCAGGATTCCCAGAGTGCCTCCTGCGGCGATGCAGCCTGCTGCGACGCCATCGGGATAGCCGCGGGCGCGCATCTCGGGGATGCCCATCTTGCCGATGGCCGCACAGGTGGCCGGCGACGAGCCGGACAGGGCAGCGAAGATCGAGCAGGCACCGATATTGGAGATTGCCAGGCCTCCGGGAAGCTTGCCGAGCCACAGGTCCAGCGATCGGTAGAGGTCGCGACCGGTGGGTGAAGAGGCCACGGCAGCCCCCATCAAAATGAACATGGGGATGGCAACGAAGCCGAATTCGGCAATGCGATCGAAGAAGGTCTCGCCGAAGTAGGTCAGCTCGATGATGCCGCGGTCGGCGACCAGCGCGATCAGTGAGATGCCCCCCAGGGCGAAGGCGATGGGGGTGCCAATGGCCATCAGCACGATCAGGCCGATGGCGACGAGAATGCCGGCGGTGACGGGATCCATGTTCAACACTCCCCACGCAGGATTTCAGCGATGTACTGCAGCGTCAGTAGGGTGGCCCCTAGGGCCATGGGAAGCAGCGCCGGCCACAACGGCGGGTTCCACACCGAGCCGGTGGTCCATCCGCCGTGCCAGGCTTCGAACACATAGAGCCAGGAGGCATAGGTCAGTGCCGCACAGAATGCCAGGCCGGCTAGCGAGGCTGTCAGGCGCATGAGGCGTCTTGGCAACCCGGAAAGACTGTCGGGTAGCACGGTGACGGCGACATGGCCACCGGTCAGTAGTACGTAGGGGGCGCCGAGTAGCATGGCAGCGGTCACCGAGAACACTGTGAACTCGGTCTGCCAACTGGTGCTCATCCCCAGCGCATAGCGCACGACGACCATATGACAGATCGCCGCTACACCAGCGACGAACAACATCGCCGCCAAGTAGGCGGTGGCACTCGAGAGCCTGTCCATCAGGCGGATATAGCCGCCGACGATCCCTTTGGGCGCTGCAGCTACGTGGATGTGCGAGTGTTCCATGGGGCCCTCCGTGAATGCATGATGGCCGCCCCGGGAGGGGCGGCTTTTCGCGACCGAAGCTATCGGCACGGTATCATTCCACTGCTAGGGCGGCGTCGATCAAGGCCTGACCATTGGGGACGTTCTCGGCAAATGTCTTGTAGGAACTCTGCTTGGCGATCTCGAGCCAGGCGTCATAGTCCTCTGGAGACATGGTAACCACTTCAACGCCGTTCTCCTTGAATACCTCGACCATTTTCGTGTCGAGATTCGCGGCCTCGGCGGTGAAGTATTCCTCGGCGGCCTTGCCGGCCTCGATTAGTGCCTGCTGCTGCTCCTCATTGAGTTTGCTCCAGCTTTGTTCGGAAATCAGGATCGGCTCGTACATGAACCACAGCGCGTTCTCGCCGGGCGCGGTCAGGCAGGTCACCTGCTCGTAGATCCGATAGGAAACGAAAGAGCCGGAAGAGGTGTTGGCACCGTCCAGTACCCCGGTCTGCATGGCGGTGTAGATCTCCGAGGAGGGCATGGAGGCGATCGAGGCGCCTGCGGTCTCGAGCATCTCGTCGAAGGCTGGGCCGGCAGCGCGCATGGTCTGACCTTCGACGGTGTCCGGAGAGGTGATGCAGTTCTGGCTGGAGGCGAAACCGCCGGCCAGCCAGGCATCGGCCAGCACCCGGGCGCCGCCCTCCTGGATTACGTCCTTGATCATGTTCATGAACTCGGAGTCGTTGAGGCGCTGGGCGCGTTCATGGCTGCGCACCAGGCCTGGCATCAGGGTGGCCGAGAACTCCGGATGGCGGCCGCTGGCGTAATCGAGTGGCAGGGCGGTCATGTCCAGACGACCACGTACCAGGGCCCCCCACTGTTCTTGTGCGCCAAATAGTGATTCGCCGGGGTGGACTTGAATCTCCAGGTCGACATCGGCGTCGGCCACTTGCTTGGCCATTAGTTGGACCATTTCGTCACGTACATCCCCCTTGCCACCGGGAAACTGGTGCGAGGCGCGCAGTACGGTTTGTGCCGAAACGGCGCCGCTGAAGGCAATGGCCAGCGCTAGGGTGGCGATTGCCGGTGCGATTGAGCGTTTCATGGCGTCTCCAGAATATGTTGTTGTTGGAGTTTGCGGTTTGATCTATACATCAGGCATGCTGATGTATACTTCAATAGTTTCTCGGTATACATCTGTCAATGCTGCAATGCGAGATAAAGATGGCTAAAGCCGGCCTGACGGCCGGGATCGCGCAGAACATCTGCGCTCCCACGAGGGATGGTGCTGGCGCGAACGAGGTGGGAGCGAAGCTCTGCTTCGCGATGAAGGTGGCTGCAGCCCGAGCTCAGGCACGAACGCCCTGTAGGAGATGACCGTGAACAGAGTGAAGCGATCGAATGCCCAGCGACTCAGGGACTCGTTGGAAGATGACATCATCAACGGACGTCGAGCACCCGGAGAACGGCTAGATCCAGAGACACTGGGCAAGGAGTTCCAGGTGTCACGCACCCCGATACGGGAAGCCATCCAGCAATTGGTGGCCAGTGGCCTGGTGACCGTCTCGCCGAAAAAAGGCACGTTCGTGGCCAAGGTGGGTGTCGATCAGTTGATCGAGATGTTCGAGGTCATGGCCGAGTTGGAAGGCATGTGCGGGCGCCTGGCGGCCAGGCGAATCACCGCCGAGGAACTGGCGGCGCTGCATGAGGCCCTGGAACGCTGCGAGAAGGCGGCCAAGGCCGGTGATACCGATGAATATTATTACGAAAACGAAGGCTTCCATCACTGCATCTATGCGGCCAGTCACAATGGTTTCCTGGCCAACGAAGCCCGCCAGTTGAAGCAGCGCCTGAAACCCTACCGACGTCTGCAACTGCAGGTGCGTCATCGGATGGACACCTCACTGGCCGAACACCGCGAGATCGTCAAGGCGATCGAGGCCGGAGAAGCACAAGCTGCCGAAGACGCTCTGCGACAGCACGTGATAATTCAGGGCGAGCGCTTTAGTGATTTTGTTGCCAGTGTGAGGACGCTTAGCAGCGCGACACTGACCAGCACCGCCTGAGACCCTGGGATTGTGATAGCACAGTTGGTGCTGTCCCGATGCGCCAACGCGTGGCGCAGGCAAGAAATAAAGTCGCTCGGACGCCACCGTATTCGGTAGCGCCCGAGCGTCCCAGTGTTGCCCGAAACGTCAGGGGTAGCGTTGCTATCGGGCGAGGTCGAAGCGATCCGCGTTCATCATCTTGTTCCATGCCGCCACGAAGTCTGTCACGAACTTCTCTTTGGCGTCGTCCTGGGCATAGACCTCTGCCAGGGCACGGAGCTGGGAGTTTGAACCGAAGACCAGATCCACACGGGTCCCGGTCCACTTCACCTCGCCGGTTTTGCGATCACGGCCCTCGAACACGTCGGCGTCCTTTGATGCCGGCTTCCACTCAGTGTTCATGTCGGTCAGGTTGACAAAGAAGTCGTTGGTCAACGTGCCCGGGCGGTTCGTGAAGACACCGTGCTTGGAGCCTTTGTAATTGGCGTCCAGCACGCGCAGGCCGCCGACCAGTGCGGTCATTTCCGGGGCGCTCAGGCCCAGCAACTGCGCCTTGTCGACCAGCATTTCCTCGTCCGAGACGGTGAACGGGGCGCGGCGGTAGTTGCGGAAACCGTCCGCTTCGGGCTTGAGCGGCTCGAAGGAGTCGACATCGGTCATCTCCTGGGTGGTGTCGGTGCGGCCCGGAGCGAACGGTACTCCGACATCGTGGCCGGCGGCCTTGGCGGCCTGCTCAATGGCGACATTACCGCCCAGGACGATCAGGTCGGCCAGCGACACCTTCTTGTTGCCGCTCTGGGCACCGTTGAAGGTTTCCTGGATGCTCCCCAGGGTCTGCAACACCTTGGCGAGTTGCTCCGGCTGGTTAACTTCCCAGTCTTTCTGGGGAGCCAGGCGGATGCGTGCGCCGTTGGCGCCACCGCGCTTGTCGGAACCACGGAAGGTCGAGGCGGATGACCAGGCGGTGTACACCAGTTCGGAGTTGGTCAGGTCGGAAGCCAGAATCCGGCTCTTCAGATCCGCGATGTCCTGAGCGTTAACCAGTTCATGGTCGACGGGCGGTATCGGATCCTGCCAGATCAGGTCTTCCGCCGGAACTTCCGGACCGAGATAGAGGGCCTTGGGACCCATATCGCGGTGGGTCAGCTTGAACCAGGCTCGGGCGAAGGCGTCGGCGAATTCCTCTGGGTTGTTGTGGAAGTGCTCGGAGATCTTGCGGTACTCCGGGTCTTCGCGCATGGCCATGTCGGCGGTGGACATCATGATGCCGACGCGCTTGTTCGGGTCTTCGGCGTCGGGGGCCTTGTCCTTGTCGGCCAGGCCTTTGGGTACCCATTGGTTGGCACCGGCCGGGCTCTTGGTCAGTTCCCACTCGTAGCCGAACAGGACATCGAAATAGCTCATGTCCCAGGTGGTCGGGGTCGGCGTCCAGGCGCCTTCCAGGCCACTGGTGATGGTATCGCGGCCCTTGCCGCTACCGTAGCTGTTCCTCCAGCCGAAGCCCATTTCCTCGATGGCTGCGGCTTCCGGCTCGCGGCCGACGTGGGACGGGGCGCCTGCGCCGTGGGTCTTGCCGAAGGTGTGGCCGCCGGCGGTCAGGGCGACGGTTTCATAGTCGTTCATCGCCATGCGGGCGAAGGTTTCGCGGATGTCACGAGCTGACGCCAGCGGGTCCGGGTTGCCGTCCGGGCCTTCCGGGTTGACGTAGATCAGACCCATCTGCACCGCGGCCAGCGGGTTTTCCAGTTCGCGCTCGCCAGAGTAGCGGCTATTACGCTTGTCGCTGGTGGCCAGCCATTCTTCCTCGGCACCCCAGTAGATGTCTTCTTCCGGTTGGTAGACGTCTTCACGGCCGCCGGCGAAACCAAAGGTCTTGAAGCCCATGGATTCGAGCGCAACGTTACCGGCCAGAATGAACAGGTCCGCCCAGGATAGCTTGTTGCCGTATTTTTGCTTGATCGGCCACAGCAGCCGACGTGCCTTGTCCAGGTTGCCGTTGTCCGGCCAACTGTTGAGCGGTGCGAAACGCTGAGTGCCGGTGCTGGCGCCGCCGCGACCATCGCCGGTGCGGTAGGTGCCGGCGCTATGCCAGGCCATGCGAATGAACAAAGGCCCATAGTGGCCATAGTCGGCTGGCCACCAGTCCTGGGAATCGGTCATCAGGTCGGTCAGGTCTTTCTTTACCGCTGCCAGATCGAGCGTCTTGAACACCTCGGCGTAGTTGAACTCCTCGCCCAGAGGGTTGGATTTCGGCGAATGCTGATGAAGGATGCTGAGGTTCAACTGGTTCGGCCACCAGTCCCGATTGGTCGCCCCCCGTCCCCCGTGATTGGTGATTGACCCATGCATGACAGGGCACCCGCCTGCAGTGTTGTTAGCCTTCTGGTCCATATCGCTCTCCATTACTGGCTGATCGTTGCTCATCACGCGAAGCGGTCGTGGCGCGCCTTACCCATCACCGCCTAAATGAGGTATATCAACTCCGGGTCATAGAAGAGACTTGATTCTCTCCACCGGTTCAATAGTTTATTTTTATTAACGCTCTTTCACCCGCTTCCATCTGCAATCCATTGGGGAATGGGACGAGCCGAATGAGGTGGGTCAGTGTTAGAGGGATCGCTCTCAAATGAATCGCCCCCGGCCGAAACCGAGGGCGATTTAGGAGGGTGACACGACCTCGATCACGCGAGGTCGAAGCGATCTGCGTTCATCACCTTGTTCCATGCCGCCACGAAGTCCTTCACGAACTTCTCCTTGGTGTCGTCCTGGGCATAGACCTCCGAGATCGCGCGGAGCTGGGAGTTGGCCCCGAAGACCAGGTCCACCCGGGTTCCGGTCCACTTCACCTCACCGGTCTTGCGATCACGGCCCTCGAACACGTCCTCGTCGTCGTCGGTGGGCTTCCACTCCGTGCCCATATCGACCAGGTTGACGAAGAAGTCGTTGGTGAGGGTGCCGGGCCGATCGGTGAAAATACCGTGCCTGGAATCGTTGACGTTGGCCTCCAGGGCACGCATGCCGCCGATGAGCACCGTCATCTCGGGCGCGGTCAGCTTGAGCAGCTGTGCCCGGTCCAGCAGCAACTCCTCGGCCGGGACGGTGTAGCGCTGCTTGAGGTAGTTGCGGAAGCCATCGGCGATCGGTTCGAGGTGCTCGAAGGATTCCGCATCCGTCTGCTCTTCCGTGGCGTCGGTGCGGCCCGGATGGAAGGGTACCTCGACGTCGTATCCTGCCTTCCTCGCGGCCTGTTCGACGGCGGCATTGCCACCAAGAACGATCAGGTCAGCCAGCGACACCTTCCTGTTGCCGGACTGCGCGCCGTTGAACTCCCGCTGGATGCCGTCGAGCGTCTGGAGCACCTTCTTCAGTTGGGCCGGCTCGTTCGCTTCCCAGTCCTTCTGCGGCGCCAGGCGGATGCGCCCACCATTGGCGCCGCCGCGGTTATCGGAGCCGCGGAAGGTGGCGGCTGAGCCCCAGGCGGTCTTGACCAGTTCTGAGGTGGACAGCCCGGAATCCAGGATCTGCTTCTTGAGTTCGGCGATGTCCTTGTCGTCAATCAGCTCATGATCGACAGGTGGAACCGGATCTTGCCAGATCAGGTCTTCCTCCGGCACCTCGGGGCCAAGGTAGCGGGCCTTGGGCCCCATGTCGCGATGGAGCAGCTTGAACCAGGCGCGGGCAAAGGCGTCCGCGAACTCCTCCGGGTTGTTGTGGAAGTGCTCGGAGATCTTGCGATAGTCCGGATCCAGCTTCAGGGAGAGGTCCGTGGTGAGCATCATCGGCTCGACCTTCTTCGATGGGTCGTGCGCCATGGGCACCTTGTCTTCTTCCCTGACGTTCTTGGGCCGCCACTGGTTCTTGCCGCCTGGGCCCTTGGTGAGTTCCCAGTCATAGCGGAACAGGAGGTCGAAATAGCCCATGTCCCACCGGGTGGGGTTGGAGGTCCAGGCGCCTTCCAGGCCACTGGTGCAGGAGTCGTCACCCATGCCGGTACCGTGGGTGCCTTTCCAACCCAGGCCCATCTGTTCAAGGGGCGTGGCCTCGGGTTCCGCGCCGAGGGTATTGTCGGGGGCGGCACCGTGGGTCTTGCCGAAAGTGTGGCCGCCAGCGATCAGTGCCACCGTCTCGTAGTCGTTCATCGCCATACGCGAAAAGGTCGCGCGAATGTCCTTGACGGCTTTTATCGGGTCGGGCTCGCCATCCGGGCCTTCCGGGTTCACGTAGATGAGGCCCATCTGGACGTTGGCGAAGGGCTGGTCGAGCTCTCGTTCTCCGTGATAGCGCTCGCTCGCCAGCCATTCCTTCTCGGCACCCCAGTTGATGTCCTCTTCCGGGGCGAAGATGTCCTCGCGGCCGCCACCGTAGCCGAAGGTCTTGAAGCCCATGGACTCCATGGCGACGTTGCCGGCCAGGATGATCAGGTCGGCCCAGGAGATCCGGTTACCGTACTTCTGCTTGATGGGCCACAGCAGGCGGCGGGCCCTATCCAGGTTGGCGTTGTCCGGCCAACTGTTGATCGGGGCGAAGCGCTGGTTGCCGGTGCCGCCACCGCCTCGGCCGTCGGCGGCCCGGTAGGTGCCGGCGGCGTGCCAGGTCATGCGGATGAAGAGCCCGCCGTAGTGGCCGTAATCCGCCGGCCACCACTCCTGGGAGTTGGTCATCAGGTCGTGGAGATCCTTCTTCAGGGCTTCATAGTCGAGCTTCTTGAACGCTTCGCGGTAGTTGAAATCCCGGCCCAGCGGATTGGATTCAGGGCGGTGCTGGTGGAGAATCCTCAGGTTGAGCTGGTTTGGCCACCAGTGCTCGTTCGTTGCGCCGTTACCACGCACGGAGGTCTGAGCCCCGTGAATGAAGGGGCACCCACCTGCACTGTTGCTAGCTTGCTGGTCCATATTGTTCTCCTTGTGCCTGATCGTTGTTGTGTGGTTGCGGAGTGGCTGGAACTCGCCTGTCAAGCTTTCACAACCTGTACGTGTCAGCATGACTGACGCGAAACGGCAGTGGCGCGCCTTGCCCGTCACTGACTTAGTTTAGGTATAGCAACTCCGGGCCATGCAATGGGCTTGATTTTATGAACCAGCTCAATAGCTTGTTTTTATGGCTGTGATAGCTTCTGGCATCTATGGTTCTCACTGCTTGGCCAACCCGGCTCATCGGGTTGGCCAAGCAGTGTCGGGTCGTGCTCAAGACGCTACAAGAGTCGCGTTACTTCGGGATAGCGTGTGCTATTCCCAGGTCCACTGCCTACACTCGAGTTACCTTTTTCTGTACGGTGCATCGGCCTTGTCGATGGCCACATGGATAACAATCACAACGCCCGGGTCTATATGGGAAGTTGGAATACCGCTTCACCAAGGACCCATCGAAGGAGGCGTTGATTAGATTCCCGAGGAGTCGTCACCATGTCAGTCAGAGAAATCCCGCTTTATATCGATGGTCAGGCCGTGCCCTCCCAGAGTGGTGAATGGCGCGACGTGGTCAATCCCGCTACCCAGGAAGTCGTGGCGCGAGTGCCGTTTGCGAGTGTCGAGGAGGTCGATCGTGCCGTGGCCAGTGCCAAGGAAGCCTTCAAGACCTGGCGCAAGACGCCGCTGGCCAAGCGGCAGCGCATCATGCTCAAGTTCCAGGCGCTGATTCGCGAACACACCAGCGAGTTGGCCGCCTTGATCACCGAGGAGCACGGCAAGACCCTGCCCGATGCCGAGGGCGAGGTGGGGCGTGGCCTGGAAGTGGTCGAGCATGCTTGTTCGATTCCCACGCTGCAGCTTGGCGACATTGCCGAGAACGCCGCCAGCGATGTCAACGTCTACTCGCTGCAACAGCCGCTTGGCGTAGGGGCTGGGATCACCGCTTTCAACTTCCCGGTGATGCTGCCGTGCTTCATGTTTCCGCTGGCCATTGCCACCGGCAACACCTTCGTGCTGAAGCCTTCCGAGCAGGATCCGTCTTCCACCATCCGCCTGGTCGAATTGGCCTATGAGGCAGGGCTCCCCGCTGGGGTGCTCAATGTGGTGCATGGCGGACCGGACGTCGCCAATCGACTTTGCGATCATCCGGACATCAAGGCGGTCTCCTTCATCGGATCGACCCCCGTCGGCACCCATATCTACGAGCGTGCCGGCAAGGCCGGCAAGCGTGTGCAATCGATGATGGGGGCCAAGAACCACTGCGTGATCATGCCTGATGCCAACCGCAGCCAGGCCATCAACAACGTACTGGGTTCAGCCTTCGGTGCTGCCGGCCAGCGCTGCATGGCCAACTCGGTGCTGGTGCTGGTGGGCGAGGCCCGGCAGTGGCTGGACGATCTCGTCGAGGGCGCGCGGGCGATGAAGGTTGGCCCTGGTACCCAGCGCGATGCCGATCTTGGTCCGCTGGTATCCAAGGCCGCTCGCGAGCGCGTGTTGCGCCTGATCGAAGCCGGTGTGCAGGAAGGCGCAACACTGTCGCTCGATGGCCGCGACATCAAGGTCGAAGGCTATCCGGACGGCAATTTCATCGGCCCGACCCTGTTCAGCGACGTCAAGGCCGAGATGAGTATCTACCGCGAGGAGATTTTCGGTCCGGTGCTGTGTGTGGTGAGTGTCGAGACCCTGGATGAGGCCATCGACTTCATCAACGCCAACCCCAATGGCAATGGTACGGCGATCTTCACCAACTCCGGTTGGGTGGCGCGGCGTTTCGAGGCCGATATCGATGTCGGTCAAGTCGGTATCAATGTGCCTATTCCGGTGCCGGTCGCCTACTTCAGCTTCACCGGCTCACGGGCATCCAAGCTCGGTGACCTGGGCCCCAACGGAAAACAAGCGATCCAGTTCTGGACCCAGACCAAGACCGTGACCGAGCGTTGGTTCGAACCGGAGAACATCTCCAGCGGTATCAACAGCACCATTTCGTTGCATTGAACCAGACAAGCCATAGTAGTAGGTGTTGAGCAAATTGGCCCCGTCTCCGAGAGGCGGGGCCGATTACGTTGAAAACGGCGATAGAGCTGCATTCAGGAAAGCCGACAGGATGCCGATAAACAAGGTATCCCTTGCCCGGTGAGGTAAATGTGACCCGTCGATATTTCCTGCCGCAACTGCTAATCGCTACCGTATGCGGGTGGCTGCTGCTCTGTCTTTGGGGGCAGCCCGCCGTGGCAGCTATCGACGTCACCGAGGCACCGGGCGAGTTGAACCTGAGCCCGGAAGTGGTCTTGCTCGAGGATTCCGACCGGACCTACGACATCGCCTCGCTGCCGGCCGAGAACGAGCGGTTGCCATGGCAGGCTTCCGGTCAGGAGACCCTCAACTTCAGTTTTTCCTCCTCGGCTTGGTGGGTGCAAGTCGACTTGACCAATGGTTCGGAGGCGGTGGTGCGTCGGTTGCTGGAGCTGGCCATGCCACTGCATGACTATCTCGATGCCTGGCTGGTCGACGAGTCAGGCGAGGTGATCCGTGTCTGGCAAACCGGCAATCGCCGTGTCTTCGATTCGCGCCCGGTGGCGCACCGTACCTTCGTGTTGCCCATCGACTTGCCGCCCGGTGAGACGCATCGTGTAGTGCTGCGTCTGGATACCCACGATGGGCTCTTCGATGCGACGCCGCTGTACCTGATGGACGGTGCCAGCTTCCTTGCCAAGAGCCAGCGCGAACTGATGGCCTTCAGCCTCTATTTCGGGGCGCTGCTGGCGTTACTGACCTACAATCTGCTGCTCTACGTTGCCACCCGTGAGCGGGCCCTGCTGCACTATGTGGCTTACCTCGGTTCCTTCTTCGTGTTGATGTTTATCGCACGGGGCTTTGCCTTCCAGTACTGGTGGCCCAACTGGCCCACCTTCAACAACCAGATCGTGCCGCTGAACATCGGGGTGTTCATCCTTACGCTCGCCATGTTCACCTGCAGTTATCTAAGCCTGCACCGACACTCGGTATGGCTGCCTCGGGTGCTGTATGGGGCGGCGGGACTGTGCCTGCTGAGTGCCATGCCGGCACTGTGGGGGCACTATGGCCCGTTATTTCGCACCATGATTCCGAGCGCCATCCTGCTTTCCACGCTGTTATTGGTCGTGGCCGTGTGGCGGTGTTGGCGTGGTGATGTCCTGGCGAGGATCTATCTGGTGGCCTGGTGCGTGCTGCTGGTGGGTATCACACTGTACTTCCTACGGGTGGCAGGGGTGCTTCCCTACAACCTGATCACGGAATATGCCGTGCAGGCGGGCTCCGGGCTCGAGTTCCTGCTGCTGGCCCTGGGGCTGGCCTGGAAGATCAATCAGCTCAAGAACGAGAAACTCGAGGCTGAGCGCAAGACTCACGAACTGCAGCGTCAGGTCAACCAGCGCCTGGAGGCAGAGGTGCGCTCGCGAACGCGCGACCTTGAATCAGCCAACCGCCAACTCGCCGCCATGGCGCGGACCGACCCGCTTACTGGGTTGTATAACCGACGCCAGTTTCTGACGCTGGTCGATGAGGAACTGGGGTGTCGCCGCCGTCTCGGTCAGGCGGTGTTGTTCGTGGTAATGGATATCGATGTCTTCAAGGCCTACAACGACACCTACGGCCACCAGGCGGGCGATGAGGTATTGGTGAAGGTGGCCGCGTTACTCAAGCAGCATTTCCGCCGCGAGGGGGATCACTTGTTCCGGCTCGGCGGCGAGGAGTTCGGTCTACTGCTCGAAGCCGATACGCTGAAGGCAGGGTATCGCGCTCTGGAGCGATTCCGGGGCTCTCTCGAGGCGCTCAGAATTCCGCACCAGGGCTCTGTGTATGGCGTGGTGACGGCTTCCTTCGGCCTGGTGGCGTGCGAGGATTTCGAGCAGGTGCCGGATGCCCAGGCGCTGTATTCTCAAGCGGATCAGGCCATGTATGAGGCCAAGCAACAGGCACGCAATCGTATCGTGGTGCGTAACCTGCTGCCCGAGAACACTTGATATCGGAAGTGTGGGCTAGCCCAAGTGCAACTCGAGGCACTCCACCAGCGGGTCGAGTTCGCCTTCGTGGACGATTAGTAGAGTGGTGCCTGTGTCGTCGAACGCCGGTGGAGTAGAGATCGCGAATTCGCATTCGTCGAGATGGAATTCGTGAATCTCGCGAGGGCCCTTGGGAGTTTGGCACTGGATCGAACGGTAGCTTTCGTCTTCACCGTAGGTCAGGCGGTGATAGATCTTGAAGAAAGTATAGAGATAGAGCCCGTTCTCGAAGGTGGGCCAACGAGCCGGGTTGCGACGGGTTTCGTCGTCGATCTCCAGGCCTTGTTCATGGGCCTTGGCGATCGCCTCGTCACGGGGATGGGCCAACAGGGAACGGCCATCATGGGGGAGCGGAAGCTCCTGCTCGATGGTAGCCCGGTACTCTTCCTTGACTCGTGCCACGTCGTCAAGGGAGCCGATGGGATGCTCGCTGTGCTTCAGTGCTTCCGGGGTGTCATCGCCGTTCTCCCAACCATGAATGACCCTCAGCACCAGCCTGCTGCTTTGTATCGGTTGGTCGAGTAGTGCTCGCAGGGCGATGTCCAGGTGCAGTTTACGTTCGAGCACGGCACTCTCGAAAGCTTCGTAAGGCGCGGAGAATATTTCGTGCAACCGCCCTGGGGCGTGTTCCTTGGCTTCGCTATATGTCATGTCGTGTTCCCTGCAGCTTTCTACATTAGAATCATTTCGTCATTATTATGGCAGCTAGGGGGAGAGATGATAGTGTCGCCCTACATGCTGTTATACACGTACGATTGAACAAGGGAAGTCTTTCCCTACTACCCATTGATTGTCGCCAGGGGAGTCCCGGTTCGGACTGAGAGTGCACTCCTGACTCACCGTGTGCAGACCCTGGAACCTGATCCGGTTGATACCGGCGGAGGAAGCGCGACATGCCTTACCTGACACCCGCCGCGCTGGGCGCGGCACTTCTGCTGTTCGCCGTTCTGGGCCTGCGCGCGCGACGCGTGGGTGGCCAACTCGATGACTATATCACGGCACGTAATTCCCAGACCGCCTCGACCCTCGGCTTGTCGTTCCTGGCTTCGGGCATGGGCGCCTGGATCCTGTTCGCGCCGCCGGAAGTCGGTGCTTTCGTTGGCCCAATCGCGCTGGCCGGTTATGCCATCGGGGCGGCATTGCCGTTTATCGTCTTCGCTGCCTGTGGGCCGTCGATTCGTCGTTACCTGCCCGAAGGGCGCAGCATCGGTGAGTTCGCCCAGCACCGTTATGGCATGGGTGTACGCCGTTACGTATCGCTGCTTTCGGTACTGTATATGGCAGTGTTCCTGGCCGCCGAGCTCACTGCCATCAATGGCATCACCACGTTGCTTTCCGATATGTCGGGAAGCGTGGTGGTGATCGGTGTGGCCTTGTCTACCCTGGTCTATACCGCACTGGGCGGGCTCAGGGCGAGCCTGGCCACCGACCGCTGGCAGGCCTGGCTATTGATCGCCTTGCTGGGGGTGGTCGGTTGGGTAGGGTGGCAGCGCTTGCCGGCATTGCCAAGCGATGCCAACTTGCCCTCGGTGCCTGCCGGAAGCGCTTTGAGCGTCGCGTTGACACTGGTGATCGCCGTCACCGCGGCGAACTTGTTCCATCAAGGCTACTGGCAGCGGGTGTGGGCCGCCAGGAACGGCCACGCGCTGGGGCGCGGCGCCATCCTGGGTGGGCTGATTACCGTGGCCGTAGTGGCCGTTGTCGGTGGCTTGGGAATTCTTGCTGCGATGTCGGGTACGCCGCTTGGCGAGCCACCGATGCCCTTCTTTGCGCTGCTGACCGAGGCGCCGCAGTGGTTGATGCTACTGGCCTTGGTGTTGGCGGTAACGCTGGTGGCCTCCAGCGTGGATACGCTGCAGAACGGCATCGCCTCGCTGGCGGTCAGCGAGGGGGAGGGCGGCAGTCGGCGAGTATCGCTAGCCACAGCGCGTTGGATCACCGTGGCGTTGATGGTGCCAGTGGTGATCGTGGCGTTGCAGAATCTCTCGGTGCTGAGACTATTCCTGATTGCCGACCTGTTGTGCGCTACCGCCGTGGTGCCAGTGCTGCTGGGGCTATGGCCGCGAATGACCACGCTCGCGGCAGTATGTGGTGGCTTGGCCGGTCTGCTCGGGGCGGTATTGCCGGGTTGGGTTGCCCAAGGCAGCCCGAGTGCCGGGCTGCTGGCTGCGAGCTTCCCCGGTGGTGTGCCGACCTTGGGTCCCTTCCTGGGAGCCCTGATCGCCTCGACTCTCATTAGCCTATTGGTAGCCTGCTTGTCCCCAAGGCATTGAGCGCGGTTTGCAAGGAAGTGCTTCGGTGCCCACTCTATAAGGCGTGATAAAGCATGCTTACGACTAAAGGCGAGCCGCTTGATAGGGGACGAACCATGAGTGATAAACAACAGAACCCGCGTCGCCGTTATTCCAGCCCAGTGGTGGATGGTGTCGGCAAGTCGGCCAGCCGTGCCATGCTGCGTGCGGTGGGCTTCACCGATGCGGATTTCACCAAGCCCCAGGTCGGTATCGCCTCGACCTGGAGCCAGGTCACGCCCTGCAATAGTCATATCGATGGACTGGCCGAGGAGGCCAGTGCCGGTGCCGATGGTGCCGGTGGCAAAGGGGTGATCTTCAATACCATCACCATTTCCGATGGCATCGCCAACGGCACCGAAGGCATGAAGTATTCGCTGGTTTCGCGCGAGGTGATTGCCGATTCCATCGAGACCGTGGCGGGGTGTGAAGGGTTCGATGGTCTGGTGGCGATCGGCGGCTGCGACAAGAATATGCCAGGATGCATGATGGGTCTGGCGCGGCTAAATCGGCCCAGTGTATTCGTCTATGGCGGTACCATCCTGCCTGGCGAGAACCATACCGACATCGTCTCGGTATTCGAGGCCGTGGGCGCTCATAGCCGTGGCGACCTCGATCTGATCGAGCTCAAGCAGATCGAGGAGACGGCGATTCCCGGGCCGGGTTCGTGTGGTGGCATGTACACTGCCAACACCATGGCCTCGGCGATCGAGGCGTTGGGCATGAGCCTGCCCGGTAGTTCGGCTCAAAACGCCGTGTCGCAGGCCAAACGCGACGACTGCCGGGCTGCCGGCGGCGCGGTGCTTGAATTGCTCGAGCGCGATATCAAGCCCTCGGACATCATGACCCGCGAGGCCTTCGAGAACGCCATCACCGTCGTCATCGCCCTGGGGGGCTCCACCAATGCGGTACTGCACCTTGTCGCCATGGCCAACACCATTGGTGTGCCTCTATCGATCGAGGACTTCACCGAGATTGGCCGCCGCGTGCCGGTGGTCGCCGATCTGCGCCCCAGCGGTCACTACATGATGAGCGAACTGGTCGAGATCGGCGGTATCCAGCCGCTGATGAAGACACTGCTCGATGCCGGTCTGCTGCATGGCGACTGCCTGACGGTGACCGGCAAGACGCTGGCCGAGAACTTGGCTGGCGTGGCGCCCTATCCAGAAGGGCAGAAAATCATCGCGCCGTTGGATGCCCCATTCAAAGCCGAAAGCCACCTGCGCATCCTCTACGGTAATTTGGCGCCGGAGGGGGCGGTGGCCAAGATCACTGGTAAGGAAGGCACGCGATTTACCGGTAGTGCACGGGTATTCGGTTCCGAGGAAGAAGCCCAGGCGCGTATCAACGACGGCACCGTGGTAGCCGGTGATGTCATCGTGATTCGTTATGAAGGGCCAAGGGGTGGTCCCGGCATGCGCGAGATGTTGACTCCCACCTCGGCGATCATGGGCCGCGGCCTGGGTAGCGAGGTGGCACTGATCACTGACGGGCGTTTTTCCGGCGGCAGCCATGGCTTCGTGGTCGGGCATATTTCGCCTGAAGCCTTCGACGGTGGCCCCATTGCGCTGGTCCAGGATGGCGACGAGATCACCATCGACGCCGAGGCCGATACCATCGACGTGCATGTCAGCAACGAGGAACTGATGCGCCGTCGCGCCGCCTGGCAGCAGCCCAAGCCGCGTTATGCCCGTGGCGTGCTGGCCAAGTACGCGAAAATGGTCAGCTCGGCATCCAATGGCGCGGTAACCGATTTGCCGGAGTAGTCAAAAGACACCCGCTAGTACTCGAACTGGCCCACGAAAGACTGCATTACGGCTCGCTGGTCGCGGTATGCCGTAGTCGCAAGCGAGAGCGCAGGCGCCGGGCGAGGATATCGACGCCGATGTTGAGTAATGCGGTAATTAGGATCAGTACCAGGGCGCGGTCGAAGCGGATCTCCTGGATGGCGCTGTCGACGTAGAAGCCGAGGGTAGCGATGCCGAGGATACCGAGAATGGCAGTCTCGCGCATGATGATCTCCCAGCGGTAGAACAGCAGTGCCAGGAAGGGGCCATAGACGCGTGGTGCGACCTCGTAGGCATAGCGGTCGAGCCCTCGTGGGGCATCTTGGCGTAGCGTCAGTTGATTGCTGCGCTGGCCGACGAGGTGGGCGATGATGCCGCCATTGTGTAGTGCCAGCGCCACCACCGCTGGCAACATAGACGGGCCCCAGAGTTGTAGCAGGATGAAAGCGAGCAGGTATTCGGGGGTCGAACGCATTACCACCAGCGCCACGTGGCCGAGGGTGCCACTGATACGTCCGGTGAAGTGGCGCGAGATCAGTGGGAACAGCATCATGGCCAGTGTTCCGGTAATCACCAGGGCGATCTGGGTCAGCAGCAGGGTGTTCCAGATCCCCGGCAGTGCCTGGGTGGTCATCAGGTCCAGCAGCCAGGTCATCAGGCCGCTGATTCCCTCGCCGTTGCGTAGTGGAGTGGGCACGATGTCCTGAGTGAAGAAACGCGACACGTTGCTCCACACGATCGGCAGACCACTGCCGAGCAGGAACGGCGCAGCTAGCAGGTAGAAGGGTAGCAGGCGTGGCCGTACCCACAGCTTGAGCGTGGCGATCAGTACATAGAACAGGATCAGCAAGGCACCCACAGAGCCGTAAAGCCCCTGGGCAAAGGCGGATTCCAGGTAGTAGCCAAGTGTTGGCATGCCGACGAAGCCTAGTACAGCGCTGGAGCGCAAACCGCACTCCAGGCGATAGGAGGTGTAGTTGACCAGGTGAGGCCAGGCTTGACTGAGCCGTGTGAAGGCCAATCCCGAAACTCGTCCACTGCCTTGAGGTAGCACCCTGGCGGGCTGAGGGTCGGTTTCGTCCAGAATCTCGGCATAGACCTTGGCGAAGATACCCGCATAGGGAATGGCGATGGCCAACACGCCGGTTAGCGGATGCAAGCCGAAGAACTGCAAGAAGATCAGTGCCCAGAACAGTTCATGAATGGCGCGAACGAATGCGCAACCGGTACGTACCCAGGCGCTGTGAAATACCAGCGCCAGTAGCAGACCGGTAAAGGCCCCCAGCCCTACACCGACGAAGGCGAAGGCCAGCGTACGCAGCAGAGCTTCGCCCAGGAAGTCCACCGCCAGGAAGTCGGGCATCACCAGGCCCAGCATCAGTCGCCCCAGTTCCTGCCAGGGGGCCTGGGTACTGATCTGGAAGTCGGCGAAGAAGGCACAAGCGATGGCTAGGGCGATGAAGCCCAGGCTGGTGCGGACCGTTGCGGATTGCCACATGAAGACAGTCCCGTTCAATACAGTGGCAGCAGATCTTGGGCACTGAGCCGGAGGCTGGGCTCATCCAGGGCAATGCAGCCATCGGCGATACCGACCACTCGGTCGGTGAAGCGCAGTGCCAGTTCGACATCGTGCATGGCCAGCACGGCCGTGGGGTAGGCCGTGGTCAGCGCCGCCATGAGCTGTTCGGCAAGGGGGCCATCGAGCGCCGACACCGGCTCGTCGGCTAACAGCAGATTGCCGCCCTGATGGATGGCCCGGGCCGCAGCCACCCGTTGACGTTCCCCGCCGGAAAGCTCGCCAACGGGTGTCCAGCACTTGTCGGCGATGTCCAGGTGCTCCAGCAATGGCATGATGGCGTGGACATCGCGCCTGAAGGGGCGAGCTAGTGTCACCAGGTTGTACCAACCATGGTGGCGGGATAGCCCGCCCATGTAGACGTTATGGAAAACTGAAAGGGTAGGCACCAGGCCCAGGTCCTGTGGCATCAGCGCGGGGCCCCGATCGCGCCAGCGGTCGAACATCACCGATAGCAGAGTCGACTTGCCGGCACCGCTCTTGCCCACCAACGCGACATGCTCGCCGACGGCCAGCGTCAGGCTAAGTGGACCGAGAACACGGATAGTGCCGTATTCAGCGACGGCGTCGCGCAGGGCCAAGGCGCTCATCAGTCGAGTAGCCCCAGTTCCTGGCCGACTTCGCGGATCACCGCATAGTCGTCATTGCTGGCCGGGATGAAGCCGGAGCGCGGGAAACTGTCCAAAAGCTCGGGGTCGTCCATATCGAGCAGGGCCTGTTGGACACGATCGGCGAAGCCGTCACCGAAACGCTCGTCGACGTCGCCGCGGATGGTCCACTGATAGTCCGGATACTGAGGCGTCTCCCAGACCACGTTCACCCGATCGGTGTCGATGTTGCCAGCGGCGACTTCGTTTTCCCACACGGTGTAGTTGAGGGCTCCCAACTGGTAAGCCCCGGAGGCAACCAGCGAGGCGGTACGGCTGTGATTGCCGCTGAAGCCGACGCGCGAGAAGGTTTCCTCGGGCGCTTCGCCGAAGTGCTCTCGAAGGTAGTATTCAGGCATCAGGCGTCCTGAGGTCGAGCCCTTGGAGCCAAAGGTGAAGGTCATGTCGCGCATGGCGTCGCTGAGACCTTCCCCCTCTTGCAGGCCGGTGCTTTCGTGGGCGATGAAGTAGGTCACGAATTCAGCATCTTCGACGCCTTGAGCCAGGGCTCGGGAGCCTGGCACGTGTTCGCGGGCCTGTACGCCGGACAGACCACCGAACCAAGCCAGTTGCACCTGGTTGTTGCGGAATGCCGTCACGGCGGCAGCGTAGGACTTCACCGGCACGAAGCGTACGTCCACCTCCAGTTCTTCGGCGAGATAGTCGGCAACTTTCTGGAAGCGTTGCTGCAGGCGGGTTTCATCTTCGTCGGGGATGGCGGTGAACACGAAGGTCTCGGCGCTGGCCAGGGAGGGGGCCAGTAACACTGCAAAAGCGAGCATCAAACCTTTGATCATGGGGAGTCCTTGTCCAATCGAATCGTCGTCATAGGGTACTGAAATTTCCGTACTCTTTCTTGCTTTACGGTGCGCAGGTACGAAAACCTGCAAGAATATCCTGGCGTTCGGGAGTGAAGAAGTTGCGATAGGCATTGTGGATCAACCGACCCCTGGTGGCCCAGGCACCGCCGCGCAGCACGTAGCGCCCCTCCTTGAACCAGGGAGCCGAGTAGTCGCGGTAGAGGTCGGGCTTGAAGCCAGGGAAGGGGGCGAAAGTCGATGCTGTCCATTCCCAGACGTTGCCTAGCATCTGCCGGCAGCCAAAGGCGCTGTCACCGATGGGAAAGGCGGCGACGTCGACCCGGTCCAGGCGCGAACCGTCCAGGTTGGCCTGACGCGTATCAGGTGGCGTCACGCCCCACGGAAAGCGTCGCTTGCCTGGTGCCAGGGAGCGGCCATCGGGGCTTGGCGTCCGACTCGCCGCGACCTCCCATTCGGCTTCGCTGGGTAGACGGCGACCTGCCCAGCGGCACCAGGCATCGGCTTCGTACCAATTGACATGCGCCACCGGCTGGTGGGGCGACAGTGCCCGCCAGCAGTCGAAATAGCGTTCCTCCCAACCTTGTCCATCGGCTCCCCTGCGCCAGTAGACAGGGGCTTGCCGATCCTGCTCTTCCCGCCACCGCCAGCCAGCGTCGCTCCATAGTTCGCGCCGCTCATAGCCACGGTCATCGACGAAGGCGGCGAACTCAGCATTGGTCACCGGCGCACGAGCGATGGAGAAGGGGGGCACCTCGACCTCCATAGGGGGCTTTTCGTTATCGAAACGGAACGCCACCTCGTTCTCGCCCGAACCCAGCCGGTGCCATCCTCCCGGCACGGCGACATCGCCAGGCAAGGGCCCCGTCGGTTCGGCTGGGGAGGACGGTGGGCCGAGCGCCGGCGGCGGATCGCCCAGCGTCTGACGGGTGTAGACAAAGGCTTCGCCGTGCATGTCCTCGTGCAGGCTGGTGAGTTGATAGACATAGCTCTGGGCGGAACTTGCCTTGCCATTGGGCAGGCGCTCGAGCATCGCCTGTTGTACGCGTGCCAGATAGTCCAGAGTCTCATCCAGAGATGGGAGGGGTAGCGTCCAACGCGCATCATGGGCGATGCTGCTGGAATCGTACAATCGTTCGGCACCATCCAACTGATAATCGGGCAGGCCATAAAGGCCACGCAAGGCGAAATGGTCGTGGAAAAAACCCACGTGGCCCAATTCCCACAACGGTGGGTTGACGATCGCCAGGCGGGGGCCCAACTGGCGCGACTCCAAGATGTCCTGCATCAAGGCAAGACTGCGTGCGCGGGCGTCGACTAGCATCGCTGCCAGGTCGTCGGCGGATTGCAGTGGTGTTGCTGGTATCTCGATCATGCCGACCTCATCGAGGAATGGACTGTGCTGAAGGTAGCGTTGATCACCCCTGCCGGTCGAGGCTCAAGAGCCGGCAATCGGGCCACGGCAACACGTTGGGCAGGGTTGCTGAGGGAGTTGGGTTGTCGTGTGCAGCTTGTGGCACCGGACGAAGACTTCCGGCAACCACACCAGGCGAATTCGCCTCCGGACCTGGTGATCGCTCTGCATGCGTGGCGCAGCCACGCAGCCATTCTAGCCAGTCGGCAAGTCCTTCCCCAGTGTCCGTTGATCGTGGTCCTGACCGGCACCGACGTTTATCGCTTTCAGCATAGTCACCCTGCGGTATTCCTCGACAGTCTGGAGCAGGCTTCTGCCTTGATTGGCTTGCATACCGCTATCGCCGACGACATTCCATCACGCTTTCATACACAACTGCATACGGTGCTGCAGTCAGCGTTGCCATTGCCACCAGGTGCCCCAAGACCTGGCAGACGGCATTTCAATATTCTGGTCGCCGGCCATCTGCGCGAGGAGAAGGACTCGCTACGAACGGCATTGGCCGTGCGCGACCTGCCTTCCGACTCGCGGTTGCGCGTGGTGCAATTGGGCCGGGCCTACAGCGTCGAGTGGGCGAATGCGGCGCATGAGGAGATGGCATGCAACCCCCGCTACCAGTGGAATGGCGACCAACCTCACTGGCGGGTGCGTCAATGGATGGCGCGGGCGCGGCTGATGGTGATCAGTTCGCGGATGGAAGGCGGTGCCAATGTGGTCAGCGAAGCCTGCGTGGCCGGCTTGCCTGTCATTGCCTCGGATATCTCTGGAAACCGGGGGTTATTGGGCGACGACTACCCAGGCTACTTCCCGGTGGCCGATACCGAGGCACTGCGCCGCCGTCTGTTGCGTGCCGAGCGTGACCCAGCCTTCGTTGCCGCTCTGCGCGAACGGGTAGTAGCACGCGCTACCGCATTTCGACCCGAGGCCGAGCGTGATGCCCTGGCGCGTGTCATCGCTGCCTGTGGGCTCAACTGTCGAGAACGGCTTGCCCAATGACGGATGATGTAAGCGCGATGGGTTCCAGCGCCTTGCTTGCCTCATACACCCGGCCAATGATTGTTGCCCTGGTATAACCCAATGCCCGCAGGGCGTTCAGGCAGTCAGTGGCGTGACCTGCTGGCACACTGGCCAGCA
Organism: Litchfieldella anticariensis FP35 = DSM 16096; assembly: GCF_000409775.1. GTDB lineage: Bacteria > Pseudomonadota > Gammaproteobacteria > Pseudomonadales > Halomonadaceae > Litchfieldella > Litchfieldella anticariensis. The sequence goes on along the minus strand of NZ_KE332391.1, from coordinate 16,045 downwards.
GGCCGCCTGCGGTCTGGGGGTCGAACAGCAGCGGGTAGCGCGGATGATCGACCCAGCGGGCCTGATCGCGCAGGGCCCGGCGCAACCGCACATTGGCCGGTTGCAGTGAGCTCAGGATTCCTGCAGCGACAGTTTCCTCGGCGCCCTCGAGTAGCGGCAGTGCGGCAAGGTCGAGTTCAGCGTCGACGTTCGAAGGGCGGGTCATCTCGATCAGATGTCCTAGCAACCCGAAACCCGTAAGGTCGGTACAAGCCGTGGCGCCGTGCTCGCGCAGGCACTGTGCAGCAAGGCGATTGGACTGGCACATCGATGTGAGTGCTGCGTCGATCCAGCGACCCCGAGCGGCCAAACGGGCGTGGGCAGCGAACAGGGTGCCGGTACCGATGGGCTTGGTGAGGATGAGTACATCTCCGGGGCGCATGCCTCCCTTGCGCAGTGCGGTATCGCCATCGGCCTCGATCAAGCCGTTGACGGCGAAGCCCAGTGCCAGCTCCCGGCCTTCGCCGGTGTGTCCCCCGACCAGGCTACAATCGGCCTCGTTGAGCACTTCCAGCGCGCCGCTCATCATCTGGAACACGGTATCCTCGACCTTGGCTTCCAGCCCCTGGGGCACTGTGGCCACGGCGGTGGCGGTCTGTGCCTCGGCACCCATGGCGAAGATATCGCCCAGGGCGTGGTTGGCGGCAACCTTGCCGAACACATAAGGGTCGTCGATGAAGGCGCGGAAGAAATCCACGCTATGTACCAGAGCCTTGCCCGGTGGAACGCGTACTACCGCTGCATCGTCCGGGGCATGCAGGCCGACCAGAACTTCATCGCGCGGGGTGGGAGTCAGTGTTGACAGAGCTCGTGACAGTACCGAGGCGCCGACCTTGGCACCACAGCCGCCGCAGCGCATGGCCAGCGCCGAGATTGCCTGCGCGCTCTCCTCGTCGTTCAGCGTTACCCGGCTTGCGGAGTCTGGTTTTCCGTTCGTGCTTTCCTTCATCCCGGGCAATTCATTGAACTTGGCCATGAAGCGTCGGTCGATCCAGTCCTTCCAACGCCATACCCAATCGCCGGCCAGGAACAAGGCGCCGCGTGAGGCGACGGCATGGCGATCGCCAGTGCTGATCAGCGCCAGCCAACGCGTTTGCGGGCGATAGGGCTTGAGAGGTCGACCGATGACGGCAGCGCGTAGGTTGTCGGCGAGCGGGCGTCCCTGGCGGACGGCGAAGACCCCAGCCTTCTCGCGGGGATAATCGACCTGGTTGGCGATGTCGCCAGCCGCGAAGATATTGGGATCGCTTACCGAGCGAAGATTGGCATCGACCAGGATGAAGCCTTCCTCATCAAGGGCCAGGTGGGTGTCACGCAACCAGGCGGCGCCACCAGCGTCGGTCACCCAGACGATCTCGTCGGCTGCGTGCCACTGCCCTCGGTCACAGCACAAACGACCCACATCAACGCTGGTCACTTCGGTCGAGGTGTGTATCGCGATGCCACGGCGATTCAAGACTCGCTCAAAATAGGCTCGTACGCGGGCATTATGGGTCGGCAGAATTCGCGTGCTGCGCGTAAGTAGCTGGAAGACCAGCTCTTCCGGGTTACGCCCTTGGGCCGCAAGTTCTTTGCGTAATCGGTATTGCATCGCCAGCAGTAGCTCGACACCTCCCGCGCCACCGCCGACCACCGCAATGCGCGTGGTGCCGGGATGGAGCTTGACGCGCTCGAGTAGCGTTCGCCAGCGGTTATTGAAGCGGTGGATCGGTTTGACTGGTACCGCATGCTCACCCGCGCCCTCGACCTGGCCAACCCGGGGAGTCGAACCGATATTGATCGACAGCCGATCATAGGGCACTGGGGGACGTGAGCGGCACAATACTTTTTGCCCTGCATGATCGATTCCCACCGCTTCGTCGCCAAGGAAGCGCGCGCCGGCGAATTCCGCCAGCCGGCGTAGGTCGATGTGCACGTCGTCGAAGGTGTAATGACCGGCGATATAGCCTGGCAACATGCCGGAGTAAGGCGTGTGGGTATCGCGACAAATCAGGGTCAGCCTGACGCCGGGCTCAGGGCGCATGGCAAAGCGCTTGAGCACTCCGACATGACTATGGCCGCCACCGACCAGCACAATGTCTCGCAATACCGGCGAATCCGGTTGCTGCATGAGGGAACTCTCTCTAGGTTGTAGGAAAGCGCATTGCGTCACTCATGAGGATATGCCATGAACCAGGCAGTACGCTTTCACGATCAGCATGTGGTCGAGGCGCAGACCTCGTTTCGTGACGCCGTGATCGCTGGTCTGAGTGCCACACCCAAGTCGCTGTCGCCGAAATTCTTCTACGACCGGCGCGGGTCTCTGCTGTTCGAGAGCATCTGCCAACAGCCGGAGTACTACCTGACACGCACCGAGGAATGTATTCTGGTCGATGCCAGCGATGAGATCGCTGCCTTGGTGGGCCCTGATTCGCTGCTGGTCGAACTTGGTAGCGGTGCCAGCCGCAAGATCAGGCTGCTGCTCGAGGCGATGCGTCCCAGCCGCTATCTGGGTATCGATATCTCGCGTGATTTCCTGCTCGAGAGTACGCGCCGGTTGGCTGCCGACTATCCTTGGCTCGAGGTACATGCTGCGTGGGCCGACTTCTCGCGCCGTTTGGCTCTGCCTGACGGTATCGCCGGACAGCGCACCGTGGCTTTTTTTCCTGGGTCGAGCATCGGCAATTTCGAGCCACCCGCGGCACAGGCTTTTCTCGCCCGTTTGCGTCAGGTGCTGCCGGATGGAAGCGGGGTGCTGATCGGTGTCGACCTGGTGAAAGACCGGGCTGTGCTCGAAGCTGCCTACAATGATGCCGCCGGGGTTACGGCCGCCTTCAACCTGAATCTGCTGGAGCGCCTGCATCGGGAGTTGGGAGTCGAGGTCGAGCCGGAGAACTTCGATCATCTGGCCTACTACAACGAGGCCGAGTCACGCATCGAAATGCATCTGGTCAGTCGCTGCCGGCAGACCCTGCGGCTAGAAGAAGGACATTTCGCTTTGGAGGAGGGGGAAAGGTTGCATACGGAGAATTCCTGCAAGTACAGCATTGCAGGATTTCAGGCACTAGCCAAGCGGGCCGGCTATGAGCCCACGGCAGTGTGGACCGACCCGCGGCATCTATTCAGCGTGCATTACTTATCGATCCTCTGATAGGCATCAGGGTGGCGTGGAAGAGTCCTCTTCTACGCAATCTCGTAATGCCTGCAATTCATCGACCGAGAACTGCTCGATCTTACCGGCCAGCAAGTCGCTGAGCCGCTGTGGGGGGATGCCGGCGCGTTGGGCTATTTCACGATTGCCCAGTTCCGAAAGGGCGATTCGCCGGGTAACGACGCGCATCAGGCGGCTGCGCTTTTCCAATTCCCTGACGTCCAGGTCGGGTGCCATTCGGGGAGGTTCTTGGGCATCCCAACCGGTCGTTAATCGTGCCGTGCTCATGAGGCTCCGTTGGCTTGGCTTGCGATACCGACAGCATGCAAGGTTTTTGCACGTTCCGCCAGTATCCAATCGGGGAAATTTTTGTGACGTTTTTTCTCTGTGGGTTCGAAGTCGTTCATGCCGGCATTCAATCCTCCTGTAGTGGCGTGGGACGCACCAGAATCTCGTTGACGTCCACGTGCGCTGGTTGGCTGATGGCATAGATCACCGCATTGGCGATGTCCTTATCCCGAAGGGCGTGTTCCGGCGGCTCGTCGAAGAAGGGGGTGTCGACCATGCCTGGCTCGATCAGGGTCACGCGGATACCGCTACCGCGCAATTCTTCGCGCAGGTTGTAGCCGATCCCGCTCACCGCCCATTTGGTCGCGCTGTACATGGAGCCGGGAATGGTAGTGCGGCCGGCGGCAGAGCCGGTGAGCAACACATGGCCGCGACTGGCGCGCAGGGCCGGTAGCGTGGCCTGCAGGGTCAAGCCTACGCCATAGATATTGGTCAGGATCATGTCACGCCAAGCGTCGATATCGGCACCGCTGAAACCGCCGGGCGAACCGCCGCGGCCAGCATTGGCGAAGACCACATCCAAGCGTCCGAAGCATTCGAGGGCCTGTTCGACCATGGCGCGTTGGTTGTCCATCGAGGTCACGTCGCAGCTCACGGTCAGTACGTTTTCCGGCCCCAGTTCGCGTGCTAGCTTCTCCAGTTTGTCCATCGAGCGCGCCGCCAATACCAGTTTGTAACCTTCTCTGGCGGCCGCTCGGGCCGTAGCGGCCCCGATACCGCTGGATGCACCGGTGATCAGCATGATGCGATCGTTCATTATTGCCGTCTCCTCATGGATGAACCCCATATCGTCCCGCTACCCTGATCAGGGTAGACTGCGATTTCTCACTCTGGACTAGGATGTCACCATGGCTCTCAGTGCAACGCCCTACAAGGTCGAACTCAATCTCACCGACCTGGATCGGGGTATCTATGAGTCTCTGCGCTTCACCATGGCGCGCCACCCGTCGGAAACCGAAGAGCGGTTAGCAGCGCGTTTGTTGGCACTTGCCTTGTGGTATGACGAAGCGTTGGTCTTCGGGCGCGGTCTTTCCACCGTCGATGAAGCCGCCTTATGGCAAAAGAGCCTCGATGATCGGGTGTTGCACTGGATCGAGGTCGGTCAGCCGGACGGAGACCGCTTGGTCTGGTGTTCGCGGCGTGCCGAGCGAGTATCGCTTCTGGTGTATGGGGATAGGCGGATGTGGGAAAGCAAGGTATTTCCATCATTGAATACGTTAGACAATCTGAACGTCGTGGCGTTGCCGCCACAGGAATTGTCCGAATTGTCTCAAGAGTTGCCGCGCAGCATCAATTGGGCGGTGATGATCAGCGAGGACTCCCTGTTCGTTACCGATGAAGAGGGACAGCATGAGCTGAAATTGACGTGGCTGAAAAGAGATCACTGACGTGCTGGCCTTTCCGAACGCCGCGTAAGTTTCTAAGGAAACACTGAATAAATGCCTGCGCAGCTCAATCACTGCGTTACGCGGTGCTGGTGCGCCAGCCCGGTCGAAGCCTCACATATAGCCCATATGCTCCGGTTGCTGCGCTCCGGGCGCCTTGTGCTTGAAGCCGCTCGTCGATTTATTCAGTGTTTCCCTAAGACGAAAGTCTTCGTTGAAGATAATTTGCTGAAATGTAGAAATAATCCCCGATTACCCGAGTCGCGATAAGCATGCTAGCTTTCAACGGAGGGCATGTTGCAGGGTGTAATGCATGGCATCGCAGCCCTGCTATGGTGCCGATAACTCAATAACAAACGTCACACTGCTGACCGGAGGAACGTAGATGCGAATGCTCAAGTACGCCATGGCGGCATCCCTGATTGCCGCGGCTCCCTTCACCATGGCACAGCAACAGCTCTCCATCGCCACGGGCGGGACCGGCGGTACCTATTATCCATACGGTGGCGGCTTGGCTGAGCTGATCAACAATCACATCGACGGTCATAGTGCCGTAGCCGAGGTGACCGGTGCCTCGGTCGAGAATATGGGGCTGATCTACCGTGGCGATTCCGATATCGCCTTGGCCCTGGCCGATACGGTCTACCAGGCTTATTCCGGTACCGGAGACTTTGAAGGACGCGAGCTGCCCGACACTCGTGCTCTGGCTTCTATCTACCCCAATGCGGTGCAGATCGTCACCTTGGCCGATTCGGGCATCGAATCCCTCCAGGATCTCAAGGGCAAGCGTGTCTCGGTGGGGGCTCCGGGCAGCGGCACCGAGCTCAATGCTCGCGCAGTGCTGGAATCCAACGGCATCACCTACGATGACATCACCCCCCAGCGCCTCAATTTCAACGAGACAGCGGACGCTATTCGTGATGGCGATATCGACGCCGGCTTCTGGAGCGTGGGTCCGCCTACCAGTTCGATCCTCAACCTGGCTACCACACGTGACGTGCGCCTGATCGGCTTGACCGACGAAGAAATCGCCAATGCGCGGGAAGAGGAACCGGTATTCGCTGCCTACAAATTGCGTGCCGGTCTCTACGAGGGCATGGAAGAGCCGGTACAGACCATCAGTATCCCCAATGTGTTGACGGTCGATGCCAGCATGGATGAGGAACTGGCCTATCAGGTCACCAAGGTCCTGTTCGAGAAGACCGACGAACTGATCGCTATCCACCCGGCAGCCAACGACACTACGGTGGAATTCAGTGTCGAGTCGACGCCGATCCCGTTCCACCCGGGTGCGTTGCGCTATTATGAGGAAGTCGGCGCCGAAGTGTCCGATAACCAGCGCCCGTAAATGTCGCATGAATTGGATGATATGGAAGAGAGGGCGGGCCTTGCTGCCCGCTCTTTCGTTGTGTTTGTCTCTCGGCGATTTTGGCAGCCACGCCTTTGCCGAAGGAACTGGCGGGACCTCGCCCTCGGTGGCCGGGAATCACGCCTGGCTGGAAGTTCACGACGATGACCAACGGCGAATCGTGTCCCTACCGATGTCTGCCGGCCAGAGCTGGTGTCTGGTCTGGAACCACTCCGTGGAGGGATTCCCCGTCCACGATTGCTATCGCAACCGGGCTGGCCACATGGTGCTGGAACGTAGCCACCAGCCAGATTATGCCGCTGGCCTGGGGCCGGTCCTGGGACGCGGCGAAGCGCGTTCCGATGGCGCAGGAGGCTATTGGATCGAAAACATCGATGAACCGGTGGCTGACAATCGTTACCTGCTTCGGGTCGGCTCGCCCAAGGTCAACCACCGCTTGGTGAAAGGCGACATCCTGATCAGCCTGAGTGAGCTAGCCGCGGGAGAGCGGGTGCAGATCAGTTTGCGTGTCGAACGAGAAAGTTCTCAATGAGGCCTGTATGAGTGAGCCAGGAACGTCCCCCATCATCCCCGGGAGTCAAGCCAAGCACTCCCGTCCCATTCTCTGGCTGATCACCCTGGTAGGGGTAGGGCTGTCGCTGTTCCAACTTTATTCCGCCGGCATTCAACCGCTGGGGCTGTTCTATCAGCGCAGTATCCACTTGGCGCTGATCATGATGCTGGCCTTCCTGATGTTTCCGGTATTCGGTCCCCACCGCAAGCGTGGTGTGATCGGCGGGATCATCGATGTCGCCTTCTTTGCGGGGGCGGTCATCACCGGGGGATACCTGGTCCTGAACCTCGACGAGATCTTTTCCCGTGCTGGGTTCTGGAGCCAGACCGATATCTTCATCGGCTGTATCGCCACGGTCACCGTGCTGGAAGCCAGCCGACGTGCAGTGGGATTGGGCATGACCATCATCGGTGCCCTGGCGATCCTCTATGCCTTTGCCGGGCCACGCGGCGAGCTTCCCTGGCTGAGCGACTTCCTACCCGGCATCATGGGGCACCGCGGTTACAATCTCGATCGCCTGGTGGGTCAGTTGTACCTGGGCCAGGAAGGCATCTTCGGCCTGCCGTTGGGCGTGGCTGCCACCTATATCTTCGTCTTCGTGCTGTTCGGGGCCTTCCTGGAAAGCACCGGTGCCGGCAAGTTCTTCATTGACCTCGCCTATGCGGCCACTGGTCGCCAGCGTGGCGGCCCCGCCAAGGCGGCGGTCATCGCGTCGGCGGGCATGGGGTCGATTTCCGGCAGCGCCATCGCCAATGTGGTGACCACCGGTGCCTTCACCATTCCGCTGATGAAGCGTTTGGGCTACAAGCCGAAGCAGGCCGGCGGCATCGAAGCGGCAGCCTCCACCGGCGGGCAGATCATGCCACCGTTGATGGGGGCCGGGGCCTTCCTGATCGCCGAGTACACCAACACGCCGTACCTGGACGTGGTCAAGGTCAGCGTACTGCCGGCGATCATGTACTTCTCCACGGTGTATCTGTTCGTGCACATCATCGCCCTGAAACAAGGCATGCAGGGCATGCCGCGCTCGGAGCTGCCCCAGATGCGCGACGTGATGCGCGAGGGCTGGCATTTCCTGCTACCACTGGCGGTACTGGTATGGCTGCTGGTGATGAACATGTCGCCGATGCGGGTCGGCTTCTGGGCGGTGGTCACCATGGTCGCCGTGGCGGTGCTGCGCTATACGGTCTGGTTCTTGTTCATCGCGCCCCGGCAAGGCCAGAAGGTGACCTTCGCCAGCATCCGGGAAGTGGTGTGGGCCGGCTTCCTCAAGCTGATCGAAGGCCTCGAACTCGGTGCGCGCAATGCCGTGGCGGTATCCATGGCCTGTGCCGTGGCCGGCATCATCGTCGGGGTGGTGGGGTTGACCGGCCTGGGGCTCAAGTTCTCGGCGATGATGTTGGCCTTCTCCGGCGGCAATCTGGTGCTGGCGCTGCTGATGGTGCTGCTGGCCAGCCTGGTGCTGGGGATGGGGTTGCCGGTCACGGCGAGTTATATCGTATTGATCGTACTGGTCGGCCCTGCGCTGACCAATGAGTTCGGCGTGCCGCTGTTGATCGCCCACCTGGTGGTGTTCTGGTATTCCCAGGACTCCAACGTGACACCGCCCATTGCCCTGGCCGGCTTCGCCGGGGCGGCGATCGCCGGTAGCAAGCCCATGGAAACCGGCTTCCAGGCATGGAAGTTCGCCAAGGGGCTGTACCTGATCCCGCTGTTCATGGTCTTCAATCCGGAGATCATCGTCGGTGGGCCGGTACTGCTCGTGATCTGGAATGCCATCATCGCTCTCTTGGCATTGGCGGCATTCGCGGTGGTCCTGGAAGGCTATCTGTTCACACGCATGTCGTGGCTGCCCCGATTGATCACCGTGCCAGCTATCGTGGCGGTGTTCTATCCTGAGCTGATGATAGAGGCTGCGGGCGTCGCGGTCATGGTGTTGACCATCGGCGGCAACTGGCTGGCTCATCACCGTGAGTCGAGGGCTACTGCCACTAGTGGCTGATACCAGCAGGCTGATCGGCTTCTCTGTTGTCGCCTATCGATGGAGGTGTCAACTCTTTCCCCTGACCGCGTATAGCGGTATGCTGCGCGGTTTTCAAACGATACCGCCCGGGCCTCGGGTCTTGAAGTATCGTCATCATTACATGGGGGAACACAGGCATGCCGTCGTCGAAGCAGGCACCGCGAGTGGGCGTGATCATGGGGTCCAAGTCGGACTGGCCGGTCATGGAGCATGCAGTCGAGATGCTCGATCGTCTCGGCGTAACCTATGAGACCCGCGTCGTATCGGCTCACCGCACGCCGGACCTGTTGTTCGAATATGCCAAGGGGGCTGCTGAGCGGGGGCTGCAGGTGATCATCGCGGGAGCTGGCGGTGCGGCACACTTGCCGGGCATGGTGGCGTCTCAAACGCCCTTACCCGTGCTGGGGGTGCCGGTGGAATCAAAGGCGCTCAAGGGGCTGGATTCGTTACTCTCCATTGCCCAGATGCCGGGTGGCATTGCCGTGGGTACCTTGGCCATTGGCAAGGCTGGGGCGACCAATGCCGGGCTGCTGGCCGCGCAGATCGTTGCGTTGCAGGACGATAAGGTGCGTGCTGCTGTCGAGGCTTTTCGCACCGAGCAGACCCAGAAAGTGCTCGATAACCCCGATCCGCGAGCCGAGTGAGGAGATATGGCCATGAATATCGGCGTACTGGGTGCCGGACAGTTGGGGCGCATGCTGGCCTTGGCGGGTTACCCCTTGGCTAACCGCTTCACGTTCCTCGATACTACCGGCCACCCCAGCGCTGGCATCGGTGAGGTGATGATCGATACCGACCAGCGTCATCTGGAGGAATTCCTGTCAAAGGTCGATCTGGTGACCTACGAATTCGAGCACTTGCCGGTGGCCCTGGTGCAGGATATCGAAGAGCACAAGCCGGTCTACCCTTCCAGTGAAGCGATCCGCATCTGCCAGAACCGTGCTGAGGAAAAGGCACTGTTCGATCGCTTGGGCATTCCCACTCCCACTTATCGAGTGGTGGAACACGCTGACGAACTCGAAGCGGCGGCGCGTGAACTGGGCTGTCCAGTGGTCGCCAAGTCGGTTACCGAAGGCTACGACGGCAAGGGCCAGGCCGTGTTGCGCGACCCGTCCGAGGCTCACGACGCCTGGCGCCAGATTGGCCATCCGCGCCTGGTCGTCGAAGCCTTCGTGGACTTCGTGCGCGAGGTATCGATCATCGCTGTGCGTGGCCGCGACGGCCACGTGGTGTTTTATCCCATGGCCGAGAACGTGCATGTCGACGGTATCCTGCGTTATTCGCTGGCGCCGATGCCGGATCTCGACGACAGCGTGCAATTGCTCGCCGATGAGTATATCCGCACGTTGCTCGATGAACTCGATTACGTTGGTGTACTGACACTCGAATTATTCCAGACCCGAGACGGCAAGCTGCTGGCCAATGAGATGGCGCCACGGGTGCACAACTCCGGTCATTGGAGTATGGATGGTGCGGTGACCAGCCAGTTCGAGAATCACCTGCGTGCCATTCAGGGGCTGCCGCTGGGCGACACTCATGCGCGGATGCCGACCTGCATGATCAATGTGATCGGCCGTGAAGGCGACCCTGCCGAGATTCTCACCCTCGAGGACGCCCACCTGCACCGCTATGACAAAAGCGAGCGAGTCGGCCGTAAACTGGGACACATCAACCTGGTGGCACCAACCCACGCTGAACTGCTGGAAAAAGTGCGCGCCTGTGCGCGTCTGCTGCCCGAGGCGCCCGAGCCACGCTTTAGTTTCGAATAGCGCGTTTTCGAATGACTTCGCCTTTTCTACGCCGCAGCCGTCCGATGACGGCTGCGGCGTTCTTGGTTTCGCCTACTGCACCTGATGGCCGAATTCGCCGAGCAGGCGGTGCAACCAACGATGAGACGGTGAGTGATGGGTACGATCATGCCATAGCTGGTAGAAGCGCATCGGCGGAAAGTCGATGGGCGAGGGCAGGATGGTCAGGGACAGCAGGTTAGCGTAAAAGCGCGCGAAATGACGGCTGGTGGTGAAGACGAGGTCGCTGTCCTGTAACAGGTAAGGTGCCAAGTTGAAGGACTGTACCTCGACGGTTTCACGCCGCTCGACACGCAGGCTGGCCAGCCTGCTGTCGATCACGCCGCGCTGGCTGCGCGAATAGGGCATGGGCACCACATGACGCGCCGCCAGGTAATCATCATACGTCAGCCCCTTGCGTGCCAGGGGATGGCGCGAGGAAACCAAACACACGATATCGTCTTCCAGCAGCATCGACAGGTGCATGCGTTCTGGAGGCTCTGGCCAGTTGCCGATCACCACGTCCAGCTCGCCCTCGGCCAGGGCGGTCTCGAAATCGTAGTCAGGCCCCAGGGAGTGAATCGTCAGCCGTGCCAGGGGCGCTTCCTGGCGGAAACGCTCGACCACCCGTGCCAAGAAGACAGGAGCCAAGTAGTCAGGTGCACCGAGTCGGAACACCTGCTGGCTGGCGAAGGGATCGAACTCCACCGGTTCATTGACGAGCTTGTCGATTTCCGCCAAGGCCCGCCGTGCGTGCGGTAGCAGTTGCAAGGCTCGTTCGGTGGGGACCATACCACTCTTTTCCCGTACCAACAGCGCATCACCGAAGATCTCGCGCAACTTCTTCAATGCTGCGCTGATGGCTGGCTGCGATTGGTGCAGGCGTACGGCGGTGCGCGACACACTGCGCTCGTCGAGCAATAGGCACAGTACCCGTAGCAGGTAGGTATCGAGGGGATCCTTGCGGCGCTGAATCATGGGGTTCATCCATATCGTTGGCAAGGGGCTCACGTCGAAGCAAGCACAGCGCGTCGTGTCATCTCATTTAGCTTTATACGATTTTCATTATAAAGGCTATAGAAGTATATCGGTTTTCATTTATTCCGGCATCTCTAGACTGACGTAACACATCCATTTGTATACATGGAATGTGCCCACAATGACAATGATGCTGGAGACAATTTATCATGATGCAGTCTTCTTGCAACGGGGTGGTCATTGGCACCGTCCTGACGCTTGCCACTTCCTTGGCTCACGCCGCCACCTGGAGTGACACCGCTATCGGTTACCGTTTCGGTACCCAGTTCACCGAGCCAAGCAATCCCGAGGAAATCGACAAGCATACCCTTAGCCTGACGCATGCCAGTGGTTATGCCTACGGGCAGAACTTTTTCAATCTGGACATCCTGCAATCCAATGACAGTGATCCGGCCCACGGGAGCGACAGCGGCGCTACGGAAGCCTACCTGACCTACCGTCACCAACTGCATTACGGCAAGCTCAGCGACGAGCCGCTCGCCTTCGGCCCAATTAGTGATATCGCTTTGACCGGTGGGTTCGATCTCAACACCAAGAACACCGCCTTCGCGCCGCGCAAGCGTCAAGTCGTGCTGGGGCCAACGCTGAAATTCGATCTGTCGCGCGGTTTCCTCGATGTCAGCCTGCTCTATAGTCGCGAATGGAACCATTGTGGCCTGGATGCCTGCGGAGCCCCCGGCAATCGCAACAGTATCTCCTTCGATCCCTACTATCAGCTCAGTGTGGCCTGGGGTGTGCCCTTCGATGTCGGCGCGTTGCCGCTGAAATTCCAGGGGTTCTACAACTACAACAGTGAGAAGGGCAAGGACTACTTCAATGTCGAAACCAAGCCCGAGCAACTGATGCGGACCTCGCTGATGTTGGATGTGGGCAAGCTGGCCTGGGGCGAAGGCGATAACCTTTGGGCCGGTGTCGGTTATGAGTATTGGCGCAACAAGTTTGGGAATCACGACAAGCCGGGGGTCGATACCGATGCCTTGACCTTCAATCTGGAATGGCATTTTTGATGCGCCGGACATCCCCCGCAGGGGACAACGCAAACGCCGCTGCCATGGGCAACGGCGTTTGTCGTCTCGGAGAAGGAAGATGTAGATATCAGGTGCCTATCACACCACCATCTTCACGCGTGATGACCACGGTAGCCGAACGTGGGAAGGTATCGCCGCCTTCCGGCCAGTGGCTGAGGTAGCGGCCTTGGGCGAAGTCCTCGGCACTGGTGTTGGCACCGGGATGCTGGACGTTGATGAACATGGTGCGTTGATCCGGCGTGATGGCCATGCCGGTGATCTCCTGGCCAATGGGACCGGTCAGGAAGCGCTTGATCTCACCGGTCTCGGGGTTGGCGGCGAGCATCTGGTTGTTGCCGAACGGCGTGTAGATGCCATCGTTCACCGATGAGTCGCTGATGTCGGTCTGGATCCAGACTCGACGATCGGCATCGATACACAGACCATCGGGGCAAGCGAGTAGCGCCTCCTCACCAAGCGGATTGCCTGCCAGGTCGCGGCTGTCTTCGCCGTCGCCCGCCAGAACGAACAACTCCCATTGGAAACGTTCGGCCTCTTGGCTTCCGTCTTCCTGCCAGCGCACGATCTGGCCGAAGCCATTCGCAGCGCGTGGGTTAGCGGCATCGAGCTGATCCTCTTCGCGCTTGCTGTTGTTGGTCAACGTGAAGTAGACGTAGCCGTTTTCTGGGTCCACCGCCCCCCACTCGGGACGATCCATCTTCGTTGCCCCCACATGATCGGCTGCGCTACGGGTGTTGACCAGGATGTCGGCGAGATCGGCGAAGCCGTTTTCCGGGGTCAGACCGTTCTTGCCCGGGGCCAGTGCCAGCCACTCGCCGCTGCCGTCGTCATTGAATCGCGCCACATACAGCGTGCCTTCGTCGAGCAGCGAGCCGTCAGCGCTAGCGGCATGGTACGGCTGGGCGGAGACGAACTTGTAGATGTATTCGAAACGTGAGTCGTCGCCGGAATAACAGACCACCGGCTTGCCTTCGACAGCCGGGGCAAAGATCACCCCTTCGTGGGCGAAACGTCCCAGGTGGGTGCGCTTGACTGGGGTGGAATCGGGATCGAAGGGATCGATCTCGACCATGTAGCCGAAGGTGTTGGGTTCGTTGCGATAGTCGTCCTCGGCGCTGGCGCCACGCGACGTGGCATCGAAGCGGATGAACTCGTCATCGCCACCCGCGGCGCGGTGCCAGTTCCAACGCCCGGTGTCGCGGGTCTCGATACCGTAGCGCGACTGGCGACGGTCGATCTCGGTGTCCTCATTGGCGAAGTAGCCGGACCAGTTCTCCTCGGCAGCCATGTAGGTGTTCCAAGGCGTGACGCCGCTGGAGCAGTTGTTCTGGGTACCGCGAGTCATGGTGCCGTCGGGACTGTATTTGGTCCGCACGTGTTCGGTGCCAGCCACCGGGCCGGATAGCATCATCGGCGTGCGCGCCGTGATGCGACGATTGAAATCATCGCGCACCACACCCCATTGACCGCTCTCGGACTGGCGAATACGTATGACGCTCACGCCATGCCCGTTCATTTCCCTGAGTACCTGGTCGGGGTCGCGGCTGCCGTCCTCGTTCTGCGGAAAGCCTTCGCTATCGAGTGTCAGGCCGGAGGCGGCAGCATGCATGAAGCGAGGCTCGACGTACTCGTGATTGAGCACCAGCAAGCCATCCTGCGAGCTGCCGTCGATGGCAAAGAAATGCATGCCATCATGGTGGCTGCCGGTCTGTTGGGCCTGCGCCTCACCATCGTTGTCCGGTGCAAACTCGGGATAATCGCCGGTAATCGGGGTTCCCCAAGGGATCAGTATTTGGCTGCGATAGCCCTGAGGCACCACGACGGTGTCGGCAGTGCTGGTAGGAATCGGTGTGAAGCCTAGGGTGGGCCCCGTGCCGCGTTGTGTCTGTCCGGCAAAAGCCGAGGCAAGCGGCAGGCTAGTGGCCATGGCGGCAGTCACGGCCGTGGCCAGGCTGCCGCGCAGGAATCCCCGCCGACTCAACCGGGCTTGCAGGACATCGCCGAAATAACGGTTGTCGGAATGGTTGCTCAAGGGCTCGTCGCCCGCCGCGAGAATGGGATCGGTGGTGCCGGGCTGCTGGGGTTGTGTCATCGTCCTGCCTCACATGAAGTCACGGGAGCCTCATGGTCGGAAGCTTTTATTGCATTAGCATGAATGGATGATGGCAGTCCGATGTCAAGTCTCTGCCTGGGCCGGGAACCATCAAGCGTCAACCGAGCCCATCTACCATCTCACATAGCAGGAAGAACCCACTGTCATGCAAGACCTCCTCATGTGGCACCAACACACTGGGATAAGGAGGCCGTATCCTGCCCTTCAGTGGATCAGAACCCTGTGCAATCGCTCATCTAGCAGGCGATGAGGGAAGCGATGTAAGCGAAAACCACCAATCGCTTGTCATCAATCGCTTACAAGTCTGTGGTCGATTTCCTACACAGGGCTCCTTGTCCTGAAGCGGGGCATCCGATAAGTTTAGCGCTTACCAATATAGCCCATAATTTTCCTATATTTCCTGCAGGGACGCAGCGCATGGCCAACCAGACCGGTCTCCAGTTCACGCTCACCCTCGCCGGTCAGCCGGCGCTCGACCTGGCGGTGGTCGACTTCACCTTCGAGGAGGCGCTCTCCGCGCCCTTCCATCTGCGCGGGGCCTTCGCCAGCCGCGATGGCGGGTTGAGCCCCACGGACTGGCTGGAACGCGAGCTGACCCTGACCCTGTGGCAGGACGGCGAGGCGCTGCGCCACGTGCACGGCATCGCCGCCGAGTTCCAGCGTGGCGATCGCGGTCATCGCCGCACCCGTTACGAGGTGGTGATCCGCCCGGCGCTGTGGCGCTTGTCGTTGCGTCACAACTCGCGCATCTTCCAGCATGTCTCGCCGCTGACCATCCTCAATACCCTGTGCACTGAACACGGCCTCCATGAGGTCGCCTTCGCGGTGACCCGCGAGCTCGCCGAGCGCGAGTTCTGCGTGCAGTACCGCGAGACCGACCTGGCCTTCCTCGAGCGCCTGGCCGCCGAGGAGGGGCTGTACTACTTCCACGAATTCGAGGCCGATCGCCACCGCTTGGTGGTCAGCGACGATCCGACCCTGCTCACCAATCTCGGCGCGCGGCCCTATCACGCCCGGGCCGGTGGCACCGCGCCGCGACGCCATGTGCGTCGGCTACAGCAGGCGTCGCGGGTCAAGCCGGCCTCGGTGACGCTCAAGGACTACTCGTTCAAGACCCCGGCCTACGCCCAGTTGCATGCCCATCAGGCCGACGGCCTCGACGAACACGCCCAGCGAACCGCTTACGAACACTACGACGCCCCCGGACGCTACAAGGCCGACGCCTCCGGCCG
>NZ_KE332390.1 GCF_000409775.1 Litchfieldella anticariensis FP35 = DSM 16096 | reverse complement strand
CAGACTGCTGACGAACCCCGCATTTTTTGCGGGGTTTGTGTTTCTACGCTCGCGTTCTTTGCTCGCGACGGAAGGGAGCGCTACAACACGATTTATCTCTCGAGAGGCAGAAAATGGCGCTCTCAAGCGAGTATGGGGCTTCCTGAAGGTGTCGCTGGAAGGAAAATTCGACGACCGGGCCCCTCTCAGGCCGCCAAGGCCATTTTCTTGAGGTTCTGCGCTGCCGCACAGAGCAAGGCCTGCTCTCGCATTCCAGCGATTCCCCGCATGCGAGCATAGCGGTACCCATGGAGTTGCTTGGCATCTGCGAAGCTGCGCTCCACCGTCTCCTTGCGGCGCTCGTAAATTCGTTTGCCTACCGGCTCCAGCCGGCGGCTCCCCACCCGCTCCTTGGCGTCTTCCCAGACGTGGCGAGTCACCGTCTTGCGGTAGTGTTGATTGCGTGTGCAAGTCGCTAGGCGTGGGCACTCCCGGCACCAGACCGGGTCCGAGTGGTAATGACGATAGCCTTCCCGGTTGGTAGTCGCATAACGCAGCGTCTGGCCTTCTGGACAGCGGTAACCGTCCTGATCGGCGTCATACACGAAGAGGCGTTTCGGCATCATGCCTTTCGGCTTGCTGGGCCGACAATAACCGATCACACCGTAAAGTTGGCGCTTCTCCAACCCTTGGCAAATCGCGGCGGTAAAGTAACCGGCGTCCAGCCCAACGGCGGCCACATCGAATCCAAAGCGTCGGCG
>NZ_KE332389.1 GCF_000409775.1 Litchfieldella anticariensis FP35 = DSM 16096 | reverse complement strand
TCAACGACATTCGCGCCGTGGGCAGCCGCCTCGAAAGCGGCAATGATCTCACCGTGATCAGCGGCGCCGACCAACGCTACCAGGGCGCCCGGCTCGAAGCCGGTAACAACCTGACGCTGGCCAGCGGCGGCACCATCCACTTCGAAGCCGCCAGCGATTTCCACACCGAATCCCACGAAGAGCGCAGCGGCAACGTCGCCTGGCAATCGTCCCAAGGCGAAGGACGCACCGACGAAACCCTGCGCCAGAGTCAACTGATCGCCAAGGGCAACCTCGTCATCCAGGCCGCCGACGGCATCGTCGCCGAGGTGCCCGAGATCAACCAACAAACCGTCAGCCAGACCATCGACGCCATGGTCGACGCCGACCCCGACCTCGCCTGGCTCAAGGAGATGGAAGAACGCGGCGACATCGACTGGCGGCGGGTCAAGGAAATCCACGATAGCTGGGAATACGAGCAATCGGGATTGGGTGGCGGTGTGGCGATGGTGATCGCCATCGTCGCCGCTTGCTTCGGCCAGTATTACGTCGCGGCGGCGCTGGAGGGAGTTGTTGCCGGCGCGGCAGCCATGGCCATCGGGGCCGGCGCCGGCTCACTGGCCGGCACCGCTGCGGTCAGCATGATCAATAATCGAGGCGATCTTGGTGCCACGCTCGACGACACCTTCTCCAACGACAGCCTGCGCAGCGCCGCCACCGCCGCCGTCAGTGCCGGGGTCACCAAAGGCCTCATGAGAGGTACCACCAACACCGCCGGCCTGAACCTCGGCACCG
>NZ_KE332388.1:1023675-1196665 GCF_000409775.1 Litchfieldella anticariensis FP35 = DSM 16096 | reverse complement strand
TTTTGCGTTGGGACTGAAATCCTGCTTGCTTGGAAGCTGAGCGTGACCCTATTCATCATATACAGCCCCAGCCTCGCTAGGCCGGAGCTGTGTGGAAGGGCTATTCAGCCAACCAGTGTCTCTAGTGCTTCAATCAAGCTGTCCATCTCGTCGTCAGTGCCGATAGAAATACGCAGAAAATCGCGCAAGGCCTCGGTATTGAAGTGACGCACGAGGATGCCGCGCTCGCGTAAGCCAACGAACAGTTGGGCGGCATCATGCTCGGGATGACGCACGAGGATGAAGTTTGCCTGGGACGGTAGCACCTCGAAGCCTAGATTCGTCAGTCGGCGCCGCGTACGCTCACGCGTGGTGATGACTTTCTCACGGCAGGCATCGAAGTGTTCCCTGTCCTCAAGTGCGGCGATCCCCACGGCACTGGCCAAGCTGTCGATCGGATAGGAATTGAAGGAGTTCTTGACGCGCTCAAGGCCTTCGATCAGCTCTCGCGAGCCGATGGCATAGCCGAGCCGCACGCCAGCGAGGCTGCGCGATTTGGAGAAAGTCCCGGTCACCAGTAGGTTGGGATATTGTGCGACAAGCGGTATGGCGCTTTCGCCCCCGAAATCCACATAGGCTTCATCTATCAGCACTACGCACTCGGTGACGCGCTCAAGGAGCCTGGTTATGGCATCTCGGCCGTGACCATGGCCCGTGGGGGCATTGGGGTTAGCGAAGACGATTCCACCGCTGTGCACATCGAAGGCTTCCAAAGGCACCTGCCACTCGTCGTCCAGTGCCAGGGTTCGATAGGCGATGTCGTACAGCCGGCAATAGACCGGATAGAAGCTATAGGTGATCGCCGGCATCGATAAGGGTGCTGCCTGGCGGAAGAAGGCCTGGAATGCCAGTGCTAGAACTTCGTCGGAACCGTTACCGACAAAAACCTGGCCGACCTCGACTCCATGTTCTTTGGCCAAGGCGTGCCGCAAGGCGAGCGACTCCGGATCGGGATAGAGGCGCAGATGGTCGATGGAATAGCCGCTCAGTACCTTCTCGACACCGGGCGCCGGAGGATAAGGGTTCTCATTGGTATTCAGTTTTACCAGGCGCTCGCGAGGTTGTTCGCCGGGGATATAGGGCGTCAATTCGTGAACAGCTGGACTCCAGAACTTGCTCATGGGGACTCGCTTGAAGAGTTGGAACTTTTATCATGGTGACGTCACCACGCGCGCTGCGCAAGCCAGAGTCATGTTACGCTGAATACCTAAGGGAAAGCTGAATAAATGCCTATGCAAGCTCAATCACTGCGTTACGCGGTGCTCGCAAGCCTCACATATACCCCATATGTTCCGGTTGCTGCGCTCCGGGCGCCTTGTGCTTGAAGCCGCTCGTCGATTTATTCAGCACTTCCCTAATTCAGGGATCTATGGATGATTGGACAGATACTCGCCACCTTGCTGCCGGTGTTTCTCATCGCTGGCTGTGGCACGCTCTATGGACGCTTTCGCACGCCGGATATCCGTGGGCTCAATACTCTCAATATGGAGCTTTTCGTGCCCATGCTGGTGTTCGCGGTGCTATCCGACCGCCAGGCACCACTCGAAGAATACGCCACCCTGGCACTGGGTGCGGCGTTAATCGTGCTAGGTTCTGGCGTGCTACTGTGGCCAGTGACCCGCTGGCTACGGCTCGACCCCAAGACCTTCCTGCCGCCCATGATGTTCAACAACTCCGGGAATATGGGAATTCCCCTGATCGTACTGGCCTTCGGTGAAGCAGCGCTGCCGGCGGCGGTGGTGGTATTCATCGTCGAGATGTTGCTGCACTTCTCGGTAGGGCTTTATATGCTTAGCCCGCATACTCCCATGTGGCGGCTGCTCAGGATGCCGATCGTGCTGGCCAGCATCGCCGGCCTGGTTGTCAATCTCGGCGGAATAGCGTTGCCGGTATGGTTGCTGGAAGCGCTGAACATGCTGGGAGGAGTGTGCATTCCCTTGATGCTGTTCGCGCTCGGCGTGCGCATGCTGGATATCGACTTCAGTGACTGGAAGACCGGGGTGCTGGGAGCGGTACTGTGCCCGCTCAGCGGCTTGATCCTGGCAGCGCCGCTGATCTGGTGGCTGGATATCCAGGGGCCGAGGGCTGCGGCACTATGGGTGTTCGCCGCTTTGCCGCCGGCGGTGCTTAATTATCTGGTGGCGGAGCAGTATCGCCAGGAACCCCACAAGGTAGCTTCACTGGTACTGATCGGCAATCTGGGGAGCCTGGTAGTCATGCCGCTGGTCTTGGCCATGATATTCGTGCACGTCATCGGCTGAACCGGCGCTAGGGTGTTTTAGTGTTTTCTTCGAGACGCTCCAACTGCCGCTCAAGTTTGCTCATGGTATTGAACAGGTCGCGATATTCGCCAGCGGTCAACGTGGATACCAATTCGGTTTCCCAGGCATGGGCTTGGGGAATCAACTCGCCCAACAATTTCTCTCCAGCAGGTGTCAGGTGCAGGTAGTGGACGCGCTGGTCGCTGGTGGATTGGGTACGTCGAATCAACTCCCGCTCCTCGAGCGCTTGCACGGCGCGGGATACCCGTGCCTTGTCCATACGGGTGAATTCGCAGATCTGCTTGGCCGTCAGTACATCCCGGTGACTGAGCCAGGCCAGCACCCGCCACTCGGCCACGTTGATGCCGAAACTTTCATCATAGATCTGCGATAGTGCCTGGCTGATGCGGTCCGCCAGGCTATTCAGCCGATAGGGCAGGAACTGGTTCAAGTCCAGTTCAGGTTTCGTCGGCCGGCTATGGTCGTCGTCCCTACTCTTGCTGGGAGCCTCGTGCCGTTGCACATCCGAGTCCATGATAGATCTCCATCAGAGTCATCAATGAAGTAGTTGAGGTCGGAACAGTTCGATGCGGGAGAAGACCTGTAACCGCATACTCGATGCCGACTCATTCAGAAAGAGATGGCTTCACGGAAGATTGTACCGGTGGTGGCATCTGGCGATACAGCTCAGAACAGACATTCATAGCTGGTCAGAGACTGCCACTGTTGATGTGGATGCGATGAGTATCCAACATTATGGTATCTATTGAAACTACCAGACGTTGCTCTTTCGGCAAGGTGAGAGTGTTTTTTCAGTCTACTGTCCATGCTCAATGAGGAGTTGATGTTGCGTTCCCGGAGAGGCTATACTTTGATTATAGTTTCAATTGAAACAATAATCGGATGCCAGCAACCCGAGGTGCTGGACGTTCACACCCTACCCTGATACCGAAGAGTAGCTGGCCGACTTCACCAAGGTCGCCGGAATTCCATACGCCGAGCGTGATCAAGTAGTGCGGCACTTTCGGTATGGGAAGAGGCACTGCGTATTGCAGGTCTCGCCAAACTACGGTCTTGATTGCGTGAGGATGTCTGCATGAATACCCGAGATCTTGAATATCAGAGCGGCTTCCGCAACCATTTTGCCAGCGAAGCGCTGCCCGGTGCCCTGCCACAAGGCCAGAACTCACCGCAGCGCTGCCCGTATGGCCTATATGCCGAGCAACTCACTGGCTCGGCCTTCACCGCGCCACGTTCCCACAATTTGCGCAGTTGGCTGTATCGAATTCGTCCCTCGGTGGCCCAAAGTGCCTATCAGCCGCTGCCAACAGGACCGGTGGCGACCGCACCACCGGTGGAGCCTGCCGCCGATCCCAACCAGATGCGCTGGGACCCGCTACCAATCCCTAGCGAGCCCACTGATTTCGTCGACGGCCTGCTGACCGTGGCGGTCAACGGGGATGCCGGCGCCCAGACCGGCTGTGGGGTGCATGTCTATGCTTTCAACCAGGACATGCATCGGCGCTTCTTCTATAACGCCGACGGTGAACTGCTGATCGTGCCGCAGCAGGGGATCCTGCGACTGCGCACCGAACTCGGCGAGCTCGAGGTATGTGGCGGAGAGATCGCCGTGATTCCGCGCGGGGTCAAGTTCCAGGCGCGCCTGGGCAAGGATAGCGACGCTGCGCGCGGCTATATCTGTGAGAATTACGGCAGCCCGTTGGAACTGCCAGGCTTGGGGCCTATTGGTGCTAATGGCTTGGCCAATCCACGCGACTTCCTGAGCCCGGTCGCGACCTATGAAGATCTGTCCGGCGATTTCGAACTGGTCGCCAAGTTCTCCGGTCGCTTCTGGGCCACGCATCTCGATCATTCGCCGCTCGACGTGGTCGCCTGGCACGGCAATTACGCGCCCTACAAGTACGACCTGGCGTGCTTCAACACCATCAACACCGTGAGTTTCGACCATCCAGACCCGTCGATCTTCACCGTACTGACCTCGGTTTCCGACACACCGGGAATGGCCAACGTCGACTTCGTGATCTTCCCGCCGCGCTGGATGGTGGCTGAGAACACCTTCCGCCCGCCCTATTTCCATCGCAACCTGATGAGTGAATTCATGGGGCTGATCCACGGCGAGTACGATGCCAAGGCTGAAGGCTTCTTACCTGGCGGCGCCAGCCTGCACAACTCCATGTCGCCTCATGGGCCGGATGCCGAGACCTTTGAGAAGGCCTCCCAGGCTGAGCTGGCACCCCAATACCAGAGCAATACGCTGGCCTTCATGTTCGAGAGCCGCTACGTCTTTCAGCCGACACCCGCAGCGCTGGAAGCCGAATTCCGTCAGCGCGACTACGTCGATGTGTGGGCTGGGCTGCGTTCGCATTTCGACCCGTCAACGCCCTGATCCAGACACCTGACCTATAACGATGACGAACTTTTGACGATAAGGAATGACCGATGAAACTCGCTACTCTCAACAAAGGCCGCGACGGTGAACTGATAGTGGTCTCCCGCGATCTGACCCGTGCCGTGCGCGTGCCCGGCATCGTCGCCACCCTGCAGCAGGCCATCGAGGACTGGGACACACTTGCCCCGCGTCTGGAAAAGGTCTATGCCTCCCTCAATGGCGGTCAGGAAGACGATGCCTTCGACCTGGATATGTCCAGGCTGCACTCGCCGCTACCGCGTAGCTTTCACTGGGCCGACGGCTCTGCCTATCTCAATCACGTGCAACTGGTGCGCCAAGCGCGTGGTGCCGAGATGCCCGAGACTTTCTGGAGCGATCCGCTGATGTACCAGGGGGGCAGCGATCACTTCCTGGCTCCCAAGGAGGACATCGAAGCGATAAGTGAGGACCACGGCATCGATTTCGAGGGCGAGATCGCCGTGATCACCGACGATGTACCGATGGCGGTGACCCCGGAGCAGGCCACTGGCCACATCAAGCTGGTGATGCTGGTTAACGACGTTAGTCTGCGCGGCCTCATTCCTGGTGAACTGGCCAAGGGGTTCGGCTTCTTCCAGGCCAAGCCGGCTTCGAGCTTCTCGCCGATTGCCGTGACCCCGGACGAGTTGGGCGATGCCTGGCGTGATGGCAAGGTCCACCTGCCGCTCACCGTGCATTTGAATGGCGAGAAGTTTGGTGAGCCCGAGGCCGGCCCCGACATGATCTTCAGCTTCCCGCAACTCGTCGCGCATGCCGCCAAGACTCGCTACTTGGGGGCCGGGGCTATCGTCGGCTCAGGCACTGTCTCCAACCCTGACCCTGATGGCGGCCCAGGTAAGCCGGTCGCTGATGGCGGGGTAGGCTACAGTTGCCTGGCCGAGGTGCGCATGGTCGAGAAGATCTTGCACGGCGATAGCCACACCCCATTCATGCGCTTCGGCGACAGGGTGCGTATCGAGATGTTCGACCGCCAGGGCCAGAGCATTTTCGGTGCCATCGATCAGCAGGTCGTGAAATATCAGCCAAAATGAGTTCAGGTTCCTAATCCAAGGAGGCAGGCAAATGACGACGCTCTACGGTTATTTCCGCTCGTCTGCCGCCTATCGGGTGCGCATCGCGTTGAACATCAAGGGTTTGGCGTACGACCAGGCTCCGGTCAACCTGGTCAAGGGCGAGCAGCGGGCTGAGGTGTACTTGGCTCGCAACCCTCAAGGGCTGGTGCCGATGCTCACCATCGATGACGGCACCCAGTTGCTCCAGTCGCTGGCGATCTGCGAGTACCTGGAGGAGCGCTATCCCGAACCACCTCTGCTGCCGGCCGATCCCTCGGATCGCGCCCGGGTGCGAGCGCTGGCCCAACTGGTGGCCTGCGAGATCCATCCGCTCAACAACCTGCGCGTGCTCAAATATCTGGTTAACGAGTTGCAGGTGGACGAGGACACCAAACTGACCTGGTATCGACACTGGGTTGCCGAGGGATTCACTGCCTTGGAGACGATGCTCTCACGGGAGGCGGGCAGCGGCGACTTCTGCCACGGCGACGCCCCGACGCTAGCCGACGTCTGCCTGGTGCCTCAGGTGTTCAACGCCGAGCGCTTCGAGTTCGACCTCTCGGCCTGCCCGCGGATTCGGCGCATCACCGCCAATTGCCGCGCTATTGAAGCCTTTCAGCGGGCGGCACCGGGGGAGCAGCCGGATGCGAACTGAGTTATAGCAAGCAGGCTAATAAAGCGGGTGTGAGGAGGGGCCGCTGCTATACCACCAAAACGAAAAAATAGCGGTTAAAAATTGCTCAATATTCGAGATGGAGACACTTAGGAATCCGTGACAATCGGGGTGAGCCAATGGCAATCCTCGAGGGTCGCCCATGCCCAAGTCCCTATTAGTGGTTCTGACTGCCACCCTTTTGCTGATAACGACGAGTGTGCAGGCTAGCCTGCATGGCTTTGCGTCCTCGGTTGCTACTATTGCTCCAACTGCTCCAACGGCCGAGAGACCGGTTTTACTATGGTCCGAGCTAGCTGTCATCGAACTACCCGCGGTAGCGCCCGAAGAGGTCTGGGTTCGCATCGACCTGAATCGGCGCGAACTGGCCCTGTTCCAGGGCGAGCGACGTGTTCTGACGTTTCCTTACCTGGCCTTTGGTACGGCAGGGGCCAACCGCATCCGTCTGCAAGGCAGCAGCCAGACGCCTATCGGTGACTTCCGAATCGATAGAATCAATCGCCAAAGTCGTTTCGAGCTGTTCTTCGGGATCGACTACCCAACTCCGGAGATCGCTCACGAGGCCTGGCAGAATGGTGTTCTCAGTGATCAGGACTATCACGATTACCAACAGTATCGCCGCCAGTATGGCCGCTCCCCCGCTTATACACCACTGGGAGGTCACATCGGCATCCACGGCCTCGGCAATCGCCCCGTCAATTTCCACCAGATCCGTGACTGGACCGAAGGATGCATTGCCGTCACCAACACCGAGATCCAGATGTTGGAACGCTGGCTGGATGTCGGCACGTTGGTGGTGATTCGCTGATCGATCATACTATCTTTGCCCAGCGCACAAGCGCTTCAGCATTGGGCAGTAGCCGCGACATTCCTCCCTTGAGGCGCGGTAGTGTATGGTCGGCCTTGGCATCGATCAAAACTGTTTCATTTGAGAGGAGGGGGGAATATTTCCCTCCCGAAGCGATGATGGATGCCGAACCCCGGATACCGGGGTATCATGCTGTTGGATGACAATTATCGGCTTGTAGCGAATTGGTGCCGTTGCGCTAGGTAGGCCGGGTGACGAAGTAGGGCAATGGAAACATTGACCACATTACCTGGCTTCAAGAACTGTCCGTCAGCGCTACTTGTCGTTATGCTGTTAGGCAAGTCGCCGTGGAGACGGCGCTTGACTCATTGGTTAGGAGGACTCGCATGCAAGTCAGGACGTTGCTGGTTGGTTCCGCCATGCTGGCCATGTTGGCGGGGTGTGCCGCTGGCCCCACAGGCGCGCCGACGACGGCGGAGGATACGGTAGATGGCGAGGCTGTCTACGCAGGTACGTTGCCGTGTCGAAACTGTGCCGGAATCGATATCGACGTGGAGTTGATGGGCGATGAGCAGGCCCCACCCGAAGAGCGCACTTTTACTCTTGATGCCAGCTATCGAGAACACCCCCAGAATCCGCCCGACGAGAGCTACACCGGGCAGTGGGAGGTACTGAGTGGCACAGCTGCTGATCCCAACGCTACCGTCTATGAGCTGACGCCGGAAGGCGATGGTCAAATCTATTATTTCCTGCGTGTCGATGAGCGTACTCTGGAACTGATCGACCCCCAGCGTCGCCGCTTCCAGAACAGCGAGATGTTGCAGTTAAAGCGCCAGTGATGCACGTTGCATGGTGATGCGAGAGGCGGCCTTCGGCCGCCTCTCGTGTTTGTGCCTGATAGAATGACGAGCGGATAGCCAGGGGAATGAGCCGTAATGGCAAAGGCGAAAAGCGCTTTCGTGTGCACCGAATGCGGTGCTGAATACAGCAAGTGGCAAGGGCAGTGCTCAAGCTGTCGAGAATGGAATACGTTGAGCGAGGTGCGCCTGTCGAATTCGCGCCCTGGAGAGTCGCCGGCGCTGACGGGACGCAGTGGTTATGCTGGCATTGTGTCGCGTGAGGTAGTCGATCTCGCTGCCGTCGATTTGTCCGAGGTGCCACGCTTCTCTTCGACCTTCGGTGAGTTCGACCGGGTATTGGGTGGTGGTCTGGTGCCGGGCTCGGCAGTATTGCTGGGTGGCCATCCCGGGGCCGGCAAGTCCACGCTATTGCTGCAAACTGCTTGTAAGCTGGCGCAGCAGAAGCGGGTGCTGTACGTCACCGGTGAAGAATCGCTGTCACAGGTGGCGATGCGTGCCCATCGCCTGCAGCTACCGGTACAAGGATTGAAGATGCTGGCCGAGACGAGTGTCGAGACGGTGCTCGGGGTGGCGGAGCGCGAACGTCCGGAAGTACTGATCATCGACTCCATCCAGACCATGCACCTTGAGGATATCGGTTCGGCACCAGGTGGCGTCGCCCAAGTGCGTGAGTCGGCAGCGGCACTGACTCGTTTCGCCAAGCGAACGGATACCGTGCTGTTGCTGGTGGGGCATGTCACCAAGGATGGTACTTTGGCTGGCCCCAAGGTTCTCGAGCATATGATCGATGCCTCTTTGTTGCTCGAAGGAGGCGCTGATTCGCGCTTCCGTACCCTGCGTGGCCAGAAGAACCGCTTTGGCGCAGTCAACGAGTTGGGGGTATTTGCCATGCTCGAGCATGGTCTCAAGGAGGTGAAGAACCCCAGTGCCATTTTTCTCTCGCGCAACGAGGAGCAGAGTGCTGGTAGCTTGGTGATGGTGGTCTGGGAAGGAACCCGCCCGATTCTCGTGGAGGTTCAGGCACTGGTCGACGAGTCGGCTCTGGGTAATCCACGGCGGGTTGCGGTGGGCCTTGATCCGAACCGTTTGGCCATGCTGCTGGCGGTGTTGCACCGTCACGGTGGATTATTCACTGGTGACCAGGATGTCTTTCTCAACGTAGTAGGCGGTGTCAAGGTGCTGGAAACCAGCGCCGACTTGGCGGTGCTGCTAGCGGTGGTGTCGAGTCTGCAGAATCGGCCGTTGCCGCGTGAGCTGGTGGTGTTCGGTGAAGTAGGCCTATCCGGTGAAATCCGCCCAGTGCCTAGTGGCCAGGAGCGCATCGTCGAAGCTGCCAAGCATGGTTTCAGCCGTGCTATCGTGCCACGCGGTAATGCTCCCAAGGTGGCGCCCGAGGGTATGGAAGTGATCGCAGTCGAGAAATTGGCCGAGGCATTGGAAGCATTGTGAGGTCGGGCAAGTCGAGTCGCTGCCATCGGGGTGATGTAGAATCAAGGTATGAGCCATGCTAAGGAGGGAACGATGAGTGCCATTCGCCTGACCCAATACAGCCACGGTGCTGGTTGTGGCTGCAAGATCGCTCCAGATGTCTTGGATGGCATCCTCGCCAAGGCGGGGCCTGGGGCCACTCATTCCCGTCTGATCGTCGGCAATCAAGGCCGCGAGGATGCGGCCGTTTACGACTTGGGCGATGGTCGCGGCATGATTGCCACCACCGACTTCTTCATGCCGATTGTCGATGATCCTTTCGACTTCGGGCGCATTGCCGCCACCAATGCCATCAGCGACATCTATGCCATGGGCGGTACGCCGGTCATGGCACTGGGGATCCTCGGCTGGCCGCTGGACAAGCTAGGGGCGGACATCGCCGGCGATGTGGTTGCCGGGGCCCAGGCAGTGTGCCGTGAACTCGGCCTAGGGTTGGCCGGGGGCCACTCCATCGATGCTCCGGAGCCGATCTTCGGCCTGGCGGTCAATGGCCTGATCGATCTCAAGCATCTCAAGCTCAACAAAGGTGCCCAAGTCGGCGATCTGCTGTATCTGACCAAACCGCTAGGGGTTGGCATGCTAACTACTGCCGAGAAGAAGGGCTTGCTCGAAGCTGGGCATCAGGGCCTGGCGAGGGAGGCCATGCTCAAACCCAACGATATCGGTGCCGAGCTGGCAAGAATCGAAGGCGTGCATGCCATGACCGATGTCACAGGATTTGGCTTGGCCGGCCATTTGGCGGAGGTCTGTGAAGCTAGTGGTGTGGCAGCACGCATCGATTTCAAGCGTTTGCCGCGTCTGGCACAGGCCGAGGCCTATCGGCGTCAAGGGGCGATACCCGGTGGTACCGAACGCAACCGTCAGGCGCTGGGCGACAAACTACCGCCGATGGACGAAGCGCACTGGCAATGGTTGTGTGACCCTCAGACCTCCGGTGGCCTGTTACTGGCAGTGCACCCATCTTGGGAAGACGACGTCGAGCGTATCGGTCGAGCTCACGAGCTTGAGCTCGAGCCCTTTGGTGAGATCGTCAGGTCGCAAGGGGCAGCGCTGTTAGAGGTACGTGGATGAATCTGCCGTTGATCGAGCCGGATCTTGAGCTGTTGCGCGCGCGGCGTGTATTGATCGATGTCCGGGCACCGGTAGAGTTTGCCCAAGGGGCCTTGCCAGGAGCGGTCAATTTGCCACTGATGGACGACGAGGAACGTCATCTCGTTGGTTTGACTTACAAGCAGGCTGGCCAGGACGCGGCCATCGAGCTGGGCCAGCGGCTAGTGGCAGGCGGCATCAAGGCAGGTCGAGTCGCCGCTTGGCAGCGGGTGTTGGCTAAACACCCCGATGCCATCATCTACTGCTTTCGTGGTGGGTTGCGCTCACAGCTTGCACAGCAATGGCTAGCCGAGGCGGGTATCGAGCGTCCGCGCCTGAGAGGTGGTTGGAAAGCAATGCGGGCGGCACTGTGTTCGCGCATTGACGCCGCTGCCGAGCGCCCGTTGCTGGTGGTGGGCGGGCTGACTGGTTGTGCCAAGACGGCGCTGATCCAACATCTCGATAATGGTCTGGATCTGGAGGATTGCGCTCGCCACAAGGGCTCTGCTTTTGGGCGCCACCCCTTACCGGCGCCAGCGCAGATCGACTTCGAACATGCCATGGGGCTACGCTTGCTTGAAGTCGATGGCTCCTGCGTGGTCGAGGATGAGTCGCGGCATATCGGGGTGGTCAATGTGCCACTTACCTTCTGGCGGGCCATGGAACGAGCGCCACGCCTGAGGGTGGAAATGCCCTTGGATTGGCGGTTGGAGCAGATTCGCAAGGACTATATCGATGACCTGTGGGCGATTTACTCGCGCCAGTTCGGTGACTGGCTGGGCTGGACACTGATGCGCAAGCAACTCGCCACGGCGTTGATGCGGTTAAAGAAACGCTTGGGAGCTGCTCGACTGGCGCGGCTGCAGCGTTTACAGGCGTTGGCTTTTCGCGAGCACGAGAGAGGCAATCGGCAGGCGCATGAAGCCTGGCTAGCGCCGCTTCTTACCGAGTATTACGATCCCCTGTACCGCCACCAACTCGAGAAGCATGATCGGACCTTCCTGCACGTGGGTGACTGGGGCAGTTGCCTGGAGGCAGCGCGCGACTGGTCGCGAGCCCAGCAAGAGGCCTAGAGGGCTTGCGAGGGTACGCTACGTAACCATTGCAACAGTACGCGGTCGAGCAGTGAAGCTTGCCGATCGAAACGTCGCGGGTCGGCAAAGATAGCGCTACGATCCTGCACATAACGCTGTTGTCCGTTCGCCTGGGTGTCGAAATGTGCTGGGGTTTGATCGAGTAGTGCTCGGGCACTGTCGCTGGTGGCTTCCAGATGGCATTGCAGACCGATGACGCGCCCAGCGTCCCAGGCAAAACCTTGCAACGGGCTGGCGGAACTCGAGCCCAGTGGCAGGGCGCCGTCGGGAAGGCCGAAGATATCTCGATGCCACATCAAGGCTTCGAAGTGCTCGGGGAGATCGAAAGGGCTGTCCGGGGCCAGGGTGACCGGGTGCCAGCCGATCTCTGTGTAAGTGCCGCGTGAGACGATGGCGCCCAGGCCATCGGCAATGAGCTGGGCACCGAGGCCGATACCCAGCACCGGCTTGCCGCTCTTCAAGGCGCGAGTAAGCAGTTTCTTCTCACGTCGAAACCAGGAAGGGCTGTCGTTACCCGCCAGGCTCATGGGGCCATCGAGTACGATCAGGCCATCGCAATCGTCCAGGCGCGGAGGGGCCTCACCGGCATAGAGATGGCAGCTATTATGACTGTGGCCCATTCCGATCAGCCAGTCGGCGAACCGGGCGGGGCCGATATTGGCGTCGTGCTGAAGAAAGTAGATATGCATGATAAGCCCATGATGAATAAGGCCGTCCGTCGCGTCCAGTATGATGTGGAAGATACCTTGGACATCGCTGACGGGAGAGGGAGAGATGGCTGGTGCGTACTGAATTGCTCGAACAGATCTATACCATCGTTGCACAGATTCCGCCGGGGCGCGTTACCACATACGGTCGGGTGGCCAAGATGACCGAAGGTGCCACCGCGCGCATGGTGGGCAGTGCCATGCGTCATCTGCCCGATGGCCACGGCCTGCCCTGGCATCGAGTGATCGCGGCCGATCGTAAGGTCGCCGACCATGGCGGTGCAGCGCGTCAACGTGACAAACTACGTGCTGAGGGCGTGCTCTTCGATGCTAATGGTCGCGTCGATGCCACACGGCTTTGGCCATGATGGCGGCTACCGCGTTCACCGAGGAGAGTTCATGAGTTCAACTTCACAAGGCTTCCACCAGCGCCTACGCCAGCTTGATCAACGCCGCTGCCTGGCATTCATGGCGGCGCTCTGCGAACGCTTGATGCCTAACTATGCCCTCTATGCCGAGCAGACAGGGGAGGGTGATACTCATGCGCTGCGCAATATCTTGGACCTGGTCTGGGAGCATCTGCTGGTCAAGGGAGCGAAAATCGACTTCGAGCGCCAGGCGGACAAGCTCGCCGAACTTGAACCACCGGTGGGGGACGACAGTTTCGGGGCCCGACGGGCACTGGAAACGGTGGTGGCATTGTCGGCAGTGCTCGATACGCTACGCGGCGAATCACCGGATGCCGCGCTGGAGGTCAGTCTAGCCTCGCGCAGTGGTGTCCGAGCTTTCATCGAGTTGACCGAAGGTGAGGACGACGATGCCCGGCTGGCCGTCCTGGTGCGAGAGCACCCCCTGATGGCCGACGAGCACGACTTCCAGGATACCGTGCTCGAGGCGGTGGAAGGTGAACTTGATCGAGATGCGCTGAAACGTTTGCGCCGCCTGGGGCGTAACGAAGGGGTGAGCAATCTGGGGCTCACCCTGGACTAGACCCCGTGGGGATCAAGCTCGCTATTTGCCGGTGAGCACCGCCGGCTAGAGGCGCATCTCGATTCCGTGCTCCGCCATATAGTGCTTGGCATCGGGGATGCTGTACTCGCCGAAGTGGAAGATGCTGGCCGCCAGTACTGCATCGGCGCCACCTTCGGTAACTCCAGCCACCAAGTGATCGAGATTGCCGACACCACCCGATGCGATTATCGGTACGCTCACTGCATCGGCGATGGCACGGGTCAGCCCCAGGTCGAAGCCAGCTTTGGTGCCATCGCGATCCATACTGGTCAGCAATAGCTCGCCGGCCCCCAGGTCGACCATCTTGCGTGCCCATTCCACTGCATCGAGACCGGTAGGTTTGCGTCCACCGTGAGTAAAGATCTCCCAGCGTGCCGGCTCACCCTTTTGCGATACCTGCTTGGCATCGATGGCGACCACAATGCATTGGCTGCCGAAGCGTTCGGCGGCTTCACGCACGAATTTGGGGTTGTTCACGGCGGCGGTATTGATCGATACCTTGTCGGCGCCAGCGTTGAGCATGGTGCGGATATCTTCACAGGTGCGGATGCCTCCGCCCACGGTCAGGGGAATGAACACCTCGCCGGCGATACGCTCGACCATGTCGACCGTGGTGCCACGGTTCTCGTGGCTCGCGGTGATATCGAGGAAGGTGATTTCGTCGGCGCCCTGTTGGTTATAGCGTTTGGCGATTTCCACCGGGTCGCCGGCATCGCGAATGCCGACGAAGTTGACGCCCTTGACCACGCGGCCGGCGTCGACGTCCAGACAGGGGATGATGCGCTTGGCGAGGCCCATGACTTCAACTCCCCGTTTGATTGGCTTGCAATTCGTCGCATAGGCGTTGCGCCTCGGCGACATCCAATGTGCCTTCGTAGATGGCGCGGCCGGTGATGGCCCCCAGAATGCCGTCCTGTTCGAACGCGGCCAAGGCGCGCAAGTCGCTCAGGTCGGTGACGCCACCCGACGCGATCACCGGTAGTCCGCTTTCGCGCGCCAGTTCGGCCGTAGCCTCGACATTGACGCCGCCCATCATGCCGTCTCGGGAAATATCGGTGTAGACGATCGATGAAACACCGTCATCAGCGAAGCGCCTCGCCAACTCGGTAGCCTTGAGTGTCGATACCTCGGCCCAGCCGTCGGTGGCTACGAAGCCATCGCGGGCATCGAGGCCCACGATCACATGACCAGGAAAGCGTCGGCACATCTCGCCGACGAAAGCCGGCTCCTTGACCGCTTTGGTACCGATGATCACATAGGACACACCGGCGGCAAGATAGTGCTCAATGGTTTCCGGGGAGCGGATGCCGCCACCGATCTGGATCGGTAGATCCGGGTAGGTACGGGCAATCGCGGTGACCGCCTCGCCATTGACCGGTTCACCCTCGAAAGCGCCGTTGAGGTCGACCAGGTGCAAGCGACGGGCACCCGCCTCGACCCAGCGCGCGGCCATGGCCACAGGGTCGTCGCCATAGGTGGTGGAGTCGCTCATGCGTCCTTGTTTGAGGCGAACGCATTTGCCGTCCTTGAGATCGATGGCGGGGATTACCAGCATGTCGTGTCCTCATGGGCGCCTGGCATAGGCGCGATGATTTTCGGGGCGTTTCTATATCTCATTGGTCAGGTGGACCAATGTGCCTGGTTGACTGACGCAAGTCAGGGCGCCCAGTTAACAAAATTTTCCAGCAGACGCAGGCCATCGTTGGCGCTCTTCTCAGGATGGAACTGCACAGCGAAGACTGTGCCACGCCCCACTGCCACATGAGCACAGGTGCCGCCGTAATCAGTGGTTCCATAGACCGTGTCGTCATCCTTGGCCTCCACGTAGTAGCTATGCACGAAGTAGAAGCGGGCGCCATCCTCGATACCGGCCCACAACGGGTGATCGTGGTGGTGCATCACACGATTCCAGCCCATGTGCGGTACCTTGAGGCGTTCACCTTTGGCGTCACGTAGGTCGTAGTCAAAGCGCCGCACTTGGCCGGCAAGGAAGCCAAGGCAAGTGATCCCGCCGTTCTCTTCACTATGGTCGAGCAGCATCTGCTGGCCGACACAGACTCCCAACAGCGGTTTGCTCTGGGCGGTGAGCAACTCTTGGACCAATCCCTTCAGCTCGGTCCTTTCGAGTTCGCCCATGCAGTCACGAATCGCCCCTTGGCCTGGCAGTACCAAACGGGTTGCTCCGTGAATGCGGCGTGGGTCTCGCGTCACCACCACGTTCTCATGGGTGACATGCTCCAGCGCCTTGGCGACGGAATGCAGGTTACCCATCCCGTAGTCGATGACGGCAATGGTCATGATGCGCTCCTTTCAGGTGAGTCGGCGAAAAAAGCCGGCCTTTCATATACGATAAAACCTACAGGCAGCCCTTGGTGGAGGGCATTTGCCCAGCCATGCGCGGGTCTTCCTCCACGGCCATGCGCAGAGCACGGCCAAAGGCTTTGAAGATGGTTTCGGCCTGGTGATGGGCATTGAAGCCCTTCAGGTTGTCAATATGCAGACTGATCTGGGCATGGTTGACGAAGCCTTGGAAGAACTCCCAAAACAGTTGGGTATCCAGGCGCCCGATGCTGGCGCGGGTGAACTCGACATCCATGAACAGTCCTGGGCGACCGGAGAAGTCGATGACGACCCGTGACAATGCCTCGTCAAGTGGCACATAGGCGTGGCCATAGCGACGAATACCGCGCTTGTCGCCGATCGCTTCGGCAAAAGCTTGGCCGAGTGTGATGCCCAAGTCCTCCACGGTGTGGTGATCGTCGATATGCAGATCGCCGACTGCCTTGATCTCCAGGTCGATCAACCCGTGCCGTGCCACTTGGTCGAGCATATGGTCGAGGAAAGGAACCCCGGTTTCGCAGGTGAAACGGCCTTGGCCATCGAGGTTTACGCTCACCGTAATCTGGGTTTCCTTGGTGTTTCGGGAAACCGTGGCGGTACGCTCGGACATGCTGGCTCGACTCCTGCGCTGGGCGCTGTAACAACGATGAAAACTCTAAGAACTGCCATTATAGAGAATCGTATGCCCCATCCGCTACAATGCCGAGATTGCCGAGCGGCCATGTCTTGCCGCCGCGGCTTGGGAGAGTCACGATGCCGGTAACGCTTCACAAGGTTGATCACGCCACTTGGGCAGGAGATACACAGGTGGCCCAAGATTTGTCACGCATTTATGCCGATGCGCCGACGGAACGCTTGCCGCTACCCGCTGATGAGTTCATCCTCCAACACCTGTCGCGTGGTGACTTTTTCTGTTGCGCCCGTTTCAATGATCGGCTGTTGGGTGCCGTGGCGGTGATACGTGACAACGAAGCCTGGTGGCTATCCCACTTTTGCGTACGCAAGACTACGCGGCGACGTGGGGTCGGGTCGCGGTTGCTGGCGCTGGTTGCTGAGTCGGCCCACGCGGAAGGGCTTGTTCTGCGTGTGGCAGTTTCGTCGCTGATGATGGGTGATCAACTCCTGCTCTCACGGCTGGGATACCGGCTGGTGGAAGGAGGTAACTATTTCGAATTGAATCCGCTGGCGTCACAGGGAGGAAAGCAATGAAAGCACTGTTGCGGACGTTACTGGCCGTAATAGGTGTATTGGGATTAGTCGTTGTCGCGGCGGTGGTGTACATCACGACCTTTTTCGATCCCAATGATCTCAAGCCACGTTTGATCGAGGTGGTTCGCCAGCAAAGTGGACTCGAGCTGTCCTTGGAGGGGCCGTTGTCCTGGTCGTTCTACCCTCGGTTGGGGGTCAGTGTCGAGCAGGCCGAGGCATGGTTGCCTGAACAGTCTCAAGAAGAGGGACCTTTTGTCGCTTTCGATCGGGCCGAGGTCAGTTTGGCTTTTGCGCCGCTATTGTCCGGTGAAATCGCCATCGATGGCCTGATGCTGGATAATATGCATCTCAATCTCGAGCGTGATGAGCAAGGTCGTGGCAATTGGCAGGTGCTGCTCGACCGCCTTCAGCAGCAAGGTGAGGAGGCCGAATCAGCGCTGGCCCCCGCGGCGTCGGGTCCGGGTTCCGATTCCGGGGATGGCATGGCCGTGGCACTGAACATTGCCAGTGTACAAGTGCGCAACGGAGAAATTCTCTTCAGCGACCGCCAACAAGGTCTCGGGCTACGAATCGACGGGCTGTCGGTTAGCGGTACCAATGTCAATCCTCATCGAGCCTTTCCTCTCAAGTCGTCTTTCCGTCTAGCCTCTTTCGAGGAGGCGGGATGGCGGAATAACGATGAGGCCAAGCCCGAGCTTGTGACGGATGTGAGCTTCGAGAGCCAGGTTCAGTTGGGGTTGGCCGATGGCCGTTATGTCCTGGAAGGCTTGGCACTCGATACCCAGACGCAAATGACAGCGCTGGAAGGGCACAATCAGCAGATCAATCTGCACGCCCAGCAATTGGTTGCCGACCTCCAAGCCAAGCGCTATCGAGTCGAGGCCGGAGAACTCGATGCCAGCGTGTCGCATCCGAAGTTGGGCGACAAGGCAGTGCCACTGTCGTTGGCCTTTGTGGCGGATGCCGATCTCGCCGCCGAAACTCTGCAACTGCGCGAGCTTCAGTTGACCAGTGAGGACAGCCTCAAGCTCAGTGGAACGCTCTCAGTGAACAAGTTGCTTGGCACTCCCCAATACACCGGTCAGATCAAGATGGTGCCGATGTCGCTGCGCCCCTGGCTGACGCGGCTAGACATGCTGCCAGCGACATCCAGCGACTCGGCCTTGGGTGACGTGGCTCTGACCAGCCCCCTGCAGGGGAACGCACAACGCCTTGAGTTGACCAACCTGACGCTAGTGCTCGATGACACCACCTTTACTGGTCGCCTGAGTGCTGGTCTGGATGGCCAGTCTCTCACCTTCGAGCTGCAAGGTGATCAGCTGAATTTGGATGACTACCTCCCGCCTTCTCAGGCAGAAAATGGCTCGGCCGCCAACGCCGCACGACTTGAATTGCCAGGCATTTCTTCGGCTTATGCTCAAGAGTCCTCAGAAGAGCTGTTGCCCGTGGATTGGTTGAGTGCATTGACATTGGATGGCCAACTGACTTTGAGTCAGCTCGAAGCCTTCGGCCTGACATTCAACGAAGTCGGTCTGAAGGCGCGTGGAAGCAATGGCCAGCAGCATATCGAGAACTTCGATGCCAGTTTCTACGAGGGCAAGCTGAGCGCCAACGCTGCACTGGATTTGAATCAGGAGCCTATCCAGTGGTCATTTGTACCGACAATGGAACAGGTGCAGATCGTTCCTCTGTTCGAAGCTTTACAAGGGGAGGAGTCTCCTTTGCGTGGGCGCCTCAACCTGGACGGAGAACTGACGACGCGTGGTAATACGTCCGAGTTGCTCAAGCGCAACCTCAACGGCCGCACTGTGTTGCGAATCGATGAAGGCGCGGTGCTCGATGTCAATGTGTCCCAGGAGTTGTGCACGGCAGTGGCCACCTTGGAAGGAGAAGAAATCACTCGCGAGTGGAGTCCCGATACCCGCTTCGATCGTGCTCGGGCGACGTTGGTGTTTCGGGATGGCGTCGTGCACAACGACGACCTAGAGATCACCTTGCCTGGAATCGCCTTGGGGGGCGAGGGTGAACTGAACCTGGTCACCGGGCGCCTGGATTACGGCGCGGCGGCACGCTTCGTGGATACCGCCGATGCAGCCTGTAGCGTTAACCCGCGACTCGAACGCTTGCCCTTCCCAGTGCGTTGCGAGGGTACGTTGGGAGAGGCACCCGGTGAGTGGTGCCACTTCGATCGTCAGGCCTTTCAACGTGCGGTAGGCGAATTGGCTCGCGATGAAGCCCGCCGGCGTGCTAGCGAGGAAATAGAAGAACAAGTGGACGACGCATTGGAAGGACTTGACGAACGAGTCGGGGAAGGCGCGTCCGAGGAACTTCGCGATGCCTTGCGTGGTCTGTTTGAATGAGCATCATTGTAAGCCAGTCCCTGCGCCGACTTCCCAGTCGGCGCTTTTTTTCGCGAAGTCTTTCTTGACGCCTTCCATGCAGGACAGTGACACCATGCACGAACCCCATGCCATTGACCTGACGCCCAACGAGTTTCAAAGCCGGCTGTTGGCCTGGTTCGATCGCTACGGCCGCAAGAACCTGCCTTGGCAGTATGACAAGACACCCTATCGGATCTGGGTATCGGAAATCATGTTGCAACAGACCCAGGTCGCCACCGTGATTCCTTACTACGGGCGCTTCATGGCACGCTTTCCCGATGTCCATACGCTGGCGGCAGCGTCTCAGGACGAGGTGCTGCACTTGTGGACCGGATTGGGTTACTACGCTCGTGGTCGCAACTTGCACAAGGCGGCGCAGATGGTGGTAGAAGAACATGGCGGAGAGTTTCCAGTGCACAGTCTCGATGCCATGGCGGCTCTGCCGGGCATCGGGCGCTCCACCGCTGGTGCCATCATCAGCATCAGTAGTGGGCGTCGAGCCGTGATCCTCGATGGCAACGTCAAACGTGTACTAACACGCCTGCATGGTGTGGAAGGGTGGCCAGGTAGGCCCAAGGTGGAACGGGTATTGTGGGAGTTGGCCGACCGCTACACCCCGGATACTCGATTGCCGGATTACTCCCAGGCGATGATGGACTTGGGGGCGACGCTGTGCAGCCGGGGGCAGCCGAGTTGTTCGCTTTGCCCCTTTGCCGATGTCTGTATTGCTCATGCCAAGGGTGAGGAGCGTCGTTTCCCCGAATCCAAGCCCAAGAAGGCTTTGCCCGAGCGCCATACACGCATGCTGTTGCTGCAGGACCCTCAAGGGCGTGTATTGTTGGAACAACGCCCTCCTACAGGGGTGTGGGGCGGATTATGGTGTTTCCCCCAGTT
Source organism: Litchfieldella anticariensis FP35 = DSM 16096 (assembly GCF_000409775.1). Classification (GTDB taxonomy): domain Bacteria; phylum Pseudomonadota; class Gammaproteobacteria; order Pseudomonadales; family Halomonadaceae; genus Litchfieldella; species Litchfieldella anticariensis. Next base: position 1,176,310 of record NZ_KE332388.1, on the reverse strand, counting down.
CGAGGCACTCGAAACGCTGCAGGCCTGGCTCGACTCCCATGCGCCTGGCACACAGCTCGAGCCGGCTTGGTCCGACTTTACTCATACCTTCAGCCATTTCCGGCTAGTGATCGCTCCCCAGCCAGGGCATTGTGGGGATATCACGACCATCAACGAAACCGGCACGCTCTGGTATGATCCCGACCGGCCAGCCAGTGTAGGTCTGGCTGCACCGGTCAAGGAACTGTTGAGTCGCCTGACACAACTTCGCGAGCCCGGCTCTCACGACAATCTCATCAAGGAGAAAGCGCCATGAGCCACACTGTCTTCTGTCGCAAATATCAACGCGAGCTCGAAGCGCTGCCTTTCCCGCCATTACCCGGCAAGAAAGGGCAGGAAATCCAGGCCAGTGTCTCGAAAAAAGCCTGGGAAGAGTGGCAATCTCTGCAGACTCGTCTGATCAATGAGAAGCACCTCAACATGATGGATCCCTCCTCACGCGAGTATCTCATGGACCAGATGGAGCGCTTCTTCGATAACCGCGAAACTGATCAAGCCGAGGGGTATGTGCCACCCAACGAGTGAGGCACCATGACAGACAACTTTTTGAATTGGATGGCCTTGACGTCGGGAAGGCTTTCTAGTTAAATACGTCGGCGTTGGCAGGGCCAGATAGCTCAGTCGGTAGAGCAGGGGATTGAAAATCCCCGTGTCGGCGGTTCGATTCCGTCTCTGGCCACCACATTGCTGGGGTATAGCCAAGTGGTAAGGCACCGGTTTTTGGTACCGGCATTCGCAGGTTCGAATCCTGCTACCCCAGCCACGTCAACCTCAAGTATTTCACAAGCAAGTGTTGCCTGCGCCGGCATAGCTCAGTTGGTAGAGCAACTGACTTGTAATCAGTAGGTCCCGGGTTCGACTCCTGGTGCCGGCACCATAGGCAAGCCAGAAAAAATCAAGCACTTGTAACGAAGAGAGTCGCCCATTGTGGCGGCTTTTTTGTTTGCGGCGAACTACGCTCCTCCGAAGCTGGCCCTTGAAATTCCCTCTCTAACGCGCACATATCCATCTTGGCTCCGTAGTCCTTGTGACAGCGAGTGTAACCGCGCGCCAGCATTGGCACAGCCTCGCATTTTCTTTGACACCGCCTGGTGCTATTCATCGGGCGCGAGCTTCGCGCGCTGTTTGGCAACTTGCCCCTTGTTAGGGAGGCAGGTATGACGACTCAAGCCTGACTCTGGCGTCTCGACGAGGCGCCAGAGCTATTTCTGGACAGCTACGTCGCCGACGGCGGCAGCGCGGTATTTCTCTCCCAGTGGGGTTGGGATACTGTGATTCACGAACTGATGCCCAACTTGACGCTGCCGCTGGCCGAGGGTAGCTGGCGTAGTCTCGCGCTCCAGGGCGATCAGCCGATTCAGCTGCATCTGGACCGTGACCGACTGGCAAAGCGCACGACTCGTACCTATCGGCAAACGCGGTTTGCTAGCCTGCTGCACCTCTGGCTGTTCGATCAGCGCTGTCAGGGACCTGATCGAGCCAACCGATCAGTGCTACGCCACCTTCAACGTGCGCGACTCACGTCAGGACAAGAGCATGATGCTCTGGTCGCGACTACGTGATCTTGCCGCGTATCCGCTCCTGGATCACTGGCGACCCACGGTCGTGCAACTGCTCCTTGAACACGAAGCAATTCGCATGCTCGATCGCACGTCTGGGCGCCTGTCCGGTGTCTGGATCGACTTATCACTGGCCAGCGTGCAGGACGCCATCGGACAGCGTATCCACTTAGGCGAGCTTGCCACTCAATGAACCCAGCAGGACGGCCATTGCTCTATTGCCTGCAAAACTAGCAAGAGGCTTTGCCAAAAATATATAGAAACCTAGTTTTTTAAGCTTCATTATATCGAACGATTGGGAAGCAAGCCTGATTCAGGAAAAATATCTTTGACATGCTTGCATGAGAAGAATCGCATGACATAATATAAACCTCTGTCAATCAAAGCTGGTTTGAAATAATAAAGATAATCAAAGTTTCTTCATGGAAAATGAAGATATATCGTGGTTTTGCCAGGGAGGCATTTTATGGACCATGTTGCTATCGTCGACCCTTATTCTAGTGGTCAATTTTTGGCAGCGGAATTTGCAAGTAGAGGTTACAGCTGCTGGGCTATACATAGCTGCTCCCCCATTCCTGAAGTTTTTTCTAGTTCATTTTATCCTGATAATTTTGAACATTCCTTCTTCTATACTGGGGACAACTTCGAGACCCTGCTCTACATGCTTCGAGCACAAGGCTGTGCTGCGGTAGTTGCAGGTGCCGAAAGTGGTGTGATCCTAGCCAACCGGTTAGCGCATACACTCGGTTTACCCTCATGTGCAGCTGATAAGCTCGATACACTCAGGGACAAGTTCCTGATGCAGGAACAGATCTCCCTAGATGGCTTACGCTCTATCCCCCAGTTCCAAGCCTCTTCGGTGAGCGAAGTGCTGGCACGTTTGCCTGAACTAGACGCCGCTCGCACTGTGGTTAAACCGCTCAGTTCTTGTGGCACAGATGGCGTAAATTTTTGCGAGAACGCTGATCAAGTGAAGAATGCCGTCGAGCATATACTTGACAGCCGTGACTGCATCGGAAACGCTAATAAAAGCGTATTAGTACAGAAATATATGAGCGGCAGCGAGTACGTGATCGACACTGTCTCGCTTAATGGGCAGCACTATGTGACCAATACCTCCCGCTACGACAAAGCGCCACTCCATGGCTCAATTGTCTATGTGCAGGAAAATTTCATCCACCCCGATGATCCAGAAGTTCAGCCGCTGGTCGATTATGCGCTCAAAGCACTTACTAGCCTAGGCGTCGACTTCGGTGCCGCGCACATAGAAATCATGCTCGACGAACATGGGCCAGTGTTAATAGAGCTAGGAGCGCGGCTGCATGGGGCTAAAGCACCGCGCAACGCTCAGTACTTTTCCAATATCTCACAGATTGACTTGTTGGTGGATGCCGCTATCGACCCAGGTCGATTTGCACTACGTACTTCTCAACCGCCGATCTACCATAAGCATTCCCGAGCAGTGTCGTTAATTAATAGCCAGCGTGGTGAGATCATTGCTTTGCCGGGTAAGGATTGGGTCAATAGTCTGGCGAGCTACACAACTGCGTTCTGGAATATCGCAGTGGGTGACCACATCGAACCGACACGAAATCTGTTCGACAGCCCTGGGGGGGTATTCTTAGCCCATGAGAGCCTCGCAGCACTGGAATCGGATACCCGGCTTATCCGTAAGATGGAATCCGAAGGTAAGCTGTGGAGCGTCGCATGAACAACGGATTGATCTTTGTCATAGCCTTCGACATGCTCTCGGCTGCCCAGTCAGTGTGGCTTGGTAGCCTACTACAGGGGGTGTCCGTGCAACATTCGCTGCTGGTGATCTTTTCGGTTGTGGCGCTGTTCTTCATGCTTGTCACAGCATATCATCGCGACCCTTGGCCAGCTTGGGAAGCTCGTCGCCTAATGCTGTTCATCGGCCTGAATGTGGGCACACTGGCTACTTGGCTGTTTCTCTACGAATCATTGCGATTCGTGGAGCCGGCCATGACTGCAGCGGTATTGTATGGCGTGAACCCGCTCGCGACACTGGTTCTTACCTTGATCCTGGCCGGTAGCTTGCGTGGGCTTACGGTAGGGCGCGTACTTGTGGGTGTCGCCACTATCGTCAGTATGTGGCTGGTGGCACATACAGTGCTCCAAGGTAACTCAGGTATGGGCCAGCAGGACAGTAAAGCCAGCCTGTATGGCTTGCTATTTGCGGTGTTGACTGGCTGTGCCATGGCCTCGGTGAATGTGATTTCCAAGAGGATCTATGACCAGGGCTACCAGTTGCACCAACTGATGTCTATGCGCTTCTTCCTGCTCATCATTGTATTTGCCTTCTACGGACAAGGTCTGGGTGAATCCTTGGGGCAAAATGGTTGGGCCTTCCTTGCTATCGCATTGTTGGGCAATGTAGTACCGCTTTATTGTCTGCAGAAAGGTATTAGCTTGGCTGATCCGGCAGAAGTTTCATATGTTTTGCTATTAACCCCGATTCTCGTATTTGTCTTCCAGTTGTTCGATAACCGTCTGAGTCTCTCTGGATATTCAATCATTGCCATCTTGGTTGTGCTTTTCTTCGCCCTCATTGGTTTGAAAGTAGAACAAAAAGCACTTCGAAGACAGTAATACGCTACTTGAGAGTAATCGAACAACTTGAATCGGCTATCAGTGGATTTTTCGCACATTACCTACATTTTGCAATTAGCCAGTGGCTTCTGTCATTCCGACATCGATGTCTTCCCAGGTGTCGGAACTCTCAACCTCAGGCAGAACAATTTGAACATGATCTAGTTGTGAATTGATTAATTGTGCGGCTGTAGCCTGATGCTGGGCATTATCCTTTGACGATTACACCTTAGCCAAACAACTGTTTATCACGACTTACGGTTCTTCGAGCCAGAGGGGATTGCTAGTTTGCACTGACCATCGTCTCGAAGGGCATATATGAGAGCAAGGACCGCAACCAAAGCAGACCATGCTTTGTCGCACTAAAGGGAGCAGCAACATGACCAAAATCTATGATGTCATCGGCGTTGGCTTTGGGCCAGCAAACATAGCACTAGCTGTAGCGATAGAAGAAAAGGCCTTAGGAGGCCAATACCTGTTCCTCGAAGGCAGCACTGCACCTGACTGGCAAGCAGAAATGCTGATCGATGGCTCCGACACCCAGCACAACCCATTGCGTGACTTCGTCACTCCGAGAAACCCCGTCAGCCCCTATGGTTTCCTCAGCTATCTCAAATCTAAGGATCGTCTGTTCGACTACCTCAACCTAGGTTTAGAGTTTCCGTACCGCCTGGAATACGCGCGCTATATACGCTGGGTTGCCAGACAGTTCGACCGTTGGGTCAGCTATGGTGAACGGGTCACAGCCATTTCGCGAGCCGGCGACTCGGGAGAGCTGGTGCGTGTCGAAACTAGTCTCGGTCGCATCCTCCTGACCCGTACCTTGTCATTTGGTCCTGGTCGTACACCCTTCGTGCCTGAAGTATTCCGCAAAGATTTCTCCGGGCGAGTCAGTCACTTTACCGGATACCTTACCGCTAATGCTCGCTGGTGCAATGAAGGCTCGTTGAGTTCGATTGCAGTGATTGGTAGTAGCCAAAGCGCAGTAGAACTCACCTTGGACCTGAGTGCTCGTTATCCCGATGCCCAAATCCACAACATCTTCCGTAGCTTCTCCTACCAGCTTAAGGACACGAGCCCGTTCACCGAGAACGTTTACTTCCCAGAGTTCGTCGATGACTTCTACAACGCTCCGATCGAGCTGCAGAAGAAACTGACGCACGAGATATTGCGCAGCAACTACAGCTCCGCTGATATGGACGTGATCAAGTCACTGTATCACAAGCTCTACGTACAAAAGCTCGACGGCCGAGAGCGGATTCACCTGCATAATATGAGCGACATAACGTGCGCCGAATTGGAAGGCAACCAAGTTAGGCTTGACCTGCATAACAGCCTCAAAGGTCGCGATACTACGATGATGGTTGATGCTGTAGTCCTGGCGACGGGCTTTCGCAACCTTGGCGTCGCATCCAACGATGAGTTCCTCCCGGCCCTACTGGAAAACTTGGCTGGCGATGTAAGCCGGCGCAGCGATGGCTCAGTGAAGGTCGAGCGCGACTATCTGATTGCCTCAGATGACCCGGATTTCCCTTCGATATTCCTAAATGGTCTGTGCGAGTCGACCCATGGCTTTGGTGACGCCGGCTCCTTTAGCCTGCTGTCATTACGCTCTTGGATGATAGCTGAAAAAATCGAAGCGTTAACGACACAGGAAGCCCTGTGCGACCGTCCTCACTCCTACCAAGAAGCAACCGTACTCTAATGGATACTACCCAAATGGACACTACCCCTGTAGCCAAGGAACTCCCCATTGAGTCTTATATCCGACGTCATGCGGATATATCCTTTACCGATGAATACAACTGCAAGCTACACCGATTGTTTCCTTGGGCAGACAAGGTCAATACCAAGCGTTCTCTGACAGAGTTTGGCTGTATCTGGGTGCAGGTAGATCCCGGTACTGATGTAGATCGGCATGCCCATGACGAAGAAGAAACTTTCATCGTCATTGCTGGGCAGGCCGAGTTATCCATCGAGTCTCAGACTACCACTATCGGTTTCGGTGATGTGGTTTACCTTCCTCGTCACTTTCAACACCAGCTGCGTAACCGAGCCAGTGAGCCTTTCGTGATGATCGACATTTACTGGGACTGGGGTGGACAGTCGGACAGCGTACTATGACGCACGCATCAAACAAACTAAGGACTGAAGGTATACGGACATGCCTGCAATAACTCGATACGTCATTACCCTGCCTCCCCCTACGCCTAATGGTGGCCTGCATCTAGGCCATCTAAGCGGGCCATTTCTGGCCGGGGACATTCTTGCCAAGGCGGCTTGGCTGCAGGGTGAGGAAAGTTTTGTTACTTGCTACAGCGACGTCAACCAATCCTATGTACGGGTGACAGCCGAGCGACAGGGCGTTGGACCGCATGTTTTGGCCGCGCAGTGGACTGACAGGATTGGCCGAACGCTGGAGCGCCTGGACATCTCGGTGAACGACTACTACGCGCCGGATGAAGAAGCTAATGGCTTCGTTCGCAAATTGTTCCTACGCCTTTACGAGGAGAAAGTGCTAGTTGAGAAGCCATACCCTTTCTTTCGTGACCGCAGCACTGGAAAACTTCTCGATGAGGCAAGTGTTTCTGGCTACTGTCCATACTGTTTGGCAGCCTGTAAATGCGGTATTTGCGAGGCCTGTGGCAACCTGACCAGTGCTCTGAACCTGCTCGATCCTCGTAATACCAACAGTGGCTCCCAGGACCTGGAGGTTGAATGGGTGGAAGTGATGGTGGTGGAACTCGAGCGTTTCAGAAGTCACATCGTCCGGTTCTACGATCAGGCTAAACACTTCCGGCAGAGGTATCTGTGGCTTGTTGACGATGCGCTGAAGGGACCGCTACCGGATTTTCCTGTCAGCGTTCCGTCGTCATGGGGAATTCCGGTTGGCCTCCCTCAGTTTGAGGGACAAATGTTCAACCCTTGGCCTGAAATCATGGCTCAATTGATCCACTCATACCAACGGGCAGAACGTTTGCAACCAAGCAATGTCCCCACTTCTTACATCAACTTTTTCGGCTTCGACAACTCGTATTTCTATGCCATCCTCCACGTCGCTTTGCTTAGTCAGATTGACAACGGCAAGTGGCTGCCCAAATTTACGATGATCAACGAGTTCTATAACCTGGATCACGCCAAGTTCTCCACCAGTGGAGGTCATGTGATCTGGGCGGACGACAGTGTAGAACGCTACAGTTCAGATGAACTTCGCTTCTATGCAGCGCTCAATTGCCCCGGTTTCGAGAAGTCGAACTACAACGAACAGGCCATGGTCGCCGTTCTTGACAAATCACTCCATCAGTTGTGGCATCGAGTCGCTGAAAAATTCAACGCAGCCCTGGATGGTGTAAATCAGGCCCAACGCTTTGACATCTGCGACGACAGCACCCGGCAGCTCGCGGCCAGTGCTGAACGTACTATTTTACGCAGCATGTCGGAGGAACGCTTCCATGTGCGTCAGGCTGCCGAGGACTGCCTACATCTCCTTGAGTGGATCAACCACGCTCTTGATCAGGCTCAAACTGAGCTAGCCGATGTGGTGCATCTGCTCACCACCTTCGCTCGATGCTGCTATCCGCTAATGCCAAAAAGCTGCAACCTGCTGCATAAGGCACTGCGCGGTGCTGAAGTCGGTCATGAGAAACAAGTAGGAGAGGGACGTCCGCAGTTGCTCGACAATGAGCTGTTCCGGCTAAAAGTGGTCAATTGCGAGGTGAGTCATGCCTAAAGTATGCCTGATGACTTATTCCGTATTGCGCGCCCCTTATGGCGATTCCCTGGTGCAAGAATTCGACGACCGTACCCCAGACGTGTTCGCCGAAGCCGAGAACTCTCCTGGCTTTATCACTCGGGCGAAGCAGCAGGACGATAAGGAGTGGCTGACAAACCATCAGCGCGAGTGGGGATCTTGGGGACCCTTCGCAGTGCCCCGTTTCTATAACGACGGAGTGGCCAGTGGCCACTCGACCCAAGCCCAGACCATCTCAGTCTGGCAAGACCTTAAGTCAGTGTGGAACTTTGCCTACCATGGGCCATTGCATCGCCAGGCATTGCAAATGCGCAAAGACTGGTTTCTCAATCAGCGTTGGCCAATCTACGTGATTTGGTGGATAGAGGACAACCACCAGACCAACTGGCGAGAAGCCTGTGAGCGTCTGGAATGCCTCCATGACCATGGCTCCACGCCCCGCGCCTTCACATTCCGACAACCTTTCGATGCACAGGGCCAGCCCGTGCAGATGAACCGGCTTTGACAGTGGTGTCGATACTGCTGACAGGTGACGCGATGAAGGAACTGAGTTGCCCGAAATGGTTGCACGACGCCCATTGGCTGAGAAACAGGCGAGGCTTGAAGGTGGCCGCTTGCGAAAGTCGAGGGGAGAACGCCATCGACCTAATGCTGGCGGTCTACTTGGCGACTCTCGACCACGATATCTCTCTAGATCTGACATGCTATGACGACCACCGTGACCCGAAGATGGCCACTGCCCTTGCCCAGGGTTTGGCAATTGATGGGACCCAGGTCGTGATCGGCCACTTCGCAGCCCCCACCGCCATGAGCGCAGGGCGCATTTATGATCACCATCCGATGTTATTCCTCGCACCGGGTTGCTCCGATCCGGAACTCTGCTCGGGTACAGGACCTGGTGCGCATGCTGTGCGTTTCTTTGGCAGTGACGATGAACAAGCTGACTGCCTTCTCGCCGCTGTTCCAGCCGGTGCTCGTGTCAGCATCTTTGCGCAACGAGGAAATTACGGGCAACGTCTTGGTAAAGTCCTGCATCAGCGCTTGAGTGCACACGCCTCTGCAGCTACCATCGAATTTCTAAATGCCGATGGTGGCCAACGCCGAACAAAGGTGGTCAACAGCGACCTGATCGTAGTCGCTGGCTCCTGCGAATTTGCCAAACAGATCGCTGAAGACCTCCCCCTCAGTGGTGGGCAGACACTGCTCTTTTCCGATGATTGTCGGATGGGTGTAGCGGTGAAGCTGCAGCTTCCAGCGCGTAAGTTGGTGGCAGCGCTGGAATGTGACTTGGAGTCTCCTACATACACCCATTTCGCTCAACTGGAGAAACGGGCCATGGACTTGGCAGGACGTCCGCCTGGGCCTTATTTCCTGACGTCGTACCTAGCCTGCCAAGCACTGTGCATAGCGCTGAGGGAAGTGCCCAATGCCCTCCCCTCTCTGCTGCGCAATGCCATTCTGGGCCAGCGTATACCCTCGCCCTATGGTGTGCTCAGTTTCGATGAAGCAGGCAATCAGCTTGGCCATAAGTGGATCCTCAAGACTGTGCCACCGCATGTGTGCAATGCACAGACTGATGGAGGCGTCTGTGCCATCACTCTTTGATTTCTGCGTACTGGGTAATGGCCCTCTTGGCGCGGCGGCCGCCTGGCAACTAGCACGAGAAGGCGCTAGCGTTTGCCTAATTGGCGCCCGGCATGACGAGCGCGTTTCTAGCCATAACGATCATTCGCGCATCTACCGGACACGGCATCCGGATCCCTATTGGACAGCGTTGGCCGAGGCCAACCTGCCGATGATGCTCGAACTCGAACAGCGTACTGGCATCCGCTTTTTCCGTTCCACGCCAGTGTACTACGATGGTATAGGAAATGTGCCTCTATCTGACCAACCCTACCTTACGCGCAATGGATTAAACCACCAGGATCCCTGTGGAGGGATCATTGATCCTCTTGCCTACATTCGTGCACTGAACAAAGCAGCCAGAGAACAGGGAGCCATAATACGCAGTACAGTGGTGACATCGATTCATACACTAACCTGCAGCCATCAGGTTCATACCGTCGATGGCAATGTCGCAAGGTGCAAAGCCATCGCCGATTTCCGGGGACTCTATGCCAAACCCATCGGCCAAGGTACGACCGTTGCACGCACCACCTTGTTGATTCGGCACCCCCCATTTCACGAGCCGCACTGTTTCATCCGGACTGTATTGTTGGATCCGCAGGTTGGAGAGTTCTTCGCATGCTCGCATTTGGACGAAGACTCATCGACTCAAACCAGTAAGTTCGTGCTGGCTGACGCACAGCCGCACCTCTTAAACAGTAGTGAGACTCTGCAGGCCTGGTTCCAGGATGGTTACCGCCATCACCCTAAGCTGCCCTGGGCTCTGGACGAGATCCGCAGGATGGGGTTTGAGATCCAGGACCTACGCCTGGCTCCCTGTGCATTCACTAAAACCTATGACGGACGCCCGAAGGTACAGGTAGACCAGAGTCACTTGCGTTTCTACGGGTGCAACGGTGGAGCCGTCAAGTGCGCTCAGAGCCTTTCTCGACAAGTGCTTACACAAGGCCTGATGCAGGCTATTTCTACCTCTTGATTGAAGGATAAAAAAGCATGATTGCTGATGATTTCTTGAAACTTGACGAAGCCGATGAAGCTGCACGCCTACAAGCCTCAGACAACCTCTTTCATGTGCTGTTCAAGCGTGACGACTTTTCCATGGAACTGTTCGCACCTCGTGGAACGGATACCCAGACACCTCATACACAAGATGAGGTCTATGTAATCAGCAGTGGCCAGTCACAATTCTTGCGCGGTGATCAGGTCGTGTCAGTCCGCGCAGGAGATGCTTTATTTGTACCTGCTGGCATGGTGCATCGCTTCTTTGATTTTAGTGATGACTTTCGCACCTGGGTTATATTCTTCGGCCCCGAAGGTGGCTGTAAGTGACTGTCGCCCGTGTAAGGTCTCAATAGTGTCGCCAACTTTATATGAAGACCAAGGATCGTCGCTAGGAAAGCTATAATGTCCAGACGGTCTATCCTTCATCGAACTCTCCCAGCTGACGTATGAGGAAACGAAAAATGTCTCTTAATATTCGACCTTTGAAAGAGAATGATAAAGCTGAGTGGAGACGCCTTTGGACTAACTATCTAAGCTTCTACGAAAGTTCTGTCTCCGAGAGTGTTTATGAGTCGACTTTCAACAAGATTATTGATTCAGAGCAACACCATCGAAATGCGCTAGTTGCGGAGAAAGACGGCCAACTTGTTGGTCTAGTGCATTTCATCTATCACGCCCATAATTGGCGTGTTGAGGATGTTTGTTATCTGCAAGATCTCTATGTCGATCAGAAACTCCGTGGTGGCGGAGTGGGGCGTGCCCTGATTGAGGCGGTGTACGAGGCTGCTGATGCTAATGGGACTCCATCGGTTTACTGGATGACTCAAGATTTCAATGAAACTGCACGCAAGCTATATGACCGGATCGCGAATTTGACTCCATTTATAAAATATCAGCGTTAAAGAAGCAGGGTATCCTTGCTTAATGCTTGATATCTAAGCGTCAAGAATATATGGAAATTTCTAGGACGAAGAAGATGAGTGAAACACATTACCGAAATAGTCAGGTGTTGCACTTTGGCATTGAGATCGCCTAGCTTATGTGGTTTTTTCTACACTACACCCTGCATGCTTGGTCGAAGAGAAGATTTTTATAGCGGATGGATGTCTGCATGCTATTCGGCACTGGAAAAAACCCCGCAACTGACTTGTAATCAGTAGGTCCCGGGTTCGACTCCTGGTGCCGGCACCATAGGCAAGTCCGAAAAATCAAGCACTTGTAATGAAGAGAGTCGCCCATTGTGGCGGCTTTTTTGTTTGCGGTGAACTACCTTCCACCGAGGCCGAGCCGAATAAGGCGCCGGGCGAACTTCTGTTCGCCCGGACCGTGAAGGAATGACATGGATTAGTTCACTTCACCGCGTCTTTCAACCCTTTCCCTGCTTTGAACGTTGGATAGTTCGATGCCGGGATCTTGATAGCCGCCCCTGTCTGGGGATTGCGACCTGTACGTGGGGAGCGTTGATTGACTTGGAATGTCCCGAAACCGATCAAGGATACCGTATCACCCTGTTGCAATGCCTTTGTCACGGATGAGGTGACGGCATCAAGTGCGCGGCCAGCCTGGGCTTTGCTCAGTCCCGCTTTCATTGCCACGTTGTCGATCAGGTCACTCTTCTTCATATCTTCGATTTCCTGAGTGATGGCAGCAATACCATGAGTCCAATGCTGAACAGTCGCTGCAAGCATAATGAGTTTTCATGACTTCGAACATCTCATGATGCTTCCCTATGGATGAACGAAATCAGTCTATAAGACTAGTCAGCTGGGGCAGGAATGCAAAGTGTGGCTGTGGTTAGAGAAATGATACGAAAAAAGGCATCATAAACTCCCGATTGGCCTGCAGGGTGGCTACTTCATGTGCTGGGTGATAACAGCACCCTCATCCACATCACTCATCACTCAACAAAGACGATTGATGATGCTATGCTTCCGCGCGGCTCGAGCGTTTCATCCTATACGCTGAGCTCAGATAAGTAGACCCTCGTTGGGGAGTAGCCGGCTCGTGCCGTAAGCGCGAGAGCGGATGTCAACACATTCGGCCATATGCCGTGGCATCCGCGCCTTCGGGTAGGCGAGACCATCGACGGTGCGACGCCTGTGGCCGGGCGTGTCGTGCCGTCGTGGCGTATCGCCCGGCCCGGATGCAAAACGGATGACTCCATTTACCACCCTTCTTTTAGCCTTCTCCATGTCTGCGGATGCCTTCGCCGCTTCGATCGGCAAGGGTGCCATGATCGAACACCCCCGTTTTCGTGAAGCGCTGCGCACCGGGCTGATCTTCGGTGTCATCGAGACACTGACTCCATTGCTGGGTTGGGCTCTGGGGGTTGCCGCTGCTCGCCACGTAGAGGCTTGGGATCACTGGATCGTCTTTACGCTATTGTTGTTGATTGGCGGGCATATGGTCGTGGCCAGCTTTTCCACGACTCAGGAAGAGAGTGAACGGCCTCGTCGCCATGCCTGGTGGTTGCTGGCCGCCACCGCCGTTGCCACCAGCATCGACGCACTGGCAATTGGCATCGGGCTGGCCTTTCTCGACATCAACATTTTGGTGACGGCATTAGCCATTGGGCTGGCAACCACTCTCATGGCCACCCTTGGCATACTGCTGGGGCGTCGACTGGGTGAACTGATCGGGCGCCGTGCCGAACTCGTGGGAGGATTGATTTTGATCGGCATCGGCAGTGGAATCCTCACTGAGCACCTCGGTATGTGGTAACGGGCGGAAGGCAACCAGCCATCGAAGCTGGCCCTTGAAATTCCCCTCTAAGGCGCACATATCCATCTTGGCTTCGTAGTCCTTGTGACAGCGGGGCCTTGTTCTTTTAGATCACTGAATTATCGGCAACAGCCGGACTGGATCTGAACCCGATCACAAACGTTTCGGAGGTGATTTGGATGTCAGTACAGACCGCATCCCACAACCCATCCATTCGCGCGACCCAAAGTCGCGATCCGTACCCTACTCGTCTTGTGCGCCCGCTGGATATGCCGTGGATCAACCGTCAGGAAGCGGTGGTCAAAGGCAATGTCAGTGAAGGCCCGTTGGATCAACGCCAACTCGATGATTTCGAGCGTAATGGTTTCCTGTTCGAGCCAGACTTTCTTTCGCCCGATGAGGTGGCTGAGCTGCGTGAAGAGTTAAAGGTCCTGCTCGACTGCGACGAGTACGCTGGCAAGGACTTCAGCATAACCGAGCCTGACAGTCAGGAAATCCGTTCACTGTTTGCCGTGCATTTTCTGTCCGAGCGCTTTGCACGCCTGGCCAAGGATGAGCGGTTGGTAGGGCGGGCCCGCCAGATCGTGGGCGGTGATGTTTATATCCATCAGTCGCGGATCAATTACAAGCCTGGTTTTGAAGGCAAGGGTTTCAGCTGGCACTCGGATTTTGAAACCTGGCACGCCGAGGATGGCATGTCTGCTATGCATGCAGTGAGCGCTTCCATCGTGTTAACCGATAACCACCACTACAATGGCCCCTTGATGCTGATTCCCGGGTCACATCGGGTGTTCGTGCCGTGCTTGGGTGAGACGCCGGATGATCATCATAAGCAGTCGTTGAAGACTCAGGAATTTGGGGTTCCCAGCCGCAAGGCGCTGCGCGAATTGATTGGCCGCAGTGGCATTGAAGCGCCAACCGGTGCTGCAGGCGGACTACTGCTGTTCGACTGCAATACGCTTCATGGCTCCAACGCCAATATGTCGCCGGACCCGCGGAGCAATGTCTTCTTCGTCTATAACCGTGTGGACAATGCTTGTGGCGAACCTTATGCCGCCAAGCGTCGCCGTCCGGCCTTTCTGGCACATGCACCTGGCGAATCCTGGGCTCCCTGAATCGCCTGGCCGGATACGTGCATAGGGGGCGGGCCTGGCTGGATTCGGACTGACGTGTTTGACGAGGTTGCGGTAGACTGGACTACCCGTCATCGCAAACTGTGCGCACCACGTCAAGGAGAATATCCGCCATGCGCTTTGTTCCCCGTTTTACCGATGGCCAGGAATTTCCTCACGCGCTCGGCAAGATCGTTTGCGTTGGCCGCAACTATGCCGATCACGCCAAGGAGCTGAACAATCCGGTACCCAACGAACCGTTGCTGTTTATCAAGCCGTCCACAGCCGCGGTGTCTCTGGAAGAGCCGATTCATGCTCCTTTCAGTCGGGGCGAGGTGCACTTCGAAACCGAGTTGGCTCTGTTGATCGGAGAACCACTGACGTGTGCCACCGCTGCCGAAGCCGAGCAGGCGGTGGTGGGCATCGGGTTGGCGCTGGATCTGACCTTGCGCGACGTCCAGTCCCGCCTGAAGGAAAAGGGACATCCTTGGGAAATTGCCAAGGCCTTCGATGGTTCCTGTCCGCTATCGTCTTTCCTGGCGTTGAAGCAGGTGCCCAATTGGAACGCTCTGACGTTCAGCCTGGATATCGACGGTGAACGCCGTCAGAGTGGGGAAGGCGCCGACATGATCTTCTCGGTAGCCACACTGCTCTCGGAAATGAGCCGACACTTTACATTGCTACCTGGTGATGTCGTGTTGACTGGTACTCCGGCTGGGGTTGGTGAATTGCCCAAAGGGGCTGAACTCCACTTCACACTGACGGGTGGAGTGGAAGTGACCACACACGTGGTGGAATGACGTTGACGTAGCGTGAATGGCCGCGCTACTCGAGATAGCTATTCAAGATAGGTGTAGCCCTGAAGCCCGGCGGATAAGTCGTCGAGAAACAGGTCGCGCTCCTCGTCCGACAGGCCGCTGGCATCGAGCTGGGCGGCGAGGTGGCGACGCAATACCGCCGCATCGAAGTTAACGTAATCCAGTACGTCGGCCACACTGTCGCCGTGGATGGCGTGCGATAGTACCCAGTTGCCTTCGGTGTCGAGCGCGGCATCCACTGAATCGGTATCGCCGAACAGGTTATGCAAATCGCCGAGAATCTCCTGATAGGCACCCACCAGAAAGAAGCCCAGTAGTTTATCCTCGCCGTCTTGCCATTCCGGTAGTGGCAAGGTCGCCTCTACGCCCTGGCCATCGACGTAATGATCGATACGTCCATCCGAGTCGCAGGTAATGTCCTGGATAACACCGCGGCGGATGGGCTCTCGGTCGAGCCCGGTCAGTGGCAATACGGGAAAGATCTGCTGGATCCCCCACACATCGGGCACTGACTGGAACAGGGAGAAGTTGACGAACAGCTTGTCGGCGAGTTTCTCGGCCAACTCGTCGAAAATCTCGCGGTGAGCACGGTTGCGTGGATCGAGTTGCTGGCGCAGCTTGGCACAAGCGGCAAAATAGACGCCTTCTCCCTCGGCACGGGCCGCGATGTTGGCCAGTCCCATCACGAAGCGATCCTGTAACTCGGTAATCGCCTGCACCAGGTCATGGTAGGCCTCGACCAAGCCTCGGGGGTCATCCATGACGGCCAGCCGGTCATGGACCCGCCACAATTCATCGACTTGGGGATCGCCTTGGATATGCCGCTTGGGTGAGTGTTCACTGACACGCTCCTCGCCGATAACGTTGGTGATCAGCACGGCATGGTGTGCCGTGAGTGCGCGCCCGGATTCGGAAATGAGATGCGGGTGGGGCAGACCTTCGGTATCGCAAGCCTGGCGAAAGGCCCAGACCACGTTGCTGGCGTATTCGCGCATTGAGTAGTTGATCGAGCACTCGCTGCGTGAGCGCGTGCCTTCGTAATCGATGCCCAGGCCGCCTCCAACATCCACGGTGTCCACCGGAGCACCTAGCTCGCGCAGGCTTTGATAGAAGCGGGCGCACTCGCGCAGGCCACGCTGGATATCGCGGATATTGGCTATCTGTGAGCCAAGATGAAAATGCACTAGTTGCAGGCTATCCAAGGCGTTTACCGTACGCAGCCGCTCGACTACCCCGAGGATCTGGCTGGCGGTCAAGCCGAACTTGGATTTCTCGCCCCCCGTGTTCTGCCATTTACCCTTGCCGACTGAAGCCAAGCGGGCGCGTAAGCCAATGCGAGGCTTTACGTCCAGATGCTTGGCCTCCTCGAGGATCAGGGCCAGTTCCGAGTACTTTTCCACCACCAGATAGACGCGGTGGCCGAGCTTTTCGCCCATCAGCGCCAGGCGCACGTATTCACGGTCCTTGTAGCCATTGCAGACGATCAACGAGGGGCCGTCACCGGACAGGGCCAACACTGCCAGCAGCTCCGGTTTGCTACCGGCTTCCAATCCCACTCTGTCGTGACCGCGTTCCTGGGTGGCGAGGATCTCCTCGACTACACGACGTTGCTGGTTGACCTTGATCGGGTAGACTGCGGTGTAGCCACCCCGGTAGTTCTCTTCAGTCATGGCGGTATCGAAGGCGCCACATAGTTGCTCGACACGGTCATGCAAGATATCAGTGAAACGTACCAGTACCGGTAAACGCAGCCCGGCCTGGCGTAACTGAGTCGTCAGTGCGCTCAGAGGCAAAGCTGGGCCAGCGACCTCGCTACCCAGCGGACGCACCATGGCCTGGCCGTGATCATCGACATCGAAATAACCATTGCCCCACTGGTCGATGTTATAGGTCCGTCGAGCGTTGGCGGCGGTAGCGGTCATGCATGGCTCCGGTCGGGCAGGGGTAGGGCGCCATGTTCCAGGCGTGCCAGCAGAATGGTACGAAACTGCTCTGGGTCGTGAGGCGTAAGATCGTGGGCCGGTGGATCGACGTATACCACCAATAGCCGTGACAACCAGTAGCGTAATGCCGTCATGCGCAGCATCATCGGCCAAGCGTGGCGTTCGGCCTCGCTGAGTTCACGACGTGCTTGATACGCCGTGAGGATGACATCGTAACGCTCGGGGTCGAGTCGGCCATCGGCTTGGGTGGCCCAGTCATTGATGACAATGGCCAAGTCGAACAGCAAGTCGCCGGTACAACCATTGTAGAAATCGATGATACCGCCCAGACGTTCGCCGTCGAACAGGGTGTTGTCACGGAATAGATCGCCGTGCAGTGCCCCTTGGGGAAGATCGGGGGCATCGCCGAAAAAGCCTTGGTAGTTATCGACTTCGTCAGCCATCAAGGCCTGGTCTTCGGGGGACAGATAGACCAGTACGCGGTGGTGCATGGCCACCAGCCAGTGCAGATCGCGAGGATTGGGACGGTGGCCGTCGAAGTGTCGAGACACTGCATGCATGTGGCCCAAGGTATCACCGAGGGCGTGACACTGTTTGAGGCTAGGAGCCTTGGGAGACGTGCCGGGAAGCCGGGGAAACAGCAGAGCGGGCTTGTCGGCCAGACTCTGCAAGGCGATGCCCTGCTGGTCATGTAGTGGGCCGGGAACTGGCAAGCGATGTTCATCAAGGTAGTCGAGCAGATCGACGAAGAACGGTAACTCCTCGTGTTCACCCTGCTCGAACAGTGTCAGCACCAACTCTCTGCGGTCGGTGGTGACGAAATAGGTAGTGTTTTCCGTACCGCTGGCAACGCCCTCGAGGCGTAGCAGCGAGCCGGCATCGAAGCGTTGCAGAAAATCAGCGACTTGCGTGTCGCTCAACGGGGTGAATACGGCCATGTGTCTCTCGCCCGGGTTGCCAAGCCGCCTATTGTAGCGTCTTGGCAAGACGATGCACGAGTCTTCCCCCGGCGGATTACCAAGAGATCAGTACCCATTCCGGCACGGCGATACGATCGCCCTCCTGGCGCTCGAAGTTACCGTCGCCATCATGGTCCACCAGATAGTACGACGGCCCGGCCTTAGGCTGAATCTCGATGGCATAGAGCTGACCGTTGACCCGATATTCACGGATGGTGCGATCTTCTTCCTGACGAATGGTGACATCAGGTTCGACAGATTCCTGCTGCTGGCCGATCACTGCCGATGCTCCACCCATCAGGCAGGCTCCCAGCACTATGGCGGCAATAAACTTGGCTGTCTTCATGACGACCTCCCTGCGGTCAACAATCATCGTGTTGCCTTCAGTGTATGACCCTTTCGGGTGACAAGGAATTCACTTTCCATCGATCGCGGCGATGGGGCGTAGGGCCATGAACCAGCCCATTACCACAAAGGCCAGCATACCGATCAGGATAACGGTGAAATGAACGCCGAGATCGATGATCAACCCCAATAATGCGGGTGCGATGCCGGTCGAGAACACCATGGCCGCACTCAATGTTGAGCGCATCCGTCCCAGGCGTTCGCTGCCCCACAGCTTGACTAGCACACTGGTGGCTATGGGTTCCTGCATACCCATCGCCAGCCCACCGCCGACCATGAGTGCCCAGATGCCGATATCGCCGCTCAGCACGATGGCAACCACCATCGCCAAGGCGTAAGGCAGTAGATAGAGGCGGGCAAGACGTGCGGGCCCAAGGCGGTCCACCCAGCGTCCGCCCAGCAAGGCACCAGGGAGCTTGGCAATTCCCATGCCGGCCAGTGCCAGGGCGTAGGTGGAAAGCGAGGCATCCAAGTCGGTGGTCATCTGGGCCTGGTAGATGAATAGCCCCGTCATTGTTACCGGCAGTGCCATCAGCAGCGGCAGCAACTGCCAGAAGCGCTTTTCTCGAAAGGGGCGTGGTCCTTGGCGGCGTGTGCCCCTGTCTGGTCTGGGCCCCGGTGCCGGTGGCCAGGGACCACGCAGCAATAGCGGCGCCCACAGTCCTAGCAGGATCAGGCCGAACACCCACCACACTCCCTGCCAGCCTAACCATATCAACAGTGCTGCCACCAGTGGCGGTAACAGTGCTTCGCCCAAGGGAATTCCCAGGCTCACGAGTCCCAACGCTCGCCCACGGGAGGCAGCGAATTCACGACCGGCCAGGGTATTGCCCAAATGTGTCATCATGCCCTGGCCGCAGAACCGAATCAGGGCTAGTCCCATCAGGCCGGTCAGCCACCATGGTGAGAGGGTCATCAGCAGTACGCCGATGCCAAGACTGAGCAGGATGCCGGTGGCGAAGCGTCGTGGGGCGATCCAATCGATGCTGGGGCCGATGCGCAGCATGGCGAAACCGGCGCACAAAGTAACAGTGGCGTAGGCCGTACCGAACTGGCCGGCGCTCAAGCCTAGTTGCTGTGAGATCGGGGCCTGAAACAGGCCAATGAAAAAGCTCTGGCCCAGGCTTGACGAAAACAATGCCAGGAAAGCGATGCCCAACAGTCCTTTGTGATCGCGCAGCAGGGTGCGATAACCCATGAAGACTCCCTGTCGGTTCAGGCGAGAGAAAATCAAAATCCCATGTTAGCAGGCTAAGTGACTGCGTGCCTGACGAGGCGCGGTGAGCTGCGTATCATGTGGCTCAATGCCACCGTTCAATGGAAATGTTCATCATGGCCACCACCCCTATCGTTCTCGTCGACGGATCGTCTTATCTGTATCGGGCTTTCCACGCCTTACCGCCGCTGACTACCTCCAAGGGACAACCCACCGGGGCAGTCAAGGGCGTGCTCAATATGTTGAAGCGCCTGATCAAGGACTACCCGGACAGCCCCATGGCGGTAGTCTTTGACGCCAAGGGCAAGACTTTCCGTGATGAACTGTTCGAAGAGTACAAGGCTCAACGACCGCCAATGCCAGACGAGTTGCGGTCCCAGGTCGAACCCCTGCATGCCTGCGTGCGGGCATTGGGTCTACCGCTGTTGTGCATCGAGGGCGTCGAGGCTGACGACGTCATCGGCACCCTGGCGCGCCGGGCCACCGAGGCAGGCCGTGATGCGGTGATATCCACCGGTGACAAGGACATGGCCCAACTGGTCAACACGCATATCACCCTGGTCAATACCATGAAGGACGAAACCCTGGATGTCGCTGGCGTCAAGGACAAGTTCGGACTACCGCCGGAGCTGATCATCGATTTTCTGGCACTGATGGGGGACAAGGTCGACAACATCCCCGGCGTACCGGGGGTGGGTGAGAAGACTGCGCTTGGGTTGTTACAGGGTATGGGCGGTGGTCTGGACGCCATCTACGCCGACCTCGACAAGGTCAAGACGCTGGATTTCCGCGGTGCCAAGACATTGTCCAAGAAACTCGAAGAGCATCGAGATCAGGCTTTCCTATCCCACCAACTTGCCACCATCAAGACGGACTGTGAGTTGCCAGTGGGGCTGGATGATCTGGGTATCGCTCATCCTGATCGCGAGGCCCTGCTCGAGCTTTATCGAGAGCTTGAGTTCAAAGGATGGCTGGCTGAATTGTTGGAAGGCAAGGACGAGGGCGTCGACGATATCGCCGCAGGCCAGCCGGTGAGGGAAGGGGCCGAGGGGGATTCTGCCGCCACCTCAATGAGCGCCGAGCGCCAGGATCATATGATTCTCGACCAAGACGAATTCGATACCTGGCTCGAGCGATTGATACAGGCTGAGGTATTCTGCTTCGATCTGGAAACCACCAGTCTCGAGTACATGCAGGCCGAGGTCGTTGGCGTGGGGCTTTCGCTCGAACCCGGCGAAGCGGCGTACATTCCGCTCGCTCATGACTATCTCGACGCTCCTAAACAACTCGACAGGCGAGCCGTTCTCGAGGCACTCAGGCCGTTGTGGGAGGACCCGGCCAAGGGCAAGATTGGCCAGAATCTCAAGTACGACATCTCAGTACTGGCAAACTACGACATCCGCGTGGCAGGGGCTCTCACCGATACCATGCTCGAGTCCTACGTGCTCAACTCCACTGCTACCCGTCACGACATGGACTCGCTGGCGCTCAAGTACCTGGGCGAGAAGACCATTAGCTTCGAGGATATCGCCGGCAAGGGCGCCAAACAGTTGACCTTCAATCAGATTGCCCTCGAGCAGGCCGTGCCCTATGCCTGTGAGGACGTCGATATCACCCTGCGGCTGCATCGCGAGCTGCGTCCGCGTGTCGAAGCGGAAGGACGCCTGGCCAAGGTGCTCGATGAGCTGGAACAACCCTTGATTCCGGTACTGTCGCGTATGGAGCGCAATGGAGTGGCGCTCGACGGCGAACGCCTGTTGCGCCAGAGCCGTGAGTTGGCAACGCGCATCCGCGAGTTGGAAGCGCTTGCCTTCGAGCTTGCCGGCCGCGAGTTCAACCTGGGATCACCCAAGCAGCTTGGTCAGATCCTGTTCGAGGAACTGAAGATCCCGGTGCGCAAGAAAACACCTAAAGGCGCCCCGTCCACGGCCGAGGCAGTGCTTGAGGAACTGGCGCTGGACTATCCGTTGCCCAAGGTGATCATGGAGCATCGCGGCCTGTCCAAACTCAAGTCGACTTACACCGACAAACTACCGATATTGGTTGATAAGACCACCGGACGGTTGCATACCAGCTATCATCAGGCGGTCGCCGCCACCGGTCGGCTCTCTTCCAGCGATCCCAACCTGCAGAACATCCCGATTCGTACCGAGGAGGGGCGTAAGATCCGCCAGGCCTTCATTGCCCGGCCTGGCTACCGTATCGTCGCCGCCGACTATTCGCAGATCGAGTTGCGCATCATGGCCCACCTCTCTGAGGACAAGGGGCTGCTCGAGGCCTTCGCCGAAAACCGCGACATCCATGCCGCCACCGCCGCTGAGGTGTTCGGAACCTCGCTCGACAAGGTCACACCGGACCAACGCCGCAGTGCCAAGGCCATCAATTTCGGGTTGATTTACGGCATGAGCGCCTGGGGGCTGTCGAAGCAACTGCACATCGAGCGCGGCCAGGCGCAGACTTATATCGACCGCTACTTCGATCGTTACCCCGGTGTCGCCCGTTACATGGAACGTATCCGTTCGCAGGCAGCCGAGGATGGTTACGTGGAAACGGTCTTCGGGCGCCGCCTTTACCTGCCCGAAATCAGGGCGCAGAACCAAGCCCGTCGTCAGGCCGCCGAGCGTACCGCCATCAACGCCCCTATGCAGGGTACCGCCGCCGATATCATCAAACGCGCGATGATCGACGTCGATGCCTGGCTACAGGGCCATTTGGGCAAGCCGGCCGAGTTCGACGCCTGGATGGTGATGCAGGTTCACGACGAACTGGTCTTCGAGGTCAAGGAAGATCAGGTCGATGGCTTCATCGATGCGGTCAAGTCTCGGATGCGTGATGCCGCCGAGCTCAGTGTGCCACTGATCGTCGAGGCCGAGAGCGGCGCCAACTGGGATGAGGCGCATTGATCCCAACTCCTGAACGGCAGGAGGCCCGCGGCGGATACCGCGGGCCTTCTGCTAGAGATTATGCAAGAAGGAATCGCTTTACATCTCGAGCGCAGTAGTAAAGCGAACCTTCTTTAGCGCCAGCCGACGCGATCGAAGATCCTGATCGCCTTGGGGTTGTTTTCACCTAGGATGCTGACGTTGATACCATCCTTCTTGAAGTCACCCCATGACTCCAGTACTTCATCCTTCTTGACGCCTTCCACTACGGGATACTCATAGTTGCCGTATGCGAAGATTTCCTGCGCTTCGTCGGAAGCGAGGAACTCCAGGAAGCGGATGGCGTTATCGTGGTTGGGAGCGCCCTTGACCACGCCAGCCCCGCCGACATTTACGTGAGCGCCACGGCCATCCTGGTTAGGGAACAGGATCTCGACCTTGTCGGCCGCCTCACGCTCGGACCCGTCATCGGACTTGAGCAGGCGCACGTAATAGTAGTGGTTGGCCACTGCCACGTCGCATTCACCGCTGGCCACGCCGAGGATCTGGTCGGTATCACCGCCTTCGGGCTGGCGGGCGAAATTGTTGACGACCCCCTGAGCCCATTCTTCGGCGCCTTCTGCGCCATGATGCTCGATGAGAGAGGCAAGTAGGGATTGGTTGTAGATATTGTTGGAAGAACGAATACAGATATCGCCCTCGAGGTTTGGATCGGCCAGGTCTTCATAGCTGCCGATCTCGCTAGGATCGATGTTGTCGGGATTGTAGAAGATCGCCCGCACGCGCTGACTGAAGCCGAACCACTTGCCCTCGGGATGGCGCATGGACTCCGGCACGCGCTCATTGAGCACCTCCGACTCGACACTCTCGAAGATGTTCTCCTGCTCGGCACGCCATAGGCGACCAGCATCCACGGTGATCATCACATCGGCAGGGCTTGCTTCACCTTCGCGGCGGATACGCTCGATGAGCTGATCGGAGTCACCCTCGAGGATGTTGACCTTGATACCGGTCTGCTCGGTGAAGGCATCGTAAAGGCGCTCATCGGAATCGTAATGACGTGCCGAGTAGACATTGAGCTCATCTGCCAGTGCGCCATTAGCGAAGGCTGCGCTTGCCAGCAGCGCGGTGAGCGGAGCCGCAAGACGGTGACGTTGGATCATCGGTTACCCCTGAGGATCAAGGTGTTTTTTGAATGATAATGTTTTGCATTAGTAACTCGGCTATTGAACAGCTTTGCATTGTCTCCGTCAACTTGGGACGGATAGTGGAAGCGTAAAAAGGATGAAAAACGGAAGCGTTTTGCTAGTATTTCGCTTTACCATCAAGAGACGTACATTCACTGGGCTGACCTGGATGCCATGACCAGTCAACTGAACCTGCCGGAAACCCGTCATGCCAAGGCGGATCACGCCCACTTGCTGGCCATGCGAGAAGTTCGCCATGCTTATGGCAAGCATGTCGCGCTCAAGAATATCAACCTTGAGATGGCTCCAGGCGAGGTCGTTTGCCTACTAGGGCCCTCCGGCTGCGGCAAAACGACTCTGCTGCGCATTGCAGCGGGTCTTGAGGTGTTGCAGCAAGGCGAGGTAGTCATCAATG
Source organism: Litchfieldella anticariensis FP35 = DSM 16096 (assembly GCF_000409775.1). GTDB lineage: Bacteria > Pseudomonadota > Gammaproteobacteria > Pseudomonadales > Halomonadaceae > Litchfieldella > Litchfieldella anticariensis. Next base: position 1,152,065 of record NZ_KE332388.1, on the reverse strand, counting down.
GTAGGCGGATCGGTGTGCCGGGTGGCCGCCATGTCCCCCCCGAGAAGCGCAACGTAGGGTTGGCGTTTCAGGATTCAGCGCTGTTTCCGCATCTTACCGTGCTCGAGAACGTAATGTTCGGCCTCGAGGCGCAACCTCTCCATCAGCGTCGCCAGCGTGCTCTGGAGTGGCTGGAACAGTTGGGTATGGTGGGCTATGCCAAGGTTTACCCGCATATGTTATCGGGGGGGCAACAGCAACGTGTCGCCCTGGCCCGTGCGTTGGCTCCCTCTCCACCACTGATGCTGCTGGACGAGCCCTTCTCCAGTCTCGATGCACGGCTACGCGACCAGATTCGTGACGATACCCTACATGTGCTGAAGAAGGTTGGCGCGGGGACCTTGCTGGTAACCCACGACCCGGAAGAGGCCATGTTCATGGCTGACCGTATCGCCTTGATGCGCGACGGGCGTATCGTGCAAATGGGCACGCCACAAGAGCTCTACTGCAACCCCAGCGACCCATTCGTCGTTATCTTCTTCGGCTCGGTGAATGAATTGCATGGTGAGGCACGGGGGGGAGTGGTGCAAACGCCAGTGGGGCCTGTCTCGGCAGCGGGGCTGGCGGATGGCACTCAAGCCCAGGTATTGATACGCCCCGAAGCCTTGTTGATCACCGAGATCGACGAGCCCTCGAGTTCCCATCAATACAGCCACGTCATCATGGCCAAGCTGCTGGGGCGTAGCAGCCTGCTGCATATCTGCGCTCATGGGAAAGATGGCCGCGAGGCTCACTTGCATGCCCGGGTGCCTGGTGTCTTTCTCCCGGCGGCGGGGCAGCCGGTGGAGATCCGCTTGGATCCGTCACAGGTCTTCGTCTTTCCTGCTGACTTGGCGGGTGCCGGGGCGTGAGCGGCGAATCGCCATACTGAGCAGGATCACCGGGATGATCCCCACCACGACAATAGCCAGCGATGAGGTAGAGGCCTCCGCCAGGCGTTCATCCGAAGCCAGGTTGTGGGCTCGCACGGCCAAGGTATCGAAATTGAAGGGGCGCAGGATGATGGTCGCGGGCAACTCCTTCATGACATCCACGAACACCAAGATAGCGGCGGCGAACAGACTGCCACGCATGATCGGGGCGTGAACGCGGCGCAAGGTGCCACTGGCGGTCTGTCCCAAGGTTCGGGCAGCGGCGTCCATGGTGGGCGTCACCTTGCCGAGGCTTGCCTCCACGGTATTGAAGGAAACGGCAAGGAATCTCACGACATAGGCGTAGATGAGGATGAAGGCGGAGCCGCTGAAGATCAGACCGGCGGCGATGCCGTAATGCTCGCGCAGGATACCGTTGATTTCACTATCCAGCCAAGCGAAGGGAATCAAGATACCCACGGCAACGACCGAGCCGGGAATGGCATATCCCATAGCGGCAATGCGGGTGGCGGTTCGCGAAACTGGGCCGGGGTGGAGCCGCACGCCATAGCTCAGGATGACCGCCAGTCCCACGGCGACCAGTGAGGCGAGTGCCGCTAGGATCAGGCTGTTCGAGGCAAAATCGAGAAACCGGGTACCGAGCAGCGCATCCCCTTCTTGGATGGCGAGGTGGGTCAACAGCGCACCCGGCACGACAAATCCGATCAACACTGGAATGGTGCAGGCGGTAAAGGCCCCCAGCGCACGCCAGCCTATGAGTCGATATTCAGGCAATTGCTGATAGCGGCCGGTGGTATGGAAGTACTTGCGCCTGCCTCGTGACCAACGCTCGAGCAACACCACGATGATGACGAAGAGCAGCAGGCAAGCGGCGAGTTGTGCTGCGGCCACCTGCTCTCCCATACCGAACCAGGTACGGTAGATGCCGGTGGTGAAGGTATCGACCCCAAAGAACTGCACCGCCCCGAATTCGTTGAGCGTTTCCATCAATACCAGCGATACCCCGCCAATGATAGCGGGTCGTGCCAGTGGTACCGCCACGCTGGTGAATAATCGCCAAGGACCGCGCCCCAGGGTGCGACCAACGTCCAGCACACATACGGACTGCTCGAGAAAGGCTGCCCGTGCCAGCAGGTAGACATAAGGATAAAGGACCATCGTGATCAGTATGGCAGCGCCCCCCAAGGAACGGATGCTGGGAAAGTAATAGTCTTCCTGCCCCCAGCCGAACAGCTCTCGCAGCCAAGTCTGGAGCGGCCCTGCATATTGCAGGAAGTCCGTATAGGCGTAGGCAATCACGTAAGTAGGGACCGCCAGCGGTAATAGCAGGGCCCATTCGAAAATCCGGTGCCCTGGAAAACGGCACATGGCTACCAACCAGGCGGTTCCGGTACCGATTGCGGCAGTGCCGAGGCCCACCGTGATCACCAGGAAGAGGGTATTGGTCAGGTAACGGCCCAACACCGTGCTGGCAAGATGCTGCCAGATGCCTTGGGTAGGCATGACGATGTGCGCGAGTACGACCAGCACTGGCAAGGCCACGATAAGGGCGACACCGACAGTCAGAACCGTCCAGGTATTGAAACGTGATGACAGCCGGCGGTGGACCGACGTCAGCCAGGTGCTGGCAGAACGGGGCAAGCGGGAACTCCTTCCAGTGGCATGGCCTGAAACCGGCTGAATACGAGGTGATGGCAGCCGGCAAATATTATCAGCTGGAGGCCTGGCTTGCAGCCTTGATAGCTAGTGGGTGTGCCACTCACCAACGTGAATGGTGAGTGGCACGGAAGACGCTCAGTAGCCGAGTATGGCGCTGGGCAGGCCGGTGATCAGTATCGGGAAGGCAGCCAACAGCAAGCAGGCTAGGGCAATCAATGCGCAGAAGGGGATCACGGCCTTGTAGAGGTCGACGATCTCGACGCCACGCGGTGCGACACCCTTCAGATAGAAGAGGGCATAGCCGAAGGGCGGGGTCAGGAAGGAGGTTTGCAGTACCACGGCCACCATGACCACGAACCACAACATGTCTACCCCCATGTTCTCGACGATAGGCAGCATGATCGGAAAGCTCAGTAGCACGATGCCTGTCCAGTCGAGGAACATGCCCAGGATGAAGACCAGGAAGAGCATCAAGACCAGTGCTCCGGTGGTACCGCCGGGCATGGCCATGACCAACTCGTGAATGACCTCCATGCCGCCCCCCCGTGAGAAAACCCCAGTGAAGGCAGTGGCTCCTACCAGTACCAGCATCACCATAGTGGTGGTCTTGCCGGCCTCGATCAGGGTGCGATAGCAGGTTCTGGGCGAACGGTCGCCAAAGATCAGGAACAGGATGAAGGCCAGGGTTACCCCAATCGCCGAGGCTTCGGTGGCGGTGGCGATACCGGTAAACAGTGCCCCCAGTACCCCCAGAATCAGGCCCATGGGCGGTACCACGAATTTGGCGAGCATCAGCAGCAGTTCACCGGTGGAGGTATCGGCACGTTCCTCCACAGGGACTGGAGGACCGTAGGACGGTTTGATGTAGCAGATCACCAGTACGTAGAGTGCATACATCGCGCCCAATATCAGCCCCGGTATCAGGGCGCCTGCGAACAACGCTCCTACCGAGACTGGCGAATAGCTGGCCATCAGGATCAGCATGATGCTGGGGGGAATCAGGATGCCTAAGCAACCGCTGGCCATGATCACCCCGGAGCTGAGTTCCTTGTCGTAACCATATTTGAGCATCGGTACCAGGGCGATCATGCCCATCACCGCGATCGATGCCCCTACGATGCCGGTGGTGGCTGCCAATAGCACCGAGACGATGACTACCGTAAGTGCCAGGCCACCGTGCAGCCGGGCCAGCAGCAGGCGCATGGCCTCGAACATTCTCTCGGTAACCCCGGAGTCGTTGAGAAAGCGCGCCATCAGGATGAACAGCGGAATGGCCACCAGCACATAATTGTCCATGGCATTGCCATAGATATTGTTGATGATGGAACCAAGAATACGCGGGCCGGGCCCCAGCCAGGCAGCCATAACGGCAGTACCGCCGAGCACGAACGCCAGCGGGTGACCCATGAACAGGCCGATCAGCAGGCCGCCGAACATGAATAGGGTGAGCATTTCCGGGCTCATGAGGTCTGCTCCTCCCGCAGCTGCTGGATGGCGTGGATGACGAGAGCGATGGCTTGTAGCAGGATGGCCACTGCGGCGATCACGATAACGGCTTTCACCGGATAGACGGGGATGGCGATGATGCCGTAGGTGGTCTCGCCACGGCTGAAGGAGCGACTGAAAAAGCCCCAGCCGAAGGTGAGGAGCATCCAGATGAAGGGCACGAAGAAGATCAGGTAGCCAATGATCTCTATCACGGCTTGTGTCTTTCTCGATAGCAGGCGCTTGAGAACATCGACTTCGACATGCACGCGCTTTTGTAGCCCGTAAGCCGCCATCAGCATAAAGTGGGCGCCGAACAACATCTTGGTGATATCGAAAGCCCAATCGCTGGGGCGGCCGATGAAGAAACGCAGCGCGATATCATAGAGCACCACGAGTGTCATCACGGCAATCAGCGGTGCGAGAATGCGCCCGAGCCAGTCGTTCAGCCGGTCGATCGCATGGGCGATGGCATTCATGGTCACGGTCTCCCGGGTAGGGATGATGGTACGGTTACCGGCATGTCGTTTGCCGGCAGCGAGTACGGCCGCCCGGAGACACGCGGGACGGCCGCATTGATGCCGACTTACATGCAGGCTTCGATCTCCTCGAGAGAGGGAAGATTGTCGATGGAACGGCTCATGTTGTACGGCACCGAGACGTCACGCCAGTTGGCATATTGCTGCATGTAACTGATCATGGAGTGATAGACCTTGGCATGCATTGGGTCCTCGCAGGCACCCTCTACGATCACCTCGTTGGTTACCTCCTGGATACGAGCCATGTCCTCTTCGTCATAGGTAGAGATTTCTACGCCGGCTTCCTTGAACGATTGCGTACCTTCCGTGGAGGTGCGCTCTGACCAGGCCAGCGACCAAGCTAGAGTGGCTTCAGCAGCGACCTTCAGCTTTTCCTGAGTCTCTGCCGACAATGCATCCCAAGCATCCTTGTTGATCATCACGCCGAATACGCTGGCGGACTGATGCCAGCCAGGGGTAGCCCAGTAGTCGACGACCTCGGCGAAGCCGGCCTGGTAGTCGACGCCGGGGGTCGAGAACTCGGCACCGTCCACCACGCCGCGCTCCACGGCCTGATATATCTCCCCGCCGGACAGCGTTACCTGAGAGCCGCCCAATCGTTCGAGGACGCGCCCTTGATCGCGACCGGACAGTCGCAGGCGCTTGCCTTCCAGGTCGGCCAGACTTTCGATCTTGGTGCGGCCCATGAAACCGGATTCGTTATTGGTGATCCCGTAGGGCAGATAGACCATGTTGTATTTGCCATAGACCTCTTGATACAGCTCAAACCCACCCCATTCCATGATCCAGTTCAGATAGTCGACGCCATTGAACAGGCTAGGAGTCGCCGCCAGCGGTGAGAAGGCCGAAGAGCGGCCTGCCCAGTAGCCTGGCCAGTCGCCGGAGGCTTCGATACTGCCGGTTTCCGTGGCATCGAAAACTTCGGTGCCTGGCATCAGCGTCCCACCGGCACGGAAATCGATCTCGAGTTCGTCGCCGGCGATCTGGTTGACGGTTTCCACCCAGTGGCGATCGATTTCGATCAGTGCCAGGTTGTCCGGCCAAGTCGTGGTCATGGTCCACTGGGCCTTTTCCTGGCTGAAGGCCGGTGCGGAGAGAGTCGCCAAGGCAATACCGGCAGCAAGACCGCTTAGCGTGAATTTGGTGATAGGTTTCATGTATGCCCCCTTGAGTCGGGTTTTTATGCTTGGAAAACACGGAATAAATGCCTGCATGGGCAAATCGCTGCGTTTCCCTTGTGACAGCTAGAAAAACTATCCTGGCTTTCGTTCAGGGCGAACGAACCATACGCTCGATTAAATTAGCACGCGCTGGGAGAAAAACCGTGATTGTATAGTCGCTCCAGTGGCTGTCGATATCCGGCGCTCAAATCTTGAGGTGATTTTATATTGTTTAATATCAACTTGTTATGAGTTATTGGTGTGTTGACGATGTGGTCAGAAACCAAGAGGTAAGCGTTGAATGACGCTAATTTTTAGACTAAAGATTGACCTGTTGCTGGAGCTTTCGCATGTCCTCATCTCCAGGCCCTGTGTCCCCGGGCGATGATATTTCCCATATACAGCGCACACTTGGTGCACTACTCGACTGGTGTGCCGGCTTGGTGGCTCGCCATTGGCGGGGCCTGGTGTGGGTCGAGGGCGATGCCGATACCTGCCGGCAGCGTGCTTTGGCGCTATGGCAGATGAATCGCGGGAGAGCGCCACTGTGGCTGAGCGGAACCTGCCCTGACGATATCCAAACGGGTGACTGGTTGCCGCCCGCCAAGGCTCGCACCCGACTAGGCGGTGAGCATGGCTTGGTGGTTGTCGACGCCGTCTCGGTAGACAGTGGTTTCGACCCCGATGCTTTCGGCGCTCTGTCGGGAACTTTGCATGCTGGTGGGTTGTTGGTGCTGCTGACGCCAAGGGATTGGGGCCGTGTGGCGGATGCCGATTATCAGCGTCTGGCCGAGTACCCTTATCATCCGGCACAACTTCACGCCCGTTATCTACGACGCCTGGCACGATTGCTGGGCGAGTCGACGGAAACCGTTCGCTGGCGTGTCGCTGGAAATATCGAATTGCCCTCTTTGCCAGATCATCCGCTTTCTCCACCGGCAGTGTCGGATCCTGATTGCATCACCCACGATCAAGCCGAGGCGGTGGATCGCTTGACTCGCCTGCGTCGCCGCCGTCCCTTGGTGCTGACGGCTGATCGTGGACGTGGCAAGAGCGCGGCGCTGGGCATTGCCTGTGCGCGTTGGCTGTCTGCGGGAGAGCGCCTCATCTGGGTTACGGCACCACGTCCCGCCGCTGTCGAGCCGCTCTTCGATCGCTTGGCGGTGCTATGTCCTGAAGGCAGCCGGCAAGCCAACGTTTTCGAATGGGTGCACGGTGGCAACATGCATCGCGTACAGTTTCTGGCGCCGGATGCTCTGTCGGCCAGGGTTGACGAGAGGGCGGTGGAAAGTGCTGGTGCCCTATTGCTGGTCGACGAAGCGGCCGCGATCCCGGCCCCGGCGCTAGGGCAGTGGCTGCGTTACTTCCCGCGTATTGCCTTCGCCACGACGGTGCATGGCTACGAAGGCTCTGGGCGTGGCTTCGCATTGCGGTTCCGGGCACACCTCGAACGCGAGACACCGGATTGGCAGCGTATCCATCTCGAGGCTCCTATCCGTTTCGCTACCAACGATCCCTTGGAGCGACTGACATCGCGTTTGCTGATGCTGGATGCTGAACCGGCACCTCTCGACGAAGTGCCATGGCAAACGATCGATTATATCGACTGTCGACGCGAAGAACTGGCCGCTGACGAGGCTCGACTGCGAGAGCTGTTCGGACTGCTGGTACAGGCCCATTATCGTACCCGGCCCAGTGACTTGCGACGCTTGCTGGATGGCCCAGGCACCCGCATCGCTACGCTCGAAGCGGCACATCACGTGCTAGGGGTAGTGGTCGGTGTCGATGAAGGGGGCTTTCCCTCTGAGCTGGCCGAGGCGGTGGCTCGTGGGGAACGGCGCCCACGTGGTCATTTGCTGGCGCAATCGCTGGCAGCGCATACCGGTAGCCGCCATGCGCTCACGTCCCGGCTGCGGCGGATCATGCGTATCGCTGTGCACGAGGCATGTCGCCGTCAGGGGCTGGGACGACAGTTGTTCGGAGCGCAACTCACCCAGGCGCAGGCCGATGGCATTGACCTGTTGGGGGCAAGCTTCGGGGCTGAGCCCGGGCTGATGGCATTCTGGCGTCACAACGGCTGTGTAGCCGTACGGTTGGGACTGACACGTGAAGCCTCCAGTGGCGAGCATGCCCTAATGGTAGTGCGTGGCATCAGCGATGCCGGCAAGGAACTGGCGCGTGAACTGCAGGGGTGCTTCCAGGCCTTGCTGCCGACCTTGCTGGCATTCGAGTTGAAGTCGCTCGACCCTAGAGTGGCAGCCGCACTGTTGGCGGAAGGCACGGTCGATGACCTGAGCGCTGCCGAGCTGCGCGACATCGATGATGTCGTGCTGGGACATCGCGATCCGGCACTAGCGCGCCCGGCCTTGCAGGCCCTGGTCCGTCATGCGCTTGCCGCAGGTGCACCCCATGATTCGGACGACGCCTGGTTGCTGGTGGCAGCCCTGTTCCAAGGACGGGAGATGGGCTGGTTGGCAACGCAACTGGACGTGCCCGGCCGTCGCCAGGTACAGGAGCGGTTACGTGATGCTCTGCTGCGCTGGCGCCAACCTCTTTTCCCATGACGGGGCTGGGAGTAAGGTAATGCGGTCTTCATCTACGCAGAAACGCCATGAACGCACATCTTGAACAGCTTGCACCGCAGCCGGTATGGCGACATTTTCGCACCCTCTGCAACACCCCCCGGCCTTCCGGCCATGAGGCGAGGCTGGTGAAGGTGCTGGAACACTGGGCCGATGAGCATGGCCTGTTCCATGATCGCGATGCCTTCGGCAACCTGCGGATATGCAAGCCGGCCAGCCCCGGTCACGAACAGGCGCCGGGTGTGGTTCTGCAAGGGCACCTGGACATGGTGGCTCAGGCCAATGCCGATCATCCACACGACTTCACCCGTGATCCCATCGACACCTATGTCGCCGACGGCTGGTTGCATGCGCGTCATACCACGCTCGGCGCCGATAACGGATTAGGCGTGGCGGCAGCGCTAGCGGTTCTGGGTGATGACAGCCTGACGCACGGGCCATTGGAAGCGCTGTTCACTCTGGAGGAGGAGTCCTCCATGGGGGGCGCACTGAATCTGGCCGAAGGCTGGCTCAATGGACGGATACTGCTCAATCTCGATTCCGAAGATCGTGGCCAGGTCTATATTGGTTGTGCCGGTGGTGCCGATGTGGTGGTGGAAGCTCAATTTCCGACTAGTGCTCTGAGAGACGACGAGCAAATTTGGCGCCTGTCGCTGACGGGTTTAGTGGGAGGGCACTCGGGGATCGATATCCACAAGGGACGGGGTAATGCCAACCGTCTGTTGGTGCGGGTACTGCGCGTGCTAGAGCCCTCTGGAGTGCGGTTGGTCGATTATCATGGTGGTACCTTGCGCAACGCCCTACCACGCGAGGCCTTCGCCAGCGTGGCGCTGCCGAACGAAGAAACCGTTGCGGTGCAGAGGCGTCTGGAAGCCCTGGAACAGGCGCTACGAGCCGAGCTGGCCGGCATCGACGAGGGGCTGGCTCTGGCATTGACGCCCTGCACGATGCGTTCTGACCAAGCCTTGACCGCGACTGCCAGCCATCTGTTGGTGAATGCTTTGCATGCCGCTCCATGTGGTGTCGAGCGCATGAGTGTCGAAGTTCCCGGCGTTGTCGAGACTTCCAATAACCTTGGGGTAGTGAATCTGGAGAATGGCTGTTTCCACCTCTGTGCGCTGGTACGCTCGCTACGCGACAGCGCCACGGACGATATCGCCGACCGCTTTGCTGCGTTGTTTTCTCTGATTGGTGCTCGTACCCGGGTGGAGAACGCTTATCCTGGATGGACGCCGGATCCGGAAAGCTCGCTATTGGCACGCTTCCGGCGCTTACACCAGCAATGCTTGGGTAGCGACCCCGAGGTCAAGGTGATTCATGCTGGCCTGGAGTGTGGCATTCTGGGGGGCAAATATCCTCATTTGGAAATGATCTCCTTTGGGCCGCAGATTCGTGGTGCCCATTCGCCCGATGAACGAGTCGATATCGCATCAGTAGACGAGTTCTGGCAACTGCTGCGTTCCCTGCTCGAGGATCTGGCCAACGGCCAGGCCGCATCAATGTGTCGACCGCCCGCTGGAAACCAGCGGGCGGGAGAGATCAATGATCGCTTCTGATGGTCACGACCGGGAAGCCACCCACCGTGACCAGCGGTATGCTGGAAGAGCGGTGGTGGTAGTAGTGATGGTCGACGCGACGGGGCGGCCGGTAACGCGGTGCCTCATGCACGATCACGTGCTTCTCGATGATCCGCGATGGGCGATGGTGATACCTGTAGCGACTCCCGTGGCGTGGCCCCCGGTAGTGCCTGTCGCCCCTATAGTGGTGCTCGTGGTAGTGATGATGACCATGGTGGCGATAGCCTCCATGTCGGTCGCGGTCGGCGAGCGCTGGCGTCGAGAGTGCCAGGGCCAGGCCGATTCCCACTAGCAGCGTTGTCAGTCGTGTGTATCGCATGGGGTGTCCCTCCGTTCTGCGACTGAATCACCCCCAATTCCCTATTCGATAATATATCCCTCAACTGCGAGCAAGCGAACGCTGCTGCCTAATATAGAGACGCTTTCCTCGTTCTCTTCATATTTGAATGTCTGGACATGAAAGCGCCGTCCCGGTTGACCCGGAACGGCGCGTACTCACCTGTCGGTGGAAGATGGATTAGCCCAGATAGGCGTTGAGCATCCAGATGGTTTTTTCCTGCTCGCGGATATAGTCGCTGGCCTGGGCGGCGGTACCTTCGTCGTCGGCATCCGAGGCCAGAGACAGGATTTCACGCTGCAGCTCAATCAGAGCCTGATAGCCTTTGATCACGCCGCGAACGCAAGCTTCGCCATCATGAACGTTCTTGTCCTCGCGGATCGAGGCAAGCTCCACGTAGTCGCTGTAGGCATGTACCGGCTTGTGTCCCAAGGTAAGAATGCGTTCGGCGACTTCGTCGATCTTGGTCAGCAAGTCGGTGTAGAACTCTTCGAACTTGGCATGCAATTCGAAGAAATTTGGCCCTTTGACGTTCCAATGATAGCCGCGCACGTTCATGTAGAAGATCTGGTAGTTGGCCAGCAAGGCGTTGAGCTGCTCGGCGAGCTGGCTGGCACTGGCTTCGTGCAGACCAATGGCATTGGTGTCGGACATAGGGATATCTCCTCGATGAAATGGAACTGGTCACAGTCTACGGTTTATGACCTGAGCCTGGTAAACGAATTCTCGCCATCGTCACTATAGCTCTGGTTAATGACATGCAGGCATCGACAAGGGCTTTCAAGACCATTGCACTCAGGCGTGTGCGGTAAAGAGCCGCACGATGTTCTCGGCGCGATCGACCAGTAACTCGCCACAGCGACTCAGTGCGTCATCAAGAGACATCGGACCGTCGGCCAAGGTGAATGCCGCTGTGACGCCTTCGGCATAAGCTGCCTGCCACTCTTGGCCCAGGCGTCCGGCCAGGACCACGCAAGGCACGCCCTGTGCCTTGGCGGCCCGAGCAATACCGATGGGTGTCTTGCCGGCCAGGCTCTGACCATCGAGCTGTCCCTCGCCAGTGATCACCAGATCGACGCCCGCGAGTCGGTGCCGGAAGTCGACCTGCTCCATGACCAATTCGATTCCCGGCCGTAACGTGGCGCCGAGAAATGCCCGAGCGGCAAACCCCATCCCACCGGCGGCACCGGCCCCAGGGAGGTCGCGGTGATCTTCGCCGAGTGCCGTCGCCGCCAGATCGGCGAAATGCCCCAGGGCGGCATCCAGTGTGGCGACATCATCCGCTGTGGCTCCTTTTTGCGGTCCGAAAACCGCACTGGCACCGCGATGACCGAGCAGCGGATTGTCCACGTCCACGGCAGCCTCGATCTCGAGCGTCCTCAGGCGTGGGTCGAGCCCTGATAGGTCGAGTTCGGCCAGTTCACTCAAAGCCGCCCCACCTGGAGGCAGGTCTCGACCTTGAGAATCCAGTAGCCGGGCCCCCAGTGCCGAGAGCATGCCAGCCCCGGCATCGTTGGTGGCACTCCCGCCCAGCGTCAGCAGCAAGCGTTCGGCACCGGCATTCAGTGCTTCGCGAATCAGCTCGCCGACCCCGAAAGTGGTGCTGTGCAAGGCGGTACGCTCCTTTTGAGCGAGCTGTTGCAGGCCACTGGCTTCGGCCAACTCGACATAAGCGGTTCGAGTTTCGGGGTGCCAACCCCAGGCAGCGATGCGGGGGCGACCCAAGGCATCCTGGACGCGTGTTTCGCGACCCTCGGCACCAGTGGCGACGAGTAAGGCATCGAGGGTGCCTTCTCCACCGTCACCCATTGGGCACAGGATGGTGCTGGCGTCAGGTATGGCCCGTCTGATGCCCTCGGCGATGGCCTCAGCGGCATCGCTGGCGGGCAAGGCGTCCTTGTAGCTGTCCGGGGCGATCAGAATGTTCATGTGAGTTTCCTCTACGAACCTGAAACAGGAAGAGAACATCGAAACGGAAAGAGCGTCGAAGCATAGTAACCTATCCCTCCCCAGCGCGGTCGATGGCGCATACACTGAATACGAGAATGCCCGTGGAGAACGCCCATGCGATTCTGGGTCATGCCGATGACGTTGTGGCTTGCCGGATGCGCCAGTGGACCGGCGACACTACCCGAATACATGTCGGCGCCTGCCGCCGAGTGTCGCTGGGAACAGCAGGTTGCTGGAAGCGAGGTCAACCGACATGTAGTCGCGGTACTCGAAGCGAATGACTTCACGATCCGCGATACCAATAGCGAGTTAGGGTTGGTCAGTGCCGAGCGCACCCGTGTGGTATATGGCTATGGACGGTACTACGATCCCTGGTGGCCATACAGCGGTTGGCATGGTTTCTATGGCATCGGGAGTGGCCACCACATGAGAAGTGGTATTGCGATCGGCTTCGGTTCTGGCCTGGGAGGCGGCGATGCCCAGCGCCAGGAGCGGGTGTCGGTGGTTGCTGATGGGGAGTGGGTGCAAGTGTCCCGTGATGTGAGAATCGTCGATATCGATGGTGTGACGCGCGAGAGTCAGACTGCCAGCGACGCCGCTTTCTGTAGCGAATTGCGTACGGCTATCGATGCCGAGATGGCGAGGGCGACACCATGATCCTGCGTGGCCTATTACTGAGTGGTATTTTGCTGATACTCACGGCTTGTGCCACGACGTCTGCCCCTGTCGCGCCTCGTTCGATGATAATGGCTGCCAACCCGCAGGAAGTGCTCAGAGAGGGTATCGCCATGTTGGCTGAACGCGGTTATGTAATTCGCCATGCCGATACCGACCTGGGGCGCGCCGAAGCAGTTTCGGCCACGTGGCCAGGTTATGAGATATTATTGCAGGTCGAGAGTGAGGGCGAAGATAGTTGGGTCTCGTTCAGTGGTCGTCGGGGAACTCAGCCGTTGGCACCATACAGCCTCGATCCCTTGCTGGTCGATCTGCAAGCACGGCTGGGACTGGCACCCTAGGCTCCTCAAAGACTATTCGTGCCTGGCCTTCATGAAGCTTTTCAAGGAATCATTGAAAACCGATGGGTAGCATACGTTTCTTGCCACGCCGGCTGGTCATTGCCGTTATCGTGGTGTTGTCACTGGGATGGTGCGGTGTGGCCAATGCTCACCCACATGGCTGGATCGACCTTGGGGTCCGGGTGATCCTTGACGATCAGGGGCGTGTCGAGGCGCTGCATCAGCGCTGGCTCATGGATCCCTTCTATAGCCTGGTGGTGCTTGAAGAGCTCGGCAGGGCCGAGGGGGATGCCAGCATGGAAGCACGCCTCGATCAATTGGGCATGGAAATTCGCGACAATGTGGCTGCCCAGCATTACTTCACGGAACTCACGCATGATGGCCATACGGTGGCGTTGGGCGAAGTGAAGGAGTACACCGTGATGCAGCGAGGCAGTCGCGTCGAATTCAGCTTCGTGCTGCCACTGGAAACTCCCTTGGCACTGGAAGGGAAGGCGATGCAATATCAAGTCTTCGATCCTTCCTACTATATCGAAATCGTGCATGAAGCCGAGGATGACGAAACGCCTCGCGAGGATGCACTGGTCGTGGTGGGGGCGGATATTGCCTGCACCACCCGAATCGAACCCGCCGATCCCGATCCCGCCAAGGTCACCGAAGCCGCCATGCTCGACTATGACGATCAGGCTGAGCCCGGTTTGGGCCGCTTCTTTGCCGAAACCGGGGAGGTATCATGCCACGGCTGAGCATAGCGAAGGCAGGTGGCATCGTCCTGTTAGTGGCGTTGTCAGGGCTTGTCCTGTACATCGTCTTGCAAGATGGGGTTGCCGCGTTAGGGCTGCAGGTGGTGAGCTGGCAGCGTGACCTGCATCGTATCCTGACCTTGGCCGTTACCGATCTTTCCCAGGCACCTTCATCCAGTACTTGGGTGATGCTACTAGGTGTCAGCTTCGCCTATGGTGTCTTTCATGCGGCGGGCCCGGGGCACGGCAAGGCGGTGTTGACCACCTATCTGATGTCTCAGGGCGGAGCCAAGCGTCGTGCCTTGGCGCTTTCCTGCGCTGCTGCATTCCTGCAGGGCCTTGTTGCCATCGCATTGGTGGCGGTGCTGGTCCATGGGCTGGGCTGGTTGACGCGTCAGGCCATGGGCTCGGTAGCATGGGTCGAGCAAGCCAGTTTCCTGATGGTGACCTTGCTGGGAGTCTGGTTGTGCTGGAGAGCGCTACGTCAGCTCCTCCGCCCTACATCGATGGAGCAGGTGCAGCCCCGGCACAATGACACGCTGGTCGAGCACGAGCATCTTGGCCATCCGAAGCAAGTTCCAGGAGATGGAGGAGGGCATGGGCATGAGTGTGGTTGTGGCCATATTCATCATGTCGACCCGGCCAAGGCGGGGGATTGGCGTACGGCGCTGGGCACGGTAGTGGCAATCGGTATTCGTCCCTGCAGCGGGGGGGTACTACTGCTTGGTGCGGCAACGTTGCTTGGACATTTCTGGGCTGGTGTAGCAGCGGTATTAGTGATGGCGGCCGGTACGGCGCTGGCGGTATCCATGCTGGCGCTGGCCAGTGTCATGGCGCGAGGCTGGGCCGAACGTCGCCTGGCTGCTCATCGGGGCAGTGTCGGTCGCCTCCGGCATGCCGTCGGCTGGGTGGCGCTGGGTGGTGGCGTTGCCATCGTGCTGCTTGGAATCTCGCTATCCATGGCTGGTGTCTCCCAGCCGGGAATGCCGTTACTGGGTGACCCGCTATCACGCGATGCCAGTGAGGTAGCACCGCGTAACAACCCCTTTAGCGGTGATGGCTAAGGCGGTCATCAATTGGCCGTCAGGCTTAGGGATTGGATCTGAGCGAGTATCATATCCCGCATGGCGGCCAGGCTGTCCATATCGTAGGGGCGAGCTTTGCCATGTCCCCACACCGGTGCCGGCCAAGCCGCATCGTCCGTCTTGCGCACGACGACATGCAAGTGCAACTGGGCCACTACATTGCCCAAGGTGGCCAGGTTGAGCTTGTCGCCTTGCACGGCTGCCTTCATTGCTTGGCCCAATGCTGTGGCTTCACGCCAGAGCTGGGCCTGATCTTCCGTCGACAGCTCGAAAGCCTCTCGGATACCGGGGCGCCGAGGGATCAATACCAGCCATATAAATCGTGCATCGTTCATCAGGCGGACTTGGCACAGGGGGAGATCAGTGACCGGGAAGCTGTCGCTCTCCAGGCGGGAGTCCAGGGAAAAATCATTCATCGAATAGTCTCGTGAGCGGGAAACGAAAGTCGGTTGTACCGCGTAGCGCCAGGAGATGCCAGGCGAATGGCCAGACAGGGATGTGAACATGACGCTTTATGAAGGATTGGTATTGGTCGCGTTCGGCGGCGTGGCCGGTTTCGTCAATGTGCTCTCGGCGGGTGGCTCGATGCTGACATTGCCACTGCTGATGTTCCTGGGCTTGCCGCCTCAAGTGGCAAACGGGACCAATCGCGTTTCCATCGTGCTGCAAAGTGTCGCTGCGGTCGGCAGCTTTCGGCGTGCCGGGGCGAGTCATATCGGCTTGAGCTTGCGCTTGTCGATACCGGCAGTGGTGGGGGCCTTGCTTGGTGCCTGGCTGGCCATGCAAGTCAGCGATGCCCTCTTCGAGGGGATACTGATTGCCGTCATGGTCGGCTGTTCGGTGGCGATGCTGCTACCTCGACCACATGTCGATACCCGCCCCCTTACGCCGGAGCGTTTGACGCCGACGCTGTATCTCGCCATGTTCGGTATCGGTGTGTATGGCGGCTTCATTCAAGTGGGAGTCGGTATCCTATTCATGACGGTACTCTACCGCATGCTCCGGATCGACTTGGCTCAGGTCAATGTCTTCAAGGTCTTCATTATCCTGATTTATATGCTGCCAGCTCTGGCGCTGTTCGTGTATCACGACCAAGTACGCTGGGGTTATGGCCTGTTGCTGGCTGCCGGCAGCATGGTAGGAGCCTGGTTGGCGGTCAAGGTCAATATGGGCCCGCGAGGTGCAGTTTGGATCAAGTGGCTGACTGCCGCTGTGATCGTCGCCATCATTCTCAGGCTGCTGCTGGGCTGACGAAACAAAGCGGACTAGATTGATATCAGGAGCCATGTCTGGCCTGTGATACCGAGAAGAAAGGAGACTCCCATGAAGCGCTTTTTCGCAATGGCATTGCTGGCATTGTTCTGTGCATCGGTGCTGAGTGGTTGCAACACGATTCGTGGCGCGGGGGAAGATATCGAGCGCGGTGGGGAAGCCGTGCAAGACGCTGCCGACGGTAACGGTGGCGACGGCGGTTACTGAGTGGCCCCTCATTGCCATTGATGACCCCGAATGGGGGGACGGTGTACCCGTAAGGAACATGGGCTGTCGTTGTGTAGTCCAAACCTTGCCTGCTAGGCTGAGGCCTAGGGCGAGGCACCCATACAAGCAAGGGTGCGACTGGATATCCCGTCTGTTAAGGAGGACCCATGCAAAGATTCATTTGTCTGATGTTCGTCTTGTTGATGAGCGCCAGTGTATTGAGTGGCTGCAACACCATGGAAGGCGCCGGTGAAGACATCGAGAGTGGTGGTGAGGCCATACAGAACGAGGCCGAATAATACCGGTCGTGAATGCAAAAACATTGAAGGCAGACCTTGGGTCTGCCTTCATCGTTTGACGTGATCCCCCAGCAAAGGATTCGCCAATGCCATCCTCTCTCTTTATGCGACTCCCCTTGCTAAGTGTCGTGCTGGCAATAGCGGCGTGTAGTGCCAGTTCCCAGCCAGCGGCCAACCGTGATGAAGCGCCTCCTCCTCCACGAATCGACAACGGGCCGGGAGCCGATGCCTGTGGTGCCCAGTCGGTCCAGGACCGCATTGGTCGCGCGTTCGGTGATGCCCTGCGGGAAGCCATCGCCGAAGAGAGTGGCGCCGGGCGCGTTAGGGTACTGCGTCCAGGAGACATGGCCACCATGGACCATCGCCCCGACCGGCTGAACATTCATCTGGATGACAATGATGTCATCGCCCGCATCGAGTGTGGCTGATGCATTGCCTGCTGAACTAGCCAAGGATAAAGATGACGCAGGCAGCAGTCATGGCGCCCATCAGGCCGTTGAACACCTGCCAGGCACGTGCGCTCTTGAGCAAGCGGCCGATCGCCAGGCCGAAACCGGCCCACAAGGCGATACAGGGCAGGGCAATCAGTTCGGCGAAGGCAGCCAACAGCAACGCATTGATCATGGTATCGCCGCCATGGGGCAGGAAACCGGCCATCAATGCCAGTCCCATGACCCACGCCTTGGGGTTAGCGAACTGAAAAGCTGCCGCCTGCCAAAACGTCAGAGGGCGACCTTCACTCTCCGTGCGCAAGGTTGGAGGGGGGGCGGTCGCGATCTTCCACGCCAGATAGAGCAGGTAAGCGCTACCGACGATCCGCAATAGCATCTGTACCGACGGATAACGCTCGAACAGTAAGCCTAAGCCGAGGGCGATGCCGGAGAACAGCGCGAAGCAGCCGCCCAGGATGCCGAGGATATGTGGCATGGTCCGCCAGAAACCATAATTGGCGCCCGAGGCCGTGAGCATGACGTTATTGGGCCCAGGCGTGATGGTCATGGAAAACATGTACAGTGCTGCCGGTCCCAGGAAAGCCAATCCCTCGATCATAATTGCACCCATACAATTTTGCTTGGTTAGTTTAAATTGCGTGCAATTTTGAGCATAATGGGTGCAATTTCGACGTCAATGGATTTATTGTCACCATGACAATTTGGGTGCCCGAACTACCTGAACAAGGGCCGCGTTACCGTGCCATCGTCACTGCCATTACCGAGGCTATCCATCGGGAGCAGTTGAAGCCCGGTGAACGGCTGCCGCCTCAGCGTCGCCTGGCCGATGCCTTGAGGGTTACGGTGGGTACGGTAAGCCGGGCCTATGCTGAGGCCGAACGCCAGGGGCTGGTCGAGGGCCGAGTTGGTAGTGGGACCTATGTGCATGGAGGCGAGAGGACATCGGTCGCTTTCCGTCAGACCACTCCCGATGGCGATGAAATGCTCGTCGATCTCAGTCTTAGCCTTCCACCGCCGCACCCGGATCGCCCCCAAGGATTGGGTGAGGCACTCGCTGATATCGCCCGCGATCCACTGGCACTACGGCATGCCGTGGATTACCAGCACGAGCAAGGCATGGTACGACACCGCGAAGTGCTGGCCGAATGGATGACACGCCTGGGTATTGCCGTCGATGCCGAGGAACTGGTCATCACCCAAGGGGGGCAACATGGAATTTTCCTGGCACTTCAGGCATTGGCACAGCCGGGAGAACGTATTGCTGCCAGCATGCTTACCTATCCGGGATTGATCTGTGTAGCTCAGCAACTGCACCTGAAGACGCTTCGGGTTCCCTTGGATGAAGCGGGAATGGACGTCGAGGCACTGGCTCGGTTGTGTGCTCAGCAGCCTCCACGATTGGTCTATATTACGCCGGATCAGAATAACCCCACCGGCGTGAGCCTGTCCGAGTCGCGTCGTGTGCGCTTGGCTGAGCTGGCCCGCGAACATGATTTCTGGATCGTCGAAGATGGCGTGCAATACCTTCCGCCCGAAGAGCAAGGCACGCCGCTGTATCGGTTGGCACCCGAGCGTACGCTGTATCTGTTCAGCACTTCGAAAGTGATCGCCGGTGGGCTGCGCATCGGTACCCTGCGTGCGCCGTCCATGTTACGCGAGCGGCTGGCCACCCTGCAGCGCGCCCAAAGCTGGATGGTGCCCCCGCTGATGGCCGAGGCCGTCTGTCGTTGGATCGACAGCGGTGCTGCCGAGCGACTGCTGGATTGGCAATTGGACGAAATTGCCGCCCGGCAGCGTCTGGCGAGAGAGCGGCTAGCATCCTTTCGGATCAGCGGTCAGCCCCATGGCTTCCATGTATGGTTGGAATTACCGGCAGGTCAGCGTGCCGCTGCCCTGCTCGAGCAGCTCGAGCGGCAGCATGTAAGGGTCACCAGTGCCGAGCCATTCTGTGTCGGTAGCGAACCGGCTCCCCAGGCGATTCGTTTGTGCGTAAGCGCCGCTCGTAGTCGTGAAGCCTTGACCAGGGCCCTGGATACACTGGTCGCACTGCTGGAGACGCCGCCGGATATCCCTTGGCGCACCCTGTGACTTGCATATGTCGTGAAGGCCCTTCAATGTGAAGAAGGAACCCGCCTGAAAGGAGGTACGCATGATCCGGGCTAGCGTCGTGTGTCATGGAACCCTTCACTGCTTTCCCGCTGGATTGCGCGATGAGCGAGGTAGATTGGTCAATGCCGAAGTATCGGCCGTGGTCTACGACGGGGGACGCCTGATCCTCGCCAGCGACAAGCCGATCCCAGGGCCCGGGCGCTCGGCCGTGTTCGCCGTGGATATCGATGAAGAAGGGATACCCGACGACACGACACTCGAGTACTTCACCGCCGATGCCATCGTGCGAGCCACCAAGTACGAAGACTTCGCCCTTACCGCCGATGGTCGTCATGTGCTGGCGACCACGGGTTTCGATCGTATCGATGATGTGAGCCATGACCTCAATGCCTACAATCATTTGCTGATTTGGCCACTGGGCGAACCAAACAAGGTTCAAGTGGTGGATCCAGACCCACGTGACGGCGTCGAAGGCTCGCTGGAACTACGCGCCAAGCTCGATGGGGCGATCGGTACGACCTATTACAAGATCGAGGGACTAGCGGCGATTCCTGGGAAGCGTGGAGACGGCCTGCTGCTGTTCGGGGTACGCGAGCAAGGCAATACCCATGACGATTTCGATTACGTGTGTCGTGTGGTAGGGGCCCATTATCGGATTAACGGCGTCGGTAACCTGGAGTTCGTAGACGAGCTGAGAAGTCTCTACCACTTCGAGCCGGAAGCGCATGAGGGGATACGGTACGTTTGTGGTCTGTCGAGTCTGGAATACGATCCCTTCAATGATCGTCTCTACCTGTTGACCAGTTTCGAGACCGAGGATGCTGGTATCGAGCGCATCGGTGGTTATCTGTGGCAGGTATCGCTGGCCGATTTTACCGCGGGTGGAGCGCCACAATTGGTATGTGCCGAACAGGAGGTACCACTGGAGTTCGAGCACAAGGCCGAGGGTTTGGCGGTACTGAGCGCATCTCGTTTGTTCGTTGCCTATGATAACGACCGCCACTTGGGCTTGGGGTCGATCGACGAGCGTGACGAGCGCCATGCCTGCGAGGCGCCCTATACCCTGCTCGACATGCACGCCTGATCGACAACTCAGTCATATTTATCGCGCCATTGCTTGACGTTGATCTTGTCCTTGAGCATTTCGAGCATGTCGATCAGCACCTGTTCGGTCACACGGTCGGTATGCTTGTCGACCTTCAGCCAGGCATCGAAGCCGCTGTCAGCGATACGCTCGACCAGCACATTGAACTCGGGCGAGCGTAGTCCCTCCACCGCTTCGTGGACCAGGCGGCAAGCGATGTCGCTAAGCGAGGAATCCAGGGCATTGGCGAGCTGACTGCCCATGGGCAAGCGTTTGAGGCGCTGAATTTCACGGCTCTCGGCCAAGGTGCGACCGACCAGGGCACTAACGTAGCGCATCAGGTCACCACGGTTATGGGCATAGGCATTTCCCGCCATGTCTTCGAGGCGGCGAGTGATCTCATGAATCAACTGCTGCTTGCGCGGCATGACCACATCATCGGCAAGACGTCTGGACAGGGAGTCGCTGGCACGAACCTGGTCCTGAACACCGCTCAGCATGCGTAGAGCGATGCGGTCCGAGAGCTCTTCCATCAAGATATCGTAATACTTGGCGTAGACGGCATAGAGCTGCCAGCGGCGGATGTCGATCAACCCCAGGCGCTGCAAGCGATGCAGCAGCGATATGACGCGTAAGACGCGCAGGAGCCGGAAGCCACCGACCGGGATGCAGCCCAGCACGTCGTACCAGTGCACGAAGGGGTAGAAGAACCAGCGGTGATAGCGGCGTTGAGCAATGGCGACCGCCCAGCCCAATAGTACATCGAGGATGAATACCGCCACGAATGCTAAGTCGATGACAACGAAATTGGCGTGCACATAGCGATCGTAGAGGCTGTACAAGCTTGGCGCCAACGACTCGAAGGCGGCATTGAGCGGGGGGAGCAGAAATAGGCTGTCGAACAGCAATAATGCCAAGTTGGCGATGACCAGCACGATGATCGCCAGGTCCCACGCCAAGTGGGCACGTTCCAGGATCAGGTTGAGCGGACGTAGTGTCGAAGAGGGCATGGCGCCTCCTTGTGCCGTCTGTCCTCTTCCAGCCTAGAGGGCGACGATCCGCTTGCCCAGGTTGTCACCATCGAACAACCCGATTAGGGCACCGGGAATCGCCTCGAGCCCGCCCTGCATGGTGTCCAGTCGCCAGTGAAGGCGGCCACTTGTCACCAGAGGGGACATCTCGTCCAGAAATGTCTCGAAATGCCTCTCGAAATGGGGGGCCACGAAGGGAATTACCGCCACGCCACGTTCTCCGAGTCGAGCCATGTTATGCGGGGCTCGACGCGGCGCCTCCTGCTGATACTGGCTGACCAAACCGCAGACGACGACGCGCCCGCCAGAACGCATGGCATCGATGGCGGCGGCGAAGGCCGACCCGCCTATCGTCTCGAAATCCAGGGTCAGCCCCTCGGGGGTGGTATGCCGCAATTGTTCGCTGAAATCGGCAGCACGGTGATCGAGCACGTGGTCGAAACCGATGCTCCGGAGCCAGGCACGTTTGTCCTCGCGCCCGGCAGTAACGATCACCCGTGCGCCGGCCTTGCGAGCGAGTTGTGCGGCGATGGAGCCTACCGCACCGGCGGCGGCACCTACCAGCACACAATCCGCGGGGCTCGGCTTGCCGAGAAGCTGCATGCCCAACCACGCAGTGAAACCAGTCATGCCCAGTGGATGTAGCCAGGCCAAGGGAGGTGTGCCCGCCGGGGCACGGCGTAGCCCATGGCCATCGTGTGCGACCCACTCCTGCATCGGCAAATGGCCTACCGCCCAGTCACCACGTGACCAGCCGGGTAGTCGGCTATCCATCACCTCGGCTAGGGCATAACCCGACAGCACACTTCCCGACATCCAGTGTGAGATATAGCCGTAGCCTTCCGGCTGCATGCGGGTGCGCATATAGGGATCGACACTCATGAAGCGAGGGTACAGCAGCAAGGCGCCGTCTTGCGGCCCTGGCGGGGCGACCTCCTCGAGTCGAAAGTGCTCTTGAGTGAGCTGTCGAGTCGGTCGCTTGGCCAGTACGAGGCGCTGCATTGATAGCTCGACTAACTCAAAGGCTCACCGATGCGTTGCTCGGCATAATGGTGCTCATGAGTTCGTCGCGCTTCGTCCTCAGCCTGCTTGCGCAGTTTCTTGCGCAACGCCGCCTTCTCGAAGCGCAGCTTCTGCATCGGGGTTTCCAAGCGCAGCGGCGGGACCTCCGCTGGCTTGCCATCCGTGTTCACGGCGACCATGGTCAGATAGCAGCTATTGGTATGGCGAATGACCTTTTCCTGGATATTTTCAGCAATGACCTTGATGCCGATTTCCATAGAGGAGCGGCCCACATGGTTGACCGAGGCCAGGAAGGTCACCAACTCGCCGACATGAATGGGTTGTTTGAACAGGACCTGATCCACTGAAAGCGTTACCACGTAACTACCTGAGTAACGACTGGCGCAGGCATAGGCGACTTCATCGAGTTTCTTGAGAATAGCGCCACCATGGACCTTGCCACTGAAATTGGCCATGTCGGGGGTCATCAGCACGGTCATGGTGAGTTCGTGCTGGCGCGGGAGATCATCGTAGGTCACGACGGGCGTGCTCCTGAAGTGAGAAATCTATATCCAGCATAACGTGCCGTCCCAGACCATGCATGGCCCGGGGCGACATTAGGCGTTTTTCTGCGACCTTTAGAAATAGGTCAAGCCAAGGGCGATGACCACGCCGGTAATGAAAAGCTGGATCAAACAGAAGCCCATGATGTCCTTGGCCTTGAGGCCGGCGATGGCCAGCACCGGTAGCGCCCAGAAAGGCTGCAGCAGGTTGGTCCAGGCGTCACCCCAGGCCACGGCCATGGCCACTCGGGTGATATCGGCACCCAGTGCCTCGGCGGCGGGGAGCATCACCGGTGCCTGGACTGCCCACTGGCCGCCACCCGACGGCACGAACATGTTGACCACCCCGGCACTGATGAATGACCAGAAAGGGAGGGTGTCGGAGGTGGCAAAGGATACGAAGCCTTCCGATAAGGTTTCGGCCAACCCAGACTCGATCATGATCGCCATGATGCCGGCATAGAAGGGAAATTGAATGACGATGCCCGCGCCGCCCTTTATCGCTTCGTGCAAGCTGTCCAGCAGTCGGCGTGGCGTGCGGTGTAAGACGATGGCTAAAGACAGGAACAGAAAATTGACGATGTTGAGGTTCAAGCCCCCGCCGCGTAGCAGGAAATGGTCGAGCAGGAATAGCAGACCGGGAATGCCGACCAGCCAGGCCAGGATATGGCTGTTTTCCAGATACTCGGCAGGGCGCGAGATATGCCCGACAGGTTCCGGGGTGTCATCGAGCAGTGTCGGATCGACATACACGCTTTCCTGCTCATCGGGCAGCATCAGGCGGTTGACCAGGGGCACGACAATGAACAGGCACGCCACGATAGCCAGATTGAAGAAGGAGAAGATGGTGGAACCGGTGCCGATCACCCCGATTCTGTCGACGGTGAAGTGGCCATCGGTGGCGATGGTCAGAGGAATCGAGCCAGCCAGGCCGCCGTGCCAGACAATGAATCCTGAATAGGCGCTGGCGATCAGCAGCCGGTAGTCGACACGGATCTGTCGGGCCAATTCCTTGGCGAACAGAGCACCGACTACCAGCCCGAAGCCCCAGTTGATCCAACTGGCCACCAGTGACACCAGGGTCACCAGTATGATGGCGCCACCGGCATTCTTGGCCAGTGATGCCAAACGTTGCAGCAAGCGCTTTACAGGTGGTGTATTGGCCAGCATGAAGCCGGTGACCAGTACCAGCAGCATCTGCATGGAGAACGTTAGCAGGCTCCAGAACCCATCGCCCCAATAGCGCATCACCAGCAGCGGATTCTGGCGCTCCACGGCGATGGCGGCGGCAGCGGCGATGATAGTCAGCAGCAATACGAAGATATAAGGGTCGGGTAGGTACCGCTCGACCAGCCTCACGGCAGGCCGGGACAGGAACTTGAGCATGGTATTATCGCTTTTATTGATTTAGGGAGTTCCAAATCTGGCTCTTTACCTTGCCTTGCTCCATCAGCATTGGTCAACGCCACATGTCGCCATCCAGCGTGTGCGACGGTAACGAAGATAATAGCCGGCCAGAGTCGCCGAGCGCACCATGGTGAAGGCGAAGAAGGCCAACCAAAGGCCATGATTGGCCAACGGTTGGGTCAACCACCAGACGGGCAGATAGATGGCCAGACCTGCAAAAATGCTATTTCGCATCTCGCGGGTGGCCGTGGCGCCGATGAACACCCCATCCAGTAGATAGCTCCAGACAGCGATCAGCGGCATGGCGACCATCCATGGCAAGTAGTCGGCGGCGGCGGCTCTCACCTCAGGCAAGTTGGTCAACAGCGCGATCAGCAGATTCCCCCCCAATGCGAAGACCAGCGCCGCACCACCGGCAGTCAGCAACGATAAGCGCGCTGCGGCTCGTACCGCCTGGCCGAACTCATCCCAACGGCGTCCGCCTACGGCGCGCCCGGTCACCGCTTCGGCGGCATGTGCAAAGCCATCCAGACCATAGGACGTGAGCATGATGAATTGTAGCAGCACGGCATTGGCGGCCAGCACGTTATCACCGAGGCTGGCACCTTGTGCGGTGAAGAAGGCCGTGGCGAACAGCAGGCCCAAGGTGCGCACGAACAGGTGAGCGTTGACCTGCCACAATTCACCGTAGGCAGCGAGCCTGAGAATCCGCTCGCGAAGGAAGCGTCCTTGCAGTAGGTGGAGCTGGCGGGCGACTAGCCATAGTCCGAAAGCCAGGGCCGTATAGTCGGCGATCATCGAGGCCCACGCCACACCATCGCTGGTCATCCCCAGTCCAATCACGAATGCCAGGTCGAGCACGATGTTGACGCTATTGGTCAGCACCAGGATGGCAAGTGTGACGCGCGAATTCTGCTGACCGAGAAACCAGCCAAGGATGGCATAGTTGGCCAGCACCGCCGGCGCCGAGAGAATGCGAATCTGGGCATACTCCGCAGCCAATTCGGTGGCCACCTCGCTGCCGTCGAGCAACCACAATCCAAAGGTGATCAACGGCCGGGACAGAAGGATCAACGACACGCCGATGACCGTGGCCATCAACAGCGACTGGCCGAGCAGGTTGCGCACTGCGGTGTCGTTTTCGCGGCCTACCGCCTGAGAGGTCAGCCCGGTGGTACCCATGCGCAGGAAGCCGAATCCCCAGTAGAGGAAGCTGAACAGTGTTGCGCCTAGCGTCACTCCCGCCAGATAGCGTGAGTCCGGGAGATGGCCCACCACCGCGGTATCGACCAGACCCAACAGTGGCACGGTGATGTTCGATAGGATGATCGGCCAGGCCAACAGCCAGATACGGCGGTAGGGAGAGGACGGAGACAACTGGTTTCCTTATCGGGC
This sequence comes from Litchfieldella anticariensis FP35 = DSM 16096, assembly GCF_000409775.1. Lineage (GTDB taxonomy): Bacteria > Pseudomonadota > Gammaproteobacteria > Pseudomonadales > Halomonadaceae > Litchfieldella > Litchfieldella anticariensis. Next base: position 1,126,200 of record NZ_KE332388.1, on the reverse strand, counting down.
TTGATAGTGATTTGCCAGAATAACGCTGACCAGAAAAACAAGACAGCCCCCGAGGCGGGGCTGTCTTGATCATGCGGATGCTGATACTGATACCTAGAAAAGGTAGCCGACGCTGCCCGAAAGAAGGTCGATGGTGAAATCCTCGCCGCTGTCGCTGAGATCGTAACGTTCGTATTCGGCGCGCACCATCACCCGATTGATTACATACTCGGCGCCCACGCCATAGAAGTGGTCGGTACCATCGGCACCTTCGCTCGCCTCAAAGACTGTCTCTCCGTCGTATATGGCTTTTCCACTCAATTCAGCATCCCAAGCGATCAAACCTACTTTGGCATGGATGCTGAAGCCGCCTTGGATCGGCAGCCGCCCTAGCAATCCCAAACCAAAACCATCGATGTTTAATTTGGCATTTGCAGAGGCAGGAGTCCCATCAATGAAGCCACTGGCGCTGGCTGTGAAATCACCGAAGTCTAGGTAACTGGCTTCCAAGGCAAAGTTGGGACCGAAATCATAGCCCATGAACAGTTTGTAGCCGGTATCGCTGTCGTCAGTATTGGCACCGGCGTCACTCAGGAAGTCCAGGGTGTCGTTATCCAGCTTGGACTGTCCGATGCCAGCGCCCAGATAAAGGCCAGTATTGAGGTCTTGTTGGTAGCTCTGAGCAAGGGCCGATGCACTGAGCAGTGAGGTCAAAATCGCGGTGGCGGTGGTAAGACGCTTCATCTTACGTTCCTCTGCATGATCGGTAGGCCTAGCCTGTGGCATCCAATTGCCACATTCGCCGAGCCTTTTTTAGAGTAAGTTTTTGTAACCAAATATTACACAGAGAAGTCTAGGGGCAAGTTTTACTTAGCGCCAGAGAATTGTCTGAGCTTTCTCATGCGATTGATGGTTGTCATAAGTCGCGAGAGCGACGTAGTGCTCAGAAAAATGGGTAACTACGGTTCGAAGTCGGGGGTGCTGGGTGGGAAAATATGTAGCCAACCGCTCATACTAGCGAGTCTCCGGTCGTCGCGGCCAGGATGTTGCAAGGCAAGGAATCTGTCGCTTGGGGGTCAGTTCAGTCCGGCGGGGCGTTGGATGACAGATACCGGTTCGGTGTAGCTCAAGCGGCGGTGATGATGCGGTATTTTTCCATCAGTTCGTCGTGAGTCTCGCAATGGCCGGGGTCGAGCGGGATGCAATCCACCGGACACACCTGTTGGCACTGGGGCTCGTCGTAGTGACCGACGCACTCCGTGCACAGGTTGGAGTCGATGACATAGATCTCTTCCCCGGGCGAAATGGCGCCGTTGGGGCATTCGGGTTCGCAGACGTCGCAGTTGATGCACTCGTCGGTGATCATCAGGGCCATAGGGCTACCTCAATGCTTCCTTAGCGCAGTACTCAGGTATTGTAATGCCTGTCGAGCGCTTCGACGACCTTGGGATGCACGTGCTGAGAAATATCCCCTCCTAGCCGGGCGATCTCGCGTACGAGGGTGGAAGACACGTAGGAGTTTTCGAGCGAGGGGGTCAGAAACACGCTTTCGACATGCGGGGCCTGGGCGCGGTTCATGTTGGCGAGCTGCAACTCGTATTCGAAGTCGGAAACCGCGCGCAAACCACGCAGGATGATGCGTGCTCCCTGCTGTTCGAGCAACTCGATGAGCAGGCAGGAGAAGCCGGTGACCTCGACGTTATTCAATGGGGCCACGACCTCGCGTGCCAACGTCACCCGTGTGTCGAGGTCCAGTGCCGGTTGCTTGCCGGGACTGGCAGCGATCGCCACCACGACCTTGTCGAACATCCGCGTTGCACGCTCGATCAGGTCATAGTGGCCATTGGTGATAGGGTCGAAAGTACCGGGATAGACCACGATGTTCATGGAGCTTCCTGTGCCTCGTCAATCGTTGACGGAACCGAAAGGGTTGTCGACGGCCAGCGATACTGGCTGGGCATAGCCAGGAATCCTGATATGTTCAGCACTGATCTCTAGCTCAGTGCCTTCCAGTACGCCTTCGCCGAAGCGATAGAGTGCCTGGAAGTGCCCCTCGTCGGCCTGTCGCTCATAGGCACTGGAGGCTTCGAGGGTTGCCGCTTGGCGGGTTTTCCAGGCATCGATGGCTGCTTGCCCGTGTCGCTTGATCAGTAGCCGCTCGGTCACTTTCGGCGACAATACTAGGCCGGTGGCATTGTTGCCACCGAAGCCCTTGGCATTGATGAAGGCAGCCTCGGCATCGAAGGCTTCGGGGAGGCGCGAGAAGCGCAGACGTTCGGCATAAACATCCTCGGCCACGGCGTCCAGGGTGGGAATCCCCGGCAGAAGACCAAGTGCGAAGCTACCCAAAGCACTAGCCAATTGGTCGCCGGCGGCGCTGCCTTGCGAGTGGCCGACGAAAGCCTTGACCGCTACCACTGGCCACGCTTCGATGCCATAAGCGCGGGCGATCAAGTCGAAGACATGAGATTCCGTCACCCGGTTCTTGGGGGTACTGGTGCCATGGGCATGCAGGAAGGTGCGTTGCCTGAGTGCCTCGTCACCGAGAATCTGGCGGGCTAGCGCTACCGCTTTGCCGAGTGTGATGTAGTTGCCGATGCCGGGAGCCGAGATCGAGCGTTTCCAGCCATCGGCATTAGTGAATACACCAGGAACGGAACCGAGGATCTGGGCCCCGGTTTCCAGTGCCAGGGTATCGTCCATCAGTAGCAGGAACTGGCTGGCTTCGGCAATGGTGAAGCCGCAGTTGCGTGCGAAGGGACGACAGGCACGCTGATAGTCGGCATCGGTCAGTAGGGTGAGGGCATCCAGAACCTTGAGGCTTTCGTCATCGGCCAGCGCGCCCATGGCACGGAACCCCTCAATGATCTCGGGGGTGATCGGCGCATCGGAGGTGCCCACCATGACCACACGGCGACGTCCACTGGCGATATCCTCGATACCCAGGCGCAGATTGTAGAGAAAGGTAGCGCAGGCGCCTTGAATGGCTCCAGTGGAGCCAACACTGCCGAGTACGTAGGCGTTGAGGAAGTCGGCGGGCATTTGACCATAGCCCAGTGGCATCTGCTTGGACGTGGCGCGTTGGCCCGAAACGAAACTCTTGAGTAGGCCGCCCCAGCCTTCGTCGTCGAGTTGGCCAATCGAGTTGCCGGCATAGACGGCGATGGCATCCGGATCGAGGCGATCACGCAGAGTGTCCCAGTCGAGGCCGCTTTGTCCCAGGCAGTCGGAGGCGCCGAAGATAGCCATCGATAACCCGCGGGGGTGGTGCACGCTGCGGTAAAGCTGACTGGGCTCGAAGCCGCTGGGTATTTGCCCAGCGGCGCGAACCTGTGCAGGGCGACGTTCGGGCAGCATGACATCGAACGGGCCGGCCGGCACGGTCACTTCCAGGGTATGGCGGTCGATTTCGCGAACTTGCCACGTTTCTGGCAGGTCGTCGGGCAATTGGCGCCGACGCACTCGAAAGGTATGCGGCGAATCGAACGACAGCTGCGCCTGACGGTTGGCGGGGATACCATCGGCGTTGAAGCGGGGGTCTTCGATGCGGCGAATCAGGGTATGGTCGAGCACTTGCTGGCGATAGCGCGCTGCGAGTTCCGAGGCATCGAGAGTCGCCCCGCTGGTATCGCGCCAGTGGCCGTCGTCATGGTGGCTGGCCAGGCGCATCATCGCCGCCAGTCCGACCACAGTGCGAGTCTGGTCGTCCTTGTGCAGGGCATCGAGTACCGTACGACGATACGCTTGATGACCCGAGGTTCTGCCGGCGGCATTGACCCCGCCCATGCCGACAATCACCGGTAACTGTGACAAGCCGCGTTCCTCGTTGTGCTGTTGACGAGTCATATTGTCGATAGAGTGTCGCGATGATAGCACCGGCGCAGCCATGGCGTCATGCGGCCCGACCCAACAATAGTCGCCGAAATAGGGAAACTTGTCGTAAAACGAATGTTTGATACCAACGAGTGACCGCGCTATGATGAAACGGCTGTTTGAGTCATACGAGTTGGTATTGGCGCATCCTCGCTTCGGGGAGCGCCATTTTTTTGTAGCAATTTTTGTCCCGCCGGGCATCTTGTCCCTGGTGCCTGGTAACATGACGCCTTCGTCAAATTTGCCGTCACTCCATTAACGCCCATGCACGTTGCCTCTCGTTCCATTGTCACCAACCAAGCCGGACCTCATGAGCACTTGGCATGGCGGGTCAGTCGTGCGCTTCGGCATCCATTGCGCAAGCCAGTAGCCGAGCATAATCGCGAGGCTTTCGACGATGCCCAGCATTGGCTCGATGAGCGTCGTCTGCCCTTGATCCTGGATGCCGGTTGTGGAGTGGGACTATCGACTCGCGTGTTGGCACGGCGATATCCCGAGCATGCGGTGATCGGCGTCGATCGCAGCGCCGATCGTTTGTCTCGCAAGCACGGGAGCCTGCCTGACAACGCCTTGCTGGTGCGGGCCGATCTGGTGGATTTTTGGCGTTTGGCTCTGACGGCAGGCTGGCGTCCAGCGCAGCACTTCCTGCTCTATCCCAATCCTTATCCCAAGGCGGTACATCTCAAGATGCGCTGGCACGGGCACCCGGTCTTCCCAACCATTTTGGCACTTGGGGGACAGTTGGAACTGCGTTCCAACTGGCGACTGTATGTCGAAGAATTCTGTCTGGCATTGGGCCAGGCAACAGGCATCGAAGCAGTGGTCGAGCGCCATGTTCCGGAGGATGAATGCCTGACGCCCTTCGAGCGCAAGTACCATCTCAGCGGTCAGGCACTCTGGCGATGTCGTGTCGTCTTGCCTTACGCTCCCGGTTTTCCACCCGCTCGTTGACAGTCGAAGGATACGATCATGGTCTACGTCTATCTGGGGTTGGCGATCGTTGCCGAAGTGATCGCCACCAGCGCCCTCAAAGCGTCCAACGAATTCACGAGATTGTGGCCTAGCGTGCTGGTGTTGGTGGGGTATGCCATGGCGTTCTATATGCTGACGCTGGTACTGCGCACGCTACCCGTGGGGATCGCTTATGCCTTCTGGGCGGGGTTAGGCATCGTGCTGATTACTCTGATCGGCATCCTGGTCTATGGCGAGACACTGGATCTGCCCGCCATTCTGGGGTTGGCGATGATCATCGGCGGAGTGGTCGTGATTCAGGTATTTTCCAAGGTTTCCACGCACTAAGCGTGGCATATCATCATCAAAAGGTTGTGGGTTCTCCTCTATGTTGCGTCTGTCGTTATTCGTGCTCTGCCTGCTACCGCTCACCGTCTTGGGCGCTGGCTTTTCCCACCTTTCCCAACTCGCCAACAAAGGTTTCGTGATCGGCGCCCAGGCACGCTTGCTGGATGATGGTGAAGTGCTGGGGGAGATCGACGCCAATCGGCTTTTGTCACCGGCATCGGTGTCCAAGCTGTATGTGTCGGCAGCGGCGCTGAAGCGCTGGGGGCCGCAACACACCTTCTCCACGCGGCTGGTCTCAGTCGGCGAGATCGACGCCAATGGCATTCTGCAGGGCGACTTGGTGTTGGAAGGCGGCGGCGATCCGGCGCTGGCCTCGGAGGATCTGTGGCGGTTGGTTCAGGAGCTGCGTCAGCGTGGCGTACGAGGGGTCAATGGACAGCTGGTGGTCAGCCAATGGCGCTTCGGGCCGGTGGAGTGCATCACCACCGACCGTTGCGAGTCACGCTCTCGTTCAGCGAATACCTATAGTGCGCAGCTCTCCTCGGCGGGAGTCAACTTCGGCAGTTGGTGCATGAATGTGGCGCCCGGTTCACAACCGGGGGAAGCCGCACGCCTATCGAGCTGCGATACCGTGGTGCCGACCACTGAGGTCGAGAATGGGGTGTCGACCGTTGCTGCTGATGGGAGCACTGAACTCGATGCCGAGCGAGTGACCAATGGCCATGGCGATGTCATGGTATTTCGTGGCGCAATTGCACAGGAGACGTTGCCTCGCACGGTCTATCGCTCGAGTTCCGACCCGGCGATCCAGAGCGCTCAGATTCTGTCGTCGTTGCTTGAGCAGGCTGGCGTCAGCGTCAGCGGCGGCTATACCACCAGCATCACTCAACCGCCGCCAAGTGCTCGACAGCTGGCCGCCGTGGAGAGCAAACCCTTACAGGAACTGTTACTGCGCACCCTCAACTATTCCAACAACTTCATGGCCGATGTGCTGAGCCTCGATCTGGTGAAGACGCCGCGGGCATCGTTGAGCGATGCCGGCGCGGTGCTCGAGAGCTTCGCCCAAGAACTGCCAGCCCACGGTCCTCTGCACTTGCTCAGCGGCAGCGGCCTGACCCCTGAGAATCGTACTTCCGCGCTTGGCGTCAATGCCTTGCTGGAGCACATGTACCACCAGCCGTCATTGTTTCCCAGCTTCGTTGCCGGCCTGCAGTCGCCGTCCAATGGCGTGATGCGCTTCATCCGCCGTGGAAGCCATGTCTTCCAGGACCATGTGATGCTCAAGACGGGGACGCTCAACGAGCCTGTCTCGGTGCGTTCCGTCGGGGGCTACTTTCGTACCCAGAGCGGGCGCTGGGGCGTCTTCACCGTATTGGTCAACGGTACTGGCAGTACACCTTACCTGAGTTGGTCCCAGGTTCTGGATCCGTTGACGGAAGATCTCGAGGCGATGATCCTGTCCCGTTGAGAACTGCCGGTGAGCCCTATTTTTTCGGGTTGATCAGGACTCGGCCGTGCACCTTGCCAGCAAGCATGTCTTCGGCTCGTTGCTCGATCTGCTCGAGGCCAATCTCGTCGACCGCCATGCGTTCGAACAAGCCGTTGGGCAAGGCGGAGAGTCGTTGCCAGGCGGCCCGCCGGCGTTCGAAGGGAATCATCACGCTGTCGGTACCGAGCAGGGACACACCACGTAGGATGAAGGGCATGACCGTGGTTGGCAGGTCAGTGCCACCAGCCAAGCCCACTGCAGCAACGCGGCCGTGATACGTCATTCGTGCCAGGACATTGGCCAGCGTACGCCCGCCAACGGTATCGATGGCACCGACCCAACGCCCTTTTTCGAGCGGCAGCGGTTCACCCTCGAATTCACTGCGGTCGAGAACTTCGCGGGCGCCCAGCGACTCCAGCCATTCGCGCTGTTCTGGCTTGCCGGTTACCGCGTGTACCTCGTAGTCCAGATGATGCAGGATCGAAACCGCCCAGCTTCCTACACCGCCGGTGGCGCCGGTCACCAGTACTGCCGCGCCGGGTGGCAACCCGGCTTCTTCAAGGCGCATCATGCAAAGCATCGCGGTCAGGCCAGCCGTACCCAGTAGCATGGCCTTACGTGAATTCAACGGCGAGGGGCAGGGGACTAGCCACTCGGGATCAACGTTCATGGCCTCCGCGTAGCCACCCCAATATCGCTCCCCCACCCCCCAACCGGTAAGGATGACCCTATCACCGGAAGCGTATTGTTCATGGTGGGATTCACGCACAGTGCCGACGAAGTCGATGCCCGGCACGAAAGGATAATCGCGCACGATTTTGCCTTTGCCGGTAACGGCCAAGGCATCCTTATAGTTGAGGTCGGAATAATCGATATCGACACTTATGGCCCGGTGCGGGAGGTCGGCAAGGGGGAGGTCGACGACCCGGCAGCGCGGCGATTCGTCGTGAAGCATGAGAACCCGGGGCATGATGGACTCCTCAAAGTAGGACATCCTGATACCCTAGCCTTGCCATTGCGACACCGCCAACGTGAGACGATACGCTACCCTCCGGCGGCTTTTTGGTAACATCCTGGCGGCAGCCGGGCACCTGGCAAGGGCGATTAGCGACAAGGGAAACATGATGAAACCTGGTCATACCGGATGGCGCCATCTCATATATGCGGCGTATTACTCATTCAAAGGACTGCGCGCGGCCTTCCGCAACGAGTCGGCGTTTCGTCAGGAAATCGCGGTGTGCCTGGTGTTATTGCCCATCGCCATCTGGCTTGGCCGTACCCCAGTGGAGTGGATCCTGTTGATGGGGAGCTGCCTGCTGGTACTGATCGTCGAACTGATCAACAGTGCCATCGAGAGCGTGGTCGATCGTATCGGCTCCGAACATCACGAGCTTTCCGGGCGGGCCAAGGATATCGGTTCGGCAGCGGTGATGATGGCCCTGCTGATTCCAGGGATCACCTGGGGATTGTTGGCTTGGCAACGTTTCTTCATGTAGTGCGTTTCATGTAAGCGTGTCTAACTGGGTATCCCTTCGCTATGCTGGGGCCATGACCCTTGCTTTTTCATTGCCCCTGAGCTGCGCGAGATGCCCATGGCGTTACCCGAAGATTTCTTACCGCTAACCGATATTCCCGAGCCGCTGTGGGCGGCGCTGGGCAAGACCAGGGAGCGTCTGGACGAGGTTCTGACGAGAGCCGATAACCTGGCATCGATGCAGGAGCTCGATCCTCCCAGCGAAAGCTGGCTGGCCCTGGCACCGGCTCGTCGTGAGCAACTTGCTCGGGTGTTGGCGATTTCCGATTTCGTCGTCGACACGCTGATACGCTATCCCGATTGGTTGTCGAGCCTGGATGCCAATGGGGAGCTGGACGAAGCACCGGATGCCGAGACCCTGAGCCAATGGCTTGATGAGGCGCTGGAAGATGTCGAGGACGAGGTCGGCATGCAGGCGGTGATCCGCCGATTTCGGCGGGCACGCATGCTGGGCATCGTATGGCGTGATCTGTCTCGCCCTGAGGGAACTGACATGTGGCAGATCGCGGCCAGCGTGTCATGCCTGGCCGAGACGTGTCTGGAGGGCGCACTGGCCTGGCTCGAGGCACATTTCGCTCCGCGTTGGGGGCGCCCCGCGCCGCGTGCGGATGGCAGCTCGCAGCGTCTGGTGGTGTTGGGCATGGGCAAACTCGGTGCCGGTGAGCTCAACCTGTCGTCGGATATCGACTTGATCTTCGCCTTTCCCGAGAAAGGGATGACGCAAGGCGGCAAGCGGGAGTTCGACCATTACGAGTATTTCACCAAGCTTGGGCAGAAACTGATTTCGGCACTGGATGCAGTAACCGCCGACGGTTTTGCTTTCCGTGTCGACATGCGGCTGCGCCCGCTGGGCGACGGTGGCCCACTGGTGGGCAGTTTCTCCATGCTGTCGAGTTATTACCAGGACCAGGGGCGTGAATGGGAACGCTACGCCATGCTCAAGTCCCGGCCAGTTGCCGGTGACCGGGAGGGCGGTGCCGAGCTGCTGGCCAGCTTGCGCCCTTTCGTCTATCGCAAGTATCTGGACTTTGGAGCCATCGAGTCGTTGCGGGAGATGAAGGCGCTGATCAACCGTGAGGTCAAGCGCAAGGGCATGAGCGACAACATCAAGCTTGGGCCCGGGGGTATTCGGGAAGTGGAATTCGTGGTCCAGGCCTTTCAACTGATTCGTGGCGGACGCGATACCGAGTTGCAGGTCACCTCGCTGAAAACCGCGCTCGAGAGCCTTCCGCCGCTGGACTTATTGCCACAGGAAGTCGTCGATGAACTGATCCCGGCTTATGTATTCCTGCGCGATCTGGAGCATGCCTTACAGGCACTGGAAGATCGCCAGACCCAGACACTGCCCATGGAGTCCGTTGACCGCGAGCGTGTGGCGTTGGCACTGGAAATGGAAGACTGGCCGGCGGTGATGGCACGCCTGGCCGAAGTTCGCGAGCAGGTACGTGGTCATTTCGATGCCGTGATCGCCGACCCGGAGGAGGAACTCGAAGCACCTTCCATGAAAGCAACGGAAGGTGCCGGCGGCGGGACTTCCCTCGATGAATGGCGTGCGCTATGGCGAGGAGAACTGGGACGTGGCGAAAACGGTGACGAGGCCTACGAGATCTTGGCGGGTGCAGGCTTCGGCCAGCCCGATGTGGCAGCAAGACGACTGAACGACCTGCGTCAGTCGCGCCAAATTCAGAGTATGCAGCGCATTGGGTACGAACGTCTCGATGCCCTGATGCCGATGTTGTTGGCTGCCATTGCCGACAGCGATGATCCTGACCGGGTGCTCGAGCGGGTGTTGCCATTGATCGAGGCAGTGCTACGGCGCACCGCCTACCTGGCGTTGCTGCGCGAGAACCCCGACGCCCTTGAACACCTGATGCGGCTATGCGGTGCCAGCCCTTGGATCGCCGAGCAATTGGCCCGCTATCCGATTCTGCTCGATGAATTGCTGAATCCGGCCACCTTATACACACCCGCCGACAAGGACCGCCTGGCCGACGAACTGCGCCAGGAGCTGGCGCGCATCCCGGAGGACGATGAGGAGTCCCAACTCGAGACCTTGCGAGTCTTCAAACATGCCCAGGTGCTGCACGTGGCAGCCTCGGACATCGCTGGGGCTCGTCACTTGATGAAGGTCAGCGATTACCTGACCTTCATCGCTGAAGTGATATTGGAGCAAGTGCTGGCCATGGCTTGGAAGCACATGGTGCGCAAGCATGGCCATCCCCAGCGTCGCAATGATGCACCGGGAGACACCCACTTCATCATTGTCGGTTACGGCAAGCTCGGCGGTATCGAGCTGGGCTACGGTTCGGACCTGGATCTGGTGTTCATTCATGACGCCGACTCGCAGGGCAGCACCGATGGCGAACGCCCTATCGATAATGCGGTGTTCTTCACTCGTCTGGGCCAACGCATCATCCATTTGTTGACTGCGGTGACGCCGGCTGGATCGCTTTACGAGGTCGATATGCGCTTGCGCCCCTCGGGTAACTCGGGACTTTTGGTCACCACTCTGGATGCCTTTGCCGATTATCAGCGACAGCAGGCCTGGACGTGGGAACACCAAGCCCTGGTTCGAGCACGGGTGGTGGCTGGCGACCGTGCCCTGGCCGAGCGTTTCGACGCCGTTCGGCGTGAAATCCTGGGGCGTCGCCGCGACCCGGATGCACTGCGCGATGACGTGGTGAAGATGCGCTACAAGATGCGCGAACACCTGGGTACGAGTCCGGTGGACCAAAAGGAAGGGCGCTTCGATATCAAGCAGGATGCCGGTGGCATGGTCGATATCGAATTCCTGTGCCAATATGCGGTGCTTGCCATGGGCCATGAGACTCACGGCCTATTGGCGTGGAGCGACAATATTCGTATTCTGGAGACTTTGGAGTCTAGCGAGCGTTTGCCCGCCGAGGATTGCCGTCGCTTGCGCGAGGCGTATCTAGCCTACCGCAACGCCTCCCATCATGCGGCATTGACCAAGCAGGAAGCTCATGGCGAAGGCGACACCTTCGATGAATACCGTCGCCATGTCAGCGAATTGTGGACGCGACTGCTGGAATCCCCGACCTGAGGGAATGGCTGCGCGTCTTTTTTCGTCACCGCTAGTGCTGGCGAGCGGCAGACACCAACTGTTCATGAACGTTACGTGACGCATAACCGTCAAGTTTGAGTAAGAAGGAAATCCTTATGTCGATGGCTGACCGCGACGGCCTGATCTGGTTCGACGGCGAACTGCTTCCCTGGCGTGATGCCAAGGTCCATGTACTGACTCATACCTTGCACTATGGTATGGGCTGTTTCGAGGGGGTGCGCGCTTATGCCACCGAGCAAGGGACGGCCATCTTCCGCCTCAAGGAACACACCGACCGTTTGTTCGATTCGGCCAAGATCCTGGGTATGCCGATGCCGTTCAGCAAGACCCAGATCAACGATGCCTGCCGCGCTGCCGTACGCGAGAATGACCTGGAGGAAGCCTATCTGCGGCCCATGGTGTTCTTCGGCAGCGAAGGCATGGGGCTGCGCGCTGACAATCTCAAAACTCACGTGATCGTTGCTGCCTGGGAGTGGCCCTCCTACATGTCGCCGGAATCCCGCGAGCTGGGTATCAAAGTGCAGACCTCGTCGTTCACGCGTCATCACGTCAACATTGCCGTGACCCGTGCCAAGGCCAATGGCCAGTACATCAACTCGATGATGGCACTGGCCGAGGCTCAGCGCGGCGGTTACGACGAGGCGCTACTGCTCGATCCGCAAGGCTATGCCGCAGAAGGCTCGGGCGAGAACCTGTTCGTGGTCAAGGATGGCGTCATCTATACCCCGATGTTGACCTCCTGCCTCAACGGCATTACCCGCAATACCGTGTTGCAGATGGCCGACCACTTGGGATTCCCGCTACAGGAGAAGTTGCTTACTCGCGATGAGATCTATATCGCCGACGAAGCCTTCTTCACCGGCACCGCCGCCGAGGTACTGCCGATCCGTGAGCTCGATGGTCGTACCATCGGTGAGGGGCGCCGTGGCCCGATTACCGAGAAGGTCCAGTCACTATACTTCGATCTGGTACGTGGCAAGCAGGTACTGAATGCCGAGTGGCTGACGCCGGTGGCGTGAGTGATAGCAGTGGCATGGAAGGTAAAGACGCCCCGCCGGATATAATAACGGCGGGGCGTCTTTGTTTCTGCCAATCACAGTCTGACCAACGTCATTTCCAAGGCGTGGACGCCTTCAAGCTGTTCTGCGAGGATGCTGAAAAGCGTGCCGCTGCCGAGGCGAGGAACAGGCCGCGACGCTGTTCACCCACTACAAGCGGGAACTGCTGAAGGAGAATGAATGATGAGCGCAGGCAAGGTCCTGGTCCTGCACGGCCCCAATCTCAACTTGCTGGGCACCCGCCAGCCGGAGATCTACGGCCATGAAACCCTCGACGACATCAACAACTCTCTCTATGAGAAGGCGGCGATCAATGGCTGGGATATCGCGTGCCGGCAGAGCAACCACGAGGGCGAATTGATCGATGCTATCCATGCGGCGCGCCAAGATGGCACCGTGGCAATCATCATCAACCCCGCAGCTTACACCCATACTTCGGTAGCGATCCTCGATGCCTTGAACGCCTTCGACGGCAAGGTGATCGAAGTGCACCTCTCCAACGTGCACAAGCGCGAGAGATTCCGTCACCACTCCTACGTCTCGCTGCGCGCCGACGGCGTGATCGCTGGGCTCGGCAGTCAGGGCTATCACGCCGCACTGGATGCGCTGATCAAGGCTAGCTGACTTTTCTACCTTCACTTCGAGGCCCTCTCGCTTGTCGTAAGAGCTGGCCAATCAGGAAACGACAAACAGCGAGCTGGCCTGCAATAGCCAGATCGCCAAGCTGATGGTGAGGAAGGCCGCCAGAGTGGTCACCATTAGGGTGGCGGCCGTGATCTCGCCGAGGCCATAGCGCTGGCCGAAAATTGGGTAGACGCTGATCATGGGAGCACAGGCGAAAAGGATACCGGTGGTCATTAGTACCGGATCGATGGGGGGTAGGGCCAGGAAGGCTAGCAGCACGGCCAGCGGGTGGACGATCAACTTGCCGATCGCGATTTGCGTCACATCACCTGCCATGCCTCGCGCCTTGAGCCCATAGAGGGTGCCACCGATCACGAACAGCGCCGTGGGAGCCGCCGCCATGGCTAGCATATCAATGGCACGGAACACCGGCGTCGGTAGGCTCAGGCCAGAGAGCGCCAGGCTGGTACCGGCGAGGATGGCGAGAATGATCGGGTTCTTGAGCAATTGCCGGGCGGTACGTATCAGCACGACTCGCGCGCTGGAGCCGCGCTGAGAACTGACTTCGGCCAACGTGAGTGCTGCCGGAATGATCAGTAGGTTCTCGATGAGGAAGTTCAGGGCCATGGCAGCCACCGCCGGTGAGCCGACCACCAGTGCTGCCACCGGGTAGCCGATGAAGCCGCTGTTGGAGGCCGACATGCCCAGTGCATAGAGGGCGCTAGCATCCAGCGGCTTATGCCGCCGCCGACGGGCGATGAACAGGGCGCCGATGAACACCACCAGTGAGCCAAGGCCATAGGCGAGTAGGTAGTAGAGGTTGAAGGTTTCATCCAGCGGACGGCTGACCAGTGCCCTGACGATCAGTGCTGGCAGCGCGCAGTGGATGACGAAAACCCCGAGACCGCGAACCTGTGGCTTGTCGATGATGCGGAGGCGGACCGCAAGGTAGCCGACACCTATCAGTAAGAAGATCGGTAGGGTGATGCCGAAGATATCGAGCACTCGTCATCCTTAACTGCGCCCACGCGCAATACGGGAGGAAAGGCCCGTGGGTGTTCATCATCCCTTTCCAGGATGAAACGGCAAGGGCCGTCAGACCCAGGGGTCCAAGGGCTTCATTCAACTGATATTGGCACGGATCAGCCGCGCCTTTTCCTGCAGCAACGGCAGGAAGGTCCGCGTCAATGTGTCGAGGTCGACACGTGCGGCATTGGTACTGATGTTGATGGCGCCAAGCAGGCGGTCATTGGCATTGAAAGTGGGCACCGCCAGCGAACGCAACCCGGAATCCAGCTCTTGATCGGCGATCGCGTAACCTTGCTGGCGCACCTTGAGAATGCACTGGCGTAGCTCGGCCTTGTCGGTAATGGTCTTGTCGGTATAGGGGATAAGTTCCACCCGCTCCAGATAGGCATCCAGTTCGGTATCCGACAATTGGGCCAGCAATACTCGGCCCATCGAAGTATGCGCTGCGGGCAAACGAGTACCCACCGAGAGGGTGATGGCCATCAGCCGGTGCTTGGCGGCGGAGCGAGCCACATACATGACGTCATCGCCGTCGAGCACACCCAACGACGAGGACTCGCCACTTTCGGCGGTGATATCCTCGAGATACTGTTGAATCACCGAACGGTAATTGTTGGCCGAGAGGAACGAATAACCTAGTTGCAACACCTTGGGGGCGAGTTCGAAATGACGCTGCTGTTTGCGCACATAACCCAGCGCATGCAGCGTCAGCAGGAAGCGTCGGGCACGGGCTCGGTTCATGCCGGTACGCGCAGCGACCTCGCTCAGTGTCATGCGCGGGTGGGTGCCATCGAAGGCCAAGATCACTTCCAGCCCGCTAGCTAGGGCGGTGACGAAGTCGCGGTCCTCGGGGGTCAGAGTCTCATCTTGCGGTTGTGCATCCATCCGTCGGGGTCCCGATCGATTTGCGTGAGTCGATGACACCAATCTAGCATAGGGTTCGTTTCGCGAACACTTGTACGAATTGTGGTGGGGAGCCCGCATTGCGTGCGTCTATGAGCCAGCATTCCTTCATGAATCAGGAGGCTAACCGACTGTAACACTGAGGTTTGGGTTGGGGCTGAGTTGTTGGAAGAAACAGCCTCCCCAGAATCATACCTTAGTAGTAGCAAGGCCCAGGTGGCACGGGCTCTTGTCTGGCTGATGAATATCTAACTAATTGTTACGTAAGAGCTTCGCGTGTGGCGATATTCAGGGAAGGCTTGCCTTCCTTTTTTTGTGGTTTGACGAGCGAGCGATTGAGGATTAATTTGTTCGTATAACAAACCTATGTTCACTAGCCGAACATTGGCAGCGAAACAAAAGCCAACCCAGGAGCTGGTGAATATCGAGTCGACCACCAAGAGGCGAACCAACATGGCCGAGTTCCTCAGCTTGCATGACGCGGTCGCGCGCTACGTCGAAGACGGTGCCACCGTGGCCATGGAAGGCTTTACCCACCTGATTCCTTTCGCGGCGGGCCACGAAGTGATCCGCCAGAGAAAGCGCGACCTGACCCTGATCCGCATGACTCCCGATCTGGTCTATGACCAATTGATCGGTGCCGGTTGCGTCAAGAAACTGATCTTCTCCTGGGGCGGAAATCCGGGGGTCGGTTCGCTGCACCGTCTGCGCGATGCGGTGGAGAAAGGCTGGCCACACAAGATCGAGATCCACGAGCACAGCCACGCCGCCATGGCCTGTGCCTTCGAGGCCGGGGCCGCTGGCCTGCCGCTGGCGGTGCTGCGTGGCTACGTGGGTAGCGAGTTGCCCAACGTCAATGACCAGATCAAGTTCATCGAATGCCCGTTCACCGGAGAACGCCTGGCGGCGGTACCATCGGTGCGCCCGGACGTGTCCATCGTGCATGCCCAGAAGGCTGATCGTAAGGGCAACGTATTGGTGGAAGGCATCATTGGCGTGCAGAAGGAGGCCGTGCTGGCGGCCAAATACAGCATCGTCACCGTCGAGGAGATCGTCGACGACTTGATGACGCTGCCCGACTATCACCCCAATGCTTGCGTGATCCCGGGTTGGGCGATCAGCGCCATCGCCGTGGCCGAGAAGGGCTCCTACCCCTCCTACGCGCATGGCTATTACCCGCGCGACAACCGTTTCTACAAGGAGTGGGACACCATCGCCCGCGATCGTGAAGTCTTCACTCAGTGGCTTGAAGAAAACGTCTACAACGCAGGAGGACAGTCCTGATGAGTCTCGAATACACCTCCGCGGAAATGATGACCGTCACCGCCGCACGGGCGCTTGAGAACGGCATGACCTGCTTCGTCGGCATCGGTTTGCCCAGCGAGGCTGCTAACCTGGCGCGCTTGACCCATGCCCCCGAGGTGGTGCTGATATATGAATCCGGCACCTTGCAGACGAAGCCGGATGTGCTGCCGCTGTCGATCGGCGACGGTGAATTGTGCGAGTCGGCGCTGACCACCGTCTCGGTACCAGAGATGTTCCGCTATTGGCTGCAGGGTGGCCACATCAGCGTGGGCTTCCTGGGCACCGCCCAGATCGACCGCTACTGTAACCTCAATACCACGTTGATCGGCGACTACCATGATCCCAAGGTTCGACTACCAGGCGGCGGTGGGGCGCCGGAAATTGCAACCAACGCCCACGAGGTCTTCATTACCCTGAAGCACTCCAAGCGTACCTTCGTCAAGGACGTGGACTTCATCACCACCCTGGGCTTTGGTCGCGACGGCAAGGGCCGCGACGGCGTGCCAAACATCGGCAAGGGCCCGACCCGGGCGATCACCGACCTCTGCGTGATGAAACCCGATCCCGAGACCAAGGAACTGGTGGTCGTGTCGCTGCATCCGGGTGTGTCCCGCGAGGACGTGTATGATGCCACCGGCTGGGAGATCCGCTTTGCCGAGCAGTTGGAATCCACTCCGGAGCCCAACGCCCATGAGCTCGAGGTGCTTCGTGAGCTGAAGGAACGGACCGCCCGAAAACATACAGGGGAGGTCTGAGGAGGCCTTATGAGCAACGTCTACTTGTGTCACCCAAGGCGTACCGCCGTGGGCCGCTTCGGCGGAACACTTGCCGCCGTGCGTCCCGACGATTTTGCCGCCAGCGTGTTCAAGGCGGTGCTGGCCGAAGCGCCGAATCTCGACCCTGCTGCCATCGATGAGGTGATCATGGGCTGCGCCAACCAGGCCGGTGAGGACAACCGTAACGTGGCACGCATGTCGTCGCTGCTGGCGGGTCTGCCGACCACGGTGCCCGGCACCACCATGAACCGCCTGTGTGGCTCGGGCATGGACGCGGTGGGCACTGCCTTCCGCGCCATCAAGGCCGGTGAGTTCGAACTGGCCCTGGCCGGCGGCGTGGAGTCCATGTCCCGCGCGCCCTATGTGATGGGCAAGGCTGAGACCGCCTTCTCACGCACCCAGGCCATTGAGGACACCACCATCGGCTGGCGTTTCATCAACCCGTTGATGAAGAAGCAGTATGGCGTCGACTCTATGCCGGAGACCGCCGAGAACGTCGCCGAGCAACACCGCATCTCGCGCGAGGACCAGGACGCCTTTGCCCTGCGCTCCCAGCAGAAGGCCGAACTCGCCCAGCAATCGGGACGCTTCGCCGAGGAGATCACCCCGATAGAGATCCCGCGCCGCAAGCAGGAGCCGCTGATCTTCGACCAGGACGAGCACCTTCGCCCCGGCACCACCCTCGAGAAGCTGGCCAAGTTGCCGACCCCGTTCCGCGACGGCGGCAGCGTCACCGCCGGCAATGCTTCGGGCGTCAACGACGGGGCCGCGGCGATGCTGGTCGCCAGCCAGGCCGCCGTGGACAAGCACGGACTCAAGCCCATGGCACGTATCCTGGGTATGGCCACCGCCGGGGTCGAGCCGCGCACCATGGGCATCGGTCCAGTGCCAGCGGTGCGCAAGCTGCTGGACCGCCTGGAGATCTCGCTGGACGAGATCGACATCATCGAACTCAACGAAGCCTTTGCCTCCCAGGCCCTGGCCTGTCTGCGCGAGCTGGGCATCGCCGACAACGATCCGCGGGTCAATCCCAACGGCGGCGGCATCGCCCTGGGCCACCCGCTGGGCATGTCCGGCGCGCGCCTGCTGCTGACCGCCGCCCATGAGCTGCACAAACAGAACAAGCGCTATGCGCTGTGCACCATGTGCGTGGGTGTGGGGCAGGGGATCGCGACCTTGATCGAGAGGGCGTAAAAGAGGGAAGACGGAAGAAGGAAGATGGAAGAGAGCGGTAACTGTATTCTCGAGACGCATAGCGTCTCTCTTCCATCTTCTAGCTTCTAGGGGCGCAGCCCCGTTCTTCCTTCTTTTGTATGCATTTCACGCCGAGGTCTCACTCGGCGCTTTGCTATGAGAGAGGCTCTATATGTCATTTCTGACTATCGCTGGCCGCAGCGTCGCCTATCGCCTGCTGGGCGCCGAGGCGAATCCGCTGGTGATGCTGGCGCACCCACTGGGCATGACCCAGGCGGTGTGGGACGACATCCTGCCGGCCCTGTTGCCGCGCTATCGGGTACTGACCTGGGACCTGCCCGGCCATGGCGCCAGCCAGGCCTGGCCGCATGATGATGGCGAGATCACACCGGCTGCGCTGGCGACCGAGGCCTTGGCCCTGGCCGACCACGCCGGCGCGTCACGTTTCCACTTCGTCGGCACCTCCATCGGCGGAGTGGTTGGCCAGCAGTTGCTTGCCGAACATGCCGAGCGGCTGCTGTCGTCAATCCTGACCAACACCGGCGCGGTGATCGGCACCAGCGAGTTGTGGACGACGCGGGCCACACGCGTGCGCAACGAGGGACTCTCCGCCATTTCCGGCGAGATCGTGCCGCGTTGGTTTTCCGCCGAGCGGCTTGAGTCGGAGCCGGCGCTGGAAAGCGGCTGGCGTACCCAGATGGCACGCACCGATGGCGAGAGCTACGCGCGACTGTGCGAAATGCTGGGGCGCACCGATTTCCGCGGCAGGCTGAGAGGGCATGGGGTCGAAGTGCATCTACTGGGTGGCAGCGACGATGTGGCCACGCCGCCCGCTACCATGCAGACTCTGGCCAACGAGTGCGATGGCGCGCCGCTGGAGATTCTCGAAGGTTTCGCCCATGTGCCTTCGGTGGAAGACCCCGAGACCGTGGCCAAGCGCCTGTTGTTATGGCTGGCCACCGAGCACGCCTAGGTTGGCTTCAGCGTGAGGGGAGACAGTATTCTTCGACTTCTGAGGGATCGTCGGAGCTCCTGCACTGCCGTACGTGCCGTCACCCTGTGGGTGGCGGCGCTTGCATTTGGCCGGAGTAAGCGATTCCATTGTAGTCGGCTCAAAATTGAGCCGTAAGGCCGAATCTGCTACTCTGTCGACCCATCCTGGCGTGGCTTCCTGCTGTGCCTTCTGATCACGTTTCGACAGGTTCTTCATGACACGATATATCTTCGTGACCGGCGGCGTTGTGTCCTCCCTAGGCAAGGGCATTGCGTCGGCATCGCTGGCGGCGATTCTCGAGGCGCGCGGCCTCAAGGTCACCATGCTCAAGCTGGATCCGTACATCAATGTCGATCCCGGCACTATGAGTCCCTTCCAGCATGGCGAAGTATTCGTCACTGAGGATGGCGCCGAGACCGACCTCGATCTGGGCCACTACGAGCGCTTCATTCGCACCAAGATGACCCAGGGCAACAACTTCACCACCGGTCGTGTCTATGAACACGTGCTGCGCAAGGAGCGTCGTGGCGATTACCTGGGCGGTACCGTGCAGGTGATTCCGCATATCACCGACGAGATCAAGCGCCGTGTTTATGCTGGCGGTGAGGGCTTCGATGTAGCGTTGGTCGAGATCGGCGGTACCGTGGGTGACATCGAGTCGCTGCCGTTCCTCGAATCAATCCGTCAGATCAGAAGTGAGCTGGGCGCCAATAATGCCATCTTCATGCATTTGACCTTGGTGCCTTACATCAAGACGGCCGGTGAGACCAAGACCAAGCCGACCCAGCACAGCGTCAAGGAGTTGCGCTCGATCGGTATCCAGCCGGATATCCTGATCTGCCGCAGCGAGGTGGAACTGGAAGAGAGCGAGCGGCGCAAGATTGCCCTGTTCACCAACGTCGAAGAGCGCGCCGTGGTGCCGCTGCAGGATGCCGATACCATCTATCGTATCCCATTGATGCTGCATGAACATCGTCTCGACGAGATCGTCTGCGACAAACTACGCCTCAATGCCGACGAAGCCGACCTTTCCGAATGGATCCGAGTGCTGGATGCCAAGCTCAACCCGCTCAAGTCGGTCAATATCGCTATGGTCGGTAAGTACATGGATCTGCTCGATGCTTACAAGTCGCTCAACGAGGCCTTGATCCACGCGGGTATTCAAGGGCGGGTCAAGATCAACATCGACTATATCGACTCCGAAGACATCGAACGCCATGGCACCGAGCGCTTGGCCGGTAAGGACGCTATCCTGGTGCCTGGTGGTTTCGGTGAGCGCGGCGTGGAAGGCAAGATCGCCACGGCCCGTTACGCTCGTGAGAACAACGTGCCCTATCTGGGAATCTGTCTGGGCATGCAGGTGGCAGTGATCGAATTCGCGCGCCACATCGTGGGCTGGGCGGATGCCAATTCCACCGAATTCACACATGATACCCAGCATCCCGTGGTCGGTCTGATCACCGAGTGGATCAATGCTGAAGGCAAGATCGAACTGCGCGACGAGGCCTCCGATCTAGGGGGAACCATGCGTCTCGGTGGGCAGGTCTGCCATCTTGAGTCTGGTACCAAGGCCCGCGAGGCGTATGGTGCCGATGAGATCGTCGAGCGTCATCGCCATCGTTTCGAAGTCAACAATCAGTTCATCGAGGAACTGGAAAAAGCTGGGCTGGTAGTATCGGGCAAGAGCGTTGACCAGTCGCTGGTGGAGATGATCGAATTGCCGAACCACCCTTGGTTCGTCGCCTGTCAGTTTCACCCCGAGTTCACCTCCACACCGCGCGACGGGCATCCGCTGTTCTCCGGTTTCATCAAGGCGGCGCTGGAGCACAAGAACGAGCGTGCGCGTCAACATGCCCAGGCACAGCCGCAAGGTTGAGGAGGCGCTATGCCAGTCCAGGAGAAAACCATTGAATTTGCCGGCCTCAAGGCCGGCAATTCATTGCCGCTGATGCTGTTCGGCGGCATGAATGTACTCGAATCCCGCGACATGGCCATGGAAGTGGCCGAGGCCTATGTCGATGTGACCGGAAAACTGGGCATTCCCTACGTCTTCAAGGCCAGCTTCGACAAGGCCAACCGCAGCTCGATCCATTCCTTCCGCGGCCCGGGGTTGGAAAAGGGCCTGGAGATCCTCGCCGAGGTAAAGGCACGCTTCAATGTCCCCGTCCTGACTGATGTCCATGAGCCATGGCAGGCCGAGCCGGCGGCCCAGGCCGTCGATATCATTCAGTTGCCGGCCTTCCTGGCCCGGCAGACCGATCTGGTAGTGGCCATGGCCGAAACCGGGGCGGTGATCAATATCAAGAAGCCACAGTTCCTGGCCCCCCATGAGATGCGCCATATCATCAGCAAGTGCGAGGAAGCCGGCAATCGGCGGTTGGTCCTCTGCGAGCGGGGCTCAAGCTTCGGCTACAACAACCTGATAGTCGACATGCTTGGCTTTGGTGACATGAAACAGACCGGCTACCCGGTGTTCTTCGATGTCACCCACTCGCTGCAACGCCCCGGCGGACGTGCCGACAGCGCTGGCGGTCGTCGTCAGCAGGTCGCCGAGTTGGCCAGGGCCGGTGTCGCCGTGGGCTTGGCTGGGCTATTTCTCGAGGCGCACCCTGACCCCGATAATGCCAAATGCGATGGCCCCTGTGCCTTGCCTTTGGATAAACTCGAGCCGTTTCTCACCCAGCTCAAGGCCCTCGATGACCTGGTCAAGGGCTTTCCAGAGCTGGAAATTTCCTGAGCGGAGCCGTGAACCACCGACTCAATCAAGATCAACGCTGACTCATACATAAAGGACGACACCACCATGACCAAGATTGTCGATATCCGTGCCCTCGAGGTGCTCGATTCTCGCGGCAACCCTACGGTGCAGGCCGAGGTGACGCTGGAAGGCGGGGCCAAGGGTGTGGCTTGCGCGCCAAGCGGTGCATCCACTGGTTCTCGCGAGGCTCTGGAGCTGCGTGATGGCGACAAGTCCCGTTATCTGGGCAAGGGTGTACTCAAGGCCGTAGATGCCGTGAACGGCAAGATTCGCGAGCGTCTGTTGGGAATGGAAGCTCAGGATCAGCGTGCACTCGACAACGCCATGCTCGATCTCGACGGTACCGACAACAAGGCCAACCTCGGTGCCAACGCCATTTTGGCCGTGTCGCTGGCCGCCGCCAAGGCCGCTGCCGCTGGCAAGGGCGTCGCACTCTACGCTCACATCGCTGAGCTGTACGGTCAGCCGGGCCAGTACAACATGCCGGTGCCGATGATGAACATCCTCAACGGCGGTGAGCATGCCGACAATAATGTCGATATCCAGGAGTTCATGGTCCAGCCGGTGGGGGCCCCGAACTTCCGCGAGGCGCTGCGCATGGGCGCCGAGATATTCCACGCGCTGAAGAAGGTGCTCTCCGCTCGCGGTCTCGCCACTGCCGTGGGTGACGAGGGCGGTTTCGCTCCCAATCTGGCGTCCAACGCCGAGGCTCTGGAAGTGATCAAGCAGGCCGTCGAGGATGCTGGTTACACCTTGGGCAAGGACGTGACGCTGGCGCTTGACTGCGCTTCCTCCGAGTTCTACAAGAACGGCCAGTACGACCTGGCTGGCGAGGGCAAGAGCTACGATGCCAATGGCTTCGTCGACTATCTCGCCGAGCTTTGCGATCAGTACCCGATCGTCTCCATCGAGGATGGCATGGACGAGTCCGACTGGGCCGGCTGGAAGGCGCTCACCGACAAGTTGGGCGACCGCGTGCAACTGGTCGGCGATGACTTGTTCGTCACCAACACCAGGATCCTCAAGCGTGGTATCGACGAGAAGATCGGCAACTCGATCCTCATCAAGTTCAACCAGATCGGATCGCTGTCCGAGACGCTTGATGCCATCAAGATGGCTCAGGATGCCGGCTTCACGGCGGTGATCTCTCACCGTAGCGGTGAGACCGAGGACACCACCATCGCTGACCTGGCCGTGGCTACCTCCGCTGGCCAGATCAAGACCGGTTCGCTGTGCCGCTCCGATCGTGTCGCCAAGTACAACCGCCTTCTGGTGATTGAGCAGGAGCTGGGCGAGCAGGCAGCTTACCCTGGTCTAGCGGCCATCAAGGCCCAAGGCTGAGTTTCCTCCTTGGGTGAAGCTACGATCTTCACCTTGCCGACACATCACCGCAGCTGGTTCTGGCTGCGGTGTTTTTTATCGTTTCGGAGTCGATTGTTGTCGGCAATGTCTCCATTTCTTGTAAGACATTTCCTACATTTGCCCGTCGAAGCTGCCTATTCTGATCAAAAAATAACCAGTCAAGATTTGGCGAATTTGCATAACTCATTGATTTTTAAGTGCTGTAAACCCTGGCGTGTTAGTTGGGATAACTGTCGAGGCGAGATGAGACCCAGTTGAGAAGTCCTGCGTAACTGCCACAATGACTCTGGGATTTGGAGAGGCGAGGAGCGCTTTTCCGGCAGGATGCAACGGGATGCTAGTCATGGTGCGCCAGGTGCGACAGGATGCCGCCTCTTGGCAAGGACGTCACCATAGGAGTTTGGGTAGAGGGATCTGCCCTAGGGATCGGCTAGGAGCGGGCGACCTTCGGGTCGCCTTTTTCATGGCTGGTAGCAAGAGTCGCCGGCCAAAAGCAAACGCCGAATGTCATGGACATTCGGCGTTTTCCGTATTCAGAGGGCAAGGGCGTGGTTCCTCAGCGTTCGAGAAATTCCAGCTTCCCTGACTTCCCATCCCACTCTTCGGCGTCGTCCGGCGGATCCTTCTTCTCGGTGATGTTCGGCCACACCTCGGCGAGTTCGGCATTGAGTTCGAGGAAGGATTTCTGATCGTCAGGCAATTCATCCTCCGAGAAGATGGCTTCGGCGGGACACTCCGGTTCGCACAGGGCACAGTCGATGCACTCGTCGGGGTGGATGACCAGGAAGTTGGGGCCTTCGTAGAAGCAATCCACTGGGCATACTTCGACACAGTCGGTGTATTTGCACTTGATGCAGTTTTCGGTGACGACGAATGTCATTGGGTCTCCCTCATCATGATCAGCGCGGCGAAACCGGGTGCGCCGACACCTGGATAAGCCGAGTTATAAGCGGATGCCAGTATTATAAGCCGCTCTTCTAATGGCGACACATTCTAGTCGTGCCGCCAAGGCCTGGGCAAGCCGCATGCCGAGGCGTTTCCAGACCGATTCGGCATGCTTTCATGCCACTTTTCCCTCATGTTGATACCTATAGTGCTTCACGCCAAGTGTAAAGCAGCTCCAACGCCTGTCGCGGCGACAGGCTATCGATATCCAGCGCGGTCAGCTCGTCCAGCAACGGGTGCGGCGCACTGGCGAACAGGTCGGCTTGCTGAGGTGGTACAGGTGACCCACCGGGTGCTGAAGGCTCGACCGACGATACGCGCCGACTTCCCTGATCGATTTCATGCTGTTCGAGGGCGGCCAGCTTCTCGCGGGCACGGGCGATTACCATCTGGGGTACGCCGGCGAGTTGGGCCACTTGCAGGCCATAACTCTGGCTAGCGGGCCCTTCTTCCACTCGATGCATGAAGACGATGCCGTCCTTGTGTTCGGCAGCGGTCAGATGGACATTGGCCACCCCCTCGGCCTGCTCGGCCAAGGCAGTCATCTCGAAGTAGTGGGTAGCGAATAGCGTGAAAGCCCGTGAGCGAGTCAGATGTTCGGCACTGGCCCAGGCCAATGATAAACCATCGAAGGTGCTGGTGCCGCGACCGATCTCGTCCATCAATACCAGGCTATGATCGGTGGCGTTGTGCAGGATACTGGCCGTCTCGGTCATCTCGACCATGAAGGTCGAGCGTCCACCAGCCAAGTCGTCGCTGGAGCCGATGCGAGTGAAGATGCGATCCACTGGGCCTATCTCCGCATGGTCTGCGGGCACGAAGCTGCCGGTATGCGCGAGCAGGGTGATTAGTGCCGCTTGGCGCATATAGGTGGATTTGCCGCCCATGTTAGGGCCGGTGATCACCAGCATGCGTCGTGAATCATCGAGCAGCAGGTCGTTGGGCACGAAGGGAGTATCGCTGACGTGTTCGACCACCGGATGGCGGCCACCGCGGATCTCGATGCCCGGTGTTTCGGCAAGTCGTGGGCGTACGAAATCCAACGCCTGGGCGCGGTCGGCGAAGGCCGTCAGCACGTCCAGGGTGGCAAGAGCACGGCCACTGGCCTGCAATGCCTCCAAGTCGGCATTGAGAGTGTCAAGGAGCGATTCGTAGAGCAGCTTCTCACGTGCCAGGGCACGGCTTTTGGCCGACAGCGCCTTGTCTTCGAATTCCTTGAGTTCGGGGATGATGAAGCGCTCAGCATTCTTCAGCGTTTGGCGGCGGATGTAATCGCTGGGCGCCTCTTGGGCCTGAGCACGGGGGATCTCGATATAGTAGCCATGCACTCGGTTGTAACCCACTTTGAGTCCTGGCAGGCCGGTGCGCTCGCGTTCGCGTGTCTCGAGCTTGACCAGGAAATCGCCGGCATGCTCGGCCAGGCCTCGGTATTCATCGAGCTCGGCATCGAAGCCAGCGGCAATGACTCCCCCATCCCGGATCACCACCGGCGGATTCTCGATCAGGGCACGGGTCAAGGTGTCGGCGAGTTCGGGGTAGGGGCAGATATGGCGCTTGATGTCATCGAGCGTCGTGCCTTCGGTGAAGTCGGCCAGAGCCTCTTGTAGTTCGGGTAAGGCATTGAGCGCATCGCGCAAGCGTGCCAAATCGCGCGGTCGGGCACTGCGCAGGGCGACGCGTGCGAGAATGCGCTCGACATCACCGATGCGCTTGAGACTGTCACGTAGTGGCACGAAACTCTCGTCGTCGAGCAACAACTGTACCGCTGCCTGGCGTGCGCTTACCTGCGCATGATCGCGCAGTGGCCGGTTCAGCCAGCGCTTCATCAGCCGCGAGCCCATGGCGGTGGCGGTGGTGTCCAGTACACTGGCCAGCGTATTGTCAGTACCGCCACCCAGATTGGTGTCGATCTCCAGGTTGCGACGACTGGCGGCATCGATCACCACCGCGTCGTCACGGTTCTCGACACCGATGGCGGTGACATGCGGCAGGCGTGAACGCTGGGTGTCGCGAGCGTAGTCGATCAATACCCCGGCGGCGGTGATAGCGGTTTCCAGATGGGCGCAGCCAAAGCCCCGCAGGTCCTGGACCTCGAGTTGGTCGCACAGGGTGCGTGTAGCCGTCTCGAGGTCGAATAACCAGTCGCTCTGGTGACGCAGGCCACTGCGATCTGTCAGCACCGGAGGCAGATCAAGGCCATCAGCGACCAGCAACTCGGCGGGATCGAGACGTTGTACCTCGGCCAGCATCTCCGTCTCGCCATCGATTTCCAGGACACTGAAGCGGCCGCTGGAGAGCTCCAGCCAGGCGATACCCCAGCGTTCGCCTTGGGTGTGCAGTGCCACCAGCAGGTTATCGCGACGCGCATCGAGCAGGGCTTCGTCGTACAGGGTGCCGGGGGTGACGATACGCACCACCTTGCGCTCCACCGGGCCTTTACTGGTATTCGGATCGCCAATCTGCTCGCAGATGGCCACTGACTCTCCAGCCTTGACCAGTCGTGCCAGGTAGCCTTCCACGCTGTGATAGGGTACGCCGGCCATGGGGATCGGCTTGCCCGCCGACTGGCCGCGCTGGGTCAAGGTGATGTCGAGCAGGGCGGCGGCGCGTTTAGCGTCCTCGAAGAACAACTCGTAGAAATCGCCCATGCGATAGAAGAGCAGCACGTCCGGATGCTCGCGCTTGATCTTCAGGAACTGGCTCATCATCGGCGTATGCTGGGCGCTGACCTGTGACATGGGCGTCCTTGTATCCATGGAAATCGTCTCGCGGCTGAGTCTGCATTCGGCTGCAAAAGGCATTATTCTACGCCGATGAAAACGTCGCGTCAGGATCACTCTCCTGTTCGTTCTCGATTCACACCCCGGCACTCATCAACGTCAAGTTCTTCCGGCTTTACTATGCGTGCATCTCCGAAACTCGAGCCTCTACGGCCTTGCGCGCCGCCGATCGAATGCTTTCATCCGGGTCGTTCGTGATTGCTTGAAGGGCGGAGAGCGACGCTTCGTCGTTGCAATCCCGAAGAACCCGAATCGCTTCGAGGCGTACATTCCAGTACTTGCTCTGGAGCGCTTCGATGGCCACTGTCAGTCCCCGCTCGTCGCCCATTTCAACGAGTGCGCACCCGGCGTGGGGACGGTCATCTGGATCATCCAGACGCTTGAGCAACGTCGTCAGGCTCCGCTTGTCTCCGAGACGCACGAGAGCGGTAAGGAGGTCTACCGTTTTCCTCTTTCCTGGAACTTGCTTGAGTATTTCGATATGGTTTGTGTCGCCGAGCTGCCCCACAGCGTCGATAGCATGGTTCTTCACGGAATATTGCTCATCCTGGAGTCGTCCGAGAATCCGAGGGAGGTATTCCGTTGCCTTCAGTTTCGTCAAAGCCTCGATTGCAGACCCTCGCACGAACTCGTGCTCATCCTCGAGTCGCGCCGCAATCACTGATATTTCCTCGCGATCTCCCGGACCAAGAATCCGCCCAAGGCCCCACACTGCTCGCCAACGTACACTGTAGTCATGAAGGGGGGCATCGGGTTCCCGCAAGATCGTTAAAAAAGGTTCTCGTGCGGCATGGGACTTCTGTCGAGCGAGAGCGAGCGCGGCGTATTCGCGTACACCTCGCTCCTCATCGGACAAGCGACGAATCAGAACCTCATCCGCACCATGGTTCTCAAGCTTCCCGAGCGCTTCGAGAGACCACCTCCTAACTCTTTCACGCCGATCATCTGCCCCCTTGATGAGCGCCGGGATGGCCAGCCGACTCCCCAAGCGGCCGAGACCAATGGCTGCTTCGCTGTGCGCTCCCGGCTCATCAAAGTCCGCCAACAGGTATTCCGCCATGGGTTCAACCGCGCGTTCGTCCCCCAGGTGGCCCAACTGTCGCGCGCAGGTCGAGCGAACACTCTCCTCGTCCTCATGTGTCCGGAGGATCCGGATCATCGGTTCCACCGCTCGCTCGTCTCCGGCCGCGCCGAGAGCTTCTCCCGCCTTGAAACGCACGACAGCAGGTTCGCTTCGGTCTTCCAGAAGCTCGATCAAACGGGGAATCGCCTGCTTCTGCGGGTTCGCCGCTAACTTCTTGCAGGCATCCCGGCGCACCACTGGGTCGTCCGAGGCAAGATCACTCAGAGCGTCGTACTCATCCGGTTCCAGTGTCGCGAGAAGCTGCTTGGCGGTCTCCTTCAGATCGCCGCCCTGTTCATCGTGAACCCGACGTAGAAAACGGATGTTCTCCTCAGCCTTGATGGAAGCCAGGCCATAGAGTGCATACGTCTTCACCTGGTGATCGGGATCGTGCGTGAACACCTCTTTGTAGAATGCGTGCGGTGCATCATGCGCGAACTCGGTCAGAGCGGAGAGACAATGACGGCGTAATTTGGCGTCCGAATCCCGTAGTGAAAAGGTCTCATAAAGGCGCTTCACGTGGGCGAAGAACGCCTCGATCCCCAAGATGTCCTTCACCGCCCACCAGGAGTTGTACCAAAGATCTTCATCATCATAATGAAGTCCCACCCGAGTCAGCGGCTCGATTGCCTTCTCGTCGCCAAGCTCGTCCAGCTTGAGGATCGCTGTCCACATGATGTCGAAGTCGTCGCTTTCGAGGTCGAGGATCCAATCGTCAAGCGTCTTCATGTCCTGATCTTTCATCCCGTTCAGCATTTCAAAGAGAAATCCAGAAAAGCGCAAAGCCGTTCGACCTTGTAGCAATTGCCGGACTGGTGGTCGCCATATGGCTTCATTACCAAGAGAATCCTGGATTGCCGAGCAGATATCCATGGAATCGCCTCGCGACTGAGTCTGCATTCGGCTGCAAAAGGCATTATTCTACATGCCGATGAAAACGTCGCGTCAGGATCACTCTGCCCAACCATAGGAGTTGCCATGGACGTATCCGTCGCCAGCTTGAGTCACCTGGACCTGATCACCCTTGCCGAGCGGTTGGGCGAGTTATGCCGGACCAAGGGAGTGCGCGTCACCGCCGCCGAGTCCTGTACCGGTGGTGGCGTGGCTAGTGCGATCACCGCCGTAGCCGGCAGTTCCGACTACTTCGAGACCGGTTACGTGACCTATTCCAATGCCGCCAAGACCCGGTTGTTGGGGGTGCCCCAAAGCCTGCTCGAGGCGCATGGCGCAGTCAGTCGCGAAGTGGTCGAGGCCATGGTTGCCGGGGCGTGCCGTGACAGCGGTGCGGAACTCGGCGTGGCCATCAGTGGTGTCGCCGGCCCTGGCGGCGGCAGTGACGCCAAGCCAGTAGGCACGGTGTGGTTGGCGTGGGGCGATGAGCGGCATCGGGAAGCCGAGCATCGCCTTTTCCCCGGCGATCGGCAGGCGATACGCGAGCAGGCAGTGCGCGAGGCGTTGATCGGGTTGATCGTACGGCTCGACGCCGGCTAAAAAATTCGCCATACTGCCCGACATTGACTACTGTGCAACCATACAGTGATTGGCTCGTTGACCGGCTCGGCCAATCGCCACGCAACCGTAGCGTTCGTTCCCGTTTCGAGATTTCAGGAGGCCATCGATGGCACAGGACGACAACCGTTCCAAGGCGCTGAATGCCGCCCTTTCGCAGATCGAGCGTCAATTCGGCAAGGGTACCGTAATGCGCTTGGGGGATACGCCGCGGGTGGTGATGCCGTCGGTTTCCACCGGCTCGCTTGGGCTGGATATCGCATTGGGCATCGGCGGCCTGCCCTATGGTCGGGTAGTGGAGATCTTCGGGCCCGAGTCCTCGGGTAAGACCACTCTGACCCTGTCGGTGATCGCCCAGGCCCAGAAACAAGGCAAGACCTGCGCCTTCATCGATGCCGAACATGCATTGGATCCAAGCTACGCCGAGAAGCTGGGCGTCAATCTCGACGACCTGCTGGTCTCACAGCCGGATACCGGTGAACAGGCTCTGGAAATCTGTGACATGCTGGTGCGCTCCGGTGGTGTCGACGTAATCATCATCGACTCGGTAGCCGCGTTGACCCCGCGCGCCGAGATCGAGGGCGAAATGGGCGACTCTCACGTTGGCCTGCAGGCACGCCTGATGTCGCAGGCGCTGCGCAAGATCACCGGTCACATCAAGAATGCCAACTGCATGGTGGTGTTCATCAACCAGATCCGCATGAAGATTGGCGTGATGTTCGGCAGCCCCGAAACCACCACCGGCGGTAATGCCCTGAAGTTCTACTCCAGCGTGCGCCTGGACATCCGGCGCACCGGCTCGGTCAAGGCGGGCGATGAAGTCACCGGCAACGAGACGCGGGTCAAGGTGGTCAAGAACAAGGTGGCGCCGCCGTTCCGCCAGGCGGAATTCCAGATCCTCTACGGCAAGGGCATCTATCATGCCGGTGAAGTGGTCGACCTCGGTGTGCAGTGCAACCTGATCGACAAGGCCGGCGCTTGGTACAGCTATCAGGGCAACAAGATCGGCCAGGGTAAGGCCAATGCTGCGCAGTTTCTGGAAGATAACCCGGCGATCATGGACGAGATCGAGTCCCAGATCCGCGCTCAGTTGCTGGCCACCCCCGAGCCCAAGGAAAAGGAAGCCGAAGCCGAGGTTGTGGCAGAGGGCGATCGCGACGACGATTTGCTGTAAACCATGCTGGAAAGTCAGGCCTCGCCATACAACGATGCCATCCGACTGTTGGCTCGGCGCGAGTATTCTCGTGCCGAGCTGGAAGCCCGGCTGATGGCCAAGGGATATGATGACGAAGACGTGGCGGCCTGCCTCGAACGTCTTGCTGAGGAAAAGTTGCAGAGTGACGCCCGTTTCTCCGAGCATTTCATCCGCTCGCGTGTGGGGCGTGGCCAAGGGCCATTGAAGATACTTGCCGAACTGGGTAACCGGGGCATTGCCGGGGAGTTCGCCCGATCTGCCTTGGCAGAGTACGAAGCCAGCGAAGCTGTCGACTGGTATTGGCTAGCCTGCGATACACTGAGCCGGCGTTTTTCCTCTCCTGGCGATTCCCCTCGCGAACGTGCCCGCCGCGAACGCTTCCTGGCCGGACGTGGCTTCGACTTCGAACAGGTACGCCACGCCCTGTCCCATGCTTGGGACGCATGATTCCTGCCTATCTCCCCACTGAAAGTTCCTTGACGACTGCGTTATAATAATGGCCCTTGCGACGACGCCGGGCAGTGCCAAGGCCTGGTTGTGGGCGGATTTGCCGGTGAGAGCACCGCCTGCGTCATTACGCTTATCGTTATGGATTACCTATGAAAAGCGCAGACATCAGACAGGCCTTTCTGAAATTCTTCGAGGAGCAGGGGCATACCATCGTGCCCTCCAGCTCGCTGGTGCCGGACAACGATCCGACCCTGCTGTTCACCAATGCCGGCATGGTGCCGTTCAAGGACGTTTTCCTGGGACGTGACCCGCGTCCCTACGTGCGTGCTGCTTCGGCCCAGCGTTGCGTGCGTGCCGGCGGCAAGCACAATGACTTGGATAACGTCGGCTATACCGCACGCCACCACACCTTCTTCGAGATGTTGGGCAACTTCAGCTTCGGCGACTACTTCAAGCGTGAGGCCATTCGTTTTGCCTGGACCTTATTGACCGAGCGCTTGGGGCTGCCGGCGGAGAAGCTGTGGGTGACTGTGCATATCAGTGACGACGAGGCCGAGCGCATCTGGAAGGATGAGATCGGGGTCGATCCCGAGCGTTTCTCCAAGCTCGACGAGGATAACTTCTGGCAGATGGGCGATACCGGCCCCTGCGGGCCGAGTTCGGAGATCTTCTATGATCATGGTCCCGAGGTGTGGGGTGGCCCTCCCGGCAGCCCTGAGGAAGATGGCGATCGCTACATCGAGATCTGGAACCTGGTATTCATGCAGTTCGACCGCGACTCCCAGGGCAACATGAATCCGTTGCCCAAGCCGTCGATCGATACCGGCATGGGCCTGGAGCGTATCGCCGCCGTGCTGCAAGGCGTGCATTCCAACTACGAGATCGATCTGTTCCAGAACCTGTTGAAGGCCGCCGCCGAGGCGACGGGACACGCCGACACCACCACCCCATCGCTGCGCGTGATTGCCGATCATATCCGCTCCTGCGCTTTCCTGATAGCCGACGGCGTGCTGCCCTCCAACGAAGGGCGCGGCTATGTCCTGCGGCGCATCATCCGTCGCGCGATCCGCCACGGTCACAAGCTGGGCGCCAAGGAACCGTTCTTCCACAAGCTAGTGGCGGCGCTGGATGCCGAGATGGGGGAGGCCTACCCCGAGCTGCGCCGGACACGCGATCAGATCGAGAGGGTCTTGGCCAAGGAAGAAGAACAGTTCGCGCGTACTCTCGATCATGGCATGGGCCTACTCGAAGAGGCGCTTGGTGAGCTCAAGGGCGATGTGTTGCCCGGTGAGACGGTATTCAAACTCTACGATACCTATGGCTTCCCGTTCGACCTGACGGCCGATGTCTGCCGCGAGCGTGGCGTGACACTCGATGAGATTGGCTTCCAGCGTGAACTGGAAGCACAGCGCAAGCGTGCCCGTGCGGCCAGCCAGTTCGGGGCCGACTATACGGCGGCATTGGAAGTTGAAGGCGAGACCACCTTCACCGGTTACGAGCGGCTCGAGGATACGGCCAAGGTGGTCGCCGTGGTCGATGGCGAAGGTAACGCGCTGGCGGCGCTGGACGAAGGCGGGAAGGGCGTGGTGGTGCTCGACCGTACGCCGTTCTATGGCGAGTCCGGTGGACAAGTGGGCGATACCGGCTATCTGCACGTCAACGGTGGGCGCTTCCAGGTCACCGATACCCAGAAACAGGGTGGCCATCATTTGCATCATGGCCTGATGGTCGAAGGACGGCTCGAGGTCGGCGCTACCGTCACTCCGCAAGTCGATGCCAGTCTGCGTGCCGCCACCGTGCGCAATCACTCGGCCACTCACTTGCTTCATCAGGCGCTGAAGATGGTGCTGGGCGAACATGTTCAGCAGAAGGGCTCGCTGGTCAGCGCCGAACGCCTGCGCTTCGACTTCAGCCATTTCGAGGCCATGACACCGGCCCAGCTAGCTGAGGTGGAGGCGATCGTCAACGCCCAGATCCTCGAGAACGCTGAGACACGCATCGAGCATATGAGCCTCGACGAGGCCAAGGACAAGGGGGCGGCGGCATTGTTCGAGGCCAAGTACACGGATAATGTGCGTGTGCTGACCATCGGGGCCGACGACTTCTCGGTCGAGCTGTGTGGTGGTACCCATGTCAAGCGCAGCGGTGACATCGGCTGCTTCCATATCGTCTCTGAAACCGGCATCGCTGCTGGAGTGCGACGCATCGAGGCCATCACCGGCGAATCGGCTCTGGCTTATTTCCAGGAGCAGGAAGCGCGACTGGCTCGCATCGGTGAGCGCCTCAAGGCCAAACCTGAGCAGGTCGAGAGCCGGGTCGAGTCGTTGGTCGAGCGCAACCGTAGCCTGGAGAAGGAACTCGAGCGTCTCAAGGCCAAGCTGGCCAGTGCTACCGGTAGCGACATGCTTAGCGAGGCCCGTGAAGTGGCTGGCGTCAAGCTGTTGGCCAAACAGCTCGAAGGCGTATCCGGCAAGGAGCTGCGCGGCGTACTCGATCAGCTCAAGCAGAAGCTGGGCTCCGGTGTGATCGTGCTGGGTGTCGCCGATGGCGATGCCGGCAAGGTCAACCTGATTGCTGGCGTGACCGATGACCTGACCGGGCGAATTCGCGCCGGCGAGTTGGTCAATCACGTAGCCGCCCAGGTGGGAGGCAAAGGGGGCGGACGCGCTGACATGGCTCAAGCTGGTGGCAGCGATACCGCCGCGCTTCCCCAGGCATTGGCTAGTGTGCCGAACTGGGTCGAAGCACAGCTCACCTGATCTTTCCGGGCCGGGCAACACTTGCACCGGCCCATTTTCTTCCCATTCACCCGTTCGACTACGGGTCGAACCTGAACCAGGGCAATCCTATGGCGCTATACGTACAGAAATTCGGCGGCACCTCGGTGGGCTCGGTGGAGCGCATCAAGGCCGTGGCCGAGAAGGTCAAGCGTTTCCGCGATGAAGGGCATCAAGTCGTGGTAGTGGTGTCGGCGATGAGCGGTGAAACCAACCGTTTGATCGACCTGGCCAGCCAGATCAACGATGAACCAACGCCGCGTGAGATGGACATGTTGGTTTCCACCGGTGAGCAGGTGACCATTTCGCTGCTGGCCATGGCGCTTCACAAACTTGGCGTGCCGGCGACCTCCTATACCGGTGCCCAGGTCGGTATCCAGACCGACAGCGCACATACCAAGGCGCGCATCCAGCGCATCGAAACCGATGACCTGCGCGCCGACCTGGATGATGGCCAGGTAGTGGTGGTAGCCGGCTTCCAGGGGGTCGACGAGGACGGCAATATCACCACGCTGGGGCGTGGTGGCTCGGATACCACTGGTGTGGCCTTGGCAGCGGCACTCAAGGCCGACGAATGCCAGATATACACCGATGTCGATGGTGTCTATACCACTGACCCGCGTGTCTGCTCCAAGGCCCGGCGCCTGGAGACAGTCACTGTCGAGGAAATGCTCGAACTGGCCAGTCTCGGCTCCAAGGTGCTGCAAATCCGCGCCGTGGAATTCGCCGGCAAGTACAACGTGCCGCTTCGCGTGCTGTCCAGCTTCGAGGACGGCCCTGGCACCCTGATCGTCGCTGACACAGATGAAGAAGAGGACTCCATGGAAGAACCGCTGATCTCCGGTATCGCCTTCACCTCCAACGAGGCCAAGTTGACCCTGCTCAATACACCGGATATTCCGGGTGTGGCTTCGCGCATTCTCGGGCCGATCGCCGATGCCAATATCGAAGTCGACATGATCGTGCAGAACGTGGCGCCGGTGGGCGACTATACCGACTTCACGTTTACCGTTGCCAAGGGTGATTACAAACAAACCATGAAGATCATCCAGGAACAGGTGATTCCCGACCTGGGTGGCGGAGAATTGCGTGGTGACGACAATATTGCCAAAGTATCATTGGTAGGTGTGGGTATGCGCTCCCATGCGGGGGTGGCGTCTAAAATGTTCCGCGCCTTGGCCGATGAAAATATCAATATCCGAATGGTGTCGACCTCGGAGATCAAGATCTCCGTAGTGATCGATGAAAAGCACATGGAGCTTGCGGTGCGCGCTCTGCACCAGGCATTCGGCCTTGACAAGAACGACATTGAGGCCGAGTAAGGGAACCCGAAAGGCGCGAACAGGTTCTACGCTTAAAGGGAGCCGCCTGGATACCTGTTTGACCTTGTTTCTGCAAGAGAGTCGGGTGTCATGGAGCTGGTGCATTTGGCCGAAGGGCATGCATGACGCATAATGCGCTGTCGCATTGTCTTTTGGCTGTGCGCATCCCGTTGCTAGAAGTCTGAGAAGGAGATCAGCCATGCTCATCCTGACCCGCCGAGTCGGCGAAACCCTAATGATCGGTGATGACATCACCGTGACTGTGCTGGGAGTAAAAGGGAATCAAGTCCGAATCGGTGTCAATGCACCAAAAGATGTTGCCGTTCATCGTGAAGAGATCTACCAGCGCATTCAGCGTGAAAAGACCGAAGGTGATGAAGGTGGCTCCCAAGGGTGAGACTTTCTTGGTCTTGCCAAACAGTCGCGTGGAGCCGGTGAAGGTATTCGTACCTCGCCGGCTTTTTTGCCGTATACATGGCTTGTTGCCCTGCCGGTGAACGCTGCGAAGGGCGTGGGGAGAAGTAAAAAGTTGTCGTCGAGGTTGGACAATGACCTTCCGAAACGGTAACATACGCGCCGTGTTGATGAGGGAGAGATGGCCGAGTGGCTGAAGGCGCTCCCCTGCTAAGGGAGTATGGGGTTTATAGCCCCATCGAGGGTTCGAATCCCTCTCTCTCCGCCATTCCCTGCTACGAGGGGATGAGCGTCGGCACTGAAGACTCGCGCCCGTAGCTCAGCTGGATAGAGTACCTGACTACGAATCAGGTGGTCGGAGGTTCGAATCCTCCCGGGCGCGCCATCTTCATATGAACGAATGCCCACCGAGTCTTCGTTCAGTGTCAGTGACACGAGATATGGCGCCATTACGTGAAGGAAGAATGGCGGCATCATCATGAGTCGCGATATCCGCGCCCGTAGCTCAGCTGGATAGAGTACCTGACTACGAATCAGGTGGTCGGAGGTTCGAATCCTCCCGGGCGCGCCAGATTTCGACCCGTCCTTCCGAGGGCGGGTTTCTGCGTTTCAGCCAGTGCTGTTCTGTTTCTGCTAGCCGAGTCGACAAGTATTGTCTCTACAGGAGTGGGGTCGATAGACTCAGCGATCGTTCGAGGCGCCGTAACAGGCGCCTTTTTTTGACCATTCCTCAAGCGAATTGATGCCGTGAAGCGCTGCCTGTCAAAAGGTGGGCCATGCTCGGTGCACGCAACCCGGTGAGGAATGCCTCTAGCTCGGTCAGGCGGCGTAGCTCCTGGAAGCGGCGCGCTGCTTCAGTATCGCGAGTCCGCATGTGATTCAACCATTGTTTAAGAAGCGAAACCACAACACGATCGGGAAGTATGTTACGCTGCAATGCAGCATAGGCGCACAATATCTCGGCGCGGGTTTGCCAATTTGTCTCGGCAAGGCGCTCACCGGTGCATTGCCAATGGCGAATGCGTGATGCCAGCCATGGGTCGGCGAGCGCTCCTCGGCCTAGCATCACGTCCTCGCAACCGGACAGGGTACGAGCCTTCCAGTAGTCTTCGAGGCTCCATATGTCGCCGTTGGCGATGACCGGGATGCTGAGGTGGCGTCGGATGCGGCCGATCCACTCCCAGTGAGCAGGTGGCCGATAGCCCTCGTCGCGAGTGCGCCCATGGACGACCAGGTGTGAGGCGCCACCATCTTCCGCTGCTCGCGCACATTCGAGGGCCAGGCGGCGATCGGCAAAGCCTAGTCGGATCTTGGCGGTCACGGGGATGGAATCGTCGACGGCACGATGCACGGCGGCCACGGCATGGCGTACCCTGAGCGGGTCGCGCAGCAGGGAGGCGCCGCCATCGTGGCGATTGACCAGCTTGGCGGGACAGCCGAAATTGAGGTCCAGGCTCACGGCACCAAGCTGCATTGCCTGACGAGCGTTGGCAGCCAACGCCTCTGGGTCCGAGCCGAGGAGTTGCAAGTGCACCGGAATGCCGCTTGGGGTGGCCACTCGAGCATGGTTGAGTTCTGGGCAGTGCTTGAGGAAGACGCGCGGTGGCAGCCGGGCATCGACGACGCGCACGAATTCGGTGACCGTCCAGTCGAACCCGGGAGCGGCGGTCAATAGGGCACGGGTATGGGCATCGATTACGCCCTCCATGGGCGCTAGGCCGATGCGACCCTTGTGTAGTAAATTAACAACCTGCTGCTCAACCATGGTGTCATTGCAATATTGAAAAAATCAGGCAGGTTATTGTACCAGCCAAAAGAGGTGCTCGTAGGCCAGTGATAACACTGCTGCGGAGCAGAGCTAGGGGATTTGAATCATGCTGGATATCGAGCTGCTACAGGAAGGCCTGTATCTGATGGTCTTCGGAATGGGCTTCGTCTTCGTCTTCTTGACCCTGTTGGTGATCGCCACCAGCCTGATGTCATCCTTCGTCGGGCGCCTGGTGCCTGTGCCCGCCAAGAACGAAGACACGTTACCCGGGCGTGCCCCGGCACCCGCCCAGAATAATGACGACGACTTGATGGTGGTAATCAGCGCTGCCTTGCATCGTTACCGCCAGCGCCATCGTCGCTGACTCTGGCGGTCGGTTCGCCGAACGCGTCCGAGTCATTGCTTTCGCGCTACGCTCTCAAGCTACTCACTAGAGTCATAAGGATAAGGTCATGAGTGAGACCAAACGCCCGCTGGGTATCACCGATGTGGTGCTGCGTGACGCGCATCAGTCGTTATTCGCCACCCGCATGCGTCTTGACGACATGCTGCCGATTGCCGAAAAGCTCGACCGTGTTGGCTTCTGGTCGGTGGAATCCTGGGGTGGCGCGACCTTCGATGCCTGTATCCGTTATTTGGGTGAGGACCCTTGGGCGCGCATTCGCGCCTTGAAAGAGGCGATGCCCAACACACGTCAGCAGATGCTGCTGCGTGCCCAGAACCTGTTGGGTTACCGCCACTACGCCGATGACGTGGTCGACAAGTTCGTCGAGCGCGCACGTGCCAACGGGGTCGACGTGTTCCGCGTCTTCGACGCCATGAATGATCCGCGTAACCTGGAGCATCCGATCAGAGCGGTCCTCGAACAAGGCGGCCACGCCCAGGGGGCCATCTCCTATACCGTCAGCCCGGTACATACCATCGAGGGTTGGGTAGAGTTGGCCAAGCGCATCGAGGATATGGGCGCCCATTCGGTGATGATCAAGGACATGGCCGGCCTGCTCACGCCATATACCGCCTTTGAACTGGTCTCACGGCTCAAGAAGGCGTTGTCGGTACCCATTCACATGCAGAGTCATGCCACCACCGGCATGTCCACGGCCACTGCAATCAAGGCGGTCGAGGCTGGCATCGACAACGTCGACACCGCGATTTCCTCGATGTCGATGACCTATGGCCATAGCCCTACAGAATCGGTAGTGGCGATCCTCAAGGAGACCGATCGCGACACGGGTCTCGACCTCGAATTGCTCGAAGAGATCGCTGCCTACTTCCGCGAAGTGCGCAAGAAGTATGCTGCCTTCGAAGGTTCACTCAAGGGTATCGATTCTCGCATCCTGGTTGCCCAGGTACCCGGTGGCATGCTTACCAATATGGAAAGCCAGCTCAAGGAGCAGGGGGCTGGCGACAAGCTCGACGACGTCCTCGCCGAAATTCCCAAGGTGCGCGAAGACTTGGGCTTCATTCCGCTGGTCACCCCGACCTCGCAGATCGTCGGTACCCAGGCGGTGATGAACGTGATGATGGGCGAGCGATACAAGTCGATTTCCAAGGAAGTCCAGGCGCTGCTCAGGGGTGAATACGGTGCCGCTCCGTCCGCGTACAACAAGGAGCTGCAGGCCCGCGTGCTGGAAGGCAAGGAACCGATCACCTGCCGTCCGGCGGATTTGCTCGAACCGGAGATGGGCCGTCTGCGTGAAGAATTGCGGACCAAGGCTCGCGAGGAAGGCATTCGTCTCGAAGAAGGCGAGCGCGAGATCGACGATGTCCTGACCTATGCCCTGTTCCCGCAAATCGGTCTCAAGTTCCTCAAGAATCGCGACAATCCCGATGCCTTCGAGCCTGCACCGCAAGCGCCGGAGAACAACGGCCAAACCAATAACCTGCCGGCCAAGGCCAGTGCCAAGATGCCCGCTGCCCCGTCTACCGGCCCCGAGACCTATACCATTACCGTCAATGGCAAGCAGTATGTGGTCGAGGTCGCCGAGGGTGGTCAGATCGAGCAGGTCCAGGCACAGCAGGGTGCCGCTCAGTCCGCGGTAGCTCCAGTTGCCAGCGCTCCGGCATCCACTGGCGAAGCCATTGCCGCACCACTGGCTGGCAATATCTTCAAGGTCAACGTCAAGCCAGGTGACACCGTCGCCGAGGGTGACGTGGTGATCATTCTCGAAGCCATGAAGATGGAAACCGAGGTGCGCACTGCCAGTGCCGGTACGGTCTCCGAGGTCAAGGTCAAGGAAGGCGACAGCGTATCGGTTGGCGATGCGTTGATCGTTCTTTAAGGACGGGGTAATGGAAAAGCTGTTGACCCTTTGGTACGGCTCGGGGCTCTACAACATGAGCCTCGGCCAAGCGGTGATGCTCGTCATTGGCTTGCTGCTGCTATACCTAGCCATTCACAAAAGATTCGAACCGTTGTTGCTGGTGCCGATCGGCTTTGGCGGTATCCTGGCCAATATTCCCGAGGCTGGGCTGGCCTTGTCGGCCGCCGAACAGGCGGCACATCTGGCTCGCCCCGGAGTTCTCGATCAGTTGAGTGGGGCATTGGGGCTGAATCCCGAACCCGGCATGGGACTGGAGGCTTGGCGCCATGCGATTAGCGAGGCGTTGCATGGCGACCTCTCGCCTGAGCAATTGCGACATGCCAACGATCTCGCCATGGATGCCGGCTACACCCACGGCATGCTGTATCACTTCTACAGCGTGGCGATCGCGTCTGGCATCGCGCCATTGGTGATTTTCATGGGCGTCGGCGCGATGACCGATTTCGGCCCGCTGCTTGCCAACCCTCGCACTCTGTTCCTGGGTGCGGCAGCGCAGTTCGGTATCTTCGCGACTCTGCTCGGTGCCGTTGGTCTCTCGGCCATCGGGGTCATGGACTTCTCGCTCAACCAGGCTGCTGCCATCGGCATCATCGGTGGTGCCGATGGCCCGACCTCGATCTACGTGTCGAGCATATTGGCACCGGAACTGCTGGGGGCGATCGCCGTGGCGTCGTATTCCTATATGGCACTGGTGCCCTTGATCCAGCCGCCGATCATGCGTGCCTTGACCACGACCAAGGAACGCCAGATCGTCATGACGCAGCTGCGCCCGGTACCAAAGCTCGAGAAAATCAGCTTCCCGCTGGTATTGCTGATCCTGGTGGTGTTATTCCTGCCGGATGCCGCGCCGCTGCTGGGGATGTTCTGCTTCGGCAACCTGATGCGTGAGTGCGGTGTGGTGGAGCGTCTTTCGGACACCGCCCAGAATGCACTGATCAATATCGTCACCATCTTCCTTGGGCTTTCGGTAGGCTCCAAGCTGGTTGCCGACCGTTTCCTGGCGGTAGAGACGTTAGGGATTCTGGGGTTGGGGATCGTGGCCTTCGCCATCGGGACTGCCTGTGGTGTGCTGATGGCCAAGCTGATGAATACCATGAGCAAAATGCCGATCAACCCGTTGATCGGCTCAGCCGGTGTCTCGGCGGTGCCCATGGCGGCGCGGGTTTCCAATAAGATCGGGCTCGAGTACAACCCCCACAATTTCCTGTTGATGCATGCCATGGGCCCCAATGTGGCAGGCGTCATCGGCTCGGCGGTAGCCGCGGGGGTAATGATCAAGTATCTGGGGTAAGCGACCTGGCTATGAAATGACCACGGCGCCCGATTGGGCGCCGTGGTCGTGTATGAGGCTGGCTCAATCGAGTGCTTCCAGGCGTCCTTTGAGCCGCGCCTCGAGTGGCTCCAGATTCTTGGGTGTGTTCTGTGGCCAGCCCACGGTGAGGATCACGCCATCGGCACCGTAGTCGACGTGCTCGATAGGCACGTCTTGGCTTTCGAGCCAAGCGCGGGCTTCCGCTTCGCCGGAGAAGTCGAGCTTCAAACGCAAGGGCGCGCGTGGAGTGAAATCGAGGGTCGCCAGGCGTTCCAGAGCCTGGGCGACCGCTTGTGAATAGGCGCGGGCCAAGCCCCCGGTGCCGAGTTTGGTGCCACCAAAATAACGGATGACCACACAGCCGATCTGCCCCATGCCCGAACCCTCGAGCACTTGGTACATGGGGCGACCCGCCGTGCCGCCGGGTTCTCCGTCATCCGAGAATCCAATGGCCTGCTGCTCACCAGGCGGGCCGGCGATGAAGGCGCTGCAATGATGACTGGCGCTGGGGTGGGCTTGGCGTGCCGCAGCCAGTAGCCTTTCGAAGGCGGATGTCTCCGGTGCATGGCAGACCCAGGTGATGAATCGGCTCCTCTCTACCTCCAGCTCGCTTTCCTGCCACTCGCCGGCGGGGAGGTCGGGGATCGGATAAGACATCAGGCAGCGCTGGCGGGTTGCCGCATCACGCCCATCACCAGGCCCAGCACCTGGATGTCATCGTTCTTTAGATAGATGGGGGGCATACTTTCGTTGGCTGGTTGCAGACGCACGCCGGATTTCTCGATATACAGTTTCTTCAGGGTAACTTCCTGGCTGTTGATCATCACCACCGCGGTTTCGCCATTTTCGGCGCTCTCTTGGCGTTCGATGATGATTACGTCACCGTCGTGGATATTACAGTCGATCATCGAATCTCCGCACACCCGCAAGGCATAGGTATTGCGCCGTACCATACGTGAAGGAATATAGACACTCGACTGATCGGGACAGGCCTCGATCGGCAACCCGGCGGAGACGCGCCCCAGTAATGGCACTTCGACCAGATCGGTGGCGTCGATCTCTTCCCAGGCATCGGTCAGCGGCAAATTGGCCAGGCGGTGAAGGTAATGCGGTGTGGTGTGCGGCATGTGTTGTTCTCCCTTGAGGCGTCGAGGCGCGTGGAGACCTGTTGATATTTACAGCACTTTCCGCATCATAGCAGTCCGCACGCGGCTGGCAAGCTTAGTCGACGTAAGGTTAGGCGCCGATGTGGGACAAAAATGGCATGATAGAAAAATTGGCACGTTGAACTGCGACCGGCTGACGCAGCCGGTGCGCTGGCGAGGCGTGGGCATTCCATGTAAAGTGCCGGGCTGATTCCCGGCTTGGAGACTGCGGTGACCTTTCGCCTGGAGGCGAGACATCTGGCGTGTGAGCGCGATGATCGCTGGTTGTTCGCCGACCTGGACATCGTGGTCGGTGCCGGCGAGATCGTACGCATCGAAGG
Source organism: Litchfieldella anticariensis FP35 = DSM 16096 (assembly GCF_000409775.1). Taxonomy (GTDB): domain Bacteria; phylum Pseudomonadota; class Gammaproteobacteria; order Pseudomonadales; family Halomonadaceae; genus Litchfieldella; species Litchfieldella anticariensis. The sequence continues at coordinate 1,083,533 of NZ_KE332388.1, read as the reverse complement.
TCCCAATGGCAGTGGCAAGACCACGCTGCTGAAGATCCTCTCAGGACAGTTGACCGACTATCAGGGGGAACTCTACTGGTGTGATTCCCCGATGCGTCAAGTGCGCAGCGACTTTCTCGCCAATCTGCTCTATATGGGGCATGCTCCCGGAGTCAAGGCCGCCCTGTCTCCGCTGGAAAATCTGGCCTGGTATCAGGCGTTGGCCGGTGAGTCCGGAAGCGAGTCCGCGCGCATGAAGGCACTCGCGGCCGTGGGGCTGACGGGATTCGAGGATATCCCTGCCGCTCAGTTATCGGCAGGTCAGCAACGTCGAATCGCACTGGCCAGGCTGGAATTGATCGAGCGCCCCTTATGGGTACTCGATGAACCGTTCACGGCCATCGACCGCGATGGCGTCGCCGAGCTCGAGCAACGATTGTTGGCTCATGCGCGGCGCGGAGGCAGTGTGTTGGTGACCACGCATCATGATCTGACCTCCCTGGGAGAGTTACGGCGCATTCGACTGGGCCGGGGAGTGGTACATGCAGGTCAGTGAATCGATGACGGCAATGGAGCCAAGAGGCGGTCTCGGAGTGGCCATCGCGGCCACCGTGCGGCGAGACCTGATTCTGATGCTGCGTCGGCGCAGCGAGATCATCAACCCGCTGGTGTTCTTTGCGCTGGTCATCACACTGTTTCCGCTGGGTATTTCGCCGGATCCCGACCTGTTGGCAACGATCGCCCCGGGCTTGCTGTGGGTGGCGGCTTTGTTGGCCACGCTATTGTCGCTCGATTCACTGTTTCGCGCCGATTTCGACGATGGTTGCCTGGAGCAATTGCTGCTGGCCCCTCAACCCTTGCCAGCGATGGTGTTGGCCAAGGTGGCCGTGCATTGGCTGCTGACCGGATTGCCACTGGCACTGATGGCGCCGGTACTGGGACTGATGCTGTCACTTCCGACGGGCAGCTATCTGATGTTGGCAGCCTCGCTGGCGCTGGGCAGTGCCAGCCTGAGCTTGATTGGTGCCATCGGAGCGGCGTTGACGGTGGGGTTGTCGCGGGGCGGGGTACTGCTGTCGCTACTGGTTCTGCCACTCTACATCCCGGTGCTGATCTTTGGTGCCGGGGCGGTGCAGGCGGCGATTCTTGGCGATGGCGGTATGGCCCACCTGGCAATTCTAGGAGCGCTGCTGGCGACGGCTCTGATGCTGGCGCCCTGGGCCATTGCCGCCGCGTTGCGCATCAGTATCAATGGTTAAGAGGTAAGATGGGTCATGTGGGCCTTCATTCATAAACTTGGATCTCCCAAGTGGTTTTACGATATCAGTGAGCGCCTGCAGCCTTGGTTCTGGGCTGCGGCTGCACTGTTGATCCTGGTGGGGAGTGTCTGGGGCCTGGCCTTTGCCCCGGCGGATTACCAGCAGGGCAACAGTTTTCGTATCATCTACGTGCATGTTCCGGCGGCGTTCCTGGCGCAGTCCATCTTCGTTGGCCTGGCAGTGGCGGCATTGGTATTCATGGTGTGGAAGATCAAGGTCGCTGACATGGCGGCGGCAGTGATGGCCCCACTGGGAGCAGCGATGACCTTCATCGCCCTGTTTTCCGGGTCGGTGTGGGGTGTGCCGACATGGGGAACCTGGTGGATGTGGGACGCACGCCTGACGTCGATGTTGATTCTGCTGTTCCTTTACTTTGGTGTGATTGCTTTGCGTGGCGCTTTCGCCAGCCGTGACAGCGGTTCCCGCGCGGCTTCGGTATTGGCCATGGTCGGGGTCATCAACATCCCGATCATCAAGTATTCTGTCGACTGGTGGTATACCCTGCATCAGCCGGCATCCTTTACCATCACTTCGCGTCCCTCTATGCCCGTTGAAATGTGGTGGCCGCTATTGCTGATGGTGCTGGGTTTTTACAGTTTCTTTATCGCCTTGACCCTGATGCGCACGCGTAGCGAGATATTGCGCCGAGAATCGAACAAGCGCTGGGTGAGAGACCTGGTTCGGGAGGACGGGTGATGGCCTTCGACTCCCTGCAAGCATTCTTGGCGATGGGGGGGCACGCCCCCTATGTGTGGACCGCCTGGTGCGTGACGGCGGCCCTGATGCTTGGCTCTCTGGTTCATGCCAGGGCTGAGCGGCGCAGCCTGCTGCGTGATCTCAAGCGTCGCGAACGGCGGGCCAGGAGTGAGTTGTCGAGGGAAGAAGTGGATGACACCTAAACGCAAACAGCGACTGTTCGTAATCCTGGGGTTGGTGTCGTTGGCAGCGATTGCCGTGGGGCTGACGCTGTATGCGCTGCGTGCCAATATCAACCTGTTTTTCAGCCCGATCCAGATCGCGGCTGGTGAAGCGCCCATCGAGCGCCAGATTCGTGCTGGAGGCATGGTCAAGGAGGGTAGTGTTTCGCGCAACCCCGACAGTCTCGACGTGGAATTCGTCATCACCGACTTCGTCGAGGAGGTCGAGGTCCACTACAGCGGTATCTTGCCTGACCTGTTTCGCGAAGGGCAGGGCGTGGTCGTCGTCGGGCAATTGAGCGAAAACGGTCGTCTCCATGCCGATCAAGTACTGGCCAAGCATGACGAGAACTACATGCCTAGCGAAGTTGCCGAGGCCCTGGAGGCGGCTGGGTACTCGTCATCCGACTATGCCGAGAAGTACAACAGCGCCGACAAATACGACAGTGCCGATGAGTACTCAGGTACGAAGAACGAGGGCGCCGACTAGCCCGGAGTTGCCATGTTGACAAAGATGATTCCCGAAATCGGCCATTTCGCCTTGGTGATCGCCCTGTTGATGGCGTTCTTCCAGGCGGTGATGCCGCTGGCCGGTGCCGCCACGCGCCGTCCCCTGTGGATGGCTTTCGCCCGGCCCATGGCGGCTGGACAGTTCCTGTTCGTGGCGGTTGCTTATCTTTGTCTCACCACGAGTTACATGCTCGATGATTTCAGCGTGGCCACTGTCGCCAACAATTCCAACTCCATGCTGCCCTGGTATTACAAGTTCAGTGCGGTATGGGGCAACCATGAAGGCTCGGTATTGTTGTGGAGCCTGATACTGGCTGGCTGGACCTTTGCCGTTAGTCGCTTCTCTCGCAACCTGCCTGAGGACATGATTTCTCGAGTGTTGGGTGTGATGGGGATGGTCAGCTCTGGCTTCCTGTTGTTCGTGCTGGTCACTTCGAATCCTTTCGAACGGCTGTTACCGGTGATACCGCAAGATGGTGCCGACCTCAATCCGTTGTTGCAGGATTTCGGTCTGATTATCCATCCTCCCATGCTCTACATGGGGTACGTGGGCTTCTCGGTGGTGTTTGCCTTCGCCATCGCCGCCTTGCTGGGGGGGCGTCTGGATGCCGCCTGGACGCGTTGGGCGCGCCCGTGGACCAATATCGCCTGGGCCTTCCTTACCGTGGGTATCGCGTTGGGCAGTTGGTGGGCCTACTACGAACTCGGCTGGGGTGGCTGGTGGTTCTGGGACCCGGTGGAGAACGCCTCACTGCTGCCTTGGCTGGCCGGTACGGCGCTGCTGCACTCGTTGGCGGTAACCGAGAAACGTGGCTCCTTCAAGAGCTGGACAGTGCTGCTGGCGATCCTGACTTTCTCGTTGTCACTGCTAGGCACCTTCCTGGTGCGCTCTGGGGTGCTGACCTCGGTACATGCTTTCGCCAACGATCCTTCGCGTGGCCTCTTCATCCTGGCGCTGTTGGGTGTCACCGTCGGCCTGTCGCTGCTGGTGTTTGCCCTGCGTGCCCCTCGAGTCAGTCATACCGTGGCCTTTAGTTGGGTATCGCGTGATGCCTTGTTGCTGGTCAATAACATCTTGCTGGTGATCATGACCGTCACCGTATTGCTGGGTACTGTCTACCCGTTACTGCTCGATGCCTTGGGATTGGGCAAGATCAGTGTGGGGCCACCGTATTTCAATGCCTTATTCGTGCCGCTAACAGTAATCCTGTGCGTGTTCATGGGGCTTGGTCCCAGCGCGCGTTGGAAGCATATGTCGGCCCGCGAGCTGTTTCGACGCCTTGGCCTGGCCAGCCTCGCGGCCCTGATCATCGGTATGTTCGTCCCGCTGGCATATGGCGGGGAATGGAACCTATGGGTATCGCTGGGGCTGGTGGCTGCGTTGTGGATCGTGCTCCCGATGGTGCGCGACCTGTTCGAGAAGATCCGTCGGGCTGGTTCGTTGGGCGATGGTCTGCGTAAATTGTCGCTGGCTTACTGGGGCATGGTGCTTGGCCACCTGGGGGTGGCAGTGACCATCATCGGTGTGGCGGTGGTCTCCAACTACAATGTCGAGCGCAACGTGCGTCTGGCACCTGGCGATAGCGTCCAGGTGGCGGGCTACACCTTCACCATGAACGAACTGCAAAGCCGTCGTGGCCCCAACTACCTGTCCGACATGGCCTTCATCGAGGTCAGTCGTGATGGCAGCTCACGTTCCTTCACCATGGTGCCGGAAAAACGCCTGTACATCGCGCGTGGCATGCCAATGACCCAGGTGGCGCTGCGTCCCGGTCTGTTCCGTGACCTCTACGTGGCCATGGGTGAGGACCTGGGAGACGGCGCCTGGGCGATGCGCATCCAGTACAAGCCATTCGTGCGTTGGCTGTGGCTTGGTGCGTTGCTGATGGCTGCCGGTGGCGTCATGGCGGTGATCGATCGCCGCTATCGGCTCAAGCGCCACCAGCAGGTACCGCTTCCAGCGTCCTCGACGCGTGAGGTGCCGGTATGAAGCGGCGGTTGTTGTTGCTATTGCCCTTGGTGGGATTCCTGTTGTTGTCCGGCTTTCTCTACATGGGCTTGTCGCTGGATCCCTTCCAGCGTGATTCGGCCCTGCTGGCTCGGGAGTTTCCCGAGTTTCAGCTCTCCACTCTGGAAGATTCCGAGGTACTGGTCGACGAATCCCTGCTCAAGGGAGAAGTAACACTGGTCAACGTGTGGGGCGAATGGTGCCCGACCTGCAAGCAGGAGATGCCGCAATTATTGTCGCTGGCCGAACGTGGCGTGAGGCTGATCGGTGTCGACTACAAGGACACACGTGCCAAGGGCCAGGAATTTCTCGAAGAGTTCGGCAACCCCTTCGAGGTCAACGTCTTCGACCCTGAAGGAGATCTTGGCTTCGAGCTCGGCGTCTACGGCGCCCCGGAGACCTTCCTGGTCGATCGTGACGGAATCATACGTTATCACCATACGGGGTATATCAAGCCTGAGGACGTCGTGCAGACGATTCTGCCGGAGGTGCGCAAATGGCAGTGATCCGACGAGGTCTGGTTGTCCTGGTGTTGTTGCTGGTCGCTGGCCTGGTGCAGGGCGCCGTCGAGGTACGAGAATTCGCCGATCCGGTGCTCGAGCGGCGTTACAGTGACCTGAACGAGTCGCTACGCTGTCCCAAGTGCCAGAATCAGGCCATCGGTGACTCCAACTCTCCCGTTGCCGCCGATATGCGTGAGAGGGTCTACATGCTGTTGCAGGACGGTCGCTCGGATATGGAAATTCGCGACTACATGGTCAAGCGCTTCGGCGATTACGTCCTCTATAATCCGCGCCTGGAGGGGCGTACCTGGCTATTGTGGGGGCTACCCGGTGCGCTGGTAGTCATCGGAGGTATCGTGGTGGTTCTCATCGTGCGCACTCGTCGTCGCGCCTCGGCCCGCCAACTATCCCCCGACGAGCGCGCCCGTCTCGATGCTCTGATCAAACGCAAGAGGCCCGAATGACGTTACTCTGGCTAGCTTTTGGCCTGCTCTTGTTACCTGCCTTGTGGTTATTGATCGCACCTTTGCGAAGTGCCCAGGCAGTTCACGCGTCGCAGCAAGATGTCGAGGCCAATGATCGTACCGCCGAGCAGAACGTGGCGGTTTTTCGCCGTCGTCTCGAGTCCCTGGAGGCAGCATTCGAACGGGGAGAGATCGACCAGGCGCGCTTCGATGAAGATCGGCTGGATCTGGAACGCAGCCTGCTCGAGGATACTGCAGGAACCCAACGCCGCCCGCTGAAGGCACCGCTATCCGGACGCCTCGCCGTACCGTTGGTAACGGTCGCCGTTGTGATCGCCAGTGTGTCGTGGTACCAGCAACGAGGGGCGGAAGGGGATCTGTCACTGTATAACGTTCTGCAGGAGGTGCGCAGCAATCCCGAGCGCTCCCTGCCGATGATGATCGAGCGTCTGGAGCAGGAAGCTGCGCGTCAAGCGGACAACCCCAACGTATGGTCGTCGCTGTTTCCCCTCTACCGCGACAGCGGTCAGGGAGCCAAGGCGATCGAGGCACTGGAACGGCTGATCGAACTGGAAGGTCGCCAACCGGCCCTGCTTGCCCAGCTCGCCCAGACTCGCTTCTTCGTGGCCAACCGTACCATGACCGATGGGGTGCAGGCGTTGGTCGACGAAACGCTCGACAAGGATCCGCGACAGCCCATCGTGCTCGGGATGCTGGGTATCCACGCCTTCGACGAAGGCCGTTACGAGCAAGCCATCGAACACTGGCGGAAGGCGATCGCTGGTTTCGACGATCCCGCTTCGGCCGAGGCGTTGCGCGAAGGAATCGCTGCAGCCCAGCGACGCCTGGGTGTCGCCTCCGACGAACTCGAGACGGCGCAAACTCAAGGCCCTGGCATTCAGGTGCGGGTCAGCCTAGATCCTAAGTTGCGCGATCAACTTGACGACAATGCCAGCGTTTTCGTGGTGGCGCGCGACATGGAAGGTGAATTGCCGCCATTGGCAGTGGCCCGGGTCAAACTGTCGGAGTTGCCGGTGACAGTGACCCTGAGCGACGCTCATGCCATGAGCCCTGCGGCACGGATCTCCCAAGTCGATGAGGCGCGCCTGATGGTCAGGGTGTCGGCCAGCGGTCAGGCTACGCCTCAAGCGGGTGACCTGTTCGGTGGTCGTGATGCAGTGGCAGTGGGTGATATCGATGGCGAGCCCGTCGATGTCGTCATCGATCGGGTCGTGGAATAACCGTGCGTCTCAAGTCAATCAAGCTGGCCGGCTTCAAGTCCTTCGTCGACCCGGTGACGGTTCCCTTCGATGGCAACATGACCGCTATCGTCGGGCCCAATGGCTGCGGCAAATCCAACGTCATCGATGCCGTACGCTGGGTGATGGGTGAATCCTCGGCCAAGACCTTGCGTGGCGAATCGATGACCGACGTCATCTTCAATGGCTCTACCGGGCGCAAGCCGGTGGGGCAGGCGTCGATCGAGCTGTTGTTCGACAACCGCGACGGCAGCATGGGCGGTCCCTACGCTCAATATGCCGAGATCGCCGTCAAGCGCCAGGTCACCCGCGACAGCCAGTCGACGTATTTCTTCAACGGCCAGAAGTGCCGGCGTCGCGATATTGCCGATCTGTTCCTCGGCACCGGTTTGGGACCGCGTTCCTATGCCCTCATCGGCCAGGGCATGATTTCGCGGCTGATCGAGGCGCGTCCCGAGGAATTGCGCTCCACTCTCGAAGAGGCTGCCGGGATCTCCAAGTACAAGGAGCGGCGCCGCGAAACCGAGAATCGCATGCGCCGCACCCAAGAGAACCTCGAGCGTCTCGACGACATTCGCGAAGAGCTGGACAAGCAACTCGAACGGCTCAAACGCCAGGCCGAGGCGGCCAAGCGCTATCAGGCTCTCAAGCAGGAGGAATACCGGCTCAAGGGCGAACTGGCGCTGTTGCGTGGCCGTGGCCTGCGTGCCCAACAGGACGAACAGGAAAGTCGGGTGCGTGAACTGGAAACTCAGGTCGAGCGTGAGATCCTCGGTCAGCGACAGTGCGAGACACGCCTCGAAGAAGCCCGCATCGAACATGACCGGCTGGCCGAACAGCTCGACGGGCATCAGCGGCGTTTCTACGACACTACTGCCGAGATTGCGCGCCTCGAGCAGAGCCTGGAGCATGTCAAGGCGCGTGAAGCGCAACTGGCAAGAGATCTGGAAAGCGCGCGGCGCGAACTGGCCGAACTGGATCAGCTTGGTGAAGCGGACAGCGAGCGTCTGCAAGCCCTCGACGATCGCCTCGAGACCTTGGGGCCGGAACGCGAAGAGGTCGATGAGAGCCTGGCTCAACTCGAGGAGGCGCTTGAGGAAGCCGAGGCGGCTGACGCCGACAGTGCCGAACATTGGGCCGCCTTCAACGACGCGTTACGGCAGGCGAACCACGAAGCTGAACGCGCTCAGGATCAAGTAAAGGGTTTTGAGCAGGCTCTGGAATCGCTCAGTGAAGACATCGAGCGCCGCCGCCAGCAGAGGCAAGAGTTGCCGGATGTCAGCGAGCTTCGTGAGCAACGTGGCGAACTTGCCGAGCGGTTGGCCGAAGCCGAATTGGCTCGAGAGACACTCGAGGCTCGCCGTGAATCGTTGCAGGAGCAGCGCCAATCCGTTCAAGAGCAGCAGACTGCCCTCGAGCAAGCACGTGAAGAAGATCGTCAAGCGCGTAGCTCGCTACAGGGCGAACTGGCTTCGCTGGACGCCTTGATTCAAGCAGGATTGGCCGACAGCGATGAAGCCTTGGAAGCGCACCTGGCTGACCATGATCTGCAAGCGGCGCCACGGTTGGGGGAGCGGTTGGTGGTCGAAACGGGTTGGGAGGATGTCGTTTCCTGGGTGTTATCGCCCTGGCTCAACGCACGAATCACCGCACTCGATACCTCACATGGTGTATTGGCAGTACTGGTGGCCGGCGAGCTGCCTCTGGTCGAGAGTGATATCACCTTGCCGGAGCCCCGGCACGACTCCCTTGCAGCGCGGGTCAAGGGGGCCGGAGGCGCCGCCGCACTACTTGCCGGTATCCGCTGTGTCGACTCCCAGAGCGATGCTTGGAGCATGCAAGCTGAGCTGGCCCCAGGCGAGAGTGTGATCACGCCCGATGGCCTGTGGCTGGGGCGTGGTTGGGCGCGCCGTCGTGGCGCGGCCGAGGCAGCCGACAGCCTGCTTGCCAGCCGGCGACGGCGTGACGAAGTGGCGCTGGAACTGGATCGTATCGAAACGCAGCTGGTCCAGCACGACGAGCGTCTGGAAGCTGCCAAGGCCCGCGGTCAGGAGCTCGAAGCAGCGCTCGAGCAATGTCGCCGCGAGGAACGCGATCAGGATCAACAGCGTCAGCAACTCGCCTTACAGGAAGCCAATCTGGCCACGCGCCTGGAGCATCTCGATACTCGTGCTCGAGAACTCGATGAAGAACTCGAACGTCTCGAGGCGCAACACGAGGAGCGGGCCCTGGAACTGGAAGTCGCGCGCGATCGCTGGCAAGCCGCAATGGCTACCCTTGAAGACAGTAGTATCCAGCGCGAAACCTTGGAGCGCGAGCGGCACAGCGCCCAGGAACGTCTCGTCAGTCTGCGCAGTCGTCAGCGACCGCTGGCCGATCAGGCACAGCGTCTGGCACTGGAGCACCAGCGGCTGACGACTGAACGTGAAGGGTTGGCGCAACAGCAAGGGCGTGTCGAGCAGTCGCGCGAACGGCTCGAAGAGAAGTGCGCCGAGCTAGAGGAACAGCGCGAGATGCTTCGCGAACCCGAGGAAGAGGAGCGCGAACGGCTCGACGAACTGTTGCATCGGCGTGCCCAGGAGGAGCAAGCGCTGAATGCCTGTCGTGACCAGGCAGCCGGGCTCGCCGAGCAGTTGCGCAATGAGGAACTGGCACGCCAGGGCCACGAACGCAACCTGGAGGCGATTCGCGAGCGCCTGCAGGAGGGACGAATGCAGGTCCAAGCCTTGGCGCTCAAGGCCGATGTCCATCAGCAACAGCTCGATGAGCTGGGCCATGATGCCAACCAATTGGCTGAGAGCCTCGATCCCAACGCCACGGAATCAGCCTGGCAGAATCGCCTCGAAGGGCTTGCCGACAAGGTTCGGCGCCTCGGGGCGATCAACCTCGCGGCCATCGAAGAGTACGACCAGCAGGCCGAACGGCGTGACTATCTGGAGGCCCAACACGCCGAGTTGAGTGAAGCGTTGGAGACTCTCGACCGCGCAATCCGCAAGATCGATCAGGAAACACGCACCCGTTTCAAGCAGACCTTCGATCAGGTCGATGCCGGCCTGCAGGCACTTTTCCCCAAGGTTTTCGGAGGGGGAACCGCATGGTTGACACTGACCGGCGAGGATTTGCTGGAAACGGGGGTGGCAATCATGGCGCGTCCCCCTGGCAAGAAGAACAGCACCATTCATTTGCTCTCGGGGGGAGAAAAAGCCCTTACCGCGTTGTCACTAGTATTCGCGATCTTCCAACTCAATCCGGCACCGTTCTGTATGCTCGATGAAGTCGATGCTCCGCTCGATGATGCCAATGTGGGTCGTTACGCTAAATTGGTGAAAGAAATGTCGGAAACGGTGCAATTCATCTATATCACCCACAACAAGATTGCCATGGAGGCAGCGGAACGTTTGATGGGGGTGACCATGCAGGAACCGGGAGTTTCACGCCTCGTGTCGGTGGGGATCGAAGAAGCGGCAGTGCTCGCGGAGGCCTGAACGACTTGCACGAAATCATTAAAGGGGTTACCAAGGAAGGATACCAATGCAGATCAGGGACAATAGAAGGGTGGTTGCGCTAGGGCCAAGTGAAAACTTGACATTCAAAAAAAGTGGCCCTTTTTTTGGTAATCGCGCTATGCTGGTGTCGAACGACTTATTCAGGCATGGCGCCTTAGCAAACAGGCAAGACGACCCATGGAACTAAGAGAGTGGCTGATCATCCTGGGGCTGGCTCTGGTGACCATCATCGTGATCGATGGTGTTCGTCGCCTACAACGTCAGCGTCGAGTGCCCCGGCTGGACCAGGTCGATAACGATACGACCAGCTCCAGTAAGGGGGAAGTGGCGGATCCCGAGCAGGCAGCTCGTGAAGCCGAAATCAACTGGGAATTACCCAATGGAGGGGCGCGTGTCGTCAAACCCGCGTCCTATCAAAAGGTCGAGTCCAAACCCAAGTTGCAGCGGCAGGAGCATCCCGGGCCGTCCAAAGTATTGGCCAGTTGGCGCCATCAAGGACAAGAAGAGGCATCGGACGATGTTGCGTCTCCGGGTCATTCCCAGTCGCAGCCATCTCCCGCCACCGCTTCGGGCAAGAGCCGAGTAAAGGCGAGCCACGCCGAAAGCGATGCGCGTCGCTCGACTTCCACGATGCCTCCGGCCGAAGAAGCGCACGACGAGCGGCCGGCGGCTGCGAGTGCCGAGCCGGTATCCAAAGCCGAATCGAGTGAATCGGCCCCTGAAGCTGGTGAGTCACGGCATACTGAACGTAGCGAGCCCACGTTGTCGGCATTGACCGATGACGAGCCGACGCAACGAGAAGCGAATGCGGAAGTCGCAGGTCTGTCGGCCGATCCTGAGGATCATGACGACTACCACGATGCCGAGCGTTATCGTCTTGTTGACCTGGATGGAATGACCGACTCGCTGAAGTCCGGATCAGTCAAAATGGGGGCCTCCATGCAACGGTTCGGTGCCTCATTGCAGAAGAACCTTGCCGAACGCAAGGCACAACGCAAGAAGGATAAGCTCAAGCGCGAACAGGAAAAGGCCGAGCGCAAGGCACGCGAAGCCAGCCGTCGGCAGCAGGAAAAGGCGGAACGCGAAGCGCGCGAAGCGGAAAAGCTCCAACGCGAGAAAGAGCGTTCCATGGTCGAGGACGATTACGACGATCCCCTGTTCACGCCACCTCGCCGGCCGGCGACTGACTCCGTTGCGACGGATCGGGAATATCGTGAAGAGATCCCCACCGAAGCAGTCGAAGCCGGGGAGGAAGACGTGCTACAGGAAGGTGTGGTCACACCACATCCAGTGGTCGAGAGGGTACTACGCCATGACGTCAGCGCCGAGCATGCGCGAGACACCCTGAGCCATGCCGAGGAAGTCATCGTCATCAGCGTGATGTCTCGCGACGAAGAGGGCTTCTCCGGGGCGGCACTGCTCGACCTGATGATGGCCTGTGGCCTGCGTTACAGTAGCGAAATGGGCATCTTCCATCGCTTCGAGACCGAAGATCTGCTCAGCGAATTGCAGTTCTCAATGGTCAATGTCCTTAAGCCGGGAACCTTCCCGCTCGAGACCATGGACGACTTCACCACGCCGGGTATCACCCTGCTGATGCCGCTACCCGGTGCTAGCGATACCGCCGCGGCTTTCGAGGCCATGGTCGAGACAGCGATGGTAGTGGTGCGTCATCTGGGTGGCGAGCTGAAGGATGAGAACCGCAGCGTGATGACGGCTCAGACGGTGGAATTCGCCCGTCAGCGCGTCCAGGAATTCGAACGGCGCCACCGGCTGCATCGCTACCAAGCGAATTAGCTGTAAGCGGAAAGCTATAAGCTGTAAGTTTGAAGAGGTAACAACAACCCCGTGAGAGATCACGGGGTTGTTTTATTCCAGATAAATATCAAAAATTACTCGTTTACAGCTTACAGCTTACAGCTTACAGCTTTCTCCGACCGGGACAGGATCGTATGAGTCAACCCGATTCCCAGACACGCGAAGAAGTGGCGCGATTACGTGCCGAACTCGATGACGCCAATTATCGGTACTACGTTCTCGACGATCCGAAACTGACCGATGCTGATTACGACCGCAAGTTGCGTCGTCTGCAGGAACTCGAAGAGACGTATCCTGAGCTGGTGACGCCCGACTCCCCCACCCAGCGGGTGGGCGCGGCACCCGCCGAGGGCTTTCCCGAGATCCAACATGTCGTGCCCATGCTGTCGCTGGACAATGCTTTCGACGAAGAGGAGGTCAGAGCCTTCGTCAAGCGAGTAGGCGAACGTCTGGAGCGTGATGGTGACAAGCTCGACTTCTGTTGCGAGCCAAAGCTCGACGGTGCAGCGGTCTCGCTGGTCTATGAACAAGGCATACTGACCAGTGGTGCCACGAGGGGTGATGGCCGTACCGGCGAGGGAATCACTAGTAACCTTCGCACCCTGCGCTCGATTCCTCTCAAATTGCGAGGCAAAGATCATCCGACACTGCTCGAAGTGCGTGGCGAGGTGATCATGAGTCATCAGGGCTTCGAGAAACTCAATGACAAGGCGCGGGAAGAAGGTGGCAAGATTTTCGCCAATCCTCGCAATGCTGCCGCCGGTAGTCTGCGTCAGCTCGATCCCAAGATTACCGCCACTCGGCCACTGGAGTTCAGCGCTTACCAGGCAGCGCGTATCGAGCCCGACCCCGGGGCGCGAACTCACAGTGAATTGATGGCACGACTGCGTAAGCACGGTTTTCGCACCAGTACTCACCTCAAGGTGGTACGTGGCAGCCAGGGATTGCTCGACTATTGCCGCGAACTGGGCGAGCAGCGGGATGATCTTGGCTACGATATCGACGGCGTAGTGATCAAGGTTGACAATCTTCGCCTGCAACGTGAATTGGGTTTCGTGGCCCGGGCACCACGTTGGGCAGTTGCCTACAAGTTTCCCGCCCAGGAGCAGAGCACCTGGGTCAGGGACGTCGAGTTCCAGGTCGGGCGTACCGGTGCCATCACGCCCGTGGCACGGCTGGAGCCGGTCGCGGTGGGAGGCGTCACGGTTTCCAACGCCACCCTGCATAATCAGGACGAGATCGCCCGTCTGGGGGTCATGATCGGCGATAGGGTAAATATTCGACGCGCCGGCGACGTGATTCCCCAAGTCGTTCGGGTCTTGAAGGAGGAGCGACCCTCGGATGCCAGGGAAATCGTCTTTCCCGAGCGCTGTCCGGTCTGCGATTCGCAGATCGAGCGTCTGGAAGGCGAGGCCGTGGCACGCTGTTCCGGTGGCCTGTACTGTCCGGCCCAACGCAAGGAAGCGCTCAAGCATGTCGCCAGCCGGCGCGCCCTGGATATCGATGGCTTGGGTGAAAAGCTCATCGACCAGTTGATCGAGCGCGAATGGGTCCAGACCCCGGCTGACTTGTTTCGCCTGAAAGCGGAGCGGCTAGCCGAGCTGCCACGCATGGGCAAGAAGTCGTCCGAAAATCTGATCGAGGCATTGGAGAAGGCCAAGCACACCACGTTGCCGCGCTTCATCTATGCGTTGGGAATTCGAGAAGTGGGCGAGGCCACGGCCAATACCCTGGCACAGCACTTCGGCACCCTGGAAACCCTGATGCAGGCCAATAGGGAAGCGCTCGAGGCGGTGGAGGACGTTGGGCCGGTGGTCGCTCGTCATATCCATACCTTCTTCCAACAGCAACATAATCTCGACACCATTGCCGAGCTGAGAGAATTGGGCGTGGATTGGGAAGAGGCGGAAGTCGGCGAACGGCCTCAACCGCTGACAGGTCAGACCTGGGTACTCACTGGTACGTTGGAGTCCATGACCCGTGATGAGGGCAAGGCGCGTCTGCAGGCATTGGGTGCCAAGGTCGCTGGCAGCGTATCGAAGAAGACCGCTGGCGTAGTGGCTGGCCCTGGCGCCGGCAGCAAGCTGACCAAGGCCGAAGAGTTGAAGGTGCCGGTGCTCGACGAGGACGAGTTCCTGAGCCGATTGAATGCCTGGGAGAAGGGGGAGGAGGCGACATGAGCGGTCGTTTCGTCGAGGTTCCCCACCGCATGCTGCCGGGCGAGACCCTGGATGCCCTGCTTGAGGCCTTCGTTACCCGCCAAGGTTACGATACCACCGACACCGGCGACGGCATGCGCGGCTGGGTCGGCCAACTCAAGCGCCAGCTCGAGCGCGGCGAACTGGTCATCGCCCATGATCTCGAAACCGAAACCACCGAAGTCATGACACTGACCCAGTGGCGTGCCTTCGGCCGAGACCTCGCCGACGACGAGGAAGGGTAGACTTGGCTACAGGCTGGCCCGGCTCGATCAAGCCCGATCATCGGGTGTTTCGCCGATGATCGCGGGATCGAAGGGCGGACGGGAGAAGATGCGCCGGACCATCGGCACGAAATGCTCGAGGGGCCGGGTGGGATAGTCAGGGTCGAAGGACGCCTGATCCCAGCGCTCGCAGAAGTCCACGCAGTCCTGATACCAAGGGTGATCCCGATAGCGCTCGCGCTCCAGCGGATCCCCGCCGAAGTGGTGGATGTAATAGTAGTTCTGGAAGAGGCCGTGGTGCTCGATCACCCAGGTCACTCGGGCACTGACATAGGGGCGGATGATCGAGGCGGCGTACTGGGAGTGGTTATGCGGCGCCAGGTCGTCGCCGAGGTCGTGGACCAGGGCCGCGACGATCATCTCCTCGTCCTCGCCACCGTCCTCGGCGCGGCTAGCAGACTGCAGCACATGCTCGAGACGCGAGACTCGATACCCGCTCAGGGTGTTTTCCAGCCCCCGCAGGGCGGCGAGGATACGCTCGGGCAATCCCTCAATGTAGGCCTCCTCGAGCCGTCCGAGCAGCAGATAGTCCTCTCGGGTGCCATCCTTCATGCGGGTGAAGCTCACTTGCGGGGTGTCGTCGGTGGACATGGTGGGACCTCATTTTGTACGTGGTATTCAGGGCTCAGCGGCACAGGGCGCGGTAACGCCCGGTGGGCCCGTCACGGTCGATGTAGCAGCCCTGAAGGTGGCGCAGGCCCTCGTTCGGGTCATAGGCCGTGCGACCATGCAGCACGCGATTGTTGTCGAACATCATCAGCTCGCCGGCCCGCAGCGGGAAGGCCAGGCGATGATCGGGATGCGAGAACAGCTCGCCGAGGCGGCGACGGGCTCGATGGAAACGGCGGGTCGTCGCCTCGTCCATCAGCGGCAGGGCATCTAGCCGAGGGCTGTAGTGCACTCCCGTCAGGCGACCCGTTGCATCCATGTGGATCATGGGGCGACGCTCGATGAGTTCCACGTCATCATCGACGAAACGGAAGCGCACCGGGATGGTGGCTAGCAGGCAGTAGCCTTCGGGATCCTCGGTGCGCAGTTGCTCGGCGGCGAAGAGACTGTCGACCAGGGTGGAGAGTCCGCCGGACGTCTCGTTGACCAGGCAATGCAGAAGTTGGATGCCAGGCACCGGGTTGCGATAGGGATTGTCGGTATGAGGAGCCAGGGGCACCGCCCGATAGGCCAGATCGTTGGATTTGGGGCGGGAGAAGACCTCGAAGTACTGGCCGAAGTTGGTCGAGCGCACATGCCCATAGGTCTCGCCGACCTCGACCAGGGTGCCGCCATCCGTCGGTACCTTCTCGAGGATGATCACGCCGTAGCGCAGATAGGCCTCGAGGGAGTCCCGGAAACAGCCACGATCCGACATCTGCTCCCAGTCGAAGGTGAAGGCCTCGCGGTCGATGTTGGCATCCCAGGGGAGCGGCCTGGGCAGGCAGTCGTCGGGATCGAACTCGGCGGCCAGGCGCGTCAAGTCGTAGACTCCGGTATGCCCGTCGCTGAACGACAACCGGGCGCGCTGCTCGCCCAGGGCCTCGGCGGCGATCAGCCGCAGGTCCTCCTCGAGATCGTGAGGGTTGAACAGGCGCTGCTGGGTCACCGCATCGAGGCTCGTGGCTTCCTGGCATCGCTCGCGCAGCCACAGGGCGGGCAGCTCGGTTCGCTGCCCGGTGTCGACCACGAAGACGCCGGGGGGATGCGCCTGGACTTGGAACTGAGGGTTCGACATCATACTGGCTCTCGCTCCGGGACAATGAACGATAACCAGTCTAGGGATGGCGGCGACGACGGGAAGGAGGGCGCACCTTATGCGAGCTATAGAGTTGCCTTATGGCTGAACGACCCAGGGAGGAGTTGCCGACCCTCAAAGCGTTGGTGGCCTTCGAGGCGGCGCTGCGTCTCGGCTCGCTCTCTGCGGCCGCCAGGGCGCTATCCACCACTCAACCGGCGATCTCGCAGCGTATCCGCGGCCTGGAAGAGGCGGTGGGGCAGGTTCTCTTCGAGCGCAGGGGCGGCGGGCTGCGGCCGACCCGGGAAGGGCTTCGCTTCTATGACGAGATCGCCCCCTCCCTGAAGACCATCGAGGGGTCCATCGAGGCGCTACGCAGCCGTGCCGCCTCCCCCCATCCTCGGGTGCTGATTGCGGCCGACTTCGGCTTCGCGCATCTTTGGCTGCTGCCGCGTCTTGCGTGCCTGGAGGAGGTTGTCGAGGGGGCTGAGTTCGAAGTCGTCGCTGCGGATCGGCGCGATGAACCGTCCGTCCGGGTCGCCGACATCAGCATCCGGTTCGACGAACGCGCCCAGGGCGTCGACCGCTTCTATCCCGAGCGCGTCTTTCCTGTATGCAGTCCGAGCTTTGCCGAGCGCCATGGCCTAAGCGCTGATACCCCGCCCTCGGTGTGGTCGTCCCTGCCGTTGCTGCACATGGATCGGCGCAATCCACGCTGGATGGACTGGCGATGCTGGAGCTTGTTGGCCGGCCATGCCTATGTCGATCCCGGTCGGCTGTTCACCTACAATAACTATCCCTTGCTGATCGGTGCCGCTGAGGCTGGGAAAGGCATCGCACTGGGTTGGTTGCCGCTGGTCAGTGACCTGCTGCGTGAGGGACGGCTGATGGCGCTGAATCCTATGGTGACCCGTGAAAGTCACGGCTATGCGGTCGAGACGCGCCACGCCAACAACATCCTGCTCAGGCGCATCGTCGACTGGCTGGATGCCGAGCTCTCGTTGCCATCCCCCGTTCCCGACATGACGTCCCGACAATGACTTGCCTGGTGGGTGCCAGAAGATGCCAGCGGTTCTTTAGGCTTTACCTGAAAAGTCGACGAGCGCAGGCACTCTTCGGATAAAGCCTAGTCCAGCCGCTTGTGGGTGCGCATTACCGCCACACTCAGCATCACCAGCGTGAATATCCCCAATGCCGCCAATGCCGGCCACAGCTCGAACAGGCTGGCGTCGCGCAGCATGATGCCGCGCACCAAGCGCAGGAAATGGGTCAATGGCAGCAGTTCGGCCAGCCACTGGGCCACCTTGGGCATACCGGCGAAGGGGAACATGAAGCCCGATAGCAGGATCTGCGGCAGGAAGGTAAAGAATGCCAACTGCATGGCCTGGAACTGGCTGCGTGCCAAAGTCGACAGGAAGATACCCAGCGACAGGCTGGCAAGAATGAAGACCAGCGCGGCCAAGTAGAGTTCGAGCAGTGAGCCGCGTACCGGTACCGCGAACAGCCATTTCCCAAGCAGCAATACCACTGTGACTTGAACCAGGCCGATACCAACGAACGGCAGCACCTTACCGAGCGTCAGTTCCCAGGGTGACACCGGGGTGGCGATCAACATCTCTAGGTTGCCATTTTCTCGTTCGCGAACCAGGGCGATGGCAGTGAACAGCACCATGGTCATGGTCAGGATTACCCCGATCAGGCCGGGAACGGTATTGATCGGGGCACGGCGTTCGGGGTTGTAGAAGTTCACGACCTCGATCGGTGTGACCTGCTGTGTCCAGCCCGCGGCATCGGGGACAGGAAAGCGGGCGAGCTGGCGTGCGGCGGCTTGCACTACTTGGTCGGAGCCATCGACCACCAACTGCAGCGCTGGGCGGTCGCCACGTTCCAGGCGTGCCTCGAAGTCTGTCGGAAGTATCAACGCCACACTGATCTTGCCGCGTCGCATCAGGTCGTTCACCTCTTGGGGTGTCGACACTCGATAGCGCAGGGTGAGTACCTGTGTGGCTTCGATTTGTGCTACCAGTTCTCGGGAACGAGCGGTATCGGCCTGGTCCAGTACCGCGGCATCGAGTTGGCGTACGTCCAGATTGATGGCATAGCCGAACAGCACCAACTGCATCACCGGAATGCCGACGATCATGGCGAAGGTCAGGCGGTCGCGGCGTAACTGACGCAACTCCTTGAGCACGATGGCCAGCAGGCGTTGCAGCTTCATGATGCCTCCCCCGCTGATTGCCTCGGCTGTCGGGTGGCGGCAACGAAGACGTCCTCCAGGTTAGCGGTGCCGGATACCAGTCGTGCCTCGATACCGGCCGTCCTCAGCCGTTCGCTTAGGGGGTTCTCATACTCCACATCTTCGACCAGCATTCTCAGCGCAGCACCGATCTGGGCCAGGGCGATCACTCCCGGCTGACCCTCCAGCACCTGCTGGGCCTGGCGTGGCCTGTCGCACTCCACCAGCAGCGGCCGGCCGGGCAAGGCTTCCATGAGTCGCTGTGGGCTGTCATCGGCAACCAGGCGTCCACGATCAAGAATGGCCAGCCGGGTACAGCGTTCCGCTTCGTCCATGTAATGGGTGGAGACCAGGATGGTGGTGCCGGCGTCAGCGAGTTCGAACAACGACTCCCAGAATTCGCGCCGCGACTGTGGATCGACCGCGCTGGTGGGCTCGTCGAGCAACAGCAGGTCGGGTTCGTGCAGCACGGCACCGGCCAGAGCCAGGCGCTGCTTTTGGCCTCCACTCAGGGTCCCGGCGAGTTGGTGGCGCAATTCCGCCAGCCAATAGCGGTTAAGCAATTCTTCGATACGCTGGTGGGCTCGTTTGCGCGGCAAACCGTGCACAGCGGCAAGAAAAGTCAGATTTTCGTTGACGCTAAGGTCGCGGTAGAGTGAAAAGCTCTGTGTCATGTAGCCGAGATGTCGCTTGAGGCCTTCGGCGTCTTTTGGCAGATGATGACCGAGCACCTCGATCTCGCCGCTGCTGGGATGTAGCAGGCCACACAGCATGCGCAGGGTAGTGGACTTACCCGAACCGTTAGGGCCGAGGAAGCCGTACACCTCGCGTGGGCGTACATCCAGATCGAGTGCATCGACCGCGACCGTGGTACCGAAGCGTTTGCTTAGGCCTCGCACCCGAATCACTGTAGCGGAATCATCGATGCTGGCCATTGTCCAGCTCCACGCTGATGGGCAAGCCCGCAGGTAGTCGGCGGGCCGCTTCGCCCTCGAGCCTGGCCTCGGCTCGGTACACCAGGCGGTTGGCATCGTCTCCCACCAGCGCATAGTAGGGGGTGAAGGCAGGTTCGCTGCTGATGCTTTCCAAGGTCGCGGTGAAAGGCGTCTCGACACCTTCGACCCGGACTTGCAGTTGATCGCCTGGGGATAACGCCGTGCGCTGGGGAGCGGGCACGAATAGCCGCGCATAGGGCGCCTCGCCCACCAACAGGCTGACCAAGGTTGCCCCGGCTGCCGGCTGATCGCCGGGATGGAAGGGCAAGGCATCGACTTTCCCGTCACGCGGTGCTCGCACGATCAGTCGTTCGCGCTCGATTTGCAATTCCTGTAACCGGGCTCTTGCGGCAGCCACGTCGGCGGCGGCCTGGGCAATGCGTTCAGGGCGTTCGCCACGAGTGAGCTCGCGCAGTTGCGCTTCCAAGGTGGCGACTGCGGCACGGCGTTGATCGCGATTGGCACGAGCTTGTTCGAAGGCTGCCTGAGAGGTCGCATTCTGTTGCCGCAGTTCGGCGGTGCGGCGATAGTCGCGCACGGCCTGCTCATAAGCGGATTGGGCGCGGGCGAGGTCGGCACGGGCGGCGTCGATGGTCTCTTCTCGGGGGCCATGGGTCAGCTCGGCCAACCGTGCCTCGGCACCAGCAAGCTCACCGCGCGTCTGGTCGAGGCGGGCTTCCTGGCGGCGGCCATCGAGTTCGAGCAATATGTCGCCGGCATTCACGTTTTCGCCTTCGGTGACCGACCAGCGTAATACCGGTTCCGAAACCTCGGCGGGCAATGCGATACGGTCCCACTCCAGCGTCCCTGGCAATGTCGGGGGTGAGTCGTTGCAACCCGCCATGGCCAGCAGCACCAGCAGCAGCCAGATTGGTCGGTGCCGACGTTCAAGGAACATGATCGGTCTCCAGGCCTCGCGCCAGTAGGGCCAGGGTATGGCGTTCGAGTGCGGCGCTATCGAGGTCCTCACTATCGAATATGCGGTGCCATAGCGGTGCGGCCGCCAGCGGGAACAGGGTCAGGCCGATCAGCGAGACCATCAGCAGGCGAGGATCGAGTTCGGGGTTGAGGTGCCCGTGACGTTGGGCCCGTGCGAAGGACTTGGCCAAGCGTCTCGGGATTTGCTCCGCGATATGGGTGACCAGCAACTCGCGCAGGGTGCCGTCTTCACTGAGCACCTCACGAACCCACAGGCTTGGCAACCATGGATGCCGTTCGACGGTAGCATGCATGCCACTGACGAAGCCTTTTGCCAGGGCGCCGGCATCGTCGCCGAGGGTATCGAGATGGCGGCGAAGCTCGGCGACCACAGGCAGCAGACGTTCTTCGACCACCGCATTGAGCAACGCTGCCTTGCCACCGAAATAATAACTGACCATCGCCGGTGTCACGCCCGCCGTTTCCGCAATGCCACGCAGGCTGGCTGCGGTTACACCGTGGTTGGCGTAGTGGAAGAGGGCGGCATCGAGCAAACGTTCGCGCTGATCGCGCCTATCGCCACTGGGGCGGCCCGGACGACGCATTTTCCCTCCTTCGCCCTGCATCGAGGGCTGGCTTTGGGAACCTTCTATCTTAAGATTTAAATCACTGTTTAATTAATTTCAAGAAAAGAAAAAACGCCGGGACCTACCGCATTGGGTAGGCCCCGGCGCTCGCAGACTAGAATCAACCGAACAGCAGTGGAATGCCGAGTCCTGAAATCAGCAGGATCAATGCGCCTCCCAGACGTGACGAAATCTGTGCGAAGGGCATCAGCTGCATGCGGCGTGCCGCAGAGAGCACCGCCACGTCCCCGGTGCCGCCCATATTGGCCATGCACAGCCCGGCGGTGATCGCCGCTTCGATGGGGTAGAAACCTACCAGCTTGCCTACCAGTCCTGCTCCCAGGGTGGCGCCGGCGACCACGGCGAAGACGATCAGCACATAAGCGGGAGATAGCGCATCAATAACGGTACCCAAGTCGGTATAGGCCACACCGATGCCAAACAGCAGGGCAAAGGTCCAGTTGCGGGCCACGAAGCCATACCACTGAGTGGCGGCATCCGACAGCGACTGGGGCACCAGGCCACTGATCTTGAATACGGCCACCAGGATGATCATCAGCGCATAGGGGTGCAGCGGAACCAACTGGCCGAGGATCTGGCCGGCGACATAAAAACCCAATGCCACCATCACCCCGGTGCCCATGGAGGCGAGACTCAGTTTCTGTTCTGTTTCTTCGAGTTTCACACCGGGCATGATCTGGCCATTACCGGTCAGGTTGGGGTAGCGCTCGCCGAGCTTGGCCAGCAGGCTGGCGAAGACGATGGCGAACACATTGCCCAACGCCAGCGCCGGGACCAGCAGCGAGATGTAGTAGCTGGCCGGTTGTCCGAGCAACTGCTCGTAGATTTGGCTCATGGGTACGGCACCGGCGCCCATGCCACCGCCGAGGATCGGCAGTGTGATGACCAACACGGCATCTTCCAGGGTGAAGCCAACTACGGCGCCGATCGCCGCGGCCAATATCACGGCACCGATGACCGCTCCGATGATCGGGACGAAGTAGCGGGTACCGATCTGTACCAGGGCCTTGGGGTCCATGCCCAGGATGCTGCCGGTGATCAAGGCGGCGATGTAGAAGTTGAGGAAATCCCCACCCTTCATGAAGGTGGTGATGTTTTCGCCGATACTGGCCGGTAATACCGGGAAGTACATCAGGGCCGCGGCACCGAAAATCGCCAGGATGGCACCGCCACCCAGGTAGGTGCGCACGATGGGCAGGCGGTCGCCAATGAAGCCGAGTAGCTCGCCCAGCACCATCATGATCAATAGCCCACCAATCATCCCGGAGGGTAGGGTGTCGGTGTAGACGGCGGTCAGCAAGACCAGCGTCAGGATGGCAAAGGCCGGTAGTGGAATACCGGCGATGCGCGGCAGGCTGTGCCCACCGCTGGTCACGGAAGTGATGGAATCGGTCGCGTGGCTCATGCGTGTCCTCCTCGCTGTCTGTTGTATTCTTGAGGGGCTGTGGTGTGTGCATCGTTCGGGAGGCCGGGATGGCCTGAAAGTGGAGGATAGGCGGCGAGCCACGCACGCCAAGCTTTGCAAAGTTAACAAAGCATTTTGAAATTATTGAAAGCTTCACGTGGCCTAAAGGCACACCTCTTCAACGTCGTGAATGCCACCAAGGTCGAAGATTACCCCGCTATGTGGAGTCGAGAGCATTGCCCGTGACGTCCCGCCGTTTGCCCCTCAATTTGCTGATCTCACTGCTGGTGGCCGCTATGGTGATGCTGTCGTTGGGGGTTGCCCTGTGGCTGTTCGTCAGCCAATTGCGCACCACCATCGAACAGGCCGAGTCGACCCGCATGACCGATCTGGCGAGAGTCGTGGCGGGCAAGGACAGTGTCAGAACCGCTCTGGCTGCCGGTGATGAAGAGGTGGGGGACAGTGGACTGTCCGCCCAGCGTGCCGCGTTGCAGGAGGAGATCGACGGGTTGCGGCGTGAGCTTGGCGTTGACTTCATCGTGGTGATGACGCCCGATGCGATACGCCTGACCCATCCCGACCCCCAACAGATTGGTCTTCACTTCCGGGGGGGAGATGAGGGGCCGGCACTAGCCGGCGAGCATTATGCTTCGCGCTCCCGGGGCACTCTGGGGGTTAGCATCCGTGGCTTTTCTCCCGTCCACGATGTGGAAGGCGAGGTCATCGGGGCTGTCTCGGTGGGGGTAACCCTGGCGTCGTTGCTGCCCTCTCTGGAGGAGCATCGCCAGCAGGTGATGCTCGGTGTGTTGGCGCTGATGCTGGCGGCTGGCTTGGGAGCGTGGTGGCTAGCCCGCTATATCAAACATGTGCTGTTGGGCCTGGAACCCTACCAGATTGCCCGACTGGTGAAGGAACGGCAGGCGCTGCTGGCATCGGTTCATGAGGGCATCCTGGCAGTGGATGACATGGGTAGAATTACCCTCGCCAACGAGGCGGCGAAGACTTTGCTCGGTCGTGCGGGACTCGGCGAGCCTCCCCTGGGGCAGTCGGTGACTCGCTATATCCCACACTCGGGAATGCTCGAAGTCCTGGCTAGCGGGCGTTCCGCCTTGGACCAGGAAGTGCTGATCAACGGCCAACTGCTGTTGGCCAATCGTGTGCCGATACGTCACGAGGGCAGGGTGATTGGCGCGGTGGCCACCTTTCGCGACAAGAGCGAGGTCGATCGCTTGGCTGAAGAACTCACCGGTGTGCAACGTTATGCCGAGGCGTTGCGCGCTTCGACCCATGAGTTCAAGAATAAGCTGCACGTCATTCTCGGGTTGGTGAAAATGGCTGACCTCGAAGCCCTGCAACGCTACCTCCACGAGTTGGCCGAACTTCACCTGACGCCTACACCAGTCTGGAATGAATCGCTCCAGGATCCGGTGTTGGCCGGCTTTCTGCTTGGTAAGGGCAGCGAGGCTCGGGAACGAGGTATCCGCCTCGACGTTCGGGTGGAAACGGCGGTGCCGGCTCCGGTGGATCCCGCCATGCGCCACACCCTGATCACGGTCATTGGCAACTTGCTGGAAAATGCCTTCGAGGCATTGAGCACGTGCGAAATCCGCGAAGTATCCCTGACGTTGGGTCTCGAGGAAGACTTGCTGACACTGGACGTGCAGGATACTGGGCCGGGTATTCCCGACGCTTGGCAAACGCGCGTCTTCGAACATGGCGTTTCCACCAAGGGAGAACACCGGGGGCTGGGGTTGGCCCTGGTGCGGGAGCGCCTCGAAGTCCACGGCGGCAGTCTTGCACTATACAGTGAAGCAGGACGCGGGACCTTGGTGGAAGTCACCTTGCCGTATGCATCCGGAGCGACACCACGGCGACAGGAGGAGGCATGACGGACCCGGTACGTGTGCTGATCGTCGAGGATGATCCCATGGTCATGCGTTTCAACCTCGAATATCTCAATCGCCTGGACGATGTGACCCTGGCGGCACAGTGCCTGGACGTGCCGTCGGCACTGGAAGTGCTCGATAGACAGCCAGTGGACCTGGTGCTGCTGGATGTCTACCTGCGTGAACGCAGTGGTCTCGAGGTCGTGCGTTGGCTGCGACGCCAAGGCCGTGATGTCGACGTGATTCTGATCACCGCCGCCTCGGAGGTAGAAACGGTTCGCACCGCTCACCAGCTTGGCGTGCGCGACTTCCTGGTCAAGCCCTTCGAGTTCGAACGCTTTCGCGATGCCGTGCAGGCTTGCGTGACGGCACGTCGCTCGCTGGAACGTCTGCCCGAAAGAGTTGCCCAACGCGACCTGGACCGATTGTTCAAGCCCCCTTCCGGGGAAGTGCCACGGCGCCCGGATGGCCTGCCCAAGGGGCTGACGGCACCAACACTGGCCCAAGTGGTCGCGGCGATCCTGGCGCTCGACAATGACGGCTTCTCCACTGAGACGTTAGTGCCAGCCACTGGCATGTCGCGAGTCTCGTTACGCAAGTATCTCAAGTTCCTGGCCCAGGAGGGGCTTCTCGAGGAATCGTTCCACTATGGCCAAGTGGGCCGCCCCTCCTTCAGCTACCGTTGCCTGGATCGAGAGGGCTTGGCCGAGCTAAGCGAATGACGTTGCTAAGAGCTTTTTTCCCAACTCTTCTGGGTGATGGGCGCCGAGGGCAGGTCGCAGCGAAGGTCATTTGCCATGGATGGCAAATGTAGCGCCCACGGAAGGGTTCACAGCGCCTTCGCGAAGGCTTGCCCCCGGAACAGCCCACTTCATTGATGTGGTTCTGAAAGGAGTTCTAATTCCCACGGATCAGCTCGCTGATGATCCGCCGCCCCGGGTGCAGGTGATCGGCCAACTCGCGCTCCAGTGGCAGCGGCTCATCGCAGATCCGTGAGGCGATCAGCTCCGCGCATAACGGAGCGCTGGCCAGCCCCCGAGAACCATGCGCGGCACTGATCCACAGCCCCGGGTGATGAGTGCCTGGGGTGGGTGGAATGCGTTTGGCGTCCTTGGCCAGGCTCGCGTAGTCGGCTTGCCAGCGTTTGGCATCGGGTACCGGGCCGGCATAGGGGGTCTTGTCGGGGCTGGCGGCTCGCACGGCAGCGCGCCCACCTAGCTTGGCAGGATCGAGTTCGGCCCCGGCCTGGCGCAGGGCCTGCACGAACCCGGGTAGCGTACGTTCCAGTTCTTCCAGGTTGTCAGCATGGTCGGCTTCTCGCATCTCGGTAGCGGTATCGTGGGGTGTAAAGGTGGCGCCGAAGGTGAGCTCGCCGTCAAGCACCGGAGGGACATAGCCGCCGGCACAGATGACGCGTTGAAGCTTGGGTATGCCCGGTGGCATGGGCAGTGTCGAGACTTGGCCGCGGATCGGCTGTAGTGGCAACGCTGCTGTCTGGACGAAACGGTTGGCGAGTTCGGCCGTGGCGATCACCACCTGATCGGCCGAGAGCGTCTCACCTTCTTTCAACTGCAGCGACCAACCCGTTTGCTTGGCTTCCAGCGCCACGACCTCAGCCTGACGCAAATGAATGCCAGGGGTAGTGGCAAGCCGTTCGCAGAGCACGGCGGGTCGCACCCAACCTGCCTGGGGATAATCGAGTCCGCCATGATCCAGCGCGATTCCGGCGCGCTGGCTGGCACCTTTGGCATCCACTCCTTCGACCACACGCTTGGGGAGCCGATGATGGCCGAGAAAACGCGCCTGACGGGTGGCTTCCTTATCGCTCATGGCCAGTTGCAGCACACCGCAGTCTTGCCATAGTCGACGCTCGGGATCGAGCGTTGCCAACCAGCGCCGGCTATGCAGTAGCCCGGCCAGATAGAGCCGGCTGTGCAGGTTGGGTTGCACCGCCAGCTTGACGTAGAGCGTGCCTTGACGATTGCCCGAGGCACCGACGCCAGGGCCTTGGCGGTCGAGCAGCGTTACCCGGATACCGCGTCGTGCCAAGGCGGCGGCTACGCTGGTACCGGCCAGGCCGGCACCGATCACCGCCACGTGCCGCGTCGGGCGAGGAGCGGGAGGAATGAACCAGGGCGTGCTTCGGCGCGTATCGTCTTCCAGAGGTGTGGTGATCTCCCCGGCGAGCATTTCGCGCTTACGCCCGTAACCGGACACCTTGCGCCAAGTGAAGCCAGCGGCCTTGAGCCCGCGCTTGACCGTTCCGGCGCAGGTAAAGGTGGCGAAGGTCGTTCCCGGGCGGCTAATCCTTGCCATGGCCTCGAACAGCGCCGGCTGCCACATGTCAGGATTCTTGGCTGGCGCGAAGCCATCCAGGAACCAGGCATCCACGCGTCCGTCGAGATGGGCCAGGCGTTCGGCGCTGTCACCGAAGTGCAGGTCTAACGTTACCCGCTCGTCGAGCCACAGGCGATGTACGCCCGTTATGGGCTCGGGCCACTGCTCGATCAGGCGCTGAGCCCGAGCGATGAGATCCGGCCAGATGGCAAGTGCCCGCACCAGATCCTCCTGGGTCAGCGGAAACATCTCAGTCGATACCAGGTGCAGTCGGGCCGAAGGGGGGGCATGCCGATCGAAACAAGACCACGCACAGAGCATGTTTAGCCCAGTGCCGAAGCCGGTCTCACCGATCACGAAGGGGCGTGACGCTTGCCAGTCGGCGAAACGCCGTGGGAGATCGTTGGCCTCGATGAACACGTGCTTGGTCTCGGCACGGCCATCGTGACGCGAGAAGTAGACATCATCGAAGGCCGTGGAGTGAGGCGCTTCCAGATCGGTATCGTCCCGGCGCCAGTCGAGATGGGCTTGAGGCAGGGCGGTCAGTTCCGGTAACTGAGCGGGGCGTTCGGGCGAGGCTGCCAAAGGGGTCTCCGATGGATCAAGAACTGGTCAAAAAATGGCCGACGAGCACAAAGCGCCAGGTAATCACGCCTGGCGCAAGGCGTCCGCGCTCTTTCAACAGAGTTTTCCACAGAGGGTGTGTAAAACCGCCTGTGGAAAACAAGAGAAACACTGAATAAATGCCTGCACGCCTCAATCGCTGCGTTGCGCGGTGCCGAAGCGTCGGACCGGCAGATCCTCACCTATAACCCCATAGGCTCCGGTTCTTGTGCTCCGGGCGCCTTGCGCTTGATGCCGTTCGTCGATTTCTTCAGTGCTTCCCTAAGCTCCATCTGAAAAATACTTACACTTGGCGACTTTTCAGACGAAGCTTCGCTCCTAACTGTCAGGGAAGGACTTTCTTGAACGGCTTCACCGTCACCTTTGCGTAAACACCGGCAATCACGAAGGGGTCGGCATCGGCCCATGCCTGGGCACTGTTCAGGTCGTCGAATTCGGCGACCACCAGGCTGCCGCTGAAACCGGCCTCACCCGGGTTTTCGGCATCGATGGCCGGGTGTGGGCCGGCCAGGACCAAGCGGCCCTCGTCGCGTAGCTTCTCCAAGCGTGCCAAGTGATCGGGACGTGCGGCCATCCGTCTTTCCAGGCTGTTCTTTACATCTTCGCTGATGATCGCATAGAGCATCGTAAAGCTTCCTCGCGTGATGATGAGACCCATGGGGTGGAGCCTCGCCGGCCCGGGATTGACCGTTAGGCGTGGGTCACGCACCATGGTGAACCTATTCTGACAAAGACGCTTGCCGGCGTCATGCCAATGACCGCACCTTCTGCATTGCCCGCCAGCCTGGCCGAGAGCCAGGGAATCGACTTTCACATGCATTCCACGGCCTCTGATGGCGCTTTGTCGCCTGACGAGTTGGTGGCGCTTTGTCACCGGAAGGGGGTGAATTGCATGGCGCTCACCGATCATGACACCGTGGCCGGTGTCGAGGCCGCAGCAAAGGCCGCCGCAGCGCTGGGTATCCGTCTACTGCCGGCTACGGAGCTGTCGTCACAGTGGCGGGGCGTCAATATCCATGTGGTAGGCTTGCTACCGGTGGGAGTCCGGGGCTCGTTGGCTTCGGGACTTGAGTTCCAGGCACGTGCTCGCGAGGCGCGTGCCGAAGATATCGCCGCGCGTCTCGAAAAGCTAGGGTTGGCGGATGCGCTGACTCGAGCGCGAGAGCAAGCTGGGGAACTGCGCCCGTTGGGGCGACCGGATTTCGCGCGGGCGATGGTGGCTGCCGGCTTGGTGCCGGACATCGCCACGGCTTTCAAGAAGCATCTGGGGAGTGGAAAGCCTGGCGACGTCAAGGCGCATTGGCCATACCTTTCCGAGGTGGTGGAATGGATTGTCGCGTCGGGTGGCGTCGCCGTATTGGCGCATCCACTGCGCTATGGTATGACCCGGCGCAAGCGGGGCCTGCTGCTCGATGCCTTCCGTGAAGCCGGTGGTGAGGCCGCCGAACTGGTCAGTGGGTTCCAGAATCCTGATGTGACGCGTGATCTGGCGCGTCAACTCGATGAGCGGGGCCTATACGGTTCGTTGGGTAGCGATTTCCACTTTCCGGGTGGCCCCTTGGCACCAGGTACCATGAGCCCCATACCGCGCACCGCGGTGGCACCGGTGTGGACGCACCCTCGGATGGTCACATTTGCAGCCAGCCTAGACTAGGCTGGCTGATACGAAGTAATGGCAGGGCTAATCCGTTTTGTCCGTTTCAGAGTCGCCAAGGAGAGACCCGACAATGACGCAATTCTTCCAGATGCACCCCGAAAATCCTCAGAAGCGCCTGATCGACCAAGCCATTGCCATCATTCGCCAAGGGGGAGTGATCGCCTATCCCACCGATTCCGGTTACGCCTTGGGCTGCTATCTAGGGGAAAAGAAGGCGATCGAGAAGATCAAATGGTTGCGCTCGTTGGATGACCGTCACAACTTCACGCTGGTGTGCTCGGACCTTTCCGAGATCGGTACCTATGCCAAGGTCGACAACGCCGTCTTCCGCTTGCTGAAGACTCACACGCCGGGCCCCTATACCTTCATCCTCAACGCCACTACCGAAGTGCCGCGCTTGTTGCTGCATCCCAAGCGCCGTTCCATCGGCGTACGGGTTCCGGATCACCCCATTACGCATGCCTTGCTCAAGGAACTTGGCGAACCGCTGATGAGCGTGACCTTGATCCCGAATGGCGAGGAACTGCCGATGACCGACCCCGAGGAGATTCGTCACCGATTCGGCGCCCACCTGGATCTGATCATCGATGGTGGTGCCTGCCACCTGGAACCCACCAGCGTCATCGACCTGCGTGACCTGCCGCCGATCATCGTGCGGGAAGGGCGAGGCGACGTGGTGCCATTTCAGGCCTGATCGCACTAGCTTGTCGAGCCAGGGGCGTCACTACCCATCTCGGATGCCCGAGGGTCAGAGGTTTCCTCGTCAAGCCAGGTACCGCACAGCAGGCAGTATTTCGCGCGTTTTTCATGGTGCTCGTGACCGCATCCTGGGCAGGCCTCGTCGGAGTAGCGCTCCTCGCGGATCGAGCGGATCACTTGCGCTGAGAACACCCCCGTGGGTACGGCAATGATCGAATAGCCGATGAGCATCAGTATCACGGTGATGGCCTGGCCCAGCGGCGTGACGGGGACGACATCGCCGTAGCCTACCGTGGTCAGGCTGACGATGGCCCAGTAGATGGACTGCGGGATGCTGGTAAAACCAGCCTCTGGTGACTCGATCAGGTACATCACCGAGGCAAAGATGGTCACCAGCATGAAAATGCTGAAGAAGAACAGGAAGATCTGACGCATGCTGCGTTTGAGGGCATCGAGCAACAGGCGTCCTTCGCCGACGAACTGCATCAGGCGTAGTACACGAAAGATGCGCAATACTCGCAGCAGGCGTACCACCACCAACGACTGCGCACCAGGGATGAGTAGCATTAGCCAGGTGGGCAGAATGGCGATCACGTCGACGATGCCGTAGAAACTCCTCAGGTACCAGAATGGTCGCTCCAGGCAGTACAGGCGCACGGCCAGCTCGAGCGTGAAGGCCAGGGTGAAGCCCCATTCCAGCCAATAGAACCAGGTTCCGTATTGCGTTCGAAAAGCGGCCACGCTGTCTAGTAACACCACGATGACACTGGCCAGGATCGCCACGATAAGGGCAACATCGAAGCCTTTGCCCAAC
This sequence comes from Litchfieldella anticariensis FP35 = DSM 16096, assembly GCF_000409775.1. GTDB lineage: Bacteria > Pseudomonadota > Gammaproteobacteria > Pseudomonadales > Halomonadaceae > Litchfieldella > Litchfieldella anticariensis. The sequence goes on along the minus strand of NZ_KE332388.1, from coordinate 1,052,824 downwards.
AGAGTGTCGGACTCGAAGATGACCTGGAAGATACGGGTTCGCAGACCTTCTCTAGCAGGCTTCAAGTGTGACGACATGTCATTTTCCTGAGTTCGATATCGATGGGTCATGCCGCGTCCTTCGTCGTAGCCCGGATCAAGGCCAGGAATTCCTGGCCAAATGTCAGGGTCAACCAGTCGGCCTTCGCCAGTTGGGTTGCTAGGCTTTCAGCCAAGTTGCGACTGTGTGGGGAGATCTGGTCATTGCTCAAGGAGGCCAAGTCCGTCAGAGCCTGACATGCCTTGGTCTTGAAATGGTTCTCGTTGCTGTCGGTGTAGGCGTCGAGGGCAGCGATGACGTATTCGACATACTCCGTGACGGAACTTGGCCGCTCCAGGGGCCAACGCCCTGCCAACAGCGCCGTGCCACGAGCCGCCTTGCTGGTATTGGCGGGCCGCAAAGGGACCCATTCGGCAAGCCGCTCAGCCAGTTGCCACAAGGCGTCGTTGGTCCCTTCCTTGAGCTCCAGTTCCAACTCGTTGATTGCTGCGCGCCGCTCCCCGGCGCGAATCTCGCCTTGGTCCAGGGCCAGTTCGACATGACTGCCCGCCATCTCGAGCATCCAGGTGTGGCGCTGGAAATCGGTAACGAAGCGTGGTGCCAGGCGAACCAGTGTCCCAGAAGGAATATCCTGCATGGGCGGCAATTCGGCCAACCCCTTGAGATCGAGTTCATCGCCGTCGATGGGCCATTCCCACTCACCACGGATCGACAGCCCACCACGACCCTGACCGCTGGTCTTCAGAGTCTGTACTCGGGCGCCCGGCGTGCGGCGAATACGTAACGCCATCCGGGCCCGTTCGAGATCTGCCTCTGGAGTATCGTAATAGGTGTTGCCCAGCATGCTGGTGGTCGGCGTGCGCTCCACCAGCAACGGGTGATCGGCCAACCGTGTGGTAACGGTTCCGGCCAGGGCAAGCTTGAGTTCGATTTCCTGGCTCATGGGTGATGACCCTCTTTAATGACGATTTGGTGAATTTTCCATGACGACGCTGCACTCAGTCACTATACTAAGCGCCGCCATTTCCCAAGCACATAAGCGTCTTATGGTAACTACCAATCCGTTTTCGGCGATGTTCGGTCGCTCGCCATTCCAGCCACTGCTGGCCCATATCGTCAAGGCCAATGAGTGTGCCGATGAGTTGCTGCCCTTCTATGAGGCTGCACTCGCCGGCGATTGGGAGGCTGCAGCCCGCCATCGAGAGACCATTACCCGCCTCGAACACGAGGCCGATGAACTTAAGACCGAGTTGCGCCTCAACCTACCCAGCACTCTGTTTCTGCCGGTATCGCGCTCCGATCTGCTCGATCTGATCAGCGTGCAGGACAAGATTGCCAACAAGGTTCGCGACATCACCGGCATCATGCTTGGGCGACGCATGCAAATGCCCGAGCCCCTGGTGCAGCCCATGCGCGATTACCTGCGCACAGCGGTGGCGTCGGTCGCCCAGGCCAGGAAGGCACTGGAAGAACTCAAGGACCTGCTCGAATCCGGGTTCGGTCGTAATGTCTCCGATGTGATGCAGAACCTGATCCGGGAACTGCATGTGCTCGAGCACCAGACCGACGATCAGCAGGTGGCGATTCGCCGCCAACTGTTCGAACTGGAGGGTGAGTTGCCGCCGGTGGACGTGATCTTTCTCTACAAGATCATCGACTGGGTCGGCGAACTGTCCGACCGTGCCGAGCGTGTGGGCAGTCGCCTGCAGATCCTGACCGCCCGATGAACTAGCCCGCTGACTCCAGCGGGCTACTGTTTTCTGCCTTCAACCCGACACCCACATAGGATCCTTACCCTATGTCGATCATTGCGCAACACGGTGACATATTCATCATCCTGGCTTGTGCCTTCGGTTTCTTCATGGCCTGGGGCGTGGGGGCCAATGACGTGGCCAACGCCATGGGCACCTCGGTGGGGTCCAAGGCCATCACCATCAAGCAGGCGATCGCCATCGCCGTAATCTTCGAGTTTCTGGGCGCCTGGTTGGCCGGTGGCCAGGTGACCGAGACCATTCGCAAAGGGATCATCAACCCCGAGCTGCTCGAGAGCGACCCTCAGTTGCTGGTGTATGGCATGCTGGCCTCGCTGCTGGCTGCCGCGACCTGGTTGCTGATTGCCTCCATGCGTGGATGGCCGGTATCGACCACCCATTCCATCGTGGGTGCCATTGTCGGCTTTGCCATGGCGGGGCTGGGTATGGAAGCCGTGGGTTGGGCCAAGGTCGGTCAGATTGCCGCCAGTTGGGTGGTATCGCCGCTGATGGCCGGCTCCATTGCCTTCATGCTGTTCAAGTCGGTGCAGCATTTGATTTTCGAGAGTCGTAATCCGGTGTCATCGGCAAAGCGCTATGTGCCGATGTATGTCTTCCTGGTCGGTTTCATCGTCGCCATGGTGACCCTGAACAAGGGGCTCAAGCACGTTGGCTTCGACCTGGGCTTTGGTGAGAGCACGTTACTCTCGATTCTCTTCGGTCTCCTGATAATGGGGCTGGGAGGTTTCCTCGAGAGACGCATCAGCTCCGAGAAGCGCCAGGACGATGCCTTCGGCTTTGGTGGCGTCGAGCGGGTCTTCGGTGTCTTGATGCTGTTCACCGCCTGCGCCATGGCTTTCGCTCATGGCTCCAACGATGTCGCCAACGCTGTAGGGCCGCTGGCGGCGGTCATCAGCGTGGTCTATAGCGAAGGCCTGGTCGATACTTCTGCACTCGTGCCCTGGTGGGTGTTGGTTCTGGGTGGTGGTGGAATCGTCGTCGGCCTGGTCACTTATGGCCATAAGGTCATCGCTACCGTGGGCACCGGCATTACCGAATTGACACCCAGTCGTGGTTTCGCTGCAACGCTGGCTGCCGCCACCACCGTGGTGCTGGCCTCGGGCACTGGGCTGCCGATCTCCACTACCCATACCCTGGTCGGCGCGGTGCTTGGCGTGGGGCTGGCACGCGGTATGGCGGCACTCAACATGCGTGTGATCGGTACCATCGTGATGTCATGGCTGATCACGCTCCCGGCCGGTGCGGGGTTGGCGATACTTTTCTTTTTCATGTTCAAAGGCATGTTCGGTTGATTGGCTACGGGCTACGGGCTACGGGCTACGGGCTACGGGCTAGGCGGATAGCTTGCCAATGAGCTGAGACCAGCGACAATCCTGCTCGAAGCTCGAAGCTCGAAGCTCGAAGCTCGAAGCTCGAAGCTCGAAGCTCGAAGCTCGAAGCTCGAAGCTCGAAGCTCGAAGCTCGAAGCTCGAAGCTCGAAAAGGCGGTACCACGACAGTGGTGCCGCCTTTTTATAGCCTCTGTTATAGTCATTACCGATACATAGGCGTTACGTTTCATTCACCACTGCTGCCGGAGTGCGGCCCTTGAAAACTCGCTTTCCTTTCGTCGACTGGTTCCGTAATTCATCGCCTTACATCAATGCGCACCGCGGGCGAACCTTCGTGATTCTGATCGAGGGGGAGGCCATGGCGCAGGGACGAGGCGAGCAGTTGATCCAGGATCTGGCGTTGCTGCACACCCTTGGCGTGCGTCTGGTGGTGGTGTTCGGTATTCGCCCGCAGGTGCTCGAAGCCTTGTCCGCTGCGGGCATCGAACCCACCCGTCATGACGGGCGCTGGGTGGCCGATGCGGCCATCATGAGCCATGTCGAGCGGATTGCCGCCGAGCAACGCCTGTGGCTGGAGGCGAGGCTATCACTGGGGCTTCCCAACACCCCGCTGCATGGGGTCGAACTGACAGCGGTGTCCGGTAATCTGGTGATGGCCAAGCCGCTGGGTGTGCGACAAGGCATCGATTTCGATCATAGCGGCGAAGTCCGCCGGGTTCGGGCCAATGCCATTCAAGGGCTGCTGGAGCAGGGCTCTCTGGTGCTGTTGCCGCCGCTGGGCTTTTCCAGCACTGGCGAGGTGTTCGACCTCGATGCCTCCGAGGTCGCACAGCAGGCCGCGGTGGCGCTTTCTGCCGACAAACTGATTCTGCTTGGCGAGGCCGATGGCTTGCATGACGAAAGCGGGGCGTTGCAACGTCAACTCACGCCCTCGGAGGCCGAGCCACTGCGCCGCCAGGCAGCACCGGGAAGCGAGCTGGCACGCCACCTCGGAGCCGCTTGTGCAGCTGCCCGGCACGGTGTGGCACGTACCCATCTCATTACCTGGCATGACCACGATGCCTTGCTGGGAGAGCTGTTCACTCGCGATGGGGTGGGCACCATGATCACCCAGCATCGCTACGAGCAACTGCGCCCGGCGGAACTCAGCGATATCGCCGGCTTGCTCGAATTGCTCGAGCCCTTGGAACGTCGTGGCATGCTGGTAGCGCGTTCCCGCGAGCGCCTGGAACACGAAATCGACGACTACCTGGTGATCGACCGCGATGGGATGGTCATTGGTTGTGCGGCCCTGCATGTCTTCACCGATGTCACCATGGGCGAATTGGCCTGTGTTGCGGTGCACGGTGACTATCGGGGTGGTGCACGTGGCGAACTGCTACTGGCGGAAGTCGAGCGTCGTGCCCGGCGTCAGGGATTGAGCAGTCTGTTCGTGCTGACCACTCATACGACTCACTGGTTCTTCGAGCATGGTTTTCGCTCGGCTGAAATAGAGGCGTTGCCGCCACTCAAGCGCGATACCTACAATCATGCGCGCAAGTCGAAGATTCTCATCAAGTCGTTGGTATAGATCACTGTTGCCAACGATATACACCTGAGTCAAAGGTGTCGCCAAATAGCAACGCAATAACCTATTAATTTAATTGATTATTTTCTTTTAATCAAAAAGTGTGTTGGTGATTGGCGACGTTTCCCCTCTCTTACAGGATGTTTTAACCCTCCAAAACTCCCCTTTTTACTCGCGTGCCAATTTTGTGAATTTATAAGCTATTGTTTTTCATGATTTTAGTAAAAAGGTGGCACGCGCTTCGCTATACATAAGGTGAGCAACGGGAAGCGATTCATAACGGCTCGAATCACTTCTCAGGTCGACTCAACAGGGAAGGTCACCACCCTGTGTAACCTGACCAGTCGAGTCGATCCGCGTCTGCTCCACGCGATGTGTGACTTAGGTTGCGATGAGACGGGTACCGCCAACTAGGCACGGAAGTGTACCAAAAGGGCAAGGATGCCCTGGCAAGGATGCCTCTCCCCTTCGGGGGATCGAATTTGGAAGCGCCGTCGTTGATCCATGACGACGCTTCACAGGACGAAGCCGGGTGGCTTGCTACCCGCATGTCGATGACAGCCCCTGGCAGGCATGACGTCATGGACATGGCTTCGGGGCCTCGGGCCCGTAGCGAATGCCGATAAGTGTCTGGTCAGGCAGACAGTTCTAGGTATTCACTTACCCTTCAGTTCCCTGCGTACCTTGGGCCGGCCATGCCGGCCCTCTTTTTTTGGTGCCGATTTTGTGGCTGTGCTGTAGGGAAAAACTCGGGCATGAGAGACAACTCTGTTATTCTTGAGTGGTAAATTGCATGACTTTGCCCCTATCACTACTGCATAGAACACTGGTCATGACCACTCAGGTCTCGCGCCGCTGGCGCCCGCGATCCTTGCTGCAACTGGTGTTGTTGGCGTTCATCGTCGTCATGTTGCCGCTTGGTGTATTGATGTTTCAGGCTGGTCAGGCGCTCTCCGAGTTGACGCGCCTGGCCGATGTCAGTGCCCGGCAGGCGATGGAAGAAACCCGTCGCGCCCGCGCATTGTCTTCCCTTGCGCTGGAGATGGAGCGTAGCGCCCGGCAATATGCCGTGGTCGAGCAGGAAGACTTGCTCGACATCTACTTGGAGCGTGCCAACGAGTTCGGCGAACTCTTGGCGCAGCAGCGTCTTCTGCTGCCTGATGATCCCAATGTCTTGGCGCTGAGTGAGCAACTCGAGGAACTCAAGACCCTGCCCGAGCTGCCACTCGAGGAATTTCGCGCGCAGTTGCCTATCTTCGCCGCCTTCTCCGCGCATACCGATGCCATGCGAGTGGCCACCAATCGTCAGATCGATACTCGGATCGACGGTATTCGCGAACGAGCCAGCGAGGTGCAAACCCGCTTGTGGCTGCAGACCGCGGCGCTGGTCTCGGCCAGTCTGGCGCTGATGCTGCTTTTCACCTGGCTGATCATCCGTCCCATCCGCCAGCTCGAACATCGCATCCTGAGCTTGGGTAGCGCAGCGAAAACCACATCCCAACCGCTTATTCAGGGGCCAGCGGAACTGGTTAGCCTGGGGGATCGTCTGGACTGGTTGTCGTCGCGTTTGTCCGAACTCGAAGCGCAGAAACAGCAATTCCTGCGTCACATGTCACATGAGTTGAAAACGCCGCTGGCCAGTGTGCGGGAAGGCACAGCCTTGTTGAAAGATGGAGTGGCGGGCGAACTGACGACACACCAGCACGAGATCGTCGAACTGATCGATGCCAGTGGAGAGGAACTGCAAAGACTGATCGAACAGTTGCTGGACTACAATTTACTTCAGCACCAGCGTGGCGTAGCGGTGGAGCGTTTTGATGTCGCCACGGTGGTCAAGGAGATGCTGGCCAAGCATCAGTTGGCGCTTGAACACAAGGGGATGCGGGTGAGCTGGTTTGATGGGCCGCTGGAATGGCAAGCCGACCGCACCTCGACCGGGCGCATTCTGGATAATCTACTGTCTAATGCCATTGCCTATGGTGAAGATGGCGGAGAACTGGAAATACGCGGACAACGCTATGGCACTTCGTTGATACTCGAGGTAGCCAATAGTGGAGAGCCAATTCGCCAGGAGGACCGGCCACGGTTGTTCGAAGCCTTCTATCAAGGGCGGGCTCAGCGCCGTGGGCCTCTCAAGGGTTCCGGTATCGGATTATCGGTGGCGGCCGATTGCGCGCGTTCCCAACATGGACGTCTGGAATTGGTCGATGACGACCCCCTACCGGTATGTTTCCGCTTGACTCTTCCTTGGCACCCGCCGCGTCTCAAGGCAGATGACACGAATAAGACGCTATCGCTAACGATAGACGAGAGCGTCAACGCAAGGAATTGATGCCCTATGCATTATCGTATTCCGATGGGCCTTTTGGCGATGGTTTTACTGACAGGCTGTCAAGGGTTTCCCCCGACACCCTATACAGCAGGACAAGAAGAGGGGGAAGAAACGACGTGTGATGAAGCCATACCTACCCTGAAGGAAAGCCACTGCCTGCTCGATGCCTGGGTGGACTTTGGTCTGGCTTCGCAGCGTGGGGATCGAGAGTGGCGTGAAAGCACGCTCGAGAGGCTTCAGCGCGAAGACAGTCGATCGCGTTTGGCACGGGCAGTGGCGCTGTCATGGGGCACTGAAAGCCAGTGGGACCAGGCCGCGGAAATTCTGCGAGCCGATCTGCATACGGCGCCCAGCGACCTACAGCCCTTGCTGAGTTACTGGCTCAATGAGCTGGAAGGCCGGCGGGCAATGGGCGAGAAGATCGCCGGTAGCGAGGCGGAGCGCCAGGCACTGGCCGCGGAAAACAAGGAGCTGGCCGACAAACTCGAGGCATTGACCGCCATTGAGCAAAGTATCAATTTGCGCCAGCAATCACCCTGAGCAACGTTGGAGTTGGAACGTGAAGCAAGCCGCCCATATTCTGCTGGTAGATGATGATGCCAGCCTGTTGAAATTGTTGGGCATGCGCCTGGAGAGCCGGGGCTTTCGCGTCACCACCGCCGAGAGTGGCCGCCAGGCACTGGAATGCCTGGGACAGGTGCGTCCCGACTTGGTTCTGTCGGACCTGCGCATGGACGAAATGGATGGCATGGCGCTATTTCAAGAGATACAGCGCCGTGCCCCTGGTCTTCCTGTCATCATTCTCACCGCCCATGGTTCGATTCCCGATGCCGTGAGTGCGACCCGTCAGGGGGTTTTCAGCTTCCTGACCAAGCCGGTCGACCGCGACGAATTGTTCGAGGCGATCGACGAAGCGATGAGCCAAGCGCCGGGGGCGGGGGATGCCGACAGCGATTGGCGTGCGAACATCATCACTCGCAGCCCTCAGATGGAACGCATCCTCGAACAGGCACGCATGGTCGCCGCCTCGGATGTCAGTGTGTTGGTCACCGGCCCCTCGGGATCGGGCAAGGAGCTTCTGGCCAAGGCCATCCACAGTGCCAGTTCCCGTGCTGCCAAGCCATTCGTAGCCATCAACTGTGGTGCCCTACCGGAACAACTGCTCGAAAGCGAACTGTTCGGTCATGCCAAGGGTGCCTTCACCGGTGCAATCAGTCAGCACCAGGGGCTGTTCCAGGCTGCCGACGGTGGCAGTCTGTTCCTCGATGAGATTGGCGACATGCCACTCACCCTGCAGGTCAAACTGTTGCGTGCCCTTCAGGAACGCCAGATTCGCCCGTTGGGGTCAACCGTCACGGTACCCATCGACGTACGTATCATCTCGGCTACCCACCGTGACCTCGACCGCGCCATGCGTGAGGGCGATTTCCGCGAGGATCTCTACTACCGGCTCAATGTGGTCAATCTGAAGTTGCCTGCACTAAAGGAGCGCGCTGAGGATGTGCCATTGCTGGCCAAGTATTTGGTCGGTCAAGCAGCTGAGCGCCACAAACCCTTCGTCAAGGGGTTCTCCCCGGAAGCACTCAATCTGCTGGCCTCCTCAGCGTGGCCGGGCAACGTTCGCCAACTGGTCAACGTGGTGGAGCAGTGTGTGGCGCTGACCAGTTCACCGATCATCCCCGAAGCATTGGTCGCCCAGGCGCTGACTGCCGAGGAGAACGCACTGCCGTCGTTCAACGAGGCACGCGCCAGTTTCGAGCGTAGCTACCTGATCAAGGTACTCAAGATCACCGAAGGCAACGTGACGCAGGCGGCACGTATCGCCGGACGCAATCGTACCGATTTCTACAAGTTGCTGGCCCGGCATGAGCTCGAACCCAGTGCCTTCAAGCCTGGTGGCGAGGCCCCCATGGGTCAGGCGGTGAACCTCTCGACGTAAGACTGCTTACAGCTCCCTTACCAATTGCAAGGCGTCGTGGATCGCGGCGTGTGAGTATCCCTGGCCGATACTGCACTGTCGATGCGGTATGGAAGGGGCATGGAATGAAGGCTTTTCGCTTTCGTGTACATATAATGTACACTAGTGTACGCTGCGTTCTTTAGCCAGCGCTTTCCCTGCCGCGCTGCATTCCCTGGCCAGAGAAACCGTCTCAATGCAACCTGCCGATAATCACAACTCCAAATGGAAGGGCTCTCGCGAAGCTTGGCTCAATGCAGCCTTCGAGCTGCTGCTCGAGTCTGGCGTGGACAGCGTGCGGATTCTGCCGCTGGCCAAGCGACTCAATCTGTCACGCACCAGCTTCTACTGGTTCTTCAAGGACCGCGAGGCGCTGTTGGATGCCTTGATCGAACGTTGGCGCGAGAAGAATACCCAAGGCTTGGTGCAGCAGACCGAAGCCTATGCCGAGAGCATCGTCGAAGCGATTCTCAACGTCTTCGACTGCTGGCTGAATTCCGAACTGTTCGATTCTCAGTTGGAATTCGCGATGCGCAGCTGGGCGCTGCAGTCGAGCGAGGTGTCCAGAGAGATCGATGTCGCGGACGAGGCGCGCATCGAGGCGCTGACACGGATGTTCGTGCAACACGGATACGAAGCGCTGGCGGCCAACGTGCGAGGCCGCACCATCTACCTCACCCAGATCGGCTATATCTCGATGAAGACCCAGGAAGCTCTCGAAGTTCGCATGCGGCGCATTCCCGCCTATGTCGAGATCTTCACCGGGCAGGCGCCGCCACCACGTGAGCTGCGACGCTTCCACGCCCGACATGGCTATGAGCCGGAAGGCAACGTCCAGGAAAGGGAAAATATCGACAAATAGGTGGAGTTTCAGGTTTATGGTGGTGTCGACGACAACTGACGTAGAGCAAGCATGGCGTCACGTGCGAAACTCAGCAGCTCCTGATAGTGATCCTGCTCGATGACGTCACGCACGATTTCATTGTCGACCTCCAGGTAATCGTGCACCAGCACGTTTCGAAGCCCGATGATCTTACGCCAGGGCGTATTCGCATCGATGACCCCCTTATCCATCAAGCGCTGAAAAGCCGCCATGGCTTCGCTGCTGGTATGGCCCGTTTCCTGTCTTGCCCAGTGCTTGGCAACTCCAATGCAGCTTTCGATAAGAACTTGAAGCGTTCTCTCCGCGGCATGCTGTTCCAGGCGTGACCATGGGCGCTGCTTTAAAATGTCGCGCAGGATTTCGATGTCGGTCTGGCACTCGTTCAAGTGGTTGTCCAGAGCATCGAGGTAAGCCGTGCCGGGATGTGTTTCAGCCATGCCGTTTCCGTTGATGCAGATAGTCCAGTTCCCATCGTGACATGATACGGGTTTCCTGCTGCATGCGTAGTTGTGGATGCAAATCCAGCAGCCGGCGGCCTTCGCTAACCACTGTCCAGGCCAGTGGAATGGGCGCAATGGCCAAATCGACGACACTCAGCCGACCTTCAGGCAATCCCAACGCTTGCTGCCATTCCAGGGCTAATAATTCGGGGCGAAGCCTTCGATCAAGTGCAGGTTCCAGCCAGTCGGTAAAAACGACAGCCAAATCGTAGTCGCTTCCGGCATGGTGGCTCTCTCTGGCACGTGAACCATACAACCACAACGCGGCTAGGTCGTTGCGCTGCCTGGCCAGGTCGACGAGGCGTTGTAGAGTGGGGTCTTTCGGCATCAGTGCGCTCTTATGCTGAGGTACTTGCCATTATGGCGCTCCCCGTGCGCGAGGGGAAAGAAAGACATCCTCGAATTACCGTACGGTAACTCTGGTGAGCAACTATTCAACGGGAAAAGCGTCGCTTCACTTCCAGCTTGAGGCGCCCTTCACCGAGGCGGGCGGTGAGCCCCTGGCCGGGCTGGGTATCCTGGGCGCGGCGAACGACGTGTCCCTTGTCATCCTCGAGGATGGAGTAGCCACGGCTCAGTACCGCTAGCGGACTCACTGCCTGCAGTTCCCTCACGACGGAAGAAAGTCGTGCTCGGTGGTTCTCCAACTGACGCGGCATGGCGGTGTAAAGCCTGGCTTGGGCCAAGGTCAGGCGCTGCTGAGCCTGACGCAGTTGTTGGGTAGGGTCGAAGGCACGCAGGCGAGCCCGGGCATGCTGCTGGCGCTGGCGATTCATCGCCAGGCTGGCGTACATGGCGCGCTGTAACCGTCCTTCTAGCTGATTCAGATGCTGGCGTTGCTGGACCAGGCGCTCACCGGGATGTCGCAGCCGTGCGCGAAGGTGATCGAGACGTTGAGCCTCGACATCGAGGCGACCGCGTTGGGCTCGCAGCAGGCGCGCCCCAAGCTGGCTCAGGCGGTGCATTAGGTCGCGTTGGTCGGGCACCAGTTGTTCGGCTGCCGCCGACGGTGTGGGGGCGCGCACGTCGGCGGCGAAATCGGCCAGTGTCACGTCCACTTCATGGCCCACCGCCGACATCACCGGCAAGCGAGAATGGAAGATCGCCCGTGCCAGGTGCTCGTCGTTGAAGGCCCACAGGTCTTCCAGGCTGCCACCGCCCCGCGTGATCAACAGCACATCGCGGTCGGGATCGAAGCGTCCATCTGCTTGAGAGAATCGATTGATCAGTGCCAAGGCACGAATCATCGCTGGTGCTGCTTCGCGGCCCTGCACCGGCACCGGTATCACGCTGACCTGGGACAGTGGCCAACGCGTCGTGAGCACCGCCAGTACATCGCGAATCGCCGCGCCCGTGGGCGAGGTCATCACCAGCAGGTGACGCGGCGGAAAGGGTAGGGGGCGGGCATTGGCGAACACCCCCTCGGCGGCGAGGCGCTGCTTGAGCTGCTCGAAGGCCACCAACAGATCGCCCTGGCCAGCCGGTTGCACCGCATCGACGATCAACTGGTAATCGCCGCGTGGCTCGAAGATCGACAGCTTGCCGAGCAGCCGCACCCGGTCGCCATCCTTGAGTGGCGTGGCCACGAAGCGCGCGCGATTGCGGAACAAGGCACAGCGCAACTGGGCGCGGTCGTCCTTCAAGGTGAAATAGACATGCCCCGAGGCCGGCCGCGATACCCCCGACAGCTCTCCCTCTACCCAGCACTGACCGAAGTCGCGCTCTAGCAACAGGCGTGCGCGGCGGTTGAGCTCGCTGACGGAAAGGGCGGGTTCGGCGGGTTGGGGCATGGACCAGGCATCCTTGGTGACGGTGCCGCCTAGCCTAACATCTTGTGGCCGCTCAGGGGGCGGGGTATACGAAACCCCCGCCCCAGGTACGAGCCATGCTCGGGGGTTACAGCTTGCTCTCCAACTCCGGCAGCACCTCGAACAGGTCGCCTACGAGGCCATAGTCCGCGACCTGGAAGATCGGCGCGTCCTCGTCCTTGTTGATGGCCACGATCACCTTGGAGTCCTTCATCCCCGCCAGGTGCTGGATCGCCCCCGAGATGCCCACCGCGATGTACAGCTCCGGGGCGACGATCTTGCCGGTCTGGCCGACCTGCATGTCATTGGGCACGAAGCCGGCATCGACCGCCGCCCGCGAGGCGCCGATCGCCGCCCCCAGCTTGTCGGCGATACCCTCGAGCAGCTTGAAGTTCTCGCCGCTGCCCATGCCGCGCCCACCGGAGATCACCACCTTGGCCGCGCCCAGTTCGGGGCGCTCGCTCTGCGCCAGCTCCTCGCCGACAAAGGCGGAGAGTGCATTCTCGACCACGATGTCCACGGCCTCGATCGCGGCACTGCCGCTCTCGGCTACCGCATCGAAGGCCGAGGTGCGCACGGTGATCACCTTGAGGGGATCGGCGCTCTGCACGGTGGCGATGGCGTTGCCGGCATAGATCGGGCGCTGGAAGGTATCGGCACTCTCCACACCGATGATGTCGGAGAGCTGGGACACGTCCTTGAGCGCGGCCAGCCGCGGCAGTACGTTCTTGCCGGTGGTCGAGGCGCTAGACAGCACATGGCTGTAGTCATCGGCCAGCGCGGCCAGCAGCGCGCCCAGCTGCTCGGCGAGCTGGTGGGCATAGACAGCATGGTCCGCCACGCGCACCCGGGTCACGCCGTCGAGCTGGGCGGCGGCCTCGGCCACGGCGGCAACGTTCTCGCCGACGACCAGCACGTCGATAGCGCCGCCACTGGCGTTGGTAATCTGCTGGGCGGCAGCGACCACATGGGCCGTGGCAGCACCGAGTTGACCCTCGTGATGGTCGGCCAGGATCAGAATGCTCATGAAATCAGCCCCTTTCAAAGCACTTTGGCTTCGTTCTTGAGTTTGTCGACCAGCTCGTCCACCGAGCCTACCTTGATGCCGCCCTGGCGCTCGGCCGGCGGCTCGACCTTGAGCAGCGTGACCTTCGACGCCACCTCGACCCCCAGCGCTTCGGGCGTCTGGGTGTCCAGCGGCTTCTTCTTGGCCTTCATGATGTCGGGCAGCTTGGCGTAGCGCGGCTCGTTGAGGCGCAGATCGGTGGTGACGATAGCCGGCAGGCTCAAGTCGACGGTCTGCAAGCCGCCGTCGATCTCGCGGGTCACCTGCAGCTTGTCCCCGTCCACTTTCACCGCGGAGGCGAAGGTGCCCTGGGGCAGCCCGGTCAAGGCGGCAAGCATCTGCCCGGTCTGGTTGTTGTCGGTGTCGATGGCCTGCTTGCCGAGGATCACCAGTTGCGGCTGCTCCGCCTCGACGACCTTGGCCAGCAGCTTGGCCACTGCCAGCGACTCGACCTTGGCCTCGGTCTCGACGTGAATGGCGCGATCGGCGCCCAAGGCGAGCGCGGTGCGCAACTGCTCCTGGGCGGCCTTGGGGCCGACGGTGACGGCGACCACCTCGCTGGCCACACCGCGCTCCTTGAGGCGCACCGCTTCTTCCACGGCGATCTCGCAGAACGGGTTCATGGCCATCTTGACGTTGGTGAGGTCGACGTCGGAGTTGTCCGGCTTGACCCGGATCTTGACGTTGTAGTCGATGACGCGTTTGACCGCGACGAGGATTTTCATTCCATGCTCTCCCGGTTTCTTGATTGACTTATTTTATTTTACCGCGATCCACTTGCCGCCTGGTGAGCCGCCGCAAGACCACGATGAATGATCTGCTCAATGCCCCCATCAATCATCGTGCGTAACCCCTTGGCCGTGGTGCCGTCATAGGAAATCAGCCGCTCCACCATGTCACCGGGGTCGTCACCTAGCCTTTCCAGCAATAGGCTGCCGCCTACCAGGGTCTGCATGACGGCTTCGAGGGCGATATCGTCGGCGATGCCCATCTGCCTGGCGTGCTCCAGCATCGACTGGGCTAGCAAGGCGGGGTAGGCCGGCCCGGCACCGCTCAGCGCCGTCATATAGTCGAGATCTCGCTCCGTGGGCAGCTCCCGTGCCTTACCGCAGCTTTCGAGCAACGCCTGAACGAGCTGTCTATCAGCTTCGCTAACCTGCTGTGAGGCATGCCACGGAAAATAGGCCCGGCGGATTTCCGCCGCGGCGTTCGGCATGGCACGCACCACCCGGCGACTCCCCACCTGGCCGGAGATCTCCTGCAAGGAAGCCATCGCCAACAGGGAAATGACCAATTTGTCATGTGCCGCGATATTGACGCTGGCGAGATCCTGCGGGCGCACGGAGAGCACGATAACATCCGTCAGATCGACCAACTCTTGGTTGTCCTTGACGCAACGGACGTCGGGCCAGTCGCGGTAAGCGTCACCGCTCCCGGAACGCGATGAGACCACTAATTGGCGGGCGGACACAATGCCCTGTTCCAGCAAGGCAATCCCTAATGACCGCCCCATCCACCCATGACCACCAACGATGCCGATCACAGCGTCTTGCGACATTCGTTCAATCTCCTCTTGCCATAAGCCGACATCTCGCCGGTAACTAGTTTCATCGCTTCATGACGGCCTGTCACATCGGATTTTCGTTTTTATGTACACTTGTGTGCATTCAGTTGACGAGTGTGTACATTCACTATTAACGTTGTCAAGTACACAACAAGATCGAGGAGGCCTGACCATGGCTAACGACCCGCTGCTGCAGCCCTTTCAGCTCAAGCATCTGACCCTGAAGAACAGGCTCATGATGACGTCCCACGAGCCCGCTTACCCTGAGGACGGAATGCCCAAGGAGCTCTACCGCGCCTATCACGTCGAGCGGGCCAAGGCTGGCCTGGGCTTGACCATGACAGCTGGTTCGGCGGCGGTGGCCAAGGACAGCCCTCCAGTGTTCAACAACATCCTGGCCTACAAGGACGAGGTGGTGCCCTGGATGCGCGAGCTGACCGACGCCTGTCACGAGCACGGCACTGCGGTGATGATCCAGTTGACCCACCTGGGCCGGCGCACCCGCTGGGACAAGGGCGACTGGCTGCCGGCGGTGTCGCCCTCTCATCGCCGCGAAGCATCCCACCGTGCTTTTCCCAAGCAGGTCGAGGACTGGGATATCGAGCGTTTGATCAAGGACTATGCCGATGCCGCCGAACGCATGCACGAGGCCGGCCTCGATGGCATCGAGCTGCAAGCCTATGGCCACTTGATGGACCAGTTCTGGTCGCCGCTGACCAATACTCTCGAGGCGCCTTACGGCGGGAATCTCGACAACCGGCTGCGGTTCACCTTTGAGGTGCTGCGTGCCATTCGCCAGCGGGTCGGCGAGTCGTTCATCGTTGGTGTGCGCTATACCGGCGACGAGATGCTGCCGGGCGGGCTGACAGCCAACGACGGGATGGAGATCTCGCAGCGTCTGAAGGACAGCGGCCTGGTCGATTTCCTCAACGTGGTCCGCGGCCATATCGACACCGACCCGGGGCTCACCGACGTGATCCCCATCCAGGGTATGCCCAGCGCCCCGCACCTGGATTTCGCCGGCGAGATCCGTCGCCAGGTGAATTTCCCCACCTTCCATGGTGCCAAGATCCAGGATGTCGCCACTGCCCGCTATGCCATCGCCTCGGGCAAGGTCGACATGATCGGCATGACCCGCGCCCACATGGCCGACCCGCACATCGTGCGCAAGATCATGGAGGGGCGCGAGGAAGAGATTCGTCCCTGTGTCGGCGCCAACTACTGCCTCGATCGCATCTACCAGGGTGGCGCCGCCTACTGCATCCACAACGCCGCCACCGGGCGCGAAACCACCATGCCCCACACCATCCCCAAGGCATCGCAAACGCGTCGGGTGGTGATCATCGGCGCCGGGCCCGCGGGGCTGGAGGCCGCCCGCGTCGCCGGCGAGCGAGGCCACGAGGTGGTGGTGCTGGAAGCCGCCAGCGATGCCGGCGGGCAGGTGCGCCTCACGGCGCAGAGCGAGCGTCGTCGGGAGATGATGGGCATCATCGATTGGCGCCTGGCGCGCTGCGAGGCCCTCGGCGTCGAGATCCGTTACAACGTCTGGGCCGAGGTCGAGGACGTGCTCGCCGAGAAACCGGATGTGGTGATTGTGGCCACCGGCGGCTACCCCCAGGAAGACCAGCCTGAGATTGGGCACGACCTGGTGGTCAACACTTGGGATATCCTTTCCGGGCACGTGTCACCAGGCAAACGGGTACTGTTGTTCGATGATGCCGGTGATCATGCCGCCATGCAGGCGGCGGAGATCATTGCCGCTACCGGGGCCGAGCTCGAGATCATGACCCCCGACCGCACCTTCTCGGCGGAAATCATGGCCATGAACCTGGTGCCGTACATGCGTTCCCTGCAGCGACCCAACGTCACCTTCACGCCCACCTACCGATTGAAGTCCGTGCAGCGGGATGGGAACGAACTGCTGGCCAAGATCACCAGCGATTACGCATTTCAAGATCAGCAGGACCTGGACCAAGAGCAGCGTATCGACCAGGTGGTGGTCAATTACGGTATCACGCCGATGGCCGACATCTATTTCGAGCTGAAGCCGCATTCCCGCAATGGTGGCGAAGTGAACTACGAGGATCTGATCGTCGGCAAGCCGCAGGCCGTCATCCGCAACGCGGGCGATGGATTCCAGCTGTTCCGGATCGGCGATGCCGTCGCATCCCGCAACACCCATGCCGCCATTTACGATGCCCTGCGGCTGGTCAAGGATCTTTGATGCCATGAAAGAAATTTTTCAGCCAGCTAAGTCCGGTCGATCTGATATTGAGCAATTCTTGGTCATCGAGACGGAGTCGCTTGATTGGCAGGACAGTGGGATACCAGGCTTTCAGCACAAGGTTTTGTATCGCGAAGAGAATGATGCCATCGAAACCATGTTGATCGAGATGGCTCCGGGAGCGTTCTCGGACAGTCATTCTCACGATAGGCGTGAGCAGATCTACGTGATCAATGGTGATTTCTACGACCAAAATCATCGCTACAAAGCTGGTGATTTCCTTATGCGCGAGCCGGAAACGAACCATATCGCCGGAAGCGATGGAGGCGCCTTGATTCTTCTTGTCTTCTCGAAATAGCAATCACTTGCAAGGGCATGCTCCGCTTCCACACCAGCCGGCTTGCTGGCCGGATCGCGCAGGAAATCTGCACTCCTACGAGAGCCGGGCTAGCAGCTTTTGTGGTAGGAGTACAGCCTGCGGCGCGATTGCCTAGGCCACTCAAGCCAGGCTGATGGTTGGGTCTCCTAACGGAACCACAACGCGGTCATCGGCGTAAAGGTCACGATCATCAGTACGATGAACATGGCCAGCAGGAACCATTTGCAGTATCCCATGACCTGCTCGATCTTCATGCCGGTGGTCGAGCAGACGGTGAGCAACACGCTCGCCACGGGTGGCGTCTGCTGTCCGATGCCCAGGTTGAGACAGACGATTACGCCAAAGTGCACCGGATCGATGCCAAGCTGTGTCGCCATAGGCAACAGTAGGGGCACCACCACGATGATCGCCGCGCTGGCATGCAGGAACATACCTAACAGCAACACGAAGATATTGATGATCAGCAGGTTGAGGATATAGCTGTCGGTGATACCGCCCAGCGCGCTGGCGATCTGTTGGGGTAACTGCTCATTGGCTAGATACTGCCCCAGAATGGCAGAACCTGCGACGATCATCATCACGACGGCGGTTTGTCGTGCTGTTGTCACCAAGAGCTTCCAGATGATGCGGTAGTCGAGGTCGCGCGTCCCGAACAAGCCGAACAGCAGGGCGATCATCACCCCGATGCCCGCAGCTTCGGTCGGGGTATAGATGCCGGCGATCAAGCCGCCCACCACGATCACCGGGATCATCAAGGGAATCAGCGCCCGCTTGAATGCAGTGCCGAGTGCCTTGATCTGGAAGTCGCCCTCACGCGGATGTTGCTCACGTCGTGCGAACAGCCAGGACGTCACCATGAAGGCGGCTGCCAACAGCAAGCCAGGCACGATACCGGCGATGAAAAGGTCGCGAATCGAGGTGTTGGTGGTCACGCCATACAACACCATGGGGATCGATGGCGGAATGATGATGCCAAGAGTTGCCGAGACCGCCGTGATCGATGCTGCAAACCCCTTGGGATAACCGCGCTGCTCCATCTGGGGTACGAAGATCTTCGACATTACGGCCGCATCGGCCACCGCCGAGCCGCTCATTTCCGCCATGAACATCGACGTGACCACATTGATGTGGCTCAGGCCGCCACGCAGCCAACCCACCAGGGCCGCAGCGAGATCGATCAAGCGCTGTGCGATGCTTGTCGCACTCATCAGTTCGCCCATCAGGATGAACAACGGTATCGCCAGCAGCACCAGTGAGTTGGTGCCGGAATAGATTTGCACCGGGATCATCAACAGGTTGATATCCGCCAACCACATCGAAATCGCGGCGGTGATCATCAGGGCAAAGCCTACCGGCACACCCAGAAGAATGATGCCGAACAGCATCGCAACGACACCCCAGGCCATCAGGGATTCCTCCAACGTTGAATAAGGCGGACGCTCAATGCCACCACCATCAGGGCGCTGGCAATGGGCAGCACGCTCATGAATACCCCTTGGGCGATGGGTAGCGTCTCGATGGATCGGCCGCCGACACGGTCGATCATCTGCCATGACTTGATACCGAGAAGCACGAAGAATCCGATGACCGCCGTGTCGCCGATCACCAGAACCGCTCGGCGAAGCACGGAAGGGAAGGACTCGACCAGCATGTCGAAGGCAATGTGGCCTTCCTGCCTGGCAGCGATATAGGCGCCGAGAAAAGCGATCCAGACGAGCAGAAACCCTGGTACTTCATCAGCCCAAACCAGGCCGGAACCGAGCACATAGCGATAAAAGACATTCAGGCAAACGGCGACGGTGGTGAGGGCCACCAGGGCCCCCACAACGGTCTCGATCAAGCGATCCAGGTATCTCAACATCGTCTCGACTCCAGCGATCACGAAGATTCGGCGGTCTGACGAACGATGTCGAGCCAGTCATCGCCGTACCGGTTGACGTAGTCGTCATAGACGGACTGCACGCTGTCCCGGAAGGGGGCCAGGTCGACCTCATTGATCTCCAATGAGCTGCGCATGGCCTCGAGGTTCGACTGCTCGATCTCGGCGGCCTGGGCATATGCCTCGTCGCGCATCTCATTGGCCACTTCGATAAAGGCCGTTTGTTGCTCTTCGCTCAGCGAATCCCAGAAACCAGGCGACGCCAGCAAGAAAGAGGGCGTGTAGACATGGCGTGTCATCGACAGGTAGTCCTGCACCTCGTACATCTTCTGGCCATAGAAGCCGTAGGTTGCGGCTTCTGCACCATCCACCACGCCGGTCTGCATGGCAGTGAAGGTTTCTCCCCAGGCGATCTTGGCGGGTACCGCCCCCAGTGAAGCAAAGATCTGCTGACGGAAGTCTCCACCGGAGATGCGGATCTTCATTCCCTCCAGGTCGTCAGGAGCCTCGATGGGATGGCTGGAGTTGATGATGTGGCGGAAGCCGTTTTCATAGATTCCCACCACCTTGGCGCTCATGCTGTCCTCGACGGTTTCGACCAGTGCATCTTCCAGGCCGG
The DNA here is from genome assembly GCF_000409775.1 of Litchfieldella anticariensis FP35 = DSM 16096. Classification (GTDB taxonomy): domain Bacteria; phylum Pseudomonadota; class Gammaproteobacteria; order Pseudomonadales; family Halomonadaceae; genus Litchfieldella; species Litchfieldella anticariensis. Next base: position 1,032,905 of record NZ_KE332388.1, on the reverse strand, counting down.
CAGCCATCGCCTGCTGGACATTCTCACGATCCTGGAACAGCCATGGCAGGTCGAAGAAACCGAGTTTGTCATCCACCTTCAATACCCCAGAGGCGACGTTGACCATCTCGATCGTATCCAGTTGCAGATTGTCGATGAGTGCCGATTCCTTACCGAGCTGGCCATTGGGATAGAGCTCGAAGGTGAACTGACCCGGCAAACGTTCTTCGATCTTTTCCGCGAACATTTCCACTTGCTTGGCAAGCGGCGATTCGGCGGAAACATGGGTGGCGATACGGACTTCTTGTGCCGCGCCGGCGTGCACACTCAGCGCGAGCAGGCCTATCCCCGCAATGCTGGGCAGCAAGAACGTCTTGTTGTTGATCATGGCGTAGCTCCTCGGAGAGTCATATTGGAGGGTGGTTAATAAGAAAAGTGGTGAGTCCATCCACCTAGCGGATATCGAAGCTGTAATGGAACCAGTCGAGTCGACCTCGACTCAGTCGCCACTCCAGCGGTCGCTCGTCATATCCTCTGGCCAGACGAGTGATTTCGATGACTAGTTCCCCCGCGCCCAACCCGAGGTGGCGAGCGGGGCCTTCCGGTGCTGGGCCTGCGGACAGCGTGTCTGTGGCGCGGAAGACCACTTCGCCGCAGACTTGTTCATAGAGGGGATAGAGCAGATCCCCCCACTCCTCTGGTGGCAGATCCAACAAGGGATGGAAGCGGGCCCGTGACAGGTAGATGACTTCGTGCAGTAGTGGCATCTCATCGACGCGCCGCACCCGCTCGATTTCGATCAATTCGCTGTTCTCAGCGACTTCGAGATGACGACAGATCTTGGCGGACCCAGGCACCTCACGTACCCCGAGCAACTCGCTCTTGGGATGCAGTTGAACTCCCTCTCGGTCGGTCAGACGGAAAAAGCGGGCCAGTGAGTGGCTGAAGTCCGCCCGACGCACGAAGGTGCCCTTGCCATGCTGGCGCTCTACCCATCCGCGATCGACGAGCATGTCGACAGCCTTGCGGGCCGTGCCCGGGGCAACACCGTGCGATTGTGCGATGTTCATTTCCGATGGCAGGACATCGCCCGGCTTGAGGCTGCCATGCTGTATGTCGGTCAGCAGCGCCTGATAGATGCGGTAGTACCGCGGGCTGCGTGACTCGTCTTGCTGGGAGTTGGCTTGCATCGTCATATGCTCTAGTGTACTTATGGTCTTATATAAGAGTAGATATCTATGACATGCAAAGCACCTTGGTACAACCCGGATTCGACCAATGTCTAAAATCGTTGATGCCCACGCTCACGTCTTCACCCACCAGTGTCAGTTCGCGAACAACCCGCGCCACTGCCCAAGCTATGAAGCGCCTTTGACCACCTATCTCGATTTGCTGGACCGCTGGGGGATTGCGCATGGTGTGTTGGTCCAGCCCAGCTTTCTTGGCACCCACAACGACTATCTGATGGAATGCTTGCGCCGGCATCCAAAGCGACTCAGGGGAGTGGCCGTGTTGGATCCTAGAGTCGACGATGACGAGCTTGATGAAATGGAGACGTTGGGCATTCAGGGCTCGCGCCTCAACTGGATTGGACGGACGGTGGATGCACTTCAGGCATCACAATGGAGAGACTTGTTCTGTCGTCTCGAATCACGTCGCTGGCATGTGGAAATCCAGGCAGAGGGCAACACCCTGCTGTCGATTCTCGACCTGTTGGCCCAGTGGGAACTGGATCTGGTGATCGACCATTTCGGCAGGCCGAAGGACAATGCGTGGCGTGATCCCGTCATCGATCGACTGTGCGAGGGAAAGGAGTCTCAGCGCTACTGGGTCAAGTGTTCAGCCCCTTACCGCAGCCAAGGCGATGGATTGAGCGATGTCAGCAAACGGCTCCTCGAATCCTTGGGACCGCATCGACTCATGTGGGGCAGTGATTGGCCCTGGACGGAACATGAGCACCTTTACAGTTATGAAAAGGCACTCCACGACATCGGACAGTGGATACCCGAGTCTGAACTGGAGCAGGTCACTAGCGAGACAGCACGGCGATTTTATGGGTTCGATGGATAAACGCACTAAGCACTCAATCGCTTGAAACGACTCAACAACACCGGCATCAGCAGGATCAGCACCGTGATACGCAGCAGGTGGTGCGAGGTCACGAAGGCGGGGTCGATGCCGAGTGAGAGGGCGACAAGGCTCAGTTCGGGCGCGCCGCCTGGCATGTAGGCCAGCAGTGCCGCGGCCAAGGAATAGCCCGTCAAGGCGTGCACGATCCACGCGGCGAGGATGGCGATCAGCAACAGGGCGATCGTCTGCACCACAGCCATCATCAGGTTGTAGCCCACATCTATCAGCGAGGTGCCGGCGAAGCGCACCCCCACCGAGACGCCGATGATGACCTGGGCCAGGGTGATGATCGTCGGTGGGATGGCGGCTTCGGTCACGCCTGTCAGGTGCAGCGCGGCCGAGAGCAGCGCCGGCCCGAATAGCAGGGCGTTGGGCAAGCGCAACCAGTTCCCCAGCCACACGCCGGCCACCGCCGCAGCGGTGAGCCAGGCCGCATCCTCCAGCGTCGGCAGCCACAGCCACTGCGCGAGGCTTATCCCACCAGATTGCAGGCTGACATGACCGATGAGCTGCAACAACGGCGGAATGGCGATCAGCAGGATCAGGATGCGGATAGCATGGGTCAGCCCAACGACCCGCAGATCGGCGTTGGAGTCCATCGCCATCAGCGTGACCGCCGACACGCCACCGGGCACCCCCGAGTACATGGCGGTATCCAGCGAATAGCCGGCCACGCGGCGCGAGAACCACACCGAGAAGGCCATCATCACCGCGGTGGCCAGCAGCATGATGACCAGGCTGGCGCCCCACAGGGGCAAATCACCGGACAGATCGGGAGTGAAGGCCGAGCCCAGCATTACGCCAATGACCACCAGTACTGCCTTGCGCGATGAACTCGGCGGGCGCAGCCGGACGCCCGTCAGGCTGACGAGTGTCGTCGCGAGCATTGCACCCAACAGCCACGGCAAGGGCGTGTGCAGCCAATAGGCGAGGGCGCCACCGCCGATACCCAGTACCAGTGTCGGCAGGAACCTGCCCTTGGTGATCATCCGCTGCCTGATGGTGCTGCTCAAGATGTCGTATCCCCGGTGAAACATAAGTGCCCGCTGTGAGGCCACAGCGGGCTCGCAACGCTATCAGTCGTCCTCGACTTGCTCCAGTGGCTTGCCGCTGGGTTGTAGCTTCGACAACAGCTTGGGCAGCAACCAAGGCAATACCAGCAGTGCCGCGGCGGCGATCCACAAGCCCAGCGAGATGCCCGAGCGCCATAGGATCTCCACGTCGCCGCCGCTGATCGACAGGGCGCGGCGCAGGTTCTGTTCCATCAGCCCACCGAGTACGTAGCCGAGGATCACCGGGGCCAGCGAGAAGCCCAGCTTGCGCAGCAGATAGCCAAACACGCCGATGATCAGCATTAGGTAGATGGCAGTCAGATCGGAGTGCAGTTGGTAGACCCCCACAAAGGCCAGGATGGCGATGCCTGGCACCAGCACCCAGCGCGGGATGGTCAGTACCCGAGCGAATACCCCGGCGAGCGGCAGGTTGAGTGCCAGCAGCACCAGGTTACCGATGTACAGCGAGGCGATCAGGCCACCAGCCACTTCCGGGCGTTCGCTGAACATCATCGGCCCCGGGGTGATGTTGTAGAGCATCAGCGCTCCAAGCAGCACGGCGGTAGTGCCGGAGCCGGGAATGCCCAGGGTCAGCATCGGCACGAACGAGCCCGCCGCCGCGGCATTGTTGGCTGCTTCCGGCGCCGCCAGGCCGCGCATGTCGCCGGTGCCGAAGGTGCCTTCCTTGTCGGAGAGGCGCTTTTCGGTGGTGTAGGACACCGCGCCGGCCACCGAGGCACCGGTACCGGGCAGCACACCGATGATGAAGCCGATCAACCCCGAACGCAGCATGGCGCCCTTGCAGTACAGCACTTCCTTGAGGCTGATGAACACCCGCCCCAGCGGGGGAATGTCGCCATCGGAATCCTTGCGGTTGGCGTGCTCGAGCATCAGCAGGATCTCGCTGATCGCGAACAGCCCGATGATCATCACCACGAAGTCGATGCCATCGTAGAGTTCGGGCATGCCGAAGGTATAGCGCAACACCCCGGTGCCGGAATCGATGCCAACGGTGCCGATCAGTACCCCGAGCACGGCGCCGATGGCGGTCTTGGTCGGGTCCTTGCCCATCATTACCGACATCGAAGCGAAGGCGAACACCATCAGGGCGAAGAACTCGGCGGGCCCGAACATCACCGCGACCTCGGCCAGCAGCGGGGCGAACAGCGTCAGGCCGAGAATGGCGATAGTCGCGCCAACGAACGAACTGACCGCCGACAGGCCAAGCGCTGGACCGGCGAGCCCCTTCTTGGCCAGCGGATGGCCGTCGAGGGTAGTCATTACCGCACCGGCGTCACCGGGCACGTTGAGCAGGATGCTCGACATGCGCCCGCCATACTCGGACCCGGTATAGATGCCGGCGAGCAGGATCAATGCCGATTCGGCCGGCAGACCCAGGGTATAGGCCAACGGCATGAGGATGGCGATGCCGTTGATCGGGCCGATGCCTGGCAGGGCGCCGAACAGCGTGCCAAGCAGGGCGCCGAGAAAGGCTAGCCCAAGATTCAGCGGGCTTAGCGCGACGCCGAAGCCCTGTATCAGGAAATCAAACATGATGGCGTACCTCTAGGCCCTAGATGAGGCCTTCCAGCCAGTAACCATTGGGCAGGGATATTCCCAACCCATGGGTGAACAGGAAATAGCTGCCCATGGCCATCAACACGCCGGTCAGCAGCGCCTTACCCCAGGAAGCGGCGAAGATTCGTGCCAGGGCGACGATCGCCAGCAACGAGGTGGCAACGAAACCAAGGCGTGTGAACAGCAGCGCGTAGACCAGCAGTACACCGAGCACCGCTAGCAACTTCACGGCCAGGGCACGGTCGGGCCAGTGGCCGTTGGCGCCGGGCTTGAACACCAGCACCAGCGACAAGGCGGCCAGCAGGATCGCCAGGCCCAGCGGAAAGGCCTTGGGCCCCACGGGATCGTAGCTGAAGGGCACCTCCAGCCTGAGGGCCTGGACGGCGACGAACGCCGCCAGACCGATCAGGAAGACGCCCAGCCATCGGTCGGCGGCAAGCTTCATTGGCTCAGACCCACTTCATCTGCCAGCGCCTTGAATTCACCGACCTGCTCCTGGACGTAGCTGTCGAAGTCAGGACCAAAACGGGACATCGGGAACAGCCCACGGGCCTCGCGCAGCTCGGCGAACTTCGGGTCCTCGGACAGCGCGGTGAACCGCTGGACCCAGGTATAGTAAGCCTCGTCGTCGACTTCGGGACCCATGTAGTAACCGCGCCAGATCGGCCACTGCACGTCGTAGCCCTGTTCGGCGGCGGTGGGGATCTCGGCGTAGGGCCCGTTCATGCGCTCCTCGGAGAGTGCCGCCAGCACGCGGATCTTGCCGCTTTCGAGCTGCGACTTGAGCTCAGAAAGATCGCCGGTGAAGACCTGGATATGGTCGCCAAGCAGTGCCGCCAGCGCTTCACCGCCGCCCTCGAAGGCGACATAACGCAGGCTCTTCGGTGAGATGTCAGCGGCCTTGGCGGTCAGCGCTGCCTTCATCCAGTCCTGGCTGCCGATCGTACCGCCGGCGCCGAAGGCGATCTCGCCCGGGTTGTCGCGCAGGTCGGCCATCAGCTCGTCGAGGTTCTGCCAGGGCGCGTCAGCGTTGACCACGATAGCGCCATAGTCGACACCCAGCGCACCCAGCCAGCGCACTTCAGTGGCGTCGTACTGGCCGAACTTGCCCAGTGCCAGGTTGACTGCCGCGCCGGTGCTGGCCGCCACGATCAGGTTGGGGTCGTCGGTGCGTACGCCATTGACATGGTTATAGGCCACGGCGCCAATGCCGCCCGGCATGTAGCTGACGGCCATCGGCTTGTCGATCAGCCCGGTTTCCTGCAGGCCATTGGCCGCCAGGCGACAGGTCAGGTCGTAGCCGCCACCCGGTTTGGCCGGGGCGATACACTCGGTGGAATCGGATTGGGCCTGCGCACCGCCGGCCAGCAGCAAGCTGCCCAGCAGGGCCAGGCCAGAGCAGTGACGGAAAGCCTTGTTGATCTTCATGGCGAACTCCTGTTCTCTTGTTCTGGTTACGAGGAGGAATTTCCCCGCCTGCCATCGCTGTGGATGACACAACGGCATGCTAGGCGCGCAACCTTTCATCAACCTGTCATTTCGTCACCGCCTCATGAGACTTTGGTCGTATGCGTCTGCTCGTCGTCGAAGATGATCCGTTGATTGCCCGCTCGCTGAACCAGGCCCTGACCCCACTGGGCAATACCGTCGAGGGCTTTACGCGTTATGCCGAAGCCAGCGCGGCGCTGCGCCACGACCGCTTCGACCTGATCCTGCTCGATCTGGGGTTGCCCGACGGCGATGGGCTGACGCTGCTTGGCGAACTGCGCGAGCGCGGCGACACCACCCCGGTGCTGATTCTCACCGCGCGCGACGGCATCGACGACCGAGTTCGCGGGCTCGACCTGGGAGCCGACGACTACCTCGCCAAGCCGTTTTCGCTTGCCGAACTCGAGGCGCGGGTGCGTGCCTTGTTGCGTCGTAGCCAGCAACGTACCGACAACCGCCTGAGCCTGGGTGCACTGTGCTTTGACTCGACCTCGGGCGTCGCCACGCTGAACGGCGAGGCGCTCGACCTGCCGCGTCGCGAAGTGCGCTTGCTGGAAGGGTTGTTGCTGCATGCCGGCAGCATCACCCCGCGCGAGATGCTCGAGAACCGACTGTTCGGCTTCGGCGACGTGGGCTCCAATGCCCTGGAGGTCTACATCAGCCGCTTGCGCAAGCGGCTGCAGGGCAGCGGGCTGCGCATCCGCACCTTCCGTGGCCTCGGCTACCGGCTCGAGGAAGAGCCGCGGTGATCGAGGTCGACGGTACCCTCAAATCGCGCTTGGCGGTGTGGCTGCTGGTGACCGTGAGCGCACTGGGTGCGCTGCTGTTGATCGAGGCCTATCTCAGCTCGCAACGTGCCGCCGAGCGCGCCTACGACAGCCAGCTCGAGGCAGCGGCGTTGACCATCGCCGAGGCCGTGCAGTGGCAGGAAGGGAAGCCGGTGGTGGAAATTCCTGCCGCCGCGCTGCAGATCCTCGCCACCCGCCATCAGGAACGGGTCTTCTACGCCGTGCTCGATGCCGACGGGAAGCGGGTCTCGGCCAACCTGGATTTCCCCATTCAGGCCGATTGGCGCCAACAAGTCGACGAGCATCCTGTGTGGACGGATGCCGACAACCTCGGCGCCGGCTGGCGCCTGCACGGGCGGGAGTTCGACTCGGCCGGCTGGGAAACCCAGGACCCGGTGCAGATCTGGGTCGGCCATACCCTGGCGGGGCGTCAGGCACTGACCTGGGAACTATTCGAACGTGCGGTGACGCGTTTCCTGGTCATGGTGCTGGTGGCGGGATTGTTGATGCTGCTGGCGATGCGCGTGGCGTTGAACCCCATGCGCCAGTTACGCCAACTATTGCGCCAGCGCGAGGCCGACGACATGCGCCCGTTCGATGCGCGGGTGCCCGAGGAACTGCGCGAACTGGCCGAAACCCTCGACACCCTGTTTGCCCACCAGCGTGAGAGCCGCGATGCGTTGTTGCGCTTTACCGCCGATGCCAGCCACCAGCTCAAGACCCCGCTGGCCGGGTTGCAGAGCACCAGCGAACTGGCCCTCAAGAGCCACCAACCAGACGAATGGCGCCGGGCGTTGGTGGAGGTCCACGATGGGGCCGAACGCACCAGCCGCCTGGCGAGCCAGCTGCTGAGCTTGGCGCGGCTGCGTCACGTGGTCGATGGCAGCGAGATGAGCCGGCTCGACCTGGGCGCGCTGTTGCGCGAGACGCTGTTTGACTGGGCCGGGCGCGATGTCGCCCAGGATCACGACCTAGGGCTGGCCGAACTGCCCGACACGCCGCTGTACATTCATGGCGAGCCATGGGCGCTGCGCGAACTGCTCGGCAACCTGATCGACAACGCGCTGCGCTACACACCGCCGGGTAGCATGATCACCCTGGGCCTGGTGCGGCATGGCGACGAGGTGGAACTGTTCATCGAAGACGATGGCCCCGGCGTGGCCCCCGAAGTCCTGGCGCGTCTGCACCATCCCTTCGAACGCGGTGGACGCCAGGACACCCACGGTTCCGGGCTGGGGCTGGCGATCGTCGACTCCATCGCCCGACGTCACGATGCCCGTCTGAACGTGGCACCGCATACGCCGTGCGGGCTGAGGGTGAGTCTTTATTTTCCCCTGTCACGTTAGAGGGTATTTATAACACAGTCATAATTTCTCGCTGTCACCGCCCTTATCATCGAGAGTAATATCCACTCTCGCATGTAAAATAAGACATGTCTTATCCACTTTGCGCATGATCGTGACGGCACATCTGTAGTGTGGTTCAGCAGGCCGATAAGCTGACCTGCCGCTTTCCTGAATGACACTGCCGCACCATGATCTTTGCCCGTATCAAACACCGGAGAGACATCAGGGACATCGACCTTCCCTATGTTGAAAAGACTCCTTTCCTCAGTCGATATGCCGAAACCTTGAGCGGGTATGAGTTATCCGACCTTTACCGGAAAGTGTCACCTTATTCCCATGATGTTGGCATATCCCGCGACGAAAAAATCAAGGCAATCGACAACGCCCTCAAGAGCGGGGAGTTGTTCATCGTTCACACCTTCGATCCGCCGAGCCATGCCGTCGTGACATGGGGTGGAGAGAAATGGCGCTCGAATCTGGCCTCGTATGATGCGGGCGGTTTTCTTGTCGACACCTTGCTGCCGTCGCTGAATGCTCGAAACCTCACGCCAAAGGAAGTTTCGCTGAGACGACGGGGCGTTTATCCCTCCCGTCCCGCGCCTTCGCCACCGCCGCCCGAACCCGTGCTCACACCCGAGCCTCCCGTACCTGACCCACTGCCGCCACGCGTCTTTGCCCATTCTCGGCGGGTGGGCTGGGGATGCGCGGATGCTGGAACGGAATGCGAAAGTTCCACCTACAGTGGCACGGCGCTCTATCTCGCCGGAAAAAGCGGCGATGACGACCAGGCGTTCCTGCAACCTCCTCGTATAGGCGTTCAAACACGGAACCGGTTGGCAACGTTGGGAAGCTGGCGAGCCGCCGGGTTC
>NZ_KE332388.1:678776-1023665 GCF_000409775.1 Litchfieldella anticariensis FP35 = DSM 16096 | reverse complement strand
GTGCCGGCGGTGGCCACGGGGCTGGAAGCGGCCGGGGTGGCAAGCGCTGCCACGGCACTGGCCGGCGTGGTCACCGGAAACGCCGACGACCGCATCGAGGCAGTGGGGCGGTTCCTCGATACTGGCCCGGGGCGTGCCTATCTGCATCTATTGGCCTTTCTGCCCGGAGGCTATAGCGATGGCACCCTGCTCACGACCGACCAGATACGCCGCATGTCGGAAGCGCCGACGCGCGTCCGCTTCTCGATACAGACACTGGCCGATGGCAGTACACAGATTGCCGGGTTTCACGTTCGCCAGGGCACGCCTGCCGAAATGGTGCCCGTCCGTCAGGTGCAATGGTCGGCGGACAAGACGTACCTCGAAGCCCACCTCAACGGTATCACCCTGACATGGACGCCGAACGACGGCCCGCTCCAGGAGCAACTGTCGCCGCTGCCGAGTGCCGATACCCACCTGCTGAACGGGATCATGGTCTACCCAGTTGCGGACGAAGCATCACAGGCCACCACGACCGAGTATCCCGCCTTACCGCAGGATTGGAACGACGCCATCCTGATCTTCCCGGAAGACGTGCGAGCCGAGGCTATCTACATTGTCTTCAAGGTAGAGCCACGCAATGAAGCGGGTACCGCAACGGGCCAGGGGGAAGAGGTGACTGGGCGTTGGCTGGAACAGACCAGTCAGGAACTGGGGGCTCCCATCCCCGCGCAAATCGCTGATAGACTGCGCGGCAGGGAGTTCAGCACGTTCGCTGATTTTCGCAGGGCATTCTGGATGGAAGTGGCCAATGACCCGACGCTAAGTGAGCAATTTATTCTGCCAAACCGCATTATAATGGCAGACGGTAAATCCCCTTATACTATCTCGTCCGAGCGAGTAGGAGGACGTGAACGTTTTGAAATTCATCATACCCATGAAATTCAGCATGGCGGTGCTGTTTATGATATGGATAACCTCAGGGTCATGACACCACGGCAGCATATCGACATTCACAGGACCAGAAGGTAATGGCATGAAAAAGAATTCCAATCTCCCACTCAAGTTTAATTTTGAGGAATATACAGAATCAGAGTTTCGCGAGTTCATGAAGGAAATGTTCGCTGCAATGTCAAGCGAACTCGGAGGGACGCATGAAGAACGGGATAGATATTTGACAAAGCTAGTACGGCATTTTGTGTTGGTCACCGAACATGAACGCGGCACAGATGTGATTTTCTACCCAGAGCCACCTCCTCCTAAAGATGTTGATATTGAGCAGATGATTGAGCATATCATAGAGGAGGTCAAACGCTGGCGAGCCGAACAAGGGTTGCCCGGTTTCAAGGAGGAATGACCGGTCCAAGGAGTGTGACGCTATATCACCTTTCATGTTTCCAGCACTTTATCCAGCTCGTTGCCCCCTGTCTCCGCCGCTATTTAACATTGCGATATACGTCAGTCAGGAACTGGGGGCTCCCATCCCCTCGCAAATCGCTGATAGACTGCGCGGCAGGGAGTTCAGCACGTTCGCTGATTTTCGCAGGGCATTCTGGATGGAAGTGGCCAATGACCCGACGCTAAGTGAACAGTTTTCGATTATAAATCGCCAGCGAATAGCCGAAGGGAAAGCTCCAGTCGCCATCTCTTCCGAGCAGGTGGGTGGTCGCGAGCGGTTCGAGCTTCACCACGCCCATGAAATTCAACATGGTGGTGCCGTCTATGACATGGATAATCTCAGGCATTGTCTGAAAAGTCGGCGAGCGATGGCCAGACAAGGCAAAAATCAGCGAAAAGACGGAGTTTACGTGGTTGTAAATGAGGTCCTTGAGCTGATTTTTAACGCCGTATGGGCGAGCGCAGACAGTTTTCTGGCAATGCCTATGGTCATGACGCCACGGCAGCATGTCATCATTCACAGGACCAGAAGATAGTACTATGAATAAAAACCCAAACCTCCCACTCAAGTTCAACTTTGAAGACTATACGGAAGCTGAGTTCAGGGTGTTCATGCAGGAAATGTTTGATGCGATAACGGGAAAGGTAGGAGGAACGGAGGATGAACAAGAGCGGTACCTTGATAAACTGATAGATCATTTCTCGCTGGTTACCGAGCATGAACGCGGTATGGATGTGATTTTTTACCCAGAGCCACCTATTCCAGAAGGTGCTGATATTTCGCAGATGATTGAGCATATCATTGAGGAGGTCAAACGCTGGCGAGCCGAAAAGGGCTTGCCCGGCTTTAAGGCGGAATGACTGGCCACAATTCCCAGTTTTCCCGCTCCAACACCTTCAGGCGAGTAAGTTCCCCTATTGCCAGTCCAACTCGCGTGAGTATTTTTTCGATGTGATCATTACTCCACCCTCTCAAGAAATGGAGTCTCCGGGAATCCCGGGGCGGTTCAAAGGCTACGTTGCGTAGGGTGTGTCATTCCTGGAGACCGTCTCATTAGCCCCAGCCAAGGCCAGGGCAGGGTACCTGGCTTGTCTCTGCTACAGCCATCGAACGGCAATGCCGGTATTGCCCAGCCACACCAGCGATGAGTCTGGCCAGCCCACCAGGTCGGCATGCTCCGCCGGCTGGTCGGCTAACTCAGGATGGGCAACGATGTAAGCTTGAAGAGACGACCACTTCTCGACGCCATGAAAGGCGATAACGCCCCCTTCATCGCGGGTGTAAATGGCCAGTAGCAGGGCGAATTCGGCCCTGTGGCATGAGAGACGAGTGGCGAGTGCAGTCCGGTAAACATGCATGGCGAGACTCCTAGTAACGCATGCTGGCATGAAATAAGCGCCTGTCATGGTAGGCGCTGCGCGCCTAGAGTCATTCGATCCGCCAAGATCGGCCACGGGATTTACCGTGACTTGAGAATTGTAGCATGAGCAAAGGGGAAAGTGCCGACCATATGCTCCCGCACCTCCGGGAGGCAGATACCCCCGTGCTTACGCCCGAGCCTCCCGTGACCGACCCGCTGGCGACGCGGGCCTTGGCTGGATCAGGCAAGTGGAACCGGGGACTCCCATTCCCGCGCGGATTGCCGATAGACTGCGGGGAAGATGAGCGTTCGGCACGTTCGCTGATTTCCGTGAAGCGTTCTGGAAGGAAGTGGGCAAGATCACGTCTGTAAACACCCTCTAGGAGAACACGCCATGATATCTCGGCGCTTCCACGCATTCGCGCTTGCCGCACTGATGCTGGTGCCAGCATCGGGTTGGACTGCGACGCCGCTGGTGGTCGAGGCGGCGCTCGACAAGGACGTGGTCGCGCCACTGCTGGAGGCCTTCGAGCAAGCGTATCCCGATATCGCCCTGGATTTTCGCGATCGTTCCACCCTGCAAGTCGACGAGCGTGTTGCCGAGGCCGATCCGGCGCCGGACGTGGTGATCAGCTCGGCCATGCCGTGGCAGATGGCGCGCGTCAACGAAGGCTATGCGCGACGATTGGATTCGGCCGAGGCACGTGACTGGCCAGAGTGGGCCAAATGGCGCAACGAAGTGTTCGGCTTCACCTTCGAGCCGATCGTCATGGCCTATCGTCTCGACCTGTCGCGTCACATGATGCCGCCATCCACCCATGCCGACCTGCATACCTTGCTGACCGAGCAGTTGGAGCTGCTGCGCGGCCGGGTGACGACCTACTCTCCCTCGCGCAGCGGCGTGGGCTACACCCTGTTCCAGCAGGACGCCCGCTACACCACGCGCTTCTGGGACCTAGTGGCCGCGATGGGCAACGCCGACGCCGTACTGGAAGCCAACACCCGCGCCATGCTCGAAGGCATCAGCGAAGGGCGCTACTGGCTGGGCTACAACCTGCTCGGTTCCTACGCCATGGTGTGGGCCCAGGAGCATCCCGAAGTGATCGTCCAGGTGCCCCAGGACTACTCGCTGGTGATGATGCGCATGGCCTTCATCCATCGCGATGCACCACACCCTGGCGCGGCTCGGGCGTTCCTCGACTTTCTGCTCAGCCGCGACGGCCAGCGGGTGATCGCGGGGGAAACGCCACTGTTCAGCGTGCGCCCCGACGTGATCGGCCCCTACACTGCGCAACGCCTGCGCGACCAGGTTGGCGATCGCCTCTATCCCATCCCGCTCAATGCCTCGCTGCTGGCCTTCGTCGACCCGCAACGCCGCGATGCCTTCATGGCGCGGTGGGCGCGTGAATTCGATAGGGCGAAAAGCGTCGAGTAGGGCTTGCTTGCCGTGCATGAGCACATTGCCGCATCGAACCTATAGCCGTTATAATGGTCGATTAACTTCACTCCACGCCCCGTCCTCCATCAGTTCAATGGGTGTTGCCGATATGTTACGTATGGCGCAAGAAGCTCTTACGTTCGATGACGTATTACTCGTTCCCGGCTATTCCGACGTTCTACCCAAGGATGTCAGCCTCAAGTCCCGCCTGACCCGCAATCTCGAACTCAACATCCCGCTCGTTTCCTCCGCCATGGATACCGTCACCGAAGCCCGGCTAGCCATCGCCATGGCCCAGGAAGGCGGCATCGGCATCATCCACAAGAACATGACCATTGCCGGCCAGGCGGCCGAGGTGCGCAAGGTCAAGAAACACGAGAGCGTGATCGTCAAGGACCCGGTGACCGTCGGGCCCAAGGCCAAGCTGCAGGACCTGCTGACCATGGCCGACGAATACGGCTATTCCGGGTTCCCGGTGGTCGAAGGCGAGACCCTGGTCGGCATCGTCACCGGCCGTGACATGCGCTTCCAGCCTGACCACAGCGACAGCGTCGAAGCGATCATGACGCCGCGCGAGAAGCTGGTCACCGTGCCGGTCGGCACTTCGCTCGACGTGATCAAGGCCAAGCTGCAGGAAAACCGCATCGAGAAGATCCTGATCGTCGACGACGCCTTCCGCCTGCAGGGCCTGGTCACGGTACGCGACATCGAGAAGGCCAAGACCTATCCCAACGCCGCTAAGGACAGCGACGGTCGCCTGCTGGTTGGTGCCGCCGTGGGTACTGGTCCCGAGACGCCCGAGCGCGTCGCGGCGCTGGTCGAGGCCGGGGTCGACGCCATCGTGGTCGATACCGCCCATGGCCACTCCAAGGGCGTGATCGAGCGTGTGGCCTGGGTCAAGGAACACTTCCCCGACGTGCAGGTGATCGGCGGCAACATCGCCACCGCCGAAGCCGCCCGGGCGCTGGCCGAAGCTGGCGCTGACGGCGTCAAGGTCGGTATCGGCCCCGGCTCCATCTGCACCACCCGCGTGGTGGCCGGTGTCGGCGTACCGCAGATCACCGCGGTAGCCAACGTTGCCGAAGCGCTCAAGGAATATGACATTCCGCTGATCGCCGACGGCGGCGTGCGCTTCTCCGGCGACCTGGCCAAGGCCATTGCCGCCGGCGCCAGCTGCGTGATGATCGGCGGCCTGCTGGCCGGCACCGAAGAGGCGCCGGGCGAAGTCGAGCTCTACCAGGGCCGTACCTACAAGGCCTATCGCGGCATGGGCTCGATGGGCGCCATGGCCCAGAGCCAGGGCTCCGCCGACCGCTATTTCCAAGACAAGAGCGAAGGCGCCGAGAAGCTGGTACCGGAAGGCATCGAAGGCCGTGTGCCCTACAAGGGCGTGATGAGCGCCATCGTCCACCAGTTGATAGGTGGCCTGCGTGCCTCGATGGGCTACACCGGCTGCCGCAGCATCCAGGAGATGCGCACCAAGCCGGAATTCGTGCAGATCACCGGCGCCGGCTTCGCCGAATCGCACGTGCATGATGTGCAGATTACGAAAGAAGCTCCTAACTATCGTGCCGGCTAAGACCCGCGCGAGAGGGTAGAGATAAGAAGTAGGAAGTAAGAAGTAGGAAGTAAGAGTGGAGAAAGACGAAGCGCCTTCTCCCTTCCTTCTTTTCTCTTCTATCTTCCGTCTTCCTACTTCCATCTCCCCTCTATCATCCGTTTTCGTACCGACAGCTCGTGACACCTCTCACAGCTGCTTGCATTGCAACCGCCGGTGGCCCCTTCATGACCGATATTCACGCCCATAAGATCCTGATCCTCGACTTCGGCTCCCAGTACACCCAGCTCATCGCGCGCCGCGTGCGCGAGATCGGTGTCTACTCCGAGATCCGTGCCTTCGATATCACCGAGGAGGAGATCCGCGAGTACAACCCCAACGGTATCATCCTTGCCGGTGGGCCGGAGTCCGTCACCGAACTGGATTCACCGCGCGCGCCGCAGTGCGTGTTCGAAATGGGCCTGCCGGTGCTGGGTATCTGCTATGGCATGCAGACCATGGCCGAGCAGCTCGGCGGCGCGGTGGAAGGCTCCAAGAAGCGCGAATTCGGCTACGCCCAGGTGCGCATCGACGCCGAGACCGCGCTGTTCAAGGACATCAAGGACCACGTCGACCATGAGACCGACAAGGCGCTGCTCGACGTGTGGATGAGCCACGGCGACAAGGTCGCCCGGGTGCCCGACACCTTTAGCGTGATCGCCTCCACACCGAGTTGCCCGATCGCCGCCATGGCTTGGGAAGAGAAGCAGTTCTACGGCGTACAGTTCCACCCCGAAGTCACCCACACCCTGCAAGGTCAGCGTATTCTCGAGCACTTCGTGCTGGAGATCTGCCAGGCCGAACGGCTGTGGACACCGGCGCAGATCATCGAAGACCAGATCGCCCGCGTGCGCGACCAGGTTGGCGACCGCCACGTGCTGCTCGGCCTTTCCGGCGGTGTCGACTCCTCGGTGGTCGCAGCGCTGCTGCACAAGGCTATCGGCGACCAGCTTACCTGCGTGTTCGTCGACAACGGCTTGCTGCGCAAGGACGAAGGCGAGCAGGTGATGGAAACCTTCGCCCGCCACATGGGCGTCAAGGTGATCCGCGTCGACGCCGAAGACCAGTTCCTGTCGCGCCTGGAAGGCGTGAGCGACCCCGAGGACAAGCGCAAGATCATCGGCAACACCTTCATCGACGTGTTCGACGACGAGGCCAGCAAGATCGAAGGCGTCGACTTCCTGGCCCAGGGCACCATCTATCCCGACGTGATCGAATCCGCCGCCAGCAAGACCGGCAAGGCCCACGTGATCAAATCGCACCACAATGTCGGCGGCCTGCCCGAGACCATGAAGCTCAAGCTGGTCGAACCGCTGCGCGAACTGTTCAAGGACGAAGTGCGCAAGCTCGGCCTCGAACTCGGCCTGCCTTACGACATGGTCTACCGCCACCCCTTCCCGGGGCCGGGCCTCGGCGTGCGCATCCTCGGCGAAGTGAAGAAGGAATATGCCGACATCCTGCGCGATGCCGACGCCATCTTCATCGAAGAACTGCACAAGGCCGACTGGTACCACAAGACCAGCCAAGCCTTCGCGGTATTCCTGCCGGTGAAATCGGTCGGTGTGGTCGGCGACGGCCGCCGCTACGAATGGGTCATTGCCCTGCGCGCCGTGGAAACCATCGACTTCATGACCGCCCGCTGGGCGCACCTGCCGTACGAACTGCTGGAAACCGTCTCCAACCGCATCATCAACGAGCTGGAAGGCGTCTCTCGCGTGACGTATGACGTCAGCAGCAAGCCGCCCGCGACGATCGAGTGGGAGTGAGGCACGCCTAGGCGGAACGCCTGACACGGCTAAGCTGACCGAGATCAAGGGCTTACCAAAAGGTAGGCCCTTTTTCTTTGCAATTCGTAACAGGGTTTTGTTTACTCGGGTTAAGGTCGCCGAGGCGACCGCCGATAGAAAAGGTAGTACAACGCAGACAAGGACTGTCGCAGGGAAACGATGTCATCCCCGGGCGGTAGCGTGCGTTGACAAATAAAACAACTTATATCGATAACGCCACCTTCGGAATTAGCCTAGAAAGATCTTAGTGCAGAGTTCTGCTTCCGATCCAATAATGCCCCGCTCTTACATCGACGATTGTTGGAGGCAGCGTTAGCTCGCGACAAGCGGAGGCGGCATTGGTTTGATGGAGGCTGCCTTGTATCGGTGGGCAGCAAAGTAGCAGACGAAGGGCAGAAATCGATCTAGAGCGGACATGGTGGCAAAGGCAGCAGGCGCGTTCATCCAATATCGGAGCGTGTGACCTAATACTTGTTAGCCACACAAAAGGAGCTTATGAGCATAGATTGGAATGTAATAGCGACAGGTTTGTTGGCCCCTGTTGCTGTCTTAATTGTAAAAACAATCCTCGATTTCAAATTGGCTCCACTGTTTGTAAAGTATTTTTGGCGAATACCTGTGCGTGGAATGTTCAGGTCCAAACCAATAAATATCTCAGGTAAGTGGGAGCAAATATGGGAGTCTGCTGGTAGTTCGGGGTTTTCTGAATCTAGTGATCGCCGCAGTCACCCTGTGATTCGTCAATTTGGTAATTATTGCTATACTGAATTTCAGTCGAAATCGAAAACTTATGTAGTGTTTGGAAAAATCGTAAACGATTACTTGGTAGGCGACTGGTATGACAAAAATGATTCAAATGGGTATTTTGGTGCATTTCAGTTGCAAATCACCGATTCAAGCTCAATGAATGGCCGATGGATCGGGCATTCTAAAACAAAGCATGAAGTTAAAGGTGATGAGTGGAAGTGGAATAAAATTCATGGCTAACAAGCGACATCAATCGCTCCTGGACTTCCCCCACTTCAGTGGACACGCATCGCTAACCGCTATGGAGGTGAACGATGCCGGCAATGAATACGGGGAAGAAGACTCAAAAGTATTCGGTTGAATTCAAGGTCAAAGCTGTCCAGTGGAGCCATCAGTCCCACCGAAGTGTCAAAGGCGTAGCCGAAGCGCTGGATATTCACCCCTTCATGCTGTCACGCTGGCGCAAGGAATACCGGGAAGGGAAATTTGCCATGAGCAAGCCGAAGGCGCCGCCAGACGCCAAGAAGCAACTGAAAGAACAGGATGAGATCAACCGTCTCAAGCGCCGAGTCGCTGAGCTGGAAGAGGAGAATGACATCTTAAAAAAGTGGCAACGTTTCCAGGCGGAAGCACGCAGGAAGCCTTCCGGTTCGTCTGGAAACACCGGGAACGATACTCCGTAAAGGCGCTGTGCCGTCATTTGAAGGTCTCTCGGTCAGGCTACTATGCGTGGTTGCATCGCAAGCCTAGTCAGCGAGCAGTGCAAAATGCAGAGCTGTTGGGCCACATTCACCGAATCTACACCGCTAGCCATCATCGCTACGGTAGCCCCAAGGTTTACCAGGCACTCCGTCGCGAAGGGATAGTGGCCAGCGAAAATCGGATCGCGAGGCTGATGCGGGAATGGGGCATGAAAGCTCGTGTGAGTCGCGTGTATCGCCGTTTGCTCAAACGCCGGGAGGAGTTGAAGGCTCTCCCCAATCACCGCTTGGTGGAAGCGAAGCCGGTCGGCATCGATCAGCAGTGGAGCAGTGATGTCACCTATATCAGGCTGGGGCGACGCTGGGTGTATCTAGCGGTAGTGTTGGATCTGTACTCGCGCCGGGTGATTGGCTGGCAACTGGCGGAACGCTTGGATGGTGATTTATCCCGGGGAGCGCTGAGACAGGCATTCACTTCGCGGCAACCGGCACCAGGACTACTGCTTCACACGGATCGAGGTGTTGAATATCGCGCACGAAAAACCCAAGCGTTGCTACAACGCCACCAAGTACGCCACAGCATGAACCGCCCAGGCCAATGTACCGACAATGCCGAGGTTGAGTCCTTCTTCAAGACATTGAAGGGCGAACTGTTACACGCCACCAGCTTTGTGACCATCCGCCAATTGCTAAAACATATAAGGAATTACATCGATAGATTCTACAACACCCAGAGGCTACACAGTGGCCTTGGTTATCAGACTCCGCGAGAGTTTGAGGCCGTCATGTGAGAATAGAGCGTGTCCATTTTTTTGGGGGAGCATCATCCCTACGGTCGCCGGGCAATTGATGAGCCACCAATTCAGATGAAAGCTTTATTTATAGGTGCGGGGGCGACGTATGACTGCGGAATGCCTCTTGTTTGGGAGTTAACTGCTGAAATAAGGCGCTGGTTAACTCCCGAAAAACTTGTTTTATTTAATGAAAATTGGAAGTCCCAAGGTGGCGGATGGGATCACGATGTCGTCTCATGCCTTGTATCTCTATTAGAAAATAAGAATTTACATTATGAGAACATCATAGGGGCGATAGAGGTAGAGTGCTCTAGAGAACGAGATCAAAGTAAAAGACAGAGCTACCATGCGGCGCTTGGCTTTGTACTTCAAACTGTATATGGTCTTCTAATGGAGCGCCAGGTCAAAAACACGCGTTATGCGTTGGCAGCATTGGACGATTTTTCCTCAATCAAAGGAATGGCTGAAAATAACAAGCCGCTTTGGGTTTTTTCCCTAAATCATGATTGCATAACTGAAATGTTGGCACTCAAATTCGGCATACCATTAAAGTCAGGCTTTAATGAAGAAGTTAGCATTCCTATGAAAACTGCCAACGGCTCAATACATAGTTTCCTCTTTGAACGGTTAAGCCGTAAATCCATTGAAGAGAATCAATATGATTTCTTTGGGCACGGTGAATTTGGAATTAATCTCATTAAGCTGCATGGTTCTTTAGATATATTTGGTCAAAATGACGAGCTTAGCTATTTGAAGATAAAGGCCGTTGAGAATGATCCAGAATCTCTATCTTCCCAGATTCAGCTTCTAAATCAAATCAATCAAGATATTGCAGTTCGTGATGGTGTTGTATGTACGAATGAAAATATTTACGAGGATGAAGACGGAGAAATTCAGTTCCTACGGAAAAGCCTATTGTCAGGGACTCATAAGTTCACCAAAAAACTGAGCCAGATAGCACCATCTGAATTTCTTTCCCTTTTCAAAGGTAACTTAAATTATGCCCGTGAACTTATTTGTGTTGGGTATAGCTTTGGAGACAAGCATATAGACGATCAGATAGCTGATTGGCTTTCCTTCTCAGCCACACGAAAACTGACTATTATTAATCCAGGCATCAATGTCTGTCCTGAGGGAATGAAGCATCTGTCTGGGCAGGTGGAATGCAAGCCAGTTGGTACTGCTGATTACTTTACACAGCTAAGTGATAAAAAACCTACAGTGCTTAAGGGTATGTTACGAAAAGCTAGATCTTTAGCTCGTGAAAAAATCAAACGAGAGTTAACGGGAAATGGCTAACAATCGCATGTTGCCGGAATGGTTTTACGCTGCGCTCTAAACCAGCCGCAAATGCTGGCGTTATGTGGGGAATGGGAGCTAAGTGAATGGCTTATGCCGATCATGTGCCGAGAGAAGTTTGGAATGAAAGGTATGAGTGGCTGCGCCAAGTGGAGGAAGAGTGCCAGCACCCATTGGCCTCGTATCTTCTGAGCTCACAAGGTACTTTTATCGCATATGATATTGAAGCAGCTTTTTGTGCTGGTGCTTGGGTTTCTGTAATTGTTTTGGCACACGCGGCCATAGACGCAACAATGCGAGATACGGAAGTTTTGGATTATCGTTCTAACTCGAAAGCCATATTCAATGATAATCCTGATTTGGAGTGGCTTAGGAAGACCAGAAATGCACTGGTGCATGTTTCTGAGGGTGGTCAGTCCAAGTTCCTGCCGGAAGGTGAAATGGACAATGTCGCCGAGTATCACGATTTGTTAAAAGAAGCATCAGAGAAATCAATTCGGCTGTTGTTTAAGGCTATTTATGCAAATCCAGGTACATGACAAAGTGTACCAACTCGCTACGGCCTTCGGCCTTCTCCGGACTCGCTCGCCGTTATGCACGACGTTAGGGCTCAAGACATGAGGTTGTTCTAGTGATCGGATAGTACTTGAAAGTAAATCGAGTGTTACGAGAGATAAGGAAGAAGTCTTTCGACGCAGCAGCCGCTCATAAAGCAGATGATACTGGTGCTGCCAAAGTAATCAATGGGGTACCTGAAAATGGATTACGCTAACCTTCGCCGCCTGTGGGAAGAGCACTACGACCCAACCGGGCTTGATATCTCGGGCGCCATATCGGGTTCGGTGATCCACATGATTACGACGAGATCCTTAATCGTGACCTTCCGCAAATAGAGAATATGGCGGAGCAGCACCTGCTGGAGAGCCAAGAGCAACCGGACTATCTCGGCTTCGAAAATTTGCTGTACCCAGTAATATTCGAGCATGCCTATCAGCAATATCGAGTGGGTCACCTGCGCGATGCCGCACTCAATGCCTTTACTGCCGTTTTTGACCTAATTAGAGCGAGAACCGGATTGGACATGGATGGTGCCAAACTGGTCGGCCAGGTGTTCTCGGTTAAAAAACCTCGGCTGATCTTGAGCGAGATTGAGGCAGGATCTGGCAGAAACGATCAGGCCGGATTTTTGCATATATATCAAGGTGCATATATAGGGATACGCAACCCAAAAGCACATAGCTTGCAGCACGATTTAACGGATGAGAAGGCAGCACAGTATCTCATCTTTGCTTCGCTGCTGACGCGCCGCGCTGCCGAGGCACATGAGCCTTAACAATGCCAAATCAGGTGCTGTATTGATGGCTTTTATAATAACCATCGCCTTCACAGTGGCCTTGGTTACCGGAGCCCGATAGAATTCGAATAAATTAGCTGATGGTGCGTTTCCATTTCTTTGGGGGAACACCAGCGCTGAATACCTTGACCTGACCATGAGCGACTTTCTCAAAGTCTGAAGAGTAGTTGTCTATTAATGACACGGTAAAACTATGTGTTTAAGTAGTAAAAGTTGAAGTTATTTTTAGTGATCCTTTTTAGGAGGGGGCATGGATTATGTTATTTTGAAACAGTATGATCAAGTTTGTAGTTATGTTGGTGAGGTTTCATCGATTGCAGATAAAAATAAGAATTCCTTTGGTTTTTTATCCGCCTCAGTATATGAGCAAATGGCGTCAAAAGGACGGCTATGGGTTGCAGTTAATAAGGAAAAAGATCTTAAGGGGTATTTGATATTTGGTGGCACTATGCCAACCCTTAAGGTTTTTCAAATTTACGTATGTGACTCTGTTAAGGGGTGTGGAGTCGGTAGGCTTTTAATTAATTATTTAAAAGAATATGCCACGAAAAATCACTATCATACAATTTCAGCTAGGGTGGCGTCTGACTTGCCTGCAAATACCTTCTGGGAAAAAGTAGGGTTTGCTATACACAGGCAGGTCAAAGGGGGTGAAGCAACAAAGCGTACGATTAATATAAGAGGGTGCTCACTTGAGTCTAACGACTTATTGGGGGGTCTCGTTGATGATCCTTCAAGCTTGACACCGAGTCGACCTATTCTGATTCGCCCCGTTTATGCCTTGGATTTAAATCTACTGCTTGATATTGTTAAGCAAAGACAAGGTCATGAGAAGGTAACCAGGATCATGAAGGTTGGTTTCCAAGGTGGATTCTCAATTTGTATTACTCCTGAGTTCAAGAGAGAGTTGGAGAGACAGTCTGCTAATTTTCCCACAGATCCTGTGCTTAAGCTTGCTGAAGCATTTCCAGAGTTAAAAGCTGAGGGAGACATTCCGAGTACGGCAGATTCGTTAAGGGAGATTGTATTTCCACATCGATCGCCAAATAGGAAGGCCGCGGAAAATGATGAGTCTGATCTGATTCACTTGGCGTATTGTGTTTTATCTGGAGTTGGTGGATTTGTTACGCGCGAAAAAGCCTTGTTAAGGGCATGCGACGCCCTTAAAGATAAATTTAACTTAGCCGTTATCTCTCCTGATGAGCTAATTTTTGATGATGGTGACACGTTAGATGTTTCTAGCCCCATGAATTCTGATTTTAGCTTATCAGCTTCTATTGATACGCCGGAAGTAAGAAGTTTTTTACAGGAGTTTTCAGCTCCAGAAGTTGTTTTTGATAGGCTCTTTTCGACCTCGCCGGTTGAGGATGGTGGGACAGTTTATGAGGCTAGGCTAGATGGTAATTTATTTGGAGTGTATTTTTTCCAAAAGCCAATAAAATCAACAAAAAGAACAATGGCTTTCTTGTATGTTGACGAGTCGTCTCCCAAAGCCATGGCGGCCATAGATCACTTTCTTGAAACGGCGCTTAGATATAAAAGTGGGTTTTCTTATCGGCTGGATTTGTATATTGGCCAGGGACAAGTGCTTACTGAGGAAACTTTGCTGAGGAAAGGTTTTTTCAAGGCAGAAGGCTGTTTTTGCAAAATAATTTGCAGCCTTTTTTTGTGTTCTAACAACTGGGGTGGATTCGCAAGAGAAATTAAATCGCTTTGTGGGTTTTCTATCTCAAATAAATTCCCCTCTAAAAAGGAGCTTTCGCATACGGGGGTTTACTTTACTGACTCTACTGGCCAGATCAAGGTTTTATCATGGTTTGATTTTGAGACAATGATTTCACCAAGATTTATATTGAGTTATGAGAGAGAGTGTGTTCTTGTCCCTATTCGTGAAAACTACGCTAATGGCTTGATAGGGAATGTTACAAGCCAGCTTTCCCTTCTGCCAAGCCATGATAAAATTCTCTTGCTTGAAAAGGCATATTTCCGGTCTAGCAGTAAATCCTCTCTTTTCAAAAAGGGAAGAGTCGTTGCTTTTTACATTTCGGGATATAAGAGTATTCAAGAAATAATCGGTTTTGCGCGCATAACGTATTCTGATGTGGTGACTATTGATGAGGCAGTTGTAAAAGTTGATAGGCAGGGAGTTTTGTCTTACGAAGAGTTGGTTGCACAGACAGATAGGTCTGGCAAGCTTCATGTCTTCACATTTGATAACTTTTTAGAATTTGACCGCAGAATTCCCTTCAGGCAGGCTAAACAATTAGGAGTGATCAGCAATGCAAATCTTGCTTCTCCAGAGAAAATAGGTATAGCCAAGCTGAAGATTCTAATTGAGGCGGCGTTCGATGAGTGATGCAATTATTTCTATTAAGCCTAGGCATGTTGATAATATTTTATCTGGGGCTAAAACGGTTGAGCTTAGAACAAGAAGCATAACTTTGCCGGCTGGGTCTAGGTTATGGGTTTATGTGACTCTTCCTGTTGGAAAAGTTATGCTTTCGGCGGAGATTATGTTTACTGATTCATTGCCTCCAAATGAAGTGTGGACCAAGTATGGAAAAGAGATATGCATATCAAAAGAGGAGTTTGACGAGTATACAAAAGGCCGAAGCGCTGTTTCAGCTATAGGCTTGAAGAATGTGCAGCCATTAAGTAAAGATATTTGCTTAAATACTATGAGGGAGTATGAGAAAAACTTCCAGCCGCCGCAGTTCTTTTCAAAACTTTGTCCTGAAAGAGCCCTGTACTCGGCTTTTTACGCTTAGGTTACATATGCAGTAATGGTATTCGCCTGGCACACGCCACTGTGTTTGCACCCTTGCACCACACGACGACCTCAAGCCCTCTTCAAGTCGAGCACATCCAGTACTTCCTGCAGCTGCAGTGCCGGCTTGCCCCGCTCCAGTCGACGATAAAGCGATTTCCGGTGCTGGCGAGACTGGCCAGGTCGACCTGCCATAGCCCTTGCTCGGCCCGCAGCTGACGCACCGGCTTGCCGAAGTCTTCGCTGTGACGAAGGGTGGTTGCCAAGGGGGTTGGGAGTTGTGAATTTTCATGAAGCGGGCGCCTCAAGGGCGCCCGCTTTCGTACTGACCTCACATTCAGAAACGATCGACGCGGAACGGAGCCATATCCACTGAGGGCTCTTCGCCATCCATCATCTGGGCGAGCAGTTCGCCGGTGGCCGGGCCCAGGGTAAAGCCCTGATGGCCATGGCCGAAGGCGAGCCACAGCCCTTCCTTGTCGGGAGCCGGGCCGATCACCGGCTTCATGTCGGGTAGGCAGGGGCGGGCGCCTTTCCAGGGCTGGCTGTCGCGACGCTTGCCCAGCGGGAACAGCTTGCGTGCCACCTTCTCGGCGGCGGCCAGCTGCTTGTACTGGGGCGGCGAGTCCAGGTCGGCTAGCTCGGCGCCGGTGGTCAGGCGAATCCCGGCGCGCATCGGTTCGAGCAGGAAGCCCTTTTCGGCGTCCATCACCCAGTGGTTGAGCTTGGCCCCCTCTTCGGCGGAGTAGTGCATGTGGTAGCCGCGCTTCACGAACAGCGGCACTTTCATGCCCAGCCTCGCCAGCAGCTCTCCGGCCCAGGGGCCCATCGCCACCACTACCTGCTCTGCTTCCAGGGCTCCCTCGCTGGTCTTGACTCGCCAGCCGCCTTCGACCTGGAGCACCTCCTCGACGCTTGCCTGCATCACGCGGCCACCCTGTTCGGCAAAGCTGCGGGCATAGGCCTGCACCAGGCCGCCCGGGTCCGAGACCATCCAGGGCTGCGTCCAGTGGATCGCCCCGATCAGCCCCTTGCCCAGGTGCGGCTCCTTGGCGTAGAGCGCCTCGGCATCCAGTACCTCATACGTAACCCCGAAGCGCTCGTGGTTCTCCTGGGCCTCTTTCTGGCGCTCCTCGAACTCCTTGCGGGTGCGGTAAAGCTCCAGCCAGCCGCCCTTGCGCACCAGCGCCTCGGCGCCAGCGGCCTCGATCATCGGCGCGTGGGCATCCTGGCAGCGCATGATCAGCGATGCCCACTCGCGAACGATGCGCTCGTAGCGCTTTCCGCTCGAGTTCAGCCAGTAGTCCAGCAGCGGGCCCGCCGCGCTCATCATGCCGGTGGGGCGGTAGCGGATGTCCACCTCGCGGTTGGGCAGCACACGCAGCAGGGTGCCGATATCACGGGGGAAGGCGTAGGGACGCACCGCCTCGCGCTGGATGATGCCGGCATTGCCGAAGGAGGTCTCGAGCCCCGGCTCGCGGCGGTCCACCAGCGTGACGTCATGACCGCGACGCACCAGATGCCAGGCCACGGATACGCCGACCATGCCGGCACCAAGAACGATGATATTGCGGGCCATGAAGATCTCCCTGCCGATGGATACAGAAAGCTCCGCCGGGGGCAGAGCCTGTCATTGCGCGGAGTTTATCAGGACTTCACAGAAAATCGGCCACCTGCTGATAATTAAGATCAAGACTCTATATTTCTATCAGGAAGTGGAATATTTGCCCGCCATCATGGGATTTGATGGAATTTTCATTCGTGACTGGCTCTTGGGCCTACTCGCGGCATTACCGGATAGTGTAGGTGTTGCACTGATGGCCGCCATGGTCTGGTCACGGACGGTGTGGTGGATCCATGCGTTGGTGGGTCAACTACCCCCAACTGCCCACCGCACCGTCAGTTTCCGGCAATTGCTCATCAGTCGCTGCTGTAATCTCTCCAGCAGCGTTTGCTCAGTGCCTTGATGGGCCTCGGCGCCCAAGGTGGCGAGGGTGGCGAGGGTGCTGTCGGTGGCCGCCGGCATTTGCTCGGTGAGTTCGAGCCCCTGGCGAAGGAAGTAGCGTGGCTGGAACCGCATCGCCCTGGCCAAGGATTCAAGGTGCGAACGCTCGATATTGCCAGGGCGGTCCTCCTCGGCGACCCGAAACGCGAAGCGGCGCGAGAACCCGCTGTAGAGCGTCGTGCTCATCAGGTCGTAGAACGGCGCCAACCGGGGCCCCTCGTCGGTATAGAGGATGGCGAGGTTCTTGGCGTGGCTGTCATTGTTGCCGATCAGTAGATTGAAGAAGAACCAGCCGATCAGGCGCTGCAAGTCCTTGGCCGGCGTGCCGACCTGCTGCAGGAGTTCGCGGCAGCGAGCCAGGCCAGGACCACCGTCGCTTTCGTACTTGATCAGCGAAGGTGTACCAGCAAGCTGGCAGAAGTCGAGCTGGTGCAAGCGTCGCAGCCCGCCCTGTTCGTCGGGCACGCGGTCGTAGCGGCGCACTAGGCAAGCGCGTGTTTCGGGCTGGTAGCTGGCCCCGGCGACCTCGAGCCCGAGTTCGGCGGCCAGTTGCATGCAGAAGGTCTCGTTGATGGCCGAGCCCCATACGCCTCTCAGGCCTTGGATGTCCGGCTTGAGGATATGGCTGGAAGGTGCCGACCCTTCCGGTATGGCGGGACTCCCGTCTTCCAGCACCATCAGTAGTAGCTTGTCCTGAGCGCCGGCCAGTGAGATGCGGGCTTCCTCACTCTGTTGCGAGAGCAGGGGGCCTCGTTCCCGATGTCGCAGGTGTTCCTCCAGCGCCTCCCAACTGATGGGGCGATAGTGCGGCGGAGCCGGTGACTCGCCCGGTGGCAGCAGGGTGAAGCTACTGGCCGTGTCTCCGCCGATGGCCTTCAGCAGCCCGAAAACGGTGGTGGTGTGATGGCAAAGCTCCAGATGGTGGCGCAGATCGCCTTCCGGCAGCAGATTCTCGAAGTAGGCCAGCACCTCATCACCAACGTGAACCTGCTGCGAGAGGGGTAGGGAGGGCGAGAGGTGGCGCTCCTGCCACGCAGGGTCATACTCGAAGCGCAGCGGTTGAGCGTCATGCAGCCGGCCAACATATTTGTCGCCCTGATAAACCTCCAGGGTTTCGTCACTCGCCATGACGCTTGCTACCCTTGCGCCGCACGACAACTTCGAGCCCCATCAGGTCCAGCACGTCCAACACCTTTTGCAGCTGCAAGGTCGGCTTGCCTCGTTCCAGGTCGACAATAAAGCGATTCCCGGTGCCGGCCAGCCCGGCCAGATCGATCTGCAATAGTCCCTGCTCGGCGCGCAGTTGGCGCACCAGCCTGCCGAGGTCTTCGCTGTGGCGAATGGTGGTGGCCTGAGGAGCAGGGGAGTCGTTGGTAGGCATGGGAACCTGCGCGTGATTACCGTTCGGTAATTCTAGGCACGGATCTGCTGATCCGCAATTAGATAGTTACCGATCGGTAATTATTACGGTGATCAAGGCTCGATTTGCAGAAGAAATTACCGATCGGTAACTTTTTCACGGTCACTCTTGCGCGGTAGCGATGGGGCTCGAGTGGCTACCGCTGATTATCGCGCAACGCCGCGAATCTTCGCCTCGCCTTCAATCAATACGCTCCAGGCTTTGCGCCTCAGCGCCTGATCACCACCTGCCATCCTTTCCAGAAGTTGGCGCTTCTCGGCCAGGTAGACGCGGGCGAAGCCAGGATCTCGCGCGACGATGCTGCCGGTATTGTCGATCAGGTCGGCGTACTTGATGGTCTGAGCCTCTGGGGAAATCTCAGCCAGCCTGTCACGCTCCAACGCCTTGCGGTGAGCGCGGTTGCCGATTTCCGGATCGGTGAATTGATCCGTCAGCTCCTGGACCAGAATAGCGACCCGCTGGCCGAAGCACTCCTCGATGTCCATCGCCGTCACGCCGGTATCCTCGAGCACGTCATGCAGGAGGGCGGCGGCGATCATCTCCGCTGTCGCCGTCTCGACTGTCGACACGATCTCCGCGACGGCCATCGGATGCCGCCAGTAAGGCTCGCCGGTGTACTTGCGCCGCTGCCCAACGGCTTGATGTGCGGCCCTGCTGAACAGCGCAGCCCGTTCGGTTATGTCGTCCATTCAGGTCACTCTCTCCGCTCAACATTCACCTGCATCAGTCACGCGGGATTTTCTTCAAGCGCTCATCGGCGCGCTTCACCGTTTTCATTTTCTCCGGCCGCTTCATCTTCCACTGGCGTATCTCTTCCACCGTGCGGCCGCAGCCTGTGCACAGGCCTCCTTTTAGCTGGCAAACCGAGACACATGGGCTTTCAATCTTCTTGGCCATTCAATGCCTCGTTGGCTTGGTACGTAGTCGGCGCTTCCAGTCGCCGCCGTGCTCCCGCTGGCACGCTTCTTCGCTGTCGAAATCGAGATGCCGCTAGACGTCGCCGACATCGAGGCCGGCCTCGGCTAAGGCTTCGGCGGTCAGGTCGGCGATGCTTCGTTTGGCATCGCCCTTGAGTGCATTCGCCAGGTTGGGGTGGGTATCGAACACCCAGGTCACCACCAGGCTCTCGGGAAAGCGCTGGTAATCGACCTCGTGTGTCAGCCAGCAAAAGCCGGGCAGGTGGGGCTTGGCTTGCTCGCAGGCGTGGGTCAGCGAAGCGGTCAATCGTCGCTCCATCTTGCCGCGTTCTCGCTTGGCAATCATTGCGTCTCCTAAACGTTTAGCCTGCCATGGGGAACTATCCGCGCACCTCCAAACCGGACAACCTTCAGTGACGTTGACAGTGTCGACATCGGCAGATCAGCACGGTCAGGTAGAGCCAGCCTTCACCAGTCGCCAGGTAGGTGATGTCGCCGACCCATTTCTGGTTCGGCGCCATAGGGCTCCTCGTCTCAGTGTACTGTCTTAACCGGGTGTCCACTGCTGTTGGGCAAGATCAGCCAGACGAATATTACATCAAGCAGGTATAGCTAGTGTATGACAAGCCATGTAATCCTTTTCCTACACGACCGAAGAAATATTACACATCAATGTAAGTATTTTCTGAATTAGCTATGTATTGTATTGACGGGCTCTTTTCACCATGACACTTTTTCCTTCCCATAATAAGTATGGGTAAATAACCGTTTGATAATTGGAGGTTGTAATGGAAAACGTAACGTTTGGCGAAATGCTGGTGAAATTCGATGATGAATTCGGATCAGATTCTAACCCCATGGCGACCGGTGGCTCTGGTGGTGCTGGTGGCTGCGGCGGTAGTGGCGGCTGTGGTGGTGGGGGTGGTTGCTCCGGTGGGAGCGGCGCCCATATCACTGATGACGATAAGTAACTGAGTCGCCACTCAGCACTCCTTGGTCACCCAAGGAGTGCTTCTAGTACAAAAAGGGAAATGGAATGCCTTTAGTAATAGAAGGGTTTGATCTGCTCTACAAGGGCCAGTCAACTATACTTATCTCGAACAAAGGAATAACCAAAATTAACTCTGCAAAGATGGTCTCTTTCCTTGACAGCATCAGGGCGGAAGGGGATATTGAAGAGTCTGAGTTTAACTGCAGAGCCAAAGCCTATGGTATAGAAAGTCAGTCAGCAAAAGATTTCATCGGACATTCTATAGGATTGAAAGAGGCTAAAGACTACTATTTTGAGAAAACTATAATTATATCTCAAAGTGAGAGTCAGGTTCTTCGATCAGCAATTGATGACGAGCTGAAGCAGGATGTTGAGTGGCGCACACATAGCGATGACTTAAGTGGCTTTGGTCCGCGCTCATTTTTCTTTATTTCAGGGCTTCCTTATGATTACAGGAGGATAAAGAGCACGTTCTTTAATCTTGCTGAATGCTATCCGTCGAGTGCGATTTGTGTCGGTTATTTAGAAAAAAAAGAGTATGTCATTAGTTCTCCACATATCCCTGAGCTCGGAAATCCATGCCATTTTTGCGAAATTGAAAGAACACTAAATCATGAGAAAGGTGTCCCTAGTAAAAATGACTGGTCAAAACTGCTAACTTTTTGCAGGGAATATGAACTTGAGGCGCCTACACTAAACCTCTCACTTATGGAGAAAGCATACATATCAGGAGCTATCTCAAGAAAAATAAACCTTCACACACACACCTTTAAAACTTATAGGTATCAAGATAGCTGTTTACCACAATGTAGAACAGATCTCACGAATGGTACATATAGAGAAGAAGTAATTCCTCATTGGTATCTCTGCGATTGTATTGGTGCGTAAATGTCAAATCCTCCGGCAGATTATTACTTTAAAATGATGGATCCTTTAGTGTTTGAGGAGGTTGAGAACTTTCACAGAAAAGGGAACTTTGTGTTCCACGGGAGTGTGGACGATATTTCGTACCTTCATGACCTAAGCGACTCTTCGTTGGGGAAACTAACAGGAAACGAGCTATCTGTAACACAAGGGTTGTCAGACTTTTCAGAATTCCGGCCATGCGAATACTTAAAGGAAGAGCACCCTTTATTTCGGGAAGAATCCACGGACTCTTTTAGCGACAAAGGAGTATCCTTTGATGCAGTAACCAAGCTTGTTTCACCATTAATGTGCAAAGGAGAAAGTTTTAAGCGTGGCTACCCAAGCGGCGGGGCGCTTTATCCAATCGAAACTTTTATCTGCTCTCTAAGCGAAAAAAACAACTGGCCAAATGGAAAAAGAATTCTTCACTTACTGCCCCGTAGCGGAGAATTTGAACTTCTTCATGAAGTTGATTCTCTTGGTATGGTAAGTGCACTCGCCCCAAAGAATCACGACCTAGGGTCGCCATCATTTGCGGTAGTCTATGTTTCTTATCTCCCAAAAACTCTTTTTAAGTACAGGTATAGAGGATATCGGCTAGCACTTATGGAAACAGGATCTATGTATATGCTCCTCACTCTTCAAGCCCAATACTTAGGACTGGGGAGTCGAGTTTGGTCTGCATATACCGATGACAAAGTATGCAAAATGTTGCGCCTTAACCCATCACTTTCACACCCCTTTGCCGTACAGTTTTTTGGATATTGATTATGAAAAGCTATCCATGGAAAGGTCTTGTCTCTTCGCAATATCTTGACCCGCAGCCTAACATATCTCTCCAGCTGCCTTTAGTTATGGAAGTTTGTGATGATAGAAATGTAATTGGTTCAGGAGCAGGTTTTTCTACGCAATGCATTAAGTCTTCTGTAGGAGAGTACCTCGAAAGGAGGCACTTTTCATGTGATGTGGTGCCCAAAAAAAAGAGCACGTTGGAAAAAGCGTTGGGAAGCTATAGGGGAGGGGAGTTTCAGTACGCTTTCAGCCAGATGAAATCAAGCCAAGATATTTGTGAGAAAACACATGAATTTGGTCTTGTTGAAGCCATAGACATTAAAGACTTTTCACCATGCATGGTGCCAGGAATATCAATCTCTATGTATGGGCATAACTTTGTTGGCGATAATAATTTCATGCCTCTGCGGGACACATGTGCCAATAGTTTCCACTGGTACGCCGAAGATGCCATACATGGAAGTATAAGAGAGGCGCTGGAAAGACAGTTTTTGATCAAGTTTTGGCTTACAGCGACTTGCAACAGAAAGTTGTGTCATAAAGAGGCATTAGGTGAAATTAAAAACAAGAATGCAAAACAGTTTTTTGAACTTATGCTGCGAAAAGGTTACGTTGAAGTGCTGGATATCACTGATACATCTTTTCCGGGTGCGTGTGTAATAGTGGTATTCGGTGCTCCCGAGGCGACTATTCAGTATTGCACAGGGATGTCATATGATGAAAATGTAGGGAGAGCTATCGAGAAATCCGTACTAGAGCTTTGGCAGTCATATCGTTTCTTAAGTGTGTACGAATCTATATTTAATGACATTAGCGTAATCAATGACCCTTACCAAATACATTTTGTTAATTCTAATGAATTTGGAACATTTGAAAAGATGATCGATGTGGTTGAGCTAAATACTGCCTCTAAAGACATTGAGATGCTAAACTCGGAAGAGCTTATCGACTTGCTGAGTGGAAAGGGGATAAGCACCTATATATACGTTAAACGAACTGTCGTTGGTGATAAACACGGTTATTTTTCAAAGCTGATATCTCCCAACATGTTCATGCATATGAATACGTCAAGAAATATTAATTTTAAGAATGTTTACTCAAGCGCTTTTGAAAATAAAATTATCCAAGAAAGAATCAATGAAATGGTTCCTTTTCCTTAACTAAGATCAGGTAAAGTCATGATGAATTCAGTAATGTCACTGTTTAGGATTTGCGGTATCTTTATAAAAGAGCAGTTCAAAGAACCTATTCAGGTTTTCTGGATCATGTTGTCACCATGCTTGCTATTCTATTTTCATGCATATGGCAATGGTCTTCTTGAAATGAATTATCTTGAAGTGTCCTCTTGGTACTATTCATATGTGGCAGCTAGTGTTGCCTTGTTTGGATTTTCTTTTTATATCGTTGGAAGAAGGGAGAGCGGTTTTATACGATCCTTTGTCTATACGAGAAAAGCGAAACTTTTATTTCTAGGCGCTCAGTTTGTTTCTTACCTGCTGGTTGCGCTCGTATATTTTTCTGCATTTTATCTTGCCACAGCAAGCTTGTTTGATGGGTATAATCTCGATGA
This sequence comes from Litchfieldella anticariensis FP35 = DSM 16096, assembly GCF_000409775.1. Lineage (GTDB taxonomy): Bacteria > Pseudomonadota > Gammaproteobacteria > Pseudomonadales > Halomonadaceae > Litchfieldella > Litchfieldella anticariensis. The sequence continues at coordinate 999,842 of NZ_KE332388.1, read as the reverse complement.
GTATTTTTTTCTCCTTATAAGATTTTCTCTATGTTTTTTATTTTTTTGCAGTTTTGGCATTGCTCTGTCTCTCTTACCGCTTAATTTCCAGAATGCAAATACGATAATTTCAATATCCCTCTTTAGCATGATTGGGCTAGCCTTTACTGGGCACCTTTCGGGTTCTGAGTATTTGCAGATAGCAAACCATGCGAACCCGTTTCAATATGCTGTCGAAATAATGCGATCAAAAACATCTGCATTTTCTCAATATTCACTCTATGTCATTCCATTATACATGGCTTCAAATGTCATGGGAGTAATGATGTTTCGGGTTAATCCTGTATGGAGCAGGTACTAATGAGCAAGCAAGATGCAGCCAAGAAACTAATTGTTGATGACCTTGACTATGTTATAAGCGACAAGGTTATTTATTCAAAGGCCTCGATGGAAGTAAATGAAGGAGAGATCCGGGGGGTTCTGGGTCCAAACGGGGCGGGCAAGACGACATTCTTTGATATTATTTGCAGTTTGAGGAATGCTGACAGAGGCATTATTAAAAATGATTTTCTAAACCAAGTCTATTTGTCTCAGACGATTATGACACCTCCTGTCCTACGTATGGGCGATATTAGCCGTCTTGCATTATCGTTTATCTCTCCCAAGAGGCCTTCAAAGCAAGTTTTCTTGGATCGGCTTAATTCTTGGGCACCTGAGGTTTCGAATAGGTTCTCTGAAATTTGGTCTAAGAAGTCTGCCATATGTAGCTATGGTGAGAAGAGATGGTTTTTCACCTTGACACTACTCGCCTCTGAAAGCGATCTCATTATTCTGGATGAGCCTACAGCAGGAGTGGATCCAGAGTTTAGACATTATATTTGGAAATGCCTTTCAGCTGCAGCTAAAGAGGGTAGGGCAATACTTGTATCATCACACAATGTTAACGAAGTTGCAGATAACTGTGATGTTTTTTATATGATATATGGTCATCGATTTAATATTTTTAACTCTAGTGAAGAATTCATGAGTTGTCATGAAGCTGACTCGCTCGATAGAGCCTTTATCAACGCAGCAACAATGACCTCGAATTGACTCATTTCAGTGGCATTTGAACTTTGAAGAGGATGTGTCCGCCATGCTTTAGTCTGATCTTACTCAGCATTGGGTCATTCATGGGGGCGTCGCTGGCCTGCCATTCCGGCAATAGCGCCTTGGCCCCGGGCGATTCGGCCAGGCGAGCCGTGAGGATGTGGTTGGCGTCCGGCTGGTCGCCTGCCTCGCTGGCCGTGGCGAAAGTGGCTTCCGCTCCCGTGCAGCAGGCGAGGGCTTCCTCCGTGGCTCCCTCTAGGTGTCGACACCGGAGCTATAAGTCCGCGCCCCCAAACCGGACAACCTTCAGTGACGTTGACAGTTGTTGCCGGGCGCGCAGAGCGTCGCGTTTCGGCGGCATCTGGAACAGGCGACCGTAGTCGCGCGTGAACTGCGATACGCTCTCGTAGCCCACTTCGAAGGCAGCATTGCTCGCCGAGAAACCTTCGTCGAGCATTAGGCGGCGTGCTTCGACCAGACGCAGCCGCTTGTGGTATTGCCCCGGTGTCAGCGAGGTCATGTGCTTGAAGTGCTTGTGAAACGAGGTGAGGCTCATGCCGGCTTCTGCCGCCAGTCGCTCCACGGGCACGCGTGAGCGGTACTCGGCTCTGAGGATCGCAATGGCGGCAGCGAGGCGACCCGAGTGACTGTCCGGGTCCGCCAGTGTCCGCAAGGTGGCACCGTGAGGTCCCGACAGGAGCCAATAGTGCAGCTCCCGCATGATGCCCGGGCTCAGCAGCGGCGCCGCTTCGGGGCGGTCCAGCAGGAGCATCAGCCGTGAGGCACAATCGAGCAGCGCGGCTTCGGTGTCCATGGCGAATAACGTCAGCATCTCAGAGGGGCGCGGCGGGCGATGGCTACCGAGGTGGGCGGTGAGTTCGCGCAAGATCGCCAACTCCAGTTCGACCGCGATCGCCAGATAGGGCTCGCTCCGGCTCGCTTGCACGACCCGCCCGACGACCGGCATGTCGGCACTTACGAGGACGGACTGGCCGGTAGAGAAAACCCGCTCCTCCCTTCCCACGTTCAAGCGCTTTGCACCCTGCAGCACCAGGCATACCAGTGGCTTATAAACCGAATGCAGGTCGCCGGAAGGTGCCTCGAGGCACATCATGCGTAACCCCGGCACCGGCGTCAGCGCCATGCCGCGGCTATTGGCGTGGCGGCGGGTATAAGCCAGGACAGCCTGCTTGAGCGAATCCATAGGCATTTCTCCTGCGGCGGCTCCCGTTTAAAAGCGATCGCTCTAGCCTGCGGCACGAGCGGCATCGCCAGAGAACACGATTATAGTGCACGCCTTGATGTCGTCATTGCGTGGCCACTATCGCAGCGGATCAGAACTGCCAGTTGGCCGGGACCCACGCATAGCCGGTGTCCGTCTTGAGCATTCGACCAAGGCCCGGGAAGGGAAAGTGGAAGCCGAGAACGGGGAGCCGGTCTGCCGCCGCCATATCGAAGATGCGGCGGCGGGAGGCAAGCGCCGTGTCCTTGTCACGATCCGGCCCGGGCAGCCATGAGTGATCGATATTGACGATGGGGTGATAGGCAAGATCGGCCGTCAGCAGTAGCTGATCGTTCCCGGAATGGACAAGGAAGTTCGCCATGCCAGGGGTGTGGCCCAATGCCGGAAGCGTGGTCAATCCGGGGACGATTTCTGCGCCGGCTTCGTACAGTTCGATCCCGTTAGTGACCGGCTCGACGCTCCGCTTGATGGCTGCGGCGAAATGGCGACGGAAATCCTCAGGTACCGGCATGTAGGAAAGGTCCGGGTCGTTACGTATGAAGAAGTCCCAATCGGCACGAGGTGCAAAGACGGTCGCCCGCGGAAATGCCTTGCCACCGTTGGCCATTCGAAGGTTGCCGACATGATCCGGGTGCGTGTGCGAGACCACCACCACGTCGATGTCCTCTGGCCGTAAACCGATGGCGGCCAGGTTGTCGAAGATGCGACCGCCTTGCGGCCCCATGGTCTGCCCGGCTCCTGCTTCGAGGAGGATTCGCCTGCCATTCGTCTCGATAAGGAGCGTGTTGAGATTCAGCGTCAGGTGGTCGGTCGGCAGGAAGGCTTGCCTCAGAACCTCCTCCAGTTCTGCCTCTGGTGCATTGCTGGCGTAGACCCGCGGAGGGCCGCCGATCAGCCCGTCGCTCAACACGGTGGCAGAGATATCGCCGATGCTTAAGCGGTAATAGCCGACATTTCCCCCCGCATTGCCACCCTGGGCCATGGACGGCGTGGAGGAAGCCGCCTGCGCAAGGGCCATGCCGCCGGTCGGCAAGATCAGTCCCGCCGCTGCCGACACCGCAGTCAGCATGATCTGCCTACGATTCAATGTGATTCCGCTCATAGTTGCCACCCCGTCCGAATACCTGATTGAAGGAGCCGTATTGGTTTTCCGCATCGGCCAAGGCCGCGATTATTCGGAACCGAAGCCTTGCGACGTGGTTTTCAGGATGACGCAGATCGGGTGCGCGGATAAGCTAATGAAAACGGATCAGCTTGTTAAGTAGGGCTTTGCAATGCGACCACTACGCCTTGACAGCTTGGAGATCTTTGAGGACGTCGTGCGCTGCGGTGGCTTTAGAGCCGCTGCGCTTGGTAGGGGCGTGTCATCGTCAGCCATCAGTCAATCGATCAGCGTGCTCGAGGAAGCCCTGGGCATTCGGCTGTTGAACCGAACGACGCGCAGCGTCGCACCGACGGAAGCGGGCGAGCGGCTTCTCGAGCGGCTTGGGCCCGCCCTTCACGACATCAGAACGGCGATCGACGATCTCAACCAGCTTCGCGAGCGCCCCTCTGGCACCGTGCGGATCAATGCGCCGGGGCCGGCTGCCGACCACGTGCTGTGCCCCCTGACCTTTGAATTCATGAAGAGTTACCCCGACGTCAACGTCGAGATCGTCAGTGATGCTGCGATCATCGATATCGTGGAGCAGGGGTTCGATGCTGGTGTGCGTTTCGGCAATCAACTCGCCCAGGATATGATCGCTATGCCCCTGGGCCCTGCCTTGCGATATGCCATCGTGGCCTCGCCCGATTATCTCCTCAAGCGCGGTCGCCCCGAGTCACCGCGTGATCTCTTGCAGCATGACTGTATTCGCCGCCGTTTCCCCGGCGGCACCATGGAGACGTGGACATTCGAGAAGGACGGCAACGAAGTGGAAATCACCCCGAAAGGCCGGTTGACGCTGAGTTCAGCGCATCACGAGCTTCAGGCCGCGATGGCGGGATCGGGAATCGCGCATCTGTTCGAGGATTATGTCCGCGACGACCTCGAACAGGGCAGAGTCGTTGAATTGCTCAGCGACTGGAAGAAGAAGCTGCCGAGTTGGTATCTGTATTATCCGAGCCGGCGGCATACCAGCGCGGCCATGCGGGCCTTCCTCGAATACATCCGCCATCGTGAATGGCGTCCTGTCAGCAACTAATGCTCGACAGCCTATTGGGTAGCGCGCTGCGGCACATGTCCCTGGCTTTTTCCTGGTTTTCCTCATCAGAGTTCGTGTCATGGCAGCGATGAAATAAATCGATCCGACAGGATCCGGCAAGTTTTGCGCAGGGATTGGCAAGCTCTCTCCCGGCCGAATGGTTAAAAGTAGTTGGCGAGGCGCAAGCGCCATGAACCAGAAGCCAGGCTGAGGAGAAGCCTTTATGACAGCTTTCACACTCAATGGGCGTGAGGTCGAGGTCACCGCCGAGCCGTCTACGCCGCTGCTCTGGGTGATCCGGGAGCAACTGAAACTCACCGGCACCAAGTTCGGTTGCGGCGTCGCCCAGTGCGGTGCGTGCACGCTGCATGTCGATGGCGAGCCGGTGCGTGCCTGTGTCTTCCCGTTATCGGGCGCCGAAGGCAGGTCCGTCACGACCATCGAGGGGTTGTCCGAGGATGGCTCGCATCCCGTCCAGCAGGCCTGGGTGGAGCTGGACGTACCGCAGTGCGGCTACTGCCAGAGCGGGCAGATCATGAGCGCGGCCGCACTGCTGGCGCGAAATCCGAGCCCCTCCGATGCGGAGATCGATGAGGCGATGCACGGCAATCTGTGCCGCTGCGGCACCTATATGCGCATCCGGGCGGCCATACACCGTGCCTCCGAGGCCTGACGAGATCCGCCTCCCATCGATCCATTTCCTTCACGCTTACCCCAAGGCGCAGGTAGAAAATGAAACCACAAGATTTCACCCTTACCCGTCGCTCCTTCCTGGCAGGCGCTGTCGCGGCCGGCGTCGCCCTCGTCGTTCCCCTTCGGCTGCCCGCAGCATGGGCACGGCAGAGCGAGGCGGCGGGTCTCTCGCAAGCCTACATTCGCATCGACACGAATGGCCAGGTGACCTTCCTGCTGCCCACCAGCGAAATGGGCCAGGGCTCCCACACCGGCCAGGCCCAGATCCTCGCCGAGGAACTGGGCGCCGACTGGTCGAGCATCGTGGTGGGGATGCCGACTCAGCCGACATCCGACTACAGGATTCCCTTCATCGGCCAGATGCGCTCCGTGGGTTCGTTCGGCATCCGTTTCTGGCACGACCCGTTGCGCCGCGCTGCCGCCCAGGCACGGGAGATGCTGACGCAGGCGGCGGCCGAGCGACTCGGGGTGGCGCCAGCGGCCTTGCATGCCGAGAACGGCTTCATCGTCCATTCCGGCAGCGGCCGGAGGATACCCTTCGGCGAGCTGGTGAAAGACGCCATGGCGCTGCCGGTGCCGGAGGAACCGACCCTGCGTCCCGATGGCGAACGAACGCTGACCGGGCATGCGATTCCGCGCCTCGATGCGTCGGCGAAGGTGACGGGGAGGGCGGTCTACTCAGTGGACGTCGAGCGCGAAGGCATGCTGTATGGCGCCGCCCGACTCGCCCCGGTCTTTTCCGCCGACGTCGAATCGTTCGACGAGGGCAGTGTCGCCGGCATGCCGGGCGTGGTCGCGGTGGTGCGTGTGCCGCGCGGCGCGGTCGTGGTGGCGGAATCCTGGTGGCAGGCCAGGCAGGCCGCCGACGCGCTCGACATTACCTTCACCCGAACACTGGCGGACACGCTTTCCACGGACGAGATAAATGAAAGGTTCCGCGAAGGCCTGGACCGGCCCGATGTTCCCGTCTCCACCTTGCGCGGCGATGCAGAGGCGACGCTCGCAAGCGAGGGCCGGGTTGTCGAGGCCGAGTACTCGGTGCCGCTACTCGCCCATGCGTGCATGGAGCCGATCAACTGCACCGCCGAGGCCACCGAAGAGCGAACCGAGCTGTGGATCGGCACGCAGGGCCAGGACGTCGTCCGCATGACGCTCGAGAACGCGTTGCAGCTGCCGGCCGAGCAGCTCTTCATCAATACCACCTATCTAGGGGGAGGCTTCGGCCGCAAGACGCATGGCGAGATCGCCCTGCAGGCGGTGCTCGCCAGCCGTGCCGTCGGCGGCCGGCCGACCAAGGTGCTCTGGACGCGCGAGAACGACGTTCAGCAGGGCCAGTACCGCCAGACGATGATGTGCCGCTTCCGGGCGGCCCTGGACGAGGCCGGCAACATCACCGGCATGCGCATCCGAGTCGCCGGGCCGCAGATGGGCCTTGAATACGGCATCGATCCGGAGCAGCGGGCGCAGGAAACGGGCAACCTGGCGAACTTCGACCCGTTCTCGCTGGGCGGGCTGTCGGACATGCACTATGTCATTCCTAACTTCGTCGTGGAGCACGCCGTGGTCGATCTGCCGATCCCGCTTTGCCCCTGGCGTTCGATCGCCCACTCCTTCAACGGCTTCTTCTTCGAAAGCTTCATGGATGAATGCGCGGCGGCGGCAGGTCGCGATCCGCTGGAGTTTCGCCGAAGCCATTGCGCCGGGCAGGAAAGGATGCTCGCCGTCCTCGATCGGGTCGCCGAGATGTCGCGATGGAGCGAGCCGGCTCCCGAAGGCATTGCCCGCGGCCTGGCGGTGGTCGAGAGCTACGGCTCCTACGTCGCCCAAGTGGTCGAGGCTCGCGTCGACGACGAGGGCATCGATGTGCAGCGGGTCCATGCGGCCATCGACTGCGGGCGCGCGATCAATCCGGCCCAGGTGGAGGCGCAACTCCAGGGCGCCGTCATCGATGCGCTCGGCATGGCACTGAGACAGAAGGTCACGATCCGTGACGGCCGCGCTGAGCAGTCGAACTTCCATGACTATCCACTGCTGCGCATCGGGGAGGCGCCATCGGTGGCGGTGAGTATCGTCGAGATCGGCTCTCCGCTAGGCGGTGTCGGCGAGCCGGGCATTCCCCCGCTCGCGCCTGCGCTGGCCAACGCGCTGTTCGCCACCACGCGGCAACGGATCCGCTACCTACCGCTGACTGATCACATCCGATCGAGAAGTATTGCGTAAGTTTTCAGTAAGTGAGTGGCTGCGACAGTGAACACTCCTTCCACCCAACGTGAGGAGTTCCCCATGCCGCTATCGCATCCGTCTGCCTCGACCTCCCCGGGTTTCGCCCTGCGTATGGTCGCCATTTCCATGACGGCCTCTGGGCTCTGCGTGTCTTCCACGGCCATGGCCCAAGAGCCGACCGATACCGGGTCGTCAACGACCTGGGGGCTGGGGCTCGGCGTCGTGAGCGAGCAGGAGCCTTACACCGATATCGATCGGGAAAACACGCCAATACCGTTGCTTCAGGTCGAGAACCGATACATTCATGTCTTCGGCCCGCAAATCGAATTCAAACTGCCGAGTCTCGATATCAGTGACTCTCAACAACTTAATTTCGGTATCGTCGGCAAGTACGACGGCAGCGGCTACGAGGAGGACGACGCCCCGATCCTCGACGGCATGAGCGAGCGTAAGGGCGGCTTCTGGGCGGGTGCCAAGGTTGAGTGGAGCAGCAGTTTTGTTGATGTCAGCGCCGAATGGCTTGCCGACGTGTCGAGCAACAGCGATGGGCAACGTTTCAACCTCGATCTGGAGAGAACCTGGCATTTCGGCGAGCATATGCTGATCACCCCGCGCGTGGGAGCGAGCTGGCAGGACGAGAAGACCACCGACTACTATTTCGGCGTTCGCGACAGCGAGGCTCGTATTGACCGTCCCGCCTATGCAGGGGAGTCCGCTATCAACATCGAGGCGGGGGTGCGTGGCGTCTATCGATTCAATAAGCACCATTCCGTGCTCATGGGTGTCGAAGTCGCGAGCCTGGCGGAGGAGATCAAAGACAGCCCGCTGGTGGATCGCTCGACCGACAATAGTGTGTTTCTTGGATATCTCTACCGCTTCTGATGAGCCGAATACTCTTGGTCGAAGACCATGACCGGCTAGCCCGGTTGATGTGCAAAGGGTTGGTGGCCGCCGGCATCGCCGTCGATGTGACCGATCGCATCGACAGCGCATGGGCGGCGGTCCAGCAGATGCCCTACCAGGCTTTGATTCTCGATCGGGGGTTGCCGGACGGGGATGGCCTCATCTTGCTGCAGAAGTTGCGTAACGCCGGTCTTGGCGTGCCTTGCCTTGTACTGACGGCACGCGATGCGCTGCATGACCGGGTACAGGGACTCGAAGCCGGCGCCGACGACTACTTGCCTAAGCCGTTCGCCATGGACGAGATGGTGGCACGTGTCCGGGCATTGCTGCGCCGCCCCGTGGAGTTCCATCCGCTCGATCCCAGTCACGGCGACCTCACCCTGCGCCCCGAAGCCGGTGTTCTGTGCAGCGGCGACGAAAGCGTCACCCTCGCCCCGGCGGAGCTGCACATCATGCAGCTGCTCTTGCACAAGCCTAAAGAGGTCGTGCGTCGCAGCGCGCTGGAAGCGGCGGCCTGGGGGCTGAGCGAGGCGGTCACACCGAACGCCCTGGATGTGGCCCTGCACCGCATACGTCGCAAGCTGCTCGCTATCGGTTCGCGCCAGCGCATCGTCAACGTCAGGGGCCTAGGGTATACGCTTCGTGAAAATGATGTCGCTGAATAGCCTGAGACTGAAGGTGTTGATGGCCTATGTGGCTGGGATGGTGCTCAGCATCACGCTGCTCGTGATTGCTGCGGTGGTGGTGGTTCAGAGCAACGTACTGGCGCGGATGGACTTGGCTGATGCCGCAGAGGGGCTGGCGGATGATGTCGAATTCGACAGTAACGGTAGACCCGTTGGCTTCGACTCGCGCCGCCTGGACGATCTCGCCTGGCTGTTCGAAGGCCCGCAGCGCGAAACGGCGTATTGGATTCTGGATGACACCGGGAACGTGGCGGTTTTCTCGGGTACGGAAGAGGAGTTCTGGCCGGCCGGCGGCGACCTTCTTTGGTTGGGGCGCGGTAACTTCACCTTCGAGCACGAGGGAAACACCTTTTATGGCGTCACGGAACCCCTCGAGCATGCCGGGCGAACGTGGTACCTGCAGTTCGCGGCCAGCGCCAGGTTCGTGGATCTCCTCCATCGCGCTGCCTTTCCGCTCGTGGTCACCGGTGTGGCGATATTCGGCAGTGTCCTGTTCGTCGCCTTCGGCTTGTGTGCCTACATCACCTTACGCTACACCCTCAAGCCGCTGCGAGATGTGTCGGAGTCCGCAGCGGCCATCTCGCCGCGCTCCATTAACGCCCGGCTGAAAACAGAAGCGGTTCCCACGGAAATTGCCCCTCTCGTGGATAGCTTCAATCGGGCCCTGGAGCGTCTCGAACGAGGCTATCGCGTACAGCAGGAGTTCCTTGGCAATGCGGCCCACGAGCTGAAGACACCGCTGACGCTGATCCGTGCGCAGATCGAATTGACAGAGGGTGGCAAGAATGACCGCGGCGCGCTATTGAGCGACGTCGAATACATGACCCGCCAGGTGCAGCAGCTACTGCACCTGGCGGAAGTAAGCGAGACGCACAACTACCACTTCGCCGTCGTCCCGATGCAAGAGGTTGCTCTCGAGGTCGTTTCCTACCTGGAGCGCATGGCGGAAGCTGCCGATGTGCGCTTGGCAGTACGGGCTGTCGGAGACGTGAAGTGGAAAGCGGACCGCGCGGCCTGTTTCACCTTGCTGAAGAATTTGCTGGAGAACGCCATCCAGCATGCACCCGCGAAGACAGCGGTCAGTGTGGAGATCCAGGGCGAAACGGTAACCGTGCGGGACAGGGGCCACGGCGTCGAGGTAGAACAACTTCCTCTATTGTCTGAGCGATTCTGGCGTTCTGCGCATCGTCGAGACCACGGGGCAGGGTTGGGGTTATCGATTTGCCAAGAGATTGCTTCAGCGCACGGCTGGCGCCTCACGGCCGAGCGGGCAGAGCCAGGCTTACGGTTCCGACTATCAATGGGGAGGGGAAGCCTCCCGCTAGACTCGCAAGGAGGCAGTGATGCATGAAGTAAGACGCGAGCCCCTGAATCCGTCCGACCTGCCCGATACCCTGGTCGATGGCCACAGCCAAGCCGTGCTGGTGCAAGGGGAATGCCGGGTACTGATTTCCAGTCAGGCCGGGGTCGATGCCGAAGGCCACCTGGCTGGTCCCGATCTGGCCGAGCAGACCGAGGCGGCACTGGACAATATCGAACGGTTGCTGTCGAGCCTTGGTGGCGATCTCTTGCGGGTGGTGATGCTGAGAATCTACCTAGCCGAGTTCGCACGCTACGATCAGCAAGTGGTGATTCAGGCACTGAAGAATCGCTTCCCCATCGCTCCGCCAGCGGCCACTTGGTTGATTGTGTACGGCCTTGCCGAACCGGAATGGCTGATCGCTATCGAGGCTGAGGCGGTGCTGCCTGAATTCGTATCAGACAGCTAAATGAGCGCAACAATACATTGATGGAGAGTTCTCATGCTTCCCCGCCTTGGCGTTCTGCTTTCCGCACTTGTCTTTCTGGTATCCTGCACCGTGCCGCCGGATTCCCCGCTTTTTCAGTCCTCGGACAACCTACCTCCCTATAATCAGGACAGTTTCGATCAATATGTGCGCGACACCCGTGCATGGATTGCCGATAATCGCGCCTTCATTAGCGACGACCGCAACCTTGAAATACAGCTCAACATGCCGTTTGAACTTCGCCCTGATAAACCGGCGAAACGTGGCATCCTATTCGTTCACGGACTCGGATCAAGCCCGTGGTATTTCATGGATATCGCCACCGCCATGGCGAATGACGGCTGGCTTGTCCGCTCCATTCTTCTGCCTGGTCACGGCACCCGTCCCGCCGATCTGATGCTGCCCGATAATGAGGATTGGGAAAAAACCATCGCCCATCACGCCAATCTGCTAGCAAACGAGGTCGATGAACTATGGCTTGGCGGTTTCTCGACCGGCGGCAACCTGGTCACCTCCCATGCGCTTAGGGACGAAAATGTCGCCGGGCTGCTGCTGTTTTCCCCCGGCTTTTATCCCAATAACGACTATCTGTTTCTCGCCCCGGCCATTTCTTATTTGTGGGACTGGGTCGATATCGATGACGAGGACAATATCGTCACTTACCAGTCTCTTCCTACGCGCGGGGCCGCCCTTTATTATCGCTCGGTCAGTACCGTACAAAAACATCTCGAAACCGCCCGCTTTGACAAACCCGTCCTGATCACCATGAGCCAGCATGACAGCGTCCTTGACCCCAACGCGACGCTCAATGCCTTTCAAACTCGCTTCCCCAATCAAAAATCGCGCTTCGTCTGGTACGGCGACACTCCGCAAAACCTTGACGATCCGCGCGTCACCGCCCTTGCCAGCAACTTGCCCGATCGGCGCATCAGTACCTTTTCCCACATGAATGTGCTGTTTGCGCCCGAAAACGCCTATTACGGTGAAGCGGGCCGCTACATCATGTTTGAAAACGGCCAGGACGGCATCCCCCTCCCCGACGATCCCGAAACCCTGTGGTTCGGGGCTTGGGGCCAGATTGCGGCGGAAAAATACCATGCCCGACTGACCTGGAATCCCTATTTCCTCGAACTCCTCGACAATATCCGCGAGGTGACAGGCGACAGTTGACCGCCATGCCTGGCCAGCCCTCTATTGTCGAATCGCCGTCTATCAGCCACTCTTGGATGTTTAATGTAAGCGTATTATTTTTGTTATATAGTTAAACTGGCTGCGCACAAGTGCAATGTGAGAAATGTTTATATTTCAATCTGTTTAATTATTCTGGCTGGATTGCCGCCTACCACAACATTATCCGGTACATCGTTGGTAACTACCGCACCTGACGCAATGACAACATTGTCCCCGACTGTGACGCCAGGGTTTATGATGGCACCGCCACCAATCCATACATTGTTTCCAAAAGCAATGGGTTTGGCGTATTCTTTACCAGAATTACGTTCAGTTGGATTCAGTGGATGTGTTGCCGTATAGATTTGAACGCCAGGGGCAAGCATACAATTATCGCCAAAGCGCACCTCGCAAACATCTAGTATGGTACAGTCGAAATTCGCAAAAAAGTTTTCACCAACGTGTATGTTGTAACCATAATCCACTCGTATATTTGGCTCCATGTATATATTTTCTCCAGTAGAGCCGAGTAATTCCTTTAAGGCTTTGAGCCGTTGTTCGCCTTCAGTTTCTAATGTTTGATTATATATTCTAACTTTTCGTCTCGCTTCATCGCGTTCCTTTAATAATAATGGGTCCGCAGGATTGTATAGCTCCCCAGCTAACATCTTTTCTTTTTCTGTTTTCATCAGTGGGCCTCCTTGCTAAATCCATGTATTAAATGATAGCGATTCGCTTATTGCAACGAACCTGTCACGACCGCACTAGAGTGACGCCCGCAATGCGGGCGAACGGGCTCCTCAAACGTCAAAGCACCTCCAGCTTCAGTACCTTCCCGCCCATCTGCTCGAGGCGGGTGAAATAGGCGGTGGGTTCGAGTAACTGGTACGGGAAGTAGAGTCCGGGAGGGGTTGCCGGGTTGCCATCGACGCCAGTGAGCCGTTCGAGCACCATGGCGACCCCAAACCCCGTCAGCGGCATTTGCCCTTCGGGATGGACAACGGCGTGGCGGGTGCGAAGCGGTCGGCCAGCGTGATCCTCCCCGGCGAGCTCGATGATGATCTCGGTTGACATTGGCTCGCCGCGACGGCGGGTAGAACTCACCCCAATGGCCAGGTTGAACTCAACGTTCGGCGCGCCGGTCACGGTTGCCAGGCCGACGACATCATGCGGCGAGAGGGCGGAAGCCTCCACCATGGTGCCGTCAGCGGCACGGAACTCAGCCTTAGCATCGTCGCCAGTGCGCCAGAACCAAGCGCCATCGCGACGAGCCAGCACAGCAGGAATGGCCTGCGTCTGGCGCTCCAGATCGGCGAAAGCGGCCGGGCCGCCTTCGTCCTGCTCGTCGAGGAGGGCGCCGATGCGAATGTCGTCGATGCGGCTGAACTCTCTGGCGAACTCGAGCGCGGGAATCGTCGTGGCGCCCACCAGCCATTCGGTACCGAGAACGACCGGTGCGGCATCCGGCTTGTGCATGTACGCCGCGACGTCGGGGCCGACCTCGTGGATCGCTGGTGAAATACTGATGTACGGTACGCCGCGCGCCTGGGCGAAACGCAGCGCGGCAATCGTGGTGTCCGTGAAAAAGATCGCGACGGCGCTGACCGGACGTTCACCGAGTCCGAGGTCGGCAGCGGCCAGGTCGATACTTGCGGCCTCCGCATTGCCGATCTCGGCTGCGGCTTCGTCGGCCTTGGCGAGGTCGCGACCGCCGATCAGTAGCGGCACATCGGGATGAGCGGCACGCAGAAATCGTGCCGCCCAGCGGCCAACGATGCCGGAACCGCCAATGAGCAGAATGGGATCCTGTGACATTGCCAATCCTCCTTTTCTCATGCTAGAAACCTACCATTAGTAGGTTGTTTGCACGCTAACCTACCTTTGGTAGGTTTTGCAACAGGAAGGATGGAATGACGAGCAATACGAAACGTGCGGGCCGGGAAGCGACCTCGCGCAGGCTTTCCAAGGCAGAGCGGCGGCGTCAACTGCTCGACACGGCAATTCTGATCGTGCGGGATGAAGGGGCGGATCGGCTGACCCTGGGGCATCTGGCCACGCGCGCTGGCGTCTCCAAACCGGTCGCCTACGATCACTTCGGTACGCGATCAAAACTACTGATCGAACTCTACAAGTCGATCGATATCGAGCAGGCGAACGCGCTCCGGAACGCGTTGACCACCGGCGAGCGGAGCCTTGAAGAAACCGTTGAGGTGCTCGCGGCCACCTACATCCATTGTTATGCCGATACGAGCGGTGAATGGCATGCGGTGAGCGCTGCGCTGGCGGGTAGCGAGGAAAAGGAAGCGGTGTACCAGGAACTGCTCGACGGCTACGTGCAGTTGTTCGCAACCGTGTTGAAGCCGCACAGTACCTTGTCGCCAGTCGAGCTGGAACGGCGCTGCATTGGCCTGATTGGCGCGGGTGAAGCGCTCTCGGCCGCAATGGTGCGCGGCAACTGCAGCGAGGCTGAAGCTGCCGAGGCGTTCGCCTCGCTGATCCAAGGGGGACTGCAAGGGCATTCACGATGACGTGGTTGTCTCGATATAGCGCTTGGAGGTAATCCGCGTCGACGCCGGAGAACTGTTCCAACGTGATCGAATCCGCCGCCGCCAAGGCCATCAAGGCCCACGTGATCAAGTCGCACCACAACGTCGGCGGCCTGCCCGAGACCATGAAGCTCAAGCTGGTTGAACCGCTGCGCGAACTGTACAAGGCCGACTGGTACCACAAGACCAGCCAAGCCCTCGTCGTGTTCCTGCCGTATGAACTGCTGGAAACCGTCTCCAACCGCATCATCAGCGAGCTGGAAGGCGTATCCTGCGACCTACGACGTCAGCAGCAAGCCGCCCGCGACGACCGAGTGGGAGTGATGTGGTTTCGATGTGCCTCATAAGCCCGCCTAGGTGAAGTGACCCCCAATAGTTGGACGGGTTGATTCAGGTAGTGGCGGTCCCCAAGGCCTGGATCCTGTATTCCACAGGGCTCAGGCCTTTTAGGTTGGCCTTGATGCGGTCATGGTTGTAATAGCGTATGTAGGCCCGGAGTTCCCTGATGAACCTCTCTACACCAGTAAATTTCTGGCCATGGAAGAACTCACTCTTCAAGAGGCCGAAGAAGTTCTCGATGACGGCATTGTCCAGGCAGTTCCCGCTACGAGACATGCTGACCTCGGCTCCTCTAGCGGTCAACGCCGCGTGATAGGCAGGCATCTGATACTGCCAGCCCTGATCAGAATGAAGAACCAGCCCTTCGGCATCTTTGACCTGCTGCAAGGCTTTACCCAGCATGGCCATGACCATCGGCAGCCGAGGGGTACGGGCAATAGAGAATGCCACGATTTCTCGGTTATAGAGGTCCATGACCGGTGACAGGAAGACCTTTTCCCCTCGAATGTTGAACTCTGTAATATCTGTTACCCACTTCTGATGCGGACGGTCTGCTCGGAAATGGCGCTGTAGACGGTTGGCGGCGAGACCACCTTCGTCACCTCGGAAGGACCGGTAACGCTTGGGTCGCACTGTTGATTTTAGTCCTGCCTGTATCATCAACTTCTGGACGGTCTTGTGATTGAGATGACAGCCTTCCCTCCGAAGGGCCAGCGTCATGCGGCGATAGCCGTAGCGCCCCTTGTGGGCATGGAAGATACGATGGATAAGCTGTCTTTCGGACACATAAGCATCTGGGCGCTGAAGCACTTTTCGCCAGTAGTAATAGACGCTACGCGCAAGGCCAGCTGCACGCAGCAAGTAAGCAAGCGCATGGCTTTGCCTTAGCTCATTGATGATCAACGTTTTTTCTCTTCGGTTGATCGTTTTGACTGAGCCAAGGCTTTCAGCTTTTTTAGATAGGCGTTCTCTGCTCGCAGATAGGCCAACTCCTCCGCCATTTCTTCTGGCGACATCTGGTCAGGTGCCTTGGTACCAGAGGATGGCGGTTTCTTCTTTTTCACACGAGGTCTCCCACGGCGGTCAGACAAGCCGTCAACCCCATGAGAGGCATACTGGCGCCGCCATTCTCTAATGGTAGTACGCGCTGGGATGTTGAAGTAAGCACTGGCCTCACGAAGAGAGCCGCCTTCTTCGAGAAAACGCACGACTTTCAGCTTGAAGGCCAGATCATAGACCTGGGGGCGTGTACGGCGAGCCAATCCTGCCTCACCATGTTGGCGATAGACCTCTACCCATGACCTGACAACACCTCTATCCAGCCCGAACTGTATCGCTGTGCGTCTGCTTCCTCCCGCCGGACTCTCGTGGTGCAGGACCACTTGTAACTTGAACTCACTGGAATACCTCGCCATGCAAAACCCCCTACAGTTGGAGCGGTGTCCAACTTTCGGGGGTCAGTTCATAGGTGCGGGCTTTAATGAGATGGTCAGCCTGACCTCGAAGCCCAGCAGGCTATGCTTGCTGGGCTTCTTCTTTTGCAGAGGACCACGCCATGACCACTCCCGCCATCATCGGTATTGATCTGGGCAAGCGGACCTTCCATCTTCATGCTCAGAACCGTCACGGCAAGCCCTTGTTACGCAAAGCCCTATCCCGACAGAAACTGCTGCCACACTTGGCTCAGCAGCCAGCCTGCCTCGTCGTGATGGAGTCCTGCGCCGGGTGTCATTACTGGGCCCGCCAGATCCAGGCGCTTGGGCATGACGTGCGGTTGGTTCCCCCGCAATACGTCAAGCCTTTCGTCAAGACCAACAAGAACGATTTCGTCGATGCCGAGGCCATCTGCGAAGCGGCATCACGCCCCACCATGCGCTTCGCAGTCATCAAGAGCGAGGATCAACAGCTCCTCTCGGCGTTACACCGCTCTCGCCAGGGCTTGGTCGCTGAACGCACGGCGGTCATGAATCGCCTCCACGGTTTCCTGCTCGAATTTGGTGTGGCACTGCCGGTTGGCCATGCGGCGATTCGTCGTCTCGATACTTACCTGGAGCATTTGCCGACGGCGTTCGTGGCGCTCGTGCGGCGCCTCCAGGCGCATTACCACACGCTGTGTGATGAGATCGCCGCCTTGGAGGAGGAGGTCGAGCAGCTCACACGTCGTGATGATGCCGCTCGGCGGCTGATGACGATTCCGGGTATTGGCCCGATTACAGCCAGTGCGATCGTTGGGACGGCAGGCGATGCCTCGCACTATCGCTCGGGTCGCGAGTTTGCCGCATCATTGGGGTTGGTACCCCGGCAGTACGCCACGGGAGGAAAGCCGCGCCTGTTGGGGATCAGCAAGCGAGGTGATGGCCACCTGAGACGGCTACTGGTGCAGGGCGCCCGCGCGGTGATGCAGCGGCAGAACCAGCGCAACGATCGATTAGGTGATTGGCTCAGGGAGCTGGGCTGTCGGCGGCATTCGAACGTCGTGGCCTGCGCCCTGGCCAACAAGATGGCCAGAATCGCCTGGGCGATCCTGGCCAAGGGTGGTGAGTTCCGTCCATCACCGGGCGCGACGCTCGCCTGAGAGATTGACCCAGCCTACGGGGTTTGCGGCGTAGGATCACGATGACGACAAACGGCTCACCACCTGTCCGAGAACCTGATCGCAAAAATAGCATCGCGATGCTGAGGCTTTTTTGAGGTCGAACAGGTGCGGCTTCTCATCGAGGGCCGGGCGCCAGTGATGTGTGCCCATCAAGAGCCCGGATACATTGGCGCAAGCCCACTTTGTCAGTGTCGAAGATCCACGTTGCGAAAGCCAGGCTGACCATACATTTTGTGACGAGCGCACCATATGGTTGGTATATTTGGTCTATGGCTTGTGTCGGTAGGTATTTCCTTCAGCGAGGATGGGAAGAGGACGTTATGAAGTATGATGTAGCGATAATCGGAGGGGGGCTGGCTGGAATCGTTTCAGCGTTAAAACTAAAGGAGTTTGGTTACTCCCCTCTGGTTATTGATGCATCACTGCCACAAGCTGAAGGCAGTATTGGTGGATTTGTTAAGTTTTCAGGAGCGAAGTTTTCGCTCCCCCCCGCTGGACTTGGCCTTCTTGATGTGGCTGGGAGTGAAAAAGAGCTTTATACAGCAATAAGTGAGGTGGAAACTTTTTTTGAGTTGGATCTGTCATCTTCATTTGAGTCGCATGATGTAAATAAAGAGATGGATAGCTTGAGAAAGTACCAATCTGTGGTTCTTGAGAAAGAAGAAATTAATACTTTGGTTAACCATTTGGATGGGATGCTGAAGTCAAAAAATATACCAGTTGTACAGGGCGAATGTGTCGAGATAAAGAATGATCGTGAACTATTTGATGTAAAAATAAGATCAGATGATGGAGATGTTGTGGAGTCGGCAAAAACTATCTTCTTTGCCGGCGGTAGGCGTAATAATTCACTGATTAAATCTTTGGGAGTTAAGGCCACGAAGGGAAAAGGGATTGATGTAGGAGTAAGGGTTGAGTTCTTCAGTTTAGAAGATTTAAAGAAGTTGAGAAGCCTGGGACCGGATGCCAAGATTATCAAGGATAGATGTCGAACCTTTTGTTTGAATTCGCCAGGTGAAGTTTATTATTATGATTATAATGGGGTTTCTATACCTGGTGGAGTTGTGGCTAGTTGTAATGTAGAAAGAGCAAATTTCGGGATATTATTGCGCTTGGATGCAAAGGCAGAGGTTTTAAATAGAATTGTTTCGTATTATCATGATATACAACCTTGTTTGATTGAAAATGGAGTGACTGTTGAGAGCGGTTTTTTGGGACGAGCTGAACCTTTGCTTAAGGAATTATATGGGAAAAGTAGCGTTTCAAAGCTAAAGGATTTTGCAGATTTTTTAATGTCAAAAGGGCTTGTTGACTGGAGTAAGCCACATATCATTCACATGCCTCTCATTGATTGGCATTGGGACACTTTTTCAGTGAAGGGGAGCTTTAAAACCTCCATATCTGATGTATATTGTTTGGGTGATGTATCTGGGCATGCTCGAGGGCTACTGCAAGCAGCCGTTTCAGGTGTACTGGCATCAAGGGAGTTTAAAAATGGACGCTCGTAAAATGAGGTTTTATGACCCCTTGTATGGTGTGGTTGAGCTTACTGAGTTTGAGTATTCGTTGATTTTTTTGCCAGAAGTTCAGAGGCTTCGCTATGTAAGGATGTGTAATATAAATTCCTTGTTAATAACTGGCGCATCTGAAATATCGAGATTTGAGCATGTCCTTGGTGTGATGTGTTTGGCTAAAGAATGGGTGAAAAGTCAAGCAGAGAATGTTTCCAGCGTATGGGGTAAGCCTATGGTTGCAGCAGCAGTTTTGCACGATATGCAGACTGGGCCATTTGGACATTCCTTTCAGTATGTTGTAGAAGACAATGAAATTGATGAAGCATTCAAACATGAAGATTTGATGTATGGTGAAAAATTGAATTTTCACCAGATGGTTGATGCAAATGTCTCCTTTTCAGGAAAGCCTTTCGGAGCTGGCGATAAACTTAAAAATATATGGACTGATGTGACTTCATTGATAAAAGGAGAGGGGGAGTATGGGCCGCTTATTTCAGGAACAATCGATTTAGATAACATAGATAATGTAGTCCGCCTTGCCTACCATGTAGGAATAGCCAGCAAGCGAGACGCGACAATAGCACTGTCTCTCGCTAAGAATATTTCGTGCCATGAAGGCATGGTTTCAATAACAGCTGATCATGTAGATAAAATATCTCAATGGCAAATAATTCGAAAGAACCTTTACAGGTTTCTTTTGTTGGATTGGGCTGAGTTTTCTGCTAAAGCCATGTTAACTAAGGCCATTGAAATTGCTGTTGAGAGAAATCTTATTGAGTCAAGTAATTGGAAAATGACAGATGATGAATTTCTGGAACATCTTATAGAAAGCTCTGTTGGTGAAAATCAAGAGATTGGACAACTCGTCAAAAATCTACGAACTGGGGATCTTTACACCCCGCTTTTTTTAGCTTTAACTGAAGATATAGGAGATTATCCACGTCTTTCTAGTGCACCTGTGAAGAATGAAATTGAAGCAAGAATAAAGTCTGTGTTTAAAGGAAGGTTAGGTGTTTCTAATGGTTTTGTTGTTCATTTCATAAAAGATAAAGGTAAGACAGAGCGATCAATAAAAGTTTACCTAAGAGATAAGGGTGAGTGTCAAATAATAGGTCAAGATAGTTGCCAATTGCTTATTGGTGTTTTTTCAAGCTTGCCTATTAAAAATAACGTGTCTGAGCACGCTTGTTATGAGCTTATCAAGGAAGTTCTTGGTGAGTTTGTTTCTGGAGAAATAAAAAAAATAAATGATCCGTTGTTTCCAGATCAGGTCTCTGAAACGCAATTGGAGCTACTGTGAAAAAGTCAACAATTGCTAGTCAATTAAAACTTATTGATTGGGACTTTTCTGTAGCTCAAAAAGGAGTAACGACGCTACCTCATTGGTATCCTGGTACTTTTACAAGCCAAGTTCCATCAGCATTAATTCAGAGTCTGACTAGACACGGTGATGTTATTTTTGACCCTTTTTCAGGGGTGGGGACTACTGCTGCGGAAGCAATACGACTAGGGCGCAGAGTTTGGGTTACTGATTTGAATCCCATCGGTGCTTTAAGTAGCTATGTTTTTTGTGGACTATTAGCTTTGAAAGCATGTTCAGAGAAAGATTTTGAAGCTTTCTTTAAGAATGTTGTTGACTTTATCGATGAGTCAAGTCAGTCAATCTTTTGTAAGGATGAGGCTATCGATGAGCATGCTTTAGATATGCAACAATATTTAGATGGCATGCTTTCCCCTAGTTCAAGACGGTTTGAAGAGGTGGTGGTAAAAAGGCCACAGCTTAATAATGAGGCACTGGAGAGTTGGATTCATAAGAGTTCGCTACTTGAACTTGATGAGTTTTTAAAGAAGGCTTTAACTTTGCAAAGTCCCTTCGCAAGGCTGTTTTTTCACTATATGATCTCATCAAACATCAGAAGTATGTCATCTCAGGTGAAAAGCTGGGGGCATATTGCGGACAATGTAAAACCAAAGGCTTTCACTTATAAGCATGTAAGATCATATTTTAAAAAATGGGTTGTTAGGTTCTTGGGTTCTCTTAGGAAAACCGAGGTTAGAGCTAATAATAACTTGTTTGACGGGATGGTGTTGAGAGTGGATGTCTATGATTGGTCGTCTAGCGATGATCTCTTGTCTTACTATGACATTCCTGTTTCCGCGATAATTACCTCTCCGCCTTATGGGGATGCTATAGACTATTTGTACTCACAGAAACTTTCTTTCTATTCCCTAGGTTATACCGAAGAGGAAATAAAGATACTTGTTTCGCGAGAAATTGGAGCTCGGAGAAAGCGGTTCAACAAAGATTCTCGAAGAGTGTGGGCTGAAGAGCTGGCTTCTGCAGTTGAGAGGCAAGCTAAATTTATAGAGACTGGCTTTATAGCGGCAATATTGCCGCATAAAAATCACGGCCGTGAAATTGGTTTAAACCTTATGCGAGAGCAGCTTGAACTAAGTGGTTGGTCAGCTTTTTTTGAAGTTGATCGATCAATAAGTCAAAAGCGAACTCGGCAATCATGGACGTCTATAAAACAAGAAACAATAAGTATTTTCTATAAGGGGTGATCGCATATGCCTATCTTTATCTTTATTGTGGGCGTGAGGGGGGCCGGGAAGACCACCTTGATTGAATCGATTAAAGAGAATAGTCAAGAAATAAGAATCTTGAGGCCTACAACTACTAGGTCCCGCCGCAACCCCCAAGATGCTGAATATGACTTTGTCGACTCAATGGATGATGAAGAAAATTATCTTTGGGTTATAAATGTAGGGAGGGAAAAGTATGGTGTTCATAAAAGGGAAGTAAATGGCCTGAATGAAAGTGATCTCTGCATATGTCCTTTTGACCCGGGAAGCTATCATGTTTTAAAGGATTTTAGAGGGAAAAATCCCGGAAGGGTAGTAACCGTTGGTTTAGATACGATAGATAATATTGATAAACAGAAAGAACGAGTCTCCTTCAATAATCATAGAGTTATGGGGGCGGGGGATTTTATCGCCCAATTAGATATCGTTAAGCGGTGTGATGTGGTTCTCAGTGGAGAGGTTCAGAGTGTTTTTAGTGGGGTTGTGGCTATTATTGATTGTTTGATTGGTAAAGGAGGGGTGTTAATAAGGAGGCAGATAGAACCTTTGTTAAAATGTAACTCTTTGTTGAAAGGTTCAACTTCCAGTTCTTCTATCGCAAGCTATGACTTAAGGCTTGGTGATGATGTATGGTGCCAAGGGAAATATATCAGTCTTTCAAAAAATGAGCCAACTTTAAAAATCCCTCCATACTCATATGCCATTGTTTCAGCCATGGAGCAAGCAAATCTTCCAAGCTTTGTATCGGCTAGATTTGATTTGAAAAATTCTTTGTTCTTCAATGGGGTGATACTGTCTAACGGTCCGCAAGTTGACCCAGGTTATCGTGGGGCTTTGTTTTGCATGCTTTACAATGGTAGCGATCAACCGGTCGGGGTGACAAGGGGTAAACACTTTTCGACTATAGAGTTTCATACGACATGTGGTTTGAGTGATGGCTATGATGGAAAGTATCAAAATAAAACCAGCCTTAGTGATTTCATACCGGAGTCTGCTGCTGTATCAGAGGGTGGAAGAATATTAGAGAGAACTCAAGAGAAAATAGGCGATGTAAAAAAAGAATGGGGGAGATATAAAAATGGAATGGCTGTCTTGGTTCCGATATTCTTTACAGCCCTTTTCTTTTTTGTCCAGCACGTTACGGATAGTGTTCGAGAGGCTAGTAGTATCGTAGAAAAAAGAAGTGAAAACTTAGATAAGAGGCTGGAGAGGCTGATTAGGCTTGAGGTAATGTTAGACGAGGAAAATGTTGCTCGGGAAAAATCTATGCCTGAAGAAATCGGTGAAGATGAGATGAGAAGTGTAGATGAAATTTCTCAAATGCAAGATGATTAAGCATATCCTTATGCTGTGTTTATGGGATTTATCTTCTCACTGCAAGTGTGCTAATTATGGCTGACATATAGACACTATATGGAGTTTAAGGGATAAGAAATGTCAGGGTTTTCGGGATACTTATCTTCGGCGCGGCCATCGGGGCCGTGCTTCGGCTTCTGCTGGTTGTGAAAGATGCTGTCGAGAGCCAAAGACGCAAGAAATTTCACCGGCAAATATCTATAGCAATTGTCAATAAAGTCTCACATATATGCAGCACATTGCTGAGAAAGGGAGCAGGATAGGAAGGAGGAGCTATTTAGCCTTCGAGTACTACTTTTCGGAGCGTAATCAGGTGACAATTCAAAGCTATCAAAATCCTTTAAAAAGGTCCGCCAGTTGCTAGATCAACATGATGAGCATGAACCTTATGCTGTGTTGCCCGAGAATATCAGCTTGCAACTATCTGGGTTTGTGAAGGAAGATGGTAGCCGTAAGGCAGAAGTGGCTCAGCTTGCGTCGTCACTAGGCAGTTTTTATGCAAGCAACCAGAGGGAATTGTCCGAGCTCGTTACTTGGGGATTGCTGTTCGGTATCCTCGGGGCTGCTATCGGAGTGATATCTTGGGTACTCTAAGTTTGCTCAGTGTGTACAGTGACAATATCACCTGATACTTACCCCCAGTCCGGATCTTGCAAGACACAAGATAATAAAGGATAGACTATCATTTTCCATGGAAATCGGAGAAGCCAATCTGCCTGGCTAGGGAGATCAGTGGGCCCAAGGTGTGACGATAGGCACTATCCAGCTTGGAGCTGTCGAGTAGGTCCTGGCGGGAAAGCCGGAGGTCACTGACATAAGGCTCAATGGCCTTGTTCCAGGCGCTGTCACTCAGATTGCGACGGCCTACTTTTAAAGCGTGATACTGCGCATCGATGAATCTGTCCACATGCTTTTCTAGGGGCAGACGGCTTCCCTTGGATGAGTTGATACTGCTGGACACGGGGATCAGGTTCCACAGTTGATCGTGGCAGACGAAAGACCATGGGATGAAGTGGTCAAGTGCAAAGTCATTCGGCTCTATCGGGGTGTCCGTGTAGATGCATCGTTGCGCAGATTGCACCATCACGGCCTGCCAGAATCGGGTCTGCTGGGTCAGAGCTGACCGAGTAAGTGGTGGTGTGATTTTCTTGATAATGGCTGGAGTGCTTGGGTTGCGGTCCTGCAGATAGCCGATCCAGTGGTGTTTTACCCAGCCGTTGATGATGGCAATTTCCCGCAGCAGGTAGTCTTTCCAGGTGGGATGCACCTCGATGGCACGTTCAGCTTCCACAAAACGATAGATCGGGGGCTCCTGGGTGGAGAACCGGCTGTTGGCAAGTTCCCTGATCCGTTTGTCCTTCTGGCTATCCTGGAGTCCCTTGAGCTCATCCAGAAAGAAGGGTGACAGCAACCGGTAAGGCACGAAACGCAGCATGCTGTCGGCCCTTATCGCCTCGTACTGATCTGCAATCGCCCGTCTGAGCCGCTTGTGGGTATCGGGGTTGGTCAGTGCTTGCTCTTCCAGGTCGAAGACAAGGCAATCGAGTATCTTGCCGGTCTGATCCTGAACACCAAACGAGAGCCGAAAGAAGTTGTGCGGGTACCAGCCGAGGGCCAGCATCTCCGTGGCCAGCTCCCGAAGCTCGATGACGAGATCGTGAACGCTGCTCCTTTGCCTTTCCATCAGGATATTGAGCAGGGCCTGGAAGAAAACCAGCTTGTAGGAATTGGTCGTATTGTTGAAGAGCTGGTTGAAGGCGTGGATATCGACCTTGTCGCAAGAAGGGGGCTGTATCGTCATGACCAATAATCTGCCTTTTCGGGGAAGATCCAGCGAACGCCGCCGCGAGGGTCCATTTGGTCGCCGTGACAGCGTGGAATGACGTGTATGTGCAGGTGCGGCACGGTCTGGCCTCCTGCCACCCCCTGGTTGATGCCGATATTGTAGCCATCCGGTCGGTGGCTTTCGTTGAGTAGCTTCTGAGCTGCGAGCACCGCAGGGAAAAGCGCCGCCTGCTCGTCAGCGGTGAGTTCAGCAATCGTCGCGACATGTCGATAGGGAATCACCAAGGTATGCCCCGGCGACACTGGAAAGCCATCCTGATACAAAAGGAAATGTGGGTGCCTGGCAATGACTCTGGTGCTTTCCGGATGGCAGAAGGGGCATTCAGCGCTGGTGGCGCATTCCATGCAAGGGCTCCTGTCGATGATGGGACTGGTGATGATCACTAGAGTATCACTGTCACATCAGCGGTGTGAGGCTCCGGTATAAGCAGGCCAGTAACCCATACCTGCATGACCTAATCGCGCTTGTTTCACCGGTGTCTTCTGATGAATAGGAGAATACTGACATGGTGCTGTCCTCGACGCAGTCTTACTGGCTTAGCCATCTATTTCGCACATTTCTTCGGCGGCTGCACTTGAGCGAGTATGCCTAGGAGCAGGTGCTAGACTTGGTCGCGCTACTGTCCCGGCAATGAAAAAGATCTTACTGCTCTGCGTTTGACCTGAGCAGTATAGTTTGCGAATACTTACTAACAACTTATGTGAACTTGATGATAGGTCAGTAGAGTATGCACTGAAACAGTAGGGCTAGACTTTAACATGAAGGATGATAGAATAATAAATTCTGCTTTTTCTAGAGTTTGGTCCCGGCACGAATAGACTCATTTTGCCTTTCTGTTTGTGGGATTGTCGCTGGGTTATTGCCTGAAAAGAAGAAGAGTAGGGAGGAGGGTGTTGGAAATTCTTGCTAGCAAGCAGGTAGATATCTATATATCGATTGCGACAAGTTTGCTTGGAGCAGTCTTTGGTATCATTTTGGAGCGGGTTGTCAAAGGTTCTGGTGAGACTATGCCGGTTGCTGGCGGAATCTCTTCTGTTAGCGTATCTATGCAACAGGTAGTCAAAGTTTCAGTAGGATCAAAAAATAGAACTAATGATCAGCTTGTCTTTTTCTTGGCCAGTTTGTTTCTTCTTTCAGCTGGAGTGGCTTATTTATTCTTCCGCGAAGAAGTGCTTGCTGCAGCCCTGCTTTTAGTCCTCTTTGTTTTTGGGGCCTGGGCTGGTCTGGTTGTGCATTCACTCTACAGAGGGACCTTCCAAGGCTGGAGGTGGTGCGTTTACCTACTCGTTATGTTCCTCTTCGCGTTGGCAGCAGTGCGAGTGGTAGGGCTTGCAAAGGTTCCGATGTATGCTCCGCGGGATTTTAAATATATTCAAGATATAGTTAACTATTCAGGAATTCTATCGCTCAAAAAAACGGATATTGATTTCATGTGGTTTGGGTTTCACCTACTCGGAGTAATTGTCGGGTCCCGGGTGATTGATTACCCGTTTGTGAAATAACTCTGGCCGCTTGGTTTGCCAGTCTTTCATCGCGGCGATAGGCGGCTGGTGATGCAGTGCCTTCTGCGGGATGTGGTGATTGTACAGCCAACAGTAGCGCTTCAGGGTCTGCTCCAAGTCTTCTCCTGACGCATACCGCCGTGTCGTCAGGACATTGCTGATACGACCATTGAAGCGCTCGACCATGCCGTTGGTCTGTGGCCGTCCCGGTTTGATCAGACGATGCTGGATGCCGTGCTGCTGGCACTCCTGATCGAAGGGATGGTGGCCACTGGGCGTCCGCTCCCCCGCCCGAGTGAAGCGGTCGGTGAAGGACTTGCCGTTGTCGGTCAGCACCTTCTGGACCTTGAACGGCGCCTTCTCGACTACATGCTTCATGAACGATCGGGCGTCCTGAGCCGACTGACTGCTCCGCACCTCGAGATAAACCCAGCGTGTCGCCCGGTCGATGGCCACGTACAGATAGCGTTTCTGCCGCTCATCGGGCATCTGCGGCAGGTACTTGATATCGATGTGCACGAAGCCTGGCTCATAGTCTCGAAACGGCTTGTGCTTGGGTGCCTCGCCGTCCTCAGTATCTCGTCTGGCCAATTCAGCCAGCGTCGGCACCTCGCGTCGCTTGAGCATCCGATGCAAGGCGGAACGCGACAGTTGGGGGGCGAGGAACTCACGGGCCACCACCAACAGATCATCCAGGCCCAGACGCAGGAACTCCCGCGCTGCGATCAGCACGGCTTCCTGCTCAGTGGTCAGCGTCGCCAGTAACTTGTGTCGCGTGTGAGAACGGTCGTGAACATCGTCTCGGTACCGCCAGCGGCGAATGGTCGAGTCGGAGACGCCGTACTGGCGAGCCAGCTCACTATCGCTGATACTGGCAGGCGCCGCCTGGATTTCGGCGCGGATCTTGGGGGTGGTCGTCGCCTGCTTATGCAATTTGATGTCCATATCCGTGCTCCCGAATGACCTGATGAAGAAGCTCCTTGGCTGCCAGCAAAGGATAGCTTCTATAGTTCAGTCGATCATCCGGAACCCCACAAGTAATCCTTTTTTTTGCAGCTGGCTGGCGTGCATGTTTTTCTATGCTCACCTATTCGATAATAGGGATTTGTCTCAGTAGTAGAAGCTTTAATGAACAAATAGGTGGTCGTATTAGCTCGGCTTACAGCCAGCCGTGGAGAAATTGCCTATTTTTGTTTGGGTTTATGGTGGCGTCTAACTATCTGGTAAGTGGCCAATTTTTTGTGTGGTTTGCGTACGAGATGCCGAGCCAATTCAACAACCTCATTCAGGTTATTTTACATGGTCGCCGTACTTGGTAAGTAGAATGATTACAAAAGCTCGCTTCGACTGCTTCGGGGCGACTCACTACTAGTGAGTGTGTTCAAGCCGAGTAGTCGCAATCCCCCCTAAATGCAACATCAAAACGTAACCCTTGACTGAACCCAAGAGAGGAATTTTTTCTTCCGGCCGCTTCGTTTATCAAATCTCGTCCCCACCAGCTCCCTTTCGCTACTCAGCCGCTAGTCGATACTGATGCAGTGGATCTGCTGGCTGCATCGCACTCTTGTCGGCAGCCAAGTACCGCTACCGCATCAACACTTGGTCCACATAGCTTCCATCTTGAAGGCTCTCGATTGTCATCCCGGCCATCTCAGCTTCCAGTTCACCCTTGGCCTTTTCCTGCTTGATATAATTCTCGACCAGTTCTGGGGCATTGTGGCTATCAGCTAGAATAGCCGCACTCATCCAGTTGGCAGGAATTTGGCTGTCTTCCTTGTGCTGCTCGGCGTAACTTTCCTCTACCCTTGAGTAGCACTCCTTCCCGCTGTTATCTCCTTTCACTTCTTCTATCAGCATGCAGCGAAAAAGCGGTATCGAATCATTGCTCGGTGCGATGCGGTAAGCGTTTTCTACATCGCGTAGCGCTAGTTCATATTCCTGTCGGTAGACGGTGATCTGAGCTCGGGCGAGTAGCGCGGCATGGTTGTTTGGGTCTGCTTCCAGCGACTGTTCAATCAGATCCATCGCCTTGGACAGCCTTTCTCTATTTCCTTCCGCTATATCCAAGGAGACTTCTTCGTTGGCCTGCCTTTGAAGTTCGACAGACTCATCATGAAGGTCATTGCCCCCGCTTTCTTGGCAGGCAGCTATGAGAAAGGTAATTGGCAGAATAAGAAGGAGTTTCTTCATCATGTTATTGCGCTACGACTTGGATAGAAATCGTCTTGCTAGTGCTGGGCGGTATTGGTGAGACAGACTCCGAACGGGTCTGATAAATAAAAGTGCCTTGGAGGTGAAGGGAAAGCGTCCGGGCAGGCTCTGGCTTGGGTAGGCGAAGGGTGGCGTGACCTATCGGGGTGTATCTCGGATCGCTTAGCCAGGCATTGGTACCGCTATTCTCCAGAACGGCGGTTTCAAGAAGCTGGTTGCCATCCTTCAGCTCGGCATGCATGTCAAAAACGGCGGAGCCTGAGCCGGGGACTTGGGTTGAGGGAGCCCAGCCGTGAGATGATATATGGAGAGTGTGTCCTCTGATGACGATATGGTTCCGAAAAGAATAGCCGCCAATCATTTCAACTCCCTCGACTTGAAGATAGGCAGGCTGTTTTATGATGATTTCGGTTTCTTCGGCCACATATCGGTATACGGTTTCTGCATTGTTTTCGGCAAGCGCAGCCACAGAGGTGTCATTCACGTGCCTGAGTGCACTGCCAGCGGCAATACTTGCTTGAGGGGCAGTTGCCCGTGTGCCGGTGGTGGGCAAGCCGGTTATCGTAGAAGACGCCGCTGCAACATAGCCGCCACATGAGGTGGTGCTGCCATGGATGGCGGCGGGAGCACCGTCAACCAAATACCCGCTCGCACCGGAGGTAATGGCAGCTCCACAAGAACTCTTGTCGCCTACCCTGGCAATCAGGGTGCCATCGACCGTGGCGGGGGAGGCGCCGGAGATAATGCTATGCGGCCCTCCTTTACAACTGCAAACAACGTTATCGCCTACCTTGGCAAGATCCATCTGACGCTCCTTATCCACAAGGGGAGTAGATTAGCACCCACACGTGCTGTCGTACTACTTGTGGAAAACTCCCTTCTCTGTGGCATCGCGGTCAGCTGGTGTGCGACGAGGGGCGACAAGAAGTACCAACATAACCGGTTGGAGGTCTGGGACCCTCGTCTCGTCTATGCGATAGCCCGCAGATCGGGCGTGATCAGAGCAGCGAACGCCTTGGCTGTGTCGCTTCCATCATCGGCCAGATAGATGTGGGTCCGGCCCAGTGCCGGTAGCCCCCAATGCTCCGGGACTTCGACGAGATCGCGGTCGGCAAGCGAGCCGGGTAGGGCCGCCACCGCGAGGTCCGCGCGCAGGGCTGCGACCTGGCCCATCGAGGTGTCGCTGGAATAGGCGACCCGGTAGGACCGCCCAATTCCTTCCAATGCACTGAGGGCAGCATCGCGCCAGGCACAGCCGATCTCGGCCACGGCAAGCGGCAGCGGGTCTTGCTCCACGGCACGGCCGCCGTCTCGCATTAACCAGCGGAGCTCTTCGGAGAAGAGATCCCGCGCCGGCACCAGCGGTGAGCTTGCCTCGTTGAACAGGGCGAGATTGGCACCGCCCTCCACGAAGAGACGTTGCACCGTTTCACTGGAATCGAGCCGGACGTCCACGCGAATCCGCGGATGCGTTTCAGCCAGCCGCCGGAGCAGCCCCGGTACCAGCGAGACACCAAGATCATGCGGAGCGGCGAGACGCAAGCTCCCGGACAACGGTGAGCCGTGGAACACCGCCATCGCCTCGTCGCTGATCCCGACCAGACGCCGAGCGAAGCCGAGCAGGACTTCTCCCTGGTCGGTTAGGCGGACGCGGCGCGAATCGCGATGCAGCAGCCGGACGCCGAGCTGTTCTTCCAACTTGCCGACTTGAAGGCTGACCGCCGATGGCGAGCGGTTCACGCGCGCGGCGGCGCGCCGGAAACTCCCCGTTTCGCAGATCGCAACGAAGGTACGGGCGGCGTCCAGGTTGAGCGTCCGGTTGGCGGGATGCGAATCGTCGCTTGTCTGGTTGGTTGAGATTTTCTGATTCATTGAGTGAGAACATATCGTTTTTCTCAACGTTTCTCAAAGCCTAGGCTCTTTCGGAAACGCTGACAAATAAAAGGAGTGGCAATGTCACCGTTACCGAAAGAGCGTGTTCTCGGTCTTGCCTGGGCCGCGGCCGCCATCGCTATCTGGTCCGGGTCGCTGGTCATGTTGCGGCTTGGCGTGACGACGAACCTGAATGCCTACGACCTGACCGCGCTTCGCGTCGGTGTCGCCGCGTTGGTCCTGGCGCCTGTCATCTGCCGGAATGGCTTTGCCTTGAGGCGATTGGGCGTGGGAGGAGTCCTAGCCATGGTGGTCGGGTTCGGGGCGCCGTATATCCTGCTCATCTCGCTCGGCCTGGGAACCGCGCCGGCATCGGCAGCCGGCTCCCTCAATCCCGGGGTGATGGCGGTCGTCTCCGTGCTGCTGGGCTGGAGGCTCTTCGGTGACAGGATCGATCCTGCCCGGATCGTCGGGGTCGTGGCGATCCTTGTCGGTGCGTCTTTCTTCGCGGGAGTGCTGGGGGCAGAGACGGCGTCGGTCGGCCATCTGATTTTGGTTTTCACCGGAGTGATGTGGGCGGGGTACGCGCTGGTCGTCCGCCGGGCTGGCATCGCGGCCCTGCACGCGACCGCCATCGTCGCCGTGGGCTCCGCCATTCTCTATCTGCCGGTCTACATTGCGGCCCTGCCCAAGCAACTGCCCGTTGCCCCGGTGCCCGACATCGTGGCGCAGGCGCTATTCCAGGGCGTGTTCGTCAGTGTCGTCGCGGTTTTCGCCTTCAACCGCTCCAGGGAATTGCTTGGGCCGGTGGTGGGTGCGACTCTCCCGGCCCTGATTCCGTTGGTGACCCTGGGCCTCGGTGTGGTTGTACTGGATGAGGCGGCAGGCGCTCGAGACCTCGCCTCGGCGACGCTGATCGGTGTGGGCGTCGCACTGACCCTGGCTGGCCACGCGCCTGGCCGTTGGCCCGGGATGACCCGCTTCAGAAAAGTCTTTCGTAATGCCTGATGCGTAGCCTATTTTCTACACTTCGGCATTCAAGGCTATAGTCCTAACGGCTTCGCATTCACGAGAAAACAACAAGGCGATTCCATGAGCACAACCGACACCCCAATGAAGGCGCGTCTGCGATCCGATGTTGAGATCGGTATGCTGCTCATGGCCTTCGCCATGTTGCTCATTCCGGGGATCGATGCCATCGCGAAACTGCTATCGGCCACCGTCTCCCCGGCCCAGATCGCTTGGGGGCGGTTCGTCTTCCAGACCCTGCTCCTGCTGCCGGTCATCCTCTTGACAGGTCGGCCCGTGCGCAGTGCACGGCTCGGTGTCCACGCCTGTCGCGGAGCGCTCATCGCGACCGCCATTGTCCTGCTGTTCTGGGCTCTGCGATATCTGCCCATCGCCAACGCCATTGCCATCTTTTTCGTCGAACCGCTGATCCTGACACTATTTTCCGCTTTGTTCCTGCGCGAATCGGTAGGCGCACGGCGGCTGGTCGCGGTGGCGGTCGGTTTGGTCGGGGCGATGATCGTCATCCGGCCGAGTTGGGAGGCATTCGGCTGGGCCGCCGTTCTACCGCTGGGCACGGCGATCTGCTTCGCTGGCTACCTCACGCTAACGCGACATGCCGCGGGGAACGAGGACGTGCTGACCATTCAGCTCTGGGCCGGCATATTCGCTGCCCTGGTGCTCTCGGCGGTGCTGATCGTGGGTGGCGTGACTGGCGTCGAGGTGATCGCGCCGGCCTGGCCCACCGCCTGGGAACTGGGCATGCTCGGTGCGTTGGGGTTGATCGCGACGGTGGGCCACGTCCTGATCGCCCTGGCGTTCCGCCATGCGTCAGCGAGCATTCTCGCCCCCTTCCAGTATCTGGAGATCTTCAGCGCCACCGTGCTCGGCTTCGTGCTGTTCGGCGACTTCCCCGATGCCGTCACCTGGCTCGGCACATCGATCATCGTCGCCTCGGGGCTCTACGTCTTCCTTCGCGAGCGGCGGCTGGCGCGCGCCTCCGTACGGGGGATCGAAGCGCCTTGATTGGATGAGTCGCATCATCTCTCCCGCATCCCGAACTTCTCCGCGTAAATCTCGCTGACCCAGTCGACGAACACCCGCACGCGCGGCGACAGATGTCGCCGATGAGGGTAGAGCGCTGAAACGGTCATGTCGGGGCTTGGCCATTCGCTCAGGACCTCGATGAGTCGTCCTTCGCGTAGGTCGACCTCGACATGGTAGTGAGGCACCTGGATCAGGCCGCAGCCACGCAGGGCGCTCACCGCGTAGTTTCCCGCATCGTTGACCGACATCCAGCCGCCCACCGGAAATTCCTGCACCTTGCCATCGATGACGAATGAGAAGGTGTCATCGATGGCTTTGCCAGCGGAGAAGAATTTCACCGCGTGGTGATTGACCAGATCGTCCGGCTGTTGGGGCAAGCCTGCATGGGCCAGGTAGTCGGGGCTGGCGCAGATGACCTGCGGTATCGCGGCCAGCCAGCGAGCGATCAGCGAGGAGTCGCCCGGGCTCCCAGTGCGGATTACGCAATCGACGCCTTCACTCACCAGATCGACTAGCCGTTCGCCACTACCGAGAGCCAGCTCAATGCCGGGGTAGCGACGGCGAAAGTCATCAATGCGCGGCAGCACGATGTGACTGGCGTGAACGCTGGGCATATCGACCCGCAGCAGGCCCCGCGGACTGGCGGCCGCGGGTCGTAGCGAGGCTTCCGCCGCTTCCAGGTCACTGAGTACGTGAACGCAACGCTCGTAGAAGGCTTGGCCGTCCAGCGTTGGGCGTACCTGGCGTGTGGTGCGTTCGAGCAGCCGGATGCCGAGCCGCGTCTCGAGTTGCTGGATGGCATGGGTGGCGGTGGCACGTGGGATGTTCAGCCCGTTCGCCGCACGGGTGAAACTGCGGGTTTCCACGATACGGGCGAATAAGGTCAGCGCGTCGAGTCGGTCCATGATCAGGATTGTTTATTTATCTTGAATAGAGATGTCAGTTTAACCGCATTTATCTCTTCAGGCTGAACGACAAGAATGCACTCCTGTAAGCCATTCAATACGTGAACAGGAGTTACCCATGGACAACGCGACACAGCGCACCGCCATCGTCACCGGGGCTTCGCGTGGCATCGGCCGGGCCATCGCCTTGCGGCTGGCCGCGGACGGCCTGGCCGTTACCGTCAATTACGCGGGCAACACCGCCAAGGCGGAGGAGACGGTCGCGGCCATCGAAGCCAACGGCGGCAAGGCGGTCGCCGTTCAGGGCGATGTCGCCAATCCGCAGGATGTCGAACGCCTTTTTCAGGCGACGCAGGAGGCCTTCGGTCGTATCGATGTGGTGGTCCACAATGCCGGGATCATGCCGATGGCGACCATCGGCAGCGACAATCTGGAGGCCTTCGACAAGGTCATCGCCACCAACTTGCGCGGAGCCTACCTGGTGCTGGCTCAGGCTGCACGGCACTTGGGCGAGGGTGGGCGCATCATCGCCCTGTCCTCCAGTGTGCTCGCCAAGTCATTCCCCGCCTATGGCCCGTACATCGCCAGCAAGGCCGGCGTCGAGGGGCTGGTGCACGTGCTCGCCAACGAGATGCGCGGGCGCCAGATCACCGTCAATGCGGTCGCCCCCGGCCCGGTGGCCACGGAACTCTTCTTCCACGGCAAGACGGATGAGCGGGTTGCGGAGATCGCGGCGATGTCTCCGCTGGAGCGTATTGGTCAGCCCGAGGAGATCGCCTCGGCGGTGGCATTCCTGGCTGGCCCCGACGGCGCCTGGGTGAACTCGCAGGTCATCCGCGTCAACGGTGGGTTTGCGTGAACCGATTTCGCCCGCCAACCCCAAAACGCAACAGGGCCCGCCTAAGCGGGCCCTGATGTCGAACCGGGGAGGTTCGAGAACTCGTTAAACCGTCAGGTTCAGGCGAGTTTGATATTCGAAGCCTGAAGGCCTTTTTTGCCCTGGGTCACGTCGAAAGAGACGGTTTGACCTTCCTGCAGGGACTTGAAGCCTTCCGATTGAATCTCGGAGAAGTGGGCAAAGAGATCATCGCCACCATCGGTAGGAGTAATGAAACCAAAACCTTTGGAGTCGTTGAACCACTTCACTGTACCAGTTGCCATGTTGAATCCTATCGCGCAATCGCGCCTTGCAATGTTCCTGGTGTTACCCAGATGTGTAGCGGGTAGAACAAGGATAAATTACAGGCTGCCGAAAGAATCCGAATGCTACTGAAACTATGCCGCTTGCTTACCAGCTGGACCCACGATGTCATGATTTGGCACCGTGGGTCAAAGGCTTTATTTTTTATTTTTAGGGACGGCGCACGGCCCTTACCTTGCCGCTGCCTCCGCCGCCGCAGAAGAACCGATCGCCGCCGTCGGATTCGAGCCCCGACACACCCATTCCGGGCGGCATTTCGAGACGTTGCAGAATCTCTCCCGTTTGAGGATCGATTCGTTGGTTCATGTCACTGTCCTGGTTGCTTGGTTAGTGATTCCATCCTAGCTACCCGGAAATGCGCCGGGGAGTAACAACGTTGTCGTGAATCCCGGCACGGGCGGGGTCCGTGATCAATGAATCCATCGCAATCCCGCCGCATTTGTGACTCCCACCGTTCGGACATGTGACACTAAATATATCTCATGACCACAATCTACTAGAACGGCATCGCCATCATTCATCGCGTCGATGGATTGCATGTCGGGCCCGGCGACGCTAGGCTGCGCGCCCTTTACCTCCAGAGAGAGCATCGACCATGGAGCATGCCGGCTTCGACCTGGCGATGATCGGCTTGATGGCGCTGATCTGCCAATGGCTTGCCTGGCAGTTGAAGCTGCCGGCGATCCTGATGCTGCTGGTGGCCGGCATCGCCGCGGGGCCGGTCGCCGGGCTGCTCGACCCCGATGCGCTGTTCGGCGAGCTGCTGTTCCCGCTGGTCTCCTTGGCGGTGGCGGTGATCCTCTTCGAGGGTAGCCTGACCCTGAGCTTCCGCGAGCTCGGCGGCCATGGCCGCACGGTACGCCGCCTGGTGACCTGGGGGGCACTGATCACCGGTGTCACCGCCACCCTAGCGGCGCATGCTCTGCTGGGTCTGTCGTGGGAGATGGCCAGCGTGCTGGGGGCGCTGCTGGTGGTCACCGGCCCCACGGTGATCCTGCCGATGCTGCAGACACTGCGCGCCCGGGAGCACCTCACTCAGATCCTGCGCTGGGAGGGCATCCTGATCGACCCGGTGGGCGCCATCGGGGCAGTGCTGGTCTACGAGTTCGTGGCCCTGGGCTCGGGGAGCGATGCCGCCACCCAGACCCTGCTGCTGTTCGGCGAGACCGCGCTGATCGGCTTCGGACTGGGCATCGCCGGCGGCTACCTGTGGGGCCAAGTGCTGCGCCGCTACTGGCTGCCCCGCCAGTTGCACAGCTTCGGCACCCTGATGATGATGCTGGCCCTGTTCTCGCTGTCCAACCTGCTGTTCCACGAGTCGGGGCTGCTGACCGTGACGGTGATGGGCGCCTGGCTGGCCAACATGCGGGGGGTGCCGACCCGGCCGATCATCGAGTTCAAGGAAACCCTGTCGGTGCTGCTGATCTCGGGCCTGTTCATCCTGCTCGCCGCGCGGCTGACGGTGGAGCAACTGGCACTGCTGGGCTGGCCGGCCTGGGCCTTCCTTGTCGTGCTGGTGGGGGTCGCCCGCCCGCTGGCGGTATGGCTGTGTACCCTGGGCAGCCGGCTGGAGCTGCGCGAGAAGGCGCTGCTGGCCTTCATCTCGCCGCGGGGCATCGTCGCGGCGGCCACCCAGAGCCTGCTGTCGCGGCCCCTGGCCCGCTGGCTGGGGGTACAGCGTCCCTCCCCCGACGGCGTGCTGATCATCGGCGCCAACCAGGTGGCGCGCGCGGTGGGCAGCCAGCTGCAGGCGGCCGGGGTCAGCGTGGTGCTGACCGACAGCAGCTGGGATGCCATCCAGCTTGCCCAGCGGGCGGGACTGACCACCTACTACGGCGACCCGCTCTCGGAGCACGCCGCCCAGCACCTGGAGCTCAGCGGCATCGGCTACCTGCTGCCGCTCTCCCCCTATCGCGAGCTCAACGCCCTGGCGGCGCTGCACTTCGAGCACCTGCTGGGCCGCGACCGGGTGTTCCGGCTGGCGATCGATGAGGGTAGCCGCGCCAACCGTCCCCATGCCCAGGCCCTGGACCACCTGCCGCTGCTGTTCGGTCGCGAGGTGACCTTCGCCAGGCTGTCGCGGCTGGTGGAGGAAGGCGGCGAGGTATGCCGCGAGCACTGCGGCGAGAAGTTTCGCATGGAACCCCTGCGCCAGGCCCACAACGGCCATTGGCTGCCCATGCTGTGCATCGGACCCTCGGGGCGGTTGCGCCTGGCCACCGCCGAGGGCGGCCTGACCCCGCGGCGGGGAGATACCCTGGTCAGCCTGATCTTCGCCGACTCCCCTGCGCGCCAGGCCCCGCCGGCAAGCTGAGCCTTTCCCCGACCCGGAACGGAATCGCCCCGGCTGCCATGCAGCCGGGGCGAGCGCTCTATGCATTGCGCAAACATACGGTGGAACCGGTCTTCGGGATCATCAAGCACGTGATGGGGCTCGGGCAGTTCTCACGTGAGTCCATCGAAATCCCGCCACACTTGTTACTCCCACCGTTCGACCATTCAGCACTATATATCTCATGACCACGAAGGAGATATCGAGAACGGAACGAACCAAGGGAGGACGAGACCATGACCACACACAAGACCGGCACACGTGACGAGTGGCTGGCCGAGCGGCTTGAGCTACTCAAGGCTGAGAAGGATCTCACGCGGCGCAGTGACGAGCTGGCGCGGCGGCGCCAGGAGCTGCCGTGGGTGCGTATCGACAAGAAATACCAGTTCGAGACCGATGAAGGGAGCGCCTCGTTGGCGGATCTCTTCCAAGGGCGCTCGCAGCTTCTTATTTACCATTTCATGTTCGGGCCCGACTATGCGGCAGGCTGTCCTTCTTGCTCATCGATCGCCGATGGCTTCAACGGCATTGCCGTCCACCTGGCCAATCATGACGTGATGCTATGGGCGGTGTCGCGGGCGCCGCTTGAGAAGTTACAGGCCTACAAGCAACGACTGGGCTGGACCTTTCCCTGGGCGTCCTCGCATGGCAGCGACTTCAACGGCGACTTCAATGTGTGGTTCTCCGAGCAGCAGCAGCGTGAAGGGGGCATCGAATACAACTACCAGCGCGAGCCGGAGGTGATTGAGTGGCGCGCGGGCCAGGAAGGCAGTGAAGGAGCGGAGGACCAGTTCGCCGCCATGTGTGGAACCGACTCGGCCACGTTCCAGCGTGACAGGCCGGGCATGAGCGCGTTCGTGCTCGAAGATGGCGTTATCTACCACACCTATTCCACCTATGCGCGCGGACTGGACGGCCTGTGGGGCATGTACCAGTGGCTTGACCGTGCCCCCAGGGGGCGTAACGAGACGGCGGGCGTGTGGTGGCGCCGTCATGATGAGTACGAGGGGGGCTGAGTTCATGTCGTTGCGGTCGCTCGCAGTGAGTGGAACGGGGCAGAGAATGGTCACCGATGACGGTCTGGATACGTTCGGAGCGGACCGCAATCGCAGAGCCACCTACCGCGGTGGCTCGGCACGCCACGCCTTGCGCCTTGCGTTGCCGGCAAGGCTGGCTAGCGCAAACAGGATAGCCGCAAGGCTGACGATGGTGGGACCCGTGGGAGTATCCAGCCAGTAGGCCGCTTGCAGCCCGCCGGTGGCGGCGGTTGCCCCGATCGCGGCAGCGAGCAGTGCCATGGCTTCCGGTGTACGGCTGAAGGGTCGCGCCGCGGCGGCGGGAATGATCAGCAGGGCGGCGATCAGTAGCACGCCCACGACCTTTAGCGCCACGGCGACGACCACGGCGAGCGACAAGGTAAGGATCAGTTGTTCGCGTTTCGGGTCAATGCCGCTGGCATGGGCGAGGTCGGTATTGAGGGTGGCGGTCAGCAGGTTCGACCAGCGCCACCCCATCAGCCCCAGGACGAGGGCGGTCCCTGTCCAGATGACGGCGAGGTCGGCCTTGCCAACGGCCAGGATATCGCCGAACAGGTAGGCCATCAGGTCGATGCGCACGCCGGACACGAAGGAAACCGCGACCAGGCCGAAGGCAAGTGCCGAATGGGCCATCACGCCCAGCAGGGTATCCATGGCATAGCCCTTGCCGCTCAGCAACGAGACGATCGTGGCCATGGCCAGCGAAATGACCAGTACGCCGGCGAATATCGAGGTCGACAGGACTAGCGAGAGAGCAACGCCGAGAATGGCGGCATGGGCGGTGGCATCACCGAAGTAAGCCATACGCCGCCACACCACGAAGCAACCCAGCGGTGCGGCGGCCAGGGCAACGCCGATCCCGGCCAGGGCGGCACGAACCAGGAAGTCGTCGAGTATCACGAAAGAGACTCCGATGAAACAGGGAGAGGGGCATGGTGATGGCGGTACAGGGCGAGCGCGTCCTGGATATCGTGACCGAACATGGCCAAGTACGCCGGCGAGGTAGCCACCCGCTCCGGCGTGCCTTCGCAGCAGATAGAACGGTTCAGGCAGACGACACGATCCGACGCCCGCATCACGACATGCAGCTCGTGACTGACCATCAGCACACCACAGCCGAGTTCGCG
Source organism: Litchfieldella anticariensis FP35 = DSM 16096 (assembly GCF_000409775.1). Lineage (GTDB taxonomy): Bacteria > Pseudomonadota > Gammaproteobacteria > Pseudomonadales > Halomonadaceae > Litchfieldella > Litchfieldella anticariensis. Next base: position 960,861 of record NZ_KE332388.1, on the reverse strand, counting down.
GCGCACCTGTTCGATCTGGCGATAGAATTCGGCAATGCCGCGCTGATCGAGCCCCTGGGTCGCCTCGTCGAGAATCAACAGGTCGGGGGATTCCAGCAGGGCTCGGGCCAGCAGGATGCGTTGGAACTGACCGCCCGACAGTTCGCTCATCTGGCGACTTCCAAGGCCTGCGACACCCGCACGATCGAGCGCCTGGTCAACCCGGTGCGATGGGCGCCGTCGGGGCAGGCTCATGAATCGGGCCACGGTCATTGGCAGTGTGGCATCGAGATGCAGACGCTGGGGAACATAGCCGATAGTCAGCCCCGGGGACGCATCGATACGCCCGCGTGTCGGCGCTAGGGAACCGATGATACTCCTCAGCAGTGTGGTTTTCCCCGAGCCGTTGGGACCGACGATGGTGACGATTTCGCCCCGCTCGAGCGTCAGATGGATGTCTTCCAGAACGAGGTGGCCGCCGAGGGCGATATCCAGATGTTCAATCGCCAATAGTGTCATGGTGCCTATCCGATAGTGTCCGATCTTTCAGCGCTGGGCTTGACTCATTGGGATGTTATATCATAACAATATTGAATCCAATATCTCTGAATGATCAGCCTTTTCTGGAGGACTCCATGTCAAAGCGTTCCAGCCAGTTCCTCATGGCCCTATTGGTAACGCCAGCTGTCGCTGCCGCCGATGTGCCATCCGTTGCCGTGGACATTCCACCGGTCCATTCGCTGGTCGACCGGGTGATGGGGGAACTGGGATCGCCTGACTTGGTGATTCAGCCGGGGGCTTCACCGCATGGATATTCCATGCGTCCCTCGGAAGCGGCCGATCTCGATCGTGCCGAGGTGGTCTTCTGGGTCAGCGACGGCTTGACCCCTTGGTTGGCGCACTCCCTGGAAAACCTGGCCGGCGATGCCGTCAGCGTGGAATTGATGGAAGTACCTGGCACGCTGCAGCTCGAGTATCGGGAGGGAGCGACATTCGAGGCTCATGATCATGGACATGGACATGACGATCACGCCCATGATGACCACGACCATGGGCATGAGAACACCGATGATCATGGTCATGCCCACCACGGCCAGGATCCGCATGGCTGGCTCGATCCGGCGAACGCTCAGCTATGGCTCGATGCCATTGCCGAGTCGCTTGCCAACGTCGATCCGGAGAACGCAGCTACCTATCGGGAGAATGCACGCCTCGGCAAGGCCGATCTCGAGGCATTGATGGATGAGCTGGAGGCGCAGCTCGCGGACGCCCACGATAACCGTTTCATCGTGTTCCACGATGCCTACCAGTATTTCGAGAACCGCTTTGGCCTCTCGGCCGCCGGTGCGATCTCATTGGGTGATGCGTCACAACCTAGCCCGGCACGTATCGACGAGCTACGGAATATGGTTGATGAACTGGACATCGACTGTGTGTTCAGTGAGCCTCAGTTCAACCCCGAGCTCGTGAAAAGCGTATTCGGTGATACCGGCGTCGATACCTCCATCGTGATCGATCCGCTGGGAGTCGACTTGCCGCTCGGGAACGAACTCTACCCGCAGTTGTTGCGTCAGCTGGCGGATGGGGTGACAAGCTGTGGGGGAGCTCACTGATGATCGCCTGGTCGTGATGTGGGGGTATGAGCCCTACCGGGCTTCGGGCAAACTGGAGCGGTTCACCTAAGATGTGGTATGCCTCGGGACAAGGATTGCCGATGACCGCCCAACAACGCTTCACTCTGACGCGTGCTGACGCCCGCCGTTTGCTGGTGCGATACCATTTCCAGCAGGCGCCGCTGGCGACCATTGTCCGTCGTCTGGGGACCATTCAGTTCGATCCTCTGGCGCCGGTCGGTACCAACCCGGATCTGGTCCTACAGGCCCGAGTGCCCGGATACCGGCGGGGCGACTGGCTGCATGCGGCCTATCGTCAGCGGCTGCTGGTCGATGGCTGGGACAAGCAGGCCAGCCTGATCCAGCCCGAGGAGTGGTGGGCCCAAGTGCCGTTCCATCGCTGGTTCACCCGGCGCTGGCGGAATCATGGCGTGGACGTCGATTCCCCGGAAGCCCATGCCCTGATCGACCAGGTCGAACGCCATGGCCCTGCTACCAGTCTCGAGCTTGGCGACCAACGGGCCGATCCCGCATTGCGCGGCAGTTGGTACGGTCCCAAGCGTTCGCGTCATCTGCTCAAGGCGTTATGGGACGCCGGACGCTTGATGACTCACCACCGAGTGGGCGGTCGCCATGCCTACGACTTGCCCGAACGTGTGCTGCCCCAGGGCACGAGCGTGCCGGACGCCACGCAAGACGATGCCCTGCAACGGCTGGTGATTCGCCGCGTGCAGGCCGCCGGATTGCTGCGTCCCACTGCCGATGCCGCCGTCTGGTTGCTGCCCTGCCCGCGCGCCGAGCGTGATCGCATCGCCGCCCGGGCCATCGCCCAAGGAGCGTTGATCGAACTCGATGTGGAAGGCACGGGCTACTGGACCACGCCCGCGGCACTCTCGGCCTTGGAGGAGGGCCACGACCCGGCCGGTTCCAAGGCTCTGGGGATACGTTTTGTCGCTCCACTGGATCCGCTGATGTGGGACCGTGGTGGCGTCGCCCGGCTCTTCGGCTTCGATTACGTCTGGGAGGTGTACAAGCCCGAGGCCCAACGTCGTTGGGGGTACTATGTGTTGCCGGTGCTATGGGGCGAGCGTTTGATTGCTCGCTTCGACGCCAAGTGCCAGCAGGGCACCTTGACTCTTCTGGCTTGGCACTGGGAACCCGATATCCTTCCGGCCAGGCTTCCCGAGGGCCTGCCCGAGGCCCTCCAGCAGGCCGCCCGTGATTTTCTCGATTACCTCGGGGCCACTCGTATCGTCCTTCCTCGGGGCCTTGGTCGTGAGGCACGACGCGCATGGCAGAGGGCGGTCAAATGAACCGGTGAGGGATGGGCTCGCTGCCGAAGCAACCTGTAAGGAATTCTTACAAGTTCGCCGGAAGCGCATCGCGGTACCGGTTCGTTCGTGGGCCATGGCGACCTCATTGGTGCCCATCTCCGGCCCGAGGATATAGTCCGTGACCTCGCGGATGGCATAGGCCTGCATCTTGTCACCCCACCTGATGGATTATCTCAACCTATAGCTAACATCGGTTTCCTATGGAGCTTGTCGCCGTTCTCGGCTTGACTAATAAAACAGCGAGTGTCGCTACGTGTGTAGCGTTGGTATGTATTGGGCCGGCAACAGGGAGGGAAATGGAGCCAGGGAGGTGACAACAGACGGTCCTGGGGATGGGAGGGGCGAGAGATGAAAACACGCATTCCTTGGCGGGGAGCCATTGGCTTGGCCGCTGGTAGCATGGTTATGGTGCTGGCAGGTCCCGCGGTCGCTGAAGGTGAGGGTATGACTGACGCGGAAATGCTGGAGGACGCGCTGAGCGCCACCTGGCCGGGCATGGTCGAGAACGCCACTGTGGTCGATTGGGAGGGCAACGTACTACAGGAGGGTAGCAACGGATTCACGTGTATGCCCTCACCTCCGGATCTGGCGGGCGCCGCCCCGATGTGCCTGGACGAGGTGTGGCTCGGCTGGGCCAAGGCCTGGCAGAACAAGGAACCCTACACGGCCGATAGAGTGGGTATCGCCTACATGCTCCAGGGCGACGAGGGCGCCAGCAACATCGATCCCTACGCCATGGAGGCCACCGAGGACAACCAGTGGGTCGTGGAAGGGCCCCACATGATGATTATCGCACCACCTGAGATGCTGGAGGCGTTCCCCACCGATCCTGATAACGGCGGGCCCTACGTCATGTGGAAAGGTACCGACTACCAGCATCTGATGGTACCGGTCGGCTCCCGGCCCGAGGGTATCGCCATGGAGTAGGAGGGAGCGGAAGGCACAGGGTAAGGTTACAAGCCGCGAGGCGCCTGCCGGTTTCCGGTGGGCGCCTTTGCGTCTTGCTAGCTTCTTAAACATTAACAGGCTATCTTTCTCCTATTCGTTGACGTCTACTCCTTCATATCAGGAAGGCAGTGGATGCCAAGTCATCATTCGAATCAGGAGATACCATGAGCCAGGATAGCGACTACACTCCCCCAAAAGTCTGGACCTGGGACAAGGCGAACGGTGGTGAATTTGCCAGCATCAACCGGCCTATTGCCGGGCCGACTCACGACAAGGCGCTGCCGGTCGGCAAGCACCCGTTCCAGCTCTACTCCCTGGCCACGCCCAACGGCGTGAAGGTCACGGTGATGCTCGAGGAACTGCTGGCGCTGGGCTATCGCGATGCCGAATATGACGCTTGGCTGATTCGGATCGGCGACGGAGATCAGTTCGGCAGCGGCTTCGTCGAGATCAACCCTAACTCCAAGATTCCGGCGCTGGTGGATCACAGCACCCCGACACCCACGCGGGTGTTCGAGTCCGGCTCGATCCTGCTCTACCTCGCGGAGAAGTTCGGGGAATTCCTGCCCAGCAACCCGGCCAAACGCACCGAGGCGCTGAACTGGCTGTTCTGGCAGATGGGCAGCGCGCCCTTCCTGGGTGGTGGCTTCGGGCACTTCTACGCCTACGCGCCAACCAAGATCGAATATGCCATCGACCGCTATGCGATGGAGGCCAAGCGTCAACTCGACGTGCTCGACCGGCGACTGGCCGAAACCCGCTACCTGGGCGGTGACGAGTACAGTATTGCCGATATTGCCAACTGGCCCTGGTATGGCCAATTGGCGCTGGGCCGGCTCTACGACGCAGGGGAATTCCTCCAGGTGCACACCTACGAACATGTGCAGCGTTGGGCCACAGAGATCGACGCACGCCCAGCAGTAAAGAGAGGACGCATGGTCAACCGCACCTTCGGTGATCCGGAGATGCAACTGCACGAGCGTCATGACGCCAGCGACTTCGAATACAAGACCCAGGACAAGGTAGAAGCCAACGTGTGAGTGGTTAGCACTATCCCCTCCCACCTGCTGTCGTACACTGACGCCACTCCGGTTGCTCCGGGGTGGCGTTTTTGTTTCCACCGAGTCACGCGTCGATCGGCCACTTGAAAGCGTTGCCGGTGCGTTTGTCGGGTTTAGAGGAACAAGCTCAATTCGTAGGTACTATTGAAGCCTTGTAGAGTGAGGTCGAATTGAAACATCCCCTGATGCAGAAAGCCTTCATCGGCGGAATGACCATCGAGGCGAAGACATGAGCACGGACAACCCAACCCCGATCATCATCTACGGGGACGCTGACACCTTGGTGGAAGTGCGCCTGGATACGGGGCGGGATACGGTGTGGTTGAGCCAGCGGCAGATGGCGGAGGTATTTGATACCTCTTCAGACAATATCGGCTTGCACCTGAAAAACATCTATCGCGACGGTGAATTGACTGAAGCGACAACTACCGAGGATTCCTCGGTGGTTCGTCAGGAAGGTAGACGACAGGTCAGGCGGCGCGTCAAGCATTACAACCTCGATGCCATCATTTCCGTCGGGTACCGGGTGAATTCCGGCCGTGCGGTTCAGTTCCGCCAATGGGCCACTCGCATCCTGCGCGAGCATCTGACCCAGGGCTGGACCTTGAGTCAGCAGCGGTTCGAGGCCAACGCCCGTGAGCTGGAAGCGGCCATGACGCTGGTGCGCAAGGCGGCGCAAAGCCCCGAACTGGATACCACCAGCGGTCGTGGCCTGGTGGATATCCTGGCCCGCTATGCCCAGACCTTCTTGTTGTTGCAGCGCTATGATGAGGGGTTGCTTGCCGAGCCAGCGGCCCAAACAGGCGGCCGATTGCCTTCCGTGGATGAGGCGCGGGCGGCACTGGCTCAGTTGAAGACCGATCTGATGGCCAGGGGCGAAGCCACCGACCTGTTTGCTCGGGACCGCAGCGATGGGTTGGCTTCACTGCTGGGTAACCTGGATCAGTCCGTGTTCGGCGAACCGGCTTACCCCAGTGTGGAGTCGAAGGCGGCCCATCTGCTGTACTTCGTCATCAAGAATCACCCCTTTGCCGATGGCAACAAGCGCAGCGCCGCTTATCTGTTCGTGGACTTTCTGCATCGCAATGGCCGCTTGTTGAACCAGGAGGGTGAGCCAGTGATCAACGATGTCGGCCTGGCCGCCTTGACGTTGCTGGTTGCCGAGTCCGCCCCGGCCAACAAAGAGACAATGATTCGCCTAATCATGAACATGCTGGCTGACCATGAATGACACACGACGCCAACGACGTCGAGCACACGGTCGAGGATAAGGTCGAAGCCAACGTGTGAGTGGTTAGCACTATCCCCTCCCACCTGCTGTCGTACACTGACGCCACTCCGGTTGCTCCGGGGTGGCGTTTTTGTTTCTGGCCTGTCCTGTTAACGAATCACGAACCCACGCCCCACCGGGTCTCTCTCATCGATCAGCCACTTGGCGTAGCCGATCAGTTCGGCGGTGCCTTGCACGCTGGGGCGGATAGCTTTGTAGCCGCCGATTTCCGTTTCGCCGAGGATCTCGCCGGTGAAGCGTCCGCTGCCGAGCAGGCCTTCGGAGTAGATGGGGCGGCCGACTTCCAGTTCATTGCGAGCGTGGAACATGGCCATCATCGCACTGGTGCCGGTGCCACCGGGGGAGCGGTCGAGCTTGCCGTCGGAGAACACGTGCACGTTGCGGTAGAGAGAATCGGGCTGTGTGCCTTCGTGCCAGAAGGTCACGAAGTTCAGGCCGTTGATGTGCGAATGGACCGGGTGGAGGACCTCCATGCGCTTGTTGAGTTCCGCCTTCACGACCTGGCCAGCGTGAGAGAAGTAGCTGCCGTTATCGGGGCCGATGGGCTGCTTGTCGGATGGTACGCGGATGATGGCGAAGAAGTTACCGCCGAATACCAGGTCAGCCTTGAGTGTGCCGAGGCCGGGCACCTCGACCGGGATGTCCTGCTCCATCACAAAAGCGGGCACGTTCTCGAATCGGGTCCAGCGCACCTTGTCGGCATCGGCCTTGACCTCAGAGATCACGGTGCCGGCGGTGGTCTCGAAGCGGATGCGAGTCAGTCCATTGTCCTGAGGGGGTGGTGCCAGGCGGTGGGCGACCATGGCCATGGAGAGGGCGATGGTGCCGTGGCCGCACATGTCGACGAAGCGCTCGCCATCGATCCACAGCATACCGGCATCGTGCTCGGCGTCGGAGGGCGGCGTGAGGAACACGCCGAACATATGCTTATGGCCGCGAGGTTCGCGCATCAGGCTGGTGCGCACGTGGTCGTGGTGCTCCTGAAGGTAGCGTCGCTTGTCCAGGATATCGCCACCATGCGGATAGGGAATGCCACCGTGGATGATGCAGGTCGGCTCGCCTTCGGTGTGGGTGTAGATGACATCGAGGAATTGTTGGTTGTTCATGAAAAGTTCCTGTGGGCTATGGCGGTGGTTGTGCAAGGTTGTGGTCGGTGCTGGCTACAGGCCGAGCCAGCGCGGCACGCTCATGACGATGCCTTCGGGCCAGACGATCACCGCCATCAGCACGAGAAGCATCACGGCGATGAAGGGCAGGTTGGCGTAGGTAATGCGAATGACGTCGACGCGGGAGATCACGCTGGTGATGAATAGCGCCGCGCCTACCGGCGGTGTCTGCTGGCCGATGCCCCAGCACAGGATCACCACCATGGCGAACTGCAGCGGATCGATGCCCAGCAACTGCACGCTGGGCAGGAACAACGGCACTACGATGAACATCATGGCGATGCCGTCGAGGAAGGTGCCGGCGACGATCAATACCAGGCTGAGGATCAGCAGGAAGCCGATAGGGCCCATGTCGAGTGCGGCGATCGGGCCCAGTACCAATTGGCCCAGGCTCTGGTAAGTGAAGGTGTAACCCAGTGTGTGGGCGGCGGCGGTCACGAACATCACCGCTCCGGTCAGCACGGCGCTTTCCACCAGGGCGCGATACAGCGCGCGCACCGACAGCGAACGGTACAGCAGCATGCCGGCGACGATGCCGTAGGCCACAGCGACCGCCGAGGCTTCGGTGGGCGTGAAAATACCACCGAGAATGCCGCCCAGGATGACCACCGGCATCATCAAGGCTGGCAGTGCGCTCAAGAAGGTTCGGCCGAGCTCGCCCAGCGAGAAGGATGCCTCGATGGGGTACTGGCGCTTCACCGAGATCCACCACGCCATCAGGATCAGTCCAGCAGCCGTCAGCACACCGGCGATCAAGCCGGCGGCGAACAGCGCGCCAGTGGAGAGACCCATATAGGCGCTCAGCAGCACCATGGGGACGCTGGGCGGAATGATGATGCCAATGGTCGACGACGAGGCGGTCACTGCAGCGGTAAAGGGCGACGAGTAACCGCGCTTGACCATCTGTGGGATCATCACCCCGCCTACGGCAGCGGTGTCGGACATCGAGGTGCCACTCATGCCGGCGAAGAACATCGAGGTGAGAATGTTGACCGCCGCCAGGCCGCCACGGATGGCGCCGACCAGAGAACGCGCCAGGTCGATCAGTCGTGTCGAGATGCCACTGTGGTTCATGATCTGGCCGGCCAGGATGAACAGCGGCACCGCCAGCAGGGGGAAAGACTCGGTGCCCCGATAGAGGCGCTGCGCTAATATCAGCATGTCGACGCCGGAGAAGGCCAACACACAGATCGAAACCAGCGTGAGGGCGAAAGCAATCGGCATGGCCAGGCCGATCAGTGTCAGCAGGGCCAGCAGGATGACTAACAGGATCATGAGGACGTCTCCTCCAGCGAGGCCTGCTGGGCGGCGTCATAGGGCGGTACCTTGGCTTTGACAGCGACGACGCACTGGCGCACCAACTCCAGCAGCATGCCGGCCCCGGAGATCGGCACGGCAACGTAGAACAGCCACTGGGGCGCGCCCAGCATCAGGGTGGTGCGATGCGAGAAGGTGAGTGTTTGTTCCAGCCCCCATACCACCATCACCACGCACACCACGCCGATCAGGGCCTGGTTGACGAAGAACAGCAGCCACTGGCCGCGACGCGGCAGCAGCGCAGCGACCACGTCGATGCGTAGGTGTGCTCCCTGGCGCAGGGCGAGGTAGCCGCAGAAAAAGGTGACATAAACCAGCAACCCGATCAGCACTTCCGAGCTCCACGAGAGCGAGGCGTTCAACACGTAGCGCGCGACCACGGCGGCCAATGCCAGCAGGGTGATGGCAGACAACAGCAGTGCCGCGACCGCTTCGAAAAAACGATCAAGCATGGTGATGCTCCCGGAGGGGGACGGGCCGGATTGGCCCGCCGGTAGTGTTAAAGCGTGGTTCAGGAATGGTTGGCGATATGCTGCACCAACTCGTGGGCCTCTTCCGACATGTCCTCGGTGAATGATTCCCAGAGTGGCTTCGAGGCGTCGATAAAGGCGTCGGTGTCTACCTCGTTGACCTGCATGCCATTCTCCTTAACCAACTCGATGACACGTTGGTCAGCCTGCTCGCCGAACGCCACGGTAGCCTCGAACGCCTTGTCGCCACCTTCGAGCAGGGCTTGTTGCACCTCTTTAGGCAGTTCCTGGAAGCGGTCTTCGTTCATCAGCAGGAAGCCAACGGTGTAGACGTGCCCCGAGAGTGAGAGGTAGTCCTGTACTTCGTAGAAGCGGCTGGCCTCGACCTCGACCAGCGGGTTCTCCTGGCCGTCAAATACGCCCGTCTGTAGCGCCGAATAGAGCTCGGGATAGGGTAGGGGCGAGGCGTTGGCGCCATAGGCGTTGAACATCTCGACGCGCTGGCGGCTGCCCGGTGTGCGGATGCGTAGGCCGCTCAAATCATCGGGCGTCTCGATGGCGCGGCTGTCGTTGGTGATATGGCGAAACCCGCCCTCGTAGAAGCCGATCACCCGATAGCCTTGCTCCTGTAGGCGTTGCTTCAGGGCATCGCCGATCTCACCGTTCAGTACGCTATCGACATGCTCCCGGTCGCGGAACAGATAGGGCAGCGAGAGAATCCCCATGTCCTCGTCGATGGTGGTGATCGGGGTTTCGATGGTGGCGATATCCAGCGTGCGGGTGTCCAGGGATTCGATGTTGCTGATCTGGTCGCCCAGCGAGCCGGAGTGGAACAGGTTGATCTTGGCGCTGTCCCCGATGGTTTCGGCCACGTGCTTCGAGAGGGCGTTGAGCCCCGCCATCTGGATGCCTTGTTGACTGCCGATGGTGGCGGCCTTGAGCTTGATGTCAGCGGCGGTGGCGGTAGCGGTCAGCCCGATCCCCAGGGCCAGGGCGGAGAACAGTCGCATGGGCAGAGAAGACTTCATTGTGACGCTCCAGAGGTTGTTGTTGACGGGAGTCGTGTCACGGACCTGTATGATCACGTGCCCCTAGCGTAGGGCCGTGCCGGTATACGATATAGAACATTCAAGACAATTATTTGAACATTCCGGACGTTCAGGCGGTCTCTGCGAGGGATGTGCGAGGTGGGTGTCCCAGACGGCGCGATTGGCTGGGGCTGCACTGGTAGTGGGCTGTGAAGTCCCGCGAGAGGTGCGCGGCATCGGCGAAGCCGCAGTCGGCGGCTATCTCGGCAATCGAGTTGTCGGTGTGGTGTAACAGCCACTCGGCGTAGCGCAGACGCATGGTCTTGAAGTAGCGCATGGGCGTGGTGCCCATCTCCTGCTGGAACAAGCGGTCCAGTTGGCGCGGGCTGAGATTGATGCGCTCCGCCAGGCCTTGGGTGTCTAGCCGGGTATTCAGCGATTGCTCCATGGTCAGCACGGCAACACGCACGCGTTCGTCGCGGATCTCGTGGATGGCCTCGAAGAAGTGAGTCTGCGGCGAGTTGGAAGTGCGCATGCCGTTGAGGATCATGTGACGAATGGCTTGTTGTGCCTTTTCCGGACCGCACTCCCGCCGGATCAGGTGCAGTGCCATGTCGGTGGCCCCCGACGAACCAGCGCAGGTGATGACGCGGGCCGATTGCAGGAACAGCCGATCGGGTGTGGCATCGATGCGCGGGAACTGCTGCCGGAAGTCGTTGATCACGTTCCAGTGCACGCAGACACGCTGCCCCTTGAGCAATCCCGCCCGGGCAATGGCGAAGGTGCCGGTGCAGACCCCAACCAGCTTCACCCCCTGCTTGTAGGCGTCCTTGAGATAGTGGCTGAGCGCCTTGTCTTCATGGGGGTCGAGATAATTGTTGCCGCCGCATACCGCGATATGGGTGAAATGGCTCGGATCGCGGTAGGGCGTCTGGGGGTGCACTTCCAACCCGCAACTCGAGGTGACCGGCCCCGGCCCCATGATCTGCCAACTGCAGTGGATCTGCCGGCTGCGGCCGCCCTTGTCGGCGGCCAGGCGCAGTGAATCGATGAAACCAGCAAACGCGTTCAGCGTGAACAGTGGTTGCAGAATGAAGCCGACGCGCAGTGGTGGAGTGTGGGGCTGGGGCATGAGCGTGGTCCTCGTCATGACGATGCTGTGATACTCAAGCATCATAGTATGGCGCAAGGCGGCACAAAGCTTTGATGACGACTAAGATATTGATCCAGATAAGCCCCAATCATGCCACTCAACAGAACGTTCCTGCCGATATGGCTCACTGAGGCATGGCTGAGCTTCGGCATTAGACAGCACAGCAAGGAGATTCGTCATGCTCAAGGGGAGTTGTCATTGCGGTCAAACGGCGTTTTCAGTTGATGCCAATGAAAGTGACATAACCGAGGTGAAAGAGTGCAATTGCTCGCACTGTCAGAGGAAAGGTTATCTCCTATGGTTCGTCCCTCGGAACTTGCTAGACATCGCCTCTGGAGAGTCTGAACTCGCCACCTATACATTCAACAAACACGTCATCCAACACAAATTCTGTTCTAAATGTGGCTGTGCGCCCTTTGCTGTCGGAAAAGCCCCAAGTGGCGACGAGATGGCGGCCATTAACGTTCGCTGTCTTGAGGATATCGATCTCGAAAGTCTCAAAAGAACTCCAGTCAATGGCAAAGAGTTTTGACTGAACGATACAGAAAGCGACGAGCGCCGCGGTGCCTGCCATCGATATCGGTAAGTGCATGGAGAGGTATGTGTTGCATATTAATAAGGATGTGACGCTCGAGCTATTGAGTCTGAACCACAGGGATGAGCTGTTCGCACTGGTTGACGCGAACCGGGAGTACCTGCGTGCCTGGCTGCCTTGGCTTGATGGCAACACATCTCCAGCAGATACGGAGAAATTCATAAAGGCGGCAACCTTGCAATATGAGGCTGGCATGGGGCCTCAGTATGCGATTTTCCATCGCTCAGACTTGTGTGGTGTCTGTGGGTTTCACGAGATGGATCACAACAACAGAGTCGGAAGTATCGGCTATTGGATTGGTCAAGAATATTCTGGAAAGGGAATCATGACCCAGTCCGTAAAAACTCTCATCGAGGTGGGCTTTACGCAGTACAAACTTAACAGAATCGAAATACGCTGTGCTGTCGAGAACCACAAGAGTAGGGCGATACCTGAACGGCTTGGTTTTCAACTCGAAGGAGTGTTGAGGCAGAAAGAGAACCTCTACGGGGAGTTTGTGGACCTCGCCTTGTACTCGCTATTGGCAGCTCCCATGAGTGCCTAAGCCCAATGTGGTGATCTCCCAAGGACGAGCTGGGCGTAGCACCGCCTAACGAGGAGCCGTCAGATGTCCGTTAATGGGCTCAATTCACCTGAGTGATCATCACCGGTGCAACGCCCCGGTTGAGCATGCCAAGCTTGCGGGCCGCGCGCTTGGATAGATCGATGATGCGCCCCTGTACGAAGGGGCCGCGGTCGTTGATCAGCACTTCCACTTCCTGGCCGGTGTCCGGGCGGGTGACTAGCACTTTGGTGCCGAGGGGCAGGCTCGGGTGGGCGGCAGTTAGGGCTTGCTGGTCGAAGGGTTCACCGCTGGCAGTGGGGGCGCCCTGGAGGCTGTCGCTGTAATAGGAGGCGATGCCCTGCTGGGTCTCGTCGGTCGTGTCGTGTGCCTGTGCATTGCCGGTGGTCAGCAGGCCCGTCAGGCAGCAAGCAAGGAGCAATCGGGATAGGTTTCCCATGGGATTACCTCATGGTTCTCGTGTAATGGGTTTGCGTCCATCGAAGCGATGCCATAAGGCAGGGGAATGGTAACCGTGTTGGCCGTCGCCGGCAACCCGACGCGAAGATCGGGGCTGTTGGCGACTATTTGAAGACGTTCGTGTAACAAAGAGTACAGCCATCAGCGCTCATCGACCGACGCTCATCGATGGAATAGTCTGTGCGCGTCGTCGCCATCTTTCCGCTGGGCCAATACCGGCCCTGTCGGGGACGAGCTGGTCGAATTCACAGAACGGCTGCTGGCCGCACGCGGGAGAGTGGGAACGGACTGAGGCCGCGCCATGCGCCATAGGGCAGCGTATACACCAAGGACGATCTAGAAAAATGCAGCTACGCATCATGGAAGAAAGAGATCTGGAACCGTGCGCCCAGTTATTTGCACAGGTGTTTTCTGCCGATCCATGGAATGAACCCTGGGATACCGGGCAAGCCCTGAAGCGCTTGGCACACTTTCACGCCTCGAGTGGATTCCTGGGCGTGATGGCGCAACGCCAGGAAGTGGTCGGCTTTGCGCTGGGCAATCTGGAACCCTTCTGTATGGGCACATTGTTCTACCTTAGGGAAATGTGCATCGCGACAACGCAGCAGTCGCGGGGTGTGGGGAAGCAGCTTTACCATGCCCTGCAGCAGGAACTGGAATCGTGTCACGTCAGGGCGGTATATCTTGCCACCGATCGTGGCATTCCGGCGGCCAGCTTCTACCAGGGGCTCGGCTTTCGTTGCAGCGACAATATGGCGTTCTATGCCAAGCGTCTTGCTGCACCGCCATCGACTACCGATTAGCGGCAGGGCCATGGTGCACGAACGATAAGCTAACGAAAACTACGCAAGGGAATGGCATGACTTCGATCCGTCGTCAGTTGGTCGCATTGATCGAACGGAGGGCGATACCGCGCGAGCAGATCGAACGGGCCGTCCGGCTTTCCGGGCTCTATCCGTCTGGCCGGGCCTGGTGCGTATTTCTAGACCGATTGTTGCTATGGTTGGGCTGCCTGGCACTGGCGTGCTCGATGCTGTTTTTCATCGCCTACAACTGGTCCGATATGGGACGCTGGCTACGCTTCGGGCTGGTGGAAGCGGTGTTGGTGCTGGCTGTCGCCATTTACTGGATAGCCGACGGGCGCGGGGTAGTGGCCCAGGCAGCATTGACGACGGCTGCGCTACTGCTGGGCGTGCTGCTGGCGCTGTTCGGCCAGGTCTACCAGACCGGCGCCGATCCCTGGCAGCTGTTCTTCTACTGGGCCTTGTTGATGTTGCCCTGGGTGCTGGTCGCTCGTTTCGCTGCGCTCTGGGTGCTTTGGTTGGGGCTGCTCAACCTTGCCATCCTGCTCTACTATCGAACCTGGGGTGGTGCCTTCAGTGTCCTGTTCGGGAGCGAAGCCTCCGCGCTGTGGGGGCTGTTCCTGCTCAATACCGCGGCGCTGGCTCTCTGGGAGTTGGGCGCGCGGCACTGGCGTTGGCTGATGGTCGACTGGGCCCGGCGCTTGGTGGCGCTGGGCAGCGGCATTCCCATTACCTTGCTGTTGATGATGGTTATCGTCGATGAGGGTGAGACATCCTCGCTGGCGTTGTTGGTGTACCCGCTGTGGCTGGCGCTGATCTACGGGTTTTATCGCTACTGGATGCCCGAGTTGTTCATGCTGGCGGGGGGCTGCCTCTCGGCGATCGTGATAACGGTCGTTTTCCTTGCCAGGCATCTGCTCTGGCAAGCTGAGGCAGCCGGTTTCCTGTTCCTGTCCCTGGCGGTATTGGGCTTGGGCGCCGCGGCTATCTTCTGGCTCAAGCGGCTCCACGCGGAGATGCACTCATGAGTCGCCCCTCGATGCGTCCGAGAGAAGCCTAGGAGCCTGTCGGGTTTGACCGATCGTCGCGAGAAGCACGGATTTCGAGACAAGTTTATCGATCTGATGAGGCGAATAGCGGGCTATTTAACGAATCAGATCGAATGAAATTGGCCGAAAGGCCGGGGTTCGCAGCAGGTCAGCGTTAAGTCCGACAGGCTCCTCGACCAAGCCGACGGCTGACCGAGATAGCCCATGATGTCCACGACCTCGTAGCGACCCTGGCGTTCGAGTACTAGTGTCGGAAACCCTGCGCCATTCACGCGGGCCAGCAACTCCCGGCTGGCACGGATATGGGCCCAGGTCGGCTCGCCCTGCTGTGTGCCATAGACTGCGTCGAAGGTGGGGCCGTCGAGTCCGATATCCAGCGCCAAGGTGTGCAGCACCGTTGGGTCGGAGATGCGGCGCCCTTCGACATAGTGGGCTGTCTGCATTCGTGCCAACAGATCCAGCCCGCGGCCGTCGATCTCGTCGGCTGCCAGCATGGCGGTGATCGGTGGTTCGGAGTCGAATACCGCGCTTGCGTCACACAGTAGGTCGTCGCGATAGGCTTCTCCGAACGGTTGGCCGCTGAGCTGCGCAATTCGCCGGTCGTGCTGTTCCACCATTTGACGCAGCTGCGGCGTCACGGGGCGGCGGTTGGTGCCGGCCATCATGCCGCCGGCATGAAACACTACCGGCAGCGACTCGTGCGCCGCCTGGATCAGCGGTGCGACGGCATAGCACCAGCCGCACAATGGGTCGAGGATATAGTGCAGGGTCATCGCTACCACTCCATCTCACCCGTGTTGACCTTGGCGCCGATCTCCAGTGCGATGCCCAGGCCCGCTTGCGGGTAGGCGTCCTGCATCGCCTCGATCAACGCCGCGCTGTCATCGGCCTTGGCCAGTTCCGTCTCGAAACGCTGCAGATAATCCTGGGTGTAGGCCAACAGCGAAGCATCCTGCGGCTGGTCGGGCAGGGAATGGCCCGGTACCACGGTGGCCGGATTCAGTGCGGCGATGTCGTCCAGTTTCTCCACCCAGGCTGCGCGCTCCGCTGCTGTCTGGGCGTCGGCGGTCCATGCATGCAGTCCAGCGTACACGTTCACGCCGCCGGCCACTGTCTCGATGGATGGGATCCACACGTAGCTCCGGTGCGGCAGGCTGTCGTCCAGGCCGCGAATTTCCAGTGTCTGGCCTTCCAACGTGATGGTGCTGCCGGATAGCACCTCGGGCAGTGGCACCTTCTGCGGTGCATTGGCGCCCAGACGCGGGCCCCAGACCTGCAATTTTGTCGGCAGGGTGGCCTCGATCTTCTCCACCGTCGGTTCGGTGGCTACTACCTCTGCGTCGGGGAAAAACTGCTTGAGGACGTCGATGCCGAAGTAGAAATCGGGGTCGGCCTGGCTGATGTAGATCGTTTTCAGGTTTTTCCCACTGTCCAGCACCATGGCTGCGATGCGCAGTGCATCGGCACGGGTAAAGCCGGTATCCAGCAGCACGGCGTCGCTCTCGCCGGTCACCAGTACGGAATTGACGTGGAAGCTTCCTGCATCGGCATTGTAGACCTGCAGCGTCAGCGGTGCTGCCGAGGCCTCGTTGGTTTGCGTGTCGGCGTTGGCGGACGTGAAGCCCAATGACGCCATGGAGAGGGTGAGCCAGCGGATCGGGGAGAGGGAGTTTTTCATCGCACTTATATTCCTGAAAGGTAAATGAACAGGTGTTGTGCGCATGATATTGGTTCGGAATGGTTGGATATACGCTATTCTTATCGACAATTTGTCAATCAAATCGAGCAAATAGATGGACCGTTTTACCGCCATGCAGGTGTTCGTTGCGGTGACCGAGCGCGGCAGTGTGACTGCGGCGGCCGAAGCGCTGGACATGTCGCGGGCGATGGCCAGCCGCTATCTTGAAAGCCTGGAGCGCTGGTTGGGGGCGCGGCTGCTGCACCGCACGACACGTCGCATAGCGTTGACCGATGCTGGCCACGAGGCCCTGTCGCGTTGCCGCCAAATGCTGGATCTTGCGGATGAGGTGCAACTTGCGGCCGGGGCTCGCGGTATCGAGCCCAAAGGCCGGCTGCGCATCGCCACCAGCCAGTCGTTTGCCCAGGCCTGGCTCGCGGAGGCGGTGGCGGAATTTCTCGAAGGTCATCCACAGGCGCAAGTCGAGTTGCTGGTGCTGGAGCGAGCCGTCAACCTGGTGGAGGAGCGGGTGGACCTGGCGGTGCGTATCACCAATCAGCTTGATGAGTCGCTGGTGGCGCGACGGCTGTGTTCCTGTCGTTCGGTACTGTGTCTGTCTCCTGGCTATGCGAAGCGGTACGGCGTGCCGCAAACGCCAGAGGTGCTAGCCGAGCACACCCATGTGAGCCGTAGCGAGATCCGCCTGTGGAGGAAGGGCCGCAGCGTGACCGTGCCGGTGGCAGGGAGGCTTTCCAGCAACGAGGCTGGCGTGGTGCGTGCGGCTGCGCTGGCCGGCGCCGGCATTGCGCTGCTGCCGAGCTATTTCGTTGCCGACGACCTACGCAAGGGCCGGTTGATGCCTGTGTTGTCAACCTGGGAGCCAGAGCCGCTGGGCATTCACGCGGTGTACCTGTCGCGCCGCTACCAGCCGTTGCTGCTACGGACGATGATCGACTTTCTGGCTGAACGTCTCGGCGGCGATGTCGCGCCCTGGGATCGCGATATCGATACTGGTTAGGTCACTGATACGGAGACATCTTCATGAGCCGCTCCACGACACCCCTCAGAGAACGACTTGGCCAGGCCGGCATTGCCGTGACAGGTAATGACGAAGTCCCGGTTCTGGAAACGCCCTGGTTCGTGCGAGCACTGCAAGCGTTGTCGGGCTGGCTGGCTGCCGTATTCCTGTTGGGATTCATTGCCCTGGGAGTGGCGTTCGTCGTCGAGAGCAACATTGCCTCCATCGCGCTAGGGGGCGCGATGATCGCCACTGCCTATGCAGCATTGCGGATGACACCCAGCGACTTCGTAGAACACCTGGCACTGGCCATCAGTCTAGCGGGTCAACTGCTGGTGGCTTGGGCAATAGGCTCTGCCTTGGGTGGTCTATCCACTGGTTTATGGTGGACATTGCTGGGATTGCAGGCGGTATTGGCGATGATGATGCCTAGCCCCACACATCGAACGTTCTCCGCCTTTGCCGCCAGTCTGGCGCTTCACATGGCCTTGGCTGAAAGCGGGGTGCCCTTTATCGCCAATGGTTTGGTGCTGCTGATCGCGACCTGGATCTGGCTGAACGAATTTCGCTGGCTACTTCGCATACGGCACATGCAGGCACTGGGGTACGGCCTGCTATTGGGTTTGCTGGCCATTCAGTCCGCGGGGGCTTTCGGCCAGCCGTTGCTGGGATGGTGGAGCGATCCAGACATCGAGGCGCTTACCTGGATAGGCCCTTGGGTGGGAGAAGGCTTGGCCACGTTGGCGTTATTGCTGTTGCTCTGGCATGTATTCCAGCATCGCGAGTGGGATGTCGATCCGGTGAAGCAGATAGTGGCTTATATCGCCGTGGCAGTATTGGTGCTGGCCTCATTCCAGGCATATGGTTTGACCCACGGGGCCGTGGTGATTGCATTGGGATTCGCCATCGGCAATCGCCTGGTGATGGGGCTCGGGGTGATATTGCTGTTGCTGTCGATTGCCAGCTACTACTACCTGCTCGACGCCACTTTGCTATTCAAGGCTCTGATGCTGTTTGCCATCGGTGTGTTGTTGTTGGCGGTTCGCTGGGGGCTGAGGCACTGGTGGCGGACCGAAGAGGGGGCGGGCAATGAATAAGACCGTCGTGGCCGCTGCCACGCTGTTGATCCTGGTCGTGGTCAACTGGGCCATTTGGGGCAAGGAACGGCACCTGGCCGAGGGCGAGGTGGTGTACTTGGAGCTGGCGCCGGTGGATCCGCGCTCGCTGATGCAGGGCGACTACATGGCGCTGAACTTCGAGATTGGCAACCGGATCCAGCAGGCGTTGCGCGAGCGCGATTCCGACAACGATGCGGCGGATGCCGCCAACGGTCATGCCGTCGTGAGCCTGGACGAGCAGCGTGTGGTGCACTTCGAGCGGCTGGGCTCCAAGGATGAGGAACTGAGGGACGGTGAAATGCCGCTTCGTTATCGACTACGCAACGGCCAGATCAAGTTTGCCACCGACGCCTTCTTTTTCCAGGAAGGCCATGCCGAGCGCTATGAGGCAGCGCGCTATGGCCGCTTCCGTGTCAACGAGCAGGGCGAGCCCTTGTTGGTCGCTCTGTATGACAACGAACTCAAGCGCCTGGGAGAGGTGGAGCGCTGATGGTGGCTTGCCTCTCACACAAGACCCACTCAAGGCCGTTCGTCCAGCCCCTGGGTGATCAGGTCATCGGCCAAGGCACGCGAGGCGAGGGAAAATTCAACGCGTGCGGCGGCCAACTCACTCAGGTCTCTCGATGCGTTGTCACGCTCCATGCGATCCAGCCGCACCTTGGCGCGCGCCAGGCGCTTGAGCAGTGCATTGCCGAGACAAGAACAGGTAGGGGGGACTTCAGGCATCGGGTAGGGTTGATCCACCAGCTCATCAGGCAGCCTGCTTGTCATATCCAGGACGTCCATCTCACGATCTCCACAACGACACATGACACACATTCCGCACCACAGTCACCGCTTCTGGTTTAGATATCGGTCAGTTGGGCCAGAACTGAAGCCCCGTGGAATCCTCTGCTGGTGATCGTTGAGATCGCAATGCCCTGTTTGCGGCTGATAATGGGCGAGTGGTAATTACAGTTTCGTCTCTCCTTATCAATAGAATCCCTTTGCATGGGAGTCAATGGTGTCGGGAGAGGGCAAGACTGTTTCGGCGTCCTGTGGCATCTTGGTGGCTTTTTGAATGGAGGCATCCGAGCATGGCAAGCATCTTTACCCGCATCATCCAGAAAGAGCTCCCGGGTCACTTCGTCTGGGAAGACGAACAGTGCGTGGCCATCATGACCCTAAACCCCATGAAACCCGGCCATGTGCTGGTGATCCCGCGCCAGGAGATCGATCATTGGGATGATCTACCGCTCGAGCTTTCCGCTCACCTGATGGTGGTGTCGCAGAAGCTGGCCAAGGCGCTCAAGCAGGCGTTTCCCTGCACACGGGTGGGAATGCTGGTCGTCGGCCTTGAGGTGCCGCATGTGCATATCCACTTGGTGCCGCTCGACAGGATGCAGGATATCCGGATGGAAGGCTTGGCCCAGGCGGAGGCCGAGGAGCTGGCCGCGGCCGCTGCCAAGATTCGCGAAGCGTTGGCTTGATCCGAGCTTTGCTTGAAGTGTCGTTAAAGGCGCATGGCTAGCGAGGTGTCACATCGACACCTCGTCAGCCAAATTACGCCGTGTCTTGTCCCTTAACGCTGGTGCTCGCCCGCGAAAAGCTCCGCCTTGGCGTCACGCATGACATCTTCACAGGCGGCATGGTGGGCGAGCTGGGTGAGCAGGCCATGGGTCACTTCGAAGCCTTTTCCCAGGCAGGTATCGATATCCTGGCGGCTCACGTGGGGAGAGACATCGCAGTCGATCTTGAGCGTCCTGCCGCCGCCATCCAGCCTGTCGGCGAACTTCCGGATACGCCAAGCGATTCGCTCTTTCCAACTGGCCGATTCTCTTGCGCTTTCGTTTACGCTAAACGTGCACTGCCATTCAGGTTTGTAGACCTTCATGAGAACCTCCCGTGCGGGCTTGGAAAGAGTGATCTGTCGTGTTTTCTACTCCATATTCGCTGGTGTTACAGGGGCATCATACATCCTTTCGGCAACCGGACCAGTAGTTGTTTGTCGTGGCTGGCGTCCGCTCCGTCAACGAACGACCTGCCTGGCCACCGGTGCGGGCAGCATTGCTTCGAGGTGGCGGAGCTTGTCCGGGTTGCGAACGACGAAGATCGCTTGGATACGACCATCGCACACCTCGATGGCCGTGGTCTGCAGGGAGCCGTCGCGCTCGACCGAAAGAATACCGGGCAGGCCGTCGATCCTGACTTGACGGGTCCAGATTGGCTTGGGCGCGAAGCCCTTGCGCACAAGGCCGGCGAAGAAGCGGCTGATATTGCGCGCGCCTTCGATCACGCGTAGTGCTGCGCGCTTGCGGCCACCGCCATCGCTGTGCAGTCTTGCGGCGTCCATCAGCAAGGCTTGCAGGTTGGCTGCATCGCCGCTGCGGCTGGCTTCGAAGAAGGCCTCGGTCAGGCGTACGCCCTCCTCTTGGTCGAGGTTGAACCGGGGCCGGGAAGTCACCACATGGCTACGGGCACGGCTGGCGAGTTGCCGGCAGGCGGCTTCCGTGCGACCGAGTGTTGTGGCAACGTCTTCGAATTCCATCTCGAAGATATCGTGGAGGATGAATGCGGCACGCTCCAGAGGCGACAGACGTTCAAGCGCCACCATCAGGGCCGTGGAGACGTCCTGCTCGATGTGCTGGGGCGGGAGCGTCGTGGCTGACCATTCCTCCACCAGCGGCTCCGGCAACCAGGGGCCGACATAGACTTCCCGTTGCGTGCGGGCCTGCTTGAGCCGGTCGAGACAAAGGCGTGTCACGATGCGGGAGAGATAAGCACGCGGGTCGTCCACGTTATCCCGGTTCTGGTTGTGCCAACGCAGGTAGCTGTCTTGTACCGCATCCTCGGCCTCGGCGACCGAGCCGAGCATGCGGTAGGCCAGGCGCATCAGGTGCGCCCGGTGATTCTCGAAGTCGTGTGAAGGTTCCGGCTCCCATGTTGCTCGAGCGTCGGTCATGAAACGGCCTCGCGCTGTGGTGCTGTGTCGACGTGGTGAATGGTGCGAAAGCCGACGTTGATTCGGTTCCAGATATTGATGGCACCGATCGACAGGGTGAGTTTGACCAGTTCTTCCTCGCTGAAGTAGCGGCGTGCGTATTCATACACATCGTCGGGTGCCTGGGTATCGGCCACGAGCGTCAGCGTCTCGGTCCAAGCCAGGGCGGCACGCTCCCGTTCAGTGTAGAGTGGCGATTCCCTCCATGCCGAGAGTAGGTAGAGGCGTTCTTCGCTTTCCCCGGCGGCACGGGCATCGCGGGTGTGCATGCGCAGGCAGAATGCGCAGTTGTTGATCTGTGAGGCGCGTGTCTTGACCAGCTCCAGCAGGCTCGGCTCCAAGCCTGAGTCACTAACGTACTGCTCCAGATTCAGCATGGCCTGCATGGCATCCGGTGCGGCGGCAAAAGCGTTCATTCGCGGGGTCATCGATAGGTCTCCGTTGCTGAGTGTACGCAATGAAGACGAATTGGCGGTGGCGTTTGTGACATGCCGCGGCTGCATGAACGAAAACACCCCATTCAGCCGTGAGCCGAATGGGGTGTGGTGGCAGGAATATCAGACCATTAACGCTTGCGCGATTGGGCCAACTGCTTGCGGCGGTATTCCCCCTGGCGCTCGAACATCCAGCCCGGATATTCGGGCGGCAGGGCGCTGACGGCTTCGAGTTCGGTGAGCTCGGCATCGCTGAGTTCGACCTGTGTCGCGGCGATATTGTCGTCGAGCTGATCGACCCGCTTGGCGCCAACGATCACGCTGGTTACAGCTGGCTGGTGCAGCAGCCAGGCCAGCGCAATCTGCGCCACGGATACTTGGTGTACATCAGCGATCCGCCGCATCACGTCGATGCAGTCGTAGGCGCGTCCCATTTCCACCGGAGGGAAGTCGAAGGTGGTGCGGCGGCTGCCTTTCTCAGCCTGGGTCTCGCGTCCGTACTTGCCGCTTAGCAGGCCTCCGGCAAGGGGGCTCCATACCATCAGCCCGAGGTGCTCGCTTTGTAGCATGGGGATGATCTCGCGTTCGAGATCGCGGCCGGCGAGTGTGTAGTAGGCCTGCAACGATTCGAAACGTGCCAGGCCGTGACGCTCGGCGATTCCCAATGCCTTCATGATTTGCCAGGCGGCCCAATTGGAGACGCCGACATAGCGCACGTGACCTTGCTGTACCAGGTTGTCGAGTGCCCGTAGGGTTTCCTCGATCGGGGTCGCCGGATCGAAGCCATGGATCTGGTACAGGTCGATATGGTCGAGCTGCAGGCGTTTCAGGCTCGCCTTGACCCCGTTCATGATGTGATAGCGAGAGTTGCCTCGCGTGTTGGCACTCTGGCTGCCGGTTTCGCCGAACACCTTGGTGGCCACCACGATATCGTCGCGTGGCACTTGGAGGTTCTTCAGCGCCTGGCCGGTGATGCTTTCCGACAGCCCTTCGGAATACACATCGGCGGTGTCGATGAAGTTGATGCCGGCGTCGAGCGCACGGCCGATCAGCCGCTCGGCATCGCTTTGCTGCAGGTCGCCGATCTGGCTCCACAGCTCGCCCTCGCCGCCGAAGGTCATGGTGCCCAGGCAAAGCTCGGAGACGAACAGGCCGGTATTGCCGAATTTGCGATATTGCATGAATGCACTCCTGTTGCTGCTTGATGGTTATCTAACCCAGCGAGACGCGATCGTGGCGCCGCCGGTGATGATGTCGTTGACGAATTCGCCGGTAATGAAGTCGTGAGGGAAGCCCAGCTCGATTTGGCTGATCTCGTTCAGCCGTGTCAGTTGCTCGTCGCTGAGGCTGAAGTCGAGAGCACCCAAGTTGTCCTGAAGCTGTTCCACCCGGCGTGCTCCCAGAATCGTGCTGGTTACGCCCGGCCGAGTCAGCGTCCAGTTGAGCGCCACCTGAGCCGGTGAGCGGTCGACTTCTTCGGCGATGGCTCTTACCTCATCGGCGATGGATAGCTGCCTTTCATTGGGCAGTAATACACGTTGCTGATTATTGAAGACATCGAGCTCTCCGGCCTCGTTCGCCCGTTGCTGGCGTTCGATGTCGGCACGACTATACTTGCCGGTCAGTAAGCCGCCAGCCAGAGGAGACCAAGGCGTCACGCCCAGCCCCAGTTCCGTCGCCATCGGCACCAGGTCACGTTCGATATCGCGCATGGCGAGGCTGTACTCGACCTGCAGACCGATGAACCGCGACCAACCCCTGAGTTCGGCCAGGGTATTGGCTTCCGAGACTTTCCAGGCCGGAAAGTCCGACGCGCCGATATACAGCACCTTGCCCTGCCGCACCAAGTCGTCCAGGGCACGCATCACCTCGTCGACTGGGGTGCGATATTCCCAGGCATGGACCCAATAAAGGTCGATGTAGTCGGTGCCCAACCGCTTGAGGGAAGCCTCTACGGATTGCACCATGTTCTTGCGCTGGTTGCCGCCGGCATTGGGGTCGCCGCAGCGGGTGTTGAGCGTATACTTGGTGGCAAGCACGAAGCGATCCCGGTCGCCCGCGATGCAGCGGCCGACAATTTTCTCGCTGCTGCCGTTAGTGTAGAAATTGGCCGTGTCGATGAAATTGCCGCCTTTTTCGGCATAGGCGCGAAAGATCGCCTCGGACGTTGCTTCGTCAGCACCCCAGCCCCAGTCGGAACCGAATGTCATGGTGCCCAGGCACAATGGAGAAACGCGCAGGCCCGAGCGTCCGAGCAGTCGGTAGGAATCCAGTGTCGTGATAGGTTGACTCATACGTACTGTCATCTCCGTCAATGGTTGCCGGTACCGCAGACCGCGTTAGAACATCGGTCGCGGCTTGTGATGACGAAGATACGTTGGCCGGAGCTGAGGAATAAGGAATGCGGCATACTGGTATCCGCACTTCCCCCCAAAGGAAAAGCACAGTGCTTAGTAACGACCGTCGTAGCGAGATCGCTACCTTCCTGAGAATTCGGCGTGCTCGGCTGCAACCCGAGCAGATCGGTTTGCCGCGTGGTGCGCGGCGTCGGACACCTGGCTTGCGGCGCGAAGAAGTCGCCGAGTTGGCCGGTATCAGCACGGAGTGGTACGCCTGGCTGGAGCAAACACGAGACGTGCATCCGTCGATGGATACCTTGCAGCGCATCGCGCTCGCCCTGAAGCTCGAGCCGGCCGAGCAGCAACATCTGCTGACCCTTGGCGGCTATGGTTCGGAGGGCGGAATCAATGGCTCGGCACGCAAGGCGGTGGTGAGCCCCCAGCTTCAGCGGCTGATGGATCAGCTCGAGTTCTGCCCGGCGTGGATCATGGGCGCGCGTTCGGACATCCTGGCCTGGAACCGGGCCGCGACCGTCATCCATGGCAACCTCCTTGGCATGCAGGGAATCGAGAGGAACGGTATCCATCAGCTGTTCTTGAACCCGCGCATACGTCAGCGGCTCGTGAGCTGGGAGTCGCATGCCCGAGACTGTGTCGCCAAGTTGCGTCTGACCTACGCGAACTATATCGATGACCCCTGGTTCAACGAGCTGATCGGATTACTGCTCGAACAGAGCCCAGAGTTTGCCGAATGGTGGGAGGAGCACAACGTACAGCTTCCCCAGGATGGGGTGAAGGCTTACGAGTATCCTGAAGTGGGGCGGCTGACATTCGACTACTCCCTCCTCCAGATCGCCGGTGGCAATGGTATCCCCCTGCACTTGATTACCTACGTACCCTCGAGCGAGACGGAAACGCAGCAGAAAATGGAAACTCTGCTGAGCTATCCCGACCACTCGCTGGGTTCACGGAAGATCAGGTAGCCATTTGTGCCATGCAGCGGCAGTTAATTGCGAGTCCTTGCTGCCTTGGTGATGGCGTGAGCACACTCGATCAAAGGTGGGGATAGCTGTTCGAGCGCGGCTTCCAGGGTCCAGCGGCTGCTGGGCGTAGTGATATGCACCGCAGCCACCGGCTCGCCAGCAGCGTTCAGTACCGGCGCGGCAATGTTCAGATCACCCAGATAATACTCGGCATTGTTCCACGCCACGCCCTGGCGCTTGCACTTCTGGATTAGCGCCAGTAACTCGTCGACATCAGTGAGGGTGGCGGGAGTGTAGGCAATGCGCTCCGAGGCATCGAGGTAGCGGCGGATTTTCGTCTCATCCATGGCTGAAAGAAAGGCCCGCCCCGAGGCGGTGCAGTACATGGGTACGCGGCTGCCGATAGGCATATGGATGGGGATATAGCGTCGACTGGTAAAGCGCGCCACATACACCATGTCCAATCCGCTAGGCTCAGTGAGTGATACCGTTTCCAGGCAGTGGTTACTGAGGTCGGAAAGATAGGGGTTGGCGCAGTCCACCAGCAGGTCGGCTTCCAGATACTGGCAGGCTAACGTCATGATCTCGATGCCGATGCGGTATTTGCGTGTGGCGGTGTCCTTCACCAGATAGCCCAACTGCTCCAGGGTATGGGTGATCCGCTGAACGGAGCCCATGCTCATCCCGGAAAGCCGGCAGATTTCCGACAAGCTCAGCTGACTGTGCTGCGCTCCGAACAGCCGCAGGATCGCGAATGACTTTTCAATCGATTGGTTGAACAGCGCGGAACGCGTGTCCCGATCACTTGGCTGCTTCGACACTCATCTTCTCCCATGGAGCACATTCTTTTTCCGGTCACCCTAGTGTCCTGAATCAGAAGTTAGCTGTTGAATTCTGTCGGCACCTGACTCCGTCATACGGCGTTGCCACTCCTCGCCATAGCGCTGCTATGCCTCGTCGCGGCGCCTTGTCTGACGAAGCCAGTCACTCGCCATTTCTTCAACGAACTTCAAATCCAGGACACTAGCATGTGGGTGGCAAGGTTTTTTCTCAACGATCCAGCCAGTCCTTGAACCGGAAGTAGTTGACCGCTGTGCCGACATAGAGTCGCTGAAGACCATGGAAGGGTATTGGGCGAATAGGCGTGATCGGGAAGGGTAGGGTTTCTTCCAGGCGGTTTTGCCCCAGCGACTCACCGATCAGTTTCCCCAGATGCGTGCCCATGCCCACTCCCCGTCCGTTATAGCCCAATGCCACCGTCAGTCCCTCCGCCGGTTGATGCACATGAGGCAGCATATCGCGGGTCAAGGCGACTCGTCCCGCCCACTGATGCGTCACCTCCACTCCCATTAGTGCTGGATAGAGCTTGGTCATTGCGCGCCGCAGGTGGCTGAAATCCTGGTCGCCCCGCGGGTCGTGAAAAGGCCCTCGTCCCCCTATCAGGAACCGTCCCGATGCATCCCGTCGAAAATAAAGCAGCAGCTTGCGTGCGTCCGATGCCACTTCGCCGCCGGGCAGGATATCCTTTCCCTCCTCTTCGGTGAGCGGTCGGGTAGCGATCTGATAGCTGTTGGCTGCGATAACGCTTCTTTCCAGCCCTTCCTGTAAATCGGTCGTGTAGCCGTTGGTGCACAGTAGCACCTGATCGCACACGAGCCGGCCCCCGGTTGCCACCTCTACCTGCCATTTTCCTGCACTCTGACGGATTGCCGTGACCGATGAGCGTTCATGAAGCGTGGCGCCGGCAGCCTCGGCTGCATTGGCCAGCCCACGTACATAGGCCAGCGGATTGAGACCTCCTGCTCGCGGGTCTAGCCAGCCGCCTACGTATGCTTCGCTGCCCAGCCGCTTCGTGCACTCTGCACGGTCCAGCCAGCGCACTGGCACTCCCTGGTCTTCCCACTGTTTCGCCCGTGCTTCGACCACCCTGAGACTCGCTGCATTGAAGGCCGGCTGTATCCAGCCTTTCTGGTGAGCGTCACAGTCGATGTTGTGCCGGCGTATCAGCTCGAAGACCACATCGGCATTGCGTCCGCTGATGTCGATCATGCGCTGGCCGTGTTCCTTGCCGTAGCGAGAGAGCAATTCATCTGGATCGTACTTGAGGCCGGGAATGACCTGGCCGCCGTTGCGCCCCGAGGCCCCCCAACCGATCTCGTGCGCCTCGACCAGCACGGTCGAGATACCTCGTTCGGCCAGTGACAGCGTGGCTGCCAGGCCGGTGAAACCGCCACCAATCACAACGACCCCGGTGCTAACGCTCTCTTGCAGGGCTGGGTGTGACCGGGATGGTGGGGCGGTGTCTGCCCACAGCGAGGGGGGCAGGGATGTCACGTCGTTCATGGTCACCGCTCCTTGCGATCAATGATTCAAGACGCGCCGCAGGAAATCCTGGGTGCGTTCGTGCTGGGGAGCGCTGAGCAGTGACTGGGCATTGCCCTGCTCGACGATCTTGCCGCCGTATAAGAAGCAGACGCGATCGGCGACCTCCTTGGCGAAACTCATCTCGTGGGTCACCACCACCATGGTCATGCCCTCGGCGGCGAGATCGCGCATCACCGTAAGGACATCGCCGACCAACTCGGGGTCTAGCGCCGACGTCGGTTCATCGAACAGGATGGCGTCGGGGCGCATGGCCAGGGCTCGGGCGATCGCCACGCGCTGCTGCTGGCCACCGGAGAGCTGGGAGGGATAGGCCTCGACCTTGTCGCCGAGCCCAACTTTTTCCAGCAGTTCAATGGCTCGCTGACGTGCCTGGGCGCGGGGTTCGTGTTTGACGAACACCGGGCCTTCCATGACGTTCTCGACCACGGAGCGGTGCGGGAAAAGGTTGAAGCGCTGGAAGACCATGCCCACACGGGTACGGAGATCGTTAATATCCTTGCTGTGGGTATCTACCCGCCGGCTGTTTATCGAAATCTCGCCCTGGTCGTAGCTCTCCAGGCCGTTGATGCAGCGCAGGACCGTGGATTTCCCCGAGCCCGACGGGCCGATCAGGCACACGACTTCGCCAGCCTTGACCTCCAGGCTGACGCCCTTGAGGACTTCCACCTCGCCGAAGCTCTTATGGATATTGTCGATGGTGATCATTTACCGGCTCCCTTGACCCCTTTACCGAAATAGCGCTCAAGACGGTTTACGCCGAAGATCAGCGGCAGGCTCAGGGCCAGGTACATCAGCGCCAGCATGGTGTAGACCGTGGTGTTCTGGAAGGTGGACGCCGCGATCAGTTGGCCGGCGCGGGTCATCTCCGCCACGGTGATGGTCGAGGCCAGTGATGAGTCCTTGAGGATCATCACCGAGGTGTTGCCATAGGGTGGCAAGGTGATGCGGAAGGCTTGGGGCAACACGACGCGACGCATGATCAGCCGGCTCTTCATGCCGATGGATTTTGCGGCCTCGATCTGCCCGGCGTCGATGGCTTCGATGCCGGCGCGGAAATTCTCCGCCTGATAGGCGCTATAGGCGATACCCAGGCCGATAACACCGGCTTGGAAGGCGCTCAGTTGAATGCCAAGCTCGGGAATCACGAAGTAGATGTAGAACAGTTGCACGATGATCGGCAGGCCGCGAATGACGTTCACGATGGTGCCGGCGGTCACCGCAAATGCCTTGACCGGTGATAGCTTCATCAGTGCCAGGATGAGCCCCAGCACCGTGCTGAGCAGCAGGGAGCCGATGGTGATCTGAACGGTGATCACGGCTCCCTTGAGCAGAATCGGGAAGAACGCCGAAATGTCTGCGAAATCCATAGGGGGTCCTTGTTATTGTCAGGGGGCGCGACACAACGTGCACGAATCCCCGGCATGTCTCTGGGGAGATGCCTCAGCCAGACGATTACTTTGGTGATGTCCGTGACGATGGCACCGGCACGATAGGCCGGTGCCTGGTGCGGTATTACTGCAGACCCCACTTCGAGAAGATGGCGTCCACCGTGCCGTCGCCCTTGAGCTTGGCCAATGAGGTGTTGACCCGCTCTAGCAGTTCGGTGTTGTCCTGCGCGACGGCAAGACCGATATGACCGACCATTTCCTGCTGGTAGTTCTCGGCGAGTTTGAGGTCGGGGAATTTCCCCTGGCTGAGTTGATAGTTGATGATGGGGGCATCGCCCACGCCGGCAATGATCCGGCCTAGCGAGATATCGCGCATCATGTCAGCCAGGGTGTCGTAGTTGCGGACTTCCGGAAAGATACCCTTGGCATTGAGCTGCTCGACATAGGTGGTGCCGACCTGGGCGCCAATCACTTCACCTGACAAGTCCTCGAGGGTGTTGATGTTCCCCTCGTAGTCGTCCCGAATGACCACGCCTTCCCCATACGGGAAGACATTGTCGCTGAATGACACCACTTCGGCGCGTTCGGGGGTCTTCAACATGGCTGCGGATATGATGTCGATCTTACCGGAGGTGAGAGAGGGGATCAGGGCGTTGAACTGTGATTCCTGCACCTGGACGTCGTAGCCCATGTCATCGCCAAGGGCATGGATCAGGTCGACCATCGCGCCAGTGATTTCGTTGTTCTGGATATCCAGGAAAGTGAAGGGAATGCCGCTGGGCGTTCCTCCTGCCTTGAGCGTTTCCGCGGCCATGGCCGTTGAGGTGCCGGTCAATGCCAGCACCAAACCTAGTAGCCCGGCGGCGAGGCCATGCTTGAATATCGGCAGGGTGCGATGTTTCGTGGTTCGGCGAAAAAAAGTCGGAAGCATCATGGATGTCACCTGATAGTTGTTGGGATTGTTGGGGCCATACACAGCGAGGCTGCCAACATTGAGACTAGGTAAGGGCAGTTTTATCGTCAAGCATTAAAATTTATCGAATATCGATAAAATGATACTTGTTCTCGCAAGCGCTAGGCGGTGCGCTTGTTTGTTGGCAGACCCTATCCTTTCCTCCATATTCCGATGCACCCAAAACAAAGCCTGCCGGATCGGCAGGCTTTGTTCGTGATGGTGGTCTAACGCTAAAGGTCACCGGGGTCGGCACACATACCAATAGTTCTGGAAGTCGTGGTCGAGTTCGTGAACCTCGATATCGCCGAACCCTGCTGTCTGGAAGTATTCCAGGGCTTTCTCCCTTCCCCACATCGCGCCGAGCCCTTCGCCGCCACTCGCCAGCGACACCGTCATGCAGTGCATGCACGAGAGGGTGTAGAGCAGAGGGCCGATCGGGTGGTCACAGTCCTCGTGATGGTGACTCGAGCCCTTGATGTCCTGGGCCAGGTAGATGCCGTCGTCGGCCAGGGCGCGGCGAATGCCGCGCAGCAGGGCGGCGGGGGCGGCTTGGTCGTGAACGGCGTCGAAGGTGGTGATGAAGTCGAACGCCGCTGGCTCCGCGTTACTGTCGAAGTCGGTGAGATCACGGATCTCGAAGGCCACGTTGGTGTTGCCGAGCTCGTGGGCCTCCTTGCGGGCGAGGGCAATCGCCTCTTCGGAAATGTCGTAACCGGTGAAGTGGCTGTTGGGATATAGCGCTGCCAACTTGTTGATGGCCTTTCCCCGTCCGCAGCCGGCGTCCAGTACGCGGATGCCCTGCTCGAGGCGTTGCTTGAGTCCTGGCACCAGCGGCAGGATATGTTCTTCCAGTGCCGGTATCACCGACTGGCCACTGTCCTCGGCCATGATCTCGTGGAAGCGACCGAAGCGCTCGTAAGGCACTCCGCCACCGTGCCGGAAACAGTGCACGATGTCGTCCTCTACCGCTCCCAGCAACGGAATGTACTGCGCGAACACCGCCACGTTGTCCGTTGGCGAGCTACGGCTAAGGCAGGCTGCATGCTCCGGTGGCAAGTAATAGGTGCCGGTCGCAGAGTCATGCTCGACGATGTTTCCCACTGTCATCGCGCCTAGCCATTCGCGCACATAGCGTTCGTTAAGGCCCGCGCTATCCGCAATTTCCTGGCTCGTGGCCGGGCCCATCGCGGCCAGTGAGTCGAACAGGCCGGTACGATGGCCGATCGAGGTCATCAGGGTGAGTGCCCCTGAGTTAAGGATGTCGACGAGTCGCTCGGCAAAAGCTTCGGCTCGCTTGTCGTCGAAGGCGGTCACGCTATGGGCCGCATCGGTTACTGCAGACATGGTGGTTCCCCCTTTTTTCTATCCACCGGTGGGCTTGCACCGGGACTGGGAATAAGCATGGCCGTCTGCCCGATTGCCGGCTAGTGAACTCGTGGTCTGGTTCTCGCGAGAGGGTTTGCTTCAACTACAATCAAGCACATACGAAGAGGTTTCTCACCGACACGAAGGTTCCGGCAAGACTTGGTTCCGGCGAACTGTACCTTCGGTACAGTGGGCTCGGTAGGTACGGGGGTAGTCATGGCAATGGGCAGGGGCGAAGCGACCCGCGAGCGGATCCTGGCCATCACGGAGGCAGCGGTGCTGGCCAAGGGGTTTGGTGCCACCTCGATCGAGGAGGTCATCGCCGAAGCCGGAATTACCAAAAGCGGTTTCTTCTACCATTTCCGCGACAAGAACGAGCTGGCGCGTGCATTGCTGCAGCGATACATGGAACGCGACGATGTGCTGCTCGACGAGGTCTTCGCTCGTGGCCGGGAGCTTGCCGCCGATCCCCTGAACGGGTTTCTGGTTGGCCTGAAGTTGCTGGCGGAAACCATGGCGGACCTGCCGGGCGGGCATCCGGGATGCCTCGTCGCGACCTATTGCTATCAGGAACGCCTGTTCGACCGCGGCGTGCGTGAGCTGAATCAGCATATCGTTTTCCATTGGCGTACCCGCTTTCGCACGCTTCTGGAAGAAATCGTCGACCATACCGCAATGCAGGAACCGGTCGATCTCGATGCCCTTGCCGACATGGTGTCCACCGTCATCGAAGGTGGGCTGGTTTTGGGGCGGGCCACTGGCGATCCGGATATTCTTCCCACGCAAATCATGCTGCTGCGCGACTATATCAGGCTGCTGTTCGAACCGGCGCCTCTGGCGGTGCATTAAGCCGGTGTGCGACATTGGACTGACACCGTATCCCTGTCCATGGTTAAAGGACTGGTTCCCCCGTGGGGATAGGATGGGATGAAAGTGGTTAGGCTAGTGGGCGTGGCACTTGGGGGCGTGCTGCTGTTGGTGGTGGTGGCGGCTCTGCTCCTGGAATCTCCCTGGATGCGTGACTGGCTGGAAGAACAGGCCAGTCAGCAAGTGGGTGGTCGCGAGGTCGGGATAGGCGATCTGGAGATCGGCTGGGGCTGGCCGCTGGCAGTGCGGCTGAATGACGTGCGTGTCGCCAATGCGTCATGGGCCCGCAACGAGGATATGGCACGTCTGGATGCGTTGGCCATTGACTTGGACGTTGGGCGATTGATCAGGGGCGAGGTGGAGTTGGAGCTCGTGCGCGTCGAGCGGCTAGTGCTTCATCTGGCACGACGAGAGGACGGCACCTTCAACTGGCCTCGCCAGAGTCGTACAAAGACACCTGAACCGGGTAAGGGTGGACAGCCCGTCTGGCCCAAGGCGTTTGCCGTCGAGCAGGGCCAGTTGACCTACCACGACGCCGCGCAGGATATCGAGATCGACGTCGCTTTCGAAACCCCGGGCGACACGAGCGATGAGCTACGTCTTGACGTGCGCGGCGAGGGGCGCTTGCAAGATGATCCCCTGGCATTCCAAGCATTGGCGCACTATCAGCGAGCAGAGAATCATGTCGCTCTCGAAGAGCTGGAAGGAGAGATCGGTGGTAGCCGTCTGAACGGTTCGCTGGCGGCGGATCTCGGCCGAGATGTGCCTTACATCGAAGCGCGACTGGAAGCCGATGCACTGGACCTGAACCGCTGGGGAGTGCTGGACGAGACCGAGGGCGATCGAACGAAGGACGAAGCCACCATACGAAGCGGGAGCGGTGACGAAGCGGAGAACGCCTCGACTCTCAGGGCGGCCTGGGACCAGCGCTGGGCTGAGACTCTCGAGGGGCTGAAAGCGTTCGAGGGGCAAGTGGACCTTTCCATTGCCCGCCTGAGCTATGCCGATCAGACCCTGCACGATCTAGCCGTCAAGGGACAGCTCGAGAATGGTCGCGTCAGCGTGGAGCGTCTGCATGCCCTTCAGGAACGTGCCGATGGACAGCAAGGTGGGTTGACCGTCCAGGGCTGGATCGAGGTGCAGGAGCAGCGATTGGTCGCCGACGTGGAGGCACAGTTCGACCGGGTCGATCTGACTGCGGCACTTGCGCCGTTGGGCCTCGGGGAGTTGGGCATGCTCAATGGTCGGCTCAACACGCAGGTGGTCGATGGTGGGCTGGTGTTCGACGACACCGCGTTCGACTATCAGGGGCCGCGGTGGGGGGTGGCGCTTTCCTTGCGTGCCAATTCCCGTGAGATCCAAGGTGTGGACAAACCTGGGGTCCATATGGTCGGCGATGGCACTTATCAGGAAACGCCATTTTCGTTCGATTTGGTGGTGGGCCCTCTGCTCGATCTGACCAGTGACGAGCCCTATCCGATATCCGGTGAACTGAGCACCGGCGACACCCAGCTGCAACTGGACGGCAGCATCGTTCAACCACTCGAGCTCGCTTCGGTGGAAGGCGATTTCCAGATCGAAGGTCCCACCCTGTCGGATATCTCCGATCTGACTGGCATCAACTTGCCCGAGGTACCTCCCTATCAGGTTCGCAGCCACCTACGATTCAGTGACGACATGCTGCATCTGAATGGCATGCAGGGTGGCTTCGGTGACAGCGATGTGGCTGGCGACGCACGCTTGCGCCTGGACGAGCGACCACAGCTGTGGGCCACGTTGACTTCGGACACGCTCGATGCCGCAGATCTGTTGCCGATGCTGGGTATCGCACCGGAAACCGGAGGGGGAGAGACGGCGTCTCCCGAACAGGAGCAATGGGCCGAACAGGACAGGCGCCGCCAACGGCTTTTTCCCGACCGCCGCTGGGATGTGAAGGGGCTGCGTGGTACCGACATCGTGCTCGACTACCGTGCGAAGAACGTCCAAGCCAAGCATGTGCCCTTCAACGATGTCTCCCTTGAGCTGGAGCTACAGCAGGGTGTGATGACCATAAAGCCGTTGCAGGTGGGGCTTGGCGGTGGCCAAGTCAGCGGCTCATGGGTTATCGATGCACGTCAGGAAGCCCTGGAGGGCAATCTACAGTTGGCACTCGAGCGGGTGAACCTCAAGGCTCTGTTGCGTGAGGCCAACTTGCCCCAGGTGGCCAGGGATACCCTTGGGGTCGTCGGCGGACGTGGCGATTTCGATTACCGCGGCCGCTCGATGGATGAGGTCATGGCAGGGCTCAACGGCACGCTGGAATTGGCCATGTCCCAAGGCTGGCTGGACATCATCGCGGCGGAGCTGCTGCCCTTGAACGTGGCCAATGCCTTGGTCGCGGCCCTCACCGGCGAGGAACAGGTGGCATTGGAATGCAGCTATGTCCGCCTCGTTGCCGAAACCGGCTTGGCCGACTTGGAGCGGTTCTTCATGGCGACCGAGATTGCGAACTTCACTGGCGGTGGCGCGATCGACTTGGATACCGAGAGGCTGCAGCTGGTTTTCGAGGGGCATAACAAGAACGTGACCCTGTTCACTGGCAATTCTCCCGTGGAACTGGATGGGTCGATGCGCAACCCGCGAGTGAATGTAGTCACCAGTGAGCTGGTGG
This sequence comes from Litchfieldella anticariensis FP35 = DSM 16096, assembly GCF_000409775.1. Taxonomy (GTDB): domain Bacteria; phylum Pseudomonadota; class Gammaproteobacteria; order Pseudomonadales; family Halomonadaceae; genus Litchfieldella; species Litchfieldella anticariensis. Next base: position 925,873 of record NZ_KE332388.1, on the reverse strand, counting down.
CACGTGGTTTGGCCTCTCTGGTCGGTGCCTTGGTCGCACCGCCCACGGCGATCCTGCCCTGGGTCGACCCGGGTGGGGGCGAAAATGTCGGCATGGGGTGTGAACGGGCCATGAGGGAGTTCAAGGATGATTGATCGCCCTTTCTTTACTTTCATGCTGGCTTCCTTGGCCCACTTCCGTCCAGCGTTGTGCTGTTACCGCGATGCTAGGGTGGCCCGGTTCGCTGCGCTTTCAACTGCGCCTCCACCTTGTCGATGATATCCCGACTCAGTTTGCGCAGCAGGGGCTTCGCGGCCTGGTGGACGGCCTTCTCCATTGGGTGATTATTGAGGCTGTATTCCAGTGTCAGGTGAATGTGGGTGCCACCTTCGATCGGTGTCAGGCGGTAGCTGCCGTGATTCGGTACACCGGTGACGGAGCGCCAGGCGAATCGCTCGGAGGGCGTGAACTCGGTGATCTCCACATCAAAGCTCAAGGGCACCCCGGCCACGCGGACCCGCCAGCGGTAGCGGCTGTCGTCGAGGCGAACTATGGTGTCTATGGCATCGCTGTAGTCGGCGAACGTTTCCACCCGGTCGATGAGGGCAAATACCTCTTGTGGGCTGGCCGCGATCTCGGCCTCATGTTCGACGACAGGCATGGACTTCTCAACTCCCGAAAGCAGACTCGATGACAACGTTCAGGAAGAACGACTCTTTGGCCGGCGATGTGGAATCGACTCGGCAGCCGATGAAGGTGTTGGTCATCCTCGGGCATCCGCGCATCGATAGCTTGTGTGGTGCATTGGCGGATGCCTTTTGCGAGGGTGCCCGCGCGGCAGGCGTGCAACTGCGCCGTTTGGACCTTTCGACACTGGACTTTGATCCGTCTGTGCAGACCCCATCGCCCAACCAACAGCCCCTTGAGGAAGACCTGCGCATGGCGCGGGAGAGCATCCTCTGGGCGGATCATCTGGTATTCGTCTATCCCACTTGGTGGGGAACGGTTCCCGCGCTTCTCAAGGGATTCTTGGACCGCATCATGACGCCGGAGTTTGCCTTCAGGACCTGTGAGGGTGGTATCGGTTATCAGGGGCTGCTGAACGGTCGGTCGGCGCAACTCATCACCACCATGGATACACCACCGCTGATTTACCGGCTGCTCTATCGCGAACCGGGCCGTAATGCGATGGCGCGGGCGACCTTGGGATTCTGCGGCATTCACCCGGTGCGCGCGCTGGCTTTCGGTTCGGTCAAGGATGCCACCGCGCGACAGCGGCAGGCCTGGCTGGCCCGTGCCAACCGGCAGGGGAGGCGGCTGGAACAGGGCCGGATCACCCCCGTGGAGCGGCTGAAGCACAAGGCCGGGGCCTGGCTCCGCGGCCTGCGGCTGCAGTTCTACCCCATGACCTGGATAGCCTATGCGACCGGCGGCCTTGCTGCTTCCCCGAGCAGCGGGGTATTTGGCAATCCCGTGTTCTGGATCGGTTATCTTTGCCTGTTCCTGCTGGAAGTCGCTACCGTGCTGATCAACGAAGTGGTCGATCTGCGTACCGATCGCCACAACCGTTTCTTCAGTACCTTCACAGGGGGATCACGGGTACTCGTGGAGGGGCTGCTGAGCCTGCGTGAGGTCAAGGCTGGGATCGTTGCCGCGTTGCTGGGCTTCCTGGCCAGCTCGGTGTGGCTACTGAGCGTGGCATCGTCTGCCCCGGCTACTGTGATCGCCGTATTGGGGATGCTGGCAATCCTGGCCATCGGCTATACAGCCCCACCGCTAATGCTCAGCTATCGTAGCCTGGGCGAGCTGGACGTCGCGGTCACGCACAGCATTGGCGTATTGCTGTGTGGCTATGTGTTTCTGGGTGGTATCTGGAACGATCCACTGCCGTGGTTGTTGAGCTTGCCGCTGCTGCTGGCGATCCTCCCTTCCATCACCCTTTCCGGTATCCCGGATCTAGAGGCCGATGCCATGGCCGCCAAGCGCACCCTGGCCGTGCGCCTGGGGCGGACGGGTGCCCTGTGGGTTGCGCTGGTCTTCACGCTGCTTTCTGCCGTTGTCGCCGTGGCCTGGCAGTCCATGGGGCTGGCGGCCGGCGCCTTTGGTGGCATTGCCCTCGCAGTCATTCCACATGGTGCCTTGCTATCGTGGCTGCTGTACCGGCACATTCGGTTAGACCACCCACCCGGGCGAATCGACGGCCTGATGGCTGCTTCGCTTGGCTATGTGCTGTGGTTCGGGCTCGTTCCACTGTTTCAATTGGCAGGGTGAAAAGTAGGCGGCTATCGCCGGCAGGGGATGGTATCGGCGGGCTAATTGTTGCAAAATGTTACTTTTGTGGCTTAAATTGTAACAGCGAGTCATGGAGACGGCTGCTGATAACGACAAAAAGGGGGATGGAAGCTGCACGGGCTGCCCCCGACCACCGTGCCCAATCTTTGGACGCGGAGCTGTGGGTATGAAGGGGGCGCTGACCACAAAAGCGGGCATCACTGAAGAGCCTGGTACGGCAATATCGCATGCCGGGTTCTGGCAGCGGCTATCGCGCGACTTTCTGACCTCTGGCGGGCGCACCACCGAGGATCAGCCAGATTATCTGCGGATCACCCTGCTGAATCTGCTGGAAGCTGCGGCTTTTGTCTTTTGGGGGCTGTTCCTTTCTCTCAATCTACTGGGAATGGTGGAAAGCTCCATCGGACGCATAGTAATCGATGCGACTGGTGTTGTGGTCGCTGTCGGTATACTTGTCAGTTTGCGCCTGGGTGCCCCAGTGACAGTGGTTGCACATATCGCGAATGCGTCGCTGTTTGTTTTTCTGCTGGCGTTGGTCGTCATCCGGTCCAACAATCCGTTAGCGATGACGTTTCCGCTCATCTACCCCGCCATGGTCTTCCTGCTGCTCGATGATGTGCGCCGAGGTAGCATAGGGACACTATTGATGATCGTTGGCATCAACGTGGCCATCTTCTCTGGATATGGCCCGGAGTTGCATGATCGGGCCATGGCAATCGATGGTGCGCTGACGGTCAGTTTCGGAATGTGCTTCCAGGCTGCCGTGATGGCGTTGTATGTCTATCATCGCAAGCGGGTGATGGCACGACTGCGCGCCGTGAGTGTGCAACTCTCGGACCTGGCTTGCCATGATCCGCTCACCGCGTTGTATAACCGCCGCACCTTCATTGAGGTGCTCGAGCGAGAGCTGTCACGACGCGATCGCAATGGGCGTAAACTCGCGTTCTTGCTGTTCGATATCGATCGCTTCAAGGCCTACAACGACCACTTCGGCCATCCCAAGGGTGACGCCCTTCTCAAGCGTATTGCCGAAGCCGCCCAGGCAGTATTCAGCCGGCGTGAGGACATCGTGTTCCGGCTCGGTGGCGAGGAATTCGGCGTGGTGTTCCGAACCGACGATGAGGAGCAGGCTGCTGTCATGGCCGACCAGTTACTGGCTGCCGTTGAGGCGCTGGGCGAGCCGGCACCTGCGGGGCCGCACGATTTCATCACCGTTTCCGCAGGGCTCAACCTGTTGGAGAGCGGGAGCAATGTCATCTCCGCGAACTATGTCTACAGCCGGGCGGACGAAGCGCTCTACCAGGCGAAGGAATCCGGCCGCGCGCACTGGGTTCATGCCGTGGGATGAATTTCTCTCTCAACGTTGGCGAAACATCCAATAGTTCCTACCTTCTGGACTGGGACGCTGGGCGAGCAGTGGACGGTCGTGTCCCTCTCATTTTCCAACCCGGTATCGCCGCTAATGCTGAGCGGTTCGCGGTTCGGCGTTGAAGTGACGCAGCCCGAGGAGTTCGATCCGGTATTCATCGCTCAAGGGGTCGAACCCAACGCGGTATTGGGTCGGATAGTAGCCGGACAGGCTGTATCTGGCAGGCGTATTCACCGGCATGGTGACATCGGGCCGCGAACGCAGGAAGTCCAGCGAGACCATCGGCTCCAGGAAAATGAGCCGCCCGGCATGATAGCCATAGATGAAGGCGTGTGTGAACGGCTGGCCATGGAACTCGTGGCCGGCGAGGTCGATGCCATGGACACCCATGCTCTCGACTGCCGACTCGGGAGGTACTATGTAACCCGCCGGTACCAGCGAGGCATCCGGGGGCGCGAGCTGTTGTTCCCGGTCAGGTCCCAGGAAGGTGACGGCCTGCCGTTCGGCATCGCTGATGAGATAGAAGTGCATGTCGAAGTGGGGGACCGAATAGACGCCGTCAGGTATATGCCCGGCGGGGTTCCAGTCCAGGAGAACATGGTCGTACCCCGTCGGTGAGACACCCTCCGGTAGAGGCAAGAGGTATAACCATACTTGCTGGTCGGGTTGTGGCGCCGGTAGACCTTCCAGAGCGCCTCCCGTCAGGGCAACGGCGATGGAGATCGGTATCCCGCTTGAGTCTTGCGTAACGACTACTCGAGCCAGGCCGTTGCCGACGGCGACCGGCTCACCGTTCAAGATGACCCCCTCCGATGCCTGCATGGAACTCGTGGTCAGTGCCAGCAGCAGCGTTGTCGCCAGGCCCAGAGGGCGGAAACCGCCAATACCAAAACATTGCATGGCTGCAATCCTCTTGATAAGACGCCGCACCGCCATGCGCTGACGGTGCGGCAGCGCGTTAACAATGGGTACAACATGCCACCTGCCATGACCGTCTCGGTACGGGGGAAGAAACGCGTGGGGAAAGAGGCCTGTGGGCCGCCGTCGGAGGCGTCCGGCTTGGTCAATTCATTATAGCTCCCAGTTTACTTTTCCGAGACGCGAACCCTCGCCGAGCAGGAGATCATGGCTGCCCTTCCCGCGCTTCAGGCGTTGGGCTTGTTCGAAGTACTAGAGGTTCGCAACGAAGGATTGCGCGCCTTGGTGGAATCGAGTGAAGTGTGATGAGAAGGATAGGTACTATTGGAGCCGTGGCAGAATGTGGTTCCAGTCGAGTGTGAACCAGGTCTGCGTCAGCGGACCCTTTGCTACTAAGTTCAGGGAGAGTGAAAGATCATGCCCATCGTCACCATTCAGCAGTTTCCCCGCCCGCTGGAGCAGAAGCGGGAACTGGCGCGACGCATTACCGAGGCCTTCGTCGAGGTTTACGGAACTAAGGAAGAGGCGGTGCAGGTGTTCTTCAGTGAGATCGATGGCGAGGGCTGGGCCAAGGGCGGTGTCATGGGCTGCGACAAGACGGACAAATGACGGAGGTCAGCGTGGAAGCACCCAACTCGTCCGATCGCCTGGCACTAATCCGGGAGCGTCTGCAGGGCTTCGCTCGTGCTCGTGACTGGGGGCAGTTCCACTCGCCCAAGAATCTGGTGATGGCCCTTACCGGTGAAGTAGGGGAGCTGACGGAGCATTTCCAATGGCTAACCGAGCAGGAATCCCAAGGGCTCTCGGGCACGGACCTCGATGATATTCGTGAAGAGATCGCCGACGTGCAGATCTACCTGCTGATGCTCAGCGAAAAGCTCGGTGTCGATCTGTTGCAGGCGGTCGAGGACAAGATCGACAAGAACGAGCGGCGCTACCCGGCGGAACGGGTACGCGGAAGCCGCCGGAAGTACCTTCCGTAAGTCGCAAGGGAGAAACTGAGATGGGATATAATGTTATCTTTGTGCTACTTTAAATTGTCTAACGATTCACGAAGATAACATTATGCCGACTCCTCATACACCTCCTGCCGCTGTAAGGCGTGTACTACGCAAGTTGGGAGCTGACATTCACGATGCACGCAGGCGCCGGCAACTCACCATGGCGGTGGTTGCCGAGCGGGCGTTTACCTCTCGTTCCACCCTACAACGTGTCGAAAAGGGTGATCCGGCAGTCAGTATGGGTATCTATGCCGCAGTATTGCAGGCTCTTGGCTTGCTCGATGGATTAGGGAAAATGGCCGATATTGCCAATGACACCATAGGCCAGCAGCTCGCGTCCTCCGAGTTGCCGGAGCGCGTGAGGCCGCGTCGCTCTACCAGGAAGCGTTCTGATGGGTGATGTAGAAGTCCATATCGATCTGGATGGACAGGTTCGACTTGTAGGACTCCTGCGACGCCATGCCTCGCGGCGTGCGGAAACAGTCACTTTTGAGTACGACGATACTTGGCTGACCGACGAATACAGATTTTCCATCGAGCCGGCGTTGGTCTTGACTCAAGGGCCCTTCCCTCCTTTGGCGGGACAAGACATTTTCGGTTCGATAGGAGATTCGGCACCGGATACTTGGGGGCGTCGCCTCATGCAGCGTGCCGAGCGTCGAGCAGCTGGACGGGAAGGTCGCCATGTTCGCTCCTTGTCTGAGCTGGATTATTTGCTTGGTGTGTCTGACGAGACTCGCCTTGGTGCCTTACGTTTCCGCTGGGTGGGGGAAACGACCTTCCAGGCACCTGTCCAGGAAGGGGTTCCTCCTCTAATGGCGCTTGGTAGGCTATTGCAGATCACCGAACGTGTTCTGCGGGATGAAGAAACCGACGAGGACATGCTGTTGATCTTCGCGCCGGGGTCTTCTTTGGGTGGCGCTAGGCCCAAAGCCTCTGTCATCGACCAACATGGCCACTTGTCCATCGCCAAGTTTCCGAAGGAAACCGACGAGTACAGCATTGAAACTTGGGAGGAAGTGGCGCTGCGTCTAGCCAAGAGGGCTGGGATCGAGACACCTCATCATGAGTTGATCCACGTAGCCGACAAGCCAGTGTTGTTGTCACGGCGTTTCGACCGGGAAGACACGATTCGTATCCCTTTCCTGTCTGCCATGTCGATGATGGGGTTAAAGGATGGCGAGCGTGGTAGCTACCCTGAAATTGTCGATTCCCTGACGCGCCACGGCGCCCAAGCCAAGCGAGATGCCGAGCAGTTATACCGGCGCATGGTTTTCAATGTTCTGATTTCCAATGTTGATGATCATCTGCGCAACCATGGTTTCCTGTGGCATGGGGATGGCGGTTGGACATTGTCTCCTGCTTATGATCTGAACCCAACGCCAGCGGATCTCAAGGCCCGCATTCTCACGACGAGTATCGATCTGGATGATGCTACTTGTTCATTGGAACTGGTGGAGAGTGCGGCAGAATACTTCGGTTTGGGACTTCGCCGCGCTAGGGAGATTATTCGGGAGGTGGCCGAGGTTACGGCAACATGGCGGGCTGTGGCACGGAAAACAGGGGCTAGAGAGGCTGAAATCCATCGAATGGCAAGTGCCTTCGAGCATGAGGACTTGGCTAGGGCAAACTGTTTGTGAGCGATAGGGTCTGAGGGGCTGAACTACGCTTACCCACTCAGCCGAGGTGACAGGGAGGTTCTCCAATGCCGATTCGACCGCTTTGGGGCGAAGGCAAGGTGCGCGCACGGGACCCGCATTCCGAGGTGCTGCATAGAGGATCATGGGCGGATTCGAGCATTACGCTCGACCATCGGCGCTGGGGGTGTGGCGAGGCGGAATTGCGTTGGACGGCGCCACGCCATGTCATCGTTCTGACGGAAAAGGGGCGAACGTCTCGCACGCACGTTCGGGCCGAGGGTTCGGGTGTTTATGACGGCGAGGACCGCCCCGGGGCACTGACCTTCGTGCCCGCCGGCGCGGAACGCTGGGGCGCGTATCGCGAGGCCGATCTCATCTATTGCGCCCTGTGGATCGACCCTGCCGTGCAGATTCCCGGATGCGAGCGGTTGTCGCAATTGCCCACCATGGTGAACGGCCGCGATACGGTCATTGCCACGCTGCTGTCTTCCCTGTGCGCGGAAGTGGCAGCCGGTGTCAGGCCGGACTCCGCCTATATCGAGCATCTGGTCGCGCTCGCTGCCATGCGAATGGTGTCATTCGATACCAATCCGAAGCCGGTCTCGCGCCATGCGCCCCTCAATCGACGATTGCTGGAACGCGTGAACGAGTTCATTGAGGCGCATATGGATGCCGATATTTCGCTCACCGACCTGGCAGCTCTCGCCAATATGCCGGTCGACACCTTCGCGCGCCGCTTCAAGGCGGCAATGGGGCGGGCACCGTATGCCCATGTCATCGAACGGCGTATCGCCCGTGCCGAAACGCTACTGGCCACCACCGATACGCCAATCGGCCACCTGGCGTTGGCACTTGGCTTCTCGAGCCAGAGCCATTTCACTTCAGCATTCCGGCGCCTCAAGGGCATGACACCGAAAGCCTACCGCTCACAATTCTTTCCCGAATCCTGATAGTTCTCCCGGTTTCTTGAAAGAACCCGGTTGGATTCGCTCCTAGGCTAGCCAAAAGCGAACCACGTGCTGTTTTGGTAAGCCAAGGACGATCCGATGACCGATCAAGACGACAAGACCGGGCCGACGCGCCGAACCGTTCTCAAGACGGGGGTGGCTGCCGGCTTCCTATTCGTGACGGGATTGCCGCTGCGGGAAGGGCAGACGCCCGTAGCGTCGGCTGCTGCGGATGCTGCCGTGGGGGGCACTGCGGCCCCAGTCGATAGCGTTCCCACCGTTTTGCGCATCAATTCACGCGAGTTCAGCGTTGCTCTCGACCCACGAACGACGTTGCTCGATGCATTGCGCGATCACCTCGACCTGACGGGCTCGAAAAAAGGCTGCGATCACGGCCAATGCGGAGCCTGTACCGTGCTGGTGAACGGGCGGCGGATCAACGCCTGCTTGACCCTGGCCATCATGCACGAGGGTGACGAGATCACCACCATCGAAGGGCTTGCCAAGGGCGATGACTTGCATCCGATGCAGGCCGCCTTCGTGGCACGCGACGGCTTCCAGTGCGGCTATTGCACGCCGGGACAGATCTGCTCGGCGGTGGGAATGCTGGGGGAGGTCGACGCCGGTTGGTCGAGTCATGTGAGTGCCGACGTTTCCTCCAAAGCGGTTGCGCTGACTGACGACGAAATCCGCGAGCGCATGAGCGGCAACATCTGCCGTTGTGCTGCCTATCCCAACATCGTGGCGGCGATCCGCGATGCATCCGAGGAGGTGTGAGCATGCAACCGTTCAGTTATGAGCGTGCCGAGGAGGTACGGCGGGCAGTGGCCGCCGTGGCCGTCAATCCCCAGGCCAGGTTCATCAGTGGCGGCACCAACCTGCTCGACCTCATGAAGCTCGGCATCGAGCGGCCGACAGATGTGATCGATATCAGCCGTTTGCCGCTCGACCGGATCGAGGCAGCGGAGGAGGGTGGGCTACGTATCGGCGCCCAGGTGCGCAACAGCGATCTCGCCGCCGATCCGCGGGTGCGGGCGCGCTACCCGGTCCTGGCACAGGCACTGCTTGCCGGTGCTTCCGGTCAGATCCGCAACAAGGCCTCGACCGCCGGCAACCTGCTGCAGCGTACGCGCTGTTATTACTTCTACGACCGCAACATGCCCTGCAACAAGCGGGAGCCCGGTTCCGGTTGCGCCGCGCTCGAAGGCCTCAACCGCATGCATGCCGTGCTGGGCGGCAGCGACGCCTGCATTGCCGTTCACCCTTCCGATATGGCGGTCGCCATGACGGCACTCGGGGCGCGTGTCGAGACGTTATCGCCTTCCGGTGACACACGCACGATTCCGATCACCGAACTCCATCGCCTGCCGGGCGCCGAGCCCCATGTCGAGACGACACTCGAGCACGGCGAAATGATCATGGCGGTCACCTTGCCGCCCCCGCCCGCAGGCCGACAGATCTACCGCAAGGTGCGCGATCGTGCTTCCTATGCCTTTGCGCTGGTGTCGGTGGCGGCGATCGTCGCGGTGAGTAACGGTCAGGTCCGCAGCGCCCGGATTGCCTTGGGCGGTGTGGCGCCGAAGCCGTGGCGGGCGGTGAATGCGGAGCTGGCGCTGGCCGGTGCCCCGGCGACCGAGCGCACCTATACGCAAGCCGCCGACGCTGCACTCGCCGGGGCGCGAGGCTATGGCGGCAACGACTTCAAGATCCCGTTGGCCAGGCGAACGCTGCGCTACACGCTTGCCGCTGCTGGCGAACTCGTGTGAGGTAACCCATGGCAGACAGCATGACTCAGCCCTCGCGGAACCGTGCTTCCACTGGCGATGACAGGCCGATAGGCCAACCGATCGACCGTGTCGATGGCCCGCTCAAGGTCGCCGGGCGTGCCACCTATGCCTACGAGCAGACGCTGGGTGGCACACCGGCTTACGGCTATATTCGCGGTGCCGCCATCGCCAGGGGGCGTATCGCCGCGATCGACACCTCGGCGGCGGAGCGGGCGCCGGGGGTGTTGTTCGTCATGACGCACCGCAATGCGCCAGCCCAGACGGCGTTTGGCCCCTCGGTGACTCCCACCGTACCGGAGGCCTTTACGCGGGCCCGCCCCATGCTCGCCAACGACCGCGTGCGTTACTACGACGAGCCGGTGGCGCTCGTGGTCGCCGAAACGTTCGAGGCGGCGCGTGCCGCGGCGGATTTGATCGAGGTTCGCTACGCACGGGAATCGGGTGTTTTCGACCTGCACACGCATCTCGATGATGCCTATGCGCCGATACGCACCAATGCCGGCTTCGAGACCGACAGTGCCGTTGGCGATTTCATGGGCGCCTTCTCCCGTGCTGCGGTCAAGGTCGATGCGACCTACCGCACACCCTATGAACACCACAATCCCATGGAACCCCACGCGACGCTTGCTGTGTGGTCCGGCGACGAGGTCACGATCCATACCTCCGCCCAGACCTTGGCGAACTACCAGGCGGGGCTGGCCAATACCCTGGGTATGCCACCCGAGCGTGTGCGAATCGTGAGTCCGTTCATCGGCGGCGGCTTCGGTTCTAAGTTGATCGTGCATGCCGATACGGTGCTGGCAGCGCTGGCGGCACGTGTCTTGGCGCGCCCGGTCAAGATCGCGCTGACCCGGCAGCAGATGTTTGCCAATGCCGGCTATCGTGCGGAGATGATCCAGCAGGTACGCCTCGGCGCGGACCCGGACGGGCGGCTCATCGCGATGGGACATGATGTCCATTCCGCGACCTCCCGCTTCGAGGAGTTCTGCGAACAGACAGCGGTCTTTGCCCGCTCGCTGTATGCCGCGCCGAATCGTCTTACCCGTCATCGTCTCGTCGGCGTCGACCTCAATCGCGGCGAGTGGATGCGTTCCCCCGGCGAGGCGCCCGGCATGCTGGCCTTCGAATGCGCCATGGACGAACTCGCTGAGCGCCTCGGTCTCGACCCGATCGAACTGCGGATTCGCAATGAGCCGAGCGAGGATCCGGAGCGTGGTGTCCCGTTCTCGACGCGCAACCTCGTCGACTGCATGCGAGAAGGGGCACGTCGCTTCGGCTGGGAGCGGCGCAATCCCCAGCCGGGGTGTATCCGTGAAGGGCGCCAATTGATCGGCTACGGCATGGCGGCGGCGATCCGGCCGAACTACATCGGTGCCACGACAGCGCGAGTCGCCATCGATGCCGATGGGCAGGTGACAGCCCAGCTCGACATGACCGATATCGGCACCGGCACCTATACGATCCTGACCCAGATCGCGGCGGAAAGCCTCGGCGTGCCTCTCTCGGCCGTTACGGTGGAGCTCGGTGACAGCCGCTTTCCACGTACCTCCGGTTCGGGCGGTTCGTGGGGCGCGGCGAGTACCGGCTCTGCGATCCATCGCGCCTGCGCCGCCCTCAAGACACGAATCCTGGAAGCGGCGCGATCGAACGAGAGCTCGCCGCTGTATGGCATGGATCTGGCCGAGGCGAGTTTCGTCGGCGGTGAAGTCCTGGTCGGTGAACGTTCGGAAAACTTGGCCGATCTCATTCGCAGGATCGCTCCCGAAGGGATCGACGCCGAAGGCACGGTGGCATCCGTCCGGGAAACCGAGAGCTACGCGGCCTATTCCCAGCACTCCTACGGTGCGCATTTCGCCGAGGTAGCGGTCGATTGCGACACGGGTGAAATCCGTATGCGGCGCATGCTGGCCGTGATCGGCGCCGGCCGCATCCTCAACGCCAAGACCGCTCGATCGCAGATTCTCGGCGGCATGACCTGGGGCATTGGTGCGGCGCTGATGGAGGAGAGCGTTCTCGACTCGCGCCATGGACATTTCGTCAATCACGACCTGGCCGAATACCATGTTCCCGTCAATGGCGACGTGCAGGACATGCAGGCGGTCTTCCTCGAGGAACACGACGACAAGGCCAATCCACTGGGCGCCAAGGGGCTTGGCGAGCTCGGTGTCTGCGGTGCCGGTGCGGCGATTGCCAATGCCGTCTACAACGCCACCGGCGTTCGCGTACGCGAATTTCCGGTCACGTTGGATAAGTTGTTGCCCGAGCTGCCGATGGTCGCGATCTGACGATTCTCGTGACGCAGGAGAAGGGCTGACTGAACTACGCTTAAATACTCGTGCGACGTCAGCCGCCACCATCTCTCTCCTGGTCAATTTCCATGAACCCGCATATCCCTGAGCCGTTCCCTCCCCAGCGCGACCTGTTCGATCTTCCACAAGAGGTCGCCTATCTCAACTGCGCCAACATGTCGCCACAACTGCATTCCGTCACCAAGGCCGGTATCGAAGCCGTTCAGCGCATGAAAGCACCTTGGAAGATCAGCCCGGCGGACTGGTTTACCGATGCGGAAGCGCTTAGAGCGCTTGCAGCACGGCTCATGGGGGCCGATACCGACGGCGTCGCGCTCATTCCCGCGGCGAGTTATGGCATCGCTGTTGCCGCGTTGAACGTCCCGCTCAAGAAAGGGCAGAACATCGTGCTGCTGGACGGGCAGTTTCCCTCCAACCACTACGCCTGGCGGGAGCGGGCGATGATGAGCGGTGCGGAGATGCGTATCGTGTTCAAAGAGCCGCTGGATGCATGGACCGAGGCAGTGCTGGAAGCCATCGATGACGATACCGCCATAGTGACCGTGCCCAATTGTCACTGGACCGATGGAGCACTCATTGATCTCGTACGCGTGGGGGAGCGTGCCCGCAGTGTCGGCGCCTTCCTGGTCGTCGATGCCAGCCAGTCATTAGGTGCCTACCCCATCGACGTTGCCGCCGTCCAACCGGACTTCCTGGTTTCGGTCGGCTACAAGTGGCAGCTTGGCCCATACGGCTTGGGCTATCTCTACGCCGCCCCACGGTGGCGCGAGACCGGTCGGCCACTGGAGGCTTCCTGGCTGGCACGTTCAGGGGCCGAGGATTTCGCCTCGCTGGTCAACTATGTGGATGACTACCGACCCGGGGCGCGGCGCTTCGACATGGGGGAATACCCGCAATTCGTACTCGCGCCGATGGCCTTCGCCGGGCTTTCGCAGCTGCTCGATTGGGGCGTCGGGCGCGTCCAGGCGACGCTGACTGGCCTCACGGGGCAAATCGCCAAGGAAGCCACGGCGATGGGGTGTGAGCTGCTACCGGCCGATCACCGCGTCGGCCACATAATCGGTGTGCGATTGCCGGGTGACGGCATTCCCGAGGCGCTTCCCAAGCGGCTGGCGGAGGAACAGGTATTCGTCAGCGTGCGCGGCGATTCCCTGCGCATCTCGCCGCACGTCTACAACGACGCCAGAGATATCGAGCGGTTGTTGGCGATATTGCAAGCGTTCGTTTGAGTGGCCTGTGTTAACGGGGAGTTGACAGTTCGTTTTGCCGATATTTATTATCTGGATATCATTTATCTAGATTAAGGTTGGCGCCGATGCGCATGAGTGAAGGTGTCGAGTGGGGATTGCATTGCTGTGTCACCCTGGCATGGCTGGAGGCGGGCACGCCCGTGCCCACGGCCAGGTTGGCTGCGCAGTACGAATTGCCGCCCCCCTACCTGAGCAAGTGTCTTCAAGCGTTGGTGAGGGGAGGTATTCTGGTCTCGAGTGCGGGAAAGAAAGGCGGGGTCAGGCTTGCTCGTCCCCCCACGGAGATCTCACTGCTCGATGTCGTACTAGCCATCGAAGGCAGCGACTATGCTTTTCGTTGCAATGAGATACGCCAACGCGGCATGGGGTCGAGTGCTCCAGCATCCGACTTTCTTCAACCCTGCGCGATAGCGGCTGCCATGCACGAAGCGGAAAGGGGGTGGCGCAAGGAACTGGCCAAGACCAGTCTGGCGGATCTGGCATCGTCGGCACCTCGTAAGGCAGTGGACAGCACTCGGCACTTCTTCGCTTCATAGGTCTAGTTGCTCCATTAGAATCTTTGCCGATTCGTAGAAGCTGGGCGGTGCCCGATGCCAACGAATCGTGGCTTTCAGCAGTAGGAATCATGCATTCATAATCTGGATAAAAAATATCTATATAAAGGGAGGAAACATGGAGACGGCAACATCCACGCCAGACAAGTCATTCGCTAGCGCCTGGTTCGCCGTGGTGGCAGTCGCGACAGGGATATTCTCGCTGGTGACTACCGAGATTCTGCCTATCGGCCTGTTGACGTCGATCAGTGTCTCGCTAGGCGTCAGCGACGGCATGACGGGCTTGGCGGTCACCATGCCAGGCGCGGTAGCGGCGGTGTCAGCCCCTTTGGTCACCATGGCGGCCGGGACGATGAATCGCCGCCATCTTCTCTGCCTGTTGATGACGTTACTGCTGGTGGCCAATGTGGTGTCGGCGTTGGCCACCAGCTTCGTGATGCTGCTGGCTGCCCGCGTGCTAGTGGGTGTGTGCATCGGCGGGTTCTGGGCGGTTGCGGCTGGGCTGGGTGTGAGGCTGGTCGATGAACGATTCGTCGGCCGGGCGACGGCTATCATCTTCGGCGGCGTCGCTGTCGCCTCGGTGGTCGGGGTACCGGCTGGCACCTTGGTGGGCGACCTGTTCTCCTGGCGGGTGGCACTGGCAGCTCTCGCGGCGCTCAACGCGACCGTGTTCGTGGCGCTGGTGTGTTTCCTTCCTCCCCTACCGGCGAATCAGAGGATCACATTGAGCTCCTTGTTCCTCCCGTTCAGGATCGCGGGCGTGCGCGTTGCGTTGCTCGCCACACTGCTGGTCGTGGCCGGGCATTTCACCGCCTTCACCTTCGTGCGTCCATTCCTGGAGCAAGTGACGAACAATGTCGGCAACACCATGGGAGCTCTGTTGTTGCTGTTCGGTGTATGCGGGGTGGTGGGCAACTTTCTAGCCGGTTCCTGGGCGTCACGCTCGTCGAACCGTACCTTGCTGGCCATCGTCGCCGTCATGGCGCTGACGATGCTTGGCATGCCCCTGATCGGTGTGTCCTTGAGTGGGGCGGCAGTCATGCTTGCCTTGTGGGGGCTCGCCTACGGTGGTCTGGCCGTCACACTGCAAACCCACATCCTTCAGACGGCACCTCACACCACGGAAGCTGCTACAGCACTTTTCGTCGCCATCTTCAATCTGTCCATCGCACTTGGTTCCCTGCTAGGCGGTCGCACGGTCGATGTCCTGACGTCATCCGGGGTGATGACTCTGGGTGGGTGCCTGGCGCTTTCCATGCTTGTCATGCCCTGGCTCTTGCGGGCCAAGCAAGAGCACTTTCTCAACCACTTTTATCGCTAATCGCAAGGAGTGAAGCATGAATACGCACACTCAAGATCGCTCGTCACTAATGACGCTAATGAATCCCGCTGGTCTGTACGATCCGGCCCCGAATGGCTATTCGCATGTTGCATCGATTGCCCCCAACGCTCGCCTCGTGTTCATCGCTGGGCAAGGAGGTGAAAACGAGGCGGGAGAACTGTCGCCGGACTTTCGGGTTCAGGTTCAACAAGCATTTCAGAACCTGTTGACGGCGCTACACGTAGCTGGGGCCAGGGCACAGGATGTGGTCAAGCTGAGCGTGCTGGTGGTCGATCACAGCGAGGAGAAACTGCATGTCTTCGGCGAAGAGCTGGGAGCCGCACTGGGAGAGGGAATGAAGCCGACCTGCACCCTGATCCCCGTACCCAGGCTAGCGCTCGATGGCATGCTGTTCGAAGTCGAAGCGGTGGCCGTACTGCCGGAGTAACGGTACTTATGCTGGGTCACGGAATCTCCCGCTGATAGAGCGAATATCCCGAGACCCGCCAACGCGTGCCGGTGCGGGTATCGTAATAGCCGCCTTGTGCGCTGCGGCCCTCGTCTTCGACCTGCCAACTCGTACCGCCGTCGTAGCTGACGGCGGTCACGTTGTTGCCCAGCAGGCTGGACTCATCGATACCATCAAACAGCAGACCCTCACTTGGTGTCAGGTACAGCGCATAGCCTTTCAGCTCGGGTGGAAATTCATGTAGCCGCTGCAACGTGCTTCCATTCCAGCACCATACGACGCTCGGCCGAGGGGCGTTGCGTGCCTCCGAGGGGAGCGAGAAGTAGGGGGTTCCCTGGGTGCTCAACACGTAGACAGTGCCTTCGGTATTGGCGGCGATATCCATCACAGTATGGCCGGGGATCGTGAAGGCCTGCTGGGAGGTGTCCTCCCCCCAAGGCAGCGCATGGATCCGGCTTGCATCGGCAGCGTGGTCGTAAAAGGCCATGCGTAGCACGTTGTCTTCCCCTAGCGCCACAAGATCGAACTGCTCGCGGGGATCCTCGGGATTGTGGGCACCCTCGGGTACCGGCAACTCGTTCCAGTGCTCACCACCATCCGTGGTACGCCAGATCTTCGGCCCCCAGCCGATCAGATAGCCGCGTTGGGCATCGAGAAAGTGCAGAAAGGTGATGTTCTGGTCTTCGGGCCAGCGGAGTCTTTCCCACTCTCGACCCTGATCGGTGGACTTGAACAGCTGGGTGAGTTCGGGGCGGTAGCGCTGCCCAGACGGCATCTCCGTAGTGCGATCCGACCAGCCGGTGGCTAGATAAAGGGTGCTCCAGTCCGGTGCCAGCCACCAGTCGGACCGTTGGGCTGGCTCTTCGAAGCGCCGGGCGATCTCACCATCCAGGTTTCCATCCAGGATACGCACCGAGCGGCGGTTGGCCGTCTCACCCGGGCTATACATCCACTGTTCGGTAAACTCAGCCTTGGTCGGATCACTGCGCTCTTCTTGAGGCTTTGTTGTTACCTCAGGGTTCGTAAGCTTCATGGAAAGCAGCCGATCGTTGCGAATCCGAAAATCTCCCGGCCCATAAGGTCTGTCTTCCTGCATAAAGTCGTTGCTGACGCTCTCCCAATTCGTATCGTTACCCAAAATGGATGAGGCAGCGATTACGGCTGTCAGCAAACTCAACACGCCGAACCTTTTCTTGTGGGTTAACTTGGTTTTTCGCTGACTGTCTCTACGCTTAAACACGTTTTATCTCATTCCCTGTCGAAAATGCTTTTCCCTTGTTTGCCCATGAAGATGCCATGGCAGTCGAGTTTTGTTGTTCCCGATAGACCGCCATCTCGATCTTGCCGAGTTGCGGGGTGAGCTGGCAGCGCTGGCGATTCCAGGGGTAGTCCATTTGTGCCTTGAGCTGCTTGGCACCTTCGTTTTCCTTCCAGGTGTCCAGGTCGAGGTCGCGCCAGTAGCGCGGATTGCGCCCCGTTTGGCGGTCATGCTCGGCGGTGGTGGGGTCAAGGTGCCGGAACGGCTCCAGACGTGGTACGTCGGGCATCGGCTGGCTGACATCCATATAACGCTGCAGCATGTCCCATAGCGCCCGCACTTCATGGTGGTGATCGACGATGGTGCTAAGCGAGGTCTTGTTGAAGACCTGACCGCTATAACGATGCACGAGCATCAATCGGTAGAAGATCCCGCCCCGTTGCACCACGCGTTCCACATAGCCATCAAACTCGACGAAGGGGGCTTCCAACGGCGACTTCTTCTTACCTTGGGCAAAGCGCACCATACCGGTTTGGCGATTGAACTCGCTGCATTGATTCGCCATATGGCGGTCGGCTCGTCTTGCGATGAAATCATGAAAGGGTGTCGTTACTCGGACAACCCCCTTCATGATCCATTGAGCTATATGTGGAATGGTGGCAATAAGGATAAGAAGCCTAATGCAAAAAATAAAAGACCAGATAAAACCCCGAGGGTTGGATGCTCTTCCAGAAAAAATGTGATCTTGATTGCTAAAAATAATAGAGTTGCTCCTAGACCACAAAAAATCAGATAAGGGATCGTCATTAAAAAAATGACATTCCTAAATTGTTTTTCAAGAAACGAATACGTTGATGGTCCCACCACCAGCTATCCGATTCGTAGAATGTCTTGTTCTGTTGGTCCTGCTGTTGAACGAACTCAGTATCCTCACAGAGCTGCTGATAAGGATCGATATCAGCATAATCACCGAAGGGCAACAAGTCCTCGCCAATACGCTCGCGCTTTTTGGGAGAGGGGGGGAGTGAGGGAATGGCTCCGGCGCGATAACTGCCGGAGCCGTAACCTGAGGATGTGTTGGCACTCATACCTGCACTTCCTTGATGTACCAGTAGTCGGGATCCTCATCTTTCCCGGTCAGTGAACGAATGAAGGCGCTGATCGGATTGTCTACCGTGCGGTGTGTACGAGCCGGCAGTTCATCATGCTGGCCTTCTTGATAGGGCTCGTATTGCGTCAGTGTTGGTGTGGGCAGGACCATTTCGCCCAGTTCCCAGTCAACTCTAGCCTGCAAGGCGATGCGCAGCCGTGCTGTGGAAGTAACAGAGGTTCCGCCCATATTGAAACTCTCCTCGACCACCTTGCGCTTGACCAGGAAGCGTACGGCACTTTGCTCGGGCAGTAACTGACGCTTGCCGATTTCGAAGGGTTCCGGTGCATGGGTAATATAGGAAAGTTGGCTATAGGTTCCCAATTGGGTCACGGTGCCACTCGTGGTCTGTTCCAGCTCTTGCACCGCTAGCGTGAGTGTATCGCCGATCTTGTAGCGACTGATTAGTGGCGTGCTGATGGTGACCACATAGTCTCGCCCGCTCGGGATTTCTCTGGGTGTTTCCCACACGCTGGCCAGCAACGTTTGCTTGTCGTTCGCGCTCAAACTTTCATAACGCTGTACATCGATCTCGATGGGACTCAGCAGGGTCATCAGTTGCGGGTAATAGATGGCATCGTCAACCGTACCGATATCCGTATCAGGGTGGGTGCCGATAGGGCCCTGTTTGAGCAGTTGCTTCATGAGCGGCCTCAGCGGTGTGGCAGCGACTTGATCCATCACAGTGACAGGGGCGTGCAGCTTAGGTTCAAGGGCAACTGCTACGACAACGCCTATGCCGAGAGTCTCTTCTATAGCCTCAAGGTCGAGGCGATCCATGGCGAGCGATTCGAGACTCGGGAAACGATGCGCCGGCAGGTGTTCGAGTACGTTGAGTTGGACTACAACCGGCAACGCCGGCACAGTGCGATTGGATGATCAGCCCCGAGGCCTTCGAGGCCAGGAAAGTCACGTAGACCGGTGTCCACGACTACTGGGTAAAATCAGGTGTTTGGGCACGCTACCGCTGGGGCAGGCAAGTAAATGCCTTCCCTGGCGGGCGAGAATGGGGCGCCACGTCCGTATGGCGCTGGGTGTGGATAACTCAATGTGCCCAGTTAGCCCGAAACGTCATGGTACAATGGCTTGCCGAGAGCGTCCGGGTGCCAAATAAACATTACGACATTAAAAAAACCAATCCCTTATGTAAATATACGAACCGCTTATCCATAAAAAAACTGCGCAAGGCATCACTGTATAAATAGGAAATACCACCATGAATCTTATTTTGAAAGGTATTCTGTTGATAATGATGCTTTTACATGCTACGGGGCGCTTTCTTTTAATGTAACCACTGTTTTTGAATAACAAAAAAACACCATAGCTAAGAGACCTCCCCATACCCCATGGCCATACACCAGTATAACCCCTTAATGGAAAGTCAGGGCTGTCAAAGTAAAAGTCCATTTCCTTGATGTTGGAAAAAATAAAAAAGAACCACACAATTAACGACGCAACGCAAAACCACAAATAAATAAAGCTAAAAATATAAAATACATTAAGAAGGTTAATCATCTGAACCTCTGTAAATTAACTCGCCTACAGCTTCACCGAAGGCAGCTCCACCCGCTTGCCCTGCCATCCCTCCGGCATACCCCCGCGCCACCTACCAGCACTACCCCGCACGCAAGGGTAGCTAAACCACCCGTAGGGATCCCCAAAGCTAGACAGATATCTGCAGCGCCCGTTCCTGCAGCAGCGCCTGCTGCAGCACCGCCAGCGACACTGCCGCCGAAGCCAGTCCATTCTCTAACCCGCGCAATATTGCATTCTTCTTCACGCCCGGATGCGCACGCTGCTCGTACAGTAGATTGGGTTGATGCTGCTTGGCAGGTGGTCAATTAAAACAACCATTTCTTTATGTAAAGAACCACCCCTCCCATCAATAGAAATGACGAAGAAGGGACATTCGTATACATAGGGAAGGCCACCATGAGTTTTATTTTTCTGGGTAGCTCGTCAACCTTAATGTTTTTACAGGCATGTGGAAATTTTTTATTAACAAACCTTGAATTTGGAAACAATAAGAAAACACCATAACTAAAGGCCCTTCCCATCTCCCAAGGCCATAACCCTTTATACCCTCTATTTGGAAAATCTGGGCTGTCAAAATAACTGTCTATCTCTTCCATATAAAAAAGCAGCATCACGCCCCATATAACAAGAGATAAGAGGCTAATAACTATTGTTGTAACTATAAATATGCCCAGCATATATTTAAATTCAATCATTTTGATTGCCGTATATGATTTCGCCTACCAACTCTCCACCCAACTCCCCTATCTCTCCCCCTGCAACCCCTCCGGCATACCCCGCGCCGCCTACCAGCACTACTCCACATGCAAGAGTAGCTAAACCGCCAGTAGGAACACCCAGCGCCAGACAGACACCCGACGCACCAGCACCTGCTGCATAGCCTACTGCAGTGCCGCCAGCAACACTGCCGCCAAAACCAGTCCACTCCCTAACCCGCGCAATATTGCATTCTTCTTCACGCCCCGATGCGCACGCTGCTCGTACATTAGAATGGGTTGACACTGCACTAAACCCTAGCCCTACGTAACCGGCCCGTCCTAGCCATTTGCTCGCACTGGCGATGCCCGCATAATTATCAGCATAGCCTGGGATGCCTGATGCTGCTGACCCTGCTTGGCGCCAGTGATGCACCGTACTTTTCGTCGAAAGGCCAAGCGCATGGCGTAGGTCCGGGTGCTCTGGAATTCCTAAGCCCATGCGTGTAACTCGATCGAGCAAGGAGTCTAGCTCTCCAAAAAGAACTCTGCGCCTGGAGTAGAACTCTTCTCCTCCAAGCCGTCCTGTCCGCTCATAGGTACGTTGATATAGTGCTTCTATTTGCCTTAACTTTGACGCAACTTGCTGGGCATGTTGCTTTATACCTGATGCAGTATTACCGATGGCTGCCCCAGCACCTCCTGTGGCTGCTCCTAAAAGGTCATAATAGTCAACCGTTCTCTGAGCTTCTTCGTAGCTCAGCTCCGAATTTACTTCATTGACCTCTTGGGCGATCTGCATCAAAAGGTTTTCTTCTTGCGTGCACTGCATACTCCTGGGATCACTGAGCACAATGACCTGACCAGGACTCACGCCATCCTCCAGCCATGGGTTCAAGCGCTCCAGCATAGCATTTATTTCACCGTCTGCGTGACCTGCGAATAGATAGTCTTTGAGCTCTTCAATCGTCTGCGGGCTTTCCACAATATGGAATCCTGGCTCAATTTCTTCGACTTCGACGCATGGACCAGCCCCCATGATCTCCTCCGGGCAGCGATTATCTCGCACTTCACTGGTCTCTGGGAGAGTCAAGGATTCCCCAGCCTGAATACGATTGGGGTTCCCAAGAGCAGGATTTAACTCCATGATAGAAGAGAGCGACACCCCTTTTTTCCGGGCAATATCCGTCATGGTCTCTCCAGACCGTACCGTGTATTCCATTATGCGCTCTCCTCTTCCCTTATCCCGAAAAGCGCCGACTCTAACTTGTCAAGGCGCTCCATTGGCGGACGTCCGATATCCTCAATTATTACGCGATATTCCGCAGAGTTCATGACATCAGGATATTTCAAGCAAAGAAAAATGAACCTCTCTAACTCAGATGCTCTTTGAAACCCATGTCCTTTAGCAAAATCGAAGAGATTTGAGATGTCATCTCTCAATGGACTTTCTGCCGACAATTCACCCAGCTCCTCATCAGCCCTTTCTTCAATCTGGCGGATGAAGCTCTTTCTTTTACCATTTTTCCACGTCTCAATATACGCATCAGAAAGATGGAGCCAGCCCTCATCTCTACTATGAATTGGGTCTTCAGAAACTGGCGGCCGATATAGCTTCCAACCATTTCCCGTGTATGCAGCCCATTGGTTAATCGGGCCAGTAAAATTTTTCAGGTCTTCTTTCTCAAACACCTCCATTACCGATGCAAGCCAGCTTGGAGAGTAAAACCTCCAGTAAGCAAGCTGCCCAGAAGAAAGGCTCACGCTTATCAGGCTCTGCACATGCCTTAATACGTCAAAAAAAGAGTAGCGACTGGTGAATATGACGACTTTGTCACGCCAATTTTCCGAGCACTCCCATATTTTACTTTCGCTTCTTGGCTCGTATAGGCAAGGGCTTACCTCCAGGGATGTCTCATGACGTGTTCCATAGTATATGGGGCACGCCTGAGGCGATGTTTCATATTCGTATATGCTTTGCATGGCGGGAAAGAGCGCACCATCAAGCAAGACAAATAAGGATTCATCGCTAGGCCTGGCATCTTGTAATCTCCCCAGGATAGTTGACATATCCATTATGCAGACCTCAATCCTATTTGCATGGGCACGAAGCCAGCGGGCAACTGCCATCAGCTTGCTGGTGGCACTGAGCGCTGAGTAATAGCCCATCTACCGCAACTTGCCTTAAATGCTTGGCCGAGCTAGGAAAGACAGGCAGTATCGCCTCGTGACTTTCTGTCATCGCGTCTCTTGATAGTATCGGCCCCTGCACCGCTTGCCCGCTGCCCGTGCCCGGGCTGCCGCCGGAGTTGATCTTGATCTGTGGGCCGACGATGGTCACGCCGCTGGGGTCGAGCTTGAGGAAGCTGCCGCCGGCCTGGAGGGTGATTTCGGCGCCGGCGTCGATGACCGTGGTCTGCCCGGCCTTGTGGTGGACTTCCTGACCGGCTTCGACCAGGTGGGCGCGACCATACTTCTCATGGCGGGTCTGGCCGACGTTCAGGTGATCGTCGCCGTCGATCTGGGTATGGTGCTTGCCATGCACGCTGAGGTGATCGTCACGGTCGATCTCGCTGACTCGGTCGCGCTTTACCTTGAGATGGCTGTCATGGCGGATCTCTTCGGTGCGGTCGTTCTCGGTGAGCAGTTCGAGATCCTTCTGGGCGTGCAGCCAGATCTGCTCGCCATCCTTGGCGTCTTCCAGGCGCAGCTCATTGAAGCCTTCCCCTTGGTGCGTCTGGGTACGGATCACGGTGCGCGTCTTGTGCTCGGGCAGGGCATAGGGCGGGATGTTCGCCGCGTGGTAGGTACGCCCGGTGATCAGCGGCTGATCGGGGTCACCTTCCAGGAATTCCACGATCACCTCGTGGCCGATCCGGGGTAGGGCGAGTATGCCGTAGCCGCCCCCCGCCCAGCCCTGGGCCACGCGCAGCCAGGCGCTGGCGGTGTCGTCGGGGGCCGCGTAGCGGTCCCAGGGGAACTTGACCTTGACCCGGCCATGTTCGTCGCAGTGGATCTCTTCGCCTTCGGGGCCGACCACGAAGGCCACCTGGGGGCCATCGACACGCGGTTTTGGCTCCGGCGCGGGGCGCCAGGCGCGGTCGCCAGGCAGCAAGGTCACCCGGTTGTAGTAGCGGGTGGCGTCGCCCATGCCATCACGGTCGGCGGCAGTGATGCCGACGGCGTCCTCTTCCACGGCCTGGGGCTGGGTGCCGATATGGGTGACCCACACCACCTGCCAGTCGCGATTGCAATCGTCGCTGTCGTGGCCGGTCAGGTCGAAACGCACGCCGGGCCGCAGTTCGGGCAGGTCGCTGGTGGCCGTAGCGACATCGGCCTGGTTGCGCAGGTGCTCCAGACGAATGCGAGTGAAGGCTTGGCCCGAGGCATCCTGCTTGTAGCGCCCCGGGTAGTCGTACCATTCGTAACCGCTGCGCTGGGCGTGATTCTCCAGGCCGTCGGCCTGGTGCTCGTGAAGATGCGCATAGGCAGGGTTCTTGAACGAGTAGTCCTTCAGCGTCGCCGAGGCGGGCATGACCCGTGCGGCGCGCGCCAGTTGACGGATATGCCGCTTGGCGGCGGTGCCCCCGGCTCGAGCGTGATAGAGGCGTTCGCCAAGATTGGGCAGCATTCGCGGGGCATCGGTGAACACCAGTTGGTGGCCGTCTTCGAATTCATGGTGGAAGGCGAGCCCTTCTTCGGCGGCCAGCCGCTGGATGAAGGCCAGATCGCTTTCCCGGTACTGCACGCAGTATTCGCGCTCCAACGGCTCGCGGGTCGCGGCGAAGGCGACATCGGTGATGCCGTGCTCGGCACACAGGGTATTGATGATGGTCAGTGGCGAGACGTGCTGGAAGATGCGCGAATTCTGGCGCAACGAAAGTCGCCATAGCGCGGGGCGGATCGTGACCTGATAGAAAGTGCGGCGGTGGCCGCTATCGCCGCGTTCGAATTCGCTGACGATACCGTGGATATGGCGCAACGGCTCGCCGTGCTCCTCGATCGTCAGGCTCGCTTCGCGGTCCAGCCAGTCGGCGTGCGACAGGTTGGGATTGCGGCTGGCAAAGCGCACGCTGAGCTTGAAGGGGCGGGAAAGGTGCTCACGCTGTTTGAAGGAAACCACCGCCAGGTCGAGACTGTCGGCGCCATTGAGGTGAAGTGTGAAGCGGAGCCCGGTCGAATCGGACATGATAACGTCCCTGTTGCCATGTATCGGAGCGTAACGCTATGCAAAACGACCGGGAAAAGGAAGGGCGAGCGGCTAATTGACGATATGGCTTACAAGGAATGTCGGCAATCTCTTACAAATATCCCCTTAGAACACTCTTCCGGTGCCGGTGACCGGGGCCACTTTTCGAGTCGATGTCATTGTCTGCATCCCTATATCCGGTTGATTGCTGAATGGCCATTGATGGCCGTTAGATAACCTCACCCGGCTGTCGGTCGTCAAACGGGGCGTGTTTCCTTCACTGAGGTAGGCGATGGGTGGCCAGGCGCAGGCCAAAACCGATCAACAGCGAAGCGAAGGTCCAGCGCTGCAGACGTTCCCTCATCGAGCTACCGGCGAGCCATTGTCCCAACCATGTACCGGTGGTGGCATAGAGGGTGTCGAACAGGACTCCCGTGCCGACCAGCAGCACGCCCAGCAAAGCGAATTGCGCCAGTATCGAGCCTTGCCCAGGCAGCACGAACTGCGGCAACAGCACGGAACAGAACAGCAGTGACTTGGGGTTCAGTAGGTTGGTCAGCAAGCCGCGTCGCCAGGCGAGGCGATGAGAGACGGCAAAAAGTCCTTTGCTCGTGTCGTCCGCTGATAGGCCTGGCCCTGAGCGCAGGATCTGCACCCCCATCCAGATCAGGTAGGCGGCCCCCACATAGCGCACCACATTGAACGCCCAGGGGGCCGCCTGGAATAGCGCCGCGAGGCCGAGTGCCGCCAGGGCGACATGTAGCCCGCGGGCCGTGGCCAGGCCGGCCACGGTAGCGAAGGCTTGTGAGCGCCCCTGCAGAGCGCCGGTCTGCAACACGAGAATCATGTCCGGGCCGGGTAGCAGATAGGCTGCTGCCAGGGCTCCGAGGAAGATCCACAGTTCCATGCTCTTGCCCCTTTGGACGTTGCGTCAACAGGGCATCAGTCTATCGCTTGATTCGAGGGCAAGTCCTTGCGAAGTTGACCTCAAAATGGGTTATGGTTGGCATAAAATATCAATAATGTTCTCTATGGATGATATTCATGCCAAAAAATCGACTTGATGCCATTGACAGGCGAATCCTGGCCGCGTTGCAGCGCGATGCCCGACTGACCAATGTGGAGTTGGCCGAGGAGGTCAGCCTGTCGCCGTCGCCCTGCCTACGCCGGGTTCGCCAACTGGAAGCCTCGGGCCTGATACGTGGCTACCATGCCGAGCTGGATCGTGGTGGGGTGGGGTTCGGGCTTACCGTCTTCGTCGGTATCAAGGTCGAACGTCACCATGAAGAACAGGCGCATGCGTTTCGGGAAGCGGTCATCTCGCTACCGGAAGTGATCTCTGCGCATCTGGTCTCGGGTGAGGCCGATTTCCTGCTGCAGGTCGTGGTGCCTGACCTGGCGGCATACGAACGATTTCTGATGCAGACACTGCTGCGGTTGCCCGGCGTCAGCGACATTCGCAGCAACTTCGCCATTCAGACGGTCAAGGACCAAGGGCCGCTGCCGCTGGAGCGTTTGCCTGACGCCGATATGCCCTGAGTTCTTTCGCCCAGCCACTTACCTAGGATGCAACCAACTGGGCAGCATGCTGTAAGGATCGACCGTCTTTCCGGCGTCATGTGGGACGTTCAACGCTTGGAGGCGCTCGAACAATGTGCCTTCCTTGCACAGGTCGAACAACTCGGTGCAGCCGCCGATGAATTCGCCACCGATGAATAGCTGGGGCAGGGTCACGCTGCCGGTCATGTCTTTCAGCACGGCGCGAATCTTGCCGCCTCGGTTGTCCTGCTGATATTCCACCGAGTCCAGGTCGATACTGCGATAAGGGATTTCATAGTGCTGTAGCACCTTGCGCACCGACCAGCAGAATTCACACCACTCCAGGGCAAACATGACGACGGGATGCTCGACGTCGCTGATGATGCGTTCCACCTCGGCTTTCGCTTCCAAGTCGAGTGCCACCGGTTCGGCGCTGGCTGGGGTGGGGGCCGAGGAGGCATCGAATCGATACCCCGGGGTGGAGCGTGACAGCGCCATTTCCTCTTGCGTCATTTCGACGGCGATGCTCTCGAACAGCGGCGTAGTCAGGTAGCGCTCTCCGGTATCGGGCAGCATGCACAGGATATTGGCGCCTGGCGGTGCTTTCGCGGCGATGTGCAGTGCTCCGGCGAAGGTTGCCCCGGCAGAGATGCCGACGAAGATGCCTTCCTTGCTGGCCAGGTCGCGGGCACAGCTCAATGCGTCGTTGCCGTTGATGGCCAAGTATTCGTCAATACGGTGCTCCTCCAGCACTTCCTCTGCCAGTTTGGGAACGAAGTCAGGCGACCAACCCTGCATCAGGTGAGGGCGGAAACTGGGGTGGCTCTGGCGATGAGAACCGTCGCTATTGCGTTGTTGGGGAATACCGCTGGCCAGGATCGCGGAGTTATCGGGCTCGCAGACCACGATGCGGGTTTCGGGGCTGCGTTGGCGCAGCACTCTGGATACCCCATTGAGAGTCCCGGCCGTGCCGAAACCGGTCACCCAGTAGTCGAGCGTGACGTCGTCGAAGTCCTCCAGGATCTCGACGGCAGTGGTGCGAGCATGCATATCCGCATTGGCCGGGTTTTCGAACTGGCGTGACTGCCACCAGCCATGGGCCTCGGCCAGCTCCCGAGCCTTGGCGACCATGCCCGAGCCTTTTTCCGAGGCCGGTGTCAGCACGACCTTGGCGCCCAGGAAGCGCATCAGCTTGCGGCGTTCCACGCTGAAGTTCTCGGCCATGGTCACGACTAGCGGATACCCTTTCTGGGCACAAACCATGGCCAGGCCGATTCCGGTATTGCCACTGGTGGCTTCGACGATGGTTTGGCCCGGCTTCAATTCGCCCCGACACTCTGCATCTTCGATGACGCCCAGTGCCAGGCGATCCTTGACAGAACCCATGGGGTTGAACGCTTCGATCTTGACGAACAGGTTCACCCCGGCGGGTGCCAGGTTGTTGATGCGTACGACCGGTGTATTGCCGATCGTGTCGAGAATGCTGCGGTAACGTTTGGCCATGATTCCTTCCCCGCAAGTGTGATACTGGCGACTCGGATAATGTATTCCCGGCCAGCCTTCGCAGCTATCAGCCGTTTTCCTGAGAATGGGCTGGGAAGAGCGTGGTGGGTGTCGTAGTACTAGCGGTGGGCTAATCTGAACGTTGGTGCTATGAACGATGTGTCGTTGACGGCTTTGCCCACGCCATTCCTGGCGGGGAAGGAGGCAAAGATGGACGATGACCTGGAAGCCATGACACGCGAACAACTCATCGCGGAAGTGAAGGCGTTGCGCGAGGGAATTCGTCGGCACCGGGACTGCAGCAAGCACGAGCTATGCTGGCATCACCCCAACCTATGGGGGTTGTTGCCGGACCCCAGCGATCCGATCCCGGTGGTGCCCGAATGGCCGGAATTCATCAGGGGTTGCATTCGCTACCGGCAATCGCTGGATGAACAGGCACCGAGCGCACCACGCACGGATGAGCCATACGAAGAGTGATGCGTGGCGTTGGACTGGCAATGAGGCCTGCTCATCGGCGTCGATCGCGCCGTCAATGCCCTTGAAACGTGCAAAATCGGCAATACTGTTGTCTAAGTACCTGCCAAAACGGCACTTGATCGGATAAACCGGTATCCGGTTAGGAGGTGGGTAACATGCAATCCATACAGTTGAAGACACATTGGCGTGATTGGTTGATGCTGCTGTTTGGTGTCTGGCTGGTCATTTCACCCTTTGTCTTCGGCCATGCCGAAGCGGGCGCTGGTGCCGTCGTGTGGAACCCGGTGCTCGTCGGTGTAGCGGTAGTGGTGTTTGCTATCGCTGTGCTCAGGAAGACTCAGGAGTGGGAAGAATGGATTCTGCTCGCCCTGGGCGTGTGGATGATCCTCGCGCCTTTCCTGCTGGGCTATGCCGGCATCGTCGAGGCAATGTGGAACAGCGTGATCATTGGCCTGCTGGTGGGAGCCGATGCCATCTGGTCCTTGATCGAGATGCATCGCCACGGCGGCAAGAAGACCGCTTGATGACAATCGCGCCATGAATGGCTGAGAAGGGGGCATGATGCCCCCTTCTTTAGCTTTCCAGCTCGGCGTTGTGGAAGACGTTCTGTACGTCGTCCAGGTCGTTGAGCATGTCGAGGAATTTCTCGAACATCGCCACGTCGTCGCCTTCGACCGGGGTGGTGGTCTGCGGTACGAACTGGATTTCATCGACTTCGAAGTCGAGCTCGCCGAACGCGTCGATCAGCGCCTGCTTGGCCTTGGCATATTCGGTATGGGGAGCGAACACGGTAATTTGCCCGTCTTCGTTCTCGATATCGGTCACGTCGACATCGGCTTCCATCAGTGCCTCGAGGGTGCCTTCTTCGTCTTCGCCCTTGAAGGCCAGGATCGCACAGTGGTCGAACATGTGGCTGACGCTGCCCGGCGTGCCGATCTTGCACTTGGTCTTGGTGAAGCAGGCGCGCACGTCGCCGAAGGTACGGTTGGGATTGTCGGTCAGGCAATCGACGATCACCATGCAGTTGCCCGGCCCGAAGCCCTCGTAGCGGGTCGGGGAGAAGTCCTCGCCACCGGCGCCCTTGGCCTTTTCGAGGGCCTTGTCGATCACGTGCGAAGGCACCTGGTCTTTCTTGGCGCGTTCGATCAGGCCACGCAGGGCCAGGTTGCCGGTTGGATCGACACCGCCCGACTTGGCGCATACATAGATTTCACGACCGTATTTGCTATAGACCTTGGTCTTGGCGGCGGCCGTCTTGGCCATGGATTCCTTGCGGTTCTGGAAGGCCCTGCCCATTTCGTTATCCCGTTACGTCATCATCGAAAGGGCAAATCTTACTCAACAACCGAAATCGGGAACAGGGTTATTTGCCGGGAAGCCTGTCCGTATGATGGGCATTGACGGCCCGTCTCTGTTATTCTGCTCGCCTTTCATCCGGCTCTTCATGGCCTCTGTTTCCAGGTGCCTGTCACGGCTCCCTACTTAGCCCGCTCACCGCACTGCTACTACCTCCATCACAGGACCACCACCGTGCCCGATTCCACTTTTGCCTCCCTGCCATTGGCACCGGAGTTACTGACCAATCTGGAATCGCTTGGCTATCACGCCATGACCCCGATTCAGGCCGAGAGCCTGCCTACGATGCTGGCGGGCCGGGATGTCATTGCCCAAGCCAAGACCGGTTCGGGCAAGACGGCGGCTTTCGGCCTCGGGCTGTTGTCGCGGCTCGAGGTGACACGTTTCCACGTGCAGGCGCTGGTACTGTGCCCGACCCGTGAATTGGCGGGGCAGGTGGCAGGGGAGTTGCGACGGCTGGCGCGAACCCTGGCCAATGTCAAAGTGCTGACGCTGTGTGGTGGCGCCCCCTTCGGCCCGCAGCTCGGCTCGCTGGCGCATGGAGCGCATGTCATTGTCGGCACACCGGGCCGGGTGGAGGAGCACCTGCGCAAGGGCTCTCTGAGCCTGGCCAAGCTCAACACCCTGGTGTTGGATGAGGCCGACCGTATGCTCGATATGGGATTCCAGACTGCATTGGAGGCCATCATTGACGAGACGCCATCCACTCGTCAGACGCTATTGTTCAGTGCTACTTATGCTGACGGCATTCGCCTGATCGCCGAGCGAATGATGCACGAGCCGGTGGCGGTTGAGGTTGCTGAGACCCATGACAGTTCCAGTATTCGTCAGCATTTTCATCGGGTGACAGACGAGCCGGCGCGGCTCGAGGCACTGCATCGGTTACTGCTCACTCACCGCCCCGAGTCCAGCGTCGTATTCTGCAACACCAAGCGTGAGACACAGGAGGTTGCCGATGCCTTGTGCGAGCATGGCTTCAGTGCCTTGGCACTACATGGCGACCTCGAGCAGCGCGACCGCGATCGGACCTTGGAAGTGTTCGCCAACAAGAGCGCTTCGATCCTGGTGGCCACCGACGTGGCGGCGCGTGGTCTGGATATCGAGGCGCTCGACGCGGTGTTCAACTTTCAGATCGCGCGTGATCTCGAGGTGCATGTACACCGTGTCGGTCGTACCGGTCGGGCTGGCAGCACGGGTGTGGCCTATACCCTGATCACCGAGAAGGAAGACTATCGGCTGACGCGACTCGCCGAGTTCCTTGGTCAGAAACTCGAGGCGGAGCCGCTGCCGACTGGTCGGGGGCTCGAACAGGCTCCCTTTTCACCCGCTATGGCGACGCTGCAGCTCGACGGTGGTAAGAAACACAAGCTGCGCCCCGGCGATATCCTTGGCGCGCTGACGGGAGAAGGGGGGATCAACGGCGACCAGGTGGGCAAGATCAAGGTCCAGGAGCGTAGTGCCTATATCGCTATCCACCGTGACGTCGCCAAGGCAGCGCTGCGGAAATTGAGCGAAGGGAAACTCAAGGGACGTTCATTCCGTGTTCGTCGGGTCATCTGAAAAGGTTTACACATTCTGAAAAGGCTTACACATTGCTCGTATCTAGAGAGGGCTGATTACCAAGAACCATGAAAGTACCCAAGAAATGAAAGTACCCAAGAGATTACAGCCGCTGATCGACGACGGCATGATCGATGAGGTCATTACCCAGTTGATGAGCGGTAAGGAAGCGCAGGTGTATGTGGTGCGTTGCGGCGAGCACTTGCGCTGCGCCAAGGTCTTCAAGGAAGCCAAGCAACGTAGCTTCAAGCAGGCGGTGCAGTACCAGGAAGGCCGTAAGGTACGTAACAGCCGCCGTGCCCGAGCGATGTCGAAAAAGACCCGCTATGGCCAGAAAGAGCAGGAACAGGCGTGGTTGAACGCTGAGGTCGAGGCGCTGTATCGGTTGGCGTCGGCCGGCGTGCGCGTTCCCCAACCATACGGTTTTGTCGATGGCGTGCTGTTGATGGAACTGGTAGCCGACGACGAAGGGTACGCTGCCCCGCGGCTGGATGATGTCACCCTGAGCGCTGAGCAGGCTCGCGATTACCATGCCCAGGTGATGGCCGGCGTGGTGCGCATGTTATGCGCTGGCCTGGTACATGGCGATCTTTCCGAGTTCAATGTGTTGGTCGACCGACAAGGGCCGGTGATCATCGATCTTCCCCAGGCAGTGGATGCGGCTGGCAATAACAACGCCGCCATGATGCTGGAGCGCGATGTCGCCAACATGCGTGCCTATTTCGGCCGCTTTGCCCCGGAACTGTTGACTACCGATTACGGCAAGGAGATCTGGGCGTTGTTCGAAACCGGCGAATTGCACCCGGACAGCCCGCTCACCGGTTGTTTCGAGCACGATACGACCAGCGTCGATGTCGAGGACCTGATGGCCGTCATCGATGACGTTCGTGCAGAACAGGCTGAGCGCTTGGCACCGGACTGGGACGCACAGGACGACGATTGACGTAGGCTGCGCAGCTCGGGTTTCGCACGTCACGTGGAAGCTGGCCTATTCTTTGAATTCCGGAGTCCTTAGAGGAGCCGGAAATGGTCCAGGCATACCCACAGGCCGGTTGGATTGGCAGCGTATCGCTGTTGGTCCTGCTTGCTTGCGCTCCCGCCGTCGCGCAGAACGTCACGGTGCTGCTGGAAGCCACGCGTGAGGACGGAACACCCCAGCGCCCGAGTTTCGACGACGAGTTCGCCGAGCTCAGAGCGGAGATGGTGCGTGATCAAATCGAGGACCGAGGAGTGAGTGATGAGACGGTGCTCGAGGTCATGTATCGGGTGCCGCGCCACCGCTTTGCGCCGATGGTCTCGGCGGAGCGCGCTTACCAAGACAGCCCCCAACCCATCGGTCACGGCCAGACGATCTCCCAACCGTATGTCGTTGCCTACATGACCGAGCGCCTGGAACTGGAAGCCGACGATCGCGTGCTGGAAGTGGGCACGGGGTCCGGCTACCAGGCAGCGATCCTCGCCGAGATCGTCGACGAAGTGGTAACCATCGAAATCATCCGCGATCTGGCCGAAAGTGCTGCCGAGCGCCTCGGGCGAATGGGCTATCGCAACATCACCGTGCTGCACGGCGACGGCTACTACGGCCACGAGGCTCGTGCACCGTTCGATGCCATCGTCGTCACGGCGGCGGCGTCGCACACGCCGCCCCCCTTGGTGGCCCAGCTTCGTCCCCACGGGTACATGGTGATTCCGGTAGGGCGTAGCGGCTGGATCCAGAACCTGCTGCTGGTGGAAAAGAACGCCGATGGCGAGGTGAGTAGCCGCAACCTGACCTCGGTGCGCTTCGTGCCACTCACCGGTGGGCACTGAGTGGGGATGATGGGAACGCCGCGTCGACTCGATCTTGTGGCCGTGGCTGGTGTCTCCGCAGCACTGTTGGCCCTGGAAGTCCTGTTGTTGCGATTGTTCGAGTTCAGCCACTGGTATCACTTCGCCGGGCTGGCCATTTCCCTGGCGTTGTTGGGCCTGGGGGCGGCGGGTACTACCCTGGCGCTGGTTGGCCGCTACCGCTTCAGCCGTGGGGATGGCTGGTTTCTTGCTGGCTTGGCCATCACTGGTGGCGGATTCCTGTTGCTGCTCCTGGTGCAATCGAGAGTCGCGTTGCGGCCGGTGTTTGCCGGTTGGAACATGCGCGAGCTCGTGCGCTTGCTGCTGGTGGACTTCGTCGCTTTCATCCCCTTTTATGGCGCCGGCCTGGCGATTGGCCAGGTCTTCCTGCGCTGGCCCGAGAATACCCGTGCGCTGTACGCGGCCAACCTGCTTGGCAGTGGGGCCGGTAGCCTGGGGGCCGCGGCATTGCTGGCCATCGCCCCGGTGGCCATGGCGTTAGCGGTGGTCGCCGCGCTGCTGTTCGCGTTGGGAAGCATGCTGGGGTTCGCTCGCAATCGGTGGCCTACAGGCGTGATATGTTGCCTGGGCTTGGTACTGGCGCTGGTCGCCAGCGTTCGGCCGCCGGAACCAGCGGTGTCGGACTTCAAGGCCTTGTCCGAGATCCGTGACTTGCCGGGTGTCGAGACGTTGGCGGTGCGCTCTGGCCTGCCTGGCCGACTCAGCCTGTTTCGGGCCGACAGCCTGCGCTTCGCACCAGGCCTGAGCCTGGGTTGGACTAGCAGCGTGCCGTCGGTGGATGCGGCCGTCATCGGCAGTGATCGGGTGGTGCCCATGCCTCGTCAGTGGCCAGCGAATGCCGAGTATATGCGCGGCTCGTTGGCCGGATTGCCCTTGCAACTGCGCCCGGAGGGCCGGGTACTGGTGCTGGGTAGTGGCGCCTGGCAGACGCTCATCGCGGCCCAAGGGCGAGATGTCGCCTGGGTGGAGCCCGATGCTCGGCTTCTCGGTATTGCCCAGGCGCGTGGCGCGAGCAAGGCCGGGGTGAGATTGATCGAGGATGGTACCTGGCGCCACCTGGTCATCGCTGCCGATGCGCCTTACTCGATCATCGCTTTCGACGCCGCCTGGGAAGAAGGCGATGCCGCTGCCGAGGACTATACGCTTACGGTAGCCGGCCTGGAGCTGGCGCTGACACGCCTGAACACCAATGGCCTGCTCGCCATTCCGCTGCCGCTCGACTATCCACCCCGATACTATCCTCGCGTGATGGCCACGCTGGATCGGGCGTTACGCCAGCATGGCGCGGCAGAGCCGGGTGATCGAGTGGCCGTGCTGCGTGGCTTGCAAGCACTGTTGATCTTGGCTTCGCCACAGCCATTGGACGAGGCGGATCTCGCTGAGCTGCGGGAGTTTTCGGAGAGGTGGCGGTTCGATACTGCCTGGTTGCCTGGCATAGGACGCGGACAAACCAACCGCTATCATCGGCTGGACACGCCTGTCTTCCACGATATAGCGCGGGCACTATTCGAACGCCAGCCGCTGCCACGAGAGGCAAGCCTGTTCCACGCCGCTCCGGCCGAACTCGACAGCCCTTACCCATGGCGTTCCCTGGCTTGGGGAAAGGCATCGCGGATCGTTCGAGAGCTGGGCGGTCAGGGCTGGAGCTATCTCGACTGGACGTTGATCCTGTTAGTGGTCACCACCGTTGTCGTGGCGATGCTGGCGTTCTTGTTGATCCTGGTGCCCTTGGGCCGGTTGCCGCAGATTCAACGCCCCTTCAGCCGGCTGTCGGTCGCTGGTTATTTCATCGCCCTCGGTATGGGCTACATCCTGGTCGAATTGGTGATCTTCCAGCGCCTGATCCTGTATCTGGGTGAGCCGGTGCTTGTCGCGGCGCTGGTCTTCGCCACCTTTCTGATCGGTTCCGGTATCGGCAGTGCCATGACGCCCGAAACCGCTAGCCATGGCAGTCTGATACGAGTCTATACTGCCGTGGCTCTTGGCCTGGCGTTGGCTTTGGTGCCTTTCCTCGCCGTTCATGCGTTGAGCACTCCGGCCTTCCCTCTGCGCATCGCGTTGCTGGTCATGCTGTTGTTGCCTTTGGCGTGGGCCATGGGCCGTCCTTTCCCCTGGGCGTTGCGTCAGCTTGCCGGCCAGGATCGCTGGATTCCCTGGGCCTGGGGGATCAACGGCTTCGCCTCGGTGCTTGGTGCCGCGCTGGCACCGCTATTGTCCGTCCACTTCGGCCAGAGTTCGACCCTGGCGGCGGGGGGAATCTGCTATGTACTGGCCTTTGCCATTGGCAGCGTCTGGCTATCACGCATGAACCCCAAGCATGCATGAACCCAAGCCAATCTAGCTTGCCCAACCGCAGTGGATAGCCCGACTACACACGAGGTGATACATGGCAAGGCAAGATGCTACACATGGTCGGCAACGGACTGGTCGTTTGCGCATCGGCACGTCCGGCTATCAGTACCGCCACTGGAAAGAGCGCTTCTATCCCACCGATCTGCCGCAGAAGGCGTGGTTTGACTACTATGCCGAACGCTTCGATACGGTGGAAATCAACAACACTTTCTACAACCTGCCGAAAGTCGAGACCTTCGACCACTGGCAGCAGAGTGCGCCTGAAGGGTTCGAGTACGCGCTCAAGTTCAGCCGTTACGGCACTCATATCAAGCGCCTCAAGGACCCGGAACAGAGCATTCCGACCTTCATGGATGTCGCTCAGTGGCTAGGGAATCACCTGGGGTCGATACTGGTGCAATTGCCACCGAAGTGGCAGCCGCAGCCACAGTGTCTGGAACGCTTTCTGGCCAAAGCGCCGAGCCGGATCCGT
This sequence comes from Litchfieldella anticariensis FP35 = DSM 16096, assembly GCF_000409775.1. Taxonomy (GTDB): domain Bacteria; phylum Pseudomonadota; class Gammaproteobacteria; order Pseudomonadales; family Halomonadaceae; genus Litchfieldella; species Litchfieldella anticariensis. The sequence goes on along the minus strand of NZ_KE332388.1, from coordinate 890,099 downwards.
TGGGCCTTCGAGTTTCGTGATCCCTTGTGGCTCAACGACGAAGTCTTCGCTGTCCTCCGCGAACATGGGGCAGCGCTATGCATTCACGACATGATCGAGGAACATCCACGTGAGTTGACCGCGGACTGGACCTATCTGCGTTTTCATGGCGAGCAGTATGCCGGGAGTTATTCCTCCCAGTTTCTTACCGCTGAAGCGAATCGTATCGTCGCTCTGCTAGAGGAGGGACATGACGTTTACGCTTACTTCAACAACGATGAAGAGGCCCATGCCGCACACAATGCGCAGGCCTTGAAGCGTTATATCAACGATCGACTATAAGCATTTTCCTTATCCCGTCTCCTTCACCTACTGTGATAGGAAAGGGAGATGTCATGCATAAGAGCCTGCTTGTGGCCGTGACGCTGCTGTTCGTAGTGGCGTTGATCGCCGTCCTGGTTCCGGAGCCTACTGCGCCACCTCGACAGGCGGCCGCGCCGGGCGGGACGAGCACTGATTCGAGTACCGAGCGCACTGACAAGAGTGTCGAGCGGGATATCGCCGATCGACGCGGGGCCTTGGTGGATCAGATCGTGTTCACCGAGGAGCCGGACTCCGGCCAGGTGGTGGGACTGATAGAGGCGGGCACTCACCATGCATTCGCTCAGGGGATCACCAATACCACGGTATACCAGCGGCTACGCGATTCTCCGCAAGCGGCGTACAACGTTTCCTATGGCGCCAATGCCGAGCTCACGCTGAATCCTGCGGGGCCGACCTTTTCCAACGGCGAGCTCAACCCCTTTCACGTTCCGGAAATCCGCGAGGCACTCAATCGCCTGATCGACCGTGATTACATCGCCGAGGAGATATACGGCGGTCTGGCCGTACCTCGCTTCCTGCCTTTGAGTACCGCGTTTCCGGACTATGCCCGTTTGGCTGGCGTGGCGCGGAAGCTAGAGCTGCGCTACACACATGATCCGGAGGCGGCACGAGAGGTGATCCACCGCGAGATGCAAGCGCTCGGTGCCCGGTTCGAGAATGGCCGTTGGCACTATGAGGGAAAGCCGGTGCGTGTCATCGTGTTGATCCGCACCGACGACGAGCGTCATCGTGTGGGCGATTACGTTGCCAATCTCATGGAAGAGGTCGGCTTTACCGTCGAGCGGCGTTATCGCACGGCGGATGAGGCTTCACGTATCTGGATCGGCGGCGACCCCAAGGCCGGGCGTTGGCATATCTACACCGGTGGCTGGATCATCGCCGTGATCCAGCGCGATGAGGCGGACAACTTCAGTTATTTCTACACACCGCGAGGTCGCGCCGAGCCGTTGTGGCAAGCTTACGATCCGGTTCCGGAATTCGACGAGCTAGCTGAACGTTTGCAACAGCGCGACTACCAGAGCTGGGAACAGCGTCAGTCCATGATGGCGCGAGCCCTGGAACTGGCGATGCAGAATTCGGTGCGCATCTGGCTGGTGGATCAGCTCAACGTCTCGGCGCGCTCGCGAAACGTCGAGGTTGCCACCGATCTGGCGGGGGGGCTGTCGGGATCGTTTCTGTGGCCTTACACCATTCGTTTCAAGGACCGTGTGGGCGGTGAGATCGTGTTTGGTTCGCCCGGTTTACTGACCGAGCCCTGGAATCCGGTGGCGGGCAGTAACTGGCTCTTCGATCAGATGATCGTCCGTTCGCTACAGGACATGGCGCTGATTCCAGACCCCTATACCGGCCTGTATCGTCCCCAGCGCGTCGAAGCGGCGGAAGTGACGGTTCAAGAGGATGTACCGGTCACCCGCACGCTGGACTGGCTTAGTGTGGAGACCGCTGCCGAGATCCAGGTACCCGAGGATGCCTGGATCGACTGGGATGCCCAGGCCGGACGTTTCGTGACGGTGGGCGAGAAGCACCCCGCTGGGATCACCTCACGCACCTGTGTGCGGATTCATTTCGAGCAAGGATACCTCGAGCGCCGCTGGCACGATGGATCGCAACTCTCGCTGGCCGATGTGGTACTGCCGTGGATTCTGACCTTCGCGCGCGCCGACGAAAACAGCCAACTGTACGACGTGGCTCATCTCCCTACCTTCGAAGCCTTCCAGCGGCATTTCCGGGGCTGGCAAATCGTTTCCACCGAGCCACTGGTAGTCGATATCTACACCAACCAGATCTATCCCGATGCAGAAACCATCGTGGCCTCCTGGGCGGTGGATCCCCTTCCTTGGCATGTGCTGGGCCTGGGGATCCTGGCCGAGCGCAGTGGCGAACTGGCGTTCTCCTCGAACAAGGCCGACCGTTTGCGTGCGGATTGGATGAGTCTTGTGGCGGGCCCCAGTATCCCGGTTCTGGAGCGGCATCTACGCCGTGCAAGCGAACGAGGCTTCGTACTTTTCCCGAAGGTCATGGAAAAGCTGATGCGCGAGGGAGAGGCCGCCGAGCGTTATCGTGCTTTGACCGACTGGCATCGGCAGCGGGGCCACTTCTGGGTCGGGGATGGTCCCTTCTATCTGCACTCGGTGCACCCGGTATCGGGTAGCGTGGTATTGCGCCGAAATGAGGATTTCCCCGACCCGGCCGACAAATGGCTGCGCTATACCCGGCCCGAGGTGCCGGAGTTGGATCTCGATGGCCCCATGGTCGTGGAAAAGGGAGAAGCCGCAGAATTCTCGTTGAATATCACCTTCGAAGGTGAGCCCTATGATCGAGAGGCCATCGAGAAAGTCCGCTTCCTGCTCTTCGACGGCAATGGTGAGCTGGCCAGACAGGGCAATGCCAAGGCTCTTGGCGAGGGCCAGTGGAAGATTTCACTGGCACCGCGGGCGATCGAGGCGCTAGGCGTGGGTGCCAACAGCCTCGAGCTGGCTGTTACCAGCCAGCGAGTGGCGCTGCCATCATTCGCTTCGCATGTCTTTGCCACGGTTCCGGAAAATGGTCGGAGGCCAGCACCATGAACCCGGAAAGCCCGGTGCAACCCCCAGCCAGGCATGGCCTCATGCGCGATTTGCGACGTTTGCTGGTCTATTCGGGCAAGCGTCTGCTGGCGTTGTTTCTTACCGTTCTGGTCGGGGTCTACCTGACCATCGTCGTCGCCAACATGGGCGGGGAAGTCGACGAGCTTCGCATGGTGCAGATTCGCAGCGAGGCGGCTGAGATGGTGCGCGCCAATCCCGACTTCCAGGACATGCCCAGTGAAGAACGCAACCGATTGATCCAGCGTCAGGTGGAACTGGAGGTGGAACGGCTGCGCCTGGACGAACCCTTCATGCTGCGCAGCATCGACTATCTCCGGCAAGCAATCAGCCTCGACCTGGGGCGTGCCGAGCAGATGCACAGTGACCGCGGCTCGCGCGAAGTCTACGACATCATCGTCGAGCGTTTGCCAGCGACATTGTTGCTGTTCGGCACTGCCAATCTGCTGGTGTTCTTCGTCTCGGTGTTCATGGCGCTTTCGCTATCGAGGCATTACGGCAGCTTGCTGGATCGCTGTGTGATCGCCTTGGCACCGAGTTCGGCAGCGCCAGGGTGGTTCTATGGCATTTTCCTGATCCTGCTATTCGCTTTCGTGTTTCCGTTACTACCCGCCAGCGGCATGGTGGCGGCACCTCCGCCTGAAGGCACCTGGGCCTATACGCTGAGCGTACTACGTCACATGCTGCTGCCGCTTGCTGCGATGTTCGTGTCGCAGTTGTTCGTTTCCATCTATTCGTGGCGTACCTTCTTCCTGATCCACTCCAGCGAGGATTACGTGGAGATGGCGCGAGCCAAAGGGCTTCCCGTTGGACTCATCGAGCGGCGTTACATCCTGCGCCCGACCCTGGCACCGATCATCACCAGTTTTCTGCTGATGTTGGTTGGGCTCTGGAGCGGCGCCATCATTCTCGAGCAGGTATTCAATTGGCCGGGGCTGGGGTCGTTGCTGTTCCAGGCCATTGGCCATCGGGATACGCCAGTGATCATCGGCTCGGTGGTGATCTTTGCCTACTTGCTAGCGCTGACGGTGTTCCTGCTGGATATCCTCTATGCGCTGTTGGACCCGCGTATCCGCATCGAGGGGGGCGAGCGATGAGAAGGTGGCTCGGCGGTATGCGGGAATTGCGCCGTTACCCCTCGGCGATCCTGGGCATGGTGGTCATTGCGTTGTTGGTGGGGTTGTCGCTTTATACCGTTATTTCCATTCCCTATCCCCAGGCACTGGAGCTGTGGCGCGGCGGCGACCAGTGGCGGATGACGCCGGCCAATGCCGAACCGGTTTGGCTCGACCGTCTGACCGGTGGCCGGGAGCCCACCACCATCACCGTGTCCAGTGACGATGCCGACATCGAAGAGCAGCCCTTCGAGGGTGGCCGTCGTTTGCGTATCCCGTTGACCTTCGAATACGACTACGAGGGCTTTCCCAGCGAGATCAATCTGTTCTTGCGTGCCGAGGGCCACGAGCAGAGACCTTTCGCGCGCTTGCTTTGGGAGACGCCCGACGGTCGTGAGATATCGCTGGGCGGCTATCGCATCGGTCGCGAGGATCGGGTTTCGATTTCCCAGGATCGCACCCTCGAGCGCCGGCTGGGGGGCATGGTGCCCCACGTGGGATTGCTGGCCGAGCCCGAGACACAGCAGGCTCCTCAGGTCCAACCGGGGCGCTACACGCTGATGCTGGATGCCGTGGTATTTGACGAGCAGGCGGATATCGAGGCCAACCTGGTGCTTTATGGCCGTGTGCATGGCATCGCCGGCACCGACCATCAACGCCGCGACCTGTCAGTCGCGCTGATGTGGGGTACCCCGGTGGCCTTGGCCTTCGGTTTGCTGGCGGCGGTTGGTACCACTGTCACCACACTGATCGTCGCCGCCGTGGGGGTGTGGTATCGAGGCTGGATCGACGCGGCCATCCAACGGCTCACCGAGGTCAACATGATCCTGCCGCTGCTGCCGGTGTTGGTCATGGTCGGTACGCTGTATTCCACTAGCATCTGGCTGATGCTGGGGGTGGTGGTTCTGCTCGGCATCTTTAGTGCCGGTATCAAGATGTACCGCGCGATGCTACTGCCGATCCGCGAAGCGCCATACATCGAGGCGGCTCAGGCGTATGGCGCTGGTAACCTGCGTATCGTGATGCGCTACCTGATTCCGCGCATCCTGCCGGTGCTGATTCCGACCTTCGTCACCTTGATTCCCACCTTCGTGTTTCTGGAGGCTTCACTGGCCTTGCTGGGCCTGGGCGATCCGGTGTTGCCCACTTGGGGCAAGGTGCTCAACGACGCCCAGGCCCAGAGCGCGCTCTACAACGGTTATTACTACTGGGTGCTGGAGCCGGCGGCGTTGCTGATGCTGACCGGGTTGGGCTTCGCCACGCTGGGATTCGCCCTGGATCGTGTGTTCAACCCGCGCCTGAGGAGCCTGTGATGAGCGAGCGGACATTGCTCGAGGTGGAAGATCTTCACCTGCATTACCAGACCCGACGTGGCGTGGTGCGTGCCGTGGATGGGGTAAGTTTCGATGTGCGGCATAACGAAGCGCTGGTGGTGCTCGGTGAGTCCGGTTGCGGCAAGAGCTCGCTGGCCAAGGCACTGATGCGAGTGCTGCCACGCAACGTCCACCAGGTGTCTGGCCGGGTCACCCTGGGTGGGACCGAACTGATGTCGATGAGCGACGAGCGTTTTCGGCGTGATGTGCAGTGGGTGCGTGTGTCGCTGGTGATGCAAGCGTCGATGAATGCTCTCAACCCGGTGGTTCGGGTCGGTGAGCAGGTCGTCGAGCCGCTGCGTGTGTTGCTGGGCTGGCCGCGGGCCCGGGCCATGGCGCGAGCAGCGGAGGTCTTCGAACGGGTGGGGGTGTCGACCGATTTCCTGCAGCGCTATCCCCTCGAGCTTTCCGGTGGCATGCGACAGCGCGTGGTGCTGGCCATGGCGTTGGTCACCGAGCCGGAACTGGTGATTCTCGACGAGCCCACCTCGGCGCTGGATGTGCTGACCCAGGCGAGCATCATGAACTTGCTCAAGCGCCTCAAGCGGGAATTGGGTACCAGTTTCATCCTGATCACCCATGATGTGGCGACCTCCAGCGAACTTGCCGATCGCGTGGCGCTGATGTACGCCGGGCAGATTGTCGAGGTCGCCAATGCCGCGCAGTTTTTCGACGCGCCGGCGCACCCTTATTCGCAACTGCTGATGGCCAGTGTGCCGCGCCTGCATCAGCAGCAACGGCCTGAAGCGATCCCCGGCCAGCCCCCCAGCCTGCTCGAGCCACCGCCTGGCTGCCGCTTCGCTGAACGCTGCCCGTCGCACTTCGAGCGCTGTGCTAAAGATCCTGAATTCTTCCGTCTCGATGATCGCCGACGAGTCCGTTGTTGGTTGTATGAGGGGAGGGGCGAGCCATGAACGAACGGCCAGTGGGCACGAGTGTCGAGGGTGAGGGAGCGTTGCTGTCGGTCAAGGATCTGCACACTTGGTTCGAATTGCGCCAGTGGGGCTTTCTGCGTGTAGGCGCGGTGCGTGCGGTCGACGGAGTGAACTTCGAGCTCGAGCGCGGTGAATCGGTGGCGTTTGTGGGAGAGAGCGGCTGTGGCAAAAGCTCCCTGGCGCGTACCTTGCTCGGGTTGCATCGTCCCACACGCGGTGAGGTGCGCTTCGCGGGGCATTCGTTGGGTGAGTTGAATGCACGCGACCTCAAGGCCTATCGAGCCAAGGTGGGCTACGTCCAGCAGGACCCCTTCGGTGCGCTGCCGCCATTCCTGGACGTACGGCGGATTCTCGCCGAACCGCTGATCGTGCATGGCGTGAAGGGGCGTTCCGAGCGTGAGCGACGCATTCGGAAAGTCCTGGACGAGGTACGGCTGTCGCCGGCTGAGGAGTACTTGGGCAAGTTTCCTCACATGCTCAGCGGTGGTCAGCAGCAACGAGTGGTGATCGCACGCGCGTTGATCCTGGAACCAGCGATGATCGTCGCCGACGAGCCGGTCTCGATGCTCGATGCCTCGGTCCGTGTGGAAATCCTCAACCTGTTACGCCACATTCAGACGCAGCGTGAGCTGACGCTGGCGTTCATCACTCACGACCTGTCCTCCGTCCGCCATTACGCCGAGCGGATTTTCGTGATGTACGCGGGGCGGGTAGTGGAAACTGCCGGGGTAGAGGAGTTGCTGGATCACCCCCAGCATCCCTACACCCAAGCTCTGCTCGCGGCAATCGCCGATCCGGACGCGGCCAATGCCACCAAACAGCGCGAGATACCCGGCGGCGAGCCGCCCAGCTTGTTGCATCCGCCCACGGGCTGCCGTTTCCACCCGCGTTGCCCGCATGCCATGGCTGGCCTGTGCGATGTGGATGAACCGCCCGACTTCGAGCCACGGAGGAATCATTATTCGGCTTGTTGGCTGCATCGCTGAGAGGGCGCTTACAAACTACTGCGCTTGGCCATGCTGTGTTGAAATCAATCTCAAAAATGCTCATTTACAAGCTCGTAAACTCCGCTTTTTCGACTGATTTCGCCTTGCCTGGCCATCGCTCGTCACGTTTGTAAACACCCTCTAAAGAGGCCGTAATGGGGAGGTGTCATGAAACTCATGCTTTGCGGAGCCGTCATTTCACTTTTGGCCTTGCTGTTGTTGCTGGCCATGGTGATTCGCTTGATCGAGCCGAGCATGGCGCTGGCCATGCTCGGCTATGCGGGTTTGCTCTCCGGGATGTTGGTGGCCGTGCTCGGTGCCACTAGCAAGGCGCGACAACGGCGATAAGTGGGGCTTACGGCCAGCGTGGCTCCAGAGGCGTTGTATCGAGAAGCTGCCCCGGCGCCGGACTGGATACGTGTTGAACACTGCCCTGCCTTTCGTTGCCTGATGCATTGAAGGCAACCTATCTTGCGAAGTGTTGGACCCACGATCCGCACGGGAGGGCAGAGGATGACATCGCCACACTCGGTCGAGGCCGCCCCTGCGGTCTTCCTGCTGGATGATGACAGCGAATTCTTCGAGGCGTTGATCCAGCACTTGGGCACCGATCTGGCGCCATTCGAATTGCGTGATTTCGAAGATGGCGAACACAAGTTGCGACCGAAGATCAGCGTACGTGGTCGCGATGTGTATATCGTGTATCGCCTGGTGGGTGGCCAAGAACTGAGCGCTAATGACCGCTTGGTGCGACTGCTGTTCTTCGTTGCCACCCTGCGTGATCTTGGCGCTGCCTGTGTCACGGCGGTCGTGCCCTATCTGCCCTACGCCAGGAAGGACCGGCGCACCAAGTTTCGGGATCCGCTGAACCAGCGTTACCTGGCCCAGTTGTTCGAGGCCGTGGGAGTGGACCGACTGGTGACGATGGACGTCCACAACCAAGCAGCCCTGGAAAATGCCTTTCGCTGCGAGGTCATCCACCTGGAAGGGCGTCGGCTGATGGCGGAAGCGGTGATGGAAGAGCGAGACGGCCTGCCGCTGGCGGTCATGTCGCCCGATACGGGTGGGGTGAAACGTGCCGAGCGCTTTCGCGAGATGTTGCAGCAAATGAGTGATGACGACGTGAACATGGCGTTTCTGGAGAAACGTCGTAGCGAGGGCGTAGTGAGCGGCGATGCGGTGATAGGGGAACTGGAAGATAGGCTGGTGGTGATCATGGATGACTTGATTGCTGGCGGTACCACCATGCTGCGCGCCGTGGAGGCGTGCCGTCATGCTGGCGCGAAGCGAGTGATCGCGTGTGCCACGCATGGCCTGTTTGCTTCGGGCGCCGAGGTGTTGTTCGAACGCTCCGGCCCGGATCGTCTGTTATACACCAATAGCGTTCCCCGACCTCTGCCGGAGAAAGCCAACGAGCGTGCTCGCTTGCTGCGAATCGAGCCACAACTCGCGCGAACCATTTTGGCTCTCAATGGGCAACGGGTGGAGGAGCCGGATCCGCCGTTAGGGCTTGTCTGAAAAGTCGACGAGCGATGGCCAGACAAGGCAAAAATCAGCGAAAAAGCGGAGTTTACGTGGTTGTAAATGAGCATTTTGAGCTGATTTTTAACGCCGTATGGGCGGGCGCAGGCAGTTTTCAGACAGACCTTAAACCATTGAGCGCAGACTGATCTTGCCCATGTCCAGATACAGTCGGGTGCGTTCCAGCCAGCGGGCCCGGCTTTCCGGATTGGTTACCAGGTGATTGGCACTGAGTAGTGCCCAGATCAATGCTCGGCTGGCCTGATAGAAAGGCACCAACCCAGGCGGTGAGATATCGTCACAGAGTAACTCGTAGCGTTCGAGGAAGTGCTCGCCAACCCAGCGCTGCCCCAGCCGGTCACACTCCAGGGTCAGAAAGGCCAGTTCTTCCAGCGGGTCGAGCCGCCGCAGTTGGGCATCGAACTCGAGGCGATCGATGATCAGTGGTTGGTCTCCGAGGTAGATGTGCTGAGGCCGCAAGTCTCCATGAGCATTCACCAGCATGCGCTGCTCGAGTAGTCGGGTATTGGTGTCCATCCAACGAATCAAGCGGTCGCGCAATTCGTATATCCGGCGGTCGTCCACCAGTTCCAACAACTCCTCGGCGGTGTGCGTGCACTGACGGCGACGAGCTTCCACGTCGGTCGTCCCCTTGCTCTCGGTGTGCTGGTAGAACTCCGCCATCCAGTCGGCGGCAGCGGTAACGTCCGTCGGTTGCAGCCCGCCATGGTACATCCGATATTCCAGATTTCGCTCATCGGCCAAGCGCACCATGTGTACCAGGTAGTCGATGATAGTGCCGCTTCGGCGCAGGCTGAGTACTCCCTTGGCGGTGCGGTACAGCGGCACGATTCCCAGATAGACACCGGGGGCAAGTACCCGATTCAGACGATCTTCTTCCTGGCAGTTCGCGAGTCGCGCCTCCAGCGTCGATAGGTCCAGGTAGGGATAGCGCTCGTTCTTCTTGAGCTTGTAGACCTGGGTATCCGTGAGGAAGACGTAGGAGAAATGGGTTTCCACCAGTTGCACCTTGGCTGGCCGATCCGGGTAGGCTTCGGGCTGGCTCAGGAAGCGGACCTTTTCCGAAAGGTCGTCGACCGACGTTGCCTTGCTAGCTGCCATTCGTCATTGTCCCTGTCTGATGGAGTCCAATCATTGCTTCTGTGTCGCAATCGCCCTGATACGGCAGTGAATGCGTCAGCCATGGAGCACGAACGTCCGCCGCTCCACAGGAAGGCATTCCGCCTCTGTACATGGCTGTAGCCAGAGTTCCACCACCGGGGCTCGAGAAGGGGGCGAACTGGCATTTGCCATCAGCGTAGCGGTTACCCTGCCCGAGTGAATAGTTGGTGCGTCATTATTCCCCTCGGACTCGGATGAGCCTCGTTCAGAGATTGGGTAATCGATCTGTTCTTCCTGCCAGTCGTCCGTATTGCGAATGGTGAGCCGTGTCGCCTCGGGGGTGTCGCTGTCGTGGCCTTGAATGTGCCAGCCTGGGGCGATGTCGATGATAAAGGTTGCTTTCAGGCGCGTGTCATCGAGTCGCTCGGAATGACAGCGGACATGGATGGCACCATCGGCGAGGTATTGGAACGGGGCCGGGGTGGGGGACTCCCACTGGCGTATTCCTTGCAGGAAGACGGGCCCGGCCAATGGCGTCTGCGCGATTCGCCCGGAAAAGGCCGTGATTTGGCGTTCGATCAGCGGGCGTAGCCCGGTATCGCCTGTACGCCGGTGGAGGGCGATCAATACCGGTAGTATCAGCGAGTTTCCGCTGATGGTGGCGCTGTCCATCAGGCTCTTGCTGCGCAGCAATTGCGGTCCTTCACTATTGACTGACGCGACGAAGAAGCCGCCGTCGTCCTCGTCCCAGTGGCGCGACACCAGTTCATCGAGCAGCAAACGGGCGCGCTCGAGCCAGCGTCGTTCGCCGGTGGTATCGTACAGGGCCACCAGTGCGTTGAGGTAATGGGCGTAATCTTCCAGTTGTGCGGGAGTCGACGCCACACCGTCGAGGCTTGTTCGCCATAGCTGGCCTTGTATGTTGTCGTGATGGTGCTGCCATAGGAACTCAGCGGCGGCAATGGCGGCATCCCGATAGCCGTCCCGCTTCAATACATCCGCCGCTTGGGCCAGCGCGGCGATGATCATGCCATTCCACTCGGTGATCTGCTTGTTGTCGCGCAGGGGAGCGGGGCGTTTCGAGCGTACGGTGTAGAGCTGACGCTTGAGGTCGGACAGAGCCGTGTCGAGCGATGGACGTGGCAACGCCAAGGCTTCGGCGGCAGTATCCAGCGGTTGGGGCAAGTAGAGCACATTGGCCCCTTCGAAGTTGCCTTTGTGAGTCACCCCGTAGACTTGCTCGCACAGCACCATGGCGTCGCGCTCCAGAAGGGCGCCGAGTTCATCGTGCTTCCACACGAAGAATTTGCCTTCCTCGCCTTCGCTATCGGCGTCGGTGGCCGAATAAAAGCCGCCACTGGGTGCGCGCATCTCGCGCAATACGTAATCCAGGGTCTCCTCGACGATGCGGCGGTACTCATCGTGTCCGGAGAGCTGCCATGCCCACAGGTAGACCATGGTCAACTGGCCCTGGTTGTAAAGCATCTTCTCGAAGTGGGGGACTTGCCATTTCCGATCGGTGGCGTAGCGGTGGAAGCCGCCGCCCACCTGATCGTAGATCCCACCTTGCAGCATGGCGTCGAGTGCTTGGCGCAGCGCCATCCAGGCCGGTTGCCGTGGAAGCAGTTGGGAGTCGCGCTGGATTTGCTCCAGCAGCAGAAGCAGATTGGGTTCCTGGGGAAACTTGGGGGCGTCGCCGAAGCCGCCATGGGTCGTATCGGCATGTTGCACCAAGGCCTCCACCACCTTATCGATCAGTTCGCTGGGCAACTGCGCCGAGGCAGAGGGGGCGAGTTGCTGACGAATTGCCTCATTGAGATCCGCCGCGTCTTCGACCAGATCCGAACGATTCTCGTGCCAAGTCCGTTGAACCTTATCCAGCAACTCCAGGAAATGTTCCTTGGGAAAGTAGGTGGCGCCGAAGAACGGCTTGCCCTGCGGAGTGAGAAAGCTCGACATCGGCCAGCCGCCACGACCAGAGACCAGTTGCACGCCTGTCATGTAGATTTCGTCCAGATCGGGGCGCTGCTCTCGGTCCACCTTGATCGAGACGAAGTGGCGGTTGAGAACGTTGGCCACTTCCTCGTCGTCGAAGCTTTCCTCTTCCATCACATGGCACCAGTGGCAGGTGCTATAGCCGATCGACAGGAACACCGGCTTGTCCTCCCGGGTAGCCTTGTCGAAGGCTTCATCGCCCCAGGGATACCAGTCGACGGGATTGTGAGCGTGCTGGAGCAGGTAAGGCGAATCTTCCAGAATCAGATGATTGGTGTAGGTCGGCTCGCCTCGCTCGTCCTTGAAGCGAGTTCGGACCTCGTAGAGCGAACGTTTACGTTCGCGTGCCTGTTGGAGTGCTTGCGGGGTGGCCATGGGCTATCTCCGCGGTTTTTCGTGGCCTATCAGTCTATACGCATACCGACAAGGGTAGCGGTATCCTCGTTCATCGGACCCTTCCCCAAAGCCTGCCGGCAATGGCAATGACAACCGCCAATAGCGGTATCCAGGCGCCTGGTGCCTGCATGGTGTCGAGCGTGAGCCAGCTCACCAGACACCACAACGCTGGAATTACCAGCAGCGGCCACGCCCAGTGTCTCGGGATGGTTGCCGTCAGCATGCCGAGCGTGGCGATGGCGAGTGGATCGGGAAACATGCCGAACACTTCCGCAGTGTGCAGTGAACGACCTACAACGATGGGCAGCAATGGGTGCAGCAGCAGCGCATAAAGAAATAGCGCGATTCCCAGGAGTCGCGGAACGCTCCAGCGCATCGTCATGATGACCTCGCCTTTGAGGGTGCCGAATCCGATCAGCAACAGAGCCTGCAACACGAATAGCGGTACCACATAGGTCACCGCCCAGTTGATAGTGGCATAGCGCTGCCACAGGAATGTCCAAGCCACGAACACCCAGGCCACCGCCAGTAGCGCAGCGATCAGCCGGTTGGACCAGGGGCGCGGCCGCAGCATGCCCGCCAGGACCAGGCCGCCCAGCAACAGGGCGAGAAGTTGCCACGGCCATAGCGCCTGGTTGTGCAGCTCGATCAGCCGCCAATAGACACGCGGTGAGAACAGCAGGAAGTCTTCGGGCCGGTAAGTCCACCAGTCTGACATCACACCGAACATCACAACTCCCTGACGTAGGCGGCCATGCGCTGGCGCATGGCATCATCGGGTAGCGGCTCCCCGGCTGCGGCCATGTTCTCGCGCACATGATCGACACGGGTCGTGGCGGGAATCGCACAGGTCACTGCTGGATGAGAAATGATGAACTTGAGGATGAATTGCGCCCAGCTATCGGCGCCGACTTCCGTTGCCCATGCCGGCAACGGTTCGCTGGCGAGCCGCTCGGTCAGGCGGCCCTGTTGGAAGGGGCGGTTGACGATCACCCCGATGCCCCGTTCCCTGGCCAGCGGTAGTAGTCGTTCTTCGGCCTCGCGGTCGACGACGTTGTAAGTGAGTTGCACGAAGTCCAGCGGCTCGTTGCGCATGATGCGCTCGAAGCTGTCGTGACGACGGCCGTGCGAGGTGGTGATGCCCACGTAGCGCACCTCGCCGGCTTCCTTCATCTCGAACAACGTCTTCAGGTGCGCTTCCCAGGCGACCAGGTTATGGACCTGTAGCAGGTCGAAGCGCGGCACGCCCCACTCGGCGCGGGATTCCTCGCTCTGTGCTTGCCCATCGTCGGCATCCGATGTCCATATCTTGTCGGTCGAGAACACCTGGTCAATCGCCCCGAGCTGGCTCAGTCCGTGGCCTATCGTTGCCTGGGACGAGCCATACATCGGCGAGGAGTCGATCATGCGACCGCCTTCCTGGAAGAAGTGCTCCATGACTGCCGTGCACTCCTTCAACAGCACTGGATCATTGCCGACGTTGAAGGTGATCCAGCTTCCCAAGCCAACCGCGGGCAAGCGTTCCCCCGTGGACGGGATCGGCCTCGTGCCCGGCTTCTGTTCCTGAGCCAACGCATCCAGGGAAGGCAGCGCCGTCGCGGCTGCGGTCAACAACATGCCTTGCAGTACCGTGCGGCGTGATAGCTTGCGATGACCATCGTGCATCATTCACTCCCGGCATTGCTACGGGTAGTGTAGATTCTTGCCTCAATGCCAACACGGCCAGATCGGACACCCAAGAGCCAAAAAGGCCCCGCGTGGCGGGGCTCTGTAGAGGCATGTATCTAACTTTCCTGAGAAGAGGCCAACAACAAATCTCTCTGTAATTGGGAGAGAAGTTGGTCGGTGTTTGAATGAATTGATGGTTGTAGGTTGATTGAGTTGGTGTCTCTTCCCGCTGATGCAGACGAGTCTGAGGCTTGGGGAGAAGACTCGATGCCGGGAGAAGTTGACTGACTGCCATTGACGGCAGGCTGTGTGGATGGGCGATAACCTACGTAGTAGCCAGCTTCTTTTATTTCGGCCTCAGTGAGTTTTCTTGCAGGCAACTCAGACAAAGCCCTACTATAGCCTGAAGGTTTTCTGTCGCTCTCATGTTGACAATGACAGATACAAGTCTGAGATGCCATGGTATTGGAAATCATGGGTTTATCCTTGCCGGTTAAGCAATGGTTGCTGCAGAGGCTTGTGAGGCTTCATAGGCAGCGTTTATGGCATCAAGGTCAATGTCCGTGAGATCTACTGTGTAGTTGTCTGCCGTGGCAACATTTTCAATGACGTTGTCATTATTAAAAGCGTAACTTCCATCTTTAATTACAAAGAAGTCCTCAATTATGACGCCTGAATCATTTTGACCATCTTCGAGGTCTTCAGAAGAGGACAGCCATAAATCGGTATCGCTATTGTCAATATCAACGTTGAGGCTTATTTCGGATCTATCCAGATCGGTAAACTTTATGGTGTCATTTCCACCCCCAAGTTGCTCATCGATATGATCTGGTCCAGCATCACTGTAACGAGCATTATCGGAAGTGGTTACGGTATACAAATCATCACCCTCGCCACCACTTAGGAAGTCACCACCTTCGTATCCAAACAACTTATCGTTGCCTGTGCCACCATATAGGCTATCACTGCTTTCATTTCCAATTAGTGTATCGTTACCAGATTCACCATAAAGCGTGTCGCCACGAGGTTGGTCGGGCCAACCCCAAGGCTTAGGATATAACGTTAAAGATGAATACCCATTCAGGTAATCATCTCCTGAGCCACCATAAATAGTGTTCGACAGTACTGTGCCACGAACTGTATCGTTTCCTCCTAATGCGTATATGGTATAAGGCTGATATTTTGTAAAAAGGTGATGCTCCCCCAAAAAAATGGACACGCTCTATTCTCACATGACGGCCTCAAACTCTCGCGGAGTCTGATAACCAAGGCCACTGTGTAGCCTCTGGGTGTTGTAGAATCTATCGATGTAATTCCTTATATGTTTTCGCAATTGGCGGATGGTCACAAAGCTGGTGGCGTGTAACAGTTCGCCCTTCAATGTCTTGAAGAAGGACTCAACCTCGGCATTGTCGGTACATTGGCCTGGGCGGTTCATGCTGTGGCGTACTTGGTGGCGTTGTAGCAACGCTTGGGTTTTTCGTGCGCGATATTCAACACCTCGATCCGTGTGAAGCAGTAGTCCTGGTGCCGGTTGCCGCGAAGTGAATGCCTGTCTCAGCGCTCCCCGGGATAAATCACCATCCAAGCGTTCCGCCAGTTGCCAGCCAATCACCCGGCGCGAGTACAGATCCAACACTACCGCTAGATACACCCAGCGTCGCCCCAGCCTGATATAGGTGACATCACTGCTCCACTGCTGATCGATGCCGACCGGCTTCGCTTCCACCAAGCGGTGATTGGGGAGAGCCTTCAACTCCTCCCGGCGTTTGAGCAAACGGCGATACACGCGACTCACACGAGCTTTCATGCCCCATTCCCGCATCAGCCTCGCGATCCGATTTTCGCTGGCCACTATCCCTTCGCGACGGAGTGCCTGGTAAACCTTGGGGCTACCGTAGCGATGATGGCTAGCGGTGTAGATTCGGTGAATGTGGCCCAACAGCTCTGCATTTTGCACTGCTCGCTGACTAGGCTTGCGATGCAACCACGCATAGTAGCCTGACCGAGAGACCTTCAAATGACGGCACAGCGCCTTTACGGAGTATCGTTCCCGGTGTTTCCAGACGAACCGGAAGGCTTCCTGCGTGCTTCCGCCTGGAAACGTTGCCACTTTTTTAAGATGTCATTCTCCTCTTCCAGCTCAGCGACTCGGCGCTTGAGACGGTTGATCTCATCCTGTTCTTTCAGTTGCTTCTTGGCGTCTGGCGGCGCCTTCGGCTTGCTCATGGCAAATTTCCCTTCCCGGTATTCCTTGCGCCAGCGTGACAGCATGAAGGGGTGAATATCCAGCGCTTCGGCTACGCCTTTGACACTTCGGTGGGACTGATGGCTCCACTGGACAGCTTTGACCTTGAATTCAACCGAATACTTTTGAGTCTTCTTCCCCGTATTCATTGCCGGCATCGTTCACCTCCATAGCGGTTAGCGATGCGTGTCCACTGAAGTGGGGGAAGTCCAAACGGAAAGGCTGTAATAAAAAGGTCTTCGAGTATGGCTGGGTTTCCTCCTAAGGGCTCGGGTATTTGTTCAGTGCGCTTGAGAGATGAATTCTCTCCTTCTCCAGGCCTTCTTGATTTTCCCAGGTAAGAGTTTGGCACTTTAGCAATTCCAGAACTCCATGCCTTGGCGACCACTTCTTCACCCACAGCTATTTCTACATATGGATTTATCGGTGAGTTGACGGCGGTCTTGAAATCTGGATCTGTGTTGACGCGGCTGCGAGGCGCCTCGGGCGCTTCGGCTTCAAAGGTAGGCAACTTTCCTGCTGAAAGCTTGCCTTTGACTGCTGGTATCTCGTTGAGTACGATTCGTGTGGCGTGGCTACCGGTCCTTGGTATACCCATCTTACTTCCCTTTAAGAGAGCTTCCTTGTATCAGAATACCTTGATGTACCGGGTCGGGCGATACGTCAAAAGAATGAAAAGAGCCAAAAAGTAGGCTGTGTTCAATGCATTAATATGGCTCGTTTTATGCTTGTGCGTGTTTTTCCGCAAAACCAGGGTTCGTACAGGTCTATTGCGTACTCGGCCAAAGCGTGTACCTTGTGTGGGCTGCCAATCCTTTAGCCTCTCATGCGTGTAATGCTATTTAGCTACACCATAGCGTCTTGCAAGTTGCTTGCCTCGAGTTACTGTCTTGCAAGGTGGTTTATACTAAGTGGATAGAAGTCTTTCGAGCGACTCAGAGAAACTGTAAGAGGAAGCGTTCTGAGTATAGTTGATCCTTCCTCCCAATGTCTCGGCTATCTGCTCGGCACGCTTGCGAGCCAAGCTTTCCCCTCCTCCGGACATACTTAGTTCACCCGAATAAGAGTTTGGTACTTGAGCGATTCCCGTGCTCCATACCTTGGCGACTACTTTTCCACCCACGGTTATTTCCGCATATAGATTTTCTGGAGAGTTGTCTGCGGGCTTGACCTCAGGGTTGGGGTTGATACGCGCATCAAGCGCTGCGATTTCAGAGGGAGATAGTTTTCTTGCTGCAGATGGAGATATTTCTGTTAATAAACGTACATCACCGGTTACAATGTATGCATTGTGGTTGCTGATCCCTGATACACTCATTCTGATTTCCTTTCAGTTTCAAGGGTATGCTTGATTAGCATACATTGATGAGTCAAGTTGGGCGACCTGTCTAAGAAAAAAAAAGAGCCAAAAGTCGGGCTTTGTTCGATGAATTGATATGGATAATTTTGTGCATGTGGAGTATTTCTGCCAAGTTCGGATTCGCGCAGGTCTTTTGAATCCTCGCGTATCTGGGCTGCCAAACACTAGCCTTTCATCCCTGTAATGCTGTTCAGCAACTCCATGGCGTCTTGCAAGTCGCTTGTCTCGAGTTCGCCAACTGCGGCTTCAAGGCTCAATCTTGCGAAAAGATACTGACCGATGGTTTCGACGAATTGGATGCGCAGGTCATACAAATCGGCGCGAGCATCGAGCACGTCGACGAGATCGCGCAGGCCGAGTCGTTCGCCTTTTTCGGCTGCCTCGAGAAACAGCTCACTTGATTCGATGGAGTGCTTGAGGGCTTCGAGCTGACGTACCTCGCCGTTGAGGCCGCGCAGGTACTGACGAACTTCTTGCTGGGCGAGCCTGCGCTCGTTGGAAATAGCGGCTCGCCCGGCGCTGACGGTGAGTTCGCCCTGCCGGACATTGGCTGACGTGTAACCACCACGATAAATGGGTACCTGAACCTCGATACTGGTCCGAGTGTCTTCACTGGCGCGCAGTTGATCGGAACTATCGCGATCGCCGTAACTCAGGTTGAGATTGACCTCGGGGTAGTAGCCAGCGCGACGCACGCTGGTGTCAGCCTCGGCGATCCGCAGTTCCTGTTCGGCCAACAGCACCTGCAAATTGCCTGCCGTGCGCCCCAGCCAGACGTCGGGCTCTCCCCAGTCGGCCTCGATGGCAACGCGCTGTAAATCATGCAGCGAATAGCCGTGTAAATCGGGTAGTACCCCCGTTAGGCGTTCGAGCACGCTCAGGGCATTGTCCAGATCGTTTTCGGCTTGCACCTGGTCGGACATGGCCTGATCGAGGCGTGACTGGGCTTCGAGAAGGTTGATGCGATCTCCGACGCCAAGCTCGAAGGCGCGTTGGGCTTGGCGGCTTTTCAGTACCAGGGCCTCGCGCTTGGATTCGAGCAGGCCCAGCTTGTGTGAAGCAAGGTAGGCGTTCAAATAGGCTTCGATGACTTGCAGGGCGAGATCCTGCTCGGCAGCCGCTAGACGTAACCTTGCCGCGGTCACCTGTACCTCGGCCTGGTCTATTCGGCGCCAGCGTTCCAGGCTGAACAACGGCTGGGTCAGTTGTACCTGCCAGTAGTTTTCCGTGAGCTCGCCGGAGACTCGCTCGTCATAAAGGTCGTTCTGGGCGTAGTTCTCCGGGTTTTCGGTGTAGATATTGCTCGAGTTCTGATAAAGGTAGGAATAGGAGGCGCTCAATTGAGGCTTGAGACCCGCCTGGGCCTTGGGAATTTCCTGGCGGGTAGCCTGCATTTCGAAGCGCTGCCGCCTCAGCCCCGCATCGTTTTCCAGTGCCAACGCCAACAGGCCCGGCAATGACGGGAGCATGCGCCGGGAATCCTCCTGTTGCGGCAGGCTGGCTTCTCCTGTTGCCGATATGGCAATCGACGCATTCTCTTCGCCAATTTCAGGTGGGGCTTGATACTGAGCATGGGCGATCCCCGCACCCGCCATCAATACTGCCGTGCCAAGCCAGTGATGGAACCGTTTCCGTGCATGCCTGGCCTGCATCATCCCTCCCGCATCGCACGTGCCAGCATGTCGGTGATCGGCTTGATGATATAGCTGGCGAAAGTGCGTTCACCCGTACGAATCATCACTTCCGCCGGCATGCCGGCGAGCAACTGCATATTGGCGGTCATTTGCCGCTTGCCTTCCTCGGTAACCTTGATTCGAGCCTTGTAGAAGCGAGCGCCGGTGGCCTCGTCCTGGAAGCTGTCGGCGGAGACATGGATGACTTCGCCCTCGATGACGTTGCTCAGGCGCTGATTGAAGGCGCTGAAGCGGATTTCGGCGAATTGGCCGGAATGGATGCTGTCGATGTCGTGATCCGGGATGCGTGCTTCGACGACAAAGCCATCACCCGAGGGCACGATGTCCATGATGGGATCGCCTGGGTGAATCACGGCGCCTATGGTATGTACCTGCAGCCCCACGACAGTGCCGGAGACTGGCGCGGTTAGTGTGGTGCGTCGAAGTTGATCGCTCAGAGCGGTGATCCGTTCCTCGGCCTCGGCGATTCGGGTTTGAACCTGGCTCAATTGCTCACCGATTTCCTTCTGGAACTCTTGCAGCCTGACTTGCTTCTGTACCTCGTTCTCGCTGATTTGAGACTGCAAACGGGCGATCTCGGATTCGTACTGGGCGATTTCTCTTTCGTATTGAAGTATTCGGCGATCCAACTCTCGTAGATGCTGGTTATCACTTAGGCCTTCCGCGAACAGTGAACGGAAGTCATTCGACTCCGCACTTAGTGACGCCACCAGCTTTTGGTTTACACCGATTTGGGTCCGCAGTCCGTTGATCTGCTCGTTCATTTGAACGATCTGCTGGTCGAGCGCCTCCAAGGCACCCTGCAATGCTTGGCGCCTGGAGAGAAACAGACTCTGCTGTATGGCCAGAACTTCATTGACGCGGGTCGAGTCGCTGTCGAGGAGTTCAGAGGGGAAGGTCAGGGTCTCGGCATTGCTCTGCTCGGCCATCAAGCGTACTTCGTTGGCCCGATTGATAGCGTACTGTGACCTGGCAATTTCCAGTTGTGATAACACCTGGGTAATATCGAGCACGATGAGTGGTGCGCCTGCTTCGACATGATCGCCGTCACTGACCAGAATATCGCTGACAATGCCGCCCTCGAAGTGCTGGATGGTTTTCTTGAACGATTCCACCGAAACGGCACCGGGGGCCACCACGACCACGGCAAGATTGGCCAACAGTGCCCATCCACCAAACCCGCCGAAGGCGATTAGCAGGATGATCAAGCCCAGGCGCTGGTAGCCCCTGTCGCTGACCGGCACCTTGGCGTCTTGAACAACGTCTTTCTCGTCGCTGGATTTACGGGATGGCTGTGCGCTGGCCAGCCGGGAAGAATGATGATTGTCAGCCATCGACTTTGCTCTCGTTACCGGATAGCCGTTGCGGATCGCTTGCATTAGCCGTCCGAGGCTTCAAGCCGGGCTTCTGGTCGGCTTGGGATGTGGCGAGTTTTGCCGCGACTTGATCACGTGGCCCAAACATGCTGATCTGACCGTCTTTGAGTACCAGAAGCTTATCGACGGTTCTGAGTGCGCTGGTGCGGTGACTGATGACGAATACTGTCGTGCCTTCCTTCTTGAGCTGCAGCAATGCTTGGGATAATGCACGATCGCCGCTGTCGTCGAGATTCGCGTTGGGTTCATCCAATACCACCAGTACCGGATCGCCATAAAGAGCGCGGGCCAGTCCCACACGCTGACGTTGCCCACCGGATAGTGCACCGCTGGAGGCTGTGATGTAGGTGTCATAGCCATTCGGAAGACGCAGGATCATATCGTGCACGCCGGCTTTCTTGGCGGCCATGACGACCTTCTGGCTATCGACTTCAGCGAAGCGAGCGATGTTCTCGCTGATGGTGCCATCGAAAAGTTCGATGTCTTGAGGTAGGTAGCCGATATGGGGACCCAGTTCATCGCGGTTCCATTGGGCAATATCGGCGCCATCGAGACGTACTTTCCCCACTTGGGAAGGCCATATCCCCAATAGCACACGGACCAAGGTGGACTTTCCAGCGGCACTGGGTCCGATGATGCCAATGTGTTCGCCTTGGCTGACCGTCATATTGATATTGCGAATGACGGCGAGCTTGGCGCCCGGCGGGGCTGCTGTCACTCCCTCGATAACGATATTGCCGTGAGGGGCGGGTAGCGACATCCGGCTTGATTCGGCAGGAAACTGGCCAAGTAACTCGTTCAGCCGTTGATAGGCATTGCGTGAACTGACGAGCCCTTTCCAACTGCTTATCATCTGGTCGATAGGTGCAAGAGCCCGACCCATGATAATGGAACCGGCAATCATCATGCCCGGTGTCATATCGCCTTGTAGTACGAGAAATGCACCTAAACCCAGTATCAATGACTGGAACAACAGACGCAGCACTTTGGAAGTGTTGGTCATCATTCCAGCACGGTCACTGGCCTGGGATTGCAGCGCCAGGAAGAGGTGATACCTTGTGGACCAACGTGCCATGATGGCGGGAAGCATACCCATGGCGTGCAAGACTTCGGCATTGCGCAGATTGCTGTTGGCATGATCGCGAGCCTTGATGTGCTCGGCATTGGCCTCGGTCAGTAATTTCTTGGTGGATAGTTCGTTGAAGATTGCCAATGCAATCAGCGTGGTGCCTGCGAAAATGGAAAAAACGCCGAACCAGAAATTGAATAAAAACAACACGCCGATATAGATTGGCGCCCAAGGGGCGTCAAAGAAAGCGAATAGGCCATTGCTTGAAAGAAACTGGCGAAGGTTGGTCAAATCGCTCAAGGGTTGAGAGGTCTGGTGAGCCGGTGTGGCCACACTTCCATGGAACATGGTGCTATAGATACGCTCTCTGATTAGCGTATCCAGGCGGTTGCCGACCCTGACCAGAATCCGGGAGCGAACTATTTCCAGGCTGCCCATGACGGCAAACAGAAAAATGACCACCACGGTCAACATCAGCAGTGTGTCCTCACTTCGTGAGGAGATCGCCCGGTCGTAGACCTGTAGCATATAGAGGGCGGGGACCAGCATCAGCAGGTTGATGAACATGCTGAAAAAAGCCGTCATCAAAAATGAGCTTCTGCACTTTCGTAATGCAAGCTGAAGGTCAGTGGCATCCTTGCGCGGGGGCATTCATTTCTCACTATTGAATTGGCGAAATGAAAATAATCATCGTGTCCAGGATGATTCGTAATTCTAGTTTCTGTTTTATAATCGGCTGGTTTGCTATCTTAGCTTGATGTATATAAATATAAATTAATATATAAGATTATCTGGATTTTGTTGAGTTCTATAGGCTGATTAGCAGTCGCTTAAGGTGTTATTTCAATCAATTGACCCTCTGAGAATGAGGTAACTGTCCCGCGTGGCAGCTTGCTGTGGCTGTGACTTTCATGGATTCGGACAAGCAGACGCCTCGGATGGTGCCGAGTGCCCCAGCGATGTCCATCGAAGACCGAGGATCCCGCTCAAGATGAGTGGGATCCTCGGTCATTGGGTGGCAGGGAGTGATTACGTTCGAGTGATGGAGACGCCACCATCGACCAGTAGGGCTGTCCCGGTGATGAAGCTGGAGGCCTCGGACGCGAGATGTAGCGCCGCCCTGGCGATTTCCTCAGGGGCTGCCATACGCTTCAAGGCGTGCAGGTTCTCGACGAATGCTCGCACCTCTGGACCGGCATCGGGAGCGTTGGCGATGTTGGAAGGAGTATCGGTACCGCCGGGCAGCAGGGCATTGGCGCGAATGCCGTTGGCGCCGAATTCCGCTACGAGAGATTGCACGAGACCGACGATACCCGCCTTACTCGCGGCATAGGCCGCCTTGCCTGGAATGCCGACCGAATGGCCGACGAAGCTCGAGGTGAAGATCAGGCTTCCTTGGCCTCGCTCCAGCATAGCGGGTACCTGGTATTTGGCTCCCAGGAAAGCGCTGGTCAGATTGGTATCGAGCGTCTCTCGCCAATCGCGTAGAGTCATATCGGATACCGGTGCCATCGCGCCCATTGCTCCGGCGTTATTGAAGGCAATATCCAGTCCACCGAAACGCTCGAGTGCCGTGTCGACCAGTGCCTTGGCCAGGTCTTCATCGCGAATGTCACCTACCACGATCGCGGCGTCACCGCCTGATTGCTCGATATCGGCGACGAGTGCCTCGAGTGCTGATTGACGACGCCCGCAGACGACGACCTTGGCGCCTTCCTCGGCGAATAGCTTGGCGCTGGCATAGCCGATTCCTGAACTGGCGCCCGTGACGATGGCCACCTTTCCGACAAGTGTTTTCATCTTGAATGTCCTCCGATGGTTTGCATTCAGGGCCAAGATCATGACCCTGACATCCACCATGCGGGACTGGCCTGTCACGCTCACTCCGCTTCTTGCTGCCAAATATCTGCTCTTGGCGATGCTACGCTCTGCCCATGGCATACGCTTGGCAACGGGAATTCGAGAGCAAGAGACGAAGTGCCGGATAAGCACAAGGAAGCCATGCTGTTCAATCATGACAACCGTAGCGCCCGAAATCGGGAAAGGAACCTACCATGGCCATGATCGAGAAGTCTCCGAACCAGGCACAACTATTCATCTCCAACGATGACAAGTGGGCAGCCGTTCTGCAGCGTGATGTTGCCGCGGATGGTGCTTTCGTCTATGCCGTGCGTTCGACCGGCATCTATTGTCGGCCGTCCTGTGCCTCCCGGCGACCACGGCGGGAGAATGTGGAGTTCCATGTCAGTGTCGAAGCGGCCGAGGACGCCGGGTTTCGGCCGTGCAAGCGCTGTCGGCCGCAGGAAATCTCGCTCATCGAGCACCATGCACAAGCCGTGGCCCAGGCATGCCGCTTGATCGAGAATTCCGAAACTACCCCCACCCTTGACGACCTGGCGGAAGTGGCAGGGATGAGCCGGTTTCATTTCCATCGGGTGTTCAAATCGATCACCGGCTTGACGCCAAAGGCTTATGCCGCGGCATGGCGTGCCGGTCGAGTGCGGGATGAACTGCTACGCAGCGAGACGGTGACAGAGGCTATCTATGAAGCGGGATTCAACTCCAATGGGCGTTTCTATGCCGCCTCCTCGCGCATTCTTGGTATGACTCCGACAGCGTTTCGTGCTGGTGGCAATGGGGCGGAAATCCGCTTTGCTCTGGGGGAATGTTCGTTGGGCACGATTCTGGTGGCAGCCAGTGGCAAGGGTATCTGCGCGATCTTCCTGGGTGACGATCCAGATGAGTTACTGCACGAATTCCAGGATCGCTTCTCGACCGCCACTCTGGTGGCTGGTGACGAGGATTTCGACCGGTGGGTGGCATATGTCGTGGGATTCGTCGAGGCGCCACAGCTCGGTTTCGACCTCCCGCTGGATGTCCGAGGGACCGCATTTCAGCAGCGCGTTTGGCACGCCCTGACTGAGATACCGCTTGGTTCGACCGTCAGCTATGCCGACGTGGCAGAGCGGATCGGCTCACCGAAGGCGGTGCGTGCCGTTGCCCGAGCCTGCGCGTCCAACACGATTGCCGTTGCCATTCCCTGCCATCGTGTGGTGCGCACCGATGGCGCGCTCTCCGGTTATCGTTGGGGTGTCGAGCGCAAACGAACCCTGCTCGCCAGGGAGGCTGCCCATACGGAGCCGTCATGCGACTGATGGGATCGGCCGCAAGAACTAGCGTCGTCAGGCGTTGTCAGAAAGGTGTTTTTGGCCAGTAATGTTTCGGACACATTCTTTGGGCAGTCTAGTGGCCGTGGCTGAGGTAGTGGAAGCCACTCAGGGATAACGGCTTGATCCTGTTATTTTCCATTGCTGGGATTCGGGGTCATTACGTCGAAGTGCCAAAGAATTGATATCGGTCAAAGGTGATCCGCAAGAAGTTCACCTACCTTCCAAGGGACAGGCTGGGGAACGAGGCCAAGTAATGGATTCACACCTACGGGAGGCCACGACTGTCATGCCGTACGATCAAAAGGAAGTCGCGAAACTGATTCTGATGCCGGAAGAACTGCTTGCCCTGGCCAACACACATGAAAACCAGGAGATGCATCACTACCGGCGGCTTGCCTTCAGTTTCCTGCCCTATGACTTGGGGATCAGCAAGCTCATGGCGGCATTGGGTATCGAATGCGAACGACGTCTCGATACCCAACTGCAAGTCTCACAAGAATTAGGGCTGGCGGACATTCTCGCCGCTAGCGAAACGGGCCAAACCACTTGTTCTCCCTTTGCCAAGCACTATTTCTTTGTCGTCAATCGCGACATGGCCATGGCCATGCTGGCCCAGGTCATCGCCTCTGCCGATTATTCGTTGCGATTTCATGAGCACTTGCAGAACGCCAACACGATGCCCGAGTTGGGTCCGATGCTGAAGGGCTTCGTCAAGCAGAAGCAGACTGAATGTCGCATCCTGCAAGAGAGCCTGGACAGTCTGGAGTCCAGCGTTGGCAGTTTCTCGATGCCGATAACGGTAGGGTATCGTCAGCGGGCACTCGGTTAACCCGCTTTGCCGCTAGACTCTGTACGGAAAATCGTCAGCAGCTTGCTTCGTACAGAGTCTAGATCCGTCTGAAAGTCAACGAGCGAGCGCAGTTTTCCCCACTCCCCTACGTCGAATGCGTCACCGAGTGCTCACTCTCCAGCGCTTCGGTAATGCCGCCTTGTGGCGTGCGTTCGAGATAGGTCGAGAGCACCACATAACTGCGTGTGGCCTTCACGCCTGGCGTGGCATAGAGCCGGGCGAGCAGGCCTTCCAGCGCTCGGCTGCTCTTGCATCGCACCTTGAGCAGCATGCAGGTGTCGCCGGCAACGGAATGGATCTCTTCCAGTTCCGGAAGCTCGGCGAGCGACAACAGTTCCTGTGTCTTTCCCCACCCCATGGTGTCGACGTGCACGAAGGCGAGCAGCGGCTTGCCTGTCGATGGGCCATCCAATACTGCCACGGTACCGCGCACTCGCCCGGAGGCGCGCAGCCGTTTCACGCGTTCGTGAACGGCGGGTGCCGATAGTCCCACGAGACGCCCCAACTCGGCATAACTGAGGCCGGCGTCCTTGGCAAGCTCGCTTAATATCTTTCGGTCGAAGGTATCGAGTGGACGGCTATCGGTAGGGCGATCCCGAATATCTTCTGTTTTTTCATCATTCGGCATATTTGTGTTTGTCCTGAAGGAGGTTCGTCAACTAAATAATAATACCGAATTCAGTTTAGGGGCGACCATGATTAGCCGCAATGTCTTGCTACTGACCGGATCGATTGCCGTCATTGGCGCCAACTCGCTGGTACTGAGTCCAATCGCCGCTTCGGTGGCTGTCTCGTTTTCAGGCGTCGATGCCGCCGATGTCATGACCGCGGCAGCCATCTATGGGTTGGCGACGGCAGCCAGTGCGCTGACACTGGCCTCGATGGCGGATCGGATCGGTGCTGAACGTGCCTTGGTGCGTGCGCTGTTTGTCTTCGTCATGGCACTGGCGGGAGCGGCATTGGCGCCTTCGCTGCTGGTGCTGTGCCTTGCTCAGGCATTGGCTGGCCTGGCGGCAGGAATGGCGCTGCCGGCCATCTATACGCTGACAGCCCAGGTGGCCGAGAAGGGCCGCGAGAGTGAAACGCTGGGAATCGTGTTGACAGGATGGACGCTGAGCCTGGTGGCAGGTGTCAGCCTTTCGGCCGTGCTGGCCGATATCGTGCATTGGCGGGCGGTGTTCTCGGTACTGGCTTCGGGAGCCATTGCGCTTGCCATCGGCGTAAGCAGGGACAAGGAGTGGGGCACGCCTGTACGCGCAACCGTGCCGACCTCGCCGTTGACGGCGTTGCGGGTGGCTGGAATTCTGCCCGCCTTGCTGAACGTTGCCGCCTACATGACGGCCTTTTATGGCCTCTACACTTACCTTGGCCCACATCTCGGCTCGACGTTGCAGCTTTCCACTACCTTTGCCGGTGCGGCGACCTTTGCCTATGGCATGGGGTTTGGCCTGGCGGCTCCATTGGGCCGGTTGGTCGATCGTTACGGTACGATCGCTGCCGCTACCGTTGCCTTTGCCGCGCTGGCGCTCGTCTATCTTGGTGTGGCGGCGACTGCCGAATGGCCCATCATGCTGCTAATGCTGTGCGTGGCATGGGGGCTTGCCAACCACATCGGCCTCAACCTGATCGTGCGCCGTCTCACGGAACTCGATCCGTCACAACGTGGGGCGATCATGGGGCTCTATAGTGCTATCACCTATCTGTGCGTGTTCGCTGGCGCACTGCTTTATCGCCCGATATTCGAGCAGCTAGGCTTCGCGGCCTGCGCTCTGGTGTCGGCGGCATGTATCGTGCCAGCTCTGGGCTGGTCGTTCAGCCGTCTGTCGCCGCGATTGATGCAAAAGGGAAACTGACCCGGTCGGCGCTCGAGTCAATTGCCCTGTCACTTGGGTTGAGGATCCCGCGAGCGGTGGCTTTCTTCCGGTGTTTCGAGAATACGACGAATCTCCTCGAACTCCAGGGTTTCGTGCTGCTCCAGAGCGCTGGCAAGGGCATCCAGGCGATCACGGTTTTGCTCGAGCAACTCCCGGCCATGGGACTCGATCTCCACCAGCAGCCGGCGAACCTCGTCGTCGATCATGGCGGCTGTGGCGTCACTGTGTTCGCGCCCTTGGGCGAGTTCCTTGCCGAGGAAGACATGTTCCTGACTCTGAGGGAAGGCAGTGGGCCCGATGCGCTCGTTCATGCCCCAATGGGCCACCATGCGCCTGGCGAGTTGTGTCGCTTGCTGAAGATCGTTCTCCGCACCACTGCTGACTTCGCCAAAGACGATGGATTCGGCCAAACGACCGCCGAACATCACGGTGATCCGATCTCGCAAGTAGGACTCGTTGTAGTTGTAGCGCTCTTCCTCGGGAACCTGAGCGGTCACCCCCAAGGCTTGTCCGCGCGGGATGACCGTGACTTTCTCCAGCGGGTCGGCATTGGGCAGCAGGTAGGCCAACAGCGCGTGACCGGACTCGTGATAGGCCACGATATGTCGTTCTTGCTCGGAAAGGGCGGCTTCCCGGACTTCGCCGAGTAAAATGCGATCGCGTGCATCGGCGAAACATGCCCAGTCCACCTGATGTTGTTCGCGGCGCCCGGCGAACAGGGCGGCTTCGTTCGCCAGGTTGGCGAGGTCGGCACCGGAGAAACCGGTGGTGATCTGGGCCAAACGCTCCAGAGAGACGTCTTCGGCCAAGGGAATATTCTTGGTATGGACCTGGAGAATCGCATGACGCGCTTTGCGGTGAGGGCGCTCCATGGTGATCTTGCGGTCGAAGCGACCGGGACGCAGTAGCGCCGGGTCGAGCACGTCAGGGCGGTTGGTGGCGGCTAGCACCACCACCGATTCCTCTACCTCGAAGCCATCCATCTCAGAGAGGATCTGGTTCAGGGTCTGTTCACGCTCGTCGTGACCGCCGCCCATGCCGGCGCCACGGGTGCGGCCTACGGAGTCGAGTTCATCGATGAAGATTACCGAGGGCGCCGCTTCCTTGGCCTGCTTGAAGAGATCGCGTACTCGGGAGGCGCCGACACCGACGAACATCTCGATGAACTCGGATCCGCTGATACTGAAGAACGGCACGTTGGCCTCACCGGCCACGGCACGTGCCATTAGGGTTTTGCCGATGCCAGGTGGTCCCATCATCAGGATGCCGCGTGGGATCTTGGCGCCGAGTTGGCGGAAGCGTTCGGGGTTCTTGAGAAATTCCACCACTTCGGTGATTTCTCGCTTGGCGTTGTCCGAGCCCGCCACGTCACTCATGCGCACATGGCTGTCTTCGCTTTGGATCCTCTTGGCCTTCGACTGGCCGATGCCGAAAAGCCCGCCTCCGGACATCGCCTTTTGCTGCATGCGGTACCAGAACCAGAACAGCAGGCCGAGAATCAGGATCAACGGAAGCATTCCTGTCAGGATCCGCTGCCACCAGGGAGGCTCGGTCGATAAGGCCGTGATGTTCACCCCATGTTGCTCGAGCCGGTCGAGAAGTGGTTGGGCATCGGTATCCGGGCGTACGGTCTCGAATGCCTGAGCGTCACCGACATCCAGGTTTCTTTGGCCTTCCTCAGTCAAGGTGCCATCGACATGCTGACCACGCAGGGTAACCTCACTTACGTAACCCTCTTCCACGGCTTCCACGAATTCGGAGTAAGTGAGTTTGGCCTGTGTCGGCTGCTGCTGGGAATCGAGATAGTAGAAAAGGAGCACGATCCCCAGCGAAAGCCAGACGAACAGCATCCACTGTTGCCGGAATCTGTTCCGAAACTCCTCGTTCAGGCCTGGCGGGTCATTGCCTTGCCCCGTTTGGCCCCGCCGTTTCTCCGGCCGCCTATCGTCCCGTTGTGTCATGGACTCTCCATAGGCAATCAAGCTCTACTTTGACCATGGTTCCGTCAGTAAGGTTTTACAAGGCGATTGATTGGACCAAGCGCCAATGAGTCGTCATCATCAGGAGGCAGGAGAGGTATTCATTCAATGCTTTCTTGGGTGAAACGATATCGATCATGTCGCTCAATGCCTTTCTTCCCGCCGTTCAGGCCTGGTTCGAGCGTGACCTAGGTGCACCCACCGAGGTGCAGGCTCGCGCCTGGCCGGCGATCGGTGACGGCGGACATGTGCTGATCGCTGCGCCCACCGGTTCCGGCAAGACCCTGGCTGCTTTCCTGGCGGCCATCGATGGCTTGGTGCGTCATGGGTTGGAGGAGGCGTTGCCCGACGAAACGGTGGTGCTCTACGTTTCGCCGCTACGTGCGCTGTCCAACGATATCCAGCGTAACTTGCAGATGCCTTTGGCGGGTATTGGAGCGGCGTTGGCGGAACGTGGTCTGCCTGAGCCGGAGATCCGCGCTTGGGTACGCACTGGCGATACCCCGGCCTCGGACCGCGAGCGCATGCGCAAGCGGCCACCGCATATCGTGGTCACCACTCCCGAGTCACTCTATATCCTGCTGACCTCGGAATCGGGCCGCCGCATGCTTTCCAGTGTGCGTTCTGTGATCGTCGACGAGATTCATGCCGTGGCCGGCACCAAGCGCGGTTCGCACCTGGCGCTGTCGCTGGAACGGCTGGCCGCCCTGACCGATACGCCACCCCAGCGCATCGGGCTTTCCGCCACGCAGAAGCCGGTGGAGGAGGTCGCCGCCTTTCTCACCGGCGGCACCCAGTGCACGGTGATCGACACTGGCCATGTGCGAGAACGTGACCTGGCGATTACTGTACCTGGCTCTCCCTTGAGCGCGGTGATGGCCAACGAAGTGTGGGAAGAGGTATACGACCGCCTGGCGGCGTTGGTGGATCAGCACCGTACCACGCTGATCTTCGCCAACACGCGGCGCGTATGCGAGCGGGTGGCGCGCCATCTGGCCGACCGCTTGGGTGAGACGGCAGTGACCTCCCATCATGGCAGCCTGGCCCGTGAACATCGCCTGCAGGCGGAACAGCGCCTCAAGAAAGGGGAGCTGCGTGCCCTGGTGGCCACGGCATCATTGGAACTGGGCATCGACATTGGCGAGGTCGACCTGGTCTGCCAGCTTGGCTCACCTCGCTCGATGGCTGCCTTTCTGCAGCGGGTAGGGCGTTCCGGCCACGGCGTTGGGCGTTTGCCGAAGGGGCGGTTGTTCCCACTGACCCGCGACGACCTGCTGGAGTGCACGGCATTGATGGGTGCCGTGAAAGCGGGTGAATTGGATCGCCTGCATATCCCCGAGGGGCCGCTGGATGTATTGGCCCAGCAGGTGGTCGCTGAGGTCGCCGGTGCCGGCGAGTACGATGAGGAGGCGCTATTCCGGCGGCTGACCTCGGCCTGGCCCTATCGCTCTCTGTCACGCGAGAGCTTCGATGCAGTGCTGCAGATGCTCGCCGACGGCTACACCACGCGTCGTGGACGACGTGGCGCCTATTTGCACCGCGACCGGGTCAACGCCCGCCTGCGGCCAAGAAGAGCCGCACGACTGGTGGCGCTGACCAATGGTGGCGCGATACCCGACCAGTTCGATTACGACGTGATGCTGCAACCGGAGGATATCCGCGTCGGCACGGTCAACGAGGACTTCGCCTTCGAAAGCATGCCAGGCGATGTCTTTCAGCTTGGCAACCAGGGCTATCGCATTCTCAAGGTGGCGACCGGGCGGGTATTCGTCGAGGACGCCAAGGGTGCGCCGCCGAGCATCCCCTTCTGGTTCGGCGAGGCACCGGCGCGTACCGAGGAACTATCCCAGGCGGTGTCGCGTCTGCGTGCTGGCGTGGATGAGCGCCTGGCGGACGGTGGCGAAGACGCCGCGCATGAGTGGCTGGAAACAGCTTATGGTCTCTCTAGCGAGGCGGCCGAGCAGCTTGCTGCATATCTGGCCCGGGCGCGTGCAGCACTCGGTGTGGTGCCCAACCAGGCGCATCTGGTGCTCGAGCGTTTCTTCGATGAGGCCGGCGACATGCATCTGGTATTGCATGCCCCGTTTGGTTCTCGGCTCAATCGTGCCTGGGGGCTGGCGCTGCGTAAGCGTTTCTGTCGCAAGTTCAATTTCGAGCTGCAGGCGGCGGCGCTGGAAGACACCATCGTACTGTCGCTGGGGCCCACCCATAGCTTTCCACTCGACGAGGTATGGAACTACCTGAACAGCAAGACAGTGCGTGAAGTACTGATTCAGGCGCTGCTCGATGCGCCGATGTTCGGTATGCGCTGGCGCTGGAACGCCTCTATCGGCCTGGCGGTGCCGCGTACCCGCAATGGCCGGCGGCGCCCGCCGCAATTGCAGCGCCAGGACGCCGAGGACCTGCTGTCGGTGGTCTTCCCCGACCAATTGGCGTGTGCCGAGAACCTGGCCGGCGCACGCGAGATTCCTGATCACCCGCTGGTTTCCCAGACGCTGCGCGATTGCCTGACCGAGGCCATGGACGTAAGCGGGCTGGAACGTCTGCTCGAACGGTTGGAGCGGGGGGAAGTCGTGGTCAGTGGCAGCGATCTCGCCGTGCCGTCGCCGCTGGCGGAGGAGGTAGTCAATGCCCGGCCCTATGCCTTTCTCGACGACGGCGCCCAAGAGGAGCGTCGCACTCTTAGCGTGCGCACCGGCGACACCATGGATGTGGCGGATGCTGCCGCTTCGGCTCGCTATGACCCAGAGGTCGTACGCCGTGTGCGTGACGAGGCCTGGCCGCAACCACGCGATAGCGACGAGCTTCATGATGCCCTGGTGTTGAGTGGTTTCATTAGCGCTGATGAAGGCGCCGAGTGGCAGTCCTGGTTCGAGTCGCTCGCTACGGCACGCCGTGCCACGGCTGTCTCAATGACCGGCGGCGAGACACTGTGGGTTGCCGCCGAGCGCTTGGCTGAACTGCGCGAGATCCACCCACGCGCAACGCTCGACCCGATCATCGAGGCGGTGGGTGCGGTGCCCGATGATGCCGACACGGCCTTGATCGAGGTGCTGCGCTCGCGCCTGGAAAGCGTAGGGCCGACGACCGCCACGGCACTTGCCATTCCATTGGGAGTGGCACTGGAGCGGGTAACGGCGGCATTGGCGCGCTTGGAGAGCGAAGGCTTCGTGTTGCAAGGCAGTTTTGCCGGGGCCACCAGTGAAGTCGAGTGGTGCGAGCGTCGGTTGCTGGCACGCATGCATCGTTACGCCGTCGATCGCAAGCGCGCCGAGATCGAGCCCGTCAGTATTCAGCACTACCTGCGTTTCCTGCTCGACTGGCATGGTTTGACGGAACGGCCGGAAGGGGTGGAGGCCTTGGCGAGCGCCGTGGAGCGCCTGGAAGGGTTTCCTGTTGCGGCTGGCGCCTGGGAGCAGGACGTACTGCCGGGCCGCGTCGCAGATTACGCCCCCTATCTACTGGATCAGTTGCTCGCCAGCGGCCGTTTCGTGTGGCTGCGCCTAGTGTCGCCGCGCGTGGCGGCGGACGACGAGCGCCACCGCCCGGGACCGCTGCGCAATACACCGATCGCGTTGGTCGAACGGCAAGCGCTGGGCGACTGGCGAGCTGCGGCTCCAGGGCCCGATGCCGAGGCGCTGCCACTCTCCGGCGGTGCCCGCCGGGTGCTGGAGGCACTGCAGGCCGGCGGAGCGATGTTCTTTGCCGACCTGCTTGGACCCACGCGCATGTTGCGCACTCAGGTAGAGGAGGCGTTGGGCGAACTGGCGGCCTGGGGACTGGTGACCTCGGATACCTTCAATGGCCTGCGGGCATTGATCGCCCCAGCCCACAAACGCCCGCCGATCAGTGCTGGTGGCCGGCGGCGCCGTCGTCAGGCACCGGGCGTGGATGCTGGCGGGCGCTGGTCGTGGCTGCCGGTGCCGGAGGGCGAGGAAACCACTCCCCCTCGGCGAATCACCACTGACTTGGAGAGTCTGGAGCATATCGCCTGGGTACTGTTGCAACGCTATGGCGTGGTGTTCCGGCGGGTGCTGGAGCGCGAATCGGCATTGCCGCCCTGGCGTGAACTGCTTTACGTTTATCGTCGTCTGGAGGCGCGTGGCGAGATCCGCGGTGGCCGCTTCGTACAACAGTTCGCCGGCGAGCAATTCGCGTTACCCGAAGCGGTGGGAGCGCTCAAGGCCATGCGCAAGCGCGAACTGGACGATACGCGTGTCGTCGTGTCGGCTGCCGACCCGCTCAACCTGTTAGGGGTGCTGACTCCCGGTGCCCGCCTGCCGGCAGTATCCGGCAACCGGCTACTGTATCGCGACGGCGTCCCGGAAGCGGTACTGCAAAATGGCGACGTGCACGCCTTGAAGCCGCTGCCCACCGAGATTCAATGGCAAGTCACGGAACGGTTGCGACGCGGCTCTGGCTACCGTCCGCAACCTTCGGAAACTCGGACATCCCACTTGGCGTAAGCGGGAACGATGCAGAGAAGGCGACGTCCTATCTGAACAGAGCAGCATATGTGGTTGCTACTCGCCTCGGATGAAGCAATGCGGCGTGCATGTTTGATGTGGGAATAGCGGTACGGTTCTCTCTGATCAAGCCTGCCACCGGGGAGAAGTGCCCCATGAACGTTCTCATCAAGTTTGTTCTTGCCCCCTCGCTGGGTCTGTTGATCTGGTCCTCACCGTTGTCAGCACACGAGCGAGAACTGCCATTACGCGAAATTGAGTCCAGTCAGGTGCAGACGCCGATCGTGTTCCCTGCTGGTGAGCGGGTAGTGTCGGTACCGGGCGTGCAAATCAGCGTCGTGGGAGGTGGTTTCGAGCGGCAACATGGGGTCGTTATCTTTCGAGGGGCCCCTGACATGCAGCATGGGCATGGAACGGTGCGCTTCGGCACTGCCACAGATCGCTTCGATACTACGCCAAATCGCTTCGGTACTGCCCCAGGCATGAGTCATCGTCTGCATCGTGATGGGAAAGCGCCCCGTGTCTGGAGTACTGGCCCTCGGCACCGCGATACCCGTGACTTCGGTCACGAGCGGCGGTCGTCACGACGCTTTGGTGTCGATCATTTTGGTACGCAACGGTGGGGTGATGTTCACGGCATCCACTCTGGAGGGGCTGTCGTCATCTGGCCTCAGGACAGGCACTCCATCGGTGGCGCACGCATCGAGCACAGGGTATGGCCTGGGCACCCGTCCCAATGGCGACCGCATGGTCGAAAGTGGGATCATGGCATACATCGGCACCGCTTCGATGGTCATCGGCGCGCGCCTTTGTTCCGACCTGACAGTCGTCACGACCGTGGAGACTTCATCCGCTAGCTGACCGGCTTGTGTCGCTGCCTTTCCCCGCGCCTGCTACCCTTTTTTAGGTAACTTCCTCATGGTGGCACGCCAACCCAGCAGCGGGGGGAAAACCCATGCCCGAGCGATCCCCTGAACGTATTCGTAATATTGCCCTGACCGGCCCGGCCGGGTCGGGAAAGACGACCCTGGCCGAAGCCTTGTTGACAGCGGCCGGTGTCGTGAATGGTGCCGGCAGCGTGGAGAGGGGCTCCACGATCAGCGACACCACTCCCGAAGAGAAAGCCCTGCAACACTCGATTACGGCCTCGGTGATGGGGCTGGAGTGGAAGGACACATGGATCGACCTGATCGACACACCTGGGTATGCCGACTTCCAGGGGGCCGCATTGTCGATTCTACCCGCCGTGGAGACGGTAGCGGTGGTGATCAATGCCCGTGTCGGTGTCGATGCCACGACACGCCGGATCATGCAATGGGCTGAGGCAAGAGGGCTGTGTCGGCTGATCATCGTCAACCAGATCGATACCGCCCCCTCCGGGCTAGCCATCCTGCTGGAAGAGATCCGCGCCGCTTTCGGTCCTCAATGTCTACCTCTCAACCTGCCTGCTTCAAGCGCAGAGCGGGTTTCGGACTGCTTCTTCGCCCCTGACGGCGAGGCGGACTTTTCCTCTGTCGCTGAAACCCACGAGATGCTGGTCGATCAAGTGGTGGAGTTGGACGAGGAGTTGATGGCGCTGTACCTGGAACAGGGGGAGGAGCTCAATCCAGAGCAACTACATGAGCCTTTCGAGGCGGCATTGCGCGACGGGCACTTGGTGCCCGTTTGTTTTACCTCGGCTATCACCGGTGCCGGGGTAAGTGAGCTGCTGGACATCTTCTCACGACTGATGCCCAACCCCTTGGAAGGCAACCCGTCGCCCTTTCTCCGACAAGACGCTGAAGGTACCCGCGAGTACCAGGCGCTCCCTGACCCGGATGCCCATGTATTGGCGCATGTGGTGAAGATCGAACACGATCCCTTCCTTGGCAAGATGGCGGTGTTCCGCGTCCATCAAGGCACCGTGACCCGCGATACACGACTGTTCGCTGGGGACGCCCGCAAACCGTTTCGGGTAGGCAACCTGTTTCGTCTCCAAGGGCGGCAGCATCTGGACGTGTCACGTTGTGGCCCAGGCGAGATCTGTGCCCTGGCCAAGGTAGATGAGGTGACCTTCGATACCGTGCTGCACGATTCCCACGACGAAGACCATATCCATCTGCGCCCTGTGGAATTGCCTGCCCCGGTGTTCGGGCTGGCGATCCAGGCGATGCGTCACGGCGACGAACAAAAACTCTGGGAAGCCTTGGCGAAGATGGTCGAGGAAGACCCAGGGTTGCGTGTTGAACAGGATTCGGCCACCCAGGAGACGGTGTTGCGTGGATTGGGTGAGTTGCACCTGCGTATGGCCCTGGAGCGCCTGAACCAGCGTTATCGTGTGGAGGTCGAGACCAGCCCGCCTTCCATTGCTTATCGGGAGACTATTACCGGCGTTGCCGAGGGGCATTGCCGACACAAGAAGCAGACTGGAGGTGCCGGCCAATTCGGCGAGGTGTTCTTGCGTGTCGAGCCGTTGCCGCGCGGGGCCGGATTCGAGTTCATGGATACCATTCGAGGCGGCGTCATTCCGGGGTCATTGCTGCCGGCGGTGGAAAAGGGCGTCCGCCAGGCCATGGCGAGTGGAGCGATTGCCGGCTATCCATTGCAGGATGTGCGGGTGACCGTGCACGACGGCAAGACCCACCCAGTGGATTCCAAGGAGATTGCCTTCGTTATCGCCGGCCGCAAGGCCTTCCTGGATGCCGTGCACAAGGCAGGCCCCATCGTGCTGGAGCCGATGGCGGAGTTGGTGGTCGAAGCTCCAGGAAATGCCATGGGGGATATCACGGCCGATCTCTCGGCAAGTCGTGGCCGTATCCAGGATACCCGTTCCATGAGCGACCAGATCAGCATCCAGGCGGTGGTGCCGTTGGCGGAAATCGCCGACTACCCTAATCGCCTCAATGCCATGACCGGCGGCTCCGGCACCTATACCCTGCAGTTCAGCCACTATGAACCGGCGCCCGAGAATGTCCAGCGACAGCTGATGCAGGACTACCGGCCGCACAAGGAAGAGGAGGCGTGATCAGGCAGCGACCATCCATCATCTCTGCGTGTGTCGGAGGACATCATGACCCAGACCGTTACTGCCACGTATGACGACATCCTCAAGGCCATCAATGCGTTTGACGAATTGGTATCCGAAGGGATTGACCGGGAAAAGCTGTTTCTGGACAGGGAGACCAACCAACTCAAGGTGATCGTTCCGGAGGATGTCCAACGCCAAGTGGAGAGTATCCTCGAGCGCCATGAGCCGGAGAAGGTGTGGGCCCAGCCGTATCAGGAGCAGTAGCCGATGGTAGCCTTTGCCATGGCTAGCCGAGGATTGGGACGAGCGCTGGTGTGCGAGTGACAGCTTGGGCCATGGCCGCTCAGTTCAAGGCGCTTACCCTGACCACCTTTGCCAATTTGCCCTGGAATGCTCCTTTCTATGAGCGACGGGGATTCCAGCGGCTAGCACGACATGAACTGAGCGCGGACTTGGCGCGCTTGCTGCGCGATGATACACGCTGCGGATTACGCGAGCGTGTCGCCATGTGCTTGACGTTTACCGACGATTGAACCGGTTCCGCTGTGCGATGCGTTTCTGCTCGTCGTCGATGCGCACTGGCTGACGGATCAGGCGCCGCTTGAATTCAACGCCGGCATAGATGGCGATGGCCAGGACGGCCGCGGTGGCCAGTCCAACAGTGAGAGTCTCGATGGTTCCCATTGGGCTTCTCCTGCTGACGTAGGGGGTGCGACACCCGGTGCGGATTGGTACCACCGATCATATTGTCGATGGACCTTATGTCAGACAGCATCGATGTCATTAGGTGCCCCGCTGTCTTACCTTAAGCTTAGAACATCCTCGCTTTCCGGTATCTTTTCATTGATGGCAGTTGTCAACGGAGAAGCGCGACAACGAAGAGGAGGGTAGCGATGAAGTCCGTAGCAGTGCGCAGTCCCGGTGGTCTGGACCGTCTCGACATCATTGATGTATCGGAACCCGGTGAGCCGGGACCGGGCGAGATCCGCGTTCGGGTACATGCCAGTTCGCTCAATTACCATGACTATGGCGTCGTCTCGGGAAGTAAGCCGACCGCGGATGGACGCATCCCCATGGCCGATGGGGCCGGGGTGGTCGAAGCGATCGGAGAGGGTGTCGAGGAGTTCCAGGTTGGCGATTCGGTCGTCTCCACCTTCTTTCCCACCTGGCTCGATGGCCCGGCGCGAATCGGTGACTTCACCACCGTGCCCGGTGACGGAGTCGATGGCTATGCCTGTGAGCAAGTGGTACGTCCGGCGACCTGGTTCACCCGCGCTCCCGAGGGTTACAGCCACGCCGAGGCGGCGACATTGACCACGGCTGGCCTTACTGCCTGGCGCGCCCTGGTGGTCGATGGCGGCCTCAAGGCCGGCGATACGGTGCTGGCACTGGGTACCGGCGGGGTGTCGATCTTCGCCTTGCAGTTCGCCAAATTGATGGGTGCGCGGGTGATTGCCACCTCGTCGTCCGATGAGAAGATTGAAAAGCTCGTGGAGCTGGGTGCCGATCACACCCTCAACTACAAGACCGAGCCGGAGTGGGGCAAGCGCGTGAAAGAACTCACTGACGGGCGTGGCGTCGACCATGTGATCGAGGTTGGTGGCCCCGGCACCTTGCCGCAATCGATAGAGGCGGTGCGTATTGGTGGACATATCTCGCTGATCGGTGTGCTTACCGGTCGTGCCGGCGAGATACCCACCGCCAAGCTGATGGCCAAGCAGGCCAGGCTTCAGGGCTTGATCGTCGGTAGCCGGCAGCATCAGGCCGAGATGGTCCGTGCCCTGGAGGCTGGCAGCATGCGACCGGTGATCGATCGTAGTTTCACGTTGGACGAGATCGCCGACGCCTTCCGTCACGAAGAAGCGGGACGCCACTTTGGCAAAATCTGTCTGGAGTTCTGATGGCAAAATGGATCGCCATGGAAATCGCTATTCTTCACGAAATGTCTCGACGAGCCAGCGCTTGACAGTGCAGGCGGCAGGGCTGAGCAGCGGCTTTCTGGCATGGGCCAGATAGAGGTGACGTCGAGCGGGCAGTCTGGCCTCGAACGGTACGACCAAACGACCGCTCTCCAGGGCCTGACGGCTGAGTAGGGAATCACCCAGGGCGATACCGAGGCCATTCTCCGCGCTTTGCTGGGCGAGCATGGCCTGATCGACGTGCAACCGCTGAGTGTCGGCGAGTGCCAGGTTGTAGGTCTGGGTCAGGCGGTGCCAGTCCTGGTGCAGGATATCGTTGATTAGAGTGGTGCCGTGCAAGCAACCATGGGCGAGATCGGGGTGGGCGGCCAGATAGGCCGGGCTACACACTGGAAATATCTCGAGTCTAACTAGCAGGGTACAGTCGAGTTGATCGTCGGCTTGGGGCAGATAGCGAATCGCTAGGTCATTGCCGGCTTCCTCCAGCGCGTGGAGCATCGGTGAGGCATGCAGTTGTAGCTCGATGTCCGGATGATGGGCACGAAAGGCGGGCAAGGCCGGACCGAGAAACAGCAGGGCAAAGGCGGGTGGTAGGGATAGGCGCACCACCTTGAGACGATCCACCTGCTGCATCGAGTAGCTGACGCCGACCAGTTCGTCCATCAGTGGCGCGATGCGTCGGTAGTAGGCATTGCCCGCTTCGGTAAGCATGATGGAGCGTGCGCGACGCTCGAACAGCGTCATCCCCAACCAATTCTCCAGGCCCTTGATCTGCTGGCTAATCGCACCTGATGTGACGGCGATTTCTTCAGCCGCCTTCTTGAAACTAAGGTGCTGTGCGGCAAGGCAGAAGCATTGAATGGCTTTCAGTGGTGGTTGGCTCATGACCGAGTTTTTCTAATGCATGGAAGCGTAATTACTCGTTTGTCGGTTTATCAGAAAACACCGAGGATGGCGACTCCTGATGAATTTTTGGCTACTGGAGACGTCATCATGCGTTCTGCTCGCCTGCCTGCTGCCACGTGGTGGTTGATCCTATGTGGCTCACTACTGCTCATGCTCTCGTTTGGCCTGCGTTCCAGCTTCGGGCTGTTCGTACAACCGCTCAACGAGGCCAACGGTTGGGGACGCGACATCATCGGTCTGGCGTTGGCGATTCAAAACCTGAGTTGGGGCGTGATTGCGGTGTTGGCCGGAGGGCTGGCCGACCGCTTCGGTACGGTGCGTGTCCTTGTGGGTGGTGCCGTGCTCTATGCCCTGGGCATGTGGATGACCGCCGACGTGAGTCAGATCTGGGTGCTGCATGGTGGCGCGGGGCTGCTGGTCGGTGCTGGCGTGGCAGGCACGGCATTTGGCATCGTATTGCCGGCGATGGCGCGGGTGGTAGACGAGTCCCGACGCCAATGGGTATTGGGGATCGGAACGGCGGCGGGATCCATGGGTCAGTTCCTGCTGGCGCCGGTAGCGCAGGAGCTGATCGACTGGCTGGGGTGGAGTGGCGCGCTCAATGCCATGGCGCTGATGAGCCTGACGATGGCACTGCTGGCCATGCCGCTGGCCGCATCGGACAAGGGCTCCGGTGGCGCCGCGCCGATCGCTACGCCTGGGGAATTTGCTGCTACGCTCAAGTTGGCCCGCGGCCACGTCTCCTATTGGCTGCTGACCGCCGGATTCTTCGTGTGTGGCTTCCATCTGGCCTTCATCACCGTGCATATGCCAGCCTTCCTGGTCGATGCCGGCTTCGATGCCAAGGTGGGTGCCTGGTCGATCAGCCTAATCGGGCTGTGTAACGTGGTGGGGGCCTACATGGCCGGAGTGATTTCCGGGCGAGCCTCCAAGCGCTTGGTGCTGATTGCGATCTATGCTGGGCGTGCCGTGGCCATTGCGTTGTTCATGTTGCTGCCGCTGAGCCTGACCAGTGTGTTGGCGTTCAGTTGCGCAATGGGCTTCCTGTGGCTGGCCACTGTACCGCCGACCACCGGTCTGGTGGCGACCATGTTCGGCACTCGCTATATGGCGACGCTGTATGGCGTGGTGTTCCTCAGCCACCAGGTTGGTAGCTTTACGGGAGTGTGGCTGGGCGGCTGGCTCTACGAAACCACCGGCTCGTATGATGGGGTGTGGTGGAGCGGCGTGGCACTGAGCCTGGTGACCATGGCGCTGCACTGGCCGATTCGTGAGACAGCCGCTGTGGACGAGCCCAAGGCGGCTGTCGCCACCTGAATTGATTTACCAATGGCTGCATTTCACCGGTCCAGGGAGGGGCGATGAGGAGAACATCGCCTTCTATCGCTCACTTGGTTACGTTCAGGATGAGGTGGTCAGCCTGGGACGCCGGCTGATCGAGGATTGAACGACTTGAAATCAAGGAACGAAGAGCCGCGCCTATGAGCATTACCCTTGCCCTGATTGCCATTACCGTCGCCATCTCCCTGCTGGCCTGGCAGCAGCCGCGTCTGCTCGATGCCCTGATCTTCTGGCCGACTGGTGTGGCGAAGGGCCAGTGGTGGCGCCTGCTAAGCCATGGTTTCATTCACGCTGACGGTGCCCATTTGCTGTTCAACATGGTCACCCTATATTTCTTCGGTACAGTGATGGAGCAGGTGCTGACACCGCGCATCGGCGCCGTAGGGTTCGGGCTCTTCTATCTGGCTGGCATCCTGATCGCGATCCTACCCAGCTTTTTTCGTCACCGGAACGATACTAAATATCGAAGTTTAGGAGCTTCCGGCGCGGTCGCCGCCATGCTCTTTGCCTATATTCTCCTACAGCCGTGGTCGCTGCTGTTCGTGTTCTTCGTCCCGGTTCCGGCCATCGTGTTCGCTGCAGTCTATGTGCTCTATTCGATCTGGGCACAACGCCGCGGAAGCGGCAACATCAACCACAGTGCGCATCTGTGGGGCGGGACCTGGGGCGTGGTGTTCCTGATCTGGCTCGAGCCGAGGCTGGTATCACGGTTCATGAACGAATTGCTGGCACCCTTGGGTATGTGACGAGGCCCTGGTGCCAGCCATACCAGCTTCGCTGCCGTTCGATTTCCTCACTGGGGCCGAAATCCTCCAGTTCGAACAGCTGGCGTACTTCGATCTCGGCTTTGCCGCTATCGACGGCGGGATTGGGGAAGCGCTTCGTTACACCTCCTTCTCGCAGTTGATCATCCATGGCACGCCGTACTTGTCGGTCAGCATGGCGAAACGCTTGGCCCAGAAGGTTTCCTCGAGAGGCATCTGCACCGTGCCGTTGTCCGCGAGGGCCTGAAAGATGCGCTCTGCGTCCTCCGGGGTGTCGATATTAAGCGTAATGTGGGCGCCCTTGATGGCTTCATAGGGGGCCGGGCACTGTGGTGTGATGTCGGAGCCCATTAGCCACTGGCCGTCTATTTCCAGCCGAGCATGCATGATCTTGTCGCGGTGTTCCGGTGGTGTCTCTTGGACGCACTCTTCCGGGGCTTCCGCATAGGTGTGCATCGCCACGATGTTGCCGTCGAGACAGCGTGCGTAGAATTGGAAGGCGGCCTTGCAGTCGCCGTTGAAGATGAGATAGGTACTCAGGCGCATGATCTTGTCCTCCGAATGGGTTTTCACACACTAGTCGAACGGTATTGGGCGAGTTCGACACACCGGTGGAATCTTTTCACTAAGGGGTTAACCGTAGGTCGGTTTCTGGGGCCATCCCGGTGGGGAATCCTCGAAGTCCTCCTGGCGGCCG
Organism: Litchfieldella anticariensis FP35 = DSM 16096; assembly: GCF_000409775.1. Taxonomy (GTDB): domain Bacteria; phylum Pseudomonadota; class Gammaproteobacteria; order Pseudomonadales; family Halomonadaceae; genus Litchfieldella; species Litchfieldella anticariensis. The sequence goes on along the minus strand of NZ_KE332388.1, from coordinate 847,320 downwards.
TATGGGGTTCGATCGAGAAGCGCGTAAGCGTCGGTGAGGCTTTCGCAACCGCGGGCATAGGTCGAGTAGCTGTGGAAGATCTCGTCGCCAAGACGGAAGAACACGCTCAAGCCGTGGCATTCGCCCGACATGAAGTGTGGTTCTCCCATGCGCTGCTCGAGTTCTGCTTTGTTGCGATAGTTATATTCAGGGGAGGCGACGGTCTCGTCGAGGGTGACATGGAAGTCGTAGTTGAAATCGCTGCCGTGAGACGAGACCCAGGGCCAGCGCCAGCCTTGCTGGGCCTTGTAGGTCTCGAGCTTGGCCAACGGCGCGCGCGAGACGAGTGCAAAGCTGGTATCGCGATCGTGCAGTAGCGAGAGATCGCCGAGGGCGTTCACGAAACCCGTGCAGCCGCTGCAGCCTTTATCCCACTCCGGGTCGAACATGAAGTGGTAGACGATGAGTTGGCGGCGCCCCTCGAACAGGTCGAGCAGGCGCGCCTTGCCGTTGGGACCATCGAAGACATAGTCCTTCTCGATCCTCACCATCGGTAGCCGACGACGCTCGGCACTCACCGCATCCATTTGATGGGTCAGGGCCTTCTCTTTCGTCAGCAGCTGCTTGCGAGCCTCGAGCCAAGTGTCTCGGGAGACGATCTCCGGATGAGCTGTCTCGTTGTATGCCATGACGATATCTCCTGTGGCTGTCGTTGCAGGAGATAGTCGTTCGGGGCGCTCAAAAATCGACAGCGGCTGTTATGTCGGAAGGAATGGCGTGAGCCGTGGGTCAATATGCCACGCAGAAGCGCTGATTGAGATGACGTGGTTCTTCCGCTTCGTCGAGCATGGCGACAGCGTAGTCCTGCACCGAGATGAGGCTGTTGCCCTCAGCGTCGACGAGTAGTTGGTCGCTGCCGAGCCGGAAGTTACCGGTGCGCTCGCCGGGGAATATTTCGGCCGCGGGGGAGAGAAAGGTCCAGGTTTGAGCATCCTGATCGCGCAGTTGCTCCAGAGCCGCCTTGGCACCTTCGGCGGAAGTCTTGTATTCGGCGGGGAAATCGGGCGTATCGATCAGCAACTTGCCGGGAGCCACTTCCAGCGAACCGGCACCACCGACGACCAGCAGGCGTTCGACACCGGCGGCCTGGGTGGCGGCAAGGATCGAATCGAACCCTTGGACGTAATAGCCGCGAACGTCCTGCTGGGCATGGCCGCTGAAGGCGCTGAGTACCACGTCGGCCCCACGCAGCTGCTCCGTGAGTGCCTGGCTATCGAGTACGTCACTCTTTTCGATTGTCAGGTTGGGTCGTGCTGCGATGCGCTCGGGTTGGGTGACCAGTGCCTTGACCTGATGGCCACGGTGCAAGGCTTCTTCGCGCAGTGCCGAGCCGATGAAACCGCTGGCGCCGATCAGTGCAATCTTCATAGAGTCCCTCTCCTCAAAGATAAGTAATGACAACAATGGTGCGGCTATTGTTATCTTGAAAATTGATGTGAAAAATATCTCAATCAATATTTTACTGTTGTTGATTGAATAACAATTTAGGAGCCGAGATGGCCAACAGCGATGGTCTGGATCTCAATGGGTTACCGATCTTCGTCGCTCTGGTGGAGGCGGGTAGCTTCACCGCCGCGGCGGAACGGCTGGGATGCACCAAGACCCGAGTGAGTCTACAGATTCGTCAATTGGAAGAGCGGTTGGGTGTCGCGTTGTTTCACCGCACCACTCGCCGGGTCAACCTGACCCAGGCGGGTGAATCCTTCTATCGCGAATGTCGCCCCTTGTTGGATGGGCTGGGAGAAGCGGTAAGCATAGTGGAATCGCATCGGCACACCTTGAGAGGGGAGTTACGCATCACGGCACCGGAAGGTTATGCCGCGCAGGTCATCGGCTCGGCGGTAGTGAAGTTCAGTGCGGAACATCCCGAGCTTGCCATCGAACTGCGTAGCGATGATCGGGTGAGCGACATGATCAAGGAGGGCATCGACCTGGCGATCCGGGCGGGTTGGTTGAGGGATTCTTCTCTACGCTCCAGCCGGCTGGGCAGTTTTCGCCAATATGTGGTGAGCTCGCCGGTTTATCTCGAAAGACACGGCATCCCCCGGCAGCCGGAGGAACTCAGCCGCCTCGACTGGGTCGCCTTCACGCGATTGCCTTCGCCGTTGACTTGGACCTTCCGCAAGGAACAGGAAGAGCGCAAGGTTCAGGTGCATGCGCGTTTGAAGGCCAACTCCGCCGGGGCGTTGAGCACTCTGCTAGCCGCCGGTGCTGGCGTCTCAGTGCTGGCGGATACCCCTGCCGACGCGGAAATCCGCGCCGGCAGGCTGGTGAGAATACTGGAGGACTGGTCGCTCCCTGAAGGTGGTGTTCATGCGGTCTACCCGCCGGGGCGGCACGTGCCCGCCAAGGTGCGTGTTTTCGTGGATTTCCTGCGTGACTATCTTGGGAAACACTGACTTCCCAACCCAGGCCTATCCTGCCACTTCGTACTCGTCGTGGCGTTTCACCCAGTCCATCAGGTTGTGATGAGGCCCCGTTTCGTTGCGACCCTTCGGTGTCATGTCGAGCAGCATGTAGGTGCTGTCGACGAGTTCGTCGCCGCGCCCGTAGGTCGAATAGGTGTGGAAAATGTCGCCACTGGTGTCCCGGAAGAACACACTAAGACCGCTCAGATCCTCAATCGAGACGTCGGTCGTCGTATAGTTGTACTCAACCGCGCCCTTGGCGATCTCCTCGGGGCTGAACGAGACGCGATAGTCATAGTTGAAGTCGCTGTCGTGCGAGGAAACCCACTTCACGCGCCAACTCATGCGCTTACGATAGGCCTCGATCTCGTCGAGTGGGGCCCGCGAGACTCGCACCAGGCTTACGTCATGGTGTTCGAGATGCACCCGTGTGCTTTCGATGTGATCAGCTGTGAAGGAGCAGCCGATACAGCCCGCTTCCCAGCCGGGGCCAAACATGAAGTGGTGGACGATCAATTGGCTACGCCCGTCGAATAGTTCGGCGAGCGTCTTGCGACCCTCAAGCGTTTCGAACACGTACTCCTTCTCGACTTTCACCCACGGCAAGGCGCGGCGCTTGGCGTTCAGGTCGTCGCGCAGGCGAGTCAGTTCCTTTTCCCTTGTCAGTAGCTCCTTGCGTGCGGCGAGCCATTCGTCACGGGAAACGATGCGTTGGGATGTTCGATCATGCGCTGACATGAGGACTTCTCCTGTTACTGACGTTGCACGAGATAGTCGTCTTGGAAGGTCCGGATTCGACAGTGAGTCAAGCGAATTCAGCCATCATTCGCCAGGCACGTCAGCCGCATCGTCTGGGTCTGCAGTTCATCGCCGAGGTGGTGCAGGAGCGCTCGCGCAAGGTCGACCCGGTGACGGACAAGGCGGCGGTGAGCCAAGCTTCTTAGGGTGGTACGTACCGAGGGTCGGCGAGCTAATCAGAACTCGAGGGCCAGCCGCAGCCTGTCCTTGTACTGGATGCCGTTCTCGTAGATTGGCTCGTCGTAGTGGGTGAGGAAGTGATCCCGCTCCACGGCGACGGCCCGAAATCCCGCGCGCTGGTAGAAGGCGAGCTGGTAACCAAAGGTGCCGGTGCCCAGTTCCAGGCGTCCTGCGCCTAGCTCGCGGGCCTTCTTCACGGCATGCTCCAGCAGCTTTGCACCAATGCCTTTCCCTTGATGCGCTGGGGCGACCGCGATGTTCATCAGCTCAAATACGCCATCCATGATGGGCTGAATGACGTAAGCCCCGACCGTTTTATTGCCGATTGTCGCGACGTAGCAGCTCGAATTCTCAAGATAGCGACGGATTTTGTCTACTGATGGATCTGCTTCCAGCAGAAGATCGAGAGGGGCTTTGGCGCTGGGTACGGGTTTGATCAGCATGTCGGTGTCCTTTCGACAAGGCGCTATCCGGTCGAGGCTACAGGAAGGAGGCCGGGGCGTCATACGCCCCGGTGTTGGCTATCCGGCAAAGCTGTCATTCATGCTGGCTGTGACAGACGCGGCATAGCCATTTCACTATGCAAGCTCTCGACCAGCCGGTCGATGCGCGCCAGGGCGCTTTCGGTCGAGGCTGCCAGTGCTTCGCCACCTTCCTCCTGGTGCTCGATGGCGATGTCGTGGAAGCCGCCGATGCCGATGAACTGCAGCGCGGTGCGCACGCTCGGCTCAAGGTGGTTGAAGTCCGCTAGGGGGCCTGGCCGGTCGAAGCCGAATCCGCCGCGTGAGGAGAGCAGCACCGCATGCCGGGGGCGGTCGGCCAGCAGCGGCACGTAGTGTTCCAGCGGCACGTAGGGATGGGCGCCGTACTTCATATCGAAGTCGACGGTGCGACCAATACGGACGATGTTGTCGATCCAGGCCTTGAAGGCGGCCGGCATGCCGAAGTTGTACATGGGCACGCCGAGCACCAGGATGTCAGCCTGGACGACCTCATCGACCAGGGCATTGCTATCGGCAAGGACTGCTTGCATTGACTCCGACTTTTGTTCAGCGGGCGTGAATTCGGCCTCGATCCACTCGACGCTGGTCAGTTGCGGCGGGTTCGCGCCGATGTCGCGATAGACAACTTCGGCATCCGACTCCAGGGCGTGCCAGTGCGAAATGAAATGATGGGTCAATCGACGGGTATGCGAGCCGTGGTCATGTGTACCGGCGCGGCCGGGGCGTGGGCTGGCATCGAGATGAAGTAGACGCGTCATGTGATTTCTCCTTCGCTGAGTGTAGGATCGTTTGAGTGAGTTGGTTTCAGTTATGCTTGTGGCTTAAATCATCAAAACAAAAGCCTTGTGAGGCGACAAACGACGATTCTTTTTCGCTAATGGAAAATAAAACTCAGCCATGATGCCGCGCCGACTACCCTCTCTTTCCGCCCTGCGCGCCTTCGAGGCGGTGGCGCGACACCTCAGTGCCAAGCGGGCGGCCGAGGAACTCTCGGTCACGCCGACGGCTGTCAGTCACCAGATTCGTCAGCTCGAGGAGAGCTTGGGTGTGGTCTTGTTTGTCCGCCGGCCGCGACAGCTGGTGCTGACGGCTCAGGGCCAGACGCTGCTAAGCGTGCTGAGTGACTCCTTCGATGCCATCGCCGAGACGGTAACCAAGCTGCGCCGGCCGCCGGCGCGGCAGGCGGTAACCCTCTCCACCACGCCGGCCGTGGCCGCGCGCTGGCTGCTGCCTTGGGTCTGTCTTCTGCGTGACGCGCATCCGCAGATCGACTTGAGCATCCAGGTCTCTCACGAAGCGGTCGCTCTGGATGGCGTCGTCGCCGATATGGCGATTCGCTATGGTGAGGGCCCCTGGCCCGGCCTGGTGGCCGAGAAGCTGTTCGACAATGTATTCATACCGGCCTGCAGCCCAGTGCTTAAGCTGCGGGAACCTGCCGAGCTGGTGCGCTATACCTTGCTCCACTTCTCTTCGCCCACGCCGGTGGACTGGGCGGCCTGGCAGCGTCAGGTCCAGGTGCCGGGGCTCGACGTTAGCGCCAGGCTATTGTTCTCCGACGAAACCCACGGCATCACCGCCGCGCTGGACGGGCAGGGCGTAGCCCTGATGAGCCGATACCTGATCGAGGAGGAGCTGCGTCAGGGGCGCCTGGTTCAACCGTTCGGCCCCGAGATAAAAGCCGCTCCCTTCCATCTCGTCTACCCACCCGAGCGGCTCGAGGAGCCGGCTATCGCTGCCGTGCGCGACTGGATCATGGGACTGTTGGATTCCCTGTCGAGAGAAAATGCCTGCCGTTCCATTATCGAGCGCGATTCATAACGTCAGCCGTGCCAGCTTGTCGGGATTGCGCACGATGAAGATATCCGTAGCCTGGCCCGAAGGATCGAAGCCGAAGGTGACCACGGCTGTGACGGTGCCTTGTCGATGCATCACGAAGCCGGGGCCACCGTTGATATTGGCTTCGCGCCATTGGTAGTCGGCCCAGTATTGGCTCAACCGGCTGGCCAGGAAACCAAGCACTTCCGTCTGGCCGTGCAGCGGCTCGAGCAGGGTGGGCACCTTGCCGCCACCATCGGCGCGGTCACCGGCAAGCGTCTGGTTAAGGTCTCTACGCCGTGTTTGGTTTCATAGAGGATTGGCTCACCGGAGAACGCCGGTACTCGCGAATATCTTGCTGTTCAACGGGCGGAAACTCGCAACGTGCTTCGTCAGCGTTTGGAGCGTGCAGTGGCGGAAGGCGAACTGGCTGAGGAGACCGGCTGCAATGTCATCACGGCTTACTACACTACTGTATTACAGGGGCTCTCGATTCAAGCGCGGGATGGTGCAACCCGTGCGCAACTTGGGGACATCGCCAAGGCGGCAATGGCAGGCTGGGAAGCATTGACCTCCAAGCCGACTATGTATGACGAGGCTCAGCGCATCCGGACGACCTGAGCCGGTATCGTATCGGCTTGGCCTGAGGCTGGAGGTGGTTGGTTTGGGTTGCACCTCCTATTGTCCAGATAGGCTCCGGATGAACAACCTACCTAGAGGTCACATCTAGCTGCGTCGCCTGTCGCTCTCATGCCGATTATGCAGAATTTGCGGCTCCCAGTACGGCTGGCCGGCGAAGCGCTCGGCGAAGAAGTCGACGACGGTGCGTACCTTGGTCGCGAGGCGCCGTGTCGGCGGATAAACCGCATAGAGTGTCGAATCCTTCAGCGGATAGTCCAGCAGGACCGCCTGCAAGTCGCCGCGGTCGACCTCCTTACCCACGATGAAGGCTGGAAGGGCCGCCAGGCCCAGGCCCCTGAGAGCGGCGTCACGCAGCATCTCGGCGTTGTTGCCCTTGAACCGCCCCTTGGTACGAATCGATTCCCACTTACCGTCGACCAGGAAGCGCCATTGTTCTGCCGGGGTGGCATTAGTGTAAATGAGACAGTCGTGAGCGTGGAGTTCCTGTGGCGTGGCGGGAATGCCATGCCGATTGGCATATTCGGGGCTGCAAACGACCAGCCGGCGAATGGGGGCCAACCGGCGAGCGACCAAGGTTGAATCCTTGAGCGCTCCGATGCGGATGGCCATGTCGAAGCCTTCTGCGACCAAGTCCAGGTAGCGATCGTCCTGCTCAACTTGTACTTCGAATCGAGGATGCTGCTCCAGCAGCGTGGCAACGGCTGGCATCACGTGCATGGTGGTAAAGGCAAGCGGTGCCGCCATGCGCACCAGGCCTCGCGGCTCCGCAGAGGCCGAGGTAACGGCGTCGACGGCTTCATCGAGGTCGTCGAGGATGCGACGGGTGCGCTCATAAAAGGCGAGGGCGATATCGGTCGGGGTGACATGGTGTGTCGTGCGGTTGAACAGTTTCACGTTCAGGCTGGCTTCCAGTGCCGAGATGCGCCGGGTGACAACCGATTTCGATACCCCGAGCCGCTCGGCGGCCCGTGTGAAATTGCCGGTTTCCACCACCAGCGCAAAGGTAGCGAGGGCGCTCGATTCAGGCAGCATTTGCGTTGTCCTTTGATCAACACCATTGTTCATTAACAGCTGTTTCCAATAAATATAGCAACACTACACTGGTTGCCGTACCCACCCAAATCGGAAGACAGGAGCTTACGATGACCAGTGTGCTAGTCCTCTATTACTCCTCCTACGGCCATATCGAGACAATGGCGCATGCCGTAGCCGAGGGGGCCAGGGAAGCCGGTAGTCACGTTACCGTGAAGCGCGTGCCCGAGTTGGTGCCGACGGAAGTGGCACAGGCGGCGGGATACAAGCTCGACCAGCCGGCACCCGTGGCAACGGTCGAGGAACTGGCCGACTACGATGCCATCATCTTCGGTACCCCTACCCGCTATGGGAACATGACTGCACAGATGAAGAACTTCCTCGACCAGACCGGAGATATGTGGTTCGAGGGGAAGTTCATCGGCAAGACCGGGTCGGTCTTCACCTCGTCGGGTTCGCAACATGGTGGTCAGGAGTCGACGATCCTTACCTTTCAAACGGTCCTATTCCATCTCGGCATGGTAGTGGTTGGCCTGCCATATAGTTTCGAGGGGCAGATGGGTATGGACGAGATTCTCGGCGGCTCACCCTACGGAGCCGCAACGATCTCAGGATCCGATGATAGTCGTCGGCCCTCGGCCATCGAGCTGGACGGTGCCAGATTCCAGGGACGCCATGTCGCCGGCATTGCCGGGAAGCTGGCCAACCGAGGGGAGGTCGAATGAGTGAGCGACTCCTTCGGGTGATCGAAGAGGGTTCGGTGCAGCTTGAGTCGCGCGATCATATGGCGGAAAGCGAGTTCCGCCATATGATCTCTGACGACGGTATCGACGAGTTTGTGCCGGAGAAAGGCCGCTACCACCTATTCGTCTCCTATGCCTGCCCCTTTTCCCATTATGTCTTGCTGGGGCGTGCATTGAAGCGGCTTCAGAACATCGTGTCGGTCAGCCGCGTGGCTCCCTTACTGGGCGCACGCGGTTGGCGATTCGACCCACCGGATCCGGTGTCCCGGGCAGATACGCTGGCAGACATCTATCAACAGACTCGTCCGCAATATGAAGGACGGATCACGGTGCCCGTGCTATGGGACAAGAAGACAAGCCAGATCGTCAGTAATGACTCGACGGACATCTTTCTCATGCTGGACAGCGCTTTCGTACGCCTGGCGCCGGCCACGCCGCGCCTTTATCCAGAGGATCTCGCCAAGTCGTTGGGTAAGGTGAGTGCCTTCATACGGGAATATATTAACCATGGCGTCTACCAGGCGGGCTTTGCATCGGATCAGCAGCGCTATGACCGGGCCGTGGCAAGCCTCTTCGAAGCTTTGGACATTCTGGAGGCGACCTTTCCGGACGACGACTGGCTGTTTGGTGACCGTCTCACGGAAGTCGACATTCGCCTCTTCGTCACGCTGATTCGCTTCGATGCTGTCTATCACACTCATTTCAAGTGTAATTGGCGACATGCCTACGATTACCCTCGTCTATGGGCCTTCGCCAGGCGGTTCTATTCATTGCCTGGGGTGAGTGAAACGGTACATATGAAGGAAATACTGAACCATTACTACGCGAGCCAACAGACGATCAATCCAGTTGGTATCGTACCGCGTGGACCTGACATTATCGGTCGTCTGAGTTTGTCGGCCTATTGAGCCAGATGATCGGCGAGGGGAGGGAGCGGGGTCATGACTTTTCAGGCAAAGTCTTAGATGGCTACCTGCGCTTCCTTGTCGTAATTAATCATCCAGGCAACGCCGAATCGGTCCATCAGCATGCCGAAGCGATGCGCCCAGAAGGTCTCCTCGAGCGGCATCTGCACGGTGCCATTGTCGGCCAGGGTGTTGAAGAGCCGTTCGGTCTCCTCTACCGAGTTGACACCAACCGCAATACTCGCGCCCTTGATGCCTTCATAGGGTGCGGGGCAGGCAGGGGAGTTGTCCGAGGCCATCAAGGTTTGGTTGCCGATGCGCAGTCGGGCGTGCATGACCATGTTACCGGCTCCTTCGGGTATCTCCATGCCTTCGCTGGCAGGTATTTCGGCGTAGGTGGCCATGGCCTCTAGCTTGGTATCGAAGCAACGCTGGTAGAACTCGAAGGCTTCGCGGCAATTGCGTCGAAGATCAGGTAGGTAGAAAGCTGTATAGTGGATCTCCAGGGGGTTGTTGTAGGTGTTACTTCCCTTCGTCGATTCACCGTAGTCGATTTCGACTCGATCGCTCATTTTCTTTCCGCTAGCCGCTGAAGGCGGGTGGCTTGCTCCGAGAGGGCATCGCGCAGCCCGGGTGGGTCGAGGATCTCGAAGTCGAAGGGCTGGCGGGCCAACTGGCGGGCAAACCAGGCCAGGCTGTCGGTGTGGGCGTGCAGCATCACTTCGCTTCCGTCGGGCGTGAACACGCCGATATTATGGCCCAGCTCTTCTACGGCATGGGCAAGGTCGGTGTGCAAGCGCACGCTGACGGCGCTGGCGCGAGGCAGGCTGGCGATGCTGCGGTGCAAATGCTCGGCGGGATCGAAATCGACCGGTCGCTCGAAGCTGGCCTCGAGCAGCGTGGCCTCGGCGATGCGATCCAGGCGGAAGCTGCGCAGGTCGCGGCGCAGGTGGCACCAGCCACTGACGTACCAGCGCCCGCCGCGAAAGACCAGCCCATAGGGATTGAGCACACGCCGGGTGTGCTGCTCCCGGTCGTCGCAATAGTCGAGCCGGACCCGCTGGCGGGCCTGGGTGGCGGTAGCGAACAGGATCAGCAGGCGTTCGTCGCCAGGCGCGCGTGCCGAAGGCAGTTCAAGCCGTGCGCTCTCGCTCAGGGCGTGCGCCTGGCGCTTCAACTTGGCGGACATGACCCGCTCCAGTTTGGCCCGCGCGGTTTCCTGCGCCGGAGCTGTCTCGGCAATGCCCAGTCCCCGTATGGCGAGTAGCCCCAGCGAGACGGCAAGCGCCTCTTCGCTGGTCAGCATCAGCGGCGGCAGCTTGAAGCCGGGCATCAGGCGGTAGCCGCCGTGCCGCCCCCGCTCAGTGGTGACGGGAATACCGAGCTCCTCCAAGGCCTGGATGTAACGTCGCAGCGTACGACGGTCGATGTCCAGCCGCTCAGCCAGTTCACGGCCGCTCATGTGGCGGTGGGTCTGCAGCAGTTCCAGTAGCGTGAGGACACGAACGGTGGGGTTGGCCAAGCTGATCTTCCGCCTTTAATAGGACGCTATTTGCCCTATTTAGCCATTACCTTGCTGACAAGGCCAGCCGCAGAGGCCTGGCTTTCATTACCAAACTCAGCAAGGAGCAAGACAATGGAACCCGTTCTCTTCTATGGCGTACCGCAAGGCTGCTCGTTCGGCACTATCGTGGCACTCGAGTGGCTCGGCCAGCCCTACCGGCTGTGCCGCATCGAAATGCTGGAACAACCCTGGGATCCGCTCTTCGCCAAGGTGAATCCCCTGTTCCAGACCCCGTCTTTATTGCTTGAAGATGGCGAGCCGCTTAGCGAGAGCCTGGCGATTCTGCAACACCTGGCGGCACGCGATCTCAGCACGCGGCTGGGCTTCGAGCAGGGCAGCCGGGAATTCGATCGCTTGAACCAGATGTTAGCCTACCTTAACACCGACTTCTTCTCGGCTTTCAATCCGCTATGGGCGCTCTATGAGACCCAGGGATTGAATGGCGTGGAGCAGGCGCTACTGCGCCGGTTGGGCCGCGAGAAAGTCGCTGAGGGCTGTGCTTATCTCAATGGCTTGCTGGCCGATCGTGAGTGGCTGCTGGGCGATGAGCGCAGCATAGCGGATGCCTACTTCGTCGGTATCGCTCGCTGGGCGGAGTATCACCGTCTGTTCGACATGCCCCGCGAATATCCACACTTGGCCCGCCACCTTATCAAGCTCAGGGAGGATCCGGCGGTGAGCTTTGCCGATGCCATCGAGCGCGGCGAGCCCGCCACGGGGCGGGGGCACTTTTATGGCCATGTCACCCTGGAGGAGTTGCGTTCGCGTCTGGTCGCTTGAGAAAGGCGGGACTCCGGGGAGGGTCGTCCTCCCCGGCTTTTTAGCCGAATGGATGCCGACGAGATGATCCCCGATACTAGTCGGCGATCTCGTCATAGCCGCGCCCGAGAAACTGCACAAAGCAAAAACCATGACCGAAGGGGTCGGCCATCAGCGCTAGACGGCCCCACTCATGGGTGGTGATCGGTTGTTCCAACTCGGCGCCGGCAGCGACGGCCGCCTCCACGGCCATGTCGATATCGTCGATCACGAAGTCCAGATGGAGCGGGGTCCAGTGCCGGCCGTAATGGCGGTGCTGTGCTGCGTTCTTCCAGGCCGGAGTGTCGGCGTGTTTGGCCAGCAGATAGAGTGGCGTCGGTCCGCCGACCAATTCCGCGACGTCGCCGCCGAACCGTCGACCGACCTCGAGTCCGAAGGCAGCAGTGTAGAACCCGATGGCTCGCTCGAGATCGTCCACATCCAGATTGACGAGAAACTCCATGATGTCACTCCTGACGGCAAGGTATACCGTTTACTCTGATGGTCTGTAAGTAAGGACTTACTGGGGTGCCTCGGAATATCAGGGAAAGCGTAGCAAGCGTTGCTCGGTTAGTGACGTTACGGCGAAGTAAAGGCTCGCTCAGGATGGCCGAAACATGAAAGCCATCTTTGGAGTGAGAAACCCGCCGGCTTGGAAAGCCGGCGGGCCTGTCAATCGGACGTGTCGAAAGTAAGCAATGTCTAGGCGGTTTCCGCTGGCAGTTGAGCGGCTTCCCAATCCGCCTTGCCTCCCTTGTAGACACTAACGTCGTTATAGCCCAGTGCAACGAGCTGATTGGCGACCATATGCGAGTTCTGGCAGGTCTCGCTGGCGCAATACACCACCAGTTCGGCGTCCTTGTCCGGTAACAGGTCCGAGGCGAGCTGCTTGACCTGATCATGGTTGATGTTGATGGCATTCGGCAGGTGCCACTGTCGAAAATACTTCTCCGGCAGGGCTTCCACCAGCGTCGGCTGATTCGGGCCATTGAGTCGAGCGACAAGCGCTTCACGGCTGATCGTCTTCATTTTCATGCTCCAAGTGTCGGCTATTCGCCATGCCTATGGACTCGTTGTCTTGACAACGTGAAGAGAAGCGTAGGTCTTGCGGTAGCGCAATGAAATGGACGATATTTGCAATCAAGTATTGCAATGGTGCAAAACATGCGTCTTGCCTGGGATGACCTGCGACTGTTTCTTGCGATTGCGCGTGCCGGCACGCTTGCCGGGGCGTCACGCACGCTTGGTGTCAACCACTCGACCGTGTTTCGGCGGCTCAATGCCATGGAAACAGGGCTGGAGGTTCGGCTGTTCGAGCGGCTACCGGAAGGCTATGTGCTGACGGCAGCGGGTGAGATCATGCGGCATCGCGCCGAGCGTGTGGAGGAAGAGACCCAGGCCGTCGAGAGGGAATTGCGCGGGCGGGACGTGCGACTCTCCGGACGGATCTGCGTCACCACGACCGATACCCTGGCAAATGGCTTCCTTGCGCCCTTGTTTGCCGGGTTCTGCGAACGCTATTCAGGCATCGAATTGGAACTATTGATCGTCAATGCCTTTCTGGATCTAGCCCGACGTGAAGCGGATGTCGCCATTCGCCCCACCGAAGCGCCGCCGGAGAACCTGATTGGGCGCCGACTGGGCACCATTCGCTGGGGACTGTATGGCGCTCGCGACTATCTACGTGAGCGTCCTCGGCTACACGACCCAAGTCGGCCGGAAGGTCATTGTTTCATCGCTGGCAACGACATGATTCGTCATCTCGCCAGCAGCCGCTGGCTGAACGAACGGGTGCCGTCAGAGGCCGTCGCGATACGTACCAATAGTGTCGTCGCGGCAATGGGAGCTGCCCGCGCGGGTGCAGGGCTTGCCATGCTGCCGCATTACATGGCCCGCCAAGAACGCGAGCTTGAATGCGTGCTGGCTATTGGCCCGGAAGTGGCAACCGACCTGTGGTTGCTGGTACATCCAGATCTGCGCCATAGTGCCCGCATTCGCGCCTTCATGGCGTTCACCGTCGAGACGGTAGGAGCACGCTGGGCCGAACTCGAGGATGTGTAGTCACCGTTCGGGTGTCCCTTCACGCTGTTTGTCTTGCCACTCTGCCATCGTGAATACTGGCGCCTCGGACGGGGCGGGTGGTTCCCTGCCGAGGATGAGGTCGGCCCCTTTCTCACCGATCATGATGGTGGGGGCGTTGATATTGCCATTGGTAACGCTGGGCATGATTGAAGAGTCGACCACGCGCAAGTTGTCGATTCCATGCACGCGACATTCGGGATCGACCACGGCCATGGGATCGCTGCCCATGCGGCAGCTGCCGCAGGGGTGGTAGGCTGTTTCGGCCGTCTCTGCCACCCAGTCATCGATCTCGGGATCGCTTTGCACCCCCTTGCCAGGGGAAATCTCCTCGCCACGGTAAGGATCGAACGCGGGTTGGGCGAAGATCTCACGGGTCAACCGCAGAGCGGTGCGATAGTCTTGCTTGTCTTCTTCTTCGTGCAGGTAATTGAAGAAAATTTCCGGCGCATCGGCTGGGTCACTGGACTTGAGACGTACCCAGCCGCGGCTCTTGGGCTTGTTGGCGCCCAGATGAACCTGAAAGCCGTGACCTTCGGCGGCGCTGGAGCCGTCGTAGGCGATGGCACCGGCCAGGAAGTGGTACTGCAGGTCGGGGTATTTGAGCCCAGCACGGCTGCGGATATAGGCGTTGGATTCGAAATGGTTGCTGGCGCCCAAGCCACTTTTGAACAAGAACCAACGGGCGCCGATCAAGAACTGTGACAAGGGGTTGAGCCAGCCGTTAAGGGTGATTTTCTGGGTACAAGTTTGCTGGACCCAAACCTCCAGATGATCGTGAAGGTTCTGCCCCACGCCGGGCAGGTCGTGGACGACCTCGACGCCATGTCGCTTGAGATGCTCGGCTGGGCCGATGCCGGAGAGCATCAACAGCTTGGGTGAGTTGAAGGCGCTGGCAGCGAGGATGACTTCGCGCTTGGCTTGTACGCGCACGGTCTTGCCGTGTTGGCGATACTCGACGCCTACGGCTCGAACACCATCCATCAGCACCCGGGTGGTCAAGGCGTGCATCTCGAGCCTGAGATTGTCGCGCTTCAGCGCCGGCTTGAGATAGGCATTGGCGGTGGAGCAGCGCACCCCGTCACGCACGGTCATGTCCATGCGGCAGAATCCTTCCTGGCGGTAGCCGTTGTAGTCCTGGCTTTCGCCATAACCCGCCTGGCGTCCGGCCTCGATGAAGGCGCGGTAAAGCGGGTTTTTCATGTTGTTACCATTGCATACGCCCAGCGGGCCATCGGTGGCGCGATATTCATCGGCACCATAGACACAGTCCTCGGCGCGCTTGAAGTAAGGCAGCACCTCGGCATAGCTCCACCCCTTGGCCCCCAGTTCGACCCATTCGTCGAAATCGCCGGCACAGCCGCGCACATAGGCCATGCCGTTGATTGAGGAGGAACCGCCAATCACCTTGCCGCGGGCCTGATGGATACGGCGCCCATGAAGCCCCGGCTCTGGTTCGGTATAGAACCCCCAGTCGAAGCGTGGCTTGTTGAGGGGGATGGAAAAGGCAGTGGGCATCTGGATGTAGATGGAGTTGTCCTTGCCACCGAATTCCAATACCAGCACTTGGTACTGGCCATCGGCGCTCAGCCGGTCAGCGAGGACCGAGCCGGCCGAGCCAGCGCCGACGATGACATAGTCGGCGGACTGGTCGAAGGCTTGGTTGCTCATGACGTTACTCCTTGTCCTGGGCGAACTCCGCGAAGCTCTAGCGCCCAGCCGTGGAGGGTGTGTCCGGCATGATGGCTTCGCCACCGGGCAGTTCCCGCTGGGTATGCAAGAAGAACAGGTGCCGTTCGTACTGGTCGAGAATGTCGGCAATCAACTGTTCCTTGGTGTAACCGTAGACGTCGTATCCCTGCCCCCCCTCACCAATATGTACCTGCAAACGATAGTAATGGGTGCCGGCACGGGTGGCGCGGATGGAAAAGGCGGGCATGGCGCATTGGTGGGGCCAGATCTGGTAGGTGAAGTCCTGCTCGACGCCCAGGTTCACATTCAGTGCCAAGTGTTCGTCCTTGCCGCTGCCTTCGACGATCTCCACGGGAAATCCTTTTTCGGACAGTACCTCGCGAATATCCTCCATGGCCGGCTTGGCCTCTTCGCTCAGGAAGCGGCGAGCCTGATCATGATTGGGGAAACTTACGGCTCGAGTCAGACGCTGGCGCCAGTTGTGGGCAACGCCTTCGCCAGGCATGGTGCGACCGGACAGGTGGCCGGCCATGCTGCCGCGCAGGCTGTCTTCCTTGAGCCCCTCCACCTTCAGTGCCTTGAACAGGCCGAGCATCATCAGCAGGAGAACGAAAGCGAAGGGCAGGCCCATGACCACCACCATACTCTGCAGGGCGCCGAGACCGCCGGCCATCAGCAGGGCCAAGGTCAGCACACCGATGATCCCGGCCCACAGGATACGCATCCAGGAGGGAGCGTCATGATTGGGGTCGGTGAGTACCGAGGTCAGGTTGGATAGCACCAGCGAACCGGAATCACCGGAGGTAACGAAGAACACGATGGCGAGGATGGTCGTTACCACGGTGGTCAGCCCGACCCACGGGTAGCTCTGCAGGAACAAGTAGATGGCGGAGCCTGGGTTGTTCATGGCTTGTTGGCCGAAATCCATGACGCCGGTGTCGTTCATCACCAGGTCGATGGCGCTGTTTCCCATGATCGACATCCATGCCATCATGAAAGACAGTGGCAGGATCAGGGTGCCGGCTACGAACTGCCGGATGGTGCGTCCTCGGGAAATGCGTGCCAGGAACAAGCCAACGAAGGGGCCCCAGGCAATCCACCAGGCCCAGAAGAACACCGTCCAGGCATTGAGCCAGTCGGTGGGCGGGTCGAAGGCATAGGTATTGAACGACAAGTTGACGAAATGAGCCAGGTAATCGCCAACGTTCATCACCAGTGCGTTGAGCAGGAACAGGGTCTTGCCGCTGAACAGCACGAACAGCATCAGCAGCAGCGCCAGCAGCATGTTGAATTCGGAGAGTCGACGAATGCCCTTGTCGACCCCGGTTACCGCAGAAATGGCGGAAAAGACAACGATCATGACGGCCAGTGCCGCTTGGGTGGCGGTGCTCTCCGGTATACCGAACATGTAGTCGAGGCCGAAATTGAGCTGGATGATGCCAATGCCGAGACTGGTGGCGATGCCGAAAACCGTGCCCAGTACGGCGGCGATATCGACGGTATGGCCGATAGCGCCCTGGATGCGTTTTCCGAAGATAGGATAGAGGGCGGAGCGGATGGTCAGCGGCAGGCCATGGCGGTAGCTGAAGAAGGCCAGTGACATGCCCACCAAGGTATAGATCCCCCAACCGGATAGTCCCCAGTGCAGGAAGGTCAGCTCCATGGCATGGCGTGCGGCCGCCTCGCTGCCGGCAGACCCCGTTGGTGGAGCCAGGAACTGGGTGACTGGCTCGGCGACGCAGAAGAACAGTAGGTCGATGCCGATCCCCGCGGAGAACAACATGGCAGCCCACGTGATCGCGTTGAAGTCGGGGGTGGAGTGTGCCGGTCCCAGCCGAAGTTTGCCAAAGCGCGACAGGCCGATAGCGATGACGAAGACCAGATAGAGCACCACCGCAACGAAGTAGAACCAACCGAAGCTGTCGGAGATCCAGGCCAGCACGGTGTTGATCACGGCGCTGGCTGGTTCGGTGAAGATCATGGTCCACAACGCGAAGGCCACGATGCCGATGGCCGAACCATAGAAGACCACAGGATTGATACGATCTCGCCGGGGAGCGAGAGGAGTCTGCGAATTGGTGGGCTCGTTCGCCATGCCAAGCTCCTTCTGGAATGGGCCGGGAATTCTGTGGGATCTAGCCTCTACCGTTTGCTCTCTACCCTTGTGGTATAGAGGCGTAATGCCGTACCTGTCCAGATTGTCAATGGCGCCTGACCGGTAACGGTGCCATGCTGATTATTGCCACGCATGCGACCGCTCGTCGGTCATGAAGGCTGCCCATGTCAATATCAGCTATCGCGCGTATTACCGTGCCAGCAGTCATCGGGCTTACTCTGCTCGCGTGGTTGCATGTGGCTGTTGGGCGGGAACTTGCCGCCGATATTGATGACATGGTCGAAGTCGAAATCGCGACCGTCGCCATCGCGGGGCCGGCGGGCCCTCCCGTCGTCTTGTTACGGGAGCCGGGGGCGCGTGAAGTGATCCCCATTTTCATTGGTATCACCGAAGCTCAAGCCATCATTCGTGGGCTGCGCGGCGATCAGCCGCGTCGTCCCATGACGCATGAGCTTTTGGGCGATGTACTTGCTGGGGCTGAGGTGCGTCTGGAGCGGGTCTACGTCGACGCCATCGTCGACAATGTGTTTCTAGGCATGCTCGAACTGCGACGGAAGGGGGACGACACGCCGATTCGCATCGATAGCCGGCCAAGCGATGCGATTGCGTTGGCTCTGAAGGCCGGTGCCTCCATCCACGTCGCGCCGCAGGTATTGGAGGCAGCACGGCAAATCGAGTACGAGGGGCTGGAGGAGCAAGTGGTCACCGCCTTGGGAATCACGGTGGCGCCGGCCACCGATGACCTTCGCGATGCACTCGAACTGCCGGATCAGGATGGTGTGCTGGTCAGCGATGTGAGAGGTCCTGCCGTGGATGCAGGAATGGAACCCGGAGCCTTGTTGTTTGAAGTGAATGGCCGCACGCCGGGGACGCCGATGATCTTCCTTGAACTCGTGCGCGATACTCCCGAAGGCGAGGACGCACATCTTCGTTACTGGCAGGCCGGCGAAGAGCACGAGCTTGAACTGTCGACCAAGGTGCCATCACCCAGCCCTCGCGCTCAGCCCCAACCCCGGCAAGAGGAGCCGGGAGTCGAAACGTAAGGGGCTTGCCTATTCAAGGGGGCTGAACCAACTTGTCCCATGTTGCCATGGCACAGTCAGCGATGCTCATCAATGTCTGGCGTGATGCGCCATCGCGTGCCTGGATGGACATGCCGTGCTGCACGGTAGCGAAGTAGGTTGCGATGGCCCGACAGTCCGTGCCAGGTGACAGTTCGCCTTCCTCGACTGCACGTTGCAGACGGCGCTCCAAAACGTGAACGTTGTTAGCGCGACGCTTCTTCAACTCGTCGCAGACTGTCGCATTCGCTCCCTGCATCTGTGGTGCGGCCAGTACTATCAAGCACCCCCGGGATTCCGACCCGCGCGTATAGGCCCTTGCGGAGGCCCGTAATACATGCTCGATGGCTTCACGTGCCGTGGGTACCGTATCCACCTGGTCCCAAATGCCATTGCCTTCCGTACGAACATAGAGGTCCACGGCTTCCTTGAACAACGCTTCCTTGCTACCGAATGCGGCATACAGGCTGGGGGAGTTGATCTGCATGGCCCGAGTAAGATCCGTCATGGAGGCGTTATCGAACCCTTGTGTCCAGAATACCTCCATCGCCCGGCGCAGGGCGTCTTTCCTGTCGAAGTTGCGGGGTCTTCCGCGTGTCGCCATACCAAGAGCCTTTTCTGTTACGAATGATATAAAAATAAATCAATGTTCACGCTGAAGCCAGCCATCACCCTAGATGCTGCTGGATATTGCCATGCTGGCTTCGCTCGTTGTCGCGGCGGTCTTCAGTATCGCGCTTGGGTATCCGCTGTGAATGGGCATCATCTGTGTCGATTTTAGCGTTCACCGAACGACCAGATGATGAACATGGCCGTTGCGATACCGGGAGCCCATCATGAAATACTTGTGTCTGATCTACACCGACGAGCAGAAAGTGAATGCCATGCCTCCCCATGAAGTCGAGATAGTGGTCAACGAATGCCTGGAGCATTGTGAGCGGCTGCGTGCCAATGGCCAACTGATCGCCTCGGCGCGCCTCGGCTCAGTGGCGTCCGCCGCTACCGTACGGACCCAGAATGGCGGTGCGTTCGTCACCGATGGACCGTTCGCCGAAACGAAAGAGCAATTGGGTGGGTTCTACTTGATCGAGGCTCGGGATCTGAACGAAGCGATTCGCATCGCTTCCCATATTCCACCAGGGCGTTTGGGGTGCGTCGAGGTGCGTCCGATCAGCGATCACGATCTCCAGTAAAACGATCTTTGCTTCACACTCTTGACCTCAACTTTACTTGAGGTCTTATAACTGGGCTTACCCGTAAAACCCAGCAAGAGGACGTGACAGATGCATGGAAAGATCAAGCTTGCAGTGATCTACGGCAGCGTACGTGAGGGGCGTTTCTGCGATACCGTTGGTGGATGGGTCGTGGAACAGGTTCGCACAAGTGAAGAATTTGACCTGGATGTCATCGATCCACTCGACGAAAGCGCCAAGGGGGAATCGCTCAGAAGACGGATCGGAGAGGCCGATGCCTTTATCGTGGTGACCCCTGAGTACAACCATTCCTACCCGGCAGCGCTCAAGGGGCTTATCGATGCCGTCAATGCCGAATGGCAGGCGAAGCCCGTCGCTTTTGTCTCCTATGGAGGGGCTTCCGGTGGCCTGCGAGCCGTGGAGCACTTGCGCACCGTGTTCGCCGAACTGCATGCCGTTGGCACTCGCGACGGCGTGAGCTTTCCGAATGTCTGGGAGCATTTCGATGCTCAGGGCGATCTCAAACATCCGGCTCGCGCGCAGCGTGGAATGACGGTCCTGCTCGCGCGTCTCGGCTGGTGGGCACAGGCGCTGCGTGAGGCGCGTACCCACCGGAGCTACTCGGAGGTGGTGGCATGAAGGGAGTCGAACGTGTGTCAAATCAACTGGAAGGGAGCCGTGTCCTGGTCCTCGGGCGTATGCCCGAGGTCCTCGAGACGGTGACGCGGGAACTCGCAGAGTTGGGTGTCGCGGTACAAGGCACGACAGAGGCGGAGAGTGCGACCGAACGATTCGATGCCGCACAGTTCGATCTGATCGCTTTCGGTCGTGGATTGGTCGGGCCCCTTAGCGAGCGTCTCCGTCAAGGCTTTGCGCAGCAAAACCCGAGTGTTCGCTTTCTCGATACCTTCGCGCCCCAGGCCGTAGGACAGATCGTGACAGCACTGGAAGGAAAGGATCGGCGCTCCTTGGTCGACCTCGATGCCTATTGCGCACGAATCGGCTATCACGGAGAGCGAGCGCCGACGCTGGAGACGCTGCGGGCACTGCAGGAATTGCATCCGGCGGCTATCGTGTTCGAGAACCTGGATGTTCTCATGAGGCGTGGCATCGATATCTCGCCGGCCGCGGTCGATGCCAAGTTGATTGCAAGGCGGCGCGGCGGTTACTGCTTCGAGCACAATAGCCTGTTCAAGCGTGTGCTGACGGCGATGGGGTTCGAGGTAGAAGGACTGGTCGCCCGTGTCCACTGGATGGCACCGGCGGGTTCATCACCACGACCGCGCACTCATATGGCGTTGCGAGTCACCGTGGACGGTCAGCCCTGGTTGGCCGACGTCGGTTTTGGCGGCTGTGTACCGACGGCCCCGTTAGCGATGGACACTACCGCTGCCCAGCCGACTCGCCACGAGACGTATCGGGTCATCCCTTTCGGCGATGGACTACTGGTTCAGGCGCAGCTTGGCGAAGAGTGGAATTCACTTTATGAACTGTCGCTAGAGCCGCAGCTCGATGTGGATTACGAGTTGCCCAACTGGTATACGGCGACGCATCCTTCATCCCACTTCCTCACCAATCTGAGTGTCGCACGAACGACCCCTGAAGCCCGTTATACGTTGTCGGATGGACGACTGACTGTACGCACCCCGGAGGGTGACGTGGAAAAACGCTCACTCGCTGCCAATGAGCTCGAACAGGTGCTGCGAGAGACCTTCGGGCTACCCGTGGAGCCCGCTTGGTGGCCGGTGATCGAGCGGGCTGCCTCTGTTACCTGACGCTACTGATGCGGGAGCTCAAGGATTGGGCTCTCGCACTCTTGCCTGTTTTTGTGCTGATCAATTAAAAATTCCTTGACGAGCTGCTCAGCGATTGCCTAGCCTTTTTGTGTCGATTAGCACATAAATCAGGAGGGCCCATGACATCGCTGAAAGGAAAGGTGGCGTTGGTGACAGGAGGAAGCCGAGGCATTGGGGCGGCTATCGCCCGTCGGCTGGCATCGGAGGGGGCTAAGGTGGCCCTGACGTTCGTGAACTCCGAAGCCAAGGCGCAAGAGGTGGTAACCGAGATCAAGGCATCGGGAGGGCAGGCACTAGCGATTCATGCCGATAACCGGGATGCCAAGGCAGTCGAGGCGGCAATCGATAAGACGGTTGCCGCTTATGATGGCCTCGATATCCTGGTCAATAATGCCGGAGTCTTCCTGATCGGAGACATCTCCGAGCTGGGCCTGGAGGATATTGATCGTACTCTCGAGATCAACTTGCGAGCGTCGGTTGTGGCCGCCAAGGCGGCGGCGCGTCACATGGGCGAGGGTGGTCGCATCATCACCATCGGGAGCAATCTGGCTGGGCGCGTACCGTGGCCGGGTATCAGTCTGTATTCGATGAGCAAGGCAGGGTTGATCGGCTTCACCAAAGGGCTGGCTCGAGACCTTGGGCCACGAGGCATCAACGTCAATATCGTGCATCCGGGCTCGACCGATACGGACATGAATCCCGCCAATGGGGAACTGGCCGATATGCAGCGCGGTGTGATGGCCATCCCGCGCTATAATCATGCCGACGATGTGGCAGGTCTCGTGACCTGGCTGGCAGGCCCCGAGGGAAGGTCGATGACCGGGGCCGAGTTCACCATCGATGGCGGAGCCAATGCCTGATCCTCGCTCGATCATGCACAGACCGGGGCCAGAGGGCCCTGGTCTTGGCTCCGGCAACCATATTCTCGCCAAGGCCCTGACAGGAGTCATGCATGATCGCCCACACCCCGAAGCCCCCGTACTATGCCGTGATCTTTACCTCGGTGCGTAACGATCTCGACGAGTCGGACTATCAGGCCATGGCGGCACGAATGGTGGAACTTGCCAGCCAGCAACCTGGCTTCCTGGGTGTTGAATCGGCACGCGAGGAAGTGGGCATTACCGTCTCCTACTGGGAGAGCCTCGAGGCGATCCGGCAGTGGAAAGCGCATGTCGAACACCGCGAGGCACAACGACTGGGACGCGAGCGCTGGTATGCGACGTTCAAGACCCGTATCAGTCGGGTCGAGCGGGATTACGGTATTTGAAACTGGGCCCAGTGGCCGTTCTCTCGCTTCATCTGTCGCTTCGTCTTGGTATTCAGGCAGTCGGAGGAGCGGCATTGAAGCGTAGCTTGGGAGCAGACGTCATTCCCGCAGGTAACGGGACACGCGCTTCTCCTCGCGGATCAATCCTTGGGGCCGGAACAGCACGATCGCCGCCAATAGCAGGGCCACCAGCAACCAGCGGAAGTAGGCCGCACGCCGCGGCAGATCGTCGGCGATCAGCGCGAGCAGCGGCTCGATGGCGTTGGCGAGGAAGGCGGTACCACTCCACACGCCCCACACGATGAAGCCGCCGATGATGGCACCACGGTTGTTGCCGCTGCCGCCGAGCATCAGCATCACCCACACCAGGAAGGTGGCGAACAGGGCGTGGAAGTGGCTGTAATCGATGGTTACCGTGTAGTGGGCATATAGCGCACCGGCGATGCCCATGATCACGGCGCCAACAACGAACGACTGGATGCGCACGTAGGTAATGGGCTTGCCGTTCATCGCTGCCGAGGCCTCCTCATCGCGCACAGCTCGCAGCATCCGCCCCCACGGCGAGCGGCAGGCCCGTTCCATGAGCAGGTAGGCACCGGCGACGAACAGCGAGATGATCGTCAGGTAGAATAGAGGGTAATCGCGCGGTGTAAGCGGTTCCAGCACCGTTGTCGTCCATGGCGGCAGCCAGCCACAACCCTGCGTTTCAACCAGGCAGCGCAGCGGTTGAGGAATGCCCCGCAGCGGTTGTGGCCCATTGGCCAGCCAGCGCTCGTTCTGGAAGATCAGCCGGATGATCTCCGCCACACCGATGGTAGCGATGGCGAGGAAGTCCATGCGCAACCGCAACACGGGAACGGCCACCAGAAACGCCACCACGGCGGACACCAGCGCTGCAGCGGCGACCCCGACCAGGAACGGCAAGCCTAGGCCGAACGCCATCTGGGTGTACTGCGCGGCGATGCCGGTGGGGGCCTCGACGGTCATCAGTGCGGAGGTGAAGGCCCCGACCGCGAAGAAACCGGCGACGCCGAAGTTCAGATGACCGGTGTAACCCCACTGGATATTCAATCCGAGCGTCAGCAGCGCATAGACGCAGCCCATGATGGCGAACGAGACGGAGTAGGCGAGAATGCCGCTGGGTAGTGATGCGCTCAACGCGAAGGCCAATACCACACCGGCGACCACTGCCATCGGCAGGCGCCAGCGGCGTGCGGGCAGCAACAATAACAACAGCAGCACGATCGGGATGATCAGCAATACGCTTTTGATCAGGATCAGCGTTTCCATCGCTTAGCCTCCTCCGCGCCCGAACAGGCCCTGCGGGCGTACCAGCAGCACGATCACCATCAGTACGAAGGCCACGGCCGGCCCGTAGGTCGGGTCCAGGAAGGCGGTGGACACCTGATGCGTGATGCCGATGATCAGTGCGCCCGCTAGTGCCCCGTATGGGTTGCCGATACCGCCCATGATAGCGGCAGCGAACATGGGCAGCAGCAGCCAGAAGCCCATTTCGGGACGCAACTGTGAGGAAAGGCCGTACATGGTCCCGCCGGCGGCGGCAAGCGCCCCGCCGAGTAGCCACGTCCAGGCGATCACCCGCTCGGTATTGATTCCACGTACCTGGGCCAGCTCCGGGTTGTCTGCCGTCGCACGCATGGCCTTGCCGATGCGCGTACGCTCGAGCAGCACATATACGCCGAGCATGAGCATCAGGGCCAGCACCAGGATAAAGAGTTGATCGGCACGCACGCGGATGTTCAACGGCAGTTCCAGGGCGGGATTAGCGCGCCCGGGGAAATAGAAATGGAAGTCCGGCCCCCAGGCGATATAGATGATGCTGCGCAGAAAGAATGCCATTGCCAGCGACGCCATCGCGAACAGCACGAGATGGGCGTTCTGGCGGCGCAAGCGGCGGTAGACGGCGCGGTCGACGGCCACCGCCACGAGTCCCACCAGCGGCATGGAGAGCACCAGTGCGACCGGGAATTCCCAGCCGAACGACAGGGGACGAAGCGGTTCGCTCTGCGGCAGCCAGGCGAGAAAGGCGAAGGTGAAATAGGCGCCCAGGGTGACGAGCGCACCGTGCGAGAAATTGGGGAACTTGAGCACCCCATAGACCAGCGTCAGGCCGATGCTACCCAGGCCGATGATACCGCCGAGCATGATCCCCCAGGCCGCAAGCGACAGCAGCCGCTCGCCGCTT
This sequence comes from Litchfieldella anticariensis FP35 = DSM 16096, assembly GCF_000409775.1. Lineage (GTDB taxonomy): Bacteria > Pseudomonadota > Gammaproteobacteria > Pseudomonadales > Halomonadaceae > Litchfieldella > Litchfieldella anticariensis. The sequence goes on along the minus strand of NZ_KE332388.1, from coordinate 822,483 downwards.
ACCCCTTGGAATCGGGCGAGTACAAGCAGCGCCACGAACACCACGGCGATCGAGACAAGCAGGAAGGCGCGCGTCTGCACCACATCGCGCACCCGTTCGCCGAGACGCTTGTCGCGCTTGACCGGTGCGCGATCAGGTTCTTGGCTTATGTCCATCCTCAGCCCCCTAGATACAGTCGACCCACCTCGGGATCGTCGAGCAACGCTTGCCCCGTACCGTCCACCCGGTTCTGTCCGCTGGCGAGCACATAGCCGCGCGTGGCCATCGCCAGCGATTTCCGTGCGTTCTGTTCGACCATCAGCACCGCAAGCCCTGTCTCGTTGATGTGGTGAATGTTGTCGAAGATCTCATCGACGAGCTTCGGCGACAGCCCGGCGGAAGGTTCGTCGAGCAGCAGCAGCTCTGGTTCGAGCATCAGCGCACTACCTATGGCAACCATCTGACGCTCACCCCCTGACATCTTGCCGACGCGCTGGTGCCGGCGCTCACGCAGCTTGGGAAACAGTTCGTAGACCCGCTCCTTGCGCTCAGGCAATAACCGCTCGTCAAGGAGATATCCGCCCATCTCGAGATTCTCTTCCGCGGTGAGCTGAACGAAGACATTGGCAACCTGAGGCACGTAGCACATGCCTTCCTTGACGATATCGTAGGGAGAGCGTCCAGCGATCTCCTTGTCCCGAAAACGGATCGATCCCTGACGTGGGTGGATTAGCCCGAACACCGCTTTCATCAGTGTGGACTTGCCGGCGCCGTTGGGGCCGATCAGCGATACGATCTCGCCGTCGTTCACCTCCAGGTGCACGTCGTGCAGGATGTCGGTGTCGCCGTATCCGGCAGTAATGCCCTCAGCCTTCAACAGTGGCATATTGGCCTCCGAGATAGGCTTCCAGGACTCGTGGGTCGCGACGTACCTCCTCCGGTGAACCTGTCATCAGTTGCCGCCCTTCGCTCATCACCACTACGGGGTCGCACAAGGACATGATCATGTCCATGTCGTGCTCGATGACCAGAAACGTGATCCCACGCTCACGATTGAGATAACGGATGTTGTCAGTGAGGCGGTGCATCAGGGTGGGGTTCACACCGGCACCAGGCTCGTCGAGTAGAACGAGCGTAGGATCGGTCATTAGCGTGCGCGCTAGCTCGAGAAGTTTCTTCTGACCGCCGGAGAGGTTGCGGGCGTACTCATCGCGGACGTGGGAAAGATCGACGAATTCGAGCACTTCCAGCGCCTTCTTGCGGTTTGCCAGTTCCTGACGTCGTACTGCGCCGGGGCGTAGCCAGGCGTTGAACAGCCCCTCTCCCTGCTGACCGATGGGTACCAGCATGAGATTCTCCAGCACTGACAGGCTCTGGTGCTCGCGTGGAATCTGGAAGGTACGGCACAGGCCATGGCGAAAGATGCGATGGGGCGGCAGGTTGGTGATGTCTTGCCCGTTGAGGGTAACACGCCCGCCCTGGGCGAGATGGAAGCCGGTAACGACGTTGAACAGCGTGGTCTTGCCGGCACCGTTAGGACCGATCAAGCCAGTAATGGTATCCGAGTGGACCTCCAGGTCCGCTCCGTCGAGCGCCCGTAGGCTGTCGAAATCTCGTACGAGGCCCTGCACCTTGAGGAGGACTGCGTCATCGGATCGTGACGTCTTGCCATGGGGGCCCCCACTTTCTTCGGTTTCCCTCGTCATGCCATCTCCTGAAGAGGCGGACATGCACCACTATTTTTGAACATAGCAACATGGGGGCAGCGTGTCGAAACGCGGTTACCGGCATTGGGGCGATGGTCGAGTGCCTGGCGTCTACACTCCTTTTAGGGCATTTCCACACCCTGGAGGATGTACCGTATTTCAAGATGGTCCCCGCGTGTGAAAGCCCTGTAGGCAACTGACAGACGCAGGAGGGAGAACCAATGAAAAATACACGACAGCCTGGCTCTCGGCGTGGTCTCGCGCTGGTGCCAGCCGCCCTCGGCGTATTCACCTTGAGTGCAGCACTCGTGACGGGTAGTGCAAGTGCCCAGGATAGTCCACCGGCGATCACGATCGGCCAGATCGCCCCCTTCACCGGTGCCGGTGCAGAGTTTGGCGAGTTCTATCGCGACGGTGCAGCCCTTGGCGTCGAGCATATCAATGCCGCTGCGGAGGAGGCTCTTGGCGGTCCCGTCATCGCCGAGCATCTGAGTGAAGACACCAACACGCTTCCCACGCCGGCGATCGAGGCGGCGCGTCAACTCGTCGAGGTCCAAGGCGTACCCGCCATCATCGGGGGCTGGTCGAGCGGCGTGACCGTGGCGGTCGCCACGTCGGTGACGATCCCGTCGGAGGTGTTGCAGATTTCCAATGGCTCCACCTCGCCGTTGATCTCGGTCCTGCCAGAGGATCGTGACGCAGACATGCTGTTCCGCACCACCGCTTCCGATGCCTTGCAGGGAGTGGTCGCCGCTCAACTCGCCCGCGGAGAGATCTTCGAGGATTACAAGGTGGATAGCGCCTCGACGATCTTCATCAACAATCCTTATGGTCAGGGGTTGTCCAACGCTTTCGCACGGTCCTTCCAGGCTCGTGGCGGCACGGTCAACGCGCAGGTTCCGCATCCCGAGGAACCGCAGCCCACCTACACCTCGCAGCTTGCACAGGCGTTCCAGGGCGAGCCCGAGTTGCTGTTCGCCGCGAGCTATCCCGGGCATAGTGCCACCTTTCTCCAGGAGGCTCGCGATATCTTCGGCCAGACCAACTGGCAGTTCGTCGATGGCAACCGTTCGCAGGAAGTCATCAGTGCGGTGGGTGGCGCGGATCTGGAGGGTCTCATTGGCACTGCGCCTGGCCAGGATCCGAGCATCCCCGGTTTCAGCAATTTCGCCGATGCATTTCGCGAAGCCTATGGTCACGATCGCATTCCGCCATTCACCGAGTCGGCCTATGACGCCGCCGTGCTGATCGGCCTGGCGACGGTCAAGGCCATCGCCGATGGGCACGACAGCGTCGAGGCCATCACCGGGCCGGTGCTCCGCGACCGTCTTCGTGACGTTGCCAACCCGCCCGGCACGGAGATCGTCGCCGGTGATCCGGAGAGCATTGCTGCTGGAATCAAGGCGATCATGAACGGTGAGGATGTCGCTTACACCGGCGCCGCCGGGCCAGCGGACTTCGACGACAACGGCGACGTGATCACCCCCATCGCCATCTGGAAGTACACCGATGGTGGCATCGAGGACGTGCAGATCCAGTCGCCGGAGGACATTCCTGAAGAGTGAGCCCGCGCCTGGAAGGCTGTTATCAACCAGTCCGGGCGGGCTTGTCCCGCCCGGACTGGTTGGTCCAATGTCGTGAGCCATCTGCCACGCAAGGGATCTATGTTTTGATAGTAGGGCGACCTGAAGTCTTTCAGCAGTGCGCTGGGCTTGTCACCTTGTGTTCAGCGATCAGACGGCTCGTCAGTTCTTCCACCAGGGTTTCGATGCGCTGCTCAGCTTGGTTCAAGGAAGCCAGCAGGCGCTCATCGGCGAATTCGTCGTATTCGACGGCGACACTGTGCATGTCGTCGATGCCCAAATAGCCGAAGACCGTGCGGATATGGGGTTCGACATGGTTGATATGACCGATGCGATGCCCGGGCTCATAACCGAAGTCGCCCCGGGCACTGAGCACCACCAGACGCTTGCCCATATCGGTTAGCAGTGGCCAGTAGGGCACGCCTTGGCGTGAACGGTCGAATCCGAAGGTGCGCCCGACGCGCACGATATTGTCGATATAGGCCTTGAATCCGGCCGGCACACCGAAGTTGTACATCGGTACCCCCGCCACGATCACATCCACTTCCAGTAATTCATCGACCAAGGCCTCGCTCTCGGCCAGTGCCTCGTGCATCCAGAGCTCACGTTCCTCCGGTTTGGTGAAAGCGGCATGAATCCACTCGCCAGTGACGGGACGAGGTGGATGTTGCCCGACGTCGCGATAGAGAATTCGGTCATCGGGACGAGCCCGCTGCCAGTGCTCGACGAAGTGGGCGGTCAAGCGCCGTGAGTGGGAGCCATGGGGCTGGGCGCCGGAACGCCCTGGACGGGCGCTGGCATCGATATGCAGCAGGGTGGTCATCGTGATCTCCTTGGTTTCCATCAAGTTAAATTCATTCATTTGGTGAAGTCGACGATAGGATCGATCCGATGACAAGCGACTGACAAACGATATATTCTCAGCAGATGAACAAGTTAATTTTGTCCATGGTGGTGCCATGAGTCGGCGTTTGATGCCTCTTTCGCAACTGCGAGCCTTCGAAGCCGCTGCACGACATCGCAGCTTCAAACAGGCTGCCGAAGAACTGGCGGTCACACCCGCCGCGATCAGCCACCAGGTTCGTGAGTTGGAAAGCCTGCTCGGCATCCCATTGTTCGAGCGCAGGACGCGCCAGGTCGTGCCGACGGCTGCGGCGGAATACCTCTATCCTGTGCTGCGCCGGGGCTTCGATGACTTTTCCAACGCCTTGGAAACACTGCGCGAGCGTGCCACACCAAACAGCGCCACGCTCTCGTGCACGCCGGCCTTCGCCAGCCAGTGGCTGTTGCCGCGCCTTGCCGGTTTCCATGCACGTCATCCCGATATCGACCTGCGTATCCATGCCAGCGAAGCGACCATCGATCTGTCTCAAGGAGACTGTCTGGCGATTCGCTATGGTGTTGGCCCTTACCCGGAGCATAAGGTCACTGAGCTGGCGACCGATGCCTTCGCTTTGGTGGCTAGCCCACGATTGAACCTCACTCGTATCGAGGACTTGAGCGGTATGCGTCATATCCGCTTCGACTGGTACCGTTCAAGCCTTGGGTTACCGACTTGGCCGGAGTGGTGCCACGAGGCGGGATGCTCTATCGCGGATCTAGGCCATAGTCTTGCCTTCACCGACGAAAGCCACGCGATTCAGGCCGCTGTTGCTGGCCAAGGCGTGGCTCTGCTAGGGCTGACATTGGTTCAGGCGGAACTCGAGCGCGATGTGCTGCATGTACCTTTCGGACCAGTACTACCTGGGTTGCGATACCATCTGCTCAGGGAGCAAGGAAGTCTCGGTAATGTTGTTCTGGACCGGGTGGAGTCGTGGTTGAGGGAGGAGTTCGCCGCCATGTCCCATCCTCCTGCGAGTGCAACTCATGAATTGCATCGGTCACGTTAGGGACGATTTATTTTGCCAGTGAATCACGACTTGGTTCACTTTCCTTCAATGGAATTCCTGCATGCGTCGACTAAGTCCATAGTCGAGCGTTTGCCCAGGTCGACGAAATGTTCGTTCAGCCAACGATCCGCCGCTTGATAGCCGATGTCATGCAGGCGCTCGATCAAGGTCATCCTGGTGCTCAAGCGGGTAATGGCATCGAAGTCATCCATTTCCTTGTTGGCCGCGATACGATGGAGATGCAGGCTATCGATCTTGCGGAACAGTTCCCCTTGATAGTGGTGGCCGGCGCTTTCTTCCTCGATCAGCAACCGTTTGATCAAAGCCACGGTCTGTAGCTCCTGGCGCAAGCTACTGTTGAAGCTGACTTCATTGATACGGTCGATGATTTCATGAGCCATTCGAGGAATGCCGGGGCTCTCCACGGGGTTGATTTGTATCAGCAGCAGGTCACCGGGTGGACTCTCCTTGATCAACGGTAACAGTGACGGGTTGGCGCTGTAGCCACCGTCCCAGTAGGCTTTACCGTCTATCTCGACGGCATGGAACAGCAATGGCAGACAGGCTGAAGCCAGTACGGCATCGCATGACAGTTCGGGATTGCGGAACACGCGTGGGTCGCCCGTGCTGACATTGGTTGCGGTCACGAACAGCTTGATCTCATCGAACCGGCGCAGCCGCTCGAAGTCCGCATGACGCTCCAATAGCGTGCGCAAGGGATTGATATTGAAAGGGTTCGTCTGGTAGGGAGAAAAAAGACGGGAGAAAGTATCCAGCATCCGGTACCAGGGGATGAAGGAGAGGCCCCAATGGCCGAAGATCAACTGCGCGGCATTGACGCCTGGTATACCACTCTCGCCGCTGCGTCCCACATCGTTCCAGAATGCCCGGAGTGCATCACGGGCCTCTTGCCTACCGCCTTTGGCCCAGCCAGTGGCCAATACCACGGCATTCATGGCCCCGGCACTGGTGCCGCTGATTCCCCCGATCTCTACCCGTCCATGTTCCAGCAGTCGGTCCAATACTCCCCAGGTGAAGGCGCCATGGGAGCCGCCGCCCTGCAAGGCGAGATCGACGCTTTTGCATACGTGGTTGGATGACATGTGATGGCCTCTTGGGTCGTGTTGCGGCCAGATGAGCGTAACTCTCACCGCGAATGCGTCCAGGATCTCTCAATTATAAGACATCTACGAATTACGCCATGCCACTTAAGGGTCAAGCAGCGCTAGCTAAATCAGATACTTGAAAGGGCATTTCTTTCACTTCCATCATGAAATACGGGCGTTGAAGTTTCTGGATGGAACTTTTTATTACGATGTTCTTGACTATACTTCGAAGCATTGCAGGGACGTGAGTGGCCCGCCGGCCTCGCGGCGATTGGACCGCAAACGATAACGATAATGACGTTGCGTGCAATGGAGAACGAACAATGAAGAACACGACAGACGCCAGCATAGATACCAAGCCGACCTCTCGTCGACAGTTTCTGAAAGGCGGGCTACTGGCCACCGGAGGTGTAGCGGCAAGCACGTTGGCTGCACCAGCGGTTCTGGGGCAGAGCCCGATTGTCATCAAGATGCAGACCTCATGGCCCTCGGGTGATATCTGGATGGACTTCGCTCGCGAATATGTCGAGCGCGTCCAACAGATGTCCGGTGGTCGGCTACAGATCGACCTGTTGCCCGCGGGGGCGGTAGTCCAGGCCTTCCAAGTGCTGGATGCGGTCAATGACGGCATCATCGATGCCGCCCACACCGTGCCGGTGTACTGGTATGGCAAGCACAAGGCAGCATCGCTATTTGGTACTGGTCCGGTCTTTGGCGGTGACGCTACCACCATGCTGGCCTGGTTCCACCAAGGCGGTGGCAAGGAGCTCTACCGCGAACTGACTCAGGATATCCTGGGGCTCAATGTCTATGGCTTCTATGGTTTCCCGATGCCGGCCCAGCCGTTCGGTTGGTTCAAGAACCCCGTCACGACGGTAGATGAAGTTCGAGGTCTCAAATACCGCACCGTAGGGCTTGCGGCCGACCTCATGCAGGAACTTGGCATGAGCGTCGCGCAACTGCCGGGCGGCGAGATCGTGCCGGCAATGGAGCGTGGCGTCATCGATGCCTTCGAGTTCAACAACCCGTCTTCCGACATGCGCTTCGGTGCACAGGACGTGGCCAAGAACTACATGCTTTCCTCTTACCACCAGGCGAGTGAATCGTTCGAGTTCCTGTTCAACAGGGACTTCTTCGACGACCTCGACGAGGATCTGCGGGCGATTTTGCAATATGGGGTAGAGGCAACATCGACGTCGAATACGGCGACGGCGCTCGACAACTATTCGAAGGATCTTCGGACCTTGCAGGAGGAGCACGGGGTCACTGTGCACCGCACCTCGCAGGAGATTCTCGATGCCCAACTCCAGGCGTGGGACAAGCTGATTCCTCAACTGGAGGAAGACGAGTTCATGAAACGCTGCCTCGACAGTCAGCGTGAGTGGGTCGACCGCGTCGTCTTCTACGAGTTGATGAACAAGCCTGACCTGGCATTGGCTTATGAGCACTACTTCCCGGGCAAGCTGAAGCTCTGAAGGCATCCTTCTGTCTCATCCCTCGGCCTTGTGCCGAGGGATGGACAGTGGAAGGCTCTAGCCATGACACGACAGCTTTCATAACTCCCCGGCGCAGTGGCCTTGTGGCTGTTACGCCGGCTTATCGGGCAGGTGTATCCGCGTGTTGACCAAAGTCATCCAGTTCATCGATCGCCTCACGGGGTGGTTCGGCCGAGCGTTCGCTTGGCTGATCCTGCTGATGGCGTTCGGCATGGGCTACGAGGTACTGGTGCGTTATGTCTTCAATGCGCCGACCGCTTGGGCCTTCGACATGTCCTACATCCTTTACGGCACGCTATTCATGGTGGGTGGCGCCTACACGCTGGCGCGCAATGCCCATGTGCGTGGCGACTTCCTGTATCGTCTGTGGAAGCCGCGCACGCAAGCTGCCGTCGAGTTAGTGCTTTACTTCATCTTCTTCTTCCCCGGAATCACCGCATTGGTGATTGCTGGTACGAAGTATGCCGCGCGTTCCTGGCGTTATATGGAGGTAAGCGTCAATTCGCCGGCTGGAGTACCGGTGTTCCATTTCAAGACCATGCTCGTAGTGGCGGGAGCGTTACTTTTTCTCCAGGGTATTGCCCAGGTTTGCCGTTGCATCCTCTGTCTCAGGACTGGCGAGTGGCTGGGTCACGAAGAGGATGCCGAGGAACTCGAGGACAAGCTGCTCAAGCAAGCGGCCTCCGGGAAGATTGATAAGGCGGAGCAATACGTGCACGGGAGAGATGACACATGACGGATCCTCAGATCGCCATCATGATGCTGGGGATCTTCATCCTCATCATCTTCTTCGGTTTCCCGATCGCCTTCACCCTGATGGCGCTGGGCGTCATCTTTGGTTACTTCGCCTACTTCAATCCGGGGCGCATGTGGCGCGATTACGATCGCGCTGTCGAGGCTGGTGCCGGTAATTGGGAGCTGTTCGATACCTGGATTGGAGGCTTCTTCAACAACCGAATCTTCGATCTATTCGTCAACCAGACCTACTCGGTGATGGCAAACGAGGTGTTGACCGCGGTGCCTTTGTTCCTGTTCATGGGCTATATCGTCGAGCGTGCCAACATCGTCGACCGGCTGTTCTCGACGCTTTACGTCGCGGCCAAGCGTCTGCCCGGAGCCATGGCGGTGGCGGCACTGATCACCTGTGCCCTGTTTGCCACCGCTACCGGCATCGTCGGTGCGGTGGTCACGCTGATGGGGTTGTTGGCGTTCCCGGCGATGCTGAAGGCCCGATACAATACAGGCTTCGCTTCAGGGGTGATCTGTGCCGGTGGCACGCTCGGCATCCTGATTCCACCTTCGATCATGCTGATCGTCTACGCGGCGGCCTCAGGGGTTTCGATCGTGCGGTTATATGCCGGGGCATTGCTCCCCGGTTTTCTGTTGGCGGGGCTCTACCTTGTCTATATCATCGGTCGTTCCCTGCTGCAGCCCTCGGTGGCACCGAAACCACGTGAAGAGGACGTCGGCGATATCCCGACGGCAAAGCTGATATTGATGATCCTGACCTCGTTCGTACCGCTGGCGGTATTGATCATGGCGGTACTGGGGTCGATTCTGTTCGGCTTGGCTACACCAACCGAGGCGGCCTCGGCGGGGGCACTCGGCGGCTTGGGGCTAGCGGTGGCTTATCGTGCGCTGACTTGGCAGCGGCTGCGCGAGGCGGTCTACCTGACCATGAAGACCACCGCCATGGTTTGCTGGCTGTTCGTCGGCTCGTGGACCTTCTCCTCGGTATTCTCCTATCTCGGTGGTGAGCATCTGATCACTGAGTTCGTCACTGGACTAGACATTTCGCCACTCACTTTCCTGATCCTGGCGCAGCTCATCATCTTCCTTTTGGGCTGGCCGCTGGAATGGTCGGAGATCATCATCATCTTCGTACCGATCTTTTTGCCACTGTTGCCGCATTTCGGCGTCGACCCACTATTCTTCGGCATTCTAGTGGCACTCAATCTGCAGACCTCGTTCCTGACGCCCCCCATGGCGATGTCGGCCTATTACCTCAAGGGTATTGCGCCACCACATGTGCAACTGGTCGAGATATTCCGTGGCTGCATGCCGTTCCTGGCGATGGTGTTCCTTGCCATGATCGTGCTCTACAACGTACCTCAAATCGTGTTCTGGCTGCCGGAGGTGGTGTATGGGCGTTAAGCGGATCCCGACGGCGGAGTCCAGCTTACTGACAGCGCGTGAAGCGGCTTGGCGTATTGCCGAGGGCGCGCTCACCTCGGCTGAGTTGGTCGCAGCGTCTCTCGAGCGCATCGCGGCGGAGGAACCGCGGGTCGAAGCCTGGGAATTCCTCGATCGCGACAAGGCCATGGCCGAAGCCGAGGAACGCGACCGGCGCCGCCGGCGCGGGTTGCCTCTTGGGCCTTTGCATGGGGTGCCTGTGGGACTCAAGGACATCATCGACGTCAAGGGTATGCCGACAGGTAACGGCACGCCTATCGATGCTGGCAAGCGGCCGTTCGTGGATGCTGCGGTAACCCGTCGGCTGAGGGCCGCCGGAGCGGTGATTATCGGCAAGACGGTGTCCACCGAATTCGCTTATTATCACCCGGGCAAGACATGCAACCCGCATGATCCGACACGGACACCTGGTGGTTCGTCGAGTGGCTCGGCGGCGGCAGTGGCAACTGGCATGGTACCGCTGGCGTTAGGAAGCCAGACCAATGGTTCGGTGATCCGACCGGCCTCGTTCTGTGGCGTGGTCGGCTTCAAGCCCACCTTCGGGGCGATCCCACGCACTGGCGTACTGACACTGGCTCCTAGCCTCGATCACATCGGGATCTTCGCGCGTACGATCGAGGACGTGGCGTTGTCAGAATTGCTGATGGGGCCGGATGAACAGGATATGGATGCACAGGAGAATCCGGGGCCCCTTAGCGACACAGCGTTGGCCGAGCCACCGGTGACACCGACACTGGCCTTCATCAAGACCCCCTTCTGGGAACGTGCAGACGCTACGACTCAAACGGCTTTCGGGGAACTCGTGGAGGCGCTGGGCGAACAGGTCGACGAGGTTGAATTGCCCGAGGTATTCGCTCGTGGGGCTGGTTGGCTAGAAGGCGTGATGGCGGCCGAAATGGCGCGCAATCTCGGTCACTATGTAGACCACACGCCAAACGAGACCAGCGAGAAGTTCCGTACGCTAATTGCCGAAGGGCGGGCGATGAGGGCGCCCGACTATCTGGCAGCACGCGATATGCGCCGCGTGCTGCGCGATGCGCTTGGGCCCATCTTCGACCGTTTCGACGCCATCGTCACACCGGCGGCGCCAGGTGAGGCGACCGAGGGACTGGAGAGCACCGGCGATCCCAGCTTCTGTAGTCTCTGGACCTTCTGCGGTTTGCCAGCCATCAGCCTGCCCCTGATGACTGGGCCGAACGGATTGCCGTTGGGGGTGCAACTGGTCGGCCAGCACGGGCAGGATGCACGGCTGCTCAGAACTGCACGCTGGCTGGTGCGCACGCTTTCCGAGGAGGGAAACGTATGACAGATAAAGTGCTGGCCATCATTGCACTGCTCGGGCTGATAGCCTTTCTGATCACGGTGCCGCTCTTCGTACCGCATATCGACCTGATCATCTTCACGGCCGGTTGCGTGCTGCTGGCCACCTTTGACTTCTGGCGCGAACTGTTTCGCGGTGAGCGCTGACTTGACCCGTTGGTCTGTATGGTGCCGCAAGGCGGATTCGAACCGCCGACCTGCGCATTACGAATGCGCTGCTCTGCCAGCTGAGCTATTGCGGCATGTAGAGGTTGGCAAAATAATAAGAACAAAACGGACGAGGTGCCAGCATCTCCCTGAGAGACCATGACTCGAGACGCTGGCACCTCCTATCCTGGTATTCCCGTCCCGCCCCGATCGAGGAATGAAACTTCCCTCCGTCCTTGGAAGAGGCGATCATGGTCCAAGGCTTGGCTGATTCCAGTGCATCGCTAGAATATGCTGGCCGGTAGGCAAGGACGCCGTTTCCTTTCGCGCGTCACTTGCCTCTTCTCACGGTAATCACAACCTTCTTGGCAAGGGTAGGGATACACAATGGAATGGCTTTCGGACCCTCAGGCATGGGTGGCGTTGGCGACGCTTACGGCACTCGAGATCGTCCTCGGCATCGATAACATCATTTTCATCTCCATTCTGGTGGGCCGGCTGCCCGCCGCACAGCGTCAGAAGGCGCGGCTGATCGGTTTGTCGCTGGCGATGGGCATGCGCATCCTGTTGCTGCTCTCCCTGGCCTGGGTGATGGGACTCACGGCGCCGCTGTTCGAGGTCTTCGGGTTGACGGTCTCGGGTCGTGACCTGGTATTGCTGGGTGGTGGCCTGTTCCTGCTGGCCAAGAGTACCCACGAAATCCATGCCAGCCTCGAGGGTGGGCCCGATGAGCATGGTTCGATCGGGACGGCGAGCATGTATTCCATTTTGATCCAGATCGCCTTGATCGACATCGTCTTTTCCCTGGACTCGGTGATCACCGCTGTCGGTCTGGCCGATCACGTGCAGGTCATGGTGATCGCCATCGTGCTCTCGGTCGGCGTGATGATGCTTTCCGCCAAGGCAATCGGTGACTTCGTCGATCGCCACCCCACCATCAAGATGCTGGCGCTGAGCTTTCTGATCATGATCGGTGTCATGCTGGTGGCCGAGGGCCTCCAATTCCACATCCCCAAGGGTTACATCTACTTCGCCATGGCCTTTTCGGTCGGGGTGGAAATGCTCAACCTGCGGATGCGTTCGAAAACCCGGCCTCCCGTCAAGTTGCAACGCAAGTTGCAGGAGAACGAGTCGACCGAGTGATCTCACCTCGAGGCGGGCTGTCATGCCCGCTTTGCTGGTACCCGCCCGGGCCGCAGGCCGAGTGTGAACGGGCAACGCGAAATCAGCAGGTCGTGGAAAAGCCGAGGTGTCGATTCTTATTGCTGTAGCCTTTCTGGTCGTCGTCTTTCTGACCTCCGCCTTGTCAGGAATCTTTGGCATGGCGGGGGGCTTGATCCTGTTATGGTTCCTGTTACTGGCATTGCCGGCGACAGTGGCCATTGCCGTGCATGGCGTGATCCAGCTTTGCGCCAATGCCTCGCGGGCCTGGTTCTCGCGTCACTACATCAACTTCCGTATCGTTGCCATCATCTCTTCGGGCGGGGCACTTGCCGCCGTGGGGCTGGCGTTGGTCAACTACACACCAAACACAGCCATCGTGTCACTGTTGATCGGATTGATGCCCTTGTTGGTGTGGATTCCAAAGGCGTGGTTTCGCTTCGATGCCGCTCGCCCTGGGCATGCCTTCTGCTGCGGGGTAGTCGCCGGTGGCTTGACCATCGCTTCCGGCGTGTCGGGACCAACCATCGATATCTTCTTCATTCGCACCCATATGGACCGTCGCCAAATCGTGGCGACCAAGGCAGCGGTCCAGGTCATTTCGCACTCGATCAAGATTGTCTTCTACCTAAGTGCTGCCCTGACACTGAATATGGGTCAGTGGGGCCTGATATTGCTGGCGATTCCCTTCGCCATTTTTGGCACGCGTTCGGGCAACGCGATATTGCGTCGCCTGACCGATGCCCGCTTCCGTTACTGGACTCGCTGGATCGTTACCGCGATCGGTGCTTTCTACTTCGTCCAAGGGCTGTTGATGGTCTACTAATCTAAAGAAAGTACACATTTCCAGCTAGCTCTGGGGAGTCCCAATGAAGGTACCGAAGTTCAACCGTCGCGGGTTCATCAAATCGGGCTTCTGGAGCGCGGTTGGTTCCCTGCTAGGAATGAGGGGATACGCGGCGGACGCCTCGGAAACCTATTCAATGCACGAAGGAGACAAGCCACCTCTCCAGGGCTTGCCTTCCTCTGATGGCATGATGACGGTAGGGGAGGTCGATCATGCTCGCAATGGCTTCGATCCTACCGCTATCCTGACCGACTGGGATACGGGGACGGTCGGGCGACTGCCAGACGGGCAACTCCTGCGTGAATACAATATCGTTGCCGTGGATAAGGAGATCGAGATCGCGCCGGGTATTTTCTTTCCTGCCTGGACCTACAATGGTCGAGTCCCTGGGCCTAGCTTGCGGGCGATGGAGGGGGATCGAATCCGTATTCACTTCACCAACCATGGCAGCCATCCGCATACGATCCATTTTCATGGCATTCATCCGGCGCGCATGGACGGTATCCCTGGCGTAGGTCAAGTGGAACCTGGTGAGTCGTTCACGTATGAGTTCGATGCACATCCCTTCGGTTGCCATCTCTACCATTGCCATTCGGTGCCGCTGAAGCGGCATATCCATAAAGGGCTCTACGGAGCCTTCATCGTCGACCCTGACCCGAATCGCCATCCCGAGCACGCCGATGTCGCCCGTTCTCGACTGCTAGGCAGTGAGGAGAATCAGCGCTGGCAGGAGTTCGTGATGGTAATGAACGGCTTCGATACCAACTTCGACGAGGAAAACGAAGTGTATGCCGTCAATACGGTGACTCATGCCTATGCCAATCACCCGATTCGTATCGAACGTGCCAGACCGGTACGGATCTACCTGGTCAACATCACCGAATTCGACCCTGTGAACTCGTTGCATCTGCACGCCAACTTCTTCGACTACTACGACCATGGCACGACGCTCACCCCCACGCTGCATACCGTGGACACCATCATGCAGTGCCAAGCACAGCGTGGGATCCTGGAGTTCACTTTTGCCGATCACGAGCCTGGGCTGTACATGTTCCATGCCCATCAGAGTGAGTTCGTGGAACTCGGTTGGATGGGGTTCTTCGAGGTGGTCGAATGAAGGCACGTTTCTGGAGTTCGCTGCTGCTGCCGATCGTGCTGCTTGGGGTGGCGATAGGCGTTTTTCTGGTTTCTGAGCCGCTGTCGTTGCTTGGTGTCTCGCCGCCGCCGATCGAGCAGCTCACGGTCGAGCGCACCGTTCTCGATGAAAAGGGCATTGACCTCAAGGTTCGTGCCGCTGGCTCAGATCCCATGCATATCGCCCAGGTGCAGGTCGATGGCGCCTACTGGCGCTTCACCCAGGAGCCTGCCGGGGCACTGGCGCGTGGTGAGAGTGCCTGGATCCATCTGCCTTATCATTGGGTGAAAGGCGAGCTCCACGAGGTCACCTTCGTCACCAACACGGGTGTGACCTTCGGTCACACCATCGAGGTGGCTGAGGCAACCCCCAAGATGAGTACCGAGCAATTCTTTGGCTACGGTTTGCTCGGGCTCTACGTCGGCGTACTGCCCGTGGCGCTTGGCATGTTGTTTCGGCCAGCGTTGCAGCGGGCCGGGGCGCGAGGGCTTGAATTTGCGTTGGCGCTGACACTGGGCTTGCTGGTTTTCCTATTGGTGGACACTATCGACGAGGGGCTGGAATTGGGTGAACAAGCCGCCTCGTTATTTCAGGGAACGGCACTGGTCTGGTTGGCGGCATTGGTCACATTTGGCGTGTTGATGGCCGTTGGCCGCCGCCATCGGGAGCCACCTCGGGGGCTGGCTCTGGCCCGCTACATCGCGCTGGGAATCGGCCTGCACAACCTGGGAGAAGGGCTAGCGATCGGCGGCTCGTTCGCGGCGGGGGCTGCGGCGCTCGGCACCTTTCTAGTCATCGGCTTTACCCTCCACAACCTCACCGAGGGGATCGGTATCGTGGCACCGCTTACCCGAGAGCGAGTGCGTTGGGTGGCATGGGTCGGCCTGGTGGCATTGGCCGGCCTGCCAGCGGTGCTGGGGACCTGGATCGGGGCCTATGCTTATGCACCGCACTGGTCGGCACTGATGCTCGGGATGGGAGCTGGCGCCATCCTGCAGGTGGTCGTCGAAGTGGGCGATTATCTGCGACGTACCATCGCCCGAGAAGGCATCCTCATTTCCATCGCGTCGGTTACCGGCTTCACGCTGGGAATCGTGGTCATGTATGCCACGGCCTATTTCGTGCAGGTTTGACTTGAGTGCCTCCGAGGTCAGTCGCGCATGCGGATCAGCCCCTCCTGGGCGGCCGAGGCAACCAAATGCCCGTCGCGGTCGTAGATACTACCGCGTGCGAAGCCTCGGGCACCGCCGGCCCAGGGGCTGTCCATGTCGTAGAGCAGCCAGTCGTTGACGGTGACGTCCTGATGGAACCATAGCGCGTGGTCGAGGCTGGCGATCTGCAACCGAGGGTCTCCGAATGCGATGCCATGGGGCACCAGCGAGGTGGTCAACAGATTGAAATCGCTGCTGTAGGCAAGCAGATAGCGATGCAGGGCGGAATCGTTGGGCAGGGCTCCGGAGAGGCGGAACCACAACCGTTTGCTTGGCGATTGGTCGTTACCGTTGCCGGGATCGTCACCAAGATGCAGGAACTCGATGGGGTGCCAATCGAAGCGTTGCACCTTGGCACCGTTGGCGATCAGGGTATCGGGATCGTCTTGTCCTGGCATGGCAAGCTGGTGATGGAAGCCGTCCTCGACACCATGGAAGGACGCACTGCAGAAGAAGATCGGTTTGCCTTTCTGGATGGCGGTGACACGGCGGGTGGTAAAACTGCCGCCATCACGTACGCTATCGACCTGATAGATGACTGGGCGCTTGGCATCGCCTGGACGCAGGAAGTAGCCGTGAAGGGAGTGCACATGACGTTCGGGAGTTAGCGTCTGGCTGGCGGCGGAGAGTGCCTGACCGAGCACCTGGCCGCCGAATAATTGAGGAAATCCCAGGTCCTGGCTATAGCCGCGAAACAGGTTTTCCTCGATCATTTCCAGGCCCAGCAGGGCGACTAGATCATCCAGGGCTCGAGTCATGGCGCTATCCTCTGCTGAAATATCAGACAATTGTTAAGCCATCAGCATACCGGAGGCGGCCACCGATGCGCAGCGATGAATTCTACATGCACCGGGCACTTGATCAGGCGCGGTTGGGCCTGGCAGCCGGTGAGGTGCCGGTGGGTGCGGTGGTGGTGGATGCCACGGGTGAGATCGTCGGGCTGGGCTACAATGCGCCGGTGGGTGAGTGTGACCCCAGTGCTCACGCCGAGATTCGTGCTTTGCGCGATGCTGCCACCCGGTTGAGCAATTACCGCCTCGATGGCTGCACGCTTTACGTGACCCTGGAACCCTGCCTGATGTGTACCGGAGCGATCGTCCATGCACGCATAGCGCGAATGATCTATGGTGCTGCCGAACCCAAGACCGGTATGGTCGAGTCGAAGGCCAATCTATTCGCCCAGCCATGGCACAATCACCAGGTACAGGTCGAAGGTGGGCTGTTGGCGACCCAGGCGCGTCGCCTGCTGCGCGACTTTTTCGCCGAGCGGCGCGGCAACGACAAGATCTAGCGCCCCGCTTCCAACGATGTGCCATTCGATGCGCAGACCACTCGGTCGCGACCGCTGGCCTTGGCTCGGTAGAGTGCCTCGTCGGCTACTTGCATCAAGGTGGCGATGTCCAATGGTCCGTTTTCCAGGGTGGCCAAGCCGATGCTGACGGTAAGTCGGCGTCCATCATGATGCTGTAGGTTTTCCGCTTGTATTCGCTCGCGCAGTCGCTCGGCGATATCCTGCGCCGTTCGAGCGTTACAAGCGGGTAGGCATGCCACGAATTCCTCGCCGCCATATCGTGCGAACAAACCGCCGGCTTCTTCGACGACGTCACGGCCCACCTCACCCAGGTGCTTGAGATAACGGTCACCGATCAAGTGCCCCTGATGATCGTTGATCTGCTTGAAGTGATCCACATCGCAAATCATCACACTCAATGGGCGCTGCTTGGTCTGAGCCTTCAGCGTTTCCATGAACAGGCGGCGATTGGGTAGTGCCGTCAGTTCGTCATGACGCGCCAGCCACTCGATTTCCTGCTGTAGCTTGGCCCGTGCCTGCACTTCATTACGCAATTCGGCGTTGGAGCGGTGCAAGGCACGATGTTGTAGCGCCAGGTGGCGATAGGCATACAGCACCAGGTAGAGCAGATAGGCGAGGGTCAGGCCAATGGCCAGACTGACCACCGGGAGTCTAGCGCGACGTTCCAGCAGCAGGGCACGGCTGGGGCGTGTGATCAGCTTCAATGAATGGCCGACGACATCAAGCGAAGTTTGATATTGCCAAGGGCCGAGCCCGGTGGTCGGTCCCAGGCTCGCCAAGGTGGTTTCCCCCTGGCGCAGTTCGAGAAATACACGCTTGGTATCGATTTCGTCAAACAGAGTGCCTACCAGAACCGGAAGGCTGACCACCATGGCCGCGGCTCCCATGGGGCGGTTGTCGTCGGTGGAGATGACGGGCAAATAGTGAATGATGCCGGGCCCTCCTTGCAGCAGCTCGACGATCCCGGTGTGTCCTTCTCGGCCATGGAACAAGGCTTGGCTCAGTGCCTCGCGTCCTTCGGGCTGGACATCGAATAAACGCTCCCCGAGAACCTGTCGATTGAGGTTCATGGGGTGCACTCTGATGATTCGACTATCCAGATTGATGAAAGCGATGTTGAGGAAGTATCGGAAGTCGCGATGATAGGGCTCGGCCTGGTGTGTCCATTGCGCGGAAGTGGGCGGCGTGTCGAGCAGGTTCCAGGAATTTGCAAAGCGGCGCATGGCGGCTAGATGATCGTGGATTTCCTGGGAAAAGCGGCCGGCAAGCTGCCGGTTTTGCTCATGCATGTCGGCGCGCAGAGAACGATCTTCCAACCCCTTTTGCTGGTGCCAGAACAGCAGGGATATGCCTACCAAAGCCAGTGCCGGCCATAGCGGGCGGTGCAGGTTGCCGCGCTCGGCATACCAGGTGGGAAGAAAGGCTACGGTTTGCGCGATCAGCAGACCCCACAAGGCAAGTTGTTGCATGAGGGGGGCGGCGTAGCGCAGCACCTGATTGGCGGAAGCATACGGTAGGCTTTCGACACACTGCATTATCAGTAGCAGCGTGATCGTGCCCAGCAACAGGGGGGAGCCCAGACTTGGTGACCGCCCTAGCCAGGCATTGGCGGCCAGTAGTATGAGGCCCAAGACGGTCAGTAATGAGGGCCGCCAACCGTCCAATGAGATGCTGGGAAAAAGCGGGTGGGCGAGATGCTCCCAAGTGGCGAGACTGACCCAGTACTCGGGCAACAGATAACTCAATAGCGCTACCGCCAGGGGCAGAAGTGCACCGGTCAGCAGTAGCCTGCCCAGGGTGGACTGACCCATGAGCCGGATCAATTGACCCATTCCTACCAGGAGGATCAGCAAGGGTTGTGGATCGAGGGATATGGCATCCCGGGCCTGGTACTCGCCAAGCAGAACGATGCCGACCATGCCGAGTGCCAAGCATGTCAGCGCAATGGCGATGCGAATCACGAGACCCTCATCTTAAATTGCCGGTGGGACAGTATTGAACAGGCTGTCATCATCTGCGTCGGGTTGGCGTTGATTGAGTTGAAAGAACTGCTGCTGACTCCGGTCAACGTAGTCGAGAATCTCATAATAGCGCCGAATGTTGCGCACGTAGATCACCGGTTCACCACCGCGAGCATAGCCGTGACGTACCTGACTGAACCATTCACGATTCTGTAGCAACGGCAGGGCTTCGCGAACATCGGCCCATACATGAGGGTCACCACCACGCATCTCGGCGATCTTCTGTGCGTCGTATAGATGGCCCAGGCCGACGTTGTAAGCGGCCAACGCCATCCATTGTCGGTCGACATCGTCGATGTCTTCGGGCAGCCGATCCATGATCTGACGCAGGTAGCGTGCCCCACCGTCGATGCTTTGCGCCGGGTCGAGTCGGTCACCGATATCCATTTCCCCGGCGGTGGCATTGGTCAGCATCATCAAGCCGCGTACACCCGTGGGAGAGGTTGCTTGAGGATTCCAGTGGGATTCCTGGTAGCCAACCGCCGCCAACAGCTTCCAGTCGAAGCCGGTGTCCCGTGCCGCGCGGCGGAACAAGTCGGTGTAGTTGGGCAATTTCTCGTGAATATGGTCGATGAAGATCCTGGCGCCGACGTATTCCAGATAATCGTCATGACCGAAATAGCGCTGCACCAAATCGTCCAGGACCCCTTCGAGTCGCAGGCCGTCGAGGAAGCGGTTGGCTTCCTCCAGCAAGCCTAGCCCTTGGCCCGAGGGCAGTGCCCAGGCCATACTCAGCGGCTCGCCGAGCTCGAAACCGTTCTCGACGCCAGGAAAGAACAGACGGTTCAACTTGAATTGGTGAGCATAGAGAACGGCGGCATCCAGAGTGCCGTTTTCCACTCGTTGTAACAGGTCGGCGACTTCCAGGTCCGGCGTTTCCTTCCAGCTCAGCTCGGGCAGCTCGGCTTGCAACTCGCGCAGGATCAATCCCGCTCCCGATCCTTGTATAGCTCCCACGTTACGACCCATCAGGTCGGCGGGCTCACGTAGCGGTGGCAACCCACGGCGATAGACCACCATCGGCTGCAGTTCGAGAATCGGGCGGCTGAAATATAGGCCAGGAAGAGTAGGGTCCAACGGCAAGGCCGCGGCACCGAGATCACCTTCGCCGCTGCGTACGGCATCCAGCACGCCTGAGATGTTGCGACTGGCATCCATCGATAGGCTGACGCCAAGATGGCTGGCGAAGCGTCGAATCAATTCGTATTCGAAACCGGTGGGACCATGACGGCCTTCGTAATAGGTAGTGGGGGTGTTACGTGTGAACACGGCGATGAAGTCCCGACTGCGAATATCGTCCAGGTGCCGGCCTTGGGAAGAGGGTTGGTGGCTGGGAACGAGCGCCAGCACGAATGCGGACAACAACAGTAGGTACCACCGTCGATAATGATAGAGGTGGCGGAGCAAAGCCTTGGACATGAGCAGTGTGCGGTCGCGATGAGACAATTCACCTTACCGGCCGACGAGCGCTCTGTCACCTCGAGTCGACCACGGATTTCTCCATGCCTACGCTTTCCAGTATCATGTGCGCTCATTGCCGCCCGGCCGCGGCCCCCGTTTTCGCTTTCTTCAGAGGCTCTATCGACATGCTCGAACTGCGAGGCGCGCCTGCCCTTTCCGCTTTCCGTCATGCCAAGCTGCTGGCCGCTCTGCGTGCGCACGTGCCCGAGGTCGAATCGCTGTACGCCGAATACGTGCACTTCGTCGATCATGACGGGGAGTTGACCCGTGACGATCTGGCGATACTCGAGCGTCTGCTGGACTATGGTGCCCATCGGGACTCGACACCGGGGAGCGTGGCGTCCCCACGCGAAGGGCATCTGTTCCTGGTGGTACCGCGCCTGGGCACTCTATCGCCTTGGTCGTCCAAGGCCACCGATATCGCGCGCAACTGCGGCCTGACTCGAGTTCGGCGCTTGGAGAGGGGCATCGCCTATCGCGTCAAGCTCGCCGGCATGCTCTCGGAAGAGGCCTTCAATTCCATCGTTGCCGCTCTGCACGATCGCATGACCGAGTCCGTGCTCGCCAACAAGTCGGACGCCGCCCGATTATTTTCCCACCACGAGCCGGCACCACTGGGGCAGGTGGATGTCATCAAAGGGGGCCGCGAGGCACTTGCGAGAGCCAACGTTGAGCTGGGTTTAGCGTTGGCCGAGGACGAGATCGACTATCTGTGTGATGCTTTCCAAGGGTTGGACCGCAATCCGACCGACGTCGAGTTGATGATGTTCGCCCAGGCTAACTCTGAGCATTGTCGGCACAAGATTTTCAATGCCGACTGGGTGATCGACGGCGAACCTGCCGAGCGCTCGCTGTTCAAGATGATCAAGAACACCTACGAGCAATCGCCGGGGAAGATTCTCTCTGCCTATAGCGATAACGCCGCAGTGATCGAGGGTGCCACGGCGGGACGCTTTTTCCCCACGCCGCTGCTCGGTAAAGAGGGCGAGAAGGCCTCTTACGGTACGCACCACGAGCCGATCCATATCCTGATGAAGGTCGAGACTCATAACCATCCTACGGCGATCGCCCCCTATCCTGGTGCGGCCACTGGTGCCGGCGGCGAGATCCGCGACGAAGGCGCGACTGGCATCGGCGGCAAGCCCAAGGCCGGTCTGACCGGGTTTGCCGTGTCCAACCTGCGCATTCCCGAGTTCGTGCAACCCTGGGAAGCATTCGATTACAGCAAGCCCGAACGTATCAAGAGTGCGCTGGACATCATGCTCGAGGGGCCGATCGGCGGAGCGGCCTTCAACAACGAGTTCGGCCGCCCCAACCTGTGTGGTTACTTCCGCAGTTACGAGCAGGATGCGGTGGGTGCGGGGGGTATCGAACGGCGCGGCTACCACAAGCCGATCATGATCGCTGGCGGCTATGGCAACATCCGTGAGCGTCATGTCGACAAGGGTGAGATTCCCATTGGTGGCAAGCTGATCGTCATGGGTGGGCCAGCGATGTTGATCGGCCTGGGAGGCGGGGCGGCATCCTCGATGGCCTCGGGTAGCTCCAGCGAAGATCTCGATTTCGCTTCGGTACAACGCGACAACGCTGAGATCGAACGCCGTGCCCAGGAAGTCATCGACCGCTGCTGGGCGTTGGGTGAGGCCAATCCTATCCGCTTCATCCATGACGTGGGTGCCGGTGGCCTCTCCAACGCCTTGCCCGAACTGGTCAAGGATGGCGAGCGCGGTGGCGTGTTCGAGCTACGTGCCGTACCCAACGCCGAGCCGGGCATGAGCCCGCTGGAGATCTGGTGCAATGAGGCCCAGGAGCGCTACGTGCTGGCGGTAGCGCCGGAAGACCTCGATGCCTTCGATGCCCTCTGTGCCCGCGAGCGCTGCCCCTATGCCGTAGTCGGTGAGGCCAGCGAGGCGCACCATCTCGAGGTTCGCGATGGTCACTTCGATACCAAGCCGGTGGACCTGCCGATGAGCGTACTGTTCGGCAAGCCGCCCAAGATGCAGCGTGAGTTCCAGCGCCAGCCCCTCGACTTGCCCGGCGTCGCGTTGGACAACCTTGACCTGCGCGAGGCCCTGGAGCGGGTACTGCGTCTTCCCACGGTGGCATCGAAGAGCTTCCTGATCACCATCGGCGACCGTTCCATCACCGGTCAGGTCGCACGTGATCAGATGATCGGCCCCTGGCAGGTACCGGTGGCCGATGTTGCGGTGACCACGGCCAGTTTCGATACCCATGCCGGCGAAGCCATGGCAATGGGCGAGCGTCCTCCGGTGGCGCTGATCGACCCGGCAGCCAGCGCGCGCTTGGCGGTGGCCGAGGCCATCACCAACCTGGCCGCGGCGCCGATCGCAGCACTTTCCGATATCAAGCTTTCCGCCAACTGGATGAGTGCCGCCGACCACATCGGTGAGAATCAGGCGCTCTATGATGCTGTGCATGCTGTCGGTATGGAGCTGTGCCCGGCGCTCGGCATCGCCGTGCCGGTGGGCAAGGACTCGATGTCGATGCGCACTGCCTGGCAGGAGGAAGAGGAAGACAAGAGCATCACTGCGCCGCTGTCGCTGGTGATCACCGGGTTCTCCCCGGTCACCGACGCACTGAAAACCCTGACGCCGCAGATCAATCTGGAACAGGATGAAAGTGACCTGATCCTCGTCGACCTGGGCGCTGGACAGAACCGCCTGGGCGGCTCGGCCTTGGCCCAGGTCTATGGCCAGGTTGGTGACGAGTGCCCGGATCTTGACGATGCCGAGGACCTCAAGGCCTTCTTCAACGTGATTCAGGGACTCAACGCCGACGGCAAACTGCTGGCTTACCATGACCGTAGCGACGGCGGCCTGCTGGTGACGTTGCTGGAAATGGCCTTTGCCGCTCATGCCGGCCTCGAGATCAAACTCGACTGGCTGATCGATGAGCCTCATGAGGCGGTCAACGCGTTGTTCGCCGAGGAATTGGGCGCCGTGATCCAGGTCAACCGCCGCGATACCGAGTTCGTGCTGGCCCAGTTCGCTGCCGCCGGTATCGACACTTGTGGTGTCATTGCCCGGCCGCGCTATGACGACCAGGTGCGCGTGACTCTGTTCGAGGAGCCGCTGCTCGAGACCACTCGCTTGTTGACCCAGCGTACTTGGGCCGAGACCAGCTACCGCATGCAGTCACTGCGCGATAACCCCGACTGCGCCAAGAGCGAGTTCGACGGTCTGCTCGATGACCGTGACCCGGGTTTGTCCGCTCAGCCGAGCTTCGATATCGACGAGGATATTGCCGCGCCTTTCGTTAATATCGCGCGTCCACCGGTGGCCATATTGCGTGAACAAGGCGTCAACGGCCAGGTGGAGATGGCCTGGGCCTTCGACCATGCCGGCTTCGAGAGCATTGACGTGCACATGAGCGATATCCTCGCAGGACGTGTGAGCCTCGAGGAGTTCAAGGGCCTGGTGGCCTGCGGTGGGTTCTCTTATGGCGACGTGCTGGGCGCTGGTGGTGGCTGGGCCAAGTCGGTTCTGTTCAATGACCGCGCCCGTGATCAATTCGAGGCCTTCTTCCAACGCGACGATAGTTTCGCCCTGGGGGTGTGCAACGGCTGTCAGATGCTCTCGCAGCTCAAGGAACTGATCCCCGGTGCGGAGAACTGGCCGCGTTTCGTGCGTAACGAGTCAGAGCAGTTCGAGGCGCGCACGTCGATGGTCCAGGTCGAGAAGAGCCCATCGATTCTGCTGGCCGATATGGAAGGCTCGCGCTTGCCCATCGCCGTGGCACATGGAGAAGGACGCACCGAATTCCGCGATAGCGGTCACTTGCGGGCCATGCAGTCTAGCTCGCAGATCGCCTTGCGCTATGTCGATAATTACGGCCAGGTCACCAGCCGCTACCCAGCCAACCCCAATGGTTCGCCGGCAGGGATCACCGGCCTGACCACGCCGGACGGCCGTGTCACCGTCATGATGCCGCACCCCGAACGGGTGGCGCGTGCAGTGACCAACTCCTGGCGTCCGACCGAATGGACCCGGGACGGTGCTTGGATGCGCATCTTCCGCAACGCCCGCGTCTGGCTGGGTTGATGCTCGAGCACAGTGTCGGGACACAGAAGGCGGCCAAAGGGCCGCCTTCCTCGTCTTCAGAACTGCGGAGAGGGCCGACGCTACGCCCCTATCAGCAACAGGCGGTCAGTCGGGTGGTGGCACACTTTCGTGGGACCGACGAGCCCGCGGTGGTGGTGCTGCCCACTGGCAGCGGCAAATCGCTGGTGATCGCCGAATTGGCGCGGTTGGCTCGTGGCCGGGTACTGGTACTCGCTCATGTGCGTGAACTGGTCGAGCAGAATCATGCCAAGTACCAGGCCTATGGGCTCGAGGCGGATATCTTCAGTGCCGGCCTGGGGCGCAAGGAAAGTGGGCGCCAGGTGGTCTTCGGTTCGGTGCAGTCGGTGGTGCGCAACCTCGACAGTTTCGACGATGATGCCTTCACCCTGTTGGTGATCGATGAATGCCACCGAGTCTCGCTGGACGATGACTCGAGCTATCGCCAGGTGATCGACCACCTGCGCCAAGCCAACACTCGCCTCAAGGTATTGGGGCTGACCGCGACGCCCTATCGGCTGGGGCAGGGCTTCATCTATCACCGCCATCACCATGGCATGGTGCGTGGCGAGTCCGATTGTTTCTTCGCTGACTGCGTGTTCGAACAGCCGCTACGGTTGATGGTCAAGCAGGGCTATCTGGCCGAACCGAAACGCATCGACGTTGCCGTTGAGCGCTATGATTTTTCAGCCTTGGTGCCGTCGGCACGTGGTCTGTTCAGCGAAGACGATCTCAATCGTGTGGTCAGTGGTCAGCGCGTCACTCCCGGTATCATTGCCGAGATCGTCGAGCGCGCTCGCGACCGCCGTGGGGTAATGATCTTTGCCGCCACCGTGGCACATGCCGAGGAAGTTCTCGGTTACTTGCCTAAGAGTGAAGCAGCGCTGATCACCGGTAATACCCCATCCCGCGAGCGGGAACGGCTGATCGTCGCCTTCAAGGGCGAGCGGCTCAAATATCTGGTCAACGTGGCGGTGCTGACTACCGGTTTCGATGCACCACATGTCGACCTGATTGCCATCCTGCGGCCTACCGAGTCGGTAAGTCTCTATCAGCAGATCGTCGGGCGTGGTTTGCGCCTGGCGGCAGGCAAGCGCGATTGTTTGATCCTCGACTACGCTGGTAACCCCTGGGATTTGTACGCTCCCGAGGTCGGCTCTCCCAAGCCTGACCCCAACTCGGAACCTGTGCAGGTCGAATGTCCGGCCTGCGGCCATGCCAACCTGTTCTGGGGCAAGCGTGACGGCGAGATCGTCATCGAGCACTTCGGCCGCCGTTGCCAGGGCCTTGTGGAGGATGACGATGGTCGGCATCAGTGCGACTTTCGCTTCCGCTTCAAGACCTGTGAGGCCTGTGGCGCCGAGAACGATATTGCCGCCCGCCAGTGTCGCGGTTGCCAGGCGCGTCTGGTCGATCCCGACGATAAGCTCAAGGAAGCGCTGCGCCTCAAGGATGCACGAGTGCTCAGGGTGTCCGGCATGCAACTCGAAGCCACACTCAATGGCCGCGGATTGGAGCGACTCAGGGTCACCTACCATGACGAGGACGGTGCCATGCTCAGCGAATGGTTCGCACTGGAAACCCCGCCGCAGCGGGCTGCGTTTGCGGCGGTCTTCCTGCGCGATCACCTACGCGCTCCGGGCACCACTTGGCGGCCTACCTCGCCACGTGAGGTGATGGCTGGCGAACGCCGTCTGCGAGCCCCGGATTTCGTCATCGGGCGCAAGGCCGGTCGTCACTGGCAAGTGCGCGAGAAGTTGTTCGATTACACCGGTCGCTACAGAACGGCAGCGGATGCCGCCGAGACATCGTGAGCGGACTGTGGCTTACCCAAGAGGCCCCGGTCTTGCTAGACTGCACGATTGATCCGAAGACCGGGAACCGCAGGAGGCCAGGCCACGCGTGAGCGATACGCCTTCGACCGCTGTCGCCGATACCTCCGCTGTCCAGCAGGCGGAAGCCTTGGCGCGGCTGTTCGACGAGCCGATTACCGAGCTTCCCGAGGACCTGTACATTCCCCCGGAAGCGCTGCGGGTCTTTCTCGAGGCTTTCGAGGGCCCCTTGGACCTGCTGTTGTATCTGATACGGCGACAGAACCTGGACATCCTGGCCATCGATGTGGCGGCGATTACTCATCAGTACATCGAATACGTGGAACTGATGAAGGCGCTGGAGATCGAGTTGGCTGGAGAATACCTGCTGATGGCGGCGATGCTGGCCGAGATAAAGTCGCGTACCTTGTTGCCACGCCCTCCCAAGGGCGATAATGAGGATGACGAGACCGACCCGCGTGCCGAGCTGATCCGTCGTCTGCAGGAGTATGAGCAGTTGAAGCAGGCGGCCGAGTCGCTCAATGAACTGCCGCGCTTTGGCCGCGACTGGTTTCCTGCACAGGCCGGGTTGCCAACGCTGGAAACGCGAGTGGTGCATCCCGAGGTCGAACTCGACGAACTGCTGCATGCATTGTCGGGAATTCTGCGTCGCGCCGAACTGACCAAGTCACACCAGATCAGCCGTGAGGTGCTCTCCACCCGCGAGCGCATGTTGGCAATCATGGACCGTCTGAGTCACGAGCATTACACGTCTTTCGAATCGCTGTTCACTTTGGAAGAGGGCAAGGCCGGTGTGGTGGTGACCTTCATGGCGATTCTTGAGTTAGCCAAGGAAACGATGATCGAGATCGTGCAGAATGCCCCCTTGTCGCCAATCCATGTGCGGGCGCGACTGGCAACGCAAAGCGAAGCGGCGATGGAGGACACCTTCGAAGAAGGGTCTGAGGCCATGCTGGAAGAAAGCCCGTATGCGAACAATGAGGCCATCGCGGACGATGCGGAGGGCCAACGATGAATAATGCCTTCAAGCCCTTCGATTCCCCGGCGCTCGATGAGATTCTGGAAGGTGTGCTGTTGGCGGCGGGGGAGCCGGTATCACTGGAACGCATCGAGACATTATTTGACGAAGCGCAACCCCCCTCACGTGCCGCCATCCGCGAGTCGCTGGTCAAATTGGGCGAACGACTGGAGAACACCGCACTGGAATTGTGCGAGTCTGCCTCCGGCTATCAAGTGCGTATCCGCCAACGTCTGTCGCCGTGGGTGTCACGGTTATGGGACGAACGGCCGCAACGTTATTCACGGGCACTGCTCGAGACGCTAGCGCTGATCGCCTATCGTCAACCGGTGACGCGTGGTGATATCGAAGAGGTGCGAGGGGTCGCGGTGAGTAGTTCGATCATGCGTACCCTATCGGATCGTGGCTGGATCCGGGTAGTCGGTCACCGTGATGTGCCTGGTCGGCCGTCGGTCTATGCCACCACCCGTCAGTTTCTGGACGACTTCGGGCTCAAGACCTTGGACGCCTTGCCGCCAATGCACGAGTTGAAGGACTTCGATGAATGGCATGCCAGTCTTGAAGCGGCAGGGATCGATGACGAGCCACGCCGTGAGGAGACAACGCTGAGCGATGGTAATCCCGAGGTGGATGAAGATGATGCGGCATCGGCAGTGACACCGCGCGATACGCATGTCGATGAACTGGATCAGGATGATGAACTGGCGACGGCCGGAATGGCCGATGCCGAACCACACGCCGAGAAGGCGTCCAACCGGCCCGGGCTGAGCTTCGCCGATCTCGAAGCCCGCCTGGCCGAACGCGCCCGCGAGACCGTCGAAGAGGATGGACACACGGGCGCGGCAACCCCAAACGATGAGATGTCAGACGACTCATGAGTACTACCAGCGAAAAACTGCAGAAGGTCCTCGCCCGTGCCGGGCTGGGTTCGCGTCGCGAGATGGAAACCGCCATCAGTGACGGACGCGTCAAGGTCAATGGTCAGGTGGCCACCTTGGGCGACCGCATCGAAGCACGCGACAAGGTGACCTTCGACGATCGCCCCGTGACCTTGCGTGGCGCCGAAGAGACATCGCGCCGAGTGATCATGTACAACAAGCCTGAGGGTGAACTGTGTACACGCAAGGACCCCGAAGGACGGCGAACCGTCTTCGAGCGCCTGCCACGACTTAAAGGCGAGCGCTGGATCGCCATCGGCCGCCTGGATATCAATACCAGTGGCCTGCTGCTGTTCACCACTGACGGAGAACTCGCCAACCGCTTGATGCACCCCTCCACCCAGATCGAACGCGAATACGCTGTGCGCGTGATGGGCGAGGTCAGCAAAGAGAACGTGGTGGCCATGGTCGATGGTGTGATGCTCGAAGATGGCCCAGCACGTTTCACCGACGTGCAGGAATTCGGCGGTGAAGGCATCAACACGTGGTTCCACGTGGTGATCATGGAAGGGCGTAATCGTGAGGTACGCCGACTGTGGGAATCCCAGGGCCTGACGGTGAGCCGCCTCAAGCGTGTGCGTTATGGCAACATCTTCCTCGACAAGCGCGCCAAGGCCGGCGAATGGACGGAACTGACCCAGGACGAGATCGACGACCTGTCGACGATGGCTGGGCTTACTCCACGCAAGGTGCCGGAGCTGACCCCGGACGAAAAGAATCGTTGGAGCCGTGACAAGAACAAGCGGCGGCCGGTGCAAGCGATGAGAAAGCCCAAAACGCCACGCAAGCATTGACGACTTCTGATATTTCTCAGATCGCACAAGGCCCGCTTCCGTTGAGGAAGCGGGCCTTGTCAATGTTTTTCTAAAGTATTTCCCCTAGCTGCCGTTATTCCTCATCAAGAACCAGTGTGTCGCAAGGAACGCACAAAACAACGAATAACGTGATGCAGGGACGCAGCCACCATGAATAGCCGTAGCCCGTTGAGCTGCTACGTTGCCATCCTCCTCATCAGTGCCCTGTTCTGGCATCCGGTCATCGTGCTCGCCGACGGCATCGTCGTCGCCCCCGGCAGCGGCAATACCTCCCTGGACCGGGCCGGCAACGGCGTGCCGGTGGTTGATATCGCCACCCCCAACGGGCGCGGGCTATCGCACAACAAATTCACCGACTACAACGTCGGCCGCCGCGGCGTGATCCTCAACAATGCCACCCGCAAGCTGCAATCCACCCAGCTCGGTGGGCTGATCGTCGGCAACCCCAACCTGCGCGGCCAGGCGGCGCGGCTGATCATCAACGAAGTCAACGGCGGCCGGCCCAGTCAGCTCGAAGGCTACACCGAAGTCGCTGGCAGCGCCGCCAACGTGGTGGTCGCCAACCCTTACGGCATCACCTGCAACGGCTGCGGCTTCATCAACAGCCCGCGGGTCACGCTCTCCACTGGCCAGCCCATCATCGAGGACGGCGACCTGGACCGCTTCGCCGTCGACCAGGGGCGGGTGGCGATCGAAGGCCTGGGGCTCAACGCTGCCCAGGTCGATCAATTCGACATCATTACCCGCGCCGCCGAGATCAATGCCGAGATCCACGCCAAGAACCTCAACGTCATCACCGGCGCCAACGACGTCGACGTCGAGAGCCTCGAGACCACCGCTCGCCAAGGCACGGGCGAGGCCCCGGCGCTGGCCATCGACTCCTCGGCCCTGGGCGGCATGTACGCCGGCAGCATCCGCCTGGTCGGCACCGACAGCGGCGTCGGCGTCAAACTGGCCGGCGACATGGCCGCCAGCGACGGCGATATCCGCATCGACGCCAACGGCCACCTGCGTCTGGCCAACGCCTCCAGCAGCGGGACGATCCAGGCCAAAGCCACCTACGCCACGCTCAGCGGCAACGTCCATGGCAGCCAGGCCGTCAGCGTGCGCACCCGCGAAGACCTCGACATCGACGTCACCAGCCGCCTGACCAGCGCCGGCAATATCACACTGAACGCCGGACAGACGATCGACCACCAGGGCATCGTCATCGCCGGCATCGAGAACGACACCTTCCAGCCCGGCGCCGGCCTCACCCTCACGGCCAACCAGCTCGACAACCATGGCCACCTCGCCGCCACTCAGACGCTCACGGTGACCACCACCGCCGCCACCCACAACCACGGCCGGCTGCTGGCCAGCGAAATCGCCGTCGATACCGCCACCCTCGACAACCACCCCGACAGCCTGATCGCCGCCGGCACCATCGAGATCGACGCGGACAGCGTCGACAACAGCGGCGCCACCATCGAAGCCACCAACACCCTCACGGTCGACGCCGACACCCTGACCAACAACGATGGCACGCTCACTGGCGACAGCGCCACGCTCACCGTCACCCAGGACCTGACCAACCAGCGCGGTGTGATCAGCGCCGAGAATGGCGACCTCACCCTCAAGGTCGGCGAACAGTCGGACAACCTCACCGGCTACCTCAATAACGCCGACGGCATGATCGAAGCCAGCGACACCCTCACGGTCGACGCCAATAAACTGACCAATACCAACGGCGACCTGCGCGCCCTGGGCGGTGACACCAGCCGCCTCACCATCACCGGCACCCTCGACAACCACAACGGCCGGCTCGAAGTCGCCAGCGACAACGCCACGCTCGACGCCGGTACCTTGCTCAACGACCAAGGGCAACTCACGCATACCGGCAGTGGGCTGCTACGCCTCGACGCCGATAGCGTCACCAACGCTGGCGGCCAGGTGCACGGCACCGGCAGCGGCCAGGTGACGCTGGACCGGCTCGACGATGTCGGCGAGTGGAAATTCAACGGCGCGCTCGGCTTCACCCTCGACCAGGGCCTCACCCTCGTTGCCGGTGACACCATTACCAGCGCCACGAGCCTGACCCTAAAAATGGCCAGCCTCGACAACCGTGGCGAACTGCTCGCCAACGACGCTCTCGCCATTCACGCCAGCGGCGACATCACCAACCACGGCCTGATCTCCACCCGGGGCGACCTCGACATCACCGCCCGCCACCTCACCCAGCTCGACGGGCGCCTGGCCAGCGGCGGCACCTCCACCTACCACCTCGACGGCAAACTCCTCAACCAGGGCTTCCTCACCGGCGTCGGTGACATCACCATCACCACCGCCCACCTCGACAACCACGGCACCCTCGGCAGCCTGGGCAACCTCAACATCGACAGCAGCGGCCGTATCGACAACCGCGCCGACAGCCTGCTGTTTTCCGGCGGCGACATGACCCTGTTCGGCACGCACCTGCTCAACCGCTACGGCGAGATCTACAGCCAGGGCGATCTCGACTTCGCGCGCAACGACGACCATGCCAGGGCGGAGCGCCTCGAGAATCGTTCGGGGACGATCGAGGCAGAAGGCAATATCGACTTGTTTGCCGATAGTGTCAAAAACGTAAGAGATGTTATCGAAGAAAAATGGGTCGAAGTAGGTGGTAGTGCAGTTAAAAAACTGTATTTGGCCGAGGCATATGAACAAGCAGAATATTATAGCCACGGAGGAGAAAGCGCGCCTCCGGATAGAGTGCCTGAATGGGATGTTGACTTCTACGACTTAACCTTGAAAGAAGCGTCTGAAAAAGTTGTGGTGTCTAGCTCAAAGAGTGGGAGTATTGTATCTGGGGGTAATTTATCGATAAGGGCGTTGAGTGTTGAGAATTCTGCTAGTACTATCGCGGCAAAAGGCAATGTAGATATTGTGTCAAGTAGTCTTGAGAATAGAGGGAGTGGAGAGAGAAGAGAAAGAATCAGAAAGTATGAGTTTGACAGAAGTTATTTTGATGTGAGTAATAGGAAAAGGTTTTTCGAGATCGTTGGTAAGGGGGAAGAAAGTTCTTTTGGAGATAATGCCTTGCCTGAAATTTTGGCAAATCATGAACTAAAAAGTGACATTGTCACAATAGAAGAAAGTGATAGCTCCTTATCAGGCATCATTCAGGCGGGCGATACAGTTTCCTTGCGCATATCTGGCAATGTGGAAAATGGCACGGTCAAGGAAAACGCCCGTGTACAACTGAATGGTAACTTGGGCAATACGGGGACAAACGCTCCCGTTAGTTCGTTGACTATCACCCTCAACCAGCGCACCACGGACGGCGACGGACGCATCTCCCCCGCGGAACTCGACTCGTTCCGTCTGCCACAAGGTCGCTACGGGCTGTTCGTGCGCAATACCTCGCCGCAGAGCCGTTACCTGATCGAGACCAATCCAGAGTTCACCAGTGCCGAGCAACTGATGGGCTCCGACTACCTGCTCGACAAGCTGGACTACACCGCCGACGGCGCCTACCAGCTGCTCGGCGACGGGCGCTACGAGTTGCGGCTGATTCGCGACGCGGTACTCGCCAACACCGGGCAGCGCTTCCTCAAAGACTCGCTGGACGACGACTACGCTCAGTACCGCCAGCTGATGGACAACGCCGTGGCGGCCAAGGACGCCCTGCGGCTCAGCGTCGGCGTCGGCCTGACCCCGGCGCAGACCGCCGCGCTCACCCACGACATCGTGTGGCTGGAAGAACAGCAGGTCGACGGCCAGACGGTACTCGCCCCGGTGCTTTACCTCGCCCAGGTCGACGAGCGCAACGTGCGCGGCGCCAGCCTCATTCAGGGCCGCGATATCGACCTGATCGCCGGCGGCGACTTGGTCAACGTCGGCACTATCCGTGCGACTAACGATCTCGCCGCGACCAGCGACGGCTCGATCCTCCAGGGCGGCCTGCTCGACGCTGGCGAGCGCCTCGACCTCAGCGCCGGCGACTCGATCCGCAACGCCCTGGCCGGCGAGATTCGCGGTGGCCAGGTCAGCCTGACGGCCACCGAGGGCGATATCGTCAACGACCGTACGGCGGTCACTGCCGGTTACGACAAGTCCTATGAAACCTATCTCGACCAGGGCGGCTTGATCAGTGCCCGCGACGGCCTGGAGCTGAACGCCGGGCGCGATATCGTCAACCGCGCCGAGATCGACAGCCAGGGTGATGCCGATCTTCAGGCGGGACGGGATATCGTCACCGAAGCTGTTGTAGATGCATGGCGCGAGGCCCGTGTCCATGAGTATGGATGGCTTAGAGAAAGCTCCTCGCTCTTAGGAGCCAACGTTACTGTGGCGGGCGGTACGGTATTGGATGCGGGGCGCGATGTTCGCCTTGAGGCAAGTGAGATCAGCAGCGGAGCGGGGTTGTCGATCATTGCGGCCAACGATATCTCACTTGAGGCTGGGGATAGCCGGAAGAATGCATCATTCGGTCGAAATTATAGAAAGTCTCTGAATATTGAGCAGTCGGGCAGTGAACTGAGCGCTGACGACGACATCACCCTGAGAGCTGGACGCGATGTCACTGCCATCGCTAGCCATGTCACCGCTGGTAGCAACCTGACGATCGATACTGGCCGTAACCTCACCTTGGCTGCGGCGGCGGAGGTGGACCATAGCGAAGTACACGACTCCACCGCCCAACAGGTCGAGCGTAGAGTTCGTCAGCAGGGCAGTAAATTGGAGGCCGGCAACGATCTTCTGCTGAGCGCAGACCAGAATCTGCAGCTGATTGCCAGTGAGGCCGAGGCGAAGGGTGATGCCTATCTCTTCGCTGGTCACAACGTCGCGCTGTACACCGCCAATAACCAGGACTACTCGCTGTCTGAGAAGAGAAGCGGTGGTGGCTTGTTCGGCAGCAGTAGCTACCGCCGTGATGAGATCAATAACCTGCGTGCTGTGGGTAGCCAGGTTCACAGCGGCAATGATCTCAGCGTCGTCAGTGGGGCCGACCAAACCTACCAAGGCGCCCGCCTCGAGGCTGGCAATGACCTGACGTTGGCCAGTGGTGGCGCCATCCGCTTCGAGACAGCCAGCGATATCCGGACCGAATCTCACGAGAAGCGCAGTGGTAACTTCGCTTGGCAATCCTCAGAGGGGGAAGGCTTCACCCGCGAGACATTGCGCCAGAGCGAACTGGTATCACGAGGCAATCTGGTGATCCAGGCCGCCAACCGTATTGTTGTCGATGTGCCTGAGGTTAATCAGCAGACCGTCAGTGAGATGGTCGATGCCATGGTGGAGGCTGACTCGGATCTCGCCTGGCTTAAGGAGATGGAGACACGCGGCGACGTTGACTGGCGGCGGGTCAAAGCGATCCACGATACTTGGGATTACGAACATTCCGGGATCGGTGCCGGGGCGGCAATGGTCATCGCCATCGTTGCCGCAGCCTTCGGCCAATACTATGTGGGGCCGATGTTGGGCACAGGCACGGCCGCCGCTGCCGGTGGGGCAGCCGCCGGCTCAATGGCCGGCACCGCCGCAGTCAGCATGGTTAATAACCGAGGCGATCTCGGCGCCACGTTAGATGACACCCTCTCAAGCGATAGCCTGCGTAGTGCGACCATCGCTGCTATCAGTGCAGGTATCGCCAAGGGTACTCTGGGAGAGAGCATCAATACCACCACTGGTGCTACCACCGGATTAGGTCTTAGTAAGGTGGGGGATATTGCCCGCTTCGCCGGCCAGCGCGTCACTCAAGCGGTCATCGATGCTGGCGTCCGCACTGCCATTGGTGACGGCAGCCTGAGTGACAACCTCGAAGCCGGCCTCGAAGACGCGCTGACGCACGTGGTCTCCGGCGTCCTGTTCCATGCCGTGGGTGATTATGCTGTCGACCATGACTTGTCAGAGGGCAGCCCAGAGAAAATCGCGCTGCATGCACTGGTCGGCGGTGCGGTTTCCGAAGCCATGGGTGGCGACTTTAAGACCGGTGCATTGGCAGCAGGGGCCAGCGAAGCACTGGCCGACAAGCTGGTTGAGAGTGCTTGGGAGAATCCCCTTCTGTCCAACACCGTGGCCCAAATCGTCGGTATCACGGCAGCCGGCTTCGTTGGCGGTGATGTCGAGCAAGGCGCGTGGATTGCAGGGCAGGCAGAGAGCTACAACCGTTACTTGCATGAGGAAGAGGAGGCTTTGGCCAAAGAATTAGCAACGCAAAGTGATCGTCACGATGCTGATGATATTGCCGATGGATTGCGCTATGCACAAACGGATGCTTATCCAGATCGCGTCGGCATCAACGGTGCTCTGGCAGACACCCAGCAGATGGATACCGGTGCATGGTTCGACACCACGGATGGTCGGCTCCTGGTTTTGTCAGGGGAAGATGGAACCGGTCGTTATCTGATGCAGGACTTCAGTCAGATCCAAAAGCCTGGTGCGGACCTGATCACCTTTATTCAGCAGCACACCGGAGACACGTACCGGTGGCCTGAACCTTCTGGCGCAAATGACAATATTTTACCATCACGCGATCCTTCCACAGGGCGAATTCTGGATGAGACAGGACGTTACTACGTAACTATGCAGGCAGATGGTCGATCGTTTCGTGTTCCTCACTGGCCTTGTGTAGGATATTGTGATGGTGAAAATATGGACTTTAGTGATTCAGCCACGATTGAGTGGGTGAATGCATCAAATGTCGCAACTTTGGATGTAGGAGCAAAGGCTGCAACAGCTGGTCTGTTGGTGACATCAGGAGGGTGGGTAGGTGCTGTACTTAATCTGTCTTCAGTAGGGCTTTCCTTCGCCACTGCTTATCATCGTGATCAAGTGGCTCAACAGACTAGCGCACAAAGCTTCTCTCTCTTGCATAACAAAGTGCTTAATGAGGTTTTTAGAAAGAGTCTGAGCACAAGGCTTGATGCGGCTCTCTCTTTGTCTGGATATTACGACTTTCTGTCTAATGATATTCCCAATGATGTGGAATTGATTGGGGGTTATAAGGATGATGAGTAAGGTGAATTTTATATGGCCTTCCAAGTTTATAGGAGTGCGAGTAAGGGCTTTTGTTTTAGTTTTTTTGATATCCTTGCCTCTTCTTGCATGGGGTGCGAGGGTGATGTTGGACTTAAGATATGAAAATGTAGCCTCAAGATTTTTGATATTTCCTTTGTTGATTTATTATTTTTATGCTTTTTTGTTTGATAAGCATATCCATTCTCCAATGGGGATGGTTGAGTTTAGCTGTCATAATGAAGGGAAGCAATGGGTTAGATTTTGTTTCTTTGTTATCTTTCTTCTGATTTTTGCTTTATTGATTTGACCGTGATCCGCATTGGCAACCTCAATCAAAATGATAGCAGGACGTGGGCGGAGATCGAACAAGGCTAGGAGGCGCTCACCCGTGGCATCGCCAGCCGGCGGCACTTCCGGTGACTGGCCCCTATGCGGCAGCCAACCTGACGGCTCGTGGAGCGGCAGGGATCCTCGCCGGTGTCCCGGTCGAGATGTTGAACAGCGTGGGAGGCCTGCTGGCCCTACTGGATGGAGACACCTACGTCGCGCTTTACGAACTCTTGCAACAGCATGAAGTGCTGTCGATCATTGGCGAAGACCTCAAGGACGATTACACGCAGCGCATCGCCACGCTGCAGGCCGAGTATCAACGGGCCGGTGCCGATGGCGCGTTCAACGCCGGTGTTGAAGCCGGCAGGCTGCTGACCGATGTCGCCGCCGTGCTTACCGGAGGCGCGGGCGTTGCCAGGAACGTGTCAGGGCTTGCTGGCAGGATTGGTGCTATCGGCACGACAAGAGGGATCGGGGGGTTGTAAGCCGGGCCGAAACCGTCATGCAATGGGGGCGGGGGATTCAAGGGCAAGGCATGCCGTGGGAGGATTTTCTTGCTTCACAACTACCAGCCGGCTCTCGCTTGCCGCCGAACTTCAAGACGTTTGATTTTTATGATCCTACAACGAGAACCGTGACCAGCGCCAAGACGTTGGATACATCCATACATCCACGGCGGCTAGAGTAGGGAATCCTCGTCAGGTTTATAATTCTCTGAAGGGAAATATTGACGCAGCGGTTAATTTTACAGAGTATCAGCTGAGAGGAATAATTCTTAACGAATCAAGAATCACAGCACGAGAGTTGAGCGTGGCAGTCCCATCCGGTACAACACGGGCTCAATGGCTCAAATCAGCAGGGCTATCGAGTACGGGAAAACCAAAGGTGTTAATGTTATTGTTACCCAGGTGAGTGATGAGTAATAATGAGCAATGTTTCTGGGCTGGAGCACTTTTCAATGGGGACTTTTTTTGTGTTGAAACTTATTCAGGGCTAGGTTTGATTGGTAGGGATTTGTTGGGGCTCAACATTTGTTAGGGTCTGATTCGGAAGATGAAGAGCTGGGTGAAGCTCTGACAGATGCACTGTCGAAAAGCCGGACACTGACGCTGGATGAGTATGGAGAGTTCTTTGATTATGAAAAAGGTAAAATTCAGTATAAGGATTGGCTTAAAACTTTGATGGAAAGATATGGCTATAAAACTGAGCGAGCCATGTTCAAGAACATGAAGAGCTGTAATATCGAAAGCCAAAACGGCACGATAACTATTCGTCCAAGCCATCATGAAAAGCTTGAAGCTTGGAGTGGTGACGGGATTAGCGAAAGCGATTACGTGGTGATTCCCGCCGATAGTTCGCCTGCCGAAGTAGGAGCTGCGCTCCGACTGGCGTTCAGTCGGTGCACTTAAGATGTTGTGGGGTAGATTAATGCTACCAAGGCGCTCGGTTGAAGGCCGGCAACAACCTGACCCTGGCCAGCAGCGGCACCATCCACTTCGAAGCGGCCAGCGACATCTATATCGAATCCCACGAGAAACGCAGCGGCAACTTCGCCTGGCAGTCGTCCCAAGGCGAAGGGCGCACCGACGAAACCCTGCGTCAGAGCCAACTGATCGCCAAGGGCAACCTCGTGATCCAGGCCGCCGACGGCATCGTCGCCGAGGTGCCCGAGATCAACCAACAGACCGTCAGTCAGACTATCGACGCCATGGTTGCAGCCGATCCCGATCTCGCTTGGCTCAAGGAAATGGAATGGATACTTGGCTGTCATGGTGAACCATGACCAGGCTCCACGAGGGCTACGGCAAGCCTGGATTCGCCGGAAATCATTGAAAAAATACTTGTCAGCCTAGGGCGTTGTCAGTACTATGTGCGCCCTGTCGGGAGGGGAATCGTGATGTGAGCCCCTTTCTGATGGTCCGGCGGCGGGTCGTTAGCTCAGTTGGTAGAGCAGTTGGCTTTTAACCAATTGGTCGTAGGTTCGAATCCTACACGACCCACCATTTCTCGCCGCCGCTTCCCGTACCATCGCCGGTATGGGTGTTGCGGGTCGTTAGCTCAGTTGGTAGAGCAGTTGGCTTTTAACCAATTGGTCGTAGGTTCGAATCCTACACGACCCACCAGATCCCGCCCTCGCCTCCTCGGAGGCGAGGGCGTTTTCGTATACACAGCCGGCTTTTTCCATTGCAAAAGGGAGAAATCCTGGCGCATTCTGGTCTAGAATGAGCAGTGGTCGAATGGTGCGGGAGTCGCGCCACTTGGCCATCAGGGGCGTCGTGGACGGGCAGAGAGCCGGTCGCACGGCGCATCTGGAATCATGCAGGGGGAGCCCCTGCCAGTCACAGTGGTAGACACGATGACGATCATGACCTCCCGAGCCGAGGTGCGCGAGCACCTGGCCCGTGCCTATTGTCCAACGCGTATCCCTGCCGAGGACGAGGCGCGTGTCGATGAAATCAAGCGCCTGTTGCACGATCGGAACGCCGTGTTGGTGGCGCATTACTATACCGACGATGCCATTCAACAGCTTGCCGAGGAAACCGGCGGCTGCGTGGCCGATTCCCTGGAAATGGCTCGCTGCGGCCCCCGCCACGAGGCTTCGACCCTGGTGGTGGCGGGTGTGCGCTTCATGGGCGAGACCGCCAAGATCCTGTCGCCAGAGAAACGTGTGCTGATGCCGACCCTCGAGGCGACCTGTTCGCTCGATGTAGGCTGCCCGGCCGACGAATTCAGTGCTTTCTGCGATCAGCATCCCGACCGCACCGTGGTGGTCTACGCCAACACCTCGGCGGCAGTGAAGGCTCGTGCCGACTGGGTAGTGACCTCATCCATCGCCGTGGATGTGATCGAGCACATGCAGGCGCGTGGCGAGAAGATCCTGTGGGCCCCCGACAAGCATTTGGGGAGTTACATCCAGCGGAAGACCGGCGCCGATATGCTGTTGTGGGACGGTGCCTGCATCGTTCACGAGGAGTTCAAGGCCAAGGGTATTGAGGACCTCAAGTCGCTGTATCCCGATGCCGCGGTGTTGGTGCATCCTGAGTCACCGGCTCCGGTAGTTGAACTGGCGGATGTCACCGGTTCCACTTCGCAACTGATCAAAGCCGCCAAGGAGCTACCCCAGGAACGACTGATCGTTGCCACCGACCGCGGTATCTTCTTCAAGATGCAGCAAGCAGTGCCCGAGAAGATGTTGTTCGAAGCACCCACTGCCGGCAATGGTGCGACCTGCAAGAGCTGCGCTCATTGCCCGTGGATGGCCATGAATGCGTTGGATAATCTGGCGGGGGCACTGCGCCACGGCAGCGGTGAAGTGCTCGTGGATGCTGAGTTGCGAGCCAAGGCGCTCAAACCGCTGGAGCGGATGCTTAACTTTAATTCCTGAGCTACGAGCTACGAGCAATTAAGCTCGCACCGATGTCGCGGGCTATCATCATGCTCGCGGCTCGCGGCTCAAAACTCTTCCATCGTTTCACGATAGTCGAGGAAATCTTCGCGGCGCTGCTCGATGCGGCCCGCGACAGTGGCCTCACCTGTGCGTTCGGCCACGTCTTCTGCGACATCGAGCTGGCGAATCGCACGGTCGATGCGTCCGGTGAGCTGCAGATATTCGGCACGGGCAAGATGTCCCCAGGCCACACGACCGCTGCGCCCGGCCGCTTCGGATAGCAGGGTGAAGAGTTGCGGGTCTTCTGGACGCTGTTCAGTCAGATCGCGTAGCACCTCGAAGGCTTGCTGAGGGTCACGTTGCAGTAGGGCTTCGCCTCGCAGACGTTGGGCGGGCATATAGTCGGGCATGATGCGCAACAAACGACGGGTGCGCTCGAGGGTTTCGTCATAGTCACCTGCCTTGAATGCCACTTCGGCTGCTGAAGTCGGAAGCAGTGGTAGGTCGGGTAACTCTTGGGACAGTTCGTCCAGCACTGTCAGGGCTGCCTGTGTCTGGTCGCGTTCAGCGTCGATCAGTGCAGCCAGGTAGCGCTTGGCAACGTGAGCTGGGTCACCTTCGTTCAACTGAGCGGTTGCCTGGCTCGGATTGTCGCGATGCAGGTCGAGCAGTGCCCGGGCGCGTACCAGGTCATACATTGGATCATCGTCGCGAGGGTGGCTCACGTTCATCTGATTGGCGCGAACTTCTGTATCGCTGATGCGTGACTCGGTCACCGGGTGGGTCAGCAGAAATTCCGGTGGGTTACCGCCCTGAAGGGTGGCCATACGTTGCATGGCACGGAACATGCGCACCATGGCCTGAGGATCGTAACCGGCCTGGACCAGGGTTTGCAGGCCAATGCGGTCGGCTTCTTGCTCGTAGCGGCGGGAATAGGCCAACTGATCCTGGATGAAGGCAGCCTGTGAGCCCATGGCGGTAGCAATACCGGCATCGCCGCCGCCACCGGCAGCGATCAGCATGCCGGCGAGCATTGCTGCCATGGCCGGGATCTGGGTCTGCTCGGCGCGTTCCATACGGCGGGCATAATGGTGTTGCGACAAGTGACCCAACTCGTGAGCCAGTACTGAAGCCAATGATGCCTCGTCCTTGGCGAAGGCGAACAGGCCGGAGTTGACGCCGATCACGCCGCCAGGCACCGCGAAAGCGTTGAGCAGGCGGCTATCGACCAAGGTTACCGTAGTGCGGGCATTGACGATCCCGCTGTGGGGTAGCAGGCGGTCGATCAACGATTCCACATAATCCTGCGCCATGGGGTCCGACCAGACCGGTGCGCGGGCCCTGAACTGACGCAACCAAGCGCGGCCAAGGCGATATTCTTCGTTGCCCGACACACTGGTACTCGCCGTACCTAGCTGCGGTAGGCCATAATCGTCAACAGCCGTGGCTGGCGTTGCCAGAGCGCCAGTCAATGCCAGGGAGCCGGCAACCAGCCAAGGCTTCACGTGTATCATGGGTTGCCTCGTTTAACCCGGACGCTTCTCTGACATTGATTCATTGGTCAAAGTGCCTTTAAATTCCAAGAAATTCCATTGCCAGATGTCTGGCATCTCTGCCCCACATTTTTCCGGGAGTTTGCATGGCCCTGCAACCTGACGATGTGCTCGACGCCCGTGGCCTGCCTTGCCCCTTGCCTTTGCTGAAAGCCAAGCAGGCCTTGTCACGCATGCAAGCCGGGCAACTGCTGGAGGTCATGGCTACCGACGCAGGTTCATGGCGCGATTTTGAATCGTTCATCGCTCAGAGCGAACACGAGATGCCGGCCCGTGAAGAGCGGGGTGAAGTCTACCATTACTGGGTCCGCAAGGGTGGGGAGCCAAGGGCATGACCTTGCGCTCAGTATTCAAGGGCTGGGTCGAGCACTACTTCTCCGACGAAGAGGCGGTGATCCTGCTGGTGGTATTGGTATTGGGATTCGCCATCGTGATCTGGCTGGGGCGTATGCTGGCGCCGTTCTTCACCTCGCTGGTGATCGCTTTCCTGCTACAGGGTGCTGTGAGCTGGCTCGAGCGGCGTGGCATCCCCCATTTGCTGGCGGTGATACTGATCTTCCTGGGCTTCATTGGCATCCTGTTGGCGATGGCCTTCATCGTCATGCCTCTGATCTGGAATCAGTTGGTCAGCTTGGTGCAAGAGACACCGCGGATGTTCGCCAGTGGCCAGGAACTGCTGGACGACCTCCAGGCGCGCTACCCCAATCTGGTGACGCCCGATCAAATCCAAGACTGGATAGGCGCGGCTGGTCGTGAGCTGACCCAGGTGGGGCAGCGTGCCCTGACACTATCGCTGGCGTCGCTGGGCAATGTCCTGGCACTGATCATCTATCTGGTACTGGTACCGATCCTGGTATTCTTCATGCTCAAGGATAGTGACCGGCTGGTCGGTTTCATGCTGTCGCTGCTGCCCCAGAAGCGTACCTTGATGACCCGCATCTGGCAGGAAATGGATGATCAGATCGCCAACTACGTGCGCGGCAAGTTCGTCGAGATCATCATTGTCGGTAGCGTCGCTTTCCTGACCTTTGCCTTCTTCGGCCTGCCTTATTCGGCGCTACTGGCGCTGTCCGTGGGGCTTTCGGTCCTGGTGCCCTATATCGGCGCGGCGGTGGCCACGCTGCCGGTGGCGGCGGTAGCAGGGTTCCACTTCGGCATCAGCGACCAGTTTTTCTATGTCGTGGTCGCCTATGGCGTCATCCAGGCTCTCGACGGTAACGTGCTGGTGCCGATTCTGTTCTCTGAGGCAGTCAACCTCCACCCGGTATCGATCATTCTGGCGGTACTGTTCTTTGGCGGGATTTGGGGATTTTGGGGTATCTTCTTCGCCATTCCCCTGGCGACTCTGTTGAAGGCCTTGGTGCAGGCTTGGCCCCGTGGCATCAAAGGGCATAG
Source organism: Litchfieldella anticariensis FP35 = DSM 16096 (assembly GCF_000409775.1). Lineage (GTDB taxonomy): Bacteria > Pseudomonadota > Gammaproteobacteria > Pseudomonadales > Halomonadaceae > Litchfieldella > Litchfieldella anticariensis. The sequence continues at coordinate 779,584 of NZ_KE332388.1, read as the reverse complement.
CGAGCACCAAGCCGTGGAAGTACTGTCCGAAGAGTGATGTCAGCTGGCGTGGAGAGTCTGGGCAGCCTCTAGGACCTCATCGGCATGTCCAGCCACCTTGACCTTCCGCCACTCACGTGCCAGCTTGCCGTCCTTGTCGATCAGGAAAGTGCTACGTTCGATACCCAGGTGTTCTTTGCCATAGAGCTTCTTGAGTTTGATCACATCGAACAGTTGGCAGACGGTTTCATCCTTGTCAGAGATCAACTCGAAGTTGAAACCCTGTTTGGTCTTGAAGTTTTCCTGGGCACGAAGGCCGTCCCGGGAGACGCCCAGGATCATGGTGTTGGCGGCATCGAAGGCGTTCTTGCGGTCACGGAAATCGCCACCTTCGGTGGTGCAGCCAGGAGTGCTGGCCTTGGGGTAGAAGTAGATCACGACTTGTTTGCCCTTCAGCTCCGACAGAATGAAGGTGGTGTCACCGGTGGCCTGGGCGGTGAAATCGGGTACCGGTTGTCCAAGCGTAATGCTCATCTAGGGCTCCTTTGACTGGTTGAAACGCATGGCGAAGCGGTTCCGATTACACGCAACCACCGAGCCGCTGTAAAGTCGATACGATACAACGGCATTGCCCGCTGTACAGGCTTTCATCGCCTGAGTACCATTTAGCCCTTGGCATGCCTTGCTTTGAGCGTCAATAGAACGAAGAGGATCCTCAGAATGATCACAGGCAGCATCGTCGCCCTGGCGACACCGATGAAGGTCTCTGGCGAGATCGATTGGGAGGCGCTGCGTCGTCTGGTGAACTTCCACCTCGAGAACGGGACGGACGCCATCGTCGCTGCCGGCACCACGGGGGAGCCCACCACCATGTCGTTCGCCGAGCACTTCGATGTGATTCGCACCGTGGTGGAAGAGGTCGCCGGGCGTATTCCGGTCATCGCCGGTACCGGTGCCAACGCCACCTCCGAGGCGGTAGAGCTGGCACGTTATGCCAAGGAGGTAGGAGCCGATTACTGCCTATCGGTCTGTCCCTACTACAACAAGCCGACCCAGGAGGGCCTTTACCAGCATTTCAAGGCCGTGGCCGAAGGCGCCAATCTGCCGGTGATTCTGTACAACGTACCGGGGCGCACCTGTTCGGATCTCTATAACGAGACCGTCTTCCGCTTGGCAGAACTCGACAACATCGTCGGCTTGAAAGACGCCACCGGCAACCTCGAGCGCGCCGAAGATTTGATCGAGCGTCTCAAGGGCAGTGGTTTCATGCTCTATTCCGGCGATGACGCCACGGCCTGCGACTTCATGCTGATGGGGGGGGATGGTGATATCTCGGTAACCGCCAACGTGGCACCGCGTGCCATGCATGAGCTGTGCGTCGCAGCGGTTGCCGGCGATACCGAGACGGCTCACCAGATCAATACCCGGCTGATGCCTTTGCACACCGTGTTGGGGGTGGAAGCCAATCCGATCCCCGTCAAATGGGCCCTGAACCGAATGGGTTATGCCGAGGCGGGCATTCGCCTGCCGTTGACTTGGCTATCCGAAAAATATCATTCCACGGTTGGTGAAGCCTTGCAGCTCGCTGGCGTGATCGAGGCTTGATCCCCGCTTTTCCAAACCGTAGACAGACGACTCAAGGTGGATGCATGAATCCTGCGCTGAAATGGATGCCGCTGGTGGTATCGATCGCCCTGGTGGCGACCGGGTGTGCGCGCGAAGGCTACTATCACGACCGCAATATCGACTATGTCGAAGCCACATCCAGCGCTCCGCTGGTATTACCGGAGTCTCGCGATGAGTCGCATTACGGCAATACCATGCCGGTGCCCCAGGCCAGCAGCGATTTCGTAGCTTCAGAAGACGGGTTCAGCGCACCACGTCCCGAGGAAGTGACGCGTTCGCGGCGCAGCGGCGACGTGGAACGCCGCGATATCGCTGGGGATAGCTGGTTGGTGGTGAATGCGGCACCGAATATGGTGTGGCCACAATTGGAAGATTTTGCGCGCCGCCAGGGAATGAACGTCACTGCCAGTGACCCCCGTCGTGGAGTGCTGGAAACGACTCGTGGTCGTCTCAGTGTTCGTTCGGGGCTGCGGTCCGGTTCCAGTGAAGTGCGTTGTGAGCAGGCTGGGCGTCCCCACGCCGATTGCCTGGCGTCGCTGAATAATTATCTTAGTGGGCAGAGCCAGACAGCCAGTGCCTCGGCATTGGCCAGTCAGCAAATGGCATACGACCCCGATCGTGTCCGGCTTGATTATCGGAATGACGAATGGTTGCTGGTGCTGGACGCCGAACCTCAGCAAGCTTGGGCTGAGCTCGGTTATCAGCTCGAGAGTCATTTCAATCAGGAAGATCGCGAACTGCTGCTCGAACGCAATTCCGGGGCCCGTGATTTCGTTGTCGAGTACAAGACTCGGTCCAAGCGCGAAGGGGGGTTCCTGTCGACCCTGCTGAGTCCGGTGACCGACCAGTCTCCCGCTCGCCTGCGTTTGACGCTGGAGCCAGCCGGAAGCAACCAGACCGTGGTACGGGTAAGTAACGAGAGTGAGCGTGACTTCTCGTCCGATGATACTCGTGAGCTTCTCGAGCGCGTGGCGGCCCTGCTGCGTTGATGGTGGGTGGGGTAGATACCGGTATGCCGGCCCCCCAGTCGCTCAGCTTCGCTTCCTTGGGAAGTGGTAGCAAGGGCAATGCCACCCTGATCAGCGATGGGGAAACCCATGTGCTGGTCGATTGCGGCTTCGGCATGCGTGATACCGAGCGTCGCCTGGCACGATTAGGGCTGCATCCGCGTCAGCTCGAGGCGATTTTGGTCACTCACGAGCACGGCGATCATATCGGCGGGGTCGGTGCCTTGGCTCGGCGCCATGGACTACCGGTGTATCTCACCCCCGGAAGCTGGCTATCCGGGCGTCTGGGTGAAGTACCTCGCCATCACTGGATTACGCCCCAGGCGCGATTTGCCATCAAGGGGCTCGTCATCGATCCGGTGACGGTGCCCCACGATGCTCGGGAGCCAGTACAGTTTCGTTTTCAGGCGCGTGACCGTTGTCTTGGCGTGTTGACTGACCTGGGGCATCCCAGCGCCCATGTGACAGAGGCCTTTCAAGGCTGCGATGCCTTGATCCTGGAATGCAACCACGATCGAGGCATGCTGGCCGAAGGACCTTATCCACCACGGCTCAAGCGACGGGTCGGTGGTGATTGGGGACATCTGGCCAATGTCCAAGCAGCGAAACTACTCAAGGAACTTGGGTTGGATCGACTACAACGTATCGTCTGTTCGCATCTATCGGAACATAACAACCGCCCCGAGTTGGTATTGGAAACCCTGGTACCCTTGCTCGATGGCGATGAATCGCGGTTACTGGTGGCTGCACAGGACTTGGGCCTGGATTGGCAGACTGTCAACTGAGCCACAATTTTCGGAGACCCCCATGGAAAAGCGTCAAGAGCTCTATGCCGGCAAGGCCAAGTCGGTCTATCACACCGACGATCCCGATCGTCTTATCCTGCACTTTCGTGACGACACCAGTGCCTTCGACGGCCAGAAGAAGGAAGCCCTGGCACGCAAGGGTATGGTCAACAACAAGTTCAATGCCTTCATCATGGACAAGCTCGGGGACGCGGGGATTCCCACTCACTTCGAGCAGTTGTTGTCCGACACCGAGTGTGTGGTCAAGAATCTCGACATGATCCCGGTGGAGTGCGTGGTGCGCAATCTCTCCGCCGGCAGCCTGTGCCGACGCCTGGGAGTCGAGGAAGGCCTGGAACTCAATCCTCCGACTTTCGAGCTGTTCCTCAAGAACGATGAACAGCACGACCCGATGATCAACGAATCGCTGGCCGAAACCTTCGGCTGGGCGACGCCGGAACAGCTTGCCGAAATGAAGGCACTGACCTTCAAGGTCAACGATGTCCTCAAGGCATTGTTCGAGGCCGGCGGCATGCTGCTGGTCGACTACAAGCTCGAGTTTGGCTTGTTCCATGGCCAGATCGTGCTCGGCGATGAATTCTCACCCGACGGCTGCCGCCTGTGGGATGCCAGCACCCGCGAGAAGCTCGACAAGGACCGCTTCCGCCAAGGGCTTGGCGGTGTCATTGAAGCTTATGAGGAAGTGGGACGGCGGATCGGTGTCGACTTCGGGTGATCAAACGAAACCGAGGGGGCCTAAGGGCCCCCTCGGACGTTTACGACTTCCACGACCCGCAGGATGATCTCGCCGCTGGCATCCGCTTCAGCACGGAAGCGCACATCCACATCGCGTAGGCGTAGGCCGTATCTGCGGTCTTCGACGCCGTTTCGATAGGCCGGGCGAGGGTCTTGAGCGAGCACCTGCGTGATCAGTTCGCGCAGGGAGTCGCCGTCGGAGCGTGCAGCAAGCATGGCCTCGACCTCGGAAGTGAAGACGACGGGCCGCTGGGGCGGGGCCTCGGGGGCGAAGCCAGTGCGTGCTTCGGGCAGAGATTCCGCCCAAGGCAAATAAGGCTTGATATCCAGCACCGGGGTGCCGTCGAGCAGATCATGGCCGCGCAGCCCGAGACGCACACCCTTCGAAGTGTCGATTCCCGTCAGTTCCACCAGCGACAGCCCGAGGCGGTTGGGACGATGGGTGCTGCGACTGGCGAACACCCCGACCTTGGCGTTGCCTCCGAGCCGTGGGGGGCGTACCAGCGGGGTCCAGCGTGTGGGGCTACGATGAAAGACGAAGGTCAGCCACAGATGGCTGAAGTCTTCCAGAGCACGAACAGTGAGAGGATCATCGTAAGGCGGTAGTAGCACCAGTCTGGCCCGTGAGGCTCTGACCAAACCGGGTTGTCGGGGAATGCCGAACTTGTCCGGGTAGTCGCTTTCGATACGTCCGATGGCGTCCAACGTGAAGGACGATGGAGGTGAATCAGCCTTGATACGGGGTGAAGTCTTGTCGGTCATGTCGGGTATTATGCCGCGCCAGCGATAGCATCGCGATAAGGAAACGCTGAATGAGTTGGCGTAGCGGGCGAGCTTGTGTAGTCTGCGCCTGATATTTTGCCCGTGAGGTGATGACGGTGATCGATCTGGAACATCTGGCCCGCGCTCAGCAGGCTATCGTCGAGGCTGGGCGTGAGCTGCATGCTGCCGGCCAGGTACCGGCCACCGGCGGCAATTTTTCAGTACGCTTGGACGATCGTTACATGGCGGTGACGGCGTCCGGTCGCCACAAGGGGTGTCTGACGCCAGCCGACATCATGGTCACCGATTTCGCAGCGACACCGTTCGGCAGCTCTCTCAAGCCATCCGACGAAGCACGTCTGCACGGCCAGCTTTACGAGGACAACTCTTTCATCGGTGCGATCCTGCATACCCATTCGCGGGCAGCCACGGTGCTGTCGCGTCTGGAATCATCCGCTACCCTTTGGTTGTCTGGCTATGAATTGCAGAAAGCGCTGGAAGGCGTGACCACCCATGAGGCCCGCGTGGCGATACCTATCTTTGATAATACTCAGGATATCGCGGCCTTGGCGGAGGCGGTGCGAACCCGGCTCGCCGATGAGACGTGCTGTGCCTACCTGATTCGAGGCCATGGCCTCTATACCTGGGCTCGCAACATGACGGCTTGCCTACGTCATGTCGAGGCCCTGGATTTTCTGTTCGAGTGCGAATTGGCCCTGCGGCGATGAGCCAATTCCGGAATAAGGGGAAGGAGAGAAAATGAGCTTCCTGCATATCTATCACGAGAGCTATCGCGTCAGCGATGCCGGTGAAGCGCTGCTGACCACCCATGATGGCGAGCGCATCGCCCAGGAACTGGCTGAGCAAGGGATTCGCTTCGAACGTTGGACTACGGATGCTGAACTGGCTCCAGGTGCCGATCAGGACACCGTGCTGGCGGCCTATGCCGACGATGTGGCACGGCTCAAGGCCGAATCCGGTTTTGCCACCGCCGATGTCATCGGCCTGACACCGGATCATCCAGACAAGAACGCCCTGCGTGCCAAGTTCCTCGACGAGCACCGCCATAGCGAGGATGAGGTGCGCTTCTTCGTGCGCGGCGAAGGAATCTTCTATCTGCACTTGGGTGAGAAGGTCTATGTGGTCGGTTGTGCGTCGGGCGACTTGATGTCGGTACCGGCAGGGACTCCACATTGGTTCGATATGGGGCCGAAGCCGGATTTCACCGCGATTCGCCTGTTCACCAATACCGAGGGGTGGGTGGCCAACTTCACCGGTGAATCCATCGCTTCGCGTTTCCCACGTTTCGAGTCGTTACCTACCGAGCAAGGGCGGGGAGCGGCATGATTCGTGCCATTGTTACCGATATCGAGGGCACTACCGGTTCCATCGCCTTCGTCCATGAGGTGTTGTTCCCCTATGCACGTCGGCATCTGGGCGACTTCGTTCGCCAGCATGGCAACGAACCGGTAGTGGCCGAGCAGGTCGAAGCTGTTCGCCACCTTGCCGATGAACCTGAGGCGGATCTTGAGCGTGTGATCGCTATCCTCGAGGGTTGGATCGATGACGATCGCAAGGTGACTCCGCTCAAGGCTTTGCAGGGTCTGGTCTGGGAACGCGGCTATCGTAACGGTGATTTTACCGGTCATGTCTATCCGGATGCCGTCGATGGGCTCCAGCGTTGGCACCAGGCTGGTATCGCCCTCTATGTCTATTCTTCTGGTTCGGTGCAGGCCCAGAAGTTGCTGTTCGCCCATTCGGATGCTGGCGATCTGACGTCGCTGTTCACGGGCTATTTCGATACCACCACCGGGCCCAAGCGCGAGATGGCGAGTTATCGTCGCATCGTGGAGGTGATTGGCGAGCCGGCCGAGTCGGTGTTGTTTCTTTCGGATGTGGTCGCCGAACTGGACGCCGCCGCCGAGGCCGGGCTACGTACGGTACAGTTGGTACGCGAGCCGGGCATGACCACCGGCGCCCACTTCGTAGCGGCAAACTTCGATGCGGTGCCTCTCGATGGTTGAACTGCCGAAGACCAAACCGAACGCATCAGGCCGTATTTGCTATCGTGAGGCTGTGCCGCGGGATGCAGCTGACCAGGCTGAAGTCTTTCACCATGCGGTGATGCAGGGAGCGGCCTCACACTATAGCCTTGCACAGCGCGAGGCCTGGGCGTCGGCGCTGCCGCGTGAAGCCAGCGCTTGGTCAGCTCGCCAGTTGCTCTTCACCACACTGGTGGCAACCTGTGATGGGCGTTGCGTCGGTTTTCTCGAACTCGATATCTCCAGAGCACGCATTGAGACGCTGTATGTCTGGTCTTCATTGGCACGACGGGGCATCGGTTCAACCTTGTTGATCCATGCCGAGCGTCTGCTGCTCGAACAGGATGCATCGCGTGTGACTATCGAAGCCAGCCTGGTGCTGGGCGAGAGTCTGAAGAAGCATGGCTGGACCTGTCACGGCGAGGAGTGGGTGGAACGCGGCGGCGAGAGCCTGCCGCGATTGAGAATGAGCAAGAAGTTGGGTGCAGTGGAGACCTAGGTTGGCTCGTCGATTTATTCAGTGCTGCCGTTCAGCGCTTCTCGGGCGTTGCCTTAACGTAGCTCGGTATGCGTGATGCGCATCGATAGATCGATGGCCTTGACGTCCTTGGTCAGTGAGCCTGAGGAAATACAGTCGACGCCGGTTTCGGCGATATCCCGCAATGTGGCATCGCTGACATTCCCCGATGCCTCCAGAGTGGCTCTCCCGGCGGTACGGCGCACTGCCTCGCGCATATCATCGAGCGAGAAGTTATCGAGCATGATGACGTCGGCTCCCGCCTCGATCGCCTGATCGAGCTCGTCGAAGGTTTCGACCTCGACTTCGACCGACAGGTCGCGTGCGATGTTACGCGCTTCCTTGACGGCAGCAGCGATTCCACCACAGGCGGCGATATGGTTCTCCTTGATCAGGAAGGCATCGTACAAGCCGATACGATGGTTGTGGCCACCACCACAGGTCACGGCGTACTTCTGTGCCAAGCGCAGGCCAGGTAGCGTCTTGCGGGTATCCAGCAGGCGTACGCCGGTATCGGCGATCAGGTCGACATATTGCCGGGTACGGGTAGCGGTGGCTGAAAGCGTCTGCAACAGATTCAGGGCGGCACGCTCGCCGTTCAACAGGCTTCTGGCAGGGCCTTCCAGCTCGAGAAACACACTGCCGGAGCTAAGCCGGTCACCATCGGCACCATGCCAGGTCAGGCTGACACGCGAGTCAAGGCGCCGGAACAATTCATCGACCCAGGCGACGCCACATAGCACGGCATCCTCGCGTGTGGTGACGCTAGCCTTGGCCCATTGCTGTTCGGGGATCAATTGCGCGGTGATATCGCCGGGCCCGACATCCTCGGACAGCATCTTGGCGGCACTGGTGCGGATGTCTTCGGCGAGGGCTTCATAATAGTGCATGGGCGGGTCCGGCTCTCGAATGTGCGACAATATACGTCATTATAGGGAATTCATCGGGTCGACGTCAGGGGAGAGCATGCCGATAGAATCAGGATGGTGGAGCGACGCACGACGAGAGGCATCGCCCAATCACAATGCGCGGCCCGAAGGAGAAGTCTCGACCTTGGTGCTGCACTCGATCAGCCTGCCACCCGGTGAGTTCGGTGGTCCAGAGATCGAGCAGTTCTTCACCAATCGGCTCGATCCCGATGCCCATCCCTATTTCGCCACGATCGCGCATCTGCAGGTTTCGGCCCACCTGTTGATTCGTCGCAATGGTGAGTGTGTGCAGTTCGTGCCTTTCGATCGCCGGGCATGGCATGCCGGTCGCTCGCGTTGGTTCGATGGGGAACGTGAACGCAGTGAGCTCAACGATTTCTCGATCGGCATCGAACTGGAAGGCGACGAGATCAGCCCTTATCGCGACGCCCAGTATTGTGCTTTGGCCCGGGTTACGCGAGAGTTGCTCGCGCATTACCCCAAGTTAGTGCAGGAGCGTATCACCAGTCATGCGAAGATTGCCCCCATGCGCAAGACCGACCCTGGCCCGGCTTTCGACTGGGCCTACTTTCGGCGCTGCCTCGGGAAGAAATGACCGATGTAAAGGAAATGACATGTAGTTTTGCTACATTTTGATGTCACTATTCCAGCCTGATTCGGTGCATTGAAATAGCGTTTATTGCGCCGCAGCAAGGCAAATGGAAAAAGTTTCCATGTTCATCCTAATTGGCATGAGCGCCAGTTTGCGGTATCTTCGAGCCCTGAATTCGAACGATCCGCGGACGTTTCTGTAACTTAGCTACATTCTGTAAATCATCGACATCAGATATTTCCACGGAGATGTGACCCAAAGAAGGTCACGCCCGCACTGAAGAGCGCCACACGCCCCTCCACCCCCGGGTGAGGGCAGACTGACACAATATCTTCATTCGGAGAGACGTCTATGAGTCTGGAGGCAAGAGAAGATCTCGATCCGGTCGAAACCGCGGAATGGATGGAATCCCTGGAATCGGTCTTGGATCGTGAGGGCGAGGAACGCGCCCAACACCTGCTGAGCCGTCTGGCTAATCGTCTGCGGCGCGACGGTATGCAGGTACCCTTCTCGGTGACGACCCCCCATCGCAACAGCATCCCGGTGCACCGCGAAGCGCGTATGCCCGGCGATCTGTTCATGGAGCGGCGTATCCGCTCTTTGATCCGTTATAACGCCATCGCTCAGGTAATTCGTAACAACCGGGCCCATGCGGGGCTTGGTGGCCATATCGCCAGCTTCATGTCAGCGGCCACGCTGTACGATGTCGGTTTCAACCATTTCTTCCGTGCCCCACGGGGCGATTTCGAGGGAGACCTGGTCTACATTCAGGGCCATGTCGCACCCGGCGTGTATGCACGCGCCTTCCTCGAAGGGCGCTTGAGCCAGGAACAGATGGATAAGTTCCGCCAGGAAGTGGATGGCGATGGTCTGTCGTCCTACCCGCACCCTTGGTTGATGCCAGACTTCTGGCAGTTCCCCACCGTGTCCATGGGGCTAGGGCCGATCCAGGCCATCTACCAAGCCCATGTGATGAAGTACCTTGATTCTCGAGAAATCAAGGATATGCAGGATCGCAAGATCTGGTGCTTCATGGGTGACGGTGAGTGCGACGAACCGGAATCCCTGGGTGCCATATCGCTTGCTGGTCGCGAGAATCTCGACAATCTGATTTTCGTCATCAACTGCAATTTGCAGCGTCTCGATGGTCCGGTACGTGGCAACTCGCGGATCATGGATGAACTGGAAGGCGTGTTCCGTGGCGCTGGCTGGAACGTACTGAAAGTGGTGTGGGGGCGTTTCTGGGATCCGTTGTTCGAGCAGGACAAGAAGGGTGTGCTGCAGAAGCGCATGGACGAAGCGGTCGACGGCGATTACCAGAACTACAAGGCCAATGGCGGCGCCTACACGCGCGAACACTTCTTCGGCAAGTACCCCGAGACGGCAGAGATGGTCAAGGACATGTCCGACGAGGACATCTGGCGTCTCAACCGTGGCGGCCACGACCCTTACAAGGTCTATGCGGCCTATCACGAGGCGGTGAATAGCACCAATGGCAAGCCCACGGTGATCCTTGCCCACACCGTCAAGGGCTATGGCATGGGGGGCGGCGATGGCGAGTCTGCCATGGAGGCGCACCAGGTCAAGAGCATGGAATACGAGGCGCTGAAGAAATTCCGCGACCGCTTCGGTATTCCGTTGACCGATGAACAGCTCAAGGAAGTGCCTTACTTCAAGCCGGACGGCGACAGTCCCGAACTGAAGTACATGCACATGCAACGCGAACGGCTAGGCGGTTATCTACCGCAACGCCGTACCGAGTTCGAGTCCCTCGAGATCCCCGATCTCGACGACAAGACCTTCGCTTCCCAGACCGGTGGTTCCAAGGGACGTGAAATTTCCACCACCATGGCCTTCGTGCGGGTGCTCAATGGCTTGGTCAAGGACAAGAAGATCGGTTCGCGTGTGGTACCGATCATCCCTGACGAGGCGAGAACCTTCGGTATGGAGGGCATGTTCCGCCAACTCGGTATCTATACCTCGGAAGGTCAGAAGTACGAGCCGGTGGACAAGGGCCAGATCATGTTCTACCGCGAGGACAAGCAGGGTCAGATCCTCGAAGAGGGCATCACCGAGGCCGGTGCCATGTCGGCGTGGATTGCCGCTGCGACTTCCTATTCGAACCATAACACCACGCTGTTGCCGTTCTATGTCTACTACTCGATGTTCGGCTTCCAGCGTGTCGGGGACTTGGCCTGGGCTGCCGGTGACATGCAGGCGCGTGGCTTCCTGGTTGGCGGTACTGCCGGTCGCACTACCTTGAATGGCGAAGGGCTCCAGCACCAGGATGGCCACAGCCATATCCAGGCGTCGACCATTCCCAACTGCCGCAGCTACGACCCGACCTATGCCCATGAGGTGGCGGTGATCGTCCAGGACGGTCTGAAGCGGATGTTCGCCGACAAGGAAAACTGCTTCTATTACCTGACGGTAATGAACGAGAACTACGAACACCCGGCCCTCGACGAGATCCCCGCCGAAGACATCATCAAGGGCATGTACCTGCTGCGTGAGACGAAGGGTAGCAAGGGACATGTCCAACTGATGGGATCCGGCACGATCCTGCGTGAGGTCGAAGCCGCTGCCGAGATGCTCAAGGACGAATTCGATATCGGTGCCGATATCTGGAGTGTGACCAGTTTCAATGAGCTGCGCCGTGAGGCTCTGGAACTCGATCGCCAGGCATTCCTCAGACCAGAGTCCGAGCCGGCTAAGCCGCATGTGACTCGTTGCCTGGAAGGTCGCAAGGGCCCGGCAATTGCCTCGACCGACTACATGAAACTGTTCGCCGACCAGGTCCGTGCGTGGGTGCCGACCGACTATCATGTCTTGGGTACTGATGGTTACGGTCGTTCCGACACCCGTGAAAAGCTGCGTCACTTCTTCGAGGTCGACCGCTACTTCGTCACGGTGGCCGCGCTCAAGGCGCTGGCCGACCGTGGTGAGATCGACCGCAAGGTCGTGGCGGACGCCATCAAGAAGTATGGCATCGACCCTTACAAGCCCAATCCTTTGGTGTCTTGAGCCGTTGACCAGCGCGGCAGGTGCCATGCCGGGGGCTACGGCCCCCAAACAGCTCAGCTAGGAAGCACCTGCGGCACGCACGATTCGAAAGGAGCGCGACCTTGAGTAGCGAAATCATCAAAGTCCCCGACATCGGCGGCAGCACCGATGTCGAAATCATCGAGATCGCGGTGTCGGAAGGCGACGTGATCGATGCCGAAGATACCCTGATTACCCTGGAGTCCGACAAGGCTAGTATGGACGTACCTTCGCCCAAGGGCGGCAAGGTGCTGAAGGTGTTGGTCAAGGAAGGCGATACCGTTTCCGAAGGCGACCAGATCGTCGAGCTGGACGTGGAAGGCGCTGGCGGCGAACAGGCTGAAGCGAAGCAGGAAGCCGCCGAGCCGGAATCGAAGCCGGCACCAGCTGCGGAGGAAAAGCCTGTATCCAAGCCAGCGGCAGGTGGCAAGCGCACGGTGGAAGTCAGAGTGCCCGACCTGGGTGGTTCCAGCGACGTCGAGATTATCGAGGTGGCGGTTTCCGAAGGCGATGATGTCGCCGAGGAAGATACCTTGATCACTCTGGAGTCCGACAAGGCCTCCATGGACGTACCTAGCCCCTATGCCGGCAAGCTGGTCAAACTGTCGGTGAAAGAGGGCGATACCGTCTCTGAAGGTGATGTGATCGGCAGCATGGAGATTGCTGAAGCTGAGGCTGCCGAGGAAACCTTCGAGCCGGCTTCCGCTGCGGAAGCGGCCCAGGCGCCTGCCGAGCCTTCACCACAGGCAGAGGCCGTTGCCGGAGGTGAACCGCAGCGTAAAGAGATTCGGGTGCCGGATTTGTCCGGCTCCAGCGACGTGCCAATCATCGAGGTCGCCGTCAGCCCCGGCGATGAACTCGAGGAAGAGGACCCGCTGATCACCCTGGAATCCGACAAGGCCTCAATGGATGTACCCAGTCCTTACAAAGGCAAGCTCCTCGAGCTTGTCGTGAAGGAAGGTGACACCGTTTCCGAGGGTGATTTGATCGGCTATATCGAGACAATTGGTGCTACATCAGCTCCTGCAGCCGCTCCAGATAAGTCCGAGCCGGCGCCGCAGAAGCAACAGCAGGAACAGAAGGCAGCGACGCCTGCTGCCGTTCCGAGCCCAGAAGCGCAGATGGCCGAACACAAGCCACGCGAAGGCAAGCTGGTGCATGCCGGTCCTGCGGTACGCATGTTGGCTCGCGAACTGGGAGTCGACCTAGTCTTGGTCAAACCCAGTGGTCCCAAGAACCGGGTGTTGAAGGAAGATGTGCACGCCTATGTGAAGCAGGTGATGTCGCGGCAAGGAACAGCAGCGGCACCGGCACCGGCTGCAGCACCTACCGGCGGTGCCGGTATTCCCCCGATCCCAGAGGTCGACTTCAGTCAGTTTGGTGACGTCGAAGAAAAACCGATGGGACGCCTGCTGAAGATGGGCGCCAATAACCTGCATCGCAGTTGGCTGAACGTACCGCACGTCACTCAGTTCGATGAGGCCGACATCACTGAACTGGAAGCTTTCCGCAAGTCGATGAAGGCCGAGGCCGAAGCCCAGGGGGCCAAGCTCACACCGCTGCCGTTCCTGATCAAGGCTTGCGCCTTTGCACTGAAGAAGTTCCCGCAGTTCAACGTTAGTCTCAAGGGTGACGGCGAAACTCTGGTGTGGAAGAAGTACGTACACATCGGGGTGGCGGTCGACACGCCTGACGGTCTGATGGTACCGGTGATTCGCGATGCCGACCAGAAGTCACTGATCGAACTGGCCAAGGAAAGCGTCGAACTGGCTGGCAAGGCTCAGTCCAAAAAGCTCAAGCGTGAGGAGATGACCGGCGGCTGTTTCACCATCTCCAGTCTGGGCTCGATCGGCGGCACCGCCTTCACACCGATTGTCAACGCCCCGGAAGTTGCCATCCTCGGCATCTCCAAGGCGCAGATGAAGCCGGTGTGGGATGGTCAGGCCTTCCAGCCGCGGTTGATGATGCCGCTGTGTCTGTCCTATGACCACCGCGCTGTCAATGGTGCCGACGCGGCGCGATTCACCGCCTTCCTGGGGCAGGCATTGACGGACATTCGTCGCCTGTTGCTGTAAGGCGCGATCGATTCATTTTTCGATCATCCTACGGCGCCTCCGGGCGCCGTTGGCATATATGCACATTGTGCCTCGCCGAGACCAAAGTGTTATTTGGCAGGCAACTCGTTGTTGAGAAAGGTCAAACTTCTCGTTAGAAGGGCATCGATGTGTACTTGCCCGCTTGTTTGCGCGTGGCACCCCGGTTATCGTCTCGCTTAATTGTCTTTTAACAAAAAGCTTTTCCGACTCATCCAAGGAGCAGTACAGATGCGTTTGATCCTGTTGGGCGCCCCAGGTGCCGGCAAAGGTACCCAAGCCCAATTCATCTGCGAGCGATTCGGTATTCCGCAGATTTCCACCGGCGACATGCTACGTGCGGCGGTCAAGGAAGGCAGTGAGTTGGGGCTCAAGGTCAAGGAGATCATGGCCAGTGGTGGCCTGGTATCCGACGATATCATCATCGCCCTGGTCAAGGAGCGCATCTCTCAGCCCGATTGTGCCAATGGTTTCCTGTTCGATGGTTTCCCTCGCACGATTCGTCAGGCCGATGCCATGAAAGAGGCCAATGTCAGACTCGACCATGTGTTGGAAATTGCCGTGGACGACGAGGAAATCGTCAAGCGTCTGGCCGGTCGCCGCGTACACCCCGGTTCCGGACGTGTCTATCATGTCGAGTACAATCCGCCCAAGGAAGCTGGCAAGGACGATGTCACTGGCGAGTCTCTGGTTCAGCGTGAAGACGATCGCGAATCCACGGTGCGTAATCGTCTGGCGGTATACCATGAGCAGACTGCACCGCTGGTTGATTACTACCAGCGCTGGGCCAAGGAGGATCCGAAGACGGCGCCGGCCTATCATCGTGTCGAGGGCATCGGTAGCGTGGATGAGATCACCCGTCAGGTAATGCAAGCCCTGAAAGGGTAACGCCTCATTGCTGTTTCGTACTCCAGACGGCCCGCAACCTGCGGGCCGTTAGCGTATAATGCGCTCACCTGATCAGCCATGATAAGCGAGATATATGCCGACGCTGCTGGCCTTGGATGCCTCTTCTAATGCCTGTTCCGCCGCCCTGATGATTCATCGGGAGGGGCGCGACGAGGTGCTGTCACGCTTTGCCTTGACGCCCCGTGAACACACCCGTCGACTGATGCCGATGGTCGATGAACTACTGGCTGAAGCCGATATCGGCCTGCACCAGCTTGATGCCCTGGCCTATGGCCGCGGCCCCGGTTCGTTCACCGGCTTGCGCATTGCCGCTGGGGTAGCCCAGGGGTTGGCTTTCGGCGCCGACAAGCCGCTGCTCGGGGTCTCGACCCTGGCGGCCCTGGCGCTCGCTGCCCATCGTCGTTACCACCTGCGCTACGTCTTACCGGCGCTGGATGCGCGTATGGGTGAGCTGTACGTCGGTGCGTATCGCTGTCATAGCGGTGAACTCGAGCCTTTGACCGAAGAGGCGGTATTGCCACCCGAGCGTCTGACCTTACCTAAAGGATACGAAGACGCCGATTGGGTCGGTGTCGGCTCGGGCTGGACTCTGTGGGATTCGATACCAGTGACGGTACAGGCTGGGATCAGTCAGCATCTCAGCGAGCTGGCGCCGGCGGCAGAGGACATGGTGCAGCTGGCGGCCCGTCAGTTCGCCGCAGGAGAGGGACGTGAGGCGCACCTGGTGCAACCGGTCTATTTGCGTGACCAGGTTGCGTGGCAGAAGAGCCGATGACGCCGAATCCTGTCAGTGTCTGTGGCATGGACCTGAAATCCTTGGCCGAGCGCCTGGGGCTTCCTTGGCAAGAGACCCCCGGGGCAGGCCTGACCTTGATGCAGTGTGATGGTGCGCTGGTGCTAGCCGGTGACGAAAGGCGCTATGGCAAGCCGCTCAAGGCCGATTTCGTCGCTGGTAGGGTCGCGCATCGACGGCTTTTCGGCGGCGGGCGTGGCCAACTCGTCGCCAAGGCATGTGGTCTGGGCAAGACTCAGGCACCGTCCATCATAGATGCTACCGCAGGGCTGGGGCGCGATGCCTTCGTACTGGCGAGCCTAGGTGCCGAGGTATTGATGATCGAGCGTGTCCCGGCGATTTTCGCTTTGCTCGAGGATGCCCTGGCGCGTGCCGCTTGCAACCCGGAAACGGCACCCATTGCCGCGCGCCTGCGCCTGGCGCATGGCGACGCCTGTCGTGAGCTGGCGGCAGTGGTGGCCGCGGCCGACTTCCCACCGCAGGTGATTCACCTCGACCCGATGTTTCCCCACCGCGCCAAGTCGGCGCTGGTCAAAAAGGAGATGCGCATCTTCCGCGATCTGGCCGGCGACGATGATGACGCCCCGCGCCTGCTGGAGGCTGCGCTGGATGTCGCTAGCCACCGTGTAGCGGTCAAACGCCCACGTACGGCGCCAGCCATCGATGGCCCGATGCCGCGACACGTCATCGAGGGTAAGACCAGTCGATACGACCTGTATGTGCATAGGGCACTAGCTTGACACAGCTCGTGCTAGCTTCCCGACTTCTTCTGATTCCTCCCGCTTACGCAAGAAACTCACTAGCCCACGAACTATCTAAAAGAGACCGCCAGCTCTCCTGGCCCAGGCACAACGTAGCTTGTGCTGCTGATGTTTCTCCACCGCGAGATGGGGCGCGGGAAGTGGCGGATGGAGTGGCAACGCTGGCACCGGACGATTGGACCATACTCCCGCTGCGTTGCCCGATATGGATGAAACGGTACGGCGCAGCGTGTCGTACCGCGGAAAAGAGTGTTGTGTTGGCGCACTCGAACTGGAGTTGGATATGATGTCTCGAGAGTTTCTCAAGCGAATTGGGATAGTAGGCGTGGTGTTAGGCCTGACGGCTAGCCCACTGGCATTCGCCGAGGATACCGAGAAGGAGGAGGCGTCCGACACCACCGGGCAGGAAGCAGAATGGGAAGAAGAGGAGCACCAAGGCGAAGGTAGCAAAGGTACGGATGACAGTACCAGAGTGAGCCCCGACCCGGATGAGGCCGGTGCTCCAGCCGTCGAAGCCAGTGAAGGCACCCAAGCGGGCGATGAGCCCGATCCTGCCGAGGGTAACGATGCTGATACCCAAGAGGAGAATGCTTCCTGAGCGGCAGGGAGAGAAGAACCACCCTCAGCGTTGTGAACTGACCGGGGGGGTGGAACCAGAGCCCGGCTTGTAAGGCTGGGCTCTGGTCGTTATGGAAGTTCCGATGGCGAAAGAGCGTAGGAATCGAACCGACTCCGTCACACTAGGAGCTGTCTGAAAAGTCGCGCAGACGGTTTTCAGACAGAGCCTTGTGTCTCGGTGATCTGCAGCAGTCGCTGGCGTAGTGCCGGATCGAACAAGGTACTAGCCCGGCGTGCCCCTTGTTCGAGGGTTGATCCGTAATGCACGCGATCCTGCTCCAGCCACAACCACCCTTCATCGTGTAACGACTCGATCAGACCCGCGAAGACTCGCGCATCGAAGAATTCTGGCGCTTCCCTCCCCGAGAGCAATGCCAGGCGCTCGGCGAACTGACGACTCTGCTCAGCAAGGGCGTCTTGGCTCAAAGTCCCGCTAGGCTTGCGCAACAGGGTAGTGAGTAACAGGAAGCCACGTTCCAGCGTCGGTTGCACCAAGCCTCCCAACAGCTGCAACTGTTCATTGACTTCGAGCAGGCCGCTTGGTCGTTGCCAGGCACCATCCTTGAATTCGAGCAAGCCCTGTTCGGCAAATGTCTCGAGCATATCGCGCAGGGTGGTGTCGAGCGCCGTAGGTGATGCAATGAACAGCTCCCTGCAGAGTATCGGCCAACTTGGAGCTAGCAGGTCGTGCAGTTCTGCCTGCCGCAAGCGAGCATTGTTGCGGAAAGCGAAAGCCGTAAGCCCCGCCAGAGCGAACAAGTGCAACACGTTGTTGCGATACCAGCTCAACAGGCTGGCATGCGCCGCGTCGGTCAGTATCAATTCGCCTAGGGCCTGGTCGCGGCGTTCGATGAAACCGAGATCAGCCACTTGCGCGATCCATGTCTCGGCGTCGCCTTTGGGCAGACTGATGTGAGCCCCTCCTGGCAGTCGACGCTGCAGCGTGTCCAGCAGATTCAACTGACGAATGAGCAGTTGGGTCTCAATGGCATGATGTGGCGTGGAAAGTAGTACGAGGGCCACCAGGTTGACCGCATTGAGAGCTGCCGCGTCGTTGATGCGTCGTGCCAGTTCGTTGCCCAGGCGTGGTATGACGTCGGTCATCCAGGGTGAACGTGGCAGATCGCGCTGCAAGCGCCATTGAGGCGTGTGATGGTCGAGAAAGGCGTCCAAATACAAGGGATCGCCGATATTCACCGCTACCCGGCCGAATGGCTGGCGAAGCTGGCCAAGTACACGAACCAGGTCCAACGGTGACTCCTTGCGTTTCTGGTGGCCTTTGAGCTCCTTGAGGTAGGCATTGCTCTCCAGTACCTTTTCGTAGCCGATATAGACCGGTACGAAAACCAGCCCGCGTGCCCTGTCGGTAGCGATGGCAGGAGAAGTGCGGGCGTGGGAGCGCAAGGTCATGGCCAGCATCCCCGGGCGTGGTGAGAGCATGCGACCACTGCGCGAGCGGCCGCCCTCGATGAAGTATTCCAGCGGATGGCCGCGTGACAGTAGACGATGCAGATATTCGTTGAATACCGCTCCATAGAGCCGGTTGTCCTTGAAGCTGCGGCGCATGAAGAAGGCCCCGCCACGGCGTAGCAAACTACCAATCAACGGCATGTCGAGATTACGACCGGCAGCGATATGCGGTGGCATCAAGCCATCGCGGTAGAGCACATAGGAAAGCAGCAAGTAGTCGATATGACTGCGATGGCAAGGCACATAGACCAACGTGTGTTCACCGGCCAGTGCCTTGATGTGCTCCAGCCCATGAACGTCGACCCCTTCATAAAGCCGGTTCCACAATCGTTCGAGCAGGCTGTCCATGAAACGCAGCACTGGGTAGGACATGTTGGAGGCAATTTCATGGCCATAGCGCCAGGCACGCTTCTTGATTCTGGCTGTCGAGCGTCCTTGGGCAGCAGCCACTTCGTCGATGGCTTGTCGCACCGCAGGGCTTCCCACGACACCATCGATCAACGTGCGGCGGTGAGAAAGGTCGGGGCCAAGTACGCGGGTACGCATGCGTCGGAAATGGACACGCAGTAGTCTTGCCACCTTACGGTTAGCCATCGCGCTGGGACGCTCGTCCAGTAGATCCTTGAGATGCAGGGGCGCGCCGAAGTGAAGTTCCACGCTCTTACCGTTGACGATCACTGACAGTGCTCGGCGCAGACTGCCGGTGAATTGCCAGCTATCGGCGGCAAGCATTTTCCAGAAGCCGAACCGCTTTCCGGGGGCTCGGCCCCAGAACACGCTAACCGGGACTAACTGGATATCCTCACCGGGATGGTTGGTGAGATGTTCGATCAGAGCCGTGAAAGGTGGGGTGGGAGGCGCCCGACGGCCAAAGCGGCGACTGGTGGCTGGTAGTGGCAAACACGCGCGCAGGGTAGTGCGCCCAAAGGTGAGGCGCCTAGTTGGTGAGGGTAACCCTCGACGTGAGCAAAGTGACTCCAGCAATAGGGTATCGCTGAGAGCGGGGTGTGGCAGAACATAGAGGATCGGACATTCGGGGTTGAGGTCGAGTCGTTCGGGGCTCGGTTCGATCAGACGTAGCTCTACCCACGTGGCAATCAGGCGACGTAGAGGTGCACGCACTAAGTTCGAGAAAACAGAGTTCCAGGCCATTCCATTGCCTTATATGAGACGATGGCGGCCAGTATAGCGGTAACGGCAGCCTTACCGCAGGGGCAATCTTTCGTCATGCAGGCAAACATGCGTCAATGGAGTTCGAGGAGCGGAGGAGACCACCATGCGCGGCATGTGGAGAGAAGGTAACCACTTCACGCTGTTGCCGGAAGCCAAGCGATTCATCCCCGAGATGTTCGCCGCCATCGAACAGGCCCGTTCCTCGATTCTGATCGAGTTGTATCTGATGGAGTCGGGGCGCCTGGCGGAGGGAATGATCGATGCCCTGGGACGGGCCGCCGAACGAGGTGTTTCGGTGATGCTGATGCTGGATGGCTATGGATCGATGGGACTCGTCGATGAGGATCGGGCGCGTCTGCGCGAACGAGGTGTGGCGCTACGCTTCTTCAATCCCTTGGGATTTCATTCTCTGGCCAAGAATCTGACTCGTGACCACCGCAAGCTGGTGGTGGTGGATGGTCGCCTGGCTTTTACCGGTGGCTTCGGTGCCGTGGATGAGTTTCTGGATGCCTGGTACGAAGTGGCGATACGCATCGAAGGGCCAGTGGTCGTCGACTGGGTGCGATTGTTCTCGCGGCTATGGGATTCTCCCTTGAGCCGTGGTAGAGGGAAAGCCGGTCTGGTACGCAATCTGACGCTGGATGTCTCAACGCATAGCGACGATCAAGGCATGCGTGGACGGGTGGTATGGGGGCAAGGGTATCGTTATCAGGCCATCCGTCACTCGCTGCATAAACAAATATCCTCAGCAACACGCCGTATCTGGATTTGTACGCCCTACTTCGTGCCGACTTTCAGCCTGCGCATGCGTCTGGCTAAGGCCGCGAAACGCGGTGTCGATGTACGCCTGCTGTTGCCAGGCGAGACCCACGATCACCCCATGGTACGTTATGCCGGCCAGCGCTTCTATGGACGCCTGCTGCGTGCTGGTGTACGCATCTTCGAGTTCCAGCCCACTTTCATTCATGCCAAGTTTTCGCTTGTCGACGACTGGACCACTCTTGGATCGTGCAATTTCGACCATTGGAGCTTGCACTGGAATCTGGAAGCCAACCAGGAAGTTCATGATGCTCGTTTTGCCGATGAAGTGGCGGCACTGTTCGAGCGTAATTTCGCGACCAGCCACGAGATCGATCCTGCCCACTGGGCTCAAAGGCCACGGTTGCAGCGACTACGTGAGTGGTTATTCGGTACCCTGGATGCTTGGCTAACCCGGCTTCGCTAAGGCAAGGGAATGTCCGCTTTGCGTAAACGATGTCCGGAAGACGCATTCGTTTGCTTCTAACGCTATTCCTGAAACGTTTCGTTTGATAGCTTCTCCAACCGCAATTCACGTTCCTTATCTGAAATTGTCGAGAAGATAGGAGAGTGAAAGGATTCCGCTACGGGAACTGCTGTAAATGCGAAGGAAGGTCGGGTTCAAGTTACCGAACGATCCGCTCATGCCCTAGTGTCTCACTTATCGAATTCGAGCGGCACGTTTGACGACTGACGTGCTCAAGATCGAGTGCTCCTTCCGTCCGGTGACGAGCTACCCCCACCCGGACGGTTTTTTCTTTTTCGTCGGCAGCATCGATAGAAAGCAGGGAAAGTAGGGGAAGCAGGGAGTATAAACATGTTTCCAAGCTTGAAACTGAGTGCTCGTTTGGCGGTGGGGTTCGGCTTCCTTATTCTGGCACTGGTCGGGATCACGACCTTCGGCATTTGGCAGATGCGGGATTACAACAACCAGGTCAGTCGAATGGGGACTATCTATGCACCGGCTCAGGGGTTGCTGCTCAATGCGGATCGCGATGCGTATCAAGCCCTTGTGGCCGAGCGGACGCTGTTGAGCCTGGCTTCGGATTCTGACGAGTTCGAGTCGCAACTCGCAGCCCATGCTGAAAATATCGAGCAGACTCGCGACCGGATGGAAAGATATTCGGCGATGGTGGACACGGCGTCTTCCCGCGCCCTGATGCAGTCGTTTTGGCCACGCTTCGAAACATGGGAGCAAAACACCAAGCGTTTTGTCGATGCCTTGTCCGGGGAGCATCGCGAGTCGCGTCGCGAAGTGTTCGTTCAAGATAGCCTGACCCGACTTGAAGCGCAGTTCAATGACATGCGCAGTGTCATCGATGAGATAGGCAATGAACTGAACAGCTTGATCAAGGCCGAAACGCAAAAGGCCCAAACCAGTTATGAACGTACCTTTGGGCTGTTGATCGGGATAGGGGCAGGCATCGTATTCCTTGCCATTTGCCTGGGCGTTCTGATTGTTCGTGGCGTCATGAAAGAGCTGGGTGGTGAACCCAGCTACGTACGAGGCATCATGAGTGAGATCGCGGCGGGCAACCTCAGTGTGCAGGTAGCGACTCGCAAGGGTGATACCGATAGCCTGCTGGCTGCGGCACGCGACATGGTCGCCAAGCTGCGTGAGGTGGTCGGCGAGGTGACCGGGGCGGTGCGTAACGTGGCCTCGGGCAGCCAGGAGATGGCCGAGGCCTCCGGGCAGCTTAGTCAAGGCGCCACCGAACAGGCCGCCTCCGCTGAGGAAGCTTCATCCTCGATGGAGCAGATGACCGCCAACATCAAGCAGAACGCCGACTACGCCAGTCAGACCGAGAGCATCGCCCGCGACGCGGCCAGCGATGCCGAGGCCTCGGGCCATGCAGTGGCCGAGGCGGTGGGGGCCATGGAGTCTATCGCCGAGAAAATCCTGATCGTGCAGGAGATTGCCCGACAGACCGACCTGTTGGCGCTCAACGCTGCGGTGGAAGCGGCGCGTGCCGGCGAGCACGGGCGCGGCTTCGCAGTGGTGGCCGCCGAGGTACGCAAACTGGCCGAGCGCAGCCAGGCGGCGGCGCAGGAGATCTCGGGGCTGTCTGGCAATACTGTCAAGGCCGCTCAGGAAGCTGGCAAGATGCTCGCCAAGCTGGTGCCGGACATCCAGAAGAGCGCTGGGTTGATCGCTGAGATATCGGCGGCCAGCAACGAGCAGAACGCCGGTGCCGGGCAGATCAATCTTGCCATTCAGCAGCTCGACAAGGTGACCCAGCAGAATACTTCCGCCGCTGAGGAGATGTCCGCCACCGCTGAGGAACTGTCCAGCCAGGCTGAGCAGTTACAAACCGCCATCAGTTACTTCCGATTTGATGAGAAGTCAATGCAGGTGGCCTTACTAGCAACGGCTAAATCGACATCGACGCCATTGGTAATGATGCCGACATCACGGTCCAAGAGAAATGAATCTGGCAGGAAAAAGCAAAAGGCAGCTCTGCCTTTGACATGAGTGATGACTGGCAGTGGTGATGCATAGAATAACGAATTCTAATGTCGCTTTGGTGCCTGATGCACCAAGGCTATTGTGCCCCTTCCGTCCGGTACAGGATTTTCCAAGCCGGGCGGCTTTTTCTTCCTTTATACGAGAAAGCTCTTTTGGACATCGATGACAAGTGGCTGGTCGAGGCTATCGCTCTGCAAGCGGTGACTGTCGTGATGCTTGGTTGTGATGTGGGTATATCAAGTGAAGAGAGTTAGCGTGTCATCCACGATATATCCACCAGTAATACCGGAATACGATCGTCTGAGTGATCAGGATTTTGGACGCATTGCGGAGTTGATCGGCGAGCATGCCGGTATCAAACTGCCACCGGCCAAGAGACTGATGGTCGAAGGTCGGTTGCGCAAACGCGTACGTGGATTAGGTCATCAAAGTCTGGCGGATTACTGCCGGTTTCTATTCGACGGTCAGGGGCTGGCCAGTGAATTGGTCCACGTGATTGATGCGGTTACGACCAACAAGACCGATTTCTTTCGCGAGCCCGCACATTTCGTGTCTCTCGAAGAAAAAATAATACCTGCATTGCTGGAGCGGCATCCTGGACCGGAGCCGCAGCTCAAGTTGTGGAGTGCGGCATGTTCCAATGGTGCCGAAGTGTATACGATCGCCATGGTGATGGCAGAGATCGCAGCTTGCCACCGTCATCTCCGCTTCTCTGTGTTGGGAACTGATATTAGTACCGAAATGCTCGAACACGCAGCGCGCGCCATCTACCCGGTGGCCATGGTCGAGCCGGTGCCGGCGGCATTGCGCAAGCGGTACCTGATGCATGGCCGAGCGCCGTCACGACGCAGTGAGGTACGTATCGTGCCGGAGTTGCGCCATGCAGTGCGCTTTGCACGCCTCAATCTGATGGATGCTCGCTATACCATCGACCGTGATGTGGATGTCATCTTCTTACGCAACGTGCTGATTTATTTCGAGAGGGCTACCCAGGAAGCGGTGGTGTCGCGACTGGTCGGGCATCTGCGCCCTGGTGGCTTCCTGGTCCTGGGGCACTCGGAATCGATGATTGGCACCAACTTGAATCTACGCCAAGTGGCACCGGCGGTGTTCCAGAATCTCTGAGTAATGGTGAACGGTGTGACTGGAAATTTACGTGACCGCGCGACTTCAGCAGAAAAGATCAGAGTTCTTATCGTCGATGACTCTGCTGCGGTGCGGCAGCTTCTCAGCGATATCATGGCTAGTGACCCGGCTCTCGAGGTCATGGCAACCGCCTCGGATCCTTATATCGCGGCAGAGCGTATCAAACACGAGGTGCCTGACGTCATATTTCTGGATATCGAGATGCCGCGTATGGACGGCCTCACTTTCCTGCGCAAGATCATGGCCCAGCGCCCTATCCCTGTAGTAATTTGCTCGAGCCTGACCGAGAAGGGATCCGTTGAACTGATGCAGGCGCTGGAAGCGGGAGCGGTGGATGTGGTCACCAAACCGCGCATCGATACTATCCGCGCCCTCAGTGAAGCGAGCATGCGCATTTGTGATGTGGCACGTGCGGCAGCGCAAGCCCGTTTCTCACGTACCCGCCGTACCATTCCCCTGAAGGTGGAAACCAAGCTGCCCACCGACATCATCGTTCCTCCTCTTGCTCATCCACGCACGGTGGGTCCGCTTACTGACGAGATCGTCTGTATTGGAGCATCGACCGGAGGCACCGAAGCATTACGGACCATCCTCATGGCGCTGCCATCCGATAGTCCGGGAATTGTGGTCATCCAGCATATGCCGGAACGATTCACTGCCGCTTTTGCCAGTCGTCTTGACAACCTCTGTACCGTTTCTGTCAAGGAAGCAGAAGCTGGAGACCCTGTCATCCGCGGCCAGGTACTTATCGCCCCTGGCAACCGTCATATGCTGCTGGAGCGGGCTGGCAGGCACTATCGTATCGTAATCAAGGATGGTCCCCCTGTCTTCCGGCACCGGCCCTCGGTCAATGTACTGTTTCGTTCAGCGGCGCAAAATGCGGGAAGTAATGCGCTGGGCATTCTGCTGACTGGCATGGGTGATGATGGTGCGCAAGGGTTGCTGGAAATGCGTAACGCCGGTGCTACGACCATTGCCCAAGACGAAGAAAGCTGTGTCGTCTTTGGCATGCCCAAGGAGGCCATTCTATGCGGTGGTGCCGAAAAGATACTTTCGCTTCAAGCCATCGCGGAGCAGATCATGCAGAGGGCTGGCCAAGGAACGTCAGGTGTGTATCGTCAGAGCTAAATAAGATAGTGCTGTTGGTTGTCGATGTTAAAGAGGGTCAATCAGTGCCGTAGGCAGGTTTGAATATGGCGCGATATTGAAGCTTACAAAAACGTAAGGTGAAGGGGGTGAATTAATAACTACTTATGCTTTGGTGATTAAACAGAGATGCTCGCCAAGTGTTCTATATGCGACATATTCTAAAAAGCCGTTGCACTGCCATTTTGGCTGGTTAGAATATTTATCCACGATAATGAGATATTCACACTATTGCTTATTTGGTATGGCATTTCTCAAGTGGTATTTATAGCAATGAAATTAGCATGCTATTTATGAGTAGTGACAAGATGAAACGACTGTATGGAATGAGTTTACGGATAAAAACGTATTGATTTTTTAGCAAGGAGGCTTGGCTGATTTTATTATTCCTAGCCACCGAAAGAGATAGTTGACATAATAATAAGGGAAATTGCATGCAGGAAAATCAGTTGTTTTTTACTCCTCCTGCGCAGTCGGGTAAGGGCTTCGATGACTTTCAAGCGCGTTGCGGGGCCATATTCGAACCGTTCCGAATGTGTCCGGAACGGCGCCGTACCGACTTCCAGTGGTGTACCAATGTCAAAACCGGTCATGGGCTTTCCCTGGTACGCATTCAGTGCAATTCCGGCTGGTCGCTGACCCAGGACGGAGATAGACGCGGGTTCAGTGTGTTCATTCCACGTGTCGGTGGGTACGAAGCGACACTCGACAAGCGGCAGGTCGAGGTGGCGCCCGGCAAGATACTGCTTGCACCGATCCAGCAGGTGCGCCATATCAAACTCTATAGTAACGATATGCGCCCTGGTATCGCCTTGACCTTCGACGACACCACAGTGACCAAGGTGCTCTCGAGCCTGTCCAATGACAAGGTCGTGGATTGTCGCGATGTCATGCCGGTGCTCGAAAGCTCGAGTCAGGTGGGTACGACGCTGAGAGAGATGGCTCAGCTTGTCGAGGCCGGAACGTTCGCCAGCCAGGCGCTACAGAAATCGCCCAAGGCGGCCGCATTGCTGACCGAGGCGGCTTTGACCTTCATCTTCGAGAACGTTCCCCATCGTGGCATCGAACGGATCCAACGACAGGCACCATTGGTTGCGCCGCGCCACGTACGGGCCGCAGTCGATTACATGCACGCCCACCTGCATCAGTCACTGACCATGGCCGATATCGCGGCGGCGGTTGGGGTCAGCGTTCGTTCATTGCAAGCGGCCTTTCGTCGCTTTTACGACACCACGCCGATGAACTATTTGCGCCGGCTTCGACTCGAGGCGGTTCATCAGGAACTCGCGTCTCCGGAAAACCGCTTGCCGGTCAGTGAAGTGGCCTTGAAGTGGGGTTTTGTCCACCTTGGCCGTTTTGCTGCACAGTATCGTGCAGCTTATGGGGTTTACCCTTCCGCAACGGCTACCAAGGCACATCTCATGCTTCACTGACATGTTGACGTTAGGACTTGCCTTTTCTACGGCCTGCAGGCTTCTTCTTGCGGGGGGTAGGTTTAGGCTTTTCCGGCGGTACCCGGTAGTGAAGGTAGAGATCCAGCACCAGTTCGGGAAGCTGCCGGACCAAGCTTTCCAGCCGCGCTGGGTCATTGGCCAGGTCAGCCATGTCGGGTTCGTCGTCGAACAAACCCGATAGCGTCATGAACGGCAGTAACAAGGCGGCAGCTGTTTCCTCCTCGTTCTCGAACCAGGCCACTTCATCGAGAAAGACTCCCTCCATGAAGCCAGCGCACCAATCGCCGATCGGTGTTTCAGCTGGGGCTAAACCGTCCAATTCCAGATCGAAGGGCAACTCGGGCAATAACCCTTCGTCGAGAGCGGTGATGGCATTGTTCTTGAGTGCCTCGAGTAGACCTAGCACCTCGCGACGTTCGGTTGCATCGATGAAGTCCGGTTCGCCATGAAATAGCTCAGCGATCCAGATAGCTGGATCGACCTCCCTGGGGGCGACTGCCAGTGCTACTAGAAAGCCATGAGCGCTTATCAGGTCGAGCCCGTCAGCACAGACCCGGTCGGATTCAAGGAAATCGTCGAGCCGATCGAGATCATCGTCGTCGAGCAAGGGTTGGGGAGGAGGGGGGGTCTCGGGCATCGGTGTTCTCGCAGTCGATGATCGGCAGTCAATGATAACGCAGGTGCTGGACGTGACCGGCGTAGCAAGCCATTCTAGCATCCCATGACGAAACCAGCGCTTTCCACTTTTCCCACCACCGATCTCGAACTTCTCGACGAAGCGGCTTTGTATACCTGCCTGCACCAACAGGTCGAGGCGGCGTGGCGATTAAGTTGTGAAGTCCATCCGGAACTGCCCAAGCCCTTGGTGTGGCTCGACTTACGTGGTAAGAGCGCAGGCCAGGCACACTTCGGACGTAGAGGCTTGCGTTTCAACCCAGTGCTGCTGCGCGAGAATCGCCAGGCCTTCCTGGCCGAGGTGGTGCCTCACGAGATGGCCCACTGGCTGGTGTATCACCTTGAGGATGGGGCGCGTGCTCGACCCCACGGTCATGAATGGCAAACGGTAATGCGCTGTTTGTTTGGGCTCGAGCCCAAGGTTACCCATTGCTTCGATGTGCGCCGCTCCAGCTCGGCTCCTTACTGCTATCGTTGTAGATGCGATGAGCATTTCTTCACTGCTCAGCGTCATGCGCTGGCCCGTCAGGGAAGGCGTTATCAATGTCGACAATGTGCCCAGACTTTGGTCTATGTGGGGTGTTCAAAGGTATGAAGCGACGTATAAGACTTTGATATTAAATGACAAAATGTTAATACCAATGTCTAAAAGGCGTTGTGGTCCCCCCAGTATATGCTGGGTGTGCTTTCAGGGTCGGCTCATCAATGATAACGCAGGGTCGGCGACATGAACTTTCTCGGATCACTCTCCTGAACAGGAGCTTCTTCATGACCGAACAGCAAAACGTCTATCCAGTGCGTGAGGATTTTGCCACCAATGCCTGGGCCGACAACGAAAAGTATCTGGCCATGTACCAGCAGTCGGTTGATGACCCGGCGGCTTTCTGGGCTGAACAGGCCAAACGGCTTGACTGGATCAAGGCACCAACGCGGGTCAAGAACACTTCCTTCGCCTCGAACAACGTCGACATTCGCTGGTTCGAGGATGGAGAGCTCAATGCGAGTGTCAACTGCCTGGATCGCCATTTGGAGCAGCGTGGTGAGCAGACCGCCATCATCTGGGAAGGAGACGACCCAAATGAATCCAAGGCCCTGACCTATCGAGAGCTGCATGCCCGGACCTGCCAGGTGGCCAATGCCCTCAAGGAGTTAGGTGTAAAGAAGGGTGACACTGTCACTCTGTATATGCCGATGATTCCCGAAGCGGCCATGGCCATGCTCGCTTGTGCGCGTATCGGTGCAATTCACTCGGTGGTTTTCGGGGGCTTCTCGCCCGACGCCCTTGCGCAGCGTATCGTCGACTCCCAGTCAAAGGTGGTGATCACCGCTGATGAATCGGTGCGCGGTGGCAAGCGGGTGCCGCTCAAGGACAACGTCGATGCGGCTCTGACACGCCAAGGAACCGATGTTGCCGAGAAGGTGCTGGTCGTCCAGCGTACTGGTGGCGAGATCGACTGGAAGGAAGGACGCGACGTCTGGTTCCACGAACTGGTCGACAGACAGGCAACCGACTGTGTGCCGGAAGCGATGAACGCCGAGGACCCGCTGTTCATCCTCTATACGTCCGGCTCCACCGGCGCACCCAAGGGACTCAAACATACCACTGGCGGCTACCTGTTACAGGCGGCCATGACCCACCAATATGTCTTCGACTACAAGGACGGCGAGGTCTATTGGTGTAGCGCCGATGTGGGCTGGGTCACTGGCCACAGCTATATCGTCTATGGGCCGTTGGCCAATGGCGCCATCACTCTGATGTTCGAGGGTGTGCCCAGCTACCCCACCAATGGGCGCTTGGGCGAGGTCGTCGACAAACACAAGGTGGCGATCCTCTATACATCGCCGACCGCGGTGCGGGCGCTGATGGCACACGGCAACAATGTCATGGATTCCAGCAAGCGCGACAGCCTACGTCTATTGGGCTCGGTGGGCGAACCGATCAACCCCGAGGCCTGGGAATGGTTCTATCGGGTGATCGGCAACTCGAAGTGCCCGATCGTCGATACCTGGTGGCAGACTGAGACCGGCGGCATCATGATTTCGCCGCTGCCGGGTGCTATCGACCTCAAGCCGGGCTCCGCCACGCGTCCTTTCTTCGGCGTACAGCCAGCATTGGTTGATAACGAAGGCCGTCTACTCGAGGGGGCGACCGAGGGTAACCTAGTAATCCTCGACTCCTGGCCGGGTCAGGCGCGTACGATCTGGAAAAACCATGAGCGGTTCGTGCAAACCTACTTCTCCACCTATGAAGGCATGTACTTCACGGGGGACGGATGTCGCCGTGACGAGGATGGCTACTACTGGATCACCGGTCGCGTCGATGACGTGATCAACGTTTCTGGCCACCGCATGGGGACCGCCGAAATTGAATCCTCGCTGGTGGCTCACGAAGCCGTGGCCGAAGCTGCCGTGGTCGGTTATCCGCATGACATCAAAGGTCAGGGTATCTATATCTATGTCACCTTAGGGGATGAGTACGAGCCCAGTGATGAGCTTAAGAAGGAACTCACTCAGTGGGTGCGCAAGGATATCGGTCCGATCGCATCCCCAGATGTGATTCAGTGGGCGCCCAGCTTGCCCAAGACCCGTTCGGGCAAGATCATGCGTCGTATCCTGCGCAAGATCGCTGCCAACGAATGCGAGGGGCTGGGGGACACCAGCACACTCGCCGACCCCAGTGTGGTTGATGAACTGATTGCCAATAGAGTCAACCGCTAGCGCGCTCTCGGACAGGCGATACGTCGCACTTGTGATTCTCGGTGGCCCTACTGGCTACCGAGAATGTAGGAGCGTGTCAGCCATATGTGTCTCTGTCGCTGCACCGGCCTTCTCGGCCGGCTTTTTCTTGTCGCGTCTAGCTGTTGTTGACAGTTGAACCATGTGCTTGGGAATCTTCTGTCCCATGGGGTAACATGCGGACTACAACGGCGAACCAGACCTGCACCGAGACAGTCAGCCACCTTGTTCGCTGCATGAGGAACCGGAGGAGATCCAATGGCCTTTGCCCAGAAATTCATCGTTGCCGATGACCATCCGCTGTTCCGCGCTGCCTTGACACAGGCGCTGCGCCAACTGGCACCCCAGGCCGAGATCGTCGAGTCCGATACCATGGAAGCGACCACCGAAGTGGTGACACGCCATCCCGATGCGGATCTGATTCTGCTTGATCTGCACATGCCGGGTGCTCATGGCTTTTCCGGATTGATTCAGTTGCGCGGTCAGACACCAGACGTTCCCGTAGCGGTGGTTTCAGGCAGCGATGAACCGCATGTGGTCCGCCGAGCCATTGACTATGGCGCTTCCGGCTTCATTCCCAAGTCATCTTCTCTATCGCTGATCGCCGAGGCGGTGGGCGAGATTCTCGAAGGTGAAGTGTGGCTGCCTCCCGAGTTGGCCGAAGCTTTGGGTGAGGCTGACGAGGAGGAAACCCGCTTCGCTGAAGCCATCGCGTCGCTGACTCCCCAGCAGTTCCGGGTCCTCAACATGCTTACCGAAGGGCTGCTCAACAAGCAGATTGCCTACGAGCTGAATGTTTCCGAGGCCACCATCAAGGCACATGTCACGGCAATTCTGCGCAAGCTTGGCGTGCATTCCCGTACCCAAGCAGTGATCGCTGCCCAGAAGCTCGAAGTCGAGCCGCCGAAGGTGGAAGAATCCTAAGCCGCCGCTATGCGGCTCGAAGAACGTTGATTCGCAGCTTGAAGAGGGAAGACATAAGAAAGAAGACGGCACTTCGTGCCTTGAAGAGGGAAGAAAAAACCTTGTGCACTAGTACATCGACTCCCTCATACTTCCTTCTTCCTTCTTCCTTCTTCCTTCTTCCTTCTTCCTTCTTCCTTCTTCCTTCTTCCTTCTAGCCCTCTTGTCGTGCCGCCCGACTGGCTTGCAGCGTTCGGGTCAGCAGTGCGCGCAGTGCAGCGGGGCGCACCGGTTTGAGCAGTAGCTGATAACCGCCGCGCTTGATCTCCTCGGCGACTTCTTCGGTGCGGTCGGCAGTGATGACGATCCCCGGCACAACGCCTTCACAGCGTTCGGCCAGAGCCTCTAGCGCCATCAACCCAGTCACTTCGTTATCCAGGTGGTAGTCGGCGAGAATGGCGTCCGGGTCGCCATCCAGGTGGCGCAGGATCGACTTTGCACCACCAATGGTGGTTGCCGTGAACACCTCGCAGCCCCAGCCGGAAAGCATCGCCTTCATGCCTTCGAGGATTAGCGTCTCGTTATCGATGCAGATGATGCTCGTGCCGGCCAACTTGTTACCAGCTCGCCGAGAGGGCGGTTCATCGGTGCGCCGGGCTTCGCCGGCCTCGACCACCGGCACACTGACCGAGAATACCGTCCCCACGCTCTCCCAGGAGCGCACTCGTATCGGATGATCGAGGACTCGGCTCATGCGGTCAGCGATCGACAGCCCAAGCCCCAGCCCCTTCTCGCTTTCCTTGTGGCGCGAGGCCTGATCGAGACGGCGGAACTCCTGGAAGATCTCAGCTTGCTTGGATTCAGGAATACCCGGGCCACTGTCCCATACCTCGATGGTCAGCCGCTGGCCGTGGCGGCGGCAGCCTAGCAGCACGCGACCATGCTGAGTATAGCGAATGGCATTGGACAGGAAGTTCTGCACGATGCGCCGCAGCATCTGGGCGTCGCTGTCGACCCAGCAGCGGGTTGGCACCACTACCAAGTCCAGGCCTCGCTCCTCGGCCATTACCTCGAACTCGGCGCGCAAGGGGTGGAAGATATCGGCCAGGGCGAAATGGCTGCGCCGCGGTGTCAAGGCACCGGCATCCAGTTTGGAGATATCGAGCAAGGTGCCGAGTAGCTCCTCGGCGGCCTGGAGCGAATTGTCGATATGGCCGATGGTGCGCTTCAAATCGCTGGCATCCATCTCTTGCGAAAGTGCCGAGGTGAACAATCGTGCAGCGTTGAGTGGCTGCAGTAGGTCGTGGCTGGCGGCAGCCAGGAAGCGGGTCTTGGAAGCGTTGGCGTCCTCGGCAACTTGTTTGGCCTGGCGTAGGGCCTGTTCGGCTTCGGCACGTACCCGGTTCTCCTGGCGCAGTGCAGCATTGGCCTCCGACAGGGCCTGGGTGCGTTCGCGCACACGCTCTTCCAGGTTCTCGTTGGTTTCCTTGAGGGCAATCTCGGCCAGGCGGCGTTCAGTGATGTCCTGATAGAGGGCGAAGAAGCCGAGGATGGCGCTGCTATCGCCGAAGTGTGGAGTATAGGTGACCAGCATGTAACGCGTACCACCTTCGCCATCGTCCAGCGAGATCTCGAAGCTTACCCGTTCACCGTGCAGAGCACGTCGCATCCAAGGCGCGCGCTCGCGGGCAATGTGTTCGGGCATCACGCTTTCCATCCGCTCTCCAATCACGGCGTTGCGGTCGACCCCGAATACCTGCTCGTAGGCCCGGTTGGTGAAGAGGTAGCGGCATTCCTTGTCGAAGTAGGCAATCAATGCCGGCACGTTGTCGGTATAGATGCGGATATTGTTTTCCGAGCGGATCAGCGCCTCTTCTATACGCTTCTGCTGCGTGATGTCCTGATAGGTATACACGAAGCCACCACCGGGCATGGGGTTACCCTGCACTTCTAGCACACTGCCATCCTGACGATAACGTACGTAGCGATGCGGCTGGCCTTGGCGGATGTTGTCAAGCAGCAGTTCGACATGCTCTTCGGGATCGCCTGGACCATATTCTCCGTTGTGGGCGTTGTAGCGAAAGATCTTGTCGATCGGCGCGCCGACCCGAATCAGGTGGTCGGGGAAGCGGAACAGCTCCAGGTAGCGCTGGTTCCACACTACCAGGCGCAGATTCTGATCGACCACACTGATGCCTTGGTTGATGTTCTCGATGGTGGCCTGTAGCAGGGCACGGTTGAACTCCAGCACCTGAGAAGCTTCGTCGACGATTGAGATAACGTCGGAGATGCCAATGCCACGGCCTTGCAGGGCAGAATTGACCACGATGCGTGCCGAGGAGGCACCGAGTACCGAGGCCAGGAAACGCTCGGTGAACTGGATGACGTCAATAGAGGCGCGCGTCATATCTTCCAGTGGTTTGCCGGTACGCCGTGCGTAGTCGTCGAAGGCGCGCTCTACCTGGCTGGCTCCGAGAAAACGTTCGCACAGTACCTTCAGGTCGCCGACGGTAGTGGCGCCTGTCCAAGGTCGGTTGACCGAAGTTTGGCGTGTTTCGACGCTATCGACGAACAGCGAAGCCTGGATGCGCTCGACTACCCGTTGCGGTGTCATCTGTGAGACGAAGATGTAGCAGAACAGGTTGATACCCAGTGACAGCATCACGCCGTGGGTGAAGTTGTCGCCGATGTTGAGCCCGAACAAATGCGTGGGAGCCAGCCAGGCAATGCCCAGTGGGCCACCGTCGAGCCAGGCAGTCGGCAGTACTCCCGCATTGATCAATGTCGGTTGCAGCAAGGTATAAGCCCAAATGGCGAAGCCCGCGTTCATGCCGACGATGACGCCCATGCGGTTGCCGCGTTTCCAGTAAAGGCCGCCCAGCAAGGCGGGAGCGAACTGGGCGGCAGCGGCGAACGACAGCATACCGGTCGAGGCCAGAGTGCTGTATTCCGCAATCAGCTGATAGAAGCCATAGGCCAGGGCAAGGATCACCCCGATGGTGACACGTCGGGCGCGCAATACCAGACGGCCATAGTCGCGAGGCTTGGCATCGAACCAGCGCAGCCGGAACAGTGCCGGGATGACGATCTCGTTGGAAATCATGATCGATACCGCCACCGCGGCGACGATTACCATGCCGGTGGCTGCCGAGAAGCCGCCAACGAAGGTCAGCAGGGTCAGCAACTCGTTATTGGCGGCCATGGGAATGGCCAGTACATAGGTATCCGGTTCCACGCCAGTATCGGCAAAGATGGTCAGGCCAGCAGCGGCAATCGGCAGGACAAAGAAGCCGAATGCCACTAGGTATAGGGGGAATAGCCAACGTGCCTTGCTGGCGTCGTCACGATGGGTGTTCTCGACTACCGCGACGTGGAACTGACGCGGTAGGCAGAAGATGGCCAGCATGGCAAGCAGTGTTTGGGCCCAGAAACTATGGCCGAAGTCTTGCTCGGCAAGTTGACGCTGCAATTCGAGTTGGGCGTCGGCCCGGACCAGCAGATCGCCGATGCCGTCGAATAGCCCCCAGGTCACATAGGCGCCGAGAATAAGGAAGGCCACCAGCTTGACCAGTGACTCGAAGGCAATGGCATGCACCAGTCCCTCATGGTGTTCGGTAGCGTCGGTGTGCCGGGTACCGAACAGGATGGCAAACAGTGCCATCACCACGGCGACATAGAAAGCGGTGTCGGCGAACAGCGGTGCCCGGGTCATGTCCGAGGTATCGGTGAGCACCGTGAAGGCCGCCGATACCGACTTCAATTGCAAGGCGATATAAGGCAGGGTACCGATCAATGCCACCAGGCTGGCAAAGGCCGCTAGAGATTGCGTCTTGCCGTAGCGGGAAGCGATGAAATCGGCGATCGACGTCACGTTCTGGTGCTTGGCCACGCGAATCATCTTGGCCAACACTGGCCAGAACAGCATGAAGGTGAGGATAGGGCCGATGAAGATGCTGGCAAAGGACCAGCCTGAAGTTGCCGCCTGTCCCACGGCACCATAGAAGGTCCAGGAGGTGCAGTAGATGGCCAATGCCAGGCTATAGATCACCGGCCGCCGCTGAGTGGCGCCATAACGCAGGGCATGGCGGTCGCCACGCCAAGCAATAGCGAACAGCACGGCGATATAGGCAAGCGAAACGGCAATCAGCAGCCAACCAGAGAACATGCAGTATCCCCCATTAATCTTCGGCCATTCTAGGGAATCGCTGAATAAATGTCTGCGCAGCCCAATCACTGCGTTACGCGGTGCTCACAAGCCTCACATATACCCCATATGCTCCGGTTGCTGCGCTCTGGGCGCCTTGTGTGACCCACAGGGATGTGGGAAATGCGTGGGTCCGTCGGGAACGGACCTAGCCTTGAACTGCTCGTCGGTTTATTCAGTGTTTCCCTGGGCAATGCTGGCCGGGAGGGCAGGGTCATGCGTCTGGACAAACCGCCTGAAACAATGGATCGGAGGCATCGACGCGCCGCAATTCCGAAAGTCGTGGCCGATGTCCTTCGCCCATGAGCGGCAGCATCTCACCTGCCGTGCAGTTCATCAGGTATGCCTGGTGCTGCACCACATCGATATACTCCTTTTCGAAGCGATAGAGGATGAACTCGACCACCTGCTCCTCGTTCGCCTGCATGTTCGCCATGCTATCCCGGTCGATGACGCTGAAGGCGGTGGTCAAGGGAAACAGGTAAGTCCAAGGGCGCCAGAACATTCGCTCTTCCTTGGTGGATACCACCGTGGCCGATTCCGGCAATTGCTGCTGTTTGTAGTGAAACCATGAGTATTCGTGATGTATCTGAAACGCCAGTATGCCCAGGCCACCGCATACCGGAATGATCCAGCGTGGCAGCCGCTTGCCACTCAAGGAACGCAATAGCAGCCCCACTCCCGCCGTTCCCAGGCCGGCAAACAGTGCTGCAATCAGATGCCAAATCATACATCGCCCTTTCTGAAAGCAATCGGGCTTCCCGGAGGGAAGCCCGATATGGTTTTCGATCCCTTGCCCCGAGGCTACCGGGGCGTGGACCATTATGGCTTAGTGGCCGATCGCACCGCCAGCACCTTTCGGATAGCGCACGCTATCCACCAGATCCTGGATTTCCTGCGGAGGCTCTTCGGTGGCGCTTGAGACAGCGTAGGCTACGGCGAAGTTGATCAAGGCACCCACCGCGCCGATGGACAGCGGTGAGATGCCCAGTATCCAGTTATCCGCGGTATCTGGCAGGTTGTTGGTACCCGGGATAAAGAACCAACCCTTGTAGACGAAGATGTACACCAGGGTGAAGGTCAGGCCGGTGAGCATGCCTGCGACCGCCCCTTTGTTGTTCACTCGCTTGGAGAAGATCCCCATCATCAGGGCCGGGAACAGGGACGCAGCGGCGATACCGAAGGCCAGCGCCACGACCTGGGCGGCGAATCCGGGTGGGTTGGCTCCAAGGTAGGTGGCCACGACGATAGCGAGGGACATCGATATCCGGGCGGCCAGAAGCTCACCCTTCTCCGTGATATTGGGATTGATCGCCCCCTTGATCAGGTCATGACTGATGGCCGAGGAGATCGCCAGCAGCAGGCCAGCTGCGGTGGACAGGGCCGCAGCCAAGCCGCCAGCGGCAATCAGGCCGATCACCCAGCCGGGCAAGTTGGCAATCTCCGGGTTGGCCAATACTAGGATGTCGTTGTTGACTTCCAACTCATTACCTTCCCAGCCACGCTCGGAGAAGTCGGCCGCACCGTTATAGAGCTGGATGTTTCCATCGTTATTCTTGTCCTCGAAAGTGATCAGGCCGGTCTCTTCCCAGGTCCTGATCCAGTCGGGCCGTTCTGCGTAGGCGATGGGGTTCGTTGCAGCTTCTTCATAGTTCTCGACCTGGCCCGCCATGTCCGGATAAATGGTGGTTACCAGATTCAGGCGCGCCATGGAAGCCACGGCCGGTGCGGTCAGGTAGAGCAGGCCGATGAACACCAGAGCCCAACCTGCGGACCAGCGCGCATCAGCCACTTTGGGGACCGTGAAGAAGCGAATGATGACGTGGGGCAGGCCGGCGGTACCGATCATCAGCGACAGGGTGAACAGCACCATGTTCAGCTTGTTGTCCACGTCCGCCGTGTACTGATTGAAGCCCAGGGCAGTAACCACTTCGTTGAGCTTGGCCAGCATCGGTACGCCCGACTCGCTGTGCGTGGAGAACAGGCCGAGTGGCGGTAGTGGGTTGCCGGTCAACTCGAGGGAAATGAACACCGCCGGGATGGTGTAGGCGATGATCAGCACGATGTACTGGGCCACCTGGGTGTAGGTGATGCCCTTCATGCCTCCCAGAACTGCATAGACGAACACCACAACGGCGGCGATGATCAGGCCCATGGTGGCATCGACTTCCAGGAAGCGCGAGAAGGCCACGCCGGCACCAGCCATCTGGCCGATGACGTAGGTGACCGAGGCCACGATCAGGCAGACCACCGCCACCAGACGCGCCGGTTTGCTGTAGAAACGGTCGCCGATAAATTCCGGGACTGTGAACTTGCCGAACTTGCGCAGGTAGGGGGCCAGCAGCGTGGCCAGCAATACATAGCCACCTGTCCAGCCCATCAGGAAGGTGGAGTTGGCATAGCCCCCGGCGGCGATGAGACCCGCCATGGATATGAACGATGCGGCAGACATCCAGTCGGCCCCGATCGCCATGCCGTTGGTAATGGGGTGTACCCCACCGCCGGCAACATAGAAGTCTTTGGTCGAACCGGCCTTGGCCCAGATCGCGATGCCGATATAGAGGGCGAAAGAGGCGCCCACGAATAGCAAGTTGATTGCAAATTGGCTCATGCTGGCTTACTCCTCAAGGCCGAACTTCTTGTCGAGCCGGTTCATTTTCCATGCGTAGAAGAAAATGATGCCGATGAACGTCAGGATGGAACCTTGCTGGGCGAACCAGAAGCCGAGGTCCGTGCCTCCGACAGGAATGCCTGACAGCATCGGGCGTAACAGGATGGCGAAGCCGTAGGACACTAATGCCCAGACGATCAGGCAACCGGTGATCAGACGGATATTCGCCTTCCAGTAAGCAGCGGCATTGGATTTATCATCTGCCATAGTGTTGCTCTCCACTTGTTGTGATGATGAGGGGTTGCACTAAAAATGAGAGGTTAAGCATTTCCTTTGCTGGCTCTACAGGGCAATCGCTCGTAAACAACTGCCCACCTCGGCTCGATGTGTTAGTCATCCATGCGCGACTAAAGTCGTCCTTATGTTCCGCTTTTTTGCTTCTCGCGAGGTGCATTATCAACGTGCGATTGGCCTGCATGAGTTAAGAGCAATACTGGTCAACAAATGGAAAAAATAAAATCCCATACTTTGGTATTATAAGGGGAAGCTGATCTAGAGGGCTGATAAAATAAAGTCTTTTAAGACAATGAGTTATATCTTTTTGATGCAGATGGTAGCAGGAAGGGGTAGCCATTCATAGGACGATGGTCTAGGCCTGTTGCATATAGGATAATAGTCTAGTCCGCATTGTCTAGAACGATGGTCTAGCTTTTTTCTTAAAACATGACGTTGTTATTCTGGCGAGATCATTACCTCGACGGCTCGTGATGGTGGACCGTTGAAGTTTTTCCATGCAATTGACGAAGTGTTTTATCAGGCGCCACAAGACAATTGCTCGATGAAAGCCGTATTTTCCTCAAGGCTGATGTGCAGCCGGCATGTCGACTCCCAAGAATGACTCCGGTGACCAGGGAATGGGGCGGCATTATCCAAACATCCCTGGACCTGGCGTCGAAACAATGGTGAGCGACGCAGGTTCAACATAAGGAAGGCAGTCTCATGGTCGATGTCGATCTCACTCAACCTCCCTTCCTCTTGCTCGATGAGGCGGGGCGGGAGCGTGTACGCAGTGGCATCGACCTGGCCTATTTCGATCGTGACGAGATCATTCTGGATGCTGGCCAGCCCGGTGAGTTCGTTTTTCTGATCCACAAGGGCGAAGTCGCGGAGTTGGATACTAACGCTCCGAGTGCGCAAGCGCGCATCGGCCATTACACCGCGGGCGACCTGTTCGGTGCTATCAGCATTCTCAATGGCAAAAGCCGTTATCGCTTCAAGGCAGAACAGGAAAGCCTCTGCTATCTGATGCCCAAGGCGCTGTTCGAGCGCTTATGTAACGATTATCCGGCCTTCGCTGCCTTCTTTCGACAGAGCCTGACCCACAAGGCTCGGTTATTGACCGAACGCCGTGCCGAAGGTGGGGTGACCATGGCAGGCTTCATGCTGGCCAAGATCAGCGAGTGTATGCGTGAGCCGCTATTGGTTGACGAAGCCACCAGCATCGCAGAGGCCGTCAACACGCTCAACGATAGCCATGCCGACAGTCTATTGGTGGGCAGTGGTGACCGTTTTGGCATGGTCACCAAAACCGACTTGCTCAATGCCTTGGTGGTAGAAGGCCTCGAGCAGGCCAGTCGAGTCGTTGGTATTGCACATTTCGAACTGGTGACTGCCAACCCCGACCAGTATCTGTTCGAGGCATTGGTACGCATGACCCGGCACAAGGTGGCCAGGGTCGTGGTCGTTGAGCAGGGCAAACCGGTGGGGGTCGTCGAGCTTACTGATGTGCTCAGCTACTTTTCCAGTCGCAGCTATGTCGTCAGTTTGCAGGTCGAGCAGGCCGATAGCCTTGACGAACTCGTCAGAGCCAGTGCCCGAACCCCGGAGCTGGTGCAGGCATTGATGGCCCAAGGGGTCAAACTGCGTTTTGCGATGGGACTGCTGGCGGCGCTCAATGGGCGCATCATGGCCAAGGCTTTCGGCTTTATTGTCGAGCCACGCCATCTCGAACATAGCTGCCTGATGGTAATGGGAAGCGAGGGGCGTGGTGAGCAGATCCTCAAAACCGATCAGGACAACGGCCTGATCTTGGCCGACGACGCCGACTGGCCCGACTGCCAGGAGCGGATGCAGCGGGTCACCGAGACCCTTATCCGGCTCGGCTATCCGCGTTGTCCTGGCAATATCATGGTGTCCAACCCGGCTTGGGTAGGCAGCGAGTCGGAGTGGCGCGGCAAGATCGCACGTTGGGCCAGTAGCCGTGACGGCGACAGTCTGATGAACTTGGCGATTCTGCTCGATGCCCATGCGGTAGCGGGCAATTCCAGCCTGTTGGAAGATCTGCGCGACGAACTGTTCGAACGTTGCTCGCGCGATGAGATCCTGCTCTCGCATTTCGCGCGCACGGTGTTGCGTTTCTCCACACCGCTGACGCTATTCGGTTCGCTGAAGAAGCCCCAGCACGGCATCGACATCAAGAAAGGCGGCATTTTCCCCATCGTGCATGGCGTGCGAACTCTGGCACTGGAGCGCCGCATACGTCCTACCTCGACGCTGGAACGGCTCGATGCCTTGGCCGAGGAGGGGCGGTTGGAGGAGAGCTTCGCCGAGGATCTGGGGGAAGCGCTGTCGTTATTCACCGAGCTGCGTCTCAAGCAGCAATTGGCACGCCTGGACGACCAGAGCGACGGGCGCGACACCAATCGTGTGGTAGTGCAGCAGTTATCTTCTTTGGAACGGGATCTGCTGCGAGAGGCATTGCATATCGTCAAGGACTTCAAACAGCGTCTTTCTCATCGTTTTCACCTTGAGTACTGACATGACAATGGCAAGCAAGACAGGAGCATGGTGATGCTAAGGACGCTGAGGCGTGTCGCCGACCGCCGCCGCCAGGCTGGTGGCGACTATGGATGGTTGTTCAACCCCTACACTGGCGACGAACTGGTGTCCATTGACTGTGAAACCACTGGTCTCGATCCGCGCAGCGCTGAGTTGGTGTCGATTGGGGCGGTCAAGGTGCGTGGCGATCGTGTATTGACCAGCGACTCCCTGGATCTACGCCTGCAGCGCCCAGCGAGCCTGACCGGTGACTCGATCTGCATTCATGGCTTGCGTGGCGTTGATCTCGATGGTGGTGAATGTGTACGCGATGCGCTGGTCAAGCTGATAGATTTTGTCGGTACTCGTCCTTTGTTGGGCTGGCGAATCGACTTCGACCTGACAATAATCAACCGTCATCTTCGGCTACTGCTGGGATTCGATCTGCCCAATAGTGTGATCGACGTGGAGCAGCGCTACGCTCGTGACCTGCGACGTAGTCACCCCGTGATCGAAGCTTACCTGGGGTTCGATAAGGTGGCCGAGGCCTTGCAGGTGCCCATCATGGGACGCCATACGGCATTGGGTGACGCAGTGACGACCGCGTTGATGTACGTGCGTCTGCAGCAGAAAAGCGTGCGACCTGCAGGCTGAATCGAGATCGTCAGCACGTGCGGGCAATGCTAAGATATACGCCCACTTACCGTCAGTCTCCGTGTGATCATGTCCGACGCCATCATGACCCATGCTGCTTTCCCGACCCGCCCTGATGAGGTCGCGTGCAATACCGCCGAGGCACCATCCGCCAAGGAAAAGCGTGAATTCAACAAGCTGCAGAAGCGCTTGCGGCGCCAAGTCGGCAACGCGATCATCGATTATGGGATGATCCAGGATGGCGACAAGGTGATGGTATGCCTGTCTGGTGGTAAGGACTCATACACCATGTTGGAGATCCTTAGAAACCTGCAGCGTAACGCGCCGGTCGATTTCTCTCTGGTAGCAGTCAATCTCGATCAGAAGCAGCCAGGCTTCCCTGAACATGTGTTGCCGGAATATCTTGAGTCGATAGGTGTCGACTACCACATTCTCGAGCGTGATACCTATTCGGTGGTCAAGGAGAAGACACCGGAAGGCAAGACCACCTGTGCGCTGTGCTCGCGGCTGCGGCGTGGCTCACTGTATGGATTTGCCGAAGAAATCGGCGCCACCAAGGTGGCGCTTGGTCACCATCGCGAAGATATACTCGAGACCCTGTTTCTGAACATGTTCTTCGGCGGCACACTCAAGGCAATGCCACCCAAACTGCTCTCCGACGATGGCAAGAACATCGTCATCCGACCACTGGCCTATTGTCGCGAGGCGGATATCGTTGAATTCGCGCGTCAGATGCAGTTTCCGATCATCCCCTGCAACCTGTGCGGCTCTCAGCCCAACCTGCAGCGCCAGGTCGTCAAGGAAATGCTTGCCGAGTGGGAGGCGAAGCACCCCGGGCGTCTGGAAACCATGTTCAAGGCCGTGACCAACGTTTCACCTTCGCAGCTTGCCGATCGCGACTTGTTCGACTTCCAGGGGCTGGAAGCCAAGCAGGCGAAGATGCGCGAAACGCGGATAGATGCCCTGGATCTGGGGCGCGAGGTTTAATTACGCTCGAAGAGGGAAGAGGGAAGAGGGAAGAGGGAAGAGGGAAGAGGGAAGAGGGAAGAGGGAAGAGGCGATAAGTTCTTAATTTCTTATTTCTTCAAGCTGCAAAGCAGCGATCTTATTTCTTCCAGGCGCGGAGCGCCGCTCTTCCAGCTTCAAGTCGCGAAGCAACGTCTCCCTTCTTAGGCACCCCCTTCCCCCTCCGCCAATGCCTCCAAGGCTGCCAGGTCGAGGATATTGACTTCACGACCGGAGACGGTAACCAGTCCCTGTTGTTGGAAACGGGTGAGAATACGGCTGACGGTTTCCACTGCCAGGCCCAAGTAATTGCCGATATCGCCTCGCGACATCGAGAGGCGGAAACTGTAGGCGGAATAGCCACGCCGCCGGAAGCGTGCCGAAAGGCTAGTGAAAAAACTGGCTAACCGTTCATCGGCGGTCTTGCGCGACAACAGGCGTAACATGCGTCGGTCTTCGTGCATCTCCTTACTCATGCTGCGGTAGATCTGCGCACGCAGTTCGGGGAGTCGTTCGGAGAGAGCGTCGAGACGGTCAAAGGGAATTTCGCAGACTGTCGTGGTCTCTAGAGCGATCACCGACCCCGGATAGCGTTGTGCATCGATTCCATCCAGTCCCACCATCTCACTTGGCAAATAGAAGTTGGTGAGTTGGTCGTCACCGCGGCCCTCACTGGTCACTTGTTTGAGGCTGCCCGAACGCACAGCATATACGCTGGTGAAGGGAGCATCTTGTCGCACTAGGGGCTCACCCTTTTTTAGCGGTGCACGACGCCGGATGATGGCA
The DNA here is from genome assembly GCF_000409775.1 of Litchfieldella anticariensis FP35 = DSM 16096. GTDB lineage: Bacteria > Pseudomonadota > Gammaproteobacteria > Pseudomonadales > Halomonadaceae > Litchfieldella > Litchfieldella anticariensis. The sequence continues at coordinate 736,328 of NZ_KE332388.1, read as the reverse complement.
TCGAATTGGTCCATGTCTTCAATGTCCAGGGCCAGAGGTAGGCACAGCGAGGCGAGGCTGCAAGTTTGGCAGCGTGTCTCATGCAACAGGGCACGACGCTGTCTGAGAGCGGTGTCGAGCATGGTCCTATCCTCGCCAATGGCATTATCACCATTATGGAGGATGGGACGATTAGGGCAAAGAGTGGAGGCGCTCATGGCCAAAGAATTCTTGAGTCGTCCAGAGACTGCTGATCGGTCAGATGAGCGTCAAAAGCCATGGCTAGATAACGGATCAACAATCTACCGACGGGTGTCACGATCAACCGGTTGCCGTAGCGTTCGATCAGACCATCGCGTTTGGCGTCGGACAGCCGTTCCAATGCGCCGGCCAGATAGCGTGGCGCATCGATGTCAAAGGTTTGGCTCAAGGCATCCAGGTCTAGCGTCATGTCACACATCAGCCGCTCGATGGCATGTCGACGCACTCGGTCGTCGAAGGTGAGTCGTAGCCCACGGGCCGTGGCCAATTCGCCGGTATCGATGGTTGTCTCGTAACAGGTCAAGTCGGTGGAGTTCTGGGCATAGATGTCATCCACGTCGCTGATCGCTGAGACTCCCAGGCCAATCAGATCGGTATTGCCGTGGCTCGAGTAACCCTGGAAGTTACGCCGCAGGGTGCCCATACGCTGTGCTACGGCCAGGCTGTCGCTCGGCAGTGCGAAATGATCCATGCCGATATGCACATAACCGGCTTCCTCGAGCATGACGATAGTAGTGCGCAGGATGGCTAATTTTTCCTCGGCACTAGGAAGCGCCGCTGTTTCGATGTGCTGCTGAGAGACGAAACGCTCTGGTAAGTGGGCATAATTGAAGATCGACAGTCTCGCCGGCGCCATGGCGATGACTTGCTCGAGGGTCTCAGCGAAGCTGTCGCGTGTCTGGTAGGGCAAACCATAGATCAGGTCCAGGTTCAGCGAGCGAAAGCCAAGGCGTCGGGCTTCTTCGATGAGGTTCTCGGTTAGCACACGAGGCTGTACACGGTTGATAGCCTGCTGCACACGTAGATCCAGATCCTGAACGCCAAGGCTCACACGATTGAATCCCAGGGCCTGCAAGTGACGAAGCGTCAGGACATTGGCTGCGCGTGGATCGATCTCGATGGCGTAGTCGCGACTACGGTCGCCGGACAGACCGAACTGATCGTCGAGACGGTCGATTAAATCGCTCATCTGGTCCAGCGTAAGGAACGTTGGTGTCCCGCCTCCCCAATACAGTTGAGTCACTGGGCGTGAGGTGTCCAAATGGCTTGTGACAAGGCGCATTTCCTGCTCCAGGCGGTTCAGGTAGGGGTCGGCCAACTGGGTGTTCCTGGTAACGATCTTGTTGCAAGCGCAGTAGAAGCAGTTCTCGCGACAGAAGGGGATATGAACGTAGATCGACAGCGGCTTACCGTCGACATTACTGCGCGCTAATGCCGTGGCGAAGTCCGTGGCAGCGAAGCTGGAGTGGAAGGAAAGTGCCGTGGGATAGGAGGTATAACGCGGCTCATTGACGTCGTAACGACGAATGGTGCCTGCATCCCAAGCCTGCGGAGTTTGGTGGTGTGAGTTGGACGAGGAAGTAGAGTTCGACATGGCGCGACACTCCGCAGAATACGTTGTGTCGATATTAGCCCGCTGCCATCGCTGATGGTTTGAGTTGGATCAAGCAGGGATGATTCAGTGATGCATAGGGGTCGATGAGGTAGAGGCAGGCCACAGATTCCACAATTGCCATACGGCGAACGCAATGATCAGTGTGGCGGCAAGCGTGCGGGTAGCGGGGTGACGGATCAAGTTGCCGAGGCTGTGGGCGGCAAAACCGGTAGCCAGCAGTGCTGGCAGGGTGCCGAGTCCAAAAGCGCCCATCAGGGTCGCGCCTTGTAGTGGGTTGCTCATGGCCAGGCTCCAGGCCAGCATCGAATAGACCAGCCCGCAGGGTAGCCAACCCCAGATGGCGCCCAAAGCGACTGCCTGAGGAACCTTGACCACCGGCATCAACCGGCGGCCGAGTGGCTCCAGATGGCGCCACAGTCGGCGGCCCAGGGCCTCCACGCGTAGTAGTCCTTTCCACCAGTTAGCGATATACAGTGCCATCAGGATCAGCATTACCGCAGCCAGCACCTGCAATGCCAGGCGTAGTTCACCAGCCAGCCCGCCCACCAAGGTACCTAGGCCAGCGGCCAGGGCACCAGCGATCATGTAACTGGAAACACGGCCCAGGTTGTAGCCGAGCATCAGGCTGGTAAGCCGTGCCGGATGGCGCATGCTGGGTGGTACGGCGAAGCTCAGGGCGCTCATGATGCCGCCACACATGCCAATGCAGTGGGCACCCCCCAGCAAACCGAAGACGAAGGCGGCCATCATGGGGGGGAGGTCGAGGCCGGTTGGATCCATCAGCGATGCGCGTCGTGGTTGTCTGAGGTTGGTTTGGAGGGGGGAGCGTTTCGATCAGTACGAGCAGAAGTGCGTTGGGACCGCTCCTCGGATGTCAGGTCATTTTCGTCCTCGTCGAACAGGATGCGATGTGCCGGACCTTCCAGATCCTCGAACTGGTCGTTTCTGACCGCCCAGAAGAAGGCCCAGACAGCTAACGATAGCAGGATCAGCGTCAGCGGTATCAGCAAGTAAAGTATGCTCATGCGGGCTCCGCTTGGACACGGGGGCTGGTGCCAGTAAGACGCGGGCTGCGCATGCGGCCGATGCGCAAGGCATTGCCTACGACCATCAAAGAACTGGCCGACATGCCAAGTGCCGCCACCCAAGGTGGCACCACGCCGATAGCAGCCAAGGGCAGGGCGGAGACGTTGTAGCATACCGCCCAGATCAGATTCTGGCGAATGATGCGACGCGTGGCGCGGGCGATCTCGATGGCCTCGACGATACGCAAAAGCCGGGGACTCAGCAACACAGCATCGGCACTGGTGCGAGCCAAATCAGTGGCGCCGTTCATGGCGATCGACACATCGGCGCCGCCCAGCACGGGGACATCGTTGATGCCGTCGCCGACCATTACCACGGTCTCGCCGGTCTCCTGTAGAGCCTTGAGACGAGTCAGCTTGTCTTCTGGGCTGGCGGCGGCATACCAAGTCTCGATTCCCAGCTTTGTCGCCAACTCACCAACCGCCGCTGGAGTATCGCCGGACAGCAATTCGACATTGATTCCCAAGTCTTTGAGTGTATCCACGGTGTCGGCGGCGTCCCCGCGCAGGTGATCGTGCAGTGCGAACCAGGCGAGAGGGACACCTTCTTCAGCGAGCAGAAGCCACTGGCCATGGTCGGGAGCAGTAGGCGAGTGTCCGGGAGCGGCGAAGTCCGGCTTGCCGAGACGATAGAGACGATCATCGATGCGCCCTTCCAGGCCTAGCCCAGGGTGATTGATCACATCGCTGGCACGCACCGTCGTCTGTCGATACGGACGGAAAGCACGGGCAATGGGATGCTCCGAGTGTGCCTCCAGTGCGGCGGCAAGACCGCGCAGACGATCGTCGCCAAGTGGTGCCAGAGCCCGGGTATCGGTCAAATGCATCTGACCAGTCGTCAGGGTGCCGGTCTTGTCGAAGATCACCCGTGTCGCCTGCGAGAGCGTTTCGATGACGTGAGCGCGAGTGATCAGCACACCGCGCCGACGCAACTGGCCATGGCCGGCGGTTAGCGCCGTGGGCGTGGCCAGTGCCAAAGCGCATGGACAGGTCACCACTAACACCGAAAGTGTGACCCACAGCACCCGGGTAGGATCGATGAACCACCACACTGTTGCCACCCCCGCAGTGACGAACAACAAGCGCAGTACGAATAGGTGAGCCATACGCGAGGCCATTTGAGCGATCTTGGGCCGACTGGCGAAGGCTCGATCGGTGAGGTCGACGATACGTGCGATACGTGCGTTCTTGCCGGCGTGCGTTACGCGAACCACCAACGGGCTCTCGATGTTTTGGCTGCCACCTGTAACGTGGTCACCGGCACGGCGGGTCACTGGCAGGTATTCACCGGTGAGCATCGACTCGTCGAGACTCGACTCGCCGTCTACTATCATCCCATCGGCAGGCACACCATGGCCGGGTTTGATCAGTACCCGGTCACCGGCCTGGAGTTGGCTGGCTGGCAGGATGCGCTCTTCATCGTTCTCGGTAAGCCGTATTGCCGACATCGGCAGTGCGCTGGATAGTGCATTGCCGGTATGACCACTGCGGCGGCGGGCACGTACTTCGATATAGCGACCGAACAGCAGGAAGAAAGTGAACATGGTCACCGAGTCGAAATAGACATCACCAATATCGGAGATTACCGCATAGCCACTGGCCAGATAGGCGCCACCGATGGCGATCGATACCGGTACGTCCATACCCAATACTCGCGAGCGCAGATCTCGGATGGCGTTGCGAAAGAAAGGTTGAGCCGAGAACAGTACCACTGGCGTAGCGAGGGCAAACGAGAGCCAGTGGAAAAGAGCGCGAAAGTCGGGGGTGAGCTGGCCGGGCTCGGCGACATAGACCGGAATCGAGAACATCATCACTTGCATCATCGCCACAGCGGCCACGATCAGTCGACGCACGTTCATGCGCTCTTCGCGCTGCAAGCGAGCTTGGGCTTGGTCCGGCTCGTAAGGCTGTGCAGCGTAACCGATGGATGCCATTTCGGCGAGGATCCGTGACAACTTGATCCGCATGGGATCCCAAGCGATGCGTACCCGGTGATGAGTCAAGTTGACGGCGCTCGAGACGATGCCGTCGAGTGCATTGAGGTGATGTTCGATCAGCCAGGCGCAAGCGGCACAGGTGATGCCATCCACTGCCAGGGTTGCAGCTACATGGCCGTTGTCGCCCTCAGGGTGGACGAAGGCCTTCTGCAAGCCCGGGTCGTCGAAGACCGCCCAGGTCTCGGCCTGGGCGGCCCGGCGCTCATCAGGGCGTTCAGGCAATTCGGTACGATAGCGGTAATAACTGGCCAATCCTCCATCGACGATGGCATGGGCCACAGCATGGCAGCCAGGGCAACACAATGGATGGGAGGCGTCATCCAGGTCTATCTTCCACGGGGCGTCGTCGGGCACGCGGCTGCCGCAGTGGTAGCAGCTTTCCGGGTCATAGGGCAACGTTTCGGCACCGACACTTGTCATTAATGTCTCCCAGCAAGGGATGCCGTCCCCGTCAGTCTTGAGATGAGCATCAACCTTCGTCTGTTTCTACAGGAGTTTCGTCTGTCTCTCCAGGAGTGAGGAGAATAGGGGCGTCCTGAGGGAAGCTGGCTTCGCCGCTCAGACGCCACTCAGGGGCTTCTTGGTCGGGTTGCAGCTGCAGGTACCAGCGGTATTCCAGACGATTGGGAGCCTGGCCGGTGTAGAGACCATTACGCACGTGTTCGAGAGTCAGGTTCAGGTCGCGATCGCCTCGGGTGGGGAATATCAGTGCCAGCAGCAGGCGTTCGGGGTGGTGCTCTCCGTCCAGGTCAACGGTAATGTCACCGGTCAGGTCGTCGATGCGCAGCTCAGCCGATAGCCCCAACTCGGCGGCACGGCGGTCCTGCTCGATAACCTGATTGATGGCCAGGCCCTGCTTGTAATAGTTGTCCGCGACCATGCCGTCGTAGCTCTTGATCGACAGCACGAGAAAGGTGGTGCTCACCGCTACCGACGAGAGCAGGATGCCAAGCAGGAACCATGGCCAGAACTGCTTGTACCAAGGGGGGATGGAGCGGGGTTCCACGGTCATCTCTTGATCTCTCCGATAAAGCGCGTTTCGCGCTCCTGGCGTATGGAAGCGTCGTCCACGGCCTGCAGACTGACCTGCACCGGCACACTAGGGCGATCGATGACACCGGTCTCGAGGCGCAGTTCGATGGCCGCCATTCGGGTGCTGCCGGCATTGACGGTGACCCGGTCGTCGCCAACCAGGGTTAAGCCTGGCAATCCCTCGGCACTCAACTGATACGTATGCTCGCTATCGTCGAGATTGCGGATATTGAGGGTATAGACGTTGCTAACGCGCCCGTCATGGGTCACTTGGTAGAGTTGATTGCGGTCGCGCTCGATATCGAACTCCAATGGTGTGCGTTCGCCAAGCGTCCAGATGAAGAGCCCGATCATTACCAGCAGAGCCGCCAGGTATCCTATCAGGCGTGGGCGCAGGAGATGCGTTTTGCGACCTTCCAAGGCATGTTCGGTGGTATAGCGGACTAGTCCACGAGGATAGCCCATCTTGTCCATCACGCTATCGCAGGCGTCAATGCAGGCTGCGCAGGTAATGCACTCGTATTGCAGGCCTTCGCGGATGTCGATGCCGGTAGGGCAGACTTGAACGCAGAGGTCACAGTCGATGCAGTCACCGAGCCCTTGTTGGCGGGGATCGATACCACGCTTGCGGGCTCCCCGCGGTTCGCCGCGCGCCGTATCGTAGGATACGATCAGGGTGTCCTTGTCGAACATTACCGCCTGAAAACGGGCATAAGGGCACATATAGATGCACACCTGTTCCCGCAACCAGCCAGCGTTGAGGTAGGTGAATACGGTGAAGAAGCCGATCCAGAAGAGTGCCCAGCCGCCGACGTTGAATGAGGCGAAATCCAGGATCAGCCCACGGATCGGCGTGAAATAGCCGACGAAGGTGGCTCCGGTGGCAAAGGCGATAACAAGCCAGATGGTATGCTTGGCGCTTTTGCGCCAGAGCTTATCGAAGGACCAGGGCTGCTTGTCGAGTTTGATGCGGCGGTTGCGAGGGCCTTCGAGGCGGTGTTCCGTCCAGATGAACAGGAAGGTCCAGACACTCTGTGGGCAGGTATAACCACACCAGACCCGACCGGCAAAAACGGTGATCAAAAAGAGGCCGAAGGCGCAGATGATCAACAGCCATGCCAGCAGAAAGAATTCCTGAGGATAGAAGGTGCCGCCAAAGACGTGGAACTCCCGGTCTGGGAGGTTGAACCATACGGCAGGGCGGTCGCCCCAAGATACCCAGGGTAGACCAAAGAACAGCGCCATCAACGCCCAGTTGGAACTGCGTCGAATGCGCTGGAATATACCTTTGATTTCACGGACGTAGAGATGTTCGCGCTTGGCGTACATCGCTTGAGTGGTCGTACCGCGAGGATCGTGTTGACCGACCGCAGGGTCTGGTGTCACGTCCCGAGTCGGAATCTTGTCAGTCATGGCATTACCACGAGGGCTCTGGCGAGCGTGAGGATATAGTTATTATTCTACCGTTTGGTGGGGGGAGAAAAGAACGGGTGCGACCCCTGGCCGCACCCGCTGGACGCTTAGTCCTGCAGACTCAAGCTGTAGACATAGGCGGCGACCAGATGGACCCTGTCTTCGCCAATGTAGGCGGCTTGCGCCGGCATGTGGCCATTACGGCCGTTGCGCAGGGTCTGGCGCACGGCGTCGGCCACGCTCTGGCCAGGAGCCTGGTACAGCCAGGCATCATCGGTCAGATTAGGGGCGCCCAGTGCCTGGTTGCCAGTAGCGTCCGGTCCGTGACAGGCGACACATGAGGCGGCGAAGATCGACTGTCCCTGCTCAGCACGCTGTGCGTCATGCTCGAGACCCGACAGCGACAGCACATAGTTGGCAACGTTTTCGATGTTGTTGCTTCCCAACTGTTGCCAGGATGGCATCAGACCGTTGCGACCATTGGTAATGGTAGCCACGATGTTTTCGGGTTGGCCACCATACAGCCAAGCGTCATCGGTTAGATTAGGAAAGCCGTAGCCGCCCTGCGCATTGGCGCCATGGCAGATCGCGCAGTTGTTCTGGAAGATCCTTTCGGCTACCCGCATGGCGTCGGAATTTCGGGCCAGTTCGGGAACCGGGATTTCCTGATATTGCGCAAAGATCGGTGCATAACGCTCTTCGGCTCGAGCGACTTCTTCTTCCCATTGGTTTTCCTGGGTCCAGCCCAAAGCACCGCGGAAGTTACCCAGGCCTGGATAAAGCGCCAGATAGCCCAAGGCAAAAACGATGGTGGCGATGAAGAGCAGGAACCACCAACGGGGCAGAGGGTTGTCATACTCCTCGATACCATCAGCAGCATGTCCGGTGGTATCCACGTTGCCCTCGGCATCGGGTACCTTGTCAGTCTTGCGATTGGCGCACAGCACCCAGGCGCTGAAGGCGATGGTGCCCAGCGTGATGACGATGATCCAGACACTCCAAAAGCTGGATAGGGAGTCAGTCCATAGGTTGTTCATGCGTTGTTGTCTCCCTTGTCTTTGCGGGAATCGGCATGGCGGGTATCGGCTTCGCCATTAGAGACACGATTGTCACGGTTCGGTAGTTCATCATCAGCGAAGGGCAGGTGGGCGGCCTCGTCGAAATCTTTCTTACGACGCTTGGAGTATGCCCACCAAACGATCCCGAGAAAGGAAATCAGTGTCAGCAGCGTGATGATGCCGCGGAAGGTCCCCATATCCATGATCAGCGCGTACCCTCGAGCACGGTGCCCAGTTGTTGCAGATAAGCGACCAGCGCGGTGATCTCCTGTTCGCCGCGCACTGCACGGGTGGCATCTGCGATGTCTTCGTCGGTGTAGGGAACTCCCATGCTGCGCAGTACCCTCATTTTGCGCGGTGTGTCACTACCATCGAGCGTATTCTCGAACAGCCAGGGGTAGGCCGGCATGATCGATTCGGGCACCACGTCACGTGGGTTGTACAGGTGGGCACGATGCCAGTCGTCGCTATAGCGGCCACCGACACGGGCCAGATCCGGGCCGGTACGCTTGGAGCCCCACAGGAAGTTGTGTTCATAGACGAACTCCCCCGCCACACTGTAGTGACCGTAGCGCTCGGTTTCAGCGCGGAACGGGCGGATCATTTGCGAATGGCAACCCATGCAACCTTCGCGGATATAGATATCGCGCCCTTCGAGTTCCAGTGCAGAGAGCGGCTCGAGCCCCTCTACCGGCTCGGTGGTTTCCTTCTGGAAGAACAGAGGGACCACCTCGGCTAGACCGCCGAAGCTGATCACCACCAGGACTAACACGGCCAGCAGCCCGACATTCTTTTCGACAATCTCGTGTTTCATCGCTATCTGGTTTCCTGGTTGCTCAGGCAGCCTGAGGAATCGGCTGGCCGATGGATTCGCGGCGCTTGATGGTCATGTAGGAATTGAAGGCCATGATCAGCATACCGGTGACCCAGAACACACCACCGACCCAGCGCACGACATAGCCGGGATGGCTGGCTTCCACTGCCTCGATGAAGGTGTACATCAAGGTGCCGTCAGCATTGACGGCTCGCCACATCAAGCCTTGCAGGATACCGTTGACCCACATCGCAGCGATATAGAGTACGGTACCGATGGTGGCCAGCCAGAAGTGCACGGCGATCAACTTGACCGAGAACATCTCAGTCTGGCCGTACAGGCGCGGCAGCAGGTGATAGATGGAACCGATAGTGATCATGGCGACCCAGCCCAGCGCGCCGGCATGGACGTGACCGATGGTCCAGTCGGTGTAATGGGACAGGGCGTTGACGGTCTTGACGGCCATCATTGGACCTTCGAAAGTCGACATGCCATAGAACGACAGTGCCACCACCAGGAAGCGCAGGGTGGGATCGGTGCGCAGCTTATGCCAGGCGCCGGAGAGCGTCATCATGCCGTTGATCATGCCGCCCCAGGAGGGGGCGAGCAGGATAATCGACATGATCATGCCCAGTGACTGGGCCCAGTCGGGTAGGGCGGTATAATGCAGATGGTGCGGGCCGGCCCACATGTAGATGGTAATCAGTGCCCAGAAGTGCACGATCGACAGTCTGTAGGAGTAAATCGGGCGCTCGGCCTGTTTGGGCACGAAGTAGTACATCATCCCCAGGAAGCCCGCAGTAAGGAAGAAACCGACCGCGTTGTGGCCATACCACCACTGCACCATGGCATCGACAGCCCCGGCGTAGATGGAGTAGGACTTCATTCCTGAGATCGGCACTTCCGCGCTGTTGACGATGTGCAGTACCGCCACGGTGAGAATGAACGCGGCGAAGAACCAGTTGGCAACATAGACATGAGAGGTCTTGCGGATCTTGATGGTACCGAGGAAGACCACGGCATAGCTGATCCAGACCGCAGCGAGCAGAATGTCGATAGGCCATTCCAGCTCAGCGTATTCCTTGGAGGTGGTATAGCCAAGCGGCAGGCTGATCGCGGCGGAGAGGATCACTGCCTGCCAGCCCCAGAACGTGAAAGCAGCGAGCTTGTCGGAGAACAGGCGGGTCTGACAGGTCCGCTGTACCACGTAGTAGGAGGTGGCGAACAGCGCCGAGCCGCCGAAGGCGAAGATCACGGAATTGGTATGCAGGGGCCGTAGACGGCCAAAACTAGTCCAAGGAAGTCCAAGGTTCAGTTCCGGCCATACCATTTGAGCGGCGATGGTGACACCGAGGGTCATGCCCACGATACCCCATACCACTGTCATGATCGCGAACTGCCGAACTACCTTGTAGTTGTAGGTCGGGTGCTCTAGTGCTGTGCTCATGTCAAGTTCCCATCGAACGCGGTGTTGGGGAGACGTCCCGGGCGCTAGTGTGCCTGGGCTCGACCGCCCGCATGATGATGCAGATCAAGATTCAGGGCGCCGATTCTAGCGCAGCCTGAGTGTAAGCTGAACATGCGATGCCGCTTAAAGGGTAGTCACCAATAGGAGAATGGCGTGTCGAAGGAACAATACCGGGACCACGGCCAGTTGATGCCCGAAGAGCTCCCGGAGCGATTGGGACGTGGCGAACGTGGGCGCTTCCAGATCATGGGGCAGGGAGCGCTGGAGGTATGGGGAGAGGCTCGTCATGGCCGGTTGCTGTTAGCTCATGGCGCAGGTGCTGGTCAGGATTCATCTTTCATGCAACGGTTGCGTTCAGCCTTGGCGGAACGGGGAGTGCAAACCCTGGCCATCGAGTTCGCCTATATGCAGCGCATTCGAGAGGAGGGACGTCGTCGGCCACCCCCCAAGATCGATCGGCTGGTAGACGAATTGGCTACTTGGTGCGACATCGTGTCACATCCGAGCATGTCGCCACCTTGGTTGGGTGGCAAGTCTATGGGAGGCCGTGCTGCCAGTTTGTTGGCGGCACGAGATGGTGCCGCGGGATTGATCTTGTGTGGCTATCCCTTCCATCCGCCAGGCAAATCGGAGAACACTCGTCTGGCGCATTGGCCGTTGCTTGCATGCCCGGTATTGGTGGTGCAGGGGACTCGCGATCCTTTCGGAGGGCGTGACGAAATCGAAAACTATGATCTGCCATCTCGCACACGAGTTCATTTTCTCGAGGATGGTGAGCACGACTGGAAGCCGCGCAAGGTCTCTGGACGGACTCAGGCATCGCTTATCGATGAGGCGGCTGGGGCTATCTATGAGCATATGACAGCGCACCATTGAGAGTCCGTGCAGATCCGGGCAAGTCAATGAAAGCGAGGCAGAATCGGCGTACCATGATGATACCTGCCAAGGCGACGAAAAGCGTTGACATTGGCGGCTGCCTCTGTAGAATGCAGCGCCACGTGACCGAGGGTGGTTAGCTCAGCTGGGAGAGCACCAGCCTTACAAGCTGGGGGTCACAGGTTCGAACCCTGTACCACCCACCATCGCTTGGCGATGCGCTCGTATCACGTGAGGAAACATGCGGACCGGTAGTTCAGTTGGTTAGAATGCCGGCCTGTCACGCCGGAGGTCGCGGGTTCGAGTCCCGTCCGGTCCGCCACTTTCCGTTCGACAGCGCAAGGCCGCTGTCACTGTCAGATGCCAGGATCCGCGTCGACGGCCATACCGGCCAGATTCGCAAAGGGGACCGGTAGTTCAGTCGGTTAGAATGCCGGCCTGTCACGCCGGAGGTCGCGGGTTCGAGTCCCGTCCGGTCCGCCACCTTGCATTGACATCGGGTATCCACAGTACCCTCCGCCCGATCGATAGGGTGATTAGCTCAGTCGGTTAGAGCACCAGCCTCACATGCTGGGGGTCACTGGTTCGAGTCCAGTATCACCCACCATGCGGACCGGTAGTTCAGTCGGTTAGAATGCCGGCCTGTCACGCCGGAGGTCGCGGGTTCGAGTCCCGTCCGGTCCGCCATCATCGATATCACGCCTTTCGACCCCGAGCCAACGAGGCTTGGGGTTTTTCGTTATTCGCCTGAAATTTCACGACACGATCTGCGCCCTTGGTCGGGATGGTCTATCTTGCAGGCTCGGCTACACTGTCATACGGTAGTTTGAATTTGGCCAAGATGGTGTAAGCGAGGACGTCCCGTGACTCAATACCCCTATTTGTTCCGCCCGCTGGATCTGGGTAGCGTGATACTTCCCAATCGAATCTTGATGGGGTCCATGCATACCAATCTGGAAGAGGCCCCTGGTGGCTTCGCACGGCTGGCGGCTTTCTATGCCGAGCGAGCCCGGGCCGGCGTAGGGTTGATCGTCACCGGAGGGATCGCGCCTAACGCGGAAGGCGCGGTTTTCCAAGGGGCGGCCAAGCTGACCACAGCCGAGGAGGCCGCTTGTCATCGTCAGATCACTGAGGCCGTGCACGCTGAGGAGAGCCGGATCTGTCTGCAGATCCTGCATGCCGGTCGCTATGCCTACTCGCCCGAACTGGTGGCTCCCTCAGCGGTTCGCGCGCCGATCAACCCTCACACACCACGGGAACTGTCTGCCGACGATATCGAAGGGCAGATCGCTGATTATGTGCGCTGTGCTCAACTCGCCCGTGAGGCTGGCTATGACGGGGTGGAGGTGATGGGCTCGGAAGGTTATCTGATCAACCAGTTCATCTGCTCACGCACGAATCATCGCGATGACGATTGGGGCGGAGCCTTCGAGAACCGCATTCGCTTTCCGGTGGAGATCGTCAAGCGCGTTCGTGATGCTTTGGGGCCTGACTTCCTGGTGATCTTCCGTCTGTCGATGATCGACTTGGTCGAAGAGGGTAGCTCGTGGCAGGAAGTGGTGGCGCTCGGCCGTGCCATCGAGGCTGCCGGTGCCGACTTGATCAACACTGGAGTTGGCTGGCACGAGGCGCGGGTTCCCACCATCGTCACCAGCGTGCCGAGGGCGGCGTTCACTGAGGTGACGCATCGCATGAAGGCCGAGCTGTCGATCCCTTTGATCACCACCAACCGCATCAATATGCCCGAGGTCGCCGAAAAGGTGCTCGCCGAAGGCCATGCCGACATGGTGTCGATGGCCAGACCGTTTCTGGCTGATCCCGAGTGGATACTGAAGGCGCAAGAAGGGCGCGCTCAGGAGATCAATACCTGTATAGCCTGTAACCAGGCCTGTCTCGACCATACCTTCCAGGGCAAGCTGACGTCATGCCTGGTCAACCCGCGAGCCTGCCACGAAACAGAACTCGTCATTGCTCCCGCTGAAGAGCCGAAGGACATCGCCGTGGTCGGGGGTGGTCCGGCGGGTCTTGCCACCGCCATCACTGCTGCCAGCCGTGGGCATCGTGTGGTGTTGTTCGAACGCACCGGTATGTTGGGCGGCCAATTCAACTATGCCCGCAAGATCCCTGGCAAGGAGGAGTTCGACGAGAGCTTGCGTTACTACAAGGTGATGCTCGACAAGCACGAGGTGACGGTGCGCCTGAATACCGAGGTGGATATACAGACGCTCAAGGGCTTTGATGCGGTGGTATTGGCCACTGGTGTAAGGCCGCGTGAACTCGATCTGCCAGGCATTGAGCACCCTAAGGTGATGAATTATCCGATGGCTATCGTGCATCCTGAACGAGTCGGTCGTCGTGTAGCGATTATTGGTGCTGGGGGAATTGGCTTCGATGTCGCTGAATTGCTGACCCATGTTGGCCATCCGGCTCAGGATATCGCGAAATGGTGTGATGAGTGGGGAGTGGATCTGAATGTAACGGCGCGCGGAGGTCTGAAAGTACCGGTACGTCCTGAAACGCCGCGACAGGTGTTCCTGTTGCAACGCAAGACCACGAAACCCGGTGCCGGGCTGGGTACGAGCACCGGCTGGGTGCACCGTGCTTCGCTCAGGCATCGTGGCGTCGAGGCAGTGGCCGGATGCGAGTATGTGGGGGTCGACGACGATGGGTTGCATATCCGTGTCGATGGAGAGCCACGCCGGCTCGAGGTCGATAACGTAGTGGTCTGTGCCGGTCAGGAGTCGGTGCGTGACATGCTCGAGCCGTTGCGGGAAGCCGGGGTCACGGTGCATGTGATCGGTGGTGCCGATGAGGCGGCTGAGCTTGATGCCAAACGAGCCATTGATCAGGGAACCCGTGTGGCCGCAGCACTCTAGGCCTTTCCTGAAAAGGCGCTGACTATCGAACAGTTGCGTGAACGCAGTTGGACCTTCTATACCTTTATCGGGGCTGGTGGTGTGCCACCACCGAACTGCTCGATGCCTTGCTGACCGATATCCGCGAGTCACTGGCTACCCTTTGACGCGGTGGCACCGCGACCGGTTAATATGACCGAAGCGGTGCTGCTTGCACTTGCGTTCAAAACACGACGTGAGATTCAACGAACCTTGTTGACGCTGCGCCGCTCTGATGGGTAGATGGCGGGTATTCGTGCGTTGCGTTGAAAAGCTTGATCAACCTTCGGCAATTAAATCTGTCTACGCTGATAGATACGCCACCTCGGCAGTCGTGATGTCCGTTTTCAGGCCGGGGAGTTGCGCTTAAGGAGGCTTCAATGAGCATCTTCGATCATGTCCAGAATCGCTACGAACAGGTTCAGCAGGAGGAGATGAGCCTGCAGGAGTATCTGGAGCTGTGTCGCAGTGAGCCATCGGTCTATGCTTCGGCCGCCGAGCGCATCCTGGAGGCGATTGGCGAGCCCGAGGTGATCGATACCGCCAAGGATTCTCGCCTGTCACGGATCTTCTCCAACAAAGTGATCCGGCGTTATCCGGCATTTTCCGAGTTCTATGGCATGGAAGAGGCCATTGAGCAGATCGTCGCCTACTTCCGTCATGCTGCCCAGGGCCTGGAGGAGAGAAAGCAGATCCTCTATCTGCTGGGCCCCGTGGGGGGCGGCAAGTCGTCGTTGGCCGAACGACTCAAGCTGTTGATGGAGCGTGTGCCCTTCTATGCCATCAAGGGCTCGCCGGTATGTGAATCGCCACTCGGCTTGTTCTCTCCGGAAGAGGATGGCGAACTGCTGGAGAAGGAGTACAACATACCGCGCCGCCACCTGAAGAGCGTGATGTCCCCTTGGGCCGCCAAGCGTCTCAAGGAGTACGGTGGCGATATCTCGCAGTTCCGCGTCGCGCGCCTGTACCCGTCGCGTCTCAACCAAATTGCCATTTCCAAGACCGAACCGGGCGACGAGAATAATCAGGACATTTCTTCGCTGGTAGGCAAGGTCGACATCCGTCAACTCGAGATGTATGCCCAGGACGATCCCGATGCCTACAGCTTCTCCGGTGGACTGTGCAAGTCCAACCAAGGGCTGATGGAGTTCATCGAGATGTTCAAGGCACCGATCAAGGTGCTACACCCGCTACTGACTGCGACCCAGGAAGGCAACTACAACCCCACCGAGGGTATGGGGGCGATCCCATTCGACGGTATCGTGTTGGCCCACTCTAACGAGAGCGAGTGGCAGACGTTCCGCAACAACCGCAATAACGAGGCGTTTCTCGACCGCGTTTATATCGTCAAGGTGCCGTACTGCCTGCGGGTCACGGAAGAGATCAACATCTACAAGAAACTGCTCGAGCACTCTTCGCTCTCGGAAGCCCCTTGCGCACCGGATACCCTGCGCATGCTGGCGCAGTTCTCGGTACTGTCACGACTCAAGGAGCCGGAGAACTCCAGCATCTACTCCAAGATGCGTGTGTATGACGGGGAGAATCTCAAGGACACCGACCCCAAGGCCAAGTCGATCCAGGAGTATCGCGACTCCGCCGGAGTCGACGAGGGTATGGACGGTCTATCGACACGTTTCGCCTTCAAGATCCTGTCCAAGGTATTCAACTTCGACAACCATGAGATCGCCGCCAACCCAGTGCACTTGCTGTATGTACTGGAGCAGCGCCTGGAGCAGGAGCAGTTGCCCAAGGACACCTTTGAACGTTACCTACGTTTCATCAAGGAGTTCCTGGCGCCGCGCTACGTCGACTTCATCGGCAAGGAGATCCAGACCGCCTATCTCGAGTCCTACTCCGAGTATGGCCAGAACATCTTCGACCGTTATGTCACCTACGCTGATTTCTGGATCCAGGATCAGGAGTATCGCGACCCCGAGACCGGCGAGTTGTTCAACCGACAGGCCCTCAACGAGGAGTTGGAGAAGATCGAAAAGCCGGCTGGTATCTCCAATCCCAAGGACTTCCGTCACGAAGTGGTCAACTTCGTGCTGCGGGCCAGGGCACAGAACAACGGTATGAATCCGAGTTGGCAGTCCTACGAGAAACTGCGTGGGGTAATCGAGCAGAAGATGTTCGCCAACACTGAGGAGCTGTTGCCGGTGATCTCGTTCAACGCCAAGGCTTCGGCAGCGGACCAGAAGAAGCACGAAGACTTCGTGGCACGGATGGTCGATCGTGGTTATACCGAGAAGCAGGTTCGACTGCTGTCCGAGTGGTACCTGCGTGTGCGCAAGTCGCAATGATGTTCCGGGTCGAGGGGACAGGCTGGCAACCGGCTTGCGCCCCCGGGAGGAAGCATGAGCTACTTCATCGATCGACGAGCCAACGCCAAGAACAAGAGTGCGGTCAACCGGCAGCGCTTTCTGGATCGCTATAGGACGCATATCAAGCGTTCCGTGGAGGAGGCAGTCAATCGTCGTTCCATCACCGATATGGAACGCGGCGAGAAAGTATCGATTCCAACCCGTGATATCTCCGAGCCGGTGTTCCAGCACGGTCCGGGCGGCAAGCGCAGTATCGTCAGCCCCGGCAACAAGGAGTTCGTCGAGGGTGATCGCCTGCGGCGGCCCGGTGGTGGCGGCGGTGGTGGTGGTTCAGGAGAAGGCGGGGCGTCGAACCAGGGTGAAGGCATGGACGAATTCGCTTTTAGCCTGACTCGCGAGGAATTTCTCGATTTCGTCTTCGATGGCCTGGAACTGCCACATCTGGAACGTAAGCAATTGCTGGACCTCGAGGAAGTGCGACCGGTACGGGCGGGGATCTCCCGCGATGGTGTGCCGGCGCGTATCAATATCGTGCGCTCCATGCGTGAAGCTCAAGCTCGGCGCATTGCCATGCGTGCGCCGATCCGGCGAGCTCTGCGCGAGGCTCAGGAAGCGCTGGAAGCCGAGGAGCGCAAGGACTCGGTGCTGCGCAATCCGTCGCGAATAGCCGAACTCAAGGAAGAGATAGAGCGTCTCGAGAAGCGACTGGAAGCGGTACCGTTCATCGATACCTATGACCTGCGCTACAACAACCTGATCAACCAGCCTCAGCCGTCCAACAAGGCGGTGATGTTCTGCGTGATGGACGTCTCCGGTTCCATGACCCAGTCGCACAAGGACATTGCCAAACGTTTCTTTCTGTTGCTGTACTTGTTCCTCGAACGCAACTACGAGAAGGTCGAGTTGGTGTTCGTGCGTCACCACACGGCAGCCAAAGAAGTCGATGAAGACGAGTTCTTCTATTCGCGCGAAACCGGTGGCACCATAGTGTCCAGTGCCCTGTCGCTGGTCGACGAAATCGTCACCGATCGCTACCCGCCCTCTCAGTGGAACCTCTACGTAGCCCAGGCTTCCGACGGTGACAACTGGGACGACGATTCCACTACCTGTCGCGACCTGTTGCTCGATTCCTTGATGCCGCGGTTGCAATACTTCACCTACGTAGAAATTACCCCGCATGCGCATCAGGCGCTGTGGGAGGAGTATGAGACGGTGGCCGCTGAATATCCGACCCGCTTCGCCATGCGTCAGATTGTCGAAGGGGGCGACATCTATCCGGTATTTCGTGAGCTATTCCGTCGTCGCGCCGAAGCCTGAGCCGGTTCGTCCCAGGAGGATGTATGACCCGACGCAAGCCCCTCGCCACCGGTTCCGACTGGAATTTCGATATTCTGCACGACTTCGAGAAGGAAATTGCTCGTCTGGCCGACGAGTATCGCCTCGATACCTACCCCAATCAGATCGAGGTGATCACATCCGAGCAGATGATGGATGCCTACGCCAGTGTGGGGATGCCGGTGGGATACCATCACTGGTCGTTCGGTAAGCAGTTTCTGGCGGTGGAGCAGGCCTACCGGCGTGGTCAAATGGGCCTGGCCTATGAGTTGGTGATCAATTCCAACCCCTGCATCGCCTATCTGATGGAAGAGAATACCCTGATGATGCAGGTGCTGGTGATGGCGCACGCCTGCTACGGGCACAACTCCTTTTTCAAGGGCAATTACCTGTTTCGCACCTGGACCGATGCCGGATCGATCATCGACTATCTGGTATTCGCCCGGAAATACGTCGACGAGTGCGAGGAGCGGCATGGTGTGACAGCGGTCGAGCAGCTTCTCGACGCCTGTCATGCGTTGCAGAATTACGGTGTCGACCGTTACAAGCGGCCCTCACCGATCTCTCCCGAAGAAGAGGCCCTGCGTCAGGCGGAACGCGAGGCTTACCTGCAAACCCAAGTCAATACGTTATGGCGTACCATTCCTAACCTCAAGGATGGAGCGCGCGAAGAGGATGCCTTAGACGAAGAGGATCCATTGGGCCTTCATCGCAATGGCCGTTACCCGCCGGAGCCTCAGGAGAACCTGCTCTATTTCATAGAGAAGAACGCGCCACTGTTGGCGCCCTGGCAGCGCGAGATCGTGCGTATCGTGCGTAAGCTGGCCCAGTACTTCTATCCTCAGCGTCAGACCCAGGTGATGAACGAAGGGTGGGCGACGTTCTGGCACTACACCCTGATGCATCGCATGTTCGACGAAGGGATGGTCGACGAAGGGATCATGCTCGAGTTCCTGCAGTCGCACACCGCGGTGGTCAACCAGCCGGGATTCGACAGCCCCTACTACAGTGGCATCAACCCTTACGCGCTGGGATTTGCCATGTTCTCCGACATCAAGCGTATCTGCCAGGAGCCGACGCAAGAGGATCGCGAGTGGTTCCCCGATATCGCCGGAAGCGACTGGCTGGATACCTTGCATTTCGCCATGCGCAACTTCAAGGACGAGTCCTTCATTCAGCAGTTCCTGTCGCCCAAGGTGATCCGCGATCTCAAGCTGTTCACCGTGGTCGATGACGATCAGGACGAAATGCTGACCGTCAGTGCCATTCATGATGAACGTGGCTATCAGCGTATTCGCGAGGAGCTATCGACGCAGTACGCATTGTCTGTTCGTGAGCCCAATATCCAAGTCTATTCAGCCGATATACGCGGTGATCGCTCGTTGACCCTGCATCATGTCCAGGATCGCCGACGGCCGTTGGCCAAGAGCGTCTATCCGGTGATGCGGCATCTGCATCAGTTGTGGGGTTTTCCGGTCAAGCTGGAGTCGATCGACAATGGCGAAGTGGTGCGCCGTTACCAGTGGCCTTTACCCGATGATGACCCTCATGACTGAGAGGAATACTCAAAGCGAATGCGCCGCTGGAACACCAGCGGCGCGTTGAGGGTAAAGCGGGTATGACGCGATCACCCGCTTTTCGCGGTCCAGGACTGGCACCAGCCACCTGGTTCGACACTATTGTTGGGGAAGAGCTGACAGCCTTCGGTATCCTGCTGGAAGAACATGCAGTTGGCGCAGGTCTCACCTTCCTCGTAGGCGGGATGGTCGCTAGCGTTGCTGGCGTTCTCTACATAGTTGAGCGCTTTGGCTTCCGGGGCTTCCGGGTCCAGGCGTGGCAGGTCCTGTGCAAAAGCGGTCTTGGACAACACGCCAATGCCCAAAGGGAGGGCGGCCAGGCCCATCAGGCTGTTGCGCATGAAGTCACGACGACTGTGGTTTGCCATGGTCTCTCCTTAACGTCCTTGGTGAGCGCCGGTCATGCCAGGGGCATGCGGTACTCTCGTCACGGTGGTTATATGATCTTGTTATGTTGAAGCTTCCGACAATCGCCTACATTGAGGGGTCGGCTTTTTTATCCTAGACGAAGGGGCCCAGGGGGCGCGAATCCCGCCCATGGCATTGCGGCAATCAGTCGCGGGAGACGCTGAAGATAGGCCTGTGACAAGGAGCCATACATGTACTACTGTCGCTTTGCCTCGCCGCTGGGCGAGATTCTGATCGCTGGTCATGAAACAGGGTTGACCCACTTGGCTTTCATGGAGAGTGACGGTGCCCTGGCGGTACCCGATGACTGGCAACGTGATGATGAGTGCTTTGCGGAAGCTCGCGAACAGGTGTTGGCATATCTTGATGGTCGCCGTCGCTCGTTCAGCCTCGAGCTCGGTGTCGAAGGCAGTGGCTTCCAGCGTGAAGTGTGGGCGGCATTGCTGCGTATTCCCTATGGTGAAACTCGTACCTATGGTGATCTAGCTCGGCGCTTGGGAAGCGAGCATCCGGCACGGGCTATCGGTACAGCGTGCAACGCCAACCCCGTGCCGGTGCTGATACCCTGTCACCGGGTGGTGGCTGTCGATGGCATAGGAAGCTATAGCGCTGGTGCGACACTCAAGGAACAGCTATTGGCCTTGGAAGGCGCTATTCCATCCAGGCAAGGAGCTCGCCGTTGATTCTGTCATGAAGAGAGCGCTGCTATACTCGCGCCATCGTCATTATTGCCATGCCGTCAGATTGGTAGTTACTGGAGAGGAGCGACCATGCAGAATGCCGTAATTCTGATCAACACCGAGAAAGGCCAAGTCAAGGCTGTCGCCGAACGCTTGGCCGACATTGAGGGCGTCAGTGAGGTCTACTCCACCTGTGGTCGTTACGACTTGGTGGCCATTGCCCGTACCCGCGACTTTGAAAGCCTGGCGACACTGGTGACCGAGCGTTTGAACCTGGTTGAGGGCATTCGCGAGACGGAGACTCTCAATGCGCTTCAGGTACATTCTCGCCACGATCTCGAAACCATGTTCTCGGTCGGTTGGTAAGTCCTTACTGGGGCGGTATCCGGTTGATGAGTTTTGTTGCCCATTTTCTTGCCGAGGCCGGGTTGCCGGTGTATCGGTAGTGAGTAAGCAGTCACTTGATGAGAAAGCGGATTTCCTTTTGGCGTCGTCAGGCGCGCAATGTTGGCGTCAGCCTGGTGTTCGTGATGGTTGCTACCGGGCTGTGGTACACCCAGGAACAGGGGTATCGGGATCAACTGAGCTGGATGGGGGTGCCAACGTGGGAAACCTTGACTCCCACCAGTGTGCATCGCGTATTGCGTAACGACGGCTTCCTGGTCGGTTGGTCAGATCTGCGTGTCAATCCCTTGTGGGTAAGTTATTACCTACATGCCGTGGAAGATCCTCACGCTGGGGCGCGGCCGGACTTTCAGCGTGACTGGCGTACCTTGTGGCCGATTACCACCGATAGCTACTTCGGCAGTGGCTACGATCGTGGTCACCTGGCACCCAACTATGCCATCGCCGCCGTGCATGGGCGCGTTGCCCAGAGCCATACCTTTCGCATGAGCAATATCACGCCGCAGCGGCCGGACCTCAACCGGCGCCTGTGGCAACGATTGGAAGAGGTGGTAATCGATCATTTCGTACCACGTTTTGGCACATTGCAGGTGATCGCCGGGCCGGTGTTTCCCGAGCGATATCTCGATAATGCTCTCAATCGCGTGGGGTTGGTGGAAGTTCCCGAGGCTTTCTACAAGATCATTGTGGTGCCCGCCGAACAGCCTTTGGCCCTGGCTTTCCTGATGCCTCAGAATGTTAGAGGTAACGAGCCTCTGGATCGCTATGTCGTGAGCATCGACGAGATCGAGATGCGTACGGGGCTGGACTTCTTCCCCAACCTGTCCGAAGACATGGCCGGGAGACTGGAAGGGCAGGTGCGTACCCAAGGATGGGAATTGGAGAAAGTGGCTAGGCTGCCATCGCGCTTTTAGGCCGCAAATGACATCTGGATGTTGGTTCGAGGATAAGGGGAGCATGACACGGATGTGGGCATGGTGCCCAGGAGAGGACTTGAACCTCCACGTCCGTAAGGACACTAGCACCTGAAGCTAGCGCGTCTACCAATTCCGCCACCTGGGCGTGTCATGCATGTCGTGTTCGCTTGGCTGGGCCGATGGTGCCCAGGAGAGGACTTGAACCTCCACGTCCGTAAGGACACTAGCACCTGAAGCTAGCGCGTCTACCAATTCCGCCACCTGGGCGAACACGAATCTTTCGACTTGTTGCCACGCTATCAAGCGTTGCGATGAGGTCTTCACCTCTGATATCACAACATTGCCTGCTGAGATATCGATGGTGCCCAGGAGAGGACTTGAACCTCCACGTCCGTAAGGACACTAGCACCTGAAGCTAGCGCGTCTACCAATTCCGCCACCTGGGCAAGTGGCCGGTATGATACCGATTCCATCGCACAATGCAAGCCTATGGCGACGTGAGTGAACCACTTTCAGCTCCCGATATTTCCGGTCTTGCGAGACATCACAGGAGTGGAGTGGTTGGGTCATGACTTGTGCGGCGCTATACTGCTGGCATGATCATGAATCCTCGCATTATTGCCTCACGCTCGCGGCTCCTCGCCATTTCATCAAGGACGTTTACCGCATGAACTATTGGACGCTACGCGACGATCCGCACGCGGAACGTGAAGCCCGCAAATACGACAAGCCGGTTCCCAGCCGCGAATATCTGCTCGCCCGGCTGGAGGAGTACGGTAAACCCATTACCCATGAAAACATGAGTCGCATGCTGGGCCTCGAGGATGAGGCGCAGATGGAGGCTGTGCGTCGTCGCTTGGCGGCCATGGAGCGAGACGGCCAGGTGCTGCGTGACCGGCGAGGCGCCTACGCGCTGATCGACAAGCTGGATCTGATCAAGGGCAAGGTCCTGGGTCATCGCGATGGCTTCGGTTTTTTGTTGCGTGACGACGGTAAGAAGCCGGATCTAGTGCTACCACCGCGACAGATGCGCCGCGTTTTCCATGGCGATCACGTGCTGGTGCGCATCAGTGGACGTGACCGTCGCGGTCGTGATGAGGCGACTATCGCCGAGATCATCGCCCGCAACACCCAGACTATCGTAGGGCTCTACCGTCAACATAACGATGAGTTCGGCATACTGATCCCCGAGAACCCCCGTATCACCCAGGAAGTGTTGATTCCGCATAGTGCTTGCGGTGGTGCCAAGGATGGTCAGATCGTCTCGGCACATATCGTCCAGCAGCCTGACACTCGAGTACAGCCGGTAGGCGAAGTGGTCGAGGTGCTTGGTGAGCGCATGGATCCAGGGATGGAGATCGATATCGCCATCCGCAGCTACGACATCCCTGCCGATTTTTCTCCTGAGGTGGACGAGCAGATTGCCGGCATGTCCGCTGAGGTGGCGGAAGCCGACAAGGGCCATCGCATCGACCTGCGTCATCTGCCGTTGGTGACTATCGATGGCGATGATGCCAAGGATTTCGATGATGCCGTGTGCGCCTGGAAAACCAAGTCCGGGAGTTGGAAGCTGGTGGTGGCCATCGCCGACGTCTCGCATTATGTACACACCGGCAGTCCGCTCGATCAGGAAGCGCATATCCGCGGTAACTCGGTGTACTTTCCGGGACAGGTAGTACCGATGTTGCCGGAACTGCTTTCCAATGGCTTGTGCTCGCTGAACCCCGGTGTCGATCGCCTGGCCATGGTTTGCGAGTTGAATATCTCGAAGACTGGTACCATCAGCCGCTATCGCTTCTACGAAGCCGTTTTTCAATCGAAGGCACGTTTGACCTACACCAAGGTTGGCAAGATCCTTCAGGAGCCCGATAGCCCCGAAGGGCGTGAGTTGCGGCAGGAGTATCGCAGCCTGGTGCCTGCGCTGGAAAAACTGCATGCGCTTTACCAGTTGTTGCGCCGCTCGCGCAGTGATAGAGGTGCCATCGATTTCGAAACCACCGAAACGGCGATCATCTTCAACGATGAACGCAAGATCGAGACCATCGTGCCGCGGGAACGCAATGATGCGCACAAGATTATCGAGGAATGCATGCTGGCAGCCAACGTGGCCACTGCGCGTTTCCTCGACAAGCACGACTTGCCGGCGCTGTATCGCATCCACGAGCCGCCGCCTCCCGAGCGTCTCGATAAGTTGCGCCTGTTCCTCAATGAATTGGGATTGTCGCTGGGCGGTGGCGACGAGCCCACACCGCAGGACTATCAGGCGTTACGAGAGGTGATCAAGGATCGCCCCGATGCCGACATCATCCAGACAGTGATGCTGCGCTCGATGAACCAGGCGGTTTATTCGCCGCATAACGAGGGGCATTTTGGCCTGGCCTATCCCGCCTACGCGCACTTTACTTCGCCAATCCGGCGTTATCCGGATCTGTTGGTGCACCGTGCCATTCGCTCGGTGATTCGCGGGCCGCGTCAAACAGCCACTGTGCTGCGCGCTGAAGGTGCACCCGTCGATCCGCCCAGCAAATGGTGTCCCTATACCTTCGAGCAAATGCTTGAGCTCGGCGAACATTGCTCGATGACCGAGCGACGTGCCGATGATGCGACACGCGATGTGGAAGGCTGGCTGAAGTGCGAGTTCATGTCTGACAAGATTGGCGAGGTGTTCGATGGCACCATCGCTTCGGTCACTCAGTTCGGTATTTTCGTGCGTCTCGACGAGGTCTATGTCGAAGGCTTGGTGCATGTCACTTCACTGCCTTCCGACTACTACCACTATGAGCCTGAGAAGCATCGCCTGAAGGGAGAGCGTTCAGGGGTCGGCTATCGTCTTGGAGACGGGGTCACGGTGCAAGTGGCGCGAGTCGATCTCGATGAGCGCAAGATCGACTTCGATTTGGTCGGTGACAAGCCGAGACCGCGTCGCGCTCCACGTCGGCGCAAACCGGGGCTGGACCAGAAAGACGCTGGACCGGCCAACGCGGATGCCAAATCAGGCGCCAAGCCCAAGGGTCGACGCCGCAAGCCTCGTAGTAGTGAGGGAGAGGCCACCAAGGGGCCGCGCCGTGGGCCACGCAAGTCGCGAGGTGGGAAGCGCTGATGTCGATCAGAAAGCGACGCCCCACCCGTACGGGTATTCGCCCTCCGAGTGGTCTCGATGCCGTGTATGGCGTACATGCCGTACGTGCGCTACTCGAGCGTGACGAGACACCCCGAGAACTGTGGGTTCAGGAGGGTGGTGCGGAGACGCGACTCGGTGAACTGGTCGACCAGGTTCGCTCACGCGGCGCTCACGTCCGCCGTCAGCCGCGCGAGGTGCTCGATGACCTGGCGCAGGGGGCGGCTCATCAGGGAATTGCGGCTTTTTGTGCGCCCCTGGCTGCGGAGGGTGAGGAGTCGTTATGGCTCAAATTGGGCGCCTGGTCGAAAGACGCCCCCCCCTTGTTGCTGATTCTCGATGGAGTCACCGACGTGCACAACTTCGGCGCTTGTCTAAGAAGTGCTGATGCTGCCGGTGCGCATGGCGTGATCGTACCCAAGGACAAGGCGGCACCGCTCAATGCCACGGTGCGCAAGGTGGCCTGTGGTGCCGCGGAAGCGGTGCCGGTCTACCAAGTTACCAATTTGGCGCGAGCCATGGCGCGCCTCAAGGAATTGGGAGTATGGATTACCGGGACCGCCGGCGAAGCCGAGATCAGTGTCTATGACGGTGACTATACAGGCCCTTGCGCCTTGGTGATGGGGGCAGAGGGCAAAGGGTTGCGGCGTCTGACACGTGAAGCCTGCGACAACCTGGTCAAATTGCCCATGGCGGGGCAGGTCTCCAGTCTCAACGTGTCGGTGGCGACCGGCATCTGCTTGTTCGAGGTGGTCAGGCAAAGACGCTTGAAGCCATAAAGCCATAAAGCCATAAGCTGGAAGAACGCCGCTTCGCGGCTTGAAGAAACCCCAGCCGGCTGCGGCTGGGGAATTGCTGTGGTGAGCGGCATCGGAAAAGCCGTGTCTACGGCGCTCTCCGGCTTGCAACGAGCTAAGGCGATCACTACAATGACGCGGCCCATCGGCGTGCTTGGATGGGCAATTCATCCGAAAATCAGCTCCTTGCTTCCCTGGCGTCGTTCACACGGCCCCGCTGGAAGCTGCCAAACCGTAAGGAGAACCCATGCGTCACTACGAAATCGTGTTCATGGTCCACCCGGACCAGAGCGAACAGGTTCCGGCGATGGTCGAGCGTTACACCAGCCTCGTCACTGAGAGCGGCGGTAGCGTGCATCGTCTGGAAGATTGGGGTCGCCGCCATCTGGCCTACCCGATCAACAAGATCCACAAGGCCCACTACGTGCTGATGAACGTTGAATGCAGCGGCGAGACGCTCGACGAAATCGAGAACATCTTCCGTTTCAACGATGCCATCATCCGTAGCCTGGTCGTGCGCTGCAAGGAAGCCATCACCGAAGCTTCTCCGATGATGAAGCCGGCGGAAGAGAAGCGCCCGCGTCGTGAAGACAAGCCCCGCGAGCGCAGCCCTGAAATCGCCGAAGCCGAATAACGCACGTCCAGAGGAGATTCATCAATGGCACGTTTTTTCCGTCGCCGTAAGTTCTGCCGTTTCACCGCTGAAGGCGTGAAGCAGATCGATTACAAGGATATCGATACGCTCAAGGCCTACATCACCGAGACTGGCAAAATCGTTCCGAGCCGTATCACCGGTACCCGGGCCCGTTACCAGCGCCAACTGTCAACCGCTATCAAGCGGGCGCGTTACCTGGCGCTGCTGCCGTACACCGATAGCCACCAGTAAGCCTGGCTCGTGATGCTCCCGATCGCCCGCTGGCTGATGCGTGGCACCCCCTATGCAACGGGGGCGGCGGTGCTTGCGGCTGTGGTTCCCTGGCTGTTCTGGCTGAGTGCCGCCATTGCCGCGCTGGTAACGCTGCGTCGTGGGTTGGCTCCGGCGATACCGGTGATCCTTGGCGCCGCCCTGCCTTCCGGTTGGTGGTGGGTACAAGGCGACGCCATTCCACTGGCCACGGTGTTGCTGGTGACCTTGATGGCAGTGGTGCTGCGTTCGCGGATGAGCTGGAGCGAAGCGCTGATTGTAGGAGCCTTGGTAGCTGCCGGCATGGTGCATCTAGGTGTATTCCTCCCGCCGGGTGGAGCCGGTCCCCTGCTCGAGCAGGTGCGACAGAGTTCTCCGGAAGTCGATCGCATGCTCCAGGAGCTTGCTGGTCAAGGGGTTGCCGCTGAGCAACTGGCGGCGCTGCTGATCGGAGGAATCACCGGGCTGATCGTGCTATTGGCCTCAGTGGTTTGCCTGGCCCTGGCGCGAAGCTGGCAAGCGGGACTCTACAACCCCGGTGGCTTTCGCGAGGAGTTTCATGCGCTACGCCTGGCGCCCAAGGAACTCTCCATCCTGGTGGTCCTGGGTGTGGTTGGGATGGTGCTGGGGCTCCCGGCACTGGCCATGCTGGCCTGGGTGCCACTGCTGGTGGCGGGCATCGCGCTGGTACATGGTGTTATTGGTCTCAAGGGGATGAACGGGCTCTGGCTGGTGGCCTTTTATGTATTGCTGGTGACCACCTGGCCCATGATTCTGATTGTGCTGTTGCTGGCCTTCATGGATACGCTAGCGAATTTCCGCGCGCGGTTGGCCCGCAGCAACTGACAAGAGGTTAACGAGATGGAAGTCATTCTGCTCGACAAGATTGGCAAGCTGGGCGGCCTGGGTGACAAGGTCACCGTCAAGCCCGGTTATGGCCGCAACTACCTGGTGCCTTACGGTTTGGCCGTACCGGCAACCAAAGAAAACGTGGAAGCCTTCGAAGCCCAGCGTGCTGAGCTCGAAGCTCAGGCTGCCGATCGTAAGGCCGAAGCTGAAGCACGTGCCGCTCAGCTCGCCGAGATCGAGCTGTCATTGGTCGCCAAGGCCGGTGACGAGGGCAAGCTGTTTGGTTCGATTGGCCCGCGTGACCTGGCTGAAGCCATCGCTCAGGCCGGTATCGATATCGCCAAGAGCGAAGTGCGTATGCCGGAAGGTCCGATTCGCCAGACCGGTGAATACGACATCGCACTCCAGCTGCATGCTGAAGTCAGCGCGAGCGTTCGCGTGGTGGTCGTGGCTGAGTAAGCCGTGATCGTCATTTGACGCAACGAAGGGCGCAAGGAGTCTGACTCCTTGCGCTTTTTTTGGCTTGCTTAAATGTCTGACATTTTCTAGTATTTATCTGACAAATGTATTTATGCTTGATTCATGAAGAGATTGGATGTCATGCCTCTGTCTTCCATGTTTACCTTGTCGCCTGATGCTGATGCCAGAGAATTGGCCACAGTGCTGGCACGGGGCATTCTCTCAGGGCAATGGAGGCCTGGTGATGGATTCCCCCGTGAACTGGACTTGTGCCGACATTTCGATGCCAGCCGCAATCTGGTGCGCAATGCCCTGGCTAGTCTGACCAGTGCCGGCTTGATCGAGCGCAGTGCCGGCCGTGGCTCCTGGGTCCGCGAGATCGGTGATTGGCACCTGCTCGACCCTCAGATGAGTGTCTGGATGACAGGGCTCGAGGCGCCGCACCCGCAATTGATGCGCGAGATATTTGCCTTCCGGCTGTCGGCTGAGCCGCATGTGGCTGAGCTTGCCGCATTGGCTGCCGATGCCGAGGATCTGGCGCGCCTGGAGCGTGCCTTGCATGGCATGCGCGATAGTGCGGGGGACCCTTCACGCAGCAACGAGCACGCCGAACACGACGTGGCCTTTCATGCTGCCATCTACCGTGCCAGCCACAATCTTGTGTGGCGCCAGATGGGGCATTTGCTTCGCCCCTCGATCATTGCCTTGATTCAACACTCACAGCATCAGGCGAATGCCCTGGAAGATAGTCTCGAACGCCATCGACGGGTGATGGAGGCGATACGCCTGCGCCAGCCTCGAACGGCTCGCCTGGCGGCAGCGCAGGTGCTCGAGCGCACGGCTATCGATTTAGGTCTGGCATCGGATGCTACCGAGATGTCTTCCTCAATTCCTCAACCACAAGGACCCAGCCTATGAAAATCACTCGTCTCAGGACCTGGCAAATCCCACCACGCTGGCTGTTTCTCAAGATCGAAACCGACGAGGGCTGTTACGGCTGGGGGGAGCCGGTTATCGAAGGGCGCGCTGCGACCGTGGAGGCCGCCGTGCATGAATTAGCCGACTATCTGGTCGGTCAGGACCCGCATCGTATCGAGCATTTGTGGAATACCCTCTACCGTGCCGGCTTCTACCGTGGTGGACCGATCCTGATGTCGGCCATTGCCGGGATCGACCAGGCGTTGTGGGATCTCAAGGGGCGTGACCTCGGGGTGCCCGTCCATCAACTGCTGGGTGGCGCGGTACGCGACAAGATGCGTATGTATGCCTGGACGGGTGGCGACCGCCCCAGCGACGTGGGTGCTGGGGCCAAGGCGCTGGTCGACCAGGGCTTCACCGCCTTCAAGATGAATGGTACTCCGGAGCTGGCGATCGTCGATTCGCACCAGAAAATCGATGATGCCGTGGCGCGTGTAGCCGAGGCTCGCGAAGCAGTGGGGCCGGATGTGGGGATCGGTATCGACTTTCATGGCCGCGTGCATCGACCCATGGCCAAGGCTTTGCTGCGTGAATTGGAACCGTTTCATCCCATGTTCGTCGAGGAGCCGGTGGCACCGGAACACTTACCGTGTCTGACGCAGATCGCTGGTGGACTTGGCTATCCCATCGCTACGGGGGAGCGACTGCACACCCGCTTCGAATTCCGTGACTTGCTGCGTGACGGCATGGTTGACGTGGTGCAACCGGACCTGTCGCATTGTGGTGGTATCAGCGAGGGACTGAAGATTGCCGCCCTGGCATCGGCCCACGATGTGGCTCTCGCCCCGCACTGCCCGCTTGGCCCTCTGACCCTGGCTGCCTCGCTGCAACTGGATGCGGTGTGCCATAACGCTTTCATCCAGGAACAGAGCATGGGCATCCACTACAACCAGGATAACGATGTGCTCGACTATCTTGTCGACAAGAGCGCGCTCAGGATCGAGGACGGCTTCTGTGCCATTCCCCAGGGGCCAGGGTTGGGGGTCGAGATCGATGAAAGCTTCGTCGAGGAGCGAGCCAAGGTGGGGCATCGTTGGCGCAATCCGGTGTGGACCCACGAAGACGGCTCGATCGCCGAATGGTGAGGGAGACAAGTATGACCACTCATAAGCGCCTGGCGTGGATCGCCGTGGACTGGGGCTCGAGCAATCTACGCGTCTGGACCATGAGCGATGCCGATGAGGTACTGGCTCATCGTGGCACGGAGCGGGGCATGCTGGGTCTGACCTCGACGCAATATGAGGCGGCCCTGCTGGATGTCGTGGGCGATTGGCTAATGAGTGATGGTCAAGTGGATGTGATCGTCTGCGGCATGGCCGGGGCTCGACAGGGCTGGCGGGAAGCGCCCTATCTGGCGGTTCCTGCTCGACTGGAGGCCTTGGCCGAAGGAGCGGTTGCGCCGCCGGTTCAGGACCCGCGTTTGCGAGTTCGCCTGTTGCCGGGCCTCTGCCAGCGTTACGACGAAACGGGGCGCGAATTCGACGTAATGCGTGGTGAAGAGACCCAACTCGCTGGCTTGGTAGCCCATGAGCCGGAATTCACGGGTCGGGTCTGTCTGCCTGGCACCCATGCCAAGTGGGCGCGTCTCGTCACAGGAGAGCTGCAGGATTTCCAAACCTTCATGACGGGTGAACTCTACCGCCTGTTGGCCCACCAGTCGGTACTGTCGCATTCGCTGCGTGAGGACGACCTTGCGGATACTGCATGTCGAGAGGCTTTTGTGACCGCGGTACGCGACGTCAGCATTAAGCCGGCACGTGTTACCCAGTGGTTGTTCGGCATTAGAGCCGGCGATTTACTTGACGAACGGCTGCCGGCTGGAGAGGTCCGTGGAGCGTGCCTGGCGGCACGCCTTTCCGGGCTGATGATCGGTCTCGAACTGGCGGGTGCCCTCGATGGGGTGGACGAGAATGAGCGAGTGTGTCTGATCGGCGCCAAGTCGTTGTGTCACCGATATGCCCTGGCGCTGGAAACCTTGGGCCACCCCAGCCGAGTCATCGACAGCGAACGGGCGGTGCTGGCTGGCCTCGCGCTGGCCAGAGGTACCCTCAACCGTAATTGAATGGAGTCTCGGATGTCTCTTCCCCTGATTGGTATTTTGCGTGGTATCACCCCGGACGAGGTCGTCGACGTTGGTGAGGCACTGCTCGAAGCCGGCATCGAACGTATTGAGGTGCCCCTCAACTCGCCTGAACCGCTGGAAAGCATTCGTCGCTTGAGCGAAGCGCTTGGCGAACGCGCGCTGATTGGTGCTGGCACCGTGCTGTACGTTTCCCAAGTGCGTGAAGTGCACGCTGCTGGGGGGCGGTTGATCGTCTCGCCCAACTGCCGACCCACTGTGATCGAAGAGAGCCGGCGCCTGGACATGGTGTCACTGCCGGGGATCGTCACTCCCTCCGAGGCTTTCGATGCTCTGGACGCTGGTGCCAGTGGGCTCAAGCTATTTCCTGCGATACAGGTCGGCATTGAAGGCATGAAAGCGGTGCGTGCCGTGCTGCCTTCGGGTACTGAACTTTACGCCGTCGGTGGTATCGATACCGGTAACTTCACCGAGTGGCGAGCCGCGGGTGTGGATGGCGCCGGGCTTGGCAGCGCACTTTACAAGCCTGGGCGCAGTGCCGCGGAAGTCGGCGCCAAGGCCCGTAAACTGGTAGCCGCTTGGCAGAGTGCTGGAGAGAAGGCATGAAGCGACACGAAGCAAGTCAGGCCCTGGCTTGTGGCTGTGAGTTAGGAGAGGGACCCCAATGGCACGCCGATAGCGGCCGGCTCTATTGGTGTGACATTCTGGCCGGGCGGTTGCATTGGTTGACTCCAGCTAGCGGCGATAATGGCCACCTGGATTTCGGTCACTATATTTCCCTGGCAGCGCCGCTGGAAGGAGGCGACTTGTTGATCGTCGGCGAGAACTCTCTGGAACGGTTCGATCCGTTCCGTGGCTCACGCACGCATTTGATGGACTTCGAAGCCGACAATCCTGTCACTCGCTCCAACGATGGGCGTGTCGACCGACATGGGAGCCTGTGGCTCTCCAGTATGGGCAAGGCCGCCGAAGCGGGTGCCGGTAGTCTGTATCGCCTGCATCGTGGGGAACTGGTCAAACTGCGTGACGGCCTTACCATTCCCAATGCCATCTGCTTTTCACCTCTTGGCGAGCGTGCCTATTTCGCCGATACCGCGCGAGATATCGTCTACTGTTGGGCTCTGGACCATGAGGGGTGGCCGCTCGGTGAACCGATTCCTTGGCTTGACTGTACCCAATGGGGAGGCAGCCCCGATGGCGCGGTAATCGACCGCGACGGTGCCATGTGGCTAGCGCTATGGGGGGCTGGCAAGGTGGTGCGCCTGACACCGGATGCCCGCGTGGTCGCTGAAATTCACTTACCCACCTCGCAACCTTCCTGCCCCGCCTTCGGTGGTGAACGCCTCGATCGGCTGTACATTACCACCGCGCGAGAGGGGATGGATGCTGCCCGGCGTCAGGGCGATCGCATGGCTGGTAACTTGTTTGAAGCCGTGCTGGCGACGCCGGGCTTGGCTGAGATGCCATTACGTCTCAAATGAGTTGTGCTTATATCTAATAATTAGACATTGGTAGTAATATTACGGTTTTCTTTTTGCGATCACGTCCTTAAACGATTAAGTTTCTGTTGACGTCGAGTCGCCAAGTCGCGATTCCACCACGTCGGATGCCGGAGAGATGAAGGCGAGGAACCCTATTGGGACTATCGTTCGACTTTTGTCTTAAACGATTAAGTTCCATTCCTTACTTTCCCATGAAAACAACCATAAAAGGATTCGCTTCAATGAATGCAGCTATGCTCAGAACCCCACTCGCTGCCGCCATTGCGGCTGCCAGCCTGGCAGTGAGTGGTATTGCCGCCGCCGATACTGCCAGTCTAGAGCAGCGTCTCGCCGACCTGGAAGCACGGGTCGCTGCTGCCGAGCAACGCGCCGAGGACGCCGAACTGCGGGCAGCGCGGGCTGAACAGCAGGCTGAGTCACGCCTTAGCGATGCAGAGGTCGAGGAGCGTTTGGCCAAGGTCGAGCGTCAGGCCAGCGGTGAGGAGGGCTTTTCCTTCAATGCTTATGCCCGCTCCGGCCTGTTGATCGGTGAAGACGGCAAGAGTGCCGAGGGCGGTCCCTATGTGACCCCTGCAGGGGGGCTGGGCGGTGCCGTGGGCCGCCTGGGCAATGAACCCGATACCTATGCCGAGGCCATTCTCAACTACAAGACCCAATACGAGAACGGTGCCAAGGCCCAGTACACCACCATGCTGGCCGACGGCACCACCACCAGCAACGACTGGAATGACGACTCCAATATCAACGTGCGCCAGGTCTATGCCGAGTTCAGCAATCTGCCTAGCTTCACCGGAGCTTTCGAGAACGCCTCGATCTGGGCCGGCAAGCGTTTCGACCGCGACAATTTCGATATCCATTGGCTCGATAGTGACTTCGTGTTCCTGGCCGGTACCGGCGGGGGTATCTACGACATGCAGTTTGCCGACAGTTGGAAGTCTAACTTCTCGCTCTATGGTCGTAGCTTCAGCGACTTCCCCGTCAGCCGGGAAAATCCCGGCGATTCGGGTGACACCGACAACCTGATCCTCACTTCCAACAACTACTTCGGTAACTGGCAGTGGATGATCAATGGCATGTCCGCGGCCGACAATGACGAGCGAGTGTTGGATAGTGGTGACGAGGCTGCGGACACCGGCGTGCATACCATGGTGGCTTATCATGGCGACAGCTTCTTCGGCATCAGCGAGGGCAATTTCAAGGTTGCCTTGCTGCACGGACAAGGGTTGGGCGCCGAGACCAAGGGTATTGGCAGTGACGGTAACCTTACCGAGGACGCTAACTCCACACGTCTTGGCCTGTATGGTACCACCTACTTTGCGCCGCGCTGGCGCATTGCCCCGGCGATCCTGGCCGAAACCAGCAAGGACCGCTACGCCGAAGACGACGAATATCGCTGGTTCACTTTCAATACTCGCCTCGCCAATGAGATCACCCAGAATTTCGAGATGCAGTACGAGGCCAGCTACCAATACATGGATCTCGATCAGGGGGCGGGTGGTAACGCGGCCAAAGGCGATTACACCAAGCTGACCATCGCGCCGACCTTCAAGCCCCAGATAGGTGGCTTCTGGCAACGTCCGGAAGTCCGCTTGTTCGCCTCCTGGAGCGACTGGGACGAGGAACTCAACGACTTCAGCGACAGCGATGCCTTCGGTAGCGAGGAATTCACTGGCGGTCAGTGGAGCTTCGGGGTGCAGATGGAGACCTGGTTCTAATTCAAATTCGGACCATACTAAGAGTAACGGTGTCCCGGCTGTGTCGCGACGGTCGGGGATACTGAGCACACCGTTTCGATCTTTTCCCCGTGGGCATCGCTGCCCACGGGGATTTTCATGTTGGCTCGGCATAGGGTGCAGCGGGCTGATGGGGTAGAATGGGCCCGCTTCCCGTTTTGTCGAAGGTCCCAGGCCGCCATGAACGAATCCGTCGAGCTCGATCAGGAAACTGCCGCACTGAAAGTGCCGCCGCATTCTCTGGAGGCCGAGCAGTCAGTGCTCGGTGGGCTGATGCTCGATAACCAGGCCTGGGACACCGTCTCCGAGCGCCTGACACCCGGCGATTTCTATCGCTACGAGCATCGCCTGGTCTTCAATGTCATGCAGTCACTGGCTGAAGGCAGCCATCCCCTGGATGTGGTGACGCTCTCCGAGGCCCTGGAAAATCGCGATCAACTCGATACGGTGGGAGGGCTGGCCTATCTAGCTGAACTGGCGCGTAACACCCCTTCGGCGAGCAATATCCGCGCCTATGCCGATATCGTTCGCGAACGGGCTACGCTGCGCAAGCTGATCCAGGCGGCCAATCAAGTGGCCGAGAGCGCGTTCAGTCCCCAGGGACGCCCTGCTGACGAGTTGGTCAACGAGGCCGAGCGGCTGGTGTTCCAGATCAGTGAGGAACGCCCCAAGACCGGCGGGCCCGTCGGTATGAGCGAGCTGCTTGCCAAGGCAGTGGACCGTATCGATGAACTGTTCAACATGCAGGGCGAGATGACCGGGCTTTCCACCGGCTTCCGCGATCTGGACGACATGACGTCGGGCTTGCAGCCCTCGGATCTGGTGATCATTGCCGGACGCCCGTCGATGGGTAAGACCACATTCGCCATGAACGTGGTCGAGCATGCGGTGATTTCGAGCGACAAACCGGTGATGGTGTTCTCGATGGAAATGCCCGCCGAGGCGCTGATGCTGCGTATGCTCTCTTCGTTAGGACGTATCGACCAGACTCGTGTGCGTACCGGCCAACTCGAGGATGAGGATTGGCCGCGGTTGACCTCGGCGGTCAATTTGCTCAAGGACAAGCAGTTGTTCATTGACGACACCGCCGCGCTGTCACCCAACGAAATGCGCTCGCGAGTGCGTCGTGTCGTTCGTGAGCACGGCAACATGGGCCTGATCATGATCGACTATCTGCAGCTCATGCAGATACCGGGTTTCTCAGAGAACCGTACCGGGGAGATCTCCGAGATTTCTCGCTCGCTCAAGGGTCTGGCCAAGGAGTTCGGTTGTCCGGTCGTCGCCTTGTCGCAGCTCAACCGTTCCTTGGAGCAACGTCCCAACAAACGCCCGGTCATGTCGGACCTGCGGGAGTCGGGGGCTATCGAGCAGGATGCCGACCTTATTGCCTTCGTCTATCGCGACGAGGTCTATAATCCCGATAACCCCGACAATCAGGGCCTGGCCGAACTGATCATCGGTAAGCAGCGTAACGGGCCGATCGGTACCGTACATATGGCGTTCATTGGCAAGTACACGCGCTTCGAGGACTTGGCCCCGGATAGCTACGGTCAGCACTTTGGCGAGTGAGCGGCCTCGACGGGGTTGCCTGATTGTACGAGCTTGAGCCTGATCGTACGGGGCTTATAATGCCGCCCCCAGAGGGTGATTACAAAAGTGACGAGCGATGGCCAGGCAAGGCGAAATCAGCCGAAAAAAGCGGAGTTTACGGGCTTGTAAATGAGCATTTTGAGGTTGATTTCAACACAGCATGGTCAAGCGCAGTAGTTTGTAAACACCCTCTCAACACCAGTATCGAAAGGAGAGGATATGGCAGGCGGATTCCGACGCGGCAAGCGCACTCCCAAGCTGGAGGCTAGAGGGGAGCTGCAGGAAGTCGAGCGCGAAGGCCCATTCAAGGAATGGCTCGGCATGCCGGACCTTTATCGCTATCGGCTGGTGGTCGACGGCGAAACGTACAGCTATCAGACCGAAGAAGCCGAGATCCCGGTGCAGGTCGGTGATCGGGTGGTGTTCCGGTATCGGGAAACCAAGGCCGGTAAATGGGTTGACCGCAATTCCCTGGGCAAGGCTATCGACCCCTCCAGCTACCAGTAGGCAGTAAGAGAGAAACGGACGAATACTGGCAGGGAAGTGTTGTCTACGCTCTGTGCGGTGAGTCGTTTCGAGATGACGGCAATTGGCATCTTGCGGAACCATCGATGGATGGAAACTGTCACAAAACCTAAATCATTGTGACTTTGCATCGTCACAGGGCACAGCCAGGCTGTGCCCTAGTCATATCGACAGGAGTATCCGGGAGGACGCCATGGAACTTCATGAATTCAAGGCCTTTGTCAGTGAAGACGATAACTTCGAGATTCGTGTGATCACACATGCCGGCAGCCGCTGTTACCAGATCGAGCTGGAAGATGAAACTGGTGGTCGACATATGCTGACCCAGCGCGGCAAGCCAATGCTGTTTCGTACGCTCGATGATATCTATCTCGAACTCAAACGCAGCGGCATCAATCGTGCCTATTTGGTGCAGCATGATGCTCACGACGAAATGATCGGTCGTGAAGCGCACTACCACGCTCCCCTGACGTCGCGGATGCCATTGGTATTCTGACCCACTGGTATTCAGAGCATTGCCACTTGGTGCCGCTGATCACTCTTTCCCATTTCTCAAACCGCTCTATTCTTGCCCCGGCATTCATGTCCTGACTCCCGTCACGGCATCCTTGCCGGCAGGGGGTTAGCCCCACCATCATGACGATGATCCTGGGATCAATACGTCTTTCCAATAGTTCTACAAATAGTGGCAATAGTATCACTTCATTCCTTGGGCCAGGGTCTGGGCTGTTACAATGCGTCCGTCTCTGATTGCGCAAGGAATCTTCCATGCCCCCCCCCCGTTTTGGTGTTCTACTGGTCAACCTGGGCACCCCCGAGGCACCGACCGCGGAAGCCGTGCGCCGTTACCTTGGCGAGTTCCTGTGGGACAAGCGAGTCGTGGACGCTCCCCGGCCATTGTGGTGGCTGATCCTGCATGGGGTGATCCTGCGTCTGCGCCCGGGGCGGGTGGCCAAGGGCTATCAGGCAGTGTGGACGGATGAAGGCTCACCGTTGCTGGCAATCGGGCGACGTCAGCAGTGTGCCCTGGCTGCGGCATTGGAGCACCATTATGGTGAAGCAATCCCGGTGGAATTGGCCATGACCTATGGCAGCCCCTCGCTTCGTGAGAGTGGGCTGCGCCTGCGCGATGCCGGCGTGGAACGCATTCTGGTACTGCCGCTTTATCCGCAATTCTCGCGTTCGACTACCGCGGCAGTCTTTGATGGGCTAGCCCGGGCCTTGGCGTCTTGTCCGCACTTGCCGGAACTGCGCTTCGTGCGCGACTACCACGATCATCCTGCTTACATTGGGGCACTTGCTACGAGCATTCGTCAGCATTGGGAGGCCAATGGCGGTGAGCAGGGCAAGCTGATGCTCTCCTATCACGGAATTCCCAAGCGTTACGCCGAGCAAGGCGACCCCTATCCGCGTCATTGCGAAACCACTAGTCGATTGGTGGCTGAGACCTTGGGGCTTGCCGATGACGATTGGTTGATGAGTTACCAGTCACGTTTCGGTCGCGAGGAGTGGCTCAAGCCTTATACCGACGAGACGCTCAAGGCCTGGGGGCGAGAAGGGGTCGAGCATGTCGATATCATCAGCCCCGCCTTTGCCGCTGACTGCCTCGAGACCCTGGAGGAGCTCGAAGTGGAAAATCGCGATAATTTCCTTGGTGCCGGTGGCAAGACCTACCGCTACATCCCCGCTCTCAATGACCGTGCCGAACATATCGATATGTTGGTCCAACTCGTCGAGCAACATGCCAAGGGCTGGTAAGGGGTACAGCGTGAATGGTCCAATGGCTACGGGCTCGGGCTCGGGCTCGGGCTCGGGCTCGGGCTCGGGCTCGGGCTCGGGCTACGGTTTGCCTTTGAACAGTTCCAAACAGGTTACACTTCCCACTTCCCACTTCCCACTTCCCACTTCCCACTTCCCTCAGCCGTGGCCCTTGTCGGGGTGTGGCACGGGCTTCTCGCCGACTTCTTCCTCGTATAACTCCAGCGGCTTGCCACGCGTCTTGTCGACATGCATGAGCTGCATATGCAGCCCGGTCTTGGCCAGCAGGTGCGCCGAGACTGGTGCGGTGATGAACAGGAACAGCGTGATCAACATCTCCTGGATATCGGGTTTGCCTTCGGTGACCCAGAAGTACAGCATCGAGGCGATCAGCATGCAGCCAATCCCCAGGGTGGTGGCCTTGGTAGGCCCATGCAGGCGCATGTAGAAATCGCGCAGGTGTGCCATGCCCAGCGAGCCGATGAAGGTAAAGGCGCCGCCGGCAATCAGGAAAAAGGCGATCACGCCTTCCAGAATCACGTAATGGGTCATATCGTATTCCTTGCCTCGGCTTATTCGATGATGTCGCCGCGCAGCAGATATTTGCACACCGCCACAGTGCTGATGAAACCCAGCATGGCAATCAGCAGTGCTGCCTCGAAATAGACCTTGGTATTGAGCCATAGTCCCAGCAATACAATCAGAGCGATGGAATTGACGTACATGGTGTCCAGCGCCAGCAGGCGATCGGGCATGTCCGGGCCCACGGTGAGGCGATAGACGTTCAGGGTCAGAGCCATCAGGATCAGCGCCAGGCTGATCCACAGCGCCATATCTAACATTCGTAGATCTCCTTGAGGGGCTGCTCGTAGCGCTCGCGAATTTCCTCGATCAAGGCATTCTCATCGTCCATATCCAGGACGTGTATCAGCAGGGTACGCCCATCCATACGTAGGTTGGCCGACACCGTGCCGGGCGTCAGGCTGATGGTATTGGCCAACAGGGTGATGGGGAAACTGTGTTCCAGCGTCAGTGGATACTCGATGAAGGCCGGGCGGGTGCGCCGCCAGGGATTGATGATGATCCAAGAAACCTGGAGGTTGGCGATGATGATGTCGATTAATACTCGCAGCACGAAGCGCAGCAGCAGCCAGGGTTTCCTGACCATTGGCTGGTCATCCCAGAAGCGTCGGGTCACCAATGGGATGGCGATACCCAGGACGGCCCCGAGCAGGACATGACCGAAGGCCATGCTTCGTACCAGCAGCAGCCATACGATCAATAGCAAGAGCGACAACAGGGGGGTGGGTAGCCAAGCGCGCGGTGTGATCATGAGTCACCTCCAGCAGCGGTTTCAGGCAGCAGCGCCTGGATATGCGGGGCGGGGCTGGACAATTGCTCGGCCGTGGCTTGGGTGTAACTACTCACCGGACCGGCGAGTATCATCAGCAACGGTGAGGCGCCCAGCAACCACGACACGCCGAATAGTTGACGTCGTGCCAAAGAAACACGGTTGGGGTCGCCTTCGTGGCTACGCCAGAATAGTGTCGAGCCGGCACGCGATAGGGCAACCAATGAACACAAGCCTACCCCCAGCAAAATGGGCCATAGCCAAATCTGTTGGTCGGGTGATGCAGATTTGAGTAGCAATGCCTTGCCCAGTGCGCCGGATAGCGGTGGCAGCCCGGCCACCGCGATGGCGCCAATGAAGAACAGCGCCGCTAACAGCCCTCCGTTTTGCAGAGGGCGTCCCTTGACCAGGCGTGTGTTGGCCTTGCCGCGTTGCAAGCCGATCAAGTCGGCGAGCAAGAACAAGCCACCGGTCACCAGAGTGGTATGGACGAGATAGAAAAGCAGCGCGCTGGTGGCTTGTGGTGAACGCATGCCGATACCTGCCAGCAGGGTACCCACTGACACCAGCACCAGATAAGCGACCAGCAAGCGCAGATCGCGTGCCGCCAATACGCCGATGGCGGCGACTACCAGCGTCGCTAGTGACATCCACCATACCCAAGGCTGCTCCAAGGCTGCCAGTGCCCCGGCATGGTCACCGAACACCAGGTGATAGACCCGCAGAATGGCATAGATTCCCACCTTGGTCATGATGGCAAATAGCGCCGCCACCGGTGCCGGTGCTGCGGCATAGGCGCGTGGCAGCCAGAAATAGAGTGGTAGGATGGCGGCCTTGAGACCGAACACCACCAGCAGCAACAAGGCGCCAGCACTGACCAGGCCGATGCGTTCGGGATCGAGTGCGGTAAGGCGTACGGCCATATCGGTCATGTTGAGGGTGCCGGTGGCACCGTAAAGCACACCGACGGCAATCAGAAATAGTGCCGAGCCGGCCAGGTTGAGCACCACGTAATGCAGGCCGGCCTGAATACGTGCCTTGCCGCCGCCGTGCATCAGCAGGGCGTAGGAAGCCAGCAGTAGTACCTCGAAGAACACGAACAGGTTGAACAGGTCGCCAGTGAGAAAGGCACCGTTGATGCCCATCAGTTGCAACTGGAAGAGGCCGTGGAAGTTGCTGCCTTGCTCATCGTCACCAGCGCAGGCGAACACCACGCACCCCAGTGCCAGTATCGCGGTAAGCAATATCATCAGTGCCGAAAGGCGGTCGAGCACCATGACAATGCCGAAAGGAGGCTGCCAGTCGCCTAAGGCGTAATAGCTCACTTCGCCGCTCGATGCCTTGATCACCAAGGCGATGGCGACTGCCAGCAGTGCTGTGGTGGCGCCAACGCCAATCACACGCTTGTGGTGGGTGGCGCCGTGTCGGCTGCGCAACAGAATGATACCGACCACCAGTGGTAGCACGATGGGCAAAATGATCAGGTGCTGCATCATCGACGGTCCTCCCGAGACTCTTCGAGCTTTCCTCCGTCGACATGGTCGTTGCCCAGGTCGCCGCGCGCACGCATCGCCAGGATGACCGCAAAAGCCGTCATGGCGAAGCCGATAACGATGGCAGTAAGCACCAAGGCTTGGGGCAGAGGGTCGGCATATTCGTTGGGGCCGTCGATGATGACCGCTCCGTCAGTGGTCAGTCCGCCCATGGAAAACAGGAAGAGGTTGACCGCATAAGACAGCAGCGTCAGGCCGACGACCACCGGAAAGG
Source organism: Litchfieldella anticariensis FP35 = DSM 16096 (assembly GCF_000409775.1). Classification (GTDB taxonomy): domain Bacteria; phylum Pseudomonadota; class Gammaproteobacteria; order Pseudomonadales; family Halomonadaceae; genus Litchfieldella; species Litchfieldella anticariensis. The sequence continues at coordinate 694,998 of NZ_KE332388.1, read as the reverse complement.
TGCGTCCTCGCAGGGTCAGAAACAGGCCGCAGGCAGTCAGGATACCGGTGGTAATGGCATAAAGGCTTTCCATCAGACTTTCTCCTTGCTAGGACGCTGGGGTGCCTTGTCATCGGTGATTGCCGGTGCATCCTTGTCAACAGGGGGTGACGCTTCCGTGCCGGGAGGTAGCAGTGTTTCCTTGCGGGAGATGCCGGGTGTCTCCTTGGTTGGGCGATGTGGTGTGGTCAGCTTGCCCAGGTTAGCCAGGATCATCAGGGTTGCTCCCACTACCGCCAGATAGACGCCCAAGTCGAATAGCATGGCGGTGGCCAGTTCGATATCGCCGATCAGCGGGATATGAAAGTGCCCGAAGGCCGAGGTCAGGAAGGGGCGGCCGAACAGCCAACTCCCTAGACCCGTCAGGGTGGCGATGGCCACCCCGCCAATGGCCACTGGCTGATACGGGAAATCGAGCCGTGCTTGGGTCCAGTCCACACCGCGTGCCATATATACCAGAATCAATGCCACTGCCGTAATCAATCCAGCGATGAAGCCTCCACCCGGCAGGTTGTGGCCGCGCAAGAAGATGAAGGCGGCGACCAGTAGCGCCAAGGGCAGCAGCGCCTGGGACACGATGGTGAGGATCATCGGATAGCGGTCCGGCGACCATAGCCGACCTTCACCGTCACTATGAGGCATGAACAGGCGCAGACGATTCAACAGCTTGAAAATCGCCAGGCCGGCTAGTGCCAACACAGTGATCTCACCCAAGGTATCGAAGCCACGGAAGTCGACCAGAATCACGTTGACTACATTGTGGCCGCCCCCACCAGGGACACTGTTGGCGATGAAGAAGCCGGCGATGCTATCGATTTCGCGAGTCAATACCGCGTAATTGAGACTCGCCACCACCATACCCAGCGTACCGGCTAGAGCCAGATCGCGGATAGTGCGGCCTGCCGAGGATTCCTGAGGCGTCTTCTGTGGCAGGAAGAACAGCGCCAGCATCAGCAGGATCATGGTCACCACTTCCACCGATAACTGTGTCAGCGCCAGATCAGGGGCGGAGAAACGGGCGAAGGTCAGCGATACCACCAGTCCTACCACCGATAGCATCAACAGCGAGATCAGGCGGTAACGGTGCGTGACAACGGTACCTATGGCACCAAAGATCATCAGCGCAGCTCCAAACAGCAGCATGCTGTCAAGCGATTGGGTGGCCTTGCTGCCGGCGAGTTCGGGGAGTTGTACCACCCCCAGCGCGGCCAATAGCAGCGCCGCCGACAGTAGCAGGCTCATATAGCGTTGCAGCGAGCCATTCTCCAACTGCCGGGTCAGTGTCTGGGTGCTGGCCACCAGGCGCTGGATACAGCCCTCGAACACCCGTCGGGAATCCACTGAGGTGAACTGACGAGCGAAGCGTCTTACATGCTGGTGCAGTCCGTAGGTAGCAACACCGATGACCAACGCGGCGAGGCTCATTGCCAGCGGTAGATTGAGGCCATGCCAGATGGCCAGATGGAAGTCGAGTGGTTCGTGCAACACGGCACGAGTGGCCAGATCGAGTATCCCGGTAGCTAGGACGGCGGGGAATAGTCCCACAACGACGCACAAGGTGGCCAGGAACTCTACTGGCGCGCGCATCAGGCGTGGTGGCTCATGGGGAGATTTGGGCGGAGCCTCCTTGGCGGGCTTGAAGAAGACGCTATGCACCAGGCGCAGGGAGTAGGCCACCGACAGGATACCCCCGAGAGTTGCCAAAACGGGCAACAGCCAGCCCAGGCCGCCCAGCAGCGCGGTATTCAGGGTCTCGGTGAAGAACATCTCCTTGGACAGGAAACCGTTGAGCAACGGTACCCCAGCCATGGATGCCGCCGTGATACTGGTCAGCAAGGCGGTAATCGGCATGGCCCGGCGTAATCCGCCTAGCTTGCCGAGTTCACGGGCGCCGGTTTCATGGTCGATGATTCCGGCACTCATGAACAACGCCCCTTTGAAGGTGGCGTGATTGAGAATATGAAACAGCGCGGCAAGGATCGCCATGGGACTGCCGATACCCAACAGTGCCGTGATCAGCCCAAGGTGGCTGACGGTGGAGAAGGCCAGGATAGCTTTGAGGTCGGTCTTGAGCAGGGCGAACCAGGCGCCATACAGAAAGGTGGCCATCCCGGTCAGGGTCACTAGCCATCCCCATAGTTCACTGTCGCCGAGTGCTGGATGCAGGCGTGCCATCAGGAAAATGCCGGCCTTGACCATGGTGGCCGAGTGAAGGTAAGCGGAAACCGGTGTTGGTGCTGCCATGGCATGAGGCAGCCAGAACTGGAATGGGAACTGCGCTGACTTGGTGAAGGCACCGAGCAGCACCAGCACCAGCATGATGGGGTAGCGTGGGTCAGCGAGGATGACATCGGCGCTAGATAGCACCACGCCCAGATCGAAACTGCCGACCATATCGCCTAGCAGTAGAAAGCCTGCCAATAGCGCTAGCCCGCCGGCCCCTGTCACCGTCATGGCCATACGGGCACCCTTGCGGGCGTCCGTCCAGTGGGACCAGTAGCCAATCAGCAGAAAGGACGACAAGCTGGTCAGTTCCCAGAATAGCCACAGCAACAGCAGGTTATCGGCCATCACGATGCCGAGCATCGACAGCATGAACAGTATCAAGTAGGTATAGAAACGGCCGTAGGGTTCCTTTGCTGCAAGATAGAAATGAGCATAAAAAATGATCAGCAAGCCGATACCGAGAATCAATATGGCGAACAGCAGTGACAGTCCGTCAAGACGAAAGGCCAGGTCGAGCCCCAGGCTGGGGAGCCAGGGAAGGGCAATGCGGGGGAGCTCTCCGTCGAGCAGTGCGGGCACCTGGCTCAGAGTGAGGAGCAGGGCCATGGCGGGTAGCGTTGCTGTGGCTAACGTGCAGAAGCCACGTCCGCGTCTTGTGGTGAACGCGGGGATCAGCACGCCTAGCAGGGTCAGCAAGGGAATCCATAGCAATGTCATCGATCGATCGTCCTGCGAGGGTCCATGAAAATAGGGGGTGATACCCGTTATCACGCGCCAGAGCAAGGGGCCGTTCAGGCCTTGAGCAACCCTGGCATCGCTCCATTTGGGGCCATCGACGCCGCCATACTCTATCGTAAAGGGGACGGGCTCGCAGGCTTTCCGATCCAATTGTTGCTTATCGGCGACGTGAATCGATAGAGTCTAACCAACTCTGCAGGGGAGCGCAGCGCCGCTGCGAACGATGTCCCAATACCTCTTCCGACAACCTGGAACGGGCGTTGACGTGTTGGGTCGGGTCACGGCGACAGGAGATCAAGGGTCATGCAACTGGCCGTATTGGGAGGCTTCGTATTGGCGGCCTTCGCGCCGTTGTTGCATCGCTGGTTCGGCGAACGTGCCGGCCTGGTCATGGCCTTATTGCCTGCCTCCTTGTCCTTGTGGCTGTTTTTCCAGTTGCCGGCGGTGACCGCCGGCGAAGTACTGGTATTCGAGTACCCGTGGGTGCCGGGGCTGGATATCAGTCTTACCTTTCTGCTCGATGGCTTGTCACTGCTGTTTGCCTTGATGATCAGCGTGATAGGTGTCTTCGTGCTGATCTATACCCGTGGTTACCTCAAGGGGCATCCGGATCTGGCGCGTTTCCATGTGGTGCTGGTCGCCTTCATGATGTCGATGCTCGGCCTGGTACTGGCCGACAACGTGGTGACTCTGTTCGTGTTCTGGGAGCTTACCAGTATTACGTCCTACTTGTTGATCGGCTTCAATCATACCGACCCGGAGGCCCGCAAGTCGGCCTTGCAGAGTTTGTTGATCACCGCTGGCGGTGGATTGTCGTTGTTGGCAGGGCTGATCATGATGGCACTCATTGGCGACAGTTGGTCGCTACAGGGCCTGACCTCGCAGGGCGATGTGATACGCGAGCATGGCTTCTATCTGCCCATATTGTTATGTGTGCTGGGCGGTGCGTTCACCAAATCGGCCCAATTTCCTTTTCATTTTTGGTTACCCAACGCCATGGCGGCGCCGACACCGGTTTCCGCTTATCTGCATTCGGCCACCATGGTCAAGGCCGGCATCTACCTGCTGGCACGTTTGCAGCCGGGATTGGGGGGCACTGAAGCCTGGATGACGCTACTGTCGCTATTCGGCGCCGTGACCATGGTGACGGGAGCATTTCTGGCGCTGCGCCATACCAGCATCAAGTCTCTGTTGGCTTATTCTACGGTGATGGCATTGGGTACCCTGACCATGTTACTGGGGATTGGCACCAAGGAGGCCATGGTCGCCTTTGCTACCTTCCTGCTGGCGCATTCGCTGTACAAGGGGGCACTGTTCCTCGTTGCCGGGATTCTCGACCATGAAACCGGCACCAAGGATATCGCCGCCATGGGAGGGTTGCGTCGAGCGATGCCGGTGACGGCCACATGCGCTGGCATTGCCGCATTGTCGCTGGGCGGCGTCATCCCGCTGTTCGGTTTCATTGGCAAGGAGTCGATGCTCGAGGCGGTGCTGCATGCCGAGCGCTTCAGCCCTTTTCTGTCTGCCTTGAGCCTGTCTGCTGCGATCATGACCCTCGCTGCAGCAGCGATCGTCGCGCTGCGCCCTTTCTTCGGTACGCGACGTGAAACGCCTAGGGCCCCCCATGAAGGTCCACCCGAAATGCTCGTTGGTCCCATATTGCTGGCTGGCTTGTCGCTGTTGCTGGGAGTGGCGCCGGAGCTGGCTTCCGGGCTGATAGCGGCCGCTGCCAGCAGCGTGAATGGAGAACCTCTGCACGCTTCGCTGTCGCTCTGGCACGGCATCAACCCAGCGCTGATGCTATCGCTGGTGAGTCTGGTGTTGGGGCTACTGATCTTTCGGTATTGGGGCCACTGGCGGGCTTGGCTGCGGCCGTTGGAGCCACTTTTCGCACGAGGTCCGGAAGCTGGGTATTTCAAGTTCATGGACCTGATCGTAACGGTTTCGATCTGGCAGACGCGCATGTTGCAGAACGGCTATATCCGCAATTATCTGGTCATGACGCTGCTGGTGCTGGTTGGCTTGACAGGCTACACCCTATTGGCCCGGCAGGGATTGACCTTCGATTTTGCCCTCGACGTGCATATCCACGAGGTACTGGTGGTGGGCTTGATGGTGTCGGGAGCGATCACGGCCTGCATCATGCGCTTGCGATTGGCCGCAGTGGCCGCGGTAGGGACCATGGGCTTTTGCATAGCGCTGATCTTCGTGACATTCAGTGCGCCGGATTTGGGTATCACCCAACTGCTGGTCGAGACCCTCACGGTGATCCTGCTGGTGCTGGTGCTGTTTCGCTTGCCGCGTTTCGCCAGCCTGTCCACGTCGCTGGAGCGTGTTCGCGACTTGGTGGTCGCCGGTAGCACTGGGCTTCTCGTGACGCTTTTGATCTTGACGGTCCTTGATGGAAGGCTGTTCCCGAGCATTTCCGATTACATGATTGCCAACAGCCAACCCGAGGGCCATGGCCACAATATCGTCAACGTGATTCTGGTTGATATTCGTGCCCTGGATACGCTGGGAGAAGTGTTCGTGTTGGCCCTTGCCGCCATTGGTGTCTATGCCATGTTGAGGTTCCATTCCAGTGAACATGATGATCGACACCCGCCCTCTCGCAAGGAGTCGCGAAATGGTTAGATCGGGGACTCTGATTCTCAGTGTCGCGGCGCGGCTATTGATGCCATTGCAGTTGCTGTTTTCGGTGTTTCTACTGCTGCGCGGTCACGATGAACCGGGCGGTGGTTTCATCGCGGGCCTGGTGGCATCGGGGGGCTTTGCGCTTTATCTGTTCGCCTATGGCATTCGGGCGACGCGTACCATGTTACGTGTTGCCCCTCAGGATCTGATCGGGATGGGGTTGTTCCTTAGCGTGGTGTCGGCCTTGCCGGCCTTGTGGCACGGTCAACCTTTTCTGACCGCCCAGTGGTGGACGATCCCCGTTCTTGGTTTCAAGTTCTCGACCCCGCTGCTCTTCGATATTGGTGTCTATCTGATCGTGCTGGGGTCGGTGCTCACCGCCGTGGTGGCGCTGATGGAGGGTGACCACGATGATGACTGACAGACGCTTGTCGACAGGGAGGGGAGGAAAATCATGGAACCGCTGATGGCTGTGGCAATCGGCATTCTCTATGCAGCAGCTATTTACATGATGCTGCGCCGTTCGATCGTCAAACTGGTGATCGGCTTGATGCTGTTGTCCAATGCGGCCAACCTTCTTATTTTCACCTCCGCCGGTTTGACCCGTGGTGCGCCGCCGTTGGTGCCCACTGGGCTCACCGCGCCTGCGGGGCAGGTCGCCGACCCCTTGCCGCAAGCGCTGGTGCTGACCGCCATCGTGATTGCCTTCGGGGTGTTGTCCTTTGCCGTAGTGCTGATTCGTCGAGCCTATGAAATCGTCAAGGCCGACGATCTCGACCGGATGAAGGATACCGATACGTGAGTCCCGAAGTCGCGCTTCCGATCTTCATTCCGCTGCTCTCGGGGGCGTTATCGCTGTTGTTCTGGCGATTGCACACGGTTCAGCGTTTCATTGCCGTGGTTGGTACCGGCAGCCTGCTGGTGACCAGTTTGTGGTTACTGTCATCGGTGGATGAGCACGGCATCCTGGTGATGCAAATGGGCAATTGGGAAGCCCCCTTCGGCATCAGTCTGGTCGCTGATCTATTTGCCACCATCATGGTGATTCTGACCGGCATCATCGGATTTAGCGTAGCGCTATACTCGCTGGCCACCACCAGCCGCGGGCATGAAGCCTTCGGTTACTTTCCATTGATGCACTTGCTGCTGGCCGGTGTCGCTGGCGCCTTTCTCACCGGTGATATCTTCAATCTCTACGTGTGGTTCGAGGTGATGCTAGTGGCATCCTTCGCGCTGCTGATTCTGGGCAGCGAGAAGGCACAGATGGAGGGTGCCATCAAATACGTGACCCTCAACCTGTTGTCCTCCGTTATCTTCCTTACCGCAGTAGGCCTGCTCTATGGCCTGGTGGGAACGCTCAACATGGCCGACATTGCCCAGCGCTTGGGGCAGGTCGAAGATAACGGCATGGTCGATGTCCTGGCCGTGATGTTCATGGTGGCGTTCGGTATCAAAGCGGCCGCTTTCCCCCTGTTCTTCTGGTTGCCGGCTTCCTATCACACGCCCCCTGTGGCGGTATCGGCGCTATTTGCCGGACTGTTGACCAAGGTTGGCGTCTACGCTCTGTTTCGGATATTCACCCTGATCTTTACCCAGAGCCCCGGTTATACGCATGAGATCCTGCTGTGGGGGGCGGGAATGACCATGCTCTCAGGAGTGCTCGGCGCCACGGCCCAGTTCGAATTCCGCCGGATCCTGTCGTTCCACATCGTTAGCCAGATCGGTTACATGATTCTGGGATTGGCGCTGTACACGCCATTGGCGGTGCTTGGTGGGGTTTTTTACATCTTGCACCACATTATCGTGAAGGCGAATCTGTTCCTGATCAGTGGCGTCGTCCATCGACTGTGTGGCAGTTATGAGCTCAAGCGGCTAGGCGGATTGTACCGTAGCCACCCTTGGCTTGCGGTGCTGTTCCTGATACCGGCACTGTCACTGGCGGGTATGCCACCGTTGTCGGGATTCTTCGCCAAGTTCATCGTCATTCGTGCGGGCATCGAAGCCGAGGCCTACGGGGTAACTCTCATTGCCTTGCTGGTGGGGCTGTTGACGCTATATTCGATGGTCAAGATCTGGGCGGAAGTCTTCTGGAAGGCGCCGCCCGAGCCTGATGAGGACAAACCTGAGCTTGCCTCCCCTGGTCAGCGAGAGTTATGGCAGATGTACCTGCCTATCGTCGGCCTGGCGCTGTGTACTTTGTTCATCGGCCTCAATGGGCAACCGATCTATGCCCTGGCGGAGTCATCGGCCGAACAGTTGCTCGATCCCAGTCGCTATATCGAAGCGGTGATGGGGGATGCAACGAAGGAGGCACCATGATCGGCGCGATCTGGAATCTGTTGCTGGCACTGGCATGGGTGGTCCTGACCGGTGATTTTAGTGGGCATAACCTGCTGGCAGGGTTGGTCTTCGGGTATCTCACCCTGGCGTTGATCCAGAGCCATGACGAGGCGTTGAGTGGTTACGCCCAATGGTTGCCGCGCCTGATCCTGTTCATCGGTTTCTTTCTCAAGGAATTGGTCAAGGCCAACCTGCGGGTGGCTTTCGACATCGTGACACCCCCTTGGTACATGAAACCAGGGGTGATCGCCATGCCGCTCAAGGCGAAGACCGATCTGGAAATCACGTTCTTTGCCAATCTGATTTCGTTGACACCCGGAACCTTGAGCCTGGACGTATCCGACGACCGCCGGGTGCTGTATATCCATGCCATGTTCCTCGACGATGAGCAGGAATTGCGCCGAGGATTGGAAGAGCTTGAACGTCGAGCCCTGGAACTGTTCCGGCGGGAGGAAAGCGTGTGAAGATTGTGATCTTCATAACCCTGGCTGTGATGACAGTGGCCTTGTGCCTGGCGTTCGTGCGCCTGGTCAAGGGGCCGTCGCTTCCGGACCGAGTCGTGGCGCTGGAACTGTTCTCGACATTGAGCGTCGGTATCATCGGGGTGAGCGCCATCATGACCGATGTCGCCAGCTTTCTCGACGTGTCCATCGTCATGGCACTGATGGCGTTTCTGGCGACAATCGGTTTCTCGCGCTTCCTGGAAAGGGGAGGGCCGCGAGATGATTGATGTGATCAAGGGAGCGCTGTTGCTCGGAGGGGCGGCCTTCATGCTGTTGGCAGCCGTGGGGGTATTGCGCTTACCGGATCTGTTGACGCGCCTACACGCCACTACTAAGTCCGCCACTCTGGGCGTGGCCATGATCATGCTGGCCGTCGCGCTGCACTTTGGCGAGGTAGCCGTGGTGGCCAGGGCCTTTGGCGTCATCCTCTTCCTGCTGATGACAGCGCCGGTGGCTGCTCATACCATTGGGCGTGCCGGCTATTTCGTTGGTTCCAAGCTGTGGAGCGGCACGCTCAAGGATGAATTACGCCCCAATTACGACCCATTGACCCACGAACTGAAGAGTGGGATGGAAACCGAGGCCAATGCAACACGTCAGTCCAAGGATTCCGACACTCGCTGAACCACAGTATCATGCCCCGGTCTTTTCGCGGTCCAAACGATTGGTTGCTTTCCCGGACCGTCAAGCACGTTCACAAGGATGACCATGCGCAAGATTCTGATTCCGACCATGTTACTGGCGGCCTTGGCCGGTTGTCAGGCCGCCCCCGGAACCTCTCAACCTGCCGCAGCGCAGGCAAACGAAACGACGTCTTCTCCTGCCACCGAGACCATGGCTTCGGATGGGACACAAGCGGTAGTGTCCCATGCTAGCTTCGAGGCTTGGGTCGAGGATTTCCGCGCTCGCGCCCGAGCTGACGGTATCGACGAAGCCACTCTGGCGGCGGCCTTCGACGAGGTGCGCTACCAACCGAGAATCATCGAACTCGATCGCTCCCAACCGGAGTTCGTGCGCCCGATCTGGGAATATCTGGATATCGCCGTGTCATCGACTCGGATCGGCCAGGGGCGAGCCAAACTCTCCGAACATGCTGGTACGGCTCGGGAGATGGAACGTCGCTACGGTGTACCCCGGGAAATCGTGACGGCCATCTGGGGCATCGAAAGCAATTACGGTGGCAACTTCGGCAGCTTCTCGACCATCGATGCGCTGGCCACCTTGGGGTATGACGGTCGGCGTCGGGACTTTGCCCGTGGCGAACTGATGGCGGCACTGCGCATTCTGCAACAGGGTGACATCAGCCGTGAGCGCATGCAGGGGTCATGGGCCGGGGCCATGGGACATACCCAATTCCTGCCATCGAGTTTCGAGCGCCACGCCGTCGATGGCGATGGTGATGGACGCCGCGACATCTGGGGCAGCATTCCCGATGTCATGGCCTCCACTGCCAACTATCTCGCCGAGGCCGGGTGGCGCTCCGGTCAGCCATGGGGTGTGGAAGTCGTGTTGTCCGATGGCTTCGATTATGCTCAGACCGAACTATCTACCCGCCTGTCCAGTCAGGAATGGGCAGCGCAGGGTGTGCGACCGCTGGCGGGGAAGGTCCTTCCGGATTTCGACGCCGCCTCGGTGATCGCACCAGCCGGCGCACAGGGGCCAGCGTTCCTGGTCGGCCCCAATTACCGAACTATCCTGCGTTACAACAACGCTACCAGCTATGCCCTGGCGGTGGGCACACTCGCCGATGGCATCGCCGGTCGTGGTCTGATAGTTCAGGCTTGGCCCCGCCATGAGCAGCCACTGTCACGCAGCCAGGTGCGCGAGATGCAACGGCGACTCAATGCCGAGGGTTTCGATACGGGCTCCCCGGACGGTGTATTGGGGCCCAACACCCGTCGTGGGCTGCGCCAATACCAGCGCAGCATCGGCCAAACGCCAGATGGCTTTGCCACCCGGCGGTTGTTGGAGCGATTGCAGTCGGAACAGTCGTGAGTGTCAGAACAGCCGTGACAGCAACGCTGTCACGGCGGTTTCCACACGCAGGATGCGCTCACCCAGATGGATGCCCTGGCAGCCAGCCTCGAGCAGTCGTTCGACTTCGTAAGGTATGAAGCCGCCTTCGGGGCCGATGACCAGAAGAGTGGGCTCGTCGATGCCTCGTGGGCAGGCATCGGGCATCCCAGGGTGTGCCAGCAGGCCCCGACGATGCTCGAGCAGGGCGGGCAGGCGGTCTTCGACGAAGGGTTTGAAGTGCTTTTCCAGGCTGACCTCGGGCAAGAGGGTATCGCGGGCCTGTTCGAGCCCCAGTACCAGGTGTTGGTGAATCTTTTCGGGCTTGAGTTCCGGTGACTGCCAGTAGCTCTTTTCCACGCGTCGGGTGTGCAGCAGGGTGATGTGCTTTACGCCCAGCGCGGTAACATGTTCCAGTGAACGGGCCAACATGCGTGGCCTGGGCAAGGCGAGTACCAAATGTACCGGCAGTGCGGCGGGAGGCATTTGATCGAGGCTGTCGATTTCGAACTGTGCCAGATCATCTTCGATGCGAACCAGCCGCCCTTTGCCAAGCTTGCCACCGGCCAAGCCCAGAGTCAGTTCGTCGCCGATGTTGGCACGGTGCACCTCGCGTAAGTGGCGCAGGCGGCGTGGGTCTCGAACCACGGCGCAATGGTCGTTGAGCAGATCTTGGGCGGCGAGCAGGATCAAGTTCATGTGGTCTCTAGGCACGCGGATTGGCTTGAAAGCTTAGCGCGGTGCACAATAGCAGCAAAGACGACAATTAGGAGCAGCGCCGTGCGCGTGATTCGCAAGTATGCCAACCGTCGGCTCTACGATACCGAACAGAGCCGCTACGTGACCCTCGAAGACCTGCGTCGACTGATTCTCGACGAGGTACCGTTTCGTGTCGAGGATGCCAAGACCGGTGAGGATCTGACGCGAACGATTCTATTGTCGATCATCATCGAACAGGAGCAGGCCGACAGCGAGGCCGAGGTTTTTTCCAACGATCTGCTGGAGCAGCTGATTCGTGTCTATGCCATGTCGCAGCCGTTGCCTTTGGCGCGTTACCTGGAACAGGGCACGCGTCTGATGCTGGAACAGCAGCAGCGCATGCAGGATCAGTGGCAGCAGGCCATGCGCCATTCGCCCATGGAGTTCATGCGCGAATTGGCCGAAGAGAACATGCGCTTCTGGCAGCAGACCATCAATCAGCGAAACCGCAAGGACGACGACGAGGACTGACCTGGACCGTCGCTGTCCTCGGTCGGTCGATGTTCCCGGGAAGGAGCGATCACTTTCTGGCATAATGCGCCGATTTTCCATAACCATCGATCAAGGTTTCCCCAGATGAAGGTTCTGATCATCGGCGGCGGTGGCCGCGAACATGCTTTAGCCTGGAAGGTTGCTCAATCCGCGCAGGTGGATGAGGTCTACGTTGCACCGGGTAATGCCGGCACGGCGCGGGAGCCGGGGTTGACCAATGTGGCGATCGATGCCTCCGACCTCGAGGGGCTGGAAGCCTTTGCCAGCCGGACAGGGGTCGATCTGACCATCGTCGGCCCCGAGGCGCCGTTGGTCGCAGGTGTCGTCGATCGCTTTCAGGCAACTGGGTTGACCATCTTCGGTCCAACCCAAGCCGCCGCCCAACTCGAGGGCTCCAAGTCCTTCACCAAGGACTTTCTGGCGCGTCATGCCATTCCCACCGCCGAGTACCGGACTTTCACCGCCGTGGAGCCCGCACTGGCCTATGTGGCCGAGAAAGGGGCTCCCATTGTCATCAAGGCCGATGGCTTGGCGGCTGGCAAGGGGGTGGTCGTGGCCATGACCGAGCAGGAAGCCGAAGCGGCGATCCGCGACATGCTCGAGGCCAATGCCTTTGGAGGAGCCGGTGCACGCGTGGTGGTCGAGGAATTTCTCGAGGGCGAAGAGGCCAGCTTCATCGTCATGGTCGATGGCCAGACTGTCTTGCCGATGGCCACCAGTCAGGATCACAAGCGTGCTCTCGATGGTGACAAGGGGCCCAACACCGGTGGCATGGGGGCTTATTCGCCAGCACCGGTGGTAACTCCCGACGTGCACCAGCGCATCATGGACGAGATCATTTTGCCCACCGTGCGTGGCATGGCTGATGAAGGCCATCCTTACACCGGCTTTCTGTATGCCGGGTTGATGATCGATGCAGAGGGAGCGCCCAAGGTCATCGAATACAACTGCCGTTTCGGCGATCCGGAAACCCAGCCGATCATGCAGCGCCTGACCTCCGATCTTGCCGTCTTGTGTCTGGCTGGAGCTCAGGGGCGTCTGGCGGGTGAGAGTTGCGATTGGGATCCGCGCCCAGCCGTGGGTGTGGTGATGGCCGCCGGCGGCTACCCTGGAGACTATCGCAAGGGCGATGTCATCGAAGGGCTCGACGCACTGGCTAGTTCCGACTGCAAGGTCTTCCACGCCGGAACCGCCCATGACGACCAAGGTCGAGTCGTCACCAGTGGAGGGCGCGTGCTATGTGTGTCTGCCTTGGGTGAAAGCGTGTCTCAGGCGCGCGACACAGCGTATCAGGGAGTCGCCGCCATTCATTGGCCCGATGCACAGTATCGGCACGATATCGCCTATCGCGCCATTGCCAGGGAGTCCTGAAACGGGGGAGCCACAATGAAACGCGTGCGCGAGATGCTGACCTGCCAGGGTGATGACTAATGTCTCGGGAATATCCGATCATTGCCGTGACCGGCTCTTCGGGAGCCGGTACCACGACGGTTCGACGAACTTTCGAGCGCATGCTCACCCGCGAGGACGTGCATGCTGCCTTCGTCGACGGTGACGCCTTCCATCGCTACAGCCGTAACGAGTTGGCGAAGATTTTCCGTGAGGAACCCGAGCGCGCGGGCGAGCTATCGCATTTTGCTGTGGAAGCCAACCTGCTCGATCGACTAGAGGAGTTGTTCCAGGAATATGGCGATAGTGGCACCGGGACCTATCGCCACTACATTCATGCCGAAGACAAACGCATGATCGAGTGCGGTCATCAGGTTGGCACCTTCACCGACTGGCAGACATTGCCGTGTGGCACCGATCTGCTGTTCTACGAAGGGCTGCACGGAGGCTTGGTCACTGCCGAGCACGATATTGCTCGCCATGTGGATTTACTGGTGGGGGTGGCGCCGACCATGAATCTGGAGTGGATCCAGAAGATCGATCGCGATACCAAACTACGTGGCTACTCTCAGGAAGCGGTGATCGACACCATTCTGGGGCGCATGCACGATTACGTGCGCTATATACAACCGCAGTTCTCGCGTACCCATATCAACTTCCAGCGTGTGCCGACGGTGGATACTTCCAACCCCTTCGAGGTGCAGGATATTCCCACTGACGCCGAATCCTTCGTGGTGATCCGCTTCCGTGATCCTTCCACGGTGGATTTTCCCTATCTGTTGGCGATGATCCAGGATTCCTTCATGAGTCGCCCACACACGCTGGTGGTGCCCGGCTCACGCATGCCGCTGGCCATGGAACTGATTCTTGCACCGCTGGTGCGGCACCTGCTTGCTCAGCGGCGTTTTCGCTGAGTGGCTCCGATATTTCCGAGTGAGAGATGTCAAGAAGTAGCAAGGTGACCATCACAGACATCGCCAAGCATGTGGGCATGACCAACATGACGGTGTCGCGTGCCTTGAACAAACCCGACAAGGTCAAGCCGAAGACGCGGGAAAAGATCCTCGCCGCGGCGCGCGAGCTGGGCTATGTCCCGAATGCCTTCGCCAGCCATCTTCGGAGTCGCAAGAACCGACTAATCGGCCTGGTCACGGCCAGCGTGGATAACCCCTTCTACAGCGAGGTAATCAAGGCGATTTCCCGTGCGGCCAAGGAGCATGACTACACCATCATGCTGATCGATACTGATGGCTCGCCGGAACTCGAGGAAGTAGCGATCGAGACCCTGCTCAGTTATCAGGTGGCCGGTATCATCCTTTCGCCGGTCTCCGATGCTGCCGGCTATCGCCCAGCCTATCTCGATCGCCTACGTGCTACCCAATTGCCGGTGGTAATGCTGGATCGTACTTTGAATGTGCCGGATTTCAGCCGTGTGGTGCTGGACAATCATCGCGCTGGTAGGCTGCTCGGCGAGTTGCTGGTGAAGGAAGACATCCGCCAGGTGCTGGTGTTGACGGGCCCGCGGGAGTCTCGAATCACGCAACATCGCCTGGCCGGCCTCAAGGAGGCCTATGACGCTGTAGGCGTCCCCCTGACGCTGGAACAGCGTCCTGGGGACTACACCCTGCAGCCGGCCTATCGTGAAATGGCCGATTACCTGCGCCAGGACATGCTCCCCGAGGCCGTCTTCGGCTTCAACCAGCTGATTACCCTGGGCGCGATGCGGGCCCTGCACGATGCCCACATCGGCCGTGCTGATGTGTTCGTGGTGGGCGTGGACCGCCTTCCTTATGCCGACATCTTCGATGTTTCGGTCCCCTGTGCCGGGCATGATACCTACCGGGCGGGCCATGAGGCGTTTCGCTTGCTCTTCGAACAGATCAAGGACCCCACGGCCGCCGGCCGTGAGGTTGTGATCTCCGCCACACTGATACATTAAGGGGGAAATGAGGGCTTCCGGTCGTCAGTGTGCGACGCCCAGCGCTCCCTCGACCTTGGCGATGCCGGCTATAGCCATGGGGGCGCCGGGGTGGCCGGACTTGGCCTTCTGTGTGGCGTCCATCGACAGCACACGGATGGCGTTGGCTAGTTCGAAACGTGACGGCAATTGGGATTCCCAATCGGTAGCTGGTTGGCGATTCAGGCTGTCAAGGGGTCAGAGGGTCGCCAAACGGTCGGCGATCTGCTCCTCCAGGCGTTCCTGGTCGTCGGCGAATCGGCGAATGCCCTCGGCCAGCTTGTCGTTGGCCATGGCATCCTGGTTGTGCCCCCAGCGGAAGTCGGGTTCGGTGAGCGGGGTCGGCCGGGGACCGCCGCTGCGTGCCATGAGCACCCTGGGTTTCACCTCGCCCGGTGTGGTAGCCAGCTCCTCGAACAGCGCCGGCGAGATGGTCAGTCGCGGGCAGCCGGCCAGCGCCAGCACCTGACCGGTATTGCGGAAGCTGGCGCCCATCACCACGGTGTGGTAGGCGCCCTGGTTGACCCGATGACAGACGCCGCGTACGAACTGCACGCCGGGGTCAGTGTCGGGGGTGAAGTCCTGGCCGGTCGCCTGCTTGTACCAGTCGGTGACCCGGCCTACGAACGGCGACACCAGGAACACCCCGGCATCGAAGCAGGCCTGCGCCTGGGTGTCGCTGAACAGCAGGGTCAGGTTGCAGTTGATGCCTTCCTTCTCCAGCACCTCGGCGGCGCGGATGCCTTCCCAAGTGGCGGCCAGCTTGATCAGCACGCGATCCCGCGAGACGCTGTGTCGCTCATACAGCTCGATCAGCTCGTGGGCCTTGCGGACGCTGGCCTCGGTGTCGAAGGACAGCCTGGCGGCTACCTCGGTGGAGACCCGGCCGGGCACCAGCTTGGCGATCTCGCTGCCCATGGCCACGGCGAGGCGGTCCACCGCGTGTTCGGCCTGGGCCTGGCGGTCGCCGCCCTCGGCCCGGATCGCCGCCAGCTCTGCGTCGATCAGCGCCTGGTAGCCCGGCATGTCGAAGGCCTTGAGCAGCAGCGAGGGGTTGGTGGTGGCATCGTGGGGCTGGTAGCGCTTGATGGCCTCCAGATCACCGGTGTCGGCGACCACCACGGAGTGCTGA
>NZ_KE332388.1:678442-678655 GCF_000409775.1 Litchfieldella anticariensis FP35 = DSM 16096 | reverse complement strand
TCGGTGTGGGAACCCTCGTCGAGGTGGACCAGCCGTGCGCAGAGGTCCTCGAGAGGGGTGTCGGGGTAACGCTCGCACCAGGCCGCCTGCAGGGCCGCGCCCAGGGCGGCGGCATCGGTGACCTCGGGGCAGATCACCGGGGTGCCGGTGATGTCGGCGACCATCTGGCGCCACACTGGACTCTTCGCCCCGCCGCCGATCAGGCGGATCTGG
>NZ_KE332388.1:678179-678418 GCF_000409775.1 Litchfieldella anticariensis FP35 = DSM 16096 | reverse complement strand
GGCCAGGTCGCCGAGCCGCTCGAGGCCGTAGCGCAGGCCAAAGGTGGCGCTCTCGACCACCGCCCGGCACAGGTTGGCCTGGGTGGTGTTGACGCTGGTCAGGCCCAGGAAGCTGCAGGTGGCCTGGGGCAGCGTCGGGACCCGCTCACCGTTGAAGAACGGCAGCACGGTGACCCCCTCGGCGCCGATCGGGGCACTGGCGAGGCGCTCACCGAAGGCCGCCAGGTCGAGGCCGAACA
>NZ_KE332388.1:677814-678034 GCF_000409775.1 Litchfieldella anticariensis FP35 = DSM 16096 | reverse complement strand
CTCAGGGTGACCAGCCCTGGTGCAATGTTGCCGGTACCGATGGCCCCCATCATATTGTCGCCACCACCGCTCGAAACCACCACGTCCTCGGCGAGCCCCAGCTCGGAGGCCAGCTCAGGGCGCACCGTCCCGGCTGGCTCGTGGGCCTCGATCAGCCGCGGCAGCACGCGGGGCGGGTCGAGTTCGGGGGCGATCTCGGCGAGGACGTCCTCGCGCCAGC
>NZ_KE332388.1:492959-677496 GCF_000409775.1 Litchfieldella anticariensis FP35 = DSM 16096 | reverse complement strand
TTGTCGCCCTCGCTCAGGGCGTGGGAGCGGCTGGCCTCGCCGAGGATGCGCCCTGCATCGACATCGACCACCACCACCTTGGTGCTCTGGGTACCGCAGTCCACACCGATGTACATGTCAGGCTCCTTGTAGAATGCGAGACTAGTGTGACGTGAAACCTCCGTCGATCGGCAGGCAGGCGCCGCTGATCATCGACGCGGCCGGGCTCAGCAGGAAGGCCACCGGCAGGGCGACTTCCCTAGGGGTGGCGAAGCGACCCAGCGGGATGGCGGCCAGCATCGGCTCGCGCTTGGCGGGATCCGCCCAGGCACGCTCGGCCATGGGGGTCAGGGTCACTGTCGGATTGACGCTGTTGACGCGGATGCCCTTGGGGCCAAGCTCGAGGCACAGTACGCGGGTCATGGCATCCATGGCCGCCTTGGACGCGCAATAGCCGAGGTGGCCTGGCAGGGCGGCCATGGCCGCCTGACTGGAGACGTTGACGATACTGCCCTGGCGGCTGTGCTCGATCATGTGGCGTGCTGCTTCCCGCGCTACCACGGCACTGGCGGTGACGTTGGTGGTCATGATCCGCTCGAGGTCTTCCGCCTTGACGTCCAGGACGTCGTCAAGGATCGAGATGCCGGCACAGTTGACCAGGCCATCGAGGACGGGTATCCCGGCGAAGGCCTCGGTGACCGCGGCCTCATCGGTGATGTCGACGGCCAGGGTACGTGCCCCCAGTTCTCGCTTGAGTTCGGCGAGCTTGCCCCGGTTGCGACCGAACAGCACCAGTTCGGCGCCGAACTCGGCGAGGGACCGTGCAATGTCGAGTCCGATGCCGCTGGTCGCCCCCGTGACGAGGATGCATTGATTCTGGAGTTCGAAATTCATGATGTGATGTCACTTGCTCCGTGTGTCGTTTGCATTGAGTCGATGCATGATCGGCTTCAACGTCGGATAGAGCCGGCAATACAGCGTGAACAGTTCGTCGTAACGACCCGCTGCCGCCTCGGATGGCTCGGCGCGCTCGATCAGGGTGCCATGCCGCAGGGGGGGGGCCAGGTCGAGCAAGCCGGTGGCCTGCCCGGCCAGCAGGGCGGCTCCCAAGGCCGCCTCCACGTTCTCGCGGAAGGTGTAGACCGGCATGCGGGTTACGTCGGCGATGATCTGCATCCACAGGTCCGACCGGGTGGCGCCGCCGACCACGATCAGGCGGGAGTCGAGGGCCACCCCCAGTCGGATGCCCGCCTCCATGTTGTGTCGCAGGGCGAAAGTCACGCCTTCCAGTACGGCACGATACAGGTGGTGGCGGCGGTGATAGAGACTGAGGCCGATGAAGCCGGCGCTGGCCTGGGCGTCCCATACCGGGCTGCGCTCTCCCATCAGGTAGGGCAGGAAGAGCAGGCCATCGGCGCCAGGGGGAAGCTCACGGGCGGGCAGTTCGAGCTGGTCGTAGGCGCTGCCATGCTCCCCAGCAGTGGCCTGGTCCTTGCCGCAGAAGGTATCGACGAACCAGCTGACCGAGGCTCCGGCGGTCAGGGCGCCGCCAAAGGTATAGAGGTCCCGTTCGCTGTTCAGTACATGCGGCATGCTGATCAGCCCCTGGCTGGAATCGACGCGCTGATTGATCACCCCCCAACACATGCTGGTGCCGATCATGGCGACATGATTGCCGGGTCGGGTCGCCCCCGCCGCCAGCGTGGCCATCGCCGCATCGACACCACCGGCGACCACGGGGATATCGGCGCACAGGCCCAGTGAATCGGCCAGCGACGGCAGCAGGCCGCCGACAGAGGTTCCCGAGTCCACCAGTCGGGTCGGCAGCTTGTCCCGATCGAGTCCCAGGGCGTCGAGCATTTCCGTCGACCAGTCGCGTTCCTCCAGGTCGTAGATGCCGCCGGTGTTGCCGGCCGAACTGTGGTCGATGGCAATCTCGCCACTCAGGCGATAGTTGATGTAGCTGTTGGGCGGTAGCAGGTAGCGGGTCCGCTCCCAGATTTCCGGGCGCTCGGCCTTGAGCCACATCATCTTGGTGAAGCCGTAGTAGCTGTCTACCCCGTTGCCGGTGATGTCTCCCAGTTGGGCCAGATCGATATGCTCTTTCACCCACTGGACCTGGGCTTCGGCCCGGCGATCCATCCAGATCAGGCAGGGATGCAGAGGCCGAATCTCGGCGTCGACCGGGATGCCCGAGCCACCGTAGAGACTGCTGACACACAGCCCCTTGACGCCCCTGGGGTCGACGCCGGGGGCTGACAGGCAGGCTCGGAGGCAGGTGAGCACGGCTTCCCACCATATGTCCGGCCACTGCTCGGCCCAGAGTGGGCGAGGGGTGTCGACGCGGTAGCCATGGCTATGCTCGGCCAGGATCCGGCCCTGGTGATCGATCACCAGGGCCTTGGCGCTCTGGGTCCCGATATCGATACCGATGACGGTGTCCATGATGGTTCCCCCTTACGGCTTGAAGATGATCTTGATCGGGTCGGTTGTCAGGGCGTGCGCTTGCGGCTGATGTAGATCGCCAGCAGGATGATGAGACCCTTGATGACATTCTGGAGGTAGGGCGAGACACCCATCAGGTTCAGGCCGTTGTTGAGCACACCGAGCAACAGGGCGCCGACGAGGGTGCCGAGGATCATGCCGCGGCCGCCGGTGATGGCGGCGCCCCCTAGGACCACGGCGGCGATGGCGTCGAGTTCGAAGCCGACCCCGGCGTTGGGCTGGCCGCTCATCAGGCGCGAGGTCAGGATCAGTCCGGCGATGGCCGCGGTGGTGCCGCTCAGGGTGTAGACGAGCAGCTTGTAGCGCGAGACGCGTATGCCGGACAGTCGGGTGGCCTCCTCGTTGCCGCCGATGGCATACAGGTAGCGACCGGTGGCGGTGTGGCTGAGCAGCACATAGCCGATGGCATAGACGCCGATCATG
The DNA here is from genome assembly GCF_000409775.1 of Litchfieldella anticariensis FP35 = DSM 16096. GTDB lineage: Bacteria > Pseudomonadota > Gammaproteobacteria > Pseudomonadales > Halomonadaceae > Litchfieldella > Litchfieldella anticariensis. The sequence goes on along the minus strand of NZ_KE332388.1, from coordinate 674,589 downwards.
ATCAGGATGGGCATCTCGATGCCGGCCAGGCTGCCGCGACCGAAGAAGGCGAACTCCTGGGGCAGTCCGGAAATCGGGTAGCCGCCGGTATAGATCAGCCCGAGCCCGCGGGCAATGCCCATGGTCGCCAGTGTGACGATGATCGGCGGCATGCCGGCGAAGGCGACGAAGACGCCATTGAATGCGCCGAAGGCGGCCCCCACCAGCAGCCCGAGCACGATGGCCAGCACCGGAGGAACGCCGGCGACCATCAGGCCGGCCATGACCGTCCCCGACAGGGCCATCACCGGCCCGACCGAGAGATCGATACCGCCGGTGAGGATGGCCAGGCTCATCCCCGCGGCGATGATCGCGATGATCGACGCCTGGCGAGCCAGGTTGACCATGTTGCTCGAGGTCAGGAAGTTGTCATTGATCACCGCCATGGCGATGAAGACGACGATGAAGCCGATCAGCGGGTAGAAGACTGGGGTGCGGCGCCAGCGGGCCAGTCGCAGGCTGAGTGACTGACGGGTGGTACCGGGAGTAGAGGCGAGCTGGCTCATGAGCTGAGTCCTCCCGTGGCATGATGCATGATGGATTGTGAGTTGAGGTCTTCGCCTTGGAGTTCGGCAGCGATCCGGCCGTGGTAGAAGACCGCGGCGCGATCGCACAGGCCAAGCACTTCGGGCAGTTCCGAGGAGATCATGATGATCGACACCCCCTGAGCGGTGAGCTCCTTCATCAGTGCATAGATCTCCGACTTTGCGCCGACATCGATGCCGCGGGTGGGCTCATCGAAGATCAGCACCTTGCACTGGTGCCCCAGCCAGCGGGCGATGACCACCTTCTGCTGGTTGCCGCCACTGAGGTCGCCTACCGGGGTTTCGGGACTGGGCGCCTTGACGCGTACCGACGCCATTAGCTCGGCGGCGGTGCGGGACTCCTGGCCGCGTCGGATCAGCGGCAGCGCTCCCTGGAATTGCGTCAGGTTGTTCAAGGAGATGTTGTCGCGACACGAGAATGGCAGGATCAGCCCCTGGGTCTTGCGGCTTTCCGGAAGCAGGCCGATCCCCAGCTTCAGGGCGGTGGCGGGGTGACGAAGCTTGACCGGCTTCCCCTCCATGCTGACCTTGGCATGAGCGGGACGCGTCGCGCCGATCAGCCCCATGGCCAGTTCCGTGCGACCAGACCCCACCAGACCGGCGAAGCCGAGGATCTCGCCACGGTGGAGCTTCAGCGAGTGCTCGGGGCCATTGGTGTCGAGGCGAAGGGCCTCGATGTCCAGCACCACATCGTGGTAGTCGGCATCGCAACGGTGTTCAGGGAAGATATTCTCGACGCGTCGGCCGACCATCTTCTCGATCAGGTCGTCGGGGGTGGTCGACACGATGTCGCAGTCGTCGACCTTCTCGCCATCGCGCATCACGGTGACGCGATCGCAGATGGTGAAGATCTCCTCCATGTGGTGGGAGATGAACACCATGCCGACCTGTTGCTCGCGCAATTCTCGCATGATGGTGAACAGGTGGTCGGCTTCGCTGGGCGTCAGGGTCGCGGTCGGCTCGTCGAGGACCAGGATGCGGGCATCCAGTGACAGTGCCTTGGCGATCTCGATGAACTGTTGATCGGCGACGCTCAGTTCGGCGATGGGACAGTCCATGGGAATCGAGACCTTGAGGCGGTCGAACAGGCGTTGTGCCTCGCGGATCATGCCGGGCCGGTCTCGCAGCCCGAGCCGGTTGCGCAGTTCTCGGCCCAGGAAGATGTTATCCACGGCATCCAGGTCCGGAATCAGGCTGAATTCCTGGAAGATGATGCCGACCCCGGCGTTGAGGGCGTCCTGATAGCCGTGGAAGTCGCACGTCTTGCCATCGATGATGATGTCCCCCTCGTCCTGGCGGTAGATGCCGCAGAGGATCTTCATCAGGGTCGACTTGCCGGCCCCGTTCTCGCCGAGCAGGGCATGCACCTCGCCGGCGTGGACATCGAGTGACACATCCTGCAGGGCCTTGACCCCGGGAAACGACTTCGAGATGTGTCTCAGGGAAAGTAATGGAGTCATGGGGATACCCTCGTGTGCCGCCTTGGGCGGCACACGTTGTCAGCGTCTGCGGTAGGGGTTACCAGCTGAAGTCGGCGGCCTTTTCGCGGTCGATCAGCTCCACGTCGATGGGGATTTCCGCGGGAGCGGTGCTGGCGCCCCAGTGCTTGGCCAGACCCAGGCCGAGCCCCAGGCGCACCATGTCGCGGGGATACTGGGCCGAGGTGGCGATGAACGGCGAATCGGCCTTTTGGATCTCGGCAACGGCCTCGGGATGACCGTCGACGCTGACCAGCTTGATGTCCTTGCTGCTGGAGTTGATGGCGATCAGGGCACCCAATGAGCCGATGTCGTTGACGCTGAACAGGCCGTCGAGATCGGGGTGGGCCTGGATGATGTTCTCGGTCACCGTCATGGCGTGGGTACGCTCCTGGCGGCCGTTCTGCTTGTCGACCACCTCGATGCCGGGGTATTCGTCGAGCGCGGCGGTGCAGCCATCGATGCGCTGCAGGATCGGCACGACCGGAATGCCGTCCAACAAAGCCACCTGACCTTCACCGTCGAGTTGCTGGGCCAGGTAGTCGCACGCCTTGTAGCCGGCGTCGTAGTTCTTGGAGCCCACGAACCCGTCCACCGGGCCGTTGGCCTGGGCATCGATCGCGACCGTGGTGACGCCGGCTTCCTTGGCGGCCAGCACCGCCGTCTCGACACCTACTGAGTCGGCGGGGTTGAGCAACAGGATGTCGATACCCCGCTGGATCATGTCTTCGACATCGCTGACCTGCTTGGCGACGTCATGGCGGGCATCGGTGGTGATCACCTCGGCCCCCAGGCTGTCGGCGGCGCTCTCGAGCGCCTCCTGCATGGTCACGAAGTACTCGTTGTTGAGCTCCTGGAAGGACATGCCGATTGTCAGGGTGTGGTCATCTGCCACCGCTGTGCCCGTGGCTAGGGCAGTGCCGCAGGCGGTGACGAGAGCGGTCTTGCGGACGTGTGCTGTGATTTCGCTGATATTCATGGTTGGCTCCAGGCTTGTTCTTGTCACGTTGTAAGGGGGCTGACACTGGTTTTATGTTAACGTCAACATTTAGAAGGCTAGAAGGCTCTGTCTGGCGGGTCAACGGGCCTTCGACCAATGTCTAGCTCCTTCAGTATTCCTTGTCAGTCGACGGCTGGCGGATCCACCGGATCTGTACGTTCAGAATCTTCGGAAACTTATAGTTTCGGATGATCGCCGAATCGCAAGAGTCATCCTTGCCGTTACGGTGTCGGATGTCCTTCTTACATATCGAAATTGCTGGGCAGGACCACCATGTCGCGAATGGTCACATTGCGGGGGCGGGTCAGCATGTACATGATGGCATCGGCCACCTCGGTCGGTTCGATAATGCTGCCGGATTCCTTCGCCTTGCACAGATTTTCTTCCGGCCAGTCGGCGAGCAATGCACTGTTGACCGGGCCGGGAGAGACCGAAGCAACTCGGATGCCGTGTTTCAGAACCTGGCGGCGCACGGTCTGCACGAAACTGGTCATGGCCCACTTGGATGATGCGTAAACCGGCTCCCAGGGGACGGGAAAATGCCCGGCCACCGAGCTCGTCACCATGATGTCCCCCGTGCCACGCTCAATCATGTGTGGCAGGACATTATGGACGTTCTTCATTACAACACTGACGTTCAGGCTCACCATCCGATCGATCGCGTCCGGGTCGGCATCGAGCAGGTCGCCACCGATATAGCTACCGGCATTGGCGTGGAAGATATCGAGTTGGCCTGCCTTCTCCAGGACCTGGGACAGCAGAGTCGCACAGTCCTTCGGGTCGAGCAGATCGATGACCAGGGGAGTCGCGGCATCACCGAGCTCCTCGCAGATCGCCATCAGAGCGGCTTCATCGCGGTCGATCAGTACCACACGGGCGCCTGACGCGATCATCGCCTTGACACTGGCCAGCCCGATACCCGATGCCGCGCCGGTAACGGCTGCCACCTTGCCAATCAATTCATTCGCCATCTAGTTCTCTCCTTTATCGCCAAGTATCCCGAAGTGAGAGGTACCTTCGCTATCCACCGATTCGGTGGTGATCACTTCGGCCTGAAACATGTGCTTGAGGCGTGTGTGAAGTGAGACGTTGCTGACGCGATTAAATGTTAACGTCAACATTTGTGGAGATTAGATATCCTTCAAAGTTAAATCAACGGAGTTTAGACCAATGTCTAGTGGGGGAGGAGAGGCCTGATCGGGCCCCACTGGTGGTTATATGGACTGACAACCGTGCCGAGCAGGAGTAACCTCGTGCTCTGACGACATCATTCAGCCCCATTCTGATCGGAGTGCGTCATGGATTGCCTGTTCTGCAAGATCATCAACCGCGAAATTCCTTCTGACATCGTCTATGAAGACGAGGATGTTCTAGCGTTCAACGACATCAATCCTCAGGCACCGACCCATGTGCTGCTCATTCCCAAACGACATGTCGCCACCCTGAATGATCTCAAGGAAGACGATCTGGCGCTGGTGGGCCGGATGACGTTCTCGGCGGCCAAGCTGGCCAACGAGTACGGCTTTGCCGAGGACGGCTATCGTGTGGTGATGAACTGCAATGAAAAAGGAGGTCAGTCGGTCTATCATATACATATGCACCTGATGGGCGGTCGACGCTTCACATGGCCGGCTGGGTAGCTGGCGCCGTCCGACCCGAACGAGGCGCGGCGATTCAAGCGAACGACGCATCGGTGCATCTTGATTTTTCACGAGGCCCCACCTGCGGGGCCTCGTGCATTCCGTACCTTTCCGATCAATGACCTTACGCGTTGCGGTAGGGTTGGGATAGACTGAAGGCATTGAATCAAAGGGAATCCATCATGACGCGTCAGCTTTCACGCGCCGACCGCCTGATCCATCAATTCGACACCGTGCTGCGTACTCTGGTACCTCATGCCGCACAGCCAGAAAGGCCGTCGCCAGCGGGTAACATCGCCGATGAGCCAATGACAGAAGCCGAGCGTGAGCATGCCGTAGGGTTGATGCGTATCAATCATACGGGCGAAGTGTGTGCCCAAGCGCTCTATCAAGGGCAGGGATTGACGGCCAAGCTACCTGACACGCGTGAGCAGATGGAGCGGGCGGCTCAGGAGGAAATCGATCACCTCGCTTGGTGCGATACGCGCCTGCAGGAATTGCACGGTCATACCAGCCTATTGAACCCGGTATTCTATGCCGCATCCTTTGGCTTGGGCGCCGTGGCTGGCGCGGTGGGTGATCGGGTCAGTCTGGGCTTCGTTGCCGCCACTGAGGAACAGGTCGGCAGACACCTTGACGACCACCTTCACCAATTGCCCACCAGCGACCGTCGTTCGCGAGCGGTACTCGAGCAAATGCGCGAGGACGAAGCCCATCACGAGCGCTGGGCGCTGGAGGCTGGTGGTGCACGTTTTCCGTTGCCGGTGAAGCTGGGTATGCGCTTGATGTCCAAAGTCATGACCAAGAGCGTTTACAAGCTGTAAGCCATCAGAAAAAACACCCCGACGAAGGCTCGTCGGGGTGTTTTCATGATGCCGCCAAATCATTGTTTCGCTTACAGCTTTGCGAAGCGTCAATCGAGATTTCGCGAATAGAAGATCTCGAGCATTTCCTTGCGCAGGCGATCTTCGATATCACGAGCTTCCTCGAACGTGAGGTCGCGGCTCGAAGTGCCAAACAGATAGTTGTTGAGCTCGAAATCCTTGAGCAACATTTTGGTGTGAAACATGTTTTCCTGATAGACGTTGACATCGACCATCTGATAGGCGTTCTTGGTGTCCTCAGCCAGATAGTCCTGGATCGAGGTGATGTCGTGGTCGATGAACAGCTTCTTGCCGTCGACGTCACGCGTGAAACCCCGAACCCGGTAGTCCATGGTGACGATATCGGAATCGAAGCTATGGATCAGGTAGTTCAGCGCCTTCAGCGGGCTGATCATGCCGCAGGTCGAGACGTCGATGTCCAGGCGGAAGGTGCTGATGCCGTTATCCGGGTGAGACTCCGGATAGCTGTGTACCGTTACATGACTCTTGTCGAGGTGGCCGACCACGGTTTCCGGCAGTGGGCCCGGCCCTGGTTCGGTCTGCTCGGGATCGGCTTCATCCAACTCGTGCTCGGCGATGAGGATGGTCACACTGGCACCGTGGGGTTCATAGTCCTGACGAGCAATATTGAGAACGTGGGCGCCAATGATATTGGTCACATCCTTCAATATCTGCGTCAAGCGCTCGGCGTTGTACAGTTCATCGATATAGTCGATGTACGCCTTACGCTGCTCCTCTGTTTTGGCATAGCAGATATCGTAGATGTTGAAGCTCAGCGAGCTGGTCAGGTTGTTGAACCCATGGAGTCGGAGATTATCGGTCACTTCCGAACCTCCCTGATGGTAGTTGAGTGCTACCCGACGAGCCTGCGCCGGAACCCACTTGGAAAACGATGACCCATGGCGCTGAGGGATGTTTCGATGTTTCAGCCAGTGACATGAATCGGCGTTTTCGTTGGCGAACGAAAGGCGCGTATTATGCACATCCTAGGCGAGTGGCGCACCCGCCAGAGGCGATTTTTTTTATTACGGCCGCGGCCGCTCACCTCCCTTCATTCAGTCCTCGACAATAGTATAGGAATGTGACACCTCGACACCGCCTCTCGCGAGCATGATCGAGGCGCTGCAATATTTCTCTGCGGAGAGTTCCACGGCACGCTTGACCTGGGCTTCCTTGAGCCCCTTGCCACTGACCGTAAAGTGTACGTGGATCTTGGTGAACACACTGGGCGTCTCGTCGGCACGCTCGGCCTCGAGGCTCGCCACACAGTCACTGATCGGGGCACGTGACTTCTCGAGGATCTGCAGCACGTCGAAGGCGGTGCAAGCCCCCATCCCCATCAGCATCATTTCCATGGGTCTTGGACCGGTGTTGCGTCCGCCGTGTTCGGGGGGGCCATCGATGACCACACTATGGCCGCTCCCGGATTCGGCGACGAACTGACGACCATCGGTCCATTTGATGCTGGCTTTCATGGGCAAGGTTTCCTTGACGAGATGGGTGACATTCAGTGTGGGTGCAGCATAGCACCGTGTAGCGTCGAGCTCAGCCACGCAATGGGGGAGTACCGCCTTTCAACCAGGTATCGAGCTGGCGTAAACGCTCCGGGGTACCGACATCGATCCAGTGGCCGCGATGATGGTGACCTCCTACACGGCCGGCGATCATGGCATCGCATAATAACGGTGCCAGCGCGAAAGCCCCTGGCATCTGGCCGGCAACCAGTGCCGGATCAAGCAGACTGAGGCCGGCAAAGGTCAGGCGGGGCGTACCGACTGTTTGGACACGGCCGCCATCATCGAGATGGAAATCGCCTTCAGGATGATGAGCGGGATTATCGACCAGCCACAAGTGAGCCAGATCGTTGTTGAGAGTTGGAAGATCGCTCAGATCGGCATCGCACCAGATGTCGCCGTTGATCAACAGGAAGGGGGCTTCGCCTAGTAGCGGTAGGGCGTGGCGGATACCGCCACCGGTTTCCAATGGCGACGCCTCACGGCTCCAGGCGATGGAGACCCCATGTTGGTGGCCATCCTCCAGTGCGTCGATGATCTGCTCGGCGCGATAGCTGACATTGATCACCACCTCGTGGATACCGGCCTTGGACAGGCGCTCCAGGTGGTGCACGATCAGTGGCTTGCCGGCCACCGGCAGTAGCGGTTTGGGGCAGTGGTCTGTCAGGGGGCGCATGCGTGTGCCGAGACCGGCGGCCAGAATCATCGCTTTCATGACGTCCCTCCCCCGATGATGCCTCGGAAGCGTAGCTCGGCATCCAGTGCTGGTGCGAAGGAATCAGCGAGCCAGACACGGAAATTGTCGCAGACAGGCCACGGGGACAGGCTGTCCTGCAAGTGAGCGAGGAAGTGTGGCAAGCGTGCCAGGTAGCCGGTCTTGTGGTCACGCAGTGTCAGGCGACAGAAAATACCCAACACCTTGAGCGAGCGTTGGGCGGCCATGGCATCGGCCAGGCGACGAAATGTTGCGGTGTCGATATCGTCACCCAAACGACTGTCGGCGATGGCGCGCTGGCGAAAGGCTTCGACCCAGATGGCATATCGGGAAGCGGAAAAGCGGCAATAGCGGCCGCGCAGCAGCGAGATCAGGTCGTAGGTCAGAGGGCCGGCCACGGCGTCCTGGAAATCGATCAGATGCAAGGTATCGTCATGGACCATCAGATTCATGGCATCGAAGTCACGATGCACAGCGACGCGAGGCTGGCTCAGGGCGCTATCGATCAGGTGTTGGCGCAGCTCATGCCAGCTGTTGGGTGGCGCAATACCCAATAGTCGCTCCAGGCACCACTCGGGGAACAGGTCAAGTTCACGTCCCAGCAGGGCAGCGTCGTAAGCGGGCAGCGCCACGGTCGATGCTTGCGTCTGCAGGCGATCGAGCAACGCAATGGCGCGCTCGTGCCAGGTTAGTGTCGTGGGATCGTCGGCATCGACAAAGTGCTGTTGAAGCGCGGTATCGCCGAGGTCTTCGAGCTCCACGAAGCCGGCTTCCTGATCCGCGATATACAGGCGTGGCACCGGCAGCCCCGCTTGTTGCCAATCCTGGGCGATGGTCACGAAGCGCTGCGTGTTATTACCTTCCTGCAGCGGTGGTGCGTCCATGATCATTCGTGTACTGCCATTGGGCAGGAGCAGACGAAAATAGCGGCGGAAGCTGGCATCGCCGGCGGCCAGGTGCAGCAAGACGTCGGACGGCGCCAGGTTATGGCGCTGGGCGATCCAGTGGCGCATCCGGTCGAAACGCTCGGTTGTGGCGGCCTGTGGCATCCTCGGTCCTTGGTTGATTGGGTTGGTTGACGGACTGGCGAAGGCGCCGCATGCTGGCCCTTGCTTGTCACGCCCAAGGCGGGGCAAAGCGGGGAAGACGTGCAACGCGCGGCCTGTATAATACCGATTCCACTCGCCAAGGACACCGAGGAAGATGGGCAAGCGACGCTACTGGACTGTACTGACCGGCATGATAAGTGGCATCGGTCTGTCGATCGGCTCTGTTCAGGCTGCACCTCCTGAGCCCTTGCCCGCCGACATGCTGGATTGGCAAGCGTGGGGCGATGATGCTCCCGTCGATGCCGTGTGCCGAGGCCGTTATGTGATGCCCGAATATCGGCTGGCACCAGGCGATGTTCCTTCTCAGGTACGATCGTCGTCCGATACTGCCAGCTATGGCGAGAGTGGTGAAACCATCCTGCGTGGCGAAGTCATCTTGCGCCGGGGCGATAGTCAACTCGAAGCTCCTCGGGTGCGTGTCAATGCCGCACGTGATCGTGCCTTTGCTTCAGGCCCGTTGGCGTTACGCGATCAGGGTCTTCTGGTACGTGGTGACGATGCCGAGGTGTCGCTCGACAGTGATGCTGCCCAGGTGGATACAGCCCACTATGTGGTTCATGACCAGCGCTTGCGAGGAGATGCTCAACGCCTGCAGCGTCTTGAGGACGGTCGCTATCGCTTGACTGAAGCGAGTTTCACTACCTGTGAACCAGGCAGCGATCTGTGGCGGCTGGTCAGCAACGATATCGTCCTCGATCGCGAGAGTGGTTTCGGCACGGCTCGCCATGCACGGCTGGAAGCCGGCAATGTGCCGGTTTTCTATTGGCCTTGGGTGCGTTTTCCCATCGATGATCGTCGTCACACCGGCTTTCTGTGGCCAGCGATAGGATTTTCCGGCGACTCGTTCGATTACGCCCAGCCGTTTTACCTCAACTTGGCGCCCAACTACGATGCCACCATCACACCTCGTTGGATTGCCAATCATGGCCTGATGTTGGGCGGGGAGTTTCGTTACCTGTTCCCCAGCGATGCCGGCCAGTTCGAGGGGGCCTTCCTATCCAGCGACAAGGGCGGCAACAACGACGACCCCAATTCGAGTTCACAGCGATACGAGGGAGAGGACCGCTGGTATATCGACTATCTCCATACTGGCCGTTTTTCGCCACGTCTGCGCTATGACCTGCGCTATGGCGCAGCCAGCGATGGGAGCTACTTCGACGATTTTGGGCGAAGCTTCAGCGAGCGCGATACCAATAGCTTGTCGCGCCTGGCACGGCTCGACTATCGCGGCAGTTTGTGGAATTTGGAAGCGCGCGCGCAGGGCTACCAGAAGCTGGAGGATCCCCTCCTTGACAGCGATAAACCGTTCTACCGGTTGCCGAGTCTGACTGCCAATGCCACCTGGCGTCAGGACAGTGGCTTCTATCAGCAGTGGCGTTCCAACGCCACCTACTTTTGGCGCGACGTCAACGAGAACAACGTGCCGTTGCGCGAAGCGCCCATCGGTACCCGCACGCATTTGTCACCAGCCTTCGGTTGGCGCGCCGAGCCAAGCTGGGGGTTCCTCGAGCCTCGTATCGAGATGCTGCACACCGCCTACTCGCTTGACTATGGTCAACGCCAGACCGACCGCGCCACGGGTCTTACCCGCACGGTACCTGTGTCAACTATCGATGGCGGCCTGATCTTCGAGCGTGAGCTCGATGTTGGCGGGGAAGGGTATCGTCAGACCCTGGAGCCCAGGCTCAATTATGCTTATGTGCCGGCTCGCGATCAGAGCGAGTTCCCCGACTTCGACAGCGACGAGCGATCGTTTTCCTGGAGTCGGCTGTGGTCGCCCTACCGTTTCTCTGGCTCGGATCGGGTCGGTGATCTCAATCGGCTCTCCTATGGGGTCAGCACGCGCTTTCTCGAAGATGACAGTGGACGCCAGCGCGTCTCGCTGGGGGTAGGGCAGGCGGTATATTTCGACGATCGCACGATCGATATGGCCGGGGATCCCGATACGCTGCCCCCAGAGGACGATAGCACTCCTGAACGTTTCTATCGGTTCTACAACGCCACCCGCAGTCGCTCGCCGGTCGTGACACAGCTCGATTGGCAGATCAGCGAGCGCTGGGGAACCCGTTATGAATGGTTGTATGACGACAACCTCGGGCGGACTGAGCGAAGCGCCGTCAGGGTGGGCTATCGCGATCCGCGCGGTCATGTGTTGAACCTTGGCTATCGCTGGGAGCTCCAAGGATTCGATCCATCCGGCGACGCCGAGGATCGGCTGGGCTACAACCGCGAGGACTACGATGTTTCCTTTGCCTACCGCATCGACCCGCGCGTGGACATGATTGGCCGCTATCTCTACGACAACACCAACGGACGTTCTCTGGAGCAGCTTGCAGGTGTGCAATGGAACGACTGTTGCTATGGTGTGCAACTCGTGTGGCGAGAGTGGATCGAGGACAATGACACCGCCAATACCATTGAAGACGATTTCACCGACCGGGGAATCTTCCTGCGTTTCATCTTCAAAGGTCTTGGTGGTGTAGGCCAGGAAGCCGACAGTTATTTCGAAGAGGCCATTCCCGGATATCGTGCCACGGCCTTCTGATATACCCCCGCTAAGGCGGGGGCGATGAACAACCGATATGAATGTGAATGAGGAATCTATGCGCAGTCGACTAATCGCCCCTCTGGGCTTGGCGCTCGTCCTGGCGGTGACGCCCATGATGTCGCTGGCTCAGACTATCCAGCCGCTGGACCGTATCGTGGCGGTGGTCAATGATGGGGCCATCATGGCCAGTGAGTTGGAGGCACGGGTCGAACAGACGCAGAATCAACTGGCGGGGCGTGGTATCAACCAACCATCGAATCAAGCCCTGCGCAGCCAGGTGCTGGATCGCATGATCGTCGAAGAGATCCAGCTGCAGATGGCCAGGGAAGCCAATCTCAGTGTCGACGATACCGAACTTAATCGTACCGTGCGTGGCATCGCCGAGAGCAATGGCATGACCCTCGAGGAGTTTGCCGATGCCTTGGAAGCCGATGGCTTGACATTGGCCGGAGTGCGCGAGCAGGTGCGTCGAGAATTGCTCATGCGACAGCTGCAGCAACGCCGTGTCGCCAGCCGTGTCAACATCACCGATCGTGAGGTCGACCGTTACTTGGAACAGCAAGGGGCCAACGAGGATAGGCGTTATCGCCTGGGACATATCTTGGTGGCATTGCCTCAATCGCCAAGCGAAGAGCAGGTGAATGCGGCCCAGAACAAGGTGCAGCGACTCTCTCGCGAGCTTGCCAATGGTGCCGATTTCGCACAACTGGCCGCCAGCGAGTCCGATGGTGGCCAGGCATCGAATGGTGGCGATCTAGGATGGCGAAGTGGCGATCAACTTCCCAGTATCTTTGCCGATGTAGTGCCGCATCTCGATGTCGGTGAAGTCAGCGAGCCGCTGCGCAGCTCCAGTGGCTTCCACTTGGTCAAGCTCACTGATCGTGAAGGCGGAACACAACAGGCAGTGATCCGGGAACAACGTGCGCGACATATCTTGATCGAGACCAATCCCAATCGCGATGAGCAGCAAGCCGAGGCACTCGCCAGTCAGATCCGCCAGCGCTTGCTCAATGGCGAGAATTTTGCCGCTCTGGCTCAGGAATTCAGCGATGACAGCGGCAGTGCCCTCAATGGAGGAGAGTTGGGATGGGTTAGTCCAGGCCAGACGGTTCCTTCCTTCGAGGAGGCAATGAACGCCCTCGAAGTGGGTGAAATCTCTCAGCCGGTGCGCTCGCGCTTCGGCTACCACATCATTGTCGTCGATGAGCGTCGCCAGCGGGATGTGACCCGCGAGGCGCAGCGCCGTCAGGTTCAGGATACCTTGTTCCAACGGAAGGTGAACGATGAACTGGAAGCCTGGTTACAGGAGATCCGTGCTGATGCCTTCGTCGAGAAGCGTCTCTGAGATTATGCAGGTTCGATGATGTCTTCCTCGCTCACTCGGCCGGTGGTGGCCCTGACCACTGGTGAGCCAGCGGGCATTGGTCCCGAGCTGGCATTGATGCTGGCAGCCACTGAAAAACGGCTGCCAGCCATGTTGGTGGCGGTCGGCGATCCGCAGATGCTGGCTGAGCGTGCGGAACTGCTGGGGCTTGATATCAAGATCGAGGTGACGGCCTCCGGAAGTCGGCTTCCGCAGCCACGATTGGGAGTGTTGCCGGTGTGGCCGGTGGCTTTACGTGTCCCGTCGCATCCCGGCGTGCTCGAGCCGGCCAACGGTGCCTATGTGGTGGAAACCCTCGATGTGGCGATTGCTGCCTGCCGTGATGGCCATGCCGGTGCCATGGTCACCGCACCGGTGCACAAGGGCGCGATCATCGACGGTGGCCATACCGGCTTTACTGGGCATACCGAATATCTGCGCGACACCTGCAGTGTCGATGAGGTGGTGATGATGCTGGCCACCGATGCAGCGCTACATGGAAGGGTGGCTGGGCAGCCTCGCTGTGCACTGAGGGTGGCTCTGGCCACCACGCATCTGCCACTGCGCGAGGTTGCCGATGCCATCACCGAGACGCGTCTTGAGCGTGTTCTGCGTATTCTCGATGGTGACCTACGTCGCCATTTCGGTATCGACGCTCCACGTATCGTCGTCTGTGGATTGAATCCCCATGCTGGCGAAGGTGGCCATTTGGGCCGGGAAGAACTCGAGATCATCACACCGACATTGGCGCGCTTGCGTGACCAAGGTTTCGATCTCGAAGGGCCATTGCCGGCAGATACCTTGTTCACTCCCCGTCATCTTGAGGGCGCCGATGCGGTGCTGGCCATGTATCATGATCAGGGCCTGCCGGTATTGAAATATGCCGGCTTCGGGCGTGGTGCCAATATCACCCTCGGGTTGCCGATCGTACGCACCTCGGTGGATCATGGAACAGCGTTGGATCTGGCTGGCCAGGGTGTTGCCGACCCGGGCAGTTTACGCGTTGCTGTGAGGCTCGCTGCCGAGATGGCGCAGCGAAGCGGCTGAACTCCTCGTTTTCACCATTTCGATCGTTAGTTACCGAAAAAGGACCCTCTGAGCGCATGTCTTCTCGCCCTCCGATGCACCGGGCTCGCAAACGCTTCGGTCAAAACTTTTTGCGCGATCCTGGGATCATCTCGCGCATCGTGCGCGCTATCGGTCCGCGTTCTGGAGAACGTCTGGTGGAAATTGGCCCTGGTCAGGGGGCGTTGACCGAGCCCTTGCTCGAGGCCACGGGACATTTGGAGGTCATCGAGCTCGACCGGGACCTGATTCCGGGGTTGCGAGTGCAGTTCTTCAACTATCCCGGTTTCGTCATTCACGAGGGCGATGCACTCAAAGTCGATTTCGTCGCACTCAGAGGGGAGGGACCTCCGTTACGCGTGGTGGGAAATCTGCCCTACAACATATCCACGCCGCTGATCGTTCACCTGCTGGATGCCGGAGGAGCCATCGCCGACATGCACTTCATGTTGCAGAAGGAAGTGGTCGAACGGCTCGCGGCCAGTGCCGGTGGCAGCGACTGGGGGAGGCTATCGGTCATGGCTCAGTATTACTGTCGAGTCGAATCGCTGTTCGTGGTGCCTCCCGAGGCTTTCGTGCCTCGGCCCAAGGTCGACTCGGCCATCGTGCGCTTGACGCCGCATGCCGAGTTGCCACACCCGGCCAGTGACGAAGTCCTGTTGTTCGATGTCGTGCGCCAGGCATTTTCCCAGCGCCGCAAGACGCTGCGCAACAACCTCAAGGGACGCATCGATGCCACTGCCCTGGAAGCATTGGATATCGATTCCGGGCGTCGTCCCCAAACGCTGACGGTGGAGGAGTTCGTGCGGATTGCCAACCATTTGACGGGAGGCGAATCATGACGGACTCCTCCGACAATCTTTCCGCGGCCATTCACGTACATGTGGTGCCAGCCTTCCGTGAAGAGGAATCTTCGCCAGCCGACCAGCGTTACGTGTTCAGTTATACCATTACCGTGCACAACCACTCGGCACATAGCGTGCAGCTTCTGGCGCGTTACTGGAAGATTACCCAAGGGAGTGGCAAGGTTCAGGAGGTGCGGGGCAAAGGCGTGGTCGGCAAACAGCCACTGATCGGCCCTGGACAGACCTTCCGTTACACCAGTCGGGCGGTGCTCGAATGCCCGGTGGGCGTCATGGAAGGGGCCTATACCTGTATCGATGCCCGTTCTCAGCAGACCTTCGAGGTCGGAATTTCGCCATTTCGCCTGGCAGGGCCCAATCAGGTGCACTGACGTCACGAAGAGGAGCAGCATGACGACTTACGCGATCGGAGACTTGCAAGGCTGCCACGCCGAGTTCATGGCGCTGTTGGAGCGCCTGACGTTCGATCCCGATCAAGACCGACTGTGGCTGGTTGGTGACCTGGTCAACCGCGGTCCAGACTCGTTGGCCTGTCTACGTGAAGTGATGGCGCTGGATAAGGCCGTGCAGGTCGTACTGGGCAATCACGATCTACATCTGCTGGCGGTGGCTCGTGGTAGTGCCACACTCAAACGCAAGGATACCTTGGAGACGATTCTCCAGGCACCAGACCGTGAAATACTGCTCGACTGGTTGCAATCCCGGCCGTTGCTGTTGGCTGAGGAGGGTAGGGTGATGACCCATGCCGGGCTTTTACCGCACTGGTCCTTGCCTCAGGCAATCGAACTGGCTCGAGAAGTGGAGCAACGCTTGGCAAGCGATGCCAGCGGTGCTTTTCTCGAGCAGATGTATGGCAATGAACCGGCGCACTGGCGTGATGATCTCGATGGTATCGAACGGCTTCGGTTCATCGTCAACGCTTTTACGCGCATGCGCTTCATCGATGCGCAAGGGCATTTGGACTTTACCGCCAAGGAGGGGCTGGAATCAGCGCCACCTGGGTTTGCTCCTTGGTTTACTTTCCCGCGTCGTGATGACCCGCTGATTATCTTTGGTCACTGGGCCGCCTTGGGAGGACGCACAGTAGGCAGCCAAGTGCGTGCCGAGGCGCTGGATACCGGTTGCGTCTGGGGCGGTAGCCTGACAGCTCTGAATCTGGCGACTGGTGAGCGTATGAACGAGTCCCGTCATCCTCGATAATCCCTGCCCCTTCGCTATGCTTGTTTGGCGACTCAGGAGAACGTGCCATGAGCCAGAATGCCTTTGACCATCTCGATCCCGCTACGTTAGCCCAGTGGCTGGATGCCGAGGAACCGCTGACCTTGGTGGACATTCGTGATCCCATGAGTTTCGCTCAAGGGCACATTCCCGGCAGTCGCCATCTGGACAATGCCAGCGTCGGTGCATTGCTCGACGAGACGCCCTGCGAGCGCCCCATGGTCGTGGTTTGCTATCACGGTAACTCCAGCCAACAGGCGGCGGCGTGGCTGGCCGGCCAGGGATATGACCGGGTCTATAGTCTGGATGGAGGGTTCACCGACTGGGTGGCCCAGCATCCGACTCGTGTGGAGACGTAAGTCACCATGAGTCGGAACGACCCTCGCCTTGCCGGGCTGGAGGTCTATCGCGTGGGCGGAGCAGTGCGCGATGCTCGGTTGGGGTGGCCGGTCTATGACAACGACTGGGTGGTGGTCGGCGCAACGCCCGACAACATGCGCGAACGTGGCTTCAAGCCGGTGGGGCGCGACTTCCCGGTATTTCTCCATCCCGAAACCCATGAGGAATATGCGCTGGCGCGTACCGAGCGCAAACAGGGGCATGGCTATACCGGTTTTCAAGTATATGCTAGCCCCGACGTGACGCTGGAAGACGATTTGGCACGGCGCGATCTGACCATCAATGCCATGGCCGAGGACCGGTCAGGGTGTCTCATCGATCCCTACGGTGGCGCACGGGATCTGGAGGGACGCGTACTGCGCCACGTATCGCCGGCGTTCGCCGAGGATCCGCTACGGGTACTGCGAACGGCTCGTTTCCTGGCTCGCTATCATGGTTTGGGATTTGCCATTGCCGAGGAAACCCGCGCCTTGATGTGCCAACTCGTCGAAAGTGGCGAAATGGCCCATTTGGTGGCCGAGCGGGTCTGGAATGAAACCGAGAAGGCCTTGGGTGAGCCGAATCCCGAAGCTTATTTCCGGGCCTTGAGTGATTGTGGGGCTCTGGCCGCCCTGATGCCGGAATTGGCGCGAGACAGCGGAACCCTCGAGGCAGCATTGGCGCGTCTGCATCGCTTGCCCGAGGAGGATGGGCAGTGGTTGCGTTGGCGATGGGCCAGATTATGCGAGCACCTTAGCGATGACGAGCGTTGCCTCTTGAGTGAACGACTACGCTTGCCGCGTGCTTATCGAGAGCTGGCCCATCAGGCGGCACTGACCCGCCGGCTATGGTTGAATGCCCCCGTTCCACCGGATGGCGCTCGAGTCATGGCTTGGCTTGATGGAATCGATGCTTGGCGACGCGCTGAACGGGTAGCGCCGCAAGTGGCGCTGGTCAGTCTCGAAAACCCAGGGTTGGCCACCGACCTGGCCTTGGCCTGGCGGTTGGCGGCGCAGATTCTGCCGCAAGCGCTGCTCGACCAGGGGTTCAAGGGCAAGGCCGTGGGGGAAGAGTTGCGTCGTCGTCGTCGCGAAGCGATCGATGACGCTCTGGATGCCAGCCATCTGTAGATGGAGGCGTATCACGCCGCTCGTGAAATGACGCGACCTTGCCACACGAAGTCCACTGGCCACAGTGCCTGGCTGTCACGGGGGAAGCTTGCCCATAAGTCGGCATAGGGTATGCCACTGAGTGGGTGGGGGGTATCGGGGAGCAATTCCGCCAAGGGTTGCAGAACGAAGGCGTGGCGTGTGATCTCGTCACGGGGCAGTTGGACCCCGTCGACCAAGCCGGTCAATTCGCCCGCCGTCAGTAGGTCGATATCCAGAGTGCGCGGGCTGAATTTGGGGCTATTGGGGCGCCGGCCATTGGCATATTCCAATTGCTTGCACCAGGCCTGAAGTTCTCCTACCGAGAGCTGGCTATCGAATACCGCCACCAGGTTGTAGAAGTTGCGTCCGTCCTCGAATCCCACCGGTTCGCTCTCGAAGACCCGAGATATCCACAGTTCGCCAAAACTGGCCTGCAGTGCGTCCAGGCATGTCCGGACATGCTGTTCGCGGTCGATGTTGCTGCCGATGCTGACTACTACGCGTGTCATCAGCATTCACCTCGTTCGATGCAAACGCCCACCGCGGCAGCGGTAGGTACGGCCCCGGGTTTGCGTACCGTCAAGCGTAGCCATGGGATGGCGAACTCCTCGCGCAACATCGCTGCCAGCCGCTCGGCGAAGGTTTCCACCAGGCTGAAAGCATGCTCGTTGGTGAAGCTGCCGATTCGTTTACTGATGGCAGCGTAGTCCAATGTCAGCGTCAGGTCGTCATCGCGTGCCGCTGGGCGGATGTCGGTGGCCATCTCTAGGTCCAAGACCAAGCGTTGTTGTATATGCCGCTCCCATTCATAGACCCCGATGACGGTGTCCACGGCCAGTGATTCGATCAGCACGCGGTCCATGTCCGCCTCCTTCTGTCGTCTATCTGGAATGCAAGCTGCCGATTGTACGGCACCTGGCACGTGTGCGATAGGAAGGCGCGGGTGGGATGCGTTGGACGTGCAGCTATCGCAATGACATCTCGCCTGGCAGAATCATATCGTCTAGCCATGAGCCGTCGAGAGCGTTGCCATGCCCTCTTTGCCACTGTTGCCCACGACCTTTGCCTTGCTGCTGGCGGGCTACCTCAGTGGTTCGTGGCTTGGGGCGCTGACCGTGTGCCGCATGGCCGGCGTACGTGACCCGCGCTTTGCTGGGTCGTGCAATCCTGGTTTCTCCAATGTATTGCGCCTGCATGGCAAGCGCCTGGCATTGGCGACGCTGTTGCTGGATGCGTTGAAGGGTGTGCCGGTGCTGTTGCTGGCCAAAGGGGTGGGCCTGCCACCTTGGGCGCAAGGTGTGGTTGGGCTGGGAGTGTTGCTGGGGCACAGCTACCCCATATGGCATCGTCTACGAG
Organism: Litchfieldella anticariensis FP35 = DSM 16096; assembly: GCF_000409775.1. Taxonomy (GTDB): domain Bacteria; phylum Pseudomonadota; class Gammaproteobacteria; order Pseudomonadales; family Halomonadaceae; genus Litchfieldella; species Litchfieldella anticariensis. Next base: position 655,723 of record NZ_KE332388.1, on the reverse strand, counting down.
GTGGTAAAGCGGTAGCCAGCGCCTTCGGGGTGCTACTGGTACTCACGCCCTGGGTGGCGCTGTGCTGCGCCGCTTGCTGGGTATTGCTGGCTTGGCGGGTAAGAACCGCCGCTATTGCATCGTTGGCCAGTGCCACTCTAGCACCACTGCTAAGTCTGTGGCTGGCACCGGAATACGTACTGGTGATCGTCACCTTTGCCTTGCTGGTGTTGGCGCGCCATGTGTGGAATATCCGCCGCCTGGGCGGCGGTGACGAACTTCGGTTGGGCGCGCGGGAGTCTTCGCAACATGGGCAGGAAGATATGAAGCGTTAGGCTGCTGGAGGCATGAGTTCCGCCAATGGCCAGCGCGGTACAGCCTTCATGGCGCTGTCATCGCGTTCGCCGGCCAGCAGGCGTTGGGCACCCACATAAGCGATCATGGCGCCGTTGTCGGTGCAGAAACGACTGCGTGGGTAGAAGGCTCGAGCGCCACGCTTCGCGGTCTCTTCCTCCAGGCGTTTGCGCAGGCGTACGTTGGCACTGACGCCACCGGCTACCACTAGCCGCTTGAGGCCGGTCTGGTCCAAGGCTCGTCGGCACTTGATCACCAAGGTGTCAACCACTGCATCCTCGAAAGCACGGGCGATATCTGCACGCCCTTGGTCATCGAGTTCACCGGTCTCACGTAGTGTATTGGCGGTGATCAGGGTGTGGGTCTTGAGGCCTGAGAAACTGAAATCCAGCCCCGGACGATCGGTCATCGGGCGCGGAAAGCGAAAGCGCGTGGGGTCACCGAGTTCGGCAAGGCGTGCCACGGCGGGGCCACCGGGATAGTCGAGCTCGAGCATCTTGGCGGCCTTGTCGAAGGCTTCACCAGCGGCGTCGTCTACCGATTCGCCGAGCAGGCGATATTGGCCCAGCCCCTGAACCTCCACTAATTGGGTATGGCCACCGGAGACCAGCAGAGCAATGAAAGGGAAGGCGGGAGGCTCCTCCTCGAGCATCGGTGCCAGCAAATGCCCTTCCATATGGTGTACGCCAAGTACCGGAATATTCAGGGCTCGGGCCATTCCGTGTGCGGTGGCGGCGCCGACCATCAGAGCGCCAACCAACCCCGGGCCGGCGGTATAGGCAATGCCGTCGATATCGTCACGGCCAAGTCCAGCGCTGGCCAATGTCTCCTGGATCAGTGGTAGCAGCTTGCGGGTATGATCGCGGGATGCTAGTTCCGGAACCACACCGCCGTATTCGGCGTGCATGGCGATCTGACTGTAGAGGGTATCGGCCAGCAGGCCGGCCTGCGTATCATAGAGGGCGACGCCGGTCTCGTCACATGATGTCTCGATGCCCAATACGCGCATGAAGAATATTCCTGAAGAATGATCGATACTGTACTCATTCTACGCGTTTTCACATGGCGTGGGCAGGTCGTCATTTGCAAACAGCCGCAACCATGACTAAAATACTGTCCGCTGTAAGACTGGGTCGTGCATCCAGGGACTGTGTCCGTCTTTGCTTTACTTTCGCTTCGCGGTTTGTCACGTGCGAGCGTCGTGGCAAGCCGACGTTAAGGCCCATAGGGTGTGCGTTCAAACCGAACTCATGATTTCTTCAAGGTAGGTGAGTGCTTAATGCCTTCTGTCAAAGTACGTGATAACGAGCCGTTCGACGTAGCTCTGCGTCGCTTCAAGCGTTCCTGTGAAAAAGCCGGTGTTCTCTCCGAAGTGCGTCGTCGTGAGCACTACGAGAAGCCGACTGCGGAGCGCAAGCGCAAGGCAGCGGCGGCCGTCAAGCGTCACGCCAAGAAGCTGCAGCGTGAGCGCAAGCGTTTCGAACGGCTGTACTGATCCGTACTAGGGGCGGCTCATGTCATGACCGGGCCGTCTCGAGAGGGACGCCAAGCGGCCGCCTGATGGTGGCCGCTTGTGTTTTCGTCCTTGCTTGCCACGCTTTCCCTTCGTCACTCAGGACAGTTTGCCGCCTATGGCCGGTCAGATCCCGCAACGTTTCATTGATGATCTGCTCGCCCGGGTTGATGTGGTCGAGGTAGTGGGGGAGCGCGTCACGCTCAAGAAGAGTGGGCGCAACTATTCAGGGTTGTGCCCCTTTCATCAGGAAAAGACACCCTCGTTCACTGTTAGTCAGGACAAGCAGTTCTACCACTGCTTTGGCTGCGGAGCCCACGGTAATGCATTGCGTTTCCTGATGGAATACGACAACTTGCGCTTCCCCGAGGCAGTGGAGCAGTTGGCTGTCCGCCAAGGGATGGAGGTGCCGCGAGAGGGTGCTGACGACCCTCGGGCCCAGGCCCGGGAACGCAAGCGCAAGGAAGGGGTCAACTTGTTGGAACTGGCAGCGAGCTTTTTTCGCGAACGCCTGAGGATGGCAGAGGCCGATTCGGCACGTGCCTACCTGGAGCGGCGTGGGCTCACTGCCGAGGTGCTGGCGGATTTCGGTATTGGTTATGCGCCACACGACTGGGAGGCGCTGAAGCGCCACTTGAGCGAGCACGGCATTCCTGAAGCAGTGCAGGTCGAATATGGCTTGCTGGTCCATCGTGAAGATAGCGGCCGTACCTATGACCGCTTCCGTGACCGGGTGATGTTTCCGATTCGCGACTTCAAGGGCCGTACCATTGCATTCGGTGGGCGGGTGCTCGGCGATGCCAAGCCCAAATACTTGAACTCTCCGGAATCTCCGGTATTTCACAAGGGGCGCGAGCTGTATGGCCTGTTCGAAGCGCGTCAGGCCAACCGTCACCTCGAGCGGGTATTGATCGTCGAAGGTTACATGGATGTGGTGGCATTGGCACAGTTCGGTATTCGCAATGCTGTGGCCACTCTTGGAACCTCGACCAGCGAGGAGCATCTCAGTCGATTGTTCCGCCTGGTCGGCGAGGTGGTGTTTTGCTTCGACGGTGACCGTGCTGGACGTCAAGCGGCTAGCCGAGCGCTTGAGATCGTGCTGCCACTGATGATTGATGGCCGGCAGGCACGCTTCCTGTTTCTTCCTGAAGGGGAGGATCCGGATAGCTTGGTCCGGCGTGAGGGGGCTGATGCCTTCGCCGATCGCATCACATGCGCCAGCCCGTTGTCGGAGTTTCTGTTCGAGCAGGCTGCCGTGGGGCGCGATCTGGCCCGGATAGAGGACCGTGAGCGTTTTGCCAGTCAGGTGTTGAGCGCATTGCAGCGCTTGCCGGAAGGGGTGCTCAAGTCAATGTTGCTGGGCGAGTTGGCCAAGCGCAGTGGCGTCGAGCAGGCGCGTTTCGAGTCCTTGCTGGCTCCTGTCGTACCGACCCGCGAGGTCGACGTTGACGACGAGGTTTACGAGCCCTATGAAGCGTCAGCGAAGCCGGTGGGGCGTGCTGACAAGCGGCCTGCAGCGCTGGGGCTGACAGGGCGCACTCTGCAGCTATTGGTGCATGAGCCGCGCCTGGTTGAGCGGTTGCCGGAGACATTGGACTGGTGTCCCACGGAGGATCCCGATGGGGCGCTTTGCGTGGAAGTCATCCAATTGTTGCGGGCGGGAGGCTATCGCAGCCCCCAGGTGCTGCTGGCGCACTTTCATGGTCGTGTGGAGGGGCAGCGACTCGCCGAGTTGGTGCGTCATGAGTTGCTGATTCCGCGCGAGGCCCGCGCTACCGAGTTGGAGGGATTGGTCGAGTATTTTCTCCAGCAACGGTCACGGCGCACGCCGCAGAGCGAAATCGACTCGCTGCTTGCCAGGGAAAGAAGCGGAGAGCGACTGTCGAGGGAAGAACGACAACGGCTCATGGAGTTGCTGACGGCACTTAGCCGTTGAGCTGAGGCGTGAGGAAGCGCCGCAACGAATTGACGGGACTCGTGTCGGGGTTGAATTGTTGCCCATTATCACCATCTAAGGGGCATACGTTCGATTGATCCGGCATCGAGTGCAACCGAACAACCTAACACACCTGAGCGTCGGCGCAAATGGAGCGCTGGCGGACGAGTATGGTAAGCCGCTATACTGATCGGCTTACTAGATTTTTTCCGCCTATACGTTTGGGTGCTTCATTCTTCTTCGTCGAGATAGGGTTTCTATGGCTGGAAATGCGCAGCAGCAGTCACGTCTGAAGGAGTTGATCGCGCGCGGCAAGGAACAGGGGTTCCTGACCTATGCCGAGGTCAACGACCACCTTCCCGAGGATATCGCCGATCCGGATCAAGTGGAAGACATCATCGGCATGATCAACGACATGGGCATCAGTGTCGTTGAAGAAGCCCCCGATGAAGACACCTTGATGATGGCCGATCACTCCCCGGACGAGCACGCCGCTGAAGAGGCAGTGGCGGCACTGGCGGCAGTGGAAAATGATGTCGGTCGCACCACCGATCCGGTGCGCATGTACATGCGTGAAATGGGGACCGTCGAGCTGCTGACCCGTGAGGGCGAGATCGAGATCGCCAAGCGCATCGAAGAAGGCACCCGTGAGGTGATGTCGGCATTGGCCTATTTGCCTGGTGCTGTCGACTCGATCCTCGAGGCCTATGATGCCACCCAGGACGAAGAGGCTCCTGGCCGTTTGTCCGACCTGTTCTCCGGGTTCATCGACCCTGATGAGGGCATCCCCGGTGTGGCCGAAGCCGAAGAGCCGGAACCCGAACCCGAAGCCGAACTCGACGAGGACGCCGATAGCGAGGCGGATGACGATGACGAGGACGCCGAGGATACCAGTGCAAGCGAAGGTGGGCCGGACCCGGAGGAAGCGCGGGCACGCTTCGAACAGATCCGCGAGCAGAACGAGCTGACCAAAGCCACCGTCGAGAAGCACGGCCGTGGTTCGCCCCGGGCCGAAGAGGAACAGGCTCGCCTGGCTGAACTGTTCTCGCCGATCAAGCTGGTGCCCAAGCACTTCGAGCGCTTGGTGGGGCAGGTGCGCATTAGCGTCGAGCAAGTGCGCGATCAGGAAAAAGTCATCATGCAGGTCTTCGTCAAGAAGGGCAAAGTGCCGCGCAAGACCTTCATCAAATCGTTTCCCGGCAACGAGTCCCGTGTCGAGTGGATGGATGAATTCCTGGCCGCCAACGATAAGTTCAGTGAGCGGCTCGAGCCGTTCCGCAATGACATCGCCCGTGCTCAGCGCAAGATTGCCTTCGAAGAGGACATGGTGCAGTTGCCGGTCGCTGAGCTGAAGGAAGTCAACCGCAAGCTGTCGATCGGCGAGGCCAAGGCGCGTCGGGCCAAGAAAGAAATGGTAGAGGCCAACCTGCGTCTGGTGATTTCGATTGCCAAGAAGTATACCAACCGTGGTTTGCAGTTCCTCGATTTGATCCAGGAAGGCAATATCGGTCTGATGAAGGCAGTGGACAAGTTCGAATATCGGCGTGGTTACAAGTTCTCGACCTATGCCACTTGGTGGATTCGTCAGGCTATCACGCGTTCTATTGCCGATCAGGCGCGCACCATTCGTATCCCGGTGCACATGATCGAGACCATCAACAAGCTCAACCGCGTATCACGGCAGATGTTGCAGGAGATGGGGCGCGAGCCGACACCGGAAGAACTCGGTGAACGTCTGGAAATGCCTGAGGACAAGGTTCGCAAGGTGCTCAAGATCGCCAAGGAGCCGATCTCCATGGAGACGCCCATCGGTGACGATGACGATTCTCATCTGGGGGATTTCATCGAGGATGGCACCATGCTGCTGCCCATCGATTCGGCCACCGGCGAGGGGCTGATCGAGGCCACTCGCAACGTGCTTGGTGGCCTTACCGCTCGCGAGGCAAAGGTATTGCGCATGCGCTTCGGCATCGACATGAATACCGATCATACCCTCGAGGAAGTGGGTAAGCAGTTCGACGTTACCCGTGAGCGGATTCGTCAGATCGAGGCCAAGGCGCTACGTAAGCTGCGTCATCCGTCGCGCTCTGAACCGCTGCGTTCGTTCCTCGACGAGTAATGCCTTTCCAGTAGTACCAAGCAAAACATCCATCGGCCAAGCCGGTGGGTGTTTTCATATCCTGCCTCTTATTCGATCGACCTACGCTCGCCAGCGGCGTGCCAGCATGATCAATTCTATTACCGCGATCAGAATCAGGCTGTAGCCGAGTAGTTCGGTGACTTCCTCGACGATGTCCTTGAACGTGCGCGCGTAGTTCTCATTGAGAATGGCGATCCACAATTCGCTGCGTCCGAAAAAGCGTGAGAAGACATAAGTGACCAGAAAGCCGCTGGCGAACAGACCGAAGGAGAAACTGTTGGCATAACGCTCGAATTCGGCGAGAAATGCATGGCGCTTGCGGATCACCATGAACAGACTGGGCAGTATCACCAGCGTCACTATGACTTGCCATGCGCCATCGAAGACATAGGTATCGAAGAAATAGTCCAGTTCCCGAACCAGAGAGCTGAAGACAAAAGCAAACATCAGCAAGGTGACGGTAGGCAGTGCCTTCAGGACGTGGCGTATATACAACAGCAAGGCAGAGATGATGCACAGGAATACAATCTGTGCCAGTTCGGTGAAACCGTATTCACTGAAGCGAACGTCTTGTAGGTACAGCGCTTCGTAGTATATGCCTTGCATCAAGCCGGTGATCAGCAGGATATACAGCATGGCGCGCAAGCAGGTGGCGCCAAAGCCGATGGGAGTCGGGAGTTTCGGTGGCAGAGGAGAGGGAGGCATCCAGGAGGTTCCACAAACAAGACAAACATTCAAGTACGAATGTCATTGTATCGTCACTGGCTCGTGCTTGCTATCTCACGCCTGTCGGGGGTGCTGCGCCGGGCCTCTTCTACTAACCAGTCGTGCACGGCGCGTACGCGTCGATCGTCGAGTGCACCTTGGGTATACACGATGCCATAACGCTTACCGGTTTCCACTCGCTGTGAAAAGGGAGCAATCAGCGCACCGGTCTTGAGCTCATTGGTGATCAGCGTCTGCCTGGCAATGGCGACGCCCATGCCGGCGATCGCCGCTTCCATGGTCAGTTGATTGCGGTTGAAGGTATAGCCACGTCGCACATTGACATGCGGGGCCGAGATGGCGCGTAGATAGTGCTCCCATTCAGCATAATCGTGGCTGCCACGCCAGGCAGTGACATCGTGCAGCAACGGATAGTAGGCCAGATCCTCCGGACGATGCAGAGGAGGCTTGCCACGCATCAGTCCGGGAGCGCAGACCGGGAAAATGACCTCGTCCATCAACGGAGTGATCTGCAGTCCCGGATAGTGGCCGTCGTTGAGGTCCAGCGCCAGGTCGAAGTCGCCGTCGCGCAACGAGAGGTTACTGTCCTCGGCGGATACGTGCAGTTCGATATCAGGAAAACGGGCTTGCAGTCGGGGCAGTCGTGGCATCAGCCACTTGGCCAGGAAAGAGGGCACCGAGCGTAACCGCAGGATACCGCTCATCACGCCGGAACGCAGACGTTTCACTTCCAGGCCCACCGACTGATAGGCATCGTCGACGACCGTCGCGAGCCGGCGCCCTTCATCGGTCAGCTCGAGTTGGCGCGGCAGACGGCGAAACAGTTTGAAGCCCAGGCGCTCCTCGAGCTGTTTGATCTGTTGGCTCACCGCTCCAGTGGTGACGTGCAGTTCTTCAGCGGCGCGGGTGAACGACAGGTGCCGGGCGCTGACGGCGAAGACCTTCAGCCAGGCATGGGTCTGGGCATTGAGAGTACGGCTCATGGTTTAGTCATTCTAAACAAAGGGCGAGATATTCTCGGTTGTCTACACAGGGATGTACGACCACCATAGCGTAAAAGGCCCGAGAGGGCAGCATTGAAACCGTGTCGGTTTAGCTATATTGATGAAGCGCCCATAGGCGTTGGTGAGGGAGTTCCCATGTCCATCAGTGTGTTCGACTTATTCAAGATCGGTGTCGGGCCGTCCAGTTCGCATACCGTGGGCCCCATGCGCGCGGCCTACGACTTCGTGCAGTCGTTGCGTGAACAGGAATTGCTTGAGCGGGTGGCGCGTGTCGAGGTGAAACTGTATGGATCCTTGTCGGCCACGGGTGTCGGGCATGGTACCGATCGTGCGGTGATCATGGGCTTGATGGGGGAACGTCCCGATCGGATCGACCCATCGATCATCTCGCCGTGCATTGAGGAGCTGCTGGAGTCACAGGCTTTACTGCTCGACAATCGGCTTGCGGTTCCCTTCCTGTGGGCGCGCGACATGCAACTACTCGAAGAGAATCTGCCGCATCACCCCAACGCCATGTGCTTGATCGCGCATGGTCATAGCACTGAGCTCTATCGCAACACCTACTATTCAGTGGGCGGTGGATTCGTGGTCGACGAGGCTCAGGCTCAGGCTGGCGAGCTCGATACCGATACCACCTCCTTGCCTTATGATTTCAACAGCGCTGCCGAACTGATGGCACTGTGCGAGATGCACGATCTGCGTATCAGCGACCTGATGCTGGAAAACGAAAAGGCCTGGCGCAGTGAGGCGGAAATCCGCGCTGAACTGTGGCGCATCTGGCAAGCCATGCAGGATTGCGTAGAAACCGGTCTGCATAACGAAGGCGTGCTACCTGGCGGGCTCAATGTCAAGCGTCGTGCCGCAGCGTTGCATCGGCGCCTGCTCGCGGTGGAGGACAGTCCTAGCCTGATCGCTTCGACCTTCTCGGCCATGGATTGGGTCAATGTCTTCGCCCTGGCGGTCAACGAAGAAAATGCGGCTGGCGGCCGAATGGTCACCGCACCGACCAATGGCGCGGCAGGTATTGTCCCAGCGGTGCTGCATTACTACATGAAGTTCCAACCAGGCGCCAGTGAGCGCGATGTGGTCGATTTCCTGCTCGCCGCCGCGGCAGTGGGCATCCTGTGCAAGAAGAATGCTTCGATTTCTGGTGCTGAGGTGGGATGCCAGGGTGAAGTGGGATCGGCATGTGCCATGGCGGCAGCGGGTCTCGCCGAAGTCATGGGCGGTACGGTTGCCCAAGTGGAAAATGCCGCCGAGATCGGTCTCGAGCACAATCTTGGTCTGACCTGCGATCCGGTGGGTGGCCTTGTTCAGGTGCCCTGCATCGAGCGCAACGCCATTGCCTCGGTCAAGGCCATCAATGCCGCCCAGATGGCTCTGCGAGGCGACGGCAACCACTTTATCTCGCTAGACAAGGTGATTCGCACCATGCGCGATACTGGGGCCGACATGCAGGAGAAGTACAAAGAGACGTCACGCGGTGGTCTGGCAGTGAATGCCATCGAGTGCTGAACCAGTTTCTCTCTCGTATCAACCCTACTTGGGCGCCTAACGGCGCCCTTTTTTTAGTTGATCTTCACCGCTTGCTTGGCAGCGTCTCGCCGATATGTGCGACCAGGAAGTCGACGAACTGGCGTACCTTGGGCGATAGATGCCGATGACGGGGATAGACGGCCCATACAGCGGTGTCAGGGTGTTGAAAGGCATCCAGTACCGAGATCAATTCCCCTGTTTGCAAATAGGGTTCGACATAGTAGTCCGGCAATTGAGCCACCCCCAGACCCTTCAACGCGGCATCCAGGATGGCCGGCCCGGAGTTGGCTTGCCAGTGTCCATGGATACGGACCTCGCGGCGTTGGCCATTGATTTCGAATAGCCAATTGTCGCGAGAGCCAATTAGACAGCGGTGGTTGGCTAATTCCGCTACCGAGTGTGGGCGCGGAACCTGTTCGAAATAGGCTCTGGAACCAACCACGTATTCACGGCGTCCACACAAGCGTCGGGCGATCAGGGTCGAGTCTCTGAGCACACCCATGCGAATCGCGATGTCATAGCCTTCATCGATCAATTCCACTTGGCGGTTGGTGAAATGCATCAACACTTCGAGCTGTGGGTGTAAGCACTGGAAGTCGTTGACCAGTGGGGCGATATAGCGTTCGCCGAAGGTCGTTGCCGAGGTTAGCTTGAGCACCCCCTTGGGTTTGGTTTGCAGGTCGTTGATGGCGGCTTCAGCCTCGCGGAAGCCGTCGAGCAAGTGACGACAGTGCTCGTAGTAGAGTGCACCGGCGTCGGTCAGACGTATCTGGCGCGTAGTGCGGTACAGCAACTGTGTATCCAACTGGTTTTCGAGTTGGCCGACCAGGCGGCTGACATGCGAGTTGGAGACCTTGAGATGGCGTGCCGCTGCGGAAAAGGTGCCCAAGCGGACCACTTCAGTAAAAGCCTCAATACGATCCCAGCGATGCATGCTTATCGTTCTCCTTCTTAATTATTGCTGACAGGCAATAATCTTATGAGTCTAACTCGGTTTATTCTGGAACGTGGGCTCGCCTAGACTGAAAAGGATGTCATATGCCGGCAAGCGCGTGATTCGCGGCTTGCCGGCATCGGTTTTTACCATTATCGCCGTATACGGACCAGGAGTGCCCCGATGAAGTCACGCGCTGCGATTGCCCTGGAAGCTGGCAAGCCGCTGGAACTCACCGAAATCGATGTCGAGGGTCCGAAGGCCGGCGAGGTGCTGGTGCAGATCAAGGCCACCAGTGTCTGCCATACCGACGCCTTTACCCTGTCCGGAGCCGACCCGGAAGGCCTGTTCCCCTCGGTGCTGGGCCATGAAGGGGCCGGCATCGTCCAGGAAGTCGGCGAAGGCGTATCCAGCCTCAAGCCCGGCGACCATGTGATCCCGCTCTACACTGCCGAATGCGGCCAGTGCAAGTTCTGCCGATCGGGCAAGACCAATCTGTGCCAGTCTGTACGCGCCACCCAAGGCAAAGGGGTGATGCCCGACGGTACCTCACGTTTCTCGCTCAATGGCCAGCAATTGCACCACTACATGGGCTGCTCGACTTTCAGCGAATACACCGTGTTGCCCGAGGTGTCGCTGGCCAAGGTATCGCCGCAGGCACCACTGGACAAGATCTGCCTGCTGGGCTGCGGGGTGACCACCGGCATCGGCGCGGTGCTCAACACCGCCAAGGTCGAGCCGGGCTCGACGGTGGCAGTATTCGGTCTGGGCGCCATCGGCCTGGCGGTGATCCAGGGCGCGGTGATGGCCAAGGCCGCCCGCATCATCGCCATTGACGTCAACCCTGACAAGTTCGACTTGGCGCGCCAGTTCGGTGCCACCGATTTCGTCAATCCCAAGGAGTACGGCGAGCCGATCCAGCAGGTGATCGTCGACATGACCGATGGTGGGGTCGACTACTCGTTCGAGTGTATCGGCAACGTCAACGTGATGCGCTCGGCGCTGGAATGCTGCCACAAGGGCTGGGGTGAGTCGGTGATCATCGGTGTGGCCGGGGCCGGCGAGGAGATCTCCACGCGGCCGTTCCAGTTGGTCACCGGTCGGGTGTGGAAGGGCTCGGCGTTCGGTGGCGTGAAGGGGCGCAGCGAGTTGCCCGGTTATGTGGAGCGCTACATGAACGGCGAGTTGAAGATCGATGAGTTCATCACCCACGACATGCCGTTCGAGCAGATCAACGAGGCATTCGAGCTGCTGCACGCTGGCAAGAGCATTCGCAGCGTGCTGCATTACTGAGCCACGGTAATCGAAGCATGAACACCGTTGGCCGGCCGTCCCTGTGACCGCAGGGACGGTGGGTTGGAATAGGAGTCGCCATGACCATGTCCGAATCGCTTTCATTAGTTTCTGCCAACAAGAGCTTCGGTGGGTGGCTGAAACGATACAAGCATCACTCTCGGGCGTTGGACTGCGAGATGATCTTTGCCATCTACTTGCCGCCTCAGGCCGAGAATGAGCGGGTACCGCTGATGTGGTGGCTGTCAGGATTGACCTGTACTGACGAGAATTTCATGCAGAAGGCAGGGGCGCAGCGCGTGGCCGCCGAGCTCGGCATCGCTATCGTGTGCCCCGATACCAGCCCACGCGGTTTGGATCTACCCGGTGAGCATGACAGTTACGACTTCGGCTCCGGCGCAGGCTTCTATGTCAATGCCACTCAGGAGCCATGGGCGAAGCACTATCGCATGTATGACTATGTTGCCGATGAATTGCCTTCGGTCGTGCGCCAGCACTTCCCGGTCAATGGTCGAGAGTCGATCAGTGGCCACTCCATGGGAGGTCATGGGGCGCTGATCATGGCGCTGCGCCATCCAGGGCGCTACAGTGCGGTGTCTGCCTTCTCGCCAATCGTCAATCCCAGTACTTGCCCTTGGGGGCAGAAAGCTTTCTCCAACTATCTGGGCGATGATCCCGGTGCTTGGACTCAGTACGATGCCTGCGAATTAGTGGTCAAGGGAGCTTCGCGCCAGCCGCTGTTCATCGATCAAGGTGAAGCCGACGATTTCCTCGAGGAACAATTGCGTCCCGAGCGGCTTGAGGCGGTGTGTGCCGATCACGATCACCCACTGACCCTGCGCCGCCAGCCTGGCTACGATCATAGCTATTTTTTCATTGCCACCTTCATTGAAGACCACTTGCGCTATCACGCCGAACGGCTGCGCGACAGCGGGTGACAGGCTCTGGATGATCCGGTTCGAATCAAGCGCCGCCTCGTCGGCGCTTTTTTATTGCCGTTTTTATGCTTTCAGACGACTCCGGCATATTCATATACGACGTCATTGTCTATGTGCAATGTTCGGTTGCTAGTCGATAGATAAATTTGTCATGTCAAAATGCGACACAAGGATTACATTGCCAGCAGAACTTGCCTGACTGCGACACACGAGAACGATGGATGGCTCGTAATCGGCGGTCTCAGGTCGTATAGCGCATCTAACAACGACAACAGAGGTCGTCGAGTTGCACTCGACGGTCGTAACAGACCAACCGTGCAGGAGTATCCCCAATGGCAATCACTCCCGATGCATCCCGTTCGTCCCCAGCTCCCCAAACATTGGGCTTCCTGTTGCTGGACAATTTCACCCTGATTTCCTTGGCGTCGGCCATTGAGCCGCTACGCATGGCCAATCAACTGGCCGGCCGTGAGCTATATCGCTGGTATACGTTGAGTTTGGATGGTGCACCAGTACGTGCCAGCGATGGCCTTCAGGTCACGCCGGATGCTTCCACCGCCGTCCCCCTGGCGCTGGACATGGTGATCGTCTGTGGCGGAGTGGGTCCGAACCGCAGCGTGCAACGCGAACATGTCATCTGGTTGCAGTCCCAAGCACGCTTGTCACGTCGCTTGGGGTCGGTGTGTACCGGTAGCTGGGCACTGGCCAAGGCCGGGTTGCTGGACGGCTACGAAACCAGCATTCACTGGGAATGCCTGGCTGCCATGCAGGAGGCATTCCCTCGCGTCGCATTGACCACCCGGCTGTTCTCCATCGATCGTGATCGGGCTACATCGTCCGGCGGTACGGCGCCGCTCGACATGATGCTCAACCTGATCAGCCGTGACCACGGTCGTGAGCTGTCGGCGGGCATCTCGGAAATGTTCATCTACGACCGCGTGCGCGGCGAACAGGACCAGCAACGGGTACCGCTCAAGCATGTTCTGGGCACCACTCAACCCAAACTGTTGGAGATCGTCGCGCTGATGGAAGCCAACCTGGAAGAACCCATTGGCCTCGACGAACTGGCACATTACGTCGATGTATCGCGGCGCCAACTCGAGCGGCTATTTCAGAAATACCTGCATTGCTCGCCGTCACGCTATTACCTCAAGTTGCGCCTCACTCGCGCGCGCCAGTTGCTCAAGCAGACCCCGATGTCGATCATCGAGGTGGCGTCGGCTTGCGGCTTCGTCTCTACCCCGCACTTCTCCAAGTGCTATCGCGAGTACTTTGGCATTCCGCCGCGTGACGAACGGCTGGGCATTGGTGGCAAAACCACGCGCAGCGTGCCCTTGGGTGCCGAGCAGGGCGCCCTGCTTAAGCATACGCAGGTCGAGGCGCCGTCACAGGATCTAGTATCCAGTGCCGTGCTGGCATTGGCCCAGGCCCAGGGAGAGCCGACCTACGCCAGTGTTCCTCTATAGGCTCCATGAACCATCCTGTGTCGATGCCGCGCCCCGATTTTCGGGGCGCGGTACTGTTATACTGGGCCAATTTCCAAAAATCGCTCGGTTATCACTGAAGGCTACTTCATGATGCAGGATTGGTGGCGCAGAACGTTGCGCGTACTGCTACTCGGCCTGGCCGGTTTCGTCGCATTGTCGATATTGCTGGTATTGCTATTCCGGATTGTCCCCGTATTCGGTTCCATGGTGATGGTCGAGCGCAAGATACAGTCCTGGGTGGCACGTGAGCCGATCACTATCGAGCACCGCTGGCGCCCGTGGTCGGAGCTATCCGACAATGCCAAGCTGGCGGTCATTGCTGCCGAGGATCAGCGCTTCCCTCACCATCGAGGGTTTGATGTCGATGAGATACAGCGTGCTTGGGAGGCCAGTCGTAATGGTGGCAAGTTGCGTGGCGCCAGCACCATCAGCCAGCAAACTGCCAAGAACCTGTTCCTATGGACTGGGCGGAATTGGGTGCGCAAGGGGCTGGAAGCCTGGTTCACGGTGCTAATCGAGTTGCTATGGCCCAAGGAGCGTATCCTCGAGGTCTATCTCAATATCGTCGAATGGGATAACGGCGTGTTCGGCCTGGAAGCGGCGGCTCAGCACTATTTCGGCGTGTCGGCCAGCCAACTCACCCAGGCCCAAGCCAGCCGCTTGGCCGCCATCCTGCCCAACCCCCGTGGCTGGAGCGCTTCACGTCCCAACTCTCATGTGGTGCAACGCAGCGCCTGGATTCGCCGGCAGATGCAGAATCTGGGTGGCCATTCCTATCTCGAACGACTCTAAGTGGTCTCTGTCGTCGCGATTGCGACACGCGTGACGTTTTTGGAATTTTCCCGGTCGTTTCCAAGCGTCGTGACAAGGGGGGCGAGGGATATGCTGCCGGCAAGATGTCATTGAGCATTGTCACTTGCCCGGAGCTGACCATGACCCCTCTAGAGCTGCATAACGACGCCATCGTCATCGATGGCCTGATCATCGCCAAGTGGAGCCGCGAGCTGTTCGAGGACATGCGCCTCGGAGGCTTGACCGCTGCCAACTGCACCGTCTCCGTGTGGGAAGGCTTCCAGGCGACCGTCGACAATATCGTCAAGTCCAATGCCTTGATGGCCGAGTGCAGCGACCTGGTGCTCCCGGTGCGGACCACAGCGGATATCACTCGTGCCAAGGAGGAAGGCAAGACCGGCATCCTCTACGGTTTCCAGAATGCCCATGCCTTCGAAGACCAGATCGGCTATGTCGAGATATTCAAGCAACTCGGCGTAGGCATCGTGCAGATGTGCTACAACACCCAGAATCTGGTAGGCACCGGTTGCTACGAGCGCGATGGCGGTCTGTCCGGTTTCGGTCGCGAGATCGTCGCTGAAATGAATCGGGTTGGCATCATGTGCGACCTGTCGCATGTCGGCGCCAAGACTTCCGAGGAAGTGATTCTCGAATCGAAGAAGCCGGTTTGCTACTCCCATTGTCTGCCATCCGGTCTCAAGGAGCATCCGCGTAACAAGTCCGACGAAGAACTCAAGTTCATCGCCGATCACGGTGGCTTCGTTGGCGTGACCATGTTCACTCCCTTCCTGCGTGCCGGCATCGACGCCACTGTCGACGACTACGTCGAGGCCATCGAATACGTGATGAACATCGTCGGTGAGGATGCCATCGGCATCGGCACCGACTTCACCCAGGGTCATGGCAAGGATTTCTTCGAGTGGCTGACCCACGACAAGGGCTATGCCCGTCGCCTGACCAGTTTCGGCAAGATCATCAATCCCGAAGGCATCCGCACTGTCGGCGAGTTCCCCAATCTCACCGAGGCGCTTCTGCGTCGCGGCTTTAGCGAGTCCGTGGTGCGCAAGATCATGGGCGAGAACTGGGTGCGGGTTTTGAAAGACGTCTGGGGCGAATGACGGCCAGCTACGAGTCACGGGCTACGAGCAGTAAGCAACACTACTGGCGAAGCTCGAAGCTCGAAGCTCGAAGCTCGAAGCTCGAAGCTCGAAGCTCGAAGCTCGAATCAAACAACTATTATCCGAGGAAAACGACTGTGACCAAAATGGCTCCCGAACTGCCCATCGAAGTGGACAGCGAAACCGGCGTCTGGACCACTGACGCTTTGCCCATGCTTTACGTGCCGCGGCACTTCTTCATCAATAATCATGTCGCGGTAGAAGAAGCATTGGGTGCCGAAAAGTATGCCGAGATTCTCTATCACGCCGGTTACAAGAGCGCCTGGCATTGGTGCGAAAAGGAAGCCGAGCTGCATGGGTTGGAAGGTGAAGCGGTATTCGAGCACTACATGAAGCGTCTGTCCCAGCGTGGCTGGGGCAAGTTCATTACCGAGGAGATCGATCTCGACGCGGGTACCGTCCGCGTGCGCCTCGAACACAGTGCCTTCGTGTACCAACTGGGCAAGGTGGGACGCAAGGTCGAGTACATGTTCACCGGCTGGTTCGCTGGGGCCATGGATCAGATCCTGAGTGCCCGGGGCAGCTCATTACGTACCGTGGCCGAGCAGACCCAAAGCGCTGCCGAGGAAGGCTACGACGTGGGCTATTTCATCACCAAGCCGATTTCATCCCACTCGCAGGGCTGAGGACCGTTCATCATGGCATTCGAAGCACTATTCCAGCCGATCGAGATCGGCAAGCTGACCATCCGCAACCGCGTGGTGAGCACCGCCCACGCCGAGGTCTATGCCACTGATGGCGGCATGACCACCGAGCGCTACGTCAAGTATTACGAAGAAAAGGCCAAGGGCGGCTGTGGACTCTGCATCTGTGGTGGCTCGTCGGTCGTCTCCATCGACAGCCCCCAGGCCTGGTGGAGTTCGGTCAACCTGGCCACCGACCGCATTATTCCGCACTTCCAGAACCTGGCGGATGCCGTGCACAAGCACGGTGGCAAGATCATGATCCAGATCACCCACATGGGACGCCGTTCTCGCTGGGATGGCTATAACTGGTCTACCTTGCTGTCGCCTTCGGGGATACGCGAGCCGGTGCACCGTTCGACCTGCAAGACCATCGAAGAAGAAGAGATCTGGCGCATCATCGGTGACTTTGCCCAGGCGGCGCGGCGAGCGAAAGAGGGTGGCCTGGATGGGGTCGAACTCTCGGCCGTGCACCAGCACCTGATTGACCAGTTCTGGAGCCCGCGCGTCAACAAGCGTACCGACGAGTGGGGCGGCAGCTTCGAGAATCGCATGCGTTTTGGCATGGAAGTGCTCAAGGCGGTGCGCGCCGAGGTCGGCGATGACTTCGTGGTCGGCATGCGTATCTGTGGCGACGAGTTCCACCCGGATGGTTTGACGCATGAGGACATGAAGCAGATCGCGGCCTACTACGATGCCACTGGCATGGTCGACTTCTTCGGTGTGATCGGTTCGGGCTGCGATACCCACAACACCCTGGCCAACGTGATTCCTAACATGTCCTATCCGCCGGAGCCGTTCCTGCACCTGGCGGCGGGCATCAAGGAAGTGGTCAGCGTGCCGGTGATCCATGCTCAGAACATCAAGGATCCCAATCAGGCCCAGCGCATCCTGGAAGGTGGCTATGTCGACCTGGTCGGCATGACGCGTGCGCATATTGCCGACCCGCACTTCATTGCCAAGATCAAGATGGACCAGGTGGACCAGATCAAGCAGTGCGTAGGGGCCAACTACTGCATCGACCGTCAGTACCAGGGGCTGGACGTGCTGTGCATCCAGAACGCCGCGACCTCCCGCGAGTACATGGGGCTACCGCATATCATCGAGAAGAGCGAAGGCCCCAAGCGCAAGGTAGTGGTGGTCGGCGGTGGTCCCGGTGGTATGGAAGCAGCACGAGTGGCAGCCGAGCGCGGTCATGAGGTGACTCTGTTCGAGGCCGAGGGCAGCCTGGGTGGACAAATCACCCTCGCTTCGAAGGCGCCGCAACGCGACCAGATCGCCGGTATCACCCGCTGGTACCAGCTCGAGCTGGCGCGCCTGAACGTCGACCTGCGCCTGGGCACTCGGGCTGACGAGGCGACGATCGCCGACCTGCGTCCGGATATCGTGGTATTGGCCACCGGTGGCCAGCCGTTCCTCTCGCAATTCCCCGAGTGGGGCTATTCCGAGAATCCCGAAGAAAGCCTGGTGGTGAGTACCTGGGACATCCTTAGCGGCGCCATTGAGCCGGGCAAGAATGTGCTGATCTACGACACCATCTGTGAATTCTCCGGTGTCTCGGCTGCGGACTACCTGGCCGACAAGGGCGCCAAGGTGGAGATCGTCACCGACGACATCAAGCCGGGTGCGGCGGTGGGTGGCACCACCTTCCCGACCTATTACCGCAGCCTCTACGAGAAGGAGGTGATCATGACCTCCGATCTGGCACTGCATAAGGTCTATCGCGAGGGTGACTCGTTGGTGGCGGTGCTCGAAAACGAGTACACCGGCGCCCTGGAAGAGCGGGTGGTCGACCAGGTCGTGGTCGAGAATGGTGTGCGTCCCGATGAGGCGCTTTATTACGCACTCAAGGAGCAGTCGCGTAACCGCGGGCAGATCGATGTCGACGCGCTGTACGCCATCCAGCCGCAACCGTGCCTGGCGGAAGAGGGTGAAGGCTTCCTGCTGTTCCGGTTGGGCGATTGCACGGCGCCGCGCAATACGCATGCGGCGATATATGATGCCCTGCGCCTTTGCAAGGACTTCTAAGCAAAGACTGGAGCCGACGGGTGGCGGACTCATGCGCGCCGCGCATCCACGAAACCCCAAAGGCCAGGCTTGCGGCCTGCAGCCACGACGCGGAAGGGCCATCCATGGCCCCCGCGTCTCTGCCGAATCCCTTCGGCAGGGCCGCACCGCAGCACCTGACCCCTGGCGCGGATGCGAAGTCGCTGATGAGCCGCCTCCCCGGCGGTGAGCTGTGGCCGTAAAACTATTCCAAGAGGTGGGCGCCATGCTCGACTCGATTCTACCGGTATTGATCTTCTCCGCCCTGGCGTTGGCGGTGATCGGCGCTTGGCGGCGTGTCCGTCTGTGGCGCCAGGGGCGGTCATCGCCCGTTCCGATTCTCAAAGGTTTGGCGGCCATGCCACGACGCTATCTGGTGGACCTGCACCACGTGGTGGGACGCGACAAGGTGATGTCCAACACTCACGTGGCCACCGCCGGTGGTTTTGTGCTGGCCGCGGTACTGATGATCCTGGTGCATGGTTTGGGACTGGCGCAGGGTGTGCTCGGCTGGGTGCTGTTGGCGGCCAGTGCCTGCATGTTCGTGGGCAGCCTGTTCGTGGCCAGGCGACGTCGCAACCCACCGGCGCGCTTGTCCAAGGGCCCTTGGATGCGCCTGCCGAAGAGCCTGATGGCTTTCTCACTGAGCGTGTTCCTGATCACCCTGCCGACGGTCGGTATATTGCCTGAAGACTTTGGCAGTTGGATTCTGGCCGTGGCGCTGGCTGCGGTGTTGGTCTGGGGCCTGGGCGAAATGTTCTTTGGCATGACCTGGGGCGGACCCATGAAGCATGCCTTCGCCGGCGCCCTGCATCTGGCCTTTCACCGCCGGGCCGAGCGCTTTGGTGGTGGACGTTCGACGGGCCTCAAGGCCTTGAATCTGGACGATCCCAAGTCATCTCTGGGCGTGGAGACGCCCAGTGACTTCACCTGGAACCAATTGCTCGGCTTCGATGCCTGTGTGCAGTGCGGTCGCTGTGAAGCGATGTGCCCAGCTTTTGCCGCCGGTCAGCCGCTCAATCCAAAGAAGCTGATCCAGGACATGGTGGTAGGCATGGCCGGTGGCAGCGATGCCAACTATGCCGGTAGCCCCTATCCGGATAGGCCGGTTGGCGAGCATCACGGCAACCCGCATGGGCCTATCGTGGCCCGCGAGGGCAAGGCTCTGGTCGATGCCGAGACACTGTGGTCGTGCACCACCTGCCGGGCCTGCGTCGAAGAGTGCCCGATGATGATCGAGCACGTCGATGCCATCGTCGACATGCGTCGCTTCCTGACCCTGGAGCACGGGAACACCCCCAACAAGGGTGCCGAGGTGCTCGACAATCTCATTGCCACCGACAACCCCGGCGGTTTCGATCCGGGCTCGCGCATGCACTGGGCGGCGGACCTGAATCTGCCGCTGATGCGGGACGTCAAGCAAGCAGACGTGTTGCTGTGGCTCGGTGACGGCGTCTTCGACATGCGCAACCAGCGCACGCTGCGCGCACTGGTCAAGGTGCTGCGTGGTGCAGGCATCGATTTCGCTGTGCTCGGCAACGAGGAGCGCGACAGCGGCGACGTGGCACGGCGCCTGGGCGACGAAGCGACGTTCCAGTCGCTCGCCAAGCGCAACATCGCGACCCTGTCGCAGTATCGCTTCCAGCGCATCGTCACCTGTGACCCGCACAGCTTCCATGTGCTCAAGAACGAGTACGGCGAACTGGATGGCCACTACGAGGTATTCCACCACAGCACTTATATCGCCGAACTCTATGAGGCTGGACGTCTGCACTTCAAGCCTTGGAAAGGGGGTACGGTCACCTATCATGATCCTTGCTACCTGGGACGCTACAACGGCGAATACGAGGCTCCGCGCAACGTGCTCAGGGCGCTGGGCATCGAGGTGGCGGAAATGGCGCGCTCTGGCTATCGCTCACGCTGCTGTGGCGGCGGCGGTGGCGCTCCGATCACCGATATTCCCGGCAAGCAGCGGATTCCCGACATGCGCATGAACGACGTCAAGGAGACCGGTGCGGATCTGGTGGCGGTCGGCTGCCCGCAATGTACCGCCATGCTCGAGGGGGTGGTGGATGCCACCGCCGAGATCCGCGATATCGCCGAACTAGTGGCCGACGCCTTGGTGACGGAGAGTGATCCGCACACCCAACCCACCGCCGAGGCACGCATCGCGATCAAGGAGGTAGCATCATGACCGGGATCTTGCGCCGCGATCCGCGCCAGGAGTGGATCGCCCGAAACCGTCTGCATCCCGAACATGAACGGGTGCTGGCCGAATTGGGGCAGGGGACTGCCGTGGCGACGGAGTGGGTGGGGCCCAATGGGGTGATACGCAAGAATCCCCATGCCGTGGGGTTTATTGGCCCCAATGGCATCAAGCGCATCGACCGTAGTGGCGTTCAGCAGGCTGCCTCGGCGGGACGAGGAGTAGGGCATGAGTCGGCAGCGGCTGATAGTCGTCGGCGTGTCGAGATCGATGCTCCCGCCTTCCTGGTCGCAGTGGTACCGGATATGGCGGGAGGCAGGCTCTCGTCTCATGATCGCGACCTGCTGGGCCTGGCCCGGCAACTGGCCGATGCCGATAGCGAGCAGCCGGGTGCCGTGCTGGCAGTGGTTTTCGGCAATCACAAGGAAGATGGTTTCGGCGAGGCGGGTGTCGATCGTCTGCTGCATCTCGATGAAGAGGTGTTCGATGGCTACATGCCGGAGGCGCGCCTGGCGGCTCTGAGTACCGTCGAGCGTGAGCTTGCCCCGTATCACTGGTTGCTGCCCGACTCCAAGCTGGGTGGTGCCGATCTGGGGCGGCGGTTGGCAGCTCGTATCCAGGAGCGGCCTGCCACTGGCGTCTGGCAAATCGAGAAGGACGACGCTTGCGAGCTGGGCTGGCGTTGTACCGCCCGGGGTGCCGCAGGTACCACTGACATTCAGCGCGCTTTGCCGCGTGTGGTCCTGGCTCTGGCCGAGTGTGCCGAACCCGTCTCCGAGACTCGTCATGCGGTGCAGCCGCTAGCCTTGTCGCAGGTCTTGCCTCCACTGCTGGGACGTATCGAGGATTTGGGCCAGGTTGCTGTCGACCCGGCCGGTGTGGCGCTGGCGGAAGCGGAGTTCATCCTTTCCGCCGGTAATGGCATCAAGGACTGGGATGGATTCCATCACGCCGCCAAGGTGCTGGGGGCGACCGAAGGCGCCTCGCGCGTGGCGGTGGACGACGGTTTCATGCCGCGACATCGGCAGGTGGGCGCGACCGGGACTTGGGTTACCGCGCGCGTCTATGTGGCCGTGGGTATCAGTGGTGCCATTCAGCACCTGCAGGGTATCCAGAGCTGCGAGAAGGTGGTGGCCATTAACCTTGACCCCGGCTGCGACATGATCAAGCGTGCGGACCTGGCGGTGATCGGTGACTCGGCGAGCATCCTCGCGGCACTGGTCGACATGGTGGAGCAGCAACGAGAGGAGAAGCGCGATGCAGCCTGAGGCCCATGCGAAAGCGGCACTCGAAGTCGCGGTATTGGTGTCCATTGGCAGGCATCCACTGACCGGTCGTGCCCGTCGCGCCGATCAGGATGCTCGGGGCGTGGAGCTGGCCATGTCCCTCGACAAGGCACGTATCACCCTGATGCATGCGGGGGCGCTCGACGATGATAGCGAAAGCGCACTGCGCGGCTATCTGGGCATGGGCTTCCAGACCCTGACCCTAGTCGAACAACCTCGCGATGCTGATGTGATTCCTGCCTTGGCCAGTGCCCTTAGCGAGACGAAGCCACAATTAGTGATCAGCGGCGAACGTGCCGAACAGGGGGAAGGCTCCGGCTTGCTTCCCTATCTGCTTGCCGAGCGCCTGGGCTGGCCGGTTGTCAGCGGTCTGGCAAGCGTGGAGAAGGTCGAGGATGGTGTGGCGACGCTGCTTCAGGCTCTGCCACGCGGTCAGCGCCGGCGACTTCAGGTGCGCCTGCCGGCCATCGTCACCGTCGACGCTGCCGCATCAGCCGCACGTCAGAGTGCCTATGGGCCGGCGCGGCGTGGTGAACTGCGATGTACCGAAGCTCTTGCAGTTCCTGATGAGGCATCAAGCGAATGGACGGTGCAGCCGGCACGCAAGCGCCCCAAGCGGTTGAAGATCGTCAAGGCAGCGTCGGCCCGCGACCGCTTCAAGGCTGCCGCGGCCAAGGCCGAGGGCGGCGGTGGTCAGGTCCTGACCGATGTGACACCAGAGCAAGGTGCTGAAGCAATCTTTAAGCTGCTAAAGGAAGAAGGGGTGCTCCGCTAGACCTCTGGACCACGACGGACGGGGCGGCGTCAGGCGCCGACCCGGTCCGATTTCGTCGCTTGCGTGGCGGTAGACTTGTTGCCCTTGGAAGTCGACCGCTTCCCCCTGGCCACCATCACCACGCCTGTCAACGCGATAGCCATACCTGCCAGGGCGATGGGTGGCAGCGCCTCGTCGAACAGCCACCAGGCCTCCAGTGCGGTGACCGGCGGTACCAGATAGAACAGGCTGGCCACGTGTGAGGCTTCGCCACGCTTGATCAAGGCCATCAGCAACAGGATGGCGGCGATCGACAACACCAGCGCCAGCCAACCAAGGGTCAGGATGAAGGTAGGCGTCCAGTCGATGTGCCGCTCTTCGAACAGCAGGGCGCCGAGTCCCAGCAGCAACCCCGCCCCCAGATACTGGACCGCGGTGCCAGAAAGCAACGGCATGCCGGTGCAGAAGCGCTTCTGGTAGAGAGTGCCGCACGAGATTCCTGCCAGCGCGACCATCACACAGGCCAACGCCCCCAAGCCGAACCCCTGAAACAGGCCGCCATCTCCCGGGTTCAGCTTGCTGCCTAGCACTAGCGTGATGCCCACCAGCCCAAGTGCCAGGCCGACCCATTGCAATGGATTCAAGCGCTCGTTCAGCAATGGCCGCGCCAGGGCGGCGGTCAACAACGGTTGTAGGCCGACCAGCAGCGAGGCCAGCCCAGCCGGCATGCCTAGGTAGATGCCATAAAAGACGCCGCCCAGATAGGCCCCATGCACCATCAATCCTGAGGTGGCGATATGCCCCCATAACCGTGGGCTCTCCGGCCAGTCACCGCGGAGCAAGAATACCAGTGGAATCAGCAATGTCAGGGTCAATACGAAGCGCACGAACAGAAAGGTGAAGGGTTCCGCATAGGGAAGTCCGAACTTGGCGCCGATGAAACCGGTGCTCCACAGCAACACGAACAGTGCCGGCATAGCGGCGATAGCGAGTGTGGAGGTTCGTGAGGCGGGCATGGGGGAGGTCGTCCTTAATCAGTCGAGAAAGCGATGAAAAAGCCACCTTACCCGTTGATTAGCAATAGAGGAAGCGAGGCGTGTCGATAGCCATGAATCATGAGATCATTCCCACAATAAGGCTATAGAGATAGCTTCTGTCATGGAGACGTTAAAGGACAGGTATTCTTTTGTGTCGCAATATGGTGACATATGTGTCATTGGAATAACTTTGTGTATATATCGGTTACAACAAAATATTGAACCTCGCCCTAGTCTTGTTCGTCACAGGGCATTACATACATTGCAATACTTTGGAGAGACTGCATGCAAAGGATGACTGCTCTGTTTTCTGCCGCACTGTTGACGGCTGGTCTGATGTCCGCTTCGGCGGCTTTTGCGCAAGAGGACCCTGCTGCGGCCCCGGAGCAGCCGCAAGCGGATGCACAGGCACAGAATTTCAGCGATGAACAGCTCCAGCAGTTTGCCGATGCTTCTCAAGAAATCGCGGTGATCTCACAGGAATACACCCAGCGCCTGCAAGATGCCGGAGAGGATAAGGAAGCTCAGCAGCAAGTTCGCATGGAAGCCAACGAAAAAATGGTCAAGGTGGTGGAAGACAGCGGTCTGGAAGTCGAGACCTTCAACTCTATCGGACATGCCATTCAACAGGATCCGGAGCTGATGCAACGCGTTCAAAAGATGGCAGGGCAGCAACAGCCGCAATAAAACGATCGTGAACTGATCGTGATTGGCGTCATGCTGACGTCTAACGCTGAAGGCCACCCAGTAAGGGTGGCCTTCAGCGTATGTGCCATCGAGATGACAGCCGGGAGTTGGCCAAGGTCGTAGGGACTGCTTTACACCCTTCGATTGGCGCATCAAACTGACGATTGTCTTGCTGGGTGGGGGTATGTCGAATGGATGTCGAGTTATTGGAAATTCGTGATCACATGGGGCGTTTTCCACCGTTCGATGGTCTTCCCGACGCATTGCTCGACGAAGTCGCCAGTCAGGTGGAGGTGGCCTACTTCAAGGCGGGTACTGATATCCTGAAACTCGAGGATAGCATCTCCGAGTTGCTGTACATTCGTAGCGGTGCGGTGGAGATCTATCGCCGCAATGGCGATCTCTACAATCGCCTGGGCGAAGGTGACATCTTTGGTCACTTCAGCCTGCTGCGAAACCATCGGGTACGCAATCCTGCCAGGGCCATCGAAGACACCCTGATCTATTTCATTCCCGAAAGCGTCTTTCATCATCTCTGCGAGGCAGACGAGCACTTTGCCGATTTCGTTGAACTCGACAGACCGCGCTTGAAAGCGACGGTGGAGGAGCAACGCCAGAGCAATGAGATGATGCTGACTCGGGTGCGTAAGCTGGTCACTCGCGGTCCTGTGATGATCGATCACGGAACCTCGGTGCAGGAGACCGCCCGGCGTATGAATGAAGAAAGCGTGTCGTCGGTACTGGTGCTCGCCGAGCCGGATGATGACCCTCGCCGTACCTTTACTGACAAGAACGAACGTCAATGGCGGTTGCTGGGGATCCTGACCGACCAGGATCTGCGCAATCGAATCGTCGCCGAAGGACTATCGCCCATGACCCGGGTGGGGGATGTCGTTACCGAAGGCCTTATCACCATCCAGTCGGACGAGTCGGTGCACGAGGCCATGCTTTACATGTTACGCAGTAACATACACCACTTGCCGGTGCTGTATCGTCGCCGACCTGTCGGCATTCTGCACTTGTCGGATATCGTTCGCTACGAGACACACAGCAGCCTCTATCTGGTAAGCAATATCTACAATCAGACCAATGCCCAAGGGTTGGCTCGCCTTGAGCCGGAAGCGCGGGCTGCCTTCGTGCGCATGGTTCACGACGGGGCTAACTCACATATGGTCGGTAGCGCACTGTCGACCATCGGTCGTAGCTTCACACGGCGGTTGCTCGAACTGGCCCAGGAAGAACTAGGTCCCCCTCCTGTGCCCTATTGCTTCATGGCCTTGGGCTCCATGGCACGAGATGAACAGAGCATCGTCACCGATCAGGATAACGCCCTGATCCTGGACGACAGCTTCGACCCACAGCAGCACGACGATTACTTCGCCGAGCTGGCCAAGCGAGTCAGCGATGGGCTTGATGCTTGTGGTTATACCTACTGCAAGGGCGATGTGATGGCCACCAACACGCGTTGGCGTCAGCCGTTGCGGGTGTGGAAGAATTATTTCAGTGACTGGATTGACAACCCGAATCCGGAGCATCTGCTGCACAGCTCGATCTTTTTCGATCTCGACAGCGTCTACGGAGAGGAGGCCTTCGTCGAGCAATTACAGGATCTGGTGGCCGAAAAGGCATCGCAGAGTCCCCTGTTCCTGGCGGCCATGGCTCGCAATGCCCTCAACCGTACTCCACCCTTGGGCTTCTTCCGCACCTTCGTGATGGAGAAGGATGGCAAGCAGAACGATATCATCAACCTCAAGCGTCGCGGCACAGCACCGATGACCGACCTGATCCGTGTACATGCCCTGGCCTGTGGCTCGCGCGCGCAGAATTCTTTCGCCCGTCTCGACGAGATTGCCAAGACTCAGCTGCTGCCGGCGGGTACTGGCGACAAGATACGCTATGCCCTTGAGTTCATTTCCATGGTGCGTATTCGTCATCAGGTAATCGATATCGAAGAAGAACGAGAACCGGATAACAATATCGAACCGGCCAATGTCTCGGATACCGAGCGCCACAACCTCAAGGATGCCTTTCAGGTACTGAGCAATGCCCAGAAGTTCCTGAAATTCCGTTATCCTATCCCCACAAGAAGTCAGGCACTCTAATCCATGCTGTCCTTTCGTTTTTCTCAAGAAGCGCAACCGGGATGGCCGGAATACATGGCACAGCGTGCCGCCAAAGCTCATGATCCACGGCTGCAACGATTCTTTTCCGCCGGCACCTTGACGCCGGATATGCCGATCGGTGAAGTGCCGATGGTGGCCATGGATATGGAAACAACGGGACTCGACGAACAACGCCACGGGATCGTCAGTATTGGACTGATGCCTTTTACCCTGCAGCGTATTGCGCTTTCACAGAGTCGCTATTGGGTGGTAAGGCCACCTCGTCCCTTGAGCCGCAAGTCGGTGACCTTGCATCGCATTACCCATTCGGAGATTGCCAAGGCGCCCGACTTGGAAGAGATTCTGGATGAGGTGTTGTCCATGTTGGCGGGCCGTTTGGTCGTGGTGCATTACCGCCATATCGAACGGCCGTTCTTCAATGCTGCGGTCAAGGCCCGTCTGAGGGAGGGTGTGCGTTTTCCATTAATCGATACCATGTCATTGGAAGCCCGGCTACATCGCCAATCACCTTGGGCACGCTTTCGCCGCTGGATGGGACGACCGCCGGTATCCATCCGTCTGCACAACAGCCGATTACGTTATGGCCTGCCACCCTATCAAGGCCATCATGCATTGGTCGATGCGCTGGCCACGGCGGAGTTATTGCAGGCTCAAGTCGCCAATCATTACTCTTTGCAGACGCCGATTGGCAATCTCTGGTACTAGAAGGTGTAACGGAAACCGGAAATAAAGAAGGCGGCCACAGCTGTGGCCGCCTCAGATTGCTGACAAAGTCCTGGCCCTTCGGCCAGGACTTTGTTGTTATTAGGGAATGCTAAAAGATCCCGGTCCTACCCAACACGAGCTGGAGATGGTCACGCTGGAAGAGCTGGTGCCTTCCGATCATCTGCTCCGGCGCATCGATGCCATCATCGACTTCTCCTTTATCCGCGACGAGACCCGTCACTTGTACTGCGAGGACAACGGTCGCCCCGCGCTGGATCCCGTTCTCCTGTTCAAGGCGCTGTTCATCGGCTACCTGTTCGGCATTCGCAGCGAGCGCCAGCTCGTCCGCGAGCTTCAGGTGAACGTGGCCTATCGCTGGTTCCTGGGCTTGCGTCTGACCGACAAGGTGCCGGACGCCTCGACCTTCAGCCAGAACCGGCGCCGGCGGTTCCGTGACAGCGATATCGCGCAGCGACTGTTCGATCATGTGGTGGAGCAGGCGATGCAACAGGGCCTGGTGGGCGGTCGTGTCCTGTACACCGACAGCACCCACATCAAGGCCAATGCCAATCGCCGTCGTTTCACGATGCAGGAGGTGGAGACGACACCGCAGGCCTATCTGGCAGAGCTGGAAGAGGCGGTGGTCGCCGATCGGGAGGCTCACGGAAAAAAGCCGCTGCCGCCTCGTCGAGAGGCGGAACCCGAGCCCACCGCCAAGAAGATCAGTGATACCGATCCCGACAGCGGCTACATGGTGCGGGAGGGCAAGCCCAAGGGGTTTTTCTACCTGGATCACCGAACGGTGGATGGCAGGCACGCCATCATCACCGATGTGCACATCACGCCCGCGAGCGTGCACGACAGCGTGCCCTACCTGGAGCGGCTGGATCGCCAACGCCGACGCTTTGGATTCGATTTGGCCGCCGTTGGGGTGGACGCCGGTTACTTTACCGCCGCGATTTGCCAAGGGTTGGAGAAGCGCCAACTTTACGGTGTGATCGGTTATTGTCGGCCCAGCAAGCCGAAAGGCATGATGCCGAAACGCCTCTTCGTGTATGACGCCGATCAGGACGGTTACCGCTGTCCAGAAGGCCAGACGCTGCGTTATGCGACTACCAACCGGGAAGGCTATCGTCATTACCACTCGGACCCGGTCTGGTGCCGGGAGTGCCCACGCCTAGCGACTTGCACACGCAATCAACACTACCGCAAGACGGTGACTCGCCACGTCTGGGAAGACGCCAAGGAGCGGGTGGGGAGCCGCCGGCTGGAGCCGGTAGGCAAACGAATTTACGAGCGCCGCAAGGAGACGGTGGAGCGCAGCTTCGCAGATGCCAAGCAACTCCATGGGTACCGCTATGCTCGCATGCGGGGAATCGCTGGAATGCGAGAGCAGGCCTTGCTCTGTGCGGCAGCGCAGAACCTCAAGAAAATGGCCTTGGCGGCCTGAGAGGGGCCCGGTCGTCGAATTTTCCTTCCAGCGACACCTTCAGGAAGCCCCATACTCGCTTGAGAGCGCCATTTTCTGCCTCTCGAGAGATAAATCGTGTTGTAGCGCTCCCTTCCGTCGCGAGCAAAGAACGCGAGCGTAGAAACACAAACCCCGCAAAAAATGCGGGGTTCGTCAGCAGTCTGAGGCGGCCACAGCTGTGGCCGCCTGGTTTGCGCTATTGCCGTTTCCGCTGTCAGGCCGCTTTTGGCTCGCTCATCAAACCCTTGACGATCGCGTAGCACGCCGCCAGCAGCACCAGGGTGAAGGGCAAGCCGGTGGAAATGACGGCGGCCTGCAAGGCCGTTAGACCACCACCCAAGAGCAGGGCGATGGCGATGGCGCCTTCGATGACGGCCCAGAACACCCGTTGAGGCTTGGGCGCATCCACTTTGCCGCCAGCGGTGATGGAGTCGATTACCAGCGAACCGGAATCGGAAGAGGTGATGAAGAAAATCATCACCAGCAAGATGCCGATGAAGGAGGTAATGGCAGTCAGCGGCAATTCACCCAGCATGACGAACAATTGGAGCTCCAGGGCCGCATCCGCCACCCCCTGGAAGTTCTGGTTCACCAATTGATCGATGGCGGTCCCGCCGAAAGCGGTCATCCACAGCACTGAAACCACTGACGGTACCAGCAGCACGGCGATCAGGAACTCGCGTACCGTGCGACCGCGCGAGACGCGTGCGATGAACATGCCGACGAACGGCGACCAACTAATCCACCAAGCCCAGTAGAAGGCAGTCCAACCCTCGGTGAAGTTGACGTCCTCACGACCGAAGGGGTTGGATAGAGCTGGCAGGTTGACCACATAAGACGCCAGATTCTCGAAGAAGCCGGTAAGGATCATCAAGGTTGGGCCGACGAAAATCACGAACAGCAACAGTAGGGCGGCCATGACCATGTTGAGCTGCGATAGACGCTTCACCCCCTTGTCGACGCCTGCCACCACGGAAAGCAACGCCACAGCGGTGATCCCCATGATCAGTAGCACCATGGTGACGTTGGTGTTGGGGGTTCCGAACAGGTAGCTCAGTCCACCAGCAGCTTGGGAGGCACCCAGCCCCAGCGAGGTGGCCAGGCCGAATAGGGTAGCGAACACTGCCAGAATATCGATGACATGCCCTGGCCAACCCCAGATACGTTCTCCCAGCAGCGGATAGAAGATCGAGCGCATGGTCAGTGGCAGCCCCTTGTTATAGGAGAACAGTGCCAGTGCCAGTGCTACCACCGCATAGATACCCCAAGGGTGTAGGCCCCAGTGGTAGATGGTGGCGGCCATGCCCAACGATATCGCACCCTGCGGGTTATCGGCAGCAGCGCCCAATGGTGCCCAGTCGGTACGCACGCCATTCTCGACGGTAGTACCGCCCATGGCGGTATCGAAATGCGTCAAGGGTTCGGAAACCCCATAGAACATCAAACCGATGCCCATGCCGGCGGCGAACAGCATGGCGAACCAACCAGCGTAGCTGAAGTCGGGTTTCGCATGCATGCCGCCAATGCGTACCTTGCCCAGGGGGGTGAAGATCAACACGATGGAAAGAACGACGAAAATATTGGCGGCCAGCAGGAAGAACCAAGTCAGGTTGCCGGTCAACCAAGTGCGCAGGCCGTTGAAGATTGGATCGACTTCGGCCTGCAGAGCCAGGGTGAGAATAACGAAGAACAGGATCACCAAGGCCGAGAACGTGAAGACCTTGCCATGCAGGTCCAGGCTCAAGCCGAACTTGCTGGCGGTGATGTTGTCTTGCCCGATGACGTAATCGGTATCGATAAGGTTTGCTGGCCCTTCAGGGGCTGGTATGCCTTCGGAGCCTTCATTCTGCCCCTTGGCCGATTGTTGTGAAGAGTAATTTGCCACAGTGGAATCTCCGTCTGAGTGACTTCAGGTAACAGCATCGCTCGAGTTCGGGGTTGGTGGGGCCTCCGGGTCTATGGTTTTTTTGTACATGCTCACTGCTCCTGCTCCTGCTCCTTTTAAATGCGATAAGTGGCTTACTTACCATACCGGAGTGGGGCGTGGGTTTGTCCAGTCAAAGAACTGAATTGATTCGATGTTTCCTTCAGTTTGGTAACGTAGTCACGACAATGCCAGGGAAGCCGTGAAAGGGCCGTCCCTGGCAGAGTAGGTAAAACCGGTCGGTATTGCTTACCGGCACGATGGGTCAACGCTTCAGATGGCTGCGGTCAAGCTCAGTTGACGTTGCTCCTGGCGTAATCCCACGTAGAGACTGAAACACATCACCAGCAATACGATGGTGAACGGCAGCCCGGTCGCGACCGCTCCGGCCTGCAGGGCGCTGAGTGCGGTGCTACCGCCGCCGTACAGCAATACACCGGCGATTACACCTTCCAGCGTAGCCCAGAATACCCGTTGGCTTCTGGGAGCGTCTGTCTTGCCGCCAGCGGTGATGTTGTCGATCACCAGCGATCCGGAGTCGGACGAGGTGATGAAGAATACCAGCACCAGTATGATCGCAAGCGTTGAGGTCAGTGTCGTCAGCGGCAGGTGCTCGAGCATCTGGAACATTGCCAATGATACGTCGTCGATACCTCCGGCGAGGGCGCCGACGCCATTCGTGGCCTGATCCAGCGCGGTGCCACCAAAGGCGGTCATCCACACGATGGTCACCACGGTGGGTACCACCAGTACCGCGGTCAGGAACTCCCGTACCGTGCGGCCACGCGAGACGCGGGCAATGAACATGCCGACGAACGGTGACCAGGAGATCCACCAGGCCCAGTAGAAGACCGTCCAGCCGTGGTACCAGGTCTGGTCGTCGCGGCCGATCCAGTTCGACAAGGGCACGATATACGACACATAGTCGACGGTGGTGGTCCACAGGCCGTTGACGAACAGCAGAGTGGAACCGGTGAACACCACGAACAGCAGCAGCACCAGGGCGATCACCATATTGATGTTGGAGAACAGCTTGACTCCGCCATCGATGCCGCGCCATACCGAGAACAGCGCCACGGCGGTGACCACCACGATGATGGCGAGCTGCGTGCCGATGGTGTTGGGAACGTCGAAGAGGTAGGCCAGCCCACCTGCCGCCTGGCTGGCACCGAAGCCCAGCGAGGTGGCCAGGCCGAAGATCGTGGCCAGAACGGCGACGATATCGACGATATGCCCGATCCAACCGCGAGTACGTTCGCCAAGCAACGGATAGAATGCCGATCTCAGAGTGAGGGGCAGTCCCTTGTTGTAGGCGAAGAAGGCCAGCGACAGCCCCACCACGGCGTAGATCGCCCAAGGGTGGAGGCCCCAGTGGAACATGGTCGCGCCCATGGCAGCACCGGCGCCTTCGGCAGTGCCGGCGGCAGCGTTCAACGGCGTGCCGTACCAGTCGGTGTAATAGGCTACCGGCTCGGCCACGCTCCAGAACATCAGGCCGATCCCCATGCCGGCGGCGAACAGCATGGCGAACCACGACATCCGCGAATACTCGGGACGAGCATCCTGGCCGCCCAAGCGGATCTTGCCAACGGGCAGAAAGATCAAGGTGATGCAGAACAGAACGAAGATGTTGCCGGCAATCATGAACAACCAGTCAAAATGCTCGATCGACCAACCGCGTGCGGCGACGAGCTGCTGATTGGCTAAATCTGGATAGACCAGCGCGTAGATGATGAATGCTAGGATGGTAATGGCGGAAAGGGGGAATACGGGGTTGTGGAAATCCAGCCCCATAACCTGTTTGTTGTCCTGACCGGGTGTCAGAAGCGGGTCGTCGTCATGCTTCATGGGATGTCCTCGTTTGTTATTTTGAACCGAATCGTCCTGGCGGTACTACCAGGCAAATTCAGTCAACGCATTCTTGAGGTATCCCGGTGCCTGTTGTGTCGTGAAAGCGACCTCGGCATGTCTAGCAGAATATGACGTGATGTGTTAACAAAGGCTACGCAAGGCGAACCCACCTTTCGGTGGGTCCGGCAAGTGATAGGGGCGGCGGCTCACTCGTTGCCACGAATGCTCTCTTCAATGGTGTCCGCGGCTTGCTCCGCTCCTTCGCGGGTGCGCTGCCAGGCACTTTCGGCACCTTCCTGGGTGGCTTCCCAGGCTTCACGGGCTTGTTGCCGAGTTTCGTTCCACCAACTGGCGTTATATTCCGGCATCTGCTCCAGTTCATCCGCGGTGGCATCGATAATGACCCGGTGTTCAGTATCCCCGGCGTTCTCGGAAGAGGTTTCCAGACGGTAATGGTCATTATTGACGACGATTTCGCGGCCTCCCATGCCCAAGGTGGCGCCAGTCTCGATCACTAGGGCCTGCACCCGCATATCATCGTCGAGCAGGATATCCTCGACGTCACCGACGCGTTCTTGCTGATTGCTGGATTGATAGGCATTGGCGTCAAGAATGGCGTCAGCGGAGTACAGTCCCTGTGGACCCTCGGCGGCGTGTACGTTGGTCATGAAGCCGATGGTGGTCAGGGTAGTACCGATGATCAAGAGTGTCTTACGCATGTCGCTAACTCCATTTCCGACAGAAGAAATCCTCTCTGGTCAACGTAATGGACTGATAGGAGATTGCCAAAGAACCTCGGTATCTTTTTGTTCTCCCTTGTATCCGAGTTCGGCTATCAGGGTATGTTGAGAGCGACGTGCGCGTATCTTTCCTCGGCGTTCGAGAGGCCCCAGAAACACTAAGATTGCCACTTGTAGACGCTGGTGCCACCATTTGGACATGTCATCATCGATAACAACGAGCATGTGCCATGACCGTCCAGACCGTGACTCCCACCCGTCGTTTCCGGGGTAAGCCCCGTGGGCGTGATCTCGATCCCGCTGCATTGGAGGAATTGCGAACCCTGATCGGCGACGAACGGACCCAACCCGACTTACGTCGTCGTGACCTGCTGATCGAGCACCTGCACATCATCCAGGATGCTCACGGCTATCTCTCGTTACGCTATCTGCGGGCGCTGGCCGCGTACATGAATCTGCCAATGGCGGCGGTCTACGAAACGGCGACCTTCTATGCTCATTTCGACGTGATCCATGACGATCAGGCACCACCACCAGCAACGACGATTCGTGTCTGCGACTCGCTGTCCTGCCAGTTGGCCGGTGCTGCGGCGCTGAAAGCGGAATTGGAAACCGGCGTCGACCCGGCCGAGGTGCGCGTACTACGTGCTCCCTGTATGGGACGATGCGAGATGGCGCCCGTGGTGGAGGTTGGCCATCGGCATGTCAATCACGCGACACGCGAAGCCATCGAAGCTGTGCTGGATACCCATCACTTTCATCCTGAGGCCGTCGATTGGCAGCATTTGGCCGACTATCGCTGTGAAGGCGGCTATGAATTGCTTGGCCAGTGTCGCGCTGGCCAGGTCACGGTCGACATGCTGATGCAGGCGCTCGAAACCGCCAATCTGCGGGGTCTGGGCGGTGCCGGTTTCCCGACCTTCAAGAAGTGGTATTTCGTGCGGCAGGAGCCAGGCCCGCGTTATTGCGCCATCAATGCCGACGAAGGTGAGCCGGGAACTTTCAAGGATCGTTACTATCTGGAGCGCGCTCCGCATCGCTTTCTGGAGGGCGCCTTGATCAGCGCTTGGGCAGTGGAGGCGGAAGCCCTGTATATCTATCTGCGCGATGAATACCCCGGTTTGCATCGAGTGTTGCGTGAAGCCATCGAAGAACTGGAGGCAGCAGGCCTGGTCGAAGCAGGGTATATCGTGATGCGGCGTGGTGCCGGCGCCTACATCTGCGGTGAGGAATCGGCGATGATCGAGTCGCTGGAAGGCAAACCCGGCAAGCCGCGTCATCGCCCGCCGTTCGTTGCCCAGAAGGGGCTGTTCGATCGTCCCACCCTGGTCAATAACGTCGAAACCGTTTACTGGATCCCTCTAATCTGGCAGCGCGGCGCCGAGTGGTTTGCCAGTCATGGTCGTCATGGCCGCAAGGGGCTCAGAAGCTTCTCGGTCTCGGGGCGGGTCAAGCGCCCCGGTGTTCATCTGGCACCAGCCGGTATCACCATGAATGAACTGTTGGAAGAGTACTGTGGCGGCATGCAGGAAGGCCACCGGCTCCTGGCGTATCTGCCTGGTGGAGCCTCGGGTGGCATTCTGCCGGCTACCAAGGCGGACATTCCCCTGGATTTCGATACGCTCCAGGAGCATGGTTGCTTCATTGGCTCGGCGGCGGTGATCGTGGTCTCCGACCAGGATGACTTGCGTTCAGCGGTCACCAACCTGTTGGCGTTCTTCGCCGATGAATCCTGTGGGCAGTGCACCCCGTGCCGTGTTGGCAGCGAGAAGATGCTGACCCTGCTCGAGCGCGACGAATGGGACGCTGCAGAGCTTGCCCGCTTGTCTCAAGTGATGATGGATGCGTCCATCTGTGGTCTCGGCCAGGCGGCTCCCAATCCAGTGTTGGGGTTGCTCAAGGACTTCCGTGAGCCGCTGGCGGCCCAACACATCATCGTCAAAGGCTGAGGGGAGAGGAATCGATCATGAATACCGTACTATCCTCGGCTACCTCCACGCAGGCTGAAGCTTTCACCATGACCCTCGACGATGTCGAGGTCAGCGCTTTCCCAGGCGAGACGCTGTGGCAGGTGGCCAAGCGTGCTGGTGAGACCATTCCGCACCTGTGTTTCAAGGATGCTCCCGGCTATCGCAGTGACGGCAACTGCCGCGCCTGTATGGTCGAGATTGAGGGCGAACGCACGCTGGCGGCGAGCTGCATACGCGAAGCCAGGCCCGGCATGGTGGTCAAGAGTGCTACATCCGAACGGGCGCGCATTTCCCGCGAAGGGGTGATGGAGCTGCTGATCGCCGATCAGCCCGATCGCGACGACAGTCCTGATCGTTCCAGTCACTTCTGGGCCATGGCCGATCAACTGGCCATCGATGCCACTGCGGTCAAACAGCGCCTGCCATCGCGTGAAGCGCGTTCCGAGCCCACCGTGCATCACATCGCTGCGCGTGAAGGCTCCTTGACCCATGACAGCACCCACTCGGCGATGAACGTCAATCTTGATGCCTGCATCGAGTGCAACCTCTGCGTGCGCGCTTGCCGTGAGGTACAGGTCAACGACGTCATCGGCTTGGCGAATCGCGGTGCGGCGTCCAAGATCGTCTTCGATTTCGACGACCCCATGGGCGACAGCACCTGCGTGGCCTGTGGCGAATGTGTCCAGGCCTGCCCGACCGGGGCGCTGATGCCTGCCACCCTGATCGACGAGCAAGGGCATGGCGACTCCAAGGTCGCTGACAAGACCGTCGATTCAGTGTGTCCCTATTGCGGGGTAGGCTGCCAGCTCACCTACCACATCAAGGATGACGAGATCCTGTTCGTCGAAGGCCGTGATGGGCCGTCGAACCAGAACCGCTTGTGCGTCAAGGGCCGTTTCGGTTTCGATTATCCGCGCCATCCCTCGCGCCTGACCGTGCCGTTGATCCGTCGCGAGGGCGTTCCCAAAGGCATCGATCCGGATTTCGATCCGGCCAAGCCGCTGAGCCATTTCCGCGAAGCGAGCTGGGATGAAGCCCTGGACCTGGCGGCCAAGGGGTTGGTCGATCTCAAGAATGCCCATGGCCCTAACGCTTTGGCCGGTTTCGGTAGTGCCAAGTGTTCCAACGAAGAGGCCTGGTTGTTCCAGAAGCTGGTGCGTACCGGCTTCGGTTCCAACCATGTCGATCACTGTACACGCCTGTGCCATGCCAGCTCGGTGGCGGCATTGATGGAGTGTATCGGCTCCGGCGCCGTGACGGCATCGTTCATGCAGGCGCAGGAAGCGGATGTGGTGATACTCACCGGCTGCAACCCGACGGTGAACCACCCGGTGGCGGCGACCTTCTTCAAACAGGCCGCCAAGCGCGGCACTAAGCTGATCATCATCGATCCGCGTGGTCAGGCGATGGGTGCCTATGCCCACAAGGCGCTGCGCTTCACACCGGGCAGCGATGTCTCGTTGTTCAATGCCATGCTCAACGTGATCGTTACCGAGGAACTGTACGATCAGGCCTATATCGATGCCCACACCGAAGGCTTCGAAGCACTGAAAGAGCATGTTCGTGGTATGACGCCGGAGGCTATGGCCGAGAGTTGTGGTGTCAGTGCCGAAGCGATTCGTGACGTGGCGCGTGAATATGCCAAGGCCGACAAGGCGATGATCTTCTGGGGGATGGGGATCTCACAGCATACTCACGGCACCGACAATGCCCGCTGCCTGATTTCGCTGGCGCTGGCCTGCGGCCACACAGGGCGGCCAGGCACCGGTCTGCACCCACTGCGTGGCCAGAACAATGTCCAGGGGGCTTCGGATGCCGGCCTGATCCCCATGGTCATGCCCGACTACCAGCCGGTATCCGATGCCCAGGTTCGCTCGGCCTTCGAGGAGCTATGGAATACCAAACTCGATGACAAACCCGGGTTGACCGTGGTCGAGATCATGGAGGCTATCCACGATGGCACTATCCGCGGCATGTACATTCAGGGCGAGAACCCGGCCATGTCCGATCCCGACCTGGATCATGCACGGGCCGCGCTTGCCAAGCTAGAGCATCTGGTGGTACAGGACCTGTTCGTTACCGAGACCGCCCAGTTCGCTGATGTGATTCTGCCGGCATCCGCCTGGCCAGAGAAGGACGGTACGGTGACCAATACCAACCGTCAGGTGCAGATGGGGCGTCAGGCGATGCCATTGCCCGGTGACGCCAAGCCCGACTGGTGGATCATCCAGGAAATGGCCAAGCGCTTCGGATTGCCTTGGGATTACCGGCATCCTCGCGATGTGTTCGCCGAGATGACTCGCGGTATGCCATCTCTTGACCATATCTCGTGGGAGCGCTTGGAGCGCGAGGACTCGGTGACGTACCCCTGTCCGGCAGATGATGCTCCCGGAGCGGACGTGGTGTTCTCGGACGCCTTCCCAACCGCGTCGGGCCGGGCCAGGTTCAGCCCTACCTTGCCGCTGCCACCGGATGAGCCGATAGATGCTGACTACCCCACGGTACTGACTACCGGGCGACAGCTCGAGCATTGGCATACCGGCTCGATGACCCGTCGTGCCCGCGTGCTCGACGATCTTGAGCCCGAGGCCGTAGCCAGTCTGGCACCCAGTGAGCTGAGGCGTCTCGGCTTGCAGCCGGGAGATCCTATGACCATCACCACGCGGCGCGGTGAGATCACTCTGCGTACGCGAGCCGACTCGCTAATGCCGGAAGGCATGGTGTTCGTGCCGTTCTGTTATGCCGAAGCGGCGGCGAATATCCTGACCAACCCAGCGTTGGATCCGTTCGGTAAGATCCCCGAGTTCAAGTACGCTGCCTGCCGGTTGTCCAAGGCGGGAACTCGTGAGGCTGTCACCCACTGATAGGGGGATGAGGAGGACAGGCAGATGATGATAGTCGACTTGATTGATGGGGATGATTTCCGCAGCCGATTGGTAGCATTAGGGATACAGATTCCCGAAGGAGCTTGTCCTGAAACTTGCGCACGCTTGGCGTTGCGCAAGCACGTGGAGGTGGGCGTTCTGGGGCTACAGGATCTGGTACGCGAGCTGATGCAGCATACTGATATCATGCTGCCGTCGGTGCGTACGGCCATTGAACGCTATCTGTTGCCGGGTCTTCGCTGATCGGCCGTCGCCATTCCTTGCATAGTGGAGAAATGCCCTGCTCGGTTTCGTGCCGAGTGGGGCGTTGTCATTAATGGGACGAACTTCACCGCGACAATAATTGTCAGGAGGGGTGCAGGGGGAATGAGTCCCCTGCCTCACTTCTCAACGCAATGAGGGGGTGTCGAAATCATGATGATATCCCAACAACTGCTCAAACGGATCGGAGTCATCGGGGTGTCGTTCGGGCTGATCGCCAGTCCGCTGGCATTGGGCCAGGATGACCCGACGGTCCAGTCGACTGATTCGGCAGCCAATCCGGAAGAAGGAGGCGAGCTTGTCGATCAACAGGAATCTCAAAGTGAAGAGTTACGCGACGAAGAGGTAGAGCCGAGTGTCAAATCAACAGACTCAGCCGCCAATCCGGAAGCAGAAGGAGAACTCGCCGAGGAAGGACAGTCGAGCGGTGAAGAATGGCTCGAAGAGGATGATGAAGAGTTAGAGTCAAGCACTGAATCCACTGGCTCAGCCGCCAATCCTGCAGAGGAAGGCGATCTCGCTGACGAAGATGAGTAACAGAATGTTCATCGCCCCACCCGAGCTTGTTTCGAGTGGGGCGATTTCATGTGCGGTTAGCGGGCCATTGTGACCCATGTGTCATTTAGCACCACGCCCGAGACCTTGCACGGCACGAAAGTGAATAGTGTTTGGAAAAGTATTTTGCCTATACCTGGTTGATATTAAGGGGTTTTTATTTGTCCTTTCGATACATGGCATGTCATCTGCTAGGGTTAGGTAAAGAAAGCAGCCACCAGAGGGAGCAAGGATGAAAGGTCACAACGAAGTTCTTCGCAAGTTGGTGCCGTTGATATCGATCGCTGCCTTGGGGCTGAGTTCTTTGGCTCTTGTGGGTTGTGATAACGAGGAAGACATGCCCCCAGGGGGAGAGGAATCGGCCCAGGAACAGCCGGCGAACCAGGATTCTGGGAACCAGAGTTCCGGTGAGCAGGAGTCCGGTAGCCAGGGTTCTGGTGAGCAGGAGTCCGGTAGCCAAGGTTCCGGTGAGCAGGAGTCCGGTAGCCAGGATTCCATGTCGAATGACGAAGAACAGCAGCAGTAGGGTATTGGCTTTCAGTACCAGCTTTCAGTATCAGATTGTGAACGCTTCTCGCTAGCGGGAGTTAGGCTATTGCCAGTAAAGCGGGAGATTTCATAGCCATGAGCCGTTTCATAGCCGTGAACCATAGCCAGAGGGCAGGAGACGCAGCATGGTGTCCAAGGAATGTATCAAGAAGTTCAGTATCGTCGGCATTACGTTCGGTTTGGTTATCAGCCCGCTGAGTTACGCTGTGGAAGAGCCCGAAGACAATCCCGAGACATCGAACGCTGAATCGATGCCAATGGGGGAGGATCCCGCAATACCCAGCGCTGATCCGATGGATGGCTCGATATCGTCAGGCTCAAATACTGACCGGATGGACGCGCCAAGTTCGTCGTCGAGCACCGACCCGGTGATGGATGACTCCATGTCTCCAAGCGTCGATCCGATGAATGATCCCTCGACGCCAGGCGCTGATCCCTCGTTGCCAGGGGACGGGCTACCCGAGGAGAACGAGGCCGGGTTCGGCGATGGTGGCGACCCCCTGCCGCAGGAAGGGCAATAACCTCGAAGCCAACCCAAGGGATAGCAAGGAATTTTACGGCGGATGGGAAGTCCCCAACGAGGAGAATATGGACGACAACGCATGCCAACGGCTGGTTCCAGCCGGCACCGCACAAGGAACGTTGTCCATTCATAGGGATGTGACGCATCGCCCCCATAGGGGGGCGATGTCGTTTTAGGCCTTGTCCGAAAATTGCCTGCACTCGCCCATACAGCGTTAAAAATCAGCTTAAAATGCTCATTTACAACCTCGTAAACTGCGCTTTTTCGCTGATTTTTGCCTTGTCTGGCCGTCGCTCGGCGGCTTTTCGAATAAGGCCGCACATTAGATTTGTCCGAAAATTGCCTGCGCTACTAGCTTTCGTCTTCTTCCAGACGTCGATATAGCGTCTTGCGGGCGATGCCGAGGATATCGGCAGTACGTCTCTTGTTTCCGCCAGTGGCTTCCAGAACCTTCTGGATATAGCGTTTCTCGACGTCTTCCAGGCGTGGCCACCGATTGCCATTGTCGCCATCCACCACGCTACTGTCAGCCAGTGACGGCTTGTCATCCTCATGATGGCGAATGCGCTCGGGCAGGTCTGCATGGCTCAATATGCCATCTTCGGCCAAGGTCACGGCTCGCATGATGGCATTTTCCAGCTCACGGACGTTGCCTGGATAGGAGTAAGTCAGCAAGGCTTGCAACGCCAGGGGTTCGACACGCTGGATCGGCTTGTCCTGAGCCTCTGCATGTTTGTCGATCAAGGATGCCACTAATTGTTCAATGTCGCCCTCACGCTCGCGCAAGGGAGGAATGCGCAGCGAGAAGGTTTCCAGGCGGTAGAAGAGGTCGCTGCGAAAGTTCTCATTCTTGATTTCCTCTTCCAGATCTCTGTGTGTCGCAGCGATGATGCGCACGTCGACGTTCTCCTCCTTCTCGGCCCCCACTGCGCGTATGGTTTTTTCCTGCAGGGCGCGCAATAGCTTGGCTTGCAACGCCGGCGACATCTCTCCGATCTCATCGAGGAACAGGCTGCCACCCGAAGCGGCTTGAAAGAGGCCCTG
Source organism: Litchfieldella anticariensis FP35 = DSM 16096 (assembly GCF_000409775.1). Lineage (GTDB taxonomy): Bacteria > Pseudomonadota > Gammaproteobacteria > Pseudomonadales > Halomonadaceae > Litchfieldella > Litchfieldella anticariensis. The sequence continues at coordinate 614,613 of NZ_KE332388.1, read as the reverse complement.
ACGTGACTCGCTGGCGCCGGTAAAGGCGCCTTTCACATGACCGAAGAACTCACTTTCCATCAGTTCGGAAGGGATGCTGGCGCAGTTGACTGCGACGAAAGGCGCCGAATGACGAGGACTTTCCGCATGGATGGCACGTGCCAGCAGTTCCTTGCCGGTACCACTTTCCCCCAGGATCAGAATGGGGGCATCGCTCTTGGCCAATCGTGAGGCATCATGGAATAGCGACTGCATTGTCTCACTGGCACCAACGAGACCGTGAAAGCTCGCCCCCTGGTGGTCAATATTGGCCAGGCGAGATGCCAGGCGACGGTTCTCCAGTACGCGAAAGACCGATTCGCGCACGTTCTCGAGATCGAGCGGCTTGGTCAAAAAGTCATCGGCACCGATCTTGAGTGCTTCTACCGCCTGCTCGATGGTGCCAAAAGCCGTGATAACGATGAAACCGACGGGGTTTCCGTCGCGACGCAAGTTCTCCAATAGCGTCATGCCACTGATACCGGGCAGGCGCACGTCGCTGATGATCAACTCGACCTGGCTGTGGCTCAGGGTGGCAATAGCGTCTTCGGCGCTTTCCACCCCTTGTGTGGAGTAACCCGCATCACTCAGTTCTTCCTCGAGTAGTTCGAGAATGGCGGGATCGTCCTCGACGATCAGAATAGGCGCTTGCACGGGACCTCCTGAGAATTCTTGTGATGGACGGTTTAGCGACTCCTATTCCTTTTCCGGGCTATCTTCCAAAGGCAGGGTCAGGTCGAATCCAGCGCCACCAAGGCTGCTGTCGAAGACGCCGATACTGCCTCCATGATCGTTGACGATTCGATGGACCATGGATAATCCAAGGCCACTACCCTGGCCGACCGGCTTGGTAGTAAAGAAAGGATCGAAAACCTTCCCTTTGTGCGTGTCGGGAATACCAGGACCGTCGTCCTCGACCGTCAGGTGTAATTCGCCGTCATGATGGCGGGCGCGCAGTCGTATTCTGCCGCCTGGGCTGGCTTGTAGGGCGTTATGCAGCAGATTGGTCACCACTTGGGTGAGCTGCTGGGCATTGGCCATCAGGGTAGCGTTGGGCTCATCCAGATCCAACTCGAGGCGAGTCTGCTGCACGGTCAATTCATCCTCCAGCAATTCCCGGGCGGTTTCGACGATATCGCCCAAACGGCAGGATTCCTTTTCCACATTATGCTGACGGCCAAGTTCCATCAAATGCCGCACGATGATCACGATGCGTTCGACTTCATTCCGAATACGATCGAGCTTGGCGCGCTCGTCGTCGCCGATCGTGTCGCGGCGTGCCAAGCGTTGCGCCTGACCATTGATCACCGTCAATGGGGCACCAATCTCATGAGCGACTCCGGCAGCCAGGACACCCAGTTCGGCGAGTTTCTTCGACTTGCGTAACCGTTTCTCCAGCTCGATTTCCTTCTTCTGGCGCGCCTCGATATCGGCATCCTTCTCGGCCATGGCATCGAGCATACCGTTGAGGGCTATGGAAAGCCTGCGATATTCCTCGGGACCCTTGCTTATGGCGCGATAGCTGCGGTCGCCTTTCTCGACCCGCTCCATGACCCCTAGCAAGCGATTGATCGGCCGCTCGATGTAGCGCCGGAAGCCCCACCAGATCGTCAGTACGATACCACCGGCGCCAAAGGCGAATACCAGCACCGCGACAATGCTGATGAAACCAGCATAGTTCTCGATCCCGGTATTGAGTCGATTGACCTGAAGTACGCCGCGAGGCTCGCCACCCGATGTGGTCAGAGGAATCAGTGTCGAGTAGTAATTCCAACGCTCATGCTGTCGGTAGGCGCTGAGACTTTCTCCCTTTTTCGCCACTTGGCGGATGTCTTCCGGCTTGAAGAGTTCTTCCCCCAGGCCAAGACCATAGATCTTCTGACCTTGGGTATCGAAAACATAGGCGCCATAGATGCGGTGGAAGGAAAAAGCGGCATGCAAAGATTCCTGCAAGGCGTCTGGTGTGTCCTGCTCGAGAGCATAGCTTAGCGAAGTGCCGATGGCATGGGCGATGATCTGCACTTCGTTCTGCAGCTTGGAGCGGATATTGTCTTCCAGCGACTTGATCGCCACCAGACTGAATACCAGCAGGATCAGGAACAGGGGGACAAGGACCGTGAGAATGATGATGTTGCGTAGACGCATTGCACCCTCGAGGGTTGACCGCATCGATCTTTGACCCTCTCCACTCCCGCTGGTTCGCCACAAGATACCCACTATTGCTCTGCTATCGATGACCTCGCGATATGAAAAGGGCCCGCGTTGGCGGGCCCTTTCATCATGCAGGAGTGGCGAACGATTGCAAATGCCATCAGCCTTGGGCGAGTTGCAGGTTTGGTGCAGTATGGCCAAGATTCTCAAGCATTTGCTCGCTGTACCAGTCGATGAAGTCGATGACCCCAAACTCATAGGTTTCAGAGTAAGGGCCGGGCTGGTAGGCCTTGGAATTAATGCCGCGCTGGTTCTCTTCGGCGAGTTGCCGGTCCTGAGAGTTGGTGGCATCCCATACCTTGCGCATGTGCTCGGGATCGTAATCTACGCCCTCTACGGCATCCTTGTGCACCAGCCACTTGGTGGTTACCACAGTTTGCTGCGGGCCCAGCGGCATGACGCGGAACACTACCGCATGATCACCCATGAAGTGGTTCCAGGAGTTGGGTAAGTGCAGAATGCGTAGCGAACCCATGTCAGGGCTGGTCAGGCGACCCATCAGCTTCTTGCAAGCTGGCTGGCCATCCATGGTCATCGACACGGTGCCGTCCAGCAGCGGAGTGCGGGTCAGGCGGTTGCGTTTGCCGAAACGCTTGAGCTGCCACGGCACCTCTTGAGCATCCCAATCGGCCTGCTTGCGTTCCACCAAGGCCTTGTAAGCCGGTGTGGCGCGTGGATCGTCGGTATCGTCGAACTCTTGCAGCGAGTTGAGCAGTTCCGGGTGGGCGCCGTTGCAGTGATAGCACTCGCGGTTGTTCTCGAGCACCAACTTCCAGTTGGCCTGCTCGACGATAGTCGATTCCACCGCCACCTTGGCATTGTCCATGTCGTAAGGTGCCAGGTAGTGCTCGAGCGTGACCAGGAAATCGTCGATGGCAGGCGGTTGCTCGGCCAGACTGACGAAGATGTAGCCACCGGCGGTCTTGACGTGAACCGGCTTGAGGCCATAGGCGCCGAGATCGAAGTTGTCGCCCATGTCACTGCCGGCGAACAGCAGACGCCCGTCGAGCTCATAGGTCCACTGGTGATAGGGACAGACCAGCTTGGCGACCTTGCCCTTGTCCTTCACGCATAGACGCGAGCCACGGTGTCGGCACACATTATGGAAGGCGTGTACAGCGCCGTCAGCGCCGCGCACGATGAGCACTGGGTTCTCACCCACGTCCAGCGTCAAGAAGTTGCCCTTGGTGGGGATCTCACACGTCATGCCGGCGAACAGCCACTCTTTCTCGAAGATTTCCTGCATGTCCAGGGCGAACAGCCGGGCGTCGTTGTAAAACGGTTGCGGCAACGAGAAATGGCGTTGACGGTTAGCCAACATCTCGGCGGTGGCCTTGCGGGCCGGTGCCAAGGGGTCGTCCAGGCTTGGAGTGGACATTGGGGTCATGGCGGCACATCCTCTTACATGGCTGTCGCGGCAGGGCCACGGTCAGGTCGATAGTGATGATTTGTTAGGGTAGTCGTGAGAGGCCGAAGCGGACATGTCCTGTCGGGCAAGCCGTCGATTTTCGGCGAGTTTGGATCAGTGTTGGCATGGGCAGTTATCTGCCGACGACATGACGTGCTTCACCTACGACGCGGCCCTGAAAAAACCGCCCTATCGGTGGATTTCAGAGATATGCTCATGTCGTTGACAGACAAGTCAGGGCCCTGGTGCATAGCGCAGAATGCGCTCATCAAGAGAGGGGCCTCAGGCATTGGAGGCCTACCGATGGTGCAGCCCAGCCAGGCAGAGACGACAATGACAACGAGCTTCCTCAATCCGGTAACCACCCAGACTTGGACCAATGGCCGTCACCTGGTGAGATGCGTCAAGGTGATCCAGGAAACCTGGGACGTGCGCACCTTCTGCTTCATGGCAGAACAACCGGTGCTGTTCTTCTTCAAGCCGGGACAGTTCGTGACTCTGGAACTGGAGATCGATGGTGAGCCGGTCATGCGCTCCTATACCATTTCCAGTTCGCCGTCGGTGCCTTACAGCTTCTCGATCACCGTCAAGCGGATGCCGGGAGGCAAAGTCTCCAACTGGTTGCATGACAATCTGAAGACAGGCGATGAACTGGCGGTCCATGGGCCGGTGGGTAATTTCAATGCCATCGACTATCCGGCCGACAAGATCCTGATGCTGTCCGGGGGGGTAGGGATCACGCCATTGATGTCCATGGCTCGCTGGTTCTTTGACACCAATGCCGCCGTCGATCTCGAGTTCGTGCACAGTGCGCGCACCCCGGGGGATATCATCTTCCATCGTGAACTTGAGCACATCTTCTCGCGGATCCCTGAGTTCAAGCTGCATATCGTCTGTGAGCGGAGCGACGAACTGGGCGAGGCGTGGGCCGGTTTCCGGGGCTACCTGAGCCAGGCGATGCTCGAACTGATGGCGCCTGATTTCATGGATCGCGAGATATTCTGTTGTGGTCCGACGCCCTACATGAACGCCGTCAAACGCTTGCTGCGTGACAATGGCTTCGACATGAGCCGCTATCATGAGGAGTCCTTCGGTGCCACGCCGGCGGACGTCCAGGAAGAGGTGCTGGAGCATGCCGAACAGGCCGAAGTCGAGGCTGGGGAAGTCGACGTCAGCGAATTGCTCAGTGTCGAATTCAGCGCCTCCGGCAAGAGCGTGCGCATCCAGCCTGGCGAGACCGTTCACGCCGCTGCCTCCAAACTGGGGCTGCATATTCCCAAGGCCTGCGGTATGGGTATCTGCGGCACCTGTCGTGTTCCCCTGACCTCAGGTCAGGTCGAAATGGAGCACAACGGCGGTATCACGGACGAGGACGTCGAGGAGGGTTACATTCTCTCCTGCTGCAGTAAGCCTGTCGGCGATGTGGTGGTGGAATACTGATATCACATCCGGCGCGCCCCGACCGGGCGCGCCGTCATCGCACCCTTCGATTCTAGGCGGTGCCGTGCACCGTTCTCCTTTCACTTGACGCTTGATTAGGTGTGTCGGACATTGGGGAGTTGGGCCAAGTCGCTTGGCTTTCCACCAACAATCATAAGGAACGAACTTCCCATGCTACGACTCATTGTCATTGGACTGCTGCTAGCCACCAGTCTGAGCGCCTCGGCGCGTGATCTCGATGCCATTCTCGATAGTGGCATCCTGCGCGTGGGGACCACCGGAGACTACAAGCCTTTCACCTATCTGGACGAAGGAGCATACGAAGGTTTCGATATCGACATGGCGGAACATGTGGCCGAAGAGATGGGCCTGGACGTCGAGTTCGTCGAAACCAGTTGGCCGACGTTGATGGATGATCTCAAGGCCGACAAGTACGACATCGGTATGGGCGGTATCAGTCGTACCGTTTCCCGCCAGCTACAGGCGCGTTACTCGCATCCTTACCTGACCTACGGCAAGACGCCTTTGGTACATGTCGATAACGCGGATCGCTTCTCCTCGCTGGAGGATATCGATCAACCGGACGTCAGGATCGGCGTCAATCCCGGGGGAACCAACGAAGCCTTCGTAAAGGACAACATCCAGCAAGCCGAAGTCGTCGTGATCGAGCGCAATCTCGATATTCCTCCCGCCGTGGCGGCCAAGGAAGTCGACGTGATGATCACCGACAGTCCGGAAGCCATTTTCTACGCCAATGCCGACGAAGACCTGGCAGCACCGCTGGTAGACGAGCCATTCACCAAAAGCCAACTCGCCTATCTGATGCAAGCCGATGCCGAGCGACTTCAGGGTACCGTCAACTTCATTCTGGAACGCATGGAGCTGACCGGTGAACTGGACGCCTTGCGTCGAGAGCACCTGTTGATCCAATAAGTGCCTATATTGCCAACGACGAACCACTCGCGGTTCGTCGTTGGTGTTCGTGTCGAGTGTCTCCCGGAAATGGTAAGGCAGTCGGCTCCCTTCTACGCATCATCACATCAAATAAGCCAGCAGCAACGGCAAGTAAAGGAACGACAGCAGGGTCGAGCAGAACACCAGGCTGGCGACATAGGCGGGTTCGCGACCTGCTCGCTGGGCGAACAGATAGTTGAAGACGGCAACCGGCATGCTCATCTGCAACACCAGAATGCTGTGCGCCATCGGTGGCAATTCCAGCAGGAAGCCGATCACCGAGGCCAGCACTGCCGCCGCCAGGGTACGCAGCAGGCTGAAACCGACGCCGGAGCGCAGGCTCTTGACCTGGATGCTGCCCAGCGACACGCCGAGGGTGATCAACATCAACGGCACCGTGAACCCGGACATCAGATCCAGGGTGTTGTCCAGCCATAACGGCAGTTTGGTGTCGGTGAGCAGGACGGCCAACGCGATCAGGATGGCATAAACATTGGGGGTCCGCGCGAGCGTTCGCAGCGGCTTGCCGCTACGGCTGGAAATCAACGTACCGAAGGTGAACTGCACCAACGATACCGTGACCATCGAGGCGATAGCAAAAGCAAACCCGGCATTGCCGAAGGCATAGAGCGTGACCGGTAAGCCCATGTTGCCGGTATTGGGATACATCATAGGCGACAGCAATACTCGCCAGTCCTTGCGCAGCAGCGGTGCCATGGCGAACGTCAACACCCCCATGCCGACCAGCACCAGCACGGTGCCGAGCATGGTGCGCCCGAAACTGCCGGCATCGATTTCCGCGCCGGACAACGAGGCCAGGATCAACGCCGGGGTGCCGATATTGAAGACCAGCTTGGTGACGAACTCCACCGGGTAGGCATGGCCCATGCGGACCCATAGGAAACCGAGACTCGCGCCGACGAAGACCGGGGCCATCACGGCGAAGAGTTCGGCAAGCATGGGCAATGTCCTTGAAAGAAAGGGAAATGACGCGACGAAGGCATATTGTCGTTAATTAGCCTGCGAAGATGCAACTGAGCATGCTCAACCCAGTGGAAAGGGAAATGGGTTGTCGAGAGACGACACCCATGTCGCAAACGCATCGGGTCGTGACGCCGCCAAGCATCTTGCCCCCCAGGCCCAGGGATACCATCGCCGCAAGGATGGCATAGTTGAATAACGACTGCTCCTTGGGAAACGCCGAACGAATGATCCGTGCTTCCCCGGCCACGACAACAATCTCTGGAGGCATAACATGTCCCACCGCGATGGGTTTGCCCACAACGACCGCCTGGCATCCTTCGATGCCGCCCTGGCCACGGCCATTGCTGAAGAAACCGCTCGTCAGGAGGCGCACATCGAATTGATCGCCTCCGAGAACTATGCCAGTCGCTGGGTCATGGAAGCCCAGGGCACCCAACTGACCAACAAGTACGCCGAGGGCTACCCGGGCAAGCGTTATTACGGTGGCTGCGAGTTCGTCGACAAGGTCGAGGCCCTGGCCATCGAACGTGCCTGCGACCTGTTCAGTGCCGATTATGCCAATGTCCAGCCGCACTCTGGCGCCCAGGCCAATGCCGCGGTGTTCATGGCGCTGGTTAGCCCGGGCGACACCGTGCTGGGCATGAGCCTGGCGCATGGCGGCCACCTGACCCATGGCGCGGCACCTAACTTCTCCGGCAAGCACTATAATGCCGTGCAGTACGGCCTGAACCCCGAAACCGGCGAGATCGACTACGCCGAAGTCGAGCGTCTGGCACGCGAGCACCGTCCCAAGATGATCATTGCCGGCTTCTCCGCCTATTCGCGGGTGGTCGACTGGCGGCGTTTTCGCGACATTGCTGACGAGGTCGGGGCTTACCTGATGGTCGACATGGCACATGTTGCCGGTCTGGTGGCGGCCGATCTGTACCCCAGCCCGCTGCCGCACGCGCATGTGGTGACCACCACCACCCACAAGACCCTGCGCGGCCCACGCGGCGGCCTGATCCTCTCCGCGAGTGGCGATGAGGCACTGTACAAGAAGCTCAATGGCGCGGTGTTCCCAGGCCAGCAGGGCGGTCCGCTGATGCACGTGATCGCCGCCAAGGCGGTAGCCTTCAAGGAGGCCATGAGCCAGGACTTCGTGCGCTACCAGACCCAGGTGATTGCCAATGCCAAGGCCATGGCCCAGGTGTTCGTCGCACGCGGTTTCGACGTGGTTTCCGGCGGTACCGATGACCACCTGTTCCTGGTCTCGCTGATTCGCCAGGGCGTGACCGGCAAGGATGCGGACGCAGCACTGGGCCGGGCGCATATCACCGTCAACAAGAACACCGTGCCCAATGATCCGCAGAGCCCCTTCGTGACCTCAGGGTTGCGCATCGGCACCCCGGCGGTGACCACCCGAGGCTTCAACGAGGACGACTGCGAGCAACTCGCGGGCTGGATTTGCGACATTCTCGATGTGCTGGCCGAGCAGGGCAGCACCAGTGCCGTGGAGGCCGAGGTACGCGAGAAGGTCGCCGAGCTGTGCGGGCGTTACCCGGTGTATGGCGACGCCGAGCAGGCGACCGCCGATGAGCGCGAGACAACCATCGCCTGAATCCATCCGTCAGGAGAATCATTATGCAACGTTATTCAGGATTCGGGCTGGTCAAGCATGCGCTGAGCCACCACGAGAACTGGCAGCGGCAGTGGCGCAACCCCACGCCCAAGAAAGAGTACGACGTGATCATCGTCGGCGGTGGTGGCCATGGCCTGGCCACCGCCTACTACCTGGCCAAGGAACATGGTGTCAAGAACATCGCCGTGATCGAGAAAGGCTGGCTGGGGGGGGGTAACACCGCACGTAACACCACCATCGTGCGTTCCAACTACCTGTGGGACGAAGCTGCAGCGCTCTACGAGCATGCCATGAAACTATGGGAAGGCCTGTCCCAGGACATCAACTACAACGTCATGTTCTCGCAGCGCGGCGTGTTGAACCTCGGCCACACCCTGCAGGACATGCGCGATATCCAGCGCCGGGTCAATGCCAACCGCTTGAACGGCATCGACGGTGAGGTCCTCGACGCCAAGGGCGTACAGGAACTGGTGCCGATCATGGACTGCTCGAAGAATGCCCGCTATCCGGTGATGGGTGCCTCCTGGCAGCCGCGAGCCGGTGTGGCACGTCACGACGCCGTGGCCTGGGGTTATGCCCGCGCCGCCGATGCGCATGGGGTCGACCTGCTGCAGAACACTGAGGTCACCGGCTTCAAGATCCGCGATGGCCGTGTCTACGGGGTACACACCAACCGTGGCGATATCGGCGCCAAGACCATCGGCTGCGTGGCCGCTGGCAACTCTGGCGTGCTGGCCAATATGGCCGGCTTCAAGTTGCCGCTGGAGTCACATCCCCTGCAGGCGCTGGTCTCCGAGCCGCTCAAGCCGATTCTCGACACCGTGGTCATGTCCAACCACGTGCACGGCTATATCAGCCAGTCGGACAAGGGCGACCTGGTGATCGGCGCCGGCATCGACGGCTATAACGGCTACGGTCAGCGCGGCAGCTTCCCCACCGTGGAGCATACCCTGCAGGCCATCGTCGAGATGTTCCCGATCTTCTCGCGGGTGCGCATGAACCGTCAGTGGGGCGGTATCGTCGATACCTGCCCGGACGCCTGCCCGATCCTGTCGAAGACGCCGGTCAAGGGGCTGTTCTTCAACTGCGGTTGGGGCACTGGTGGCTTCAAGGCCACGCCCGGCTCGGGACACGTGTTCGCCGCGAGTCTCGCCAAGGGCGAGATGCATCCCCTTGCCGCGCCATTCAGCATCGACCGCTTCCATAGTGGGGCGTTGATCGATGAGCATGGCGCCGCTGGCGTGGCTCACTAATCAGGATCAGGTCCAGAACAACATCAGCTAGCACGGGGAGGGGCCAAGCAAGGCGTCTTTTTCAGGGATGAAAAAGCCGAGCGTCCAGGGATGGATGCATAGCGTCCTTGCTGGGCTCTTGCCGCGCTAGCGATCTCCTCGAGGAGAACAAACATCATGTTTTACATTTACTGCCCTTACTGCGGCGAACACCGCGAGGAAGAGGAATTTCACCCCAAGGGCCAGGCACACATCGTGCGGCCCAAGGAACCGGAGTCCTGCTCGGATGAAGAGTGGGGCGATTACCTGTTCTTCCGCGACAACCCGCGTGGCATCCACCATGAGTTGTGGGTGCATGCCGTCGGTTGCCGCAAGTTCTTCAACATCACGCGGCACACGGTGACCTACGAGATCCTCGAGACCTACAAGATGGGCGAACAACCGTCGATCACCGCGGAGACGTATGCGCCACAGTCGTCCGAGTCGGAAGCGGCAAGAGTCGCCAAGCAAGCAGGAGTCCGGGCATGAGCCAGCAACAGCCGAATCGTCTCCAGGCCGGTGGTCGTATCGATCGCTCCCGTCGTCTGAGCTTCACCTTCAACGGCCAGACCTACCAGGGCCACGCCGGTGACACCCTGGCCTCGGCGCTGCTTGCCAATGGCGTCGACGTGGTCAACCGCAGCTTCAAGTACTCGCGCCCGCGCGGCATCGTCGCTGCCGGTGCCGAAGAACCCAATGGCGTGGTGCAACTGGGCAGTAGCGAAGCCGCTCAGGTACCTAACGTACGCGCCACACAGCAGGCGCTGTATGACGGTCTCTCCGCGCGCAGCACCAATGGCTGGCCGAACGTGCAGCGTGACCTGATGGGCCTGGTCGGCAAGCTGGGCGGCCAGTTCATGCCGCCGGGCTTCTACTACAAGACCTTCATGGCCCCGGCCTCGATGTGGATGACCTATGAGAAGTACATCCGCAAGAGTGCCGGCCTGGGACGTAGCCCCACCGAGCCCGATCCGGACATCTACGATCACATGAACCAGCACTGCGACGTGCTGGTGATCGGTGCCGGCCCTGCGGGATTGGCCGCGGCGTTGGCTGCCGCTCGCTCTGGTGCACGAGTGATCGTCGCCGATGAACAAGAGGAGATGGGGGGCTCGCTGCTCGATAGCCGTGAGCTGCTCGATGGCATGCCGGCCGATCGCTGGGTCGCCCAGGTCCTGGAAGAACTGGCTGGCCTAGCCAACGTGACCCTGCTGCCGCGCACCACCGCCAACGGCTATCATGACCATCACTTCGTGACGCTGCACGAGCGGCGCACCGAGCATCTGGCCGATATCGCACCACTCAAGGACGGCCGCCGCCAGGCCCGTGCGCGCCTGCATCGTGTTCGTGCGCTTCAAGTGGTATTGGCCACCGGTGCCCACGAGCGCCCACTGGTCTATGCCAACAACGACGTGCCCGGCAACCTGCTGGCCGGCGCCGTATCGACCTATATCCGCCGTTACGGCGTGGTGCCGGGTAACAAGCTGGTGCTTTCCACCAGCAATGATCACGCTTACCGTGCCGCTCTGGACTGGCAGGATGCCGGCCGCGAGGTGGCGGCCATCGTCGATGCCCGTCCCAATCCGACCGGTGACTGGATCGACGCCGCCAAGGCCAAGGGCATCCGCATCATCACCGGCAGTGCCGTGATCGAGGCCAAGGGCGACAAGCGTGTCAGCGCGGCTCGCGTGGCCAAGATCGACCTCGACGCCTTCCAGGTCGCCGGCAAGGTGGAAGAGCTGACTTGCGACACCATCGCCAGCTCCGGCGGCTACAGCCCGGTCATCCACCTGGCCTCGCATACCGGTGCTCGCCCTACCTGGCGCGACGACATCCTCGGTTTCGTGCCGACCCTGGTGAAAGGGGTTTCCGCTGCCGGTGGTGCTCACGGCATCTATGCTCTCGCCGACACCCTGGCCGATGGTGTCGAAGCTGGTGCGAGCGCTGCGGCGGCCATCGGTCACCAAGTGCTGAGCGTCGAATTGCCTGAGGTAGCGGCAATCCGCGAAGGGGCGACCTGTGCGCTTTACCAGGTGCCCCACGAAAATCCGACGCTGCGTGCTCCCAAGCAGTTCGTCGACCTGCAGAACGACGTCACCGCGGCGGGCATCGAACTTGCCACCCGTGAAGGCTTCGAGTCGATCGAGCACGTCAAACGCTATACCGCCATGGGCTTCGGTACCGACCAGGGCAAGCTTGGCAACATCAATGGCATGGCCATCGCCGCACGCTGCCTGGGCCGTTCGATTCCCGAAGTGGGTACCACGGTGTTCCGTCCCAACTATACCCCGGTGACCTTCGGTGCCATCGTCGGTCGTCACTGCCGCGAGCTGTTCGACCCCGAACGCTACACCGCCCTCCATCAGTGGCATGTGGAGAACGGCGCTGAGTTCGAGGACGTTGGTCAGTGGAAGCGTCCCTGGTACTACCCGCATACCGTCAACGGCAAGGTCGAGACCATGCACGAGGCCGTGGCGCGCGAATGTCGCGCGGTGCGCAAGTCCGTGGGTATCCTCGACGCATCGACGCTGGGCAAGATCGACATCCAGGGCCCGGATGCCCGTGAATTCCTGGGTCGCATCTACACCAACAAGTGGGAGAAGCTCGCCGTCGGCAAGGCTCGCTACGGGCTGATGTGTAAGGACGACGGCATGGTCACCGACGACGGTGTGACCACCTGTCTGGGCGATAACCACTTCCTGATGACCACCACCACCGGCGGCGCCGCGGCGATCCTCGAGTGGCTGGAGCTGTGGCATCAGACCGAGTGGCCGGAGCTCGAGGTCTACTTCACCTCGGTCACCGACCACTGGGCGACCATGACCATCACCGGGCCCGAGGCACGCCACCTGCTCTCGGAGATTACCGACATCGATCTCGATCGTGATGGCTTCAAGTTCATGGAGTGGCGCCAGGGCAAGGTCGCTGGCGTACCGGCGCGGGTCTTCCGCATCTCCTTCACCGGCGAACTGACCTACGAGATCAACGTCCAGGCCAACTACGCCATGCACGTCTGGAAGACGCTCTTCCAGCATGGCGAGAAGTACGACCTGACGCCCTACGGCACCGAAACCATGCACGTGCTGCGTGCCGAGAAAGGCTTCATCATCGTTGGCCAGGACACCGACGGTTCGGTGACCCCGGAAGACCTGGGCATGCAATGGTGCGTAGGTTACGACAAGCCTTTCTCCTGGATCGGCAAGCGCGCGCTGTCACGCCCCGACACCAAGCGCAGCGACCGCAAGCAACTGGTCGGCCTCAAGCCCAAGGATCCCAAGGTAGTGTTGGAAGAGGGCGCGCAGATCGTCTTCGATCCGAAGCACCCGGTTCCCATGCCGATGGTCGGTCATGTCACGTCGAGCTACTACAGCCCGGCGCTGGATTCGGGCTTCGCCCTGGCCGTTGTCAAGGGCGGACAGCACAAGATGGGCGAGACCGTCTATCTGCCCATGGCCGACGGCAAGACTCATGAGGCCGAAATCGTTAGCCCGATCTTCTACGATCCCAAGGGAGAGCGCCAGAATGTCTAATGTCGCAACCTTCGATACTCGCACCGAGGCCAATATCCCGGTCGAATCGCCACTGGCCTACTCCTATCGGCGCAGCGGCACCCCGGCGGTCACGACCGCCAGTCGCGTGGTGCTCAAGGAACGCGCGCTGCTCGGTCACTTGATCCTGCGTGGCGGTGCCATCGTCCTCGACGAGGCACTGCGCGAGGAACTGGGGATCAACCTGCCCGGTCAGCCCCAGGGGCTGGTTCTCGATGCCAGCGGCGAACGCTCGGTGCAGTGGCTGTCGCCCGATGAGTGGCTGATCATCGTCCCCGGCGGTGAGGAGTTCGAGCTAGAGAATCGCCTGCGTGCGCGTCTCGGCGATGCCCATTACAGCATCGTCAATGTCGGCGGCGGCCAGACCGTACTGGAGCTGTCCGGTGAGAAGGCCCGCGAAGTGCTGATGAAATCGGTGGTCTATGACGTCCACCCCAGCCACTTCCCAGTTGGCAAGGGCGTGACTACGGTTTTCGCCAAGGCCACCGTCATCATTCGTCGTCCGACGGAGGATTGCTGGGAACTGGTGGTGCGTCGCAGCTTCGCCGACTATTGTTATCGCTGGTTGCTGGATGCCGGCGAGGAATACGGCATCGGCGTCGCAAAGTGAGTGTCAGGCCGGGGCATGCCCCGGCCTTTTGCCACATAAGGAGGCGTCTATCATGAGTCCCCCTTCCGATACCTGGATCATTGCTGCCCAGTGTCCCAGCCGTCTGGGCACTGTGGACGTGGTCACTCGTTTCCTGAAGGAGCAGCGCTGTTACATCACCGAACAGCACTCCTTCGATGATCGTCTCGGGGAGCGCTTCTTCATCCGCGCCGAGTTCCGGCCACTAGACGATGACTTCGACGGTGAGGTCTTCCGCAACGCCTTCGCCCCACGAGCAGCGGAATTCGACATGACCTTCGAGTTGATCCCGCCGGGCACGCGCATGCCGGTGGTGATTATGGTCTCCAAGGCCGATCATTGCTTGAACGACCTGTTGTATCGCTATCGCATCGGTCAGTTGCCGATCGAGATTCGTGCTGTGGTATCCAATCACCCGGACCTCGAACCACTGGCGATCTGGCACGACCTGCCGTATTACCACTTCCCGATCACCCCGGATACCAAGGCCGAGCAGGAGGCCAAGGTGTGGGAAGTGATCGAGGAGACCGGTGCCGAACTGGTGATCCTGGCGCGTTACATGCAGGTGCTATCCAGTGAGATGTGCGAGAAACTCGCCGGTCGGGCGATTAATATCCACCACTCGCTGTTGCCTGGCTTCAAGGGCGCCAAGCCTTACCACCAGGCCTACGACAAGGGCGTCAAACTGGTCGGCGCCACCGCTCACTACATCAACGACGATCTCGACGAAGGCCCGATCATCACCCAAGGGGTCGAGCCGGTCAGTCATGCCGACTACCCTGAGGATCTCGTCGCCAAGGGCCGCGATATCGAATGCCTGACGCTGGCGCGGGCCGTGGGGTATCACGTCGAGCGGCGGGCATTCCTGCATGCCAAGCGCACGGTGGTGTTTGCCAAGTAACGCTAATTGTTGCCTTGTGACCCGCCCGGATGTGGGAAATGCGAAGGCCCGTAGGGAACGGGCCTAGCCCTGGTCATCACTCGGCAACTTTTCAGACAAAGTGCTGGCCTTGGGCCACGCTGTCCAGCACATTAACCTGCGTGGCACGCCAGACCTTGCTGGCTGTCGCACCGTCGCTTTCGTAGTCGGCGCAGGTGTCGTGTCGGATGAGCTCGGTTTCGACGCAGGTCACCGTCAGCCAGCCTTGTCGTTGTGCATCTTGCCAACGAACCGGGACGCTCAGGCGGTTGCCTTCTGCGGTGGCGTTCTCGCGGTCAACATCGACAATGGCTTTCATTCCTTGTGCCTGGAGCCACTCGAACGCGGCGACCTGGGCGCATTGTTCGGGCGGTGCAAGTCGGGAATCGCCACGGTAGCAGGGAAGATAGGGTTGATCGGACGCTTCGGCCTGTAACAGGTGCGGGATGTCATCGATTCCGATACGGCCATACTTGCGTAGCTGGGGAAAGACCACCGCACTGGCCGCCAGCCGACAGCCGCCCAGGTGAGTGCTTTCCCAGACGTCGAAGGGATGGTCATGTCGTGAGGCCTCGTCGACGATCGCCTTGTAGGTACGATAGCCGAACTTGGCACAACACTTGTCCTTCTTGCCATGGGTGCAGCACAGGATCATCGACCCTTGCACGGCTCCGCTCTCCCAGCGTTCGAGAGATGTGCCCTCGCGGAGGGCATGCAAGAAGGCGGTCAGCTCTGCTCGCGGTACATCATGGCTTCGGCACTCGGGCATCAGAAAGATGCGATGCAGATGACTGGGTTGCCCTTGGCGGTGGATCAGATTAATACGCCGACTATTCGTCGCAATGTCCTCGATCAGCGCAGAGATTTCTTCTGGCATGTCGCTTGCCTGGCGCAGGCTGCGCAGCCACTTGGCACGTGGCCAACTGATCAACAGATTGCGTTCGGCATGGGCCGCCGTGCCAACCAGAGGATCGCCAATGGCGGCGCTTTCCTGGGCACAGAAGCGTCTGGGCAACGCGGTCATGGCTGGATCATGGCAGTTGGTGCGTGATAGCCAAGCCCTGCGGTAACGGGCTGTGGTGATGTCATTCCACCCAACGCCGGTACGCATACCAAGCGTTGGGTATGTGGATCGCGAATCACATGCGCATCGAGATCGAAGACTTGCTTGAGGTTGGTGGCGGTGAACACCGTCTCGGGGGCACCACTGTGCTCGATGCGTCCCTTGCGCATCATCACCAGCACATCGGCGTAGGCCGCGGCCAGGTTCAGATCGTGCAACACCACCAGCAGGGTGCGTCCCTTGTCGTGGGCGAGTCGTACCAATAGTTCCAGCAGGTCGACCTGTACCTTCAGGTCGAGAAAGGTCGTTGGTTCGTCGAGCAGGATCAGGTCGGTTTCCTGGGCCAGCACCATGGCGATCCAGCAACGCTGGCGTTGACCACCCGACAGGTCGTCGATCGGACGATCGGCGAACTGGTCGACGTTGGCAGTGGCCATGGCTTCGGTCACAGCGCGTTCGTCCTCTGCAGACCATTGGCGCCATAAGTGCTGATAGGGAAAGCGCCCCAGGCAGACTAGCTCGCGCACCGTCACTCCCTCCGGGGCGGAAGGCCCTTGAGGAAGGATGCCTAGCTTGCGTGCGACATCCCGGGTTCGGCTGCGATGGATGTCCTTGCCATCGAGTAATACCTGGCCCCGCTCAGGCGCAAGTGTGCGCGCGAGGGTCTTCAATAGCGTCGACTTGCCACTGCCATTGGGGCCCAGCAGAACCGTCACTTGGCCATCTTTCACGCCAAAGTCGACCTCGCTGAGAACGCGATGGCCATCATAGCCGGCGGTAAGGCGCTTGCCCTGCAAACGGTCAGTAGAGGAGGAGGGGAGATGTTGAGCGCACATGGACGATTTCGATCCTGAGTTTCCCGAGCAAGCTATTATAAAAAATTCTCATTTTCAATGTCGGTCTTGCCCCCGAGCCAGCAGAAACGATTTTTAACACAAATGATAGTGATAATGATTTGCATTAAATAATTGAGTGTGCCATCTTCTCGCTGCTCAAGCATCTCCGAGTGCATCGGGGATGCGGTACTCACGATACATGGTAATGGAAGCCCATGAGCCCGAGGGATGCCGCCGGGGTGAAGGTACTGGTTACCGTCTTGCTCGGCACGTTTACCGTCAGCCTCAATAACAGTGCATTGAATCTGGCGATTCCTGAACTGATGTACGTTTTCGATGCCAGCGCCGTACAGGTCAGTTGGGTCATGACCCTGTTCCTCATCTGCATGGGCATGACCATGCCGCTCACGGGGTTCCTGGCCGACCGCTTTGGTACGAAACGTATCTATTTGCTCGGGCTATGGCTGTTTCTAGCGAGTTCCTTGGCAGGCGCCGCTTCGACGAATCTGCTTCTCGTCATCCTGGCGCGTGGCATGCAAGGGATCGCCGGCGGTTTGATGATCCCACTATCCCTATCCCTGATCTTTGCGACCTTTCCGTCTCACCAGCGTGGTCGGGTGACCGGTGTCTGGGGGTTCGCCGTGATGATAGCACCGGCGATCGGCCCAAGTGCCGGTGGGTTGTTGCTCGAGATCAGCCACTGGCAAGCCTTGTTTCTGATGAATTTGCCCTCCGCCATCCTGGGATTGGTATGCGGTTATCGCTATTTGAGCGGAGGTATCCGAGATTCTGCGCGGCGCTTCGACTTCCCTGGATTCGTGCTGGTCACGCTGGGCGTGGGGAGTGTGCTGTTCGCGTTGGGGACGATTTCATCGCTGGCCGAGCTGCTCACACTGTCACGTCTGGTGGCGTTATGCCTGGGGATGTTGATGTTAGTCGCCTTCGTGCACTTGGAACGCCGAGTGGTGCATCCGCTACTCGATCTGAGGGTCTTCACCGTTCGCCCTTATGCCCTGAGCGTTATCATCGCTTGCGCTCAGGCCATCGGTACCTTTGGATGCCTGTTGCTGATCCCGCTATGGATGCAGCATGTCCAGGGCTACGACGCCCTGACCACCGGGCTTGTGTTCCTGCCCGCTGCCCTTGCCGCGGCCTGTTGCGTGGCCTGGGCCGGGCGGCTGGTCGACCGTCATTCTCCACGCTGGATCGTTACCTTAGGGTTACTGGTGACCGTTGCCAGCCTGATGGGGTTGGCGATGCTGGACATGACGACTCCCTTGTGGGTGATCGTCGCGCTAATGGCACTGCGTGGTGTCGGGTTGGGCTTCTCTTACCTGCCGGTAACGACGGTGGGCTTGAATGCTCTTGCCGACAGTCGTGTCTCGCAGGCCTCGGCCATGAACAATATCTCTCGGCGCATCACGTCGTCCTTGGGCGTCGTCGCGCTTTCCCTCTATTACGAGGTGCGTACCTCGCAGCAGCTCTTGCAAGGCGTGAGCTCGACACACGCCAGCATGACGGCCTTGAGCGAGACGTTTCTCGCTCTGGCTCTTCTGATCCTCGCGGTGACGCCCATGGCACTTTCACTTCATGCCTCTTTTCGTGAGGTGAAGTCACCGCGTGGCCAACGCCGGGACGTGAGCGATCGCGTCTCTCAAGGGATGACCGGTTTCCGACAGGAAAAATGAGATGTTGAATCAACCGTTGGACTATCCGTCGTATACGAGCCACGTGGCAGCCAAGCAAGCGACCCTGCGTGCCTTGCTCAACAGCTATCTGCGTGAAACGGGATGTCAGGACCCTCGCCAGGGAGCAGCAGGGCTGGATGCGGCGCTGCTCGATGAAGGCGAGGAGTTCTGTATTCCTCTGCCGCGCTGCGGGGGAAGCATGCTCGGTACGCTGCGCTATTTCTCGCTGTTGGGGCAGCACCGCTATGGCTCGGCCTTCTATTGGCGCAATGCCCAAGGGCGGGTGACGCCACTCGACATGCAGGATGTCATCCAGCGCATCCTCGAGGAACTGGGTTCCCATGAAGAGGGGAACACCCAAGAGCTACGACTGTGGGACATGCGCGAGAAGATCAACAACAGCTTCGCCAAGATGGCAGCGTATCTCGATGCCTTCCAGCTACGTCACCCGGATGGCCAGCCACTGAAGCTTGATTTCATCGCTGCCGAACAGTCACTGTTGTTGGGCCACCCCTTCCACCCCTTTCCCAAATGCTCCCAAGGTGCCGAACGACGGGAATTCAGCAATTTCAGTCCCGAGCGACAGGCAACGTTCCAGCTTCATTACCTGGCCGTTCGCCGCCCCCTGCTGGTGGAGGAGTGGGTCGGCGAACCCGATGCCGGCCTGGCGGACAAGGTGCTGAGCGTGGCACGTGAGCGGCTTGGTGAGCGGTTCGCCGACTACGGGATCATGCCCATGCATCCCTGGCAGGCTTCATACCTACTGCCACAGCGGGATGTTCAGCCACTGCTCGCCAATGGTGACATTGTCGATCTTGGCGTGATGGGCCCCATGGCCTATCCGACCTCGTCGGTGCGTTCGGTGTGGGTGCCGGAAACCGGCCACGGCTACAAGTTGCCGCTTCAGGTGCGGATCACCAATCTGGTGCGCGAGAACACGCTCGAGCAGTCGCAGCGCACGCTCGACGCTGCGCGTGTCATCAGGCGCCTGCAAGACGGGTTGGAGAGCGATGAATTCAAGGTAATCCTGGAGACCGGCTACCAGACGCTGAGCGCGGATTGCTCGGGACTCGAGGCGCATCGTGTGCCGGCCTTCACCGTCCTGCACCGGCCGATGGATATCGATGAACGCCGGACCTTCGTCGTGGCGTCACTGCTCGAAGCCTATCCGGGCCATGATGAACCCAAGTTGATCGCTGCGATTCGCGATAGCGGGGCTGGGTCGATAGTCGATCTCCATCGATGGTTCGAGGCCTACCTGTCGATCTCCATGCTTCCGCTGCTGAAGATCCTGGCACGTACCGGGGTCAGTTTCGAAGCGCATCTGCAAAACGCGCAGGTGAGGCTCGAGGATGGCTGGCCCAGGACCTTCTATGTGCGCGACCTGGAAGGTGTCAGTCTTGATCGCAGCCAGGTCGAGGACAGCGACTGGTGGAAGGCGCTGAACATCGCCGCTGACAGTCCCATCCTCTATACCCCTGACATCGCCTGGAAACGTACCCAATACTACTTCTTCGTCAATCACCTGGGCGGAGTGGTGCATGCCTTGGCCGATCATCTCGGGGTCGATGAGGGCGAGTTCTGGCGCTTGGCGGGCACAGTGCTAGAGCGTGAACGCGACCCACACGATGCCAGGCTGTGTGGCTATATCGACGAGTTGCTACATGCGAGGCATTGGCCAGCCAAGGCCAATTTCCTGAGCTGTTTCCAGCAGCGTGGCGACACGCCTCTGTTCATCGATGTCATCAATCCCATCAAGGCGTCCAGGTGAATCCATGGAATCCATCTCTCAAGCCGAACCGCAAACCAATACCAGCCATTGGCAGCTGTTGTCGTCACCAGAATATAGCCGTGTGGAGCAGCGCGTCATTCGCCAGTTGATCCAGGGGCTGACGTTCGAGGATGTCCTGCCCATCGTCGAAAGCGAAGCGCCAGGACAAAAGGGGGCGCGTTACATGACGCTGAGCGGACATGATGTCGCTGGCAACGATGTGCGTTATACCTGCGTGGGCGCACGCAAGGCGAGTTTCGGGCGTGTGCGTCTGAAGGCATTGCCTGTGCAGCGTGTGGCGCCGGATGGCACCAAAACCGATGCTACGCTGGTGGGTTTCCTGACCGAGGTCATGGCTGAAATCGTGCCGGCGGATCGCTTTCCGGCATTCATGGACGAGCTTCAGCAGACGCTGCTCAAGGACGTTCAGTCACGGGTGTTGAGTGGCATGCCGACGACCCCGGACCTGAATTGGGATCACGATGCCTGGGAAGGGCGACTTCAAGAGGGCCATCCCTATCACCCCAGTTACAAGTCACGGATCGGCTTCACGCTGGCCGACAACGCCGAGTACGGCCCCGAATTCCAGCGCGACATCCGTCCGGTGTGGCTGGCCATTGCCATCGGTGATTGCAAGGTGTCCGCCTCGGTAGCGATTCAGCCTGGTAACTTCCTGCGTGAGGAATTGGGTGAAGCAACCTGGCAACGTTTTCGCAAGGTGCTCGTCGATCAAGGCAAACGTCCTCAAGACTACGCTTTCCTTCCCGTGCATCCCTGGCAGTGGTCGCGCAGCATTCTGTTGAACTACCATTCCGAGCTGGCGGCGGGGCGTATCGTCTATCTGGGGCAAGCCCAGGATGCCTATCGTGCCCAGCAGTCGATTCGTACCCTGGCCAATGCCACCTGTCGCCAAAAGGCCTATCTGAAGCTGGCGCTAAGCATCACCAATACCTCGACCAGTCGTATTCTGGCGGCCCATACCGTGCAGAACAGCGCCCGAATCAGCGACTGGTTGCATGACCTGGTTGCACGGGATCGCGATGCTCGCCACACGGGGGTCGTCATTCTGCGTGAGGTGCTAGGCGTGGCCTACGATGACTCACGCCTTGCCGACTCGCGCCGTGCCCTTGCCTATGGCTCCTTGGGGGCCGTGTGGCGCGAGAGCCTGCATCGTTACCTGAAAGATGGCGAACGTGCCCTGGCGTTCAATGGACTGACGCAACTGGCCGGCTCGGGCATGCCGATGATCGATGGCTGGATCCGTCAATATGGCGTGGTGGCCTGGACCCAGCAGCTACTGGACGTCACGGTAACACCGTTGATCCATATGCTTTATGCCCATGGCATCGGCCTGGAGGCGCATGGCCAGAACATCCTGTTGATTCACCGCAACGGTTGGCCCGAACGAATCGCGCTGAAGGATTTCCACGATGGCGTACGTTACAGCGTGACGCTGCTGGCCGAGCCGCAACGCGCACCAACGCTGGTACCTGAACCGGCCAGCCACGCCGCCGTCAACCGCAACTCCTTCATCCAGACCGACGATGCCGATGAAGTGCGAGACTTCACCTACGACGCCTTCATCTTCATTTGTCTCACCGAACTCTGCCTGTGTCTTGAACAGTATCACGGCCTGAAAGAAGCCGATTTCTGGGCGATGACCGCCGATGTGATCCACACCTACCAGGCGGCGCATCCGGAGCTGGCCGAACGTTTCGCGATTTTCGACCTGTTCGCTGAAACGGTGAACATCGAGGAACTGACCAAGCGCCGCCTGTTCGGTGATGGCGAGTTGCGCTTCACCACGCGCGCCAATCCGCTGTATCCCTTCCGGGCCGTTGGCGAGGAGCGGGCATCATGCTGAAGGCCAATCGGTTGAAGCGCCAACTTGCTCGAGGCGAGCAGGTCGTCGGCCTGTTCGCCTCGATCCCCACGCCGATCACCATCGAGATGATCGGTCACGCGGGGTTCGACTTCGTGATTCTCGACACCGAGCACACGCTGGTGAACCCCGAGACCCTGGAGAACATGCTGCGCGCCGCCGAACTAGTTGGCCTCACCGCGCTGGTAAGGGTGGCAACGACCGATGCCCGCACCCTGGTGCCGATTCTCGATGGCGGCGCGCAAGGGATCGTGCTAGCCAATGTGCAAAGTGCCGAGACGTTGCAGGCGCTGTATGACAACGTACGCTTCGATCCCTTGGGCAAGCGCAGCATGAACAGTGGCCGTCCTGGCCGCTTCGGGGCGGACGATCTGGTCGATTATCTGCACCGTGCCAACGACGAGATCATGATCGTGCCGATGATCGAAAGCCAGGCGGGCGTGGACAATCTCGAGGCCATCCTGCAGGTGCCTGGCGTCGACATGGTGTTGGAGGGTGCCGCCGATCTGTCTCAGTCGCTGGGGATGCCCTGGCAGACCGAAGCGCCGGCCGTGACCCAGGCACTGGATCGGGTCTTCGACACCTGCCGGCGCGCTGACATCCCATTCTGCGCGATCCCGCGCAGCGAACAGCGTCGCGACGACTGGCAGAGGCGGGGCGTCAAGGCCTTCGTGCTGGGTGACGAGCGCGGTATTGCCTTCCGGGCCTTGCAGGCGAAGGTGAAGCCATATCGGGAGGACGAGAGATGAGGTTGTCTCCCTTGTCCCGAGGCGTCTCCCAGCGCCTTGCCGAGTTATGCGAAGTGAATGGCGATGCTCGGTCCGATGACATTCGCGAGCCGGTTTGTGCTTATCTCTACGACTTGGACGCACTGGCTTCTCATGTCGAGTCATTGGTGACGAGCCTGCCGTCACCTTGTCGCCTGTTCTATGCCGTCAAGGCCAATCCCGACCGGCGGATCATCGCCGGTCTGGCCCCGTTGGTGGCTGGGTTCGAAGCCGCTTCGATCGGCGAGATACGCATCATTCGCGAGGTCTGCGAGTCCTGCCCAATCATCTTCGGCGGCCCCGGCAAGAAAGATGCGGAAATCGAGGAGGCCCTGCGGCTTGGCGTGTCGAGAATCCATGTCGAAAGCCTGCACGAGCTGCGCCGTCTGCAACTCATCGCTGAGCGTCGACGGCAGGTCGTTCCCATCCTGCTGCGCGTGAACCTGCACGACGAACTGCCGGAGGCCACCGTGACCATGGCGGGTCGGGCCACCCAGTTCGGCATCGACGAAGAGCAGTTGCCGGCAGTGGTGGAGGAGGTGAAGCGCAGCTCGGCCGTCAGGCTCGACGGCTTCCACATGCATTCCATCTCGAACAACCTGGATGCGCACCTGCATGCGCGTCTCGTCGCCACTTATCTGACTCGTGTGCATGACTGGGCGCAGCGTTTCGATCTGGATATCCGCTGTGTCGATGCCGGCGGCGGCTTCGGTGTGTCCTATGACGAACGGCCTGACTTCGATTGGTCGGTATTTCTGAGCGAGTTGTCACAAGTGTTGGCCGACAATCCGTTGCCAGAGGCGACATTGATTTTCGAGCCGGGCCGTTTCCTTAGCGCTTTCTGTGGTTATTACGCGGTCGAAGTCATCGATATCAAGACCAGTCACGGGCGGCATTACGCCATCGTACGTGGAGGCACCCACCACTTCCGGTTGCCCGCTTCCTGGAAGCATGATCACCCGTTCGAGGTCATCGCCCGCCACGACTGGCCTTATCCTTTCGCCCGGCCCGGCTTGGAAGCCCAGCGAGTGACACTGGTCGGGGAGTTGTGCACGCCCAAGGACGTCCTGGCAGCGGAGGTGGAAGTCGCACGGCTGCGTGTCGGTGATCTGCTGGTCTTCCACCGCGCCGGTGCCTATGGCTGGACCATCTCGCACCATGACTTCCTCGGACATCCCCATCCCCTGCACCTGTATATAGAACGACGTTCCGCCGATAAGGAATTCGCGACATGAACCAGCTTGCTTCATTGCCAAATGTCTCGGCACTTGCCGACAACGCCGAGCACATTGCGGAAGAGCGCATTTTCAGCGATCTCATCAATACACTGCTGGCTGAACGGTTTCTCGACGATCAACTCGTTGATTGGCTGACGCCCGAGGTTCTGGGGCGATTGCTGTCGTTGCCCGATGGTCCATTCTGGGAATGGCCGGTGGGAACGAGTTGCCTGCGTTGGTGGGTCGACCGTGATGCAAAGCAGGCCATCGTCTTCCCCGTGAAGAAGGCCATCGTCCAGCCATACCGTTATGTGCCGTCGGGTGGAGTTTTCTCGGTGCGCTTCCTGGATTCAGGGGATATTGCCGAGCCATGGCACAAGCTGACACCTGTCGAGTTGCTGCAGCATGTAATAGCCGTTTGTCTCAACGAGCATCAACGACAGCAGAAGGGCGTCGCCAATGTGTTGGACTTGTTGGCCACCACGCAGTGGCAGTTGCGCCAGTCGATAGCCGGCTCGACAACCGAGCGCAACTTGCTGGGCTTGTCGACGGCCCAGTGCTTTCAGGCCCTCGAGCGCCGCGCTGCGCTGCGTGACCGACCCTTTCACCCGGTGGCCAAGGCCAAGCAGGGGCTGGATGAAGCGAACCATGAATACTATGCAGCGGAGTTCGACCGGCCCATGACCCTGCGTTGGATCGCGATGGACCGCCGCCAATTGATGCTGGGAACGCAGGCAGTTGCTGGCGAGATGCTTCACGAGCCGATGGACCTGATCCTCACGGCGGCCGAACGCCAGGCCATCGAAGCGGAAATGGCCAGTCGCGGCCTGGCACGCTCGACTCACCTGGCGATGCCGGTGCATCCCTGGCAAATGGAATATGGCTTGCCCGAGCATTTGTCGGAGATGTTGGCCAAGGGGGATGGCATTCCCCTGGAAACCGCCGGCGGTGTTTTCCAGGCTACGTCGTCGCTGCGCTCGCTGGCGCCGATCGACAGTGGTCGGCATTATCTGAAGCTGCCGATGGCGGTCTTTTCGCTGGGGGCGGCTCGTTACTTGCCGGCGGTCAAGCTGATCAACGGCGAGCGTGGCCAGACCATGCTCGAGCAGGCCAAGCCACTGGATCCAGTGCTGCAAACCCGCCTTCATCTGTGTGAAGAGCGTCAATGGTGGTCGTACATGCCGGAAGGCAGTGGACTGTTCGACGATCCGCCCCGGCATCTCGGCGCGATGGTACGGGAATACCCGGCCACCCTGTTGGAGGACCAGGGCGTGCGTCTGCTGCCCATGGCGGCGCTCGGCGTTCCCTTGTTTCGCGATGATGGTCACTTCTTCGACGACTGGCTACGTTATCGTCAGTTGCCGGAGAAAGCCGATGCCATCGAAGGCCTTTTCGGGGAAGTGTGCTCGGGCTTCTTCGATATCGTGCTGCGCCTGTATCGCCTGGGGCTGATGCCGGAAATTCATGGGCAGAATGCCGTGCTGGTATGGCGCGATGGTCATATCGATGGCCTGCTGTTGCGTGATCATGACTCGGTACGGCTGCACCAGCCCTGGCTCGACCGGAATGGCATCGACGATCCTGACTACCAGATCCGTCCCGGCTATTCGAACAGCCTATACAACGACAGCCCTCGCGACTTGCTGTTCTATCTCCAGACACTTGGCATTCAGGTCAACCTGTGCGCCATTATCGAAACGCTGGCGTTGCATTACGACGTCGAGGAAGCCTCGCTATGGCGTGTACTGCGGGGGTGTCTGAAAGATCGGATCGCCCAACTGCCATTCACGGCGGAAGAGCGGAAAACACTGCAGGCGGTGTTGTTCGATGATGTTCGGTGGCCGCTGAAATGTGTGCTGCGGCCCTTGCTGGAACAGCAGGGCGTGCCCGGTAGCATGCCATCGGGGAAGTCGACGTTGCCGAATCCATTTCGCAGCGAGGCTTTTTTGTCGGCGGAAGGAGTGCGTTAGCGGGCGTAAACCTGTATAACGTGACGCCGTATTTCCGTTGCGAACGATTATCATGAGCTTTACATGTCGTGGGTTCCGCCAGTGGGGGGCTGCGCTTCTCCTACTGGCGGTTGCCGGTTCAAGCCAAGCCGGGCAGGCGCGCACGATCGAGCATGCTTTTGGTGAAACCCATATCGATGGCGCGCCTCAGCGCATCGTGAGCCTCTATCAGGGCGCCACGGATACGGCTGTGGCCTTGGGGATCGAACCGGTGGGCGTCGTCGAATCCTGGACGGAAAAGCCCATGTACCGCTATCTGCGCGATGGTTTGTCGGATGACGTCCAATACCTGGGGTTGGAAACCCAGCCCGATCTCGAGTCCGTCGCCTGGTTGGCGCCGGATCTGATCGTTGGCGCCCGTTATCGTCACGAAGCGGTCTATCCGCTGCTGTCGCGTATCGCCCCTACGGTGGTGCCGGATACCAGCTACGACTTCAAGGCCATGTTGGCACTGATGGGAGAGGCGACCGGACGCGAGCGGAGGGCACAGGCGCTGCTCGATGACTGGGAGGCCAGGGTGGCCGACTTCCGTCGTCAGGCCAAGGTGAAGCTTGGCGATGCCTGGCCGCAGACGGTGGCGGTGGTCAGGTTTCGTAGCGATCATGCGCGCCTTTACCACGAAGGCTTCGCCAGCAGCATCCTCGACGAACTGGGCTTTCAGCATCCCGATACCCAACAGCAATCGGGATGGGGCATCAAGCTGACCAGCCGCGAGAGCATCCCGGCCCTGGACGCCGATGTCATCTTCGTGTTCATGCGCGAAGAGGATCCCGCCGTGATCGAGACCTATCGGCAGTGGACCCAACATCCGCTGTGGCAAAACCTCGAAGCGGCGCGCCAAGGTCGGGTCTACCGCGTGGATCCCGTCATCTGGAGCATGGGCGCCGGCATTCTGGCCGCCAATCGCCTGCTCGACGAACTCTATGCCCACTATGGCCTGGAACCAGGCCGCGACACACAGGAGTGATGGGGTGCTGAAGACACGCACAGCCAAGATGTTGGGCCTGCTGTTGGGTGTAGTGCTGATGCTAGGCGCTTGGCTCGCCAGCTTGGCGTTGGGGTACACCGAAATTCCCCTGGGCACCTTGGTGGACGCTTTCTTCGCCTATGACCCAAGTTCGACGCAGCACTTGATCTTGCGTACCGAACGTCTCTCCCGGGCGGTGATCGCCGCCGTTGTGGGTGCCAGCCTGGCGGTGGCCGGGGCGCTGATGCAGACCCTGACACGCAATGCCCTGGCTGCACCCAGCATCCTTGGCATCAATGCCGGCGCCATGTTCTTCCTCGTGGTGGCCAGCACATGGTTCACCCTGCGTGCGCCGCTGACCTTCGTCTGGGCAGCCTTCCTCGGGGCTGGCGTCGCTGCGCTGTTGGTCTACCTGCTGGGGCGGCAGGGGCAGAGCGGGGTATCGCCAGTTCGCGTGGTGCTGGCCGGAGTCGCGATTACCGCATTGTTCGTCTCCTTCGCCCAAGGGTTGCTGATCGCCAATCAGGAGCAATTCGAAAGCATCCTGTTCTGGCTCGCCGGCTCGGTGGCCGGCCGGGGCATGGAAATGGTGGCACCACTGCTGCCGTTGTTTCTTGTTGCCGCCATTCTCTGTGCCGCATTGACCCGTCAGCTCAACGTCCTGGCTCTCGACGACGAGGTGGTAAAGGGGCTGGGGCAGCGTTCCGGCCGTGTCAAACTACTGGCGGGAGCTGTGGTCATCGTGCTAGCCGGTGGCTCGGTGGCGGTAGCCGGTATGATCGGCTTCGTGGGGCTGATCGTACCGCACATGGTACGTAGCCTGTTCGGACGCGATCACCGCTGGGTATTGCCTGGCTGCGCATTGCTGGGAGCCGGCTTGCTGCTGACCGCCGATACCCTGGCGCGCTTTCTGATGCCTCCCCAAGAGGTGCCGGTAGGAGTGATGACGGCCCTGCTGGGCACCCCATTCTTTCTGTATCTCGCTCGTCGCAGGAGCCAGGCACTATGAGTCGACCGATCGTGCTGCGTAGTGCCAAAGGGCGTCTGGCGTTGCGGTTTGACCGACGTACCTTGGTGGTGACGGCGTTATTGGGGCTGGGACTTGTGGCCAGTGCCTTTGTGTCGCTGTGTCTGGGCAGCCGTCCTTCCACCCCGACGGCCGTGCTCGAGGCGCTGCTGTTTCCCGCGCGCAGTGACATCGCGCTGATCGTGCATGAGATTCGCCTACCGCGGATACTATTGGCGGTGATGGTCGGTGCTTCCCTGGCGGTGGCTGGGCTGATCCTGCAGGGATTGGTGCGCAATCCGCTGGCATCGCCGGATGTCATCGGCATTACCGGGGGCGCCTCGGTGGCTGCCGTGGCGTTCCTGACACTGGGAGGTGCGGCGTGGGGTGAGGCCTGGTTGCCGATGGTGGCGATGGGCGGTGCTGTCTTGGTCGCGCTGGGAATCATCGCCTTGGCTTGGCAACGTGGCGTGACCCCAGCGCGATTGGTGTTGATCGGCATTGGTATCGCGGCGGCGCTGGGTGCCGTCACCATGCTGATGATCGTACTGAGTCCAGATAGCACGTCGATGCAGGCCTACGTATGGCTGACCGGCAGTCTCTATGCGGCGCAATGGCATGAGGTGGTGGGGATGTTGCCTTGGGTGGCGGTCTGCCTGCCTCTGGCACTTAGTCAGGCTCGTCA
Organism: Litchfieldella anticariensis FP35 = DSM 16096; assembly: GCF_000409775.1. Lineage (GTDB taxonomy): Bacteria > Pseudomonadota > Gammaproteobacteria > Pseudomonadales > Halomonadaceae > Litchfieldella > Litchfieldella anticariensis. The sequence continues at coordinate 585,720 of NZ_KE332388.1, read as the reverse complement.
ATTGGATGTACTCGCCTTGGGCGACGACATGGCGACCGGCCTGGGCAGTGCCGTGCAGGGAAGTCGCCTGATGCTGCTATTGCTCAGCGTGGCACTGGCCGGTTCGGCGGTGGCCTTCGCCGGTGGCTTGAGCTTTGTCGGACTGATTGCCCCCCATATTGCCCGCCGCTTGGTCTCCCGTAGCGTTACCGGCCTGATGCCAGTAACGGCACTGATCGGGGCTCTGATCCTGCTTTATGCTGATTTGTTGGGGCGGACCGCATTCATGCCCCAGGATCTGCCGGCGGGTATCTTCGTCGCCGGGATCGGGGCCCCCTTCTTTGTATATCTGCTCTATCGCTGGCGCCAATAGGCCTTGTCCGAAAACTGGTAAAGAGAAGAGTCCATGTTCGATATTCAGCCCCGCGTGGTGGGCGCCTCGCCGTCGTTGCTGTCGCGTTATGAAGAGATTGCGACATCGACGCTTGGCCATTTCACTGACTTCGGGGCAATTACCGGCCTCCAGCCATTGCGCCGCCCCGTGCGCTTGCTGGGCAATGCCTTGACGGTGCGTATCCCGCATATCGACGGCAGTGTCATTCGTCGTGCACTGGAGATGGCCTGCCCGGGAGACGTGCTGGTGATTGACATGTCGGGCGACGAGCAGCGAGCTTGCTGGGGCGAGCTGCGTAGCTATGCGGCGTTGCGCAAGGGGCTGGCCGGCATCGTGACCTCGGGGTGTGTGACCGACGTACAGCAATTGGCAACACTCGACCTGCCGGTCTATTCGCGTGGTATCAGCCCACTGACGACACGTGCGTTGGAGCTGGAAGGGGAGGTCAATACGCCGGTGTCGATCGACGGAGTAACGGTAAACGCCGGCGATCTGGTCATCGGCGATGATGACGGCCTGTTCGTGTTGTCTCCGCCGCGAGCCGAAGCTTTGGCATCCCAGGCCATCGACAAGCAATGCCAGGAGGAAAGTCGACGCCGGCAACTCATGGCGGAATATCCCGAGTGGTTTCGCTGAAGCGTCGCTAGTATCGTCAACCATGAAAAAAGCGGCGACCAGATGGTCGCCGCCTCAGATTGCTGACACAGATTGCTGACAAAGTCCTGGCCCTTCGGCCAGGACTTTGTTGTTATTAGGGAATGCTAAAAGATCCCGGTCCTACCCAACACGAGCTGGAGATGGTCACGCTGGAAGAGCTGGTGCCTTCCGATCATCTGCTCCGGCGCATCGATGCCATCATCGACTTCTCCTTTATCCGCGACGAGACCCGTCACTTGTACTGCGAGGACAACGGTCGCCCCGCGCTGGATCCCGTTCTCCTGTTCAAGGCGCTGTTCATCGGCTACCTGTTCGGCATTCGCAGCGAGCGCCAGCTCGTCCGCGAGCTTCAGGTGAACGTGGCCTATCGCTGGTTCCTGGGCTTGCGTCTGACCGACAAGGTGCCGGACGCCTCGACCTTCAGCCAGAACCGGCGCCGGCGGTTCCGTGACAGCGATATCGCGCAGCGACTGTTCGATCATGTGGTGGAGCAGGCGATGCAACAGGGCCTGGTGGGCGGTCGTGTCCTGTACACCGACAGCACCCACATCAAGGCCAATGCCAATCGCCGTCGTTTCACGATGCAGGAGGTGGAGACGACACCGCAGGCCTATCTGGCAGAGCTGGAAGAGGCGGTGGTCGCCGATCGGGAGGCTCACGGAAAAAAGCCGCTGCCGCCTCGTCGAGAGGCGGAACCCGAGCCCACCGCCAAGAAGATCAGTGATACCGATCCCGACAGCGGCTACATGGTGCGGGAGGGCAAGCCCAAGGGGTTTTTCTACCTGGATCACCGAACGGTGGATGGCAGGCACGCCATCATCACCGATGTGCACATCACGCCCGCGAGCGTGCACGACAGCGTGCCCTACCTGGAGCGGCTGGATCGCCAACGCCGACGCTTTGGATTCGATTTGGCCGCCGTTGGGGTGGACGCCGGTTACTTTACCGCCGCGATTTGCCAAGGGTTGGAGAAGCGCCAACTTTACGGTGTGATCGGTTATTGTCGGCCCAGCAAGCCGAAAGGCATGATGCCGAAACGCCTCTTCGTGTATGACGCCGATCAGGACGGTTACCGCTGTCCAGAAGGCCAGACGCTGCGTTATGCGACTACCAACCGGGAAGGCTATCGTCATTACCACTCGGACCCGGTCTGGTGCCGGGAGTGCCCACGCCTAGCGACTTGCACACGCAATCAACACTACCGCAAGACGGTGACTCGCCACGTCTGGGAAGACGCCAAGGAGCGGGTGGGGAGCCGCCGGCTGGAGCCGGTAGGCAAACGAATTTACGAGCGCCGCAAGGAGACGGTGGAGCGCAGCTTCGCAGATGCCAAGCAACTCCATGGGTACCGCTATGCTCGCATGCGGGGAATCGCTGGAATGCGAGAGCAGGCCTTGCTCTGTGCGGCAGCGCAGAACCTCAAGAAAATGGCCTTGGCGGCCTGAGAGGGGCCCGGTCGTCGAATTTTCCTTCCAGCGACACCTTCAGGAAGCCCCATACTCGCTTGAGAGCGCCATTTTCTGCCTCTCGAGAGATAAATCGTGTTGTAGCGCTCCCTTCCGTCGCGAGCAAAGAACGCGAGCGTAGAAACACAAACCCCGCAAAAAATGCGGGGTTCGTCAGCAGTCTGACGCGGCGACCAGATGGTCGCCGCCTTTTTCGATCTTCATGGCGAGAGCCGATCAGAAGTCGAGCTGATAGCCCACCGTGAAGGTCCGGCCACGGCCCTGAAAGTACTGATCGTCACCACCTCGTGCGGTCTGCGAGTAATAGGTGAAGTAGTCTTTATCCAGCAGGTTCTCGATGCCCACACTCATCTGGCCTACGGGCAGTCGATAGGCCAGGGAGGCGTCGACGAGGCTATAGCCGTCGAAATGATGCAGGTCTGGATCTTCCTGATCCTCGAAGGTGTCGCTGAAGAAGTGGCTGGCTTGCAGGTGAGTGGCAAGCTTGTCGGTCCAGCTCGCGCTCCAACCCACGGTGAGGCGCTCGGGCGCGATATTGATGCCGGTCAGTTCGGTATCGACATCGCCGTCGCCATCCGTGTCGGACTTGCCTCGCGTACGGGCATAAGACAAGCGCAGGCCGTGATCGTCGGTCAGTTGGATCTCACCGCTCAACTCGACGCCCTGGATCTCGACCTTTTCACGGTTGGCTACGAAAGTTCCGCCCTCTTCTGTCAGGCGTTGACCGAAGTCGGAATCGGATTCGTAATAGCTCAGCTCGAAGTTATAGCGGTCCCAGCCGAATCGGGTACCGATTTCACGGTTATCGGTCACGATGGGCTGCAGTTCCAGGAGAGTGTCGACATCCTGTCCGGTGGCGTCGATACCGCGCAGCACTCGGCCCACGTCGGGCATGCCGAAGCCTTCCGAATAATTCGCGAACAGCTGGGCCCAGTCGGTCACCTGGTAGACAGCACCGAAATTGTGCAGTGTCTCGTCGAAATCAGGGCTGCCTCCCTCGACGGTCACGCCGTTCTGAGACGCAATGGTCTGGTAGGTATCGACGTTGAGCTTGGCATATTCCTGACGTATCCCGGCATGCAGCGTCAGGTCGTCGATCAGTTCGTAATCCCCTTGCAGGAAAACGGCGTAGTTGCGGAATTGTGTCTCGGGCACATAGGTACGGCCTGTTTGCACCAGCAACTGCTGTGTTTCGTCCTGGATCAGGTCGAGACCGGTGGTCAGGTTGAGACGGTCATTGAACATGCCGCTACGGTTGATGGTGAACTTGGCACCGAGCTTGTCGGACTCATTGCGCGACTGATCGAATAAGGTGCCATCCGGGGCAATGGAAGGGTCCTGGAAAGTGGGAATGACACTTCCCCCGAACTGGGCACGAAAGCGCTGGTAGTAAAGCTTGGCATCGAGCTCGTTGCCGAACCAATCAGCATGCGAGTAAGACAAGCCGGTAGTGGTGGCCTCGTTGTAGGCGGGATCGCCCTCTGGATCCCCTTTACGCGATGTCGTTGGCTCGCCCGTGGCCCGATTGCCTTCGACGGCAATGTAATCGCCATTGTTGTCTAGTTTGAAGTGATTGAGCGAAAACTCGAGATTCTGGTTGTCGTCCAGCCAGTAGCCGAGCTTGGTGAAGATGTCATAGCTGGTCGAGTCCTGGATCTCGCCTTGGGTACCGTCGATACCGATATTGCGACCCTCGCCATCGCGGAAAATGCCGCGTTCCTGCTGGGTGACAGCGGCAAGATAGTCCCACTTACCCTGCTGACCATTGATCAGGTAGCTCAGCTTGTGGCCAAGCCCTTCTGAATCGAGCTCGTCGTCGAAGGTCAGACTGGCCGAAGCATGTTGGTTGACTTCCCCGGGTTCGGCACTTTTGGTCACGAAGTTGATGATTCCGCCGGTAGCCCCCAGGCCGTGCTCAGCGCTGGCACCATGAATGACTTCGATGCGCTCGACCATCGCAAGATCGATGGTGTAGCTGTCTCGAGAACTGTCACGCAGTGGGTTGGATTGAGGGATGCCATCGATCATGAACAAGGGATCGCGGCCGCGAAAGGTTTCGCCAGAGTTGGTCATTTTCTGGCGACTGGGCGAATAGCTGGGAATCAGGTTGCTCAGGACCTGGCCGCGATCGCTGGTGATGGCCAGCTGCTGCTCGATCTGTTCACGCGAGATGACGGTGACCTTCTGCGGCGTTTCGCCGGCGACGCTCTTGTTGCGTGTCGCAGTCACGACTACCGGTGATAGTTCGTTGGCGGTGTCTTGCTCGGTGGCCGATTGAGCGAGTGCTGCGGAAGGCAAGGCAGAAAGAACGGCGGGTATTAGCCAAGTAACGTTGGGCTGCCGGGGATGTGACATGTCAACGGGTGTCCCTTTGCTGGTCCGTGGATCACGGTTTGTATGGTGTTTTCGCTGATGCTGAATAACAGACGCTGCAAATGATAATGTTTTGCGTTTGACAGTGCAAACGCGTTGCATTACTTTTCGTAGAGTTATTCTCAAGGGGAATAGCGTGTGCCGATCGCATTGCGGTAGCGCGCAATGCTGCCTCCACGGCAGGTCGCAAAGCCAGAAGCACGACGCCCGGCCAATGGCCGGGCGTCGTGCGTTGTATCGTCACTTTCGTGACTGTCTCGATTTCCTATGAGGTCGTTACGGCTGGGGTGGCGGTACGTCCGGCCCGTGAACTCCACAGCAGCGTACCCAGGAACAACATCAGGCCCAGGGCATCCAGCGCCAGTTCTCCATGCGGCCACAGCATCAGGGCGCCTATGGGGAACATGGCCAGGCGCATCCACCAAGGCAATTCGTGCTCGAGATAGCCCTCCATACCAGCGATGATGGCGTAGATCCCGAACAGGGCGAAGACGAACACGATGGTCATCTCAAGCGGCGTGCCACCGATCAAGGGTGACCAGACGAACAGCAGCGGGATGATGTAGAGCCCCTTGGCGATCTTCCAGGCAGTGAAGCCGGTGCGCATCTGCGGCGTATTGGCGATCGCAGCAGCGGCGAAGGCGGTGAGGCATACCGGTGGCGTCACGTTGGAATCCTGGGAGAGCCAGAAGATCACCATATGGGCGGCCACCAGCAGCATGGTCAGGGTATGGGGTGACAGCGCCTGCTCATACAGTTGGCTGCGGAAGTCATCCGGTACCACTGCCAACAGTTCCTTGGCGCTGGCAGCGTCCATGGGGGCATTGAGGGCATCCAGGCTTTCCGGGGCCGCCAGCATGAAGATCGCGCGGGCCTGTTCGGGCAGGTCGCCAGCCATCAACAAGTCCAGCAGCTGTTCCTGGGCCATGAGGCCATAGAGGGCCGGTGCCGAGAGGGTACCCAGTACGATATAGGCGGCCGTGACCGGCAGCCCCATCCCCAGGATCAACGAGGCGACGGCGATCAGCACCAGGGTGATCAGCAGGCTGCCACCGGCCCAGTCGGTAATCATCAGCGAGAAGGTGTTGCCGATGCCGGTGGTGGAGACCACGTTGACGATCAGCCCCACGGTGATCAGCAGGATCGCGGTGGTGATCATGTTGCGGGTACCCAACGACAGGGCCTCTAGGATCGCCTTTGGCGTCATTGGATTCTTGGATAGCCAGGACGCCACGACCACCGAAAGAATGGCAATGCCGGCGGCATAGGTCGGGGTGAAACCGTAGATCAGCGACGCTACCAGTATCACCAAGGGTAACAGGAAGTGCCAGCCGCCTTTGAGCACTTCGATCAGGCGGGGGCCTTCTTCGGTCTCGACATGCTGGGCATTGCTGCGCTTGGCCTCGATGCGCACGAACATCGCCACCGAGAGGAAGTAGAGCAGTGCCGGCAGGGCGGCCACGCCGATGATGGTGAGGTAGGAAACCTGGGTATACGACGCCATGATGAAGGCACCCGCGCCCATCACTGGAGGCATCAATTGACCACCGGTGGAAGCCGCAGCTTCGACCCCGGCGGCGAAGCGCGCCGGGAAGCCGGCCTTGCGCATCAATGGAATGGTGATCACCCCGGTGGAAACGGTGTTGGCGACACTGGAGCCGGAGACGGAACCCATCAGCCCCGAGGAGAACACTGCCACGAAGCCAGGCCCGCCGATGAAGCGCCCGGCGGCGCAGCGGGCCAGTTCGATGATGAAGTCGCCGGCACCGGAGCGGACCAGGAAGGCACCGAACAGGATGAACATGAACACATAGGACCAGGAAATGCGGGCAATCGAGCCCAGCATGCCGTTGCCACCCAAGTAGCTACGGTAGAGCACCGTTTCCCAGTTGAGACCGGGGAACCCGAACACTCCACTCACGTATCGACCCCACCAAGCCACATAGGTGAGCGCCACCAGACACAGCAGCGGGATGAACCAGCCGGTGGTACGGCGGGCGAATTCCAGCACCAAGGCCAGGGCGGTGATGGAAACGACCCAATCGGCGGTGGAGAAGCGCATGCCCCGGGCGTAGAGGGCATCCTCGAAGCCGATCAGGTAGAAGGCACAGCCCAGTGCGGCCAGACCGAGCAGGATATCGATGACCAGCACCAAACGTGATCCGCTTGCGGAGCGGGTCTTGAGCATCGGTACCGACAGTGCGCAGAGCAACCCGAACATGCCGAAGTGCAGGGCGCTGACCCACACCTCGGAGAGGGTGCCCAGGGTATTGAAATAGAGATGCGACAGGGCCACGACGATGGCCAGGGCGAACAGCACGCGGCCAAGCCAGGGATGCGCGAGGCGCTCTGGTGCCTCGCTGGCGGCTTCGTCGCGCACTTCAGGGGAAGGCGTTGCGTTCATGGGCGTTACTCACGGAGCTGGCGTGGATGGGGAATAGTGCCGCCGGCAGTGTCACGTGGCTTTGCCGGGGGCAGGCTTTCAGCGACACGGGGCTGTTACCGGTGACAAGCCTCCGAGAAGGCGCTGTGGACCCCTCCCTGGGCGCTACATCCTTCATCCCTGAAGGATGACCTTCTCTCCGGCTTGTCCCCGGCCGCCCCTTCGGAGACTTGCTTCACCGTTCTTGCTTATCCCTCCAGCAGATGCTCGGGGATCTCCAGCCCTTGCTCCTCGAAATAGCGTGCCGCGCCTGGGTGCAGCGGCATGGGCAGGCCGTCCAGGGCCTTTTCCAGGGCCATGGCACGGGTTGCCGGGTGAATGTTGTTGAGGAAAGGCAGGTTCTCAAACATCGCCTTGGTGATCTGATAGACGTGCTCTTCCGGCACATCGGCATTGACCACCAGGATGTTGGGCTGGGCAATGGTGTGGACCGGCTCGTCCTGGCTGGGATAGGTGCCGGCGGGTATCTCGTAGGGGGTCCATACCGGATATTCGCGGTTGATACGCTCGAGCTGTTCCGCGGTGACCTCGAGAATGGAGATATCGTCCCCGATGTTGGCGAAGGCGCTGGTCACCGCTGAGGCCGGTGCGCCGGCAGGGATATTCATGCCATCGATATTGCCGTTCTGCATCGAGTCGGCGCTGGGGCCATAGCCCAGGTAAGCGAGGTTCATCTGCTCCGGGTCGATATCGAGGCCGGCAAGAATTTGCCGACCGGAGCCTTCTGTGCCCGAATTGCGGGCGCCGATGGAAAAGCCATGACCGTACAGATTGGTCAGGTCATCGATGGTGCCACTCTCGAGAAGCTCGTTGCGCACCACGAAATGCTCCACGTTCTGCCACAGCATGGAGATGGAGCGCACATTGTCGTAGGCCTTGGGTACCGGGCCGGTGCCATTCCACGCCCAGGCGCCGTAGAGGGCCTGAAGGATGCCGAACTGGGCCTGACCGTCATCCATCAGGCGCAGGTTCTCGGCGGAGCCGGCGGAGCTGATGGCGGAGACCGAAATGTTGTGGGTTGGCTCCAGCTTGACCCGCACCAGGGTCGAGAGGGCTACGCCAACCGGATAAAAGGTGCCGCCGGTCGTGGCGGTACCCATGATGTATTGGCCGCCACCATTCTCGGTTTCTTGGGCGATGGCGCTGCTGGCAGTGACGCCGAGCAGGCCGGCGGTGGCGAGACACAGAGCGGACTTGAGGAACTGGCGCTTATGCATGGCGTGTTCTCCTATCGATGGGAGTCTGTTGTGGTTGTGCCCCATATCGATAGCGATAAACTTGCCAGACGATACCAATTCTTATTTATTTCAATGGCTTGAACGGTTTTTGGGCAGGCTGGTAACCGGATCGTCGGTGGTTATCGGCCATTTCTTGCCGATGGCAACGCTCGCATCGGCAAGAAATGGCCGATGGCCGTCACGATGGTGGCTTTTCCTGTTCGCTCGCGCCGATGAAGGCCTCGCGACGCAGTCCGTGCTTCTGCATCTTCTGGTTGAGGGTGCGGCGTGGTAAATCCAGTTCTTCGAGGACCGCCTGGATATTGCCGGCGTGTCGGCTCAGGGCCGAACGCAACAGTGCTGCCTCGAAGGCAGCCAACTGCGCTGCCAGCGAGTCTTCGTGTGCTATGTCGCCGTCGCCCAGTTGAGGAATCTCCAGGCCCAGCACGTAGCGGGTGGCCGCATTGCGCAGCTCGCGTAGATTGCCTGGCCAGTGATGTCGCTCCAGGGCCCGCAGCAGTTCGCCATCGGGCTCGTGGAGGGGGCGGTCGTGCACCTCGGCGGCCTGGCGACAGAAGTGGCGGAATAGCAGCGGAATGTCTTCGCGTCGCTCGCGCAGTGACGGGATGCCCAGTTCGGCAATCGCCAGGCGATAGTAGAGATCCTCGCGGAACCGTCCTTCGCCGGCCAGCGCCAAGAGATCCACCTTGCTGGCCGCCACGACCCGCAAGTCGACCTCGATCACACTATTGCTGCCCAAGCGAGTGACTTCCCCCTCTTGGAGAGCACGCAGCAGCTTGACTTGGGCGGCCAAGGGTAGCGACTCCACTTCATCGAGAAATAGCGTGCCGCCGCTGGCGTGTTCCAACTTGCCGATGCGCCGTTCCAGCGCGCCGGTGAAGGCGCCTTTTTCATGGCCGAACAGTTCCGACTCGATCAGCTCCGGGGCAATGGCGCCGCAATTGAGGGCCACGAACGGCGCCTCCCGTCCCGGACCGAAGTCATGCAGACAGCGCGCTACCACTTCCTTGCCACTGCCGGTTTCGCCTTGCACGAGGACATTGGCCCGTACCGGTGCCAAGTTGGCCAACTGCTGGCGCAGACGCACCATGGCTGGTGCCTGCCCCAGCAGCCGAGTGGCCAACCCACCTTCACGCAGGGCGTGCCGTAACCGGCGGTTTTCGAGCGCCAGACGGCGTCGTTCCAGTGCACGGCGCACGCACTCTTCGAGGCGCTCCGGCTCGAACGGCTTTTCGACGAAATCCCAGGCCCCGGCACGCATCGCCGACACCGCCATTGGCACGTCGCCATGACCGGTGATCATCACCATGGGCGGCGGTTCTTCCAGAGCCTGTACCTCACGCAGCACGGCCATGCCGTCGAGCCCCGGCATTTTCACGTCGCAGACCAACACCCCGCATGCATCGCCAGACTGGAGTGCCTCTAGGGCCGCCTGGCCACGTGAAAAGGTCCGCACCTTGAGTTCCGAGAGCTCCAGCCACTGGCTCAGGGATTCGCGTACGTCGGGATCGTCGTCCACCAACCACACCGGCAGTGACGTGGCAGGTGCCATCTCATCAGGCATGGCGGGGGCCTCCTTCAGCCTTCGGCAGCTCTACCTGGAACCAGGCGCCTCCTGCCTCGCGGTTACCGGCGGTGATGCGACCATCCAGATCCTGGACGATGCCGTAGCTGATGAACAGCCCCAGGCCCAGGCCATCGCCGACTGCCTTGGTGGTGTAGAAAGGATCGAAAAGCCGCTCCAAGGTCGCTTCATCGATGCCCGGTCCGTTATCGGCAACCGTGATGACCCACCGCCGGGGCTCGTCGTCGAGAGTGATCTCCAGGCGTGGCGTCTCGACGCCGCGCAGGGCATCGAGAGCGTTGCGCAGCAGGTTGGTCAGCAGTTGTTCGATGCGTACCTCGTCCCCGGCGACCCGGATCGTATCGTGGGGGACATTGGCCGGAAGCGTGACGTGCAATGTGACTCCCTGGCGCTGTATCCGCTCCTCGAGCAGCTCGAGGACGAAATCGAGCCGGGCGGCCAGTTCCACTGGCTCGCGGGCGCCGCCCTTGCGGGCGAACAGCTTGAGCTGGCGGATCAGGGTACCGAGCCGCTCGCAGAGGGTCTGGATGCGGCGAAAATTCTCTTCGGCGGCTTGGGTTCGCTCACGATGTAGCAGTCGCTCGCCATTGGCGGCATAGGTACGAATGCCCGACAAGGGTTGGTTGAGTTCATGAGCGATGCCGGCGGCCATGGTGCCCAGTGCCGCCAGCTTGCCGGCCTGGACCAGTTCGGCCTGGGCTTCCCGAAGCTCCCGGGTACGTTCCTCCACCCGCGCTTCCAGGCGCTCATTGGCTTCGCGGATGATGCGCGATTCACGGTCGCGCAATCGCTGACGTTTTTGCCGTTCGCGCAACCACAGCCCCAGCAACAGCAGTGCCAGTGTTCCGCCCGCTGCTACCAGCAGGGCATTACGTGCACTGGCATAGAGGGGGCGTACCGGTACCAGGTAATGCATGGTCCAGCCCAGCGTGGCCAGTTCGAGTGGCTTGGTCAGATAGCGTTCGCCAATACCCTGGTTTCCGATGCTCAGCGTCCCATCGCGCAGGCGCTCGCCCAAGGGATCCAGAGGCTCATCCATGAACTGGCGCTGCTCGCGGATCTCGAGCATGGCCTGTTCGGAGAGCTCACCGAGACGGCGGTAACGCCACTCCGGTCGGCTCGACAGGATCACCACACCATTGGCATCCGTCAGTAGCACGTTTTCTCCGGCTTGCCGCCAGCTTTCCTGCAGTGACTCAAGGGAGACCTTGAGTGCCAACACCCCTTGGGAGCCGGTGCCCGCCGGGTTATCGACCGCTGCAGAGACGAAGTATCCCGCCCTCCCGGTGGTGCTGCCGATGGCAAAGAACTCTCCGATGCCATTGTCCATGGCATCTCGGAAGTAGGGACGAAAGGCGTAGTGGTGACCCAGGAAACTATCGTCTTCGGCATGATTACTGGCGGCGATCGTCACCCCTTGCGCATCCATCAGGAAGATCGCTTCGGCGCCCGAGCGCTCGGCCACCAGCGACAAATAGTCGTTGGCCTGTGTCGCCAGGAGTCTCGTTTCGTCGGTCAGGGCCGCCTGGATCAGTGTCTGCTGGGCCAGCAATCCCGGAAGATAGGCAAAACGCTCGAGGGCGCCTTGCAGGCTGCTGCTATACAGCGTCAGCCGGTTGTGGGCGTGGCGTTCAGCTTCTCTGGCGGCTTGAGTATATTGCCAATGCCATACCGACCACAGCCCCACGGCTACCAAGACCGCCAAGCTCACGAGACCTGCTATTCGCCAGACTCGGAAGTGGCCGTGTTGGCTCATGGTGCCAGCCATCTGACAGTGTCGGGGGCAATTCGCTGCTGAGGTTGCGTCATCTCTTTCGGTTTTTCATCGTCGGTGGCTGACGATGATAGGGTGTCCCGAGAAACCACGCCACGCCCAAGTGTTCAGGCAAGGTTTAGGCGCGTCGCAATCCCCACATAAAGTAAGCCCCACCCAGCAGAGAGGCGACCAGCCCGGCGGGAATCTCCTGCGGGAACAGCAGTTGGCGACCCACCCAGTCAGCCAGCACCATCAGCAGCGCCCCAATCAGTGTGGCCCCGAGCAGGTGGGTATGTGCGCGCGAGAAGCCGAGCAGCCGTGCCATATGTGGCGCCAACAGGCCCACGAAGGAAAGCGGACCGACCACCAGGGTGGCGCAAGCCGTGAGCAGTGCAACCAGTGCCAACAGCGCCAGGCGTGAGCGCTCGACACCGATACCCAGAGCGCTGGCGGTGGCAGCACCGAGCGGCAGGATGTCCAGCCAGCGGGCGAAAGGTCGCGTGGCCAGGGCCAGTACGATGGCAGCTCCGATGACGATCACGGCACTGTGCAGATCGACATAATAGGTGGAACCCGACAGCCAAGCGATGACTTGCTGGCCGCGGGGATCGCCGCCGGCCAGCACGATACTGCGTACAGCATCGAATAGTGCAGTGATGGCCACGCCGGTCAGCAGTAGACGCTCTGGTAAATAGCCACTGCGTCGATTCAGAGCGATCAACACCGCGAGTGATGCCAGTGCTCCCAGTGTTCCGGCAGCGACCAGCGTCAGATTACCGGGTGCAGGCAACAGGAAGATAGCAGCGATCAGGGCGATGGCACTGCCACCGCTGATCCCCAGCACTTCGGGGCTAGCCATGGGGTTGGCGGTGAGACGCTGTACCACGGTACCGGCAATGGCCAGCATCACACCGCTGCCGGCCGCGGCGAGTATGCGTGGCAGGCGCCATTCCATGACACTCCATTGATCGAGCGATAACCATGACCAGCCGGCACCGCCTTGGCCGATGAATAGTGCCACGGTTGCCAATACGGTCAATGCCAATACCAGCCGCACTGCCAAGTGGTTGGGGGATGGATGACGATGGCCTATGGCATGTGCTGCGCTGGGTGGCTGATCACCCTGGAGTCGCAGGCGAGGGATCAACCACAGTAAAAGCGGCGCGCCCAAGGCGGCAGTGGTCGCGCCGGTAGGGATCAGTGTCGGCAGCGTACTCGTGAAGTGCTGCAGGAGCAGGTCGGTGGTGGCCAGCAGCAGCGCACCGAGCAGCGTAGCCCATAGCAGGCGCTGGCCCAGGCGCCGTGCACCGGCCAGACGCACGATATTGGGCGCGGCCAGACCGATGAAGCCAATTACACCGACCACACTGACCACACAGCCGGTGATGAACACTGCCAACCCCAGGCCAGCCAGACGCAGGTGCTTGAGCGACACCCCCAGGCTGCGCGCACTGGCGTCGTTGAGTTCGAGTATCGCCAGTGGCTTGAGTAGCAACCAGGCGAGTAGGACACTGATCGTCAGACGTGGCCACAGGTAGACGACACCGCCCCAGCCATTTTGTGAAAGCGAACCAGCGCCCCAGATCAACAAGCCCTTCAGTTCCTCCTGATGGAAGAGCAGCAGCACCATGCTCAGGGCCCCGAGATAGAGATTGACCACTAGCCCGGCCAGTACCACGACCACTGGGGCCAGGCCGCGTCGCCAGGCAAGCAGGAATACCAGGCCCATCGCCAGGCCACCGCCGGCGAGTGCCACCCACTCACGCCCCGGTATCAGCAGCCAGGGGGCCATTAGGGTCGTCGCCATCAGGGCCAGGTTGGCGCCGTTGGCGACACCTAGCGTGGTGGGTGCGGCCAGGGGATTGCGCAGCACTTGTTGCATCAGTACACCGGCTAGCGCCAGGCCACCGCCGGCGAGTAACGCCATGCTCAGGCGTGGCCACCAGCTATAATGCAACAGCAATCTCTCGCTATTCTGGGCGGGTGTCTCGAACAGCGCTTGTAGGCCAACCACAAGACCGTCATGGGTCTGCAATGTGGTTAGCGCAAGTCCCAGCAGGGGCAACGACAGCAGCAGGCAGACACGTCCCGGCGTCAAAAAGGGAGCGGACCTAGTTGCCATTGCTACCCCCCAAGGCCGCGACCAGCTCGGTGGCGAAGCGCTTGGCCGAAGGCAGAGCGCCGAAGCTCCACACTGGCGGCAGGGTGATCAGGGTATCGTCGCGTACACTTGGCAGGTGCTGCCAAAGCCCGCTGTTGGCCAGTTGGGCTTTCACCCCCACTGGATAAGGTTCCACGACCACCAAGCGGGCTTCGATGTCGACCAGCGCCTCGATTCCTACCAGCGAGAAGCCCCAGTCGTTGGTTTGGCCTTGCCAGGCATTCACGAGTCCCAAGCGGTCGAGTACTGCTTGGTAGAGTCCGTTGTTGCCGAACACCCGCACATGGCGTTCGTCCATGAACTGTACGATCAGTAGAGGGGAATGGTTGCTGCTGTCCAGTGTTGTGCGCAGCGATGCCAGGTAGGCCTCGGCATCGGCGATCAAGCGCTCGCCGGCATGAGGGCGGCCGACCAATTGCGCGACCTGGCGCGTCAACTTGCCCATCTGTTCCCAGGTATCGCCCTCCGGCGTATAGAGCGACAGATTCTCTACTGGCGCGATCCGTGACAGACGAGGTGTCAGGTTGGCGAACATTGGCGAGATCAGGATACGCTCGGGCTCGAGACTTGCCAGCAGTTCGAGATTGGGCTGCGTGCGCAGACCGAGATCGGTCACCGAAGCCGGCAATGGTGGTTCGCCAACCCAGTCACGGTAGGCATCGGTCTGGGCCACGGCTTGAGGTGCGACACCCAGAGCGACGAGCGTTTCGGCAATGGTCCAGTCCAGTGTGGCGATAGCCGGTGTATCGGCACGCAAGGCATGTGTAGGCGCAAGCAGCAACAGCAAGGCAAGGCCTGCCAAGAAGTGTGTCGAGGCAATATGTCGGAACATGGGGTAGGCGTCGGTCATCAGTTCACTACAGCGATGGGATGCTCGCCACCAGGATGCGTCATGACTTGCATGGGAATGCCATAGATGGCTTCCAGGGTGACGCCGTCCATCATCTCGGCGGGCGTACCGCGGGCGAGTAGGTGGCCGCTGTGCAGGGCCACCAGTTGATCGCAGTAGCGTGCCGCCATGTTCACGTCATGCAATACGATCACCACGCCAAGACCCAATTCACGGCATAGCTTGCGTATCAGGGCCAGTACTTCCACCTGATGAGCGATATCCAGTGCTGCCAAGGGCTCGTCGAGCAACAGGAAACGACTACCTTGGGCCAGCAGCATGGCCAGCCACACGCGTTGGCGCTCGCCACCGGACAGGGTGTCGACCAGTCGGTCGGCGAATGTCTGGGTATGAGTCAACTCGATGGCACGCTCGACCTGCAGTCGATCCTCACGAGTATGACGCCCCAGCAGTCCATGCCATGGGTAGCGGCCAAAGTCGACCAGCTCGCGTCCGGTCAGATTCTCGGCACTGGGCAGATGCTGGGGCAGATAGGCCACTTGACGGGCGAATTCACGACCGCCCCACGCGGATAGCGGTCGACCATCGAAGCGGATCTCCCCTTGGGTGGGAGGCTGCTGTTGTGCCAATAGCTTGAGCAGGGTCGATTTACCGGAGCCGTTATGGCCGATCAAACCATGGACCTGTCCCTCGTCGAAGCTCAGGCTGGTCGGTTGCAGTAGACATTTGCCGTTGACCTCGAAGGTAGCGGCATCGACATCGAACATGATCGGGCTCCGCATCGCCACGATGATGGCGATCCTGAGTAGGAAAAAGGCGTTATGTTTGCCGGCAAACGCGGGGCATGCCGTAGGCGGGAAGACTAAAACAAATAAGAATTGTTATCAATGTTGTTTCGGCGGCACTAATAACCTGAGCCTATATAAGATGATAGCGATTTGCATTAGCGTTATTTACCAGGCTCTGCCATCCTTACTCGGTGAGGTAAGGGGGATAGTTCCCCATTCGTTTCATTCACGGAGGAGTCATTATGCCGCATACACTACCCGACTTACCGTATGGCTATGACGCCCTGGAGCCACACATCGATGCCATGACCATGGAGATCCACCACTCCCGGCATCATCAGACCTACGTCAACAACCTCAATGCCGCGCTTGAGGGAACCGGGCTCGAGGAAGTGCCGGTCGATGAGGTGATCGCCAATCTCGATCGTGTGCCCGAAGGCAAGCGCCAGGCGGTCATCAATAACGGGGGGGGCCACTCCAACCATTCGAAGTTCTGGCAGATGATGTCGCCAAATGGCGGTGGTAAACCACAAGGCAAGGTCGCTTCCGCCATCGATAGCGAGCTGGGTGGCTACGAGGCCTTCCAGGAAGCCTTCACCAAGGCAGCCTTGGGCCGCTTCGGCAGTGGCTGGGCATGGCTGAGCGTGACACCGGGGAAGAAGCTGGTGGTCGAGAATACGCTGAACCAGGACAGCCCATTAATGCATGGCAATACACCCGTTCTCGGATTGGACGTCTGGGAACATGCCTATTACCTGAAGTATCAGAACAAGCGCCCCGACTACGTCCAGGCTTTTTATAACGTGATCAATTGGGACGATGTCGAACGTCGCTACCAGGATGCCATGTCCTGATTTTCTACTTGCCGCGGCCTGTGGTGGCCGCGGCCTGTTATCTCCTCACTCTCCTGTCGCACCCCTCCAGTGGGCAATTGCCGCAATAGCCCAGTTCTGGCAGCAGATAACGCAGGCAGCATAGCTTGCGGACACGCTGTACCTCGCTATGTTGCGACTCGATGTAACGCACCGGTCGGTACAGGGGGTTGCGTCGACCGTCCGGGTATTGGCGACTTTCCAATAGCAGGCGTGCCTCTTCGCCCGTGCCGGGGCTGGCCATCGGATGTTGGTCGACGGCACTGACGAAATACTCGAAGACATTGCCGACGTTGCTCCAGAAAACCCTGGGGGAAGCCCCGGAAAGGGAGGCCAGCATCTCGATCAGCGGCGCCAGATGTCGATCCAGCAAGGTGGTAAAGCGCGTAAAGGCCCCGAGCGAGGCGAGGGGCGTGCCCTCATTCTCCAGACACAGTCGCTCGGTACGTCCTTCAGGGGTCAGGATCACTTGCACTTGGTCGAGTGTCAGCGGCAGATCGCGTTCGAGCAGCAGGTTGGCGGCCAGCGCGGGGGCAAGCAAGGCGTTGAAATGCCACTTCGACCATAACGAGGCAACGGCTCGCCGGTCACCGTGTTGATACTGGGCGGCAAATCGATCGAGCAGTTCATTTAGGCGATCCGCTACCAGCAGCTCGGTTGCCGGCAGGGCGCGGGCGGGTGCCTCCGACAGCAGTGGCGGAATCAGCGCTTCCATAGGGCCGATATAGAGCTGGGCGAGTGACACAAGGAGTTGCCTAGAACTCGTAGCTCAAGGTGGCGGTAACATTGCGTTCCTCGCCGAAGTAGCAGAAATCGAGGTCGTAGCAGGACGCGATGTACTCCTTGTCGAGCAGGTTGTTGGCGTTGATCCGCGCTTCCATGCCAGTGAGGCCGAAGCGGCTCAGATCCAAGCCCAGGCTGGCATCGACCAGCGTATAGGCAGGAACACGCAGCGTGTTCTCCTTGTCTGCCCAGCTCTCACCTACATAGCGCACGCCACCACCTAGCGTAACGCCACGTAGCGCCCCAGAGCCGAATGCGTAATTGCCCCAAAGCGACGCCAAGTGGCGTGGTGCCATGTTGGTGTCATTGCCTTGGGTGCCGTCTTCCGCACGATGGTAGCGGATATCGGTGTAGGTGTAGCCGGCCAGCAGGTGGAAGGCATCGGTGATCCGCATCCTGGCTTCTAACTCCAGGCCTTGTGACCGAATCGCACCAACCGGGCGGTAGAAGGGTTCGGCAGGGCGCTTGGTAGCGACGTTCTCCTGATCGATATGAAACAGTGCCGCGGTGAACTGATTCTCGCTGCCCGGTGGCTGGTACTTCAGCCCCAACTCGTACTGACTGCCCTCGGTGAGTTCGAGCAGGTTGCCATCCTGATCCGCATAGCTGTTGGGGTTGAACGACTCGGAATAGCTCAGGTAGAGAGCGACACCGTTATCGAAGAGATAGAGCAAGCCGGCACGGCCACTGAACTTACTCCAATCCCCCTCCGTGCCCGTGCCGCTCTCGCGGTCGGTCGTGGATAGCTCGACCCAATCCTGACGGCCTCCCAGCGTCAGGCGCCAGTTGCCCAAGGCGATCTGATCCTGCACATAGACGCCGGTCTGCTCCAGGCGACGACGGTCCTGGTTGGTCTGCACGATACTGAGCGGTTCGGCCCCGTATTCGGGATCGAAGGCATCGATGGGCGGGAAGGTACCGGAGAACCAATCGACATCGGCCTTGCGACGCTGGTAGTCGACACCGAACAGCATGGTGTGGTCCGCCGCGCCAGTCGCGAAATCCGCTCGCAACTGGTTGTCGACCGCATAGGCATCCAGGGTTTCGTCGGCGCCGGAATAGTAACGGTTGAGCTCGGTCTCGGAAGCCCAGCCGTAGGCATAGACTTGGTCGAGTTCGACCTCAGCGTTCAGATAACGGAAGTTCTGGCGTGCCGACCAGGTGTCGTTGAAGGTGTGCTCCAACTGGTAACCGAGCATCACCTGGGAACGATCGAACGTCTCGAAGTCCGGTTCGCCCTCGAAGAAGTGACGGGAAATCTTGCGGCCATTACGCGGGAAAAGCGTGCCTTCGGCCGGCAAACCGCTGTGCGAGCCACCTTCGGGATCCTTCTGCAGATAGGCTTGCAGCGTCAGGCTGGTAGCATCGCTCAGGTCGACGGTGAACGACGGCGCGATGGCATAGCGCTCTTCCTCGAGATGGTCGAATTGGGTGTCGGATTGCTGAGCCAGGCCGGTAAGGCGATAGGCCATGCGTCCACTATCGCCAACCTGGCCACTGAAGTCGAAACCGGTACTACGCTGACCTTGGGTTCCGATAGTGGCTTGTACCTGGCGGTAACGCTCGAACAGTGGCTGCTTGCTGGTCAGGGCGACCAACCCACCAGGAGACGCACGGCCATAGAGTACCGATGAGGGCCCCTTGACCACCTCGATGCGCTTGAGAAAGTAGGGATCGATCTGCAGGGACGTGAAGGTGCCGCTATCGCCCAATACCTTGAGGCCATCGAGGTAGATATTGTCGATGCTGCCATCGGCGAAGCCTCGCAGCACCAGATAGTCGTAGCGCTTGGAGGCACCGATCTGGTTGCTGAAGACCCCGGGCGTATAGCGGGTTGCTTGCTGGACGGTCTGCGAGCCCTGTTCCTCGATCTGTTCGTCGGTGATCACCGAGATCGATTGCGGTGTTTCGATGAATGGCGTCTCGACTTTGGTTGCCGCCTGCTGGGCGGTGATGGTCAGGGTCGACAGTTGTGTGTCTTGAGCGTCCTCAGCTGCCCAGGTGGGAACCAAGGTGCTGCCCGCCATGATGGCGATACTGAAACAAAGGGGATGTCTTGAAGGCATGGGTGGGTAGTTCCTGACGAACGACACATTGATATTTATGGTAATGAGAATTATTACATTCTTGATGTGTTGTCAGGCTATGCCCAGTGACAGGAAACCTATGCATCGTGCCAAACAGGCTGGGGCTCCCTAAATCTCAGGTTCTATCCGAAAACCATCGGCTCGTTGTCCCCTTGAATCGCTCGGTGCGATGCCAAAGCGGCGCCGGAAAGCAGTGGCAAAGTTGGTGGCGTGACGATAGCCACAGAAATGAGCGGCTTGTTGGACGCTGAAGCCCTCAAGCAAAAGCTCTCGGGCCAGTGACAGTCGACGGTCGCGAAGGTAGTCGAAAACCGACTGTCCGTAAGCGGCGCGGAACTTGCTGCGCAGGCTGCTGGAGCTCATGGAAGCCAGTTGGGCCAAGCTTTGCAGGGAGTGATTCTTGGCGGGATCGTCGTGCAGTTGATGGCGTACGGCTTCCAGGCGTTGGCGTTCCCCAGGGAGCAGAATCCCCTCCGTGGCGGAGTGCTGCTGCATAGGGCCAGGTGCGCCATGGGCCAGGAGCTGTAGTGCGAGCCCTTCCCAAAGCAGTTGGCGTCGGTGTCCTTGCCAGCCGTTGCTCAAGCCGTCCTCCAGCGAAGGGAGTAGATAGCCGGGCAGGTGCCACTTGTGCAGCAACGCCGGGGGAGCATCTAACAGTGTCGTCAGTGCCGTATCGTGTGCCGCCTGTTCTTTCAGCGCGTCGGGACTCAGTGAAAGGTTCAGCGTTCTCAGCCGTTGCCCCGGCACTTGATACGCGTTCAGTGCCAGACTGTCGTGGAAACGGGTACTCGTTGCCATGCCCTCCGTCAGTTCCACCTCCTGGTGACCGAGCCTGATCCGAACCTTGCCTTGCAGGATGACGACGATAAAGAGTGGCGATGGCAGCAGCGAGGTGGATTCGTAGTGCTGCAATATCTCGAGGTCCGACGTGGTCAGCCTGATGCCGGGGCGCAATTCGAGTTCCTCCACTTGCCCCTGCACCACGGCGTGGCGCTCCTGCGGGCCTTGCGAGCGGGAGCCCAGCATGGGAAATCGATAGTCGATGCCATAGTGCTGGCCGAAGTTCCGAAAATCAGCGACCGAATAACGATGTGGTGTTGGCATGACGGGGCAACCTTGAAAAACGCCCATCGCGAGGATAGGCGTGAAAGGTGCGAGCATATCGCGAGTAAGATGACTCAGTAGTCGACAGACCAGGTCAGGGTGTAGGTGCGGCCGCGGCCCTGATAGTCGTAGAGATATCCCGGGCCGTAGTAGGGGGAATAGAACATTGCCGCGCGCTGGCCCCATACGGTGGAGTACTGCTCATTCAATAGGTTCTGCACCCCTAGGCTGAACTTGCCAAAGTCGGTCCGTTGGCTCGCCAGCAGATCCAGAGTGGTAAAGCCATCGATCTGGCGGTCGTTATCGTCCTCCAGGTTGAAGACATGGTTGGTCTGCAGGCGTGCCGAGCGAATGTAATCGGTCCAGCCGACGAAAGCAGTGGCCGAGGACAGCGAGGCATAGCGAGCATCACGCTTTTCCCACTCACCTTCGTCGTTTTCCTGATCGGAGCGTACCAGATGAAGGGTGCCGCCGGCCTCGATGCCATTGTCGAAGTAACGGGTCAGGGCGCCTTCGAAACCGTAGTCGCGCTTTTTCTCGTCGACCACCGTCACACTCAGGTCCTCGGCATTCTCCACCGCCTTGTCGGACCAGGAGTAGTAGATCGCCGCCTGGGTCAGCCAGTCACCGCCACGATAGCGCCAACCGAGCTCGACCTGATCGGTCTCGATGGCGGACAGCGGGTTTTCGGCAACGCTGATGTCGGCGCTCTTGCCATAGTACTTGGCCGGGTCGGGCAGTTCGAAGCCCTGGCTGAATTGCAGCCAGTTCTGGTGGCCATTGCCGTAGTCATAAAGGGCACCGGCATTGAGCAGAGTGGCATCGTAGTCGTTCTCGCCACCGGGGATGCCCTTGAAATCGTCGACCTCGACGTCAGTATGCTGGCGGCGCGCTCCGACGGAGAGCTGCAGGCCATCGGTCACCTGCCACTTGCCTTGGGCGAAGGCAGCGATGCCATCGACCTGATAGCCGGGGTAGCGTGGCTCGACACTGGCCCGCTCCTGCACCAGGCCGCCACTCGCATCGGACACGGCCTTGTCGAAGATCATCTGGCTGGCGTCGAATTTTTCGCGATCCAGGTCCAGGCCGTAGGTGAGACCGATGCTGTCGCTCAATTGGGCATCGAACAGCGCCTTGATCCCGCTGAGCTTAGTGTTCTGTTTGGAGGCGCGGAATTCGGAGCCATCAGTGACGGGATAAGGGAAGGCCTGGAAGCTGGATTCTTCCTCGCGGTGGAAGACCTGGAGATAGAAGTCCTGACTCAACAGGTTGCCGTGATGGTATTGCGCATTGACCGTCTTGCGGTCGGTGGCCGGATCGCGATCCGAGCGATAGCCGTCGCGGATTTCAGCATCGTTCAGGTCGGGCGTGGGGGCGTCCAGGTTGGGGAAGTAGACGCCGCGATCGCCTTCGTAACCGGAGCGATAGAGCTGGGCGCCGAGTTCGAGGGTCTGGTCGGCATCCAGGTTGAAGGTCAGGTTGCCGAGCACGTCGATACTGCGGTTGTCCTGCAGGTCGGTTTGGGCGATATCCGGAAATATCTCGTCGCCATTGGCATCGAATTGGCGACCGTTGTCCTGGTAGGCAACGCCAAGATAGCCCTGTACCCGTTCGCTGCCTCCGCTGATCGATTGAGCGACGCGCTTATCGAGGTCATTGCTGTCATTGAAACCCGTGGTAACCCCGGCTTCGGTGCGCCAGTTGGGGCCGCCGACATCACCCTTTCTGGTGATGATGTTGATGATGCCGCCAGTGGCGCCGCCGCCATATAGGCTGCTGGCGCCGGAGAGCACTTCGATGCGTTCGATATTGAAGGGGTCGATGGAGTCGAACTGACGGGAGAGACCGCGTGAGCTATTGAGCGATACGCCGTCGATCAGTACTTGGACGCTACGACCACGCAGGTTCTGGCCATAGTTGGTACGCCCCTGGGGAGCCATGTCGAGCCCCGGTACCAGCTTGCCCAGGGCAGTCTTGAGATCGGCGCCGGTTTCGATCTGCTGTTGCAAGTCCTCTTTTTCGATTACCCACACAGCGCCCGGGATCTGGCTGATCTGGGTCGGTGTGCGCGAGCCGACCACCACCATGGTGTCCTGTTCTTCCTGGGCTTGCAGCGCCATCGTCGCTGAACCGGCGACGACGGCGAGGCCGAGGGACAGTGTCTTTTTCATTATGAGTGCCCTTGCTGGTTATGCATGTCTTGCTTAGGTTGTGAGCGAGGCAAGCATACCAACAAGAAATAAAAACTCAATGAGATTGATTCGCTTTAACGAAAAAGGCGAGTGAAGACTAACTCATCTGCCAGAAGGCGTGCAGCCAGCGTGAGTGTGGGGCAGTCGTAAAGCTAGCGGTCGATCAAGGTGGCATCGAGCTGCACCGGTACCTCGTCACCGATCTGCTCGTAACCCAGCAGCAGCATGACACTGCGCGCGGTTTGATTGGCCATCAGCTCGCGGCCATCCAGTGCTACCCGCTCGGCATTGGTGACTTGGATTTCATCGTGCGTGTGGCGAGTGAAGCGCAGCTTGAGCGGCTCCTGTTGGGTGACGTCTTCGGACTGAATTCGGAACATCAAGGTTTCGGTCATCGACTCGCCCACACCAAGGGCATCCAGACGCTCAGGCGGGAGTTGGGTGACCAAGGTAGCCAAGGTCATCTCCTTCACACCCGACAGCCAGGGTGGCAGTTCTCCCAGTCGATCCAATACATCGGTCTGGTTGAGTCGCAACGGCAAGCGCAGAGTACCTTCGGGGCTGATATCGCCGCGCAATTCGCGAAGCTGATGTTGGTGTGGTACTGGTCCGTTAGGGGTAATCTCGACCACTGTGGCTTCAAGGCGCGATTGAGCCGGGTCGAGCTGCCAGGCCGCTTGGGCGGGTAGGGAGAGCAGAAGGGGTACGATGGCAAGGTACGCTTTCAATAGGCTATCTCCGAATCATTGACACCATTCCAGACCTGCCAAGCGCAGAAAAGTGCCCGCCGCATCGATCACGCTTCCAACGCTAGCCTAGCGCGACGGCATTCGCTATCATACTGCCGCGCAATGCAGGGCCTATAGCTCAGTTGGTTAGAGCAGGGGACTCATAATCCCTTGGTCGCTGGTTCGAGTCCAGCTGGGCCCACCAATAAAATCAAGCGCTTAGCAATTCTAGCTGGTGAGTCCCATGTTCCAAGGGTACAGTTTCGGTACAGTGCCGATCCTTCAGCCCTCTGGAGTTTTTCATGGCCACCATCGTCAAGACCCCCTCTGGTAGTTGGAAAGCCGTCATCCGCAAGACTGGATGGCCTACCACCGCCAAGACCTTCCGCACCAAGCGTGATGCCCAGGACTGGGCACGCCGCACCGAAGACGAGATGGTGCGCGGTGTCTATATCCAGCGCAGCGCCTCGGAGCGCATGACGCTCGAAGCCGCCCTCAAGCGCTACCTGGCCGACGTTACCCCTACCAAGAAGCCCAGCACCCAGAAGAGCGAGCGCCACAAGGCCCGCACGCTGATCAAGCACCTGGGCAAATACTCCCTCGCAGCTCTGACGCCAGACCTGGTTGCCAACTACCGCGATGACCGGCTGAACAGCCTCGGGCATCGGGGGCAGCCTATTAGCCCTAACACCGTGCGCCTGGAGCTCGCCCTGCTCGGCCACCTCTACACCGTGGCCATCCAGGAGTGGGGGCTGGGCCTGACCTACAACCCCGTCCAGAACATCCGCAAGCCCAGCCCGGGGGAGGGGCGCGACCGCCGCCTGAGTCCCGACGAGGAGAAGCGCCTGTTCGCGGTGTTACGGCAGCACAGCAACCCCATGCTGGCCTGGATCGCCAGAATCGCCCTGGAAACGGGCATGCGCTCGTCGGAGATCCTGACTCTCACCCGTTTGCAGGTTGATGTGAATCGCCGCGTGGTGCGCCTCACCGACACCAAGAACAATGAAGCCCGCCTGGTGCCGCTGACCCAGGCCGCCACCGAAGTGTTCAAGCAGGCGCTGAATAACCCGGTGCGGCCGATAGACTGTGACCTGGTGTTCTTCGGTGAGCCTGGGCGGGACGGAAAGCGTGGACCATATGCCTACACCAAGCTCTGGAACCAGGCGAAGAAGAAGGCTGGACTTGGTGATTTTCGCTTCCACGACTTAAGACATGAGGCAATCAGCCGATTAGTAGAAGCAGGGCTATCTGACCAGGAGGTCGCCACGATCAGCGGTCACAAGTCGATGCAGATGCTGAGGCGGTATACCCACTTGAGGGCCGAGGATTTAGTCGAGAAGCTGGATAAAATCAGTGGGGATGAATATGTTTGAGTAATGTGGAAAAGTTTCGAGATAGTGAGAGGTTGCTATCGATCCAAAGCGCTCGTATCGACATTGGCTGCCATTAAGGTGATAGACAGTTACATTGTAGAGATATAATTAATCATTAATATGCTGTCTATCTAATGCTTCTTAGGTTTAAGAATAAGTTGGAGGATGGATTTGAAACTTAATAAAAATATTCTTCGGGATCAATGGGCGAGTGAATATACCGAAGACTATAGAAGCTGCCTCAATGCAAGAGGGTTGTATGACTCAATGCAGTTTGTGTTGAGGCTAAGGCCGGATTTACACCATCTGCTTGATCGTGTAGAAAGCGGAATTGCAAAGTCAGGGGATTACGACTTTGAGACAATTCAAGCTTTCTCTACATATTTTCACGAAACAGTTCACTGGTGGCAACACTCTGGATCTATCTCTGGTTTGATTCTAAGTTTAACTTATCCATCGCAAGCTCACATCAATCATGCTGAACTAAAAAGATATATTGAGTTGACTGGGCCCGTTAAATCGATCGCAGCATATAATAGGCTGAATGCTAAGGAGGTTAACCCAGGAGATGAAGAGTTCAAGACAATTAATGTTATTTTAAATAACTTTCATGATATCGAGTTTTTTAAATACAGGGTTATAGTTCCTGGGACAGCAAGACAATTTTCCCTTGATCCTCTTTTTGAGTCGGTGGGCCACTCTTTTTTCATTGCGTATTCATCCTTCATTAACTTGCTATCTTCTTGTTTTGATAGAGAACTCGAGTTTTTGCCAAAAGCAGATGAGTGGCACAAAGGGTTCAGAGATTTGAGCGATAATAAAGTAGATGGCTACTTTTATGGTTCTAATATTGAACTTCCATCAGTGGGTCTTAAAGACATATATGAAGGTCAGGCGAGATTTTCACAGTTACAGTATCTATACTTCGCTTATGGAGGGAATCTGACATGGGATGATTTCGATGAAATGGGTATGTTGTCCGGTGTTTATTATAGGGCCTTTTCTTCATTTTTAGAGCTTACAGAGTCAGAGCGTCCTGAATCGATAGATAGTCCCTTAGTTGCACTTTTTCTTCTGGTTCTTGATTTGGCAATGAACCCTTCTGATGGTTTTCCTTTCGAGATAATGCACTATGAATCGTTTATAGAGTCTGTGGATCCTGGGATAAGGTTCATGTTTTTATGTCGTATGGTTGCTTTAAGGCATCCGGAGC
The DNA here is from genome assembly GCF_000409775.1 of Litchfieldella anticariensis FP35 = DSM 16096. Taxonomy (GTDB): domain Bacteria; phylum Pseudomonadota; class Gammaproteobacteria; order Pseudomonadales; family Halomonadaceae; genus Litchfieldella; species Litchfieldella anticariensis. The sequence goes on along the minus strand of NZ_KE332388.1, from coordinate 559,678 downwards.
TTAAAGGTTATATAACAGAATATTCTTCGTCTGAGTATTTTGAGGCTTCGAAATTGCTATCTGATGCGATCGTTTGCCCATCACCACTGGAATCAGCTTCCTTAATATCTGAGTGGTCAGAAAATAAGCCAAGTCTTATTAAACTGATGGAAGAGGAAAGCACATTCGATTTTAGTGATGAAAATCAACCTATTAGATTGATTTTTTCTCGGTTTATAAGATATCAGAAAGATAAGTTGAAAAATCCAGCATTTTTTTGTTGGCCGGGAGTTTATGCAGCAGGGACGAAGTGTTCTGAAGCTGGGTTGCGACTATTTAATGAGCACGAGGCCCTTTTTAAAGACAAGCCTGATGGCGACATCTACCCGAGGGTTTTTCCTGATAAAAATAAAGAGTTGGTTCAGGTTGCATTTGATAAATTCTATTCTTGGGTAGCCACATATGATCTTTGTCGGCAATGGATAATCAATGATGGCGATTTTAGTTATGACTACTGGTGGCTCACTAGTAAGTATTCTATGGATGAGCTAGAAGCTTGGGCGTCAAGTCATTTCGAGTTCGTCTTTGGAGTAAAGCCGCAGAATTTTAAAGTGGTTGCTGACCTCTAAGAAATCTCGGAAGATAGACGTATGATACAAGACGCTTCACTCAACTTTATACCTGTTGTTGATGAACGACCACTGCACGTCAGCGGATTTAAGGAAGATCATATAAATTTCATTTCCGTTATAAATTTTCTGTTGTTTGCCAGTAGCTATCTGATAAAAAAGAAGATTTCTAATCAGGAAGTCTTCACGGGTAGTGATCGCAAGTCTATATAGGTTTCATGACAACACCCTCCCCGCAGAGTACAAAAAGCTAGAAGTTAAACTGGGTTGAAAAAGGATAATAATTGCGGTTTTTTGTGTTGTTGTTTATTTTTGATCAAGTAACAAGTTTTTTTAAGATTGGTTGGTTTATATTATAAATAATTATTTTTCTGTGCTAGTGTGTCATAAGGGCTGTAGTCATTGAGTTAGCTAGAAGACTGTGTAAATATCGGAATCGAGGTGTTTATGTCTATTCCAATGCCGTTTGGCTTAATAGCGAAGGCTCTTTCTTGGCTTTGGGGTTATACAACTAGGTTCCTTTTGCTCAAAACTTATCGTCGTTCCCATAAGCTTTGGGCTCGTCGTCACCATTTGGGAGCAAGGTGGATACCTCTGGGAAGTTATCTGGAGTACTCCTTACAGTTAGCAAAGCCTATTGATGACGGTGCGAAAGTATCGAAGGTGGCGTTTCGCTCCAAAAAACATAAGATTTTAAATCTTGAAGTTTTCTTTGAGGCTATTGGAGGTGAAATTCGCTATCAAGAAAAGATCTGTTTGAGTGACATTGATGAGCGTCCCATCGTATGCAGCATGGTGAATGTGCCATGCCAAGAGTTAATTGCCCTATCGAATAATAAAATAATGTTTTCTATCGAGTCTGTGCAGTTTCGTAAGTGTAAATTAGAGCTTGAAGGGGGAGAGGCGGTCTCTCAATTCGATTCTCAAATTTCCTATTTGACACATAGCTGGTTGATGCACGATGAGTGGAAGTTTCGATGGGGTGTGTGGTGGAATTGTAACTCTATAAAATGGGCGAAGCAAAGGCTGCAAGACTACTGGAAATGGGGGTTTGGGGCGCCTAAGTTGAGAGTTGTTATCCCCTCTGAAGAGTTTTCCCGTCGCGAACCATTGTGGATGTCAGGGGTGAGAGGTATTGGATGGCTCATGGGGAGGCCGTGGCTAGTGACAATGCAATTTTGGGTCGCTATTTGGTCAGGACTTTTTATTCTCAATGACGAGGATGAACTGCAGTGGCGATGGAAAAAAACCTTCACCAATGACTCATTCGATAGCGAAAACTAGGGGGTATGTAGTATGTTGTAATAGTATGCTACAACATACTACACCAAACCAAAAAAGTAGAGTCGTGCTTAAGGCTGTAGAGATGCAGTTTTAGCGGCTAAAATTTTTCTCTTTTGGCGCGGCCTAACATGATCGCACCACCCCATCTTTTTCCTGCCCAGTCTTTCCCCGTACACGGCGCATGTCTCTATGCTTCCAGAGGCCTGCGTAAAAAGTGCCCCTTAAGTGTCAATGAAATAAAGCGCATTGAATAAGCCCAGTGCGCAGGCTATTTACCCAGGGCGGTTATTGACATTTGAGGGGCATGAGTGCCTAGGCTACTGTTTGAGTTTTTATATGAAGATATCGTGGTTATTGAATTAATGTGAGTGCTTTTAGGAAAGTATAGATAAACTTTTTCAAGGCAGGTATAGCTATACTTTTTCTTTTAAATCAATTGCTTGAAAATAACCAAAAGTTGGCGTAGATATTAAAAGCGTAATCTCGCTATGCGCTATCTTGAGGTGTTTATGACAACCGAAGAACAGTTGCTTGAACGATATGGGCCATTGCTCTCACTGACCGATTTATCGGAATTACTGAAGCGTAGTCCCGATGGTCTCCGAATATCTTTGCAGAGCCAGTCAGAGTTTGCTGTGAAATGGAATGCCGCCAAGAGGAAGGTTGGAAGGCGTGTCTATTTCCGTGCAACCGACGTTGCAGGGCTGATTGATGAAGCCTGAGCGGTTAGAGCGGCAAAGTGAAGCGGATACGAAGGGGTAAGGCGTGAGTATTGTCGCCATGAACTGGGCATGGGATGTCCAACTGAGCTACCTGAACGAGCGTGACAACAAGGCTGGGCGTCGCTTGCTGTTGGTAGCGTTGGGCGACAACGCCAACGAAGAAGGGGTGTGTTGGCCAGCCATCTCCACTCTGGCACGTCGCTGTGAGTCCAGTACCAAGAGCGTTCGCCGTTGGTTACGTGAGTTCGAAGAGTATCAGTTACTCAGCATTCAGCCTCGTCGGAATGCGGCGGGGCAGACCAGCAACCTGTATCAACTGAGACTGGCAAATCGAGTCGCGGAGAGGACTTACACCCCCCTGGACACCGAGTCCACCCCCCAGGGACGTGGAGTCCGGGGCCCCCAGACACCTGGTGACCAGGGCCCCTGGACATCTGGTGTCCCCCTAACCATCAATGAACCATCAATGAACCTCTCTCACTCTCAGGCGGGAGAGTCGATGCTTGGTCGAGCGGATCAGAACAGTGACGCAGTTTCTCTTCAGGAATCTTCGTCAACCATCCCAATATGTTCTGATCGCTTTCCCATGACCCTCGAATGGACGCCGGACCCGACTGAGCTGTCGATGGCCTGTTTACGAGCAGGTCTCTCAACTGATCTGGCTCCCGAGCGATATCAGCTCGCCAAGTTCACGGCCCACCATGCCGATACTGGTCGCACGGCCAGTACGGCTGCCTGGCATACCAAGCTTGCCGACTGGCTGCGCAAAGATGTGCTCGCAGCTCAGTCCACTACCGGAGGACTCGCTAATGGACATCGCCGCCAACGCACTCCATCGCGCCGTGTTACCGCCGCAGAAGCACGCGCACGCGCCAAAGCTCAACAGAGTGGGGAAATCATCGACGAAGACTGGTCCGCTGATCGTAGAAGCTGACGTGGATCAGTTGTTTGATGCCCTTGGTGTGTTGTTCGGCTGGAAGTTCACGGGCCAGTGGGGCGCCTTCGATGAATCAGGTGTCTGGATGGCTGAGCTGGCTTTTCTGACTCGCCGACATCTGGAGCTGGGGATTCAACGCTGTCGTGAGGCGGTGCAGGAAGCAACGCGGACGGGTAACGAATCCTGGCCACCGCAACCTGCTGCATTCGCGGTTCTCTGTGAGCCGCGCCCAGAGGACTTTGGAATACCTGGTCTGGAGGAGGCGTGGCGTGAGGTATGCGCCCATGCTCATGAACCGACCCAATGGCACTGGAGCCATGAAGCCGTGAGGATGGCGGGTAGCGCCGTGGGCTGGTGGGATCTTACGCATAGCACGGCGTTGTCGGCTTGGTCACGTCTCGAACGTCACTTCACCCAGGAGTATGGCGCTTTGATCAATCGGTTGATGAATGGAGAACAACTGGTGGCCTATGCACTGCTGGAGAGTGACCGCAATCGTAGCCCCGCCGATCTGGCAGAGCGGGCCGGACACGCGGCTGTGAACCGAGCGGTCAAGGCTGCGGGTCTTCCTCATCGAATGAGTTCCGCGCATGGGCTTACAGCTCTACGCAACGCGGTCGGCAAAACTTGAGTGTTTTCATTGACACTTGAGGGGCAGCACTTCTGGTTCATTGACATTTGAGGGGCAGTGCGGAAACCGCGTGGAAAGCTGTGTATTTCAATATGGAAAGCGCAAGGACACCGCTATAGGTAAATCGCTGTTAGATCGCTGCTTTACCGCTTCTGGAGCGCAGCATTATCGCCGTAAGTGTCGACTTCATCAGGGGGCGAGACCGTTTGTCACGGATGCACAGGAAAAAAAAGATCCGTGCAACGAAATGCAGAGAAATAGCGATGCTTTGCACATGGCGTACCTACAAAAATCAACGCTGAAGTGCGGGCAGGATGTGTGAAGTAGTCCCACCCCGCAAGCGTGGTGTTCCTCTTCACTGGTCCTTATTCGCACCTGCGGTGCTCAACGGACATCCTGCTCTGCAAGGCATGGCATCTGAGATAGGAGCTGGCATGAGTGAGAAGCAAAGGGTGACACGGAAGAACAGCACTCCACTCAAGGTGTACTGCCTTCCGGAAGAGAGAGAACTGATTGAATCCAACGCCAGGCAGGCAGGGCTAAGCGTTGCTTGTTATCTGCGGGAAGTGGGGCAGGGCTACCAGGTCAATGGCGTTATGGACTACGAGTATGTCCGCGAGTTGGTTCGTGTAAATGGAGACTTGGGTCGTTTGGGAGGATTACTGAAGCTCTGGCTGACAGATGACGTGAGAACGGCTCACTTCGGGGCGGCTACCATCCTAAGCCTGCTCGGAAGGATCGAAGCCACTCAGGAGGAAATGAGTCAGGTGTTGAAATCCGTGGTGCAGCCAAGGGCCAGGTCGTGATTTTTTTAGCCGCTAAAATGTGGGGCTGGCACTGATGATCGCCAAACACGTCTCTATGCGCTCCCGGGGCAAGTCAGACTTTGCTGGTCTGGTGAATTACATCACCGACGAGCAAAGCAAGGAGCACCGTCTTGGCGCGGTACAGTTGACCAACTGCGAGGCGTATTCGGTCCAGGATGCCGTCAGCGAGGTACTAGCGACCCAGTTCGCCAATACCCGAGCGAAGAACGACAAGACCTATCACTTGATTGTCAGCTTCCGGGCCGGGGAACAGATCGAGGCCGATACCCTGGTGGCCATCGAGGACCGTATTTGCAAGGGGCTGGGCTTTGGAGAGCATCAGCGCATCAGTGCCGTTCACAACGATACCGACAACCTGCACATCCATATCGCCGTCAACAAGATCCACCCGAGACGCAACATCATCCACGAACCCTACTACCCACACCAGACGCTGGCCGAGCTATGCGAGGTCATGGAACGGGACTATGGGTTGCAGCAAGACAACCACATGCCGCGCCGACGTGGGGCTGAGGCGCGAGCCGCCGACATGGAGCGTCATGCCGGTATTGAAAGCCTGATCGGTTGGATCAAGCGCGAGTGCCTGGACGACATCAAAACCGCGCAGTCCTGGGCTCAGCTACACCAGGTCATGCGTGACAATGGCCTGGAACTCCGGGCGCGGGGGAATGGGCTGGTTGTTGTGGCCGGTGATGACGCGGCGGTCAAGGCGAGCACCTTGGGGCGGGATTTCTCCAAGTCGAAGCTGGAGGCCCGTTTCGGCCCGTTCGAGCCTGACCAGGCGCAACAGGCCAAACCCTGCCGCCAGTACCGCAAAGACCCGGTACGGCTGCGCGTAAACACTACTGAGCTTTACGCCCGCTTCAAATCAGAACAGCAGAGCGCCGCAGCCAACAAGACGGCGGCCCTGGACAAAGCCCGGTGGCAGAAAGACCGCCGGATTGAGAACGCCAAGAAGAAGGGCAAGGCCCGGCGGGCGGCCATCAAGCTCACCAGCGGCAGGCTGACCAAGAAGGTGCTGTATGCGCAGGCCAGCAGTGCCCTGAAAGCCGACATTGACGCGATCCAGAAGCAGTACCGCGAGGAACGCCAGGCGATTCATGAAACCCACGGGCACCGCACATGGGCCGATTGGCTCAAACGGGAAGCCTTGCAGGGCGATACCGAGGCCCTGGCCGCGTTGCGAGCCAGGGAGGCCGCCCAGGGCCTCAAGGGCAACACTTTGAAGGGTGAGGGGCAGGCGAAGCCCGGCCATGCGCCGGTGATCGACAACATCACCAAGAAGGGCACCATCATTTACCGGGCCGGAGCCAGCGCCGTGCGCGACGATGGCGACCGGCTCCAGGTGTCCAGGGAGTCCGACCAGGCAGGCATCCAGAAGGCGCTAAGGATGGCGATGGAACGCTACGGCGAGCGCATCACCGTGAACGGTTCGCCCGAGTTCAAAGCGCGGGTGATCAAGGCGGCAGCGGATGGACAGTTGCCTATCCGGTTTGCGGACGCCGGGCTGGAACGTCGCCGCCAAGCCCTGGCGAACGGCGAGAACACCGCCTCGGCCAAGACCCGAAGCAAACGGGCGGGAGTGCCGCCCATCGGTCAGCCGCCACCCCCGGTGCGCCGGAACCGGCTGCAATCGCTGTCCCAGGCCGATGTGCTTCACCTTGAGGGACAAGCGGGCAAGACTCCGACACCGCCCCCACGGGGGCCGAGCGAGCAAGAGCGCCGCAAAGCCAAGTTACGAGCAGAGATGGACGCCAAGAGGGCAAAAAGACAGCAAATGGGACGCTCACTATAGTGCTTTCCCTTTGGAAGGCGGCAACAAACAGTAGATGCGATTAACCCTTGGGAAGCCTAACCGTTCCCCAGGACAATGACACCGATGTTCAACAAGCATTGGCCGCGCGTTCTGACGGTGTCGCGCAGGTCGGACGCCGGGATAGTAAGTGACGAGCTATCCCTGTAGAGGTCCACACTTCACCGCTGGGTTCTCCGGCAGGGGTAGTGGCTCGCAATCTTCATGAGCGAGCCGCTACAGGTTGGTGAGTGCAACTTAGTCACGATGAAGCTAAGAGCACTCAATCATGAGAAGAGAAAGAATTTTAGCGGCTAAAATTCCTGTCGCGGTCATGTCCTTGGCGTTAACCGCTTCCATGCCTGCCCAAGCGGGCATCCCTGTCGTCGACGGTACCAACCTGCAGCAAAACGTCATGACGGCGATGGAGTCCGTCTCTCAGACTCTCAAGCAGATCGAGCAGTACCAGACGCAGTTGCAGCAGTATGAAAACCAGTTGCAAAACACCATGGCTCCAGCGGCCTATATCTGGGACAGGGCACAATCCACGATTAATGATCTGATCCAAGCCACCAATACGCTTCAGCATTACCAGAACCAGCTCGGCAGCCTCGATGCCTACCTAGGCAAGTTCCAGGACGTAGCGTATTACCGGAGTTCCCCCTGCTTCAATGGCGGCGGTTGCACGGATGCCGAACGTGCAGCGATGGATGAAAACCGTCGCCTGGCGTCTGAATCGCAAAAAGCGGCTAACGATGCGCTCTTTCGTGGATTGGATCAGCAACAAGATAACCTGGTCTCTGATGCTCGACAGCTTGAGCGTCTGCAATCCGCCGCCCAGGGCGCGGATGGCCAACTTGCCGCCATTGGTTACGCCAACCAGCTCGCCAGTAACCAAGCGAACCAACTTCTGCAAATCCGCAGCTTGCTGATTGCTCAGCAGAACGCTGAAGCCGCCCGTCTCGCCGCCGAACTGGATGCTAACGCCAGAGGGGAAGCGCGGGAACGGCAGATGCGTACCTGGAATTACCAACCTAGCGCAGCAGATCGCTATTAAGGAGGCCGCGATGAAGAAGATCATCCCACTTGTGGCAGCTGTTGCCTTGGTAGGTTGTGAGCAGGAAATGGTACCAGAGGCGAGTGCGATCACGTGCGCGCCAGTTGCCTTTCAGCAGACTATCAGCGAGCTAAGCCGGGAATCTAACCGAAAAGCCTTTACTGAAGCCTGCCGGTCGTTCGAGAAGGCCCAACGCATGCGGGAATGGGAGTTCGAACCCAGCTCCCCCGACAGATATTGAGGGAGGGCGTCGCATGAAACGATTCGTTTTTGGTGGTTTGGGTGTGATGGCCGTCGTCATGCTGTCCGATACCGCAATGGCTCAGGAGCTATCCAGCAGCAACATCATGGATGATGTGTTGGACCGCTTTCATTCCGCGGCATCAACGTGGGGGCCTGCCATAGAAGCGGCCGCCAGTCGGTTGTTCTGGACCCTTGTAGTGATCTCGATGGTCTGGACTTTCGGCATGATGGCGCTGCGCAAGGCCGACATTGGTGAGTTCTTTGCCGAGCTTGTTCGTTTCACCATCTTTACAGGCTTTTTCTGGTGGTTGCTGACGAACGCGACGCAGGGCATGAACATCGCGGGAACCATCGTACAGTCATTGCAAACCCTTGGGGCACAAGCCGGTGGCCTCTCCAACGGCAACTTGGGGCCCTCTAGCATCCTCGATATCGGTTTTGAACTGTACGACCAGACGGTGAAGGCTACGTCAGAGTTGAGCTGGAAACAGTTTGCCACTGCGTTGGTGATGGAAGGTATGGCCTTGGCCGTATTGCTGGTGTTGGCGATTATCTCCGTCAACCTACTCCTGCTGCTAGCCGCCAGTTGGATACTGCTTTATGCGGGAGTGTTTTTCCTGGGGTTTGGCGGCTCCCGTTGGACATCAGACATGGCGATCAACTATTACAAGGCTATTCTCGGCATAGCGGCTCAGTTGATGGCAATGGTGCTCCTGGTCGCCATCGGTAGGGAGTTTATTACTCACTACTACTCGCAGATGAGCGAGAACATGGCGTCCCAGGAGTTGGTCGTGATGCTGGTCGTTTCGGTGATCCTGCTATTTCTGGTGAATAAGATTCCACCGATGATTTCCGGCCTGGTGTCGGGTGGCAGCGTGGGAGCAATGGGCATCGGGTCATTCGGTGCCGGTGCTGCGGTAGGAGCAGCCATGACAGCGGCAGGTATGGCTCTCACGGCGGGCAAGATGGCTGGGAGCGCGATGTTGGGCGGTGCGGCGAATGCAGTAGGTGGCGGGTCAGCCATCAAGGCTGCCTTCGAGAAGGCCCAGTCCAATATGTCTGGGTCTGGAGCCGACATGCCGAGCTTTGGCACTGGAGGTGACAGCAGCGGTGGTGGGAGTGGCAGCAGCTCCACCGGAGATGAAGCTGGCACCGGTGACACCCCATTTGCGCAGGCGGCTGGTTTCGCTGGTTCTGGCTCCCGATCTGGTGGTGGTAGCGGATTCAAGCGAGCAGCATCCTTGGGAGCGGGAACGGCTGGCGAGCTAGCTAAAGGGGTTGGATCGAAGATGGCTGGGAAGTTTCAGGGCAAGGTTGATCAAACCGCTGGTGGCCGCATGGCGTCCTCCATCCGCGCGAGCATGGAGCCGGAAGGGGATAGTGGGGTCGCGGAAGCGGATGATTCTGCTCCCTCATTCGACAGTGACAGCTTGGGCGGTAGTGAACACCAGCAGGACCGTAGCGACGAGATCGCTCGCTTTGTGAACCGTGGCCAGCAGGACACCTAAGGAGACCCCCATGATGAAACAACGCCATTTTATGGTAGCCCTGGATATGCTCGACGAAGGGCGGGAGGCCTACACAGAAGCCGCTTTTGTACCGGCTGTCGAGCTATCGGTCGAGGGAGAGAGGAACTTTGGTGCAGAGATTGCCGCTTTCGTGAACCGTCCGGCCCACTCGGGCCGCGAGGAGGCACCACGCAGCACGCACACTAGCAACGATGTAGGAGCTGGAACCGGGAGAACCCCGTTTTCAGAGGCGGCGGGATTTTCCGATACTGGCTTCTGACATTATGGGAGTCATTGACCAGCGATAGCTCAGGCGGCCAATGGCCGCCTTTCCGCAAGGAGGGGGACATGGGCGAACAATCACGCCGACAACAGCGTAAAGAGCTGGAAGGCAAGACCGTCGAGCAGGCCGGCGAGGCGCACGCAGAAAGCGGGGAGCCGGCGGTTCGGTGGCTGATTCCCGAGGAGCTCGACGAACTGCGGCGGGATATGAAAGAAGCATCCGCTTGGGCGCGGGCTGAGCTGAAGCGGCGTAGAGAGGGCGGGGAGTCAAATTCAAGGTGGTTGGGTAAGAATCGATGGTAACTATCGCGACCTCGGCTTTTTGACCATGCTTCGATCACCAAACAGCCGGTCTCGGCCCAGGTCCAACTACCCTGGCGGAGCTCTTTTCGAAGACCACCCTACAATACGTATAGAGCTGTATGCAGCCTAGCTTGCAGTAGTGCATGCAAAACCATAGCATGCATTCATGGACGTTCAGGGATCACCGACCGATGGCAATGCTTACAGTTCGCAACATACCAGACGAGGTACACCGCGCCCTGCGTGTCCGTGCGGCTCTGCACGGGCACAGTATGGAAGCCGAGGTGCGTGAGATCCTAGAGGCTGCTGTAGCCCCCGAAGGCCGGGTAAAGCTGGGGTCCATTCTGGCCGACATCGGCCGCCATGCTCAGCTGACCGATGATGAGTTCGCCGCCTTCGAGCAAGTCCGCGACAAGACCCCGGCGCGTCCGATGGACTTCGAATGATCCTGCTCGACACCAATGTCATCTCGGAACCACTGCGCCAGGAGCCAGAACCGCGCGTTATCGAGTGGATCGACGCCCAAGCCCTGGAGACTCTCTACCTCTCCGCTATCACAGTGGCAGAGCTACGTACTGGCATCGCCTTGCTCCCTGCAGGGGATCGCAGGACGAAGTTGCAGGAGAACCTGGAGAAGCGGGCGCTACCCCTGTTTGCCGGGCGCGTACTTCCGTTCGACCTTCCCTGTACGCAGGCCTATGCCGGGCTGATGGTGAAGGCACGAGAAACTCGCACCGAGCTTACTGTCGCCGATGGCTACATCGCAGCGATTACCCTAGCCAACGGCTTTGCCGTGGCAACGAGAGCTCCCGAACGCTTCGAAGCAATAGGCGTGGCGGTAATCAACCCGTGGAAGATGAAAGCCGCATAACGCCAAGTAAGTTGGACGGCGAAAATTTTAGCGGCTAAAAACGCAGCACTCGCCAGAAGGCGAACAGGATAAATGGCACACCATGAACGCAGTAGAAATCGAAGCCGCAATATCGGATCTGGCACAACAGCCCTTTGACCCGGCTGAATTCCCCTATGCCTTCCTGGAAGCCTTCGGCAATAAGGCTACTACCATCAAACGGCTGCGCTCGGGTGCATCCAACAAGTCCGATCTTGGCGGTGTGTTGCAGACTAACAATATCCATATCGCAGTGGCGGATGCCGGAGCCGTTACGCAAACCCTGGAGGCCCTCAAGGCCAGCCCGGCGACCACCCGTGCCAAGGCGCGCTACGTCCTGGCAACCGATGGCATGGTTTTCGAGGCTGAAGATCTGGAAACTGGTGAGACGGTGGCCTGCACCTATGAGGCTTTCCCTGACCATTTCGGCTTCTTCCTACCGCTGGCAGGCATCACCACGGTCAAGCAGGTGCGCGACAGCTCCTTTGACATTCGCGCTACCAGCCGTCTGAATCGGCTGTATGTGGAGCTGCTGAAGGACAACCCCGACTGGGGCACGGAAGAACAGCGCCACGAGATGAACCACTTCATGGCAAGGCTGATCTTCTGTTTCTTCGCGGAAGACACCGACATTTTCGCTGGTAGCGGCCTGTTTACCGATATCGTGGCCCAGATGAGCGCACGGGATTCCGCCAATACCCACGAGGTGATCAGCGAAATCTTCCGTGCCATGAACACCAAACAGGCCGAACGCACGACGGCAAGTATTCCCCGCTGGGCAGATGATGGCTTCCCCTATGTGAATGGCGGGCTGTTTTCGGGTAGCGTGGCGGTACCGCGCTTCAGCAAGATTGCGCGCTCCTACCTGCTACACATCGGCAGTCTGGACTGGACCCAGATCAACCCCGACATTTTCGGTTCCATGATCCAGGCGGTCGCGGATGATGAAGAACGCGGCGCGTTGGGCATGCATTACACCAGCGTGCCCAACATCCTGAAAGTGCTGAACCCGCTGTTCCTGGACGACCTGCGCGAGAAGCTGGAGGAAGCGGGTGACAACTCCCGCAAGCTGTTGAACCTGCGCAACCGCATGGCCAAAATCCGGGTATTCGATCCGGCCTGCGGCTCAGGAAACTTCCTAGTCATCGCCTATAAGCAAATGCGGGCTATCGAAGCTGAGATTAATCAGCGCCGGGGAGAACCCAACCGGCCTACGGATATCCCGCTCACCAACTTCCGTGGCATCGAGCTGCGGGACTTTTCAGCAGAGATAGCCCGCCTTGCATTGATCATCGCCGAGTACCAGTGCGACCTGCTGTATCGCGGAAAAAAACTGGCATTGGCTGAGTTTCTGCCGCTGGATTCCGAAAACTGGATTACTTGTGATAACGCCCTTCGACTAAACTGGCTCAGCATCTGTCCGCCTACTGGAACAGCGGTAAAGCATCATGCAGATGACCTGTTTGGATCACTACTCGATCAAGCACAGATTGACTTCGAGAACGAAGGCGGGGAGATTTATATTTGTGGAAATCCACCGTACTCAGGAAAAGGAAAGCTTACTCCTGAACAAAAAGAAGACATGCAGCTGATTTTCAAAGGGCGCACGAAACACTGGGGTTACATAGACTTTGTGGGTGCTTGGTTCCTTAAAGCATCAGATTACTGCTTGGCTACTGACGCTGTTGCTGCACTGGTAGCAACAAATTCGATAGCAATGGGAAGGCAAGCGCCAACGCTTTGGCCAATAGTTTTACAAAAAGACGTGAAGATTAGATTTGCGCACAGCTCATTTATTTGGTCAAACAATGCGGCTCGCAAAGCCTCCGTGTTCTGTGTGATAGTCGGAATTGATGGGCGAGAGGCTGGTGGCCGAAAATTGTACGAAAACGATCTCGTGCGACAGGTTGGTCATATATCTCATTACTTAACAGCGGGTGAGGCGCCTCTTGTTAAGGCAGTTGGCACGCCTGTTTCTAAAGATGTGCCGGAAATGATCTTGGGAAATATGCCAAACGATGGTGGGGCATTGAGCCTGACTTTCTCTGAAAAGCACCAGCTCCTTTTTGAAAGTCCGCAAGGAGGGAAATTCATTAGGAGGTTCTACGGCTCTAAAGAATATAACAATAACATCCCGAGATATTGTTTATGGATAAGCGATAATGATGTAGGCTGTGCAAAAAAAGTTGAAACAATTTCCCAGCGACTTCAGCTGTCAAGAGCAGCAAGGCTTAAAAGCCCTGATGCCTCTAACAAGAAGCTTGCCGATCGTCCACACCAAATGCGTGAATTTAACGAAGCGCAGAGTCATTCGTTCATCATTCCTCGAATGACGTCAGAACGCCGCGAATATCTTCCGTGCGGAGCTGTTGGCAAAGGAGCTATTATCTCCAGTCAAGCATTTGCTATTCTTGATTCCAGTTATTGGTCTCTTTCGTTGCTACTTTCAAAACTACACTTCGTATGGGTCGCGACGATCTGTGGGAAGTTTAAAGAAGACTATCGGTACTCGAGCGACTTAGGTTGGCATACTTTTCCGGTTCCTGTTCTTACGGATAAGAATAAGGCTGACCTGACTCGCTGCGCTGAAAATATTCTATTGGCACGGGAATCTCATTTTCCTGCTACCATTGCTGATCTCTATGATCCCGAAAAGATGCCAGCCAACCTGCGCGAAGCGCATGAGCACAATGATGAGGTACTTGAGCGTATCTATATCGGCCGCCGTTTCAAAAACGATACCGAGCGTCTGGAAAAACTGTTCGAGTTGTATACCAAAATGACGGCTGCCTCTCCCTCGAAAAATAGGACGAAACGGGGGGTATCCTGATGGGCGGTTATTCGCTGTTTCAGATGTGGGAGCCTTTTCGGCAGTCGCTGATAGCCGGACAACTTTTTTACGTGGAGCAAGCCAATAAGCGGCTGCTGTCACAATTTGACGACATTAAGGGGGAGGCTGACAAGGCAGCTGAGCGCTGGCTGGAGGAAAATAGCCAATATTTCGATCCAGACCGTCACGATCCAGGAGAGTTCGAAGAACGTGCGTATGACGCAAGTGTGGAATTCTATGGGCTGATGTGCGATTTGCGTGAGCAAACCAAGCTCAGTGTTGTGGCGGGTATGTATCATGAATGGGAAAAACATCTAAGAAAATGGATGACAGGTGAGATTCGCCATTGGCATATTGGCGGCATTGTTGCAGAAAAAGTGTGGACTGTAGACGTTGGCAAGTTGGTCGACCTATTGGAAAGTCTTGGCTGGAAGATCCGCAGTCAAGCTTATTTCTCTAAGCTTGATGCTTGTCGCTTGGTAGTAAATGTCTACAAGCATGGTAAAGGCAGATCGCTAAATGATTTGAAGCAACTTTACCCAGAGTATCTTTCTGATCCATTGGTCCATATTGGCGGTGTCTTTTCAGGCATAAATTATTTGGATTATGATCACCTCTCTGTGAGTGACGGCCAGCTACAAAGGTTCTCAGACGCGATTGTGTCCTTCTGGAAGGATGTCCCTGAAAATATATTGGACCGCGAAGACCTGGAAGTGCCGGGTTGGTTCGCGAAGGTCATGTTGGATGACCAGCGGGCAGCAAGTCGTCAGCAAGGAGGCCCCAATCTATGAGCGAGCTGATCCTTTACACCACGGATGACGGCCGGACCCAACTGCACCTTCGGGTAGAAGGGGACAGCATCTGGCTAAGCCAGATGGAGATTGCTGAGCTGTTCCAGACCACCAAGCAGAACGTCTCTCTGCATGCCAAAAACATATTTGAAGACAATGAGTTGGCCCCGGAGGCAACTATCAAGGAATCCTTGACAGTTCAGTCCGAGGGCAATCGCCAAGTGAAGCGGCGGATCAGTTACTACAACCTCGATCTCATCCTGGCCATCGGCTACCGCGTCCGCTCGCCTCGGGGTGTGCAGTTCCGCCAGTGGGCCAGCACCCACCTCAAGGAGTTCCTGCTAAAGGGCTTCGTAATGGATGACGAACGCCTGAAGAACCCCAGTGGCTGGGACTACTTCGACGAACTGCTGGAGCGCATCCGGGACATACGGGCCTCGGAAAAACGCTTTTACCAGAAGGTCCGTGATCTGTTTGCCCTCAGTTCCGACTACCAGGCCCGCGAGCGTGAGACCGCCCAGTTCTTTGCCGAGGTGCAGAACAAGCTGCTCTATGCCACCACCGGACACACAGCCGCTGAGCTGATCCTGAAGCGTTCAAACCCCAGCCAACCCAACATGGCGTTGACCAACTGGAGCGGTTCACGGGTACGCAAGCACGACGTCATCGTGGCCAAGAACTACCTAACAGCCGACGAGATCGACACGCTCAACCGGCTGGTGGTGATCTTCCTGGAACAGGCAGAGCTTCGGGTGAAGCAACAGAAGGATCTGACCCTGGACTTCTGGCGTACCAACGTCGACAAGATGCTAGCCTTCAATGACCAGCCGATTCTCGAGGGTGCCGGCTCGGTCAGCCGCGAGAGCATGGAGAAGATCGCTCGTGAACGTTATGAGGTTTTCGACCAGCAGCGGCGTATTGCGGAAGCCAAGGCAGCCGATGCCGCTGACCTGAAGGAAATCGAACAATTGGAACAAGACCTCAAACACAAGGGCAAGAAGTCCTGACAGGTGTCGCACTATGACAAAGATCGTACCCTCTGTTTCCGTCTCGTATGCGAGTAATGGCAGTTCTACCAAATCCAATGCCCTGGGCATGCGGCCCATGCAGGAGCGTGCCTACGAGCGGCGAGGCGAACAGTACCTGCTGATCAAGTCTCCGCCGGCCTCCGGCAAGAGCCGCGCCCTGATGTTCATCGCGCTGGACAAGCTCCTCAATCAGGGGCTCAAGCAAGCCATCATCGTGGTTCCGGAGAAGTCCATCGGCTCCAGCTTCAATGATGAACCGCTGAGCGATTATGGCTTCTGGGCTGACTGGCACGTGGAGCCAAAATGGAATCTGTGTAATGCACCAGGCTCCGACAATGGCGGAAAGGTCAAATCGCTGGGCGCCTTTCTCACCAGTGATGACCAGGTGCTGGTATGCACCCATGCGACCTTCCGTTTTGCCGTCGACCAGTTTGGCGTTACCGCCTTCGACGACCGACTGGTTGCCGTGGATGAGTTTCACCACGTTTCAGCCAACCCCGACAACAAGTTGGGGACTCACTTGGGCGAGTTCATTGCCCGCGACAAGGTGCATATCGTAGCCATGACCGGCTCCTATTTCCGAGGGGATGCTGAGGCCGTGCTGGCCCCCCAGGACGAGTCGCGCTTCGATACTGTCACTTACACCTATTACGAGCAGCTCAACGGCTACGAGTACCTCAAGCAGCTCGATATTGGCTACTACTTCTACTCCGGTTCCTACGCTGACGACATCCTCAAGGTTCTCGATCCGGCCGAGAAAACCATCGTCCATATACCCAACGTCAATTCCCGAGAGAGCACAAAAGATAAGGTTCGCGAAGTTGAGCATATCATCGAAGAATTGGGTGAATGGCAGGGAGCCGACCCAGTAACGGGTTTCCAATTGATTAAAACACCAGATGGCCGGTTGCTGAAAATTGCCGATTTGGTGGACGACGATCCAACCAAGCGTGACCGGGTATCTGCGGCGCTGAAAGACCCAACCCAAAAGAATAATCGCGGCCATGTAGATGTCATCATTGCACTGGGCATGGCGAAGGAAGGTTTTGACTGGATCTGGTGCGAGCATGCGCTGACGGTAGGCTATCGCAACAGCCTCACAGAAATCGTGCAGATAATCGGCCGCGCCACTCGGGATGCCCCAGGCAAAACACGGGCACGCTTCACCAACCTGATAGCAGAACCCGATGCTGCTGAGCAGGCCGTGACGGAAGCTATCAACGACACCCTGAAAGCCATTGCCGCCAGTCTGTTGATGGAGCAAGTGTTGGCCCCGCGTTTCGAGTTCACGCCCAAGAACCCCACCAGCGGCCCGCAGGAGGGCTTCGACTACGGTGAAGAGGGCTATGACCCCGACAAATGCAACGTGGGTGTCAACGAAGAGACTGGAAAGTACCATATAGAAATCAATGGGTTGGCTGAGCCAAAAAGCGAAGAGGTCAACCGTATTTGCCAGGAAGACCTGAACGAGGTCATTGCCAGCTTTGTGCAAGACAAAAACGCCATTGAGCGTGGTCTATTCGATGAGGAGCTGGTCCCCGAAGAGCTCACGCAGGTACGTTTGGGCAAGATCATAAAGGACCGTTATCCCAACCTCGATGAGGAAGACCAAGAGAGCGTTCGTCAACATGCCATCGCAGCCCTGAACCTGACCCAGCAGGCCAAGCAGCTGCTTGCGGGTGACGAGACCATTGACGTGGGCAGTAACGAGCCCAAACCGAATACGGCGCTGATAGCTGGTGTGCGCAAGTTTGCCATGGACGTGCGGGAGCTTGATATTGATCTGATTGATCGCATCAACCCCTTCAGCGAGGCCTATGCGATTCTTGCCAAGACCATGAGCGAAGACAGCCTGAAACAGGTGGCGGCAGTTATCTCCGGAAAACGTACTAATCTGACGCCAGAAGAGGCTAAGGAGCTTGCTGTGAGGGCTTTCAGATTCAAAAGGGAGCGCGGTCGGCTGCCTTCTATCAGCTCACAGGACGCCTGGGAACAACGCATGGCTGAGGGCGCTGCCGCTTTCGTGCGCTTCAAGGATGAGGGCCGTTATGACTGATCTGGACGAATTGCGCGCTGAACTGGACGGCTTCGCCCAGCCCGAGAAGAAGAAAGGCCACTCTGCGCGCGAAGAGCGCATCATCGCTGGTTTCGAAGAGATCCAGCGCTTTGTCGACGAGCATGGCCGCACCCCACAGCACGGCGAAGACAAAGACATCTTCGAACGACTCCATGCCATACGCTTGGACCGCATACGCGCGCTTGAGGAATGCCGAACCCTGGTGACACCACTTGATCACCAGGGCTTGCTCGATGGCGACTACGCCATCGAAGCGGAATCCGTAGAGACTATGGACGATGACGCCTTGCTTGCCGAGTTGGCCGGTGCCGCCGGGGCGCCTGAGCTTACCGAACTGAGGCATGTCCGCTCCAGCGCGGAGAAACGAGCCGCAGAAGAGGTCGCCCACAGAGAGAGGTGTGAGGACTTTGAGACCTTCAAGGCGCTGTTTGATCAAGTAGAAAGTGAGCTAAAGTCCGGACTGAGAACCACTCGACCATTCGGCAAGAATGCCACTATTGAGTTGAATCAATGGTTCATTCTGGATGGACAGACCGCCTATGTGGCTGATGAGGGGGAGGAGTTTGATTCGCCCCAAGGAAAGAAGGATGCACGCTTGCGGGTGATTTTCTCCAACGGGACGGAAAACAACCTGCTACGTCTGTCGCTGGTTAGAGCGCTCTACAAGGATGAAGCAAGCCGCCGTATCACCGAGCCAAATGCCGGGCCGCTGTTCAGCGAGACCTGGGAAGAGGACGACATAGAAAGCGGTACCATATATGTGCTGCGCAGCCTGTCCGAACACCCATACGTTGCCGAGCACCGCGAGCTGATTCACAAGATCGGCGTCACGGGAGGCAAGGTGGAAACCCGCATCGCCAACGCAGCACACGATGCCACCTACCTGCTGGCCGATGTCGAAGTGGTCGCCACCTACAAGCTGGCCGGCATCAACCGCCGTAAGCTGGAAGCCCTCTTCCATCGCATCTTTGCACCGGCGCAGCTTGAGCTGACCATCCAAGACCGCTTTGGTCATCCGGTGAAGCCGAGAGAGTGGTTTTTAGTGCCGTTGCATGTGATCGATGAGGTGGTACAGCGGATTCGGGATGGGTCGATTACGTCTGTTGTTTACGATCCCGCTACAGCACGACTCAGCATTTAATCTTGAATGCAGGTATGCTTATGGCTAGGTTATTTCCTAATGATTTCAGTCCTGAAGATCTCGATATCGAGATCGAAGAGATTTTTCCAAATTGCACTGAAGTGTTTTATCTTCCCAGCCAGGCCGACTTAGACCTTGCAGGCAGAGGGTCTGAAGCCCCTAGGCAGCTTAGGAAAAAAATTGCCGTGTTTAATGGGAAGGGTGGCTATATCTCAGTTTATCCAATTTACACACTGCCTACCCATCCAGACTACCTAAATCAAAAATATCCGCAGATTGAGGAGATTAGACTTCTTTTCGATATCGACATCGTACCCTATACCAAAGATGACGTATTGTCTGCCTTGGAAGGTATGCCAGCAGGGTTTGTTAAAGATGTTCGTTATGGGTTGGGATTGATTAAAGATTTTCGATTCATTATATCGGCTGTTGAAGAGCAGACAAAAAGCAAAGTTCTTGTGCTTTGTGATGAGGAAACTAGAGATAAAGATGATGGTCGCTTCTGTCTAAGTTGGGGCGATTATGATGAGATGCGCCGTGATTGCAATCGAATAACTGAACGCGCCAGAAAAGCCGCACGGATTTCAAAAAGTGCTGCTACTTACAATCGTCTTGCCTATCTTTTAGGTAATGAGCAAAAGCCATTACCAATAGCCAACGATTCGATCAGTAAAATGCTTAGTATCAAGATATCAGATACTGACAAGCAGGCCGCAATGAACCTTATTGTAGGGGATAAGTCTGCTATCGAACAGACTGATACAGTGACTCTTTCGAGGTTGAAAAACGATATTGAGCTTGTGTCATTAGAGGTTCTGATAAAGAAATACGAAGAGCTGTTGTCTAAGAGTGCAAGGGAAGAGACTTGGCAGAAGCTGTTTAATGATAATCCATTTATCCTCAATCTAGCCTTTGGTTACCCTGCCATAAAAATTTCTGGTCAAGCTAGCGTTGGTGGAAAGCACTTGTCTGGAGATGGAGAAAAAATTACCGATTTTTTGTTAAAAAACGGTGTTACCAATAACTTGGCTATTGTTGAGATAAAAAAGCCTAGCTCAATGCTGTTAAATAAAACACAGTATCGTGGCGCCGTTTTTTCCGCCTCAAAAGAACTAACTGGATCGGTAACACAAGTCTTAGATCAGTGCTATCAGTTGCAAAAAAACATCTCAACTATAAAAGTTGATTCACGTATCTATGATATTGAATCTTATGCCATCCACTGTATCTTGATTATTGGCACCATGCCTACCGATGAAAATCAAAAAAAATCGCTAGAAATCTATCGTCGGAATTCAAAAAATGTACAGATAATTACTTTTGACGAGATGCTTGTTAAGCTAAAGCAGCTCCACTGTTTTCTTTCTGATGATGATAACTCAGGGGTGGCGCAATGAGCTTACAAACAAACTTGAAGGGCCGGCTCCGAAATACTTCTTTGCCAAAGAGTCATGGACTTTTACCAGTGTTTGAAGCTGTAGTTAACTCAATTCATGCTATTGAGGAGAGAGTTGGAAACGCTGCCGGTAAGATTGTTCTTCAAATCAACCGAGATGTTCAGGAAGACTTGGAGCTAGATGCCAAGGCGTTGCCCCCCATCGTTGGTTTCACTATCAAAGATAACGGTTGTGGTTTTGACTCTAAAAATTTCAAGTCGTTTGAAACACTTGATTCTGATCACAAAATTGACAAGGGTTGCCGAGGCGTAGGGCGGTTAATGTGGCTGAAGGTCTTTGATGTGGTCGAATCAGAAAGCCATTTTTTCGATGAAGATAACGAGATCAACAAACGCTTTTTTCGGTTTGACGACAAGTCTGGTGTCCACGATGATAAAGTTCTGGCAGCTTCACAAGATCAAACAGGTACGACTATAAAGCTAATCGGCTTTGATGAGAGCTTCCGCAAGAAAGTGCCTGCCAAGGGTGAGTCTATTGCTAATCAGCTTTTAGAACATGTGCTTTGGTACTTTGTGCGCAACGAGGAAAGTCCGAAAATACTGGTTGCAGATATGGGGGAGAATGTTGACCTCGACGCTCTCTATGAACAACACATGCATGCCAGTGCCTATCATGAAACAATTGTTATTAAAGGCCAGGATTTCGAGTTAACACATATTAAATTTCGAGCATCTGTTAATAAGAAGCATCAGCTTGCTTTGTGTGCATCGAGTAGACTGGTAAAAGAAGAGATTATACAGGGAAAGATTCCTGGGCTCTATGGTAAGATTGCAGATTCATCTGGCGAGTTTACCTATACTTGTTATGTGGCTTCTGAATACCTGGATAACCATGTCCGTACTGAGCGAACCTCATTTGATATAGCTGAAGACGTCGAGGATATTCTTGATGAAATAACTCTAAAGGAAATACGTGAGGCAGTACTTGATCGTACAAAAGAATACTTAAAAGATGTTCTTTGTGAAAATGTAACAGCAGGAAGAAAGCGGGTAGAAGATTTTATTAATGAACATGCGCCTCGCTACCGACCTATAACCAGCTATGTTGAAGGCGATATGCTCATTGTTGACCCCGAAAAATCGGACAAGGATATAGAGCTACACCTTCACGCAGAATGGTACAAAGTAGAGCGCCAGTTGGTCAGTGAAGGTCATGACATTATGCAGCCTCAAAGTGAAGAGCATGAAGAAACATACAAAGAACGGCTTGGTGATTATTTGCGTAAAGCTGAAGATATAAAAAAATCAGACCTGGCGAACTATGTCTCTCATCGAAAAGTTATCATCGATCTTTTGACAAAGTCTATTGAGAGATTAGATCATGGGAAGTACGCTCGTGAAGAGATGATTCACGAGCTTATTATGCCGATGCGCAAAGATTCGAGTGAGCTATTTCTGGACTCATGCAATCTCTGGCTGGTTGATGAACGTCTGGCGTTCCACAACTATATGGCATCAGATAAGACTATCAATGCCATGCCGATTACTAACAGCGACTCTGGAAAAGAACCAGACTTGCTTTCCCTTAAGGTCTTCGACAACCCTATTTTGGTAAATGACCAGCATAGCTTTCCACTTGCTTCAATTACCGTAATTGAGATTAAGCGACCTATGCGCAATGATATGCGGGAGGGCGAGGATAAAGACCCCATTGATCAAGCTTTAAGCTATTTGGAAAGGATTAGAGATGGGAAAGTAACAACTAAGTCTGGTCGTCCAATACCTAGAAATAGTGATATACCGGGTTACTGCTATGTGCTTTGCGATCTTACTGAATCGATGCATCGTAGATGCCGACGGGCAAACCTCAGAATCACATCCGATGGGATGGGATATTTTGGCTATAACGAACCTTCTCATGCCTACATAGAAGTGATTAGTTTCGATCAATTGGTGAAGGCCGCCAATGAGAGGAATCGCGCGTTCTTTGATAAGTTAGGGCTCCCTGTGGCCTAGATCGAACTATCGGTAGTGCACCGCTCAAAACGGTACACTACCGGTACACACACCAGCTTCCTGTGCTATCCTCAACCTTCGCTAAGCTACTGATTCAAAAGAACTGTACCTTTCGCTTGATTACGGTTGCGTTTCCTTGAATATCAGTAGCTTATTGGTTTAAAAGCGAACTCATAATCCCTTGGTCGCTGGTTCGAGTCCAGCTGGGCCCACCATCCGTTTCCCCGCTTCCTCAAGCACCACCATTGCGCGCTGACAGTCGCTGTTACCAGTAGGCTTCCTTTCCATAGGCTGGATTTCATCAAAGGTCGTTACTGGTAAGACCACATGCGCGGTACCAAAGTCTTGTTGTTGATCGTTCTTTCCCCCTTCTACTGTCTATTTATGGATTGAAAGTCGGAAATGCTGCGTAGAACGTACGCATTGGTCGGCGAGATTTCTGAATTTGGATTTAACGATTAAGAAAAGTGGTCGTAAGTGGTAAGACCTGTTAGGAGGTGTCATGGCGCTTGACGCTATCTCCCACGATGATGAGTCCGCGAAGGGGTATGAGCGGGTCTTCGATGTCTTTCGCGAACGGGTACTAAGTGGCGAATGGCGACCTGGCGATCGGCTACCGAGCGAGCGTGAATTGGCACTACAGCTTGGAGTGGGCCGCCCTCTCTTGCGTGAAGTGATGCGCTCGCTCGACATGTTGGGCGTTCTCGATATCCGTCATGGCAAGGGCACTTTCGTGGCCAAGGCCGATTTCAAGGTGCTCTCGGATTTCTTCGCCTTCTACCTGGCCCAGGAGAAGAACGCCCTGGACGATATCATGCAGGCGCGCATCGCCATCGAATGCCAGGCCATTCGCCTTGCCTGTGAACGGGCCACGGACAACGACATCGCACGGATCGAGACCTGTTTCACCCGTTTGATGGACACGCTGGAAGATCCCGAGCAGGGAGGGCGTGCGGACTACCAGTTCCATCTGGCCATCGTCGAGGCGAGCCACAGTCAGTCGCTAATGACGCTCTATCACGCCATCTCGGCGCTGCTGCTCAAAAGCCATGTGCAGCGCCGCCAGATCACCCTGGGTTCCACGGAGGTGGTGGAGGCGCATATCGACTCCCACCGGCAAGTCTTTCTCTCCATCGTCGCAGGCGAGGGCGACATGGCCGTAAAGCGCCTGCGCGAGCACTTTTCCATCGGCGATGAACTTCGTCGCAAGAGCATCATTGCCGCCTACACCAAGGGCGGTGAAGGGATGCAGCCTCGTTCCTAACTCCCTGAATGATATCGATAATTATAAATGACAAGAGAGGTGAGTTCGATGAATCTCAAGATGAGCGTCAAGCAACTGACCCTTGGGCTGGTCGTCAGTCTGGCAGCCAGTGGCGTATCCGCGGAAACGTTGCGCTACGCCCACGTGGGCGCCGAAGGTGATCTACAAACGCGTTTTGCCAGTGAGGCAGCGGCGGCGATCAATGAGGCCACCTCGGGTAATCTGGAAATAGAGGTCTATCCCGCCAGTCAGTTGGGCGGTGTCGCCGAAATGGTGGATGGCATCCGCATGGGGTCCATCGGCATGGGGCACCACGACTTCGCGTCGCTTGCTCGTATCGTGCCAGAAGTGGCTGTCTTCAACGCCCCCTACATCTATCGTGATGCCGCGCACGCGCTTGCCGCGACGGATCCCGAGACGCCGGCAGTCAAGGAAATCAACGAGCGTCTCATCGAGGAGGGCGGCGTTCGTATCGTGGGCCGCATCTATCGCGGAGCGCGACACGTGTCGTCCAATTTCCCGGTCAAGTTGCCGGCGGATCTAGAAGGCAAACCTTTTCGCGCGGTGCCGTTGGATCTGTGGGTCTCCATGGTCAAGGGCTTCGGCGCCAACCCTACCCCGGTGGCGGTATCCGAACTACCGACAGCACTCATGACCGGGCTCGTGGTCGGGCAAGAAAATCCATTGACCATGATCGCTGCCAACAAGCTTTACGAAGTGCAATCCCATGTGGCGCTGACGGGGCATATGCATTCGGTACTGGCCGTCTTCGTTAACGAGAAGGCTTGGCAGTCGCTCAGCGACGAGCAGCGTAGCGCTATCACCGAGGTGCTCGACAAGAAGGCCGATGAATCCCTTGAGTGGGCCCAAAGTTCGGAAAGCGAGCTGGTCGATGAGCTGAAAGGGCATGGCATGACGGTGATCACCGCTGACGATGGCTTGGATCTCGATGCCTTCCGCGAGCAGGTCAGCGCTCAGATCAACCAGGACTTCCCCAACTTCGGGCCTTACATCGAGCAGATCGCTCAGGTCGAGTAGGGCTCGGCTCGGAGGGGGTGAGAGCCCCCTCCTCGTGAATCAGGATTTAGCGAGGAGATGCAGGTGCCTATTGTCAGGAAAGCGTGGCAAGCACTGTGTGCGCTACTGCTGGCCGGGATTGTGCTCGTCCCGTTGGTCCAGGTAGTCATGCGGGATCTGTTCTCGGCGCCGTTGGTGGGGGCCGAAGAATTCACCCGCTTTCTCTTGGTGTGCTTGGTATTCGCAAGCTATCCGCTGGTGGTTAGCCATGGAGAGAATATTCGCATGGGCGAATTCCATGACGCCATGACCGGCCGATTCAAACGCCTCCTCGATGGGATCATCTTCCTGGGGGCGGCGTTTTCTAGCGGGTTTGTGGCCTATGCCACCTTCACCACCATCTTCGACAACCTTAACAACGCCACCCCGACGCTCAAGATTCCGTTTTGGGTCTTCCTGGGCTCCACGGCGGTGGGGTTCTTCGTGGCTTGCCTGCAGCACCTTCTGCGACTCCGTCGCCGCTGCCGCCAGGAACCCCTCGACCATCGGCCGGAGGTTTCGTAAATGGGAATGGCACTTATCCTGGCCTTTCTGGCCCTCTTTCTTCTGGGGTTTCCGGTGGTCTACGCCATCCTGCTGCCCGGCATCGTCTACGTATTGGTGGAAGGGTTTCCGCTAGGCCTTTTGGGGCAGCGGATCACCTATGCCCTCGACAGTTTCCCCTTGGTGGCTGTGCCGATCTTTATCTTCGTCGGCAACCTGATGAATCTCTCCGGAGTCACGGATCGCATCTTTCGTTTCGCCGATACGCTGGTGGGGCGGGCGCCTGGCGGCCTGGCCCAGGTGAATATCTTCTCGAGTTTGATCTTTTCCGGTATGTCCGGTGCGGCTCTGGCCGACGTGGGCGGGCTTGGCAAGATCGAGATCGAGGCCATGCGCAAGCGCGGCTTCACGATGCCATTCTCCGCAGCGGTCACCGCCTCTTCCGCGGTCGTGGGTCCCATTTTCCCACCAAGTATTCCGCTGATCGTCTATGGCTCTGTTACCAGTGTGTCGATCATCCAGCTGTTGATCGCCGGCATCGTGCCTGCACTGATTTGCGTGGCGTTGCTGATGGCCACCGCGGCTGTGCTGGCAATGCGCTCGGACATGCCGCGCTCGCCACGGTGGCCGAATCTTCAAGAGGTGGTGGCGTCGCTGCTGCCTGCCTTGCCGGCGCTGTTGGCGCCGGTGCTGATGATTGCCGGAATGATGCTGGGGTTCTTTACACCAACGGAGGCGGCAGCCGTCACGGCGGGTTATGTTCTTCTGATCAGTGGCCTTATCTACAAGGAACTGACCTGGGAGCACTTGTGGTCAGCCATGCAGGCCACTCTCAGAAGCACCAGCGCCATTCTGATCATCGTCGCGGCGGCATCCCTGTTCGGGTGGATACTGGCGGTGGAGCAGATCCCCCAGACCTTCGCTGCCTTCATTCTGCAGATCTCCACCGACCCGCTGGTGCTGTTGCTGATCGCCAACCTGATCTTCTTTGTGGTGGGAATGTTCCTGGATTCGACCACCGCGACCCTGCTGGTGGTGCCGGTGATTGCGCCGCCTATGGTGCTGGCCGGTGTCGATCCGGTACATCTTGGCATCGTCGCCATCTTCAACCTGATGATCGGTCTGCTGACCCCGCCGATGGGGCTATCGCTCTATCTGATCTCGTCAATTGCCAATATCAGTTTGCGGCAGTTGCTCAAGGCCTTGATGCCGTTCTACGTGCCACTGTTCATGACCCTGGCGATCATCACCTTTGCCTCCGATATGGTGCTGTGGTTGCCGGGCCTGCTGCGCTAACACGAGTTCCCACCTGTCTATGCTGGAGTTGCCATGAAAATCGTTGTTGGTTCGGATCATGCGGGGTTCCCGCTGAAAGCCAGTGTCGTTGCCTACATCGAATCCCTGGGCCATGAGGTCGTCGACGTGGGCTCCCATGATGATCAGCCCGTGGACTTCCCCGATATCGCCAAGGACGTGACATCCCTGGTGACATCCGGCCAGGCGGATCGTGGGCTGATGGTCTGCGGTACCGGCGTGGGGGCCTCGATTGCCGCCAACAAGGTGAAAGACATCCGGGCGGCGGTGTGCCACGACATTCACTCGGCCCACCAGTGCGTGGAGCACGATGATGTCAATGTGATGTGCATCGGTGCGCAGATAGTCGGCGCCTGGCTCGCCAATGACTTGATCAAGGCCTTTCTCGAGGCGGAGTTCTCCACCGATGAGGAGTTTCGCCGGCGTGTGGAGAAGCTGAAAGCGATGGAAACGGGCGCTGAGTAAGGGCTGAGACTTCCCGTTACCCCCCAAAAAAGTATTGTATTCACCAAGAACCTGGCCTGGCCCTTCGGGGGGCAGGCTGAGGCTTACGAATATATATGGCGTATGGCTTACAAATCGTATAGCAAAATGCTTACAAGAAAGATCGTGTAATACCTACGTGCCATATGCTCCATTCCTTACAGATGAATTTTCTAAGCCAACTATATTGAAGCATGCAAGGTACTGATAATTACATTGCTTATCAGAGAAAGTGCATTGGCAAACTATATTCGCACTTGATTACATCGGTTGGCTTATTACTGATTGGCTTATTACAAGGTACACAGGGAAATGTCATGAATACTTCATGAACGCCAATGCGTCAGTCGAACGCCTTGACGAGATTCCCCTGTCGGTGCATCCCGACCTCCACTTGCGCACCCGCACGCCTGGCCGCACGGGCCCGACGCTGTTAATGACGGCCGGCGTGGGTTCCCGCCATCTGCCGTGGAAACAGGCTAACCAAAATAACGAGACCCAGAATAACGAGACATAGGGAGATGAAAACCATGGCGCCATCGGAAACAGAGAGAGAGGACCTTCCTACAGGCCTGTTCGACAGGCTTACACGCACCAGTGAGCCCGCGTTGCAGGACCTCCGGGAGGCGGCGCAGCTCGCTTTACAGGTGGAATTTACCACCATACCCGTCTACCTATCGGCACTCTATTCCATTTCAGACACCGGGAGCCACGCCTACCAGACCCTGCGAAGCGTCGCCATGGAGGAGATGTTCCATGTCAACCAGGCGGCCAATATCATCGTCGCCCTGGGCGCGCTGCCCAAATTTACCGGTGATGCGGTCCCGACTTTCCCCGGCTATCTGCCACAGGCCAATCCGAACACGACCCCCATGGTCGGCCTGTTTCGTGCATCCCCCGATGTATTCGCCAATGTCTTTGCCGCCATCGAGAGCCCCGCGCAGTATGGCGCGCCTCCTCAGGGTGACAACTACGACAGCATCGCGCAGCTGTACGGCGCCCTGGTCGATGCGGTGGATGCCTATCCCGGAAACCCCTTCAGTACCGTCGACGTTCCCGGTCGGCAAAGGACCAACATTTATCTCGGCAAATTTGGCGGTAACGTCAACGCCGTGGTGGACAAGAAGAGCTTCTACGCTGCGGTAAACGAAATCGTCGAGCAAGGTGAAGGGACCGTCCCCCCGGAAAAGCCTCTGGTGCCGGTCGAGAGTTTCGGTACTTACAACCACTATGGTAAGCGCACCGACGGCACCTACGGGCCCATCCTCGGCACCCCGTATGAGTTGAGCCACTTCCTCAAGTTCCGCGAAGTTTCGCTCGACAGCGCCAATTTCCCGGCAACGCGCCCGATCATCTCCAATCCCGACAGCAACGACTACACCAACCAGCGGGCCAAACGCTTGTCTGACAGCTTCGACTACCGCTACAGCCTGATGCTGCGCGCCTTCGAGGCCGCATTCAAGGACGACTCCCCCGATCCCTATTTCAACGTCGTTCTGTCAATCATGCACCGGGTTCTGCCGCATCTTGCCAGAGCGCTGATGTCTACCCCGGCCTTTGCCGACGGTGATAGCTCCGTTGGTCCCAATGCCGCACCGGCATGGCGTTACACAAGCGATACCAGACTCCCCTTTGAGGAACTGACGCAGGCGCTTGAAGGCGAGCTTGACCAGCTGTCGACATCGCCCAGGGATGACGCCTTGCGCACGCACCTCAAGGCAGCCGTAGCCGGCGACAAAGAGATATTGACGGCAGCCAAAGCGCTGGGCTTGTAACGGGATCAAGTGGAAAGGAAATCATCATGTCTGACTACAAAATTTACCCGCCTGTTGGCATCGCCCGTGTGGGGAACGCGCCGGAAAAATTCTATATCGGCCCCGAGGCATATCGCGGTCTGCCCATTAACCCCGACGGCAGCCCCTTCACCCAGGATGACTTCCGGGATGAACAGGGCCGCATGTGTCGCCAGGCGGCGCGCTTCCATATTTATCACGGTGATCAAGAGATCACCCTGGATACACCCGGAGTCAAGTCGATCACCTGGACCGTGCACATGGCGAACAAGAAAGCCAGTTGGTACGAGTTCGCCACCAACGAGGGGGAGCAGGGTTACGCCAGCAATCATCCTTTGCGCAACGCCCATGTGGAGGACCGGCACAGCTTGATCATCGATCCAGGCCCACGTCGGATCAGCGGCGCCTATGCCGGTCCCGTCCCCATGGATCGCTACACGGTTCCCGAAGACTATCAGGGCGCGAACTTCCCTGAGGGCACCTTGTATCCCAACCGGGAGTGTATCGACACTCTGGGAGAGCTGCGTACCGACGAAGCCGGTCGCCTGCTGGTACTGGGCGGTCTGGGCATATCCGGGACCGAAGATGAAAACGCTGTGATCAAACAGTACGCCAATAACGACGGCTGGTGGGACGACACCGGTGACGGTCCGGTCAGGGCGGTAATCGAGTGGGACGATGACAGCCTCGATCCGGCTGATCCGGCCTGGGTGTCTGTGGCACCGCCCTCCTATGCACCGGAGATCGCCAACCTGGTAACGCTCTGGGATACCATCTTCGACAGCGCTGTGCGTGCCGGACACTACCCGCAGATCAATGATCAGGGCATGTGGCAAAGCGGGCCCGATGGCTACAAGCCCAACTTCCAGAGCGAGATAAAACCACTACTGGAGCGAGCCACCACCTACACCTGGGTCGCGGCAATCCCCCCCAAACCCCACAAATTCGATATGGAGATGCTGGGTGCGGTGCCGTATCGGGAGGATCACTACCGCGGCCTGCGCAACTGGATTCTGGATATCCTGCGCCCCCCGGCAAATGAGAACACCATTATCTCCGGGCGGGGAGGTACCATGATGCCCTACCTGGCGGGGGACAACTGTCTTATCGACGGCACGCTTACCTC
Source organism: Litchfieldella anticariensis FP35 = DSM 16096 (assembly GCF_000409775.1). Taxonomy (GTDB): domain Bacteria; phylum Pseudomonadota; class Gammaproteobacteria; order Pseudomonadales; family Halomonadaceae; genus Litchfieldella; species Litchfieldella anticariensis. The sequence continues at coordinate 529,776 of NZ_KE332388.1, read as the reverse complement.
CACTTACCTGCGTTTGACGGATACCCAGTTCTTCTTCGTCCAACAGTGGGCGGCGGGACACTTCGTCAACGAGCCTGTTGCCGATCGCGGCCCCCAGTCACTGACACGCAATATTCTGGAAAACTGTGTCGGAGGCGCGTTTTCTCCCGGTATCGAGCTCACCTGGATCTCCCGCAATCGGGCCATCTACAGTTGTGAAGACCCTTTCCGTATCAACGCCGCGCCGCCCACCTACGGGCCACTCAATCTGGGCTTTACGCCTTCTGCGATGGAACCTGGGGATCTTACTCGCTACATGGCCATACCCTGGCAGGCAGATTTCAATGAGTGCTCCTCACAACCCATCGGTGAGCGAGTATTGTGGTGGTGGCCCGCACAAAGGCCTGAATTCGTCTATCTGGAAACGCAACCCGAGGGCGGAAGCCTGGCGTCGATTCCGACACCGGATGAACAGACGGGAGGGCAGGTCGCCTGGGTCGGCACCGATTTCGATCAGATGCGGGGAGATTTCATCTCTTTTGCCGACGACGTACAGATGGTGCAGTACTGGTCGCAACTGGGCTTCGTGATGGAAAAAGAGGTCGAAGGAGAGCGCCGCTTTGTAGAAGTTGCGCGCACTCTACCTCGACCTTTCACACCGGATGGCAACTGATCTCGATCTCGTTATCCTCGGCGCCGGCCCTGCCGGCTGCGCCACGGCTCTCGCCGCGATAGCGGCGGGTGTCGAGCGCGTGGCTATTCTGGACAGTCCCGCCCGGCAAGCCTTCAGGATAGGGGAGTCCGCAGCGCCCGACGTCGTCGCTAAATTGAGGCTGCTGGGGATATCGGATGACCTTGAGGCGAGAGGACACCGACCTTACTACACCAATCTCTCCCTATGGGCGGGAGAGCGTCGGTTCGACGATTTTCTCCATCGCTCGACAGGGAACGGTTGGCATCTCGATCGGGAACGCTTTGACGAGGATTTGCGTCAAGCCAGCTGTGAGAGAGGTGCGCAATTACTGACGCCGGCGGTGTTGGAATCGCTACGCTGGGATAGAGGAGAGTGGCAGCTGCAAATCACGTATCAGGGCAAACCGCATCTGCTGAGTTGTCGTTACCTCGTCGACGCTTCCGGTCGCCGAGCTTCCCTCTGCAGGCGACTGGAAATTGAGCGCAAGCGTCTCGACGATCTAGTGGCGGTGGCGTGTAAATGGCCCAATGCCGGCAAACTGGAAGGTATTACTCTGGTGGAATCGGTGGCCGACGGATGGTGGTACGCGACCCGTTTACCCGATGGTTCTGCGCTGCTGGCGTTGATGTCGGATGCCGCTGTTGTTCGCCGGAAGAGGTTACGGAATCCCGAAACATTTTATGCACTCTGGGCTCAGACAGAGGAGCTACAGCAGTGGCTGCAGCCACCCCGGCACGCTCTCTCCCTTACCTGCTTTGCCGCATACAGCGGTTTCGTTACCCAGGCCGCCGGACCGGGTTGGATCGCCGTGGGCGATGCCTTGGCTGCATTCGATCCTTTGACCTCTTCGGGAATTTCCAACGCACTGGGCGACGGTCTGGCGGCGGCACCGGTAATCACCGATTGGCTGCACAACAATGGCCTGCAAGCGGCGGAACGGTATGCGCTTCGGGCAAACAGGGGGATAAACCGCTTTCTCAGGGAGTGGCAGGGCCAATATAACCTGGAACGACGGTGGCCGGATCATCCATTCTGGGCCCACCGTCGTGGGGTTATGCCCCCCGTGTTCACTTCACCGCGTCTTTCAGCCCTTTCCCCGCCTTGAACGTCGGGCGCTTTGACGCAGGGATGACGATTTCCGCCCCTGTCCGCGGATTGCGTCCTTTGCGCTCGGCACGCTGGCTTACCTGGAAGGTACCGAAACCTAGCAAGGAGACAGTATCACCCTGCTGTAGGGTCTTGGTTACGGAGGTAGTAACGGCCTCGAGTGCACGACCGGCCTGGGCTTTACTCAGCCCTGCCCCTCGTGCGATACGCTCGATCAGATCATTCTTGTTCATATCGTTAATCCCTTGGCTAGCACTTTCGAACCATGAATCTAGCACATGATTGATTAGTGTCGATATCTTGTTATCCCTCTATTATCAACCCACCTAACCCAACGCCGCCCCCATTACTGTGATGGGTATCCTATTATTGATAGCAGGCTCCCAATGTTGATAGGTGTCGACGGATCACCAAGACGGTCGCGTTGGCCCCGTCTGCCTCGTGAGCGGAGTGGGGCCGTTTCCGGCTCATGCGGCGGAAGATGCACGTGTCCGCATGGCGTCGATGCTCCAGGGGCCGGGCCCTGCAAACACCAGGTAGAGGAACACGACGCAGTAGAGGGTGGCAGTGTCAACACTGTTACGGTATGAAACGTTCTGTATCGGATCTACTATAGTAGGGAAAGCTAGTTCCCCATAAGTCGTGGAGCATGAAATGGACATTGATCCCAAGGTCGGGACCAGTTTGTTTGAAAATATCGCTAATTTCCTTGACTTGGCAGATAGCTTTCCTGACTGGGAACAGCATCTCACACGGCTGGTTGTGTCCTGTTATGATGCAGACAGAGCCTACTTGGTTCGGCTAGGCTCTTCTTCCATGCAGCTTTCCCTTGTTGCAAGTTATCCCATGATATCGCAACATGCCTTCCCCATGGCGGGTGCGGGGTGCCTGCGAGCTTGGAATGAGAAAGAGTTTTATACTCGACTACTGCCGAGCTATTTCCCAGAGTTCATTGATTTAGATCAAGGGCCAATAAATTGCTATCTGGTTGTTCCCCTAAGCCGAGAAGAACAGGATGGCATATTATTATTGCTGGCATACGAGAAAGAAACCCCTTTATTAAATGCTGAACAATACCATGGTTTGCGTATTATTTCAGCCTATGTACGGAGACGGTTGCAGGGGCAGGAAGAACTGACTAACTTTGGTGTGGATAATTTTTCATCCCAACAAATTCTGAACTTGATAGATGAGATATTTGATTTTGCTCCCATTATGATTGATGGATTCAATAGAGAGGGGCAGTGTATTCTGTGGAATAAAGAGTGCGAGCGCGTGTTTGGATGGTCTGCTGAGGAGATCAAATCTCATCCGGTCCCTTTGTCTGTTTTTTATCCTGACAAAGAGCAATATCAAGATGTTATTAGTGGCTTCTCTGGCGGTAGTGGGTCCATATTTAGAGAATGGAGACCTAGAACGCGTGATGGTAAACAGCTGGTTGCTATCTGGGCCAATGTTGCTCTTCCAAATGGTGATATGATATGCATTGGTCATGATATCACCGAACAGAAGATGGCCGAGAATCAGCGCCGTCTCACTGCTAGTGTTTTCGAAGCAAGCTATGAAGGAATCATGATCACAGATGCCAATAATAGAATCTGTGATGTCAACCCGGCCTTCACTCGTATTACTGGTTACGTAAAAGATGATGTTATTGGCTATGCCCCCTCTCTGCTGAGTTCTGGCCAACACGATAGAAGCTTTTATACGTCCATTTGGAAGGCTCTCTCCGAAAAGGATAGCTGGAAAGGCGAAGTATGGAATCGTCGTAAAAATGGTGAAATTTATCCCCAGCTATTGTCAATTTCGGTGGTCAGGGATAGTCAAGAAAAAATACTTCATTATGTGGCTGTGTTTTCCGACATAACGAATTTAAAAAATCATGAGGCAGAGCTGAAATATTTAGCTCACCATGATGCCTTGACTAAAGTGCCCAATCGCTTGCTGTTTGCCGAATACCTGGAAAAGGCCTTGGCAAGTGCCCGCAAGGAAAATGATGCTCCCCCAAAAAAATGGACACGCTCTATTCTCACATGACGGCCTCAAACTCTCGCGGAGTCTGATAACCAAGGCCACTGTGTAGCCTCTGGGTGTTGTAGAATCTATCGATGTAATTCCTTATATGTTTTCGCAATTGGCGGATGGTCACAAAGCTGGTGGCGTGTAACAGTTCGCCCTTCAATGTCTTGAAGAAGGACTCAACCTCGGCATTGTCGGTACATTGGCCTGGGCGGTTCATGCTGTGGCGTACTTGGTGGCGTTGTAGCAACGCTTGGGTTTTTCGTGCGCGATATTCAACACCTCGATCCGTGTGAAGCAGTAGTCCTGGTGCCGGTTGCCGCGAAGTGAATGCCTGTCTCAGCGCTCCCCGGGATAAATCACCATCCAAGCGTTCCGCCAGTTGCCAGCCAATCACCCGGCGCGAGTACAGATCCAACACTACCGCTAGATACACCCAGCGTCGCCCCAGCCTGATATAGGTGACATCACTGCTCCACTGCTGATCGATGCCGACCGGCTTCGCTTCCACCAAGCGGTGATTGGGGAGAGCCTTCAACTCCTCCCGGCGTTTGAGCAAACGGCGATACACGCGACTCACACGAGCTTTCATGCCCCATTCCCGCATCAGCCTCGCGATCCGATTTTCGCTGGCCACTATCCCTTCGCGACGGAGTGCCTGGTAAACCTTGGGGCTACCGTAGCGATGATGGCTAGCGGTGTAGATTCGGTGAATGTGGCCCAACAGCTCTGCATTTTGCACTGCTCGCTGACTAGGCTTGCGATGCAACCACGCATAGTAGCCTGACCGAGAGACCTTCAAATGACGGCACAGCGCCTTTACGGAGTATCGTTCCCGGTGTTTCCAGACGAACCGGAAGGCTTCCTGCGTGCTTCCGCCTGGAAACGTTGCCACTTTTTTAAGATGTCATTCTCCTCTTCCAGCTCAGCGACTCGGCGCTTGAGACGGTTGATCTCATCCTGTTCTTTCAGTTGCTTCTTGGCGTCTGGCGGCGCCTTCGGCTTGCTCATGGCAAATTTCCCTTCCCGGTATTCCTTGCGCCAGCGTGACAGCATGAAGGGGTGAATATCCAGCGCTTCGGCTACGCCTTTGACACTTCGGTGGGACTGATGGCTCCACTGGACAGCTTTGACCTTGAATTCAACCGAATACTTTTGAGTCTTCTTCCCCGTATTCATTGCCGGCATCGTTCACCTCCATAGCGGTTAGCGATGCGTGTCCACTGAAGTGGGGGAAGTCCAAAAAGAGCTATTGGCTGTTTGTTATCTTGACTTGGATGGGTTCAAGCCTGTCAACGATAAATTCGGGCATGCCGCAGGGGACCAGTTATTGGTTGTGGTAAGTGAACGGCTTCGCCATACAATACGTCCAAATGACATTTTGGCCCGATTGGGAGGGGATGAGTTTGCGGTTTTATTATCCGGGTTGCGCAATGCGGATGAATGTGTCAGTGTCATAAAGCGGATGCTTTGCAATATCAGCTTGCCCATTGTCCTCGAAGACTCTTTGGTTAGAATATCCAGCAGCATTGGGGTCACATTGTTTCCTGATGACGATGCTGAAGCAGAGATACTACTGCGTCATGCAGACCAGGCCATGTATCAAGCTAAGAGAGGAGGGAAAAATCGCTATCAGTTTTACAATCCATTAAACAATCAGCTAGAAGCAATGTGCAAGAAAGAAATTGAAAGGTTAGAGCAGGCATTTCTAGAGGAGGAGTTTGTTCTCTACTATCAACCGAAGGTCAACTTATTGACTGATGAGGTGATAGGTTTTGAAGCTTTGCTAAGATGGAGTCATCCTGAACGCGGCATACTGGAGCCGGCTGATTTTCTTCCTGTCATAGCGGGCACCAGGCTGGAATTTTCCATGGGGGAATGGGTGATTGATGCCGTTCTCAGACAGATCCAATACTGGAAGTCTCAGGGACAAGATATCAGCATTAGTTTTAACATCAGTACCAGTCATTTAATGTCCCAAGGTTTTACCGATTATTTAGAAACAATGCTGGCCTGCTATTCTTCTATTCCTAACGCTATGCTGGAGATGGAGCTCAAGGAAAGTGTGACCTCTGATAATGTCTTTGAAGTGGCAAAAACTCTCTCTCGCTGCCGAGAGTTGGGTGTGACAATAGCACTTGATGATTTTGGGACCGGATGTTCGTCTCTTTCTCATCTCAGGGAATTACCAATCGATACTATTAAAATTGCTAAAAGCTTTGTCAGTGGCATACCACTCAGTCAGAAGGATAAGAGCCTGGTGAAGGGGATTGTGCAGATAACCCAAATGCTCGGGATTTCTGTTATCGCTGAGGGGGTTGAGTCTGCGACGCATAGCAGCATGTTGCTTGATTTGGGATGTCCCCTAGCTCAGGGATATGGAATCGCTGAACCCATGCCCGCCTCACAGGTTCTGGCTTGGTTGCAACAGAACGTGGTCTTCCTTATCCAACCGCCGGATCAGCTTGGCTCGATACTCACTCCGCGCTAGCAATAGGCCCCACTCATCGGTCTTCGCCTTCGCGCGATAGAAAGGCGTCCAGCCGCTCCACAACGAGATCCGGGGCTTCGAGCTGGGGCAAGTGGCCGACGCCTGGCAGCGTTTCGAACGAAGCCTGCGGGATCAGCCCATGAAGCGCTTTGCCTCGCCTCAGCGGGATCCACGGATCGTCCTCGCCCCAGATGATGTTGACTGGGCACCGAACATCCCCGAATACCGGCTCGACTTCAGCGGTATACTTTTCGTCGGCTTGCGCGAATTGCCGATAGAAGCTTCCCCGTCCCTCTTCAGAAAGCCACGGCTCGACAAGCTTATCGAAATCACCGGAGTCGATGTCGTTGACAATCGCCCCCTTGATATAAGCCTCCACGACCGCCTTGTGGATGTGCGGCGGTAGCCCCAAAAACGCATCCACATGGCGACCGACATGATCGAAGAACTCCGATCCCCAAGGGCGCATCGCGACGACATTCATCAGAACATACCTGTCAAAGTCGCAGCCATGCAGCAAATGCGCTCGTAGCGTTGTCGCTCCGCCCATGTCATGGGCAACGACGATCGGCTGCTCGAGGCCCCAGTGCGCAAGCATCTCGGCGAAGACCTGTCCTTGCACGTCGAGCGAAGTGCGCTGCTCCGCTCCTTTGTCGGATCGCCCGTATCCGGGCATATCGTACCAATGGACACGGTACCGCCTTGCAAGATGCGGAATGATCCGATGCCAAGAGAACGAAGACCACGGCCAGCCGTGGGCAAGCACGAGCGCAGGTCCACTACCAAGTCGCCCAGCCGCTACAGCGCCCGCCGATGTTTCGACGGTCTTATCGAGTTTCCACGACATCCCATATCCTCCTTGGTATTCGGGACCGCTGGCCTCAAATCTCGGACGCTGTCCGCTCCAGCGGCGGGTCAGACACCTGGGTCGCTCAACGACCGCTTCATGGCACTCCTTGCTCTGGATGGCAACCGCATAGAACACTGCCTATGGACGGTTACGGAAAGTCCATGACCGTCGCTTACCTATTTTAAACAAGAACGGGTCGGCCTCGCCCTTACAGGCGAGGCCGCCGTCGTCATTTACGCTGCCAGCCGTTTAGCCACGGCGTCCAGGAAGCCCTGCATGTCGACGATGATCTCTGAAGCGGGGTTGGTCGTCTTGCCCTTGAGGTCGCCGGTGATGACGCCGTCGGCAACGGTGTTGATAAGTGCGGTCTTGAGGCGGGTGGCGTAATCGACCAGTGCCTTGTTGTCTTCCCGCTCGCCGAGGGTCTCCAGGGCGTTGGCCACGGCGAAGATCAGCGCGGAGGAATTGAAGTGCGCCTCCTTGCCGTCGCTCTCCAGATACTTCAGGTAGAGGTCGTGGGCGGTGCCGTGGGGCGCCTCGAAGAGCATAGTGCCGCTCTTGCTCTCGATGATGGAACTGGCGGTGGCCAAGCTGCCGCCGAGCGCCGCGGAGATGTCCGAAAAGATGTCGCCGTCCAGGTTCTGGGCCGGGTAGAGAGCATTGCGGGGTGGGTCGGTGATCATCTTGATGAGCTGACTGGAGGGCCGCATGATCATGAACGAGGGGGGCGGGGTGTCGGCCTGGGCCAGTTCACGGCGCACGCCGGTGATAACGGTGCTGAACACCTCGTCGTAGTCCATGTACTCGCGCTTGAGGCCGAAGTAGACCTCTTTCTGCTTACGCGAGGCATCGCGGAACACCTGGGTGACCCAGTCATTGATGGCCTCGTGGTCGTTGGACATCAACAGGATCGGGTCGCCCTGCTTGACGTGGCGCGCATGCTTCTCGTCGCCGTCGACGATCACCTTGAGAATGCCATCCTCCTCAGCGGGAGCGTTGTAGCTGCCGTACTGGTCGCCGCCGCCGGCACTCATCCGCGACAGCGAGACATGTGCCTTGCGGGTGGGAATGCCGTGCACCTTGAGCCGTTCGACCAGCTTGTAGAGCTTGCGACCGGTGGTATTGTCCGGTACACCCCACAGTGCTCGCTCCGGTGGGTTGGCGACAATGCGGGCGGCCTGGGCGTCGATCAGCTCGTAGTGGTACTGCAGGCCCAGTGACTCGACCTGCTGGCGGTAATCGCTCTCGTAGATGCCCTCGATGGCAGCACGCATCACACCGTCGTAACCGGCGATCACGGTGTCCTTCAGGCCGAGGTAGATGTCGCGCTTCTCGTCGATGGCTCGCTGGAAGAAACGGTGCGCCCAAGCCTTGATCTCGTCGATGTCGTTGGTGGCGAGCAGCCAGGGGTCACCTTTCTTGACCTCGCGGCGATGCAGTTCCACCGGATCGCCGCTTCGGCCGACGAACATCAGCTTGACGATGCCGGTAGCGCTGGAAAGCTCGTTGTAGCTGTCCTTGTTGCCTCCGGTCGCCATGGTGTCGACCTCGATGTCGCGGCCAATCCACTCCGGCTTCTTGAATTCCAGGTTGCGGAATTGGATGTCCTCACGGGTGATGTTGCCGCCGATGCCCTTGCGGATGGCGCCGTTGGGCGACTTGGTGGCCAGTGGGTGCAGCGCGGTGTCGTCGATCTCCGGGTGCTTGGCCAGCAGTTCGCTCAGCTGAGTGCGGTTCACCGTCATGCCGGCATTCTTCACGCCCACGCCATGCTGCTTGAGCGCCTCGATGGCATCGATGACCACCTGGCCGTTGGTGACCAGCCGCTGCTCGGCGGACAGGTCGAATTCCACGAGCTCCAGATCCAACCGGGACGTTAAGAAGGTCTCGAGGATCCTCTCGAAGGCTACCTGTGCCATCTCGTCGCCATGCAGAATGACCAAAGGGGCTGTCACGTTGATCTTGCTACTCATCACTTTTCCCGTGTTGCGATGGAAGGAGCGGCCTGCCTTACCATCCGAAAGAGGCACGGTTGCTAGGCCATGACGACGTCACCGGCCGACACCACCACGGCCAAGAGGCAGGAATGGCATTCGAGGATGCCGCGAACCAGTCAGGCAACGCCAGATGTGCACAGGGTACGCCTACGCGTTGCACCAGCCAAGTTTCGCGGTGATGAGCGCCAAAGCAAGGTCGCCAAGGACGGGAGAGATCGATCATGATGCTGGAGAGCCGCGTCTTGGTGCCTGATCTAATAGCGATGCTCATGAGGATCATGATCGTGCCAGTCTGTGCATTGGTAGCCTTAAAGGGACAACCTTTTGATCTGCCGGTATCCCATCATGCTCATAAAGCAGTAACCTGTAGGCTTTCCAGCAGCGACCGACAGGGAGATCGCCGTGGGCTTTCGCTTCCAGCGCCATATCCGCCTGGCACCTGGTGCGCGTCTTGACGTCAGCAAAAGCGAGTTGCGGCTCTCGGCTGGCCCCTTCGGTGCGAGCCTTGCTGGTGTCTCAGGGAGTGAGCGCAGTCCTGTGCGTACCCTGGAGGGCTTGTTGAAGGAAGGAGGCAGCCTGCCGATACGACTCGAGATCAATAAGTCAGGGAACATCCGCTATCGGCATGGCGATGGCACGCCAATGGGGGCCCATGAAGCCAGGCTGCTGCGCCGCCATGCTGGCAATGGGATCCGCGAACAGCTGTCTGCCCACTGTGAGCGGCTCAATGCCGATCTCGAAAGCCTCGCGCTGTTGTATGCGCAGACACCACCGCCGGGTCGGCACACAGGTTATCAGCCACGTCATTTCCCGGAGCCACCGCCAGCATTTCCGATACGGCAGCAGCCGACTAGGTGGCAGCAGCTATGGCCAGCGACCCGTCATCGTATCGAAGAGGAGAATATTCGGCGCGAGAAGGTCTATGAAGAGGCCTACCGCGCCTGGGAATGGGACAAGGCCGAGCACGATAGCAGGGAGTTTGCCCGGGAGCAGCGCGAGACCCATGCTGTCCTGAGCAATTTGGAGGCCATGGAACAAACCCTGACCGAACGGTTTGAAGAGATCCCTTGGCCAAGGGAGACAGCCGTTGATTTCGACTTTACGGATGACGCTTGTGCCATCGCCTTGGATATCGATCTACCTGGTGAAGACGAGATGCCCGACCGGCAATGGACGATGCCCGCCAAGCGTCTCAAGCTCACTCCCAGAAGGCTCAGCGTCACCCGCCAGCGCAAGCTCTATAGTGATTATGTGCATGGAGCGGCTTTTTTCATACTCGGGACTGTCTTCGCCCGCCTCCCCAAAGTGGAACGGGCGGTGGTCTCCGGCTATCGCCTGGTCACTGATCCTGCCACAGGTAGCAGCCGTGACCAGTATCTCTACAGCATCAAGATCACCCGAAAAGAATGGGAGCGGTTTCACTTCGACCAACTGGAGCAGGTTGGCCTGGTTCATGCCTTGGAGATCTTCACACTGCGACGTGACATGACCAAGACAGGCATCTTCAACGAGATCGAACCGTTCGAGTTGGATTGACGATGAAGGTGAATCGAATCCCGCTGAGGAAAACAAAGCACACAGTGCACCGCCCCCAGGGGTAGCTGACCATGCCTGCGAGCAAGATGTATGGCTGCGGTCCAGAATTACTTACACTTCAGTACGAAACGAGAATTCCTTCCGACGGTGACGTATACATGCTCGAAAGCTGCTCGCCTGACCGAAATCATTTATTGGCGGCCCTGCCTGACGATGCCAAGCGTCGGATAACCCCGCTTCTCGAACCAGTACACTTGCCGCTGGGCCAGGTCCTCTATGAAGCGGGGGACACCCTGAGCCACGTCTATTTCCCTACCGATGCGATCGTGTCGTTGCTCTACGTGACGGAGAATGGCGCGTCAGCGGAAATCTCGGTAGTTGGCAATGAAGGTCTGGTCGGTATTGCCGTCTTCATGGGCGGCGAGAGCACCACCAGCCGCGCGATCGTGCAAAGTGCTGGCCACGCCTTGCGGTTACCGGTGGACCAACTCAAGGATGAGTTCAATCGCCACGGGGAAATGCTGCATCTGCTGTTGCGCTATACCCAGGCGCTGATCACACAGATGGCACAAACGGCGGTATGCAACCGCCACCACTCGATCGATCAACAGCTATGTCGCTGGCTGCTGTTGTCTCTGGACCGGCTGCCAGGCAACCATTTGGACATGACCCAAGAGCTGATCGCCAACATGCTGGGGGTGCGCCGAGAGGGTGTGACCGAGGCGGCCGGCAAACTGCACAAGCTCGGTGTGATCGAATATCGACGTGGGCATATTACGGTGCTGGACAGACCCCGACTCGAGCAGCTTAGCTGCGAGTGTTATGCCGTGGTCAAGAAGGAAAGTGATCGCCTGATGCCCTATCGGTCGACCTCACAATGAACAAAGCGACGGATATTTGCATGGAATGGCGGGGCTGAGCCCCGCCAGGTCGCTTCAAGCTTGGTTGGGATCCATGCCCATGAGTTCGTCGTCCCCGCGAGCTGCTTGCAAGGGCACGCTCAGGTTGCCGTAGGCAGGAACGTATAGGTACGTGAGCGTACCGAAAGCGACAGGCTTGTGGCCGGGACGAAGGGCAATGACAGGGCGGAAGGTCATTGGAGCACCGGCGTTGATAGGCTGATCGATGAGAGTTTTCATGATGGTGACCTCGGTGACGTCATCCGCGAAATGCGAGATAGCGGCTAACCGACTATGCCAGGCTGTGCCCCGGGTGTCGGTGCGCTGGCGCGCTTAGGCGCTCGATTTCTCTTCGGGATTCTCCAAACTGGCCGTACTGTGCGATAGCGAACCGACAATGATGCGAGTCTCGCTCAGACTCCCGGTTACGAATTATCGCTTGCCCAGCAGGGTATAGCGCATCGACCGGGATAGTGGCTTGTGGATGTATTGCTCCGTTATTTGCGTGGGTATCACTCATCGTCGCCGCCTTGGAACTCTGCGGCCCCGGTGAGGGAGGAACTGTTCAGCGTAGAACGGCTCGAACAGCACGCTGGCAGCCTGGCGCAGGCACAATGCGTCACTAAAACGCCCCCCAAGGTCATGCCGTTGGCGCGGCGGCTCGACGATAATGCCAAGGTCTTGTTGGCTGCCTACCGGGCGAGTGCCGCGGAACTGGCTGATGGTCGCGATGTCGTGCCGGCTGCGGCTTGGCTGCTCGACAATTACCATCTCATTGAAGCGCAGATCCGCGAGATCCGCGGCGACCTGCCTCCTGGCTACTATCGACAGCTACCGAAACTGGCTACGGGGCCTTTTGCCGGCTATCCTCGTGTCTTCGGCCTGGCCTGGGCGTTTGTCGCGCATACCGACAGTCATCTCGACCCCGATACCCTACGGGGTTTCATTGCCGCCTATCAACGCGTGCAACCGCTGACAATCGGCGAGCTGTGGGCGGTGGCAATCACTCTGCGCATTGTACTCGTCGAGAACCTGCGCCGACTCGCCGATCAAATCATCAGCGAACAAGCGGCGCGAAACGATGCTGATGCCATGGCCACTCGGTGGGCCATCCCCGAGGGCCAGCGCACCACGCTGGAAACCGCCTCTTTCTCGCACAGCGCTGACCCCCTGTCGGAACCCTTCGCCGCCCAACTCGCCAAGCGCTTGCGAGACCTGGACCCTAGAACAAACCCGATACTCGGTTGGCTGGAAGAACAGCTCAGCTCCCAGGGCAATTCCATCGACGACGTAGTACAGCATGCCCAGCAGCGGCAGGGCGCCGCCAACGTCACCGTGCGTAACATCATCACCAGCATGAGGTTGGTATCGAGTATCGATTGGGCAGAGCTGTTCGAAAGCGTAAGTTTGGTGGATGCGCGGTTGCGTGAAACCAGCATCTTCGATGCCATGGATTTCCCTACCCGCAATCGCTACCGTAGCGCCACCGAGCAACTGGCCCGGGGCTCGGCGCGCGAGGAACTGGAGGTGGTCGAGTACGCTCTGGCCGCTTCACGAGAGGCGATGGCAAGCACTGACGATCCTGTCGAGGCAGCACGCGTCGGCGACCCCGGTTATTTTCTGATCGCGGCAGGGCGACGTGTACTGGAGCAAGCCATCGGCTTTCGCCCCTCGCCGACTCAGCGACTGCGCCAGGTCTTCCTTGATTACGGCATGAACGGTTATGTCGGAGTGATTGCACTCATCACTATGGGATTACTGTCGCTGGCGTCAGGGACGTTATGGATGCTGTCGCTTTCCTTTGGCGAATTCCCCCAAGGCTGGCTGACACTACTGGTTTTGCTTGGTGTATTACCGGCGACCGAGGTAGCCACCTTACTGGTCAATCGCATTATCATTCGTAGCGTCGGGGCACAGCCCCTACCGAGCCTCGATCTGTCCGAAGGCGTTCCGCCCTCGCTGCGTACGCTCATCGCCGTGCCGACACTTTTGACCAGCGAAACCGAGCTGCGAGAGCAGATCGAACGATTGGAAGTCCACCACTTGGCCAGCGGTGGCGGCGCTATCGTATATGCCCTGCTGACCGATGGGGTCGACGCCGACCGCGCCGAATTACCTGGCGACGCTGCCTTGCTGGCTGTCGCCGGCGAGGCGATCGGCCAACTCAATCGCCGCTATGGCGCGACATCGGGCGACAATGGCGAACGTTTCTTCTTGCTGCACCGACGCCGAGTCTTCAACAGCAGTGAAAACTGCTGGATGGGATGGGAGCGTAAACGCGGCAAGCTGCATGAACTCAACCGCATACTCCGCGGGGCCAGCGATACCACTTTTCTGGATGTGCCCGCCCTGCCAAGCGATATACGGTACGTCATTACGCTTGATGCCGATACGCGACTGCCCAGGGGATCGGCCAGCCAGCTGATCGGTAAGATGGCGCATCCACTCAATAAACCACGGTTCGATAACATCCGGCAGCGCGTTGTTGACGGTTACGCCATTCTCCAGCCACGCGTCACGCCGTCGTTACCGCTTGGCCGTGAAGGCTCTGTCTATCAACGGCTTTTCTCCGCGCCGGGTGGTATCGACCCTTATGCAGCCGCCGTATCGGATCTCTATCAGGATCTGCTCGGCGAGGGCTCTTTTGCCGGCAAGGGCATCTACGATATCGATGCGTTCGAGGCCTCGCTCTGCGGACGTGTACCGGAGAATAGCGTTCTCAGCCACGACCTTTTTGAAGGGGTCTTCGCACGCGCCGGCCTAGCCTCGGATATCGAAGTCATCGAGGATTTCCCTTCCCGCTACGATGTCGCAGGCAAGCGTCAACATCGCTGGACGCGAGGCGACTGGCAATTGCTGCCTTGGATCGTCGGGCGAGCGATGCCCTTGATCGGGCGCTTGAAGATGATGGACAATCTGCGCCGCTCGTTACTAGCCCCGTTACTGCTGGCAAGCCTCGCCGTCAGTTGGCTATTGCCTTTGCCGGCCGCCATCGTGGGTACGCTGTTCGTCTTCACCGTCATCGCCGCACCACCGTTTATCCCTCTGTTGACATCCTTCATGCCGCCTAAAGCGGGAGTGAATTTACGTCATCATTTCAACAGAGGGTTCGCCGAGCTGAAGCTTGCGTCTATCCAGAGTCTGTTGTTGGTTGCCTTCCTACCCGACCAGGCCTGGCGCATGCTGGATGCCATCCTTAGAACCCTGGCACGGTTACTGGTGACGCGTCGGCATCTGCTTGAGTGGACGACAGCCGCCCAGTCCATGGGGAGGCCGCGCCAAACACTGGCGGGCTTTTATCGGGGCATGGCGCCGGGTACCACGCTGGGGCTGGCGGTCTCACTGGGGGCAGTGGCCTATGCACCTGGGGTGTGGCCCTTGGCGCTGCCCATGGTACTGCTATGGTTGGCTGCTCCGGCTATTGCCCACTGGCTCAGCCGTTCGCAGAGCATCGCACCGCGGCACGCCATTTCGATGTCGGAGGCACGTGAGTTGCGCCTGATCGCACGGCGCACCTGGCGGTTCTTCGAGACCTTTGTGACTCCTGCCGAGAACATGCTGCCGCCTGACAATTTTCAAGAAGAGCCACACTCGGCTATCGCCTCGCGCACTTCCCCCACGAACATGGGGCTCTATCTTCTGTCGACCCTGGCCGCTCGCGATTTTGGTTGGACAGGAGTTCTGAGTGCCGTCGAACGCCTTGAGACCACGCTCAGCGTCATGCAGACGCTACCGCGCTACCGGGGCCATTTCTTCAACTGGTACTCCACCCGGGATCTACGCCCGCTGGCCCCGAGGTATGTCTCCTCCGTCGACAGCGGCAACCTCGCGGGCCACTTGATCGTTGTTGCCAATGCCTGTGAAACATGGCTGGAGACTGAACTGCTGCCCGACCCTCGCCCCGGCATCGGGGATAACCTGCGTCTAACGCGTGAAGCACTCCAGGCGGTGCCCACGGCTCATGGCGAGAGTACAGCGTTGCTCGCGGCACGCTTTGACGAGATCGAGGCCCACTTGAAGGGCGATCCGATGTTCGTGGCGTGGTTGCCAGCACTGAAACAGCTCATCGATCACACCACACGCATGGCCCATGACGCCTTACGAGGGGACGCAGACCCGCGGATCGCAGAGCTATTGTTCTGGATTGGGGCCTTGCGCCAGTCGGTGGCCGAACATTGCCACGACCGAAAACGGATCGGCAAGGCGACACCGCGTGCTCGACTCCTGGCACGCTTCAGGCAACTCGCCGACACAGCACGAAGCATGGCACTGGCGATGGATTTCGCCTTTCTACTCGACCCCGAGCGTCAACTGCTGTCGATCGGCTATTCGCCGGACGAGAACAGTCTCGACATCAGTTGCTACGATCTGCTCGCTTCCGAAGCGCGGCTTGCCAGCCTGTTGGCGATTGCCAAGGGGGATGTGCCGACGCGGCACTGGTTCCGGCTCGGGCGTACGGCCACTCCGCTGGACCACGGTTCGGCGCTGATTTCCTGGTCCGGGTCGATGTTTGAATACCTGATGCCGTCGCTGGTGATGCGCGCTCCCGCGGGCAGTCTGCTCGAGCAAAGCAATCGCCTGGTGGTCAAGCGTCAAACGGCGTATGCCACGTCGCTGGGTGTCCCCTGGGGCCTCTCCGAATCCGCCTACAATGCACGCGACATGGAATTCACCTATCAGTATTCCAACTTCGGTGTGCCCGGCCTGGGGCTGAAGCGCGGGCTATCTGCCGATCTGGTGGTTGCCCCGTATGCGACGGGCCTGGCAACGATGGTCGATCCTCGGGGAGCGTGCCGCAACTTCGCCCGCCTCACCGGCATGGGCGCGCTGGGGCGCTACGGTTTCTATGAAGCGCTCGACTTCACCCGCACGCGGTTACCTACGGGTGAAAATGTCGCCATCGTGCGCAGCTTCATGGCCCACCACCAGGGCATGACCATCGTGGCGATCGCCAACACCCTGCACCACGGCCAGATGCGCGCACGCTTCCACCGTGAACCGATCATTCAGGCCAGCGAACTGCTGTTGCAGGAACGCATACCACGTGACGTGGCGATTGCTCATCCCCGCGCCGAGGAAGTGAAGTCGGCGCCGAGTAAAAACGTCAACGAGGCACATACGATTCGCCGCGTCTCAACGACAGCCCAGGGCGCTCCGGTGACCCATCTGCTGTCGAATGGACGCTACTCGGTCATGTTGACGGCGACGGGAAGTGGATACAGCCGTTGGCGGCATATCGCCATCAGCCGCTGGCAAGAAGATGTGACCCGCGATCACTGGGGTAGCTTCATCTTCCTGCGCGATATACGAAATGCCGACGTCTGGTCAGCCACGGGGCAAACGTTGGGTCGAGAAAACGGACACGTGGATGACAGCAACGACGTGGTCTTTGCCGAGGATTACGCGCGATTCAGTCATCGCCATGGTGACCTTACCACCCACCTGGACGTTCTTGTCTCGGGCGAAGACGACAGCGAAGTGCGGCGCGTCTCGTTGACCAACAGCGGGCGCCGGGCGCGAGATATCGAGATTACCTCCTATTCGGAGCTGGTGCTGACCACACCGGCCACCGACAATGCACATCCGACATTCGCGAAGATGTTCGTCGTTACCGAGTATCTCGAGGCATTCAATGCGCTGATCGCCACCCGCCGCCTGCGGGGGCCAGACGAAGCGCAGGTCTGGGCTGCCCACTTCGCCGTGGTGGAAGGCGAAGCCTTGGCCGAAGCGCAATACGAGACCGACCGGGCCCGCTTCATCGGCCGGGGGCGAACGGTCACGAGCGCAGACACCCTTGTCGATGGCCAGCCATTGTCGAATACGGTCGGCACGGTACTCGACCCGATCTTTTCGCTGAGGCAGCGTATCCAGATAGCCCCCGGCAAGGTCGCGCGCATTGCCTTCTGGACCGTAGTGGCATCGTCACGCGAAGCGCTCGTGGATCTGATCGACAAGCATCACGACCGTAGTGCCTTCGATCGGGCCAGAACGTTGGCCTGGACCCAAGCTCAGGTGCAGCTTCGACATCTCGACGTCAAACCCGAGGAAGCGGCGGATTTCCAGCGCCTGGCCGCGCCGATCCTGTATGCCGATCCACGCTTCAGGGCACCACCCGAAGCCATCGAGCGCGGTGCGGGGCCGCAAACGGGCCTGTGGCCACATGCGGTTTCCGGCGATTTGCCGATCGTACTCCTGCGTGTCGATTCGACCGATGACCTGGCCCAGGTACGCCAGTTGCTGCGCGCGCATGAGTACTGGCGCATGAAACGTCTTGACGTCGATCTGGTGATCGTCAACGAGCGTGCGTCATCCTATGTGCAGGACCTTCAACAAGCCATCGAGACCGCGGTACTCAGCAGCCAGTCGCGACCACGCTTCCAGGAAGGCCATGCCCAAGGCTCGGTCATCACGCTACGTGCTGAGCTGATAAGCCTAGAAGTCCGCGCTCTACTGCAATCCGTTGCCAGGGTGGCCTTGATGGCACACCGAGGGCCAATCGCCGATCAGATCGCCCTTATCCCGCCTAGCCATCAGCGTACTTTGCCGAACGAAGAGACCATGGTTGCGCCGCCGTCCGTGACACCCACCTTGCAAACCGTCCCACACGCAGCACCGAATCTCGAGTTCTTCAACGGGCTGGGCGGCTTCGACAAGCAGGGCCGAGAATACGTGACGATTCTCGAAGCCGGGCGCTCCACGCCGGCTCCCTGGATCAATGTGATTGCCAACGCCGGCTTCGGTTTTCAAGTCTCGGCGGAGGGCACGGGCTACCTATGGGCCGACAACAGTCGCGAAAACCAGCTAACGCCATGGTTTAACGACCCGGTCGTGGATCCCTGCGGCGAGGCGATTTACGTTCGCGATGAAGAGACCCTGGCGGTGTGGACGGCGACAGCACTGCCCGTGCGTGATGAAGGCCGTTACCTGTCCCGGCATGGCTTTGGTTATAGCCAGTTCGAGCACGAGGCACACGGCATCGCACTCGAGCTGCTGCACTTCGTGCCTCTCGACGACCCCATCCGGATCTCTCGCCTGACCCTCAGAAACCGTTCGGGACGGCCCCGCCGGCTGTCCATCACCGCCTACGTGGAATGGACACTGGGCACATCACGTAGTGCGTCGGGCCCGTTCCTCATCACCCGAAGGGATGAGACCAGCGGTGCGATGTTGGCACACAACCCTTGGAATATCACATTTCCCGGGCGTGTCGCCTTTGCCGACCTGGGCGGCCTGCAAACGTCCTGGACAGCGGATCGTGGTGAATTTCTCGGCCACGGCGGCAGCCATGCATCGCCCGCTTGCCTGCGCACACGAGCCCCGCTATCCGGGACCACAGGGGCGGGTCTGGATCCTTGCTCAGCCCTGCAAGGTATCGTTGAACTGGCAGTCGATGAGACAGTAGAGGTCGTCGCGTTCATTGGCCAGTGCCACAGCACCGCTGAGGCCAGAGACCTCATCGCTCTCTATCGCAGGGCTGATCTTGACGCCGAGTTCGCAGCGGTCACGGAATACTGGGAGAGGCAACTTGGCGCGGTGCAGGTTTCCACGCCTGACCGCGCCATGGACATCATGCTCAATGGCTGGCTGCTATACCAGACAATGGCCTGCCGCATCACGGCACGTTCTGCGTTCTACCAGGCCAGCGGTGCTTATGGGTTCCGCGATCAATTGCAGGATGGTATGGCCCTGACCTTCGCCAATCCCGAGACGACGCGACACCATCTGTTGCGTGCCGCCTCTCGTCAGTTCGTCGAGGGAGACGTGCAGCACTGGTGGCTTCCTCATTCCGGCCAGGGCGTGCGCACCCGTATTTCTGACGACCGGGTCTGGCTGGCTTATGCCAGCGCCGTCTATGTCACCACCTCGGGTGACGCCGAGGTGTTGGATGAGCCGGTGGGCTTCCTCGAGGGTGCATTGTTGGAGCCCGGCGAACACGATGTCTTTTTCCAGCCGATGATCGCTGACGAAACCGCCTCGCTATACGAACACTGTGCCCGCGGTCTCGACCAATGCCTGGCGCTCACCGGCGAGAGAGGCCTGCCGCTGATCGGGGGGGGCGATTGGAACGATGGTATGAACCGGGTCGGCGAAGGCGGGAGGGGCGAAAGCGTATGGCTAGGTTGGCTACTGGTGCGAACCTTGGCTCTGTTCGTGCCGCTCGCCGAACAACGCAACCATGAGGACAAGCGGGCCGGCCGTTGGCGAGCGCATCTGGCCTCGCTACGCGAGGCGCTTGAACACGAAGCCTGGGATGGCCAGTGGTACCGGCGGGCGACCTTCGATGATGGCCGCTGGCTCGGCACTCAGGATAGCGACGAGTGCCGCATCGATTCGATTGCCCAATCCTGGGCGGTGTTGTCCGGTGCTGCTGATCCACAGCGTGCGGCGCTCGCCATGCGCTCGCTGGAGCGCGAACTGATCCGTCGCGATCCCGGGTTGGCCTTGCTATTCTGGCCCCCCTTCGACAAGCCGTCGCATGATCCTGGCTATATCAGCGGTTATCCGCCAGGACTGCGTGAAAATGGCGGCCAGTACAGTCATGCATCGATGTGGGCGGTCCTGGCATTTGCCGAACTAGGGGAGGGCGACAAGGCTTGCGACCTGTTCGCCCTGCTCAACCCGATCAACCACACACGCACCCCCGAAGAGACCGCACGTTATCGGGTCGAACCTTATGTGGTGGCTGCCGATGTATACTCCGTCGTCCCGCATGTCGGGCGTGGCGGCTGGACCTGGTATACGGGTTCCGCCGGGTGGATGTATCGGGCGGGTCTCGAGGGTATTCTGGGCATTCGCCGCGAGGGAGCCTTTCTGGTCATCACTCCCTGTCTGCCCGCCGCCTGGCCGGGCTTCGAGGCGACGATAGACATCGCCTCCTCCCATTACACGATCCAGGTGGAAAACTCTCCTCAGCGCCATCTCGTTACCTCGCAGGCCCACCTGGATGGGAGGGAAATAACCTGCGACGAGGGGAACGTCCGTGTACCGCTCGATGGCGCCCGGCATATTTTGGCACTTGTCCTAAGGAGTGCCCGTCCTTGTCCTGTAGAAACGCATATTAGTTAGAGGGCAACATGAGCATAAAAATTATTCTTGTTAGTAGCCAAGGCGTTTCTTTAACAGTTCGCGCTAAAGCCTAGAGCTGTTTCAATCATACGGCCTCAAAGATTTAATTAGTGTTAGCACTTGGTAATCAAGACATCGATTCATGGTTATAGATCAGAAAAAACCAGAAGACACACCGCTGCCTGAGGAGTACGTGGGTTTGAGCGTCTTTGGTTAATTGGAAACCAAAAATGATAAAATAAATGATCCGTTTCGAGTGGCTTATGGCACGTATAATGCTGGCTTCATTATTCGACTGGTCAGGCTATTGTGGAGGTATTACTTCACAGGATCTTTGCTAATCATGATTGGTATGGTGAATTCCAGTCTCGCAATAATTTTAAAAGTATCACTTTGTTTTTCGTCGTAAGCTATAATTAATTAGCCAAAGCCGGACGTCAATCCATGGCGGCCGAAAAGGCTAAGCGCCAAGAACCTAGGCTTGTACCCTCCGGTCAAACTCATCTTCTTCCCGCGGCTCCTCTTCTCCAAGAACCATGACGGGCATGGCTGGTGGCATGCTTGTGCCCATTGATTACAGTGCCGAATATTGATTAGTGATTGGTGGGCAACAATTAACGCAAGTACACAATGAGGTATTCCATGAAACTCATGACGTTGACCGCAACCCTCGTCGTTGGCTTGCTTGCGGCAGGCACGGTTCTGGCGTTGGATTCATCATACATGGACCAGCGTAGTGCACGTCTTCATCTAATGGTTGGTGAAAGTGACGTGATGCGAGTCAGTACTGATATTCCCTTGGTAACGGGTTCATCATACTGGGAAAATCGCAGTGCAAACCTTAACCGGACGACCAGTGGAATAGCTAACCCTCAGGATGAAAAACAGAGTGTCAGAGGGCTAATTTTAGTCAGCGATCCCTATGCTTGGTGGCGCTGATACAGCTTGTCTCTGTATATCGCCAGAGACCCCATCAGCAAAGACATGAATAGAGGTGAATAAGCCTGTTAATATGATTGCTGCAGTCTGCTGCTCAGCATGATTTTCCCGACCGTCTGCTGTTTCCTTGGTCGGGGATGGGCACCCCAGCCATCCGGCCGGGGTGCCTTGGAGCACGGGAAATAGATGAACGGCTAGAGGTACTGGTAGCGCAGCAGGCGGTGCTTGACTCGCTCCAGGAGCACTTGGTCGATCACTGCCGCCAGCACCGCGATGACCAGGATGTTGGTCATCACGCCAGTCATGTCGGCGATCTCGCCAGAGTAGGCCAGCGATTTGCCTAGCCCGGCACTGAAACCGACGATCATCTCCGCGGAGATCAGCGCCCGCCAGGCGTTGCCGAAGGCGAGTTGTGCGCCGGTGATCAATTCGGGGGTGACCGCGGGGAAGTAGATCCGCTTGAGCATCTGCAGGCGCGAGGCACCCATGACACGGGCGGCGTCGATGTGAACCCGCTCGACGCTCTCGGTGGCATTCATCACGCTCAGCGCGGTGGGGAAGAAGGCTCCCACGGCCACCACCACGATGATCGGCATGTTGCCGAAGCCCATCAGGATCAGGAACAGGGGCACCCAGGCGATGGAAGGGATCGACTGAAGGATGATGATTGCCGCCTTCAGGGGGCTGCGCACCGCTGAGAGGGTGCCACCCACCAGCCCCAGCACGACACCGGCGACCAGGGCAGCGCCGTAGCCTGCGCCCAACCGGCCCATGCTGTTGCCGAGCCCCGCATAGAATTCGATGCTTCCCAGCTCCTGCCATAGGCGGCCCAACGCCACATGGACGTCGGGCATCAGAAAGCTGGGCAGGAACCAGGCGGCCACTTGCCAGAAGAACAGGATGAAGGCGATGGCCAGCACATAGGCCCGCTTGCTGGCAACGCCGGTCGTGGTGGAGGTGCTCATGGGTTACAGCCCGCGCTCTTCCTGCCAGGTGAGATCGAGCAGCGCGTCCACGTCGAAGTCAGCGTCCTCGAGGATGCCCTGCTCGTGCATGATGCCGGCCAGTTCCTTCATGCGTTCGATGTCCGCTTCGGTGAGCTTGGCACTGAAGTCATTGGTCGCAATGGCTCTGGCGATTACCTCCTCACTCGAGATCTCACCCTGGTCACGGCTATTCATCACGTCCTCTTTGATGAAGTAGTGAGTGATATAGGGGGCGGCCTCTTCGGGGGCGTTCTCGAGCATGTCGATAGCTTCGCGCTGGGCGTCCATAGCGGCCCACAGTACGTCACGCCGCTGCTCGAGGGTCTCACCGGAGGTAATCACTACCATGCAGGGGAAGGGCCAGACTTCGCCGATCTCGTAGATCTCCTTCACCGGTGCCTGTAGCTTGGCGATGCTGGAATAAGGCTCGAAAAGGAAGGCGGCGTCCACCCGGCCACCGGCCAGCGACTGCACTGCCACAGAGGGCGCGACACCCATGATGTTGAGATCGTCTGGTGAAAGGCCGGCATCGGCCAGCGTCACACCCTTGAGTACGATGTCGGCGGTACTGCCCTGTTTCTGAGAGGCCAGGCTCTTGCCCGCCAGGTCGGAGACGTCATCGATCCCGGTATCCTCTCGCGCCAGCAAGGCATGGTAGCCGCGCTGGGCGCCGCCGACGATCCTGAGGTCAGCGCCACGGCTGGCCCAGGTAAAGGCATTGGAGAAGCCCAGTACGCCGATGTCGAGCTGCCCACCGACAATGCCCTTGATCAGGTCGGTGCCGGAGCTGAACTCGATCAACTCGGCGTCCAGGCCATATTTCTCGTAGAGGCTTGCCTCTTGGGCCAGCATGACCTGGGCGTCGTCCATCACACGGACATAGCCGACTCTGAACGTCTCGTTGGCCATGGCCGGGGCGGCCAGGGCGAAGGTCAGCAGGAGGGTGACCAGTCGCTGGATCATGCGGTGACTCCTTTATTGGGAATAGGGGATTCAGTACCCGGATCGTCTTTGGTATCGATGCCAAGCAACGCCAGCACCTCGCACCGGATGTCGGCGAAGGCCGTGAGGTCATGGGTCTTGGGGATGTGGCCGAGGGTGAATTCCTTCAGGACCCGGGCCGGTCTTTGGCTGAACACCAACACCCGGTCGGCCAGATAGAGCGCCTCGTCCACGTCATGGGTGACCAGTACCACGGTGGGGCGCTCCTCCTCGATCAGTTCCTTGAGCACACTCTGCAGTGTCATGCGGGTCAGGGCATCCAGTGCGCCGAAGGGCTCATCGAGCAACAACACTTTAGGGCGGGCGATGAAGGCCCGGGCCAGGGCGCAGCGTTGGCGCATGCCGCCGGAGACCTGGTGGGGATAGTAGCCCTCGAAACCACCCAGCTTGACTCGGCTGAGCCATTGGCGTGCCTTGGCACGGGCTTCCTTGGCCGGCTGATCCTGAAATTCCAGGGCCAGGGCGACGTTCTCCTCCAAGGTCATCCAGGGGTAGAGGGCGTGCTCCTGGAATACCAGGGTGCGCTCTGGGGCCGGTTTCTCCACTGGCTGGCCAGCGGCACGAACGCTACCGCCGGTGGCCTGCTGGAGCCCGGCAACCATATGCAGAAGGGTCGACTTACCACAACCCGACGGGCCGACCAGCGCAACGATCTCGCCGTCGGCGATGGTGTTGTCGAAGGCCTCGATGACATTCAAGTCACCGAAGGACTTGGTGACCTTCTCGAACTGAAGCTGCATATGAGCCCTCGGAATGACCTTATATATAATTAAATAGAATGCTTAAGATAAGCGATATAACCGTAATCGCTTCTGGGGGCGTTGTCTAGTTGGTCATCTTCAATGGTAATTTCGACGCCGGCGGCCAGGCGACGCCAATGACCTACACCGGCGACGACGGTCGACAGTACGTGGTGGTCACCGCAGGTGGCCATGGTACCTTTGGCACCAAGATGGGGGATTACGTGATCGGCTACGCTCTGCCAGAGTGATATCAACACGAGAAGCATCTATTGATGAACACGTCTGAGGTTGCTGCGGTGGATCTACAGCTGGGGGCGTCCTGACCCGGCACTGGCGCGATACGTCCGCTGGCACGATAGATCGTGCCAGCCCTTGTCTGTATAGGACGTATCTGCCAAAAGGGGACTCAGCCAAATAGCCAAGGATCGATCAGACCGCTTGGGTACGTCAGAGTAAGGAACTGAGCCATGCCAAGCAGGAAGGCTGTGACTCCCAGCGACATACCAGCGGCGGTCCAGGGCTTGAGCCTGGCGATGGCCACCAGGAACGCCAGGCAGAACAGCGTCGCCGCGGTGATGAAGCCGAGTGTCAGCATGATCGCAACCAGAGCGAAGAACCCTGCCAGCCAGGCTACCTGCTGTCGTAGCGGCTGATGCTGCCACTCGGGGCGACGCACCAGACAACGTGCAATCTCCAACAGGCAGGCAACCCCGAGTATTGCAATGGCCAGGCGAGGCATGATGCCTCCGATCAACGACAGGTCGGCAACATCCATCCAGGCAAAGGCGGCGGTGCCGAGCAGCGCGACGAAGAGCACCACGTCGATGGCGCCCAGGGTCGGGGGCTCGGCGCGAGCCGTCGATGCAGCTCCTACCGAATAGGCCTGGCGACGCTTGATCCACAGTGAACGCAGCATGGGAATGAAGAGGGCCGCGAGGATAAGGGAACCGATGGTCAACACGCCGGGACGTTGGAACGCATCGGCCCCCTGGAACTGGACCGCCTGGTAGAAATAGCTCTCGGCTCCCGGGGCCAGTACGAAACCGATCAGGAATGCTGGGCGTGACCAGTTTGCCTGCTTGAACAGGACTCCCAATACGCCGACCGCCCCCAAGGCGAGCAGGTCACCTGTGGCACGGGTGGCTTGGAAGGCGGCGAACATGATCAGCACCGTGATCAAAGGCGCTAAAGTGGCAAAGGGTACCCGGGTCAGGCTGGCCACCGGGCGAGCGAGCACCAGACACAGCGCGGCCCCCAGAATGTTGGCCAGGGCCAGCGACCAGATGATGGTATAGGTTAGGTCAAGATGGGTCTCGATCATGCCGACGCCAGGCTGCAACCCGAGCAGTAGTAGTCCACCCAGGAACACCGCGGCCGTGCCCGAGCCGGGTACGCCGAACAGCAGAGTCGGTACCATGGCTCCGCAAGCGCAGGCATTGTTGGCGGACTCCGGGGCGATGACGCCGCGGATGTCCCCTTGGCCGAACTGCGACTTGTCCCTGGCACTTTGCACGGCATGGCCATAGGTCAGCCAGTCCACCACGGATCCGGCGAGGCCGGGAATCGTACCTATCAGGCTACCGATGCCGGCGCAACGCGCCACGAGTCCACGTTGCAGACCGACATCGCGAATCCCCTGTCGCCAGCCTTCACCAAGCTTGCAGGGTTCGCTGGCAATCGCTCCGCGTTTGACCAGTAGGTCGATAATTTCCGGTAGTGCGAAAATCCCTAGGCCGACCACTACCAACGGCAGGCCGTCATAGAGATAGTCGAGGCCGAAATTGAGGCGAAATTCGCCAGTGGCTGGAGCCATGCCGATGGCGCCGATCAATAACCCTAGGCCGCAGGCGGCCAGCCCCTTGAACAAGTCGCGCCCCGAAAGCACTGCCACCATCGACAGGCCGAGCAATGTCAGCATGAACAGCTCGGAAGAGGAAAAGGATAGTACCAGGGGGCGGGCGATCAGGATGAAGCCGGTCAAGACAATGGCACCAATCAGGCCGCCGATCATCGACGACAGGAAGGCACTGGACAATGCCCGTGCCGCCTGGCCGCGTTTGGCCAGGGAAAAACCATCGATCACCGTCGCCTGGGAGGCGCTGGAGCCGGGAATGCCCAATAGCACCGAGGCGAAGGTGTCGCCGGTGGGAATCACGGCGACAAGGCCCATCAGCATGCCCAGGGCGACAGTGGGCTCCATGCCATACAGGAAGGGCAGCAACAATGACATCCCGGCAATCCCGCCCAGGCCAGGGATGATACCGACGACCAGACCAACCAGTACCCCCAACATCATGTAGAGCAGATGGGACACGGTGAAAAGGTGTCCCAGGCTGGAAAAAAGGATATCGAACATGGCGTGTGGCTCTCGTGTTGTGTAGGAGAGTGGAGCCTGGGGACCGCCGGCCTTTGCGGGTACCGGCGCCCCCCCTACGTGGTGTCAAATCTCGGCGCCGTGCTCCGATTTCAGCCAATCGGCGAGCCATTCACGCGTAGCATCATCGATGGACATGGCGTCATCGAGGTGCCGCTGGACGGTGTCTCCTATGACCGGCGTATAGGGGCCTAACTGTGCAGCCGCTTCCTGCTTGAACTGATCGGTATCAATGAAGTCGCGAGCTGCTTGACGGTAAGTATCGATCAGGGCTTGAGGGGTATCTTTGGGCACCATGATCAGCTTCTGAAGGGCATAGCCGGAGGCGAAGAATTTACGAAATGCCTCATAGGCATTGCCCGACGGTGCCTCACCGTTGAGTTCCTGATAGACCTCGTTGAAGGTGGGCAAATCGGGGAAGGCTGGGTCGCGGACAATCTTCCCTTCATCGTTCAGGACCCCAAGCGAGAATAGTGGCACGGCCTTGCCGGCTTCTACCAACGGCGTCACATTACTCAGGTAGGCGGAAGTGGTCTGGAAGTCGATGTCGGCTTCGCCGCGCTCGAACGCCAAACGGCCCTCTCCCCGACT
This sequence comes from Litchfieldella anticariensis FP35 = DSM 16096, assembly GCF_000409775.1. Classification (GTDB taxonomy): domain Bacteria; phylum Pseudomonadota; class Gammaproteobacteria; order Pseudomonadales; family Halomonadaceae; genus Litchfieldella; species Litchfieldella anticariensis. The sequence goes on along the minus strand of NZ_KE332388.1, from coordinate 502,503 downwards.
ACGCATGCCAAAGACGGCCTGCACGTCGGCACCCAGCATGTCTAGGGCGATCAGCACCGGCAGTTCGACGCCGGTCGGGTTCTGTGCTGCCAGCTTGACCGGCTGTGCCAGCATGGCCTCGAGGGCCGTCTCGGCATTTTCTCCCAGGTTGGGTTGGGCATAGACGACGCCACCCGTGGGTGTGGCCAGGATCGGAGCCCACTCACTGTAGTCATAACGCACGCGGGGGTCATCCAGCATGGCGGGGTACTGGGTCGAGGCCGACGTACCCAACCAGTCGCTACCGTCCGACTTGGCGCGTACGGCGAACAGGTTGGCACCATTGATGGAGCCACCGCCGGGAACGTTGTCGATCATGATGGTCGGCTCTCCCGGCAACTGCTTGCTGAGCCAGGGCGAGAAGAAGCGTGCCCACACATCCGTACCGCCGCCGACACCAAAGGGGATGGTCCACTTGATGTTCCCCGGCACTTCCTCCTCCTGTGCTAAGGATGCCGTGGAAGAGAGCAGACCGATGCCGGTGACAGCCAGTCCGAGAAGGGCCGCTTTCTTGAGGCGGCCGAGAGAGGCCTGAAACGTTGTCGGCTGTATATGTTTCATGGCGAGACTCCTTGCTTGTTGTCGTGGTTGGAAGGCCTGGTCGAGCTAGCAGCACTCAACCGACCTGAGAGGTCAATACATCTCGAGTGGACGAATAAAAGATTGTCCCGCTCATGATCTTTCTGGCGGTGCGAATCAGGGAAACGCGGGCAATGTCATGGGGATCGCCGTGACGATGGGCGATGTCGAGATCGATATATCCGGAAGGGTGCTCGAGCCTGATCTGCGACAAAGGACTGCCCGATGCCAAGCGACCAGCGTCGATGGCAATGCGGTTGGCGATAGTGCCGGGTAGGCTGACCGCTGAGGCGACGGCAATCGCGCCGGTGACGGCGATTGCCTTGTGGCAGCGGTGGGGAACGAAGTAACGAGTGTTCAACGTGCTGGTGGCATCCCGAGGAGGGGATACCAATACCGGCTTGGGCAATACACCTTGGCTGACATCGCCCAGGCCCATATATCTGCCGGCTTGACGCCGGATGGTCTCGAGTCTCTCGAGCAAGGCGGTATTGCCATCCAATTCGGCGGGCGACTCCTTTCCGTCCAGTCCAAGGTCTTCGGCTGCAATCATCAGGATTGGCGTTGCAGCGTCGAGGCAGGTAACCGGAATCCCCCTGATGGTGTCGATGGCCTTGCCGGTTGGTAGCAGAGCGCCGGTCTTGGTACCGACGATATCCAGAAAACTGAGCTGAATGCCTGCGGCGCTTCCCGGCACACCACTGATACGGGTGTCACCCTCATAACTGATTTGGCGTCCGGGGGTTGGTACATGGCACTCGATGAGGCGCTGTGTGTTCAGGTTGCGAACTCGCACGATGGTCTTGCCATCCTGAGGCCCCACCAATCCTGTCTCGATCGCATATGGGCCAACCGCTGACAGCATGTTGCCGCAATTCGGATTGAAATCGACACGCCGGTTGAAGACGTCGACCTGGGCAAACAGGTAGTCGACATCGGCTTCCGGGTGGGAGGAACGCTCCACGATGGCGACCTTGCTTGTCAGAGGATCGCCCCCGCCGATGCCATCGATCTGCAAGGCATGGCCCGAGCCCATGAGGCTGAGCAGTATCTCGGCTTGTTCTTCCTGCTGGGAAGGGAGATCGCTCATTCTCAGAAATGGCCCCCTCGAGGTACCACCACGCATGATCATGCAAGGAATGCTGTTCATCATCGTTTTGTCATTCCACGTTGGGAGATCGTGGTGACAGCATGTCAGTGGTCGTTTGATGTCTCAAATGCAAATATATAGCTTAATTAATGTGTAAAATGGATTAATGTGCTAGTGTTATTGATATCCCTTGTTTGATGCAAGAATACTGGCATGCTGCATAGACTCGAGTTCCTTGATCTTCAGGCATTTATCCAGGTTGCTGAGTTGGGTACGTTCCATGAAGCGGCGCAGCGCCTGCATTTATCCCAACCTGCTTTGACACGCCGGATCCAGAAACTGGAAGAGTTGCTGGAGGTGGAACTGCTGGAGCGAACCACTCGCCGAACCCGCCTTACTCCGATTGGAGCGGATTTTCTGCCTCGCGCACGGCGCATGATCGAGGAGTACGAATCGTCGATACAGGGGATTCGTGAGTTGGCCACCCATCAGAAGGGCACTGTGACCATCGCCTGCCTGCCCACGGCGGCCTTCTATTTTCTCCCCAGCGTGATTCGTGTCTTCAGCGAGGCCTGGCCGGGTATTCGCATCCGGATCCTAGATGTCAGTGCCAATGAAGGGTTGGAGCGTGTCATCAACGGCGAGGCGGACTTTGGCATCAACATGTACAGTGCGCAAAGTTCAGATGTATCGTTCACTCCCTTGCTGCGCGATCCATTTGTCCTGGCGCTCAGGTCCGACCACCCCTTGGCAGCAAAGGAGCGCATCGAGTGGTCGGATCTCGAGGAAGTACGGCTAATCACCGTCAGTCGCGACAGCGGCAATCGTACCTTGCTCGACAATTCCCTGGCCGCGGAGGGAATTCGCTTGAACAGCTTCTATGAGGTTCAGCACCTATCCACGTCGCTTGGCTTGGTCGAGTCGGGGCTCGGTGTCGCGATCCTGCCCCAGATGACCATGCCCGGGCCGGACCATGAAACTCTTTGTTCCCGTCAACTGCCGGAGCCGAGAATCCAACGTACGATCGGGCTGGTCAGAAGTCATTCACATAGTCTGTCGAGCACGGCTCAGTTGTTTATTGACCTTTTGCTGGAACACTGGGGAGACTCGATGTAAAAGCGCCGATCGCTCGGCTGTAAGGCAAGTGGGGTGATTTTTTCTGATGATTCTCAACACGAGCAGCATTTCTTGATGAACACGTCCGACAATCGTTTTTCCGAAGCCGAACGGAACGGCCTTTACCGTGCCATCCATGAGCGGCGTGATGTGCGGTCGCAATTTCTGTCCGATCCGGTCCCTCCCGAGGTCCTTGCGCGTCTGCTGCAGGCGGCGCACCACGCTCCCTCGGTAGGGTTCATGCAGCCATGGGATTTCATCGTCATCGATAGCCTCGAGGTCAGGCAGGCGGTCAGAGAGATTTTCGAGCAGGAGAATCAGAAGGCCGCTGAGAACTACGCCGGTGAGCGGGCGGATCTCTATCGTCACCTTAAGCTCGAAGGTATCCTCGAGAGCCCCATCAATCTTTGCATCACATGTAATCGGAGCCGTGGTGGCCCTCATGTCTTGGGACGCAACACCATCCTGGAGACGGACCTTTTCAGTGTCTGCCTAGCGGTCCAGAACCTGTGGCTTGCGGCCCGAGCCGAAGGTATTGGCGTGGGCTGGGTGAGTATTCTGGATCAGGAAAGGTTGGCAGAAACCCTCGAGCTTCCGGATGACGTATATCCAGTCGCGTACCTATGTCTTGGTTACGTCACCGAGTTTCTTCCTCGGCCGGAGCTCGAGGTCAAAGGCTGGCGCTCTCGGTTGCCGATCCATGAGCTTGTCCATGGAAATGGCTGGGGCCAACCGCTGGAGAATGGCCCACTAAAGACCGCGCTGGATGAGCAAGAGGTTTAGTTACCCGACCCGATCGTCAACCGCAGCACCTTCAGGCCATCGCGCTCAAGCGGCGCTTAGTTGAAGGTATGCACCTTCAGCTGCAGGCTGCCGTCGTCCTGTTTCTCGAAGACGTGCGTCGCTATCCCGCTGAAGGTCGCTGCTGCGCCTGCATCATCTTGCCCCTGCGCAGACCACTTTGCGCTCGACACGATCAGTTCGCCCTCGCTGATGGCCTCGATCAGCTCCAGCTTGTGATCGGTCACACCATTTTCGAACAGACCGGCGAAGAACTCTTCGACCCCTGAGCGGCTCTTGATGATGTCGTGGCTCGCCGGCAGGAATAGTGTGTCTTCGGTATAGAAGGTCGCAAGGCTCTTGGCATCGGACTCGTTGAACGCCGTGTCCCATTCGGTGTAGGCGGCACTGACGTCCTCCTCTAGCGATCCGGCCTGGACTGAGATCGGCATCAGAAGTGCGATGCCGACGGCAAGTGTAGCAATGCGTAACGGTGTCATGGCTGACTCCTCGACCTGTAGTGAGATCCCGCAGCGGTGGTGTAGTGCATAGGAAGTGGCAGTCATTATAAACAATTTGTAACCATGTTGCTTATATCATTTACATAATGTGGTCTTGGTTAATTTATGTCGCAGAAGTTGTTGAACAGTTTGCTATGCATTGATCTTAAAGGGCTAATGAAAATTAACTCATTATGACTGAAAATCCCCAAAACATGCTGTAGTTGCGCACTGACAGATACAAGCCAATCTAATTAAGAGAAATAATTATAATTATATGGAAGATGAGATGGCGCGATACTAAGTGAACTCAAACGCGCAAGCATGAACTCGCTTACCCCGCAGGGAGGATCCCCTGCATCCGCCACCTGATACGGCAATACGATGGCTCATCCTTGCGCCCAGTACCGAATACGAGATCGAAGCGAGGCACAAGGCCGAGGACTACTGCACGATATGATGTCTGTCCGCAGGTCTCTGGTGATTGCCTGGTCGGCGCACAGAAACGGTTACAGATCGATGTCTCTGAGTGCCACGGGATTGAGATGAGCCACGCTGGCACCTAACCCTTTTTTCTTGGTTTTCTCAACGACTATTGCCTACACACATACGAAATTATCACCAAGGAGACTACTACTGATCTATACTAGAAAAGCGGTTGATTCTCTTCGTATGAGACTTCTGTTGTGGGACTCCATATACTCCCCCGTCTCGGTGATCCGACTCTGCGGTTGATCCTTCTGAGAACAGGATTTCGGGGCGGGGGCTTCTTCGCTCCTGATGGTTTCTTTCTGGGCTCGAGCCTAAGAAAAGGAGCAACGGAGCCTATGCGATCAAGGGCAGCAGCATTCAGTGCTGCAGTGGCCTGTCGTATAACTCAATCACGCGCTGCCCGTTCACCCATACGGTCTCATCGTCAGCTAAGGTTTGACGGATACCGAGTACCTGTTTCTCTGTCACCTCGAAAAATGATTCGCGCTCTGTTTCGACGTAAGGATAATCGAGGATCGCTCCCTCGTGGATGGCAGAGATCTCTCCTCGGGTGAGTTGACGAGCGTGCCTGATGACCATTGTTGTCTCCTACCTGCATTGACCCATCATTCTCAGAGTATGAGCCGTAAGTGGCGGTTTTCCATGTTGTTGTAGTCAACCCCGTCGAGCTGTTCTAGGACACGGATACAGCTACGGCGTCTCTCGGTCATTGGTTCCCTCCATCCGAGAGTTGGCCTCGAAGCCCGCGTCTCACTGACACTATTGAATGGCCTCACTACTATTTTTTCCTAATGACTGCACATGCCCTCGCATTCTGGTCTATTCTGATATGTAACAAAATGTGTGTAATTGTTTCTCGGGCTTGAGGAAGGCCGCATCTGGTAGCCCCTCCAAGCTTATCTCGTCACCCGGCGACCGTGCCCGGCCCAGTCTGGAAATGGCCACGAAATCGCCGGCTGTTCTTGCCTTTGGGGTGACAGCAGGGTGGTTATTCTTCAATCTCAGCTTCTTCCTCCTTGCGCCAGTACGCACCACCAGTCAAGAGGCGCTCGGGAGCAAGACGCTGTGGAGCCGCGTGAAGCCTGCCGATCAGACCAGGCAAGCGCGCTGTCGTGAACGGGAGCATCCTGGCGCTGATGCGCCTACAGAGGTGATCGCCATGTACTGGAATAAGATCCACGCCGACTATTGGTGCAACGAGTTCGGTGACGAGATCCACCGCTACGAGATCCTGGACGACGAGGATCAGTGCCTGGTCGAGTACCACACCCACCGCGCAGGCGAGCATTTGCCCTGGAGCGGCAAAACCTACACGCTGGATGAGGCTCAGCGTCAGCTGCAGCACAGTCACGATGCGTTAATGGCATGAGCTAGGACATATGGTCGGCACTTCAGTCGGGTTTGGCGCCGTGGCCTACTATCAGGAACGGTCGAGAGAGAAGGCCGATGAACAGATCGAGTCTCTCCGTCGGCAAAGGCGTTATGAACTCAGAGAGCGAGCGGACGGCACGTAAGGACTTCGACGCGCTATTAATGACACGGCCCAGGTGGAGGTTGCTGTCCAGCAGGTCGATCCGGATACCAGGTCCGGCATTCTCCTGGAGGTGGCATATGTCCCTTGGGTATTGGTGTCGCATAGCGATGTTCGTCACCACCATATGTATATCCATCTGCATAGGCGACACAGCCAGCCAAGGTGGCACACACGCTTAGAGCAGTTGCAAGTCGAATTACCTTGATCATCCCTTTTCTCCGGTTCTCGGAGCATGCCGGAACCATAGCAGGAACTGCTTCGTTACCTTTCATGAGGTTGCCAGCTTCCACATTATTGCCATCAGGTGTCGCCATCCAGCCACATGGCCCGGGGAAAGCCGCTTGCTAGTATGAAGCATCACGGCTCAACCGGAGAAACGTATGCGCCTGATCTTCGTATTGTTCAGCGCTATCGCCATCTTGAGCCTGGCGGGTTGTAGTTACCAGCCGGCGCATATCAGGACAGAGCCAGCCATCGTCATCAACGATGACTGGTACGGCTATGATCGTGAGTGGCGTCGTGAGTATCGATATTACGATCATGATCACGACCATTGGGAACATGATAGGTACCGCTGGGACCGGAATCATGACCATTGGGACCGGGAACGCGATCGTTGGGAACGGATTCATGAGCGCCATGAACGAGATCGCGAACACTGGAAACGGGATCGTGAGCATTGGGAACATGATCGAGGGAGTTGGAAGCGGAATCGTGAACACCGAGAACCAGATCGAGATCGCTGGAAACGGGATCGCGAGCACCGGGAAAGGGGGCGTGGGCACTGGGAACGGAACCGAGACTAGGAAAGCAATGGTGGACTTGAGGAGTACGCGCCCACAGATTGCGCCTTTCACAGCAATTGCTTTAGGATGATCCGACTAGAGACGGGTGCCCCTGCTTCAAGGGGATAATCGGGAAGTATGGTGCGGCTTTTCAGCCAATCCCATCGCTGCCCCCGCAACGGTAATAGAAGAGTAGCCTGCGACAGCCACCGGCATATGCCGGGAAGGTGCAGGCGATGGCGCGATCTGAATGCGTCCTCTTCGAGCCCGGAGACCGGCCTGTCATTTCGTTCCATCCAATGACGGTGCGGTGGGCACCGAGGATCCAACATGTCTGCGACTCCCGTATCTTCTTCCCAACGGACTTCCCGTTCCGCTTCCAAAATTTCGTCTGCCTGCCAGCAGGGGGCTGTCGTGCTCTTCGGAGCGCTCATCCTCTATGCCGTCGGTTTCCTGCCGATGAACGCAGCACATAACGCGGCGCACGATAGCCGGCATTCTTTCGTGTTTCCTTGCCACTGAGGAAGCACCGCACAAATGCCTGCGCGGGCAAATAGCTGCGTTGTGCGGTGCTGGTGCGCCAGCCCGGTCGGAATCCTTGTATATACCCCATATGCTCCGGTTCCTCCGCTCCGTGCGCCTAGCGCTTCACTCCGCTCGTCGATTTGTTCAGCGTTTCCCTAAGACCGTTTTGGAGGAAAGCCGATGTTCCGTTCGCTGGTGCTGAGCGCCTGTCTGATTGGCGTTGTCTTGGGACTGGCAATGACGGCCATGCAGGCCGTTGGTGTCACCCCGATTCTTCTCGCCGCTGAACAGTATGAAGTCAGCGACGATCCTCATGCCTCGGCCGGAGGCCATCACGCTCATGAACACGAGGGCCACGCAGGCCATCATCATGGCGAAGAGGCCTGGGCCCCAGCCGATGGTGCCGAGCGTCTGTTCTATACGGCCGTTTCCAACATTTTCGCCGGGATCGGTTTTACCGCCATTCTCCTGGTGGTCATGAACCAGCTCAGGGAACGCGGCCGGCTGGCACTGACCGCGGGTCGTGGCCTGACGGTGGGGGTGCTGTGCTATCTCGCAGTTTTCGTGGCGCCGTCCCTCGGCCTGCCGCCCGAAATCCCCGGTGCCGCGGCCGCTGATCTCGAGTCACGCCAACTATGGTGGCTCGCCACCGTTGTCATGGTCGCGGTCGGTCTGGGCCTGCTGATCCTGGCGCGAGGCTGGAAACGCGGGCTCGGGCTGCCCTTGTTATTGGTGCCCTATGCCTGGGTGCCGGCACATGAAGGCCCGCTGTTCTCGAATCCGGATCCCCAGGCAGTGGTTGCACTGAGCGAACTGCACCATGAGTTCATCTGGGCATCCGGCCTCACCAATTTGGCGTTCTGGCTACTTGCCGGACTGCTGTGTGTCATCGCCCTGAAGCGTCTCAAGAACAATGGTACAGCGCGCAGCCATGATGAAGTCCCCGGCTGAATTCCCCTTTGCCGCCGTCGTCGGCCAGGATGCCCTCAAGACCGCGTTGCTGCTCAACGTCATCAACCCCCGGGTGGGCGGTGTACTGATCAGCGGTTCACGGGGTAGCGCAAAATCCACCCTGGCGCGGGCGCTGGCGGCGATCCTGCCCGATGACGCCGAGCGGCGGCGGCCGCCGTTCGTCACCCTGCCGCTGGGCGCCAGTGAGGATCGCTTGACCGGCAGCCTGGACCTTCAGCGGGTGCTGTCCGAGCGCGAGGCGGCCTTCCACGAGGGCTTGCTGGCCAAGGCGGATGGCGGCGTGTTGTATGTCGACGAGGTTAACCTGCTGCCGGACACCCTGGTGGACCTGCTGCTCGATGTGGCGGCGAGCGGCATCAATATCGTCGAGCGCGACGGCATCAGTCATACGCATCCCGCGCGCTTCAGCCTGATTGGCACCATGAACCCGGATGAGGGGGAACTGCGCCCCCAATTGCTCGACCGTTTCGGCCTGTGTCTCGAGCAGGACGCGGTGGTGAATGTCCAGGAACGAATTGCCATCGTGCAGCAGAGAGAGGCCTTCGACCGCGATCCAGAGGCCTATGTCGCGCACCATGAGGCCGTCCAGGCATCGCTGACCCAGCGTATCCGGCGAGCGCAGCTGGCGCTGGTCGAGATCACCGCCGAGCCCTGGGTCTACGAGCATATCGCGGTTCGTTGCGAGGCCGCCGGTGTCGAAGGCCTGAGGGCGGATGTGACCTGGCATCGAGCCGCGCAGGCGCATGCCGCCTGGCGGGGCGCGCATACGGTGAGCCAGGAGGACCTGGATACTGTCGAGCCGTGGGTCCTGGCCCATCGCCGTACGACTCAACATACGACGCTACCCACGCCGCCTGGAACGCCGCCGCCTCCCCCTGGGGAAGGGGGAGGAGGCGCCGAAAGGGAAACCTCGTCCTCTAGAGGCGGCCACGCCGGTGCCTCGCAAGCGCAGGGGCAGTGGGGCGCCATGCCGCCGGTGACACAGAAGAGCGTGAGCGTGCCGATAGTGGATGTTCCGGATATTTCCGCTGGAACACGAGCGAAACAGCCGTCATCGTCGCCGTCCTCGCGCCCGTCCTCCACGCGCCTGGGGCGGGGGCACCAGCCGGGGCATCGCCGGGCGCATGCCGAG
>NZ_KE332388.1:373471-492480 GCF_000409775.1 Litchfieldella anticariensis FP35 = DSM 16096 | reverse complement strand
GCCGAGCAGCTGGGCGCGCTGTATCGGCCCCTGCCCAGCCTAGAGCCCAGCCTGGAGGCCACATGACCGAGCGCGCCGAGATTCAAGCCGGGGGCCGCTTCGGCACGCAGGTAGACCGGGGTGTGGCGAGGGCGGCCTGTCCCGCGGTCTTCATCGCCGCGCCGGCATCGGGGCAGGGCAAGACCACGGTGACCGCGGCGCTGGCCCGGATGCTGCGCAACCAGGGCAAGGTGGTACGGGTCTTCAAGACCGGTCCGGATTACCTGGATCCCCTGGTGCTGGCCCAGGCCTCGGGCCAGCCCGTCGATCAGCTCGACCTGTGGATGGCCGGCGAGGCCTATTGCCGCCAGCGCCTGTTTGATGCCGCGCTCGAGGCGGACCTCATCCTGGTGGAAGGCGCCATGGGCCTGTTCGATGGCGAACCGTCCAGCGCCGACCTAGCGGCTTTGTTCGACCTGCCGATGGTCATCGTCATGGACGTGAAAGGAATGGCCCAGACCGCAGCGGCGCTGGTGGCCGGCCTGGCGGGCTTCCGCGACGATATCCGCATCGCCGGGCTGATCGCCAACGCCTGTGGTTCGCCGCGTCACCGGGAATTGATCGAAGCGGCGCTACCGCCCGATATTCCCCTGCTGGCGGCGGTGGAACGCAATGCCAATCTGGCCCTGCCTGAACGCCACCTGGGGCTGGTGCAGGCCGAGGAGATTCGCGAGGACCTGGAAACCCGCTTCGAGACCGGTGCCAAGGCGCTGCTGGCCGAGGGGTTGGCGGAGGCACTGCTGCAATTGCCGCCGGTTACTTTCGCGGCGGTTCAAGCAGGAGCGACGGAGGCATTGCCTTCGCTTCACGGCCAGACCATCGCCGTGGCGCGGGATGCAGCGTTCAGCTTCATCTACCAGGCCAACCTGGATCTGCTGGAGCGGATGGGGGCGAGACTGCGTTTCTTCTCGCCGCTGACCGACGAATGCCTGCCGCCCTGCGATGCCCTCTGGCTCCCAGGCGGTTACCCCGAGCTTCACGCCGCGCAGTTGGCGGCGAATGCCTCCATGCGGGATGACATCCACCGCTTGTTTGCCGCGGACAAGCCCATCCTCGCCGAATGCGGCGGCATGCTCTATTGCCTGGAAACCCTGACGGACTATGACGACCAGATCCATACCATGCTGGGCCTGTTGCCCGGGCATGGTGCCATGCGCGGGCGGCGGGGTTGCCAGGGGATGCAGACCGCCGATCTGCCGGAGGGGCCGATCCGGGGCCATGCCCATCACCGTTCGGTGTCGGAGGGCACCCCTGAGCCAATCGCCCACGGGCGGCGCCAACGCCATCCCGCACCGGGGGAGGCCATCTATCGCCTGCGCCGGCTGACGGCGTCCTACCTGCACCTGTTCTTCCCTGACAATCCCGCCGCCGTGGCCAGCCTGTTCGGGCAGGGCACGGGGCACACCATCGACACTGAGGAATCCAACGGATGCAACTGAACAAGATCCCCGCCACGGTGGTGACCGGCTTCCTGGGCAGCGGCAAGACCTCGCTGCTGGCCAGCATTCTGCGCCAGGTCACCGGCAAGCGCATCGCCGTCATCGTCAACGAATTCGGCGAGCAGGATATCGATTCCAGCCTGCTGCGCGGCTGCGCGCTGAACTGTGAGGACGAGCGCCCCGTGGAAGGCGAGGACGGTGGTTTTTACGAAAATGGTATCTACGAGCTGGCGAATGGCTGCATCTGCTGCACGGTGGAAGAGGAATTCCTGCCGGTGATGAAAAAGCTGGTGGCGCGCCGCGACGACATCGACCACATCCTGATCGAAACCAGCGGCCTGGCCTTGCCCAAGCCGCTGGTCCAGGCGTTCAACTGGCCGGAGGTGCGCCAGCATTGCACCGTCGATGCCATCATCACCGTGGTCGATGGGCCGGCCGTCGCCGCTGGCCGTTATGCGAGCGATGTCGACAAGGTGGAGGCCCAGCGCCGGGCCGATGAAAGCCTGGACCATGATCCCAGTCTGCGTGAATTGCTCGACGACCAACTGAGCGCGGCCGACCTGGTACTGGTCAGCAAGACCGACCTGCTCGCGCCGGCCGACAGGGCGCGGGTCGAGGCCCTGATCCAGGCGCGCGTTCCCGAATCGGTCAAGACCCTGTTCATCGACCAGAGCTTATTTATCAACCAGACCCTGGCCACCGATACGTCCCAACTGGAAGCCCTGATGGGCATCGGTGCGGCGAGCGAGGAAAGCATCGACCGCATCGAGAACCACCACGATCGCCATCATGCCGAGGGGGCGCATCACGACCACGCCCACGATCATTTCGATTCCTGCGTGATCCGGCTGGGCGAAGTCGATGGCGACGCCCTGGCGAACAGGCTCCAGCAACTGCTGAAAACCCACGAGATCTATCGGGCCAAGGGCTTCGCGGCCATTCCGGGCAAGCCCATGCGTCGGGTGATCCAGGCCGTGGGCGAGCGCCTGGACGGCTATTTCGACCGGCTATGGGGGCAGGACGAGCCGCGCCGCACCCAGCTTGTCATCATCGGCAGGGGGCTGGATAGCGAGGCCCTGCACCGGGCACTGGCCAGCGCCGAGATCGAAGCCGCCGCCTGATGCATCTGTTCGCCGCCAAACCCGGGGGCTTCGTCGACGATGAGGGCATCGTCGATTTGCAGCAGAGCCCCGCCGAGATCATCATCCTGTCGGCCGCCGACAGCAGCCTGTCGGCCCTGGCCCAGGCGGTCGAGCGGTTGGCCGCGACGCTCGACGACGCTTACCCCACGGTACGCCTCGCGAACTGGATGAACCTGGTCAAGCCCGCCGCCTACGATCTCTACGAGGATCGTGTGCTGGAAGAGGCGCGTCTGGTAATCGTCTCGCTGATGGGCGGCAGTGCCTACTGGAAATACGGCCACGAACGTCTGCTGGCCTGGGCCGCTGCCGGCCAGGGGCGCCAACTGATCCTGGTACCGGGTTGCGATGCACCGGACGACGCCTTGCTGGAAGATTCCAGCGTGCCTTTCGAGTCGGCCCACCGAGTGTGGCGCTACCTGAGAGAGGGCGGGGTGGACAATGCCGAGCAGTTACTGCGTTTTGTCGGCGCGGAATGTCTGAAACAGCGTCTGGAGGTGGCGCTGGACTGGCAGGAACCCAAGGCGATTCCCGCGGCGCTGCTCTACGCGTCCGATGCGGTAGGGCGACAGATCCCCGAGCGCCCGGTATGCCTGCTGCTGTTTTATCGCAGTCACCTGCAGGGGGCCAATACCGCCGTGCTCGATGGCCTGATCGAGGCGCTGCGGGCCCAGGGGCTCGAGCCGCTGGCGGTGGCCGTGGCGTCGCTGAAGGAAGAATCCTGCGTCGCCTTCGTCAATCACTTGATCGAGCAGACGGGCGCCATGCTGGTGGTCAACACCACCGGTTTTTCCGTCAACCGCAACCCGGACGACATGGATGCCCTCGACGTCCCCGACAGCCTCTTCGTCGGGCGGCCGGTGGTGCTGCAAGCGATCCTGGCGAGCAGCGCCGAGGAAGACTGGCAGGCCATGGCGGCCGGCCTGCATAGCCGCGACGTGGCCATGCAGGTGGTGCTGCCGGAGATGGACGGACGCGTCATCACGCGGGCGGTGGGATTCAAGACGGAGGCCCACTACAGCGAGCGCTGCCAGCTCTCGGTGACCCGCCACGCCCTGCATCCCGAGCGCGCTGCCTTCGTCGCCAAACTGGCGCGGCGATTCTGTCGTTTACGTCAGACGCCCAATGCCGCCAAGCGCCTGGCGCTGGTGCTGGCCAATTATCCCAATCGTGATGGCCGTATCGGCAACGGTGTCGGCCTGGATACGCCGGCCTCGACGGTACGCATCCTGCGGGCGCTGTCCGAGGCGGGTTATCCGGTGAACGACGTGCCGGACGATGGAGATGCCCTGATCCGGCTGTTGCAGGGCACCGTCACCAACGATCACCGTGTCCTGGACCAACGCGGCTGCTGGCAGAGTATCGGGCTCGACGACTACCTGGAATGGTTCCAGACCCTGCCGGCCCCGCTGCAGGAGGCAGTGTGGACGCGCTGGGGAGCACCGTCGGACGATCCCAAATGCCGCCAGGGCCGACTGATGATCGCCGGAATCCGCCTGGGGGAGACCTTCGTCGGGATTCAGCCGGAGCGGGACTTCAGCGACGACCCGACGCAAACCTACCACGATACCGAACTGGTGCCGCCCCACAGCTACCTGGCGTTCTATCTGTGGCTGCGCGATCACTACCGGGTGGATGCGGTAGTTCACGTCGGCAAGCACGGCAATCTGGAATGGCTGCCGGGCAAGAGTACGGCACTGAGCGCCGATTGCTGGCCGGATATCGCCCTGGGGCCGCTGCCGCATTTCTATCCGTTCATCGTCAACGACCCGGGCGAAGGCGCCCAGGCCAAGCGCCGCAGCCAGGCCGTCATCATCGATCACCTGATGCCGCCGCTCGCCCGCGCCGAGCTCTACGGTGCCATGGCGGAACTGGAGGCCCTGACCGACGAGTATTACCAGGCCCTGGGCATGGACCCGCGGCGTGAGGCGCTGCTGCGCGAGCGGATTCTGGAGCATCTGCGCCGCACCGGTATCGACCAGGAGCTGGCCCATGGTGGGGATAGTTGTGCAGAGAGTGCAGATAGTTTGGATGACGACCTCCTGCTCAACGAGCTGGATACCTATCTGTGCGATATCAAGGAAGCCCAGATCCGCCATGGCTTACACGTGCTGGGCACCCTGCCGCCGCAGGACAAGCTGGCGGGGACCCTGGTCGCCATCCTCAGGCTGCCACGCGGAGAGGGGCCGGCCCATCGCGGCCTGTTGCACAACCTGGCGGACGACCTGGGATTGCAGGAAGAGGGCGGGCACTTTGATCCCCTGACGGCCGGGGCCGAACCCTGGACCGGGCCGAGGCCGCTGGCCCTGAGCGAGCTGGATGATGCCGCCTGGCGCACCGCCGCCGATACCCGTGAGCGTCTGGAACTGCTCGCCCATCGGCTAATGGCCGACTACGTGCTGGCCGATGACATGCTGGATGAGAGCTGTCTGACCGAACTGGCGCGTGACTATCCGGCCACCGCGGAACAGTGTCGCTATGCCCGCGAACGGCTGTGGGCCGCCATGCAGCGTGGCGCCGAGATGGAGATCCAGTCGCTGCTGGACGGGCTCGGCGGTGTCTTCGTACCAGCCGGGCCGAGCGGCGCTCCTAGCCGTGGGCGGCTGGACACCCTGCCTACTGGGCGCAACTTCTTCAGCGTCGACAATCGCTCGATTCCGTCACCCGCCGCCTGGTCCCTGGGCGAGAAATCGGCGCAGGCGTTCGTGGAACGTTACCTGCAGGACAACGGTGACTACCCGCGCCGGCTGGGGCTGTCGATCTGGGGCACCGCGACCATGCGTACCGGCGGCGATGACATCGCCCAGGCCTTCGCGCTGATGGGGGTGAGGCCGGTGTGGTCGCTCGGCTCGCAGCGGGTGATCGATGTCGAGGTGATTCCCGCCATGTTGCTGCAACGGCCGCGAGTAGACGTCACCCTGCGAGTGTCCGGCTTCTTCCGCGATGCCTTTCCCAATGTCATCCGCCTGTTCGATGCCGCGGTGCAGGCGGTCGCCGAATATGAAGAGCCAGGCAACGGCAACACCATTCGCGCGGCGGTGCTGGAGCGTCGGCAGGAACTCGAACGCCAGGGGCTATCGCCCGACGCGGCCGCCCGGGAGGCCGGCTACCGGGTTTTCGGCAGCAAGCCCGGCGAGTACGGCACCGGCCTGAACCGGCTCATCGACAACCGCGCCTGGGACACCGCGGACGACCTGGCGGAAGCCTACCTCGGTGCCGGGGCCTACGCCTACGGCCAATTCCCGGAATCCGGGATCGCCGCGCGCAGGGCCTTCGAACGACAGCTCGAGGGCCTGGAGGCGGTGATGCAGAACCAGGACAACCGCGAACACGATATCCTCGATTCGAACAGCTACTACGAGTTCCAGGGGGGCATGGCCAACGCCAGCCGCTCCCTCGGTGGGCAAGCGCCGATCATCTACCACGCCGATCACGCCAACCCGGCGCATCCGCGGATTCGCACCCTCAAGGAGGAACTGGCCCGCGTGATCCGTTCCCGGGTGCTCAATCCCAAATGGATCGAGGCCATGCGCGAGCACGGCTACAAGGGCGCCTTCGAGATGGCCGCCACGGTGGACTACCTGTTTGCCTATGACGCCACCACCGATCTGGTGGCCGACTATCAGTATGCTCAGGTCAGCGAAGCGCTGGTGCTGGATCCGGTCAACCAGCAGTTCCTGCGCGAGCACAACCCGGCGGCGCTGGAGGAGATGGCCGAGCGGTTGCTGGAAGCCGTTCAGCGCGGGATGTGGCAGGACCCCAGCCAACAGGGCCCTGACCTGCAGGATCTGCTGCTGCAGATCGATGAGGCCAAGGAGACCGGGTCCCCATGATAAATAAGATGGATAAGCCAGCCGAGCCTCGCATCAAGGGCTGGTGTCCCGGGGCATGGCGGCCCATGGCGACCGGCGATGGCCTGCTGGTTCGCGTACGCCCCCACCTGGGGCGACTCACACGGGAGCAGATGCTGGCGCTGTGCGATGCGGCCGAGGCTTTCGGTAGCGGTCTGATCGAGCTCACCAGCCGTGCCAATCTACAGTTGCGCGGTGTGTCCGAGGCCACCTGGCCCGGGCTGATGGCCTTCCTCGTCGAGCATGGGCTGGTTGACCCGGCCCCGCAGGCCGAACGCCGGCCCCAAGTGCTGCTGGCACCGGACTGGCAAGAAGGCGACGCCACCCATGAGGCGGCCCGCTTGTTGCTGGACCGCCTCGCTGAGCTGCCGGAACTGCCGGACAAGATGGGCATTGCCATCGATGCCGGTGATGCACCGGTGCTGGGCGAGGTATCCGCCGACTTCCGCATCGAGCGGTCGGCATCGGGCGCCCTGCAGCCGCGGGCTTCGGGCGGCCTGTTAGTCCGGGCCGATGGACGTGCTCTGGGCACCCCCGTAGACTCGGTCGCGGCTGCCGTTGAGCACCTGGTGCGGCTGGCGCACTGGTTCGTCGAGAGCGGCGGACGAGAATCCGGGCGGATGCGCCGCCATAAGGCGCCGCTGCCGGCCTGGGCACCGGAATCGATACGGCCCGCCGAGGCTGGCGGTAGACTGGCATTGGGCGAACATTCGCGGGGCAGAGTGTTTGGCCTGCCATTCGGACGGGCGCCGGCGTCGGTGTTGCGTGCCGCGGTCGACCCTGCATCGCTTGCCCCTGAAGCTAGTGGCGCCGTGCGGGTGATGCCGTGGCGGCGCCTGCTGGTGGAAGGCGCTGAAGCGGCATCGGTCGCTGGCCTGCTGGACGATAATCGGGATCCGCGTTTGTCCATGGATGTCTGTCCGGGCGCCCCCCATTGCGAGCAGGCGAGTGTGGAGACGCTGGGCATAGCCCTGAAGTTAGCCGAACGGCTGAGTGGCCGGGTCGAAGGCCCGGTGCATGTGTCCGGCTGCGCCAAGGGCTGCGCCCGCCGACAGCCGGCTGACGCGTGCCTGACGGGGCGGTCCGGACGCTTCGACTTGATCATCGGCGGTCGTGCCGATGGTGTGCCGGTCGCGACCGGCCTCACCGAAGCCGAGGTTGTAGAACTTGTTTCAAAACGTGGAGTGAGATGAGCGTCGGCGCCAAGCCTTCGCGAGGGCGCTGTAGACCCTTCCATGGGCGCTACTTTTGCCATCCATGGCAAAAGACCCTCGCTCCGCCTTGTCCCCAACGCTCATCTCCTTTGCTCGGAGAAGCTCTTAGGTTTGGGAGGAAATACATAGATGCCTCACGTCTATGAAACAGACGGACCGGCCATCTACCGGGAGTCCTTTTCCATCATCCGGCGCGAGGCCGAGCTGGAGCGCTTCTCGGAGGAGGAAGAGCCGGTGGCCGTGCGCATGATCCATGCCGCCGGTTTGGTGGAGCTTGCCTCACACATTCATTTTCGCGGCGACGCAGTGAACCGGGCTCGGCAAGCGCTGGAGCGGGGCGCGCCGATCCTGTGTGACGCGCGCATGGTATCCGAGGGCATTACCCGCAAGCGCCTGCCGGCGGACAACGCCATCATCTGCACCCTGCACGATGAGCGGGTTCCCGGCCTGGCACGCGACATGGCCAATACCCGCTCGGCGGCGGCAGTGGAACTCTGGCGACCCTACCTGGACGGTGCGGTGGTGGCGATCGGCAATGCGCCGACCGCACTGTTCCACCTGTTGAACATGCTGGAAGCGCCGGATTGCCCGCGCCCGGCGGCCATCATCGGCTGCCCGGTAGGGTTCGTGGGCGCGGCCGAGTCGAAGGAAGCCCTGTGGGAGAGCGCCCCGGTACCCTGCTGCATCGTGCGCGGGCGACTCGGCGGCAGTGCGGTGACGGTGGCCGCCATCAATGCCATAGCGGATCGGGCGGAATGAAGCTCGGGACCATAAAACCAGGAACCATCTACGGGGTCGGCCTTGGGCCCGGAAGCCAGGATCTGATGAGCGTCAGGGCGGATCGACTGATCCGGCAAGCGTCACATATCGCCTATTTTCGTAAGAAGGGCCGAACCGGCCATGCCCGCAGCATCGTGGAAGGCATGGTGGCGTTGGATGCGATCGAACTGCCGATGGAATACCCGGTCACCACCGAGATTCCGTTCGACGACCCCCGTTACAACGAGTTGCTGGCGGCCTTCTATGAGAGAAGCGTCGCACGACTGACTGAGATCGCCGACGCGGGAGGTGATGTGGTGGTGCTGTGCGAAGGCGACCCGTTTTTCTACGGTTCCTTCATGCACCTGTATACGCGCTTGCAGGGGCGGGTGCCGGTATCGGTCGTGCCCGGCATCACCGGCATGTCCGCCGCCTGGACCGCCACCGGGCAGCCGGTGACTTGGGGCGACGACATCATGACCGTGCTGATGGGCACGCTGCCGGAGGAGACGCTGGTCGAGCACATGGCGAAGACCGACGCCCTGGTGGTGATGAAGATCGGCCGCAATCTGGACAAGATCAGGCGGGCGCTGACCCGGGCCGGCCGGGAGGAAGAGGCCTGGCTGATTGAATACGCCGCCATGCCTCGGGAACGGATACTGCCGTTCAGCGACGCCGGCGATAGCGCCCCTTACTTCTCCATCCTGGTGGTCCATGGCAACGGGAGGCGGCCATGAATGGCTGTCGAGGTTGGCTGAAAATCGCCGGCCTGGGCCCAGGCGCCGAAGCACTGATCACCCCGGAAGTGTCCGCAGCGCTGGCCGAGGCCACCGATGTGGTGGGCTATGTGCCCTATGTCGAGCGGGTGTCGCCGCGGCCGGGACTGACGCGTCACGGCTCGGACAACCGCGAGGAAATCGGGCGGGCGGAACAGGCACTGCGGATGGCCGCCAACGGCCACCGGGTGGTGGTCGTCTCGTCGGGTGACCCTGGCGTGTTCGCCATGGCCGCGGCCATCTTCGAGGCGCTGGAGGCGGGAGAGCCGGCGTGGCGCTCGCTGGACATCCAGGTATTGCCGGGCATTTCCGCCATGCTGGCCGCCAGTGCGCGCCTGGGGGCGCCACTGGGACACGATTTCTGCTGCATTAACCTGTCCGACAACCTCAAACCCTGGGCCCTGATCGAGAAGCGCCTGCGGCTGGCCGCGGAGGCCGACTTTGCCATGGCCTTCTACAACCCCCGCTCCAGGGCACGACCGGAAGGGTTCACACGCGCCTTGCAGGTGCTGCGGGAGGCCTGCGGGCCACAGCGCCTGATCGTATTCGCGCGGGCCGTCTCCACGCCGGAGGAATCCGTTCGCGTCACCACCCTTGGCGAGGCGCAACCGGAAATGGCCGACATGCGCACCCTGGTGATGGTGGGATCCAGTCAGACGCGGCGGATCGAGCGCGATGGGCAGCCGTGGGTTTATACGCCGAGGTCGGCGTCAGGGTCGGAGTTATGACCGAGCCAATCCAGGACGGCGGCGGCGCTGTGGACTTCCTGGCGTGGCGGAAGAGCCGGCCGCTCGATCATCACCACCGGCAGGCCCAGTTGGCGGGCGGCGGTGAGTTTGGACACCGCGCCGTCGCCGCCGGAATTCTTGCACACCAGGCGCTCGACGCCATGTTCCCGGAGCAGGGCCAGGTCGCTGTCCAGCGTAAAGGGACCACGGTCGATGGTCACACGGTGATGAGGCAGGGGCGGTGGGGCCTCGGGCCGGTCGACCAACCTCAGCAGGTAGTGATGCTGGGGCTGTGCTGCGAAGTCGGCGAGGTGCATGCGCCCGATCGCCAGCAGCACCCGCTGCGGCGGACCGGCCAGGGCGCTTACCGCCGCGTCGACGCTGGCGACCCTTTCCCAGCGATCGCCGGCCATCGGCTCCCAGGGTGGCCGGGTCAGGGCAATGACGCGGATGCCGCTTCGCTGCGCCGCCGATACGGCGTTGCGGCTCATGCGTTCGGCAAAGGGGTGGGTGGCGTCGACCAGGTGGGTGATGCGGTTGTCCGCCAGGAAGGCGGCCAGGCCCTCGACCCCGCCAAAACCACCGACGCGGGTGGGCAACGGCTGCGGTTTGGGAGCGCTCACTCGCCCGGCATAACTGAACAGGGCCGGGATCGAGCGTTCGGTCAGGGCGCTGGCCAGGGCACTGGCTTCAGAGGTGCCCCCCAGGATCAGGACTTTCATGATGGCTGACGTTAACGACGCTCCCTGGCTGACGATTCTAGGCTGGGGGGAGAGTGGCACAAGGGGACTCACAGCGGCAAGCCGCAACGCGCTGGAAGCCGCCGAGGTGGTGTTTGGCGCGCGTCGCCATCTGCGCCTGTTGCCGCAGCTGGCTGCCGAGGTTCGCGAATGGCCGGTTCCATTCGCCGACGGTATCCCCCAACTGTTGGCCGAGCGCGGCCGCCGGGTCGTCATGCTGGTTTCCGGCGACCCGTTCTGGTTCGGGGCGGGTAGCACCCTGGTACGTCATCTGAGCGCCGAAGAGTGGCAGACCCTGCCATCGCCATCCACCTTCAGTCTGGCGGCATCGCGGCTGGGCTGGTCGCTGGACGCCTGCTCGTGCCTGGGCCTGCATGCCAAACCCCTGACGCGCATCCGGCCCCACCTGCATCGCGGCAGGCGCCTGCTGGTGTTGCTGCGCGACGGCGGGGCGGTAGCCGAGCTGGCCGACTTGCTGGCGCGCTTCGGCTTCGGGGAGTCCTGGCTGCATATCCTGGAAGCGCTGGACGGTGACGACGAGCGCATTCGCGCCGTGCGTGCGGATGCCACTTTGCCGGACGATATCGCCCACCCGGTCGCGGTGGGGCTGGAAGTCGCCGGTGTTGGGCCGGCCCTGCCGCTGACGCCCGGCCTGCCGGACGAATGGTTCGAACACGATGGCCAGATCACCAAGCAGGCGGTGCGCGCCATGACGCTGGCCGCCTTGGCCCCGGTAGCGGGGGAGCGATTGTGGGATATCGGCACGGGGTCGGGCTCGATTGCCATCGAGTGGCTGCTGGCGCACCCGGACAACCATGCCGTGGCCTTCGAATGCAACAGTGAGCGCGCGGCACGGGCGCGTCGCAATGCGCGAACACTGGGTGTCGACTGGCTCGAAGTGGTGGAGGGCAGCGCCCCCGAAGCTCTGGGTAAACAGGTTCTGGGTGAACAGGCGCTGGGTGATCATCCGCTGCCCGATGCGGTATTCATCGGCGGTGGGCTGTCGCAGGCGTTGCTGGAGGCGCTTTGGCGGCGTCTACCGGCTGGCGTGCGCATCGTTGCCAATACGGTGACTTTGGAGTCCGAGGCCTTGCTGGCTCACTGGCAGCAGCAGGCTGGCGGAGAGCTACTGCGTCTCGAACTGGCGGCCGCCGCTCCCATCGGCACGCGGCGGGGCTGGAAAACCAGCTACCCCATCGTGCAGTGGCGGGTGACCCGATGATAGTGGCGGGCTTCGGCTTCCGCCGAGAAGCGCTGCTGGCATCGCTGATTGATGCGCTGGAGCGGATCGAGAAACACCACGGTGCCGTCGACCGGCTGGCCGCGACGCAGACGATGTGGCCGCTGGTTGAAGCATTGGGCCAAGCGCGGGGTCTCGCGGTGATCCCCGTGGCCGACGCCGCCCTGCCCACGGCCACCACCATCACCCGTTCCAGGCACAGCTTGCAGGCCCGGGGAACGGGTAGCGTCGCCGAGGCTGTCGCCTTTCTGGCGGCAGGCCCCGGTGCGGAATTGCTCGGGCCCCGGCTGATTTCGGCGGATCGACTGGCCACTGCGGCGGTGGCGCGAGCCCCTCTCGGAGGAGACTGAGCATGACGATACACTTCATCGGCGCCGGCCCCGGTGCGCCGGACCTCCTGACATTGCGGGGGCGGGATCTCATCGCATCGTGTCCCGTGTGCCTCTACGCGGGTTCGCTGGTGCCCGAACAGCTACTCGAGCATTGCCCGGAAGGCGCCCGGATCATCAACACCGCGCCCCTGTCCCTGGATGAGATCATCGACGAGATGCGTCGCGCCCATGCCGCAGGCCTGGACGTGACCCGACTGCATTCCGGGGACCTGTCGGTGTGGTCCGCCATGGGGGAACAGTTGCGCCGGCTGCGCGAGCTGGACATGCCCTATGCCATTACCCCGGGCGTGCCGTCCTTCGCAGCCGCCGCCGCCACTCTGGGGCAGGAGTTGACGCTGCCGGGGGTGGCGCAATCCGTCGTGCTGACCCGGACACCGGGGCGTGCCAGCGCCATGCCGGGCGGCGAAACCCTGGCCAACTTCGCGAAAACCGGCGCCACCCTGGCGATTCATCTTTCTATCCATAACCTGGTCCAGGTGGTGGAAGACCTGGTGCCGTTCTACGGCGCCGATTGCCCGGTCGCCATCGTTTGGCGGGCCAGTTGGCCCGATGAACGGGTGGTCCGGGGGCGTCTGTCGACGGTGGCCTCCCTGGTCGACGACACCATGCAGCGCACGGCACTGATCCTGGTGGGACCGGTGCTGGAAAGTGAGGATTTCCAGGAAAGCCGCCTGTATGCGGTCGGTTATGACCGTCGCTTTCGGCCCCAGTCGGCGGACTCGCCCTTTGCCGGCACCGCACCCAGCACCTCTTCTGAAGACATGGGAGGCGAGGCATGATCCGGCTCTCGCTGATCGGCATCGGTACGGGCAATCCCGACCATGTCACCCTGGCCGCCGTGCGGGCGCTCAATGAGGCGGACCTCATCCTGTTGCCACGCAAGGGGGAAGCCAAGTCGGACCTGGTCGACCTGCGCCGGCTGCTGTGCCGAAACCTCCTGGACGATCCGTCACGCACCCGGGTCGTGGAGTTCGACCTGCCCCAACGCGATGCCCGCGCCGATTACCTGGGCGCGGTGGACGACTGGCATGAGTCGATCGCGCGTGTCTGGGCTGGGCTCATGGAGACCTATCTGCCGCAGGGCGGACGAGTCGGCATGCTGATCTGGGGTGACCCCTCGCTATACGACAGCAGCCTGCGCATCGCCAGGCGGCTCCGATCTTGTATGAAAAGCAGTATGAAAAGCCCCGCCGAGCAGGCGGTTGAGGTGGATCGGAAGGTAGAGCTGCAGGTAGAAATAGTACCGGGAATCACCAGCCTGCAGGTCCTGACCGCCGAGCACCGCATTCCCCTCAATGCGCTCGCCGAACCGGTCCAGATCACCACTGGGCGGCGTCTAAGAGAGCGTGGCTGGCCCGGCGATACCGCCAGCGTCGCGGTAATGCTCGACAGCGGAGGCGCCTTCGAGGCGCTGCCTCCCGAAGGCATCTACATCTGGTGGGGCGCCTACCTGGGCATGGACAAGCAATGCCTGCTCGACGGCTGGTTGGCTGACGTGGCCCAGACGATCATCGAGCGTCGTGCCGCCCTGCGCGAGCAGCATGGCTGGATCATGGACATCTACTTGCTCGCCCGGAAGCCGCTCTGAAAGGCTCGTTCCGCACTAAACCCCTACGACTTTTTCCTCAAGTTTCGATTACGCAGTGGACTTCCCCTACTTGAGCGGACACGCATCGCTAACTGCTATGGAGGTGAACGATGCCTACCAGCGGTTTCTTGATCAGCTTCTATGTCCCTTCTCGGTCGCCAGAGATAACCTGTCACTCATCGCCATTCCCACCTATCAATCGCAGCTACAGCAGCTCCAACCGCTACGGTCTGCTCTTCACCCTGGTGGAGCTGGGGTTCGTCAGCGGCTTGCTGATCAGCGGCCGCTACAGTCACCGACTGGGCTGCGGTGGCGCTATCCAGCCAGGCGGGCAGTCCCGAGGCACTGCCAGGACGGGCGGCCAGCGTGAAGACCGCTACGGCCTGCTCCAGGCGGCTGGCCTGCTGCTCCAGGGAGGTCGCGGCTGCCGAGACCTCTTCCACCAGGGCAGCATTCTGCTGGGTCACCTGATCCATCTGGCCGACTGCCAGAGAGACCTGCTCGATACCCTGGCTCTGTTCCTCGGAGGCGGCGGGGATCTCGTCCATGATATCGGTGACGCGGCGGATGGCGGCCACCACCTCCTGCATGGTGTCGCCGGCCTCTTCCACCAGGGTGGAACCCTCCTGCACCTGCGCCACCGAACCTTCGATCAGCGCCTTGATCTCGCGGGCGGCATCGGCACTGCGGCTGGCCAGGCTGCGCACCTCCCCGGCCACCACGGCGAAGCCCCGACCCTGCTCACCGGCCCGGGCGGCCTCCACCGAGGCGTTGAGTGCCAGGATATTGGTCTGGAAGGCGATCGAATCGATCAGCCCGGTGATATCGGCCACCTGCAGCGAACTGTCGGCGATGCCGTGCATGGTCTTGACCACGCGCTCCACTACCTCACCGCCGCGCTCGGCGGTGGAGGAGGCATCCTGAGCCAGGCGGCTAGCCTGACGGGCATTGTCGGCATTCTGCTTTACGGTGGCGGTCAGCTCTTCCATGCTCGAGGCGGTCTGTTCCAGGGCAGCAGGATACCGAAGATGAGAGCGACGGCCATGATGACGATGAAGGCCACCCGCATCCGGGCATACTCCTGTGTACCGAGAAGATACTCAGCCTCGGCCACGTCGAGCTGCACCTCCATCAGTCGACCGCAGGCCTCGGAGACCGGATCGATGCGCTGGTAAAGCTCATTGACGATGAAGCCCTCCAAGGCAGCGGCATCTTCCTGGCGCAGGATGGTCTGGAGGCGATCCACCGCGACCTGGTTGTTGTCGATCGGCAGCGTCCCGTCATCCAGATACCAGCGTCAGGGCCGCCCAGCGTTTCAGGCTGTAGACCAACGCCTTGGCGGTGTCCAAGCCATTCGGCGCCTTCTGCCGGTGGGCCAGCATTCAGTCATGCAGCGCCGGCACGTTCATCCAGTGATGGAGCGTGCGGTCTAATCACTGTTATTGTTGCGCGATGCGCAACGTGCTACCATTGGCTCATGATTAAATCATTCCGTCACAAGGGACTGAAACGGTTCTATTCGACTGGTAGCACAGCGGGGATACAGGCTGATCATGCCAAGAAGTTGCGTATGCAGCTTGTCGCTCTTGATACCGCCACGTCAGTAGAGGACATGGATATTCCAGGTTTCCGTCTTCACCCACTTAAAGGCAAGGATAAAGGACGGTACTCGATTTGGGTCAATGGTAATTGGCGTATGACGTTCGAATTTCGGGACGGTAACGCCTATGTGCTTGATTATGAGGATTATCACTGATGACTATGCATAATCCGCCACATCCTGGTGAGTTCATCCGGAACGTGTATCTCGAGCCTTTCGGTATCAGTGCACGTCAGCTTGCGTCCAGTTTGGGGGTTTCACCTTCCACCCTGTCCCGGCTTTTGAAAGGGGATAGTGGCATTAGTCCGGAAATGTCTTTGCGGCTGTCAAAGGTTCTCGGGCGCAGCCCTGAAAGCTGGTTGGCGATGCAAGATATGTATGATCTCTGGGTGGCTCGTAGCACTGTCAATCTGGACGGTATTCATCCCCTGGATTTCGAAGCAGCTTAACCAGGGGATCGGGGATCAACGCGACGCCAACTACGTTGCGCTCCGTTGGCGTCTATTACCACTATGTCTATCACCGATTTCTTGAGTGGCTTGTATGTCCTTTCGCCCACCTGAGATAACCTGCCATCATCGCCATTCCAACCTATCAATCGAAGCTAAAGCCGCTCCTCCAGGGACTTCGTTCCTGACTCATCCCCTATGCTGTGTGTCAGCCAACCTTGCTATCGGTCTGCCATGCCTGGTCCAGGTCGGCGATCAGGTTTTCCATCCCGCCCAGGCTTTCGGCCAGGGAGAATACCCGGCAGCGCTCCAAATGAATTGACACACGTCTGGGAGAAGCGAAGTATGAATTTGTGACGTTTCGGGCCTTGTGCCCTGTCGTTTTACCGGAGTCCCTACGGTATGCGCGTTTTTGCCAACCCAGTCGGTTCCGGTTCGCTTTGGTTCGACAACCTCGCTACCGCCGACGGTACCCCCGTTGCTTACGACCCGCAGGCGCGGGCCTTCCTGCCTATGCCGCCTTTCTGCGCCAACCGGGAGGTCATCGGTTGCAACTGGATTGCTCCTGCACAGGGCGCCTTCTGTCGATCCTGCGCCATGACGGCGCTGGCCCCAGACCCCGCCATACCCGGTGCCATCCCCAACTGGGCGCAGACCGAAGCCGCCAAGCGCTGGGCGCTTGACAATCTCGGCCGCTGGCACTGGTTCCGGCCGGAGGATCCGGGCGCGCCCCCCGTTTTCCACCTGCTCGCCGAGGGCCCGACGCCTGTGCTCATGGGGCATGTCGCGGGTGTGGTGACGATCAGCGTGGCTGAGGCGGATCCAGTCCTGCGCGCAACTCGCCGCCAAGCGCTGGACGAGCCCTACCGCACCATGATCGGTCATATGCGCCACGAGATATCGCATATGCTGTGGTGGCGGCTAAGCCTGCGCGACGATTTCCTCGACGCCTTCCGCGCCATGTTCGGCGACGAACGCGCGGATTACCCCACCGCGCTCCAGCGCCACTACCATGACGGCCCTCCACCCGATTGGAGGCAGCGCTTCCTGACCACCTACGCCTCCGCGCATCCGCATGAGGACTGGGCCGAGACCGCCACGCATCTGCTGCACCTGACCGATATTACCGACAGCTTCGTCGCGGCGGGCCTGTCTTCGCCTGAGCTGCCGAGTCCGGGTTGGGACCCGTATTCGGAACCCGATGCCGAGCGCCTGATCCATGTCGCGGCCTCCCTCACCGTGGGGGTCAATCATGTCAACCGCTCCATGGGGTTGTCGGATCTCTACCCCTTCGTGCTGTCGGACGCCGCGCGTCGTAAGCTCGCCTTCGTGCATGACTGGCTGCGCCGGGGGGCGCAGGGGCGTTGATGCCCTGGGTATCTGAGGGAGGGGATTCGAGGCTAGCTGGTTGAGGTGAGTTCACGAACGGGCGCGATTACGCTGGTCCGATCCTTTCGGGTCGCGTGCGGTTGGCTGTGATCTTGCGAATGAACGCACGCCTACTGGGAAATCTATGACAACCGCTACTTGGTTCATATTGATTGGAACGCTGCTACTGGTAGTGGGCTTTACCTTCTCCTATTTCGCAAGAGTGCCCGCTACCTCTGCCATTGTGTATCTGCTCATCGGATTCATTTTTGGACCCATGGGCTTTGACTTGTTTCATTTCAATGCGCTGAAAGAGTCGGCTATATTGGAGCTGCTGACCGAGGTCGCCGTGCTTATTTCGTTGTATTGCGCCGGCGTGAAAATGCCAGCGCCGGTGACCTTCAAGCGATGGCGCAATCCCCTGCAACTGGCGGTTGTTTCGATGGCGCTGACCGTCGGATTAGTGGCGCTGTTCGGCTACTACTGGCTCGCTTTGCCCCTTGGGGCTGCCGTGTTGCTAGGTGCCGTGGTCGCGCCGACTGACCCTGTACTGGCGACCGAGGTCCAGGTTCGTCATGCCGATGATACTGACGAACTACGTTTTGCATTGACCTGCGAGGCCGGAATGAACGACGGCAGCGCCTTCCCGTTCGTGATGCTCGGCTTGGGCCTGCTGGGTCTGCACGATCTTGGTGACGCCGGTTGGCGCTGGCTGGCAGTGGATGTGTTCTGGGCAAGCGGTGCAGGTATCGGCATCGGTATTTTGGCGGGCTGTGGCGTCGGTTGGCTGGTAAACAAGATACGCACTACCTTCGTGGGCACTGCCTTTCTGGAAAGCTTTCTCGGCCTGGGGCTGATCGCGTTCGCCTATGGAGTCAGCTTGTTAGTGGATGCCTGGGGCTTTTTGGCCGTGTTCAGTGCCGCGGTGGCTTTGCGCCACACCGAATTGAAGTTGGCCGGCCTCAAACAAGACTACTCGGTACCTGTCGAGACACCCCCGGAAGGTGAACCGCAAGCCATAGCGCACGTGCACGTGAGCGAAAGCTCCCTGGTATTCAACGAGCACCTCGAACGGCTGGCAGAAATCGTGCTGGTTCTACTGATCGGCGGTTCGCTCTTCTGGGATTCCTGGAGTTGGCGAGCCGTTGGCTTCGCCGCGTTTCTGTTTTTTGTCGCACGCCCCATCAGCGTGCACCTCGGCCTGCTGGGAAGCAGGGCGCCCATGCGTATGCGCCACCTCGTGGGCTGGTTTGGCGTCCGTGGTATTGGCTCGCTGTACTATCTGATGTATGCCATCCAACACGGGCTGCCAGAGGGAATTGCACTGGAATTAATACACCTGACGCTGGTGGTAGTTGCCTTATCGATCCTGGTTCACGGGGTCAGCGTAAAGCCCACTATTGCCCGCTATTGGCGTTCGCGGAAGCCTCGGTAATCGCTATCACCTCACGTTGCCACTGTGATTGATTGTCGATCGACAGCGTCCCGTCATCCAGGTACTAGCGTCAGGGCAGCCTAGCGTTTCAGGCTGTAGACCAACGCCTTGACGGTGTCCGAGCCATTCGGCACCTCCAGTGATGGAGCGTGCAGTCTAATCACTGTTATTGTTGCTTGATGCGCAACGCACTGCCATTGGTGCATGACGTTCGAATTTCGGGATGGTAACGGCTATGTACTTGATTATCAGGATTATCACTGATGACTATGCATAATCCGCCACATCCTGGTGAGTTCATCCGGAACGTGTATCTCGAGCCTTTCGGTATCAGTGCACGTCAGCTTGCGTCCAGCTTGGGGGGGTCACCTTCCACTCTGCCCGGCTTCTGAAAGGGGATAGTGGCATTAGTCCGGAAATGTCTTTGCGGCTGTCAAAGGTTCTCGGGCGCAGCCCTGAAAGCTGGTTGGCGATGCAAGATATGTATGATCTCTGGGTAGCTCGTAGCACTGTCAATCTGGACGGTATTCATCCCCTGGATTTCGAAGCAGCTTGACCAGGGGATCAACGCGACGCCAACTACGTTGCGCCCCGTCGGTGCCCATTACTACTAGTGTTAAAGCTCTCGTTCCATTCCGACGTTTTTGGCTTTTCGATGGTGCGTCCGCCCAACCTCAGCGATACCTCGATGAGCCAGGACGCAGCCGCGCCCGGGCTTCCAACGCATAGACGAGATGGTCCTAGGGCTTAGTTCCCCGACCCAAACTTCAACCGCAACGCCTGCAGGCCGCTTAGTTCGAGGCGTACTTCGTCGGAGAACAGCGGGTGGCCATGAACGCGGATATCGAGGATCGCTTCCGCGCCGCCGTAAATCACGTCGGCGGAGACCAGTGAGCTGGTGCTCAGGGGCGCCATCGGGCCGTAATCAATGCTTTTCACTTCCAGCGCGCCGAATCCGAAATCGGTGACCCGCTCTTCGACCAGTTGCTTGACGGTCACGCCGTAGTAGAAGTAGAGACCGCCATAGGCGAGTCCGACGATCATGATCAGGGAGAGGAGCTTCCTCACGGTATGTGCTTCCTTGTGTGTCGAAAAACGCACCTTATACCACGATGCGTCGCCATTCGCCGCAGGACACCAAATCTCTACGACTTTTTCCTTAGTATTCGATTACGCAAGTTGAAGGAATCTTTAGTAGGCTGAATGTTACTGGAAGTTTCCATGCGGGGTTGTGACGTCGCCATATGGCGACGTTGGCATTCCGCAGCGGTCAGGGTGGCGGCGCCATGTGCAACTGCCCGGCGGTAGCGTGTTCCCAGGCCAACATTCAACTGGAAAAATCATGAAAACGAATTTTATAAAACTGTCTCGTTTGTTAGTGCCGGTCTGTCTTTTCTTTTTTTCGGCGCAGGCTACTGCTGAAGAGTGCACTAGCATGATGAGTGTGCAGATTTCTCACTTTGTAACTCATAACAATGACTACGGCGGACACCTAAACGCACATGTTCTGGGCCAATCACCGCCGAACGGATTCACGCAAAATGGAAAGACAATTTTTAGAGATAGTCATGATTGGGAAGATGCGTATTCAGCACTAGAAAATCAAGAGCCTGGATTACAGTGTAATCCCAATGCCCCTATAGGGAGTGAGGCGGCAAGGACTCTGCCTCGTCAATATTTTTCTTATCAGTGTACGGCGGCTGATGCACAAGACAGGTGTACGAATGGAAATGAAATACAAACGAATCATGTAACGTATGTATTTCGGGTAATGCAGAATGGTGCTGGTAAACGATGGATTGTATATACCGCTTACCCAACGCCGCAATAGTGAAGAAAACGTAAAGCTGCATTACTTCAACCAGCTGTGGTCTCGGGAATTGCGACCAGAACGCCATGGTAGGGTAGCTGTGGGGTTCCGGATGATCGACTGAACTATAGAAGCTATCCTTTGCTGGCAGCCAAGGAGCTTCTTCATCAGGTCATTCGGGAGCACGGATATGGACATCAAACTGCATAAGCAGGCGATGACCACCCCCAAGATCCGCGCCGAAATCCAGGCGGCGCCTGCCAGCATCAGCGATAGTGAGCTGGCTCGCCAGTACGGCGTCTCCGACTCGACCATTCGCCGCTGGCGGTACCGAGACGATGTTCACGACCGTTCTCACACGCGACACAAGTTACTGGCGACGCTGACCACTGAGCAGGAAGCCGTGCTGATCGCAGCGCGGGAGTTCCTGCGTCTGGGCCTGGATGATCTGTTGGTGGTGGCCCGTGAGTTCCTCGCCCCCCAACTGTCGCGTTCCGCCTTGCATCGGATGCTCAAGCGACGCGAGGTGCCGACGCTGGCTGAATTGGCCAGACGAGATACTGAGGACGGCGAGGCACCCAAGCACAAGCCGTTTCGAGACTATGAGCCAGGCTTCGTGCACATCGATATCAAGTACCTGCCGCAGATGCCCGATGAGCGGCAGAAACGCTATCTGTACGTGGCCATCGACCGGGCGACACGCTGGGTTTATCTCGAGGTGCGGAGCAGTCAGTCGGCTCAGGACGCCCGATCGTTCATGAAGCATGTAGTCGAGAAGGCGCCGTTCAAGGTCCAGAAGGTGCTGACCGACAACGGCAAGTCCTTCACCGACCGCTTCACTCGGGCGGGGGAGCGGACGCCCAGTGGCCACCATCCCTTCGATCAGGAGTGCCAGCAGCACGGCATCCAGCATCGTCTGATCAAACCGGGACGGCCACAGACCAACGGCATGGTCGAGCGCTTCAATGGTCGTATCAGCAATGTCCTGACGACACGGCGGTATGCGTCAGGAGAAGACTTGGAGCAGACCCTGAAGCGCTACTGTTGGCTGTACAATCACCACATCCCGCAGAAGGCACTGCATCACCAGCCGCCTATCGCCGCGATGAAAGACTGGCAAACCAAGCGGCCAGAGTTATTTCACAAACGGGTAATCAATCACCCGGGACCCGACAGGTAGCCACAATGCGTGGCTGCTTTCTCTGCCTGCAAAAATCAAATTAAAGAATGATTTATGCTCCTCGCTAATGGTTGTTAGTATATTATAAAAAACTCACCTATGCTTCTCTTGTGCGCTCCGGTGGTTTTCCCGATTTTCTTCCCAATAAGAACGAACACCGGAAAATGGAAGCAACTTTAACGTAAGGAGTTACTATGGGAACTGCAGCCTCAAGCAACAATCTACAATATGGTTACCCGACCCCCGGCCCGCAAAACCCTACCGGGCAACGGGTCATGGACCATGTGTTTTTCTTGTCCAATGCGAAGTGGAAAGCCGCCAGAGAGAGCAATAAATACGACTATGTGGTGATAGGAACCGGCTTTTGCGCCCTGGCGTTTGCCAAGCGCGTTTTAGAGTCAAACCCTCACAGCCGTATTCTGCTGATCGAACGCGGCCCCTTCTTCCTTCCGGAGCATTTCCAGAATCTGCCTTTACCCTTTAAAGACACCTTGGGTGGACTTTCTGAAACCTTCCCTTGGACCATGTCCGCCTCTACCGCCTTGGGCCAAGACGGCCCGGTTCGCTGGCAACATGGTATGGTGCCTTTCTTCGGTGGCCGCTCCACGCTGTGGAGCGCCTGGTGTCCTCGGCCGAATAATGATGAGATGAACGGTTGGCCGCAAGCCACTATTGAGGCCGCCAAGCGCAATTTCGATACGGCCGAAAAACTGCTGCGGGTCCAGAGAGCCGACCAAATCGACCAGGGACGCAGCACGGAAGAATTGAACGTCATAGGGAAAAGCCGACCCGTATACGGCCCACTGCAGGATCGCATTCAATCTCTGCTACGCGAAAAGGGAGAATGCGTCGACGGCATTTACCGGACGCAAGCCGCGCCTTTGGCGTCCGCCTCTGAAAACGTCAACGGTATCGACTTCCAGAAGTATTCAACACCAGGTGAAATTCTGGCCTTGGCCGATAAGCAGGCTAAACTGCATGCCGCCGGGAAAGGCGCCAGGTTGGATATCGTCACCGAATGCGTAGTGGAAAGCATCCAGCAACAAGAGATCGATGGTTCACTTCAGGCCACGGCTCTGGAAACCTCCCGAGGTGTGCTGCCTCTGGGAGAGGCGAAACTGATTCTGGCCATGGGAACCCTGCCGCCCACCACTCTCCTGCGCAATTCATTCCCGGATACCCAAACCCTGGGTGAGCGCTTTTCCGCGCATTTCATCAGCTCCATCGTGGCACGGGTGCCCAAGTCTGAACTGGACCCGGAAGGGCGCTTTGGCGATTTGGAATTGAGTGCCTGTTATGTTGCCGGTGTGGCCAACGACAGCTATGAACAGCAATACCATATTCAGCTGTCATCCTTATGGGATGTGAACCCAGCAAAGAACGCAGGTACGGCATTACGCTACATGCCGGATGTGGTGGCAACCGCATCACAGGCCCAACTGCAATCATCCGAAGGCTATGTGGTATTCGTTTGCGCGGTGCTGGGTGAACTGGATTACGACAACCCGGAATCCTGGTTCCTGCGTAACCATCAGGACCACAATGTCACCACCAATTCACTGTTGCAGGTCAAGGAAAATACTCAGGATTTTCAGACCTGGGACGCCATGGACAAGGCCACTTTCGGTATCCTGGAAGAAGTGTTGTCTCCAGCGGGCGCCTCTCAGGTTGAGTACTGGCATGGCGACCCGGATTTAGGTGAATGGTGTGCCGAACGGCCGAGTCAGAGTCACCGACGGGTTGATGCCCTGGTTCACGAAAGCTCCACCCTGTATATCGGTGAAGATGAATCCGCTCCCGTGGACCTGAATTATCGATTCAGAGGCAGCAACAATGTGTATGTAACGGGTGGCTGTCTATGGCCGCAGGGTGGTTCATGGAACCCGACTCTGACCATGGTGGCCTTGGCCCAGGACTTGGCTGACAAACTGGAAAGCGCGAAATAATTTGGCTTCCGCTTCGACACTCAGGGCTACCTTGCGTAGCCCTGGCTTTTTGTTGGGTCGAAAGCTGTTCTGAGAGGATCGCTCCTTATTATCCCCTCTTGGCTTAGTTTACCGATGTTAACGCTACTGAGGGTTTCTGGATTTTATCCATCTAGAGGTTTTAATCGAAGGTAATCGGGGACAACCCTCTTTTTTTCAGGTGTTAGTCTTGTATCGCTTAGATTGAGGCAGGCTGTACGTATTTCCAAATGTATTGAAGCGGAAGATAACGAAAATGGGATGGAACGTGAAAGGGAAGCGGTGGCTAGTTGCACTGCTGGTTTGCATATGCGTAGACGCTTGGGCGGAAGATTTGCGAGTGCCGCTGTCACCGCAGGATCGCGTGTGGATGGATCAGACGTCTATGCTCGAGGTTCCTTGGACGCCGAGGCTGACCCAGTCGATCGATGGCCGTGGAGTGATCCTAGGCGTGGTGCTGTTCGATGGTACGCGCAATGACCGCTTAAATGTCCCAAGCAATGAGCGCCAAACGGTTGTAGCGCATCTCAACGAGAGGCTGAAGGGCAACGCTTCGATCGAATTCTTACGCTACTATCGAGGCGTTGGCACACAGCAACAATCTTTCATGGCTCTAGTAGACGCTGCTACGGGTTATACGCTTAAGGACACGGCCGAGAATGCGGCCGATGAGGTCATTGCGGCTATCGATGAAGTGCTTTTGCATACGCCGGATACAGATATTCGTTTGTTAGTTTCAGGGTTCTCGAGAGGCGGTGCGGCGGCTCGGCACTTTATGAACGTGCTGGAGCAACGCTGGCGTTTTCAAGGCCGCTCAGGCTCTCCTCCACGGTTTTACGCGCTGATCTTCGATACGGTTGCCACCGGGCAGAGAGAAAACTTGTCGCTACAAGTCCCGGTTTCGGCGGACTTGTTTTATCACTTTGTGTCAATTGATGAGCGACGCGTTTTGTTCAAGCCTATTATTGATATTCCGCAGAATAGAGTGTCCGGTCGTATCGTCACCATCCTATTGCCTGGTGCACACTCGGACGTTGGGACTTCCTATATCAGCGGTGTTGGCTCGGAGTATCTGGCCAAAATTGATGCATTGCTATCAGGTATGGGCCTGCTGTCGCAACAGTGCTTCAGTGTGGATGGCGATGCACGTGCACAAGGAAAGCATGATTCACGTTGGATGTTAGAGCGATTACTAGGTGTCGGCGCTCCCGATACTAAAGACGAGCCTAGATCCAGAACAGCATTCTCTCTGCCTGCATCTCCTCTCCCTAACGACTTCTGGGCGAATTGGAATTCACGAATGCTATCTTTGGAATTCAATGAAGGGTTCTCGATTCCACTCTGCACTCAGAGAAACGAGTTAAGGCCGCCAGAGTTCGAAGTTACCCGTGTGAAGGGAGGTTTCGAGGTGGTTTCATTGCCGGCAATATACCAGCCGAGCGCAAGAATTCTCATTGAAGACGACCGCTATTTCCTAGCATATACTTTTGACGGAAACACGATCAGCAAAGTGGAGGTCGCTGCATACGTACTCGACGGTATAACCGAGGATCATAGTGCAAAGCTGAGCTTGTCTATAGTGGAGGATGGGGACGGTGAAAACCATCATTACTGGTGGTTTCTGGATGATGAGCGGGAGCAGAGGATAGACGATACGTATAGATAAACGGCAAATGGTTGATGATTGCCTGTAGAACTTTTTTAATCGATGAATGAACAAATTGCCCATTAAAAACTGCCTTATATTAGAAGAAATTTTAAATCCAAGCTGCAGTCAAATGTCTGTTTCTGGTAGGATCAAAAACGTGGCGCTGCGAATCTTCTGAAGTAAAAATCTGATAACGAGGTCGAGTTGGCAACTATATTTTGGCTCGATTTTGACTTCCCCACTTTAGTGGACACGCATTGCTTACCGTTGTGGAGATGAACGATACCGGCAATGAATGCGAGAAGAAGACCCAAAAGTATTCGACTGAATTCAAGGTCAACGTAGTCCAGTGGAGCCATCAATCCCACCGAAGTGTCAAAGCCGGCGCTGAACCGCTTTATTATCGAATTCGGTGACCGCTTGGACGGTCACCTGTAATGGGGTGGGCAGTTACACAGATTTATTTACAGGCTCTCTGGTACTGGTTTAAAAATCGCCGCAATATCGTAGCTTCGCTTTTCGATCAGTGGCTTGTCCTATCTTGGGCCATTCTGGCAGCTGCATTTGGTATTTGGGCCGACAACAAGTATTATGGCGGAAATGTTTCTATCGGAGATGCCGCAGTCTGGTTGTTCTTGGCTGTCTATTCACTCCGACCAATTAGCCGCATATCTCACCAGCTTGCCTCCAGAACTTATAAAGCCCTCGCAGAGCTTGAGGGCAGCAGAGTCGTGTTTGATCACTTCTGGTGACAAGAAGCGCATCAGCAAGCTAGAGGCAGAGAACAGGCAACAAGGCAAGGCGTTCCTGCGTTCATCAATTTGGAACGTCGTCCTAAACCTTTTAGCTGCAATTATTTATGGCTATCTCTTTGTTTCGGCATACCCCTAACGAGGCTGTAGAAAAACCCCTTGACCGCAGAAACTGAGTGCAACACCTGACCAATCCGGTAAGGTGTTGCCTCCATGGCCTACTCAGAACTCAGCATCGAAGAACGCGCCACGATCCAGGTCAG
Organism: Litchfieldella anticariensis FP35 = DSM 16096; assembly: GCF_000409775.1. Taxonomy (GTDB): domain Bacteria; phylum Pseudomonadota; class Gammaproteobacteria; order Pseudomonadales; family Halomonadaceae; genus Litchfieldella; species Litchfieldella anticariensis. The sequence continues at coordinate 466,106 of NZ_KE332388.1, read as the reverse complement.
CCATGCCCAAGGCATGAGCATGCGACAAATCGCTCGCCTGTTGGAACGTGCCCCTCCACCATCAGTCGCGAGCTACGACGCAACCAACAGCCTGATGGCCACTACTGTGTCCAGCATGCCCAACACCTTCGGCACGAACGACGGGCGTCCTGTTGCCCCAGACGCAAGTTGCTCCCCGGTGGCGAACGCTTCGCGCTGGTCCTGTACCTGTTATGTCAGCGCTTGTCTCCCGAGCAGATCGCCGGCAAGCTCAGACATATGACGATACCCAGCCTCCTAGACTCCTACGTCTGTCGTGAAACGATCTACGATGCCATCTATGCGCTGCCCGTTGGTGAGCTGCGCAAGGAGCTGATCCATTGCCTGCGACAGGGCAAGTCAACGCGCAAGTCGCGCCGCGGGCAAGTGGATCGGCGCGGCCAGATTCCCGAGATGGTTAGCATTCATCTCCGTCCCCCCGAGGTCGGAAACGCGAGATGCCCGGTCACTGGGAGGGCGACTTGATCAAGGGAAAAGCCAATGCCTCGGCGGTCGGCACCAGGGCCGAGAGATGGCCAAGCATGCGGAGATCACCCAGCACACGGGCGTTACCATCTACTTCTGTGATCCCCACAGCCCGTGGCAACGTGGCAGCAACGAGAACATCAACGGCCTGATTCGCCAGTTCTCCCGAAAGGCACCGACTTGTCGGTCCATAGCCAGGAGGAGCTCGATGCCATTGCCCTCGAACTCAATATGCGTCCTCTCAAACGTTTCGACTTCAAGTGCCCCATTGAAATGATGGAAGAGCTGATGGCGAAGTGTCACGAAGGGCCATCATCAATCCAATGACTGTGTTGCACTCAGAGCCTGCGTCCGCCCAGCCTAAACGAGAGAAACTAAATTCTCTCTAAAGAGATTAAAGTGGTTTCTCAGCAGGCAGGTTTAGCAGCCCCATAGGATGGTGCGTATATGCACCTATAGCCTTTGGAGATACTAAACCTAGTTGTAACTCCTTAACTTTCGAGTGCTGAAACTATGGCGCAAGCTCTAAAGACACGATAAATGTTAATTTCCAATTAGCGTGTACCATCAGCCCGATAAGGAATATATTCACTTTTATGGCTGTCTTCATAAAAAGACGCGGCAGCTCGTTGCGCATGGCGACATATAATGTCAAGCGCACTTGTGAAGAAGAACTTACCACTTGTTACCTCACCAACTGCAAACAACCCATTTTCAGGTTTGCCATCTTCCCGGATAACCCGGTAGGTATCTTCAGCCACTTCCAGCCCCCCGTGGGGGTGCGATGAGATAAGCCCTTGCTCTTCAAGGTTAGTCATGAGCGTTGAATTGGACTTAGACAAGCGCTTTGGGCTTCCCGTTGCCAGAACAGCGAAGTCAAACACATCTTCGGCTGACATTTCATTAATAACCATGGGCAACCCATTCTCGTTTTTTTCAACACGAACCGGTCCCGACTTGAATTCGAGAGCGCCATCATCAAAATACTTCTTTATTTTAATGGCATTTTCACGAGGGATTGAAACACGATAAGAGAGAAACATGCTTAGATATCTTTCTCGGAATATTTCCCTCTCCTCATCCCTGATCAGGCCCCACAGATCATCAATTATTGCATTAGTTGCGTATAATACTGCCTGCCAGCCTCTGGGACCTTCAGCCAGAGTAATCTCGTCTGAAAGGAAGGCTCCAAAGTCCTTTATCGGAGTTGGTAAAGCCAAAGGTTCTTGCGGGTCATCTGGATGATCTCTGAAATAGAACTCAAGATCGTCTTTCACCATATCCACAATTTCTTTCAGGGACAAAGATGACTTTTTAGACTTGATGTTTTTGATATTTTCTGGAGTCAAGTTTCTTGGACTGAACCGGCCTTGTGTGCCACGCACAGAAGGAAAGTACCCGCTGCGGGAATACATGACAATCTTACCGAGATGACCAGCTTCCTTTAAAGCAATTATGGTATCAATGGCGCTCAGACGAGATCCAATTACTGCGATATTCTTATTCTTTCCTAGCCAGCTTGTAAGCTTAGAAACTGGATAAGGATTGCTAATAACTCCAGATGACATCTTGGGGGTATCCTGGCGAGCATTTTCTAGCGTTCCGCACATCAGGAAGACATAGTCAGCATAGATACTAATGCTGCATGCAGTTTCCACCGAATACCCTTCTCGGTGTTTTTTTACGTCCATTACCTCGGCATTTACAGGGACGACTTTCACCCCCATTTTGACCGCGTTGCTAACGGTTTGAGAAAAGGCTGACTGTAAATACTGACCAAACAATGGCCGAGGGGCATATGTGTCATAACTTGCATCAAAATTTGGATATTTCCACTGCCAATGTTCGGGATGGTTGTGCAGCCAGTCGTAAAAATCACCTTTGCGCTCGGGGAATATAGTGATAAAGCCTGTTTTAGTATTTAATAGGTTGCTCCCTAAGTCGTCATAATATGCAGCACCTGGCCCAAAAGTAGGGTTTTTCTCCACCACATATATAGTGTACCCACTTCCCTGTTTTCCCTTTAATTCTTTCATAAATCCATCAAGAAAGGCGATAGAAGCAGCACCCCCTCCCACAATACAAATCACTTTTTCCATTTCTCGCTCCCTGCGTTAACAATTAATTTTGCTTAGTTCGTGGTCGACTTCGAAATAGGCATCTGTTAGTTCTCTAACATCCTCGGGTTCCATGCCTTCAGCTACTTCTGTAAGCACCAAAGTGTCGGATCTAACTACGAAGACAGCCCGATCAGTTATTATTTTTATTTTAGAAGCTTTAGAATAAGAGGGATCGAAGGTTATTTGGTCTAAATTCTTAACGATCTTTGCCATGCCCCTCGTTTCTTCCCCTAGAGGGCCTTTCGCCACTAGTGCACCGCAGAAAATAAGCTCCTTAGCGGATGAGGTGATATTAATGAAGCCACCCGCTCCTGGTCGACGATCATGAAACTTGCTGACATTAACTCTTCCTTTTTCATCTATCTGGGCGAACCCCAAAAATGCTTTATCAATCCCCCCACCATCATAAAATGTGAACAATTGCGACTGGTCCACAATAGCGTCAGGATTGACTGAAGCTCCAAACGAGTCACCGAAAAGCGGGCTGCCACCGATGACACCGGATTCGACACTTAAGGTGTACGAAGCCCGCTGTTCCTCAGACATGGACTGTCCCACTTCGGCAGGGATCCCGATCCCGAAATTTATGACTTTTTTCTGGTATGGACCCACAGGGAGCTCCGCCAAGGCTCTACTAACTATACGCTGTCTTATTTCATCGGGTTCAGCATAGTTCTTAACCCCCCTATCCGGACAAGTATCATGCCCATATGTGAACGGGTGATCCAGCCCTTTTGAATTGACTACTGCGTCAACAAGATGACCAGGAATGTCAACTTCAGTGGCGGAGAGCTGGTCATGCTGGACACACTTTACCTGGATGAGCACGATTCCGCCTGAGTTACGTGCTGCTTGTGCCTGGGAAAGTGCATCCATTTTTGAGGCCTCACCTCTCAAGGATACATTCCCAAAGCGGTCTGCAACTGTCCCTCTCATCAGTACCGCATCAATTTTCTTAGAGGGATAAAATAGGTATTCCTCCCCTTTTATAAGCACCACCTCTACAAGACTTTTTGTACTCTCTGGCTTAAAGACCCCACCTTCAAATCTTGGATCTACAAAAGTATTGAGGCCGACTTTGCTAATGACACCCGGGCCACCTTCAGCAATCACACTGAACAACTTGCTTACTACCCCTTGCGGCCAATTATGGGCCTCAATCCCACCTAATTCTCCCATACCGCCAAGCTTAGGACATAGGTTCCAGTAGCCGCCTATAGCACGTATTACTAATCCAGGGTGAGCAAGTCGATCTAAGCCGCCCCCTCTCTTATCACCAGCACCAGAGGCGAAAAGGAGTGTCAGATCTTTGGGCTCCCCGCTATCAAGGAATCTTTTCTCAAGGGCTCTCGTAAATAAGTCGGGATGTCCGCAGCTTCCGAACCCTCCGGGGGCTATGGTTGCCCCCGAGGGTATCATGCTTATTGCCTGGGACGGTGTCAGGATTTTCATAATCAGCGTTCCGTCATAGGTCATGTGAGCTGTTTTACTGGAATATCCCGCATCGCTAAAATCACACAACCACTGTTCGAACGCATACTATGCGTTGTCCCAGGTGCTCGAATGATCAGACTACCAGGAGAGTGGACTTCTCCATTTTCTATATACTCTCCCTGAAGAACTAAAACCATCTTATACCCGCGATGAAGATGCAGCGGCACAAATGCACCCGGAAGATACTTGATTAATGCTGCATCTGAACCGACAGGGTCTTCATTCTTATTGTTGAAGAGAACATGGATAAGGACGTTGTTCCTAAGCCCTGGCTCCATTTCTTCGAACTCTACGTCGGGTATATCCACTTTACCCATGACTAGACGCAGTAACTTGTCGTTAGCTTCCGGATTATCGGGAAACTTTTCTACAGCTTTCAGCGCATCCATGAGATAAATCCTTTTAGTATCCCTGCAAATTTGGAGGAGCCATTAGCTCGCCCACTTCTTTCTTCCGTATTGGGTCAACCCGTTATACCCCCAAAACTCTTGGGGTATCTGCTGGACAGAGATGTAATTCGGCGAAGAACCTTCTCCAAGAATTTGCTTCATGGTCTCAAAGACCTCTCGGACCCATGTGCTTACCTCTTCCTGGGAGTTGGTGCCCTCTGTAACTTTGATTTCAACCTCAAAGATTGGGCTGGCTGAAGGTGATAACTCACTTCCTGATACAAACCATGCGTTTGAAGATCCCTCTTCAACCTTTACAACAACGAGCTCTCGGTCTTTCTTTAACACCCTTACCGTGCTTTCAGTCAAGCGCTCGACAATCTTCCCGATTGCTGCTTCTTTTTCAATTTCTTGAAAGCCGACGTCTTTTTCAATATCTTGAAATCCAAGATCGCTTATCGAAACTTTGATAATTGGCATGTTATTCCTCTCAAACCCAATATTGTGGCCACTGCTTAGCTTGGCCAATGTTGTTGATCACAAGGGCAATGGCGACAAGGACCACTGACCCTGCTAATACAGGAGTTGCAAGAAAGCTCCAGTCGTGAACGCCCGCGGTCAGCACGACCAAGGGATTAGCTCCAGCAGGAGGGTGAACAGCCCGGAAGAACTGCATCAATGCGATGGCAACACCGACACCAACGGCCATTTGCCATATACCGGAACCAAAGACATTCATCATCACCAGCCCCACTGTGGCGGCAATGAGGTGTCCCCCAATGACATTCCGTGGCTGTGCTAGCGGTGCTCCCGGTGCGGCGAACAGGAGCACACACGTTGCCCCAAAAGGCGCCATAAGGAGGGGCACGCCTGCCAACTGGGTAAGCAATGCGGCGGCGCCAATGCCTGCGACTCCCCCCATTAGGCCTGTTAGTATCTGGAGCGCATCAGGGCGGGCTGGAGCCCCCCCCGTACCTTTGAATTTGTGAAGCATTTATGAACCTCTGTGCTATAGTGGACAGACGAGTCTGTACAGTAGGTGACATTAGACTTGTCTGCAACGCCAATTATGGCTATTGGATTTTAAACTATGATAGGATTTACTTATGAGTAAGCGCGACGACATCCTGTATACAGCTCTCCGGCTGTTCAACGAGAACGGCTACCACGCTGTGGGAGTCGACAGAATTCGTGACGAGGCTCAAGTCTCAAAAATGACGCTGTACAAATATTTTGCCAACAAGGACAAACTCGTCGAGGAGGTCCTTAAATTGCGTCATCGTATGTTTAAAGAGTCTCTCGAAGGTGCAATATCAAAAGCCACAACTCCCCTTGAAAAGCTTCGCGCGCTCCTCAATTGGCACATCCACTGGTTCTTCTCGAAGAATTTTCATGGATGCATGTTCATAAAGGCTACGGGGGAGTTTCATGATACAAGAGACTTCTTGGCTGTTTCCCGGGAGCATAAGAATTGGATAACTGGTCTACTAACCACCATTCTTAAGGATGCGAATGTTCCTCAGCCTGAATCCTGCGCACAGCTATTTGAGATCACTATTGATGGCATGATCGTGAACGCATCGATCTTCCATTCTTTTGAAAACATCCAAGTTGCATGGGACAAGCTTTGTGAAGCTGTGAACCTTCCTCGACTTCCTCTGGATGAACCTACCATCTAGTTTTTTGTGGAGAAAGGATGTTGCTAGCCCTCCCACGACTGGCCTTACGTCCGGCACAAGGATTGCAGCCGCTTACCGCTCGAATGCTGAGAGCAAGTTGACTAGGGCACTCTGGTGGGGCTACCAACCTCACTGCGCTACAGGCAAGGCGCCTGAGCCGATCAATGTCATGGTGTGGGGGGGGGGGGACAACCTCACGATATTTCTGCGACGCATTCGCTCGGCACCGTTGCCTGATGCGGCTGTTGAGCAACCTCATTTCATAACACGACGTGATAGAGGGGTATTGTGGTTTGCTGGTATCTGGTCCGAACGGCCAGATAGCATGCGCGATCCTCACTGAGTCAGCACGCAGCGCTGTCGACGCCGCACCTCTAAAACGGACAACCTTCAGTGGCGTTGACACTATTTCACCGCGCTGCCGGACGCCGTGAAAGACACCTTGAAGCCTACCTCGAGATCCACCGGAAACTGACCGGCTCTGCCGCACAAGGAGCCATGAACGCCCCATTGCATTCTGCAAACTTCACTCAGGTCAGTCGTGGAAGACGCGCAACACCAGGGGAAACACCCCCCGTATCCGGCCATTGGTGTTCTCATTGCCTTCGCGCTGGATAGAACGTTACCTGTTTTTGTTATAAAACCTTGATAAGGCTTCGTGGGAGTCTTTAAGCGTGCTTTCTGAAAGAAATCTTGACTCGGAAGGGCCTAAGAATTTGTCCACAACCTCATACTGCCCAGTAGGGTAAGTGACGACTAATTGCTTTTTGGTGACAATGGCATAATTCGTGTAGCTGCCAGCAATCATCCATTCCTTGTTATCCGGTATAAATAGATTGCTTCCAATGGAGTAGGCGCTCGCTGGGGTCCGTGGACATCCCAGTGCGGATTGCATTAGCGTTGGTGGTATATCGGCATGGGAAGTACGCTGCGTAATCCTGGCAGGTGGTTTGCCAGGCCAGTATAAGACCATTGGCACTTTTAATTGAGCATCGCTGTAATTGCTGCCGTGCCCCCAATAGTTTTTGCCATTGTCGTTAAATTCCTCGCCGTGGTCGGAGGTCAGTATGACGATGGTGTTGTTGAGTAACTTACGTTGCTTGAGATCGTTCAGTACTCGGCCAATGAGTTGGTCGACATAGCGAGTCGCGGTCTTGTAACGATTGAAGTAGGGGGTGGGATCGAATTCTTGGTCCAGTGCCAGGTGGTTGATGGTTTCCCAGTAGGGTTCGATTCTGGGAAAGTCCGGCGGCACGCTGTATCCATGGACAGACATGTAAAACAGGAAACCGAAGAACGGTTTGGCATCGGCCCCACGCTGAGCGGTAAAATTCAGCCAGTCGTTAGTGATAAGCTGGTCTCGTTGCCAGGCTTCCTCTCCGGGGGGAGTGAGGCGAATTCCGTCGATACTGGCAAAAGCGGTACGGTGGAGTGCAGGACTGATCAGCGTGCCGGCGGAAAGAATCTTGGTTTCGTAGTTAAGTTCTTGCAGCCGCGCGATCCATGCTGGAGGCGTTTGTGTCGTCTCGAAGATATCCCAATAAGTAGGGGGAAGCCCATAAAACAGACTGAAGCCGCCCGCCTTGGTTGAATTTCCCCCACTGTAATGGTCGGTGAATATTTGGCTTGTCTCATCGGCAAATTCTGAGACGTTCGGCATCCAGCGTGGATCGAGCATGTCGGCTCGCAATGTATCCACGGCAATCATCAACACATTGGGGCGGGTTTGAGGTGGCTGACACGCCAAAGGCCGGGTAGGGTAGTTGAGTCCGTCACCGGTACGAAAACTCGTTAACTCGCGAACCTGGTTCTCCTTGCGTGAAGCTTGTGCTCTTACCCATCCTTGACCATGCAAAAACCGATTCGCCGTTGCCGGGTAATACAACGGCACATGCCGGGTCAGTGATGTGATGCGGGTATCGTAGGTGGCATCGGCCCATGCATGCCAGCTGTGGGCGGCCAGTTGTGTCGAGAAAAATGCAACGAATGCAGCCCCCAGCCAACGGACCCTGGGGCGCTTACGCGTTAGGCCGATGGCGATGGTGGCTTCTACCAATGACAGCGTGAATAGGGTTATCGCAGCTGTCAGCCAGATCTGCCATGAAAATTGAAAGGTATGATCTCCGGCTTTGACGAATGCTTCGAACATGAACCCTGATAAGTGGTACCGATACAAGCTATAGAACAGTGTGTCGGTAATCAGTAGAGCCTGAGCCAGAGTGACAACGATAATACTGACAAGGATCAACCAGCGTCGTGGCATTATCAGTGCCAGAGCCAGCAGAAATAGCCCGGGCACCCATGTCAACAAGGTAAACTGAGCGATATAGACCAACCCCACGTATAAGCCGGTCGTGGCGTCGGGAACGGGCATCCAGTTCAAAAAGCGAATAGCGATTAGCCAGGCGACAGGCACATTGGCAAATACGAACCACGCGGTCCATCCCAGGCGTCGCTTTGTCGTGTCGGGTTCTGTCGCTCTGAACCAAGACAATAGGTTGACGACTCTCACGATAGATCCTTCGCTAGGCGGGGATTCAGGGCCGAACTAGCGAGTGCTTAGACATTACGAACTATCGAATTTCCGTTCGGCCCTACGCCGATGATGAGAGTATTGGTAGCGTCCTTCATACGGTGTCTCCCTTTGTCAACCGACACCACTAAGATGCTTGATATAACTCGATGTTCCCGATGAGTGCCGATCGACACTCCGGGAATCTGGAGTAATGCTCATGTGCCTCAGCCACCCTCACTAGCGGCCTGCAATGCCTGATCCAGGTCGGTGATCAGGTCATCGATGGAGGATTCAATAGCGCCCCATCCGCGAAGAGGGTGTTGGGCTGGAAAGGGTGGCCCGTTCAACCGTCTGGTGGGGTGCGACGGGGCAGGGGGTGACGGCGTCACGGGCCATAAACTGGGTGTTATTAGACGTGGTGTTGGTGGTGTTTCGCTCGGCGTAAGCGCGATGCACCAAGCTGATGGCTTCTTCCATAGAGGGGATGTCGACGGCGAATATGCTACGCCTGCCGGGTACCGCGGAGCGTTCCAGGGGAACACCGCAAGGGGCATCCGCCACATCAGCGAAATAGATGAGATAAGGGCCTTCCAGGCTTTGGAAGATATAGCCGGCGTTTCGGCCATCTATCCGGAAAAGGGTGATGGGGCCGAATGTATCGGCTTTGGGGTGGAAGGTGATCATGCCAGCTCCTCCCCATTGAGGCATTCCGTGGTTAGGAGCGCTACATTCACCATGCGACGACGACCGACCTTGTACAGGGGGAGATTGCCTTGCTGGAGTTGGCCCCGAATGGTATCGGGAGAGAGACCGGTCAATTCGGAGAACCGCTCGATGGTCATGATTGGCACACAAGCGGGGGCTTGAGGCGCTTGACTCGTTTCCATGTCGTACCTGCTCACTGTGGCATGTGGTAGGCTAATCCCTATCTCATTATGCGGCCATGTGGTCTTATTAAACCATAATGGTCTTTATTAACTATAGGTGAATTAAGCTATATGTCAAGTGACCTTGGCAAAAAAGTGCGCGCGATACGCGAAGCGGAGGGCATGGGACGCCACGTGTTCTGTAACGTGACCGGCATCACGAAGCAGACGCTGATCAATATCGAGCAGGGGAGAAACGCCCCTTCCGGTAAGCTGTTGGCCCAGGTGACCCAGGCATTTCCTCAGTACACCATGTGGTTGATGAATGGCCAGGTGATAGAGGAAGTTGGGCAAATAAGCCCGGAGATGGAGATAGCAAAAGTCGCTGAAAGCAGCGGAAAAGGCTACCACATCTCCGAGCAAGCGGAAGAATAGCGCTGAACGTACGAAGGACGTTCGTCCTTCAGTGGGTGGCGGCCCTCATTTCCACTTGATGTTGCAGCCCATCGATGGCATCTGGTCGGCATCCGGTGTTTGGCCGGCCAGTACCGCATCCGCGGCGGCTCGCAAGTCCTTGCCTGTTACCGGTGTCTCCTTGCTTGGGCGGCTGTCGTCGAACTGGCCTCGATAGACCAGTCGATGGTTCCGGTCGTAGAGGAAAAAGTCCGGCGTACAGGCAGCCTGGAAGGCACGCGCCACGTCCTGGGTTTCGTCCACCAGATAGGGGAAGGGATAATCGCGTGCCTGGGCTTCCTCGATCATGTGCTCAGGGCGATCGTCCGGTTGTGCCTGGAAGTCATTGCTGTTGATGGCCACCACTGCCAGGCCCCGTTCCCCATATTCCCGAGCGAACTCGGCGAAAGCATCGGCAACGTGTTTCACGAAGGGGCAGTGGTTGCAGATGAAGGCCACCAGCAAGGGCGTGTCGCGGAACTGTTCGCTGTCGACTTCCACTCCATGTGGGTCGGGTAGGCGAAATGCCGGCAAGGGGCTGCCCAGTTCCGTCATGTTCGAAGGCGTCAGTGACATGGTACGAAGCCTCCTGTCGTTGGTGTTGAGGTAAGGCCATCAATTATTGGTTGAGGGCTCTGTCCAGCAATAGCAGCGCTGCCTGCCAGGAAGAGGCATCGGCCGCGGCGTTGTAGCCAATCGGCAAGTCGAATTCCTCGGCCAGCGCATCGGCGCCAGGGTTCGTGAAGCCGTGAAGGGCCTGGGGATAATTGATGACATCGACATCGGCACCTTGTGCCTCGAGCGTGCGGGCCATGGCCGTCAGGTCTTCCCGTTTGACGAGCGAGTCCGCGCCGCCATTGTGGATCTGCACCGCACCACTGAACTCCCCGGGTGTGGAGACAGCTTGTGTGGGACCTCCGTGGAAGCTGATGGCGGCCTCGATCGGCATGCCGGACAATGCCATGTTCATGACGACGCTACCGCCAAAGCAGTAGCCGATGGCGGCCATGCCGGTATCAGCCACGGCAGGGTGTTCGCGTAACTGGGTCATGGCCGCTTCGAGCCTGGCGCGTGCGGCTGGCCAGTCCTGCATGACTTGCGAAGAAAATTCACCCGCTTTATCGGGATGTGTGGCTACCTGGCCACCGCCATACATATCCACGGCCAAGGCCACGAAGCCCAAAGCGGCGAGTTGGTCGGCGCGTGCACGAGCATAGTCATCGAGCCCCCACCATTCGTGTACCACCAATACCGCCGGCCGTGGTTCCTCATCGTTGGCGTTGCGTGCCAGGTATCCTTGATAGGTTTCCCCCCCGGTCGAATACTCGAAGATCTCGCTTTCGACGCGCGGCCCCCAGGCCATGGCGAATTCCGGCTCGGGTTTGGGTTCTGCTTCGGGCGTTGTCGGTAGGTTGCCCTCTTGGGCCATTGCCGAGCCTGCCATCAACCCTGATATCAGGCACAAGAACGTAAATAGTGTGCGCATGTGAGATTCTCCTTGCTCATTCTTCTTTGCCAGGCCCCGGACGAAGACAGCGTAAGCTTGCCGCCCTTTACTAACATAGCTTCCGTCGTAGGTCCGCGTATACCGCCATTGCCTGACGCTTTCGTATGCTTGCTTCTCTGCTGGCTCTGGGTCATGGTCCTGATGGACTACCCCGCTTTCTCATGACCGGAAACGACAATGCCATACGATCTCAGCGAGCGCCTGGTAATCGGGCTGGCTTCCAGCGCCCTTTTCGATCTTGCCGAATCCGACCAGGTTTTCCGTGAGCAAGGCGAGGCGATTTACCGTACCTACCAGCGTGATAATGAAGACGTGCCGCTGGAGGTGGGTGTTGCGTTCCCGTTCATCAAGCGGCTGTTGTCATTGAATGATCTCAGTCCCGATAACCCACCTATCGAGGTCATGTTGCTGTCACGCAATGACCCGGAAACGGGGCTGCGTGTCATGAAGTCGATCGAACATCATGGCTTGGGGATCACCCGCGCGATTTTCCTCCAGGGGCGCTATCCACACCGCTTCATCCCGGCATTGAATATTAGCCTTTTCCTATCGGCCAATAAACAGGATGTCGACCAGGCAATTCTGGCGGGGCATCCCGCGGGTCAAGTGTTGTCATCCGGTGATTTCGATCTGACGGACGAGGAGGAATTGCGGATCGCGTTCGATTTCGACGGTGTGTTGGTCACCGATGAATCGGAGACCATCTACCAGCAACAGGGTATCGAGGCCTTTCGCGAGTATGAGCGCACCAATGCTCAGGTGCCTGCTGAATCAGGCCTATTGGCCGATTTCTTGCGCAAGCTGGCGCGTATCCAGGCGTTGGAGAAACGATGTGAAGAGCAGACACATGGGCGTTATCATCCCAAGGTTCGGGTTTCCATTGTCACTGCCCGCAATGCTCCCGCTCACGAACGTGTCATTCACACCATGCGCAGTTGGGGGGTGACGGTCAACGAAGCCTATTTCCTGGGCGGTGTGGCCAAGGAGCATGTATTGGGTATCATCAAACCGCATATTTTCTTTGACGATCAGGCCTCACACCTCTCGGCCACTAGTGACATCCTGCCTTCCGTACACGTGCCATTCGGGCAATTGAACCAAGGGACGAAAACGCAAGTATGAGTCAGGTGTCTTGCTCCCCTCGCATTCATTTATCTATCCACCATGGCACTTAGCCCAAGGGGGCAGAGGCTAAAGTAACTTGCTGGTACGCCTTGCTGTGACCGCTGCGAGTGGCTGGAAGCTGTCGGCGCTGGCCTCTTGCCAGTAATGGCGGAACACTTCATGGTCGGGCGGGCCATTGAGCAGTTCGCCGGGTGCCAGATAAGGAAATAGCACGTCAAAGGAGCGGATCTCATTGCGCGACACGCGGCGCAGGATATGCTCCGGCCCCAGTTCAGAAGTGTCTCGGAGGCCGGCGGCGGCCAGCATTTCGGCGAGTGCTTTCAGGGTATTGTCGTGGAAATGGTGGACACGTTGGCTCTTGTCGGAAACGTCGAGATTGGCTCCGCGCCGCTTATCCTGAGTGGCCACGCCGCTGGGGCAGCGGTCGGTGTGGCAGGTGCGTGCCTGGATGCAGCCCAGCGCGAACATGTAGCCGCGGGCGGCATTGCACCAATCGGCGCCCAGGGCGAGGGTGCGGGCGATGTCGAAGGCCGAGATGATCTTGCCGGCGGCGCCGACCCGGATGCGTTCGCGTAAGTTGGCGCCCACCAGGGCGTTGTGCACTAGCAGCAGGGCTTCCGTCAGTGGCATCCCCAAGCGGTTGACGAATTCAAGCGGTGCGGCGCCTGTGCCACCTTCGCCACCGTCGACCACCACGAAGTCGGGGTGTTCGCCTGATGCCAACATGGCCTTGACCAGCGCAAACCATTCCCAGGGGTGGCCAATGGCCAGCTTGATGCCCACCGGCTTACCACCGGACAGCTTGCGCAGTCGAGCGATGAAGGCCATTAGCTCCAAGGGCGTGGAGAAGGCCGAATGCGCTGCCGGCGATACCACGTCCTGTCTTTCCGGTACGCCGCGTGTCGTGGCGATCTCCGCCGTCACCTTGACCCCGGGCAGGATGCCGCCATGACCGGGTTTGGCGCCTTGCGAGAGTTTGATCTCGATCATTTTGACCTGATCGAGGGTCGCCTTTTCGGCGAAGCGCTCCTCGCAGAAACTACCATCAGGCGTGCGGCACCCGAAATAGCCCGAACCAATTTCCCATACCAGGTCGCCCCCCTGAAGGTGGTGGGGGGAAATCGCCCCTTCACCGGTGTCGTGGTAGAAGCCGCCAAGGCGGGCGCCTTTGTTCAGTGCCTGGATGGCATTCGCCGACAGCGAGCCGAAGCTCATGGCCGAGATGTTGAATACGCTGGCCGAGTAGGGCTTGGCGCAGTGTTCGCCGATGGTGATGCGAAAGTCATGGCCAGTAACGGGCACGGGTGACAGGGAATGGTTGATCCATTCATAGCCTTCGGCATACAGGTCGTGTAACGAGCCAAACGGCACTTTGTCGGCCACCTGCTTGGCGCGCTGGTAGACCAGTGCGCGTTGCTCCCGCGAGAAGGGGCGTTGTTCGGTATCGGTCTGGATGAAGTACTGGCGAATCTCAGGGCCGATCGATTCCAGCCCGTAGCGGAAGTGTGCCAGGATCGGGTAATTGCGGCTTACCGTACGCCGGCGGTTGAACAGGTCGTAGGTGCCGAGGGCAGCAAACAGGGCAAAGACCAGTGCCAGCCAGCCCCAGATGGGATGGAAGCGGCTCGCCCACCAACACACCAACAGGCCAAGCCAACTGGCCAGGTAGGCGGTATAGCGCAGTGGCACGCGCGGCAGATGTCGATTCAGGGCAGGAAGGTTGGGCATCGAGCCACCTCGGTGTCTAGCGCCGCTTGGTCAGGCGCCGGCAGTTTTCGGGCATGGTCTAGTTCGAGGCCTGCATCGCCAGGGAATATCCTCGCGCGTCGATACTGTTGGCCAGGTTGGTGCTCTGACCGCAGGCAAGGTACGCCGAGGCTTCTAGCCACTGTTGGTCGGGGTAGTAGGCGAACAGGTACTGGTCTTCCTTGATGCTGTCGATCAATGGCTTGGCGACCTCCTGACGTACGGCGGGGCAGCCGTGGCTGCGGCCCAGGCGGCCATACTTGTCGATGAAAGATTCGCTGACGTAGTCGGCACCATGGATCACGATGGCTCGCTGGTAGGCGAGGTCATTGATGCCGGGTTCCAGCCCCTCCAGGCGCAGGGAATAGCCGTTGCTGCCGTAATAGCTGTTCAGGGTACGAAACAGCCCCAAGCTCGACTGGTGACTGTCGGGCGTATTGGAGAACCACAATGCCTGCTCGTCGCCGGTTCCGCGCCCGTGCGACACCAGCTCTTCATATAACAGCCGCTCCTGGACCAGGTCGAAGACCCACAAGCGTGGTTCATTGGCGCTGAGCGAGAAATCGATCACCGCCAAGCGCTCGGCGTTGGGTTGGGCACAATTCAACGCATTGGCGGCCAGGCGCAGCACCTGGGCATCGGCATTGGGGGCCAAGCGTTGCAGGGTGTCGGCCAGAGGGGTGGCAATGACAGGGAACGCAAGAGAGAACAACCCGAGGAAAGAAAAGGCACGGATGCATTTGCTCAGCGCAAGCAGGCGTGTCGTCATTGGGGATGAGGTCCTTCTCGGTTGGTCCATTGATAGCTAAATTAACTAAGGTGATTGGAAGGCAGTACCATGACCTGGGACAGTCTTCATTATGACTGCAGCGGGTAGGATGGCCAATCCGTTGAAGCGTTGAAAAGAGGCAGGGAGCCCATGCTTAAAGTTCGATTAGCCAAGGTTCTGTTCGTGTTGCTGTGTGCCGTGACATGGAACACAGGCCCAGCCTGGGGGCAGGAGAGTGCCTCGATCCAAGCCCTACTGCACGAGGAAGAGCAAGACACGGCGCTTGGTCGGCTCGTTCGCGATTTTTATCAAGCACGCAATTATCGACCGGCGTGGCGCGAGGCGTCGCGTGTGTCAGCCTTGGTGACGGCACTGGAAGGCTTGGATCGTGATGGTTTGAGGCCATCCGACTACCGCCCCGACGCGTTGGCATTGACCTGGCAACGCATTCAACAGGCAGAAGAGAGTTCGCAACAGACAGGAGAGAGCTCGAGCGAGGCGATAGCGCGGGCTGATTTGGGCGCTACACGGCGCTTCCTCCTGGCCTTGCGTCATCTGTACCTCGGCAAGCTCGACCCCAAGACCGTCGACGATGACTGGGACCTTCCTCAGGCGACGTTCACGCCGGACATGGCGGCGCTTTTCCAGGCTGTCGAGGCGGGAAATATCGAAGCAGCCTTCGAGCGGGTCCGGCCTCCTTATCCGCCTTATGAACGCCTGCGTAAGGGTTTGGCCCATTACCGGGCCATCGAGGAGGCTGGGGGGTGGTCGACACTGCCAGCCCGTGATTCGTCCCTGCGGCCTGGCGATCGCCACCCCGATGTTGCCCTGCTGCGCCAACGGTTGGGAGTCCTTGGACAGCCCGAACTATTGGCGGCGGATACCGGGCATTATGTACGAACGTTCCGTGACGTCGTGCTCGAGTCCCCAGACGCCGAATACTATGACGCAACGCTGGCGGAGGCCGTGCGTGAATTTCAGCGCCTCCACTTGCTGGAGGACGATGCAGTGGTGGGGCCACAGACTCGCTCGGCACTCAACGTGGGGGTGGGGACGCGGATCGACCAGATCCGCGTCAACCTGGAGCGGGCGCGTTGGCTGTTGCACGATGTGCCGGAGAGCTTCGTGCTGGTGGATATCGCAGGCTACAAGTTGAGCTACTTTCTTGGCTCGGGGGATGTCTGGCGGACACGCATCGTGGTCGGTCAGCCATATCGCAAGACACCTTCATTGCGTTCGTCGATCACGCATCTGACCTTCAACCCGACCTGGACGGTGCCACCGACCATTTTCCGGGAAGACAAGCTGCCGAAGATTCGCGAGGACCTGGATTACCTGAAGCGGGAGAACCTGGCCGTCATCGACTACCAAGGCAACCAGCTCGACCCTGAAACGGTCGATTGGCAAAATCCGGGGCCGATCATGCTGCGTCAGGCGTCGGGGGGAGACAATCCCTTGGGCAGGGTGGTGATCCGCTTCCCCAATAGCTACTCAGTATATCTGCACGATACCCCGTCACAGCATCTGTTCGACAATCCGCAACGGGCGGTGAGCTCGGGCTGTATCCGGGTCGAGAACGCCATGCAGTTCACCCGTTTGCTGCTTGACGACAATCAGCGCTGGGATGCGGCGTCTCTCCGCCAGGCGGTGGACAGCGGTACCACGCGCACCGTCAATCTACGCCGGCGGGTACCGGTCATCCTGCATTACTGGACAGTGGATGCCAGCACCAACGGCCACTTGGCATTCCGGCCGGACATCTATCAGCGTGACATGGCGCTGCGTGTGGCGCTTCATCGCCCTTTGCAACAAAATTTTGATTGACGTGGTCATTCACAAGGTGCATGCTGCGCGCTGTTGGTTAGCAAGTCGAATATCGTCAGCAGTACTCGAAAGTTGTCATAGAACTTCGATAGCCTGGTGAATATCTCCCTTGTTTTACCCACGCGTCTCGGGTAATTCCCGGCAACATCATCAAGTTATGAAGGATTTAACACATGGCAACTGGTACCGTTAAGTGGTTCAATGATTCCAAAGGCTACGGCTTCATTTCTCCGGACGACAAGGGCGACGACCTGTTCGCGCACTTCTCCGAGATTCAGTCCGATGGCTTCAAGACCCTGCAAGATGGCCAGAAGGTCTCTTACGAGGTCTCTCAAGGCAAGAAAGGCCTCCAGGCTTCCAACATCAAGGTCGTCAGCTAAGCGCTGACGAACGAGATGCTCGCTATCGTCAGATAGTGATCCACAAGGCCCGCTTCGGCGGGCCTTGTTTGTTTCAGGGCTATCTCTAGAGTTGCCCATCTTCCATCTTCCATCTTCCATCTTCCATCTTCCATCTTCCTTCTCTCCTCTTATCCCTTTTTCGTCTAGATAAATTTCTACAAATAACTTTGGGGTATATCCTGTGGCGTTCACAATGGGGCGTTTCGCCTCGTCGTCCATGGATTACTCATGCCGCTAGATGCCTGGCTTGCTTTCATCGCTGTTATCGCCGTTTTCCCCTTGATGGCCTTCACCCGCATTGGTGCCGACATGGTTCTGCTCGGTGCGGTGGTCGTGCTGTTGACCCTGGGGGTGATTGACCCGCAGCAGGCGTTGGCGGGTTTCTCCAGTAGCGGCTTGTTCACCGTGGCTTTCATGTACGTGCTGGTGGCAAGCATTCGTGAAACCGGCGGCATCGACCTGATCATCCGCTATGTGCTAGGGCGCCCGAAAGATGAGGGTAGTGCCTTGAGGCGTCTGCTGGTGCCGGTGGCCAGTATGAGTGGCTTCATCAACAACACGCCCGTGGTGGCTACCTATATTCCGGCGGTACTTAGCTGGAGTCGGCGATTGGCATTGCCTGCTCATCGCTTCTTGATGCCATTGAGCTTTGCCTCGATCCTTGGCGGTACCATTACCCTGTTCGGCACCAGCACCAATCTGGTGGTCAACGGTATGCTCGCTGATCGTTATCCATCGCTTGCCATGGGGCTGTTCGATATCGCCTGGGTAGGCGTGCCGGTGGCGGTGATAGGGGTGGTCTACCTGTTGGTGGTGGGGTATCGGCTGTTACCTGAGCGCCGCGGAGCCGAGCAAGTTTTCGAGAACCCTCGTGAATTCACTATCGAGATGGAAGTCGACGCCGAAGGGCCGTTGGTCGACAAAACGGTAGAGGAAGCCGGCCTGCGCCATCTGCAGGAACTGTTTTTGGTCGAGATCGAGCGCGGGGGCAACGTGGTTAGCGTCGTCGGCCCCGGAGAGAAACTCAAGGGCGGCGACAGGCTGGTGTTTGCCGGGACCTCGGCGGGTGCGGTAGAGCTGCAACAAATGCGCGGCCTGGTGCCTTCCTACCATGGGGAGTCGAGCCTGGAGAAAGACTTCAAGGAGCGTCGTCTGGTCGAGGCGGTGGTCTCCGATCAGTGCCAGTTCGTCGGTCAGCGCATCCGTGAGGGCCACTTTCGCACCCTCTATGGCGCCGCGGTGCTGGCGGTGTGTCGAAACGGAGAACGTGTTGCCGGCAATCTGGGACAGATTCGTCTGCAACCGGCCGACGTGCTGCTGCTCGAGGCGCGGCCACCGTTCATCGAACGCCATCGCCAGTCACGCGATTTCCTGCTGATCAGCCAGGTCAATGGGTCGGCTCGCCCGGTACATGAAAAGGCCTGGATGGCTTGGAGTATTCTCATCGGTGTGGTCGCGCTGGCCACGTTCGGTGTACTGAGCCTGCTCAATGCCGCGATGCTTGGCGCAGCGCTGGCGGTGGTTACCGGTTGCTGCAGTATCGGCGCCGCCAAGCGTAGCCTGGATGTGCAAGTACTGTTGACCATCGCCGCCTCATTTGGCCTGGGCGCTGCCCTGGAGAATTCCGGTGCCGCGCAGACCCTGGCGACGACGGTGCTGGGCTTGGCCAATGGCGATCCCTGGTTGATGCTGGTCATGGTCTATGTCGTGGTAGCGTTGTTGACGGCACTGATTACCAACAATGCCGCAGCAGTCATCACCTTTCCTATCGTCGTCGCCAGCGCTGAAAGCATGGGGGTGAACCCGATGCCTTATGTGGTGGCGGTGATGTTTGCCGCTTCGGCGAGTTTCATCACGCCCATCGGCTACCAGACCAACTTGATGGTGTATGGCCCAGGCGGATATCGCTTCGGTGACTATCTGCGGGTAGGCGGCCTGCTCAACGTGCTCGTCGCACTCGTTGCCTTACCATTGATTCCGCAGATATGGCCATTTTGACGACGAGGCGAGCCTTGTATCGACGTCGGGGTCGCCGTCGGAAGAGGCATGAGGTAGGGTATCGAAAACCTTGCAAGGAGTAGCCCCCAAATGAGCCGACCCACCGAACTGGTCATCGAGCCTCGCAACGGCAAGCCCGCCGATAGCTGCGTGATTCTGCTGCATGGCCTGGGGGCCGATGGCCACGATTTCGAGCCGTTGGTGCCGGCATTGGATCTGCCTTCCGACCTGGCGGTGCGTTTCGTATTGCCTCACGCGCCGCGACTGCCGGTCACCATCAATGGCGGCATGGTGATGCCGGCCTGGTATGACATTCTGGAGATGGATATTGGGCGCCGCGTCGACGTGCCTCAGCTCAAGGCTTCGGCCAAGCGGATACATGGTTTGATTGATGCCGAGATCGACAAGGGGATCGACAGCCGGCGCATCGTCCTTGCCGGTTTCTCACAGGGTGGGGCGGTGGTCTATGAGGCGGCGTTGACCTATCCTCGGCCGCTGGCCGGTTTACTGGCGATGTCGACCTACTTTGCCACTGCCGACAGTATCGAACCCCACGAGGCCAATCGTGGCCTGCTCATCGAGGCCCATCACGGCACCTTCGATCCGGTCGTGCCGGAAAGCCTGGGCCGCGCCGGAACCGAACGTGCCAGCGAGATGGGCTACGAGGTCAATTACCGCACGTATCCCATGCAGCATTCGCTGTGCCCTCAGCAGGTCGCTGACATTGGTCCCTGGCTGGCCCAGCGCCTGGCAAAGGGGTGATCAGTCATGAATAGGCAGGATTCGATACCATCCGAACCCGATGCCCGCCTGTCTAGCCCGGCGACGGCACGCAATCGGGAACCGATTCTCGAGGTACTGCGCCAGTATCTACCGTCGCACGGGGTGGTGCTGGAAGTTGCCAGCGGCAGTGGTGAACACGCACTGCATTTCGCCACCGCATTGCCTGACCTCGACTGGCAGCCCAGTGACCCCAACCCTCGAGCGCGATCCTCGATTGCCGCCTGGCGCGATGGCCAAGGGCCGGCCAATCTGCGTTCGCCACTGGCTCTGGACGTGATGCGGCGCCCTTGGCCGGTGGAAGGCTTCGATGCCTTGGTGTGTATCAACATGCTGCATATCTCACCTTGGAGTGCTGCCGAAGCATTGCTGAGTGAGGCCGGAGAGCGACTCCCCGTGCATGGCGTACTGTATCTCTATGGTCCATTCAAACGTGATGGCCAGCATACCGCCCCCAGTAACGCCGAATTCGATCGAGATCTGCGCATGCGCAATCCCAGTTGGGGGATCCGCGATCTTGCCGAAGTGACCGCCCTGGCGAGCCAACACGGCCTGCACCTGGACGCTGTGGTGGACATGCCAGCCAACAATCTCAGTGTCGTGCTGTGTCGTCATCCATAACGCCCCTCTATAACGCCCCCTCTCGAGAATAGGGAATGGAGCGCTTGAAGTTTTGTCTCATGCCTTAAAGACTGAAAGAACCATGTCAGGGAGGAAATAGCGCATGCACGACCTATCGGAAGAGTTCCGCCTGCCAGTGGGATGCCCCAATTGCGGTAGCCATCTCATGCGGGTGTCCGAGGTGCACAACCCCGATGACAAGGTGTTCTGTACCTCCTGCAATACCTATGTTTGCCTCTACCACGAGGCCGAGACCATCCTGCGCCAAGGGCCGGGAAGCGAAAGCGAGGCATTGATCGAGAAAGCCGTCAACCGTCACGAACCCTGAGTTGGCCATGGCCTGAGTCCTGTGTGCTACAGGACTCAGGCTGCCGACAAAGCGCCCAGCCAGACGTTTTTCGTCGTCTATCGGCATCGTTGAGGCGCCGTATCAAGGATCAAAAGAGGTGCAGAAGAACCAATTCGGAACTTCCGCTTTCTGGCATAGAAAGTAAGGCGGGCCGTCCTGTTGCTTTACGGCATCTTCTAGAGACGGAACGACATCTTCATCAACACCACCGATCTCGCTATATTTATAATACCAACTAGGACGAAAAAAAGTAAAAAACTGATCTATAGTGAATACGGCTGTTTGGTTGAAAGGATCATTGTTGAAGTAAATCTCATCAATATCGGATTGCTCGATAGTGTCATAGATATCATGTGGAATGGCGTCGCTAAGATCTTGTGGGTTCGTGCCGGATGAGGAGATTGATAGAATCTTGAAACCTAGTGTTCGTGAGAGCTTGACCAGCGTATCGTTGATTTCGATCAGCCGGCTGTCGATCTTGTAGGTGATCGGTGGGGTGAGAAATTGGTAGACTGAAAAAATGACGATAGCGGCAAGGGCCGAAATTTTCGCTAATTTACGTTTGTTCATTACCCTGTCCTTGTCACTTTCGTCCAGTTAGGCACGCAGGCATCGGCATCGCTGGGACGCCTTATCAAGGATCAAAAGCGGTGCAGAAGAACCAATTCGGCACTTCCGCTTTCTGACAGAAGAAGTAGGGGGGGGTGTCCTGTTGCCTTACGGCCTCTTCCAGAGACGGAACGATATCTTCGTCAACACCACCGATCTCGCTATATTTATAATACCAATAAGGGCGAAAAAAAGTAAAAAATTGATCAATGCTGAATACTGCTGTTTGGTTTACAGGGTCGTTGTTAAAGTGAATCTCCTTGATATCGGATTGCTCGATGGTGTCATAAATGTTGGGCGGAATGGCGTCTCTAAGAGATTGAGGGTTTGTGTGGGATGAGTATATTGATATACCTGTGAAGCCTAGTGTCCGTGATAGCTTGACCAACGTGTCGTTGATTTCGATCAGCCGGCTATCAATCTTGTAAGTGATTGGCGGGGTAGTGTATTGATAGTATAAAAAATAGCTGATGGTTGCCACTGCGGCGATGGCCGCTAGTTTACGCTTGTTTCTGACAATTCCCATGTTACTCTCGCCGCTCCCTGGCGCGTTGGCAGTCGTGCAATACTTTCGAACCGACTTCCATCGGGTATGGAGCGGCTTCTATCCTGTCGAGCAATATCTGGGCGGTCAGACGCTGTGGATCGGGGTATGCATCGAACAGATCGTAGCCGATTCTGATCGACAGTGAATCCGTCGTATCATCGAAGCGCTGCAGCCCCTCTCCATTGGTGGACGCTCTATTGGTAGGTGATTGGAAGCGATGAAGATCCGTTCCCACCTGCTCGAGTCCGGCGCCATCCAGCAGGGCATCCCGGGAGAAGCCGCAAAACAGCCCCATATAGCCATAGTGGATATTGGACCAGATGTCGTAGAAATATTCGTATTTCTTGTATTTATGGTGATGTCGATAGGATGTTTTGCCTAAGGTCTCAAATCGCCCTGCAATTCTTCGTTTGTGATCCCAGTCATGGTCCTGCATGACCATCCAGGTCCATCTGGACCATGCGGCTCGTTGCTGGGCATGCTCGATATCATAAAAACCGGGTTTCACAACGGCTCTACCGATTTGTTGCAGAAAACCCAGTTCTTCTCCTTCTTGCTGCCATTTACTGAGTTCCCGCTCGGCACTGTAGGCATTTTGCTGCTTCATTCGAAGCGCGGCGTCCGATACCGCATTCTGCTGGATTTCTTGTACCATCCAGGCGGCAATGTCCACTGCCTGATCAGGATGGCGACAGGGTAGTGTCACCTCGTAAGGGTCGTTAATGCTGGCGGGGGTCGTTTGGGTCGTTGCTACTAGTCGCCATTCGCTCATCGGTCACTCCTTGACCAGAATTCTTACGCCTGAGGAAACGAAACGGGAGTCGGCGATGTTGGCTTCGCCGTTGGCATCGGTCACGCCCTCGAGCACCTCGCCGCTGTCCAGTTCCAGCCGATAGGCAACGCTGGCATAGGGCTTGCCACTCGCATCCTTGAAGATAACTCGTCGATTATAGCTTTCCCCCTTGGCGGGGCTGAGCGGTTGCATCGCTCCGCCTCGCGGCGAGCCGATCTTGACCGTGGAGGCGGCTATCACCTGGCCGCCACAGGAAGTCGCACTACCGTGCACGGCGGCAGGGGCGTCTTCTATCTGGTACCAATCGAGGCCAGTGACGATGCTTGCTCCGCAGGAACTCTTGTCTCCGGCCCGGGCGGCGGGCATGTTGTCGACCAGAGTACGCTTGGCTCCAGTCACGATGTGGTGGGGACCACCCTTGCATGGGCAAGCGACCAGGTCACCCAGTTTGGCAAGATCCATTTACCTGTTTCCCTGTCAACGGTTCAAGGAACCGTTCGTATGCGTCGCGTATCTTCGCACGCTGCTTTTTCAGTGCGTCCTCAACGCTGGCGTGAGGCAGTGACGTCGGCAGTATATAACGGAATGTTTGGATATGTTAAGAATTGCTAAATAAGTGATTATGTAATCTCACGTGCCAGCTCAATCTGAACTGCCCCAAAGTTGGACTCCGTTCCAACCCGGGGGCAGCTCAAATGCCGGGGCTTTTGGTAGCAAAAAAGGCTAGAGCAGTTCTTCTGCAGCCAGTGCCAGGCGTGAGCGCTCGACGCTGCGCAAGGTGATGTGGCCGGCGTGCGGCCAGTTGCGGAAGCGTTCGACGATCGCCGCCATGCCGCAGGTGTTGGCGGTGAGATAAGGGGTGTCGATCTGGCCAACGTTGCCGAGGCAGACGATCTTGGTGTTGCGCCCAGCACGGGTCACCAGCGACTTGAGTTGCTTGGGTGTGAAGTTCTGTGCCTCGTCGATGATTAGGAAGGTGTCGTTCAGGGTGCGCCCACGCATGAAGGTCGGTGAGCGGATCTGCACCCGCGAACCGATCAAGGTGCGGGTGGCGCCGTCGTTCCAGCTCGTGCTGCCGTCCTTCTCGTCGCGTAGCAGGTTGTCCATGTTGTCGTGGAAGGCGCCCATCCACGGCGACATCTTCTCCTCTTCGGTGCCGGGCAGGAAGCCGATATCCTCTCCCATGGGAATCGGGGCGCGGGTGAAGACGATGCGCTCGAAGCGTTTGGTATCCAGGGTTTGCTGGAACGCCGCCGCCAGCGTCATGTAGGTCTTGCCGGTACCGGCGCTGCCAGCGATGGTGATCAGGTCGATTTCCGGGTCCATCAACAGGTTGAGGGCGAAATTCTGACGGCTGTCGTGGGCGTGGACACTCCATACACCGGCGTGATGCCGATAGTTGGTCAGCAGTTGTAGCCGTGCGGTGTGGGGGCCCAGCTCGCGCACGATGGCTTCG
Source organism: Litchfieldella anticariensis FP35 = DSM 16096 (assembly GCF_000409775.1). Classification (GTDB taxonomy): domain Bacteria; phylum Pseudomonadota; class Gammaproteobacteria; order Pseudomonadales; family Halomonadaceae; genus Litchfieldella; species Litchfieldella anticariensis. Next base: position 441,561 of record NZ_KE332388.1, on the reverse strand, counting down.
AAGTCGGCACCGTTCTCGCTGTCGGATACCAACATGCCGACATGCCAGTCATCGGGCAGGTCGCCTTTCAGTTGATAGAAGGTCTGATGATCGATGCGCTCGACCTTGACCTCGACATTGAGCGACTCCCAGAGTCCAGCGCCCCCTGGACCAGCGTCGGTGTAGACCTTGGCGCCTTCGATCATGGCGTCGTTGTCGGAGAACACCCGGTCGTTGAGGTAGTCCTCGACCGGCACCTTGAGCGCAGCGGCTTTGACTCGCAGGTTGATGTCCTTGGTGACCAGGATCACCGAGGCATCGGGGCGTTCGTCGCGCAGGCGGCAGGTTTCCGCCAGCAAACGGTTGTCGGGGCTGTCCTCCATGTTGTCCAGGGGCAGCAGGTCCGGATAGCAGAGGAAACGCAAACGACCGACTGGGCCGATCGAACCGGGCAGGGGAATGCCTTCCTGGATCTCGTCGAAGCTGACCTGGTTGGTCAGGTCGGATAGGGTGCGGCTGATTTGCCGGGCGGTGCGAGCGATCTCGCGAATGCCATTCTTGTGTTTGTCGAGCTCTTCGAGGACGGTCATGGGAATGACCACATCATGTTCCTCGAATTGGTAGAGAGCTGCGGGGTCGTGGATCAGGACATTGGTATCCAGCACGTAGAGCCGTGTGGCTTTCTTATCGATGCGTACCATCGGCTTGAGCACTCCTTGGATTGACGGCATGGTCGACACTGGCACTGACACCTTACGGTCATATGACAGGCTGTCATGCGTTCGGCCGGTAACGTTTCCGTGGGGGATGCGTGATCGTCGATGGGCTCCTTTCATAGGCTATTTGACACTAAAATGAACGGTGCGCTCCGTTATTGCCAGTGCGGCCTTTCACGCTAACTTTGCTTAATGTGTGTCGTTTGCCTGGAATACGGGCACTTGTACATGGTGTCGCGACTGGCGAATGAGTGCAATAAGAGGGGGGGACGGGAGAAAACAGGCTGATGTTGCCTAGTCTGTCGCCTATATCGGTAAGAGGGCCAACGCACTGAGTGCGTTGGCCCTCTTACCGATACTGATGCAGTGCAGGGTCATCCAGCCTACCCTGAGATGCCGGTGCTTGCCAAGAAAATCGGTCAACGTTGATCGACGCTGGTTCGCTTCAGGCCACCATTTCAAGCGGATTGTTGAGAAACGTTGCTGCTCGAGCATCACGTGTGTAGGCCACATTGATGCGTACCCATGGAGAGCTGGTTCCGTGGGGTAAGAACATATGCCCCGGCGACAGGCTGATTCCGGCATGCTGGGCATTCTGTACCAACTGGGTAGAGGATTCGACTTGGGGATGTCGTGTCCAGATGAACATGCCTCCGGCAGGCTCCGCAAAGATTTCCCAGCCTGCGCTTCTTATCAGGTTCAGGGCTGAGGCCATTTGGCCGGACAGCTTGACCCTGAGCCGTTCCGCCAACTTCCGGTAGGAGCCGTTGTGGAGCATGGTCGTGGCCACTTGCTCGGCAAAGCGTGAGGCTGAAATATTGGTGAGCATTTTTACATCGACCAGGTGCTTGATAAGAGACGGCTGTGCGGCGATGAAACCGACTCGCAACGAGCAGGACAGGCTTTTGGAGAAGCTGCCCAGGTAGATGACCCTGTGCAGTCCGTCCAGGGCAGCGAGCCGAATCGTGGGGTCATGCTGAAAGTCTGCATAGACATCGTCTTCGACAATCTGGAAATCGTACTTTTCGGCGAGCTGAAGCACTTGGTGGGCGACGGTCGGGGCCAGTGTCGTTCCCGTGGGATTCTGGAACACGCTATTGGTGAAGAACAGCTTCGGCTTGTGCTTGGACAGCAGATACTCCATCTGCTCCGTGTCAGGACCGCCGGTAAGGCGGGGCACGCCGACAATCTTGATCTGTTGAAGACGCAGCAGGCCAAAGAGGTTGTAGTAGCCTGGCGATTCGACAAATACCACGTCGCCGGGTTTGAGCATCAGCCGAACGATGAGGTCCAGCGCGTGGCTTCCACCTCCCGTCATCAGAATCTGATTCGGGTCCGCTTCGATGCCGAGCAAACGTATCCGTTCTTGAATTAAGGAGCGAAGCTCCGGTATCCCCATGGGGGTGCTGTAATCGAAGATGCCGGAACGGTGCTGTCGGGCGACATGACGTATCGCATATGTCAGGTCCTCTTCTTCGCGCCAATGATGGGGTAACCAGCCGCAGCCAAGTTTCAAGCTGTCTTCATCGGCTTTGAACAGGTTCCACATCTCGTCGGTCATGTCTTCGAGGCTTGTCTGAGCCAATGGGGCCTTCGAGAGGATGCTGGCTGCGTTTTCGGCCACGTAGAATCCCGAACCCGGTTTGGAGCGAACCAGGCCATGGGCAACCAACCTCTCATAGGCTTCGATCACTGCATTGCGGCTGATACCGTGGCTCGACGAGAGGTGCTGTATAGAAGGCAGACGGCTACCTCCGCCGGCTCCATGTCGCTCTATCCACTCGCGTATCCCTTCCTCCACCTGATGTACGACAGGCTTGTCCGAGTGCTTGTCGACTTCCAGCTTCATGCTAAAGAGCTCCCTGCTTCACCAAACCGTTCAGGAAAATACAGGAACAGTTCTTTGATAATCATAGGTAACTGTACCTTATCTGCAGACTATATAAGTGCGAATTTGATGACTCTATAGCACATGGCGTGATGCCGCTGTTCTCCAATTCCAAGCTGCTTTTCTCTTCGCCTGAGATGGTGGGAAATCAAGCCAGAATTCATCGAGAAGTTGGAGATGTTGATGCTGATGTCGTGGGTTATTTCCTCACTCATCTCGGACCGTAGCCATGGATAGGATCAATTCCATACGCCTCGCATTCGCACTGTGCATGATTACCACAGCAGTGAATCTTCAGGCGCCGTTATACGATGATTTCGCAGCGCGAGATGGCGTAGGTGTGGGGGCGACGACGGTCGCATTCTCTTTCTATGTGGTTGGCATCATGCCGGTCCTTCTACTGCTGAATGGGCTTTCTGAGCGCGTTGGCCGTCGTCCCTTGATCGTTGTCGCTTTGCTGTTGTGTTTGGCTGCCACGGTGCTGACTCTCGTCGCACCAGGTCTTGCCACTCTTGCCGTTGCCCGGTTCATGATGGGGATCGGGTCTGCGCTGACCTCGGCAGTTGCCCCAGCGTATATGCTCGATCTATTCAAGAGCGAAGATAGCCGGGTGCCGGCCAACTGGGTGACTGCCAGCACATCGCTGGGCTTCGGTCTTGGCGCTGCCATTACCAGTCTCTTCATCCTCCACTCTCCAAGTCTGACACCGCCGAGTTTCTGGATTTACCTGGGAGCTGGTTCACTGGCACTGTTGCTGGTGATCACCTTAAAAGATGAGGCACCGAGGCGTTCCAGCGCCGAAATGCTGCGTTTGCCGATGTATCCGCCAGGTGCCTTTGCCTATGGGCTGTCCATCTTGCTTGCCTGGGCAACCTCCGGGCTGGTCATCGCCATTCTGCCCTCGGCCTTGGCCCCGTATGGTCTGTCGGGTTGGGCCGGGTTCGCGACATTCGGCATTTGCAGTTGCGGGGTACTGTTCCAGCAGATGGTACGCAAGTTGTCTCCCCCTCTCTCGACTCGAATCGGCTTGGTCATTCTTCCCATTTCCTATGCCCTAATTGCATGGGGGGCATTGCTCGGTGTCTTGGGCGCGGTGCTGGTCGGGACGGTCGCCGCCAGCAGTGCCTGTTATGGATTCATTTATCTGGGGGGATTGAGCGGGGTGCTCGAGGTGGCGGGAGATCAAAAATCCCGCGCCAGTGCAGGATATTTTCTGATGGCTTACATCGGCTTCAGCATCCCAGTGATCACGATCGGTGTCCTGATCGATACCTTTGGTCATGCGATGGCATTGACCTTGTTCGGCATGGTACTGCTTGTCGGCGCCACCGTGGTGAGTTGGATACTCAAGGGCGACAGGCAGCATGACCAGTACGACGCTCAGGCTGTGGCCGGCAAGGTGAAGTGATGAGCTAACGCCGAATGGAAGGAGACAGCCGATATTCAGGCATTGCGCATGGCTTGTAATCCATCGATAGTTCCAACATGGGCGGTGCATGCGGGGAAAAGAGATGAATGAGGTCTTGTTTCAACCAACGATGTTCGATGATCTTGACTTCGTGCTGATTGCTGAAGGGGCACCGGACAGCTCACCTTTCATCACCCCGTGGGATGCTCCCCGTCACTGTCAGGCCATGGCCGATCCCGATATTGCCCACCGTATGGTTTGGAGTGGGGGGAAACCGGTCGGCTTCTTCATTCTCGCTGGCTTGTCCTCACCTCATCGTTCTCTGGAGCTTCGTCGTGTAGTTGCAGCAGAGAAAGGAATCGGGTTCGGACGTAGAATAGTTCGGGAGGTCAAGAGGTTGGCTTTCACTGAGTTGGGCATGCATCGCCTGTGGCTTGATGTGAAAGTCGATAATGGCCGTGCCCGACAACTGTATCGCAGCGAAGGGTTCATCGAGGAAGGGATGCTCAGGGAGTGTCTCGAAGGACCTTCCGGTTACGAGTCGCTGGTCGTCATGTCGATGCTGAGCCACGAGTTCGAAGCCGCATACTCCCCCAGGGCCTTCTAGCTATCGAGACAGATCTACTGCCTGGTCGAGCTGTTTGCAACCGAGCTTATTTGCGCTCCTCTCTATCGGCCTGGCGGCGTTGGTGGCGCCGGTGATTGCCAATCTGGCCGGCGAGGTTGGCATCGAGGTGCCCATGGTGGCCATCCATTTGTTCGTTTTCTACTTCGGTATCTTGGCCGATGACACGCCGCCGGTTGGGTTGGCAGCCTATGCGGCTTCGGCCATCTCCCGCGCCGATCCGATACGTACCGGCGTTCAGGGGTTCACCTATGACATGCGCACGGCAATTCTGCCGTTCATGTTCTTTTTCAATCCGGAACTACTACTGCACGACGTTGAGAGTTGGTACCGAGGCGTCTGGGTGATCTTCACGGCGACGACGGGGATGTTTGCCTTCGTAGCCACGATACAGGGGTATCTGGTGACTTGGGTGCGCTGGCACGAACGTCTGTTGGTGCTGGGCTGCGCCTTGCTGATGATCAAACCGGGATGGATGACCGATATTCCTGGCCTGGTCCTTCTGGTACTGGTTTTCGTCTACCACCGGCACCGTTCCATCGCCGGCGGCGGGCCGTCGGCTTTGTTTGGCAAGGGTAGCTATCCGGCCAGGCAAAGGTCGACCGGGTAGTGTGGGAATATGCTGGGCCTGTCAGGCTATGGGCGGTATCGACCAGTGGGGGCTTGCGGTGAGGAAGGGACATCGCTCTCAAGACCCAAGGGAAGCCGCGTCTCGAACTTGTTGCGTTTGCGGGAGATCAGCGTGCGGAACTTGTGCACGCCTCCTCCTGCATAGAGCACACTGTCACAGAAGCGATCATAGCCCTGCATGTCGGGCACGTTCACGATCAGTACGAAATCGACTTCCCCCGTGACCTGGTAGCACTGGGTGACTTCGGGTGCTGCTTCCACCCGCCTGATGAAGTCGCGATAGAGCGGCTTGTCGTCCCGCACCATGGTCACTTCCACCACCATGTGCAGGCTCGTGCCCAACGTCTCGGGTGCCAGAAGCGCCACCTCGCGCTGAATGACCCCGTGCTTCTTCAAGCGACGTACGCGCTTGAGGCATGCCGATGGGGAGAGTCCAACCCGCTCCGCCAGTGCCTGGTTGGTCAGGCTGGCATCACGCTGCAGCTGATCGAGGATCCTTAGATCGAGTCTGTCCATGGTGCAGAAAATTTCCCTTGCCACCTACGTAAAGCAACATTCTTCCCGTTTCGCGTACAGAACGCCATCGCCTTGTGCGGTACATGAGTAAAGTAAGCAGTTGACTCCCTGATGGAAATGGAACATGGCACAACGACTTCCTACCCGCCTGGCAAGCACGGTGGGGCAGCTGCTTCGCGAGACCTGGACGGTCTATTTGACCTTGCTCAAGGTGATGATACCGGCGCTGCTGATCGTCAAGGCGCTCGAGATTCTGGGCATGACCGAACGACTGGGCGAATGGCTGTCGCCTCTGATGATGCCGCTGGGCCTGCCGGAGCCATTGAGTATGGTATGGGCGGCCACGCTGATGACCAACATCTACACGGGCCTGGTAATCTTCTTCGAGATCTCGCGGGAAACTCCACTCACGGTGGCGCAGGTCACGGTGCTGGGGGCGCTGATGGCCGTGGGGCATTCATTGCCAGTGGAAGGGGCCGTGGCGCGCAAGGCTGGCGTACCCTGGTGGCTGACGCTGCTGTTCCGAGTCGGTGGTGCCTGGCTGCTGGGGTGGGCGTTGCACATGAGCTATTCGCTCGGTGACTGGCTGCAGCAAGCCAACCATGTCGTCTGGGAGCCAACGCCGCGGGATGCCGGCCTGGCGGCCTGGGTGCAGGACCAGGCCATCACACTCGCCACCATCTTCGTGGTGATCCTGGCACTGATGGCGCTGTTGAGTCTGCTGCGCTGGCTGGGCATCGAGCGTTTGATTCACAAGCTGCTGTACCCGCTGCTGCGCTTACTGGGAGTCGGCTCATCGGCAGCTAATATCACGGTGATCGGCATCACGCTGGGGTTGAGCTTCGGCGCAGGCCTGCTGCTGCGCGAGGCGCACTCGGGCCGCCTCATGCCCCGTGACATTGTCCTGACGCTGAGCTTTCTCGGGCTATGTCACAGCCTGATCGAGGATACCCTGCTGATCATGCTACTGGGGGCCGATCTCTCTGGCATCCTGTGGGCACGGCTCGGTTTTGCACTGGTGGTCATTGCGTTGCTGGCCAGGCTGCCTTGGCTGAATCGCGCACGGCTCCCGGCCTGGATGTTCGCTAAGCGGACACTGCCGGAGACGGCCCCGCGCCCTTGATTTGGTCTGTGCCCGGCTCATGAAGATGACTACCTTTCTTCGTTAGATCGATCGTACTTGAGGAGAGGTAGACAGTCTTCAAACTACGATATCCACTCGACCAAGGTGAAAACTGTGGCTCGTTGCCATCCGTGTTATGCAGCCGGCGCGTTCAAGTCAATAAACGCGCCGGCTGTCTAATACCTGTTAGCCGTGATGGCCTGACCCGATAAGTGATACTATAGTGGCACTTATTGGTCTGACTCACGGTGAACCCATGAAAGTTGAGCTTGTTACGAACCTCAAGCGCCAAGCCACAAAGATTTTGGCAGACCTGCATATGACAAAGGAGCCGGTACTGATCACAGAGCATGGTCAGCCATCCGCGTATCTCGTCGATGTACAGGATTACGAGTTTATGCAGCGCCGGCTTATGCTACTTGAGGGGCTCTCACGGGGAGAGCGCGCTGTACTTGAGGAAAGAACGTACAGTCAAAGTGAGGCCAGGGAGAAAATGAGTAAATGGCTGAAGTAATCTGGACGGAGCCAGCCCTTCAGGAACTGGACGCCATCGCTGAGTACATCGCTCTGGATAACCCCACGGCAGCAAGCCATCTGGTAGAGGAAGTTCTCGACAACACTGAGCGCTTGGAAGACTTTCCTCAGTCCGGGCGGGTTCCGCCCGAACTACCCAATTCCATCTACAGGGAAGTGGTAGTGCCACCCTGCCGTATTTTTTACCGAGAAGATGAGAGCCGTGTGCTCATCCTCTATGTAATGAGAGAGGAGCGGCAACTTCGCGCTTACATGCTGGAGAGCAGTTAACCAGGTGCGCACGCGGATGCCGTTGTCTCCGCTTCGCTGCGTCAACGTCACCGGCGGCTTCTCCTCAACTCTCCAATTTGAACCCAACCCTCACGCCTTGATCCACACTTCGTCGCCCTCGAAACGCACCGGCCAGGTGCGCAGTTGCACCGACTCGTCTTCCAGGCACACGCCGTCCTTGAGCCGGAAGTGCTGCTTGTAGATGGGTGAGGCCACCACTGGTTGGCCCTTGAGATCGCCGACGATACCGCGTGCGATGACGTTGGCCTTGGAGAAGGGGTCGTGGTGATCGATGGCATAAAGCTCGGTTTCGTGTCCCGGCAGCCCCGGCGTATTCGGGCCGGTTGGTAAATAGAACAGCGCTACCTGGGCCGGGCCCTCGGCGGTTTCGATCCAGGCGGCGACCCCGGAAAAGGCCACCAGGTCGTTCTTGGTGCAAAGTGTCTGCCAGCTCACGTCAGCCTCGGTCTCGGTCTTTAAAGCGGTTGCGGTACTCATGAGGTGTTCCTCGTTTTATTCGGTTGTTGATTTGATGCTGAAAGGTGTCGAGCGAAGCTCAGGCAAGCAAAAATTCGCGAGAGGGCGGAGTTTACTGGTGTTAAATGAGCACCTTGAGCGAATTTTTAACGCTGCCTGAGCGAGCGCAGACCGTTTCAGCGCAAATCAAGCGGGGCGCAGTTGGCCGCGCTCCTCCGTCACGATGATATTGGGATCGGGGCGATCGTCGTTGACGTAGCTGCGGAAGCGCTTGAGCTTTTCCGGGTCCTTGAGCGCGTTGGCCCATTCGCATTCGTAGCGATCCACCACGTCCTGCATCTGCTTCTCGAGTTCATCGGCGATCCCCAGGCTGTCGTGGATGATCACGTCCTTGAGGTAGTCGAGGCCGCCGTCGAGGTTCTCGCGCCATACCGAGGTGCGCTGTAGGCGGTCGGCGGTGCGGATGTAGAACATCAGGAAGCGGTCGATGTATTGGATCAGCGTCTCGTCGTCGAGGTCGGTGGCGAATAGCTCGGCGTGACGCGGGCGCATGCCGCCGTTGCCGCACACGTAGAGGTTCCAGCCGTTCTCGGTGGCGATCACCCCGACGTCCTTGCTCTGTGCCTCGGCGCATTCGCGGGTACAGCCGGAAACCGCGAACTTGAGCTTGTGCGGTGAGCGCAGCCCCTTGTAACGGTTCTCGACATGCAGTGCCATGCTCACGCTGTCCTGCACTCCATAGCGGCACCAAGTGCTGCCGACGCAGGATTTCACGGTACGCGTGGCCTTGCCGTAGGCGTGGCCGGTTTCGAAGCCGGCATCGATCAGTTCCTGCCAGATGTCCGGCAGGTCGTGGAGCTGGGCGCCGAACAGGTCGATGCGCTGGCCACCGGTGATCTTGGTGTAGAGGCCGTACTTCTTGCCTACCTCGCCGAGTGCGATCAGCTTGTCAGGGGTGATCTCGCCACCAGGCACGCGCGGCACCACCGAATAGGTGCCGTTCTTCTGCATGTTGGCCATGAAGGTGTCGTTGGTGTCCTGCAGTGGGATGTGCGAGGCATCGGTGATCGGCTCGTTGAAGCACGAGGCCAGGATCGAGGCCACCGCCGGCTTGCAGATATCGCAGCCCAGGCCGCGCCCGTGCTTCTTGATCAGCTCGCTGAAGGTCTTGATGCCTTCGACGCGCACGATGCCGTAGAGCTCCTGGCGGGTATAGGCGAAGTGTTCGCAGATCGACTTGTCGACCTCAACGCCGCGAGATTCCAGTTCATGGTCGACCACGCTCTTGAGCAGTGCCGCGCAGCCGCCGCAGCCGGTGCTGGCCTTGGTTTCGGCCTTGACTGCCCCGAGGTCGGTGGCGCCGGTATCGATGGAGGCGCAGACATCGCCCTTGGTGACGTTATGGCAGGAGCAGATGGTGGCCGTTTCGGGAAGTGCATCGGCGCCGAGGGTAGGAGCACCTTCGGTGCTTGGCAGGATCAGCGAGGCTGGGTCCGCGGGCAGCTCCAGGCCATTGCTGTAGTACTGCATCAAGGTGTCGTAGTAGCTGTTGTCACCGACCAGCATGGCACCGAGCAGCTTCTTGCCGTCGCTGGAAACCACCAGCTTGCGATACTCCTGCTTGATCTGGTCCAGATAGCGGAACATGCGCGCACCGGGCGAGCGGTCGCCGTGGGCATCGCCGATCGAGCCTACATCGACGCCGAGTAGCTTGAGCTTGGTGCTCATGTCGGCGCCACGGAAGGTCAGTTCGCCTTGGGTCAAGGTGTCGGCGGCAGCCTTGGCCATCTGATAGCCGGGGCCGACCAGGCCGAAGATGCTGTTGTTCCACAGCGCCACTTCGCCCACGGCGAGAATCGTGGGATCGCTGGTCAGACAGTGGTCGTCGACCACCACGCCGCCGCGCTCGCCCATTTCCAGGCCACTGTCGCGGGCCAATTCATCGCGTGGGCGAATTCCGGCGGAGAACACGATCAGGTCGGTCTCCAGCACCTTGTCGTCCTGGAATACCATGCGATGGAAGCTGGCTTCGCCATCCTCGATGCGTTGGGTGGCGCGTTCGGTCAGCACTTGTACCCCCAGCGATTCGATCTTCTCGCGCAGCAGTTCGCCGCCTTCACTGTCGACCTGCATCGGCATCAACCGGGGAGCGAATTCCACCACCGCGGTATCCAGGTTCAGCCCGCGCAGGGCATTGGCCGCTTCCAGGCCCAGCAGGCCACCGCCGACCACCACGCCGGTCGTGGCCTTTTCGGCCGCTGCGCGGATGGCATCGAGGTCTTCCAGGGTGCGATAAACCAGGCAGTTGGGGCGGTCGTTACCGGGGATCGGGGGCACGAATGGATAGGAGCCAGTGGCCAGTACCAATCGGTCGTAAGAGTAACGACCTTGGTCGGTGACCACCTCACCATTGTCGCGGTCGATCTCGGTCACTGCTTCGCTGAGGCGCAGTTCGATGCCATGCTCGGCGTAATAGTCGGAAGCGCACAACGCTAGCGACTCGGCGTCGCGACCGGCGAAGTATTCGGAGAGGTGGACCCGGTCGTAGGCCAGGTGGCGTTCTTCGCCGAACACGATGATTCGATACGCTTCGGTGGCGCCACGTTCGATGAGTTGCTCGACCAGGTGGTGGCCGACCATGCCGTTACCGATGACGATCAACTGCTGTTTGTCGGAATGCGAGACGTTCATGCGGCCTCCTCCTCGAGGGGGATGGGGGATTCGAGAAACGGTTTGGCATCGCTGGCACCGAACAGCAGTGCCTGGCGGCAGGGCCGGACGTCGCGACCGGCCAGCGATTGTTCGAAGTACCAGGGGCCGGCAGCGGTGTCGCCGTAGAGCACGGCGCCCTCAATATGGCCATCGCGCAGCAGCAGGCGGCGATAGTCGCCATGCTGGGGATCGTGGTAGGTCAGCACCTCGTGGTCGTGATCGGCGTCGATGCGACCGAAGGAATAGAGAGAGACGCCGCTGATCTTGAGCTTGGTGGCGGTGGGGCGTTCGACGTAGCCAGTGACCGGCTCGCCACACAGATGGGCGGCCAGGACGTCGACCTGGCGCCAGATGGGCTCCACCAGGCCATAGGTCAGGCCCTGGAATTCGCAGCATTCCCCCACGGCATGGATCATGGGGTCGGAACTGGTCAGCAGCTCGTCGACGACGATGGCACGATTGACCTCGAGTCCGGCGGCACGGCCCAGTGCGACATTGGGGACGATCCCAGCGGCGATCACTACGCAGTCAGCGGCCAGGAAACGGCCGTCCTCGAGCCAAGCGCCGGCGACTTGACCGTTACCGTCGTCTTGTAGGGAAACCAGGCTGCCGTTGGTCACGATCTTCAGGCCGCGGCTTTCGAGTTCGCTTTCGAGCAGTCCGGCAGCGGTGACATCGAGCTGGCGATTCATCAGGCGGTCGTCGCGTTGCACCACGCTCACGGCCATGCCGCGTTTTCTCAGGCCCTCGGCGGCTTCCAACCCCAGCAGGCCGCCACCGATCACCACTGCTTGGCCGCTGTGTTCGGCAGCGCGAGTCAGCGATTCGGCATCGTCGAGATCGCGGAAGCCATGCACACCATCGAGGTTGGTGCCAGGCACTGGCGGTATGAAGGGGCGCGAGCCGGTGGCCAACACCAGGCGGTCATAGCCGATCTGGCGCCCAGCGGCGGTGGTTACCGTACGCGCGCGGCGATCGATTTGCTCGACGCGCTCGCCGAGGATCAGTTCGACTCCTTGTTCCTCGTACCACGCGGCATCACGCAGTGTCAGTGCCTGACGCTGTGTCTCGCCGGCCAGCCAGGGCGACAGCAGAATACGGTTATAGGCTGGTGCCTGTTCCGCGCCGATCACGGTAATCCGAGTTGGGCGCGTTGGTTTCTTGAGCAGGGTCTCCACCAGGCGGTGTCCGGCCATGCCGTTGCCGATGATCAGCAGGTGCTCGCTCATGTCTCTCCCCTACAAACGACAATGGCGCCTGACGCTAGGGACCTCGGGTCCACTTGCGCCAGGCGCCATTGCCTGAATTTGCGACAGCTTTGCTTGTGTCGTATTGCTGGCCTGTGACCAGCGGGCGGTAGTCAGCTTTAGGAATCGTCTTTGATCCGCGATTACCGCGTTTGTCCTGATCAAAGCGAATAGCGTGCCGAAAAATTTGATAGACAATAAAAATCAAAGAATTACTAGTTAGGCGAGCAAGCAAGAAAGAATGAGTGAAGGAGATGATGATCTTCTGCCGTGCATGGCGGGAGAAAAATGCACCAGCATGGCGCACGGAATATGGTTCCTATACGAGAAATACTGACCTGTTGGCAGTGTGTCTTTGGTAATTGAGTGAAATTAAAGGGTTTGTCAGATGATGGTCAGGAGTTTGCTACCCATGACATAACATTTTCCAATTCGTGTTCTGCCCATCATCGCCAACTTGGCGGTGGCGCCAACGGCGGCGCTCAAGGGATGAAGACGTTCGTGATACAAGGCAAGGGGGCCTGACGCTGCTAGCAGTGTCAGGCCCCCTTGCGTTAAGGAGGGAAGGTCATGCAAGCGTCTACGACGTGTCCCTATTGTGGTGTCGGCTGTGGCGTGACGGTCGACCATGACGGCAACACCATTCAGCATGTCGAAGGCGACCGCGACCATCCGGCCAACTTCGGCCGGCTATGCGTCAAGGGTTCGGCGTTGCATGAAACCTTGGGCCATCACGGGCGCCTGACGCGGCCTCGGGTCGATGGAGTCGATGTCGATTGGGGCACCGCGCTCGATGCTGTGGCCGAGCGGCTTGCCGCTGTGCGTGCTACTCATGGCGATGAGTCGGTGGCCGCTTATCTCTCCGGGCAGTTATTGACCGAGGACTACTACGTCGCCAACAAGCTGTTCAAGGGCTTCTTCGGCACGCCGCATCTGGATACCAACTCGCGGCTGTGCATGGCCTCGGCGGTGGCCGGCTACAAGCGCGCCTTCGGCGCCGATGCCGTACCGTGCAGCTACGAGGACCTGGAGGACGCCGAACTGGTAGTGCTGGTTGGCTCCAACCTGGCCTGGAACCACCCGGTGCTTTATCAGCGCCTGCGTACGGCGAAGACCCGCAACCCACTGATGCGGGTAGTGGTGATCGATCCACGCGTCACCGACACCTGTGAGATTGCCGACCTCTATTTGGGCCTAAAACCCGGCAGCGACGCCCGCTTGTTCAACGGCCTGCTGGCGTGGATGGCCGACAAGAAGCGCCTGGACCACGTCTATCTCGATGCCCATACCCAAGGCCTGGAAGGGGCCTTGGCGGCGGCCCGCGAGGATGACACCAGCATCGAGGCCATCGCCGCCGATTGCGACGTCGATCCCGAGCGCCTGCAGACCTTCTACTATTGGTTCGCCAGCCAACTGCATGTGGTGACGCTCTATTCCCAGGGCGTCAATCAGTCGTCCAGCGGTACCGACAAGAGCAATGCGATCATCAATTGTCACCTGGCCGGCGGCAAGATCGGCCTACCCGGCGCGGGGCCATTCTCGATCACCGGTCAACCCAATGCCATGGGCGGTCGTGAAGTAGGTGGGCTTGCCAACCAGCTCGCCGCCCACATGGACTATCACACCCCCGGCGCCATCGACCGCGTGACACGCTTCTGGTCTACCGACTCGCTGACGCCGGACCTCCCGCAAGGGCCGGGGTACAAGGCAGTGGAGCTGTTCGAGGCCATCGAGCGTGGCGAAATCCAGGCACTGTGGATCATGGCTACCAACCCGGCGGTCAGCCTGCCTGACGCCAATCGGGTACGCCGTGCCTTGGAGAAATGCCCGTTGGTGATCGTCTCCGAGTGCATGGCTGATACCGATCTGCTGGAATATGCCGATATCGTGTTGCCGGCGTCCTCGTGGTCGGAAAAAAACGGCACCGTGACCAACTCCGAGCGTCGCATTTCGCGCCAGCGCGGCATCCTGCCACCACCAGGGGAAGCACGCCACGACTGGTGGATCATGGTCGAGGTCGCCAAGCGACTGGGTTTTGGCGAAGCCTTCGCCTATGCCCACCCATGCCAGATCTTCGACGAACATGCGCGACTCTCCGGCTTCGAAAATGAGGGCGAAGGCTTCCGGCTGTTCGATATTTCTGGCCTTGCCGGCCTTGACCGCACGGCTTACGACGCCCTCTCACCGATTCAATGGCCGGTCAACGCCAGCGCACCCCAGGGTACGGCGCGGCTGTTTGAAGATGGCCGCTTCGCCACGCCGGATGGCCGAGCCAAACTGATACCGGTACGCCCGCAGGGGCCGGCCCAGACACTCAGCGAAGCGCGTCCGTTGCGACTCAACACCGGCCGGGTGCGCGACCAGTGGCATACCATGACGCGCACGGGCCGGGCGCCACGGCTGATGAATCACCGCGCCGAGCCTTTCATCGAGGTGCATCCCGACGATGCCTCGTCGCATGGTATCGGCGACCAGCAGCTGGCTTGTCTCACGAGCCCTAACGGCGAATATCGAGGTCGGGTGCGGGTCTCCAACAGCCAGCGCCGTGGCGAGGTGTTCGTGCCCATGCACTGGACCGACCGCTTCAGTGGCAACGCGCGTATGGGCAGCCTGCTCGAGGCGCATCTGGACCCGGTTTCCGGGCAGCCGGAATCCAAGCATGGTGCGGTGTCACTTGCGCCACTCGATACGGATTGGGAAGCCACGTTGCTGGTGGCCGGTGACTTGGCCAGTGATGCGACATGGCGTGAGGAAGCCGTCTACTGGGCACGCATTCCCTTGGCCAACTGTCAGCGCTGGCAACTGGCGGGTGGTGAGAACGAAGCTCGCGATTGGCTGGCCTGGGTACAACAGAGGTTGCCGGTGGCGCCGACACTATGGTGCGACGACCCCGCCAGCGGTCGTCTGCGGGCTGCCGGGATCGATAACGGCCGCTTGCGCTGGTGGCTGATGGTTGCCCCGCCTGCCGAGCTTCCCGGTTTGGCTTGGCTTGACGAGCGTTTCGCCGAGGCTCAGTTGGGCAAGGACGCGCGTCGCCGACTACTGGCTGGGTGCGAAGCCGGCGAAGCTGATAGCGGGCCGCTGGTGTGCAGTTGCCACCAGGTGGGCCAGAAGGCCATCGTCGAGGCCATTCGCGGTGGCGACACCAGCGTCGAGGCGTTGGGAGCGCGGCTGGCCTGCGGTACCCAGTGCGGCTCGTGCATCCCTGAATTGAAATCCCTGATCGAAGAGGAGAGGTCCCATGCGCGCTCTGAGCAAAAGCCTGAAGTCGTTGATGTTGCCTGAGACGTTGAGCAGTGCCGTCAGCGCCATGGCGCGTTTGGGACGCACGGCTGGTCATTATCTCGCAAGTGTCAAGGGAAGCCACGATGCGTTGACCCCACGCCTGCCGTTGCGCGGCGACTGCCGCCCCGGTACCGTTTATCTGGTCGGCGCTGGCAGTGGCGATGTGGAACTGCTGACCCTCAAGGCAGCGCGGCTGCTGCAACAGGCCGATGCCGTGGTTTACGACCGATTGGTTGGCGACGATGTGTTGGCACTGATTCCCGCCGGTCGTGAGCGCTACTATGTGGGCAAGGCCCGCGGTCATCACAGCGTACCCCAGGCCGAGATCGGCGCATTGCTGGTTGAATTGGCAGGGCAGGGCAAGTCGGTGGTGCGTCTCAAGGGTGGCGATCCGGGCGTGTTCGGGCGCATGGGCGAAGAACTCGCCGCGCTCGCCGATGCCGGGGTGCCCGCCGAGATCGTTCCCGGCATCACTGCCGCCTCGGCCGCCTGTGCCAGCATGGGCATCCCGCTCACCGACCGTGCCCATGCCCAGCAACTGCGTTTCATTACCGCCCAACTGTGTCGCGAGGGCGGCGAACCCGACTGGACATCACTTGCCCGTCAGGACGAGACCTTGGTGTTCTACATGGGGCTGTCCAAGGTCGACGCCATCTGCGCCGGGTTGCGCCGCGCCGGACTCCCCGACGACTGGCCGATCATGCTCGTCGCCAACGCCAGCCTACCCGAGCAACAAGCGCTCACCGGTACCTTGGCCGATATGCCAGCCAAGCTCGCCGAGCGGCCACTGCCATCACCGTGCTTGATCGTGGTCGGCAGCGTGGTACGGATGGTCGAGATGAGTCCGGCAGTGCAAGCCAGTCGGAGTGAGTGCTGACGGCAATCGGTGAAGGGAGAGGGCTTAAGTGAGTCTGGAACCGCCCTCGAGTAACGTTTTCAGTCGAGCATAAGCGTTGCGAATCGATCGCTGTGACAACCAAGTGATCAGTGGCGAGGAGCACTGTGGTACGCCTGGCAGTTGCAATTCGCCTTGTTCGATCACGCATGTTCCCCCGGGGACGGCAGAAAATATGCGGCTGCCATGGTAGGGGCAACGCCCGCCGTGACTGATGACGTGTATACCCTTGCCTGGATTCAAGTTGGTAATTTCGAATTCCCAACGAAAGCGGATGCCGAAGCTGTGCCGGACCTCAATGAAACGGGAACCACGGCTGAACGTTCCCTCTGTAACAGGAATCAGCGCTTTGATGTCAGGCTGCCAACGTCGTTCATTGCGCAAATCGGCAACATAGGCAAAGACGACGTCAGGGGCAGCCGCTATGACTGTTGTGTGTTTCAAGCGTATAACAGCCAAACGTGGTCTTTTCTCCTTCGGGAAACTGGAGTGTCCCAGCATGATGCTGCATGTAGGCACGTAGTCCAGCTTCGCCGCGTGGTGTAGTCCAGATGTGGTTTCGCGCAAACACCGGTTTCAACAGTGGCGATAGTAAACGGACGATAGGCTTATTAACGGTAACCTTCCATTCGAGGCCGATACATGAACCATCTTCATACTCCTTCAACTGTGCACACCACACTCCTTCGAGGTCCCCTTGGCTACGAACTTCGATCCTGGAGTTGGGCTCCAACGCCGAGACCTCAAGAAGAAACCGCAGTTTGTAAGGCAAGAAACCACGTGCTTTCACCCAAGCTCGTGCACCTACGCTCAGTCTATCAGCTCCTTCCAAAGGCTTGACTTGCAGATAAACACCATCCCACCAGCGAGGTAGATGACAAGGGTGCGCTGTCGATATAGCTGCCCATATCTCTTCCGGCGAATAACCGGGAACCGTCCATGTCTCCATGAAGTGAAATTTATTGCTCTTCATATGCAGTCCTTTGCATGTGTCATTCAGTGACTAAGGGCGATATTCCAGGGAAGAATGTGCTGGTCAAGTCAGTGCGGTCATGCCGGCAAGTGACTGTTTTCCGATAGTCACGGGCATAGAAATTGTTTTCCGGGATGAACAAGCCCACTCAGCGTAGAATAAAATAGGTGTGGTTGCATGACTGGTAAACTCTCATCCTCGTTCGCCGCTCGCATTCCTTTCAGGTCATTGCGCCACCGTAATTACTTGCGGGTAGCAATGACGACACCAACTGCCGCCACGGCCATGCCCACCCAGGCTAGCGGCGGCATCGCTTCATCGATCAGTAACCATGAAAGCAGCGCGGCGCAAGGTGGCACTAGATAAAACAGTGCCGAGACCCGCGAGGCTTCCCCGCGACGTATCATCGCCAACAGCAGGGTAATGGCAATCAGGGAATTGCCGATCACCAGATAGGCGAGGGCAGCGATCATTTCTCCGGCCCAGGTGATGTGCAGGCTGCTGAACAACAGCCCTAGCGGCAGGGTGGTGATCAGGCCAGCCGCGTATTGCACCGTGTTGGCGGTGACGGGATGCTGCGCCACGCTGAAGCGCTTCTCGTAAAGGGTAGCGGCGGTGATGCCTAGCAGGGCCGCAATGGAACTGGCTAACCCTAGTAGCGAGGTGGCTTCGATCGTCGAGCGACCGAGGATGACGATTGCGGCTCCTGCCAGACCCAACACGAAACCGACCCATCGCTTCAGGCCGATCACTTCCTTGACCAGGGCCGGGGCCAGTAGCGCGACAAGAACCGGCTGCAGTGAAACCACCAATGCCACGGTACCCGCCGAGGTGCCTAGCGCGAAGGCGGTGTAGCAGAACCCAAAGTAGACCGTCTGGATCAGGATGCCGACTACGCACAGGTGCAGCCAGTCGATTCGCCGCGTGGGCAGGGGCGGGCGCAGCCAGATAACCAGCGGTGCCAGCACCACGAGTACTAGCGCAAAGCGTAATGTCAGAAAAACGATGGGGTCGACATAGGCAGTGCCGATCTTGGCGACGGGAAAGCCCAGCGACCAGAGCAGCAGAAAGGCTGCAGGGGCGGCGCGCAACCATGGCGAGGGATCGGTAGCGTTAGGTGTTGCTGTGGTGAGGATACGCTCATCCTCGGCCATGATCGCTCGGCCATTCTCGGGTCTGGCACTGGTTCCATTGGGCATGACGGCTCCGGCGGTGTGGGAACGTGCATGTATATCGTCACTTCTCTTGTGATTCGGGGAGCGTTTCTTCCCCTGTCCCGAGCGAACGTTGCATGCAGGTGTCGGCACGATCAGTTGCGGAGACCGGCGCGTCGATAAGCCCTTTCGCGGTGGGAATATCGTGCTTCACTGCCATGCTTGGGACCCTCTCTGGTCAGGTATCGGAAATATGGACTTGCTCAGCATGGCCAGTCATGACCCTGAACTCGGCCTGAGCCGATAACGTCTAGAATTCGGCTTCTTGGATAACTTGAAGAATCTAGCGATTCATTCGCCCGCTGCCGCCACCGGCAGCTTGCATACATCCACCCACTCGGCCTCGACCAGCTCTGCCAGCCGTTCGGGGCACAGGCGTACGGCAGTGTGCTGCGAGCCAGCGGCCGGCAACACTTCAGAGTAAGCCTTGAGCGACTCGTCGCAATAGACTGGCAGCGGCGTGGCCAGCCCGAACGGACAGACGCCACCCACTGGATGGCCGGTCAATTCCAGCACCGTCTCGGCATCCAGCATTTTCGCCTTGCTATCGAAAGTTTCCCGCAGCTTGCGATTATCGAACCGCGCGTCGCCACTGGCGACCACCAGCACTTGCCGCTCGCCGACACGAAAGGCTAGCGTCTTGGCGATCTGCCCCGGTGCCACGCCATGTGCTTTGGCGGCCAGATCCACGGTGGCGGTGCTGACATCCAGCTCGATGACCTCGATATCCGGGGCCTGTTCGGCGAAAAATCGACGAACGGATTCCACGCTCATGCGATTGCTCTCCTTGGTCATGCATCGGTAGAGGTTAATCAATAACCGATGCACGGGCTGAATGCCACCGTCGCCGGGTGGAAAACACCATGATGATTGGCATATCATCGCCGCGTTCAACACAGGAGACTTTCGATGAAGAAACCTAAGATTCGCGACAACGCCTTGAAGGCGCAGCTACGCACTCCGATGTTCAAGATGCAGCAGCAGAAGCCCAAGAAGGGCAAGGGAAGCTATTCCCGCAAGGGCAAGGGGCGGGAGTATCGCCAAGCGGCCTGATCAGGCGGTTTCGCGATACTTCTGCCTCAAGAAACACGGAATAAATGTCCGTGCTAATTCAGTATTCCCCTCAATTACTTCGTTGCACGGTGCGAGGGTGATCACGCTGTGCTGGATGCCGGCTTGATGTTCTGGTTGAAACGGAAGACGTTCGTGGGATCGTACTTACTCTTCAGGGCGGCCAGCCGCTCATAGTTGGCCCCATAGGCAGACCTGACCCTGGCCTCGCCTTCCTCACCCAGGTAGTTGACGTATGCCCCGCTCTCCAGAAAGGGCTCCACAACGCTGTAGCACTTTCGGCCCCATTGGATGTTGGCATCGGAGTCTGCGGGATTCTGCCACATCCGTAATATCAGGACGCTGTGCTGAGCTTGCCGGTGACCGAAAGCGGTGTCCCAGGCTCCCACGCGACTGACTGCTCCCCCCAGGTGTTCGATGGCGATCGCGGCAAATGGCGCAGGCATGTCGGCGACGAAGAAGTCCAGGAGCGCTTCGATGAAGTCGTCGCTGAATTCGCGTACGAAGCCGCTTTTCCAGTAGTGGCGCATGCCCGGCTGAAAAACGTCCGTTAGCAAGTTCTGGACCGTCTCGTACGGGACGGAATCGATAGTATCAAGCCTGGGGGAACCGAGTTGCCGCAGAGGGCGCAGCACCTTTTCGCCAGTGTCGATCTCTCCGCAATAGCAGACCTCGAACGAAAGCCCCGGCCCGTCAAGTGTCGAAACGAGGGCTGCATCCACGCGCAGTTCATCTGGGGCGTCAGTCGACCAGTCACGGTAGAATCGCAATGCTGTCTTAGCCTGGTCCAATGGGAAGATGATTTCGCCTCCGAGCACAGGCCCCACGGGATGAAGCTGATACTCGAAAGACGTCACTACGCCGAAATTACCGCCACCGCCACGCAGGCCCCAGAATAGATCCTCGTTCTCGTTGGCACTAGCGGTCACGAGCCTGCCGTCCGCAGTCACCACATCGGCGGATAACAAGTTGTCGCAGGCGAGACCAAACTTGCGATTGAGATGCCCGATGCCACCCCCCAAAGTGAGCCCTCCTACCCCGGTGCTAGGAACGATCCCGCCAGTGGTGGCCAAGTCATAGGCTTGGGTTGCACGGTCGAAGCCACCCCATGTGGTGCCGCCTGCGGCGTGGGCGGTACGTGTAATCGGATCGACCTGAACGTCCGTCATCTCCGATAGGTCGATGACCAGGCCTTCATCACATACGGCGCTGCCTATCACACTGTGGCCGCCGCCGCGCACGGCTATCGGCAGGTCCATTTCACGGGCGAAGTGGACGGCTGCGATCGCGTCCGCCACATCCACACACCGCGCGATCAGGGCAGGACGTCGATCTATCATCGCGTTGAAGACTTTACGAGCATCGTCATACTCGTCGGTCCCCGGTTGGAAGAGCTGTCCTTGTAAACGTTCTCGAAGTTGCCGAATGCTGCTGATGTTGACGGTCATGGCAGATCTCCTGTCCCAGGAAACATGTTCCACATGTCAAGCTTGGGACAGGAAGCCAGGGCAGCGCATCGGCGATGCTACCCAATGGCTTCACATAGCGTTATGGGTAGTTTCCGCCAGCCATGGATCAGGCTTTGTCCGAAAAGGCGTCGAGCGATGGCCGGACAAGGCAAAAATCAGCGAAAAGGACGGAGTTTACGTGGGTGTAAATGAGGTCTTTGAGCTGATTTTTAACGCAGTATGGGCAAGCGTAGATAGTTTTCGGATAAAGCCTAGAAGAGGTTGTGATGGCCTGCATAGGCCGCGGCGGCGGCCCGCGAAGGCATGTTGAGCTTGGCGAGGATGTTACTGACGTGGCGGTCGATCGTACGCTCGCTCAAGGAGAGTTCGATGGCAATCGCCTTGTTGGTCTTGCCTGAGGCGATTAACCGGAGCACCTGGATTTCGCGACGCGTCAGGTGGTGGCGATTGTCGGAAGCGTCGAGGGGGGAGAGAGTCTCGAGGCGAGACAACTCCGCTGCGGCTCCCAGGTGCTGGAGGTTCCAATGCGCTGCGTCGAACTCCATCCTGGTCGCGTCGTCGTCGCCTAGTCGGTGGCAGGCGAGTCCGATGAGAATTCGGATGCGGGCCAATTCATACGGAGCTTCGAGTTTTTCCCAAATCCTAGATGCCTGACGCAGCGGTTCCAGGGCCGCCAGGGGCTCATCTTCGGCAAGCAGGATAGCACCCTGCGCGCCGGTCGTTAGGGCCCACAGGAGAGGGGCATCGAGAGTTGCGGCGATCCTGGAAAGTTCATCAGCGCCGGCACGAGCCGCCGGCACATCTCCCACGCTGAGCATGATTTCGATATAGGCGGGAAGAATGCCGGTGCGGGTCGTCCGATCGGTTGCCTCATCAACGATCCGTCGAATTGCAGCTTCGGCGACGGCGACTTGGCCCTGGGCCAGTCGCAGCAGGGCCAGGCCGGGATGAAGCGTATACCCCCATCTGCTGGCCTGATCGTACGCTTGCTTGGCTTTGGTGTACTCGCCACGTAGACGATGAAGTTCGGCACATAAGTAGAAGGCATAGCCGGTGGCGGCCTCTCCGGGCCGAAGACATAGCTGATGGCAGGCTTTCTCCGCTTCGTCCATGGCTTCCAGCCAGGCACCGTGCAACTGCATGATCTCGGCACGGTGCACCAGGCATCGTCCACGATAGGGGACCAGGTCCGGCTGGGATTCACACCACTGTGTCAGCGCCGCTGTCCATTCCTGCGCCCGACGCAGATCGAAAATCTGCTGGCACGTCTCGATTACGCCGCAATAGATGATTCCCGCTGCCAAAGGAGAAAGCTCACCGGCTTCCATAGCCACCATGGCTTCGTCCAACAGGGTTGTTCCTTCCTGGATTCTGCCCGCTTCGATCAGAGACTGACCTCGGCCGAGGCAGGATATGGCCAGCAGATTCGGATCTCCAAAGCGCCTACCGGATTCACCTACCTGACTGAAGATGGCATAGGCTTGTGCGTGGTCACCCCTGCCAAGACTCTGAAGCGCGTCGGGGACCATCACGTAGCCAGCTTCCACGCAGTCGAGCCCTTCCTCTTCCAGGAGCCGACGGGCCCTGGCGATCCAGGCACCGCCTCGCGCCTTTTCGCCACTCATCAGCAATACGAAGCCCAGCCAGAAAGCACACCGGGCAGCACGCGTAATATCACCCGCCGCGAGAGCGTCGTGGTGAGTGTGTCTCCAAAGATCGTGGCTCTCGGTATCCTTGCCTACCAGATAGGCGGCAGTGGCGAGCCGCTCGAGGTCGGCCAAATCCAGCGGTGTGCCCTGTGTGGTACTGGACAGTTTGGCGTAGGCGTCCGCCCATGCCTTTCGCTGAAAAGACGCCCGCCCAGAATGAAGTGTACCGGCCGTCTTCATATGTCCCCTGCCGGTTTACCGGTCTTATCGAAGAAGCCCGACGTTCTGGTCTTTCATTATCACCTTCGATGGTTATAGCGCAGATTCCATCTCTGCGGCCAATTGGCTGGTGGACGTACCCTTCATCGGATTCAGGCTGACGATCGCTGCAATACGGCCTTACAGGCTCGTATGCAGCGTAGTGCACCTGTCCGATAGATGATTCGATCAGGCTAGTGGTTTCTACAGCATGTTTGGGGCTTCATTAAACGAAGGTAGGGTTGCACCGGCGCCTTACACGCTTGAAACTGCATACCCGATGTATGCATCGTTTTGCGGTACGATTCTTACAATTACAATAAATCCGCACCAATAAAAAAGTCCCCCGAAGGGGACAGGGGAGCACGCCAGCTCACTCGGTTTATCGCTACAGCGTAGCGACATTGAAATTTGGGCAAGTTTCCAAGCTGATCCTCTCTATTCGACCAAGCCGTGCTTGGTGTTTACGTGCCTAATACCATTCGAAAATCACGCCAACTTATCGAAATCCATTGAAAATCAGTGGGTTAGGTTGGTTTTTGCCGTCATGTGCGAATGATGGGGGCGCAATATCAAGGTTTCCCTGCACCAATAGACGCCTTTCTATACCGCGGTGCATCATGCCGGGGCATGTGTATGCGGTTCTGAAGCACCCAGAGAACATTCATATACTCTAGTTTGAGATCGTTACCCTCGGATGACTGAGTTTTCAGGGTTGGATTAATGCGGGCAGACTAGCAGCTGTGAACGGTGCGTCATGATCAATTGCGGTACCTTTGAGGCGACACGTGAAGCCATCGTGGAGCTATGTCACGTCCAAGGCGCGGCGCGCGTGCTGGACGTCGGCTGCGGTTCGGGCGCACTGCTGGCGGCTCTGGCGCCTGAGATCCGTTTCGGTGTCGGCATCGATAGGTGCGAAAGCGCCATCGACCTTGCTCGCCGCCGCACCGCTGGCCTCGATAATCTGGCCTTCCATACGTTATCCGCTGAGCACCTCCCGGACCATGACCTCGAGAACTTCGATGTCATTCTATTCGTCGGCTCGCTGGAGCATATGGCCGATCCCTACATTGCCTTGAGGGCAGTATCGTCACGAGCGCACGATGGCAGTCGGATTGCCGTCGTGGCGATCTCGCCAACGGCCCCCCATGCACGCCTTTCCCGCAGTGCGTTGCGCTGGAGTGCCAATCCGGTGGTGGCACACCTTGGGGCGGACAGACTGCATAGCGTAGCCCAACACGTAGGCCTTGAAGTGGATGACGTGCGCCCACTTTATCGGGGATCGCACAGGACGCGAGGAACTCGGGTTGTCGGATGGGCATTGAAGGAGTACGACAGGCTAGGTGGTCCAACCTGCCTCGTCATCCTCAGGCCATCCTGCCGGTGATTCTTGACGAGACTTCCTGAAGTGCCTTCTCAAGGAACTTGCCGGCGTAATTGTTTATGCATGATGTAGGTATCCACGAGCCCTAGCCGCTTGTGGCGATAGCCGTTGGGAACGGTGCCGATGATCTCGTATCCCAGCGACTGCCACAGCTTGATGGCGGTTTCATTGGTCGACACTACGGCATTGAACTGCATGGCGAGGTAGCCTGCCTCGATGGCTTGGTCTTGAGAGTGCCGGCACATTGCCCTGGCGACGCCTTTGCCGCGTGCCTCGGGCGCGACTATGTAGCCACAGTTGCAGACATGATTACCGGGACCTGCCGCATTGGGTTTCAGGAAATATGAGCCCAATATCTTGCCGTTTTCCTTGGCGACGAACGTGAACTGTGGGAGTTCGCACCAAAGGGTGTAGGCATCCTCGTAGCCGATATCGGGATCGAAGGCATAGGTTTCCTGGGCTTCTACCACGGCTTTGAAGGTGGGCCAGAAACGTCTGAAGTCGTCTGCCGTGATTGCTGTTATTTCCATGAGACAAGTGTCCTAATGCATGGCGCGACGGAAATAGCCGGCGTCAAACGCCGGCTGGATACCAGAGGTTCTTCAAAGCTGTTCAAGCACGGTGTTGGCACTGCTCTGATCCACCCCCTTGGTATCGATGCCAAGATACTCCACCACACCGTTAGTGGCGATCAGTGCGAAGCGTTTGCTGCGAGTGCCCATGCCACCACCGCTGGCATCCATATCGAGTCCCAATGCCTTGGCGAACTCGGCATTGCCATCGGCCAGCATCTTGATCTTTTCGGCGTTTTGTTGCTTCTGCCAGGCATCCATCACGAAGGCATCGTTGACCGCCATGCAGGCGATGGTGTCTACACCTTTGGCCAGGATATCGTCGACCTTGATCACGAAGCCTGGCATATGGGTATTGGAACAGCCGGGAGTGAAGGCACCGGGTACCGCGAACAGTACGACGCGCTTACCGGCGAACAACTCAGCGGTGGAAATACTCTCCGGACCATCGACCCCATTGGTCTTGATGGTCACATCGGGAATTCTGTCGCCTACGGA
The DNA here is from genome assembly GCF_000409775.1 of Litchfieldella anticariensis FP35 = DSM 16096. Lineage (GTDB taxonomy): Bacteria > Pseudomonadota > Gammaproteobacteria > Pseudomonadales > Halomonadaceae > Litchfieldella > Litchfieldella anticariensis. The sequence goes on along the minus strand of NZ_KE332388.1, from coordinate 416,168 downwards.
GATGGTCATACGTAACGTCCTGTTATCTGAACAAGAATGAGTGGCTTGACCGAGCCAAGTCGGCCATCCGTCACTGTAGCAAAGTAAAGGCGAACCTTGCCGACGAGTCGCTTGCTAACTTTCCCAATGAGTTGCCGGCACTCTCTTGAGGTGCACATGGCTGGCCAGACGAATCGTTGGACGGATCAGGAACTGAAAGCTGCCGACGATGAACAGCCATATTCCGATCTTCTCCATGCTCGGATAAAGAAACAGGATGCTGCCCGCCAAAAACCAGATGGCAATCAGGAAGTCATTGATGATGCTGAGCGTCTCGTAGCGGCGGCGAATGATCAGTTCCTCCCGCCCGAAGTGCAGCGTCAGAGGGTTGTCGACCGGGGTATCGGGCATGGGCAGCCTCCTGTGTCATCATGACTGAGGTAGATGAGGTATTGAGCCGGTTCTGCAACGCGTGTCAGGCCTTGCCCGTGAAAGCCTCGAACACTTCCTGACCGGTCATGTTCTTGGTCTGGTTGGCGAAATCGTAGAAGGCCGGCTTCTCGTCGATGAAGATCTGCGCAGTGAAGTTCCAAGGCTCACCTCTATCGACCAGGCCAACCGGGACCGCGTAGTGGTTGCCATCCCTGAGGCGGTAGAACAGGTGGGTGCCACACTGGCGGCAGAAGCCGCGCTCGGCCCAATCCGATGACTGGAACACTGTGACCTCACCCTCACCGTCGATCTTCACTTCCTTGACCGACTCCAGGGCCAGCAGCGGGCCGCCGCCCCAGGTTTGGCACATGTTGCAATGGCAAGCTCCCACATCGTGGTTGTCGGCTTTGACTGTCAGACTTACGGCACCGCACAAGCAGCGGCCGCGATATTCGTTGGTGGTTGACATGGTTCCCTCCAGTCGGGGGTGTGTTAGGCAGACAATACACGGGTCGCCATGAGATGATTTTCACATTTCTGGCGGACTCGTAGTATGGCCTAACACACCTATATCAGCATATGGAGATATTGGTTATGCCAGTATCCTTCACGCGGACACAGCGGGAGGCGGATACCCCCTTAAACCAACGGCAAGCAAACATCCGTCACCAATTCATGCTCCGGCGTTTCAGGCATCAAATTCCGGTAGTGGAAGAATAACGGGAAGTCCCGCAACTCTTCGCCGCTTTCCGGTAGCCATTGCCGATACAGATAGTAAGCCGCGTCGCTGAGGCGGTCGTGGGTCCCTAAGTGCCGCACTACGGCGCAACGGCCAGCCGGGATGGTTTTGTTGACGATGCCATGATCGTTGTCGGGGACTGGATCCGACACCGAACCGCAGATATCAAAGCGGAACTGTTCCGCAGGCGTTGTCGCCGGGTCGTCGTAGGCAAGGCCAAAGGTCTCGCTGGTGGCCACGGGTGAATGGCCGCTTAGCTTGCGCCAGTCTATGAATTTTTTGGCCGATTCGTTAACCAATGCCGGGGCGCCGCGGTGTTCGAGTGCCGCCACGCGGGTTTCCGGGAAGTCGATGATGGTCACATCCATGGGCAGTCTCCGCTCTCTCTTGGGCAGTTGATACTGTTTGTGCCACGGCTGCCAGGCCGGGGCCTTGCGGAATTGAGACGGTGTCTGGCCAAAGGCATTCTTGAAGGCCCGTGAGAAGGACTCCGGGTTCTCGAAGCACGCCTCCAGGGCGATCTCGATAATCGGCGTGTCATCCTCGAAGGCCAGTCGGTAGGACGCCCGACGCAACCGCATCAGCTGGGTATAGCGCGTGACGCTGATGCCCGCATACTGCGAGAACTGGCGGTGGAAGTGAAACTTCGAAAAGTTCGCCACTCCGCTCAGACATTCCAGGGAAAGATCCTCGGAAAGATGTTCGTCTATGTAGGCGAATACCCGGTTGAACCGTTGCGCGTACGCCGCTTCCTTCGTTCCATTCACTGCAACACCTCCTCAATCGGGGCCTACTATGACCGACCGGTGTCGGTAGCTCCTGACTGAAATTGCTCAATGGCAACCGTCCAGTACTCCAGGAAATAAGCGAGGCCCGTTAAGTAGGTGCTCACGTCACTTGGTCGGCTTGGTGGCGTTCGCTGACCGAATCACTTCCAGCAAGGCGCTGGCAGCCGCCGAGAGAGGATGGCGTCGGCGCATGACGATGCCCAGTTCCCGGTCGATGGTGGGCGTGACCAGCGGCCGATAGCCGATGCCATCGGCAGCGATCTGACGGAAGCTCAATGCCGGTAACACGCTGATACCGATGCCGGCCGCCACCATGCGGCCTACGGTGGCGATCTGGCTGACATCACAGAGGATGTCGAGCGGCTTGCCGACCTCGGCCATGATGCGGTCGATGTCCTGGCGTGAGCTGGACAGCCGATTGATGCCGATGAAAGGGTGACCGGTCAATTGTTCCCACTTCACCCGACGCTGTTCCAGCAATGGATGCCCCAACGGGCAGACCGCCACGTAACGGTCGACTAGCAATGGCTCGAAAGCCAGGTCTTCCGACTCAAAGGGTGGCACTGAAAATCCCAGATCGGCACGTCCTTCGCGAACCAGTTGATTGACCTGCTCGGCCAGTACGTCGTGCAGGCTCAGGTTGATGCGTGGGTGATGTTCGCGAAAGGTAGCGATGATCCCCGGCAGCAGTCCTGCAGCCAGGGTCGGCAGGGCGGCCAGGGTGATCTTGCCGCGCTGCTTGGAGAACAGCTCGCCGAGATCCTCGAAGGCCTCGGTCCAATCGTTGAGCAGACGGATTGCCACCGGCAGGAAGGCCTCGCCTTCCGGGGTCAGTGAAAGCTGGCGCGTGGTGCGTGCGAACAGCGGGCCGCCTACTGTCTCTTCGAGTTTGCGAATGGCGATGGATAGTGCCGGTTGCGACAGATGAATACGCTCGCTGGCCTCGGCGAGGCTACGTGAGTGGGCGACGGCAACGAAGGCCCTGAGCTGCTTGATGCTGGGATTCATTTAGAAAATATAACGAAAGTTAAAAACTATTCAATGTACAAAATAATCCCAGGTGACGACCATGCAAAGTGAGCGGCGCCATACGTCGGCGTCGGATGACAACGACAATCCATTGCAACGATCCATAACAACACAACACAGGCCCAGCTACCCGGGCCATTGGAGCCAACCATGAAGAAGACGCTGTTCACCGCCGTGGCGACGAGCCTGGCCATGTTCGCCGCGACCACCGCCGTTCAGGCTCAGGAGCGCCTGCTGATCGGTTCGACTTCGAGCTCCTCGAGCCACTACGGCTACTTCGTGGCCGTCAATCAGATCCTCAACAATCAAGTCGACGGTATCAGTTCCTCGGTGGCTGAGACCGGCGCCACCGTGGACAATCTGCGGCGTCTTAGCCGTGGCCAGATCGACCTGGGGCTGGTGACTACCAATACTGGCTATCACGCTTATGATGGGCAGGGCGACTTTGAAGGCCGCCCCGTCGATAGCCGGCTGCTGTGGGTCTACACCGTGGCGCCGCAGAACGTGGTGATGCGCGAGGATGCTGGGGTCACCACCCTGGAAGGTCTCGAGGGGGTACGCCTTAACCCGGGCATCACCGGCTCGGCTACCGAGAGCACCACCGAGGCGGTAATGAACACGCTCGGCATTTCTCCCGACTATGTACGCGGCTCCACCACCGACGTGGTCGATTCGATCAAGGATGGCCGGATTGCCGGTTACGTGAAATCCGGCGTTGGTAATCGCCTCGACGGCTCGACTCTGGATATCGCCACCTTCACTCCGATCGAGGTGCTGTCGCTCAGCGATGAACAGGCTGCCACCTTGCGTGAGCAGATGCCGGATCTCGCGGTCGTCGATATCCCCGAAGGCGCCGCCGACGGCGTGCCTGCCTACACCACTTGGGCGTTCGGCGTGGCCGTGCACGCCCACCCTGATCTCGACGAAGAAACCGTCTACCAGATCGTCAAGGCGGTGATGGAGAACCCGGAGCCGCAGGCCAATGCGTTTGCTGCGGTCAAGGGTGCCGACCTGGCACGCATGACACTCGAGGTTGGTACCGTGCCATTGCATGCCGGCGCCGCCCGTTACTACGAAGAACAGGGAATGGAGATCCCCGACGCACTGCAGCCTGCCGAGTGACGAGGACAATCTCATGCGTGAGAACCTGACCAAGGTGCTGGCCCTGGCGCTGGGTGGACTGATTCTCTACACCTCAGCTACCGGTCCCTTCGAAAGCCTGGTCCAGCGTGCGATTTTCCTCGCGCTGGTGATTCTGCTCGGGCTGACCGTGTATCCGTTGGCGGCCGGCACGCGTTGGCGGCCGCTAGGCATCGCGGTGGACCTGACACTGGCGGTGGGCGTGGTGCTGGCCTGCAGCTATGTGGCCATGAACCATGAGCGGATTCTGGTCGAGCTGCCTTGGGCGACTCCCCGCGACATGTTGCTGACCGGTGTGCTGCTGGTGACGATACTCGAGCTTTCTCGGCGTGCCATCGGCATGATCTTCCCGCTGCTGGTAGTGGCGGGGCTGGCCTATGCCTATTTCGGGGCGGCCATTCCAGGGCCATTGGGTCATCGCGGCTTCGATGTCTACTACATCACCGAAACGATCTATCTCGGCGATCTGGGGGTATGGGGCATGTTGGTCGGCGTGGCCGCCACCACCATCGCCGCCTTTGTATTGTTCGGTTGTTTGCTGCTGCATACCGGTGGTGGCCAGACCTTCATGGATCTGGCACTGCGTATCAGTGGCCGTTCACCAGGAGGGGCCGCCAAGGTCGCTACCGTAGCATCGGGACTGTTCGGCATGGTCAGCGGAAGTGCGGTGGCCAACGTGGCTACCACCGGCAACTTCACTATCCCGATGATGAAGCGCCTGAATTACCCCGCTCCCTTCGCATCGGGCGTCGAGGCGGTGGCATCCACCGGTGGCCAGATTGCCCCGCCGATCCTTGGTGCCGCGGCCTTCATCATGGCCGAGATCCTGGGCGAGAGTTATGTGCGCATTGCACTCGCCGCTTTACTGCCGGCGATTCTCTTCTACTTGGGCGTATTCCTGACCATTCATCTGGTCGCGGGGCGGCGTAACCTTCAGGTGGTGCCTGACGATGAATTGCCTTCCTGGCCTGCGGTGTTGCGGCCCGAGCGCATAGTACCGATCCTCGCGGCGTTGGGAGGGCTCTTCTACGGAGTGCTCTCTGGACGTTCGATCCAGACGGCGGCCTTCTACGGCATCCTGATGACCACCTTGACCTTCGTGCCTTTTGCGCTACTGGCGAAAACCCCGGCTCGCACGATTATTGGCAGGCTGCTGTCGGGCCTGATCGATGCCGGTAAGGGCATGGTGATCATTGGTGTATTGCTGGCCGGTGCACAGATCCTGGTGGCGATGATCGGTATGACCGGCATCGGTGTGACGCTGGCCAGCCTGATCGTCGATATCGGCGGACAGTCGATGTTCCTGGTGGCCTTCATAGTGGGCGGCGTGTGCCTGATCCTGGGCATGGGGATCCCGACGACCGCGGCCTATGTGCTGGTGGCTTCGGTACTGGCGCCGGCATTGACCGAGATCGGTGTCGAACCATTGATTGCCCACCTGTTCGTGTTCTATTTCGCTACCCTGTCGGTGATCACGCCGCCGGTATGCGTGGCAGTGTTCGTCGCCTCGGGCATCGCACGTACCAATTGGTTGCCGGCAGCAGGGGAGGCGGTGCGTCTGGCGGCAGCGATCTATGTGATCCCGTTCCTGCTGTTGATCTATCCGGCCCTGGCGGGATTCGGCGGTTGGGCCGATATCCTGCTGGCGATCTGCCAGGGGGTGGTGTTCGTGCTGGCCTTCGCCTCGTTGATGTCCCGTGTGGCGATTACCGGGATCCGCGTCTTGGATATCGCAGGCTTACTCGTGGTGATCGGCCTGGCGCTGACGCCGGGTTGGATGACCACAGCGGCGGCATTGCTGGTGTTGGTGGTCATGTATGCACGGCACCGGCGGTTGGCAAACAAGGTATCGGCGTTTGGCCAGCGTGAGTTGCCGAGCACCGGCGTCACCCAAGTGAAGGAGACACGCTCATGACATTCCTGCTGGGAAGTGGCGCCGGGTTCTCGGGAGACCGCACCGACGCGGCGATTCCCGTGGTGGCCGAACTCATCCGTCGTGGGGAACCTTCTGCGTTGATCTTCGAGACCTTGGGGGAACGTACCTTGGCAGCGGCTCATCGTGCCATGCGCGAGAATCCCGATACCGGCTACGAGCCGCTACTGGAGGAACTGTTGGCACCGGTGCTGAAGGACTGCCTCGAACATGGCATCGCGATTCTCGGCAACTTCGGTGCAGCCAATCCAGGCAAGGCGTGTGAGGTGGTCACCGAGTTGGCCAATCGCGTTGGGCGCCCTGAGGCACATATCGCTCGGGTACATGGCGACGATATTCGTTCCCGTCTGGATGAGCTGGATCTTGCTCCTTGGGAGGCGGAGACTCGTGACCTGCCGGCTCCTGAGCAGTTGATCTCGGCCAATGTCTACCTTGGTGCCGAGCCGTTGGTGCAAGCTTTGGAGCTTGGGGCTGAGGTGGTAGTGACCGGTCGCGTGGCGGATCCAGCGCTATTCCTGGCGCCCCTGATGCGTCACTTCGGCTGGGCCTGGGACGATTGGGATCGCCTGGCCGCCGGGATGATGGCCGGCCATCTCGGCGAGTGTGGCGCCCAGGTCAGCGGTGGTTATTTCTCCGATCCTGGCTGCAAGGACGTACCCGGCATGGCAACGCTCGGCTATCCGGTCATCGAGGTCGAATCCGACGGCCGCCTGGTGGTGACCAAGCCGCCTGGCACTGGGGGCTGCGTGACGGAACGCACGGTCAAGGAGCAGTTGCTATACGAGGTCCACGATCCGGCCAATTACCTGACGCCCGATGTCGTGGTCGATCTCTCCGCGGTAACGGTACGCGAGATTGGTCCCGACCGTGTGGAAGTGTTGGGCATCGCCGGTAAACCGGCGCCTGATCGGCTCAAGACCACGGTCTGCTACGAAGGCGGTTGGCAGGGCGAAGCCGAGATCTCCTACGCCGGTCCCAATGCCTTGGCCCGGACGCAACTGGCGGCGCGGGTGTTACGCGAGCGGCTGACCTTCCGGGCACCGTCGTCGTTGCGTAAACGACTGGACATCGTTGGCTTGGCCAGCGTGTTCGATGATGACGATGGTGCCATGCAGCGCGCAGCGGTGGCGAATGGCGACGGGGATTTTCGCTTGCGACTTGCCGTCGAGCATACCGAGCGTGTCTGGGTCGAGCGCGCCACCCAAGAACTGCTGGCGCTGTACTGCGCCGGACCGGCTGGTGGTGGCGGCGTACGGCGTGGTTTCCAGCGCCGGGTGTGCACGGCGTCCTACCTGGTCAAGCGCACCGACGTAGAGGCCTTCGCTACCTTGGTCGGGCAGAGGAGTCATGACCATGTCACAAGCTGAACGCTATGCCGAGCGGATAACCGTACCGTTGCATCAAATCGCCCATTCACGGGCGGGCGACAAGGGTGACCGGCTCAACCTGTCGCTATTCGCCTATGATCCCCGCCATTATGAAATCTTGGTCGAACAGGTCACTGAGGCACGCGTGCAGGCGCTACTCGCTCATCGTGGCACCAGCTGTGTGCGTCGCTATTTGATGCCGAACCTGGCTGGCATGAACTTCGTCATCGACGACGTGCTGCAGGGTGGGGTCAACGGCGCCCTCAACCTCGATGGCCACGGCAAGACATTGTCGTTCCTGCTGTTGGGGATGGAGGTGGAGATCGATAGAGAACAGCTGGGTTATTGATACCCCTGCGCCTGCAGTCGGAACAGGTGTGCATAGCGGCCGTTCTCGGCCAGTAGGGTGTCATGGTCTCCGTATTCGACGATTCGCCCTTGATCGATCACAAGGATCTGGTCGGCGGCACGTACCGTGGAGAAGCGGTGCGAGATGAGAATGGTCATCTTGTCGTGGCTGTGCTCGCGGAAGCGGGCGAAGATCTTGGCTTCGGCGGCGGCATCCATGGATGAGGTAGGCTCGTCGAGTACCAGGATATCAGCCCCTTCGCGCATGTAGGCGCGCGACAGGGCGATCTTCTGCCACTGTCCGCCGGAGAGTTCCTGGCCGTTCTTGAACCAGCGGCCCAGTTGGGTGCGATAGCCGTTCGACATGCTCGAGATGAAGTCGTCGGCCAGTCCGCTGCGTGCTGCCGCCTGCCAGCGGGCCTCGTCCTCGAAGGCGTCGATATCGCCAACCCCCAGATTCTCACCGGCCTGCAGTTGGTAGCGCACGAAGTCCTGGAAGATCACCCCGATGCGACGGCGCAGGGTCTGGATATCCCACTCATGCAGCTCGCTACCATCGAGCAGGATACGCCCCGTGGGAGGAGGATAGAGGCGGGTGAGCAGCTTGATCAGGGTAGTCTTGCCCGAGCCGTTCTCGCCAACCAGTGCCAGGCTCTGTCCCGGACGCAGGTGTAGGTTGATGTCGTGCAGCACAGGGGTATCGGTCCCAGGATAGGTGAAGCCGACATGCTCGAAGCGGATGCCATCGCCTGGGATAGCACCTTGGGTCAGCGTTCCGCTGTCGGACTCGACCGGCTGTTCCAGGTATTCGTAGAGGTTCGACAGGTAGAGGTTGTCCTCGTACATGCCGCTGATCGCCGTCAGGCTGGCCGAAAGTGCTGCTTGTCCTTGCTTGAAGACCAACAGGTACATGGTCATCTCGCCGAGCGTGAGATTGCCACCCACCGTCTCGATCACCACCCAGGCATAGGCACCGTAGAAGGCTAGGGTACCCAATAACCCGAGTAGGAAACCCCAGGTGTCGCGGCGAATAGTCAGCCGTCGGTCCTCGCCGTACAGGGCATCGAAGATGGCGCGATAACGGTTGAGGAACAGCGTTCCCAGACCAAATAGCTTGACCTCTTTGATGCTGTCCTCGCGTGCCAGCACGGTTTCCAGATACATCTGCATCCGAGTCTGGGGCGAACGCCAACGGAACAGCCGGAAGGCGTCACCGGAGAACTTGGCTTCGGAGACGAATACCGGCAGGGCACCAATCACCAGGATCATGAGTGCCCAGGGGGAGAATTGCACCAACAGTACGCCGAAGCTCACCAGCGAGATGGCATTCTGCAAAAGCGAGAAGGTCTTGTTGACCAGTGCCAAGGGGCGGGAGGATGCCTCTCGTCTGGCGCGGGTAAGCTTGTCGTAGAGCTCCGAATCCTCGAATTGGGCCAACGACAGGGTGCCGGCCTTCTCGAGGATCATCACATTGACCTTCTGGCCGAGCAGGGCACGCAGCAGCGACTGCTGTGCCGAGAGACCGCGTTGGGCCAAGGTGATCAGAGCGATCACCAGAGCTTCCAGGGCGACGTAGCGCAGCACTGGCCACAAGGCGGCCTCACCCATTTCGCGGTGGGCTTCCATGGCGGCGACCACCGAATCGACGATCAATTGGCCGATCCAGGCTGCCACCGCCGGCAATACCCCAGCGACCAGGGTGCACACCGCCAGACCGAACGTCAGGGATCGGGAGGTGTCCCATACCAGCTCGAGTGCTCGGCGGCTGTAACGGAACACGCCGAAGAAGCCGGTCAGAGGAACAGCTTCGGCACTGGAAGGGCGGTCAGCATGCGAGGACAAGCGAACGAATCCTCATCGAGACAGGGAAAGGATAGTGTAACCGTTCGGTCGTCTGCCGTACTCCATCTTATCTGGCGTCGATAGCGTTCCAAGCCCGTCTGTCATCGACATGGAAAAACTGCCACCCGGCTGGGTGGCGGTTCGTGTCGTTGGCTGTCATGGCCGGGGTGCCCGGTCATGAGGCGATCACTCAACGTAGTGACAGGGCGGGAGAGTCGTCGCCGGCAGCTTCTCGATAGGCGACCTCTTCTTCGGCTTCGACTTCTGGAGAGAAGCGCACCACCAGCGCACACAGCGAGGCGATCACCACCGCGATACCGAGATAGAACAGGCCCTGTTGATAGCTGAGCGACTCGGAGCGGAACAGGAAGCCAGCGGCCACGGCCCCGGCGTTGCCGCCGGCGCCAACGATACCGGCGACCGCGCCCAAGGCTTTCTTATTGACGAAGGGCACTACGCCGAAAGTCGCGCCTTCTGCCATCTGCACGAACAGGCTGAAGACCAGCATGATACCGATGGCCAGGGCCAGGACATGCATCTGTGAGAAGAACATCAACGCGACGCCCTCGCACAACATGGCGATGAACAACCAGCGCACCCGGCCCTTGAGGCCGCCATTGCGGGCGAAAAGGTCGGAGAAGACACCGCCTAGGGTACGGGCAAAGATGTTCATCAGGCCGAACAGGCCAGCGATCACGCCGGCGGTGGCCAGTGTCAGATCGAAGTTGTCGAAGAAATAGATGGCGGCGATGTTGTTGATGGTCAGTTCGACACCGAAACAGGCGGCATAGACCACGAACAATGCCCACACACGAATGTCCTTGGCCGCGGCCTTGAAGCTCTGCCCCATGCCATGATCGCCGTTGGCTTCAGGCAACTCGCCCCGGGCGCGCAGTTCGTCGAAGTTGCCGTTCGGGGCATCTTGGGTAAAGAAGTAATAGGCGATACCGACCAGGAATAGCACCACACCGGGCACCATCATCGCCAGGCGCCAGCCCAGCGCCTCGTTGACGCCCAGCATCAGGATGCCTGAGAAGATCAACGGCATCAGGATCTGTGTGGTGCCGCCACCCAGGTTGCCCCAGCCCGCCGAGGTAGCGTTGGCGGTCCCGACCACGTTGGGAGCGAACATCACCGAAGTGTGATATTGGGTGATCACGAAAGAAGCGCCGATGGCACCGATCGCCAAGCGAGCCAGGAAGAAGGTCTCGAAGCTCGAGGCCAGCCCGATGGCCATCACCGGCAGCGAGCCTAGGCACAGGAGCCAGGAATAGGCCTTGCGTGGCCCGATCTTGTCACACAGCACTCCAATCGCCAGGCGCACGATCACGGTGATGGCAACTGAAGCGATAATGGTATTACCGATCTGGGTCTTGGTCAGGCCCAGGTCGTCGCGCACTATCGCCATGAGCGGCGCGATCCCGAACCAGCCAAAGAAGCAGATATGAAAAGCGAACCAGGAGAAGTGGAAGGCGCGCATCTGCGGCGTCTTCAAGATTGAACAGACGGATCCTGTTGGCCTTGTTGTGAATTTCCATGGGGCAATCCTCGTCGAACACAAGTTGAGGACCCTCATCATTGAAGGTCTAGGGTTCGACGCACTCGTGCCCGTCTTGGGCCTGGTCCACGTCATGGGAATTTTGATGTCGCTTCATACTGAGCAATTGGCATGCCAATTTTCTTAACTTGCGTAAAATCAGAAGGTTGTGGGGAAGGTGGGAAAGTCGGCAGGCGCTGCTTTGGCGCATGGAAGGGGGCGTTTGCACCATGAAAAAGCATCCTGGTTCGGATAATTACTCGGATTGGCGCGAAGCGTGCGCCTTACAGCGCTATCTCTGTGTGGCGTGATTCTTGCTTATATGAAAGGAAAGGCAGAATTCGCTTCGTGATTACGCACGCCGCGCTCAGAGGGTGTTTACAGTAGAGGAATCTGAATGACCATCAGGGTGCTGATCGTGGACGTCAAACCCGAGCGTTCCCAGGTGCTGGAAAAGGCCCTGGTAGAGGCGGGGTTCGATGTCCTGGCCACCGTCGATGAACAGCAGGACTTGCATGCCGTGGTCGAGCGGTTGCAGCCGGATGCCGTGATCATCGATGCCGCGCTACCCAGCCGCGATACCTTGGAACACGTAGGACAACTCGGTCGGCGCTATCCCAAGCCAATGATCATGCTGGCCGAGGAGGAAACCCCAGACTTGACCCGCCAGGCTGCCAAGGCCGGTGTCAGCGCCTATGTCGTCGATCATGTGCAGCCGGCATTGATGCGTTCGATGATCAATGTCGCCATCACCAGCTTCGAGTCCCACCGTGCCCTCAAGGGAGAACTGACGCGTACCCAGGAAACCCTGGCGCAGCGGCGCAGTATCGATCGGGCCAAGGCACTGATCATGGAAATGCGCGGTATTGGAGAAGAGGCCGCCTATCAGTATCTGCGTTCGACGGCGATGAATCGACGCATGACCATTCATGAGTTGGCGCAGGAATTGCTGGCCGCTACGGCCAACCCTAGGAGAAAAGGATGAATCCCGAAATCACGCACCTGACCCTGGGCATGTTGCCGCTCAATGATGCAGCACCCTTGGTAGTAGCCTTGGAGAACGGCCTCTTCGCTGCCGAGGGTCTCGAGGTGACACTCAATGTGGAGACGTCATGGGCCAGTCTGCGCGATGCCATGCAGCTCGGCTTGCTCGATGGCGCCCAGATGCTGGCGCTGATGCCCTTGGCCTCGACCCTGGGGTTGGATGGTCGGGCGACCCCGATGCTATCGGCGTTGACGCTCAACCTAGGCGGCAACGCGATCACCGTCTCGCCCGCGTTGTATCGTCAGATGGAAGCCTATGCAGCAGAGGGGCTGGAGAATCCCATTGCCAGTGCGCAAGCGCTGGCGGCTGTCATTGCCGAACGCGAGCGGGCCGGTGCCGAGCCTCTGCGCTTCGCCAATGTTTACCCGTTCTCCTCGCACCGCTATCAGCTGCGTTACTGGCTGGCGGCGGGAGGAATCGATCCTGATCGAGACCTGGCGCTACGGGTGGTGCCGCCGCCATTGATGGCGGTGCGGCTAAAAGCCGGCGAGCTGGACGGATACTGTGTCGGTGAACCCTGGAACAGTTTGGCTGAACATCGAGGCATCGGGCGCATGGTATGCGGCAGCTTCGATATCTGGGGCGCAAGCCAGGAAAAAGTCTTCGGCGTGCGCGAGGAGTGGGCTCGGCGGCATCCGCTCACACATCTCGCGCTGCTGCGAGCTTTGCTACGTGCCTGTGCCTGGCTGGATGAGCCCGGTAATCGCCTGGGAGCGGCGCGTCTGATGTGCGAGGGCGGTTACCTGGATGTACCTCCGCAGGTGGTGGAGGTAGGAATGCGCGACCCGGCCGATGTTCAGGAGGGCGAACGCTTGCCCGGTGCGACGCTGTTCCATCGTCACACTGCCAATTTCCCCTGGTATTCGCAGACACGCTGGTACGCGGAGCAGATGCGTCGCTGGGAGCACTTGCCGGAGGAATGTGACCTGGACGCCGCTATTGCCCGCTGCGTGCGTCCCGATCTCTATCGTCAGGCCGCTGCCGATCTGGGAATTTCCGTGCCCTTGATCGACAGCCGTATCGAAGGCGCCCATGACCACCCGTGGTCGCTGCCGGGTAGTCAAGGTGACATCGCCATGGCCCCTGATGTCTTTCTGGATGGTGCTGTGTTTCGCGAGTGAAGCTTCTGCGCTCGAGGAAGGCGCCGCCTCGTGGTCCGAGATGATAAGCTGGGAACTGCCGATGCCTATCGGCGGTTTCTGCTGTTCCACGGGGCACGAGGGAAGCATGGCGAAGAAGAAGGGTGAGATTCGTCGACGCAACGTCGAAAAGATACTGCTGGTAGCCGAGCAAGTATTCGCGGAAAAGGGGTACGCCGGGGCATCGATGGGTGAAATCGCGCAGTTGGCGGACATCCCCAAATCCAATGTGCATTACTACTTCGCCACCAAGGAAGATCTGTATCGCGAGGTATTGCTTGGATTGCTAGAGGTATGGAAGCAGGACGCGCTGTGCTTCGAGCTCTACGACGACCCTCGTATCGTGCTGTCTTCGTATATCCGCGCCAAGATGGCCCATTCCCGGGATCGAGCGTATGGCTCCAAGGTGTGGGCCGCGGAGGTGATGCAGGGAGCGCCGATCCTGCAGGAGCAGTTACGCGATAATCTCTACGAGTGGGCCAAGCTAAAGGAGGCCAAGATCCGCGAGTGGATCGATGACGGGCGTATCCTGCCGGTCGAACCATCGTACCTGCTGTACATGATCTGGGCATCAACCCAGCATTATGCCGATTTCAATTACCAGATATGCCTGCTGAATGATGACCGCCCCCTCGACGATCTCCAGTTCGAGAAGGCGGTCCAGTCGGTGACGTCGGTGATATTGCGTGGGATTGGCCTGACCCCTTGAGAGGACCCGGAGCGAGGCCGTTCCTTCAACTCGCTTTACGGAAGGGGTTGCGCGGATCCTGTTCCCAACTCATGTAGGGTCTGCCCGTCTCCTGCGGTACCATGCTGATGCAGTTCTCTACCGGGCAGGTGATCTGGCACAGGTTACAGCCCACGCACTCTTCTTCGATGACCTCGTAGCGCTTGGCGCCGCTGGTTTCGACCAGCTGGGCGATCGACTGGTGCGAGGTGTCCTCGCAGGCGATGTAGCAGCGCCCGCACTGGATGCACTTGTCCTGATCGATATGGGCGATGGTCTTGAAGTTCATGTCGAGGTGTTTCCAGTCGGTGGTATTGGTCACCGCCTTGCCGGAGAACTCCTCGATCGAACGGTAGCCTTTCTCTGCCATCCAGCGTGAGAGGCCATCCTTCATTTCCTCGACGATGCGGAAACCGTGCAACATGGCGGCGGTGCACACTTGTACGCTGCCAGCCCCGAGCGCCACGAACTCTGCGGCATCCCGCCAGTTGGATACCCCTCCGATGCCGGAAATTGGCAGGTTTCTGGTGGGCGTGTCACGGGCGATCTCGGCGACCATGTTCAGGGCGATTGGCTTGACCGCGCTGCCGCAATAGCCGCCGTGGGTACTCTGGTGTCCCACGGTGGGTTTGGCCACCATGTTGTCCAGGTCGAGACTGGTGATCGAGTTGATGGTATTGATCAGCGATACCGCGTCGGCACCACCACGCAAGGCGGCTTGGGCCGGGGCGCGAATATCGGTGATGTTGGGGGTCAGCTTGACGATCACCGGCTTGGAATAATACTGCTTGCACCAACGAGTGACCTGTTCGATCAGATCCGGGTTCTGGCCCACCGCGGCGCCCATGCCGCGCTCGGGCATGCCGTGGGGGCAGCCCAGGTTGAGCTCGATACCATCGGCGCCAGTGGCTTCCACCAGCGGCAGGATATGCTTCCACGAGGCTTCCTCGCAGGGCACCATGATCGACACGATCAGTGCCCGGTCCGGCCAGTCCTGCTTGACCTGGGTGATCTCGCGCAGATTGATCTCCAGCGAACGGTCGGTGATCAGTTCGATGTTGTTGAAACCCAGCACCTCGCGGTTCTTGCCGAAATGCGCCGAGTAGCGCGACGAAACGTTGACCGCCGCCGGATCCTCGCCGAGGGTTTTCCATACCACACCGCCCCAGCCGGCCTCATAGGCACGCACCACATTGTAGGCTTTGTCGGTGGGCGGTGCCGAAGCCAGCCAGAAGGGGTTGGGGGCCTTGATGCCGGCGAAGTCGATGCTCAGGTCGACGCCATTGACGAGGCTGTCAGTGAAAGTGTTCATGCGGCCTCCTGCTTGGCCAAGAGATCCTGATGGATGGCATGGGCGGCAAGCTTGCCGTGCTGCACGGCCTGGACGGTGAGATCCTGCCCAGAAGCGATGCAGTCACCGCCGGCATAGACATTGGGCAGCGACGTGCGGAAGTGCTCGTCGACCTGGATCTTGTCACCGGTACGCTCGAGTTCTGCCGCCAATGGATCGCTAAGGCTGTCGTTGGCGAAAGTCTGTCCAATGGCCTTGAACACTGCATCGGCGGCAACTTCGAAGGTCTCACCGGTACCGGCCAGGCGGCCGTCTTGCTCTTGGGTCTTTTCGAAGCGCATACCGACAACACGCCTTTGATCGTTGAGCAGCACTTGCAGAGGCCGGGCCCAGGTCAGCATGCGCACGCCATTGGCCTTGGCGATCTCCTGCTCGTGACCGGTGGCGGACATGGCGTCGATGCCGCGCCGGTAGACCAGCGTCACCTCGTCGGCGCCGAGCCGCGCCATCTGGGTGGCCATGTCGATGGCGGTGTTGCCGGCGCCGATCACCACGCAGCGCCTGGCCAGCGGCAGTTGGGTGAGGTCGCTGGCCTGGCGCAGTTCCTTGATGTACTCGGTGGCCGGCGCGAGGCCTGGCGCGTCCTCGCCAGTCAGCCCCAGCTTACGGCTGGTGCCGAGACCGAGTCCCAGGAACACGCCGTCGTGATCGGCATGCAACTGCGCGAGGCTCAGGTTGTCGCCCAGGCACTGGCCGTAGCGAAGCTCGATGCCGCCAATCTCGAGCAGGAACTCCACCTCCTTGCGGGCGAAGTCGTCGGTCATCTTGTAGCGGGCGATGCCGTATTCGTTGAGCCCGCCGGGCTTGGCCTCGGCTTCGTAGATCGTCACCCGATGGCCATGCATCGCCAGGCGATGCGCGCAGGCCAGCCCCGCCGGGCCGGCGCCGACCACTGCCACATGTCGGCCGCTGTCGGCCGCGCGGGCGAAGGGGTGCTGGTCGAAGTGCATGTGGTCAGTGGCATGGCGCTGTAGCAGGCCGATCAACACCGGTTGGCACTCGGCATCGTGATTACGCACGCAGCTCTGCTCGCAGAGGATCTCGGTGGGGCAGACGCGTGCGCAACTTCCACCCAGGATGTTCTGCTCGAGGATGGTGTGCGCGGCGCCGTTGATGTTGCCTTCGCCGATCTGGCGGATGAAACGCGGGATGTCGATATCCGACGGGCAGGCTTCGATACAGGGGGCGTCGTAGCAGTACAGGCAACGCTGGCTCTCGATGATCGCCTGACGCTCGGTGAGTGGGGGGTGCAGGTCACGGAAGTTGTCGGCCAGCACCTGTTCACTGATCCCGGTGTCGCCGACCCGGGGTAGGTGATTCAAGTTATCGGTCACGGTGATGCCTCTTCTTGTTCAGTTCTATCAGAGGGTGTTTACAAACTACTGCGCTCGGCCATACTGCGTTGAAATCAGCCTCAAAATGCTCATTTACAACCTCGTAAACTTCGCTTTTTCGGCTGATTTCGCCTTGCCTGACCATCGCTCGTCACATTTGTAAACACCCTCTCAGGACACGATGAGAACTACCGTTCATTCCCGCTCGACGGCGGTGGGGGCATCGTGCTCGGCTCGACGCTTGAGTACGTCGTAGACGCCGGGATAGGCCGGGCGCTCCAGATAACGGCCGGCACCGCGTTCGGCATGCAATTCGCCATCACGCCATACCCATTTGCCTTGGCTGATGGTGTGGCGCGGGATACCACGTACCGTCTTGCCTTCGAAGATGTTGAAGTCGACATTTTGATGGTGGGTTTTGGCGGAAATGGTGCGTGTGCCGGTGGGGTCCCAGAGCACCAGGTCGGCATCGGCACCAACACGAACCGCCCCTTTGCGTGGAAACAGGTTGAAGATCTTGGCGGTGTTGGTGGAGGTCAGGGCCACGAAGTCGTGGATCGACAGCTTGCCGGTATTCACCCCCTCCTCCCACAGCACGGCCATGCGGTCTTCGATGCCAGCGGTGCCGTTGGGGATCTTGGTGAAATCTTCCTTGCCCATGGCCTTCTGCTCGGCACAGAAGCAGCAGTGATCGGTCGCGGTGGTTTGCAGGTTGCCGGATTGCAAACCGTGCCACAGTGCCTCCTGGTGCCCCTTGGGACGGAAAGGAGGGCTCATCACATGACCGGCGGCGCGGCCCCAGTCGGTGTCACGGTATACGCTGTCGTCGAGCACTAGATGCCCGGCCAGACATTCGCCGTATACCGGGTGACCGTGCTGGCGGGCGTAGGTGATCTCGTCCACGGCGTCCTTGGTCGATACATGCACCAGATAGATCGGCGTGCCCAGGGTACCGGCGATGCGGATTGCACGGCTGGCTGCTTCACCCTCGACCTGAGGGGGGCGTGACAAGGGGTGGGCTTCTGGCCCGGTCATGCCTTGTGCCAGCAGCTTCTGTTGCAGGTGGTAGACCAGTTCGCCGTTTTCGGCATGCACCGTGGGTACTGCGCCGAGTTCCAGGCAGCGCGAAAAACTCTGCACCAGGATGTCATCGGTGGCCATGATGGCGTTCTTGTAGGCCATGAAATGCTTGAAGCTATTGACGCCATGCTCGCGTACCAATGTGCCCATGTCCTCGCGCACGCTGTCGTCCCACCAGGTGATGGCGACATGAAAGGCGTAATCGGCGGCGGCCTTTTCCGCCCAGCCACGCCAGGTCTGAAAGGCTTCCATCAGCGATTGGCCGGGGCTGGGGATCACGAAGTCGATGATCGAGGTGGTGCCGCCGGCAAGCCCCGCTGCTGTGCCGGTGTAGAAATCCTCACTGGCCACGGTACCCATGAACGGCAACTGCATGTGGGTATGCGGGTCGATGCCGCCAGGCATCACGTAGAGGTCGCCAGCATCGATGATTTCACAGCCGGCGGGAGGCTCCAGGTCCCGGCCGATTGCCTGGATCTTGCCGTCATCGCAGAGGATGTCGGCACGGTAGGATTCTTCATGAGTGACGACGGTGCCGCCACGAATTAGTAGTGTCATGGTCGTTCTCTCTTGTCGTTATACGTTGCGTGTGATTTAGCTCAGACCGCCTATTCACCGTCGGTCAGGCGGGCGTACGCATCCGGCCTGCGATCACGGAAGAACTGCCAGTTGTTACGTACCTCGCGCACCATCGCGAGGTCGATTTCATGGATGAGGAGCTCGTCATCCTTGTCGCTGGCTTGGGCTTCGATTTGGCCGCGTGGATTGACGATGTACGAGGAGCCGTAGAACTCGCCGATATTCCACGGTGCCTCGGTGCCGACGCGATTGATGGCGGCGATGAAGCAGCCATTGGCGGCGGCGGATGCGGGTTGCTCGAGTTCCCACAGGTATTGGGAAAGCCCGGCCACGGTGGCCGATGGGTTGAAGATCACTTCGGCACCGTTCAGGGCCAAGGCGCGCCAGCCTTCGGGGAAGTGGCGGTCGTAGCAGATGTACACGCCGATCTTGCCGTAGGCGGTATCGAATACCGGCCACTCCGACTTGCCGGGTTTGAAGTAGAACTTCTCCCAGAACCCGGCGATCTGGGGGATATGCGTCTTGTGGTACTTGCCCAGGTAGCTGCCGTCGGCATCGAACACCGCGGCAGTGTTGTAATAAACACCGGTCACGGTTTCCTCGTAGATCGGTACGATCATCACCATGCGGTGCTGGCCGGCAAGCTTCTGCATCCATTGGCAGGTGGGGCCTTCCGGAACACGCTCGGCGGCGGCGTACCATTTGGGATCCTGGCTGGGGCAGAAGTAGGGCTGATTGAACACTTCCTGAAAGCACAACACCTGAACACCGGCATCGGCGGCCTGCTGGATCAGTGGCAGATGGGCTTCGTTCATGGCATCGCGAATGGCAGCAGGTTCCAGGTCGGTATTGGCTTTCAGGCCCATTTGAATGAGACCGATCTTCATTTTCTGCATGGGAGTTTTCACCCTTGTTGTGCTTGTTTTCGAGCCGGACCACGTCTTGCCATTGACTTGGCAAGACGTTGAGGGCAGCCACGATGAATTTTGGTTCAAAAGCTGTCTATTGAGTCAGCTTTTTGAAAGCTAGTCGCTATATAGGGTATCGTGCAAGTTTTTTATTCGGGGCGGCAATCTGCTTGGTAATGCATTGTAATAAAAGAAATATTTGTCATTTCTTTCACGCATTCACCAAATTGGTGAAAGGATGATTAAATTTAGTGATAGCTGAAGTTAAGAGAAAAAATCTGTTATTAACAATATCTTATGATTTTTCTTTCTCGATTTCTGACTTTATTTACATTGCCTCTTGAACCATGATGAAAACTGACTAGCCTGTCATGAAGCATGTCGGTGATGAGTGATGACAACAACAAATCAATATTATTCAGTGAATTCTGTTTCCTGTCCCTGGGGTCAGTTTTTCCTGGAAATCATCGAGTTGCTGAAGAAGATCAGCAGCTCGAGTGTCATCGCTTTGGGTATTCCACGGCCAAGGAGGGCGCTTGGGCATGCTTATTGCGTCGCATTTGGCACGCTCGCCAGAAGGCGTCGCGAATTTCCCAGTGACGAGGAGAACAACAATGACCGTCAAGACATCTCGGATGGTGGACAAGAAAGGCTTGATAGAGCTGGAAGAGGGCAGCGATGTCCATGACAGTCCTCGCTTCAACCCCGATATTGCACCGACCAAAGCCAGGGAACGCACCTGGTCATTCTGGAATGTCGCTGCGCTATGGGTGGGAATGTCGATCTGTGTGCCGACTTACACCTTGGGTGGTGTGCTCACCGCTTATTTCGGGCTAAGTGTCGGAGAAGCGCTGCTGGCCATTCTGCTGGCCAACGTGGTGGTGTTGGTTCCGTTGACGTTGAACGCCTTTCCTGGAACCAAGTTCGGTATTCCTTTTCCTGTGGTGCTGCGTTCGTCATTCGGTATCCTGGGCTCCAATGTTCCGTGTCTGATACGAGCCTTGGTCGGTTGTGGCTGGTTCGGTATCCAGACCATGTTCGGTGGCTTGGCTATCCATTTGTTGCTGTCGGCCATCTTTCCCCCTTGGAGGGCATTGGGTGGCGTCGGTGAAGTGATTGGCTTCTTCGTCTTCGGTGCCATGAATCTGTATGTGGTGATACGCGGTGCCGAGTCGATCAAATGGTTGGAGACCCTGGCGGCACCCCTGCTGCTAGCGGTAGGAGTGGGGCTCATGTTCTGGGCCTGGCCGCATATGTCGATGACCGAGTTGCTTGCGCAACCACCGTCGCGTCCAGAGGGGGCATCGGTTTACGGTTACTTCTTTGCCGGTTTGACCGCCATGGTCGGGTTTTGGGCCACGCTGTCACTGAACATCCCTGATTTCAGCCGCTTTGCCAGAAGTCAGAAGGACCAGATCGTCGGCCAAGTGCTCGGCTTGCCATTGACCATGTTCTTCTTTGCCGCCTTGGGCGTGGTGATGACCGCCGCTTCAGAGTCACTGGTTGGCCAGACGGTTGCTGATCCAGTCAACCTGATTGGCATGATCGATAATCCCTTCTGGGTGAGTATCGCCATGGTGTTGATCATCGTGGCGACGTTATCCACCAATACGGCGGCCAATATCGTCTCACCGACCAACGACTTTCAGAACGTGGCACCGAAGCTGGTCAATCATACCCGTGGCGTGCTGATCACTGGCTTGGTAGGGGTGTTGTTGATGGGATATGACTTGTTGCAAAAGGCCGGTGTGATCACTTCGGGGGTAACCTTGGAAAGCCTCTACTCGAACTGGTTGCTGGGGTATTCGAGCCTGTTGGGGCCGATCGCCGGCATCATGGCGGTGGACTACTTCCTGATCAAGCGCCAGTCTCTGGATGTACCAAGCCTCTATCAAGACAACAAGAGCTACCCGGCAATCAATGTGGCGGGTTTCATTGCCTTCGGTGTTCCCGTAGTCCTGACTCTGATAGCACTGACGACCGGTACCATGAACTGGTTCTACGATTACGGCTGGTTCACTGGATCGCTACTGGGAGCTGCTATCTACTACGTGGTGAGTCCGCTCTTGTCTCCCGTACAGCAGGTGGTCCCGATAGTGTCCGTTGATACAGAGCGACTTTCCTGACCTCCTAACGCCGCCGCCCCGCAAAAGCGGGGCGGCGGCGTATCGAGGGGGGGATATCGACGATCAGGTACCGTCGTTGTTGCGCGAGCTGCGGCTGGCCACCACGGTGCCGGTTTCGCCACTTTCGAGTGCGGCCAGCAAGGGCTCGGACTCACGCTGGAAGGCGGCTAAGGCATCACCCTGAAGGCTTTGGTTTTCCGGCAAGTCGACGCGCATGGGATCGACTCGCTGGCTATTGACCATCACTTCATAGTGCAGGTGAGGGCCTGTGCTACGGCCGGTATTACCGGAAAGGGCGATGCGCTCGCCCATGGTTACACGGTCGCCACGATCGACCAAGGGCCTTGAGAGGTGAAGATAACGAGTCCGATAGCCATTGTCGTGGCGTATGACTACGAAGCGCCCCGCAAGCGGATGACTGCCCACTTTTTCAACGCGTCCATCGGCGGGAGTGATGACTGATGTGCCACTCGGCATGGCAAAATCGGTACCGTAATGCGGGCTGATACGACCGGTAATCGGATGCTTGCGCTGGAGGTTGAATGAGGAGCTCAGGCGATAACTGCCAGAGAACGGATAGCGTGCGAAGGCAGGATCGAGACTGTTGCCTTCCGGCGTATAGAAGCGATCGTCGGTGCTGTTGCGAACCACGGTCAGATCCATCCGTGCTCCTGCATACTGGACGGCAAGGATGCGTGGGTCGAGGTTTTGCCCGTCGATGACATCGTATTCGACCAGCACCTGAAAGCTATCGCCGCGACGGGTGTCGCGGCGAAAGTCGAGTTTTTTCGAGAGAAGGTTGCTGAGCTGGGCAACTTCGGCGGCGGTTAGGCCCGTCGCTTCGGCCGATAAGCCGAAGCTACCGCTTACGGTACCGGCAAACAGCCGCTGAGTCGGCTCGCCTGCCTTCTCGATGCTGGCGATGTCGAAGTCCCCGTTCTCATCGCGTTCGATCAGATAGCCACTACGAGCATTCTTCATGATGCGTAGCGCCAGCAACTGATCATTCCTGTCGAGTTGATACTCGAAGTTGCGTCCGACCCGTAGCCGCGTCAACACTTTCTCATCGGGAAGGCTATCGAGAAGGCTCATGACTTCACTATAACCCAACCCTAGATTACGCTCGGCCAGAACAGCGAAAGTATCGCCTGGCTGTACGGTATAGGCTTGCCATTCCGGGGTATAGGTTTGTTGCGCGACGATTTCCTCATCGAGGAATACATTGTTGTTGTCGAACAATACCAAGGGATCTGCGGAGAAGTCGTCGTATGACGTTCCATCCGCGAGTTCGTCATGAGACATCTCTTCTTCCGGGGCGAGTCGCGTCGGCAATGTCATGGCGAGATGCAGCACGTCATTGTCGATACGCTTGGATACTCTGGAAGAGGAGTCGTCCTTAGCTTCGGAAGTCGAGGCCGAAGATGCCATAGGGCCAATGGATTCTTGCTCGTCTTCATTGGCCAAGACAGGCGAAACGAAGTCGATATCCATGATTTCTTGAACGGCCAGTTCGTTGATTGGCACGGGTTGGCGAGTGGCATCTCGCTCGTTCGTTGCTCGTTGAACGGCTTCTGCAACAGGAGATTTGCTGGCGACTAGTGGCGCATCGCTTGAAGAGTCAAGATCGATGGGGATGGAAACTATAGCAGAGTTGCTGTCAGTGTCATTTCCATCGAAAGCACTGAAAATTTTTTGTGCGCCCAGCACGGTGACCATAGTGGCGACCGGTAAAAGTAACAATTTATGCGTGCGGGGCAGCGAATGAAGAATTCGCAACATGTTAAAGGCCGTACGTGTTAGATGGATATAAAAAGGCAGAAGAACCATAACCCATGACGTAAGACCTGCCTAGTCTGTATGTAAATACAGTAAAAGGAAGCGCGGCTCGAGACCACTCGGTTTCAGTGGTCTCGAGTCTGAGTCAATCGAAAAAAGGGAGTGGATTCGACGACTGTTTTTTGCTTTGGAGATGGTTAAATTTTAATCAATGGGACTGTGACCAATGTTTAATCCGTCAACGTGCCATTTCGATACTCTGTCAATGTCTGCTCCAACTCATCCCTGGTATTCATCACGAAAGGGCCGTAATGAGCGATGGGTTCCTGATGTGGAGTGCCCGCCAATATCAATGCTTGGGCCCCTGTGGGACTGGAAAGTGATACCTCTTGGCCTTCACTGAGTTTAGCAAGACGACCTTGTCCGATGTCTTGTCCCGCGATCGACAGCTCGCCGTCGAAGACATAGAGCAGCAATGTGGGCGCCGAGTTGACCAGTGACAAGGCCCCTCCTTCGTCCAACGTGACGTGGGCCACCGCCCCTGTCCCAGCTAAAGCCTCGAGCGGGCCGCTGACTGAAGTGCCATCCTTGAATTGCCAGCTTCCACCCAGTGCGATGAGCCGAGCCCCCTTACTGGTCAGCGTCGGCATTTCATGACGACGCACATTGCGGTAGGTGGCCGGGCTGAGTTTATCCTTGGCGGGCAGGTTCAGCCATAGCTGAAAAGCGTGCAAGCCCTGGCTGTCTGTCAATGGCATTTCCGAATGGATGATGCCACGACCAGTATGCATCCACTGGGCATCGCCAGCATTGATGGTGCTGGCATGACCCATATGGTCCTCGTGGGTTAGGCCGCCATGGATGACGTAGGTCAGTGTCTGGATGCCACGATGTGGATGCGGTGGGAAACCGCCGATGTAATCGTCCGGTTGGTCGGAGCCGAGTTCGTCGAGCATCAGGAAGGGGTCGAGCCCACCACCGAAGTCATGGATTCGACGAATCTTGACGCCATCGCCGTCTTGGCTGGGGAGGCTTTCGAGCAGGCGAGTGACGTGTCGTTGGGAGGATGCGGAGGTCGGCATATGATTATCCCCTTGGTGAAATGCATTACTGGTATTTTAGGCCGTATTTTTCGAAAATTAAGCACATAATTTGGCTTCCATCGTTCGAGGAAATCGAAATGTCGCGTGTCACACTGGCGCAATGGCAGATGCTGGCTGCCGTCATCGACCATGGCGGTTTCGCGCGTGCCGCTGAGGCGATTCACAAGAGTCCCTCAACGCTGAACCATGCGGTTCACAAGATCGAGGAGCAGTTGGGTGTACAAGTGCTGGAGCCGGTAGGGCGTCAGGTACGCCTGACCGAGGCTGGAGAGATGCTGCTGCGCCGTGCGCGACAGTTGATCGAAAGTGCTGTCGCGCTGGAAGACGTGGCAGAACGCTTGGCCGAAGGGCTCGAGGCCGAGGTAGTGCTGGCGGTGGACCAGATTTTTCCACCCGATGCCTTGGCCCATGCCTTGGAGACCTTCTCTGCTGCCTTTCCGCATGTGCGGGTGCAGTTGCATGAAACGGTGCTCAACGGTGGAGTCGAGATGCTCTACGACGGTCGCGCGGACCTGGTAGTGTCGGGCCTGGCGGCGCAGGGCTTCCTTGGTGAACCGTTGGTGACCGTCAACTTCATCGCCGTGGCGCATCCGTCGCATGCCCTCCAGCGCCTCGAGCGCGAGTTGGACTTGCGCGACCTGGAACAACACCGGCAGTTGGTGGTGCGTGACTCGGCGCTGCGCCAGTCGATGGATTCCGGTTGGCTCAAGGCCGAGCAGCGCTGGACGGTGAGCCACCTGAGCACGTCGGTAGGCATGCTCGAACGCGGCCTGGGCTTTGCCTGGGTGCCGGAAACCTTGATTCGTGATGCCCTGGACGAGGGACGCCTGACGCCCTTACCGCTTTCTGCCGGCGGTATTCGGGAGGCGCCCATGCAACTCATCTACCGTGATCGGGATCGTGCTGGACCAGCGACACGTGCCATGGCCAATGCTCTGATGACCGCCGTGAAGACCTGTTGTCCAAAGCATGATCATTCGATTTTATCGAATGGAGAGGCGAAAAACATGCGCTTGAGCATCGACTGAATCGGTTTAGGCTGGGGGCAATATTTCCCAAGTCTTTCAGGAGATGACCATGGGCCAGTTGATCGATGGCAAGTGGCATGATCAGTGGTACGACACCAAGAAACACGGTGGTGAGTTCGTTCGCGAGTCCGCCAAACTTCGTGACTGGGTAACGGCTAAAGGAGAGCCGGGCCCAAATGGCCAACCGGGTGTACCTGCCGAAGCCGACCGTTATCATCTCTATGTTTCGTTGGCTTGTCCTTGGGCGCATCGCACCTTGATATTGCGTAAGCTCAAAGGACTCGAGAATTTGATCGGCATGTCCTATGTCAGTCCGCTGATGCTCGACCAAGGGTGGACCTACAACCTCGAGGAGGGCTCCAGTGGCGACCCTGTCAATGGTGTGTCGTTCCATCACCAGCTCTATACCCTGACCGATCCGCAATACACTGGTCGCGTCACGGTACCGATCCTGTGGGATAAAGCGCAGGGACGTATCGTCAACAACGAGTCTGCTGAGTTGATACGGATGTTCAATTCCGCCTTCGACGGGCTCACCGGCAATCGCCTGGACTTCTACCCCGAGGACCTGCGCAAGACTATCGATGCCGTCAATGCCGATGTCTATGACCACATCAACAATGGCGTCTACAAGGCAGGGTTCGCCACCGAGCAGAGTGTCTACGACAAGCATGTCACTGCACTGTTCGAAGCGCTGGAGCGTATCGAGAGGCGTCTGGACGAGTCTCGATACCTGGCCGGCGAATGGCTGACCGAGGCCGACATCCGGTTGTTCACCACCTTGATACGTTTCGATGCCGTTTACCATGGCCACTTCAAGTGCAACCTCAAACGCATCGAGGACTATCCCAATCTCTCGAACTACCTGCGTGAGCTTTATCAGTGGCCCGGCGTGGCGGAGACGGTGAACCTGGAGCATATCCAGCGCCATTACTACTACAGCCACGACACCATCAACCCTACCCGTATCGTGCCCAAGGGCCCGCTACTCGATTTCGAGCGTCCGCATGACCGTGAGCGGTTGCCAGGGAAAGGGATTCGCGAGAAGTAATGAAGTGGGAAAGAAGAGAGTCGGAAGAGAGAAGTAGGAAGAGGGAAGAAACGAAGAGCGAAGAGTGGCTGCGTAGCGAGCACCTTCAACAAGATCGCTGGCACAAGCAAAGCGGCGCGTGGCGCTCGACATGGATGTCGAGCGAGCCGGACTCGTGAGGGATTATGTTGTGCGGCGACGCGCAGATCGCTAGCGAAGTGCCAGGGTTTCGATCTTGTGTGGTGCGAGTCTCGTAGCTGCTCTGAAGCAAGTGCATTTCTACCGTTGGCGTGCCAGCCAGCGGTCCAGGGCATTGGCGAATTCGCGGCGGTCGCTGTCCGAATAGCCCTTTGGGCCGCCAGTGTGCTCGCCGCTGGCGCGCAGCGTTTCCATGAAGTCGCGCATCTGAACCCGAGCGCGAATGTTGTTTTTGTCGAGTCCTTCGCCACGAGTGGTCATCACCATCGCGTCCTTGTCGAGCGCTTCCATGGCCAGCGGCAGGTCCGAGGTGATCAGCAAGTCGCCCTTTTCCAGTCGTTTGACGATCTCGTGGTCGGCGGCGTCGAAACCGCTGGCCACGGCCAGTGATTTGACCCAGCGCGAGGCCGGCAGTGGTACCTGATGGTTGGCGACGAACCAGGTCGGCGTGTTGGTACGCTCGGCGGCGCGCACGATGATATCGCGTGCCACGCGAGGACAGGCATCGGCATCGACCCACAGGTTTGGCATGCTCGAACTCCACAGGAAAAAGACTGGCATGGCGCCAAGGGCGATGATAGCATGCGCACTCCTCGCATGTGCTGACCCCACCATCGTAACGGATCGCCCTTGCCATGGGCCGTCGAAAAGACGGCGGGCAGGACGACGCTTGCAAAGACGCCAGTAACGAATTGCGCGTCTTGATAGGTAGATGGAGCGCCCGAGTGCCATCGTTCATCTTCGAACGTGCACGGCGCGAACGGTCGCCACAGCGGTTCACTGGCCCCAAAGAGGGGGCCGAATGAACCTGATGCCAGGTGCGACCGGTGTCCCAGACTCCGCTAGACAATTTGCCCAGCGTGGCAAATCCGAGCATGAACGTGTGTCGGAGCGGGGGCACCACCAAACATTGTTGCCGGTAATACGACCGGCCTACCAAGGTGTGATTGATGACCTCGACTTCTGTCGCCTCGCCGAGCTTCGGCGACTTGGCACTGCTGCCCGCCGTGCTGTCTGCTGTAGAAACCCTGGGCTATGAAACCCCTTCGCCGATTCAGGCGCAAACCATCCCTGCCTTGCTGGAAGGCCGTGACATGCTGGGCCAGGCCCAGACCGGCACCGGCAAGACCGCAGCCTTCGCGCTGCCGCTATTGTCGCGCCTCGAACTCGAGCGTCGCGAGCCCCAAGTTCTGGTACTGGCACCAACGCGTGAACTGGCCCAGCAAGTGGCCGTCTCCTTTTCCAAATACGGTCAGAACCTCCAGGGGCTGGGCGTGGCCACCCTGTGTGGCGGCCAGGAATATCGTGAACAGATCACCGCGCTGAAGCGTGGCGCTCAAGTTGTCGTCGGCACTCCCGGCCGGGTAATCGATCACCTGGACCGTGGCACCCTCAAGCTTGACGGTCTTTCCGCACTGGTTCTCGACGAAGCCGACGAAATGCTGCGCATGGGCTTCATCGACGACGTCAAGCGCGTGGTCGCCGATACCCCGACCGACGCCCAGCGCGTGTTCTTCTCTGCGACTCTGCCGGACGAGATCGAGCGCATCGTCAACCGTTACCTGGTCGATCCCGTTAAGGTCATGATCGAGTCCAGTGTAGGGACCGCCGAAAGCATCGAACAGCGCCTGGTGCGTGTCGAGGGCGGTGCCAAGCTGGAAGCCTTGTCACGTATTCTCGAAGTCGAGCCGGTGGATGCGGCTATCGTCTTCGTGCGCACCCGGGCCGCTTGTACCACTCTGGTCGAGCAGCTCACCGCGCGTGGCGTCAATGTCGCTGGCTTGTCCGGAGATCTTGACCAGAGCCTGCGCGAGCGCACCATCACCCGCCTCAAGCGGGGCAAGGTCGACGTGCTGATCGCCACCGATGTGGCTGCTCGGGGCCTTGATGTGCCGCGCATTACCCACGTCATCAATTACGACCTGCCGCAGGACAGCGAAGCCTATACTCACCGTATCGGGCGTACCGGCCGCGCTGGCCGCACCGGGATAGCGATCACTTTCGCCGGCTTCCGTGAGACTCGCAAGGTGCGTTGGCTGGAGCAGGCCACTGGCCAACGGATGAACGATATGCCATTGCCCGACGAGAAGGCGATTCGCGCTCATCGCGATGAAGCCTTCCGTGAGCGGGTGGTGGGTGCACTCACCGCGGGCACCGACGAACAGCGTAGCTTGGTCGAGCGTCTGATCGCTGAAGGACATGATCCTGTCGATTTGGCTTGCGCCTTCGCTGCTATCGCACGTGCCGACGAAGCACCGATTGGTCGCTTGCCGTCGCCTCGCGCCGAGCGTAGCGAGCGTGGTGAGCGTGGTGAGCGTGGTGAGCGTGGTGAGCGTGGGGCGCGCGATGGCAAGCCACGCCGTCGTGCTGGCCGTGAGGAGAGGGGACCCAGCGAGGGTATGACACGCTATCGTGTCGCTGTCGGCCACAAGGATGGCGTCAAGCCGGGCCAATTGGTCGGTGCCTTGGCCAACGAGGGGGGGATCGAAGGTAACCGCATTGGCCGTATCGATATCCGCAATGCCTTCTCGGTGGTTGAACTGCCCAGTTCCCTGCCGACCTCCATCCTGGCCAAGATGTCTCGCGCTCGGGTTGCTGGCCGAGTGCTGGAGATCAGCGAAGATCGCGGAGCGCCGGAGCGTGCACCACGTCGCCGCAACGATGACGAGGCGCCGATTCGCCGTCGCGAACGCGCCTGAGATAGCCACCGTCCCAAACAGACGATAGGCAACGGTCGTAACCACACAGGCCGGGGACGTTCCCCGGCCTGTGTTTTTTTGTGACTCCTTGATACTCGAATAAATGAAACGGCTAGGAGGTACGGTATGTGGCAGCAGTTGTCGTGGCGCGTGCGCGGCTACCTGATCACCGGTGCCGGTGTGATGCTGCTGTCGCCGGATGCCCTATTCGTCAAGGATACCCAGGTTGACGTCGCCACTTTCGTATTCTGGCGCGCACTGTTGTTGTTCATGGTACTGACATTAGTGGCCGTATGGCGATATGGCAGGCGTCTGCCAGAAGCGGTACGTGCCTGTGGCCAGGCCGCTTGGTGGTGCCCGTTGGCTTTTGCCGTCAGTGCGTGGGGATTCGTCGCTGCCACGCGGCTGACCGCCGCTGGCAACGTGTTGGTAATCCAGAATCTGGCCCCCTTGCTTGCCGGCCTGATTGGTCTGCTCGTCTATGGACAGCGGCTACGGCTGCAGACTTGGTGTGTGATCGGTTTGTGCATACTGGGGGCGAGCCTGATGGCAGTCGGTGAACTCGGTGCGGGCAGCCCGTTGGGTCTGGTCGTGGCGTTGGCGGTTCCGCTGGCGATCGCCGTCAATACCACCGTAGCCAGTGCCCAGCGCGGGGTGGATACCACCGTGATTCTGCCGCTGGGTTGTCTGGTGATGATGTTGCCGGCCATTGCCTTGGGCGGCATGACCTTACCTCCATTGGAGGATCTGCAGCGTCTGGCCTTGTTGGCGCTGGTATTCCTGCCTGGTGCTTACCTTCTGATTCAGACTGGCCCGCGTTATCTACCGGGCGCCGAGGTCAGCCTGGTGATGCTGCTGGAAACGTTTATTGGCACCTTGCTGGTATGGTGGTGGTTGGGAGAGATCCCGCCACCGTTGGCCTTCGTCGGCGGTGGGGTGATCGTGGTTGCACTGTTCGGAAGCGGTGCGCTGGATCTGTATCGCCAGCGACGCAAGGTGGCAGCTGGAGCGCCGGATCCACAGGCGGCACTCGGTTCTGCCCACTCGCACGATGTCCCGTTATCGCCTATGTCGGTGGAGTTGGGCAGCCAGATGACGATGTCGGACAAGCCGCTCGGTGCCACCAGAGACGAATAGTGGGTTAGCGCTTCAAGCTTCTTGCTGCCAGGCTTCGCCGTCGGGATAGCGATGGTGTGCCAGGGACTCGGCGTGCATGGTGATGCTATAGCCTGGAGCCCGAGGTACCTGATAACGGCCACCCTGAATGACCACGGGGTCGACGAAGTGTTCGTGAAGGTGATCGACGTATTCGAGTACCCGTCCTTCCAGTGAGGCGGAAACGGCAATGTAGTCGAACAGCGAGACGTGTTGCACGTATTCGCACAGGCCAACGCCGCCCGCATGGGGACAGACCGGCACACCGTACTTGGCGGCCAGTAGTACCACCAGGATCACCTCGTTGAGTCCGCCCAGGCGGGCAGCATCGACTTGGCAGTAATCCAGGGCGCCGGCCTGCAGTAGTTGCTTGAACATGACCTTGTTATGGCAGTGCTCGCCGGTGGCGACACCGATCGGGGCCAGGCGACGGCGAATTTCGGCATGACCGAGGATGTCGTCAGGGCTGGTGGGTTCCTCGATCCACAGCGGGTCGAATTCCGCCAGTCGGCGCATCTTGGTAATGGCCTCATCGACGTCCCACATCTGGTTGGCGTCCATCATCAGAGGGCGTTCCCAGCCGATTTCCTCGCGCAGGATACGCGCACGCCGGCAATCCTCTTCCAGGTCACCACCGACTTTCTGCTTGAAGTGAGTCCAGCCTTCAGCAAGGGCTTCTCGCGCCAGATGTCTCACCTTGTCGTCTGAATACCCTAGCCAGCCGGCCGAAGTGGTATAGGCGGGATAGCCCCGCTGATACATCTCGCGTTCGCGCTCGGCTTTGCCTTCCTCTCGGCGTCTCAGCAAGGCCAGGGCCTCTTCCGGGGTCAGTGCATCGCTGACGAAGCGAAAATCGAGACAGCGCACCAATTCTTCGGGCGACATGTCGACCAGTAGCTTCCATACCGGCTTGCCTGCGGTCTTGGCCCACAGGTCCCACACCGCATTGACGATGGCTGCGGTGGCCAGGTGGATGACCCCCTTGTCCGGACCAAGCCAGCGCAGTTGGCTATCGCCGGTGATCTCACGCCAGAAGGCTCCCATATCACTGGTGATCGAGGCGAGACGACGGCCCTTGACTAGATAAGCCAGCGATTTCACCGCGGCAACGCAGATCTCGTTACCTCGCCCGATGGTGAAGGTCAGGCCGTGGCCTTCATGCCTGTCGTCGGTATGCAGGGTCACGTAGGTAGCGGAGTAATCGGGGGCGGTGTTCATGGCATCCGAGCCATCCAGCGATTGCGAGGTGGGAAAGCGGATGTCCTGGACATCGAGCCGTGTAATGGTGGTCATGCGACGTCCTCCCAGAGACGCGGTCGAGTGAATCAAGCCCCTTGGCGGCGAGACAGATGGGCTTGCCACTGGCGAATGCCGAAGGTCCAGGGCGGTAGACGGTCGGAGCGGTCGACACGATTGATCAGTGTGCCCAGCGTTGGGGTGGTGATGGTGACCGTATCGCCCAGGTGATGGGTGAAGCCCTGTCCCCGCCCGTCACGATCTTCGATCGGTGAGAACATGGTGCCGAGGAACAGCATGAATCCATCGGGATACTGATGGTGTGCGCCGATGGTCTGTTCAACGAGATCGAGGGGATCGCGGCTGATTTCGCGCATGTCACTGGTACCATCGAGCACGAAACCATCATCCGCACCTTCGATATGCATCGAGACTTGAGCCTCGCGTATCGCATCCAGTGTGAAACGCTCGTCGAACAGGCGAATGAAGGGGCCGATGGCACAAGAGGCGTTGTTGTCCTTGGCCTTGCCCAGTAGCAGAGCGCTACGACCCTCGATGTCGCGCAGATTGACGTCGTTGCCGAGCGTTGCCCCCTTGGCGTGCCCGTAGGCATCCACCGCCAATACGATCTCTGGCTCGGGGTTGTTCCACTGCGAGGCCGGGTGCAGGCCAACGGCAGCGCCGAACCCGACCGCGGACAGTGGCTGGGCTTTGGTGAAGACTTCAGCATCGGGGCCCAGGCCAACCTCCATGTATTGCGACCAGGCACCGCGCTCCTGCAAGGCTCGCTTGAGCGCCATGGCATCAGTGGAGCCAGGTGCGATACGCGACAAGTCCTGGCCAATCACCTCGTTCAATTCCGCCCTCAGCTCACCGGCACGGCCTGGATCGCCACCGGCCTGCTCCTCGATCACGCGTTCCAGCAGGCTGACGGCGAAAGTCACCCCGCAGGCTTTGATGGCCTGGACATCGCAAGGGGCAAGCAAATAGGGCCCTCGCTGTGGGTCGGTCAGAGAGTTGTCGAGCAAGGTCTCGACCGAGCCCAATGATTCCCCTGAGACCGAAGCGGAGAATGACGCGGCATCGTCTCGATCCAGCAGGTCCGCCATGCAGTTGCAGCTCGCGGAAATATCCAGGACCTCACCTTGGCGAATCACGACCAGGGCCGGTCCTTGGTGAGGAGAAGAGCGCCAGACACGCCCGACCAGCAAGGCTTGATCTAGGTCGTGTGGTAAGAGATCCATTGGGGTTGTCGTCGTCATTGTGTCTCCGGTTCATGAATCGCCTATGCTTGTAGGTCTGTATGATAGGTATGCTGTCAACACTATTGCCAAGGCAATAGAACGTCAATGAGGCTCACTGGCCAGTCACGCCCCAAGTCGGGTTGCAGTGAGCGAGGTGAGCGACTAGCTTTCCTTATGATGGTATGACACGTATACAGTTAAGCCATCAGTATCGGTGTTCGAAAATCGCCAGCACACCGTTTTCATGCAATGGAGAACAACAAGATGGTCAACACGAGCAATCGCCAGTGGCGCCGTTGGATATCGACCACACTATTAGCGGCGGGCGTGGGAGTCGCCGGAATTGCCAATGGTGCCGAAACACTCAACTTCGCACATGTTTATGAAACGACGGAGCCTTATCATGAGTGGGCGTTGTGGGCGGCCGATGAAATCGAAAAACGTACCGATGGTCGTTACCAGATCAAGGTCCATCCTGCGTCTTCCTTGGGCAAGGAGGCCGATATCAATGAAGGGCTCAGCCTAGGGACCGTGGATTTGATCTATACCGGCAACCAGTTCGCCGGTCGCTCCTATGGGCCTATCGGGATTGCCGGGGCGCCCTATATGTTCCGCGATTTCGACCATTGGCAAACGTATGCCGACAGCGAACTCTTCCAGGAGATCGCTCAAGGCTATGAGGAGGCCACAGGTAATGTGCCACTGGCCATGAACTATTATGGCCGCCGGCATACCACGTCCAACAAGCCGATAAACAAGCCCGAGGACATGCAGGGGCTGAAGATTCGCGTACCCAATGCTCCTATGTACATGATGTTCCCGGAAGCCGTAGGTGCCAACCCGACTCCCATCGCTTTTGCCGAAGTCTATCTGGCCCTGCAACAAGGCGTGGTGGATGCTCAGGAAAATCCGCTGCCGACTATTCGGGCCAAGGCCTTCTATGAGGTTCAGGACTACATCAACCTGACCGGCCACATCACCGACTCCCTGATCACCATTGCCGGGGGACCACTGTGGAACCGCCTCTCGGAAGAAGATCGACAAATTTTCCGCAATGTATATACCGAGGCGGGTGAACATATCACCGAGGACATTCGGCAGCAGGAGGAAGAACTCGTCTCCTGGTTCGAGGAACAGGGCACCACGGTGAACGAGGTGGAGACCGAACCGTTCCGCGAGGCAGTGATGCCGCAGCATAACGGTGAGGCTGCCACTTGGGAGCAGGAGACCTACGACCGGTTGCAGGCTCTCGGCCAGTAACCCCGCCTTCCGCTCAACGTTCACTACACCTCGTCACTGACGTGGCGGGGTGTGGTAATGAGGAATCTTGCCCATGTCCAACGAACGCTTGCCTCCGGATCATGAAACCCACTGGATCGAGGCCGAGGAAGAAGATAAGTTCGACTTCAGGGACCAGGGTCTGGAGGACTATGTGACCCTGGTTCTGTTCTGGATCCTGCTGGTGGTGGTGTTTCTGCAGTTTTTCAGCCGCTATGTGATGGGGGATTCCATCGCCTGGACCGAGGAAATGGCGCGCTATTTCCTGATTTCGGTCGGTTTTCTGGGAAGCGCCATGGCGGTCAGGAAAAACTCACACATCGCGGTCGAGTTCTTCTATCGCTACATGCCGGGAAACGTTGGGTTGGCCATGTCGACGACCGTCGATCTGTCGAGAATCCTCTTCTTGAGCATCGGTGTCTGGATCACCTATAAGCTGGCCGATAGAACCACCGCCATGATGGTGTCGGTGGATATCCCCAAGAGCGTCATCTATTACATCGTGCTGGCAGGCTTTGTGCTGATGCTAGTGCGCTCCATTCAGGTGGCCATTCGTCATTGGCGAGAGGGAACGAGCGAGCTGATCTTCACCGAAGATGACCGATGACAAGAACGTCCAGGAGAACCTCCATGTCAGCCCCTGCCACTTCATTTGCCAAGCGGCGTGGCCTCTTGGTCCCCCCGATCGTCGTCATACTCGCCGTATTGTTGTGTATCTTTTTGGCACTACAAGGATTTTATCTCTCCTTCCTCTTCGCCAGTCTGTTCACCATGCTGGTGATGGGAGTCCCGATCGCCATTGGCCTGGCGGGCTCCTGCCTGATGTATGTCTATCTCACTGGGCAGGTGCCGGATGTGGTCGTGGTGCATCGCATGGTCAACGGTGTCGATAGCTTTCCGTTGTTGGCCATACCCTTCTTCATTCTGGCCGGCAACTTGATGAACAACGGCGGCATCACGACCCGTATCTTCGACTTTGCCAAAGCCCTGATGGGTTGGATGCGCGGAGGCCTGGGGCATGTCAATGTGGGAGCCAGCATCATCTTCTCGGGAATGTCCGGTGCGGCAGTTGCCGATGCCGGAGGCTTGGGTACTATCGAGATCAAGGCCATGCGCGATGCCGGCTACGATCAGGACTTCTCCGTCGGCATCACGGCAGCATCGTCCACCATCGGGCCGATCATTCCTCCCAGCCTGCCGATGGTCATCTATGGCGTAATGGCGGGAGCGTCAGTGGGCCAACTGTTCGCTGCCGGCTTGATTCCTGGGCTGCTGATGGGGGCGGTGTTGATGGTCATGATCACGCTGCTTGCGCGTCGCCGTGGTTATCCTCGCGATGCCCGCTTCTCGGTGAGCTTCCTTCGCGAGTCCGCCAAGCGTGCCTTCCTGTCCTTGCTGACACCGGTGATCATCGTCGGTGGCATCATCAGTGGAGCCTTCACTCCGACCGAAGCTGCCATTGCCGCTGTCATCTATGCCCTGTTCCTGGGGGTGGTGGTGTATCGCACCCTGACGTGGCGGCGGTTGCTAAGGGTCAGCATGGAAACCATCGAAACCACGGCGATCATTCTGTTCATCGTCGCTGGTGCTTCGATCTTCGCCTGGATCCTCACCAGCAATCAGGTCACCCAGCATGTGGTGACGTTGCTGGGGCCGTTCTCGGACAACCCTATCGTCATTCTGCTGCTGATCAATCTGGTGTTGCTCGTGGTCGGCTGTTTCATGGAGACCATCGCAGCGATCACCATCCTGGTGCCAGTCTTGTTGCCGGTGGCCGTCGCCGCGGGCGTCGACCCAGTGCACTTCGGCGTGATCATGGTGTTGAATCTGATGATTGGCCTACTGACACCGCCGGTAGGCATGGTGCTCTATGTGCTATCGCGAGTGTCGAACATCTCCTTTGAGAAGTGCATGCGCGGGACGCTGCCATTCCTGATACCACTGTTCATCGCCTTGTTGTTGGTGACGTTCGTGCCCGCCATTTCCATGTGGCTGCCCACTCTGGTTTATCGTTGAGGAACCTCCATGAGTCACACCCAGGATATCGCGCGCGTTACCACCTCGGAACTGGAAGCCTTCATGCGCCGAGTGCTGATGCGCTGCGGTGCCGATGAGCCATCGACCGAGGCAGTGTCGCGTGCCTTGTTGACCGCGTCGCGCATGGGAGTCGACAGTCATGGCTTGCGCCTGTTGCCGCACTATGTGCAGGCGGTAAGAGGAGGGCGCGTGAATCCGAGCCCACGGATGACGTTCTCGCGTCGGATGCCGGCCACCGGTTATCTGGATGCCAATGATGGTTTTGGTCACTTGGCCGGCTATACCGCGATTGCCCATGCCATCGCCATGGCCGATGACACCGGTATGGGGGCCGTGGCGGTGGGCAACTCCTCGCACTTCGGAGCCGCGGGTTGCTATCCCTTGGAAGCGGCACGGCGTGGCTTGATCGGGATGGCGGTGTGCAATTCCGATCCATTCGTGCGCCTGCATCAGGGGCAGGGGGCTTTTCATGGCACGAACCCCTTCGCGTTTGCCGCACCGGTGGAAGGCGGCAATCCCTATCTGTTAGATATGGCAACCAGTTCGATCCCTTGGAACCGCGTCCGACAGTACGCCGCTATCGGTCGAGAACTTCCACCCGATGTGGCGGCCAATGCCGCGGGCGATATCAGCACGGAGCCTGGTGAGGTGAGTTCGTTGCTGCCGCTGGGCGGTGCCCAGTTCGGCTTCAAGGGAGCGGGTCTGGCGGGCGTCGTCGAGGTACTGAGTTCCACGTTGGCAGGGATGCTCAACGGCTTCCGATTGCTGCCCATGGTAGGGCCCGACATGTCGACGCCGCGAGGTGTCGGTCACTTCTTCCTGGTCATGCGGCCTGATGCTTTCAATGATCTGGAGACGTATCGAGCAAGGATGCACGAGTACCTGACCGATCTGCGAAGCCAGCCGGCCGTGAAAGGCGACGAGGTTCTGGCGCCAGGCGATCGCGAATGGCGTTGTCAGGCGCATCGTGATGCCGAGGGTATTCCGCTGGATTCAGCCAACCTGGCAGCCTACGAACGCCTTGCCAAGGAACTGGAATTGGCTCCGTTGAGCGTGTCATGGCAGCCGAACGGTGGTCGAATGCAGTAACATGACAATATCGACCCGATGGCAAGGGGCGTAGAGACGAGATGGCCAGGAGTCGTAACGCATGACCAGATACAAGGTGGAGCGCAAGACGCTTTCCGAACAGGTAGCCGAACAGCTCGAGGCGGATATCCTCGAAGGGCGGTTGCACGAGGACGATCAACTGCCCTCCGAGCGTGAGTTGATGGAGCAGTTCGGCGTCGGTCGGCCGGCGGTGCGCGAGGCCTTGTTCTACTTGCAACGTCTTGGCTTGATCGCCATCAATAGTGGAACGCGGGCCAGGGTCATCCGCCCGACCGCCGAAGCGGTCATGGCCAGGCTTTCCGGGGTGACGAAGCAATTGTTGGCCAAGACGGAAGGGCAGCAATACTTCCAGGAAGCGCGGGCGATGTTCGAGATATCGCTGGCGCGTTATGCGGCGGAACATGCCACTCAGGAAGACTTGGCCAACCTGCGTCAGGCGCTGGAAGACAATCGCGGCGCGCTGGGTGACGAAGCGCGCTTCAAGCGCTCCGACAACGACTTCCACGGTGTACTGGCCTCGATAGGCAATAATCCCATCTTTGATGCCATTCACGTCGCGCTCTCGGAATGGCTCGACGACCGTCGTGCCCAGGCCCTGCAGCGGGAAGGCGAGGACCAGGCCGCCATGAAGGCGCATACCGAGATCGTCGAGGCTATCGAATCACGCGACCCTGATGCCGCCGAGGCAGCGATGAGGCGGCACCTCGACCGCCACTATGGGACGTATCGGCAGCTCAAGCAGCGTCTCACGGATAGTGCACCATGAGTTTACTTGACCTGAAAATGATTGAGCGATGATCAGGCAGGCCAAAAGTAGTGTCCCGAATGATTGCGCTCAGCCATTTTCACAGAGAGACACCGCGCTTCCACGGAATGAAATCATACTGTGCCAGCCGCACCGCCCTGGGCTGGTAGCGTCCGGAAGCGGTATCGATGCATAGTCTCAGCAACTCGTCGGCCAGCTTGTCGATCCGCGCTTCTCCACGGATGATCGGGCCGGCGTCGAAGTCGATCACGTCCGGCATGCGTGTGGCCAGCTCGCTATTGCTGGCGATCTTCAGCACCGGCGCCACGGGATTGCCGGTGGGGGTGCCGAGTCCAGTGGTGAACATCACCAGGTTGGCGCCGGAACCCACCAGGGCGGTGGTCGACTCTACATCGTTGCCGGGCGTACATAGTAGATTTAGCCCTTTGCGTACCGAGGGTTCGGTGTAATCGAGCACATCGACTACCGGGCTATCGCCGCCTTTCTTGGCAGCGCCGGCCGACTTCATGGCATCGGTGATCAGGCCGTCGCGAATATTGCCAGGTGATGGGTTCATCGAGAAGTGAGCACCTACTGACGCGGCGTGCCGCTGATAGGCATCCATCAGGTGGCGAAAGCGCTCGGCGACTTGTTCGTCGCGACAGCGCGCCAGCAACTCGTGCTCAACGCCGCACAATTCGGGGAACTCGCTCAAAATGCCGCTACCGCCGAGCGTCACCAACCGGTCGATCACAGCGCCGACCAAGGGGTTGGCCGAAAGCCCGGAGAAACCATCGGAGCCACCGCATTCGACGCCGATAGTCAGTTCCGAGAGCGGGGCCGGTGTGCGCGTGACACGGTTGGCTTCAGCCAGGCCATCGAAAATGGTAGTCAGCGCTTCACGAATCAATGTCTCTTCACTGCCGGTCGCCTGCTGTTCGAAATAGTGCACCGGACGCAGCCCATGCGGGTCGCGTTCGGCCACAGCGGCCTTGAGCATGCCGATCTGCGACTTCTGGCAGCCCAGGCTGAGCACGGTAGCGCCGGCCACATTGGGGTGGCAGATATAACCGGCCAGTAATTGACAGAGTGCCTCGGCGTCGTTGTCGGTACCGCCACAGCCAAGGGTATGGGTCAGGAAGCGGACACCGTCGACGTTGGGGAACAGCTGCTCTGGGGGAGTGGACTCCTGCTCGAATGCCGCTTGGCCATGCAGTAGTTCCCGTGCCATGCGTTTGTAGTCGCGGTAGGGGTCTTCGCCCAGGGCTTCGGCCACACACTGGCGCAGCACTTCGATGTTGCGGTTTTCGCAAAACACCAAGGGCACCACCAGCCATACATTGGTCGTTCCGACTCGGCCATCGGGGCGATGATAGCCGTCGAAGGTCACACCCTGGAAAGAGCTGACATCCGGTGCATTCCAGTGGTCGCGCCGTCCCTGCGGTTGGTGGCTGTCAGTGGAGTGCTCGACATTCTCGGTGGTGATGGCCGCCCCCGCGGCGATTGGCTGGGTGGCACGTCCTACGGTGACGCCATACATGATCACCGATTCGCCTTCGGCCAGGTCCGCGAGTGCGAACTTATGCTTATGGCGAATGGCTTCGACCAGGCGAATCTGGCGACCACCATCCTCGACCTCATGACCCTTAGGCAAGTCCTTGAGCGCGACGCGTACGTTGTCGGCGGCATGTACACGCAGGCTGGAATGGGCAAAGGTGTCGCTGGCGATGGTCCGGCTCATGTCGTGCGCTCCTCGTCGGCCACCACTAACTGCTGCTGTTCGCCGAGTCCTTCGATGCCCAGGCGCATGCGTTGTCCCGGCTTGAGGTAGACAGGCGGCTGTTGCCCCATGCCGACGCCGGGCGGGGTGCCGGTGGAGATGACATCGCCGGGTTGCAGGCTCATGAAACGACTGAGATAGCTGATCAGGAATGGCACCTGGTAGACCATGGTTCGGGTGCTGCCGTCCTGGTAACGGTGGCCGTCGACCTCCAGCCACATGGCCAGGTCGTGTGGGTCGGCAATCTCATCGGGGGTGACGAGCCATGGACCAAGGGGGCCAAAGGTGTCGCAGCCCTTGCCTTTGTCCCAGCTACCGCAGCGTTCGAGCTGGTATTCGCGCTCGGAAACGTCATTGACCACGCAGAAACCGGCGACGTGCGACATGGCGTCGGCTTCATCGATGTAGCGACCACCCTTGCCGATCACTACGCCTAGCTCGACTTCCCAGTCGGTTTTTTGTGAACCGCGCGGAATGATGACATCGTCGTTGGGGCCGCAAATAGCACTGGTCCACTTGTTGAACACCACCGGCTCGGCGGGTACCTCGGCCCCGGTTTCTGCAGCATGATCGGAGTAGTTGAGGCCGATGCAGATGAACTTGCCGACCCGTCCGACACAAGGGCCCAGACGTGTGTCCTCGGGCACGGCGGCTAGCCTGGTGGGATCGAGCAAGGACAGTTCATGTAGATAGTCACGGCCAAGATGGATACCGGCGAGATCGTTGATATGGGCCGAGAGGTCGCGAATCACGCCATCTGTGTCCAGCATGCCGGGTTTCTCGTGGCCGCTGGGGCCAAAGCGAAGCAGTTTCATTGTCGTTGGGTCCTTTGTATTCCACTCATGCAAGAAGTCAGGTCAACCAGCCGCCATCGATGATCTGGGTGGTGCCGGTGGTGTAGGCCGACTCATCCGAGGCCAGATAGGTGGCCAAGGCAGCAATCTCTTCGGGCTTGCCCAGCCGCCCCAGTGGCTGTCGGGCAATGAAGTCACGGTAGACGTCGTTTTCCTCACGCCCTTGCTGTTGCGCCTGGGCGCGGATGCGCTCCATGAGCGAGGGCGACTCCACCGTGCCAGGGCAGATGGCATTGCAGCGAATGCCTTGGCCGACATAATCGGCTGCTACCGATTTGGTCAGGCCGATGACCGCCGCCTTGGTGGTGCCATAGGCGAAGCGATTGGGCACGCCCTTCAAGCTCGAGGCCACCGAGGCCATGTTGACGATGCTGCCACCGCCTTTCTCGAGCATGCCTGGCAAAAAGGCATGGATCATGCGGTACATCGCAGTGACGTTGAGTGACAGGGACAACTCCCAATCGGCTTCGTCGCAATCCAGCAAGGCACCGCTATGCACAAGGCCCGCACAATTGAACAGCACATCCAGTGCCGGCAGTTTCGCTGCCAGCGAGCTGATGGCCTCGGCATCCAAGACGTCCAGTCGGTGCGTTTCGATACCAGGGGTCGTGGCCAGGTTCTCGAGTTTCTCGGTATCGACATCGGTGGCAATGACCTGGGCTCCTTCGCTGGCGAAACGCAGCGCAGTGGCAAGGCCAATGCCTTGACCGGCGGCGGTGATCAAAGCGGTTTTGTGCAGCAGTCGCATGGATTTCCTTGTCCGTTATTATCGTATACCTGTATGACAGGATGCTAGGCTGACATCTTATTTGAGTATGGTATAGATTCCTTTTTCTGCCAACTCGTTGGCCTCACATGCAGATACAAAAAAGGGCGGTCCGATGAGACCACCCAAGAGGTTCCAGTTCTTTTCGACTTCCTACTTCTCTCTTTTTCCGTCCACCAGCCGGCTCACAGTCAGTGGGTTACCGTCCTTGAGCGCCTCGGGTAGCAGTCTCTCGGGCAGGTTCTGGTAGCACACCGGGCGCAGGAAACGCTGGATGGCGGCACTGCCCACTGAGGTGGTGCGGGAATCCGACGTCGCCGGATAGGGCCCGCCGTGGACCATGGCGTGACACACCTCGACCCCGGTCGGCCAACCGTTGGCGAGGATCCGGCCGGCCTTGCGCTCGAGTGTGGGCAGCAGTTGCCGGGCCAGGGCTTGGTCGCCGTCGTCCATCTGCAGGGTGGCGGTGAGCTGACCTTCCAACTGGTCGGCGACGCGTCGCAGCTCCTCGCTATCGGCGCATTCGACCACCAGCGCGCTGGCACCGAACACCTCGGCCTGCAACGCCTCGTCGGCCAGGAAGTCGGCACCGCGGGTGACGAACAGCGCGGCCCGGCACTTGTGCGGCCCGTCGACACTCAGACCGCGGGCGATCTGGCGCACCTTGTCATGGGCAGACAGCATACCAACACCGTCTTGGTAGGCGGCGTGGATACCCGGCGTAAGCATGGTCTGGGCGGAGCTGTCCTTGACCGCTTCGCCGGCGGCATCGACGAACGCCTCGAGCTCCGGTCCCGCGAGACCGATTAGCAGGCCCGGGTTGGTACAAAACTGCCCGGCCCCCATGGTCAACGAGGCGACGAAACCCTCGGCGAGGGCCTGGCCATGGGCCTTGAGCGCTTCCGGCAGCAGGAACACCGGGTTGATCGAGCTCATCTCGGCGTAGACCGGGATCGGCTGCGGGCGGCTTTGTGCCGTCTGCATCAATGCGGTGCCGCCGCGCCGTGAGCCGGTGAAGCCCACCGCCTGGATGCGCGGGTCGGCGACCAGCGCCTGGCCGATCTCGTTGCCCGAGCCGAACAATAGCGAGAACACCCCTTCCGGCAACTCGCACTTGGCCACAGCGCGCTGAATGGCACGGCCGACCAGCTCGGACGTGCCGGGATGGGCGGAATGGCCCTTGACCACCACCGGGCAGCCGGCGGCAAGCGCTGAGGCGGTGTCGCCACCGGCGA
>NZ_KE332388.1:10551-373461 GCF_000409775.1 Litchfieldella anticariensis FP35 = DSM 16096 | reverse complement strand
CGGGTCGATGCGCACGTCGAGCCACTCGCCAGCGCGCACCACGGATGCGAACAGGCGCAACTGACCGCAGGTGCGGCCGCGTTCGCCCTCGAGTCGCGCGCGGGGCAGGCCGGTCTCGGCCATACCGCGTTCGATCAGGTCGTCGCCGATGGCCTCGATCTCGCTGGCGATGGTCTCCAGAAACATCGCGCGGTCTTCCTTCGAGGTCTCGCGATACGTGCCATACGCTGCTTCGGCCAGGGCGCAGGCTTGATCGACTTCCTCTTTGCCGGCACCCAGATATGCCGGGGTCAATGTCTCGTCGGTAGCCGGATTGATGGCGCGGATCTCGATTTGTTTGCCTTTGATGGCCTGTTGGCCAATCAGTAATTTGCCTTCCAGTGTCATCTTCGGCTCCTTGTCGTCACAGTGAATGAATTCGGACGTCGGTGGTATCTGCCTCGAAGAGTAGCGGATTGCGCAGTGGCCGCCCGAAAGCAGAAAGGTCGATCTCGAAGCGATCGCCGTCGCAGGTCTGGATACCATCGGCGAAGCTCAGGGTCGCGGTGCCGAAGAAATGCACATGCACGTCGCCGGGACGCCGAAAGTTTGCATATTTGAAGTGGTGATATTCCAGGTTGGCCAGGCTGTGAGCCATATTGGCCTCGCCGGTCAAAAACGGCTTTTCCCACAGCGTTTCGCCATCGCGCACGATGCGGCTGTTGCCTTCCAGGTGCTGGGGCAACTCGCCGATCCACAGCTCCGGCCCGAAGCTGCAGGCACGTAGTTTGGAATGGGCTAGCCATAGATAGTTGAAACGCTCGGTCACATGATCGGAGAACTCGTTACCGATGGCGTAGCCGACCCGCCACGGGCGTCCACCGTCGTCGACTACATAGAGTCCGGCGAGTTCCGGTTCCTCACCGGCATCCTCGGCGAAGGCTGGCACCGGGATTGGGGCTTCCGGGGCCACGATACAGCCACCGTCACCCTTGTAGAACCACTCCGGCTGGGCACCGCTCTCGCCAGGCGCGGGCTTGCCGCCTTCGACACCGAGCTTGAACATGCGCATGGAATCGGTCAATTCGGCCTCATTGGCCTGGGCCTTGGCATGCATCGACGCGCGGGTGTCGGCACTACCCAGGTGGGTCAGGCCGGTACCGGTCACCAGGCAATGCGCGGGATCGGGATGGGTCAGCGGTGGCAGCAAGTGGCGTTCGTCGATCAAGGCCTGGTAGTCGAGCCGGGTGTCGGTCACCGATGACTCGACGATATCGCCGAGCGATTTCCCGGCCGCGATGGCGCGATGGGCCAGCGTATAAGTGTCGGCATCGAGCAGCCTGACCTGGCGTTCGTCTTCGACCAGAGCGGCTCGCGCTTGGCCTTGGTAATCACATTGGATCAAGCGCATGGCGCGATTTCCTCATTGGTGTTGAAAGGGGGATCACAGCGGCCAAATAGCCAATTGCGGCCACATCAACAGCGCCGCCAGACATGGGGGGCTCCATGAATTACGCGGGTCGCCAGTGATACTGACGACCCACGGTAGGTTGGCGTGCAGTAGGATCAGAGCAGGTTACGCGAATGCAGGAAGGACGTGGCCGAATCGTAGATCTTCTGGGTC
Source organism: Litchfieldella anticariensis FP35 = DSM 16096 (assembly GCF_000409775.1). Taxonomy (GTDB): domain Bacteria; phylum Pseudomonadota; class Gammaproteobacteria; order Pseudomonadales; family Halomonadaceae; genus Litchfieldella; species Litchfieldella anticariensis. The sequence goes on along the minus strand of NZ_KE332388.1, from coordinate 371,858 downwards.
ATCTCATTCTGGCCAGCCCATTCCTGCCACTCCTGTTCCGCTGCGGCACTGAACTTCTTGCGTTCCTCGGCAGGTAGGTCATAGGGATGAACATCGGGATTTTCCTGGAGCTTCTGCAGGGTTTCGATGTCCTGTGCCTTGAGACGCGCGATCAGGTCATAGGCCATACCGTCGAACGCCGTCTTGAGCGTGGCCTGCAGGTCTTCGGGCAGGCCATCCCAGATTTCCTTGTTGATCGATACGGCGATCATCGGCATGGAATGAAAGCCTGGATAAAGCGGGTAGGGAGCGAAGGCATGCAGGCCCATGGCGTCGTTGTTGGAGAGCACCGTGGAGTCGGCGGCGTCGATCACACCCTTCTCCAACGCGGTATAAACTTCGGAACCAGGCAAGTTCACCGGACTGGCACCGATACGCTCGAAGATGTTATAGACCATGCCTTGTGGTGCGCGGATCTTCAGGCCTTGGAAGTCCTCGAGAGTCTTGATGGGCTCGGTGGAGGGCACCGATTCCAGTGGGAAGGTTGCCGCACCGATCAGGTGTACGCCATAGGGCTCGACCAACTCGTTGTAGAGCGTTTCGCCGCCACCTTGCTTCATGTATTCAAGAAAATCGTAGGGATCGTTCCAGGCCCCTACCAGATTGCCTAGCATGCCAAAGGCCGGGTTCTGGCCCGAGAAATAGCTGGGGTCGGTCATATGTCCTTGCAGGATGCCAGCGCTGACGGCGTCCAGGGTTTCAGTGGGACCGACCACGGAATTGATCGGCATCACCTCGATCTCGACGCGGCCATCGGTCATCGTGGTGATCTTGTCGGCCCACTCCTGCTTGATCTTGAAGCTGGGTTCACCGGACGTCTCCGAGGCCTGGAACTTCCACTCATATTCCGCTGCCTGGGCGGTGGACAACCCCAGCAGTAGTGCCGAGCCTGTCAGGATAAGACTGTATTTGAGGTTGAGCATGTGTGGGTCTCCAAGGGGGTGTTGTTCTAGTCTTTGTCTGAAAACTGTCTGCGCTCGCCCATACGGCGTTAAAAATCAGCTCAAAATGCTCATTTACACCCACGTAAACTCCGCTTTCTCGCTGATGCTTGCCTTGTCTGGCCTTCGCTCGTCGACTTTTCAGGCAAAGCCTTGCAAGGGATGACTTTCACGTTGAGCGAGTGTCTTGTATGTTGAACATAAAAGTTTCATGTTCAACATATACTTTAGTAGTGTCGCGTTTTACGCGGACCATGCTTGGCATTCAGAATGCTCCTTTTCTCATCACGACGGGCAATCCCATGAGCACTATCGATATCGGTCTAGTGGGTGTTGGCAAGATCGCTTGCGATCAGCACCTTCCGGCCATTGATTCCAGCCCCGATTTTCGCTTGGTAGCGACTGCCGACCCACATAGCCGCTTGGATGGCGTCGACGGTTACGATTCGCTGGCGGCCATGCTCAATGGCGTGCCAGGTCTGCAGGCGGTGGCAATCTGCACGCCGACGCATTTGCGCTATTCCCAAGCACGTATCGCCTTGGAGCATGGCAAGGGGGTGCTGTTGGAAAAACCGCCCGGGGCAACGCTGAGTGAGGTCGAGGATCTCATCTCGCAGGCCGATCGGCAGGGTTGTCCGTTGTTTGCGGCCTGGCATTCACGGTTTGCTCCCGGTGTAGCCGCGGCTCGCGAATGGTTGGCGGAAAAGGCGATTCATCGTGTTGAGATTGAATGGAAGGAAGACGTGCGAGTCTGGCATCCGGGGCAGGCCTGGATCTGGGAACCCGGTGGCATGGGGGTATTCGACCCAGGGATCAATGCCTTGTCGATCGTTACCCGCATCTTGCCGCGTGCCTTCTTCCTGCGTGAGGCAAGTTTGCAGGTACCAAGCAACTGCCAGACACCGATCGCCGCCGAGTTGTCCTTCAGCGATGCGCAAGACACACCAATCCATGCAGCCTTCGACTTTCGCCAGACCGGCCCCCAGACCTGGGATATCCATGTCGACACCGACGATGGCCGGTTGAGCCTGACCCACGGCGGCAGCCGGTTGGTCATCGGCAGACAGGTCGTACTCGAGGCTGAGGAGCGGGAATACGCCGGGCTGTATGCTCGTTTCGCCGAGTTGGTACGGGCCGGTACCAGCGATGTCGATGTGGCGCCGCTGCGCCATGTGGCGGATGCGTTTCTCTATGGGCACCGTGAGATAGTGGATGCCTTCGTGGAGTGAGGTCACTCAGGCTGTGAGCGGGCGATGAAGTCTGCTGCGATGCGCTGGAGTTCACCGTCTGCGTTTTTCACCCACAGCCGATTGGTGAATTCATGAACGTCACCAGTGACCTCGATCGCGACATGGTCTTCCTCAATGATCTCTATCCCGATATCCGGGGTAAAGGTCACTAGGAAGGGAGCCTTGTCGTCCACTGACTCCCCGCTTCCGAGCAGGAACACGTGGTAGGTGAAGGGAACCGTCGCGCCGCCCTGGTTGTTTCGATAGGCCACGATCCGCACATCATCCGAGAGCCGCACACGAAGTACTTCCCGGTCATAGTTGGGACTGGCTTTTAGGGTGGCCATGACGTAGACGACGGCGGCGATGGCAATGAGGGCGAAGGCGGCAAGCTTAATAGCCTTGGCTTTTTGCATATTCAGTAACCAATCCAATCCCTAGAGTGGCATCATCGACTCTTTCCGATGCGCGATGATATCACGCAACGTGCTCATCAGGGCGCCGGCGCCGGGTGACAGGCGCTGGTCGCGCAGGCTCACCAGACCGTAGGGTTGTACGCTGAGCTTCTCGTGAAAGGGCAGGATGCGGAAGCGCTGAGGGGCACACAACAGGCCGGCCACCTCGCGTGTGGTGGCGGTGATGGTGTCCGATTTGTCTATCAAGGCAAGAGAAACCAGGATGTCCGGTGTGTCGACGATCTGGGCGGGTGGGGCGACCCCTTGGTAAAGAAACAGGCTGTCGACGCGTTGCCGCATCAGGGAGCCGGGAGGTTGCAGCGACCATGGATAGGCTGCCATGGCCACCAGGGTCAGAGGTGAGCGCCCCGTCAGCGGGTGTCCTTCCCGACATACGAAACAGATATCTTCCTCGCCGATTTCCTCGAATACGAAGCGTTCTGTCGAAAAGCCGGCGGGAATACGCGTGATAGCGAAATCCAGTTCTCCTTCCAGCAGGCGCGGGACCAGTGCCTTGCTGACGTCCACGTCGACGCTGATCTTGAGTCCCGGGCGGTCGCGGTGAACCCTCTCGATGGCACTGGTCAGCAGGGTCACGGCCGGGGCCATCACGGTGCCGACCGCCACCATCCCGGCGTTGCCCTCGCGCAGCGCATTCAGCTCTTCGCCGGTATGGCGCAGCTCGGAGAGCATGGTGCGGGCATGACGCACCATGACTTCGCCATACCAGTTGGGGGTCAGGCCCTTGGCATGGCGGTCGAAGAGTCGGGCTCCCAACTGCATCTCGAGATCCCCCAGTAGCTTGGATGCCGCCGGCTGGCTCATCCCCAGTTGGGCTGCAGCCCGGTGCAGGTTGCGCTGTTCGTCCAAGGCCAGGAACAGCTGTAGATGGCGCAACTTTAGTCGCACGCGAAGAAACCAGTCGTCGGCCAAAACACCCATGAGAGCGGCTCTCTTGGTTAGTTGATATATAAAAGCATATCAGAAGTGATGAGTTTTGGGATTGGTTAGTTATAGCAGCCTCTGGCTAACGTATGGCGTGCATCCCGTAGTGACGAATGACAAGGGCGTCGTTACCGATAACAACAATCCCCCGGATTGGGGGCAAAGGAGAGGATCATGTCACTTACTTCCACATTCTCATGCTTGGCGCTAAGTGCTGGCGTTGCTGTTTTGATGTTGGATGGGGCGCAGGCCAGTGACGATGGCGCCGGTGCCTCGGCCGGTGAGAGTGGTGGGGCCATCGAAAAGTCGGCATTTGGCCAACTTCCCGATGGTCGTGAGGTCGATGTTTACCGAATTACCAACACCAACGGTATCGAGATGCGTGTCATCAACTATGGCGGCATCATCGTTTCGTTGAAAACACCCGATATCCATGGCGAATTCGACGATATCGTGCTGGGCTTCGATTCGCTGGAAGAATACCTCTCCGATACATATCGCCAGGCCAACCCTTATTTCGGGGCGCTGATCGGGCGCTATGGGAATCGTATCGCTGGAGGTCAGTTCTCGCTTAATGGAAATGCCTACTCGTTGGCTACCAACGATGGAAACAATCATCTGCACGGAGGCAACCAAGGGTTCGATAAGGTGCTATGGCAGGCGGAGCCATTCGACAATGACGAAGGGGCGGGACTTGTCCTGAGCTATACCAGTGGGGATGGTGAGGAAGGCTATCCAGGTAGGCTGGAAACCCAGGTAACGTACACCCTGACCGATGCCGATGAGTTGATCGTCGATTACCGTGCAACGACTGACAAGGCCACACCCGTCAATCTCACCCAGCACAGTTATTTCAATCTCGAGGGAGAGGGCAGCGGCAACATCCTCGACCATCAACTGATCATCAATGCCGATTCCTTTACCCCGGTGGACCAGACGCTGATTCCTACCGGCGAGATTCGTCCGGTCGTTGGCACGCCGTTCGACTTTACCGAGCCGACACCGATCGGTGAGCGTATCGAACAGGACAATCAACAATTGGTGTTCGGCAAGGGCTACGACCATAACTTCGTTATCTCGGAGTCGGCTGCCGACGATGGACTCGTGTCCGCTGCACGCGTATGGGAGCCCAATAGTGGGCGACTGCTGGAAATTGCCACCACCGAACCAGGGCTGCAATTCTACTCGGGCAATTTCCTTGCCGGTGACCTGATAGGTAAGCGCGGTCAAGCTTATGAGCACCGCTCTGGGTTCGCGCTGGAACCCCAGCATTTTCCCGACTCACCCAATCAGGCCGACTTCCCCTCGACGCTTCTTGAACCGGGTGATACCTACCGTTCGCGCACGGTTTATGCCTTCTCCGTGCAGAAGGGCCTGGAATCTCACCCTTGAGGGCCGTCGGGAGGCAATGGTTGCACACGTTTAGCGGCAACTGAATACATGGCTTCTGGGTAGCCAAAGCCACGCAATGTTCAACAACAACAAAGTCCTTTAGGACTTCAGGAGAACGCCATATGTCATTTACCTCTACGCTCACTCGACTGACGCTTGGTGCCAGCCTGGCACTTGGCGCATTCGGTTCGGTACAGGCCGCCAATGAAGACGTCAAGATGGGCTTTATCGTCAAGAAGCCCGAGCAAGCCTGGTTCATCAACGAACAACGTGCCGCGACCGAGCTCGGCGAGGAAATGGGCTTCGAAGTGGTGAGATTGGCGGGCGAGGACGGCCAGCAAGTTCTCAGCGCCATCGATAACTTGAATTCCCAAGGTGCCCAAGGTTTCGTCATCTGCCCGCCGGACGTGCGTCTGGGCCCGGCGATCATGAATCGTGCCAATCAATATGGGATGAAGGTGGTCACCGTGGATGATCGCTTCGTGGGCAGCGACGGTGAGCCCATCGAAGAGGTGCCTCACTTGGGAATGTCCGGCTACAAGATCGGCCAGCAGGTCGGTGAAGCCATTGCCGCTGAAATGGAAGCGCGTGGCTGGGATCCGCAGGAGGTTGCCGCGTTGCGGATTACCAACTACGAACTGCCCACTGCCAAGGAGCGCACCGACGGTGCTACCGATGCATTGCTGTCGTGGGGCTTCCCCGAAGCCAACATCTTGGATGCGCCACAGCAGAACACCGATACCAGCAGTGCTTTCTCGGCGGCGTCGCCGGTGATCTCCAAGAACGGTGACTTCGAACATTGGGTCATCTATGCGCTCAACGAGGAGAGCGTGCTCGGCGGCGTACGCGCCAGTGAGCAGTACGGACTCAAGGCCGAGGATGTGATCGGCGTGGGCATCAACGGCTCGGGGGCCGCTTTCGCCGAGTTCTCACGGGAAAACCCAACCGGTTTCCACGGCACCGTGGCGGTGAGTTCCACCATGCATGGTCGCCAGACGGCAGAAGATCTCTACGCCTGGATTACCGAAGGTGAGCAGCCGCCCGCCAATACCGAAACCAGCGGCACCCTGATGACCCGCGACAACTGGCAGGAAGTGCGAGCAGAACTTGGCTTGTGAGCCAGTGCGCCCGGGCCACGAGGGTCCGGGCTCCAAGCATTTTCCTGGAGCCCATGATCATGTCTGAACCCTATCTCCGTTTCGATGGCATCAGTGTCGAATTTCCCGGCGTGCGCGCCCTCGACGGTGTCAGTTTCGGTGCCCACGCCGGTCAAGTGCATGCGCTGATGGGCGAGAACGGTGCCGGCAAGTCCACGCTGCTCAAGGTACTCAGTGGCGTCAACCGAGTCACCGAAGGCGCCCTGTGGATCGATGGCGAGCGCCATGTGTTCTCCAATGCCAGGGAAGCCTTGGGCCAGGGCATCGCCATCATCTATCAGGAATTGACCCTGTCGCCAAACATGTCGGTGGCCGAGAACCTGCTGCTCGGGCAACTCCCGGAGAAACGAGGTTTCATCGATCGCCGTCGGTTGCGCGAGCAGGCCCTGCAGATTCTCAAGGATCTTGGCGAGGAGGATATCCACCCCTCCACCAAGGTCCGTGACCTGTCCATCGGTCAACAGCAGATGATCGAGATTGGGCGCGCTTTGTTGCGCGACGCCCGCGTGATCGCCTTCGACGAACCGACCAGCAGCTTGTCGGTGCAGGAAACCCGTCAACTCAAGCGCATCGTCAAGCGCCTACGCGATGAAGGGCGGGTGGTGCTCTATGTCACCCATCGCATGGAGGAAGTCTTCGAGATGTGTGATGCGGTCACGGTGTTTCGTGACGGTCGACACATTCGCACGCATGACAATCTCGATGCCCTCGATCACGACACCCTGGTCAGCGAGATGGTGGGTCGGGATATCGAAGACGTCTACGGCTATCGCCCGCGCGAGCAAGGCGAGGTGATGGTCGAGATCGACGCTATCGAAGGGCGAGGCGTAAACGTGCCGGTCAGCTTCGGTATCAGGAGAGGGGAGATTCTTGGGCTATTTGGCTTGGTTGGTGCCGGCCGCAGTGAACTCATGCGCTTGGTATGCGGCGTGGAAATACCCCGCTCGGGAGAGGTGCGCTTCGGCGGTGAGCCGCGGCGTTTCAAGAGCCCATCGGAAGCCATTCGTGCCGGTATCGCCATGTGCCCGGAGGATCGCAAGTCGCAGGGGATCTTTCCCGTCGCCAGCGTGACCGACAACCTCAACGTCAGTTGCCGACGCTTCTTCAAGCGCTGGGGGATGTTCCGCAACCCGCGTCGTGAACTTGCCAACACAGACGACTATATCCGCCGCTTGAGTATCAAGACGCCGGGGCCGAAGACCCGTATCAACACCCTGTCCGGTGGCAATCAGCAGAAGGTGATTCTGGCTCGCTGGCTGTCAGAGGAGATCGAGCTGTTCGTCATGGACGAACCCACGCGAGGCATCGATGTCGGCGCGCGTCGCGACATCTATACCCTGCTCTACGATCTGGCCGAGCAGGGTAAGAGCGTGGTGGTGATCTCCAGCGACCTGGCTGAGGTCAGTTCGATCTGCGATCGCATCGGCGTGATGCGCGACGGAGAACTGGTCGACATCGTGCCCCGCGACGAGGCGACCCCCGAGCGCCTGTTAGGGCTGGCGCTGCCCGCCTGACGCACCAACGATAACAATTCTCTTGGGAGAAGACTTCATGACGACCAACAAGCTTGTGCAGGGCGGTGATGCCAGTGTGCCGGCCCACCCCCAAGGGCGCCAGGGACTGGTCAAGCCGTTACGCACTTTGCTCGATACCTCCGGGCTGATCGCCATCTTCGTGGTGCTGTTCGTGGCACTGTCCGTATTCATTCCCGACTTCCTGACCGGTCGTAACATGGTCGGGCTGCTGCTCTCGGTGACCCTGATCGGCACTATCGCCACCACCATGATGATGGTTCTGGCGCTGGGCGAGGTGGACCTGTCGGTAGCTTCCATCGTGGCCTTTGCGGGCGTAGTGGCGGCGGTCGTGACCTCGATGTCCGGCAGTGTCGTCATCGGTGTGCTGGGAGGCGTGGTAGCCGGCGGGGCCGTGGGGGCCTTCAACGGCTTCGTGGTGGCCCGCTTCGGCATCAATTCGCTGATTGCCACCCTGGCCGCCATGGAGTTCGTGCGTGGCCTGGCCTACATCACGTCCGGCGGCGATGCGGTGATGATCACCGTACCGGCCTTCTTTGACTTGGGCAGCGCTTCCTTCCTCGGGCTGACGCTGCCGGTGTGGACCATGATTGCCTGCTTCGTGATCTTCGGCGTTCTGCTCAACATGACCGCTTTCGGTCGCAACGTGCTGGCCACCGGCGGCAACCCCGAAGCGGCGGCCCTGGCCGGCGTCAATGTGCGACGCCTGAAGATCATCGTCTTTGGCCTGCAAGGGGTCGTCGCCGGTATCGCCGGGGTGCTGCTGACCTCGCGCATGGGGCTTGGCGACCCCAATACCTCGATGGGCCTCGAACTGGCCGTCATCTCGGCCTGTGTGCTGGGGGGCGTGGCGCTGTCTGGCGGCGTCGCCTCGATCACCGGTGTGCTGGTCGGGGTGCTGATCATGGGCTGTGTGCAGAACGCCATGGGGCTGCTCAATGTGCCGACCTTCTATCAGTACCTGGTGCGTGGCGCCATCCTGCTGCTGGCGGTGATGTTCGACCGCTGGAAGCAGACCCGACGCCAGCGCGCCTGATTCGCTTTCTTTGCAGGAGATCTCGTGTATGACCGATCGCAAGCGTCCTTTGCGTTCCGCCCAGTGGTTTGGCAGTGCCGACAAGAACGGCTTCATGTACCGCAGTTGGATGAAGAACCAGGGCATTCCCGATCACGAATTCCAGGGCAAGCCGATCATCGGCATCTGCAATACCTGGTCGGAACTGACGCCTTGCAACGCCCACTTCCGCAAGCTTGCCGAACACGTAAAGAAAGGGGTGCTGGAGGCTGGTGGTTATCCGGTGGAGTTTCCGGTGTTCTCCAACGGTGAGTCCAACCTGCGTCCTACCGCGATGTTCACCCGCAACCTGGCGAGTATGGACGTCGAAGAGGCGATACGCGGTAACCCCATGGACGCGGTGGTGTTGCTGGTGGGCTGCGACAAGACCACGCCGGCGCTGTTGATGGGCGCGGCCAGTTGCGACCTGCCGACCATCGTGGTCACCGGTGGGCCGATGCTCAACGGCAAGCACCAAGGCAAGGACATTGGTTCAGGAACCGTGGTCTGGCAGCTCTCCGAGCAGGTCAAGGCCGGCAAGATCTCGATGCATGACTTCATGGCTGCTGAGGCGGGAATGTCACGCTCGGCGGGAACCTGCAACACCATGGGTACTGCCTCGACCATGGCTTGCATGGCCGAATCGCTGGGCACTTCGCTGCCACATAATGCCGCGATTCCCGCCGTGGATTCACGTCGCTACGTGCTGGCGCACCTCTCCGGCATGCGTATCGTCGATATGGTCGACGAGGATCTGATACTGTCCAAGGTGCTGACGCGCGAGGCTTTCGAGAACGCCATTCGTACCAATGCCGCCATTGGTGGCTCCACCAACGCGGTGGTGCACCTCAAGGCCATCGCCGGGCGGATCGGCGTCGATCTCGAACTCGACGACTGGACGCGTATTGGCCGTGGCACGCCGACCATCGTCGATTTGCAGCCTTCCGGGCGTTTCCTGATGGAAGAGTTCTACTACGCGGGTGGCCTGCCTGCCGTACTGCGTCGTCTGGGAGAGGCCGAGCGTTTGCCGCACAAGGATGCATTGACCGTCAACGGCCAGACCCTGTGGGAGAACGTCAAGGACGCGCCGCTCTACAACGACGAGGTGATCCGCCCGCTGGACAATCCGCTGCGCGAGGATGGTGGCATCTGCATCCTGCACGGCAACCTGGCGCCTCGCGGTGCGGTGCTCAAGCCCTCCGCGGCCAGCCCCGAGTTGATGAAGCATCGTGGCAAGGCAGTGGTTTTCGATGACTTCGATCATTACAAGGCACGCATCAACGACCCTGATTTGGATGTCGACGCCGACAGCATCCTGGTAATGCGTAACTGCGGACCGCGTGGCTATCACGGCATGGCCGAGGTAGGCAACATGGGGCTGCCCGCCAAATTGTTGGAGCAGGGCGTGACCGACATGGTGCGTATTTCCGATGCGCGTATGAGCGGTACTGCCTACGGCACCGTGGTGCTACATGTGGCCCCGGAGGCCGCTGCCGGTGGGCCGCTGGCTGCGGTGCGTGACGGCGACTGGATCGAACTTGATTGCGATGCCGGGCGGCTGCATCTGGATATCAGCGATGCCGAGCTAGAGGTGCGCCTGGCAGAGAACGACCCCACCGAGAAGTCGCGGCGCATTGCCAGTGATGGCGGTTATCGTCAGCTCTATATCGAACACGTGCTGCAGGCCGATGAGGGCTGCGACTTCGACTTTCTGGTCGGCAAACGGGGTGCGGAAGTGCCACGTCACTCGCACTGATCCCGTAACAGGGGGAGAAAACCGATGGTCGATGCCTCGATGATCGAATGTGTGTGGCGTGGGCGGGCAACGCTCGGTGAAGGTCCCTTATGGTGTCCCGAGCGTGGCGCCGCCGGTCAATTGCTGTTCGTCGATATCCTCGGAAAGCGACTGCATGCCTACGACCTGGCTAGTGGCAACACCCAAGGCTGGGAACTCGAGGAAGCCTGTTGCTGGCTGGTGCCGCGCGACGACGGCGATGGCTTCATCGCTGGACTGCGTTCGCGACTAGTGCATTTGCGACTTAACGAGAGCGGGCCGACTATCGTTGCCGAATGGGCCACGCCCGGCGGCGAGCCGGCAGGCAACCGTTTCAACGATGCCAAGGTCGATCCTCATGGCCGGCTGTGGTTTGGTTCCATGGACGATGATGCCGTACGTTCCAGCGGGGCGCTCTACCGTTTGGATCGGGAGGGGCCGGCACGAGTCGATGACGGTTATCGTGTCGCCAACGGCCCGGCCATCAGCCCAGATGGGCGTACCCTCTATCACAGCGACACGCCACGTCGAATCATCTATGCCTTTGATCTGTCCGTTTCGGGGGAGCTTTCCAGCAAGCGGGAACATATTCGCTTCAGTGAGACACAGGGCTTCCCCGATGGCATGACCTGCGATGCCGAGGGTGGGCTATGGGTGGCGCATTGGGACGGGGGACGGTTGAGTCGTTTCCGGCCCGATGGTGGCTTGGACGAGACATTGACCCTGCCGGCCTCGCGGGTCACGTCCTGCGCGTTCGGTGGCACACAACTGGATCAGTTGTTCATTACCACGGCTGCCCTCGAGCGCGATCAGGAAGGTGTTGCCGGAGGACTGTTTCGAGTGGTGCCGGGCGTGAAGGGAGTCCCGCTTCCTGCTTGTGCCATTGCTGCTTTGTGATAACGATAATATGTTGAACATATAAAACTATTGTTATACATACTCATGTCTATGTATTGGCTACTATAGGGGCTCGATGGATTCGTCCGGCGTAAGCAGGCGACTGAGAACTTCTCATCCCTATGAGTAAGGCATGGATATGAGTGACCACAAGCACAGGATCGTACCCGATCAGCTTCGTTCGCGCTGGTGGTTCGACAACCCCGACCATCCGGGTACCACCGCGCTGTGTATCGAACGCTACCTGAACTACGGCATCACGCTGGAGGAGTTGACCAGCGGCAAGCCGATCATTGGCATCTGCCAGTCGGGATCCGATCTCACGCCGTGCAACCGACACCACATCGAACTGGTCAAGCGGGTCAAGGACGGCATCCGCGCTGCTGGTGGGGTGCCGTTCGAGTTTCCCTTGCACCCCATCCACGAGAACGTGCGTCGGCCGACGGCGGCGCTCGACCGTAACCTGGCCTACCTGGGGCTGGTCGAGGTACTGCACGGCTATCCGCTGGATGGGGTAGTGCTGACCACCGGATGCGACAAGACCACTCCGGCGTGCTTGATGGCCGCGGCAACAGTCAATATCCCGGCCATCGTGCTCTCCGGTGGGCCAATGCTCAACAGCTGGCGCGACAATGAGCGGGTTGGCTCTGGCACCATCATCTGGGAGCTTCGCAAGCGCCTGGCTGCCGGCGATATCGACTACGACGAGTTCCTGTCACGGGCCACCGATTCGGCACCTTCTATCGGCCACTGCAACACCATGGGCACCGCCTCGACCATGAACTCGATGGCCGAGGCATTGGGTATGAGCCTGCCGGGTTCGGCGATGATTCCGGCGCCCTACAAGGAGCGTGCCGCCGTGGCCTATGACACCGGCAAGCGCAGCGTCGAGATGGTATGGGAGGATCTGCGTCCCTCCGATATCCTGACACGTGCCGCGTTCGAGAACGCCATCGTGGTCTGCTCGGCGCTGGGGGGCTCCTCCAATGCGCCGATCCACATCAACGCTATTGCTCGCCACGCTGGCGTCGAACTGACCAACGACGACTGGCAGCAGCTAGGACACAAGATCCCGCTGTTGGCTAACGTGATGCCAGCCGGGGCCTATCTGTCCGAGGAGTTCCACCGCGCCGGCGGGGTGCCAGCGGTGCTCCATGAACTGCTCGATGCCGGTAAGCTCCATGCCGAGGTGATGACCATCAATGGTCAGACGCTCGGGGCCAACGTGCAGGGTCGCGAGACGCAGGATCCCGAAGTGATCCGCCGCTACGCCAATCCGCTGGTCGAGCACGCTGGGTTCCTCAATCTCAAGGGCAACCTGTTCGACTCGGCACTGATGAAGACCAGCGTCATTTCCGCTGACTTCCGCCGGCGCTTCCTCAACGATCCCAGCGACCCCGACGCCTTCGAGGGCAGGGTGGCGGTGTTCGATGGTTCGGAGGACTATCACGCGCGTATCGACGATCCGGCGTTGAACATCGATGAGACCAGCATCCTGGTAATGCGCGGTGCCGGGCCAGTCGGCCACCCGGGTGGGGCCGAGGTGGTCAACATGCAGCCTCCCGAAGCCCTACTGAAGCGCGGTATAGAATCGCTGCCATGCCTGGGCGACGGGCGCCAGTCGGGCACGTCTGGTTCGCCGTCGATCCTTAACGCCTCGCCGGAGGCGGCCACCGGCGGTGGCCTGGCGTTGCTGGAGACTGGTGACCGCTTGAGAGTCGATTTGAGGCGTGGCGAGGTGCGGGTATTGATCGACGATGCCGAACTCGCGAAACGGCGCCGGCGCCTCGAGGCTCAAGGCGGCTATCGCTATCCTGCCCATCAAACCCCATGGCAGGAGATTCAGCGCACCCTGGTCGAGCCGCTCGATCGCGGAATGACGCTGGAGCCGGCGACCAAGTACCGTGACGTAGCGCGGCGTAGCCCGCCGCGTGACAACCATTGAGATTAGGCAGCGAATGTCGCTGAACGACCGCCCACCTGAATGGGCAGTCAAACCAGGCCCAGATCCCGCCCCAGCGTGCTTTCTCCGGGTTCGATGCCTAGCGCCTGTGCCGTTCCCTCGAGTACTGCCTGTGCCGCGAGGAACGCTTCACGGGGACGGCGGGCGCGAATGTTTTCCATCACTAGGCGGTGACGCTCGAGGCTTTCCTCGGGGTCAGTAGCACTGATATTGGACTCCGATACCAGCAGATAGATGGAGGGGCGCAGGATGTGCGAGAGCTGGGACCAGACGATATTGTGAGTGGCCTTGAAAATGGCGACGTGAAAGGCGACATCATAGTCGCTGTGCAGGCGGCGTTCTTCCGGGTTGCGCGCATTGTGCAGATTCTGCCCCATGCCTTCGAAGGCTTCCTCGATGGCCACCAGGTCGCGTGCTTTGGCACGCCTGGCAGCGGTCATGGCGACATAGGGTTCGACATCCAGACGAAAGGCCAGGATCTCGCGCTGGATCTTGGGGTTGGGGGAGGCGTAGCGCGTCATCCATTCGGTTACCGACGCATCGAGGATGTTCCATTCCTCGTACTCCCGAACCTTGGAGCCATGGCCCGAGATACGTTCGATGATACCCACATCCACCAGTTGCCGCAGATCGCTACGTACCGCGGAGCGGTTGATGGCGAACTGTTCGCAGAGATCGATTTCCTTGGGCACGAAATCGCCGGGTTGATAGCGGCCGGAGAAGATGGCTTCGGCCAGGAATTCGGCGACACTGGGACGATGTAAAGACTTAGGCGGCTTGTCCTTCACGATTGCGCTATGTCCATAAGAATTTGTACATAAGCTGCCATATGTTGAACATTTGGGCAATGCGACGATCGTCCCTTTCGCGTTTCACTCTTGAGCTTGGCAACTCACGACTACGTTCAGCCATGGCGCTGCCGTTCCCCCAACTGCTCCATGAATCTGGCACTGGCTTCGAGCTGTTCGATCTCGATGTATTCGTCCGGCTGATGGGCTTGGGCAATACTGCCAGGGCCGCAGATTACCGTGGATAGCCCGGCACTCTGGAACTGGCCGGCCTCGGTGGCGTAGGCCACGGCTTCGCTGCGATGCTGACCCATCAGTTCATGACATAGTGTCAAGGCAGTCGCGTTGTCGCGATCAGCCAGCGCCGGCACCGTGACGGTCAGGTGTTCGGTGTGAATGCCGGCCTCCGGGGCACGAGTCTTGAACTCGGCTTCCAGCGTTTCCGCATAAGCGCTGAAACGTGCGAAGAGCTCGTCGAAACTGTCCTGCGGAAGGTGGCGGACTTCCCAATCGAAGTAGCACTCCCGGGCCATGATGTTGATCGCTGTGCCGCCCTGGATCTTGCCTACGTGCAGGCTGGAATGGGCAACGTTGAAGGCCTCGTCGACACGGCCTTCCTCGCGCAGTTCGGCCATGATGTCCTCGATCCTGGTCACCAGCCTGGCCGCCACGTGAATGGCCGAGACACCTTGATTGATCTGACTGGAATGGGCGGCGCGGCCGGTGACGGTGGTACGCAGGTTGGTGACGCCTTTCTGTGCCACTACCGGTGCCATCAGGGTCGGCTCGCCGACGATCACCGCGGCGGGGCGGGGCTGGTCGGCCATCAGGCGTTCGATCAGACGCGGCGCGCCAAGGCAGCCAACTTCTTCGTCGTAGGAGAAGGCCAGATAGATAGGGCGCTTCAGATCCTGCTGTACCCAGTGCGGAACCTGGGTCAGGGCACAGGCGATGAAGCCTTTCATATCGCAAGTGCCGCGACCATAGAGCCGGCCGTCGCCCTTGTCGACCAGCGTGAACGGATCCGTCGACCAAGGCTGACCGTCCACCGGCACCACGTCGGTATGTCCCGACAGCACCACGCCACCTTCGACCTTGGGACCGATGCGCGCCAACAGGTTGGCCTTGGTGCCGTCGTCGTTCTCGATGCGCTGGTGGGGCACGCCATATTCGTCGAGATACCCCTCTATGAACCGAATCAGTTCCAGGTTGGAATCCCGGGAGACGGTGGCGAAGCCCACCAGAGTTTCGAGCAGTTGGGCAGGTGTCTTCATCCTGGCGTCTCCTTGACGTAGTGGCTATGTTGATCAGCCTAACATGGCTTGGCAGGTAAGCACCCTCTCCACTAGGCTTCGCGTCCCGGCCGGATGAACCCCTTATCCGTCAGTGTGTGCCAAAACTCCGTCGGGATGGGGTGAGCATACCAATCGATATTCTGGCGAATGCGGGCATCGTCGGTCATACCGATCACCACCGATTTGACGCAGTCATGCCGCAGGGGAAACTGCACGGCGGCGGCCGGCAGCGGTACGGCATACTCCCGGCACACCGCCTCCAGTCCCTTCACCCGCTCGATGACGTCGGCCGGTGTATCACCGTAGAAATAGTGTCCGGAACCGCTCGAGCCCTTCGCCAGCACCCCGGAGTTGAACGGCGCGGCGACGATCAGTGACACCCGTTCCCGGCGGCAACGATCGGTAAAGCGTTCGGTAATGCCGTTTTCCAGCAGCGTGAAGCAGTTGGCGACCATGAAGCAGTCGAAGTCGGTATGGTTCATCGCTTCGTCACACACCTGCCACTCGTTTACGCCCAGCCCGATCGCCTTGACCAGGCCCTGATCACGCAACTCGGTCATTGCCTTGAAGCCGCTTTCCATCGCCGTGCGGAAGATCTCGTCGTGCGCATCGCCGTGGGTCAGGCGGCCGATATCGTGCATCAGCAGGATGTCGATCCTACCCACGCCCAGGCGCTGCAGCGAGTCTTCGAACGAGCGCATCACGCCGTCGTAACTGTAGTCGTAGCGCCGGATGAACGGCGCGGCCTGTGCGAACCCCTCTCCATCCACGGGCGCGTTGGACGCCAGGGGCTCCAGCATACGCCCCACCTTGGTGGAGAGCAGTTGCTCCTCCCTGGGCAGTTCCTGCAGCGCCAGCCCCAGACGCCGCTCGGACAGACCAGCGCCATAATGTGGTGCGGTATCGAAATACCTGACCCCCTGGCGCCAGGCTTCATGGACTGCTTCCAGCGCGTGGGCGTTGTCGATCGGGCGATAGAGGTTGCCGATGCCGGCAGCCCCGAATCCCAGTTCGCTTATCTGTATACCGCTGCTATCAATTGTTCTGGTCTTCATGATGGCTCTCTGGACTCCACTCAACTCAGTCGGCGCCATACGTTCGTCAGAGCCTACGTACCTTCTGCTCCTGCACACCCAGCCCGTCGATACCTAGGCGCATCACCTCGCCGCCCTTCAGATACTTGGGCGGATTCAGGCCCAGCCCCACGCCTGGCGGCGTGCCGGTGGAGATGATATCGCCCGGTTGCAGGCTCATGAACCGGCTACAGTAGGCGATCAGGTGGGGCACCTTGTACACCATGGTCGCGGTGGAACCGTTTTGGTAGCGATGACCGTCCACCTCCAGCCAGATACCCAGATCGTTGAAATCGCCGACTTCATCGGGCGTGACCAGCCAGGGGCCGGTGGGTCCGAAGGTGTCGCAACCCTTGCCCTTGTCCCAGGTACCGGAGCGCTCGAGCTGATATTCACGCTCGGACACGTCATTGATGATGCAGAAACCGGCCACATGATTCATGGCGTCGGCCTCATCGATATAGGCACCGCCGGTACCGATCACCACGCCTAGTTCCACCTCCCAGTCGGTTTTTTCGGACCCTTGCGGAATCACCACATCGTCGTTCGGGCCGACGATGGCGGAGGTCCATTTACCGAAGATCACTGGCTCCGGCGGTACCGGCATCCCCGACTCTTCGGCATGGTCGGCATAGTTGAGGCCGATGCAGATGAACTTTCCCACACCAACGACGCAGGGTCCGAGACGCAGATCCTGTTGCGGTGTCCCGGTGACGACAGGCAATTGTGCGATATCCAGCCCTTTCAACCTTTCGATACCCTCACGGGTCAGCACATCGCCGGCGATATCCGGCACGACACCGGAAAGATCCCTGACCTGTCCTCTGTCATCGAGCAGACCGGGTTTTTCCTGTCCGGGGGGGCCATGACGCAGAAGTTTCATCCTGGTTTCCTATCGAGATTGACCGCTGAATTAAAAAAGAGAGGGGCCGAAGCCCCTCTCAAGGGGGCACAACAAGGGGGTCGATCGTAAAGAACGGCGGCAATCTGTTTCATGCTGGTTCCCTATCGATCGATCGCTGAATTAAAAAAGAGAGGGGCCGAAGCCCCTCTCAAGGGGGCACAACAAGGGGGCTTCAATCGTAAAGAACGGCGGCGATCTCCGGATCGTCGATATTGGTCTTGTCGTAGTAATAGAAGCCGGTGTCGATCACCTCGGGCAGTGTCTCGCCATTGGCCGCCATCACCGCGGCTTTCACCGTCTCGTAACCGATACCCACCGGGTTCTGGGTGATCGCGCCGTCCATCAGTCCATTGCGGATGGCATCGGTCTGTATCTTGCCGGAGTCGTAGCCGATCACGACCAGATCGCCGGTATTCATCTCCTGCAGCGCGTTGACGATGCCGATGGCGGAGCCTTCATTGGTACCGAACATGCCATCCAGATCGGGATTGGCGGTCAGAATCGCCTTGGCGACTTCGGTGGATCTGAGCTGGTCACCCTGGCCATACTGCACCGTGACCACGTCGATATCGGGATAGGCCTCCTGCATGCGCTCGAGAAAACCGTCGCGACGATCGATACCGGTACGGCTGGTCTGGTCATGCGCCACCACGGCCACCTTGCCTTGACCGCCGATCTGTTCGGCCATCTTGTCAGCCGCCAGTGCCGCCGCGGCCAGGTTGTCGGTAGTTGCTGTGGTCACCGGAATATCGCTGTCCACGCCGCTGTCGAACGCAATGATCGGGATACCGGCTTCATCGGCTTCACGCAGCAGTGGGATCGCGGCCTGACTGTCCAGGGCGGCGAAGCCGATGGCAGCGGGTTTGTTTGCCAGTGCCGCCGCCAGCATGTCGATCTGGCGATCGACCATCGCTTCGCTATCCGGCCCTTCGAAGGTGATTCTGACGCCGAACTCGGTGGCTGCCTGATCCGCACCGGCTTTTACCGCCTGCCAGAACTGATGCTGGAAGCCTTTCGAGATCAGCGGGATATACATCTCGTCCTGTGCCATGGCGGCAACAGGGATGGTGGTGGCAAGGGTCAAGGCGCCGAGGGCGCTCAGGAAAGTGCGACGTGACAACATGGCGTTTTCCTCTATTGATGTTGTTGTTTTCGCGGTGGAACAGGGGGAGATAAGCTCCCCTTTTTCCTGGTCAAGCAACGGGTTGGGTGTTCAAGCCTCAGGCTCTCTTTTTGCGCACCATATCGGCATAGACCGCGAGGATGATGATTGCCCCGGTCACTACGGTCTGCCACTCCTGGGCCACCGAGAGCACGCGTAGGCCGTTGGTCAGCACCGCCATGATCAGCGCACCGATCAGGGTGCCGAGGATGGTGCCGCGGCCACCGGCCAGCGAGGTGCCGCCGATCACCACTGCCGCGATCGCCTCCAGTTCATAGCCAAGGCCCAGAGCCGGTTGCGCCGAGTTGAGGCGGGACGCGATCAACAGGCCGCCGATACCGCAGATGCCACCGGCAAGGGCGTAGACGGCGATCTTCCAGCGGTCGGTATTGACGCCTGACAGGCGCACGGCCTCTTCATTGGAGCCCAGCGCGAAGGTGTAGCGTCCCAGTACGGTGCGGCCGAGAATGTAGGCGGCAGCCCCGGCCACCAGGAACAGGATCAACACGCCGTTGGGGATCGGCAGCGCCGGGATCAGTTCCCCGATCAGCGAGCCACGGGAGATCTGATCGAACCCCGGCGTATCGTTGAAGTAGATCGGACGGGTGCCGGAGATCACCAGCGACAGCCCTTTCAGGATCAGCATCATGCCCAGGGTGGCGATGAAAGGGGGGATCTTCATCTTGGCGATGAAGGTGCCGGAGCAGAGGCCGCAGAAGGCACCCGCGCCGATGGCGGCCAGCACACCCAGCGGCAGCGGCAGTCCGGCATAGGTCAGGACCACACCGGCAATGACGGCAGTAAAGGTCATCAGGGTACCCACGGAGAGGTCGATACCACCGGTGATGATCACCAGGGTCGCGGCCACGGCCAGTACGCCGTTGACAGAAGTCGCTTGCAGGATGGCGATCATGTTCGAGGTCTGCATGAAGTTCGGCGAGGCCAGCGAAAAGGCGATCAGCAGTATCACTAGACTGGTAAAGGCCAGCAGACGCTGGTGTGCGACGGCTTTCATCAAGCGCTGGAGCGGGCTTTTGGATTGCAGGTTCGAGGGTTTGGTTTGCGCAGTCGTCGTCATTCTCGTTCTCCTGCCAGGCTCATGACAGCGTCTCGCTGCGTGGCCAGTGCCATGATCCGTTCTTGTGTAGTGTTCTCTCCGCCCGGCAGGATGCCGGTCAGACGCCCTTCGCACATGACGGCAATGCGGTGACTCAGCCTCATCACCTCGGGCAGTTCGGAGGAGATCACGATGATGGCGCACCCCTGTTCGGCCAGCGCCTCCAGCAGTTTGTAGATCTCCGACTTGGCCCCCACATCGATACCGCGTGTGGGCTCGTCGAAGATCAGGATGTCACAGTCGCGCAGCAGCCATTTGGCGATCACCACCTTTTGCTGATTGCCGCCCGACAACAACGTCACCTGCTGCTTGTCCGACGGCGTACGTATGCCGAGTTGCTGGATATAGCGTTGAGCGACAGCCTGCATTTCGGACTCATCCAGAACGCCGACGGCGTTGGAGAACTTGTCCAGGCAGGTCATCGCGACGTTGGCCCGCACATCCATGCCCGTCGCCAGACCGAAGTGCTTGCGATCCTCCGACAGATAGCCGATCCTCAGGCGTACCGCGTCATACGGTGAGCCGATCCTCGCGGGTTTGCCATGCACGTGGATCTCGCCGGCATCGATCGGGTCGGCACCGAAGATCGCGCGCGCCACCTCGGTTCTGCCGGAGCCCATCAGGCCGGCGAAGCCCAGGATCTCGCCTCTTCTCAGATCGAAACCGACATCGCGAATCTCCCTGCCGCGGTTGAGCCCCTTCACTTCGAGCACCACTTCGTTGGCGGAGGTATTGGGTACCTGGAGCGGCTGCTCGCTGACTTCACGGCCGACCATCATCGAGATGATCCGGCTCAGCGGCGTGTCGGCGGCCTGTACCGTGGCCACGTACTCGCCGTCGCGCATCACCGTGACGCGGTCCGCGATCTGCTTGATCTCGTCCATCTTGTGGCTGATATAGACGATGCCCACGCCTTCGGCCTTGAGCTGACGGATAATGGCGAACAGCTCAGCTACCTCTGTATCGTTAAGGGCTGCCGTGGGCTCATCCATGATCAGGATGCGGGAGCGGTAGGAGAGTGCCTTGGCGATCTCGATCATTTGTTGCTTGGCGATGGTCAGGTCGCCGACGACCGCCTTCGGATCCAGTTGCAGGTTCATCGCCTCGAATATCTTCGATGCCTGGCGATTCAGTTCGGCTTCGTCCAGTCGCCCAAAAGAGCGGCGTGGCTCGCGGCCGATAAACACGTTCTGGGCCACGGTGAGATCGTTCATCAGGCTCAGTTCCTGATGGATGATGCCGACCCCCAGCGTCTGCGCTTCGCGTGGTCCCTGCGGTTGCACTGGTTCGCCGTCGATGCGGAACTCGCCGCTATCGGGCTGATAGATACCGGAAAGCACCTTCATCAACGTGGATTTGCCGGCGCCGTTCTCCCCCATCAGGGCGTGCACCTCACCCGCGTGCAGGTCGAAGTGGATGTTTTTCAGGGCATGCACGCCGGGAAAGCGCTTTTCGATGCCCTTCATTTCAACGAGTCGTGTCACCTGGCGCCCTCTTTAATTCTTCTATCGGCAGTCAGTACCTGTTGTCTGGATTTGTCTCAGATGGTGACGCCGCCATCGACCAGCATCGCCTGGCCGGTGACGAACCTGCTCTCATCGCTCAGCAGATATACGACCAGAGGCGTGATATCGGACACCTCTGCCAGGCGCCCCATCGGCTGGCGGGCGATAAAGTCCTTTTCCGCCTGCACCGGATCGGCCGCCGCCGCGATGCGGCCGCGCAGGGAGGGTGTATCCACGGTACCGGGGCAGATCGCGTTGCAGCGTATCCCCTGTTTGACGAAATCCGCGGCGATTGCCTTGGTCAGGCCGATCACCGCCGCCTTGGTGGCGCCATAGGCCGTACGCATCGGAAAACCCTTGATCGACGAGGCCATGGATGCCATGTTCAGGATCGCCGCCGTACCGCCGTTCTCCGCCCGTTTCAACATACCGGGTAAAAATGCGCGGCTGAGACGAATCATGGAGGTCACGTTCAGGTTGACGCTGAACTCCCACTCCTCGACGGACAGATCGAGGATGGTGCCGTGATGGACATGACCGGCGCAGTTGAACAGCCCATCCAAATCCGGCAGCCGTGCCACCATTTCCCGTACCGCATGCGCATCCGTCACGTCCAGCCGGTACGTCTCGATGCTGGCGGAAGCCGAGCCCAGCCTCTCCAGCGTCTCTTCATTCACGTCGGTCGCGACCACCCTGGCCCCCTCGGCCGCGCAGGCCAGCGCACTGGCACGGCCCATCCCCTGACCCGCTGCCGTGATGAAAATGGTCTTGCCTTCAAGCCGCATGGATGTGTCTCCAACTGTTATCTTTTTTCCTGCCCGGCTTTCCGCGCCGCTCGGCGACCAGTTGCCATTGGATGGTCGATCATCGATACATGCCTACATCACCGCGCCGATCTGCCAGGGCACGAACTCCGCACCGCCGAATCCAAGCATTTCACTTTTGGTCTGCTCGCCGGAGGCCACCCGGATGATCAACTCGAACAGCTCGTGGCCCTTTTCCTCAATGGAAACCCCTTCGGTGACGATATCGCCGCAATTGAGGTCCATGTCCTCGCATAGGCGCCGGTACATCTCGGAGTTGGTCGCCAGCTTGATGCAGGGGCTGGGCTTGAAACCGGATACCGACCCCCGGCCGGTAGTGAAGACGATGAGATTGGCACCGGAGGCCACCTGACCGGTGACGGAGCAGGGATCGAATCCCGGACTGTCCATGAACACGAAGCCGTGCTTGTCGATCTTCTCGGCAAAACGATAAACATCGGTCAGCGGGGCCGCCCCACTCTTGGCGACCGCACCCAGGGACTTCTCGAGAATCGTGGTCAAGCCGCCACGCTTGTTGCCGGGGCTGGGATTGTTGTCCAACTCACCGCCGTTGCGCGCGCAGTAGTCCTCCCACCAGCGCACGCGGGCGATCAGTTTTTCCCCCACCGCCGCCGAGACGGCGCGACGGGTCAATAGATGCTCGGCGCCGTAGATCTCGGAGGTTTCCGACAGAATGGTGGTGCCTCCGTGGCGCACCAACAGGTCGGAGGCGAAACCCAGCGCCGGATTGGCGGTGATGCCGGAGTAGCCGTCGGAACCGCCGCACTGCATCCCCACCGTGATTTCGGACACCGGCACCGGCACACGCTGTGCTCTGTTGGCGATCTCGGCGATTCCCCTTAGCTCCTCCAGACCGCGCTCGATAGTCTTGCGGGTACCGCCCTCGGCCTGGATCGTCATATAACGCAAGGCGCCATCGGCACGGATCTCGCGGTCGCCGACCAGACCGTCAATCTGCATCACCTCGCAGCCCAGGCCTACCAGGAGTATGCCGCCGAAATTGGGGTTCTGAGCGTAACCGGCCAGGGTGCGAAACAGCGTCGCGTACCCCTCATCCTTGCCGGACATGCCGCAGCCGGTGCTGTGCACGATCGGCACTACGCCATCGATATTGGGAAACGCGTCCAGCAGATCGCTTTTTTCCGCCGCTTCGGCGATGAAGCGCGCCACGGAGCCGGCACAGTTCACCGAGGTCAGAATGCCGAGGTAGTTGCGCGTCCCGGCGCGCCCATCCGCCCGGCGATAACCCAAGAAGGTTCTGCTCTGCGCGGCAGGTGGCAGCGGTTCACTCTGACTGGCAAAGCCGTACTCCTGGGTGTGCTCCCCCATGCCGAGATTGTGCACATGGACATGCTCACCCGGCACGATGTCCTGTTTCGCTTGACCAATGATCTGGCCGTAACGAATGACATTTCGTCCAGCCTCGATGGGATGCGACGCAATCTTGTGACCTCGCGGAACCGGTTGCTGCAAGGCGTCGGCGATCCCGACCAGTTCATGTCCCGCCGGAATATCCGCGAGCGCAACGACCACGTTGTCGTTCGGGTGCAAGCGGAGAGTGGGTTGCGTCGCGCTCATCCAGCGTCTCCCAGAGGAAATTCATAGTTGTTGCTGTTTAGGTTATATTACAAGTAACATTGGGTGCTGCATGTGTCAACTAACATGTTAGTTGGTGCGCCTGTAAGGAGAATGTTGTGAACGAGACGGTAGCTATGGGTATGGCTGGATTGACGGATATAGAGAGCCTGAGCGGTTCATTGGCGCAGCGCGTCTACCAGTCGCTGCGCGAGGCGATTCTATCCCTGGCCTTGCCACCGGGAACGGTGCTGAAAAAAGGCGCCCTGTGCGAACAGCTGGGGGTGTCTCGATCACCGGTATCCGAAGCGATCGCACGCTTGTCCCAAGAGGGGTTGGTGGATGTCATCCCCCAGTCCGCCACCCGCGTGTCCTCCTTCTCGATGGAGGAGATTCGGGAGGCCTGCTTCCTGAGAGAGGCATTGGAGACCACCGCAGTCGAAAAAGTGGCGCGGCAACGTACCGAGGAGCAACTGACCCAACTGTCCCGCAATGTCAGGCTGCAGCGACTCTTGGTAGAGGACGGTGATTTTTCAGGCTTTTACACGGCGGATGAGGAGTTTCACGAACTGATCATGGAGTTCACCGGATTTCCCGGCGTCTCTCTGGTCGCCGGCAACGTTTCGTTGCAGCTCAAACGTGCGCGCATGTTGTTGCTACCAGAAGAAGGCCGCCCCGCGGGAGCCGTCAAGGAGCACCAGCGGGTGCTCGACGCCATCCGCGCCGGCGATCCGGCGGCCGCTCAAGCAGCGATGAAAGCGCATCTGAGACAACTGATCCCCCGTCTCGAACCGTTGGAACGGCTGCATCCCGAGTATTTTCGCTCGCGCTGACCGGCTCAGCCCCGGTAGCCGAAGGTCGAACGCGACACAGCTCAAAGAGGAGAGGGCGCATGCTACGCAACATCCCCGCGATTCTGTCACCGGATCTGCTCCATGCGCTGCGGGCAATGGGCCATGGTGATGAAATCGTCATTGCTGATGCCAATTTCCCGGCCGAGAGTTGCGCCCTTCGCGTGATCCGGCTGGATGGCGTATCGGCGACCGAGACACTGGGCGCCGTTCTGCAGTTGATGCCACTGGACACGTTCGACCCGAAACCGGCACTGACCATGCAGGTGGTAGACGACCCCGATGCGGAGCCCGACATCGTCGCCGCCTTTCAGGAGATCATCGACCGGACCGCCGATCATCCTGCCCAGCTTGCCGGTCTGGAGCGCTTCGCATTCTATGAACGCGCCCGCTCCGCCTACGCCATCGTCCAGACCGGCGAGCAGCGTCTGTACGGCAATATCATCGTCAAGAAGGGGATCGTCCAGCCATGAGAGTCGATGCTCACCAACATTTCTGGCAACTCGCACGTGGTGATTACGGCTGGCTGACACCGGAACTTACCGAGTTATATCGCGATTTCCTGCCCGAGAATCTTGTCCCTCTTCTGGTACAGAACGGCATCGACGGCACGGTACTGGTCCAGGCAGCCCCCACCAAGGCCGAAACGGCATACTTGCTCTCATTGGCCGAGAAGCACGATTTCATCAAAGGCGTGGTTGGCTGGGTGGATTTTGAAGGTCCGGACGTGGAGTCGGAGATCGCACAACTGGCGGAGCAGCCGAAAGTAGTGGGTCTGCGCCCCATGATTCAGGATATCCCCGATCCGGACTGGATGCTCAAGCCCGAGCTGGAACGGGCCTTCAAGGCTATGATCGCCACCGATCTGACCCTCGATGCCCTGACGCTTCCCCAACACCTGGCCAACCTGTTGCAACTCTTGCAGCGCCACCCCGAGATGCCTGTGGTGATCGATCACGCCTCGAAACCCCGGATTCGTAGCGAAGAGTTCGACCCGTGGGCCCGGCAGATGGCCGAGCTGGCGGCAAACACCAATGCCTACTGCAAGCTCTCCGGTCTGGTCACGGAAGCCAATGAAGGATGGTCCCTTGATGACCTGAAACCCTACGTCGATCACCTGCTGGATTGCTTCGGAGCGGAGCGGCTGATCTGGGGAAGCGACTGGCCGGTCTGCCTGCTGGCCGGCGACTACAGGCAATGGCTCATGGCAGCAGAGCAACTGCTCGAAAGCGTCTCCGACACCAGCGGAATCTTCGGCCGTAATGCACTGAGGGCCTACAATATTCCAATAAGCTTTTAACAATGCATCAGGTAACTTTCATGGGCTGATTGGGGAAAACATGGAACCTGTCATTCATATACCGGAGATCATGAAATCGACAGCAGCGATGATTTTCTCTCGGTCTTGGTTGAGGTCACGAACCTTGCTTCCCAGGCGTTGCCTGTCCATGCCAGCAAGATCTTGAATCATGGCGATGAAAACTTCGCCATTGATCTGGAGGCTGGGATTGAGCCGAGAGATTTGCATTCCTTCTGCCAAATTGGCAGGGCAAAGCGGAACAACAACAGTGGTGCGGAGCTCGCTCAGCAAGTCACTTTGGATATCGAGCAGGTAAGGGTATTGCTTGCGTGATGCCGGGTTCTTGTTTTCGTACACCCAGAACTGGGCCATCAGAATTTCCTTGCGCTATCACCGAACGTTCCGTTTTCCTCAACGAATTGGTTGTACGCCTGGATCGCGCCAGTATTCTCCTGTTGCCATTGGGTGCGTTGCTCGGCACGGACCTGCTCGGCGAGGATGCTTTCCAGCGAAGCGGATAGGTTGATGCCAAGACTTCTGGCTTTTTCAAGCAAGTCACTATTAATGCTGACGTTTGTTGGTTTCTTTGGAGCTTGGGTATCGTAGATCTGATGCATGGTTGCTGCCTCGCCAAAGTTATGCGTATAGCCTATGCGCATTGGTGATGACGGGCAAGCCATGCGAGCAAGAAACAAGCAGAGGCCTTCAATGCAGGGAAAATCAGACTGCGGGGAAGGCGGCAACTTCGGGTTTCTGTCCGGGCACGACCCGATCTTTCTCGAGCTCGCCAGTAGTGCCGAGCGTGCCTTCTCCCACGACCCCAACACCACCCTGATCAAGCTGCGCCAGCCCGGCAAGGCCATGCCCTGCACGCCTGGATGCCCGCCCAGCGCAAGTGGCTCGAGCGCCTGGCCAAGCAGCTCACCCACGAGGTGGTGCTCGACCGCGACTTCATCAACAAGCGCTTCGCCGACCATGGCGGCCTCCAGCGCCTCGACGCCGTGCTGGACCATCATCTCGATGAGGTGCTGGAGGCCCTGAATGACTCCCTCTGGGAAGCCAGTTGATATGTCCACCACATCGACACATCGCCACGACATGTTTATAAAACGCGATTTTATCGACACGTCTTTGGGATATGTCGATAGCATCGGCATGTCGGCGGTTGGGGAAGGCGACGAAACTAAAATAATACCGGCGCTTATTTTAATTTAGGCCTTAAGTTAAAATAAGATGCGTCACTATTTTAACCAAGCGCTGCATCCAAGCAGTGGGATCAAACGCCATGGAACGCGGACTCACAGGCCACTACGTAGACAGCATTGCCGGTGGGGTGCGCTGCCAGGCGTTTCTCCCCGATTCGCTGCCGCCGGAACCACCGCTGGCACTGGACAGCAAGCTGCAGCGCCGTATCAACCACGCGATGCTGGCGTTGGGGCGTCTTGACGCCATCAGTACCCTGCTGCCCGATGCCTCACTGTTTCTCTACAGCTATGTGCGCAAGGAAGCGGTCATGTCATCGCAGATCGAGGGTACCCAATCCTCGCTCAGCGACCTGATGCTCTATGAGATGGAGGGCATGCCGGGGGTGCCCATGGACGACGTTCAGGAAGTCTCCTGCTACGTGAACGCCTTGACACTGGGGGTGCAACGTATCCGCGAGGGCTTTCCCATCAGCCATCGGCTGGTGATGGAGATGCATACGGCGCTGATGACCTCGGGGCGTGGCATCCACCGCGGGCCGGGCGAGTTTCGCAGTAATCAGGTGTGGCTGGGAGGACACCGCCCCGATGAGGCAGTCTTCGTCCCACCACCACCCCAGCACCTGGCCGATTGCTGGTCGGCGCTGGAACATTTCATCAACGATATCCCCGAGGCTACCGATCCGCTGATCAAGGCCGCGCTGACCCATGTCCAGTTCGAGACCATTCACCCCTTCATGGATGGCAACGGTCGACTGGGCCGCCTGCTGATTCCTTTGATCCTGGTCGAGGCAGGCATTCTCAACGAACCCTTGCTCTACCTGTCGGTGTTCTTCAAGAAGCATCGCCAGGTCTACTACGAGCGGTTGCAGCAGGTACGCGTTACCGGAGACTGGGAGGCTTGGCTGCTGTTCTTCGTGGATGCCGTCGCAGACACCGCGACCCAGGCGGTAACGACTGCTCAGCAGCTCAACCAACTACGCGAGCAGGACAAGGCGCGCCTGGCGGTGCTTGGCCGCCAGGCGGGATCGGCTGGGCTGCTGATCGACGCTCTCTTCCAACAGCCCATCGCCAATATCAGCCATCTCTGCCAACGCACGGGGCTTACCCCGGCCACGGTTGGCAAGCTGCTGACGGCCATGGAAGCCGAGCTTGGCATCATCAATGAGATCACCGGCCAGAAGCGCAACCGTATCTACGCCTACCGGGCCTATATCGATATTCTCAATCAGGACCCACTATGACCCAGAACGACATTGTCCAGAAGCCTGGCGCTGATGAACGCCTTACTACACGGCAACCACGGGCCTGCGGTGGCTTGTTTCTATTGTGATAATTCCCGCTCATCCCTAGTCGAACGCAGCAGCACCCGATCCATGCCCCGGGTGCTCAGGAGTCGCTTCAGCGCCGCGAACAGGTGGGTGGGCAATGTCACCGCGTAGCGGGGCCGCGGGCGTCGGCTCTCCAGGGCGTGGATGAGCTTGGCCACCACCGCGTCGGCCTCCAGCGTGAAGGGCGCCTTTCCGTCCTGACTGGCGAGGCGGGCCTCCACCTTGCGATAGGTATCGGCATGAACGCTGTGGGCGACGTCGATATTCGCCTTGAAGGCGCGGTAGGCGTTCTCGCGGAAGTGGCTGGCGATGGGGCCGGGCTGGATCAGGCTGACGTGGATACCACTGCCCTTGAGCTCCTGGCGCAGGGTGTCGGTGAGCCCCTCGAGGGCGAACTTGGAGCAGACGTAGGCGCCGCGATAGGGCAGGGCGGCGAAGCCCAGTACCGAGCTGTTCTGCACGATGCGGCCGTGTCCCTGGGCGCGCATCATCGGCAGGACCCGGGCGGTGAGTTCGTGGGTTCCCAGCAGGTTGGTCTCCAGCTGGGCCCGCAGCACCGCCCGGGACAGGTCCTCCACCGCACCGGGCTGACCGTAGGCGCCGTTGTTGAACAGCGCCGTCAGCCGTCCTTGGGTACGTTCTCGCACTGTCGCGACCGCGCTCTCGATCGAGGCGCTGCTGGCGAGGTCCAGGGGCAGGGCCTCCAGGCCTTCCTCGCGGAGCCGTGCGACGTCCGCCTCGCGGCGGGCCGTGGCGAAGACCCGCCAGCCGCGCCTCGCCAGGGCATGGGCCGCGGCATGGCCGATGCCGCTGGAGCAGCCCGTGATCAGTATGCTGCGCGTCGCCGTCTCTCGTGCGTCTGGCATCCTCGTCTCCTCATGACGGCCCATCAGTGTTCGATGCCTCAGTAGCGGTAGTGCAACTGCGCGATCAGCAGCGCATCTTCCGTCACCTTGTAGACGAGAAGGTGCTCATTGTAGCTGATAGCTTCCATGATCTTTTCCTGTACAAAATATTGTCCAGTACGGAATGGCGTACGTATTTAGGCAGGACAATCCGTAAGGGAAAACTCACCCCTTCGCTGCTCAAACGCTAACCAACCTTGCCCGGCTGGTCCCATTACCCAGCGGCTCCACCTGGATTTGCACCGGGATTCGCTCGTGCATCTCCTGCACATGGGAGATCACCCCCACACGGCGACCCAAGGCCTGCAGGCCGTCCAGCGCTTCCATGGCCAGCGCCAGTGACTGAGGATCGAGGCTGCCGAAACCCTCGTCGATGAACAGTGACTCGATGACCAGTTCGCCGGAGGCCATGGAGGCCAGCCCGAGGGCGAGGGCCAGGGAAACCAGGAAGGTTTCGCCGCCGGAGAGCGAGTGCACCGAGCGGCGTTCGTCACCCATGTCGTGGTCTACTACCAGCAGGCCGAGGGGCGTGCCGCCGCGCGCCAGGCGGTAGCGGCGGCTGAGGCCGGCGAGGTGCAGGTTGGCGTGTTCCAGCAGTTGTTCCAGGTTGTAGGCTTGGGCGATGCGCCGGAATACCTTGCCATCGGCCGAGCCGATCAGTTCGCTGATACGACCCCAGCGCACTTGCTCGGCACGCGCCGTTTCCAGTTCAGCCTGGCCCTCCTGCTGGCGTTCCCGGCGCCGGTCGTCGTCACGCAGCGCGTGAACGGCGTCATCACGCTTCTGCTGGGCGGTTTCCAGTCGCGGGGCAAGCGATTCTCGCTCGCCGGCCAGCGCTTCCCGGCGTCGTTGGATCTCGGCCTCTACGTCACCTCCCAGAAGCGCTTCGTCATTCTCGGCCAGCGCTTGATCGCGGCGATGGTGGATGAGTGACTGGCGGCGCTCGGCCAGGCTAGCGTCAGCGCGCTGACGCGCCTCCTCGGCTTCGGTCAGTTGCTGCTCCTGGCGTCTGGCTTCCTCCTCTGACTGGGCGAGCAGCCTTGTCAGGGTGGCATCGTCCAGTTCCGGGTGAGCCTGGCGCCATTCGGCCAGTTCGTAGTCCAGAGCATCGCGTTCCTGGCGTAGCTTGGCGAGCTGCTCGGTTTCGAATTTCGCCTGTTGGGCGAGCCGTTGATACTCCTGTTGTGCGTCATGGAGATTAGCGAGCGCCGTATTCCGCGCTTTGTGGGCAGTATCCTGGCGAGCGTCCAGGTGTTGCTGCCAGGCGTCCGGGGAGCCGTGCTCGCCGAGTATGCCTTTGAGTTGGCTGACGGTCTCGTCTCGTGCCTGGCGCAAAGGAGGTGTCTGCTCGGCCAGCCTGGCTAGCTCCTGCTCGAGGCCGGTTCGCTGGGTCTCGAGTTGAGCGAGCCGTATCTCACCCTGGCGCAGCGTTTCCTCCAGCGGTGCCAGTTCGGCCTCGGCACGGGCCAACTCCTGTCGCATCGTTTCGGTACGTTGACGCTCTGCGTCACTTGCCTGGCGCTGGTGCTCAAGCCAGGCGTTGCGTTCGCCGGCGTCGATGATGGCAAGCTCGTCATACAGGGGATGATTGCAGAGAACTTGCTGGGCACTGGCCAGACGCTGTTCGGCTTCCCGCAGGTCTTGGAGCTGCTCTGTGAGCGACGCCTCGACGGCTCGGTATTGCCCCAGGAGGTCATCGCGCTGCTGTTGGGCCTGGTCCCGCTCTTGCAGTGCCTGCGCCAACTGGCGATCTTCCTCGGCCTGTTGGGCAGCGAGTTGGGTGGCTTCGGGTGTCTCCGGTGGGTGGTGGCGCCATGGGTGATCGAGGCCACCGCATACTGGGCAGGGCGCGTCCTCTTGCAGGCGTTGGCGGAGTTTCATCACGCTTTCGCTGCGCACGGCGCGGTTGCGTTCGATGACCTCGTACACGCTGCGGTAGTGACGCTCCCGCTCGTCCAGCCGCTGCCGCGCGGCCTTGCCCTGTTCCATCAGCCGTGCCTTGCGCCTTTTGTCGTCATCCAGACGCGTCGTGAGCTTCCGGTGGGCTTGTTCGGCGCGGCAGGCTTCCTGCCAGGCAGCGGCCAGCTCGTTCAGCGCCAGGCCGCGCCGCGCGGCTTGGTCATGGTCCCTCTGTGTCGCTTGGCGTGCACTTTCCAGCCGTTTGTGATCGCCCATCAGTCGGCGCAGGGTGGCCTGCCACTCTTCGCGCTGGCGGGTAAGCCTGAGCTGGTCATTCTCGGCCTGTTGGCGTGCCTTGGCGAGTTGGCTGGCCTGCTGCTGGCGTTCGATGCCGGCTTTCTCGAGGTCCGCGAGTTGCTTCTCTAGTGTATCGAAGCGCTGGGCATGCGCTCGGGCTTCGCGCAGCGTTGGTTCGGCCTGCTGCCGCGCAGTCGTGGCGGCGGTCAGCGCTTGCTCGGTTTGATCGCGGTCCTTTTCGGCGTCCTGCTGACGGACCTGGGCCTCTTCCATCGCCTGACGAGTTTGGGTATGGGTCTTCTCGAGGTTGGCGACCTCACCGGGCAATTCGGCCAGGCGTGTCAGGCGATGGCGCTGGGGGGGCAGTAGGCGGCGCCACTCCCTATCCGAGCGTGCCTCGGCGAGTGCCTGCCAACGGGCCTCGGTGTCCTGTCGTTGCTGCCATCCCTCGGCGTGGGCACGGCGTAGCTGCTCGTCTGTTGCGTGCCACTGCTGACGCGTCTCCAGGCGTTTGGCTTCCTGTTGCACGCTGTCCAACTGGCGCTGGGCATCCTCGGTGGTGCGCTCGAGTTCGGCACGGGTCTCGGC
The DNA here is from genome assembly GCF_000409775.1 of Litchfieldella anticariensis FP35 = DSM 16096. Lineage (GTDB taxonomy): Bacteria > Pseudomonadota > Gammaproteobacteria > Pseudomonadales > Halomonadaceae > Litchfieldella > Litchfieldella anticariensis. The sequence continues at coordinate 339,864 of NZ_KE332388.1, read as the reverse complement.
ATCCGCGGGAAGGTCTTCGGCGAGTTTGGTCTCCAGGGCATCGACCCGCTTTTTTGCCTCGTTGGCGCGCCGATAGGCGGCGATGGAGATCGCAGAGTATTCTGCGGTGCCGGTCAGGCGCTCCAGCAGGTCGCTGCGCTCGTTGTCGTCGGCCTGCAGGAAGGCGGCGAACTCGCTCTGGGCCAGCAGTACGGCACGGGTGAACTGGTCGAAGCTGAGCCCCAAACGTTCCGGTAGCAGGCGGTCGAACTCGCGCTTCTGGGTGGTGAGCAGGCGGTCGTCGTCGAGGTCGCGTAGCGACTGATCCACAGCTTGCAGGCGTCCTGTGGCTTTTTCCCGGGCGCGGCGCACGGCCCAGCGCGCCCGGTAGCGGCGGCCGTCGCGGCCCAGGAAGTCCACCTCGGCATAGCCGCTGACGGTGCCGCGGCGCAGCAGGGTACGCGGATCGGCCGTGCTCACTGTTTCGCCTTCCACATCGGGCAGCGGGGCATCGCGGCCGGGCGCCTGACGCAGCCGCGGCGTGCTGCCATAGAGTGCCAGGCACAGCGCGTCGAGTAGGGTGCTCTTACCGGCACCAGTGGGGCCGGTAATGGCAAACAGGCCCGCGTCGCGCAGCGGCGAGACGGTGAAGTCGAGCTCCATGGGGCCGGGAAGGGAGGCCAGATTGGCCAGGCGCAGGGCGAGGATCTTCATGCGTGTTCCTCTCTGGCGGCGCTCTCCAAGGTATCGTTATCCAGTACGTCCTGGAGCAACCGTTCGAAGTCGGCCTGCACTTCCTCGCTGGGTGGTTCTCCCCAGCGCTCCAGCCAGGTGCGCTCGAAGAGGCGTCGTGGGCCTAGTTCTTCCAGATCGACCCGGGCCGACGCGTTGTCGCTGTCGACCTGGGGCAGGCGGCGTTCCAGTCGCAGCAGCCGCAGCGCTTTGCCCTCCAGCGCGGTTTCCACCTGGGCGCGTAGGTCGGGCACCGGCGCACTGAGCTCGACGCGTACCTCGAGCCAGGGCCACTGCTCGCGGGGAAGGGCAGGGTCGTGCGCCAGTGCCTTGAGTTCGGTCAGCGCCTCGGGAAGTTTCGCGGGCCCAATACGGTGCATGGCCACTGGGCGCGGCACGGGAATCGCTTCCACGGCGGAGAGGGATTCGCCCTCCAGGGTTACCTCCACCACTTGGTGGGGATAGGCCACTTCACTGAAGTCCAGTGGCAGGGGGCTACCGCTGTAGCGGATGCGTTCCTCTCCGACTCGTTGGGCGCGGTGCAGATGCCCCAGCGCCACATAGGCGATCTCCTCGGGAAACAGCGTCGCCGAGATCGACTCTTCGCCGCCGATCACGATGGGGCGTTCGCTGGTTTCGGAGACGGCGGCGCCATGCAGGTGGGCGTGGCTCATGGCTACCAGCGCCTGGCCGGGCTGGCGCTGATTACGCGCTGCCTCGATCAGTTGTTCGTGGACCCGGGAAATGCCAGCCACATAGTCGTTGCGGCTGTCGCTCCCAGCGTCGTCGTCGCGGGCCAGCCCGCCACCGGTGACCTCGGCTGGTCGCAGGAAGGGCAGTGCCAGGCACCAGGCACGCGTCTCGCCGTTGGTATCGGTCAGCGGAACCAGTAAGCGCTCGGTATCGAGGGTGCCGTCGTCGCACCAGCTTACTCGGCCCAGGGCATGGGCATTGAGGCGTTTCATCAACGGCGCCGGGAGCTCGATACGGTTACCGCTATCGTGGTTGCCAGCAATCATCACGATGTCCAGCATCGGCAGGCGCTCGTGGGCGTTGACGATGAAGTCATAGAGCAGTTCCTGGGAACGCAGTGAAGGGTTGACTACGTCGAAGATGTCGCCGGCCACCAGCAGGGTATCGGCCTGGCGCGCCGCCAGGGTATCGAGCAGCCAGGTCAGGAAGGCGCGATGCTCGAAATGGCGCTCCTGGCCATGGAAGGTCTGGCCCAAGTGCCAGTCGGCGGTATGAATCAGCTTCAACACAGGCTCCGAACTCTGTGGGACTTCATTGGACCGATGATACACGATGAGGGTGGTGTGCCGTGTCTTGTCCTCAGTGTGTCGTTGACAGCGAAACTTGCGCTCCTGAGAGGGGTGAACTTGACTGATAAGTCGAAGTCGCATCGGTAAGAGACTGTTGGCCTGTGAGCGATGGTGCTTGACAAGTTTGTGTTTGTGGAAAATATTTCCATATAATGCTGTGGGAGTGTGACTTCCCCTGCGTATTCGGGATGGCTACAACAACAGAGGACGCACTCTATGATCACCAACCCATTGACCAGCAAGCGCCCCCAGACACTGGGCGTTCATCAGGGCAAGTTGGCGAGCTGCCCGTCAGTGCCCAATAGTGTCTGCAGCCAGGCGGAAGATACCGCACATTACATCGAGCCATTGGATCCAGGTTGGCGCACCAAGAAAGAGTTGATGCGTCGGCTCAAGAGCGCTCTGACCGCCTGCGAGGAAGCGGAGATCATAACCGCGACAGATGACTACCTGCATGCGGAGTGCCACTCTTCGCTGGGGTTCGTCGATGACCTGGAGCTGTTGTGGAGTGAAGAGGAAGGTGTCTGTCATGTTCGCAGCGCTTCGCGCCTGGGGGTTACCGATTTGGGCAAGAATCGGGCCCGGGTCGAGAAGCTGCGCATGTTGCTGGAGGGTTGGGGTTTTTGTGAATGATGCGGATGCGCGAGCGTTGGCGCAGTGATGCCTTTGCATGAATGGACATTGAGTCCCGAAGAGGCAATCGCACTTCAATGGCGCTTGGCCCCGCGTGTGGAGTGTCGCGATCGTATCGGTGACGTACACCGCATCGCGGGGATCGATATCGGTTTCGAGCAGAACGGCGAAATCACGCGGGCCGCCGTAGTGGTGCTGGCGTGGCCGGGGCTCAGCATGCTTGAACATGTCGTTCATCGCGAGCCGACGCGAATGCCCTACATTCCTGGATTGCTGTCGTTTCGCGAGGTACCGGCGGCGCTACAGGCGTTCACCCTTCTGAATTCACCTCCTGATCTGGTGATGGTCGATGGCCAGGGGATCGCGCATCCCCGCCGGCTGGGGGTCGCCTCCCACTTGGGCCTATGGCTCGATATTCCCACCATTGGCGTTGCCAAGTCGCGGTTGTGCGGTACGCACGATGATGTGCCGCCGCGGCGAGGTGAATGGACACCGCTGCGTGATGGCGACGAGACGATCGGTGCCGTGCTGCGTAGCCGTCAGAGCGTGAAGCCGGTGTACATCTCGCCAGGTCATCGGCTCGGGCTCGAGACAGCGGTGGCTTGGGTGGTGCGTTGTCTGGGACGTACCAAGCTGCCGGAGCCGACGAGGTTGGCGGATCGCCTGGCTTCACGACGGGGGGCGTTTCTCTAGACAATATCCAGCGATACCTTGCCTTCAGGTGCCGGGAAAGCGGCATCGAGCCGAGCAATGGCTTCCTCGCTAAGATGTACCTCCAGCGCCTTGGCATTCTGCTCGACATGCTCGCGCTGCACCGCCTTGGGGATGGCGATCACGTCGCGACGTCCCTCGTATTCGCGAATGACCCAAGCCAGTAGTAGCTGAGCCGGTGTGATACCGAGTTCGGCGGCGACTTCCAGCACCTCGGGGTGAGACATCAACTCGTCACGCAACCTGCCACCTTGTGCCAGAGGACAGTACGCCATTAGTGGCATGCCTCGCTCGCGCATCCAGGGACGCAACTGGAGCTCGATGCCACGTGACCCAAGATGGTAGAGCACCTGATCGGTCGCACAGGCATCGCCACCCGGTAGCCCACACAGTGATGCCATGTCATCGACATCGAAGTTGGATACCCCGAAACGACGGATCTTGCCCTGCTCCTGCAGGCGCAGGAACGCCTCCAGCGTCTCGTCGAGCGGAATACTACCTGGCCAGTGCAGCAGATAGAGGTCCAGGTAATCAGTATCTAGACGTTTTAGGCTGCGCTCGCAGGCCTCGATGGCGTTGTCGCGTCCGGCATTCCAGGGATAGACCTTGGATACCAGAAATGCCTGGTCACGGCGACCGGCGAGGGCTTCGCCGACGACTCGTTCTGCGCCGCCGTTGCCATACATCTCGGCGGTATCGATTAGTGATAGACCGAGTTCCAAGCCTTGCTGCAGGGCGCGTACTTCCGAGCGATGCGGCGCCAGGCCCTCGCCCATGTACCAGGTCCCTTGGCCGATGGTAGGCACTTCGACGGCTGGCAGATCGACGGTGGTGGGGAATGGCACCCGAGGCAGAGACGTGGGGTTCATGATGACCTCTTCATGTCATGAATTTTTATGGAAGCCTTTTCTATCCCATGCTGGCCCAGGGCGTGGGGCTTTGCAATGACCGGTGGCGATATCGGCTATACTGGACATCCTCTCACCACCCGAGTCTTGCCATGAGCCGATCCGATAGTGCGCTTGCCGCGACCCGTAGCTGGGTCGAGGACTTCGTGGTAGCGCATGATGTCTGCCCTTTCGCCGGCCGCGAACTGCGTCGCGAAGCGATTCGCTATGTAGGCGTCGCCGCCGATGACTGGCCGGCTACACTGACGACACTGATCGAGGAGTGTCGGCGTCTGGACGGTGCTCCGGACATCGCTACCACGCTGTTGGTGCTGACCAGCGGAGTGGAAGACTTCGACGACTATCTCGACCTGCTGGCCATCGCCGAGACGCTGTTGATCGATCAGGGCTATGAGGGCACTTATCAGCTAGCGAGCTTTCACCCCGATTACTGCTTCGCGGATACCGATCCCGGAGATCCTGCCAATTTCACCAATCGTTCGCCTTGGCCGATGCTGCATCTGCTGCGTGAAGCCGATATCGAGCGGGCGCTAGCGCACTACCCTGATCCCGAGGAAATTCCCGAACGCAACATTGCGGTCATGCAACGCCTGGGGCGGATGCCGTTGGCCGAGCAATTGGCAGCGTTACGACATTCCCGGGATCGGACTTGAATCTGCGCCGAGGACATCGCCATAGGCTATGGTATAGAGGCTGTGAACCCTGATGAGATCGAGGAGCAAAGATGAACCAGGTCACCCGAGCGGGTACCCCTATCGATGTTGCTGGTGATTTCCCGGTGGTTGGCCACCCGGCACCACCGCTGTGTCTCACGAACCAGGAATTGCAGGACGTGACCCTGGCCGATTTCGCCGGCAAGTGTAAGGTCCTCAATATCCTGCCCAGCGTGGATACCCCCACTTGCGCGACCTCGACACGCAAGTTCAATGAACTGGCTTCCACCCTGGACAATACCGTGGTGCTGGTGGTGTCGGCGGACTTGCCGTTTGCTGCCAAGCGCTTCTGTGGTGCCGAGGGGCTGGAGAATGTCATTACCCTATCGACGTTCCGTCATCCCGAGTTTCATCGTGATTATGGCGTCGCGCTGTCCAGCGGGCCGTTGAGTGGTTTGACGGCACGTGCTGTGGTGGTGCTCGATGAACACGATCAGGTCATCCATAGCCAACTGGTGCCGGAGATCAAGCAGGAACCGGATTATGACGCTGCCCTGGCGGTATTGAAATGACCGCACTTGCTAGCAGCCGTCTACACTGATTCGGGCAAATCCATGGCGGCATCTTGCGGTGCCGTCGAGTCAAGACAATCCAGGAGGGAGGTGCTATGAGCATCCAGAAGACCGGGTCCGCAGAATGGCAAGGCAGCTTGAAGGAAGGCAAGGGCACCGTGTCGACCCAGAGCGGTTCACTCAAGGATAATCCTTACGGCTTCAAGCATCGCTTCGAGGGTGAGCCGGGAACCAACCCCGAGGAATTGATCGGTGCCGCCCATGCCGCCTGCTATTCCATGGCGCTGTCGATGATTCTGGGCGAGGCGAACCTGGAAGCCGAAAGTATCAAGACCAAGGCCACCGTCACCCTGGATCAGGACGCCAGCGGCTTCAGTATTAGCCGGATTCATATCGACACCACTGCCCGGATTCCCGGCGCCGATACGTCGACGTTCGAAGAGTGTGCCAACAAGGCGAAGGAGGGCTGTCCGGTGTCCAAGCTGTTCAATGCCGATATCACGCTGGATGCCAAACTGGAAAACTGATCCGAGTAGTTACGTACCCTCATTTGGCTGTCGGCCACCCTCCAAGAGGGTGGCCGATGTCGTTCAGGAGCGATGCTTGTTCAGGTGAAAGCGCTGTACTGGAAACTGCGCCGTGACAAGCGAGCGTCCTCCCAGGCTGCCAGGGCTGGATAGTGAGACACCCAGTCCAACTCCTGAAAACGCAGACGCAAGTAGTCCAACCCCACACCGATGACGATATCGTCTAGCGTGAGGTGGGCATCATCGGCATAACGGTGTCGGGGGGCAGTTTCGGCTTCCAGGGTCGTCAGGGTGCGTTCGATGGCAGCCAGGCGACGGCGCCCCAACACGCTGCGATCAGGATCGTCCAAATCGGCATGCCGGCGGGCGGTCGTCTGTTGGAAAGCGGCATCGATCAACCCCATGCCGAGTCCCACGCCGTGCAATACCTCGGCCAGCGCTTCAGCCGGTAATAGATCGGGGCCGGTACCGATGTTGTCCAGATAGGAGGCAATCAATAGGGTTTCGGTAATGGTGACGCCTTCCGGTGTGCGTAGTGTCGGCACCTTGGCGTGGGGGTTGGCTTCGAGCAATGCTTCATCGTCGGCCCAAGGGTCGACCCAGCGCAATGTCAGGCGATCCCCGAAGCCTTTTTCCTGGGCACAGATACGTGCCACCCGGGCGTAGGGGGACGTAGCATTGAGAAACAGTTCCAGGCTCATTGATACCTCCTGGATCACGAAGTGGCTGTCGTCGCCATGTCGTTCACTTGTTGTGGTTGCTGATGACGGCTATGGCGTTCCTCGGTCACCATTTGCGCAGCTTTCTCGGCAATCATCAATGTTGGCGAACAGGTGTTGCCCGAGGTGATAGTCGGCATGATCGAAGCGTCGACGACGCGCAAGCCATCGATACCGTGGACCCGTAGCCGGGCATTGACCACGGCATCGCTGTCCTGACCCATCTTGCAGGTACCCACTGGGTGGAAGATCGTCGTGCCGATATCGCCAGCGGCTCGGGCGAGATCGTCGTTGCTTTCGAGTTCAGGGCCCGGTTTGATCTCTTCGGGACGATAGCGAGCCAGCGCCTTCGAGGCTGCGATGCGTCGGGTCAGGCGAATGGCATCTACTGCCACGCGCCGGTCTTCCTCGGTACTCAGATAATGAGGGTCGATCGAGGGTGCCACCCAAGGATCACGTGAGCGGATATCGACCCGTCCACGGCTTTCCGGCCTCAGGTAGCATACGGAGGCGGTAAAGGCCGGGAAGTCGTGCAGAGGCTCGCCGAAGGCCGGTAGTGACAAGGGCTGGACGTGATATTCCAGATTGGCGCTGGTCTGGCTGGCATCGGAACGAGCGAAGGCGCCGAGCTGGCTGGGCGCCATCGATAGTGGCCCACTGCGCGAGATCAGGTACTCCCAGGCGATGCCGGCCTTGCCCCACCAGTTCGAGGCGATCTCGTTGAGTGTCTTGACGCCCTGGACGCGAAAGATCATTCGTAGCTGCAGGTGATCCTGGAGATTGCCGCCGACGCCTGGCAGTTCGTGGACCAAGGGGATGTCGAGCGAGGCCAACAGACGGCGTGGCCCGATCCCTGAACGCTGCAGAATGGCTGGCGAGCCGATCGAGCCGGCACACAGGATCACCTCGTCGGCATGCATCGCCTGCCAGGCGCCCTTGAGCCGAACCCGTACGCCGGTGGCACGTGGCCGTATACCATCCCGTGAGCCGGACTCGGCGAACAGCAGGCGATCGACCTCGGCACCGGTCACGATAGTGACGTTTGGACGTTTGTCCAGGCCACGCAGGAAGGCTTTGGAGGCGCTCCATCGTATGCCTTTTCTCTGGTTGACCTGAAAGTAGCTGACTCCTTCGTTATCGCCGCAGTTGAAATCATCGACCTTGGGAATGCCGCACTCGCTGGCGGCATCGCGGAAGGCCTCGAGGATTTCCCACTGGAGTCGCTGGCGTTCGACCCGCCACTCGCCACCACTGCCGTGGTGTTCGCTGGCGCCGGCGAAGTGGTCCTCGCTGGCCTTGAACAGCGGTTCGACGCTAGCCCAGTCCCAGCCAGGGTTGCCGAGTGTTGCCCAATGGTCATAATCGCGCGCTTGCCCGCGCATATAGATCATGCCGTTGATCGATGAGCTGCCGCCTAGCACCTTGCCACGTGGATAGCCGAGACTGCGTCCGTTCAGTCCAGGGTCGGCCTCGGTGCGGTAGCACCAGTCGGTACGTGGATTGCCTATGCAGTAGAGATAACCCACTGGGATATGGATCCAGGGGTAGCCATCCTTGCCACCGGCCTCGAGCAGGACCACCCGGTGTGCGGGATCCTCCGAGAGGCGCTTGGCGAGCAGGCAACCGGCGGGGCCGGCGCCGACGATCAGAGTCGTGGTGGTTGCGGGAACGGCTGTGGTCATAGGGAATCGGTCCGCCGCTATGGTGCTGAAGACATTATCGTTGTGTGGATCAGCTTAGAGCAAACCGTGGCCGTGAGAGAGGCGACCATGGTCCAAAGGAAGTTCAAGTGCTTTCCAGTACGGTTCGGGATTGGCTTCGGTGACGCTCGGCGGCTTTGATTAGAGCGCGAATCAGGCGTTGCTGAGGACGATTGAATATCAGCCACTCGGGGTGCCACTGCACACCAAGCAGGAAGTCGTGATCGCGGGACTCGATACCCTGGACCAGGCCATCACGATCGCGGGCGACGATGTCGATGCCACGCCCGGTGCGTTGCACCGCCTGGTGATGCAGGCTGTTGATGCGACACCAGGTGACCGAGAGGATGCGGTGTAGCTTGGTGTCGGCGACGATGTCCACGGTCTTGCGCGGTAGTACCGTCCGGCGCCGCTTGAGTCCTTGGTGGGTAGTGTAGATGTCGCTGTCCAGGGTGCCGCCGAGATGGACGTTGATCAGCTGAGCACCACGGCAGATGCCCAGCACCGGGCAGCCTTGAGGAATGAAGTGCTCCAGCAATCGTAGCTCCAACGCGTCGCGTTGAGGGTCGACACGCACGTCGAGTTGGACTTCGCCACCATAGAGATGTGCTTCGATGTCATCGCCACCACCGATGATCAGGCCGTCGAGGGATCCCGGTGTCGGACGCGAGGGTGACAGGCGCAGGGGACGACCACCATGTCGCCATACTGCCAGCCAGTCGAAGAACCAGGCGATCAGGCTCTTGCGGTCTGAGGTGGTGATGCCGATCAGAGGACGCGTCATTCGTTCATCCACCCGCGTAGCTTGTCCAGCCAGCGTGACATGGGGGATTGCGCGTGATGGGCAAGGTATTCACGAGCTCGAGCGTCGAGCCGGCCAAGGTCGGCGGCCAGACACTCCACTTCCCGCCAGCGATTCCACTCGGTGACCACTCCCCAGTCGGGAACCGAGAGTTGCGCATTGGGTAGGCGGTAGTGGTAGGTCGGACGCGGCTTGACCAATTCATTGGCAAACAACTGGCTGGGGTACTCCGGGCGCAGATAGGCGAACAAGGGAAACAGGTCCAGTTCGCGGTTACGAGTGGGGTTGTACTCGAGATAGTCGGCAATCAGTTCATCCAGCCCAGGGTGGTAGGCGGGGTCGAGCATCTTGATGGCATAGGCCTTGGAAAAATGGTTGGCGTGCGGCAACACTTCTCGGGTGATATCGATGTCGATCTGGTCTCGCAGCCATGCGGCCAACAACAAGTAGGCGCGTAGGTGGGCCAGGATGCTCTCTGGCTCCAGGCTCGGGACCTCGGGATTCAAGTGCAGGCCGAAGCCGTACAGCAGGCTGGCGTCGGTCCCCTTGGCACCATGCTCGCGCAGAGCGTCGAACAGGGCGTCCAACTCACCCAGTTCGTTCCAGGGAATAGGGGGGCAAGCGATTTCGGTGGGCACCAGGCCGGCTACTACATCACCGATCAATTCACGTGTCTTGGTGTGGAATTCGATCCGCAACTGACGGCGCTGCAAATCCCACTCGGTGTCGCTCTTGGGGGGCTTATCGATCACTTTGGTGTCGGGGTGAGCGTATTTGGCATCGAGTTCGATGACGAATTCACCCCACCGGCTATCGGACACCTTGAGGCGATGCGGACTGACCACATGCACATGCCCTCCGAACAGCCGGGTGACGAGCCCTGCGGCATGGTGAGGGGGGATCCCGGCAAACTCGAGTTCCACACCGACTCGCCGGATCTCGCCCGTAGGTGTGTACCCGATCGGGGGCGATTGCGGTTCCATGGCTGACTCCGAAAGCCAAAGTAGGTCAATGCTTTGCAGACTATCATAGCTTAGGAGGTGCTGAATAAATCGACGTGAGGGCTGCCTAACTCAACGCTCGATAGATCAACTGCACACCCACCGTGGCCATGGCCAGGATGATCAGCCGATAGAATAGTCGTTCGTTGACGCGATGTTGCAACCACAACCCGCTGCGAACCCCGGCCCAGGCGATCGGTACCAACAGTAGTGAGGCCCAGGCGCTGGAGATGTTTATCTCGCCGAGCCACAAATAGGGCCCCAGCTTGAGCAGGTTGACGCAGGTGAACGTCACCACGCTAGTGGCAATGAACGTTGGCTTGTCGAGCCCTCGGGGGATCAAGTACAAGTTGACCGGCGGTGCGCCGGCGTGGGCCAGGAAGCTGGTGAAGCCACAGCCGATGCCGGCCGGCCAAGCCCATAGGGGATGGGGTGGGCGCGGGGTCAAAGGTTTGAATAGCATGTAAGCGGCAAACAGGATCGAGATCAAGCCGAGAATCAGGCGCACGGTATCGTCGTCGAAGACGCCGCTAAGCAGGGTGCCGATGATGATACCGATAGCGGCAGCGGGCACCAGGCGTTTGACCTCGGATACCGAATGCCTGCCCCACCAAGCCCGGATACTGAAGACATCCATGGCGATCAACAATGGCAGCAACAAGCCTGCGGCTTCCACCGGTCCAATGGCGATTGCCATCAAGGGAACCGAGAGCCCGCCGAAGCCACCTGCGAAACCACCTTTAGAAATGCCGGTCAGGTAAGTGGAGAAGACGATCAGAGCCCAGGCGAGCAATGAGTAGTCTGGCAGCATGGTGCGACGCGTCCTTGTCCTGAAAAGATGGTGACGAGAGCCGTGTACTGTACCCTGTTCGTTGCCTCGTGAAGACTCTGACTTTGCGCGCCGCTTCGGGAGACCTCATGTTTCAGACGCTTTCATATGCTTGCTCATGGCGTATCGGTATCCGTCACTTGCTCCATTTGCTACTTGGTTTGTGCTTGTCGCTATCGTTGGTCGCGGGGGTGGAGGCCCAATCACTGTCGCTCCCCGACCTGACGGGGAACCAACAATCGGGTAGCGAGCAACAGCAGGGGCCGAAGCCCGACCCCGAGTCGTTGCGGCAGTCGCTCGATGAAGTGATCGCCACTCTGGAAAACTCCGAACGTCGTAGTGCGCTGCTAGAGCGCCTCAAGGAATTGCGAAACGCTACGGCACAGGTGGAAGAAGAGGAGCCGCCGATACATCAAGGGTTGCTTGGCGCCCTGGCCGATACCCTCAGCGATTTTGGTGAGCAAGCCGAGGCCGGCCAGTCACCGTTGGATGACTGGCAGCGTCATTTCAACCAGGCGTGGCAGGAAGCGGTTGCGATCGTCAGCGAGGCAGGATGGGCCGACGTGGTACGCGTGATCTTCGAGGCCTCGGTCATGCTATCGCTGTGGGTTGGCGTGTTGGCTTTCCTGATCCTGGGAGGGCGCCTGATTGCGCAGCGCCAGGGGTGGCCACTGCAATTACCCCGCGAGCCACGCGCCTGGTTGCTCGGCATACATTTCGTACGACGCCTGCTGCCCTGGTTGCTTGCCTTTGCCCTGATGCTGGCCTTGGCGCAGTTCATCGAGCCGGGCCCCGGGCGTAGCCTGGGGCTGGTAGTCGCTTATATCGCCTTTTGTGGGCGTTTGCTGTCGGTGGTCTGCGAGGTGGTCATTTCAGTATTCTCTCGCGGTCACCGCTATGTCGCCGTGGCCTATCTGCGACGGCGTGGTGTACGTCGCCTGTTCGTGATCGGGGCACTGGTGGCCTTGGCCGATGCCTTGGATTCCAGCCGGTTGATCGCATTACTCGGTGACAACTTGGCTGGCTTTCTCTCGATACTGGCCAATGTCCTGGCGGCCTTGATCGCCGGAGCCTTCGTGCTGCGTTTCAAGCGCCCCATCAAGCATTTGATCTGCAATCGTCCCTACTCACAGCGCAAACAGGCCAATACCTTCGATGAACTGGTCTGTGTGCTGGGCAGGCTATGGCACATACCGGCCCTGTTGCTGGTAGGGGCATCGCTGGTGGCGATTTTCGTCTCGATGGGGGATGCCGGTGGAGCCCTGACACGCTCGATCATCTCCGCTGCCTTGCTGGTGGTGACGCTGGTAGTCACCGGTTTGATTCGACGTAACAGCGAAGCCTTGGGGCGACGCAAGCGCATGTCGCAATATCGCAAGCGGCTGGAGCGATTCGGTTATGCGCTCTCACACCTGCTGTGCTGGTTCGTTTTCGCCGAGTTGTCGCTGCAAGTCTGGGGTGGTTCGTTGATTGGCATCGGTCGCCAAGGGGTGGCCAGTGCACAGATCGGCCAGGCTCTGTTGGCTATTGGGTTCACCGTGCTGCTGGCCTGGTTGGCGTGGATCTTTGCCGATACCGCCATTCATCGGGCGCTGATGTCGTCGGCACGAGCACGCGGCGGGCGGGTCAACAGCGCGCGAGTGCAGACTATCACACCGCTGATTCGTAACGTCATTTTCGCCACCATCGTGATCATTGCCGCTATCGTCGGCCTGGCCAACCTGGGGGTCAACGTCACGCCGTTACTTGCCGGCGCCGGTGTCATCGGGCTAGCTGTCGGCTTTGGTGCCCAGACGTTGGTGCAGGACCTGATCACTGGCATGTTCATCCTGATCGAGGATTCGCTGGCCATCGACGACTTCGTCGATCTTGGCGGGTATATGGGCACGGTCGAAGGTTTGACGCTACGTACTGTGCGACTACGCGATATCGACGGCATCGTGCATACCATCACCTTCAGCCAGATCAACTCGATCCACAACATGTCCCGGCAATTTGGCATTGCCCTGATGCGCGTGCGTATTCCCCATGGCATCAAGATCGACGATGCCATCACCCTGATGCGTGAAGTTGCCGAAGAACTGCGCCAGGACCCGATGATGCGCCATCACATCTGGTCGCCACTGGAGATGCAGGGTATCGAAAGCTTCGAAGAAGGCGCGGCAGTGCTGCGCATGCACATGCGTACGGCACCGGTGAAGCAGTGGGACGTAGCACGCGCCTTCAATCTGCGTCTCAAACAGCGTATGGAAGCTGCTGGGATGGACATGGCCATGCCACGCATGTCCATTCAGATGGAAAACCGCACCGGGCAAGAGAGGAAGGACACCGCGTCTGATGACCGAGATACCTCTGGCCGCGCATTGGGTGAAGCCGGTATCGCCGATCCGGAGGGGGATACCAGTCGTAGCGGTGGCTCGCCGGATGCTTCGCCATCCCAGGACTAGCCTTTCGGCCGATCATCGGACGAGAGTGATGCGGTGTGACCATCAAGCGGCAGCAACGCCGCTTTCAAGCTGCAAGGAGAGGGGAAATCGGGCACAATCGTGGCACTCTCTCGTAACATGCATGGCATTCGCCAATGACCAGACACCCTGATGTTCCGGGCCAGCCGGCGAAAAGTGCCACCATCCATGAAATCGCCAAGGCAGCGGGAGTATCGATCGCCTCGGTGAGCCGCGCCTTGAACGGCAAGCCGGGGATCAGCGACAAGCTTCGTCAGCACATCCTGCAGATCAGCCGTGACATCCATTACCAACCCAGTGCTGCGGCACGAGCCTTGATCAGTGGCAAGAATGCCGTGGTGGGTATTTCCCTCGGTCGCCAGGATATCGAGCTGCGCCCCTATTACACCTTGATCTATCAGCACTTGACGCTGGCCTTGCATCGCCAAGGCATGGTGCCGGTCTTCTTCCACCACGACGAGACCGAGTCGTTATCGCAGCGTGCGGGGTCGGCGATCCTGTTATGCAGCATGCCGGACGACGATCGACCGACATGGCTTGCCCGCCACGGGATACCGTTCGTGAGAATCGGTGAACGACAGGCAGGAAGTTTCTCAGTGGCCCCGGACGATCAACATGGTATTTACCTTGCCACTCGGCATTTGATCGAGACAGGGCGTCGCAAGATCGCCTATATGGGCGACGATCTGCAATGGCCCCATAACCAACATCGTCTCAAGGGTTACCTGCAGGCGCTGGTTGAGACAGGGCTGCCCGACTTTCGCATCAGCGTGCCCTTCAACTACGACCCGGGGTTGACCGCTTATCGCCATCTCACCCGTTTGCTGCTGCAGGGGCCACCAGACTTCGACGCCGTCGTTTGTGACAAGGACGAACTGGCCTTGGGCTGCTTGGCTGCATTGGACGATCATGGCATTGCTGTACCCGAGCAGGTAGCGGTGACCGGCTTCGATGATCTGCCGACTCTGGCTGCCCAACTGACCACGGTACGCCAGGATATCGGTCAGATCGCCAGCGAAGCGGTGAGCCTGCTGGGCGATGCCATCGCCGGTGCTTCCCCTCGCCATGTCACGTTGCCGGTCGTTCTGGTTCCACGCCAAACGAGCTGAGCTGCCCGCATTCACGACAGAGAACCACCAAGCGTCTGTTTTTCGCACCAATGGCCATTATCGGCATATGGTTTGCCTTCCCATACTTTGGTTGGATTGACGTGAAAAGTTATGGGTAAACGTTTACTCTCAATGCGTAAGCGTTTACTTTCCACGATATCGGCTATCAAGCAAAGCATACGATATATCCATCAATCACCCTGAAAGGAGAGTCGCGATGACACTCAAGGTCACCGTTTGGGGAGAAAATGTGCATGAACAGACCAACGAAGTGGTTGCCCGAATCTATCCCGATGGCATGCATGCCTGTATTGCTGCCGCTCTGAACGAAGACCCCGAGATCGAGGCTCGCTCGGTGACGCTGCAGGACCCCGAGCACGGCCTCACCGAGGACGTGTTGGAGAACACCGAGGTATTGCTGTGGTGGGGGCATGCCGCCCACGGCGAGGTGCGCGATGAGATCGTCGACCGGGTGCAGGAACGGGTGCTGCAGGGTATGGGGCTGCTGGTGCTGCACTCCGGCCATTACGCGAAGATATTCAAGCGCCTGATGGGGACCACCTGTTCACTGAAGTGGCGGGAAGCCGGCGAGCGCGAGCGGTTGTGGGTGGTCAATCCTGGCCATCCCATCGTCCAGGGGCTGGGGGATTACATCGAGCTGCCGCACACCGAGATGTATGGTGAGCCATTTGCGGTACCCAATCCTGATGAGGTGATCTTCATCAGTGCCTTCGAGGGCGGTGAAGTATTCCGTTCGGGGCTGACCTACAAGCGCGGCAACGGCAAGATCTTCTACTTCCGTCCCGGACACGAAACCTATCCCATCTACTACGACGAGCAGGTCCGCCGGGTGCTGAAAAACGCCGTGAAGTGGGCGCGTCCCGAGGGATCGCGCTGGATTGACAGCTGTCCCAATGTGCCGCCGGAACGAGCGCCGAACCCGGTGACGGCCAAGGGAGAAGGCTTGCACAAGCCAGGAGAGGAGGGATTCCGCTAATGATCAAACTCGCGATCATCGGTGCCGGTAGCATGGCCGGCGAACATGCCAAGCATTTCAAGGCGATCGAGGGCGTCGAGGTGGTGGCGGTCTGCGATCTGGATGGCGATAAGGCGCGTGCCTTCGCCGAGCAGCACGGCATTGCCGAAGTATCTACCGACCTCGCGGCAATGCTGGCGCGTGACGACATCCAGGCGGTGGCCAATGTCACTCCCGACGGCGCCCATAAGGTAACGTCACTGGCCGCCATCGCCGCCGGCAAGCATATTCTGTGCGAGAAACCCCTGGCCACCAATGCCGCCGACGCCGAGGAAATGGCGGAAGCCGCGCGTCGTGCTGGGGTGATCAACATGATCAACCTGAGCTACCGCGATGCCCCAGCGATCCAGCACGCTCGCGATTTGATCGCTTCCGGCGCTATCGGTCGGGTGATGCATGTCGATGCCAGCTACCTGCAGAGCTGGCTGGTGAGTCATGCCTGGGGCCGCTGGGATAGCGACAGTCAGTGGCTGTGGCGGTTGTCCGAGGCACATGGCAGCAAGGGCGTACTGGGTGACGTCGGGGTGCACATCCTCGATTTCGCCAGCTTCCCGGTAGGCGATATCACGCGGGTCAACTGCCAGCTCAAGTGCTTCGACAAGGCCCCTGGGGATCGGATCGGCGATTACGGTCTAGACGCCAACGATAGTGCTCTGATGCGTGTCGAGTTCGAGGGTGGCGCACTGGGAACCGTGCAGGCCACGCGCTGGGCCACCGGGCATCTCAATTCGCTGAAGCTAAGCGTGTATGGTGACAAGGGGGCGGTGAGTGTAGTACTTGACGATGCACGGGATAGGGTACTGACTTGCTTTGACGACGATGTGCATCAGGCGAAATGGACATCGGTTGAGTGTCCGCCGACGCCGAGCATTTACCAGCGTTTCATCACCGGTATCGTGAGCGGCCACAACGACCAGCCCGACTTTGCACGCGGTGCTGCACTACAAAGGGTGCTGGATGCCTGTTTCCTGGCTGATGAGCAGGATCACAGCGTGGCTATCGCAACAATAGATGGCAGAGCGCTATCCCCAGCATGATGCCAACGGCCAGCAGGCCAGCCATCGACCAAGGCCCGCGCCAGCGCTGCCAGCGATTGTGTAGCGTTACGGCGTGGGTCACGCGGCCGATCAACTCGTCGTGTTGCGAGCAGGTGTTGTCCGGCGGCAACGAGAAGTCATTGGCCACGCTGTCCTGCCAGTAACGACCGTGAGTGAGGCCGAGCCGTGCCCGCAGTAGTCCAATGTCGCACAGCGTAGCATGCAGGGCGTCATACTCTTCGCGGCGCGACTTCACACTTAGTACCGTACGCGCATCGGCTTTCAGAGCCGTATGTTCGCAGGCCTCGATGGCCGTGGCGATATCGCTGTCGGAGGCTTGGGGGGTGATGCCCAGACGTTTGTAGAGGTCGCGCATAGTGTTCAGCTTGCCTGCATCAAGTAGTCATAGGCCTTCTTGATCTTCTGAAAGCGCATCGAAGCGTTGGCCACCATCGCCTCTCCTTCGGCGAAGAATCGGTCTGGGTGATGGAGTTGTGCCAGTCGGCGATAGGCCTTGCGAATCTCGCTGCGGCTGGCACCCGGTTCCAGACCCAAAATTGCCAACGCGCGTCGGGTTCGGTCACCGGGTGGTGGCTCTTGTGTCGAGTGGTGGCGATGCTGTCGCTGGGAGCCGCCCGTTCCCGAGCGCTGGTGATGCTGTTGACCGGAAGAGTATCGCTCATGAGAGTGCCGTTCACGAGAGTGCCGGTCTTGGCTGCGCTGGCGTTCTTGCTGCTGGTGCTCCTGCTGTTGGCGATGACGCTCCTTGGCTTGCCAGTAGCCGGTGCGGCTGGGATCGTCGGGATTGGCAAACTCCTTGCCGGCGACTTCAGCAAACAACTGAGCGAACTCGGAAGGCGAAACGCCCAGCAGATCGGCCAGAAAGCGCAGGATATGGTGGTGAGCGCTCGCCAACTTGCCGTCGGCCACCGCCAGGGCGATGACCTGGCGCAGGAAGGGGTAGGCCTGTTCGCCGCAGCAGTCCTTTTGCATTACCTCGGCAGCCAGTTGAATGGCGCCTAGATCCTGCTGTGCGGCGATCTCGATGATTGGCTCGAGCTCATGACCATGCCGGAAATCACGTGCCAGTTCAGTCAGGCGCCGTCGGTCGGCATCGGCAAGATGTCCCTTGCTGGCCAACACCCAAGCCAACAGCAACAGGCCCGCGGTGTCGGCCTGGTTGCGGCTCTTCAATAGCAGCAGTTCGAAGGGTGAAAACCGAGCGATGGGCATTCCCTGGCTCCGCGACAGGTATCTCTGTTGTTGTGGCTAGCGCTAGCAATGGTCGCCCCGCCGGAGAACGAAGGCAAGTCCCATAAAGTATCGGCGTTCTCTGGCCGGGCTTTAGGACGGGAGCAGGAGGGGGCGATAGCGCCTGTCGTCTCAAGGTCGCATTGGCGAGGACTGGCCGAGGTTCTCAGGCCCGAAGGAGTCAGGCAGCAGTTCGTCCATGCTATAGCTCTTGAGCCATTCGCCCTGTGCATCGAGCACATGGATTTGCGTCTCCGGCGAGGCGAATTCGCGGATTCGTTGGCGGCAATCGCCGCATGGCGTGCATAGGTGCTCGCCAGGGCCGATCACGTAAAGTGCCGTGATGGTTTGTTGGCCGCTGGACACCATGGCGGCGATGGCCGAGGCTTCGGCACACAACCCCTTGTAGTTGGCGATTTCCACGTTGCAGCCATAGAAGATCTGGCCGTTGCCACTTTCCAATGCCGCGCCTACCGGATGATGGGAGTAGGGCACGTAGGCGTTGTCGCGTACGGCGAGAAGCCGTTGGCGAATGTCGTTGGGGATCGGGTATGTCATGGGTCAACCCTTGCTGCGACTGGTGGAATCGTCACGCAGTATCGCTTCAAACGTCACTTCCATCATCTCGTTGAACGTATTCTGGCGTTCGTCCGAGCTCAGTGCTTCGCCACGCAGGATATGGTCGGACACCGTGCAGATGGTCATCGCGCGGGCACCGTATTCCGCTGCTACGCCATATAGTCCGGCAGCTTCCATCTCGACGCCGACGATGCCATAGCGCTTCATGAGTTCGAACAACTCGTGCTGTGGCGAATAGAACAAATCGGCCGAGAACAGGTTGCCGACCTTGAGTGGAATGTGCCTCTCCCGGGCCACGCTGACCGCATGGCTGACCAGGTCGAAATCGGCAATGGCGGCGAAATCGTGACCCATGAAGCGCGTGCGGTTGACCTTGGAATCGGTGCTGGCACCGAGTCCAATTACCACGTCGCGGACCTTGACATCGTCGCGCACCGCACCGCAAGAACCGACACGAATCAATGTCTTGACGTCGTAGTCGGTGATCAATTCCTTGGCATAGATGGACACTGAGGGAATGCCCATGCCGTGGCCCATCACCGAGATCTTGCGACCCTGATAGCGGCCGGTGAAGCCCAGCATGTTGCGGACCCGGTTGACTTCCCGGACATCGGTCAGAAAGGTGTCGGCGATGAACTGTGCGCGTAGTGGGTCGCCAGGCATCAACACGGTATCGGCAAAATCGCCTTTATCTGCCTGAATATGTGGCGTCGCCATGGGAAACTGACTCCTGTCGATTGAGTAATGGGTCGTGTCACAAAAAACTGCAGCCGTAGTCCATGGAGCTCAGTGCGAAGTGGTTGGCCAGCGACTGGCCGATATCGGCGAAGGTCTCGCGCATGCCCAATGAACCAGGCTGCAGCCCGCCGCCAATGGCCAATACTGGAATATGTTCCCGCGTATGATCGCTGCCGTGCCAGGTTGGGTCGCAGCCATGGTCGGCGGTGATGATCAGTAGATCGGTTGGTGCGAGGCGTTCCAGCAACTCCGGCAGGCGTGCATCGAAGGCTTCCAGTGCCGCGGCGTAGCCGGCGATATCGCGGCGATGGCCGTAGACCATATCGAAGTCGACGAAGTTGGTCATGACCAGGGTGTTGTCGCCGGCTTGCTCGAAGGCGTCGAGGGTGGCGTCGAACAGGGCGTCGTGGCCGCTGGCCTTGACCTTTCGAGTGATGCCGCAGTGAGCGTAGATGTCGGCGATCTTGCCGATCGACACTACGTCACCGCCTTTTTCGTCGACGAGCTTTTGCAACACCGTGGGTGAGGGCGGTTCCACCGAATAGTCGCGCCGATTGGCGGTCCGCGAGAAACTCGTGGCGTTCTCCCCGGTAAAGGGGCGAGCGATTACCCGCCCGATATTGTAAGGCTCGAGTAGGCGCCGAGCGATCTCGCATAGCCGATAGAGGCGCTCGAGACCAAAGGTATCTTCATGCGCGGCTATCTGGAATACCGAGTCTGCGGAGGTATAGACGATTGGCTTGCCGCTGTGCACATGCTCTTCGCCGAGACGTTCGATGATCGTGGTACCCGAAGCATGACAATTGCCAAGTAACCCGGGCAGTTCGGCTTCTCGAATCAGTGCGTCGAGCAACTCGGGCGGAAAGCTCGCCTCCTTGTCCTTGAAATAGCCCCATTCGAACAGCACCGGTACTCCCGCGATCTCCCAGTGGCCAGAGGGGGTGTCCTTGCCCGAGGAAAGTTCGCGGGCATGGCCATAAGCACCATTGATGGTGGCCGGTACCTCAACCCCTGGTGCCCAGCTACCAGTGCTCGCATGGTGGGCATGAAAAAGCCCCAGACTGGCCAGGTTGGGCAGCGAAAGTGGGCCTTGTCTGCCAATGTCGGCTTCCCCCCGAGCACAAGTCTCAGCGATATGACCCAGAGTATCGGCTCCGGCATCACCGAAAGCCTCGGCATCCGGTGTGGCGCCGATGCCAAAGGAGTCCAAAACCAGAACGATGGCACGTTTCATATGGCCTCCCCAGCATGGGTAATAGGACGAATTACATCGTGAACCAGAGTCGGGGGCGTTGCCCTGGAATCGCTGATGACGAAGGTGTCATGTATCTGTTGGGCAGCACGCTCGGCATCGGCTTCGGTGCGGGCATGCACCAACGCTAGTGGCCGTTCGCTGTCCACGGCCTCTCCAATGGCAGCGACGTGAGCCAACCCTACGGCGTGGTCGATGGTGGCACCGGACTTCAGGCGGCCGCCGCCGAGTTCGACTACCGCCATGCCCAGTGCCCGAGTGTCCATGGCTTGGACATGTCCTGGCTGGTTGGCATGCACCGCGCGCACGATGGGTGCCTGGGGTAAATAGCGTTCACGGTGAGCGAGAAAGTCCCCAGGCCCTCCGAGCCCAGCGACCATGCGCTCGAAACGTTCAGCGGCAGCGCCAGAACTTAGTGCCGAATCGAGCCGTTCGAGTGCCGCTTCGCGTGAATCAGCCAACCCTCCCGCAAGCAGCATCTCGACCGCCAGTGTGCGAGTGACTTCGAACAGGCGCCCGTCATGACGTTCACCGGTCAGTAGCGTTGTGGCCTCGTGGACTTCCAGGGCGTTGCCGGCACAGCTTGCCAGCACCTGGTTCATGTCGGTTAGCAGTGCCGTGGTTGGGGTGCCGGCACCATTGGCGACAGTGACGATGGCCTCGGCCAATTCTCGTGAGGCGGCATCGGTAGGCATGAAAGCGCCGCTACCGGCCTTGACATCCATGACCAGTGCCTCGAGGCCACAGGCCAGTTTCTTGCCAAGGATCGAGGCCACGATCAGGGGAATGGACTCCACGGTGGCGGTGACGTCACGAATGCTATAAAAGCGCTTGTCAGCGGTGGCCAGGTTACCGGTCTGGCCGATGATCGCCACTCCGGCATCTCTGACCAGGCGGCGGAAGGTGGCGTTGTCCGGTGAGACATCATAACCGGGAATCGACTCCAGCTTGTCGAGGGTGCCGCCGGTATGACCCAGGCCACGCCCGGAGATCATCGGTACGTGGCCGCCACAGGCGGCGACCCAGGGGCCGAGCACTAGCGATACCACATCGCCCACACCACCAGTGGAGTGCTTGTCGAGTACCGGGCCAGGCAGGTCTAGCCCGCGCCAATCGAGCACTTCGCCGGAGTCGCGGATAGTCGTGGTCAGCGCCACTGCTTCGTCAGCATTCATGCCGTTGAGGAATACTGCCATGGCGAAGGCGCCGATCTGGCCGTCGCCAATGCTGTCATCGGCAATGCCGGCGACGAATTGGCGGATCTGCTCGCCGCTGAGCACCTGGCCGTCGCGTTTACGGCGAATGATCTCCTGCGGCAACATCAGTAGCCTCCCGATGTCGGGCGCGTACCCGCTTCGACTCCTAGAGTGGCGAGCAGGTTGCCAAGTAGTCCCGAGGCACCAAAGCGGAAGTGTGCCGGGGTGAGCCAGGTTTCTCCCATCAGCCGGGTGGCGAGGTCGAGATAGGCCTTGGCCTCCTCGGCGGTGCGCACGCCACCGGCGGCTTTGAAGCCGACGTCTCGGCCACTGTCGCGGATAGTGCTCAGCATGATCTCGGCAGCCTCCAGGGTCGCGTTGACCTCGACCTTGCCGGTGGAAGTCTTGAGGAAGTCGGCGCCACCGGCGATGGCCAGCTCGCTGGCCTGGCGGATCAACTTGGGTTGTTTCAATTCACCGGTTTCCAGAATCACCTTGAGCGGGCGCCCGCCACAGGCCGCCTTACAGGCCTCGACCAACGCTTGGCCCATGGTCGTATCGCCAGCCATCAACGCATGATAGGGGAAGACCACGTCGATCTCATCGGCGCCCAAGGCCACGGCTTCGCGCGTCTCGTGGACGGCCTGGTCGATGTCGTCATCACCGTGAGGAAAATTGGTGACGGTGGCGATTTTTACAATACCGCCGAGCCCCAGCAACTCGAGTTCGCTCCGCGCCCTGGCAATGAATGGCGGATAGATGCAGATCGCAGCGGGAGAGCCCACTGGTGTTTTCGCCTGGCGACACAGTGCAACGATACGCGCATCGCTGTCGTCGTCGTTGAGGCTGGTCAGATCCATCATCGCCAGGGCCTGGCGTGCGGCATGCTGCAAATCGGTCATGGCTGTTACCACTGTTAATGAGCTTGGCGTGAGTGGGGTGATGTATCAAGTGTCAGCCGCCCGAGGCGGTCAGGGCAATGAAGAACCCGGCGATCGTCGCCGACATCAGGTTGGACAGCGTCCCGGCCAGTACGGCCTTGATGCCATAACGGGCGATATCGTGACGGCGGCTGGGGGCGATGCTGCCCAGGCCGCCCAACAGGATGGCGATGGATGACAGGTTGGCGAAGCCACACAGCGCGAAGGAGAGTATCGCTGCGGTATGCGGTGTCATCGCCTCTCCGGTCGCTGCCACCATCTGTTCACCGTCGATGTAAGGGGCCAGGTTGATGTAGGCCACGAACTCGTTGACCACCAGCTTCTGGCCGATGAAGGAGCCGGCCAGTGTCGCTTCCTCCCAAGGAATTCCAAGCAGGAAGGCCAGCGGGGCGAACAGCCAACCGAGCAGCATCTCGAGACTCAGGTTTTCCATGCCGAACCAGCCGCCGACACCGCCCAGGATGCCGTTGATCAAGGCGATCAGGCCAATGAAGGCCAACAGCATGGCGCCCACGTTGGCCGCGAGTCTGAGGCCTGAAGAGGCACCGGCCGCTGCGGCATCGATCACATTGGTGGGATGGTCTTCTTCCTCGATGCGCTCTCTGGCATGGGCGATGTCGTCATCGGGGGTATCGGTTTCGGGCATGATCAGCTTGGCGAACAACAGACCACCAGGTGCCGCCATGAAGGAGGCGGCGACCAAGTACTCCATGGGAATGCCGAGCGCCGCATAACCTGCCAGTACCGAGCCGGCCACCGACGCCAGGCCACCACACATCACGGCAAACAGTTGCGATGATGTCATGTTGGCGATAAAGGGGCGTACCACCAGCGGGGCTTCGGTCTGGCCAACGAAGATATTGGCGGTGGCCGACAGCGACTCGGTGCGCGAGGTGCCCAGTGCCTTTTGTAGCGCCCCACCCAATAGGCGAATGATCCACTGCATGATGCCCAGGTAATAGAGCACCGCGATCAGCGACGAGAAGAAGATGATCACCGGCAGGACATTGATGGCGAACACGAAGCCTATCTGTTCGTTATCGACCAGCCCACCGAACAGGAAGCCGACACCGTCGTTGGCGTAGGCCACCACCTGACTGACCCCGTCGGAAATGGCCTTGAGTACTGCCTGGCCGAAGGGCACATAGAGCACGAAAGCGCCGATGCCTGCCTGGATGGCGAAGGCGCCTGCCACGGTGCGCAGCCGAATGGCGCGCCGATTGTAGGAGAAGATGATGGCGATAAGGATCAGCGTCGCCATCCCTACCAAGCTCATGATGATGGTCATGGGGAACCTCGTTGTTTGTCATTGTTTGCCCGGTTCGCCTCGGGCACTCGATCTCTGTGAAGTGAAAAATATAACATCAAGTGTTATATTTCTAACATTTTGTGGCTCGACTAAGCATTCGGGTCTGCCTATCCCTTGTATTGCCCATGGGTGGATATTCCCCGTTGAGTGGCGCAGCATGAAAAGGCAAGCAATTGATGGGCATAGGGTTGTGTCGAGAGGGCAGCGAAATGAGAGGGCAAGGCCATGAACAGCCGTAGCGCCATGCGCTTGGCGCGTCTGCAGGAGGCCCTGAGTCGCGGTGGAACCATTCATCTATCCGAAGCGGCACGTCTGTGTGGTGTCTCGGAAATGACCATTCGCCGTGATGTGGTCGCAAGTGAAGGGACCATGACACTGCTTGGTGGGCGGCTGGTGATGGCCGACAACCCGCAATATGCCCCTGCCTACAATCTTGATGAGCAACGGGATAGCCACTATCTGGCCAAGCAGCGCCTGTGTCAGTGTGCGGAAGCTTTCATCGAGGATGGTGACACGCTGTTCGTCGATTGCGGCACCACCTTGATGCCATTGGTGTCTTCCCTGGCTGGTGACAAGACACTGACGGTGGTGACTTACGCGCTGAACGTTGCCAATGCCGTCAGTCGGTTACCTCATGTGCGACTGGTACTGCTCGGCGGGCTCTATCATTCGAGCTCGCAGTCTTTTGGCAGTGACGACATGGCCGGGGCGATTCAGCGGTTGGGGATCAACAAGGCGTTCATTTCGGCGGCGGGAGTCCATGTCGAGCGAGGGGTGAGCTGCTTCCACTTCCATGAGGTGGCTCCCAAGCGGGCAGCCATCGAAGCCGCCGGCAAGCGCATTCTGGTTGCCGACGACAGCAAGTTCGGCGTCATTCGTCCGGCTTACTTCGCGCAGCTCGATGAATTCGATGTCGTCGTCACCAATGGTGGTGTCGGCGAGCGTTTGAGCCGCCGGCCATCGGACGACACGACGTTGCCTCGCATCATGGTGGCTTGAGTGAGCCGGGCTCTCATGGCGATCGTCATTCTGGCCCTGTCATCCCAGGCGCAAGCCGTCGATCGTGAGGCTACCGTATGCGGGGTAATCAAGGAACGTTTCTGCTTCTGGCAGTGGAGCCGGATGGCGCCATCACCCGACCCGGCGCGGGTAGCCGGGCTCGAGCACGTGGAAGTGACAACCTTCGTTACGGGCGACAATAAGCGACTGGCCGGCTACCGCTATGCTGCTTACGACAATCTGAGCGAGAAAGGCAAGCCGCGTGGCTACGTACTGATGGCCATGGGCAATGCCATGGTAGCCGACATGATGATCCAGCATCTGGGCGATTTCGCCGCTGCCGGCTTCGATACCTATGTATTCGACTATCGTGGCTATGGCAACTCACAAGGACGCCGACGGATCAATGCCATCATCGAGGACTACAAGGAGATTGTCGCCGCGCTCAACGAGCGCTATCCGAGCGCGCGGCTGTATGGGACTTCCCTGGGCGGGGCGGTGATGATGAATGTGATTGGCAGCGGTGTCGATTTCGATCGTGCGGTGATCGATGCCAGCCCCAGCCGCTTTTCCCCTTTCGGCTGTCCGCGCCGCATCGATCCGGTCGAACATCTCCCTGACGATGCCAGCCGGCTGCTGGTCATCACCGGTCAACAGGACTCGGTGCTGAATGCCGGCATGACCCGTGAACTGCGTGTCGAGGCCGAGAAGCGGGGTGCTACGGTAATTGATGGAGAAAGCTATGATCATCCATTCATGGACCGGTCAGAGGTGCATCGTGAACGGATGGAAAGAATCGAGCGGTTTCTGTTAGCCGAGCTGTTGTGATGCCAGTTGCGTTTCTCAGGGCACGCAGTAATAGAGCTGTGCCGGCAAAACGTTGAGTGGCTCGAAACCATGCCGGACTTCCGAGAATACATTCTGGAGATGCGGCAATACCTTGGGTGAGAACTGATAGATCAGCAAGGCCCCGCTAGGGGATAGTACCTGATGGGTGCTGCGCAGCACCGCCTCACAGATGGGTGTCGGCATGGTGCTGAAGGGAATTCCCGCGATCACGTAATCGGCACTCTCGAGTTCGCGCTCGACGAGAGTATCGCAAATGTCGGCTGCCGAACCATGAACCACTTGTAGCCGAGGATCGGGGAGAGAGTCGTGCAGGAAAGCCACGAAGTCCTGATTGGTTTCCACCACCACGAGTAGCGCGTCGGGATGCATGCGGCGTAGGATCTCGCGGGTAATGGTGCCCACACCGGGGCCGTATTCGACGATCACACGGGCACGAGCCCAGTCGACCTGGTCCAGTAGCCGCCTGACGAGAAAAGGGGAACTCGGGATGATCGAACCCAGCATCCTGGGGTGTTTGAAGAAGTTTCTTGCGAACAGCGACCACTGGTTACGCTGGGATGGCTCGGGCTTCTCTGACGTGCGCGACTGAAAATCCATAGACCACACCCTTTGTCCGAATATGAAGACGTTTTCTCCACTCTAGGTCACCGGGGAGCACTGGGAAAGGGCAAATACTTGAAATGGCGAAACTTCGCCTTTCCTTCAAAAAACTGTCCTCGATCAAGGTGGATCGTCGAACGTCTTGCTAGATTGATAAACAGGAGCGGAATTGAGGTCGCCGCCGTGCGCTGCCCATGCCATTGTCCGGTCGCTTTGTCGCGACGATCACCGGGAGACATCGCCATGCAAGCTGTAGACGTCATGACCCCCAACGTCATTACGGTAACGCCCGATACCGAGGTGCGAGAGATCGCCCGACTGTTGCTCGAGCACCGTATCAGTGCTGTGCCGGTGGTCGATACCGACCACAATGTGTTGGGTATCGT
The DNA here is from genome assembly GCF_000409775.1 of Litchfieldella anticariensis FP35 = DSM 16096. GTDB lineage: Bacteria > Pseudomonadota > Gammaproteobacteria > Pseudomonadales > Halomonadaceae > Litchfieldella > Litchfieldella anticariensis. The sequence continues at coordinate 313,029 of NZ_KE332388.1, read as the reverse complement.
CAGCGAGGGCGATCTGATGCGTCGCGTGGAGAACGAGACCGACAAGCGCCAGTCATGGTGGTTGAGGTCGATCTTTGCCGGTGAGAGCCGGGCCAGCGACTACGTCAAGACCCATGGTCGCAAGGCACACGAGATCATGACTACCGAGTTGGTGGTAGTGGGCGAGGATGAGCCCTTGTACAAGATCGCGACGCTGCTCGAGAAGCACCATATCAAGCGCGTACCGGTGGTTCGCGATGGTCGATTGGTGGGTATTGTCAGTCGCGCCAACCTGCTGCGGGGCTTCGTGGCAACCACCCCGGATGCCGGCGCCCAGATGACGGTGGACGATCGTGAAATCCGCGATGCTATCCTCAAGGAGATCAACGACAACACCGGGCTGACGTTCGATCGCGTCAATGTCATCGTGCAGGACGGCGTCGTGCAGCTATGGGGCCTGGTGGAATCCCAGGATGAAAAGAGTGCGGCGGAGGTTGCCGCCGAGAATACCCCCGGTGTCAAGCGGGTGGAAAACAATCTGGGCTTCTTGCCGCTGGGCATGAGTAGCGTCTGATTTCACTCGTTCACCAGAGCAAGAACGACGGGGCGGCTGAAGAGCCGCCCCGTCGTTTTTGCGAATCGTTCACGATGGTATGGCTGCAATTGCTGTCCTTGTCGAAGGATAACGGACTATCTGCGACAAAACGCCCTGCGACAAAACGCCTCTTCCCATCATGGCATCCCATGCCGACAATTCCGCCTCCGCGGCCGGACTGATGCTCGACCGTGTGGCTCGAGATGCTGCTTATGGCAGCTCAAGCTTTCGACGTACTCCTCTCGGAGCAACTTCACCTCTTCAGAGGGGCGAAGCGACCGATTCCAAGGGGGGTGTTTGTTGCGCTCGTTAGCTTGCTTATTAGTAGCATATTCACAATACCCTGCCTCCAGCCCTGACGAGGTCGTACATGAGAAGAACACCCTGCCTGCGTGTGCTCGGCGTCTTGCTGTTGCTATCGCTGCCCTTGCTGCTTGGCGGCTGTAGTTCGGCGCTACTGGATCCCAAGGGCCAGATCGGCGTCGAGCAGCGCACTCTGATCCTGACCGCCTTTGGCTTGATGCAAATCGTCGTCATTCCCGTGATCGTGATGACACTGCTTTTTGCCTGGCGTTACCGTCGAGGCAACAAAGAGGCTGCCTACCATCCCGAGTGGGCGCACTCCACTCGGATCGAGGCCGTCGTTTGGCTCATTCCTTGTGTGATCATCGCCTTCCTGGCGGCATTGACCTGGTACACCTCGCATAGCCTGGATCCCCACAAGCCTCTGGCCGAGGAGGAGGGAGAAGCACTCGAGATTCAAGCTGTGTCGCTGGATTGGAAGTGGCTGTTCATCTATCCCGAGCAGGGCATCGCCACCGTCAACGAGATCGCCTTCCCAACCGATATGCCGGTGCATTTCCGGGTGAGTTCGGGGTCGGTGATGAATGCCTTCTTCATTCCAGACTTGGGCAGCCAGATCTATGCCATGGCAGGGATGGACAACGACGTTCACCTGATCGCCAACGAGGAAGGCACCTATCCTGGCCGGTCGACCAACTACAGTGGGGCAGGGTTCTCGGGCATGACCTTCGAGGCGCATGCCACCTCACAGCAGGAATTCGATGCCTGGGTCGAGCAGGTGCGCCAGTCGCCCGACACGCTGACCTTCCCCGATGGGTACGACGTCTTGGCGCAGCCTAGCGAGGACCATCCGGTCGAGTACTTTTCCCAGGTATCCCCTGGTCTTTACGAAAGCATCATCAAGAGTTTCCACTCCGGTTCCGGGCATGACGACATGCATGGTGGCCATGGTGAGATGCTCATGAGCGCGGAGGCAGCGGAGTAACATCATGTTCGGAAAACTCAGCTTAGAAGCGATTCCCTATCACGAGCCGATCCTGGTGGCGGTGGGAATCGTCGCCGCCATCGGCGGTCTTGCCCTATTCGGTGCCCTGACTTATTTCCGCAAGTGGAACTGGTTGTGGAGCGAGTGGTTCACCTCCGTCGACCACAAGAAGCTCGGCATCATGTACTTCATCGTGGCGCTGGTGATGCTGCTCAGAGGCTTCGCCGATGCCATCATGATGCGTACCCAACTGGCCATGGCATCTGCCGGCTCGGCGGGGTATCTGCCTCCTGAACACTATGACCAGATCTTCACCGCCCACGGCGTGATCATGATCTTCTTCGTCGCCATGCCCATGGTCATCGGTCTGATGAACCTGGTAGTGCCGTTGCAGATCGGCGCCCGCGACGTTGCCTTTCCGTTCCTCAACAACCTGAGCTTCTGGTTGTTCGTGGCCGGCGCGCTCCTGGTCAACATCTCCTTGTTCGTCGGGGAATTCGCCAAGACCGGCTGGCTGGCTTATGCCCCGCTATCGGGAATCGAGTACAGTCCCGGGGTCGGAGTCGACTACTGGATATGGGCATTGCAGATATCGGGGATCGGCACGACGCTCACCGGTATCAACTTCTTCGTGACCATCCTGAAGATGCGCACCAAGGGCATGACGTTGTTCCGCATGCCGATCTTCACCTGGACCTCGCTGTGCGCCAACGTTCTGATCATCGCGTCCTTCCCGATACTGACGGTGACCATTGCCCTGTTGACGCTGGATCGTTACCTGGGGATGCACTTCTTTACCAACGATTTCGGCGGCAACATGATGATGTACGTCAACCTCATCTGGGCCTGGGGTCACCCGGAGGTATACATCCTCATCCTGCCGGCGTTCGGCGTGTTCTCCGAAGTCATCGCGACCTTCGCTCGCAAGCGCCTGTTCGGTTACAACACCATGGTCTGGGCGACCGTATGCATCACCCTGTTGTCGTTCATCGTCTGGTTGCACCATTTCTTCACCATGGGAGCGGGGGCCAACGTCAATGCCTTCTTCGGCATCATGACGATGATCATCGCCATTCCCACCGGGGTGAAGGTCTTCAACTGGCTGTTCACCATGTATCGCGGCAGCCTCGAGCTCTCCTCGCCGGTGCTGTGGACGCTGGGCTTCATCATTACCTTCACCCTGGGCGGCATGACCGGGGTGATGCTGGCGGTGCCGGCGGCCAACTTCGTGTTGCACAACAGCCTGTTCGTCATCGCGCACTTCCATAACGTGATCATCGGCGGCGTGGTATTCGGCATGCTGGCGGGCTTGACCTACTGGTTCCCGAAGGCCTTCGGCTTCAAGCTCGACGAAAAATGGGGCAAGCGCTCCTTCTGGTGCTGGCTGGTCGGTTTCTACCTGGCCTTCATGCCGCTCTACGTACTGAGCTTCTTCGGTGCCGTACGTCGTATGCAGTCCTATGAGAACCCCGAGTGGCAGTCGTGGATGATCCTGGCCTGGGTGGGTGCCGTCATCATCATGCTGGGTATCGCCTGCACTGTGATCCAGTTCTATGTCAGCATCCGTGACCGCCGCAAGTACGCGGATGTCACCGGCGACCCCTGGGATGGACGTACCCTGGAGTGGGCCACATCTTCGCCTGCACCTTTCTACAACTTCGCGCATCTGCCACAGGTCGAGTCCGTCGACTGCTTCTGGGAGCAGAAGCAACAAGGCATCGCGACGGTAAGCAAGGGGCCGTACCAGGACATCCATATGCCCAAGAATACCGTGGCCGGCCCGATCATCAGTCTGTTTGCGCTGATCATGGGATTTGCGTTGGTGTGGCATATCTGGTGGCTGGCGATCGTCGGTGCCGCGGGAACCTTCATCAGCTTCCTGGCGCGTATCTTCAACGAAGATGTCGACTACTACGTGCCCGCGGCGGAAGTCGAGCGTATCGAACTCGAGCACCAGCAGCGGCTGAAGCTGCACGAGCAGCAGCCTGAAGATGAGAGCGTGCTCAACACACGGTTTGGAGTGCAGGTGTAATCATGACTACCGAAACATTGAGTCATCACGATGCGCATGATCACCACGATGCCGGAGGCACCAAGGTATTCGGCTTCTGGGTCTACCTGATGAGTGACCTGGTGATCTTCGGATCGCTGTTCGCCACTTACGCCGTGCTCATGAAGGGCACGGCTGGGGGGCCGACGGGAGCGGATATCTTCGAGCTGCCGTTCATCCTGGTCGAGACCTTCCTGCTGCTGTTCAGTAGTTTCACCTATGGCATGGCGGTGCTGGCGATGAATGCCGGCAGGATCGGCCAGATTCAGGCCTGGCTGGGGATCACCTTCCTGCTCGGTGCTGCCTTCGTGGGCATGGAGATCTATGAATTCCAGCACCTGATCCATGCAGGCTTCGGCCCTGATCGCAGTGCTTTCCTGTCGTCGTTCTTCACCTTGGTCGGTACTCATGGTCTGCACGTGACCTTTGGCCTGATCTGGATCCTGGTGATGCTCGTGCAGCTTCGCACCAAGGGGCTGAACGACGTGACCCGGCCGAGGATCCTGTGTCTGAGCCTGTTCTGGCACTTCCTCGACATCGTCTGGATCTGTGTTTTCTCTTTCGTTTACCTGATGGGAGTCCTGTGAGATGAGCGATTCGCACTCTGCGCACGGCAGTGTCAAGTCCTATGTCATGGGGCTGATCCTATCCATCATACTGACCGTGATTCCGTTCAGTGTGGTAATGAGCGGTGCGTTCAGCACCATGGCCATGGTCGCCGTCATCGTCGTCACGGCGACACTGCAGATTCTCGTGCAGTTGATCATGTTCATGCACATGAACACCAAGTCGGACGAAGGGTGGAACTTCCTTTCCTTCGTCTTTACGGTGACGATACTCGTCCTGGTCGTCGGAGGTTCGCTGTGGATCATGCATCATCTGCATCTGAACATGATGATCGGCTGATGCCGCGTCGTGGAATGGTCAGGGATCTCTTTATCCTGACCAAGCCAGGGATCATCGGAGGCAACCTGATCTCCGTCATGGGCGGCTATTTCCTGGCCGCCCGCGGTGAGTTCGACCCGTGGTTGTTTCTTTCCGTGTTGATCGGGCTGGCGTTGGTGATTGCCTCGGGGTGCGCCTTCAACAACGTCATCGATCGTGATATCGATGCCGTGATGCGGCGTACCCGCGACCGTCCGCTAGTGCAAGGACGCATCACACCCACCGTAGCCCTTTGTCAGGCGACATTGCTGGGTATTGCGGGTTTCGTGCTGTTGGCAATAGGCACCAACCCGTTGACGGTCGGTCTGGCGGCATTCGGTTTCGTGATCTATGTCGGTGCCTATAGCCTGTACATGAAGCGGCACTCCGAGTATGGCACCCTGGTAGGCAGCCTGTCGGGGGCCGTGCCGCCGGTGGTAGGCTATTGTGCCGTGACCGGCCACTTCGATGCGGGTGCCCTGACACTGTTGATCATCTTCAGCTTGTGGCAGATGCCGCATTCCTACGCCATTGCCATCTTCCGTCTCGAAGACTATCGGATGGCCTCGATCCCCGTACTGCCAGTGGTCAAGGGGATTGCAACGGCCCGTCATCATATCCTCGGCTATATCCTGGCCTTCGTCGCGGCGTCTCTGGCGCTGGCGCTGGCCGGTTATGCGGGACCAGGCTACGTGGTGATCGCCCTCGTCATGGGAGGCTATTGGCTTTACCTGGCCTTGCAGGGCTACCGCACCCAGGACGAGGTGCGCTGGGCAAAGCGCGTGTTCGGTGTCTCGATCCTCACCATCACCGCCTTGAGCCTGATGATGTCGCTCGATTCCACTCTCGGGACGTTGCCCCTCCTATAGGCTGACTGGCTTCCCTGCCGGGAGGCCGTCCGTCCACGGCTGCGTTGAAGCAGCATTGCAAAACGCCTGCCTATACTGTCAGTGACGCCCATGCGGGCATCACTGGCGGTATTCCGTTCAAACGGATATCAGGAGGCTTTGGATGCTGACTCATGTCTGGGGGCTATTGTCCCATCCCTATCGGGAATGGAAGCAGATGCATGACGAGCGGGAAACGGTGACGCATCTCTATGCGCACCATGTGCTCATCATGGGCGCCATTCCCGTGATCTGCGCCTATATCGGTACCACTCAGGTCGGATGGGGCCTGGGAGGGGAACGCGTCATCAAGTTGAACCTGTTGGATGCGTTCTATGCCGGCATCGTCTTCTACATTGCGATACTGGCTGCCGTATTCATGATGGGAAGCGTGATCCACTGGATGGCGCAACGCTACGCCAATCCACCCAGCCGTCGGCGCTGTGTGATTTTCGCCGGCTATCTCGCCACGCCCATATTCCTGAGTGGGATAGTGGCACTCTATCCCGTGGTCTGGCTGTGCTTGCTGGCAGGGATCATCGGGCTCTGTTATACCGCCTATCTGCTCTACGTGGGCATACCCGCCTTCCTCGATATCAGTAGTGAGGAAGGCTTTATCGTCTCCAGTACGACCCTGGCAATTGGCGTATTGGTACTTGAGGCCATGCTGGCAGTCACGGTGCTGCTGTGGGGTTACGGCGAACGAATCCTGCTGTCGCTGTTTTGAGCATCGATCCACCAGCCATGACGTAATAATGAAAAGGGCGATCCGCAGGGTCGCCCTTTTCAGCGATAGACACTAGCTCGAGAGATAGTGTCCTATAGTCGGTCCAGCGCCTGCTCGAGTCGCGCCACGGCGCCGTCCACGTCGTGCAGCTTGTCCAGGCCGAACAGACCGATGCGGAAGGCTTGGTATTCATCGCCTTCGTCGCACATCAGCGGTACACCTGTAGCTACCTGCAGGCCGGCCGCCATGAACTTGCCCGCAATGGCGCCATCCTCGGTATAGCTGACCACCACGCCAGGGGCCTTGAAGCCTTCGGCTGCCACACTCACGAAGCCGCGTTCTTCGAGCAGGGCTCGCACTCGCTTGCCGAGTTCCCACTGTTCGTCGCGGACCTTGTCGAAGCCATAGTCGGCGGTTTCCTGCATGATGTCGCGTAGGCGTCGCAGGCCATCGGTGGGCATGGTGGCATGGTAGGCATGGCCGCCGTTCTCGTAGGCCTGCATGATCTCATGCCATTTACGCAGGTCGGCGGCGAAGCTGGTGCTGGTGGTGGCTTCTAGTCGCTCCAGGGCTAGTGGTGAGAGCATTACCATCGCGCAGCACGGTGAGCCGCTCCACCCTTTCTGTGGAGCACTGATCAACACGTCTACGCCGATCTCCCGCATATTCATCCACAGCGTACCGGAGGCGATGCAGTCGAGCACGAGCATGCCGCCGACCCGGTGTACGGCATCGGCGACCTGCTTGAGATAGTCGTCGGGCAATAGCATACCCGAGGCGGTTTCCACATGGGGGGCGAATACCAGATCCGGCCGTTCAGTCTCGATGGTGGTGACGACCTCGTCGATGGGAGCAGGGGCGAAGGGCGCCTGTGGGCCATTGCCGATGCGGTGGGCTTTCATCACCGTCGACGCAACAGGGATGTCACCCATCTCGAAGATCTGTGTCCAGCGGTAGCTGAACCAGCCGTTGCGAATCACCAGGGTCTTCTTGCCGGTGGCAAACTGCCGGGCTACGGACTCCATGCCAAAGGTGCCGCTGCCGGGCACGATCACCGCCGATTCGGCACGATAGACATCCTTCAGGGTCCGGGAAGTGTCGCGCATCACCTGCTGGAATGACTGCGACATGTGGTTCAACGAACGATCGGTATAGACCACCGAATACTCGAGCAGTCCATCGGGGTCGATGTCGGGAAGCAAGCCGGGCATGGTGATCTCCTGTGTCGCGCCTAGAGGCCAGAATCGGTCATGATGCCATAACATGGCTGCCATGGGGTGTGTCAGCCCTTGGCTGGCCGCCCGAGACGGTGCACTTGGAGCCAAACGTTCCACGTTGGGTGACCATTGCGATCCGCGCGGAGCAGCGTTCCAACGCTGCCACCTCAGTCATCCTCTGCCATGGTGATGATCAGCTGATTGTAGAAGGTTTCATCCAGTTCGAGCTGGTCATAGAAATGGTAGGGAATCTCGAACGGTGCGCCGGCCAAGTATAGGGGGACGGTTAGGCCATCGGGGGTATCGAGTGCGTGCTTCAACCGCCCGTAGTCGACGAGGAAGTCACGACCCTTTACCGCCTCGGTGGCTTCATTCAGGCCCTTCTCGATGCGTGAATCGGCGTTGTCTCCCCCCTCTTCCGATGAGGGATATGCTTGTACCAGCAGCCCTTCCTCGTCTGTCCAGCCGAACTTGACCGGCTCATTGACAATCCGAACCTTAGTGCCTTTGGGGACGCGATAGATCAGGTTTTCGATATCACCAGGCAGCATGCGTATACAGCCATGAGAAACGTACATGCCCACCCCTTGGGGGCGGTCGGTGCCATGGATCAGATAACCCGGAATATCCAACAGCATGGCGTAGTCGCCAAGCGGGTTGTCAGGGCCCGGGGGGACGACCCGTGGGAGGTTATCGCCTCGCTCGGCATGTTCCTGAATGATGCTGTCGGGCGGATACCAGGCAGGCGACTCCAGCTTGGTCGTTATCCGAGTCTCCCCGAGTGGCGTCTGCCAGCCCTGGCGGCCGATACCAATTGGGTAGGTCTCGACTCGGGGCGCCTCACCCTCTTCCACGGCAGGGTAGTAATAGAGTCGTAGTTCGGCGATGTTGATCACGATGCCTTCGCGGGGGGCTGAAGGAAGCACGAAGCGAGTGGGCAGGACCACCTCCGTGCCTTCCCCCGGTATCCAGACGGGAGTATCCGGGTTGGCGGCAAGCATCGCGTTGTAGCCGATCCCGTGACGAAGTCCGATATCGATCAATGTATCTTCGTGGGAGGCCTTGACTCTCTGGATGTCCCCGACGACGTTTCCTTGCTCAGGAAGCGGATAATGGCCGGTTGGCCATTCGTCTTCGTCTTGCGCCATGAGCAGGCGCGGAATCGTCAACATGCCCACCAACAGCCAACTGCTCATCCGTCGTTGTCGTAATCGCATCGTTCGTGACTTTCCTGTCAATTCGTAACATTGTGGGGGAATCGCCGAAAACACCGTAACCTAACCAAAGGCGTAGCCGGTGTCTATCGCCAGGGAGTGAGTGCACGTGTTCATCGCGCTATTGCTGATGTTGTCATCAGGGCGGCATTAGGCACGCCAAGCCTGGCCGATGCTCGGCGCCTGGTGGCTGCTGGGTGAGTGTGTTGGAGCGGCGCAGGTCATCGGCAGCCTGGTGGTGATCAAGGGGGCTGATGATCTGCGCTGCCAAAAGGCAAGGCGGGGATGAGTATCCTTAGAACCCTATGCGTGTGCCGTTTTTCAGTGCGTCTTCGCTGCTCACCCTATCCATGGCGGTACCAATCATTTCGTCACTGTCATCGATGAAAGTCAGCGTGCCATGGGTGAAACCCAGTGGACGCAGTAGATCCTTGGCTTCCTCGATGGCATGAAAATGAAGAGGCATCTGATGGTTGTCGACGAGTTGATAGGACTTGGATCCGTCATGCAGGTGTACCAGATAAACGCCGGCTCGGCAGGAGCATAGTTCCACTTGTGGCGGGGGATTCTGGTGAGCCATCGAGCGGAGTTGCTGCTGAGTCACGTTCTCGAGGGTGTCGGGCCTTGTGGTCATGCGAGGGTCTCCTTCTTGATCATTGGAGAATCGCCATCGGCTGGATGGGCAAGCCGTGATCCAGCGCTATATTCTCTTACCATAGCGCTGTGTGATCAGGCTGCAAGCAGGGAACAGGATCGTTCGTCCCGAATGATCGAGTAACGCGCTGATTGCAAGTGACGAGGTTGTAGGCCAAACTGCAGTAAAATAAAAAACACTGTTTTTTAATGGGGAGAGGTGGGCCATGAAGATTCTTGCTATATCCACTGCCGTACTACTGATGTCAGGCACCGCTGCCATGGTTCAGGCACAGTCATTCTCGTCCACCAATTATCCTCACTTCTATGTCGGCGGTGACGCTATGTGGTGGGAATTCGATCCGGATCGTGGGTCTGCCGTCGACAGCATCGGTCTGCGCCTGCTGGGGGGAGCCCAGTTCAATGACTATTTCGCTGTAGAAGGGCATTTAGGCGGTGGTGGCTCCGATGCCGAGCAAGACATCGAGACCAAGTTGGAATACGTGGTCGGTGCCTATGCAAAGGGTATCTTGCCGGTAGCCGACAGATTTCGCCTCTATGGCCTCGCTGGCTTCTCTGAGGTGAGAACGGATGTCTCTGGCCCACTCTCCGGCGATGATCGGGAAGGCGGCTTTTCCTATGGTGCGGGAGCTGAGTTCGATATGGCGCCCAATGTCGCGGTCGGCGCCGATTACATGCGTTATCTCGACAAGTCCAGCCATACCTTCGATGCTGCCAGTGTCGGTGTGCGTTACCGCTTTTGAAGCAGAGCCTCCGGCGTGGATGCACGCCGGAGGCGATTCGCCTTGACTATTCGCCGCTTTGAGATACGTCGTCGAGAGTGGTGTCGGCACCGACGGGTTCGCCATCGAAGGTCACCCGGTAGAGCCCACTGTCGCCACTATCGGAGGTGAAATAAAGTGCTCCGTCTGGAGCAAAGGCGATGCCGGTGGGGCGTGCCCAACGCTTGCCTTGCTCATTCTGGAAACCGCTCAGCAGTTCGTTGACTTTTCCCTGGTCTTGGCCATCGAAAGTAATTCCCACGATTCTCGGTTCACGGCGTGTCGCCGGGTCGCCGGAAGCACGGCCATCTGGCAGGGTCGCCCAACTGCCGTGTACGGCAACCACGGCATCCAGTGCTAAGCCATTGCCCTCGGGCAGGAAGTCCATTCCCAAGGGGGCGCTGCGTGCCGGCAGGGTGGCGGCTGGCGCCGCAATGCTGTCCGCCGAGTGTGGCGGCTCGCTGTTGACACAGTCGTCGCGGCGATACTCACCATCCACCCATTGGAACCAGGGCATGCCGTGGAAACTGCCTTCCTCGGTACGCACCACGACTTCTCTAGGCACCTCATAACCCCAATGATCCGGGCCATTATTGGTGGCAAAGAGGACGCCCTCGTGATTCCAGGCCAGTCCGACCGGGTTGCGTAGGCCAGTGGCATAGGGTTGCCATTGGGGAGAGTCACCGCTTTCGTCGAGCACCATGATGCCGCCGCGGCGATCGGCAAAACCATAGCCTTCGCCAATGAACTGATCCGAGCAATTGCCCTGGATACCCAAGGACAGGTGAATACGTCCATCGGGGCCCACTGCCAGTGTACGGGTATTGTGCCCGCTACCGCCCGGCAGCTTGGCGACTTCCTTGAAGTCATCGGCCGAGAGGGAAGCGCCGGCCTGGTAGTCGGCCCGCAACAAGGCCGTGGTGGTGGCGACGTAGAGGTGGTCACCGCGCTGTATCACACTGTTCGGATAATCCCCAATCTCGGCGAGAGCGGAGGCTTGGTCGTAAGGTGGAGCCGAGCGGTAGATGCTACCGCTAGTGCTGCCGATGAACATCTCGCCATCGAGCCCGATGCTGATCATTCGGGGTGAGTCCAGCGAGGCGATTTTTTCGACCTGCACACCTTTGGGCGCCACTAGCTGATGACTGGTGCCGGCGACATCGATCGTCTGCAGGTCGCCACTCTGTTCTTGGTCATTCTGGCCAAGTGCCGCACTGGAAACTGTCAATGTCAGTGCCAGCATAGTGAATTGGGAAATGCGCCACAGGCAATGTGAAGGGAAAGCAGAACGAGAGTTGACGGGCATGGTTTCGGCTCCTTGAATCGGGTCGTCCTGTCCAGGACGATAACCTTCCGGGTGACAATATCGGTTTGCGTACAACCGCAGCGTTCCGTCCCCCAGTGTAGACGACCTCTTGTGGTGCCCTTGCGTTCCTTTCCGATTCTCTTGGCCGGGAATGAAACCTTGGACACGACAACGCCCCGCGAGGGGGCGTTGTCGACGGTACTCGCGCGTTTTTCAATGTCGATGGAAGAAAAGCGCTGGACTGATGTCGAAGCGTTGGCTCAGTGCTTGGATATGGTTGCGGGTGAGGTGCCGGCCACGACCATTCAGGATCTTCGAGACCAACGATTTGCTGCCGATCTCGGGCAGGTCGGCGATACCCAGCCCGTGTTGCTCCATCAACAGCTTGAGTACAGCGACGTCATCCAGGCCGGCGACCCGAGCATTGAAGTCGGCGAATTCTTCCGATGTTTCCTCCCAGCGCTCGATCGATGCCTCGAGGACCTCAATGAGCGTCCGGTTGTCATCGTAGTCATCGATTAGTTCGTCCATCAACGCCAGCGCCTGACGATAGTCATCGTCATTGTGGATATGGGCGATGAAAGGGGCTTCGCGAAAGAGTTCATGTGCCTTGGCGGCAATGGTGGCAAGCTCCATCAGTCAACCTCCTTTCGCATAGCGTTTGCAGAGTCGGTCATACTCGGCATGTGTCACGATGTGCTTAACGTACATGCGTTGGTCACGAAACTCGATGAAAGCCATCAGGCGCAGATTGTTGCCACCGATATCGATGACCCACCACTTGTCTCGGTAGCGGAAGTTGTCCAGGGAAGGGAAGACTCGACGAAGTGCATCGGGGGTCTCGAAACTTCCCGCTTTGAGTATCCGATAGGTCCGAATGATAGCCTCGGCATCGTTGGGATAAGCTCTGGTGGCATCATTGAATGGTTTTCTCGAGATAACATGCATCCGTGCATCGATTCCTGGTTCTACGATCTAGAAAACACTTTGGCAGCGAGTTGACATTTTGTCAACTCGCTGCCATTGGTTTACGTTTCTCTACACCTCTTGGTATAGCTCGGCGCCTTGCTGGCGGAACTTCTCGGCCTGTTCCTCCATGCCTTTCATCACCGCTTCCTGATCGCCGTCAAGCCCCTTGTCCTTGGCGTAGTCGCGCACTTCCTGGCTGATCTTCATCGAGCAGAACTTGGGTCCGCACATCGAGCAGAAGTGGGCGACTTTGGCGGAGTCCTTGGGTAGAGTCTCGTCGTGGTACTCACGCGCGGTATCGGGGTCGAGCCCCAGGTTGAACTGGTCTTCCCAACGGAACTCGAAACGTGCCTTGGACAGCGCGTTGTCGCGGCGCTGGGCGGCTGGGTGGCCCTTGGCCAGGTCGGCGGCGTGGGCGGCGATCTTGTAGGTGATGATGCCGGTCTTGACGTCGTCCTTGTTGGGCAGGCCGAGGTGCTCCTTGGGCGTCACGTAGCACAGCATGGCGCAGCCGTACCAGCCGATCATCGCTGCGCCAATACCCGAGGTGATGTGGTCGTAGCCAGGAGCGATGTCGGTGACCAGCGGGCCGAGGGTGTAGAAGGGCGCTTCGTCGCAGTACTCGAGCTGCTTGTCCATGTTCTCTTTCACGAGGTGCATGGGCACGTGACCGGGGCCTTCGATCATCACCTGCACGTCGTGCTTCCAGGCGATTTTCGTCAATTCGCCCAAGGTCTTGAGCTCGGCCATCTGCGCCTCGTCGTTGGCGTCGGCCACCGAGCCGGGGCGCAGGCCGTCACCCAGCGAGAACGCCACGTCGTACTGCTTGCAGATCTCGCAGATCTCCTCGAAATGGGTATAGAGGAAGCTCTCGCGGTGATGGAACAGGCACCACTTGGCCATGATCGAGCCGCCGCGGGAAACGATGCCAGTGACGCGCTTGGCGGTCAGTGGCACATAGCGCAGCAGCACGCCGGCGTGAATGGTGAAGTAATCCACGCCCTGCTCGGCCTGCTCGATGAGTGTGTCGCGGAATACCTCCCAGGTCAGATCCTCGGCGACACCGTTGACCTTCTCCAGCGCCTGGTAGATGGGCACGGTTCCGATCGGCACCGGCGCGTTGCGGATGATCCACTCGCGGGTCTCGTGGATGTTCTGCCCGGTGGACAGGTCCATGATGGTGTCGGCGCCCCAGCGGATGCCCCAGGTCATCTTGTCGACCTCTTCCTCGATCGAAGAGGTCACCGCCGAGTTGCCCAGGTTGCCGTTGATCTTCACCAGGAAGTTGCGGCCAATGATCATCGGCTCGGATTCCGGGTGGTTGATGTTGTTGGGAATGATGGCGCGGCCCGCCGCCACTTCCTGGCGCACGAACTCTGGGGTGATCTCCTCGGGTAGACGAGCGCCGAAGCCTTCACCCGGATGCTGGTGGCCCAGTATCCGTTCGACTTCCTCGGTACCCAAGGCTTGCCGGCGCTGGTTCTCGCGGATGGCGATGAACTCCATCTCCGGGGTAATGATGCCCTGGCGCGCGTAGTGGAGTTGGGTGACATTCTTGCCGGGCTTGGCCCGACGCGGGGTGCGAGTCAGGTCAAAGCGCAGCGGCGCAAGCATCGGATCATTGGCACGGCGTTGGCCATATTCGCTGGTTGGGCCGTCGAGAAACTCGGTATCGTCGCGTTCCTCTATCCAGGCACGCCGTAACTCGGGCAACCCCTTGCGCAGGTCGATGTCGGTATCAGGGGCGGTGTAGGGGCCAGAGGTATCGTAGACCAGCAAGGGCGGGTTCTGCTCATCGGCGCCGGAGGTCTTGGTCGGCGACAGCGAGATCTCACGGAAAGGTACGCGGATATCTGGACGCGAGCCTTCGACGTAGACCTTGCGCGAGCCGGGCAGAGCCTGGACAGCGGCTTCATCGACGCGCGCGCTCTCGGCGAGAAAGTGGGCAGTTTTTGCCATGCGGGGGTTCTCCCTTCCTTATTAAGCCAGTGTGTGGTCGTCAGGGAGGACCGGCGGGGAAGGGACAGGGGCAGGTGGGATCGGGCGCCTGCTTGTCGCTTGATCCCTACGCTGGTCCTAACCAGGTCAGGTTCAACGGGCCCCGCCGTGACGACATCGGCGCGATGCGTGTCGTAAGGCGATCTCAGCCGGTTCCACCGGCACCCCGTCAAGCGAGTGATGGTCAGTCTAGGTGATGGCGACTATTGCCGCAATGGCCCCAACTCTCGTGGGGGCAAGGTCGGTTCAATCAGCGTTGCCTCGCAACCAGCGTACATCCATGGCAAAGGAAGCCGACAACAGCAGTAGCGCCATGCCACTCAGCAGCGATGCCTGGGCATGGCCGACGATCGGCAACAAGCAAATCAGCAAGGTGGTGACCTGCCATACGCAGATCGCCTTGCGTCGCCGGCTGTCGGGCAGTTCAGCGCGTAACCAGTCCCAGTGCCACCCAGCGATGATGAAGACATAGCGCATGGCGCCGATGGCCAGCACCCAAGCGCCAACCTTGTCGAGCACCATGAGGACGGCGCACAGTACCAGGATGAAGATGGCATCCACTTCCATGTCGAAGCGGGCACCGAAGGCGCTGATCATACCGGTGCGTCGTGCCACCCAGCCGTCCAGCCCGTCGAGCAGCAGGGCGACGAAGGCTAGAGAGGCCAGGGATATGCTCTGGCTCGCCATGAACTCGGGAAATGGCAGGGTCGCGGCGATCATCATCACCAACAGGGCACGTAGCAGGGTGATGCGATTGGCCCAGCCGTGCCATGGTCGCGTATGAGCAAACGCGAGGAGCCGGTTGGCAGTGCGAGTGGGTGATGACGGCTCATCCATCGGCGGTTTACCTAGGCTTTCTACTATGTTGAGTGGAAGCGCTATGTTGAGTGGAAGAGCGTGATTGATTGAGCGTAGATCTGGCCACCCAACAACCACAAGGACAGTGTCATGCCACTGATTTCCGCCAAGGCATTCTGGCTTCTGGCTCCCGGCCACGGCGCATTGCGTGATGAGTCGTTGCGGCCACCGGAAAGTGGTGAAGTGCTGATCAAGACACGCTTCAGTGCCGTCAGCCGCGGTACCGAAGCGCTAGTGTTCAACGGTCAAGTACCCGTCAGCGAATACGAGCGTATGCGTGCTCCTTTCCAGACTGGCGACTTTCCCGCACCGCTGAAGTATGGCTATGCCAATGTCGGCATCGTTGAAGAAGGGCCCAAGACACTGGTAGGACGGCACGTTTTTTGTCTCTTTCCCCATCAGGATCGCTACGTGGTGCCAGCCGATGCCGTACACCCGCTTCCAGAGGGGCTTCCGCTGGAGCGCGCAGTGCTAGCAGCCAACATGGAAACCGCACTCAATGGCTTGTGGGATGCCGCCCCATGCCTTGGTGATCGCATCCTGGTAATCGGCGCTGGAGTCGTTGGGGCGTTGGTCGCCTATCTATGTGCCCGTGTTCCCGGCACTCGCGTGCAATTGATGGATATCGAGCCGCAGCGAGCCAAACTGGCCGAGGCGCTGAATGTCGGCTTTTGCTCCCCTATGCAGGCGACTGGCGACAACGACCTGGTGATACACGCCAGCGGTAATCCAGAGGGATTGCGTCAGGCCCTGTCGTTGGCTGGACCGGAGGCCACCGTGCTGGAGATGAGTTGGTATGGTGAGCAAGAGGTGGCGTTACCTCTGGGCGAGGCGTTTCACGTTCAGCGGTTGACCTTGCGTTCGAGCCAGGTCGGTGGAATCGCTGCAGTGCGGCGTCCACGCTGGGATCATCGTCGGCGCATGGCTTTGGCGCTCGAGCTGTTGACGGACGAACGTCTCGATGCCTTGATCAGTGGTGAGAGCGATTTTCTCGATCTGCCCGAAACCATGCCGGACCTCGTCGCCGGATGCGGTGAAGTGCTGTGTCATCGGCTGCGTTACCGCTAGCCTCACTTCATGGATTGGAGAACCACATGTTCAGTTTGACCGTTCGCGATCATTTCATGATTGCCCACAGTTTCAACAGCGAGACCTTTGGCCCCGCCCAGCGCTGCCATGGGGCCACTTATGTCGTCGATGTGACCTTCAAGCGTCCGGACCTCGATCGTGACGACCTAGTCGTGGACATTGCCCAGGCCAACAAGGCGCTGCACGAGGTGCTGACCGAGTTCAATCTGCACAATCTCGACGAATTCGAAGAATTCAAGGGGCACAATACCACCACTGAGTTCATGGCCCGGGTGGTCTTCGAACGCCTCTCCAAAGCCGTTCACAAAGGGCGATTGGGAGACACCGCCAAGGGACTCACGGCCATGTGCGTTACCCTGCACGAATCGCATGTCGCTTGGGCTAGCTACGAGGGGGCACTATGACGAAGTCACTGACCCTGATCGTTGCTGGGGATCCTGCACAAATCACGGGTGGTTATGTCTACGATGCTCGAATCGTGGCGGCATTACGTGCCCGGGATTGGCAGGTCGAAGTGCTAGGGCTGGAGGGCGCGTTCCCTGAACCCGACGCTGTGGCGGCTGGTGCCTTGGAAACAGCGTTGGCCCTTCAAGAGGATGGTGCGTATGTGGTGATCGATGGCCTGGCCATGGGCGGTTTGCCCGAGGTAGTGGCGGCACATGCCAAACGGCTCGACATTACGGCGTTGGTGCATCATCCATTGGCGGACGAGACCGGGCTCGACGATGCCGAACGGACACGCTTCACGATCAGCGAAACCCGTGCCTTGGCGGCGGTAGGGCGGATCATTGCCACCAGTCCCTTTACCGCGCGGCGACTCGCCGACTTCGACGTGCCTGCCACCAAGGTGGCGGTGATCGAACCCGGCGTCGAGCCTGCTCCCTTGGCTGCCAGCGTCGCTGACGGAAGTGATGAGCGTTTCCAGCGCTTGCTGTGCGTGGCTACCGTTACCCCCCGCAAGGGGCACGAAGTACTGATCGAAGCCTTGGCATCGCTGACCGGTCGCGACTGGCAGTGCGATTGCATCGGTGGGCTTGATCGTGATCCGGCACACACCGAACGGGTTGCAGAGTCGATCGCTGCCCATAAGCTCGGTGACCGTCTGCGACTGCTCGGCGAGCGTCCGCCCGAAAGGCTGGGAGAGGCCTATCATCACGCCGACCTGTTCGTGTTGCCTTCTCACTACGAAGGTTATGGCATGGTAGTGACAGAGGCTTTGGCACGGGGACTGCCAGTGATCACTACGACCGGTGGGGCATTGGCACATACACTGCCTGCAGGGGCGGGAATTGCGGTGCCACCCGGAAATGTCGCCGCCCTGCGCGATGCTTTGCAACAGTGGCTCGATGACTCTGAGTTGCGTGCGCGACTACGCAGGGGGGCACGTGAGGCTCGTGGTCGCCAATACGACTGGCAGGCCGCTGGTGATGCCTTTGCCGCTGCCCTGAGCCAGCGCCCCTTGGGGGAACCCGACGATGCGGGAACTCCACCATGAATGTTTCCGCACGTGATAGCCGCTTTACCTTCGACTGGCTGGCGCTGCGCGAGCGAGCCGACGGCCAGGCGCGTAGTTGGCGGTTGACCCGCTTGGCTGCCGATTTTCTGCGACAGTGCGACCCGCCGTTGACCATGGTCGATCTTGGCTGTGGCGCCGGTGGCAACTCATGCTACTTGGCTTCACGGCTACCGGGGCCTCAGCGCTGGCGTCTGATTGACCATGACGCTGATCTGTTGGTCCAGGCCGCTCAGCGCTGTCGAGTCGTGGGTGACAGCGAGGGGCGTGCTCTGGACATTGAGACGTGGCTCCATGACTTGAACGACCTTGGCGCCGCCTGGTGGAAGGGGGTTGTCCTGGTCTGTGCTTCTGCTCTGTTCGATCTAACCTCCCGTGACTGGGTGAAGCGTTTCGTGGCTGCTTGTGCCCGACAGAGGGCCGCCGTGTTGCTTACCTTGAATGTCGATGGTCATTGGGCCTTCATCGATCGACGTGGCCTGGTTGATGATGATGAGGATGATGCGTGGGTCAAGGCCTTGTTCAATGCTCATCAGCGACGTGACAAGGGTCTGGGAGTGGCGCTAGGCAGCGAGGCGCCGACGGTACTGCGCGATGTTTTCATCGAGCATGGCTATGAAGTGGAAATGGCACCCAGTCCTTGGCAGCTTCCCGCTGGCGATCCCGATACTCTGGAACTTGCCAGTGCCCTGGTCGATGGTTGGTTGGATGCCGCTTGTGAGCAAGAGCCAGCGTCGCGTATGCGCTTGGCCGATTGGCATGGCCGTCGTCGTACGGCACTGGCCAGGGGAAAGTTCGGTGTACGGGTTGGACATGTCGATCTCTTTGCTTGCCCTCGACCACGACAATCCATGCAAGGAGAGAAACGGACATGACCTTGCCGGCTCCACGTTTCGCACAGGCTTACGATATGGTGAGCGAGAGTACTGTGTCGGAGGATGCTGGGTCAGGTGACGGCGGTCAGATCGAGGTCGAAGAGAATGTCGTCGCCGCAATCGAAGTGCCTCCATGCGGGACGCAACGCCTGGTCGAGCGTCAGGATGGGAGGAAGCTCGAGTCCGGGGCGGCCCGATCCGATCAACAGTGGCGCTACCAGCAGATGAAGGCGTTGCAGCGCCCCGGCTTCCAGAAAGCGAGATACCGTCTTTCCTCCACCTTCGATCAGTACCCGCTTGAGGCCCAGTCTTGCCAGTCGTTCGAGGATGGCGTGAGGCTCGATACCGTTCTCGGTCTGCGTCATCGTGAGCCGTGTGACATGCTTGCCCATCGGTCCCGAAGGCAGTACACCTTCACCGATCACATGCAGGGTTGGAGCCTCGGCGACCTGGAAGACATGGCTTGCAGCCGGCACCCGCCCGCTAGGGTCGATCACCACACGTTGCGGCTGGTGACCATTGACATGGCGCACACTGAGCTTTGGATTGTCGGCTATGACGGTGCCGGCGCCCACCACTACGGCGTCGACCAAGGCGCGCAAGCGGTGAAGATGTACGCGACCGGCAAGGCCGTTCACGTACTGCGAGTGACCTGAGACGGTGGCGATGCGTCCATCGAGGCTTTGCCCAAGCTGTGCGATTGCCAGCGGGGCATCATGGGCGACTAACGGCAGCAGGCAGTCGAGCAGGTCTCGGGCCTCGTCGGGAAGGGGCGCTTCGGCATGCCAGATGCCGCCTCGTTCGACGCTCAAGTGGATGTCTCGTAGGGTGAAATGCTGCAATGACGACGTTGACCAATCGCGTTCGCATGACCGGCGTACGCAATCCCAAGCCGCCTCGAGCAGCGAGGCTTCGCGGGGGGTATCAGACATGCGGCCTCCTAATCGGAGCGGGCTTTAACATCTTGCGCAGTCCATCATGGAAGCACAACCCTTCGCCTAGTGCTGACAGGAGACGTCCATGCATCAGATCGAACGTGCCATTTTCGATATCCGACGCGGCTTCCCGGTACTCCTGCATGATGGTGGCACCGACGTATTGGTTCAGCCCGTCGAGGGTGTGGATGATGGGGGGCTCGATGACTTGATCGCTACGGCAGGTGAGTCCCCCTCGCTGGTGATCAGTCGCTATCGCCTAGCCCTGCTGGGTGAGGACATCGCTGCTGAAGCCGCGCGTCTGCCGTTGACGTCGTCAGCCCCGCTGAGCGTTCGGTGCCTGAATGCTTTGGCATTCGGTGACCAGCCACGGCGCCTCAGATTGTTTCGAGCACCGCAAGCTGCCGAACTCGCTGATCTGGCTGCCCTGGCATTGATGCGTCGCGCCTTGTTGATTCCTGCAGCACTAACGGCACGGGTGGCGGCCAAGGCGAAGTCTCGGGTTCAACAACTGGTCACCGAGGGGAGCCTGCTGTCGGTAGCGGCCGAGAAGGCGGTGCGTTGTTTCGAGACTTCGACAGGACTGTTGAAGCGGGTCAGTGAAGCAAGGATTCCGCTTGCCGACGCACATGAGAGTCGCTTCATCCTGTTCCGTGAACCGGACGGGTTACGCGAACATGTAGCGGTGATGATTGGTGATGTCGAGCGTTGGCGGGACGCCGTGCCGTTGCGCCTGCACTCGGCCTGCCTGACTGGCGATCTGTTCGGTAGCTTGCGCTGTGATTGCGGTGAGCAACTGCGCAAGGCAGTGGCGGATATCGATGCCATGGGGGGCGGCGTGCTGCTGTATCTGGCTCAGGAGGGACGCGGCATCGGCTTGGCCAACAAGTTACGCGCCTATGCCCTGCAGGATACCGGGTTTGACACCTTGGATGCTGACCAAGTGCTGGGTTTTGGTGAAGACGAACGCGATTATCGAGTTGCCGTGGATATGCTCTCGGCTTTGGGAATACAACGAGTGCAACTGCTGACCAACAATCCACGCAAGATCGATGCTCTGATAGAAGGAGGCATTGAGGTCGTCGATCGCCAGGCACTCTATGGGCGGCTCACCGATCATAACCACCGTTACTTGAGCGCCAAGGCCGAGCGGGCTGGTCACCTGCTCGACGAGGTCCTCAATGGTCACTCTTCCGGCCAAGCTTGAAAATCGTCGATCTCCATGTCGCCGGCCTCGCGCAGGATACGTGCCAGTCGCTTGGCATAATGGGCGACCAGGCGTTCGCCTAGTTCGGGCGTACCCAACCGGGCGTTTCCCGTTGTGCCGCTGGGGTGCAGGTCCTCAGCCAGCCAGGCGAATGCCGCTTCACCTTCCGGTGCCAGCAGCCAGCCTTCGTTCTCCATCGCTTCGCCTCGCGAAGCCGGATGCTCGAGATGCTCGACACGTACTTTGTGGGGGGCCAGATAACGCATCATGGCGGTTTCCACCGCGCCACCGTGCAATCCATGACGCAGTTCCTCGGCAGGCAGGCCGCCGCTTGGCAACATTCCGGGGGGAGGCATCTTCATGTACTGGGCTTTGACCACCAATAGGCCGTGGCGTTGGCGAAGTGCTAGAGCAGCGAGGTCCATCACCGCTTGGTTGCCACCGTGGCTGTTGATCAGTACCAGCCTTTCGAGTCCGGCACGAGCTACGGCATCGCCATGGGCCTCCAGTGTGGCGATGGCAACGTCTGGGGGCAGGCTCAAGGTGCCTGGAAAGCTTAAGTGCTCGTCGCTGGTGCCCACCGCCATACTCGGTAGCTGGACCAATGGAAACCCGTCCGGTAAATGCTCCAGAGCTGCTTCGAGCAGCCCCTCACCGATATCGAGGTCAGTGGATAACGGCAGATGGGCACCATGCTGCTCAATGGCCCCTAGCACCATGACGGCAATGCTCTCTTCAGGTAGTTCGGCGATATCCTGACTGGTCAAGTCCTGCCAGAGAGGGAAGGTCGAGATGCTCATGAGACG
Organism: Litchfieldella anticariensis FP35 = DSM 16096; assembly: GCF_000409775.1. Classification (GTDB taxonomy): domain Bacteria; phylum Pseudomonadota; class Gammaproteobacteria; order Pseudomonadales; family Halomonadaceae; genus Litchfieldella; species Litchfieldella anticariensis. Next base: position 291,177 of record NZ_KE332388.1, on the reverse strand, counting down.
TTCTCCTGCGATATGAGTCGTACAGAGCGATCGCCGGAGGCCATGTCATCGGCACCGTTGTGTAGCCAGGCGCCGATATCAACGGCCGACTGCCAGTGCGAGCGCACCAAGCCCAGGCAACTCCTCAACCGGGAGGCTGGAAACTTGGTGGCTCGGCCCATGGGCTACTCCTTGACGGGAACTTTCGTCAGTGGGCGGGCTCGTGGGTGCGGTAGATCGGTGAAAGACTGTATCGGCATCTCACCGGGAAGCTCCGGAGGAGGTGGCGCCAGACTAAGCCCTTGGGAATCCGACGATAACGACGACGTTTCCAGTGGCTGCAAGACCGGTGGAGGCGACACTTCGGACGGCACTAGCAAGAGTCCAAAGCGGCGTAATCTGGCACCCCGCTTCAGGCTACTGGTGAACCTCACCAGCGGAGCTGCCAGCAGCAGTCCGGCCCACACCGGCGACAGCCACCAGAAAAACTCCGGTGCCATCTGGTAGGTGGCAAGTCCCCATATCGCCCCGAGCAGAGTGCCCGCCCAGGTATGACGAATGGCATCTTTCCATGGTACCGAGCGTCCTTCGCGAACCTGAGCGTTCCAGGTCACGTTATAGCCGGTCAGTACACCGATGATGAAGAGGCTGTGAAACGCCATCATGATGGGGGCGATCAGGACGGCGATGGCGATTTCCAGAAAGGTGCTTGCCACGAGACGGAATCTTCCGCCATAGGCGGCTGGGCACTGAATGAAAGCCAGCAAGACGCCCAATGCCTTGGGCAGCAGTAGTAATACCACCGTGCTGACCAATAGCGGGATGATCAGGCCGGGCGTAGAGATTGGCCAGTCGGGGAAGAGCTGATAGCCATCGCTGAAGAAATGGTGCTGACCTTGCGCGCGGCCGATGGCGTCCACGGTACTGACACCGAGCATCATGGCCCATAGCAATGAAGAAAGGTAGGCCAGGGCGCCGCACAGGAAATGGAAACGGTTCATGGTATGCAGCCCACGTCCGGTAAGAAGACGCAAGTGCTGCATGTTGCCCTGGGTCCAGCGACGATCTCGCTTGGCGAATTCGAGCAGGTTGCTGGGTACTTCCTCGAAACTCTCTTCGAGGCTGGTATCCAGTCTGACTTCCCATCCCGCTCGCCGTAAGAGTGCCGCTTCGACGAAGTCATGACTCAGGATTTCACCACCCAGCGGTGGTTTTCCGGAGAGAGTCGGCAAACCACAGCAGTCCATGAAGGCACGTGTGCGCAAGATAGCGTTGTGCCCCCAGAAGTTGGCGGCATCACCCTGCCAGAAGCTTTGTCCAGTAGCCAGCATGGGGCTGTGCAACGCCGCGGCGAATTGGGTGAAACGTCCGAAAACGCTATCCTGGCGGATCGGTATCGGTACCGTCTGGATCATGCCCACGCTGGGGTTGGCCTGCATCGACTGCACCAGTGACATGAGCGTCTTGCCGCCCATGATGCTGTCGGCATCCAACACCACCATATAGTCGTAATGCCGGCCCCAGCGGCGACAGAAGTCCGCCAGGTTACCTGCCTTACGTCCGTGATTTTCTTCGCGGCGTCGATAGTGGATAGTGAAGCGTGATCCCAGCCGTTGTTGGAGGGCGGCCACGGCGATCTCTTCCCGGCGAGCGATCTCGTCATTCGAGGTATCGCTTAGCACGAACGCCTCGAACCGTTCGGCGCCGGGATATTCCAACAGCGAACGACAAGTACACTCAAGCCCATTCGCTACCCGCTGTGGATCCTCGTTGAAGATGGGCATTACCAGAGCGGTACGATGCTCCCCAAGCTGAGTTGGTACGTCATTGGTGCGGAGCTTGGCCAGGGTCAAGGGATCACGTCGGGTCAGTTGCAGGACAAAACCCATGATGGAGGTCCAGAAGGCGATCGTGATCCAGCCGAAGGTGATCACGAACAACCCCAGGATCACGCATTGCAACGGCGTGATGCCATTGACACGCAGGATTTCGAACATCGTCCAGCCACCCAGCGCCGTACTGGTCAGCACCAGAAGGGCGAAGATTGCTCGCCGTGTGCCTAACCAGGGTATGTCATGTGTGGTCGGGTCAGCGGAGTTCATTTGGGGTCCATACATAGTTCCAGGTTTCCGTTACTGGCTTACCGCGCATCGACAGCCTCAGGCGCATGTCGACGGGCTGTTGGCCTTCCGGTTGCAGATGAAACGAAGCTCTCCATGTTCGTCCATCGGGCAGTTGCTGTACTTCTAGGTTGCGAATCTCGCCGTTCGAGGCGCTCAAGTCGGCCTCGACGGGGTGGCTGGCATCCAGGGTAGAGAGATCTCCACCCTGGAAGTCGACCACGAATTGACGTTGGGTGCGGGGCGGTGGCTCGACCTGCCCCGGTTCTCTTGCCCAGCCTTGCCGGGTACGCACCACGCTGGCCAGCGTCTGTTGAGGCAAGTGGGCGTCGAAGGTGGATATCTGATAGCGATAGGTACGTTCATCGCCGGCTTGCATCGAACGCTTGGGGACCCAATAAGCCACGATGTTGTCGTTGGTCTCGGAGTCGCTGGGGATTTCGACCAACTCCACGCTGCCGGGGCCCCAATCGTCCAGTGGCATTACCCAGTAGCTGGGGCGGCGATCGTATCGACGCTTTGCGTCCAAGTAGTCTTCAAAGTCTCGCTTGCGCTGGACCAGGCCGAATTGTGAAGGAGTCTCGTCCTGAAAGCGCGAGATGCGTAGTTCACGGGGGTTGTTCAAAGGGCGCCAAACCCATTCCTTGCTGCTGGTGCGTGTCAATAGCCCCCCGGAGTCGTGCGCCCTGGGGCGGAAATCATCCGCTGGAAAGAGACTGGCATCGCCATGGCCGAACATGCTGGTCAATGGTGCTATGCCGAGCTTGTCGATGTCCTGGCGAGCGAACAGGCGTGCTTCGACATCCACCGTCACTCGCTCGCCTGGTCGAATAGTGAAAAGATAGGCGCCAGCGACGGAGGGGCTGTCGAGCAGGGCCACCACATTCATGCTGGTATCATCGGGGCCGGGTTTGAACAGCCAGAATTCGCGAAAGGCGGGAAACTCCTCGCCTTCGGGTGTGGCGGTATTGATGGCCAGACCTCGTGCGGAAAGGCCATATCTCTGATGACGGCCTACCATACGGAAGTAGGAGGCACCACGAAAGACCAGAAATTCGTCGTGGTAATTTTCGCGGTTAATGGGATAGTGCAGGCGAAAGCCAGCGAAGCCCGCGTTGCTTAGATCGCGCTCCGCCAAGGGAGCAGCATCACCCTCGTACTGGAAGAAGTCCTTGCTGAAGGATAGGGGATCGATCTTGCCATCCTTTACTAGATGAATACTCACTGGCTGGTTGTACAGGAAACCGGAATGGAAGAGTTGAACCGAAAACAGTTCTTCACCCTTCCACAAGGCACTTTCCGGGCGAAAACGGATCGACTCATAAACATTGTGATCGAGTTCACGCAGAGCCTCGGGCAATGCACCTGAACGACTCTCGTAGGAGGAGGAAGCCAACTCGCGCGCTTGCTCCGTGACGTCATTGAATACCGACGTCGGCGTGGCTTCGGGCTGGGTCTCGTTGACTTGAGCCTCTTCCGGTGAGGCATCGTCAGCTTGGTTCTCGCTAGCTTGTTCCTCTTTGTCAGTCGTTTGTGCCTCTTCCGATGAGGCTTTGTCGGCTTGTTCTTCGTCGGCTTGAGCCTCTTCCGATGGGGCTGCGTCGGCTTGGGGTTCATCGGACTGAGCCCATGAAGAAGGCGCTAGAATCGTCCCTAGCAGCAAGGCGATGGCCAGTTGCCGCACCAAATGCATGTGGTTCTCCTCCCTGAATTGATAGTGCCCTAGCGTGGTGACAACAAATCCGTAGTGAAGTTGCGAGAATAAAACGCTACAAGGGCTATACAATACTCGAAAGGTGGTTCAAGCAATCTGGATATCCTTATCAATGTTTTCTCTCCCGGTAGTTCGGTGGCTGTTACTCACCGTTGTCTTCAATGTCGTACTGCTGGTTCCGATATGGCTTCGGTTTGGAGAACTGGCACCGCGTTGGGTCGCTCTCGAAGCTTGGTTGATCGCGGCTAGTCTTGCACTGTTGCCTACCTGGCGATGGCATCGGGCACTTTGCTGGAGTGTCGTCGTCATGATCATGCTGGCCTTGCTGGCCGGGTTCGGTGATGCCGCTACACAACTCGTACTCGGGCGTTCATTGAATCTGTACCTCGATATGCCATTGTTGCTGTCGGTCCATCACTTGCTGGAAGGCAATCTCGGCTCTCTGCTGGCGTTGCTGGTCTGTATCGTGACGGTGCTTCTGTTGCTGGGCTTAGCAGTCATGCTGGCAAAATTGTTGCAGCGTTTGCCACGTCTTAGCTCACGCTCGCCGACAGGAATTGCCATCAGCGGGGTACTACTGATCAGTATCGTGCTGTTAGTTGCGGAAGCTAGCGACCGACGACTGGTTGGCATCGCACGGACACCGGTGATAGACACCTTGGCATCTCAGAGCCAACAGATGTTGGATACGCATCGTGCTCGCCAAACCTTCATCGCCAGCCTGCAGGCCACGCCTTATCCGGTGCAAGCCTTGCCTGCTCTAAGTGACAAGGATGTGATCATAATGTTCATTGAATCATATGGTATCTCAACTATCGAGAATGAACGTTATGCCGAAATAGTGGTGCCACGACTGAAAGCACTGGAAAAGCGTTTGGAGGAGGTTGGCTTGGAGATGGCTTCAAGCACCCTGGCCTCGCCGATTCGAGGGGGGCAATCGTGGCTTGCGCATGCCACGGCTCTGAGTGGGCGCTGGATCGATAATCAGCTCTGGTATCGGCTATTGCTCGATAGCCGCCGTGCGACCCTGATCGATGACTTCCGCGCTACCGGCCATGTCACACTGGCGGTGATGCCGGCGATCAACATGCCTTGGCCGGAGGGGCAGGCCTATGGGTTCGATCAGATCCATGCCGCTGCCGATATCGAGTATGCCGGTCCGGCGCTGCACTGGGTGACCATGCCCGATCAATTCACGCTGTATCATTTCCAGCAACGGATTCGAGCAAGGCTCGATGAGCCGATATTCGCTCAGATTGCACTGATCAGCAGTCACGCGCCTTGGACACCGATTCTTCCTGTGTTGGAAAACTGGGACGACGTGGGCGATGGCAGTGTCTTCATGCGCTGGAAGGATGCCGGAGAAGCGCCGGGAGTCTTGTGGCAAGACCAGGAACGGGTACGCCAGCATTTCGCCTTGTCGGTGGACTACGCTGTGAATGCAACCTTGAGCTGGGCGGCGGAATTCGTCGACGATCGAACCCTGTTGATCGTGCTGGGCGATCACCAGCCGGCTTCTCTGATTACGGGTGATGATGTCGGTACCGGCGTACCGGTACATATCATCAGTGGTGATACCGATTTGCTCGAGCCGTTTCTGGCTCGTGGCTTCGAACCCGGAGCCGTGCCAATGCCGATGAGCGATCCTCCAGGTATGGACCGTCTGAGACACTGGCTTCATGAGGATTTCAGTGGAGCCTCTAAGCTGCGTACGTTTTCAGCCTCGCCGAACGGAGACCAACATGGCACATCGCATCAAACCGCTCCTTGAGCCATCCGGATATCTGATGAGCATCCTGCTGTTGGGTGTGGCTTTGTCGGCGAAGGGGGCTACGACGCCCACTTGGAAACTCGAGGGTGAGTCCAGCAAGATCGAATTGGTAGGCGTTGCCGAGGACCGCAAAGCGGTGGCCGAGGTGGGGCACTTCGATGCCAATGTCGATCTGAACCTGAAGAATCCATCTGCCAGCAGCGTGGTGGTAATCGTGGATGCTGCCAGTATCACCACCGGAGATGCCACGATCGACGCCATGCTGCATGGCCGCAAGTGGTTCAAGGTCGAGAGGTATCCCGAGATCGTCTTTCGCAGCACCGAGATTCTTGGCCCTAGCGAGGGCAAGATGAGTATCGAGGGCGAACTGAGCGTGCTTGATACGACGCGTGAGGTCGTGGTGCCGATGGAAATCGAGCAGGCGGAGTCCCGCATTCACGTCCAGGGCTCGCTGGAACTGGACCGAACCGACTACGACGTCGGCCAGGCAGCCTGGCGTTCCGATGACACCGTGGAGCATGAGGTAAAAGTGGTATTCGACCTGACGCTGGTACGTTGACGCGTCTTGCATCGAGTGAGGAACGAGGGAGGGAAATGTGTTGATTCCCGTCATTCTGGCTGGTGGCAACGGCACGCGGTTATGGCCGCTGTCGCGCCAGCACCGCCCCAAGCAGTTCCTGGCCGTGGCCGGTGAGACCACCATGCTGCAGCAGACTTTGGCTCGGCTGGAAGGGCTGAACAAGGCTCCGCCTATCATCGTTGCTCATCAGGAGCATCGTTTCCTGGTGGCTGAGCAACTGCGCGAGCAAGGCATCGAAGACGCTACCTTGGTGCTCGAACCCGAGGGCCGCAATACCGCGCCGGCGATCGCTGTGGCGGCACTGGTGGCAAGCCGTCGGGAAGATGATCCGCTGCTGCTGGTATTACCCGCCGACCATCTGCTTCATGATGACGAGGCCTTCCGAGCCAGTGTCGGTCGCGCTGTGAAGTTTGCGGAACAGGGCTGGTTAGTGACCTTTGGGGTGGTGCCGAGGCATGCTGAAACCGGCTACGGCTATCTGCAACGCGGCGAATTGTTGGGTGGAGGAGATGGCCACCGCGTGCGGCGTTTCGTCGAGAAGCCCGATGCCGACACGGCTCAAACCTATCTCGATAGTGGCGAATTTCTATGGAACAGCGGCATGTTCCTGTTTCGCGCTTCGCGCTATCTCAACGCCCTGGAGCGACTCCAGCCGGAGATGTTGGATGCCTGTCGTGCAGCGGTCGCCGGAGCCCAGAGCGATCTCGATTTCTTGCGTCTCGATACCGACGCCTTCCTTGCCTGCCCCGCGAACTCCATCGACTACGCAGTGATGGAGGAGACTGACGATGCCGCCATGGTCTCGCTCGAGGCCGGTTGGAGCGATATCGGCTCCTGGTCAGCGTTATGGGAGCATCAAGCACATGATGCGCAGGGCAATGCCGCATGGGGGGACGTGGTCGCGGAGGATACCCGCAACAGCCTGATTCATGCCGACTCGCGTCTGGTGGCAACGCTGGGGGTCGAGGATCTGGTCATCGTCGAGACCCAGGATGCACTTCTGGTAGCCAGGCGCGATCGGGTACAAGACATCAAGACCCTCGTTGAGCGACTGCTGGTGGAAGGTCGTCGTGAAGGGGTCGAACATCCTCGCGTGCACCGCCCCTGGGGGTATTACCAACGCATCGACATCGGTTCACGCTACCAAGTCAAGCGGATTCACGTGGAGCCTGGGGCCAGGTTGTCGCGGCAACTTCACCACCACCGTGCCGAGCATTGGGTGGTGGTCAGAGGGACCGCGCAGGTGAGTGTCGGCGGCAAGACCTTCCTGATCGGCGAGAATCGTTCCACATACATCCCGGTGGGGCAGGAGCATGTGCTGGAGAATCCTGGACGGATAGCCTTGGAGTTGATCGAGGTGCAGTCGGGTACCTATCTGGGTGAGGACGATATCGTGCGACTCGACGACCAATACGGCCGGGTGTGATCCACCCGGCAGGGACGCTGTACGGTCAATACAGCCGGAAACGCTTGTAGTGGGGATGCCCGGCGAGTTCCTCGGGAACCTTGCGATAGCGCTTGTATTCCCACTGGTACTGGACGGGATCGAGGGCGATAGCGGCTTCCACACTGGCGTTGACGCCGGTGGCGGATTGCATTTCGTCAGTGTCGTAGACCCGCTCGTCTGCGGGCAGAAAGTGAATCGCGAACCCTTGGCCGGTATTGAGCCGTCGAGCCACACCCGTGACTACCCGAGCCTGAGTGCGTGCCACCAACTTGGGTAGCAGGGTGGCGGTGTAGGCGTCACGCGAATAGAAGGGCGCGAACACGCCACTGCCCCAATCGGGTTCCTGGTCGGGGAGAATGCCGATCGCTTCGCTGCGTTTCAAAGCCTTGAGCAGGGCAGCAACCCCACGAGAATTGGTGGGTACCAGACTGGCTCCCATGCGCTCACGGCCTTGGCGGGTCACTGGGTCCAAGGCGTCGATCTTGGGTGGCTCGTACATGGCGGTGAACGGAAAGTGGCTGGAAAGCCAGAAATTCAGCACTTCCCAGTTACCGAAGTGGGGTGCCAGCACGATCACGCCACGGCCTTCGGCACGGGCTTCGTCGAGCAGTTCACGACCGTGGACCTCCTGAATCGACGCTTCCACCCGTGAGGGCGCGGCCATCCAGGCGAAGCCCAGTTCAAGCATAGTGGCGGTGGAGTGGACCAGGCTTTCACGTGCCAATTGGCGGCGCTCGGTCGCCGGTCGTTCGGGGAATACCTCGGCCAGATTGATCTCGGTGACTTGGCGTTCACGACGACTGAAACGGTACACCAGTGGGCCACCCAAGCGGGCCATCCGCCACAAGGTCGGCAAACGCCGGCCAGCCAGGGCGCGCCATAGCCCAGCGATAGCACTAGCTTGCCATGATGAGGGGGAGAAGATATAGCGACGATTCATGAACGATCAAACCAGCCAGGTATCCACGTTGGCAGGCGCTTGCTTTTCCTGCAGACCCTTGAAACCCTTGACACAACGGACGATCAACCACACGGCCAGGATGATCATCAATAGAAAGCCGATGCCGATGAGTGCCAACACCACGCAAACCAGGCCATAGAGCATGCCGATCCAGAAAGTGCGGATCTGGTAGCGGTAGTGCTCATCGAGCCACTCCGGCCCCTTGCCACGGTAGACATAGGCGATGACGATGCCAACCAGTGCCGTTAAACCGACGATCATGCTGGCCAGATAGAGAGCGTAGACCACCATCGCCATGGTGGTATCGGGACCCTTGGTCTGTTCGGATTCATGGGCGCTGGCCTGAGGAGATGTATTGTCGTTCATGGCAGGTCTCGTCCCTGAAGGTTACGATTCGGGCCACATGATAACCGCCTGGCGCGTCGATGCCATCATCGGGTCGGACGACAGATCTCCAGCAGGTTGCCATCCGGGTCGCGGAGATACAGTGATTCAATAGGGCCCAAGGCACCTTCGCGGGTGACCGGGCCGAGTTCCACAGACACAGCCAGCGCCTCCAGGTGGCGCTGGATCTCTTCCAGGGGTAGCACGCTGCGGAAACACAGATCGAGGCTTCCCGGCGTGGGAGTGGTGGCTTTTGGACTGACGGGAGTATCGGCCTGGTGCAAGCGTAACGCGAGGCCGTCGAGCATCAAGTCGACGCGCTCGGCATCGCGATAACGGGTCTCCAGGCCAAGCACACGAGTATAGAAGTCTACGGCACGTGGTATATCGGTGACGGTGACGACCAAGTGGTCGAGGCCTGACAGCATGGCGTTCTCCCTTGCAGATGCAGTTTCCACCCAGAGTCACTAGGCTTGGCGGAATATCGTTTTCTACCAAGAGCATACGCTGATGAGTCAGTCGCTGTCCTGTCCGTTATGTGGTGCTCGCGGGCCCGTTCACTATCATCGCGGTATGCAGCGCGACTACTGGCAGTGCAACACTTGCGCTTTGGTATTCGTATCACTGGACCAGCGCCTGGGCTCTGAAGACGAACGGGCAGTCTACGATCTGCACGAAAACTCGCCCGGCGATCGCGGCTACCGGCGTTTCCTGGGGCGGTTGTTCGAGCCGTTGTGCGAGCGTTTGGCGCCGGGGGCGCGTGGGCTGGACTTCGGTGCCGGACCGGGGCCGACCCTGTCGGTGATGTTCGAGGAGGCGGGCTACCCGATGGCCATCTATGACCCCTTCTATGCACCAGGCAAGGAAGTTCTCGAGGGGAAATACGACTTCATCACTGCCACCGAAGTGGTCGAGCACCTATTCGCTCCCGGGCACGAGCTCGAGCGGCTTGCCAGTTTGCTGCGCCCCGGTGGCTGGTTGGGACTGATGACCCAACGCGTGATCTCGCCGCAAGCCTTCGCGAACTGGCGCTATACCCACGACCCGACCCATGTGTGTTTCTTCAGCGAAGTTACCTTCCTCTGGCTCGGCGAGCACCTCGACATGAGTGTCGAGTTTCCTGCGAACGACGTGGTGCTGTTGCGCAAGCACTTTTGAGCGCCGCTCGATAAGCATGGGTTATCGAAGAAAAAATCCCTGTCTTAGGTGGCGAAATCGTTTGGCAAACGTCTAGTCTGGGCTTATATTCGCCGCGCGATTTTCTGGTTATTCTCCCGGCGTCATGGCGTCGCTTTCTCGTCCAAAATCTATCCGCGTGAGGCATCCGCTCATGTCACGGCAGTTGTTGGCCATGGCGCTGGCCCCCCTTCTGGGATTGTTCATTCTCGGCATCGGCAATGGCTTCCTGGCCACCCTGATTACCCTGCGTCTCGATGCGGCGGGCGAGTCCGCATTGGTTATCGGCTGGGTATCGTCGGCCTATTTCATCGGCCTGGCACTCGGGGCGATGTTGAATGACCGGTTATTGCTTCGGATTGGCCATATCCGCGCTTATGGTTGCTTTGCCTCACTAGTGGCGGTCACCGTGCTGCTTCAGGGACTGTGGCTGAATCCTTGGTCGTGGTTCGTGCTGCGCCTGATTGGTGGCTGGGCCACGGTGGGCGTGTATCTGGTCATCGAGAGTTGGCTGCTGACGTCATCGGAGACCAAGGTGCGCGGGCGCCTGCTGGCGCTGTACATGATCTCGCTATATGCTGCCGGCGTGCTGGGGCAGTTGTTGTTAGGGGTGACCGATGCCGCCGGTGAGACAACCCCATTCATGGTGATTGGGTTGCTGGCGTCGCTATCGGTGCTGCCAATGGCGATGATCCCGCGGGTGTCGCCGCTGATCGAACATGCCGAGCCACTGCCGCCGCACCGCCTGATCATGATAACCCCTACTGGGGTGATGGGGTGTTTCGGTTCTGGGCTGGCGGTGGCGGCTATCTACACGCTGTTGCCGCTGTATCTGCAGCGCACTGGGCTTTCGGTAGCCGAAGTCGGCCGGATGATGGCAGTGGTAGTGCTGGGCGGCATGCTGTTGCAGTACCCGATCGGACGCTGGTCGGACAAGCAGGACCGGCAGATAGTGTTGATCGTGATCGGTGCATTTACCACCGCGATCTCGCTGGCCATGTTGTTCCTGCCAGCTTCGCCTTGGTTGCTAGCCGGGCTACTGTTCTTCCTTGGTGGTGGTGCTTTTGCCCTCTACCCGGTGGCAGTCAGCCATGCTGCCGACCGAGCTCCTGCTGGGGCCTTGGTGCGCATGAGCCAAGGATTGCTTCTGATCAATGCCATTGGTTCGACCCTTAGTCCGCCGATGATCACTCCAGTAATGACTGCCGTGGGAGACGGAGGCCTGTTCTGGTCGATGGGTGCGCTGGGGGTGATCCTGGTGGCGTTCTTCTTCTGGCGTCGTAGCGTGCGGCCAGCACCGATTCCCGTGGCGCCCTTCGTGGCCAATCCTCCCCAGACGATGGTGGGTGCCGAACTCAACGTGACCGAGGAACTGGTGCAGGGTGCCATCGAGCACGAGTATGTCGAGGATCTTTCCGATGTAGTACCCGATGTGGAAGTGGCCGAACCAGTGGTTGGTCCGCCACGCGAGGATCAGCCTCATGTCGACTACTACGTTGGAAATGGCACGGTCGAGAATGGCGGACCCGAGCAAGCCCATGCCGAAGACGAAGAGCCGCGTACCGAGGCGTATCAGGCGAACAGAAGCTGACGGCTTGGCTGCTTGCACTGGACGCCGGCGTTTGGCCAGTGCACCTTATGTTCAACGCTTTTCGAGACTCACGGATATGGGAGGAATGCGATGGACAAGCAGGCAATCGGTGTGGTTGGCGCTGGTACCATGGGGCAGGGTATTGCCCAGGTACTACTGACCAGTGGCCGTCAGGTCAAGCTGTATGACGTGGCCGAGACTCAACTCGAACGTGCCGAGGGTAAGATCGACCAGGGACTCTCACGTCTGGTCGAGAAGGATAAGCTCAGCGAGGAAGAGCGAAGCTCGGCCTTGACGCGACTCGACAAGACCACCTCGTTGGAAGCGTTGTCCGAGTGCGAAGTCATCATCGAAGCGGCGCCCGAACAGTCGGAGCTCAAGGAAAAGCTGTTTCGAGACCTTTCTGCGCTGAATCAGGACGTCATCCTCGCCTCGAATACCTCCTCCCTATCCTTGACCCGACTGGCCGCCGTCAGCGAACACCCCGAGCGGGTGGTGGGCATGCACTTCTTCAACCCGGTGCCAGTTCTGAATCTGGTCGAGGTGATCCGCGCCGAACAAACGTCGGACGCTACCGTGGTGAAGGTCGAAGCGCTGGCTGGGGAACTGGGCAAGACCGCTGTGGCCATCGCCGATTCCCCGGGCTTTGCCGTCAACCGCTTGCTGGTGCCGATGATCAATGAAGCGGCCTTCCTGCTCCAGGAAGGGGTTGCCAGTGCCGAGGACATCGACCAGGCGATAAAACTCGGCGCTGCTCACCCCATGGGCCCTCTGGCGCTAGCCGACTTGATTGGCCTGGACGTATGCCTGTCGATCATGGAAGTACTACAGGATGGCTTCGGCGATCCCAAGTACCGCCCCTGTCCGTTGCTCAAGCGCATGGTGGATGCTGGCTATCTCGGTCGAAAGAGTGGGCGCGGCTTTCATATCTACGAATAGGCTGCACTCCGAGTTCTGAGCCTTGCCCTTCAGTTCAAACATACAAGCGCAGCTTCGCTGCGCGATGAAGGAGTCGCAAAAGCCGGCCTGGCGGCCGGATCGCGCAGAAGATCTGCGCTCCCACGAGGGTCATGCTATTCGGACAACATGACCAAAGAGGGGATTGTCGCCCAACCAAGCGATCGGTAGGTTGTGTCAGGACAGTTCGTTCCCACTCACAAGGAGTCATCATGAGCGACAAGCTGATTGAAACTCGGGGCAGTGCTGGTGTCATGCGCCTGACGCTGAACCGCCCCAAGGCACTCAATGCATTGAATAGCGGCCTGTTAATCGAATTGGATGCGGTGTTGGCCGAACTGGAAGGGCGTAGCGACCTACGTGCAGTATTGATCACCGGTGCTGGCGAGAAGTCCTTCGTCGCCGGTGCCGATATCGCCGAGATGCGCGACAAGACGCCGGAACAGGCTCACCAGTTCGCCAGCCAGGCCTTGGCCACCATCAAGCGTCTGGAGCGCCTGCCGGTACCGGTGGTGGCACTGGTCAACGGCTTCTGTCTGGGTGGTGGCTGCGAACTGGCCTTGGCCTGCGACTGGGCCGTGGCCAGCGACAACGCCATTTTCGGCCAGCCAGAAGTCGGGCTAGGTGTGATTCCCGGCTTTGGTGGCACCCAGCGCCTACCGCGCCGTATTGGTCCCGCCATGGCACTCGATCTGATCACCACCGGTCGCAAGATTGACGCCAATGAGGCCTTGCGTATCGGGCTGGTCAACCGCGTGGTGCCACAAGCCGAGCTGGAGTCGGTGGCCGAGGAGCTTACTCAGCAGCTCGCCGGTAATGGTCCCAACGCCGTGCGTGCCGCCAAGCAGGCTATCCACTATGGCCAGAATCAAGACCTTGACAGTGCTCTGGCACTGGAAACCAGCTTGTTTGCACTGGGCTTCGCCGGTGAGGAGCAACATGAGGGGATGAGTGCTTTCCTTGAGAAGCGTAAAGCGAACTTCTGATCGATCAAGCCCGATAGGGGGCTTGCGGCAAGCAATACTGAGCGGCAGTGTCGATGACGACACTGCCGTTTTTCATGACTGAGGGCTTGAAGATTGCCGGCGCAGGCGCAGGATCCCGGTGGCGATAGCCGTCCCGACCAGGGTGATTGTCATACCAATCAGAACCTGCAGGCTTAGCACCTCTCCCAGCAGCAAGTAGCCCCAGATCAGCGCACTCACCGGTACCAGGAAGGTGACTGTGGACGTGGCAGTTGCCCCGGCACTGGAGATCAAGGTGAAATACAGAAGGAAGGCGACGGTGGTACTGAGCACCGCCAATGCCAGGCCATTGGACCAGGCCAGGCCGCTGATGGGTTCGGAAGGCCACAGTAGCAAGCCAGGAAGCAGCAGGATCAAAGCGGACATGGCGGTGCTGCCCGCTGCCAGCACCCGTATGGGAAGGTGTGACAGGTGGGTCTTGGAATAGTTGGTGGCGACACCATAGCAGAAGGTGGCGCCTAGTGCGGCGAGAATGAACCAGCCATCGCCACCTAAAGTAAAGTCCAGTCGGTTGGCCGAGAGCACATACACCCCAAAGAAAGCCATCGCCAAGCCTACATACTGCTGACGCTGCACTGGAGTGGTGAAGAACATGGCACCCAGTAGCGCGGTGAAAATGGGTGTAGTGGCGTTGATCAAGGACGTGAACCCTGCTTCAAGGCGTGTCGTGGCCAAGGCCAGCAGAGTGAAGGGCAGCACGTGGTTGGTCAGACCCAGCAACAACAGGCCGCCTTTGTTTTCCCACACCAGCTTGAGATAGCGCAGGCTGAGCAGCAGTGGAATCAGCAGTAGAGAACCTACGCCCATACGCACCAAAATCAGGGGGATGGGGCCGAACTCGGGAACGGCGACCCGCATGAAGATGAACGACATCCCCCACAGCGTGGACAGTAGGATCAGGCGTAGTGCATCGACTGGTGACATGGGGATACCCTCGCAGATGCGCGAAAGAGAAAAGCAGCTTACGGTTGATGCGCGTTTATTGGAAGTCGGCTATCAGCGCTTTTGCTTCGATATTGATACTGAGCAACCGTGATAGAGTTTGGGAGCCAGCATGGTGTTTTCCCTCGGCTGCGTGTTTGCAGTGTATACCCGCGAATAGGAAAAACTAGCCAGATTCGGAATCATAGGACGCAGCCACGACACTGTCGAAATAGAGGACATTGGCGAGTCATACCGAGCAGTTCATCATTAATGAATTGCACAACGCCGGACAGCTTTCGATTTCTCTCGTTGCCAAGAAAACTAAAATTCATCCTGATGGTATTTGCTTTATTAGTATGTTTTTCCTGTTTTTATCCTGATAAAGTCAGTCCTTTGCATGATTTTCATTATTTATTAATCACGACTAAATCAGTGTTTCCTGGAGATCTCATTCGTCACTATAGGGCTTTGGCTGGAAGCGTGGGGCAGGTCTGATAGTCTCCAGCTATACTGAAAAACACCGGTTCATCCAAGTGGAGATCATCCACTGGTTCGCTTCAACCATCGCCTAAAAGCGGAGAAGCTGACTTCTCTCATTCGACGGAAATTCTCCGTCGAACCTATCATACTGGCGTAGAGCCAGGTTTGGTTCATCCAGAGGTTCGACCATGCACCAGTTTTGGATGGTAGCCAGCCTTGTAGCCATTCTTTCCATGGGCCAGGCGATGGCGGCTGAACAGGAGCAGAAGGAGGAAACTGCTGAGACCAAGGCGGAAGAGTTGGAGCAAAATGTAGTTGATGAGGTACTCCCTTCTCCAACCGAGATCATTACCAAGCCTGAGGCGCAAGCCGTCGATCCGAAGGGTGAAGACCCCCTGGACGATGCAATCACCTGCCTGTCACGTACCATTTACTGGGAAGCCAGGGGTGAAGAGGCTGCCGAGATGGAGGCCGTTGCCAATGTCGTCATGAATCGGCTAGGGCATGAAGACTTTCCTGATACGACTTGTGAAGTCGTCATGCAGGGCTCCGAGCAGGGGGCCTGCCAGTTCTCATGGTGGTGCGATGGTCGTTCGGATATTGCGGAAGAGGACGAGGCTTACGTAATTGCCAAGGATATCGCCCGAAAGGCTCTCAATGGACAGCTAATAGACCGAACCGGTGGAGCGCTATATTTTCACCATCGGGAAACTACCCCTGATTGGGCTGCGGAATACATCAAGACGGTCGAGGCCGGCGTGTTTGTCTTTTATAAACCTCACGAGATCCTGGAAGAATAGGTTCTCATACATTTCGCTCATTTGCGTTCGTTCAAGCAGGTGCCTGAAGTGATGTGGTTATCTCACTGGCTGTTCCCGTCAGTTCTCCGGGATATCCTGTAACCGCCGAGACGCAGGCGATAGTACCTTAAGGTTCTCTTAAGGTAGGCATGGCACACATGGGACTCACTCACAATTCCGGCGGTAAGCTTCCGACCGGATTCAGGTTCGCGAGGTGTACCATGCCTGCTACAGCACACAAGACCCTACCGCTTGAAACCCCTGACCAACGTCTTCCCATCAGCACTCCCGCCGGGATTCCATTCCTTGATATGGATAGCCCTGCCCGGGCCCTATTGACCGATTTCACGACTGTCCGCGCACAGACGGTAACGATGGAGACTCCTGCCTCCCTGGCACAGACCATCATGCAATGTAACAAGGTGAGGCTGTTGCTGGTTGCAGATGCAGCAGGACTTTGCACCGGCATCATCAGCGCCCGGGAACTTCTAGGCGGGCGTCGTATCACTCAGGCCATGCAGCGCTATGACATTCCCCGCGATGAAGTCTCCGTTGGGATGATAATGACGCCTTGCCAAGACCTTCACACGCTGTCATTGGCACACTTGGGATCTCTGACCGTTGGTGATTTGGTCGAGGCTCTCCTGGCATTTGGCGATCAACACTTGTTGATAACCGACCTCGACCAGCACCACCAACAACGCATACGAGGGGTGATTTCGGCGTCCGACGTGGGCCGTGCCTTGTCGCTGGACCTGGGGCAGCAGCCTCCCGAGGCACGCAACTTCATCGACATCTGTCGTGTGATACTGGGTCGCGAGCTATAATCATGTTCTCTCGATAAGCGGTTAATCTGTTGCTTGCCAGGGGTTCTGCACAGGCTACCCTTACGCGCTCACTATCGTGATAATGGGGAGGTCCATCTTCCTTTCAACAGTGCCGGCTGCTCTTCCCGCTTGAAGCAGGGAGAGCAGCGAGCACCGAATACTATTTCACCACCGAGGGTGATGGGATAGGATAGCTTCCAACCAATAAGATGATGCGACAGGGAGCATGCGCCAGCTTGCTGGGTCACCATCTAAATACGAAGGAATGCTATGAATTTCAAAGATTTTCTTAACTTTGACCGACTCCTTTCTCCTAGCCTGATTCGAATTGGTTATTGGGTCGGGATTGTCTTGATTACCATATCGGGTCTCGTGGGGTTCATGGGAGCCTTCGCCAGCTATGGCGGAGGGCTTGGCCGTGCCTTGTTAGCGCTCGCCGGGACGGTACTCGGCCTGATTATCTGGCGAGTCATATGCGAAGGAGCCATATTGGTTTTCAGCTTGAACGATCGACTTGCTGAGATTCGCGATCGACTTCCCGCAGGCCGAGATTGAGCTGAATGTGGCATCATCAAGACACAGCGTGCAACACGATACTCGCATCAATTCAGGTGATTCTTGTGAATTGAAGTTGAATATGTCTGTTTAGTGAGACGGCATCCGTTTAGTTTCTTTTCCACTTAATCTGAAATTCTATCTCCTCTTCATCGTCGGACCGTTCGTGTTCGACGGTGAATTCAGCCCGGACAGGGATATAGATGCGCTCACCAGCGATTTGTATCTCAAAGCGCTTCCCTTGCTCGATAGCGTCCGCCAGGCGTCTCAGCTTTGCTACGAAGTCGGCTTTTGAGTACCCCTTCTCGATGTCGCGCTCTTGCTTGGGTGACATGACCTGCTCCCTTTGATTCTCGACTGAAAATAAACCATGTACGCTTTGGTGGCTTCCAGTGTAGCGGAAGTAGACCTCAGGGCTAGCGCGGTTGGTGTCTGGCAACAGAGTGGGGTAGCATTCTTGCCCTGAGCTACCCGATTGCCTTGTCATCTGATGGGAGTTTCAGCACCCTGCTCGGGTGCGTTCGTGATGCGACTTCTTCGCGTACTACGCCGCCGCCAATCCAGCAAACAGATCATCCAGCGGCTCGATATCAACATGCGTTCGCGCCTGCGCCGTGCCTTCTATTGGCTGCTGGTACTCACCGGCCTGCATACCATCGCGATGGTGGTTCTCGAGGCCATGGGGTGGGGGGATGCACTCTGGCTGACGCTGACCACCATGACCACGGTAGGCTACGGTGATCATTCGGCCGTTACACCACTTGGCCGTGCCGCCACGGTGGCGTTGCTCTATGTTGCTGGCATCACCCTCCTGGCACAGTTGGCCAGCGACTACATCGACTACCGCCTCAAACGCAAAGAATCCATGATCAAGGGCCGCTGGAGGTGGCAGATGAAAGACCATGTGCTGATCATCAACAGTCCCAACAACAACGCCGCTGTCTACTTTGAACGGCTGGTGGCGCAGTTGCGAGCTACCGAGCAGCTCGAAGATACACCCGTGCAGATTCTCACCGATGCCTTTCCCGATGGATTGCCCGAGAATCTGCGCGAGATGGGTGTGGTTCATCACCATGGCGAGCCTTCCGATCCTCAGGCATTGAAGGCCGTTACGCCGGAGCAGGCCAAGGCCATCATCGTTCTGGCCCAGGATGAATATAGCCGGGTGTCCGATAGCATCACCTTGGACGTACTGACGCAATTGCGTGGTCTGTGCCAGAGCGCTATTCCTTATACTGTCGCTGAGTGTGTCCACGAGGATAGCCGTCAGCGGATCGAGCTAGCAGGTGCCAGTACTACACTGCGTCCAATCCGTGCCTATCCGGAAATGTTGGTTCGCTCCCTGGTGGCGCCGGGAGCGGAAAAGATCTTGGAGAATCTGTTCACTCACTGCGACGACCATGCCATGCGTTATCCGGTGAAGCTGGAGAACGCCGTCTGGTCCGAGGTGACCTGTCGACTCATGGCAGCCGGCATGGGAACTCTCATGGCTTACGTGGCGGAGGAGGATGGGCAGGTGAACTGCCATCCGGCCCATGATCATCGGTTCAATGCCAGCGCGTTGATTCTGATGGTAAGGGAAGAGTTCGTTCCCACCACGCAAGACATCGAGCGATGCATTCATCAAACCCAAGTACCAACGTCCGTCTAGCGATCAGTACAACGGTGCATCATCAGATGCAAGGTTCTCAGTGGTGGCGATGGCGCGAACGGCGCCAGGCGATTGCCCAGTGATACGCTTGAAGGCTCGGCTGAAGGCGGCTTGTGAGCCGTAGCCGAGACACTGCGCGACGGTTTCGATTGGCATCCGGTCACGTCCTATCCATTGAGCCGCGAGACGCATCCGCAGCTCTGTCACATAGCGGTGGGGCGTGAGGCCTGTTACCGCCAGGAAGCGTTCGGCGAACACCGAGCGAGAGCTACCCATTTCCGAGGCGAGTTCAGCCACTGTCCAATGCCGGCCCGGGTCACGGTGAATTGCAGCGATAACGCGGCCCAGGCGCGGGTCGCGCAATGCTTCTACCCAGCCGGTTGCATCGCCGCAGCCGCACTCAACCCAGCCGCGTACGATGAAGGCGGAGACGACATCAGCGAGCCGAGCCAAGATGCCGGCATAGCCCGCTCGTTCCGTGCGTGCTTCGCGTTCCATCGCCTCCAGCATTGGCATGATCTCCGGGTGTCGCTCCAGAAGCGTGCTGACGAGCATGACTTCAGGCATCAGTGCGACGAGTGGATGCATGCTCCCGAGATCGAATTCCAGGCAGCCGCTGAAGATCAACGCTTGCCTCGTTGGACAGCTGTCTTGCGGGCAGGCTCGGATCGAACTGACAGCCTTGCAGAGCGTTGCTGTCTCGAACGTGGCGATGTCTCGGCTGGGCAGGTCTGGCTCGGAAAGAAGGCCATGCGGACCGCCCCGCGGCAATAGCAGGGCGTCACCTGTATTGAGGGCGTGCAGCATTCCCCCGGGGCTGCGCAGGTAGACCGGGCCGCGAGCAATGAAATGGAATTGCGCCCACCCATCCACGGTACCGAAGCCGATACCGAAGGGAGGTTCTACCTGAATCCGGCGATACCGAATGCCGCTTAACCGCATCCCAAGGAGCAGCTCGCTCACTAGGTCATCCGGGAGGGTGGTGTATGGCGCTTTACGGCTTTTTACGGACGAATTATCAAACATTCGAGAGTTTTTAGCATAGACCGTCCGAAACGTCCAACCTATTCTGCTGTACCGCAGCAACACTTCATCTGGGAATAGGAAAAGCTGATGAACGAATGGACACAACGGGCCGAGCCAGCCTGGGGCGCGGTCTTCTCGATGACACTCGGTGTGTTCGGACTGGTAACGGCAGAGTTCCTGCCAGCCAGCCTGCTGACACCAATGGCAGAGGCGCTGGGGATAACGGAAGGTCTGGCGGGCCAGGCCGTGACGGCGACCGCAGCGGTCGCCTTGGTGACGAGCCTGCTGATCACGGCAGTCACGCGTCACATCGACCGCCGCCTCGTGCTACTGGCCTTTTCGGCCCTGTTGGTTGCATCGAACCTCTTGGTCGCCTTCGCACCCAACCTAGTGGTCCTGCTATTCGGGCGCGTCCTGCTAGGTCTCGCGCTTGGCGGTTTCTGGACCATGTCTGCAGCGACAGTGATGCGGCTCGTGCCTGAAGCACTGGTGCCACGCGCGCTGTCGATGATCTTCAGCGGCGTCTCAGTGGCGACGATCGTCGCTGCCCCGTTGGGCAGCTATTTCGGCGATATTGTCGGCTGGCGCAACGTTTTCCTGATGGCGGCAGTGCTGGGTCTTGTGGCGCTGGTGGTGCAATTCATGACGCTTCCCCGGATGGCGCCTAGTGGTTTGACGAGTCTGCGTACCTTGGTCGAGGTGTTGATGCGCCCACGGGTTGGGCTCGGCATGGTCTCCGCCGCTTTGGTCTTTACAGGGCACTTTGCCTTTTTCACCTACATCCGCCCCTTCCTCGAGACCGTGACCGGAGTCGGTGTGAGTGGAGTGTCCGGCATCCTTCTGGGCTTCGGTATCGCGAACTTCCTGGGGACTTTCCTCGGTGGGTTGATGCTTGAACGGAGCATGCGTCTGACGCTGATCGTGATGCCACTATTAATGGGCATACTTGGCTTGGGGCTTGTCGGTATCGGAGGCGCACCTTTGGTTGACTCGGTTATGGTGGCTCTCTGGGGGCTGGCGTTCGGGGCCATTCCCGTGGCTTGGTCCACCTGGCTTACCCGTACGGTACCTGATGAGGCCGAGAGTGCGGGTGGCCTGCTCGTTGCGGCAATTCAATTTGCTATTGCCACAGGTGCGGCTGCTGGAGGTGCGATCTTTGACGTGAGCGGCGCAACCGGTGTTTTCACCGTAAGCGGTTTCGTGCTTCTTTTGGCGGCGCTGGTGATCCTGGTTGGTGTCCGGCCCCGACCAGTCGTTGCCACCATCTGATGCCGTATAAAAAGGAAATTGAGCCGAAATGGCATCGGGGAGGCATGTTGTCGGCAATGTCTTACATGAGCTATCGACAATCTCGCACAGGTCGACCCGCCTTACCGTGTTAGCGTAGCCCTGTGTCGCCGGATTAACGGTTCATGCCGTTCCTTCGCTGGGTGGCACCTAGAAGCCCCCGGCGAGGGGATGCGTCGGGGGCTTCTAACCATCTTCCTGGCTCACTCGTTGTCGAAAATGATGACGGGCTTGCCGAAGCTAGGCGTCTTGCCTCGATCATGAATGGCAGTGGCGGCCTCCTGGAATGGAAAGTGTGTACCTACGACAGGGTGAATCCTGTTGCGCGATAAAAACTCTAGATACCGCTCGAATTGAGTCCGACTGCCAACGCTGACGGCTCGAAGCGAGAGTTGGCGGGCAAGCAGCGGGCCAATCAGATTGCCGTGCACGTCGAATCCTTTCAGGAAGCCGACGATCGCTATGCTTCCCTCGTCGGCCATCATGGCTGTCGTCTGCAGCAATTGCTCGCCACCCAGTACCTCCACCGCCATGTCAATGCCGTGGTTGCCTGTGGCATTCAGTACAGCACCCACCATGTCGTCAGTCGTGTGGTAGTCGATGATCTTGGTGGCTCCAAGCTCGTAAAGCGTCTCATGGCGGTCTTGCCTGCCGCTCATGACAACTGTCTTGGCACCAACCGCGTGGGCAATCTGCAAGGCTGAGAGTGAGACGCTTCCCGTTCCTTCGATAAGCACCCACTTACCGGTCAGATCGTTGGGTTCGTCCAGTGCTGTCCAGGCGGTGAGACCTGATACGGGGAGAGTGGCGGCCTCGGCCAGTGTCATGTGGTCTGGAACAGGTAGGAGGGCAGCCTCCGGCAAGATGACTGTCTCGGCGAGCCAGCCGTCGAGAGGGCCACCAAGCTTCGTCGCATGGTTCGTCGAGACGAACGGGCCATCCAACCAGCCAGTCGTATAGTGTCCCAGCACTCGGTCACCAATAGCGAAATGGGTGACATCATCGCCGATTTCCACGACTGCCCCCGCTCCATCGGAGAGGGGGATGAACGGTTTGGTTAGATCGGGTTGATAAATGCCTTCGATCAGGGCGTAGTCCCGGTAGTTGATGGAGGCAACGCCTGTCTTGATCTTGACTTCACCTGGTCCCGGGGAGGTGTCCTCGCGGTTGATGGGGATAAGGGCTTCGAAACCGTTCCCTGTCAGCTCGTAGGCACGCATGGGTCGTCTCCTTTGGTTTGTTCATGGAGACTTTGACATTGAATGAATCGCAAAAAAACGGGTGAACGAGCAAGTATCCTTTGCATAAAATGCAAAAATGAAAGATACAACTCTTGCCGAACTACATACGCTGGCTACCGTCGTGAAGAAGGGTAGCCTGACCGCGGCTGCGGATCATCTAGGGATCAGTGCCGGGACCGTCAGTCGTCGCCTGGATGCCATGGAGACTCGCCTGGGTGTGCGGTTGTTCAATCGTTCCACACGCGCCGTACGCCTCACGGCAGCGGGGGAGGCATACCACGCCAGCATTGTTCCGGCTCTGGAAGCCATCGCCGAGGCAGATGAGCTGGTTCGCGCGCAGACGGCAGGGCCGAGAGGTGAAATACGCGTTTCTCTTCCCGTCAACTATGGACGCGTACACTTGGCGCCGCGGCTTCCGGAATTTCTCCAGCGTTATCCGGATATCCGGCTCGATGCCCACTTCGATGATCGCTTCGTTGATCTAGTGGCAGAGGGCTTCGACTTGGCTATTCGAATCGGCCAGCTAGAAGACTCCCGTCTGATTGCACGTCGCATTGCAGATGACAGACGGCTGGTGGTTGCCTCCCCGGCCTACCTGGAACGCTCTGGACGGCCATCGCATCCCAAGGATCTGCTCACACATGAGTGCCTGCATTACACCAACTTTCGCGGTCCGGTCGTCTGGTCTTTCAGCAAAGGTGGCAAGCAGTTGGACATTCCCGTCAGCGGGCGCTTCAACTCCAATTACGGATTACCCCTTACGATTGCCGCGGAGCAGGGGCTGGGGTTGGTGCAGACAGCAACGTCCTTGGTCGGAGAAGCGTTGCGCGAGGGACGTCTCGTCGAGGTTCTGGAAGATTGGAGACTCCCTGAGATCGGTATTTATGCGGTCTATCCGGGACGCAAGCATGTGCCTGCCAAGGTACGGGCATTCATCGATTTCATCTCTTCTTCGTCTTGAACGTCGGTATGTCGCCGCTGCGTCTCCAACCGAAGCTTCATTTACAATGCCACATCAATCATCAGTCGCCACTCAAGTGTCAGCGGTGCAATGTAAGGTATCAGGGAGCATGCTGCTCAAGCGTCTTCTTGCCTTGCTCGGGAGCGGCGTTGGTGTCTTCATCGCCATGGTTGGCGTATTTGAACCAGGTCTTGCCTAGGTGATTGCGAAGTTCCAGCCCCACGCGCGTGGCATCTCGAGCTTCCAGAGCGGCCATGATGGCTTCGTGCTCCGTCATGGCAGTGGTCCATTTTTCGCTCTTCTGATTGGAAAGGTAGCGAACACGGTACAGTTGTCGATTCAGGTAGCCGTGCATCTCGATCAACGAGGCATTACCCGAAAGGGCGACGATCCGGTTATGTATTTCCTGGTTGATACGAAAATAGTTCTGTCGGTCTCGCCGTAGGTAAGCCGCTTTCATTTCGTAGTGGAGTGCCTGTAGCTCGGCAATGTCCTGGTCGGTAGCCAACTGGCAGGCCAGCTCCGCTGCGGCCTGTTCCAACACGCTCAACACGTAGGCCTTTTCCTTGACGTCCGCTGGGCTCACGTCTGCCACCACGGCGCCTCGGTTGGGCAGTATTTCTACCAACCCTTCGGTTGCCAGAATCTTCAACGCTTCGCGTAACGGGGTTCGCGAGACTTGCAATTCGTCCGCAAGTGAACGCTCGGGCAGGCGCTGCCCGGGCTGGAAGTGATCCATCACGATATGTTCCCGAAGGTAGTTGGCTACCTTCTCGACCAATCCTGGCCGGGCAAGCTGATCTACGTCGTCCATTCGATTCATCGCGTCACAACGGTCTCTAATAGACAAGAATGGCATACCAGAATTCTTCTTTCAAACTTTCTTTTCTCATTGCCCGCCCCCTTTTCTCTTTCTTAATCAATCCATTATCGTGGATTTCATAGGCATGAAGACCAAAGTCGAATAGTCGCATCGTTGACCATTAAAATGGTATACCACTAGTCTTCTTTCAAGTTGTTCGAACCATCCGGTGCTGAATGAATATGCATTGCGGCCAAGGCTTCTTTCCGTCCGCACATGGAATAAGCGAGACACATGAATTACTTACAACACTTTGATTCAATACAGGTTGTCGAGGCCTGTGTTGCTGGTGCTGGAGACTTCGGCACGGGAGTTCTGCACCAGGCGCGCCAAATGCAAGGCCTGTCGGCACGCATCGCGGTGGATGTCAGCGCTGCCGCTGCCCAACGGGCGCTGGAACGTGCTGGAGTGCCAGTAGTCCAAATAATGGTATGCCATTCTGAAGAAGAAGCGCTCGAGGCTTGGAAATCCGGGCGTTACATCGCAGCTGGATCAATTGACACGGTGATTGGGCTACCATTCGATATTCTGGTGGAGTCAACTGGTATACCAGAAGCCGGAGCTCAACATGCCTATACCGCGATCATGGCAGGTAAGCATGTGGGGATCGCGACCAAGGAGACCGAGTCTGTTGTCGGTCCATACCTGACCCATCTAGCACGTCGCAAAGGGCTTGTCTTCACGCCGCTCGATGGTGATCAACCAAGCTTGTTGATTGGCCTGGTGACCTGGGCAAAGACCTTGGGATTCGAGATTGTCGCTGCCGGCAAGAGTAGCGAGTACGACTTCATCTGGGATGAGCAGCGGCAACACATCCTGTGCAATGGAGAGAGCTATCCGGCGCCAGCGATGACCAACTTGTGGTCACTGCCCGAAGGGGCAGAGCGAGAGAGCGTAGCGGCCAGAGCCGCGGCTCTTGAGGCCATTCCGCTGATTTCGGTGCCGGATCTGTGCGAAATGGCCAATGTGGCAAATGCCACTGGCCTGCTGCCGGACTGCCCCGAGTTTCATGCCACCGTGTTACGTATTCCCGAGGTGCCTACCGTATTGGATACCATCGAGAACGGCGGTGTGCTGAGTGGCACTGGGCGCCTGGAGGTATTCAATTGCTTGCGCAAGCCTGATGAGGTCAGTTTCGCGGGCGGTGTATTCGTGGTGGTGCGTTGTGAAGACGATGCGGCTTGGGAATTGCTGCGTGGCAAAGGGCATATTCTTAGCCGCAGCGGCCAAAGTGCCATGATCTATTTGCCCCGGCATTTGCTCGGCTTGGAAGCGCCGGTCTCGCTGCTCGACGCGGTGCAAAATGGCCTGGTATCCGGTGGTGGAGAAGCCACCGCGCCCAGGATCGATCTGGTGGCGCGGGCCACTTGTGCGCTACCCGCTGGCCATACGTTCGAAATGAGGGGGCATCACCGCAACATCGAGGGATTGCGACCCGAAGCGCATCCAGCTCGATCATTGGACCCGGACGGCGCGGTACCTTTCTATCTGCTGCCCGGGGCACGCCTGAGACGAAACATCGCCGCTCACGACATCATCCCGTTCTCTGCGCTCAAAGTGGCGGACTCTACGCTGCTGCGCCTGCGTCGGGAGCAGGACGAGATTTTTCAACGGGTGATGTCATGACGGATATCGCTGAAAGGGGAGGTGTTGTTAAACGCGAGATACGTGTGACGCATGCATGAGGGTGTCAACACTGGACGCCTGATCGATATGACAACAATGAATGGAGAGCGCTATGTCTAGCAAGTACAAAATCGCGGCAATGAGTTCCATCGGCGCCTTGGCGATGATGGGGGCGGCCTTGGTGTCTGCCGGTGAAAATGGTGCGAATTATCCGAGCGACGATATCCAGTTCTTGGTGGCTGCGGGGGCCGGTGGCGGTACCGATAACTTTGCCCGCACCGTGAAGCCCATGCTGGAAGAGCAATTAGGCACCTCGATAACGATCATCAATCTGCCGTCGGCATCCGGCGCATTGGCGCATCAACGCACAGCGAACGGCGAGCCGGATGGTCATACTTTGGATTTCGCGTCATCGACACTGGTGACGTCATTGGCGGCGGGGCAGAACCCGACCGGACTCGATCAGTTGACGCCCGTGGCGCGCATGCAGTCGGATGTCATGACGCTGATCGTCAATCCAGAAAAGTATGAAGATTTCGATGACTTCATGACGTATGCGAAGGACAACCCGGGCAAAGTCATCATCGGAGGTACGCATGCCGCCAGTCCCGACAAGATGGCGTTTCTCTCGTTTCGGGATGCCTCGGGGCTGGACATCAACTTCATCCCCTACGATGAAGAGGGCAGCGTTTCCGCCAACATACTGGGCGGGAACATCGACGGCATGTTTGGGGAGATCAGCTCGACGCTCAGCTATATCGAGTCGGGAAAGATGAAGCCCATCCTGGTGTTCGCCGAGGAGCGTCTCGAGAACTTCCCGGAGATCCCGACCACCGTCGAGCATGGTTGGGACCTGACGGACGGTAATGAGCGTGGCGTCTTCGTCCATGCCGGGACACCACCGAAGGTCGTCAGTCAGATCGAGCAGGCACTGAAAGCCGTATACGACTCCGACGACTATCAGACCTACGAAGAAAAGGTCAACCTGCATTACCGCGAAGGGTGGATGGGGAGCGATGAGTATCGCCAGAAATTGGAAAAGAACCTGGAGCTGTATTCGCGCTTGATCGAGAACACCTGAAGAATGGATGTCACGTCAGATGTGTTCCACATTGGCTGGCCCATGCGGGCCAGCCTTCCAACGCTGGATGACACGATGCCAAGCCGGCGTCGGTGAATGACACACTCACGGGCAGAATCATGAGTCATAAAACCTATCTCTTCTCCTTTGCCATCATCGCGTTTGCCTTGGCTTGCCTCGTCCCGACGCTGCAGCTGCCCAGTGCCGAACAGGTCTCGACGTTCGTTGGGCCACGGCTGTGGCCACTGGCCTTGCTGATCGCCTTGCTGCTGTTTACTGCCGTACTGCTGATCTCGACCCTGGTGGCGGACAAGAAGAGGGGCGCCATGAGGCGCAACGAGATGCCCGACACGCAGCATGGAGAACGGGAGTGTCACGCCGATACAGAGGTGTCATTGGGGACTGGCTGGCGCCTACTCGAAAGGCACCGTCATTGGGCCGTTCTTGCGGCCACCGTTGCCTACACAGTGCTCATGCAATTCGCCGGGTTCCTGGTCGCCACGGTCGTGTTCGCGTTCTGCTGCACGCTGCTGCTGGGTGCCAGGGGAAAGAGCGCCATTGTGACTACAACGGTCACGGCGACAGTGCTGGGAATGGTGGTTTTCGTCTACCTGCTGAACATTCCATTGCCGTAAGCCGCCATGAGGCTGCTTGGAGATGACGATGCTAGATAGTTTTCTGAATGGGTTGGCTGTGGTGCTGCAACCCATGAACCTGCTGATACTCACGTCGGCGGTGTTCATCGGCTTCATTGGTGGTGCATTGCCGGGGATCAGCGGTGTCATCCTGGTGGTGATCCTGCTGCCGGTCACCTATGGCATGGATCCGACTGCCGCGTTCATGTTGCTGACGGCCATTTACGGTTCCACCGTGTTTTCGGGGTTGATCACTGCCATTCTCTACCGCGCGCCGGGGACACCGGAAGCGGTGATGACCTCTTTCGACGGCTATCCGATGACCCAGCAGGGTCAAGCGGGGAAGGCGCTGGGGATTGGTGTGTTGAGTTCCGCTATCGGGGGACTGGTGGGGACGATCGCGTTGATCGTGTTCACGCCGCTGCTGGCATCAGTAGCCTTGCGGTTCTCTTCACCTGAGTATTTCGCCTTGGCGATCCTTGGCTTGACCGTCGTGGCATCGCTCGGTGGCAAGCTGATATTAGGCTTGATCGGGGCGGCGCTGGGACTTTTCATCGCCACGATCGGTATCGATCCGCTGACCGGTACGAGTCGTTATACCTTCGGCAACCTGAACCTGGCCGAGGGTGTGGGCCTGATCCCGGTAATCGTGGGGCTCTTCGCTATTTCGGAGGTAATGAAGCGTACCTTGGGTGGCGACGCCCATCAGCCACTTACCAAGGTCAAGGTGAAGATCTTCGATTCCGCCATCATGCGGAAGATCGGCGTGACGCTTTCGCGGTCGTCGATCCTGGGGGTGGTGATCGGTATTCTGCCGGGTATCGGCGCGAGCACCGCTGCCATGGTGAGCTATAGCGAAGCGGTGCGCTGGTCGAAGCATCCGGAAGCTTTCGGCAAGGGGGCACCCGAAGGCATTGCCGCGCCCGAGGCAGCCAACAACGCCGCGGCGATGGGAGCGCTGGTGCCTCTCTTCGCGCTGGGGATTCCAGGAAGCGGTACCACAGCCATTATCCTGGGCGCCTTCATCATGCATGGCCTGCAGCCTGGTCCCACCTTCATGG
Organism: Litchfieldella anticariensis FP35 = DSM 16096; assembly: GCF_000409775.1. Classification (GTDB taxonomy): domain Bacteria; phylum Pseudomonadota; class Gammaproteobacteria; order Pseudomonadales; family Halomonadaceae; genus Litchfieldella; species Litchfieldella anticariensis. The sequence goes on along the minus strand of NZ_KE332388.1, from coordinate 262,455 downwards.
TGACCAGCAGCGAACTCATTTACGCGGTGTTCGCCGGCTTGTTCATCGTCAACTTCATGATCTTGCTGTTTTCCAAACCTTTCATTGCGCTGTTCACGAGACTGCTGAACATTCCCTATTCGGCACTGGGGCCCATCATCATCATGTGTTGCATCGTGGGCACGTATTCCGTGCGCAATTCGATGTTCGATGTGTGGCTGATGCTGGGTTTCGGGGTGTTGGGGTTCCTGCTGGAAAAAATCCGGTTCCCCTTGGTGGCGATCATATTGGGCCTGGTTTTGGGACCGATAGCCGAGAGCGAGTTGCGCCGTTCGCTCGCCATGTCTCAAGGGGACCTATCCATTTTCCTTTCAAGACCGATCAGCGCCACCTTGATTTACATTTCGTGCCTGCTTTTAGTGATTGCCATTGCTGCTCCGCTGATCAGGAAGTACAAGCAGAGAAGCAAGTGCCGGGAGACGTTCAGCTAATGGCTTATGCATCCAGCATGGCATTCACCGCTCGGCCAACGTCAGCAATAGCGGCATTGCGATCATCGAAGGAGGCTTCCGTTTCCGTGATATAGACGCTCACGATCAACGGCTTGCGGCTAGGCGGCCAAATCACGGCTACATCATTTGTCGTTCCATACTCGCCTCCTCCCGTTTTATCGCCAATACGCCAGTTCGTCGGTAGGCCTGCGCGAAGCCTCGCGTCACCTGTCTTATTGGAAACGAGCCATGTCGTGAGTTGGTCGCGTGATGTCTGGGAGAGGCGATCCCCTAGAATGAGCGAGCGCAGGTTGGCGGTCATCGCGGCCGGTGTCGTAGTGTCACGTGGGTCGCCGGGGATCGCTTCGTTGAGTTCGGTTTCCCAGCGGTCGAGGCGGGTCATGGAATCGCCGAGCGATCGCGCGAACTCGGTAACGCCGGAAGGTCCGCCAAGACTTTCCAGAAGGATATTGCCGGCAGTGTTATCACTCATGGTCAGCGCGGCCTCGCAGAGCTCTGCGAGCGTCATCCCTTCGCCACCGACTCGATGCTCCGTGACAGGTGAGTAAGTCACGACATCGCTGGCTTCGAAGCGGATGCGCCGGTTCAGGTCCTCCTGGCCGGCATCGACACGGGTAAGCACCGCGGCGGAAGCGAGCAACTTGAACGTGCTGCACATGGGGAAGCGCTCGTCGGCACGCTGTGTCCATTGGCGTTGCGTTTCCGTATCAAGAATCGCAATGCCCATCCGCGCCCTGAGTCTCTCTTCTATCTCGGTCAGCTTCCGGGACAACTCATCCTTGGTAGCGTCTGCTGCAAAGACGATACCCGGTTTCGCAATGACGCTACTGGCCAGCATGGAACCGACCAGTGCTGCGAATTTACGCCGTGTTAGCATCAATCTCACAATATCCTCCTGATCATGCTAGATACATGAAGGTAGCTGATGTGTTGTATGGTCTATCGTGGCGATCATGAAAGGGCTGTCATGCAATGCACGTCGCCAAAGCCGCGTTGGGTTTGTTGCCGCGTATAAGAAAATAGAAATAATGAACTTGTGCTGCAAACCATGTTATTTTGATGCTGATATAAATTTAATTTGGTCATATATGGTTAGACCCTACCTTCCTCTCAATGCTCTCCGGGCCTTTGAAGCATCTGCGCGACATTTGAGCTTCACCCGTGCGGCAATTGAATTGAACGTTACGCAGGCTGCCGTCAGCCACCAAGTGAAGGTTTTGGAAAACCGGCTGAACGTCATGCTCTTCAAGCGCTTGCCCCGTGGGCTGATGATCACTGCGGAAGGAGAGGCATTACTGCCTGTATTGCGGGATTCCTTCGATCGAATGGCGGACATGCTGGAGCGATTGGAAGGCGGGCATGTCCGTGAAATCCTGATGATAGGCGCAGTTGGTACCTTTGCTGTCGGTTGGCTACTGCCGCGGTTGCCAGACTTTCAGCAGCAGTACCCGTTCATCGATGTTCGCCTTTCGACAAACAATAACCGTGTCGACATGGCGGCTGAAGGCCTGGATTACGCCATCCGGTTTGGAAATGGTGCTTGGCACAGCATTGAGGCCATGCGTCTGTTCGAAGCGCCTCTTTCGGTTTTATGCATTCCGAAGATTGCCGATAGGCTACGTGAGCCAAGTGATCTGATGAATCAGACGTTGTTACGCTCCTATCGGGAAGACGAGTGGAGCAACTGGTTTGCCGCTGCCGGAATCGCTTGTCCTGCCCCACTCTTGAAGGGTATCGTCTTCGATTCATCGCTCGCCATGATGGAAGCCGCTCTTCAGGGCGCCGGAGTTGCTCTTTCTCCTCCTCTCATGTTTTCTCGCCAACTTTCCACCGGGGCTATCAAACAGCCTTTCGATCTATATACTTCAATGGGAAGCTATTGGCTTACCAGCCTCAAATCGCGTTCTTCGACACCTGCGATGGAAGCTTTCCGTGATTGGCTTTTCTCCGTGATAAATGAGGAGCATTTGGAACTACCACAGATATCTTGAGTCAAATTGATGTAATGGCTTCTCACTATTGCGCTACAGAGAGAAGTGAAAGAAAAGTTTTACAATTGGTAAGGATTTTCTTTTATTCGATAACTATCATTTATCAATGGCTTTTAACAATACATAGGAGGTTCTGTGAAGGAATTTGTTATACTCGATCATTCAAAATGTGATTGGTGGAGGTGAAATGAGCAAAGAGTTGGATGAGTTCGAGCAGAACATGCAGCGTGAGATCAACGCTTTTCTGAACCCGAAAAAGGAAGCTGAGCAGAAAGCTCGAACTCCGGCACCCAAACGCACCACAACGTCTCGCCCGACCAGACAGGCAGCTACGTCCCACAAGACCGGCTACATCGTCAAACTAGCCGTGCGAACCAAGCGCCTTGAACTGGATACCGTCTTCGAGCATCGTTCATCCAGTATTTCCAAGCTTGAAGCGCAACTGGAAGCTGAAAAAGCTGCCAGGCAGGCCGGCTTTCCCATCATTGGACACGTCATCGAAGTCCAGCGTCTCTAGGGTGTGGCATCCGAGGATATAATCGAGTCCGCTTTGACATTCTCCTGCGTCGCATCGAGCAGGGCAGACACATTCGCAGGGAAAAGAAATACGCATGTTTGATCTCATCGGCGATATCCATGGCTATGCCACGCCACTTAAACTCCTGCTCGACAGGCTCGGTTATCGCGAACGTAAAGGCGTCTGGTCACATCCTAAACGCCAAGTAGTCTTTTTAGGTGATTTCATTGATCGTGGCCCCGAGCAGATGGCGACCGTACACATCGCGCAGACCATGGTCGAGAGTGGCCAGGCCTTGGCGGTCATGGGCAACCATGAGTTCAATGCCGTAGCGTGGGCTAGTGAAGATCCCGATATTCCTGGCGGGCGCCTGCGTCACCACAGTGACAGAAATCGGCGTCAGCATCAGGCCTATCTGGATCAAGTGGGGGAGGGAAGCCCACTGCACCAAGAGCATATCGACTGGTTCAAGACCCTACCGCTGTATCTCGATCTCGAAGGGCTGAGGGTAGTGCATGCATGCTGGCATCGGCCATCTCTCGACATGCTGGTCGACTATCTCGATGCACATCAGCGAATCCTGCCCGATGCCTGGCCGGCCCTCACTCGCGAGGACACTCCGGCTTTCGATGCTCTGGAAACCCTACTCAAGGGCCTTGAGGTTCCACTGCCCGCGGGTACCGAGTTCCTTGATAAGGATGGCAACCCTCGTGGGCACATCCGTACCCGTTGGTGGGAACTGGAAGGCATCACCTATCGCGACTTGGCAATGGTACCGCCGGAAGTCATCGGAGAGATCCCTCATGAACCGATTCCAGATGATGTGTTGCCCGGTTACGAGGGGGACAAACCGCTATTCGTCGGTCACTACTGGCTTACCGGGATCCCCGAGCCATTAACGCCTCATATCGCCTGCCTGGACTACAGCATAGCTGCCGGTCATACCCACAATGGCAATAATGGCAAGCTATGCGCCTACCGCTGGGACGGCGAAACCGAACTGGATGCCGGGAAGTTCGTATGGGTAGAGTGAGTTGCCATATGTTAGCTTTTCGATATCGCTGAATGGCGGGGAGTCATGATATGCCGGTCGAAAAATGCTTGGGAATTCTTCTTCCCGAAGATGGGCCACCTGATTATGAGTGGTATGGGCTTGACCGCAGTCCAGCCTTTCAGGAGGGGGGGGCGCCCAGGATCGAAGTGGGGCAGATCAAGAGTGATGGCCATCATGCTTCGGAGGCGCTATTGGCGCTTGGGGCAACAGAACGTCTGGCCCCTGTCGGCGAAGTGTTGGTGCGTGAAGGCAGAGCTCAAGCCGTGATTTGGGCGTGTACCAGTGGGAGTTTCATTGGCGGCCTTGAATGGGCCCAAGCTCAGGCCAGCGATCTGGAGAAGCGGTTGGGTGTGCCGGTCATCAGCACCGCGCTCGCTTTCCGTGAAGCAGTGTTGGCACTCGGCTACCGATGCGTCGATCTGCTCAGTCCCTATCCGGCAGACGTGACCGAGCAACTGGTCGCTTTCCTGCATGATAGCGGTGTGACAGTGGGCAACATCAAGGTGCTCGATTGCCCATATGCGGCGGACTCTCATCAAGTCGATATCGTGCAGGAAGTGCGTGCCTTCTGCGAGGTGAATCACGATGAAGAGATCCCGCTGCTCGTTCCCGATACGGCAATCAATACTCTGGAACTGGTCGACACGATGAATCGACAGGCTGGGCGGGTCGTGCTCACGGCCAACCAGGTGAGCCTGTGGGCGGGCTTGAGGCTTCTGCAGTGGCCACACCTGCCGGCACGATATCTGAACGGCCTTGTCGATGCGGAGTGGCAGAAGTCCTGAGCCAATAGTTTTGACGGGAAACTGGTTGGCTCGTCTATAAGGAAGGGAGCCGGCAGCACACTTACGCTGCTGCCGGCTTCTTGATGCCCACGTGGCTTACAATCGCACCAGCATCTTGCCTCGGTTGCTCCCTTCGAACAGTTTCAAGAAAGCATCTGGCATACGTTCCAGACCGTCCTCGATGGTTTCCTCGTAGTCGATCTCGCCGTTGGCCACCTGTGGGCCAACTTCCTCCAGGAAACGTGGGTACTGTGACCAGTGATCGAGAACGATGAAGCCTTGTATGTGTGCTCGTTGGATCAGGACCATGTCCAAGTTGCTTGGGCCATGACCCGGAGTTTCATCATTGTAGCGAGCGATCAGGCCGCAAATGGCGATCCGCGCTCCTAGACGAAGATTGGTCAATGCCGCCTCCAGGCATATATCACCAACGTTCTCGAAATAAACATCGAAACCCTCGGGGCAAGCCTGCTTGAGGTCGGCGCTCAATTGCTCGGCATTCTTGTCACGGTAGCTGATTGCCTTGATGCCGTGTGATTCCAGCCAGTCGAGCTTCTCTTGCGAGCCGGCGATGCCGACCACGGTGCCACCTTTGGCCTTGGCCAATTGGACTACCAAGGAGCCCACCGCACCACTGGCGGCACTGACCAGGACATTGTCACCTTCGCGCATTTCGGCAATCAGGTTGAGACCAGTCCAGGCGGTCATGCCCGGCATGCCGAGTACACCTAGATAGGCTTGCTCCGGTACCTCGAGTTTGGGTAGCGGATCCAAGGCTTCTCCCGTCAATTGAGCGACATCGCGCCATCCGGCGTTATGTAGCACCTTGCTTCCTTCAGGAAAGCGCGAGTTGCGCGACTCGATGACTTCACCGATGGCTCCACCTTCGAGAGGGGCGTTGAGTTCGAAAGGCTCGACATAGGTCTTTATCCCGTTCATGCGACCACGCATATAGGGATCGACCGAGAGCCAGGTGTTGCGGACCCTTACTTCTCCGTCTTTCAGTGATGGCAATTCGATCGTATGTAGTTCGAACAATCCACGTTCCGGCATGCCTTGGGGGCGGTCATTGATGACGAAATAGCGTGACTGCATGGTTGGGTTCCTTCTCGCGGATAGGAATGCACTCAGGCTACAGTAGTTCTGCGATATCATGCCAATGCAAGTGACTCAAAAGTGATATGCATGAAGCTGATATCATGGGTCATTGATATTCTGCCCATATTCCCCATATCGATGAGGGTTGTATGCATTTGGCCGAACTTGCCCGCCACGACCTCAATGCCTTGGTGACGCTGCACGCACTGCTTGATTCTCACAGCGTGTCACGTGCCGCCGAACGTCTCAATCTCAGCCAGCCTGCGGTATCTCGTACCTTGGCGCGGCTGCGTCGTGCATTCAATGACCCGCTATTCGTGCGCACGCATCGTGGTTTGCGCCCTACCGCCCGGGCCGTGGCACTAGGGCCACCTCTGGAGCGTTTGTTGCAGGAGCTGGATACCTTACTGGCGCCGCCCGAGTTCCAGCCGGCCAGCACCACTCGGCGTTTCAGGGTGGCCAGCACCGACTACAGCATGCATGCTTTCTTGGCGCCGCAGTGGGAGACACTCAAGGCCGAAGCGCCTCAAATGCGGTTGGATATTCAAGCCCATGGCGGCAATATCGAGCACCAACTCGACGAAGGCGGGCCGGAATTGGCAATATGCTCACCCACTGGCCGGGTACCGGCCTCTGTGCATGGTCGTGAGATTGGCGACGATCATTTCGTATGCGTGATGCGCCGAGAGCATCCGTTGGCCGCTCCTGACAGCAATGCCTTGACATTGGAGGCCTTTATCGAAGCCGACCATCAGCTGATCAGTATGGGAGGCGACGATCGCGGAGTGGTAGATCTGGCACTGGCCAAGCTCGGGCTCAAACGACGTGTCAGTCTGCGCCAGCCACATTTTCTAGCCGGTTTTTCGATTGCCCAGCATAGCGATCTGTTGTTGTGCATACCTGGTTGCCTGGCTGCTAGCGTGGCTGACTGCTGGCCGTTGGCAGTACGATCGTTGCCCTTGGAGGTGGCGCCGTTTTCCTATTGGCTGGTATGGCATGAACGTTATCAGGCCGATGCCGGTCATGTCTGGCTACGCGATCGGCTCTTTCACGGTTTGCAGGCCCGTCATCGCGTACTTAGCCAGCGCTTGTCACTGTGCATGGTGCAATCAGCAATTCCTCATTGATATCAACCATGCCTTGGCGGCACTTCCTGCATGGTATTTGGAGCAAAGCAGTATGCAGAATCTGTTTGAGTCAATAACGGAAAATATCGATGAAGAGGTATTCGACATCATCGTTGAAGGCAAGGACGTCAGAGTCGAGCGTATCGTTTCCAAGGGCCACAGTTCCCCGGATACTGGTTGGTATGATCAGGACCGGAACGAGTGGGTCATAGTGCTGAAGGGAGCGGCTATTCTTGCGTTTGAGCAGGGCGGTGAGGTGACCCTCAAACCTGGTGACCATGTCAATATACCAGCCCATGAAAAACATAGGGTGAAATGGACGGCCCCTGATCAGGAAACAATATGGCTAGCAGTTCACTACACTTGATGAGCACCTCCCATCTCTAACGTGTTTTCGGGTGCAAGAGCAAATTTGTTATGGTCGCGCTATGACGTAGCGATCAACGCAAGGAGGCAGCACATGGTTTCCGATACTCTCCCGGAGAACGTTCCCGACACCATGTCGGCTATGCTGCTGACCGGGCATGGTGATATCGACAAGCTGGTCTATCGTCAGGATGTGCCCACCCCTAAGCCTGCCAAGGGTGAGGTGCTGGTGAAGGTTACGGCCACGGCGAAGAACAATACCGACCGCAAGGCACGAGAGGGGCTCTATCCTACGCAAGACAAGGGCGATGTGACCTCATTCCAGATCGGTGGATCACCGACCTTGACCTTCCCGCGTATCCAGGGTGCCGATGTGGCCGGTCGCGTGGTTGCCGTGGGTGAAGGCGTGGATGCCGAGCGCATTGGGCAGCGCGGGCTGCTGGATTTCAATCTGTACGCCGATGAGCGTCCCGACATCAATCTGACACCGGATTACTACGGCCACGGTGCTGACGGTGGTTTCGCCGAGTACATCGCCGTGCCGTCGAATCAGTTCCATACGGTAGGCAACCCCGAACTTGCCGATGCAGAGCTTGCCGCGATGGGAATGTGTTCCTACCAGACCGCCCTGCACATGCTGAACGCCGCCAACGTGAAAGCCGGCGAACGTGTGCTGGTCACCGGTGCCAGTGGAGGCGTGGGTACGGCATTGATTCAGTTGTGCCGCATCATGGGCGCGATTCCATATGCTCTCAGCAAGCAGGACAAGGCCCAGGCACTGCTCGAGCTGGGGGCAGAAGCTGTGTTGGACCGCTCAAACATGCAGGATTTCACCGACAAGGTGCGTGCGGTGACCGGGGACCAGCCTATCGATGCGGTGATGGACCTTGCCGGTGGCGAGATGACCAATCACTTCATCGACACCATGATTTTCGACATGAAGCGCCGCACGACCTACCCGCGCCTTAGTATTGCCGGGGCTAGCGCTGGCAACGTCAGCGAGATCATGTGGACCCGTATCTATCTGTATCAGGTGCAGATCTTTGGGGTATCCCACGGCACCCGCGAAGAGGCCAAGCAACTGGTGGAATGGATTCGCTCTGGTCAGTTGAAGCCGGTACTGCATGCGGCATTCAAACTGTCCGACTTGCATGAAGCCGAAACCTACTTCGTCAATCGCAGCAGCAACTTTCTGGGCAAGATCGTGATCGTCCCGGACTCACAGTGGCAAGAGCATGGCGTGCCTTACGCGTTGGAGACGACAGGATGAGTCACGAGCTGAGCATACGGCTGATCGATACCCATGCTGGCGGCGATGTCAGCCGCATCGTGATCGGGGGTATCGACCCATTGCCTGGCGCTACAGTCAGGGAGCAGATGGAATATCTGCGCGACGATGCCGATGGCCTGCGTAAGCTTCTGCTGCATGAACCGTATGGTATGCCCGAGATGTCGGTGAATCTGATCGTTCCCGCTACCGACCCCGAGGCCGACATGGGCTACATCATCATGGAGGTGATGGGCTATCCGATCTATTCCGGCTCCAACACCATCTGCACGGCCACGGCGCTATTGCAAACCGGCATGATCGAGAAACGGGAAGGTCGTCAGCGCTTCATATTGGAGTCGCCGGCCGGCTTGGTGCATATCGAGGCGCTGGTGGAAAACGGCGTGGTGGAGGCCATCACCTGTGAAGGACTGCCCACCTACATCGACACCTACAAGGCCAGTATTCATGTTCCGTCGATCGGCGATGTGACCTATAGCGTCGCCTACAGTGGCGGTTTCTATGCCCTGGTGGAGGCCGCCGATCTAGGGTTCGCCCTGACCCCGGACGAGGAAAGGCGCCTGGCGACGTGTGCCCACGCGATCGTGGAAGCGATCCAGGCGCATAGCGGTTTCTCCCATTACACGCTGGGCGATGTGGGACCGCTGCCGTTTCTACACTTCATGGGGCCGGTCGAGCATGTGGCGGATGGTTTCTATCGCTCGCGTTCGGCCACTTATGTGCATCAAGGAGTGATCTGTCGCAGTACCACCGGTACCGGTACCTCGGCGCGGCTGGCCTTGATGCATTACGAAGGTACTATCCAGCCAGGCGACAAGTTGGAAACCGTGTCTCTGCGCGATTCCGGCTTCATCGGCGAGTTTACTGGTTCACGGCAGGAAGGTACTCATCAAGTGGTGGAAAACACCATTACCGGCAAAGGGCACGTGTTGGCCCGTTCGGACACGGTCATCAATTGTGACGACCCCATGGTGGAGTGCGATGGTCTGCACCATATACTCACCAGTGGTCACCGCCACTCAATGGATTAACCACCGTTACAATGTTGATGCCTCGGTTGGCGGTCATGCCTTCACCAGCATATTCCGCTGCTCTTCGATGCCCATGCTGAGCAACAGTGCGATGGTGTCTTGGCTCATACCTTGTCGCTCCCTGCTAATGTCTTGTCGCTCATCGTCTCATCCGGCTTACCGATTCGTTTGCTGGCCGTACCCACTGCACGCTGGGCATATTCGATAATGGAGGCTACCGAAGGCAGGGTCGCCGTCGCTGCCCGGCCCAGTGGAATGAAGCTGTCCTCGGCAGTGAGCCGGTGTAGTCGCTCGCTTGCTACGCCGCGCTCGACCAGGGCGGTGATCAATTCTTCGCTGACGGAGCCGCTACGGCGGCACTCGCCCACCACCAGGATCTGCGTACAGTCGCTCACTCGGCGATGTACCGCATCATGATCGATGGCGGTGAGCCAGCGCAGGTCGATGATGCGAAGGGCGATACCATCAGCCTCCAGACGGACGGCGGCTTGGCGCGAGAGATGGACTCCGTTGCCATAGGTGAGAATGGCGAGTTCCTTTCCTTCACCCCACTGGCCGAGTTCGCCCACCGGCAAGCGGTAGTCCGGCCCAGGGTCGGCGAAACACCACTTCTGGTCGTCTGTCTCGAGCAGGTCGCGGTTGTGGTAGAGCGCGATGGGTTCGAGTAACACCACCACGCGCTGTTCTTCATCGGCCAAGCGCACTGCCTCCTGCAGCAGGCCCACCGCGTCGGCGGCGTTCGACGGACAGGCCACCAGCAAGCCGGGGATGTCGCGTAGCACGGCGATGGCGTTGTCGTTGTGGAAGTGACCGCCGAAGCCTTTCTGATAGCCGAGCCCGGCGATGCGCACCACCATCGGGTTGGTGTACTGACCATTGGAAAAGAAGCTGAGTGTGGCAGCCTCGCCGCGTAATTGATCCTCGGCGTTGTGCAGATAGGCTAAAAACTGAATCTCCAGGATCGGAATCAAGCCGTTCTGGGCCAGGCCGATGCCAAGCCCGAGGATACTTTGCTCGTCGAGCAGGGTATCGATCACCCGATGTAGCCCAAAATTGGCTTGCAACTTTTGGGTGACTCCGTAGACGCCTCCCTTGCGGCCGATGTCTTCGCCGGCCATTACCAGGTGCGGATAGCAACTCATCAAGCGCTGCAGGGCTTGGTTGAGTAGTTTGGCCATGGGCGCGGGAGTAGTGTCCACCTCGCCTTGCCAGAGGCGGCGACGGCCAGGGCGGGACGGTGGCACGATACTGGCCATGACCTGCTCGGCAGTTTCCAGCTTGGGCCGGCGAATCGCCTCTTCGGCCACTCGGGCCACGCGCTCGCTGGTTGCGTGGTAGAGCGTGGCGATGGCGTCGTTGTCGAGTACGCCGTGGCGGCGCAGCAGACCGGCGCTGAACAGCAGCGGGTCACGCGCCTCGTCGGTCTTGATCTGCTGTGGCGTAAGGTAGGCCTGTTGGGCATCGGAGCCAGCATGGCCGAATAGCCGTACGCAGTGCATGTGCAGGAACACGGGTTGCTTGCGGGTGCGTGCGATACGGGCCGCCTCGCAGGAGGCGCACCAGGTATCGAGCAGGTCGAGTCCATTGCAGCTCAAGTAATGGAAGCCGGGACGCGAGCGCATGCTGGCCTCGATCCAGCCGCTTGGGGTGGGAGTGGAAATACCGATGCCATTGTCTTCGCAGACCATCACCAGCGGCATCGGTGAGCCTTGGTAGGCCGCCCAGCCGGCAGCGTTGAGTGCGCCTTGTGCAGTGGAGTGGTTGAAGGAGGCGTCGCCGAAGCTGCATAGCACCACGCTGTCGGCGGGCCACTCGCCGCCGTCCTTCACACGCCGCCAGAGTCCCAGGCCATAGGCGGCACCCATCGCTTTGGGCAGATGCGAGGCGATGGTGCTGGTCTGCGGCGGGATGTTGAGCGTCTTCGACCCCAGTACCTTGTGTCGGCCGCCGGAGATCGGGTCTTCTGCCGACGCGGCAAAGCTCAGCAACAGGTCCCGCAACGGTGTTTGGCCCGGTACGGCGCGGCTGCGTTGGATCAGGAAAGCGGCATCACGATAGTGCAGGAAGGCCGGATCCGTCGGTCGCAAGGCATGGGCAATGGCGGCGTTACCCTCATGCCCGGCACTGCCGATAGTGTAGAAGGCCTCTCCACGCGCTTGCAGGCGTCGGGCGTGCAAATCCAGGTGGCGGCTCATCAATTGCGACTCGAACAACTCGACCAACGCAGGTGCATCGAGACCGACCGCGTCGAGTGTCCAGTCGGATGCAGGCTCAGGCCAATCATCGTCACGCAGGGCGGTGAGAAAAAGCGCTTCCTGGGGCAAGGGATCAATCGGCATGGCGACTCCAGGCATTATTGTGGTGTTGCCTAGAGCGTAGCGTGCCTGCCTGATAAAGGAATAATACCGTCATCCTTTATCAGGTAAAGGCATGGCCTATTCAGGCGAGAAGCTAAGGAAACACTGAATAAATGCCTGCGCTACTCAATCGCTGCGTTGCGCGGTGCCGAAGCGTCGGACCGGCGGATCCTCACATATACCCCCATATGCTCCGGTTCCTGTGCTCGGTGCTCCGTGCTCCGTGCGCCTTGCGCTTGAGCATGCTCGTCGGTTTATTCAGCGTTTCCCTAACACCGCTGCTGGAGCTGGCACGTGAGGCCAATGTCTAGACGTGCCCTTGCTGCCTGCGAAAAGCCCCCGGTGCCGTGCCGAATTCCCGCTTGAAGGCGCGGGTGAATGATGCCTCGGATTCGTAACCGGCTTCATCGGCGATCCGGCTGATCGGCACGCCACTCTGACGCAGCCGGTCGGCAGCACGTTGCAGCCGCTGGCGGGTCAGGTAGCGTACTGGCGAGACGCGGACCAGGCGCACGAAATGCTCTGAAAAGGCTGAGCGAGAGAGGCCGGCGTGTTGCGCCAATTCGTCCAGTGTCCAGGGCTGCCCCGGGTGCCCGTGCATCAAGGCGAGGGCACGTGCCACGTAGGGATCGCGCAGGCCGGCCAGCCAGCCCATCTGTTGCGGTGGGAGCGCTTTCAGGTATTCGCGTATCGCTTCGGCGAACAGGAGTTCGGCAAGTCGGGCAAGGTTTGCTGAAGCACCTTCACCGCCGGACGTGACCTCGCTTGCCGCGTAGCGCATGGAGCCTTCGATCCAGGGGCCGGTCAGACGGTCGTGCAGGTCGAGCTTCACGATGGGCGGAAGGCTAGCGACCAGTGGGTCGTTGCTATTTTCGCTGCCGAGAAAGCCGCACAGGATGCGAGTGCGCGTACCGCCGCCTCCGAAACGAATTCGCCCCAGGCCATCCTCTCCGGCGGGTTCGATAAGCGCGCCAGCATCGGCTGGAGCCGCATTCAGGGTGCTTCCCAGGAGGTGGGCATCGTTGCGTGGCAGGACGAGCAGTTGCTTCTCGTGGGCCTCCATGGGTGGCTGCCCATCGAGAGAAAGTGTCAAACGTCCCTCGACAACATAGTGATAGGCAATCAGCCGGGGCGGCATGCGCATGAACTGGTGGCAGTCTTCCGGCTCCACTTGGGATCTGATGCACCAAGGCTCCGTGAATTCCGCATCGAGGAACACACCACCCGACAGCCTCATCGCTCGTAGAATTTCTGCCAATGTGTCCACATTCGTACGGCCTCCGCGTTTGCTGGCAGCCTGGACAAGAAATCCGGTAGCGCGGCCATATGGTTCGTTCGATCCTCCCAGTAATTTAGCCTCACATCCCAGCCATGGTGTGGCGGATGTTTCCTGAAGCAGATATTTCGACAACAAGAGAGAAGTGAACATGGCTAAATACCGGACTCAATTGCCCCAACTTTCTGGGGAACCGTTCCTCACTGATGCAGGAATCGAGACCACGCTCATCTTTCACGAGAAGCTGGAGCTTCCCTATTTCGCGGCTTTCCATCTGCTCAAGAATGAGCAAGGCACAGAAGCGCTGCGCCGCTATCACTGGCAGCATGCCGAGATCGCTCGGGACAGCGCCATGGGCTTCATACTCGAGAGCGCGACCTGGCGTGCCAGTCCGGATTGGGGCGATAAGCTCGGCTATTCAGCGCGAGAACTCGATGATGCCAATCGCAAGGCCATCACCATACTGCACGAGCTTCGCGAAGCGTTGGAAACAAGGCGCTCGCCAATGGTCATCAGTGGCTGCATCGGGCCGCGTGGTGATGGCTACGATCCTGGTACCTTGATGACGCCTGAACAAGCTGCCGATTATCACTCGGGGCAAGTTCGTGTGTTCGCGGAATCGGATGTCGATCAGGTGACGGCCATCACCATGACCAATAGTGCCGAGGCGATCGGCATTGCTCGTGCGGCCAAAGCGGCAGGTCTACCCTCTGTGATCTCGTTCACGGTCGAAACCGACGGGCGGCTGCCGACCGGTCAGCCGTTCGGTGAAGCGATTGGCGAAGTGGATGAGGTCACCGGCAACGCTCCCGCTTACTACATGATCAACTGCGCGCATCCCACTCATTTCGAAGGCGTGCTTGCCGACACAGGCTGGGGACGACGCTTGCGAGGCATTCGTGCCAATGCCTCGCGCTGCAGCCATGCCGAGCTCGACGAAGCTGAAGTGCTCGATGAAGGGGATCCCGTGGAACTAGGGGGGCAATATGCGGCACTGCGCCAGCGTTATCCATGGATCAATGTACTTGGCGGCTGTTGTGGTACGGACCACCGCCATATTGCCCAAATCGCCGCCGCTTGCCGTGTGTAAGGAGTGGGCTGAACAGACGGCTCAAGCAACTGTACCGGTACCTCTGGACGGTATCGCCGCACGGGCCGATCATTGCCGGTACTTCTGACTTCCGTCCGGATGCAAGCGATCACCCAGGACGTCATGGATAGCGTCCTGGGTTCCTCCCGGCGACACTGTCCTGTGAAGCCCCGTCTTGACCGGGAGGTAGCGCCATGCCATCCACCTCTTATATTGCGTCGGCCATGGTTGGCTGTGCCGTGGCTGGCGCGTTCCTTCCCATGCTGAGCCATGCCGACTCGGGTATCCCACTGTATGAGAATCTGGGGGATTACGGTCGTTCCATCACCACTGACTCGACACAGGCCCAGGCCTATTTCGACCAGGGCCTGCGCTTGGCCTATGGGTTCGCCAGAGAGGAAGCCACTCGCTCGTTCCGTGCGGCGCAGGTACATGATCCGAGCTGCGCCATGTGTTATTGGGGCGAGGCCTGGGCATTGGGTCCGTATCTAAACGACCCTCACGGCGTGGGGGATCCGCGCGATGCCCATGTCGCCGCCAGCCAAGCCCTCGAGTTGGCCGATGCCGCTGCGCCTTGGGAGCGTGCACTGATCGAGGCCATGAGCGTACGCTATCCCACCCCCGACAGTGATGCCGATCAGGAAATAGCCACCCAGCGCTATGCCGAGGTGATGGCCGAGGCGGCAACGGCGCATCCCGATGACCACGATGTGCGCACGCTGCATGCCGAAGCGTTGATGATGTTCCGCCCTTGGGACCTCTATCGCACGGACGGGGAGCCGTATCCGCAGACCCTCACATTGATCGAGGAACTCGAGGCGGTGCTCGCCGAGGATATCCGTCATGCCGGCGCCTGCCATCACTATATTCATGCTGTGGAGGCTTCCCGACCGAGACGCGCCGAGGCTTGCGCCGACGTGCTGGCCGATGAGGTCCCTGGAGTGAGTCATATCCAGCACATGCCCTCGCACATTTACATGAACATCGGCCGTTATGGCGACGCCGTTCGTGTCAATCAGAAAGCCCGCATGATCGATCAATCGGCACGATTCGGTGAAGGGGTGAGTGTCTATGCCTCGCACAATACCCTGATGCTGCTTTTCGCCGCTTGGATGGACGGGCAAAGCGGCGTGGCGTTATCAGCCGCGCGCGACATCGCCCGTGAACAGCCCAGTGAGGCTTTCCAGGTCCATCTGCAACTCGTTCGCTTCGGCCGCTGGGACGAACTGCTCGAACAGCAGACTTCGCCTGAAGGATCGTTTCAGACCGGGATGTGGCACTTCGCGCATGGCCTGGCGCAACTGCGCACCGGGAATACCTCGGCAGCGGAGATGGCGTTGAGTAAGTTGCACGACCTCCGTGGGGATGGTGCCAAGGACATGTCCTCCCGTCATCACGACTTGATGGGTATCGCAGAGCATATCCTGGCCGGCGAGATCGCTGCGGGAGAGGGTCGTATCGATGCCGCTCGGGAACAACTGCGCAAGGCCATCGCACTGGAAGACGGGTTGCCCTACAGCGAGCCCGAACCCTGGCCCCTCCCCGCACGTCATTTCCTGGGCGCGATCCTGCTCGATGCCGGCGAGGCATGGGAGGCGGAGGCCATCTATTATGAGGCACTGGAGATCCATCCGGGTAACGGCTGGTCGCTGAAAGGTTTGGCGCAGAGTCTTGCCGCCCAAGGTCGGGACGGGGGGGCCGAGCGTGTCGAGCGGGCGTTCGAATTGGTCTGGCAGCGGGCCGACGTGTGGCTGCCGGCCTCGCGTTTCTAAGCGTCCAGCACTACGATTCCGTACGCACCAGGTTGATCAGGCTGCCATGGCGAATCATGCCGATCTGGCGTGGCGACAGGCCGTGGCGCATGGTGTAGTGCCGGTCCTTGGTCTTGTTGTAGAGGGTGATCTCTTCACTGCTTTCGAGAGCGTCAACGATGTCGTCCAGTGCCAGTTCGTCGCCCTGTTCGATGGCATCGAGGTCATCCGGGTCGGCAAAGGTCAGTGGGACGACGCCGAAATTGGCAAGGTTCTGCCAGTGGATCCGACCGTAGGAGATAGCACACACCGCCCGCAGTCCCAGATATCGCGGAGCAATGGCAGCGTGCTCGCGACTGGAACCCTGACCATAGTTGCGGCCGGCGACGATAAAGAAACCATCACTATCCAAGTCCCTGGCTCGCTGGTTGAAGTCGCGGTCGATGGCCTTGAATACGTGCTTGGCAATGGCTGGGATGTTGCTGCGCAGCGGCAGCACCTCAGCACCGGCCGGCATGATCTCGTCGGTGGAAACGTCGTCGCCGACTTTCAACAGCACCGGGCCGCTGAACTCGGCTGGAATGGGATCGAACTCGGGTAGGCTCTTCACGTTGGGGCCTTTGACCAGTTCCACCAGCCCGCCGTCGTCGAGGGGGGCGACGAGCATCTCTCGGTTGATCGTCAACGTTTTGGGTTCCTGGAAGTGTGGGTAGTCCATGTCCAGGTCACGGGGATCGATGATCTTGCCGGTCAGGGCGGCAGCAGTGGCGGTTTCCGGGCTGCACAGGAATACCCGGTCCTCTGGAGTACCGGAACGACCTGGGAAGTTACGTGGCACGGTGCGCAGGCTGTTGCGGCCGGTGGCTGGCGCCTGGCCCATGCCAATACAGCCGTTGCAGCCGGCCTGGTGCAGGCGAGCGCCGGCGTGAATCAGGCGCGACAGGTAGCTCTGGTTGGTGAGGTTTTCGAGGATCTGGCGCGACGTCGGATTGATATCGAACGACACGCCTGGTGGTATGCGGCGGCCCTCGACCATCATCGCCGGCACGGCGAAGTCGCGAAAGCCGGGGTTAGCCGAGGAACCGATATAGGCCTGATAAATCTCCTCGCCGGCCACTTCACGCACCGGCTTGATGTTGCCGGGGCTGCTGGGCAGCGCGATCAACGGCTCGAGTGAAGTGAGATCCAAGCTGATACGTTCGTCATAGTCGGCGCCATCGTCGGCAAGCAATTCGTGCCAATCGTCGCCTCGCTCCTGCTGGGCCAGGAAGCGCCGCACCTCGCCATCGGAAGGGAATACCGTGGTGGTGGCGCCCATTTCGGTGCCCATGTTGGCGATCACGTGGCGGTCCATGGCGCTCAACGCCTCGAGTCCAGGCCCGTAGTACTCGAAGATCTTGCCGGTGCCACCCTTGACGTCGTAACGGCGCAGCATTTCCAGCACCACGTCCTTGGCACTGATCCAGTCAGGGAGTTCGCCGGTCAGTTCCACGCCCACCACTTGAGGCATTTTCAGGTATAGCGGCTTACCGGCCATGGCTAGCGCAACTTCCAGGCCGCCGGCGCCGATGGCCAGCATGCCCAGCGCTCCGGCCGCTGGGGTGTGGCTGTCCGAGCCCACCAGTGTCTTGCCGGGGATACCGAAACGTTCCTGATGGACAGGGTGGCTGACCCCATTGCCCGCCGGGCTGAACCATACCCCGAATTTGCGGCAGGCACTTTGTAGGAACAGGTGATCGTCGGGGTTCTTGAAATCTTCCTGGAACAGGTTGTGATCGACGTATTGAGCCGAGAGCTCGGTACGCACACGGTCGATCCGCATGGCCTCGAATTCTTGCATGACCAGCGTGCCGGTAGCGTCCTGGGTCAGTGTTTGATCGATGGCCAGCCCGATTTCTTCGCCCGGCGTCATTTGGCCGGACACCAGGTGGGATTCGATCAGCTTTTGGGTCACGTTGAGTCGAGCCATGACGAACTCCTGTCTCAATGTATTCCCCGATGAAATGTATGCCCAGTCTAGCAGTCGGGGCCGGTGCTCAGATTCCTGCTTCCTGACGAATGGGAACGCGACTCAGGCTGTTGTTCTCATCGGCGACCTTCTTCAATAACTGACACAGTAGCTGACGCTCGCGTTCATCCAGTGGCGCAAGTATGTCCGCTTGGGTTTCGGCAACCGCCGACTCGGCGGCGTTACGTAGCCTCTCGCCTGCTGCCGTCAGTGTGACCAGCATCGAACGGGTCACTCGAGATCGGAAATGTAGTAGGCCAATGATGATCTCAATGGTGCCATACGGGATGCTGGGCAGCCTTGTTCACCTAACCCTAACCAGGAGATGGTCAGAGTTATGCGACTCAGGCCGCTGGAGGGTGCTGATCCAGACTCCTAAGGTATCCCGCTATTATTTTTCGGCTTTCCTTCAAGTCGCGTAGTTTTCGATCCAGATTCTCAACTTCCTTGTGAAGTGCTGCCCTAACTTCCAGGCAAGGATCAAAGAT
The DNA here is from genome assembly GCF_000409775.1 of Litchfieldella anticariensis FP35 = DSM 16096. GTDB lineage: Bacteria > Pseudomonadota > Gammaproteobacteria > Pseudomonadales > Halomonadaceae > Litchfieldella > Litchfieldella anticariensis. The sequence goes on along the minus strand of NZ_KE332388.1, from coordinate 243,737 downwards.
CGGCTGATCATCCAATATGCATGGCAGTAGAGTACGAATGGATTCCAGCTTCAGACCAGCAGCGCTGAGCATGCCAATACGCTTGGCCACCAACATCGCGTTTTCATCGTAGTCGCGATAGCCCGATTCTGTTCTAGCGGGTTTCAGGAGACCTTCTTGCTCGTAGTAACGCAGCATACGTTCGCTAATACCCAGACGTTGTGACAGCTCTCCAATCTTCATGACTTCCCCACTCTCGATTGACGTGTTGACTTTGACAGTGCTGTCAGGGTTTAGCATTTCCTCGTGGATGGAACAACCCACCTAACGAGGAGGAGAATATGCTACTTGAGGCATTCAGCTTGGACGGAAAGGTCGCTATCGTCACTGGCTCAGGTCGCGGGCTTGGTAAAGCGATCGCTCTTGGACTGGCTTCTGCTGGAGCTAAAGTCCTTCTGGGCTCCAGGAATCCTGAACATCTATCCGATACCGCTACGGCAATTGAAAATTCAGGTGGAACAGCTTTACGTGCGTCCGTTGATATCTCGGATCCTACGTCCTGTACCGCACTGGTGGCGAAAGCAGAGGAAGAGTTTGGGCAACTGGATATCCTGGTGTGTAATGCAGCCACCAATATCCAGGGGCCTGCGGCAGATATGACACCTTCGGACTGGTGCCGAGTCATCGATACCGAAATGTCGGGTTGTTTTTATTTGAGCCAGGCGGCTTATAAGCCAATGGCCAAACAGAGACGTGGGTCGATCATCATGATCTCTGCCAATTCCAGTTCTGTCGGCTATACCGGCTTGATCGGTGTGGCTACAGCAAAAGGTGGTGTTGATATGATGGCTCGTAATCTTGCCGTTGAGTGGGGGAAGGACGGTATTAGAGTCAATACGATCAATCCTGGCTGGACTGAACACGTTCCCGAGGACGGGGCAGACGTCGCCGCAGGTGACGGTGATCTAGATGATGATATTAGAGCCACCACACCGTTAGAGCGTCGAGGGCGTGTAGAGGAGTTTGCCAATACAGCCATCTTCTTGGCCAGTGATGCCTCAAGCTATGTTACCGGACACAATTTGGTTGTCGACGGAGGCTACTCAGTGAAGTGATTTTCAGGGACCCGCTGTTGCATAGCCCGACCGGGGGCGCTGCAGCTTGGCTCCTTCGGCTTTAGCTTTGAGAGCGCGCTGGCGGCGCGATAAGCCGATAACAGAACGGACAGTCTAATTTCTGTTATGAGAATAGAATAAGGAGGTACCAATGGCCCTGTCGTTCAAACCGCTAACCAAGACTACTTGGCGCGATTTCGATGTGCTACTGGGCACCTACGATGGTTGCAAGGGTTGCTGGTGCATGCACTGGCGCCTGTCATTTGCCGACTGGAAGAAGCAACAAGGCGAGGGTAATCGCCGCGCAATGAAAACTTGCGTGGATTCCGGAGACGTGCCGGGCATCCTCGCTTATGAGGAGGAGCGCCCCGTCGCTTGGTGTGGGTGTGGGCCGCGTGAATGGTATCCACGCCTGAACAAGTCACTGGTTACCAAGCCGGTAGACGATCAGCGAGTGTTATCGGTGAATTGTTTCTTCGTAGATCGCTCAGCCCGAGGAAAGAATATTCAGCTCGCGTTTCTCCATGAAGTTTCTCGTTTCGCAAAGAAGCAGGGTTACAAGGTAATTGAGGGGTATCCTGTCGAACCGGGAGGCAGGCGCCTCGATTCCACCACCTCGCTTGTCGGATTTGCGAAAGCTTTTGAAGACGCCGGCTTTAGGGAAGTGGCTCGCCGGAAGAAGGATCGGCCAGTCATGCGTAAGGATGCTTAACCCCATAACAACGCGCTGCACCGACAACTCCGCCATGCTCCATTACCACCGGTGCCCCAGCTCCAGTTGCTTCAATACCCATTCGATAGAGTCTCGGGCGGTGAGGTGGGGTCGATGCAAGTGCCTTGTCAGCTACGAGCAGAGCTCTTCTCGGAGAAGAAGAAGGGGCGGGTGAAGTCGGCTGCGTTGACGAGGCGGTGGGCGAGCTCTTCAAGCAGCCGGATACGCACCCCGCCATGGTACAGGGCGTAGTAACCGATCGTGGGCAGACGGGGGATGGTCTTGAGGATCTCCAGCCCCTGCTCGCGGGCGAAACGCTGGACACAGAGTTTTGGCAATACGCTGATGCCACGTCCCGCCGCCACCAGACCAACGAGTGCCAGCAGGTTATCGGCAGTCAGGTTGGCGGCGGCCATGCCCTGGTGGGAAAGCCAGCGATTGATATCCTGCGCGAACCCGGAGCGCTTGCCCTGGCTGATCAGGGTGTAGCGTTCGAGCGCCCCTATGGGGATGGGGCGGGGGCCGTCCACCAGGCCCTCTCTGGCCATGAAGGCCATCTCCACCTCCTCCAGCAGCCGGGTTTCCACACCCGGCTGGGCGAAGGCCTCGGGGACCTGTGGTATCACCACCAGGTCCAACTCACCATCCTGAAACTGCTGGTACAGGGTACGGCTCATGTCGATGGTGATGTCCAGCCGGATATCGGGCCGTTCGATGGTGTAATCCCGCAGAAAGCCCGGTAGCCAGGTAAGGGCGGCCAGATCGGTGAAGCCGATACGCACACGATGCAGCACGCGCTCGGGTTGCTCGTTGAGCTCGAGGATCCGCTTCGCACCATCGAGCGTCGCGTAGGCCAGCTCCAGCATTCGTTCGCCCTCTTCGGTCAGACGCGCGTTGCGGCGCGAGCGGTCGAAGAGGCGCAGGCCACTGGCCTGCTCCAGCTCGGAGATGCGCTTGGAGACGGTGGACTGCGTCGCGTTGAGGCGCTGCGAGGCGCGCTCGAACGTACCGAGCTCGACCACTTGGACGAAAGTTTCGAGCTGCTTGAGGGTCAACATGGCATCGCCGAATAATGAAATTTTCGACTCTTAATATATGCAATTAATTCGCTTTTTTGAAAGTGTGGAATGTTTTTAAGTATTGGGCAGGGTTCTCTGCAGCGTCAGGCTAGGAGGCGGCTCCTGGCGAGCGACCTGCATGGTTCTGAAACCACAACAGTAACAAGGAATAAGGCGATGAAGACTCAATCCAGGCTGGCGCGAAAGGTGGTGCTGGGAGCGATGGCGACGATTCTGACAGGTGGTCTGAGTACGGCAACCCTGGCAGCGGACTACCCCAACAAGCCGATTCAAATGATCGTCGCATTCGGTGCTGGGGGCAGCACCGATACCATGGCGCGGATTTTCGCCAAGTACGCCGAGGAGGAACTCGGCCAGCGGGTGGTGGTGGTCAACCGGCCTGGCGCCGGTGGCGAACTGGGCTGGGTTCACCTGGCCAACGCTGACCCCGACGGCTACACCATTGGCCTGATCAACTCACCCGCAGTGGAGGTTTACCCTTTCACCCGCGAGGATACCGTCGGCTACTCCCTCGATGAGATCCGCCCGCTGGCCAACGTGATCACCGACCCGGGCGTGTTGGCGGTTGTTGCCGACAGCCCCTACCAGTCCCTGGATGACTTGGTCGCAGCGGTAAAAGACGATCCGGAATCGGTGATCATCTCCCACGAGGGCGTTGGGGGTGACGACCACCTCGCCGCGCTCAACTTCGCCGAGGAAGCGGACATCGGCCTGAGTTTCGTGTCCTACAACGGCAATGCCGAGGCGACCGCCGCGCTGCTGGGCGGCCACATTACCGCCTTCGAGGGCAACATGTCGGAAGCGGCGGCCCAGATCCAGGAAGGTAAGGCGCGTGGGCTGGCGGTATGGGCCGACGAGCGGGTCGAGGCCATCGCCGACGTCCCCACCGGGAAGGAACAGGGCTATGACGTCCAGTCCGCCGCATCGCGCGGATTCGCCGTGCCGGCGGACGTGCCCCAGGAGGTCTATGACACCCTTTTGGCCGTTACCCGCGATGTCGTCGACAACCCGGAATTCCGCGCCGAGATGGAGCAGCTCAACATGCCGGTCAACCCCATCTACGGGGAGGAGTACGTCGAATTCATCCACGACAGCCATGATCGGTTGAAGGCGCTCTGGGAAAAAGATCCCTGGGTCGAGCAGTGATCCGACGCTTGGAGAGATAATTCCATGACTCTCGACACTATCGATCGTTGCGTAGCCGTGCTGGTGGGAGCGCTCTGTGCGGCTGCGGTGGTCACGGGCCTGGGCATGCCTGGCGACGCGGGGGTCTTCCCCGTGATCACCGGCACGCTGGGGTTACTGGCCAGCGCAGGGATCGCTCTGGGTACCCTGCGCGGTCGCGCCCCCGACGATCTGCCACCTTCGTTGCCCTGGCCGCGTTTCCTCCTCTGGTGCCTGTGCGTGTTGGGGCTGCTGGGACTGATGGTGACCGCCGGTGCTTTCGTCGCGCTGCCGCTGTTCCTGCTGGCCAGCCTTCGCTGGCTGGGCCACTTGCGATGGCCGGCGGCCCTGGCAATTGCCGTGGTGTTCTCTGCCGTGATCTACGTGGTCTTCGTGTACCTGCTGTCCGTGCCACTGCCTGCCGGCTGGCTGGTGGCCTAACGGCGGCCTGCGACCTCCCTCAAGAGGCTTCCTATGGATGTGTTGCTTCCTGCCCTCGGCAATGTGCTGACGCCGATGGCCCTGCTTACGCTGTTTCTCGGCACACTGGCCGGCATGACGATCGGCTCGCTGCCGGGGCTCTCCTCGACGATGGGCGTGGCGCTGTGTATCCCCATCACCTTCAACATGCCGCCGGACCTGGCGCTTATGCTGCTCGGGGCGGTTTACGTCAGCTCGGTCTATGGCGGGTCGGTGACAGCGATCCTGTTGCGCACCCCGGGCACGGATGCCTCCATCGCCACTGCGCTCGACGGCTATCCGTTGGCCGCGGCCGGGCGAGGCGGCGAGGCGCTGGGCATGGCGACCCTCGCCTCGCTGTTCGGCGGGCTGTTCAGCGTGGTCGTGCTGATCGCCATCGCTCCGCCGCTGTCGACGGTCGCGCTGGCCTTCGGCCCCCAGGAGTACACCGTGCTGGCGATCTTCGGGCTGGTAACCATCGTCGGCGTGGCGTCGGACCGTCCTCTCAAGGGCGTACTCTCGGCTGCGGTGGGACTGGTACTGGCCTGTGTGGGATTGGACACCTTCACCGGCATGCAGCGCTTCACCTTCGGCCACAGCGAGTTGTTCGAGGGAGTGCCGCTGCTGCCGGTGCTGATCGGGCTGTTTTCAGTTTCCCAGGCCTTCAACCTCTGCGTGCCCGAAGGCGGTGGCGTGCTGGCGGGCAAGGGGCAGCAGCTCAAGGGGCGCCGCCTGCCGCTGTGGCACGACATCCGGCGCAGCTTGCGTACCCTGCTGCGCTCCTCGGTCATCGGTTCGGTAGTGGGCATTCTGCCCGGGGCCGGTACCAGCATTGCCTCCTTTATCTCCTACAGCGAGGCGCGTCGTCATTCCCCGACGCCCGAACGCTTCGGCAAGGGAGAACTGGAAGGGGTGGCGGCCTCGGAGTCGGCCAACAACGCCGTGACCGGCGGCACGCTGATCCCTACTTTGACGCTGGGCATTCCCGGCAATGCGGTCACGGCGGTGTTTGTCGGTGGCTTGACCATCCACGGCATGATTCCGGGGCCGAGCCTGTTCACCCAACATGCCGAGACGACCTACACCCTAATCCTGTCCCTCTTTCTGGCCAACATCCTGTTTGCAGTGCTGGGACTGTGGCTGTGTCGTTACCTGGTGGTGGTGACCAAGGTACCGGGTGCGGTGCTGGGGCCGATGATCCTAGTGTTCAGCGTGATCGGTACCTATGCGCTGCGCAACGAGGTCTTCGACGTCTGGCTGGCGGTGGCCTTCGGCGTGGTGGGCTTTTTCATGGAGCGCTGGCGTTACCCTGCCGCGCCCTTGGTTATTGCCCTGATCCTTGGGCCCATCCTCGAGGTCAACTTCCGCCGCTCGATGCAGATCTCTCACTGGGACCTGACCACCTTCTTCACTCGGCCACTGTCACTAACGCTTTGCTTGCTGGTGGTGTTGGCACTCGCATATCCGCTCTGGAACCAGTGGCGTCGACGCCATAGCAGCGTCCAGCACTGATTCCCACTGCGTTTTCTAGGAAGGTCAGGCATTCCTGTGCCTGATCGATGGAGATATCAATCATGACGACGACTTCGGCCCATATTATGTCCACCCCCCAGGCCATCCCTGCAGAGGGTATTTTCTTGCCCCAAGAACTACTGTGCCAGGTACGGGAGTCCTTCCTGCACGTTGATTCCTGCCCCTTCACTGGCAAGCGAGTATTCTTCGAGAACGCAGGCGGTTCATTGACACTCAAGTCGGTAGTTGAGCGCAGCGCCGAAGTCGCCGGCATTCCCGATAATGAGCACCGCGACAATCCCGCCTCCCACGCGATGTCGCAGATCGTTTCTGCCGGCCGAAATGATCTGGCCAGCTTCATGGGTGCTAGCAGCGGCATCATCTTTGGTGGTGAGACTGGCACAGAGTGTCTATTTCGTGTGATCCGTGCAGCGGCGCTTTCCGCCGAGGAGGGCGGCAGTATCGTCGCAAGCTCGGTAGAGCACCCCGCGACCTATGATGCTACCGCCCAGTGGGCGCAGCGCACCGGGCGCGACTGGATCGAGGTTCCCTTCGATGTTGAGACTGGTCAGGTGACAGCAGCACATTACGCCGACTGCGTGCGTCCGGACACCCGTATCACAACCATCCTGCATACCAGCCCGATAACCGGCATGAGCATGGACATCACCGAGATCGTACGAACCATCCGCGCCGTGGCCCCCGAGTGCGTGATCATCGTCGACGGCATCCAGCATGCACCACACGGGGCTCTGGCCGTCGACGACTATGATGTCGATGCCTATGTCATTTCTCCTTATAAAGCATTTTGCCGCCTCAATAACGGTTACGCTTGGGTTTCTGATCGCCTGAGTGTCGTTGACCACGACCGGCTGTTGGGCAAGCCCGCCGATGCCTGGGAATTGGGCAGCCGTGACCCCTCGGCCTTTGCCGGCTTCAGTGCGGTGATCGATTACCTCACCTGGCTGGGCGGACACTTCACCGAGGAGTCGTCACGCCGCGCCTGTCTGGTTGCCGCTGGTCGGGCAATGCAAGCCCACGAGCGTGCCCTGGTGCATCGGTTGCTGCACGGCGACGCGGACCTGCCGGGGTTGTGCGACTATCCCGGGCTGCATCTGATTGGGCCGGCGGATTCACCGTACCGCGAGGGAGTGGTGTCGTTCGCCGTCGAGGGGGTCGAGGCCAAACATGTCGTCGCCGAACTCGGTGCGCGGGGCATACGCGTCCACGCGCGAAGCGACGACGTCTTCTCCGGCAACATCCTGCGCCCGCTCGGGCTGAAAGCGGTCACCCGCGTCTCGCTGGCGCACTACAATAGTGCCGACGAGGTCGACGCCTGCCTGGTGGCCTTGGCTGAGGTGCTGCCGCGGTCGTGACGCACCGAACCACTGCGGTGGAGTGTCTTCGGCGCGCCACCAGGTATGCATGGCAGTGATGGGGATGATGCGGATCTTCTGGTTGCTTACGTTCTCCAGATTCTCGACCTGGGTGTCGCGCATCAGGATGTGGCACATGCCGGCAAAGGTGTAATTCAGCTATATCGCATGAGGATCAAGCGGAACTTATCTAGCTGGGTCGATCAGTCCACCCAGCGAGGCATTGCGACGGAACCAGCCGGCGATGCTGGCGCGCGGCAATCGGGTAGGCAGCACTTCGTGAGGCACGCTTTCGGAGAAGAAGCAGGCGAAGGTGCCGGCGCGTGGAAGAATGCGTGCCACTTCGCACTTGGGTTGGTCGGCATCGAACAGTGCCATTTCGCCGCCACCATCCATCGGCCAGTCGGGGTTGAGGTAGAGCACTGTGGAAACCACACGATTGGCGCGCCCCTGAAAGCTATCGACGTGCTTCTTGTAGAAGGCGCCGGGCGGGTAGTGGGCGAAGTGGGCCTCGAATTCGAACAGTCCGAGGTAGAGCGCGTGGTTGAGTTCGCGCTGCAGTGTGCCCATGGCGGTGAGATACTGGCGCTGGGCCAAGGTTTTGCGGTCCAGCCAATGGATGGCGTCGCCACGGATATCGCGCCGCAGGCTGTGCTGCTTGCCGCGCCCGATACCGGCGGCGTTCAGTGCATCGTGCTCGGCTAGCGTCATCAGCTCGACATACAGTGCTTGGCAAAGTCCAGCATCGACGAAGTTTTCGCCGACGAACCAGCCGTGCGCCACCAAGGCGTCGACCAACTGAGCCAGCTTGTCGCGGAGTACAAGTTCATGGTCGAGCACGTGATTGAGAGGTTGCATAGTGATTCAGTCGGTTCGGGTCGAAGACGGAAATGCACTGGCTGTCGTTCTACGAGGCGGAAAGTAGCATAGCCAGCCTGCTGTGGGGGCGTGGTCGAGGCTGATTCGGCAGCCGAAGCCTTCGGCAAGCAACTCCACCAGCATCATCGCCGAAAGTCCCCAGATCACATGCTTGCCTGCACGATAGCTGGGGACATAAAGGGCGCGATCATCCATCGGGATGACATCGGTATGGCTACGACGGTCGTCAAGAAAGTGATGCAGCGGAACCTCGAAGATCGCATTGATCTCACCAGGATCAGGACGTAGTGGCAAGTCAGGGGGTATCAGCCCCACATAGGGGGTGACCGCGATTCCGTGTAACGAGATCAGGTCGCCGAGCTGGCCGAGCAGTTCGACTTCTCTAGAAGGTAAGGCGATCTCCTCTTCGGCCTCGCGTAGTGCGGTGGCCAGCAAGTCGATGTCTCCTGGTTCGCGTTTTCCTCCGGGAAAAGCGACCTGCCCGCTGTGCTGCTTGAGGTGATCGGCACGCCGGGTGAACAGTAGCGTGGGCTCGGACCGTGCGACGATCGGCATCAAAACCGCTGCCTGGGGCAACTCGGTAACGAGTCGGCGAGGGGTGTGCGCTTGCAGGCGCTCGCGAAGATTCTCTAACATGGGAGATCCACTGGGTTTCATCTCTTGTACCCAGCCCTTTAAAGAGCGTCAAGAGTCGATGTTCCCAGGTGTGCCGGCCAGGCCATGTAAGGAGTCCCATGAATTTCTGTAGTCACTGTGGGCATAGCGTCCACTTCGCGATTCCCGATGGCGACGACCGTCCGCGTTATATATGCGAGGCCTGCGGCACCATCCACTACCAGAATCCGCGCATCGTCGCCGGCACGCTACCGGTGAAGGGTAGCAAGATCCTACTGTGTCGGCGCGCTATTGCACCGCGCAAGGGCTATTGGACGCTGCCGGCCGGTTTCATGGAGAACGCCGAGACTACCTTGGAAGCCGCGGCCCGAGAGACGCTCGAAGAAGCTTGCGCCGAAGTGTCGATCCATGGGCTTTATACCCTGATCAACTTGCCTCACATCAACCAGGTCTACATGATCTTCCTGGCCGATCTCGAGGGCAGCTTCGATGCCGGCCCGGAAAGTCTCGAAGTGGCGTTGTTCGAGGAACATGAGATTCCCTGGGACGAGCTGGCTTTTCCCACCATCGAGCGTACCCTGCACCACTTCTACGCTGACCGCGATGAAGGTGCTTTCCCGCTGCATATCAGTGACATTACGCCGGAAGATAGGGAACGTTATTTCGGCAGCGCCTGAGGAAGCACTCAATAAATGCCTGTGCAGCTCAATCACTGCGTTACGCGGTGCTCGCAAGCCTCACATATACCCCATATGCTCCGGTTGCTGCGCTCCGGGCGCCTTATGCTTGAGCTGCTCGTCGATTTATTCAGCGCTTCCTGATTAATCCCTGTCGATATTGAACGCAGACCACGTCTGACGCGTCGGCATGATTTCCAGCCGGTTGATGTTGATATGGTCGGGCAGGGTGGCGATATAAAAGATCTGCTCGGCGATGTCTTCTGCTTGTAGCGGTGTGGTGCCGCGATACAGCTTGTCGGAAGCAGCCTGATCGCCTTTGGTGCGCACCAGGGTGAACTCGGTTTCTGCCAGGCCTGGGGCGACATCGGTGACACGTACGCCGGTCCCTTGCAGGTCGCAGCGCAGGTTGTAGCTGAACTGCTCGACGAAGGCTTTGGTCGCACCGTACACGTGGCCGCCAGGATAGGGCCAATGTCCGGCTACCGAGCCCAGATTGATGATACTGGCGCCAACGCCGGTGTCGATAAGTAGCGGCAGGGCAGCGTGAGTGACGTTGACCAGACCGGTGACGTTGGTGTCGATCATGGTGTGCCAATCCTTGAGATTGACCTTTTGTGCCGGTTCGGGGGCCAGTGCCAGACCGGCGTTGTTGACTAGACACTTGAGAGGGCGAAAATCGCTCGGCAGGCTGGCGATGGCGTCGGTTACCGCCTCCGCATCGCGCACGTCCAGCGTGATGATCAGCACGTCCACTTGTTTGCCGAGCTCCTGCTTCAAGGCTTCGAGCCGCTCCGTGCGGCGCCCGGTCAGGATCAGCGACCAGCCGGCGGCAGTGAAGCGGCGGGCGCTGGCGCGTCCAAATCCGGATGTGGCACCGGTGATCATGGCGATAGGCATCGCGTGTCTCCTCTACACTCGTTGATGAATGGCGGCAAGAGCTCCAGATTGCCACGCTCGAGCCGGCTAGGTCACGTACCCTACAGCGCATTGCAGGCTAGCTCCAGCAACCCGCTGGTGGCATCGCGCAGTGAATTGAACTTCCACGAAGGTTGGAGCTATCGCGGTCCGGGTGGGAACGCAGCTTCGCTGCGATGGGACTTCTGTTCAAATATCATCCAGACGCCACACGTCGTAGGCGGGTTCCTCGTAAGGGTGGGCGGCCTTCAGAGCCGCGACAGCGTCGCGAATCAGTGAGTCCTCGCATACCAATTCCACTTTGAGCTCCTCGACGCGCTCCAGGTCGCCGATCTTACCGATATGTGGAGTGGCACCGTCGAGCGGACGGAACTGCCCAGTACCAGGGGTCTGGAAGCAACAGGCCTCGTAGTCGCCGATACGTCCCGCACCTGTGGCGAAGATGGCTTCCTTGACGCTTTCGGCATTCTTTAGGGGGACGAAGAAGGCCAGCTTGTACATGGGGCACTCCTATATGCGAATCCTGAAATTTTGCCATAGTGATAGGGATCTATCGTGTCAGTATGGCTTCTGTACGTGCAATAAGAAGTGGGAGGAGGTCGGAGATGGAGCGTCATCTGCAGGAACTACTATCGACACTGGGGCTGACGCCACAAGGGGAGCCGCGACCGTTGTCCGGTGGCGATATCGCTGCTGTTTATCGACTCGATACCGACCAGGGCATGGTAGTGGTCAAGTGTGATACGGCGGAGCGCCTTGCTGGTGAGGCCGATGGCTTGCGAGCGCTGCGCGATGCCGGCACTCGCCTGGTAGTACCGGAAGTGCTAGGTGAAGCGGATGGCTGGTTGGTAATGGAAGCCCTCGATAGCGGGCTGGCAACTACCGGGAACGACGAGGTGCTGGGTGAGGGGCTGCGCGAACTGCATGCTGTGACGGCTGAGACTCATGGCTGGTATCGCGACAATGCCTGTGGGCGTACGCCGCAGCCTAATACCTCACTTGCCGATGGGCGCGCTTTTCAGCGTGAGCGACGCCTGTTGCCCATGACGGCGGCGTGTTACCAGCGTGGATTGATAGATTCCCGCTTGCGGGGGCGTCTCGAGGCGGTGGCTACCTCGTTGGACGACTGGTTGCCGGATGTCCCGGCGAGCCTGGTGCATGGCGACCTGTGGGGGGGCAATGTATTGCACACGGCACGTGGTCCCGCGATCATCGACCCAGCCGTCTATCGTCACTACCCTGAGGTCGATCTGGCCATGTTGACCCTGTTCGGTTCTCCGTCCGAGACGTTCTTCGACGCCTACTGGAACGGCCCTCGCCCAGACGACTGGCCGCGACGGCAGGCGCTATTCCAGTTGTATCCGCTACTCAACCACCTGTTGCTGTTCGGTGGTGCCTACCACAGTGGGGTCGAAAGCACGGTATCGAGGTTAGAGGCTTACCAAGCTTTATAGGCTCCCCCATAACACTGCAACGACGACAATCCTCATCCCTGAGATGCATGAGCTACTCTCGGAACATGAGTGTCAGCGACGCCCTGCGGGATAACGATGTCGTTGCCCTGCAACGTAGTGCCAACAAAGTATCCGGAGAAACGGTACCTCCGAACTACTGGGTGCAAGCCTATGTCCTCATGGCGACACAAATGGCACATCGATCTGCAAGAGTGCAGGTAGCTGTCACAAAAGACAGGGTATCTTGACCTTAATCTAGGTTGAGGAATTAGCCTTGGGTGCCCATGCTGGCCCATTTCGCTCTTTTTCCTGTGATCGGAAAAAGGCAAGGCTATGCAAAGAAAAGGGAATGTGACTGTGCAAAGGTAGTATACATACATGAATGTAGCTATAATCGTCACGTTCTCGCGATGACGAATCACCTTCTCCTGCAAGGAATTCCGATGTCATACAAGCACGACTCCTTCTCCAACGGCAGGGCTCGGACCCTGGCGAGGCGCCGCGCCGTTCTACCGCTCTTGATGACCATGTTGCTGGCCGGTCAGGCGCAGGCTGCGGATTTACTGACCATTACCCGCGATGCGCTGGAAAACGATGCCGATCTCGCGGCAGCGCGAGCGCGTCTGTCGAGCACACAGGCTGGCCGGGATGTCGTCCGTGGCAGCCTGTTGCCGCAGATCAGTGCTTCGGCCCAGGCGGCGCACAATCGCACCTACGACTCCCAATCGTCGTCTTCATCTTTGGAGGGGCTGGGCGGCTCAGCTCCAGGTGGCCTGGAAGGGCTGAGTTCCCTCTTTGAGGAGGACGATGTCTACAACAGTGCCAGCATTGGCCTGGAGGCTACTCAGTCATTGTACGACGCTGTCAGCAGTCGAGAGGTGACGCAGGCCGAGCGGGAAATCGACCAGGAAGCTTTCAGTCTGGCGGCCAGTGAGCAGCAACTGCTATCCGATGTGGCTAACGCTTATTTCGAGATTCTGCGCGCCAACGACATTCTGGCGGCGCGTGAAGCCCAAGAACGTGCCATTGAGCGTCAGCTTGAACAGGTCCGCGAACAATTCGAAGTCGGTTTGGTTGCCATCACCGATGTCGAGGAGGCCGTGGCCAGTTTCGACCAGGCTAGAGCCGATAGAATTGCCGCGCAGAGCGATTTGCAGGTCAGTTTCGAAGCGCTGGAAAGGTTGACCGGACAGCGTTACGACAGCATCGAGAGCCTATCCGAAGACATGCCGGTCGAAGTGCCTGCGCCAGTCGAACGTGATGCCTGGGTGGAACTGGCGTTGGCCAATAGTCCTGTGCTCAAGGGGGCGCAAGCGGGGGTCGAGGTGTCGCGCAGTGCCGTTGAAGTGGCGCGTGCGGCACGTTTGCCGGTGCTGGAGGCCTTCGCCAGCTACGATTATGGGGATAGCGACAGCGAGACTCTCAGTGGCTACGACTCGTCCAGTCAAGTGGGGGTGCGAGCCAGCATGCCACTCTACACCGGCGGCACCACCAGCAGTCAGATTCGTCAGAACACCTATGACCTGGAGGCCAGCCAGTACGATGCCGAGGCTCAGCGCCGTGACACGATCCAGCAGGTGCGATCGCTTTTCACGCGTGTGCAGAATGATGTTGCCACCGTCGAGGCTCGGCGTCAGGCGGTCGTGTCCACTCGCAGTGCCTTGGAAGCGACGCGTTCCGGCTACGAGGTCGGTACGCGCAATATCGTCGATGTGCTGAATGCCGAGCAAAACTTCTACGATGCTGTCTCCGCGCTAGCCGAAGCACGCTATGACTTCGTCTTGGACCGGTTGGCGTTGCGCCAGCAGGCCGGGACGCTCGATGCCGAGGTCATTCGTGTCCTGAATACGCAGTTGAAGGCCGATGAACAGGTTTTTCTGGAGCTCAATGGGGCGGGAGATGCCTATGGCGATGCCATGGACATCGGTGAGCCGCCTAGTCGCTGACGGCAGTGTCCGATGCGTTATGTCTTGTCCGCAACGGCTATTCGGCTGAGTCGGCAAGGAGATAGTCAAGCTTGGGGCGTCATCGCTGCTCCATGCGATCCACAGGGACTGAGATAGATGCTAATCATGAAACATGAGCGAATTCGGTTGATGTCGGCGTTGCTGGGACTCGGCTTGTTGCTGGCAGGTTGCGGCAATGAGCAGCAGGCGTCTTCGTCCGAGCAGCAGGCGCCGCCGCCCACACCGGCTCAGGTGATGGAGATGGCGCCACGGAATATCTCGCTCGACAAGTCCTATCCGTCCATGCTGCGTAGCGACAATGAAGTCACGGTGGTAGCGCGCGTTAGAGGCACTCTCGAGGAGCGACTCTTCGAGCCCGGCGACCTGGTAGAGGAGGGGGAAAGTCTCTATACCATCGAGCCTCCGTTGTATCGAGCGACGGTACGTCAGCGCGAGGCCGATCTGCAGAGTGCCGAGGCCGAGTTGAACCGGGCCCAGCGAGATGCCAGCCGGTACGAGCGGCTGCTAGGGCAGAACTCCATCAGCCGGCAGCAATACGATCAGGCCCAAGCCGACTTGGGAGTTGCACGTGCTAATGTGGCCCAGGCTCAGGCAGCGCTCGACAGTGCTCGGATCGATCTTGACTACACCAATGTCGAGGCGCCGGTGGGGGGCATGATCGGTCTCAGTGAAGTCAATGTCGGCAATCTGGTCGATGCCGGCACGGAGCTTGCTACCATCACGCCACTGGATCCGCTCGAGGTACGTTTCCAATTGCCTCAGGCGGATGCCTTGGAACTCCGCCGTCAACGTGAGCAAGGCAACAGTGAGATCGCTGCTCAATTGGTGTTTCCCGCCTCCAACAGCAGTCAGCCCGAGACACTTCAGGGAAGACTCGATTTTCTGGGAGCGCGAGTCAGTGAGAGCACCAGTACCGTGGAAGCCAGTGCTACCTTCGATAACCCGGACGGTCTCTTCCTGCCTGGTCAGTTCGTGCGCGTGAGGCTCACGGGGCTTCAGCGTTTCGATGTGCTGGCAGTGCCGGAGATCGCGGTGACCGAAGGTTTGATGGGCCCCCAAGTCTTCGTGCTCGATGAAGAAAACAAGGTGCGTGCCCGTAATGTGGAACCGGCGGAAACTGCTGGTCCTTGGCTGATCATCGCTTCTGGGATCGAGCCCGGTGATCGTGTGGTGGTCAGTGATCCGGCGGGTCTCGAGCCGGGCAGGGTCATCGATCCGCAGCCTTTCGATGGCGAAGCGGAGAAGGTTGCCGAGAACGGGACGTCACCACAGGCGACCCAGGCCGGAGCCGAAGGGAACCGGCAAACCGACGAGGCAAACGGGGCCTGATCAATGGTTATTTCCAATTTCTTTATCAAGCGGCCGGTATTCGCCACCGTCATTTCGATCATTGTCGTGCTGGTTGGCTTGATGGCGATGCGTATCCTGCCTATCGAGCAATATCCGGAGGTGGTGCCACCGACAGTCACGGTGGAGGCCACCTATCCAGGCGCCGACGCCGAAACGGTATCGCAAACGGTGGCTGCCCCTCTGGCCGAGGCGATCAACGGGGTTGAGAACATGCTGTACATGACCTCGACCAGTTCGGACAACGGCACGATGAACATGGAGATCGCCTTCAGCATCGATTCCGATGGCGATACCAATACCATCAACGTCAACAACCGGGTACAGCAGACATTGTCGACGTTGCCGGAGGCCGTGCAGGCTCAAGGGGTGACGGTCGAGTTGAGCTCCAGCAGCATTCTGATGTTTGCCGCATTGATCTCGCCCACCGGTGAGTACGACAACATCTACATGCAGAACTATGCCACGCTCAACATTCTCGACGAGCTACGCCAAGTTCCGGGTGTGGGCAATGCACAGGTGTTGGGCGGTGGCGAATTTGCCATGCGTATCTGGCTCAATCCGGACAAGTTGGCGCAATACGACCTGACGCCCGCCGAAGTGGCCAATACGATACGTTCGCAGAACACTGAGATACCGGCGGGCGGTCTGGCCCAGGTGCCGAACAGCAACCCGCGGGCCTATAGCTATACCGTTACGGCTCCCGGGCGCCTGACGAGTGCGGAAGAGTTCCGCAACATCATTCTGCGTACCAACCCCGATGGCTCGACATTGCGTTTGGATGATGTCTCACGTGTTGAACTGGGGGCATCGAGCTATGGGGTCGAGGCGCGCCTCAACGGCAGTTCCATGGCGCCGATTCTCATCAACCAGCAGCCGGGTGCCAATGCGTTGGCCACTGCCGAAGAGGTCAAGGAGACCATGGAACGGCTGTCGGAGCGCTTCCCGGCAGGCCTGGACTATGTGGTGCCCTATGACACCACGCTGTTCATTGGTGCATCGGTGGAGACCGTCACCCATACCTTCATCGAGGCGTTCCTGATCGTTGCGGTGATCGTTTTCGTGTTCTTGCAGAACTGGCGCACGACGCTGATCGCCATGTCGGTGGTACCGGTCTCGGTAGTGGGAACCTTTGCCGGCCTCTATCTATTCGGCTTTTCGATCAATCTGCTGACCCTGTTCGCCATGATACTGGCCATCGGCATCGTGGTGGACGATGCGATACTGGTAGTGGAGAACATCGAGCGTCTTATGGAGGAAGACGACGAAATCCCGATACTCCAGGCCGCGATGCAGGCCATGAAGGAGGTTGGCGGCCCCATCATCGCCACGTCCTTCATCATGGCGGCTGTCTTCGTCCCCGTGGCGTTCCTGGGTGGCTTTACCGGGCAGGTCTATCAGCAATTCGCCTTGACCATCGCGGTATCGGTGGCGATCTCGGCAGTGGTTGCCCTGACCTTCACGCCGGCGATGTGTGCGTTGTTCGTCAAGCACAAACGGCAGATTACCGATTCGAAATTGCTGCGTGCCTTGAATACGCCACTGCGCCTGTTCGATCGTGGCTTTGCCGGGGTGACGAGCTTTTATCTATGGGTGGTGCGTGTAATGGTCAGGTATTGGGGGCTGACCTTGCTCCTGACGGCGGCCACTCTTGGTGCTTCCTACTGGATGTATGAGAACACGCCCTCGACCCTGGTGCCGGAAACCGATCAGGGGATCGTGATTGCCAGCATCTCGTTACCTGACGCGGCTTCGCTGGCGCGTACCGAAGCCTACATGGAGAAACTCAGTCACGAGATCGAGCAGACCCCAGGCGTGGCTTATTCCACAGCGGTAGCGGGCTACGACATGTTGACCAGTTCGGTCAATACCGCGCGTGGCGTGATATTCATCAGCATGGTGCCGTGGGATGAGCGCGACCTCACGGTCCAGCAATTGATCGGCAAGGTCATGCAGGCCGGTGCCATGATCGACGGGGGGTCGGCAATGGCCTTCAATATGCCGCCGATCATCGGGCTGTCTACGACTGGCGGTTTTACCGGTTTCTTGCAGTCGTATGCCGGTGCCACGCCGCAGGAGCTGCAGCAGGCCGCCTTCAAGGTCATGCAGGCGGCCAACCAGCGCCCTGAGCTGAGTCAGGTCTTCACCACCTTCAGTGCCAATGTGCCGTCGTATCGTGCCAACATCGACCGAGAGAAGGCGCTCAGTTACGGTGTGTCGTTGGACGATCTGAATACGACCTTGTCGAATACCTTGGGTACTGGTTTCGTCAACTACTTCACGTATCGTAGCCGCAACTTCCAGGTCTACCTGCAGAACGACGAGGAATTCCGCCAGACGCCGGAGGATCTGAATGGGATCTTCGTTCGTGGTAGCGATGGTGAACGTATTCCCTTGTCGGAATTCGTCACCTTGGAGCGTCAGGCGGTACCGGCGGTCATGACACGCTTCAATGTCTATACGGCTGCCCAGTTCCAAGGCGGAGCGGCGCCTGGCTACAGCTCGGGTCAGGCAATTGCCGCCATGGAGGAAGTGGTCAACGAAACCCTGGGCTCCGGCTGGGGTATGGGCTGGACCGGCACTTCCTATCAAGAGGTGAGTACGGGTAACGCGGCCACCATCGCTATCGTGTTCGGTATCGTCATGATCTTCCTGATCCTGGCCGCCCAGTACGAGAGCTGGTCCTTGCCGTTGGCGGTGGTGACGGCAGTGCCGTTTGCCTTCCTCGGTGCGATCGGTGGTGTCGTGCTGCGAGGTCTGGACTCCAGTGTCTATGTCGAGGTCGGTATGTTGGTGGTGGTAGGGTTGGCGGCCAAGAACGCCATCCTGATCGTCGAGTTCGCCGAACTGCAGCGTCGTGAGATGGGCAAGTCAATCCGCGAAGCCGCCGTGATCGCGTCGGAACTACGTTTCCGGCCGATTGTCATGACCTCGCTGGCGTTCATCTTCGGTACCTTGCCACTGGCGTTGGCGACAGGAGCCAGTGACACCAGTAGTCACCACATCGGCACAACGGTGGCCATGGGCATGGCGTCGGTGGCGGTGCTGGCCAGCTTCTTCGTGCCGTCTTTCTACGCCATGATCGCGCATGTCCAGCAGTGGTTGGCTGAGAAACGCGGCAAGACGACTCAGGAGGTTTCTACCTGACGCCTCGACAAGCCGTGCGCTAGGCCGCTTCCGGTATCGGGAGCGGCCTTTTTCTTGTGGAGGCTTTCTGGAGGTGCATGAGCAAGACCTACTACACTGGAAAGGTGCAAGAGGCTTATCGCCGGTATCGACCCGCTGCCGTCAACGCTTGATATGCTGTGCAGTACGTCGGCCCGACGCCTGGTGAACTGTGGGGAGGGCCTGTTATGGAAGTGCTGATCCAGACCGCATTGAGCTTTCCTGTCGTTATTTTCATGGTCTTGTTGGGCCTGATGGTCATCTACTGGTTGCTGGTAGCCATTGGGTTGGCACCGATCGAGTTTCTTGAGCACGACAGCCTGCGCGATGACCATCTTGCCAGTGCCATGGTATCGCTTGGCTTCGCTGGTGTGCCGGTATCGGTGGCGCTGACGGTACTGCTGGGGTTGGGAACACTCGTGGCGGCGGCCGTGGAACTGCTGGTATTACGCTTTCTGCCTTTGGGAATGTTGCGATTGCCGCTGGGCTTGGTAGTGCTGTGGGGCTCTCTGGCGTTGGCCGCACCGCTTAGCGTCTCACTGTGCTATAAGCTGCAGCCCAGCTTGCACCGTCATCGTTCCGCCTGCCAGTGTTCGCTGTTGGGGCAGACGGTGATCGTCCGGGCCACGGAGCAGGAGGGCAATCTGTATCATGCCACCCTGGAAGAGGATCCCGATGTCGATGTGGTCTTGCATGCCAAGCGTGGTGCCGTCCCCGGACCAGGGGAGCGTTGGGTGCTGGTCAAGTATCTGGCTGACGAAGAAGCCTATCGGGCCGTGCCCAAGGCCAAGTTCATGGATGCACGAACCCGGCTTCGCAAGCTGCGCATGCTGCAGCGTCATAAGGGACATACGGCCCATTGAAATTGACAGAGGATGTCAGGAAGAGGGCGTCAGCAGCCGGCGCAACCAGTACCAACCGCGAATCCAGAATGGCGCATCTTCGCGGCTGACGGGGATGGGAACGGCGCGGAGTTTGGTGAGAAAGGCACGTATCGGTTCGACCTGGCTTGGTCGGTCGAGCATGGGAGCGTGGCCGCATCCTGGCACCTCGATGCTGATCAGACCTGGCTGATCTTCGTGCATACGTTGGACAACCTCGGTACTGAGCAACGTGGAGTCCGCGCCACGAATGACCATCGTCGGACAGATGATGGCTCGCCAGTCGGCCCACATATCGCGGGGCCTGTCATGAATGAACTGCTCGGCAATGCGCGGATCGTAGTGGAAGGTCCAACTGCCGTCGGGGAGGCGGCGTGCACTGTTCAGGGCCAGTTCTCGCCAAGCTGCCTCGTTGTCGATGCCGAAGCCCACATAGTGTCGCTCGAGTTCTCGCGCTAGCTCGCTGAAGGTGGAGAATCGGTGGGGAGCCGTAAAATAGCTACTCAGCCCGATCAATCCCTCCTGCTCCAGTTCTGGCCCCACGTCATTGAGAATCAGGCGCTCGATGCGAGAATGGTGCTCTTCGTGGGAGGCCAGCAGCATGCCCAACAGCCCTCCCATCGAAGTACCTAGCCAAGCCACCTGCTCCAGATCGAAGTGATCGAGAATCGCCACCGCCACCGTCACGTAGTGGCTGTATAGATAATCATGGGCAGGAAACAGCGACCAGCTCGAGAGCCCGCGGCCAGGAGTGTCAGGGGCCAGGATTCGCCAGCTTGGCCCCAGTTCTCGGGCCAGAGCGGCGAAGTCCCCACCATGACGCGCCAGACCATGCCAGGCGACAAGGGTACGAGGAGCGTTCGGGTGCCAGACACGCACGGCCACTTCCAATTCGCGAACGCGGACGAGTTCCAGGTCATCCATGGTCATCACTCTCTTGTCTGCATTGGCTTGAGTGTAGCGTGTTTTTATTGCATTGCAGCAAAAGCTGGAATCTTCGAATCTGGGGCTCACCGCCGCATCAGATCGAATAGGGCGTCGATCAATTCGCGACCGTCCTTGCTGATGGAAAAGCTCTCGGGATTGCGATGCCAGTCATGTACCAGGCCGCCCAGAGTCGATTGCAGCAACCGGGCGGCAATTTCCGGAGACAGGCCGGGTTTGAGCAGGTTGTGCTCATGAGCCAGCTGGAAGTGCTCGCGCAGCTCTTCGTCGCATTCACGTGCCAATTGGTCCTGCATTTCCAGGGGGTTGATATCGCTGAAGAATTCACAGCGATGCAATACAATGGAGTGGATGCGTCGGTAGTGAGGTTGCTCCAGCCTGGCCAGGGCCTTGTGACACGTCAGTCGGATGGCCTCCAAGGGAGAGTCGGTAAGGGTCGGGTCGTTGATCTCCTCGACCAATTCCTGGAAGGGCATGCGTACCCGTTCCAGCAAGGCCGTGAACAGGTCGGCTTTGTTCTTGAAGTGCCAGTACACGGCGCCACGGGTCATGCCGGCGTGACGTGCGATCTGTTCCAAGGAGGTGCGCGCCACGCCCTTTTCGTAGAAGACTTCCTCGGCGGCATCCAGCAGGGCTTCACGAGTCGCAGCGGCTTCCGCCTTGGTTTTTCTGGCCATGGGTACAAAGACCTCGAGTCGCCTTTCGTTTTAGCCATTCTACCGCAAAACCAGGATACTTACATTCGCGACTGTATAATTAAGCGACCTCTCCATAGAGGGAGCAGTGATTGAGCAAGGCTCGTCATTATCGTGGTGGAAAGGTATAAAGGAAACACTGTTCATTCTCAGGATTTCGTTTCATGGCTCGTGCTCCATTCGAACTTGCCGGCACCCGTGTATCTCCTGGTTCGCGTGCTCAGATTGACGTCCCTGTCGCCAAGCTATACACGCATGCTCCATTGCATATTCCGGTAGAAGTGGTGCATGGGCGCCAGAATGGTCCGGTTTTGTTGGTCTGCGGGGCCATCCATGGCGATGAGATCAACGGCGTGGAAATCGTGCGCCGCTTGTTGCGTTCCAAGGCGATCCGGCCCTTGCGTGGAACATTGATCGCCGTACCCATCGTCAATGTCTTCGGTTTCGTGCAACACACTCGCTATCTGCCCGACCGACGCGACCTCAATCGTTGTTTCCCTGGCAGCGAGGCGGGTTCACTGGGCTCGAGGGTGGCAGCGCTGTTTCGCGAGCAGATTGTCGATCAGGCCACCCATATCATCGACCTGCATACCGGGGCCATCCACCGCACCAACCTGCCGCAGATCAGGGCGCAACTGGTCACCGATAGCGAAACCAATGCCATGGCTACGGCCTTTGGCGCACCGGTGATTCTCAATGCTGAGCTGCGCGAGGGCAGCATTCGTCATTACGCTCAAACGCGTGGTGTTCCGGTGCTGACCTATGAAGCAGGCGAGGCGCTACGCTTCGACGAGTGGGCGATCGCGCCGGGAGTACGCGGGATACTGCGCGTGATGCGTACACTTGGCATGCTGTCCGCCGATCGGCGTCGACGCACCCCTAGGCCTGCCGAAGTGGCCGAAGGGTCGAGCTGGGCTAGGGCGCCGATCGACGGTATCTTGCGTCCCAAGGTGCGCTTGGGGGCACGGGTAGCGAGTGGCGAAGTGTTGGGCTTGGTGGCCGATCCCTTCGGCAATGCCGAAGGGGAGGTGAAGGCCAACGCCGATGGCATCGTCATCGGCATGAGCAACCTGCCGCTCGCCAATGAAGGTGAAGCCTTGTTCCATGTCGCGCGTTTCGAGGCTATCGAGGAAGCCGAGAATGCCGTGGAGTCATTCCAGTCGCGGTTCGATACCGGTTTTGAGCCGGCTTGATGATTCCGATAGCTGCGTCTGGCGGTAAACGGGCCTATGATGGGCAGTTCGCTATTACGTTACTTATTACCTTGCTCCGATGAGAGGCTTCCATGCAGTGGCCGTTTTCCCGGCGCGCCAACGCGCTGACCAGTTCCGCCATCCGTGAAATTCTGAAAGTGACCGAGCAACCGGACGTGATTTCGTTCGCTGGAGGCTTGCCGTCAGCGGCTACGTTTCCGGTAGAGGCAATGCAAGTGGCGACCAGGAAGGTACTGGAAGAACACGCGGAAAGCGCACTGCAATATGGTCCGAGCGAAGGGCTTGGCAAGCTGCGCGAGTGGATTGCCGCGGAGTATTCCCGCGACGGTGCTGAAGTACGGCCTTCCCAAGTGTTGTTGACCACCGGATCGCAGCAGGCGTTGGATTTGATTGCCAAGGCATTGATCGATCCCGGCAGTCGTGTATTGGTGGAAACACCGACCTATCTTGGTGCACTGCAGGCATTCTCGCTGTTCGAGCCGGAGTACGTATCGGTTGCCAGCGATGATCAGGGACTGCTACCCGAGACGCTGACTCCTGAGGTCATCGAGGGTGCGCGTTTCCTGTATGCTCTGCCTAATTTCCAGAATCCAACCGGGCGAAGGCTGCCGCTTTCTCGGCGTGAAGCACTCGCGGCCATTGCCCGTGAGCATGATTTGCCGATCGTCGAGGACGACCCCTATGGTGACCTCGACTACCAAGGAGAGCGATTGGCCAGCTTGCGCTCGCTGGCCCCGAAGCAGGTGATTCATCTAGGGTCGTTTTCCAAGGTACTGGCACCGGGGCTGCGGCTCGGTTACGTCATTGCCGATGACGCCTTGATCGCCAAGCTGGTACAGATCAAGCAGGCGGCCGACCTGCATACCCCGAGTTTCACCCAGCAGGTGGTCTACGAGATCGTCAGCCAAGGGTTTTTGAAAGGGCATATTCCGGAAATTCGCACGCTCTACGCTGAACGCTGCCAGGCCATGCTCGCCGCATTGGAGAAACACATGCCCGAGGGTGTGCATTGGAACCGGCCTGAAGGGGGGATGTTCATCTGGGTAACGTTGCCTGAATCATTGGACAGTACTGAGCTATTGACCGAAGCGATTCGGGAGCGAGTGGCATTCGTACCCGGGGCACCGTTCTATGCCACGGCGCCCCAGGCCAATACACTCAGGCTTTCCTTCGTCACTGTCGAACCGGCACGTATCGAGGAAGGAGTTCGACGCCTCGGGCGATTGGTTGCCAGGCAATTGGGTGGCACGTCGGAGCATCTGCCGCTGGTGTGATTTCAAGGCGGGGTCAGGCAGGCTCCGCCTCTCGCTCGGCAACCAGGCCCAGCGCGTCGTCGAACACGGCAAGACCAGCGCCGTCACGGTGAGCGTTTTCCGACAGATGGCGACGGAAGCGGCGCCCACCAGGGCAGCCTTGGAACAAGCCGAGCAAATGGCGGGTGATATGGTTGAGTCGAGCCCCTTCGGCCAACCGTTCAGCGATATAAGGACGTAGGGCCCGTGCCGCCGCATGGCGATTCTCGACAGGTCCTGGTTCTCCGTATAGGACTTCATCCACCTGGGCCAGCAGCCAGGGATTCTGGTACGCCTCGCGACCCACCATCACACTGTCGACGTGGGTGAGTTGAGTCTGACAATCCTCCAACGTCTTGATGCCGCCATTGATGCCGATATGTAGCTCAGGGCGGCTGGCTTTCAGACGATGCACGCGGGCATAGTTGAGCGGTGGGACGTCGCGGTTCTCCTTGGGAGAAAGCCCCTGCAGCCAGGCCTTGCGGGCATGCACGATGAACGTCTTGCAGCCGGCGTCCGCCACCATGGAGATGAAACGCTCCAAGTCGGCATCCTCATCCTGATCGTCGATACCGATACGGCATTTCACGGTTACCGGGATCGATACGGCATCGATCATCGCTCGGACCGCTGTTGCGACCTTCTCCGGATGACCCATCAGACAGGCCCCGATCAGGTTGTTTTGTACCCGATCACTGGGACAACCGACATTCAGGTTGACCTCGTCATACCCCCATTCCTCAGCGATCGCCGCACACTCGGCCAACTCACCGGCATCGCTGCCGCCAAGCTGCAACGCCAACGGATGTTCCACCTCGTCGTAGCCCAGGAACCGCTCCCGCGGGCTACCGTGCAGGATGGCTCCCGTCGTCACCATTTCGGTATATAGCAACGCACGACGCGTCAACGTGCGCGCGAAGGCACGGTAATCGCGGGTCGTCCAATCCATCATCGGCGCGACGGAAAAAGTACGGTCAAGCACGGGCATAACGAATCACAGAAGCTAATGAGGTCGAGCATTCTACCAGCCCGCGTGCTTGATGCGCGATACCTTGGAAAGCCCAATGGGACTTGGAAGAGATCAAGGAAAACAGCGAGTGACAGGTCTGTCAGGCTAGTAAGTACTTACCGGGGCGGTAGCCTCCCATCTTGGGCATGCAATCGCATCGCTCGTCAGGGACAACCTGGCTATTCCGAATCCAGACTGCTCTCAAGAAAGTTATGGGCATGGCCGAATCCAGCAATACTGATACTGCATCATTCGAATTCCTTACGTGCCTGATCACGGGCAAGAAACGCTGTGTTAACCTGTGAGTATTAGAGTTGGGTAAGACAATGATGGCGCGAGCGCCGAGCTTTCTGGAGGGCCAAGTCCTGAATATTCGCCCATCCGTATCCCGGAGTACGACATTGAAGTCGCAGCGGCTTCAGAACGGCTGTTTGATGCCGACAATATAGAAAGCACGCTGTATTCGAGACTGCTCAGCTTGCGCCCGAGGGGCTGGACCCGACCCAGATCGTCGGAGCCAAGGTGCGCGGTGATTCGATAGGGGAGACGCTGCGTGATGGCGACCTGGATCTAGTCGATCGCAGCCACCGCACGACGGATGGTGTGTTTCTGCTGCGTATGGGCGAAGAACTGCGCATCAAGCGCGTACAACGAGTGGCGGGAGGGGCGCTGATATTGATAAGCGATAACGAGCACTATCAGCCTGAGTTGATCAAGCCCGAGGATATGCGGGATGTGGAGATCCTGGGGCGGTGTGAGGTAAGGCTAGGGAAAATAAACTAGTTCTGAAAGTTTTTATTAATTTTTTATTCTTTTAAATTTTCTGTTTTTAATAGGGGCGTGTGTGTCTAAGTCAGTGGAAAAAAAATTTAAAAAGCTATCTCCAAAAACAAGCATTCATGAAGCCCTGGAAATTAGCAAGAAAATGTTAGGAAAGATTTCTTTAGATAGCTTCGTTGATGCTGTTTTGCGTAATGAAAACCTAATTGTGCAAGATGGTAACGTTGAGAAAGTACTGTGGGTGGTAGATTACTTAGGTTCATTAATTGAGTTAATAAAGGCTGAATATCCCAAAGAGCATGCAGGTGCGGTTCGGCGAATAGCTATTTTGCTTGTTATAAATAATTATTTCAATAAGCTGTATGAATGGCGGTCTGAAACTGAGGCGGTTAAAAGCTTAAGCGCTCCTGAGTTAGTTTCGGCTTCTCTTATCCGAGGCGCTGAGGACTATCTTGTAATTTCAAAAAAAGCTGTTGCTGCGTTAAGGGAAGGTGCTCGGGGCAAGGCGGTTATAGATACGCACCTATCATATCTGATTGAAGATTCAATAGGAAACAGGATTCATCCTGACTCAGCTATGTCGATGCTCTTCGATTCAATATTTCTTATCATGAAGAGTACAGGTTTTATTGAGGGTTTAAAAGAAAATAATTGCTTCGATTTTAAGCGGTTTTATTGTCCTTCTGAAGATGATATTTATAAAATCGGTGCTCTTAACTTGAATGCCATGTCTTGGAAGTTTTTTGACTCATTACAAAAAGATATTAGACATTGCGAGAGAGGTTGGAGCCACTCGGACAATAATGAAGATGTGCCTGAGGAACATAAAGAGCATGTCAAAGAGTATCTCGATATTAGTTCGCCGCTTGCATGGAGGATATACGAAATTATTGCTGAGCAAAGAATTCGCCAGCTGGCTAAAGAAATATATTTTACTACGTTAGAGCATCTTTCTATGATGCGCGAAAATGATAGTGAAGCTTATTTGAACAGGGTTGCAAATAATATTGTTATTGAAAGAATTCTTTCTATTGATCCAGGGGATGAAAAAAATAAGTGCCTTGGATTAACTTTAAGTCAATGGATAGAAGGGTATGCAGTCCTTCAGGAATTTGTTAGGAGTAATTACAATGATGATGATGCTTCTTCTCTTGTCCCGCTATTGGGGAAAGTTGAGATAATTGATTTATTCGTAAGCAAAGGCATTCCTATAGGAATAGCGGATACTTTTTTGAATAATGTTATTTTTGGTCCTGGTTCTTTTGATTTGTATGACACTCCTGTGATTAGGTTTGGAGATTTGTACATGATCTATGGCCCTGTTCTAAAAGACGCCATCTTATATGAGTTGGTAGTTTCTAATGTTGGGAGGAATAAAGAAAAGTTGGCACACAAGGGCGATGCTCTTGAGTATAGACTGCTCCATGTTTTTAAGGAAGCTGGTTTAAATCCTAAGAAGTTTAAAGAGATGCGAGGTAAAGAGGAGTACGAGTTTGATCTCTTGGTAAAGTGGAATGATTTTCTTTTTGTTTTCGAATGCAAAAATAGAGCGATCCCAAGAAGTCCTGTGCTGTCTAGAAATATGATAGATGATTATAAAGAACATATAGGCCAACTTAAAAGACTCTGTGCAGGTTTGGACAAGTACCCAGACATGGTTGAAAAAAATTTTGGTCCTAAACATGGAGTTAAGTATATTATTCCTTGTATAGTAAATGGCATGCCTTTCGCGCTTGATAAAAAGCTTGATGAGGTTTTTGTAACAGATATTTCTGCTATTTCAAGATTTTTTAATGGGAATGAAATCACGTTAAACTCTCCGGAAGGTGAAATCAATATTTATTCTCAATGGAGTTCAAGTAATCCTTCTCCTGAAGATTTCCTTTTCATGTTAAATCATCCTTTTAATGTAAAGATGAGATTGGAATACTTCTCAACTAGGGTAGAGTGTCTCCCTATAGGCGAGGGGGTTTATGTGCGCGCTGAGGAGTACTTGTATGAGGAAAAAGGCATTCAAGAATCAATTCGTTATTTTTCAGAGCTAGAAGATTACCGTAATAATTTGTTCTCTAATGGTGGGTATCCTTTTGTTTGATTGAAAAGGATTTATGTTGCATATAGCTAGCACAGAGTGAAATGGGAAGACATAATATTCCGCTGGCTTTAGTAACTCTCCGGCCATATATAAGGGAATCCTAAGCTTGCATCTTTCGTGCGTCACCACCTTTTCCGTCTACCCTTCCTTCGGGGCCGGCTGCCTTCGCAGCAGAAGCCCAGCATGAACGCTGGGTACTTACTAGAGTGCTTTTGCTCTGGGAATTTCTTCCCAGCGTGTCGACCAACATGGGGTACGGTTGGCACAGCGTAAGTGCCAGGCCGCCCCAGGACAGGGGGTGCCCAACTTCACCGTGCCGCGCCCCATCCTGTTATTCAGGTTATCCATCACACCCATCAGCTTCTGGCTGCGCTGCCGCTCGGCGTCGCTTTGTGGTGCGTCCAACAGCGAGAGTTGCTGCCGATCGGCGTCGATCAGGTCGAGCAGCATTACACCGCCTTTCTGGTAGAGATAGTGCGGCCGGTAGATCCGCTGCAGGGCGTGGCCAGCGGCGTGAAGGATCTCGCGGCTGTCGGCTGTCGGCTGTCGGCTGTCGGCCGTGGGGCGGGGCAGTTAGAGCGCCAGGCTCGGTGAGTACTGGTGCAAATCCTGTCGGAAGAGGTTCGTTTTCAGAAACACCAATACCGCTTTGGCGAGTCCGTTCTGTCGGCGCAACTTCTCGGCGCCACGCTGTCCGTGTTGTCGGATCGCCTCGCGGATTTCGTTGAGGTCGTCGGTGAGCTTGCCGAAGCTGCGGCTGGTCATGATGCGCTGGCGTGGCTCGTGGATGTCGTTCATCTCAATGCATGGCGTACCCTGCAACTCCAACACGGTGCGAGCCAGGGTGACGGAAAAGCGCCTGCGGATGCGCTCGTGGTCCTGCTGGACTAGGTCCCATGCTGTTGCAATTCCCATGAGGGCAAGCCGCTCTACTAAGCGGCTACCGACACCCCATACATCGCCGAGCTCGGTACGCTGCAGGATGCCTTTGATCTGTGGGCTGCCGGGCGGAAGCACGCAGACACCATCGTAGTCGTGCTACCTGGTCGAAGTGAGTCAGGATGCAGGGGGTAAAGGGACCGCTGATCGAGGGTGACCAGTTGGTAGTCGACGAAGCCCGAGTGCCACAACGACGATCTGAATGCTATTGAGTGACCGGGAGAGGCCTACCGGAGAGCTTTCCTGATATCCCCCAAGGTAATTCATACAACATTGGGCAATTGAGTTTGGTCACTCCACTCGAAATTGTAGGCCACCATCTGATGAGCTGGAGAGCTGTCGCCCAAGCTTTTCTTTTGTTCCAGTCTTTGCCGAGGTTGATAATAGTCATCCCTGCACGCTCGAATGCTAGGCGCTCAGGATCGCTTTTCTTGAAGCGGTCTTTAGAAATGATTACCCAATTGGATTCAGCCTTGAGTCTTTCAAGCCATACGTTGTCAGGTGTTCCTCTCCCGCAGTAGTCAATGGCATGCACCACCGTATGATTTTCATCACAGATATTGGAGAGGTGATTCAGGGCATGAGCAAGATGAATACTGATATTTTCGTCAATGAAGAAGTGCACCTGCCGCTATCCTTTTTTCAAAGTTAACGGCACGATTCACCTCATCAAGGGTGATATCGAAGTTTCTGGCCACGGTGTCGGCATCGCCTTCTTCGGCTTGAAAAGCATCGAATAGGGCTGCGGTAGACACATGGCTTGGCAAGACAATGGGCTTACCAAACGCAAAGCGTGGATCGATAACAATCTGTGGGTCAGCAGGATCTGGTGTCCAGCGTACCGGATTATCACTGGCATCGAAGGTAATGCCAGAGATAAGTGAAGGGCCAATGACTTCAGTAAGCACTCCTTGACGCTTTACAAGGTCAGTGAGGCCTTCTTCACCATTTTCCTCAAGTGCTTGCAGAAAGACGTCTTTACCGTCAGTCATAAGTCGAGGATGGATCAAGGGATAGTCGCGTTGCAGGTAGTCACTAAGGCTGCTCAATGCTTCTCTAATGACATGCATCGAGACACCATGTTCGCGGAACCGCGATACTGCACGAACTTCAAGTAAATCTTTAAAACTAAGCGTATCCTCGGCACCGAGTGACTCAGGCTCAGGATGCCAAAGAGGGCCTGCAGGTGAGCGATCACGCACTATCCAACGGCGGATCTTCTCTGCGTCGACGCCGATTAACCTCTCGGCTTGCTTGGGGCTATATAGCCCGATTCCTGCTAGTGCCGTCATGGCTCCCTCCCGACCTACCTGCGTTCTGACCAGGTGATTCCCAGTTCGTTCTTTTGTCTTAGATTATCTTTCAGTGTGGAGGACTATAGAGAATAGGTGAAGGCAGCTCAATGGCCATTTCGAAGTGATTACGTAAAGTGAATAAATTTATTCAATAAAATCAATGTGGTGAAGATGATGGATGTATCTGCATCTGCAGGGAAGTGGTATAGGCTGGGTGTGACTGCTCATGTGTCACCTTAGTGACGATCCACGCTTTGGCATCGATTGCTGCATTGAAATTGCCAAGGCGCACTGGAGTTCTGAGGCAGGCGCAGAGCAGGTGTTCCTCCTACCGGCGATCACTTAGCGGCAATTGGCTGCTTTGGGGCATCAGTAAGCCAGACCGTCGAGTGGCGGGGCTTGGGCCACTACCACGAAATCCGACGCTCGTATTCACAAGGAGAAGAACAATGGGTACCGATCTCACCAGCCATCAGATGGAACTCCTTTCCCGCGTTCTCCAGCACGGCGGGGTTCTGGCATCCCCATTTGGCCACGCAGGCGAGGACAGCTTGCTATCAAGGGTGTTGGAAGATATCGGCGAACTGGAATCCAGAGGCTTGATCACGGTCAAGCGTTTCCAGGACAGCCAAGACCCACAACAAATCGAACTTACCGCTATGGGATACGCGGCCTTGGGGATCGAATAGGGGAGTGATGTAGGCAAGAGTGCTGGACAGGGCCATCACCAATGGGTCTCAATGGCTGTAGAGCTTTGCGTGGGGAGGACATGAATGAGAGCGTGGGACAGCTGGCTGCGAAGCTTTAGCTTCGTTCTGGTGATATCGTGGGCGCTTACCGGTTGTGGAGGCGATGGAGGGAATTCGTCGTCCAACAACGAGGAAGAAGAGACCGCAACATCGATGGACGACCTGCCTGATGAGGGCGAACCCACTGGTGCTGAGGTGAATGAGGAGAAAAAGCCGGAGGTGGCACCTTTCTCCGAGCCAGTCGAGATCACGGCAGAGGGTGACCAACTGGCGGATCGCCGGTTAAGGGTGGAAGGACAGACCAACCTACCGGATGAAACCGAGCTGTTGATCGTCGTTGAGCGCCAGACCAGTGGAGTACGCTGGCGTATTCGTACCAGTGTCGACGGCGGGCACTTCTCAGCCGAGCCTTTCGGACCAGGCAGCGGCCTGCCTGATGGGGAGTACTCGATCACGGTATCCGTGCAGCCAGCCAGTGTCCAACCTCAGTCGGTCCGTGCGGTAATTGGTGAGCAGGGAGAGCACCTGAGTGGGCCGTTGACATCCAAGTCAAGGCATCGAGGAA
This sequence comes from Litchfieldella anticariensis FP35 = DSM 16096, assembly GCF_000409775.1. Lineage (GTDB taxonomy): Bacteria > Pseudomonadota > Gammaproteobacteria > Pseudomonadales > Halomonadaceae > Litchfieldella > Litchfieldella anticariensis. Next base: position 212,860 of record NZ_KE332388.1, on the reverse strand, counting down.
CCACGGCCGAGTACTCCACGTCCTTCACCGCCGGTACGGAGCCAGGCATCGGAACGTGACGGTGTGAAACGCTCGTTCACTGTAACCGCCAACGTGCTTGAACCTTGCCGTGTAATCGCAACGACGCATCAGCGATAGTCGTGTCATTATCCGCTTCCGACTCCCCTGTTAGACGCAGTTCCCCTGTAGGGCTTTGCTGGAGCCGTCGGATCTTGATCTGGCTCTGATGCTCGATGACATAGAGCCCGGCGCGTTGAAAGGTCGTAGTGGGACTGATGGCGGCCAAGTCGCCATAGGCGAGAAAGTCGAATGTTTGATCGGGAGCCGGTGTGACCAGGTAACAATCCGTCTCGAAATCGGTCGAGGAGATGAGTAGTTCCCGTGGCAGCGTGATGCAGTGTTTCGGTGCGGCATGCCATGGTATGGGAGGTATGGCAGTGAGGTGTAATACTTGAGGTGAAGATTGAGGCTGATCGGCCAGCAATTCGCTCAGGGGGCATTTGAGTGCTTCCGATAGGGCAACCAAGCGTTCATGGCCGATTTGCTTGATGGCCCCGGACTCCCAGTAGGATATGGTGACGTCCGATACTCCCACCAAACGTGCCAAAGCCGCCTTGTTGAGGTTGGCCTGTTGTCGCAATCGCTTGATCCGGGGGCCTAGGGCATCCATTGCTGCATCTCTCTTGAATGGGCTCATGATGCTCTAGTATCCCGCCTGTATTGTGCAAGATCACGCATCCAACGATGTGACAACTTTCTTTCACGAGAGTGCCCTTGCATGGTGCATGAATGCCCATGGGGGAAGAGAAGGAGGAAAAAGAAAAGCGCGCCGGATGTCAGCTAACAACCGGCCGCGCGCAAGCAGAAATGCACTGAAGGCGTCATCCAGGCGTTGGCGTCATTGCCTTGGCCTGATGGCGTTGACGTTCGGAGGATAGCTCACAATCGAGTTCGACCCGAACGCAGGTGCAGTATAGGGAATCGGCTTTTGCGGAATAAGTGGGTACAATCGAAAACTAGTGTTTCCATTATGGAAACAAGGGCGGTCGAATGGTAGCCGCTACCCTATAGCTGACAGTACAAAAGGAGGGCTTTTTGGCAACCCTGGATGCACTGCGGGTGTTCATCGAAGTGGTGCGCAGCGGCAGTTTCACTGCGGCGGCGCGACGCCTGGGGATCTCCAAATCGTTGGCTTCCAAGCGCGTGGCAGCTTTGGAGGAAGAACTTGGAGTCAGCCTGCTCAACCGCTCGACACGCTCACTGCATCTCACTGAGGCTGGGCAGATCTATTACGAGCATGGGTTGCGTATACGCGAGGAGCTATCGGCGGCGGAAGCCCAGGTACAGTCGGTGACAGCGCGCCCGAGGGGGCAGCTCAAGGTCAGTGCACAAGTCAGTTTCGGTTTCATGTATCTGGCGGCGCCCACCACCGCATTCATGCGCCGTTATCCTGACGTGGCGGTGGAGATCCTGCTCGAAGATCAGCGTTTCGAGCCCATCGATGATGCGGTAGACCTAGCCATCCGTATGGGGCCCTTGCCACCTTCGAGTCTGGTATCGCGGCCATTGTGCAAGGTGGTGTATGGCCTCTACGCCGCCCCGGAATATCTGGCTCGGGTCAATTGGCCATTACACCCGCAGGACATTCGCGAGCATGACAGTATTTTCTATGGCAACTATGACCTGGGGGCTCACTGGCGTTTTTCGCTCAACGGCCAGCCACTGGACATCGAGCCGAATTCGCGGCTGGTCATCAACAATCTGTTGGGGGTAGTGGAAGCGGCCAAGGCTGGTTTCGGCCTGGCCTACTTGCCGACCTTTGCGGCACGCTCACCTGTTGCCACGGGGGAATTGGTGCCGTTGCTGCAACCTTACTGGAACGAACACGGCAGCATGCTGGTGTTGTTTCGCTCGCGCAAATATCTGCCCGACAAGACCCGTGCCTACCTGGACTTCATCACTGACTGGTTCCGCGAGCACTTGGCGCTATAGGTACCCAGCTACAGTCGGCATTAGCCGACTAAAACAAGGAGACATCACTCTTGTGCCTTCGAGCCGCGAAGTGCCGATCTTCTATCTTATCGCTCAAAGCTGATGGGGGGATCATGAGTGCGTATAATGCCGCCAAGTTCATTCACCCAACGGATCTGGCAAGATAATGACCGTACGTACTCGCATCGCTCCTTCGCCGACCGGCGATCCCCACGTAGGCACTGCCTATATCGCGCTGTTCAACTTGTGCTTCGCTCGCCAGCATGGGGGGCAATTCATTCTGCGTATCGAGGACACCGACCGGGTGCGTTCGACTGCCGAATCGGAGCAGATGATCCTTGATTCACTACGTTGGCTCGGGCTGGAATGGGACGAGGGACCCGATGTAGGCGGCCCTCATGGCCCCTATCGGCAGAGTGAGCGCGGAGAGCTCTACGCCGAATATGCACGCCAGTTGATTGAAGCGGGGCATGCCTTCAAATGCTACCGTACCAGCGAAGAACTCGATGAACTGCGCGAGGCGCGTAAGGCGGAAGGGCTGCATCTGGCACTCAAACCAGCCGACCTTGCACTGCCCGAAGACGAAGTGGCGCGCCGTGAAAGCGAAGGGTGGCCTTTTGTCGTGCGTATGCAGGTGCCCGACGAAGGTATCTGCGTAGTAAAGGATATGTTGCGCGGTACCATCGAGGTGGACTGGGCTCAGGTTGATGCTCAGATCCTGCTCAAGTCCGATGGTATGCCGACCTATCATCTAGCCAATGTGGTCGATGACCACCTGATGGGCATTACTCATGTGCTGCGTGGTGAGGAATGGATCAATTCCGCGCCCAAGCACCAGTTGCTCTATGAGTACTTTGGCTGGCAGATGCCGGTGCTCTGTCATATGCCGTTGTTACGCAACCCGGACAAGTCCAAACTCTCCAAGCGCAAGAATCCGACATCGATCAATTACTATCGGCGCATGGGTTTCCTGCCTCAGGCTGTCCTCAACTATCTGGGGCGTATGGGATGGTCGATGCCCGATGAGCGCGAGAAGTTCAGCCTCGATGAGATGATGGCGCATTTCGACGTGCACCGTGTCTCATTGGGAGGACCGGTATTCGATCTCGACAAATTGACTTGGCTCAATGGTGTCTATATCCGCGAGGATCTGGATGACGATGCCTTCCTCGAAGCTCTCAAGCAGTGGGCCTTCAATGAGGAGTACGTGCGCCAGATCCTGCCCCAGGTGCGTCCTCGGGTGGAGACGCTCTCGGACGTGGCACCGCTTGCTGGCCACTTTTTCTCTGGCCTGCCCAAGATCGATGAAAGCAGTTTCGAAAGCATCAAGCTCGAACGTGAGGAACTGCTCAAGCTACTCCAGTTCCTGACTTGGCGTCTGGAAACGGTACAGCGGTGGGATAAGGATGCGCTACTGGCCGAGGTGAAGTCCCTGGCCGAGGTCTTCGAGCTGAAAATGAAAGCCTTCCTGGCTCCGGTATTCATTGCCGTGACTGGCTCCGCAACTTCCACGTCGGTAATGGACGCGATGGCTATCCTCGGCTCGGACATGACCCGCGCACGGCTGCGCCACGCCATTGCCGTGCTGGGTGGTGTCTCCAAGAAGCAAGCCAAGCGCTTCGAGAAGGAATACCGGGCTCTTTGACCCCAAGCCTCGTGCTGCGGGCTTTGAGCTACGAGCTGTTCAGTGGATACTGAATAGCCCGTAGCCCGTAGCCCGTAGCCCGTAGCCCGTAGCCCGTAGCTGAATTTCTTGTTGACGGACCCGAAGCGAATCAGTACTATGCGCTCCGTCTTCACGAGATGCGGGGCCTTAGCTCAGCTGGGAGAGCGCGACACTGGCAGTGTCGAGGTCAGCGGTTCGATCCCGCTAGGCTCCACCAATCTCGATTTTTGACATCCTGCGTCCCATTCGTCTAGTGGTCTAGGACACCGCCCTTTCACGGCGGGAACAGGGGTTCGAACCCCCTATGGGACGCCACTCATCAAATGCGGTTTTGAAGAGTTACCAAAGACGCTCAATGCGTCTTTTTTTGTTGCTGTGATTAGTCTTCTCATGCTTCGTGTGTAGCGCCGTTTTTCCTCATATACGATGGTCGCATGGGTAGATTTTCCCTCCTGTTACCCTTGACATGCTTTCCAAGTTGTCCACGGGATCGTGGAAATGATGGGTGCTTGTGCACAAGCCTAATGTGAGCCGCATGGTTGCGGGCTTTGGCTAATATATCCTTTAAAATCAACAAGTTATTTTTGATTAAAAAATGATCAATCTAAGCGTAACCCGCTTGTCATGGTGACTGATGACAGTTTTCTCATGGTTTTAAACAGGGTTATCCACAGAAAGTGTGGAAAACAAAACGTGTCTGATCGAGTCGGGATAGTGAGTACGGAATTTGCTGTATCGCAACATGAAATCACGCCGAGAAGGATACATTTCGCTTCTCTGGGATGAGAGCAGAAGGGCGCGAGGTATGAGTGATACCAGCCTTTGGCGGTAGACTTGGATGTGCTTTCCATGTGAAGGGGGAAGAGGGCTCCCCATCCACAGATATGGCAGCGAAAACAACGGAGGCCGCCCATGGGCGGCCTCCGCAGTGGTTGTGGCTATTACTTGCTGGGATAGTCCCTTTGGGCATGCCCTGTATAGAGCTGGCGCGGGCGCCCGATCTTGTAATCACCGCTGATCATCTCGTGCCAGTGAGAGATCCAGCCAATGGTCCGCGATACAGCGAAAACCACTGTGAACATATTGGTGGGAATGCCGATCGCCTTGAGGATGATGCCTGAATAGAAGTCGACGTTGGGGTAGAGCTTGCGCTCGATAAAGTAGTCGTCTTCCAGGGCGATCTGTTCCAGGCGCTTGGCGATCTTGAGCTGCGGGTCATCGGCCATGCCCAACTCACTCAACACCTCATCGCAGGTCTCTTTCATGACCTTGGCGCGTGGGTCGAAGTTGCGGTAGACGCGGTGGCCGAAGCCCATCAGGCGGAATGGGTCGTCCTTGTCCTTGGCCCGGTCGACGAAGCGTTGGATGTTCTCCTCCGACTCATCGCCGATCTCGTCGAGCATGTTGAGCACTGCCTCGTTGGCGCCGCCGTGGGCCGGCCCCCAGAGCGCCGCAATACCGGCACTGATGCAAGCGAACGGATTGGCACCAGTGGAGCCGGCCAGGCGCACCGTCGAGGTGGAGGCATTCTGCTCGTGGTCAGCGTGGAGCATGAATATCCGGTCGATGGCCTTAGCGAAAACCGGGTTGATCTTGTATTCCTCACAGGGGTTGCTGAACATCATGTAGAGGAAGTTTTCCCCATAGGTCAGGTCGTTACGCGGATAGTTGAACGGCTGGCCGATATTATACTTGTAGCACATGGCTGCCAGGGTGGGCATCTTGGCGAGAAGCCGGATGGCGCTGATGCGACGATCTTCCTCGCGGGTGATGTCCAAGTGGTCATGATAGAAGGCCGCCAGGCCACCGACCACGCCACACAAGATCGACATGGGGTGTGCGTCGCGACGGAATCCCTTATAGAAATTGGCCAGTTGTTCGTGAACCATGGTGTGGTTCCGAATCGTTCTCTCGAAGTTCTCGTACTCGTCCTTGCTCGGTAATTCACCGAAAAGCAATAAGTAGGCAAGCTCGACGAAGTTCGAGTGATTGGCCAGTTGGTCGATGGGGTAGCCGCGATGCAACAATATCCCCTTGCCACCATCGATGTAGGTGATGGCAGATTGGCAGGAGGATGTGGCCATGAAACCTGGATCGTAGGTGAAGAAACCTTCGGCGGTGAGGCCTCGTACATCGACGACGTCGGGGCCGACAGTGCCGGAATAGACAGGGAATTCGATTACCTTGTCTAGCCCTTCGATCGTCAACTGCGCTTTCCTGTCAGCCATGTTGGCCTCCTCTCTATTATCTGGTGTCAGGCGATAAGTCGTTGTCCCGCTTGCCTTGCTGGCGAAAAAGGTCCGCCCACTATAGAAGTGTCCCGGGGATTGTCAATTAGCCCATGGGGCAGTTGTCTTATGCAGGGGCGGGCATCTGTTACAAGGTTTGTATAATTGATGGTGCTCTGCATCATTTTCCCCCTTTCCTGGCGTCGGTCAAGGCAATGCGAAGGTCGTACTTTGACCTCTTCGATTTGTCATGGTTGACCCTAGTCCCTATAATCCACCCCGCGCGACTGGCTGGAATGCAAGGTCGTGCCGACTTGGCAGGCGGCCGAGCCCTTCCTCAAAACCACCGCCCGCTCGGGCCTAGCCCGATTACAGACGAGCGGGCCAAGAGAGTGTGTAAAGAGCCGTGAATAGCAAACGACCCGTAAACCTCGATCTAACCACGATCCAATTTCCTCTCCCGGCACTAACGTCGATTGCCCACCGCATCACCGGCGTCATCCTGTTCATCGGTCTGATCTTCGCCTTCTGGGCGCTAGATAAGTCGCTTTCCTCCGCTCAGGGGTTCGCGGCAGTACGCGATGTCTTGGCAAGCAATATTCTGGCCAAACTGATTGCCTGGGGCCTGCTGTCCGCCCTGGGATTTCATTTCGTGGCCGGTATCAAGCATCTGCTGATGGACATTGATATCGGTGTGACCCTGGAAAGCGGGGTGCGCAAGGCGCAGATCACGGTGGTGGTTAGTGCCGTTCTGGTGATTCTGGCAGGAGTCTGGGTATGGTAACCAATATTACGAACCTTGGTCGAAGCGGGCTTTCCGACTGGCTGATCCAGCGCGTCTCGGCGATCATTCTCGCACTCTACACTCTCTTCATCGTCGGCTTTCTGCTAATCAACCCGGGGCTGGATTACGCCACCTGGAGTGGGCTGTTTGCTCAGACTTGGATGCGCATCTTCTCGCTGCTGGCGTTCGTTTCCATAGCGGCGCATGCGTGGGTAGGCCTATGGACGGTAACCACTGATTATCTCAAGCACACCGCCATTCGTCTCGCCGTCCAAACTGCCATCATCCTGGCCGTCTTCGTCTTTCTGGTGTGGGGCATTCAAGTCCTGTGGGGAGCCTGATCCATGTCTAACCTGCGTAGTCTAACCTTCGACGCAATCATCATTGGTGGCGGCGGCTCCGGCCTGCGTGCCGCCCTGGAACTTGCCAAGTCCGGCAAACAGACTGCCGTCCTGTCCAAGGTGTTCCCGACTCGCTCGCACACCGTTTCCGCCCAAGGTGGCATCACCTGCGCCATCGCTTCCGCCGATCCCGATGACGATTGGCGCTGGCACATGTATGACACCGTCAAGGGTGGCGACTACATCACCGATCAGGATGCCGCGGAATACATGTGTTCTGAAGGCCCCAAATCGGTGTTCGAGCTCGAGCACATGGGCTTGCCCTTCTCGCGTTTCGACAATGGCCGCATCTATCAGCGTCCTTTTGGTGGTCAGTCCAAGGATTACGGTAAGGGTGGTCAGGCCGCGCGTACCTGCGCTGCCGCCGACCGTACTGGCCACGCTCTGCTGCACACCCTTTATCAGAACAATCTGAAGAACAATACCACCTTCCTCAATGAGTGGTATGCGGTCGACCTGGTCAAGAACGCCAATGGCGATGTGGTAGGTTGCATCGCATTGAGCATCGAGACCGGCGAAGTGGTCCACGTCAAGGCCAAGGCGACAGTGCTGGCCACTGGCGGGGCCGGGCGTATCTATGCGTCTACCACCAATGCCTTGATCAATACCGGTGATGGCATCGGCATGGCGCTGCGCGCCGGCTTCCCGATGCAGGACATGGAAATGTGGCAGTTCCATCCCACCGGCATCTACGGGGCGGGTGTCCTGGTTACTGAAGGCTGTCGCGGCGAAGGTGGCTACCTGATCAACAAGGATGGCGAGCGCTTCATGGAGCGTTATGCTCCCAACGCCAAGGACTTGGCCGGTCGTGATGTGGTGGCTCGCTCCATGGTCATGGAAATCCTCGAAGGGCGTGGTTGTGGCGAGAAGGGCGATCACGTCTTCCTCAAGCTCGATCACTTGGGTGAGGAAGTCCTCGGCAAGCGCCTGCCTGGCATTGTCGAGCTGTCCAAGACTTTTGCCCATGCCGATCCGGCCAAGGAACCTATCCCGGTGGTGCCAACCTGTCACTACATGATGGGCGGGATTCCCACCAACGTGCATGGGCAGGCCATCATGCAGGACGCCGACGGTAACGACCAGATCGTCAACGGTCTGTTCGCCTGTGGTGAGGCGGCTTGCGTTTCGGTTCATGGTGCTAACCGCTTGGGTGGTAACTCGTTGCTCGACCTGGTGGTGTTCGGGCGTGCCGCTGGCATGTTTATCGAGGGCGCGCTCAATGAAGGCATCGACTATCTGGATGCGTCCGAGTCCGACATCGATGCTGCCATGGCGCGCATGAATCGCTGGAATGAATCTGGTGGTGGTGAATCGGTACCGGCGCTCAAGGCCGAGTTGCAGGACATCATGCAGAATTCCTTTGGCGTGTTCCGTCAGGAAGACAACATGAAGGATGGTGTGCAGAAGTTGGCTGAACTGCGTGGCCGCATCGCTGAAGCACATCTGGCTGACAAGTCGAACGCCTTCAATACCGCTCGTGTCGAAGCGCTGGAGCTCGACAACCTGATGGAAGTGGCCGAGGCTACTGCGATTGCCGCTCTGGAGCGTAAGGAAAGCCGTGGCGCCCATTCCCGCTACGACTATCCGGATCGTGACGATGTCAACTGGCTGAAGCACTCGCTGTACTTCCCGGCCGAGAAGAAGGTGGGTAAGCGCGACGTCAACTTCAAGCCAAGGACCGTCGACACCTTCGAGCCGAAAGTCCGTACTTATTAAGGGAGTCCATGATGTCCACGCTTCAGGTATCCATATACCGTTACAACCCTGAAACCGACTCCGCGCCGTACATGCAGGAGTTCCAGGTAGAGACTCATGGCCGCGATCTTATGGTCCTGAACGTTCTTGAACTGATCAAGGAGCAGGACAGTTCCATGGCCTATCGTCGTAGCTGCCGCGAAGGTGTATGCGGCTCCGACGGCATGAACATGAACGGCAAGAACGGTTTGGCCTGTGTCACCGCGTTGTCCGACGTGGTCAAGAACAACAAGCTGGTACTGCGACCGCTGCCTGGCTTGCCGGTGATTCGCGACTTGGTAGTCGACATGGGGATTTTCTACAAGCAGTACGAGCGTATTCAGCCGTATCTCCAGAACGATGAGCCGGCGCCCGCCATTGAGCGTTTGCAGTCGCCGGAAGATCGCGACAAGCTTGACGGCCTCTACGAATGTATCTTGTGTGCCTGCTGTTCGACCGCGTGTCCGTCGTTCTGGTGGAATCCAGAGAAGTTCGTTGGTCCGGCTGGCCTGCTGCAGTCCTATCGCTTCTTGGCAGATTCGCGGGATACCGCGACACGTGAACGCCTGGCCGATCTCGAGGATCCGTTCTCGGTGTTCCGCTGCCGTGGCATCATGAATTGCGTGGCGGTATGCCCCAAGGGACTCAACCCGACACGCGCGATTGGCAAGATTCGCGAAATGCTATTGGCCAATGCCACTTAAATCGTGGCGCTCGGCTTGCTATCATAGGCGCCGGTTTTCGGGTGTGACCAAGTGTCGCAGCCGTGTCCGGCCCAGTTGTAGAGAGCCGGTGCCCTGCGCACCGGCTTTCGATGATGAGTGGCAAGCCTTACGGGGCATTTTTGCCACGGCCAGGCCAGGCAGTCGCCGGCTAACATGATCGCCCTTCCGGCAGGGCAACAGAAACGCCCGATGCGGCGATGCCGTATCTGGCGCCGACAACACCCCCATCAGTGTAGGGTGACCGAGAGATGCAAGAAGGCATAATGGAGTTGATGTGGCGCACTTCCCACATGAGTGGTGGCAATGCTCACTATGTGGAAGCGCTTTACGAACAGTACCTCGTCGATCCCAATGCTGTCCCTGACGAATGGCGCAATTATTTCGATCGATTGCCACGTCCCGAAGGCAGCTCTTCCCACGATGTTCCACTAACCCCGATTCGCGATCAGTTTTACCAGCTCGGCAAGAACCGACGCTCTCCTCAGGCCGCAACGGCCACCGACAGCGGTGAGAACAAGAAGCAAGTCAGAGTTCTCCAGTTGATCAACGCTTACCGCTTCCGTGGCCATCAGAAGGCCGATATCGACCCTCTCAAACTGCGTGCCCAAGTACCGGTTCCCGATCTCGACCTCTCCTTCCACCAGCTTTCGTCCGCTGATCTGGATACCGAATTCCAGACCGGTTCCTTCTTCCTGGGCAAGGATAAGGCACCGCTCAAGGAGATTGTCGAAGCCTTGGAGCAGACCTACTGCCGCTCCATCGGCTGCGAGATCATGCACATCGTCGATACCGAGGAAAAGCGTTGGCTGCAGCAGCGCTTCGAATCGGTACGCTCGAAGCCGAAGTTCAGCAACGAGGTGCGCAAGCATGTGCTGGAGCGGCTGACGGCGGCTGAGGGCCTGGAGAACTATCTGGCCTCCAAGTACCCGGGTACCAAGCGTTTTGGCCTCGAAGGCGGCGAGTCCTTCATCCCGATGATGGATGAGATCATTCAGCGTGCCGGCGGCTACGGCACCAAGGAAGTGGTCATTGGCATGGCCCACCGTGGTCGTCTCAATCTGCTGGTCAACATCCTTGGCAAGAGCCCGTCCGAGCTGATTGAAGAGTTCGACGGCAAGAAGGTGATCGAACAGGGATCGGGCGACGTCAAGTATCACCAGGGCTTCAGTTCCAACGTCATGACCCCAGGCGGGGAAGTGCACTTGGCGCTGGCGTTCAACCCTTCGCATCTGGAGATCGTCTCTCCGGTGGTCGAAGGTTCGGTGCGGGCCCGTCAGGATCGCCGTGACGACAGCGATGGCGACAAGGTTCTGCCGATCAATGTCCACGGTGATGCTGCTTTCGCCGGACAGGGTGTGGTCATGGAAACTTTCCAGATGTCCCAGACCCGTGCCTACAAGACCGGCGGTACACTGCATATCGTGATCAACAACCAGGTGGGGTTCACGACGTCGCATCCGCAGGATACGCGTTCCACCGAATACTGCACCGATATCGCCAAGATGGTCCAGGCGCCGATCTTCCACGTCAATGCCGACGATCCGGATGCCGTGTTGCACGCCACGCAGGTGGCTATCGACTACCGTCAGCAGTTCAAGCGTGACGTGGTCATCGACTTGGTTTGCTACCGTCGCCGCGGCCACAACGAAGCCGATGAGCCATCCGGCACGCAGCCGATGATGTACCAGAAGATCAAGAATCACCCCTCGTCGCGGATATTCTACGCCCAGAGACTGGTGGAAGAAGGCGTGCTTTCCGAAGAGGAAGCCAAGTCACTGAGTGAGATTTACCGCGAAGATCTGTCAGCTGGCAATCATGTGGCCAACGCGCTGGTCAAGGAGCCCAACAAGTCGCTATTCGTTGATTGGGCACCGTATCTCGGTCACGAATGGACCGGCGATGCCGATACCACCTTCGATCTGAAGCGCATGCAGCAACTGGCTACCAAGATGTGCGAGATCCCTGATGGTGTCCAGGTGCAGCGGCAAGTGGCCAAGATCTACGAAGATCGCCGCAAGATGCTGGCTGGCGGCATGGCGCTCAACTGGGGGTTTGCCGAAACCCTGGCCTATGCCACGCTGCTCGATCAAGGGCATCCGATTCGTATCACCGGCCAAGACTCGGGGCGTGGTACTTTCTCCCACCGTCATGCCGTGGTGCACAATCAGAAGGACGGCAGCACCTATGTGCCGCTCGAGCATATCAAGGATGGCCAACCACGCTTCACCATCCATGACTCCTTCCTTTCGGAAGAGGCAGTACTGGCTTTCGAATACGGCTATGCCACCACTATGCCCAACGCGCTGATCGTTTGGGAGGCGCAGTTCGGCGACTTCTTCAACGGCGCCCAGGTCGTGGTCGACCAGTTCATCTCCTCCGGCGAAACCAAGTGGGGACGTCTGTGTGGTTTGACGTTGTTGTTGCCGCATGGATACGAGGGGCAGGGGCCGGAGCACTCCTCGGCACGCCTTGAGCGTTTCCTGCAACTGTGTGCTGAACACAACATGCAGGTTTGTGTTCCAACCACACCCGCGCAGATTTTCCATCTGCTGCGCCGCCAGGTGATTCGCCCGCTGAGAAAACCCTTGGTGGTGATGTCGCCCAAGAGCTTGTTGCGCCACAAGGAAGCGACCTCGACTCTCGAGGAGTTGGCGAATGGCAGGTTCCAGATGGTGTTGCCGGATCAGGGCAACCTCGACGCCGAGAAGGTCAAGCGTGTGGTGTTGTGTGCCGGCAAGGTCTACTACGATCTGGCTGCCTACCGTACGGAAAACCAGCGTGAGGACACTGCCGTCGTGCGTCTCGAGCAGCTTTACCCCTTCCCCAAGGAAGAGCTGTACGAGGCACTCAAGGACTACATCAACCTGGAGCAGGTGGTGTGGTGTCAGGAAGAACCGCTCAACCAGGGGGCCTGGTACCAGAGTCAGCATCATATGCGCATCGTCGCTGACATGTTGCATGACGGCTTGGGTCATGGTCTCAAGTTTGCCGGTCGCCCGGCGTCGGCCGCCCCCGCGTCGGGCTACATGTCCGTTCACGTCGAACAGCAGCGCCAACTGGTGGATGACGCCTTCAACGCCTGAGGCGTCCCATCGGACGAGAGAGAATACACAAGGGAAACGAAATGGCTACCGAGATCAAAGCGCCAACCTTTCCGGAATCCGTTGCCGAAGGTAGCGTGGCCGCCTGGCACAAGCAGCCGGGTGATAGTGTTGAGCGCGACGAACTGATCGTCGAAATCGAGACCGACAAGGTCGTGCTCGAGGTAGTGGCGCCGGAAGCCGGCACGCTGTCCGAGATCAAGGCGCAAGAGGGCGATACCGTCCAGTCCGAGCAGATACTGGGTACGTTGGGTGAAGCCGGTGCCAAGGCGAGCGCTGCCGCCAACAATGCCGAAACCAAGGTGGAGCCGGCATCCAAAGGCAAGAACGACGCCAAGGCCAGCGAGTCGACAGTCAGCAACAAACAGGCCGCTGCTTCCGGTAAAATCCATGAGGTCAAGGCTCCGACCTTTCCGGAATCCATTCAGGAAGGTACGGTGGCGACTTGGCACAAGCAGGTCGGCGAACCGGTCAAACGCGATGAGGTGCTGGCTGACATCGAAACTGACAAGGTGGTGCTGGAAGTCGTGGCTCCCGCTGATGGTGCGCTGAGTAAAATCAACGCCGAGGAAGGCTCGCAGGTGGAATCCGAGGCGGTACTGGCACTTTTTGCTGAAGATGCCGGTGGTGAGGCCGAGGCAGGCAAACCCCAGGCCGAATCGGGTGTCGAGGCCAAGGGAGCCGAGGAAGGCAGTGATGAAAAACTCGGTGACAAGATACTGGCCCCGGCGGCGCGCAAGCTGGTCGCCGAGCACGACCTCGATGTAAGCAAGATCGAAGGTACCGGCAAGGGTGGGCGTATCCTCAAGGAAGACGTCCAGCGCGCTGTCGATGCTGGCAATGCCAAGAAGGCGAACAAGCCTGCCGCTGCCCCTCAGCTGGCTACTGCCGCTGTCCCGGCCTTTGAGGGCGAACGCCCTGAGAAGCGCGTGCCGATGAGCCGGCTGCGTCAGACTATTGCCAAGCGCTTGGTGCAGGCCCAGCAGACCGCGGCCATGCTGACCACCTACAACGAGGTGGACATGAGTGCGGTAATGGAGCTGCGTTCCCAGTACAAGGAAACCTTCCAGAAAGCCCACGATATCAAGCTCGGCTTCATGGGCTTCTTCGTCAAGGCGGCCAGCGAGGCGCTCAAGCGTTTCCCCGATGTCAACGCTTCTATCGACGGCACCGATATCGTCTACCACGGTTATCAGGACATTGGTGTGGCCGTTTCCACCGATCGTGGCCTGGTGGTTCCGGTGCTGCGCGATACCGACAGCATGAAAATCGCCGATGTCGAGAAGGGCATCGTCGATTTCGGCAAGCGTGCTCGTGATGGCAAGTTGGGCATCGACGAGATGCAAGGTGGAACCTTCACCATCACCAATGGCGGCATCTTCGGTTCATTGATGTCGACGCCAATCCTCAACCCGCCGCAGACCGCGATCCTGGGTATGCACAAGATCCAGGAGCGTCCCATGGCGGTGAATGGTAAGGTCGAGATCCGCCCGATGATGTACTTGGCACTGTCATACGACCACCGCATGATCGATGGTAAGGACGCGGTCCAGTTCCTGGTGACTATCAAGGAGCTGCTCGAAGATCCGGCACGCCTGCTGCTGGATATCTAAGCGTTGCCACGTCTGCGAACTCTCAAGCGAACGGATTAACAGGAAGATTCCATGGCCGATAAATTCGATGTGATCGTCATTGGCGCAGGTCCCGGTGGGTATGTAGCTGCCATTCGTGCCGCTCAACTGGGGTTGAAGACCGCTTGTGTCGAGAAGTGGGTCAACAAGGAAGGCAAGACCGTCCATGGCGGTACCTGTCTGAATGTGGGATGTATCCCCTCCAAGGCATTGCTGGAGACCTCTCACAAGTTCGTCGAAGCGCGCGATCACTATGACGAGATCGGTATCGAGGTGGGGGAGCTTACCCCCAATATCGCCAAGATGCTCGAGTTCAAGGAAAAGGTCATCGCCAAGAACGTCGGTGGCATCAGTGCCTTGTTCAAGGCCAATGGTGTCACCGCACTGGAAGGCACTGGCAAGGTGATTTCCAGCAAGCAGGTCGAAGTTACCGGGCATGACGGAGAAAAGGCGACTTACGATGCCGACAATATCGTCATCGCCTCCGGCTCGGTACCGGTGGAGATTCCGCCGACTCCGTTGACCGACAACCTGATCGTCGACTCCTCAGGTGCCCTGGAGTTCACTGAAGTGCCCAAGCGCCTGGGTGTAATCGGTGCTGGTGTCATCGGTCTGGAGCTTGGCAGCGTGTGGAGCCGTCTGGGCAGTGAAGTCACCATGCTCGAAGCCATGGATACCTTCCTGCCGGTAGTCGACCAGGCGGTTGCCAAGGAAACCCTGAAACTGCTCAAGAAGCAGGGTCTGGATATCAAGCTGGGCGCTCGTGTCACCGGCTCTGAAGTCAAGGGCAACGAGGTGGTGGTCAAGTACACCGACAGCAAGGGCGAGCAAGAGGTCACCTTCGACAAGTTGATCGTCTGCGTCGGACGCCGCCCCTATACCCAAGGTGTGCTGGGTGACGATGTCGGCGTCAAGCTCGACGAGCGTGGGTTCATCTTCGTTGACGATCATTGTCGCACCAGTGTGCCCGGCGTCTACGCGATCGGTGATTGCGTGCGTGGTCTGATGCTGGCTCACAAGGCCTCCGAGGAAGGAGTGATGGTTGCCGACATCATCGCCGGCCACAAAGCCGAGATGAATTACGACGCCATTCCCAGTGTCATCTACACTGCCCCGGAAGTGGCCTGGGTCGGTATGACCGAGGAGGAAGCGAAGTCCGCTGGCATTGAGGTCAAGACCGGTTCCTTCCCGTTCTCCGCCAATGGTCGTGCGTTGGCCAATAATGCCCCTGACGGGCTGGCCAAAATCGTCGCCGATGCCGAGACCGACCGTATCCTCGGGGTGCACATCGTCAGTCAACATGCCGGTGAATTGATTGCCCAAGGCGTGATCGCCATGGAATTCGGCTCCAGCGCCGAAGACCTGGCGTTGACCTGCTATGCACACCCGAGTACTTCGGAAGCGATTCACGAGGCGGCTCTGGCTGTCGATGGCCATGCGATCCATATGGCCAACCGCAAGAAGCGCAAATAAGTCTTTCGCCAAGCGCTTATGCAACAACAAGCGCCACCCGCGGGTGGCGCGCAGCGTGCCCGACCAAGTATCGGGCACGAACGGGGATGACCCGAGCGCGATGCCATGCTGGCACCTCTCGCGGTCATCGTTCGAGTCACATGCAACCAATGGCATGAATCGATGAACCTTCACGAGTATCAGGGCAAACAACTGTTTGCCGATTATGGACTGCCGGTGTCCAAGGGCTTTGCCGTGGACACTCCCGAGGAAGCAGCCGAAGCCTGCAAGAAGATCGGTGGCGACATGTGGGTCGTCAAGGCCCAGGTCCACGCTGGTGGTCGCGGCAAGGCTGGCGGTGTCAAGCTGATCAAGAGCCCGGAGGAAGCCAAGGCGTTCGCCGAGCAGTGGCTGGGCAAGAACCTGGTGACTTATCAGACTGACGAAAACGGTCAGCCGGTGGCCAAGATCCTGGTTGAAAACTGCACCGATATCGCCAACGAGCTGTATCTGGGGGCTGTCGTTGATCGCGCCACCCGTCGCGTGGTGTTCATGGCTTCTACCGAAGGTGGCGTGGAGATCGAGAAGGTCGCCGAGGAAACTCCCGAGAAGATCCTCAAGGCCGTGATCGATCCGCTGGTCGGTGCACAGCCGTATCAAGCGCGTGAGTTGGCCTTCGCTTTGGGCCTGAAAGGTGATCAGGTAAAGCAGTTCACCAAGATCTTCCTGGGATTGTCCAAGCTGTTCCACGACAAGGATCTGGCGCTGCTCGAGATCAACCCACTGGTGATCACCGACGAAGGTAACCTGCACTGCCTCGACGCCAAGATCAACCTCGACAGCAATGCCCTGTACCGCCACCCGGATCTGCAGGCGATGCGCGATCCGTCACAGGAAGACGAGCGCGAAGCCGAAGCTGCGGCTTGGGAGCTCAACTACGTGGCGTTGGAAGGCAATATCGGCTGCATGGTCAACGGTGCTGGTCTGGCGATGGGCACCATGGACATCATCAAGCTCAATGGCGGTCAACCGGCCAACTTCCTCGATGTGGGCGGTGGTGCCACCAAGGAACGCGTAGCCGAGGCCTTCAAGCTCATTCTCTCCGATGATTCGGTGAAGGCCGTGTTGGTCAACATCTTCGGTGGCATCGTGCGCTGCGACATGATTGCCGAGGGCATTATCGGTGCCGTCGAGCAGGTCGGCGTCAACGTACCGGTGGTGGTGCGCCTCGAGGGTAACAACGCCGAGCTGGGTGCCGAGAAACTGGCCTCCAGCGGTCTGAACATCATCGCTGCTACCAGCCTGACCGATGCGGCACAGCAGGTCGTCAAGGCAGCGGAGGGCAAGTAATGAGTATCCTGATCGACAAGAACACCAAGGTCATCTGCCAGGGTTTCACTGGTGGCCAGGGGACCTTCCACTCCGAGCAGGCGCTCGCCTACGGCACCAAGATGGTTGGTGGTGTGACCCCGGGCAAGGGGGGCCAGGAGCATCTTGGCCTGCCGGTGTTCAACACTGTCAAGGAAGCCGTCGACAAGACTGGCGCCGAAGCTTCGGTGATCTACGTACCGGCTCCGTTCTGTAAGGATTCCATCCTTGAGGCCGCCAACGCCGGCATCAAGCTGATCGTGTGCATCACCGAGGGTATCCCGACCCTCGACATGCTGGACGTCAAGGTCAAGTGCGATGAACTGGGCGTGCGCCTGATCGGCCCCAACTGTCCTGGTGTGATCACTCCTGGAGAGAGCAAGATCGGTATCATGCCGGGCCATATCCACCAGCCTGGTCGCGTGGGTATCGTATCGCGTTCCGGTACCTTGACCTATGAAGCCGTCAAGCAGACCACCGATCATGGCTTCGGTCAGTCCACTTGCGTAGGTATCGGTGGCGATCCGATCCCGGGTTCCAACTTCATCGACATCCTCGAGATGTTCGAGAAGGACCCCAAGACCGAAGCCATTGTCATGATCGGCGAGATCGGCGGTACCGCCGAGGAAGAGGCGGCAGCCTACATCAAGGAGCACGTCTCCAAGCCGGTGGTTTCCTACATTGCCGGTGTCACGGCGCCTCCGGGCAAGCGCATGGGCCATGCCGGTGCCATCATCTCCGGTGGCAAGGGCACCGCGGACGAGAAGTTCGCTGCCTTGGAAGATGCCGGTGTGAAGACCGTGCGTTCGCTCGCACAGATCGGCGACGCACTGAAGGAAGTCACTGGCTGGTAAGCCATGTCCTTCCCGGCAGCACGTAAGAGGGCACCTTCGGGTGCCCTTTTTGCGTAGGTGCCCCTGGTGATCGACGGCAAGTGGCTATCAGGCCAGAGTGGCATCTGTCTCGCTTGAGTTTATTCCAAGCAATTCGACTTCCAGGTTCTGGCCGTTGGCATCTTGCACGGCGACTGTCTCGGGGAGTGACTTATCCTCGCCATAGGCCTTGTAGGAAAAGCGCCATGTCTCGCCAGGCGTCAAGGTATTGCTCTCGTCATCGCTGACCCGATAGTCGCCATTCTCTTCGCTGAGCTCACCGTTCCATAGTGTGTCGATATCGGCAGGCAACGAGAAACTGGCCTCGGGGTTGACGATGTTGCTCTCCGAGGTGTTCTCAATCAGGATCTCGGCCACGTACCCATTGGACCACTGGTTGGTGACATTGCCGGTAACGGTGACATCGGCTTCCGCGTCGGTCTGAGTGCTATCCGCAGTGTTTGTAGTCGAATCCTCTGTGGTCGTCGTAGTCGAGTCCTCAGTAGCCGTCGTAGTCGAGTCGCCGAGTATCTCAGCGGGGCTTGGGATGCTTACCGGCTCTCCGTTGCTGATACTGCCAGAATTGAGATCCACTCGGGTGCCATCGGCGAAAACGGCACGCTCCATGTCGACCAGGGTATCGGTGCCGCCTTCGCCCCGGATGGTGACCTCGCCATTCTCCGCGATCGCGATATCGAAGGCATCGTAGCTCTGCAGGTAGAGTGCCGTATCGTTGCCACCGCCGCCACTGAGCACGTCATCGCCGTCATATCCATGGTTGCCCGGGCCGCCCTGCAGGATATCGTCGCCGGCGCCGCCGGTGAGGTGATCATGTCCCAGACCGCCATTCAAGTAGACCCCGTCGTCGGAGCCCTGGAGAGTATCGTCGCGGCGTGAACCGACCACGTAGTCGAAGCGAACCTGATTAGCTGACGCATCGGTGATGGCGCCGAAACTCTCGCCTCCGGAGTTGACCCACAATGTGGTCGACATCTCGTCGGCATCGGGGTCGCGAATGGATTGCTTTACCCGTACGCTATTGTCGTGGTCGCGTCCGCCATGGAAATTGATGTCACGGTCGGTAGAGGCCACCTCGATGTCATTGCCCACCGATGATCGCCAGGATGCGAACAGCAAACCATGGCGCATGCCGGTATCTTCCAGCCCGGTGAAAGTTCCGTCGTAGCTCTCACGTAGTTCGAAGGCATAGCCATTGCCTCCACTCCCCTTATTGAAGGCGCCGTGGGCCTGAAGGTCGCGGGCGTCGATGTCGAGCGAACGTGCAAGGTGGAAGGCGATGGAAGGACCATTGATGACCTGGACATCGGACAAGTGGCTATTCGTCGTGCCATCGAGAGAAACCGCCTCGTAT
Organism: Litchfieldella anticariensis FP35 = DSM 16096; assembly: GCF_000409775.1. Classification (GTDB taxonomy): domain Bacteria; phylum Pseudomonadota; class Gammaproteobacteria; order Pseudomonadales; family Halomonadaceae; genus Litchfieldella; species Litchfieldella anticariensis. The sequence continues at coordinate 193,534 of NZ_KE332388.1, read as the reverse complement.
TCCGTCAGGCCGGTCTTGGTATTTTCGAAGACCGACTTGTCGGGGGTACTCAACTCGAAGCTGACGCTGAAGCCTTCCAGGGTGACGTTATCGCGTGTGTTGAGGTGTTCCACCTGGGTCTTACCCGCATCGAAATCGAAGTGCACGCCTCGGTCGAGGGTCACATTCCCCCCATCGACAGCAGACACCTTGGCCATGCTGGTGCGCAACTCAGCGTTCTCTTGCTTGCGCCAGGAGGTGTCGCCGATTTCGTCGAAAAACTCCGTATCGTTGTCTTGCCAGATGCGTACGGTATCGCCAGGTTTTAAATCATGGCCCTGTCCCAGCGAAAGGATGTGCTGGCCTTCGGCGACAGCAGACTGGAGTGTGCCGACAGTCTCGCTTTCACTACCATCCACACGCAATCCATAGTCATCGTTTCGATTCAGGGCTGTGCTGCTGAAGGTCAGTGTGGTCTGGTCGGAACCGGCACCGACCAAAGAAACATCGGAGCGGGAAATGGTGACAGCGTTATCAAGGACATAGTTTCCTGCGCCGAGCTTGAAGGTGGCATTCTTGGGAGCGGTGTTGATCAGCTCTTCAAGCTCTTCGGCCGTAATACCGGTGCCAACCTCGATAACGTTATTTTGGTCGTTCATGCACTACCTCTAAATGATCCAGTCATGTTCAGCATGTGAAAGCCATTTTTAGTGGCTATTGCTATGCCATTTTTATATGAGATATTACTGTTTTTTTAAATGAGTGATTCCTGAAAAATGTTGTGAAAGGAAATACAGAAACGATGGCTCCTGCCTTGGCTTCATTTCCGGCTCGTCCGTTATTTTTAATCTGTAGGAAAGGTGAAGTAGAAGATGCTAACGGCTTAATAAAGAAGAAGCCAATACCGGTTCCGCTGCGAGTGATGGCTATGTTTCTAACATGTGATCAGTGAAGTCATTGTGGTAATTTCCGCCATCATATTGAAACTAAAGGTATTTCATGGCGACTTAGTGGAAGGCTGAGGGGCTCATATTAAGGTGGGAGAGCAAGTGGTGTTACAAAAGTGTGATTAAAATAATCATAAAATATCATTTCGTTTGTTACGCTGGCGCCACCAAGCATTCACTCACATCCTTGATGCGGTTATGTCCCATGAAATCTGACCATGAAGTCAGAGAATTGAAGTGTGTTTTGAACACGTGTCGGAGTTCCTTTCTCTCGGTGGCCGGGTTCAGTCTTGTCATCAATTTACTGATGCTGACGCCTGCTTTTTACATGTTGCAGGTCTATGACCGGGTCATTGCCACAGGCAGTGAGGCAACCCTGTTCATGCTGACCTTGGTGGCTGTCGTGCTGTTCATGGTCATGGGAGGGCTGGAGTTCGTCCGTTCTCGTCTCCTGATAAGGGTGGGAAATTGCCTTGATACCTTGGTCAGCACCCGTCTTTATCGTGCCATGTTTCGTCACAGCCTCGATGTCGGTGGCCAACAGACAGCTCAGCCGCTGGACGACCTGAATACAATTCGTCAGTTTCTCTCTGGTAGTGGGTTATTCGCCTTTTTCGACGCACCGTGGGTGCCGATCTATCTTGGTATCCTGTTCGTATTCAATATCTGGTTCGGAATTTTCGCCTCTTGCGCAGGTGTGGTGCTGCTGGTTCTGGCGATCTCTAATGAGAAGGCAACCAACTCATTGCTGGTCGAGGCTGGTAACGAAAATATCCAAGCCCGTGCCCTAACCAACAGTAATCTGCGTAATGCAGAAGTATTGCATGCTATGGGAATGTTGCCGGGGATCATGCGCCGTTGGGCCTTGAAACACTATGCCTCTTTGCTCAAGCAATCCCAGGCGAGTGATCGTGCCAGCACCTTGACCAATTTATCCCGGATATTGCGGTTGCTATGTCAGTCGATGATCCTGGGGTTGGGGGCGTTGTTGGTGCTTGAAGGCAGTATCACTCCTGGCATGATGATCGCTGCTTCCATCATCATGGGGCGCGCCCTGGCGCCGATCGACCAGATGATTGGAAGTTGGAGAGGGTTCGTCGGCTGCCGCGATGCCTATCGGCGACTCGATGCACTGTTTGTCCAAGTACCCAAGGAGCAGCGCCATCTATCGTTGCCAGCACCGCATGGTGATGTCGCTGTCGAAGCGGTAACGGTAGTGCCACCGGGTGCCCACCAAGCAGCGCTGGAGGGAATCGATATCCAAGTCGCGCCGGGTGAGCATATCGGCATCGTTGGCCCCAGTGCCGCTGGAAAGTCGACATTGGCGCGGGTGTTGCTGGGTGTTTGGCCTGTCCAGCGCGGTACGGTGCGCCTCGACGGTGCGAATATCGAGCACTGGAACCGTGATGAGTTGGGTCCATATCTTGGATATCTGCCGCAGGACATTGAGCTCTTCGACGGTACCATCAGTGAAAATATCGCACGCTTCGGCGAGATCGATGCCGAGCAAGTGGTAGCGGCAGCCACCAAGGCTGGCGTTCACGATATGATCCTGCGGTTGCCCGATGGCTACGATACGGTCATCGATGCCGTCAGTGGATCCCTTTCCCGTGGCCAACGCCAGAGAGTCGGTTTGGCCCGCGCCTTGTACGGTAATCCGGTAGTCGTGGTGCTCGACGAGCCCAACTCGAATCTCGATGAAACCGGCGAGCGTGCCCTGTCGCACGCCATGCAGTGTCTGAAGCAAGAGGGAGTCACGCTGTTCGTCATCAGTCATCGGCGTAGCGTGCTAACCAGCACCGATAAGTTGTTGGTGCTGAAGAATGGACGGATCAGCCTGTTTGGCCCACGCGATCAAGTGATTGCAAGGCTAGCGCAACCGCAGCGTTCACGGGCAGGAGTGGCCGCTTCTCCGGAAAGCAGGCACCTGGCTGCAGTCGGTATGTCCGGTCACGATGCCATGTCTTTCTACGGCGGCGAGAAGGAGTCACAGTGATGCTTGAGGCCTTACAGTCTCTGCCGGTCAGCGGGCGCGGCTATCGTCGTCTGGGAGCACTCATTGTCTTGATCGGTGTCGGCGGTTTTGGGGGATGGGCGCTGATGGCTGATCTGGCCATCGCCGTCGTGGCCCCAGGCAAGGTCTCGGTCGCCTCTTTCAAGAAGACGGTCCAGCATTATGAAGGAGGGATCGTCGAGGAGATCCCTGTCAGCGATGGTGACCATGTCGAGGCTGGTGATACCTTGGCGGTTCTCGACAACACTCAGGTGCTCTCCCAGTTGCAGATCGCTCGCTCGCAGTACCTGATCAATCGAGCGACCGAGGTTCGGCTGACGGCAGAGCTCTCTGACCAGGAAACATTGCAATTTCCCGACGAGCTGCGAAAGGGTGACTCTCCACGTGTCGACGATGTGCTAGCCGTGCAGCGAGGCCTGTTTTTCGCCCGGCGTCAGGCCCAGCAGGGGGCGTTGGAAGCTCTCGACCAGCAGACACGGCAGTTACAAGAGCAGAGCGAAGGACTCGAGGCCCTAGTGGAGATCAATCGTCAACGGGTTGCCTCATTACGTGAAGAGGCGGGGGATCATCGCAAACTGTTCGAGAAGGGGTTGGGCAACAAACAGCGGTTACGGGAGTTGGAACGGCAAATTCTGGAATATCGTGGCGAAATTGCCAAGCATCGTGCCGAGATCGCTCGTCTTGCCGCACAAGTCAGTGAAAACGAACTGCAGAAGCAGGTGCGGGTCCAGGAGTTTCAGAAAGAGGTAGGCGAGCAACTGCACCAGGTGCAAGCACGTATCACCGATGCCGAAGAGCGCATGACCGCATTGAGCGACGAGGTCCAGCGGACCACCTTGACGGCACCGGTCGCAGGAACGGTAGTTGCTCTTCAGGTCCATACCCAGGGGGCGGTGCTAAAACCGGGTGATCCTGTCATGGATATCGTGCCCAGCGGCGAAGGCTTCGTGGTAGAGGCTCGCATTGCGGATCGTGACATCGATAGCATTTATCCAGGACAACCGGCGGAGATTCGCTTCAGTGCCTTCAATCAACGACTTTCCAATGTCATCGAGGGCGAAGTCATCCATGTCTCGGCCGACAGTTTCGAAGACAAGGAGAGCGGCAAGAGCTATTACAAGGCGCGAATCAAGGTCACCGATACAGGACAACAGGAGATGACGGGAGATATGAAGCTGCTCGCCGGCATGCCCGCCGAAGTCATGATTCGCACCGGAGAGCGCACCTTCGCCAGTTATCTCATCAAGCCCGTTACCGATATCCTGGCGCGAGCGATGCGAGAATAGGAACACCGACAGTGTCGTGAAACGTTGATCGAAAGAGCGGCCGGAATGAGCGGGATCCGTTAGGCTTGGTGGGGTGGACTATCCCCAAGCGATTCAGGAGACCTGCATGGCCAAGGTACCTGCCGCCTACCAGGCGACAAAAGGGTCGGTACTGGATGTCGATCGTGATTTCTATTCCCGCCTGACCGACCCTGCCGTCCGCACTCGTGTGGCGCAACTGATCGTGCCGATTCGAGATGGTCGCGCCTGGCGAGTACCTGCCGGCCATGTATTGCGACTTTCTACGCTGGAAGGGCCCCAGGTGGGCGACTTCAACCTGTGGCATCTGCTTAATCCACGCGAACGTTTCTGGGCGTCGCGCACCCGACAACTGCAGCGGGCGCATGTCTCGACGTTTGACCGCCTGTGGTCCACGTTGCCTTATCTGCGTCCCATGGCGACCATCATTGACGATACGTTGGCCAGCTATGGCGTGGATGACGAAGGTGGGCGGGTACACGACCTGCTGGGCACCCGCTGTGACCCCTACGTCAATCGACTGCTTACTGGGGAGGACTTCGACCACCACTGCCACTCGAATCTGGTACGGGCCGTGGCCCCCTTCGGGTTGACCGAGTTCGACGTTCACGATGTTCTGAACGTATTTCAGTGCACCGGCCTGAACGACGATGATCAGTACTTCATGAAGGCGTGTCCGGCACGCGAGGGTGACTATCTCGAGCTGTTTGCCGAGATAGATCTGTTGTGTGCGCTTTCTTGTTGCCCGGGGGGCGATCTATCGGTGGATTTGTGGGGGCCTAACGCACGCGATCCACTGGTGACCTGCCATCCTATTGGGGTTGAAGTCTTCAAGCTCGAAGATGCTGTACTGCAGGGCTGGCGGCAGCCGGAGTATGCCCCTTATCGGGGTGGTCATGGCATGCGTGGTCCTGAAGTCGACTGGACGGCGGAAAAGGCAAGGCGTTTCGGGTAATCGGAAGAACAGAGTTGTACGACACGTCAGGGAATGCTGGTGCAACTGCGATCGCGACCGCCACGTTTTGCGCGCAATAACGCCTGATCGGCACGCAGAAGGGTTTCATGGAGCGGATCTTCGCCAACATGATGTTCACTGAGCCCGGCACTGGCGGTGACTGATAGCGTGACATCGCCGACTGTGATGGGAGCCTTGGACAAGCGTTGGCGCAGGCGATTGACTATGGTTCGACCTTCCTCGAGACGCGTATTGGCCAGTAGCAGCAGGAATTCCTCGCCTCCCCAGCGAGCGCAGAGGTCGTATTCGCGCAATTCCTGTTGGATGATTTGGGCGATAGCCACCAGCACCTGATCACCGATCTCATGACCATGGCGGTCATTGATCTGCTTGAAGTGGTCGATGTCGAGCATGGCGAGGGTATAGCCCTGGGCCCGCTGACTGGCATCTTTCGAATCTCGTTCGAGCCGCTCACCGATCATGCGCCGGTTCGGTAGGCCCGTCAGGGGATCATGGGTCGAATCTTCCTTGAGCGCGATGTTGTGTTCGCGCATGAGCTGTTGGAAGCCATCTGAAATGCGCGATAGTTTCTCCTGACGCTGCAAAGCCTTGTCATAACGCTGCCGGACGGATAGTTGGTCTTCCCGGGCGTAGCGCTGGAAGTTGTCTGAGATGCTGACCATGCGCTCGAGGCTGGCCTTCTCTTCGAGATGGTGAAGATAGAGACGTTCCAAGGCCTCGCGTAGTGGATCCTGAGCATAGGTAGGGTCGGCGAGCAGCGACTCGACCCATGTCAGCAGTTCCGTCTTTTCGCGTGTCATGCTTCGACCTGGGTCGGTGTGATCGCGAAGGGAAAGGTGCAGTCCTCGCGAAACTCGTCGGCCAGCTCGGCGATGCGTTCGTTGCGTGGATCGTAGCGCCAAGTGACACTGATGTCGCGACCGTTGAGATGGGCTTCCTCGAGGAGGTCGAAGATATCCATCATGGCCTTGACCGAGCTGGTATTGAGATAGACCAGCCCTAGTTCCAGCGAGAGCGGGCGAGTCTCTTGACCGATGAAGTGTTCGACCCAGCCGATGACTTGATCGAAGAGCTCATAGGAGTTTTCGGGATAAGAGTCTCCCTGCATGGTGAGAAGGCCAGCTTGCCAATCGCTCCGAATGGTAGGGGTAGACTGGCTGCCGGGGATATTCAAGTCGATGGTCATAATGCTTACTCGGCAGGGTCAAATAGTGGCGGTTAAACTAAAGAATCCACGCCCATCGGGCAACGCCTTGAGCGAGGCCTGCATGGGCTGGCTGGACTTGCGCGCGATATCGAGCAGGCCCAAGCCGGCACCGGAGTTGGAACCTTCCTCGCGGGGCTGGCGGAGCTGCTGCTTGTAGGCTTTTTTCAGTTCCTGCTTGTCGAGGCCGGCTAACGTCTCGATGGTCTCGACCAGTTTCTTTCCGTCCTCCATCTCGACGAGGTTGCCAGCCGATACCATGTAGTGCCCTTGTTCGTTTCTGGCCACCGCGACGGTGGCGGAAGCCCCTTCCTCGTCATATCCCTGCAGGCGTGCATAATGGCGAATGTTCTGGGTCATCTCGATATAGGCAGCGAAGACATCCATTGAGGCAGAGGGCGTGACCTGTTGAGAGTTCAGGTAATTGCGCAGGGCATTACCGATCTCTTCGATCAGGCTGCGCGAAATGGGGCCATTGAAGCACAACATGATGCGCTGGCTGAGATAGTTTTCACGCATGCTTAACAGGTCCATGACACCTCCTATGATGGTTTATTCGTCCTGGCCGGGGTTGTGTGAGGTAGAGGAGTCGGATATTGGCGCCAGGTGCCTGTCATGCTCCGGAACACAGTTGTCCTGTGTGAAACGAAAACCGAGGACGGTGATATCATCACGCTGTGGCAGATTGCCTTGGTAGGCGAGCAATTCGGCCTCGAAATTTCTCATCTGCTCGGACAGCGGACGATGGGCGTTGGATTTCAAGATGGATTCGAAACGTCCTTGACCGAAGCCAAACCCGGTTTCCCCACCTGCCTGATCGAGAAAGCCGTCGGTACACAGTGAATAGGTCCACCCCAAGTGTAGCGGTGCGGTCTGATTGCGATAGGTGACACGGCGCTTGTGGCCGAGTGCGCGCTTATGGCCCGGCAGTTGCTCCAGAGAGGTTCCATCGCTGGTGTAAAGTCCGATCTTGGCACCGGCGAAGGTCAACTGTCGTTCCTCGAGATTCACCCACACCAGACCGATATCCATGTTGGTCGCAATAGACGCGGGCAATTGGTCGGGACGCAGTACATCGCGACACTGGCGGTCGGTTTCATTGAGGATGGCGGCAGGGTCTTCGGCTCCGACCTGGAGAATGGCATGGTCGATGGTCGCGCGTGCCAGCATGGTCATCAGCGACCCCGGGACACCATGACCGGCACAGTCGACCACACCCAGCAGATAGCCTTTGCCGTGAGCACGGAAAATATAGAAATCCCCACCCACCGTATCGCGAGGCTTCCACAGCACCCCATAGAGGTGTTCGAGATGGAGATCGAGTTGCCTATCGGGCAGGATGGCGCGCTGAATGATGCTGGCGTATTGCAACGAATCATCGATTTTCTTGTGCGCCGCGGCCATTTCGGCATTTGCCCGTTCCAATTCTTGAGTGCGTTCTCGAACCTTGCTTTCCAGTTCCTGGGTATGACGCTCGACTTGGCCCGCCATGTGCGAGAAGGCCTGCGACAATTCGCCGATCTCGTCGTTACGCGCGGTGGGAAGCGATGACTCGTAGTTGCCGGCGGCAATGGCCTGGGCCGAGAGTTTCAGTCGATTCAGAGGGGAAAGAATCAGTCGCTCGGTAGCATAGGCGAACGCCATTAGCAGGATACCCAGAACCAGGGTCAGGGCGACGAGCAGTGGCCATAGCCAGTGACGTTCGAGGATCGGGGCAACGCTGAGGTCGAGTGCCGTAATCAGATGCCAGTCGAGTTCGGGGATGTAGCCGACCGAAAGCAGGCGCTCGCGCTGATCGAGGGTCGCCCATAGTGTCTGAACGTCTTCGGGTGACTGCCGAGAGGCTTGCATGGCATCGGTTAGACGCTCCCGCTCCTCGGTATCGCTCAGAAGGGACTGGACGGTCTGTTGCTCGTCGACGTCGCCATCGCTGACGCCGGAACTGAAGGCGATGCGTTCCGGTGAAGGATGAGCCTGCAAGGCGCCATGACGGTCGACGATCATCGGAGTCAGCCCCGGCGCCTCGTCGCGAATGAATTCATCGAGAAACTGGCTAAGATCGAGTCCCGTACCAGCAAGCCCCAGTGGGCCTCGTTCGCCTTGAACCACGACGTTGAACCACACCTTGGTGACACCAAGCTTGTGGTCGATGTTGACATTCAGGTTGTACGGCTCGTTGCTGCTCGTGGTCTGGAAGTACCAGGCGTCTTCCGGGTCGTTGGCATTGAGCCGATAGCTGGGCGATTCCAGGTTGGGCCGCTCGTCATCGACGAAATAGTAATCGCCACTGTCATGGTCGATGACGAAATAGGAATGGTCGGCGAAAGCGCGGCGATAGCCTTCGGCCTCCTTGGTAAAGCGGGCCTTCCTGGCGGGGTCTGATTCGTTCTCGAGCCATTCGCGGGTCACTACGGAATCGGCGAAGCGCTGTGATAGGGCTAACTCTCGCGATACCGGAGCAAGGATCTTCTGCATGTGCAGCAAGGTATAATTTTCGGCGTAGGCGTTGGCGAAGTGTCGACGAATGTCGTCGATGGCCTGCCAGCCGATAATGGCGGCGGGTATCAAGGACAGAATACAGGCCAGCAGCAAGGTCGCGACCGACTTGCCTCGCAGCCCCCAGCGTGCAGCCATGATGAAAGGTCCCCGCTATGATATGACAAAACGGATTTGTGTCGTATGCCGTTAGTCATTCACTGACTAGTTCTTCTCATACTAAGATGCCACAAAGAAATCGTCATGGCGAGTTGGATGATGGAAGCATGGGTCATCGTATCAAGCGGGTCTCCACAGGATCCGTCCGGCCAAGGTGAGGAACGCCGGGGCGCCGGCCAACAGGTAGAAGTGATAAGTGACGAAGCGCCAGATCGTCACGGCGGCAGTGGCCTGTTGCTGACCGATCGATGGAATGAGCAACGCACTGGACGTCAGTTCGGCACCTCCGGCTCCGCCGGGCAGTAGGCTCAGTTGACCAGCCGCCATGGACAGCATCTGCACCATGAACGTCCAGCCCCAGTCCAGTGAAGCGCCAAGACCTTGGATGGCAAGATACAGCACGCTGTAACGTAGTAACCAGTGCATGGCACAGAGAGTGAAAATTGCCGTCAGGGTGGAACGCGGGAGTTGCAAGGTCACCTGCAACGCGTGACGAAAATGAAGGAGATGTCTTCCAAGCCCTCGGCGGCGTTGCAGGGGAATGCCCAGGCGTATCAGGAAGGCATTGCCTAGGCGTAGCAGGACCGGCAGGTGACGTATCACCCACCAGGATGCCAGCAGCAGGATGAGTAGTGACAGTGTTGACAAACCCACCAGTCCTTCGTATTGCCACTCCAGCGTCGAGAACATGACATGAGTGATGACGCCAAGCATGGCGATGAGAAAGAACAACAGATCGCTGAGTTGATCGACCATGAAGATCGCCGAGGCACGTGCCGGTCGCAGGCCGCGTCGAGCCAACAGGGCGAGTAGCGTTACGGGGCCGCCACTGCCGCCGGGCGTGGCGCAGATGGCAAATTCGGTAGCCATTACCATGGCTACGGCACGACACTGGCCGAGATGCCCCGCGCGTCCGGCCAGTAGCAGTCGTAGCCTCAAGGCATTGAGATTCCAGCACACTAGAACCAACCCCAGCATGTAGACCAATTGGCTACCGGGGAATATCGCTAGAGTGTCAAGTAGGCCGGTTCCTCCCAGTGCCAGTGGGACCAGGAGTGTCACGGCCAATGCGGTGGCCAGGAGAATGACGTAGCGGCTACACAGTAAGTTCATGGGACAAGGAGAGCAAAAGTCCCCGTATCAGGCACAGAGTCCATCTATCCATACTGGCGTTGCCCATCTCCGGGTGTGATACCGATAACGTCTCGATAATGGTCCAGCAGGGCCGCGATGACCTGCGGCCAACTAAAGTGTCGTTCGACATGCCGGCGAGCATGTCGCCCCATGGCGGCGGCATCGTTGAGGAACAGTTCGTTCACTGCTCGTGCCATGGCCTCGGGAGAGTGGGGTTCACAAAGGACGCCACAACCGAGAGGAACATTCTCCGCCAGCGCACCGGCCCGTGCCGCTACTACTGGCAAGCCGCTGGCCATGGCCTCGAGAGCGACCAGTCCGAATGTCTCGCGGGTTCCCGCATGTATCATGGCGTCGGCGCTGGCCAAGGCGCGCGCCACTTCATTGGGGTTGCAGCAGCGATTGACGACGGTCACGTTGCCAGGTGTACGGGTTGGCATGCCCGGCCCCAGTACCAGCAAGTGATAGTGCGGGCCGAGCAAGCGTGCCGTTGTGAAAAGAACATCGATGTTTTTCTCCCGGGAGTTGCGCCCGGCGAAGACCAGTAGACGTTGCGAGTCCCGCATACCCAGCCAGTCCCGTAGCTCGGGGCTGCGACGCCGAGGATGGAACGTATCCACGTCGACGCCAAGCGGTTGGACGCGAACGTTTTCCACTCCCCACGCTTGCAGCCGGTCGGCCATCGAACGGCAGGGGGCCATCACGCTGTCGAAGCGTTGGTAAAGGTCGGCGACATAGCGTTTCAGACGTCGTGACACGGGCTGGCCGAAGCGATCTCCCATCAAGCGTGGCAGGTCGGAATGGTAGAAGCCGATGACTGGCACTCCCAATACCTGACCGGCCTCCAATGCCGCCCAGGCAGTGACATAGGGATCACCGGCCTCGATCACATCGGGTTGCAGTTCGACCAACGCATCGCGCCAAGGACGACGGCGTAGGGGGAATCGATAATCTCGTCCCAGCGGCAGGCGTAAAGCCGGCAGGGTTTGCAGCGCTCCCAGGCTTAGGCGTTCACTACCGGGAATCAGCAGGCTGGCATCGATATCCTTCGACTGGGCCAGGTACCGGTGCTTGGCTTGCAGGTAGGTTCTGACGCCACCGCTGCTGGGGGCATGAAACATGGTGATATCGGCAATATGCAAGGCCATCTCCCAGGCAATCGGCATCCTGGCCTCAGGGTAATGGCGTAATACGACAATTCAGCGACAACGAATGAGTGATGACGCAATGAAAAACGGCGACCCGTAGGGCCGCCGTTTTAGCGTCTCGAAATGAGAGACGTCAGGCCGCGGGACGGGCCACCAGCGAGCGGGTTTCCTCACGGGCTTCGGTAAGTGCCACGCGAATCATGTCGCCGAGCTTGAAGCGTTCCTCACCCTCGATCTGTACCCGGCCCTCTTTGTCGTCGATGGCCACCTTGTCGCGGTCGCTATGCAGCAGAGGGGCTGGCACGAAGGCAGTGGCGCCGTTGGCAGTCAGGCGTACGCGCATGCCGCCACGGCGGATATCGACGATCTCGGCGTCGAACTCCTGTTGCTGCTTGGCGGCCTCGGTGAGGAAGCGTACGTACAGCCAGTCCTTGACGTCACGTTCAGCCATGCGGTTGAGGCGCCGACGCTCAGTGAGCTGTTCGGTCAGTGCAGCACTGGCCTCGGTGGGAGCATTTTCTCCCTTGAGGACACGCTTTATCAGCCGGTGGTTGACCATGTCGCCGTACTTGCGGATCGGCGAGGTCCAAGTGGCATAGGCCGGCAGACCCAAGCCAAAGTGGGGGCCGGGCTGGGCGGACATGCTGGTGAAGCCTTGAAAGCGACGTAGGCGTGCATCAAGCCAGGCATCGTCGCGGCTTTCCAAAGCCCGCTTGAGTTCGCGATAACGGGTCAGCTCGAGCAAGGCCTCGCGCTCGATCTCGATCTGCTGGCTGGTCAGGAACTCAAGGGCGGCATCGGCCTTGTCCGGCTCGAAGGCGCGGTGCACGTTGAAGATGCCATGGCCAACCTTGTCGGCGAGAAGATCGGCACAGCAGGCATTGGCGGCGATCATCGACTCTTCGATCATGCGGTTGGCGATGCGCCGTTCCTCGGTGCGAATATTCAACACATTGCCGGCATCGTCGAGGTCGAAGACGTAGTCGGGGCGGTCCTTGAACACCAGCGCATGTTCGGTACGCCAGGCCGAGCGTGCCTCGGTCAATGCCGAGAGTGCCTTGAGCTGCTCGCTGATCTCGTCCACCGGAGCCCAGTCACCCTTGTTTTCCAGCCAGTCGGAAACCTGGTCGTAGATCAGGCGAGCTTGAGAGCGGATGCTCGCAGCGAAGAAGCGATAGTCGCCTAGGCCGCCATCAGCATCGATGTCGAGCGAACAGGCCAATACGGGGCGCTCCTGACCTTCCCACAGAGAACACAGGTCGTCGGCCAGTACTTCAGGCAGCATAGTGACGTTCTGGCCCGGCAGATACACCGTGAAGGCTCGAGTGCGGGCTTCCAGGTCAGCGGCGTGGTTCTCCTCGACATAGGCAGTAGGGTCAGCGATGGCCACCGTCAGGCGCCAGCCGCCTTCAGGGCGCGACTCGACGCGCAGGGCGTCGTCCATGTCACGGGTCTTCTCGCTGTCGATGGTAAAGAACGGCTCGCTCGTCAGGTCCTCGCGTTGGAGGCCTTCGTCACGCAGCGGCCACTCGTTGCCAGCCTCGGGAGACGCCTGCTCTAGCGCATGACGAGCCAGGGTCACACGCCACGGCACGGCTGGATCGTCGGCCTTGACCACCAGTTCGTCGATCTGGGTGAAGAAGGCGCGATCGTCGGGCTTGAGTGGATGGCGCACCAGGCGTGCCACCACCCAGTCGCCATCGCCGATGCTTTCCTCATCGAGGCTGCGCTTGATGCGTGCCTTGAGCGCATTCTTGATCGACGGGTGGTCGGGTATCACGGACAGACGGCCATCACGCTTCTGGATACGGGCGATGAAGCGTTCCAGGCCCGGCTCCAGCAGGGTCTCCGGTTCCACGCTCTTCTTGTCGCCGTCCTCCTTGAGGACGGCGTCGACACGGTCACCGTGCAGTACCTGCTTCATGGCCGGAGGGGGCACGAAGTAGGACTCGCCGTTGTCGGTTTCGAGGAAGCCGAATCCCTTATCGGTGGCTTTGATCACGCCTTGGACACGGGGCGTGTTATCGCGGATCTGTTGCTTGAGCTGAGCAAGCAGCGCGTTGTTTTGCAGCATCGGACACTTTTGCTTGGCGGGAGGACAGAGGGCCACTATACGGATTCAGGCCGGCTGCGCCAATTCACTATTTCTATAGCCGCTTCTATAACAGCGCCATGGCGATGCTCGACTGCCCATCCAACAGGTCGAACTCACGGTTCTTGAGCGTCCGTGCCTGGGTCAGGTAGACCAGTGCATGGGCGACGTTGCCGCGTGACACTTCCATCTTCTCGGCGTGACTGGCGGCAGTGGTCACCAAACGCGTGGCTGGTTCGTCGGTCAGGCGTCCCGGCTTGAGGATCACATGCGGAATCCTGGCACAGCGCAGATAGGCATCGGCGGCAAACTTGGCAGCCATATAGGGGCGTAGCTTCTCCGGTGCCGCCAGCGGGTCGCTGGCGCGTAGGGCGCTGACCATGATGAAGCGCTCCAGACCCAGCTCTTCCGCGCGATCGATTGAGCGAATCGCGCCATACAGATCGATCAACAGGGTGTTGTCAGGACCGGTATGCGGTCCCGAGCCAGCGGTGAAGATGGCCTGCTCGCAGCCATTGAAGGCCTGGCGCATATCGCCTTCGAGATCTCCGAGAACCGTCTCGATGCCCCTCTCCCGAAACCAGGGTTGCTGATCGGTATGGCGAATCATGGCGCGGATCGCCATACCGCCATGTGCGGCGAGTTCACAAAACTGGCGGCCAATCTTGCCATTGGCGCCAATCACCAAGGTCTTCATCGTTGCATCTCCTTTCCGCATACGAGTGTCGTCATACATGCTGCCAGTGTGGCAGGACATTGTGCAGAGAGCGGGGGGCTTCGACCAAGGTACAAAATCTTTGATATTTCATACGACTTCATGGTCGAACTCACTCCCTAGGGGAACGATGCCTTACGATGATATCCCCATCCTCGACGTCTGACCGGCGTGCCCTCTGTCGCTGACCACCCGAGATGCGGTAGGCTGAAGCACTGAGCGACTACCTACAGGGACCGTGCATGACGCCCCGCTTGATCGTTACCGACCTCGACCGCACCCTGCTCAATGCCAACCATGACCTGGATCCGCAGACCGTCGACACTTTCCGTGCTCTCGAGGCACAAGGTCATCACCTGGCCATTGCCTCTGGTCGTCACTACCGGGATATTTTGGCCATTCGTGACAGGTTGGGTGTGGCTGCGCACATCATCAGCACCAACGGTGCCTATCTGCACGCTCCCGACGACACGTTGCTCTTGGCCAAGCGCCTTGACGAAACCTTGGTGCGTGAATTGATCAACCTCGAGCGCCCCAAGGCGGTGCGTCTAAATCTGTACAGCGATGACCACTGGTTGATCGATTCCCCGATGCCGGAACTGCTCGAATTGCATGCGCATACCGGTTTCGGCTACCGGGTCACGGATTTCGATGCCTTGAACGGCGAGGGGATTGGCAAGGTGCTGTATATCGGCGAACCTGAGTTGCTCTCGCAACTCGAGGGCAATGTGCGTTTCCGCCATGGTGAGCGGTTGCACGTGACTTACTCGATGGTCGATTCCCTGGAGGTCATGGCTCAGGGCGTCAACAAGGGTACGGCACTGCAACACTTGCTTGATGTTCTGGAATTGACGCCGCAAGAGTGCCTGGCCTTTGGCGACAACCTTAACGATACCGAGATGCTGAATCTCGCTGGCCATGCTTTCGTGATGGCCAATGCTCATCCTGATCTACCGGGTCAGGTCCCGCGGGCGACGCGCATTGGCCGACATGACGAGTTGGCGGTGGCCAGGTTGTTGTGCGAGCACTTTGGTCTTTGATTCGTTGGCGAGCGTCAGCCTACCACCTTGGTCGCAAGCATCTTGTCGGGCTAATAGGCTTCACCCATTATCGGGATCAGGTAACTAGACGATAACAATACGCGACCAGCTCCCATTCGCCAGCCTTGGCCTATCATGACAACGACACCTGCCACCCTGATCGTGGTCGACGATGACCCCGAAATCCGCGAACTGCTGGCTGATTATCTCGGTCGCCATGGTTATCGTGCCTTGGTAGCCGAAGATGCCCAGGAATTGAGATGCCTACTGGCCCGGGAAGCGCCCGACCTGTTGATCGTCGATATCATGCTGCCCGGTGACGACGGCTTCACTATCTGCCGCGAAGTACGCCGCACCAGCGAGGTGCCGATTATCATGCTGACGGCGAGTGCCGATGAGATGGATCGCATCCTCGGCTTGGAATTGGGTGCCGACGACTACCTGGGCAAGCCTTTCAACCCCCGTGAGCTTCTGGCGCGGATCAAGGCCGTATTACGCCGTACCCGCAGCACGGCTCACGAGGGCCCGGCGCATGCGCGTCTGGTGGCGTTCGGCGATTGGCGACTGGACCGCGTGACTCGTGAATTGATCGATCGTCATGGAGAGCGCAGCCCGCTTTCAGGGGCCGATTTCCAGCTATTGCAAGTGTTCCTAGAGCATCCTGAACAGGTACTGTCGCGTGAAGCACTGTTCGACCTCAGTCGTGGACGTCCGGCACCACCGCTCGACCGCTCTATCGACGTGCATGTGTGCCGTCTGCGTCAACGTCTCGGCGAGGACGCCCAGCATTCGCAGTTGATCCGCACTGTGCGCGGTGCTGGCTATGTGCTGGCGTCCCAGGTGGAAGCCTTGCAGTGAGTGATGTGGGGCTTGGGCGTCGCCTGCGGCGGCGTCTCGCGCGTTACCTGCCGCGCACGCTGCGCGGTCGCTTCGTATTGATCATGATCGTCGGCGTGCTGGGTGCCCAGCTTTCCAGCTACGCCATCTGGACCGCCCAGGCGCGCTCCAGCCAATTGAAGCAAATCGACGAGTTGTCGAACAACGTGGCGTACAGCGTTGCCTCCACCGTGCGCTTCTTCCGTTCCTTGCCGTACGAGTACCGACATATCGTGCTGGATCAGCTACGCGATATGGGCGGTACGCGGTTCTTCGTCAGTATCAACGACCATCGCATTCCCATTCGCGATATCGGTGACGGCCCGGCCAAGACACTAGTGGTGAACAACTTCCAACGGGTGCTGGAGTCGGAGCTCGGGGTGCGTGAAGCTTTGGTGGAGTTCTCGTATCCCGAAGACTTACGCCTGCTCAACAACGAAGTATTGCTTCGCGACTTGCCACCGCGCTGGGGGCACTACAGCCTGCTGTTGGATCCGCTGGAACCACCGATACTGGTGGTGCAACTACAACTCGAGCCGGAGTCCTGGCTCTACGTGGCAACGTTGCTGCCGGTGCCGGATCTGTTCAACGAGCATGCTTGGCTATCCGAAGATCGCTTGTTCGCCGCCGTGATCGTGCTACTGGCGGTAATCGGTCTCTCACTGCTGGGTATTCGTAGCGTAACTCGTCCCCTGGCGCGACTGGCACGGGCGGCGCGACAGCTAGGCGATGACTTGGATACTCCTCCGTTACCGGAGCGTGGCCCCCGTGAGACTCTCGATACCACCCAGGCTTTCAATCGCATGCAAGAGCGTATCCGTCAGCAGGTCGAGGAGCGCGAGCGGCTGTTTTCGGCGATTTCCCACGACTTGAAGACCCCCATTACCCGCATGCGTCTGCGTGCCGAGATGCTCGACGACGAGATACAACGCGAACGCTTCTGTGCGGCATTGGACGAACTGGATCTATTGGTCAAAGGAGCACTGGCCTCGGTCAAAGGGTTGGACCTGCATGAAAACATCGAGCGTATCGATCCGTGCCGAGTGCTGAACGATCTGGCCGATGAACTGCGTCTGCATAATGGGAAAGTGAGTATCGAGGGGGAGGCGGCACCGCTGGCGGTCAAGCCGTTGGCTTTCAAGCGTTGTCTGGGCAACCTGTTGGAAAATGCCATTTTCTATGGCCGACGGGCCGAAGTGGTCCTTGTTGACGACGAACAGAATCTGACTATCACGATTCGCGATCATGGCCCGGGTATTCCCGACGCCCAGTGCCAGCGGGTCTTCGAGCCTTTCGTGCGGCTGGAGCCATCGCGCAGCCGCCACACTGGTGGCAGTGGTCTGGGGCTGGGCATCGCGCGCCATATCGTACGCGCTCACGGTGGCGAGCTAATGTTGGGCAATCATCCCGATGGGGGGCTAGTCGTCACCCTCGAATTTCCTCACCAGTGACCGGTCTTGCAACACTTTGCAGCATTAGGAAACACAGGAGGACAGCGGCGATCGGGTAGTCTGATGCTATTCCTGCCACTCCTTTGCTAGAACCTCCACTTTGCTAGAACCACAAGGATGCGATCCATGAACGTCTACGATATCGCCTTTCTCGAAAGCCATATCCGCAAGACCATGGCTTTCTATCACCCACGGGCCATTGATCCGCATGGCGGGTTCTTCCATTACCTGCGCGATGACGGCGAGATCTACGACCGCCACCATCGTCACTTGGTCTCTAGCGCACGTTTCGTTTTCACCTATGCTCGCTACGGCGAGTATTTCCAACGACCGGAATATCTGCGCTGGGCACGCCATGGTCTGAAGTATCTTGAGCAGGTGCATTTCCAGAGCGATTATCAAGGTTATGCCTGGACGCTGCGCGATGGGCAGGTCGAGGACGACACCAATCATTGCTATGGACTGGCCTTCGTGCTGCTGGCCTATGCCACGGCACTCAAGACCGGTATCGAGGAGGCGCGTGATGGCCTCTATGCCGTGCATGAACTCCAGACACGACACTTCTGGGAACCGCAATGGCAACTTTATGCTGATGAGGCGGATCGCCACTGGCGCGCTTCCGACTACCGTGGCCAGAACGCCAACATGCACAGTTGCGAGGCGTTGATCGCGGCATTCGACGCCACCGGTGACGAGCAGTTCCTGACGCGGGCGCTGCAAGTGGCCCAGGCGATCTGTTTGCGCCAGGCGGGACAGGATGAGCAGGATAGGGGCTGGATCTGGGAGCATTACGATCGTCAGTGGCGTCTGGACCTGGATTATCACCGTGACAACCCGCGTCATCTGTTCCGCCCGTGGGGCTATCAAGTCGGCCACCAGACGGAGTGGGCCAAGTTGCTGCTGATGTTGGATCGACGCTGCCCCCAAGCTTGGTTGCTGCCGACGGCGTGTCGCTTGTTCCTCACCAGTGTCGAGGCCGGCTGGGACACCGAGCACGGAGGGCTGGTCTATGGCCTCGATCTCGAGGGCAACATCTTCGATGGCGACAAGTATTTCTGGGTGCAGGCCGAGAGTCTGGCGGCCGCGGCAATGCTCGGCAACCGTACCGGCGAGCGGCGTTTCTGGCGTTGGTACGAGCGGCTGTGGGACTTTAGTTGGCGGCACATGATCGATCACCAGCATGGCGCCTGGTACCGCATCCTGAGTCCCGACAATCAACGTTACTCTGATGAGAAGAGCCCTGCCGGGAAGGTCGACTACCACACCATGGGGGCGTGCTACGACGTGATCGAGACCCTGTCGCGAGGGAATGTTTCAGCTTCGTAATAAAGCCGCAATATTATCCAGCACTAGGTAACCCCTCTTGAGGCCTTGAATGCGCTAGCGTGTCATGAGCCGTTCCGGATACGGCTCATGACAATCGACGAGATAATCAACAATAAATGGAGACACGCCCTATGTGCGCATTCAAGCAACCCCTGACTCTCAGGAAGACCCTGCTTGGTCTGGCTGTCGCCGGTACCCTGGGTGCGACCCAGGCCCAGGCCGGCGATGTCGAGGTCCTGCACTGGTGGACCTCGGGTGGTGAAGCCCGTGCCGCCAACGTTCTCAAGGAGTTGGTGGAGGAAGAAGGCCATCATTGGGAAGATTTTGCCGTGGCCGGAGGCGGTGGCGAGACCGCCATGACGGTACTCAAGTCGCGGGCCATGTCCGGCAACCCGCCTTCCGCCGCCCAGATCAAGGGGCCCGAGATCCAGGAGTGGGGCGATCTGGGGCTGTTGGGCAGTCTCGATGATGTCGCTGAATCCGAAGGTTGGGACGAAAAGTTGCCGGGTGTCGTTGCCAATGTGATGAAGCATGACGGGCAGTACGTGGCGGTACCGGTCAACGTTCACCGCGTCAATTGGCTGTGGGCCAATCCGGAGGTGCTCGAAGAGGCCGGGGTGGCATTGCCCACCACGCTCGACGAGATGTTCGCCGCCGGTGAGGCGATTCGTGAAGCCGGTTACGTGCCGTTGGCTCATGGCGGCCAAGCCTGGCAGGACGCCACTGTATTCGAGACCGTACTGTTGGCAACCGCCGGCAACGATTTCTACCGCCGCACCATGGTCGATCTCGATCCCGAGGCCCTGGGCAGTGAGCAGATGATCGAGGCGTTGGAGAACTTCAAGCGCATGCGCGAGCTGATGGACGATGGCATGTCCGGCCGCGACTGGAATATCGCCACCTCGATGGTGATCAGCGGCAAGGCCGCCATGCAACTGATGGGGGATTGGGCCAAGGGTGAGTTCACAGCGGCGGGGCTCGAGCCCGGCAAGGACTACCTGTGCGCCCCGGCGCCGGGCACCGAGCATTCGTTTACCTTCAACATCGACAGTCTGGCGATGTTCCGCGTCAGCGAGGAGGCCGACCAGGAGGCTCAGCACACCCTGGCACGCTTGGTATTGGAACCCGAGTTCCAGAAAACCTTCAATCTGGCCAAGGGGTCGATTCCAGCACGCCCCGATCTCGATATGAGCGAGTTTGACCAGTGTGCCCAGAAATCCCTCGAGGACTTCCAACGTACCGCCGACGAGGGTGGACTGGTGCCCAGCATGGCCCATGGCATGGCCGTGCGCTCCGATGTTCAGGGGGCGATCTTCGACGTCGTCACCAACTTCTTCAACTCTCCTGACATGAGCGCCGAGCAGGCCGCTCAGCGTATGGTGAGCGCCGCCCAAGCTGTCATGTGAGTCCTGTCCATGGCGCCGTCTGGTTGGCGGCGTCGTGGCGTCACGCGAGGTTATCCCCATGTCGACCGTTACCACTTCGACACGTCCGGTGGACGCTGCACCGGGACGGACGGCCGCTGCACGCCTGCAAGCCTGGTTGCCGCGCCTGGTGCTATCGCCGTCCATCGCCATTTCACTGTTCTTCGTCTATGGCTTCATGCTGTGGACTTTCATACTGTCACTGACCAGTTCGCGCATGCTGCCGAGTTATGAGTTCGTCGGCTTCGCCCAGTATGCACGTCTGATGGAAAACGAACGCTGGTGGGTCGCTGCCACCAATCTAGGCATTTTCGGTGGCCTGTTCGTGATCATTTGCTTGGGGCTTGGGCTGTTGCTGGCGATTCTTCTCGACCAGCGAATTCGCCAGGAAGGCGCATTGCGCACGATCTATCTCTACCCGATGGCGCTATCGTTCATCGTCACCGGGGTGGTCTGGAAGTGGTTGCTCAATCCCGGGCTGGGCATTCAGGCAATGGTGCGCGGCTGGGGCTTCGAGAGCTTCACCTTCGATTGGCTGATCGACCCGAAGATGTCGATCTATACCCTGGTGATCGCCGCCGTGTGGCAGGCCTCGGGTTTCGTCATGGCGCTGTTTCTGGCTGGCCTGCGCGGGATTGACGACAGCATCATCAAGGCTGCGCAACTCGATGGTGCGGGCTTGCCGCGCATCTATTGGCGTGTGGTGATTCCTTGCCTGCGACCGGTGGTGTTCAGTGCGGTGATGATCCTGTCGCACATCGCCATCAAGAGCTTCGACCTGGTGGTGGCGTTGACCGGCGGTGGGCCGGGTTACTCCTCCGACCTACCGGCGACCTTCATGTACACCCATGCCTTCACTCGTGCCCAGATCGGGTTGGGGTCGGCAAGTGCCATGCTGATGCTGGGCGGGGTGCTGGCAATCTTGATTCCCTATCTCTACTCGGAATTGCGGAGCCGCAAGCATGGATAATGTGATTCGTCGACGCACCCCGGGAGCGCGTCTGGCACGGGCAGTACTGTATACCGTGCTGATCCTGGCAGTACTGTTCTATTTGATGCCGCTGGTAGTGATGCTGTTTACCTCGATCAAGCCGCTCGAGGAAATCCGTGCCGGCAGCTTGCTCGCAATACCACTCGACCCGACTTTCGCACCGTGGGCCAAGGCGTGGGGCGAGGCTTGTACCGGCATGCGCTGCGAAGGGGTGAGCGTCTACTTCTTCAACTCCATTGCCATCGTGGTGCCGGCAGTACTGATCTCCACCACCATCGGGGCGCTCAATGGCTATGCGCTGACCAAGTGGCGCTTCAAGGGCTCGGAGCTGGTCTTTGCGCTGATGCTGTTCGGCTGTTTCATTCCCTTTCAGGTGGTGCTCTTGCCAATGGCCCAGACGCTGGGCTGGTTGGGGCTTTCGAGTTCGCGAGCGGGATTGGTGCTGGTGCACGTGATCTTCGGTATCGCCTTCACCACGCTGTTTTTCCGCAACTTCTATGTATCGGTGCCCAGCGAGTTGGTATCGGCGGCCAAGCTGGATGGGGCCGGTTTCTTTCGTATCTTCTGGCGCATCCTGTTGCCGGTGTCCAAGCCAATCATCGTGGTCTCGGTGATTTGGCAGTTCACTCAGATCTGGAACGACTTTCTGTTCGGAGTGGCGTTCTCGGCCCATGACACCCAGCCGGTGACGGTGGCGCTCAACAACCTGGTCAACACCTCCACCGGCGTCAAGGAGTACAACGTCGACATGGCGGCGGCGATGATCGCCGCATTGCCCACCCTGGTGGTCTATGTGCTGGCAGGAAAATATTTCGTCCGAGGGCTTACCGCCGGCTCGGTCAAGGGATAACAAGAAGAGGTATCCGACATGTCCGCATTGGAAATTCGTGAGGTCCGCAAGGACTTCGGCAGCACCCGGGTGCTCAAGGATGTCAGCTTGGCTATCGATTCCGGTGAATTCCTGATCCTGGTCGGCCCCTCGGGTTGTGGCAAGTCGACCCTGATGAACGCTATCGCTGGCCTGGAGCCGGTGACTTCGGGTCAGATCCTGATTGCTGGCAAGGATGTCACCTGGCAGACCCCGGCGGAGCGCGACATCGCCATGGTTTTCCAGTCCTATGCGCTCTACCCGAGCATGACGGTTCGCCAGAATATCGCCTTCGGCCTCGAGATGCGCAAGGTGCCCAAGCGCGAGCGCGAAGAGGCGGTGGAGCGCGTCGCCGACCTGCTGCAGATCTCGCATCTGCTCGATCGCAAGCCGTCCCAACTCTCCGGTGGTCAGCGTCAGCGGGTGGCGATGGGCAGGGCGCTTGCCCGCGAACCCAAGATTTATTTGTTCGACGAACCGCTCTCCAACCTGGATGCCAAGCTGCGCGTGGAGATGCGTACCGAGATCAAGAAGCTGCACCAGCGTCTGGGTACTACTATCGTCTATGTTACCCACGACCAGATCGAGGCCATGACGCTCGCCGACAGCATCGCGGTAATGCGCGACGGCCACATTCTCCAGCTCGGCACCCCCGATGAGGTCTACAACGATCCGGTCGATATGTTCGTCGCCGGTTTCATGGGCTCGCCGTCGATGAATTTCCTCACCGCGACGTTGGAGCATGAGGCCGTCGATTATCGACTCCGTGTTTCGACCCAAGGCGAAGAGGATGTGCTGTTGCCATGGCCGCAGGCGCATGAGACGCCGGCGATGGCTGAGTATGTCGGACGAAAGGTCGTGCTGGGGCTGCGGCCCGAACACTTCAGCGAGGAGGATGAGCGCCTCGGCGAACATGCCGAAGGCACACTATTCTCGGCCCGGGTCACGGTCGTCGAGCCTACTGGCGCCGATATCCTGCTGCGTTTGCCGCTGGGTGAGAAGGAGGTAACGGCAAGAGTTGGGCCCAAGTGCCGGGTGGCAGCAGGTAAGCGCCTGGCGTTGCGCATCGATATGGGAAGGGCGGTACTGTTCGATCCGCAAACTGAACAGCGCTTGGCATGAGACAGCCGGCTGGCTCCACAGCCGGCCGGCGTTCCGCTTGGGCTCAACGCACCGTGATCACCGTACACTTGGCCGCATGCGTCACCTTATGCGACGTACTGCCCATGACCAATCCGGCAAGATCGCCAAGGCCGCGGCTGCCAAGGACGATGGCATCCACGCCCAAATTCTTGGCCTGGCTCAGGATGGTACGTGCCGGCTCGCCTTGATCGAGGTGGGTTTCGATCTGGCTGACACCTAGTTCTTCGGCGTTGGCCTTGGCCTTCTCGATGATCTGCGTACCGGCACGTTTCAGGTCCTCGGGGTTGGCCTCGAGGGGAATGGCACCAATTCCCCATACCAAGGTGGTCTCGTGGGCGAGGGCTTCGGGAATGTGCAGGATATGCAGTTTGGTATCGCTGTTCTTGATCAGTTCGCAGGCTACGCGTAGCGCCTTCTTGGCGTTTTCCGAGCCGTCGACGGCCACCAGTAACGATTTGAACATGGGGGTACCTCTTCGGTCGTTTTTGTCGCCTGGCCACATGGCCAGCTGCCCTTCAGAATAGACTAAAGGACAGGGGCATCGTCTTGACCTATATCAATAGGGGTATCGCACAGGCTCGATAGCTCATGTTGCGTCTTGTTCCTGTTCCAAACGTCGCAAGCGTTGCCAGAGTTCGCGGCGCAAGTCAGCGATGCGTGGTACCTCGTTTTCGGCGAAGGGCAGGGGGCGGGTCAGACGTAGGGTACGTAGCCCCAGGCGAGCGCTGAGCAGCCCCACGCCGAGCCCTTGACCGGCACGCGTCGACAGTTTGCCGGCCAGGTTCATCGACAGCAGCTCCATGCTGGCCTCGCTGGCCATCTCACTGGCACCGGCAAAGGCCATGTTGTAAAGCACAGCACGGAATAACCGCAGCCGGCTGGCGTAGCCCAGCTCCAGGCCATAAAGTCGAGCCAAACGATCGATCATGGCCAGGTTGCGCCATGCCACCAGGGTCATGTCGACTAGTGTCAGGGGGCTGACTGCTACCATGATGGCAGTGTCTCCGGACATGTGCGAGATCAACCGGCGTGCTTCACGATCCCGTGGTGCCAATAGGTGATGAGCCAGCAGCGACCATGTTTCGTGGCCATCGTGATGTGGTTGATGAGCCTGCATGAAGGCTTGCCAATGGGGATGGTCATCGTCCAGCCCAAGTTGTCGACGCAAGGTGTCGGCAAGCTGCTTGGCCTGACGAGGGGTTGCGGCATCGAGTGACTCCAGGCGTTCGCGCAAGCGAATATGGCGGCGTAGGCGTCTGAGACGCCAGAGTTCCCGTGCCAGTGCCGCCCCTCCCAGGCCCAAGGCCAGTAGGCCAAGCAGCCCCCAGGCACCACTGCTCCAGTCGCCTCCGAGCGTAGAGCCATACAGGAGTTGGCCGAGTTCCACGGCACCCAGCGTCAGACCGCCGCCCAGCAGCGTCATTAGCCCCCAGCGACGCTTACGTGGACGGGCCAGGTCATCGGCTATCAAGGCTTCTGTTCGTGCAGCCGTTTCTTCCGCCGGTAGGGGAAGCGTGTCCAGGTCAGGATCGAAAGCCTCGGTCGGGCGGGGATCCTGGGTGGATGTCTCACGACCGCCTTTGTCATCGAGGTGGAAACGCCGGCCCGGACGTGGGTCGTCATGCCGTGCATTACTCATTGCAACTTGTCTCCAAGCAACCAGTCCAGCGCTGCATCAAGGCGGATATGAGGCAATTCCCCCTTGGAATGGGGGGCTGGCCGGAAGGCGCGAAAGTCAAATCCTTGGCGGGCCCAGAAATCGGTATCGGGTAGGCGAGCCGGTACCTCGCCGGGAAATATCAGCACCTCTCCACCCTCGAGGGTAGTACCTCGCAGAGCCGGAGTACGCTTGCCCTGATATTCGACCTCGCGGGCCTCGGTGGCACGAATCGAGGCCAACGACATCGCCTTGACCGGGATATCGGCGAAACGCAGATCCTGCAAGGGCTCGGTCAACAATGCTTCGAGCAGGGCGACCAGGTTGGCATGCTGTTCCGGGGTGACATGGTCGGTCTTGGTGGCAGCAATGGCCAGTCGGTCGATGCGTGGCGAGAACAGCCGCGAAAGTAGGCTGCGTTTGCCATAAGCGAAACTTTGCATCAGTGTCGCCAGCGCCTGGGACAGGTCCTCGAAGCGCTCGGGGCCGGCATTCAGCGCACTCAGCACGTCGACCAGCACGATCTGACGGTCAAAACGTCGGAAGTGGTTGCGATAGAAAGGCTTGACGATGTGCTGCTGATAGTGGACGAAACGCCGGACCAGGGTCCGGTAGACACTTTCTTCGGGCAGGGTTTCCAGTGCCGTACGCTCGCTTTCGCTAAGTTCCGGCAGGGGGAAGAACTGCAGCACCGGGGCGCCCTCGAGGTCGCCAGGCAGCAGAAAGCGTCCCGGTTGCAGGTTGGAGAACCCCGCCTCGCGGGCATTGCGCAGGCCCTGAGCATAGAGCGCGGCAATCTCGGCAAGCTGCTCTTCATCGGCATCGGCGGCTGGGTCAAGCGATTCCACGGCATCGAGCCAGTCGGCAAACAGGGCGCGGCGCTCATGGTTGAGCTCGGTCGCGTTGGAAAGCGGCTGGTCGAGACTCCAACTCAGATAGTCATGATCCAGCAGCGGCAGGTCGAGGAGCCATTCGCCAGGATAGTCGAACAGATCCAGAGTGAGCGTGGCGGTGTCGGCCCGGAACAAGGGCCGGCCAGCCGGTCGGTAGCGGATCGAGAGGCGTAGTTCACTGATGCCGCGCGTTGGTTCTGGCCAGCGGGGTGGCGTCGCTTCGAGCGCTGCCAGAGCCTGGTCATAGGGAAAGCGTGGCACGCCAAGGTCTTGTTGGGCCACACGTTTGGCACCCAACAAACGGCCTTCGCGGGCCGCGGGGAAAAGGTCGAGCCGTGCCTCCCATCCGGCGTGGCGGAGTTGGTGGACCAGCGACGTCAAGAAGGCGGTTTTACCGGAGCGTGACAAGCCGGTGACCGCCAAGCGTAGCTGGCGATCACGGCTTCGTTCGAGCAGATCATTGAGTTCGCGTGCCAGGGACTGGCGCATCAGGGTCGATTCCGTTCGCAGGTATGTCAGCCACTAATGTGTGGGCGTTGGCCGCGTCTGACAAGCCGTTGCCAGGTCAGTAGGGCAATGGGCACCAGCGACAGCGGAATCAACAAGGCGTTGAGCAGCGACCAGCCGAGCGTACTGACCAAGGGGCCGGCAAGCCAAGCGGTTAGTGCTACGGTGGAAAAGACCAGGAATTCGTTTGCGGCCTGGGTGCGAGCCTTCTCGATTGGACGATAGGATTCGGTAAGCAGGCCGGTGGCCGGTAGGAAGGTGAAGTTCCAGCCCAACCCCAGCAGGATCAGCGCGACATAGAATCCGGTTATTCCGGCCTCGAGCTGGGCCACCACGGCACAGCCCATGAGTAGCGCACAACCGGTGACGATCATGCGCGTTGTCCCGAAACGGGCGGTGAGATGACCGGTCACGAACGAGGGCAGGAACATTGCCAGCACGTGCCATTGGATGGTGGTGGCGACATGGTCGAAGTGGAAACCGGCGCTGGCCATGGCCAATGGGGTGGCGGTCATTGCCAGGTTCATCACGCCATAGCCGATCAGCGCCGAGACCACGGCGACGATGAACAGTGGTTGACGCATGATCTCGCCGAGCGGGCGTGGCTGTCCTTCACCATGGGTGACGTCGGGTGGTGGAAGGCGTGTCAGGGACAGAATGACCAGCGCGACCAGATAAAGAACGCCAAGCCCCAGGAAACTGCCGAGGAAGGGGGTCTCTGCCAGTTCGCGGCTGACTCGCGCCAGCCAGGGGCCGAAGAAGGCGGCCAGTACGCCACCACCCATCACCAGCCCGATGGCGCGGTCGCGTAGTGCCAGTGGGGCGGCCTCCACAGCGGCAAAGCGATAGAGTTGGCCGAAGCCGATACCGATGCCGATCAGCCAGGTGCCCAGCATGAACAGGAAGAAGCGTTCGTCGATCAATGCCTGGGCGGCGACCGCCACACCGATCAGTCCCATCAGGTTGCCGAGCATGAAGCCGCGTTTGCGCCCCAGCCGGCCCATGATCAATGAAGCGGGAATGGTCGCGCACATCAGGCCCAGCCACTGGGTGGCTACCGGTGCGGTAGACCAGGCGGCATTGGGAGCCAGATTGGAACCGATCAGTGGTGAGACGGCGATCAACAGGATGTTGCCGCTGACCAACAGGGCTTGGCATAACGACAGTAGGGTGACGGTAAGCGGCATGAACAGTCTCCTAGGCTTCCTTGGCGGATGAGAGCGAGTGGTTGTCCTGGGGGCGGCGGCCAAAGCGTTGACGATATATCGTAGGCGAGACGCCGTAATAGCGTTGGAAAAGTCGTCGCAATTGTTCTGCGCCGCCTAGTTGCCAACGACGGGCCAGGCGCTCCAGGGAGGGTGGTTGAGTGTTCTCGATCAATGTCAGCCTGGCATGTTCCAGGCGCAGACGGGTTAGGTAGGTGCCGGGCGTGGTATCCAACTGGTGGCGAAACAGTCGCGACAGATGACGTGGCGAGACGGCGATGTAATCGGCCATGTCCTCCAGGCGATAGGCCTTGCCGGGATTGGCATGTAGTTGATCCAGTAACCGCCGCAGGGGACCGCTGGCCTTGTGTTGTTGGGCCAGGACTTCGCTGAACTGCGATTGGCCTCCGGGACGGTGCAGGAACATCACCAGCTCACGAGCCACGCGGCCAGCAAGCTCGCTTCCCTGGTCGGACTCGAGCAGTGATAGTGCCAGGTCGATGCCTGCCGTAACACCGGCACTGGTATACAGGCCTGCGGATTCCAGATACAAGGCATTGGCTATCACGTCGACGCGTGGATAGTCGCTGGCAAGATGCTGGCAGTGGCGCCAGTGTGTGGTTGCCTGGCGTCCGTCCAGCAGCCCGGCAGCGGCAAGCAGGAAGGCGCCGGTACACACGGACCCCAAGCGTCGCACTGCCTTGGCCTGGTCGCGAAGTATCTGTAGCAAAACCGAGTCCTGACGCTGTGCCATCACTCCGCTGCCGCCAGCGATCAGTAGGGTATCGAGCGGAGCGAGAGTATCGAGTGCTTGCCAAGCGTGCCCTGCCTCTAGGGTCAAGCCGCCGTTGGTGGTCACGGGCCCCGGGCGCTCGGCCACCAGATGCAGCCGATAGAGTGTGCGTTCACTCAGTTGATTGGCGGTAGCGAAGACTTGCCACGGGCCGCTGACATCCAATAGTTGGCAGTCGGGATAGGCCAGCAAGGCGATGGTACGAGACATGACGACACTCTCCTGTAGCGCTTCTCGAAAGTGTCGGTGTTGGAGGGGATGTCTGCAATGACCAGCAACCCACCGATAAGGACATTACCGTCAAAAAAATGCCCTGCCGATGAGGGCAGGGCGTGTAGATGTGCGAAACGAGGCTGTTTCTAGCCCGCGAAAGCCAAGTAAATGGCGATGACCAGGACCACCAGCACGATACCGCAAGGAATCGCGCCCTTCCACGGGGTCAGGTCGACGGCACCACTGTCTTCATGCACCCACTCCGTAGGGCGCGGACGAAGTTTACCGATCAGCAGCATGATGGCCACCAGCAACACGAAGACACTGGCCACGAAGTGGAACTCGTGCATGATGATGGGCAGTTTGTTGAAGGGCGGCACGAAATAGCCGGCGGCAATCAATAGGCAGCCGCCGATCAGAGCGACCTTGGCTGCCATGGGCGGTACACGTTTGGTCAGGAGACCAACGATCACGACCGCCAGGATGGGAATGAAATAGATGGCGTTCATCTTCTGCAGGTAGCTGAACAGACTTTCCTGGCCAGCCAGCAGCGGTGCGATGGTCATGGTCACGACCGCCATGATCCAACCGAATACTTTGCCTGAATTGACCACCTGCTCGTCGGTCGCGTTCTTGTTCAATACCCCCTTGTACAGCCCTAGGCTGAAGATGGTGGTAGTACTGTTGAGCGCCGAGTTGAATGAGGAGAGGATCGCACCGACCATCACCGCGGCGAAGAAGCCGGTGAGGTAAGGTGGCAACACATTGAACACCAAGTGGCCGTATGCCGCGTCGGCGCGTACGCCCTGATCGGCATACAGGTGGTAGGCGATGATGCCCGGCAGCACCAGATAGAGTGGTCCCAACAGTTTGAGTAGACCGGTCAGCAGTACCCCTTTCTGGCCTTCGGCGAGGTTCTTGGCGGCAAAGGTACGCTGGATGATCTGCTGGTTGGTGGTCCAGTAGAAGAGGTTGATCAGGAACACGCCGGTGAACAGGGTCGAAAAGGGCACCTGTTGCTCGGGACCACCAATCGAGTTGAGCTTGTCGGGATTGCTTTGCTTGAGTATCTCCCAACCGGCCAGCAGTCCCCCATCGTCACTGACGGCTTGCAGGCCAAAATAGACAATCACGAAACCGCCGATCAAAAGTCCTATGCCGTTCAAGGCATCGGATACCGCCACGGTACGCAGGCCGCCGAACAGGGCGTAAATCGAACCGATGATGCCGACGACCCATACCGTCATCCAGAGCAGTACGGTATTGGACTGGATGCCGGTCAGCCCCGGTAGATCGAGCATTCCCTGCAAGCCTATGGCGCCCGAATAGAGAATGATCGGCAGCAGGATCACCGCATAGGCAATAAGGAAGATGATGTTGCAGATCAACTGAGTGCCGCTGTCGAAACGAATCAGTAGCATCTGCGGCACAGTGGCGATACCGCTTCTCAAAAAGCGTGGCAGGAAGAACAGCCCCAGCGCGACCAGCGCCAATACGGCAACCACTTCCCAGGCCATCACACTCAAGCCATCAGTGAACGCAGAACCATTCAAACCCACCATCTGTTCGGTGGAGAGGTTGGTCATCAACAATGAGCCGGCGATCAACGGAAAGGTCAAGGTGCGCCCGGCCAGGAAATAACCGCCGGTGCTACTGTGATCGTCACGCCGGGTAAGACGCCAGGTGATGAAGGCCACCAGCCCGGTAAAGAATAGAAATGATGCCAGGGTAAGGGCATGCATGGGACCGAATCCTTTCAGTGGAGGGTGTGTTTGGGGCGGTAAGGAACCAGGATATGTGCGTAAACTTACCTGTTAGTCACAAATTCTATTTTGATGTCACGCTTCTTCTATTCGCCTTTAGTCGTGTTTTGCGTCGTAATACATGAAATATTACTGAGGTATGATGGGTGTCGCAGGAGGAGATACCAGTCCGAACAATTGTAGCAGCATGGGGCTGGCTGCAATCAAAAAGCCCAATACGGCAACACTGCCCCCCAATACCTTGCGGCGTCGGTATTTGACGAGTGTCAGGCCGATGAGACAGACGATCAAGCCCAGGATATTGAAAGCGAACCGGCTCATTTCCAGCACTTCATAGGCTGTCATGTACACTCCTTAAGAAGTGAGTGATAGATTGGGAGCGATATCGTCCTCGGCTATTTTCAGAGAGGCAACGATGACCATTCCCTTGCTGCATCGTCGAGGGGCCAACAAGGAATCCTGCCATGAACGAGACGGCTGTACAGGAAGTGCTGGCATTCTGGTTCGATGAATTGACACCGCGCCAATGGTTCATCAAGGATGAAGCACTTGATCGCATGATCGCCACACGCTTTTCAGCGTTGCTCGAGGCTGCCAGTAACGGTGAGCTATGGCAATGGCGCCGCTCGGCCCTAGGGCGGTTGGCCGAAATCCTGGTACTAGACCAGTTTTCGCGCAACATTCACCGCGACACGCCAGCGGCCTTCGCTCAGGACCCCTTGGCCCTGGTATTGGCCCAGGAAGCTGTGGCGAATGGCACCGATCGCTATCTGGATACCTCACACAAGCCATTCCTGTATATGCCATACATGCACAGCGAGTCGCTGCTGATTCACGACGAAGCGCTACGGCTCTTCGATCAGCCGGGGCTTGAAGAAAACCTGCGATTCGAGCGACGGCACCGTGACATCATTGCCCGCTTCGGGCGTTATCCTCATCGCAACGCCGTTCTCGGGCGAGGGTCGACACCGGAGGAGATCGCTTTCCTGCAGGAGCCTGGGTCTTCATTTTGAGTCAAGCTACAACGTAGTTTCGAGTGTGTGCCCCTTCGATATGGATGGATAGAAAAGGAGAGACTGATGGGTGTGATTCTATGGTTGATCATTGGCGGTCTGGCGGGTTGGATTGCCGGTAACGTCATGCGTGGAGGCGGCTTCGGTATTCTCGGAAATATCGGGGTCGGTATCGTCGGTGCACTAATAGGAGGCTTCCTGTTCAGCCTGCTGGGATTGGAAGCAGGTGGCTTCATTGGCTCGCTGGTGACCGCGACAGTGGGCGCCATCGTGCTGTTGTGGGTCATCGCTAAGGTAAGAAGCGGTTGAAGCGACGGATTTGCTCTCACCTGCTACGAACATCGCCCGGCTATTCAGCCGGGCGACTCTTATGACACAGAACATGACGTGTCACCTCCTAACACCGCACATCCTGCTTTCTCGACACCTATCCCACGTAGGAACCATTGGAGTGGCGTTCACACGTGACTCTAATGGCTGACCGTAGCCAGTGATAACGGGCGACAGCCCGTTTGCGTTCAAGCAGTTCGCATTCTCGTGGTTTGGCAGCGGCGGTGGTTATCATAGACATGGTTGGCATGATGTCGAGAGGGCGGAAGAGCATCGAAGAAGGAAGCAAGAAATGAAAACTATCAATTTTATCAGTCAATAGAGAAATTCATATGCTCATAATCATGAAAGAACAGTTGATTGCCAACAACATGCGGTCAAAGGGGGGCGTCAAGAATATCCAATCAGTGTCGAAGTGGATTCTAAGTAGTTGATAAAATTTTTAGCTGTTGAAAGGAAACTGACATGGCTACATTCAAAGTAAATATACCGGCAGGGCCTCTCTGGAACCAACAGGATGCGGAAGAAAAGGCGCCGAAGGTTGCCGCGGCTCACCAAGGGACCTGGACAGGCCAGTGGAATACGGTAGTAGAAGGTGAAATGAGTGTTGTTGAGGTGGAGCTGCCGGTTAAACCGACGGGATCCAATGAATTCAAGACGAGCGTTCTGGCAGGGCCGCTTTGGAGTAATGATGAGGCACAAAAGGTCGGCAGTGCCATTGCGGCCTCCTACGGTGCTGAATTCACCGGCGAATGGTGGACCATTGTCGAAAGTGTCATGAGTGTCATTGAAATTAAATACACTTTCTGATTTGCTTCAGGCTCTGTAGTTCGTTGCCGGAGCCCGCGCCGGCAGCAGGGGGCTTCTCTAGGGGAGTAACCCCATCCGAAGGGCCCGGACCGCAGCATTCATGCTGCGGTCCATCCAGGATTATTTCTCCGCTGTAGCCGACGCTAGGTCTGGTACGAAAAGTCGGCGAGCGATGGTCAGGCAAGGCGAAATTGGTCGAAAAACGGACCGGGCTCGCGTGCGAGTTTACGGGGGTGTAAATGAGCATTTTGAGACTGATTTCAACGCAGCATAACCGAGCGCAGACACTTTTCGTACAGAGCCTAGCTTTCTGCAGGCTCGGAACTTGACCCCGTCCCGCCTATAACTCCCCCACGAAAGACATGACCATCCCCAAAAGAGATCCTAACTAAGCTTATTTTCAGCAGCCTTTCCGGCAGGGTGGCGTTCTCTCGGCGGCAATGCCAATCGAGCCGTCAACGTCACTGAAAGTTGCTCTTTTTATCAATGCTCTTTCATCAGAACAGCTTCAGGGTTGTGTGAGGTCTCGTCCTCTTTTCCCTAGCAGCAAGATTGCGATGATCGGAGCCTTCTTTACCTTCATTTTCTCAGTCATTGATAATGTATCATGCTTTGACAACGTAGAAATTGTAGGCAATGTATTACACCGTGTAAGATATTCCTTACGCCAATTGGTACTATTTTCTACATTTGTGATGGTTATATACTTACAGGGAATTCAGCGCTCTTTGCTATAATGGGTTAATGCCATGAATTTGACCATTTTATTAAGGATGCTTACCGAGCATTAGATGGTTGATACATGGAGTTAGTGTGGTACGTATGGGATGGGGGTAACGCCATGATAAAGTCAAGAACGAATCCTTCAGCTGTCAAATTCCTCGATATTGATTATTTTGATAAACAGAAGCTTGCAATGGAAGTAAGGGAAAATACAGGCTTTGAATTTTTTTCTCTTGTGCTGAGGCCGTGCATACCGTTCACAAACAACTACTTGTATATAATAGATAATTATGGATGTGAATGGGAGGGCTTGTATCAAGATAAAAAATTTTGGACGATAGATCCTGTTTTACAGCATAAAAATTATGTCAACAAAAGCGGGATTTTATGGGAGAATAGTTTATTTGATAAATCTAACGAGTTATGGAGGTCAGCTAAAGACTTCGGGCTTTGTTCAGGGATGAGTTTTCTGGTTTCTTTTTCAGATATGCCTGTAAGAGGCGTTTTTTCCATTTCATCTAAAGATTATTATTATGCTAATAATCAAGATGTTAAGATGCAGAGATATAATGTTTGTCCATTGTCAATCAAGGTAATGGATTGTATAAAGGGTAAAGTTGATGTGGGCAAGTCGGTTGCAAATCCCGTTTTTCTATCTGTTAGAGAAGCCGATATATTAAGATATTCTGCTGATGGATTGACGTCTTCGGAAATTTCTAAAAAGCTGTATGTGACAAAAAGCACAATTGATTTTCATATAAAAAATGCGATAGATAAGCTTGGGTGTAAAAATAAAGTTCAAGCTGTCTCGAAAGCTTTACTGTTAGATATATTGTAATTCCATAAGATCAATACGGCGTCATGAGAATTAATTATATTCAGGGTTTGTAAATAAAATAACTGAAGTTGCAGGGATGAAGAAAATGAACCATGGATTGACAACTAAAGTGGTGGTTTATGATGATCTATCTGATTCAAAAGAAAGGGAGATATATACTGTAAGAAAAGAAGCATTTGTTGATAGACGAGGATGGGATATACCAACCTATGATGGGGGGGCGTGGGAGCGGGATCAATATGATGACTCTAGTTCAATGTACATTGTTGTTGAGACAGAAGAGCATATACAAGGATGTGTTAGGGTTAGACCTTCCTTGATCCCTAATGTGACAAGAGGAATCGTAAGTGAGTTGTCTTTGCAAGAGGATTATTTCCTGGCTAAAGTAGGAAATGGGCAGGTTTGGGAGGCAAGTCGATTTGCCTTGAAAACGACTCGAAACTCTAGTTTTGTTAGGGTAGATGGCGTCGATATCCGCACCGTCCTTTTATTTGGTGAAATGTTAAATCTAGCGTTGCAGAATAATACCTCATGCTATGAGGTGATTGTCGATGGCTTGATGAAAAAGGTCTTGAGTCGAGCAAAGTGGGATCTGGATATCGTTCATAAGGGAAGAGGAAGCAAAAATGAGTCTGTGTATTATGGATTGTTGGGTTGCTCTGAAAATCAGTATAAAAAAATGAAGTTATTAATAGATAAGGCTTTTGGACTGCTTGTATAGTTGGCTGTTAGTTTAAGAGTGATGTAGTCTGGTGTGTGTTCCAATATGTAACACGAAAAATCTTGCTAATACAGATTTGTTTAGATAACTAAGGAGGATCCGTCGGGCCTGCTTCAGCCGGGATTCCAATCTCTTCTGGTGGCGACCATCCCTCTCCTGGGTCCGGGCCTGTTCCAGGAATTCGCGGTAGTTCAGGTCTTGCTTACAGAGGCTGTCGAGTGAGGTCTGGAGATTGGCCGCGCGGTGGTTTTATGGTCAATCAGAGCGCTGCGCGGCGATTGTGAATTTCTCTTTCACACATGTGTAGATTCAATTTGTCCCACTTGTCCCGATAGGGCTACGTTGCAAGGTGCAAGATCGACGGTTCGCACGGCCTGGGACGTTCCTGAACGTCAGGGAGCCGGAAGCAGAGTCGGCTTGTGGGTTCGTGCGAGTTGGGTTTGGACGACACATCAGCAAACGAGGTGCTGACCATGGCGAACAACCCGCATACGAAACCGAACAGCGGTGGGCCGAATGATAGGGATTTCAGGACCACTGGCGACAGCAAATCGGAGAACTTGGAGACGTATCGCAGCGATGCCGAAGGGCACGATCTGCGCACCAACCAGGGCTCGCGGATCTCCGACAACCACAACTCGCTGAAGGGCGGCGAGCGTGGTCCGACGCTGATGGAAGACTTCGTCTTCCGCGAGAAGCTCAATCACTTCGACAACGAGCGTATTCCCGAGCGCATCGTGCATGCTCGGGGGGCGGCGGCACATGGTTACTTTCAGCCCTATGACAACGCTGCCCAGTACTCCAAGGCCGGGCTGTTCCAGGATCCGGCCAAGAAAACGCCAGTGTTCGTGCGTTTCTCCACGGTACAAGGGGCGCGTGGCTCCAACGATACAGTGCGTGACGTACGTGGTTTCGCGACCAAGTTCTATACCGACGAAGGTAACTGGGACCTGGTCGGCAACAACCTGCCGGTGTTCTTCATCCAGGATGCGATCAAGTTCCCCGATTTCGTGCATTCGGTGAAGCCCGAGCCGCACAATGAGATCCCCCAAGGGCAGTCTGCCCACGATACCTTCTGGGATTTCGTGTCGCTGATGCCGGAATCTACACACATGGTGCTGTGGACGATGTCCGATCGTGCCTTTCCGCGTCACTTCCGTAACATGGAAGGCTTCGGCGTGCACAGCTTTCGGCTGATCGACAAACAAGGCAAGGCGCGTTTCGTCAAGTTCCATTGGAAGCCGGTAGCAGGAACCTGCTCGCTGATCTGGGACGAGGCCCAGAAGCTGTGGGGGCGCGACCCCGACTTCAACCGCCGTGCGATGTGGGACGACATCGAGAAGGGCGATTACCTTGAATACGAATTGGGCATCCAGGTGGTCGAAGAAGAGGATGAGCACATGTTCGACTTCGACATTCTCGATCCAACCAAGATCATTCCCGAGGAGCAGGTGCCGGTCACCTTGATTGGCAAGATGGTTCTCAACCGCAATCCGGACAACTTCTTTGCCGAGACTGAGCAGGTGGCGTTCAATCCGGCCAACGTCGTGCCGGGCATCGACTTCAGCAATGACCCGTTGCTGCAAGGGCGGTTGTTCTCGTATCTCGACACTCAGATGTTGCGCCTGGGTGGGCCGAACTTTCATGAGATCCCCATCAACCAGCCGGTGTGCCCATTCCATAACAACCAGCGCGACTCCATGCATCGCCAGACGATCAACAAAGGCCAGGCTTCCTACGAGCCCAATTCGATCGATGGCGGTTGGCCGAGCGAGACGCCGCCGGCGTCGGAAGACGGTGGTTTCGAGTCCTATCAGGAGCGTATCGATGCCAGCAAGATTCGCGCGCGCAGCGAATCGTTCGGCGATCATTACTCCCAGGCGACCCTGTTCTGGAACAGCCAGAGCGAAGCGGAGAAGGAACATATCATCGATGCCTATACCTTCGAGCTTTCCAAGGTTGGGCGGCCGTGGATCCGCGAGCGGGTAATCAAGGAGATCCTGCCCAATATCGATCTCGAGTTGGCACGCCGGGTCGGCGAGCGACATGGTATCGAGGCGCCAAGCAGCAAACCGGCACCCGCCGAGGAGCTAGGCAAGAGTTCGCTGCAGGAGTCACCGGCCCTGAGTTTGATGGCCCGTCTACCGAAGAATATCCGCAGTCGCAAGGTGGCCATTCTGATGGCCGATGGGGTCGATGCCGACGCTGTCGAAACGGCCCGGAACAAGCTCGAGGCTGAAGGGGCCGAAGGTGTGTTGATCGCTCCCAGCATGGCGCCGGTGAAGGCGGCCAACGGTCAGTCCATCACGCCCGACGCGATGCTCAATGGTCAGCCTTCGGTAACCCTTGATGCGGTGATCGTCCCCGGTGGCGAGCTAAGCGTCAGGTCTCTCGCCCACTTTGGGCAGGGCTTGTATTACGTACAGGAAGCCTACCGCCACCTCAAGGTGATTGCCGCGGTCGGGGAGGGCAAATCGCTGCTGTCAGCTGCCAACGTGCCCATCCAGGAAGATGGCATTGTGCTGGGTAACTCGATTGATGATATCTTCACTACGTTCAGCGAAGCCTTGGGTAAGCACCGTGTCTGGTCGCGCAATGCCAAGGCCGCCGAGATGCCGGCCTGATCGCAAGGAAAAAGCGATGACACGACCCCGGCCAACTTGGTCGGGGTTTTTTCGGTCCGTGGAGCACGGTCGTACAGGCTGCCGTCCAGTATCTCCAACAAGGAAAAGTCATCACTTCATGGAAAGAAAGCCTCAGACAGCAAAGAAAGAGCGATTCGTCGGCCTTGAGTGGCTGCGATTCGCGCTCGGCTTGTACATCGTTATCTTCCATACCCTGCATGCGTACCCATCGATCAGGAGTTGGTCGCACTATGTGACCGATATCGGGTTCTTCTCGACTAGCTCCTTCTTCGTGCTTTCCGGCTTCTTGCTGGCCCATGTGTATCTCGATGAGAGTCGACAGTTGCGGGAGCCGGCGCGCAGCTTCTGGATCAAGCGCTTTGCGAACCTCTACCCGATCCATATCGGCGCGATGGTACTGGCCATCGTCGTGACATCGATGGTCGGCTTTCTGGCCCTGACGCCGGAAGATGCCGGTATGTCGATGCGCTTCGTGCTGTACGACGTCAATAACGACCTACGACTGACCGATCCCGAATCGTTACGTCATACCATGGGTAATACGGAGTTGGTGGTTAACCTGGGGCTCAACTTGACGCTGTTGCATGCGTGGAATCCGTTCTATCTGACGTTCAATCCTCCCTCGTGGTCGATTTCCGCGCTGATGTTCTTCTATCTGACGTTCCCCTGGTTGGCACCGTGGCTATTTCGTGTCAAACATGCCGGGCGCGCGCTGGTATTGACCAACCTGCTGTACCTGGTGCCGCCGCTGGTCGTCATTGCCTTGACCGATTACGGTATGCCGGAAACCGGTATCCTGCATCGCAATCCATTGGTTCGTTTACCTGAATTCGCGGCGGGGATTCTGCTGTGCGTGTGGTATACCCGTTATCGTGCGGCGCAAGGGTACCTGAGTGGCTGGCAACAGGTAGGCATTGCCGTGTTCATCGCCACCTCTATCGTGACGGCTGTATGGCTGCTG
This sequence comes from Litchfieldella anticariensis FP35 = DSM 16096, assembly GCF_000409775.1. Classification (GTDB taxonomy): domain Bacteria; phylum Pseudomonadota; class Gammaproteobacteria; order Pseudomonadales; family Halomonadaceae; genus Litchfieldella; species Litchfieldella anticariensis. Next base: position 155,175 of record NZ_KE332388.1, on the reverse strand, counting down.
GGGCTTGGCCATACCTCGTACTATTTGCTGCATAATGGGTTGTTATTGCCGGCACAACTGGGGTTGATCCTGCTGGCCACACAGTGGCGGACGCCGCAGAGTTCGCATGTACGCCGCCTGGCCGCTCGCTTGGGTGGGGCATCGCTTCCGATGTTTGCCCTGCATGTGCCGCTGTTCGTGATCTTCACACGCACCGAGCAAATACTTTCCGGCGATCCCATGCTCTGTTTCAGCGATCTGCGAGGTTGCCTGGACGCGGCCGGCGACATTTCATTGGCACTCTACCCTCTGTTTCTCCTGGTCACGGTAGTGTTCTGTGTGATGTTCCAGGAACGATTCGTTCTGCGCGTACGTAGCATCCTGGAGCGATACCTGTTGCCGCGAGCCGTCCCTGCCGTTCGCTCTGATAAGGATGGTGTGGTGCGCTGAGTCTAATGCGCGAGCCAATGCAAGCGCCCCGCTGAATTTTTCAGCGGGGCGCTTTGGTTTGACTCTACGTCGATGACGATAGCGTCAGGCGGTAGCGGTCGTTTTGCTACCGACCAACTCGGTCAACGTTTCCTCGATGATGTTGAAACCTTCCTCGAGAATCTCGTCCTCGATGGTCACCGGCATCAGGAAACGGATGGAGTTGCCGTACAACCCGCAGGAGAGCAGGATCAGCCCCTTCTCGCGGGCCTTCTTGCATAGTGCCCCAGCCAGATCGGCGTCCGGCGTGTGAGCCGTCTTGTCAGAGACCAGGTCGAAGGCCGCCATGGCACCCATGTTGCGCGGGTTGTCGACACACTCGAACTGCTGCTGCCACTTCGCGAAGCGCTTGGCCAGCTTATCGCCCAACGCTTGGCTCTTCTCGAGAATGTTTTCCTCTTCGAACACTTCCATCACGGCGAGGGCGGCGGCGCAGGAGACCGGGCTACCAGTATAGGTGCCACCCAGCGAGTTGCCGCCCGAAGCATCCATCACTTTGTCGGTACCGACAACGGCGGAGATTGGCATGCCGTCCGCCATGCTCTTGGCCATGGTGATGATGTCCGGCTCGACGCCACTGTGCTCGATGGCGAACATCTTGCCGGTGCGTCCGAAACCGCTCTGCACCTCGTCGACGATCATCAGCATGCCGTGCTCGTCGCAGATGTCGCGAATCGCCTTGAGGAAGCTCGTTGGTGCCGCGTAGAAGCCGCCTTCGCCGAGCACCGGCTCCAGCACGATCGCGGCGGTGTCGCTAGGGTTGGCGTCGGTCTTGAGGGCCATCTTCAGGCCACGTAGGGCTTCGTCCTCACTGACGCCGTGATAGGGCACCGGATAAGGGGCGCGAAATACGTTGCCCGGCATCGGCCCGAAGTCAGTAGCGTAGGGCGCGACCTTGCCGTTCATGGCCATGGTCATGAAGGTACGGCCATGATAGCCGCCATCGAAGCAGATCACGTTGCTCTTGCCGGTAGCCGCACGGGCAACCTTGACCGCGTTCTCCAAGGCCTCGGCACCGGAGTTGGCCAGCATGACCTTGGCATGGCCGCGAACCGGGGTGACTTGGCTGAGTTTTTCCGCCACACGCACATAGCCTTCATAGGGCATCACTGTCTGGCAGGTGTGCATCACCTTGTCGAGTTGGGCCTTGACTGCCTCAACGACCTTGGGGTGGCAGTGACCGATATTGAGCACGCCGATGCCACCGGCGAAATCGATCAGGCGGTTGCCATCGGCATCCCAGATCAGGGCGTTCTCGGCGCGCTCGGCGAACTGGGTGGATGGGCTGGCAGCGCCGCTAGCGACATAGCGCTGCTTCAGCTCGTTGAGTTGGGCATTATTCATGAGGTTGCTCCTGTCGAATGAACGATTGGCACTCAAAGGCCGCCGACACACACGTATTTTAGTTCAGTGAAATCTTCCAGCCCGTGGTGCGACCCCTCGCGACCCAGGCCGGATTCCTTGACGCCGCCGAAGGGGGCGAGCTCAGTGGAGAGCAGCCCTTCATTGATCGCCACCATGCCATATTCCAAGCCCTCCATGACATGCCAGATACGCTGGTAGTCGCGGGCATAGAAGTAGGCGGCCAAACCGAACTCGGTGGCATTGGCCATGGCGATGGCCTCCTCGTCGGTGTCGAAACGGAACACCGGTGCCAGGGGGCCAAAGGTCTCGTCTCTGGCCACGTGCATCTCAGGCGTGACGTCGGCGAGCACCGTGGGTTGGAAGAAGGTACCACCCAGCCTGTGGGGCTCACCGCCACAGATTAGCCGTGCCCCCTTATCCAAGGCATCGCGGATATGCGATTGGACCTTGTCCACCGCTGCTGCGTTGATCAGTGGCCCTTGGACCACACCATCCTCCAGACCGTTTCCGACCTCGAGTGTGGTGACACGCTTGGCTAGCTTCTCCACGAAAGCGTCGTACACATTGGCCTGAACCAGCAAACGATTGGTGCACACGCAGGTCTGACCGGAATTACGGAATTTGGAAGCGATGGCACCTTCTACCGCAGCATCAAGGTCGGCATCGTCGAAGACGATGAATGGCGCGTTGCCGCCCAGTTCCATGGCAGCCTTCTTGACAGTGCCGGCGCATTGAGCAAGCAGCTTCTTGCCCACCGGGGTGGAGCCGGTGAACGAGACCTTGCGCACGCGTGGATCGGTGGTCAGTACCTCACCGATGTCGGCGGGTCGCTCGGCGGTTACAACGTTGAGCACACCAGCCGGCAGCCCTGCCTGTTCCGCCAGTCTGGCCAGTGCCAGGGCCGTCAACGGTGTAGCCTCAGCGGGTTTGACCACAACCGGGCAACCAGCGGCCAGTGCCGGTGCACACTTTCGGGTGATCATCGCCAGTGGGAAGTTCCAGGGCGTAATCGCCGCGACCACCCCTACTGGCTCGCGAAACACCAGGATGCGCTTGTCCGACCCATGGCTGGGCAGGGTTTCACCGGCCATACGTTTGGCTTCTTCGGCATAGAACTCGACAAAGGCCGCGCCGTAGGCTACCTCGCCGCGCGATTCAGCCAGTGGCTTACCTTGTTCCAGGGTCATTAGACGTGCCAAGTCTTCCTGATGAGCCATGATGGCATCGAACCAGGCACGCAGCAGTGCCGAACGCTCCTTGACCGGTCGCTTGCGCCAGGCGGGCCAGGCGGCTTCGGCGGCCGCGATGGCATCGCGGGCATCGTCGGCACCCAAGTCGGGAACCTCGGTCAGTACCTCTCCAGTGGCGGGATTGGTGACAGCGAAACGCTGTGGAGCATCACGCCACTGAGCATTGATATAGGCCTTGGGAATCAACAGGTCGGGAAGTGTCGACATGGTGTCTCCTGATGTCAGGGGCTCAAAAGCCCAAAACAGGGTGTGGTTATCATGTTTAACGCAGTGTGCATTATTTAAAACGACTCGCCAAGCGCTATTTCACAGTGCTTGCCATGTCCCGGTCTGGTCAGCGAATCTGAGTTGATGACGTAACGAGCATCGGCGTAGCCGTCGCTTTCCGCTACACTAGTGCGCCGATTTCTTCTCGAGTGATGAGGTGAGCCTTGGTCGATCCCTTGAATGCCTGGTGGGCTCAACAACTGGTGCTATGTGACTGGGCCTTCGAACCTGATCCGACTGCCGTGGATGAGCAGTTGGCAGTGGCGCGTCTGATAGAACTGGGGGTCATCGAGCGAGGTGAGTTGGGGTGGCGTTTGATCGAAGCCTTCCCGCCCGGTCCCATCGAACCGCTACGGCAACTCGCGAGTTTGGAACTGCTCGCGCTGGCCTCGTCCGCTGGCTGGATGCCATGGACGCAGGCGCGTGCCTGGGTACAACGTTTGGCTGGGGATATCACCAAACGTTACGGTCAACTCGATGAATGGCTGCAGGCATTGTTGCAGGCTCGCGGTCAGGAGGGTTGGGTACGTGGGGACGATGGCTTCTTCGAGGCATGCGAGGCGTTGGCGGTCCTGGAGCACGAAGGAGAGGGGATCACTTGGGAGGTACTGACCGAATATCTGTCACATCAACGTGCACCTGGTGCGCTATGGCCTGAAGGTGGGGATCTATGGCGTTTGCGTGCGGCATTCGCTCCGGTGTTGACGCTGCCCCCCGACGAAAACCAAGACTGGTCGACAATGGGGGGCTGGTTGGCTGATGTGTGGCAGGTGCATGACCGCGAGGAGTTGGTTCGCGTGATGCTGTGGTTGGCCGCGCAAGGCGATCGTTATGGCTGGGACCTTGAAGCGGCTCGTTTACTCGATCAGGATGCCGAAGCACGTCGTGAGTGGTTGACTAGCTTGGAAAGTGCCGAGCCTTATGGCCAAGTGATGCTAGCGTTCCTGAAACGAGGTGAACCTCTGGAGTGGGGTGCCTGGGATTGGCTGCGATTGGTCGATTTGGCCTATGTCGGGTGGGGTTTGGGGTGGTTGTCCGATGACGAGGCGGTCGGTTTCGCTGCCCATGCCGCCGATCTTCTGACACGTCGCTATAGCGATTGGGTCGCGATGGTGCACGCTTACCAGCGTGGGCGCAGCCTGTTCGAAGGCCGCGATGGCATGGCACACATCGAGCGTGACTGGGAACTCTTGCTGCAGTCGCCGGTGAGCCCTTGGAAGAAACCCTTGCACGATATACTCGATGAGGGGACCCGGCAGGCCGGTCAGGCATTGATTCGCGCTTGGCGCCTCGACGCACGGCACTGGTTGTTGTCGCTGGCATCGATACGCGAACCGGATCTGTTGCAGCGTCAAGGTCCACCAATGGACAGCACAGCGGCACGGCGTCGAGACGTACAAGGCTATCTGCGTGAAACGCTGGGGTTGTATCCCGATGACGGGCTTGCAGGATTATCGCGTTACTGGTTACCGGCTCAGGCGCATCATCTCAACCAGTTGGCGGCGGATGCCGGCCACAATGCACTTCCTCTGCTAGCCACTCCCTTTGGTAAACCCAGTGAACGAGCGGTGCTCCAGCGTGATGGACTCAAGGCATGTAGTCGACATGCCGCGACCATTCATATGGCCGAGAAATATGCTTTCTATCTGCAGATGGCCTTGGATAGTGGTGATTTCGATGCCCAAGGCATAATGGACTTGGCTGAATCCCTACGCGGTGTGCTGTGTCGTTTTTATTCCGGCCCTCGTCGCCTGCTGGATGCGTGGGCTGCCTGGGAGCAAGCACTACCTGAGGATGGCCAGGCCTCGCTGGTTCATGAGATCCGTTGGCATCGCGAGGATCCTGGCAGTCCATTCCACTGGCTGGACTGGCACTCGGGGGCTTGGCAGGAGCCGGGGCCACGACCGACGCTGACACGTTTTACGGCGTTGTCACTCGTCGGCCCCCTGAATGCCGGCGCCTGGAGCGAGCCGCTGCGCGAGAGCGAGCGTGAAAGCGAGGATATTCGCGAGTGGATCGATGGGCACTACGGCCTGCATGACGCGGAAGGACTACGCGAATTTCTGGCATTTCTACTCGATGCTGGCGATCGTCAGGACTATCAGATCAACTATGCCCCCTACACCCTCAACGTGGCACGTTTGGAATCGGAGATCGCGACTCTCGAATCCGATGATTGCGACGAGGATGAACGCAACCATCTGCTGCGCCTCAAGCGGGTCCGTGACAACGATGCCGGTTGCAACGAGATGGATATGACCGCTTGGGATGTGGCACAAGCGGTGGACCTGGCGATTGCCGGGCGGCAGCTCGGTTGGCTCAATGAAGCGCGCTTTGCCACGACCCTGGATGCAGCGCTGGCCTTGGCCGAAACGCATTACTCGGGGTGGTCGGAGTATGCCCGGGGCTTGTATGCCGGTTTCGCTTTTTTCATGGGAGAAACCGAAGAGCGAGAGGCCTTTCTGACGAGTTTCCGCGAGGCACTGGTCGCCTGGCTGACGGGGGCTCCCCCTTTGGCCGGCGCTTGGGCAAGCCTCGATTTTCCCGGTGCGCGGCCACGTCATTGGGCGCCGTTGCATATTGATACATTGCCGGGAGATGTGCGCACCCTCCATTGAAGAAAAGGGGTGCTTCTTCGAGGAAACGTAAATACCTGCACTACATGGTGCGGGTTTCAGCCCATTTTCAAGGGGCTCGCCAAGCAGACCGAAAATCGATTATAGTCTGGCCGTTTATTGAAATGGCTCGTCCTGTCAGGAGCTTGCGGAATTGCTGACAGGCCGCTATGGCAGTGGTGCTTGCAAGGTCGCGGTGAGACCTCAGGCTTCACTCCCACAGCGACGCCTCCTCCCTTGATAACGAGTAGCTTTACTCGCTACCAGGGGCGGGAGTGGTTCAAGGATTTGGAACGAGGTCGCAAGAATGCTTCGTGTCGTGGGATTGTGCTTGATGCTGGCCCTGTTGGCCGGTTGTGCGGGAACTTCGCAGAAGGACAATCAGAGCTCTGCCCAGTCCTTCAGCTTCAATAAATCCCGAACCGGGGTTCTGCCGATGTCTCCCGTGGATAACCCTATCCACGAGATGAATAGCTTCCATACGCCACCACCAGCCGTGATTCGTCGGGTACTGCTCGCCGAGCACGAGCGTTGGGTCGGCACGCCCTATCGTCTGGGAGGCGAGGGATTTTCCGGCATCGATTGTTCGGCCTTGATGCAAAATATCTTCAGCGAACGCTTCCGTATCGACCTGCCACGATCCACTTCAGGACAAGCGTTGCAAGGTCGCCGAATCGAGCGTGAAGAATTGAAAGTTGGTGACCTTGTATTTTTCCGTCCCCCGGGCCCCTACCGGCATGTCGGCGTCTATGTCGGCGATGGTTACTTCCTTCATGCCTCCACCTCTCGAGGCGTGAAACTCTCCAAACTGGATAACGTCTACTGGCGGCGCTACTACTGGCAGTCACGTCGCCCAATGGAACAGACCCAGTTGGCGCAGCGTGCCGCGCGCAGTTGGGAAGGATAATAGCGCTAAAGCGCTTCACTATTTTCCAGGACGAAATCGACAAAGGCCTGCTCGGCACGTGACAGGTAACTCCCACGTGCCCAAGCCAGCGATAGGTCGAGCCAGGCGGCCGGGGCGAAGGAGACGGCAGCCAATGCCGGCTCATCGACTACCCGACGTAGAAAGGTGGTGATACCGAAGCCTTGCCGCACGATCGCCTTGGTCAGCGGGATCAGGTTCGATTGAAAGGCGATGTCGGCGGTATGTCCTGTTTTCTGAGCCAGAGCATCGACGAATTCGCGATGAAAGTAGCCATCCTGGAACAGCACCAGTGGCTCTCGGAAGAAACGTTCGGCGGAAACTGCTTCACACTGTGCGAATGGGTGATCCACTGGCACGCAGACGACCATCTCTTCACTCAGGAAATGTCTCCTTTCCAAGCCTTGGCTGCTGGTATCGGCGATTACCACTCCCAGATCCAGCTCACCTTCGTGAATCATGCGCTGGAGCCGTCGTGTACCGGCTTCTACCACCGTCAGCCGAATGCCTGGGTGGCGTGCCTTGAACCCCATCAGTAGAGGTGGGAAGTAGTACGAACCCAGCATTGAGGGAATGCCGATTCGTACCTCGCCCTTGACCAGACCATGCAGCTCGAGCATGGCCAAATGAGCTGCATGAGCGCGCTCCAGTAGCTCGCGGGCATGCTGACGCAGTGTCTCACCCTCCGGCGTCAGGCTGATACGTCTCTCATGGCGGTGGAACAATGTTAGTTCCAACCGTTTCTCCAGGTTGGCGATGGTCTGGCTGACCGCCGATTGAGCGACATGAAGCTCCCGAGCCGCCGCACTGAATCCACCTTGCTCGGCAACCGTCAGAAAGACCCGCAGAGCACGCAGGTCGAAAGGTAACGTCATAATGAAAAGAGATCGTTAGTATCTTGATGTTCTATTTGGCTTATCAACGTGCGCGAACGATCATGTCCTGTCAAGGAAAGCTGTTGATCGACCCTTCCATGATCGAAGCCTCTTATGATTGAAGCCTATAATCGCGACTGGTGGCGGGCGACCCTAGCCTTGTGCCTGGGCTCCTTCACTGTGTTCATCAATCTCTATGCGCCACAGCCACTGCTGCCCGCATTGCGCCATACCTTCGGTGTTTCGACTCTGGCAGTGGGAATGATCATGTCGCTGGCGACTCTGGCCCTGGCAGCATCGCTGCTGGTATTCGGCACGCTTTCCGATGCGGTGGGCCGACGCTTGATCATGCGTGTGACGCTGCTGCTGACCACGTTATGTACCTTGGGATTGGCGCTGGTGCAGAATTTCGAGGGTTTGCTGGCACTGCGCGTCGTTCAGGGGTTCGTGCTTGGCGGGCTGCCAGCAGTAGCCATTGCCTGGATGGGTGACGAGTTCGATAAGCGTGCTTTGATGCTGGCGGTAGCGCTCTATATCAGTGCCAATACCTTGGGTGGTATCGGTGGGCGGATCATGGGCGGTGTGGCCGCTGAATTTGGCGGCTGGCACATGAGTTTCCTCGTCGTCGGGGCGGTCAGTCTGGTATGTGTGGCGGTATTCTGGAAGCTACTGCCGGCATCACGAAATTTTCAGTCGGCACCGTTCCGGCTGGGAACGGCCTTTTCCGCCATTGTGGGGCACTTGCGCAATCCCACGCTGTTTGGCGCGTACCTGCTTGGTGGTTTGAACTTCCTGATCTTCATCAATCAGTACAGCTATATTACCTTCCGCTTGAGCGAGATGCCCTATGGCCTGAGCACTCAGTGGCTGGGCATGATCTTCCTGACCTATCTGGGTGGCACACTGGGGTCGGCGTTATCGGGGAGGGTCGCACAGCATCTCCCACAACCGCTGTGCATGATGTTGGGCGTGACGATTTTCATGCTCGGTACGCTGGTGACATTGTCACCCGCTTTGCCTCTGATACTGATTGGGTTGACCGTCAACGCCTTCGGCTTTTTCTTCGCTCACTCCATGGCGTCGAGTTGGGTAGGGCGCCATGCCAGAGTCTCGCGGGGTAGTGCCTCCGCCCTGTACCTCGTGTTCTACTACTTGGGGGCGAGCCTGGGGGGCATCTATCTGGAGCCGTTCTGGCAAGTGGCTGGTTGGCAGGGAGTTGCCATTGCCAGTTGGTTGATATTGGCGATTACTTTCGCGATCGCTGTCTGGTTGCGGCAGCACGAGCAAGTACTAGCCGCGCACAACGCCACATAGCTCTAGAGCGTCTTCAATCAGCGAAGCCTTTACCAGAGTAAGCTCTTGACTCAGGCGTACTGCTATCCGGTTTTTTCCAAGCCTCCGGCTTCGTCGCCCCATACTTCCTCCAATCGCTCCTTGCGACCACAGGCTGATTTGTAGAAGCGGTAGCGAAGCGGATTTTCCTGATAGTAATTCTGGTGATATTCCTCGGCGGGGTAGAACGCCTCGAAGGGTTCGATCTCGGTGGCGATGTCGCGACCGAAGCGTTTAGCCAGCTCGTCGCGGGTTGCTTCGGCCTGTTCTCGCTCTTCTTCATTGCGATAGAAGATGGCACTACGGTAAGACTCGCTGGCGTCGCAGAACTGGCGATTCTCGGCGAAGGGATCGATATTGCGCCAGAACACATGCAGCAGCTCGGTATAGGTGACCTGCTCAGGGTTATACTCGACACGCACCACTTCAGCATGGCCGGTGCCGCCGCGCACGACTTGATCGTAGCTGGGGTCTTCGACGTGACCGCCGCTGAAGCCTGATGTGGTGGAGATCACGCCTTTGACCGGATCGTAAGCTTCTTCCATGCACCAGAAGCAACCACCGGCGAAGATCGCTTCCTTGGTCTGGGTGGTGCTCGTTGCTTCTTCAGCGTGACTGCCGGCAGCGATGAATATGCCGACGGTAGTGAGTATCACGGCAGTGAACAGCGGTATCATCGGAATGGAGCGTAAACCTTGCATAAGAGTTACCTTGCCGTGGGGTACTGAATGCTTGGATAGCGAGCCGGAGCGGGGGCCGCATCGGAGTCGTGTAAGGACCACTATGGAATCGTGACTCAAGGAGTGGGCCTGTGCAAGCTGGCACGGGGTTTTCGGGGTGCCGCCCCAGATCGATCGAGGGAGTGTTCGTCTTGAAGCGCCAACGACTTATCATCATTGCCGTCATCGTCGTGGTAATCGCGGTATTCTTCGCCAGCGGGGCTCATGAGGCCCTGACGCTGGACAACCTCAAGGCCGAACAGGCACGTTTCCAGGCCTTGTTTGCCGAAGCTCCGTTCACCGTGGCCGGCGGCTTCTTTGCCATCTATGTGGTCATGGCCGCCTTGTCGCTGCCTGGTGCAACATTGTTGACAGTGTTGGGGGGCGCCCTATTCGGGCTGGGTTGGGGGCTATTGATCATCTCCTTTGCCAGTAGCCTCGGGGCGACATTGGCGTTTCTGATTGCTCGCACCCTGGCGCGAACCCCAGTCGAGCGACGCTTCTCTCGCCAGCTCGAGAGCGTCAACCGTGGTATCGCCCGCGAAGGTGCCTTCTATCTGTTCACCTTGCGCTTGATTCCGCTATTTCCGTTCTTCGTCATCAATCTGGTTCTGGGGTTGACGCGTATGCGTACCTGGACCTTCTACTGGGTTAGCCAGGTTGGGATGTTGCCGGGTACCGCGGTGTACGTGAACGCCGGGCGTGAACTGGGTGAGCTCGAATCGCTGGGCGGCATCCTCTCGCCGGGGTTGATCGTCTCTTTTGCCCTGATCGGTATCTTCCCGCTTCTGGCTCGGCGCGGTGTGGATTATGCCAAACGCCGGCGCATGGCACGCGAGTATGGCAAGCCCGCCGGATTCGACTATGACATCGTGGTGATCGGGGCAGGTTCGGCGGGACTGGTGGCCAGTTATATCGGTGCTGCACTCAAGGCGCGGGTCGCTCTGGTCGAGCGTGACCGGATGGGTGGCGATTGCCTGAATACTGGCTGTGTGCCGTCCAAGGCACTGATCCGGGCTGCGCGAGTGGCTCAGGAAGTTCGTGATGCCAAGCGCTTCGGTATTGAGGCGGGCGAGCCGCGCATCGATTTCACCGCGGTCATGGAACACGTGCACCAGTCGATACGCGAGGTGGAGCCGCATGATAGCGCCGAGCGCTATCGCGATCTGGGCGTGGAGGTGATCCAGGGCGGGGCCAAGCTGTTGACGCCCTGGGAAGTGCGGGTCGGCCAGCGGGTGCTGACCACACGTCATGTGATCATCGCCACCGGGGCGCGATCAAAACTCCCTGAATTGCCGGGGATGGATGACATCAAGGTACTGACCTCGGACAACCTGTGGCAGCTCGAATCGCTGCCTGAGCGTTTGGTGGTGCTGGGTGGCGGACCCATAGGCTGTGAGTTGGGCCAGAGCTTCGCTCGTCTGGGTAGCCGCGTAACGCTGGTGGAAATGGCTCCGCAGCTATTGCCACGCGAGGATCGTGATATCGCCGCCCAGTTGGCACTTCGTCTGGAGAACGAGGGCGTTAGCTTGTGTCTTGGCGCTCAAGCGCTGCGTATCGAACCGGGGCCCAGCCTCAGCGACAGCGACAGCGACAGCGGCAAGGTATTGGTGATCGAGCGTGACGATGAACAGGGGGTAAAAACGGAACGGTTGGTTTTTGACCGACTGTTGGTAGCGGTGGGGCGCGAGGCGGTGGTCGAGGGGCTAGGCCTCGAGTCCTTGGATATCGCGACTCGGGCTGACGGCACCTTGGATGTCGACGAGACCCTGCGCAGTCTGCATCCCAATATCTGGGCGTGTGGCGATGTCGCTGGCCCTTACCAACTGACGCATGCCAGCGCCCATCAAGCCTGGCACGCCACGGTCAATGCCTTGTTTGGCGATTTCAAGCGTTTTGCCGTCGATTACCGCAACCTGCCGGCGGTGACCTTCACTGAACCCGAGGTGGCGCGGGTGGGGATCAGTGAACGTGAGGCCAGGCAGCGTAACATCGAATACGAGGTCACACGCTACGACTTCAGCGAGCTTGATCGTGCCATCGCCGACGGCCGCAAGCAGGGCTTCGTCAAGGTACTGACAGTGCCCGGCAAGGATCGCCTGCTAGGGGTAAGTATCGTCGGTCACGGTGCCGGAGAGTTGCTCGGTGAGTTCACCTTGGCGATGACCCAAGGCATCGGCCTGAACAAGCTACTGGGGACCGTTCACCCTTACCCGACATTGTCGGAAGCCGCAAAGGCCACGGCCGGCGTATGGAAGAATGCCCATAAACCCGAGCGAGTGCTGGGCTGGCTAGCGCGCTACTTTGCCTGGCGACGGCGCAGTGGCCCGCTCGAGGACATTCGCGAGAGCTTGCGTGGACACGACGGTAGGGTGTGACCCGGCGGGATCAGGCCAGGGCATCTAGCTGTCCAGCATTGAGCCGGTAGCAGCGGTTGGCAACTCGTGATAACAAGGCAGCGTCGTGACTGATGACCAGCATTCCCATGCGGCGGCTGGCAACGACCTGCAACAGGGCATGCCATAGCTCGGCTTGGGTCAGGGCATCGAGCATCGAGGAAATTTCGTCGGCGATCAGGTAGCGTACTCCGGGTGCCAGGGCGCGGGCCACTGTCACCCGTTGCAGTTCGCCGCCGGAAAGTTCATGGGGAAAGCGCGAGTACCAGTCGCGACGAATGCTGAGGGCCTCCAGCAATGTGGTGTCGGGTGTCCAGGCCTCGTGCAGGATGCGCTCGATCCGCCAGCGCGGGTTCACTGCCAGTTCGGGCGTTTGCATCAATAACTGCACCGGCTGCAGGCCGTGTCGAGGCAGGGGAGTACCATCGAGTTCTATGCGGCCGGCCTGGGGGCGAAGAAGACCAGCCAGTAGGCGGCCCAAGGTCGACTTGCCTGCCCCGGAATCGCCTGTCAGGCCGACGATTTCACCAGCCTTGACGCGTAACGACACGCTGTCGATTACTGGGTCGCGATGCCGGTCATGGCAGTAGCGGAGTGCACTGGCACTAAGCAAGGCTCAGCACCTCCTCATGTGTCCGCTCCCGGGCGGGTGCCTGGAAACCATTGCTCGGCAGCGCTTGCCACAGTGCACGAGTATAGGGCATGGTCAGCCGTTCACCTTGACCGTCGAAGGCATCGCTGGGTGCTGTTTCCAGTGTCGTGCCAGCGTGGAATACCGTGACCCTATTGGCTACCGTCAGGGCATGCTGGAGATCGTGGGTGATCAGCAGGATACCTTTCCCTGCATCGGCCAGCTCGCGCAGGTAGTCCAGCACGCGCTGGCGATTGCACGGATCCAGACCGGTAGTGGGCTCGTCGGCGATCAGCAAGTCGGCGTCACCGGCGGTGGCCATGGCCAGCAGCACTCGGCGTGCCATGCCACCGGAGAGCGTATGCGGGTAGGCTTGTTCGACGTCAGTTGCCAGACCATAGCGGCTCAGCGTTTGGCGGGCGATATGGGGGGTTCGATGAGCAGCGATGCCGGCACGACGGGCCGACCAACGGACCTGACGACCGCTTCGCACCAGTGGATCGAGAGCAGCGATCGACTGGGGAATCAGTGCCAGGCACTTGCCGCGCAGCGCTGCCAGGCGTTCGGCATCTAGTGGCAGTCCATCGAAATTCAGCGTGCCCGATAAATGAGCGTTGGCCGGCAGCAGACCCATCACTGCCCAGGCCATCAGGCTCTTGCCGGCGCCGGAGGCTCCCACCACTGCATGCACCTCGCCAGGCACGACCGTTAGCGAGACGTCGTTCAGGCAGGGCACGGCATGACGCCGGAACCAACCCGAATAGCGCTGAAACGACAGCGATAGGGCATCGACAGCAAGCAGTGCTTTCATGTTTGAGCCTCGCGGGGGGTGAACAATGCCTGCATACTGGCACCGAGACGGTCGAAGATGAGCACAGTGAGCAACAGCCCCAAGCCTGGAAACACCCCCAACCACCAATGACCGGCACTCAGGTAGCGCAGCGATTCAGCCAGCAGTACACCGATGGCGGGTTGGCCTGGCGTCAGCCCAAAGCCGAGGAAGGTAAGTGCCGCCTCATGTAATATGGCGTGGGGAAACAACAGCAGGAAACCGACCAGACACTGGGGCATCAGGTGCGGCAGCACATGATGGAACAGCACGAAACCGTGTGACTTGCCGAAGTGGTACGACAGGCGCACGTAGTCGGCATTGATGATCTGCAGTAGTTCGGCACGCAGCAGCCGGGTCAGGCGTGGCCAATGGGTCAGGGCCACGGCGACGATCACCGCCTGAGTGCCACCACCCAAGGCAAAGGCGATCAGAATCAGCAGCACCAGATGCGGCAGCCCCAGGATCATGTCTACCAGCAATCCTACCGCGGCATCGAAGGGGCGTCCCAGTGTCGAAATGACAGCCAGTACCAGCGCCACCAAAGTGCCCAGCCCTGCGGCCAGCAGGCCCACCCACAGGCTCAGGGACAATCCCTCGATCGTGCGGGAGAATAGATCGCGCCCCAATGTATCGGTGCCGAACCAGTGATCGATACCTGGTGGCAGCAGTCGGGCCTGGAAGTCCGGCCGTGTGGCTTGCTCGCCGAGCAGGGCGCTCCCGGTCAGTACCAGTCCCAGGGCCAGTAGCGTCGCCAGCGCGATCAGCAGAGTGCGCAGGCGTCGATTGTCGAAACGAAGTGTGGCAGTAACGGAGGGCATCATGGACGGACCTCCTCGCGCAGTCGTGGGTCCACCCAGCGGTAGAGTAGGTCGGCGAAAGCGTTCCCCAGGCTGACGAACAGCGTGGTAAACAGAGCGATGGCGAGCAGCAGTGGGATGTCGCTGCGCAAACCAGCCTCGACAGTCGCTTGTCCGAGCCCAGGGTAGGCAAAGACCTGCTCGACCAGGATCGAGCCGCCGAACAGTTCTCCCAACGATGCCAAGGCCAGCGTCAGGGCTGGTAGACAGGCATGACGGGCGCCGTGACGCCAAGCAATATCGCGTCGTGTGGCACCCTGGGCCAGGGCATAAAGGGCGATGTCGGAGCGCATCAGTTCGAGCATGCGTGCACGGGTATGCAGGGCAATCTGCGCGACACCCAGCAATGACAAGGTCAGTGCTGGCAGGAGCAGGTGGTGCAACCTGGTCAGCCAATCGACGTCTGCCCGCAACATGCCAGGTGGGCTGGCACAGCACACCGGGGTCCAGCCCAGTCCTACCGAGAACAGCAGCAGCACTGCAATGGCCAGCCAGAAGATTGGGGTAGAGGCTAGCGTGTAGCTGTAGAGGCGAATCAGACGGTCGGCGAGGGAGCCTTCGTGAGAGCCGGCGATCACCCCGAGAGCGAACCCCAGGAGCGTCGAACCCAGCCAAGCAATTGCCAATAACGATAGGGATGCGCGGAAGCGGCTGGCGATGATGTCACTTACCGGAGCGTTGTAGACATGGCTCCAGCCCAACTCGCCATTGGCCAGGTTGCGTGCCCATTTGACGAACTGAACAGCTGCAGGGTCGTCGAAACCCCAGCGTTCAGCAATCAGAGTCCGTTGCTCGGGGCTGACCTGGGCCACTTGCGGCCCCAGGTAGGCGTCTACTGGATCGATTGGCGATGCCTGGATCAGGCTGAAAGCGGCCACAGCGACTGCCGCCAACACCAGCAGCAGTCGGCCGCATCGAGCAGTGAACCGGGCGATCAGTCGCATTCCCATTGCCAGTCCAGCAAGCTGGCGGTGAGTGGCCAACCATGGCCGTGGGGGGCTATCGGTAATTCTCCGAGATCGAGGCACTCGTCGACGTAGTAGACATGCTCGAGATTGACCAGCCAGGCCCAAGCAGCATCGCCACGCATGCCATAGCCAGTCTCGCCGTCCCACTGGGCCTTTTGCCATAGGGAAAGGGAGTCTTCAAAACTGGCTGCCTGTTGGGCGGCATCCAGGTAGTCGTCGACCGTGGCGTTGGCGTAGTCGCCGGCGTTATAGAATGCCTGCCCCGCATGCTGACTATGGTAGAGGTAGTAGATTTCCTGTGGGCTATGGCTACCCCAGCCGAACAGGATGGCATCGCGATGCAAGGCCTCGCGTTCGATTTCGTCCCAGTGACGGCCTGTCGGTTGTGCTTCGATACCCAGCGGGGTGAGCATTGCGGCCACCACCTCGGCGAGCATCTGCCGGGTCGAGTCTGATGCCGGGTAAGTCAGTCGAAAGCGTGCGGTCTGGCCATTCTTGTGGCGCAGGCCATTGTCTCCCAACCGCCAGTCGGCGTCCTCGAGTAGTGCGATAGCGGCTTCGGGATTGGCATCCTCGATCTGATCCTCAGGATTCGACCATGGCAAGCCATCGGCAGGGCCGTAAGCCGGGCGGCCATGGCCGTGCAACGCGACTTCGACCAGCATCTCGCGATCCAGGGCAAGGTTGATGGCATGGCGAATGGCCGGGTCAGCGGTCACGTCGTTGCCGATCGGTGCCCCTGTGCCGCGGCGCTCACCATCATCGGGATGCATAGGGAACAGGATGCCGCGATTGTCGACCGTTTCCATCTCGAGTGGATACATGCCCGTGGGCGGCTGGCCTGCCAGTGCCGGCGGCACCGCGGCGACATCGAGACGCCCGGCATTGGCCGCCGCCAGCGTGGTATCTTCGCCGGTGAACAGGAATACCAGACGCTCGAAGGCTGGTGTTGGGCCATGGAAGTAAGGGTTGCGCTCGACGATGAGTTGCTCGCCTTCCTGCCACTCCACCAACTGGTAAGGGCCAGAACCGAGCGGCTGACGTCCATAGCTGTCGTGATAACCGTTATCGCGCCCTGCCGCCGGCACGATGCCTAAGGTGTAGAAGCTTTCGACGAAGGTGATGCGTGGTTCCTTGAGTGTCAGTCGTACATGGCGGTCGTCGAGTGCTCTAGCATGCTGGAGCACGCTCAGGTCGGCGCGCCCACCGGCCTTCGCCGCCTGGTTGAAGGTGAAGGCGACATCGGTAGCAGTCAATGGCGAACCGTCGGAAAATCGCACGTCGTCACGCAGCTCGAGGGTCCAGGTCAGGCGATCGTCGGATAGTGACCAAGCGGTTGCCAGGTCAGGCTTGGAACTGAGGTCGGCACGGCGCACCAGTAGTGTCGATTGGAACAGTGGATGGCCATATTGACCCCAGCCGAGCAGGGGGTCATAGCCTTGGTCGGGCTCACCGCCGATGGCCAACACCAGCTCATCCTTGGCCAGGACGGGTAGGGGGAAAGTGAAGCTCAAGCAGATAGCCACGCTGGCTGGCCAGAAGACAAAGCGTCTTGGCATGAGTGTCCCTTGATATTTTGTTGTCAGGTGGCTACGTCGTGCTTGCCATGCGCGAACGCGAGGTTTTTTTATTACCCTAAAGTTCAACGAGTATGATGTCTAGCTAGAAACATCATACTGACAAGGCTCAGGAGACACTATGCAGCGGGTAACGGTCACCTTGGACGATGACCTGATGGAGGATCTGGACCGCCTGATCGAGTATCGCGGTTATCAGAATCGCTCCGAGGCAATTCGGGACTTGGCGCGGGCGGGGCTAAAGGACATGACGTTGCAAAGTGAGTCGGATCAGCGCTGCGTAGGCGCATTGGTCTACGTCTACGACCATAGCGCCAGGGAGCTATCGAAACGACTGACACGCCACTCCCATGAGCACCACCATCTCACGGTATCGACGCTACATGTACATCTCGACCATGACAGTTGCCTGGAAGTGGCGGTACTCAAGGGGAATGCGAGCGAACTGCAGGACTTCTCAGCTCAAGTTACTACCGAACGCAGCGTGCGATACGGGCAGTTAGTGCTGGTACCAGAGGAACAGGCACCGAACTAAAGACCGCTCCGATGCCCAGCCGGTCACGGCTGGGCATCGGAGTTCAGGGAAGTCCCTCAGTGCTCGACGCCACCTTCGCCGTGCACATGGCCGTGTTCGAGCTCTTCCTGACTGGCTTCGCGAACGCTGGCGATTTCGACATCGAAGTTCAAGGTTTGACCAGCCAACGGATGGTTACCATCCACGGTCACGGTATCGCCCTCGACCTTGGTCACGGTGACCATCAGCGGGCCGCCTTGGGTCTGTGCCTGGAATTGCATGCCCGGCTGTACTTCCTCAACACCCTGGAAGGCATCGCGAGGAACTTCCTGGACCAGTGATGGCTGGGTCTCGCCATAGCCTTCAGCAGGGGCCACGGTGACTTGCAGCTTGTCACCGTTCTCACGACCTTCCAGTTCCTTTTCCAGACCAGGGATAATGTTGCCGGCGCCATGGAGGTACGTCAGCGGCTCACGGCCTTCCGAACTGTCCAGCACCTCACCTGCATCATTGGTCAGGGTGTAGTGGAACGCGACAACGGAATTCTGCGCAATTTGCATTAAGGGACCTTTCGGTGAGTGCATGTCTATACCATGGTAACGTGCCATTACCGAGGCTGTCAGGGGCATCGGGGAATTTTTCAGTTTTGTCCTGCCAATCATGATGTTGATTCAACCCATCGGACGATGGTTGCGTGGGTCTCAGGGCAGGGATAACCTACCAGACAGAATTTTCGTGCCCGGCACTTTCCGTCTGTGGTACTCACCCATTACTTGGAGCCAGCTCCATGATCGTGACCTTGATTTGGCTGATCGCCTTCGCTGTGATCTTGTATATGACCCTCAAGGGGTGGAATGGGCCGTTGGGTTCTTTCTTCGAACGCCATTTACCGGGACCGTTGAAGTCCAAGAGCGACGAACGTTGGATATGGTGTCCTGCCCTTGCCGTATTGGGGGCTACAGCCATCGTACACCCCGTTGATATGCTGCTGACATTGATCGTGCTGGCGGTGATAGGCTGGGTTATCAAGAAAGTGTTTGATCTGTTCCTGAAGAAGGGTAAGCACTCTTGAAGCACTGAATGTCCTGGATAAAGAAGGAAGCCCGCGAGAATTCTCGCGGGCTTCGTCGTGTGAGAGCGTGACGGCCCTGCTCAGTAGGGGGCGACACTCAAGTTGGCGCCGCTGCCGATCAGGCGCACACGCTGGCCGACCTGGAAGGCGCGATCTGCCTTTTGGACCACGATCACGTTGTCGCCTCTGTCACGACGGATTTCCATTTCCCAGGCAGTAGTGCGGTTGGCGCGATCCTCGATCTTGCTACCGGCCACGCTGCCACCGATGGCGCCAGCGGCGGTTGCCAAGGTGCGGCCTGAGCCACCACCGATCTGATTACCCAACAGGCCGCCAATCACCGCGCCGCCCAAGCCACCGACCACGTTGCCTTGGGGGTTGTCGGCCTGAATCTGCACTTGGCGCAGGGCGACGATGGTACCGTAGCTGACAGTCTGACCAGTTTGGGCCTGGCTTCCTCGATAAACATCGCCGGAGTAGGGAGCGGTATTGGCGCAGCCTGCCAGAGTCAGCAGGCCGATGGCCAGAATGGGAAGAAGACGTTTCATGGATCCTCCTGCGCCTAGGGCACTTGATGGGCAAGACAGAAGTTAAGGAACACTGTTTCCAAATAGTTTATCGACTCTTGGTCTTTTGGACCAGCGCTTTGTGCATAGTGTAACGCCGGGAAATGACAAACAATAAGGAAAAGGCGAAACACAAAAAAGGGGCGCCTGTTCGGGCCCCTAAGGATCGACACGCGAGCGTTACCCAAACTGGTTCATGGTATTGTCCTTGCCGCCGGCTTTCAGTGCTGCTTCGCCGTGGAAGAATTCCTTGTGATCGTCGCCGATATTGGAACCGGCCATGTCCTGATGCTTGACGGTGGCGATGCCTTCACGAATCTCACGGCGTTGAACGCCTGCCACATAAGCCAGCATGCCGTCGTCACCGAAGTACCCCTTGGCCAGATTGTCGGTGGACAGGGCTGCCGTGTGGTAGGTCGGCAACGTGATCAGATGATGGAAAATGCCCGCCTCGCGTGATGCGTCGCGCTGGAAGTTGCGCGTCCACTCGTCGGCCAGCTTGCCCAGGTCGGTGTCGTCGTATTCGGCGCTCATCAGATTGGCACGATCGTAAACCGACACGTCCTTGCCTTCCTTCTCCCAGGCATCGAATACCTGCTGGCGGAAGTTCAAGGTCCAGTTGAAGGACGGTGAATTGTTGTAGACCAGCTTGGCGTCCGGCACCACTGCGCGGATACGGTCGACCATCCCCTTGATCTGACCGACGTGGGGTTTTTCGGTCTCGATCCACAGCAGGTCGGCGCCGTTCTGCAAGCTGGTGATACAGTCCAACACCACGCGATCCTCACCAGTGCCTTGCTTGAATTGGTAGAGGCCGGAAGCGAAGCGCTTGACCTTGACCAGTTTGCCGTTCTGCTTGATCACCACGTCGCCATTGTCGATATCAGCGGCAGAAGTGATCTCGTCTCCATCGAGGAAACTGTTGTACTGGTCGCCCAGATCGCCCGGTTCCTTGGTAACCGCGATCTTCTGGGTCAGGCCGGCACCCAAGGAGTCGGTGCGAGCGACGATGACGCCGTCTTCCACACCAAGTTCCAGGAAGGCGTAACGCACGGCATTGATCTTGGCCAGGAAGTCCTCATGGGGCACGGTAACCTTGCCATCCTGGTGGCCACACTGCTTCTCATCGGAGACCTGGTTCTCGATCTGAATGCAGCAGGCACCGGCCTCGATCATCCTCTTGGCCAGCAGATAGGTGGCTTCGGCGTTGCCGAAACCGGCATCGATGTCAGCGATGATCGGCACCACATGGGTCTCGTGGTTGTCGATCTTATCCTGGAGTTCGGACATCTTGGCGCTGTCACCCGCTTCTTTCGCCGCTTCCAGATCGCGAAACAAGTGGTTGAGCTCCCAGGCGTCGGCCTGGCGAAGGAAGGTGTAGAGCTCTTCGATCAGGCCGGGCACGCTGGTCTTCTCGTGCATGGACTGGTCGGGAAGCGGGCCGAATTCGCTACGCAGTGCGGCAATCATCCAGCCTGAAAGGTAGAGGTAACGACGCTTGGTAGCGCCGAAGTGCTTCTTGATCGAGATCAGCTTTTGCTGGCCGATAAAGCCGTGCCAGCAACCCAGGGATTGAGTGTATCGAGAGCTGTCGACGTCATAAGCGGCCATGTCCTCGCGCATGATCTTAGCCGTATAGCGAGCGATATCCAGGCCGGTCTTGAAACGATTCTGAGCCTTCATGCGGGCAACGTATTCGGGATTGATATTGTCCCACTTGCCGCTTTTGGCTTCGCGTAATTGGGCTATCGCTTTGAGATCGTCTTGGTATGCAGACATGGGGCCATCCTTCGTTTGTGAGCGGTAAGGGTCGTCCAGCAGCAGTCAGGGTGCAGCCTCCAAGATTCGTTCCAGCATCTCTCTCGATCTGCCAAGGTCATGGCAGCGTGTTCTCGGGCTATGCTGCACTTGCGAAATGTTTACAGCTTCGACCACATCGACATGGCTGTCTGTGCTGCCTTGGTCGAATGGGACAAGAAATAAAACAAATATTTATTCTCGACTACAGAAGTGTTGTAAAACACTTGTTTTAATCTTGTCTTGATAAGCACTATCGCCCACAACGGCGAGGACTGGCAATTATTACTTTGGGGCAGAAAGGGTTGTAGTTTGACTACAAGAAGGTTGGCCAATGCCCTTTTCCTGTAGTCAATTTTCGCTGGAAGGGAGTGGAGAGGATGAAATCAACTATCTAACGTGAGGCGCATGTTGCGGTGCGGTATTCCGGCGTCGAGAAATTCATCGCCGAAGGCTTCAAAGCCCAGGTTGGTATAGAATGCCAAGGCGTGAGTCTGGGCAGCGAGTTCAACATGGGCGTGTCCTTGCTGGCGCGCGACCTCGATCGCGGCCTGCATCAGTTGCTGTCCAGCTCCGAGCCCACGCGCATCGCGGAGCACGGCGACTCGGCCGATATGGCCGTCCGGCAGCAGCCTGGCGGTGCCGATGGCGCGCTTGTCTTGCCAGGCCAGGAAGTGGATGCAATCGCCGTCGCGTCGATCCCACTCTTCTTCCCGAGGCACGGCCTGCTCTTCGATGAAGACGATACGCCGAATCTCGCTGGCGACAGGACCAAGGGTCGCCCAGTCGCCATGCTCTACGAAGAGGGGGGCAGGGGTATTGCTCACGCATCGTCCTCCGCATCCCATGGATCATCCGGATGGCCGTACTCCTCCTCTTCCTCCGACGGCCAGCTCAAGCTGCCGCGGTCGAGCAAGTGAGCGAGTAGCTCGGCGGAGCCAGGGTAGGTCAGCATGTCGGTATCGATCGGTACTCGAGAGGCCAGAGCACGGGCCAGATCTGCTGGACAGTCAATTCCATCGCCGTCGACGAACAGTGTCGCTTGGCCATCGTTCTGAAGGCGGTAGGCAAAGCGCGAGCCCAGAGTTCGCTCCAGTTCGACGCCAGTCTGTAGTTCGGTGACAAGATCCTCGACTTCAGTGGGGGTCTCGTTAGGCACGAGTTGGTCAACATACTTGGGCTGAGTCATTACACGACCGAACCATTGGGCAAGTTGTGTTGGATCGTCAATCGCGCTGAGGATCAACTGCCGCATGCGCTCGAGCGCGGCGTCGTCGAGTTCGCTGGGATCGGCAGGAGGGGCCATGCCACCATCGGCATAGCGACGGGATGCTGGCAGCCCCTCACCCACGTAATCGGCGAAGGAAGTAATGGCTTCATCGGCAGAAGGTGCACGGAAACCTACCGAGATCGTCATGCAGTCGTCGGACTGGCTGACGCCGTGATGAGCCCAACCCGGAGGCAGGTAGAGCATGTCGCCGGGTTCCAGTTCCCAATCCTGACCGTTTTCTACCTCGAAGCGCTCGAGGATGCGCAGGTCGATGCCGGCCAGAATCGGAGCGTCGTCATCGACCTTGCCGCCCAGTTGCCAATGTCGCCGGCCGCTGGCCTGTAGCAGGAAGACATCGTATTGGTCGACGTGTGGGCCGACGCTACCGCCTGGTGGGGCATAGCTGATCATGATGTCGTCGAGCCGCCAGCGTGGCAGGAAAGTGAAATCCTCGAGCAGTTCGGCGACATCGGGTACGTAGTGATCCACTGCTTGAACCAGCAATGTCCAGTCGCGCTCTGGTAGGCGCACGAAGGTGGCCTCATCGAAAGGCCCATGGCTGACCTGCCAGGAACCGGCCTTGCCGTGTTCCTCGACCAGACGCGCCTCGACCCCTTCCTCGCAAGCCAGCCCCGCCAACTCGTCCGGGGCCAATGGGCTTTCAAAATCGGAGTAGGCGCCACGTATCAGCAGTGGCTTGCGTTGCCAGTAATCGCGCAGGAATTCAGTGGCTGTGAGGCCACCTAGCAATTGCAGCGGGGTATCGGAAGGCATGGGGCCACCTGATGTTAATGCTATAGATAAGCTCGGAGCTGGAAGAGCGGCGCTGCGCGCCTGGAAGCTGGAAGACGCGGCTTCGCCGTTGGAAGTAGGAAGACGGCACTCCGTGCCTTGAAGCTAGAAGATATAAGAAAGAAGACGGCACTTCGTGCCTTGAAGAGGGAAGAAAAAATCCTTGTGCACTAGTACACCAACTCCCTCATACTGCCTTCCTTCTTCCTTCTTCCTTCTTCCTTCTTCCTTCTTCCTTCTTCCTTCTTCCTTCTTCCTTCTTGCGGCTTATAGCTTACAGCTTTCTAGCCTGTTCCTCGGCATTGCCGATATAAGTCGCCGGTGTCAGCGCCTTGAGTTCGGTCTTGACCTGATCCGGCAATTCCAACGTGTCGATGAACGCGGCAAAGCCTGCTTGGTCGATGCGCTTGCCACGAGTCAGTTCCTTGAGCTTCTCGTAGGGCTTTTCGATGCCGTAGCGGCGCATCACCGTCTGAATCGGCTCGGCCAGTACTTCCCAACTGGCGTCGAGATCCTCAGCCAGGCGCTGAGGATTGGCCTCGAGCTTGGAGATGCCCTTTAACGACGCTTGGTAGGCAATCAGGCCATAGGCCAGGCCCACGCCCAGGTTGCGCAGCACCGTGGAGTCGGTGAGGTCGCGTTGCCAACGAGAGATCGGCAGTTTTTGGGCCAGGTGGCCAAGAATGGCGTTGGCCAGCCCCAGGTTGCCTTCGGAGTTCTCGAAGTCGATGGGGTTGACCTTATGCGGCATGGTCGAAGAGCCGATTTCGCCCTCGACAGTCCGCTGTTTGAAGTAGCCCAGCGAGATGTAGCCCCAGACATCACGGTCGAAGTCGATCAGGATGGTATGGAAGCGGCAGAAAGCATCGAACAGCTCCGCGATATAGTCGTGAGGCTCGATCTGGGTAGTGTAGGGGTTGAAGGTCAGTCCGAGGCTTTCGACGAAGGTGCTGGCATTGGCCGCCCAGTCAACCTCCGGATAGGTAGCAAGATGCGCATTGTAGTTGCCCACTGCACCGTTGATCTTGCCGAGGATTTCCACCGACTCGATCTGCTGCAACTGACGGCGCAGGCGGTAGGCGACGTTGGCCATCTCCTTGCCCAGAGTAGTGGGGCTGGCCGTCTGGCCATGGGTGCGTGACAGCATCGGCAGGGCAGCATGTTGATGGGCGAGTGCTTCCACCGCTTCGGTCACTTCGCGCATGACCGGCAGCAGC
The DNA here is from genome assembly GCF_000409775.1 of Litchfieldella anticariensis FP35 = DSM 16096. Classification (GTDB taxonomy): domain Bacteria; phylum Pseudomonadota; class Gammaproteobacteria; order Pseudomonadales; family Halomonadaceae; genus Litchfieldella; species Litchfieldella anticariensis. The sequence goes on along the minus strand of NZ_KE332388.1, from coordinate 130,870 downwards.
ACCTCTAGTCCGCCCTTGAGCATCAGGCCGTGGGAGAGGTTGTTGATGTCTTCGCTAGTGCACGCGAAGTGCACGAACTCACTGATGGCGTGGAGTTCGGACTGGTCGGCGATCTTTTCCTTGAGGAAGTATTCCACCGCTTTGACATCATGATTGGTGGTGCGCTCGATTTCCTTGATGCGAGCCGCATCGGTTTCAGAGAAATCACGTACCAGAGCGTTGAGAAACGCCGTGGCCTCAGCGGACAAGGGGGGGACTTCCGTGATCTTCGGGTGAGCGGCCAACGCCTCGAGCCAGCGCACCTCGACAGTGACGCGGGCTCGGATCAGGCCGAACTCGCTGAAGTGTTCGCGAAGGGCCGCGGCCTTGGCGCCGTAGCGGCCGTCGACGGGGGACAAGGCGGTCAATGAAGAGAGCTGCATGGTTGAGGTTTCCGTGGATGATCGCATAACGGGAAATGGAATCAGGCGTGGTTCAACTGGTCGAGTGCCTTCTTGAGCGCATTGCGCTGGAAGATCAGTTTCCAGCGTCGCCCACCTTGCTGATGCCACAACAGGGCAAAGCGCACGCCAGCAAGCAGAGCGGCGCGCACTCGTTCGGGCATCATGTGCTGTTGTAGTAGCGATGGTTCACCCTGCACCACGATGCGGTACTTGAAGGTCGAGAGCGTGTCCTGGTAAAGCTCGCCGAGGCTGGCTACCACGTTTTCGTGGGTATCGCCGAAATGTTCTGCCTGTCCCTGGACACGAGTCAGACGCGAGCCGAGCATGTCCAGCATGTCATCGTTCTTGCGCAGCTTCTGCATCAACAGTAGCAGTGAGAAGCCGTAACGCAGGACGGCCGGATTGGCCTGCTTGCGACCGACTACGGCATCGAGCAGCTCGAGCCCCTGACGCAGGTAGTTGGGGTGGCCGCCATAGATCGCCTCGAAGCTTTCCGGATTGGTATCGACAGTGGCGCGAATCAGGGTGGTCCAGGAACGTTCGTCAGCCTGTCCATGGCGAGCGAGGTCATCGACCACGCCGGCAGCTTGAAAAACGCCGGCCAAGGCCAATGCCTGGCGTGATATCGGATCGTCCGGGGCGCGATGGATAGGGATGGTGGTCATGCAGTAAGCTCCGAACGTTTCCAGGTCTCACGAATCACCCCACCGCCGAGACAGAGTTCGCCATCATAGAGAACCAACGACTGGCCGGGAGTGACTGCGCGTTGCGGTGTATCGAACACGACTTCCACACCACCCTCGGAGGTGGTGCGTATCTGGCAAGGAACGTCGGCCTGTCGATAGCGCGTTTTGGCGGTGAGGTGGGCCTCGGTTGCGGGCGCTTCGCCGGCCACCCAGTCCATTGGCTCGGTGATCAGGGCATCGCTGTATAACAGAGAATGATGTTTGCCTTGCACAGCGACCAGTACATTGCGGTCGAGATTCTTGGCCGCAACGTACCAAGGCTCTTCCGGGTAATCGGCCAGGCCGCCAATCCCCAGCCCTTGACGCTGGCCGAGGGTGTAGTACATCAAGCCCATGTGCTCGCCAATGACGTCGCCTTCGGGCGTCTCGATGACGCCCGGCTGAGCCGGCAGATACTGCTGCAGGAAGTCGCGGAAGCGACGCTCACCGATGAAGCAAATACCGGTCGAGTCCTTCTTGCGTGCGGTTGCCAGCCCATGGCGCTCGGCAATGGCACGGACTTCGCCCTTGTCCAGCTCGCCCACCGGGAACAGGGTACGGGCGATAGCGGCCTCGGATACCGCGTGCAGGAAGTAGCTCTGGTCCTTGTTGGTATCCAGTCCCTTGAGCAGTCGCGGTCGGCCATCACGCAAGCCCTGGCGTACGTAGTGGCCGGTGGCGATCTTTTCGGCACCGAGCATTTCGGCATATTCCAGGAACACCTTGAACTTGATTTCCCGGTTACACAGGATGTCGGGATTCGGCGTGCGCCCGGCGCGGTATTCGGCCAGAAAGTGCTCGAAAACGTTATCCCAGTATTCGGCTGCAAAGTTGGCGGTATGTAGCTTGATGCCGAGTTTTTCGCACACGGCTTGGGCATCCGCCAGATCTTCCTTGGCGGTGCAGTATTCAGTGCCATCGTCCTCGTCCCAGTTCTTCATGAACAGGCCTTCGACCTGATAGCCCTGTTCGAGCAGCAACAGTGCGGAGACGGAGGAGTCGACACCGCCGGACATGCCGACGATGACCTTGCCCGTGGATGACATACGCATTCTCGGAGATTGGGGTGACGTCAAATGGGGCGCGATTATACCTTATCTTGGTTTCGAGCCGAAATGAGCGAAAAGCTTGAAGTTGGAAGACGCGGCTTCGCCGCTGGAAGTAGGAAGACGGCACTTCGTGCCTTGAAGCTAGAAGATATAAGAAAGAAGACGGCACTTCGTGCCTTGAAGAGGGAAGAAAACCCCTTGTAGCTAGCGCATTAATACCCTCACACTGCTCTTCCTTCTTCCTTCTTCCTTCTTCCTTCTTCCTTCTTCCTTTTAGCGTTCGTGAATCACGTCCATCGGGAACACCCTTCCCAACCGGGCATCGCGAACACGCCGCAGTACCAATGGGCTGCGTAGGCGCCCAGCGCGATCGAGGTCTTCGATTTCGTCGAAGGTCAGCCAGTGGATGGCAAGGATATTAGGGTCCAACTCGTTGCCGAGATGCGCCAATGCCATGCCGACGAAACTGTGGCTATGAAAGGTTAGTCCGGCTTGCGCTTCATGGACATATAGGCCCAGATAATCGGTAATACCCACGCGCCAGGCACTTTCCTCGCGCACCTCGCGTTCGGCGGCTTCCAGTAGCGTCTCACCCGGTTCCAAGTGACCGGCTGGCTGGTTGAGCAGGGTAAAGGGGCCGCCATGGTCCTCCTCGACCAGCAGGTAGCGTCCGGCACGTTCGACCACAGTGGCCACGGTGACTCTAGGGGTCCAGCGTTTCATCGGCGCCTCCGGCCTGCTGAAGATGAATGGCGACCTTGGCGAGTGCTAGCGGCAATCGGCGCATGCAAGATCTCGCGGCGCCATTGACCAGGCGCCAGGCCATCCAGACGCCAGGGGCCGATGGCCACCCGGATCAAGCGTAATGTCGGATAACCGACATGGGCGGTCATGCGTCGTACCTGGCGATTGCGGCCCTCGCTGATGGTAAGTTCCAGCCAAGTGGTAGGCAGGTGCTCGCGATGACGTACCGGCGGCTGGCGTTCAGCCACTTGGGGAGAGGCGAGCCGCCGTACCTGGGCTGGGCGGGTTGGGCCATCGTTTAGCGTCACTCCCCGGCGCAGGGAATTCAAGGCCTTATTGTCGGGTTCGCCCTCCACCTGCACCCAGTAGGTTTTTGGCTGTTTATGGCGAGGATGGGCGATACGGTGAATCAAATCGCCGTCGTCGCTGAGCAGCAGCAGACCTTCCGAGTCGTAATCGAGACGACCGGCTGGATAGATGCCGGGCACCTCGATGACACCGGCCAGGGTGGCACGGCCATCGCGATCAGTAAACTGCGACAGCATGCGAAAGGGTTTGTGCAAGAGATACAGCGCGCTCATCGGGCTTGGGCTATTACCATTGATTGTCGACAAATCCAGCTTCAAGCCTACTCTGATCGGTGGCCTCGATGCTATACTCCGCGCTCCACTGAACACACCACAGGGGAGTTCTCAATGGGGTTCCAGAAAATTGTCGTCCCTGAAGGCGGCGAAAAGATTACCATCAACGCCGACAACACCCTGAACGTGCCGAACGAGCCGGTCATCCCGTTCATCGAGGGTGACGGTATCGGTATCGACGTTACGCCGGCCATGAAGATCGTGATCGATGCGGCCGTGCAGAAAGCTTACAACGGCGAGCGCAAGATCCACTGGATGGAAGTCTATGCCGGCGAGAAGGCCACCCAGGTCTACGACGCCGACACTTGGCTGCCCGACGAGACCCTGGAAGCCGTCAAGGATTACGTGGTGTCCATCAAGGGGCCGCTGACCACACCGGTGGGTGGTGGCATCCGCTCCTTGAACGTGGCTCTACGCCAGAAGCTCGACCTCTATGTTTGTCTGCGCCCGGTACGCTGGTTCGAAGGCGTGCCCAGCCCGGTCAAGAACCCCGCCGATGTCGACATGGTGATCTTCCGTGAGAATTCCGAGGACATCTATGCCGGTGTCGAGTGGAAGGCTGGTACTCCGGAAGCCGACAAGGTCATCAAGTTCCTGCGTGAAGAAATGGGTGTGACCAACATCCGCTTCCCCGAGATGTGTGGCATTGGCGTCAAGCCGGTCTCCGAGGAAGGCACCAAGCGTCTGGTGCGCCAGGCCCTGCAGTACACCGTGGACAACGATCGTGAGTCGCTGACTCTGGTGCACAAGGGTAACATCATGAAGTTCACCGAGGGTGCCTTCAAGGACTGGGGGTATCAGGTGGCGCGTGACGAGTTCGGCGCCGAGCCTCTCGACGGCGGCCCTTGGATGACCTTCAAGAACCCAAACACTGGCAAGCAGATCGTGGTCAAGGATGTCATCGCCGACGCCATGCTGCAGCAGATTTTGCTGCGTCCGGCCGAATACGACGTGATCGCTACCCTGAACCTCAACGGTGACTACCTCTCCGACGCTCTGGCGGCTGAAGTCGGCGGTATCGGTATTGCACCCGGGGCTAACCTGGCCGACGCTGTAGCCATGTTCGAGGCAACCCATGGCACTGCGCCCAAGTATGCTGGCCAGGACAAGGTCAACCCCGGCTCACTGATTCTCTCCGCCGAGATGATGTTGCGTCACATGGGGTGGATCGAGGCTGCCGACTTGGTGCTTCGGGGCATGGAGAAGGCGATTGCCAAGGGTGAGGTCACTTACGACTTCCACCGCGTGATGGAAAAGGCCGTGCTGCTGAAGTGCTCCGAATTCGGACAGGCCGTCGCTGACAACATGTAATCCACGTGTGGCGGTGGCAAGGCCCTTGCCCGCTTGGCGGGCGAGGGCCTTTTTGCGTCCAGGGGGCTTGCAGAGTCGCGATGGTGGACGCATCTTTGTTAATGAACCCCCGGGAGGTATCAGGCGTCCAACCAGAGTTGATGCCGAGGGTGCCAACTGGCTTGTGAAGATGGATAGCGCCTCTTATGTTCAAGATAGACGAGCCTGATTTGAGATGGGTGATGGCGGGGATGACGCGACCCACGGCGCCGCAAGAGGAGGACGACGGCCAAGTGGCCGTGGATCCCGCCGAGCCGGAATTGGCCGAACCACCCCTATATAAGGTGATACTGCATAACGATGACTTCACACCCATGGAATTTGTGGTCGAAGTGTTGCAAACCTTCTTCAACATGGACAGTGAGAAGGCCGTACAGGTGATGCTGGCGGTGCATACTCAAGGCAAGGCGACCTGTGGAATCTTTACTCGCGACATTGCGGAAACCAAAAGCCATCAGGTCAATCAATATGCCAGAGAGTGCCAGCATCCACTGCTATGCGATATCGACAAGGCCGACTGACGCCTGGCATGGTGAATGTCAGGGCGACTGGCCGGCGCAAGAGCGGCTTGCCAAACCCGCAATTGTGCCCGATGGTGAGAATGCCGGTTTTTGAAAGTGCCGACCGATGCCCTAGGCGGCTAGAAGGGGACTGCCATGCTGAGCAAAGAACTTGAACTGACCCTGAACACGGCCTTTACCGTGGCGCGTTCCAAGCGTCACGAGTTCATGACCGTGGAGCACCTGCTGTTGGCTCTGCTGGACAATGCCTCTGCGGCGGACGTATTGCGTGCCTGTGGGGCCAACCTCGACAAGCTGCGCACAGATCTGCAGGATTTCATCAACTCCACCACGCCGCTGATTCCAGAGGATCAAAGCGATCGTGAGACTCAGCCGACGCTGGGCTTCCAGCGGGTGCTGCAACGTGCGGTCTTTCATGTCCAATCTTCCGGCAAGAGTGAAGTGACCGGAGCCAATGTGCTGGTGGCCATCTTCTCTGAACAGGAAAGCCAGGCGGTCTATTTCCTCAAGCAGCAGAATGTGGCCCGCGTGGATGCGGTCAACTACATCGCGCATGGCATCTCCAAGGTGTCAGGGCATGGGCAGAATCCGTCGTCACCTTCTCCGGACGCCGAAGACGCTGAAGATGGTGTAAGTGAAGGCAGTGCCCATCCACTGACGGGATATGCCACCAACCTCAACGAGCAGGCTCGACTGGGCAAGATCGATCCATTGATCGGTCGTGATCACGAGCTCGAGAGAGTGGTACAGATTCTCGCTAGGCGGCGCAAGAACAACCCGCTGCTGGTGGGCGAAGCCGGCGTCGGCAAGACGGCCATTGCCGAGGGGCTGGCCAAGCGTATCGTCGAAGAAGATGTTCCTGAGGTGATCGGCGATGCGGTGGTCTACTCGCTGGACATGGGAGCCTTACTCGCGGGTACCAAATACCGTGGTGACTTCGAGAAGCGCCTCAAGAGTCTGTTGGCAGAACTCAAGAAACAGCCCAACTCGATTTTGTTCATCGATGAGATCCATACTGTTATCGGTGCCGGGGCAGCATCAGGTGGCGTGATGGACGCTTCCAACCTGCTCAAGCCGTTGCTCTCATCCGGAGAACTGCGTTGCATCGGTTCGACCACTTTCCATGAGTTCCGTGGCATCTTCGAAAAGGATCGTGCGCTGGCTCGGCGTTTCCAGAAAGTCGATGTCATGGCGCCATCGGTGGAAGATACCATCCGTATCCTCAAGGGACTGCGCGGCCGTTTCGAGGAGCATCACCGACTCAAGTACACCGACGGAGCGCTGGAGAGCGCGGTACGGCTGGCCGATCGCTATATCAACGATCGCCATCTGCCTGACAAGGCCATTGACGTCATCGATGAAGCTGGGGCTCATCAGCGGTTGCTGCCGCCGGAAGTCCGAGTCGATACCATTGGCGTTGAACAGGTCGAGGCGGTGGTGGCGTCCATTGCGCGAATACCGCCGAAGAGCGTCAGCAGCTCCGACCGCAAACTGCTCGAGAATCTCGAGCGCGATCTCAAGATGCTGGTGTTTGGTCAGGACGAGGCCATCTCCAGTCTGTCAGCGGCAATCAAGCTGTCGCGGGCTGGCCTCAAGTCACCGGACAAGCCGGTGGGCAGCTTCCTGTTCTCTGGCCCCACCGGGGTCGGCAAGACAGAGGTGGCTCGCCAGTTGGCAGCGCTGATGGGTATCGAACTGGTACGCTTCGACATGTCCGAGTATATGGAGCGTCACACCGTGTCGCGGTTGATCGGTGCGCCTCCCGGCTATGTCGGCTATGACCAGGGCGGTCTGTTGACTGAGGCGATCACCAAGCAGCCGCACTGCGTGCTGCTGCTCGACGAGATCGAGAAGGCACACCCGGAAGTCTTCAACCTACTGTTGCAGGTAATGGACCACGGACGGCTCACCGACAACAACGGTCGTGAAGCGGACTTCCGTCACGTGATCCTGATCATGACTTCCAATGCCGGCGCTGAGCAAATCGCACGGCGTTCCATTGGCTTCCAGACCCAGGATCACTCCACCGACGCTATGGAAACGATTCGCAGGACCTTCTCACCGGAGTTTCGCAACCGCCTGGATGGCATCATCCAGTTCCATGGCCTGGCGCCATCGGTGGTGCGCAACGTAGTCGACAAGTTCCTGGTCGAATTGCAGGCCCAACTCGACGAGAAGCGCGTGCAGCTCGACGTCGACGAGCAAGCGCGAGGCTGGTTGGCGGAACAGGGTTACGACCCCGAGATGGGGGCGCGTCCCATGACTCGCCTGATCCAGGACAAGCTCAAGAAGCCACTGGCGGAACTGATCCTGTTCGGCGAGTTGGCCGAGCATGGCGGTGTCGTGCATGTCACCGTGGAAGGTGGCGAGCTACACTTGGCCACCGAGGCCGAGGTGGCCTGACTGACCTTGCCTGCGTGAGCAGCTCCATGGCATGGCGCCCTGTCGACAATGACGGGGCGTCTTTTTTATTGTGCTCTGGTGTCGCGCCGTTCGGGCGTGAGGGATCGGAAGGGCTCAGCGTGAGCGATAGACGATGCGACCCTTCGACAGATCATAGGGAGTCAGCTCGACCTTGACCTTGTCGCCGGTGAGAATGCGGATGTAGTTCTTGCGCATCTTGCCCGAAATATGGGCGGTAACCACGTGGCCGTTTTCCAGCTCGACGCGGAACATGGTGTTGGGAAGGGTGTCGACGACGACGCCTTCCATTTCGATGTGATCTTCACGTGCCATATAGGCGATTCCTCGTTACTCGATGATGTCGCTCGTTAACGTCATGATAGGACGTTAATCAAGATAGCGCGGTATTGTGCCGCATGCCGGCCGTCAAGGCAAAAACCTTGATCATAGTGGCACCAGGCGACGCCAATGGCGACCATCTAGATATTCCAGAGGCTGGAAATCTCGCTTGTAATTCATCTTGCGACATTCGCGAATCCAGTAACCGAGATAGACATGGGGCAATCCCCGCTGCTCGGCGAGGTCAATCATCTTGAGTACCGCATAGGTGCCCAGCGAGCGTCGATTGAAGTGGGGAGAGGGATCGAAGAAGGTATAAATGGCTGATAGACCATGCCCCAGTATGTCGACGGAGGCTACGGCCAGCAACTGGCCGTCGAGACGAAACTCGAACAGCCGGGCATAAGGATGATCGAGGGTCAGGAACGTCCGATATTGCTCGTGGCTAGGGGGATACATGTCGCCATCGGCATGACGGGTACGGATATACCGTGCGTAGAGCTCATAATGCTCAATGTAGAAGCTTGCCGGGCGTTCGCGGACCGTCAGGTCAGTGTTTCGCTTGATGGTCCGCTGTTGGCTGCGGCTAGGCTGAAACTCGGTGACAGGAATGCGTACTGAGACACAGGCACTGCAGCCCTCGCAATGTGGGCGATACAGGTGCCGTCCACTACGGCGAAAACCGAGTAGCGACAAGGCATCGTAGACGCCCTGGCCGGGAGACTCCTGGGGGTCGAGGAACAGCGTGGTGGCCTCACGCCCTTCCAGGTAGCTGCAGGCATGGGGAACCGTCAGGAAGAACCGCAGATCCCGCACCGGCTGTTGCGGAGCTCTACTGCTCACGATTGCCGTCTCCTTGAATGGTGGCGTGTATCGCATCCGGTGGTCCGGCCGGGCGTTCGCTCGACCTCTGAACAAAGGTTCGAGGGCCCTGCTGGACATACCTGTCAAGATAGTCGATGAAGTCGCGGCGAGCGATATCTCGCGCGCCCATCCAGGCCAAGTGCTGAGTGTGCATCTGACAGTCGATCAGCCCGCCACCGCGTGCCTGGAGATGCCGGGCCAGGTGCACCAGAGCGACCTTCGACGCGTCGCTTACGCGCGAAAACATTGATTCGCCGAAGAACATATTGCCCAGAGCGACACCGTAAAGGCCTCCAACAAGTGTCTTGTTGTGCCAGACTTCCACCGAATGGGCATATCCCAAGTCATGCAGCCTCAGATAGGCTAGCTGCATCTCGTGAGTGATCCAGGTACCTTCCATATAGGCACGGCTGGTAGCGCAGGCGTCGATGACGGCGGGGAAATCCTGGTCGATACTGACCCGAAAGCCGGCGTTACGTAGGCGTTTGGCCAAGCTGCGGCGAATGCGTATCTCTTCGGGAAACAGCACCATGCGGGGGTTGGGGCTCCACCACAGGATGGGTTGGCCATCGCTGAACCAAGGGAAGACCCCCTGTCGGTAAGCCCCCAGCAACCAGTCGGGCGTCAAGGCCCCGCCTGCCGCGAGCAGACCATCGGGTTCATCCAGCGCCTGTTCGACGTCGGGGAACTGTACGCGTTCTGGAGAAAGCCAAGGTAGCATCGCGTCGTCGCCATCATGGTAACAAGGTAAGTGTGACCGGGTTTGATCGGTGTCTCAAGCATATCAGGCCCCCCTGTGCCCCGGGCCAAAGCCTCGGTATGATGGCGCCAGATGGACCACGGAAGACGCCGTTGTGGCGCAAGGGGGATGGCCACTTGAGTGTCAAGAAAAAGACCACAGGACGCCGCGTGTCGGCGGCTCAAGCCAAGGAACAGGCCAAGCGCTTTGGTTTGCGCCTGCAAGGAGCTTCGCGTGAAGGCGTGGTGATCCTGCTGTTGGCAGGCTGTGTGTTCCTGTTGCTGGCGATGTTCAGTTACCAGCCGGGGGATCCTGGTTGGTCGCATAGTGGCCCGGAAACCCGGGTCGATAACTGGATGGGACCCATCGGGGCCTGGCTGGCCGATGTGCTCTATTCACTGTTTGGCGCCAGTGCGTTGTGGTGGCCCGGCATGCTGGGCTTCGCCGCATGGCGTTTGGTGCGTTCGCGCCAGGTACACTTCGAATGGGATGCTACGGCATTGGCAGTGCGTTCTGGCGGACTGCTGCTGCTGTTACTGGGGACCACCACCGTGAGTGCCCTGCATTTCTACAATCCAGCCAGCATATTGCCGTACAAGTCGGGAGGGATCCTCGGTGAGGGCTTGGTGGCCAGCTTGCAGCCACTCGTCGGCGCTCATGGCACGACCTTGTTGGCGCTGGTAGCACTGCTATGCGGCTTTCCACTGTTCTCAGGGCTGTCCTGGCTGTCGGTAATGGATGAAGTTGGCCATAGGAGCAATCGCTTGCTGTCGTGGGTGTGGGGACAGTTGGGTGGCTGGCGTGAATCGCGCGAGGATCATGAAGAAGCGACTCCCTTACCGTCCTACGGGACGGACGAGGCTACTGACGACGAAAGTGATAAGCCTCGCTGGTGGCAGCGGTTGATGCCCTGGCGGCGTCGTGAGGCAGCATCTCTCGATCTGGCCGAAGACATCGTAGGCAGCAGCGAGAGACGTTACGAGCCGCGGCTCGAGGCCGATGGCGGAACCGACATTCCTTGGGACGTTCCAGCACGAACGCCATCGGCCAAGGCGCATCCCGAAGCCGCTTATGACCGCCAGCAAAAGGTCGAGCGCTTGGAGCGACAGGTTCGCCAGCCTGCCAGCACTGCCCCAGCGCCCCAGCCCGGTTCCCGTCGGGTACCGGAAACCATCCCCGACCCCGTTCTGCCAGACGATGACGAACCGGCCTTGGCAGGCATATCGCTGCGTGCCGACCGCGATGATGGGGTTACATCTAGTGCCAAGGCGTCTGCCGAACGCATACCTGAAGGCGAAGCAGCGCCCGCTGACGACTCGGAGACAGTACAAGAGGAGCCTGCCCCAGTTGCTTGGGCATCGTCTGGTTCCTCACCACATTCGCCGGCGCGTAGCGGTAAGCGTGAGCCCAGTCTGGTGAGCTGGAACGACGCCGATTGGGAGGACGAGGCCGATGACGAACCGCGCGTGACCTGGTCTCAGGCTGGTGGTGACCCTACGGCATCTTCTGCGGAAGCCAGTGACGAAGTGACGGTATCGCAACCTCTGGAGAGAGTGGATGAGGATGGTCCACGCCGTGCGACGGCCGAACAAGGGCGTGCAGCTGCCGACGAGCCCGAAGGCCCGACCCTGTGGACGGTGGAGCACCTGCAGAGCCAGCGGCCTTTGTTCGATGATCTTCCGGATCCGGATGGTGAGTTGCCGTCATTGCGCCTTCTGACGCCTGCAGAAACGCATCAGCCCAACTACACGCCCGAACAGCTGTCTAGCATGGCCGAACTGCTGGAGACTCGTTTGCGCGAATACGGGGTCAAGGCCGAGGTGGTCGAAACTTGGCCGGGGCCGGTGATCACCCGTTTCGAGATCAAACCGGCGGCCGGCGTGAAGGTCTCCAAGATCAGCAATCTGGCCAAGGACCTGGCACGCTCGCTGATGGTCAAGAGCGTGCGCGTGGTGGAGATCATTCCCGGCAAACCGACCGTGGGCATTGAGATCCCCAACCCGCAACGGGCAATGATTCGGCTGCGCGAAGTGATCGATTCCGATCGCTACCAGCAGGCCGACTCGGCGCTGACCCTGGCCTTGGGGCAGGATATCGGTGGAGCCCCAGTAGTCGCCAACCTGGGCAAAATGCCCCATCTGCTGGTGGCAGGAACTACCGGTTCGGGCAAGTCGGTCGGGGTCAATGCCATGCTGATCTCGATGTTGCTCAAGGCGACGCCCGATGAAGTGCGCATGATCATGGTCGACCCCAAGATGCTGGAGCTGTCGGTTTACGATGGCATTCCTCACCTGCTGGCGCCAGTGGTCACTGACATGAAGGAGGCCGCCAATGGTCTGCGTTGGTGCGTGGCCGAGATGGAGCGGCGCTACAAACTGATGGCGGCCATGGGGGTGCGCAACATCGCCGGCTTCAATGGCAAGCTGGATGAGGCCGAGCGGGCCGGTGCCCAGGTGGCGGATCCGCTATGGGAGCCGCAACCCTGGGAGATGCACGAGCCGCCGCCAGTGCTGGAGAAACTGCCCTATATCGTGGTGGTGATCGATGAGTTCGCCGACATGTTCATGATCGTCGGCAAGAAGGTCGAGGAACTTATCGCCCGTCTGGCGCAAAAGGCGCGTGCTGCTGGTATCCACCTGATTCTGGCTACCCAGCGTCCCTCTGTCGACGTGGTAACCGGTCTGATCAAGGCCAACATTCCCACGCGCATGGCCTTCCAGGTCTCATCCAGGGTCGACTCGCGCACTATCCTCGATCAGGGCGGCGCCGAGAACCTGCTAGGACATGGTGACATGCTCTACCTGCCCGCCGGGGCAGGGCTGCCGATGCGCGTCCATGGCGCCTTCGTCGACGACGACGAAGTGCATCGCGTGGTCGAAGATTGGAAGCGTCGTGGTGAACCGGAATACATCGACGAGATCCTCTCTGGCGGCGTCTCTGCCGAGGCCTTGACCGGCCTTGAAGCCGAAGGCGGGGGCGAGGGTGATGATGCCGAGCAGGACGCACTCTACGACGAGGCAGTGATGTTCGTTACCGAGTCACGCCGGGCCTCGATCTCGGCCGTGCAGCGCCGCTTCAAGATCGGCTACAACCGTGCTGCGCGATTGGTTGAGTCCATGGAAAGCGCTGGTGTGGTGTCGTCGATGGGGTCCAATGGTAGTCGCGAGGTGTTGGCACCACCACCGGTCGGTGACTGAGCTGGCACCCTGGCCCGGTAATATGCAGCAAACGAGGAAGCTGGGGGTTGGGGTGCAACCTGCGACCCTGAGCGTGGGTCGATGCCATGGAGATCAATTTTCGGGTATACCGAATTAGGGAGAGAGTATGAAACCGATGACGTCGCTGTTGGGCCTGGTTCTGGCGCTGGTATCGCCAGTCGTGGCGATCGCCGATCAGGGCGCAGAACGCCTGACGCGGCTTCTCGAACCGCTGCAGACCTATGCCGCGGATTTCGAGCAGCAGATTCTCGATAGTAGCGGCCAGCGCCTCCAGGAAGCGCATGGCCAGATGTGGCTGTCGCGACCGGGAAAATTTCGTTGGGAGGTCGATGAGCCCTATCGCCAGGTCGTGGTATCCAATGGCGAGGAAGTTTTCTTGCATGACCCCGACCTTGAGCAGGTCACCGTGCAGCCACTTGATACCCGGGTGACCCATACCCCGGCCTTGCTGCTATCGGGAAGCGCTTCCGAACTGACCGAAAGCTATGATGTGGGTCGCCAGCAGCAGGGGGCAGCGGAAACCTTTACTCTGACCCCGCGTGATCCCGATACGCTGTTCGAAGAGCTCAAGATGACCTTCTATAGCGAGCGGCTGGGCATGCTGCAGATGACCGATAGCACCGGTCAGCGCACTGCCATCCGATTCGACGACGTGCAGTACAACCCCTCCCTCGATGATTCCCGCTTCACGTTCGAGATTCCTGACGGAGCGGATGTAATTCGCGAAAGTTATTGATGGCGCCTCGCGGCGCCAATCGCTCAATGAATTGAGCTCCCACATCATTGCCAGCCTGGAGTTGTGGGGGCTCAGCTTTGCTGAGCGATGGTAAAAAGCGCCGAACTTGCCTCGGACTCGGCGCCAATCGCTCAATGAATTGAGTTCCCACATCATTGCCAGCCTGGGTTTGTGGGAGCCCAGCTCCGCTGGGCGATGGCGGTGAGCAGAGTAGCCGAATCAGTTCCCCCTCTCGCCTCGGTCCGCCTGGGTATCCAATTCCGCCCGCCACTCCATGATCTGTTTGAAACGCGCTTCCTGGCCATATTCGCTGGGCTCGTAGAAATCGGCTTTAGGCAGGTTTTCGGGCCAGCAGTCGTGAGAGCTACCGGCAGGGTAGCCGTTAGGCTCGTTATGGGCATAACGATAACCATGGCCATGGCCCAGCGACTCCATCAGCTTGGTCGGTGCATTGCGCAGGTAGGTGGGCACCTCTAGGTTGGGGTGCTCGGCGACGAAGGCCTTGGCCTGCTTCCAGGCGCGGTCGATGGCATTGCTCTTGGGGGCTACCGCCAAGTGAATCGCGGCGTGAGCGATGGCACGCTGGCCCTCGTAGTCCCCCAGGCGCAAGAAGGCATCCCAGGCCGCCATTACCAGCGGCAGGGCGCGTGGATCGGCATTGCCGACGTCCTCGGAAGCAATGGCGGACAGGCGACGCACCACATCCAGAGGATCGCCTCCCCCCTGCACGAATTGCGCGATGTACACCAGCGCCGCATCCGGGCGCGAAGAACGCACCGATTTGTGAATCGCCGAGAGCAGATCGTAGTAGTGATCGCCTTGCTTGTCGAAAGCGCTAGCCTGATGACCGATGACTTCTTTCAATGCCTCTCTGGGCAAGCGTTCCCCTTCACCCTCGGGAGTCGTGAAGTCGCAAGCAGTCTCGAGCAGTCCCAGCGCACGTCGAGCATCGCCGCCGGCGGCGCGCGCCAGAATGGCCAGTACCTCGTCGTCAGCCAGGATATTCCGCTTGCCCAGGCCGCTTTCGCGATCGGCAATGGCTTGGCGTAGCACCTGGAGCAGTTCGTCCTCGCTAAGTGACTTCAGAACATAGACCCTGGCCCGGGACAGTAGAGCCGAGTTGACCTCGAACGAGGGGTTCTCGGTCGTGGCGCCAATCAGCGTCAGCAGGCCGGATTCCACATGTGGCAGCAAGGCGTCCTGCTGACTCTTGTTGAGACGATGGATCTCATCGAGAAACAGCAAGGTTGCACGTCCTTGGGATTGCGCCAGACGGGCGCGTTCGACCGCCGCGCGAATATCCTTGACCCCGGCCATCACCGCCGACATGTGCTCGAGTTCAGCCTCGGCCTCGTTGGCAAGTATCTCTGCCAAGGTGGTCTTGCCCACGCCCGGTGGGCCCCACAGGATCATCGAACGCACCGTGGCGGTCTCCGCCATGCGCCGTAAAGGCTTGCCGGGGCCGACCAGGGCCTGTTGCCCGATATAGTCGGCGAGCCGACGCGGGCGCATACGGAAGGCCAGAGGGGCGCTGTCCTGGGATTGTTGCTGGCTGAAGAGGTCCATGAATCGACTCCGGGCAACTTTCTACGACTTTAGGTGATGGCAGAATGACGACTTTGGCACTAGGGTTATACATCCGAGGCTCGTGGAACCACGAACGTAGACTTTTGTTACGAGCGTTGAACTTCGAGCCCCATGGGGGAATCCAATCTCTTGCCGTCGTTCGCCCTTCTATGCCAGCAGAGGAGGCCTTGCCATGCCCATGCTGACTCAATTGCGCCTGGATCATGCCAACATGGCGCGCCTATTGCACGTTCTGCAGCTCAAGCAGAAGACGCTCGCCGCCGGTGAACGTCCCGATTTCCAGCTCATTCGCGAGGTGGTTGATTATATCCTCGACTACATGGATGACTTTACCGTTCCCCTGGAGAGGATTTGTAGCGAACAATTGCTGGCCAAGGCGCCTCAGGCCGGGGAATTGAGCAGCCGTCTTTCCAGCGATTACCGGGCTTTGCATGAGCGCCTGATGCGCTTGTCCCAAGATCTCGACATGATCCTGATGGATGCCGTGGTACCGATGGATCGCTTTGCCGATGATCTGAAAGCCTATCTCGATGCCCACCGCGCCTATCTGCGCGATGAGCGTGAAGAACTCTTTCCTCTAATTCGCGAATATTTCGACGATGCCGACCTGGAACGCCTGGCCGAGGCGCTTCCCGAAGGTGCGGCTACCAAGCTCGAATACCTGCAGGAGAGCTATCCGGAACTCTATGCAGAATTGCGATCAACCCCCGAGCCTGTTGTTGGCTGAATCCTGAACATTGTGATAATGCCTTTTCTGGGGTCGTCTCATCGGCTGACAACCCGGGGCAATTCCTGCCAGCGTGTCGTATAGCGCGGAGAGCGCCGTTGGCTTTGCATCTGCCACTCGGCGTGCGCTGCCTGCACGCCAAGTGTGAGTGCCTCGTGCCCGAAGCGCTGGCGGATACTGTCCCATGTCGCCATCAAGCGCTCCTGGCGCGAGGAGTCGCTGCCGTCGAATAGCGAGGGTTGGCTGTGGCGGCGCGGCGACAAGTCTCCTAGCATCACGCCTAGCTTGTGGTAGGCCATACCGGGTTGCCACACTCGTGTCACCAGTGCCTGAGCGAGTCGATTGAGCAATAAGGTGTCGGCGCTGGCAAAAGGGAGTTCGCCCCACGCACTACTGGGGCCTTGTGGGGTATCCCGAAAAGGGCTGGTGCGTAAAAAGACACCCAGGGCAGTGGCCTGAAGATCGTTGCGGCGTAGTTTCTCACCGGCGCGCTGGCAACGATGGCGCAGAGCGGCGCGAATTTGCCTCAGGTCGCCCAGTGGCTTGCCGAACGAGCGTGAGCACAGGATGCTGCGCCGAGGTGTGTCGAGTTCCTGTGAGGGCAGGCAGGAGGTGCCTCTCAGTTCCTGCGACGTACGTGCCACCACCACACTGAAGCGTTGCTGTAGCCAGTCTTGTGGAGCGTCACGCAATGCTATGGCTGTGACGATACCCTGGCCGGCCAGGCGCGCCTGTAGGCGCTCACCGATGCCCCAGATGCCTGCCAGGGGCAGTGTTCGCAGTAGGGCTTCGAGCTCGGGAGCCTTGGCGCCATGCCACACGCAGACTTGAGGCTGGATTGGCTGCCGTTTGGCATGGCGGTTGGCCAGCTTGGCGAGCGTTCGGGTGGGAGCAATGCCCACTGATACTGGTAACCCCACCTCACGGGCTACGCTCATGACCAGTTCCCGCCCTAGAGCCTCGAGATCTCCCGGCATGCCACGCAGGTCGAGAAAACACTCATCGATCGAATAGGGGTCGAGTCCTGGCACGAGTGCGCCAAGGACAACTTGTACCCGTGCCGACAGATCGCCATAAAGGGCATAGTTGGAAGAACACAGTGTGATCTGCCGGCGTAGATTGGGTGCGATCTTGTGGGTGGGAATACCCATGGGAATACCCAGGGCCTTGCACTCCTCGGAGCGAGCGACGACGCAACCGTCGTTGTTGGACATTACCCCTACTGGCAGGCCCTCCAAATGGGGCGCAAACAGTCTCTCGCAAGCCACATAGAAGTTATTGCAGTCGACCAGCGCGAACATCTTCAAGTCTCCCGAATGGGATGCCGGAAGTCATGGACCACATGACTGACGACGCCCCACAGTCGGCAGTCGCGATCGGCCTCCAGTGGTAGCCGAGGCCGACGTGGGTCAGCCGGGCACAACCACTGATGCCGGCCTGTGCCTTCCAGGCGCTGCAAGCACAGCGTCCCTTCGATGATGGCGATCACCCAGTGGCCAGGCTGGGCCGTCAGCGAGCGGTCCACCACTAGCAGGTCGCCGTCATGAAAACCGGCCTGTGCCTGATCGTTGCCTTCCACCTGCATGAAGAAGGTCGATGCCGGATGTGGCACGAGATGACGGTGCAGATCGAGCGGTGCTTCCAGATAATCGTCGGCGGGCGAGGGGAAACCGCTGGCACCACGCCGTTGAGGCGATATCTCGCGCATTGGGATCTCCAAATCTCATTCAATTATACTGTAAAAATAAACAGTATTCGGTCAGTGAGCAAGCATCGCTCGGGTCGGAGCTCCGGGTAAGGTAGAATGCGCGGAATGCGTGAATAGTGAGGACATACGACGACATGGATCGGCTGCAGGCAATGCAGATCTTTCGGGCCGTGGTCGAGGCAGGTAGCTTCGCCGGTGGCGCGCGCAAGCTGGGGCTATCCAATGCCATGGTCAGCAAGCAGGTGGCACGTCTCGAGGAGCAGTTGGGGGTGCGGCTGATGGTACGCACCACGCGCCGTCTGCAACTCACTGCCGAAGGTGAACGCTATCTGCAAGGCGCTGGACGGCTACTCGATGAGTTGCAGGAGTTGGAGGCCGGCTTAGGGGAGCAGCGTGGCGAAATACGCGGTCGATTGCGGCTTTCGGCCCCGCTGGACTTCGGTGTGCGCGAACTGATCCCGGCATTACAGGCCTTCGAGCAGGCGCATCCAGCAGTGGCGCTGGATGTCGTGCTGGAGGATCGCCGTGTCGACCTCCTGGCGGAGGACTTCGACCTGGTAGTGCGTATCGGTGATCTGGAGGATTCCAGTTTGATCGTTCGGCAACTGATGTCGATGCCGATGTATGTCTATGCCTCGCCCGAATATCTCGAACGTTATGGCGTACCGCACCATCCGTATGATCTGACGCAGCATCGCTGCCTGCACTACAGCTTGCAGCGCAATGGGCCGAGCTGGGTACTGATGGTCGATGGTAAGCCAGAACGTATTCGCTATCAGCCGGTGTTGACCTGTAACAATGGCCGTGCTCTGACCGAGGCTGCGGCGCGAGGCATGGGACTGGTTCAGAAGCCAGCGTTCCTCGGTGAGCCGGAGGTGGTCAGCGGGCGCCTGGTGCGCGTGCTGGAGGACTACAGCCCATCGCCAATGGGGGTATACCTGTTGTATGCCGAGCGCGAACTAATGCCGGCGCGTCAGCGAGCATTGATCGATGCCCTAGTATCGCACTTCACGGAGCAAGGAGCATGACGGGACCGATTCTGATCTTCGATTCCGGTGTCGGCGGTTTGTCGGTGGTGGCGGCCTTGCGTTGTCGGCTGCCCAAGGCAGCGCTGGCATATGTCTGTGACGATGCCATGCTGCCTTATGGCACCAAGAATGATGACTGGCTGGTAGCTCGCATCGTGGCAGTGTGCGAGGCCGCCGTGCGTGCAAGTCATGCCTGCTCATTGGTGGTGGCCTGCAATACCGCCAGTACCCTGGCGCTCGATGCATTGCGTGAGCGGCTGGCGATACCCGTGGTTGGGACCGTGCCCGCGATCAAGCCGGCCGCACAGCTGAGCCGTAGCCGCCATTTGGCGCTGATGGCGACCTCGGCAACCGTAAACCGCCCCTATACGCAGGCGCTGATCGATGACTTTGCCGCTGACTGCCAAGTGCTGCGTCTGGCTGCTGACCCTCTGGTCGAAGAGGCCGAGCACTTGTTGGCGGGGAAAACGATTGATCGTCGCGTGGTGGCGGACTGCCTGGCGCCGCTGTGGGAAAATGCCGAAGTCGATACCGTGGTGCTCGGCTGCACTCATTTTCCTCTGTTGCGCGATGCCCTGGAAGCTGCCGCACGGTACCCGCTCACATGGGTCGACTCCGGCGATGCCATCGCTCGCCGGGTCGCTCAGGTGGTGGCAACATCGGCAACGTTCGATGGGCCGGGGCCAGCTTGGGTCACCGGGGCGGAGGGACGGCTGGTGACGGCGTTGGCAACGTACGGTTTCGCCACCCCTCGACAACTTGACGTTCCACTACCGGGGTGGCAAACCGCATCGGCGCCGTATGACTTACCAACTTTCCATTGATTACCAGATTCCTATCTCAAGGAGACCCCGTGGCCGTACCCGTAGTCGACCCTTCCCGCTATGACGATCAGCTCGAGGCCAAGCACGCACGTCTCTCTGCGCAGTTCGCTCGTTTCGATCCTCCGTCGCTGGAGGTCTATTCCTCGCCGGCGAGCCACTACCGGCAGCGCTGTGAGTTCCGGGTTTGGCACGAGGGTGACGATCTGTTTTATGCCATGTTCGAGGTCGACTCCGACGATCCCAAGAAAAAGCGCGTGGTTCGTGTCGACGACTATCCGGTGGCCAGTCGCTGCATCAACGAACTGATGCCGCGCCTGCTGGATGCCGTACGCGACAACCCGACACTGCGGCGTAAGCTGTTCCAGGTCGAATTCCTGACCACGCTCTCTGGCGAGGCGCTGATCACCTTGGTCTATCACCGCCCTTTGGATGAGCCATGGGAGGTTGAAGCGCATCGCCTGCAACACGAGCTCGGTGCCTCGATCATTGGCCGTTCGCGCAAGCAGCGGCGAGTGCTCGAGCGTGATCACGTTTGGGAGCGGCTGGCAGTAGAGGGACGTGAATTCATTTATCAGCAGGTCGAGAACAGCTTTACCCAGCCCAATGCCGAGATCTGCAAGGCAATGCTGACCTGGGCTCGGGACGTGACCCGTGACAGTCAGGATCGTGATCTGGTCGAGCTGTACTGCGGTAACGGTAATTTCACGATTGCATTGGCCGAGAATTTCCGCAGCGTGCTGGCAACGGAAATTTCACGGACGTCGGTGGCGTCGGCCAAGACCAATCTGGCTGCCAACCATATCGACAATGCCACGGTGGCGCGAATGTCCGCTGAGGAGTTTGCGGCGGCACTGAAGGGTGAGAAGGGCGGCCGTCGAGTGGCCGAGATGGGCCTGGAGGACTACGATTTCTCTACGGTACTGGTCGACCCACCGCGTGCCGGCCTCGATGCACGCAGTTGCGAACAGCTCAGCGGTTATCGGCGCATCGTCTACATTTCATGTAACCCCGATACGCTGGAGGACAATCTGGAGCGCCTCGAGCGCACGCATGTCATGACGCGCTTCGCGCTGTTCGACCAGTTTCCCTGGACACACCACTGCGAGTGCGGAGTGCTATTGGAGCGACGGGCATAGGGGCCGTCCGAAAAGTTGTCTATGCAGGTGTTTTTTTAGACAAAACCCTGTGTCAAGAGACAATGCACGATTGACATGCTCTATGACAAAGGGTCAATTCGGTAGGGGTGGGGGTTAGGCTGCAGTAAGCTGGCGCGAAGCGTGGTTGCCGATACCGCGTTATTGAACATCCCGCCGGTCGCAGGGGGCGATCGGCTCGAGCCGAGGTGATTGATGCAACACGTTGCGATCGATGGCAAGCAGGAACTTCTTGCCCAGCTCCAGGAACAACTGGTGAAGCGGCTTCCCGACGAAAAGGTCGAGTCGGTCATGGCGTTTGCCGCCATTCTCTACTCGAGGGCTTCCATCGAAGATCTGGCCGAGCGCCGCATCGACGACATTTATGGTGCCACTCTGTCCATGTGGCACTTCATCCAGACACACGATCTGGCCTCTCCCAGGGTGCGTGTCTATAACCCGGACTTCGAGGAACATGGGTGGCAGTCGACCCATACCCAAGTTGAGGTTCTGCACCGGGACATGCCGTTTCTAGTCGACTCCGTGCGCATCGAGCTCAATCGCCGCGGAATCACCGTGCACGCCATTCATAATGCCGTGTTGGCGACCCAGCGTGACGACGATCACCGCTTGATCTCACTGACGCATCCCGAAGACAAGAAGGCGCCGGAAGGGCGGGAGTCCCTGATTTGCATCGAGATCGATCGTCATTCCGATCCCGAACTGCTGGAAGATATCGAAAACAGTCTGCACGATGTATTACGCGACGTGCGCACTGCCGTGGCCGATTTCGAGCCCATGCGTGACAGGGTTCGCGAGGCATTGAAGGAGCTCAAGGCCAAGCGTCCCAAACAGGTCGATAGCGAGGATCACAAGGAGGCCGTGGCTTTTCTCGAGTGGTTGCTCGACGACCACTTCACTTTCCTGGGCTACGACGAATACCAGGTGATGGATGTCGATGGACACGACGAGCTGCGCAAGATTCCCGACAGCGACCTTGGCGTGTTCAAGCTGGATCAACCGCGCTATCAGGAGCGTATTCGCAACGACCAAGGGATCGATGGCGAGCACTACGTGTTGGTGCCCGAACTATTGTCGTTCGCCAAGAGTGCCTACCATGCTCGGGTGCATCGCCCTTCTTATCCGGACTATATCTCCATCGACCGCTATGATGACAATGGACGTGTCATCGGCGAGCGTCGCTTCCTGGGGCTTTATTCTGCCACCGTCTACAATGACTCACCGAACCATATTCCATTGCTGCGTCGCAAGATCCGGGCGGTGATGGATACCGCCGGCGTCAGTCCGCATGGCCACGATGGCAATCAACTGCGTCAGATCCTCAATGTCTACCCGCGTGACGATCTTTTTCAGACATCTACTGAGGAATTGACCCGAACGGCGATCGGCATTCTCAATATTCGCGAGCGGCGCCGGGTGCGGTTGTTCATTCGCGTGGACCGTTTCGGCAAATTCTATTCGTGCCTGGTATTCGTACCGCGTGACGTCTTTTCCACCGACTTGCGTGTACGCATCCAGAACATGTTGTGCGAGGAGCTCGATGCTACCTTCGGGGATTTCAATACCTATCTTTCCGAGTCGGTATTGGCACGCATCCAGTTGATCCTGCGCTTCAACGGCGACGAGCCCGTTGAATACGATCTCAAGCATCTCGAACTCAAGGTGGCCAACCTGGCGCGCAACTGGCGCGATGACTTGCAGGCCGCCATGGTCGAGGGCTTTGGTGAGGAACAGGCCAATCGCCTGATGGATCTCTACCGCGATGCCTTCCCGATTGGCTATCGTGAAGATTTCTCGGCGCGCACTGCTGTCTACGACATTCATCATATCGGTGAGTTGGTTGGCGATGTGCCTCTGTCGCTGTCGCTGTACCGCCTGGTGGAAGAAGAGGCCGACGGCGTCAACCTCAAGTTGTTCCACAAGGGCAGCCCGATCCCGCTTTCCGATGTATTACCGGTAATGGAGAATCTCGGTCTACGGGTGATCGGTGAGCGTCCCTACCATGTCGAACGCAGCGACGGTAGTTACTGGATCCACGATTTCGACCTCGAGCATCACACCAACGAAATCGTCAATCTCCAGGAAATGCGGGAGTCCTTCGTCGACGCCTTCAAGCGCATCTGGATTGGCGAGGCAGAAAACGACGCCTTCAACCGGTTGATCATCGGCGCCAATCTGAGTTGGCGCGAGGTCGCCATGTTGCGGGCTTATGCCCGTTATTTGAAGCAGATTCGTTTTGGGCTTTCACAACTTTATATCGCTACCACGCTGGCCAATCATCCTGAGATTACCCGTGAACTGGTGACCCTGTTCGAGCTATGTTTCGATCCAGAGCAAACCAACCGTGATGCTGAAGTCGAGGATTGCCTGGCACGTCTGCACCTCCAGCTCGATGGGGTAGCGAGCCTCAACGACGATTTGTTGATCCGTCGCTATATCGAGCTGATCCAAGCGACGCTGAGAACCAACTACTATCAGCCTGATGCCGATGGCGAACTCAAGGGCTATCTCGCCTTCAAGCTCGACCCCGCGCGTGTACCGGATATTCCCAAGCCACGACCGAAGTACGAGATCTTCGTCTATTCACCGCGGGTGGAAGGGGTGCATCTACGCGGTGGCAAGGTCGCTCGCGGTGGGCTGCGTTGGTCGGATCGTCGTGAGGATTTCCGTACCGAGATTCTAGGCCTGGTCAAGGCTCAGCAGGTCAAGAACGCAGTGATCGTGCCGGTCGGGGCCAAGGGAGGTTTCGTCTGCAAGCGTTTGCCGGAAGGTGATCGAGATGCCATTCAGCAGGAAGGCATCGTCTGCTACAAGACCTTCATCCGTGCGTTGCTGGATGTCACAGACAACCTTGATGGTGGAAAGGTGGTTCCGCCGAAAGCCGTGGTGCGTCATGACGACGACGATCCCTACTTGGTGGTTGCCGCCGACAAGGGCACCGCGACCTTCTCCGATATCGCCAACGAGATCTCGCTGGAGTATGGACATTGGCTGGGCGATGCCTTTGCCTCCGGCGGTGCCAACGGCTATGACCACAAGAAGATGGGGATCACCGCCAAGGGAGCCTGGGAATCGGTCAAGCGCCACTTCCGCGAGATGGGCATCAACACCCAGGCCGACGAGTTCAGCGTGCTGGGCATCGGCGACATGGGTGGCGACGTGTTCGGCAACGGCATGCTGCTGTCCGACAAGATTCGCCTGGTGGGTGCCTTCAACCACCTGCATATTTTCGTCGATCCCGACCCGGATGCAGCCGCGTCCTTCGCCGAACGCAAACGCCTGTTCGAGTTGCCGCGCTCCAGTTGGGAGGATTACGACGCCACGCTCATCTCCAAGGGTGGTGGGATATTCAAGCGTAGCGCCAAGTCAATTCCGATTTCCCCGGAAATGAAAGCTGTCTTCGATATCAAGGAAGACAAGCTCGCGCCCAATGACCTGCTCCGAGCCATGCTCAAGTCCCGTGTCGATCTGATCTGGAATGGCGGTATCGGCACTTACGTCAAGGCCACGGAGGAGAGCGATGCCGAGGTTGGCGACAAGGCCAATGATGCGTTGCGTATCAACGGTGCCGATCTCAACTGTCGAGTGGTCGGCGAAGGGGGCAACCTCGGCTTAACCCAGCGGGGGCGTATGGAAGCCGCCCGCAAGGGAGTGCGCGTCAATACCGACTTCATCGACAACGCCGGGGGCGTCAACTGCTCCGACCATGAAGTCAACATCAAGATCCTGCTCGACGATATCGTCAAGCGTGGTGACATGACCGACAAGCAACGCAACCAGTTGCTGGCCAAGATGACCGATGACGTCTCCAAGTTGGTGTTGATCAGCAATTATCGCCAGACCCAGGCGTTGTCGCTGGCGGAGATCCTTTCCAGGGAAGGGTTGGGACCCTATCGGCGCTTCATCAACGAACTGGAGGCCAATGGGCAGCTCGATCGTGAGCTGGAATTCCTGCCCGGTGATGAGGCACTGCTGGAGCGTTCCAACGCGGGTGAAGGCCTGACCTTGCCTGAGCTGTCGGTATTGATTTCCTATGCCAAGAGTGTGCTCAAAGGTGATTTGATCGTCTCTGACGTTCCCGATGACCCTCATATTCAGCAGCATCTCGAACGCATCTTTCCCAAGGTGCTGGTCGAACGCTTCAAGACCGAGATGTACGATCACCGGCTCAAGCGTGAAATCGTTGCCACCCAGATTGCTAACGATATGGTCGATCACATGGGGATCGTCTTTGCACGGCGCCTGATCGACACCACCGGGGCGACACGGGCAGAAATCGCCAGGGCTTATGTCATCGCTCGTGACAGCTTCAATCTGAACGACCTGTGGCACCAGATCGAAGCACTCGACAATCAGGTCGATAGTCGTTTGCAGTACCGTATGATGCTCGATTTGATGCGATTGCTGCGTCGGGCGACACGCTGGTTCCTACGCCAGCGCAGTGGCATGACCGTCAAGGATTGTATCGGCCACTTCGCACCGCGGTTGACGCAACTGCAGGAGAGTCTCGGCAAACGGCTGCGTGGCGACGAACGTGAAGCCTGGGAGGCACGGCGCGATGAACTGGCATCGGCCGGGGTTCCAGAGACGCTGGCTAGTGCCGTGGCTTCCACCAGTAGCTTGTATGCTGGGCTTGGAATCATCGAGGCGGCCAAACAGTCGGGCGAGAAGATCCAGCGTGTTGCCGAGGTTTTCTACGAAGTTGGCCATCGCCTGGAGTTGCCGCGAGTGGTCGAACAGATCAATGCCCTGGAAGTGCGCGACAGTTGGCAGGCACAGGCGCGAGAAACCTTCCGCGATGATCTCGATCGCCAACAACTGGCGTTGACGGTGGGCGTGCTGAAGCTGGAAGATGCACCTCGCGACGTGGAAGGTCGAGTAGCACGTTGGATCGAGCATCACGATTCTCTCTACCAACGTTGGTGTGGCTTGCTCGCTGAACTACGTGCCGGTACCCAGGCCAGCTACCCGCTGTTTGCCGTGGCCATTCGCGAACTGGTCGACCTGGCCGAGAGCGGTAGCGAGAGCTGACCGTACTCATCCACACGAGAAAGCGAACCCCGCCACGGCGGGGTTCGTCGTTTCAGTGCCGCTTGCGGTATAATCGCCGCCCTATGTTGCCTGTCACCCTCGTAAGGAGCCCCATGTACGCCCTGGCCCGATCCCTGTTGTTTCGACTCGATCCCGAAACTGCCCATGGCGTGACGCTTTCCGCATTGGACATGGCCCACAGGTTTGGCCTGGCTGAGCGTTTGAGTGGAGGAACGGTCGATGATCCAGTCGAACTCATGGGGCTGAAATTCCCCAATCGGGTGGGCCTGGCAGCAGGGCTGGACAAGAACGCCGATCACCTCGATGCCTTGGGAGCGCTTGGCTTCGGTTTCGTCGAGGTAGGGACCGTTACCCCTCGGCCTCAGGATGGCAATCCGCGTCCGCGGTTGTTTCGGTTGCCCAAGCGTGGGGCAATCATCAATCGTATGGGGTTCAACAATTCCGGTGTCGAACACTTGGTCGAGCGTGTACAGCGAAGTCGTTATGACGGCGTGATCGGTATCAATATCGGCAAGAACCTGACCACGCCGGTGGAACGGGCAGTGGATGACTACCTGATATGCCTGGATCGGGTACATGCCCTTGCCCACTACATCACAGTGAACATTTCCTCGCCCAATACGCCGGGGCTGCGTAACCTGCAATTCGGTGAGCATCTGGATGAATTGCTCAGTGCGCTGCGCGAAGAAGCATTGCGCCTGGACCGGGAAAGTGGGCGGCGAGTGCCCTTGGTGGTGAAGATCGCTCCGGACATGACGCCTGACGAAGTGACATTGGTTGCCCGAACGCTCAATGCCAACGCCATCGATGGCGTGGTGGCTACCAATACCACCATCTCACGCGAAGCGGTGGTGGGTTTGCGGCATGCCGACGAGGAAGGAGGGCTTTCCGGCACGCCGGTCTTCGAGCCGTCCAATGCGGTGATCCGTGAGCTGCGGCGTCACTTGCCCAACATGCCAATCATCGGCGTGGGAGGCATCGATAGTGGCAGGGCCGCAGTGGCCAAATATCGTTCAGGAGCGGATCTGGTGCAGCTTTACTCGGGGTTTGTCTATCGCGGCCCATCGCTGGTAAGAGAATGTGCCAAGGCGTTGCGGGAAGCGGCTTGACAAGTGAAATAGCCGTAACGGATGCCTCGCCAGTGCCTGGTTCATCCAAGCATTGGATGCGTATGAAAAGAAGCGGGTGCTGAAAAGGTGAGCGGTGAAAAATGAAAAGGCCCGTGGTCGTACACGGGCCTTGAGGGGCATCACCAAAAGGAATCGGTGAAAGGTGAGCCGGGGGTCACATCACCATGGGGTTCTTATGAATGCCGGAGACGCCTGTCATGCCGGCCCACTGATCCCCACGACCTTCACGCCAACCGCTCATCCAGTATTCTCGTAAATTGACATCTTGACTGGGACAGTCATCACGGGAACGGCCTGTAATACCTGCTTTGTAGCCGTGAACATAGGCACGCTGGAAGCGATCACGTTTCTGTCGTTTCATCGGATGACCTCTTTGATGAACCAGTTGTTATCAAACCAGTTTCTCCATGAGTGCAGGTGATTAGGCGAGCAAGACCTTGCCCTCCCGCACACCCGAGGCGTCCGCGGACATCATACGCATGCGTTAACAGTAGCTACTCCCTTATACATCTAGCCCAAGATGCGGCCCGCTGTCGACAAGCGATTTGGAATAAGGGCATTATCAAATCGAAGTTACAGATATATGTCAGGCGCGACCACCGAATGGCCAATTTATGACAGATAAGCAACGAGCTGATTTCATGGAATTTTTTGCCACTTGCCCGAAAGGGCTCGAAACCCTGCTGGCTACCGAGTTGGAGAGTCTGGGTGGCACGACCACCAAGACTACTGTCGCCGGGGTTCATTTCCAGGCGCTGCTCGATGCTGGCTATCGAGCCTGCTTATGGTCACGCTTGGCCAATCGGATTATTTTATGCCTGGCTCACGAAGAAGGTATGGAACACCCAGCACAGATCAAGGATGTCGCTCAGTCCTTGGACTGGCGTGAGCATCTGCGTCCTGGTACCACCATGGCAGTAGATTTCCATGGTATCTCGGATCATATCCGTCATACCCGCTTCGGTGCCCAGATAGTCAAGGATGGGGTAGTCGATAGTCTGCGTGCGGCTGGCCAGGAACGGCCCAATATCGATCCCCGTCATCCCGACTTGCGTCTCTATGCGCATCTGCATCGTGGCCGCTTGACACTGGGCGTCGATCTGTCTGGCGATAGTTTGCACAAGCGTGGCTACCGCCGAGAACTGGGACATGCTCCACTCAAGGAGAATCTAGCCTCGGCATTGCTGGTTCGCGCCGGTTGGCCGGCTCGTGCCAAGGCCGGCGAAGCATTGATCGATCCTCTGTGTGGCTCTGGCACCCTGGTGATCGAGGCCGCGCTGATGGCTGCCGATATTGCTCCCAACCTCAATCGTGAGCGCTTCGGCTTCCATGGCTGGGCTGGACATGATATGGCCCTGTGGCGCGAGCTCAAGCGCGAAGCAGAAGCGCGAGCCAGTATCGGACGCAAGCGCTGCAACGCGCGCCTCTATGGCTTCGATCAGAGCCCTCAGGCCATTGCGGCCGCCAAGGCCAATGCCATGCGTGCGGGTATTCCGGCGCTGATCGAATTCAAGGGAGCTTCGGTAGCGCAACTGACGCACCCAGCGAACCTTCCAGCCGATGCCCAAGGGCTATTGATCACTAACCCTCCCTATGGTGAGCGATTGGGGGAGCTTCCAGCGTTGGTGCCCCTGTATGCCGATCTTGGCTCACGTGCTCGGCAACAATTTCCGGGCTGGCGTCTGGCGCTGTTTACCGGCAACCCTGATCTGGGTCATCGCACCGGCCTACGGGCTGCCAAACAGTATGCTTTCAAGAACGGCCCGCTCGAATGCAAGCTGTTATTGATCGAGATTCCCGAGGTTGCCGACGAGTCGACCAGGGAAGTTGACCACGGGGTTTCGTCCCGGCCGGCGCGTTCGGAAGGAGCGCAAATGTTCGCCAACCGCCTGGAGAAGAATCGCAAACGCCTGAAGAAGTGGTTGGAACGCTCTGGCGAAAGCTGTTACCGGCTATATGACGCCGACATGCCGGAATATGCTCTAGCTATCGATATCTATGGTGACCACGTGCATGTTCAGGAATACGCGCCCCCCAAATCGGTCGATCCAGCTCAAGCGCAGCGCCGCTTGCTCGATGCCCTCGGTGTGATTCCCGAGATGCTTGGAGTGCGTGCCGAGAATGTCCACTTCAAGCAGCGTGAGCGTCAGGCCGGTAAGGCGCAGTACCAAAAGCAGGCCACCAGCGGTGAGCGCTTCCAGGTGCGCGAAGGCCGAGCGAAGCTGTGGGTCAATCTGCGCGATTACCTGGATACAGGATTGTTTCTTGACCACCGACCAGTGCGCCGGCTATTGGCCGAGATGGCGGCCGGCAAGCGTTTCCTCAATCTGTTCTGCTACACCGGGGCCGCCACCGTGCAGGCGGCGTTGGGCACGGAACGTGAAGGTGGTGCCAGTGACAGCATCAGTGTCGACCTGTCCAATACCTATCTGGAGTGGGCTCGCGACAATATCGCCCTTAATCGTCTCGATCCTAGCCGCCACCGTGTTATCCGTGACGACTGCTTTCACTGGCTGGAGACCGCTGGCAGCGAGTTCGACCTGATCTTTCTCGATCCGCCGACCTTCTCCAACTCCAAGCGCATGGAGGGGACGCTGGACATCCAGCGCGATCACGCGCGCCTCGTCGACCTGGCCATGGCGCGACTCGCACCCGGAGGAACACTGGTATTCTCCAACAACCAACGGCGCTTCAAGCTCGATGACGAGCTGATCGAGCGCTACGTGGTGGAGGACATCTCGGCCAAGACGTTCGACCCGGATTTCCAGCGCCGTCCTGATCTGCACCACTGCTTCCTGATACGTCATCAAGAGGCGCTATGAACCGGCTGACACTCTATACCACCCTCGGTTGCCACCTGTGCGACGAACTCGAGCATTATCTCGCGACGCTCAGCGCTGTTGAAGTTATCCTCGAAAAGGTCGAAATCGCTGACGATGACACCCTGATGGTGCGCTACGGCGAGCGGATACCGGTATTGGTAGATGCCGATGGGGAGGAACTGGAGCGAGGTTTCGAGCCTGAGCGTCTAGCGGCATGGCTGGATGAGCGTGGCTGGCTCCGTGAAGGAGTGTTGGAT
This sequence comes from Litchfieldella anticariensis FP35 = DSM 16096, assembly GCF_000409775.1. Taxonomy (GTDB): domain Bacteria; phylum Pseudomonadota; class Gammaproteobacteria; order Pseudomonadales; family Halomonadaceae; genus Litchfieldella; species Litchfieldella anticariensis. The sequence goes on along the minus strand of NZ_KE332388.1, from coordinate 100,809 downwards.
ACTACTGGTGCTCCGGCTAGTGAACCGAAGGGCGCGTATCTGCGCCAGGGCCGGCGGTTTCTGGGATAAAAAGCGGTAAGCTATAAGCTGTAAGAAAAACCTGGTTTGTCCGGCTATTGCAGATGATTCTGGCTTACGGCTTACGGCTTACGGCTTACGGCTTACGGCTTACGGCTTACGGCTTACGGCTTACGGCTTACGGCTTACATGCCATCTATCAGCGATAGCTGCCTGACCGCATCACGTCCTTCGGGGGAGTCGGCCTGGGCTTCGAGCACCTTATGGAAGCCGCGTGAGGCCTGAATGGTCGCTACGTCGTCCAGCCACATCATGGCTTGGGCATGGTCATCCGCAAGCTGGTGTTTGAGGCCGCCGAACTGAGTGCCGATCTGGCCCCAGGCACGGCTGAAAATCCAGTCGCCGAACATATCCTGATGGATATGCACCAAGACATAGTCATGGTCACTTTCCCAACGAACGATCACGGCGACTCCTGCGTGGATGGTGAACCGAAGCGGTTCGTACATGCTATGTTGGGGCACTATTGTAAAGACTTGGGCGTGCCGGACAAGCCATCATCGCCAGGAGGGACTTCATCATGCACTTGCTCGTCGATCATCAGATTCCCCTGGCCGACGCCTTTTTCGGTGACTTGGGCCACTTGAAACGAATGCCGGGACGCGAGATCGATGCGGCCGCGGCGGCCAAGGCCGATATCATGATCATACGTTCAGTCACGCGTATCGATGAAACCTTGCTGGCCGATAGCAACGTGCGCTTCGTTGGTACCTGCACCATTGGTACCGACCATGTCGACCGGCAAGCGCTGAAGGATCGTGGCATCGGTTTCGCCAGCGCCCCGGGTTGCAATGCCGAGGCCGTGGTCGATTACGTGCTCTCCAGCCTGTTGCTGATCTGTGAGCGCGAAGGCGTGGCGCTCGATGCGCGCCGCGTAGGAATCGTCGGGGTTGGCAATGTCGGTGGGCGGTTGTATCGGCGGCTTTCGGCACTGGGTATCGATTGCCTATTGTGCGACCCACCCAGGGCGGAGGCCGAGGGAGAAGACGGTTTCATCGATCTGGATCTTCTGCTCGACCAGGCGGATATCGTCTGCTTGCATACGCCATTGGTGCGTAGTGGCCTCCATGCCACTTGGCACTTGCTCGACGCCACGCGGATTGCCGCTCTCAAGCCGGGGACGGTGCTGCTCAATGCCGGGCGCGGTGCTTGCGTGGATGGAGAGGCGCTGAGCGAACGTTTGGCGCAGCGTGGCGATATCACCACCATTCTCGATGTCTGGGAACACGAACCGGGGATCGATGAGACCCTGTGGCGCCAGGTGGACATCGCCACGCCGCATATCGCTGGCCATAGTCTCGATGGCAAGATGCGTGGCACTGAGCAGGTCTATCTCGCCTTGATGGAGTTTCTTGGTCTGCCGAGACGTCACCATCTCGACGACCTGGCGCCATCACCGACGTTGTCGCGCCTGACACTGGACGCTGGACATGGCGTATGGGAGGCCCTGCGGCTCTGTATGCGTGCCTGCTACGATGTCAGGCGTGACGCCGATTCATTGAGCAGGGAGCAGCGACGTCGGGGCATGGCGGCCGGCTTCGATCATTGCCGGGCCCATTATCCGCTGCGTCGCGAATTCTCCACCCTGGAAGTGGAACTCAAGCCCGGCGCCGTCGAGCTTGTCCCTTGGCTGACAGCGGCGGGATTCAAGGTGATGACGGGTTGAATCGATCCCTGACTCGAGATCAAGTTGGGCTACGGGCTTCAAGCGTTTGGTTGCTCGTCGCTCGTAGCCCGCTACTCGTGGCGATTACTGACGATATGCCGATTCCTTCAATGCCCGAATCCGGTCATCCAGCGGTGGGTGGCTGGCGAACAGCCGTTCCATGATCTTGCGGGTCTGACCGGTGGTGATGGCGAAAGCCGTCAAGGTCTCCGGCATTTGATCGGGCATCTGGGTCTCGGCCTTGAGCCGGGCCAGGGCATTGATCATGGCGCCGCTACCGGCCAGCTTGGCCCCAGCGGCATCGGCGCGGTACTCGCGGAAGCGCGAGAACCAGGCGACGATAGCCGAAGCTATCAAGCCGAAGACGATCTCGGCGACGATCACAACCGCAAAGTAGCCCATGAAGCCCAAGCCCGCGCCGTCATCACTACGGCTGCGTAGGAAGCTGTCGACCAAGTGGGCGACCACGCGGGCGAAGAACATCACGAAGGTGTTGAGCACGCCTTGGATCAGCGCCAGGGTCACCATGTCGCCATTGGCCACGTGACCGATCTCGTGGGCCAATACTGCGCGTATTTCTTCCGGCCGCATGCGGTTGAGCAAGCCAGCGGAGACAGCCACCAGGGCAGCGTCCTTGTTCCAGCCAGTGGCGAAGGCGTTGGACTGCTGGGCAGGGAAGATGCCGACCTCCGGCATCTTGATGCCGGCGTCACGGGAAAGCTCCGCCACGGTTTCCAACAGCCACTTCTCGGTAGCGTTACGTGGCTGCTCGATGACTTGGGTACCGGTGGAGCGCTTGGCCATCCATTTGGAGATGAACAGCGACACCATGGAACCGGCCATGCCGAAGATGAAACAGAAGATCAACAAGGCATTGAAGTTGATGCCTTGTTCGGTGAGGTAGGGGGCCACCCCCAACAGGCGCAGGGTAATGCTGGCCACGATGATGACCGCTAAGTTGGTGGCCAGGAAAAGAAGAATTCGCATCATATGGGTGTTTCTCCTGAAACGGTGACCCTATTACCAAAACTGAATGTTAGATACGGTCAAGGTTATTGGGTTTCAAGCTTAATTCAGCTTTTCCTTGGGCGAGTCGGTACCTCTATTGGCGATAACGTTCCAGAAAATTAGCGAAGCGATCCAAAGCGTCACCAAGCTGTTCTGCCCAAGGCAGGGTCACGATGCGCACGTGGTCGGGTTGCGGCCAGTTGAAGGCCGTGCCCTGGACCAGCAGGATCTTTTCCTGCAGGAGCAGATCGAGCACCAATTTTTCATCGTCGTGGATATTGAAGACCTTGGGGTCGAGCCGTGGGAAGGCATAAAGCGCTCCCTTGGGCGTCACGCAGGACACGCCAGGGATGGCATTCAGCTTCTCGACAGTAATATCGCGTTGTGCGCGTAATCTCCCACCGGGCAGGATCAGGTCATTGATTGACTGATAGCCGCCCAATGCCGTCTGGATGGCATGTTGGGCCGGAACATTGGCACACAGGCGCATCGAGGCCAGCATATTGAGGCCTTGGATGAAGTCCGCTGCTCGATGCTTGGCTACCGTTCCCGAGAGGATCATCCAACCGGAGCGGAAACCGGCACAACGGTAACTCTTCGATAGGCCATTCATGGTCACTACGAGCTGGTCGTCGCTGGCCAGAGCACCAGTGGAGACATGCTCGGCCTCGTCGTAGAGAATCTTGTCGTAGATCTCATCGGAAAACACCACCAGGTGATGTTCGCGGGCGATATCCAGCAACTCGCGAATCACATCGGGCGGGTAGACGGCACCGGTGGGGTTATTGGGGTTGATCAGTACGATGGCGCGGGTATGGCTAGTGACCTTGGCGCGGATGTCGGCAATATCCGGCGCCCAGTCAGCCTGCTCGTCGCACATATAGTGTACCGGACGACCGCCGGACAGGTTGGCGGCGGCGGTCCACAGCGGATAGTCGGGTGCCGGGATCAACACCTCATCACCGTCATTGAGCAGCGCCTGCATGGCCATCACGATCAGTTCGGAGACGCCGTTACCGATGTAGATGTCCTCGATGCCGACGCCAGGGATGCCTTTGCGCTGGCACTCCTGCATTACTGCCTTGCGCGCCGAATACAGCCCCTTGGAGTCACAATAGCCCTGAGCAGTGGGGAGGTTGCGCATCACGTCCTGGAGAATTTCTTCCGGCGCTTCGAAGCCGAATGGCGCGGGATTGCCGATATTCAACTTCAAGATGCGCTGGCCTTCGTCTTCCAGACGCTTGGCATGATCGAGTACTGGCCCGCGGATGTCGTAACAGACGTTGTCGAGCTTGTGCGATTTCCTGATCGAGGTGGGGGTGTCCATGAAGTGTCCGTCAACTCAGTTAGCGTTATGGGGCTGGGCGTCGTCGGTGTCGGCGGTATCGTCGCTGTCGATGTTTGGTACGGGAATATCGGCAGGCGTCTCCAGGGTCACCTGGCCGAGCTTGCCATCACGCAACTCGTGCAGCAGTACTTCCGCACCACGGTGCAGATCGACCTCGCCACCCGGGCGCAGGCCGCCTCGCTTGGAAGCGATCTCGCGCACGATGGCGGTACCATCGAAGCCAGCCATGGCCATCAGGTCGTGGTGTAGAGGGCCATCGGCCTCGACCCGGACGGCATCGGGATGGGGGGCATACGCCGGCAACGCCTTCAGCTTGTAACGCGCTATCAACGCCTCAGGGTAGCGCTTGGCCAGTTCAGCGGCGGCAATCACCGCCACGTCCAGGTAGTCGATGGCGGTATCGCGGATAGCGCCGCTGGCGGCCAGGCGGTATGCACTCGCCTGATCCTCGATCTTTGGCCATAGCACACCGGGAGTGTCGATCAGCGCTACACGACCCTCGATGCGCACCTTCTGCTGGCGTTTGGTCACTGCCGGCTCGTTGCCAGTCTTGGCGATCTTGCGCCCAGCCAAGCCGTTGATCAGTGTCGATTTACCAACATTGGGAATGCCCATCACCATCACCCGCACGTCGCGGTCGGCGCGCACCTGGCCGGCCAGTTCATGGCATAACCGGGGAATTCGCTTGAGTTCGCGGGCGTTGGTCGTGGTCACTGCCAGTGCACGAGTATCCGTCAGAGCGTCGAAATGCGCTACCCATTCGCGCGTGCGTTCGGGGTCTGCCAAGTCGGCTCGTGAAAGGATCTTCAACACCGGCTTGTGCTCAGTCAGCTCGGCCAGCATAGGGTTGGCACTGGAGTAGGGCAGGCGGGCATCGAGAACTTCCAGCACCACGTCGATTTCCGGCAGGGCGTCCTTGATTTGGCGACGCGCCTTGTTCATGTGTCCCGGGAACCAGCCGAGCATTGTCATTCTCCTGCACGCAGCGAAACGAAACGGTCGCCTATCTTAACAGAAGGGCGACCGGCGTGACGTGGCTGTTGTGCAGTGGAGAGAGGAGAGGGGGTCACTCTCCTGCGTGAAAATCGATGGCCACCGAGTTGATGCAATAACGCAGCCCAGTGGTGTCGGGCGGACCATCGGGGAAGACATGGCCGAGATGAGCGTCGCAGCGAGCACAGACCACTTCCGTGCGGGTCATGCCATGAGAAGTATCGAGGCGCTCCTCCACTACCGACTTGGTCATAGGGCGATCGAAGCTGGGCCAGCCGCAACCAGCATCGAATTTGTGCTCGTTCTCGAACAGCGGGGCATGACAGCAAACGCAATGGTAGATGCCATGCTCCTCACTGACTTGATGATCGCCACTGAATGGGCGTTCCGTCCCTTTTTCGCGAGTCACGTGGTACTGCTCGGGGGTGAGTTGGCTGCGCCACTCGGTATCGCTTTTCTCGACTTTCTTGCGCATGGCGTTTCTCCGTACAGGCCCTCGAAATCCTGGCTTGTGGCCGATCCCTCCATCTGACAACGAAATGGGGGATCATTTCCAGCATAGTCTGATGCGCTCGAAAATCCCGCCTGATTGGGCCGCTTGACAGCCTTCGGGGCGCTCAGTAACATACGCGCCACCTTGTTGAGGCAAGCGATGCGTCCCATTCGTCTAGTGGTCCAGGACACCGCCCTTTCACGGCGGGAACAGGGGTTCGAACCCCCTATGGGACGCCACTTCCTCGGCAATGTATTGGTATGCGGGAATAGCTCAGTGGTAGAGCATCGCCTTGCCAAGGCGAGGGTCGCGAGTTCGAATCTCGTTTCCCGCTCCAAACTCCCAGTTCGGTGGGGGGAGTAGGCCGACGTGAGGGTCGCGAGCCGGTGCGCCGGTCCGATCGAATCTCGTTTCCCGCTCCAAACTCGAACGAGTACGTCCCATTCGTCTAGTGGTCCAGGACACCGCCCTTTCACGGCGGGAACAGGGGTTCGAACCCCCTATGGGACGCCATCCTCGTGCCGAGGGTTTTGTAGTAAGGTAGAATCAGGGTGTCATTTGCGGGAATAGCTCAGTGGTAGAGCATCGCCTTGCCAAGGCGAGGGTCGCGAGTTCGAATCTCGTTTCCCGCTCCAAACACCCCTTCGATAAGGAACAGGTCGACGTGAGGGGCGCGAGTTGGAGCGCCACCCGGTCTAATCACGTTATCCCGCTCCAAGCCCGAGCGATTACGTCCCATTCGTCTAGTGGTCCAGGACACCGCCCTTTCACGGCGGGAACAGGGGTTCGAACCCCCTATGGGACGCCACTCGCACCTGACCCAGTAGGCTGCCATCAGCCTATAATGACCTGACCTCTCCTTTTTCCGGCGTCTGCCGTGAGCATTGATTTTTTCCTATTCGACCGCATCTTTAGGGTCCTAATCTATTTGTTGATTCGTTGACAGGTGATCCGATGGCCGAACCGGCACTGTCCATTCGTGGCCTGACCAAGGTCTATGGCAATGGCTTCCATGCCTTGAAGGGCATCGACCTCGATGTCGCCCAAGGTGACTTTTTCGCCCTGCTGGGCCCCAACGGTGCCGGTAAGTCCACTACCCTGGGTATCGTCTGTTCCTTGGTGCAAAAGACTGCCGGCAAGGTATCGGTTTTCGGCGTCGATATCGATCGGGACTTCGCCCGCGCCAAGTACCATCTCGGTGTCGTGCCCCAGGAATTCAACTTCAACCAGTTCGAGAAGGTCGAGGACATCATCCACGCGCAGGCTGGCTACTACGGCATGTCCCTGCGCGAGGCCAAACCACGTGCCGAACAGCTACTCAAGGATTTGGGGCTGTGGGATAAGCGCAAGGGTAGTGCGCGCATGCTCTCGGGGGGCATGAAACGGCGCCTGATGATCGCTCGTGCCCTGATGCACCGGCCCAAGCTGCTGATCCTTGACGAGCCTACCGCTGGTGTCGACATCGAGCTGCGTCGCAGCATGTGGGACTACATGCGGCGTATCAATCGTGAAGAAGGCACCACCATCATCCTCACTACCCACTATCTCGAGGAAGCCGAGAGCTTGTGCCGCAACATTGCCATCATCAACCATGGCGAGATCGTACAGAACACCAGCGTGCGGGAACTGCTGACACAGCTCAATACCGAAACTTTCCTGCTCGATCTGGCTCGCCCCATCGAAGCGATACCCCGGCTCGAAGGGTTCGAGGTGCACCAAGTCGAGAACAGCCAGTTGGCGCTCTCGGTCAAGCGTGGCCAGAAGCTCAACGATGCCTTTACGCAGTTGACCGAACAGGGAATTTCCGTGGTTTCGATGCGCAATCGTGCCAATCGTCTCGAGGAGATGTTCGTGTCGATGGTGGAGGGCGCCAACGCCAACAATTCTCGTACCCGGCAGGTTCGGGAAATCGATAGCGACAAGGCGGCAGCCGAAACGACGACCACCAACACCGGGACGGGGAGACATTGATGGATCCGAAGCAGATCGCCACCGCCTTGTGGACCCTGGTGGTCAAGGAGATTAAGCGCTTCACACGCATCTGGCCGCAGACGTTGCTGCCACCGTCGATCACTATGACCATGTACTTCATCATCTTCGGTAACCTGATCGGCTCGCGCATCGGTGAGATGGACGGCTACACCTACATGGACTTCATCGTCCCCGGGTTGATCATGATGGCGGTGATCACTAACAGCTATTCCAATGTGGCCTCGTCGTTCTTCTCCAACAAGTTCCAACGCAGTGTCGAGGAGATGATGGTCTCGCCGATGCCCAACTGGGTGATCCTGACCGGTTTCTTGCTGGGGGGGATGGCTCGCGGCCTGGGCGTGGGGGTGATCGTTACCTTCGTTTCGCTATTCTTCTCCCGCCTGGAAGTGGTGCACCCGCTGCTGACCATCGGCGTGGTGGTGCTCACTGCCGGGCTGTTTTCCATCGGCGGCTTCATCAATGCGCTATTGGCCGACAAGTTCGACGATATCTCCATTGTGCCGACCTTCGTGCTCACGCCGTTGACCTACTTGGGTGGCGTCTTCTATTCGATCTCGCTGCTACCCGACTTCTGGCAGGGAGTGTCGATGCTCAACCCCATCCTGTACATGGTCAACGTCTTCCGTTACGGCTTCCTTGGCGTTTCCGACATTCCAGTGGAGCTGGCACTGGCCGCCATCCTGGCCTTCATCGTGGTATTGTTTGGCGTGGCACTGTGGATGCTGGAGCGAGGACAGGGGATACGATCATGAGTATTGAACGGCCTGATACCTTGCAGGATGCGCCACTGGGACGTGTGTCCGCCTACCCCGAGCATTATGATGCCGGGTTGCTATATCCCATTGCGAGGGCTGCCAATCGCGCGCCATTAGGCATTCGCGACGATTCCTTACCGTTCGAGGGCGAGGACGAATGGCATGCCTTCGAGCTTTCCTGGCTCGATACCAAGGGCAAGCCGGTGGTGGCGGTGGCGCGTTTCCGTTTGCCGGCCTCATCCCCGAACCTGATCGAGTCGAAGTCGTGGAAGCTATATCTCAATAGCTTTAACCAGACTCGTTTCGCGAGTCGTGATGAGGTGATCGAATCGCTCGAGCGCGATCTCTCCGCGGCAGCCGGGGCGCCAGTGGTCACTGAGTTGTTCGGTGTCGATGACGAACGGCTGACTCCCCGGCGTCTGCCTGGCGAGTGCATCGACGATCTGGATATCGAAATCCATGACTATACGCCCAGTCCCGAACTGCTCGCTGTGGGGGACGAGGTTGTCGAGGAAACGCTGCACTCACATCTGCTCAAGTCCAACTGCCCGGTGACCGGCCAGCCCGACTGGGGCAGCGTGATGATTCGCTATCGTGGTCCATGCTTGGATCGCGAGGGGGTGCTCAGGTATCTGGTGTCCTACCGTCAACATCAGGATTTCCACGAGCACTGTGTGGAGCATATCTTCACCGATCTAATGGCGCGTGCCCGGCCCGAACGACTGCTGGTGCTGGCGCGTTATGTGCGGCGCGGTGGGTTGGATATCAGTCCCTGGCGTGGCACTCCGGGCGAGCGGCCACCAGAGCCGTTGCGTCTGGCCCGGCAGTAACCGGCTACGGTAAGCTGAGAAATATTCTCGACTCAGTGAACGTCAGGAGACTCTCGATGGATGCGATGACGCTGCTGCATGAACGCAGTTCCATGGGCAAGTTGATGGGGCCCGCGCCCAACGCCGAACAGCTCGATGCTCTCTATCGCGCCGCCTTGCGCGCACCGGACCACAAGGAACTGACACCCTGGCGCTTCATCGAATTCTCGGGAGAGGGGCTTGCCCGGCTCGGCGAGCTGTTCGCCGAAGCCGAATATCGTGAGAACCCGCATATCGACGACGCAAGCCTGGATGCGGCGCGCAAGAAACCCAAGCGAGCGCCGATGATCATCGCCGTGATCGCCAAGGTCACGCCGGACCTGCCCAAGGTTCCCAAGCTCGAGCAGGTGATTTCGGCTGGCTGTGCCGCCCATGCCATGATGCTGGCCGCCTATGCCCAAGGGTTGGGAGCGATGTGGCGCACCGGCCACTACGCCTTTGACAAGACGGTGCACAAAGGGCTAAGGCTCGGTGAGCATGACGAGATCGTCGGCTTTCTTTATCTGGGCCAACTCGGTGGGCGTCACAAGTTACTGCCCAGCCGCGATCCCAAAGACTTCGTCGAGCGCTGGAACTGAGGCTCCGGTAATGCGTGACATCGGTATTCCTCATCCACGCCTGCCGCTGCCCAAAAGAGGGAAGGGTGACGACCTCGCGGCTTTCCAGGCCTGGCTATGGGAGGCGATACCGTTGGTCGAGCATCTGGGCCTAGAACGCATGGAATGGCAGGGCGACGTCTTGTGTTGGCATCTGAAACTCGTGCCCAACCTCAACGACAAAGGCACCGGATTCGGTGGATCGCTCACCGCCCAAACTACCCTGATTGGCTGGTGCTGGGTCACGCTCTGGTTACGAGCCCGGCAACGCCAGCAGGATGTCGTCGTAGCCGAAGCCAGCCAGCGTTTTCTTGCTCCCGTGCGCGGCGACTATCGATTGGAGTGTCGCCCGCAGGATCCGCATGCTACCAGCGTTCTTGGCGAACGACTCGACGAGCGTGGCAAGGGGCGTATCACTCTAGTGCAACGGCTCTATAGCGGTGATCGGCTATGTCTCGAAGCCTGCGGCGACTATGCCGTCCTGCCCGAAGCATAGTGGCTCACCACGCAAAAAACGGCTTGCAATCGCGGGGTTAGATCGCTACCATTTGCGCCGTTCTTGAGGGACGCCAAGCGTGCCGAGGAACCACAATGTGGAGAGGTGTCCGAGTGGTCGAAGGAGCACGCCTGGAAAGTGTGTAAGTCGAAAGGCTTCGAGGGTTCGAATCCCTCCCTCTCCGCCATAGGATTTTGAAGGGGAATCAAGCGCTTAGCTTGATTCCCTTTTCTCGTTTTTGGCTGTGGGGACTAGCTTGGGACTGAGAGGCAACTAAGCAGGTCTTCGATCCGGGCGGAATCGGGGAGAATTAGCAGGCTAACTATTTTAGTTTCAGAGCCGCTTCGATTAGGGCGTTGATATTGGGTCCGTCCTCATTGATCCAGCGGCCGTAGTGCTTGTAGATCATGGCAGGGGAACTGTGGCCCATCTGCTCGGCGACCCACTGGATCGGAGCGACACCCGAGCTCAGCAACTGGCTGGCATAGGTGTGCCGGCACTGATTCGGCCCACGGTACCGAACCTCAGCTTTTTCCAAGTGCTGTTTGAAGAACCGCTGCCTGATGGCGGCATCGCCATAGTGCGGCTTGCCGGTATTCGAGTTCAAAAACACGAAACGCAGCTTGGCCTTTCGCTTCGTGGTGTTGTCCCGGTCAATAATTTCTATTTCACGCGGCGATAGGTGGCCGGTGATCTTCCATTGACGCTGCAGCGCTTGGCGAGCGGGCTCGAGTAGTGTTTTTTCCCGAGTCGATCGGCGTGTTTTGGTGACTCGGTAGGCATGGCGAAACTGCCGTCGGCGGTACCGGATCAGCCCCTTCTCGAGATCGATGACATCCTCCCATGCGAGCGCCATTGCTTCCGACAGCCGCGGGCCGTCCCAGAGCATGTAGTCGATCATGTTGAGTTCCTGGACGCGCTTCGTAGGTGTCGTGAGGATCCTCTCGATCTCGTCACGGGTGAACGGGTCCGGATCCTCTGGATCGGGCAGGCGCACCTGGATGCCATAGGTCGGGTCGAACGTGGTGCGGTGGCGTGAGCTGTAGAGTCGATAGATTTGTCGCATGATCGTGACGATCTCCTTGATCGTCTTGCTCGCCAGCGTTTTTGGCAGTTCCTGCTTTACCCAAGTTTGCAGGTCGATGGGATCGACCTGGTCGGCTTGGGTTCTTCCCCACCGAGGCCTGATGTGCGTCTCGACCTTGCTCTTGTAGCTACGCAGCGTGGTGTCGGCGACCTCGCTGGCGATGATACCAAGCCATAGGTCGGCGAAGTGACCCAGTGTGTTGGTGGCCAGTCGCTTGGAGTTGGGGAACTGGCGAGCGTAATCGAAGACTCCCAGCCTGATTTCATGGTCAACGATGCCGGCGATACGTTCAGCGTGGGCTATGTTTTCGGGCGTGGCAGGGCCCATCGGCTCGCGACACTTCTCTCCCTGGTATTGGAAATAAACACGGACTCGCTCGCCGCGGATTTCAATTCCCGCCATGGTCTTCTCTCTTCTGGTAGTTCATAGAGAAGCGCCGCCTCGATGGCGGCGCAGTTCATTGGTTCGCGTTCAGCCGCGATCGCCAGCGGGCGAAGCGCTTCCGGATCATGCGGAACGTTCCGGCAGCCTGGGTGTTGTGGTCCAGTTCGGCCCGGCTCTGGATCCCACATGCAGCGCAAAGCCAGTCCCGGGCATCCTGCTCGTTGTGGGTACCGTCGGGAAGTTGGTCTGGCGTGAGGCCGAATTTATGCCGCTTGCGGTGATCCAGGTAAAGACGAAATAGCCTGTCTTGGCAAAGCAACGCGGCTGAGCGGGCCAGCGGCCCGCCCTTGAGTGGCTGCTCGCTCATGCCCCACCTTCTTTGGCTAGACAGCGTTCCAGCCTTGCCATTTCGAGTAGAGAGTTGCGCTGGTCATCACTCAACCCAAGGCCTTGCAGGGTGCTCACAACCTCTAGTGTTTCTGCTGCTACTTGTGCCTTGAGGGCGTTGAGTCGAGGATCCCCCACTAACTCCGATACCGTACATTCCAGCGCGGTAGCCAGGCTCAGCAAGTGGCCACTGCTGACACTCCGGACGGTGCCCCTCTCCCAGTATGAGATTGCCACGTCACTGCAGCCGACGTGCTGAGCAAGCTGCGCTTTGTTGAGACCGAGGGCCAGCCGGCGCTCACGAATGCGTTCTCCTACCGTCATGATCCACCTCCCTCGGTACGGTCCAGCCGCTCGAGCTCGGCGACGATGAGGGCGCCCGCCTTGGCCAGGTTGCGCCGTGGAGTACTCGGATTCCAAGACTCACAGTCTTCCCAGGGCCAAGTCTCGGGCGGCGTCTCCCTGTCTACATCCCCAATGTCCTGTTCGTAGTAAGCCGCCCAGGCGTAAGCTGAGGCTGCGGCAGCTAATTCACCTGACCGGTACTTATCGTCGTGCTCTGGTGTCCAGCCTTTCACGGCGATCTGGCGGGCTCGCTCTTCTGCGATCGCGGCTAACGGTCCGCGATCAGCTTTCGAGAAAGCTGCCTCCACTTCTTCGGCCTTCCGCATCGAGAGCCGGGCGCTCATGCGGGCCAGGGCATAGAGCTGCTCGAGTTCACCGCGATCCTTTGACTTGGCTAATTCGATATCGCGCTGGACTTGCCCGCTGGGCGCCGGGGCTGTCGAACCCTCCGGTAGGTTGAGGATCTTCGACACGAGCTCCCGGGCTTCGTCCAGTGCCTGGCCCAGTTCTTTATTGAGCTGCGTAGAGTTGCTGAGGTGGTGGGCGAGCAGCTTCACTTCGTCGCACAATTCCTGGTAACTCTTGTTCATTGTCGTGTTCCTCTCAGCGCCGATGCCGCGCTTGGTTTTCACGGATGCCCTGGCACTCGGTGCAGGTGGTAGCCCAGGGCGCGGCATGGCGACGTGCCTGGGGGATCTCTTCGCCGCAATCCTCACACCAGGGATCGGTGGCTACCGTGCTGGGCAGGCGCGAACGAGAGAGGGCACGGTCGAGGTTGGCGTCGATGATGTCGCCGGCGAGATCTGCGCAATCAGCCATGGACTTGCTCCTGGTGAAGGGTGAATGGCTGGACGCTGTAGCCCTTTGCTTTCTGCTCGCGCCAGAAGGCTGGACGCTCCTCCGGCTCAATGTTGCGGTAGGCGCAGTAGCGGTACATCGCGCCGTACTGCGTGTGGTAGAGCGAACCGACGACCGGTTCGCCTTCTGGCGTGACGACGCCCCAGAGCGGAATTGGTTTTGGCATGGTCAGGCCCCTTCGGTCTCGGCTTGATCGGCCACGGCACGTTCGCCGCAGAAGGGGCAGTAGCTGGCCAAAATGCTTGTGTCTTCCTTCTTGTTGGCGAAGCCGTCGCCCCGTTTCTTTGGAGCCTGATAACGGATCTTCACCGGTACCGCGAAGCGATGGTCGATGCCTGTCTTCGTAAACGGGAAGACGTAGTGGCCGACCTCGACCTCCAAGTCGCGATGGCCCTCCGGCAGTTGGGTGGTGATCTTTTCGGTGAGCTTCTGCTTGATCGTGTCGCTGCATTGGCATTGCATGGTCTTTCTCCTTCAGCGGGCGCTCTGCGAGGCGCGGTGTTGTGGTGCCTGCCAGGTGGCATGGATCCTCGGCAGGTGATCGATGTCGATGCCGAGCTTGCGGGCGATATGGTCGAGCCCGGCGTCGGTGAATTCGGTGCGGCCGTAGTGGGTCCAGCCGGCGATCGGGTGGTGATAGGTGCCGGTGGCGACGATCACCAGCTTCACCCGGCCCCGGTACCGGCCAGTCGGCAAGTTGTCGCGGCCCAGAACGCCGGCATCGCGCAGCCGGCGGGCAAGGGTATTGCGGCCCAGGTTGAGCAGGGTCGCGGCCTGGTCGAGTGTGTAGGTACGCATCGCTAGATCTCCTGATGTCAGCCCTTCAGCCACGCTCGAACAGCCAGCACTTGACGGTGCCGGAGCGGAGCTTGGAATAGACCGGGTGATTGGAGGCCACGAACTTGCGCGTCTTGCTTCCCTTGAGCTGGCGTTTCAGCTCGCGCATGTCGAAGCGGAAGTGATGGTCGCCGGCGAGCTTCTCGAACTCCTTGAGGTTGATCGCCAGGCGGCCGTCGCCGTTGTTGTGGTCGAGCACGTTCTCGATGCGGGTCTGTTCCAGGTACTCGACGGTTTCCCAGAATTCCTCGACGAGGGGATGGTCGGCATTGATGGCCTGCTGCCGTTCCACGGCCAGCCGGGCAATCAGGCCATGGGCCTGGTCGATCGCCCCGGACGGGAACAGGTTGAGCCCATCGGGCCCCAGGCAATCGACCAGCGCCGCTACCTGGGCGTGGTTCTGTGCGATACGCAGTGAACGCACCTCGGGCAGGGCATGGATGCGCTCGAAGTAGTCGGGCATCCGCTTGCCGTAGAGGCCGAGCAGCTCGCTTTCGCGTGAGGTCGCCTCGAGGATGAAGCGCGACACGTTGTCGATCTTCATGCCCTCGAGGGCCTTGGCCGCGGCGAAGGTCTCGCGGGTCTGGCCTTCCTTGGTGAAGAACAGATGCACGATGCGCTGCATGATCGCGTCGGAGCCGGCCACCGGGGCGTTCTGACTGATCACGATGGAGCCACGGAAGGGCGGTTCATGGGTATCGCTACCCATGTTCTTCACGCCGATCGCGCGCACGCTGCGCCCGTTGTAGGCGGTCTTCAGTTCGTCCCAGTCGAACTGCTTGGCCTTACTGCCGCCGTCGGCATCACGATCGGACTCGATCAACACCACCGGCAGGTTGGCCACCTGGACGAAGCGCCGGGCACGGCCGGCCGAGGATGACTTGGCCGGGTCGAAACCTTCCTCGTCGTTGCGGCCCAGCAGCTTCCACATGAACTCGATCAGCGTGGATTTACCGGCGCCGGCCTCACCGACGATCTCGAGGAACGGAAAGCTCTTGTCGCGGGCGCGGATCTGTTCGGCAAACAGGCTGCCCAGCCAGAACGCCATGGCCACGATGCCCTTGGCGCCAAAGGCGGTATGGATCAGGCCCGCCCAGTCGGTGCGGTAGTCGTTCGGGTCGTTGTTGATGTGCAGGTGGGTGGACTGCGACAGCGTCTTGAGCGCAGTGCGGCCCAGCTCGAAGAAATCCTCGTCGTTGCGCTTGAAGATCTTGCCGCCTTTCACCGCGTAGTCGCCGAGCACATAGGCCTCGTATTCGCGGGCGTAGCCGACGAAGGTGATCGTCTCCACGGTGCGGATCGGCAGATGCTGCGACAGCGTCGCGTCCAGCTGGTCGGTGGTGCCGGTCCACTGCGCGCCGGGGGCGATCGACAGCAGACGCTTCTTGAATTCGGTGGCCGAGGCCAGGGCATTACCGGTAATGGTGTTCTTGATGGTGTAGCGTTCGCCCGGGTACTCGATGCGGTAGTAGTACCAGCTCTCGTCGGTCAGGGTGTTGCGCTGGAAATACAGCGGGCGAGGGTGGCAGTTGGCGATACGCTTGATCGCGCCGGACTGCTCGAGCGCCTTGTCGCGTGCCTCGCGCTCGCTCATCGGGCGATCGCCATCGACCAGGTCGCTGTAGATCTTCTGGTACTTGTCCAGGTCGAGCTTGAACCAGTAGGTTTGGCTGCGATACACGAAGGCGAACTCGCGGCGCTCGCTCTTCTCGTAGATCAGCAGTGCCTTTTCGTTCGCACTGGGCGCGATCAGCAGGGCACCGTTGTAGCGGTACTCCTCGAGGTGCTTCTCGGTGAGCTCGCCGCGTTGGTGCAGATCGTTCCAGTCACGGCCCTCTTTGGGCTGGGCGGCTTCGCAGTCCCAGCCGGCGGCGCGTGCCCGGCGGATATGCTTGAGCGTCCACTCCTGGCCGGCCTTGCCGGTATCCAACGCCCACACCAGTTTCGGCCGGGCACGGCCCGCGCGCTTGCAGGCCTCGATCAGCTGCTCGAGTGCCTGCTCGGGGTAGTTGCTGCAGCTCATTGACGTGGCCGCGGCAATGCCGTGATGCGTCAGGGCGATCGCATCGAAGATGCCTTCCACCAGCCAGATCTCATCGACCTCGGTCAGTTCGATTGCCGGCGGGCACCACCACATGCCCTTGTAGCTGCCACGGAAGTTGGCCTTCTGCTTACCGAAGCGCTCCGGCTTGTCGATCAGCCGCTCCCACCACACGCCATCGGCCAGCTTGAATCGCACGGTGGCCGTGCCGGCGTTGATCTTGTGGTCGAAGTAATGCTCCTGGGTGTACCAGCCGCGGATCCGCTCGAGCTCGAAGCCCCGACCCATTTCCAGGTAGGCATCGGCCACCGGCGTGGTGCTTTGGGGCTTGCCTGGCTCCACCGGCAGATTGGCGAAGCGCTCCGACCAGGAATCGAACAGTTCAGGGAACAGCTCCTTGACGTGCACCTGGCTGCCGCACTTGTTCTCGCGACCACATTTCACCATCCATGGTTCGGCTGCCTTGATGAAGGCCTCGCGCTTGCCGCACTCCGGACAGCGGACTTTCTGCAGGTACGCGCCGCGTTCCTCGGCTTCGAGGTCACGCATCAGTCGCGTCACGATGTCATCGCGTAGCCTGTTGTTCATGGAAGACGCCTTTATTCTGGGGTGTGGTGTCAGTGCTGGGTGCTGTCGTTCGGGGCCGGCAGCGTCTTTTCCCTGGCGTGCAGCCTGAGCAGGTCGGCCACCGACAAGGCCAGTGCCGACATGCCCGGGCGGCGCACGATCACCACATGCGCGGTGGTTGCGCTGGCATCGATGAAGGCGGGCTGATTGAGCGTCTCGAGCTCGGCGAGTGCCTGGATGGCGGCAAGGGATGCCTTGTCCTGGCTGTAGCCGTGTTCCTCGATGAGGTGTGAGGTGCAGCGCTCAAGCGCCACATCGCGCTGATAGGGGCGGGGCAGCTTCAGTAGATAGGTGCAGGCGGCATCGTTGATGTTCAGTGCGTGCATGATCGTTTCCTTCGTTCACCTGGTGGCGTTTTCAGGACGAGTCGGTCCGCCCTGCCGGCGTGTAGGCCAGCGGGAAGGTCTCGTCTTCGGGTTGTGGGTTGCGGCTAGGCGCTAGGCGGTGGCGAGCGCTTTCTGTGCCATCACTAGCTCCTGGATACGGGGCACGAACGGCAAGACCACCGTCGGGTTCGGGATGTCGCTGGGCGCGATGGTGTGCGTGATCTCGATCGAGACCTTGCCGCGCCAACCGCAGTCCTCATTGCGGCATTCGATAATCGCCTCGCGATACACCGGGGTAAGGCCCTGGCTCTTGCGGATGCGTGCGCTCTCCCCGCAGTGGGGGCACGGAATACGGTGCTTGTTGTGGTGCTGCATGGACATGTCATTTCCTCCCTGCGGGGTAAAGAGCGCGTCCGCGCCCAGTGAGCTCCTGAGTGCCCTTGCGCAGACGTCTGCGCAGTAGCCACTCGGCAGCTTCTTCTAAATTTCTCAGGTTCTGCTGGGCACGAATCTGCTCCAGCACGGCTTCGAGCTCGTCATCCAGTGGCAGGCGCAATTCACCGTGGATCGAATCGTCAGCCATAAATCCAGTGCTCCTTGAGGTCCTCAAAAGGACCTGCCTTTACGACGCCCGCTGGGGCACATTGCGGAAGTCGAGATCGGCGACGCCCAGTGTCTCCAGCGCCTCCTTGATCACCAGTTGGCGCAGCAGTACGGCCCTGTCGATGCCGGTGTAGTCGACCAAGGCATCGATCAGCTGGGATTCGTACTGATCGAGATTCAAGGAGGCGTAGCGGGTTCGTACACGTTTGGGATCCGGGTACATAGCGGAGTCTCTCAAGAGTGCGGTTTGGGGCGGGTGGCCTTGGTGTGATCGATGATCACCCCTTTCTTGATGCCGAGCAGGACAGCAGCCCGATGGGCTTCGCCGCGTAGTCCTTTTTTCCTACCGGCAAGCAGGTCACTGACCATCTGGCGGTTCAGGCCGTGGATACGGCTGAACTCGGCAATGCTCATCCCTTTTTCGTTGAGCGCCTCGCGGGCTTGCTCAGGGGTAAGTAGCTTGGGCATAGTTCGTAACGTGTTCGTTCGTGTCGGTTAATTGCAGAATACCACTCGTTTGAGTGGTGTCAATGGAAAAGTGCACACAAATGAGTGGTATCGGCGACAGATTATTCGAGGAAAGGAAGCGTTTGAAGCTTTCGCAAGCGGCCATGGGCGAGATCGGAGGGGTGCATGCCAATGCCCAGCGCAACTATGAAAAAGGCGTACGTAACCCCGATGCCACTTATCTGGCAGCGGTCGCTGAAAAGGGCGTCGATGTGCTCTATGTGCTGACGGGGCAGCGTTCAACGACTGAGGGGGCACTCTCACCCGATGAGGCAGCACTTCTGGATAACTACCGGCACACGCCTCCTGAGCGACGGGGAAGCCTGGCTGAGGTAAGCCAGGTGTTTGCCGCGTCGGGAAAGGCCGAAAAGGACGGCAAAGCGGGCTCTAATTAAACCTAAGTTGGCGCGCCAATCGTGTTCATTGGTGTTATCTTTAACAACGGCGTCGCCAAGTGGCGACATGAATTGCCTACGCCTTTGAATCGCATTTTGTTCATGCCTGATAAAGGGTTAGGCGCTGCATGAGACTGAGCGAGTCGTATTGGACGTCTCAGCAATCATGTCCAAAAGATGCCGGGGAAAGTGGTACGGGAGGTATTAGGAAGCTGGTACTGCTGAAGCGCAGCAAGCCACACCGAATGATGAGGATGCCGTGGCTGAGTTTGCGCAGGGAATGGGCGAGCGCCTGGGCCTGGAGCGTGAACGCTTGGCATTGACGTCAGAGGAAACGGCCACGCGGGCTGGCATCAGCGAAACACGGCTGGCCGTGCTCGAGCAGGGTGAGGATCCCGGCGGCGCGGATGCCGTTGAGCTGGCCGGGCTGGCCAGCGTCGGGGTCGACGTGACGTTTCTGTTGACCGGCCAGCGGGTACTGGCCCAGG
Organism: Litchfieldella anticariensis FP35 = DSM 16096; assembly: GCF_000409775.1. GTDB lineage: Bacteria > Pseudomonadota > Gammaproteobacteria > Pseudomonadales > Halomonadaceae > Litchfieldella > Litchfieldella anticariensis. The sequence goes on along the minus strand of NZ_KE332388.1, from coordinate 81,630 downwards.
ACGAGCGGGAGCTAGTCGAGAACTACCGGGCCAGCTCACCAGAGCAAAAAAAGAGGCCAGCGACGACTGGCCATGCGGTTGAGAAATCGTAGGTAAGGAGGCGGGGTGACCGCCTACAAGGAAAAGCGCCGCTCAGCGGCCGTACGCAAGGGGACAGGAAATGAAAATTAGGCTGCTTGCCGCTGCCGCAATGCTGAGTGTCGCTGCACCCGCCATGGCCGACCAACTGGAGACGATCGTCAAGGGCATCGACGCCGGTGCTGAGATCCAGCGCGCTGGTCGTGAGGCGACCATCGTTACCACCGCCCAGCGAGTCACACCTCACGACGCTCCCTTCACCGAGATTATTCCAGCTCTCTGTAGCCAGCCTGAAAGCCTGGCCGGGCTGGACAAGGTCATCGTGCTGAACAGCCATGCCTTCAAGGGTGTGGAATTCTGGACCTACGACGAGACGGACGATCTGGCGGGTACCTGCGAGAAGGTCGGCGAGGGCTCGGCCATCCAGATGTATTCGGTGATGCACTAGTTGATGTCGGAATAACGATAAGCGCCGCAGCGTGGGGGGAACATAATGAATCTAGTTGTACAATTCTTTCGAGACATCAATTTGAGTGACGCCTTTTTCGATTCATTGAGAGGGGACTATGCCGAGTTCTCTTTGTGGTTCGATAAAAAGGCAAAGGCCGGTGATCGTGCTTATGTATTTTATAATGACGATGGGGCAATTGATGGGTTCCTTTATCTCAAGATAGAGGACGAAGAGTTAGGCGATGTTGACCCCCCATTGCCACCAGCTCGTCGATTGAAAATAGGCACGCTGAAAATCAACCCCCACGGCACTCGTCTAGGTGAGCGATTTATAAAAAAAGCTTTTGATCACGCTATCGAGAATGGAGTGGCGGAGATTTATGTGACGGTTTTTTCGAAGCATGTTGCATTGGTTTCTCTCTTTGAACGTTATGGGTTTGAGGTTGCCGGCGAAAAATCGACCCATAACGGTACCGAGCTAGTGTTGCTGAAGAGAATTGCCCCAGCTTATCCCGATCCTCTCATGAACTATCCCCTTGTCGATGTTCGTCCCAATCGAAACTTTCTGCTCTCTCTGTACCCTCAATGGCATACCCGGCTCTTACCAGATTCCATTCTCAATAATGAGCATGCCAGTGTCGTTCAGGATGTATCTCATACCAATAGCATCCATAAGGTCTATCTAACCAAGATGCGTGGTACCGAGTACTTGGGCAGAGGCGACACGCTGTTGATTTACCGTACCTCGGACAATGCCGGCCCTGCACGGTTTCGGTCAGTAGTGACGTCAGTATGTGTTGTGGAGGATGTTAGGAGCATAAGAGAGTTCTCTGATTTCTCTGAGTTTTATAGATACTGCGAACCGTACAGCGTTTTCAGTCCAGAAGAATTGCGCAACTTTTATGCAAGGCAAAATTACCCGGTAATCATCCGTTTCAGCTATAATTTAGCTTTAAAGAGACGAATTACTAGGGGTGAGCTCATCGACAGTTTTGGCCTTAATGAAAATGAATATTGGGGCTTTATGAGATTGCCTAGCGACACTATGAAGCGTATATGCATAGAAGGTGGTATCAATGAAAGTCTTATTGTCGATTAAGCCTGAATTTGCCGATTCCATTTTGGATGGCAGCAAGCACTTCGAGTTCAGGAAGAGCATATTCAAGCGGGACGGTGTTGAAAAAATTGTGATATACGCGACCATGCCGGTCGGGAAAGTGGTCGGTGAATTTGACGTAGGGGGCGTTATCGCACTGGAGCCCGAGAAGCTTTGGGAGGAAACCAAGGCTCATGCGGGGATCAGCTTTAACTTTTTCGAGTCGTACTTCAGCGGGCGTGATAAAGGATTTGCCATCAGAGTTGAGAACCCCCAGCGCTACGAACAACCCGTCGCACTGAATGAGGTTATCCCCAATGGGACCGCGCCGCAGTCCTACAGGTACATCAACTAGCGTTTACGCAATCATGCGCGGCGGGCCTGAAGCTCGCCGCCAGCCATTGCTAACGCAAACCCCAGCCCACGGGCTGGCGTTTTGCATGGCTGCCGTGCGTCACGTTGCCTGGTGTTTCAGTTCGCGCTGCACAGAGAGAGCGAGTGCGGAAGATGGGGGCACCAAGAACCTGCACTTTGTATGTGCTGGGCCGAGAGCAGGTGCATCCAAGCTGCCCAAGGCTAGAGCACAGGGTTGCACGATCCTGAGTGAAGATGAGTTCCAACGGATGCTAGCGACTGGTGAAGTGCCAGCATAGGTGATGCTATATGCCTGAAGAAATTATTGTTAAGAATTTTAGTAGTTATGAGGAGATAGCCGCCCTCGACGGATTTGAAGAAGAAAAGGGCGTAAGCACTGATAACTATGCCGATATTGCCGGGCATTATCACTTAAGCGATTCACTCAGGTGTTGTCGTGTATTGGAGAGTGGTGGGTTATGTCATCAAAAACATAATTATGGTTTTGTGGTTGCGCTTAAAAGTGGAGGCTTTTCCATTTTAGGCAACCGCTGCGCGCTGAGTAAGTTTGCAAAAGATAGCAAGGTTAGAATAGCTGCTGATCGATACGAAAAAGAGAGAAAGCGCCAAGAGGCTATCGATGGCCTTAGAAAGATTTTCTCAGAGAAAAAAGAGAGAATAGAAACTCTTAGCATATCCCTGAATTACGTTTATGAATTGTATAAATATATGCGCAACATAAAAGATTCGTTGCCCATGTTATGTAAGTTTTCATTAGAAGACATGGCTAGGAGTGGAAAAAGGAATGTGGCTGTATCGTTAGTATATCGCCACTACTATATTGACAAGGAGAGTGGGGAGAAAAAACACGAAGACACCGATGGTGTTCACACCGTGGGCACAATCTCCGCAATATCCCTTTTTAATAAAAATAGTTTTGAAGAGCCTCTAAAAAATCTTAGAGAGTCCCTTAAGTTGCTAGAAAATTTTCATAGGGTGGATGAAAAGGCGACAGAATTACAGGCAAAAAGGTTTGCGGCTGGCATCATGGGATCAGAACAAGCGATAAGAATAAAACAAGATTTCGAGAAACTATATTTAGAGTTGAATAAAGTAAAGCCTGGTGTCATTTCTGCTTTATGCAAAGAGCTTGATGATCGAGTGGCAACCAGTAAAATTTTCTTGCAGGCAAAAGGGATGCCTCATAGCAATAGTAAGGCGAGACAAGAAATAACTAACCTACAAGAAGAGATAGTTGAACAAACAGGAGCATATAAGGTGATTTACGGTTAATTTTGTATCGATGCATAACTGACATTAGGCTCCTACGCAAAAAGTAGCGCCCTCGGCGGGGGATTCCCCCGCCGATTTCAAATCTAGGCCCCGTTTTCCTCTTCCCCCTGGTCTTCCTCTTCCGATCCTTTCACCTCACACCGTATGCGCGTGCCGAAGCCACTATCGTTGAGCGAGTGCTGCACTTCAGTGACCAGCCAGGGCGTGGCATCGATATCGGGCTTCCAGCCGCTCAGGGTGAGCGGTGACTCGGGCACGATATCCGGTCGCCCGTAGGCCAGGGTGAGTTCGAACTCGGCCAGGCCGCGTTGAAGGCGTTGCCATTCGGCCTGGGCGGCGTCCAGGGCATCGGCTTCGCTGGCATAGGTGGGCCGCAGCTGCTTGGCGTTGTCGCCACTGCCGACCAGTACGATCTTGCGTTCGGCCCCGCTGGTGTCGTTCCAGTAGGCCTTCACGCCTTCGAAGGCTTCCCGATCGGTGCTGCTGTATCGGTGCTGGTCGCCGTCACGGCGGGTCAGGGGGATGGTGGGCATGGCCAGGCCGCTAGCCGTCAGCGCCTCGCCGGCGACGGTGAACAGCATGTGGCCGGTCTTTATTGCGGCGATGGCATCGTATCGTTCGCCCAGGCGGGTCAGGAAGTTGAGGTCCGACTCTTCGGTCTGGTCGATATGCCCGACGCGGATCCCGCCCAGCGTCTTGCCGATCACCGGGTCCAGGCCATGGCGCTTGGCGATGGTCTCGACGATTTCACCCACGGTGAGGTCGTGCCAGCTTTGGGTGCGTTTGCCAGGCAGCTGCCCGCGCAAATCTGCCGATCGGGCGCGGATGGTCAGTTGATCCGGCGAGCCTGAGTGCTGGATCTCGTCGACCGTGAACAGGCCCTTGTCGATCAGGCCTTCATCCTGCCAGCCGAAGGCGACCTGGAGCTCTGCGCCACGTCGGGGCAGGGCCAGGGCGCCGTCGTGGTCGGCCAGGGTGATATCCAGTTGATCAGCCTCGAGGCCACGCTGTTCGCGTAGCGTCAGGTTGATCAGGCGGCCATTGATCCGCGGGGTGATGTCGGTACCGCCCAGGGTGATGCGGTAGCTAGGACGCCGGTAGCGGTAGGGCGTACTTTCCTGGTTCATACGTAGGCCCCGGCAAAGCGGGCGATGCCGTAGGTGGTCAGGTTGCCGATCAGATCCGTGCGCTCGTCATCGACGTGCTCGAGCGTGAGGGTGAACTCGATCTTCTGCGCCATGCCGTCGCGAAAGAACACGCTCGAGGTTTCCTCCACGCGGGTAATCGCCCACAGGCCGTACTGGCGGCCGGTGCCCTCGACCAGCGGCCAGGCCTTGCCCTGGTCGGCCATGTCACGGATCTCGTCCAGGTCGATGCGACCGCCGGTGAATTCCGGCAGCAGCGTGCCGGAAAGGGTGATGGTATCGGTGCCCGGCCCGACGAACTGGTAGGCCGGGCGATCGCCGACGCGCGACTGGCTCGCGTGGCGCCATTGGGTCGAGCGCTGCAGCTCCTGGTACGGCACGGAGCGGGTCTCGAAGACGAACATGCCAAGCGCCATCAGCATTGGGTGATCTCCTAGTCGATGTCACGTAGGGAGGAACGGCGGCGGGCGGCTTTCTCGCGGTCACGCTGATCGAGGATGCGACCGATCTCCTGGGCCAGGGCGCGTTCATCCTGGCCCGGCGAGCCGTAGACGTTGATGGTGATGGAGTCACCGCTGGTCTGCGCAGCTACGGCCGGTGCGCTGACGGCGGGACGATGATCGATCGGCACATCCGCCGCGGCTGTCATGCCGGCGGTACCGATCGCAATGCCAGCCCCTGCCTGGGCCACTCGCTTGGCGATATCACGTACCCGCTTGGCGGGTTCGTCGCGCTGGGCATCGAGCCCCACATTCAGGCCGTCGACGGTGTAGCGGCCGAACTGAGCGAACACGCGCGAGGGTGAGTTGATCCCCAGTTGTTCCTTGAACCAGCCGCCGACGCTGTCGCCCAGGCCGGTAACCTTGTCCCGGAGCGCTTGCCATTTGGCTTCGATGCCACTGATCAGGCCGTCGATGATGTTGCTGCCGAATTCGCTGAAGCTGGCCGGGAGTTCGACGTTGAAATAGTTCATCACCCCAGCGAAGGCACGGTAGAACAGGCCCAGCGGCGAGAAGTCGAGGATGAGCGCGGCAATGCCGCCCAGGCCGTTGTTGAAGGCTTCCTTGACGGTCTCCCAGCGTTGGGAGAACCAGTCACTGATCTTGTCCCAGTTCCTGTAAACCAGGTAGGCGGCGCCGGCGAGGGCGGCCGCTGCGGCGACGATGGCCATGATCGTCAGCGATACCGGATTGAGCGACAGCAGGGTGAGGGCATAGCGCACCATGGCGATGGGGCCCAGTACCGAGGCCAGCATCATGGTCAGGGCACCACCGCCCGCCACGACAGCCGCCAGTACGGCCGCGACCGTCGTCAGCGTGCTGGTCAGGCCGGGGTTTTCCTTCATCCAGTTGCCCACCGCCCGGGTGATCTCGGTGATGTTCTGGATCAGCTGACGCAGCGGGCCATCGTTGGTATCGGTAATCGTGATGCCGATCTCTTCCCAAGCACTATTGAGTCCCTGTAGGTCGCCCTGGATGTTGTCCGCCATGGTTTTGGCGACACGCGCGTTCTCGCCGGCTGCGTTCTCGAGGATCTCGACGAACTTCTCGACGCCGGCGGCGCCCTGCTGGGCGATGAGCTCGGCCATGCCGGCACCGGGTTCCTCGCCGAAGATATCCTTGAGATAGGCGGCGCGGTCAGCGTTACCCATGTTTTCGGTGGCCTTGGCCACGTCGGCGAGGATCTTGGGTACGTTACGCAGGTTGCCTTCGGCATCCTTGGCGTTGACGCCCAGGTCCTCGAGCGCGCTGGCAGCTTTGCTCGTTGGTGCGGAGAGGCGTGTCATCATCGCGCGCAGGGTGGTGCCGGCCTGGCTGCCTTGGATACCCACGTTGCCCAGCAAGCCGGCCATGGCGGCGGCTTCCTCGATCGAGACGCCCATCGCCCGGGCCTGGGGCGCAACGTACTTCATCGACTCACCGAGCATCTCGAGATTGACGTTTGCCCGGGTGGTTGTTGCGGTCAGGACATCGCCGACACGGCCCATCTGGGCGGGGTCGAGCCCGAAGCCGGACAGAATGTTCGAGGAGATATCCGCGGTACGGCCAAGATCGGTGCCGTTGGCCTTGGCGAGGTTCAACATGTCGGGCATGGCCGCCATGATCGCCTCGGGATCGAAGCCGGCCATGGCCAGGAAGCCCTGAGCATCGGCGGCCTGGGTGGCACTGAATGACGTGCTCGAGCCCAGCTCTCGCGCCTGGTCGCGCAAGGCCTGCATCAGTGGATCGTCCTTGTTCATGCGGGTCAATGCCTGCACGCGGGACATGGCGGCGCCATAGTCGACGCCCGGGGCGAGCATTCGCGCACCGCCATAAAGGGCCGCGCCACCGGTGGCGGCACCGGTCGCACCGACACCGGCCATACGGTTGATGCGGCCCATCGATCGGCCATAGGCCTGGCTGGCCTGTGCCGCGCGGCGCTGCTGTTCCGCCACGCGTTTCAGGCGGGCCTGCTGTTGCTCGATCTGCCGGTTGGCGGTGCGGATCCGTCGGGCCAGTTCGCCTTGCTGGTTGTTGAGCGAGCCGGTAACGCCGTCGACTTGTCGCATCTGGGTGCGCAACTGCTGCAGCTGCTGCTGTTCGCCCTGGTACTGCTGCTTGAGCTCACGCGCCTTGCGGATCGCGGCGTCACGCTGCCGTGTGAGCTGCCGGGTGGGGCCTTCGGCATTCTTGATCTGCTGGGTGAGTTCGCGTACCTGGCGCTGCTGGTCATCCAACGCCCGGGCGGTCTGCTCGCTGTTGCGTTTGAGGTTGGTGAAGCCGCGCAGGTTCTTCTGCGCGGCCTCGAGGGAACGAAGCTCGTCACGGCTGGCCTTCAAGGCCTGCGCCGTCTTGCCGCTGCCCTGGGTGATCTTCTTCAGTGGGCCGGTGGCTTTGTCGATCGCCCCCAGGAGTACTTCGAGTTTGAGCGGTTTGGCCACCGGTGGCTCCTTTTAGTCTTCGTTCTTCAATCAGCGTCAGGCTGGGTGCGCCGCCGGGCGCGTTCACGCCACTGCATCAATTCGGAGAGGGAGAAGCCGGCGCAGTCCGCCGGCGTCCAGTGGAAGGCGATAGCGAGATCCGCCATCGCCTCTTCGACGTGCTCGGGCAGGCTTATGTCAGGCCCCGCCGCACGGCCTAGGCGGTCTCGCCCTTGGCCCGCTTCGTCAGCAAAAAACCGGCGATCGCGCCTCCGATCTGCACCAGGTCGGCGGGGTCGAGGTTGCGCATCTCGGGCTCGGTCAAGGCCGGGCTCGACAGGCGCGGGGTGAGCTTGACCAAGGCATCGACCTGCAGATGCAGCACGTCGGAAAGTGCCAGGCCGCGCAGCTCGCCGGAGCTGGGCTTGCGCAGGAAGATCTTCTCGATGGTTTTCTCGCCGCGCTGGATGGGGCTGTCGAGAGTGATTTCTTCGGTGTTCGCTTTGTTGGTCATGGTGTCGGTTCCAAACAGTGGTAGAGGGTGGATGGCCTGTGATTACAGGCCCAGTGCCCGGCGGCGAGCGGCGTAGCGATCCTCGCCGTTGACGATGAACACCAGCCCGGGCACGTCGATCTCGATGACGGTCACGCCATCGATCTCGAGCTTGTAATAGCTGCATGTGGTGGTGACCTGGTGGGCGGTGTTCTCGCCGGCCTTGGCATCGCCCATGGCGATCTGCTGGTGACGGCCGCGCACCACGACGCTGACGGCGGAGGTCTGGCCCACGTCGTCACGCTCGTAGAAGCCTTCGAAGCGCAACAGGTCGGCATCCAGGCGGTTGGTGCCGAAGTTGTCGAAGATCGCCGGTACCAGGCCGCCAATCGTCCATTCGAAGGTGATCTTCTCCCCGCCCAGGTCGATATCGACCGGGGCGTCCATGCCGCCACCGCGCCACTCTTCCATCTTGCGAGCGAGCGGGGGCAGCGTCAGCGTGTCGACCAGGCCTTGCCAGTTGTCGCCATTGCCGAACAGGTTGAGGTCCTTGAGTTTCTTGGGCAGTGCCATCGGTTAGCTCCTAGCCGTTGATCCGCGCGGCGAAGTCGACAAGGTACTGGTCGGTGATTCGCTGCTGGAACATGAGGTTTTCGAGAGGCGGCACGGGCGTGTAGTCGTAATCGATGTACAGCTTGCCGGCCTTGAGGGTGGTCTCGGAGTTGGCCTGCTCGTTGAACCAGGCCTTGCCGTCGATGATGTAGCCCAGTGCCTTCCACTCGCGGAACTTGGCGTTGAGGCCTTCGATGATGTCCTTCACCAGCGACGGGTGCATGGGCTTGTCGACGGCCCACATGTGCGCCTCGGCCATGGTGTCGGCCACCACCTGGGCGGTGCGGGTGTAGTTCTCGAACGGGAACAGGCCGTCGGTATCGCAGGTGCGCGAGCCCCAGAAGCGGTAGCCGCCTTGGTTGATCAGGGTGGTGACGTCCGCGGCGTTGAGCACACCGGCATCGGTCGCTGGATCCTGCAGGTCCCAGAACACGTCCTTGGAGATACCCGTAACGCCATTGACCGGCACGTTGGAGAGCGTCTTGTGCCAGCCGACGCTTTCATCCAGGTAAGCGCGCAGGCCGAGTGCTCGGGCCACGGCAGAGAGCGTGACGGTGGTACCTGCGTCGGTATCGAAGCCGGTGAACTCCGGCCACAGCACCATCACTTCGCGCTGACCGAAATTCTCGCGGTACATCACCGCTTCGGCGACAGTCTCGCACCCGTGTGCCGATACATAGGTAAAGGCCCGCAGTTGCTGGGCGATGCCGGCGAGCTCGGCAGCCACATCGACATCGTCGAGCTCGGGCACGCCCAGGATGCGCGGCTTGATGCCGAAGCGCTGATGCGCAGCGAGCAACGCCTTCATGCCGGTTTTCTGGCCGGAGGCGGTCACGGTACCGATGACATTGGCCTTGGTTTCAGCGTCGTCGATGCCCTCGGCCACGCGCACCACGACGATCAGCGGCTTGGCCTGGTCGGCGATCGCATCCAGGGAACGTTTCAGCGTGCCGCTAATGCCGGCGTTGCCGATCGCGGCATAGACATCGGTGACGAGCACCGGAATATCGAGGGGGAAGGGTTCGTCGATGCCGCCGGCAAGGTTGGTGAAAGTGACGCTGCTCAGTACGCCCAGGCCGGTCTCACTACCTGGCAGCGCAGCGGTGACGAGAGCCGAGGCGTCGGCGTTAGCGTTGACAGCGGTGACGACATCCTCGGCGGTACTCGCAATATCGCCCTCGAGATCGGTGGCCAGGCTGATTGTGATGTCCTTGGCGGACACACTCACGGCCAGGGCCTGGGAGACGTCGCCGGGATCGACATAGCGAATGCGGATCTGGTTGCCGGCACTGCCAGCAGTGACCGCGGTATAGATGACGCCGGTATTGGCGGCGAGGAAGTCGAGTGTCAGCGTGGCCGCGATGCCGGGTTCGGTATCGGGGGCGGTCGCGACAAGCCCGATCACTGCCGTACTGACGGTTCGGATCGGTCGCGTCCCCTCGTTGATCTCGGTGACGCGTACGCCGTGGTGGTAGTCGGTGGCCATGTGGGCTCCTGCGCAGGTTCAGCGATAAAACATGAAATCACGCAGGTATCGTGCGGGGGCGAGCAGGGCAGGCGAAGTGGTGGCGGGTGTAAGATGCGGGATTCACACCGGAACACTGATTAAGGGGATGTATGGACTGGGCCCAGTTATTCGATCTTGCAACCTGGATCAAGTGGATCAACAACATCTTCTCGAACACAGGCAATACGATTGCAGCGGCTGCCTTGCTGGTGAGCTTCGCTACTGCCTGGACGACTCGCAAGCATGGGCGGATGTCTGTGATACCTGCTTTTTCTGTGTGGGCATCGTACCCATCCGAGGAAGATCCAGAATGTGCGATCACGTTGAGCAACAAGGGGTTCGGGCCAGCGATCGTGACGTCCATGACGGTATGGAATGGTAAGAAAAAAATCGAGGGTCGGTTTCATAACATGATGCAGCGGCTTATCGAGGATGCCTTCGGTGGATATCTCGTCGAAATTGTGTATACATCCAGCGTAGAAAAGGGGCACGCGTTTGGCACCGGTGATGATCTACTTCTGGCCCGCTTCATCGTATCACCAGGATTAGCCAGAGAAGATATCGAAACGTTCAGTCAGTTCATGGCGCCTCTGGCCTTCACATTAAAGTTCAAGGATATCTACGGAAGGAAATGGGTCTACGCCATTGATGAGTTCTCGGGATATACCTATCGGGAGAGCATGCTGAACCCTTGGTATCTCTGGGCGCGGTTCATCAAAGGAAGGAAAATATAAGCCCGTTGTAGTTCGGTTGATTGTTAGGCTGTGAAATGTACCGTCTTGCTTAACTAGAAAAATAGGAGCCAATGTGGAGTTATTTCATTTCTTCCAGACATCTGAATTTATCGCAGCCCTGTTTGGTGTGGTGGCTGGTTTCTTTTTTACGCTTCTGTCAGATGTGGCGAGGTCTTGGGTCAGGAGGGTTAACAAACGGAGACAGATTAGACAAGAAGTGGAAATGATTTATAGTGTGTCTCTGAAATCGTTAGTCGTTCATATCGAGAATGACAAGATCAAGAGGGGGAGTAAGGAATCTCCCTTAATGTGCCCCAGTTTCGACACGACTATCATAGACGACAAAGATCTTATGCTGGATGCTGGATTGAGTATCGAACAAAGACAAATATTGATTTCGCTGAAAAATGTAGTGGGAGGGATATCAATAGAGTTCGACAAGATGAACGGAAAGGTTTTGGAGCTATCTCCTAAGTTTGGGTGGGAGCCTATGAATACTACGTTGTGCCATTATTTTTCTTTTATTATTTTTAATTGTGAACAATATTTAGGAAAGATTGGCGTCGATTTGATAGAGCCATTAAATGGACCTCAGTTTAGGGAGAGGAATGAAACGCTTCTCTTAGACATTGAGAAAAGATATTGCCTCAAAATTCCACGTGACATACCAGTGAGTTCGGTCGTGCCCGGGTGAGAAGCTTCCGATTTTTTCGAAATCACCCCTTGTACGGGGCAAGGAGCAGCGACTGGCGCTGCTCTTCGCACGAGGGGACTGAACCGAACCGTTGCGCTGATGCAGTTGCTAGCAGCGAGCCTTCACCTGGTGACAGTGTTGATCCAGGTGGGATCGTTGTTGGGATTGCAGTAGCGTAGTGAAAGCCAGCCCGCTGGATGGCGGGCTGAATGCTGGTAAATAAGGTGCAGAAACTGCTATGTTGGCGTTTCACTCATGTCGGGAGACACCAAGTGATGTACCTACCTACTCATACCGCTGTACGTTCTCTTCCTGCCTCTGCTTATGCTGGCTCTGCCTTTTGTGATTATCGATTGGAAGCGCCGCCACTCGATGAACCGCTAGTGGTCGTTTTCCTCCAGAACGGGATCACGCAGATGCGCTATGTCACGCTGAGGACAGAAGCCGACCGTGAAGGCATCGAGGTATGGAAACGGACGGCGCCGGCTGGCTAGACTCAAAGCTACCAATCTATGGTTTCTAGCATGATCCGGTCACCGGCCTGCTTTGCAGCTTTCACCTCGTCTTCGAGGCGCTGGCGGCGGCCGGTGGCCTGGCCATGCGCGGTGGTGAACGCATCGGCCTTGGCGAGAATGCGCGACACCAGTTCCGCCTTGCCGATCGGCCGTTCGACGAGCATGGCGTCGAGGTAAGGTGTAGCCGGCTCGTCTTCCGGTACTGCACCGGACTGCTGCCACAGATCCCAGTCACGGGCTTCCCTATCTTGCTTATCGAAACTGAGCGTTTCGGCGTCGGGATACTCATTGAGGATCGTGGCCATGGCAGCGGTATAGCCGGCGTTGATGCGACGCATCGCGGCGGCGGCGAGATTATCGAGCGGCTCAGGCGGCACTTCGTCCAGGGCATCAGCCGGCGGTTCGATACCTAGCTCGCGGATCTCGTGACGTTGGCCGTCGGCAGTCCAGTAGACGTGACCACGCCAGTCGGCGACGACTTGCCAGGCACCATTGATGGCTTGGGCTGCCTCGTGCTCACCGGTCAGCGGCGGCGCGACAGTCATTGCATCGCCGGGAACTTTGGGCTTACGGCTCATGGGGTCGAGTGGGCATTCTCGGCCATCGGGGTCGATAACGGTCTGGTCTACGGGGCTGATGTCCCAAATTCGCATGGTGTCGGCCTCAAATCTTGGTCAGATAGATAACAGCGTTGTTGCGGGGGCGGGTTTCAGCGCTGTAATTACCGCCAATCCAATTTGTACCAGTCGGCGATCCATTGTTGTTGTCGTCATGATACGTTCCTACATACTCACCGAGTACGGGCCCGTCGTTGATAGAGCTGGTGGCCGTAGTCCTCTTCCAATATTGATCATCGACGCCCCAATGCCCGGTACCAGTGTTTGACATTCCCGTTGGCAACGAGTGGACGTGGCGCTCCACTGCATGCCATTGGTGATCGGCAAACGCGACACGATCCGTGTCGATTCCACGCCCATGGTCCCAGCCGCGTTTGAACTCACCACGATCATCGGGAAGATTGAATGTTGTTGCTCCATCACCTGCGCCGTGAGTGGTGCCGTAGACAGCGAAGATGCGCCGATAGTCGGTCCTACCTACTACTGCTCCGTCGTTTTCGATATAGCCCTCGGGCAGTGTTTCCGAGCGCCATTCGATGACGGTACCGGGTAGCACGCCGTGCCATTCCATCCACACATGCGGCCGGTTAGCGGCATTGGTGGGATCGACGCCTTGAACCGTGCCGGCCTGGTCGCGGTCGTAGAACTCATAGAACCTGCCGTCACTGCCGCGTGTGATCTCGCCGGTGTTATAGATGCGGCTTGCGTCGTAGGTCGCGAACTGGTCGCCAGATCGGGAATCGGCAATTGCCGCTTTCATACTCGCCGCGTCGGGGAACTTGTCGGGGGTACCGTTCTTAGCTTCAGTGAGCGTGGCCTTTTCAACAAAACCGAGAGCCGTGGTAGTGGCGGCAGGATGGTTTCGGCTCTGCTCGTGGGCGGCGATGCTGTCATCGGCGTACTTGCGGGTAGCCAGCACCACGCTGGGATCCACCTTCAGCGTCACAGCAGCGGTGTCGCTGACCTGCATCACGAAGCGAATCGTCTGCGTTCGGCCGCTCCCTTCCGACAGTACCGGCTTGTAGGTCTCGGGATAGTTGCCGTAGGCGATGAGGTCGCCGTCGCTATCGAACAGACCGATCTCGCGGATGGTCCAGCCGCCGACGTCGGGCGGTAGCACTTGCTCAACGACGATCCAGTTGGGATTGTCGGGGTCGGTGTCGCTGGTATTGATCGGCGCGCGGCGCACTTCGTTGACGAGGTTTTCCCGGTCGCTGTCCGGTACCGGCAAGCTTCCACCGCCGTCGCCGACGGCGAGCTCGCTGATGGTGATGGTGCCGCCCAGGGCGATGGCGTTTGCAATTTTCGCTTCGCCGATGGCTGTGGGCAGCGTGTAGTACTGGGGCATTGTCGGCTCCTACTGCGGGTAGACCGTGGTGGTGTCGATGACGTCGAGCCCCGCGCCGATGTAGAGCAGACCGGCGCTCTCCGTGGTAGGGGCGGCATAGGGGTAAACGGTGGTGGCGTGGCCGTCGTAGACGGCGGTGCCGAGATACAGCGGCCCGCGGGTCTCGCCGAGCAGGTCGAGGCCGGTGATGTGGCGCGTCAATGGCTTGGCGTCGTCAACCAGGCGAGTCAGTTCGTCGTACATGGCATCGGTGATGCCGGTATCGAGCACGCCGATTCTCAAGGCAAAGGTACCGCGCACGCCTTCGGGCTGGGTCTGCCACCATTCGGTGACTTCCAGCAGATAGCCGAGTGGCTCGACTACACGACGAAGCGCCGAGATCGTGCCTTTCTTGCGGTGCACGTAAAACGAGCTGCGGATCACGTCCCGCTTGGCCGCTTCCGACCAGTCCGGGGCCCAGCGGTCGACGCTGAATGCCCAGGCGAGATAGGGCAGCAGGTGTGCCGGGCAGCGATCGGGATGCCAGAGATCTCGCAGCGGTACCGGCACACGTTCGATCTCAGACAGAGCCGTCGCGGCGGTGCGCTCCAGGAACGTCGCGTTGGGCGGTAGCAGCGTCCAGGTATCAGCCATTGCTTGCCCCCAGCGTGACGTCGATCCCCGTGCAATTTCCGGCCTGAGTGAGGTCGAAGAGGATGTGATCAGCCGGTGAGATCAGGTCTACGTGCTCGACCCCCTCGACATGCAGAGCGGCTTCAATCGCATCGGTGTAGATGCTGCGGCCGAGTTTGCGCTGCTCGTTGCGGTACTTTTCGGCGCGGGCCAGGGCGCTTTCAAGAATGAGCTCCTGCTCGGGGCCGTGGCCTTCGTACAGGTGCAGCACGGCTTGGATGGCGTAATCGGTGATCGCTGCGGATTGGACGGTGACCCGGTCGCCCACCGGCCGGATGTCTTCAGGGGTGAGTGCGTCGTAGACGATGTCGAGCAGATCTTGTGGTGCCTCGCCATTGCCTAGGCGCGAGAGCACTGTGATCAGCGCATCGCAGGGTGCTGGCGAGATCGCGCGTGCATCGGCCACTCGACCATCGGCACTGCGAGCGTAGAACTCGTAGGCGCCGGTTGGGCCGGCGACACTGAGTCCCTCGAAGGCCTCGGGACCGCGCAGACGCAGGTCCTCGTCCGGTTCCAGTGTCGGCGGGACCGGCGGTACGGCATTCGGATCACCTGGGTCCACTGTCAGACGCTGAACATTGAAATTTGCGACCAGGTTGTCGAGATCCTCGCTCTTGGAGTGTGCAACCATCACGGCCTTGGCCGCTTCATTAACGCGCTGTCGCCAGTGCAGCTCGCGGTAGGCGTTCTCTTCACAGAGCTTGGTCAACGGTTCGGACTCGAGCTCGAGTAAGGCGGCAGTGGCGTCCTGTTGATCGGCAGGGAACAGCGCGACCAGGGCAGCCTTGCGCTCGGCGAGGATGGTCTCGTAGTCGAGCGTCTCGACGACTGTCGGGGCCGGTAGACGCGAGAGGTCGATAGGGCTGCTCATGCGGTGGCTCCGGTTGCGGTGCCAAGCGGCACGGTAAGGCCGACGGTTTCACCGGTGTCGGTGCGCCGGGCGGTCATTTCGAGGATGAGCGTGCCGGGGCGATTGGCCGGGGCGAGGCGGGTAATCTGCTGAACGCGGAGACGTGGTTCCCACTTCATCAGCGCCACGACGGTGGCGGAGTAGGCGCGTAGCGCCGTGGCGCCATGTAGCGGCTGGTCAATCAATTCGGGCAGTAGCGAGCCATACTCGCGACGCATCACGCGCGAGCCGATCGGTGTGGTGAGGATGTCGCTCACCGACTGCTGGAGATGCTCGAGCTCGTCGAGTGCGCGGCCATTGCTCGCATTCATACCAGGCATCAGACGACATCTCCCGACGTACCATCACCGGGCTGGACGTCGTTGTGTTTGTGGTTGCTGCTGATGTCCTTGCCGTTACTGGTAACGGCACCGGTAAAGGCGACATCACCGGCCATCGTGGCTGTCTTGCCGGCGGGCTGACTGAAGTTACCGTTCAGGGTCAGGTTGCCGTTGATCACGGTGTTGGCATTGATCGTCGCGCCTGCGGCAGCCGTGGCGGTCAGCTTGGCCGCGGTGGTCACGGTCACGTCACCCTGGGTATTCATGGCGGCGCTACCGGGCAGAGTGGCCTGCAAATGGCTTGCGGCGTGGTCGTACTCGAGCACAGCTCCGTCGGGGAACGTACGGCGCCATAGGTTGCCGCTATTCGCCGGGGCAGGGTGTGCGTCGGAGTACAGCCCGACCAGGGCGACACCGGCCGCGGGATCGCCGCCAGGCGAGAACAACACCACCTGTTCGCCGACGGTGGGCGGATCCCAGTCGCGAGTGGTACCGGCACGCAGCGAGATCCATGGCCGCCAGTCAGTGAGCAGCTCACCGGATCTGACACGCACACGCGCATCATCGTGATCCACCTCGGCGATGGTGCCCAGGCGGATCAGGTTATGGATCAGGCGGAGAAGGTCGGCGGCGTTATTCATGCCGCTATCGTGCGTGGCTATGCAGGGCAGGCGAAGCGGGCGCGGGTGTGGCTGGGGTGATTTACACCGGTGTGATGTGGGGGCTTGCCGAAGCCAAAGCATGTAAATACAATGTATTTACAAGGAGGGCGAATGGACATCCATTTTCAACATCGTGGCACGACATTCGTCTGGAATGATGCTAAGGCCAGCGGAAACCTGAACAAGCACGGGGTGAGCTTCGAGGAAGCCGTTACCGTTTTCGATGATCCCATGCTGGTAGTACAGGATGCATCGCGCAACGATCAGACTCGCGATGCGGTGATCGGCTTCGATTTGCATACACGGCTGCTGTTCGTGGTGTACGTCGAAATCCAGGATGACGGTCTACGTATCATTTCGGCACGTCGGGCCACACGTAAAGAGGAGGCGATCTATGCTCAATGACACACTGAAAAAGCGTCTGGTGAAGGACCGCCCCATGACTACTGTGACCTTGCGAGTGCCTGTCGATGTGGTGGAATCTCTCAAGACGATTGCGCCGTTGAAGGGCTTTCAGGGATATCAGACTCTCTTGAAGGCGTATGTCAGCGAGGGACTGCGCCGCGATGAGGCGCAGTATCTTGATGATGGTGTTCAGCGGTTGGTCGAAGCGCTGAAGGCACGCGGGGTGCCGTCAGATGTCATCGAACGGGCGGTGAACGATATGGCCCAGGCCCACTGAAACCATTTCAGATGACTGACACGATACGCTCTGCCGCGACACGGTAGGGCGTTTTCGTTTGGGAGCGATCAGCGATCCAAGCGGGTTAGATGATCGATCAGCGTGTCACGAATAATGGTGCGATCCTCGGCGGTGAAGCCGAGTAGCTCGCGTTGGGGGTAATCGATGGTCGGGCCGTTGCGATCGACCCGGTCGCGCATGCCGTACTGGTGGGCGCGGACGATGCGGGCCACGCTGCCGAAGAAGCCGAGCTCCGCCGTATCGCCTTGAGTCGTGGCCTTGAGCCACTTGGTGGTGGCCAGCTTGCTGAACATGGCCCGGCGCTTGATGCTGCCCTGCTTCGCTCTCCACCGTTGTGGCTTGCGAGGGGTATAGGGAGTGCCATCGGGGTTGCGTTGGGCTTTGATTCGCTCGCGTTGGCTGCGCCTCAGTTCCCTCGCGATCGAGCGAGCCAGTTGGCGGCGCTCCTTGGCCTCGAGCTTGGCAAGCAGCGGAGCGGCCCAGTCTTCCAGGGCTTGCAAATCGTCAGCCATCGGGAGCATCCCATTCGCTGGTCAGCGTCCAGTCCTGTTCACCGGGGCCCCGGGTGGAGAGCTGCCAGTGCGTGGCCATGCATTCATTGCTGGCAAAGTGCGGTAGGGCGTGCTCGACCTGAATGCTGCCCGTCTCGCAGTCGACGCGGGCAATGACGCGCTCGGTGAGCCGCAGGCGCAGGGCGAGATCCACGGACTTGTTGTTGTGGATCTCGGCTTCGAAGCTGATGGCCTCTCCCGGATCGACGTCGGGCTGGTAATCGGCGATCCACTGCAGCAGCGGCAGCATGACCGTGTCGAGATCCTCGCTGAAGTCGGTCAGTACCAGCTGGGCAGCGAACTGATATTCGTGCGACAGGTTGGGGCCGCGGTGAAACTCGATGCTACCTTCCTCGACGAAGGTGAGCAGGCGATCGGGATCCCGGGCGAGTCCCGGTACCGCGTTGATCAGGTGCGTGCGTAGCAAGTGCAGTTTCTTCATTGGCTCAGGCTCTCGACGAGTCCGTTATGCCGAGTTGCACAGCCGTGATACTGGCTGGCCCAGGCGGACATAGTGAGAGCGACATCGCCACCGGTGCCGTCACTCAGTGGCGGCAGCGTCTCGGGGCAGCGTGTCAGCAGGCTCTGCTGGATCGGGCGCGCGTCCTTGGGCGGCGGCGTTGAGCAGGCGGATAGCGTCATGCTCAAGACACACACGGCGATAAACAGGCTTTTCGATCTCACGAATGATTCCTCTGTCGATGACTCGCTCGCTGGCTTGAAGCTTGGCCAGTCGTTGCTCGACTCCCTGGGCAATGCGCGACTCGCGGGCCATGGCGGCATCAATCGCCGCGTTGGCGGCCTGCAGGGCGGTGAGGCGCTCAGCATCTTCCAGCCAGCCCCGGGCGAACCAGCCGCCTCCCACCAGGGCTGCGGCTGTGATGGCGTAGGCCGCTAGGCGCAGGTTCATGCAGCGAGCTCCAGGGTGCCGGCGTGGCGACGGTAGGCGGCGGCGAGTTTGGTGTCGTAGTCGTTCTTTTCGAAGGCCGGTCCGTTGTAGCGACTGGCGAAGTCGCGCCAATCAAGGCGACGCAGCGCTCGATGTAAGGCGGGATCGGCTTCGATGAAACGCACGAAGGCATCGAGCTGGGCGGCTTCGTCCTGTTTCATGGCTTCGGCAAACGCGACGGCACTGGGGTAATCCAGGTGCTGCCAATGGAAGCCCATGATCTGGAACAGCCCCCAGCTGGAAGATTCGATCGCGGCCGTCTGGTGGATATGCATGGCACGTAGCAAACGGCTGTGCTCGCGTGGGCCACCGATGTAGCCACCGGGCTTGTCGTTGACCAGGTCGGGGTGCTGCTGCTGATGCGGTACCGGGTTGATCTCGTGATGGATCAACTGGCGGCGCATGATGTGACGTTCGAACAGAATTACCGGCTCGCCATGGCGGGGGCCGCCGACATGGAAACCACGGCCGCGTGACTCGACTTCGTTGACGGCCATGACGGCAGCGAGATCGACCTTGAGAAATTCGGCGGCAAGCACCAGGTCGATCTGGCGCAACGCCAATGGGTTTGGCTTACCCCGCTGCAGGGCTTCGAGCGTCTTGGGGCCGGCGATGCCATCGATCACCAGCCCATGGGTGAGCTGGACAGCACGTATGGCGCGCTCGGTCTCGTCGCCAAACCATCCGTCGACTTCGATATCTTGCCCCACGCGCATCAGATTGCGCTGCAGAGCTTCGACGCGGTACCCGGTATCACCGTTACGTAGCAGCATCAGACCCTCCGCAGCTGAATGATGTGGGCGACATTGCCCCGGGCTCGCATTACCAGGAAGGCGAATACGGCCATGACGACAGCCACGCCCCATCCTCCCGAACAGACCTCGGCGCCGGTAAGGATGCGGACTGTCGAGGTACCGGTACCGGCGATGAGCAGCCAGGCGGCGATCGAGTATCCCAAGCGATGGCGAGAGGGCCCGCGCCGGAACGTGAGCAAACGCAAGCAGATCACCAGGGCGGAAAGCAGGATGATCAGCGAGGGTATGGTCATTTCGGGCGGCCTCCGAGCAGGGACTTGAGATCAAGTGTCTTGACGCCCTCGATGGCCCGCAGTCCCGCGGTGACCGCCGTGGCGGATGCGATGAAGGCGGACACGGCACTATGCGCGATCCAGTCGCTGAGCAGGGCGGGGCCGCCCAGGTAGCCGATCAGCAGGCTGATGACCAGGTAGGCCAGGCGCTCGAAGAGGGCGAGATCGCGAGCGCTGATGACGAACAGGCTGGCTCCGCAGAACGCGCCGATCACGGCGTTGGCATCGATGCCGGGCAGCATGCTGATCAGCGTGGCTGTGCCGGTGGCGGTTGCGGTGGCGGTAAGGGTGCTGGGTTCGGCCATGGGTTCCTCTGCATATGTTCGCGCGGCGTGGAGCGCGGTCTTCAGTCCCACAGCTGGACGGTTTTCGTGCGCTGCGGTTGTTGTGTGATGTCGGGAAGCCGGACCGGCGTGCCCTGCGGCAGCACCGGGCCGAGCTCGGCGATTCCTGGGTTGAGCTCGAGCACCTGCTCGGTGATGCCCGCTGTCTGGCCGAACACGCGGTGACAGATGGCATCGAGGGTGTCGCGCTGATGGGCGTAGACGGTGCGCGGCATCAGATCAGCTCGACTGTGCTGTGTGGGCGGCCTTCGATCTCGGCGATCGCCCAGATGGCGTCACGCCGATACGCATCGGCCGGATCCGAGACACGCTCGGCCCGTTCGTGGCCGCTGTTGGTGGTGTCGTAATCGGCGTAGCGCTCGAGCAAGCTGGCGTGGGCCATGGAATAGATGGCTCGCTGGTAGAGTCCCTGGTAGACGCCAGGCGCTTGCCAGACCGGCGTGGGTACCGCATCGATGGTCGCGTGGCCGGCCTCGACCTGCTTGGCCTGCCAGTCGCGTAGGGTGCGATTGACGGTGGCGATCGCGGCAAGCAGGGCGCCTTCGACACGAGCCGGGGTAATAGTGCCGTCCAGGCGATGTGACTCACGGAAATCGTCTGGCTGGATGTCGGGCCAGAAACCGTTGTTGGTGACGGGTTCGGCAGTGGTGCTGGTGGTACCGGTGGAGACGAAGCTGCTCATCAGGGTTCCTCGTTAAAAGGGGGTGGGCGGCATGGCATCGCGGGAAACCGCTCCTCGATACACACCGCGCCCCCTGACGTCGGCGGTCGACTCGGTTGAGCCGATCGGGCCCGTCAGGCCTGATCGGCGGCGTCTTGTTGCTGGTGTTGGGCTTCGGCCTGGCGGATCTCGCGCTCGAGGCGCTCGATGTCCTTTTTCACGCCGACCTTGTCGTTGAGCTCCAGGGCACGTTCCAGGGTGGCCAGGGCTTCGCTCAACTGGCCGGCGGCGCGCAGGGCATAGCCCAGGGACTTGAAGAGCTTGGCGCGCACCTGGTCATGCATGTCGGCCTGACGTGTCAGGACCTCGACATCGATCAGGTGCGTGACTAGGGCAAGCACATCGGCGCCCTCGGCATCGAGCAGCTTGAGGGCCTGATCGGCCACTTCTTCGGCGATGATCGCGGCGGTACCGCGCTCGAACTGGTCGGGTGGATTGAGATCGTGCTTGATGGCGTAGCGGGCGATGGCCACCGCACCGGCAATGTCGCCGGCATCGATGCGCCACAACATGACGCGCATCAACACGTCATCCTGGGCCCCTTGGCCAAATTCCAGCACGCCGGCGACATAGTCGGCGTAGTTAGGCAGGATCTCGCGCTTGATCTCGGCCTTGCGCTCCATCGACTGGGTCGACTTGAGGCGGCGGTAATCCTCGAACAGGGCGGCCTGCATCAGCTCATAGGCGGCGCCCTGCATGGGCTGGTCGCCAGCGTCAGCCGCAGCGAGCGCTGCGGTGACGCGTTGAAAGTGGCGGCGGGCGGGACTGGTCATGATGGCTCCTTATCAGACGCTGAAGTCGCCCAGATCGATGTTTTCGATCAAGCAGCCGGCACCGAAGTCCTCAACAACATAGGCGTCATTCGAGGATTCGTAGTTCTCGATGCGGTTACGCTTGGGGTTCTCGGTGACATAGCGACGGCGCGCGCCGTTCTGCCAGTAGATCGAGAGGTTATCCAGCGTGGTGACCATGATGGCGTTGTCGGGGAAGAACGGAACGTCCATGCCCTGTAGTCCACCGATGCGCTTCTGGCTGATGACGACATCGGCGGCCATCTGCTCGGTCGGCGGCTGTTCAGTGTTGAGCAGCGGGAAGTACTTGTCGGACAGGAGATCGCGACCGACCAGCACGACCAGGCCGGGCACACGCTGATACCAGGGTTCGAGCAGGCTGTGAACGGCGTCATAGACCAGTGCGTCGAGGTTGGCGTAGTCGCCGCCCTTGCCGACTTTGACCGTGCCGGCCGTGGCTCCGCCGGTCATCACGCGGGCCGGGGCTTGGGTGCGGTAGTGCTGCAGCCAGCCGATGTTGACGTCCTCGAGCATCGGGTTGGCGACGCGATCGGTCTGCGCCGCGGCACTGGTGCCGTTGAAACCGATGGTCATGCGGTCGAGCGCCTGCTGACGGACGATTGCGTCGCGGAGCAGTGCTTGAAAATTCGGGAACTTGGCCCAGGCGTCGATCTTGTTGTAGCCGAGGTGGGTATCGAACTCGGTCAGCCGGCACTCATAGCCGTTGGGATCGAGGGTCGACAGGTCGCGGGTTTCACGATCCTTGGTGCTGACGTCGGTACGTCCGGCGATCGGGCCGGAGACGCCGAGGCCGAGCTTCTCTCCCTTGAGCTCATCGACGCCGATCATGTTGATGCGGTTCAGGAAGTCGCTGGACTCCTGAATGCGCTTTTCCAGTCGCTGCTGGATGCTGGGATCGACGGCGAACTTCTGAGTGGCATCGGGCACGCCGTTGAGCTTCGCCACCTGCGTAGCGAACTGATTGAACAGGATGCGGGTATCGTTGCGCATGAGTGGGTCGTTTCCTTAGCAGTCGGTGACGATGGCGCCGTCGGAGCCGGTGGCCTTCGAGCGGTGATGGTGGGTGGAGGGCTCGTTGTCGAGCTTGTTGAACAGCTCGTCGAAGCGGGCCTGAAGTGCCTCGTGCGCCTCCTTGAGTTCGCCGAAGGCCTGGGCCGTGGCGCGACCGGCGAGATCATTCTTCAGCGCGTTGTGCTTCTCGACGAACAGCTCCAGGGTCTGCTCGAGCTCGGTACGGAACGCGGCGAAGCCCGCGTCGGTCTTGGCGTCGTGCTTCTTGAACAGCGCCTTGACGCGATCGGCCAACGAGGGGCCTTTGTCTTCTGGGGTGGACTCGCTGAAATCGAATGCCGTTTCGACGGCGGCGGAGAACAGGTTGTCCGGACGCTGCTTGCGACCGGCGAGCGGGGAATCCTTGCCGGCTTGTGCACTGAACTGGAGCATCGAGGTGCCCAACGAGGCGGGGGTATCGGTCACGGCCAGGCCGACCAGGTAGGCTTCGCCGCTGTCGGCAAAATCCAGATCGACTTCCATCGACGTGTAAACCTTCTGGCGCTTCTCGACCAAAGCCTTGAGCTCGTCGGTCGGGTCGATCTCGGCGAACAGTGCCAGCTTGCCGTCGTCGCCTTTCTCGGTCTTCAGCGCTGTGACGTCGCCATAGGCCTTGAACGGGCCATCCGGCAGCAGGCCCTTGATGTGCTCCAGGTTGATCCGGCAGCCGTACTTGGCCGGGTCGAAGTTCTTGGCCATCTGGGTGAGCCATTCGGCGCTGATGGTGCGGCCATCAGTGGTAGCGCCTTCGGTTGCAATGCGGTGCCAGGGCATGAGTGGTCCTCGGCTGGTTTAGGGGCGGAGAGGTTGCCGTCAGGTTCCGCGTACATGCGGCTTGGCTCAACGCGTTCCCGGTGTAGATCGGACCTCTTACACCGGGCCCGGCAATATGGGCATCGCGCGCGCGGGTACGCTGGGCGGCATGACGCCAACGACCGACATCGAAACCGATAACTCCCGACTTTCCGCCCGGCACCTCTACTGGATGGGGTGGCGGATCGCGCACATTGCTGAATATCTGGATGTTCCGCGTGCGACGATCGATAGCTGGAAGAAGCGCGACGCCTGGGATGACGCCACTCCGAGCCAGCGTGTGGAGGGTGCGCTCGAAGCGCGTATGGTCCAGCTGATCTGGAAGGAGCAAAAGGAAGGCAGGGACTTCAAGGAAATCGATCTGCTGGGCCGACAGATCGAGCGGCTGGCCCGGGTGCACAAGTATCAGGAATCAGGCCGCGAGAGCGATCTCAATCCCAACATTGATCGGCGCAACGCCGGCCCTAAGCGAAAGCCCAAGCAGAACGATGTAGGCGACGAGGGAGTGATCCAGATCGTCGAGGCCTTCGAGGCGTCATTGCTCGACTATCAGCGAGACTGGTACCGGGCGAAGGAAACGGAAACGATCCGCAATATTCTCAAGAGCCGGCAGATTGGCGCGACCTGGTACTTCGCTCGGGAAGCGATCGCTGATGCCCTGGAGACAGGCCGGAACAAGATATTCATGAGCGCTTCGAAGGCTCAAGCCCATATCTTCAAGAACTACATCGTGCGTTTCGTGTTCGAGACCACAGGGGTGGAGCTCAGGGGCGATCCCATCATCCTTCCCAACGGTGCCGAGCTGCACTTCCTGGGTACCAACGCCAAGACGGCCCAGGGCTATCACGGCGACACCTATCTGGATGAGTACTTCTGGATCCATGGCTTCGCCCAGTTCCAGATGGTGACGTCCGGGATGGCGATGCAAAAGCAATGGCGGGAGACCTATTTCTCCACGCCGTCATCGGTCACCCATGAAGCCTATCCGTTCTGGACGGGGGATCACTTCAACGAGGGGCGCCCCAAGGCCGACCATATCAAGCTCGACGTGTCCCACAGCGCCCTGGCGGGCGGTCGACGCTGTGAAGATGATCATTGGCGCCAGATCGTGACCGTCGAAGACGCAGTAGCGCGCGGTGGCGACATCCTGCTCGACATCGACAAGCTTCGGCGCAAGTACAGCCCCGATGCGTTCAAAAACCTGCTGATGTGCGAGTTCGTCGACGACACCCAGAGCGCCTTCCCGCTGGCCATGATGCAGAAGTGCATGGTCGATAGCTGGGACGTGTGGCGGGACATCAAGCCATTCGCGCCGCGACCCTATGGCGAGCATCCAGTGTGGATCGGCTACGACCCGGCCGGCGATGGCGAAGATGGCGACGGAGCGGGGTTGGTCGTAGTGGCGCCGCCGCGGTCGATGACCGGCAAGCATCGGGTGCTTGAGCGTCATCGCCTCAAGGGGCGCGACTACGAGGCCCAGTCCGAATTCATACGCGACGTGACCCGCCGCTACAACGTCACCTTCATCGGCATCGACACCTCGGGCCTGGGCGAGGCCGTCGCCCAGCTGGTCGCCAAGTTTTTCCCCACTGTGACCCGCTATCGCTACACACCCGAAGTGAAGGCACGGCTGGTCATGCAGGCCCAGCAGATCATCAACAAAGGACGGTTGGAATACGATGCCGGCTGGACGGACCTCGCCCAGTCGTTCATGGCGATTCGGCGCGAGCTGACCGCCTCCGGCCGCCAGATCACCTACACCGCGGGTCGCAACAACCAGACCGGCCATGCAGATCTGGCGTGGGCGACCATGCACGCCCTGCAAAACGAACCACTCGACGGACCGGCCGATCACGGGACCGGCCGATCAATGATGGAGATGTATGAATGAGCGAGCTCGCAGAAAAGCCACGCGTCCGCGTGCCTGCCTATCGTGTCGACGACAACGCATCGCCTCCGGCGAAGGTCGAGGCGTTCAGTTTCGGCGATCCGGTACCGGTCACCGACGGCTACGACTTCTTCTATACCGGCTGCTGGATGTTGGGCACGGAATGGTATGAGCCGCCGGTCGACTTCCCGGCGTTGTCGCAGACCTACCGGGCCACGGCGCATCACGGCAGCGCGATCCAGGTGAAACGTAACATCCTGGTGCGGTCGTTCGTGCCACATCGTCTGCTAAGCCGCCAGGCCTTCAGCGCCCTGGCCACCGACTACCTGGTCTTCGGCAACTGCTACCTCGAGCAGATCCTTGGGCGACTGGGCAAGCTGCTCGAGCTGCGCCCGGCACGGGCCAAGTACGTGCGCCGCGGTGCGGATCTCGAGCGTTATTTCTGGGTACCGAACTGGGCAGAGCGGACCGAATTCCCGCAGGGCAGCCTGATTCACCTGCTCGAGCCGGACATCAACCAGGAGGTCTACGGCGTGCCGGACTACCTGGGCGCGCTGCAGTCGATCTATCTCAACGAGAACGCCACATTGTTCCGGCGCAAGTACTACCTCAATGGCAGCCATGCCGGCTTCATCATGTACGTGTCGGATCCAGCCCAAAACCAGGAAGACATCGACGCCATGCGCACGGCGCTGAAGGAATCGAAGGGCG
Organism: Litchfieldella anticariensis FP35 = DSM 16096; assembly: GCF_000409775.1. Lineage (GTDB taxonomy): Bacteria > Pseudomonadota > Gammaproteobacteria > Pseudomonadales > Halomonadaceae > Litchfieldella > Litchfieldella anticariensis. The sequence goes on along the minus strand of NZ_KE332388.1, from coordinate 55,602 downwards.
TCGGCAACTTCCGCAACCTGTTCCTCTACAGCCCCAATGGGAAGAAGGACGGCATCCAGATCATCCCGATCTCGGAAGTAGCCGCCAAGGATGAGTTCGCCTCGATCAAGAACATCACCCGCGACGATCAACTGGCCGGCCACCGCATCCCGCCGCAGCTGATGGGTATCATCCCCAACAACACCGGCGGCTTCGGTGACGTGGAGAAGGCCGCCCGCGTCTTCGTCACCAACGAGCTCGAGCCAGTCCAGGCCGTCTTCAGCGAGATCAACGATTACCTGGGTGAAGAGGTGATCCGGTTTCGGCCGTACTCGCTCGATGCCGCCAAGCCGTCACCGATCGGCACCGTGACCTGACCGCATACCGGCAAGCAGCCACTTCGCCGCCCACCTGGGCGGCTTTTTACTCACGGTTTGCATTGAATGAGCATGGAGCGATTTGTAACGGTATTACCGAACATACCGTATTGAGTAGCTGAGACCATAGTTCCCTGGTCACCAGTTCTCTCAAGGATGGTATAGCCTTTAGCGCCACACAGCTCACCAGCCTTTTGCGCGCATTCCCCCCAAGTGAGAGCACTTCCAGAGCAGTTGATGCTATAGCCCTTTTGTCCACTTGGTGTGTAGGTTTCCTTGGCCGTAGCACAGGCTGTAAGCGCAACAACTACTAGTAGATATAGAGCTACCCTCATTGTTCCCTCCGTCCCCCTATGTACGCTGAGGCTTACGCCTTCCCTCCATTCAAGAGTATTGCTTGTTTCAATATGTTGCCACGGCCTTATTCGAGACCTTCGTCTCGCCTCCTGGCGCGCCGTCGACACCCCGCCCCGCCTGCGCGCTAAACCTGTCAGTTTTTGTGCAGCCATGCGTCTGGCTGGAAACCACGCAGGCTCTGGGCTTCACCACGGTCTGGTAGCCGCTTTTTTCCATGCGGAATCATGCGAACTCAACGCCACGAAGAGCAGCAAACGTGGAGGGGACGATCTCAGGAGATGGGGGGTGTACGGAAAAAGGTAATAAAGGTTAGGTCGGTGAAAATCTGCCGTAACACGTTGTTTCGTAGGGATGAATTTCTAACCCCTGAAGGGTTAGAAAAGGTAATGAAAAAGGTTAGGTTTCCATAACTATCTGTTTATAAAGGATATTTATTTTCTCTCATCACACCTTTTTGAGGGGTAATGAAATTACCTCGTTATTACCTTTTTCTAACCTTTTTGCCTTTCCATTTTTCTGAGAAATATCAAAGGTATATTCTGTGCTTCGTGTACCTCATTACCTTTATTACCTTTTTCCGGACCCCCCACGAATTTTAGCGAAAGGGCGCCTACACGCCTGCGTACACGCACGTCACGCATGCGTCCTTCATATCCAGGGACTGGCCTGGGACTGAGAATTAGGGAATACTGCTCACCTAGTCTTTTGGAATCAGTAGTTTACCGTTGGTGGCAAGGTTGTGCTGGGGTTCGAATCCCTCCCTCTCCGCCATAGGATTTTGAAGGGGAATCAAGCGCTTAGCTTGATTCCCCTTTCTAGTTTCTGGTCCTTGGGAACGGTTTTGGGAATATTTCTGGGAATGCTTATAGATCGAGGAACGTTTCGATCTCGTGTAGGGATCTAGATCCTTATCGTCATGCAGACGAAGCGCCTCTAGGCGTGGTTGGAGGGATTTGCATCCAGACTGAGTGCTTGTTTTTATGTGAACTATAGTTCACACTCGTTGTCATGAAGATCATCAGCGAGACAGAAACCTATGCTGTCTGGTTCGCCAAACTGCGAGATCGGCGGGCCAGAGCGAAGATCCTGGCCAGGATACGCCGCGTGGAGTTAGGCAATTTTGGCGATTGCGAACCGGTTGGTGAAGGCGTATCCGATGCGAATTCACTATGGACCGGGATATCGTGTGTATTTCGTGCAGCGAGGTTTTGAGCTGGTGATTCTCTTGGCCGGTGGCGATAAGTCTAGTCAGGCCAAGGACATCGAAGTCGCGAAGCAATTGGCTCGCGACGTGTAGGAGGTTCCATGAGCACACTACGTAAATGGGATGCCGTTGATCATCTGAATACCGAAGAGGATATGGCTCTGTATCTCGAGGCCTGTCTCGAGGAGAACGACCCGGCTTTGGTGGCGGCTGCCCTGGGCGACATCGCTCGAGCTCGCGGTATGGCACAACTCGCCCGCGATACGGGACTGACTCGCGAGGGGTTGTACAAAGCACTGTCTGCCGATGGCAATCCCAGCTTCGCAACAATCATGAAAGTGATGAACGCCCTTGGTTTCAAGTTGCACGCTGAAGCATCCTGAAGCGACGATTCACCCATTGTTCCTGTGAGAGATCGCCCCATCGCAATGCGGTGGGGCGATCTTGTATGGGTGTGCTAAGCGATCGGAGCCGTTTAGGTGATCGATCAGTGCATTTCTGATCAACTGGGCTCGGGCCATGCCGGCTTCATTATGTACGTATCGGATCCGGCTCACAATCAGGAAGACATCGACGCCATGTGTCCGGCCCCGAAGGAATCGAATTACGTCTGGAATTTCCTCTACTGCCTGTGGCCCAGCCCATCAATGCTCCACGCCGAAGACGCTCTTCAGGTATCTGACGTAGTCCGTGTCGCGAGAGATCGTCTTGCCCGGTTCGTCGGAGATCTTGGCGACTGGCTGGCCGTTGCATGACACCATCTTGATGACGATATTCATCGGCTGAACGCCGGGTATGTCGCAGGTGAGGCTCGTGCCGATGCCGAAGCTGGTCCTGATGCGGCCTTCCAATGCGGTCTTGATCTTCATCGCCTTGTCGAAGGTCAGGGCATCGCTGAAGATCAGTGTCTTGGTCATGGGATCGATCCCCAGTGTCTCGTAATGGCGAATGCATTTTTCGGCGAATACGATCGGGTCGCCGCTGTCGTGGCGCAGCCCATCGAATAGCTTGGCGAAGTACAGATCGAAGTCGCGCAGGAAGGCATCGAGTGTGATGGTGTCGGTCAACGCAATTCCCAGGTCTCCGCGGTACTCCTGCACCCAGGCTTCCAGTGCGGCACGTTGGCTATCGACCAGTCGACTGCCCAATTGCTGATGTGCCATCACCCACTCGTGCGCCATGGTTCCCATCGGGTGGATACCATGACGACGGGCGATGTCGACGTTGCTGGTGCCGACGAAATTCCCGGGGAACTCTTTTGCGAGGACCTCGACGATAGCCTCCTGCACCGGCTGTGATAGACGCCGCCGTGTACCGAAATCCGCCAGGTTGAAGCTGGCTAATTGTTCAGCGGGATAGGCATCGCGCAAGGTATCGAGCTTGTGGCGTAGCTGCTCGATGGCTTGGTCGATACTGACATTGGGATACAGGGCACGATTGCGCACTTCGCTGATGATCGCCAGGATCACGATCTCAAACAGGATGCTGTGCGACCAAGGGCCATCGATGACGATGCATAGCTCGTTCCCCTCCATGTAGACATCGACATATTCCGGGCGGAAGCGGAACAACTCCAGAAAACGAATGAAGTCGGGCGACATGTAAGAGAAGGTGCTGAGAAAGGCCGACTCTTCCTTGGTCAGTTGGAGCGTTGCCAACTGATCGATCTGCCTGCGTATCTCACCGATATACGGCTCCAGATCCTCGGCATTTCGCGAGCGAAATTCCCACGTCACGCTGGCGTTGGGGTACTTGTGGTGAACCCCCTGCATCATGGTGACCTTGTACCAGTCGGTATCCAGCAGTGAGGTGATAATTGGCCCTGCGGTGCGGTAGGTTGCCTTCATCGTTGCTTCCATGTGTTGGCTATTATCGATGTTGTCTTCAGGAGGTTATCCATCCTCGTGGCGTTACGCTACTCTCTAGAAATGCCAAGGGAGCGGCCTATCACGCATCTATCCGTGGGGGACATCACAATGATATTTCGCAGCTTGCTTTATGCCGCTGCCGTGGCCCTGCCGCTGTCAGTGTGGGCCCAGGCACCCAATCTCACACCCGGTGAATGGGAGTTCGTCACCAAAACCACGGTGGAAGGGGACGTCCCGATTCCCGAGGAAACTCAGACTAATCGTGAATGCTTGACCCAGGAAGTCCTTAATGAGGCGAATGAAGGCCTCATTCAGGAAGAAGAGGGGTGCAAGGTGCTCGAGCAGAATGCCAGTAGTGATGCGATGAACTATCGGATGGTTTGTATGGGTGAGGGTGGTGAAGCCATCATCGTCGGCGATATGCAATATATGGTCGATCGGGCCAAGGGCACCATGCAGGTGGAAACGACGACCCCGATGGGTGACATGACCATGAACACCATGATCGATGGTCGTCGTATGGGGGATTGCTGAACCTCAACCGGGAGCCGCTTTACTGTATTCCGCCTCCGTGCCTTCGGGGAGATGCTTGACCCACTCCTTGGCAGCCTCTTTGTCGTGGGTGGCGAAGACACGCACTTCCAGCGGCTTGAACAGGCGGCTCTCGAGTTGTGCGATGGGCCGGACCCAGCGCCGGTCAGTCACCGCCGCCGCACGGTAGAAGTGTTGCAGATCGCCGAGTTGGGTCAATCCATAGCCTAAATCGCGCAAGACCGCGGTGGCGGTCATCCAACGCATCTCGTCGATCTCGGCATAAAGGCTCACTCGCGGTTGGGTCTTCTTGACTTCTTCGATGGCGTCGATGGCTTGTTGCAGATCATCGACATCGACCCGTCCACTGGCCCGTATGGCTACCACATGGGCAGCACCGGGCGGAAGCAGTTCGATCATAAGAACGTATTCTCCTTGGAAAACGCTGAATGACTGCTTATGTGGACTCAGTGCAGTGGTGCCTCGTTCGATGGTTCATTCAGCGTTTCCTTGCACATACCTGTACTTGAGCATAGCAGGGTGGAGCTACAGGGCGCCTGTCGGCGCCAATCGCGCAGCAAAGCTGCGCTCCCACGAGGTATGGCGTGCGAGGATCGGTGCGCTGAGCTAGTGTTCTATCGCGCAGCAAGCTGCGCTCTCACGAGGCATAGCGTGGGGTGGTGGGAGCGCAGATTTCTGCGCGATCCGGCCGTGAGGCCGGCATTTGCGAGGCAACATAGAATCTCCCACCAGATCTGAGATGCCCCCGGTTTTTGTGGGAGATCTGAGATGCCCCCCTGGTTTTGTGGGAGTGCAGCTTGCTGCACGATCCGGCCGTCAGGCCGGCATGAGTCGAATATCAACCCGCTACGCTTGCTCGTCGACATTGGCGATATGATGATCGCTCATCTCGCGTTGTAATCGGCGCTGCACCTCGGCAGGCGAGCCGGTGCGCCGGGCCAGCAGGTCATAGGCCACCGGTACCACGAACAGCGTGAATAGCGTTGCCGTGGCCACACCACACAGGATCACGGTGCCGATCACCATGCGGGTTTCGGCGCCGGGGCCGGTGGAAACGATCAGTGGGATCGAGCCCGCCATGGTGGTCACGGCAGTCATCAGGATCGGCCGCAGGCGGGTCACCGAGGCATCCACCAAGGCATCGCGGAAGGCAAGCCCTTGGTCGCGTAACTGGTTGGCGAACTCGACGATCAGGATGCCGTTCTTGGTGGCCAAGCCAACCAGCATCACTAGCCCCACCTGGCTATAGATGTTCAGCGACTGGCCGGTGACATACAGCCCCAGGAGTGCCCCGATCATGGCTAGCGGTACGGTGAGCATAATTACCAACGGGTGTATGAAGCTCTCGAATTGGGCGGCCAACACCAGGAACACGACCAGCGTACCCATGATAAGCAGGAAGGTCGTGGCACCGCTGGCCTGTTGATAATCCCGGGAGGGCCCCGCGACATCGGTTTGTGCCTCGGGCGGCAACAGCTCGTCGGCGGCGCGCTCCAGGTAATCGAGGGCTTCACCCAGCGGGTAGCCATCGGCGAGATTGGCTTCGATGGTGATCGAGCGTACCCGGTTGAAGCGGTTGAGGGTGCTGGGGCCGGCAAAGTCGGTCAGCCGAACCAGGCTGGCCAGTGGTATCAGCTCACCACTGCGGGCCGAGCGTACCTGGACGTTGTCCAGCGAGCGTGGACTGCGCTGGGCGTCGCGATCGCCCTCGATGATGACGTCGTACTCTTCGCCATCGTCGACGTAACGCGTCACGCTGCGTCCCCCGAGCAGCGATTCCAGGGTGCGACCGATCTCGGTCACGGTCACGCCCAGCGTAGCGGCTCGCTGGTAATCGATATCCACCCGCAACTGAGGCTGAGTCTCCTGATAATCGCTGTCGAGTTCGATCAGGCGAGGGTTGTCATCGTGGATATGGTCAAGCAGCAGATCGCGCCACTCGGTGAGTTCTTCATAGGTACCGCCACCGAGTACGAACTGCACCGGCTTCTCGACACGTTGACCGAAGCTCTGGCGCATGATCGGGAACGCCGTGATGCCAGGCAGAGGGCTCAATCGGGTGCGTACCTCGGCCATGATCTCCCAAGCCGAGCGTCGCTCGCCCCAATCGGCCAGGCTGACGATGGCGAAGCCGTCATTGAAGTTCTCGATGTTACCGAAGCCGAAAGGCGCGCGGATGATCACGCGTTGCAATTCTCCCCTCTCGACCATCGGTGCCAGGCGTGCCTCGACCTCGTCCATGTAGGTGAGGGTATAGTCATAGGTGGCACCTTCCGGACCGTTGACCAGGATGAAAAAGCTGCCGCGGTCCTCTTGCGGGGTATATTCCTCCGGCAGGCGGTCGGCGAGCCAGGCTGTGGCGCCCACCAACCCTAGGAACACCGCCAGCACCACCAGGCGCTGTTTCAGCATATGCAGCAAAAGCGCGCGGTAGAGACGTTGCGAGCGTTCCAACAACCACTGCACGGCACGTGCCAACTGGCCCTCATGCATGGCGGGGCTCAAGATCTTCGAAGCCATCATCGGCGTTAGCGACAGTGCCAGCAGGCTGGAGATCGCCACCGCCGCCGCCAGGGTCAGGGCGAATTCCGAGAACAGCCGCCCGATGTCGCCCTGCAGGAAACTCAGCGGTACGAACACCGCGATCAGCACCAAGGTGGTGGCAATTACCGCAAAGGCAATCTGGCGGGTACCGCGAAAGGCGGCGACTAGCGGAGTTTCGCCGTACTCGTGCATGCGTCGGTTGATGTTCTCCAGCACCACGATGGCGTCGTCGACGATCAGACCGATGGCCAACACCAGCGCCAACAGCGTCAATAGATTGATGGTAAAGCCCAATACCGCCAGGGCGATGAACGAACCGATCACGGCAATGGGAACGGTGACAGCGGGCATCAAGGTAGTGCGGAAATTGCCCAGGAACATGAAGATCACCAGTACCACCAGGCCCATGGCGATGAACAGCGTGATCACCACTTGCTGGATGGCACCGGAGACGAACAGAGAGGAGTCGAAGTTCAGACGCAGTTCCATGCCTTCGGGAAGGCTGGGTTGCACACGCGCCATCTCGGCGACCACGCCTTGCGAGAGCTCCAGCACATTGGCGGTGGACTGCTTGATCATGCCCAGTCCGACCATGGGGATGCCATTGGCGCGGAACATCGAACGATCCTCTTCCGAGCCGATCTCGACTCGCGCCACATCACCCAGCCGCACAAGGTAGCCGTCACTACCCTGATCCAGGACCAGGGTGCGGAAATCCTCGGGCGTGGAGAAAGCCCGTGGCAGGCGCACGATGAACTGGCGCTCCTGTGACTCGATAGCGCCACCAGGAAACTCCACATTCTCGGCACGCAGTGCATCCTCCACGTCGCCCACAGTCAGGTTGCGCGCCGCCAGGGCGTTGCGGTCCAGCCAGATGCGCATGGCATATTCGCGCCCACCACCGACTCGTACTCGGGAAACACCCGGCTGCACCGAGAAGCGGTCGACCAGATAACGATTGGCATAGTCGGTGAGCTCGGCCATCGAATAGCCATCTCCCGACAAGCTGAGCCACAGCACCACATCGTCGCTGCTGTCGGTCTTCTGCACTTCCGGTGGGTCGGATTCGTCAGGCAGGTCGCGTAAGGCCCCGGAGATACGGTCGCGAATGTCGTTGGCTGCAGCGTCGATATCCATGGCCAGGCTGAACTCAACGTCGATTCGGGAGCGTCCGTCTTCGCTCGACGAGGTGATCAACTCGATGCCCTCAATGCCGGCGATTCGGTCCTCGATCACCTGAGTGATCCGGGTTTCCACCACGCTGGCCGAGGCGCCGGGGTAGCGGGTGTCGATACTCACGATCGGCGGGTCGATGGCGGGATACTCTTGCAGCGGCAGGCGTTCCAGGGCCAATAGGCCAAAGGCCACGATCAAGGCCGCGATCACCATGGCCAGCACCGGGCGCTGAACGGAGATATCGGACAGCCGCATCAGGCACCGCCTTTGGCGGAGGCATCCGGGGCCGCGGTTGGGCGCTGACGTTGCAGGATATCGCGCACCGCAGTCTCGTCGTCGGCAATGCCCAGCAGGGCCACCTGATCGCCATCGCGGGCACGCTGCACACCATGGCGCACCACCAGTTCGCCGGCTTGCAAGCCTTCGAGAATTTCGACTTCACCGGCACGGCGTTCGCCGACCACGACCTCGCGGCGTTCGAGGCGGTTGTCATCGGCCTCGTCGATAACGAACAAATAGTGGCGCTCGCCTCTGGGCACCAGTACCGACTCTGGCACCACCAGGGTGTCGCGCGGGCGGCGTTGAATCACGACCTCCATCAACATGCCGGGGCGCAGGCGCATGTCATCGTTGGCCAATATGGCACGTACCGTCACGCTGCGGGTGACGGAGTCGATACGTGTACCGACATTGGCGATCTCGCCGCTGAAGGTTTCATCGGGGTAGGCATCGGTACGCGCGGTAAGACGCAGCCCTGGTTGCAATGCAGCGAGATAGACCTCGGGTACCCGGAAGTCGAGCTTGACCACATCCAGCTTATCCAGGGTCAGCAGTTCCGTACCAGGCGTGACCAGGCTGCCGGCACTGATATTGCGAAAGCCGATCACGCCGTCGAAGGGGGCTCGCAACCGATGATTGGCCAAGCGCGCCTGGATTTCCTCGATTGCGGCTTCGGCCTGGCGCAGCCGTGCCTGGCTGTCCTCGAGTTCCGCCCGTGTGCCGAGGTTGCGCTGCTGTAACTGTGTGGCACGCGAGAACGCATTGCGCCTCTCGTCATACAGCGCCTGTGCGGCGCGTAGTTGGGCCTGTTCCTCGCTGTCTTCCAGGCGCATCAGCAACTGGCCAGCCTCGACCACTTCGCCATCCTGGAAATTCAGCTCGGCGACGGTTTCGGTCATGGTGGCGGAAAGTGTCACGCTCTCGTCGGCGCGCAGCGTGCCCAGTGCCTCTAGCGGGTCCGACCATGGGCGAAGCTCGGCATAGCTGGCAATCACCGGAACACGTTCCTGAGCATGAGCACCAGGCGCCACCAGCCACGCGGAAACCAGCAGGGCAGCGGCGACCAGCGGCCAGCCTGAAGAAAGCGATGTGCGAATCATGTTGTCTCGTTATTAGGAAAAATGAAACGAAAGCGCGGACCAATCCATGTCCACACTTAATTCTAATGCTAACGGGTCTTCCCCACAGGCTACACAGCGGAAGGGTCGACAATGTGATTAAAAATCGGAAATTTTCGTTGCTTACCTCGACAGGCAACGATTTGCTTGCACGGGAACTCAATCAGCCCTTTTGGGAAACACTGAATAAATGCCTGCGCTACTCAATCGCTGCGTTGCGCGGTGCCGAAGCGTCGGACCGGCGGATCCTCACCTATACCCCATATGCTCCGGTTCCTGTGCTCCGGGCGCCTTGCGCTTGAGCATGCTCGTCGATTTCTTCAGCGTTTCCTTTGCTGGAACCTCACTCATTTCTATTTGTGACAAAAAACAATCAAGAATGATTATATTTTAGCCCTCGATATTAGTTCGTTGAACGTCGTATTGCGATTTTCTCTCATCAATGTAACGAAATGTGTAGAAAAATTTGTTGTGCTGCGCTGCAATGAATTCTGCATCCTAACTCATTGTTCCTCTTGTCATTCCTGCGGTCGAAACGTCTCTCATCCTTCCTTCCCAGCCCTCAGTCATCCGACCCAACGCAAGATAATCCTATAGCCCTGCAAGATTGTTACAGCGTAACTGTATTGTAACAGCGATGCTGACCTCGGGAGCTGATTCCCGGGGGTGTCGGCTCTGGCCGGTCCCGGCCGGCTCTGGAAAGAAGTGGTTAACCAACTCAAGAAGAAACGGAGAATCACGACATGAACAAGTTGATGAAGGGTATCGAGCGCTTCTGGAAAGAAGAAGAAGGCACCGAGGTCGTCGAATGGGCGCTGGTCGGTGGGCTGATCGTGGCTGTCGGAGCGGCGATTTTCGTTGCAATCGGTGGGCATGTATCAACGCACTTGGGCGCGCTGCGGGACGCCTTGGCTCCGGCAGGACCGTAAGCATCTCAGTAACGAAAGTTGGCGCCGATAGGGACATCGGCGCTTCTTCCTCCTAAGAACAGCCAAACAACAAAGGGGATCACTATGCGCCATGAGCACTTGCTGATACCCGGACTGGTACTGCTGCTGATCTGGAGCGCGGCGGTCTGGGATCTACGCCAGCGGCGTATCCCCAATGTGCTCGTTATGGCCGGGGCCGCAATAGGAATTCTGCTGCAGGGATTGTTGGCAGGTTCCGGCGGTATCCTGGCCACCATTTCCGGCCTGGCAGTGGGGCTTGTGATCTTGCTGCCAGGCTATCTGCTGGGTATGACCGGTGCCGGTGACGTCAAGTTGATGGCGGCAGTTGGCACCTTACTTGGCCCTTATGACGTTTTCATCGCCGCATTGGCCAGCATCTTTGTCGGTGGCGTAATCGCCATGGGTTTTGCCGCTAGTGCGCTGTTTTCGCGAAATTCCATCTCTCCATGGGCCAGGTATGGCCTGATGTTAAAGACCTTAGCCGTGACTGGAAAGCCGATTTATGTGGCGCCGGAAGAGGGCGAAGTGATGGGCAGGAAATTCCCCTTTGCAGTGTCGATTGCGCTGGGGACCACGGGGTTATTGGTGTGGCAGTGGTGGGGGTAAGGCGGCGGGCTACGAGTCGCGAGCTGCGAGCTACAAGCGGAAAAGAAAAAGAAGGAAGTGGGAAGTGGGAAGTGGGAAGAAAAGCGACGGGCTGCGGGCAACGAGCTACGAGCGGAAAAGAGGAAGAAGGAAGTAGGAAGAAAAGCTACGAGGTACGGGCTGCGAGCTACGAGCAGTTTTTCGGAAGACTCAGAGCAAACGACGATCTTGCCCGAAGCCCGAAGCCCGAAGCCCGAAGCCCGAAGCCCGAAGCCAATAAAGAGTAGAAGGAGTCTTGTCATGACATTGTGTCTCTCCACAGAGCGTTTACCGTCGGCCTCGGCGAGTAGCGGGCCGGTGCGGCCGAGTACGGTGGCCGAGACGGGGCTCGATCTGCTCTACCTGGCGGACTTGCTTTCCAAGCAGCTTTACGAGCATGGGGTGCTGGATCTGCATCAATTGAGCCAGGGCAGTGCGCTGGCGGGGCCGGTGGTTGAGGAGATATGCCACTTCCTACGCGATGAGCGCCGCGCGGAAGTGCGTGGGGCTGGTGAACAGGGCGTGCTGCGTTTCGGGCTGACCGACCGCGGGCGTGCCGCGGCGCTGGAAGCATTGGCGCGTGACGGCTATGCGGGCATGGCCCCCGTCACGCTGGAGGACTATGTCCGCCAAGTGAAAACGCAGACCATGAGTGCCGATGGCGTCGACCGCCAGACAGTGCATGATGCCTTTGCCGATACGGTGATTGCGCCTGAGCTGCTCGACCAATTGGGCCCGGCGCTGCACTCGGGGCGCGCGATGTTCCTCTATGGCGACCCAGGGACCGGCAAGAGTTTCATCTCGCGGCGCCTGTCACGGTTGTTGCCCGGTAATGTGCTGATACCACATGCCATTCTGGTTGCCGGCAAGGCGCTACGCTGCTTTGACCCTGCCGTACATGAGGTGATCGAGGAAGAGGCCACTTCGCCCCTGGCAAGGTTGTATCTGGAGCAGGGCCATGACCCACGCTATGTACGCTGCCGGCGGCCCTGTGTGGTCACCGGGGGCGAACTGACCCTGAACATGTTGGAAGTTCAGTACGACGCAACGACCCATATTCATCATGCACCGATCCAGCTTCGTGCCAACAACGGCATGCTGGTGATCGACGACCTGGGTCGCCAGCGCATGGAACCCATGGAACTGTTCAATCGCTGGATCGTGCCGATGGAAGAGCACTGCGATTACCTGACCCTGAGCAACGGCCAGCATTTTCACGTGCCCTTCGATGTGGCGCTGGTGTTCTCCACCAACCTCGAGCCGCTGTCGCTGGCCGACCCCGCCTTCCTGCGCCGCATTGGCTACAAGATCCATTTCGAACCGCTATCGCGAGACGGCTACCTGGCCATCTGGCAGCAGGAGTGCCACGAGCGAGAGCTGACCTGCGATCCGTTGGTGACGCACTTCGTGATCGACGAACTACACGCACGCTTCAAGGTGCCGCTGCTGCCTTGCCACCCCCGCGATCTGCTGGGCCTGGCCCAGGACTATCTCCGCTATCGGGGGGTGGTGCGTGAGGGGCTATCGCGGGAGGCCCTGCACTGGGCATGGCAAAACTATTTCGGAGAGCTTGGTGAACCCGGGAGGGACGCATCATGAACAAGAAAGGCATCGTGTTGATGTTGGGCGTGTCGTTGGTGATGGCCACCGGCGCCGCCATGCTGGCCAAGAACTGGATGCATGAGCAAGGCGAGGGAGACGCCGTGAGCGATATGGCGCAAGTGGTGGTGGCCACGCTGCAGATCCCCTTTGGCCAGACGGTACAGGCCTCGGACCTGCGCATGGTGGAACTGCCACCCAAGGCTGTGCCTGAAGGCAGCTTCTCGGAGATCGAGAAGGTGGTCGGAAGGGTCAGCAACCAGGTGATCTATCCCGGCGAGATCGTGCTCGAAGGAAGAGTCGCCGAACACATGGGCGGCAGTGCCCTGGCGGCGATATTGGAGAGCGGCAAGCGGGCGATGAGCGTGCGTGTCGACGACGTGGTGGGTGTAGCTGGCTTCTTGCTGCCCGGCAACCGCGTGGACGTCGTCTCTGCCAAATCCAATGGCAACAACCGCAACGTCACCTCGGAAACCATCCTGCGCAATATCAAGGTGCTGGCGGTGGACCAGATCGCCTCCCAGGAACGTGACGGGCCAGTGATCGTACGTGCGGTAACGCTCGAGGTCGACCCACGCCAGGCAGAGAAGCTGGTGGAAGCGACCCAGGAGGGCAAGGTACAGCTTACCCTGCGTAATCCGCTCGACCAGGAAGACGACAAGGACGACTTCATGACCGCCCAGCGTTCGAACATGGGCGTCGCCGAACCCAAGGCCGTATCCGAGCCCACGCCGCAGCCTGTTCGCGCGGCACCGGTCGGCCGGCAGGTACATATCATTCGCGGTACCCAGCAGAGTTCGGTCAGCGTGCGCAACTGACGGGCCACTAACGATAACCAGAAACGATGAGTCAGCAGGGGAACGCAATGAACAGGCAACGGGTAGTGGATAAGTGGCTGGCGGTGGCCTTGGCTTCTTTGCTGGCATGGGGGCTGGCAGCGTTGGGGGGCGGAGCTGCCCTGGCCCAGGAACGCCGGGTCGCGATGCCCTACGAAGGGCGCACGGTATCGGTGGACGTGCCGATCAACAAGTCACAGGTACTGGAGTTTCCGCGTTCGGTGAAGATACTCTCGGTGGGTAACCCGGAGATCGCCGATATCGTGGTGGTTCGCTCGCGGCAGATCTATATCCTGGGCAAGTCGCTCGGCACGACCAACGTGGTGCTGTGGGACGAGTCCGAGCGCGTCCAGGGTATGCTCAACGTCAGTGTCACCCACGACCTGGAATCGCTGAAGGGCCACCTGCATACCATGCTGCCCGGCGAGAATATCCAGGTGCGTTCGGCCCAGGACAGCATCGTGCTCAGCGGCGAGGTATCGAGCGCCGAGCGTATGGATACTGCGCTACGGCTGGCCAACCGTTTTGCCGTGGCCAGTGAGGAGGGCGGCGAAACGGTACTCAACCTGATGCAGGTCGGTGGCGCCCAGCAGGTGATGCTCGACGTCAAGGTCGCCGAGGTATCGCGCTCGTTGGTCAAGCGCTTGGAAGCCAACTTCAATGTCTTCAATGTCGGCTCCTCGGCCTTGCGCCTGGGTGGTGTGACTGGTGGGGCGACCTTCCCCGACGCCGAGTTCGATACTGGAGCTGGGGGAACGGCTCGAGTTCCGACATTCGGCGGAAATACGCCGATTGGGCCGGTGATCGACGAGTTCGCCCCCAATCTGGCCTCGATCGAGGACACCGGGATCTTCGCCAGCTACCAGCGCGGCGACTATCTGCTCAATCTGGTGCTCGATGCCGCCAACCGCGAAGGGGTGGCCAAGATCCTCGCTGAGCCCAACCTGACCACCTTGACCGGGCAGGAAGCGCAATTCCTGGCCGGCGGTGAATTCCCGACTCCCGTACCCCAGGGCGACGGCACGATCACCATCGAATACAAGGAATTCGGGGTCGGGCTGCGTTTCGTGCCGGTGGTGCTGGATTCCGGCACCATCAACCTGCAGGTCGATGTCTCGGTCTCGGACCTGGTGGCCGCCAACAGCCTGCGGTTAGGTGTCGGTGATGAAACCACGTCGCAGTTCTTCGTGCCGGCGCTGGTCAAGCGCAGCGCCAGCTCGACCGTGGAACTCAACACTGGGCAGACCATCGCCATCGCCGGCATGCTCAACGAGAGCTTGCGCGAGAACGTCTCCAAGTTCCCTGGGCTGGGCGACTTGCCGGTGCTCGGCGTGTTGTTCCGCAGCCAGGAGTTCATCAAGGAGCAGACCGAACTGGTGATCTTCGTCACCCCGCGCCTGGCACGTTCGTTCGACACCGCGCAGGTGCGTCTGCCCACCGGTTCCTTCGTACCGCCGAGCGATCTGGAGTTCTATCTACTGGGCAACTTTCATGCTCGTGGCCCTGACGACCAGCCGCCTCCGCGCCGCACTTCCAGTCTCGACATGGAGCTGATGTCCAGTCGTGACGATGGCGGCACCGAAGGACGCTTCGGCCATGACCTCTGATCCACATAGCCCGGGAGACAGCACCATGAAGCGTTCATCTCTTACACCGCAAGAACGGACACACTCACTCGTCACGCATGACCGGCCGCGATGGCCATGGCGGCTGGCAGTCATCGCGCTTGGCAGCGTACTGCTGACAGCCTGCGCGGCACAGCCGGGAGCCGATTTGCCGGAATATGGTGACAGCGTGCGACGCATGATCGAACTGCAGACTTACCCCCCGGAAGACGAGGTGGGCACCATGCGCGGCGACAAGCCGGCGGCAGCGATGCGGGCTTATCGGCAACCGCCTACCTCTGGGCAGGCCAGCCAGGCACCAATGGTGGTCATGCCTTAAATGGGCAAAGCGATAAGAGTGCAAGAACAAGAAGCAAGAAGAGAGTGGACGGCGATTCAGGCCAATCACATACGGGAATAACGGCATGCGTTATCGACTGGAAATACTACTGGCAGGACGGAACAGGGACGAGCTGGGCTTCCTGGAGTCCATGCTACGCAGCCAAAGCGACATCAACGTCACGACCCGGGTGATCGTCAACGGGCATGCCGATCCCTTGCATGGAGTGTCGTCGTTGCCCGATGCCTTGATCCTGCTGGTCAGCGACCACTGGGAAGCGGAACTCACGGCACTATGCGAACGCCCGGCGGCCGAGCGCCCGCCGCTGCTGGTGGTAGGGCCCAAGGGCGATGTCGAGCTGATCCGCATCGCCATGCGCGCCGGTGCCCGCGACTTCTGTTCGCCGCCCATCGATGACGGCGAGATCAGCCAGTTCATCCGCCAGTTGAGCCGCGACCGGCTAACCGATCCGCAGCGCCAGGCGGCGCGCCTGACGGCAGTGATCAATGCCAAGGGCGGTTCCGGGGCCAGCGTGATCGCCGCCAATCTGGCCCATGTCCTTGCCGAGCGCGACCGGCACAGCGTGTTGGTGGATTTCGACGTGCAGTTCGGTTCGCTGCCGCTGTATTTCAATCTATCCCCGCACAATGGCCTGGTACAGGCGCTGGAAGCGGCCGACAGTCTGGATGCCGTGGCCCTGGAAGGCTATGTGAAGACCCATGACAGTGGGCTGGATCTGCTGGCTTCCTCGCCACAGGACATGGTGACCATCGCCGAGATTCCGGAGTCGCGGGTCGAATTACTGCTGCAGGTACTGGCTCAGGCTTACGACGAGGTGTTGGTCGACTTGCCGCGCTGGATCAGTGGCCCCACGGCCACGGTGCTGGAGCGTGCCGACCGTATCCTGATGGTGATGGAACAGAGTGTGGCGCATCTGCGTGATGCCCAGCGGTTGCGCGATATCCTGCGCTACGAACTGCGCTTGACGAATACCCATATCACGGTAGTGGTGAATCGTTATGACAAGCGCAACGCCGTCGGGCTCGACGATATTCGCGATGCCTTGCCGGGGGTGCCGGTGTTCACGCTGCCCAACGATTTCCGCCGCGTGACGCAGAGCATCAATGTGGGTAGCCCATTGAGCGAGTTGGCACGCAAGGCGCCGATCACCCGCAAGCTCGACGCATTGGCAAGTGCTTTGGACGCAGACGAACAGACACAGATGCCCAGCCGTGGCAAATGGCCGCTGCTGAACTGGGCACGAAGGAACTGAGGGGGAAACGGCGATGAACTTACGCGAACGCTTGGGCAGTGATGGTATGGAAGGAAACGGGAATGGAGAGATGGCCCGTCAATCATGGGGGTTGAAGACCGCACGCAATGCCACGGAAGGGCTGACGGCGGCCGAACAGGAATGCAAGCACAAGCTGTTCCGCAAGCTGGTCAAGGTATTGGACCTGTCGCTGTTGGGCACGCTCGATGAGCGTGAAGCACGCCAGCAGATCCAGCAGGTCTGCGAGTCGCTGATGAGCGAAGAGGCGCTGCCGTTCAACGCCGCGGTGCGCCAGCGTATCGTCAAGGAACTGCAGGACGAGGTGTTGGGCCTGGGGCCGCTGGAAGCGCTGCTGGCCGACAAGTCGGTATCGGACATCCTGGTCAATGGCACCACGCCGATTTTCGTCGAGCGTCGCGGCAAACTGGAGCAGACCGTGTTGCGTTTCGACAGCGACCGCCATCTGATGACCATCATCGACCGCATCGTTTCCAGCGTGGGGCGGCGCATCGACGAATCCTCGCCAATGGTCGATGCTCGCCTCAAGGACGGCTCGCGGGTCAACGCGGTGATTCCCCCATTGGCCATCGATGGCCCGATGCTGTCGATCCGCCGCTTCGCGGTAGAACGGTTGAACGCCGAAAACCTGGTCGAGATCGGCACCTTGACGCCGGAAGTCGCCCAATTGCTGGAAAAGGTGGTCAAGGCGCGGCTCAACGTATTGGTCTCGGGAGGCACCGGTGCCGGTAAGACCACTTTGCTCAATATTCTCTCGGGCTTCATACCGCATGATGAGCGTATCGTCACCATCGAGGACTCGGCGGAACTGCAGTTGCAGCAGCCGCATGTGGTGCGCCTGGAAACCCGCCCGCCCAATATCGAGGGGCGAGGCGAGGTAACGCAGCGTGATCTGGTGCGCAACAGCCTGCGTATGCGCCCGGACCGCATCATCCTCGGTGAGGTGCGCGGTAGCGAGGCCTTCGACATGCTGCAGGCCATGAATACTGGCCATGACGGCTCGTTGACCACCATTCACGCCAACACCCCGCGTGACGCCCTGACGCGCATCGAGAGCATGGTGGCGATGAGTGGCTTCCAGTTGCCGGCCAAGGCGCTACGCGCGCAGATCGCCTCGGCGATCGACGTGGTGGTGCAGGTCGAGCGCCAGGAAGATGGCAAGCGCCGGCTGGTCAGCGTGCAGGAAATCAACGGCCAGGAAGGTGACATCATCACCATGTCGGAAATCTTCCGCTTCGAGCGTGAAGGCATCGATGAGGAAGGCAAGGTCATCGGCCGCTTCACGGCTACCGGCGTGGTACCCGGCTTCTACGACTACCTGAAGCGTCGCGGCATGGCGCCGCCGTTAGAGGTGTTCCAGATCGGCGGAGGCCAGCGGCCATGGAACTGAGTGCGCTGAACATCCAGCTCTCCGACCAGACGATCTTCCTCGGCATGATCTTCATTGCCGCGTTCCTGCTGATCCAGAGCTTCATGGTGCCGACCTTCGGCGAGAACCGGCAGGTACGCAAGCGGCTCAAGAAGCGCCTACGTCATATCAATAGCGCGTCGAACCAGGGGCAGGTGTCGCTGGTACGCCAGAAATACCTGCGCGATCTTTCGCCGCTGGAGCGCGCACTGGAGTCGCTGCCCGGCATGCAACGGCTGGAGCGGCTGGTCGAGCAGGCCGGCAAGCAGACACCCGCCTATCGCATCGTACTGTACGCAGTGTGCCTGGGGGGCATGGCCGGGGTAACGGGGTTCTACCTGCTGCCACATCCCGTGCTTGGTGTGCTGCTCGGGCTGGGGGTGTGGGCCTTCCCCTTCATGCGCCTGAACATAGCGCGTAGCCGCCGCCTGGCCAAGTTCGAGGAGCAGTTGCCCGATGCGTTGATCATCATGGCGCGCGCGCTGCGTGCCGGGCATCCGTTCAGCGATGCCATGCGCCTGGTGGCCGAGGAGATGGCCGACCCGATAGCCGGCGAGTTCCACATCACCTTTATGGAGATCAACTACGGTGGCGATGTGCGCGCGGCGATGAACGGCCTGCTGGAACGGGTGGAAAGCGTCACGGTGATGGTGTTCGTGACCTCGGTACTGATCCAGAAGGAGACCGGCGGCAACCTGGCGGAACTGCTCGATGGCTTGGCCGCCGTGGTGCGCGACCGCTTCCGCTTCCAGCGCAAGCTGCGCACCCTCTCGGCCCAGGGCAAGATGGCCGCCTGGATCCTGTCGCTGTTGCCCTTCGTACTGGCTGGCGTGCTGACGGTGGTCAATCCCGACTTCATTCCCATGCTCACTCAAGATCCCACCGGCCGGCAACTGGTGATGGCGGCATTCGTGATGATGATCATCGGGATCTTCTGGATGCGCAAAATCATACGTATCGACGTGTGAAGGGAGATAGATATGGACGCGCTGACGTCACTGCTGAGCCAACTGGAAGAGTGGCTTGCCGACCCGGAGATGGTCCAACTCGGCTTTTCGGCACTGCTGGGGTTGACCATCTTCGCCTTGATGATCGCCCTGCTGTTACTGCTGATGGGTTTGTCGGACCCCTTGCGTCGGCGTTTACGGGGTCTGGAAGCTGGGGCTGCCACGGCTGCCGGTTCCGCCTCTGTCGCTTCCGCTGGTGGAGCGAAGGGCGCGGGTGTCAGCCAATGGCTGGGGCCGATGGGCGAACGGCTAGTGCCCAACAAGGAAGAAGCCAAGAACCGTATCGCGCAGCGCTTGCGGCGCGCCGGCAAGCGTTCGCCAGGAGCCGTGAACGTCTTCTATGGCACCCGGCTGGCGCTGACGGTGCTGCCGCCGTTGCTATTGCTGACCCTGGTGATTCCCTTCGTGCGCTTGCCGCTGGGCGTCAACCTGCTGATGTTGGGAGCCACGGCGCTTACCGGTTACCTGCTTCCGGTGCTGTGGCTGGAGCGGGAGACCAAGAAACGCACTCGCTTACTGCGCCGCGGCCTGCCGGATGCACTGGATTTGCTGGTGGTTTGTACCGAAGCGGGGCTGGGGTTGGGGGCTGCCATACAGCGCGTGGCACAGGATCTCGAGGTCAGCCATCCAGAACTCGCCGACGAACTGCATTTGTTCAGCATGCAGACCCGCGCGGGCATGGACAGCAAGGAAGCGTTGCGCGACATGGAAGAGCGCACTGGCGTCGAGGACATTCGCGGCCTGGTGACCACCTTGCTGCAGAGCATGCGCTTCGGTACCAGCATTGCCACCACCTTGCGCATCTATGCCGTGGAACTGCGCGACAAGCGTACCCAGGAAGCCGAAGAGCTGGCGGCCAAGATCAGCACCAAAATGCTGTTTCCGCTGATCTTCTGCGTATTTCCCAGTTTCTTCGTGGTGGCGTTGGGGCCGCCGTTGCTCGGCGCAATGAGGGCGCTGGCTGGAGCTGGGTATTAGAACCGTGATAGCCAACAACGAAAAAACCTTGCAGGGGGTATCTCATCATGTCACCCAAGCTTCGCAAACCCATGATCGTCACGGCGTTGCTGGCCAGTGTTGCTTTGGCCGGCTGTGCCTCCAACGGTTCGCGCCATGGTGGCTCGGATGCCTATGGCGCGCTCTACGACGGTGAGTCGACGGCGGTCTACAGCACCGCCTTCCCGGTGGCGTCGCCGGCCGAGGCCTATCGCAATGGCGATGCCGCGCTCAATGCCGGCGACGAGGACCGCGCATTGTTCGAATACCTGCGCGGCCTGCAACTGGAAAAGGCCCCCCAGGCCGATCCGCTTTACAAGATCGGTGCCATCCACCATGAGCGGGGCAACTATCGTCTCGCCGACCTGGCCTACCGCTGGGCGTTGGAGCTAGAGCCGCAACATGCCTGGGCCGGAACCGGATTGGGTATCGTACTGTTGCAGCAGCGTCAGTTCGAGCTGGCGGAACAGCAGTTACGACCCATCGTCGCGCGTGGCAATGCGCCCTGGAAGGCGCATAACGCGCTGGGCATCATCGCCGATATGCG
Organism: Litchfieldella anticariensis FP35 = DSM 16096; assembly: GCF_000409775.1. Taxonomy (GTDB): domain Bacteria; phylum Pseudomonadota; class Gammaproteobacteria; order Pseudomonadales; family Halomonadaceae; genus Litchfieldella; species Litchfieldella anticariensis. The sequence goes on along the minus strand of NZ_KE332388.1, from coordinate 34,946 downwards.
CGGCGAGCACGAGCAGGCGACCGAGCATTATCAACAGGCCCTGCAAGCTAACCCACGTTCGGCACGTGTGCTCAACAACCTCGGCTATTCGCGATACCTGGCCGGCGACTTGCCGGGCGCCCGCCAGGCGCTGCGCGAGGCGGTGAGCGCCAACCCCCGTTACGAGCTGGCCTGGCGCAACCTGGGGCTGGTGTATGCCCGCGAAGGCGATTACGACTTCGCCATCGAGGCGATGGCTCGCAACGGCAACCGTGCCAAGGCCTATAACGACATCGGCTACATCTCGATGGTGGAAGGGCGCTATGACGAGGCGATGAATTTCTTCCAGGAAGCCATGCGCCTGTCGCCGGCCTATTACATCACGGCCAGTCAGAACGCTCGCAACCTGGATATGGTGATGCGGCGCCATGGCGGGCTGGCGGTCGATTGATACGAGAAAGGGAGGGGGCACGATGAACATGGGGCGTTCACCACATAAGCAGAAGGGGTCGGAACTGGTGGAGTTCGCCATCTCGGCGACCGTCCTGTTCCTCCTATTGTTCGGCATCATCGAGTTCAGTGTCGCATTGTTCGACAAGTCGACCATGACCAATGCCACCCGCGAGGGCGCGCGGACCGGAATCCTGTTTCGGCCCGATCCGCGCCCGGATTTCGCCACCTACACCCTGCAGTGCAATGCCGCTGCTGCGAACGCGGAGAACGATGCCATCAGGCAGGCCGTTTGCGACTACGCGGAGCAGTATCTGATCTCGCTGGGTGGGCCGGCCGATATGACCATCGAGGTCCAACGTTTCGACCGCAATGCCAATGGCAGCTTCGATGCCGGCGATGACCTGACGGTGAACGTCGATTATCCCTACCAGTACCTGGTGCTGCCGGGCTTCATCGAGACCCTTGGCGGTGTGCTGGATCTCTCCTCCACCATCGTTATGAGGGCGGAATGATCATGAACACACGACTCGCAACCATTTCCCGAGGTCGATTCGGCTCGCCTCGTCGCCAGGGCGGCGTCTCCATGGTGTTGCTGGCGGTGTCGCTGTTCATGCTGCTGGCCTTCACCGCGCTGGCGGTGGATGGCAGCAACTTGTACGTGGCACGCAACGAGCTACACAATGCCGCCGATGCGGGGGCACTCGCCGGAGCTAGGGTGCTTTATCTCGAGGATGGCAGCAGTGTCAACGATGGTATCGTTGACCCTACTGTTGATAGTGCCAATAAGGTCGCTACTGATACGGCACAGGCCAATGATAGCCAGAACTCGTCGGTGGAAGTGATCAGTGCGCTGCGTGGTCACTGGAGCTTTGCCACCCGTACCTTCACCCCCAACGACTCCGTGGACCCGGTGGATCTCGATCGCAGCACTGCGGAACTGGATGCCGATCTCAACTTCATCAATGCCGTGGAAGTGGTCACTGCCAGGAAGCAGACCAAGGTGGAAGCGTTCTTTGGCAGTGTCTTCGGTTTCGATGGCTATGAGGTTGAGGCACGGGCAGTGGCCTATATCGGCTATGCCGGTTCGCTGCGCCCTGAGGATGTCGACCAGCCGATCGCCATGTGTCGACAAGCCCTCGTCGATGGTAGTGGCTATTCCTGTGATGTGGGGCGTTTCATTCCCGAAGGCGACCAGACTGGCGGCTGGACCAATTTCGAACAGGGGGATAACGGGGCAGCCAATGCCGGTGAAATAAGGGACTTGGTCTGCGGTGATGGCAATCCCGACGAGTTGAACTTCGGGGAAGATATGACCACCAGCAATGGCCAGGTGCAGTCGGCATTCCAGGCATTGTTTGACTGCTGGGTGTCGGAGACCGACAAGGAGCGGCTATGGAGCCTGACGCTGCCGGTGGTCGACTGCTCGAGTGGTATTTCACCCAGCAACTCTCTGGTTGGCGCAGTGAATCTCAATATCGCCTGGATCACCGATCAGGCTAACAATATCGATGCGCAAGCCCCGCAACAAATGGAACTGCCGCCCGATGATAGTGACGGTGTGTCGCCGGGCACCTGGAGCAATGCCGACCCCAATGGCGTGACGCGCTGGGACGATTTCGTCAATGCCATGAACATTCGCGATTCCGATGGCAGCCTGGCCGAATGGAGCAGCTCCCCGCAGGAGAGCGGCTGGCGCCAGAAGACCATCTACTTCCTGCCCAGTTGCAGTTATCACGAACCCAAGGGCCAGACGGGGGGAGAGAATTTCGGGATTCTGGCGGAGATACCAGTACTCGTCGATTGATAGCAGTGATCAATCAGAGTCTGCAACCAAAACCGGCCCGTCGAAGACGGGCCGGCTCATCATGACTGACAGATGATAGAAATGACGTTCAGCTCTTGAGCGGAGCTAACGATAACTGGGCCGCTGTTGCCGCCAGGGGGTCGAACTCGATCTTGTGCTGATGCGGTTGCGGTTCCTGCTGCTTGTCGACCAGGCTCAAGCGATAACGGGAAGGGGGTTGGCCGACATAGCGCTGGAAGACCCGCGTGAAATAGGAAAGGTCACGAAATCCGACGGTAAAGCAGACATCGGTGATCGATACCTTGGGGTTGGCGAGCAGGCGCATGGCTTCGGCAATGCGCCGATGCAGCAGGTATTCCTGGAAGGTGACGCCGGTCAGGCGCTTGAACAGGCGGCTGAACTGAAAGGTACTCAAGCCGCAACTTTCCGCCACTTCCGCCTGCGCGATCTTGCGGTGCAGGTTCTTGTCGAGGAAAGACATCGCGCGGTCGAGCTGCGCTTGTTCGCCGCCGGGGCCGGAACAGCGCAAGCGTGCCTCGGGGGGGATGGCATTCTGGACATCCAGCGCCTTTCTCGAATCCGGGTCCATGTTCGAAGCCACGCTCGCACTTCCGGGTAGCCTTACGCTGCGCAGGCTGGCAAACACTTCCAGCAGGCGCGGCATGTCGATGGGTTGCACGAAGTAGTCCCACACCCGGGAACGAAAGGCCCACACGGCCAGGTGCTCCGAATGCGCCTGGGTGATCATCAGCAGCGGAACCGAGGAGACGCGCTTTTTGGCCTCACGCAGGTCCGCCAGGCCTTGCAGGTCGGGGTAGTCGTACTGGAAGCAGGCAGCGATGGGGGGGCGGGCCTCCATGGTCGGAATCGGGTCCTGTCCCGCCGGGACAAGCTCAATTCGATAACCATGCTGTCGCAGGGTCTTTAGATAACCGTCATCAAATGTTTCCTGAAGATTCCGGATCACGACAAGCACATAGTCATGAGTCTTCACCATGGAAGATCCCCCGCGTTCCCTAGATGTCGCAATGACAACGTGTTCAGATTCTTCGATTTTTTTCTTTTTGCTGATTGGTTCTTTTTGTAATCTTGTGTTACTTTGAGTTAAGTTTAGTCGTTCTTGTATTGGCAGACCAGCGAAATAGTCTTTTCTTCACGATGTCCAGCATGCAAAAGCATGTAGCGAGTTTCCCTACTTTTCCTATTGTTTTTTACAATAAGTTACTGAAAGGGTAGTAGCTAACGTTACTTTTGCCAATGGCAATAGTACGAGAGTGCTTTCAATGGGATTCCTGAGAGGCGTCACCCAAGCGGCTGGCGGTAAGTCGTCGCTCTGGTAGAATCACCGCCCTTTGCGACGATTCCCATTCCAGTGGTGATGTTCTATGACGCCCCAACCCGATGTGGTCGTGATCGGTGCCGGTGCCGCCGGGCTGATGTGCGCGCTGACGGCCGGTTATGCCGGTCGGCGCGTGCTGGTGCTCGACCATGCCAACAAGGCTGGCAAGAAGATTCTGATGTCCGGTGGCGGGCGTTGTAACTTCACCAATCTCAACACCACGCCGTCCAATTTCTTCTCCGCCAACCCAGCGTTCTGTATCTCGGCACTCAAGCGTTACCGTCCGGAGCATTTCGTCGAATTGGTTGAACGACACGGCATCGAGTTCGTGGAGAAAGCGCCCGGGCAGTTGTTCTGTGCCGAATCGGCCAAGGACATCGTTGCCATGCTGCTGACCGAGTGCGACTGGGCCGGCGTCGAGATCAGCCTTCGGACCACGGTCGAGTCGCTCGAGCGTCATGGAGAAGGTATGCGCTTACACACCTCGCGGGGCCGTATCGAGACGGGTAGCGTGGTGGTGGCGACAGGCGGGCTATCGATTCCGACCATGGGAGCCACGGCGTTTGGCTACGACATTGCCCGCCAGTTCGGGCTAGAGGTTACCGAGACGCGTGCGGCCTTGGTGCCGTTTACCCTGACCTCGCACTGGAAGGCGCGAGTCGCGGATCTGGCCGGAGTCGCCTGTGATATCGCCGTGAGCAGCCTGCATGATGGAGAGCGCAAGGGACCGGGCCGTGATCGTCGCTATCGCGAACCCTTGCTGTTCACTCACCGGGGGCTGTCCGGCCCCGGGATGCTGCAGATTTCCAGTTATTGGCAGCCCGGCGATGAACTCGAGATCGATCTGCTGCCTGGGGTCGAGGCTTTCGATGCCTTGTCGGTGGCACGTCGTGAAACCCCGAAGCGCAAGCTCTCCACCTGGCTGAGTGAGCACTTACCCAAGCGCTTGGCCCAGTCACTGGGTGAGTGGTACGGCGAGGATCCGCCGCTGGCCGAACTTTCCAATGCCCGCCTCGATGAATGGCAGCTACGCCTCAACCAATGGTGCATCAAGCCCGCTGGCACCGAAGGCTGGCGCACCGCTGAAGTCACCATGGGTGGAGTCGATACCCGCGCGATCTCATCGAAGACCTTTGAAGTCAATGGCCTACCGCAATTGCGTTTCATCGGCGAAGTGCTCGACGTCACTGGCGAACTTGGCGGCTACAACTTCCAGTGGGCCTGGGCCTCGGGCGTGGCTTGCGGATCGGCTTTGTAGGTCGAGGCCGATATCGACTTGCAGCACGTTTCCCATCGGGCGTTCTACAATGAAATGGATTCATTGGTCGAGATGAACCGTTATCTGGAACGTGCCTGAGCGAGCCGGATCTCCAACCGCGCAACCAACAATAACGCCCACGACAGGAGGAAGGCAGTGGCATTCGCGCTCCGATTGGATCGGCCTATGCAGGACAATCTGCAACGAGTTGCTGACGAGCAGCTCAAGAAGGCGATACGCGAACTCGAGAGTCAAGGCGATGCAGCGCAACTGGCGCGCAATATCCACCAAGTGCGCAAGCGCATGAAAATGCTGAGAGGGCTATTGCGCCTCATGCGTGGCGAGTTGCCCAAAAGCGTATATCGCGATGAGAATGCCTGCTTTCGTGATACCGCAAGACTGCTTGCTGGGGCACGGGATGCCCAGGTGCTGGTCGATACCTACGATACACTGATCGCGTCATGCGACGACTCCGACGAGAAACTGGCATTGGCTCCGCTCAGAGAATTGTTGGAGCAGGAACGCCAAACCATGCTGCATGTGGATGGAACGACCGATAAGCGGATGCGGGAAGCCGCGGCGACCTTGAGGTCCGCCAGGCAACGGGTGCCTGGGTGGCAATTGAGAAAGCCAGGGTTTGGCGCCTTGGCCGCCGGGTTGCAGCAGACCTATGGAAGTGGTCGGCGAGCCTTTGCCGGTGCTTATGACACCTGGCAGGACAGTGACTTCCATGAATGGCGCAAGGCAGTGAAGTATCACTGGTACCATAGCCGCTTGCTGGAGCGGCTATGGCCTCCTGTCTTGAAAGTGCGTGTCGATACGCTCAAGGAGTTGTCCGAGTTGCTGGGTGACGATCATGATCTGACGGTATTGCGGGAAACCTTGAGCAACCATCAACAGGCCAGCGTCGAGCAACGAATGACGCTGGAGCGACTCGCCAAGGCGCGTCAGGAAGTATTACGTGCCCGAGCCAGACAACTGGGGCAACTGCTCTATGCCGATCCGCCGAAGCCGCTGAGGAAGCGTTTCAAGGCGTATTGGCATGCTCAGGCAGCGAGTGCATGAACTTGCGACGCCTAAGGAAAATAGCGCCCACCTGAAGCGATGACCACCACCAGCAGGCCGAGAATCAGATTGATGCCGATCAGGCGACGGATCAGGCCAAGCTGTACGGCACCCGCCGGCCAGTCCTCCCTTTCTACTGCCTGGCTCAGCCTGCGGTAGGGCGCGAAGTAGATATGCAGGAAGATCAGCATCATGATCACGCCTAACGCCATCATCAGATGTACATGCAAGCCGACCCCTGCCATGCCGCCGAAAACGGCGAAGGTCATCCACAGCCCGCTGCCCAGCAGCACGAGTACCGCCGCCCAGACCCAGGGAAAGAAGCGTTCGAAGACTCTGGCCCACAGCGTCAGTCGAGTCGGTGGTTCGAGCAGTCCCGCGGCCACCGGGCGCAGCGCCATGTAGGCGAAGAACATGCCCCCGACCCAAATGGTTGAGGCCAGCAAGTGCAAGGCAATGGCGAGTGACATGATGGGGCCTCCCGTTTAGCGCTTGCCCAATAACCGCTGGGCACGACGTGCTAGCAGTGCCCACGTAGCGACACGCCTGCCCACGCGCAACACGGCACGTGGGTTTCTCGTTCCACGCAGCAACACGATGCTGCCCACGGCAAGTAGCGGCACCTTGAAGCGCATCAGCGTATGCCAGGCGGCATCGATGCCGCCGCTGGCTTCGCGCCAACGATTCGACTCGACCAGGATGTCGATGCGCTGTTGCTCGATGCGGGTTTCGAGTTCCGCCTTGCTCAGGGCACGCTGTTGGCTCGACGACAGATGAGGAGGGCGATCATGACTCATCGCGCCGCTCCAGTATTTCACGGTCGGTGGCGAGATGCTTGAGGGTGCTCTTCAGCAACGTGGGACGGCTGGCCATTCGGCGCACCCAGAGCCCAAGACCGATACCGCTGACGAGCAGCACACCGGCGGCAAGGCCAGTGGCCAACAGGCGATGCGTGTCCCAGAAGATCACCACGACCAGCAGAGTGAGCGCAGCCAGGCCCACCAACATCAGTACCAGGCTGAGGCCGGCCAACATCAACAACGTGACCAGGCGGGCGCGCTCTTCCTCCAACTCCAGCACGGCGAGACGCAACCGCGTCTCGCCGGTTCTTATCAGGCTGGAAATCAGTCGCTTGGTGGCGACGAACAAACGCTCCGCCGGTCCGTGGCGATCACTCATCAACGACGTCCAATCAGCATGCCAATTACGACACCTACGGCGGCTCCGATGCCAACGCTGGTCCAGGGGTTGTCGTGCACGTACCTGTCGCAGGCATCGACCTGCTCGCGAACGCTTTCGCGGGTTTCGCCGTAAAGCCTCTCGCCCCGGGCTTCCAGGCGTTCGCGCGTGTCATGCAGACGCTTTTCGGCACGCTCGCGTAACTCCTTGATATTGCTACGGGAGTCGTCGGCGGTTGCCTTCACCAGATCTTCGATGGTTTGGGAGAGGTGGCGCAGATCAGCCTTGAGCTGCTCGGTGCTGGCTTCGGTACTGGACTTGCGATCTGCCATTTGGGTCTTCCTCTGACGATGAATGACGCCCTCAGCATAGCAGCAGGGGTAGTGCCGATGACAATGGGGTTCAACGTTGTGCCTGGCCGGCGGCCTGGCCGGCAAACAACGGATTCAGGCTGAAGCCCAGGCTGAGTCGGTTGTTGTGGTGATTGTAATCGATCAGGCTCTCGCCATAGCCGTTGTAGTACTGTACGTAGCCACGGATGTTACCGAACAGTGGCCAGGAGTAATCGAGCTGGGTCCCCATATGGCCGGCACTCGGGTTGCCGCGCACCAGCAGACTGGCTTCATGAGTATCCATGATGCGCTTGGCGACGGAGATATCGCCATAGCCCATGTAGCGTTCGATATCCGGGTTGTCGTCTTCACTTTCCGACTCCGGGACTCGCCAGTGTGGCGCTACACTGAATGCCCAGTCGCCGCGCTGAAAGATCGTTTCGGCGTAGATCCGGTTCCAGCTACGCGATAGTGTGGCGGAGCGACCGTTGGACTGGTGGTTGAAGGCGACCCGGTTCTGGGTATTGGTCCAGCCCCACAGCGTCAGGTCGTTGTCAAAGCTGACGAAGATTTCCGGTTCGAAATTGGTCTCGCGAAAAGGCGCGGAGTCCTCGGAGTTGTAGGCTTGCCACCAACTGCGCTGGGTATAGGCGAAATACAGGTCGCCATTGTCGTTGAACATGTCTTCGACCAGGCTGAATTTGGCGCTGAACTGGTATTTGACCTCGGCATTGCCGATGTGCCCATCGGAAAGCTCGCGGAAATCTTCGCCGTTGGGATTGGTATTGTAGCTCCAGGGCATCAAGTAATTACGGCGATACGTGGTAATCGCAAAGGGATTGAGGCTCGATTCTCGCTCGAGTTCGCGCCGTTCCTCGGCCTCTTCCAGAGCAACGGTACTTGGGTCTTCTTCCACTTGGGCCTCGGCCACGCCAGCGTTGCTACTGCTGTGTAGCTGGGTACGTAGTTCGCGTATTTCCGCGGTCAACGTCTCGATTCGCGTTTCGATGGCTTCTCGTTCGGCCGGGGTCAGATTTCCTTCGGTATTTACATCGTTTGCCATGACTCCGGGCGCATGTATCAAGCTAAGAAAAACGAGTCCGTGTCCAATGGCTAATTTAGCCGATTTCATGCGTAACACCTTGAGATAAGAAGGCTAGTAAAAGCCGTTTCTACCATGCCAGAGCGGCAAGTCAATGATTGTGTGAAAAGCTAAGGATAAGTGATTGCCAAGTGGTCGTGGTGGCATGACAATCGCCGCCATGACATGAATGGCGGGAAACATCGATGGGGCGGGTGTCGGGAAGATGAACAGGCAAAATGGTCACGGATCGGTGGCAGCATGGCGTAAGAGCGTTGCATGGTTTGCCATGTGGGCGCTATCGATGCTGGTTTGGAGTGCTGCCCAGGCGCAGGACACCCCGTTGCCGAAGCGTGACGAGGTAACCGAGCAACTGAAGGCATTGCAATCGGTGGACGTCCCCGATGAGGCACAAACGCGTGACCTGGAGGCATTGAACCGCACCCTGGCCGCTCTCGACCGCCTCGATGCCACGCAGCAGCGCCTGGCTGAACTGGATCAACAGATTCAGCAGGCGCCTGAGGAACTTCGGCGTTTCGAGCGTGAACTGTCGCGCTTGGAAGAGCAGCCATTTGCCTGGTCGGCGGAAGATCTCGATAGCTTGCCGACTGGTGAGTTGGAGTCGCGATTGCAGGAATCGCTGGCGACGTTGCAGCGTTTGCAGGACCAGCAGGCCGCGGTCAATGCGACGTTGATCGCCACCCAGACGGTACCCGAGCGTGCCCAACAGTCGATTGCCGACGCCATGCAACGTCTCGAGAAGTATCGCCGTGAGCTGGAAGAACTCGAGCGAGAGCCAGTCTCCGGGGACGATCCGACGTTGATGGCCTTGCAGGTCGAACAGCAACTCGCGGAGCAAGAGCTGCGCCTACACCAGCGCGAACTGACCGGCAATACCCGCTTGCGTGAGCTGGCCATGCAGCATCGCGACTTGCTGAATCGTCAGTTGGGCGAGGAGCAGGCCCTGCTCTCGATGCTGCAAAGCGTGATCGACCGCCAGCGTCGTTTGCAGTCGGAACAGGCCATCGCCGACGCCGCTCGCGACGATCCCTTGATTGCCGCTGGCCATCCGGTGGTGCTGCGTGCTCAGCAGATCAACCGTGATCTAAGTCTGGAGTTACTGCGTGCCACCGACCGTACCAACCGCCTGGTGCGTGAAGGCATCGAGGTGCGTAGCGAGCTCGATCGTGTACGCCAGTTGCAGCGCAGCCTTGTCGAACAGATCGATGCCATCCGCGGCAGTCAGCTATTGTCGCGCATTCTGCGTGAGCAGCAGCAAGCTTTGCCGCGGGTCGATGCGCGTCGCGACCTGCAGGAAGAGATTGCCGATTTGCGACTCAAGCAGTTCGAACTGGGACGCCAGCGCGATAGCCTGCGGGATGCCGAGCGTTTCGCCAACCAGCGGTTGGAAGAGGCGGGCGTGGAGGCTACCCCGGGGCTGAGTGACTCCTTGCTGCGGCTCTATCAGTCTCGTCGTGAACTGGTCGACCAACTCGAACAGGAATATGGCGGTCTGTTGACCGCGGCGATCGAACTGCAGCTCAACCAGCAGCAACTGTTGTCGATCAGCCGTGAGTTGCGCGCCACCATTGATGAGCAACTGTTCTGGGTTGCCAATGGGCGACCGCTGGATATGACGTGGCTGCGCCAGTTACCAGCGACCTTTCGTGCCCACCTGACCCAGGGCGAGTGGCGCGCTTCATTGGCCAGCCTGTGGCAATGGCCACAGACAGCGGCCGGTTGGGGAGCACCGCTCGTCTTGCTTGCCATGGTACTGCTGGGGTTACGGCGTCGTATCCAGAGATATCTGGATACGCTGCACTCGGAAGTCGGGCGGCTCAAGCGCGATTCCCAGCGGCACACGCCACTGGCGGTCGCTCTCAATCTACTGCTTGCGGCGCCTGGGCCGTTGGTGTTGACGGCTGCGGGTTGGACGCTGGCACTCGGTAGTGGCGGGTTCGGTGTTTCCCTGGGGCATGCGTTGTGGCAATTGGCACTTGCCTGGGCTGTCATCGCGTTTTGTCGACGTCTGCTGGTCAAGGATGGTGTGGCGACCAAGCATTTCACCTGGCCGTCCGGTTATGCATCACGCTTGCGTTGGCTGCTGCTGTGGCTGGGGGTGGCACTGATCCCCGTCTTGCTGATTGGTAATTTGACCCAGGAGGCTGGCGCCACTCTGGCGGAGCGTCCGACGTCGCTATTGCTGATGGCAGCCGGATTGGTAGCGATGAGTGTATCGATGGTGCGCTTGATCATGGCCCATACGCCATTCTTTGGTATCAAGTTGTTTCGGCTCTTGCTGGGGTTGGCGCTGGCGACGGTACCGATGATATTTCTGGTGCTGATCATGCTGGGGTTCGAGTACACCGCACTGAGCCTGGTTGGTCGCTTCATCGTCACGCTGTATCTATTGGGATTGTGGGTGCTGGTCGAGGCCGTGGTGATACGTGGCCTGGCAGTGGCGGCACGTCGCCTGGCCTATCGTCGTGCCTTGGCACGTCGTCGCGCTCAAGTGCAGGAAGGGGCCGAAGGCGGTCTGGAGGTGGTCGAGGAGCCTCCCTTGGACATGGAGCAGGTCAATCAGCAATCGCTAAGGCTATCCAAGCTGATCCTGTTCATCGGTTTCGCCTTGGTGCTGTACCTGGTATGGGCCGATCTTCTGACGGTACTCGGCTACCTCGATCAGGTGGCGATCTGGGAGGGTAGCCGCGGAGAGGGCGTAACCGATGGCATGATCGCCAGTGCCGTGAGTGTGGCCGATATCGTTACCGCGCTGGTCATCGTGGCTCTGACCCTGATAATGGCTCGAAACCTGCCGGGGCTACTGGAAGTCATGGTGCTTTCGCGTCTGAGCCTCAAGCAGGGCAGTGCCTATGCGATTACCTCACTGCTTTCCTACGTCATCGTCGGGACCGGTCTGGTGGTATCGCTGGGGACCCTCGGCGTGACGTGGGACAAGCTGCAGTGGCTCGTTGCCGCGCTGGGTGTCGGCCTGGGCTTCGGGTTGCAGGAAATCTTTGCCAACTTCATTTCGGGGCTGATCATTCTCTTCGAGAGGCCAGTGCGTATCGGTGACACCATCACCCTGGGCAACTTGCATGGCACCGTCAGTCGTATCCGCATCCGTGCTACCACAGTGACCGACTTCGACCGCAAGGAGATCATCATCCCCAACAAGACCTTCGTCACCGACCAACTGATCAACTGGTCGTTGTCGGACAACGTCACTCGTGTCGTGCTCAAATATGGCGTGGCCTATGGTTCGGATCTAGATCTCGTGCATCGACTGCTGCGTCAGGCTGCCGATGAGAACTCGCGGGTGCTGCCCGACCCCGAGCCACAGGTATTCTTCATGAGTTACGGTGCCAGCACCCTCGACTTCGAACTGCGCATCTTCGTCGATACCCTGGCCGACCGGCTCTATGCCGCCGACGAAGTCAACACACGCGTCGATGCGCTATTCCGTGAACATGGAGTGGACATCGCCTTCAACCAGCTCGATGTGTGGCTGCACAATGCCCAAGGCCAGGCGGTGCAGGTGATGTCGAAACCCACGGGGCCTTCAGCTGCTACAGGCACTTGAGATAGTCAAGCGGCACGTTGCCCCCGGCGGCGGGCGTGAAGTAGAAACTCTCGATTGCCGTCGCCGCCGCGGATCGGGCTGTCGGTCCAATGCAATATCGTGAAGCCGCATTCGTCGCAGCAGCGGCGGATGCGCGCTTCCACGTCGGCATAGAGGCTGGTGTCGGTGACGATACCGCGTTCATTGACCTTGCCGGGACCGACTTCGAACTGCGGCTTGACCAACGACAGTAACTCGCCATCCGGTGGTAACAGGCGGGCCAGCTCGGGCAGGATCAATGTCTGAGAAATGAAGGAGACATCCATCACCGCCAGGGCGAGGCCTTCCGGCGCATGGTAGGTGAGGGCTTGGTGTAGCCTCTCGTCTTCGCTCATCGCCCTGGCGTTAAGGCCCTCCACGCAGGTCACACGAGGATCGTCACGCAGCTCGGTGTCGAGTTGGTCGTGGCCGACTTCCACGCCAATCACATGCCTTGCGCCGTAACGCAGCGCGCAATCGGTGAAGCCACCGGTGGATTGCCCCACATCCAAGACCGCCTTGTCATCCAGGCGCATGCCGAGCATCTCCAGTAATGCCTCGAGCTTGAGTCCGGCGCGTGACACGTAGCGCTCTTCGGGGTCTTCCGTTATCGCCAATCGGCTGTCGTCCGGGAGCTTTTCGCCTGGCTTGGTCAGTACCCGGCCATTATCGGCCAGGCTCACCCGGCCATGACGGATCAGTCGCTGGGCACGGGTGCGGGAGCGGGCCAGGCCTTGGGTGACGAGCAATTGGTCGAGTCGGGGCATGGGGGTTGAATATCACTGACGGAGTCGCTGAGTAGGAAGCTGGGCATTATAGCCATTGGTGAATGACGTTTCCCTAGCCGAATCATGGCATACTGAAGTAGTTAGCCAGTTAACGAAATGGGCAGGGACGTGCGACAAGCCACGGCATCCGTGGCTATCTACAACGGCGCTATCCCGAGGTGCGGGGTCCTGGGTTGCCGCCAAGGACTTGATCAGCGCTGCGTATCGTTCCCAGGACCAGGGTTGGCCTGGAGGTCGGTGGGGGGCACCCGATCGGCTCCCCAACTACGATGAACGTAGCCGATCACCCGGTCGAGTTCCTCTTGAGTCACGTTGGCCAGTTCACCGCTTTCCAGCGGATCGTGGTGGAAGATATACAGCCGTGAGGCGAACTGCTCGAAAGGTAACGAGGCTTCGCCGAAGCGTTCACCGTTACCGGCGGTACTGACCTTGACGCCATCCCCCCAGTCCTGGCCGCTGTCGTTGTTAGGGTTGTAGAAATAGACACGCATTTCGTCGCTGGGGTCGAGTGTCACACGTAGCAGGGTAATGGCGTGCCAGCCAATGAAGCGGGCGGCACTGTCGGTCACCGCAATGCCCGCTGGCTGAGGGTGAATCAATGGCTGGTTGCCGTTGTAAAAGGGGTGGTAGCTGGCGTAGAAGTGACGCAGGAAATCATCGAGCGACTCGAGCTGACCGGTCGCCACATCGACGTTGATGCGAAAACCGCGCCCGGACCACCAGCCGTGAAATTCCGGATTGACCCAGCGATGCGGATCACCCTCGCGGCCAATGCAGCGACGGCCCATCTCGGCGTAGATGCGGTCAAGATGCGGAACCACCAGCAGCGATACCGGGTCGAGGTCCATGGGCAGTTCCTTGGAAACCCCGGAAAGACTGGCCATCGAGGAGAGCGGCATTCCCTCGAAGTGCATGATGATCTCGTCGTCGCGGGCGGCCCAGGCCACCATCTGCAGCAGATAGTCGGGGTCGTTGTAGGCCCACATCGACAAGGCACGTGCCGACTGGCAGGTGGGGTTGTTGCCCTGACCCACGCCCAGCGGCAGGCCGAGCATGCACAACACTCCTTCCAGCAGTCTGCTTCGGGGCGATACCGCATCGCCATAGGCCAGACGCAGGCGTAGCTCCGACCACTCCGACAGCGGCAAGGCGACTTGGCGCCATAGCGCCGGGGCGACCGGCGGTTGATAGAGAATGCCACGCTCGAGCATCAGTGCCAGGCCATAGACAGCCTGCGCCGAGGCTGGATGCACCGCTTCCTCGATCAGCGCCTGAGCCAGTTGCCGATAGCACAGCAGGCAGTCACGCCCGGTGCTCGACAGGCCAAGAGCCTCGGAAAGCAGGTGGTCACCGTGGTCGAGCAGATACCGTAGCAGCACGGCATGGTAGGGCGATACCAGGCCGGTATCGTGCATGGCGCGGGCAAAGCCGGTGGCCTCGTACTGCAGGGCACCGGTATCCATTGACTCCAGGCGTTCGCGGTAGACGTCCACGCCAGGATCTTCGCGTGAGGCCTGGGTAGCGCCATACAGGCTACTGATCAGGCGATCGGCTCCTTGGCCGCTAGCACCGAGGTCCATATCCGGGTTGGCCCGGCAGATGGCGATCTGGGTGATCATCTGCTTGACCGGTTCGACCTGGATCGGGCGCTGCTGCAGGATGCGCCAGATCTCGTCGATCAGCCGATCGATAACGTGCTCGTAACCGATCCCCTCGGCCAGATGCTTGAACAGGGCGCGAGGCACCTGAGCCAGGCGGCCCTGTGTCTCACGCTCGGCCTCGCTGGGTGCCATGAACAGCAACTCCAGGTTGATCGCCAACACCTGGGTCAGATAGTGATGGGCCTGCTCGGCGGAGATCAGCGGATGACGATAGTCGCCATTGGCCACTGCCAGCATGCGCAGCTCGCTCAGGGCTTCGAGCACCACGGTATCGGCGTCGGCGCTCTTCAGCGAGTGGGTGGTCAGCGAAGGAATCAGGATCTGGGGAAAGGCCCAATCGGACCCTTGGAAGATGCCTGCCGTTTCCAGGGGCTCGACACGTTCTTGCAGGGCGGCGGCACCGCCGTCCTGCATCAGAACGCGCCGGGCGGTATCCAATACCCGGCGGACCTTGAGCGGTTTGGCGAAATCCCGAGCTTGCGCGAGGATCTCAGTGGCCTCGTCCAGCTTGGACAGCAGCATCTCCAGCTTGCTGTCCTGGTTGTCATGTTGGCCGTCTTCGATAGACACGCAGACTCCTTATCCCCTTGGGCTTAACAGGGGATTATACATAGAAGTCGAGTTCTTCCTGATGTTTCAACAGGTCGCGCATGGTATGCGCATCGTCGCCAGTAAAGTAAACCAGCCCCCAGTGGGTGCCGAAGGCGGTACGCTTGGTGACGGTTTCTTCCAACGGCGGCGTCAACTCATGCGACTCGAAGTAGGGGTGATCCTCGGTTTCCTCGGGCATCTCCAGGCGGCTGACCACACGCCGCCGCGGGTAGACCCCGAAACAACCGGCATGGCACTTGGCATCCACCACTTCCTTGGGGAAGAAAGTCGTGATCTCTTCCTCGGTGGTCTTGGGATCGAATGACAGGATCAGGCCCTGATACGCATTGAAGCCGTAGGCGCGTTCGAGCAGTTCGAAAACCTTGAAGCCGGGTGGCCGGTAGGCGACCTCGCCGAAATACATCTCACCGTCGCTGGTGACGAAGTATTCGGGGTGAATGAAGCCGAAGTCGATGTCGAAGGCCTTGATCAGTTTCTCGATCTGGGCGGTGATCTGCGGGCGGTATTGCTCCAACTCCGGGGTGGCCGGTACGAATACCGAATACCCCAAGGTCACGTACTCGGAGATGTTCAGGAAGCGGATCTTGCCGTCATGGATCCAGGCTTCCACGGCGAATTCCCAGCCATCCAGATGCGATTCCATCAGCACCGGGAATTCCTCTTCGGGAATGGTATCCACCTCGTCGGGCGTGCGGATCACGCGGTGACCCAGGCAGCCGGCCTTATCGAAGGCCTTGAGGTGAATCGGGTCGTTGGGGTCGCCATCTAGCTTGAGTAGCGTCTGATTGACGCGTTTGAGGAATCGGATGACGTCTCCTTTGTCATGCGCCTCCTCGAAGATCCCCACGCGAATTCCACCGAGCTGGGCGCGACGTTTCATCAGTGCCTTGTCGCGCAGCAGCAGCGCCTGACCATACAGGCGTGGATTGTCGAGTAACACGGAGTTGATGGCACCGGCCCACTCCACGGTTTCCTCGAACAGCGGGATGGCAACGTTCACGCCCATCTCCTGCAGGGTTTCGGCAATCTCCATCGAGCGATCGTTCAGGCGCTCGAAATTCCACGACACATAAGGGATGTCGTGCTTCTGACAGTACTCTTCGGCCCAGTCCGGGGCCACCACCACATAACGTCGGTCGAAGTTCTCAGCCGCCTCGATAGCGTTCAGGCTCCAGCCGAGAAGCGCTACATAGCCTTTGCTAGGATCCTTTTTCATGGTGGTACCTCCCAATCAATGACTGAGTGACTAACCGTACAGACTTAAGCATAGCGTAGATACCTTCGTGTCCTGTCGGGGGTATGGGCTTGCGAGGGCGGAAGGCCACTGTTATAGTGCGCTCGCACTCGCATCAGGCCATTGATCCAGCAATGGACAGGCGGGTGTCTCGCTACCGGGCGTCACGCCCGAGCCGAGATCGCGATGGTGGTCCTCGTCGGTCCTCCCGCAACGCGAAACCGCGAACCCCGCCAGGCCCGGAAGGGAGCAACGGTAGTGGTGGATGCGTGTGCCGGGATGTGGCTGTCGGGGGCCGCCTCCAATTTAAATGCCTCCCGTTTCCCCCCCGCCCTTGTTGCCACTACGCAGTGGCTGTCTTGAACAGTGGCTGCTTCGGGCACGATAAACTCATGAGCACTTCCGTGCCTCGCATTCATTGAACGTCAACATGGCGAGGTAGTCGCGCATGCGTGTCGTCCCTGAATTGGCGTTGATCGCGCTTTTCAGTGCCAGTTCACGCCAGTGGCGGGCTGGTGTTGCCTGTGGAGGAACGGGTCGATAGTCGGGATCCTGCACTGTCGCCAGCGACAGGGGCAGCCACGCATCCGAGGGATGCAAGTCCACAGGGCGGTCCTGGGCAAGGCACGGATGGTCCTCCAGCCAGTCGTACACCTCCATGACGTTCTTGCCGGCTTGGGAGGGGTACAGTATGGCCGTCGTCGGCAGAGCGATGCCTTCGAGGAGCGCCAGATAGTTGGCGATGTGCTCGCAAGCCAGATTCCAGCGGTGAATGTCGCGCTTCCTGACCGGCAGGAAATGGCCGCCGATGCAATGCGCGATGGCATGGGCGATCAAAAAGTGCCGTGCCGCAGGCGTCAGACCGGTGGTGAAATGGGCATTGGCGAACAGGTGATGGCCATCCGTCATCATGGTCGGTAGCCGGCTGTCGATGACTGGCACCAGGATCAACTTCGCCGCCAGTGAACCGATGAACGGATGGCTTGCCTGCAGGTTGGTGCGGTCGACTTCCCATACTTGGCGCTGCTCGGCCTTGAGCAACTGCTCGGCCTCCGTGAGTGCTCGTGGCGGGGACGTTGTGCCGTCGTTCATTGGTAATGTGTTGGGGGGACTTGGGGGCATATGGGGCTCCTGATAGCTGCCCACGACATTTTTCTTATCGGCACTCGGATAATATGCGCTCGTACGGACGAGCACTTGCTTGGCGACTTCACCTTGCCGGACTGCTATTCTTTATTTCTCACGCAGTAGCGGCTTGGCCAAATGATGGCCGGGTCGACACCGATCGCGCTTGCGATGATGCGTTCACCTTTTGGCCATGGCCGGTCCAATGCGACGGACAGAGTGGTGGCCTGCTTGTAACCGTGATGTGTGGCCAGCTTGCGTAGTGTCCAGCCGGCCTTATGGATGGCCGCCACGATATCGGCACGATGCCAATCCTGGGAGGCCTGTTTTTTTAGGCGCTTTTTTTCGTTCATGACAGAAAGGGTGCGATGAGATGAAGCACTATGCAATCACAAACAGTCTGTTTGTGCCATCAATATGCGACATTTCTTGATTGTATTTTTGTTGATTGTGATATATCAACGGATTGGAGTCTGATGTGGCACATCAATCCGAAAAGTCCGTGGGCGGTGAGCTTCATGCCTGGGATATCGCAGCTTTCAGCCGACGTCTCCGGCAGGCGATGGGAGGGCAGTCCGCCTATTCCCTGGAGCGAAAGACTGGCATCGCACAGAGCCTGATAAGAAAATATTTGAGCGGTTCGTCTTCGCCGGGAGCCGACAAGCTGGTGGCACTGGCGAGTGCGCTGCAGGTCCCGGTAGGCTGGCTGGCCACTGGGGAGCCGAGCATGCTGGATATTGCGGAAGCATCCGAACCACCTGACCTTGGAGTAAAGGAAGCCGCCATTGAGAATGTGCGCCAGGAAGGGCCGGCATATCAGGCAGGTGCCTGCCCCCAGGCGGGGACGCCCACGGTGGTCTATGCCCGCATGATGGAATCCCTGTTCGAGCAGACCGACAGTGAAGAACAGCGCGAATGGGTGCTGCAACGGGCTGTCGATATCATCTGCACGGCTTGCGAGGGGCGCACCGCGTTGATGGCGGGACTTAGCAAGACGGAACTGGAAAGGGCTGTGGCACTAGCCGTGGCGGCGTATAAGATAAGCAGGGGCTGAGTGCTCGAGTGGGCAAGTCAAGGCGTTGTATTGTCGCTTTTCGCCCATGCCGCCAGCCGCTAGAATGGAAGGTCATCGCATGACGCCCACTGGGCGTTCCATCCCGCTGCAAGGATCCCGCGTTGCATGAGCTATCAGGTACTGGCCCGCAAATGGCGGCCGCGCACCTTCCATGAACTGGTCGGGCAAGAGCACGTCCAGCGTGCCTTGGTCAATGCGCTCGACCAAGGGCGGTTGCATCATGCCTACCTGTTCACTGGCACGCGTGGTGTGGGCAAGACCACCCTGGCGCGCATTCTCGCCAAATGCCTGAACTGCACTTCGAAGGGTGATGACGACAGTGCCGTCACCTCGACTCCTTGTGGGCAATGCCAGAGTTGTCGCGCCATCGACGACGGTCGTTTCGTCGATCTGATCGAAGTCGATGCCGCGTCGAGGACCAAGGTCGAAGACACTCGCGAACTGCTTGACAACGTGCAGTATGCGCCGACCCAAGGGCGCTACAAGGTGTACCTCATCGATGAGGTGCACATGCTTTCCAGCCACAGCTTCAACGCTCTGCTCAAGACGCTGGAAGAGCCGCCTCCGCATGTGAAATTCCTGCTTGCCACCACCGATCCGCAGAAGCTGCCGGTGACGGTACTGTCGCGTTGTTTGCAATTCACGCTCAAGAACATGCCGCCCGAACGTATC
This sequence comes from Litchfieldella anticariensis FP35 = DSM 16096, assembly GCF_000409775.1. Lineage (GTDB taxonomy): Bacteria > Pseudomonadota > Gammaproteobacteria > Pseudomonadales > Halomonadaceae > Litchfieldella > Litchfieldella anticariensis. The sequence goes on along the minus strand of NZ_KE332388.1, from coordinate 15,688 downwards.
GTCGGGCATCTAAGCCACGTGCTCGAGGCTGAGAAAGTCGCCTTCGACGAGAGTGCCTTATGGCTGCTCGGCAAGGCGGCCGACGGCTCCATGCGTGATGCCATGAGCCTGACCGATCAAGCCATCGCTTTCGGGCAGGGCGAGGTGCGCCATCGTGATGTGGCAGCCATGCTGGGCACCTTGGATCATCGCCATCTGCTAGCACTGGTCGAAGCGCTGGCCGATGTCGACGCCGCTCGCGTTCTGGCCGAGATTGTCAATCTCGCCGAGCAAGGGCCTGATTTTGCCGGTGTGCTCGATGACCTGGTTGGCGTGCTGCATCGGTTGGCGGTTGCGCAGATGGTGCCGGATGCCTTGGACAACGGCCACGGTGATCGCGATACGCTGCTGGCGTTGGCGGCTCGCTTCACTGCCGAGGATATCCAGCTTTACTATCAGATCGGCTTGCAGGGGCGCGGTGACATGGAGCATGCCCCCGATGCGCGCACAGCACTGGAAATGACCCTGTTACGGATGCTGGCTTTCCGCCCCCAGGGCGTACCCAAACCGGCGCAGACACCGTTACCGCTGAAAGCGACGCCCGAGAGGGAGAGTGCCGGCGAAGCTGTCGCTCCCGCCGACACCGCCGCCACGTCATCCGCTGAGTCTCGACCCGAATCGCCAAGCGAGGACGATGCGTCCGAGCCGCATTCAATGAGGGAGAACGCACCGTGGGCGGTGGAAGAACGTCCCGCTTCCGAGACGCCTGCTGCTCCGCAACCGACGCCGGAGCCTCCTCCCTGGGAGCCCCGAGAAGAGACTAGGGCAAGTGAGATGGCGCCGCCACCTTGGGTCGAGATGGAGAGCGAACCTGAAGCAGAGGTATCGACTGCCGGCGCGGTGGTCGAGAAGCCGCAATCCGCCCCGCCGCCCGAGCCACGAGAACGGAACGATCACACTGCAGGCGCCACCGAGGTTTCACCTGATGAGGTGTCGCTTCACCAAGGTGAATTCGATCATGCCTCATGGCTCGAGCTGTTCGACAGCCTGAAGCTGGGGGGGCTGACACGCAACCTGGCGGCTCATTGTGTTGTCGACCGTGATGATGGTAGTGCACTGCATCTGCGTCTCGACCCTTCGCAGGCGGCGATGAACGCCGAAGTGCATGTCGAGCGAATTCAAAAGGCCCTGACGGAAGCCGGTGTCGAGCGGCGGCTGTCGATCGTGGAAGGTGAACTGCCGACAGAGTACGAGACACCCAAGGCGCGTGCCGACCGAAAAGCGGCGGAGCGACATGCTCAAGCGGTTGAAGCCTTGCAGGAAGACCCGCACATTCAGAAATTACAGCAGGCTTTCGGTGCTCGTTTGCTCGAGAATACCGTAACCTCGCAAAACTAATTCTTCATACGTCGATCCGCTGAGGAGACATCATGATGAAAGGTGGAATGGGCAACCTGATGAAGCAGGCCCAGGAAATGCAGGAAAAGATGCAGCGCGTCCAGGAGGAGGTTGCACGTGCCGAAGTGACCGGGGAAGCCGGTGCCGGCATGATCAAGGTGACCATGAATGGTCGCCATGATGTCAGCCGCGTCGAGATCGACCCAAGCATCATGGAAGAAGAGAAGGAACTGCTCGAGGACCTGCTGGCTGCCGCAGTCAATGACGCGGTACGCAAGGTCGAGGCCAACTCCCGCGCCAAGATGGAGGAGGTGACCTCGGGCTTGAATTTGCCACCAGGCTTCAAGATGCCTTTCTAGCGCTGTCGAAACTTGCCGTGTGCTTACCTTTCGCTTGGCGCTAGTACGAGACACTCTATGAGCTTTTCCCCACTGGTCGATCGCTTGCTGGAAACCCTTAGGGTGCTACCGGGTGTCGGGCCAAAGACCGCGCAGCGAATGGCGCTGCACTTGTTGGAGCGCGACCGCGAAGGTGGGCATCGCTTGGCCGAGGTGATGGCCCGAGCACTGGAAGAGGTCGGCTATTGCCGGCGGTGCCGTACCCTCACCGAGGAAGAGGTATGCGAGCTGTGTCGTAGTGCACGCCGTGACGAACGCCTGCTGTGTGTGGTGGAATCCCCCGCCGACATGTTGGCGATCGAGGATGCGGGTGGCTACCAGGGCCAGTATTTCGTCTTGCATGGCCACCTCTCACCCTTGGATGGCATCGGCCCGGAAGATATCGGTCTCGATCAGCTTGCCTCGCGTCTCGATGAAGGTGGAATAGAAGAAGTGATTCTCGCCACCAACCCCACTGTCGAGGGCGAAGCCACTGCTCATTATATCGCCGCTCAGCTCGAAGGCAGTGAGGTACGCCTGTCTCGGCTCGCTTATGGTGTACCAATGGGTGGTGAGCTCGAATATGTCGATGGAGGCACCTTGAGCCGGGCCTTCAATGGACGCCTGCCGTTTTCCACCGAGTGATGCTTTTCATTACTAGAACAACCCGGAAACCCAATGCCTCTGGACCCTGATATTCGCTGGATCGATACGCTTGACACGCTGGATGCTGCGTGTGCTGAACTAGCCAAAGCCGACGTTCTGGCAATGGATACCGAATTCTTCCGTGAATCGACGTTCCATCCGGTACCTGCGCTCGTGCAGCTCTATGCCGGAGAAGCGGTGTACCTGATCGATCCCCAGGCGGTTGTCGCCACACCGGCTCTGCGTACCTTGCTTGCCAAGGGCCCCCTGAAAGTGCTGCATGCTTCCAGCGAGGACCTGGAAGTCATTGCGGCTTGGGCCGATGTGCCGATTGCGCCTTTAGCGGATACCCAGGTAGGCCAAGCGTTGCTGGGCGAGGACCCCGCCATGGGTTATCAACGTCTGGTCGAACACTGGATGGGTGAGACATTGCCCAAGGAGGAGACTCGTTCCGACTGGTTGGAGCGGCCGCTGTCCGAGGCACAGTGCCGTTACGCGGCATTGGATGTGGTCTACCTGTTTCAGGTCTGGCATGCACAGCGCGATGCCCTCGAGGCTCACGGGCGCCTGACCTGGCTGGAGTCTGATTGTCAGGAACTACAGGCACAGTCCGTGCGCAATGGAGACAGTGACGCGCTGTGGTATCTCCGCCATCGTCAGTTGTGGCGACTCGAGCCGCGTCAGATCGAGGCCTATCGCCGGCTTACTACCTGGCGTGAAGCCGAGGCGCGCCGGCGTAACAAGCCACGAGGCTGGCTGATCAACGACAAGTTGTTGTATGCCATTGCCGAGCGCATGCCTGAAAACCGCTATGAACTTGCCACGCTCGAAGGACTAAAGCCCGCGGTCATCAAACGTGAAGGGGATGCGATACTGGCACTGGTGCGAGAAGCGCGCCACCTTGATGCAAAGGAGTTGCCTGCGCCCTTGCCCTCTCCCATGAGTGGCTCCTTCAAGAAGCGCCTCAAAGTCCTCAAGCGGGTAGTCAACGATGAAGCTGAGCGACTGGGCATCGCGCCGGAACTGTTGCTGCGCCGTCGGGATTTGGAAGCCATGGTGGCTGCGCATCTCGAATGCCGGGACTTGCCTTTGCCGAGAGGATGGCGAGGTGAGCGTCTCTCCGTCTCTCTACAAGAAGCTCTCGATCAGGTGGAAGCGTCATGAGCGGAATCTCGTCAGACAAGTTGCTGTGTGAAATCTTCAAGAGTCCACGTAAGGACGAGATGTACTTGTACGTGGACAAGCGCCGTGGCCTGGTGGATGTACCGGAGGCATTGCTGGAGCGCTTCGGTGATCCACAGTCCGTAGTCACGCTGATATTGACTGCCGACAAACCACTGGCACGTGCCAAGGCTGCCGATGTGATGGCAGCGATCGGGGAAAAGGGCTATTACCTACAGATGCCCCCCGCCAAGGAGGCGTATTTGTTGGATCTTTACAAGACGCCTACGGAAGCACGTTATTGATGCGGGAACGTTTCTGGGAGCGCTTTCCTCTCGATCAACTGACAGAAGAAGAATGGGAAGCGTTGTGTGACGGTTGTGGCAAGTGTTGCCTCCTCAAGCTGGAAGATGAAGACAGCGGCGAGGTGGCGACGCTCGATGTCGCTTGCCAGTTGCTGGATACGAAGAATTGCCGCTGCAGCGATTATCCCAACCGCTTTAACAGAGTGCCGGGATGTACCCGGCTGACGTTTGACCGGCTCGACGAGTTCCGTTGGCTACCCAAGACCTGTGCCTACCGTCGCTTGCATGAAGGGCGTCGCCTGGCGTCCTGGCACCCATTGATTTCTGGGGATCCCGCCAGTGTCCATCGCGCCGGTATCAGCGTGGCCAGCTATGCCGTCTCGGAACTGGATGTTCCCGAAGACGAATGGGAAGAGCATATCATCGCGATCCTGCCTATCCACGATTAGGTGCTGACACTTCAGGGTCGATGTCACCCTCTGGCGTATTAAGTGCTTCACCCGATTCCGGCGCTTTCGCTGGGAATCCCTAGTCCTGAGCAATCAGCCTGATTTCTGATGGTGAATGTTCCATTCAGTTGCGATGCTGACTGGGTGTGTAACTGATTGTTGATTTTTATTTCTCCAGCTCGATCGAAGACAGGCTCGATTAACGAGTGGGTGTTAGAGATTGTCTGGAAAGTCAGTGAGCGGAAATGGTTTTCAGGCAATGTCTAGGGGGATGGCACTGAGGCTATGGCTATGGAACGATTCGCAAGGGTGACGTTGGTAGTGGCACTCGGGTGTTTGGCCTCGGGGGGAGCCTGGGCACAGGACGCTTCCTGGAATGAGGTAAATAACCCCATCGGTGACGATGAGTTGTCGGATATCCTGAACGACGACTCGTCGGATATCCTCGAGGCCTTACCGCCTCCCGCCGCTGGTGGTGGCGGGGGAGGCAGTGGAGGTTGCGGTGGTGGAGGTCTGGATGAGAACGATGGGGGATGTGGTGGCTTCCTCCTCAGCGTGGTGACGGTCGATGATGGCAGTCCTCTTGGTAACAATCCTCCGCCCAGCGACTCTGAAACTCCCGGTAATGGCTCCAACCCCGGTGGTTCCGGCGGAGGCGGTGATGGCGGCTCGGGCGGAGGCGGCAATGGCGGTTCCGGTGGGGGCGGTAGTGGCGGCTCCGGCGGAGGCGGCAATGGCGGTTCCGGTGGGGGCGGTAGTGGCGGCTCCGGCGGAGGCGGCAATGGCGGTTCCGGTGGGGGCGGTAGTGGCGGCTCCGGCGGTG
>NZ_KE332388.1:0-10520 GCF_000409775.1 Litchfieldella anticariensis FP35 = DSM 16096 | reverse complement strand
GGCGGTTCGAGCGGCGGTGGCTCCGGTGGAGGCAGCAATGGTGGCTCTGGTGGCGGTGCCGGAGGTGGCGCTGGTGGTGGTGCTGGCGGAGGAGCCGGAGGTGGCTAAGCCTGATCGGGCTACGGGCTACGGGCTACGGGCTACGGGCTACGGGCTACGGGCTACGGGCTACGTAGCTCGTGACTCGCGGCCCGCGATCATATCTCGGCCAGGCCCAGTGCCCAGAGAATGAAGGCATCCTGACGAGCATTGTCGTACCAGGCCTTGAAGCGCCCGGAAGCGCCGCCATGACCGGCAACCATGTCGGTACGTAAGAGCACGGGGCCTCGCGCACTGCCAAGCTCGGTAAGTCGGGCATAGAGCTTGGCCGGTTCCCAGTAAGGCACTCGCGAATCGTGCCAACTGCCTTGGAGGAACACGCTGGGATAGGGCAGAGCCGCTAGATTGTCCAGCGGTGAATAGGCGCGAATACGACGTCTTGTGGCTGGCTCGTCGGGGTTACCCCATTCAGTGTACTCGGCAGTGGTCAGCGGGAGATCGGGGTTTTCCATGGTGCGCAGTACATCGACGAAGGGAACGTCGAGTACGGCAGCATTGAAGGCCTCGGGAGCCAGGTTAAGGCTGGCGCCCACCAGCAGCCCTCCGGCGCTGGCGCCATAGGCGGCGATGCGTGAGCCGTCAGTAATCCCAGCCTCGACCAAGGCATCGCGAGCAGCCAGGAAGTCACGGAAGCTGTTTTCCTTATGTTCGAGCTTGCCTGCCAAGTACCAGGGCTCGCCGCGGTCGCCACCGCCGCGTACATGGGCCACGGCAAAGGCCACGCCACGCGCGAGAAGTTCCAGGCGCGCGACTGAGAACCAAGGATCGAGCACCTCACCATAGGCACCGTAGCCATAAAGCAAGGTGGGCAATGGTGTCTTGCCTAATCGGTCGGCAAGCGCGACTACCGAGACGGGAATACGCTCACCATCATGCGACGTTGCCCACAATCGCTGGCAGACGATTTGCTCGGGCTGTAGATCGCCATGTATCGGTTGGACCTTGAGTAGACGCCGTTCTCCGCTGTCGAGGTCGTGCTCGATCCAACGCACAGGCAGGGTGAACGACTCCTCCCGCAAGCGCAGCCTACGGGCATCGAAATGCGGCGTATCGCCGAGCATCAAACTGCAGGGCGCCTCTGGCAACGGCAGACGTTCGTCACGACTCACATCATGGTGTGAGTCGAGTTCGATCACCCGCAGATGAACCTGAGCCTGGTCATGGTCGCGTTCGGTGATCACCAACCCCCAATCGAAAGCATCCACTCCCTCCAGTGTCTGTTCACGACGGTGGGCGATCAGCGGCTGCCAGTCATCCAGTGTCGTTTCGCTGGTGCTGTCGAGCCGAAAATGGGGTGCCTCACGGTTATGTAATACATAAAAGTACCCCGGACGATGCTCGATGGCGTATTCCACACCTGGCTCTCGCGGGCGAAAGCAGCGCGGGGGCATGTCGGGGGTATGAGCGGAGATCAGATGGCATTCCGATGTGTCCTTGGAGGCAGTTTCCACGATCAGCCAGGCTCGTGAGCGTGTCTTTCCCAACCCGACCCAGAACTCAGGGTCGGGTTCATGAAAACTTTGCTGTGGCTCTTCATCGGGGGTATCGATACCCAGGCGCCAGACACTGTCGGGGCGTTGAGTCGTATCGTAGCGAGTGAACAGCAGGGTACGATTGTCTTCGGCCCAAATCAGTTCGGGGCCAATCTCACCAAGTAGCTTGCGTGGTTTGCCATCGGGCAACCGCTTGAGATACAAGTCGAAATATTCATCGCCTTGAGTATCCTCCGTCCAGGCCAGCCATTCCTCGTCTGGCGAGATGGCCATGTCGCCGAGCTCGAAGAAATGGTGCTCAGTGGCTCGGGTCTGGAGATCGAGGAAGCGGTGAGCCGCGGAAGGAGTGCCGTTGGGATGTCGCCACCAAACGGGATAGTCGGCATCGGCGGCGGTCTCGCTCCAATAGGTGTAGTGGTCCAATGGGGTTGGCAGGCCAGTGACAGCCAGTTCACGACGCGCCAAATGGCCGTGATATAGAGTGTCGACCAGCGGCTCCAGTGGTGTGAACCAGCGCCCGAATTCTTCGTTGGCGCTGTCGAGAAAGGCGTTGACCTGTGGGTCGTCGCGCTGCTCGAGCCAATGCCACTCGGGGTCGTTCGCACGACGGTAGGTCTCGACCGGGGAGATATCACGCGTGAGAGAGGCGTTGTCACTGGGCGGCTGTGCTTTCATGTGCTGCGGTGTACCATACTTTATTGAAAATTCATTCGGTGTCGTGCATAGGCGTTAACGCACGCCAGGAGACATACATGCTGATTTCAGACTCAATGCCGTTACTTTGGCTGGTTTATGTCCTATTGTCGCTGGTAGTACTGGCCACTGGCTACATGAGTATTCGTTTTCTGCCATTGTTGCCGCGCCTGATGGTGACCGGAGTGGTGGCGGGAGCTTTGTGGATGCCGGCACGATTTTCTTTACCGCTATTGGAAGAGGGGGAGTTCTACACCGGGCTGGCACCGGCGGTGGTCGTGGCGGGTGTTGCCTTTCTGCAACGCGATGGTGGGGCCTTTGGCACGGCCCTGACGTTATTGGTGATTGCCATGGTCATTGGCGCCATGACAGGAGCTGCTCTGTGGTGGCTATGGCGGCGTCGCGGCGAGCCTGATGAATCGAAAAAAGAAGAACGAGCACCGCGTCGTTCCAACCAACCTGCTAGCGGCAACAAACGCCGTGAGCCGGTGATCGGGTAAGGGGAAACCATGCGCGCGATTGTGGGGATAGGTCTGTGTTGCTTGATGCTGTTGTCTTCGCCCTTGTTGGCACAACCAGCAAGTCCTCCCCATCCCGATGTTCGCGTGATATTCGATATTTCCGGGAGCATGAAGGAGAACGATCCTGAGCAACTCAGTGCCAGTGCCCTGGAGTTGCTGGCAGCTTTGTTGCCATCCGAAGTACGAGGGGGGGTCTGGACTTTCGGTGACTCGGTCGCCAATCCCCTGGCAGTGGCTCCCGTCGATTCTCAGTGGCGTCAGCAGGCACTGGCATTGACCCCGGCACTTGCCGACTACCAACAATACACCGACATCGAGGCGGCGGTACGTCAGGCCGCCAACACGCCGGATAATGGGCGGCGACACCTGATATTGTTGACGGATGGCATGATCGATCTGCCTCCTGGTGCGGGCGACAAGGCGACCCGAGACGCCGAGTCTCGACATCGGCTGCTCAATGAGCTGGCACCCGAGCTTTCGGAACGCGATGTGGTCATTCATACCATTGCCTTCTCGCCGGAAGCCGACCTGGCTCTGGCCGAACAGCTCGCTCATGCGACCGGCGGTCTGTCGACCCTGGCCGAAACGTCGGAAACCTTGCTGCGTGCCTTCCTGGGGATTTTCGAGCATATCTTTCCCGTCGATCAGGTACCACTCAGTGAGGAAGGCGGCTTTACGATCGACCCGGGAGTCGAATCGTTCTCGGGGTTGCTCTTCCACGAACCCAATGCTCCTCCTCTGACTCTGATCGACCCGCAAGGGCGCCGCTATAGCGCGGATGACCACCCTGACAACATACGTTGGCAAAGCGAGCAGCGTTTCGACCTGATTACGATCCCATCCCCGGAGTCGGGAGAATGGCAGGTGGAAGGTGAATTCAGCACTGACAGCAGAATCAGTGTCGAGTCACCGCTGGTGCTGCAGACTTCCGAACTGCCGGCCACGCTGTACATGGGCTTCGATCTTGCGCTGTCTGCCTGGTTGGAGCGCGATGATGTCGAGTTGACAGCGAATGACCTGCCGGACGATTTACGGATGTGGGCAGAGCTGCAGAACCCACAAGGCGAAGTGCAGTCTTCCGTGGCGCTGGATAAGAGTGGCGGACGTTTCGAGGGTATGCTGCCCGCACCACCACTGATCGGCAATGCGCGTCTGTTGATCGCCGCCGACAGCGATGCTTTCCAGCGCCAGCGGATACAGGCCGTCAATGTGATGCCGGCCATCAGCGCCCAGCTGGATAGTAACAGGAGCCGGGTCATATTGAATGCCGAGTATCCTCGCCTCGATACGGACAATACACAGCCACATGCCGAGCTGCAGGGGGAGTCGCTGGACGTACCTGTCGTCGGTGAGCGCCGTTGGCGGGTTGACTTGCCATCGCTGAACCCCGATATCGGTGTGCCATTGTTGCTCAGTGCGACCGTTACGCTGGATGGGGAAACCCGTGAGATTCGCCTGCCGCGCTTGATGCTCAATCCTGATGGGCAAATCACCTTGGGTGAAGCACGGATCGATGGTGCCGAGGTGCCATCCCAGCAGATCCTGCAACTACCCGGTCTCGGGGCGGCGGAAGAGGAGCCTCAGCCTCCGCCCGCACTGGCGGATCGCATCGTCTCGGCGATCAATGCCCTGCCGCGTCAGGCGCAATCGCTGTGGAGTGAGGCGCGTCCCGGTGTCGAACGCTTGGCCCGTGAACATGGTGACAATCCACGGCTCTGGATGCTGGCGGCAGTCGCGTTGGTGCTGTTGATGACCCTCCTGCTGTGGCGCCGTGCGGCAGCTCGACGCAGGCGGCGGCTCCGGCGTGTGGAGGAACCGCATGTGTGAACTGCTTGGCATGACTGCCAATGTTCCTACCGACATCTGCTTCAGTTTCACCGGTTTTCTGCACCGAGGTGGCGGCACTGGGCCGCATCGCGATGGTTGGGGGATCGCTTTCTATGAAGAAGGAGGCTATCGCGAATTTCGTGACCCGCACCCTTCGGTGGATTCACCCATCGCCCGGCTGATTCGTGATTACCCGATCAAGTCGCACGTGGTGATCAGCCATATACGTCAGGCCAATGTCGGGAAGGTGCGTCTGGCCAATACCCACCCCTTTACCCGAGAACTGTGGGGACGGCAGTGGTGCTATGCGCACAATGGTCAGTTGCGAGGCTGGCAAGATCTACCGCTCAGTTTCTATCGACCGATGGGCGATACCGACAGTGAACATGCATTCTGCTATCTGCTGGGGGAATTGCGCCAACGCTTCGGCCAACCTCCTGCTTCTTTCGAAGAGGTATGGCAGAGTCTGCACGTTCTTTGTGAACGATTACGCGAACTAGGCGTGTTCAATCTGCTACTGTCGGATGGTCGCTATCTCTATGCTTATTGCTCAACCAAGTTGGTGCATATCACTCGCCGTGCCCCTTTTGGCAAGGCCAAGCTCAGTGATGCGGAACTGAGTGTGAATTTCGTCGAACATACCACGCCCAACGATGTTGTCTCGGTACTTGCCACCGAACCGCTGACGGATAATGAATGCTGGGTTCCCATGACACCCGGTGAGTTGCTGGTATGGCGTGATGGCGAGATTCTGACATGTCTGCGGCCGGCCTGACGCATCCCCATACCAACCACTTGCCGTCGTCTTGACTGGATGGACTTGCGCTTCCGTAAAACGCTCATACGCTTAACGAATAGGGATTGAGTCGAAAAGTCAGGTGCCAGCGTGTGCTTTACCATAAGGTTCAATCGATGGTTTCAATCGATCGTTTTACACTCTTGTGCGCCTTGGTATAAGGTGGCCCAACCCCTGCGGGGGGAAGACCACATCAAGAACAAAAGTCAGCGTCACGAACGCCATGATCGCGGAGACCAGCCAATGAGTGAGCACGCCACAGCCCCGATTCTCACCGGGCAACCTCTGGAAGGGCTAGAGCAGTATTCGTCGGTGATGGATGTCTTTCGGGCATCGGTGAAGCGATTTGCGGACAAGCCGGCTTTCACCTGCATGGGGCAGACCATGACCTATGGTGATCTCGACCGGCTGTCGAAGCAGTTCGCGGCCTGGCTGCAGCATGAAACCAGCCTCGAACCGGGGGACCGTATCGCCATCCAATTGCCTAATGTCTTGCAGTTTCCTGTGGCGGTATTCGGTGCTTTACGTGCCGGTCTGATAGTGGTCAACACCAATCCACTCTATACCGAGCGCGAGATGGCGCACCAGTTCAAGGATTCTGGCGCCAAAGCGATCCTGATCCTGGCCAACATGGCTAGCAAACTCGATAAGGTGCTCGATCGTACCGACATCAAGTACGTATTGGTGACCGAGCTGGGGGATATGCACGCTTTCCCGAAGCGGCCGCTGATCAATGCCGTGGTCAAGTACATCAAGAAGATGGTGCCGCCATACTCGCTGCCGACGGCGATACCGTTTCGTGGTGCGTTACACAAGGGGCGTTCCCTGTCCCAGCGTGACGTGCCCCGCGAGGCCGAGGACATCGCCGCCCTACAGTACACGGGGGGGACAACCGGCAGGGCCAAGGGAGTGATGCTAAGTCACCGCAATCTGGTGGCCAACATGCTTCAATCTCGCGCCGCGATCGGCCCGGGCCTGAAGGATGGAGCCGAGACGATCATCGCACCATTGCCCGTCTATCACATCTACACCTTTACCGTGAACTGCCTGTTCATGATGGAAACCGGCAATCACTCGATCCTGATCACCAACCCACGTGACCTGGATGGTTTCGTCAAGGAACTCAAGGGACTGCCATTCACAGGCTTCATCGGCTTGAACACCCTATTCAACGCCTTGTGCAATCGGGAAGACTTCCGACAGCTCGACTTTTCCCGGCTCAAACTGACCATTTCCGGAGGTATGGCGCTGACCAAAGCCGCCGCACAACGTTGGGAAGAGATCACCGGTTGCCCCATTGCCGAGGGCTATGGGATGACCGAAACCTCGCCTGTCGTCACCTTCAACCCTATCGATGCCATTCAACTTGGCACGATTGGCAAGCCGGTGGCTGGGACCTCGTTGAAGGTCATCGATGGGGAAGGCAATGACTTGCCGCTGGGTGAACCGGGCGAGCTATGCGTCAAAGGGCCACAGGTGATGAAGGGCTACTGGAACCTTCCCGATGAAACCGCCAATGTGTTGGATGCCGAGGGTTGGGTTCGAACCGGCGATATCGCGGTGCTGCAGGAGGACGGTTACGTGCGAATCGTCGACCGCAAGAAAGACATGATCAACGTTTCCGGCTTCAACGTGTATCCCAACGAGATCGAGGATGTAGTAACCGGCCATCCGGATGTGGCCGAAGCCGCGGCAGTGGGGGTTCCTGATGAGAACACGGGTGAGGCAATCAAGCTGTTCGTGGTTTCGCGTAACCAGGATCTGGATGCCGACACCCTGCGCGACTGGTGCAAGAAGGCGTTGACCGGTTACAAGGTTCCCAAACACGTCGAGTTCCGCGATGAATTGCCCAAGACCAATGTGGGCAAGGTGCTGCGTCGTGAACTGCGCGACGACAAGGGAAACACTGAATGAATGGTGCATGTGAAATCTTGGCCTGAGTGGTGCTTGTAAGATATCACCTACAACATGTAGGAGATTTGCCACTGACAGCACACTTGGGCCGTTGTTAAGCTGCCACGCAAATAAGCGATCGCTTCATATCAAGAAAAAGAACCGACAATACGGTTGTTCGAACGCAGGGAGGCGTTGATCATGGCCCAGACCGGCCTCCAGTTTACCCTTCAATTGACCGGCGCCGAAGACCTGGCACTAGCGGTCACCAAGTTCAAGTACACCGAGCACCTATCGCAGCCATTCGAGTTGACGGTGACCTTCGCCAGCCGCGATACCGAGCTTTCCGCCGAGGACTGGTTGGACCGCGAGGCAAGCTTCACCATCTGGCAGCGCGGTGACGTACGGCGTCATCTCCATGGGGTGGTGTGCGCCTTTCGCCTTGGTATAAGGTGGCCCAACCCCTGCCCGACCGGCCATACGGCGGCTTGGCTTGTTTCACGACTGCCGTCTCTTCCAGGATCTGAGTGCTCAGACGATCATCACCCAGCTCTGCCACGAGGTGGGCATCACCGACGTCACCTGGGCGGTGACGCGGGAACTGCCGGTCAGAGAGTATACCGTTCAATACCGAGAAACGACGCTGGCCTATCTCGAGCGTCTGGCGGCCAGTGAAGGTCTGGTCTACTTCCACGAGTTCGAGGGTGACGCCCACCGTCTGGTGTTCACCGACGATCCCCAAGCGCTGCCACGCCTGGGCGAACGCCCCTACCACAGCCGTGCCGGTGGCAGCGCCGCCGCCCATCATGTGCATCACCTGCAGCGGCAGTCGCGTATCAGCCCGGCCAGCGCCACGCTCGAGGACTGGTACTTCAAGAAGCCAGCCTACCGACAGCACCACACTCAGGACACCGACGAATCCCGACTCGAGGGGCAGCGTGCCAACTACACCCATTACGACTGGCATGGCGGCTTCAAGGCCGATGAGCCGGGCCGGCGACTGACCCGCTACCGCCTCGAGCACTTGCGCGGCGATGCCCTGGTCGCCACGGGCAAGAGCGACCTCGCCGAACTACGCCCCGGCGTGCGCTTCGACCTGACCGGCCACGATAGGGACGACATGAACCGCGACTGGCAGGTGATCGGCGTGGTTCATGAAGGCACCCAGCCCCAGGCCGCCGAAGAGGAGGCCATCAATGCCACGTCAGGCGCCACCACCTACGGCAATACCCTGACGCTGACCCCCGGTGACCAGGCATGGCGCACCGACCCCACCCCCAAGCCGCGTGTCCACGGACCGCAGATGGCCACCGTCGTCGGCCCCGAGGGCGAGGAGATCTACGTCGACGAATTCGGTCGCGTGAAAGTGCGCTTTCACTGGGACCGCGACGCCACCCCCGACGAAGCGGCCAGCGCCTGGATCCGGGTCGCCCAGGGCTGGGCCGGCAGCGGCTACGGCGTCATGGCCATCCCCCGTATCGGCATGGCCGTGATCGTGGACCACCTGGAGGCGGACCCCGATCAGCCGATCATCATCAGCCCGGCTTACCATGCCACCAACGTCCCGCCCTACGCCCTCCCCGAGCACAAGACCCGCACCGTCATCAAGACCAAGACACACCTCGGGTCAGGCTCCAACGAGCTCCGTTTCGAAGACGCCAACGGTGCGCAACAGATCTACCTGCACGCCGAACGCGACCTCGACCTCAAGGTCAAGCACGACCGCTCGGAAGAGATCGGTCACGACCGTCACCTCAAGGTGCACCACGACCGCATCAGCGAGATCGAGCACGACGACCACCTGAGCGTGCAAGGCGAGCGGCGCACCGAGATCCACGGTGACGACCACCATATCGTTCGCGGCACCCACCACGAAAAGGCCGAGCGGGCGCTCCTGTTCGAAGGCGGCCAGCACGTACACCTCAAGGCCGGGGCCAAGCTGGTGCTCGAAGCCGGCGGCGGTTGGCTGCGCGTCGATGGCAGCGGCGTGACCTATAGCCCCACGCTCACCGAAGCCGGCGGTGGCAGTGCTGGCGGCATGGGCCAGCAGGCCCTGCCACCCAACGGCGCCGTCGAGGTCGAGACCACCCCCGCCCCGCAGGCGTTGGAGCGTGCCATCCGGCGCGAGCGAGCGCTATGCCCGGTGTGCGAGGAAGGCTGATCAGAATGACACCCATGAGTGATATACCGCCCCCGTGGCCCCTGGCCGAGGGCCTGCTGAACGGCGAGTGGACCTGGCCCGAACCTGATGCCGGCCATGTTCTGTTGCTGCTCGACGGCGTGCCCGAGTTGGCGCGCCACCTCAACGACTGGAGCGGCGGGCAATACCACGGCAACCCCCTGTATGCCGGCACCCCCTTTGCCGCGGTCCAACACCTCTCGCCCTGGCTGGTGCAACTGGCGGGCCCGCACGACTCCATCCTGCAACGCTTCCTGGCCGACGGTCTCGCGGCCGAGTGGGGCTACCTGCTGGTCAGCCAGGCCGATCCTCTGGCGGTGGCCGACCACCTTCGCGCGCTGCTGCAGGTACGGATGCCCGACGACACCCCGATGCTACTGAGGGTGGCCGACCCGGCGGTGATTGGCGCCATGTTGCCCGCCGAACGCTCGGTGGTCGAAGCGCCCTGGGGGCCGATCGCCCAGCTCATCGTGCCGGACAGCGTCATGAACCAGTGGCGTGCCTGGCACCCTGCTGCCAATCCCGGCCATCTGCCCGGTCTGACGATACCGCCAGACGGCCACCGCCTGAACGATACCGACGTGCGCCACCTGCAAGCCTGCGACCGGCGTACCGACCTGCGCCAACTGGCGCGCTTCGTCGCCGAGCACTGCCCCGGCTGGCTCGGCGACGCGAATCCCCATGCGCGGCTCGAAGCACTGACGCGCGAGGTCGCGCCGCTGGGGCTGACCTCGTCGACCCAGTGGCAACGCTTGTGCCGACTGATGGCCAGGCTGCGCCAGACCTCGCTGACGGCGGCGACCTTTCCCGGGGATATTCGCGAGATCCTCACCGACCGGCAACGCGGCGATGGCACGGCCCGCCTCCGGGCCGCCTTGGCGCACCTCGAGGCCAACGAGACCCCAGCGACCGCCATGCAGGAAGCGACCACGAGACCGGGCGCCACGGATCCGTTGGGGTGGGACGACATTCCTCCCGGCCACGCGCAAGAGGCCAAGAGCCTCCTGGACGATTGGCTG
>NZ_KE332387.1 GCF_000409775.1 Litchfieldella anticariensis FP35 = DSM 16096 | reverse complement strand
AGGGCACGCTGTCGTGCACGCTCGCGGGCGTGATGTGCACATCGGTGATGATGGCGTGCCTGCCATCCACCGTTCGGTGATCCAGGTAGAAAAACCCCTTGGGCTTGCCCTCCCGCACCATGTAGCCGCTGTCGGGATCGGTATCACTGATCTTCTTGGCGGTGGGCTCGGGTTCCGCCTCTCGACGAGGCGGCAGCGGCTTTTTTCCGTGAGCCTCCCGATCGGCGACCACCGCCTCTTCCAGCTCTGCCAGATAGGCCTGCGGTGTCGTCTCCACCTCCTGCATCGTGAAACGACGGCGATTGGCATTGGCCTTGATGTGGGTGCTGTCGGTGTACAGGACACGACCGCCCACCAGGCCCTGTTGCATCGCCTGCTCCACCACATGATCGAACAGTCGCTGCGCGATATCGCTGTCACGGAACCGCCGGCGCCGGTTCTGGCTGAAGGTCGAGGCGTCCGGCACCTTGTCGGTCAGACGCAAGCCCAGGAACCAGCGATAGGCCACGTTCACCTGAAGCTCGCGGACGAGCTGGCGCTCGCTGCGAATGCCGAACAGGTAGCCGATGAACAGCGCCTTGAACAGGAGAACGGGATCCAGCGCGGGGCGACCGTTGTCCTCGCAGTACAAGTGACGGGTCTCGTCGCGGATAAAGGAGAAGTCGATGATGGCATCGATGCGCCGGAGCAGATGATCGGAAGGCACCAGCTCTTCCAGCGTGACCATCTCCAGCTCGTGTTGGGTAGGACCGGGATCTTTTAGCATTCCCTAATAACAACAAAGTCCTGGCCGAAGGGCCAGGACTTTGTCAGCAATCTG
>NZ_KE332386.1 GCF_000409775.1 Litchfieldella anticariensis FP35 = DSM 16096 | reverse complement strand
TGAAGTGACCCCCAATAGTTGGACGGGTTGATTCAGGTAGTGGCGGTCCCCAAGGCCTGGATCCTGTATTCCACAGGGCTCAGGCCTTTTAGGTTGGCCTTGATGCGGTCATGGTTGTAATAGCGTATGTAGGCCCGGAGTTCCCTGATGAACCTCTCTACACCAGTAAATTTCTGGCCATGGAAGAACTCACTCTTCAAGAGGCCGAAGAAGTTCTCGATGACGGCATTGTCCAGGCAGTTCCCGCTACGAGACATGCTGACCTCGGCTCCTCTAGCGGTCAACGCCGCGTGATAGGCAGGCATCTGATACTGCCAGCCCTGATCAGAATGAAGAACCAGCCCTTCGGCATCTTTGACCTGCTGCAAGGCTTTACCCAGCATGGCCATGACCATCGGCAGCCGAGGGGTACGGGCAATAGAGAATGCCACGATTTCTCGGTTATAGAGGTCCATGACCGGTGACAGGAAGACCTTTTCCCCTCGAATGTTGAACTCTGTAATATCTGTTACCCACTTCTGATGCGGACGGTCTGCTCGGAAATGGCGCTGTAGACGGTTGGCGGCGAGACCACCTTCGTCACCTCGGAAGGACCGGTAACGCTTGGGTCGCACTGTTGATTTTAGTCCTGCCTGTATCATCAACTTCTGGACGGTCTTGTGATTGAGATGACAGCCTTCCCTCCGAAGGGCCAGCGTCATGCGGCGATAGCCGTAGCGCCCCTTGTGGGCATGGAAGATACGATGGATAAGCTGTCTTTCGGACACATAAGCATCTGGGCGCTGAAGCACTTTTCGCCAGTAGTAATAGACGCTACGCGCAAGGCCAGCTGCACGCAGCAAGTAAGCAAGCGCATGGCTTTGCCTTAGCTCATTGATGATCAACGTTTTTTCTCTTCGGTTGATCGTTTTGACTGAGCCAAGGCTTTCAGCTTTTTTAGATAGGCGTTCTCTGCTCGCAGATAGGCCAACTCCTCCGCCATTTCTTCTGGCGACATCTGGTCAGGTGCCTTGGTACCAGAGGATGGCGGTTTCTTCTTTTTCACACGAGGTCTCCCACGGCGGTCAGACAAGCCGTCAACCCCATGAGAGGCAT
>NZ_KE332385.1 GCF_000409775.1 Litchfieldella anticariensis FP35 = DSM 16096 | reverse complement strand
TGGACTTCCCCCACTTCAGTGGACACGCATCGCTAACCGCTATGGAGGTGAACGATGCCGGCAATGAATACGGGGAAGAAGACTCAAAAGTATTCGGTTGAATTCAAGGTCAAAGCTGTCCAGTGGAGCCATCAGTCCCACCGAAGTGTCAAAGGCGTAGCCGAAGCGCTGGATATTCACCCCTTCATGCTGTCACGCTGGCGCAAGGAATACCGGGAAGGGAAATTTGCCATGAGCAAGCCGAAGGCGCCGCCAGACGCCAAGAAGCAACTGAAAGAACAGGATGAGATCAACCGTCTCAAGCGCCGAGTCGCTGAGCTGGAAGAGGAGAATGACATCTTAAAAAAGTGGCAACGTTTCCAGGCGGAAGCACGCAGGAAGCCTTCCGGTTCGTCTGGAAACACCGGGAACGATACTCCGTAAAGGCGCTGTGCCGTCATTTGAAGGTCTCTCGGTCAGGCTACTATGCGTGGTTGCATCGCAAGCCTAGTCAGCGAGCAGTGCAAAATGCAGAGCTGTTGGGCCACATTCACCGAATCTA
The DNA here is from genome assembly GCF_000409775.1 of Litchfieldella anticariensis FP35 = DSM 16096. GTDB lineage: Bacteria > Pseudomonadota > Gammaproteobacteria > Pseudomonadales > Halomonadaceae > Litchfieldella > Litchfieldella anticariensis. Next base: position 726 of record NZ_KE332385.1, on the reverse strand, counting down.
CACCGCTAGCCATCATCGCTACGGTAGCCCCAAGGTTTACCAGGCACTCCGTCGCGAAGGGATAGTGGCCAGCGAAAATCGGATCGCGAGGCTGATGCGGGAATGGGGCATGAAAGCTCGTGTGAGTCGCGTGTATCGCCGTTTGCTCAAACGCCGGGAGGAGTTGAAGGCTCTCCCCAATCACCGCTTGGTGGAAGCGAAGCCGGTCGGCATCGATCAGCAGTGGAGCAGTGATGTCACCTATATCAGGCTGGGGCGACGCTGGGTGTATCTAGCGGTAGTGTTGGATCTGTACTCGCGCCGGGTGATTGGCTGGCAACTGGCGGAACGCTTGGATGGTGATTTATCCCGGGGAGCGCTGAGACAGGCATTCACTTCGCGGCAACCGGCACCAGGACTACTGCTTCACACGGATCGAGGTGTTGAATATCGCGCACGAAAAACCCAAGCGTTGCTACAACGCCACCAAGTACGCCACAGCATGAACCGCCCAGGCCAATGTACCGACAATGCCGAGGTTGAGTCCTTCTTCAAGACATTGAAGGGCGAACTGTTACACGCCACCAGCTTTGTGACCATCCGCCAATTGCGAAAACATATAAGGAATTACATCGATAGATTCTACAACACCCAGAGGCTACACAGTGGCCTTGGTTATCAGACTCCGCGAGAGTTTGAGGCCGTCATGTGAGAATAGAGCGTGTCCATTTTTTTGGGGGAGCATCA
>NZ_KE332384.1 GCF_000409775.1 Litchfieldella anticariensis FP35 = DSM 16096 | reverse complement strand
GTCTTGGTCTTGATGACGGTGCGGGTCTTGTGCTCGGGGAGGGCGTAGGGCGGGACGTTGGTGGCATGGTAAGCCGGGCTGATGATGATCGGCTGATCGGGGTCCGCCTCCAGGTGGTCCACGATCACGGCCATGCCGATACGGGGGATGGCCATGACGCCGTAGCCGCTGCCGGCCCAGCCCTGGGCGACCCGGATCCAGGCGCTGGCCGCTTCGTCGGGGGTGGCGTCGCGGTCCCAGTGAAAGCGCACTTTCACGCGACCGAATTCGTCGACGTAGATCTCCTCGCCCTCGGGGCCGACGACGGTGGCCATCTGCGGTCCGTGGACACGCGGCTTGGGGGTGGGGTCGGTGCGCCATGCCTGGTCACCGGGGGTCAGCGTCAGGGTATTGCCGTAGGTGGTGGCGCCTGACGTGGCATTGATGGCCTCCTCTTCGGCGGCCTGGGGCTGGGTGCCTTCATGAACCACGCCGATCACCTGCCAGTCGCGGTTCATGTCGTCCCTATCGTGGCCGGTCAGGTCGAAGCGCACGCCGGGGCGTAGTTCGGCGAGGTCGCTCTTGCCCGTGGCGACCAGGGCATCGCCGCGCAAGTGCTCGAGGCGGTAGCGGGTCAGTCGCCGGCCCGGCTCATCGGCCTTGAAGCCGCCATGCCAGTCGTAATGGGTGTAGTTGGCACGCTGCCCCTCGAGTCGGGATTCGTCGGTGTCCTGAGTGTGGTGCTGTCGGTAGGCTGGCTTCTTGAAGTACCAGTCCTCGAGCGTGGCGCTGGCCGGGCTGATACGCGACTGCCGCTGCAGGTGATGCACATGATGGGCGGCGGCGCTGCCACCGGCACGGCTGTGGTAGGGGCGTTCGCCCAGGCGTGGCAGCGCTTGGGGATCGTCGGTGAACACCAGACGGTGGGCGTCACCCTCGAACTCGTGGAAGTAGACCAGACCTTCACTGGCCGCCAGACGCTCGAGATAGGCCAGCGTCGTTTCTCGGTATTGAACGGTATACTCTCTGACCGGCAGTTCCCGCGTCACCGCCCAGGTGACGTCGGTGATGCCCACCTCGTGGCAGAGCTGGGTGATGATCGTCTGAGCACTCAGATCCTGGAAGAGACGGCAGTCGTGAAACAAGCCAAGCCGCCGTATGGCCGGTCGGATCACCACGTCGTAGTAGGTGCGGCGATGTCCTGGGTCGCCACGCCGAAAGGCGCACACCACCCCATGGAGATGACGCCGTACGTCACCGCGCTGCCAGATGGTGAAGCTTGCCTCGCGGTCCAACCAGTCCTCGGCGGAAAGCTCGGTATCGCGGCTGGCGAAGG
>NZ_KE332383.1 GCF_000409775.1 Litchfieldella anticariensis FP35 = DSM 16096 | reverse complement strand
GAGCCTGTAAATAAATCTGTGTAACTGCCCACCCCATTACAGGTGACCGTCCAGGCGGTCACCGAATTCGATAATAAAGCGGTTCAGCGCCGGCTTCCAATCTCGGATCGGCATGGTCCATTTCTTCGAGGCCTGCTGGATGGCCAGGAACGCCACCTTCAGAGCCGACTCATCATTAGGAAACAGCTTCCGGCGCTTGGTCGCTTTGCGGATGACGCTGTTGAGCGACTCAATGGCATTGGTGGTGTAGATCACCTTTCGAATGGCTGGCGGGTAGCCAAACAAGGTAATCAGATTATCCCAGTGGTTGTACCAGGATTTGGCAATCTGCGGGTACTGGCCATCCCAGCGTTCGGCGAAGACCTCCAGCGCCTGTCCGGCCTCGTGCTCGGTGGCTGACTGATAGATCTGCTTCAGATCCTTCGTGACCGCCTTGTAGTCCTTCCAGGACACATACCGCAGCGAGTTGCGGACCATGTGCACGATGCACAGCTGGACCTTGGTCTGGGGGTATTCGGCCTGGATGGCGTCTGGGAAGCCTTTGAGACCATCCACACAGGCGATCAGGATATCCTCCAGGCCACGGTTCTTCAGTTCGGTCAGTACCGACAGCCAGAACTTCGCGCCTTCGGTCTCGGCAAGCCACAGCCCCAGCAGTTCCTTCTGGCCCTCCATGTTAATGCCCAATGCCAGATATAGTGACTTGTTGATCACCCGCTTGTTCTCGCGGATTTTCAGGACAATGCAGTCCAGATAGACAATGGGATAGATCGGATCCAGCGGGCGGTTCTGCCACTCGTGGACCTGCTCGATCACGCGTTCGGTAACCTTGGACACGAGCGTGGCGGAGATGTCGGCGTCGTACATCTCCTTGAAAGCATCCACAATGTCCCGAGTGCTCAAGCCCTTGGCGTACAGGGCCAGGATCTGATCGTCCATCTGAGTCAGCCGGGACTGGCCCTTACGCACGAACTGGGGCTCGAAAGAGCCGTCCCGATCCCGAGGCGCCTGGATCGACACGTCTCCGTGCTGCCCTTTCAGGCGCTTGGAAGAATAGCCGTTGCGGCTGTTGCCCGTCCCCCGGCCTTCCGGGGCATGCTTTTCGTAGCCAAGGTGCTCGTCCAGTTCGGCATTGAGGGCCGTCTCGACGGTGAGCTTGACCAGTTGCTGTGTAAGGGCTCCGAGGTCTTTTTCGGACTTGATGTCTTTGGCCAGTTCCGCGGCCAGGGCGTTGAGTTTTTCTTGGTCCAATTGTTTACCCACGATGGTATCCTTTTGAAAAGGCTACTCATTCGTGGGCAGTTACACAATGTGGTTTACAGCCTC
>NZ_KE332382.1 GCF_000409775.1 Litchfieldella anticariensis FP35 = DSM 16096 | reverse complement strand
GGGGCCATAGCTCAGCTGGGAGAGCGCCTGCCTTGCACGCAGGAGGTCAGCGGTTCGATCCCGCTTGGCTCCACCACACTTCAGCGATAAGCCGTAAGCTGTAAGAAAAAGCGAATGCCAAAACAGTCTGACGTTAGCGCTAAGCTATAGGCTTTGATGACACACCCGCAGGGTGTTCACTTAAAGCTTACAGCTTAGGGCTTATGGCTCTAAGTGCTCTTTAACAATGTGAATCATGCTGACAAGTTCTTTCGAAAGAAAGAGCGAACGAGATACGTTTCAAGCGTATCCGGCAATTGTCGTGACGTCATCGCGGACCAGACCCTTTCGGGTTATATGGTCAAGCGATGAAGCGCATACGGTGGATGCCTTGGCAGCCAGAGGCGATGAAAGACGTGGAAGCCTGCGATAAGGCTCGGCGAGGTGGCAAACGACCTGTGACCCGGGCATTTCTGAATGGGGAAACCCACCCTGCTTGCAGGGTATCGCATCCTGAATCCATAGGGATGCGAGGCGAACCGGGGGAACTGAAACATCTCAGTACCCCGAGGAAAAGAAATCAACCGAGATTCCCCCAGTAGCGGCGAGCGACCGGGGACTAGCCCTTAAGCGGCAGACTGATTAGGCGAACGATCTGGGAAGGTCGACCATAGCGGGTGATAGTCCCGTAGCCGAAAATCTGATGGCGTGAAATCGAGTAGGTCGGGGCACGTGAAACCCTGACTGAACATGGGGGGACCATCCTCCAAGGCTAAATACTCCTGGCTGACCGATAGTGAACCAGTACCGTGAGGGAAAGGCGAAAAGAACCCCGGCGAGGGGAGTGAAATAGATCCTGAAACCGTATGCGTACAAGCAGTGGGAGCCTGTCTTCGGACGGGTGACTGCGTACCTTTTGTATAATGGGTCAGCGACTTATTTTCAGTGGCGAGCTTAACCGAATAGGGGAGGCGTAGGGAAACCGAGTCTTAACTGGGCGACCAGTCGCTGGGAATAGACCCGAAACCGGGCGATCTATCCATGAGCAGGGTGAAGGTTGAGTAACATCAACTGGAGGCCCGAACCAGGATCTGTTGAAAAAGATTTGGATGACTTGTGGATCGGAGTGAAAGGCTAATCAAGCCCGGAGATAGCTGGTTCTCCTCGAAAGCTATTTAGGTAGCGCCTCACGTATCACCACCGGGGGTAGAGCACTGTTTCGGCTAGGGGGCCATCCCGGCTTACCAACCCGAGGCAAACTCCGAATACCGGTGAGTGGAGCGTGGGAGACACACGGCGGGTGCTAACGTCCGTCGTGAAAAGGGAAACAACCCAGACCGTCAGCTAAGGCCCCAAAATCCTGGTTAAGTGGGAAACGATGTGGGAAGGCTTAGACAGCTAGGAGGTTGGCTTAGAAGCAGCCATCCTTTAAAGAAAGCGTAATAGCTCACTAGTCGAGTCGGCCTGCGCGGAAGATGTAACGGGGCTCAAACCAGGTGCCGAAGCTACGGGTACGTCGCAAGACGTGCGGTAGAGGAGCGTCGTGTACGCCGACGAAGGTGGATCGAGAGGTCTGCTGGAGG
>NZ_KE332381.1 GCF_000409775.1 Litchfieldella anticariensis FP35 = DSM 16096 | reverse complement strand
ACCCAAACAGTCTTTGCTCTGGCCGATCAGGTAATTCATTGTGAGCACTTGCCGACTAGGGGCAAAGCGTCGTTTAAGGAGGTGATCCAGCCGCAGGTTCCCCTACGGCTACCTTGTTACGACTTCACCCCAGTCATGAACCACACCGTGGTGATCGCTCCCCCGAAGGTTAAGCTAACCACTTCTGGTGCAGTCCACTCCCATGGTGTGACGGGCGGTGTGTACAAGGCCCGGGAACGTATTCACCGTGACATTCTGATTCACGATTACTAGCGATTCCGACTTCACGGAGTCGAGTTGCAGACTCCGATCCGGACTGAGGCAGGCTTTCTGGGATTGGCTCCACGTCGCCGTCTCGCAACCCTTTGTACCTGCCATTGTAGCACGTGTGTAGCCCTACCCGTAAGGGCCATGATGACTTGACGTCGTCCCCACCTTCCTCCGGTTTGTCACCGGCAGTCTCCCTAGAGTTCCCGACCGAATCGCTGGCAAATAGGGACAGGGGTTGCGCTCGTTACGGGACTTAACCCAACATTTCACAACACGAGCTGACGACAGCCATGCAGCACCTGTCTGAGAGCTCCCGAAGGCACCCATCCATCTCTGGAAAGTTCTCTCGATGTCAAGGGTAGGTAAGGTTCTTCGCGTTGCATCGAATTAAACCACATGCTCCACCGCTTGTGCGGGCCCCCGTCAATTCATTTGAGTTTTAACCTTGCGGCCGTACTCCCCAGGCGGTCGACTTATCGCGTTAACTGCGCCACTAAGTTCTCGAAGAACCCAACGGCTAGTCGACATCGTTTACGGCGTGGACTACCAGGGTATCTAATCCTGTTTGCTACCCACGCTTTCGCACCTCAGCGTCAGTGTCAGACCAGAAGGCCGCCTTCGCCACTGGTATTCCTCCCGATCTCTACGCATTTCACCGCTACACCGGGAATTCTACCTTCCTCTCCTGCACTCTAGCCCAACAGTTCCGGATGCCATTCCCAGGTTGAGCCCGGGGCTTTCACAACCGGCTTATCGAGCCGCCTACGCGCGCTTTACGCCCAGTAATTCCGATTAACGCTCGCACCCTCCGTATTACCGCGGCTGCTGGCACGGAGTTAGCCGGTGCTTCTTCTGTGAGTGATGTCCTTCCTCGCGGTTATTAACCGCAAGGCCTTCTTCCTCACTGAAAGTGCTTTACAACCCGAGGGCCTTCTTCACACACGCGGCATGGCTGGATCAGGGTTGCCCCCATTGTCCAATATTCCCCACTGCTGCCTCCCGTAGGAGTCTGGGCCGTGTCTCAGTCCCAGTGTGGCTGATCATCCTCTCAGACCAGCTACGGATCGTCGCCTTGGTGGGCCATTACCCCACCAACTAGCTAATCCGACATAGGCTCATCCGATAGCGCAAGGCCCGAAGGTCCCCTGCTTTCTCCCGTAGGACGTATGCGGTATTAGCCTGGGTTTCCCCAGGTTATCCCCCACTATCGGGCAGATTCCTATGCATTACTCACCCGTCCGCCGCTCGCCACCAGGGAGCAAGCTCCCCGTGCTGCCGCTCGACTTGCATGTGTTAGGCCTGCCGCCAGCGTTCAATCTGAGCCATGATCAAACTCTTCAGTTTCAATCATTGTGTTCCTGCCCTTCCGCAGAAGGAGGTGGAACTAACCTGGCTCAAGGTCAAAGCTTCTCAAAAAGACCCGAAGGTCTTCGACGAGTCGCTTGCCTCGATGTGTGG
>NZ_KE332380.1 GCF_000409775.1 Litchfieldella anticariensis FP35 = DSM 16096 | reverse complement strand
ATCACGAGTGCGAATGCTGACATGAGTAACGACAAGGGGCGTGAAAAACGCCCCCGCCGGAAGACCAAGGGTTTCTGTTCGACGCTAATCGGAGCAGAGTGAGTCGGCCCCTAAGGCGAGGCCGAAAGGCGTAGTCGATGGGAAACGGGTCAATATTCCCGTACCTCACAGCATTGCGATGGGGGGACGAAGAAGGCTAGGCGGGCCAGGCGTTGGTTGTCCTGGTGAAAGCATGTAGGCTGGGATCTCAGGCAAATCCGGGATCCCAAGGCCGAGACGCGAGACGAAGGCACTACGGTGCCGAAGTCGTCGATGCCACGCTTCCAGGAAAAGCCTCTAAGCTTCAGATGCTGTGGGACCGTACCCCAAACCGACACAGGTGGTCAGGTAGAGAATACCCAGGCGCTTGAGAGAACTCGGGTGAAGGAACTAGGCAAAATGGTGCCGTAACTTCGGGAGAAGGCACGCCGCACTAGCGTGATGGGACTCGCTCCCTAAGCGCGAAGCGGTCGAAGATACCAGGTGGCTGCAACTGTTTATTAAAAACACAGCACTCTGCTAACGCGCAAGCGGACGTATAGGGTGTGACGCCTGCCCGGTGCCGGAAGGTTAAGTGATGGTGTTAGCTTAGGCGAAGCTCCTGATCGAAGCCCCGGTAAACGGCGGCCGTAACTATAACGGTCCTAAGGTAGCGAAATTCCTTGTCGGGTAAGTTCCGACCTGCACGAATGGCGTAATGATGGCCACGCTGTCTCCACCCGAGACTCAGTGAAATTGAAATCGCAGTGAAGATGCTGTGTACCCGCGGCTAGACGGAAAGACCCCGTGAACCTTTACTATAGCTTCACACTGGATGCTGATGTTGCTTGTGTAGGATAGCTGGGAGGCTAGGAAGCCCGGACGCCAGTTCGGGTGGAGCCAACCTTGAAATACCAGCCTGGCATCATTGGCGTTCTAACTTGGGCCCGTTATCCGGGTCGAGGACAGTGTGTGGTGGGTAGTTTGACTGGGGCGGTCTCCTCCCAAAGCGTAACGGAGGAGCACGAAGGTACCCTCAGCACGGTTGGAAATCGTGCATTGAGTGCAAGAGCATAAGGGTGCTTGACTGCGAGACAGACACGTCGAGCAGGTACGAAAGTAGGTTCTAGTGATCCGGTGGTTCTGTATGGAAGGGCCATCGCTCAACGGATAAAAGGTACTCCGGGGATAACAGGCTGATACCGCCCAAGAGTTCACATCGACGGCGGTGTTTGGCACCTCGATGTCGGCTCATCACATCCTGGGGCTGAAGTCGGTCCCAAGGGTATGGCTGTTCGCCATTTAAAGTGGTACGCGAGCTGGGTTTAGAACGTCGTGAGACAGTTCGGTCCCTATCTGCCGTGGGCGTTGGAAGTTTGCGAAGGGCTGCTCCTAGTACGAGAGGACCGGAGTGGACGCACCTCTGGTGTTCCGGTTGTCACGCCAGTGGCATTGCCGGGTAGCTAAGTGCGGACGGGATAACCGCTGAAAGCATCTAAGCGGGAAGCCCCCTTCAAGATGAGACTTCCCTGAGGCTTGAGCCTCCTGAAGGGCCCAGCGAGACGAGCTGGTTGATAGGCACGGTGTGGAAGCGCTGCAAGGCGTTGAGCTAACGTGTACTAATGGCCCGTGAGGCTTGACCATATAACCCCAAGGGGTCTGCGCATGACGCAGGCAATTGACGGATACGCGGCGCAAGCCGGAGACGTATCGTCGGCATGATTCACGAGGTGGTGCCGGAGGTGTCCTGAGGGGCACGGGACGGCAGCACTTCACCAGTTTACGCCTGACGACCATAGCGTGCGGGAACCACCTGATCCCATGCCGAACTCAGCAGTGAAACCGCTCAGCGCCGATGGTAGTGTGGGGTCTCCCCATGTGAGAGTAGGTCATCGTCAGGCACTTCTTCCGACCCCCCAGCCTTACAGAGGCTGGGGGGTTTT
>NZ_KE332379.1 GCF_000409775.1 Litchfieldella anticariensis FP35 = DSM 16096 | reverse complement strand
TCGCTGGCGAGTTCGAAGGTCAGCTCGCCACGCCGGGCGGCATCGATCAAGCGCGGCCCCAGGACCTTGGGCATTTCGCTGCTGCGGAACAATTCCTCGACGCTCGGCATCTGTCCGCGGCCCGCCAGGGCTTCGGACACCGCTGACATGGCGCGTTCCAGGTTCACCCCTACCGCCGGGGTCAGGTTGGCCTGTACCCCGTCGGCCGCGGCCTGGGCGTCATCACTCAGGGCATCGACATCCGGGAGCTTGCCCGCCTCCAGCGCCATCAACTTGCCGATCCAGTCGGGCATTTCCGCTAGCAGGCCGCGGCTGACACCATAGAATACCGTGTAATCGCGAATCAGTGCCGTGCCATCGGCCAGCGACAGCCCATAGAACATCGGCCGGTCGAAGTGAGGATTGGCCTGCAGCCAATCGGCAATCCGCTCGTTGGCCTGATCGCTGCGCCCGATGTCCCGGGTCACGGCATACTCGGCCATGAACGCTGCTGTCACCTGGGCGTCGTCCTGTGGATCGAAATACCAGGCGGCCAGTTGGAAACGGCTACTGCACAGCATGTCGGTGCGGTCGCTGCTGATGCGATCGAGCAGGCCGTTCCAACGTGCCAGTTTCTCGCGCTGTTTCGTCAGGAACCGATCCATCTCGTCGCGACGCACTAGCTCGTTGACGCCACGCTGCCCCAGCTTGGCGCCATTGAGCATGTCGTCGATGCGCTGTCGCTGCTCTTGCCGAAGTTCTATCAGCGCGTCGAGATGCTCATCGACGAACGCGTCGTTCGCGTCTCTCAGCAGGCGGCGTGTGCTCTCTCGCTGGAGCACGGTGCGGCGCTGAGATTCTACCTGCAGAAGTGCCATGTCCGGTCCAATGCGAGGGCTCATGCTGGCGCTTTCTCGCAACGCTTCCTTGCGGAGATCCAGCGCTCGCAGCTCCGCCTGCACGTCATCGGGCAAACTGGCGTCATCGACGTCGGGTAACGGCCCCTCGTGGTTCAGATAGTCGGTAACGGCTCGGCGCGTGGCCTCGTCATCCAACGCCTCCAGGTCATTCCACAGGGCTTCACGAGGCGTATCCTGATCCAGCTCCGCCAGGGCGTCCAATGCCGCTTGCGAGAGCTCGGTCGCCGATTCGATATAGCTGCCCAGCAGGTAATCGCGTTCGGTCTTCCCTCCCTTCTCTTCGCTCCACGCTTCGATCCAGCCCACCACGTCGTCCTGGAACTGGGCGAGGTCGCGCATCACGCCGATGTCGTCGCGCACCAGCAGGCACAGGCATTCATCGGGCTCTTCGATGGCATGGGCTTCGTAGAGCTTGCCGATACGGCTCTTGTGGTAGTAGGGCTCGTTCTCCCAGTGGTAGGCCTCGCCTTCCTGCGGGTGGCCGTCCTCCGGCGCCTCGGGCGTATGGTCCTCGGCGAATTCGGCCACCCACTGTTCGGCCTGGTCGAGCGGGATCAGGTGCTCACCGCCGCTGACCGGGCCGGCCCCGGCCAGGTTGACCGCCTGCATGAAGGCGTCGCGGTCCTCGCGACTATCCCGGACCTGGGCGCGCTTGGCTTCGGTCCATGGCACCTCGGAGAAGCATACGTAGATCGTGCGGTCGTTGGGGTAGTCGAGCTTGCCGCTGACCGTAGCGCCCTGATCGCTGAACGTGTACTCATCGATCTCGTTGGTCTGGCCATCCAGCACATAGAGGTAGCCATTGCGCATCAGGCGCAGGCCAAGTGGACGCGCGCTGAGCGTGTAGGGCGTGGGGCAGCCGGGTTCGAGCGCTTCGACCAGACCATAGCGCAGCGGGATCAGTTGCACTTGGCCGTTCATCAGTGGGCAGATGGCGCCTTCTTCCACGGGGCGATCCGACCCCTCGGCGGCGGCAAGATCGCCATCGTTACGATCATCGGCGGGGCGTTCGAACGTCGACATCTCGGTTCCCTGTTGTCTGTGTCGTGATGGCCGTCATCGTTACGGCGGTCAGGCGCGGCATCCGGGCAGGCCAGTCATGTCAGCCAATCGTCCAGGAGGCTCTTGGCCTCTTGCGCGTGGCCGGGAGGAATGTCG
>NZ_KE332378.1 GCF_000409775.1 Litchfieldella anticariensis FP35 = DSM 16096 | reverse complement strand
CGCGGTCGCCGAAGCCACGGGCGGCGACTTCCGGACCGGCGCGCTGGCCGCCGGCGCCAACGAAGCGCTGGTGGACCACTTGGCCGAGCTGGTCAACGACGACCCGCAACTGCTGGTCGTCGCCTCACAGATCACCGGCATCATCGCCGCCGAACTGACCGACGGCGATGTCAATCAAGGTGCCGAGATTGCGGAGTATTCGACAAGTTACAACTATCTGCGACACGATCAGGTCGACGCCTATATCGACGAGCTGAAAGGCTGCGAAGCGCGGGGTGACTGTGCTGACATCACACGAGAATATCGAGAGACGAGTCTCCAGCAACAGGAAGAACTCTTAGACTTCTGTGCGAGCAACCCTGCGGACTGTTACGATCAGTATGGTCACCTGCTTGCTGGGAGTGATGAATTTCATGAATCGATGCAGAGGCTTGCTGCAAGTGGCGATATCCCAACACGCCTCAATGATGCTGCTGGATTCTTGTCCCAACAGCTAGAAGCCGAACGCACTATTATCAGTCATGAGACAGCACACCGCTTACAACAACGGTATGGCTTGGATGCTGATGAAACCTCTCTTGTCATGGACTTGGTGGCTGCAGCAGGGAGCGGGGTCGCTGCAAAGGGAATTGTTGGGGGGAAAGGAAGGCAAGGAGAGCGACCTGAGAATTATACACCTGCCGGGGCGGGACGGAGTGGTGCTTTCAACGAAGCAAAGCGTCAAGCAGGTATTCCAACTAGCCAACAACCGAGTCGTGTTGTTCCAAATGTTGACAGACGAGGGAATCCACAGCCAGGGCGGATTTATGAGTTTGAAGTGCCTGCTCAGGGAGGTGGAACGCGAGTGATCAGGATTCGTGATGATGCCGGCGGGCATGATTATGGTTCTGGAAATGACCAGAATCGCGGTCCACATTTTAACGACGAAGCTGGTAATCACTATGACTACTAATATCCGTGCTGTAAGCGCGCCAGATCTTTCTGTTGATAATGATGTTATAAACTTGGGGGGCATTGACCTTGAAGAAGGTAGAAAAATTGCGGGGGTGTGCTGGACTGTTAGGAAACAGGTGGCTGAAAAATCTCTAATCATAGTGCTTGATCATCTTTTGGAGACCATCAGGAGAAATCTACCTGAGCATGGCGTGTGGTTATTGGTAGGAAACTCTACTCTTCAAAAAAAAACAAGGATTGTTAAGTATAGAGGGCTATGGGGAGCTCTTGCTGCAAGAGGAATTATTTTTAATCATGCTAATAGTGCTAAGGAAGTTGTTCGGGAACTTCCAGAAGGATTAAGGTTTTTCGGATCTTTGAAGCTCTTTGAAGTTGACTTGGATGGTGCGGCAAAAGCTTTATTAGAAGAAGTTTGCTCATATATTTTTGTGATGCCAAGTGATACGAACATGGAAGATTTTCTTGAGTCTGGATGGACCGGTGACTTCTTTGAAGATGCTGAAATTGTTTCTCGTGTTGTTAGCTATGACGGTATGATGATCAAGAGATATGGGCAGTTTGATGATGAAGAAAAAGGGGTTGTAGGCGTGGGAAGCCCTAGACTTGTAAGCATGATCTTGATGTGACATCCCCTTAGCTGTAGATGTTCAGAATGGTCAGGTGTTGCACTCAGTTTCTGCGGCCAAGCAGTAAATATCACGGTAATCGAATGAGCGATGTTGTGAAAAAAAATTGGGCCCATTCATATATGAATGATGAGTTCATTCAGGTTGAGACATGTTCTGGCTATCGCGGAGGGTATTCTGATCCAGAAGGGCGGCGATTCCAGTTATCTCCGGAGGCCTCAGATGATGAAATTGGTGAGGCTTTGTTGAGCGCTCTGGCAAGAAGTCGTTTTATCCATCCTGATGAAGACCGGTCATTTTTTGATATTCGCGGCCGTGTGGTGCCTCAGTATCAAGAGTGGGTAAAAGAGATGATGAATCAATTCGGCTACAAGACCAAGCGGGCCATGTTTAAGAACATGAAGAGCTGTAGTATTGAAAGCCACGATGGCACAATAACTATTCGTCCTAGCCATCATGAAAAGCTTGAAGCTTGGAGTGGTGACGGGATTAGCGAAAGCGATT
>NZ_KE332377.1:964072-1465349 GCF_000409775.1 Litchfieldella anticariensis FP35 = DSM 16096 | reverse complement strand
TTTTGCGTTGGGCCGAAGATTTATTGTGTCTGGGGTGTTAACTTTCCAAGCGTTGGAAAGGGATTCGTTGTCATGATGAGAGTCACGTATAATACGACTTAAGTCTAAAATATGCTTGGGGTACCTTGTGACGCTGACAACGCCCGCCTTGTTGTTTCCGGCCATTTCATTGCTTTTGCTGGCCTATACCAACCGCTTCCTGACCTTGGCGCAATTGATTCGCAAGCTGGCTGATGAGGAGCGCGACAATCATCACGATGTCACCACGCGCCAGATTCTGCTGCTGCGTAAACGCATCACCTTGACGAAACGCATGCAGGTGGCTGGCGTGTTGAGTTTCCTGCTCTGTACCTTGTCGATGTTCGCGTTGTTCCTCTCCCTGGAGCTGTTCGGAATGCTTCTGTTCGGAATCAGCCTGCTCAGTTTGTCGACCTCGCTGGTATTCTCGCTGTGGGAAGTGATGATCTCCACCAATGCACTGAATGTACAGTTGCAGGATATCGAGGCGCTGCAACGGGGTAAGGCTGGCAAGAAATCCCGTGAATCGCACTTGTGAGTCTCGGGACGATCTCGCTAGACTGTCCAGCCCTCGACAGGAGACTCCATGATCCCTCACGAACTGCTGTTCTATTGCCGTCCCGGCTTCGAGCACGACCTAGGTGCCGAGGTTACCGATAAGGCATCCTTGATCGGTTGGAATGGCTCCCTTCAAGCTGAGACCAACAGTGGCTATGTACGCTTCATACTGCCAGGGAAACCAGCCAATGCCTTGCATCGTGAGATTCCTCTCGACACCTTGGTGTTTGCCAGACAAAGCCTGGTAGCTTTGCCGCCTCTCGTGGGAATTTCCAGGGACGACCGCATTTCACCGATTGTGTCGCAAGTCCTCGAAAGCGGTTGGAGCTTCGAGTCCATATGGCAGGAAACGCCGGATACCAATGATGGCAAGGCACTCAGTGGTTTGATCAAGGCACTGGAGCGTTCTCTACCATCGGCGCTCAAGAAGTGTGGCGCCTTGCGCCGTAAAGCTGGCAAGCGGCGTCTCCACTTGTTCTGGACGAATGGGGATTCTGTGCAGTTGGGTATGAGTTTTCCTGGCAATCGTAGCGAACAGCCTGGAGGGATTCTCCGCTTGCGCGCGCCGCGAGAGGCACCGAGCCGCTCCACCCTCAAACTTGAGGAGGCCTGGCATGTCTTCGTGCCTCGCGACGCTTGGCCCACGCGTTTGAGCGAAGGAATGCAGGCAGCGGATCTGGGGGCAGCACCTGGGGGGTGGACCTATCAACTGGTGCGCAAGGGAATGTATGTCTATGCCATCGATAACGGCCCCATGGACAAGGCCTTGATGGCCACAGGGCAGGTGGAGCATCTGCGCGAGGATGGATTTGTCTGGGAACCCCCCAATCGACTCGACTGGCTGGTGTGCGATATCGTCGACAAGCCGATGCGGGTGGTAGAAATGGTCGAGCGTTGGTTATTGCGGCGCTGGTGTCGCGAAGCGGTATTCAACCTCAAGCTACCGATGAAGCAGCGTTGGCAAGAAGTGGAACGTTGTCTGTCATGTCTCGACCAGCAACTGCGCGAGGCTCGTGTGGCAGCTGAGATTCGCTGCCGGCACTTGTATCATGATCGAGAAGAAGTGACGGTGCACGTGCGCTTGTTGGCATGAAGCCTGTCAGTGATGTTCAAAAACCCGGATGTCCTCTTCCTCCGTAAGGAGTGGCAAGACATGTTGCATGACGCGTTCTCTTTCAGGGCTGTGCTCCCAGTCCTTCCAGGCGCTCAGGTCGCGCCATTGAGTGATCAACAGGCGGCGTTCGGGATGATGACGTTCACACAAGCTTTCACCGGCAATGAAGCCGCGTGCGTTGATCGAGGCTCTCATGGCCTCCCGAGCGGCTTGTTCGTACTCGGCTTCCAGCCCGGGCATGATATGGCGTTCGATGAGGATCTTGATCATGTCACTGCTCCATTAACCTACTGGCTCATCCATTCGAAGGTAACCGAGAAAAGCAATGCCTCATCCGACTGACGATGCTCCGGTCCATGATGTTGAACTGGACACCACTGGTCTCTATTGTCCGGAGCCCATCATGCTGATGCATAATCGAGTGCGGGACATGCACCATGGCGAGATACTCAAGGTCATCGCCACGGATCCCGCCACGACACGTGATATCCCCAAGTTCTGCAGCTTCCTTGGGCACGACCTGATACATCAGTCCGAGTCTGAGGGCGTCTATTGGTACTTCATTCGCTTGGGCTGAGCTCACCTCCTGGTATTCCATGCGACGTCAACGTGCCACCATCAAGGCCAGAGCCTCAAGGGTGGCAGGATCTTCTTGCTTGATGCGATTGGCGATGACTCGCTGAAAGAAATACACCACTTGGTGGCGACTATGCCCGGGGTACAGGCAGGCATCTCCCGCCAGTACCGGAGTCGACTCGATGCGATTCTCATCGACTAGCAGGGACTCTATCTCACCGTTGCTGTAAAGACGCCAGCCGAAAACTTGCTTTAACTGCCAGGGGGCGTCATCGCCATCCATGCATAAGGCATGGGTACCTTGAGTGTCCGGTATCTGTTGGATCAGAGTTGGCTCTGAGGTGTCTTCGTAGTCGAAATAGGCAGCGGCGTGCTCGAGCTCGAACACCTTGTGGTCCGGTGCGCTGTGGAAAACTTCTTCGGTTTCCGGATCACGGTAACCAACGAAATGGCCATATTCAGGATCGTCGAGCTGGTGGCAGGGGGTCAGCGCCTCCATCCAGGGGACCAGGCCAACGATCTCACCGTCTTCTCTCAAGCCCCAAGCCAACAATGGCATGCCATAGAGCGTCTCCGGATCGGAGGCGAGATGATAGAGCATCTCGAGGCCATCCAATTCGGGGGCTAGTCGTACCAGCCGACGCTTGGCGAACTGCCGTTGTCGCACGGTATCCAGGTCGATGACCTGAGCAGAACGGGGGGATAGTGGGTTACCCATGATTACCCTCCTTGCGCGTTGTAACGGCATCGCCTTGCTTCACTATTAGCACAGTCAGGCGTGGAAAGTTAAGCCCCACCATCTTTCAGTGATGGGTCGCATTCCTGCTTGATGTGACGCCAGTATTGAGAATGCGTCTGTATCGCTTGCTGAAATCGTGGCCATGGAGCCTGCGGGTTGTCCAACGATAGCCAGGCATATTGGTAATCTGCGACAGCCGGTCGCGACACGTCGTGGGCTTTCAGTAGTGCATTGACTGCTTCCAGCCAAGTGCGCGCTGTATACCTGAGCTTCTCCAGGTAAGGATGAATTTCTGTCCTGTAGTGTTGCTGAAGGTCTCCTCTCAGTGGAGCGATATTGACATCGGTTTGGTCCTCAAGGCAGCCAGACACATCGAGTGAAGTATTCAGCATGGTATTGGCCTCTTTCAGGCGCAAGCTGATGAGCATGAGTGAGCGCAGGATGCGTGCTGTCAAGGGCTCTCGCTGCAATGTCTGCAAGTGGCTCTCCAATGTCGAAGAGTCGACTCGCCAGTTGGGATCGAACTGATGCTCCGCACCAAGTCGCAGGTAGTTCAGCGCTGCCAATGACTCGTCTAGTGGAATCTGCTCGTCCGGTGCCAGGGGAGCGCTGGCACGGGAGAAGTTATCGACCCACTCGCTGGAGGCGAATAGGGCATTCCAACTGGCTCGTGGCAATTGCTCGGTTTTGGTTTCCAGCAGGCGATGCAGACGCTGACGATCACGTGCCGCCAAGGACTCCGGCACTTCAGAATGCCAGCATTGATATAGGCGTTGCCATAACTCGAGCTCATAAAGCCAACGTTGGCTGGGAGTCGCGACTCGGCCCAGTTGATTGTTTCGCTTGGCTATCAGGGAGGTGATCTGACATTCCCGCAAGGCATAGATGTCGAGAAGGCTTTCGCGGGTCTCAGGAATGTCGAACAACCGCTCATCCTGGTCAGGGAAGGCGCCGATGTTGGCGGGCTGTTCTGAGGGCGGGCGTTCAGTATCGAGTGCATCGGCCAAGCGGTGCTGATAGTCGACTAGCAGAGCATCGCCAGGGGACTCGCGGTCGCAACCGGCAAGTAATGTGAGACAGGCAAGGATGCTGCCGCTGAGCCGGCGATTGATGCCTCTGCCATTAGCTGTGGGGAGTCGCCAGTCGTCCATCGCTCACCGCCTTGCTGATCCTGTGCAAGCGAATGCCCAGCAGCAGTGCTGCCAGCGTAAGGCCAGCGATCAGGCCGATCCAGTAGCCATGTACGCCCAGCGGGCCGAATAGTGCGGGAATGCCAACCATGCCTAGCCAATGGCCGCCCCCCAGACCAACCAGCCAATAAGAGATCAGCGTGATGGCCATGATGATCCGAGTATCTTTGTAGCCTCGTAGGGCGCCGGCCATGTTGACTTGCAAGGAGTCTGAAATCTGATAGATCATTGCCAACCCGATCAACGACATAGCCAATTGCTGCACTTCAATATTATGAGTGTAGAGCGCAACCACTGGTTCCGAGGCCAACCACAGAATCAAATCGTTGAGCAGGGCGGCCAGCAGACATACCGCCATGCCGTTCCAGGCCACGAAGCGCGCATCCTGTGTTCGGCCAGCGCCTAGGGTATTGCCGACCCTGACCGTCAATGCCATACCTAGCGACAGCGGGAGCATGAAAAGGATCGAGGTGAAGTTCAGCGCCACCTGGTGAGCGGCCACGGTAATTTCACCAAGACTGGCGATGAATAGCGCAATCAAGGTGAAGAGCGTGACTTCGACGAAAATGGCCACACCAATCGGGAGACCGACGTAGAGTAATTCAGCGATCATGGCGCGGCGCGGTGGGGTGGGTGAGTGCCACAGTTCTACTGGATCATAGGCATGACTACGTTGGGTATAGATCAACATGGTGAGACTCATTACCCACATCGATAGCGCTGTGGCGATACCGCAACCCAAGGCTCCTAGCGCTGGCAGCGATTGCAGCGGTTCCGGTAACCAGGTACCGAACAGTCCGGTCAGGCCGGCACCGCCATAAATCAATACGAAATTGCTGGGAATATTGACGCCCAGTCCGATCAGGCTGATCCACAGTGAGGGACGAGTGTGGTTCATGCCGTCGGAAAAGGCTCGTAGTGCTTGGAACATGGCGACGCCTGGCATCCCGAAAGCAACGGCCGCAAGATAGCTCGCAGAGAGCGTGGCGACACCCTGCGGTACCCCCATCAGCCGAAAGATCGGCATCACCGTAGTCCACAGCAATAGTGCAGCAATGATTCCCAGAACCAGCGCTACCCACAAGGCCTGATGTACGTTGGGGCGAATGCGTTGGGTCTGCCCACCCCCCAACAGCTGTGCCACGATCGGTGTCAGACCCATCAGAGTGCCGGTCATGAACAGCATCAGTGGCATCCACAAGCTGGAGCCGACGGATACGGCGGCTAGATCCGTGGCGCTCAGCCGTCCGGTCATGATGACATCGGTGGCACCCATTCCCGCCTGTGCGAGCTGAGCGCCACAGATCGGCAACCCAAGACGGACCAGCAGCCGTGTCTCCTTGCGGCTGCGTGAAAGACAAGAAGAGAGCAACGAAGACAATGTGAACACTCCAAACCGAGACGTGAACCAGCCCTTCCCGGGGCTGTCTCCTGACCATTTGGGCAGACGCCATAGTCTAGCAATTGCCGATGATTTTCGCTCGTAGGGAGAGCGCTTATAATGGCGGCCCGTTGCCAGGCGCCTTTGGACTCACAGGAGACGTTTTGCCCCACCATTTCGATGATCTCATCGTGTTATTCGATGGTCTCTTTTTCGATCGCTTTCAGACACGGCTGGTGCGAGGAGGAGACGAACCACTGTACCGTCCCGCCGATACGAATTGTCCTTACCATCGGGTGATTTTTGCACGAGGGTTTTTCGCCAGTGCGTTGCATGAAATCAGCCACTGGTGCATTGCAGGAACCAGGCGACGGGAGTTGGAAGATTACGGTTATTGGTATTTGCCCGATGGGCGCGACGCCATACAACAGCGAGACTTCGAGTCTGTGGAGGTGGCTCCGCAGGCACTTGAGTTGTTGTTTTCAAGGGCTTGCGATATGAAGTTCAACGTCAGCGTCGACAATCTGGGCGATGTCGAAGTCGATCGCGAAGGGTTTCGCTTGCGTGTCGAACAGCGGGCGGCATGTTACGAACGTGATGGACTACCGCGGCGAGCAGCTGCCTTCCGTATGGCGCTGAAAACCTTCTACCAGAATGGCGCGAGTCTGCAGGAAGCACTGGCGGTGGGATGCCATCAACTCGATGAATGGCCCGATCAGTGATTTACCACCCCGTTACTCGAAACCTGCCTTGCGCAACCCTTCCAGGTAGTGCTCTGCATCGTCGGTACGTCGATAAGGGTCAAGAGCCATTAGCCAGTCGAGGCAGCCAGTGTGCTCGGGGAACGTGCCGCGCGCCAACTGATAGTGATAATGGCGATAGACGGTGTCCCGATGGCTCGCGCCTTGTTCCGGATGGCCGAGATGGGCATAGGATGCGGCAATGAAGGCTGGTGTGTTGCAGAAGGCCTGAGGAGCCGATGCCATGGTCTCGATGGCCTCGCCGTACAGGTGGGCACTGAAGAAAGCGATCCCAGCCATGCCGGCATACCATTCCGGTCGATATGGTGCGAGGCGCAACGCCTTGCGGGCTGCTTCCACCCCTCGCTCGGGGTCACCAGCCAATGCCAGAGCAAAGGAGGCGTGGGCGAGCACGTCAGCATCGTTCGGGTTGAGCGTCAGTGCCAGAGACAGCTCACGGTTCGCTGCCTCGTAATGGCGGCCGTAAAGTTCGGCCAGCCCCAGCATGCAGTGAGCACGGTGATCGTGCGCATCCAGGGCGACCGCCTTGCGTCCGAGCTCCAATGCCTCCTGCTGCAGGAACACCCAATGATTCCAGGAGTAACAGGCCCACTCGTTGAGATGGGCGAGAGCAAGCCCGACATAAGCTCGGGCAAACTGCGGATCCCTGGCGAGTGCCTGCTGGAAATAGCGCCGTGCCTCGCGGATGTCCGGTAGGTTGGAGCGACGCAAGGCATGCCAACCGCGCAACCAAAGATCGTAGACTTGCCAGTCCTGGGGCGGTTTCCGGCGGGCTTGTGCCAGACGATCGTCCTCGATCCGCCCGGCTAGGCTGCCGACGATATGGCAGACCATATCGTCCTGAACCTCGAAGAGTTCATTGAGCTGGCAATCATAGCGCTCAGCCCAGACTTGATGCGCGCGTGATGTGGTCAGCAGTCGTGCGGTGAGTCGCAGACGTTCCCCCTGGCATCGCAGGTGTCCCTCGAGGATATAGTCCACGCCGAGTTCGCTACCGACTTGCTCTGGTGTAGCGTGGGTATGGCGGTATACCAAAGCACTCGACGGGGCGATCACATCGAGTTCTCGGAAGCGGCCAAGTTCGGTCGCGATGTCTTCCGCCAGTCCGTCACCGAGGTGATGATGGAGATTGGCATCTTCTAGTGGTACGAAGGCCAGGACAGCGAGTGAAGGGCGGCCGGAAGACTCCAATCGGCGGCGGGTTCGAGCAGTGGCAGCGGCTTCGATTACCTGGGGACACTCAGGCAAATCGTCACTCTCGCGTGGCAAGTCGTTCTCATCGCCAGGGTAGCGAGGCAAGAGTGCCAGCAATTCATCTTTCAGTCGTTCGGTCTCTGGGGCCGGAGCGATGCCAAGTTCGTCGGCGAGCCGCTCTCTACAACATCGATACTGCTCGAGTGCTGCCCCGATCCGGTCCTGGTAGAGATAGAGGCGAATAAGGGTACGTTGAACCCCTTCATCCAAAGGGTCATTCTCCAGCAGCCTCAAGGCAAGCTGGATCCCGGGATCGATGGCGCCGGTGAGCACATAATGATCGAGCAGTCGATGCATCAGTTGTTGCAATTGCTCGTCCAGTCTTCGGCGTTGTGCCATCAGCCAGTCTTCGAAGGCGTCACTGCACTCGGCCATACCCTCCAGGAAAGGGCCGCGATACAGCGCAAGTGCACGTTCCAGGGTCTCGGGGGTGCCACCAGCGAGCAGTCGCTCGAACGCCTCGAGGTCCACCTCGGCAGCGCTTATTTTTAGTCCCACTTCCTGCGCGTTGACAATCAGGCTTCCCCGTATTCCTTCCGGAAACGTGTGCTGCAGGCGCGATAGTGTCTGGCGAAGATTGGTGCGCGCTCGGGATTCTGACATGTCTTCCCACAGTAATCCCGCCAGCAGGCTACGTGGATGCCGCCGAAACGGGCTCGCCGCCAAATAGGCAAGCAATGCATCGACCTTGCGGGTTGGGAAGGCGAGTGGCTGTCCTTCGGCGGTATGGCAGGCGAACTCACCCAACAGCGAGATGTGCAGGAGCGTCATGTCAGTGTACCTCCTGAATACAGCCTATGCGGTGATGCCACGTACTGCTAAATACCGAATGTCACATCTGTGTCACGCCTCTGGGACGACCACCGGCTATCTCTAAGTAGAAAACCCAAATCCCGTCTTCAGCCAATCCGCTGAACCCATGCAGGGATCGGTCACATGAGTGACTGACGCGACTGGGCAATGGTGAGCATCAACGATGAGGACATAGCCATGACAGAGATGAGGAAACAAACGGAATCTAGCGAAGAGCGTCTATTCACCGCTGACATGATTCGGTCACTTGGAGAGCGTTTACACGGAGAACTGATTCTCCCGGCAGACGCCCAATACGACGCGGCTCGCCAGGTCTACAATGCGATCCATGATCGTCGCCCAGCGCTGATCGTCCAGGCTTCCGACGTCGCGGATGTGATGTCCTGCGTGGCCTTTGCGAGACAGCACAATCTTCTGCTGTCGGTTCGAGGTGGTGGTCATAGCGTTCCCGGCTTCGGAACCTGTGATGGCGGTCTGGTGCTTTCTCTGGAAAGGATGCGTGGTATCCGGGTCGATCCAGAACGTCATAGTGTTCGTGCTGAGGGTGGCTGTACCTGGGCTGACCTCAATCATGCCACCGCCGCCTTTGGCATGGCGACGACCGGTGGGATTGTCTCCACCACCGGTATCGCCGGTCTGACCCTTGGAGGTGGTCTTGGTTATCTAGCGCGAAGTTGTGGGCTGTCTTGTGACAACCTTCTATCGGCTGACGTAATCACGGCCGATGGCCGCTTCCTGACGTGTAGCGAAAGTTACAACGAGGACCTGTTCTGGGCCATCCGCGGCGGCGGCGGCAACTTCGGTGTGGTCACGTCGTTCGAATACCGCCTGTATGACGTGGCCGATATCCTCGGCGGGCCGACCTTCTATCCGCTCGATGCAGAGGTCATTCGCCGTTATCGGGCCTTGATTGCCGAGGCTCCCGAAGCACTGGGGGCGCTTCTTGGCATCACGCTTGGTCCACCGCTGCCGTTTTTGCCCGAATCATGGCATGGTCAGCCGGTAGTCGTGGTGCTGACTTGCTGGAGCGGCCCAGGGGGCGAGGACGAGGCAATACGCGAGCGGCTCAGCCAACTCGGCCCCGTTCTGGGACAGTATGTCCAACGCATGCCGTATCCGGTAATCAATACCCTGTTCGATGAATTGCTACCAGCCGGGCTCTATCACTATTGGAAGGGCCGTTTCACCCGGCATCTTTCCAATGAGGCGATCGACGTGCATATCGACTATGGCGCTAGGATCCCATGCCCCCAAAGCGCGACGCTGCTGTTTCCCATTGATGGGGCATGTCAGCGCGTCGCGCCCGACGCCACAGCGTTTGCCTATCGGGATGCGTCTTTTGCGACCGTGCTTGGCCCGAGCTGGCCGGATCCCACTGACAGCGAGCGAAACATTGCCTGGGGGCGTGCCTACTCCCAAGCGCTTCAGCCTTATTCCGAGGAGGGGGGATATGTGAACTTCATGTCCAGTGATGACGCCGATCGGGTGCATGCCAATTACCGGCAGAACTATGATCGACTGGCTGAGATCAAGACTCGATACGATCCGACGAACCTGTTCCGCTTGAACCAGAATATCGTGCCATCCAGTCACAACATGGTATGAGGCAGGGCGGGGAACCTGGTATCAGGCATCCCCGCTGAGCCGTTGATGCAGCATCAGCATCACCTGCACTTCCTGTTCCGGTCGTAACGGTTCCAGTCCCAATTCGCCGAACAATTCCCCGCGAGCGCGCGACCAGTCGCCGGGAGACAGATCAGGGTAGAGGGAATCGGCCGGCGCCAGTTCGACGAAGGGATCGAGACCGAAAACATCGAACAGCCGGCAAAGAGCGGCTTCGTCATCGCTCACGCCTGCCGTGTAGAGGGTGTCGCTAAAATGATCGTTCTCAAGCTCCCGGATCACGTCGAGTGGGCTCACCCCTAAGCTATCGAGCTCCTCCAGACTGTAATCGCCCAGTGAAACCAGCTCATTGTCGAGCCAGTCGCTGTCCGGCTGAATCAGGGTATGCTTGATCCGCCCATCAGACAGTGCCCAGGCGATGGCGAGCGGCAGTCCACCATCCTCTCCGGTTTCTATAGCGATGAAGCCAGGAAAGTCGGCCATGTCAGGAGTCCTCGGCAAGGTAAACGGTGGCAGGCAAGCGGAAGAAGGCGCGAGCTGTAGCCGTGGTGGCGGTGGCAAGTTCGGTCTCGGTGATGCCACGCCAATGGGCGATCTCACGCACGATCCAGGGCAGCAGCGCCGGTTCGTGGCGTCTTCCCTTGAGTTTGGCAGGCAAATTTCGTGGTAGCAGGTATGGACAATCGGTTTCCACCATTAGCCGTGACAGCGGGATTTCGCCGACTCGCTCGCGTAGATGATGGCCACGCCTTTCATCGCATAACCAGCCGGTAAGGCCGATATGCAGGTCGAGATCCAGATAGCCGTACAATGTCTCTCGATCACCAGTGAAACAGTGAATGACCGCTTGTTCGATGTCGTCGCGCCAGGCTCGGAGGATTTCCAACATCCGCCGGCCGGCATCGCGTTCGTGAATGAACAATGGCAGTCCTGATTCCACGGCCAAGCCTAGCTGTGCTTCGAAAGCGCGCTCCTGATCGGCTGGGGAGGAGAAATTACGATTGAAGTCCAGTCCGCATTCGCCAACGGCGACTACCTTGGGCTCTTGATGCAGGTCGCGCAT
This sequence comes from Litchfieldella anticariensis FP35 = DSM 16096, assembly GCF_000409775.1. Lineage (GTDB taxonomy): Bacteria > Pseudomonadota > Gammaproteobacteria > Pseudomonadales > Halomonadaceae > Litchfieldella > Litchfieldella anticariensis. The sequence goes on along the minus strand of NZ_KE332377.1, from coordinate 1,454,259 downwards.
GGCACGCTCGAGCCCTGCATTCCACTGACTGGCGTCATGAGGGTGTATTCCAGCCGTGGCGTACAGGTCTGGATAGCGATGTGCGAGTGATACGGCTTGCTCGGCATGAGCTTGGTCGGTGCCGGTGAGGATCATGGTGGTGACATTGGCTGCCCTTGCACGCTGGATGACTGCCTCCAGGTCGCGAGCGAAGCTCTCATGTGTCAGGTTGGCGCCGATATCCACCAAGGGTGCTGGCGAATGAAACCGCAGTGCCTCGGGAAGCGCATCGTCGAAGGTCGCGGTCGGATTGGTGGTCAAGATGGGGCTCCTGTCCGAAGAATTTGCCTATTGTACCCAAGGCCACCTAGGCTCGGCCATGCGTTACACTAGGGGCTTTCGACGGTTTGTGTGAGGTATGAGCGTGACCTTGTTACGTCTGGAACAGTTGCAATTGGCCTATGGCCCGCATGTGCTGCTCGATGGTGCCGATCTGGTACTGGAAAAGGGTGAGCGCTTGGCGCTGGTGGGGCGTAACGGCACCGGCAAGTCGACGTTGCTCAAACTAGTGGCCGGAGAGGTACAAGCCGATGGTGGGAGTATCTGGCGTGCACCAGGGTTGAAGATCGGCGTATTGGAGCAGGATTTACCCACAGCGTCGGGCGAGACCATTTTCGATGTGGTGGCCGGCGGATTACCCGAGGCCGGAGCGCTGCTCGCCGAGTATCACCATCTGGTGCAGGCCGTAGAACCCGACATGCAGCGCATGGAACGTCTGCAGACCCAATTGGAAGCCATTGATGGTTGGTCATTCCATCAACGTATCGACACCATCCTCACGCGTCTGGGATTGCCCGCCGACGATCCCATGGAGTCGCTTTCCGGTGGGTGGCGCCGCCGTGTGGCACTGGCTCGTGCCTTGGTGGCTGAACCCGACTTGCTGTTGCTCGATGAGCCAACCAACCATCTGGATATCGATACCATCACCTGGCTCGAGGAGCAGCTGCTGGCGTTCAATGGAGCGGTGTTGTTCATTACTCACGACCGTGCATTCCTGTCGCGTCTGGCTACCGCCATACTGGAACTTGATCGTGGACGCTTGGGACGCTATCCGGGTGACTATGATAAGTATCAGGAGCAGAAAACCCACGAACTCGAAATCGAAGCTCGCGAGAACTCCGAGTTCGACAAGAAACTCGCCCAGGAAGAGGCCTGGATTCGTCAGGGAATCAAAGCCCGACGAACCCGCAATGAAGGGCGAGTCCGCGCGCTACAAAAGATGCGTGCCGAACGCAGCCAGCGTCGTGAGCGCCAGGGTAGAGCGAATCTGGCTGTCGATAGTGGTGAGCGCAGTGGCAAGCGAGTGGTGGAACTCTCCGAGGTCAGTCAACGCTTTGGTGACGATTGGGTGATCCGTGATTTGAGTTTGGAAATTCAGCGTGGTGATCGAATCGGCCTGATCGGTCGTAACGGTGCTGGTAAAACCACTCTGCTCAAGATCCTATTGGGGGAGCTTACCCCTACCGAAGGCAAGGTCAGGCTGGGAACCAATCTACGGGTGGCCTATTTCGACCAGCTTCGTGCTGGCCTCGAGCCGGAGAAAACCGTCTACGACAACGTGGCGCAAGGAAGCGATCGCGTGACGGTAGGTGGCAAGGACAAGCATGTCATTAGTTATCTGCAGGACTTCCTGTTTACTCCCGAGCGCGCGCGTCAGCCTGTCAAGGCGTTGTCAGGAGGGGAGTCCAATCGCTTGCTGTTGGCGAAGTTGTTCACTCAGCCGGCTAACGTATTGGTACTCGACGAACCGACCAACGACCTGGACATCGAGACCCTCGAGTTACTCGAGGAACTGTTGCTGAATTTCGACGGCACCTTGCTATTGGTATCCCACGATCGTGCCTTCATGGATAACGTGGTCACCGGTGTACTGGCTTTCGAGGGTGAGGGGAGAGTGCGCGAATACGTTGGCGGTTATCAGGACTGGCTACGCCAAGGCGGAAAGCTGCCTCCGGCGCCCTGGGAATTCGACGCGCGCCAGGTGTCCGGTCAGGCCAAGACGGCAATCTTATCCCCCGAAAGGAAGCCTGCGGCGTCGGATCAGGAAAGACGTACCAAGCCAGTCAAGTTATCCTATAAGTTGCAGCGTGAATTGGATCATCTGCCAGCGACAATTGAAATACTGGAGGCCGAAGTCGCTGACTTTGAAGCTATGGTGAGCGATCCGGCTTTCTATCAGCAGGATGCTGACAAGGTCACAGCGACGCTGGAGGCAATGAGTGCCAAGCAAGCGGAACTCGACGCGGCCATGGAGCGTTGGATGGAGTTAGAGTCCATGGCGGCGGGGGAATGAGGGAAGCGTTGACCCATGATTCAACGCTTCCCAAGTGGAACCATGGAAAAGTGGCGTTACTCGTCGCTCTCCTCGCCATCCTTGCCGACGCGTACCGCCAGCACATCGCATTGCGCGCCGTGTAATACACCAGTGGACGTGGAGCCTAGCAGCAGGGCAAAACCATGGCGGCCATGAGAGCCGACCACGATCAGGTCGACATCATGCTCCTCGGCAAAGCGGTGGATCTCGGTATCTGGCATGCCCACCACAACATGCTGGTTCTCGCGAGATACATTATGGGGATCGGCGATCTCGGCCAGGCGTTGCTTGGCATGGTCGTCGAGTTGGTCCTGAATGCTGGTCAGATCCATGGGAATATCGCCTCCATAGGCGAAGCCCAAGGGTTCCAGCGTATGCATGATCGAGAGCTTGGCATGGTTGCGCTCGGCGATGGGCAGCGCACGCTCCAGTACTTTGTGGGAATCCTTGGTCAGATCGACAGCGACCAGGATATGGCGGTATTCGTTGCTCATGGGAGGCCCCCGGCATCAAGTTAACTAGTGGATGTCTCCACTCTAGGCCGGCTTACGTATCACGACAACGATCTATATCAACGTTTTAGCGTCTGTTTCCAATACCCGGAGGGATATCCATGAAGTGGTTGATTATCATTGGCCTGATGCTGCTGGTTATCTCGCCGATGATGTGGCTGCGCCCCAGTGCATCCCAACGGCGTCTAGGAAAACTGCGTGATACTGCCGTCAATGCTGGCGTCAGAGTCAAGCTGGAAAAGCCTCCGTTGCACAATGTGTCGACACTCATGCCATGCTACCGATGGCCATATTCGCCACAGCGGTCAGGGCCTCGATTCTTGCTGGTGAGAAATGAGGAGACTGGCGAGAGCCTCAAGGAATTCCAGCCTGGTTGGCGCTGGCGTATCGAACCTCTGCGTCCCCTGCCTCCGGATGTCGACCAACGCCTGAGTGAATTGCTGGCGCGATTGCCGCAGGACGCCGTGGTGGTCGAGTCCGATCGCGAAGCGCTGACACTTTGGTGGGGCGAATCCCAGGGCGGAGATCATTTCGCTCGGTATCTGGATGATTTCGCGTTTCTCCGTGGTGCACTGGAAGGACGCCCGGATCGGCCTACGTTACGGCAACTCAGAGTTGGAGACCCCGACGACACTCAGCGTTGATGACCTGGTCATTCAGTGTCCACATCCTCGCGGGCTTGGATTTCTAGACCATTTTGTTCAATGCGTGTCAGCAATTCGTCGAGCTTGGCGATATCCTCGTCACTTAGTCCGGCAAGCATTTCCTGCCGGGCCTGGGTGACCACGGCATCGATGTGTTGGAGAAGCGGCGTGGCCTGCGGCGTCAGAACGATACGCTTGCTTCGACGGTCATGATCACAGGGGCAGCGTTCGATCAATCCTTGCTCCGCAAGTTGATCCAGGGTGCGTACCAGAGATGGCGCTTCCACACCGATGGCACGAGCCAGATCACATTGAGCCTGGCCATCACCTAGTTGCCACAGGTGATAGAGCGTGATCCAGCGTGTCTGGGTCAACTCGAGGGGAGCCAGACGCTTGTCGAGTATTGCTCGCCACAGGCGTGGCAGGCGAGACAACTTGAAACCGATATTCTGATGCATGGCATTTCGCATTTGCAGGCTGATGACAGGATTGTCCGAACCCTCCCCGTGTATTGCAAGCGCCTGTTTTGACTCATTCCCTATCTTTCGTTCGTTGATCGGGTGACTGACTCGGGATTAGCCGCCGTATATCCAGCCCTGGCAAGCCAGGTGGCGGGGAAATAGTACCATTGGCAACCGCCGCTGCACCGGCCTTTTCAGCGACGGTGAATCGCATCACTCCAATGCGTTGACCGGAAGCCGTCATGACATCGATGCGCCAACGGCCGCCAGGTGCCTCCGGGAAATTTTGCTTGTGAGTCCAAGCGCGATACCCCTCCTCTCGTCCACCATGAATGACAAGGGGGATGCGGTCCACTAGTTCTCCTTCATGGCGCCACTCATGATAGATCTTCTCGTCTAAGCCGCGTGGGGCGCGAATGGCCGTATAGGCATATAGGCCGGTGCGATGCAATGCATTGGCTTGCAACAAGACACTGCCTTGCGGCGTACGGGTCCGGGTATCGAATTGCGGCGAGAGAGCGCTTCCGTTGATCCATAGATTGGCTGGGGGCACCCAAGTTCGGCCAGCCCAGGCCAGACTGGCCAGCAAGGCCAACAGGCCGAACATCATCAACCAACTCCTGAGCCGCTGAGGCCTGACCAAATGCAGCAGGCTAGGCAGGCTGAAAATGGCCATGGTCAGCACGGCATAGCGCAAGCTCTCGCTGGTGGTCAGGTGCAACATGACCGGCAGGGTAACCAGTATCACGACGAATACGCATTGGGCGTGGAAAGCAAAATATACCCAACGATGGCGCTCGGCGAGCTTGAAGTAGAGCGGGTCGAGTATCGAGAGCAACGCCAGGGCCGCGATCAGCAGCGTGAACAATGCCTGGCCACTGGTCCACACCGTGGTCGCGAGCAGGAAAGGCAGACAGAAGAACAACGTTTCCTGATGAACCATCTGAGCGATGAAGGTCGTTACCCCGCGCGGCAAGGTGCTATAACCCCGTTGTGCCAGAAGACGTCCAATCAGGCTTTCAGAGAGCAGCAGTACCCAGGTCAGCAGCATGCCCAGCGCCAGGATGGCCCCAAGTCCTTGCTGACGGTCGACCAGGAAAAAACTTGCCACCCCGGTACCGAAGGCAATCGGAGGCCAAACCCACATGTAAGGGCGGATGCGCTCTACTAGCCGTGCAGCCAGGCATTGCAGTGCCCACAGTCGGGGGGAACGAGGTCGATCGCCGTGAGTCTCTGCGTTGAGAGTCTCTTCGGTGAGAACATCGGAGGACGGCGAAGATGAAGGCTTCGTCATATTGCGGAGCTATCTCTGAAGGGTAGCGAGAATGCGCATCCTAACAAGTGAACGCGAGCACAGGGAGTCGTGGAAGAGCGACACCGAGTGTCGCCATATGCTATCGACGATATCCTTCGACGTTCGACTAAAGCGGGTGGGCTTGACGCCGCGGGTAAGGTAGACCAAGCTATCTGGCAATCAAACGGCCGTATGAAAATTGGCAATCCTCCAACGTCCAACCCTGTGTGGAGATTCGTGGATGATCTATCAAGGCAATGCCATCTCGGTGGCGACCAATGGCGATGGTATCGCGACGCTCACCTTCGACTTGAAGGATGAGTCCATCAACAAGCTCTCCAGCAGCGTGGTCGGGGAACTGGATGAAGCGGTCAAGGCGCTGCAGGACGAGAACGGTATCAAGGGGCTGATCATTGCCAGTGCCAAGGAGGTGTTCATCGTTGGTGCCGATATCACGGAGTTCCATGGTCTGTTCGATAAGGGGGAAGATTTTCTGATCGAGATGAACCAGAAGGTCCACGCCATCTTCAATGCCATCGAAGACCTTCCGTTCCCGACGGTGTCTGCCATCAATGGCTTGGCATTGGGGGGCGGTTGCGAAGTGACGTTGACCACTGATTTCCGGGTGATGAGCGACAAGGCGCGTATCGGCCTGCCCGAGACCAAACTGGGGATCGTGCCAGGTTGGGGTGGTTGCGTTCGCTTGCCGCGCTTGATCGGTGCCGACAACGCCGTGGAATGGATCGCTGGCGGTAGCGAGAACAAGGCGCAAGATGCTCTGAAGATGGGGGCTGTGGATGTCGTGGTGCCGGGCGACCAACTTGAAGCTGCTGCGCTCGATATCCTGACACGGGCCAATGCCGGCGAACTGGATTATCAGAGACGACGCGAAGAGAAAATGGGGCCGTTACACCTCAACCCCATCGAACAGATGATGGCCTTCGAAACTGCCAAAGGCTATGTGGCGGGTAAGGCTGGTCCGCACTACCCGGCGCCCATCGAAGCCATCAAGGTCATTCAGAGGGGGGCAGGCGAAGGGCGCGAGCGTGCTCAGGCCATCGAAGCCAAGGCCTTCGCCCAGATGGCCAAGACGGATGTCTGCTTCAATCTGGTGGGGCTGTTCCTCAATGATCAGGTAGTCAAGAAGAAAGCCAGCCGTTACGAAAAGCAAGCCAGCAACGTCACCCAGGCCGCAGTGCTGGGGGCTGGCATCATGGGGGGCGGTATCGCCTATCAGAGCGCCTCGAAGGGCACGCCGATCTTGATGAAGGACATCAAGGAGGAGGCGTTGGAACTCGGTCTCAAAGAGGCGCGCAAACTGTTTGCCAAGCAGGTCGAGCGCGGCAAGCTGGATACCGGAGAAATGGCGGAGCGCCTTTCGAATATCCGTCCCACGCTTTCCTACGGTGATTTCGGTCACGTCGACCTGGTGGTCGAGGCGGTGGTCGAGAATCCCAAGGTCAAGGATGCAGTGCTCACCGAAGTAGAAGAGATGGTTGGCGAGGACACCATTCTGACCTCCAACACCTCGACCATCTCGATCAACCGCTTGGCGCAGAATCTCAAACGTCCCGAGAACTTCTGCGGCATGCACTTCTTCAATCCAGTGCACCGCATGCCGCTGGTCGAGGTCATCCGCGGAGAGAAGACCAGTGATGCTGCGGTCGGGGCTACCGTGGCTTATGCCCGCGCCATGGGCAAGACACCGATTGTGGTCAACGATTGCCCCGGATTCCTGGTCAACCGCGTCTTGTTCCCCTATTTCGGTGGCTTTAGCTTGCTGATTGAGCATGGCGCCGACTTCCAGCGTGTCGACAAGGTGATGGAGCGGTTCGGTTGGCCGATGGGGCCTGCCTATCTACTTGATGTTGTTGGCATGGATACCGCGGTACATGCCAATGAAGTAATGGCTGAGGGCTTTCCCGAGCGTATGGCTCGCGAAGATAAGACCGCCATCCAGGTAATGGCCGACAACGATCGCCTGGGACAGAAGAACGGCAAGGGCTTCTATGCCTACGAGGAAGACAAGAAAGGAAAGCCGAAGAAGGTCAGCGATGACCAAGCCTACGAGCTGGTCAAGAGTGTGGTCGCAAAGGAACAGGATTTCTCCGACGAGGAGATCATTGCTCGAATGATGGTACCGCTGTGCTTGGAGACCGTGCGTTGTCTCGAGGATGGCATCGTCGATAGTCCTGCCGAGGCCGACATGGCAATGATCTATGGCATTGGCTTCCCGCCGTTCCGCGGTGGAGCGCTGCGCTACATCGATGCCACGGGCGTTGCCGAATTCGTCGACTTGGCGGATCGCCTCGCTGACGAATTGGGACCGCTCTACGCGCCCACTGACAAGCTGCGCCAGATGGCCAAGGCCGGCGAGTGTTTCTACGCCTGAATCACCACGTGTTAAGGAGAGTCAGCAGATGAGTTTGAATCCGAGAGATATCGTGGTGGTCGACGGGGTACGGACCGCCATGGCCAAGGCCAAGAATGGTGCTTTTCGCAATGTGCGTGCCGAGAACCTGTCGGCATCGGTGATGCAGGCATTGTTCGATCGCAATGCCAATCTCGATCCCAACGAGGTCGATGACGTGATCTGGGGTTGTGTCAACCAGACCCTGGAACAGGCGATGAACATCGCCCGCAATGCAGCGATCATGACAGGTATTCCGCGTAGCGTGCCGGCCCAGACCGTGAATCGCCTGTGTGGTTCGTCAATGACCGCGTTGCACATTGCCGCTGCCAACATCAAGGCCGGGATGGGCGACTTCTACATCATCGGTGGCGTCGAGCACATGGAACATGTACCCATGACCCATGGTGTCGATGTCAACCCGGCGGCCAGCAAGTATGCCGCCAAGGCGGCGATGATGATGGGGCTGACCGCTGAGTTGCTGGGCAAGATGCACGGCGTGTCCCGCGAGGAGCAGGACAAGTTCGGGGTACGCTCGCACCAGCGTGCCTATGCCGCCAATGAACAGGGCTATTTCGACAACGAGATCGTGGGAGTCGAAGGACATGACGACCGTGGCTTCCGTGTGTTGGTCGAGCATGACGAAGTGGTGCGTGCCGATGCCAGCCTGGAAAAGATGGCCGAGCTCAAGCCGGCATTCGATCCTCGCGGTGGTACGGTGACCGCGGGCACTTCCTCGGCGCTCTCCGTAGGGGCCGCCGGCATGGCGGTGATGAGCTACGAACGCGCCCGGGCACTGGGTGTCGAGCCGATTGCCAAGGTCGTCTCCACCGGGGTGGCTGGCTGTGACGCCTCGATCATGGGCTATGGCCCAGTACCGGCTACCAAGCAAGCGCTCAAGGCCGCAGGCTTGGCTTCAGGTGACATTCAAACCGTGGAGCTCAACGAGGCCTTCGCCGCCCAGTCGATTCCAGTGCTCAAGGATCTCGGCTTTCTTGATGCCTTGGATGAGAAGGTCAACCTCAATGGCGGCGCCATCGCTCTTGGCCATCCGTTGGGCTGCTCCGGAGCGCGCATCTGCACCACGCTGCTCAACGTGATGCAGCAGCAGGATACCACCCTGGGTCTGGCCACCATGTGTATTGGTATGGGGCAGGGGGTAGCGACGGTTTTCGAGCGCCTCAAGTAAGTCGGGCACTCTCACCTGGAACTGAAACGGCATCCACATCGGGTGCCGTTTTGCATTTAGATCACGCCGCTATCCAAGGCCGCCGCCATGTACATCCCCAGCTCTTCGACCTGATCGACGAACGCTTCTTGCCATTCACCACGCAGCGTCAATGGCTCCTGGACCCAGTGCCAGCGCAGGCCGGTGACGATGCTCTCCACCGCACGACGGGTACCGGTGCCATCGCGGCCGGCGCGGATGTATAGCGCGCAGGGTAGACCCTGTTTCTCTTCCAGGACCGGATAGTAGCTGCGGTCGAAGAAGTCTTTCAGCGCTCCGCTCATATAGCCGAGGTTCTCGGTGGTGCCGAGCAGGATGGCGTCGCAGGCGCGGATATCATTTGGCCCTGCGTCCAATGGCGCTTTGACTGTGACGTCGACGGCCTCGATATCCGGGTGGTGGGCACCGCGCGCGGCGGCCTCGCGCAGCTTCAGGGTATTGGGCGAGGGCGCATGGGCCACGATCAGAAGTCGCTTGTTCATGCGCTTATGGTGCCAGGTGTCGATGCCGTTTGAAATTCCCAGTGTCTAGTCATGGAAATTGCGCCCTGCGGTGGTCTCCTTGATCACTCCCTGGCGAATCACGAAGTCGCCGAAGTGCTCACCCTCGTCACGCTCCTTGGCATAGTGCTTGAGCAGCGGGGTGAGCTCTTTCATGATCGTGGCTTCGTCGATGTTCTCACGATACAGCTTGTTGAGCCGTTCACCGGTAAAGCTGCCGCCGAGATAGAGGTTGTAGCGCCCCAGTGCCTTGCCTACGAAGCCGATCTCGGCCAGGTAGGGACGGGCACAACCATTGGGGCAGCCGGTTATGCGCACCACGATGGCATCGTCGGCCAGGCCAGCCTTGCACATCGCCTGCTCCAGCTTGTCGATCAGCGACGGTAGATAGCGCTCGCTTTCCGCCATGGCCAGTCCACAGGTAGGGAAGGCGACACAGGCCATCGACTCGCGGCGCAGTGCTGAAACATCCTTGGACATGCAGTACTTGTCGATCAGAGCCTCGATCTCGTCACGCTTGTCGTCGGCAACACCGGTGATGATCAGGTTCTGATTGGTGGTCAGGGCGATGTCGCCTTCATGGATGCGGACAATTTCGCGCATGCCGGAGAGCAGCTTCATGCCGTTGTCGAAGTCGGCGATGCGACCGTTCTCTATAAACAAACCGTAGTTCCAGGCGCCGTCGTCGCCCTGATACCATCCGTAGCGGTCGCCGTTGCTGTCGAAATGGAACTCGTGTGGCTCGCCGAAGGCATATCCCAGGCGCCGCTCGACCTCTTCGCGGAACCACTCGACACCGTGATCCTCGATCGTGTATTTGGTGCGTGCATGCTTGCGATCGTGGCGATCGCCATGATCGCGCTGCACCAGCATGATGGCTTCGGCAACCTCGATGACCTGATCCGGCGTGCAGAAACCGACCACATCACTCAGCCGCGGGAAGGTGGCCGGTTCGCCGTGGGTCATGCCCATGCCGCCGCCTATGCACACACTGAAACCGCGTAACTCGCCTCCTTCGCTATCAGCGATGAAGCCGATATCGTGCGCGAACACATCGACGTCATTATCGGGTGGAATGGCCAGTGCGATCTTGAACTTGCGCGGCAGGTAATGCTTGGTATAGAGCGGTTCCTGCTCCTCCTCGCCGCCTGCGACACGCTCCTCACCGAGAAAGATCTCGTGATAGGCGCGTGAGCGGGGCATCAACTGGGCACTGATCTCATGTGCCAGTTCGAAGACCTGATGATGGACTTTCGAGCGGTGTGCGTTGGCGGTGCAGATCACGTTACGGTTAACATCGCCGCAGGCGGCGATGGTGTCTAGCATCGCGTCGTTGATGACCCTGAGGTGTGCGCGCAAGTTCTCCTTGAGCACCCCGTGGTACTGGAACGTCTGGCGCGTTGTGATGCGCAGTGTGTCATTGGCATAGCGAGTCGCGATATCGTCCAGGCTCAACCACTGTCGCGGCGACAGCAGACCGCCGGGTATTCTTAACCGGACCATGAACGAATACAGCGGCTCGAGTTTCTGGTGACGCCGTTCGCTGCGTAGGTCGCGATCGTCCTGCTGATAGAAGCCGTGGAACTTGGTCAACTGAGTATCATCTTCGCTGACGCCACCGCTGGCGCGATCAGCCATGCTCTGTTCCAGAGTGCCGCGCAGGTAATCGCTTTCTACCTTCAGGCGTTCGTTAGAATGCAACTCATCGAATGAGATATCGCGAAGCTTCTGGATAATATCGCCCATGCTGATACCTCCGACTCAATACACGTCGCGTTGGTAACGCTTGGCTTGTTGCAGTTCGCGCAAATACTCCTTGGCGCCTTCTTCACCAAACTTTCCTTCTGAACGGATTACATCGAGCAGGGCACCATGTACATCCGCCGCCATGCGTTCGCCATCGCCACAGACATAGAAGTGCGCTCCTTCTTGCAACCAGGCATAAAGTTCGGCGGCGTGTTCACGCATGCGGTGTTGAACGTAGATCTTCTCCTGTTGATCGCGAGAGAACGCTACCTCCAGATGGGTTAATAGACCCTGTTTGCGCCATTGCAGCATTTCAGCCTGATAGAGAAAGTCGCAGCGGAAGCGGCGGTCGCCGAAGAACAGCCAGTTGCGACCTTTGGCGCCACGCTCCTCGCGCTCCTGCAGGAAGGCTCGGAAAGGGGCGATACCGGTTCCCGGACCGACCATGATGATTGGCGTGTCATCGTCATGTGGCAGCTTGAAGTTCTTGTTGCGGTCGACGTAGATTGGCACCGTGTCCCCCGGCTGCACGCGATCGGCGAGATAGGTCGTCGCCACCCCACCGCGCGCACGACCATGGGCTTCGTATCGTACGATGCCTACCGTCAGGTGTACTTCATCAGCTGCCGCCTCGTAGCTCGAGGCAATGGAGTAAAGGCGGGGCGGTAGCTTGCGCAATGCTTGGGTGAAGGTGTGGGCATCGATCTTCTTCACCGGAAAATGTTCTATCACGTCAATGATATGGCGACCCTCGACCCAGTCGCGCAGCTCGTCACGCGGCTCCTGGTCCATCAATCGGCGCAGCTCGGCAGCATCCGACACCTCGGTCCAGTGTTCGAGGAATGGACGGGTCAAGGTAGTGACCTCGAACTCCGTGAGCAGGGCATCGCGCAGGCTTCGATCCTCACCCAGGGGGGCTTCGGCGTCCAAGCTTAGCTTGTCGAGCAGTTCGTCGACATAGGCGGGATCGTTCTGTGGTACGACACCGATGGCGTCGCCCGGCTCGAAGCTCAACCCGGAGCCTTCTAATGATAGCTCGATATGATGCGTCTCTTTGTCGGAACCGCGCCCATTGAGCACGATCGAGTCGAGCACTTCGGCATGGAAGGGGTGCTTCTTCGAGTAGCTCGTCTGGGGAGCGGCATTGGGCACCGCCACCGCCGAGCCTTGGCTGGCATGGCTTATCGTATCGCTGAATTCGGCATAGCGGTCGAGTACCGACTCGATCCACTGTTCGGCATCCTCTTCGTAGTCGACGTCGCAGTCGATGCGATCATGAATGCGTTGGGCACCCAAGGCCTCGAAACGTGCATCGAATTCCTTGCCGGTTTGGCAGAAGTGCTCGTAGCTGGAGTCGCCGAGAGCAAGCACTGCAAAGCGTGTCCGGTCATCCAGCTTGGGTGCCTTGCGGCCGTGCATCAGCTCATGGAAGCTTTCCGCGGTGTCGGGTGGATCGCCATCGCCCTGGGTACTGACCACCACCATCAGGTTGCGCGGTTCCTTGAACGCTTTCTTGCCGGCATCGGCCATATCGAGTAGACGGACATTGAAGCCTCTGGCTTTGGCGCGATCGCTGGCCAGTTCAGCAACACCTTCAGCGTTGCCAGTCTGACTGCCATAGAGCACAACGATTTCCGCCGCCTCGGGTTGCACAGGCGCGGTGGCTATCTCCCCTTGGTGTGCTCCCAGAGCAGCAAGATAGCCGCTTAGCCAGGTCAACTGGTGGGCGTCGAGTCCTTCCAGTGCATCGTTGAGTCGCTTGGCCTGTTCGGCACTCAGAGGACTATTGGTGTCGAGCAGGGAACCTCGGGCCATCTAGGTCTCCTCTCGCGACAAAAACACGACAAGCCGCAGTCGTTCAGCTGAGTCGCGTGATTCACTCTACCTACATGGCGTATAGGCTAGGGGGTCCGAAAAAGAAATAAAAATTATATATAACGCTTCTTATATTCCTTTGGGTTATTTATTGGAATCCTCGAAACGCTCGGCATAACAAGGTGGCGAACTGACGTCGCGGCCATTAGCCTGGCGGTCTTCTTCAGCCAGTGCCTCGAGGATCGCTTCGCGCAGGATCGGAAGATGCGACTCTTCCAGGTCGCGGGTTGCCGAAAGCAGCGTCAGGCGCCCCTGGCGGGCCAGACGCATCAGCGGAATCAGACAGTCCTTGGCATCGGCCATTTCCCAGCGATAGCGGCGGACGAATACCGGACGGCTGATATTGCCCTGGTGCCAGTCGCGGCGCAGGGTATTCGAAGGAGAGGCATCGCGGTACCAATCACTCAATGCCAGTGTCTCGCGTCGCTTTCCACGCGGCCACAAGCGATCGACCAACACCCGTGCACCATCATCGTCACTTGCTTCGCTATAGACACGCTTGAGTTGGATATCATAAGCCATGCGTCATACTCTTCGCTGGGCCATACACTTTTCGCTGGATCGTACCGAGCCAGAGACAAATTTATGATTCTTTGACAACGTATTCTACACATTCCAGCGATTTGGTACCGGTGACGATCGTTTCCAAGGCATTGCAGAATGTCGTGAAGGCCTCGCTCGAGTGCCCGGGGGCGCGGTGCATTTCGATCTCTACATGGCCCAGCGGTGGCAGTCCTTCATCTTCACTGACGATGCGACAGCCTTCCGGCACGCTGCGTGGTGTTTTTACCGTCAATGCCAGACCGGCTTGAACCGGCAGGTTGATCCCGGTGGGGGACTGGCTGGAATAGCGCACGTCCCAACCTCGATCCGCTCGTCCCAGGGCGGCGAAGGCATGGGCACGGAAAATGCAGCCTTCGGGATTCAACGCCAGTGGCAAGGTCTCCCAGTCGAGAGGTGATTTATCGGTGGCGACCACCCACACCAACGGCTCACGGCCCAGAAGCTGGCCTGACTGGGTCGGCATGTGGCGAATTGCCAGCACTGCATCAAGCAGGCCTTCCTGAAAATCGTGGACCAAGGCAGTGCTAATATTGCAGATCACTTCCAGCCTTACCGTAGGGAAGCGTTCGGCGAAATAGGGCAACAATTCCGGCAAATAGGTACTGGCCTGCTCTTCCGAGGTCCCCAGGCGGATCAACTCACTCTGGCGATCAGCGCCCATGACTCGCTTGGCTTCGCCCTGTAGCTTGAGGATATGCCGCGCATAGGGCAGCAAACGACCGCCCGCTGCCGTCAGCACCACACTACGGCTGGTGCGTTCGAACAGGCTCTCGCCCATCTGGTCTTCCAGTCGTTTGATCTGCAGGCTGATCGCGGACTGGGTACGGTGTAGAACCTTACCGGCGGCACTGAAACCCTCACACTCAGCCACGGTAACGAAGGCTCGCAGTAGATCGGTATCCATGATTCATGAGCTCCTGAAATGGATTTTGCTCTAATCATTTGTTCTGATTATCAAACTGGGTCGATTGTTTTGTCCACCGTCCCTAAATTCAATCTCTGCTATGTTGTTCAGAACACGTGTTCCGGCATCTCCCGTGTGACCAAAACAAAGACAATCGTGACTTTTCGGGGAGGTTGGCATGACTGACAAGATCTCTCGCAGGCGCTTCCTCAAGGGTTCTGCCTATGGATTAGGAGCGCTGACCTTCGGTGCACCGGCCATTCACGTTCACGCACAGGAACCTACCATTCGCTGTGGTGTGGTGACCTCGTTGTCAGGGGAGAACCGCTTCGGTGGTAACCTCACCCGGCGTGGCTATGACCTGTGGGCGGAAGAAATCAACAAGCTGGGCGGGGTGGAGATCAATGGCGATCGCTACCGGGTGGAGATGTTCTATGGCGATGCCCAGTCGCGTCCCGCTTCAGGAGCCGATGCTGCCGAGCGCTTGATCATTCGCGATGAGGTCAGCGTTCTATTCGGCCCCTACACATCCGGGGTGACGTTGGCCGTGCAGCCTATCTGTGCCAAGTACGGTGTACCGATGATCTCGGGGTCGGCGGAATCGCCAAACGTCTGGCTGGAAAAACCGCAATTCAATTTCGGCATGATCCCTGCCGTGGATCACACGGCGGGCAGCTCCATCGGTGTCATTGCCGAAGCCACTGGGGCTGCTTCGGTAGGTGTGGTCGGTGTCGATGAGCCTTTCTCCAAGGAGACTGCCGAGGGCTTTCGCAACGGCGTGAACAATGCTGGCCTCGAGCTGACGCGTTTCGAGCTGTTCCCGGCCAATGCCGATCTGACGCCGATCGTTTCCAATCTCAAGTCCGACAATCCCGATCTCGTGGCGGTGGGAGGGCACGAAGAGGTGTTGATCAACTTCATCAATACCGCCAAATCGCTGAATTTCCGGCCCAAGGCGATCCTCATGCACTACGGCGTCACTGCGGCGGCTTTCGCCGATCAACTGGGTGCCGACGCCAATGGCGTTCTTGGCATCTCCGTGTGGACGCCAAACCTGCCTTACCGTGACGATCTTTTCGGCACGGCCAGCGATTATGACGAGCTGTCTCACTCCCGCTGGGGAAGCCATCCTGACTACACCGAGGCGGCCTGTTCGGCCAGTGGCCTGGTGCTGCAAGATGCCGCTCGGCGACTCGGCAAGCCGCCGGTCTGGGATCGGCAGGCGCGTCTGGAGTTGGTGGAGGCGCTGGAGGAGACGGATATCGAGACCTTCTACGGGCCGGTCGCCTTCGAGCGGGAAGGCAATCATTACCACAACAATATCCAGCCCGTACCGGTGGTCATCCAGATCACCGAGGGACGCGTCGTACCCGTGGCCCCAAGCGATGCGGCGCAGACGGAGCTGGTCTATCCGCTGCCCGCCTTCTCCTGATCGATGACATACCCGGCCCTCTACCCAGCGAATTTCCCGGGTGGTGGGCCGGCCATCCCGGGGGAGGGCGATAGATGGACGTACTACTCCAGGCGCTGCTGAACGGCATTCTGATCGGC
Source organism: Litchfieldella anticariensis FP35 = DSM 16096 (assembly GCF_000409775.1). GTDB lineage: Bacteria > Pseudomonadota > Gammaproteobacteria > Pseudomonadales > Halomonadaceae > Litchfieldella > Litchfieldella anticariensis. The sequence goes on along the minus strand of NZ_KE332377.1, from coordinate 1,438,217 downwards.
GGCATCCTCATCTGTCTGACGGTGGGGTTTCAACTGACCTTCGGTGTGCTACACGTCATCGACTTTGCCGTTGGCGGGTGGGTGATGCTGGGCGGTTATGCTGCCTACTGGGCTAGTCGTCTGCTGGGCATCGACCCCTTCATCAGCGTGTTCTTCGTTTTCGCGCTCTTCACCCTGATCGGCTGTGCACTTGGTCCGCTGATCTACCATGTGCGAACCAGCCGTTATGCGCGTCCCGATCTCATGGCCCTGGCCTTCACTTTCGGCATCTTCATCATGATGCGTGGCGGTGCACTTTGGCTGTGGTCCTTCGACAGCCGCAGTGTCGGCTCGGTGTTGTCTGGCGCCTCGTTCTCGCTCGGCCCGGTGACTGTTCCGTTGTTGCGGCTGTCGGCCTTCGGCATGGCATTGCTGTTGGGCTTGGGACTATTTGTGCTGCTGTATCGCACCCGCTTTGGGCTGGCAGTGCGGGCGGTTGCGCAAAACCGGGATCACGCCGGGCTGATGGGAGTCGATGTCAAACGCGTCTCGGCCTATGTCTACGGCATCTACACCGGCATCACGGCATCGGCAGGGGTGCTGCTGGCCACCATCTATTCGGTGAATCCCGAAGTCGGGGTGCGCTACACGTTGTTTGCTTTCTTCGTGGCGGTGCTTGCCGGGCTGGGATCGGTGGGAGGCGTGCTCGTGGCCGGCCTGGTCCTGGGGCTGGTGGAATCTTTGGTGGGGACCTACGTGGGAACCCGCTACTCGTTGCTGGTGGTCTTCGCGACCCTCTATCTGGTCCTGCTCATCTCACCAAAGGGGATTCTCCAGCGTGGTATCTAAGCTTAGCCGGTCTCGGTTCTCAGGCGTCCTCGCCTCGTTCGTGGGGTTGGTCATACTGGCCGTATTGCCAGGATTCGTCGATCCCTATTCTTTGCGTATCGTCACCGGCGTGCTGATGTGGGCGGGGCTGGCTTGCGCCTGGAATATCGTGGGTGGCTACGCTGGTTATATCAGCTTCGGCCATTCCGCCTTTTTCGGCATCGGTGCCTATGTGACTGGCATCCTCATGCAACGAGACCTGGGGATACCCTTCCTTGCCACACTACCCTTGGGGATTCTCGTTGCCGTTGGTGTCGCCGCGGCCATTGGCGGGCCGACCATGCGCCTGCGTGGCGCCTACTTCGCCATCGCCACCTGGGCATTCGCCGAGATGCTGATGCAGGTGGCCATCATACTCGACATTACCGGAGGCACCGCTGGCCTCTCCCTGCCGGCCTATCTCAATGAGTTCTTCTTCTACTACACCATGCTTGTCGTCGCCCTGCTGGCCTATCTCGGTACCTGGTATCTGCTTGAGCGGACCCGCTTCGGTTTTCGGCTCAAGGCGCTTCGGGACCACGAGCCCGCCGCCGAGGCCATGGGTATACACACCACTCTGGTCAAGGTGCAGGCTTTCGCGCTGTCCGCCGGCATTACCTCGCTGTTCGGCAGCATTTACGCTTATTGGGTCACCTTCATCGATCCTCGCTCGGTGATGGGGCCGGAAATTACCGACCAGATGGTGGTCATGGTCCTGCTGGGTGGCCTCGGTACGGTCTGGGGGCCGGCACTCGGTGCCACCGTATTGTGGCTGATCAATCGCTATATCTGGTCCGAGCTTGGCGATACCACCATCTACCTGCCGATCCTCGGGCTGATCATCGCCATGATCGTGCTGTTTCTTCCCAACGGCCTGATCAGCCTGTTGCCGGGCGGTCGGCGGGGTGGTGGGCTGATGGGGCGCTTGTTGCGCAAACTATAAAGAGGGGATGCCATGCATGCTGACACCGCACGTCAGACGATAAGCCGTTCGCCGCTGGTTCTCGAGGGGCTGGTCAAGAACTTCGGCGGTGTCACCGCCGTGGCTGGCGTCGACCTCGAGGTGGCATCGCGAGAGGTGGTGGGCGTCATCGGCCCCAATGGCAGCGGCAAGTCAACCCTGTTCAATCTGATCGCCGGCATGCTGCCCATGGATGAGGGGCGGGTCTGGCTCGATGGCAAAGAGGTGACCGGTCAGCCGGCATGGCGTATCGCGCGTGCCGGACTGGCCCGGACCTTTCAGATTCCCTCGTTGTTCGACAATATCAGCGTGCATGACAACCTGATGGCGGCCGCCGTCGAGAGTGGTGACTGGAAGCGAGCGCCGCACCGGGCCAAGGAAACCATGGAGATGTTGGAGATCTCCCATGTGGCGGATAACCTGGCCTCGGAGTTGTCCGGTGGGCAGCAGAAACTCTTGGAGTTCGGGCGGGTATGCATGCGCGACCCGAGCGTCATTCTGCTCGATGAGGCCACCGCCGGCGTCCACCCGAATATCCGCCGCATCATGCTGGAAGCGATTCGTCGGGTACGCGATAGCGGTGCCACCTTCCTGGTGATCGAACATGACATGGAGATGGTCCGCGAGATCTGCGATCGCATCGTGGTGATGGATGCGGGGCAGGTCGTCGCCGAGGGCAGCTTCGATGAGATTGCCGATAACATCGAGGTGCAGAAGGCCTATCTGGGGCGGCAGGTATGAGTACGGAATTACGTGTCACAGACCTGGTGACCGGCTATGGCAAGCAGGAAATCGTCCACGGGGTGTCGATGGCGGCACGCTCGGAGGAGGTCACCTGTGTGTTCGGCCCCAACGGCAGTGGCAAATCGACGGTGATCAAGGCCATCGCCGGACTGCTGCCCGCCTGGAGTGGGCGGCTGTACCTGGGGGATCGCGAGCTTACCGGTCTGGCGGTGCATGAGGTGGTGCGCCGGGGTATCGTGATGATGCCCCAGGGCGGTGGCGTTTTCCCGCGTTTCACGGTGATGGAGAACCTGCGCATGGGGGGCTACTCCTTGCGCGACACGTCCTGGGTGGAGGATCGCATCGAAACTCTGATTGGCGATTATCCAAGCCTGCAGCGCCGACGTCATGTCGCAGCTGGGTCGCTGTCGGGCGGTGAGCAGATGATGGTCGCCATCGCCCGAGCCTTGGTACCGAATCCTGCCTTTGTGCTGCTGGACGAGCCTTCCGCGGGCCTGTCCCCAGCCCTTGTCAGTGAAACCATGACCCGGGTGAAAGGGTTGCGTGAGCGTGGTATCGGTGTGGTCATGATCGAACAGAATATCCGCGAGGCGCTACCCATTGCCGACCGTCTCTATATTCTGGCCGGAGGGCACCAGAAGTTCGCCGGGACCGCTGCTGATATCCAGGACGATCGACACCTCATGTCGCTGTACATGGGTGGCGATCAATGAGTGCCTGCAATTCATGTCATCTTAACCATTCATTTCTATTATCGTCCTTCGCTCACTACGCTGACCATACATTCTCGACAATCAGTGTCTCCTTAGCTAGGAGCGAAGACGATGCATGCCAAGCATATCACCTCGCTGCAGGGGCTCATTGACCTGGAAAGCTACCCATTACATGACCTGGATGGCGGCACTGGGCAACGCTTGATCGAGGACTGTCGCCGACAACTCGCCGAGGGTGGTTGCGTAGTGCTCAAGCGATTCATCCCCGAACATGCCCTGGGCCGACTCGAGCGCGAGACCGAGCGGCTATCCCCGGAAGCTCACTATAACCAGACCGAGACCAATCCCTACAACAGTGATGCCGACCCAAACCTTCCTGCCTCGCATCCCAAGAACCGTTTCGCCGATCGTACCAACGGTTTCGTCGCCGGTGACCGCATCGGAGGTGACACTATCATTCGCCAGGTTTACGAAAATGGCGAGTTCCAGCGTTTCATTGCCCGTGTGGTGGGGATGGAGGAGATTCACGAATACGCCGATCCGCTGGCCGGCCTGGTAATCAACGTGCTGCGCGAAGGATGTCAGCACCCGTGGCATTACGATACCAACGAGTTCATCGTCACCATGATGACCCGTCGCTCCCATGGCGGAGGGTGCTTCGAATACGTACCCGGTATCCGTAGTCCCGAGGGAGAGAACTATGCCGAGGTCGAGCGCGTCATCGATGGCGACCGTTCACGGATCAAGTCGTTGGACCTGGAGCCAGGCGACTTGCAGATCTTTTTCGGGCGCTATTCGTTGCACCGAGTAACCCCAGTGAAGGGAGACAAGGAGCGCCATACCGTGATCTTTGCCTACACCAAGGAACCAGGTTTCATCGGTCGCCCCGAGCGTGCTCTGCGTATCTTCGGCCGCATGGCACCCATCCATGAGCAATTGCTGAAGGAAGGGCTGCGGCGAAGCGACAATCTCCAGGACTGAAGGATTCCCATGAGCATCGTAGATTTCGACATCCTCTCCGACGCCGAGCCCGACAAGATCCCGGTGGTACCCTCGGCGCCCATCGGCAACGGCGATAGCATTCCCACTGCCTTCGACCCCAGGCAATTGCGCGCCGGACGTCTGGCCCGGCTACGTGCAATGATGGCCGAGCAGGGCTATGCCGCGGTGGTACTGTTCGACCCTTACAACCAGCGCTATGCCACTGGCTCGCGCAACATGTTCGGCTACTTTTTGCGCAACTCCACGCGTTATCTCTACGTGCCGTTGGACGGACCGGTGATCCTGTTCGAGTATCCGGGCAGCGCTCATGTCTCGACCTGGCTCGAGACCATCGATGAAGCGCGCACCTCCAAAGTGGTGTGGTCGGCGGTCAACCAGCGCGATAACCTCTCGAGTGACCCTTTTGGCGTGGAAATCGCTGAGCTGGTCGAAGCCCATGGCAAGGGCAACAAGAAGGTAGGACTCGATCGCTGCGCGCTCAACCTGGCCCGTGCCCTGGAAGCCCAAGGGCTAGAGGTGTTCGATTGCATGCAGGACACCCTGCATTGCCGCCGGATTAAAAGCCCAGAGGAGATTGCCTGTCTGGCCCAGTCGATGGCAGGCAGCGAAGCCGCCGTGGCCGAGGTGGAGGCTGCGATCAAACCCGGCCTCAGCGAGAATGAGTTGTTTGCCATTCTCTACGGTGAGGTGATTCGGCAAGGTGGCGAGTTCATCGAAACCCGGCTGTTGTCCTCCGGACCGCGTACCAACCCCTGGTTCCATGAGGCCAGCGATCGAGTGATTCGTCCCGGCGAACTGGTCGCGCTCGACACCGATACCATCGGTTGTCACGGTTACTACTCTGACTTCTCGCGCACCTTTCATGTCGGCCCCGGCAAGCCTAGCGGCTATCAGCAGAGCCTCTACCGGATGGCGTATGAACAGGTACATCACAACATGGCGATCCTCGCGCCTGGTATGAGCTATCGCGAGATCGCTGAAAAGGCCTGGAAGATTCCCGAACGGTTCCTCGACCGCCGCTATCCCTCGATCATCCACGGCGTGGGCATGCACGGCGAGACGCCACTGATCGCGCACCACATGGACTTCGATCGCTTCTCCAAGGACGGCGTATTGGAGCCGGGCATGGTAATGTCGGTGGAAAGCTATATCGGTGAGGTTGGCGCCGCCGATGGTGTCAAACTGGAAGAGGAAGTGCTGGTCACCGACACCGATATCGAGAAGCTCTCGCGCTACCCGTTCAACGAAGCCCTGTTGGGGCGTGAGCTGTAGACTCTCGCGCGAACTGGCCATTCACGCGTAGTCTTGCGTTCAATCAAATGACGCCTTTCCGGGACACTGCTAGGATGGAGTCATCTGTCACTCTAGTGACACGGAGCCGGCATCCGTGCCGGCTCACCCTGCATGGATAGCTGTGGTGAGAAAGATGACGACCGTTCTGCTTCATTTTGACGATGAGACCGCGCCCGCCCAGCGCTTGGCCGAGGTGGCTGCACTCGACACCGCCCAGGTCGAGTATCACCGTTTCCCTGACCAGGAACTGCGCCTTACGCTGCCGTTCCACGAATCAACACGTATCCCATCGACACTGGTGATCTATCGCAGCCTCGACCGACCCAACGACAAGCTGGTGGAGCTGTTGCTGATTGCTCGTCATGCCCGGCAGCAGGGTATAAAGCGGCTGATACTGGTAGCGCCGTACTTGGCCTACATGCGTCAGGACATCGCTTTTCATCCTGGTGAGATCGTCAGCCAGTCGATCGTCGGTGGATTTCTCGGCGAGTTATTCGATGCCGTGATTACCGTGGACCCGCATCTGCATCGTATCGATCGTCTGGAAGAGGCGATCCCCACTGAATATGCCATTGCACTTTCCGGTGCCCTGCGGTTGGCCGAACTAATCGCCAGGAAGCGCCACAATGCCTTGTTGATAGGGCCGGATGCTGAATCCGCCCAGTGGGTAGAACATGCAGCCGCCGTTACCGGTCTCGACCACGGTGTGTGTCGCAAAGTACGCCATGGTGACACGCAAGTGGAAATCGAATTGCCCGGTATTGACGTTTCCGGCCGCCATGTCGTGCTGATGGATGACGTGGCAAGTTCCGGTCACACTCTCGCCCGGGCCGCTGAACAGCTCCTCGTCGCTGGGGCCAGCTCGGTAGATGTTGCCATCACTCATGCATTATTTGCCGGCGAGGCCATGGAAGTGATCAAGAGCGCCGGGATCGGTGAGGTGTGGAGTACTGACTGCATCGTCCATCCCAGCAATGCCATAGCCATGGCGCCACTGCTTGCTGACGCGCTGGGCCAGGTACTGGCCGAGCTGTCATGAGAACGCTCAGCCCGGCATAAAGCCGGGCTGAGAGGGTCGATCAGGCGTAGGTATTGATCTGCGTGCCCACGTTGCCCTCGCTGGCTAGGCGCGACTGGGTGGTTGCCGATTCCATCAGGGCGTTGACCTGGGTCTGTTGGGTGTCCAGGGCTTCCCTGAAGATTTGCATCTGAGCTTGTTGGAGGGTCTGCGCCTGTTGCATGACCAGTGATGCACTGACTGCACTATTGACGGCTGGATCCATATTTGATCTTCCTTATTCATGTATCAGTGAAACAAACCTACCAGCCAGGGGAAAGAAGTGCAAAGCCTGGTCGTGAGGTGGTGCCAATGGTTGATGCGGTGTAGGCTTGCTGCCTTCCGTTTCCAGCCACAGGACTCTGTCCCATGAGCGATCTGCCTAACTGCCCGGCATGTGCTTCCACCTATACCTACGATGACGGTATCCAGTTCGTGTGCCCCGAGTGCGGTCATGAATGGTCGAAGGATGCGGGTAACGATACGCACGAAGGTGAGGCGGTCATTCGTGATGCCAATGGCAATACGCTTGTCGATGGCGATAGCGTTACGGTGATCAAGGATCTCAAGGTCAAGGGGTCGTCGCTGGTGGTCAAGGTCGGCACCAAGGTCAAGAATATACGGCTGGTGGATGGCGACCATGACATCGACTGCAAGATCGATGGTATCGGAGCCATGAAACTCAAGTCCGAGTTCGTCAAAAAAGCCTGACTGGCACCCTGCCTTTCAAGTGGCGGGCCAGTGGTCCGCCATTCTCGCTAGCCTTCCTCTTGCTCCGACGTCTCTTCCTCCAAGGATTCCTCCTCTTCGGCCCAGCCCCGCTCCATGTAGTAACGCAGCGCGCCTTCATGCAGGGGGGCGGATAGTCCTTCGTGGATCATCTGCTCTGGTGTCAACACAGAGAAGGCCGGGTGGAGGGATTGGAAGTCGTCGAAGTTATCGAAGACAGCAGCGACCACGCGGTAAACCAAGTCGGGATCGGTGTTCTCGGAGGCGACCACGGTAGCACGTACGCCGAAGGTTTTCACGCCGGGAACGTTGTCACCATAAAGTCCTTCAGGGATCGAGGCGCTGGTGTAGTAGGGCGATTCACTTATCAGCGTATCGATTTCAGGGCCGGTTACATCGATGAGAGTGGCACTGCAGAGCCGGATGGCCTGTTCGATGGATGAATTCGGGTGCCCCACCGTATAGACCATGGCTTCGATTCGGCCATGGCATAGCTCCAGTGACTGCTGATCGGCAGGCAACTCATTGAGCGGGGAGAAGTCACTTAGCGACCATCCCTTGGCATCCATCAATCTTTGCATCGTGCCACGTTGCCCTGAGCCAGGGTTGCCGATGTTGACGGCCCTGCCGCGCAGATCGTTGATATCGGCGATACCGGCATCGCGGCGCACGACGACGGTAAAGGGTTCGCTGTGAACCGAGAACAGGGCTCTCAACGACTCGTCCGGCCCAGCGTCGGCAAAGCCTTCAATGCCCTCGACGGCATAATACTGCAAGTCGGATTGGGCTAGCGCAATGGGGACTTCACCTTTGCGTATGGCCTCGAGATTGGCAAAGGAGCCGGGCGAGGGGCGAGGTTCACAGGCAGTGTCCATCAGGTGGCAGATGGCTCGCCCCGTGACGTGGTAGACACCGCTCGTACTTGCCGTAGCGATGACCACATGATCGTTGGCAGTCGCTGTCAGTGACATCAGCAGAGCGGTGGAAAGCCATCCCCCCAGCATCGGTGCCAGACGCCAATCGTGAGTGGAGTGAGTATTCTTGGCTTCGTTTCCACTTGTCATGATACCTCCCGGGGGAGTGGCGGGGCTCTCTAACGTTGGTTACTCATATTTGGTTATAGCATAGCCCGGTTGACCACGATCGAAGGAGGAATCGAGGCGTGCCCCTCGTCGGCAGGACAGACAACGCCTAAGGTAGTAGCAGAAGCAAGCCAATCAGGATCAAGCGATACTCGGAGGGAAGACCATGGCCATGACGCCCGTGTACCGCCACGATGGCGCCGGACATTTCGAGCCGCTCGCCGATCGCATTCTCGAAGCCACGTTACAGCAAGCCGATGAGTATGGCTGGGATGCCGTCAGATTGACCGAAGTGGCCGCCCAGCTCGATATTCCCGCTACCACCGTCCTCGATCACTATCGCGATCTCGATGCCGTGGCCAATGTCTGGTTCTTGCGGGGGTGGCGGGCGATGCTCGCTGACAAGCCCGATGACTTCGATACCTGGCGCGCCAGGGAGCGCATCGAATACTGCATGCTTGCCTGGTTCGATGCTTTGGCAGCCCATCGTCGGGTTACCGTCCAGATGCTGCGTACCAAGGCCCATTTGCCTCACTTGCATACCTGGGGGCCAATGATCTTCGATCTCTCGCGCACCATTCAGTGGCTTCGTGAGGCTGCCAGGCTCGAGGCTCCCTATGGCACTCGTCGGGCACGGATGGAGGAGGTCGGGTTGACTGCTTTGTTTCTCGATACCCTGCGAATCTGGTCACGAGACGATACGCCTCGGCAGCAGGACACACGACATTTCCTTGCCAAGCGCCTGAAGCGTGGCGACCGTCTGATGCGCTGGGTTTGGGGGAGGTGTCTTGATCGGAGGCAGGGCGCGGCAGATCACGAAACGTCGCAGATCATTACCGACAAACCCTGAAGGATCATGCGGAATCAAGGCATGAAGGTAGCATTTCCTCAAGCGAACGCGGGGTGATGTCCAGATCGTCGAAGGTGCCGACATGTGAGCCCACTACGTTGTCTTTCTGCATGAGCATGACCTGGTTTTCCGTCAAGGGAGGCGAGGGCAGCCAGGCTGTCAGCCTGGCGAGCGTCAGCCAGACAGGGTAAGGCACGCTGAGTAACGGTCGGCGACGTCCCAGATACATCAAGGTCATCTCGACGATCTCGCGGTAACGATAGATGCCAGCACCGCCCAGTTCGAAGAGGCGGGTATCGAGCGTGATGTCATCGTTCAGTAGGCGAGATACGGCACGCGCCACGTCAGCCACGTAGACTGGTTGGAGACGGGTATCGCCCCGGCCGAACAAAGGCACTATTGGAAAACGAGAGAGCATGACCAGTGCGCCGAGAAAGGCATCGTTAGGGCCGAACAACACGCTGGGGCGAAGGATGATAGCGGAGGGGAACGCTTCGTGCACCCGCTGCTCACCATGCGCGCGAGCACGAATGTAGTTCGAGGGAGAATCGGCATTCGCACCAATACCTGAGATATGTACCAAGTGATGGAGTCCGGCTTCCCGCGAGTGTCGAGCGACGCGCTCGGCACCCTGGGTGTGAATGATGTCGAACGTCTCGTTACGGCTTGGTTCGGTATAAAGGCCCACGGCATTGACGGCGGCACTGGTACCGGCAAGAGCGCGGGCGACACTATCCTCGTCTCGAATATCGACGTTCACAAGCTCGACACTGTTGTTGGAGGCCACTTCGGCAGGAAGGTGCGGGTGTCGTGTGGCGATACGTACGTGATTTCCTGCCTGCACCAGTTCGCGCACGATCGTGCGACCCAGGAAACCGGTACCGCCGAACACCGCCACCGTCTGGTTGAGCATGCCATCAACCTCCTTGCTGCTGGTCTCCCTGCTACTTGGGTCTGGGAGAGTGTGACGAAGCTAGTTGGAGGGGCTTGTTGTGCTGAGGGCGCTGGATCAGGATGTCTACCAGCTTGGTCCCTTGCGGCACGATAGTCGAGGACTGCTCAGCTGTCATGGCGTGCCAGCCATCATCCAGGTCGAAGGTGGCGGCGGTAGTGCCTCCGGGGGGCATTTCAAGATAGATACCCTGACCTAATGATGTTTCGAGATAGGTGCCAGCGTCGTAAATCGAGGTGGCAAAGAATGCAAAGGTAGCGTTGATGGGAATACAAGCGACCGTCAATGCCGCATAGAGATCGAACGCACAATAAGGTACGGCTCCTTTTGAGCCTTGCTTGGCCAGGCCACAGCTATAACGTGGTGAAGCCGAAGCACTAGTGAAATAGATTCCGGGCAGTTCATTCGCTTGCGCGGATAGCGTTCCCGCAGGACTGACCAAGAGGGTCTGGCCACAAGCAACGGAAATCTGGCTGCCAATGGAGATAGTCTGGTTCTTGTCGATGATATCGGTGGAAATGTAGCCAATGTTCTGACTGGGAATCGGGACTTTCGTATTGCCGAGATAATCCTGTCGGCATTCCCATACGAGAGGCACGCCACTCTTGTTGGAACTCATGACGGGAAGAAACAGATAGAGCGAGTAACCGCTCGACTTGAGCTTGGTTAGGGTGTCATCGGAGAGAATGATTTCCAGGTAGGATGTGCTCATGACAGTTTCCGCCGCTGAGTCAGGCGCCCAGATCGGGCGCCTGTCATTTCGAATCGACTACTATGGACGTTGTCTCTTTTAGCCCCAACGGCAATAGAGGCTATTGGGTAGATTATTGGTGACGGTCAATTGCTGGCCGTTGACCCCTTGTACCTGATATTCCTCGTCAGGCGTCATGTTGATCGTCACCACTGGACGGACGGCAATCTGGTACATGACGGGACCGGCGACATTATGGCGGTTCTCGAGTTCCAGGTTTTCATCCAGTTGCCCTGTGGGGAAGACATGTACGGCTCCAGGAGCAATTCTGACTTCTGGCATGACGAACCCTCCTATGTGATTACGATGAAATGAGTAGCGGGACCAAGGATTCTTGCGCTTGTACCGACTTGGCCCAGGATTGACCGCCCCAGTCCCAGCCCTCATTGATATCGAACTTCACCGAGCGCGATTGCGACGAGGTCAGGTCCACGAGTACGCCGGAGCTGTAAGCCTTGTAGATGACCGTACCGGTATTGATGGTGTTGCTGGCGAACATCAGCAGCACCCTCTCGATTGGCGCGATCACGTCGAGATTGTTGCCGTACAGCGGGAATGCACACATTGGTTTGGTGCTGCCGCCGGTCTGCTGTGAGATACCGCAGGTCCAGGGAGCTTTGCCTCGATTGAGGATCGAAATAGCGTGCGGCGTGCCTTCCTGATAGACATCGACGGTGCCGTTCTGACTGACGTTCATTGTCTGCTCCAGGTCGATATCAGCGCTCGCACTGGCCTGGATCTTGCCATTGGCAATGATCTCGTCGGTCGAGATGTAGGCCTGGTACTGTTCTTCCCAGGTAATCTCTGTCTGGCTGAGAAATGAGGTGGATTGGAACCATACCAGGGGAGCCCCACCCTGGCTGGCGGTTTTCACAGCCTTGAATCCGTAGAGGGCGAAACCACCATTCTTGAGCTTGTCGATGGTGTCGCTGTTCATCGAAATATCGATCTTGTATTGCGTGGACATGACGAATACCTCCTGATGACATCGCTCCTGACTGGAGCTGGGAATACTCACCGTCGGCGATCCGATCGGTATTCATACTTCAGCATTAGTAACGTCATGTTTCCGCATCAGAAACGGATCATCGTGGGTCAGGGAGGAAGGGGATCAGAACGGTATCCAGAAAAGAGTTCGGACGTCACAGCAAGTGCTTCTTTCCTGCCTGCATAGACTGGGCCTCCCTAAGTGGAGGGATCAGTTCGGTATCATCTTTCGCTTTGTGCTTGCCAGGTCATGGCCAATGACAAACGCTGCCCATATGGCATGAGAACCCATATCAGGGAGAAAGATCATGAGTCACATACCTATCAGGGTGGCAATCATAGGTGCAGGGGTATCAGGACTGTCGATGGCCTATTACCTTCAGAAGGAGGGTCTGAAGAAGCATGGCGAGAATGCTGCGCAGAAACTGGAGATCACGCTTTTCGAGCGCAAGGCGTCACTGGGTGGAAATGCCGAGACGGTGGTAGTCGACCTGGGCATGCGGCGCATGGAGCAGGGAGTCGATGTCCCCTATCTTCGCTGGGCGGACCTGGGCGTCAACGACGTCAACCTGACTACCTACAAAAGACTCGAGGCGGTCATGCGCGAGATCGGCTATCTGGAGCATATGAAGCCTCTGCAGGATACCGAGAGCTACTTCACGCGCGATGGCCGTATCTCGTTGACCGATGACACCTATCTCCGACAAGGGGTATCCGACCCAGCCTTCAGTCTGGATCATGTCGATCACGGCCGATTGGCACCGTTGATCCAGGTCGTGCATCGTGCCGCTCTGGATCTGCTTGATAGCATTTCGCCAAGTTATACGGTGGCGGCTTATTTCGATGACTGCGTGGCCAAGCCACGTGAAATGCTGGAAGCGGCAGCTCGCGAGCTGGGAATCGCCATCGACTGGGGTGACCCTGCACTATCGGATCGGGTGCAATCGGTGAGAACGCTGATCTACTACCCACGCATCGCGGCCATGTATTTCACTGACGACCAAGGACCTGGCGACATGCCACTGGAAGCCCCGTTCCAGTATTACCGCATCCAAGAGGGGGGTGGTGAGCCTCGGCGACGCTACTTCGAGTATGGCTCTCAACGCTGGCTCGAAGCCCTGGCGGCGCATCTGGTCGAGGCCGACAGCTCGAAACCGTCGGTGACGATTCGTCGTAATGCCGATGTGCATGTGCGTATCGAGCCCGGCAAGGCGACGCTGCATGATGACTATGGCTGGTCGGCGTCTTTCGATCTGGTGATTATGGCCACCCATGCCGACGATGCGCGTCGGATCGTAACATTGAGCGATACCCTTGCACCGATAAGACAGCGCTTGGATAGCATTCTGGGTTCGGTGCGTTATACGCGCAGCTACTCTGTCTGCCATACCGCTTCCAGCCGGTTGCCACTCAACAAGAATATCTGGCGAACCTACAACATCGAGATTCGCGACCCCGGCGATACCTTCTTCCCTTACCGAATCGACTACGTAGCCAACCTGCACCAGAACGATCCGGACAATCCTGCCTATGACAGTGCTGGGCTGCCCCAGTATTTTGTCTCATTGGTGAACGATCTCAACAGCATCCCCAAGCAGGACATGCTCGACAAGGTATTGGACGCCGACCGGCTTTCTCGGGAGATGCTCGACCGCTTGCCTGAGTCGACTCGCACGCAGATGCAGGAAGGCATTCACAACTCGGGCTACAAGAGCGAATTGCCGGAACTCGATGATGCCCTGCATCGCAAGGCATGGACCTATTTCAAGCACAATGTGCTTGATGCTGGTTGTATCCAGGCCCAGCGCGACATCGATCGCTACAATGCCGATGTCGCGCACTCGTATCGGGAGGGAGAGGCGCCCTGGCCGTTACTGTTTGCCGGTGGCTGGACGTGTGGTGCTGGCCTTCAGGAACAGTGCTTGGAGCAATCGGAACGCCTTAGCCGCTGGTTGCTGGGCACTGAGTGACACTCTGCATGCCTGGAAGGGGCGTATTTGATGATGGCATGAATGTCCATGCGGGCATTCATGCCATTCTTCCATAATGCTCCATGGCCAACCGAGGCATGACCAGTGTCAGTCCTTGATCGACACCTTTTCGCCATTGTTGCAATAGATGACGGTGATCCTCCCCCGAAGAGGAGACCAGCCAAGCGGCATGGCGTTCTATCAGTTCGATATGATGCTGAGCCCAGGCACAAGGCTCCGAGGCCACAAAATCACGCAGACGTTGTGCGAATCGCCGTGCTTCCGGCCCTTGACCATGGACTAGACAGGTCTCCGCGGCAGTGATCAGAAAGCGATAGGCGTTATGCCCCACACAACCGCGATCGAGTAGTGTCCACCCCTTTTCGAGGGCGACTTGCCGCTCACTCTCGCGCTCCTCGAGCAGGGCCAGAGTACCCAGAACCCAAGGGCCAATGAAGTGGTGCAGGTGGTGGCGTTCGACTATCTGCCAGGCGGTGCGGATGAGATTGCGCGCGACGTCGAACTGCCCCTCGACCAATTTGAGACGTGCCTGGCTTTCCAGCAGGAATGCCTCGAAGCGATTGGCTCCCATGCCTCGTGCCAGCTCCAGGCCGGTCTCGACATGCTGTGATGCTGCCTCGGGGCGTGCTTGTGACAGCAGGATCCAACCAGCTGTCAGGCGAGCCACGATTTCGGCTCGACGGTTCCCGACTCGCTCACCCAGCTCGGTAGCTACTAGGGTATCTTCCAGGGCTGCCTGAGTATCGTTGGTATAGATGCGCACCGTTCCCAGCATGAACAAGTTGGAGGCCTCCAGGTCGGCATGACCATGTTGCCGGCAGAGTGCCACGCAGCGCTCGAAGACCCGGTGGGCACTGAGCATATGGCCTTCAGCATAGTGGGAGTCTCCCAAGCCACTCAGGGCCTGTATCTCTGTCGTCTTGCCTTCGCTGGCACGCGCTTCCTCCAGCGCCCGCTCCTGATATTCCCGGCAGCGGGAGAAGTCGCCGCGCGGAAAGTAGATGTTGCCCTTGAGATAGTAGATTTCAGCAAGAGCTGCGTGAGCTTGCAGCTTTCTAGCCTCAGGCAATATCCGGTCGAGCAGGCGCTCTTCTTCATCTAACTCATCGAGCAAGTTGAGAGTTCGGGCCAGACCGATACAGGCGTCTATCAACGCCTGGTCGTTGGCGGCCATGTGTCTGGCGGCATCGTAATGAGTGCGGGCTTCCTGGGTGAGCCCCATGGCAACGCAAATCTGTGCATGCAACATCTCAAGGTGATAATCGTCGCGTGGCGCATAATCGATTTCCTGACATTGTTGCAGCAAAGCCAGGGCCGAGGCGTGGCGGTGTTGGCTCAACTGAATCTCGATGGCTTCCACAAAGGCTCCGGGAGCTGCCAGGGCGCGTGCCTTGTGCAGGTGCTGAGCACGCAAGGTCGCGTCTCGCTCGGCGTAATACTGCGCCAGTCGCAGGTGCATTCGATCGCGCTGCGTTCGTGGGATGGATTCGTAGATCCCCTGCATGATCAGGTCATGTACGAACAAGTAGGTTTCGTCGTCCAGGGGGCGGACCAAGTAGTGGCGCCGGGGGAGTTCAGGGCGGTAGTCGTGGAAGGGCAGGAGTGCACGCAGTGCCTCGAGCGTGAAGCGTTGGCCAATGGTGGCTGCTGCGCGCATCGCCTGGCGATCTGGTGTGGCGAGTTGGTCGAGTTTTGTCTGTACCAGGTTCTTCAGGCTGGCTGGCAGTGAGCCGCTCTGATGGAAGAGCAGCAATTGAGTGAGAAACAGGGGATTGCCCTGAGAACGAGTCACGCACTGGGAGACGTAACTTGTGTCGAATTCGCCAAATTGAGTGGCCAGGGTCTGGGCTTCGGGCTGACGCAGAGGGGCCAGGTCAATGAGCGTCAATGGCTGATCGGTGAGAAGTGGCCGTAGTTTCGTCTCCAACGGGTCCTGTTCGATACGTGAGGTCAGCATCCAGATTACCGGTGCGTCACGAACGTCCTGCAGCAGTGTAGCCAGGGTCTGGAATAGAGTGTCATCGGCCCAATGCAGATCTTCGATCACTAGTACTTGCGGCCGCTCGATCGCTTCCCGGAGAATCAGTTCGCGCAAGGCCGCACGTTGCCGCTCCACGCGAGTGTCATAGGTCATCGCGGCATAGACACGTTCATGTTCCGGGGGCTGGGGCAGACCGAGTAAGGGGCGAAAGACCATGGCATGGTCGTTTGGGAGACGCAGCCAGTGGAGTCTTTCCCGAAGCTGGCGTTCGGCGGCGCTCGAGCCTTCCGGCAGCTTCAGTAGTGAACGCAACAATTGAGCAAGGGGGCTGTCATCGGTGCGGGTACCGAAGTCCAGCACCGTGGCGACATGCAGGTCTGCGTCCTGCTGGTGTGCCATATCGATGAACTCGGAGACCAGTCGTGTCTTGCCGATACCAGCCACACCGCGCACATAGAGGATATGGCCTGTCTGGTAGGTACAAGTGGTTTCCAGCACGGCTTTGAGCTGACTGACCTCGAGATGGCGGCCGATGAGGTCGAAGCGCGAGGCATGATCAGCCTCCAAGGGGCCTACGTAGCGCATGAAGCCTTGCTGCAGTTTTTCATCGAAGACAAAACGTTCGACGAGTTGCACGGCGAGCCCATGTTCTACCCATATCGATGGTGTCGATGCCAAGGATGGCGTTGGAAGGTCGGGAGCAGTCAACGGTGTTTGCTCGGTGGATGGCCATTGCTGGGTGGCGAGCCGAATACTGCTGTCAGGAAGGCGGTCATTCGCCAGCAGGCGTGAGATAGCGGTAGCGCATTGCAGGCAGCGCAAGGCGTCACTGCGATAGGCACGTGGCACTCCAAAGATAGCCTCGAGCAGAGTGGCGCTGGTGGATTCGCATAGGGAACCGCCAAATTGCTCGATATGCTGACCGATGTCGCGCACTACGTGTTTGGTCAGTGTGCTGGTGACAACCGAAAGACGGATGACGTTGCGGCTTTCGTTGTCATCCATTTCCATGTCTTCGACAGCTGACGGCGAAGTCGAAGCAGGGGAAGTATGGGACTCTAGTGCCTCGACCTCGACCTCGTAAATGGTTGCCAGGTGGCGGGCGGTGCGGTACAGCACCGGTTTGCCACTTTCGGCGCGCTTTATCGAGGCGATGGAAACGCACAGCCGTTGATCGAAGCAGCGTTGTGCCAAAGCTTCCTGACTTAGTCCTAGGTGTTTGCGCAGTTGCTTGAGATGCTGTGGGTCCAGCACCAGACGACCGTCGTGTTGTGTTATCCCTGCCAAGGTGCACCCCTTCTTGTTAGACGTTCTTTTTTGATTTTCTCGGGCTGTTCCCTTTCTACCGCGATGCTTTGAACCATAGTCTGACACAGTCTGCCGTCCAGTCACCTTGGCCGTCCCTGCGCTGGCCGATAACAAGGGGTTTCGGATGTGCTCATATCGGCAGTGGCGCCGTCGCGTATCGGGTTTTCATGCCAGGTTACCTGCTCTCGTTGACAGGATGGCGTCATCTCTTCGAATGTAATGACGTAGCGAACGCAAAAAGGAGGAAGATCACGATGGCATTTGCACTATCGACCATGCAGTTGACAAGTTCCGCCTTCGAACCGCAGACCAGGATCCCGACCAAGTACACCGGTGAGGGCGACGATGTTTCACCGCCACTGTCCTGGCACGATGCACCGCAGGGTGCCAACGCCTTTGCGGTGATCTGTCACGACCCCGATGCGCCGTTGGTCCAGAATGGTCTATATGGTTTCGTGCATTGGGTACTGTACAACCTGCCGGCTTCCACCACGCAGTTGGAGGAAGGCACGAGTGAGGGCACCACCGGGGGCAACGACTTCGGCAAGCAAGGCTACGGTGGCCCTATGCCTCCGGGAGACCATGGCCTGCACCGGTACTACTTTTGGGTACTGGCTCTGGACAACGAACTCGATCTGCCGGTCGGCCTCAGCCTAGGGGAATTCCTGAGTAAAGCTGAACCGCATCTGCTGGGCATGAACCGGCTGGTAGGCACTTACCAGCGCGACTGAGAAGTGCACGACATCAAGCATTAAGCCTTGTTTAAAAAATTTAAGGAAGCGCTTAATAAATCGACGAGCGGCGTCAAGCACAAGGCGCCCGGAGCACAGAACCGAGCGCAGCGACAAACATCCGAAGGATGGCCCCGGAGGGGCGAGAAACCGCAGGTTTCGAGTCAACCGGAGCATATGGGGTTATATGTGAGGATTCCGACCGGGCTGGCGCACCAGCACCGCGCAACGCAGTGATTGAGTCGCGCAGGCATTTATTCAGTGTTTCCCCTAAAAATCTTCCACGCCCCGGGCACGCATTTCCTGGGGCAGAAGTGCGGCGTGGATCACGGCGTTGACCGGCGTGGCCACGCCGTATTCAATGCCTAGTCTTACCACGGCTCCGTTCTGGGATTCGAGTTCCGAAGGCCGTCCTTCCAGGATATCGCGCTGCATGGAGGCGGTGCTCTTCTCCGGCAACGCATCAATGAGTTTCAAGGCTCTTTCCACCGCGTTGTTGGGCAGAGCAACCCCCTTGGCTAGGCCAACGCGATAGATCTCTTCCAGTATCTGTTCGATCGTGCGACGGGTGTCCGGCACGACTCGTGTGATGCCTATCGGAGCTCGCGTAATGCTGCCAATGCCGCTCATGGCGCAGATGAACAGAAATTTGCTCCATATCGCGACCTGGATATCGTCGGCGATTTCGGCTTCCACACCGGTCGCGCGGACAAAAGCCGCTTGCAGGCGTTGTGTGCGCTCACTGATGCGATTGTCCAGCTCACCGATACGCACGAAAGGATCGATGCCGGCATGGCGAATCACCCCAGGACCTTCCCTCCAGGCCAGGATGCCGCACAGGCCGCCAACTACGTGTTCACGACCGAGTATGTCAGCTAGTTGATCGGCAGCCTCGACACCGTTTTCCAGAGGCACCACGAAGGTATCGTGGCCGATCAACGGCTGCATTGCCTCAGCGGCATCCACGACTTGCCAGGCTTTCACTGCGACGATCACGCAGTCCACTGGACCGACGCTCGCCAGGTCGTTGGTGACCTTGGCTGGCGCGATGGCGAAGTCGCCGGCAATACTGTGCACATGCAATCCACTGCGTTGGATGGCGCTCAGGTGCTCGCCGCGTGCGATGAAAGTCACATCTTCACCAGCCTGGGCCAGGCGACCACCAAAATAGCCGCCTACGCCACCGGTACCATAGATTGCGATACGCATGTCGTGCCTCTGAACAATAACCTGTTGAATGGCAGCTTAGCCCACCCATTGAGCATGGCACTAGAGCGCGGTGGGGCCCAGACGAGCAAGGGCCCCACGGGCGTCGTCTTGCCAGCGGCCAGGCAACTCAGCGGCTTGCTGTAATGCATGACGAGCTTCGTCGAGCTTATCCAGGCCCTCCAGCGTCAGACCCAGATTGAGCCAAGCTACCGCCAGATCCGGACGTTGTTTGGTCGCTTCGCGGAAGGCCTCCACGGCGCCATTGGGATTGCCATCGGCATGTCGGGCGTTGCCAAGAGCGAACCAACCCATGGCGAACTCCGGCCAGCGCTTCACCGTAGCCTGCCAGGCGGGTAGCGCGGCATGGGCATCGTTGGCGTGTTCAAAGGCGGCGATGGCGTCCATGGCCTGCTCGGAGTCGATGCTGGCCGGCAGTTTGCCTGGGGGCAGTGCGACGAAAGCCCAATACCCGCTGCGCGCCCAGGTGGAATCGAAACGTTTGAACGATTCGAGGCGCGCCGCTTCCATGCCGCTGTGCACTGTCATGACCTCCTCATCAAGGTCATAGCCGATGGCAACGGCGTAGTGCCACAGGGGCCAGGCTGGCAGTGACAGGTTTTGCATCACGACTACCGGGTTGCCGGCAGCCAGTTCCGTGAACAGAGATTCGAAGCTGCCATCTATCACGAAGCCGATACGTCCATAGCGGCGCACGGTGGCCAGCATCTCCGGTTGGACGCTGCCTTCACGGTTGGGCAGGAAAACCTGGGGAATCAGGGTATCGACGTCCACATCGACGCCACTGGCATTGAGTACCATGGCCAATGAGGCGGGGCCGCACTGGTAATCACGCTGGGAGTGGAAGGGGACATCGTCGAGTCGTACCCGTTCGGGTACCCCCATCTCCGCGGGGCCTGCCAAATGCGGGCCGGTGGCACAACCGGCCATTGCACTCATCAGGAGTATCAACAGCAGAACGCCCGCATAGCGGGCGTTCGCTGACAACCTCGTTGTCACTTGATTAGTCATGGATTGCAGTATCAGCGCGTGAACGGGAAGACATTGGTCAGACCGAGAATATCGGTTACCAGCAGGATCACGAAGATGAGCACCAAGGCACCGACCACGCTGGCACCGGCGGGCAGGTCGTCCAGATGATCGGCCATCTGGCTGACTTCCTCGTCGGACAGGGCGGCGACACGGGCTTCGACATCGGCTGGATCGACCCCCTGTGCCAAGAGCTGTTCCTGAACATCCTGGCGGGCCAGAAGTGCGTTGATGCGTTCGCGGTCGCTACGCACCTGATCGGCCTGCATGGCATCCTGCGTCGATACCAGTGGCGAGGCAGACTGAGGTGCGGCGGCGGCGACTGGCAGACTGCCCAGTACCAGGAAGGCGATCAACAGTGGGCTGAGGATTCGTGTCAGTTTCTTCATAGGATGGGTTCCTTACTTTTGGGATTGGCTTCCGGCTTTCAAATGATCCTTGGGACCAACTGTCCTTCATCCACGCGATGCGGGGAAAAGCCGATTCATCGATGAATGCGCTCGCTTGGTCGCCAACAACGGCCAAGCTCCATCGCCGTCATTTAAATCAGCGTTTCCCTATCTCAGTATAGAGGCAGATCGCCATGATTTTCATGCCTTTTTTCATACCTCTCGTCACCTTGGCCGTCTGTGGGCCGGTGTGGTATTTGCCCTTCAGCGATATCCCTCCATCAACGCGCGTATGAGCGGAGTGTCAGCATCGCGATGCGTAGGCAGCTCGAAGCGTGCCTTGGAGATAGCCATGCGTGACAGTTCTGCCGTGATCAGGATTTCTTGATCGCTGTCTCCAGCCTCGGCCAGGATCTCACCGCCTGGGCCCAGAATCCTCGAGCCACCCCAGAAATGATTGTCCCCCTCGGAGCCGAATCGGTTGGCCATGATGACGGGTGTGCCGTAGGTCATGGCATAGAAACGCACATTTAGAGCCCAATTCTGTTCATTGGAAAAATCTTTGCTGACGATACCGGAAGCCGAATTGATCGGCGCACAGAGCACTGTTGGGCGAGGCAGTAGCGCCGCATGTACCAGCGCAGGGTTCCACAGGTCGGCACAGATCAGTTGAGTAGCCGACCAGCCAGGACGGATTGGTGTATGGGTGAGTTCGTTGCCGTGAGTGAACCACTTGCCTTCTTCCAGGCTGCCGTAGGTGGGCAGGTTGAGCTTGCGGTGCACGGCGAGGATTTCGCCATCCTGGAAGATCGCCAGGGCATTGTAGTATTCGCCGGGGCTGGCCTCTTCGACGAAGCCGATGACCGTCTGCATCTCACCACAGGCTTTGGCCAGACTGGATAGCCGTGGATCTTCCAAGGGCATGGCCACCTGCATCACCCGACTGCCCAAGCCATAGCCGGTTAGCGAGAGCTCAGGGAACACCAGTAGCTCCATGCCTTGGTCGCGGGCTTCCGAGATGACCTCGTAATGGCGCTCTAGGTTGGCATCGACATCGGCTAGGGTGGTATTGATCTGTGCCGCGCCAACGCGGAGATTGTCCTGATAATGCATGGCGGGATCTCCTTATGGATCGTTCGACGCTCGACGACGCAGAAAGCCGCCTGCGGGCGGCTTTCAGGATAGGTGGAGTGTGGCAGGCTTGCAGTGTGTTACAGCAGTTCATGCTCTTCGAGAAAGCTTTGAGCGACGCCTTCGATGGTTTCGCGCTCGACGTCGACTCGGGCATTGAGTTCAGCCATGGTTTCGTCGTTGAGCAGCTTGGAGAGTGCATTCATCTGCTCTTCCAGCTCCGGGAATTCCTCCAGGGTTTCTTGACGTACGACGGGCGTCAGGGCATAGGCCGGAAAGAAATTTTGATCGTCCTTGAGGACGTGGAAATTGAAGGCGGGAATACGTCCATCAGTCGCGAATACCAAGCCGACATCCACTTGGCCGTCGCGTAGTGCCTGGTAGACCAAGCCGGAATCCATACGGCTGATTTGGGCACGATCGACACGGAAGTCGTAGGCTTGCTGCAGCGGCCGCCAACCGTCCTCACGGGCATAGAACTCCGCATTCATGGCAAAGGTCAGTGGCTTACCGTCGTTGACGGCCTGAGCCAAGTTGGAGAGTGTCTCGATGCCACGCTCCTCGGCGTCGTCCTCGCGCATGGCCAGAGCATAGGTATTGTTAGCATCCGAGGGCTCGAGCCATACCAGTCCTTTTTCGGCATCCAGCTCCTTGACACGCTGATAGGTTTCTTCCGGTGATAGCGACTCGGTAACGTCGTTGTAGTTGATCAGCGAGGTGCCGGTGTATTCCCAGTAGAGGTCGATCTGGCCGTTCTCCTGAGCCTGGCGCAGTACCGCCGAACCCATGCCGACGCGACTATCTACCTCGTAGCCCAGGTTCTCCAAGTATTGGGTAGTCATGCTGGTAAGGATTTGCTGCTCGGTGAAGTCTTTGCCACCGACAGAAATCTCTTGAGCTTGGACACTGGCCAGGGAACTGGCTAGTGCCAGGCCGATGAGGGTTGTCATCAAGCGTTTCATGGTTATTGTCTCCTTGCGCATGGAATAGACATATCAGGCACGTGAGGGATTGACCCCACGCGGTACGACGAGGAAGGCGATGGTGGCGATCAACGCATCGACGATGATCGCCAGTAGGGCAGTGGGAATGGCACCGGATAGCATCATCACGGTGTCGTAGAGAGCGATACCAGTGAAGATCAGTTCGCCTAGCCCACCCGCGCCGATCAGGAACGCCAGCGGCACCGTGCCCACGTTGATGGTCAGTGCGGTGCGAATGCCGGCGAAGATCACATAGAGAGCATTGGGAAGCTCCACTTTGAACAGACGCTGGATGGGCGACATGCCGATACCGGCGGCGGCTTCCATCAGTGCTGGCGAGACGCCTTTGAGCCCGGCATAGGTATTGCGGGTAATCGGCAGCAGGGTGGCGACGAACAAGCCGAATACCGCCGGCACGGTACCGATACCGAGAAAACTCATCGACAGGGCCAGCACTGCCAAGGTGGGAATGGTGGTACCCACATTGAGGACTTGCATCAGCGATTCAGCCCAGCGGGCCATGCTGGGCCGCGATAGCACGATGCCCAGTGGGATGGCAGTGGCGATGGCCAGGCCGCCGGAAACGGCAGTCAACCATAGATGCTGACCCATCAGGAACTGAACGTCAGGCAAATAGAACAGGAAATCATCGATCAGTCCGCTCGCCTGGCTCCAGGCCCCGGAGAAGAAGATGGCGATCAACAGCAGTGCGCGCAGGGCCCCTTTCATGGTCTGAATGGGCATAGGCTCACTCCCCGGTGGTGGCGTTGGCCTCGCGGATATCGCCTTCGCGGGCACGGAAGCGCGAACCCAAATGACGGGTCATGGCCCGTTGGGTGATCTGGCCACAGACCCGCCCTTCATCATCGACACAAGGCAGCCAGGTCGTATCGTGGGCAAACATCAGCGATGCCACCTTGCGTAGGTCGTCCTCCAGGTTGACCGTCGCCGGTATATTCTGGAAATGGTCGCGGCAGTAGCCTTTGGTGGTGCGAGCCACCGAACGGGTGATGATCCCGGCCGGCTGGCGTTGGTCGTTGATCATCAGTATCGAATTCTGATAGCCGAAGTCGTCGATCTTTGCCAACGCCTTCTCGAGGGTGTCGCCAGGTGTCACGGTGCCGATATCGTCGGAAACGATCTCGCGTACCTTGACCAGATTGAGTCTCTTGAGCGCCCTGTCCTCGCCCAGAAAAGATTCGACGAAGGCGTTCTTCGGTGCAGCCAGCAGGTCGTCTGGAGTGGAGTACTGTACCAGCTTGCCTTCGCGGAACACGGCGATCCGGTCGCCCATCTTGATCGCTTCGTCGATGTCGTGACTGACGAACATGATGGTTTTATTGAGTTCTTGCTGCATCTTGAGGAACTCGTCCTGGATCACGGCGCGGTTGATCGGGTCGATCGCGCCGAAAGGCTCATCCATCAGCATTACCGGGGGGTCGGCGGCGAGTGCCCTGGCTACGCCGATGCGCTGTTGCTGGCCACCGGACAGCTCACTGGGATAGCGCTTGAGAAAGGCATCCGGCTCGAGAGCAATCATCGCCATCATTTCGCGGGCACGCTCCTTGTAGTGTGCCCTGTCCCATCCCAGCAGCTTGGGCACGACAGTGATGTTCTCCTCGATGGTCATATTGGGGAACAGGCCGATCTGCTGAATTACATAGCCAATATTGCGGCGTAGCTCCTGGGTATTCATGCCGGTGGTGTCCTCGCCGTCGATGTACACCTTGCCGGAGGTTGGGCGGATGATGCGGTTGATCATCTTCAGTGTGGTGGTCTTGCCACAACCGGAGGGGCCAAGCAGGATACAGATCTCGCCAGCGGACACCTCCATGCTGATATGGTCGGCGGCTACCACTGCACCCTTCGGCGTGTCGAAGACCTTGGTCAGGCTATCGAGTTGAATCATGGGTCGTTCCTTGTCGGAATCGCAGTCGTCAGGGAGAGGTGAGGTCAAGCGGTGGAGACCGCTTTCTCCATCCCCTTGGGCGTGAGCCACTTCTGTACCGCCAGCAGTGCGTAATCGACGATGATCGCCAGCAGGCTGACCGCGACGGCGCCGACGATGAGCTGGCGTGGGTCGGACTGTGAGATCCCACGGCTGATGAAGGTGCCGAGGCCACCGGCGCCGATGTAAGCGGCAATCGCCATCACGCCGATATTGAGTACCACGGCGGTGCGGACCCCAGCCATGATCACCGGTACCGCCAACGGAATCTCGACCATGCGCAAACGCTGGTTGGGGCTCATGCCGATACCGCGAGCGGCTTCACGCAGGGCAGGATCGACATTATTGATAGCTGTGTAGGTGTTACGAATGATCGGTAGTTGCGAATACAGCAACACCGCGATGACTGCCGGCAGATAGCCAATCCCCTGGCCGATGAGCGATAGAATCGGGATCATGATGCCGAACAAAGCGATCGAGGGAATGGTGACGATGATCGAGGCCAGATAAAGCACACCGCGTGCCAGGCGTTCGCTCTTGGTGATGGCAATACCGATGGGCACTCCGGTCAGCGTGGCGATTCCTACCGCTACCCCGACCAAGGAGATATGCTCGATCGTTCGGGTCAACAGCAAATCGAGATTATTCAGAGCATACTGAAACAGTTCCAATCGACGTCTCCTTTGTTGTCTTTTATGAGGTGCTGGACGACGGTCCCCGGCGATTGGTCGGCGGAGACGGAAGTGTCATGGCCGAATCGTGCTTACCGGGTCAGGGGAACCGTGTGGATCGCGTCGGAACTTGGTAAGTCTAGCAGAGCGCGGTATCTATTTGTTTTAGAAATGAATTGCGATCTGTCATTACTATTATTAATGATGCTGATGCACTGTGCCGGATCAAGTCATTCCCCTGGTCAGGGCAGCGGTGGGTGGGATCATCGAGAATAAAGGCGGGCCACCGTCACGACGCCTTGGTGGCTCCATCCTTCGTTTCGTGGTCGATGTTCTCGCTTGCTTTCATGTGGTGGGCATTCTTGTTGCGCAATACCCACTTTTCCAGCTCTACCAGTAAAAAGAGTGTCGTGGCGGCAGCCAGAATCATGCTCCACTGAACCAGGGAAAGAGAATCGCTACCGAACACCACTTGCATGAAAGGTAGGTAGGTCCATGCCAGTTGCAGCGTCATCACCAAGCCAATGGCGATCCATACCGGCCGGCTGCCGAAGATCCCAGCCACCGACAAGGTGCTGTTGAACAGAAAGCGGCTATTGATCAAATAGGCGGCACTGCCCAAGACCAGCATGTTGACTGCACCGGCGCGTGCTTGCTCCTCGCCGCCCCCTTGTCCATGGAGGATCCAAGAGAATATCCCGAACACACCAGCTAGCAGCAGGATCGATACGAAGGTCACTCGCCATAGTAGGAACAGATCAAGCAAAGGGGCTGCCGGATTGCGGGGAGCGCGGCGCATCAAATCCGCTTCACTTTTTTCGAAGGCCAAAGCAAGGCCTAGGGTAATCGCCACCACCATATTGACCCATAGTGCTTGCAAAGGCGTCACCGGGAGCTGGGTACCAGCCAGCACGGCGAGTAGGATCGCCAGGCCTTGGCCGCCATTGGTTGGTAGCAGGAAGGTGATGGTCTTGCGGATATTGTCGTAGACCTTGCGCCCTTCTTCGATGGCACTGACGATGGTGGCGAAATTGTCGTCGGCTAGTACTATCTCGGCGGCCTCCTTGGCCGCTTCGGTACCTTGGATACCCATGGCCACACCGACGTCAGCCCGCTTGAGTGCCGGACCATCGTTGACACCGTCGCCGGTCATGGCGCAGACGCCGCCCTTGGCCTGCATGGCCTTGACGAGACGCAGTTTGTGTTCGGGAGCGGCGCGGGCGAATACATCCACCTTGAGGATGTTGTCTTCCAGCTCGGCATCGGACATGGCTTCGATCTGTTTACCGGTCAGGGCGAGGTCGGAGTTGACGAACCCTAGTTGCCTGGCAATGGTTTGAGCGGTAATCGCATGATCGCCAGTCACCATCACGGGGCGAATGCCGGCAGCCAGGCAGCTCTTCACGGCCGCTATGGCTTCATCTCTAGGTGGATCGAGCAAGCCCACAAGTCCCAGTAGCACCAGACCTTCTTCGGCATGGTCATCGGTTAGATCCTCAATGGCCTCGCCATCTTTCTCAGCCAGTGCCAGCACCCTGAGCCCGCGGGAAGAAAGGGTATGAATACGGCTCTCCCACTCGGCATGGTCCAGTTCCATCTCCTTCTCGCCGATACGTACCTTGTGGCACATTTCCAGCAACCGGTCGGGTGCGCCCTTGACCACCAGGCGGCGTTTTCCATCAACCTCATGAAGGGTAGCCATATACCTGCGTTCGGATTCAAAGGGGATGGCATCGTGGCGCGAATGATCATTACGGAGTATGGATGCTTGCAGTCCGGTTTTGGCAGCCGCCACTACCAAAGCGCCTTCGGTGGGGTCACCGTGGATGTGCCAGTGGCCTTCTTCCTCGACCAGTTCGGCATCGTTGCATAGGACTCCTACCTTCAAGAAATGGCGCAGTGTGGGGTGGTCGGCGCTAACCAAGGTACTGGCAGCGCCGGCTTCTCCTACCCAGTGGAAATCACCTTCCGGGACGAAACCCACGCCTTCGACACGGATTTCTCCTTCAGGCAGCCATATCGCCTGGACAGTCATTTCATTCCGGGTCAGGGTGCCGGTCTTGTCGGTGAAAATGGTCGAGATCGAGCCAAGGGTTTCCACTGCTGGCAGACGACGAATGATGGCATTGCGCTTGGCCATGGCCTGCACACCAAGAGCCAGGCCGATGGTGACGATGGCAGGCAACCCTTCGGGAATGGCGGCAACCGCCAGGCCAACACTGGCCATGAACATGGCGCTGGGCGCGTAGTCATGCACTACGATACCGAATATCCCTGTCAACACCGCGGCGCCGAGGATGAACATGGCCAGCACCCGTCCAGCGCGGTCGAGTTGGCGCAGCAGGGGCGTCTTGAGCTTCTCAACGTCGCGCAGCATTTCAGAGATGCGGCCGATCTCAGTGTGGAAACCGGTTTCCACCACCAAACCTTGAGCATTGCCTTGGACCACGATAGTGCCGGCATACGCCATGCTAGAGCGCTCGGCCAACTCGGTCTCTTCAGTCACCGCTGCAATGTCCTTGTCCACTGCTGCCGACTCGCCGGTAAGGGCCGCTTCCTCGGTCCGCAAGCGGTGGGCCGTGACCAGTCGTAGATCGGCAGGAACTCGGTCTCCGCTTTCCACTATCACGATATCGCCCGGTACCAGCCTCTCTGCTGGAATGACTTGGCGGCGACCGTCGCGAATGACGTTGGCCTGCGGGGACAGCATGTCACGAATGCTTTTCATGGCCTGCTCAGCTTTGCCTTCCTGAAGGAAGCCAATCAATGCGATGATGGTCACGACACCGAAAATGGCTGCAGCGTCCAACAGGTGGCCGAGCCCCAGACTGGCGATGGCGGCAAGGATCAAAATGACGATCAGAAGATTGTTGAGCTGTGCGAATAGCCGTCGCCACCAAGGGCGGCTTTGCTCTTGACGTAACTGGTTTGGGCCGTGTTCGGTCAAGCGCCGCTCGGCTTCACTATCGTCCAGTCCGTGAGGCGTGCTCTTCAGGCACGATAGTGCCTCGCTGGCTGATATGGCGTACCAGGCGGTATGTGATGCGGGAGTCCGCTCAGGCATTCTTCACCTCTTGAAACGGGACGCCTTTCGGTGGCATGTGAATCGATCTATAGATGATGTAGCACAGGCCATGTTGCGGTGCAGTGATCCAGAGCAAGGAATGGCTCGCAAGCTGCGCTGATAGTGAAAAAATAACCGGCCCCGTTAACGAAGGGGCCAGCCTTCAGACCTGGAGGTCCGAGATGAGCAGAGCCTTTACCCGAGAAGACGATGAGCGTCCTGAGGCGCCGCCGGAGCGCGCCATCAGCGATCAGCCAAATTATATGACTCAGCGTGGTTACGAGGCGATGCAGCGCCAATTGGCAGTACTGCAGCAACGGCGTGAAGTATTGATGGGGAGTGAGGCACTGGAGCGAGAGAGCGATTTGGCTCTTGTGGAACGTGATATCCGTTATTATAACGCCCGCTTGGCTTCGGCAATCGTTGTGCCGCCGCAGTCGACAGCACCAGAGCAGGTGGCTTTCGGAACCCGTGTGCACTTCGAGGATGAAAAGGGCAATACTCATTGCTACCGGATCGTAGGCGAGGATGAAGCATTGGCTTCCGCTGACGAACAGCCCGAGCATACCACCCGGCTATTGAGTTGGGCTTCCCCCCTCGCCAGGGCACTGATGAGATCCAGCGTGGGCGATAGGGTGGTATGGCCTCGACCATCCGGCAACCTGGAGATTGAAGTCACGGCGATCGAGTCGTGAATCAGCGGTAACTTATTCCATGCTTGATACGATTCGCGTTTGTCCCTGTGGTAGTGGTCGTGATTATCTGGCTTGTTGTGGCGCCTTCCATGAAGGTGAACTGGCGGCGACCCCGGAGGCACTGATGCGCTCCCGCTTCAGTGCCTTCGCGCTGGATCGCCATGACTACCTGCTGGCTAGCTGGCATCCGAAAACTCGTCCGGACAGCATCGAGACGAATGGCACTATACAGTGGATGAGGCTGGAAATTCTCGGTTCCGAAACCCAAGGTGACAGCGGTAATGTCCACTTTCGCGCGACCTTCCGTGAGGCCCGCCATTGGCAAGTATTGGAAGAGAATTCCCGCTTCGTCCGCGAAGACGGGCGTTGGTACTACCTCGATGGCGTTCCGAGCGTCACTCGACTGAAGCCTGGCCGCAACGACCCTTGCCCGTGCGGGAGTCAGCGCAAGTTCAAGAGTTGCTGTGGGCGGTGAGGCAGCTTCCTTGCTGCCCTGGTTGCGAATTGAATGGCCTGTCCAGCGGTAAGCCTGCGAGGGCGCTGTAGACCCTTCTCCGGACGCTACTTTGCCATCCTCGGCAAATGGCCCTCGCTACGTCTTGCCCCCGGCGCTCATTAAAGTGTCATGGCGGCGAGCCAGCCGAAGGCGATCAGCGGGATGTTGTAATGCAGGAAGGTGGGCACCACGCTGTCCCAGATGTGGTCGTGCTGGCCGTCGGCGTTGAGTCCGGCAGTGGGCCCCAGGGTCGAATCCGAGGCTGGTGATCCGGCATCGCCCAGGGCCGCGGCGGTGCCCACCAGGGCCACGGTGGCCATCGGCGAGAAGTCGAAGTTGATGGCCAGCGGCACGTAGAGCGAGGCGATGATCGGGATCGTCGAGAACGACGAGCCGATGCCCATGGTGATGAACAGGCCCACCAGTAGCATGATCAGGGCGGCCAGCCCCTTGTTGTCACCGATCAGGGCGGTGGAGCTCTCCACCAACGTTTCCACCTCACCGCTGGCCTGCATCACGCTGGCGAAGCCCGCCGCCGAGATCATGATGAAGCCAACCAGGGCCATCATGCGCATGCCTTCGGTGAAGATGCCGTCCTGCTCGTGCCAGTGAAAGACACCGCTCACCGACAGCAGGGCGAAGCCGAAGATGCCACCGAGTACCATGGAGCCGCTGACGAGCTGGGTGGCCACTGTGCCTCCCAGGGCCACCGCCAGCACGCCAAGTTGCCAGGGTTTGAGATGGCGGGCCGCCTGGGCCGGGCTCTCGTCGCCATGCGCCAGGTCGAGGTCCTGATACTGGCGCTTGCGGCGATAGCTGAACAGCAGGGCGGTCAGCAGCCCCAGTGCCATGCCGCCAATCGGTACGATCATGGCCGTGGGGACCATCGCGGGGGTGACGTTGAGCCCCAGTGAGGTACCCGCTTCATTGAGGTTGGCGAGCAGGATGTCATGGAGGAAGATCGAACCGAAGCCCACCGGCAGCAGCATGTAAGGGGCGGTGATGCCGAAGGTGATCACGCAGGCCACGGCACGGCGGTCGAGCTCGAGGTGGTTCATCAGCTTTAGCAGTGGTGGCACCAGTACTGGAATGAAGGCGATATGCACCGGAATCAGGTTCTGCGAGCTCACCGCGGCGGCGAGCAGGGCCGCCAGCAGGGTATAGGTGACCATGCGGCGGCTGCCGCCCGATTCGTCCAGGTGGAAGCGGCGGATCGCCCGACTGGCCATCAGCTCGGTGATGCCGGAGCGGGAGAGGGCCACCGCAAAGGCGCCAAGCACGGCATAGGAAAGCGCCACGGTGGCGCCGTTGCCCAGGCCTTCATTGAAGGCGTCGAGGATGGCGTCGAGTGGCATGCCCGCATAAAGCCCGCCAACCAGGCTGGCGACGATCAGGGCGAAGACCACGGAAACGCGGGCAAGACTCAGGGTAACCATCACCAGGATGGCCAGTACGACGGCATTCATGATTGTCCTTGATCTTGTCGTTGGAGGAGTAAAGACGAGCGACGATAGCGCCGCCGCTTGGCGACGCGTTCGATATGAGCGCTCCCGCGCCGGCAAGGCGCGGGCCGGACTCAGTGGCTGGGCAACAGCGTCGCTGGCACCAGGTCACTCAAGGTGCGGTCGAGCAACAGCTCGGTGGCGGCCTCGATATCCGGAGCGAAGAAGCGGTCCTTGTCGTAGTAGGAAACACGCTCGCGCAGGATGTGACGTGCCCGCTCCAGAGGTTCGGTGGTCTTGAGACCGCTACGGAAGTCGAGCCCCTGGCAGGCGGCCAGCCACTCGATGGCCAGGATGCCGCGCACGTTGGCGGTCATATCCCACAGCCGCTTGCCGGCGGCCGGTGCCATGGAAACATGGTCTTCCTGGTTGGCCGAGGTCGGCAGGCTGTCGACGCTGTGTGGGTGGGCCAGGGCCTTGTTTTCGCTGGCCAGTGCCGCCGCCGTGACCTGGGCGATCATGAAGCCGGAATTGACGCCGCCGTTCTCGACCAGGAAGGGCGGCAAACGTGACATATGCTCGTCCATCATCAGCGAGATGCGTCGCTCGGTGAGAGAGCCGATCTCGGCGATGGCCAGCGCCAGGTTGTCGGCGGCCATGGCCACCGGCTCGGCGTGGAAGTTGCCGCCGGAGATGATGTCGCCTTCCGCGGCGAATACCAGCGGGTTGTCCGATACGGCGTTGGTCTCTACCGCCAGCACCTCGGCGGCCTGGCGAAGCTGCGTCAGGCAAGCGCCCATCACCTGGGGCTGACAGCGCAACGAGTAGGGGTCCTGGACCTTGCCACAGTTGGTATGGGAGTCACTGATCTCACTGCGTTCGCCCAACAGATGACGATAGGCTGCGGCAGCGTCGATCTGGCCCTGTTGACCGCGTATGGCATGGATACGCGCATCGAATGGCGCACGTGAGCTGAGTGTGGCCTCCACGGTCAGTGCACCGCACACCGTAGCGGCGGCATACAGGTCCTCGGCCTCGAACAACCCTCGCAGGGCGTAGGCGGTGGAGACCTGGGTACCATTGAGCAGTGCCAGGCCCTCCTTGGGTGCCAGAGCGAGTGGCTTGAGGCCGGCGATCTCCAGCGCCTGACGGGCCGGTAGCCACTCGCCCTTGTAGCGGGCCTTGCCTTCGCCGAGCAATACCACGCTCATGTGCGCAAGCGGTGCCAGATCGCCGGAAGCACCCACCGAGCCCTTGAGCGGAATGTGCGGATAGACTTCGGCGTTGACCAGTGCCACCAGAGCGTCGAGCACCTCGCGGCGAATGCCCGAGAAGCCGCGTGCCAGGCTGTTGACCTTGAGCACCATGATCAGCCGCACCAGATCATCGCTCATGGGGTCGCCGACACCGGTGGCGTGTGACAGCACCAGTGAGCGCTGCAGATCCTGTAGGTGGTCCTTGTCGATGCGGGTCTGGGCCAGCAGGCCGAAACCGGTGTTGATGCCATAGACGGTGCGATCTTCCGCTACTACCCGGTTGACGCAGTCGACGCCATTCTGAATCGCTTCATCGGCACTGGTCGGCAACTCGACCTGGCACGGCGCCTGATAGACCTGGCGCAACTGCGCCAGGGTCATCTTGCCGGGATTGATCGTCATCGCTTTCATCAGTCGTTTCCCTCGTTGAGCATAGGCAGGTCAAGGCCGTTGTCGCGGGCGCATTGCTTGGCGATATCGTAGCCGGCATCGGCGTGACGCATCACCCCGGTGGCCGGGTCGTTGCGCAGCACTCGACCCAGCCGGGCGTGGGCATCGTCCGTGCCGTCGGCGACGATCACCACCCCGGCGTGCTGGGAGTAACCCATGCCCACACCGCCACCGTGGTGCAGCGAGACCCAGGTGGCGCCGCCGGCGGTGTTGAGCAGGGCGTTGAGCAGCGGCCAGTCGGAGACGGCGTCGGAGCCGTCGAGCATGCCCTCGGTCTCGCGGTTGGGGCTGGCCACCGAGCCGGAGTCGAGGTGATCGCGGCCGATCACGACCGGCGCCTTGAGTTCGCCATTGGCGACCATCTCGTTGAAGGCCTGGCCGAGGCGGGCGCGGTCCTTGAGGCCCACCCAGCAGATGCGCGCCGGCAGCCCCTGGAAGCTGATGCGTTCCCTGGCCATGTCCAGCCAGTTGTGCAGGTGCGGATCGTCGGGGATCAATTCCTTGACCTTCTGGTCGGTCTTGTAGATGTCTTCCGGGTCGCCGGACAGTGCTGCCCAGCGGAAGGGGCCGATACCCTGGCAGAATAGCGGGCGGATATAGGCCGGTACGAAGCCGGGGAAGTCGAAGGCATTCTCCACACCCTCTTCCTTGGCCATCTGGCGGATGTTGTTGCCGTAGTCGAAGGTCGGCACACCCATCTTCTGGAAGTCGAGCATGGCCTGTACATGCACCGCCATGGAGCGCTTGGCGGCCTTGACCACCGCTTCCGGCTCGGTCTCGCCACGTTCGACGTACTCGTCCCATCTCCAGCCCGAGGGCAGATAGCCGTGTAGCGGATCGTGGGCGCTGGTCTGGTCAGTGACCATGTCCGGTTTGACGCCACGCTTGACCAGCTCCGGCAGGATATCGGCGGCATTGGCGCAAAGCCCGATGGAGACGGCTTTACCCTCGGCGGTGTAGCGCTCGATACGCGCCAGGGCGTCATCCAGGTCGTCGGCCTGCTCATCCAGGTAGCGGGTGCGCAGGCGGAAGTCGATACGCGATTGCTGGCATTCGATGTTCAGCGAACAGGCGCCGGCCAGGCTCGCCGCCAGCGGCTGGGCGCCGCCCATGCCGCCAAGGCCGGCGGTGAGGATCCAGCGGCCCTTGAGATTGCCGTCGTAGTGTTGGCGTCCGGCCTCGACGAAGGTTTCGTAGGTGCCCTGGACGATGCCTTGGGAGCCGATATAGATCCACGAGCCGGCGGTCATCTGGCCGTACATCATCAGGCCCTTCTTATCCAGCTCGTTGAAGTGCTCCCAGTTGGCCCAGGCTGGCACCAGGTTGGAGTTGGCGATCAGCACGCGCGGCGCATCCTTGTGGGTCTCGAACACGCCCACCGGCTTGCCGGACTGGATCAGCAGCGACTGGTTGTCTTCCAAACGACGGAGGGTCTCGACGATCTTGTCGAAGCACTGCCAGTCACGGGCGGCGCGACCGATGCCGCCATACACCACCAGATCCTCGGGGCGCTCGGCCACGTCGGGGTGCAGGTTGTTCATCAGCATGCGCAGCGGTGCCTCGGTCAGCCAGCTCTTGCAGGACAGCTGGCTTCCGGTGGGCGCGGCGATCTTGCGGCTTGGGTCGTGACGCGGGTCGCTAGAGATCGTTTGGTGGCTGGTCATCGTGTCGTTCCTCATTGTGATACTTCAGGCATTCAGGGTCAGGTGGTGGATCAATCGAGCCGCCGCCTTGGCGGTACGGCCGTCGATATCGAAGTTCGGGTTGAGTTCAGCAATGTCGGCTACGCGCAGCTTGCCGCGATCGCGGATCCAGCGAATCAAATTCTCGATCAGTGGCAGCGAGACGCCATGGGCTGCCGGGGCGCTGACACCTGGGGCTTCCGCTGCCGGCAGTACGTCCAGATCGATGGTCAGATAGAGGTGATCGCAGTCCGCGATGAAGGCATCCAGATCACGCTTGATCATGTCGAGGTTGGTGGGGTGGATCTCATGATCCTCACGCACCAATACGTCGAGTTGAGCGGCCCGCTCGAATAGAATCCGGGTATTGGATGCACGGCTGATTCCCAGGCAGGCGTAAAGGAATGGCCAGCCACGCTCATGGCACTGCAAGGCGATTTGCGAGAAGGGAGTGCCAGAGGAGACGCCTTGCCGTGGATCACGCAGATCGAAGTGAGCGTCGAAGTTGATGATACCAATCCTGGGTGGGGACGCATGCGCCTCGAGATGCCGAGCCAAACCTAGCCAACTGCCGAATGCCACCTCGTGGCCCCCACCCAGCACGATAGGAAAGTGATTGGCATCGAGTAGGGCTCCGATACGGGCTCCCAAGGCGTGCTGGGCTATGTCCAGGGCATCCCTGTCGCAGGTGACATTGCCGGCATCGAACACTGGCCCCTCACGGTGCCAGGCGAGATTGGCCAATGCGCTGCGAATCTCCACTGGACCGGCAGCGGCTCCAGGTCGTCCCTGGTTGCGTTTTACGCCGACATCTACGCTGAAACCGATCAGCGCCACGCCGCCTTGGCTATCGTCGGCGAGTGGCTGGATTACCTGATGCCAGCGAGTGCTGTCGGGTTCCTGATCGATACGTCCTTTCCAGACGCGCATGTCGACATCATCAGTTTTCATGGCTTACCTCACCGCGGAAAATGCGTTGTTTGAGACGCCCGGCCTGCACGGCATAAGCCAGTTCCGCTGCCGTATCGATGTTCCAGAGGCAGAGGTCGGCAGGGCCCCCGACATAAATGCGGCCCAGCTCGTTTCGGCCAAGTGCACGGGCGCCATGTGCGGTCATGCCGGCCAGTGCCTCCTGGGGAGTAAGGCGGAACAGGATGCAGGCGAAGTTGAGCATCAGGGTGGGGGAGAAAATTGGTGAACTGCCCGGGTTGGCGTCGGTCGCCAGCGCTATGGGAACGCCGGCTTCGCGGAGTGCCGCGATAGGTGGAAGTTTGGTCTCACGCAAAGTGTGGAAGGCGCCAGGCAGCAGCACGGCAGTACTGCCCGCTTCGCGCAAGGCGGCCACGCCTGCCTCGTCCAAGTATTCGATATGGTCGGCGGAAAGTGCCCCATAGCGAGCGGCAAGTGTGGTGCCGCCCAGATTGGAAAGCTGCTCGGCATGTGCCTTGATCGGCAGCCCATACTCGCGAGCTGCTTGGAAGACGCGTTCGCATTGTGCCACCGAGAAGGCGATTTTCTCACAGAAGACATCCACCGCATCGACCAAGCCTTGTTTGGCCGCGGCTGGGATCATCTCGTGGCAGACCAGGTCGATGTATCCATCGCTGTCGTCCTGGAATTCAGGAGGCAGGGCATGAGCGCCGAGTAGAGTGGTGGTCACTCTTACTGGAAGTGTTTCGCCCAGGTGGCGTGCCACGCGCAGCATCTTGAGCTCGTCTTCGACGGTTAGGCCATAGCCGGACTTGATCTCTACCGTCGTCATGCCATCGGCGATCATCGCCTGCAGACGGGGAACCGCAACCTCGAAGAGTTCCTCCTCACTGGCCTCGCGAGTCGATCGCACGGTGCTGAGGATGCCACCACCTGCTTGGGCTATCTCTTCATAGCTGGCGCCTTCCAGGCGTTTTTCGAACTCGTCCGCACGTCCGCCGCCGAATACCAGATGAGTGTGGCAGTCCACCAGACCCGGAGTCATGACCCCGCCACGGCCCATTTCCCGGCACTCGCTTGCCAGCGCTTCGTCGAGGCGCGACATGGGTGTCAGGTTGGTGACTCTTTCTCCCTCCACGATCACCGCCATGCGCTCCGGTAGGGTGTTGTGTCCGTCGAAAACGCGGACGTCACGCCATAGTCGCTTGGTCGACTGGTTATCTGACATACGGTCTCCCGTTGGGTATATTTGTATATACATTTAGAGCAAGCCTTTGGTGACGTCAACCCCGGTGGCTTCTTGGACCATCCATGGCAGGTGCCATGGGTCGATGCTCTCACTCTGAGTGTTTATATAATGATATGAATTAATTGAATTATTAAGATTTTCCGATGAAGTGGTCGATGAACAATGAGCATGTCTTTTAGACTAAAGTATAGAGGCTTGTTTCCAGTGTGGGCTGGTGGTGTGGGATATTGTATTGTATATACATATGCAGGCTCACAAGACAACCACAAAGGAGGAGCTTTCCCCATGGCAAGCCAGGAGCAGGCGCCGGGCATCGCGCGACGTCCGTCACCGACCACCATTCTCAAACTGTTCGTACCCAGCGCACTGGGTATTTTCATCTTCTTCGTGCCATTGACGATTGCTGGCCGCACCACCATCCCGCTCGATCATATGGTCACCGGTGCACGCACCCTGCTCGGCGATCTCAGTGGTTTCTACGCCTTGGCGCTGATTGTCGCCGGCGCGCTCTATCCGCTGGTCAAGGGCCACTGGCGGCGCAGTCTCACCGAACGAATCTTCACTGTGCTCAAGCTGGCTGGGGTGGTGGCGGCGCTGATGGCGTTGACGGGCTGGGGGCCGGGATTTCTCCACGAACCCGACATGCTGCCTTTCCTATTCGACAAGCTGGTGATTCCGGTGGGGCTGATCGTACCCATCGGCGCGGTATTCCTGGCATTGTTGATTAGCTATGGCTTACTCGAGTTGGTTGGCGTGCTGCTACAGCCGGTGATGCGACCGATATGGCGTACCCCAGGGCGCTCCGCGATCGATGCGGTGGCTTCCTTCGTCGGCAGCTACTCGATTGGTCTGTTGATCACCAATCGCGTCTACCAGGCCGGACAGTACTCGGCCCGCGAGGCAGCGATCATCGCCACCGGTTTTTCCACCGTTTCGGCGACCTTCATGATCATTGTCGCCAAGACGCTGGATTTGATGAGTGTCTGGAACGCCTATTTCTGGCTGACGCTGGCCATCACCTTTCTGGTCACGGCGATCACTGTACGTGTACCACCGCTGTCCAGGATGAATGACGAAAAGACCGATGGTGAACCCGCGGCCTCTTCCGGCAAGCGGCTCTCCACCGCCTGGAACACTGGGCTGGATGTCGCCGCTAAGGCTCCGAGCCTGCCGAAGAGCGTGGCAGTCAATGTGCGCGAGGGGCTGGTAATGGCGATCAGCATCCTGCCGTCGATCATGTCGGTGGGGTTGTTAGGGTTGCTGGCAGCCAAGTACACGCCGCTGTTCGAGTGGCTAGGTTGGCTGTTCTATCCGTTTGTGGCGATCTGGGGGCTGGAAGAGGCCGCTGTGCTGGCACAAGCCTCCGCCGCGGGTCTGGCTGAGATGTTCCTGCCGGCGCTGTTGATGGGAGATGCCGGTTTCGTGGCACGCTTCGCCGCCGGCGTGGTCTCGGTGTCGTCGGTGCTGTTCTTCTCTGCCTCGATCCCCTGCATTCTCTCCACCAGCATTCCTATCTCGGTGGGGCGGATCGTGGTGATCTGGTTCATTCGCCTGGCGCTAAGCCTGATGTTGGCGGTGCCGGCGGGATATCTGGTTGCTATGTCAGCACTCTGAGGCTCTGAACGGTACAGAGCGTGAACTCGCTCTCATGGACGACACGCCGCAATGGCCTGACCCGCAGCGGTCAGGCCGTTCTATTTCGTGTGGGAGGCGTCGCTGATGCATTGGCCTCGCTGACGCGCTTGTGCAATGAAGAGCGCAGCTTGTAGCGGTCGCCGGGATGGATCAGTCGGGCATAGCTGATCAGGTGGTCGTCCGACCATGTGCGTCGGGTCATGCATAGGCAGGGAGTGGTCATACCCGTCTCCAACCAGGTTGCAGTACGCTCATCAACCAACACTGCTTCTACCACATGTTCGATATCGGTGATGGGGCAGGCTGCCACTAGCACTTCGTTGGGGGTGTGCAGCGAGAAATCGGTTTCCAGGTAGTCCGGTACCCAGCGTGGATTGACGAAGCGGTTCTCGAGCTGGATGGGAATGCCGTTCTCGCGATGCACGATCAAGGTGTGGAAGACGCGTGTGCCTAGGCGCACGCCCAGGCGTAAAGCGACTTCGTCGTCAGCCTCGATGGCCTCACAACGCAGTACGTCGTTGCTGTAGTCATGTCCTCGACCGCGTACCTCCTCGGCGATGTTGTGCACATCGAGCAGTGAGGACTCAGCCTTGCGGTCGGTGACGAAGGTACCAAGCCCTGGCTGGCGCACTAAGTAGCCTTGCTGTACCAGATCGCGAATGGCCTTGTTGGCGGTCATACGACTAACACCGAAATCCCGTGCCAACTGCTCCTCTGGTGGGATCTGGTGATGTGCCGGCCACTCACCGCCTTGGATCTTCTCCAGCAGGTGCTGCTGAATTTGCAGGTAGAGTGGGGGAGAACTGCCCATGGGCTGCCGTGAATCCTTTCGCTAAGAGAATGTGTCGCTCAGTTTACCTTCCCCTGGCCTGCTAGGCACGTGGCATGCTGGTGTCAACGTGGGTGATGGCGAGTTGTGTTGATCCAGGGAATGAACGAATCCTGA
This sequence comes from Litchfieldella anticariensis FP35 = DSM 16096, assembly GCF_000409775.1. GTDB lineage: Bacteria > Pseudomonadota > Gammaproteobacteria > Pseudomonadales > Halomonadaceae > Litchfieldella > Litchfieldella anticariensis. The sequence continues at coordinate 1,399,016 of NZ_KE332377.1, read as the reverse complement.
AATGGACTGGCAACTTCGTTAAGCTGGATCAGTTCAATGGCGTCGGGAATGAAGGTGGACAATGGAGTGCTTCGCTTACCAGGCCCTCGTTCTTGCCCATGATGAATGGATATTATGCTGGTCGTATGCAAGGGTGGAATATGAGTGAACTGCCGGATGAAAACGAAAAAAGATTCATTGCCGTCTTGAACAAGAAAATGGATCTGGGGCGAACGTTGAATGTCTTGGGGCATTTGAGCGTCGGTTTGCTTGGTTTGTTACCCCCCCGATCAGGCCAAATTCGTTGATTACGTTGACAAGGATGAGAATGTTCACCCCGGCATTTCGCACTATCCCTTTATCGTACTGAAGGCGGAAAACTCAAATAAAATTAGAAGAGTAAGGGAAGAGGCTCTTTCCCAGGATATCAAGTTTACCGATTTTGCTCATACCATGATGGAAGGAGGCTCTGTTGCCCAGCAAGCATTGACGAGGGAGACCCGAGAAAGCGACTTGGAATATCTTGGGATATGCTTGTTTGGAGAGACAGAGGTTTTGCGGGAGTTTACAAAGAAATTTAGTCTGTATAGATAATGGAAGGATATCGAGTTTAAAGGCGAAGCATCTCCACTAGGGAGGCGCTGATTTATGTCGCGAGCGATGAGAGGTTGGCTGCCGCCGGAGCGCAATAACCGGGGTTTACGCGGTGTTAAATGAGGATTCTGACCGGGCTGGCGCACCAGCACCGTCGGCAGTCAAGATATCGAGCGTAGTAATGAATCAGTGTTTCCCTAGCGGCTTGTCCGGCTGTGATAGAGGGGCGGTAGCCTTTTTTGTTTGATGTTCGGAAGGAAATAACACAATGAACATGACCACACTGCTTTTCTTCGTTCCGGCTTGTTTCGCGCTGAACATGGCGCCGGGGCCGAACAATCTCATGTCGATGAGCAATGCCAAGCATTATGGTGTGCGGACCGCGTGCCTGGCTGGTATCGGCAGGTTGTCGGCATTCGTGATTATGATCGCTCTTGCCGCATCGGGTTTGGCGACCGTCTTGCTTGCATCGGAACGACTTTTCTTCATCGTCAAGGTGTTAGGTGCCTGCTATCTATTCTGGTTGGCCTTCCAGTTGTGGGTGGCTGGAGCGTCCGGTGAAGACATGGCGCCAATGAAGAATATGACATTGGTCGGGCTTGCCAGGCAGGAATTTCTGTTGGCGGCGGGAAATCCCAAAGCAATTCTGATATTCACGGCGTTTCTTCCCCAGTTCGTGGATCCCGCAGGTAATGTCGCCTGGCAGTTCTTCGTATTGGGCACCTCGTTCCTGATGCTGGAGTGGATAGCGATAGCGGCTTATGCATGTTTCGGGGCTTTCTTGCGGCACTGGTTCTCGCGCCCGGCCATGCGGCAATGGTTCAACCGTTGTTGTGCCGGGCTATTGGCCAGTGCCGGGGTGGGGTTACTGGTGGCTCGCAGAGAGTGATGACCAGAGGACGACCGGATGCGAGCGATCGATTGGCGCGCCGCGATATGGGCGGGCATTGTCGCCGGGATCGTGGCAACTGCGCTACAGATCGTCCTGTGGGCGGTATTCGGCCATCCGCTGCCCGAGACTCTCTACCGCGATGCGCGGTTCGTGGCCGCGATCGTGCTTGGGCAGGATGTGCTGCCACCGCCGGCGTCGTTCGTGCCGCTGGTGTTTTCGGTGGCTACCCTGGTGCACTTCGCGCTCTCCATCGCGTACGGGATCGCAATTGCGATGCTGGTCTTGCGGCGGCTGCTGCTGCCGGGGTTGATCGTCGGCCTACTGTTCGGCGCCGCGCTGTTCGCCGTCAACCTGTATGGGTTCACCGCCCTGTTCCCCTGGTTTGCTGCGGTGCGCGATCCGATCACCTTCGCTGCACATCTGGCGTTCGGTGCCACCGCGGCGCTCACATACCGGTTGGTCAGTGGAACTGGGGTGGAGTAGGAGCGACCAATTTTGGCGAAATGTCCTGCCACGCCGAGCCCATGGCGGACCACTCCGCGCTTACCTCTAGCAGTGCGCGGCATGCATTCCACTGCCACTCTGTCCCGTCTTGGGAACTTCTCTTCTTGCATGGGGTCCCATAATGGGACAAGATGGACCGATGAGGATCATTGCCATCAAGAATCTGCGCGACTTCTGGGCACAGCACCCTGATGCCAAGGTACCACTGGAAGCCTGGATCGATGAAGTGAAGCATGCTGACTGGAAAGATGCGCATGACATCAAGGCCAAGTATCGGAGCGCCAGTCCAGTAGGCAATAAGCGTGTCGTGTTCAACATCAAGGGCAACGACTACCGGTTGATCGTCGCTGTTGCCTACCGGTTCGGCGCGGTCTACATCAAGTTCATCGGCACTCACGCGCACTATGACAAGGTGGATGCCGAAACCATAGAGATGGAGTAACCCATGGATATTCGCCCCATTCGCAGCGAGGACGATTACCGAGCCGCCCTGAGGGAAGTGTCCGCCTACTTTGACAATGAGCCGGAACCTGGCAGCGAAGAGGGCGACCGCTTCGAGATCCTCATGACGCTGGTCGAGGCCTACGAGGCCAAGCACTTTCCCGTGGACCTGCCGGACCCCATCGAGGCCATCAAGTTTCGCATGGAGCAGCAGGGGCTCACGCCCAAGGATCTCGAACCCGCCATTGGCCGGCGTAACCGCGTCTATGAGATCCTGAATGGCAAGCGGAACCTGACCCTTGCCATGGTCTGGAAACTTCACGAAATGTTCGGCATTCCGGCCGAGAGCCTGATCAAGCCCCCTCACCATGCCTGATATTCGCCTTCGAATCGAACTATTCCTGTGACGGTGGCCTGTTCAACCCTGCTTGATCACCTGATACAGACGCTGCTGAGCGGTTCGGCTGGAGATGGATTCGTCATTGAAGAAATCGCTCAGGACTCCTATCCAGCCTTCCGACATTTGCGAGGGCATGGCCATCGATTGCGCGCTGACCCTGTGTTCGTCGTTCATGAGCATATGTAGCCCTAGTCGACCGCAACGATCGAGTCCGGCGGGATCGATGTCGGTTCGTACCGGCAGCGAGCCCTTGAGGCGGCTGAACGCGACCTGATTGTTGGGGGCGAGCACCATGCGGGCGAACGCCTGTTGCGCCTGGGTCTCGCCTTCGCGGGTGGTGAGCGGGAAGGCAAAGGCATCGATTACCGTGAAATAGGCAATCGAGGTGCCGGGCGCGAGGTTGCAACCGAAGTCCCGGTCAGCGGCATAACCGAGGGAAATGAGCTCGCCCTTGGCCCAATCGCCCATGAATTGCATGCCGGCCTCGCCGCGCCCGATCATGGCGGTGGCGTCCGCCCAGGTCTTGTCCGCCCGTGCCGCCGGCGGTTCGACATAACGGGATAGACGCCGAAGCATATCGAGCGCATCCAGCATGCGTGGATCGAGGACGGCTTCCGCCTCCGCGTCGATGAGCCGCGAATATCCCGCGTCTCCCATCATGTAGTACATGATGTCATTGAAGAGCAGCGAAGCTTCCCATGGGCCGGAGCCCATCGCAACAGGCAGATACCCCGCCGCTTTGATCCGGTCGGCGGCCATGAATATGTCGTCCCATGTCTTCGGTGTTTCCAGCCCCAGCTCATCGAATATCTTCTGGCTGGTCCAGAGCCAGTTTTCGGCGTGAATATCCGACGGCGCGAAATACACCTCGCCCTGGTAGCTGATCCGATCGAGAACGAAACTGGGGAGCACATCGCGCCAGTGATCTTTCCGTGCCACAGGATCGATATCCTGCACGATCCCCATTTCAGGTAACTCATGGGAGCCCTCGTTCGCGTTCCACTGCATCACGGCTGGCGGGTAGCCATTGGCAATCCGTTCACTGACAATCCGCTGTACCGCTCCCTTGTCTGCCGCCGGAAGATCCACCCAGCGGTTTCCGGCACCGGTCCAGGCCTGTCTGTAAACGTCGAGTGCCGCGGACTCGCTTTTCGATATCCAGAAATGCACGACGTCGACTGTGCTGCGCTCGTCGGCGACGGCAGGCCCTTGTGAACTCGCGGCCATCATGGTTGCTGTGAAAAAGAGGGCGCTTAATGAAGGTTTCATCGGAACTATCGCTTTCCTTCTTAACTCCGGATACAGAGTCGTTTCTGTGCCAGCGGCCCGTCAGCCCTCGCTGGCAAGCTGATGCAAGCGTTGCTGGGCGGTCTGGCTCGAGATGGTATCGTCGTCAAAAAAATCGGCGAGTATGTCGATCCAGACGACCGCCACATGTGATGGCATTGCCCTCGAGTGTACGACGCCGTCCACGGTGTCTTCATTCAAGAGCCTCTGCAGCCCCAACTGGCCGCAGTGGTCGAGCCTTTTGGGATCGACGTCGGTGCGTACCGGCAGCGAGCCCTTGAGGCGGCTGAACGCGAGCTGATTGTCGGGAGCGAGCACCATACGCGCGAACGCCTGTTGCGCCTGGGTCTCGCTCTCGTGGGTGGTCAGCGGGAAGGCAAAGGCATCGATCACGGTGAAATGGGAGATCGCGGTGCCTGGTGTGAGGTTGCAACCAAAGTCACGGTCGGCGGTGTAGCCGAGTGAAACGAGCTCGCCCTTGGCCCAGTCGCCCATGAATTGCATGCCGGCCTCGCCGCGCCCGACCATGGCGGTGGCATCCGCCCAGGTCTTGCCCTCACGGGCCGCCGATGGGGCGACATAGCGGGATACACGGCGCAACAGATCGAGCGCATCCAGCATGCGTGGGTCGAGCACCGCTTCCGCATCGCCGTTGAAAACCCGCGAATACCCCTCCGCGCCCATCGCGTAATACATGATGTTGTGGAAGAGCAACGCGATTTCCCAGGGGCTCGCGCCAAGGGCGATAGGCAGGTAGCCCGCTGCCTCGATTCGGTCGGCGGCCGCGAAGATATCGTCCCAGGTTTCGGGTGTCGCGAGGCCGAGTTCGTCGAAGATCTCCCGGCTGGTCCAGAGCCAGTTCTCGACGTGGATATCCGATGGCGCGAAATACACCGTGCCCTGATAGCTGATGCGTTCGAGCACGAAGCCGGGCAGCAGGTCGCGCCAATGCTCTTCCCGTGCGACCGGTTCGATGTCATTGACGATCCCCATCTCGGGTAGTTCCCTGGCACCCTCGTCCACATTCCACTGCATTACCGCCGGTGAATAGCCATTGGCGATGCGGTCGCTGACGATCCGTTTGACGGCAGCTTCGCTATCGGCAGGCAGGTCCACCCAATGGTTACCGGTCCGGGTCCAGGCCTGTCGGTAAACATCGAGCGCCGCGGATTCGCTCTTCGATACCCAGTAATGCACGACGTCGACCGTGATGCCTGGGGCGGCGAGGGCGGCATTCTGGGCGTTGGAGGCCATCATGGTTGCTGCCAGACAAAGACCTTTCAACAGCAGTTTCATCCGTTTTTCCTGTTAATCCGCTATCACCCGAATTCCGCTGTCGGTGACTTCAGCGCGCATTCAAGGTCGAGGTGTCGGCGCCCACCATGTGCGTTGCGGAATCGGGCGATTCAATGCCTTGCAGGTGCCGAGCGGTTCCGGATTTCTTCAGCCAGCGCCCTTTGACTTCGCTACCCGGCATTGGCTTGGCGAACAGGTATCCCTGGCCGATTTCGCAACCCGCCTCCAGAAGGAACTCGCGCTGTGCTTCGGTTTCGATGCCTTCCGCTACGCAGCGCTTGCCTAGATTGCGTGACAGATCGACCATCGCCTGGATGATCTGTTCGGATCGGTTGTCTAGCCCGATATCGGCGACGAAACCGCGATCGATTTTCAACTCGTCGAAGGGAAAGTCGCGTAGATGCAGGAGTGAGGCAAAGCCGGTTCCGAAATCATCGAGCGCAATGGATACTCCTTGTTCGCGGAAGCGCGTCATCGATGCATGTATGCGCTCGGCATATCGGTTGAGGAAAACATCCTCCGTCACCTCGATGGTCAGGTTGTGCCAATCGAGGTCGTATTCGCGGATAGCCGAGGCGAGTATTTCGAACCCATTCTCGTTGATCAGAAGCGCCTCCGGCAGGTTGATGGCGACGGGCCGGGGCAGAAGCCCAGCCTCATTCCATGCCTTGAGATCGCGGCATACGCCCCTTGCGACAGCGCATGTCATGTCACCGATGAGACGTGGGTCTTCCATCAAGGGCAGAAAAGCGCCCGGCGCAAGCAGGCCAAGTGTGGGGTGATTCCAACGGACGAGCGCCTCGAACCCCAGGTGGTCTCCCTTCCTCAGGCCAACCTTGGGTTGATAATGCACGATGAACTCGTCGCGGTCGGCCGCGCCGACGAGAGCTGCAGCCATTTCATTCTGTTCCAGTTGCGAGGCGAGTGTCGCTTCGTCGAAGACGACGGCATTGTTCCGCCCGCTCTTGGCGGCATAGAGTGCAAGGTCGGCGACACGGACGAGGCCGGATTCATCCGTTGCATGAGTGGGAACAGTGGCACCGCCGACGCTGGCCGATATCCGCAGTGTGTTGTCCTCGTACGGGAAATCCACTGCTATCGCACTGACGACACGATCGGCTATTGCGTTGAGATGGGCTTCATCACCGATACCGGGCAGCAGAACAGCGAATTCATCCCCGCCGATACGGGCAATGATGTCGTCGGTGCGGAAGACGTTGCGGAAAGTACGTGCGACATGGTGAAGCGTGGCATCGCCGGCTGGATGGCCAAAGCTGTCGTTGATCGCCTTGAAGTGGTCCAGGTCGACGAGCAGTATGGAGAAACCGGTGCCGTCCCTTTCAAAACGGCGGAACAGATCGTTGAGCGCTGAATTGAAAAAGGAGCGGTTCTTGAGCGCGGTGAGTGCATCCGTCTGGGCAAGGTGGGTGAGTTTGTGCTCGAAGTCCATTTTCCGATGGTGTTCGCTGCGCAACTTTTTCAATAACGGATAGAACAGGACGATGCTTGCCAGAATGGAAATCACCGCGAGCATGAGAAGAAGGGCAGTGCTGATCGACACCGCGTTGCCGATGCTGGCGTCGCTGCGGTTGTGGGCTTGTTGGATGAGATCGTTGAAGTGGCGCATGAGGATGCTGTCGGCCGAGGCCGCGAAGTCGATTGGCCCCCAGAAGGTGTATCGCCGCCGCCGGTCTTCGCGGCTGGTATCGACCACTCTTTCGGCGCGTGAGAGAAAAACCTCGAGCCGCCGGTTGAGGTCGAGGTAGAGGTCTTCATCCGCTGAGTCCTGAGGGGTGATCCGCTCTAGGAGATTATCGCTCAGGCGCCTGTGCATGGTCTTCAGCCGACTCATTATGCCTCGAATATCGGCAATGGCTTCACGCACATCGCCAAGCATCGGCTGGATGATGTATTCGGGCAGATCGGGATCGGCGGATGCGCTCATGACCGCGCGTGTCTGATTGGCGAGTTGCTGAAATCGGATGAACTGACGGCTGGTCAGAAAACTGATTTCCTGCTGTATCGCATGGCGGTCAAGTGCGATCTTGACCGTCAGATAAGTTGCTCCAATGAGCAGAGTCATGATGATGGTGGCGCTAATATAGTATCGGCCGATAGAGCGAATGTATCTTTCGACCGAAGAACCAGGTTTCGGTGAAAGCATCGATATTTCAGGCATGCTGCGTTGCTCTTCGGAGTAACGTTGTTGTCATTCTTTCCGACCCCGTCAACACGGTTTCAGGCTCATGAGCTTGTGTGATCTTGGCAGGAACCTGCGAGACTTCGATAGTTCATGCCAGTGTTTGAAGGTCCTTGGGCGATCAATGCCACTGCGTCCTACAGCTTTGTAGTGGCCACGTAGCCCAATAGTAACGTGGTTTCAATACGGTGTGGACTTACAGCACGGTTGATGTGCCTGTTTTTCGGCTAGGGGTGCGTTTTTTGGATAATCAGCGCTACTGTTCATCAAAGATTGGTGATGTCGTTTTCGAGCTTTATCCAGCCGCGACAGGAAGTCTGATTCCCTTGGTGCGCGATTAGGCTTCAATATGGTTGTCGAGGAAGCTCTGGAATCAATGTCTATGCGTCGGGAAGGTCAAGTGTTTTCCCGGTTGGACGACGGTATTGCTGTTGCAGATCCCAATGGGATTAAATGAGAAGTAAATAGCCATGTGGCATAATGATTTGGGTTGGGGCATGCAGTGCGGTGCGATCAACAAGCGCCCCGAGTTTGAAGCCTATTGGGCAGGACTGAAGGAGCGGCCGGCGCAACGTCGTAGTGAAGAATTCATCGAGCAGATGACGACACAAAGGCATAGGTCGACGGGCAGGCGTTCACCTGAGCTTCATGCAAAGAACGTCAGCTAACCTTATAGGACAGCGGCGATTCCGCCAGCAGCCCGCGTCCGCCGGCGAGCGTCAGGGCCAGGTCGTGCAGGCCGTCCCACAGTGGAATGTCGCTGGCGCCCTTTATCGCCAGGTCGAGGCGCTGTGAGAATAGCAGCAGCTTGTGCAGGCGCTTGACCGGCAGACGGTTCAGAGCCTGCTGGTAGGCTGGGCGACGTTTGTCGAAGATTGGCGGCTTCTGGGCCTTGCAGGCGTGCTCGAAGCTCTGGCCTTGGTCGAGATGTTGATACAGCGACAACAAGGTGCGTAGCTCTCGGGTCAAGGACCACAGGATGATCGGGGCTTCCACGCCTTCACCGCGCAGGCCGCGGATGATGCGTGAGGCGCGCTCACGCTCACCGCGCAGGCAGGCGTCAGCCAGAGTAAAGACATCGAAGCGCGCGCTGTCTTCGACCCCTCCGGCGATGGTGGCAGCATCCAGACGGGAGCCGGGCGGTAGCAGCAGTGCCAGTTTCTGCAGTTCCTGATCGGCAGCCAGCAGATTGCCCTCGGTACGCTCGCCAAGCAGGCGAGCGGCATCCATGTCCAGCGTCAGGCCATAGCGGCCGGCACGATCGCGCATCCAGAATCCCAGGCGCTGATGGTCCACTGGCCAAACCGGAACGTACAAGCCTGCCTTGTCCATTGCCTTGAACCACTTGCTCTGCTGCAGCTTGCGGTCGAGCTTGGCGGCAGAGATCAACAACACGTTGTCACTGTCCTGAAGTCTCTCGGCATAACCCTCCAAGGCCTTGCTGCCTTCCTGCCCTGGGGACTGGCTCCCGAGACGTAACTCGATCAGCTTGGCGGAAGCAAACAGCGACAGGCTAGCGGCGGATTCGAGTAACCGGCCCCACTGGAAGCCATTCTCGACATGCAGGATCTCGCGCTCCTCGATGCCTTGTTCGCGAGCCCTGGCGCGTACGGCATCGCAAGCTTCCATGTGGATCAAGGGTTCGTCACCGGCGACGATCACCACCGGTGGGAGTTTCTTGGCCAGGGTCTCGGGGAGCTTGTCAGGGAAGACTTTCATGGCATGGCTCGGTTAACGTTCAGCCAAGGGCCGCAGCCGCTCGATCAATTGTCGTGCGGCATCGCGGCGTAATTGCTCTTGGGCTTCTGCTCGGATGTCTTCCTGGGCCAACAGCTCGTCGTCACTGACGCTGATGGTGGTGACGACATCGAGCTGTTGCTGGTTGAGCAAATAGGCGCCATCGGTAGTGCGTTGTACCGAGAAGGGGGCGGTGAGCCGCAGTTCGACGTCCTGACTGCCGGCATCCCCGTGCGTCAGAGAAGCTTCCTGGAAGCGCTCCTGACCAAGGTTGAGTTGTAGAGGGGCGCGCTCGTCGATGCGAGTGCCGGCATTTTCCAGCGCTTCACGCACCACAGGAGTCAGCTCACCGTCGGCAGCGTTCAAGGCCAGGGAATCCAAGGTCAGTACTGGGGTATTTAGGCCGCGTAGATGGAAGCCGCAACCACTGACTCCCAGCGCCGTGACGCCAGCAAGCGAAAGATACAGAAAATGTCGGCGCTTCATGGGGCGTTTCCCTTGCACTAGCACGTTGAATTAGCTGACCACGATGTTGACCAGTTTGCCAGGTACCACGATCACCTTGCGCACCGTCTTGCCTTCGAGATGACGTTGAACGTTCTCGGCAGCCATGGCTTGAGCCTCGATGGCAGACTTGTCGGCATCGGCCGGGACATCCAGACGTGCCCGTAACTTGCCATTGACCTGCACCACCAGTTCGATACTGTCCTTGGTCAATGCCGCTTCATCGGTTTTGGGCCACGTGGCGTCGATCACTGGCTCATCGTGGCCTAGCTCGCGCCATAGGGCGTGGCAGGCATGTGGGGTGATCGGTGCCAGCAGTAGCACGCAGGCTTCCACGGCCTCGCGAGCCACGGCCAGGCCCTGAGGGGTGGTATCATCGAAGCGGGCTATAGCGTTGCTAAGCTCCATCACGGCGGCAATGGCGGTGTTGAAGGTGGTGCGACGGCCGATATCGTCGCTGGCTTTACTGATGGTCTCGTGGGTCTTGCGACGCAGCGCCTTCTGATCATCGTCAAGGGCGTTCGCATCCAGCGTTCCAGGCGTGCCAGCCTCGAGGTGTTCGGCGGCCAACCGCCACAGGCGCTTGAGGAAGCGATGGGCGCCCTCGACACCGGAATCCGACCACTCCAGCGACTGCTCGGGCGGAGCGGCGAACATCATGAACAGGCGTACCGTGTCGGCACCAAAGCGGTCGATCATGGCTTGCGGGTCGACGCCATTGTTCTTGGATTTGGACATCTTCTCGATGCCACCCATTTCCACCGGCTGGCCATCCTGGATCAGGGCCGCGCTCACCGGGCGACCCTTTTCGTCGCGCTTGACCTCGACGTCTGCCGGGTTGAACCACTCTTTGCCGCCGTTGGCAGTGGGGCGGTAGAAGGTCTCGGCGATCACCATGCCTTGGGTAAGCAGTTGCTGGAAGGGCTCGTCGGAGTTCACCAGGCCGAAGTCGCGCATCAGCTTATGGAAGAAGCGTGCATAGAGCAGGTGCAGGATGGCGTGTTCGATACCACCGATGTAGAGGTCGACCGGCAGCCAGTAGTCGCCACGCTCGTCGAGCATGGCGTCCTTGTTGTCGGCGCAGCAGAAGCGTGCATAGTACCAGGACGATTCCATGAACGTGTCGAAGGTATCGGTCTCGCGGGTCCAGCCGTCGCCCAGGTCATAGAAGGCCGGCATCTTCTTCAACGGAGAGCCCGACGCATCGACGGTGACTTCCATCGGCAATTCGACCGGCAACTCGTCGTCGGTGAGTGGCACGGTCTGGCCCTCGGGGCCGTACTTGACCGGGATCGGGGCGCCCCAGTAGCGCTGGCGGGCCACGCCCCAGTCGCGCAGACGGAAGTTGGTCTTGACCTCGCCATGACCTTGCTCTTCTAGGCGTGCGGCAATGGCGTCGAAGGCTGCCTGAAAATCGAGCCCATCGAACTCGCCGGAATGAATCAGGGCGCCGTATTCCAGATGGGCACCCTGTGAGAGGTCCGGGACCTGGCCGTTTTCGTCGGTGATCACTGCCTCGATCGGCAGGCCATACTTGGTGGCGAATTCCCAGTCGCGCTGGTCATGACCGGGCACCGCCATCACCGCGCCAGTGCCGTATTCCATGAGCACGAAATTGGCGACATACACCGGCACCCGGCGCCCGCTGATGGGATGGACGGCCTGGTAGCCGGTATCCATCCCCTTTTTCTCCACGGTGGCGAGTTCGGCCTCGGAGGTGCCGACCCGATTGCACTCTTCGAGGAAGTCGGCCAACGGCGGGTTGTCTTCAGCAGCCTTGCGCGCCAGCGGGTGGCCGGCCGCCACGGCCATGTAGGTCACCCCCATCAGGGTGTCGGGGCGCGTGGTGTAGATGCGCAGTGGCTCGAAAGCATCGCCGTTGTGGTCGGCAATATCGAAGTCCATCTCCACACCTTTCGATTTGCCGATCCAGTTGCGTTGCATGGTCTTGACCTGCTCGGGCCAATCGACCTTGTCAAGATCGGCGAGCAGTTCCTCGGCGTAATCGGTGATCTTGAGGAACCACAGCGGGATCTCCTTACGCTCGACCAAGGCGCCGCTGCGCCAGCCGCGGCCATCGATGACCTGCTCGTTGGCGAGCACCGTCTGATCCACCGGGTCCCAGTTGACAGCGGCCATCTTCTTGTAAACCAAGCCTTTTTCCACCAGCTTGGTAAAGAACCATTGCTCCCAGCGATAGTAGTCGGCATCGCAGGTGGCAAACTCTCGATCCCAGTCGTAGGCGAAGCCCAACGCCTTCAACTGACGACGCATATAATCGATGTTGTCAAAGGTCCACTTGGCCGGCGGCACGCGATTCTGAATCGCCGCGTTTTCCGCCGGCATACCAAAGGCGTCCCAGCCCATGGGTTGCAGCACGTTCTTGCCCCGCATGCGTTGGAAGCGCGATACCACGTCACCGATGGTGTAGTTGCGCACATGCCCCATGTGCAGTTTGCCGCTGGGGTAAGGGAACATCGACAGGCAGTAGAACTTCTCGCGGTTGGTATCTTCCACCGCCTTGAAGCACTGGTTCTTTTCCCAGAACTGCTGGGCGTCGCGTTCGGTTTCGTGGGGCTTGTACTGTGCGTCCATCGGTCTCAATAGGCACCTTGCGTTGGAATGGCGAATGCCCGGACGCGGCCTGCGTACCGGGGATGACGCCAAGGGGCGATCGATCGTGTCAATCTCGGCCGGAAATGCCGCTTGAGAACGGAAATCCTTGAAGGCACGAGAAGATAGCGTCTAAATGGTGACTAAGCATACCGCAGTGGGGCGCTTGCAGGTAGGGGCTCCGTGGCCAGGCTGGAATCAGGAGAACGTCATGAGCGAGAACAGGGAACAACGCGAACATCGGATGCGCCAAGGCTATGAGCGCGTGCTGTCGCGCCTGAAGGAGGGCGCGGACGAGTTGTCATGGGAAAACTTGCAGAAGGACCTCGACGAAGCGGTGGAATTCGAGGCCGAACTGGAGGAGTTCACCAAGGATGAGTTGTCGCTGTTGCGCGCTTGGGTCGAGCGCGATCTCAAGGATATGCGCCGCTATCTGGCGGCTGGTGGTGAGGGAGTGGCCAGTTGGTTGGGGATCGACTTGTCGGTGTTGTCACGTAAAGTGACGGATGCCCTGTTCTCGATCGCCGACCGCTCAATCGTCGACAAGGCGCGCCTGGACGACGACCTGGAAGCTGCCCAAGCCGATTACTGTGAGGGAGAGATTGCCGCCCCTGGGCGTATGGCCTGCGTGCACTGCGGAGCGCAAGTCGAATTGCAAAGCGTAACGCGGCTCGAACCGTGCCACCAATGTGGCCACCGTTACTTCTCACGGGTGTCGGAAGCTTGAACGGTCTACAAGACGGCGTCCATTAACGCAATGGCAGCGAATACCAGGCACGACATCATCAGGGCGTAGGGGATATTGAGCTTCATCAGGCGATAGCCGTTGATGCCGTAGCGCCCCTGCAGTGACAGATTGATACCCGATAGGGGGCCGATAGCGGCCCCCACTCCCCAGGCGGCGAGTGACACGAACCCCAGCAACGTATGGTTGGTGGTGTCGAGGTCGAGCATCGAGGCCAGTGCCGAGACACCGATGATTGGGTGTAGCCCCGCGACGGCACTGATCACGATCGCCACGTAACTGATCGATGCCTCGAGCGCGCCGAACTCATCGAACAGCACCCACTGGTTCCCGGTGGCTGCCTGAGTGAAAGTCGATAACCCCAGCGTGAACAATCCCGCGGATAGGAATAACGTGACCTCGCCGCGCATGGCCGGCAGTCGAGTACGAGCATGTTGCAGGGTACGTCGCACGGGCCAGGACAAGCCGTGGGGCAGGTTGATCAGCAGTGCCACGGCAGGGATCAGGAAAGTGATGATGCTGACGATGGAAAGCGAGGGCGTGATGACGTAGTGGAACAGCATCACCAGCGCAGCCATCGCCACCGGCAACAACAGGCTGGCCGGTGACAGTGTGAAACCTTGGGTGTCCTCGAGGGCGAAACGGTGGGGTATCTCGAGACGGGTGATCAGACCGGCCAACACTGCCAGCGGCAGGCCGAAAATCAGGACGCCAGCGTAGGCCATGTCCGGTGCCACGCTCATCGCCACCCCCATCGAGGCGAAGAACGGCGACCAGAAAGCGGCGCTCGACAGGCCGCGGTTGAGAGTCAATAGCTGTGCCGTTTCCAGCCGGCCACGAGCCCTGATGTGATCGCCGACCATGAATACCGACGACAGATTGAGGATGGCGCCAAGCAGATGGACGCTCAGCCAGGTATTGACCACGCCACGTGCACCAGTGCTGGAGCGTTCGCCGCCGGGCGCGTGCCGGCCGCCGATCAGGCCGAGGAAGCTCACCCCTACCAGCATGGCTACCACATAAGTGTTGCCGGTCAGGATGCCGAACCAGTCGATCTCGGCGCGATAGCGGAATTGACTGATGGCGAGCAGTGCCAGGCCGATGACAGAAAGCCCCCCGGCTTGGAGTCGAGTACGCGGGTCGAGGTCGCGCCACAGCAACAGTGCCGCCAGCCAGAACGCATAACCGATCAGATCGGGATTGAGCGGGGCGTTGGCGAATTGCGAAATCTGCAGCAGCAAGCCGACAAGGATCGCGATGCCCGCCACCATCTGACGTGAAGAGGTGCCCGTATCGAAGCTGGTGTCGGTGCTGAGCGTGTCCTTGCTAGGCATGAGAAGAGGATTCCAAGCTAAAAGTTAGCATCCTAGGCAACCTTGTCATGTCCGACAAGCAAGCGATTCGCTTGCTCACTGCCATGTCCGGGCTTCCGGCGTACGCGCCTCGTCTAGCATTTCCAGCATCGAGCGGGCGGCGTTCGAAAGCGTGCGGCTCTTGTGCACCAGATAGCCCAAGGGGCGCTCGATGGGGCGGTGCTCGATGGGCAACACATGAACTTCCTCGTCGATCAGGGTTTCCGGCAACACGCTCCAGCCGAGGCCGATGGCAACCATCATCTTCAATGTCTCGAGATAGTTGGTGGACAGTGCCACGTTTACCTTGAGGCCATCGCGGGCGAAAGTGTCGACCACGATGCCGCGGGTGAAGGTCAAATGGCCCGGCAATACCGCATCGAAGCGTGATAGCGTCGTCAGTGGCAGAGGATCGAGCGAGGCGAGCGGGTGGTCGTGGCCACACACGAAGCGCAAGCGGTCGATCCACACCGGAACTACAGTCAACTGAGGGTCGGGCGTCGGGGCGAGCGTCACCACGGCGATTTCCAGATCGCCATCCAACACGCCCTGATAAGCTTGTTCAGAGTCCAGGAAGCGCATGTCCATACGCACCTCGGGATGGGTCTGGGTGTACGCCTTGAGCAGCGGCGGCAAGCGGTGTAGACCGATATGATGACTAGTGGCCATGGTCAGACTACCGGCCACGTCGCCGGCCAGGTTTGAGAGTGCCCGACGGCTGTCGTCGACCATCACCAGAATCTGGCGGGCACGCGGTAACAGGAGATGTCCGGCCTCGGTGAGGGTGACACGCCTGCCGATGCGATCGAAGAGCTTGGTGCCTACCTGATCCTCCAAGGTGGCGATGCGTTTGCTCACCGCCGGTTGGGTCAGGTGGAGGTGCTCACCGGCCTGCGAGAAGGAACTGCTATCGGCGACGGCGAGGAAGGCCTGCAGACTTTGCGTGTCCATGGTTCTGATCCTGGAGATAGCAAAATTCTTTGTATTCCAATTTGGAATTCAAAGAATAAATAACATGAATTGCTTTTATGGGTTTCGGATTTTACTCTCGTTGACACGATGAACAAGGGGCCTGGCGAATAAAGCCCCAAGGGAGGAAACCGATGGCAGGCCAGACGCTTTATGACAAGTTGTGGTCGCAGCACCTGGTGAAGGAGCGCGACGACGGTACCGCCTTGATCTATATCGATCGGCAATTGCTGCACGAAGTGACATCGCCGCAGGCTTTCGAAGGCTTGCGCCTGGCGGGTCGTAAGCCCTGGCGTCTGGATGCCAACCTGGCGACCCCCGACCATAACGTGCCGACCACCTTGGTCGAGCGTGCCGAGGGCAACACCGGGATCAAGGATCCGGTGTCGCTGATCCAGGTGCAGACGCTCGACGACAACTGTGAAGCCTTCGGTATCGAGGAGTTCCGTATCAACGACGCTCGCCAGGGCATCGTCCACGTGGTAGGGCCCGAGCAGGGGGCCACCTTGCCAGGGATGACCGTGGTATGTGGCGATTCGCATACCGCTACCCATGGAGCCTTTGCGGCGCTGGCTCACGGCATCGGCACCTCCGAAGTCGAGCACGTGTTGGCAACCCAGTGCCTGTTGGCGCAGAAGATGAAGAACATGCAGGTCCGGGTCGAAGGCAAGCTTGGTACCGGTGTGACGGCCAAGGATATCGTACTGGCGGTGATCGGCCGCATCGGGACTGCCGGTGGAACTGGCTATGCCATCGAGTTTGCCGGTAGTGCCATCCGCGACCTGTCGATGGAAGGCCGCATGACGGTGTGCAACATGGCCATCGAGGCTGGCGCACGGGTGGGACTGATCGGTGTCGACGACATCACCATCGAGTACCTGCGCAACCGCCCATTTGCACCCACCGCCGAGCAGTGGGAAGCCGCGGTAGCCGATTGGCACAATCTGGTCTCCGACGACGATGCTGTGTTCGACAAGGTAGTCGAGATAGACGCCGCCGAGATCGAGCCCCAAGTGTCGTGGGGTACCAGCCCCGAGATGGTGACCAACATTTCTGGAGAAGTACCCGATCCCGATGCTGTCGCCGACGACACTGTCAAGCGCGGTTACCTTCGCGCGCTGGAGTATATGGGGTTGGCGCCGAAACAGAAGATCACCGATATCCGTCTCGACAAGGTCTTCATCGGTTCCTGCACCAACTCGCGAATCGAGGACCTGCGCGAAGCGGCGAAGGTGGCTAAGGGCAACAAGGTCGCTGACAGTATCAAACTGGCTATGGTAGTACCGGGGTCAGGGCTGGTGAAGCGCCAAGCCGAAGCCGAGGGGCTCGATCAGATCTTCCTCGAGGCCGGCTTCGAATGGCGCGAGCCGGGCTGCTCGATGTGCTTGGCGATGAATGCCGACAAGCTGGATCCAGGCGAGCACTGTGCTTCCACCTCGAACCGCAACTTCGAAGGACGCCAGGGTTACGGTGGGCGTACCCACTTGGTCAGCCCGGCGATGGCTGCTGCCGCCGCGATCGCTGGTCACTTTGTCGATGTGCGTCAGCTGAAAGACGCTACCCAGCCCGAGGAGGTCTGAAGTATGCAGAAATTCGAACGTCATCAGGGCCTTGTGGCGCCGCTCGATCGTGCCAACGTCGATACTGACCTGATCATTCCCAAGCAATTCCTGAAGTCGATCAAGCGTACCGGCTTCGGTGTCAATCTGTTCGATGAGTTGCGCTATCTGGATGAGGGTTATCCCGGCCAGGATGTCAGCAAGCGTTCACTCAATCCGGACTTCATACTCAACCAGGATCGCTACCAAGGCGCTAGCATCCTGCTGGCACGTCGCAACTTCGGTTGTGGTAGCTCTCGCGAGCATGCGCCCTGGGCGTTGGCCGATTTCGGCTTCCGTGTGGTGATCGCACCGAGCTTTGCCGATATCTTCTACAACAACTCGTTCAAGAACGGCATCCTGCTGATCACTCTCGACGAGGAAAAGGTCGATCGGCTGTTCAAGGCGGTAGAGGCCAATGAAGGCTATAGCCTCGACATTGACCTCGAGCATCAGCGCATCGTCACTCCTGAGGGCGAGATCTTCGAGTTCTCGGTGGACGAGTTTCGCAAGCACTGCCTGCTCAATGGGCTCGATGATATCGGCTTGACGTTGCAGGATGAGCCAGCGATCCGTGCTTTTGAGCAACGTCATCGCGAGGCACGGCCCTGGCTGTTCCGAGGCTGAGGCCACGGGTGTCGCCGATGAAAGAGCAATAACCACAACGCTGGACACAGTAAGGAATGCCCTTCGGGCGATCGCGCAAGGAAAGCGCCATTTTCATTGGAGGCAACCGCAAGGTGGCCTTCGTCGTAGAATCGCTGGATAAATCGCTAGCAAGAGAGCCAAGACGCATGAGCCGCAAGATTCTCGTTCTACCGGGCGACGGTATTGGCCCGGAAATTACCCGCGAAGCGGTCAAGGTGCTGGAGGCCTGCCAGGAGCGGGGGCTGGATGTGACCGTCGACGAGGCTTTGGTCGGTGGCGCTGCCTATGACGCGCATGGCGAGCCGTTGCCCGAGACGACATTGGCCAAGGCCAAGGCCTCCGATGCCATCCTGCTGGGGGCCGTAGGAGGGCCGAAGTGGGACAAGATCGAGGATCTGGCCAAACGTCCCGAAAAGGGACTATTGGGGTTGCGCAAGCATCTCGGCTTGTTCGGCAATCTGCGCCCCGCCATTCTCTACCCCCAACTCGCGGAAGCTTCGAGTCTCAAGCCCGAGGTGGTCTCTGGGCTCGATATCATGATCGTGCGCGAATTGACCGGTGGTATCTATTTCGGCCAGCCACGTGGTATTGAAGAGCGCAATGGCCAGCGTGTGGGCTTCAATACCTACATCTATTCGGAGGCCGAGATCGAGCGCATCGGTCGTGTGGCCTTCGAGATGGCCCGCAAGCGCAACAAGAAACTGTGCTCGGTGGACAAGGCCAATGTGCTCGAGGTCACTATCCTGTGGCGCGAGATCATGGAGCGCCTGGCGCCGGAATACCCGGATGTCGAGCTTTCGCACATGTACGTCGATAACGCCGCCATGCAGTTGGTGCGTGCTCCCAAGCAGTTCGACGTCATCGTCACCGGCAACATGTTCGGCGACATCCTCTCGGATGCTGCGGCCATGCTGACCGGCTCTATCGGTATGCTGCCTTCGGCCTCGCTCAACGAAAGCGGGCAAGGGATGTACGAACCGTGCCACGGTAGTGCGCCGGACATCGCGGGTCAGAACCTCGCCAACCCGCTCGCTACCATTCTGTCGGTCGCCATGATGCTGCGCTATTCGCTCGATGAGCCCGAACTGGCCGAGCGTATCGAAGGCGCGGTCGGCAAGGTACTCGACGACGGTCTGCGCACCGCCGATATCGCCTATCCTGGGACCCGTAGGGTCTCCACCTCCGAGATGGGCGATGCCGTACTGGCCGCGTTCCGTCATGTATAATGACGGGTTCACTCAAATTTCAGGAGGACTTCACATGTTGAAAGTCGGTTTTGTCGGTTGGCGTGGCATGGTGGGCTCCGTGCTCATGCAGCGCATGGTGGAGGACAACGACTTCGCTGGCATCGAGCCGGTGTTCTTTACCACCTCCCAGGCCGGTCAGCCGGGCCCCGACATCGGTGTGGACGTACCCCCGCTCAAGGATGCTTTCGACCTGGTTGAACTCAAGACACTGGATGTCATCGTGACCTGTCAGGGCGGTGACTACACCGATAAGGTCTATCAGGATCTGCGTCAGTCCGGCTGGAAAGGCTATTGGATCGATGCCGCCAGCACCCTGCGCATGGCAGGCGAGTCGACCATCGTTCTCGACCCGGTCAACCGCCATGTCATCGATGCCCAATTGGCCAAAGGTGGCAAGACCTTCGTTGGTGGCAACTGTACCGTCAGCTTGATGCTGTTGGGCTTGGGGGGGCTGTTCGAAGCCGACCTGATCGAATGGATGACTTCCATGACCTACCAGGCCGCTTCCGGCTCTGGTGCCAAGCACATGCGTGAGCTGTTGAGTCAGATGGGGTCACTGCGTGATTCCGTACAACACGAACTGAGCAACCCGGCAAGCGCCATCCTGGAAATCGATCGCAAGGTTTCCCAGGCAATGCGCGGCGGTGATTTCCCGATCGAGAACTTCGGTGCGCCACTGGCCGGTGGTCTGTTGCCATGGATCGACAAGGCCATGGAGAATGGCCAGAGCAAGGAAGAATGGAAGGGCAGCGTCGAGTCCAACAAGATCCTTGGTCGCAGCGATAACCCGGTGCCCATCGATGGCTTGTGTGTACGGATCGGTGCCATGCGTTCCCACAGTCAAGCGTTCACCATCAAGCTCAAGCGTGATGTGCCGATAGATGAGATCGAGGATCGCATCGCCAAGCATAACGACTGGGTCAAGGTGATTCCCAACGATAAGGAAGCCACGCTTGCCGGCCTGACGCCGGCTGCCGTGACCGGTACCATGGATATTCCGGTAGGGCGCCTGCGTAAGATGGCAATGGGTGGTGAATACCTGTCAGCCTTTACTGTAGGTGATCAGCTTCTGTGGGGGGCCGCTGAGCCGCTCAAGCGCATGTTGCGGATTCTGCGTGAGCAGTAATTGAAGGCGCCAATGCCGTATGATTCGAAACGCCTCCCTTGGAGGCGTTTCGCGTTTTGGGCATGCGTTCGCTTTCGCGACCGTGTTCCCAACAGTGGCTGGAATGCTGCTTCGACGTAGCATGGCATTCCGTTAGAGGTCGCGAAGGTGGCGTTCGAGCCGTTGCATCTGGATAATAAGGGACCCGCCGTTTCTTCGGAGTAAACGCTCCAAGCGAAAACGCGGGATCCGATCGCGCAGTACAACCCGATTGAGCCCATGTCCCTGTTCGAGCGTCTCGATGATACACAACGCCTTACCGGCCGCTTGGCCTTTGGCGTGGAATACGACGGTAGCGCCTACTGTGGTTGGCAACGTCTGAAGCATGCTCCCTCGGTGCAGGCCGAAGTCGAGCGAGCGCTTGGCAAGGTCGCTGGAGAGTCGGTCAGGGTGCACTGTAGTGGACGTACCGACACCGGTGTGCATGCCACCCGTCAGGTGGCGCATTTCGACGCTCCAGTGGGGCGCTCGCAGAAGGCTTGGGTGTTCGGCGCTAATGCCAATCTGCCGCGCGACATTGCATTGCGTTGGGTAGTGCCGGTGGCCGATGATTTTCATGCACGCTTCATGGCGGTGGCGCGTCGCTATCGCTACGTGATCCTCAACCAATCCAGCCGTCCGGTATTGGAGCGGGCCAACGCGACCTGGTGTCGTGATCCGCTGGATGTGCCCGCCATGCACCGTGCCGCCCAGGTGCTGGTTGGCGAGCATGACTTCTCCAGTTTCCGGGCAGCGGGATGCCAGTCGAAGACCGCCCAGCGGCATCTGCATTTCATCGAGGTGCATCGACATGGCCCGTTGGTGGTTATCGACGTTCAGGCCAATGCCTTTTTGCATCACATGATCCGCAACATCGTCGGCGCCTTGGTGGACGTGGGACGCGGCGAACAGGGCGAAGACTATGTCGCACACCTGCTCGAGGTGAAGGATCGCACGCTGGCCAGTGCCACGGCGCCGGGCTGTGGGCTGCACTTCGTCGACTCGATCTACGACGAACGCTTTGCCTTGCCGCGTGAGCCCTTGGGGCCCAACCTGCTGGCATTTCTCGGTGAATGGACCGGCGAGCGCGAATTGCCCGATTGTCGCTGGGTTCGCTATCGTCGTGGTCAGCCGGAGGCGGCAGATCGCAACTTTTCTGCGAGCTCGGCCGAGTTCGGCAGGCAGCAGCCCTCTAGCCAGGAGTGATCGTCATGTCGAATCGTTTTCAACGCATCCGTGTGAAGATTTGTGGGCTGACCCGCGAGGCCGATATCGATGCAGCGGTGGCGGCGGGTGCCGATGCCTTGGGCTTCGTACTGTGGCCAGGCAGCAAACGGGCCATCGATGAAGCACGTCTGGCCGAGTTGGCGGCACGGGTACCCGCGTTCGTCACCCGGGTGGGGCTGTTCGTCGACCAAGAGGCCACGCTGATAGAAAGAGCCAGTGCGCACCTGGATCTGCTGCAATTCCATGGTGACGAGTCGCCGGCTTTCTGCACTTCGTTTGGCCGTCCCTGGATCAAGGCCTTACGCATGCGCGATGGTCTCGATCTGCCTGCCATGGCTGACGCCTATCAAGAGGCGCAGGCACTATTGCTCGATGCCTATCGCCCCGGCGTGCCCGGCGGCACCGGTGAGACCTTCGACTGGTCGCGAATCCCCGCAAGCCTGGCAAAACCTGTTATTCTCGCGGGAGGTTTGACCCCGGCCAATGTCGCCGAGGCGATCCGTACCGTGCGGCCTTTCGCAGTGGATGTTTCTGGCGGTGTCGAGCGCTCACCCGGGATCAAGATTCCAGAGCGTATCGATGACTTTTTGCGCCAGGTATTCCTAGCTCAATCGACCGACTTTTTGGACAAAACCTAAGACCAAGCGACCCTATGAGGTGTCTTTCGTGACCAAGTTCAGCGACCTGACCCGACTGCCCGATGAACGAGGCCATTTTGGCCCCTATGGTGGCCGGTTCGTCTCGGAAACGTTGAGCTTCGCCCTGGAGGATCTCGAGAAGACCTATTTGAGCCTTCGCGAAGATCCCGATTTCCAGGCGGAATTCGACTACGATCTGGCCCATTACGTGGGCCGCCCGTCACCCTTGTATCATGCCAAGCGTTGGTCGGCTCAACTGGGTGGGGCACAGATCTGGCTCAAGCGCGAGGACCTCAACCATACGGGCGCCCATAAGGTGAACAACACCATTGGCCAGGCGTTGCTGGCCAAGAAAAGTGGCAAACCACGGGTGATCGCCGAGACTGGGGCTGGCCAGCATGGCGTGGCCACGGCCACCGTCGCAGCGCGGTTGGGCCTCGAGTGTGAGGTCTACATGGGGGCTGAGGATGTCGAGCGCCAGAAGCTCAATGTCTATCGCATGCACCTACTCGGCGCCAAGGTGATTCCCGTGGAGTCTGGTTCGCGCACCCTCAAGGATGCCATGAACGAAGCGTTGCGCGACTGGGTCACCAACGTCGACGACACCTTCTACGTTATCGGCACCGTTGCTGGCCCCCACCCATATCCGATGATGGTTCGCGATTTCAGCGCCGTGGTCGGTCGCGAGGCGCGAGAGCAGTCGCTCAAACAGATCGGGCGCTTGCCTGATGCCTTGGTGGCCTGTGTGGGGGGCGGTTCCAACGCCATGGGGCTATTCTACCCGTTCGTCGAGGACGAAGAGGTCAAGATGTACGGTGTCGAGGCTGGCGGCGAAGGTATCGAGACCGGTCGTCATGCGGCACCGCTGACTGCCAATGCCCCGCAAGGTGTACTGCACGGCAACCGTACCTACCTGATGTCGGACGAAGGTGGACAGATCATTGATACCCACTCGATCTCGGCAGGGCTCGACTATCCCGGTGTGGGGCCCGAACATGCCTTGTGGAAGGACGTCGGACGGGTCGAGTATGTGGCCGCCAACGACGACAAGGTCCTCGAGGCGTTTCGTGAGTTGACACGTCTCGAGGGCATCATGCCGGCCCTGGAATCCGCCCATGCCCTGGCGCATGCCAAGGTGTTGGCACCGACCATGCGCACCGATCAGCACATCATCGTCAATCTGTCCGGGCGTGGTGACAAGGATATCCTGACGGTGGCCAAGATCGACGGCGTGGAATTTTAAAGGCGGTGGCATCGCTCGCTGCTTTGAACTTCCGCCTTTAGGGGATAGAGAAGAATGAACCGTATCGACCAACGTTTCGCTGCCCTCAAGGAGCAGGGCCGCACCGCGCTGATTCCCTACATTACCGCTGGGGACCCATCGCCGGAGCATACCGTGGGTTTCATGCACACCCTGGTCGAAGCTGGCGCCGATGTCATCGAGTTGGGCGTGCCGTTTTCCGACCCGATGGCAGATGGTCCGGTGATCCAGAAGGCCTGTGAACGAGCCCTCAAGCATGGCACCCGTCTTTCTCACCTGTTCGAGATGGTGCGTGAATTTCGTGAGACCGATCACGAAACGCCGGTGGTGTTGATGGGTTATTTGAACCCCATCGAGCGCTTGGGGTATCGGGCCTTCGCTGAACAAGCCGCCACCGCCGGTGTCGATGGCGTACTGATCGTGGATATGCCGCCAGAGGAGGCCGAAGAGCTCGGGCCTCTGCTCAAGGAGCATGGGCTAGCCTCGATCTTTCTGGTTGCCCCTACCACCTCCGAGTCGCGTGCCGCTACAATATGTGCCCATGGCGAAGGGTATCTGTACTACGTTTCGCTCAAGGGGGTCACCGGCGCCGCAACCTTGGATGTCGAATCCGTCGACCGTCAACTGGCACCACTGCGGCGTTTGACCGAGCTACCGCTGTGTGTCGGATTCGGTATCCGTGATGGCGCCTCCGCAGCAGCGGTAGGCCGGATTGCCGATGGTGTGGTGGTCGGTAGCGCCTTGGTCAATCGTATTGCCGAAGGGGTAGACGACACGCTTTCCATCGCACCGGCCTTGAAAGAGGTGCTGGGCGAGATGCGTCGGGCGCTGGATGCTTGAGGTGTCGGTAGTCCTCCTGCCAAAACTCCATGATGGTTCGGCCGTTGCCGGGCCTGAGACAGCGTAATGGAACTGTTCTGATATGAGCTGGCTAGACAAGATCGTACCGTCCATGGGGCGCATTCAGCGTAAGGATCGCCGTGTTAGCGTACCCGACGGGCTATGGCGCAAGTGCCCGAAATGTGAGGCGGTGCTGTACCTTCCCGAACTCGAGAAACATCACAACGTCTGCCCTAAGTGCGATCACCACCTGCGGCTTACGGCACGCAAACGGCTCGACTGGTTCTTGGATGCAGAAGGGCGTGAGGAAATCGCTGCCGAGTTGCAACCCGTGGACCGTCTCAAGTTTCGCGATTCCAAGAAGTACAAGGATCGCCTCTCGGCGGCGCAGAAGGAAACCGACGAGAACGATGCCCTGATTGCCATGCGTGGCACCCTCGACAGCATGCCGGTAGTAGCCGTGGCGTTTGAGTTTACCTTCATGGGTGGCTCAATGGGGGCCGTTGTCGGTGAGAAGTTCGTGCGAGCTGCCAGCCTGGCGCTGGAGGAGGGCATTCCGCTGGTGTGCTTTTCCGCTTCCGGCGGGGCGCGTATGCAGGAGGCGCTGTTCTCGCTGATGCAGATGGCCAAGACATCGGCGGCGTTGGAAAAGCTCAAGCAGGCTGGGGTTCCTTATATCTCGGTGCTGACCGATCCAGTGTATGGGGGCGTTTCGGCCTCGCTGGCGATGCTTGGGGATCTCAATGTTGCCGAACCCAACTCACTGATTGGCTTTGCCGGACCACGGGTCATCGAGCAAACTGTGCGTGAGAAGCTTCCCGAAGGCTTCCAACGTAGCGAGTTCCTGCTCGAGCATGGCACCGTGGATATGATTGTCCACCGTAGCGAAATGCGTGAGCGCCTGGGCAGTGTGCTGCGCAAGCTGACACACCTGCCGGTTTCCGGCTTGCCGGAGGAGCGTGAGCCTGACCTGGTCGATGTCGCCGAACAGGAAAGCGACGATGTCGTCGAAGACGTCAGCCAAGAGCGCTGATGACGAGTCGCCGATGCCTGAAGCGCCTTCTTCGCCTGCATTGAGTCTGGATGCCTGGCTGGCACGTCTGGAACGCCAGCATCCTGTCAGTATCGACCTCGGGCTCGAACGTGTGGCCCGGGTGGGTCGTCGCTTGGGCTTGTTAGATACCCCCGTGGCTACTCGCCTGATTACGGTTGCGGGCACCAATGGCAAGGGATCGACGGTCGCCATGCTGGAGGCCCTGGCACGGGCTCACGGCCTGTCGACGGCCACCTACACCTCGCCACACCTGTTGCGCTATAACGAGCGCCTGCGTCTGGATGGTCAAGAAGCCGACGATACTACCCTGGTACGCGGCTTCGAGCGGGTCGAGGCTGCGCGTCTGAGCGGTGAACCGGTCAGCCTGACCTATTTCGAAGCTGGAACATTGGCCGCCTTGTGGATTATCGCTCAGCGTCAGCCGGAGCTGGCAATTCTCGAAGTTGGCCTGGGCGGGCGCCTTGATGCTGTCAATATCCTCGACGCCGACGTGGGGGTGGTGACGACTGTGGCCCAGGACCACGCCGCTTTTCTTGGTACCGACTTGGAAAACATCGGTCGCGAGAAGGCCGGAATTCTGCGTGCAGGCCGCCCAGCGGTACTCGGTAGTTCGGTGCTGCCGGCCAGTGTGCGTGGCGTGGCCGATGCATTGGGTGCACGAGTGTACATGCTGGATGAGCAGTTTCATCGCTGCGAAGACGCTGATGCCTGGGCGTGGGAAGGAATAGATGCCAACGGGCATCCTTTGCATTTGAAGGGACTCCCGGACCCCGGTTTGCCGCTGGACAATGCAGCCACGGCCTTGCAGGCTTTGACGCTGGCAGATGTGGCGCTGGATGAAATGGTATGTCGGAAGGCCCTGGCAGAGGTGACGTTGCCTGGACGCATGCAATGGTTGAGCAACTGGTGCCTGGATGTAGGGCATAATCCACACGCCGCTACTTACTTGGCGGCGCGTTTGGCTGAGCGGCCCTGTACGGGGCGGCGAATTGGCTTGCTGGGCATGCTGGCGGACAAGGATGCCGAGGGTGTCATCGATGCGCTCGCCGGTTCGCTTGATGCCTGGGTCGCGGTTGGCTTGGATGGTGAGCGCGCACGCGGTGCAGAAGATCTGGCTGCCACTCTCGAGTCGCGGGGACAGCGGGTCCTGCACCGGGCGGCATCGCCGGCAGAGGGGGCCGACTGGTTAGCATCCGAGCTTCGTGAAGTTGATGAGGCGCTGGTTTGTGGGTCGTTTTTCACTGTGGCCGAAGTACTGTCCTGGTGGAAGTCACGGCCGCAGAGGAGGGAGCACGATGAAATACGGAATGCGTGAGCGGCTTAGCGGGGCAGTGATCGTCATCGCGCTGGCGGTGATCTTCGTGCCGATGCTGTTCGATGAGCCGGCACCTCGCGAAGAGCGCCCCCAGCCGGTATTGACCATCGAGCAACCTATCGAGGTCGAGCGAACACCAGTACCCGACCCTGAGCCACCCTCGACACTGGGCAATATCAGCCAACCACGTCCGGTTGTCGATCCGCAAGGCAGCGTTGAAGCACTGTCGGAAGAGGCGACCTCATCTGAGGATGATGCGGAGGTCGCGCGGGCTCCCGCGACCGACGAGCAGGCTTCGGAAGAGAATACGCCTCCCGCAGAAGTTCAGCCGGAAACCGCGGATCCCATCGCGGAGCTGGCACGTGCCGCTGAACAGCGTCGCGAGACGTCTGCTCCGTCACCATCGAATGCTGCGGGTGAGTGGGCCGTACAGGCCGGCAGCTTCGGGAAGCCTGACAACGCAGAACGTCTGGAAGCACAGCTCAACGAGCAGGGGTTCAATGCCTATCGTCGCCAGCGCGAGGGAGGGTTGACCAGTGTCTATGTCGGCCCTTACGAGAGTTCTGAAGCCGGTGAGCGGGCTCGTACCGAACTCAAGGAGCGCGCCAATATTCAGGGCCTGCTGGTGAGAATCCGGGAGGGTGAATGAGTCTGACTTGGCTCGACTGGATTTTCCTGGCGGTACTGGCCATCTCGATGCTGGCCGGTTTCACCCGCGGCCTGATTCGTGAAGGCCTAGGGCTGGCAGCCTGGATCATTGCCTTACTGGCGGCACGGATATTCGCCGAGCCGGTAGCGGACATGCTCAGTGGGTTCATCGACAATCAGGATGGGCGCCTGGTGCTTGCCTTCATCCTGGTGATCTTCGTTGTCATCATGCTATGCGGTATTGTCATCCGCCTGGTGCATGCGGCGGTGGAGTGGGTCGGCATGGGCTTTTTCAATCGCGTGGCCGGCGCCCTGTTCGGAGTCTTGCGCGGCGCAGCGATTCTAGTGCTGGCGACG
Source organism: Litchfieldella anticariensis FP35 = DSM 16096 (assembly GCF_000409775.1). Lineage (GTDB taxonomy): Bacteria > Pseudomonadota > Gammaproteobacteria > Pseudomonadales > Halomonadaceae > Litchfieldella > Litchfieldella anticariensis. The sequence goes on along the minus strand of NZ_KE332377.1, from coordinate 1,371,526 downwards.
ATCCTGATTTCTCTGACACCCTTGTCGCAGCTTCAGGCCTGGCAACAGGCGGAATTGCGACCAAGCTTCGAACAGTTGCGCGATTGGACGGTCGACCAGATAGAGGCCTGGGAGCAGGACGATCAAGGGCGTAGCAAAGAGTGGCGTGACATTTCGTTGCCGAATATCGGCAACGACGACAAAGGTGGCAATAGCGGTAACGATGAGGCAGATGGCCTCTGACGTTTCATCACGATGTCGCGTGTGCGGCATCTGGACTTCATTGCAAGCGAGGTAAGGCGGAATGTGCGGTATCGTGGGCCTCATGGCCAATCAGGCGGTCAACCAGGCGCTATATGACGCCCTGACAGTCCTCCAGCACCGAGGGCAGGATGCCGCCGGCATGATGACATGGCACGAGGGCCGCTTTCTGCTGCGCAAGAGCAATGGCTTGGTGCGCGATGTCTTCCACACTCGCCACATGGCACGTCTCAGGGGCAACCTGGGGATCGGGCATGTACGTTACCCTACCGCCGGCTCGTCGAGCGAGGCCGAGTCGCAACCGTTTTATGTCAACTCGCCCTATGGCATTACCCTCGCTCATAATGGCAACCTGACTAACTCTGAACAGCTCAAGCAGGAGTTGTTCTCTACCGACCTGCGGCATATCAATACCAGTTCGGACTCCGAGGTGTTGCTCAACGTCTTTGCCCACGAATTGGGCAAGCAAGGCCACCACCTCAATCCTGAGGACATCTTCGATGCCGTACGTCGGGTACATCGTCGCTGCCGAGGCGGCTATGCTGCAGTCGCTATCATCAACGGCTTCGGTATGGTGGCCTTCCGCGATCCCAATGGCATTCGTCCGGTGGTCTTCGGTTCGCGCAACGAGAGTGGCAAGCAAGACGTGATGATCGCCTCCGAGTCGGTAGCGCTCGATGTTGGAGGTTTCGAGTTTCATCGTGATCTGGCACCAGGTGAGGCGATATTCGTCGACATGGACGGCAATATCCACACTCAGCAGTGCGCTGATCGGCCCCAACTGGCGCCGTGTATATTCGAGCATGTCTATCTGGCACGTCCCGATTCGATTCTCGACGGGGCCTATGTCTATGGCACGCGCATGGAGATGGGGCGCAAGCTGGGCGATCGCATCAAGAATGAATGGCCTGAGCACGATATCGACGTGGTAATTCCGATCCCCGACACCTCGCGTACCTCGGCGCTGGAGTTGGCCCAGCATCTCGGGGTCACCTATCGCGAAGGCTTCATGAAGAACCGCTATATCGGGCGGACCTTCATCATGCCTGGCCAGACCCAACGCAAGAAGTCGGTGCGCCAGAAGCTCAACGCCATCGACATCGAGTTCGAGGGCAAGAACGTGCTATTGGTCGATGACTCCATCGTGCGCGGCACCACCTGCAAGCAGATCATCCAGATGGCTCGCGAGGCCGGTGCCAACAAGGTCTATTTTGCATCGGCAGCGCCGCCGGTACGTTATCCCAATGTCTATGGAATCGACATGCCCGCTGCCGCCGAGTTGATCGCTCATGGGCGCAGTGAAGCTGAGGTCGGCGAGCTTATTGGTGCCGATCGTATTTTCTATCAAGATCTGGATGACCTGAAGGCAGCCTGCCGCGCCGTCAATCCGGCACTCGAGCATTTCGATTGTTCGGTTTTCGATGGCCGCTACATCACCGGTGACATCGACGATTCCTATCTGGCGGACCTCGAGGCCTCGCGTAACGATGCTGCAAAGTTGCAGAATGTCGGTGATCATGCCTTGGTTGGCATGCACAATCAGGATGATGATCTCGACTGAGCGGGGGCAGCCATGAACGACGATTCCAATCAACATGAGCACGACTGGGATGACCCAACACGAGAGTGGGCGTTGGCTACCCAGTCCATTCGTGCCGGCCATGCGCGCACCCATGAGCAGGAACATGGCGAGCCGATCTTTCCGACCTCGAGCTTCGTCTATGGCAGTGCAGCCGAGGCCGCACGTAAGTTCGGCGGTGAGGAGCCTGGTAATATCTACTCGCGCTTCACCAATCCTACAGTGCGCAATTTTGAGAAGCGTCTGGCGGTGATGGAGGGCGGCGAGCGCTGCGTGGCGACCAGTTCCGGCATGGCGGCGATCCTTTCCACCGCACTGGCGCTACTATCGGCTGGTGATGAGATCGTGGCCTCGCGCTCGTTGTTCGGTTCCACCGTGAGCTTGTTCGACAAGTATTTGGGCAAGTTCGGCATCACGACCCGCTATGTGGAACTGTCGAACCTGGAGGCCTGGGAAGCGGCAATTACCCCGCGCACCCGCTTGCTATTCGCCGAAACGCCGTCCAATCCGCTCTCCGAAGTGGTGGATATTGCCGCCCTGGCTGAGATTGCCCATCGTCACGAGGCCTGGCTGGTAATCGACAACTGTTTCCTGACTCCGGCGTTGCAGCGTCCGTTGGACCTCGGTGCCGATCTGGTGATTCATTCGGCAACCAAGTATCTGGATGGTCAGGGGCGTGCCATCGGTGGTGCCGTGGTAGGTCGCGACAAGGAGCTTGAAGAACTGTTTGGTGTAGTACGCACCTGTGGCCCCTGCATGAGTCCCTTCAATGCCTGGATTTTCCTCAAGGGGCTGGAGACGTTGAGTTTGCGCATGAAGGCACACTGTGAAAACGCCTTGGCCATGGCTCAGTGGCTGGAAGCGCATCCGTCCGTTACGCGTGTGCATTACAGTGGTCTGGAACATCATCCACAACACGCGCTGGCTAGCCGTCAACAAAAGGCTTATGGCGCGGTGCTGGGGTTCGAGGTTGATGGGGGGCGCGAAGCCGCCTGGTCGGTGATCGATGCCACGCGGATCATGTCGATCACTGGTAACTTGGGCGATGTCAAGACCACCATCACCCATCCGGGCACGACGACTCACGGGCGCCTCTCAGAGGAACAGAAGGCGGCGGCGGGTATCGCCGAAGGGTTGATTCGAATCGCTGTGGGGCTCGAAGATCTCGATGACCTCAAGGGCGACCTTGCGCGTGGGCTTGATGCGTTACGCTGAATCTTTTCCTCGTCATTATTATACGACGCCCCGTAACCGGGGCGTCGTGCGTTAGGAGGCGGAATTCATCGGCGCCCCCCTTGAACCTTCCCCTGATGCCGTCATCTATTCAGGGTTGGATCACATTTTCTCTTTCAAGGAGCGTGACGATGAAGATCCTGATGGTCCTGACGTCTCACGATAGCCTGGGCGATACCGGCCACAAGACTGGCTTCTGGCTTGAAGAATTTGCAGCCCCCTATTATGTGTTCAAGGATGCCGGTGCCGAGATTACTCTCGCTTCTCCTCGAGGAGGGCAACCTCCGGTGGACCCCAATTCCACCCGAAAAGATGCGCTCACCGACGAGACTCGGCGTTTCGAGGCCGATGAACAAGCCAAAGCGCAGCTTGCCAATACCGTGAAGCTCAGTGATGTGAAGGCCAACGATTATGAGGCCATCTTCTACCCAGGGGGACATGGCCCACTATGGGACCTGACCGACAATCCCGATTCTCTGCTTCTGATCCAGGCCTTCATCAAGGCGGGCAAGCCGGTGGGCGCTGTTTGCCACGCCCCGACAGTGCTGCTCAATGCCAAGGATGAACGTGGCGAGCCTTTGGTCAAGGGGCGTGAGGTCACCGGCTTCTCCAATAGTGAAGAAGCCGCGGCAGGTCTGACCGAAGTAGTGCCACACCTACTCGAGGATGCTCTCAAGGACAAGGGGGCCCGCTATCTGCGCAGTGAGCAGGACTTTGCTCCCTTCCAGGTTCAAGATGGGTTACTGGTGACGGGGCAGAACCCTGCATCGAGTGCATCGGCCGCCAAAGTGTTGATCAAGCTGTTGAAGGCGGCATGAGTCGTCAATAGCGAATGGCCAGGCATGTAGTCCTGGCCATTATTTCCACAGCGTGAATGATGCGTTTACCGTTTCCTGGCTGTGTCGTCATCGCGAATATAGGTATGCTCGAGGCAAAGCGATATTCATCGCGCTTCAGGAAAGGGCTTGGAGCATGTGGCGTAACACTCGACAAGGCTGGGGGTTGATCAGCATTTTGCTGCACTGGGTAAGTGCGCTGGTCGTCGTAGGTCTGTTCATTCTGAGCTGGTGGATGACCGGTCTAGGGTATTATGACAGTTGGTACAATCTGGCTCCCTGGTGGCACCGATCGCTCGGCATGCTACTGCTCGCAGCAACCCTGCTGCGCGTGATGTGGCGTTTCCTACAGCCGACACCCCATGCCCAAGGGAGCCGCCTGGAGCGCCTCACTGCGCATCTGGGGCATACCGGGCTTTATGCCTTATTGTTGGTGATTCTGGTCAGTGGTTATCTGATTTCCACCGCTGATGGTCGTGCCATCAGCGTTTTCGGCTGGTTCGACGTGCCCGCGTTGGTTCATGACTTGCCCAATCAGGCAACCTTGGCCGGTACGGTGCACTGGTATAGCGCCCTGGCATTGATGATCATTGCCGCTGGTCATTCTCTGGCGGCCCTCAAGCATCATTGGCTGGATCGCCATGATACCCTGCTTCGCATGCTATCCCCCCATCTCAGTCGTCGCCGTTAAGCACGGCTGGCTCACATCGATGGTTCACACTGCAAGGAGATGCACGAATGTTGAAGAAAACCGCCATTGCCGCCCTGACTGCTGCTGCTCTGGTCCCAATGACTCAGGCTCAAGCGGCTGATTACGTGATCGATACCGAGGGCCAGCATGCCTTCGTCCAGTTCAAGATCAGCCACCTGGGCATGTCCTATATCCTCGGTAGCTTTCGTGAGTTCAATGGCGAGTTCAGTTACGATCCGAACGATCTCGAGGCTTCCAGCATCAATATGGAAGTCGATGTGGCCAGCTTGGACAGCAACCATGCCGAGCGTGACAAACACATCCTTAGCGACGACTTCCTGGATGCTGATCAATACCCCACTGCATCCTTCACCTCTACTGGTTTTGAACCCACTGGAGAGGGCGAAGGGGTGTTGACCGGTGAACTGACCCTGCACGGTGAGACTCGCGAAATCGAGATGCCGGTCGCCTTGGTCGGGGAGGGGGATGATCCGTGGGGTAACTACCGGGCTGGTTTCAACGGTAGCACGACGCTTGCATTGGCTGATTTCGGCATCGACATGAACGACTTCCCCGAGCCCATGCACCAACTGGAACTGGATGTCGTGTTCGAGGGGATTCGCCAGTAATACCGATGCAGTACCTTCGAGAGAAGGTACCGAGCGTTTCTTTCGCTAAAAAAACCGGCCAGCAATTGCTGGCCGCAGATTGCTGACAAAGTCCTGGCCCTTCGGCCAGGACTTTGTTGTTATTAGGGAATGCTAAAAGATCCCGGTCCTACCCAACACGAGCTGGAGATGGTCACGCTGGAAGAGCTGGTGCCTTCCGATCATCTGCTCCGGCGCATCGATGCCATCATCGACTTCTCCTTTATCCGCGACGAGACCCGTCACTTGTACTGCGAGGACAACGGTCGCCCCGCGCTGGATCCCGTTCTCCTGTTCAAGGCGCTGTTCATCGGCTACCTGTTCGGCATTCGCAGCGAGCGCCAGCTCGTCCGCGAGCTTCAGGTGAACGTGGCCTATCGCTGGTTCCTGGGCTTGCGTCTGACCGACAAGGTGCCGGACGCCTCGACCTTCAGCCAGAACCGGCGCCGGCGGTTCCGTGACAGCGATATCGCGCAGCGACTGTTCGATCATGTGGTGGAGCAGGCGATGCAACAGGGCCTGGTGGGCGGTCGTGTCCTGTACACCGACAGCACCCACATCAAGGCCAATGCCAATCGCCGTCGTTTCACGATGCAGGAGGTGGAGACGACACCGCAGGCCTATCTGGCAGAGCTGGAAGAGGCGGTGGTCGCCGATCGGGAGGCTCACGGAAAAAAGCCGCTGCCGCCTCGTCGAGAGGCGGAACCCGAGCCCACCGCCAAGAAGATCAGTGATACCGATCCCGACAGCGGCTACATGGTGCGGGAGGGCAAGCCCAAGGGGTTTTTCTACCTGGATCACCGAACGGTGGATGGCAGGCACGCCATCATCACCGATGTGCACATCACGCCCGCGAGCGTGCACGACAGCGTGCCCTACCTGGAGCGGCTGGATCGCCAACGCCGACGCTTTGGATTCGATTTGGCCGCCGTTGGGGTGGACGCCGGTTACTTTACCGCCGCGATTTGCCAAGGGTTGGAGAAGCGCCAACTTTACGGTGTGATCGGTTATTGTCGGCCCAGCAAGCCGAAAGGCATGATGCCGAAACGCCTCTTCGTGTATGACGCCGATCAGGACGGTTACCGCTGTCCAGAAGGCCAGACTCGATCTTTCCGTACAGAAACAGGGGAAGGCTATCGTCATTACCACTCGGACCCGGTCTGGTGCCGGGAGTGCCCACGCCTAGCGACTTGCACACGCAATCAACACTACCGCAAGACGGTGACTCGCCACGTCTGGGAAGACGCCAAGGAGCGGGTGGGGAGCCGCCGGCTGGAGCCGGTAGGCAAACGAATTTACGAGCGCCGCAAGGAGACGGTGGAGCGCAGCTTCGCAGATGCCAAGCAACTCCATGGGTACCGCTATGCTCGCATGCGGGGAATCGCTGGAATGCGAGAGCAGGCCTTGCTCTGTGCGGCAGCGCAGAACCTCAAGAAAATGGCCTTGGCGGCCTGAGAGGGGCCCGGTCGTCGAATTTTCCTTCCAGCGACACCTTCAGGAAGCCCCATACTCGCTTGAGAGCGCCATTTTCTGCCTCTCGAGAGATAAATCGTGTTGTAGCGCTCCCTTCCGTCGCGAGCAAAGAACGCGAGCGTAGAAACACAAACCCCGCAAAAAATGCGGGGTTCGTCAGCAGTCTGCGGCCAGCAATTGCTGGCCGGTTTTACTTTCAGCTTTGTCAGATATGCCCTCAGAACACCTCGTTGAGCACGGCATCGGGGAAATGACGCCGTAGCATGCGATTCTGGAAGCCATCCACGAAACAACTGTTGATGATGATGATGAAACGCTCGAAAGGCTGGTCCTGCTCTTCCTGGCTCATGACACCCGCTGAGTGAAAGAGCTTGTCATCGCGAATGTGCAGGATTTCACCAGGCTTCAAAATCCGCTCATCCAGCGTTTGGGTACCCGCTTTATCGGCATATAGATGGCTTGAGGCGCCGCTGACGTTCTCGCGGTTGATCACCAGAATGCTCAGATACTTACAGCCATCGGCATGAATGCCTTGTCCCTGCAGTGGGTCATGCTGGCCCTTGCCGCGAACGCCGGTGATCTGCATCAGGATTGGCTCTTTCGGCCCGATTCCCCATAGTTTGGCCCAGGCACGCACGAATGCCTTGACGTCGCGACGTTCGACGAACGCTGGATCCAACCCCTCGTAGTAACGGAGTTTGTCCGCCATGCTTTCAGCATCATTGAACATCCCACCTTGCGCCATGGGACAGTCGCCCATGACCTGTACATCATCGTCGTCGGTAAGATTGAGCCATGACATCCGCTTCCAGCGTCGATTGACGTAGGGGTCGCGGGGGAGATCGGCGAGAAAGCCCTGCCAGGCCTCCAGATCGATGTGCTGCCGAATGTCCGCCTGACTCCAGTTTTGGGTTGCCAGTTCGCTGTGCACCCGTGGTGTCCAGTAGCCATGGTCGATATCGAAGGCCATGGTGGAGACGTCGTAACCGTGCTTGAGACTTTCATGTTTCATGACATTTTCCTCTTGGATTAACTCTCAACCGAATGGCTGAAAGCGGCTTTACAGGAGCAACATAGAAAAGAATGAAAATCAATGAAAAGAAATGTCAACAAATGTATCTTTTTGCTGATGGGTATGATTCCTGAAACGGTCTATGTTGTATGGAGGTGTCATACTCATTGGTGGCAAGAATCTGATAGCAGGGATATGTCCCACGTCATTGCAAAGTCTGGGAGCCCAAGACTTTGCAATGACGTGCGTCAGAGAGGAGAAGAGAGCGGTAAGATGCATTAGCACCGGCAACTGGGGCTTTGAGACACTGATGTGTAAAATGGCCTCACAAAAAAGAGTCGAGTGAGACGATGCCGGCAGGGAACTCACAAGAGGTACGCATGGTCGACAGAGAGCTCGTGAAGCGTACGGTCGCGTGGCTCGCCATGTCGATAACGGCTAGTGTGTTGATGGCGTGGTGGCTGATCTCCACACTGCCGTCGTGGATGGCGATTCTGCCGGCCGGTGGTACGCTATTGTCCATACTGGTCACATGGCATCTCTGGTCGCAGCGCAACGATTCCGCTGGTCGCCCCGTGATTGGCGAATTGCAGGTTGCCCAACGTCGCCATAGTGAGAGCGAACAGCGCTTTCGTGCCTTATTGGAAAGCCTGCCAAAGGTGGCTGTGCAGGGTTATGATCGCTATCGACGAGTGATTTACTGGAATGAGGCCAGCGCAAAGCTCTACGGTTATTTACCGGATGAAGCCCAGGGTAGATTGCTGGAGGATCTGATCATTCCCGATGCCATGCGTGAGGGGGTGATCAGTGCCCATCATGCATGGGTCAAGCGTGGGGTGGAGATTCCCGCAGGCGAGCTAGAGCTCAAGCACAAGAGCGGCGCGTCGGTGGCCGTGTTCTCGCATCACGTGATGCTGGGCGAGCATACTCAAGATCCGTTGATGTTCTGTGTCGATGTCGATCTTTCCGTACAGAAACAGGCTCGACGCGATCTCGATTTCGTGACTCGTTTCGATAGCTTGACTCATCTGCCTAACCGTCGCACCTTCGAAGCCGAGCTTGAGGACTCCCTCGACAAATGCCGGCTTCAGCGAGAATGCGTGGCGGTCATCTTTATCGACCTGGATCAATTCGCCGAGATCAACGATGCCCAAGGCTATGAGCAGGGCGATGCGCTGTTGTCCCAAGTAGCCAAACGGCTTCGTCATTGCCAGCGGGGTGCCGATTTATTGTCGCGTTTCGGCAGCGATGAATTCGCCATGGCCTTCCCCTATTTGCGTAGCACTGATGATGTGCTGCAATTGATCGACAAGGTGATCGATGTCTTCGCCGCTCCCTTCCAGTTGGGGGCTCGTGAGCTGCATGTCACGGCCAGCCTAGGGGTCAGTCTGTTTCCCGATAACGGCACCACCGCCCGCGAATTGATCCATAATGCCGACGTTGCGAAGAATCGAGCCAAGCTTTCAGGGCCCAACCGGTACTGGTTCTTCGAGCAGCAGATTCACGACGAACTGGTTCGCCAGCATCAACTAGCCGAGCGATTGCAGCATGCACTGCGTCGTGGTGAGCTAGCGCTTTATTATCAGCCCCAGGTGGCGGCCAGAAGCGGTCGTATCGAAAATCTCGAGGCGCTCATACGCTGGTTTCCTTCTACGGGAGGAGTGGTGTCGCCCAGCGAGTTCATTCCGGTGGCTGAGCGCTCCAATCTGATTCACCGCCTAGGGGAATGGGTCGTGCGTGAAGCCTGTCGCCAACAAGCGCAGTGGAAGGCGGCTGGGCTGGGGGATTATCGTATCGACATCAACTTATCCGGCAGGCAGGTAGCGAATCTCGAGGTGTTCGAGCATCTTGAAGCCTGCATGCAAGAGTTTCAGTTGTCACCTCGAGAGATAGGCATCGAACTTACTGAGAACGTGTTGATACAGGCGGACGAGCGTGTGCTCGACGTGCTGCGGCGGCTGTATCACCGTGGTATGAAGATCGCCATCGACGATTTCGGTACCGGCTACTCGTCCCTGAGCTATCTGAAGTTGTTCCCGGTCACGGCACTGAAGATCGACCGCTCTTTCGTACGCGATGCCCCTCACGATCCCAGTGATCGCGCCATCATGGCTGCCACCGTCTTCATTGGCCATCGGCTGGGTCTGGAAGTGGTTGCTGAAGGCGTAGAAGAGGAAGAACAGCTCGAACTGGTATGCGAAATGGGTTGTGATCTGGTGCAAGGCTATTACCATTTCAAGCCGATGAGTGCTGCGGACACCCAGAAACTGCTGAGCGGACTGGTCACTGTCGCCACCGATATTCGGAATAGCTGACGACACTCACGTACAATAAGCCTCCTGAATCTGACGGGAGACATCGTGTCGCTATCTGTTCCTGCCTCTCGAACGCTTGGCGGTCAGCTATGGCGCCAGACGTGGCCAATGGCCATTGGCGTCTTGTCGTTGCTGGGCTTCCAACTCGTCGATAGTGCCTTCATTGCGCGTCTGGGTACGACGCCGCTGGCAGCGCAATCCTTCACGTTTCCCTTATCGTTCCTGATCATTGGCGTTCAGGTCGGTATGGGTATCGCCATCGCAGCTCTGATCTCTCGAACCTTGGGGGCGAATGATCTGGCGCGGGCCCGACGTCTGGGTGGTCTGGTGTTATCGGCTGGAGCCATCACCATTGGCGTGTTGGCGTTGATTCTGTGGGTGGCACATCGACCATTGTTTCTTCGCCTGGGTGCCGATGACGCTACCTTGGTGCTGATTCGCAACTATTGGGCGCCACAACTGCTGGCCGCTTGGCTGGGAGCCAATCTGTATTTTGGCTATAGCCTATTTCGTGCCCATGGCGACACTCGCTTGCCGGGTAAGCTGATGGTGATGACTAGTCTGGTCAATCTGCTGCTCGATCCTCTATTGATCTTCGGTATTGGCCCCTGGCCGGGGTTGGGACTGGCCGGCGCTGCCTGGGCCACGGTGCTGGCTTTTTTCACCGGCCTGACGATTTTGGGCTCGCGCTTGAAAGCCACCGATTGGTTGGCACGACATGGCTTGGTCGAAGAGGCTAAACGTTCGGCGCTACCCTTCGCCGGTATCGCCGGGCCAGCAATGATTGGCCAACTAATGCCACCGCTGGCTGCCATGTTGGCGATCAGCATCGTCGCGACGCTGGGTGAAACGACAGTTGCAGCCTGGGGGCTGGCAAGCCGTTTGGAAACGGTTTCCCTGATGGTGGTGCTGGCCTTGACCATGTCGTTGCCGCCTTGGCTGGGGCGTTGCTATGGGGCGAGGGATTGGGCTCAGGTCGAGCGTTTGATGCACTTGGCGTTCCGAGTGGTGCTTGTTTGGCAACTGGCGATCGGTGTGGCGTTGGCTGCCGCTGCGCCCTGGGTGGCGTTGGCCTTGTCGGGGCATCCGGAAGTGCGCAATGAACTGGCGATACTGATGCGCTTCATGCTGCCGAGTTATGCCCTGCTGGGGATCTGCATGCTGGTGGTATCGGCTGGCAATGCGTTGGGTTGGCCGCTGGGGGCAATGCTGATGTCGGGCGTGCGGCTGTTCGTCTGTTATCTGCCGTGTCTATGGTTGGGTGCACAATTGGCGGGAGTAACGGGATTGGCGGCTGGTGCAGCGATAGGTAACGCGCTGGCTGGTACCTTGGCCTGGCAGCTCTATCGACGAGGGATATGTTCCGCAAGACTTAAGGTGGTTGAATAAGCTTTTTTATGAGATTTATTTAAAAATAAATCATGTATATGGCTATTAATTTGATTTAATTGCCTGCTTTTATATAGAAATTCAGAATAATTTTATCCTTCTCCTCTTTATACTGCGAGCATTGTCCGCGGCCTCGCGACAACGATCAACAAAAGGGGGAAGGCAATGAAGGTACTGGTTCTCGGTAGTGGGGTGGTAGGTGTCACCAGCGCATACTATCTGGCGCGGCAGGGGTATGAGGTCACCGTCGTTGATCGTCAGTCCAGCCCTGCCATGGAAACCAGTTATGGTAATGCCGGCCAGGTATCTTTTGGTTTCTCCTCTCCGTGGGCGGCACCGGGCATTCCCCAGAAGGCAGTCAAGTGGATGTTTCAGGAACATGCACCGCTGAAGATCCAGCCCAGGATGGACCCTACTATGGCGCGCTTCATGATGCAGATGTTTGGCAATTGCACTGCCGAGCGTTATGCCGTCAACAAGGAGCGCATGGTGCGCATCGCCGAGTACAGCCGCTCGTGTATCAATGCGCTGCGTGAAGAAACAGGGATCCGTTACGAGGACCGCCAGCGTGGTCTGTTGCAGCTATTCCGTTACGACAGTCAGGTTGCAGCGGCAGGCAAGGACATGAAGGTTCTCGAACAGTGTGGGGTGCGCCATAAGCTGCTCGATGCCAAGGAGATCCAGGAGGTCGAGCCGGCATTGGCTCGGGTGCCCGGCAAGTTCGTTGGCGGTCTGCATCTGCCTGACGACCAGACTGGTGACTGCTACCTGTTTACCAACCGTCTGGCCGACTATTGCCATGAGCATTTAGGAGTGAATTTTCGCTTCGGTGTCGATATCCAGCGCCTCGAGTGCAGTGGCGGGCGTATCGAATCCGTGGTGACCAGCGCAGGCAAGATGTTTGCCGACGCTTATGTGGTGTGCATGGGTAGCTTCTCCAAGTTCCTGGTCAAGGATTTGGATATCCGGCTGCCGATCTATCCCGTCAAGGGGTACAGTCTGACTGTACCGGTGACCGACGACGGTGGTGCACCCCAATCGACGGTAATGGACGAGACTTTCAAGGTGGCGATCTCGCGCTTCGACAACCGGATTCGGGTGGGAGGAACCGCTGAGTTGGCTTCCTATGACTTGAGTCTGCTGGAGAAACGCCGGGCAACCATCAGCATGGTGGTGCGCGATGTGTTTCCGGAAGGTGGCGATGTCGAAAAAGCCGAATTCTGGACTGGCCTGCGCCCCATGACACCGGATTCCACCCCGATCATCGGTGCGACCAAGTTCGATAATCTGTGGCTCAATACTGGTCATGGCACCCTGGGGTGGACCATGAGTTGTGGCAGTGGCCATCTGTTGGCCGACCTGATGGCTGGGCGCCGTCCCGAGATAGATCCCAGCGGATTGGATGTGACGCGCTACGTGGCCTGATGGTTTTGGTGATTCCGAAAGGATCGTCTACTTTTTGCGACAGTATAATCTATTGATCTTTATCGATTTGTTATTCGCTTTATTCTAAATGTCGGCACTGTGCAACAGATCGGTGTGCGTCGATTGTCCTTATTCCGTGGAAAGAAAACGCTGTTCGACTATATGGTGCTGTTTTAATGGGAAGTTTTATGAGGCTGGCATGCTATTCGCTATGTTCAGGACAGGAGCGAAGCTGGCCGATGCGCAGGAGGCGCATCATCAAGGGATGGCAAGATGCTTCAGGGAGGGAGATCTGCAGTCCGGGTAGGGTGGGTCGCCGAACCGGTCAAGGACAAGGGAAACCACGAGGCTTCGCTTCACCAAGGATGTCGCCAGCCCAAGGATGGGTATTGGTCGACGAAACGGGAAGCTTGATCGGCCGCTATTGGGAATTCACTGACCGCGGTTTGATCAACGCGGGATCCATGGAGGCTCCATGAATCTGAAGGCACTTGGCTTGAGCGTCGCCGTCGTGGCGCTGGCATCGGTCGGCGCGGTGGTTTACTACCATGAGCGAGAGGCGCAGGCACCGGTCGTGGCAGCTGAGATCGAAGACGAAATGCTGGTTGCTGTCACCACGCAAGGGGGCCTGGTCTCTGGTGAAATCGAGGCTATACACGCTGGCACTTCCATGAAGGGCGAGACGGCAATGGCACAAGAAGGTCAGCATGGCAATGCGCTATATGGAACCTCGATCGAAGGCAATGCTGAAGTCGTGCCCGGCAGTGATATCGAGGAGGTGAGTGCCAAAGTGGCAGAGGCTACGAAGTAGGGTATAGATGGATTGAGATTGGACCACCGAGGCCCCATCCATTGCTGGATGGGGCCTCGGCTTTAGGGGGCAGTTCAGACGTCCGGATATATGGCCTGCCTTGGGATTCGCCTCAGTTCACTGCGGCGATGGCCTTGGCGACGTAGGGCAGATTGTCGCTGGCCAGACCCGCAACGTTGGCACGCCCCGAACGCACCATATAAATGCCGAATTCGTCACGCAGACGGTCGACCTGTTCCGGCTTCAGGCCGGTGTAGGAGAACATGCCACGTTGCTCGCCAACACAGGCATATTTCTTGTCCAGACCGTAAGGTGTCAACGATTCGACGAAATCTCGCCGCAAACCATTGATACGGTCGCGCATCTCGGTGAGCTCCTCACGCCACATTGCTGCCAGTTCCGCGGATTCGAGAATCTCGGTGACGATAGCCGCGCCATGGGCGGGTGGGTTGGAGTAGTTCTCACGCGCAACGATCGCCATCTGCGAGCGAACGTTCTCCATTTGCTCGTTGTTCTTGGCCACCACGATCATGCAGCCGGTGCGTTCACGATAGAGGCCAAAGTTCTTCGAGCAGGAACTGGTGATCAGCACTTCGTCGAGGTTTTCGGCTAGCAGGCGAACGCCGAAGGCATCCTCGTCGAGGCCATCGCCAAAGCCCTGGTAGGCAAAATCGACCAAGGGCAACAATTCACGCTCCTGCACCACTTGCAGCACGTCTTGCCACTGTTCCCGTGACAGGTCGAAGCCCGACGGGTTATGGCAGCAGGCATGCAGCACCACCACATCGCCCACCGGGATCTGTTTGAGGGCGTCGAGCATGCCGGCAAAATCCAGGCGGTTCTCGGCGTCGACGTAAGGGTACTTGCTGATCTTCAGACCAGCGGCCTCGAAGATGCCCAAGTGGTTTGGCCAAGTAGGGTCACTGACCCAGATACCTTTACCGGGCAACTGGGTGTGGATGAAATCCGCCGCCAAGCGCAATGCACCGGTACCGCCGGGTGATTGGGTGGCACTGGCGCGGCCCGCAGCCAGGACCGGAGAATCTTCGCCCAACACCATGGGTAGGATCACCCTGCCATAGCGTGGGTCGCCATGAGAGCCGATATAGCTCTTGGTAGTCTCGTTCTTCAGCAGCAGCGCCTCGGCCTCCTTGACGGCCCGCATGATCGGCGTGGTGCCCTTGGCATCCCGGTAGACACCCACTCCCAAGTCGACCTTGTTGGGATTGGTGTCCTTGTTGAAGGCCTCTATCAGCCCGAGGATGGCATCCCCGGGCACCCGCTGAATCTGCTCGAACATTTTACGCTGCTACCTCGTCGGTTCTGGCTGCCAGGATGAAGTCGTTCTTGTGCAGGCCCTTCATCTCGTGCGACCACCACGTGACGGTAACCTTGCCCCATTCGGTGAGTAGTGCCGGATGGTGGCCGGCTTCCTCAGCGATATCGCCGACGTCGTTGGTGAACGCCAGGGCCTGCTTGAAGTTGCGGAACTTGAATACTCGCTCCAGTTGCATGATGCCATCGCGCTCGACGATCTGCCACTCGGGAATCTGCTTCTTGTACTCTTCGATTTCAGCCTCCGTCACGTGTGGGGCATCCCAGCTGCAAGCTTCGCACTGCTGTTGTGAAAGATTGCTCATTGAGGTCTCCATATGTATGAAGTCAGGTAATGAAAAGTGTGTGAAAACAAGAGTATTCAGGCGTTGGCGGCTTTTGGTTCGGACGGCTTGGGCGGGAACTTGGGCGGATACAGCCCCAGTTCCATAGCTTGATGCACCAGGGCCATGATGTCCTGCCTAGAAAGGTCGTGCAGGGTATGCAGGCCGTCAAGCACGTAGTAGAGCGGCTGCAGGATGTCGATGCGGTAGGGGGTGCGCATCGCATCGAGCGGATCGAAGGGGTAATGCTCGGGGACGTCGGACAGTGCGTACAATGTCTCCTTGGGCGAGGAGATGATGCCGCCGCCATAGATGCGTCGACCTTCCGGGGTATCCACCAGCCCGAACTCCACGGTCATCCAGTACAGCCTGGCCAGGTAGACACGCTCCTGTTTGCTTGCTGCCAGTCCCAACTTGCCGTAAGTGGCGGTGAATTCGGCGAAGTCGTGGTTAGTGAGCATCGGGCAATGACCGAAGAGCTCGTGAAAGATGTCCGGCTCCTGCAGGTAGTCAAGCTCTTCCGGAGTACGAATGAAGGTGGCTACCGGAAAGCGACGACTTGCCAGCAGTTCGAAGAAGGTATCGAAAGGAATCAGCGCTGGTACCTGTGCGGTCTGCCAGCCGGTGGAATCGAGGAGTACACGATCCACGTCAGCGAGCTGGGGGATACGATCGTGGGGCAGAGCGAGGCGCTCCAGACCATCGATGTATTCCTGGCATACACGCCCTCCAATGATTGCCGTCTGGCGCTCCATCAGGGTTTTCCAGGTAGCGTGCTCTTGGTCGCTGTAGGCAATGTAGCCATTGGCATCAGGCATTCGCGCCTGGTAGTTGGTTGATTTGGCCATACGAGCCTCCCTGGATGTTGTGATTGTCGAAAGAACAAAGGGAATGCTCATCAGCATAGAGTGGGTTGGTGGTCGCAACAGTACTCTTATCGCCTCACTGGAAGAGGAAGGTGTGTCGAAGCTGTAAAGTTTTCTATACGCTAAATGTAGCTTAGGAACCATAAGGGCGGAAGAAGGGGAGATTCGTGATTGAGATGAAAAACTCTGTCACGCTATCTTTACAGTCAAGTCACGTCCTTTTGACGGAAAAGAATTCGACATGCGCCTCAAGTTTCATTGCCAGAATAGAATCGGCATTCTGCGGGACATCGTTTCTCACTTCGCCGATTACGGTGTCAATGTCGCTCGCGGAGAAGTCGGCGGAGACCATGGCAATACTATCTATCTCCATTTGCCGCACCTGCTCAACGCCCAGCTAGCGACTCTGCGCCCAACGCTGGAGGCTATTCCCGGCGTATTCAGTGTCAGGCGCGTCAGCCTGATGCCCAGCGAACGGCGCCATCTGGAGCTCGATGCCCTGTTGTCATCGCTCTCGGATCCAGTGATGTCGATCGACATGGAAGGCCATATCGTTGCTGCCAATCGCGCCGCGGGACAGATGCTGGGGGTACGTATCGATGAAGTGCCAGGGCTATCGTTGGATCGTTATCTCCATGACCTCGACTTGCCTGAACTGATACGCCGCAACAATGCACGAGTGAATGGGCTGCGCCTGAAACTCAAGGAGGCCACCTACCTGGCGGATATCGCGCCTCTGCATAGCGAGAATGATGACGATGTCGCCTCGTTGGCAGGGGCAGTGGTAACCCTGCACCGTGCCGACCGCATCGGCGAGCGCATCTATCATGTACAACGCCAGGAATTACGTGGTTTCGAGGCAATCTTCCAATCGAGCCCACGGCTAGCCACATTGATTCGTGAAGCTCGACGCATGGCCCCCTTGGATGCGCCGCTGTTGATCGAGGGGGAAACCGGGACCGGCAAGGAGCTGTTAGCACGCGCTTGCCATCTGGCCAGTTCAAGAGGCCAGGCGCCATTCATGGCGCTCAACTGCGCCGGTCTGCCGGAGTCGATGGCCGAGACCGAGTTGTTTGGCTATGCCCCCGGGGCATTCGAAGGTGCACGCCCGGAAGGCAAACTGGGCTTGCTGGAACTCACCGCTGGCGGCACCATCTTTCTCGACGAAGTCGGTGAGATGAGCCCGAGATTGCAGGTCAAGCTACTGCGCTTCCTACAGGATGGTGGCTTTCGTCGCGTGGGTAGTGACGAGGAAACCTTTTTGGACGTGCGGGTGATCTGTGCCACTCAGCAGGATCTGCCGGCGTTGTGTACCGCCGGCCGCTTCCGCCAGGATCTCTATCATCGCCTGAACGTGCTTTCGCTGCAGGTACCACCGCTGCGCGACTGCCTGGATGGTATCGAGGAACTGGCCAACCACTTCATCGATCGTGCCTCGCGCCAGATCGGTTGTTCCATGCCTCGGCTTTCTCCTGCGGCGCTGGCGCGGCTTTCTTCCTACCATTGGCCTGGTAACGTGCGTCAACTCGAGAATGTGTTGTTCCAGGCAGTATCGTTGTGCGAGGGAGGGGCTATCGAACCGTCGCATCTACGTTTGCCTGATGTAGGACCGACACCGGGGTTGGCCGGCATCGATCTGGATGGTGGATTGGCTGATATTCTTGGCGAGGTGGAGAAGCGCGTGCTCGCTGCACTCTATCCTCAATATCCTTCCAGCCGACTCTTGGCACGGCGGTTGGGTGTTTCTCACACCACTGTCGCCAACAAGCTCAAGCGCCACGGGATAGGCGAGGAGGCATCCTGATATGCCAGTGGGGCATCGCATACCGCTATGGCTCAAGCTCGCCTTCACCGCTTGGATTCTCGGTTGGGCACCGACCTATGTCGTGATGCTCGGTCATCAGAACTTCTTCTGGCTGTGTAATCTGGCCAACTTCCTCATTCTGGTGGGCCTGTGGACCGAGAACCGACGCTTGCTGTCGATGCAACTGCTATCGGTATTGTTGGTAGGCATGCTGTGGGCGGTGGATGTAGGGATCGCCTGGTTGACCGGTATACACCCCATTGGCGGTACCGAGTACATGTTCAATCCAGAGCACCCTCCCGTGACACGGGTGCTATCGCTCTATCATCTGATCCTGCCGCTGGTAGCGAGCTTTGCCGTATGGCGGCTTGGATTCGACCGACGTGCCATCTTCTGGCAGACCGCTTTGACCTGGTTGGTGATCCCCTTGACTTATCTCTTCACCGATCCCGAGCGCAATATCAACTGGGTGCATGGCCCTTTTGGCCAGCCTCAGGATAGCCTTGACCCATTGTTCTACCTGGCTGGTCTGATGCTGTTATGGCCACTAGCCATCTTTTTGCCGGTTCACCTCCTGATGCTTGGCCTGCAGCGTTGGCGTCATATGGCCTAAGCTGTGATAGGCGCAAAGCCACCCGTCAGGGGTAACGACATTCATGCGATACCCGGCAGGCAAGTTCAGCAGGATGCCCTTCAACCCTCGTGCCGGTTATGCCAACTGTGGCGTGGGTGCGTTGGTCAACGTACGTGGCCAGGTTACGCATGCACTGATCGAGGACGGTCTGCGCATGCTGCGCAACCTCGATCACCGTGGTGCGCGTGGTGCCGAAGAAAATACCGGTGATGGGGCCGGTATGCTATTGCAGGTCCCTCATCGTTTTTTTGCCGACATCATTCCTGATCTGCCCAGTGCCGGTACTTATGGGGTCGCGCAATTCTTTCTCCCTCGAGACGGAAAGCAGCGCACGTCGATCAAACGAATGATCGAGGCCGCTATCGATGCGCAAGGATACCGACTGCTGAGCTGGCGCCGTGTGCCCACCGACAACCGGGGGCTAGGGCGTACGGCACTGGATTCCGAGCCCGTGGTGGAGCAGGGTTTCTTGGCGCCCTCGACGCCCATGCCGCCGGAAGCTTTCGATGTTGGCCTGTATGTGCTGCGCTGCGAGATCCAGAACCGCGTGCGCGAGCGTGGACTGGGGGGGGAGGGGGCCAATCTGTTCTACATCTGCAGCCTGGATCGGCGACGTATCGTCTACAAAGGCTTGCTGACCTGTGCCCAGTTGGCCAGCTATTACACCGACCTGCGCGATACACGAGTGGAAAGCGCGCTGGTGCTGGTGCACTCCCGATTCTCCACCAACACTCTGGGAGCCTGGGAGCTTGCTCATCCCTATCGCACTCTGGTGCACAATGGCGAATTCAATACCTTGCGCGGTAACGTCAACTGGATGCGTGCACGTGAGGTGTCGCTGGAAAGCCCACGCTTCGGTGCCGATATCGACCGGATCAAGCCGGTTCTGGCCGAAGACGACCAGAGCGACTCCGCCGACTTCGACCATGTACTGGAACTGCTACTGGCAGGCGGGCGCTCTCTGCCGCATGCGCTACGCATGCTGATCCCCGAGGCCTGGGAGAAGGATCCAGCGATGATGCCGGAGCGGAGAGCCTTCTATGACTATCACGCTTCCCTCATGGAGCCGTGGGACGGACCGGCATTGGTCGTCGCCACGGACGGCGAGGCGGTAGGGGCGGTCATCGACCGCAATGGCCTGCGTCCTTGCCGTTACTGCCTGACCCGTGATGACAAGCTGATCATGGCCAGCGAAAGCGGCACCTTGGATACCGACTTCGGTGAGATCGTGCTGCAGGGACGGTTACGTCCAGGTCAGCTCTTTCTCGCCGATACCCGTGAGGGTCGCATCGTTCCCGAGGATGAGGTCTTTCGTCATCTGACTCATGCAGCGCCTTATGCCGATTGGCTTGCCCGGCACCGGGTCAAGCTTGCCGATCTGCGTGACGATTCCCACGAGCCCATTATCAAGGCACTCGATCCGGCGACGCTCGCCGCCCATCAATGTGCCTTCGGCTATACACTCGAGGGGCTTCGCGTATTGCTGGGGCCAATGGCCGAGTCTGGTAAGGATCCACTAGGCGCGATGGGCAACGATACGCCATTGGCGGCCTTGTCGGCACAGCGTAAGCCACTGTTCGCCTACTTCCATCAGCTTTTCGCCCAGGTCACCAACCCGCCGTTGGACTACCTGCGCGAGGCGTTGGTTACCTCACTGAGCATCCACCTGGGCTGTCAACGCAACTTGCTCGGAGAGACACCCGAGCATTGTCGCCGTTTACGCCTTGAAAGCCCGATTCTTGACGACAGGGAGTTTGCGACCCTTGCTGGGCTCGATCGCGAGGGACTGCGCGCACAGACGGTCGATACCACCTATTCGCCAGGCGATGGGCTGGCGGCAGCGATCGAACGCCTGCGTCGCGACGCCGAGGCCGCCGTCGATGCTGGTATCAGCCTGGTGGTCCTCGACGATCGACAAGTGGGACCGACGCGGGTGGCCATTCCTTCCCTGCTCGCCATCGGCGCTGTTCACCACGGTCTGATCCGAGCCGGCAAGCGCACCCGCGCTTCTTTGGTGCTGTGCAGCGGCGAGCCTTATGCCGTACACCACCACTGCACCTTGGTCGGCTATGGAGCCGACGCCATCTATCCGTGGTTGGCCTATCGCAGTCTTGAACACTTACATGTCGAGGGGGCGCTTTCCGACATCACCGATAGTGCCTCGGCCCACCAAGGTTATCGTCTCGCTATCGAGGATGGCCTGCTCAAGGTCATGGCCAAGATGGGGATTTCCACGTTGGAGAGCTACAAGGGCGCGCAGACCTTCGAGTGCATTGGCCTGGACCAGTCATTGGTCGACGATTGCTTCACCGGAACACCGGCCCACATTCCAGGCGTAGGTCTGGCGACGATCGAGGATGAAGCCGAGCAGGCACATGCGGTCGCCTACAGCGATCGCATCGCCGGTAATCTACAGTTGCTGCAGGGCGGCGATTTCTATTGGCGTCGCGATGGCGAATGGCATCAGTGGAATCCGCGCACCATCGGCTACCTGCAGCAGGCGGCCCGTCACAATGACGCCGAGAGCTATTGCCGCTTCGCTGAGGCCGTCAATGAGCAGAGCCGCTGTCTACAAACACTGCGTGGACTGCTCGACTTCGATCTTGATCCGCAACGCTCGATTCCGCTCGAACGGGTCGAGCCGGTCGAGGCGATTCTCAAACGTTTCGGCACCGGTTCGATGTCATTCGGTGCCCTGTCGCGTGAGGCCCATGAAGTGATGGCGATCGCCATGAACCGTATCGGCGGCAAGGCCGGCAGCGGAGAGGGTGGTGAACAGGTCGAGCGCTTCGGTACCGACGCCGAGAACTCGATGAAGCAATGCGCCTCGGGGCGCTTCGGGGTCACCGCCCACTACCTGGCGAGCGCCCGTCAGATCGAGATCAAGATGGCTCAGGGCGCCAAACCGGGCGAGGGCGGCGAGCTTCCTGGCGGCAAGGTCGATGCAGCGATTGCCGAGGTTCGTTTCACGGTTCCCGGCGTGGGGCTGATTTCGCCTCCACCGCATCACGATATCTACTCGATCGAGGATTTGGCCCAGTTGATTCATGATCTCAAGTGCGCCAATCCCGAGGCCGAGATCCACGTCAAACTGGTTTCCAAGGCTAACGTCGGGACTATCGCCGCCGGCGTGACCAAGGCACGGGCCGACGCGGTGCTGATCTCCGGTGATGCCGGCGGCACCGGGGCAGCCAAGAAAACCTCGATCAAGCACACCGGAACACCGTGGGAGTTGGGGTTGGCCGAAACCCATCGGGTACTGATGGCCAACAACCTGCGCTCGCGTATCACCGTACGTACCGACGGCGGCATGAAGACCGGCCGCGACGTGGCGATGGCAGCACTACTGGGAGCCGAGGAGTTTGGCTTCGGCACCGCGCCGATGGTCGTCGTCGGCTGCTTGCTGCTGCGTAAGTGTCACTGCAACACTTGCTCGGTGGGCGTGGCGACCCAGGACCCACGACTACGTGAGCGTTTCGATGGCGAGGCTGAGCACATCATCAATTATCTGCGCTTCGTCGCCGAGGAACTGCGCGAGATCATGGCCGCGCTTGGCTTTGCCACGGTGCAGGACATGGTCGGTTGTGTCCATCGCCTGCGCCCACGAGAGGTGACGCACCCTCGGGGGATTGTGCTGGATCCCAGCGAACTGCTGGCGTGCGTGGAGTCGACCGATACCCCCTACAAGACACGTGAGCAGAATCATCAACTCGATGACAAACTCGATCAGCGCCTGATTGTCCAGGCGGCGCCAGCGCTCGAGCATGGCAAGCCAGTGTATATCGAGGACACGATATGCAATCGCGATCGCACTGTCGGTACGCTGCTTTCTTCCGCGCTGGTCAAGCGTTACGCACCGGCTATGCTTGCCGACGATACCATCTGCATTCATCTGCATGGCTCGGCTGGCCAGAGCTTCGGAGCCTTCGTCGCCAAGGGCATCAGCCTGCATTTGACCGGCGACGCCAACGACTACCTCGGCAAGGGGTTATCGGGTGGCCGGATCAGCGTCCGTACCCCACTGGAGTCCGGGTATGTCGCCGCCGACAATGTCATCATCGGCAATGTCGCGCTGTTCGGCGCCACCAGTGGCGAAGCCTATATCAACGGCTTGGCCGGCGAACGCTTTTGCGTACGCAACTCCGGTGCGCTGGCCGTGGTCGAGGGCGTCGGCGATCACGGTTGCGAGTACATGACCGGCGGCGTGGCGTTGATTCTCGGCCCGTGCGGCAAGAATTTCGCCGCTGGCATGAGCGGTGGCGAAGCCTATCTGCTTGACGAGCATGGCGATCTGACTGAGCGGGTCAATGCCGAGCGAGTGGGGTTGCAGGCCGTGGAAGACGAGCGTGACATTGCCCTGGTACAACGTCTTTTGGAAAACCACCAGGCCTACACTGGCAGCCACCGAGCCAGGGAACTGCTCGACGACTGGCCCGCCACCCTGGCAAGGTTGGTCAAGGTCGTGCCCGAAGCCTATGCCGAGGTGGTGGGCCGCGAGCTAGCGCAGGGGCGGGACATCCGTGTCGCGCCGCCAGCGGCAGCCGGGGAGGTAGCCTGATGGACGAGAACCATCCCGACGGATTTCTCAGGCATCCACGTGAGCCGATCGGCAAGCGCGATCCTGGCGAGCGCATCGGCGACTATCGCGAGATCTATGCGCCTCGATGGCGAGAAGATCACCTGCGCCAACAGGGCGAACGCTGCATGGATTGCGGTGTGCCGACTTGCATGGGCGGCTGTCCGATCGGCAACCTGATCCCCGAGTGGAACGACTTGGTGGTGCGAGGTCGCTGGCGCGAGGCTTTGGCGCGGCTGCATGCCACCAACAACTTTCCCGAATTTACCGGCTATACCTGTCCCGCACCTTGTGAACCTGCCTGCACGCTGGCCTACAACGCCGATGCTGTGGCCATCAAGAGTCTTGAGCGGGCGATCGTTGACCGCGGTTGGGAAATGGGTTGGATCCGTCCCGAGCCGCCAGCGCGACGTACCGGCAAACGAGTCGCGATAGTGGGTAGTGGGCCGGCCGGGCTGGCATGCACCCAACAGCTCAATCGCGCCGGGCATTGGGTGACGGTGTTCGAACGCGATGAAGCCCTTGGCGGGTTGATGACGCTGGGCATCCCCGACTTCAAGTTCGCCAAGCATCAGGTTGAACGACGCCTCGACCAACTGCGCGGTGAAGGCATCGAGTTTCGTACCGGTGTCGAGATTGGTCCTGCGATGTCATTGGCCCAGTTGCGCGAGAGCTTCGATGCGGTGTGTCTGGCGATCGGCGCCCAGCAGCATCGCGATGTCATGGTGCCGGGTCGCGAGCTGGGGGGAATCCATTTCGGCATGCCTTATCTTACCGATGAGAATCGCCACCAAGCAGGTCGCGGTGCCCCAGCGATCGATGCTTACGGCAAGCGAGTGGTGGTATTGGGCGGGGGTGACACCGGTGCCGACTGTGTGGCCACTGCGCACCGACAAGGCGCTCTGGACGTAGCACAGATCAGCGTGCGTGAGCAGCCGCCAACGAACCGGCCAGCTGACAACCCCTGGCCGTGGCAGCCGCGTATCTATGAGCAAACCTATGCCTTGGAAGAGGGCGGCCAGGCACTGTTCGCCCTCAATGTCACCGCTTTTGTCGATGACGACGGTGATGGTGCCGTGGACGCAATTGTCACCGAGCGCGTCAAGTGGACGCTCGACGCCCAAGGACGCCGCAAGGACAAGACAGTACTCGAGGAGGATATCCGCATTCCCGCTGACTTGGTGCTGATCGCCATCGGTTTCCAGGGTGCCCAAGCCCAGGTACTCGTCGATCCAGGGCTAACGCTTGCCGATAACGGCACACTGATCACCGACGAGACCATGATGACTGAGCTGGACGGTGTCTTTGCCAGTGGCGATGCTCGCCGCGGAGCCTCACTTGTGGTGTGGGCGATAGGCGAAGGGCGAGACGTCGCGCGTCATATCGATATCTACCTGATGGGCACATCACACTTGCCGCCAAGTCTTCAGACCCTCACGCCACCGACGGATGGTTGATTTCAAGCCAATTCTGGACCTCGGTATAGGGATAGGCTTCCAGTGCCGCGAAGCCGGGTAGTTGCCTGGCCTTGAGTCGGGTGAACAGTGGTGTGGTGATGCCACACAGGAAGCGGGTCAGTAATGCTGTCGAGGGCTCAGCATCATGGAGTTCGCGACAGCGTTCGATGAGTGGCTGACACAAGGCATCGGGTGCATGCGAATCCAGCGGTGGAAGGTCGGTGGCTTGGGGTAGCCTGGCGACTTGGCCGCGGCACACGGAACAGTGACCACATTGTTTGGGAGCTCGATCGTCGCCGAAATAGTGGGCGAGGCGATGGCTCAGGCAGGTGTCGCTCTCGAATAGCTCGAGCATGGCATGGATGCGGGCAATCTCGGCACCTTCCTTGTCCTGGAAATAACCATGTAGCCGATCGGCCAGCTGTGCCGGGTCCACGTCAGGCGCAAGCACTTGGTAGACTTCGGTCATCTGCTTGCTTTCCAACTGAATCCAGCCCTTGTCATTGAAATACTCCAGGGCGGTGATCACCCGGGGGCGCCGGGTATCCAGGCCACGCTCCTGACCGAGCCGGTAGAGAGCGTCGAAATCCAGGCTGCACCAGGTCTTGGCTCGCACGCTGGCATCGACGATGGCTGCCACGAAGTCGCGCCGCTCGCCGTCGAAATTGCCGATCAGAGCCTCGGGATCGATCAAGAACTTGAAGCGGTATTCGGCGAAGTAGGCGTAGCGTGGGGCAATGATGCCTAGTAGCTCGAGTTGAACCAGCAATGTCTTGAGCGGCAGAGGGCGGATATTGGCCTGCTGTGAGAGAGCACTTAGCATCAGTTCCCACTGGCCATTGGGCTCGCTGTTGGCGGCGGTCAGCAATTCGCCGATCACGTGGCGGATACCGCTGGGTTCCGGGGTATCGCCATAGACGAAGTTCTCCAATACCCCTAGCGTATCCCGGCCACCCAACACCAGGCACTCGGCAGGATGGCCGTCTCGCCCAGCCCGGCCGATCTCCTGGCTGTAGTTCTCGATCGACTTGGGCAGATCGTAATGCACCACGTTGCGGATGTCGGCCTTGTCGATGCCCATGCCGAAGGCGATGGTGGCGACGATGCCGTTCACCCGGCCGGCCATGAAGTCTTGCTGGATTCGTTCGCGGTCTTCGCTACCTAGCCCTGCATGATAGGCACAGGCCTCAAGCCCGGCCTTACCGAGGTAGGCGGTGAGTTGCTCGGCGGTCTTCTGCAGCGTCACATAGACGATGGTAGGTTGAGGCGTGGCGGCGTCGAGGCGCGGGCGTAACCAGTCGACCAGCACGCTGGCACGTTGCTTGGCGGCAACCGGTGCCACTTGCAGGTCGAGGTTATGGCGATAGAAGCCGGTGGTGGTGACGTCTTCAGTGGCAATCCCGAAACGTTCGCGCATATCGGCGATCACCCGAGGCGTGGCCGTGGCGGTCAAAAGCAGTGCTTGGGGAATGTCGAACTGGCGCTGATAGTCGGGCAGCTTGAGATAATCGGGACGGAAATTGTGTCCCCATTCGGAGATACAGTGGGCCTCGTCGACCACTAGCAGTGAAATCGGTATACGCTCGATGAAAGCGCGAAAGCGCTCATTCTTGAGACGTTCCACCGAGATCATCAGGATACGGATCTCACCGCGCTTGACGCCATCCATGACCGCAGCGGTCTCTTCGCGATTCTGGCTAGAGTCGATGCTTCCCGCCGCGATGCCGTGTCGGGCGAGGAACGCCAGTTGATCCTGCATCAGTGCCAGCAGCGGTGAGACGACCAGGGTCAGGTGCGGGAGATGGAGAGCCGGCAGTTGGTAGCACAGCGATTTGCCAGAGCCGGTGGGAAAGATCGCCGCTGCCGAACGTCCAGCAACCACCGCCTCGACCACCTCGCGCTGGCCGGGTCGGAAGTCGTCGTAGCCGAAAACCTGCTGTAGTGTCTGTTGGATCATGCTGCGACACTTCCTTTGCCAGAATGGAAACATGGAGTACCAGCATACCGAAAAATATCACCGGCAAGCGTTGACGATGACATCTCTCATACCTCACAGGTCCTTCTCGCATATCGTCGGCTTCGATGACTGCCCCTTTTCGCGCGAGCATCGCGGCGATGTGCCAGTTATTGGCGTGATCTACTCTGGCCTGCGGCTGGAGGGGGTGGTGTCGGGAAAAGTACGGCGCGATGGAGTCAACAGTACTCGGGAGCTAACGCGTCTGGTACGTGAATCCAAGTTCGCTGCGCATCTGCAGTTGGTGATGCTGCAAGGGGTTGCCCTAGCTGGCTTCAATGTGGTCGACGTGCCTGGGCTGCATGCGGCATTGGGGGTGCCGGTGCTGGTTGTCGCCCGTCATGCACCACGTCCGGATGCTATGCGCTGGGCTTTGCTAGAACGCATTCCCGGTGGCTCTCGCAAGTGGGCGCTGGTCGAGCGTCTCGGGCCAATGGAGCCGCTGGCTGGCGTTTACGTGCAACGCATGGGGTTAAGCCGTGAAGAGGCCGCCGAAGTGATATGTGAAACTTCGATCAATGGCGCCATTCCGGAACCCATACGCACGGCGCATTTGATTGCCGGGGGAATCGCGAGGGGGGAGAGTTCAGGAAGACCCTAGCCGCTCTTGAGCGAGAGGCGGGGCACGACACTACACTTTTTAGTGCAAGTTTTCTGTCACCACTTCACCAAAGAGGAGGAGCTGCCATGGCGACTTCTCGTACCAGCATCACGTTGCAGGCTGCCGGGGTCGACCTGGAAGGGGATTTGATCGTCCCTGAAGCGGCAACGGGCATCGTGGTATTCGCTCACGGTAGCGGCAGCAGCCGCTTCAGCTCTCGTAATCAGAAAGTGGCGGACTACCTCAGTGAGCAGGAGTTGGCTACCTTGCTGTTCGATTTGCTGACCCCGGAGGAAAACGAAATCGATGAGCGCACCCGTGAACTTCGCTTCGATATCGACCTGATCGGCGAGCGTATGACCGGCGCCGTTGACTGGGTCGCTCAAGCGGCTCAGACGCAGGAACTGAACATTGGCCTGTTCGGTGCCAGTACCGGCGCAGCCGCCGCTCTGATTGCTGCTGCCCAACGTCCCGACAAGGTCAAGGCCATTGTCTCGCGAGGCGGTCGTCCAGATCTGGCTGGCGAGTATCTGCCTCGGGTCGAAGCACCGACACTATTGTTAGTGGGTGGACGCGATGAGCAGGTGATCGACCTCAACGAACAGGCCAAAGCACGCATGCTGGCTCCCTGTGAATTGACCATCGTGCCTGGAGCCACTCACCTGTTCGAGGAGACGGGCAAGTTGGAAGAAGTACAGGCTCACGCTGCCCGCTGGTTTCGCAAGCACCTCGCTGGCTAAGGGCGTTCTTCATACCGTTGGATGAGATCGTTCATGACCCACTGCGTCTCCCTTGGCATAATGGCGCTTTTTGCCCATCGGGGATGACGCATGACCGCCTGGAGCAAGCTACTTGTCGCCACCACGCGGCTGATAGACCTGCACGATAGTGCCCATGAACCGGGATCGTCCTTCGTACAGGTCAGCCAGGAGCAGCGCCGCGGGCTGCGCGATGGCTACTGGCTGGATCTCGGCTGCCTGCTGCTCGACTATTTACTTGACGTGGATTTCGCCACCAACAGCGCTTTCGTTTCGCAGACGCGTTGTCTTGCTCAGTTGCGCGAGCATTACCCAGCATTGCCGGCCGACGATCTGGCCTTCGTCGTCAACCTGCTCTCGACTCCCAGCGAGCTGTACTTTCGACATGAGGACGATGCTCAGGAGGTGGGCGATACCAGCCGTGGCGTACGCAGTACCAAGCGCACGGCCTTGATCGAAAAGCAGGGCCAGACCGGTCAGGTACGCCTGACGCCCAGTGGCCGTCAGGCAGTGACCCTGGCCAGCCAGGTCGAGGATCTGCTGTATTCCGAATACGATGCTGCTAAGGTGCTTGCCGCGTTGGCGCGTGGCGATTTCGCACGAATTCCCGACATCACCAACCAGATTCTGATGGCGATTCGCGCCCTGACTCAGGAACTGCGCCGCATCCGCGAGAACCCCACCCGCGAGGGCAAGCTCAGCGGCTTTCTCGATAACGAACGCCACTACCACAATGCCTTGTCGACGATTCAGAGTACCTTGCTCAGTGCACGCTCGCAGCTTGCCACTCCCGAGGTGATGCAGCGCTTCGAGCTGTGGTGCGACAGGCAAGACGACGACTGGGACCTGCGCATGCTATCGGGAGCCATCGGGCGCGTACTCACCGCTATCGAGAACCTCTCGCGGCGGCTTTCTGAATTGCTTTCCGATATCGCTGAGGGGCGTATTCAGTCGATGGGAGTCATCGATTTCGCTGATCTCTCGCGGCGTCTGCTGAGTGCGCCGCTACAAGCCGCATTACGCGATGCCTTGGTGGGGCGGATGATGCCGTTCGGCCTGGCTGCCGCCATGCCCCGTGTCGAACCACTGATCCCCTTCGTCGAAACCCGGCGCGCCGAGAAAAGCGCGACGGCGCTGGTATTCGACGAACATGACGATGCGCGACCGGAAGATCCACTATTGGCACGTTTTCTCGAGTCGCGCGGCCCCGCATTACGCGAACGCTTGAGTGCGTCACCCTTGTCACTGCCCGACGCGCTGAGCGAAGGCTGGCACCGCTTCGAGGAGGGCGACTGCCTGGCCCAGTTGCTCAACACCTTTGTCGATACTCAACTGCTCGATGAGCGACTGACGGTAGGCATCGAGGCCGAGCCGTTCTTGATCACACTCGACGATGGCCGTCGCATCGAGGGGGTGGTGACGCCCTCGCTACGTTTTTCACAGGAAGTTGCTTCATGAACATGACCGAGATGGGCGAGGTCGTCGCCTACCTGCTGCGCTACCGTACCGCCGAACGTCAGCCCAGTGGTGGCCGCAAGCGGCGCGCCGCTCGCGAGGGCCAGCTCTCCGAGCGTGACGTGTGTGCCTTGATCGATGATGCGCTGGAGGCTGAGCGCGAGGCATTGCGCGACTTCCTCGCTGGCCAGGGCCTGCGTCTGCGTGTCTTCGAGCCCGGCGACTATCCCGGCATCGCACCGGGCTCACGGCTCTATGCCCTGGTACCGGACCCTGAACTGGACCAGCCACCGCTCTACACTCGCGACCCGGTGTTCGATGCCCTGCGCTTGCGCCAGGAGAGTCGCGCTGAATTGGCGCAGTGGTATCTGCAATTGTGGCTGCTGCTGCACACCCTGCTGTATACCCGCTTGAATCGTGCATTGTCGGACGTCAGCCGTTATCAGGAAGCGACTTTCGCCACTACCGAACTGGTCGAGTTGTTGCGTGAACAACTCGAAAGCCTGCGTGCACTCGGTGATGCCGCCCCCGACGCCAGCCGCGTATTGCTCGACGAACGTGGTGAAGACATCAGCCGTCGAGTCAAGGCCTTCATCGACCTGCAGGTGCGTGCCGGCCAACTCGAAGCCGTGCGCGAAACCACTGAAGAGGGTGGCGACATCTGGCAGCAGACCTTGCTCGGTGCGATCGAGGCCGAACAGGTCGGTGTGCATCACCTGTCGCACCTGGTTGAACTGCTCTCCGGTCAGCCGCACGAGGGGGCGGTAAAAGAAGATGCTTCCGCTGCCGGGGAGACGCTATCCCTGAAGGCCGTATCAGAGGACCGGTCATTGACCGCTGAGGCTGCTGAGAGCACCGATAGCGAAGACGTGGTGGAGGCCGACCTGTTCTCTCCCAATGACCTTGGCAGCGAAGCCATTGCAGAAGAAGACGGTGCCGAAGCCGTGGAAGAGACAGGAGACCGCACATGAGCGTCATCAATCGCATCGAAGTGGCCAACCTGCTCAACAAGCACGGGGACATTGCCTCGCCCTGGGACGCCAAGATGCGTCATCTGCTGCTCGACCTGCGCGGCCAGTCCAGCGCTATCAGCATGGAGAACGGTTTCGGCAAGACCACGCTTGCCGAGGCGCTGATCGGGTTGCTATCGCGGGATCGCTCGTTACTTTCACGTACCCGGCGCAAGTGCTCACCGTCGAATGTCGGCGGCCAGGGACGTAGCTGGTCACACTTGCGTGTCGAATTCCGTTCCGGTGATGCATCGAACGGGCAGTCCGATATGCTCGCCGCGGCTGGCGAAGAGGTCGCCGGTGAAACCTTCGTATTTGGTATGTATGGCTACAGCGATGGCAGTGGCCTGTCCTTCTATCACTACGCCGGCCGGCTGGAGAATGTTCCGGTCCATCATTTGACCCGTGACGGCAAGCTGGCGCTCTATGCCAATGCCGATGTACAGGCGGCAATGCGCACTCACGGCGTGACCCGTAGCGCCAACCGCGAAGAGTGGCTCGATGCTGTCGGTGCGCATATTTCGCGCCGCGAACTGGCCCAGCTTGCTGCCTTCCAGAAAGAGGGCGGTGCCGACAAGAGCCAGATATTCAACGCCATCAAGCCGCGTGCCGGCGAGAAGGCCGACCAGGCGTTCTTCTTTGAGGTGCTGGCGCCACAGATTCTCTCCGGCGCTACCCGCGGCGAGACCGATGAGGGGGAGGAGCTGATCGAGGATGTGATCCTCAATTCGGGGACCAAGGTTACCGAACTGCGTCATCGCCTGAGCGAAGCCGAAACCGATCAGCAACGTGCCGAACACAAAGTGGTGTTGCTCGATGAACTCAATGCACAGGGTGAAGGTTTGCTCGAGGCTCGCCTTCAACTGATCGAGCTCGACGCGGGGCTCAAGGCCAGCGAGCGACTGCTCGGCGGGCAGGCGCTCACGGCGTTGCCCGGTCTTCCGAAGCGACCAGAACGCCTGGGAGAGGAGAGCGATGTCGAACTGATTGCTGGTTTCGCCTGGGGTTCAGGCGATACCGGACGGCCACGTGTCTCGACATGGTTGTTGGCCAAACTGACTGGCCAGGCTGAGCGCAACGTGCGTCAGGCACTGTCCGAACGTGGTGCGCGAGTCGATGCCCATCGCCGTTTGATTCATCTGCCCGAAGCGAATTGGCCCACGGCCAAGGACGTGCATCATGTCGCCTATACGGCAGCCCGTGAGTGGCTCGCCGACAGCCATGCCTTCGTTGACGATTCGGCACGCTATCGTGCCCTGGCACGCTTCGACGAGGCGGCGGATGACTTCGAAGCGCTGGATGGCAATCGCTTCCGTGAGGAGGTGATTGCCGATCGTGAATTCCTCAAGGAGCTCAAAGCCGACGCCCAGCACCTTGATGAGCAATGGGAACGGCTCGACCGCGAGCGTGAGCAGCTCGAATCGCGTCAGCGTGAGTTTACCGACAATCAGAGTTTCTACACCCAGGCGCTTAGCCAAGGGTTATTCAGCGAGGATGAGCTCGAGGCACCCGAAACCACTCGGGAGACGTCGACCGCCGCTGCCGAACAGGCGCGTCAGGCATTGTCCGAGCATATCGGACGCGTTGGTGAACTCCGGCAGGTCGCCAAGTGGCATGCCGAGTTCAAGGTTGCTCATCCCGATACCTTGCCGGGCGAACTCTTGGCATTGAAAAGCGAGCAACACGAAACACTTAGTGGTGAGCTCGAGGAGGTCGAGACCGAATTCGAGAGTGCCGGGAGGCAGCGCGAAAGTGCTCGCGACGAACGCGATCGATTGAGTGGCGAGCGCCAACGTCTGGAGGGCGAGCAGGGGCCGCTCAAACAGGGGCAGGATGCTTGGCAGGCGTTTGTCGATGGATGGCCGGACGAAGAGATTCATGAGTTCTGGTCGCGCAAGAAGACCGCACTGGCTGCGTTTCAGCAGGAGCGCCATCAACTGCACCGGCGCCAGGAGGAGGCCCACACCCGGCGTACGCGTCTGGCACCGTTGGCGGAGGCGGCCCGCGAGTTTACCCGCCTGCATGGTGATGATGACCCCGTACACCTGCGTGACCGACTTTATCGACAGGCGCGCGAACTCGACGATGAAGGCCATCGCCTGAACCAGCAGGAACAGCGCCTGCGTGAGCTGCACCAGGCTCTGCTGACCTTCCGAGACATCACCGAACAGGCCCCTGATGCCTGGCTCAAGGACGCCAAGGCTCGCTATCCGCGGCTGCTGCGCGAAGCGGAAGGGTTAGATGAGCACATTGCCGCGCGCGAGCGTTATCTGGAAAGCCTCTCCGGCGATCCCTTGGCGCGCCAAGTCGCCGAGGCCGAGGCGCATGCTCTCCTTGATGAGTCCGGTATTGCTTTCGTGCCCCTGCACGAAGCGCTGACCGCATCCGAAGGGGGCGAAGAGCGCCGTCGCGAGTGGCTATCACAAGCCGCCGGACAACTCTTTGCGCCAGTAGTCGAAAGTGAAGAAACCGCGCGTGACGCGGCTGAACGCCTGATCGAGCGTGGGCTAGGGGTGCCGGTGATCGAGGCCGGACGCCTGTCTGCTTGCTTGACGGCCGGTCAGTCGCCATTGGGCGCGGTTCAGGGGGTCGAGACGTTGGCTGTAAAGGCGGCGCTCGATCCTCAGTACCTCAACGCACTGCGTGAAGAGACCCAGCGCCGCTTGGCCATCGATCGTGAGCGTCGTGCTGCCCTCGACGAGGAAATCGCCCGGCTTGATCCACATGGCGAACGTTTTGCCCTGGCTCGCCGTGCCCATGCCGCCCTCGAGGAAGATGTCGAGGTGGCCCTCGAAGCATTGGAGCAGAACAAGACCGACCTCGATGCTCATCGTGAACGGCTTGCGCCGCGCATGACCGAGCAGGCGCTCAAGGTCATCGATGACTTCCAGCGCTATCTGCTGGAAGGCGGCGACCGGGCGTTGGAGGAAGCCGCGGAGACGTTGGCTGAAGCTGAGATCCGGCTGGCCGAGTTGTCGCCTCAAGTGGCCCATGCTGAGCAGGAGTTGGAAACCCATGGCGCCACTTGGCTGGCTGCCGAGAAATTTGCTGATGCTGGTGGTGTCGAACGCCTGGCGGCACTGGAGGCACGACTGGCTGAGCTGCTCGAACAGGAGGCCATCGTCGCCGAACACTTGGAGCAGGCCAGCGAGCGCGGCGAGACGCTGCACCGTCGCCGTGACGAGTTGGCGGGCCAATTGAAGTCGCTGTTTGCCGATGGTGAGCGCGACCGTCTCCGGATGCTGGAGGACTTCGAGGACGAGGGCGGGGTGGCCTTCATGGACAGTGCTGAGTCGCGCCAGGCAGAACTGGAGCAGGCGTTGGCCTCCGCAGCACGACGCGCCGATTTCGATTTCGACCGCATTCGTGCCTATCTCGACGTGCGTGACGAGAGTGGCGGCAGCCAGAAGCTCGAGCGTGAGATTGCACGTCTCAAACGTGAACGTGACGAGGCTCATGAGCAACGCAAAGGCAATGCCAAGCAGCAGCAGGAAGTCGAAGCACGCCTCGACGATAATCAGCAAGCCATGCTGTGGACCGATCAGTTGGCCATCGCTTGGCTGGAGGTACTACGCGAACTCTCCAGTGGCTGGCGTGAGCGTCTGGCATTGCTCGATGACTTGGCTGAGGCGAGTCATTGGCCGACCGATCACGAGAGTGCAGATGCATTGGACGAGGCGCTTATCGAATGGCGGCTGTCCGATGAGCCGGGTGAAACGTTCGATCTTGCCGCCCTGGAAACCTGTCAACAGACGTTGCTCGATGCCTTGGGTACACTGAATCTCGGCGAGCGCTCGCGCAATCGCGAGCGCCAGGCCCGCGACGTGGAGACTCGTGAGCAGCGTCTGGCTCGAGCTCTGGCGGAGGCCGGTGAGAGCCGTCTGTTCAATGGTACTGAACGTGCGCGACTGTCGGCGCTAGATGGCGTCAGCCCAGTGGCACTGGACGACCTACGCGCACTGCATGCACAGCTCACGGGGCAGTTGGACGACCACCGCGACCGAGTGGCCAAACTGCATTCCTCACGTGAGCATATCGAGGGCACCCTGGTCGAGCGTCTCAGCTCAATCATCGCCGATGCTGCCGGCAATCTGGACATTCTCAAGCGCGTAGCCCGCCGTAGCAGCGAGGGTGGCGCTTTCTTCGAGGTCAAGGCGGCGCTGATCAGTGATGCTGAGGTGCGTGACTTGATCCAATTGCTGCTTGCCGATATCGATGAGCACATGGTCGCCCAGCGTCGCCGCCAACAGCAGGAAGGTGTCAATGCAAGCGGCGACCAGAAGCGCAAGGATGAGGAACTGACTCGGCAGATTCGCCGGCGCATCTATCGCGGTCTGTTTCGCGATGTCTCGATTCGTCTCAAGCACGATGCCATCCGCCCTCATGGCCGACTGTTCTCGCTCAACGAAGACATGTCCGAAGGTCAGCGTGAGGCGGTGTCGCTGATGTGGCTGGTCAAGCTCTCGGAATTCGCCATCGAGCGTGAATTGCGCGAACTGCCCGGCAACCACAAGCGCCGTGCCCGTGCCGGCCGCGAAAGCGTGATCTTGCTCGACGGCCTATTCTCCAAACTCTCGCATCGCCGCTTGATCCAGGACTCTCTGGAGTCGCTGCGCAATACTCGCGGCCGCTTCCAGATGATCGGCCTGATCCACAACCCCAACTATGAAAACGATGCCTCGATCTTCCCCACCTACCTGGTCGGCAGTGTCATTGGTGGGGCTCAGGGGCAGGGTGGCCATGTGGTGGTACGCGACGGCCGCATAGTCGAGCCGGAAACCATCGGCCGTGGCCAGGGTGAAGCCAGCCTGTTCGGCATCCACGTCACAGAACCGGTGGAATGAGCCGAGTGACGATCCATGGCATCGGCGACAGCACGTTACGGGCCGATTGCCATTCCTGCGGCTCATCGGCATCTACCGATCGGGCCGCAGGGGCATGATGCCTACCGCTGGCAGCCTTTCATTGTTCACTCGCTACCAGCGACTCGATTGCGCCCCGCATGCTTGGCAGCATAGAGGCCTCGATCGGCACGTTCGATCAGTACTTCCCGTGATTCTCCCACCCGGTGCTCGGCAACGCCGATGCTGACGGTTACTCTGCCAGGCGTGATGCCAAAGTCGTGTTCGGCGATATATTTTCGCAGGCGTTCGGCCAATGGTTGGCATCGCGAGAGGGGAGTTAACGGTAGTAGTACAGCGAACTCCTCACCCCCCAGCCGGGCGACGAGGTCTTCTTCTCGTAATGTGTTGGTGCATAACGTCGCTAGATCGGTGAGTACCTGATCGCCATACAGGTGCCCCCAGGTATCGTTGATGCGCTTGAAGTGATCGAGATCGATTAGCATCAGCGAGAGTGGTGTGCCATGGCGGTTACTTAGCGAAATTTCCTCATCGAGGCGAGCCATCAACTTGCGTCGATTGGCCAAGCCGGTCAACTCATCGGTATCGGAGAGTTCGCGCAGGTGAGCCTGATAGGCGACCTGCTCACTGATATCCACCATCAGGCCATGCCACAAGGTGCCGCCGGAAAGGGATTCGGGCTGGGCGCGAACAGCGATCCAGTGCACCTCGCCATCGGGTTGGCGCAAACGGAATTGAGTGGCTAATGGGTTGTGGGTCTTGGCCGAGCGCTCGATAGCGGTCATCAATCTGGGGAAGTCCTCGGCATCGATGCGCTCGAAGGCATGATGAGCGTTGTCGGCCAGCAGCCTGCGTTCTACGCCACGGATAAGAGTGGCACTACCGGCAAGGTAGGGAAACCACATCCGTCCCGCGGCACTGCGGTAAAACTGAAAGATCATGCCGGGAATGCGCTCGGTCATTCTCTTGAGCTGTTCGAGACTTTCCTTGGTCTCGGGCAATGCTTTCATATCGGAAAACATGCGTGATGGGCCCCTGCTTGGCTTCCTGCCACGTAAGGAGGCACTGAGTAGATGTCTACACGTTGCAGACGCCTTATTCAGTGGTTCTGTAACAGGATTATTATTATGCATTGCATTTCGCCATCGGTGTCGGCATTTCCAAGTGCTACAGGCCGACACGATGGGTTCAACACCCTTACGGTGCTGGACATCTAGCAAGAGCGCTAATATACGCGTGGTGGGGAGTTGGCGTCATTCGCCACAGGATGTAAGAGATCGCCGACATTGAAATAGCGTTGACTGGATGTCGGCAGGTGTTAGGCCGCTCAGCGCGGGGCATCATAACGTCCGTTGCGCCCACGCGAGTACACGATCTGCCACAGTTGCAGGTCACGGGCTCGGAAGGCGCCGGCGCAGACCGAGAGATAATAGCGGAACATGCGTCGCGTGCGTTCGTCGTAGCGGTCGGCGATTTCGTGCCAATGGGCATCAACGTTCCTGAGCCAGGCCATCAATGTGCGGTCGTAGTCGGCACCAAAGTTTTGCCAATCTTCCATCAACAGGTGGCCTTCGCAGGCTTTGGTGATGTGCATGGCCGAAGGTAGCACCCCGTTGGGGAAGATGTATTTGTTGATCCAGGGGTCGGCGCTGATATCGGAGTTATTGGATCCGATGGTATGGAGCACGAACAGGCCGTCTGCTTCCAGAAGCGATTCGACGGTAGTGAAATAGGTGCGATAATTGCGGTGGCCGACGTGCTCGAACATACCGATCGACACGATTCGGTCATAACTTCCCTTCAGATCGCGATAGTCCTGGAGCCGGATTTCCACCGGCAACCCCTTGCAGCGCTCCTGGGCCAAGGCCGCCTGTTCCTTGGAAATGGTGATGCCGGTGACTTCGACATCGTAATGTCGTGCGGCATGTTCGGCAAAGCTGCCCCAGCCGCAGCCGATATCCAGAACCCGCATGCCCGGTTCCAGGTTCAGCTTGCGTGCCGCGAGATCGAGTTTGGCAACCTGGGCCTGATGCAAGGTCGTGGCTTCCTTCCAGTAGCCACAGGAGTAACACATGGTTGGATCGAGCATGCGTTCGAAGAGATCGTTACCCAAGTCGTAATGGGCCTCGCCTACAATGTAAGCGCGGGCCTTGCTCTGCAGGTTCAGGAAACCGGCCTGCAAGCGGTACATGAGGCGCTCGGAAGGGGTATGGGCATGTTCGCCGAGCCCGTGGCGCAACAAGCGATTGGCCATTTCGTCGATGCGTTTGCATTCCCACCAGCCATCCATGTAGGACTCGCCTAACCCGAGAGTGCCTTGATGCAGGACGCGGGAGAAGAAATCCGGATGAAACACCTGGATGTCCCAGGGATGATTGCCATTGAGGGTTACACCGGAACCCTCGAGAAGTTGATCGAAGACGCGTCGGGCTCGGGTGTCGGGGAGAGCGATAGGGCCTATGCGAGTGTCACTGGTCATATGCCGAACTCCGAATCAATTTGCGCGTCACAGCGCGATACGGGTCTCGAGCAAGGCGTTCCTTGCCGTTTTGCAACAACTTTATTAGCTTGCTACTGGCCAGACAGAGATTCAACAGCTTAAGGCTATGTATTCGATAGCCTAGACCACAAAGTCGTTGATTGCCTTGACCGGACCAGGTCGAGGTATGTCACAAGGGAGGATGAAACGATGCATGTCATTGCGGACCTGAGCATCATTCCCATCGGTGTCGAGGCATCGGTTTCGCCATATATTGCCGCCTGCGAGAGAGTGATCCGCGATACCAACCTGAAGCATCGCCTGCATGCGCATGGAACCAACGTCGAGGGGCCCTGGGATGAGGTGGTTGCCGTGACGAAACGTTGCCATGAAGTGTTGCACGAGATGGGCGCGCCGCGGGTCAATACGACATTGAAGCTTGGTACTCGAACCGATCGTGAGCAGACCATGGACGATCGGATATCGAAGGTCGAGGAATTGTTGAAGCAGCAATAGCATGAAATGCCCTTTTGGGGCGCTTCATCTCAGGCTGGCACGGACCCGATCATATGATCGGGCCGGTATCGTTGTGAGGGGAAGAGTTTTGGCATCGGGATGTCGATGTCTCATTTGGACCTGTCGGTGTCTCGTTGGGACCTATCGATGTCTCATTTGGA
The DNA here is from genome assembly GCF_000409775.1 of Litchfieldella anticariensis FP35 = DSM 16096. GTDB lineage: Bacteria > Pseudomonadota > Gammaproteobacteria > Pseudomonadales > Halomonadaceae > Litchfieldella > Litchfieldella anticariensis. The sequence continues at coordinate 1,333,024 of NZ_KE332377.1, read as the reverse complement.
CCTGTCGATGTCTCATTTGGGCACATTGCCATAAAGCTGGACGACTACCCTGAGAGCGCAAGTCGTCATCTCGGTGACGACCCCGAGCGATATCGCTTCCCGATATCGTCCATGAAAACAACACACAGGACGTCAGCCAATGAGTCAAGGCAACCGCGGGGTGGTCTACAAGGGCCCCGGCAAGGTGGAAGTGCAATCGATTCCCTTCCCGGAATTGGCACTGGGCAATCGCAAGTGCGACCACGGCGTAATCCTGAAGGTGGTCACTACCAACATCTGTGGCAGCGACCAGCACATGGTGCGTGGGCGCACCACCGCGCCGTCCGGCCTGGTGCTGGGCCACGAGATTACCGGCCTGGTGGTCGAGTGCGGCCGCGACGTGGAGTTCATCAAGCCGGGCGACTTGGTCTCGGTGCCGTTCAACATCGCCTGTGGCCGCTGCCGCAACTGCAAGGAAGGCAGGACCGGCATCTGCCTCAACGTCAACCCGGCTCGCCCCGGGGCGGCCTACGGCTATGTCGACATGGGCGGCTGGGTCGGCGGCCAGACCGAATACGTCATGGTGCCCTACGCCGACTTCAACCTGCTGAAGTTCCCGGACGCCGACCAGGCCATGGAGAAGATCCGCGACCTGACCCTGCTGTCCGACATCTTCCCCACCGGCTTCCACGGCTGCGTCACTGCCGGCGTCGGCCCGGGTTCCACTGTCTACATCGCCGGTGCCGGCCCAGTCGGCCTGGCGGCGGCGGTCTCCGCCCAGCTGCTGGGGGCGGCTTGCGTGATCGTCGGCGACATGATCGAAGACCGTCTGGCGCAGGCACGCAGCTTCGGTTGCGAAACCATCGACCTGACCCAGGACGGTGACATGGCCGACAAGCTCGAGGCGATCCTCGGCGAGCGTGAAGTCGATGCCTTCGTCGATTGCGTCGGCTTCGAAGCCCATGCTTGTGGCTGCAACCACGGCAAGGAAGCACCGGCCACCGTTCTGAACTCGGCGATGCAGATGACCCGCGCCGGCGGCCAGATCGGCATTCCGGGCCTGTACGTGACCGAAGATCCGGGCGCGGCCGATGACGCCGCCAAGCATGGCGCGCTGAGCATGCGCTTCGGCCTCGGCTGGGCCAAGTCCCACAGCTTCCACACCGGCCAGTGCCCAGTGATGAAGTATCACCGTCCGCTGATGCAGGCGATCCTGTTCGAGAAGGTCAAGATCGCCGATGCGGTCAACGTCCAGATGATCACCCTCGACCAGGCCCCGCAGGGCTACGCCGACTTCGATGGTGGCGCGGCGAAGAAATTCGTCATCGACCCACATGGCAGCGTAGCGGCCTGATCGCGTTTGTGATCGACGCTTCGACACCCCGCCTATGCGGGGTGTCGTAGTATTAGGCTTTGTCCGAAAACTGCCTGCGCTCGCCCATACGGCGTTAAAAATCAGCTCAAAATGCTCATTTACAACTACGTAAACTCTGCTTTTTCGCTGATTTTTGCCTTGTCTGGCCATTGCTCGGCGACTTTTCAGACAAACCCAGGGGGTCATGTCGGGACCGGCGCGAGCCAGTCATTACCGATCCTCAGCAGGTGGTGGGTCAGTGCTTCCAGGGTTTCACCACCATGGCGCCAATGGTGCCAGTAGAGCGGGACATCGATGTAATGGCTGGGGTCGAGTTCCACCAGTTGGCCCGATTGTAGATGATGACCGGCATCTAGATCGATGAGAGCTCCTTCGCGCAATTCTCTTTCCGCCTGGCGTTCGGGGATCATGCCGTATCCCAGGCCGGCCAGCGCCATACGTACGAAGCCTTCCGACGATGGGCACAAATGGTGGGGAAAGGGCTCATTCACGCCATGCATGGCCAGGTAACGGTGCTGCAGGCGATCATCCGGACCATAGACGATCGCGGGGGCCTTCATGAGCGCTTCCCGTGTCAATCCTGCGGGGAAATAGCGAGCGATGTAGTCGGGGCTGGCCAAGGCTCGATAGCGCATGCTGCCCAGGGGGAAAGCGCGCGCACCCTGTACTGGGCGAGGGGAGTCGCAGATACAGCCGGCCACTTCACCGTCTCGCATTCGTTTGAGGGCGACTTCCTGATCTTCTACCACCAGATCGAGGAGCACGCGTCGCTCATGACAGAAATCGCCAATACCTTCCGACCACCAAGTAGCCAGACTATCAGCGTTGATTGCCAGGCGCAGGCGTTGTTCGCCTTCGCCGAGTGCCGGTACGCGGTCGAGAAGATCGCGTTCCAGTAACCGTACCTGCAGCACATGGTTGAGCAGGCGACGTCCCATCGGAGTGGGAGCAAGCTTGGGGCTGCGTACCAGGACCGGTTGACCGAGACGGGCTTCGAGCAGCTTGATGCGCTGGGAAACGGCGGATTGCGTAAGCCCCAGGTGTTGGGCAGCGCGTTCGAATCCCGATTGATCGATCACCGCGGCCAGCGCTTCAAGGAGTTTATAGTCGAGCATCAGTTTTATTAATCATCCATTTCCTGAATTAATTTCATTCATTGAATAGTCAAGCCTAACCTGTGCATCCATTGCAAGCGAACAAAAGGAAAACCAAGGTGCTGATTTCGACACTGCATGGGTTGGTGGTCTGCGCTGGTTTGATCGTTGCCATTGGCGCCCAGAACGCTTTCGTACTCAGCCAGGGCCTACGACGTGAACATGGTTGGCTGGTCGCATCGGTGTGTGCGCTTTGTGACTGGTTGCTGGTTGGTCTCGGGGTGCTAGGGGTGGGAAGCCTACTCGCCGAGCAGGCAATGCTGCTGGAAGTGGCACGGTGGGGGGGCGCGGCCTTCCTGGCTTGGCAGGCAGCGCTGGCATTGCGACGTGCCTGGAGCGCTGATGGCCTGGTTGCCGATGGAGCCTCGAGAGGAACATGGCAGGCGGTACTCGTGACCACCTTGGCCGTGACCTTGCTGAATCCGCAAGTCTACCTCGAGACGGTGGTAATGTTGGGTGCGATCGGTGCGGTACAACCGAGCCCGGAAGGTTTCTTCGTGGGTGCGGCGATGGCGTCCTTCGGTTGGTTTTTTGGCCTGGTGGCAGCGGCTGGCTGGCTGGCACCGCGTCTCGAGAATCCTTTGGCCTGGCGCATCATCGATGGATGTATCGCCATCATGATGGGGTGGATCGCCTGGCGACTGGCCAGCGGCGCCATGCTCGGTTGAATGAGACTAACCTATTTGTACGTTTTCCTCGGCGTACTTCAAGCCACGACGCTGGCGGGTAGTGATGAAGAAGCCCAGTGTGATAGGGCCCGTACGGCCAAGTAGCATGGTAATGATCACGATGAGCTGGCCGGGCACCGAAAGTTCACTGGTAATGCCTCGTGATAAGCCCACGGTACCGAAAGCGGACACCGACTCGAAGGCTAGCGCGAGAAAGGGTTGTCCCGGCTCAGTAATGGTCAGCACGAATAGGCAGCTAAAGACCAACAGCAGGCCGGCCAGTGCCACGGCCACGGCCTTGAGGACCGTCTGCTCCGGAATCGACCGCCAGAAGACCGCTGGTTGTGGTCTGCCAGTCACGAAGGCGCGTGCCACCAGTAACAACACCACGAAGGTCGTGACCTTGATGCCACTGGCTGTGGACGCCGAGCCGGCACCGATGAACATCCACAACATGGTCAATAGCGCCGATGGTGTCGTCAGTTCGCCAATGTCCAGTGTATTGAAGCCCGCCGTGCGTGGTGCGACGGCTTGGAACCAGGCGGCTTGTAGACGCGTCCCGATGCTATCCAGCCCACCCAATGTCGCGGGGTTATGCCATTCCAGCAACAGCAGGGAGGCCATGGCCACGAGTGTCAGCCATAGGGTGGCATGTAGCACGATCCGTGTGTTGAGTGATAGTGGCTGGCGCCGATGCAGTTGTGTGAGTTCAGCGATGACCACGAACCCGAGACCTCCGATGATGAACAATGCACTGACCACGCCATTGACCAAGGGGTTAGCGACCTCTCCCATGAGACTGTTTGGCCAGGTCGAGAAGCCGGAGTTATTGAAGGCTGCAATGGCGTGAAACACACTGACCCAAAGTCCTGGCCATAGACCGAACTTGGGTACCCAGGTGATGGCCAGCAACAGGGTACCGAGAGTTTCCGCGATCAGAGCGAAGGCGATGATCAGGCGTACCAGGTGCATCAAGGTGCTGAAGGAGGTCTGGTTGAGGCTTTCCCGGATTAATTTCTGCTGTTGTAGCGGCAGGCGCATGCCGAGTAATGCCAGCATCAGGGCGGCAAAGGTCATGAAACCGAGACCTCCAAGCTGAATCAGGCCAAGAACCACAATTTGGCCGAATAGTGTTAGCTCTGAGGTATCGATGACTCCCAAACCAGTGACCGTTACTGCCGAAGTCGCAGTAAACAATGCCTCATGCCAGGCTAGGGGGATGTTCGCTGCCACGGGTAACAGTAGCAGTAGGGTGCCGATGACACTGAGCAGGGCAAACCCCAACAGTAGAAGTTCCGGGGGCGAGAGTCGGATGACCCATCCATGAGGGTGCAAATGAAGCGGTCGTGCGAGACGTTGCCGAAACCTCATCCGGGGATTCCTTACCCATTCAGGGTCAGAAAGAGGTGGCTAGAGTTTCTTGCCCAAGGACCGCAAATCATCCAAATCCCCCATCAGAATCAAATTGTCATCGTCTTCCAGGGGAGTGTCGTCACTTGGGGCCTTGGTGACCTTGTTTCCCCGCTTGAGGGCTAACAACGATAGCTTGTCCGGATCCAGAGCCAAGTCGCCAATCGTTGCGAAATTTTCGCGCAGCCGGGACGTGGTTTGCAGTTCGACGATGAACTGGCGGTCGCCAAGGTCGATGAAGTCCATGACGGCTTGGTAGTGCAGGCTTTCGGCCACCCGCAGGCCGGTATCGTATTCGGGATAAACCACATGGTCGGCCCCCAGGTGTTCGAGTAGGCGGTAATGCGTATCCGAATGGGCCTTGACCCATATTTCGCGAGCCCCCTGCTCACGTGCCAGCAGGGTGCAGATCATGCTGGCTTCCAGATTGTCGTCGGTATCGATGACGACAGCGTTGTAGTCGCTCAAAGACAATTCCGACAAGGCTTGCTCCTCGGTGATATCGGCGACCACGGTATGACTGAACACATCGGAGAGGGCATTGACTCGAGCTTCATTGCGGTCGACTCCAAGCACTTTATCGTGCTGACGGCGTAGTTCCTTAGCAACGGTAACGCCAAAGAAACCCATGCCCAGAATGGCGAATTGCTGTGACATCTTGCCTCCCGACCTTAGGCAACCCCGTGCCCATAGAAGATCAGTGTAGTGCAGCCTTATTCCGTAAACTTTTCGATACACCTTGTCAGGCTTTCTCGCCACCTCTATGCCATGAAGTGGGCGTTTCTTAGTGCCGTAAGGATTTCGTGACAGCCATGATTCTCATGGTTAGGCCAGAATCGTCACAAGACGTAGGACACGACGTTCCACGGCTTGTGGCAGGGCTCTAGGCTGTTATCCACATTGCATCGCATCGATAACAATCCAGGAGATCCCTAATGAACGCCCTTGCTCAAAAGACGACCGAGACTCACGCCACTTACAACCCCATTGGTACCGATGGTTTCGAATTCGTCGAATATACGGCGCCCACTGAGGAGGGGCTCGATGCACTGCGTTCCCTGTTCAAGCAAATGGGCTTTACCGAAACACGCAAGCATCGCTCCAAGCAGGTATTCCTGTTCCAGCAGGAGGGCGTGAATTTCGTACTCAATGCCGAGCCGGGAAGCTTTGCCGCTGAATTTGCCAAGGTTCATGGTCCCAGCGCTTGCGCCATGGCCTGGAAGGTGGCCGATGCCAAGCAGGCCTTCGAGCATGCGCTAGCCAATGGCGCCGAAGCGGTAGAGAACCCGGTGGGGCCGGGAGAAGTCGGCATCCCCGCCGTCAAGGGCATCGGTGGCTCGTTGCTCTATTTCGTCGACAACAAGCTCGACGACAAAGGTCGCACTATCTATGACATCGATTTCGAACCGATCCCCGGCCGCGGTGCCAACGATCATAGCGTGGGCTTAAAGGTTCTCGACCACCTGACCCATAACGTGGACCGTGGCCAGATGGATGTGTGGGCGGACTTCTATACCCGCATCGCCAATTTCCGCGAAATCCGCTACTTCGATATCGCTGGCAAGAAGACGGGACTACATTCGCGTGCCATGACGGCTCCCTGCGGCAAGATGCATATTCCGATCAACGAATCTGCCGACGACACGTCGCAGATCGCTGAATTCCTGCGTGAATACAATGGCGAAGGCATTCAGCACCTGGCCATGGCCACCGATGACATCTATGCCACCGTGCGTGCCTTACGCGCCAATGGTGTCGAGTTCATGTCCACGCCGGATACCTACTACGAGAAGGTCGACGAGCGGGTACCCAACCATCGGGAGAATGTCGAAGAACTGCACAAATTGAATCTGCTGATCGACGGTGCGCCGGGTGAGGGGATATTGCTGCAGATTTTCACCAAGACGGTGATCGGCCCGATTTTCTTTGAAATCATCCAGCGCAAGGGCAACGAGGGCTTCGGCGAAGGTAACTTCAAGGCGTTGTTCGAATCCATCGAGGAAGACCAGATTCGCCGTGGCGTACTCAAGGACGAATAAGTGAAGCGCTGACGATAATCGGCGAACGCCCCCTCCGTAGCCACCGGATGGGGGCGGGTTTTGTAGCATCGTGACTTCTCTTTATATCTAAGTAACCCATGATTCAAAGATGTCTTGATGGCGAGTTGGTATAAAGGCAAAAAATAACGCTAGAATCCGCGACAACAACAATCTCCCCGAAGGTATTCGAGATGATGGCAAGACGAAAACCCAAGAATCTATGGTTGGGACGCTGGGGATTCATCCTGGCGGCAACGGGCTCGGCGGTCGGACTGGGCAACATCTGGAAGTTCCCCTACATGACCGGCGAATACGGTGGGGGAGCATTCGTACTGGTCTATCTGGCCTGCATCCTGGCGGTCGGGGTACCGATCATGATGGTCGAGATCGGTCTCGGTCGGCGGGGGCGCGGTAGCCCCATCGATGCCATTCGCCGCGTGGCTCTGGAGTCGGGACGTAGTTCGGCCTGGTCGCTGCTTGGCTGGATGGCGATGCTGTGCGGTTTCATGATCCTGTCGTTCTATGTCGTGGTGGCTGGCTGGTCGTTTTCCTATTTGTGGAAGGCGCTGACGGGTGGCCTGGCGGGAAACGATGTGAGCGACATGGTGGCCATCTTCGAAGCCAACAACGCCAACCCGTTGGTATTGGGGTTCTGGAGTACGCTGATGACGCTGGTCACCATGTTGATCGTGGGCAAAGGGGTGCAAAAGGGGATAGAACGTAGCGTGAGTTGGATGATGCCGGGCATGGTGATCATGCTGGCGATCATGATCGGTTACGCCATGTTCTCTGGCGGTTTCGGCGCGGGGGTGGCCTTCCTGTTCTCCTTCGAAGTCGGCAAGCTTTCCAGCGAAGGACTGCTGGCCGCTCTGGGACATGCGTTCTTCACCCTGTCCCTGGCATCCGGAGCTATTCTTACCTACGGCTCTTATCTGCCGGATAACAGCTCGATCGCGCGTACCACCTTTATGGTGGCCATTGCCGATACGTTGGTAGCCTTGATGGCGGGGCTGGCAATTTTCCCGGTGATTTTCGCCAATGGCATGGACCCCGCCGCGGGGCCAGGGCTGTTGTTCATGAGCCTGCCGCTGGCGTTCCAGGCCATGCCGCTGGGCATGCTGTTCGCGACCATCTTCTTCATCATGCTTTCCATGGCGGCGTTGACCTCGGCGATCTCGATGATCGAGGCCACCGTGGCTTGGCTCAACGAGAGCAAAGGCATCCCGCGGGTCAAGGCGGCCTGGGGCACGGGGATTCTGCTGTGGCTGATCAGCACCATGGCCATGCTGTCGTTCAACGTCGGCGCCGACTGGACACTCGCCGGCAAGCACTTCTTCGACTGGCTGGATTTCCTGACCTCACGTTTCATGATGCCGCTGGGTGGTCTCGGGATGGCACTGCTGGCCGGCTTCCTGCTGCGTAACGAGATCTTCAAGTCGGAGTTGGGGCTGTCCTCTGTCCAACATGTACTATGGCTATTCATGATCCGTTATGTCAGCCCGCTGGGGATCGTGCTGGTGTTCATCGATAGCCTGGGGCTGATGACGCTGAATATGGGGACGCAATGGCCGTGGCTGTTGGCTGTGCTGGTAGCGATTACCGTGATCGGTGAAGTGGCCAGCCCGCGCCTCAAGCAACAACTGGCTGGCTGATCGCTACCTCTCATCAGCAACCTCCAACCCCCGCCATCGTGCGGGGGTTGGTCGTTTTGTCACACACTACCTAATCGATAACGATACTCTCGCGACGATTGCCTATGCCACGTTGTCCTGATCTTCGTTCGTTGATTTTTCGGACAACATATAGGCAGTAGCTGGGCCTGTTCTAGCCGATATAACCCATGGGTTTTAGGTATCTGTTATCGTAGGATTTTAGGATGCGGCTTCCCCTGAATCGTTGAAGATGCCACGGGACTTCAGCAGCTCTGGATACTGTCGCTTCCTCCCGTCGCCCGATTCGGGCGTACCGTTTTCATCCCCGGAGAAGGTGCGATGTCCCAGGATAGAATAAGAACAGCACACTCCCGTGCCGCCGATGCCCGTGAGGCTGCCCGTGAATTTCACGCAAGGGTCTCGCAACCGGGAATGGCACTGGTGGTTTTCTTTTGCTCCAGTATGTATGACCTGGAGGCGCTGGCGGACGAGTTGAACGGCTTGTTCAGCGATGTCCCGGTCGTGGGTTGCACGACAGCTGGTGAGATTGGCCCGGCTGGTTACCTTACGCATAGTCTGACAGGTGCCAGTTTCCCCTCCAGCAGTTGCATGGCGGCTACCGGCTTGCTACAGGAGCTGCAGCAATTTGAATCCCGCGTAGGCAACGAGTTTGCCCAAGATCTGTTGCGTCAACTGGAGGACTGCCACGAAGCGTCATCATTGAAGAGCGTTTTCTCATTGCTGCTCGTCGACGGTTTGTCGCTACGTGAGGAGTCGGTGGCTCGGTCAGTACAGGATGGCCTCGGACGGATTCCAGTGATCGGGGGCTCGGCCGGTGATGACCTCAGGTTCGAACGGACCTGCGTATTCCATGGGGGCGCCTTCCACAACGATGCGGCGGTGCTGGCGCTTGTTTGCACCCGCTTCCCCATGACTGTCTTCAAGACTCAGCACTTCGTATCCACCGACAATCGACTGGTAGTGACTGAGGCCGATACTGCCAATCGCATCGTGCTTGAGATCAACGGATTACCGGCTGCCGAGGAGTACGCGCGGCTGATTGGTGTCTCCCTGGCGGAATTGACGCCTACCAATTTTGCGGAGTTTCCGGTGATCGTGCTGATCGATGGTGCTGACTATGTACGTTCCATCCAGAGCATCAACGAAGACGGCAGCATCACGTTTTTTTGCGCAATCGACGAGGGGCTGGTGCTGCGTGTGGGACGCGGCGTCGACTTGGCCGGTAACCTGGAGCAGAGTCTGGCAAAGGTCGGTGAGGAGGTTGGATCGCCGCAACTGATATTCACCTGCGACTGCATATTGCGCAGCCTGGAGGTGGACCGGCTCGATGAGAAAAAGCGGGTCGGCGATATCCTGCGACGCTACAACGCAGTCGGCTTCAGTACCTATGGCGAACAGTTTGGTGGGCTGCACGTCAACCAGACGTTGACCGGGGTAGCGATTGGCACCCCGCTGCTGGACGAGGCCTGACATGAACGCTGATGGTAACGAAGAGGCGTTACGTGCAGAGATAGCACGCCTTAATAAGATCGTCCGGTCGCTTATGGATCGAGCGGAACGGGACATGAGCAACCAGGGGTCTACCTTCGGCCTGTTTCAGAGCACGATCGTGCTGGAAGGACAGGTGCGTAACCGTACCCGAGACTTGGAAGCAGCGCTGCGAGAAAACGAGAAAATGACGCGCGCGTTACAAAACGCCATGGAACGGCTGGAGGGGGAAAAGGAAGCGCAGCGGCAGTTGTTGCTCAAGCTTGAGGAGGCCCACGTCCAGTTATTGCAGTCGGAAAAGCTGGCATCCATCGGCCAGCTCGCCGCCGGCGTCGCCCATGAGATCAACAACCCCATTGGCTTCATCAACTCCAATCTGGGGACCCTCAGTGAGTATGCCTCGGCACTGCTAAAGCTCATCGAAACCTATGAGATGGGTGAGGCACAGTTGCGTGCCGACCCGGAATTCTCTGCCAGGCTCGATGATGTCAAGAAAGATGCAGACATTGCCTTTGCGCGTGAAGACATCCTCTCGCTACTTGATGAATCGATGGAGGGCACACAACGGGTACGGGATATCGTACAGTCTCTACGTGATTTCTCTCGTCCAGGCGAAATGGGATGGGAGATCGTGGATGTACACCAGGGCATCAACAGCACACTTAATGTGGTACGCAACGAAGTCAAGCACACGGCCGAAGTGATTCTGGAGTACGGTGACCTGCCGTCGGTCGAGTGTGTACCATCACAGCTGAATCAGGTCGTGATGAACCTGCTGGTCAACGCCGCTCAGGCGATTCCGGATTACGGAACCATCACCATCAGAACGAGTAGCGACGGCGACCAGGTTGCGATAGCGGTCATCGATACTGGCGCTGGCATGGCGGCCGAGACCTGTGCCAAGGTGTTCGACCCGTTCTTTACCACCAAGCCCGTGGGCAAGGGCACTGGTCTCGGCCTCTCCGTGTCGTACAGCATTATCGAACGCCATAACGGCCGTATCGATGTGCAAAGCGAACCCGGCGTCGGGACGACGTTCACCATGCGTTTGCCGATACGCCAGACTCCGGCGGTTGAACTTGATGGTCTGTCTTCCGGGGCGTGTTAACTATCATTTGCTCTGACTTGGCCAAACCTGACGAGATGGCGTGTATCTGATACGCGTTGCGGGGCGTTATAAACTTCCAAGCAGAGGTTACTGGCCAGCCCTCCGCAAAACCCTTATCGTTGGCTATATAAAATCTTCCCCTATAGATCCAACAGGTATAAATGGCGCCATGACGACCGCCGATCCTTCTCAAGTCGATGCTCCTGGCGATCACGCTCGTCTTGCCGGGTTGCGTGATTTTCCCCGTGGTCAGGTGACGCTGATAGGCGCCGGACCGGGCGACCCGGAGTTACTAACCCTGAAGGCCTTGAAGCGCCTGCAGGTTGCGGAAGTGGTCCTGCATGACAGGTTGGTCAGTGCCGAGGTGCTGGCGCTGGCCAATCCCAAGGCAAAGCGTTGCTATGTCGGCAAGGCGCGTTCGCAGCATAGTGTGCCTCAGGATGGTATCAACAGAGCCTTGGTGGAGTGGGCACGCGCCGGTAAGCGGGTGGTGCGCCTGAAGGGCGGTGACCCCTTCATTTTCGGCCGTGGCGGTGAGGAACTCGAGGCGTTGGCCGAGGCAGGGATTAGCTTCGAGGTTATTCCCGGAATCACCGCTGCTGCGGGGTGTGCCGCTTATGCCGGGATTCCGTTGACGCATCGCGATCATGCACAATCGGTGCGCTTCGTGACCGGGCATCTCAAGGATGGCAGTTGCGACCTCGACTGGGCGACCATGGCACGCCCCGGCCAGACGCTAGTATTCTATATGGGGCTGGGTAGCCTGGCGATCATTCGCGAGCGATTGCAAGCTCATGGTCTACCGCGCGAAACGCCGCTGGCACTGGTCGAGCAGGGTACCACTGCCCGCCAGCGAGTCCATATCGGTACTCTGGCTGAATTGCCGGCGAGTTTGGTGGATGGCGATGTGAAGCCACCTACATTGATCATCGTGGGAGATGTGGTGTCGGTGCAATCCCGATTGGCGTGGTTCGACGATCAGCGAGCGTCGAGCCAGGGCTGGCATGAAGGCAAGCACCCGACACCTCAGTCCGAGAGTCGTAGTGCCTGATTGATACAGCAGTCCTGATTGACGTGGATGAGGTCATGGATGATGGTGATGGATCGAGAACGTCTTGTGGCGGCCAGGGGGCGGATAAACTCTCTGGTCGTTTTCCTGTTGGTGACGATGCTGCTGGCTGGATGCGCTAGTCGCGATGCCCGTGAATCGGGTACTGGATTGACCGAAGGGCAGGTGGAGGAGGGATTGGCCTCCTATTATGCCGACCGCTACCATGGACGACAGACCGCTAGTGGAGAACGTTTTGACCAGCAGGCTATGACGGCTGCGCATCGCAGTTTACCGTTCGGTACCCGTGTCCGGGTGACCCGTCTCGACAATGGCCGAGAGACAGTGGTGCGTATCAATGATCGAGGGCCTTATTCGCGCGGGCGCATCATTGACTTGTCGCGCCGTGCCGCTCGCGAACTTGGCATGGAAAGCGATGGGACGGTCCGGGTACGTGTCACTCCTCTTCGATAGACCTCCGGAAGAGGGAGGCGACATCACGGAAAGGGAATCGCAGACCAGCGCTGAAACTCCCGTTGCCAGCGACTCAACAGGGCCTCGCGCTTGAGATCGTCGAGAGTGGCCAGCAGCCCTGGCCCCAGCCGGATCGGGCGTAATGCATCGCCGAGACGAGTACGCATCTCGCCGGCCGTACCAGGGCCTTCCAGCGAAGGATGTACCGTGCCCAGTGACGTCCGTTCGCCGATGACGCGTTGCCCGGCTTCACTAAGCAGATAATCGAGAAACAGCCGTGCCGATTCGGGATGCGGTGCTTTGCGGGGAATGAAAGCCAGGCGCTGGGTCACTAACGCATAGTCGCTGGGAATGACCATTTCCAGTTGGGGATGCTCTTCGACGAAGTCTCTGGCATAGCTGCCCAGTAGGTTGTAGCCCAACCAGTAGCGCCCCTCCGCGAGTCCCTCGAGCATCTCTCCCGTAGTGCCGACCAGGGCGGCATCTGCTCTGCCCAAGGCGGCGATCAGGTCCCAGTAGCGTGGCGACAGGCGGGCCTCTTCGATGGCATAGGTATAGCCGGCGCCACTGCGGGCCGGGTCATAGGTCACGACACGATTGCGAAGCTCCTTGTAGCGGCGTTCCAGTAGACTCAGTAGCTCGGCATGACTGGCAACGGCGCCGAATTGCTCTGCCAGTTCGTGTCGGTAGACGATGACGATGGGCTCGAACGTCAGGCCGAACAATTCCTGCCGCCAACGTGCCCAGGATGGCCATGCGGAAGCCGCGGGTGTCTCGAGAGGTTGAGCATGGCCATCATTGGCTAGCCGATATTGCCATGGCATGGCCGAGGAGATCATGACGTCAGCCTTCTCTTGCTCGTCGTCCAGAAAGTGTTGATGCAGTGCAAGTGTCGTGAAGTTGCGGTAATGCAGTTCGATATCCGGGTAACGGCGGTGGAAATCTTCCAGTACCGGCTCGACATAAGGCAGGTCGAGGGCGCCGTGGATGGTCAATGAGCGTGGAGGGGGGCCATCCTCGTTCGTGGCGGGAAAACGTAGCGATTCATTGGCCACTGCTGGCAAACCCAGCCAGGCCAGCGCGAATGCCAAAATTAGCGGTTTGATCATTGGCGATCCCCTGGAAAACGCAGGATTACCCGCAGGCCCCGCCCGTCTTGGCCCTCGCGCAGGGTCAGGCGTGCCTGATGGGTACGTGCGATACCATCCACGATAGCCAGCCCAAGCCCTGATCCTTCACCTCCGTCACGGCCACGATAGAAAGGCCGGAGCACCAGTAGTCGCTTGTCCGCCGGTATTCCCGGGCCATCGTCTTCCACTTCGAGGGTTGGGGGATTCGGCAAGGTACGCACCGTAATGCGTTTGGCACCGTAACGTCGCGAGTTGTCGATCAGGTTGCCCAGTGCTTCCTCCAGTTGCCAGTCGACACCCGCGGCCATGACGGGTGAGTCCGGCACTTCCATGCCTAAGTCGATACCATCACGGTGGCAGGTGTTCCAGGCATTGCGAACTGCCATGCGTGACACGACATTCAGGTCCAGACGGCGTAGCTCAGGCGTTGCCTCGGGATTGTTGAGTCGTGTCAGCGACAGCAGCTGTACCGCCAGACGCGCGGTACTGGCACTGGTGGCTTGCATGGCTTTCAATGCATCGTGCCACGCTTGAGGGTCGTCCTGGCGCAAGGCGAGTTCAGCGCGTGCCGAGAGCCCTGCCAGGGGGGTGCGCAATTGGTGGGAGGCGTCACCGATGAAACGTTCCTGATTGGCTCGTACCCGGCGCATGCGCGCCAGCAACTCGTTGAGCGTTTCACGCAGTTCGGCGAGTTCGCGTGGCAAGGAGAGCTCCAGAGGTGCCAGGGTACGCGGATCACGTGCACGAATGGCGCGACGTAGTCGGGTCAGTGGTGCCAATGCGGAGCGTACTGCCAGAAGCAATACGATGATTGCAACCCCTGCCATGGCCGCAATATAAGCCAGATTACCGCGGAGGAGTGAAAGCGTCAGGACCTGACGTCCCTCACGAGTATGTCCAACCCTGACTTCGAAACGTTCCCGTAGGCTCCAGTCTTCCAGACGAGTACGCCGTATCCCTTGGCGCAAGTCCAGACCGTGCCAGTCGATGTCGCGATAGTACAAGGTGTCGCCGCTTTCGGCGTCGCCGCGGGGGTCGCCGGGAAGGCGGGCATTACCGGTGATGAATTCACCATCGCCATCATAAAGCGCATAGAACACTCGCTCCTCGGCGTCGGTGGCGAGCATCTCAAGTGCCGCCGGTGGCAAGTCGAGCCATAGTCGTTCGTTCTGCCATTGCACCTGTTCTGCGATAGCAAGCGTGGCCGCCTCCAACAGGCGATCGAAGGCGCGGTCCGCGGTCTTGCGTGCGTCCAGATAGGCTTGTATCAACATCAGGGCTCCCAATGCCATCAGAGGCAGCAGCAACCACACCAACAGCCGTCGATAAAGGCTACCTGGTGGCTTCACGATGCCTCCAGCAGATAGCCCAGGCCACGCACGGTACGAACTTCCACCTGACTGCCCTTGAGCCGACGGCGTAGGCGATGGATATAAACCTCGATGGCATTGTCACCCATGGCGTCTCCCGCGAAGGCTTCCTCGGCGAGTTGTGCCTTGTCCACTGGTTCGCCGATATGGTGCATCAGGCAATTCAACAGACGCTGTTCACGGGGGGGGAGGTTGAGAGGCTCGCCATCCAGGCTGAAGCGCTGTGTCAAGGCATCGAATGCCAGCGTGCCCACCTGTAGTGCATGGTCGTGTGTCTGACGGCGGAGCAGGGCTCGAACCCGCGCTTCCAACTCATCAAGTGCAAAGGGCTTGGCAAGATAGTCGTCGGCTCCCAGGTCGAGCCCCCGCACGCGGTCTTCGATGGCGCCGCGGGCGGTAAGAATGAGTACCGGTGTCTTGCTGTCGTGACGACGCAGGGAGGCGAGCACCTCCAGGCCGTTGCAGCCCGGCAGGTTTAGGTCCAGCAGTATCAGGTCGTAGCCATGGCCGGGGGTGGCAAGGCGTTGTTGGGCGATCGCTCCATCGTCAAGCGAAACGACCTGGTATCCCTCGAGCTGGAGAGCGTCGTTCAGTGTCTCGGCAAGCAAGGTATCGTCTTCGACCAGCAGGAGCTTCATGGCGCTTCTCGTTTGGAGTCATCGGCCGGCTGTCGCTGCAGTTCGGCAACGGCGTCACTCAAGTGACGCTTGGCGCTTTCCTGGGATAAACGTCCATTGGGACCGGATAGCGTCAGCCACAGCGACAAGCCACCGGAAGAGGGGCTTAGTGATTGGCATAGCATAAAGCCACCGGCGAGTTCCAACGCTGGGTCGTGGTCGTGGACGATCGGCCAGCGCATCCCGGGGCGCAAGTCATGACGGAGACTGTTGTCAGGTAACGTCACCAGCCGACATTCGGCATGGCCCGCTGTGACTTCCAGCAAGGCTGATGTTTCGCCACTACGTTCGGCAAGGCCATTCAGCACGGGTTGTACCCACGCCGCCAGTTGACGGCTGGGAAGATGACGACGCGCCAGGCGCACTGGGGTATGCCCTAGGCGATACCGGCCGTCGTCTCCCCGCTGCACATAGTCATAACGCTCTAATGAACTCAACAAACGCAGCAGGGTGCTCTTGTAGAAACCGGTGGTATGCGCCAGCTCGGCCAGCGTGAAGTGCTCTCGGGGAGAATCGAACGCTTCCAGTACGGTAAGTGCTCGCTCCACGGCCTCGACGCGATCCTGTGCCATAGTGAATTCATACCTTTCTTGGTCTGGATAAGGATTGAACTTTAGTCGCAATGGCGAAAACAGTCGTTGACGCCCTTGTGCGAGGTACCTAGCCTTCTACTCCAAGGAACGTTGTTCTGCCTTACAGAATTGTAAGGTAAGTGTCAGCCTTCCGAAAGTCAAATTTCATTCACCAAGTCCAATCCGGGACGAAAGGGGAAAACAACAATGTCGATGAGAACGCCACTCAAGTTGTTTGCTGCCGCGACTCTGACACTCACGACCAGCATGGCGATGGCCTTCGAGCCCGAAGGCAAGGTGGAATGTCTGGCACCTGCCGACCCGGGTGGTGGCTGGGATTTCACCTGTCGTAGCGTGGGTAAGGTGATGGAAGATCTCGATCTGGTGCCGCGTAGTGTGCAAACCATCAACATGGCGGGTGCTGGCGGTGGTGTTGCCTATGCCCATACCGTAAGCAAGCGTGCCGGTGATGAGCAGTTGCTGGTAGCGGCTTCTACAGCGACCACTACGCGCCTGGCGCAAGGGCAGTTCCAGGGTATGGATGCCGACATGGTCAACTGGATCGGAGCCTTGGGCGCCGATTACGGGGTCATCGCGGTATCGAAAGATTCCAACTATCAGGACCTGCCGTCACTGATGAATGCCCTGAAGGAAGATCCGCGTAGCGTCAAGTTTGCTGGCGGCAGTGCCAAGGGCGGCTGGGATCATCTCAAGGTTCTGATCGCCGCGCAGGCGGCGGGCATCGAGAATCTGCCACGCATTCCCTATCTGTCGTACAACAACGGTGGTGAGGCCATGACCCAGGTGGTCGGTGGCCATGTCGATGCCTTCACCGGTGACATCTCCGAAGCCCAAGGGTTCATGGAGTCGGGTGACCTGAAGGTCCTGGCTGTGCTTTCCGAAGAGCGCTTGCCGGGAGAGTTCTCCGACATTCCTACCGCTCGTGAGCAGGGTATCGATGCGATTGGTCCCAACTGGCGTGGCTTCTATATGCCGGCAGACATTTCCGATGATGCCAAGCAGTACTGGATCAATGCCATGGACACTATCTACGAAAGCGAAGAATGGCAGAACGTCATGACCCAGAACGGCCTGATGCCGTTCCACATGAGCGCTGACCAGTTCGAGAACTTCGTCAAGTCGCAGATCCAGTCCATCGAAGACCTGTCCAAAGACATCGGGTTGATTCAGTAATGACTTTCAACGACCGCATCTTCGGGGTCCTGATGATCGTCCTGGCCGTCGCGTACGGCTGGGGCGCCACTCAGTTCCCGGAACCGTTTGGTGGCTCGGAAGCCGTCGGTCCGGAAACTTTTCCCCTGCTGTTGGCCGTAGTGCTGGGACTGTCCAGTCTCTATCTGATCGTTCGCCCCGACCCGGATAACGCTTGGCCGTGGAGCCGTACCGGGCTGGAACTGATTATCGCTCTGGTGGTGCTGGTGTTGTACGCCATGCTGCTGCAGCCACTGGGCTTCATCATCAGCACCTTGCTGGCCGTGGGTACCCTGTGCTGGCGTATGGGGGCCAGGCCAGTCAAGGCCTATGTCACCGGCGGGGTGGCTGGTGTGGTGGTATTCCTGCTGTTCAATTTCGCGCTCGACCTGTCGTTGCCGTTGGGCCTGCTCGAGTTCCTGGAGGTGAGCTGATGGAAACCCTGGGCTTTCTGATCGACGGGTTCGGTGTCGCGTTGGCGCCACATAACCTGATGTTTGCCTTGTTGGGCGCCTTCTTGGGTACGCTGATCGGCGCTTTGCCGGGGCTGGGGCCTGCCAATGGTGTGGCCATCTTGATCCCCTTGGCCTTCACCCTGGGGCTGCGTCCGGAAACCGCCATGATCATGCTCACCGCGGTCTATGCCGGGGCGATGTATGGGGGGCGGATATCTTCGATCCTGCTGAATATTCCCGGTGATGAGCCGGCGATGATGACCTGCCTGGACGGCTATCCCATGGCCCAGAAGGGCAAGGCTGCCGAGGCGTTGGCGATCTCCGCCGTGGCATCCTTCATGGGCAGCCTGATCGCCACTATCGGCCTGATCCTGTTGGCGCCGATACTGGCTGACTTCGCCCTGACCTTTGGGCCGGCTGAGTATTTCGCACTGTTCATGCTGGCCTTTGCCACCTTGGGCGGGATTACCGGCAAGAACCCTGTGAAGACGGTGCTGGCCGCGGCCATTGGGCTGATTATCGCTACCGTGGGTATCGATAACACCGGCGTGCAGCGCTACACCTTTGGTGTGCTGGAACTCTATGAGGGGGTCGATTTCATCATTGCCATTGTCGGCTTGTTTGCGATTTCCGAGCTGCTGTTCTTCATTGAGGATCGCGCCGGTGGCGGCAAGGAGTCGGTTGCCGTCAACAAGCTGAAGCTCTCTTGGAAAGACATTCGCGGCATCATGCCGACGAGTATCCGCGGTGGTGTCCTGGGCTTCATCGCTGGGGTCTTGCCTGGGGCGGGTGCCTCTTTGGGTAGTTTCATCAGCTATACGCTGGAAAAGCGGGTGCTGGGTCGCAAGGGCTACTTCGGCGAGGGGGATCCACGTGGGGTCGCCGCGCCCGAGGCTGGCAACAATGGTGCCTCCAGCGGGGCGCTGGTGCCGATGCTGACACTCGGCGTGCCGGGAAGTGGCACCACTGCCGTGCTGTTGGCGCTGCTGATCTCGCTGAACATCACCCCCGGACCGCTGATGTTCACCCAGAACGCCGATATCGTGTGGGGTGTGATCGCGGCGCTGTTGATCGGCAACTTCCTGCTGCTGGTGCTCAACATCCCGCTGGTGGGGATCTTCGTCAAGTTGCTCTCCGTGCCGCCGATGTACCTGCTGCCGATCGTCACCATGGTAGCGTTCGTGGGGATCTATTCGATCAGCAACACCACTTTCGATCTCTACTTCATGGTCGCCTTCGGCGTGGCTGGCTATGTGCTGCGCAAGCTGGAGATCCCGCTGGTGCCGATCATTCTGGGTCTGCTGCTGGGGCCCGAGATGGAGAAGAACCTACGCCATGCGCTGGACATTGCCGACGGTGACTGGACGGTACTGTGGGACAGCGGCCTGGCGATCGGCTTGTGGGTCTTCGCCGGACTGGGTCTGATCCTGCCCTACATCGTCGGCCCGTTGTTGCGCCGCCGTATGCAGGTCGCCCCCGGTGGTGCCGAGGGGGACTGACGGATCATTTGACCACAAAACGGTAGATCTAAACGGGGGCAGCGGTTTTCATCGCTGCCCCCGTTATCGTTTCTACGTACGGCCCAAGTGGATATGACAGCGCTGACGGGCTAATCTAGTATTCAAGCAAGCGTTTGAATCATGGTCGTGAAATTCCGTCTTGAAGACTCGTTTCAGGACCTCAGAGCCGTTCATCAGGAATCGCGTTTCAGGAGTCATATCGATGGCCAGTTATCAAGCCCCATTGCGCGATATGCGCTTCATCCTCGGCGAAGTGTTCCAGGCACCGGAAGAGTGGAAGTGCATGCCTGCCACTCAAGAGCTGGGTATGGACCTGGCCGAGGCAATTCTTGAAGAAAGCGCTCGGGTCGTACAGGCCGAACTGTTTCCCCTCAACCAGAGTGGCGATGCAGAGGGATGTCACTTCGACAAGGGAGAGGTAAGCACGCCGAAGGGATTCAAGTCGGCTTTCGAGACGCTTGCCCAAGGCGGTTGGTGGGGGTTGGGAGGTAACCCGGAATATGATGGCCAGGGCATGCCCAAGATGCTGACCGTGGCCTTTGAGGAAATGCTCTACGCCGCCAATGCCAGCTTTGCCCTCTATCCGGCGCTCAATACAGGGGCGGCGTTGTTGCTCGACCAGCATGCTCCCGACATCATCAAGCGACTTTACCTGCCTCGAATGTATGCCGGGCAATGGCTCGGTACCATGTGTCTGACCGAGCCGCATTGCGGCACCGATCTGGGGCTGATCAAGACGCATGCGGCTCCCGATGGGGACGATACCTACCGTATCACCGGCAGCAAGATCTGGATCACCGGTGGTGAGCACGACATGGCCGAGAACATCGTCCACCTGGTGTTGGCCAAGCTGCCTGATGCTCCCGAGGGGAGTCGTGGCATCTCGTTGTTCCTGGTGCCCAAGTTCACGGTCAACGACGATGGCTCGTTGGGCGAGCGCAATGCCCTGAGTTGCGGCGGTCTCGAACACAAGATGGGCATCAAGGGCAGCGCCACCTGTGTCATGAATTTCGATGGTGCGCAAGGCGTGTTGATTGGCAAGCCGCATCAAGGGCTGACGACCATGTTCACCATGATGAACTATGAACGCCTGTCGATCGGTATCCAAGGGTTGGGATTGGGTGAGGTCGCCTATCAGAGTGCCATGGATTTTGCTCGCGAGCGCTTGCAGAGTCGTGCTCCTGGTGGAGCCGTGGCGCCCGAGAAACCGGCTGACCCCATTCTGGTGCATCCCGATGTGCGTCGCATGGCGCTCAACGTACGCGCCTGGAATGAGGGAGGTCGCGCTTTTGCCGTTTTCGTAGCCAGCCAGCTAGATCGTTCCAAACATCATCCTGAGGCCGAGGCGCGGGCCATCGCTGACGATCTGGTGGTATTGCTGACTCCGGTAGCCAAGGCTTTTCTCACCGCTCGTGGTTTCGATGCCACGGTGGAAGCCCAGCAGATTTATGGCGGTAGCGGCTATTGTGTCGAGTGGGGGGCCGAGCAGTACGTGCGTGACGCCCGTATTGCCATGATCTATGAAGGAACCAACGGCATTCAGGCGATGGACCTGGTGGGGCGAAAGTTGTTCAGGAATCGTGGAGCCTATCTCAGCCGCTTTGCACGCGCCATGCGCGCCGATCTGGAGGAAGATGTGCCCGCCGAGATCGATACCTTCCATCAAGGTTGCCTACAGGAGTTGGCGCGTCTCGAGAGGATTTCCGCTCGGTTGCTCGAACGGGCGAAGGGGCGGCCGGAGGAACTGGGTGCGGCCGCGGTCGACTATCTCGACTTACTGGGTTACGTGGCGTATGCGTGGATGTGGTGGAAAATGGCTCGAGCAGCCTATCAAGGCTTGGTAGCACAAGGCCCGGCGGGTGACGCTTTCTACCATGCCAAGCTGGCAGTAGGGCGGCACTTCATGGCACGTATGCTGCCACGAACAGTGGCCCTGGAACGCCAGATCATGGCCGGCGCCGAGCCGTTGATGCAGCTTTCCGAGGCGGATTTCCAGCCTCAGGGCTAGATGAAATGACCTGCTCTCGTTAGGCAATGCCAGCCTCCGGGCTGGCATTTTTGTATACACCTGCACCAGGGTAGCGCGATAGATAATTGAGATGCATCAATAAGGGGCTTCTTGTGCTGAAGTTCGCACTATTATGGTGCCATTTGGTGATGTTGATAACACTGAGTGTATACATAAATTGTTGATTAACAATACATTAAAGGCCTGATCACCACGTTGGCACATCCCTTGCGAGAGGTAGCGGGACGACATCCATCCCGGTGTCATTCCCCGCTGGAACTGGCGCAATAATAAGTAAACTCGCAAGGAGACTCATGTGAACAACTCGACGCTTTCCTCCCGTTGGCTAGCGGCTGCCGCACTCGCTTCCCTTGGCCTGAGCGCCCCTGCACTGGCTCAGGAAGATCCCATCAAGGTAGGGATTCTGCACTCGCTGTCCGGCACCATGGCAATCAGCGAATCAACCCTGAAGGACACCATGCTGATGCTGATCGAGCAGCAGAACAAGCAGGGTGGATTGTTGGGACGTCAGCTTGAGCCGGTGGTGGTCGATCCGGCCTCGGACTGGCCGCTATTTGCCGAGAAGGCACGTGAGCTGCTGTCACAAGAAAAGGTTGACGTGATCTTCGGTAACTGGACATCGGTGTCGCGCAAGTCGGTGCTGCCGGTGGTCGAGGAACTCAATGGTCTACTGTTCTACCCGGTGCAGTATGAGGGTGAGGAATCCTCGGAAAATGTCTTCTACACCGGTGCTGCCCCCAACCAGCAGGCAGTTCCGGCGGTCGATTATTTGATGAACGAAGTGGGCGTCGAGCGCTGGGTGCTGGCGGGTACCGACTACGTCTATCCGCGTACTACCAACAAGATTCTCGAGGCTTATCTCAAGGGGCATGGTGTCGCCGACGAAGACATCATGATCAATTACACGCCTTTCGGTCACTCCGATTGGCAGAACATCGTTGCCGAAATCAAGCGCTTCGGTAGTGAAGGCAAGAAGACAGCCGTCGTCTCGACGATCAACGGCGATGCCAACGTGCCGTTCTATCGTGAACTGGGTAACCAGGGCATCGATGCCGCTGACATTCCCGTGGTGGCATTCTCGGTCGGTGAGCAGGAGCTTTCGGGTATCGATACCGCTCCTTTGGTTGGCCACCTGGCGGCCTGGAACTACTTCATGAGTGTCGACACCGATGCCAACTATGACTTCATCGACTCATGGATCGAATTCACCGGCGATGAGGAAGCCGTCACCAACGACCCCATGGAAGCGCATTACATTGGCTTCAACATGTGGGCCGAGGCGGTGCGCAAGGCCGGCACCACTGATGTCGATGTGGTCAAGGAAGCGATCATCGGGGTCAGCGTGCCCAACCTATCCGGCGGTTATGCGGCGATGATGCCCAACCACCACATCTCCAAGCCGGTACTGATCGGCGAAATCCAGGACAATGGCCAGTTTGCCGTGGTATGGGAGACTCCCTCCACCGTGGCCGGCGATGCATGGTCCGATTACCTGGACGGTTCGCGTGACCTGATTAGTGACTGGCGCAAGCCCTTGGAGTGCGGCAACTACAACGTCAAGGAAGGTCGCTGCATGGGTAGCGATGCCAGCGAAGCCTTGGCCCAAGAGTGATCCGCTCCGCGGACCCGGCGTACCTCTGGGTCCGCAACATCCATGTTCCGATGAAGCACGGACATTCGGTGTCTCCTTCGTTCCGGGCTTTTCATCCACGCCACTCAAAAGGACGGATGTTCATGAGGATCCCTTGCACATTCATGGCGCCTACCGTCATGACAAGGATTGTCACTCTCCTGCTGTCGTGTCTGCTGGCCTGGCTGCCTGTCGCGGCTTCGGCGCAGGAGGACAACGGCCAGGCCCTGCTCGAGGCCCTCGACGTACGCGCTTTCTCGGAGAAGGCGGCGGCTATCGAGGACGTCATCGAAAGCCAGGACCCGCGTGCCAACGCATGGCTGGAGGCACTTCTCGACGGCAAGCTTCAACGTCTCAAGGACGACGGTAGCTTCGTCATCGTCACCGACAATGTCGGTCGGCAGTGGCCGGTCGAGGATGCCCTTTCTGGTGAATCACTTGGCGAGGTGTCACGTCGCGATCTCGATCGCATCACCATCAACAATGCCTTGCGCGGACAATTGCGCTCAGCGCTTTCCATGATCGATCTCTTTGCCGAGAGCCGCGAGGCGCGTCAGGCGGCTGCTCAGAAGTTGATCGGTAAGGTCGATGCCGAGCTTTCCGAAACCCTCGAGCGCCGACTCGAGAGTGAAGAGGACGACCAGGTGCGCCGCCGTCTGGAACAGGCCATGGCTGTCTACCGCCTCGAGCAGGGCGATGTCCAGGCGGTGGAGCGCTTGACCGGCAGCCTCAATAGCGACATCCGAGTGGCGCTGACCCGAGCCAGCCAGTCCGATGATGCTGCGGTGGCCGATGCCGCGCAGCGGGCATTGGTCAGTATCGAACAACAACTCAAGCTGAATCGTGGCTTGGAAACCCTCTATTTTGGCTTGTCGCTAGGGTCGGTGCTGGTGCTGGCCGCCATTGGCCTGGCGATCACCTTCGGTGTGATGGGGGTGATCAATATGGCGCACGGCGAGCTGATCATGCTGGGAGCCTATACCACTTGGGCCATGCAGCAGTTACTGCCCGGCCAGCCGGGGTTGGCGGTGATCCTGTCGATTCCCGCCGGCTTTCTCGTCGCAGCACTGGCAGGCATCGCCATCGAGCGCAGCGTCATCCAATTCCTCAAGGGGCGACCGCTGGAAACCTTGCTGGCCACCTTTGGTGTCAGCCTGATCCTGCAGCAATTGGTGCGCACCGTGATCTCGCCGCTCAACCGCACGGTGGTTACCCCAGAATGGATGAGCGGCTCCTTGGTGATCAATGACGCCTTGTCGCTGACCCTCAACCGCCTCTATGTGCTGGGTTTCGCGTTGGTGGTGTTCGCTGGACTGATGCTGGTGATGCGCCGTACTCGGCTGGGGCTGGAAGTGCGCGCCGTGACCCAGAACCGTGCCATGGCGCGCGCCATGGGCATTCGGGCGACTCGCGTCGATATCCTGACGTTCGCTCTGGGCTCCGGCGTGGCAGGCCTGGCCGGCGTGGCGCTGGCACAGCTCACCAACGTCGGGCCGAACCTGGGGCAGAGCTACATCATCGACTCCTTCATGGTGGTGGTGTTCGGCGGCGTGGGTAACCTGTGGGGCACCTTGGTGGCCGGCATGTCGCTTGGCATCATCAACCAAGTCCTCGAGCCGTGGGCCGGTGCGGTGCTGGCCAAGATCCTGGTGCTCGTGTTCATCATCCTGTTCATCCAGAAGCGCCCACGCGGTCTCTTTCCGCAGAAGGGCCGAGCGGCGGAGGGTTAATCGATGCATTGGCTAGGACGACCTTTCCAGGAACGCTCGACACAACGCTTCCTCGGCATCCTGATAGTGGCCTTGGCGGTGGTGACGGTACTCAACCTGGCACTGCCGGCAGGTCATCCATTGCACGTCTCGACCTACACCGTGACCCTATTAGGCAAGTACCTGAGCTATGCCTTGCTGGCGGTGGCTGTCGACTTGGTATGGGGCTATCTCGGCATTCTCAGTCTGGGACATGGTGCCTTTTTCGCCCTGGGTGGCTATGCCATGGGTATGTATTTGATGCGCCAGATCGGCGACCGAGGTGTCTATGGCCATCCGGTGTTGCCGGATTTCATGGTGTTTCTCAACTGGGACAGTTTGCCTTGGTACTGGCAGGGGTTCGACATGGCCTGGTTCGCCTTCGCAATGGTCTTGCTGGCCCCTGGAGTGTTGGCACTGGTATTCGGTTTCCTGGCGTTCCGTTCGCGGGTCACCGGGGTCTACCTGTCGATCATCACCCAGGCCCTGACCTTCGCCCTGATGCTGGCTTTCTTCCGCAATGAAATGGGTTTTGGCGGTAACAACGGCCTCACCGACTTCAAAGAATTGCTGGGCTTCAATCTAAGAAGCGATGTCACCCGAGTCGGGTTGTTCATTGCCTCGGGCGTTGCCCTGGCGCTGGGCTACATAGTCTGTCGAGCCATTGTCGGCAGCAAATTGGGCCGGGTCTGCATCGCTTCGCGCGATGCCGAAGCACGTACCCGCTTCCTTGGCTATCGAGTCGAGCGAGTGCAGCTTTTCGTGTTCGTGGTGTCGGCGATGCTGGCTGGCGTGGCCGGTGCGCTCTACGTACCCCAGGTTGGAATCATCAATCCCAGTGAGTTCTCGCCGTTGTTCTCCATCGAGATCGTGGTGTGGGTGGCGTTGGGCGGGCGCGCCACGCTGTACGGCGCAGTGATAGGGGCCATACTGGTGAATTATGCCAAGACGGTCTTCACCGGCGTGATGCCCGAGGCCTGGCTGTTCGCTCTTGGTGGCTTGTTCGTGCTGGTCACGGTGCTGTTGCCCAAGGGAATCGCTGGCTTGCTGGCCTGGCGTTTCAAGCGTTCCGAATCGTCAGGCCCAGGCCATGGCGATCTCACTGCTGGGGAGGCGACCACATGAACATTCTCAAGGAACTGGCCAACCGTGACCGGGTGTTCGACTTCCTGGCGCCAGCCGACTCGCCGGTGGACGTTCGCCATGGACCGATCCTGTACATGGAGAACGTTACCGTTAGCTTCGATGGTTTCAAGGCCATCGACAATCTCAACCTGACTATCGATGATGGCGAGCTACGCTGCATCATCGGCCCAAATGGGGCGGGCAAGACCACCATGATGGATATCATCACCGGCAAGACTCGTCCCGATGCCGGCCAGGTTTGGTTTGGTACCCGCCATGACCTGCTGACCATGAAGGAGCCGGAAATCGCTCATCTCGGGATTGGGCGCAAGTTCCAGAAGCCCACGGTATTCGAGGCACTGACGGTATTCGAAAATCTGGAACTGGCGATGAGCGTCGACAAGCGTGTGATTCCAACCTTGACCGCACGTCTGAACGGCGAGATGCGTGATCGCATCGATGAGGTGCTAGTCATGACCGGCCTCGTCGCGCAACGCCATCAATTGGCGGGTATTCTTTCCCATGGCCAGAAACAGTGGCTGGAGATCGGCATGCTGATCATGCAACGTCCACGATTGTTACTGGTCGATGAGCCGGTGGCCGGCATGACGGAACAAGAGATGGAACGCACCGCCGAGTTGCTTACCGGCCTCGCTGGCAAGCAGTCGGTGGTCGTCGTCGAGCATGACATGGGGTTCGTGCGTTCGATCGCACGCAAGGTCACGGTATTGCACCAGGGTAGCGTATTGGCCGAGGGCAGCATGGATCAGGTACAGAGCGACCCTAGGGTGATCGAGGTCTACCTGGGTGAAAGCGAGGAGGCCGCCTGATGCTCAAGGTCGATAAGCTCAACCAGTATTACGGTGAAAGTCATACCCTGTGGGATCTCGACCTTGAGGTATCACGCGGCGAATGTACTTGCGTGATGGGGCGCAATGGCGTGGGCAAGACCACATTGCTCAAGTGCGTGATGGGAGAGGTGCCGGTTGCCAGCGGCAGCATTCTATTCGCCGCCGATGTGGAGCTGACCAAACGGCGTGTCGAGGATCGCTCGCGTCTGGGTATCGGTTACGTGCCGCAGGGCCGGCAGATATTCCCTCTGCTGACGGTGGAGGAAAACCTGCGTACCGGGCTGGCGGCGCGTGCCGATGGCAAGCGCAGCATACCCGAGCGTATCTATGAGCTGTTTCCGGTGCTCAAGGAAATGCGCCATCGACGTGGTGGCGACCTTTCCGGTGGCCAGCAGCAACAACTCGCCATCGGCCGAGCGCTGGTGATCGAGCCGCGATTGCTGATTCTCGATGAGCCGGGTGAGGGCATTCAGCCCAACATCGTCACTCAGATTGGCGAGGTAATCCGCAAGCTGATCCACGAGGATGGCCTGACGGTACTCTTGGTGGAACAGAAACTACCGTTCGCCCGTAAGTATGCCGACCGCTTCGTGATCATGGACCGTGGCCGCCAGGTAGCCAAAGGCGCCATCGGAGAGTTATCCGACGAACTGATCAAGCAGCACCTGACGGTATGACAGTCTTTGAATCCTTGAGCACGACCACCGACATGGGCTCCGGCCACCGCTTCGACGACAAGCGCCGCTGGGCGGCCTCGCTGGGATTGGCATTCGAGGCTCGGCGGGAGAGTCGTGGCTTGATCACACGCATGACCAGGGCTAGTCATCATGGGCCGCTGCGAGTGCAACGCCCCTTCTACCCAGAGGGAGCGGAAGGCGCCTGTCATGTCTATCTGCTGCATCCACCGGGTGGCCTGGTCAGTGGCGATGAACTGAACATCCATACCTCAGTCGGTGGTGGTGCGCATGCGCTGTTGACCACGCCGGCGGCTGCCAAGCTCTACAAGGCCGACAGCCATGGCGTGTCCTGGGCACAGCACACCCGGTTAAAAGTGGACGACGATGGCATCCTCGAGTGGTTGCCGCAAGAGACACTGTGTTTTGACGGCTCACGCGGTGAGCAGAGTACCACCATCGATCTGGCCGGCAGTGCGCGTTGCCTAGGCTGGGAAGTCATGGTGTTGGGCCGCCCGGCCAGCCGCTTGCCGTTCGTCTCTGGTCGTGTCGAACAGCGTTTTCGTCTGACTCGCAATGGCCGCCCGCTATGGCTGGAACGTCAACCGCTCGACCCCCATCACCCGCGTTTTCAAGGCCGCTGGGGGCAGGGTGGTGCCACAGTCCAAGCGACGCTGTGGGCCGTTGGGCTAGAAGACGAGCAAGCCGCCGTGACTGCGCTGCGTGAGGCGCTAACAGCAGCACCGAATTGGGCGGTGACCCAGCGTCATGGAGTGTTGCTCCTGCGCTACCTGGGCCAGGAACGCAACCAGGCCTGGGACCTGTGCCAGCGGACTTGGGAAGTGTTGCGGCCGTTGCTGATCGGGC
Organism: Litchfieldella anticariensis FP35 = DSM 16096; assembly: GCF_000409775.1. Lineage (GTDB taxonomy): Bacteria > Pseudomonadota > Gammaproteobacteria > Pseudomonadales > Halomonadaceae > Litchfieldella > Litchfieldella anticariensis. The sequence continues at coordinate 1,304,748 of NZ_KE332377.1, read as the reverse complement.
GGCAAGTGTGTGTACCGAGGATTTGGTTGACTTAAAGAAGGAAGAGGGAAGAGGCGAATAATTATTATTTCTTCGATCTTCAGTCGCGAAGCGACGCCTTCCTACTTCCAGGTGCGAAGCAACGGTCTTATTTCTTCCAGGCGCGTAGCGCCGTACTTACATCTTGGAGAGGGAGATACGCCCATGGAACTAACCCCCAGAGACAAGGACAAGCTGCTGCTGTTCACCGCGGCGCTGCTTGCCGAGCGCCGCAAGGCTCGCGGCCTTAAGCTCAACTATCCCGAGGCGGTGGCCTTGATCAGTGCCGAGATCATGGAAGGTGCCCGCGACGGCAGGAGTGTTGCCGAACTGATGAGTGCCGGACGCGAGATCCTTACACGCGACGATGTGATGGAGGGGGTGGCCGGGATGGTCGACGAGGTGCAGGTCGAGGCGACATTCCCTGACGGCACCAAATTGGTGACAGTACATAATCCGATTGTTTAGGGGGCGCCATGATTCCCGGTGAATACCAATTGAAGGATGGTGAGATCGAGCTCTGCGAGGGGCGTGAGCGGATCACCGTCGAGGTCGCCAATACCGGCGACCGGCCGATTCAGGTTGGCTCGCACTATCACTTCGCCGAGACCAATCCAGCGCTCGACTTCGATCGCGCGAAGGCGCGTGGCTATCGTCTCGATGTGGCTGCTGGCACGGCAATCCGCTTCGAGCCCGGCCAGACACGCGAGGTAACGTTGATTCCCTATGCAGGCGAACGGCGTATCTACGGCTTCCGCGGTGAGGTGATGGGTGCGCTCTCCGATGTGCCTGGAGCAGCGCCAGGGGCAGGAGACAAGTCATGAAGCCAACTCACAAGATCAGCCGTCAGGCCTATGCCGAGATGTACGGCCCTACCACCGGCGACCGCGTGCGCCTGGGCGACACCGAACTGTGGATCGAGGTCGAGAAGGACCATACCCACTACGGCGACGAGGTCAAGTTCGGCGGTGGCAAGGTGATCCGCGACGGCATGGGCCAGAGCCAGCGACTTGACGAGTCGGTGATGGACACCGTGATCACCAATGCCCTGATCCTCGACTGGTGGGGTATCGTCAAGGCCGATGTGGGCATCCAAGGTGGGCGCATTGCCGCCATCGGCAAGGCCGGTAACCCGGATACCCAGCCAGGTGTCGATATCGTTATCGGGCCTGGCACCGAGATCATAGCCGGCGAGGGTAAGATCCTCACCGCGGGTGGCTTGGATGCGCATATCCACTTCATCTGCCCCCAACTGGTGGAAGAAGCGTTGATGAGTGGTATCACCACCATGCTTGGTGGCGGCACGGGGCCGGCCACTGGCTCGAACGCCACTACGTGTACGCCGGGGGCCTGGCATATCGGCAAGATGTTGCAGGCGGTCGACGACATGCCGATGAATATCGGTTTTCTTGGCAAGGGTAATGCCAGCTTGCCGGAAGCCCTGGAAGCGCAGCTCGAGGCCGGTGCCATGGGGCTCAAGTTGCACGAAGACTGGGGCACTACGCCGGCGTCGATCGACAATTGCCTAAGTGTGGCCGAGAAGTACGACGTGCAGATTGCCATCCATACCGACACCCTGAATGAGTCCGGTTTCGTCGAAGATACCCTGGCGGCGTTCAAGGAGCGTGGCATCCATACCTACCATACCGAAGGTGCCGGTGGTGGCCACGCACCGGATATCATCACGGCGTGTTCCAAGGACTACGTGCTGCCATCGTCGACCAACCCGACCCGGCCCTACACGGTCAACACCATCGACGAACACCTCGACATGCTGATGGTGTGCCACCACCTCGATCCCAACATTCCCGAGGATGTGGCCTTCGCCGACTCACGCATCCGTCGCGAGACCATCGCCGCCGAGGATATCCTCCACGATATGGGTGTGATCTCGATGATCTCTTCCGACTCGCAGGCCATGGGACGGGTCGGTGAAGTGGTGTGCCGGACGTGGCAGACCGCGCACAAGATGAAAGTACAACTCGGTTTTCTGCCCGAGGATGAGTCGCTTGGTGCCGATAACTTCCGTGCCAAGCGTTATATCGCCAAGTACACCATCAATCCAGCCATCACTCACGGCATCGCGCACGAAGTGGGTTCGGTGGAAGTCGGCAAGCTGGCCGACCTGGTGCTGTGGAACCCCGCCTTTTTCGGCGTCAAGCCGGCGCTGATTCTCAAGGGCGGCATGATTGCCGCGGCACCGATGGGCGACCCCAACGCCTCGATCCCTACACCGCAGCCCGTGCATTATCGCTACATGTTCGGTGCTTTCGGCAAAGCGGCGAGCCAGACGCGGGTCAGCTTCGTCAGCCAGGCATCGCAGAAAGCCGGCATCAAGGAACGTCTTGGCCTGCATAGCGCGCTGGTGGCGTGCAAGGACGTGCGTGGCGTGCGCAAGTCCGACATGAAGCTCAACGACGCCTGCCCGCAGTTGACGGTCGATCCGCAGACCTACGAGGTGCATGCCGATGGTGAGTTGCTGACCTGCGAGCCGGCAACGGAGCTGCCGCTGGCGCAACGCTACCATCTATTCTGAGCTACGGGCTACGGGCTACGGGCTACGGGCTACGGGCTACGGGCTACGGGCTACGGGCTACGGGCTACGGGCTCGAAGCCCACAGCTCGAAGCTCGATGCTAAGGGGTTGAAAATGCTGAAACTGATCGAACGTCTGGATATCACCGCCGATGCGTCGCCTGACGATACTCTGACCTTGCCTTATGAGCTGCGCATTCGTGGTCGGCTCAAGGCGGTCAGTGACGGCGGACGTGAACTGGGATTGTTTCTCGACCGTGGTCCCGTGTTGCAGGACGGTGCGCTGTTGCGCGCCGAGAGTGGTGAGGTCGTACGTGTGATAGCCGCCGATGAACCGGTAGCGACCGCTTGGGTGGAACCAGGCCTACCATTGGCGCGGCTTTGCTATCACCTCGGCAATCGCCATGTAACGCTGGCGATTGGCGGTGATGACCGCCTGGGCTGGGTACGCTTCCCTCCAGATCATGTGCTCGAGGAGTTGGCCGAGCGACTGGGGGCGCGAATCGAGCACCAGCAGGCGCCATTCGACCCGGAGCCGGGTGCGTACTCCCAGTCAGGTCATGGCCATTCGCACGACCACGATCACTCACACCATCTTGAGCATCCCCATGGCCATGTCCACTGAATCGGGACCAGGCGCAAGTGACGATATGGCACTGCTAGGGTTGATGCAACTGGTCAGCCCCGCGTTACCAATCGGTGCTTTCGCCTTCTCGCAGGGGCTGGAAAGTGCCTTCGAGTTGGATTGGGTAAAGGATGAAAAGAGCCTAGGCGAATGGCTGGCCGGGGTGCTCAACGATGGTTTGGCGCGCTGTGAGCTGCCGATATTGGCGCGCTTGCAGGTTGCTTGGGCAGCGGCCGATGGTGAAGCCATCTCCTATTGGAACGACTGGCTACATGCCAACCGTGAGACAGCGGAATTGGCAGCCGAGGATAGTCGATTGGGGGCATCTCTGGCGCGGCTACTGGGAAGTCTCGATCTGTTGCCGGACTCCCCATTTCTGCCGGAGAAGACTGGTTATGTGACGGTCTTTTCCTGGGCGGCTTATCGCCGAGGGGTACCATTGCGCCAGATACTGCTCGGCTTTGCCTGGGCCTGGCTCGAGAACCAGTTGGCGGTGGCCTGCAAGGCATTACCACTTGGTCATACCGCTGCCCAGCGATTGGTGGAGCGGTTGCGCCCAGCGCTGGTGGCAGCGGTGGACGCTGCACTGGTGCTGGAAGATAACGAACTCGGCCCTGTGCTGCCTGGTCTGGCGCTGGCCAGTGCGTTGCACGAAACCCAGTATTCGAGACTGTTTCGGAGTTAGACGGAAGATGTCGCTTCGCGACTCGAAGCTGGAAGAACGCTGCTGCGCAGCTCGAAGACGGAAGTACGGCGCTGCGCGCCTGGAAGAAATAAGACCGGTGCTTCGCACCTGGAAGACAGAAGAGGAAAGACGTCGCTTCGTGACTTGAAGAAGGAAGAAAGAGCGAGACACTGTCTTCCTTCTTCCTTCTTCCTTCTTCCTTCTTCCTTCTTCCTTCTTCCTTCTTCCTTTTGAATTCATGTAAGGAGCAAGAAAATGAAACACTGCCTGCGTGTTGGTGTCGGGGGCCCGGTGGGCTCCGGCAAGACGGCACTTCTCAAGCAGCTCTGCCTGGCGCTGCGCGATTACTACGATATCGCCGTGGTCACCAACGATATCTATACCCGTGAGGACGCCGATTTCCTGCTCAAGCACGAGGCTCTGCCCGCGGATCGTATCCTCGGCGTCGAAACTGGTGGTTGCCCGCATACCGCCATCCGCGAGGATGCCTCGATGAACCTCGCTGCCATCGATGATCTTCAGGCGCGTCATCCGAACCTCGAGCTGGTGCTGGTGGAGTCTGGCGGCGACAATCTCTCCGCAACTTTCAGTCCTGAGCTTTCCGACCTGACACTTTACGTGATCGATGTCTCCGCTGGTGACAAGATTCCCCGTAAGGGTGGCCCGGGTATTACCAAGTCGGATCTGTTGATCATCAACAAGATCGACATTGCCGAACAGGTGCATGCCTCGTTGGAGGTGATGGAGCGCGATTCGAGAAAGATGCGCGGCGATCGTCCCTTCGTGTTCACCAATCTCTACGATGGCGTGGGGTTGGAAGAGATCATTCGCTTCATTCTCGATCGCGGCATGCTGCCGGAGCGCCGGCCTCGGGTTCAAGCTACGGGCTGATAGCTGAGCGTTCAAGTTTCTCCTGTGACACCCGGCTTCATGCTGGGTGTCGTGCTTTACGGATGAGTGCAAGTCCCTGTCGCTTTAGTGAAAAGATAAGTGTTCTTGACTTAACTGATCCTTACTTTCATGGTCAATAGTACGAATATAAGAATAACGCGTGATGCTGACGCGCCTGATACCAGAGGGTGATATCCATTGAGCACTTCCAGCGATGGTCAGGAAGACCAACGTCCCCGACGTCCACACAACGAGCAACTGGTGGGCCTCAGCCGCGCGTTGGCATTCGCCAGTCGCTGCAATCATGCGTTGATCAATATGCGCGACGAGGTCACCTTGTTGCGCGATATCTGTGAACTGGCGGTGAAAGTGGGCGGTTATCGGATGGCTTGGGTGGGGTTCGCCCAAAACGATGACGCCAAGACCATCGTGCCTCGGGCATATGCAGGGGAGGAACTAGGGTATCTCGATGAGGTGCACCTTAGTTGGTCGGAACAGACCCGCAATGGGCAGGGTACGGAGGGGCTGGCCATTCGTCGGGGTATGCCACAGATCATTAGCGATCTGAATGAAGCTCCTGAATACCAGCCCTGGGGCGAGGCAGCCAGTAAGCGCGGATACCGCGGAGTCGTCACCTTGCCGTTGAAAGATCGGGAAGGGCCGTTCGGTGTTCTAAGCCTGTTTCTGGATGAAGTGGCTCCTATCCCCAATGAGGAGCTCAAGCTCCTGCAGGAACTGGCGGATAATTTGGCTTTCGGTATCGCCACACTGCGTGCTCGTCACGAGCAGCAGCGGGTGCAACAGGCGGTAGTGAGTATTGCTACCGCTGTGTCGACTCGCAGCGGAGAGGAGTATTTCGACCAACTGGTGTGCCATATGGCATGCGCGATAAATGCGGATGCTGGTTATATTGCCTTGGTCGACAAGAAGGCCACCAATACGGCGCATACCTTGGCGGCCATGATCGATGGCCAGTCAGTGGACAATTTCAGCTATTACTTCCCTCGCACGGCTTGTGAGCGCGTGATTCACGAAAGTGAATGCGTGATCAGTGACCGTGATGCTGATGATCGTACCGTTGTGACCTCTCACGAGCCGTTGAGCTGGGCCAAGGGGTATATGGGCCGACGACTGGATAGTACGGATGGCAAACCGCTAGGTCTGTTGGTGGTCATGTTCCGGAAGCCACCAACGGATGTGGATTTCGTACGCTCGATTCTACAGATCTTCGCTGCCGGAGCGGCGGCCGAGCTCGAGCGCCAGAGCGGTGAGGCTCGAGTGCGCCGACTGGCTTTCTACGACATGGGGACAGGATTGCCTAACCGCACCTTTTTCATGCAACGGCTTCGGGCTGCCATAAGCGACGCCGATCGGGATGGCAGCAGGCTGGCGTTGATGATGCTGAATATGAACCACTTCAAGGATATCAATGAGACCCAAGGCCATGAGGTGGGCGACAAGGTGCTGGTCAATGTGGCGGAACGCTTCTCCATCGCCCTGCGGGGTGACGAGTTCCTGGCACGTTTGGGTGGCGATGAATTCGTGGTGATGATAGAAAACGCTCATCGTGCCCTGATCGAACGTACGGCACTGCGCTTGCGACATTCACTGACACAGCCGTTGATGGTGCGAGGCCAGTCTTTCAGTCTCGAAGCGAGTATCGGCATTGCCTTCTACCCCGAACATGGCCGTACGACCAGCGATCTGTTAAAGAACACCGACATTGCGATGCACCGTGCCAAGGAAAGTGGGGAGGGGCACTGTTTCTTCGCGCCCAGTCTTGGCGAAAGGGTGTCGCGTCGCCTGATGCTGGCCAAACGCTTCATTGCGGCGCTGAACCATGGCGAGTTGCAACTTCACTATCAACCGCAGATCGATTTGGACAGTGGCGATATCATTGGTGCCGAAGTGCTCTGTCGTTGGCACGATTCGGAATGGGGGTGGGTTGGGCCAACCGAGTTCATTCCCATTGCGGAGGAACGTGGTTTGACGCCGGCTCTCGGGGCATGGGTGACCGAGGAAGTATGTCGTCAGTTATTGCGGTGGCAACGTGAAGGGCATCCTTTCACGGGGCAACTGAGCATCAACGTGGCTGCCCAGCAATTGGAAGACATACGTTTCGCCGAGCGCTTGAATACCATCGTTTCCTCGGCGGGGCTGGCAACCGAAATGATCGCGCTGGAGCTGACCGAAAGCGGTTTCATGGCGGACCCCGACCAAGCGGTATGGTTAATGCGGGAACTCAAAAGGGCCGGATTTGGTGTGGCGATCGACGATTTTGGCACCGGCTATTCTTCGCTCGCTTATCTCAAGCGTTTCTCCGCCGATACACTCAAGATCGACATGTCTTTCGTGCGTGACATGCTCACCGACAGTCATGACCACACTATCGTTACCACCATTATCGCCATGGCCAAGAGTCTGGGCATGAAGACCGTGGCTGAGGGTGTCGAAACCCGAGCCCAGGCAGAAGCCTTGCGTGCATTAGGCTGCGACCAGGGACAGGGGCATTACTTCGGACGCCCTACGGACGCGGCGAGTTTTGCCAAACGCTGGCTGGGTGCGGCCCCTCCGGTGAAGCGGTGAAACGCAAGGTCATTAGCCAGGCTGCATGATCGACTGGGATCAACCACCATCTCATCTCCAACAGGTCAGCCGATATGTGTCATCGGTCCAGTCGCGACCAACGATACGTCTCGGCGCGTTGGTTCCGCGATTTGTCACGTTCGGCCAACTAAAGCTAACGGCAATCCTGCCGATAGTAGACATATCCCGTTTAGCATTCCCGCCATTGGAGTATTCATTTCGAATGACAACACTCAAGCCTCGCCGCCGGCTATCCCTTGGCCTGCAAGGAAAGATTCTAGTGCTGGTCATGGTTCCCATGCTGCTGGTGACCGTAGCGTTGGTCTCCATCTCATCGTATGGCCGTATTCAGGATACGCGTGCAAGCCTGGCCGATCAGCGCGCCAAGCTGATCGAAACCCGAAAAGTCGCTATTCGCAATATCGTTGAGGCTGCCAAGTCCGCCATTGCTCCGATCGTTGCCAACGCGGGGCGCAATGATGCCGAGGCACAGGAGAAGGCCAAGGACATCCTGCGCAGCATGCGCTTTGATGATGGAAATTATGTATTCGCCTATGACTTCCAAGGGACAAACCTGGTGACAGCGCCATCGCCGGAGCGCGAAGGCACCAATATGCTGGATGTGCAAGATAGCAACGGCAATCACCTGATAAGAGATATGATCGAGATTGCCAAGAAAGGGAGTGGCGACTTTTATCAATACGAGTGGCCGAACCCGAGCACTGGAACGGTCGAGCAGAAATATTCCTATGCTGACGGCATCGAAAAATGGGGATGGATGCTAGGTGCCGGCGTCTATGTTACCGACATCAATGAGGCGATGGCCGATATCGAAGCCGCGGCGGAGCGCAACTTGCGCCACTCCATCCTCATGGCCGCTCTGGTCGGGGCCCTGATGTTCGCTGGGGTTTCCCTCATTGCCATCTGGCTGGTACGTCGTACCGTCCAGCCGATTCGCAGCACCGCAGCAGCCATGCAGGATATTGCCCAGGGAAAAGGTGACCTGACCCGACGTTTGACGATCGAGAGCGACGACGAGATCGGCAATCTGGCGACTCAGTTCAACGCCTTCGTCTCGCGTATGCAGGACACCTTGCGTGAGGTGCGCGCGAGCACAGGTAGTGTCTATCGTTCGGCCGGTGAGATTGCCCAAGGCAGTGAGGAACTGGCGTCGAGAACCGAGCAGACGGCCGCCAACTTGCAGGAAACGTCGGCATCCATGGAAGAAATCACCTCGACGGTGAGCCATAGCGCGGAATCCGCTCAGCAGGCCAACCAACTGGTTCAATCCACTGCCGAGGTTGCGCGCCAAGGTGAGGCCGCCATGAGCCAAGTCGAGCGCACCATGGACGATATCAATGCCTCAGCCAGCAAGATCAGCGATATCATTACCATGATCGATGGCATCGCTTTCCAGACCAATATCCTGGCGCTCAATGCCTCAGTGGAAGCCGCACGCGCCGGTGAGCACGGACGTGGTTTCGCGGTGGTTGCCCAGGAGGTCCGCACCCTGGCCAGTCGGTCTGGTGAGGCATCGCGCGAGATCCGCGAACTGATCGATACCTCTGTTTCACATACCCAGTCGGGTGCGCAGTTGGTGCGCAGTGCCGGTCAGACCATGCAGGATATCGTTGCCAGCGTGTCGCGGGTGACGGATGTCATCGGCGAAATCAGTGCGGCTGCCAAGGAACAGAGCAGCGGCATCGGTCAAGTCAATACCGCCATAACGGAAATGGACGCCATGACACAGAAGAACACCGCCATGGTCCAGCAATCCACGACCGCTGCTGCCGATATGCGTCATCATGCCGAACGCCTCAATGAACTGATCAATACCTTTGTGCTTGGTGAGGACTCGCCGCTGGCGGCGCCCCACATGACACATCGAACTTCCAGGTCGCAAACGATGGTGCTTCCATCCGCAACGTCCAAAGTCCCCGCCAAACGGCCAGTGAGTGAAACCGCCGATGAGTGGGAAACCTTCTGAGGCATTGTTGTGGCATCCGATCATCGGTATCCGATCATCGGTAGTTCGGCACGAACGACAGACGCCTGGCCATATGGTCAGGCGTCTTGTCTTGTGGCTTTCATCGGTTTTGCTGAAGCACCACGATCGACTCGAACTTGCCACTCTCGCTGTAGGTCAGTCGATAGATTCCATCGACCCCATCGCGGCCAATGATTTGCCTGAGTGCCGAAGCGGGGAACACCACCCGCCGTCCATCCAGGCTGCGAGTATGAACCTTCTGTGCCCAGCCTTCGTAATGGGCCAGGCATTCTTCCCGAGTCAGATTGATCACCACATCGATACTGGGCATGGTCAGTTCCTGCTCAAGCGACGCCGAGCCACACCATCAGTGCCCGGGTAACGCGCACCATATCCGTATCATTTACATGGCCTACCGTACTACTGATCTTGTGCCTCGGTACGGTGACGAGTTTATCGATCATAACCTGGCTGGGGCGATGAACTCCGTTCGTTTCGGAGGGGGGAAGATCCAGCCTGAACAAGGGAAGCTCAGAGCGTACATCGCTTGTGATGGGGGCAACTGTCACAGAGGGGTGTTGCTCGAAAAGATCCGACTGGACGACCAGCGCTGGCCTGGGTTTACCATAATCGCCACGCATCGCGACAATGACAATATCGCCGCGCTTCAATGCCAGCCCTCCTGATCGGAGATTTCCTCAATCCAATCTAGGATCTCTCGCTCTTGAGCATCATCGCGCAGGGCCGCTGACTGTTCGCGGCATTGCCTTGCGAAATCGGGTGAGCGAGTATCGGGTACCCAGATTTGTATGGGGCGTAGCCCATGGGCGCGCAGGGCATCGCGGCGACGGCGAACTCTATCGTTGACGGAACGAGGCATATTGTTCTCCTGCTATGTTACATGTAACGATAGTCGGTTGATATGAGGGGCGTCAAATGGCTGTGGTGAGTGTATTGTTGCCAGAGTGTCCCCCCACCTCGTAGAGTGCGGAAAGGTCTAATCGATGGGTGAGATTATGAGCCTGGCAAACCATACGGTTCAGCAGTGCAGAGGACAACTGCGCGAAGCGCTACCGGCGTTGCAGGCCGTTTATCTCTTTGGCAGCGAAGCACCGTCATGCAATATCAAGTGGTGCAGCATGGGCAACGCCTATAGAGCCAGGGGCTGGAATCGGATGAGTTCGAGCTTTTCGTGCTCAGTGAGTACTGGGGTCTGGCTATCCGGCGCCGGGACCTGATTCGGGACATCCAGCAGCGGGGAAGCGTATATGGCAGATGATGCGTTGCTGAACAAGGCGCGATTTTTTCCAACGAGCATGAGCGCTGCTGTGGCAAAAACCTTCCTTCTTCCAGGCGCGTAACGCCGCTCTTCCATCTTTTTCTAAATTTTTTCCATTCGACCCTAAAGCTTCGCTGACGACTTCCGATAAATAGGGTAACGGCCAACGGCGCCGTTGTGGCAGGACCCGGATCAGCACTTCTCGAAACCGCTGACTCGAGACCAGCCAATGGAGCCCTCAACATTAGGAAGGATTTATCATGTCAGTGATCAATACCAACATCACCGCGATGATCGGCCAGAACAACCTGGGCAAGTCCCAGAATGCCCTGGCGACCTCCATGGAGCGCCTGTCTTCCGGCCTGCGCATCAACAGTGCCAAGGACGATGCCGCCGGTCAGGCCATCGCCAACCGCATGAGCAGCCAGATCACCGGTCTCTCCCAGGCGCAGCGTAACGCCAACGACGGTATCTCCGTTGCCCAGACCGCTGAAGGTGCCCTGAACCAGGTCAACGACAACCTGCAGCGCATTCGTGAGCTGACCGTTCAGTCCCAGAACGGCACCAACTCTGCTGACGACCTGGCATCCATCCAGGCTGAAATCGACCAGCGTCTGACCGAGATCGATCGCATCTCCGAGCAGACTGACTTTAACGGCGTCAAGGTACTGGCAAGCGATCAGTCTCTCAGCATTCAGGTGGGTGCTAATGATGGTGAGTCTATCAGTGTCAGCCTGAAGGAAATTACTGCCAGTACGCTGAGCCTCTCCAGCTTCAACGTGAATGGTCCGAATGGTACTATGACTGATCTCTCTTCAGCTGGCGGCGCTACAGCGACTGCTGCTTTCGAAGATGCGTTCGGTACTGCCACTGGCGTGACCACAACTACTGTCACCGCATTTGATGCGGATCTGGCAACCGAGCTTGGCATTAGCGCGGCTGCCATTACTAATGGTACCGTGGCGCAAGTCGATGAAGCCGGTAACTGGTATGTTGACGTTACCATTACAGCTCAGAATGATTCAGAGGTAACTGCGCTGAACCTGCAAGGATTCGATTTCGCAGGCACCGGCGCTGGCAATGCTCAAACGTTCCGTGTTGCGCTTGATTCGGCGGATGCTGCAATCGCCAGTGGTAACTCAACAGCGGCCTTCACTGTGGATGGCTCAACGCTTGGCGCCAAGGATCTTCTGAGCCAAGCAACTGCAGACCCGATGAGCCAACTGGACTCTGCACTCAAGCAAGTGGATGAGCTGCGCTCCGATCTGGGTGCTATCCAGAACCGCTTTGAGTCTGCTATCACTAACCTGCAGACCAACGAAACCAACCTCTCCGCCGCTCGTTCGCGTATCGAAGACGCCGACTACGCGGTCGAGGTTTCCAACATGACTCGCGCGCAGATCCTGCAGCAGGCTGGTACCTCTGTGCTGGCCCAGGCCAACCAGGTGCCGCAGAACGTGCTGTCCCTGCTTGGCTAAGCACTGGCTAGTCGCTCTATCGGAGCAGGCGGTAGGGTTTTCCCTACCGCCTTTTTTGTTCCTGCCAAAGCGCAGAAAAAAGGTGAAACTCCCTCTGTGTTTGCGTACTCCCTGTGGCATGCCAACAGATAGACTGGCACAAGTATTCCATATCTCTGCATAGTGACTGGTGTGGCCCCTATGAGTAAATCAAAGCTTTCTCGTAAGCCGTTTTCCAAATCAATGGCAAAAGTAACGAAAAGGCCAGCCTCCATGAGCCTGGAGCAAGCCAAGGCGGTGACAGAGCGCCAACCGGCAAATGTTGATGCTTGGAAAATACTAGGCGCACATCTCTCTGATGCGGATCGACTCCAAGAGGCGAAAGAGGCCCTAGAGAAGGCGTGCCAGCTCGACACCAGAGACTGCGAAACGTTGGCCCTTCTTGGTCAGGTTGAATATAAGTTAGGTTATGCGGATAGAGCGTTAGAGTTTCTTAGCCGAGCGGTAGAGGTTAATAGAGACTATGCGCGTGCGCATCACTACCTAGGCTATATTTATCATAATAGCGCTCAGCAGGATAAGGCTCTGTACCACTGTGAGATTGCGGATCGACTACAACCTAATGTATACGAGACGTTAAACACCAAAGGGAATGTGCTTGTAGCTCTCTCGAGACAGAGGGAGGCCGTCGATGTCTTTCGAAAGGCTATTTCGTTGAGGCCAAAAAGCTATTACGCTTGGAATAACCTAGCGAACGCTGAGAAAGACTTGGGGAGGTTGAATGAAGCATTATCAAACTATGAGAAAGCAAGCTGTCTTGCGCCTGAATACCCAGGACCATTTTCTAACATAATTACTACCTCTCACTATCTTCCTGACATCAAAAAGGAAGAAATAACAAAGCTTTGCAAAAAGTGGAATAAGCTTTTTGGTTTGGCAAATGTTAATCGCCCAGAAACTTCGAAGTATAAAGGAAAATGTCTTCGCATAGGGCTTATTTCAGATGGGTTTAGAGGGCATCCTGTTGGGCGTATGGTAACGAGCGCTGTTGAGGAGATTGTTAAAGGACCAATAGAGTTTTATTTTTACTCTACGAGTAGCGCTTCGGATTATCTTACTACTCGCCTGCAAAAAATTTCTTCCAGTTGGGCATTCGTTGAGCAGCTAAATGACTCAGAGCTGGCTGATAAAATCCGTCGAGACGAAATAGACATACTTATCGATATGGCGGGCCATAATGCAGGCAATCGCATGCTGACGATGGCGATGCAGCCTGCACCTTTATTAGTAAAGTGGGTTGGCGGGCTCATCAACACTACGGGTATAGAGGCGATCGATTATCTGATAACAGATTCGGTAGAGACGCCACCTGGCTGTGATACAGAGTATGTGGAAAATCTGATAAGAATGCCAGATGATTACATCTGCTACGATCCGCCACATGCATATACGCCCGATGTGGTCGATTTACCAGCCAACCGAAACGGTTATTTGACTTTTGGGTGTTTCAATAACGCCATTAAGATAAATGAAGTGCTTTTGAAACACTGGGTGGATATTCTTGTAAATATTCCTAATGCAAGATTGTATCTAAAAAGCCATCAGTACTCTAATAGTGAGGTGGCAGAAAAAATCACCTCCTTTCTGGAGGGAGAAGGTATTGCGCATGAACGGGTGTTGATTGAAGGCCCGTCCTCGCATGCTGAGCTTTTGCAATGCTATAATAATGTAGATATTGCACTCGACCCGTGGCCTTATTCAGGTGGTCTAACCACCTGCGAAGCGTTGCTGATGGGCGTGCCGGTTATCACCTACCCTGGACCGACCTTTGCCGGCCGCCATTCGGCATCACACCTGATTAATGCTGGACTTCCGGAACTTGTAGCGAATAATTGGGAGCACTACAAGCAGCTTGCCGTAGATTTAGCTTCCGACTTGGAAAGCCTGAGCGTTATTCGTCGCAACTTGCGCTCGCAGCTCAAATCCTCACCGGTATGCGATGCTCCCCGTTTCGCCAAGCACTTTACTACTGTTATGCGCGCCATCTGGCAACGCTACTGTGAAGACAAAGCTCCCGCTGCCCTGACTTTCAACAAAGAAGGAGAGGCGTGGTTTGAAGGCGAAAGCCAGCCAGTAGAGATAGTCAATGCCGAGCTGTTGTTAGAGTCAGAAAAAGAGAATGATTTTCAATGGAAGTTCAGTGGCAAGATCATTGCGCTGGATAACGGAGCCAAGCTGTTACAGGATAGTGGCTTTGATGGTCTGAGAGCGCTTGATACCTTTGCCGTAGTGGGTTTTGATCCAGTAAGTCGAATATCCAATCCTCAACGCTTCGAGGGAAGCGAAGACGTACAGCTCTTCCCTCATGCCGTGCTTGGCAACGGTCAGCCCGCTACTCTGTACGCTTGTTTGTCGCCGGAAATGGGTAGCACGCTCCATCCATTGCCGCCTGAGCAACTGCCGGAAGAGAAGCGTCCTGGCGCGCAAGTACTGACTACGCTACCTATCAATACCATCACACTAGATAGCATCGAAGGATTGCAAAGCCTGGATTGGCTCATTTTGGACGATCTCAGCGACTCCATGGTCGTCTTGGAACATGGTGAAAAAGCACTGCGCGAGACCCTGCTGATCCAAGCACGTGTTGCTTTCCAGCCAACTCACGAACGACAGCCCAATCTCACCGAAATCAGCCATTGGATGTCGCGGCATGGTTTCCGCTTCTATCGTTTGAATGATTTGGCCCATCGGAGTCATTTGCCGGTTCGCGATGACTTGCAAGGGTATCAGGCTACTGAACTAGAGAGCGCTGATGCATTGTTTCTGCCCAGCCACGAACGCTTGGCTAAGCTTGATGATAACCAGAAGACGAAGCTGGCGTTCTTGCTACATACGATATATAGCGTAAAGGACATCACTTATTCGTTGATAGCGAGCGTGGATTCTGAAAAAGCAGAACGATATCTGAGAGCCGAAGGTATCGTAGCAATAAACGATGCCGAGAGTGAAGCGATAGAAAGCAAAAATTCTCAAGGGAAAGTTCAGTCGTCATATGAGTTTGACGATACGATCAGCCAAGATATTGATCGCCTGATGAATAGCCACTAATCAAGATTTTTGAGGGTTGATTATGATACCTTTTGTCAATGTAAAGAAAGACAAAGTGAAGCAAGAACTTCCTCCGACAAAGGAGAGTAGAGAAGTTGAAGGGAAGGAGAGTGAGTTCCTTAGCTTATTGAGAACGGTGAAAAAGAAGGAGCTTTCGGTCCTGGCAAAGCTCTTGATGCCTTATATCGCTGAATATGAGATGAGACAAATTCGTATATGGGGAGATAAAAGTCGGGTTCATCTGGATAGGGCGACAATATCAGTCAATGATCTTTTGGTAAATACTCGTTCCGGGCACGTGACAGTAGAAGAAAACTGCTTCTTTGGACATCGTTGCATGCTACTTACTGGGACTCATGATTATAAGAAGACAGGGATGGAACGTCTTGCAGCAGTACCTGATTCGGGACGAGATATCCATGTCAAAAGGGGAGTGTGGATGGGATCCGGCTCTACTGTACTAGGTCCAGCAGTGATAGGGGAAAATGCTGTCGTTGCTGCGGGAAGTCTTGTCGTCGGTGATGTCCCTGCCAATACCATTGTTGCTGGTCGTCCTGCCAAGCCCGTGAAAAAGATTACTGGAGAATCTATATGATTTCTTCCAAAAAGAATTTGATTTTTACTGTAACGCATGGAAGAACGGGGACAACTTTCTTGACGGAGGTCTTCAAGATTTTTGAAGATACAAGTTCTCTGCATGAGCCAGAACCAAACTATGCCAATGTGTTTCCATCTGTCAAGGAGGACCCAGAGCGAGCTGTCTCTTTTTTGGAGGAAAAAATAGAGTATATCAATGGTTGCTCAGAAAATCATTATGTGGAAACAAGCAATGTTTTTGGAAAGGGCTTTTTGATCCCCTTGCTTCGCCTAGGGATCATGCCTGGATTACTCTTTCTAAATAGGAACTTTAGGAAGACAGCATCCAGTCTTTATGAAAGAGGGAGTACACCGATGCGAACGCAGAGAGGTAGACACTTCTCGGCAGATCCTCGCGTTCCTGGTAGTCTTCCAATTTATGAACCAGAAAGTTTGACGGATTATCAGTTGTGTTATTGGGGGGTGCTTGACTCTTATGCAAGGCAGATGCAAGCGAAACAAATCTATGATCATGAAGGTGGTAGATATCATTGGGTGACAGTTGATGATTTTCATGATTTTGATAAAACATTGGAGATAGGTGAGTTTTTCGGTTTGAGTGTTTCGAATAAGAGTGCTGCGAAAAAGCATCATAAGGAAATCACATCTGTACATCACAATCCGAACAAAGGGAATGGTCGGAATTCTGCAGAATTGTCTTTTTTGGAAGATGAAGTCGATGTCTTGAATAGAATAGCGTTTTTCGATCCTTTGTTTGTTGATAAGGCTATTGGTTCTCCCTTTGTGGAGGATGCTGTCAAGAATAAGTTAAGTTGAAAGAAGAATGGCCCTGTTATTCGATAGATCATTAGGAAAGGGAGCTTGTGGTTCTCTCAAGTTATTTTAGGGTACTGCCGATAACTCTCGTTGGTGAGTGTAGAAATATTGTTTTCGTCCATCGTGTATCCAAAACGCAAGGGAATCCATGATGAATAAGTGTTTGACCGTGGGCCTGATGACAGCATTGATGGGCATGGGAGCGAGCAGTGCCCATGCCTTCGATAGCAACGTGACAGTGGGGGCCCTGGCCGGTACCACCGGCTTTGGTGCGGAGGCATCCTGGCGCTTCCATGAACGTGCCAGCCTGACCGCCAATTATACTGCTGGGTTGGTTTGGGATGGTGACTACGATAGTGACAATGTCACTTACGAAGGCGACCTGGACATTTCTGCCAGTGCACTGAAGCTGGATTTCTATCCTTTCGCCGGACGCTTCTATCTTACCGCTGGCGCCATGTTTCCAGAGATGGAAGCGCACGTGACCGGCAGCTCCACCAATGGAGGAACTTATGAGCTCAACGGCCAGACTTACAGTCTGGATAGCGTTCGCGGCAAGCTGACTATCGCCGATGGCGTTCAGCCCTATGTCGGCCTGGGGTGGCGTAGTTCACACCGCAGCGGATTTGGGTTCTTTTCCGAACTGGGCGTGATGGCTACCGATGTCGACGTATCGTTGAGCGCTTCGGGAAGTGGCACCAGCGATTCAAACTTCCAAGAAAACCTGCGTGCTGAGGAGCGCGAACTCGAGGAAGATGCCGATAAGCTCTCCGTCTATCCGGTAGCAGTGCTGGGCATCAGCTATACCTTCTGACCTACCTCGCCACTGTCAGGGTCCGTGCGCGACCCCTGACAATGGTCAGATGTGATTCTTTATCAGCATCAGCGATCATCCTTGGGTGTGAATTGGCGGGGCGTCGTCGTTGGCGAATGTCGTTGTCGACGGTGGTTGCGTCCCGGTCGCTCCAGAAAACAAAAGCAGGGTTGCGATGAACAGCTTACGCGTACGAAGGCGCAGATCCTTGATGGTGGCTTGCATGATCTGTCCCGCAGTAGTGCGCACTGTGGTGAGTTACATTTTGAATGTGTGGTGTCAGTTTGGTAAGCAAGCCAAGTCGATACATCACTCAACGCAGCCAGCGGTGGCTGAACTGATCGTGAGATTGCGGGGGCGCATAGAGGAACCCTTGTGCTTGACGACAGCCCAGAGCCTGCAAGGCGCTCGCTTGGGCGTCGAGTTCGATGCCTTCAGCGATGGTTTCCAGGCCTAGGTTCTGGGCCATGGCGATAATGGTCTTGACGATGGTGTGGTCGCTGGTATCGGTCAGCATATCGCGGATGAAGGAGATATCGATCTTGATCTTGTCCGCCGCAAAGCGCTTGAGGTGAGCCAGTGAAGAGTAGCCGGTACCAAAGTCGTCGATGGCTAGGCCAAAACCTTGGGCCTTGAGGGCGTCCGCCATGGCAATGGCTTGCTCAGGGTCACTCATGAAACTGGTCTCGGTAATTTCCAGGCACAACTGACTGGGAGCAATGTCATGTCTTTGCATGACTTGTTTCAGGGTCTGCATCAGGTGTCGGTCGTCCAGTTGCTGAGAGGCGACATTGATTGCCAATTGGCCTGGCAGTGGCTGGCCCTGATCCCGCCAAGCGGCAAGCTGTCGGCAAGCGGCCTTGATGACCCAGTCACCCAGGCGCCCGATCATGCCACGTTCTTCGGCAAGGGGAATGAAATCCCCAGGACTGACCCAGCCGAGCTCCTCGTCGTACCAACGACATAGCGCTTCGGCACCGATCAATCGTCCGTCACTGATTTCCACTTGTGCTTGGTAGTAAAGCTCCAGCCGGTCATCATCGATCGCTTGGGAAAGTCGCTTGGCCATATCCAGTCGCGACGCCATGTCGTGCCCCATCTCCGGTTGATACTGGCAATAGCGGGAGGCTTGTTGCTTGGCCTGATACATGGCGATATCGGCATGTTGTAGCAACTCACTGGAGGAGGAGGCATGATCGGGGTAGCAAGCGATGCCGATACTGACGTCCAGGTGAAAGGTCTGCTCTTTGATGGTGAAGGGGGTGTCCAGCACCGCTTGCAGACGCCGTACGCACTGGACAGCCGCTTGGGAGTCGACTTTCTCCAGGATGACCACGAACTCATCGCCTCCCAGCCGGGCGAGAAACTCTTTCTCTTCTAGTGTCCGCTGGAAGCGTTCTGCGACATAGGCGAGTATCTGGTCACCGATGTCGTGGCCATGGATGTCGTTGATTTCCTTGAAACGGTTGAGATCGAGAAACAGTAGCGACAATCGCTCAGGAGCTTGTTGCAGGATCTTATCGAGGCGTTCGCGGAACGCCGAGCGATTGGGTAGGTTCGTTGATGTATCGGTGTAAGCCAGACGACGGATATGTGCCTCATCGCTTTGACGCTCTAGTTCGGCGGCAGCACCCGCGGCAAAGATTTGCAAGATGGAACTCACGAACTCGGGATCCTCGATGGGCTCGCGGAACAGGATCGATAACAAACCGATGGGCTTGCCGGCGCTATTGTCGAGCCGTCGTCCGGCGTAGGCTTTGACCCAATGAAGCGCCTCTCTTGCATTGGCTGACATATCATGGATGGAGCATTCACTGAGCAAGCATTCGCCATCGCGAAGCACGCGTTCGCAGGGGGTGTCCGACAAATCGTATAGGGCGTTTTCCAACCGCTTTCCCTCAATGAATGCGGCGAGTGTTTCGACCATATGCGGTGACGAAGGTGACAAGCGAGCCACGAAACTGGCGCCGGCGCCTAGCGCGCTGGCCGTATGGTGTGCGAGTTGCAAGTAGAAGGCATCGCCGCTGCGCGATGTCACCGCAGTGGCGATTTGCATTACCGCATGCTGGATGCGTTGTTGCCGCTGACGGGCACGTAGCGTGTCGATACCGAAAGCGAGATCGTCAGCTAGATCGCAGAGTAGGCGCTGTTCATCGTTAGTGATAGGCACCGTCGTGCCTTGGTATAGCACCAGTACGCCAAAAGTGCGCTGTGAATTCTTGAGCGGCAGGCAGATGACACTTCGGTAGCCTCGTAAGAGCGCGGCATCATGACAAGGGGTGTGATTAGGATCGCAGGCCAGGTCGACGAGGATCTGTGGTGTGCCACTGCGGACTGCCATGCCGGTTGGACCACGGCCACCGGGCAGGTTAGGCGACCAACTCAGGCAGATTTCGTCCAGGAAACCGTCGACCGCGCCGGCGCTTGCTCGTGGCTCGATCGTCCGTTGTGCGTCGTCCATGGCAAAACCGACCCAGGCCATGCGGTAACCACCGATATCGACGGCCAGCTGGCAGATATCCTGCAGGAGCTTATCTTCGTCCTCGGCATGTACCAACATCTCATTGCAGTGGCTGAGAAGATTGAGTGCCCGGTTGGTGGCGATGAGTTTTCTCTCATGTTCCTCGCGTTGTCGCTCTGAGAGAACTTCCTTGCTGATATCGCAGATGAAGCCTTCCAGTACCGGATCGCTACGTTGCTCATCAAAGATGACTTTACCTTGTTCCCATAGCCAACGGGTTTCACCCGTGGCAGTGGTGATCCGGTAAGTGATGTTGAACGACGATCGCTGGGCAATACTGGCTTGCACTTCGTCGAACAAACGTTCTTGCTCATCCTCATGGATCAGGTCGGCGAAGGAACGTCGATGACTTTCGATGAAATCTTCGGCGGGATAGCCGGTTAGTTCCATGACGCCATCGCTTACGAACTCCATGGTCCAATCGCGGTTGTTGCGGCAACGATAGACGATTCCTGGCAGGTGACTGATCAGGTTATGCATCCGTTCCTGGCTTGTCTCCAATGCCTGAACCATGTCCTGGCGTATCAGTTCGGCACCGGTACGTGCCGCTGCGATGCGCAGTATTTCGTCGGCGAATCCAATGTCGGGCAAGGGAGTGTCGTGGAGAATGGCTAGCAGGCCAAGAGGCAGGCCATCGGGAGAGGTGATAGGAATGCCCAAATAGGCTTCGGCTTTCAAGCGGATGAGGGCAGCATCGTGGGGAAAGTGCTGACATACCCCTTCAGGGAAGAAGCAGACACTGTCGCCAATCACCCGTTCGCAAGGCGTGCCGGCCAAGGGATAGCTGAAATTGTCTTGTTGTTGGCCATGGCTCCATACCGCCAGGGTGCGTGCATGCTGTTTGTCGGGCAGTATGCGTGCCGCGAGCACATGGTCCACGCCCAAGATATCGGCTAGCTGAGCGACGAGGCGGCTGAAGAAGAGCGCATTGGACTCCAGAGTCATGCAATCGGCCAGTGACCGAAACGCTTCCTTTGCTGTCATGTGCATAGTGGCAATTGGCGCTCTCTCGGGTAGTCGGGCTATCAGATGTCTGTCATTAACGATCATATCGGCAGGTAGGCCCTAAAATTAAAGGTGACGTTGGTCGGATATGTATGACGCTTGATTAAATATTCTCGAATGGGCGCCGATAATGTATTGACGTTCACGCTATGCCCGCCAGATCGTGCAGCCGCTATCCCTTTATTGAGATAGTCATGCCAGCAGGCAAAGTGTTGATTGCCATGCCGACAGGAGGGACCATGAACAAGCTCGCTCGCATGTTGGGGATCGCAGTGTTGGCAGCCGCTGCAATCAGTCTGGTCGGGCAGCCTATGGCAGTGGAGGAGCGCATGATTCGCCTCCAGGCAGCCGAGGCTTACCCCGACTACATGGGGCAACTCGATCAGGAGCCGTTGGAAGTACTGGCGGTACTGCTCGATTATCACCAAGACGATCTATTACGGTTGAAGGCTGAAGCGGCCCTGCTCGAATCTCCCCGGCTCGCTCGTGAAATCCTGCCGCGTTACGGTGCCGAACCCGAGTTTCAGTCGGTGTTACGCCAATATGGATCGGCCGTATTGCTACCAATCCACTATTTCCTGCATCACGATGTTCGCACTTTGGCGTTGAAGGAAGCGGCCGCACAGCAATGGCAGGCGGTCAAGACGACGGCACAGCGTTGGTGGCAGAGGGGTGATGTGGCAAATCACGGTCAGGAAAGGGCGATCCAGGAAGAGCGCGAAGAGATGTCAGTTACCCTGGCACCCGAGCAGCGCGGATGGTATGCGATCAATCTCATTGCCGATGAGGGACACGGTTTTCTGGGACAATTCACCCTCGATACCGAGGGAACGGTGAAATGGCTCCAGAGCGAACGTTTACTTGAAGCGACCAACTCATTGTTTGCTGGTGGTATCCGTCAGCTTGAAACTCGTATGCAGCGTGGTCAGACGGTGGATGCCAGCGATATCGGCTGGGCGCTTGCCGATGGGGCGGTCATGGTCAGTGCCGTCAAACTATTGCGAATGGGGCGGGTTGGGGCTGTCTCCACTCGGTCAACGGGAGCGATGCAGCGTAATGCGGTGTTGGCGAGCCGCTTCAATGTTCTGGGCAGGCTAATGAGGGTTGGGCGTTTTGCCAAATGGCCGACAGTGATGGCAGGTACCTATCTCATCGTCCGTCATCCAGTGCTCATCAACGATGCCTTGGTAGCAGTGGCTCGTTCGTTGGGTTATTCCGTGTGGCTAGTGCAGTTTCTGGGCTGGAGTCTGATCCTGTTGCCCTGCCTTTATCTCGGGTCTTGGTTATTGAGACTGGTCGTGCCCATTGCCATTCACATTTTGCATGGTGGTGTGAGGGTCTTGTCATGGCTGGAGAGAAGGAGCCGACAAGGTGGCGAACGTTACTTGTTTCGCTAAAGTCGGTGCGGCCATCTTCTTGTGGCATCATTACGTTGTGTTTCATTTATTTACATGACATTTGCTATTCATGAGTATATAACGTCCCGAATAATAAAGAATTAGTGGATTTCCAGGCCATCCCAAGGGTTCCAATTCACGCAGCGGTCAATGCACCATATTCCTATAAAAAATATCGAGTCCACCACTTGGTCGCGGATCTTCCATAAAGGACAACTCGGTTCTCGGGAATAAAGCGATGGTGTCTGGGGCGATTCGCTAACGCAGGGTGAGGGTACGCGATGTTTCAGCGCCGGGAACGCAGCATTCTCGAGTTCATGATTTGGTCGGTGGCAGCTGTGCTGACACCTTATTCGACGTACGTCATCATCAAATACGGCGACGCTGTCTTTCTTGGGGCTCCACTGCTGAACGCCTTGCTGTTCATCGCCGCTATGCTATGTGCGAAGATCAATACTTCCCTTGATGACACCCTGTTCAAGGATCAGGAAACAGACGATTCAGATGCCGAGGAGGCAGAGTCTCCTGACGAACCGCAGCAAGTCGGGGGGGTGCGGGTACTGCGCCTGGCTCCTGATAGCCCTCTGAAAGGGTATGGGATGGAGCGTGGCACCATTCGAACGATTAATGGTGGCACTCCCTCATCTGCCGAGAAAGCTAACCAACTGTTGGTGCAAGGCCAGAACGAAATCGAATGGGTAGCTAGGTCAGGCAAAGAGATGAGGTCGTTTATCTATGTTCGAGAGGGCGATCTCAAAGCGCAATTCAAGCAGATAATCCCACGTCAGAACTGAACCAGCCTCTTTCAAGTACTTGATCTCGACCGAGCACTAAAAACCCCGCCGAAGAGGCAACATTTTAGTACCGTTCAGGGTGGTGGATTTGAGATGCCTCGAAACCTACCGCTTCTCGGTCAAGACGATAATGTTGGCTTCGCTGGTGAGCCGGATCAGATTGCGAGGCTGTTGGGCGACATCAATGGTGACCGGTGCAAGGTAGAGTGCCGCTACGCTAGCAGCTCCTTGCAGGAACCTCCTCCGGCTGATGGCTGGGGCCGTCGAATGGTTCCTTGGAAGTTCCGATGCTTTGCTATATCGATTCATGACGTCAGTCTCGCACCTTCGAGAAGGGATGGGCTTGGCTTGTGGCGCATGGTCGTGACAGCGGGGCGTCTCGAATTAGAATGCAGCGACCAAAACCAGTATTGAGATGGAAATACAGGCTTTTGGTTCGCCAGAGTATCGCCAACATCTTGGTGATACCGTTTCGAGCAGACCATATGAGTGGTCTGATAGCCAGTGGAAGTCTGGTCAGTGGCCAGTGGCCCCACAGATGGGGCCATCCCAGTAGAACCAATTAGATTTCCGATACGAGATGCACTCCTTTGCCACGCTTGATCAGTATTGCCAGATACACCATGCCAATGGCGATCCAGGCTAGGCCGAGCACCTTGGCATAGGTGCTCATGCTGATCAGCACATAGCCGATGATGAGGAGTCCGATGAGCGGGAAGGCTAGATGTGCCAGCAAGCGATGTGAGCGTTGACGGATACGGTAATGGCTAATGACCGACACATGCAGAATGCAAAAGCCGGTCAAAGCCCCGAAGTTCACCAGCGTCGTCAGCACATCAGGCGCATCGAGGAAGACAACTCCGATAATCAGGGAGAGTGCGGCGACGAGATAGAGGCTGACATGAGGGGTGCGATAGCGTTCATGAATGAGTGATAGTGCTTTAGGCAACTTACCATCGCGAGACATGGAGAAAAGCAGACGTGACACTGCAGCTTGCGACACGATGGAAACGGCGACACCCCAGGCAAGAGCCGTAGCGATGGCGGTTAACGTGCCTAGCCAGTTACCCCCCGCGGCTGCAGCGATCTCGTAGAAGGCAGTATCCAGCGAGTCGAACTCCAAACCAGCAGCGAGATCGGTAGCCAGCCAAGTTTGCAGGATAAAAATCCCGCCCATCAGAAATAGCGAGATCAGGGCAGCACGGCCAACCTGGCGGGAGGGATCGCCTTTGACTTCTTCCGCCAAGGTCGAAATGGCGTCGAAGCCGAGAAAGGATAGCACTGCCACTGATACCGCTGTCATCACTAGGTTCAGGTCGAAATTAGCTGGATCATAGAGTGGTTGAAGAGTGAGCTTTCCATGTCCCATGCCGCTATAGAGCGCCTCGAAACCTAGTCCCAGGAATAGTGCCAAGACGATCAACTCGCCGATAAGAAACGCTTTGTTGACACGAGCCGTGAAGGTCACGCCGCGCAAGTTAACCAAGGTGGCGGAAACCAGGAAAATCAGCATCCAGCCCAGCTTTGGAATGGCCGGAAAGAAATGGTGCAATGCCAAGGCGCTGAAAATATAGAGAAGCGGTGGGATTAACAGGTAATCCAGTAGCAGCACCCATCCTGCTATGAATCCCAGGTGCTCATGCACGCCGCGCTGGGCATACGAATACACCGACCCGGCGATGGGAAATGCTTTCGACATCTGCGCATAACTCAGCGCCGTGAATAGCATGGCAATCATGCCGATGAAATACGCCAGTGGCACCATCCCCTGGGCATCGGCATGCACCCAGCCGTAAACCCCGAAGGGAGCGATGGGGATCATGAAGATCATGCCGTAGATCACCAGATCAGTCAGGCTCAGGCCACGCTTGAGTTGCTGTTGGTAGCCAAAGTTTTCAATGGACATATCAATCACCTATTGTTGTTTGTACTAAAGGTGTGGGGTTGTTCCGGGGGTGGATTAAAGCAGGGGTGCAAGGCGTTCGACCCATCGCTCTATTGCGGTATGCGTACGTAACAGGTCGTTGCGAACTTCGAGCAGTACGCAAGGTAGTCCGCGTCCGTCGCCATGCACGGGCACGGTGACATCTTCATCGGGGTGAATCTGGTAGGGCTGGTTGTCGCCCACGTGAACCCCCGCGCGAGTCAGGCCAAGCATCATGTGCTCGGCATACGCTTTGGCTTTTGCGTAGAGTACGCCGACCTCCCAAGGCCTTTGCCGGCCATGCATGGCTGGGGTAAACGAGTGAATGGCGACAACCCGCGTCGGGATGCCCTTCTTCATGCGGTGGTCGATCAGTTCACTGACCCTTGCATGGAAAGGCTGGAATAAATGATATCGGCGCGCCATGCGCTCCTCTTCGGTCAACGAGACATTCCCTGGTATCCGCCAACCGTCGCTAAGAGATGGTATGCTGTCCGGTGCCTCGACAGGACGATTCAGATCGATCAACAGTCGCGAATAGTTGGCCAACACCAAAGGGGCTTTCAGCCGATCGCTCAACGACTGTGCCAGCGCAAGCGCACCGATATCCCAGCCGATATGCTCGCGTTGCACTCCGGAAGGAAGGCCGAGATTGGCATAACTCTCGGGGATATAGTCGCTGGCATGCTCGCAGAGCAGCATGACGGGATGCGATGAGTCGATATGGCGCAGCGTATAGGCTGGCTTCGTGAAGCGAGTTGCAAGGTCCTGATGAGCATCGACGAACATGATAGGCCTCAATAGATGGAGCGGTACAAGGCGCATAGTGCGTTGTCATCCAGGCCTTCGACATTGGCGAGCTCCTGGCGCTTGAGTGCTCGATAGGTGGCTAGCAATGGCTCGGGTAGGCACGCTTCCAGTTCGGGGGAAGCCTGCAATGCCTCCATCGCAGCACCTAAAGACGATGGCAAAGGAAGGATTCCCAGTTCCGCTCTTTCCCTCTCACTGAGCGCATCCGGGTCCTGGTCGGCTCGTGCTGTCATCGGTAACTGTTGCTCGATTCCCAGACGACCGGCCATTAGGATGGCCGCCATCGCCAGGTGGGGGCTGGCTGTGGCATCGAGTGCGCGGTATTCCAGATTGAACTGTCGTTCCACCGGCTTGTTGCCGAGACGTGTGGTCGGACACACTCGCAATGCAGCCTCGCGATTTCGTACGCCCAGGCAGGTATAGGCGGAACTCCAGTGGTGCGGCTGGAGGCGAAGATAGGAGACAGGCGACGGCGCAGTGAATGCGCATAGCGCTGGCATATAATGCAGCACGCCAGCGGCCCAGTGCTCGCCCCACTTCGACAGGCCGACAGCACCTTCCAAATTGGGCAATACCGGTACCTCATTCTCGTCGAGGAAACTGATATGCAAGTGAACGCCATTGCTGACGCTTCCCGGAGAAGGCTGTGGCGTGAAGCTGGCACTCAAGCCCAGCTGCCTGGCGATGTCCCGTGTGATCTCACGAACGTTAATGGCGCGGTCGGCACTCGCCAGCCCCATGGCCGGCCGGCAGGTCACCTCGTACTGGTACTGGCCATATTCTGGAAGAAAGGTCTCTGGCGAGTTGTGGCTGCTGGCTAGGGCTTCCACCAGACATGCAGCAAATCGCGCTGCCCGACGTTGAGCCTGTAATGAGAAGGCCGGTGCCGGCGAGGAAGCAGGATCGTTCAGGATGAACTCATGCTCGAACGCAGCCTTGACCCGCCAGCCGAGGTCGCTTTGGTAGCGGGCTAACTCGGCTTCGAGCAGTGTACGGGGGCATGCCGGCCAAGGATCTCCATCCACCATATGCAGGTTGCCATGCACGTAATGCATGTCGGGAACCTGGTCAGAAATCGCGCGGACATGCACCTGGCTATCCAGGTCCGGTACCAGGCGCAGATCGCCATGGGACCCCCATGGGTTGGGATCGGCGATGATGTCCTGTGGTGTGAGAGCGCTATTGGCAGGCACCCAGCCACAGCCACTTGCTGCTTCTTTCTCTAGTGCCTCGCGAGGAACGGCCCGGCCTCGCGTGATAGCCGTGAGGTCCGTAGTGACGATACTGATCAGGTCCATGAAATATTGCTCTTGTATTGGTTATCGAACAGGTCGCGGCGAGTTTCTAGCCCTGCATTCGTGCAACTTTTTCCAGCACGGTCTGGGTGTCGCTAATGAAGCAGTACCCCTTGATGGCATGCAGACAAGATCGATGACGTGCTTCGCTTTGTGTGGCGCAGGCATCTTCGACCATGGTGACGAGATAGCCGCGATCAGCGGCATCGCGCACGGCCATGTCCACGCATTGGTCGGTGACCACCCCGCAGATCACCAAATGCTCCACGTTGAGATTGCGCAGCACATAGTCGATGGCCGTGGAGTTGAAGACGCCCGACGATGTCTTGGGTAGCACGATTTCATTGGCGACAGGTGCCAATTCCGAAATCACCTGGGCATGAGGGTGTCCCTTGGGCAGATGAATATTGGAAAGCTTGTGATCGAGAGACCGGTCGCGGCCATCCTCGGTCAAGCTTTCGATGATGGTATGCAGCACATTTTGCTGGGCGCCACGGAAAGCGCTCAGAAGCGCTTGCTGATTGGGTATCACCGTGTCCCGTAATCGATCGAAGTAGTAACTGGATTCCTCATCGTCCGCTTGTGGGGCGAGCTCCGGGCGGATCCACACCTCTTGCATGTCGACAAAAAGCAGGGCCGTTGCATTTTTCTTGTAGGGCATGTCGCGCGGCGAATTGACGGACGTCATAGCCATGTCATGCGTCCTCGATCAGGTGAACATGAAACTCGGAGCGAATTCTGTCGATGCGGGCCAGGCGCTCGTCGAGTGCGTCGTGAGATTGGTGGGTCAGGCAGGCAACCAATGCTTCCACCTGGGCCATGGCGGGTACCAGTGTGTCGAAAGGCGATGTCGACTGGACTGGCGCACTGATGACGAGGTCCGCGTTTTTCCGCAAGGGGGAAGCATAAATATCGGTGAACAGTATGATCCGTGCCCCCTGGGCAGCAGCGATCCGTACCAGGGTTTGCGCTTGTTGCTGATAACGTCGGTAATCGAAGACCACCACGATATCCTGCTCTGCAATGTCGGCCAGCGCATCGGCAATATGGCTTGAGTCGGGAAGCAGGTGGCAATTGGCACGCATCAGTCTTAAATGCGCGTGTAGGTATCCTGCCAGGAAGAAACTATAGCGACCGCCGTGCAGCCAGACATGATGCTGTGGAGAAGACAGAAGCTTGCAGAGCCCTTGGATGTCTGGTGCTGACATCAGTTGGCGTGTCTCATCAACTAGCGACGATGTGCCAGCCAGATAGTCATCCCAGTTTTCGGGCAAGGGGTGCTTATAGCGCTGTTTGTCCAACTGCATGCGTGGGGAACGCAGGCGCTCGTCGACTTCTTCGACCAGCCCGCGTTGGAAATCCGAATAGCCGCTGAAGCCCAGCTTCCGGACTAGCCGCATGACGCTCGGCTCACTGACTCCCGCCATTGCTGCCAGGCGAGCCATGGGGCCGAGTCCTGCTCGAGGAAAGTCGTCGAGCAAGGTACGCACGACCTTGCGCTCGGCCTGCGTCAACGATGTGGGGGGTGATGACAGTAGTGTCTTGAGATTTGGCATCCTTCTGCCTCAGTGCATGTTTGTAGTTAATGCTACATAAAATACGTAATTCTATTTTTTTGTAGCATATACTACTTTTCGGCGGACGCAAACGTGCTGGTGATTTCTTTACACCGGAATGGGGGAAGGATGGATTCGTTTATGATCGCTGGGGACCAGCCGGGGACCAACCTGAGAGGAAAATCGAAATATCAGGCTAGGAAAAACAATAACCTAGAAGGATTTTTGGTGCGGATGGGGAGACTTGAACTCCCACGCCCGAAGGCACTGGAACCTAAATCCAGCGTGTCTACCAATTCCACCACATCCGCGATCTTTCGTTGGCCGCCCATATTTTACGGATAGGTGGGGGCAAGTCAACGAGTTAATCCGGTAATTGCAGGTGGTCGGCCGCTTGTTGGGCCAGGGTATCGATATCTTGTCGTGCGAGATAGGGGACCGTGCCTAGGCAGGGGGCGACAAGCTGGTGTCGGAGTGTCGTCAGGTTACCATCGAATGCAGCGATATTTGGGTCGATCTGATTGGCGACCCAGCCGGCGATACGTAACCCTTGGGCGGCGATGGCATCGAGTGTCAGGCGCGCATGATTGATGGCACCGAGCCGCAAGCCGATCACCACGATCACCGGTAAGTCGAACCTGGCTGCTAGATCGCTCAGGTCTTCACTGCCATTGAGCGGTACCTTCCAACCTCCCGCGCCTTCGATGAGTGTCAGGTCGCGACGTTCGGCGATTGGTCTTTCAAGAGATCGAGCCAGATCATCGATCTTCAACTCCTTACCACTCTGTTGAGCCGCCAGATGTGGCGCGATTGCCGGGGCGAAGGCGTAGGGGTTTACGGTTTCATAGTCTACTGCGGGATATGACTGTGCTTGCAGGGCTATAGCGTCGGCGTTGCGCAAACCATCTGCTGTCACTTCGCTGCCAGAGGCCACGGGTTTGAGGCCTAGCGTCGTCAGCCCTTGGCGTCGGGCCAAAGCCAGCAAAGCAGCGCTGACCAGCGTCTTGCCGGCATCGGTATCGGTGCCTGTCACGAAATAGGTGGCCATTTAGGAAAGGGGGTCCTTGGTCAATGTGAGAGTCAAAAGTCGATAGCTCACTGGCAGCCCTTTGGGTTCGCGAAACGATTCGTAACGCTGTGTGGCACGCTCAATATCCTTACGGCACAAGCGGGCACCAGTAGCTGCCTGTGCCCCCACGCCTTTGATCGAGGCCATGACAGCGGAGAGGTCTGGATAATGAAAGCGTTGAAGAGTGGCGTCGATCTCCATGTGGCGAAAGCCTGCATGGTATGCGCTCATCCGTAGCGTTGCCGGTGGTGCAAAATCGAGAATGGCGGCAGGACGGCCTGGATATGACCAGGCATGTTGGACTTCGGCTAAGGTGCCGGGGCCCAATGTGTTGATCAAGGCCATGCCACCCGGTGCTAACACTCGGTAGAGCTCGTTCATCACGGCCGCAAGGTCGGGGCACCACTGGATGGCCAGATTGGAGAAAACCAGCCCCAGGGAGCGGGATGCAAGAGGCAAGCTGGTGGCATCGGCGCATAGCCATTGGGCACGTTCGCCATGTTCGCGGCGTGCCTGATTCAGCATGCCGGGGGCAAGATCGGCTCCCAAGGCGATGGTGGCGTAACGTTGTGATAGTCTGGCTGTCCAGTGCCCCGGGCCGCAACCAAGGTCCAGCACACGGTTGGCTTGTGCTGGTAGCCTGGCCCACAATGTATCGCCCATGGCCTGCTGGGCGCTGGCGCGCTCTCTATAATGTGGAGCGGCACGACTGAAGGCGTGCGCCACCCGGCGGCGCCAATCGTGACGCCATTGCCGTTCGGTGCTGCTTTCCCCGATATCGCACTTGGTCAGGACCGTCATGGCGATACCTCCCTGGCATGATACTCGGTGGCAGTATGGCGATAGGCGATTGCGACCAAATAGTGAGTGAGCGCCGCTGGCTGGGAAAGCTGAGGGCAGTGGCCGCTATTTTCGAGCCGCTGAATGTTGGTGTCGTTCGGCGGCGGAGCGACGAGAGGATCCATGGCGCCTTGGCAGCGATACACCGGGCAGGGTGGGGCGGCCAGGAGCGTGGAAGCATCCAACGAGCTGAGGTGAGTCAAGCCAACGCCCAATGTCTCTTTTGTGGCCGGGGGCGTTTGTCCAATCAAGCTGAGTAAGCGCTCGAGTGCTGCACGGGGAGCCGGTTCGCCCCCCAGTTGCCAGCGCAGGAAGTGGTGCCAGGTGGCCTCGAAATCGCGTCGAAAAGCGAGTTGGAAGGCTTTGAGCTCATGGCGCGTGACACCGCCGCTCTGCCCCTTGGCGATGGTGAAATGGGAGCCCATGCCCAACATTACCAGTGCCTTAGGAGGTGGTAGGCGCTCAAGCAGGTGAGCGGCAAGAAGAGCGCCGAGTGACCAGCCGACCCATACGGCATCACGTGGGAGGTCCTCGGCCATCGCATTCGCCAGGGCATCCAGGTCTTCCGGAGTGCTCAGTGGGGGGCGATTGCCATAACCTGGCCAGTCGGGGGTATCGACTTGGATGTCGTTGGGCCAATACGGCGTTAGCGATTGCCAGATGCGCGCATCGATCCCCCAACCGGATAACAACACGAGTTTGCTCATGAGTTGGTGGCCCCCTGTGCTCCCTGCCACTCATGGCTGACCAATTCACCCAAGCAGTCGAGAAGGGCATCGATATCGTTGAGCGTGTGCCGAGCACTGAGGGTAAGCCGTAGGCGTGCTTGGCCCCTCGGGACCGTGGGTTCGCGAATGGCGCCGACCAGGAAACCATGACTGGCCAGGGTGTCGCGCCACGCCATCACCTTGGTGCTGGTACCCAATAGTAGGGGTTGAATCGGCGTCGTCGACGGCATGAGTGGCAGCCCAAGGGCAGCGGCACCGGCGCGAAAATGATGAATATTGTCGTGCAAGCGTGTTCGTCGCTCCGGCTCCGTTGCCAGGATATCCAATGCTCGCAAGGTGGCGCTGGCCACACCCGGTGGCTGGGCGGTGGTATAGATGTAGGGGCGGGCGAACTGGATCAGGGTTTCGATCAGCAGTTCATCGCCAGCGACGACGGCGCCCGCTGAGCCTAGTGCCTTGCCCAGGGTGGCAACCAGGATGGGCACTTGGTCGGTGCCGTAACATTGACCCACGCAGCCATCGCCATGCTCTCCAAGTACGCCAATGCCATGGGCGTCATCGATCATCAGCCAGGCGTCATGTTGTTGGCAGGTTCTGGCCAGACCGGTGATATCAGCGATATCGCCATCCATGCTGAATACACCGTCACTGACGACTAGCCGCCGACTGTCAGCCGGCGTGCGCTCGAGCAGACGGTGGAGGTCGCCGAGATCTCGATGATGGAAACGTCGCGAGCGGGCGCCAGCCAAGGCCGCTCCATCGAGGAGTGACGCATGGTTCAGGCGGTCCTGGTAGATCTGGGTGTGGCTGTCTCCAAGTGCCTGCAAGGTGCCCAGGTTAGCCATATAGCCAGTTGAGAAGAGCAGTGCACGGGGACGTCCCATCAGTTCAGCCAGCCGCTCTTCCAGTTCATGGTGTGGCGATAGATGACCGGACACCAAATGAGAAGCGCCGGCTCCGGCGCCGAAGCGGCGGGCGCCTTGGGCTTGCGCCTCGGCCAGGCGAGGGTCGTCGCTTAGGCCGAGGTAGTCGTTGCTGGCAAAGTCGCGTTGGCGCACGACTTGTTCGAGTATCGGTCGTTCACGCCATAATTTCGCCTCACGCCGCTGTGCTAGCCGGTCGTTCAGATGCGTCTGCCAGGAACTGCGGAGCATGTCATACCGCCTGCGTGGCATCGTAGAACAGGTCACGTCTTGCTTGCTTGGCCACCGACCGTGCAAGTGCTGCGGTCTCGTCGACATCGCTCTGGCAGGTCTCACGAGTTTCCGGGTGCAACCCCAATTTGGTGAACAGTGCGCGGTCGCGTTCAGCTTCTGGATTGTCGGTGGTCAGCAGCTTGTCGCCGTAGAAGATCGAGTTGGCGCCAGCCAGGAAGGCCAGGGCCTGGGTCGACTCACTCATCTGTTCGCGACCAGCGGACAGGCGCACATGGCTCTTGGGCATCAAGATGCGTGCCACGGCGATGGCGCGAATGAAGTCGATGGGGTCGAGATCGTCGGCGTCTTCGAGAGGAGTGCCTGGGACTTTGACCAGCATATTGATGGGCACCGACTCTGGGTGTGGGTCTAGGCGCGCCAGTTGCTGCAACAGGCCTGCACGATCGCTGGGCGCTTCGCCCATACCGAGGATGCCGCCAGCACAGACCTTCATGCCGGCATCGCGCACATTGGACAGCGTCTCGAGTCGGTCAGCATAGCTGCGGGTGGTGATGATTTCGCCATAGTACTCGGGCGAGGTATCCAGATTATGGTTGTAATAGTCGAGCCCAGCGCTGGCGAGTTGCTGTGCTTGGTCGGTATCGACCATGCCCAGCGTCATACAGGTCTCGAGCCCCAGTGCCTTGACGCGTTTGACCATCTCCAGCACTACCTCGAGATCGCGTTCGCGAGGGCTGCGCCATGCCGCACCCATGCAGAAGCGGCTGGCACCGGCATCTTTCGCCGCCTGGGCCTGGGCAACGACTTTTTCTATTTCCAACAGCTTTTCCTTGCCTAGCCCGGTATTGTAATGCCCAGACTGCGGGCAATACTTGCAATCCTCTGGGCAGGCCCCGGTCTTGATCGACAGTAATGTCGAGACTTGCACGGCATTGGCATCGAAATGCTGACGATGTACCTGCTGGGCGTGAAACAGCAAGTCGTTGAATGGCAGGGCGAATAGTGCCTCGATTTCCGAGAGGCTCCAGTCGTGGCGAGGTTCGGCGGGAGAAAGTAGGGTCATGGGCAGCTATCGACGTTGGTTAACTGAATAAATGATCTTGGGTTAACAAGGATGATAGGGTCTGGCGTGTCACTGTCAACCAGATTGGTTGAAAAGGTTAACGAGTTGTTGCGTCATGCCCTGCCGGGGCATTGCGCCTTTTGCTTGGGAATGCCTCTGCCAGGAGAGCCTTGGTGTGAACCTTGTCTGGTAGCCTTACCATGGAACCTCCCGGCTTGTTTGAGGTGTGCCGAGCCTATGAGTGGAAGCGTGACAGACGACGCGCTTCTCTGTGGAACCTGCCTGAATCGACCTCCGAGTTTTGTGCGAGCGCGGGTACCGCTTTGCTACCAGGACCAGATTGCCCAGTTGGTGCAACGCTTCAAATTTTCCGCCTCGCCGCGTGCTGGCGCTTTGTTGGTGACGTTGTTGGAGCAGGCATTGCGTCGCGAATGGAGTTGTCCAGGAACGCGTGAGGTGATTTGCCCCGAGGCATTGGTAGGGGTGCCTTTGCATCCACTGAAGGCACGGCAACGTGGATTCGATCAAGCCGGCTGGATTGCCACCCGTCTAAGCAAGCGCCTAGGGGTGCCATGCTACCAGGCAGTACGCAAGCGCATGACCCCGAGTCAACGTGGGCTGACTCGCCGTGAGCGCCAAACCAACCTGCGTCATTCCTTTTCAGTGACGACAGCGTTACCTGCGCGCGTAGCACTGGTCGACGATGTAATGACGACAGGCGCAACGCTGGAGGAACTGACGCGGGCCTGTCTATCCGCTGGTGCTCAGGAGGTCGAAGTTTGGGCGGTGGCACGAACGCCGAAGGAGTGAATTCTGTTAGGATTCATTCAGACGATGTTTTCAAACAAGGTGCCACCATATGACCGCAAACGCTCATCCATTCGAGCGCCTGGATCCCAAGCGCATCGTCGATGCCGTTGAGTCGCTGGGAATGTGGTTGCCTGGCGAGCCTTTTGCGCTCAACAGCTATGAGAACCGAGTCTACCTGGTTCATGACGACGAGCGTCGCCGTTGGGTGGTCAAGTTCTACCGCCCCGGGCGGTGGAGCGATGCTCAAATCTTGGAAGAGCACGACTTTCTGGCCGAGCTTGACGAGGCGGGAGTGCCGGTGGGCGCGCCATGGCGCAATGAAAGTGGTGAGAGCTTGCATCATGCGGAAGGGTTTCGTTTCGCACTGTTTGCCCAGGTCGCAGGCCAAGCGCCGGAGCTCGAGAATCCAGCCCATCTTTTCGCGTTGGGGGATGTCATTGGCCAACTGCATGCAGTTGGCAAACGCCGTCCCTTCGTTCATCGTCGCACCCTGGATCTGGATGGCATGGTAGACGAGAGCCGTGAACAGGTGCTATCCGGCCCTTGGCTGAATCGCCGTCAGCGCCGCGCTTATGAGCGTATCAGTGGGGAGTTGCACAGGGCACTCAAAGCTCGAGCCTGGCCGGCTAGCCGTGCTATCCGAGTACACGGTGATTGCCACTTGGGCAACATGTTGGGACGTGAGGAACACTTCAGCCTGGTGGACTTCGATGACTGCGTGATGGCGCCGGCCGTGCAGGATCTGTGGATGCTATTGACCGCCCAGAGTGACCAGGAAGCGCATATGCAACTGGCCGAGATCGTCGAAGGCTATGAGCAACACACCGAGTTCGATCGTCGAGAACTGGAATGGATCGAGCCACTGCGCAGCCTGCGCTTGATTCGCCATAGCGCCTGGCTAGCAGCTCGTTGGGACGATCCCGCCTTTCCCCGTGCCTTCCCTTGGGTGGCTGAGGAAGGCTATTGGGATGGTCATATCCGGACATTGGAGCAACAGCGCCAAGCGTTGGACGAGGATGCACGCTGGCTGGCATAGTGTGAGTATGGCATCACTCATTATTTGATATGGCATGACTCGAGCCCCAACTCACTCATTGTCCTTACCCTTCCTGCAAGGCTTCCATCAAGAAATTCAACTTGGGCGAGCCGGGGTTTTATCTTAGCCTTACAAAACGTGTTAACACTTTATTACCAAAATAAACATTGGGTTTACTTTTGAAAGGCGCAGGTGGGGAAGTGCAGACGATAAATGGTGAGGGTTGTCAATCCTTCCGGGCCCCGACGTGAATTCACGATTGGAGTGTCAGCCCGGCGCAGCGCGCACGGTCAAGAGCGGTAGAGTGGCGATGAGCTCTTCCGCGTTGGAGCCGTCGCTACAGCTTGTGCTGCTATTGACGCGACTGGAATTGTCGGCAGCGCAGGAACGAGCTGTCCTGGCTTTGTGCTCCCGAATCGACGACTGGTTTCAAGTTGCACAACAGGCCGAGCAGCGCTTTGTATTGCCGTTGATCTATCGGCATTTGTGCCAACTCGCACCGAAGAACCTCCCGCCGGAACAGCTCGAAGGTATGCGTTGCCAATGCTTGGCCATCGTCCAATACAACCTTTGCCTCGCCGACGCGCAGCGACAACTGGTGCAGGAGTTACTGGATCCCCTGGAAATTCCTCACCTGTTCTTCAAAGGGCGTGCGCTGGCAGCTCGCTACTATGATGAGCCAGCCATGCGCTTCTGTCGGGATATCGATCTGCTGGTACCTCATGAGCGAATAGTGGAACTGCTCGAAGCGGCGCTGACACAAGGTTACACGCCGTACTGGCCCCGGAACCTGGCCCCGGATCGGGCTAGCTTGACCTTCGCCGCGCGGGTGCGAACGGTCATCACCTTGCTGTCTCCTCAAGGAATTCAGATCGAGATCCACAAGCAGATCGACAAGGCCGGTACGATCTATGACTCTGCCGAGCTTGTGGCCAACGCCGAAGCCCTGTGGGTGGATGACATCGAGATGTCGGTCATGCCCTCAGCTGAGCTTTTCGTCTACGCCTGCCTGCATCATACCCGACACCGCTGGTCCCATTTGCATTGGTTGGCCGATCTCGATGCGATGCAGCGATCCCCGGATTTCGATCTGGCAGAGGTCCGTGCCTGTGCCAGGCGGCGCAATCTGACTGCCACCCTCGAAGCCTCGTTGGAGCTTTATCAGGCCTGCGCCATGCTTGAACCGTGGCGCAACGAGACAATCAGCGATCACGGCAAGGCCTTGGTCGAGGCTTGCCTGATCAACCTGCAAGGGGCGCGCGAGGTGGAAGTGTTTCTGCGCAATGGGAATCCTACGCCTGATTTTGCTTTTGCCTGGCAGACTAGCCTTCCCCATCGGTTATGGTGGAGGATAAGGGGCTGGGTGAGCCCCTTGCAGCCGAGCTATTCCGACTACGAAAGCTGGCCTCTGCGACCCTGCTATCAGTGGCTGTACCTGCTGAGCCGACCGTTCCGCGGGCTGATCAAACGACTCAATTCCCGCGAGCCGCAGTAACGATGTCGCAAATAAAGGGACTCTGAAAAAAAGCCCTTTTCGCTTGATAAGCGAAAAGGGACTTCTCCAATCATAATCGTCCTAAGGCTGTCACACTAATCTCATGACTCGAGACCACCTGGGACGTTCTCGGAAGAGTGGAAATTTGCCATGGTTTCAGATGGGTTAGGTAGTAGTCCTGAAAGGGTCTGCTCAATACTCATGTGGGAGAGCTTGGGTGTGACCCAGGCACTCTTTTGTTTGCAGGATGATTGTGTGTTGTCCATTATGGGACCTCCCACGTGGACTCGGTTGCGGGACCAATGACTTCCCTTACATGCAATTAAATGTAAAGGTTTGTTAAGAATTGATCGCCGTGCCGTCACTGTCAAGAAATTTATGGGCTAGCAATTATTTACCGGACCTTGATCAGCCCTTCATGATTGAGTTGCTCCAGAAACGCAACGACTTCTTGTGTGCAAGTGTCACGATCGATCTCGAATTCTCTCAGTAACTTTTCGCAGATGGCGGAAATGGTAGTTTCGTGCTCAATAAGCGACCAGATGCGATTTCCCACGATTTGGGTACCGTAGTACATGCCATTTCGAGCACTGAAAATGACCAGGTCGTCGTTTACTTGTGAGGCCAGTGGGCCTTTCTCGCGGCTTACTTTGTTCGATAAATCCATAAAAAATCCCTATTTTAAAATGCTCAGCGGGAAGGTTTTTATACTTTTACAAGAATAAAAAATCCCTTCCGAAGAAACTTTGTCGGAATGAAAGGGATGTAAAGACACTATGTTTTTATTCGAATAAACCAAGTTTATCGAACAGAATGGCACGATTTTGTGTTTGTCTCGCTATTGTTTATGAGTTTAGGGTGCCTGGAACATGGGATGAAGCATTACTCGATGACATACTTTCTGATGGGTTGTTCCGCCGTCCTGAAAGTGTCTGCTCGACGCTCATCACGAACAGCTCGGGTGTGACCCAGGCACTTTTGTTCTGGCTATTCTGGCTAGATGAATCTTTGCCGTTCTTCATGGACTTTCCCTCTCCAAACCGAATTGGGATCGGTCACCTTTTACATTTCCGAAATGTAATGCTTTGTTAAGAATTGGCCGCTTGGCTATTAATGTCAAGTGTTTTCTGGTAAGGCCCTCGAGGCTGTTTGGCGATATGTTCTTCGATCGAACGTACCGTATCGCCGCCACAGGTGCCATGTCTGCAAGGTCGAGGGAAGTGGGATAAATTTCAATAGGTTATGAGAAGAAACGTGCTCCGGGACATCCATGATACGGGCGTGTAAGGACGGAGTGTCCAACCAGTCGCAGTACTGCCGGAACTGCCCATTTTTTGCCTCGTCCGCCAGCAGCCGCCAGCACTCCAGCCGCATGTCCATGCGCTTTTGTTCGTTGCTGATATCCTGCTTGCCAAGATTGCGAGGCAGTATGTCCCTGAGCGCGTTCCGATAGAGGTAACGCGCTACGCCGTTATGCCAAAGCAGGTCAGGAGGAAGGCCCATAGTGAAGCGCAGTAGACGAATGTCCGTTAGTGGATAGCGGTAGATGAGACCTTGTGGTGCTGACCAGTTGGCCCATGTCGTCATGCGGCTGGCCAGGTGCCCATTCTGCAGCAGTATCGCCTGTATTTTCATGGGATCGGCATACTCTCGCCATGCCAGTCCTCGCTGGCTCCAGACCTGTGGAAAGCGATCAATGAAATCCGGACGGATGAACTGCTCGAGTCGATCGGTTCTCAGGAAGGGGGTGAAACGGTCATAAACTGCATCGGGCATCAACGGCAGCAGGGCCGACTGCCACAAGAATCTGGCCATACGCATGACGTGGCGCAGGCCGCCGGCGCTGATCCGTGTCACGTCGAACAGTGTCAACCATTGCCCTCGCTTGAGCAGATACGCGGGGTAACCCCTTGTGCTGAAAGTGGCGGATTCATCGCCGCCCCAGCCGGAAAGGATCACCCGGATGCCTCGCTGGCCGGCATGCGCCATGACCGGCAGCTCCTCGAACAGATCCGTGGAGCCCTCCACAGCGATATCTCGAGCCAGAAAATCATGGAAATCTCGGCCTGTCGCGGTTCCATAATGGCATGCGATATCTTCCCGCTGGCAGATATCCGCGATGATTCGGCGCTCGTCGCGTGGGCTGTTGGATAGGGGGTAGCGCTCC
Organism: Litchfieldella anticariensis FP35 = DSM 16096; assembly: GCF_000409775.1. GTDB lineage: Bacteria > Pseudomonadota > Gammaproteobacteria > Pseudomonadales > Halomonadaceae > Litchfieldella > Litchfieldella anticariensis. Next base: position 1,265,684 of record NZ_KE332377.1, on the reverse strand, counting down.
GACACCGGTGGCGCCCAGGTATAACTCATGTCCAGCTCGCGACTCTCGGCGCGAAGAAGGCGGTTGGCGAGAATCGTCACCCCGGTGGAGTCGAGCCCTCCACTGATATGGGAGCCTACGGGGAAGCGGGTCCTCAGGCGGTCGGCCACTGCAGCTTCCAGCAGTTCCCTGAAATGCTCGCTGTACTCTTCTCGGTGTCGATAGCGAATGCTCGCCACCTCCTGCGGGTGCCAGTGGGGCTGCTGTTCCAGTCGTCCACGGCACGCATGGAGATAGTGCCCTGGCCGTACATGCCGGATGTGCTGGAAGAAGCTGTTCTCGTTGGCATCAAGGGGCCAGATCAGAAACGAGGCCACCCGATATTCATCAATGGTAAAGCTGATATCACTGAAGGCCAGCAAGCCCCGGATATCGGTCGAGAACAGGAACCGGTCGTCGCCATGGTAAAAAAATAGCGGCCGAGAACCGATATGGTCCCTGGCACAAAACAGGGCCTGGTGGCGTGTATCCCAAATGGCGAAGGCAAAATCGCCCTCCAGGCGGGAGACGCACTCTCGGCCCCAGCGCCGGTAGGCGTGCAGTATAATCTGGCTATCGGGGATAGCTGCACGGCCGTTGCTGTTGAGAAGCAACTGGTCGAGCAGTTGTTCGCGGTTATCGATGATGGCATCGGCGACGATGGCCAGTCCATCAAGCGCCAAGGGTTGGGCTTCATGGGCCGACTCGGGGCTGATCACAAGGTGCTGATAGCCTAGCGCGACGGGGCCATCGATCCAGACGTCGGAGCCTTCTCGTCCATAGGTGCTCAGAGCCGTCATCGCCGCCTGAAACCCATGTGGGTCGACCGGGTCACCGGAAAAGTGGATACGACCGAGAATGGCGCTCATCGTGCATCATCCATCGACATGATGGTGGTACGTTCTGACAAAACTGGAAACCGCAGTGTACTGGCCGCCATGCTGTCCCAGTACGATTCGCGTGCCGTCCCGCAGCCAAGCATGGGCCTTCATGGCAAGCCGGTTGTCAGCGCCTTGCTCGGTCTGCGTACCCAGAACCAGGCTGTTGGAGATGCGGCGTCGGTTCAGCATCCATTGGGCGGTCATGGCCAGCATCAGGCAGGTGAATCGACCGCCGGAAGCGTTATTGACGGCCATGGCAGCCCAGCAGATGTCTCGCGTCCGTTTATCGGTGGAGGCAGCGGAGGGGGCGGCTTCTCCCGGTGTCGGCTTGCCCAGCCCGCGTGACCAGAACCGAAACGGCAGAACTCTTACCAGAACCCATGCCCACGGCAGCAGATAAGCAGCTTCCATGAGCATGATTTTCCGGGCGTGGGGGAGCTGGTGGAATTTTCGGAGTGTGCGCATGCTGTTATTCTGAGTGTTCGCATGCCGTTATTATAGTCGCAAGTTTGCATCTCTCCTTGCCCAACACGTACTTGAGGTCATGGAGCGCGTGTTGGGGCTTGTCTCAAAGACGCAGGCGGGCTGTGTCCAAGATCGCGGCATTCGCAGTGGTGGACAACGAAGCATCACGACGTCATGGAAACACGCGGCGGTCAGTCTTCGTCGGGATCCGGGCGCTCATTGGGAATCGGGTTGGCGATTCCTTCTCCCTCGGCTTGGCGGCGTTGTTCGTTGATTCGGGCGGCAGGGTTGTCTTGAGGATCCAACGCCAAGGCTCGCCCCAAGCGCAGTTGGAAGATATGCGATGGCTGTAACTCGGCACGCTCGCACTCGCTGCCGAGCTTTTCTATACAGGCATCAACGGCGTAGCTGCCGTCACTCTCCATGGCCGATGCCGAGAGCTTGCCGCTGAATATTTCGCTATCGGCACCATGGGTGTCGATACAGGTCAGGGTCTTGGCCGAGATCCTGACGCGCTCGCCCTCAAGCTGTGCATCGGCCGTGATCAGACAATGTTCGGGAAGATGATAATCGGCCTGCTGGCTTGCCACGGGTTGCAGGATCAGATCGGAAAGGGTGGGGGTGTCTCGCGTCAGGTGTGCCTCGTCGATCACGTGGACCGCGAAGGAGGCATCTTCAGGCAGGCGCAACGTGTCGCTCATGGCAGCCTGGGGCAGCGTTAGGCCGACCATCAGCAATGTACTCAAGTATCGTTTCATCATGGTCTGAGCCCTCGAGGATGGAACGGCCCCTAGTCTCTCTGTACGAAAGATCGTCACGCGAACGAGTACTACCAAGCGCTTTCGCCAGACGACTTTACCAGAGCCAGGCAGGGGAAATCAGGGCGACGATTCTAGCATGATCGTGGTGGCGACGCAGCGAGGCAGGTTGTCGCGGAGGTACTGTCGCTTATGCTCCTGCGTTGTGGCGACGGTTGGGATAGAATTGACGTTTGATGCCAGATATTGTTGTACGCGCGCGTTTTGTTTGCATAAAGACTGTAAAAATAAAGGGTGTGCTACAACCCTGACCAATAGGCCGAACGATGACCGAAGAACTCGCCCATTACTATCGTCAGATCATTAGCGGCTTGGGAGAAGATCCCGAGCGTGAGGGGCTGCGTGATACACCCAAACGTGCCGCCAAGGCGATGCAGTTCCTGACCCGCGGCTATTCCCAGTCGCTGGAAGCACTGGTCAATGGCGCGGTATTCGAGTCCGAAACCGATGAAATGGTGCTGGTCAAGGATATCGAGCTCTACTCGATGTGCGAGCACCACCTGTTGCCATTCATTGGCAAGTGCCACATTGCCTATCTGCCAAGTGGTAAGGTACTGGGGCTGTCCAAGTTCGCACGTATTGTCGACATGTATGCCCGGCGGATGCAAATCCAGGAAAACCTCACGCGACAGATTGCCGAGGCGGTGCTTCAGGTCACTGAGGCGAGAGGGGTGGCTGTGGTCATCGAGGCCCAGCACATGTGTATGATGATGCGAGGGGTGGAGAAACAGAATTCGAGCATGACCAGTTCGGTCATGTTGGGGGCTTTCCGCGATAACCAGCCGACCCGCCAGGAGTTTCTCACCCTGGTTCACGGCCGCTGAGTGGTAGCCATTTTCCATTCGAAGGGGATCCTCATGCCGTTGCATGCGCTTAACGACCAGCATTTCGATCACGACTTGGCCACCATTCGTATCAAGAACCTGCGTCTTCGTACTTATATCGGCATCAAGGAAGAGGAAATCGCAAACCGTCAGGATGTGGTGATCAATGCGGTGATTCGCTACCGGGCCGCGCGGGCCGTGCAATTCAATCATATCGATCAGGCGCTCAACTATCGCACTATTACCAAGCACCTGATCGCACATGTGGAAGACAATCGCTTCCTGCTACTGGAACGCATGACCCGGGAAGTGCTTGATATCATCATGTCCTACGAACAGGTACTGACGGCACAGGTCGAGATAGATAAGCCGCATGCGTTGCGATTCGCTGACTCGGTATCGATTACGCTGTCGGATTCACGAGAGGCGTTGTGAGCGATTGGGGTTGGTGCCGTGCTGTGAATCGGCTTAGCATGAAAGGATGAAGCCGATAGACGAATGGAAGATATTACTGTGCTCTCCAACATCGGTTTGCGCCAAATTCGTAGCGATCCCGAACGTCGTCGGGGTCGCAGGCTCTGCTGAGCGGCTATCGCATTGGCCCGAGATCTGGCCATGGTAGTCGCATCGATCATCCCACTATCGCGGTATCAGCGGTGACAATGCCGCCGATGCCATCCTGAACGGCGCCTGGCGCCGTCATCCCGGGAAGGAGATTACCATGGAATCCCTGCAAGACAGCCCGCTGTTTCGCCCCTTTGCCTATATCGATGGTAGTTGGGTTGCTGCTGACAGCGGCGAACAGATCGATGTCGTCAACCCGGCTGATGGCGAAGTCATTGGTCAGGTTCCACGTCTTGGTCGTGTCGAAACCGAGAGAGCCATTGCCGCGGCTGAGGCTGCTTTTCCTGCTTGGCGAGCTCTGACGGCGCTGGAGCGGGCTGATATTCTGATGAAATGGCATGACCTGATGCATGAGCATCAGGAAGAACTTGCCACTATCATGACCCTTGAACAGGGTAAGCCGGTCAAGGAAGCTGCTGGTGAGATCGCTTATGCTGCAAGCTTTCTGCGTTGGTTTGCTGAACAGGGACGGCGTATTTATGGCGAGACAGTTCCTGCCGCCAAGAGTAACCAACGTATCGTCGTGACCAAACAACCGGTGGGTGTGGTCGGGGCCATCACACCGTGGAACTTTCCTGCTGCCATGATTACCCGCAAGGCGGGTGCGGCACTTGCTGCGGGATGCCCATTCATCGTCAAGCCTGCGAGCCAGACCCCATTTTCGGCCACGGCGCTGGCGCTGCTCGCCGAACGTGCCGGGGTACCGCGCGGCGTATTCAATGTCATCCCCGGGCGCGCCAGCGAAATCGCAGCAGCGCTTACCGAATCATCCGTGGTGCGTAAGATCACCTTTACTGGCTCTACCGAGGTCGGCCAGCAATTGATGGCTCAGGCGTCGCAGCACATTCAGAAAATCTCGTTGGAATTGGGGGGCAATGCGCCCTTCATCGTCTTCGAGGATGCTGACCTCGATGCCGCGGTGGACGGCGCCATGGTCGCCAAGTTCCGCAACGGCGGCCAGACTTGCGTGTGTACCAACCGTTTTCTGGTGCAGTCCAGTGTGGTTAATGCTTTCTGCGAAAAGCTCGCCGTAGCCATGAACAGCGAACTGCATGTCGGTGATGGCATGCAGGAAGGTATCAATATCGGCCCCTTGATCGATGACAAGGCAGTGGCAAAAGTGAGTGAGCATGTCCACGATGCTGTCGATCATGGTGCTGAGTTACTGCTGGGCGGAAATCCACACCCCTTGGGCGGTAACTTCTTCACCCCGACATTGGTTAGTGGTGCCAATGCCGCAATGAAGGTTGCCAAGGAAGAAACATTTGGCCCCTTGGCGGCGGTATTCCCGTTCGAGGATGAGGAAGACGCCGTGGCCATGGCCAATGACACCCCCTATGGCCTGGCCGCCTATTTTTACTCCCGTGACCTGGCCCGTGTCTGGCGGGTCGCCGAAGCCCTGGAGTATGGCATGGTTGGAATCAACACCGGCCTGGTTTCCAATGCTGCGGCTCCCTTCGGTGGCGTCAAGGCATCGGGACTGGGGCGCGAAGGTGGTCATCAGGGGATAGAGGAGTTCGTCGAAACCAAATATCTGTGCATTGATCTTGGCTGAGCCGTCGCGGTAAATAACCCATGCCGCCAGTAACGGGCAGCCCAGTGGACGGGCTGCCCGTTGCTTTTATACAGAGGAAAATGTGCAGAGAAAAACCCTTGACCTCAATTTAAGTTGAGGTATTAGGGTGGATAGCGTCGTCGTACTTGCATATGAAGGGAGTCGAGTTCGCCATGTTCCGTTTCTTCGAGACACTGGTTCATCCCTATCCGTCGGGTGAACCCAAGACACCTCCTCGTGGGTTGTTGGCCTTCCTTCATTACTACTCGAGGCCGGTATTGCCGCTGTTGGGGGTGATGTCACTATTGACTGCCCTGGTCTCGGTTGCCGAGGTCGTGTTCTTCAGCTATATGGGAGACCTCGTCGATTGGCTATCCAATGCCGAGCGTGAGAACTTCTTCGCCGAGCATGGGGCGAGTCTGGCCAGCATGGCGCTGATGATAGTCGTTGGCTTTCCGCTGCTGATACTGCTGCAGTCATTGCTGACCCACCAGAGCATCTTTGGTAACTATCCGATGATCGGGCGTTGGTTGGCGCATCGCCATATCCTTCGTCAGAGCATGGCGTTCTTTCAGGACGAATTTGCGGGGCGTGTATCGCAGAAGGTCATGCAAACGGCACTGGCCATCCGCGAGACTGTGATGAAGCTGACCAACCTATTTGTCTATGTCGTCGTCTACTTCACTGGCGCGATGTTTCTGGTCGGAAGCGCCGATCCTTGGCTAATGTTGCCATTGGTCGTGTGGTTGGCGGGATATATTGGGATCATGGTGATCTTCGTGCCACGCTTGCGGCGTGTCTCGATGGCTCAGGCTGATGCTCGGGCACAAATGACCGGGCGTATCGTCGATAGCTATACCAATATCCAGACCATCAAGCTGTTCGCTGATTCCCTACGCGAGCAGGCCTATGCACGCGATGCCATGGACACTTTCATGCAGACGGTGCACCGTCAGATGCGTCTAGTGACGTTGATGACGGTGACGTTGACGGTGCTCAACTCGTTGTTGCTGGCTTCGGTAGCTGGCATCGCGATCATGGCTTGGTATTTCTCGTTCATCTCCCTGGGTGTGATTGCAGTGGCGATCGCGCTGGTGATGCGTATCCGTTTCATGTCGGACTGGATTTTGTGGGAAGTGGCTGGCCTGTTCGAGAACATTGGCACGGTACAGGATGGCATCAATACCATTGCCCAGACTCCGGCGATTACTGACCAGCCCAATGCCAAAGAGCTGATGGTTCCTCGGGGAGAGATCCGCTTCGAGCAGCTTCACTTTCATTATGGCAAGGTGCGTGACGATGAGTGTCATCCGCGGGTCATCGAGGATCTCTCGCTGACCATCCAGCCAGGTGAAAAGGTCGGTATCATCGGTCGCTCCGGGGCAGGAAAATCGACCCTTGCCAATCTACTGCTGCGCTTCTACGACTTGGAAACGGGGCATATCTTGATCGATGGACAGGATATCGTCGAGGTCACCCAGGAATCGTTGCGTCGGCAGATCGGCATGGTGACTCAGGACACGTCGCTGTTGCACCGCTCGATCCGTGACAACATCCGCTATGGCAGCCCGCATGCCACTGACGAGCAGGTAATGGAAGCGGCACGACGTGCGCATGCCGATGTATTCCTCGACACTTTGAGCGACCCACAAGGGCGTCGAGGGTTGGACGCTCACGTTGGTGAGCGAGGGGTCAAGCTTTCCGGTGGGCAGCGCCAGCGTATCGCCATTGCCCGGGTACTGCTCAAGAATGCCCCGATCCTGGTTCTCGACGAGGCAACCTCGGCACTGGATTCCGAGGTCGAGGCGGCGATCCAGGAGCAGCTTTATGCGCTGATGAAAGGCAAGTCAGTACTAGCCATTGCCCACCGGCTGTCGACCATCGCCATGCTCGACCGGCTGGTGGTCATGGACCGGGGGCGCATCATCGAAACCGGCACTCATGAAGAATTGCTGCGCCGCGATGGGCTGTATGCCGCATTATGGAAACGCCAATCTGGCGGTTTCTTGGGCGAAGATGTCGGCAATGCCGCCGATACCGAGAAGACCATCGTCGACGAAGCATAGCCTGATCCATGATGCAAAAAAAACCCTCACACGATAAATTTTCGTGTGAGGGTTTTCTAGTTTATCAGTAACCTATCCTACGTTTACAGTTTACAGCTTACAGCTTCAGTGCCTGAAGTGGCGCATGCCGGTAAACACCATCGCAATACCCGCCTCGTTGGCGGCATCGATCACTTCTTGATCACGCATTGAGCCGCCGGGTTGGATCACTGCCGTGATGCCGGCCGCAGCGGCGGCATCGATGCCATCGCGGAACGGGAAGAAGGCATCGGATGCCATCACCGAACCGGGTACGGCCAGGCCTTCATCAGCAGCCTTGATGCCGGCGATCTTGGCCGAATAGACACGGCTCATCTGACCGGCACCTACGCCAATGGTCTGGCCATGCTTGGCGTAGACGATGGCATTGGACTTAACGTACTTGGCGACCTTCCAGGCAAATGCCAAGTCACGCATTTCCTGCTCGCTGGGAACACGCTCGCTGACCACTGTCAGTTCGTCACGCCCGACCATGCCCAGATCGCGATCCTGGACCAGCAGGCCTCCGGTGACACGCTTGAGGTCATGAGCCTGTTCGCGCTTGCCGGGCCATTTGTCGCCGACGTCGAGCAGACGAACGTTCTGTTTCTCGGCGACGATGGCCTTGACTTCGTCGCTGACACCTGGAGCGATGATCACCTCAACGAACTGACGGTCGATGATGGCTCGAGCAGTATCGGCATCGAGAGGCTTATTGAAGGCGATGATACCTCCGAAAGCACTGGTGGGATCGGTAGCAAAGGCTTTCTCGTAGGCATCGAGTATCGTCTGTCCCACGGCCACGCCACAGGGGTTGGCGTGTTTAACGATGACGCAGGCAGTCTCGGTGAATGCCTTGACGCACTCGAAAGCGGCATCGGTATCGGCAACGTTGTTGAATGACAGTTCCTTGCCCTGCAACTGTGTGGCGGTGGCGACGCTGGCTTCAGTGGCGTCCTCTTCCACGTAGAAGGCTGCCCTCTGGTGGGGATTTTCACCATAGCGCATCGATTGCTTCTTGCGAAACTGCAGGCTGTAGGTGCGTGGGAAGCCTTCCTCACCTCCGGGTACCCGCTGCCCTAGGTAGTCGGCAATTGCTGCATCATAGCCTGCGGTATGTTCGAAGGCCTTGACTGCAAGATCGAAGCGGGTCGCATCGCTGACCGCGCCGCCCTGTTCACCCATTTCACTCAGTACTCGCTCATAATCGGCAGCATCTACCACGATGGTGGTATGGGCATGATTCTTGGCACAGGCTCGAACCATGGTTGGCCCGCCGATATCGATGTTCTCGATCGCGTCTTCGAGGGTGCAGTCGGTACGAGCTACAGTCGCCGCAAAAGGGTAAAGGTTGACCACCACCATGTCGATGGGGGCGATGTCATGCTCAGCCATTACCGCATCGTCCTGGCCACGACGTCCAAGGATGCCGCCATGGATCTTGGGATGCAGCGTCTTGACCCGACCGTCCATGATTTCCGGGAAACCGGTATGTTCGCTGACTTCACGTACGGTGATGCCGCTGTCCTTCAACAGGCGGAAGGTGCCACCGGTGGACAGCAGTTCGACATCGTGTCCAGCCAGGCCTTTGGCGAATTCGACGATTCCGGTCTTGTCGGAGACGCTTATCAAGGCGCGACGTACCGTTTGCGGAGAAGAGGGAGTTGCTTGATTGGCCATTCGATTCGACTCTTGAAACGAGAGGAGAAAATTCGGCGGTGCCCGCGGCGAGGGGCATGAAAAGGGGAGTCACAGTCGACTCCCCTTCGCTGTCATATCAGCGCATACTGCTTGAGCTTCTTGCGTAGGGTCCCACGATTGAGGCCGAGGATCTCGGCGGCACGCGTCTGATTGCCGTTGACATAGTCCATCACCGATGTGAGCAGAGGGGCCTCGACCTCGGCCAGAACCATGTCATAGAGGTCGGTGACCGTCTCGCCATCGAGGTGGGCGAAATAACGGCGCATGGCCACGTCGACCGCTTCGCGAAGAGGTCGTTCCTGGGTCGGTTCCGCATGTGTCGCTTGCAGTGACATCGAGGGCGTGCTGGCGAGTTCCAGGGCGTCCTGATGAGCGGTAAAACCATGATTGGGAGTCGCTTGCCTGCTGGTCATGCTGCACTGATTCCATCCGTCGCCATGCGGTAGTCAGCTTCGGCTGCCGCGTGACGAAACAGTTCGTCCACAAAATGAAGTTGGTCCCGAGGCCGCTCCAGCGCATTGAAGATGGCCCGTTGCGACTTGGCTGCCTGGGGAGAGAAGTGCAAACGGTTGGCGAGGTACCAGCCCAAGTGCTTGCGGGCGATACGCACCCCCATATGCTCCCCATAGAAGTCGTGCAAGGCCCTGAGATGGCCACGTATCACGCCGACCTTCTCATCGTTCGTTGGTGGCGACAGGCACTCCGCATGTCTCAGGTAATGGTCGATCTCGCGGAATATCCACGGATTGCCTTGGGCTCCGCGACCGATCATTACTGCATCCGCACCAGTATAGTCGAGGACGGCGGCAGCCTTGAAAGGAGAATCGATATCACCATTGGCGAAGACCGGAATATTCACCGCTGCCTTGACTGCGGCAATGGTGTCGTATTCAGCATGGCCATTATAGCGTTGCTGCCGGGTTCGGCCATGTACGGCCAAGGCGGCGATACCGGCGCTTTCCGCCATGCGTGCTATGCGCACGGCATTGTTGCTCTTCTCGCACCAGCCGGTGCGAATCTTCAACGTCACCGGAAGACACACGGCGTTGACTACAGCGTCGAGTATTTCACCCACCAACGGCTCGTCGCGAAGCAGCGCTGAGCCGGCCGCCTTGTTGCAGACCTTCTTTGCCGGACACCCCATATTGATATCGATGATCTCGGCACCCTGATCGGCATTCAAGCGCGCTGCTTCGGCGAGCATGTGGGCATCACCACCGGCGATTTGCACTGAGCGTGGTCCCGGTTCACCGCGATGATCGAGGCGCAACCTCGATTTGCGTGTATGCCACAGGCTGGGGTCCGACGTTACCATTTCCGAGACCACCAGTCCTGCACCCAGGCGCCGGCAGAGCTGGCGGAAGGGGCGGTCGGTGACGCCGGCCATCGGAGCCAGTATCACTCGATTGAGGAGTCGATGCGGCCCAATGGCGGGCAGCATCCGCTGGTGGTGATGAGGCATCGTTACTCGGATCGCTTGGCTATCACTGGCTAAAGGGGGCTTATCATACCCACGGACCGGGCCTGGGTGAAGGTGGAATAAGGTCGCAGGCCAATATGATGTTCATATCTCTGGGCGATGGCCGCTCAGAAGTGCCCAACCTTCACGCTCGACAGGCTCGTCCATGACCAGCCCTTGGCTGCGATAAGCCTCGAACACTTCTTCGGCTTGAGGGGCGAGAATGCCGGACAAGGCCAGCCGTCCGCCGGGCGCTACTTGACTGGCGATGTCTGCCGATAGTTCGATGAGCGGTCCGGCGAGGATATTGGCGATCACCACCGGAAAGGGGCGTGGTTCATGCTGTTCGGGATAACGCAGCACTAGTCGCGATGCCTCGATGGCGTTACGTTTAGCGTTATCGCGGCTAGCTTGTAGCGCCTGGGGGTCGATATCGGTACCGATGGCATGCTTGGCGCCAAGCTTCAGCGCGGCAATGGCCAGGATGCCTGAACCGCAGCCCACGTCCAGCACGTCGAGGCCTTCGAGCTTGCCGGCTGCCGCTAGGGCGTCGAGCCACTCCAGGCATAGGGCAGTGGTGGGATGGGTGCCGGTACCAAAGGCAAGACCAGGATCAAGCAGCAGGTTGACGGCTTCAGGATCGGGTGCCTCGTGCCAGCTTGGTACAATCCACAGCCGGCTTCCCATGCGCAGGGGTTGGAAACCGTCCATCCATTCGCGTTCCCAGTCACGATCGGCGAGCAGTTCGAATTCGATTTCCGGGCAAGGCTCTTCGGGGTTTTGTGCAGCCCAGGCCTGACGCACGCGCTCGAGCATGTCCTCGATGCCTTCCAGGTCATCATAGAGCCCAGTGAGCACGGTATCGTGCCAGAGTGGCGTTGTGCCTCGCTCGGGCTCGAAAACCGGGTCGTCGTGGGCATCCTGCAAGGTGATGGCCGAGGCTCCTTCAGCGAGCAGCAGCTCTTCCAGTGCGTCGGCTTGATTGGGAGTAATGTAGGCCTTGAGTTGTAGCCAGGGCATTATGTCGCCTCTTGTGAGGAGAACAGAGCGGGGTGGCCATGGCCACCCCGCATCGGCGTGTTCCATAGTCGGCTCTCAGAGACCGAGCTTCTTTTCCAAGTAGTGGATATTCACGCCACCTTGCTGGAAGTGACCGTCACGTACCAGGTCCTTCTGCAAGTCGATATTACTCTTTATGCCTTCTACCAGCAGCTCGTCGAGGGCATTACGCATGCGCGTCAGAGCCGCTTCGCGGCTTTCGCCCCACGTGATCAACTTGCCGATCAGCGAATCGTAGTGAGGCGGCACGGTATATCCCGTGTACAGGTGAGAATCCATCCGTACACCAAGGCCGCCGGGGGGATGATAAAGCGTGACCTTGCCGGGTGAGGGCATGAAGGTGCGCGAGTCCTCGGCATTGATACGGCACTCGAAGGCATGGCCGATGAGTTCGACGTCTTCCTGCTTGATCGACAACGGCAGACCGGAGGCGATCCGCAACTGTTCCTTGACGATATCCACGCCAGTGACCATCTCGGTTACCGGATGCTCGACCTGCACGCGGGTGTTCATCTCGATGAAGAAGAACTGGCCATTTTCGTAAAGGAACTCGAAAGTGCCGGCACCCCGGTAGTTGATTGCCAGACAGGCATCGGTACAGGCCTTGAGGACTTGTGCCCGGGCTTCCTGATCCAGGTGCGGCGCCGGCGCTTCCTCGAGAACCTTCTGGTGACGGCGTTGCAACGAGCAGTCGCGATCGAACAGATGAATGGCATTGCCTTGGCCATCGGCCAGCACCTGTACTTCGACGTGGCGCGGTTGCTCGAGGAATTTCTCCATGTACACCGTGCCATCGCCGAAAGCCGCATTGGCTTCGTTCTTGGTGATGCTGAGTGCCGACAGCAAGTGGGCTTCGCTGTGCACCATACGCATGCCTCGGCCACCGCCGCCCGCAGCAGCTTTGATGATGACCGGATAGCCGATGCGGCGGGCGATTTGCAATACTTCAGTTTCGTCATCAGGCAGTGGGCCATCGGAGCCGGGCACGGTGGGAACCCCTGCCTTTTTCATAGCTTTGATGGCACTGACCTTATCACCCATCAGGCGGATGGTTTCGGCACGAGGGCCGATGAACACGAAACCGGAACGCTCTACCTGCTCGGCAAAGTTGGCATTTTCGGATAGAAAGCCGTAGCCGGGGTGGATAGCGCTGGCGTCGGTGACTTCGGCGGCACTGATCAGTGCCGGAATGTTCAAATATGATTGCGCGGAAGGCGCCGGTCCGATACACACGGCTTCGTCGGCAAGACGCACGTGCATGAGCTCGCGATCGGCCTTGGAGTGCACCGCAACGGTTCGGATACCCAGTTCCTTGCAGGCGCGCAGTACGCGCAGGGCAATCTCGCCGCGGTTGGCGATGAGTACCTTGTCCAACATTGTTGATCCGCCCATGTTGTCATGGAGAGTGGTCATGTGGGAGCCGTGTCAGGCAATGATCAGCATCGGTTGGTCGAATTCGACCGGCTCACCATCCTCGACGAGAATCGCTTCGATCACGCCGTCTTTGTCGGCCTCGATCTGATTCATCATCTTCATGGCCTCGACGATACAAACCGGGTCACCTTTCCTGACGCTCTGGCCGACCTCCACGAAAGGCTTGGCGCCAGGTGCCGATGCACGGTAGAAGGTGCCAACCATGGGCGATGCCACGGCATGACCTTGAGGCTCTGCCGAAGCGCTGGGTTCCTGAGTTGCTGGAGCAGCTTGCTGGGCAGGTGGGGGCGTGGTGGAAACTGGTGCTGGTGCATAGCCTTGCGGTACCGGGGCGGAGGGATACCCCACACCGTTCGGATGACGACTGATGCGTACTGACTCTTCGCCTTCCTGAATTTCGATTTCGCTGATGTTGGACTCTTCCAGCAACTCGATCAGCTTCTTGACCTTGCGGATATCCATGAGCCTATCTCGATCGGATGAAGAAAAATGGAGCTGTTAACCAGCTTGAAATTTGTCCAGATCACGGCACGATCTTGCAAGATGCCGTATCTAGAGGCCTAAAAGAGCATTGTGGGCGGAGTTTGCCGAAAAATGGAAGGCTTGTCCAGTTCACACTGAAATGACGACCAAGCACCAATTTGGCATAAGCGATCGCTCACTGACCTTCAAGATATCGAAGGCTGGTCGAAGGTGGGGCGGCTAGAAAGCCATTGCAGCAACTGCTCGAGGTGATTGGCGAAGCTCTCACGATCCACTTCGCCTTGGATGCGGGCGGCACGGATTTCTTCGCCGTCCGCAAAGAACAGCAGGCTGGGAGGACCGAACAAATTGAAGTGCTTGAGCAGTGCCTGACTGTCGGCGTTGGTATCGGTGACGTCGACCTGGATGCGAGTAAAGGCTGACAGCAGTTCCGCAACCTGGGGGCTAGGATAGACTGTACGCTCCAGTTGTTTGCAGGAGATGCACCAGTCGGCGGTGACATCGACGAATACCGGGCGCCCCTGGGCTGCCGCACGGAATAACTCAGCCTTCAGTGCATCCAGCCGGGTCACGGTAATTTCCGGGGCATTGGCCGGAGTCGAGGCTTGAAGGATCTCGCTGCCCAGAGGGGCCAGAGGGCGTAGGGGGTCATGTGCGCCACGAGCGGCACCGATGATCAGCGCGATACCCCAGACCAGTAGCAGCACTCCAGCGCCTTGGCGCAGCCGTGGCCAGCCTTGGTGAGTGTTGAGCTGAAGTGCACCGAGTGCCATGGCAGTGCCGATGGCCAGTGCGGCCCATAACAACAGTGTCAGAGGCGCGGGTAACAAACGCTCGATCAGCCAGATCGCCACACCCAGCAACAAGATACCGAAGGCACTCTTGACACCATTCATCCAAGCGCCGGTGCGTGGCATCAATGTGGTACCGAAGGTGCCGACCAATATCAGTGGCACGCCCATGCCCAATGCCAATGCCAGTAGCGCGAGCCCACCCATGAGGGCATTGCCGGTAGTGGACAGGAAGACCAGAGCGCCGGCCAGCGGTGCCGAAACGCAGGGCGAAACCACCAACACGGAAAGCGCCCCGGCCAATGCCAGCCCTCCTGGACCGCTACGCTGGGCTCGCGCCTGCCACGCGTCGACACGGGTGGCCATTGCCGGCGACAGGCGTAAGTTGAAGACGCCGAACATTGCCAATGCAAAGACAACGAACAGCAAGCTAAAGGTGATGAGCACCGGTGCCGATTGCAGGTGTGCTTGCAGGTTCAGGCCAGCACCAAACAGCCCCATCAAAACCCCTGCCAGTGCATAGGTGGCGGCCATGCCGGCGACATAGCTAATCGAGAGACCAAAAGCGCGAGGTCGACTCGGATTCTGACCGACGATGAGGGACGATAGAATCGGGATCATCGGCAATACGCAGGGCGTGAAGGTCAATCCCAGGCCGGCAAGAAAGAACAAGCCGAGAACCCACATGGGGCTGGCATCAAGCAGCAGCGCGCTAAAGCGGCCATCTTGGCTTTGCAGGCTAGGGGCGGCTGTGTTTGCCGTGCTCGATGGGGGGGATGTCGCCTGTCCGCTCTCGGCGTCTGCTTGCGGGTCGGGCATCCAGCCGGCGAAAGCGGCTGGCGCTGAACCGGGCAGGGCGTCAAGCGTGATGCGTTCCGGCGGGTAGCATAATCCGGCATCAGCGCAACCCTGGAACGTCAGGGCGAAGGGAAGCGCACCATCGGGGTTGCCTTCGAAAGGTACTTCGAATACGACCCTATCGTAGAAGACATAGACATCACCGAGAAATTCATCACTCTTGAATTCCCCGGGGGGCAATATCGGCTCACCGAGCGTAGTGTCGTTACTTAGGCTTTCAACGTTGAAACGGTGACGGTAAAGGTAATAATCCTCGGCATTTTCAAAACCGACATACAAGGTATCGTCGTCGTGCCAGGCACTGGCCTGGAAGGCTTCCAGTACCGGCAGGAACTCGCCCTTGTCCGAGCTGCTGGAAAACCATTGAGCCTGGGACGCAGCCGGTACCAGCATCAACAGGCAGTACAGAAGAATGGATAACCGATGTTTCAACGCCAAGATCCTATACCTGATCGATGACAATGTGCCTACCGCGTAACCGCCAGCCATTCAGTCCCAACGGTCCAGGGTTACCGTGCGTGCTAGGATAACGCAATTGTTGTCGTTTTTGTCGCGGCAGTACTGAAAGCCTTTCAATGTCTCTATCTCGCTCAAGGATGTCGACCATGTCAATCTTCGGCAAACGCAAGGCCGCAAATCCCAAGCGCAGCACGGAGGTGCTCGAGCGCCCGGAGTATGGCTGGATCTGGAAGCCACTATTGGTGTTGATAGTGCTCTACCTGATAGTAACGATTGCTCTGGGTATCTGGTGGAGCCGACCACCGGCGACCTTCGATGTGGAACAGACCGTGGTCAATCAGCGTAGCCAAGCCAGCGACGTGGCCGCTCAGGAATCGACCTCTCCACGCTCGCGCGGCGTGGTGATAGTGGCGTCGCTGATGACAGCCGTAGAAACCCTGCTCGAAAAGCCGGGGGGCTATCTGCGCAACGATGTGATGCCGCCAGGGTTATGGCTCGATAACATGCCTAATTGGGAACTTGGTGTATTGCGCCAGGCACGGGATTTGGCCCAGACCCTACCTGAGCTGAGTTCCGCTCAGCAAGGTGCATTCGAAGAAGCCTATACGCGACTATCCGCCAGTAGCGATAATTGGTTGTACCCCTCTACCGAGCATCGTCTTGAGCAGGCACTAGATGTCTTGGATAGCTACCTGAAAGAGGCTTCGGCATCAGGTGAGACTGAGTTTTCCGCTAATGGTGATGGCATTGTTCGCTGGTTGGAACGGGTCGAGCAACGCCTCAATTCATTGACTCACCGACTCTCGGCCAGCGTCGAAGAGCGTGAAGCTCTGCGTGATTTGGTGGATGTCGATGATGATGAACTTCCCGCGCATGTGCCGTGGTACAAGGTGGACGATACCTTTTTTGAGGCTCGCGGGGCTGGTTGGGCGCTGATTCATCTGCTTGAAGCGATGGAGCGTGACTTCAGCGATGTGATCGGAGCTGCTGGAGTGAATGATGGCTGGCAGCGGTTGATTGCCGAATTGAAGCTGACGCAGCGCCAAATCTGGAGTCCGGTGATTCTCAATGGTTCTGGCTTTGGGATCTTTGCCAATCATCCACTGATGATGGCCAATTACATGGCTCGCGCCCGGGATCTAGCGGCTGACCTGGCAACTCGGCTGGAAGGGGTGAAAGTCGAGAGAGATGAAGGCGCTCCAGCGCAGATGCAACAGTCACCGCTTGAACAAAAGGCACCTTCCCCACAAGACGCCCCCTCCCAGCAAGAGATGCCAACTGAGGAAGAAGCGTCAGCGCAGCAAGAGGGAACCTCAGAGCAAGAGGCATCAGCGCAGCAAGAGAGAACCCCCGAACAAGAGGCGCCGGTCGAGGGCGAGGCGGCCTCCGAGAGCGATGCATCGGGAGAGACGACCACGGGTGGAGCGCCTTCCGAGCAACAGAAATCCACTGAAGAGGAAAAAGCGCCGGCGCAGACATCCCCGGCTGCTGAGAGCGAAAATTCGTCAGGAGCCGAGCACTGAAAGCGGGCACTGCTTAATGGGAAACGACGACGGGCGCCATGGGCGCCCGTCACATTGGCAAATATTCGAATCTCTATCAGGCTTTGCCGTAAGCGGCGACGGCTTTTTCAACAGCCTTGCGAGCCGCATCGGCGCCTTCCCAGGATTCGACCTTGACCCATTTGCCTTTCTCGAGATCCTTATAGTTCTCGAAGAAGTGAGCGATTTGCTGGCGCAACAGTTCGGGAAGGTCGGTGACTTCCTGGACATCGTCGTACAGGGCGGAGAGTTTCTGATGGGGAACGCAGACCAGCTTGGCGTCTTCTCCGGCTTCATCGGTCATGTTGAGTATGCCGACCGGGCGGGCACGAATTACGCTGCCGGCTTGTACAGGATAGGGAGTGACGACCAGGGCATCTAGAGGGTCGCCGTCATCGGCCAGTGTGTTGGGAATGAAACCGTAGTTGGCCGGGTAGAACATCGGCGTGGCCATGAAACGATCGACGACGAGCGCGTCCATGTCCTTGTCGATCTCGTACTTGATCGGCGCATGGTTGGCAGGGATCTCGATCGCGACGTAGACGTCGTGGGGGAGGTCCTTGCCAGCGGGGATCTTGTTGAAACTCATTATGCAGTCCTTGAAATGAACGGATAGGGCCTGGAATCCGCCAAATTATACGAATAGCCCTGCCCGATTACCAATGCGACGAAAGCCATTGCAGGATGTGGCCCCTCTTTGTTGACGAGTCGTTGCCGCATTAGGGGTGTATGATGGAAGGTTGCAACGGACAGGTCATCGGTCAAGGAGAGCTGCGTTGGTGGAATCAGAGTTGTCGCTGAGTGTTGGTCAGGCTTTTGTCGCTCCAGAGCGTCGGCGACACCGTAGTTCAATGTCGGTACGCATTCCCGACGGGCCGCTGCTGCGGGTCAAGGGGGCCAGTGCCGTGATCAGTGATTCCACCTCTCGTAACGCCATTGCCAAGCAAGCGGGCGATATCAGCGTGCGGGGCTTTCTTGCCGACTATTTCTCGACCCCCGATCACTGGGACGTCAAGATGTCGGCGACCCGGGTGTTGCGCGCGCTGAATGGGTGGTGTCACAGCCAAAGTGACCACATACGGGAAGGAAGCTATATGTCGTCGTTGTCGGCGATGGTTTTCCTGGGTCGCGAAGCGCATCTCTTCCACATGGGCGACACTCTGGTCTTCCGTTTGCGTGGTGCCGAGTTCGAACAGCTCTCTCGTGATCATGTCACCGACTTGGGTGGGTACCGTTATCCTTCTCGCGCGTTGGGCTTGGATGTCAGTATCGACATCGACTACATGAGCATGCCGCTCAAGCAGGGAGATATTTTCCTGTTCACCACCCAGGCGGTGCGCGGCACCCTGATGCCGTCCGATTACGTTCAGTTGATCCGTCAGGATGCCAGCGATCTCAATGCTGCCTGTGAACGTCTTGCCAGTACGGCTCAAGCACGTGCGCAGGAACGTGGTTATGGTGGGGAGCAGTTTTGTTTTCAACTCGTGCGGATCGACCAGCTTCCCGAGGAAGAGTCGGATCAGCCGGGCAAGTTGTACGGAGATCTGCCGGTGCCGCCTGAGTTATCGCCGGGAGATCGTCTCGATGGATTGGAAGTGCAGGAAGTGCTGTCTCGTACCGCCCAGTCTCGGGTTTATCGGGTGCGCGACATGTACAGCGAGCGCGAAATGGTGATGAAGGCGCCAAGCCCTGAACTGTCCAGTCGCAATGCCTACCTGGAGCACTTTCTGTTGCAGCAGTGGGTGGTAGAGCGCGTCAATTCTCCATTCGTGGCCAAGGTGATGGAGTCTTCGCGTCCACGGCGTCACCTCTATTATCTGATGGGCTATGTGGAAGGTGAACGGCTCTCCGATTGGGCGCGCCGTCATCCCCAGGCAAGCCTGGCGCAACGTCTCGATATCGCTCGTCAATTGGGTAAGGCGGTGCAGGCGCTACATCGTCGCGATCTGTTACATCAGCAGATTCATCCTGACAACATCCTGATCGACAGCCATGGTCAAGTGGTACTGGCTGATTTTAGCGCTTGCCGGTTGCGCGAGGGTGATGGCCACAAGCGTTCCCGCGAGTTGGCACGTCAATTGGGGCTGACCGAGCACAGTGCGCCTGAATATGCCTTGGATGACGATGTTGGCCGCCGTAGCGATCAGTATGCCTTGGCGTCCACCGTCTACTGGCTGTTGACCGGTCAACTACCTTATGACTTGCCGCCGCATCAGCTTCGAAGTCATACCGACCTCGAGAAACTTGTCTATCACAGTGCACGGACTCTCAACCCCGAGGTCAGCGTGGCGCTCGATGACGCTCTACGTCGTGCCTTGGATCCGCAACGGGCGCTGCGTTTCCGCCGTCTCTCGGAATTTCTCTATGCGCTACGTGACCCCCAGGGGCAGGTGCGCTCGCACAATAACCCCCGCCTGTTGCGCGAACCGGCCAATTTCTGGCAAGGCGTGGCGGGGGTGTTACTGCTGCTGCTCGTATTGTCGTGGTTGCTGCGGTGAGAGTACCAGTAACGAGCTGCGGGCTGTGAGCTACGAGCAGTTTGTGTAAGGCTCAGAGCCAACGACAATCCTGCCTTTGTGTAAGGCTCAGAGCCACGAAGCCCGAAGCCCGAAGCCCGAAGCCCGAAGCCCGAAGCCCGAAGCCCGAAGCTCAGAGCTTGAATTCGGGCAGCTTCCGCTCGACTTTGGCCAGTTTGAGTGTGGCTACTCGGGGTAAACCGTCTTCGAACGGCGGAAAATCCTCGCCCTGAATCAATGGCTGCAGATAACGGCGACAGGCCGGCGTGATGCCAAAGCCATCCTCGCGAATGAAGTTACGAGGCATGAATTTCTCGCGATTAGCGACTTCTGCCAGTGGTGCGGCATCGATGCGCCATTCGTAAGGAGCGTCGCTGAGGCGCTTGATGGTTGGCATCATGGCATTCTTGCCTTCCAGTGCCAGCTCCACGGCCTTCTTGCCGACGGCGTAGGCTTGGTCAACGTCGGTCTTCGACGCCAGGTGACGTGCGGCCCGCTGCAGATAGTCGGCAACTGCCCAATGATACTTGTAGCCCAGGTCTTGCTTGATCATGCCGGCAAGTGTCGGGGCTACGCCACCCAGCTGGCGGTGTCCGAAGGCATCGGTGTTACCGGAGTCGGCCAGGAAAGTACCGTCGGGGTAGCGGGCTCCTTCGGAGACCACGATCACACAATAGCCATATTTTTTGACCGCCTCCTCGACCCGCGTCATCACAGCCTGGCGGTTGAAGTCGACTTCAGGAAAAATCACCAGGTGGGGCGGCTCGCCTTCACCTTCGCCGGCCAGGGCTCCGGCAGCGGCGATCCAGCCAGCGTGGCGGCCCATTACTTCAAGCACGAACACCTTGGTCGAGGTCGCACACATTGAGGCGATGTCCAGTGATGCCTCGAGAGTGGAAGTGGCGATATATTTGGCAACGCTGCCGAAGCCCGGCGAGTTGTCGGTGATCGGCAGGTCATTGTCCACGGTCTTGGGCACATGAATAGCGGTCAGCGGGTACCCCATTTTCTCGGACAATTGCGAGACTTTGAGACAGGTGTCGGCACTGTCTCCACCGCCATTGTAGAAGAAGTAGCGGATGTCGTGGGCTTTGAACACCTCGATGAGACGCTCGTACTGGGTGCGATGTGTCTCGATGTCCTTGAGCTTGTAGCGGCAGGAGCCAAAGGCACCGCCGGGGGTGTGGCGCAGGGCAGCGATGGTCTCGTCGGTTTCCTGGGAGACATCGATCAGATCTTCGGTCAAGGCGCCGATGATGCCATTGTGGCCGGCATATACCTTGCCGATACGATCGGATTCTCGCCGACACGCCTCGATCACGCCGCAGGCGCTGGCGTTGATCACGGCGGTGACACCACCGGACTGGGCATAGAACGCATTGTGCTGGGCCATGGGGATGCTTCGCTCCTGGGAGTCTAGTGAAGAAGCTCTGAATGGGTGCCTGTACGAACTTGGCGTTCCTGGCAAGTCGCTGCGTTGTGCGGTGCTGGAACGCGGACCGATCGAAAACCCGACCTGTCACGCCATGCCTCGCTTTCTGTGTTCCGTGTGCCTGGCACTTTTTACGCCGCTCGCCGATTCATTCAGCGCTTCCTGAGGGCTTTACGAGAAAATCGCTCGATATGTTAGCCGAAAGTGGACATCGACGCATCCGCCAGACGCTTATCAATGCTGGTGGTAGTGTTTCATCACCCCTCTTATGGTGAGTCTGCAGGCGGCATGCTAGTCTCGCTGCCATCTTGGCAGGAAGCTGGTTTGGCAGGAGTTCGTCGATGCACATCCATATCCTCGGAATTTGCGGCACCTTCATGGGTAGCCTGGCGTTGCTGGCCCGTGAGCAGGGCCATCGCGTCAGTGGCTCGGACGCCAATGTCTACCCGCCTATGAGCACTCAGCTGAGGGAAGTCGGTATCGAGTTGCTCGAAGGGTATGACGCAGCGAATCTCGTGCCGCGTCCGGATCTCGTGGTGATTGGTAATGCACTTTCCCGAGGTAACCCGGAAGTCGAAGCTGTACTCGATGCGCGGCTGCCGTATGTCTCCGGTCCGCAATGGCTGGCCGAGCATGTGTTACCCGGCCGTCGAGTCATTGCCGTCGCTGGTACCCATGGCAAGACCACCACGGCCAGCTTGGTGGCGTGGCTGCTGGAGAGCTCAGGTCATGAGCCAGGCTTTCTGATCGGCGGGGTGCCACGGAATTTTGGGGTGTCGTCACGCCTGGGTGGCGAGGGCTCACCCTTTGTGGTGGAAGCCGACGAATACGATACTGCTTTCTTCGATAAGCGCTCCAAGTTCGTGCACTACCGCCCTGATATCGCGATCCTGGGCAATCTGGAGTTCGATCACGCGGATATCTTCCCCGACCTGGAGGCGATCGAGCGTCAGTTCCATCATTTGGTACGCACCGTACCGGGGAGCGGTGAGTTGTTGGTCGCTGATGGAGAGCCGGCACTCGACCGAGTGTTGGAACAGGGCTGCTGGACGCCGGTGAGCCGCTTCGGTAACGCCGAGGATAGCTCGTGGCGGCTAGTGCTGGAACGTAGCGACGCCAGTCGCTTCCAGGTGATTCATGAAACGGCAGAGATCAGTGAGGATGCTATCGTCGATTGGTCGCTCAGCGGTGAGTACAACGCTCGCAATGCGTTGGCCGCGTTGGCGGCGGCTCATAGCTGTGGTGTCGACCTGGCTCGGGGCTGTGCAGCGTTGTCGCGTTTCGAAACCCCGCGGCGACGCCAGGAAGTGCGTGGCGAGGTGGCCGGTGTCCAGGTCATCGATGACTTCGCCCATCATCCTACGGCAATTGCCGCAACATTGCGGGGGTTGCGTGCAGCAACACCAAAGGGGCGGTTGTTGGCGGTGATCGAGCCGCGTTCCAATACCATGCGTTTGGGCACCCTGCGTGGCCGATTGGCCGAGAGCGTGGCCGAAGCAGATATCGTCTGGTGGTATCGGCCGCCCGAGCTTGGTTGGTCGCTGGCCGGTGTCATCGAGCAAAGTCCGATACCCAGCCATGTAATGGGGGGGCTGGATGACCTGGTTACCGCCGTGGTGCATGAAGCCAGGCCATTGGACCGGATCGTGGTGATGTCCAACGGCGGATTCGGTGGTATTCATGAAAAGCTGCTGACAGCACTGAGGGTGGCTCATGATGGCGGCTAGAAAAACTGACTTCGAACCGCCGGTCACTGTCGCTCTCACAGGAGCGTCCGGTGCTCAGTATGGCCTACGTTTGATCGACCGCCTGGTGGCGGCGAACCATGAAGTTTGGGTCATGATCTCCAAGGCAGCGCATTTGGTAATCGATACCGAGACCGAAACTCGCCTGCCGGCTCAGCCTCGGCGCCTGACCGAAGCGCTCATCGAGCGCTGTGGAGCGCATGCAGGCCAGGTTCGCTGCTTTGCCCGCGAAGACTGGATGGCCCCTGTGGCCTCCGGATCGGGAGCGCCATCATCGATGGTGATTTGTCCATGCTCCACAGGAACGCTGTCGGCGGTGGCAACAGGTGCCAGTAACAACTTGATCGAACGTGCCGCTGACGTGGCGCTCAAAGAGCGGCGTCAATTGATCTTGGTTCCTCGCGAGGCACCGCTTTCGGCAATTCATCTCGAGCACATGCTGGCGCTTACGCGTATGGGGGCGGTGATACTGCCCGCGGCGCCGGGCTTCTACCACAAGCCTCAGTCCATCGACGATATGATCGACTTCATCGTTGCTCGCATCCTCAACCAGTTGGGAGTGAAACACGCTTTGTTGCCGCGCTGGGGAGAGTCGGAGTGATCAAGCTGTCGCTGTTGTCGGTATTCGTGCCGACATTCTTTCTTGTCTCGTTGACCCCAGGTATGTGCATGACACTGGCAATGGTGTTGGGCATGACGCAGGGCGTGAGACGTACCTTGTGGATGATGATCGGTGAACTGGTCGGTGTCGGGCTGGTGGCTGCTGCCGCTGGCGCCGGGGTGGCGACGCTGATGCTGCGCCACCCGGAATTGTTCTCTGTTTTCAAGTGGGTGGGGGGAGCTTATCTGGGGTATTTGGGGGTGATGATGTGGCGCTCTCGAGGTCGCATGGCGATTCCCTTGGAAACCCTCGATACCCCTAAGGCGTCTCGCAGGCAATTGGCATTGCAGGGTTTTGTCACAGCGGTGGCTAATCCTAAAGGGTGGGCATTCTTTGTCGCTCTGTTGCCGCCATTTCTCGATGCCTCACTGCCGCTGGCATCACAGTTGCTGGCGCTGGTAGGGGTGATTCTGCTGATCGAATTCCTGTGCCTGCTGCTTTATGCGGGCGGTGGGCGCACCGCACGGCAGCTGCTGGGTGAAAGCACTCATGTGCGGTTGCTCAACCGTATCGCCGGGTCGCTGATGGTGGGGGTCGGTGCCTGGCTGGCCTTTGGTTAAATAGGAGGCAACCAGGCCAAGCGTGCGGCCAATAGCACCAGCGAGGCAATGGTCAACCATCCCCAGGGGGCAGGCCGCAGTGGCCGGTGAGCGAAGCGGTGATAACTGACGCGTGTTAGGGCGCAGGTAACCAAGCCTAGCAGGGCGCCACCGATCAGATCGCTGACCCAATGAACGCCAATCACCAAGCGTGACAAGGCCATGGGAATACACAGGGCGATGGCTAGCCAGTAGGCCCAGAAGCGCCGCTGAGCTGGCAATTCCTGGGCAATGAAAGCAGCCGCCAGACCATAAACCACTACGGCAGTAGAGGCATGAGCACTAGGATAGGCCATGGAGCCGGACAAATAATCTGGGAAGTCTGGTCTCTCGCGGGCGGCCAACTGCTTGAACAGGGTATTGGCTATGGCAATTCCCACTAGAGCCGCGCTCACGTGGGCGAAGGCCGAGATATGCCGTGCCCACAACAGCCACACTACCCAAGGTAACGCCAGAGCTATTACTCCATAGCTATCGCCCGCCCGTGCCAATGCTTGGCTGAGGGCCACTAGCGTGGGCCAGTCGAAACTGGCGAATAACGCATGGATCTGTCGATCCATGCCCAGTGGTCCATCGGCTTCCAACACTACCAGCGTCCACAAGCATAGTGCGGCCAGACTCAGGATCAGCAGGCACAGTGACGCCAGCGGGAATTCGCTGCGTGGGCGTCGGGCGCGTAGCGACATCCAGGCGCGTCGACGCCAGCGCCCCCCACGTGCCAAGTGTGCCATGACTCGGTAGAGGCGGCCTTCTCGAGCGAGCTGGTGCCGCAGCCAGGAAAAGCTCACAGCCAACACCAGGACGATAGCACCAAAAACCACCAGTCCTAGCTCCAGCCCGGGCGGTACGTCGAGAAGCTGCTGCCAAGTGCGCCCCAGCAGAAAGCCAGGGAGCACATAGGCTGGAGCCCAGAGTAGGGACGAGCCCACACTCGCCCAACCAAAGGTCAACGGTGACATGTGCAGCATGCCGGCAATCATCGGTACGATAGGGCGAACCGGCCCGACGAAGCGTGCGAATATCACTGATAGCATGCCGTACTGCTGAAAGAAACGGGCGCCGCGGGCAAGCCATTCAGGGTGGCGATCGAAGGGCCAAAGGCGTGGAATCCGTTCGCGCTGGGTATAGCCCAGTGTGAAGCTCAAGCTGTCGCCGATCACGGCGCCCAGAAAGGCTGCCAGCAACACCGCAAACGTGGATATGTCTTGGTGGCCTGCCATTGAGGCAGCAGCTGTCATCAGGATGACTCCGGGTATCACCAAGCCTAGCAGGGCCAGGCATTCGACCAAGGCGATCACGGCGATGAGCAATAACAGCAGCTGTGGAGATGGTGTGAGTTGGAATAGCCAGTCGGCCAGGTTCAATGCGTTGACTCCATCAAAGCCTGTCCTTTGATCTGCAGGCGTTGTTCGAAAGTGGTCCAGGTTTCGCTGGGATGCGGCGAACAAACCGCGATACGCGAAGCGATGGCGCCTGTCTCGGCCAGAACCGTGGCATCCAAAGCGCTAATCAAACGATTTCTGACCATGAGGGCACCGGTTTCCCCGGTGTCGGGCAGCAGAAGCCAGAACAGCGAAGTCTGTGCGCGACCAAGGCTATCATGGGCACGGCAAGTGTGGTGTGCGACGCTGCAGAATCGTTGCAGCAATTCAAGACGCAAGCGTGCGCCGAACTGTTCGTGAGCCATTTCCAGTTGCGGCAAATGGATCGCCAGTACGCTAAGTCGACGTTGCAGCAATGTGGCGCGAGCGAATTCACTATCGAGCAGTTCATGGATGGCGGAGGCATTCAAAGCCTGGCACTCGGAATCCATGGGGTCCGTGGCTTCGAGCAGGGCCTGTTGCCGGCGCTGCTCCAGTGGCGCGAGTGCTCCCAATATGATGATCGCCAAGTAGGTGAAGGCCATGTCGTAAGTTACTTGGCCATCCACCGGCAATACCAACCATAGCGGTGCCAGTAGCAAGTTGAGTAGCAAGGCCGAACTCGGTGGTAGCAGCAGCAATGCCAACAAGGGGGGCAAGCCGATCCACAGTATGATGGCCTCTGATGTCTGGTCGAGCTCGACGGCGAGCAACAAGAAACTACTGATCAGTACCAGATAGGCGGATGGCCTCTGGTAACGGGGATCGGTCAAGTGCAACAGAGTGGCCCCCAATAACAACAGAGCCAGTACGGCAGGCAATAATATCCTCAGGAAATCTCCCATCAGATAGTGCCAAGCGGCATTGCCGACCATCAGCAACACGCCCATGACATAGATCAGTGCAAACAGGCGCGAGGGCCAAGGCTTTTCGTCATGCATGGGAAGGGACCTTCTCGATGATGACCAGATCTCGACTCTGCTTGGCTAGAGCCTCGCATTCGGCATCCAATGTCAGTGGACATGCCAGCGATATGACGCGAGTGCGTCGAGGGCCATGCAGCGAGGCCAGCAGAGCATCGCGACGCTGTCGGGCGTGGTCGATATCACGGCTGGTGAGCAAGGTGGCCAGCGTTCTCCCATCCACCCGATAGCAGTGCTCGAAGGGCTGGAGCTGGCGGCTCAAAGCCTGTGCGAGAGACCAGCAATAACGATGTTGAGTCCGTAGCAATACCAATTCGGTATGAGTCGCTTCGCGATCGCTACGGGCACTTTCGCGAGGCAAATCCTCGAGCAGTTGGGAGGCCGTCCATAGGCGTGTTCCGGGCATTAGACGAACCCGCTCGCTGATTCCTTGCCATAGCGGACGGTAATACAGTGACCTTATCAGGCCAAGCAGCATCAACGCCGCCAGGATCAAAGCGCTTGACATGCTTTGTTCGGTACTCAAATAAGCCTGGACCCGCCACCAGCTCAGGGTGGCTAGCAGGATGTTGAACGTCACCAGCCACCAGGGCTGTGGTAATATCAGCAGGATAGCGAAAGCCCAAAGCCAGCAGGCGAACTGAAGCGGGGAAAGCCATAACAAGCTGGCCAGCAACAGTGTCGGCACTAGTTGCCAGGGTGTATGCGTGGGCCAGCGCTGACTGAGTTCGTGTAGAGTGGCCGTTCCGATCAACCATAACGCGCCCAACCACAGCAGCGCTTGTACTGCTTCTTGGGTGGCCCGCAGTGCCAACAGCGCTAGAACGCCAGCGCCGAACAGCAGAGTTAGCCGGAACGAGCGGGTTTTGTACTTGCTATCCATGGTGACTTACTATAGTTCCTTCTATTTTATTTCTTTACCACGCTCGCCATCGAACGTGGTGCCCTGCTAGGAGACACTCTACGGCATGTCACGTCACGCACCTGTAAACGATGATAACGTCAAAGACGTTGCTGTGAGCACTGATATCGTTGCCTACATGACATCGCTAGGGCGGTCGGCACGGGCGGCGGGGGCCGTGATGCGCGGCCAGGACACCGCGGCCAAGAACGCGGCATTGATGGCCATGGCACGCCATTTGGAAGCCGCTCGCTCTGAACTGATCGACGCCAATGCCCAGGATCTGGCCAGGGGGCGCGAGACGGGGCTCGACGCCGCGTTGCTGGATCGATTGGCGCTGAACGATACTCGTATCGATGGCATGATCGAGGGGCTGCATCAGGTGGCCGCTCTGCCCGATCCCGTCGGCGAAATCGACGGTCTGCACTCACGTCCCAGCGGGATTCAGGTCGGTCAAATGCGGGTTCCGCTGGGTGTGATCGGCATCATCTACGAGTCGCGTCCTAATGTCACGATCGAGGCTGCCAGCCTATGCCTCAAAGCGGGTAATGCTTGTATCCTGCGTGGCGGTTCTGAAGCGCGTGAGAGCAATGCTGCCATCGCGGCCTGTATTGACGCTGGCTTGCGCGAGGCAGGCTTACCCGCTGCTGCCGTGCAGGTGGTGGCGACTACCGATCGGGCAGCTGTAGGGCAATTGATCTCCATGCCTGAATATGTCGATGTCATCATTCCTCGAGGTGGCAAGTCCCTGATCGAGCGCATTTCGCGCGAAGCCCGTGTGCCGGTGATAAAGCATCTGGATGGTGTCTGCCATGTCTATGTCGATGCGTCGGCCGATCTCGACAAGGCTGTCGCCATTGCCGTCAACGCCAAGACGCATCGTTATGGTACCTGTAATACCATGGAGACCTTGCTGGTGGATGCGCCTGTCGCTGCCGAGTTACTGCCACGCTTGGCTTCATTCTATGCCGAGCACGGAGTCGAGTTGCGTGGCTGTGAACGCACCCAGGCGATCCTGAAAGGCATCGCTGCGGCCAATGAGGAAGACTGGGCGACGGAGTACCTGGCCCCAGTGTTAGCCATCCGTGTGGTGGATGGTATCGAGGAGGCCATGGCACACATCGATCGCTATGGTTCGCATCACACCGATGCCATCGTAACCGAGAATTATGGCCTCGCTCGGCGTTTTCTGGCTGAAGTGGACTCAAGCTCGGTAATGGTCAACGCCTCGACTCGCTTCGCTGATGGTTTCGAGTATGGTTTGGGGGCGGAAATCGGCATTTCCACCGACAAGTTGCATGCGCGAGGCCCAGTGGGGTTGGAAGGCTTGACGACTCGCAAGTACGTGGTGCTTGGCGACGGACATGTGCGTGTCTGATCGTCAACGGTCAAGTGAAGGTGCGGTGCCTCGTGTGGCCATGCTGGGTGGAACCTTCGATCCGGTGCATTTGGGACACCTGCGCAGTGCGGTGGAGTTGCACGAGGCGTTGGCGCTCGACCGGGTGCATCTGATACCCGCCAATATGCCGCCGCATCGAGAAGACCCAGGGGTTTCCAGTGAACAGCGCCTGACGATGCTCAAGGTTGGTATCGGTGATACACCGGGGTTGGTAGCCGATGACAGGGAGTTGCGCCGCGACGGTCCTTCCTACTCTTCCGATACGCTGGCCTCCTTGCGCGAAGTGTTCGGTACGCAGGCAAGAATCGTCATGGCGATTGGGCACGACGCCTTTCTCAAGCTGGATTCCTGGCACCAGCCCGAGCGACTCTTCGAATTGGCCCATGTGGTGGTCATAGAGCGCCCCGATCATCAGGATTCCTTACCAGCGGCACTGAGGTCACTCATCGAGAAGCGAGAAGTCGCTACGCCCCAAGCACTTTTTACAGCACCTGCAGGAGGCTTGCTGCGGCTCTCGCTACCCAGTCGCATGGCCATTTCCGCCACCGACATTCGCCATCGACTCGCTAGTGGGCGTAGCGTGCGCTATTTGCTTCCCGATGCGGTCGAACGGCATATCCAGACTCATGGGCTCTACCGCTAAGGCTGTCGCTGCCAAGTGTGGTGGCAGGGCAACATGTTTTCTTTATTTTGGCGCTGTCGAGCTGGGTACAAAGGAGTAGAATAATAAAGGAAGCGTTCCATTACGAAGAGGGGCTATGCACATCGACGCACTCAAGACCTTGGCGGTGGACGCCCTGGAAGAGCTCAAGGGGCAGGACATCGTCACCCTGGATGTGACCAACCTGACTAGCGTAACCGACCTGATGCTGGTGGCCAGCGGCACCTCCTCCCGCCATGTTTCGGCGCTGGCCAATAATCTGATCGAAAAAGTCAAGGAACAAGGGCTGCAACCCTTGGGCGTGGAAGGTCGTGCCGGTGCCGAGTGGGTACTGGTCGACCTCGGTGACCTGGTGGTGCATGTCATGGTGCCGGAAACCCGTCGCTTGTATGACTTGGAGCGTCTGTGGTCCGATCTGCCCAGCGATACAGAAGAAGAGGTTCGTGGTGGGGGATGGGCGTGAAGCTCAAACTGCTAGCGGTGGGTACACGGATGCCTGACTGGGTCGAGCAAGGCGTAGAGGAGTATCGTAAGCGCCTGCCACGTGACTTGGCCCTCGAGATTCATGAAATTCCTCCCGGTGCACGGGGCAAGAATGCCGATGTGGCCAGAGCCGTGGCTCTAGAAGGGGAGCGCATGCGTGAGCGCTTGCGCGGTAATGAACATATCGTTGCCCTGGAAGTCGGTGGCCAGCCCTGGAGCACCGAACGCCTTGCCACCGAGGTGGATCATTGGCGCTTGGAGGGACGCGACGTGGCGTTGCTGGTAGGTGGGCCCGAAGGGTTGGAGGCTAATCTTTCGGCGAATGCTGACCAGCGTTGGTCGCTTTCTTCGTTGACACTGCCGCACCCTCTTGTGCGAATCCTGGTTGCTGAGCAGCTCTATCGCGCCTGGACGCTGTTGGTAGGACATCCTTATCATCGCTGATTGTTTTCACTTTGCTTTGCCGATATCGATGACCAACCCGAGCCTCGTCCATGCATAATCCCCGCCCAGCGTTGAAGAACACGCAACAGGAAGTGCGTATCTTCCGTATCCGCTCGCTGTTGGCATTTCTTATCGTCATGTTGCTGACCAGTCTACTGATCAGTCGCTTGGTGTATCTGCAGGTGGTGCGACATGAGGTATATATCACCCGCTCGGAAGATAATCGGGTTCGTGTCGAGCCCTTGCCGCCGACTCGGGGGTTGATCTTCGATCGCAACGGCCAATTGCTGGCCGAGAATCGTCCAACCTACAACCTGACGTTGGTACGTGAGCGTGTTGATGATCTCGAAGAGACGCTGGCGCTATTAGTGGATTTGCTGGACTTACCCGAGGAAGAGGTCGAAGCCTTCCGTCAGCGTTCGCGTCAACGTCAACGTCCTTTTCAGCCAGCGCTGTTGATGAGCGATCTGAGTGAGGAGCAGATCGCTCGATTGGCAGTCAATCGCCACCGTCTTCCGGGGGTGGAAGTGGAAGCGCAGCTACTACGCTATTACCCGGATGCTGAAATCATGTCTCATGCCTTGGGTTTCGTGGGACGGATCAATGCCGAGGAATTGAAGGAACTGGATGTTGGCAATTACGCCGGGACCCATTTCATCGGCAAGACCGGTGTCGAGCGTTTCTACGAGGATGAACTGCACGGTCAGGCTGGGTTGAGGAAAGTGGAGACTAATGCACGTGGTCGTGTATTGCGTGAGTTGGGGCGTACCGATCCGGTACCCGGTCAGGATCTCACCTTGACTCTCGACAAGGACTTGCAGGCATTGGGCCACCAGTTGCTGGAGGGGCGACGTGGCTCTATCGTCGCCATCGAGCCAGGAAGCGGGGAGATACTTGCCATGGTGTCGTCCCCAGGCTTTGACAGTAATCGTTTCGTTACCGGTATCGATTCGGCTTCCTATCAGGCCTTGCAGGAAGACATCGATTTGCCGTTGTTCAATCGTGCCATCCGAGGCCAGTATCCTCCGGGGTCGACGGTCAAACCTTTTCTGGCTTTGGCTGGGCTTGCCGAGGGTGTGATCACACCGGAAGAGACCATTTACGATCCCGGATACTATCAGTTGCCAAATGACTCACGACGTTATCGCAACTGGTTGCGTTGGGGGCACGGCCGGGTCGATTTGGAGCGTGCACTCGCTGTCTCCAACAACACCTATTTCTATACCTTGGCCCATGACTTGGGTATCGATCGGCTCTCCGAGCGAATGCATACCTTCGGGTTCGGTGAGCGCAATGCGTATGATGTGTTCGGTGAAAGTACGGCCCTGATGCCGGACCGCGATTGGAAACGAGCACGTTTCAATCAACCTTGGTATCCGGGCGAAACCCTTTCGGTTGGTATCGGTCAGGGCTACTGGATGGTGACTCCTTTGCAACTCGCTACGGCAACTTCCATCCTGGCCAATCGTGGAGAATGGGTGAAACCGAGAATCGCCAAGCGCATCGGCGATCAAGAGCTCGCAGTCGATTTGCCCGACACCAAGGAGGATATCGTTCTCGAAAACGACGCATGGTGGGATCGAGTCTTTTCCGGAATGGAGAAAGTCATCTCGGGTAGTGAAGGAACGGCGCGTCGTACCGGTGTCGGCCTCAAGTATCGTATGGGGGGGAAGTCAGGAACCGCCCAAGTATTCTCGTTGGGCCAGGACCAGAAATATAACGCGGAAGAGTTGGCCGAACGCTTGCGCGACCACGCTCTGTTCATCGCTTTTGCTCCCATCGAGGACCCACAGATCGCTGTCGCGGTGATTGTCGAGAATGCTGGTGGAGGGAGTACCCACGCGGCACACTTGGCACGCGCCATGACCGATGCTTGGCTACTCGAGCCGGAAGAAAACGGTCGTAATGTGGATGCGTTGCTGGAGGCCGAGGACTAAGTATGGCTCTCATCGATTTGGCCAGGGGGATGCGCGGTTATCCAGTTCGTCCACCGCAAAGCGGTATGGTTAGGCGCCGTAGCCTGTGGTCGCGGATACACTTGGATCCATGGCTGTTGTTGTTGTTGTTGATGTTGCTCGGGGCTGGTTTGCTGGTGCTCTACAGTGCCAGTGGCCAACGCATTGAGGTCGTGATTGCCCAGGCATCGCGCTTTGGTGTTGCCCTAATGGCCTTGGTGGTGCTGGCCCAGCTGTCTCCCGTGACGTTGTTGCGTTGGGCTCCGTTGGCTTATGGAGCATCACTTCTGATGTTGGTCGCGGTCGAGGTGATGGGCGATATGGGAATGGGGGCCCAGCGCTGGTTGGTGATTCCTGGCGTGGTGCGCTTCCAGCCTTCGGAGCTGATGAAACTGGCAATGCCAATGATGCTGGCAGCTTACCTGAGTCGCCGTGAATTGCCTCCTCGTTGGCGGGATCTGTTAGTGTGTGCCGCCGTCTTGGCATTGCCGGTACTGCTGATCGCCCGTCAGCCGGATTTGGGGACATCGTTGCTAGTGCTCTGTGCCGCTGTCTTCGTGGTGCTGCTCGCCGGCCTATCCTGGCGGTTCATCGTTTTCCTTTGCGTAGTGGCTGCCGCCGCGCTCCCCTTGCTGTGGATGAACATGCACAATTACCAGCGCCAGCGGGTGCTGACTTTTCTCAACCCCGAAAGTGATCCGTTGGGAGCGGGGTGGAACATCATTCAGTCGACTACCGCTATTGGCAGTGGCGGAATGTTCGGCAAGGGGTGGTTGCAGGGGACGCAGTCTCAACTCGAGTTCTTGCCGGAGCGACACACCGACTTCATCGTCGCTGTATTGGGTGAGGAATTCGGGTTGGCCGGCATGCTGTTGTTTCTGGCTCTTTACCTACTGATTGTCTGTCGTGGATTATGGCTGGCCAATGCTGCCCAGGATACGTTTGGACGGCTATTGGCTGGCAGCATCATCCTGACATTCTTCATCTATGTGTTCGTTAACATCGGCATGGTCAGTGGGATTTTGCCAGTCGTTGGGGTTCCTTTGCCGCTGGTCAGTTATGGTGGTACCTCCAGCGTGACCTTGATGGCCGGTTTCGGTATTCTCATGTCGATTCAGGCCCACCGTCGGCTATTGCCACGCTAGGCTTCACGAATACGCTGATCCAGGGAGAATGATGATCATGAAGGCTTTCCGACCTCATGGAAGAGCGATATGGCTGTTCGTTGCTGGTGCGTGGCTGTCGCTAGCATCAATGGTCTCCTTGGCTGCCATGAGCTTCGATCCTGGCCAGCGTGACGACGTAGCTGCCCTGATAGATGAATTGGAGGCCAAGGGTATCGAGAGGGCTTGGTTGGTCGATGCCATGCAAGACGCTCAATTTCAGCAAGGCGTGCTCGATGCCATGGCTGGCGCCGTCGAACGCCGGTTACGCTGGGATGAGTATCGTGAAATATTTCTGCAGCAAGAGCGTATCGAACGTGGTGTCGCT
This sequence comes from Litchfieldella anticariensis FP35 = DSM 16096, assembly GCF_000409775.1. Classification (GTDB taxonomy): domain Bacteria; phylum Pseudomonadota; class Gammaproteobacteria; order Pseudomonadales; family Halomonadaceae; genus Litchfieldella; species Litchfieldella anticariensis. The sequence goes on along the minus strand of NZ_KE332377.1, from coordinate 1,232,059 downwards.
TTCATCGAAGCGCACCGTGAAGCTTTTGATCGTGTCGAAGCCGAGTATGGTGTGCCGGCGGAAGTCGTAGCTGCCATCATCGGAGTGGAAACCAGTTACGGTCGCTATACCGGACGCCACCGGGTGCTCGATTCCTTGTCGACATTGGCGTTTCACCACCCGAGCCGAGGCGGCTTCTTTCGCGGCGAGTTACTTGCCTTTCTCGAGATTACTCGCGAGCAAGAGGTCGATCCCGGTTCGCTGAAAGGTTCCTATGCCGGTGCCATGGGATATCCGCAGTTCATTCCCACCAGTTACCGTGCCTATGCCGTGGATTTCGATGGCGATGGCAAGCGCGACTTATGGGATAACCCAGTGGATGCCATTGGTAGTGTCGGCAATTACTTCGCCAAGCATGGTTGGCAAACGAATGCCCCGATCTATGGCGAGGCCTTTGGTCCCGATGAGCCACCTGGAGAAGTTGCCTTCAATCAAACAAGGCCTCCCTATGAAACCCTCCTGGGGCTGGCGAAATATGGCGTTCGCCCGAAGCAGGAAGATGACCTCGAAGATGGCCAGCGTGTGATTCCGTTGGCACTCGATCAGGAGGATGGCAGCTATCGCTATCGCTTGGGATATGACAACTTCTACGTGATTACTCGTTACAATCACAGCCATCTTTACGCCATGGCCGTGACCGAGTTGGCCGAGGCAATTCTTGCCGAAAGGGAGGATAGGGCATGAGGGCCTTGACAGGAGGGTTGGTGGTCACGGTGTTGTTGTTGGCTGGTTGTGCCGGCGGAGGAGGAACTCGGTACGATTCGGCATCTTCGGGAGGAGAGAGTGCGACAGCGGCGACATCGTCGTCGACCGGGCGTTATAGCATGGCCAAAGATGCTTATCCCGATCTTCCGCCGGATGTCTCGAACGTGCCTGACGCTGTGCCCCGGGTGGAGCCGCGCGCTCCGAGCGGTAACCGCGAGAGCTACGAAGTATGGGGCAAGACCTACCACGTTTTGGCGGATCCTTCCGGTTATCGCAATCAGGGAGTGGCCTCTTGGTATGGTGAGAAATTCCATGGCTATACCACCGCCAGCGGTGAAATCTACGACATGTACAAGATGACAGCCGCTCATCGTTCGTTACCATTGCCTACCTATGCCCGTGTCAGCAATGTCGATAACGGTCGGTCAGTGATCGTCAAGGTCAACGATCGCGGCCCCTTCCATAGTGATCGAGAGATCGACCTCTCTTATGCGGCGGCGGCGCGCCTGGATATTCTCGGCAACGGTACGGGGAGAGTGCGGGTGGAAGCCATCGACCCGGTCGCCTGGCAGGCCGAGCAGCGCTCCGTGGCATCTCGAGAGCCGGAACGGAGCGCTACCACGACGGCTGTGGCAGCAGAGGCCCACCAAGTAACGAATGAGGTGGCTACGATGCCACGTCAGCCTCCGCCCGTACCGTCGACGGGTGAGACCGCTCCGGCGATGGCTAATGGTCATGAGCCGGGCGAGCACATCTACCTGCAAGTGGCGGCGCTTGGTTCCATGGCCAATGCTCAGGCGCTCAAGGCGCAGTTGCAGGATGAAATATCTCAACCCGTACGGGTGACTAGCGACACCAGCCTGCATCGAGTGCAGGTCGGTCCGCTGACTGACAGCAGGCTACTCGAACCGCTCCGCGACAAGCTGCGGCGGGCGGGGTATGCCCAAGCATTCGTGGTCAATGGAGCGCAATGAGTTTGCCAAAGCCCTTGCATGCCATGCAGTCCACTATCTGATTCCTTTATGTGAGAACCAGTGCCATGAGAGTTGTTGTTCCTTCATTTGCACGTCAATGCCTGCTCACTGTGTCGTTGCTGTGCGTCACCGCGTTCAGTTTGCCGGCCTTGTCACAGTCGGCGACGCCGAGCCCACAGCCGGAGCCAAGTCCACAGACGATGGTTCCATCGCCGCCACAATTGGCGGCCTCTTCCTGGATCCTGATGGATGCCGATAGTGGCGAAGTCCTGGTTGAGCATAACGCCGACGAGCGACTGCCGCCGGCAAGCCTGACCAAGCTGATGACCGCCTACCTTGTCGAGCGTGAGCTGAACCAAGGTAACGTCTCAATGGACGACATGGTCAGCGTTAGCGAGAAAGCGTGGCGGACAGGTGGTTCCAAGATGTTCATCGAGGTGGGTAACCAAGTCCCACTCAAGGATCTGCTCTATGGCATCATCATCCAGTCCGGCAATGATGCCAGTGTGGCTGTGGCCGAACACTTGGCGGGCGGGGAGCGTCCCTTTGCCGATCTGATGAATCAGCATGCGACTCGCCTGGGCATGAATAACACCAATTTCGTCAATGCCACCGGCCTGCCGAATGCCGAGCATTACTCATCGGCAAGGGATCTAGCCTTGCTGTCGCGTCATATCATCAACGACTATCCCGAGCACTACGCCATCTATGCCGAGCGTTATTTTACTTACAATGACATTCGTCAGCCCAACCGCAACCGGCTGCTATGGCGCGACTCCAGCGTCGACGGCCTGAAGACCGGCCATACCGAAGAGGCTGGGTACTGCCTGGTGGCTTCTGCCAAGCGTGATGACATGCGCCTGATCTCTGTGGTTATGGGGACCAGCTCCGAAGAGGCCAGGGTACAGGAAACCCAGAAGCTGATGAGCTATGGATTCCGTTACTACGAGACTCTCAAGCTGTATGACAAGGGAGCGGTGCTCAATACCCCGAGAATCTGGGGTGGGGAAAAGAATGAATTGCGGGTTGGTGTTGGCCAGGAGGTGCGAATGACGGTACCTCGCGGCCGCAGTGATGAGCTGACTGCCCGCCTGAATCTGCGTGAGTCGATCAGTGCGCCGGTACAAGCGGGCGAACGCGTTGGCACGCTTGAGATCCGCTTGGGTGATGAAGCATTAGATGAGTTGCCGCTGGTTGCCCTGGAGGATGTCGAGCAGGGCGGAATCTTCAAGCGTCTTCTCGATGCCATTCGTCAATTCATCAGCGGCCTGTTCGACTGATGGACTCCCGGCCATCGCCACGGCGATGGCCGGTTGTCTCCATGCCCTCGATTTCACTCCTTGGTAGTCGTCCATAGGTTGAGTAAAATACTCAGAAATATTTTTTATCGAGTGTCCCATGACCGAAGCACCCAAGGTCGAATTCCCCTGTGATTACCCTTTGAAGATCGTGGGCGATGCTGCGGACGATTTTCGCGACGTGGTCGTCGATATCGTCGAAACGCACGCTCCCGGTATCGACCGTAATCGCGTCAGCGTCGTCGACAGCCGCAATGGCAAGTTCCAGTCCGTACGTGTGACCATCACCGCTACCGGCCACGCGCAACTCGAAGCGTTGTTCGCTTCGCTCAAGGCCACCGGTCGTGTGCATATGGTGCTGTGAATGGGCATCGTCTCGGCGCTGCCGATCAGAGTGTTCCGACTCGGCCGTCAGTCTTACTTTCCCGTGTGGCAGGCGATGCGTGCCCTTACCGATAGCCGGGATGCTGATACGCAGGACCAGTTCTGGCTGGTAGAGCACGATCCGGTCTTTACCCAAGGGCAGGCGGGCAAGCAGGAGCATTTGTTGATGCCCGGTGACATTCCGGTAGTGCAGACCGATCGCGGTGGCCAGGTCACCTATCACGGGCCTGGACAATTGGTGCTTTATCCATTGCTTGATGTGCGGCGCAGCAAGCTCGGTGTCCGCGACCTGGTTTCGGCGCTGGAGCAAGCGGTGGTCCATGTGCTGGCCGATGAGGGTATCGAATCGCATGCGCGCCCCGACGCACCAGGTGTCTATGTTGGCGAGGCCAAGATCGCTTCGCTGGGATTACGCATCCGTCGTGGAGCCAGCTTTCATGGCGTGGCACTGAACGTGAATGGGGATTTGTCGCCTTTCCAGCGAATCAACCCCTGTGGTTATGCCGGTATGCAGATGACCCGCTTGGCTGATCTTGTCGCCGTGCCGCCATCCCTGGAGGTGGTGTCACGGCTTCTTGTCGAGCACTTGGCCACGTTGCTGCACCGGGATATCGAGATGGCTGGCTATGGTGAATTGCCGATGCCCTGTATTGAACAGGGTATCAGCATGAAGGAATTAGCCTAATCTAACCAACGTTGATGGCGGGGATGATATCCGGGTCGGATGTCTGGCCCGGCACCTCGGCGGGGGCTGCCAAGCCCAGGTTGTTCTTTTCGAATACGCGATCGGCACGGTAACTGGAGCGTACCAGCGGACCGGCGGCCACTTCCATGAAGCCCTTTTCCAAGCCTAGCTGACGATAGCGCTCGAATTCATCGGGTGTGACCCAGCGCTCAACCGGCAGATGGTTCTTGGTCGGACGCAGGTACTGGCCAAGAGTGACGATATCCACGCCGATGGCTCTCAAGTCATCAAAGGTGGCGAGAATCTCCTCGTCGGTTTCCCCTAGCCCCAGCATCAGGCTGGTCTTGGTCAAGGTGTCTGGGCGATAGCGCTTGGCGTGGGCCAGAACGTCAAGAGTCTTGCGGTAGCCGGCGCGTGGATCGCGCACCCGGTGGGTCAACCTTTCCACGGTTTCGACATTCTGCGCGAATACTTCTAGACCAGAATCGACCACTTCTTCTATGGCGGCCTGGTGGCCGTCGAAGTCCGGCGTCAGGGCCTCGACCACCACTTCGGGAGTGCGTGTTTTGATGGCACGAATGCAGGCGGCATAATGAGAGGCACCCCCATCATCCAGGTCGTCTCGATCGACCGATGTCAGGACGATATAGCGCAGCCCCATCAACTCGACCGATTTGGCGGTGTTCTCAGGTTCCTCGGTGTCCAGCCAGCCTTTGGGATTGCCGGTATCCACGGCGCAGAAGCGGCAGGCACGAGTACATACCGAACCCATCAGCATGATAGTGGCGGTGCCGTTACTCCAGCACTCTCCCATGTTAGGGCAGTGCGATTCGGCACAGACGGTACTCAGGCGATGCTCGTTAACGTTACGCTTGACCGCTTCGAAGCGTTCCCCGCCGGCAATTTGGATGCGCAGCCAGGGTGGCTTGCGTCCGGTGGCAGCGCTATCCTCGGCTTGCTTGCGCTGCTTCATGCCGTCCTTGATCGCGGAAACACCGTGCTCGTTGCGGTACTTCTCACCACTGGATATGGACTGCGAGGGTTTGTTGCTCATATCGATTCGAGACTCTCTTCTCGGCGGCTTGTGCTGCCTTGCGGCACGACGTTGCTGTCGTGCAATTTATCACATCAACGCCGTTGCATCAGCCGTCTTGGGTTGTCGAGAGGGGCAGGCAGACCACCCCATGGCCGGGCATGGGTTCCAGTGGCGAGCTGAAGTGGGCATTGAGTTCCGGCAGTAGCTCGCGCACGAAGCGAAGGAACAATTCGGTGACAGGCGAAGGATGGCGATCCTTGGGGTAGACAGTGCACCACGAGCGTCGTAGGGGGAAGCCGGGTAACACCGGCGAAGCTAGCAGCCCTGAGGCTAACTCCAGTTGCACTGCCAGTCGTGGCAGGACGGCGACACCAAGATGCGCCATTACCCCTTGTTTGATGGCTTCGTTAGTGCCTAGCTCGATGGTATGCAGAAGCGATACCCGCTCGCGAGCAGCGAATTCCTCGAACGCGGTACGTGTTCCCGAGCCAGGTTCGCGCATCAGTACGTAGTGTCGTGCGAAGTCTTCCAGTGTGGGAGATTTTGCGGTGAGCAGCGGATGGCCCGGCCATACTACAGGGATCATTTCGTTGTCGAGGATCGGCATGAAAGCAAGATTGGCGTCCTCGGGAACCATTCCCATGATCACCAAGTCGTCCCGGCGTTCGGCAAGACGCTCCAAGGCTTGGCTACGGTTACACACGCGCAAGCGAATCTGCACTTCCGGGTAGCGGGCGCGAAAGCGTGCCAGGATATGAGGCACCACGTACTGTGCGGTGGAGACGGCAGCGAGATTGAGTTCGCCGCGAATGGTGCCGGCTAGTTCGGAGAGCTCCATTTGTAGGCTGGAGACTTGGCCGAAGATCGATTGCACCGAGGCTGCCAGGGCATCGGCAGCGGGTAACACATGCAAGGTCTTGCCAGCGTACTTGAATAGCGGCTGCTCGAGGGCTTGCTCAAGCTGGCGAATCTGGGCGCTGACCGCTGGTTGGGTCAGGCCGAGTTGTTCCGCCGCCCGAGAATAAGATTGCTGGCGGTATACGGCCTGGAAGACCTGAAGCTGACGAAATGTCAGACGATTGAGCAGACTAGGGCGCGACATCCGGGATTCCGCTAGGTATAAGGTCTAACTTATAGGTTGGCAAAAAAATATCAATTTTTCTATTGGTATTTGTCTCGATAAGGTGGAAGTCCTCTCGACAAGGCTGACAATTATACCGTTTCAGTCTTTCTCATGCCCGCCGTGGACGCAACCCTGGAGGTTACGACCGTGTTCCAGAAACTATTGATCGCTAACCGGGGCGAAATCGCCGTGCGTATCGAACGCGCGTGTGCCGAGATGGGCATCCGCTCGGTAGCCATTTATACCGAGCCGGATCGTTTCGCTCTTCACGTCAAGCGTGCCGATGAGGCCTATTTCGTCGGTGACGATCCGCTGGCCGGCTATCTGGACCCGCGAGGGCTGGTGGATCTGGCCCGAGAGACCGGCTGCGATGCTATCCATCCAGGCTATGGTTTTCTCTCGGAGAACGCCGATTTCGCCCGTATCTGTGCCGAGGCCGGCATTACCTTCATTGGCCCTGATGCCTCCGTGATCGCACGCATGGGTGACAAGACCGCGGCCCGTGATGCCATGCGCAAGGCCGGCGTACCAGTAACTCCTGGCTCTGAGGGTAACCTGCAGAACCTCGAGGAGGCATTGCGCCTGGCCGATACCATCGGCTATCCGGTGATGCTCAAGGCCACCTCCGGTGGTGGCGGTCGCGGCATCCGCCGCTGTGATACTCCTGTCCAACTCGAACAGGCGTGGGAGCGCGTAATTTCCGAGGCCACCAAGGCCTTTGGCTCGGCGGACGTGTTCCTTGAACGTTGCGTGGTCAATCCACACCACATCGAGGTCCAGATACTTGCCGACCGGCATGGTGGAGTGATCCACCTGTTCGAGCGTGATTGCTCCATCCAGCGCCGCAACCAGAAGCTGATCGAGATCGCTCCTAGCCCTCAATTGACGCCGGAGCAGCGAGCCTACGTCGGTGAGCTGGCAGTGCGTGCGGCAAGCGCCGTGGGCTATGAGAACGCTGGCACCGTGGAGTTCCTGGTCAAGGGCAACGAAATATACTTCATGGAGATGAACACCCGCGTGCAGGTGGAGCATACCATCACCGAGGCCATAACGGGGGTGGATATCGTCCGTGAACAGATTCGTGTTGCTGCCGGGCACAAGCTATCGTTTCGCCAGGAAGACATCGACCATCATGGCTATGCCATCCAGTTTCGGATCAATGCCGAGGATCCCAAGAACGATTTTCTGCCCTCGTTTGGCCGTATCACCCGCTATTATGCGCCAGGCGGCCCTGGGGTGCGTACCGATACCGCCATCTACACCGGCTACCAGATCCCGCCACATTTCGATTCGATGTGCCTCAAGTTGATTGTGTGGGGCATGACTTGGGAGGAGACGCTGAACCGTGGTATCCGCGCGTTGAACGACATGCGTCTGCAAGGCATCAAGACCACCGCCCCCTATTACGAAGAAATTCTGCGTCATCCGGAATTCCGCAGCGGGTGCTTCGATACTGGCTTCGTGCCGGCCCATCCCGAACTGCTTCAATACTCCGCCAAGCGTAATCCGGAAGAGACGGCATTGGCCATTGCCGCTGCCATTGCCGCCCACGCAGGTCTGTAAGGAGAAATGTCATGAGTGTTACCCCTGACTCCCGTGTGCAAGTGACCGATGTGGTATTGCGCGATGGTCACCAGTCCGTGATCGCCACCCGCTTGCGTACCGAGGACATGCTACCGGCATGCGCCTCGCTCGATGCCATCGGCTTCTATTCCCTGGAGGTGTGGGGCGGTGCCACTTTCGATGCCTGTGTGCGCTTCCTCAAGGAAGATCCCTGGCAGCGGTTACGTTCTCTAAAGGAAGCACTGCCCAACACGCCACTGCAAATGCTGTTGCGTGGACAGAACCTGCTTGGCTATCGTCACTACGCCGACGATGTGGTGGAGCGCTTCGTTGCCAAGGCTGCTGACAACGGTATCGATATATTCCGGATATTCGATGCGCTTAACGACCTTCGCAACTTGGAAACCGCCATGCGCGCGGTCAAGGCTAATGGCAAGCATGCCCAAGGCACGATCTGTTACACGGTCAGCCCGGTGCATACCCTGGAGATGTACGTCGATCAAGCTAAACGGTTGGTCGATATGGGTGCCGATTCCATTGCCATCAAGGATATGGCCGGTCTGTTGACACCCTATGCCACCCATGAGTTGGTAGCGGCACTGGTGACGTCGGTCGAAGTCCCTATCCATCTACACGCTCATGCCACTTCAGGGCTCTCCTCTCAATGCCATCTCAAAGCCGTGGAAGCCGGTTGTCGGCATATCGATACCTGTAATTCGGCCTTTGCTGGTGGCACCAGTCATCCCTCTACCGAGGCCATGGTGGCAGCCTTCAAGGATACCCAATACGACACCGGCCTCGATCTGGAAGCACTCAAGGAGATCGGCGACTACTTTCGTGAGGTGCGCAAGAAGTACGCTGGTTATGAGAGCGAGTTCACCCGCGAAGACGTGGCGGTACAGATCAATCAGGTGCCGGGCGGCATGATGTCGAATCTGGCTAATCAGCTCAAGGAGCAGAATGCCTTGTCACGGATTCGCGAGGTATTCGACGAGATCCCGAGGGTCCGGGCCGACCTCGGTTACCCACCGTTGGTGACGCCGACGTCTCAGATCGTTGGCACTCAGGCGGTGATGAATGTGCTGACCGGCAGTCGTTACAAGAGTATCACCAACGAGGTCAAGCGTTACCTGTTGGGTGGCTACGGTCAACCACCGGCAGCTGTCGACAGTACGCTGCGTAGCAAGGCCATCGGTAACCAGCCAGTAGAGGAGGGGCGCCCAGCGGATCGCTTGGACCCGGAGATGACGCGTCTGACCGAAGAGATCGGCGAGCTGGCTGAGGGAGAGGAAGATGTGCTGACGTTTGCCATGTTCCCCGACATTGGCCGTGACTTCCTTGAAGGGCGGCGCGATGGCAGCCTGGTACCGGAACCGCTACCAATGGCGAGTAATGCCCAGAGGCCGGTTACCGAAGGGACGCCAACGGAGTTCGTGATCGACGTGCATGGCGAGTCTTATGAGGTACAGATCACGGGAGTGGGCAGTGAGACAGGTGGCAAGCGCCAAGTCTATCTGACCCTGGACGGCATGCCCGAATCGGTGGTCTTCGAGCCGCGTGACAGCTACCAGGCAACCAAATCGCCGGGGCGTGCCCGTGCGACTTTGTCCGGGCACGTCACTACTGCCATGCCGGGTACCATCGTCGAAGTGTTAGTAGCGGAGGGTGATGATGTCGAGGCCGGTCAGGCGGTATTGATTACCGAAGCCATGAAGATGGAAACCGAGGTCCATGCGCGTTCGAGTGGCAAGGTTTCCGCCATTCATGTCCAGCGTGGTGACCGCGTGGTGCCGGGAGAGGTGCTGGTGGAGATCACTGAAACTCCCTAGCCTTGCTTCGCTCGTGGCTCTGATGTTTCGTTTGGGCGCAAGTGCTGGATGGGCCGGCCGATGTGACTTTCCTTATTTAATGCAATGACAACCATCAAGGTTTCGCGTTACGCTGTATTGCAGTGCAGCAATACATGCTTAAGGGAGTCTCTCATGTTGCCGGCCCCTGCCAACCTTGCGACTTTGTCCTCAGCGCTCTTCGACCCGTTGGGAATCGGGCGCGATGCGTTTCACTACTGGCTCGACACAATCGAGCGTAGCGTATTGTATCTTGATGTCATGCGCGAGCGCGGCAACCAGTACCTCGAGCACATGGAGCAGACCAAACCCAATGTTTTGGGCTTCGATGCTGAGGTTCTGATGGATGGGCGGGACTTGCCCCGCCCGGTCAATTACGAATTGATGCGCATCCTGCCACCTGCGGGGGTCGAGATCGACCCAGACGGGCGCCCCTTCGTGGTCGTCGACCCTCGTGCCGGTCATGGCCCCGGTATCGGCGGTTTCAAACCTGACAGCGAACTCGGCGTGGCGTTGCGAGCCGGCCATCCGTGCTACTTCATCGGTTTCCTGCCGTTTCCCGTTCCCGGTCAAACGGTGGAAGACGTGGTTGATGCTGAGATCGCTTTTCTGCGTGAGGTGATTGCCCGTCATCCCGATACCGCCGAAAGGCCCATGGTGGTTGGCAACTGCCAGGCTGGCTGGCAGATCATGATGGCTGCCGCATTGGAGCCCGACTGCTTCGGTCCCATCTTGATCGCCGGAGCGCCGCTTTCCTACTGGGCCGGCGAGCGTGGCGGGGCCCCTATGCGCTATACCGGCGGCCTGTTGGGTGGCAGTTGGATGACGGCTTTGGCCGGCGATCTGGGAGCCGGGCTCTTCGACGGTGCTTGGCTGGTGCAGAACTTCGAAAAGCTCAACCCCGCCAATACGCTATGGACCAAGCAGTATCGGCTGTTCGCTAACATTGATAGTGAGGCGCAACGCTACCTGCAGTTCGAGCGCTGGTGGGGCGGCCACGTGGTACTTGGGGCCGAAGAAATTCAGTATATCGTGGACAATCTGTTCATCGGTAACCGCCTGAGTACCTCGCAGCTTTCGACGCGCGATGGGCGGCGCATCGATTTACGCAACATCCGCTCGCCGATCGTGGTGTTCTGTTCGCAAGGGGACGATATTACACCGCCGCCGCAAGCACTGGGATGGGTCCGCGATCTGTATGCTGATGTCGATGATATTCAGGCCAATGAGCAGACCATCGTCTACTGTGTGCACGATTCCACCGGTCATCTGGGGATTTTCGTGTCAGGGAGCGTCTCCCGCAAGGAGCATGCCGAGTTCACCGCCAACATGGATTACATCGATGTATTGCCCCCAGGGTTGTACGAGACGACGGTGATCGAAACCGCAGCTCGCGATGAGGATGCAGTGCATATCGATGGTGACTATCTGCTGGAATTTGTACCACGCGAGTTGGGGGATCTGGATGAGATCGTAAGGCCTAGCGAAGAGGATGATCGGCGTTTTGCTACGGTGGCGCGTGTGTCCGATATCAACCTGGGGGTCTATCAGATGCTTGTCCAGCCTTGGCTGCAAGCTTTGATGACACCGTCGGCGGCGCGCTGGATCCGCCGCATGCATCCGATTCGGTTGGGCTATAAGCTGTTTTCCGATCGTAATCCATTGATGGTACCGGTCCCTGTGATGGCCGAGTGGGTCAAGGCTGACCGGCACGCCACGAATGCCGACAACCCATGGCGGGTGCTGGAAGGCATCGTTTCACACCAGATCGCACAATCGTTGGATGCCTATCGGGAACTTCGTGATCAGGCCTCCGAGCGCTTATTTCTTGGCATATACGGCCAGCCTTGGTTGCAGACCATGGTTGGATTGGGGGCCGGTAACGAGCCGCTGAGACGGCGGCCGGGTATCGAGCCTGATCACCGGCGCTTCGTCGAGAATCGCAAGACGGAATTGTGTTCTCGAATCGACAAGGGGAGCTATCACGAAGCGGTGATGCGCTCCCTGATTTATGTATTGGGTGGGGCGCCGGCTACCGATGAACGCAATTTCCAGCGCTTGAAGGCAACGCGTGCTGAAGTGGAGCCTTCCATTGATCTGGCGGCATTCAAGGCATTGGTGCGTGACCAGTTCTTCATCCTCAAGCTGGACCGCCAGGCAGCATTGGATGCGTTGCCGACCTTGCTCGAAGGGCAGAGCAACGCTCAGATCGACGAGCATCTGGCGCATATCGAGCATGTGCTGGATGCTAGTGGGCCGCTGAGCGAGCACTCCCGTGAGCGTCTATCGGTAATCAAGGCTGCCTTCGACCAGGCCCGCCCGCCGGCTAGCGCCCGAACCGAGGCGCGCAGGCCTAGTTAGGAGCGCTCATGGGAGCGCAATTCATTGCGCCGATGGGGCTGGAACGAGTCCATGCAGCCGGCCTGGCGGCCGGATCGCGCAGAATATCTGCGCTCCCACCAGAGGTAAAGCTGGTTTCGGCTAAGTGGTCCGCGCGGCCAACCAATCGCCGGCATCGGGAATCCCGATGCTGACTTCTTCGCTGAGATAGGGCGAGCTGATCAGGAAATCGGCGCTGGCGGCATTGCAGGCCACCGGAATGTTCCACAGCGCTGCCAACCGCAGCAGTGCCTTGACGTCGGGATCATGAGGCTGGGGGGCGAAGGGGTCCCAAAAGAAGATCAACAGGTCGAGGCGTTGCTCGGTAATTCGCGCACCGATCTGCTGGTCTCCTCCTAGTGGGCCGCTCATCAGGCCCTCTACATCCAACCCCAAATCACTGGAGACGCGTCTGGCGGTCGTTCCAGTGCCAACGAGTTGATGGCGAGTCAGAGTCTCGCGCCAGCGTCGGGCCCAGTCCAGCAGTTCATCCTTCTTGCCGTCGTGAGCGATCAGGGCGATGCGCTTGCGTGTCGGAAGTGTACGAGCCGTTTGCTGGCCAGGGCGTTGCTCGGTCATGGTTCTATTGCACCTCGAGAATCTTCAGCGTATTGGTGCCGCCGTGGGCGTTCATGTGATCACCTCGAGTAAGGATCATCAGGTCGCCTGGTGAGGTAATACCGCGCTCTTTGAGGATTGCCATGGCTCGGGGGTCGAGTTCGTCGGCCGTCAAATGAGTGGTATCGAACGGCAGCGACACCACGCCGCGGTACAACGCCATGCGCCGTTGGGCGATGGGGCTGTGGGCCAGGCCGACGATCGGTAGCCCCGAACGGATGCGCGAGGCGATCAGCGGCGTGTAGCCGGTGGCGGTCATGCAGGCGATCGCCGCCACGCCCTCGAGGTGGTTGGCGGCGTACATCGCCGACAGTGCCACCGTCTCGTCGATCTTCGAGAAGCCTTCATGGATGCGGTGTCCCGACTCCTGGGCGATGCGCTCGCGCTCGGCCCCCAGGCACAGGCGATGCATGGCCTCGATGGTTTCCACCGGGTAATCGCCGGCGGCGGTCTCGGCGGAGAGCATCACCGCATCGGTGCCATCGAGCACCGCATTGGCGACATCGAACACCTCGGCGCGGGTCGGCAGCGGGGCGGTGATCATCGACTCCATCATTTGCGTCGCGGTGATCACCGCGCGGTTCAGGGTGCGGGCGCGCTTGATCAGGCGCTTCTGCACGCCGATCAACTGCGCGTCACCGATCTCCACGCCGAGGTCGCCGCGTGCCACCATCACCGCATCGCTGGCCTCGATGATGCCGTCCAGGGTGGCGTCGTCGGCCACTGCCTCGGCACGTTCGACCTTGGCCACCAGGCCGATCTCGGCGCCGGCTTCACCGAGCAGGGCGCGGGCTTCCTGCATGTCGGCGGCCGAGCGCGGGAAGGACACGGCGAGGTAATCGACGCCAATGTCGACGGCGGTCTTGAGGTCGGCCTTGTCCTTGTCGGTGAGCGCCGCAGCGGAGAGCCCGCCACCTTGCTTGTTGATACCCTTGTTGTTGGACAGCTTGCCGCCCACCACCACGTGGGTATGGACCTCGGGGCCGGTGACTCGCTCGACCTCGAGCACCAGGCGGCCATCGTCGAGCAGCAGGCGGTCGCCGGCGACGACGTCGTCGACCAACTGCTTGTAGTCGCAACCCACGCGTGCCGCATCGCCGGCCTCACCGTCGAGCGCCATGTCGAGGACGAAGGCCTGGCCCTCCTCGAGGCGCACGGCGCCGTCGCGGAAGCGGGCGATGCGGATCTTGGGGCCCTGCAGGTCGCCGAGCGCGGCGACGCTCTTACCCAGGCGGTCGGCGATCTCGCGGACCCGGGCCAGGCGGCGGCGATGATCGTCGGGCGAGCCGTGGGAAAAGTTCAAGCGCACCACGTCGACCCCGGCTTCGATCATGGCCTCGAGCACTCCCTCGCGGTCGCTGGCCGGGCCCAGGGTGGCGACGATCTTGGTACGGCGGATGGGGTCGTGAAGTGGGTACGGCATGGAGAACTCCTGTAATGGTTTCTGTGGCGTTATGTATAAGGAGGTAATGTGACAAACCCAATCGTATAGAGGGTTTCATGTGATGTAGTGATTTTACTACATCATAGTACACCACGCTCTCGCTTGAGAAAAAAGCCTTCATGACAAGGTGATAACGAAGATGCCATGAGCGGATTGAATGGAGAACGAGACGGCGATGCAGGAGCGTGTCAAAGCTTGCGAGAGAATAGGCTGGCAGTCTAGGGTCAAAAAGCGAGTGGAGTGAGATGACTGGCGTCAAGCCGGAGGCTGGGGTAGGGTAGGCGCATTTTTCACTCGGTGAAATGCCGGGAGTCGAGCAGCCAGGCACGGGTCGTGTGGCCGGTGCCATGAGGAAAATGGAGCACTATGGGCAAGTCACTGGTCATCGTCGAGTCTCCGGCCAAGGCCAAGACGATCAACAAGTATCTCGGCAATGATTTCATCGTGAAATCCAGCGTGGGTCATATTCGTGACCTGCCGACCAGCGGCTCGGGCAAGGCAGCCTCCGATCCCAAGGAGCGCGCCCGGCAGGCGGCAGCGACACGCAAGATGTCTGCGGAGGAGAAGGCCAGCTATCGGCAGCAGAAAGCTTGGGGCCAGCTGATCCGGCGAATGGGAATAGACCCCGAGCATGGCTGGCGTGCCCAGTATGAGATACTTCCGGGCAAGGAAAAGGTCGTCGCTGAGCTCAAGAAGTATGCTGCCAAAGCGGATGCCGTCTACCTGGCAACGGACTTGGACCGTGAAGGGGAGGCGATTGCCTGGCATCTCAAGGAAACCATTGGCGGTGAAGACGAACGTTACAAGCGGGTAGTGTTCAACGAAATTACCAAGAACGCCATCCAGGAAGCTTTCAAGGATCCTGGGACGCTCAATATCGAGCGTGTCGAGGCTCAACAGGCGCGGCGCTTCCTCGATCGGGTGGTGGGGTTCATGCTGTCGCCGTTGCTATGGAACAAGGTGGCTCGAGGGCTATCCGCCGGGCGTGTGCAATCGGTGGCCGTTCGTCTAATCGTTGAGCGCGAGCGTGAAATCCGTGCTTTCGTGCCCGAGGAGTTTTGGGACGTCCATGCGGACTTGATGAGCCCTGAAGGCAAGTCGGTGCGTTTCGAGCTGACGCGTCAGGGGAGGGAGGTGTTCCGGCCCACCTCTGAGGCCGAGACCCTTGAGCGTATTGCTGCGCTTAGACAAGCTAGCCTCGAAATCACTGGTCGGGAAGACAAACCGACTCGGTCCAAGCCCGGTGCGCCCTTCATTACCTCGACGTTGCAGCAGGCCGCCAGCGGTCGTTTGGGCTTCTCGGTGAAGAAGACCATGACCCTGGCCCAGCGGCTCTACGAGGCGGGCTACATCACTTACATGCGTACCGACTCCACCAATCTGTCTCAGGATGCGGTGGCAGCGGTACGCGGCCACATTGAGCGTGAATACGGCAAGCGGTACCTGCCAGAGGCCCCCAACCGCTATACCAGCAAGGCGGGTGCCCAGGAGGCCCACGAAGCGATTCGCCCCTCGGACGTGGAGCGTAAGGCGACCGATCTGGCTGGTATGGAGCGAGATGCCGAACGTCTCTACGAGTTGATCTGGCGCCAATTCGTGGCCTGCCAAATGACCCCGGCGGAATATCTCTCGACCACGTTGACGGTGGAAACCAATGGCTACGAGCTCAAAGCCAAGGGGCGAGTGCTCAAGTTCGATGGTTACACGCGGGTAATGAAACCCGCCGGCAAGAAGGACGAGGACCAGTCGTTGCCCGACCTTTCCGAGGGAACGCCGATGTCGCTCGAGGCACTGGATCCGAAACAGCACTTCACTAAACCGCCGGCTCGTTTTACTGAAGCGAGCTTGGTCAAGGAGTTGGAAAAACGTGGTATCGGCCGACCCTCGACCTATGCGTCGATCATTTCCACTATTCAGGATCGCGGCTACGTCAAGTTGGAGAACCGACGGTTCTATGCCGAAAAACTAGGCGATATCGTCACCGAGCGCCTAAAGGAATCCTTCAGTGACTTGATGGACTACGGATTCACTGCGCGCATGGAAGACAGTCTCGATGAGATCGCTGAGGGGGAGCGTGACTGGAAGGTGCTACTCGACAGCTTCTATGCCGAATTCAAGACGCGCCTGGAACATGCCGAGAGTGAAGATGGCATGCGCCCGAATCAGCCTGTGGCAACCGATATCGACTGTCCGAGTTGTGGGCGCAAGATGCAGATTCGCACCGCCTCCACTGGGGTTTTTCTCGGTTGTTCGGGCTACAACCTGCCCCCCAAGGAACGCTGCAAGACCACCATCGATCTGATTCCTGGAGAGGAAGCGGTGGCTGCTGATGCCGACGAGGAAGCCGAGGCCGTGGCGTTGCGTGCCAAGCATCGCTGTCCCAAGTGCGGTACCGCTATGGACAGCTACCTGATCGATGAGACGCGCAAGCTGCATATTTGCGGTAATAGCCCTGATTGCGATGGTCATGAGATTGAGAAAGGACGATTCAAGATCAAGGGCTACGAGGGGCCGACACTAGAGTGCGACAAGTGTGGGGCGGAGATGCAATTGAAGTCAGGCCGTTTCGGCAAGTACTTCGGTTGTACCAACGAGGCATGCAAGAACACACGCAAGCTGCTGAAGAGCGGTGAGGTAGCGCCTCCCAAGATGGAGCCGATACCTATGCCGGAACTGGCCTGTCAGAAGGTCGACGATCACTATGTGCTGCGCGATGGCGCCAGCGGTTTGTTTCTGGCGGCGAGCCAATTCCCCAAGAACCGAGAGACGCGACCACCCTTGGTCCACGAGCTCAAGGCACATGCCAACGAGTTGCCCGAGAAGTATCATTTCATTCTCGATGCCCCCAGCGAAGATCCAGATGGTCGTCCAGCGCAGATTCGTTTCTCGCGCAAGTCCAAGTCGCAATACGTGATGACCGAAGAGGACGGCAAGGCAACCGGCTGGCGGGCTGTTTTCGAGGATGGCAAGTGGCAGGTAGAGGACAAGCGTAAATGACACCTCGGGGCCGCACCAATCAATTGCTCTATCAGGCAGAATTACTTCTCGACACGATGGCCGGTGACGATGAGCATGCCGTTTCCCGGCGTCTAGCCTCGGAAGAGGGGGCGTTGGCGCTTATTGAGCTGGCATTGAACTCAGCGCTGCGTGAATTGACTGAGCATGCCATGCTGGAGCGCCACGACTGGCGGGAACTTTTGGTGGAAGACGAGCGTCGCCTGGCAGAACTCGAGCGACTTCGGGAACTAGTCCGGCGTGATGGAAGCTGGCTGGCATTGCTACTGCAGCGTATCGAGCGGCTACATGGTGTGGAGGGGGCGGCGCGACGTGAGTCGTCAATATCACCTGCGTTGATCACTACGGCTGAGCGACTCTCGCTTGCTGATGAGCTGCGTTGGTGTGTGGAGGAGTTCAAGCGTGAGCTGGCCAGTATGCGCGAAACCAGCTTCGAGTGGTGACGCCTTGGGTGATAAGGTGATAGGCTAGTCGTTAGATGAGACAACGACCATGGATGGCTGCCGTGGTCGTTTTTTATTGCTGTGCTCTTTGTCCCCAATTCAGAGGGGGAGTCCCCGATGTCCGATACTGCGATTCTGGAAATCGTTGAACTCGCCGATGGCGAGATCGTATTGCGCCCCGCCGAAGGCGAGGGTGAACCTTTGATGCGCATTCGCTTTTCTGATGAAGCCGCGGATCTGTTGCGCCAGAGCCGCTTCGAAGTGGCACAGGAAATGATCGACCATGCCATCACTCGCAGCAAGCTGTGGCAGGAAGAAAGTGAGGATCAAGAGTTTCCCGCCACTGTCCATTGATGGTCACGAGATCATGCTACCCCGTACGAGCAGTTCGTACGGGGTTTTTTGTGCTCGCCCGACAAATGCTCGATGTCGCTGGGGCGAGGCCAGGGCAGAAGGGGAAGAGGGAAATGAAATCCGAAAAGGGGGCGCTGTTGCTATCGACGATCATGGCCTTGGTAGTCGGCGTAGTAGCAGTGATCGTGGCCTGGATCTCCCATTCTCAGGCGATCTTGCTCGATGGATTGTTCAATCTGATCTATTTCGCCATTGCTTTGCTGACGGTACGAGTCAGTCGGCTGGCCAGTGGGCCGGATAGCGACGAATACCCCTTCGGTTACACTTACTTCGAATCGTTGGTCAACGCTGGGAAGGGACTGTTGATCCTCGGGGTATCGGGATTCGCATTGTTCGATGCTAGTGTTACCCTGTTCTCCGGTGGTCGGACCATCGTCGCCGGGCTGGCTATCGGATATGCACTATTCGCTACGCTGGCCTGCTCGCTGACAGCCTGGGCTCTTACCCGCACGATGGCACGCATTGATAGTCCACTGGTGCGTGCCGACCAGGAAAACTGGTTGGTCAACAGTGTGATCTCTGGGTCGGTATTGCTGGCTTTCTGTGTGATTCCCGTACTCGATTTCTTCAAGTGGCCGTTGCTGATTCCCTATGTAGACTCTGTACTGGTCATCGCTGTGGTGTTGCTGTGTTTGGGCGTGCCGGTACGCATGGCTTCGCGGGCCATTCTAGAGCTTCTCAACCGTACACCGTCCTCCTCATTGAGCGTACCGGTACGGGCTGCCATCGACCGGGCATTGGCTGAATTGCCGGCACGTCGTGTCCACGTACGCATGGTCAGGCCGGGGCGCATGCTATACGTGGTCGTGCATGTGGTTCTGCCCTCTGGCTTTCCGCTGAATTCGTTGAATGATCTGGATGCGATTCGTCAACGCCTCGATGCTGAAGTACGACAAGTGTACTCTCCCTTGGTTACCGACGTGGTGTTCACTGCGGACGAACGCTGGGCTGCTCCGTCATCGGGAGTTCAGGGATGCCCTTGAGTCGTTTGCTGAAAACTTGCTTTCGGTTAGGCTCATAGGGTGATCGACTCGAGGAGGATGTATGACGATGCATGAAGCATCCCGGTTTCAGGCCGCTATCGAGCGATTCGATGCCCTGCACTGTGAAGATCCGCGTCTTGTGGAGGTGAAGGGACAACGCATTGCTTACGAGCAGCTTTATGCTCGGCGCATGAGTGAATGGCTGGAACGTGTAGCACCGGATGCCAGCGACGTCTTGCGCCTTGCGGTTCGTGCTCAGCACCTGCAGCGCTGGCGTGTTCCGCGTGACGACTATCCCCGTGATCGACCTGGCTATCTGGCTTGGCGGCGTGAACTTGGACGCCGCCAAGCTGAGCAGGCCACCAGGGTGCTGACAGATGTCGGCTACGACGAGGTGACATGCGAACGAGTCGCCGCTTTGATTCGCAAGGAGGATCTACGTCGTGATACCGAGGCGCAAGCGTTGGAGGATACTGCCTGTCTGGTTTTTCTGGAGTACTATTTCACTGATTTTTCCAAGGAGCATGACGAGGACAAATTGCGCCGGATTATACGCAAGACTTGGAACAAGATGTCGGATCGTGGGCATGATCTAGCCCGCACCATTGAGTTCTCGGCTCCGCATCAGGCGTTGATACAGCGTGCCCTGGCTTGATATCGATAACAACCTGGAAGGACAGGCGGTCATGATTGCAAACAAAGATACAGGCTGTCTATTGGCCCGTATCATGGAGTGGTGATGGAATGTTTGACTTGGTGCGTACCTCTTTTGCTAAAGAGGATTGTATCTTGGATGACAATACGGTATGAATGCGCCGCTACTTGTTTGTGTTTGTCGGAGATGCACCACGGATGAGCCACCTGAAAAAATTTCTGCTGGTCTGGATCTTGGCCATCATGCCGACGTTGAGTGCTCAGGCCACCTTGCCCCCGCACGCACCTGATGAGTTATGGCTGCTGGTGGATGACAAGGCCTCTACCTTGTATATCTACCGAGGTGAACAAGAAATCGAACGTTTTTTTCCGATATCGCTTGGTCAGCGGGGAGCCGCTCCGATCCGGGTCAGGGGAGACAAAAAAACGCCGACAGGGGAATTTCGCATCAACTGGGTCAATCTCGATAGTCGCTTTCATATTTTTCTCGGGCTCAACTATCCTACCCCCTGGCATGCACTTGATGCCTTGAATGCTGGTATCATGACCCAACAGGAGTACGATGATTACTTTTCCTATCTCCGTCGGTATGGCAAGCCACCGCAAGATACGGTGCTAGGGGGTGATATCGGTATTCACGGCATTGGTAAGGGGGATCCATCGATCCATCAACGGTTTCACTGGACCGAAGGCTGTGTTGCCGTGACCAATGAACAAATCGAGCGCTTGATGGAGCTTGTCGAAATTGGCACTCGCGTTGTGATCCGCTAGGCTCTTAACATAAAAACGCAGTTTTCTAGGTAGACAAGATACCCATGTCTATAATAAAACAGCGTTTGACTTCATGACTTGTCAGTCGAAGTCATGTAAGAAGAACCTGCACCAGCAGGACGCCTGTTTGACACCAGGCACAACCCAAGCTGAACCAAGGAAGTCTCTCAAGGAGAACATCATGACCTTCAAGAACGCTCTGAAGCTTTCTGCCGCTGCCGCCTCTCTGGCCGTCCTGGCGGGCTGTGCCAGCAACAGTGCCCTGGAAGAAGTACGTATGACTGCCGAGTCAGCTCAGTCAGATGCGACTCAAGCCCTGAACACTGCTAACCAGGCGCAGAACACTGCCAACCAGGCGCAGCGTGATGCCCAAGCAGCTCTGCAGATGGCTCAGGAGAACCGCGAGCAGATGAATCGTATGTTCGAGCGCTCCATGCAGAAGTAAGCGTTTGTAATCTGTTTCTGGAGGACATCGAGCGTTGATGTTCTTCGGCTATGGATAGCAAAAGACCCCGCTAATGCGGGGTCTTTTGTTACCTGTGGTTGAGAGGGAAATTCACGAAATTGTCTCGATCCGGTGCGCCAGTTCTACGGTCGCTTCAGTATCGAGTTCGCGGTAGATATCCACTGGCTCGATGTCGGGAGTCGGGGCCCGTAGCACGGTTTGCAGTCGACCGGTGGGAGCTTCCACGGCTTGCCTTACCTGGGCATAGTCAACCGGCGGCTGCTTATCTCCGAATGTCTTGGAGAGCATTTCCAGCGCACTGATCAGCGGTTCGACACTGCCTTCCTTGTCTCCCAGTAGCGGGTAAGACTGTACGTAGAGTTCGTCATTCTCCCAACCTGCCTTGAAGGGTTCGTTGATCAAGGTGACCTGGGTGCCGTTGGGTACTCGCTCGAAGAGAGACTCGATATCCTCGGGTAACATGCGTACACAACCACGACTGACCCGCATGCCCACACCTGCCGGTCGGTTGGTGCCATGGATGAGGTAACTCGGGATATTCAGTAGTATGGCGTGCCGGCCCAGTGGGTTGTCGGGGCCCGGAGGCACGATTGCCGGGGCTGGTTCGCCGCGAGCAGCGGCTTCCTTGCGCATTGATTCAGGCGGCGCCCAGGCAGGATCCTTGACCTTGACAGTGGTCTTGAATGTTCCCAACGGTGTCTCGAAGCCTTCGCGACCGACGCTGATCGGATAGGTTTCGACAGTAGGCTTTTCGCCTTCGGATGTCGGCGGGTAGTAGTAAAGCCGCAGCTCGGAGAGATTGATCACAATGCCTTCACGAGGTCCGGGGGGGAGAATGAAGCGCGTTGGAACGAGGACCTCGGCTCCCTCACCGGGATACCACATTCCTAGGTTGGGATTGGCGCGGCGCATCTCCTCGAATCCGAGTCCATGACGGTGACCGATGTCGATCAGAGTGTCTTCTTCCTTGGCGATGACCGTTTGCATTTCACCGATCACATCACCATTTTCGGGCAGGTAGTAATGACCTCTGGGCAGGTCATTTTGGCTTGCCTGTGTCAGGGGCGACAGCAGGAGAGCCGCCATCAGCATCGTGAGCATTGCCATGGCATGCTTGGCACGAGCGGCATAATGGGGAAAAGAAGTCTTGGTCATTGGTTCCTTACTCTTGGCCTAGGCGGCCTCCGTTTTCCTGTTGAGTCGTGTCAGCAGCTTTTCGACTGCCTCGAAACGAGCGTCTGTGTTGTTCATCTCAGCATCGAAGCGAAGGGAGTCGGCGCCTTCCAGACGGTAATGGGCTGGGTCTTGTTGGATCAAGGTGACCAATGTCATGGGATCCACGGCGGTTCCTGAGCCAAAGATCACCCGACCACGCTCTGGGCCTGCTTCCAGACGCTTGATTCCCAGCCGTTCGGCACGTTGGCGTAGGTGCGTCTGGCGTATCAACGTCTTTACTGGTGCCGGCAACAGGCCGAAGCGATCGATCATTTCCACTTGCAGTTCTTTTAGCTCGGCCTCGTCGGCAGTGCTAGCAATGCGTTTATACATGATCAGGCGCTGCTGTACATCAGGCATGTAGTCATCGGGGATCAATGCCGGTAGGTTGAGGCTGACTTCCACGCCTTCGTCCAACGGCGCTTCGATGTTGGGTGTCTTGCCAGCCTTGATCGCTTTTACTGCGCGGTCAAGCATTTGCATATAGAGACTATAGCCGATGGTTTCCATCTGCCCGCTTTGTTCGTCACCAAGCAATTCGCCGGCACCACGAATTTCCATATCGTGACTGGCGAGGGTGAATCCGGCACCGAGGTCTTCCGCCTGACCAATGGCTTCCAGCCGTTTGACAGCGTCCTTGGTGATTGCCTGAGGGGGTGGTGTGAGCAGATAGGCATAAGCTTGGTGGTGACTGCGACCTACGCGGCCACGCAATTGATGAAGCTGGGCCAGTCCAAACTTGTCGGCGCGCTCGATAATGATGGTGTTGGCACTGGGAACGTCGATACCGGTTTCGATGATGGTCGAACACACCAGCACATTGAAGCGCTTATGGTAGAAGTCCGACATCACCCGTTCCAGGCTGCGCTCGGGTAACTGACCGTGAGCCACGCCAACTCGGGCTTCCGGGACCAGATCGCGAACCTTGGTGGCGGCGCTCTCGATAGTCTTGACCTCATTATGCAGGAAGTAGACCTGGCCACCACGCAGAATTTCGCGTAGTAGGGCTTCCTTGATGACGGGTTCGTTGCGCTGCTGAATGAAGGTTTTTACCGAGAGACGGCGTGCCGGTGGGGTGGCGATGATCGATAGATCACGAATTCCGCTCATGGCCATGTTGAGGGTGCGCGGTATTGGTGTGGCGGTAAGCGTCAAGATATCGACTTCCGCACGTAGACTCTTGAGCCGCTCTTTCTGTGCCACGCCGAAACGATGCTCTTCATCGATGATCAGCAGCCCCATATTGGGGAATTGCATGTTCTTTGACAGCAGCTTGTGGGTGCCGATCACGATATCGGCACGTCCTTCCTGGATGCGCTTGAGTGTTTCAGTCTGTCTCTTGCCAGCAGTGAAGCGGGAAATTAACTCTACCTGCACGGCGGTATCCGCGAAACGGTCGCGGAAGTTGTCGTAATGCTGTTGAGCCAGCAGGGTCGTGGGCACCAGCACTACCACTTGGCGCCCGGAGTATACGGCCAGAAAAGCGGCACGCATGGCGACTTCGGTCTTGCCGAACCCCACATCGCCACATACCACTCGGTCCATAGGGCGTGGCGACGTCATATCCTGGAGGACGGCATGAATGGCTGCCCTTTGGTCTGGTGTTTCCTCGAAAGGGAAGCTCCCGGCGAACCGTGCATACTCCTCGCTGGGAAGGTCGCAAGCGAAACCCTCGCGGGCCTCGCGGCGTGCGTAGACATCCAGCAATTCAGCGGCAGTATCGCGAATTTTCTCGGCAGCCTTCTTCTTGGCCTTGTCCCACTGCTCCGAACCGAGCTTGTGCAATGGTGCTAGCTCATCGCTGGCCCCGGCATAGCGAGAGATCAAATGAAGACTGTCCACCGGAACATAGAGTCGCGCACTGTCGGCGTACTCCAGTGCCACGAACTCCGCAGCCTGGCCGCCGGCTTCCAGTATCTCGAGTCCGATATAGCGTCCCACGCCATGGGTCTGATGGACGACCGGCGATCCGGGGCGTAACTCCGAAAGATGGCGAATTGCCAGTTCATTGTCGTCAGTGGCTTTCTCGCGACGTCGACTCTGGCGCACCACATCCCCGAATAATTCGGTCTCGGTGATGACTGACAGGCCGCTTCCCGATTCGCAGGGTTCCAGCCACAGGCCGGCCTCCAATTCGCCTTCAGTGATGGCAAGGGGGGCGCCATCATCGAGAAAGGCATGCCAATCCTCCAGATGGGGAAGCGTCAGGTGCAGTGGAGCCAAGGTTTCTTCCATGGCCTCGCGGCGGCCACGCGACTCGGCAACGAATAGCACGCGTAAGTCCGCGTGTTGCTCAAGGAAGGCCTGTAGTGACGCCAAAGGTTGTTGGGCACGGGCGTTGATGGCGACTTGTGCCGGAGAGCGGGTTGTCGGTAGGCGGGCGTGGGGGTGCTCCTGTTTGTCGATCAGTTCGACCCTGGGGTAGCGCTTGATGGCAGCGAATACCTCGGCGACAGGTACGAAAGCCTTGGACGGTGGTAGGAGTGGGCGTGTGGGGTCGACCCCCAGATTCTCGTATCGACTCTGAATGGCTGCCCAGTGGTGCTCGGCCGCCTCATATACCTGTGGCATCAAGGCGACTTGAGTGCTGTCAGCCAGATGATCGAACAAGGTGGCTGTTTCTTCGAAGAACAGAGGTAGGTACTGTTCCAACCCTGGGGAAGGAATGCCTTTCAAGGCATCGTTGTAAAGTGGGCACTGGCGAGGATCAACATCGAACAGCGTCTCGAATCCCTCACGGAAACAGGCGATAGCCGAACGCGACAGCGAATATTCATGCGCTGGCAATAGCTCTATGGCCTCCACCTTATCGCATGAGCGCTGGGTATCGGGGTCAAAATATCGCAGGCTGTCGAGCTCATCGTCGAACAAGTCGAGTCGTAAAGGCGCTTCGCTGCCCATGGGGAAAAGATCGATCAAGGCGCCGCGCAGAGCGTACTCACCAGGCTCGTAGACAGTTTCCACGGCGCGGTAGCCCGCGCGTGAAAGCGTTTCACGAAAGCCTTCGCGGTCAAGTGTCATACCGACCCGTAAGGTCAATACCCGCCCAGCGATGTAATCCACCGGCGACAGGCGCTGCATCAAGGTGTTGATCGGCACCAATACGATGCCGTCATGGGCATCCTGCAAATCACGCAGGGTGCGCAAGCGTCCCGAAACAATGTCTTGGTGCGGTGAAAAACTGTCGTAGGGCAGGGTTTCCCAGTCCGGGAACGGCATGACCGGCACCCGGGCGAAGAAGCGCAATTCATTTTCCAGGCGCTGGGCGCTGGCGGTGTCGGCGGTGATTACCAACAGTGGAGCGTCATCGGCCAGGCGCGATAGCGCCAGGGCCGTGGCGCTGCCTTCAGGTGCGTGCCAGTAAAGGGTATCGCGCGTGCCCGTAGGGCGCGGTGGGACGAGTGGAGAAAAATGCGGCATGGCGTCAGATCGTGTGGAGGACATTTAACGGCAGCGGGGATGATATCAGCCTTAAATTCATCTTGTAGTCAACCCCGTGATTCTGTAATTGCCTTACAGGGAGTGCGACTATACAGCAATTGCGGCAGCGCAGCGGTGACCAGATAATAACAATACATTATGCATGGATCGTCTCCTCGCATACCTGTGATCTGAATTGTCGAAAAGAGGCTCCCCCCGTGACTCAGCAAAAGCTCGAGACCGTCTTTGAGGATTGGCAAAGCAACGAAGCCCTTGCCGAGGAAATGATCCCGCTGCTGGGGACTCTGTATCGCAGATACAACATTGTCACTTCATTGTTTGGTCGTTCACTGATCAATCAATCGGTAATCCGTATTCTCAAGGATCACCGCTTCGTCAAGAAGGTCGAAGGCACCGAACTTTCGGTTCGTGACACCTTTCCCCTGGTCAAGGCCATGGTCGATCTCAACCTGGGGCCGGCGCATGTCGATGTCGGCAAGCTGGCAGTGGCCTTCAAGCATTCCGATGAGAATGATGTCACAGCGTTCCTCAAGACCGAACTCGCAGGAATCGTCGGCGGCCATGATGTGAATGGCAACAACGGTGAACCCAAGGATGTGGTGCTCTACGGTTTCGGGCGTATTGGCCGCATTCTGGCACGAATCCTGATCGAGAAGGCGGGCGGGGGAAATCTGCTGCGTCTTCGTGCCATCGTCGTGCGTGGGCGCGGCGATATTGGCAAGGATCTGGAGAAGCGGGCCAGCCTGTTGCGTCGCGACAGTGTGCATGGCCCCTTTGCCGGTTCGATTACCGTCGATGAAGAGAACAGTGCGCTGATCGCCAATGGTAACTACATCAAGGTCATCTACGCTAATTCTCCCAGCGAGGTCGATTACACGGCATATGGTATCGATAACGCCATCGTCGTCGACAATACTGGTTTGTGGCGTGACGAGGAAGGTCTTGGCCAGCACCTGGCCTGCAAGGGCATATCCAAGGCCTTGTTGACCGCGCCGGGCAAGGGTGATGTCAAGAACATCGTCTACGGTATCAATCATGAGGATATCACCGGCGACGATCGTATCGTCTCGGCAGCCTCCTGTACCACCAACGCCATCGTGCCCGTGCTCAAGGCGGTCAACGATCACTACGGTATCGATCATGGTCATGTCGAGACGGTACATGCCTACACCAATGACCAGAACCTGATCGACAACTATCACAAGGGCGATCGTCGCGGTCGTAGTGCACCGTTGAACATGGTGTTGACCGAAACCGGTGCCGCCAAGGCGGTGGCGAAGGCATTGCCCGAACTCACTGGCAAGCTGACAGGCAACGCGATTCGTGTTCCGACACCGAACGTGTCAATGGCGATTCTCAATTTGAACCTGCATCAGGAGGTCGATGCTGAGGAGATCAACGACTACCTGCGGCGTATGGCGATCCATTCGTCGATGCAGAAGCAGATCGACTATGTCGATTCTCCGGAGGTGGTGTCATCGGACTTCGTCGGCAACCGTCACGCAGGCATCGTCGATGCCAAGGCCACGATTGCCGATGGCAAGCATGTGGTGCTCTACGTTTGGTACGACAACGAGTTTGGCTATAGCTGCCAAGTGGTGCGCATTCTGCAGCATATGTCCAACGTTAGTTTCCTGGTGTTTCCCAAGGATCGTGACTAGAGCCGTAATCTATAAGGCGTAAGCCACAAAGAAACATGACTGCAAGCCGGGCGGCCTCGCGCCCGGCTTGTGGTTTGTCCTGAAAGGGCCTCGTGCTCAATTAATCACTGTTTCAACGAATTCGCGCCTTCTCCCCCCGCGACGCCTTCTTGTGCGTCTGCGACCTAAGCTCATGTGGCCTTTCCTTGCCCATGTCTTTATAATGCACGGGATTTTTGGGAAGGTCCGGTCAAGGCTGGGCTGTACTGCAACCTTCTGATAAGAAAAGCATTCGAATACCGTGGCGGCAGGCTGATACCGCTAGCAAGTATCCCACGCGTCTGCACGTCTTTCGAACACCTTTCCTAGAACATCAGATCCGATAACTGGGCGAGACGTATGATCGAAGTCAAACGAGGCCTGGATCTCCCCATCACGGGGACGCCCGAGCAGCGTATCGAGGATGCGCGACCGGTGCGCCACGTGGCTGTCTTGGGTACCGACTATGTTGGCATGAAGCCGACCATGGAGGTCCAGGAAGGGGATAGTGTCAAACTGGGCCAATTACTGTTCACTGACAAGAAGATCGAGGGAGTGCGCTTCACTGCACCGGCCGCAGGCGAGGTCGTGGCGATCAATCGTGGAGAAAAGCGCAAGCTGCTGTCGGTGGTGATCAAGATCGCAGAGAATGAAGAGGCAGTTGAGTTCACTGCCCATGGTCGTGACAAGCTGGAAAGCCTGGAACGCCAGGTCGTGGTCGATCAACTCGTGGAATCCGGCCTGTGGACAGCGCTGCGTACCCGGCCTTATTCACGCACACCGGCACTCGACGGTATTCCAGAGAATATTTTCGTCACCGCGATCGATACCCATCCGCTGAGTGCGGAGCCGTCCGATATCATCAATGAGCAGCCAGAGGCCTTCGAAGATGGCCTCAAAGTGTTGTCGCGCCTGACCGAGGGCAAGGTCTTCCTATGTACGTCGCCGGAAGCCAAGGTCCCGGGAAGCGATGTCGCTGGTGTTCAGGTCGAGACGTTCCGAGGTCCACATCCGGCGGGCTTGGTCGGTACGCATATCCACTTCCTGTCGCCAGTTTCCTTGCATAAGCGTGTCTGGCACATTGGCTATCAGGACGTCATTGCCTACGGCAAACTGTTTGCGCAAGGCAAGCTCGACGTCAGTCGTGTGGTTGCCGTGGGTGGTCCACGCGCCGAGACCCCTCGCCTGCTTCGCACACGAGTAGGGGCTAGCACCGATGAGCTCCTCGCAGGGGAAGTGATCAATCCTGACGATACGCGCGTGATCTCCGGCTCGGTGTTCTCGGGATTCACCGCCGAGGGTAGCCTGAAATACCTGGGGCGCTTCCACAATCAATTCAGCCTGCTCGAAGAAGGCAACAAGCGCGCCTTCATGGGCTGGTTGTCGCCGGGAACCAACCGCCATTCGGTAATGGGGATCTACCTCTCCAAGTTTTTTGGGTTGCACGACTATGCGCCCAATACCTCTACCAATGGGTCGGAGCGGGCCATGGTGCCGGTAGGTACTTACGAAGAAGTGATGCCGCTGGATATCCTGCCTACCCAGTTGCTGCGCTCGATGATCGTTGGCGATATCGAGGCCGCTATGCAGCTCGGTTGTCTGGAACTGGATGAAGAGGATCTGGCCCTGTGCACCTATGTATGTCCAGGCAAGTATGAATACGGTCCCATCCTGCGTGACAACCTGACCACGATCGAGAAAGAGGCCTGATGATGGGTATCCGACAGACACTCGACAATCTCGAGCCGCACTTCCACAAAGGTGGTAAGTACGAAAAGTTCTATCCTCTTTACGAAGCGGTCGACACCATTTTCTATGCGCCACCAAGCGTAACCAAGACCACGGCGCACGTGCGTGACGGTATCGATCTGAAGCGCATCATGATTACCGTCTGGCTGTGTACCTTCCCGGCGATGTTCTTCGGCATGTGGAATGCCGGGTGGCAAGCCAACATGGCCATCGCCAATGGGTACGGCTCAATGGATGGCTGGCGTGAGGCGATCATGATGGTATTCGCCAGCGGCCATGATGCCAGCAGCATTTGGGCCAACTTCGTACTGGGGGCAACCTACTTCCTGCCCATCTATCTGGTGACCTTCGTGGTTGGGGGCTTCTGGGAAGTGGTGTTCGCCGTCAAGCGCGGCCATGAAGTCAACGAAGGCTTCTTCGTCACTTCGGTGCTCTATGCGCTGATTCTGCCGGCTACCATTCCGTTGTGGCAGGTGGCACTTGGCATCACGTTTGGTGTGGTGATCGGCAAGGAAATTTTTGGGGGCACCGGCAAGAACTTCCTCAACCCGGCGCTCACTGGTCGCGCCTTTCTCTATTTTGCTTATCCGGCACAGATTTCCGGTGACGCAGTATGGGTGGCGGCCGATGGCTACACTGGTGCAACACCACTGTCGATGGCTTACCAAGATGGTATGGCTGCCTTGGTTCAGCAATACAGTTGGTGGGATGCTTTCCTCGGCTTCATTCCCGGCTCGATTGGTGAAACCTCGACACTTGCCATTCTGATCGGTGCCGCCGTGCTGCTGTGGACCAAGATCGCCTCCTGGCGCATCATGCTTGGTACCTTCCTGGGAATGGCAGCTACCAGTGCGCTGTTCAACCTGGTTGGCTCTGAGACCAATCCCATGTTTGCCATGTCGTGGTACTGGCATCTAGTTATCGGTGGCTTCGCCTTTGGTATGGTGTTCATGGCAACCGATCCTGTATCGGCTTCCATGACCAATCCGGGACGCTTGATCTTCGGCATCTTGATCGGGGTCATGACCGTGCTGATCCGTGTCGTCAACCCGGCTTTCCCCGAGGGCATCATGCTGGCTATCCTGTTCGCCAACCTGTTTGCCCCGTTGATCGATCACTTCTTTATCCAGGCCAACATCAAGCGTCGTATGCGGCGTACCGGTGAACTGGCTGAGGAGAGTGCCTGATGGCGATGAGCAACAACTCCATTCAGAAGATCCTGATCGTAGCCTTCGCGCTTTGTATCGTCTGCTCAGTGATCGTTTCCGCTGCAGCGGTGGCCTTGCGTCCACAACAGCAGTTCAACCAGGAGGCCGACCGCAAGACGAACATCCTGCAGGTCGCTGACCTGTACCAGCCTGGAGAGCCGATCAACGAGCAGTTCGAGAAGGTAACCCCGCGAGCCGTCGACCTGCGCTCCGGCGAATACACCGACGAGGTGAACCCAGCGAACTACGATGGCTTCTCTGCCGCTCGTGACCCGGCCCAGTCGCGTACTCTGTCGGGTGAACGCGACATTGCCGGTCTGTCACGTCAAGAGAACTACTCGGTAGTCTATCTGGTCGGGGATCCGCAGAATCCCGAGAAGATCATCCTACCGATCCGTGGCCAGGGGCTGTGGGGCTTGATGCGTGGCTACTTGGCGCTGAGCGGAGATGGCAATACCATCGAAGGCATCACATTCTATTCCCACTCCGAGACACCAGGCTTGGGAGGAGAGGTAGATAATCCACGCTGGAAGTCTCAGTGGGACGGCAAGCAGGTCTATGCCGACGGCGAACTAGGTGAGGGCAAACCGGACATCACCTTGGTCAAGGGTGGTGCCAGTGGTGAGACGGAAGTCGATGCCCTGTCGGGAGCCACCTTGACCAGCAAGGGGGTGACCAATCTAGTGCAGTTCTGGCTTGGAGAGGATGGCTTCGGCAAATACCTCGCCAAGTTCCGTGACTCTTCCGAAGGAGCCTAAGCATGTCAGCCGCAACTCCGAAAGGCGTCCTGCTGACGCCGCTTTTCAAGAACAACCCCATCGCATTGCAGATTCTTGGTATCTGCTCGGCCTTGGCGGTAACCAGCAGCATGAGTGTATCGCTGGTCATGGCGCTGGCGGTCATCGCGGTCACGGCGTTCTCCAACCTGTTCGTTTCGTTGATCCGCAATCACATTCCTTCGGCGATTCGCATCATCGTGCAAATGACCATCATTGCCTCTTTGGTGATCGTGGTCGATCAGGTGCTCAAGGCCTATGCCTATGAGATGTCCAAGCAGCTCTCGGTATTCGTTGGACTGATCATCACCAACTGTATCGTCATGGGCCGCGCCGAAGGCTTTGCCATGCAGAATGGGCCCGCGCTGTCGTTCCTCGACGGTATCGGCAACGGGCTTGGCTACGGCTTGATTTTGATGGTGGTGAGTTTCTTCCGTGAATTGCTGGGCTCCGGCAGCGTGTTCGGCTTCAGCGTGCTAGCTCCAGTACAAGATGGTGGCTGGTACGTACCCAACGGCTTGATGCTGCTGCCCCCTTCAGCGTTCTTCGTTATTGGCCTGATTATCTGGGTGCTGCGCAGCGTCAACCCGGAACAGGTGGAGGAGAACCAGTTCCAGATGAAGGAAAACTCCCAGCCGAAGGAGGCCGTGTAAATGCTCGACCATTACCTCAGTCTGTTCATCGCCTCAGTCTTCGTCGAGAACATGGCGTTGGCGTTCTTTCTTGGTATGTGTACCTTTCTGGCAGTTTCCAAGAAGGTCTCCTCGGCCATTGGCCTGGGTATTGCCGTGGTCGTGGTACTGGCCATCACCGTGCCGGTCAATAATCTCATCCTCACTTACCTACTCGATGAGGGAGCTCTGTCCTGGACCGGTGTCGCTGGAGCCGAGAACATTGACCTGTCGTTCCTTGGCTATCTGAGTTACATCGGTGTGATCGCGGCCATCGTGCAGATCCTCGAGATGTTCCTCGATAAGTACGTACCCGCGCTTTACAACGCCTTGGGTGTATTCCTGCCGCTGATCACAGTGAACTGCGCGATCCTGGGGGCCACCCTGTTCATGGTCGAGCGCAACTATACGTTCGGCGAATCGATGGTGTATGGCGCTGGTGCCGGTATTGGCTGGGCGCTGGCAATCACCGCCCTGGCAGGGATCCGTGAGAAGCTCAAGTACAGCGATGTACCGGCGGGCCTGCAAGGATTGGGAATTACCTTCATCACCGTCGGGCTGATGTCTCTGGGCTTCATGTCCTTCTCCGGTATCCAGCTCTAGGAATGCAACGATAGGAACCCGACATGGTTGATACAAATGTCATCTTGCTCGGCGTGATCATGTTCACCGTTATCGTCATTGCATTGACGCTGGTGATTCTGGCCGCGCGTAGCAAGCTCGTCAGCAGCGGGGACGTCTCCATCGAAATCAATGGTGACCCCGAAAACACCGTGACCACTCAGGCTGGTGGCAAGTTGCTGCAGACCCTGGCCGCGAATGGCATTTTTCTCTCTTCCGCTTGTGGCGGCGGCGGCTCCTGTGCTCAATGCAAATGCCGTGTAGAAGAGGGAGGCGGTGCCATTCTACCCACCGAGGAATCGGCCTTCACTCTGCGTGAGAAGAAGGATGGTTGGCGTCTGTCTTGCCAGGTGCCGGTCAAGCAGGACATGAAGATCGAAGTGCCTGAAGAAGTCTTTGGCGTCAAGAAATGGGAGTGTGAGGTCGTCTCTAACCCCAATGTCGCCACCTTCATCAAGGAGCTCAACCTCAAGCTTCCGGAAGGGGAGAATGTCGACTTCCGTGCCGGCGGTTATGTGCAGCTCGTGGCTCCTCCTTACGATGTCAAGTTCTCAGACTTCGATGTCGAGGAGGAATATCGCGGCGACTGGGAGAAATTCGACCTGTTCAAGATCTCCCACAAGAATGATGAAGAGGTCATCCGCGCCTATTCCATGGCGAACTATCCTGAAGAGAAGGGTATTCTCAAGTTCAATATCCGTATCGCCACACCACCTCCTGGTACCAATCACCCACCTGGCCTCATGTCGACCTATGTCTTCAATCTGAAGCCGGGTGACAAGGTCACGGTGATGGGACCCTTTGGCGAGTTCTTTGCCAAGGACACTGACGCCGAGATGGTGTTCATCGGTGGTGGTGCCGGTATGGCGCCAATGCGTAGCCATATCTTCGACCAGCTCAAACGGATCAAGACTAATCGCAAGATGTCGTTCTGGTACGGTGCGCGTTCCTGGCGCGAAACGTTCTATAACGACGAGTACGATCAGCTTGCCGAAGAGTTCGATAATTTCGAGTGGCACTTGGCGCTTTCCGATCCGTTACCGGAGGACAATTGGGAAGGCCCCACCGGCTTTATCCATAATGTTCTTTATGAGAACTACCTCAAGGATCACCCCGCACCGGAGGACTGCGAGTACTACATGTGTGGGCCTCCCATGATGAATGCTTCAGTGATCAAGATGCTGCTGGACTTAGGGGTCGAGCCCGAAAATATCATGCTGGACGATTTCGGCGGCTGATATCGGCACAGCTGTAGGCAGTCATCGGGGTCGACCTATGTGGGTCGGCCCCGATCACTTCACGTCGCGGTCACCCTTGCATGCCGGTTGTCATTGCACCGCCGCCATGCAAGGTGGACTGGTAGAAAGAACCAAATGCCAAGCAAAACAAAACATTGGTGCAATCTTCCTGTCGAATGCTGTAAAGGGGAATGAAGGAGGCATCGGGATGACGATCTGGCTGTTGGTGCTGGGTTTCATGCTGCTGATCGTAGGGGCCATGGCGATTGGCATCATCATGGGCCGCAAGCCCATCGCAGGTTCGTGTGGCGGCCTCAATAATCTCGGCTTGAAAGAAGGCTGTGAAGTGTGCGGTGGCAAAGACGAGATATGCGAAGAAGAAAATCGCAAGCGTAGCCAAAGCAGTACGCGCCGCCGTAGCGATGAGAACCGCGGTGCCGATTTAGGTTATGATGCCACGCGGAGATGATCGTGGTTGGCGGTTGCCGTCGAATTTGGCGCGATAGCTGTTGGAGCGGCTGTAGCCGCTATTGACGGGAAATGAACACGGTCAGTCTTCGTAGGGTGGAGAGAAGTTTTCGAAGGGACGAGCGAGGGAGCATCAAAGACTGATGGCAGTCCATAACTACGACGTGGTGGTGATCGGAACAGGTCCGGCAGGGGAAAGTGCAGCGATCAACGCCGCCAAGCATGGCAAGCGTGTGGCCGTGATAGAGAAGCAGCAAGCCGTGGGCGGTAACTGTACGCACTGGGGCACTATTCCTTCCAAGGCACTTCGCCACCAAGTCAAGCAGATCATGCAGTTCAACACTAACCGCATGTTCCGCGATATTGGCGAGCCACGCTGGTTTTCCTTTCCCAAGGTCCTCGAACGCTCGCGGGTAACCATCGACCAACAGGTGGAGATGCGTACCAAGTTCTATTCCCGCAATCGCATCGACCTGTTCTTTGGTGTAGCACGTTTCAAGGACGAGCACACCTTGATCGTGCGAGACAATCACGAAGGAGTCGAGGAACTTACCGCACAGAAGATCGTCATCGCCACTGGCTCACGTCCCTATCGCCCGGGTGATATCAACTTTCGCCATCCACGTATTTACTGCTCTGATACTATTCTAGGGCTATCCCACACTCCGCGAACTTTGATCATCTTCGGTGCCGGCGTGATCGGTAGTGAATATGCTTCGATCTTCTCCGGACTGGGGGTCAAAGTCGATCTGATTGATACCCGTGATCGGCTATTGTCATTTCTCGATGACGAAATCAGCGATGCTTTGTCTTATCACCTTCGCCAGCATGGTGTGCTGATTCGGCACAATGAGGATTACGAGCGTGTAGAAGGCGATGAGTCCGGGGTGGTGGTACACCTCAAGTCCGGCAAGCGTCTGCGTGCCGATGCTTTTTTGTGGGCTAACGGTCGTACCGGTAATACGGATAATCTGGGGTTGGAGAATATTGGCCTTGAGGCCAATGGTCGTGGACAGTTGCAGATTGATGACCACTATCGCACCGATATCCCGCATATCTATGCCGTGGGCGATGTGATCGGTTGGCCCAGTCTGGCCAGCGCAGCTTATGATCAAGGCAAGAATGCCAGTGATGATTTGGTCGATGATGAGTTCCGCTTTGTCGATGATGTCCCGACTGGTATTTACACCATCCCCGAGATTAGTTCCGTCGGCAAGAATGAGCGCGAACTCACCGAGGCCAAGGTGCCCTATGAGGTAGCTCAGGCCTTCTTCAAGGATACTGCTCGCGCTCAGATTACTGGTGATACCGTAGGCATGCTGAAGATCCTCTTCCACCGTGACACCCTGGAAATTCTGGGCATCCATTGCTTCGGTGACCAAGCCTCGGAGATCGTGCATATCGGTCAGGCGATCATGCAGCAGCAGGGTGAAGCCAATACCCTCAAATATTTCATTCATACCACCTTCAACTATCCGACCATGGCCGAAGCGTATCGTGTCGCCACACAAAATGGCCTGAATCGGTTGTTTTGAAAAGGAAAGATCGGCGCTACGCGCTTGCAAGAGAGAAGACATAAGACGGCACTTCGTGCCTTGAAGAGGGAAGAAAACCCCTTGTAGCTAGTGCATTAATACCCTCACACTGTTCTTCCTTCTTCCTTCTTCCTTCTTCCTTCTTCCTTCTTCCTTCTTCCTTCTTTAGTTCTTGTACCGATATACGCGCAGGCTTGGCAGAAATACCTCATCTTCCAGACGCTCATCACTGCGTTTGGCACGGGTACGCTTGTCGTTGGGGAAAGGTGGTGGAGTGTTGTGATCAGGCAGCTGCCCATTATGACTGGGGATGAACAACGGCAATGCCACATTCATTGCCCGGCGCAAGCGGCCATCGACGAGCGGTTCGCGAAAGAACAGGTTGGCACGCATCAGTGGCGCTTGCTTCTGCACCTGAGCCAGCGGTTCTCTATCCGGAATACCCGCTAGGCGCTGAAGTTGAATACGGATATGGGGAGCGTCTTGATCCAACGCCAATAGTTTCTTCTCAGCATCATGTACTGAGAGCTTCTTGATCGACCGGCCGCTGGAGTACCACGCCAGGCGTGCCCGGGAAAGCGGGGCATCGGCGACGGGCAGGGTTCGCCAGCACTGCTTCAGGTGCAGTCTTGCCAACCCTTGGCCCCGTAAGTGAGTATGCAGTGCAGGGTGACGGAAAGGCAGCACTGCCTTGAGTTCGGGAATGAGCGTTGCAGCTTCCTGCCGAATCCGCGCCAAAATGTCGGCAAAATTCGTCTTGGCCGCATTGACTCTGGTGACGTGCTCGAGTAAATCCTCGTCAGCGGCGATCAGCCCCACGTAGCTGCGCGTTACACGCCCGTCTTGCCCATCCTGGTACCAGAAATCCAGTAGTGCGGCTCGTAGCCAGTCAGCATTTGGAGTTGGGCTGTGTAGAGCCCAGGCTGCTCTAGGATGCTGTCGGTAGCAGGCCACTAGGGCTTCAATGCACTCGATGGTGTCGTCGAAGGTGGCTTCCAGTTCTGCCAACAGCCGATAGGCGGGCTTCATGGCAATAGACGCTTCACTCTTGCTGTCCACGTTCGGCACGTAGGATCATCTCATCGATATCGGTCTCGTCCATAGCGGATTCACCTGCAATCCGATGCGATTCGTCTGCCCAAGCGCCCAAGTCTAGCAGCTTGCAGCGTTTGGAGCAGAAAGGACGATAGAGGTTCTCTTCGATCCACAACACTTTGGCATGGCATTGAGGGCATGCCACTTCCAAGGGGCGGGATGACTGTTCTTGATTCATGATGATTCGACAGGTTGAAAGCGTATCGATAAGGATGCCGAATTACGCTTCTTCGCACAATGCCCGATATTTGCGATCCAGTTCGGCGACCTGACGCTCCAGTGCCTGAGGATCACCGCTATTGTCGATGATGTCATCAGCGCGTGCCAGGCGTTCACTGCGAGACATTTGAGCAGCGATAATAGCACGTGCCTGCGCTTCATCGACATCGTCGCGGCTGGTAGTACGTGAGATCTGTAGGCTTTCGGGGATATCGATCGCTAGTGTCCGGTCCGCCAGTTCATGCTGTCCGGATTCGAATAGTAAAGGGGAAATCAGCAGGTGATAGGGGGCCGCACTGGCTCGCATGCGTTGCAGGCATCCCAACAGGCGCTGACGTATCCTTGGATGAGTTACCGATTCCAGCCAGTGCCGTTCAGTACTGTCACGAAAGACGATCTCTCGCAGAGCACGGCGGTTGAGGCGACCATCCTTGGTGAGTACCTTGTTGCCGTAGCGTGCAGTGATCTCGGCCAGTGCTGGTTCGCCGGGCTCGACGACCTCACGAGCCACATCATCAGCATCCACCCAGGGAATGCCGTGTGCGGCAAAGGCGCGCGCTACGGTCGACTTGCCTGAAGCGATACCTCCAGTCACCCCAATGGTAAGCCGACTTTTCATGACAATACTCCTTGATACCAGGCTATTAACGGCGTGCCGGTGAGCAAGGCAATCCAGCCAGCCATGGCCAGGAAAGGGCCGAATGGCATGGGAGTACCACGCAAGCGCGGCATGGCAAGTTGTGCAGTTACTCCGACCAAGGCACCAACACCGGCCGACAGCAGTAGTAGGAGTGGCAGATTCTGCCAGCCTAACCAAGCTCCTAATGCTGCCATTAGCTTGAAATCGCCGTAACCCATGCCTTCCTTACCGGTCACGAGTTTGAATAACCAGTAAAACCCCCACAGTACCAAGTAGCCGGCCATGGCACCGATTACTGCACTCTGCAGCATCAGTGGCTGGAACAACAGGTGATAGAGCAGTCCTGTCCAGAGTAGCGGCAGGGTAACCACATCGGGTAACAACTGGGTACGAAAATCGATAACGGCAAGGACCAGTAATGAGAGGCAGGCACCAATCAAGAATAGTGAGGCGAGGTTTGCCCCATGGATCGCTACCACTGCCAGTGTCAGTGCTCCTCCTGCCAACTCGATCAGAGGATATTGAGGGCTGATGCGCTTCCCGCAAGTGGCGCAGCGACCGCGTCGCTTCAGATAGCCCAGCAAGGGAATATTGTCGTGCCAGGCGATTGGTGTTCCGCAGCGGGGGCATTGCGATGGTGGGCTAAGCAGATTGAAGCGGGGAAGCTCTTCCGCTTCCAGTTCCAGGGCTTCACGTGCTTCGGCCCGCCAGCCGTACATCAGCATCACCGGCAGACGCGTAATCACGACGTTGAGAAAGCTGCCCAGACATAGCCCAAAAACAGCGGCCAACGGCCAGAGCAGTGAGGGAGAGATATCCATGAACAAATAAACAGCTCCAATCCAACATCAAATAGTTTGACCCCGGCGGCACCTTATAGGGCCGTACCGAGTTCAAAGATCGGCAAATACATGGACACTACCAAACCACCCACCAGTACCCCGAGTACCACGATAATAAAGGGTTCCAGCAGAGAGGTCAGGGCGTCAACTTTATTGTCGACCTCCTCTTCATAGTAATCGGCCACGCGATTGAGCATGGCATCCAATGCCCCGGATTCCTCGCCGATGCTAACCATCTGCACTGCCAGCGCCGGAAATTGTCCGGTCAGTCGCATGGCGAAGTGCAATTGCTGTCCAGCGGCGACGTTCTCGCGAATTTGTTGGATGGCTCGCTCATGGACCTTGTTGCTGCAGGCTCCCGCTGCAGTTTCCAGCGATTCAACCAGCGGCACCCCTGCACCAAACGTCGTGGCCAGGGTGCGCGAATAGCGTGCCACCGAAGACTTGTCGAGAATGTCACCGACTACCGGAATTTTTAGTGACAAGGCATGCATACGATAGGCGAAGGCTTCGGAATGCTGGACGCCATGGCGCACGATTAACACCATGGCTACTAACAGTCCGATACCCCACAGCCAGTAGCGTTGGGTGAAATCAGACATGGCAAGGGTCATCTGTGTCATGGCAGGTAGCTCAGCACCAAAGCCATGAAACAAGCTCTCGAATTGCGGTATTACCTTGGTCAGCAATAACACTGTGACACCAACGCCCACGGCTACCACTGCTGCAGGGTAATAAAGTGCCTTTTTGACACGTCCCTTGAGTGACTCGATCTTTTCCTTGTGACTTGCTACCCGCTCTAGCATGCGATCCAGCGAGCCAGATTGCTCACCTGCACCGACCATGTTGGTGAATAAGCGGTCGAAGTGTTGTGGATGCCTGCGCAGTGCATCAGAGAAACTGGAGCCTGCAGCCACCTCGTTCATCAATTCCTGTACCAAAGCGCTCATAGCTGGCTTTTTGAGACTGTCGGCCACTACGGCGAAGGCTTGCAATACAGGTACTCCAGCGCGGATCATGGTTGCCATTTGGCGGGCAAACAGCATGATGTCACGGGGCTTGATCTTTCCTACACCACCGGTCAATCCACTTCGACGTCGAATCGACTTGACCGCGATATTCTGGCCCGACAATTCGCGCTCCACCTCTGTCTTGTGGCCAGCGACAATCTCGCCGCTGACTCTATGACCATTGGGCCCTTTGCCAGCCCAGCGCCAGCGGTATAGCTTGATCCGCTGTGGCGCTCTCATCTGCTGTGTCGCCATATTTTTCCCTACGTCTTGTTGACGTCATTTTATGTTGTTGCTTCTGTTGTCATGGGAGTGCAGCGTGCTGCATCCTCCGATTCGTCAATCTTTGGTGACCCGATTGATCTCCTCAAGGCTGGTTACGCCTTGCAATACTTTCATAAGACCGCTGCGGCGCAGATCGGGATGCCCCTCATGACGTGCTTGGGCAGCTAGTTCCAAGGCATTGCCTTGGCGCATGATCAACTGGCTCATGGCGTCGCTGATTGGGACCACCTCGTAAATACCCACCCGTCCCTTGTAGCCCAACGTGCATTGGCTGCAGCCTATCGGTTGGTAGATCGTTGCCTGGTCGATATCCTCTTCGATAAGGCCCTCCGCGAGTAACGTCTCGCGGGGAATTTCCACTCGTTGACGGCAATGCGGGCACAGCTTGCGTGCCAGACGTTGGGCGATGATCAAAGATATGGAACTGGCGATATTGAATGGTGCAACGCCCATGTTCTGTAGTCGTGTCAGGGTCTCTGCTGCAGAATTGGTATGTACGGTTGAGAGCACTAGATGACCCGTCTGCGAGGCTTTGACGGCGATTTCGGCGGTTTCCAGGTCGCGAATCTCGCCAACCATCACCACGTCTGGATCCTGGCGCAGGAATGCGCGTAGGGCACTTGCAAAATCAAGGCCGATCTGAGGGTGCACATTAACCTGGTTGACTCCCGGCACCTTGAGTTCTACCGGGTCTTCGGCGGTGGATATATTGCGCTCGGTGGTGTTGAGGATATTGATCCCGGTATAAAGTGTTACTGTCTTGCCGCTCCCAGTGGGGCCAGTTACCAGAATCATGCCTTGCGGATAGTTCAGGACTTCCTCGTACATGCATTGTTGTTCCGGGGTGAGTCCCAACGTATCGATACCCATCTGGGCTGATGCAGGATCCAGAATGCGTAGTACGATTTTTTCTCCGTATACAGTAGGCAATGAGTTAACACGGAAGTCTATAGAGCGATTCTTCGACAAGCGCAGCTGGATGGCACCGTCCTGTGGGAGACGGCGCTCCGAGATGTCCAGACGGGCCATGACCTTCAGCCGTGCTGTAATGCGGGCACGCATCCCGAATGGTGGCCTCGCCACTTCCAGTAGCATTCCATCGATACGAAAGCGAATGCGGAAACTGGTTTCGTAAGGTTCGAAATGGATGTCTGAAGCTCCGCGACGAATACCGTCAAGCAGGATCTTGTTAACGAAACGTATTACTGGCGCATCGTCGTTACCGGCGATAATGGCGGTGGAGTCTTCAGGGGCGTATTCGTCGAACTCCAGCTCTCCAAAAACATCGGTGGCGTCTTCTATCTCATCTAGCATGAAGGCGCTGTCAGTGTGGGAGAGGTAATTTTCCAGGGCCGGTGCGAGTTGATCAGTAGGGGCCAGCACACCTTCCACCAACAGGCCAGTAGCGAACTGTAGCTCGTCAAGCATTGCCAGGGTCGAAGGGTAGGGAATGGCCACGGTGAGATGATGCTCATCACGATACAGCGGCATCGCTGATAGCTTGCGTAGCACCTTTTCAGGAAGCTCGCTGGCAGGTGGCAGGCCGTCGAGTTTGAGTGCGTCTAAATCAATGAGCGGCAAGCCGTACTCCCAGGCAGCGGCGAATGCCGCCTGGCGGGCAGTTACCAGCCCGCTTTCCACCACATGCTGCATCAGCGATACGTCTGCTTCGTGGGCCTCGATCTCAGCACGACAGGCAGCAGGTTCGGATAGAGCCCCCTCGGACACCAAGCGTCGTGACAAGCCACGCGGTACGGCCCGGTTAGCAGTCATGGTTAGCGAAGAACCTGCTTCCCCATGGTGCAACGAGTCACGGGCGGTGATAGTTGATGTCTCGACCCCGCGTGAGCCCACTGGTGGCGTGGCGTCATGCATGATGTATGTTCCCTGGTAGGTCCTGCTCAATGTTTATTCCGATGTAGGGGCAGGCTTCTTTATTATTTGTATTCTAGCGGCATTATGCCGTAGTAAGTAATCCGTCGTTACATGATGCATATCAGATTTTCAACGCCTTTTTCCCCTTTTGCCTCTCGTACAAGAATGAGAAGCTAGTTAGCCTGCTCTTGGTATCGTCGTAATGTTAAAAAGTGTGTTTTTGTGTCATTGTTAGTTTCTGGTTAAGAGATTGTTGTGTCGCAGCTAGCTAACTTTCCTGCTGGCGGCGTTGAAAGAAAACAAATTCGATTGAAGCAAGCTCATACGTTTCCGGTGTATGACTAGGCCTAAGGCGGAAGCCTTGGTACTCTGATCGTAAGCCTATGTGGTGAATTGATAGTAAACGAAACGCAGTGACTATACGGTTCATGATCAGGCGAGGTACTGAAAAGAGTTCAGTGTGGCATTCTATGGCGCTATGGGCCGGACGGGAACGAGCCATGAAGAGGACGGTGGGGTGAGAGGGAGTATGAAAGAGGCTCAGACTGGCTTCACTCTGATCGAGT
Organism: Litchfieldella anticariensis FP35 = DSM 16096; assembly: GCF_000409775.1. Taxonomy (GTDB): domain Bacteria; phylum Pseudomonadota; class Gammaproteobacteria; order Pseudomonadales; family Halomonadaceae; genus Litchfieldella; species Litchfieldella anticariensis. Next base: position 1,190,085 of record NZ_KE332377.1, on the reverse strand, counting down.
TGCTGATCGTGGTGGCAATCATCGGGGTTTTGTCTGTCATTGCGATTCCGCAATATACGAATTATCAGGATAGTGCTGCTGAAGCTGCATGTAAGCAAGAACTTGCCGCAGCAAGAACTGTACTTTCCGTTCAAGGAGATTTGGACGACTACAGGTGGTCAGCATGCCGAGATGATCCCGCTCCTGGTGTCAATGAGACAGGTACTGAGCTCGAAGGGGCAACAGCCGAGAGGGATAATATTCAAGTTTCAGTTCCTATTGGTGCGTCAATCGATATTGGTAGTATTTAAGATGATGTCTATTACAAGGGCTTTGTGAAAAAGTTAGGGTGATACTAGCTCCATTACCCTTTTGAGTTGAGGTATGCCTGGATCATCGTTACCTTCGAAGCCTGGAAGGTTGCTGAAATTTTCATCATAGTGAAAACCTCCAGCGCCTGAGATTTCTGCCTTGCGAGCGTTGATAGAGCCGAACATGTCGCCGCTGCCGTGAATATCCACTTTCGAGTAGGGCGCGATTACCTGGCCAAAAAAAGCCGAAGCACCTCCAATTAGAACACCACTCTTGCTATTTTCTTGATCCAGTGAATCGCGATAATTGGACACGACGGAGAAGATAGGAACGGTTTTATCGTTGACTCGTTTGGTGGGTTTTTCATCGCTAACTGTGATGCCACTGCCCAAATTGAACTGGCCGCTGGTCACGATGCGTAGGGTACTGCCCTTGCTGATAATGAAGCCCCCGCCGCCAATGTTGGTTTCCCTATCGATTACCATGATCATATCCACTGGTCGATCGGTAGTTCCAATGACAAAACGTACATTGCCTTCCAGAGAAAAGCTGTCGAATCTGGCGATATGGGCAGTTTGCCCGTCGATTTCCTTCCGTTCGACCGTGACGTCCAGGGGCCCATTAGGGTCGTGTAAGCCATTGGAGGAAAGCACGACATTCCGTTCTCTGCCATCAAGCAATAATGTGCCGGAGGAGGCGATGTCAGTGAACTCCTCCCTCGTTATCCAGTCGTCGACATTCAACGTGTCGCATTCTGCTGCTGTGGCCACCGAAGATAAAGGTGCAATCGCTGCTCCACCGACGACTTCCCGGTGGGTACCGCTGATAACGTCATCCAGATTGGAACTGTAGGGGGGATCGATCTCGTCGGCGGTAACATTGCCCCTGACTTTCGAACCCCAGTTGAGTTCGATGCGTTCATTGGACTCTACATTGCCATGCGTGGTGCCATTGGCGATCACATTACCGGTTGCTTGGATGTTGCCAAAGACCCGGCCATTTTCCTGCCGTTCTTCGTACCACCAGTCCTCACCGCGAATATCGACATCGCCGTTGGCCATGATATCGCCGATAACTGGCGCTGATCCCGTTGCAGCCACGTCTCCTGATGCTTTTACGTGTCCGAATACCGGTGCGCTACCCGCTAGGGTCACGGGCATGTCTGACACTTGACTCGCGATCAGTACCATATTGCCACGGCTGTTATCATTGATTCCGTAAGAACCTGCAAGAGAGTCGTAACTGTCGATGATACCGCTACCGGATATCGTCATACCTTCGCAGGTCATGACTCCCTCAAAGGGAAAGCTAGTGGCTCCCGGGATAGTGAAAAGTACGCGTACCGTGCGTCTAGCTTGATGGCCTCTCTGGCCGAAACGCCCCTCACTGGTTAGCCAGAAGCCACTGCCGGACAAATTGCTATCACTGGCATCAGTCTGGCTAGGATGGTAGGCACTGAGCTGCCAGCGGTAGCTTCCTGGCCCTCCATGCAGGGAGCCAGGCTCCCAGGCGACGTTGGCTACCTCGAACGCCGCATTGGCTTTTCGGAGCGCGTGCTCCCTGTCTCCATCGTTAGCATCCTCAATGCGCTGGGTGGCTTGGGTGGCGGCCTCGATCAACGCAGCCAGGGCATCATCGCCGGTCAGATCCTCAAAAGTGAAACCCGATGTGTCGGGGGCTTGTAACGCCCGAAAGAAATCGGCGACTCCCGCCTCCGCCTCATTCAAAGCCAGCACATACTCGCGGTAGTTGCCTGCCACTCGTTCACTGGACAAGGAGGACTGATATGCACTGAGCGCCAACAGTGTGGTAACGATAAGAAGAATCAATGCAACGACCAGGGCGGCTCCATGGTCTCGCCGCCCGCCGTACAATGTGCTGCAACTTGTCACAACTGGCGATACAAGGGGTGATGGAAACCCCATTGCCGAGCAGCGGCATCCAGTAATGAGACTGTGGCGAGATGCCATATCTCGATCACGGTGTTTTCTGCTGACGACATCGGCGATATCGGGCATCATGCGTCCGATTTCACACGAAGAGGGGCGGAGCATCGTTCAATATAGTGCTTGTTCCTCGTCGATGACCTCCTTCAATACCTCCAGATAGAGCTTGTCGGCTTCAGAGTGCTCGGCTGGGTCCTCGGAAATGTGCACGCTAGTGGTATCGGAAATCTCACTGGCGATCTTGGCCATGGCGCCCTTGTCGCCGTTGCTTAGATGTTTTCTGGCAATCTCCAATGACTGTTCAAGAATCTGTGGATCCTGCAGTAGTTTCTTTATGAATCCTCGTAGCTCATTGATAACTCTGGTTTTTTGGATTTCTGATGCGGACATGGCTGACTCCTGGTGTGATTCCGCGCCCAGGCAAGCAAGGCTCTGGCGCATGTGCGCGACGATAGCACAGCTGGCAGTGGTAGAGAGAGTCACGATGCCGAGGAAGTGAAACAGAGCGTTTCGCTTACGCCATGTAAGACATGGCTTACAAAACCTATCGACAATTGCTTATGTCATATCTGCACAAATGCAGTAGACAAAATTAACAATACAGTTACTATTAATTACAAAGGGGAGGCGGCGTTAGGACGAAAGACTGTCTGGGCTCGCCTGTTAGGCTGACGAACCATCCAGTTTTCACGTCTGCCTGCCGATAACTAACGAAGAGAACATCAGGCAGCCCGGTGGGCGTCTGATACACCCATGTAAGGATCGTACGCAAGGGAGAGGGCCATCATGCTATTGTCTTATGCTATTCACCGTGTCTCGCGCCAACGAAGGGGGCTGGGCAGGTCTTCGCTACTGCTTTCCGTGTTGATGGTGGCTTCCGTACCCGTGGCATCGGCTCAGGAAACCGGTACGAGCGACCTGCAGAGCGTCGTACAACGTGCAGTCGCGACGAACCCGGAAGTCCAAGCGGCCTGGAACGGGTTTCGTGCGGCCATGAACGAGGTTGATGTGGCACGTGGCGGGTACTTGCCGTCTATCGATGTCAGCGCTGGTGCTGGTATCGAGGACCGCGAGGGTGACGGGCGTGGAAGTTACGATACCGATTTCACCGAATTGACGCTGACCCAGATGATTTACGATGGCTTTGCTACTCGCAATGAGGTCGAACGTCTCGACCGGGCGAAGCTGGTGCGTTACTACGAGTTGCTGGGCGCCAGCGAAGAAGTGGCGCTGGAAGCGGCTCGCGCCTATCAGGATGTGCGTCGCTACAGAGAGCTGGTGGAATTGGCTAGGGAAAACTACGCCAAGCATTTGCGTGTATATAATCAGATTGAAGAACGTGTTCGTAGCGGGGCCGGGCGTCGTGTCGATTTAGAGCAAATCAGTGGTCGCCTGGCGTTGGCGGAGTCCAATTTGTTGACCGAAGCATCGAACCTGCACGACGTCAGCGCCCGCTACCAGCGTTTAGTTGGAGAATTGCCAGCGGAGAACCTGCCACCGGCACCGGCACTGGACGAGCGGTTACCAGCCTCAGTAGCAGAGGCTGTCAATCTGGCCTATCAAGGCAATCCCAATTTCCATGCGGCAATCGAGAACATCGAGTCGTCTCGCGCTGAACGGGACGGTACTCGTTCAGGCTTCCATCCTCGACTGGAGTTCCGTGCACGCACCGGCACCAACAATCAGAGTGATATCACCGGTCGCAGCGATCAGCATGTGGCCGAGTTGGTGGCCACCATGAATCTCTATCGGGGTGGCAGCGATTTGGCGTCGTTCCGTCGCGCCAGTAACTTGCTAGATCAGGCCATGGATTTGCGTGACAAGGAGTGTGTCGATCTACGCCAGACGACGCAGATCGCCTACCACGATGCTCAACGATTACGTGAGCAGATGCAGTACCTGAATGACCACCGCCAGTACATTGATCGCGTGCGTGGTGCTTATCAGCAACAATTCGATATCGGTCAGCGTACCCTGCTCGACGTGCTCGATAGCGAGAACGAATACTTCGAAGCCAGCCGCGCCTATGTCAATGCTCAATACGACGTATCGATTGCCGAGGCACGTACCTTGGCAGCCATGGGTCAGTTGTTGTCAGCTCTTGGGGTGGCTCGCGAGGACATGCCGAGTCTTGCGGAACTGGGAAGTGATGGCGTCAAGATAGAACCTGAGGCCATTTGCCCCACACAGGCGCCTGCCAGCTTCACGCTGGAAGAGCTTACTGCCGATCTGCGGGCGTCATCGGCTCTGCCCCCTGCACCTACCCGAGCTCCTGATGTGACCTTGTCCGCTGATGCCTTGTTTGCCACCGGTAGTGCCTGGTTGAACCCGCAGGCCCAAAGCACGCTGGATTCGTTGGCTGCCGAGATTCGGGGGCGTGACGATCTGCGTCGGGTTTTCATCGCCGGGCATGCCGACAGCACCGGTACCGATGCCATCAATGATCCGCTTTCTGCGCAGCGTGCCGCTAATGTAGCTGATTATCTGGCCTCGCAGGGTGTGCGTCGCGATCTGCTCGAGTCTCGAGGCTATGGGTCGCGCAATCCAGTAGCCAGCAACGCTACCGTTGAAGGGCGCAGCCAGAACCGTCGTGTCGAAGTCACGTTGGAAAAAATTAATGAATGACTTGCCGTGACCGATAGACATAATAACGGGCCCGTAACGGTGAGAAGGGAGCAGTCGTGACCACCGACGCCAGCTATCTGCACGAGACGCACCTGAGTGATCAGGTGCATGTACCTGAAGGCGATGAGTTGCTGGAATGCCTGCAGATCGTGGCCCGTGCCCATGATCATGGTACTAATCGTGATGCTCTGATCGCGGGCCTGCCCCTCGAAGAAGGGCGCTTGACGCCGGGCCTATTTGCGCGTGCTGCGGACCGCGCCGGATTGACGGCACGGCATGTGCGCAGCCGGCTGGTGCAATTGAATCCAGCACTATTCCCGGTGGTGGTGCTGCTGGAGCCGGGACATGCTTGCGTGCTGGTGTCACTGGATATCAAGGCACACTGCGTCCAGGTGGTCTATCCGGAGTTGGGCGAGGCAGTAGTCGAGATTGGCCTGGATGAACTGCAAGGGCGTTATAGCGGCCAGGCCATCTACGCGCGCCCCAAGTTCCGCTTCGATTCCCGAGGGGCGGAGGTCAAGAAGCAGAAAGCGCGCCACTGGTTCTGGGGCGTGGTTCGAGAAAATCGTCGCCTGTATCGTGATGTACTGGTTGGTTCGGTGATGATCAACCTGTTCGCCGTGGCAATGCCGCTATTCGTGATGAACGTCTACGACCGTGTGGTACCCAACCAGGCGACAGACACCCTGTGGGTGCTGGCGGTTGGTATTTTCGTGGTGCTGTGTCTCGACCTGGCACTGCGACTGATGCGCAACGCCTTCGTTGATCTGGCGGCCAGCCGGGCGGACGTCAAACTGTCGTCATCGATCATGGCACGAGTGTTGGGCATGCGTCTGGAGGCGCGGCCGGCATCCACCGGATCGTTCGCTTCGACCCTGCAGTCATTTGAATCAGTGCGTAGCTTTATCGGCTCGGCAACCGTGGTTGCGTTGGCCGATTTGCCTTTCATGTTGCTGTTCGTTGCCATCATTGCGCTGATTGGCGTGCCGTTGGCGATTCCCATCGGAGTGGGGATCGTCTTCGTGCTGCTATACGCCCTAGCAGCACAGAGTAAACTGCATGAACTTTCAGAGACCACGTGGCGTGTCGGGGCGCAACGCAACGCCAGCTTGGTCGAGTCGCTGTCGAATCTGGAAACGGTCAAGGCGCTGCGTGCCGAAGGGCGGCTCCAAGGGATATGGGAAAAGAGTACCGCCTTCCTGTCGCGAACCTCGGCTCAGTTGCGTCTGGTCAGTTCCTCGGTATCCAGTGTGGCGATGTGGGCCCAGCATACCGTCGCGATCGCGGTGATAGTCGTCGGTGTCTACCTGATCATCGAAGGCGATCTTAGCCAAGGTGGCTTGATTGCCGCCTATCTGCTTTCTTCGCGGGCAATGGCGCCGGTCAGCCAGGCAGCCGCCCTGTTGGCACAGTATCACCAGTCCTCAACGGCGCTGGAATCGCTCAATGGTGTAATGGACAAGCCGGTGGAGCGCCCTGATGGCAAGCAGTGGATCAGCCGACCGGTGATACGGGGCGAGATCGAGTTCAATAAGCTGACGCTGCGCTACCCGGACGAAGAACGCGATGCTTTGCGCGATATCTCGCTGAAGATAAAAGCAGGCGAGAAAGTGGCGCTTCTAGGGCGGGTAGGCTCAGGTAAATCGACGCTCAACAAGCTGATGCTGGGGCTCTACCAGCCGACCAGTGGGGCAGTGATGGTCGATGGTGTCGATATCCGTCAGTTCGACCCGGTCGAACTGCGCCGGCATATCGGTTACGTGCCCCAGGATGTCAGCCTATTCTTCGGCTCGCTGCGCGACAACGTGGTGGCCGGTGGTGGCAGTGAAGGAGTCGAGGATGACGCCTTGCTGCGTGCGATGGAGATCGGTGGGTTGCACGATCTCGTCAATAGCCATCCACGTGGTGTTGATCTGCCGGTTGGCGAGCGTGGTGACATGCTCTCTGGCGGCCAGCGTCAGGGGGTGGCCATTGCTCGCGCCGTGGTCAATGATCCACAAATCTTGCTGCTCGATGAGCCCTCCAGCGCCATGGATCACACCAGTGAAGAGGCTTTCAAGAAACATCTGACCGAATTCGCTCAGGCCAAGACCCTGGTGATCGTGACCCACCGCACTTCACTGCTTTCTCTGGTCGATCGTATCGTGGTGATCGATGCCGGCAAGGTGGTTGCCGATGGGCCCAAGGATAAGGTGGTTGCCGCCCTACGCAGTGGACAGATCGGGAGGGCCGGTTGATGAACCAGCAGGCCAAGATCAAGACTGCAGAGCAGCAAGGTTTCGAGACCATCGGTCGCGTTTCACGCAGCGGCGGTAAGCCTTTCCGACCCTTGATCGATCGGTTGTTTGCGCGGCGGGTTACCGCGGCGCACTTAGACCGTGACTGGGCCAGCGATGCCGACTGGGCGAGAATGCAGCAGGACCCGCTTCGTGCCCGTGCTCTTATCTACACGCTGTTGCTGGGCGTCATTGTCATGGGGGTGTGGTCGTATTTCGCTGAAATCGACGAAGTGACCAAGGGAATGGGGCGGGTCATACCTTCCTCTCAGACCAAGATCATTCAGTCCTATGACGGTGGGGTAGTCGAAAGCATTGAGATCGAGGAGGGACAACTTGTTTCCTCAGGACAGATACTGATGCGTATCGACCCGACACGTTATGTCTCCTCCTATCGAGAGGGGGTGGCGCGATCATTGGCTCTCCAGGCCAAGGCCGAAAGGCTGAAAGCACTGACAGCCGATCAGCCCTTCGTCCCGCCTCGCGAGGTACTCGACCAGGCTCCCCGTCTGGCAGCTCACGAACAGGATCTCTACACGACCAGCAAGGCTGAACTCGAAGAACAACGGGCGATCGCCCGCGAGCAGCTCGTTCAGCGGCGCGAGGAGTTACGTGAGGCCGAAGCACGCCGGAACTCGGCTAGCCGCACCTTGAGCCTTGCCTCACGGGAGCTTGGTTTGACCCGGCCGTTGCTGGAGTCCGGTGCAGTATCCGAAGTCGAGGTGTTGCGTCTGGAACGTGATGTTTCCAGTGCCAGAGGCGAGCTGAATCAGGCCGATGCCCAAGTCTCGCGTTTGCAAGCTGCGGTGGAGGAGGCCCAGAGCAAGATTCGCGAGGTCGCGCTGGAAATGCAGAACCGATGGCGTAACGAGCTCTCCGAGACACTGGGTCAACTGGCAGCTCTCGAAGAGAGCAATATCGGTTTGCAGGATAAGGTCAGCATGGCCGAGATCCGGTCACCTGTTGCCGGTACCGTGCAGCGCTTGCATGTCAATACCCTGGGCGGAGTCGTTCAACCAGGTCAGGAGGTGGTGGAAATCGTACCCAGCGATGACAAGTTGCTGGTCGAAGCGCGCATCGCTCCGCAAGACATTGCCTTCCTGCGGCCTGGGCAGTCGGCCACCGTCAAGCTCACGGCGTATGACTATTCCATCTATGGCGGGTTGGCAGCGGAACTCGATCATATCAGTGCTGACACCATTACCGATGAGGAAGGCAATACCTTCTATCTGGTTCGTGTGCGTACGCAGGCAGGAGAAGTCGGCAGCGATCTGGCCGTCATTCCAGGCATGACTGCGCAAGTCGATATCAAGACGGGTAAGCGCACCGTGATGCAGTTCCTGCTCAAGCCCGTGCTTCGGGCCTGGAGCAATTCACTGGGAGAGCGTTGATGGCGCATTTCTTTGTCAGTCAAGGACGCGACGATCTTCCACGCTGGCGTGAGGCTTTTAGCGATGCACGCATGTGCAGTGCTCAACAGGCTCGTGCTCAGGCAGCGTATGGCGATCATGTGTGGGTGATGAGTAACATCGAAGGGTGGACCACATTGGCCACGACACTCAGTTCTCGGGGGGCGATCTTGGTAGTGTTGTCCTACACGCCAACTTCACAAGAAGCCTTTCAGGCGCTCAATGCTGGGGCGCGGGGCTATGCACATGCGTTGTCTCCAGCGATGCTTCTGCAGCAAATCGTCGTTGTCACCGAAAACCAAGGCATCTGGCTGTGGCCCGAGTTGCTGACTCAGGTGGTGGGCTCGACTTTCAAGGCTCTGGGTGGCGAAAACGCCTTGCGGGAAGATGTGCTGGCGCTGCTCACCGGGCGTGAGAAAGCAGTGGCTTTAGCGGTGGCCTCTGGAAAAAGCAATAAGGAAGTAGCCCGAATCCTGGATATCACAGACCGCACCGTCAAGGCTCACTTGGGAGCGGTATTCCGTAAGCTCAAGGTCCGTGATCGCATGCAATTGGTATTGATGCTCTCACAGTCTGAATCGTCGCTGATGGATGCTGATTAGGCTCCTTCTGAGAAGTTGAAGTCGCTAATCCTATGTTGCCATGTCCATCGGTACAATGTTTCTTAAGTGTTTCATGAATTAGTCTGACGCCCTAACGACATAATCATGCCGATGCCATCGGCACGGATCGCAGGGAGTCAGTCACATGAGCATCGCAACCGTTCTTTCCATCACCGGCCAGGCCTGGGCGCGCGACGAAGCAGGCAATCTGCGCGAGCTGAGTTCTGGGGATGTCTTGCAGGAAGGCGAGACTCTGGTGACTTCCGACAACGGCAGCGTCCAGCTCGACTTCGGTGATGGCCTGGAGTCTGCACTCATCGGACCCGGCCAGCAGGTGGCAATGACGCCTGAACTGGATGCTGAAGCTCCCATCGACTTGGGTGATTCCAGTGTCCTCGACGAAGATCTCGAAGCCCTGCTTGCGGCACTTGACGGAGACGACGGCGATCTGCTCGAACTGCTCGATGCTACCGCAGCCGGTGCCGGGGGGGGCGGTGGTGAAAGTGGCGGCCACGATTTCGTGCGCCTGGCGCGGATCACCGAGGGCGTGGATCCCCTGGCGTTCAATTTCGGTACCGCTCAGGCCGAGGAGTTCATTACCACCCAGGGTGGAGATGAGGCTGCGACGACGGACGAGGAAGAAGTCGCTCCAGTGGAGACGACGCTTACCCTCAGCACGGATGCGGATAGTGTCATTGAAGGGCAGCCTATTACGCTAACGGCCACCACTAGCGTTGCGCCCTCTGATTCCCCCTTGGTCGTGACTCTCTCCAATGGCATGCAAATTGTCATACCCGTAGGTCAGACCTCTGCCAGCATCCAGATCGATAGCCGGGAAGACGATGCCTATCGGCAGGGCAGTGAAACCGAAAGCTTTGGTATCGGTTCCGCAAGCGGTGGTGGTTACGACCAGATCACACTTGGTGAAGCGGCTGAGACGACAGTGGTCGACGACAGCGACACCACCACCGTCACGCTGAGTGCGCCGGAGACCGTCACCGAGGGCGACGAGATCACCGTCACCGCCACGGTCGACACCGCGCCCGAGACCGACCTGACGCTGACGCTGAACAACGGCGAGACGATCACCATCGCCGCCGGCGCCACCGAAGGTAGCGTGACCTTCGCCAGCCGCGACGACGACGCCTACCAGCAGGGCGACGGGAGTCTCGAGTTCAGCATCGCCGACACCGAAGGTGGCAACTACGAGCAACTCGACAGCAGCGCCACCGCCGCCACCACGGTGGTCGACGACAGCGACACCGCCTCCGTCACGCTGAGTGCGCCGGAGACCGTCACCGAGGGCGACGAGATCACCGTCACCGCCACGGTCGACACCGCGCCCGAGACCGACCTGACGCTGACGCTGAACAACGGCGAAACGATCACCATCGCCGCCGGCGCCACCGAAGGTAGCGTGACCTTCGCCAGCCGCGACGACGACGCCTACCAGCAGGGCGACGAGACCCTCGAGTTGAGCATCACTGAGACCAGCGGTGGCAACTACGAGCAACTCGACACCAGTGCCACCACCAGCACCGCAGTGGTCGACGACAGCGACACCACCTCCGTCACGCTGAGTGCGCCGGAGACCGTCACCGAGGGCGACGAGATCACCGTCACCGCCACGGTTGACCATGCGCCCGAGACCGACCTGACGCTGACGCTGAACAACGGCGAGACGATCACCATCGCCGCCGGCGCCACCGAAGGCAGCGTGACCTTCGCCAGCCATGATGATGACGTCTACGAACAGGACGGAGAGGAACTGACCTTCAGCATCGATGCGGTCAGTGGTGGCAACTACGAGGATCTTGACACCAGTGCCATCGCCACCAGCACCATCCTGGATAACGATGTTGTCGACGCTGGTGAAACGGCCAGTACGCTGGAAGACACAGCGCTTACCGGCAACGTGCTCGACAATGCCGAAACCAATGTCGGCGAATTGTCGGTGACCGACTTCGCGGTCGAAAACGTCTCTTACCAAGCCGGCGAGACGGCCACGATCGCCGGCAAGGGCTCGCTCACGATCGACGCCAACGGTGCGTACCGCTTCGAGCCGCACCAGAATTACAGCGGCCCGGTGCCGCAAGTCACCTATAGCGTCACCAACGGCTCGGATACGGTCAGCTCCACGCTCGATCTCACCGTCACGCCAGTGGCCGACACACCCGATGTGAACGTGACACTGGCCAAGAACGGCACCACGACCCATACGGTGGGCGGCTCCAACGCCCATGACCCGGAGGGCTTCAGCGTCACCACATCCAAGGATGGCGAGGCCGGCGAGATCAGCATCAAGGATTCGGGCTCGACGACCGGCTTTGGTGTCGCCGGGCCGGCTTCCAATGGGGCGGACTCGGAAATCGGCAACGGCGAATCGCTCACGGTAGCGTTGGACATGCCGGCGGAGTCGGTCTCCTTCCAGCTTGCCTGGCTGGCTGACTGGGAGTATGCCGAGTACGTCGTCCATTACACGGACGGCTCGTCCGAGACGGTCGTCGTCAGTGGTAACAGCCCGGAAGGTGGTCATGACGGTATAGGCGAGGAGATCACCCGTCAGGCACCTGCCGGCAAGATGATCGCCGCGATCGAATTCACCACGCCCGCTGAAGGCGAGGAGCACCACAACTCCGGCAACGATTACTTGGTGCACCAGGTCAGCTACGTTGCTGCCACGAGTTACGACGTCGAGATCACCACGGCCCCGACCGACATCGACGGCTCCGAGTCGATCACCTCGGTGGTGGTGTCCGTGCCGGACGGTGTCATGCTCTCCGCCGGCGAGCAGAATGCCGATGGCACCTGGACGCTGCCGCTGGACAGCAATGGTGACTACACGGTAGCGATCGATCCAGTTACCCAGGCCGTGTCGATCACCGGGCTCACCTTGTCGGTACCCAATGATGTCACCGACCCGGTGGAACTGACCGCGACAGCGACGGTCATGGATGGCGCCGATACGGCGACCGGTACGGCCTCGGTGACTGCCCCGGAAGCCACTATCACCATCGACACCATCGCCGGCGACGATGTGGTCAACGGCGATGAGGCCACTCAGACGATTACCATCACCGGCAGCGTCACCGGTGACGCCGGCGAGGGCGACACCGTCACCCTGACGGTGGGCGACGAGACCTTCACCGGTACCGTCGACGCCGACGGCAACTACGCCATCGACGTGCCCGGCAGTGTGCAGGCCGAGAACGGCCAGGTCGACGCCAGCGTCACTGGCGAGGACGAGGCCGGCACCGGCGACCGGTACGGCCTCGGTGACTGCCCCGGAAGCCACTATCACCATCGACACCATCGCCGGCGACGATGTGGTCAACGGCGATGAGGCCACTCAGACGATTACCATCACCGGCAGCGTCACCGGTGACGCCGGCGAGGGCGACACCGTCACCCTGACGGTGGGCGACGAGACCTTCACCGGTACCGTCGACGCCGACGGCAACTACGCCATCGACGTGCCGGGCAGCGTGCTGGCCGACAACGACCAGGTCGAAGCCAGCGTCGACGGCAGCGATGAGGCCGGTAACCCGTTCGAGGCCACCACCAGCCGCGACTACGACGTCGACACCAGTGCCGAGGCCACCATCACCATCGACACCATCGCCGGCGACGACGTGATCAACGCAGCGGAAGCCGGGGACGACATCACCATCACCGGCAGCGTCACCGGTGACGCCGGCGAGGGCGACACCGTCACCCTGACGGTGGGCGACGAGACCTTCACCGGTACCGTCGACGCCGACGGCAACTACGCCATCGACGTGCCCGGCAGTGTGCTGGCCGAGAACGGCCAGGTCGACGCCAGCGTCACTGGCGAGGACGAGGCCGGCACTTCCTACACCGCCGAGAACGTGCGCGAGTACGATGTCGACGGTGGCGCCGAGGCCACCATCAGCATCGACACCATCGCCGGTGACGACGTGGTCAACGGCGACGAAGCCAACCAGACCGTCACCGTGACTGGCAGCGTCACCGGTGACGCCGGCGAGGGCGACACCGTCACCCTGACGGTGGGCGAGGAAACCTTCACCGGCACCGTCGATGCCGACGGCAACTACGCCATCGACGTGCCGGGCAGCGTACTGGCCGAGAATAGCCAGGTCGACGCCAGCGTCGATGGCAGCGATGAGGCCGGCAACCCGTCCGAGGCCACCACCAGCCGTGACTACAGCGTCAGCAACGTTGTCGACGCAGGTGAAACGGCCAGCACACAGGAAGACACCGCGCTTACCGGCAACGTGCTCGACAATGCCGAAACCAATATCGGCACGCTTGAAGTGACCGGCTTCTCGGTGGATAGCGTCTCTTACCAAGCCGGCGAGACGGCCACGATCGCCGGCAAGGGCTCGCTCACGATCGACGCCAACGGTGCGTACCGCTTCGAGCCGCACCAGAATTACAGCGGCCCGGTGCCGCAAGTCACCTATAGCGTCACCAACGGCTCGGATACGGTCAGCTCCACGCTCGATCTCACCGTCACGCCAGTGGCCGACACACCCGATGTGAACGTGACACTGGCCAAGAACGGCACCACGACCCATACGGTGGGCGGCTCCAACGCCCATGACCCGGAGGGCTTCAGCGTCACCACATCCAAGGATGGCGAGGCCGGCGAGATCAGCATCAAGGATTCGGGCTCGACGACCGGCTTTGGTGTCGCCGGGCCGGCTTCCAATGGGGCGGACTCGGAAATCGGCAACGGCGAATCGCTCACGGTAGCGTTGGACATGCCGGCGGAGTCGGTCTCCTTCCAGCTTGCCTGGCTGGCTGACTGGGAGTATGCCGAGTACGTCGTCCATTACACGGACGGCTCGTCCGAGACGGTCGTCGTCAGTGGTAACAGCCCGGAAGGTGGTCATGACGGTATAGGCGAGGAGATCACCCGTCAGGCACCTGCCGGCAAGATGATCGCCGCGATCGAATTCACCACGCCCGCTGAAGGCGAGGAGCACCACAACTCCGGCAACGATTACTTGGTGCACCAGGTCAGCTACGTTGCTGCCACGAGTTACGACGTCGAGATCACCACGGCCCCGACCGACATCGACGGCTCCGAGTCGATCACCTCGGTGGTGGTGTCCGTGCCGGACGGTGTCATGCTCTCCGCCGGCGAGCAGAATGCCGATGGCACCTGGACGCTGCCGCTGGAAAGCGACGGTGACTACACGGTAGCGATCGATCCGGACACCCAGGCCGTGTCGATCACCGGGCTCACCATGTCGGTGCCCAATGGTGTCACCGACCCGGTGGAGCTGACCGCAATCGCAACGGTGGTGGATGGCACCGATACGGCGACCGGTACGGATTCTGCGACTACTGAAATTGAGCCGACTGCTGGTACCCCCGATATTTCACTGACGGTCACCCCGGAAGAATCCGGTGGGAGCAGCGCCGACATCATCAAAGTCAACGGTGGCAGCAGTGTGGCCGGAGGTTTCGATGTCCAGGACGGTCAGATCGTCAAGATCGGTGATGGTGTACGGGTATGGCTGACGAAAGGAGATACGGCACCTGAAATCGCCAATCCAGGCTCTGCAAATGCCGGTGTCATTGCCTATTACGAACAGGGCAACCATGGTGGCGATAGCGGATATGCCGATATCTTCGTGGTGCACTCGGAGAGCGGCTACTTCTATACCCAGTCCGACTGGGATCATGAAGAGCTACGCGGGTTGGACTCCGTACACGGTAATCGCACCAATGAGAACGCTCCGAATGCTTACGGTGACTACATCTTCGTGGTTCAGGAGGAAGGTCTTGAATATCAGGTAGGCTGGAGCACTAACAACAATGCGAATACTCACGTCAATACGCTCGATGGTGTGTGGGTGGACTACTCGAGCGAGAGCGGGTCAGGCTCACTGATCAACCAGGTTAGCAACAACATCGAAGGCGTGATCTACGGTGATGGGAGCTTCGATGGTCCCGACATCAACAAACCGAATGTCGAAGAAGTCGTAGAAGGGGATAGCGGCGATCAGGCGTTCCAGGTTGACATATCGGCGGCGCTTGCTGATGCCAATGGCAGCGAAGAGCTCTCCGACATTACGCTCAGCGGTATCCCCGATGGCGTGACACTCGAAGGGGCCGGTGTCTCTGGACCAGACAGCGATGGTAACTGGCAGATCAGTAACCCTGATGGTGGCAACATCGACGATCTCCAGATCACCATGACGGTTCCCGCCGATACCAGTGCCTTCGACATAGAAGCCAGCGTATCCGCCATCAGCCAGGGTGGGACTTCATCCGCCACGGCTGTCGAGCAGTACGGCATCGTTGTAGGCTCATCGGCCGACGATGCGCTGGCGGGAAGTGGAAACAGCGACCTCCTGTACGCTAGTGACGGAAACGATACGCTCATTGGTGGTGCCGGCGACGACACCCTGTATGGTGGCCTGGGGGCCGACACCTTCGCCTGGAACCTCGGGGACCAGGGCGAGGCAGACAATGCTGCCGCCGACGAGGTGATGGACTTTAGTGCCGACGAAGGTGACAAGCTGGAACTCTCCGATCTGCTGCAGGAGCGTGACAGCGACAGCGACATCGGTGATTACCTGCATGCCAGCGATGATGGAGAGGGGGGCACCGTGATCCATGTCAGCACTAGCGGTGGGTTCGCCGAGGGTTACGATGCCGGTGCGGAAGACCAGACCATTCACCTGAAAGGCGTGCAATACGATGCCGATCTTATCCAGGATATGCTCAGCAACGGCCAGCTGACTATCGATCAGTAAGCTGTGTGAAAAGGCCATGGCCCCGCTCGGCGATGCCGGGCGGGGCCTTTCTATTTACACGGTGGCTAGATGCCGCCCGTGAGAAGCTGATAGCCCGCCAGTCGCTGTGCAGAAAGGTAAACAGCATTGATCTGTTTGGGGATGACGATGAAGAAGGTAATAGTTTGATTTGATTGGTGGTTTCTTCGGTCTGTCTGCCATTTACGATGGGTGGCGCATGGAAACATTTTCTTACATTGTCCATCGGTACTATAAATTTTCTACCACTTCTCCACTAATCTGACTCCCATAAAACACTATTACAACATGCCGCGCAGTCGGCAGGGGCACAGGGAGTCAGTTATATGACCATTGCAACCGTTCTTTCCATTAACGGTCAGGTTTGGGCGCGCGATGACGATGGGAATCTGCGTGAGTTGAGTCCGGGAGATGTCTTGCGGGAAGGCGAGACGTTGGTGACGTCCGACAACGGAAGTGTCCAGCTCGACTTCGGTGACGGCCTGAATCCGGCACTCATCGGTCCCGGTCAACAGGTGGCGATGACGCCCGAGCTGGATGCGGAAACTCCCGTCGACGTGGCCGAGTCCAGTGTCCTCGATGAAGATCTTGAAGCCCTGCTCGCCGCGATCGACGAAAATGATGGCGACCTGCTTGAACTGCTCGATGCCACTGCAGCCGGTGCTGGCGGGGGCGGAGCCGAAGGCGGTGGTCACGACTTCGTTCGCCTGGCGCGGATCACCGAGTCAGTGGACCCCTTGACATTCCAGTTCGGTTCCGCTCAAACGGCCGGGTTCATCGATGCCGAGGGGGGCGGATTGGCTGCGGTGGTTGCCGATGGGGGAGAAACCACGCCAGAACCAGCCCCAACCCCGGAGCCGATCGAAACCACCATTACCCTGAGCAGCGATGCGGATAGCGTTGTCGAGGGGCAACCCATTACCCTGACAGCCACTACCAGTACGGCACCTAGTGGTTCGCCGTTGGTGATCACGCTTACCAATGGCATGCAAATTATCATCCCCGTAGGCCAGACTTCTGCCAGTATCCAGATCGATAGCCGGGAAGATGACGTCTATCGGCAAGGCAGTGAAACCGAAAGCTTTAGTATCGGTTCCGCAAGCGGTGGCGGTTATGACCAGATCACGCTTGGTGAAGCGGCTGAGGCGACAGTGGTCGACGATAGTGACACCACTACCATCAGCTTGAGCGCGCCAGAGCAGGTCGCCGAGGGCGAGGACATCACTGTCACCGCCACGGTCGACAACGCTCCCGCCAGCGACCTGGTGATCGAGCTCTCCAACGGCCAGACCATCATCATCTCTTCCGGTGCCACCAGTGGCAGCGTGACCTTCAAATCTCCAAACGTGCCTGATGGCGGTGGAACTCTTGATTTGAGCATCACTGGCACCACAGGTGGAAATTACGAGAATCTCGATACCAGTGCTACTGCTGAGATGCAACTGACTGGCGACGCCATCCCGGAGTTCACACTTGAGCCGGGAGCCAGCGAAGTCGATGAAGCTGGCCTGCCCAGTGGCAGCGCCAACGACGGCTCACATGTCACCACGGGCAGCTTCAATATCGCCACCGGCAACGATGTACTGGCTAGTCTGACCATCAATGGTGAAAACGTCACTGGTGGCGGCACGGTGCAGGGCGCCTACGGTACGCTGGTGGTGACTCAGGGCGTGGGCGGTGAGTACAACTGGACTTACACCCTGGATGGCGCCACCGACGGCGACGCAGTGCAGGAAAGCTTCGCTCTTGAAGCCACCGACAGTGATGGCAGTGCCACCGACGATGCCTTGACCATCGACATCGTCGACGACGTGCCGCAAGCCGTGGACGACAGCGCGGAGATCGACGAGGATGCCGCCGCGCCGCTGACCGGCAACGTGCTGACCAACGACACCCAGGGTGCCGACACCCTGGCCAGCGTGGCGTTCACCAGCACCGCCGCGCAGTACGGCACCTTCACCGACAACGGCGACGGCACCTGGAGCTACACGCTCGACAACAGCCTGGCGGCGGTGCAGGCGCTCGATGACGGCGAGACCCTCACCGAGACCTTCGACTACACGCTGATCGACGCTGACGGTGACACCAGCACTGCCACGCTGACCCTCACCATCAACGGCCAGACTGATGGCCCGCCGGTGATCGACATCGATGACGCCGACGGCACGGCCACCGGCGCCGACAACAGCGTGGTCGAAGGCACCGGTGACACCATCACTGGTACCATGAGCGTGAGTGCCGAGGTGGGTATTGCCACGGTCACCGTTGGCGGGCAGGACGTCACAAACGCCAGCACCACCCCGGTGGTGATCGTCGCTGCCAATGGCACCTTGACCGTGACCGGCTACGACGCCGCCACGGGCGAGATCAGCTACGAGTACACTGAGAACGGCGATGCCGCCGATCACAGCGGCGGTGACGCCAGCGTGGTGGACAGCTTTGAGGTCAGCGTCACCGATGTGGCCGGTGTGACCACCAGCGACAATCTCGACATCCAGATCATCGACACCGCACCTGATGCCTCCGACGACATAGGCGCCATTGATGAGGATGCCGCCGCGCCGCTGACCGGCAATGTGCTGACCAACGACACCCAGGGTGCCGACACCCTGGCCAGCGTGGCGTTCACCAGCACCGCTGCGCAGTACGGCACCTTCACCGACAACGGCGACGGCACCTGGAGCTACACGCTCGACAGCAGCCTGGTGGCGGTGCAGGCGCTCGATGATGGCGAGACCCTCACCGAGACCTTCGACTACACGCTGATCGACGCTGACGGCGACACCAGCACCGCCACGCTGACCCTCACCATCAATGGCGCTGCTGATACGGCTGGTGTCACGGTCAGTGCCTCGGGAGCCGACAGCACCGTCCACGAGGCAGGGTTGGTCAATGGTAGCAATGCGGCCAGCGATAGCGAGACCGACACCGGTAGTTTCCAAGTGTCAGCCAGTGATGGCATCGCCAGTGTCACCGTGGGGGGGCAGACCTTCACTCTGGCACAGCTTCAGGCGCTGACAATTGCCTCACCTTCCATCGTGATCGATACGATAGAAGGGGAACTGCGGCTGACCGGCTATAACAGCCCGGACGGCAACAAGACGGCGACCATCGAATACACCTATACCCTGAAGGCAGCTCAGACTCACGAACAACCAGAAAATGACACTAGCCTGGCCGATACGGTCGCGTTGCAGGTCGACGGGGTGGGCGGCAGTAGTGCCACAGGCACCCTGACCATCGACATCATCGATGATGTACCCCAGATTGCTCCTGTCCGCACGGCATTGATGGCTAACCAGCAAGGACTGTCCCTCACTGACGAGATTCCGCTCTCGTTCGGGGCCGATCAGCAAGGCGCCAGCGTGATCCTATCAGGTAGCAACGATGGCACTTACTGGCTCAACCCGGAAACCGGGCAGCGCATGAGTTCTGAAGGGAATAACCTCCTTTATCGGGAAAACGGTGACGGCTCGCTGGATGCCTATTACCTCGACGATGCGAACAACGAGGTCACCGTGTTCACCGTTGCCTACAACGGGGATGGCTCCTACACATTGACACAGCTGGGCCACTTGGATGGTTCCCAGTCCTCATTGCTGGTGGGTTTCTCCAGCGGTTTTGGGGGAGGCAATAGTGGTGCGGCTTATTTCACGAACGCCGACGCCGTAGGCGAGGCTGGTTCCATCTTTATCAAGGCCCAGGCCACTGGCAGCGATACGGTCAACTACAACAACAATGGTTTGGGGATTTCACAAGGTTCCACGATCGATGATCCCTCCGAGACCCTGGTGCTGACCTTTTACGATGGCGAGGGATGGTCGACATCGGGAAGTGGCAACAAAAAAACCTTGAACGAACCTGCTGGCGGAGCGGATCCCCTGGCGGTTTACAGCATTAACTTCAGCTTCTGGGGGCTCGATGCCGGCGAAGTGCCGACCTTCTGGAAAGACAGCGGCCAGCAGGAGGCATTCGATGCCACTGCTAATGGTGATGGCACTTGGACCATAACGTCCGACGAAGCCTTCGATACGGTCTATATCAGTGCCCTGAACGATACCGGCAATGGCTTCGGCGTGGCCTCGGCCGAAATCGTCACCATCATTGAAGGCACGGACCAGACCTTGCAACTCTCTGCGACCGTTACCGATGGCGACGGCGATCAGGCAACGACCAGTTGGGATTTTACCCTGGACGCAGATGGTGATGTCCTGCAGGGCACCGACGGCAATGACATCATTCAGGGCAATGGCAGCGACGACGTCCTCGATGGTGGTGCCGGCGATGATCTCCTGGCTGGGGGAGGGGTTAACGACATCATGTACGGTGGCCTGGGTGCCGACACCTTTGCCTGGAATCTTAATGACCAAGGCACGACCGGCTCACCCGCCGAGGATGTGGTGAAGGACTTCATGCTCGATCAGGTGAACGGTTACACAGGTGGTGGTGAGGCTGACCGGCTGGATCTCTCCGACCTGTTGCAGGATGAGAGCAAGGGGTCGATCGATAGTTACATCCTGGCAGAGGAAGAGGGTGGCAGTACCACGCTTTATGTGAGCTCCAACGGCCAGCTGGGTGGTGACAAGGCTAACGCCGACCAGACGATCGTACTTGAAAATGTGAGTATGGATGGTCAGAGCTCAGCAGATTTCATCCAGTCCATGATCGAGAATAACCAGCTCAATATCGATCAGTAGACCATGGTGCAATAGTGTTTGGCCTCGCCCGGAGTAACGGTCGGGGCCTTTTCATTTACACTGTCTCTTGGGCTTGGTTTGAGCGGACTGGATAGTTGAGGGTAATGCATGTACGTCAAACGCGATGAGCAGGACAGGATCGAGTTGGTCAGTGGGGGCATGACGCCCGACTGTAGAGAGGGCATAGCACCGGATTCACCGGAATTGCTGGCATTCCTGAAGCAGGATCAGAATCGCCAACTCCAGGAGTTGCGCAGCACCGATCTGGAGTTCGTTCGTGTACTGGAAGATGTGATCGAACTGTTGATGGACAAGGGGGTTATCAGCTTCACCGACCTACCGGATGCCGCCCGTGAGAAACTGATGGCCCGTCAGTCGTTACGTAGACGTGTCAACAGCGTCGACTTGCTGGACGAAAACGACGATGAGGATAATGGCCTGATTTAACGGCCATGAATGCCTGATAGCTGGGCGTGGGCTACGAGTACTTTACTGCTCGTAGCCCTTTGTTATC
Source organism: Litchfieldella anticariensis FP35 = DSM 16096 (assembly GCF_000409775.1). Taxonomy (GTDB): domain Bacteria; phylum Pseudomonadota; class Gammaproteobacteria; order Pseudomonadales; family Halomonadaceae; genus Litchfieldella; species Litchfieldella anticariensis. The sequence goes on along the minus strand of NZ_KE332377.1, from coordinate 1,168,955 downwards.
GCACTGGGAAAGGTATCTCTTTACGCCTTTCTCCCTGCTTCTGCGTCCTGTCGAATGCCGGGACCAGTGACGCCATCCAAGCCGATGTCCAATATGGTGTCACGCTCAGCATCCGTTCTGACCCCTTCAGCGAAGGCAAGGATACCGATCGAGTGGCACAGCGTTGCCATTCCGCGAAGAATGGCCTGTTGTTCACTGTTGTTTTCGACACCCGTTACTAGAGAAGCATCGAACTTGAGATAGGTCAGTCCAACATCGTGCAAATCGGCGATATGGATGAATTCCGAGCCTACATGCTCCAGACCCATACGACAGCCAAAAGAGCGCAGTTCGCGGCACAATCCCCGGAATCCTTCCAGATGGCGAACGGCTACCGATTCCGGCAGTTCCAGCCACAGCTTGGCTGCCGCTTCCGGGTGAGCGGCGAGTAATGGCTTGACGCCAGAGAGGAAACGACCGTCGCTGGCCGCTTGAGGGGATAGGTTGATCCCCAGTGGTTCGCTGTGCTTTTCGATATCGGTCAGTGCGGATTTTATGACGGCAAGATCATAGTTCACGTTGAGCCCTAGCCGTGAGATCCACGGCATGAAAATCCCCGCAGGCTGCCATTCTCCCTTGAGATAGAGGCGCGAAGGGCTTTCGACATGAACCACTTGACCTTGGGGATCGAGGACAGGGTAGCGGGCTAGATGAACGCCATTTTCCAGCGCTTGCTCCAGCGCGCTTCGCCACGCATCGAGACCGGTATACAGTGACTCCCGGGCGCTGCCTTGAACGATTTCCAGGGAACGATCACCATCCTGTTCGGCCTTGGCCAGGGCTCCATCCAGAGTGCTGAGCAGTTCGCTGCGGTCGTCGTTGGTAGCGTATTCGAGTATCGACATGGGTAATCCAATCGATACGTGGTGGCTATCAACGTGGTGGCTATCGGCGATGGGATGCAGGCAACGCTTGAGCTCCTGAGACAAGGCGCGCAGATTATCTTCTCCGGGCAGCAGTAGTGCGAAGTCACTGCCATTGAGGCGCCCGACCTGGCCGTGTCTCGCGCTGGCGATATGGTCCAACGCGTGGGCGATCTCCTTGAGCAACTGGTCTGTTTCTTGGCGTCCTAGCGTGTCGTTGAGATCTGCAAGCCGTGCCACACGTAGCATTACCAGGACACCCTCACTGGCAAGGTCTTCAGAGTCCAGCGCTTCCTGTAACCGCTTCATGAAGTGGCTGCGGTTGGCAACCCCCGTGACTTCATCATGTTGCAGCTTACGCCGCAGGCGCTCGAGCTTCTCGCTCTCTTGGGAAAGCATTTCCCGTACTTTGCTGGAGAGCATGTTCATGGCGACCACGACGTCTCGTAGCTCTCGGGTGTAAGGCTCGTTCGAGGTAGTGAAGCGCCGGTTGCCGATATCCCGTGCCTGCTCGACCACGGCATGCAGAGGGCGACGAATGCTCTTGACGATCCACCAGGCGAGCAGGGCGCTGATAAGGGCTGCGATTCCAAACCAGCCGATTAAGTTCAGGGTACTCTGCCATAGCGAGCGGTAAGCAAAACTGTGCTGACTTTGCAGTTCCACCGTACCGTATTGGCGCCAGCCATCCTGTACTACGGCTTGGCCGGCAGGTACTGAGAAGCGAGTCATGTCGACGAACCAGGAGGGCACATCCTCGATGTACTCGTTGGCCACTCGGCGGAGAATCAGGTCACCCTCGGGATCGTGGAGTTCAATGAGGCGGTAATGGCCAGTATCGAATTGGGCGGCCAGCAGAAGTTCGATAGTCACCGGATCCTTGTCCAACTGACTCATCGAGAGCGCCAGAGCATTGGCATTATCGGCATTCTTGATGCGGACTTCCTGTTCGGTGTAGTGCCGGATGGCACTGACTCCGATAACGAGGCTGCCGCCGAAGGCCAGCAGTAACAGCACGGCGATGGTCAGCCAGAGTTGTTTGATCAGTGACATGGCGGCTCTCCCAGCTTGAAGCCAGTTGAAAAGATGCTCACGGTTGGCATGTTGTTATTCATCATGGAAACCCTTGCTCGCGCATACGTCCTAGTACATAACGCCAACGCGACAGGCGTTGTGTGGGATCGGCGCGCGACTGAGTCGAGCCACCGGCCCACAGGCCGTCGCTGTTGAAGCTGAATATCGGGTCGAGATCGGTTCGCTGGCTGCCGGGTGTGATGGAAGGCACCAGGTTGTCGAGGATCAGTGGTTCGACGCTGGGGTGGCGATAATAGCCCAGCACCATGTGGGCTTGGGAGATGTTGCTACGGCCGATGCGCGCCCGAACGTAGATCATTCTCAAGCGTTCAGTAGGTACGCCAAGTTGCTTGAGCGTGATGTACTTGGCGATGGAGTAGTCTTCGCAATCGCCCTCACCGCGTCCCATGGTTTCCAACGGTGTTGCCCAGTAGTCTTCCTGGCCCCAGATGTCGATATCGTCCAGCCAGCGAACCCGGCGATTGAAGAAGTCATTGACCTCACGAAGTTGCTCGTCGATGGCGCTATTTGCCAATCGTTCGAGTAGGGCGAACCACTCTTCCAGCACAAGGAGGCCGCTGGCCCCATACATGTTCTGCATGGACTGACGCAGACGAGTGGGGTCCATGTTGGCCGTCAGCGATGTGGGCGCCAATCCTAGCCCTGCTCCCAGCACCAATGCACCGAACCCGGCAAGAAAGCGTCGGCGCTCTGGGGAAAAGGAAAAGCAAGGCTGGGGTCGGGACATTGAGCGGTTGCGTCCTCGCTTGGTCGCGGATACCGGTCACTTTACACAACAGTTACGTTGACGCCTATATCATCGCTTTCTCAGAAATCGATGAGAGATAGTCGAACCCAGGTGCGTAGGCAGCAGACAACAGTAAGCAGCGGAGTTAAGCAAATATGCGGATGACTTGACCGGCCTGACACACAGGGCGATTTCCGACGCCACATGAGCACATGAGTGGGTGCGGTTAGTTTTCAGGCAGAGGCTAGGCTTTTCCTGGGCCCTGCCAAACTCTTAATCGTCCCACCCATGGTAGGCTATCGGCATATTCACGCAGAGCTTGAGCCGCTTCGCCAAGCGTTTGTCCTTCGGGTAGCTCACGTACGTAGACCGAGATGTCGATCTGGTTGCCGAGATAGTGAAGGTCCAAGGCAACGCGCGATTGCCAGGCCGGGAGGTGTGACCAGATCTCATCGAGTTTGCCCTCGACATCTTCGCGTAAGGGCATGCCGGGCAGCAGGCTGGGGTCGATCTTGCCTTCGTCGTTCTCCGGATCGACGTGGAACGTGACATCGGTCAGGTTGGGAAAGGTATCGCGCAACCGACGGCTGACCTCGTTGCCGATCTCATGCGCTTCCGACACCGTGACTCGAGGGGGGACCACGATATGCAGGTCGAGTAGTACATGGCCTCCCACCGTACGGGTGCGAAGATCGTGTACGTTATGTACGTCGGGCACTTGCTCGGCGACATGGCGCATGCGCTGTTGCTCATCCTTGGGCAGGGCAGTATCGACGAGTTCCTGACTGGACTCCCACAATAGGCTGGCTCCAATCTTGCCGACCATCAATGCCACTACCGCAGCGGCAATGGCATCCAGCCAGCCTACGCCGAACTGTGCGCCAATCAGACCGATCAATACCACGATCGTGGATAGTGCATCCGAGCGGGAATGCCAGGCATTGGCCTCCAGTAATTTGGAACGGATGCGCTTGGCCACGCGCATGGTATAACGAAAGATCCATTCTTTGGCGAACAGTGCCACGATTGCTAATCCGATAGCCCAGAGTCCGGGGGCGGGCACCAGTATACCGGTGAATAGCCGGGTCAGACTGGCCCAGGCGATCCCACCAGCCACGAAGATCAGGATACTGCCCAGCCACAAAGTGGCGAGTGTTTCGATACGCCCATGGCCATAGGGGTGGTTGGTATCCGGTGCCTGGCGACCGAAATGAGTGGCAGCGAGAACGAAAGCATCGGTCACCAGATCGGAAAAGGAGTGTACCCCGTCGGCGACGAGTGCCGCGGACCCGACCAGCGCCCCAACGACGACCTTGGCCATCCCCAGAACTCCATCCAATGCCGCGCCAATCAACGTGACGCGATAGGCATCGCGGGTCATGGCGCCCTGATCGATGTCGGTCTGGTGAATATGAGCCATGGGAACAAGCTCCTGGATACGAGCTACGAGCTACGAGCTACGAGCCGTAAGGCTAGGTTTTTCTTACAGCTTAAAGCTTATAACTTCTGGCTCTCGGCGAAGCCAGGTTCTTACATCTTCCATCTTATCCCTTCATAGCCTTCCCGCTCGATTGAGCACGGGATTGGCATATTGTGCCAGCCACCAGTCGCGCAGATGGGTAGGGACCTCATCCAGGCGCGCATTGAAACGCTCACGGTCCGCGTCGGTCACCTCATCAAGCTCCAGCAGATCGGGTGCCAGACCGCTGGCCTCCAGAGCGAGCTGGTGGCTGGGAAACAAGCGATAACCGCCCAATACCTGACGATCGATCTCTTCGGCGACGGAATCGGGACTATCGAAGACGTTGGACAGCGGTTCGCCAAAAGTCAGCTTGATGCGCCCCTTGGCACCGGTGATGCCGGCAACAATGGAGCGGATATCCTCGAATTCGACCTTTTGGTAGCGCCCTTCAGTATGCGTGGCATAAAGCTCACGCGCCTTTTGCAAGTCGCAGGGGTCGTATTCGTAGCTGATCGACACCGGCACCATACGCAGTTCTGCGATGGCATCACCGAAATTGGCATCCTTGTCAGCCTGGCGGCGCGCCATGGTCAGCATCTTGATGATTGCTGGGTCGGCACGGTCGATCCCATCCTTGGCGCGACCCTCGCGCTGGGCCAGCCACACTGAGTGATTGTCTTTGGTGATCGAATGCCGAATATAGCTCGACAGTGCCTGATACGCTGCCAGCATGGCACGTTTGCCGCGGGCTGAGCGCGGTACGATGAAGCTCTTGTTGAGCCGCATCAGGTCTGACACATAGGGCTTCTGCAGCAAGTTGTCCCCGATCGCGATACGCACGGTGTCGCGACCGGCTTGGTACAGGGCGTAATTGACGAAGGCCGGGTCGAGCGCGATGTCGCGGTGGTTACCGATGAACAGGTAAGCCTTGGCGGGATCCAGCTTGTCGAGCCCTTCCACCTCGAAGGCATCGGTCGTAGTGCGAATCATGCGCTGCATGTAGTCAGCGATACGCATCTGGAATGCGCGTACCGAGTCCACGCCTCGCATTTCCCGACGCAGAGCGAAGCTGACAATGGCGCGTGCCAGCTTGGGAGCGAAACGCGCTAGGCGCGGTAGCTTGTACTGGGTCAGGGCGTCGAGCAATTCGGCGTCATCGGCCAAGCGCGCCAGTACTTCGGCCACTTCATCGTCATGATAGGGACGAATATCCGCGAACGGGTCCGACGCTTGCGAATTGGTATTTTTGGGTGCGCTAGTCGAGTCGAGAGTCACGATAGATGCATCACGATATCGGGGTCATTATCAGGGTGACGGAGCGGTGGCTTGTGCCTCGCCGCCCAGCCAGTCGATCAGTTGTTCGATTACGGCAGACAGTGTCTGAGCCATCAGCACGAAATCGGTTTCCAATCGTAACACGGCATCGTCGCCGTCATCGGTCTGGGACGCTTCATCGATCAATGCATCGGCAAAGCGCAGCGACTTCAGAGCCAAGTCGTCATGCAGCACCAACGATAGCTGACCTTCCAGTTCCATGGCGAGTCTGGTGGCCTGGCGGCCTCCGGCCAGCACTGTCTGGATCTCGTCGCCGTCAAGGTCGACCTGGCGTGCTCGAAGCACTCCGTCATCGCCTTGTGCTTTGAGCTCCACCTGGTCGCCCAGCATCAGCATCGGAGGACGCGACGCGGTGTCGGTCAGCCAAGTCGTCATGGCACGGATTGGTGTGGTGCGGCTGGAGAGTGGGGTGACCTTGAGACTACCCAACGTCTGACGTAGCAGATCGAGAATCTCTTCTGCACGTTTGCGGCTCGAGGCATTCACACCGATCATGGACTGGCGTGTGTCCCACCACAATTCGATACGTTGACTGCGCACGAAAGCGCGTGGCAGGAACTCTTCATAGACCTGCTCCTTGAGGGCTTGCTTTTCCTTGCGCGGTAGAGGGCGTCCCTCGGCCACCTCTCGGTCGGCGGCACGTGCTTCAACCTCTTCACGCACCACCCCAGCTGGCAACAAGCGTTCTTGGCGCAGTGCCGATAACAGGCGATGGCCCTGTATCTCGTGTACATGCCGTTCGCCATGGCGGCCTGCTGGCGGACACCAGCCCAGCCGACGGGCCTCGCTGCCGCCCAGTGGGCGATAGGCCTGTTCGCTCAAGGCCTCTTCCAGTGCCTCTAGGGTAATGGCCGGGGCATCATGCAGACGGTACAGGTGCAAGTTTTTGAACCACATGAAAAAGGACAGTCCTTGGTGAAAAGGATGCACATTATGGCCAAAGGGGCAGGCGGGTGCCAGCATCGACAAAGTTGAGCGTGTGTTTCAAACACTTGTTTGTGCTTGGTAAAGAGGCATCGCTAGAATCGAAACTTCACTCATCATCTAGGAAAAGGACATCAACCATGGACACTCGTATCACACGCACCACCTTGCGTGTCAGGGGGTATCACCTGGATGTCTACGCTCACGTGAACAATGCTAGGTATCTGGAGTTTCTCGAGGAGGGACGATGGAGCTACTTCGATGAGAAAGTCGATATGACATCGCTGTTCGACGACGATGTAGCACTGGCGGTAGTCAATCTCAATATCAACTATCGCCGTGGTGCCGTGATGCATGATGACCTGGAAGTTCTAACCTCCCTCTGTGAACTTGGCCATCGCAGTGCCGTGATGCGGCAAGTCATCAATCGGGTGCGCGACGGTAAGTGCATAGCCGATGCCGACTTGACTTTCGTCCTGCTCGATGCTCGCAACAACAAGGCCATACCCTTCGAGGGAAATCTGCGTGAGGCCTTGGAACCTCTGGTGCTGCCGCGCGATGCTTGAGTGAGGCGGGGTAACTGGTCGAATCCCGTAATGTCTTGGTTGTGCCGCTGCCTTTGTGCCGCGCTCGGTGATATAATCCCTGGCTGCTGTAAGAAGCTGTTTGCAAGCGTCCCGCAGCGCCAATTTGTCGCAGTACAAAGGATTTGACGACCCATGGGTGACATCGCCAGAGAGATTCTGCCAGTCAACATCGAGGACGAACTCAAACAATCGTACCTCGATTACGCGATGAGCGTGATCATCGGCCGTGCGTTGCCCGACGTACGCGATGGCCTGAAGCCGGTACACCGGCGCGTGCTGTTCGCCATGCATGAGCTCGGCAACGATTGGAACAAGGCCTACAAGAAGTCCGCCCGTGTGGTCGGTGACGTCATCGGTAAGTATCACCCGCACGGTGATAGCGCTGTCTACGACACTATCGTGCGCATGGCTCAAGACTTCTCCATGCGCCATGTGCTGGTGGATGGGCAAGGCAATTTCGGCTCCATCGACGGCGATAATGCCGCTGCCATGCGTTACACCGAGGTGCGCATGGCCAAGCTCTCGCATGAGCTGCTGGCCGATCTCGATAAGGATACCGTCGACTGGGTCGACAACTACGATGGCACCGAACGTATTCCCGATGTGCTGCCGACCAAGGTACCTAACCTACTGATCAATGGGTCGTCAGGTATCGCGGTGGGTATGGCGACCAATATTCCGCCACACAACATGGGGGAAGTGATCAATGCCTGTCTGGCGCTGATCAACGATTACACTCTCACCGTCGATGACCTGATGGAGTATGTCCCTGGCCCCGATTTCCCCACCGGGGGGATCATAAACGGCAAGGCAGGCATTCTCGATGCCTACCGCACCGGTCGCGGACGTATCTATGTGCGGGCGCGCCATACCATCGAGCATGATGAGAAGACCGGGCGCGATCATATTATCGTCAATGAGCTGCCGTATCAGGTAAACAAGGCTCGTTTGATCGAGAAGATCGCCGAATTGGTCAAGGACAAGAAGATCGAAGGTATCGCTGAGCTGCGCGACGAGTCAGATAAGGAAGGTCTGCGCGTCGTGATTGAGGTGAAGCGCGGCGAGTCCGGCGAGGTGGTGGTTAACAATCTATTCGCCCAGACGCAGCTGCAGAACGTCTTCGGCATCAACATGGTGGCGCTGGACGACGGTCAGCCAAAGACACTGAACCTCAAGGAAATGCTCGAGGCGTTCATTCGCCATCGTCGTGAAGTCGTCACCCGACGCACTCTGTACGAGTTGAGGAAAGCACGTGAGCGCGGGCATATTCTCGAAGGTTTGGCGGTGGCGATCTCCAACATCGACGAGGTCATCGAACTGATCAAGGCCTCGCCCTCCGCCGCCGAAGCGAAGGAAAAGCTGCTGGCTCAGAGCTGGCCGCCAGGGCAGGTTACCGGCATGCTCGAGCGGGCCGGGGCTACATCGTGTAAACCCGAGGATCTCGAGGAGGGCTACGGTCTCGACCAGGCCGGACGCGAATACCGCCTGTCGCCGGCTCAGGCCCAGGCCATTCTCGAACTGCGTCTGCATCGCTTGACTGGTCTCGAGACTGAAAAGCTACTCGACGAGTACTTGGGTATTCTCGAGAAGATCGCCGAACTGACAGCTATTCTTGCCTCCGCTGATCGACTGTTGGAGGTCATCCGCGAGGAACTCGAGGCGATCCGCGACCAATATGACGACAAGCGTCGAACCGAGATCCAGATCAGCCACCTGGATCTGCGTATCGAGGACCTGATCGCCGAAGAGGATATGGTGGTCACCATTTCCCGCAGCGGCTACGCCAAGACCCAGCCACTTTCCGACTATCAAGCACAACGACGTGGTGGGCGTGGCAAGTCGGCCACCGCAATGAAGGACGAGGACGTCATCGAACACCTGCTGGTGGCCTCGACTCATGACACGGTGCTGTTGTTCTCCAACAAGGGCAAGGTCTACTGGCTCAAGGTTTATGAAATGCCCAATGCCAGCCGTGGCTCGCGCGGCAAGCCACTGGTCAACTTGCTTCCGCTGGACGAAGGGGAGTCGATCAACGCCATCCTGCCAGTGCATGAGTACCGCGCGGATAGCTACATCTTCTTTGCTACCGCCAAGGGCACCGTCAAGCGCACTAGCCTCGATCAGTTCTCACGGCCACGCAGCGTGGGCCTGATTGCTATCGATCTCGAAGAGGGTGACCGCCTGGTAGGGGCGGCCGTGACCTCTGGCAATGACCACGTCATGCTGCTTTCATCCCACGGCAAGGCGATTCGTTTCGAAGAATCCAATGTGCGAGCCATGGGACGTACCGCGCGTGGTGTGCGTGGCATGAAGCTGCTCGGTGGTGCCGAAGTGATTAGTCTGATCATTCCGCAATCGCAGCAGATCGATGCCGAAGCGGACACCGAGGATGACGTCGATACCGAGAGTGGCAACGACAATGGTAATGGCATGGGCGGTAACGGCGGACAGATCTACATCCTCACCGCTTCCGAAAATGGATACGGCAAGCGTACCCGCCTCGAGGAATTCCCGCTACGTGGACGTGGTGGCCAAGGTGTGATCGCCATGCAGACCAGTGAGCGTAACGGCGCCATGGTCGCCGCGATGCAGGTCTACGGCAACGACGAGATGATGCTGATCACCGACAAGGGTACGCTAGTGCGTACCCGGGTCGAAGAAGTGTCGGTCAGTTCGCGCAACACTCAGGGCGTGATGCTGATTCGCCTTGGCGAAGGCGAAAGCCTGGTCAAGACGGTGCGTATTGATGAGCCGGAAGAGGCCGTATCTGAAGAAGCACTAGAAGATAGCAACGTTGAGGATGCGCCATCTGAAGGAAATGGCGACGAATAAGGTAAGAGCGGCCGTGGCCGCGTTGGAACGAATCGGGAACATATCGCTGATGACACGTCACTATAACTTCTGTGCTGGCCCGGCGGCTTTGCCAACCAAGGTGCTGGAGCGTGCCAGGGAAGAGATGCTCGACTACCACGGTCGTGGTCTGTCGGTGATGGAGATGAGTCACCGCAGTCCGGAATATACCGCCATCGCTACACAGGCGGAGCAAGATCTGCGCGAGTTGCTGGCAGTGCCGGGCAATTACAGGGTGCTATTTTCGCAGGGCGGAGCATCGATGCAGTTCGCCATGTTGCCCTACAATCTGCTGGGGGCCGGCGGTACTCCCAACTTCCTGAATACGGGAATCTGGAGTAAGAAAGCGATTGCTGAGGCGCGTCACCTGTTCGGGGCTCATGTTGCGGGGGCCAGCGAGGCCAATGGGTTGACTGAGGTGCCGCGCCAAGAAGAGATTCGCCTCTCCGATGACGCGGCCTATCTGCATTACACCGCCAATGAAACCATTGGGGGGTTGGAATTCGACTATATCCCCGAAACTTCCGTGCCCGTAGCTTGCGACATGTCATCGTCGATCCTGTCCGGGCCACTGGATGTTTCCCGCTTCGGGGTGATCTATGCCGGTGCGCAGAAGAACATTGGCCCGGCAGGGTTGGTTGTCGTCATCGTCCGCGACGACCTGCTCGATCGTGCGCGGCCCGATACCCCGACCATGTTCAACTATCGCTCGGCTGCCGAGCAAGGCTCGATGGTCAACACTCCGGCGACCTATTCCTGGTATCTGGCCGGGTTGGTATTCGACTGGTTGAAGCACGATATCGGCGGTCTCGAAGCCATGGGCGCCATCAATACGCGCAAGGCGGCCAAGCTGTATGCCGCCATCGATGCCAGCGAACTGTATTCCAACCCAATCGCTCCGCGTAACCGTTCGCGTATGAATGTGCCTTTCGTGCTTGCCGACGAACGCCTCAATCAGTCCTTCCTGGAAGAAGCCGATGCGGCGGGCCTGCTTAACCTCAAGGGGCACCGTAGCGTGGGTGGCATGCGCGCCAGCCTGTATAACGCCGTACCCGAGGAGGGCGTGGATGCACTGATTGCCTTCATGGCCGATTTCGAGAAAAGAAGGGGCTAACCCCATGACCGATACCCCCATCAATCTCGATGAACTGCGCGAGCGCATTGACCATCTGGACGGCGATATCCTGCGTCTGATCAGTGAGCGTGCCGAATGTGCCAAGCAGGTAGCGGAAATCAAGACCAAGGCAGATCCGGACACCGTCTTCTATCGCCCAGAGCGTGAGGCACAGGTGCTCAGGCGTATCATGGCTCTCAACAAGGGGCCGCTGGATAGCGAAGAGATGGCGCGGTTGTTTCGCGAAATCATGTCGGCCTGCTTGGCGCTAGAGCGGCCGATCAAAGTGGCCTATCTGGGCCCCGAGGGCACCTTTACTCAGCAGGCCGCGCTCAAGCATTTCGGTGAAAGTGCCATTAGTCTGCCGATGGCTGCCATCGATGAGGTGTTCCGTGAAGTGGAAGCTGGTGCAGCCAACTATGGCGTGGTACCAGTGGAGAATTCCACCGAGGGTGTCGTCAACCACACCCTGGATTCGTTCATGGATTCCTCTATGCGTATCTGTGGTGAAGTCGTGTTGCGTATTCACCAGCATCTGTTGATTTCCCACAATACCCGCCGTGACAAGGTCTCGCGGGTATATTCGCATCCACAGTCCTTCGCCCAATGCCGCAAGTGGCTTGACGCGCATTTCCCGAGTGCCGAGCGGGTCCCTGTGGCATCCAACGCCGAGGCTGCGCGGCTGGTCAAGAGTGAATGGCACAGTGCGGCTATTGCCGGCGACATGGCGGCCAAGCTCTACGACCTCGAGAAGATTGCCGAGAAGATCGAGGATCGCCCTGACAACTCGACCCGCTTCCTGATCATCGGCAATCAGGACGTGCCGATGTCCGGAGAGGACAAGACCTCCATCGTAGTCGCCATGCGCAACCAGCCAGGCGCGCTGCACGATCTGCTTGAGCCTTTCCACCGTCACCAGATTGATCTCACGCGCCTGGAAACACGTCCATCGCGTACTGGGGTGTGGAACTACGTGTTCTTCATCGACTTTAAGGGTCACTGTGAGGACCCGGTGGTCGAAGCGGTGCTTGAGGAAGTCAGACTGCGCGCGGCGGAGCTCAAGGTGCTGGGATCCTATCCCATGGGTGTGCTCTGATCATGCAGCAGGCGGTTGTCGATGAATCTCGCATCCTGATCGTCGGCCTGGGCTTGATTGGTGGCTCGCTGGCGGCAGCGTTGAAGAGTGCTGGTTTCAAGGGCGAGATCGTCGCCTGCGACCGCGATCCCGACGAGATCGCCCGTGGCGTAGCGATGGGTGTCATTGATGGTGGTGATACGCAGCTTGCTACCCTGGTCACTGGCAGCACCATGATCGTATTGGCGGTACCGGTGCTGGCCATGGATGCTGTGATGGAAGAGCTCGCCATCCGGCTCATCCATACTGATTCACAGGTCGTGATTACCGATGTTGGCAGCACCAAGGCGGCGATACGCGACAGTGCCCGACGAGCCTTTGGTCAGCTACCGGCCAATCTTGTACTTGGCCATCCCATCGCCGGTTCTGAGAAAAGTGGTGTCGCGGCTTCCGACCCTGATCTCTACCGTCAGCACAAAGTGATCCTTACGCCGGCAGTAGATACCAATCCAGCGGCCTTGGTCCGAGTACGCACCTTATGGGGGGCTTGCGGGGCCGAAGTGTTGGAGATGGATGTCGAGCGTCATGACCAGGTGTTGGCGCGCACCAGTCATTTGCCGCACCTGCTGGCTTTCTCACTGGTGGATACTCTGGCGCGTCAGGATGAACGCTTGGAGATCTTCCGCTATGCCGCTGGCGGATTTCGCGATTTCACGCGCATTGCCGGCAGTGACCCGGTAATGTGGCGCGATATCTTTCTGGCGAACCGTGATGCCGTGCTCACGGCCCTGGACGACTTCGAAGTCGGTGTGGCCAGGTTGCGCCATGCGGTGGAGGCCGGTGATGGTGATGCCATGTTGGCGACCTTCGGCCGTGCCAGTCACGCGCGTCATTATTTCGATACGCTCTTGAATCAGACCAGTTATCAGGCGGGTTATCAGACCATGGAACACAACAATCTTTGTTACCGGGTCGCCCCCGGTGGCAGTGTCTCTGGCCGCATTCGGGTGCCCGGTGACAAATCAGTGTCGCATCGCTCGATCATGCTGGGTGCCTTGGCCGAAGGCGTTACCGAGGTCAAAGGGTTTCTCGAAGGCGAGGACAGTTTGGCCACATTGCAGGCTTTTCGCGAGATGGGAGTCGCCATCGAAGGCCCACACCAAGGGCGTGTGACCATCCATGGGGTGGGCATGCATGGCTTGAAGGCACCCTCCGGTCCGCTCTATGTAGGTAATGCCGGCACTGCCATGCGTTTGTTCGCTGGGCTGTTGGCTGGGCAAGCCTTCGATACCGAATTGACAGGTGACGCTTCGCTGACCAAGCGTCCCATGGGGCGGGTGGCCGATCCATTGCGTCAGATGGGGGCGGTGATCGGTACCGCTGAAGGGGGTCGTCCACCACTGAAGATCAAGGGTGGCCAGATGCTCAAGGGCATCTATTACGATATGCCCATGGCCAGCGCCCAGGTAAAATCCTGCCTATTGCTTGCCGGGATGTATGCCGAAAGCGAAACTCGAGTGCGCGAGCCGGCTCCGACTCGCGACCATACCGAGCGTATGCTCAATGGCTTTGGCTATCCGGTCGAGCGCCAAGGCGATACCTGTTGGCTTAGCGGTGGTGGCAAGCTCATCGCTGGGCCGATCGATGTGCCTTCGGATATCTCATCGGCAACTTTCTTCCTGGTCGCTGCAGCTATTACCCCGGGGTCGGATTTGACTCTTGAGCATGTCGGCATCAATCCGACGCGCATTGGCGTGATCAATATCTTGCAAGCAATGGGTGCCAATCTCACACTATCCAATGAGCATGAAGTTGGAGGTGAACCGGTCGCCGACATCCGTGTGCGCTATGCTCCGTTAACCGGGATCGAAATTCCTCGGGATCAGGTACCACTGGCCATCGACGAATTCCCAGCGCTGTTCGTCGCTGCTGCCAATGCCAAGGGCGTGACCCGTTTGCGTGGTGCTGAAGAGTTGCGTGTCAAGGAATCGGACCGCCTGCAGGCAATGGCCGATGGCTTGACGGTATTGGGTGTCGATAACCGTCTATACGACGATGGCATCGATATTGTGGGGCATGAGGGTGAGACTCCCAACTATGGTGGCGGGCATATCGATAGTCTGGGCGACCACCGTATCGCCATGGCGTTCACTGTGGCGGGGCTACGGGCACGCGATGAGATCGTCATCGACGACTGCGCCAATGTGGCGACGTCTTTTCCGGGCTTCATCGAACTGGCGCGTAGTGTCGGCCTGCGAGTCGACGAGGAGCGGAGGGAAGCGCATGACTGAGCAAGTTGAGGCCCCAGTGCTGGCTATCGACGGCCCAGGTGGCGCCGGCAAAGGCACCATCAGTCGCTTGGTCGCTGAACGTCTGGGCTGGCACCTGCTGGATTCCGGAGCCCTGTACCGGCTGACGGCACTGGCGGCGGCTCGTCACAATATCAAGCTCGATAACGAGGATGCTCTCGAGCCGTTGGCGGCCAACCTCGACGTGGTTTTCGTGCCCGGTGAGGAAGGAGGGCGAGTGTATCTCGAAAGCGAGGACGTCAGCGACATCATTCGTACCGAGCAAGCCGGCGATCGTGCATCCCTGGTGGCGGCGTTACCGCGAGTGCGACAGGCCCTATTACGGCGTCAGCGCGATTTTCAGAAACCCCCGGGGTTGGTTGCCGACGGTCGCGACATGGGAACCGTCGTGTTCCCTGACGCCGAACTCAAGATATTTCTCACCGCCAGTGCTGAGGAGCGTGCCAAGCGGCGCTACCTCCAGTTGCGAGAAGCTGGCGAAGATGCTAGTCTGTCGAGTCTTTTAAAGGAGATTCAGGCGCGCGATGCGCGTGATATGCAGCGCAGTGTGGCCCCGCTCATACCGGCTGAAGACGCCATTGAGCTGGACACCACGCACCTGACGATACCGGAAGTGGTGGATCGGGTGGCGGCCTTCCTCGCCCAGCGTGGCTTGGCCACCGACGCCTGACGATCCCTTGCGGAGCCCCCGGCCAGACGTCATGACGTGGCCAGGCGATACGTTCCTTGGAAGCCGAGAGCCTGACCAGGTCGAACCAGCGCCAACGTCCCCGGGGATTGGTGGAATAGGCCCGTACTTGCTGGTGGTACGGAGAGAAGGCGGTACAGCCGCTATCAACGTTGATCACGTAGGAACATCATGAGCGAAAGCTTTGCTGAGTTGTTTGAACAGTCTCTTCAGGACATCAATATGGAGCCGGGCGCCATCGTCATGGCGACGGTCGTCGACATCGAGGGTGACTGGATCACCGTCAATGCCGGCCTGAAGTCCGAGGGTCAGATTCCCGCAGCCCAATTCCGTGATGACAATGGTGAGTTGACCATTGCCATTGGCGACGAAGTCAAGGTCGCCCTGGAAGCCGTCGAGGATGGCTTCGGTGAGACACGTCTGTCTCGCGAAAAAGCCAAGCGTGCTGAAGCTTGGAAAGAGCTGGAAGCGGCCTTCGAGAAGGAAGAGATCGTCAAGGGCGTGATCAACGGCAAGGTCAAGGGCGGCTTTACCGTCGATGTGGCCTCTATCCGTGCTTTCCTGCCGGGTTCCCTGGTGGACGTGCGCCCTGTGCGCGATACCGCCCACCTCGAGCACAAGGAGCTGGACTTCAAGGTCATCAAGCTCGATCCCAAGCGTAACAATGTGGTCGTATCCCGCCGTGCCGTGCTCGAAGCCGAGAACAGTGCCGAGCGTGAAGCGTTGCTGGCCACACTGCAGGAAGGCCAGCAGATCAAGGGTATCGTCAAGAACCTCACTGACTACGGTGCCTTCGTGGATCTGGGTGGTGTCGATGGCTTGTTGCACATCACCGACATGGCCTGGAAGCGCATCAAGCATCCATCCGAGATCGTGGCCGTAGGCGACGAGATCAACGTCAAGGTGTTGAAGTTCGACCGCGAGCGCAACCGCGTTTCCCTGGGCCTCAAGCAATTGGGTGAAGATCCTTGGGTCAACATCAAGGATCGGTATCCGGAAAACACCAAGGTCATGGCTCACGTCACCAACCTTACTGACTACGGTTGCTTCGCCGAGTTGGAAGAAGGTGTCGAGGGTCTGGTCCATGTTTCCGAGATGGACTGGACCAACAAGAACATCCATCCGTCCAAGGTCGTTCAGGTTGGCGACGAAGTGGAAGTCATGGTGCTGGACATCGACGAGGAGCGTCGTCGTATCTCCTTGGGCATCAAGCAGTGCACCACTAACCCGTGGGAAGACTTCAGTTCACGCTACAACAAGGGCGACCGCGTTTCCGGCAGCATCAAGTCGATCACCGATTTCGGTATCTTCATCGGCCTGGAAGGTGGTATCGACGGCCTGGTGCATCTGTCCGACATATCTTGGACCGATACCGGCGAAGAAGCCGTGCGTCAGTACAAGAAGGGTGACGAAGTCGAAGCTGTCATTCTCTCCATCGATCCTGAGCGTGAGCGCATCTCGCTGGGCATCAAGCAGCTCGATACCGACCCGGTAGCTGAGTTCCTGTCCGTCAACGACAAGGGCTCGGTAGTGACTGGCCGTGTCGTCGACATCGATGCCAAGGAAGCCCATGTCGAACTGGCGACCGATGTCATTGCCGTGCTTAAGGCTTCTGAGATCAGCGCTGACCGTGTCGAAGACGCTCGTAATGTGCTCAATATCGGCGACAGCGTCGAGGCCCGTATCATCGGAGTGGATCGCAAGAACCGCGCGATCAGCCTGTCGATCAAGGCCAAGGATCAGGACGATACTCGTCAGAGCATGAAGAAGTTGCGCGAGCAGGAAGTCGATACCGGTGGCCCGACTACCATCGGCGACCTAATCAAGCAGCAGATGGGTCAAGACTGATCACTGCTTGAGCTGCGATCGGTAAGACTGAAAACGCCGCCTCCTGATAAAGGAGGCGGCGTTTTTCGTGTATGAGGCGACTTCGTTGCGCGATCTCTATAGTG
The DNA here is from genome assembly GCF_000409775.1 of Litchfieldella anticariensis FP35 = DSM 16096. GTDB lineage: Bacteria > Pseudomonadota > Gammaproteobacteria > Pseudomonadales > Halomonadaceae > Litchfieldella > Litchfieldella anticariensis. The sequence continues at coordinate 1,151,935 of NZ_KE332377.1, read as the reverse complement.
AGTTAGTGAGTTTCAATCCTGAACCATTCTTTCATCACCCCGGTAATCCGGCGCATTTCATCAGGCGTGGTGATATAGGCTGGCATTGTGTATAGCCAGCGACCGAAGGGGCGCAGCCATACTCCATGTTGTCGTGCAAAGGCCTGGGCTCCCTTCAGGCTGGTGCTGTCATAGACTTCGATGACAGCGGCGGCGCCGAGAACGCGAACGTCTTCCACGTCGGGGTGTGCGTGTAGATCCGGATCCTCTAGAAGTTCTTGTCGCAGGATTTCGTTCAGCATGGTGATTTTTTCGAGATAGCGTTCCTCTTCGAACACTGCCAGGCTTTCCAATGCTACACGGCAAGCCAGCGGATTGCCCATGAAGGTTGGGCCATGCATGAAAGCACGCGCTGGATCATCGCTGAGAAAGACATCATACACTCGGTCCGTCGCTAGCGTTGCGGCGTGCCCTAGATAGCCACCGGTAAGCCCTTTGGAAAGTACCATGATGTCCGGTGTGACGCCTGCGTGCTCGGCTGCAAACAGTTTTCCAGTACGTCCAAAACCAGTGGCCACTTCATCGAATATCAGCAATACATCGAATTCATCGCACAGTTCCCGTGCGGCTCGTACATAGTGCGGTGAGGTCATGTTGAGCCCGCCCGCAGCCTGCAGCAGAGGCTCCATGAGCAGCGCAGCGATTTCGTGGTGGTGAGCTTCGAGCACGCGTCGTAGTGCTTGTATATCGTCTTCAACGGCCGATCTGGGGGCATCGAAGGGAGCTGTAGGAGCAGGGGCGAAATGGTGACGGGGTAAATAGCCAGAGAACAGGGAATGCATGCCTTCCTCTGGATCACAAACTGCCATGCAGCCGCTGGTATCGCCGTGATAGGCGCGCATCAGTGATAAGAGTCGATGCTTTTCCGGGTGTCCTTTCTGCACCTGATACTGCACGGCCATTTTCATGGCCACTTCCATGCCTACTGATCCGCTGTCTGAAAAGAATACATGGTTCAAGCCTGTTGGGGTGATGCGAACCAGTGCGTTGGCCAGGCGATCAGCGGGTTCGTGCGTCAGGCCACCTAGCATCACATGGCACAGGCTATCGGCTTGGCTCTTGATCGCCGCAACGAGTCGGGGATGTGAGTAGCCATGTATCATGCACCACCAGGAGCAGGTGGCATCGAGCAAGGATTCTCCGTTATCGAGAGTGAAATGAGCTCCCTTACCTCCAATGACTTTCAGTGCCGGTGGTTGAGTGTGCATCTGGGCGTAAGGGTGCCATAGTGGTGATGCTGTCATGATGGCCTCTTTGTTAACTTTCTATTTATTGAAGGTTAACAGTGGGGATGTGCATTTGGCCAGAAACAAACACTACTAAATGCTGTCTGCAAAGGGGATGGACAAGATACTGTAGGGCTTTTCTGCAGTTTATGAACAAGGTTGTTGCCTGTCCCGAGGTGAAATGGTAAAGGGGTTGGGTGTATTTCATGTTGTCGCTAATTAAAAATATCGCTAAGCTCTTGGCATTATCCAGTGTAACGGCGACAATAGTGTTGCATCCCATGCAGTTCTCTGAATCTGAATAAAGGAAGAGTGATGTCACTACTAAGCGAATACCTGCAACAGGAACAGCAGCTCAAGGAACTCAACGAGAAGCTGGAACAGTTGCAGAATGATCCTCGCCTCAAGGCCGAACTAGAGTTCAAGGAGAAACTCGAAGCGTTGATGAAGGAGTTCAACAAGAACGCCGCTGACGTAATTGAGTTGCTCGATCCGAAGTCGGCAGGCAAGGCTGCTAGAGTTAGCGCGCCCAGCACTGCCGGTGGTCGTCGTAAACGCAAACTGAAAATCTACAAGAACCCTAATACAGGGGAAGTCGTGGAGACTCGCGGCGGTAACCAGAAAACCCTCAAGGCCTGGAAAGACGAATACGGCAACGAGACCGTGGAATCCTGGCTGGTTCGGGTGGAAAGCTAGGGAAAAACATACATGAATGATGTCTGTACGGGCATTTGAATATGCTGGTACGGCTCTGTGACGCCGCCGTCGGGTTCCCGCGGCGGCGTCGGCGTGTTTGGACCGTATCAATCCGATCCGTATAATGGCAAGCGAAGTTCGACGCTGTCAGGGCTCTTGTGGGACTTCCTATGCTTTGTCTTTCGCCAGAGCAACCTGGGAGGAAGGCCACTGACGAATTCGTCATGCTGGGGAAGTGCCTTGGCCAATAGAAAGTCGATAATCGACCCAAGTTCGCCCAGATTGTCGGTTACGACGCTGGCATAGCGGTAAGCTGGCAGACTCAAGGTGCGAAAGGGAAGGGGAATGGCCAGTTCATCGGTAACCCCCTCATCCACTTGTACACCAAGGTCGGCCCGGGAGAACCCTTCTCCCCAATGATTGCCATGTATGATGACAATCGGACAGCCGTTGCGTAACTTATCGGGAAGTGCTTGCAGGGTTTCATGTTCTGGCAGGTTTTCGATATTGCTTTCCCTTTTCGGACCATGCTGGTAAAGACGAGTGACCACGGCATGCTGTCGTTGTGCATGGTCAATGCGAAACGGGTACTCTTGAGTCATGTCATGGCGTAACAGTGAGAGTCTTTGTCGTTCGCTTCTGCGAAACTCGCGGGGGCTTATATGGTAGCGGCGTAGAAACGCCCGCGAGAATGCTGAATGGTTTTGGTAGCCGCATTGAGAGGCAATCTCGTAGATGCTGAAATAAGTGTGGCCAAGCAACTGTACTGCTCGTTCCAGCCGTAATTGGTCTCGGTAGGCACTGGGGGATAAACCGAAGCATCGCTTGAAGTTGCGACGGATTTGTGAAGACGAGTAACCCAGGCGTTGTGCCAGGTCCTCGATGCCCTGCTGGGTCTCCAGCTTTTCCTGCAGCCAGATCTCAGCCCTCATCATGTCATTGAACATTATCTGGCCCTTGCGTCACATATCATTCTGGCGATAGTGCTACCGCCAATGGCACTTCCAGGGCTTGTTCTGGTTATAGTTGATGCTCCTGCTCCTCCATTAATTACGGACTCACCGAGGCTAAGGCAAGTTTGGAATCTCCAAGTGAGCGTTTGAGCACAAATTCTTTGCCAACTGTCAATTTTCGGCAGCTTCTACGGCATAAAAAAGGACCGCACAAAGCGGCCCAACTCTACATGAGAAAACGAGCTGTTAATTTCCTGGCGTCTCGGGTCCGACGATATGCTTGACTTCCAGATAGGAGGAAAGGCCCCAAGGGCCTAGTTCGCGACCGATTCCACTGCGCTTGAATCCACCCCAGCCGGTTTCCGGCAGGACGAGTTGATCGCTATTGAACCAGATACTGCCAGCCTGCAGTTGGCTACCAATACGTTTGGCACGAGTGGCATCACCGCTGATTATCGTGGCTGCCAGTCCAAAATCGCTGTCGTTGGCGAGCTCGATGGCCTCCTGCTCGCTGGAAATACTGTGCCCACACAGGACAGGACCGAAAATCTCTTCCTGCCACAAGCGGCTTTCCAGCGGCACATCGCGATATAGGATCGGCGCCAGGAAATAACCTTGGACAGGTAACTGCCGATGGCGCTCATCGCGCACGACATCGAGCTCTTCCTGTTCGGCAATACGTAGATAGTGGCGCACAGCCTCGCGCTGCCGCGAGCTTGTGAGAGGGCCCATATCGGTGCCTTCTGCCAGTGGATCGCCTAACGTCAGGGCGTCGATACGTTCGGCCAGGGCTGCAAAGAGCGGGGCGGCGACCGCCTCGTGGACCAGCAAGCGTGACGTGGCCGAGCAGATCTGGCCGGCGTTGAAGTAGATGCCGGCCATGACCCAGTCAGCGGCCTGTTCGGGGTCGGCATCTTCCATGACCAGGATCGGCGATTTTCCTCCCAGCTCCAGCGATACTCCTCGCGAACCTCCGGCAGCAGCCCGCATTACGGCTTCACCAACACGGTTGCTGCCGGTAAATGACACCTTGTCGACGCCGGGGTGCGCGCTCAGCGGTGCTCCGATGCCTTCACCATCACCGAACAGCAGGTTGAAGACTCCGGCCGGCAGACTGACTTCGAGGGCAATTTCGGCCAATGCATGCTCGGGTAGAGGTGTAACCTCCGAAGGTTTGAGCACCACTGTGCAGCCGGCTGCCAATGCGGGTGCCAGCTTCCAGGCACTGGTCACCAACGGGAAGTTCCAGGGCGTGATCAACCCCACGACTCCTGCCGGATCGTGATAGCAACGCGCCTCGACTCCTTCCATGTCGAGTTCCACTTGCTGGCCCTGGCGGGCATCCAAGGCGCGGGCTTGTCCCGCGTAGTAGCGATAGCAGGCGATGGCATCGTCCAGATCGATACCCGCTTCTGCCAATACCTTGCCATTGTTGGTTGAAGAGAGGCGCATCAATTCGTCACGACGCCGGGTCAATACCTCGGCGAAGCCATCCAGATATCCAGCGCGTTCGGCACCTGACATGGTACGCCAAGCGGGCAGGGCGCGGCGCGCCGCTTCCACCGCCGCCTCGACATCCGCTGTATCACCGGCGGTGACCTCGGCGATGATCTCCTCGGTATAGGGATTGATGACTGGTAGCAGACGAGATCCCCGTGACCTTACCCATTGATTGTCGATGAACTGTTGGTCGAGCCGTTGCATATTTCCCCCAGAAAAGCTTGTTCAGAGCGATGACAGGAAAAAGCGCTCCAACTGGTGGGAGCGCAAATTTTCTGCGCGATCCGATCGTCAGGTCGGCATTCACGGCCCAGTGACAAATTCATCGCGCAGCGGAGCTTGTGCCTCACTACTTGTGGGTTCTAAACGTCAAGCAACATTTCGATGCCACTGGGTGGCATCCACCTCGATCAGCAGCGGCCCGTCCTTTGGACGTGAGGCTAGCGCTTCGGCTAGGGCCGCCGGGCTATCGACGTGGGTGGCCAAGCAGCCGAAGCCGCGTGCCAGAGTCAGGAAATCCGGTGCCCGGATATCCACGCCGAGACGCTCGACCCCATGGGCATCCATGTAACGCCTGATCTCTTCATAGCCGGCGTTGTGCCACAGCAGAATCACCACCGGTAATTGCTCCTCAACGGCGGTGGCGATCTCCGACAGGGTGAACATCACGCCACCGTCACCGACCAGGGCCACTACTGGCAAGTCAGGGCGGGCTAGCTGGGCGCCCAAGGCCGCTGGCAGTCCGTAACCCAGAGTGCCGTAGCCGGTCGAAGCGTTGAAGAAGCGACGCGGTGCGGGTTGCGAGACCAAATGGTTGGCGGCATAGACGGGAGCAGTAGAATCGCCGACAAGCACCGCATCCGGCATGGCTTCCTTGAGTGTGGCGAACAACGGTACGAATGGTGCGAAGGCTGGGTCATCGCCGAGTCCTAAGGCCGCCAGGGCTTGAGCGGTGCGTGCGCGGCCACCTCGCTGTAGCGGTTGCGGAAAATGCTCGAGCAATAGTGCCAGGCTCATGCCGGAGTCGGCCACCAGACCAAGCGAAACCCGCTGATTGCGCACCAATTGCTCGGGGTCGAGATCGATGCGGATCAGTTTTCCGGTGAGCAGGAAGCCATCATCGAATACCACGTCATAATCGGTTTCGCCGAGCTCGGTGCCCACGGCCAGGATCACGTCGGCTTCGCTCGCGAGCTTGCGAACCGCTGGCAAAGAGGCATTGGCGCCCAGGTCGAGGGGATGATGCTCGCCCAATAGTCCCTTGGCGTTGATGGTAGTCACCGTGGGGGCATCGAGACGTTCGACCAGCGTGCAAGCGGCCTCGGGCGAGTCCACGCAACCGCCACCCAGCAGTACCAGTGGGCGCTGGGCTTCGTGCAGCCACCGGGCTGCCGTAGCCAGGCCTCGGGGGTCGGGGGCGGCGCGATACAGCTCCGGTGGTTGCCATTTAGCAGGGGGCGTGGCAGGGGCGTTGAACAGGTCAATAGGTATCTCGATATGTACTGGTCCAGGCCGGCTGCTGCGGAATATCGTGTAGGCTCGGACCAGCACTTCGGGTAGTGCTTGGGTATCGAGCAAGGTATGGCTGAAGCGTGTCAGGCCAGAAAGGGTTTGTTGCTGACTGGGAAGTTCATGTAAGCGTCCTTGGCCGCGACCCAGCGTGTCACGACGGTTGACGCTGGAAATCACCAGCATAGGCACGGAATCGGCCAGGGCCTGGCCCATGGCGGTAGCGATATTGGTCATGCCAGGGCCGGTGATGATGAAACACACTCCTGGCTTGCCGGTGGCCCTGGCATAGCCGTCGGCCATGAAGCCAGCACCTTGTTCGTGGCGCGGCGTGACATGACGCACGCCGCTGCCCTCCAGGCCGCGGTACAACTCCACGGTATGCACCCCGGGGATGCCAAACACGGTATCCACGCCGTAGGTATCGCGCAAAAGCTGCAACAGCAATTGGGCACAGGTCATTGTCTTCAAGCCTCGATATCACAGAACTTGATTTCCCGGTGGGAGCGCAGATTTTCTGCGCGATCCGGCCGCCAGGCCGGCATCGGGTGTGAAACCACCTTAATCGCGAAGCAGCGCTTCGCTCCCACCAGGGCTGGAAATAGCTAGATACCTCTCAGAAGAAAAATGCATGGGCCATGAAGGCGATGATCGGCAACGTGATGGCGGTGCGTAGCAGGAAGATCGCGAACAACTCCCACAGCTTGAGCGGAATCTTCGACTTCAACAGCAGCGCGCCAATCTCCGACATGTAAATCAACTGGGTCAGCGACAGGCAGGCAATCACGAAGCGAGTCAGCTCGCTTTCGATGTTGGTTGCCAGCACGGCCGGCAGGAACATGTCGGCGAAGCCCACCAAGGTGGCCGGCGCAGCGGCTTCGGCTTCAGGAATGCGCAGTAGTTCGAGCACCGGCACCATAGGGTAAGAGAGCCAGGTGAACAGCGGCGTGAACTCAGCCAGGATCAGGGCCACGGTACCGATCGCCATCACCAGCGGTAGCAGCGCCAGGAAGATATCGGCGACGTTGAACAGTGCGTTACGCACCAGCTCACGGGGTCCCGGCGCTTTTTCGGCACGCTTGACCGCTTGAGTCAGGCTGAAGCGGAAGATGCCCACTCTGCCGGTACCTTCCTCTGACAACTGGCAGCCGACCGGTTCGTAATAGGTATTCGGTTTGCGTGACAACGGCGGTATCCGAGGCACCACCACTGCGGCAATCAGTCCTGATACCACCACTGTGAAATAGAACGGGATGAACATGTGGTTGAGATCGATGAAACTAGTGATCAGCAGGCTAAAGGCAATCGACACGATCGAGAAGTTGGTGGCGATCACGGCAGCTTCGCGTCGATTGTAGTAGCCGCGCTCATACTGCTGGGTGGTGATCAGAACGCCCACCGTGCCCGAGCCCATCCATGACGCCGTGGCATCGATAGCGCTGCGCCCCGGCAAGCCGAAGATGAGGCGGAACGGCTTGCGTACCAGGCTGCCGATGAACTCCATGAAGCCAAAGTCGACCAGGAACGGCAGCAACAGGGCAGCGAAGAAGAAGAACGTCAGCAGCACGGGTGCAAGATCGTTGAGCATCACGCCACCGGTAAAGGAGGCGGTGACGAATTCCGGGCCAAACTGGAAGAACGTCATCAGCGCGAACACGGCACCCAGGATGCGCATTCCGAACCACAGTGGGCCGACGTCGAACATGTCCTTCCATACACCCTCGCGGGCCCAGCTTGGCTTGGCGACCTTGACTAGCATGGTGAGCGCGACCGACAGACACAGGACTGCCACTGCGATGGCTGGCAATGCATCGCCAAGTATCGCTTTGAGACCATCGGCCATCAGGCCCATACCAATATTGATGGTATCGCCCACCGAGAAGGGAATCAGAAACATGCTGACTCCGAGCAGCGACGGGATCAGGAACTTCAGCAGATTGCGCGGATTCAGTGCTCCGTTCGTCTCTATGTTGTTGGTTGTCGTGTCGAGTGAAGACATCATGGGTACCTCAATGCGGTTATTATCATTGGAAACATCGTTGTGGGCCGGATCAATCGCGGCGCATGACGCCCGGTAGCACGCACAGCATTTCGTAGAGCAGGGTGGCGCCCATCAGGGCGGTATTGCCGCTTGGGTCGTAGGGCGGGGAGACTTCCATCAGGTCGCCACCGACGATGTTCAGGCCCCAGGCACCACGCACGATCTCCAAGCCCTGAGCCGAGGTCAGTCCGCCCATTTCTACGGTGCCGGTCCCCGGTGCCACGGATGGATCGAGGCCGTCGATATCAAAAGAGATGTACACCGGTCCGTTGCCCATCTGTTCGCGCACTTCGGCCATCAAGGGCTCCAGCGACTTGTACCAGCACTGTTCGGCTGTCACGACGCGGAAACCCTGCTCGCGACACCAGTCAAAATCATCAGCGGCGTAACCTGTGCCACGCAGGCCGATCTGCACGACCCGATGACTGTCCAGCAGGCCTTCTTCTTGAGCGCGGCGAAAGGGGGTGCCATGAGCAATAGGCTCGCCGAACATGTGGTCGTTGACGTCGGCATGGGCGTCGATATGGATCAAGCCTACGGGGCCGTGCCGTTTGGCGATGGCGCGCAAGATCGGCAGCGTCACAGTGTGGTCGCCACCTAGTGTCAGAGGTGTGCAACCGTGTGCCAGCACCTCGTCGTAGAAGCTTGTAATGATGTCCATGCTCTTGGGTAGGTGGAAGGTGTTGACCGGAACGTCGCCGAGATCTGCTACTTGAAGACTGTCGAAGGGGGCTGCACGGGTTGCCATGTTGTAGGGGCGCAGCATGCGCGACTCATCGCGGATCTGGCGCGGGCCAAGTCGCGTACCGGGGCGGTTGGACGTACCGACATCAAGCGGCACACCAACGAAAGCGGCATCGAGTCCAGCGGCACTTGTCTGGGTGGGCAAACGCATCATGGTCGCCAGGCCACCGAAACGCGGCATCTCGTTGCCGCCCAAGGGTTGATTGAACTCGCTCATCTGATTTTCTCCAAAGCCGTGCTTAAACAATCAAAAACTGTTTGTCGTCAGTTCTGTCATAGCAATGCATACAACATGCCAAATTCTATTTATTTGATTTATTGAAGTTTTCTGATCATTGATGCATTTTTGCATCATAGAAATGATGCGATTCTGTATTATCGATGCAATAATGCATCACAGTATTTGTTAGGGGAGTGGTCATGAGTGACATTGATAGCCACGTCTTGAAAACCATCATCGATACCGCCCACGACCATTTCTTTATCGTCGATGGCCAGGGGAGGGTCATCGATGTCAGTCCTGGAGCGGCGGCGGTCTATGGGATGTCTCGTGAGGAGCTATGCGCCTCCACCGTGCAGCAACTCGTCGAACGAGGTGTACTCAAACCCTCGGTAAGCATGGAAGTGATTCGAACCGGCCAGCCTGCACAGCTCATGCAACAGACGGGAGCAGGAAGACGTGTGATCGCCCAGGCTCATCCAGTATTCGTCGACGGCAAGCTCGAGCGGGTAGTAAGTCGCTCGATGGATCTTACCGACCTGCAGTTTTTGCAAGACGAATACGCGTTGCTGCAGCAGCGCTTCAGCGAACATCTCAAACGCTCCAGCGCCACCTCGATCAGCGATGAGCTTGCGTTGGATAGCTTACAAGTGCGTAGTGGCGTGATGCGTGAGATTGCGTTGTTGCTGAAGCGTGTAGCACCCAGCGATGCTACGGTGCTGATGTTGGGTGAGTCTGGTGTCGGCAAGACTGCCTTTGCCCGCCAATTGCATGCCTGGAGCCAGCGTAGCGACGGATCATTCATCGATGTCAATTGCGCGGCCATTCCCGAAAGCCTGTTCGAATCCGAAATGTTCGGTTATCAGCCCGGGGCTTTTAGTGGTGCTACTCGCCAAGGCAAGGCCGGTTTGCTGGAGCAAGCCGATGGTGGCACTCTGTTTCTGGATGAAATCGGCGAACTGCCATTGCCGATGCAAACCAAGTTGCTCAAGGTGATCCAGGATGGCAGCTTGACACGCCTTGGCGACATTCAACCGAGGCGGGTCGATTTCCGTTTGGTGGTGGCCACCAATCAGGACTTGGCCAGAAGGGTAGAGGATGGTACGTTCCGGCTAGATCTCTACTACCGACTGAATGTGATTCCGGTAACCTTGCCTCCACTGCGCGAGCGTCGCGAAGACATTCCCGTCTTGGTCGAGTTGCAACTAGAGCGGCTCAATCAGCGTTACGGCCGCCACAAGATTTTACATGCCAGCCAATGGTCCGAGTTGATGACGCACGATTGGCCGGGTAATGTAAGGGAATTGGAAAACTGGCTGGAGCGGGCTTGGCTGTCCGCTACCGACGATGTCATCGGTGGCAATGCCCAGGTATCACCGGCAAGTTTCGCCAATACCACCAATAGCGGTATACTGTCGGATAAGCATCCGCTTCCGCATGCCGACACCGCTCAGCTCGGTGAGAAGGAAACCCTCAAGCAGGCCATAGCGCGTATCGAGCGCGATATATTCGCCCGGCTATGTCAGCAATTGCCTAGCACTTATGCCATGGCTGATCGCTTGGGAATCAGTCAGCCCAGTGTGGTGCGCAAGCTAAATAAATATGGGCTGAGAATTTCTCCATCATTAGTGAAGAGTCATTGTCAAAGACCCGAATGAAATATCAGAAACCACACAAAGCCATGGATGAACGCGAGAAGTTGCGTAAATTCCGTGAACTCGATGATGCATTCGCCGAAGCTCTCAGGGAACTGGAAGGTATCACCAGCAAATCCTCCGCTTCGCCGAAGATAGAAGAAACCAAGTCTTCGGAGGAGCGTCGCCTTGAGCAGGAACGCGAAAATCAGTTGGCTTTCGAGCGCCGTCTCAAGGCGTTGATGCAAGAATATGCGCTTCCCGAGGAATCAGTGACTACCCTCATGCGGACATTGGTGGAGCTTGGTAAGATCGCTTGAACTCCACTACCTGCAAACTCGCGCGAGGCTACCTTCGCGATGGGGCATGAATATTAGTCAAGCAACGCTGGAGTCGATTCCGAGTTTTAGGTGGTTTCAGTTCTCACCCGCATCTTTTGGCTCTAAGGCGCTGAGCAGGCCGCGTAACAGCGAAAGCTCCTTGCGGCTGGGCTGTGCGCGGGCAAACAGCGCTTGAAGCTGTTTCTCGGTATGGGCATGTGGCTGGGTCAGGAAGCCGCTAGCCTGCATCACCCGTGACAGGTGGCTATGGAAATGATGTAGCTGCTCGTGTGTCGGCGGACGGTCGTGCGCTGGTCGTTGCGGGATGAAGCCACTTCCGGGACGGCGACGCCAGGCACGAAATACCTCATAGGCCAATACCTGCACCGCCTGTGACAGGTTGAGAATGCCGTAGTCGGGGTTGGCAGGAATGCTCACCTGATGGCTGCAGTGGCCGATCTCGTCGTTGGTCAGTCCGAAGCGCTCACGTCCGAACACCAGCGCCACCGGGTCCGTGATGGCCTTTTCCACCACATCGCGGGCCATCTCATCGGGTTCGTCGTAATGCGGTAATGGCATGCTTCTCAGTCGGGCGCTGGCCCCAACCACCTGTACGCAATCGCCAACGGCGTCGCTCAGCGTCTCTGCCACCCGCGCCGCATCAATGACATCTTCGGCCCCTGCGGCCAGGCGCGTTGCCTCGTCATCCGGAAAGCAGCGAGGATTGACCAATACCAGGTCGGTCAGCCCCATGGTTTTCATTGCCCTGGCGGTTTGCCCGATATTGCCGGGATGGAAGGTCTGGACGAGAACGATGCGGATATTCGAGAGCATGGTGGGTATCGAGACAGCGGTGGCGGAAGCGAGCTGAAGAGAGTGTACCTAGCAAGAAGAGAGCTGTAAGCCATAAGCTATAAGAAAAATCGGGACTTCCATGGCATCAGGCAGACTTCACGGCTTACGGCTTCCTTCTTCCTTCTTTTTGCGCTTGAGAATATGTCGCGTTCGCGATAAAGTCCGCGCATTTCCCAATCACACATGAGACCGCCATGAATCTCCGCAAGCTTGCGGCAGGTGCCGCAATCGCCTTTTTCGTCGCCTTGTCCCCGACTCTCCAAGCGCAGGCGGAGACCGTCACGGTGACCGATGTCGCTGGCCGACAGGTCGAGGTGGATGTTCCGGTACAACGGGTCATTCTGGGGGAAGGGCGGCAGATCTATCTCGTGGCTGCGCTCGACACGGCCAACCCCTTTGAACGCGTGGTCGGTTGGCGTGAGGATTTTAGCCAGGCCGATCCCGACAACTACGCCATCTATCTCGAGCAATTTCCACAGATGGCGGAGATTCCGACCTTTGGTGGCTTCAAGGACGGCACCTTCGACGTGGAGCAGGCGGTTGCCCTCGATCCCGATGTGGTGATCATGAACATCGAGTCGAAGCAGGCGACGGAAGACGCCCGATATATCGAGAAGCTCGACGCCGCCGGCATTCCCGTAGTCTATGTCGACTTTCGGGAGCATCCCTTCGCCAATACCGAGCCGAGCATGCGTCTTTTCGGCCAACTGTTTGGTGAAGAGAAAAGGGCCGAGGAGTTCTCCACTTGGCGCGCTGCCCAGATCCGTCGCGTCACCGATGTCATCGAAGAGGCGGATCCAGAGCGTCCCAGCGTCTTCATCGACCGTGCTGGCGGCTATTCAGACGATTGTTGCATGACCTTCGGCGACGATAATTTCGGCAAGTTCGTCGAAATGGCCGGCGGGGAGAACATTGCCAAGGACATCATTCCTGGCACCTTCGGTACGCTCAACCCCGAGCAGATCATTGCCTCCAACCCAGACCAGGTCATCGTCACCGGCGGTTATTGGGAAGCCTATGTGCCCGGTGGCAACTGGGTCGGCGTCGGTCCAGGCCAGAACGAAGCGGAAGCGCTGCGCAAGCTCGAAGCGCTGACCGAGCGGCCGGCGATGACCGGTGTGGCGGCCGTCGAGACGGGGCAGATGCATGCCATCTGGCACCAGTTCTACAACAGCCCCTATCAGTTCGTCGCCATCCAGCAGATGGCGAAGTGGCTGCATCCCGAGCTCTTCACCGATCTCGATCCCGAGGCGACCTTCCGCGAACTGCACGAAAGGTTCCTCCCGGTCAGCTATCGGCCCGGCTATTGGGTCTCGCTAACCGATGAGTGAGCCCATGGCTAGCGCCGAATCGGCCACAGGCGTGGAACGCAGTCGCTACCGCGCCTTGGTCAGGCGGCGACAACTGATCCTGCTGGGACTCGGCTTGGCGCTGATCTTCAGCCTGTGTGTCGATTTGGCACTCGGTCCCGCCCGTTATGGCCTCGACGAGGTCGTGCGGGCGCTGCTCGCTCCCGGCAGCGTGAGCCAGCAGGTGCGCGTCGTGGTGTGGGAGATCCGCATGCCGGTGGCTCTGATGGCCGTGGTCGTCGGCGCGGCGCTCAGCGTGGCGGGCGCACAGATGCAGACCATCCTCAACAACCCGCTTGCCAGCCCATTCACGCTAGGCATCTCGGCCGCCGCGAGTTTCGGTGCAGCCTTGGCGCTGGCTTTCGGTGTAGCCATCATTCCCGCGGCCATCGCCTACGTGGTACCGATCAACGCCTTCGTCATGGCCATGTTGGCGGCGCTTCTCATCCATCTGCTAAGCATCAAGCGTGGCGTGACGGTCGAGACCATCGTGCTGCTGGGCATCGCGTTGGTATTCACTTTCAATGCCCTGCTGGCGCTCGTCCAGTTCCTCGCTTCTTCGCAGGCCCTGGCCGCGGTCGTCTTCTGGACCATGGGAAGCCTGACCAAGGCGACCTGGCCGAAGCTCGCCATCACCACATTCGCTTTGCTCGTCGTATTGCCCATCTTTGCACGACGCGCCTGGGCGCTGACGGCGCTCAGGCTGGGCGAGGAAAAAGCGGCGAGCTTTGGTATCAAGGTTACGCGGTTGCGCTTGGAAACGCTGATGATGGTGAGTCTGCTGGCTGCCATACCCGTGGCCTTCGTCGGCACGATCGGTTTTATCGGGCTCGTGGGGCCTCATATCGCTCGGATGCTGATCGGTGAGGATCAGCGCTTTTTCCTGCCAGCCTCTGCGCTGTCCGGGGCACTTATCCTTTCCGCCAGCTCCGTGCTCAGTAAGGCCCTCGTGCCCGGAACCATCTTTCCGATCGGTGTCGTCACATCGCTCATCGGCATTCCCTTCTTCATCTCCCTCATCCTCTCCAACACGAGGCGCTCATGGTAACCCTTCGGCTGGATGATATCGGCGCGTCTTACGGCAGGAAACTCCTGGTCCAGGGCGTGACGACGCCGGCCTTTACCTGCGGCGAGGTAGTGGCCGTGATCGGCCCCAATGCGGCGGGCAAGTCGACGCTCTTCAAGCGCATCGCCGGACTGCTGCGAGGGCCAGGGCAGGTGCATATCGAAGGGGTGAAGCAGGAGCAGGATGCTGTCTGCTACATGCCGCAGGACACCTCGGCCAACTCGGTACTCACCGTCTACGAATCGATCCTGCTCGCACGCAAGCAAGGTTCTTCCTGGTCCGTTGGTGATGATGATCTCAAGTACATCGACGAGACTATGGATGCACTCGGCATCTCAGGTATTGCCTTCAAGAACATTGGGGAACTGTCCGGTGGTCAGCGACAGCTCGCAAGCTTGGCGCAGTCGCTCGTACGAGAACCGGATATCCTGCTGATGGATGAGCCGACATCGGCGCTCGACCTCTCGCGGCAAATGGAAGTGCTGACCCATGTGAGGAGTCTTGCTCGCCTGCGCGGCATGGTGGTGCTGATCGCCCTGCATGACCTCAATCATGCGCTACGCTTTGCCGATCAGACCCTGGTCATTGCCAACGGCCAGATGATCACCTGTGGTCCTTCATCCGAGGTGATCACGTCCGCTCTCTTGCGCGAGGTCTACCACGTCGAGGCGCGTATCGAGCCATGCTCGCGTGGACTCGGGCAGGTCATCGTCGACAGCGTGGCGGAGAAGGGCAAGACATTTACCCGATTGGCTGCCGAATCGTGTTCCCAAGGCGCGTAGTGCCATGACGATACCCTGATCGTTATCGATCAGGGTATCGCTGCTATCGAGGTAGAGGGTGTGGGTGCTATGCTACGCAATCTTGCTCGAGCGAAGCGAAACTTGGCCGTGATTCCAGCCAGCCGCGACGCAACTCGGGCACCGAACCGATCAGCTTTTGGGTGTAAGGATGCTGAGGTGAGGCGATCACCGAAGCACAGTCACCGCTCTCCACGCACTGCCCCTTGTAGAGCACCATCACGTCGTCACACAGCGCGCGTACCGTCGAAATGTCGTGGCTGATGAACAGCAACGAGACACCGAGTTTGCTTCTGAGCTCGACCAGCAACTCCAGGATCGCCGCACCGACCACCGTATCGAGCGCCGAGGTGACTTCGTCGCAGAGCAGTAGGTCGGGCTTCGCCGCCAGTGCCCGCGCGAGGTTGACGCGCTGTTTCTGGCCACCGGAAAGTTCCCCGGGCCGGCGGCTGAGCAGCGAGTGTGGCAATTTCACCAGATCCATCAATTCGCGTACGCGGCGGCGACGCTCTTCTTCATCGAGTTTGAAGTAAGTGCGCAGGGGACGGGTCAGGATCCGTTCGACGTTATGCGCCGGATTGAGCGCATTGTCGGCACTCTGGAAGACCATCTGGATGCGGCGAAACTGATCGGGAGTCCGCCCTCGCAGCGTGGTTGAGAGCTCCTGGCCGTTGAACACGACTTCCCCTCGGGAGTGGGCGGTCAGGCCGGCAACGGCCATGGCCAGGGTCGACTTGCCGGAACCCGATTCGCCGATCACCCCCAGCGCCTGGCCGCGTTCGAGGCACAATGAGATGTCGTCGAGTACCACCTTGGCGGGAATGCCCTGGGCGTCGCGCTGGCCGTAACCCACCTGCCAGTCGTCGATCCTCAGCAGCTCACCCTGGCGTTCCAGAGTGGGTGGCGTCAGCCTCTCCTCGGGGCGTGCCGCTTCGAGCAAGCTCTTGGTATAGGGATGACTGGGACGGTCGAGGATCTGATCGATGTCACCCTGCTCCTGGATCTCGCCACCGTTGAGCACCAGCACTCGATCGGCCATCTGGGCCACCACGGCAAGATCGTGGGAAACATAGATCGCCGTGGTCCCGCGCTCGCGCACCACTCGCTTGAAGGCGCGCAACACCTCGATCTGGGTGGTCACGTCGAGTGCGGTGGTGGGCTCGTCGAGGATGACCAGCGCCGGGTCGGTGATCAGGGCCATGGCCGCCATCAGGCGCTGTAGCTGGCCGCCGGAGACCTGATGCGGATAGCGTGAACCGATCCCCTCGGGATCAGGCAGGGCGAGCTCACGGAATAGTTCGACCGCCTTTGCTTCCGCGTCTCGGCGTGACATCACCCCATGCCGCAACGCGCCTTCGATCACTTGCTCCATCAAGCACTTGGCCGGGTTGAACGAGGCGGCGGCGCTCTGCGCGATATAGGAGACCCGATGACCGCGCAAATCGCGCAGGGCAGCAGGGGGCAGATCAAGAATGCTGCTTTCGCCCAGCCGTATGCTGCCACCGGAGATACGACAGCCGCGTCGGGCATAGCCCAGCAGCGAAAGCGCAATGGTGGTCTTGCCCGAGCCGGACTCGCCGATCAGCGCCAGCACCTCTCCTTGGGTGAGGGAAAAGCTGACCTGCTTGACGATATCGATCTCATCGCCATTCGGAGTGATTGCGGTAACGTGCAGATCACGAACGTCGAGTGGTTCTCCCATCATGGCGTCATTCTCCCTGTTGTCCGCGGTTCGCGGAAAGGCTGTCGATCAGCAGATTGGCGCCAATGGTCAGCGTGCCGATCGCGAGAGCCGGCCCGATCACCGCCAGCGCCCCTTGGCTCAAGCCACCGATATTTTCCCGTACCAGCGAGCCCAGGTCGGCCATCGGTGGCTGTACGCCGAGGCCGAGGAAGCTCATGCCGCTGAGCAGCAGCACGATGAACACGAAGCGCATGCCCATGTCGGTGAGCACCGGATGGAACATGTTCGGCAATACCTCGACGGCGGCAATGTAGAGCTTGCCCTCGCCGCGGGTACGGGCAACCTGCACGTATTCCAGCGTCGCGATGTTGGCGGCGAGGCTGCGGGAGATGCGGAAGGCGCCGGGTGCATAGCTGATCACCGCTGTCACGATCAGCAACGGGATCGAAGCGCCAAAGGCGGAAACCATCACCAGCGCCAGCATCTTGCTGGGGATCGAGATTAGCGCATCATTGAGTCGACTCACCGATTCATCGAGCCAACGTGGCGCGAGTGCCGCCAGCATGCCGAGGCTCGCGCCGATCAAGCTGGAGAGTACCGCCGCGATCAGTGCCAACCCCACGGTATAGCGGGCACCATGGAGGATCCGGCTGAGCATGTCGCGGCCGAGATAATCGGTACCCAGCGGGAACGCGGCACTGGCCCCGGAATACATGTCGTCGGCCACCAGTGCACCGACCGGATGGGGTGCCAGCATCGGGCCGAAAATTGCCACCAACAGCCAGAAGATGACCAGCGTTGCGCCGATCCAGCGGGTCAGGTTGAGTGGCTTGACATGCCGCCGCGCGGCCGAAACTCGCGATTCCGGCTCTGACGACGGGCGTCGTGAGTCCAGTATGGAGTTGTTCATTGGTGTCTCAGCCTCGGGTTGGAGAGAATGGCACAGAGATCGGCAATGAGTACCAGCACCAGGTAGGCGGTACAGAACAGCATGGCGCAGGCCTGTACGAGAGCCAGGTCGCGGTTGGCAACGGCATCGACCATCAGGCCGGCGATTCCCGGATAGTTGAAGATCGTTTCGACGATGATCACGCCCCCGAGCAGATAGGAGAGGCTCAGGGCCACTGCGTTGGCGATCGGCCCCAGCGCATTGGGTAATGCGTGGTTCAGTACCCGCCGCAATGGGCCGATGCCCTTGAGCCGGGCCATCTCGATGTAGGGGCTATCGAGTTGGTTGATGATGGCTGCGCGGGTCATGCGTGCCATCTGTGCCACCAGCACGGCACACAGCGTCAGCACCGGCATCGCGTAGATACGGATGAAGTCGCCGATGCCTTCCACGGTCGAGACATAGGAGAGTGCCGGCAGCCAGCCGAGGTGCACGGCAAAGATCAGCACTGCCAGAGTGGCGACCAGGAACTCGGGCACCGCCACCATGGAGAGGGTGCAGACGTTGAGTATCCGATCGAGAAAGCGATCGCGGCACATTGCCGACGCGATGCCGAGCAGTAGGGCGATTGGCACCGCGATTACAGTGGTGATGCCGGCCAACAGCAGCGAATTGGGCAGGCGCCCCGCCATCAATTCGCTGACCGGCATGGCATTGCTCACCGACTGGCCGAGATCACCGCTCAGCAGACCACCCAGCCAACTCAGGTAACGCAGTGGTGCGGGTTGATCGAGGCCGAGCTGGATGCGTAGTGCGGCGACCTGTTCGGGAGTGGCGAACTGGCCAAGGATCTGCTGCGCGGCATCGCCGGGCAGCAGCGAAGTGATAGCGAAAATCACCAGTGAGACGATCAGCAGTGTCGATACCCCCGACGACAGCCGACCGAGCACTATCTTGAAGATGGAGTTGTTCATGACCTGATTCCGACTCTGTGTACGAGGACGGCAGCCCGTCATGGCGACGGGCCACCAACGCGCTAGGCTTTATCCGAAAACTGCCTGCGCTCGGCCATACGGCGTTAAAAAACAGCTCGAAATGCTCATTTACACCTACGTAAACTCCGCGTTCTCGCTGATTTTTGCCTTGTCTGGCCATCGCTCGGCGACTTTTCGTACAAACCCTGATGGGAGACCCCTCCGGCGTCACGCGGACAGGATCAGGCTTCGTCCCACCAGACGTGCTCGGCGAACGTATAGCCCATGAAGCCACCGAGCGGGATGGTCCGGTCGTAGCCTTTGAGTCGCTTGTCGCGGCCATCGATAGTGTTGATGAACACGGGAATGCCGATACCGCAGTGCTCGTGGATCAGGGTCTGCATGTCGGCATACATCTGCTTACGTACCGCTTGATCGGGCTCCGCACGGGAGAGTGTCAGCAGTTGGTCGAACTGTTCGTTCTTCCAGCCCGATTCATTCCACGGCGCGCTGGACTGGAAGAACTGCGAGAGCAGGATATTGGCGGTCGGACGCGGATTGATATTGCCGAAACCAAGTGGATGCTTCATCCAATGGTTGGACCAGTAGCCATCGGAAGGCACTCGGTTGATCGTCAGATTCAGGCCCGCCTGTTGCGCCGACTGCTGGAGCAATACGGCCATATCCTCTGAGCCACTGGCCGCTGGGGAAGCGACGACCGGCAGTCGTGCACCCTCTACACCTGCCTGCTTGAGCAGATGGCGGGCACGATCCGGGTCGTAGGGGCGTTGCGGAAGATCGCCGAAGTAGTAGGGGTTGCTTGATGCAATCGGGTGATCATTGGCGATTTCGGCGTAGTCGCGAAATATGGCACGCTTGATCTGCTCGCGGTCGAAGAGATACTTCATCGCCTCAACGAACGCTGGTCGGCTGGTCGGCTCCTGATCGACACGCATCACCAGGTCGGTATAGTTGCCTGAATTGACCGACTTGACCGCATGACCAGTGGAGAGTTCGATGCGCTCTGCGGAGCGGCCATAGACTTCATTGACAAGCTGTACATCGCCAGAGAGCAGCGCATTGATACGTGACGGCTCGTCGCTGATGCCGACCATCTCGATCTCGTCGAGGTAGGGACGTCCTTCCCGCCAGTAGTTGTCATTACGTACGCCTATCGAGCGTACCCCGGGGCTGAACTCCTGGCAACGGAAGGGACCGGTGCCGATTCCCTTGGAGAAGTCGACGGTCCCCTCCGGTACGATCTTCATGTGCGACACAGCGAGGATCACCGGCAGCTCGATGTTGGGAGAGTTGAGGGTGATCTGCACCTGTTGGCTGCCAAGTGCCTTGATGTCGGCGATCTGCGTGGTGAGCGACATCACCTTGGAGCCGGTGGTTGGATCCTGATGGCGGCCGATGGAGAACACCACGTCGGCGGCGCTCAGCGGTTTGCCATCGTGGAAGGTTACCCCACGGCGTAAGGTGAATAGCCAGGTCGTGCCGCCGTCACTGGTCTCGAAATGCTCGGCTAGCGCCGGCTGCGGTATGAGTCGCTCGTCGAACTCGGTCAAGCCGTTGTAGAACATCTCATGACGGGCGTAGTCGATTGCGGTCGATCCCTTGGCCGGATCGAGTGTATCGGAGGTCGAGGCGGCATGCGCTGCGACGCGGATACGCCCGCCGCGCTGGGGTGTCCCACTGGTGCCTTCACTGGCATAGCCAAGGCTGCTGCCGAGCAGACCGCCGGTGCTGGCAGCGAACATCCCGGCGACGCCGAATGTCTTCAAGGCATCACGTCGTGACATTCCACGTCGCATGGCCTCATGGATCCGGGCACTTTGCTCGGATTCACTCAGAATGGTGGGGGGATTCTTCTTATTGGTCATGACGTTTTCCTCTCGCTAGCAGATGTTTGCATTTCTTGTGGGCTGGTAAATCTAACCGCGTGCTAGGTAATTATTCTTGCCGGGCAATCCCTGCTCCGGGGCATGTCCTCAATGCCAATACTCCTGAAACCGCGGAGCTATTCTTCCCTCTCGTTGTCGTTGTTCGAGGCATTGCCGTTGAGTCGTACTGGCCCGGGCAATATTTCCAGGCTCAGAGTCCGACCAAGGCCGGCAACTCGCGAATGTCGCGAATCTCGGTGGCACCGTAGCCCTGACAGTAGGGTTCATGATTGCGGGCCACGAACGCCTTGTTCTTGATGCCCATTAAATGTGCCGGAATCAGGTCGTAGCGGAAGCTCGAGGAGACGTGCAACAGTTCCTCGGGGGCGCAGCCGAGGGTGTCTATCATGGCCTCGAAGGCTGCCAGGCGCGGCTTGTAGGCCTTGAAGGTTTCGGCGGTGAAGACCTTGTGGAACGGCACCTCGAGCTTGGCCACGTTGGAGTCGATCTGCTCGTTCATGGCGTTGGAATAGATGACCAAAGGAATCTTGCCGGCAATTTTCGACAAGCCCTCGATGACGTCGGGGTGCGGTCCCCAGCTCGGCACGGCGTCGTAATAGCTCTGGCCTTCGGCGTCGTCGTATTCGATACCCCAGCGCTTGCAGGTACGCTCGAGGGCCGACTTGAGGACCTCGGCATAGGGCTTCCAGTCACCAAGCACTTCGTCATAGCGATAGGCGCTGAAGTCGCTTACGAAGCGATCCATGCGTTCGGGTTCGGGAATCCTGTCGGCGAAGATCTCGCGCGTCATCTTGCCCAATTGGAAATTGGTCAGGGTGCCGTAGCAGTCGAAGGTGATGTATTTGGGTCTAAATACGCTCATTTTATTATCCTTATATAAGGTGATGGGGCTGCTGGGTGGTTATGACACTTCGCAATGGGGTGATTAGATCATCCAAGGCTGGGCAGATGATGCCTAATCGGTGGTGGTGAAAGCATAAAACTCCGTATTGATGGCCATTTCTGGCACA
The DNA here is from genome assembly GCF_000409775.1 of Litchfieldella anticariensis FP35 = DSM 16096. Taxonomy (GTDB): domain Bacteria; phylum Pseudomonadota; class Gammaproteobacteria; order Pseudomonadales; family Halomonadaceae; genus Litchfieldella; species Litchfieldella anticariensis. The sequence continues at coordinate 1,130,519 of NZ_KE332377.1, read as the reverse complement.
ACCCACGGCGAGTCATATTGGCTGGAAGTTTTCACCATCAAATATTCGTTCAAGTCGACGATGACGAGCTTCAGTGCTTCCGAGACTCGCCAGGAGCGGGCCAGGGCGTGGGGGGATAGCTGGCTGGCCACGTGGGGTGTCAATAAGACACGCGGGTGATGCCAAAGGGGGTGGGGGCAAGCCATGGGGGCAACGCCCCATGGCTTACCTGGTTCTGAGGTCGCCGTGGTAGTGGCGTTACGAGGAAGCCGTGTGGCAGCACGAGCAGCTTTTCTCGACATTGCTTTGGGGCGCTGGGGCTTCCGTTTCCATGGCGTCGCGGTCGGCCGAGGTGTAGAAGGCGTCCGCGTGGATGTTGTCCACCGGCACACCACGCGCCAACAGCAGTTCGGTGGCCGCTTCCACCATGGGTGGCGGGCCGGCCAGGTAGGCTCGGCAGCCGGTCACCTTGTCCCAGTTGGCGGCCATGACCTCGGTGACCAGGCCGGTTTTGCGCTCGGTGGGGCCATTGGGCTCGGAAAGCACGATATGGGTCTGCAGGTTGTCGTGGCGCTCGACGAGGCGTTGGAGACGGGGCTCCAGGTAAACATCGCGCTCGTCGCGGGCGCCGAAGTACAGGTGGATGGGCTGGCGCATGCCGGCAGCAAGCGCTGCTTCGAGGATGGATTTCACTGGTGCCAGGCCGGAACCGCCAGCCACCGCCACGATGGGGCCGGCATGACGTTCGCGCAGATACGAGGTGCCAAACGGTCCTTCCACTTCCACCGTGTCTCCCACCGCCAACTCGTGGGCTACATGCGCACTGGTGGTACCGCCCGGTACATGACGCACGTGGAACTCGATGATGGGGTCGTCCGGATGGTTGGCCATGGAGTACTCGCGGCTCGGGCATCCCGGAAAGGTCACCTGGGCATATTGGCCGGCCGTGAAGGAGAAAGGCTCACCGTTTTCCACGCGTAGTCGGACCTGTTTGATGTCGTGGGTGAGCTCATCGAGCTCCACAACAGTGCAGCTTACTTTACGCACTGGGTGAGCAGTGGCGAGCGCTTCGTCATCGCGCAACCAGGAAATGGTGCAGTCGCTGTGCGGCATGGCGCGGCAGGCAAGCACCAGCCCGGCGTCACGCTCCTCGTCGGTCAGGGAGAAGCGTGTGTGGGGGAGCAACTCGACTTCACCTTCCACCAGCCGCGACTTGCACGCGCCGCAACGACCGGCGCGGCAGCTATGGGGGTAGCTGATACCTGCCATCATGGCGGCATCGAGGATGGTATCACCGTCCTTCACGGTGACGGTCTTGCCTGCTGTGGTGATCTGAACGTCGTGACTCATTGTTGTTCTCCGAACGTCGTTTGTGCGCCTCCCGCTGGGGGCGCGTTGTCATTCAGGCGGTTTGGGAGACTTGGCGGCCCGCTGCTGCGATCTCATCCGCTTCGATCGCGATTGGCGGTTGGAAGCCCTTGAGGCGCAGGGCATTGGTGAGCACGCAGATGCTCGAGGCGGCCATGGCCACGGCGGCGAAGATCGGCGAGAGCAGGATCCCGAAGGCGGGGAACAGTGCGCCGGCGGCCACTGGGATTAGCACGGTGTTGTAGGCAAAGGCCCAGAACAGGTTCTGCTTGATGTTTCGAATGGTGGCCCGCGACAGCATGATGGCGTTGGGCACATTGCGTAGGTCGCCGGACATCAACACCACTTCGGCGGATTCGATGGCAATGTCGGTGCCGGTACCGATGGCGATGCCCACGTCGGCCTGCGCCAGGGCAGGGGCGTCGTTGATGCCGTCGCCCACGAAGGCCACTCGGTCGCCTTCACTCTGGAGGCTTTTCACCGCATCCACCTTACCGTCGGGCAGTACTTCGGCCACGACCTTGTCGATTCCCAGACGGCGGGCGATGGCCTTGGCAGTACGCTGGTTGTCGCCGGTGATCATCGCGACCTGCAGACCTTCCTCGTGCAGGGCACGAATGGCCGCAGGCGTGGACTCCTTGATCGGATCGGCAACGGCAATGATGGCGGCCAGCTGGCCATCGATGGCGGCATAGAGCGGTGACTTGCCTTCGTCGGAGAGGCGATGTGCGGTCTTGGCGAATACCTCTACGTCCAGGCCCAACTTGCGCATGTAGCGGTCGGCACCGACTTCCACGCGATGCTCATCCACCTGTGCCGTGACACCGAAGCCGGGGATGGCCTCGAAGCTCTGGACTGCGGTTGGCTCCATACCGCGCGCCTTGGCTGCGTTGATGATGGCCTCGGCGATGGGGTGCTCCGACTGGCGCTCCACGGACGCCACCAGGTGCAGGGTTTCCGCTTCGTTGAAGCCCTTGGCCACGACCAGATCGGTGAGTTCGGGCCGACCCTTGGTCAGGGTGCCGGTCTTGTCCAGCGCGATCACCTTGGTATCCCGCAGTGATTGCAAGGCTTCGCCCTTGCGGAACAGCACACCCATCTTTGCGGCCTTGCCGGTACCCACCATGATCGAGGTGGGCGTGGCCAGGCCCATGGCGCACGGGCAGGCAATGATCAGAACCGCCACGCCGTTGACCAAGGCGAAGGTCAGGGCTGGCGCAGGGCCGAAGATCAGCCAGACGCCCACCGTGACCAGGGCTGCGGCGATCACCGCAGGCACGAAGTAGTTGGTGACCTTGTCCACCATGGCCTGGATGGGCAGCTTCGAACCTTGTGCCTGTTCGACCATGCGTACGATCTGGGCAAGCAGGGTATCGGCACCGATCTTGGTGGCCCGGAAGGTGAAGCTACCCACCTTGTTGATGGTGCCGCCCACCACTTCCGCACCGGTTTCCTTACGTACCGGCACGGGTTCGCCGGTGATCATGGATTCGTCGACGAAAGAACTGCCTTCGACGACCGTGCCGTCCACGGGAATCTTGTCACCGGGACGGACCAGCACGATGTCCCCTTGGCGCACTTCATCGATGCCAATTTCCATTTCCTGACCATCGCGGACCACGCGGGCGGTCTTGGCCTGAAGCTGCATCAGCGCCTTGATGGCCTCGCTGGTGCGGCCTTTGGCAATCGCTTCGAAATAGCGGCCGACGAGGATCAGCGTGATGATCACGGCCGAGGCTTCGAAGTAGACGTTCACCGTGCCAGCCGGTAGTACTTGGGGCGCGAAGGTGGCGACCACCGAATAGCCCCAGGCGGCAGTGGTACCCAACATGACCAATGAGTTCATGTCCGGTCCGCCACGCATCAGCGCGGGCCAGCCTTTCTGGTAGAAACGCAGTCCGGGGCCGAATTGCACTATCGAGGCCAGGGCGAAGAACAGGTAGAACAGGTTCTGTTGCCCGACGCTCATTTGCAGCCAGTGATGGAGGCCAGGAATGAAATGCGAGCCCATGTCCAGCACGAAGAGGGGCAGGGTGAAGATGCCGGCGATGGTGACGGCGCGCTTCAGCCCGGCGATTTCCTGTTCGCGGGCTTCGCGCTCGCGGTCACTGCGATCCGGTGCGTCGCTGGCGGCCTCGGCTTCATAACCTGCGGCTTTCACCGCCTCGATCAGACGTGGCGCGGTCACGGCCTCGGCCGCCACTTTCACGGTTGCCGTCGCGGTGGCGAGGTTGACGTTGGCGTCGAGCACTCCGGGCACACTGGCAAGCTTGCGTTCCACGCGGCCCACGCAGGAGGCGCAACTCATGCCCTTGACCGTCAGCTCGATGGTATCGGTGACGGCAGGGTAGCCGGCGGTCTCCACCGCCTGCACCACACTGGTGACATCCTCCTGGCCCGTGGCAAACACTATCTGTGCCCGTTGGGTGGCCAGGTTGACGGAGGCATCGGTGACCCCTGCCACACCGCGAATCGCTTTCTCGACCCGGCCCACGCACGAGGCGCAGCTCATGCCCTCGATTCCCAGCGAATATGAGTTACCGCTGGCAGGGGCATGCCCCTTGGTCGATTCCAACTTGCTTATCTCGTCGGTTGGCATGGTCCAGGCTCCTCTGGTGTGCCGCGATTGCAATGTTCAGGAGCTTAGACCTTCCCATGATGGGAAGGTCAAGGGGCCAGGTGCCTGTTTCTTATCAAAGGCGATGGCGGAGAGCGGCGTGGATATCCGGTTCGTCCAAGGCGGCATCGAGGGTCGAGGACAGGCGCTCGATGAGCAGGTCGATATCCTCGCAGGAGCAGCACAGCGGTGGCGCGAAGCCCAGGATGTCGTCGGCGAAGGCCCGGAAGATCAGTCCGCGCTCCCGGCCCAGGGTGAGGAGCCGATCAGGCAGTCGTAGAGACGAGTCGAATTTGGTCTTGCGCGCCTTGTCGGTGACCAGTTCCACGGCACCCAGCAGCCCCCGGCCCCGGGATTCGCCCACCAATGGGTGCTCTTCCAGCTCGCCCAGGCGCTGCTGGAAGTAGGCGCCCACCCGCTGACCGTTGGCCAGCAGGCCGCCTTCTTCGTAGAGTCTCAGCACTTCCAGGCCTACCGCACAGCTCACCGGATGACCGGAATAGGTGAAACCGTGTCCCACTGGCTTACCCGCTGGAGCATTGTCGGCGATGCCCCGGTAAATCCTTTCGCTGAGCACCACGGCACCCAGTGGGGCATAGCCGGACGTCAGGCCCTTGGCCATGGTCATCAGGTCCGGGACCACGCCTTCGTCTTCCAGGGCGAAGAGCGGGCCGGTACGGCCGAAGCCGGTTATCACTTCATCCACCACCAGCAGGATGCCGTACTCGCGGCATACCTGGTGCATCGCCTTCAGCCAGCCACGCGGCGGGACGATGATGCCTCCCGAGCCTTGGATGGGTTCACAGAAGAAGGCGGCCACGTTCTCCGCACCCAGACGCTCGACAGTTGCCCGCAGGGCTCTCACGGATTCGGCGATGATGGCTTCCTCGCTTGGGCCAACGGGGTTGCGGTAGGGGTAGTAAGAGGGAATGTGGTGCTGGAATGCTGAAGGACCGTCGAAATGATCATGGAACAGCGGCAGGGCGGTCAGTCCCGAGCCGGTGCTGGACGAGCCGTGGTATCCCCGTTCCAGGGCGATGAAGTGCTTGCGCTGGGGGGCGCCGGTGACGTTGTGGTAATAGCGGATGAAGCGTACGGCACTGTCGACGGCGTCCGAGCCACCGAGGGTGAAGTAGACATGGTCGAGATCCCCCGGGGTGCGCTGTGCGATGGCCTCGGCGAAGCGGATGGATGGCTCGCTGGCATAGTGGAAATAGCCGGTGGCATAGGGCAGTTGTCGCATCTGCCGGGTGGCTGCCTCGGCGACACTATCGTGACCGTAACCGATGTTGACACACCACAGTCCCGAAAAACCGTCGAGATACTGACGCCCCTCGCTATCGCGCAGGTAGGCGCCACTGCCGGATTCGAGAATCGTGGCTCCTCGTTGCTCGTGCGAACTCCAGGAGACTACCGGATGTACCAGGTGTGCCCGATCCAGCCCATGTAGATAGTTGTTCCCCATTTCGTGCCCCTCCCTCACTTGCGCCTACGGTTGTGCATTGAAGACATTTGCTGATTGTAGACAAAATAATGTTAACAAAATGCTTTAATCAATCTATCTTTCCACTAATCTGGCAAAAATAACAACACAGCCGGCAGGATGTTCTGCGAGAGACCCTTTGCTTTATGAACCACCAGCGCGCGCCGCTGGACAACATCAAGGTGTGTCAGATCTGGTTTCTTGACCTTCCCAGCATGGGAAGGTCTAGGTTTCTAAACACTGCCATCACGGCACACCCAAAAGAATAAGAACAAGAGCGGCAGGATGCCCCGCGAGAGGTTCTTCGCTACATGTCGTTTTGCACAATAACAAGCTAGAGGGGTAGACAATGTTGAATGTTCAAAATTACCTGAAGGCGGCTCCTTCCCTGCTTCGAGGGGTGGCGGTCGCTGCCATGATCGGCCCTATGGCCGCTTCGGCCTTGGCCGCCTCTGGAGGAAAGGTCGTCTTCGGTGAGCTGTTCACCCCGGCCTCGGGGTGGGCGCTGGAGACCATCGATTCCTATGTGTTGTCGCGGGCCGGATGCCTGGAGTCACTCACGTATATGGACTACGACGCCTCGATAAAGCCGGCACTGGCCGAGTCGTGGGAGCAGGTGTCGCCGACAGAATGGGAGTTCCAGTTGCGCGAAGGGGTGTCATTTCATGATGGAACTGCGTTGACGCCGCAAGTGGTCAGCGATGCGCTGAACCGGGTACTGAATGTGGCTTCTCCGCCGCGCGGATTCAATCCCGGTGTGATCGAGTCTGTGGAGCCGGCGGGTGAGCGCGCCGTTCGCGTCATCACCAAGTCTCCGGACGTTTTCGTGCCTAACCGCGTGGCCAGCACCAATACTGGAATTCTGTCGCCGGCAGCATTTGCCAACGGCGGCATCAACCCGGTAGGACACTGCACTGGCCCATTCGAGATCGTTCGCGAGATTCCCCGTCAAGGCCTGGAACTCAAGCGTAACGAAGACTATTGGGGTGGTGAGGTACAGTTGGCCGAAGCAGAGGTGCGCTATATTCCTGACGGGAAGGTGCGCTCTGTGATGGTGGAAACCGGCGAGATTCATATCGCTCGCCAGATACCGGCGTCGGCGCTAGCTCAATTGGAGCGTTCGGGTTCGCTGGAGGTGAAGACCATCGAGGCGCCGCGCACCACCACGCTCTACCTCAATAATCGTGTCGCACCATTGGACAACATGAAGGTTCGCCAAGCGATTCAGAGCGCCATCGACGTGACGGGTATCGCTGAGGCAGTCTATGAAGGCTCAGTGAACCCGGCGGTGGGGCAGTTCTCACCGAACACGCCCTGGGCGCCGGAGAATGCATCCGTAATTCCCCAGGACTTGGAACGGGCCCGCCAGCTACTGGCGGAGTCGGGAGTGCCGGCGAGCGAGCTTCAGTTCGAGTTGCTGGCTTATGTGGAGCGACCGGTACTGGCTGATCTTGCAGCAGTCATACAGTTCCAGCTTCAGCAGTTGGGTATGAAAGTGAATATTCGGGTCTCGGAATATGGCGCGATCGAGCCACAGCTGCTCTCAGGCGATTTCGACATGGTCTTGCTGTCGCGAGGTTACCTCACCGATGTCGCCGATCCGATTGGCACGCTGGAAGCGGACTACGGTTGTGACGGTGGCTACAACCTGGCCGGCTTCTGTGATCCGCAGGTGGACGCACAGTTGGAAAAAGCCGGCGCCATGGTGGAGCCCGAGGCTCGCAATGCCATTTATCGAGAAATTGCCGCACGCTTGCAGGAAGAGGCGGTGAATGTGTTCTTGATCCACGAAACCATCAGCGAGGCGGTATCCAAGAACGTGGAGAACTACCAGGTGCATGCTTATGAGCGCACCGCCTTGCACAAGGACCTGAAGATTAACTCCCAATAGTGACTCCTGACGGGAAACGCTGGTGGGCACAACATGTCAGCGTTTCCCGACGAACCACTGTGCCGCCTTTAAGCGGGGTTCACTAGATCACTGGGAGGGTTGATAGCATGTGGATTTTCATATTACGCCGACTTGCGGTGCTTGCTCTGGCTTTATTGGTCGTATCGTTTCTGGTCTTCCTGATTCCTTACCTGGGAGATACGGATCCGGTGCGGGCGCTTGCCCGGGCACGTTTCGGTCGTCTGGACCTGGATGCGGCCGCCATCGAGACGTTGCGTATCGAGCTGGGGATGCACAGGCCCTTACTGGTTCAGTACTTGGATTGGCTGGGTAATGCCGTGACTGGCGATTTCGGCAATTCTTACATGAGCCGTGAACCGGTGATGGAGCAAGTCTGGTCAGCTCTCAAGGTGTCCATCGTGTTGACGTTGGCCGCTCTGGGTTTCGCTTTCGCGGTAGCCGTCCCCTGCGGCAGCATTGCAGCCCTGCGTCAGGGCAGTGCCTTCGATTCCATCGTCAAGTCGCTTAACCAGGCTTTCGTGGCAGTGCCTGAGTATTGGCTCGCCCCCATGAGCATTTTGGTATTCGCTCTCTATCTGGGGTGGTTGCCGTCGGCAGGCTGGCGGGGGCCGGAGTCAGTGATCCTGCCTGCCCTGGCCTTGTCTCTGCGTCCCATGGGTTATTTCACCCAAGTCATGCGAGCGTCGATGATCGACGTACTCAACTCGCCCCATATCGTGGCGGCACACAGCCGCGGCTTGAGCGTTCGGCGTACGCTGATCGCTCACGGCTTGCGCAATGCGCTGTTACCCGTGATCACGCTGTTCTCCGTGTGGATGGCCGGTCTGCTCGGCGGTGCGGTCGTCATCGAGGTCATCTTCGCGGTGCCCGGCATGGGGCGGCTGGTTTACTCGGCAATCGTCAATGGCGACCTTCCGGTCCTCCAGGCGGGGTTGGTCGCCATCGTCACCTTTGCCGTGTTGATCAACACGCTCACGGACCTGGCCTACACCGTTCTCAACCCAGTGGTGAGGATCGACAATGCCGCAGCTTAATACCCCAGTGTCTCCGGACAGTGTGCAGAGCATGAGATCGAGAATGGGCAACGTGCATATGGCGTGGTCCTTCGTTGTCCATATCTCCCGACACAACCGTACGCTGTTGCTGGCCAGCATCGTGTTCGCCACAGTGATCGTACTGTTGCTTCTCACGCCTTGGATAGCACTACACGATCCCTCGAGCATGACGCTCTCGGGTCGTTTTTCGGGCCCCAGTGCAGAACACTGGTTGGGGCTCGATCACCTGGGCCGGGATGTCTTCAGCCGTCTGCTCTACGGCGGCCAATTCTCGGTCTCCATTACTGCCATTACCCTGGTGATCGCGGCCGTGGTCGGCACGCTATTGGGGGCGATCAGTGCCAGGATCGGCGGAGCCGTTGACGAATTCCTGATGCGCATAGTGGATCTGGTGATCTCGTTTCCGGATGTGCTGGTGGCGCTGTTCCTGGTTGCCATTCTGGGGCCCGGTTATGGCACGCTGATCTTGGCGCTCACCCTGACTGGCTGGACGCCCTTTGCGCGCATGACACGCGGGCTGGCACTGGAAATCAATGCTAAGGATTACATCCGGGCAGCGGAGATACTCGGTTGTTCACGGAGCTACATTATCCTGTATCACGTGCTTCCGAATGTCCTGAGGCCGCTCGCCACGATAGCCTTCCTGCGTTTTGGCCACAAGTTGATCACGGTGGGCAGCCTGTCCTTCCTGGGACTCGGTGTGCAACCGCCTGATACGGACTGGGCCGCCATGCTGGCAGAAGCGCTTCCCTACCTGGATCGTGCCCCTTCGCTAGTGCTGATTCCCGGTCTGGCGATCTTCATTACCGCACTGAGTGTCACCTTGATCGGACAAGGCCTCGAGGCACACATGGATGAAAAAATGAAGTGGCGGCATGATAATAAGTGACTGATATTTCACTAATGATAATGAAGGGTTGCGCCATGATGAAGTTACATTCAGGACCAAAACCCGTGCTTCGATTGACCATGTCCAGCATGGTGACCGAACAAATTCGTGATGCGATTCTCTCCGGCGTCTATCCCCCAGGCATGCAATTGAACGAGAAACTGGTCGCCGAAAGCTGTGGTGTCAGTCGTGGGCCGGTCAGGGAAGCGATTCAACGTCTTCTGCAGGAAGGGTTGCTGATCAGTGTGCCTCATCGTGGAGTATTCGTACCGGAACTCACGGAAGACGATCTCGAAGATATCTACTTTACTCGTGACGCCGTGGAGCGTGCGGCATTGCGGCGAATCGTCCACTCCGATGCTAGGCAAGGACTTTCCGAACGGCTCCTGTCGATCGTGGAATCCATGCGCATAGCTGCCGAACAGGAAGACTGGGCTGAAGTCGCTGCCCAGGATATCCGCTTTCACTCCGAGTTGGTGAATGCTGCCGGCAGTCAGCGGCTGTCACGCTTGTTCGCTACGCTCATGGCGGAAATGGGGCTCTGCCTCAACCAGTTGCTTGGGGTATACCGCGGACGTGGGCGGCTGATTGAAGAGCATGAGTACTTGGCGAACCTGATAGCGAGTGGTGATGCGGAGCAACTCGAAGCGGCGATCGCCGATCACCTCCAGGAGCCGGTCGAGACCATCCGCAATGCGTGGGAAAAAGCGAGACAAGGAACGGTACAAACGACTATCACTCGTGCGGAGCAAAGCTGAGCCGGCAGAACTGAAACTGAATGAGCGACAATCACCCGAATAATCACAACGAGGGGGTTCCAGATGCTTGCCAATCAAACAATAATGCAGCACCAGGTACGACCGGAAGCCTGTGAACCGGTTCTCGAAGTCGAGCACCTCACGGTAGGGGTTCCCGGTGTCGGCGCTATCATCAATGACCTGAACCTGACGATTCGGCGCGGCGAAGTCGTAGCCTTGGTGGGTGAATCCGGATCCGGCAAGAGCATGACCGCGCGTAGCTTGATGCGCCTGATGCCCTCCGGCATCTCGATTCTCGAGGGATCGGTACGGGTGGGTGGGGAAGAGGTGCTTTCCCTGTCCGAGGACAGTTTCAATGAAATCCGCGGATCCAGGATTGCGATGCTGTTTCAGCAGCCACACGTGATGCTGGATCCGACCTGCACCGTGGGTGCCCAAGCCGGCGAGGCGTTACATGTTCACCAACACCTTTCCGCTGCAGAGGAACACGAGCGGGTCGTACAGTTATTTCGCGATGTAGGGATTCCCGAGCCCGAAGAGCGGATGAAGAACTATCCGCATCAGATGTCCGGTGGCATGGCGCAGCGTGTGATGATAGCGGCGGCGTTGAGTGGTGAACCCGACCTCCTCATCGCCGATGAGCCCACCACCGCTCTGGACGTCACCGTGCAGGCGCAGATTCTTCAACTCCTGGATCGCAAGCGCCGGGAGAACAATCTATCCATCCTGTTGATCACCCATGATCTTTCCGTCGTCTCGGCGATCGCGGACCGCGTGGCCGTGATGTACTCGGGAGAGATCGTGGAGCAGGGGACAACCGACGAGATCCTGCACAGCCCGAAGCACCCTTACACCCAGTCGCTGATCCACTGTGCGCTCCTGGAGTCGGACGAGTCGGGGCAGTTGTATGCCATTCCCGGTAACCCACCGGAACTGCTATCCAAGATGCCAGGGTGCCGGTTTCGTTCACGCTGCCAGGTTGCCGAAAAGTGGGGACACCCCGAAATCTGTTCGCGGGTCGCCCCGCCCATGGTCGAGCATGATGGTCCTGCCTGCTGCGCACGCTGCTGGGTCGGTGCGTCAGATGATATGCAGGCCCAGGCCATCAAGATCTGTCAGTCTGCTACGGAGGAGACGTCATGATGGCCGTCGAGGCACGATCCGAATCTCATTCCCCGTCTGCCATTCTCCAGATAACGGACGCAGTGAAATACTACCCGCTGCGTGGCGGTCTTCTGCGCCGGCGTCGGCAGGTGCGATCCGTGGATGGCATCAGCCTCTCGGTGGCTCCGGGCGAATCCCTGGGGCTGGTGGGCGAGTCGGGCTGCGGCAAGAGCACGCTGGCTCGGCTGATTCTCGGCATGTCGTCACTGACATCGGGGCATATCGATATCGATGGTATCGACGTCTCTGCGGCCAGGGGAGAGTCGCGCAAGCGTCTACGGCGCACCGTTCAGCTGGTGTTCCAGGACCCGTTCAGTGCGCTGGACCCTCGCATGACGATAGGCCGCAGCCTATATGCGCCGCTGTCCCAGAATCGCATCGGCACCAGGCCCGAGAGATTGCAGCGGATTCTCCGTGCCTTGGAAGATGTGGGCCTGGATTCGAGCTTCATCAACCGTTACCCCAGCCAGTGTTCCGGTGGTCAGTTGCAGCGGGTGGTGATTGCTCGTGCCCTTCTCCTCGACCCGCAAGTGCTGGTGTGTGACGAGCCGACGTCGGCACTAGACTCCTCCATGCGTGCCCAGATATTGAACCTCCTGGCCTCCCTGCAGAAACGCTACAACCTTACCCTGTTGGTCATTTCTCATGACCTGCGCGTCGTTCATTACCTGTGTGAGCGAGTGGCCGTGATGTATCTGGGCCGCATCGTGGAAGTCGCCGAGAGCGAGGAGCTCTTCAACAATCCGCGCCATCCTTATACGCGCTCGCTGATCAATGCCTCCATGCTCGAAGAGACAGGGCTTGATGGGTGCACCATGGCGCGCGGTGAACCGCCGAGTCCGCTCGATCCTCCCTCCGGCTGCAGCTTCCATCCTCGCTGTCCCATCGCCAGGGCGGAGTGCGCGCGAGCTCTCCCGGATTTAATTGCGATCAGCGATGGGCACCAGGTTCGCTGCCCATTCCACTCCGCTGTGGAAGAAAGCGGTAGCCTCGCCATCCGTACGGATATGGCAGAGATGCGGTAGAACCAACCACCCTACTTGGATCAACAAGAAAAGCGAATAAAACCCATGCCCTCGAACACCACGCTTGACGTTCCGGTGTGCCATCGCGAACGCGTGGCCGGTTAGCGGCGCCAACCATGTTTGAACCGCTGCGTGACTGGCGATATCGCCGCTTGTTCTCTGCCCAGTGCATCGCGCTACTGGGCACCGGCCTGACCACCATCGCGCTGGCACTGCTGGCTTTCGAGTTGGCGGGGGAGAGGGCAGGGGTGGTCATGGGTACGGCGTTGGCCATCAAGATGGGGGCCTATGTCGTCGTCGCGCCGCTGGCTCAGGCTTTCGCCGAACGCTTGCCACGGCGCCAGGTGCTGATCCTGCTGGAACTGCTGCGTGGGGTCATGGTGCTTGTGCTGCCCTTCGTCACCGAGGTGTGGCAGATCTACGTGTTGATCTTCGCCCTGCAGTCGGCATCGGCGGCCTTCACGCCGACGTTGCAGGCCACCATCCCCGCCGTGCTGCGCGAGGAGCGGCTCTATGTCAAGGGGCTTGCCCTGACACGGCTGACGCACGATCTGGAAAACCTGATGAGTCCACTACTGGCGGCCTATCTGTTGACCCTGGTGTCCTTCAACCTGTTGTTCGTCGGCACGGCTGTGGGGCTGTTCGCTTCGGCCGCGATCATCGCGATGACTGCGCTTCCGCACTTCGAACGTGCCCAGCAGCGTTCCTTCGCCACCCGTGCACTGCGCGGAGTCAAAATTTTCCTCAACACTCCCAGCTTGAAAGGGCTCACGGCCATCCACTTCGCCATCGCAGCGGGTGGCGCCATGGTGGCGGTGAACACCGTGGTCTACGTACAGAGCGTCTTGGGGTTGGGGCAGCGTGACGTGGCACTCGTCATGGCGTGCTTCGGTGCCGGCTCCATGACGGTGGCGTTGCTGGTGCCGCACCTGCTCAATCATATGAAGGACAGGGCTATCATGCTGGTGGGGTGCATCATCACGGTGGTTGCGCTGGGCATCGGGGCATTGGCCCCTCAGACCTTATGGAGCTTGTTGCTGCTGTGGCCACTGCTGGGGGCTGCTCTGGGAGCGGGTGTGACCACTGCAGGCAGAGTATTGATTCAAACGGCGAGCGAAAGCGACCGCCCGGCCGTATTCGCGGCACACTTCTCCATTGCCCATGCGGCTTGGCTAGTGACTTATCCCACTGCCGGCGTGGTGGGGGCCTGGTTCGGTATGGAGTCTGCCTTCCTGGTGCTTGGCATACTGGCGTTGCTGGGAACTTTGCTGGCTGTGCGGGCCTGGCCAGCGAGACTGGCCGTCACGGTAGAGCATGTGCACGCGGATCTGCCTTTGGATGACCCGCACCTGGTGGATGCCCAAGGTCAGCGGCATTCCCATCCTATCGTGATCGATGACCTGCATGGCACTTGGCCAATGGCAGGTGGCAGAGTGGAACGTCTATAAATGGGATATCCACCGGTCGATATCGCGTTGCTCCTTCCAGGGTGGTGCGTGCGACAAAAAATGCGGGAGCAGCGCTCCCGCTAAACACAGGAAGGTGTTTCAGAACTCGGATACCTTGCCCCAGGCTCCTCGGTTCAGGCGAGCAAGCTTGTATTGGTGATGATCGACAAAAGGTGTTTTGCCCATCACCATTTCGGCGATCAAACGTCCGGCGCCAGGACCGATACCAAACCCGTGACCGGAAAAGCCGGCGGCCAGCAGGAAACCGGGCAGGTTCGACGCCTCGTCGATTACCGGTACGCCATCGGGCGTACTGTCGATATAACCTGCCCAACTCGCCTGTATCGGCACCGCACCGAGAGCGGGTAATAGGCGCCGTGCGCGGGACAAGGTTTCATTCAGAATCCCCTCCGACGGGCATGGGTCGAGGATGCGGATACGCTCCATCGGGGTGGGGCGGTCGAGCGCCCATTTGCTGCGGGTCTCGTGACCGGACTGCCAGCCCTGCAGATCACCGGGGGAGAGAATGCGCCAGCGTTTGGCGAACATTGGCAGGAACTTCGTTGCGAACCGAAGTTGCTGAGGAGTCGGGTCCACATTGGCCCGTCCTGAAACTGCCAGGGTATAGCCACCATCTCCACGTCGGGTGACCGATACCTCTGCCGTGTGCAGAGCGTCGGGCAGACCTTTGGCGCCTGGCATGACCGAGAGAATGGAAGAGCGGACCGATGCCTGCGGAAAGCGGATATCGAGCTGGCGGCAGAAGGACGAGGCCCAGGCACCGCCGGCCATCACGACCTGAGTGGTTTTGATCACCCCTTTCTCGGTAATCACTCCCGATACCCGCCCGGCTTCGGTCTCGATTCCACGTGCCGCACAAAACTGATGCACCGTACCACCATGCTTGAGGATGCCCTTGGCAATCAGGGGCGCAGCCCGGGACGGATCGGCAATCCCGTCCGATGGCGAAAAAACACCACCCTTCCAGGGTTTGCCGGTGGCTTGACCGCGCTCCGAGGCCTCGGCAGCACTCAACATGTGCGTCGTGACCCCTTGGGTGATCGCGAAATCACGCCATTTGCTCCAGCCGTCCAATTCGGCCTGATTGTCCGACAGGTAAAGCAGCCCGCAACGGCGAAAACCGAGGTCCTCGCCGAGTTCGGCGGTTATTTCTTCCCAGAGTTCGAGGCTCTTGGTCGACAATGGCAGTTCGCGCGCGTCGCGGTTCTGCTGGCGGCACCAGCCCCAGTTGCGGCTGGATTGTTCTGCGCCTATGCGACCCTTCTCGAGAAGGGCCACATTCAGGCCCTGACGGGCCATGAAATAGGCCGCGCACACGCCGATGATGCCACCGCCGATGACAACCGTATCGGCGCTTTTTGGCAGGTCAGGCGTGGACGGAATCGTTATCAACGGAGCCGGCATAGGGTTCTCCTGGCCTGGCTATCAATTGTTATACCGCTTCAGAGCGAAGAATACAGCCACGCTGCCAAAGCGGTTACCTGCGTCAATGCTCTATTTGTCCGTTCAGCTCAGCAGTTCGCCTAAACGGTCGAGCGCTACACCGGGGCATAAGTGGTGCAATGACGGCATAACGAGCATGCCATGCATCAGGCGAGATTGCCCTGGCACAGATATTTGGTCGCCATGTAATCGTCGAGGCCGTAGCGCGAGCCTTCGCGTCCGTAGCCTGATTCCTTCACCCCGCCGAAGGGGGCCGACTCGGCGGCGAGCGCACCTTCGTTGATACCGACGAGCCCGGTTTGCAGCCGCTCGGCAAGGCGCCAGATGCGGGTGACATCGCGGGAGTAGAAATAGGCAGCCAGACCGTATGGCGTGTCGTTGGCCGCGTCCACGACTTCCTCCTCATCCCGGAAGCGGAACAGCGGGACCACCGGGCCGAAGGTCTCGTCCTGCGACAGTTCCATCTCGTGGCTGGCATCGCCGAGGACGGTGGGGGCGTAGTAGTTCGGCACATTGGTATCGCCGCCGCTCAGGCGCTGGCCGCCCGTCAGCAGACTGGCGCCGCGGGCCAGGGCGTCCTGCACGTGACGTTCGATCTTGTCGACGGCGCGGGCGTTGATCATCGGGCCGATCTGGCTGTCATCGTGATCACCGGGACCGACGCGAAGCGATTGGACGCGAGCCACCAGCTTGTCGGCGAAGGCGTCATAGACCGACTCTTGGACATAGACCCGGTTCGGGCTGACGCAGGTCTGGCCGCCGTTGCGGAACTTGGCAGCCATCAGGCCCTCGACCGCTGCATCGAGGTCGGCATCCTCGAATACGATGAAGGGAGCATTGCCGCCGAGTTCGAGCGAGAGGCGCTTGAGCGTGGGCGCCGAATCCCGGGCGAGCAGCTTGCCGACCGCCGTCGAGCCTGTGAAGGTGATCTTGCGTACCCGGCCATCGTCCAGCCAGGCGCCCACGACCTCGGATACCTGTTCGCGCGAGGACGTGACGATATTCAGCACACCTGCCGGCAGTCCAGCTTCCTCGGCCAGTGCGACCAGCGCGAGAGCGGTCAGGGGCGTATCCTCGGCCGGTTTGGCGACAACGGTACAGCCGGCGGCGAGTGCCGGTGCGATCTTGCGGACGATCATCGCCAGCGGGAAGTTCCAGGGCGTAATCGCGGCCACCACCCCGACCGGCTCCTTGGTGACCAGCATTTTCTTGCTGCGCACCGGCGTGGGGATGATGTCCCCGTAGCTGCGCACCGCTTCGGCCGCGAACCAGTCCACATAAGAGGCGCCGTAGGCCACTTCGCCGCGCGCTTCCGACATCGGCTTACCCTGTTCGCGGGAAATCAGTCGCGCGAGATCCTCGGTATGTTCCAGAATCAGCGCATGCCAGCGTTTGAGGAGCTGCGCACGCACCGCTGCCGGCTGCTGACGCCAGGAGTCGAACGCCTGGTGTGCCGCGACGGTGGCTGCCTGTGCATCCGCAGCTGTGCTGTCGGCAACGATCGCTATGGCTTCACCGGTCGCCGGGTCGCAGACGGGGTAGCTTGCGCCGACGACACTGCTACACCATTGCCCGCCGATAAAGTTATTGGAGCGCAGGAGGTCGGGACGATCGAGATTGAGAGCCATGTCTGCTGCCTTGAAATGTCGGATAGGTGTCGATGCTGGGCGGCGGGATGTCGCTGCCCCCGGTTTCAGCCCGACCGCGAAGGCCGTGGCATTGACACTATGGTAGGCATTTCCACTCGACCGGGGCTGTCGAAATGAAGTGTTCAAATCGCAGGATCGTGCGTTTTCCAGGCGGGATTCGGAAGCTTATGCCGTGGCCGGGGCGGTGGAGGGAACCCGGCGTATCGTGCATTCACTCATTGGTGCTGAGCAGGTTTTCGATCGGGTAGTACTGCTTGACGATGGGCGATTTGATCACGATAAAGCTGAAATATTTATCGATGCCGATGCTCTGCTCGAGCAGATCTTCCATGACGCTCTGATAATGGACGACATTGCGGGTCAGGAATGTCAACTGATAATCGAAGCCGCCGCTTACCAGATGACACTCCATGACTTCGTCCACCTTGCGAATGTAGGATTCGAACCGGGAGAAATCCTCGAGCCTATGATCGGACAGTGTAATCTGGGCGAAGACCCTCTGTATGCTGCCCAGCTTTTCGAGCTGAATATTGGCGCTATAGTCGGTGATATATCCCGCCTTCTCGAGGCGTTTGACGCGGGTCAGACAGGGGCTGGGGGAGAGGCCGACAGCATCGGCCAGGTCGACATTCGAAATTCGACCGTGGCGCTGTAAATGGCTCAGAATACGTATATCGAGGCGATCCAGTTTAGGGGCGCTGCTCATCGAGAACTCCGCTCGGTTCGGTCGATCAGACAGATAGTAACAGGTGGTAGTGCGACGCACCATTAACCGGGTGGGGTGCGTCGCTCACGACCGTTATCGCAGCGCGCGTGCGCTGTAGCAAGTGCAATACCGCAAGCGCTACGGCATCGATGATGACATGACAGCCAGGCGATGCGGCAGACTCAGTAACCACGCTCGCGGTCCACCAGGCCGACCAGCGGCAACCCTTCCCGGTGCCGGCGCAGGTTGTCGAGCACGGCCTCGGCGGACGTATCCGGCTGGGTCATGCTGGCGATATGAGGCGTCAACATGACGCGTGGATGCTGCCAGATAGGATGATTCTGTGGCAACGGTTCGACGCGACAGACATCGAGAATTGCTGCCGAGAGCTGGTTGCGGTCAAGGGCGTCCAGCAGGTCGGCTTCGACCAGGTGATCGCCTCGTCCGAGATTGATCAGAACGGCGCCTTGCGGAAGGTGCTGGAACAGCTGACGCGAGAGAATGCCGCGGGTCTCGGCAGTCAGCGGTAGTAGGCATACCAGGATATCGGTACGCGCAAGGAAGTCCTGCAGTCCGTCTTCGCCGGCGAAGCATTCGATGCCAGGCATGTCTTTCTCGGAGCGGCTCCAGCCTGCGCATTGGAATCCGAAGCCGTGCAGTTTCTCGAGTACCGCTTTGCCCAGGACGCCCATGCCAAGCACCCCGACACGCCGCGAACTCGCAGTGCGGACCGGCATCGGCTTCCAGACGCCCTCGCGTTGTTGGGCGGCATAGGTAATCCAGTCGCGATGAGCGGCTAGTACGGCCAGTGTCGCATATTCGACCATGCCGGCGACCAGGCCGGCTTCGACCATGCGTACGACCGGTATATGGGCCGGTATGCAGGAAAGGTCGAATTGATCGACACCGGCCCCAATCGAGAACACCAGTTCCAGGTTGGGAAAGGTATCCGCAAGGTTTTCCGGCGGCTGCCAGGCGGCTAGATAGCGAACCTGGGCCGGGTCGCCGGTGGATGGCCATATATGAAAATCGATCTCCGGTGTCTGTGCCGCGAACAGTTCCGCCCAGCGGGCGCCGCGAACTGGCTCGGACTTGTAGAGAAAACTCATTTCTCATTGTTCCTTTCAGGGGTAGGGGGCTGCGGCCATTCCCAGCTTTGGGAGATAATCCTCTATCTAACTAGGCTTAGCCAATCGCCTGGCCACTGACGGCAAACTGGCGCATGCTGGGATCCGCATGCGGGGGTGCACCGCGTACCATGACGACGGGAGTATCCACCTGCACGAGTCCGATCTCGTTGAGCCAAGGGCTCAATTCGCTTGAGTCAGGCACGTCGATACGCACAAAAGAGTCGACACAGAGGCCTATCAAGTAACTGGTCATGGCCTTGGCGCGATCAACATCGAGCGCGACCACCGGGCCAATCACATACCCGCGTCCAAAACGGCGCATCAACGCGAAACCGGTTAGCTCGCCGTCATTGTCGAGGACGATACCTTCGGAGACGTTCAGTAGCGAATCGAGCAGCGCTGCGCGCGGCATACCGCAGGCGTGGGCAGCCAGTTCAGCCAGTCTGGGGCCGTCATTGTTCTCGATCGGACGGATATCTTCACCCTCGGGAGGCGCGATGACTTCGGGCGGAGCGATGGTTCCCTGATGTTGATGGATCCTGCCGATCGCCTTGAATCCGAGCCGTTCATAGAGCGGCTGCCCGGCAGGAGTAGCGCAGAGCAGGATGTTGCGCTCGCCAAGTTCCTCCAGTAGTCGGTTCATCAGTTCGCCACCGATGCCGTTGCCTTGTGCCTCGGGTGAGACGATCACCATACCTAGCGAGCCGTAATCATCGCCATGGCACCAGCATAGCGCTGTGCCGATGGGTTGGCCGTTACGTTCGGCGACAAAGCCGCTGCCGACTCGATGCAGGAACTGCCAGTCTTCCAGTCGGTGCGGCCAGCGCACCGCCTGTGACAACTGATAAGCGGCAGGGTAATCGCTTTCCAACATGTGGCGGTAGGTAATTTCAGTTTTAGAGTTTTGGGTTGCCATGGCAAGTTCCTCCGTATCCCTTGTTACTCTGGCGTTTGAGAACAACGAATACTAGGACGTTCTTGTCCAATGACATGGATTTGCCGCAATTCGGCAGCAACCTTCGCAGAAGAGAATTGAAGCGCAGATAGTGCCGGTCTCAGCCGACATTCCGGCACAAAGTTCGGCGGGCGATGACGTGCATTCCTATCGCTCAAAACCGGGAGATTGCTAAGTTTTCGGACAGAGCTTAGCCGAGAGTATGGCCCGCGAGTGCAAACGTGTAGATCCCGGTATCGTCCCGTGGCCTTGGCTCGCGAGACATCGTTGTCACCCTGTCAAACTCCGATAGGCCGCAATGGTTGAGGAAGTCCGTGAATCCGCCCATGGTCTGGGCCGTGTCGACCCGGAGAAAGCTTCCTGCATGAGCCGCTACATGGGGAGCGGTCAGGGCGATGGCGTCGGCGGCATCCCTTGCGACAACCGGGCCTACGACATGGCCACGGCCGAACTTGCGGCACAGTGCAAAGCCGGCCATGCGCCCGTCGCGTATCAGTACCGTGCCGTTGGAACGGTCGAGAAGCGCAGCAAGGATGGTGGTTCTGTCCGCTCCGAAGGCTGCTTTGTCGAGCTGGGCCATGTCCACCAGATCCGTTGCGGCAAGCGTACGAATCTGTGCGCCGGCCGGTATTGGGACCTCGCCGGGATCGACTGCCTCGCCCTGAAGCTGGAGAACCTCGGCAACGGGCTCGAACGCAAGGGACTCGTAGAGGCGATGGGCTGCCTGGGGCGCATTCAATTGGATGTGGCGGCCACTGCACTCTCGCATGACATGTTTCATCAGCCAGCGTCCGGCTCCCAACGCCTGGAGCCGCGGCGATGTGATGACCATTCCAATGGTGACGAAATCGTCCCCCATCGGAAACCACATCGCCGAGCCGACGATCCGTCCGATCTCGTCGCAACCGACATAGCCCTTCCCGAGTTGCAGCAGCAGGCGCCAATCGTCGGGTCGGTGCGGCCAGCCAACACCGACCGACAACTGATGCAGCTTGTCGATATCGGCTTCCTGAATGTCTCTTATCGTCAGCTCGTAGGTCTGCAGGCGCTTTGACATCTCGTTGGACACTGACATGACTTCCTCGACGAGTTCTTTTCTGGGTCTGCCTGGCAGGCGTAGCAGCACCGGTGATCGGCTATGGGGGTACGGCTGGCACTGATGGCGATGCGTAAAAGGTTCCACCGTGGGGATTTTAGTCTGGCATTGGAGACGCACCAATACTAGGACGTTCTTGCCGGGGGGCGAGATAGCTGGGCAATCGATAGCCGTTGCTTTCTATACGGCAGTTTCTGCCGTGTAGTGCGACTAATACCAATGTTTCTGTGCCTGGGCGAGGAGAAATCGAGGCAAAGTCGCTCTTCAAGGGTGGTGTAATAGTTTCAAGGATGGGCCTGTATCGAGCGGGAACCGGCGGGAAGGCCTCTTCAACATTCAGACAAGACGGGCGAGCGAAGCTCGGATGAAGACCAACCCATTGATAAGCGGAGTATACCAAGATGACCATATTGAGGCCCAAATACATCAGCTTTGACTGCTACGGCACGCTGATCAATTTTGCGATGGCCCCTACAGCGCGCGAAATCTTCGCCGACCGCATCGCGGCGGCCGATATGGATCAGTTTACCCGCGATTTCGCGGCCTACCGGCTCGACGAAGTCCTCGGTGATTGGAAGCCCTACGATCAGGTGGTGTGCAACGCCATACGGCGCACCTGCCGTCGCTGGGGGATTGAATACCGTGACAACGAGGGTATGAGGTTCTACGAGGCAGTACCGACCTGGGGGCCGTGGCCGGACGTGCCGGGCGCGCTGGCCAAGCTGGCCAAGGAGTATCCGCTGGTGGCGCTGACCAATGCGATGGACGAGCAGATCCCGCACAATATCGAGAAGCTGGGTGCGCCTTTCCATCGCGTTTATACCGCACAGCAGGTGCAATCCTACAAGCCGCATATGAAAGGCTTCGAGTACATGCTGGATATGCTCGGATGTGGGCCGGAGGACATCCTGCATGTGTCGTCTAGCCTGCGTTACGACCTGATGACGGCCCACGACATGGGAATCAAGAACAAGGTTTTTGTCGCTCGAGGCCATGAGCCGTCGACTCCCTACTACAACTATCACGAGATTAGCGATCTCAGTGGCTTGCCGGCACTGGTCGGGCTCTGATCGCGGCATGAGGCACAGCCCGGCGCGGGAGCTGACGTCTTCGCCGCAGCTGTGCCCGTTCCCGGTCATGCAGGAGATCCGATGACTTTGGCCTGAAAGTGCGGAACATGAACATGAACGTGAATTGGGGAAGCTCGCCTGCGCGGCATGACGGCGGCTCTGTGACCGACGGAGCGGGAGCCGAAGAAGACGCGGCGCTGGCGGTCGCGATGGCCAAGCAATATATCGATGAGAACTTCTACGAGCCGATCAACCTCGACGATCTGGCGGAATGTGTAGGCATGACGCGTTTCAGTCTGGCCAAGCAATTCCGTCGGCATGTCGGGGTTTCCCCCTATCGCTATGTCTGCCAGGTACGGGTCCGGCAGGCGCAGTTCATGATGGAGCAGGGACAGCGGCCGACGGAGGTTGCTAGCGAGGTCGGCTTTTTCGACCAAAGTCATTTGGCGAGGCACTTCAAACGCCTGTGTGGAATGACGCCGCGTCAGTACAGAACACGCTGCATGCAAGCCGCAACTCAATGAGTTCTGTACGCGCCATTCGGTTCCACCACCCTGACATTTGAGGGCGTGCCGAGCTATCCGGATAACTGCCGCTCGGGTCGCGTGATTGAGAAGCATGGGGTATGTGATCCGTGCGCTGATGCAACAGGGTGAGGATGATTACGACAGCCTCGGTCCCGTCCTCATGCTCCGGCATCTTGTTTCGTCGTCATTGTGGAATTCAGCGGAAAATATGCCGGGTCCGAACGAGAACGGTACAACTGGCATCGTCGGGCTACTTACACTAATAGCAAATGAACGGCAGAGGTGCGGTGACATGTCAGAGCGAAGTAACGAGGCAGTGGAAGTGCAGGCCCCGGAGCTGTCCAGGTTCACTACCGAGCACCTGCAACAGGCATTGGGACTATCGACCGAGTTGGGATGGCCCTACCGCCTGGAGGATTGGGCCTTCGCCCAGGGGCTGGGAGAGGGCTTGGCACTCGAACAGAATGGCATGCTGATTGGTACCGCCATGCGGTGGCAGTATGGCCCTGCCTTCGCCACGCTAGGCATGATCATTGTCGCCAACGCGGCTCAGGGGCGCGGCTATGGCGCACGCCTCTTCGACGCGCTTCTGGACGACGCGGGATCGCAGACCCTGCTGCTCAATTCCACACAGGAGGGGTTGGCGCTCTACGGTCACCGCGGGTTCCTGCCCATTGGTGAGGTGCATCAGCATCAAGGTGTGCCTACGCGGAAATTGCCCTCTCCGGAGTTGGACTGTATCCGGGCCGCCGAGGTCAGCGAGCTGCCAATGATCGATGAGCTGGATAGCGAGACGGTCGGCATGCCGAGGGGCCGTCTCTTGCAGTGTCTGGCGCAGGCAGGGCGGTTGAGCGTCATTGCCCGCAACGGTGTCGTGACGGGTTACGCCGCCTGCCGGCGTTTCGGGCGTGGCTATGTGATCGGCCCCGTGGTTGCGGCGGACGTTACGCAGGCGCAGACCCTCATCGAGGACGCCATCTCCAAATTGCCGGACACCTTCATAAGGGTGGACATCCCGGGCGTCTCCGACCTCGGTTCATGGCTGGAAACAAGAGGCTTGAAGCGCGTTGATACGGTGACGGCCATGGTGCGGGGAACGCCACCGCAGCCCTCTGGGGACGCCCGGCTCTTCGCACTTTGCAGTCAATCATTAGGTTAGGAGTACGCCAAATGAACAGCGTTATGTCTCAGTCGCCTCTCGCCAAAGGGGCAGAACCCAGAGATTCGTTGGAGAACTTGCCTACTCCAGCGTTCGCCGATGCGATCGAGGCTGGACAATGATGGCGGCCGACATGATCGATGACCTGTTGCCCGAGCTGGTCGCGCTGAGGCGCGACCTGCATGCGCATCCGGAGCTGGCTTTCAAGGAAGAACGTACTGCCGGCATCGTCGCGGCGGAGTTGCACCAGCTCGGGCTCGAGGTGCACGAAGGCATCGCGGGCACCGGTGTGGTCGGCACGCTGCGGCACGGCGAGGGTACGCGCAGCATCGGCCTGCGCGCTGACATGGATGCATTGCCGATCATCGAACAGTCGCGTCTTGCGCATGCGAGCCGCAACGCCGGCGTGCATCACGGCTGCGGCCACGATGGGCACACCGCGATGCTGCTCGGCGCGGCACGACACCTCGCGCGCACTCGCCGCTTCGACGGCGCGGTGCACTTTATCTTCCAGCCCGCCGAGGAGGGGCATGGCGGTGCACGCGTGATGGTCGAGCATGGCTTGTTCGAGCGCTTTCCTTGCGATGCCGTGTATGCCCTGCACAACTGGCCGGACCTGCCGGTCGGCCACGCGCAGACGCGCGTTGGTCCGATAATGGCAGCGGCCGATCGCTTCGATATCGTGTTGCGTGGCCGCGGCGGCCATGCGGCGCAACCGCACCTCACTCCCGACGTGCTGCTGGCCGCAAGCCAACTCGTCGGGCAGTTGAACACTATTGTCGCACGACGCATCGACCCGGCAGAGTCGGCGGTGTTGTCGGTCACGCACGTGAGCGGCGGGGCGAGCCACAACGTGCTGCCGGCCGAGGTGGCTTTGACCGGCACGGTCCGCAGCTTCGACCCAGCGGTGCAGGACCGCATCGAGGGCGCGCTGCGCGACGCCGTGGCAGGTATCGTCCTCGCACACGGTGTCGAAGCCGATGTGAACTATCTCCGCTACTATCCGGCAACAGTGAACAGCGAGGCCGAAGCGCTGCTGGCGATCGAAGCGGCCGCATCCGTGGGGCTGCAGGCGAGTCTCGCAGCGCGGCCGGCGTTCACGTCGGAGGACTTCGCCTTCCTGCTGCGTGAGCGGCCGGGGGCTTACCTCTGGCTCGGGCAGGGTGGGGAATGTTCGCTGCATCATCCCTGCTACGACTTCAACGATGAAGCGCTGCCGTATGGCGTGCGCTGGTTCTGTACGGTGGCGGAACGCGCACTGGCGCCTACTGCTTCCGAGCCGACCTCAAAATGAACACTGCTACACCCTGTGCACAGTGGTTAGACAGGCGGCCGACAGCCGCTCGGTGATGTCACAGCCTCGTTCGCAAGCCCCGGCATCTTGTTTCGTCAGCTTTGCGCAATTCGGCGGGAAATATGTCTGAGCCGAGGAGGAACAGCACACTTGGGATCGTCGGGAAACTTACACTGATATCAAATAACGGCAGCGATGCGGTGGCTGCTGAGACCGGCGATACAGCGAGGACCTTATGAAACTCAAGTCGTACTGGCTGGACACAGCCCCCGCATTCACCGGCGTCTCGAAGGAGCCGGTGGCGGGCAAGGCGGATGTGGTCATCGTGGGGGGCGGGCTTACCGGCTCCTCGGCCGCGCTGGCCCTGGCGAAGAAAGGCGCACGGGTCGTGCTGTGCGAGGCGCAAACCATAGGCAGCGCCGCGTCAGGCCGCAACGGCGGCATGTGCAACAACGGTTTCGCCCAGGACTACGCCGTCATGTCGGCAAAGCTGGGCGTAGAAAAGGCCAACTACCTCTATCGCGCCTTCGATGCGGGGGTGGACACCGTGGAGCGGCTGGTGCGGGAAGAGGGCATCGACTGCAGCTTTGCCCGGGTAGGCAAACTCAAGCTGGCCGCAAAACCCGAGCACTACGACAAGCTTGCCCGCACCCAAGAGCTGCTCGCCGCTCAAGTGGATCCCGACACGCGCATGGTGTCTTGCGCGGACCTGCCGAGCGAGGTGGGCTCACAGCGTTACTTCGGCGGCATGATCTTCGAGAAGGGCGCCGGCATGCATGTCGGACGCTACGTGACGGGCCTTGCGGAGGCCGCTTCCCGTCGCGGCGCGCAGATCCATCAGCACACACCCGTCATGGGGCTGCGCCCGCTTCCGGGCGGCGGCCATGAG
Organism: Litchfieldella anticariensis FP35 = DSM 16096; assembly: GCF_000409775.1. Lineage (GTDB taxonomy): Bacteria > Pseudomonadota > Gammaproteobacteria > Pseudomonadales > Halomonadaceae > Litchfieldella > Litchfieldella anticariensis. The sequence goes on along the minus strand of NZ_KE332377.1, from coordinate 1,104,882 downwards.
GTCACGACGCCGAATGGGCGCATCCAGGCGTCTCAGGTACTGCTCGCCAGCGGCACTTCGCATGTGGGCCCGCTGGGCTGGATCCGACGCCGTATCGTTCCGGTAGGGGCCTTCATTATCGTGACCGAGCCGCTTCCGGTCGAGGTGCTGGACCGGCTCCTGCCAACCCGGCGCATGACGGTGGATACGAAGAACCTGGTGAACTATTGCCGGGTGACTCCGGACAACCGCTTGCTTTATGGCGGTCGCGCCCGCTTCGCCGTTTCCAATCCGAAGTCGGATGCCGAGAGCGGCGCAATCCTGCGCCAATCCATGGTCGAGATGTTCCCGGAACTGGCCGACGTGCGGATCGACTATTGCTGGGGCGGCATGGTGGACATGACCCGCGATCGCCTGCCTCGGGCCGGTGAGCGCAACGGGATTTATTATTCGATGGGTTACAGCGGCCACGGCACCCAGATGTCGACGTACATGGGAACGGTGATGGCCGAGGTGATGGACGGGCGCGCCGAGCTTAACCCGTGGAAAGATTTCGACTGGCCAGCCATACCCGGTCACTTCGGCACCCCGTGGTTCTTGCCCATCGTGGGAGCCTACTATCGTCTAAAGGATCGATTCCAATGACCGCACCCATCGCACATCTCAGCAACGCAGACCGTCTCGATCGCATGTTCATCGACGGCGAGTGGACCCTACCCGAATCCTTGACCCGAACCGGTGTCGTCGATCCCTCGACGGAGGAATCCGTCGCTGAGATCGCCCTGGGCGACCGCGCGGACGTCGACACGGCGGTGGCCGCGGCAAGGCGCGCCTTCGCGGGTTGGGCCGCGACCTCGCCTGAGAGTCGAGCCGAGTTTCTGGATCGCATCCATGCCCTGATCCTCGAGCGCGCGGAACTGTTCGCCCAGGCGATTTCGCAGGAAATGGGGGCGCCCATCGGCTACGCGCGCAGCACTCAGGTACGGCTTTTGGGGGGGGCCACCCCCCCGGGCCGGGTCGTCACCCATCGCGGCACCACCGCCATCCTGCGCGAGCCGATCGGTGTGTGCGGCCTGATCACTCCCTGGAACTGGCCGCTCTACCAGATCACCGCCAAGGTGGGCCCCGCCCTGGCAGCGGGGTGTACGGTGGTGCTGAAGCCCAGTGAGCTGTCTCCCCTGAGCGCCTTTCTGTTCGCGGAGGTGGTGCAGGACGCCGGCATTCCGGCGGGCGTTTTCAATCTCCTGAACGGTGACGGCCCCGGCGTCGGCGCGGCCCTGTCGGCCCATCCCGACGTGGACATGATCTCGCTGACCGGCTCGACCAGGGCCGGGGTGCTGGTGACTCAAGCGGCGGCCCCGACGGTGAAGCGCGTGGCCCTGGAGCTTGGGGGCAAGTCGCCCAACGTCATCCTGCCGGATGCGGACCTGGCTCGTGCCGTCGCCCCCGGCGTGGCGGCGGCTTTCCGCAACCTCGGGCAGTCCTGTAGCGCGCCAACGCGCATGATCGTGCCCCGCCAGCACCTCCAGGAGGTCGAGCGCCTCGTATGCGAGGCGGTATCCGGGATGATCGTCGGCGACCCGCGCTCGGAGGAGACGACCCATGGCCCCTTGGCGAACCGCGCCCAGTTCGAGCGGGTGCGGGAGATGATCGCCGTGGGGATCGCTGAGGGCGCGCGGCTGGTATGCGGCGGCCCCGGCTGGCCGGAGGGGCTGGACCGGGGCTTCTATGTCCGACCGACCGTCTTCTCCGACGTGCAGTCCCGCATGCGGATCGCCCAGGAGGAAATTTTCGGGCCGGTCCTCTGCATCATTCCCTATGACAGTGTCGATGAGGCCGTGGCCATCGCCAACGACACCGTCTACGGCCTCGGCGCCCATGTCCAGGGCGGGGATCTCGAAGCGGCCCGGTCCGTGGCGGCGCGAATCCGCTCCGGTCAGGTCCACATCAACTACCCGGCCTGGGACCCCAATGCTCCCTTCGGCGGTTACAAGCGGTCGGGCAATGGCCGCGAATACGGCATCGAGGGCATGGAAGAGTATCTGGAAACGAAATCCGTCCTCGGTTTCTAGGCTTTGTCCGAAAACTGCCTGCGCTCGCCCATACGGCGTTAAAAATCAGTTCGTGCGCGAGTCCGATCAAAATGCTCATTTACACCCACGTAAACTCTGCTTTTTCGTTGATTTTTGCCTTGTCTGGCCATCGCTCGGCGCCTTTTCGGACAAGCCTTAGTTCAGCACCGGCGCAATGCCGGTCAGCAATACAATCTTCTTCTTTATTGATTGAATACGGGAGACATCATGACCTTAGCCGTAATGCTCTATCGCGCCGACGGCGCACCCATCGACACCGCATTCCGCAAGACGCCATTCGGTGAGGCGGACCCCTTCGCGGAGCATCGTGAAATTGCCTGGGAAGGACCGGACGCGATGGCTGCAGGCCGCGTCAGCTTCGTTGGAGAGCTCGAAGTTTCGAGATTCCCGCACCTTGAAACGATCGTGGTCGTCGATGGCGAATTGACGCTGACCGAAGCCGGAGCAGAGCCGTTGGTGGTCGGTCCAGGGTGGGGTGTCGTCGTAGGGCGCGGAACGGAGGTTCAGATCCAGGCCCAGCCTGGCACCCGCTTCGTGTTTTGCACGGCCGCCGGGGCCGCTTCACCCATGCCTGGCCTCACCCTGCTCAACCCGGACGCTGACTTCATGCCATCCGCGACGCTGCCGGCGGAAGTCCTGCTTGGCCCGGCCCCGCAATGCCGCAGCGATAACGTCTTTACCGACGAGCAGACACAGTATCGCGCGGGGACGTGGGATTCCACGGCTTATCACCGGATCGTTCGACCCCACGGCTTGAACGAGTTCATGCATCTACTGGCTGGCAATGTGAAATTTGCCCTCCCCGACGGTGACGTTCTCACAGCGGGCGCCGGCGATGCGCTCTTCGTGCCCAAGGGCACATCCGTTGGATGGGAAAGCACGGAGCGCGTAGCCAAGTTCTACGTCGTCCAGGCCGTCAACGATTGAGACGCATCGCGCCGGAACATTGCCTTGTTCCGGCGCGCTGAAAGGTTTTGTGACAATGCAGAGGGCCGAAGGTACGAGTCGTACCTTCGGCCCTCTCAAATGTTACGCCAACTCGTTGGGATAACCCGCTTCCGCCGGGTTATTTCGGATCGACTGCCGCGACGGCGTCGATTTCCACAAGATAGCCGTAATGCAGTTCGGGAACGGGAACCACGGCGCGGGCTGGCTTGATGTCGCCCAGCGCTTCGGCATAGACCGAATTGAATTGTGGCCAATTCTCCACGCCGACAATATATGCGGTTACCTTCAAAAGGCGTTCCGGCGAACTGCCGGAAGCCCTTACCACCGCCAGCAGATTGTCCAGCGCCTGCCATGCCTGATCCTGGAAAGACGCCTCGGGAGCGTGGGCACCATCGGGACGAACCGGCAATTGGCCCGAGACAAAGACCATCCCGCCACAGGCCGTGGCCTGGACATAGTGGCCGGCCGGTGTAGGGGCCTGATCGGTCAGGACCGTCGCAATATCGGAAGGGCTGCTATCGCTCATCACCAGCCTCCAAATCGCGGCCATTCGGCCTCAATGACATCGGAACCGTCGCGAACCACCTGATAGCTGCCATGCTGGGCGCCGGTGGCACAGGCGTGATTGGGCAGGATGCGGAGCCGGGTGCCGATCGGCAGATCGGGAAGGGTGCCCGTTGAGCCGGGGCGCAGGGCGATGACGCCGTGTTCCTGATTGGCATCCGCCACGATCAGGTCGTCATAGGGCTTGCCGTGCACATCGCAGACCAGACCGTAGCCCTGGTCGATGTCCTGCTTGGCGGTACCGCGATCCCGGGACATGGCCATCCAGCCCGCATCGACGAGAATCCAGCCCTTGTCCGGCTGGTGGCCGATCACCGTCGTCAGAACCGACAGGGCGATATCATCGACCGTGCAAGCACCGATGCCGGCCATGACCAGGTCAAAGAAGACGAAAACGCCGGCCCGGACTTCGGTGACACCGGTGAGGTCCCGGCTGAAATGGGCCGTGGGCGTGGACCCGACACTGACCACCGGGCATGGCAACCCAGCGGCACGCAAGGTTTCCGCCGCCTTGACCGCACCCGCGCGTTCCTCTTCGGCGCACTGCTCGAGCGCCGCCCGGCCCCGAGCGGAATAGCTGCCGCCGGCATGGGTGAGCACTCCGCGCAACTCGGCTCCACCCTCGTGGAGGGCGCGGCCCATCTCAACCAGTCTTTCGGCGTCGTCCGGTAGCACTCCCGAACGATGGCCGTCGCAGTCGATTTCAATCAGCGCGGGAATGCGGGTGTTGGACTCGCGAGAAGCGTCGGCGATCAGGCGCGCCTGTTCGACACTGTCGAGAATGACGGCAAGCTCCACCCCCTCGGCGCGCAGGGCCAACACCCGGCCCAACTTGCCGGGCGCGATACCGACGGCATAGATGAGATCGCGCACACCGGCCGCGGCGAATTGCTCCGCCTCCTTCAACGTCGACACCGTTGCCGGACCCGAATCGCTCATCATGACCCGGCGGGCTGCCTCCACCGATTTCGCTGTTTTCAGATGCGGCCGCAACTTGGGCCCGAGGGTGGCCAGGTGTGAATTCAGACGCTGGATATTACGGTCCATGCGGTCCCCATCAACGATCAGACATGGGGTATCGATCGTTTGAAGCGTGGCTTTCTCCACGGAAGCCGGATTAACCATACAATTGGCTCTCCTGATTCTATATTTCGCTGCCTGACAGTCTGTTTAAGACGCAGCACGGACGAAGCATCGCCGACGATAAACGCAGCGCCGGTTACTATTAAAGCGCGCCTACCTCCACCTTCGAGCCATCGATCAAGCGCGAGAGACGGTAGGGCTTGGGATCGACACAGGGGGTATCGTTGGCGACCAGGTCAGCCGCCAAATGGCCGATCCCCGGCCCCAGGCCGAACCCATGTCCGGAACAACCTGCCGCAAGGAAGAAGCCTGACATCCCATCCACGGCGGAGATCACCGGCACGGCGTCGGGCGTGCAATCCACATAGCCCCCCCAGGACTCGGCCACTTCGACGTTCGCCAGTGCCGGGAAGCGCTTTCTGACCCGCTTCAGGACCTCGACAATGGCCTCGGATCTGGGCGCGGGATCGAGCACACGGATGCGCTCAAACGCGGAGGGCTTATCCGAACCCCAGCCAGCCAACCCTTCCGGACCGTGTATGAAAGACCGGCCTATGCCGAACTCCATGGCGCCCAACCGCTTGATGAACATGGGCAGGAAGGCCTTCCCATAGCGCAGGCCCTGTGGCGTGAGTTCAAGCCGTGCCTTGCCACTGATGGCCAGCGTATAACTGCCATCGAGGCGGCGGGTAAGCGCGCAGTCCGGCGTGTAGATCACCTCCCCGATATTCGCCGCCGGGCGCGTACGCAGCGCGGTCTGGCGCACGCTCGCCTGCGGGAAACGAAGTCCGTGCCGCCGAAGGAACGCCGATGCCCAGGCGCCGGCGGCACACAGGACCGCCTGGGTCCGGATGACCCCTTTGTCGGTGATCACACCCGTGACCGCGCCATTGGCAGTATCGAGACCGTAGGCGGCGCAGTTCTGGTGAATGCTGACGCCGAGCGCGCGCGCACCCTCGGCAATCCCCGGCGCCGCGATGGAGGGCTCCGCCTTGCCGTCATCAACGGAGTGGACGCCACCCAGCCAATTGCGCCCCACGGCCGGGATTGCGGAGGTCGCTTCCGCCGGGCTCAGTATTCTCGTATTGATGTCGAACTGGCGGGCCGTCTCTAGCCACCCTTCCCATTCGGCGAGCTGCTTGGCATCGTCGGTGGCGTACTTGAGGCCACAGCGGCGAAACCCGAGATCGGTGCCAATTTCCGCCGTGAGTTCGCCCCATAGCCGCATGGCTGTACCGGATAGTGGCAGTTCACGGGCATCACGGTTCTGCTGTCGGCACCAGCCCCAGTTGCGGCTCGACTGTTCGCCGCCGACATAGCCCTTCTCGATCAGGGCGACCGAATGGCCCCTCTTGGCCAAAAAATAGGCGGCAGTCGCGCCGACAATACCGCCGCCGATAATGACGACGTCAGCAGAGGAAGGAAGACTCTCATTGCTTTGGATGGTCTTTATCGAGGGTGACACGGCAGGTAACCTTATGTGATTTCAGGATTATCGAACGTCAGCCGAAGCTCCCCGGCCACTGCCCGATCGCCTGTAGCAGCCCGCCCGATATTCGCTATACCGAAATCAGTATATGGCGTCCCCTATGGCATTAGTTGCTGCTTTCTTGGGGCCGACAAAGAGAAAATGTCGAAAGTGCGCGCGAAAATGGCAGGATCTCTATCACATCCCATGGGCATGCGCCGGAGCATTTCCCTTCCGGCTCGCTGAGGCGGTGACGATAGAGGGGGCCGAAGGTATGAGTCGTACCTTCGGCTCTCTCATGACTACGCCAGCTCGTTGGGATAACCCGCTTCCTCGAGGACAGCAGCAATGGCTGCCGAATCGGCGGTGCTTTCGACCGTTACCTGTTGATTGTCGAGATCGATTTCCACAGTGGCGTTCGTGTCCACGCTCTTGACGGCAGTCGTGACGGTCGAGACGCAGTGACCGCAGGTCATCTTGGGAACATTGAATGTCGGCATGGCGTTTCCTCCATTGGGTTAAGAATTTTCAGCGTAAAGCTTCCCATTGTTGGAAGGTCAAGCGTATTCTTTCTATTGAAAGTCACTGCAATGCTCAAACCGCCAGAGGCTGGTGGGCGGAAGACCATGGATGAGGATATGAGCGGATCGATAGACAGGAGCTAACTGATGAATATCGGACAGGCAGCGAAGGCATCCGGCGTTTCCGGCAAGATGATTCGTTATTACGAAGACGTCGGTCTCATACCTCGGATCAGCCGGACGGATTCAGGCTATAGGGACTTCAGTGAAAAGGATGTCCATATACTGCGCTTCATCTCAAGGGCGAGAAGCCTCGGGTTCTCGGTGGAGCAGATGTATAGCCTGCTGGCGCTTTGGCAGGATCGACATCGCGCCAGTTCGGATGTGAAGGCTGTCGCACAGGCGCATATTGATGAGCTGGATAGCAAGATCAAGAAGTTGCAGGACATGCGCGAGACGCTGCTACACCTGGTGAATCATTGCCACGGCGATCATCGGCCGGATTGTCCGATCCTTGGCGATCTCGCTGCGGAGGGTCAAGAGTTGGAGGAGCAGCGGGGTGGGAAATCGCTCGGCGACTTTTCAGACAAACCCTGACCTGCTGGATTGGCAAAGAAAAACCCCTGCCTGTCGGGAGTTATCGACTTCCCGTCATTCAGGGGTTCGTTCAGCTTACCGGGAGCGATCCCTTGGGACCGCTCCCGGCAATCAGCTAGCTGGGTGGCGATTTACATCATGCCGCCCATACCACCCATGCCGCCCATGTCAGGGGCGCCACCGGCTTCTTTCTCTTCCGGATCCTCGGCGATCATGCACTCGGTGGTGATCATCAGACCGGCCACGGAACCGGCGGACTGCAGCGCACTGCGAGTCACCTTGGCCGGGTCGATGACACCCATTTCGAACAGGTCGCCGTACTCACCGGTCTGGGCGTTGTAACCGAAGTTACCTTCGCCGTCCTTGACGCGGTTGAGGATGACGGAGGCTTCCTGACCGGCGTTGGTCACGATCTGACGCAGCGGTGCTTCCATGGCGCGCACGGCGATGGCGATGCCGTGGGTCTGGTCCACGTTGTCGCCCTTGAGATCGGCGATCTTGGCCAGCACGCGCACCAGAGCGGTACCGCCACCAGGCACGACACCTTCTTCGACAGCGGCGCGAGTGGAATGCAGGGCATCTTCGACGCGGGCCTTCTTCTCCTTCATCTCCACTTCGGTCGCGGCACCCACACGGATCACGGCGACACCGCCGGCCAGTTTGGCGACACGCTCCTGAAGCTTCTCGCGGTCGTAGTCGGAAGAGGTTTCTTCGATCTGGGCACGGATCTGATTGACGCGTGCTTCGATGTCGGATTCGCCACCGGCACCATCGATGATGGTGGTGTTTTCCTTGGACATGGTGATGCGCTTGGCGCTGCCCAGGTGATCGAGGTTGGCCTGCTCGAGGGTCAGACCGACTTCCTCGGAGATCACAGTGCCGTTGGTCAGGATAGCGATATCCTGCAGCATGGCCTTGCGACGGTCACCGAAGCCGGGTGCCTTGGCAGCGGCTACCTTGACGATACCGCGCATGGTGTTGACCACCAGGGTAGCCAGGGCTTCGCCTTCGATGTCCTCGGCAATGATCGCCAGCGGCTTGCCAGCCTTGGCAACGGCTTCCAGCACCGGCAGCAGTTCGCGGATGTTGGAGATCTTCTTGTCGACCAACAGCAGGTACGGATCTTCCAGTTCCACCGCCATGGTGTCCTGGTTGGTCACGAAGTAGGGCGACAGGTAACCACGGTCGAACTGCATCCCTTCGACGACTTCCAGCTCGTCCTCGAGGCCACGGCCTTCGTCGACGGTGATGACGCCTTCCTTACCGACTTTCTGCATGGCGTCGGCGATGATCTCACCGATACGCTCGTCACCGTTGGCAGAAATGGTACCGACCTGAGCAATGGACTTCTGCTCGGTGCAGGGTACGGACAGTTCACGGATCTGTTCGACGGCGGCGACGACAGCCTTATCGATACCACGCTTGAGATCCATCGGGTTCATGCCGGCGGTAACGCCTTTCATGCCTTCGGTGATGATGGCCTGGGCCAGCACGGTAGCGGTGGTAGTACCGTCGCCTGCAACATCAGAGGTCTTGGAAGCAACTTCCTTGACCATTTGGGCGCCCATGTTCTCGAACCTGTCCTTGAGTTCGATTTCCTTGGCCACAGATACGCCATCCTTGGTCACGGTCGGAGCACCAAAGGATTTTTCCAGCACCACGTTGCGGCCTTTCGGGCCCAGAGTGGCCTTCACGGCGTTGGCGAGGAGGTCGACGCCACGGGCCATGCGCTTGCGAGCGTCGTCGGAGAACTTGACCTGTTTTGCTGCCATTTTTGGATCTTCCTACGGTTAGTTCGTGAAACTTTGAGCAGTCAGTACAAGGAGTTGGGCTTAGCCTTCAACCACGGCAAGAATATCGGTCTCGCTCATGATCAGGACTTCTTCGCCATCGATCTTCTGCTTCTCGACGCCGAAGCCTTCCTTGAAGATCACGGTATCGCCGACCTTGACATCCAGTGGACGCACTTCGCCGTTTTCGAGAATCCGGCCGTTACCGACGGCGAGCACTTCGCCACGAGTCGGCTTTTCCTGGGCATTGCCCGGGAGCACGATGCCGCCTGATGTTTTCTGCTCTTCCTCAACGCGACGGACGACGACGCGATCGTGCAAGGGACGGATGTTCATTGCTCACGTTCTCCTGATGGTTTGCTGTGTCATGCACTGGCATGACGGGTCCGTACCAGTTCCGGAAGTCGGACTTCCGGAGTGAAGGCAGTTGCCTTCCTTGTCAATGGACAATGGGCGAAAGCCCATTGTCCGAAGAGTGTCGCTAGCCCATCAGTGGGGGCTGCTCAAGTCCTTTCAAGGCCTGCCGATAAAAAAAATTTCACCTGCTTCGTCAACGATGTGGCTCGTCCTTGGAAATGAAATCCCCTTCAAGCGGTTGGTGAGAGGAATCATCTTCATGGTCGGGGGCGTGATGAGAATGTGATGGATCCTCATCAGCGGCATGCCAGTCGTTGCCTGAGGCCTGGCCATGCCGGTAGTGAAAGCGACGGATAAGGACGTTGGTTCGGGTCAACAGCTTGCCCAGCAGGCCCCGCGCATTGGGGATCAGGCACATGAAGCCCAGCGCGTCGGAGAGAAAGCCAGGGGCCATCAGAAGGGCACCGCCGAAGATCAGGGCCGCGCCGGTTAACAACTCGTCGGATGGCAGCTCACCTTGGGCGAGGCGTTGTTGTGCGCGCTGAAATGTTGCCACTCCCTCGCGACGAATCAGGTGCAGGCCGATGAAACCAGTCGCCAGTACCAGCAGCAGGGTGGTCAAGAGCCCGATATGGCTGCCAACGGCGAACAGGACGACGAAATCAAGCAGGGCGAAGAGAGTGAAAAGCAGCAGAAACGGCATGATGACTCCGCAGACCAGAACTTTTGTGTAAATGGTGGTGAACGACACGATTTCAACCGCTATTAGAGCGATAGGTCGTATTGGGCGAGTGCATGTGCCGTGCTATATTTGTCATGTTGCGGTGCACAATGCTACTCGATGTGGAACGATACCCGAGGAACTAACATGCAGATGGATGAGGCGGTTATCGCCATTACTGGAGGGGCTCGTGGACTGGGGTTATCCATGGCGAGTCTATTGGGGAGGAAAGGTGCCCGCTTGGCATTGCTGGATCTGGAGCAGGAAGCGTTGGATATCGCTGTCGGCGCCCTGCGAGACGAAGGCATCGAGGCCAGGTCTTATGTGACCAATGTCGCCGACGAAGTGTCGGTCGCTCAAGCCTTCGGCGCCATCGCCGAGGAGATGGGCACGGTGGCTGGGTTGGTCAACAATGCGGGTATTACCCGTGATGGCTTGCTGATCAAGGCCAAGGAGGGCAAGGTCGAGAAGACCATGTCGTTGACTCAGTGGCAGCAGGTCGTCGATGTCAACCTGACGGGCGTATTCCTGTGTGGTCGAGAGGCGGCCTGCCAGATGGTGGAATCCGGTCAAGGCGGCGTGATCGTCAACATTTCCAGTATTTCGCGTGCCGGAAACATGGGGCAGAGCAACTATGCGGCGGCCAAGGCCGGTGTGGTAGCCCTGACCGTGACGTGGGCGAAGGAATTGGCACGCCATGGTGTACGCGTGGGAGCTGTGGCGCCGGGCTTTATCGAAACCGAGATGACATCCGCCATGCGCCCCGAGGTATTGGAGAAGATTGCACGTGGCATTCCTCTAGGAGCATTGGGAAAGCCGAACGATATTGCCGAGAGTGTGGCCTTCATTCTCGAGAACGACTACTTCACCGGTCGAGTGATCGAATGTGACGGTGGCTTACGAATCTGATCATCCCAAGGAAAGGAGTCGTAGAGGAATGGAGTCGTACAAACGGAAGCCGGGCTCCTGAATAGGAGCCCGGCGCCGTTGGTGGACAAGTCGTGCTGTCCGATCAGTATTCTACTTGATCGCGCAGATTGGCCACGGTGGCCTCACCAATGCCATTGACGCGAGCAAGAGCATCGACACTGTCGAAGGGGCCGTTGGCGTCGCGTTCATCGATGATTGCCTGGGCTTTGGCATTGCCGATGCCGGGCAGTTCAGCCAGCAGTTCGGCATCAGCCGTATTGATATTGATCGGGGCAACTTCCTGTGCCAATGCCATGCTGGCGGTACCGAGCAAAAGGCTCAATGACAAAGCTTTGAGAAGTGTCTTCATGGGTTCCCTCCGTCTGGTTATCCTTTGGTATTGGTTATAGATATCAGTGCCCGTAACGGGCAAACAGAAGGTAACACTAAATAAGTGTTATTTTATTAAGACATTGCCGATTTCTCGTGTAAGACATTGCCGACAAAAGGCGACGACATTAGCTAATCCAGGGGCGGAGAGCCGGTGCTAGCCCGTGATATACTGTGCCGACATTTCCCCCCACAGGAACGTATTCGACTATGTCGACCGCATCACCATTGATCGTTGCCCTCGACTACCCATCCATGGATGCCGCCCTATGCATGGCTGATCGCCTTGATCCGTCCCGTTGCCGTGTAAAGGTTGGCAAGGAGCTGTTTACCCGAGGGGGCCCGGATGTGCTCGAGGCTTTACACGGGCGTGGTTTTGAAGTTTTTCTCGATCTCAAGTTTCACGATATTCCACATACTGTGGCCGGCGCCGTACAGGCGGCTGCGGAGCAGGGGGTGTGGATGGTCAACGTCCATGCCAGTGGCGGCAGTCGCATGATGGAGGCCGCGCGCGAACGCCTCGATCGTCACGGCTTCAATACCCTGCTGATAGCGGTGACGGTGTTGACGAGCATGGCGGATGAGGACCTGGCCGAGATCGGGATGACGGCATCGACGGCAGCACAGGTCGAGCGCTTGGCTCGACTGGCTCACAAGAGCGGCATGGATGGAGTGGTGTGCTCGGCCCAGGAGTCGGCACGTTTGACCGAGATCTGTGGTAGCGATTTTCTGAAAGTCACGCCGGGGATTCGCCCAGCTTTCGCGGCGGCAGACGACCAGCAGCGTATTCGCACACCTGGGCAGGCCATGGCTGCGGGTAGCTCCTACCTGGTGATCGGCCGGCCGGTGACACAGGCCGAGGACCCGATGGTGGCGCTGGATGCCATCGAGAAAGAATTGGCCATCCTCTAGCCTCCACTCTTAGGAATCGCTGCCCCTTATTCTCCTTCGATGCCGGTGATTGGCTTGGTCGTGCCCCAGCTACGACAGCTGGGGCAACGCCAGTGCAGCTGGGCACCGGCGAAGCCACAGCGTCGGCAACGATGGCGCGGTCGGGCCTCCAGCAGGGTATGGGTATGTCGTTTGAGCAGATCGATACGGTTGCGTTCTTCGGTATCGGCCTTCTGACGGTATAGGTCCATCAGGTAGTCGACGCCTCGCAAGCTGGGTGCGGTAGCAAGCTGTTCACTGATGAAAGCCGCGGCTGCATCATTGCCTTCACGACGCTGCAGCGTTTCAGCGAGCATGATGACGGCACTGGTGAAGGGAGTAAGATCAATCAGCTCGCGAAGGGCTGTCTCAAGTCCATTCTCGTCATCAAGCAGTTGGTAGGCATTGCGAAGCGGCTCGAGAATGATCGGAGCGAAATCTCGATCTTGATGAGGAATTCGCTTGAGAATGCGGATTTCGGCCTTGTAATGGCCAGTGTCGTGTTCGATTTTGGCCAGCAGCCAGTTCACGCGCACACAGTGTTCATCGATCGACAAGGCTTGGCGTAGACGTTTGCGAGCCAGGGCAGGACTCGCCGATCGTAAATCCTGTTCAGCGAGCTCGCACAGCCAGTGGGCCGCCGCGCGACGAGTATCCTGGTAACGGCTGATCAGCGTAGGTTGAGCAACCTCCAGTGCCGCTTGCCACTCCTGCTCTTGTTCGAACAGATCGACCAGCAAGCGTTTGGCTGATTCACGGAGGTCTTCATCATGAGTATCGCGCACCAGTGTTTGCAACAGTCGTTCAGCGCGGTCGAGCAGGCCCAAGTGTAGAAAATCGCGTGATAATTCAAGCTGTACTTGGTTGCTTTGTACCGCGCTCAGAGAGGGGCGGGCCAGTAGATTCTGATGGATCTTCACCGCTCGGTCGGCTTCCCCCCGCAACCGAAACAGATTGCCCAGAGTGATATGCGTCTCGATGGTATCGCTATTGACCTCAAGAGCGGCAACGAAGGTTTCGATGGCGCGGTCAGGCTGTTCGTTGAGTAGATAGTTGAGACCCACGAAGTAGTCCCGCGACAGGGAAGGTTGCTGCGAAGTGAAAACATCCTTCCCTCTTTCGCGGCGGCCGAGCCACCAACCGATGGCGACCGCTGCCAACAACAGGGCCAGCAGCAGGAGATCGGGCATTCAGGGTACTTCCTTGAGCTCCTGGATCCGCAGTCGATCGAGTTCCTTGCGCTGTTGCTGGTTATGGCGCTGGGCCCTGGTCAGCAAGGTGCGCAGCCGCAAGTAGACACCGCTCATGGCCAACATGCCCAACACGACCCCGCAGGCCAGTGCCGCCAGCAGCCAGACCGAGAGAGATGCCGGTGGCAGCTCGACCCAGATCAGGTTGAGTGGCAAAGTCTGCTGATTGTTAACGGCGAACAGGATGCCGATCAGCAGCACTGCCAGCAAGATAATGGCCAGGATAAGACCTTTGAGCCAACGCATGATGGTTTCCTTTGTCGATACGGTGAAGCTTTATCTCAATAGCCCAAGGCGCGGCTGGCGTTGACTTGCTCGCGCAGTTCCTTGCCCGGTTTGAAGTGTGGTACGAACTTGCCGTTGAGTTCGACAGGGTCTCCTGTCTTTGGGTTGCGGCCGACACGAGGTTCTCGATAGTGCAGGGAGAAACTCCCGAAACCACGAATTTCCACTCGTCCGCCATCTGCCAACGCGTCGGTGATGTCATCGAGGATGATACGGACGGCGGCTTCGACTTCCTTGATCGACAGCTCCGGCTGTCGCATTGCAATCTGCTCGATCAACTCGGATTTGGTCATCGACTTTCTCCATGCGGTGGTGCCAGACAGGTAACGGCAGTCCCGGTGTTGTTGTTTCCTCTCAGCATACTGCGTAAACCGTGATAAAACAACGCACTAGAACGTCCACTCTCCGTTACCGTCTGTACCCGGCTTTCGATACCTGGATGCCGGAGGAGCGAAGCTCGGGTATACTGCGCTCACATTCACCGAGATTTTTCTCCCGAGGTCAACGTTGAGCGAAAATATCTCAGCCGATGAGATTACCCGCAAGCGGCTCCATTGGCACTCCCGACGCGGCATGTGGGAGCTCGACCTGTTGCTGGTTCCGTTTCTCGAGCACTGCTATGACGGACTCGATTCTGTCGATCAAGCTGCCTATCGTGAATTGCTCGACGAAGAGGATCAGGACTTGTTCATATGGCTGATGCGCCGCGAATGGCCAGAAGAACCGATCCGTCGCCGGATCGTCAAGATGATCGTCGAGTATGCCGAAAGCACCGATAACGATCAGTATCGGACCCTCTAGGCTAGCTCGGCTCGCTCAGTCGGGAATGGCGATAGCGATTTGTCTGCCGATATCACTTTATGCACCGCTGTGGTTCATTGCCATGGCGGTGATGGTGTTGATTATCGTTTTGTGCTGGTCCTGGTGCCGGGAGCGCCCATGGCAGTGTCGCTGGATACCGGGAGATGGCCATGGGGGATGCTGGCAATACCGGGATGCGATGGATAGCCCTTGGCAGGATGTAAGCGTCAAGGTGACCTATCTAGGGCCCTGGCTGATTGCTCTGGCGATGGATGGGAGACATTACTGGCTATGGCCAGATAGTGCCCCGCCTCAGGTTCTCCGTGATTTGCGGCGTAACCTGGTTGCTCACCCAGTGTACGGTTAGGCGTGGTCGGCGAAAGCGTCTAAATAGGAAAACGACGGCTTTGCCGACCCGTTGGCGTGTTCCGGGCAATCCCGATTGTAATGCAGGCCTCGCGACTCGCGGCGTCGACGAGCGGCATCGACGGTGAGTTCGGCCAGTCGTACCGCCCGACATACCTTGGCCAGTTCATTACTGGGTATATGTCGTTGCCATAGATATCGGCATCGTGCGACCAGGTCGTGCAGTGTGGCAGCAGCTTCGCTGAGACCAGTATCATGGCGTACGATGCCAGCGTTTCGGCTCATCGTGCGGCGCGTATCCGCTAGCAGTTCGCCAAGGGCTGCCGGTTCAACTTGTGCATGGCATCGGCTGAAGGACGGCGTTTTCACGGGAGCTAGGGAGCCTGGCTTGGGTTTGCGTAGAGCTTGCGCGGCGGCGCGAGCGAAGACCAGGCACTCCAACAGCGAGTTGCTAGCCATGCGGTTGGCGCCATGCAGGCCAGTGCAGGCGACTTCGCCGATGGCGTACAGGTGAGGAACCCGTGTGGCGCCATGGTGGTCGGTTGCCACCCCGCCACAGCTGTAGTGGGCGGCGGGTACCACGGGGATGGGTTCGCGGGTGATGTCCAGCCCTCGTGCCAGGCAGTGCGCATGAATGGTGGGGAACAGCTTGCGCAGCGTCTCGGCGGGGAGATGTGTCATGTCGAGCAACACATGTTGGCTGTGGCGGCGTTGCATCTCGGCATCGATGGCTCGGGCGACGATATCGCGTGGTGCCAGCTCCGCTCGAGGGTCGATTGCCGGCATGAAACGATGGCCGTCGAGGTTCCTGAGAATTCCCCCTTCGCCACGCAATGCTTCACTGATCAGGAAGGGGCTGCCTGTAGGGTCGTAGAGGCATGTCGGATGAAATTGCTGGAATTCCAGGTTCATCAGGGTGGCGCCGAGTTCAGCTGCCATGATCATGCCTTCACCGCACGCGGGAACCGGGCTGGTCGTATGTTGAAACAGCCCACTGGCACCGCCGGTAGCGAGAACGGTGTCGTTAGCCTGTAGCGTTTCGAGTTTGCCATGAGTGGTAAGGCCGTAGGCGCCACGACAGTGACCAGTGGCGTCACCGATCAACTCGATGACATTGACGTCTTGGCGCACGGTGATTCCCGGGTGTCGTGCGACATGCTCGAGTAGTGTATCGATCAGCGCGCGCCCCGTTGCATCAGCGGCATGAATCACACGCCGAGCCCCATGGCCACCTTCGCGAGTCAGATGGAAGGGGTAGGGGGCCTGGGGGCTGGTATCCGGGGTGAAGGGGACGCCTAACGTTACCAGCCACTCGATGGCGGCAGGCCCTTGGGTGACCGTAAAGCGTACGGTCGCTTCGTCGCACAAGCCATCACCAGCATTGAGGGTATCTTGCACATGGGCTTGGATATCGTCTTGGGGCGAGAGCACTGCCGCGATGCCGCCTTGGGCCCAGCGACTCGCGCCGTGGTCGTCGCTGACCGGACGCAACAGAGTGACACGCCGCTCATCGGCCAGCTCCAAAGCCAGGCTTAGGCCAGCAACACCGCCCCCAATGACCAGCACATCATGTTCGCTGGATGTCACGGCTATCCTCTCCTCTGCGCATCCCGGTCTTCATCGAAACGATCTTGAGCCTTGCTGATCAAGGTGTGATGTGAGGCGCGACGCCGCAGGCGTTTGCTGGGCAAGCGGCGTAGCCCGCCAAGGCGCTCGAGCAGCTCCTCGGTCAGTCTCGCCAGTTCGCGATTGAGCCACAGGTAACCGCCAGGGCTGAACAGAGTGCGCCCATCCTCGCCGCGTGCGCCCTCGACCTTGCCGGCATAACGTTGCAAGTCGAATGGCGTGACCTCGACATCGATGTTCTGACCGGTACGTATCTGAAAGGCTAAGGTGCCAAGTGCACGCGCTAGTCGATGCTGCTGCTCGCGAAGCCCCTCTAAAGCCTCGATACGATCATGTCCGGCGCGGGTCGTCCAGTGGGTTTCCAGCAGCAGCTCGATGGTGGAGAGCATGCGTCGTTCGAGGGCAATGATGTCGTCGAGCTCATTACGTCGCAGGCGTCGTTCACTATGAATGGCATCGACCAGTCCACGTTGCTTGGTCAACAGTGAGCTGGTGGCCTTCAACAGTTCTCGTGAGTCAACGTCGATTCCCGCACTGGCAGTGGTATGTGCGTGATAGAGCCGAGCCATTTTGTCGAGGTTCTCGGCAAGCTGGAAGCGAAGCATGTCAGTGGCTTTCTGTGGCAGTACGGCGATCGTCACCAGGATGCCCACCACGGTGCCGAGAATCACATCGAAGGAGCGCCACAGCGCGATGGTTAGGTCCTGGTGTCCTTCGCCCAGTACCAACAATAGGCTGATACCGAACATCAAGCCACTGTAGCCATATCGGTTGGCAAATGTCGCATAGGTGGCGACAGCGATACCGGCAAGGGCGCCTAGTGGTATGAAGCTGGGCAGTGGCACGGGTAACAGAATCAGCAGAATCCCCCAGCTCGCGCCAAGTAAGGTACCCAACAAACGTTGGCCAGCCTTATCGAGGACGCCTCCAATATGCGGAAGGTTGCCCATCACCATGATAGTGCTGACCAGTGCCCAGCCGCTATGGGGAATCGAAAACAGATGGATGATGCTGAAAGTGGTTGTTAGCGCCAGCGAGACACGAAATACATGCAGCGCATGTTGGTATCGATAGTTGAAGTAGGGGTCGCGCAGGCGCGGCATTTTCATGAAAAGAAACCCTGGGTGAAAGCCAGGAGAACCGCCGAAGAGATTGGTGCCCGGAGCCGGGCTCGAACCGGCACGGTGTTGCCACCGAGAGATTTTAAGTCTCTTGCGTCTACCAATTTCGCCATCCGGGCGGAGTTCGAGCAGGCAAAAAGAGGGATTGCAAATGGAGGCTGGAGTCGGAATCGAACCGGCGTACACGGAGTTGCAGTCCGCTGCATAACCACTCTGCCATCCAGCCTCATTGAGTCGTTTTCCAATAAATGGAGCGGGAAACGAGATTCGAACTCGCGACCCTCGCCTTGGCAAGGCGATGCTCTACCACTGAGCTATTCCCGCTCGACTCGAGAGCGCATTATACGGATAAGTGCGTATCTGTCAATTGCTTATTGGCCTTTCCAGAGTGGCTCACATCGAGCGACTAAGATGTGGCCAGGCGGTGCGAAGGTATTGCAACATCGACCATAGGGTCAGCACGGCAGCTACGAAAAGCGTGACTACGCCGAGATTGGCGATGGGTGTGTTTGGTGGGAATCCAAGCAACAGAAAGATCGACACCATCTGTAACGTCGTCTTGATCTTGCCGATCCACGACACGGCGATACTACTGCGCTTGCCCATCTCGGCCATCCATTCGCGTAGGGCGGAGATCACGATCTCGCGACCAATGATCACCAACGCTGGTAGGGTTAGCCAGACCGCCTCATAAAGTTCGATCAACAGGGCAAGGGCCACGGCGACCATCAACTTGTCGGCCACTGGGTCGAGGAAGGCGCCGAACGGTGTACTCTGATCCCAGCGCCGAGCCAGATAACCGTCGAGCCAATCGGTGATTGCTGCCAGGGCGAACAGCAGTGCTGCCAGCAGCATGCTCCAGGAAAATGGTAAATAAAAGACAATCACCAGCAGCGGTATGAAGGCGATGCGCGCCAGGGTCAGGAGGTTGGGGATGTTCATGGGTGTGCCGCGTGTCCTTGCCGGTGGTCGAGAGAGCACATTCTATCTGCCTTCGTCGCGATCATCCATGCAGGGCTTGATGGATCGTTGTGGCCAGGTTGTCGCTGATGCCGGGGACTCGGGCAAGCTCCTCGCGGGAGGCCTGGCGTACACCTTGCAGGCCGCCAAAGAAACGCAGCAACTCGCGACGACGTTTGGGGCCAACGCCGGGGATTCCCTGCAGAGTCGAAGTGCGGCGTTGCTTGTCGCGTCGTGTCCGATGACCGGTAATGGCGAAGCGGTGGGCTTCATCTCGGATATGTTGAACCAGGTGCAGTGCCGGTGAGCCGCTATCCAGGTTCAGGCTATGATCGGCTGTTTCGACGAACAGGGTCTCCAGTCCAGGCTTGCGAGTGGTGCCCTTGGCGACCCCAACCAACTGCACGTCACTGACCCCGAGTTCGGAGAACACCTCTCGGGCCATGTTGAGCTGGCCCTTGCCACCATCCACCAACAGGATGTCGGGGCGCTTGCCTTCACCGCTCGCCAGTCGCTTGAATCGACGCGTCAATGCCTGGCGCATGGCACCGTAGTCGTCGCCAGCGGCAACGCCTTCGATATTGTAGCGACGATAGTCCGACTTGACTGGCCCCTGCTGGTCGAAGACTACGCAGGAGGCCACGGTGGCTTCACCATGACTATGGCTGATATCGAAGCACTCCAGTCGCTCGGGTGTGGTATCAAGTGCCAGGGCTTCCCGTAGCGCCTCGAAACGCCGTGTCAGCTGACTTTGATTGGCGAGTTGGGAAGCCAGATACTGTTCGGCATTGGTGCGTGCCAGTTGCAACCATTGAGCACGATGACCGCGTACCTGGTGTGCTACGCGGATACGCTTGCCGGCCTGCTCGGATAGCGCCGTCTGCAGCAGCGGGGCATCGGGTAATGGGTGAGACGTCAGCACTTCCTGGGGTGGTTCGCGTCCTTGGCCGAGATAGAACTGGCTGACGAACTCGCCCAGCAGTTCTTCAGCACTCAAGTCTAGGCCGTTGTCGGGACTGTGATGGCGCGCGCCGAGCATGCGCCCCTGGCGCACGGTAACCACAGAAATGCATAGCCCTCCCGGACGCTCGGCCAAAGCAAAAAGATCGGCATCCCCTGCGTCGGTATCGACGATCTGGCGTTCCTGCAGGCGGCGCAACTGCTGGATCTGATCACGCAACCTGGCAGCTTCTTCGAACTCGAGTGCTTGACTGGCGGCTTCCATGTGTTCGGTGAGTTGCTCGGTCACTTGTTCACTCTTACCTTCCAGGCACATCACGGCGTGTTCTACGTCGCGGCGGTAGTCTTCCTGGCTGATATAGTCGACGCAGGGTGCGCTGCAACGCTCGATTTGGTACTGCAGGCATGGCCGGGTGCGATTGGCGAAGACACTGTCCTCGCAGTTGCGGATGCGAAAGATCTTTTGCATCAGTGACAGGGTTTCGCGCACGGCACCGCTGCTGGGGTAGGGGCCCAGGTAGCGACCGTCGCTGCGCCGATTGCGCGCTCGCTTATGCTCTAGTGCTGGATAAGGATGACGATCGCTGACGAATACGAACGGGTAGGATTTGTCATCACGCAGCAGAATGTTGTAAGGCGGCCGGAGCTCCTTGATCAGCGCCTGTTCCATCAACAGGGCTTCTGTCTCGCTGCGGGTTAGCGTGACTTCGATATCGGCGATACGTGCCACCAAGGCCTGGGTCTTGGTATTGAGAGCGCCACGGAAATAGCTAGCCAAGCGGGATTTGAGGCGCTTGGCCTTGCCGATATAAAGCGTGTCGCCTCGGTCGTCGAGCATGCGATAGACGCCGGGTGCTGCACTTACGGTCTTGAGAAATTGCTTGGCGTCAAAACTCATGGTTGATCAGGCTTCTTCCTCGCGTCGATAGCCGTCTACCAATCCATGGCGCAGTCCCAAATGGGTCAATTCGACGTCAGAATGTACGCCGAGCTTTTCAAAAATACGGTAGCGATAAGTATTGACGGTCTTTGGGCTCAGAAACAGGCGGTCAGAGATGTCGCTAACCGTTTGGCAGTTGACGATCATCATCGCCACTTGCAGCTCCCGATGCGAAAGAGTGTCGAAGGGGTTGTCCTGGGCATCCACCTTGGCCAGAACCACCCGTTGGGCGATTTCCGGACTGATATAACGCTGTCCGGAGAAAACGGCTCGCAGAGCGGCCACCATATCACCAAGTTCGGTGCCCTTGCTGATGAAGCCGCTGGCACCGGCATTGAGTAAGCGTTCGGCAAAGTTTTCCTCGAGGAATGCCGTTAACACCACGACCTTGATATCGGACATACCCTTGGTGATCTTACGGGTCGCCTCGAGTCCGCTGACACCAGGCATGCGAATGTCCATCAGCACGATATCCGGGCGATGCCTGCGAGCCAAGGCAATGGCTTCTTCTCCATCGGCAGCCTCGCCGACTACTGCGAAGCCTTCTTCGGCATCCAGCATACGGGCGATACTGGTGCGTACCAAGTGATGGTCATCTGCGACAAGGACCTTGATCAAGGGTGCTCCCGATTAGAGTTATACTCACATTAGGTATGGTTAATCTAATGCGATAAGCTTAGCTTTGATTAGTCTCTCTAATCCAGCGTTGGTTGTCAGCTGCATTTTCCTATGTTGGCGTTGTAATGCAAATACTTGACTAGCAGGAAGTCGTTGCGTACAGTGCGCATCGGCTTCTGGGCAGCCCAAACCTAGGAGTCATTTAGTAGCGTGTTGCGTACTGTATATAAAATGGTGCAGCACGCTCGTGGGGCCTTAGCTCAGCTGGGAGAGCGCAACACTGGCAGTGTTGAGGTCAGCGGTTCGATCCCGCTAGGCTCCACCAAAAAGTTTAGATGAATTAGCCGCTTGGCGTAACCCGCCAAGCGGCTTTTTCTTGCATTGGTAACAAAAAGTCAAACCTTGCGCGACTAATGGTTTCAACTTCCGCCGAGGAAGAGGGCGCCATATAGCAGTCCTCCAGCAACCACCAGTGCGGGATGCACGCGAAATCGCAACAAGGCCACGGCGGCTACGGACGCGATTCCCAAGGTGTGCCATAGTCCGGCACTCTCGACACCAGTCTCCAGAAAGCTCAAGGCAAGCCAAGCCATCATCATCGCGATCACCGGGCGTACCCACTGACTCATGCGTTTGACACGGGGCGATTCACGATGACGATACAAGACACCCAGGGCGCCAAGCATAAGTAGCAGGGAAGGAACGACTGTGGCGAGTACCGCGACGACGGCACCACCCCAACCCGCCACCTCGAAACCGATATAACCTGCCATCTTGGTGGCGATGGGGCTTGGCAAGGCATTGCCGAGTGCCAGGGTTTCCGCAAAGCTCTGTGCCGTCATCCAGCCATGGCGCCCGACCACTTCCGCTTCGATTAAGGGGATGATGGCCGGCCCCCCGCCATAGCCGATGATGTTGGGGATGAGGAAGGCCAGGAACAGCTGCCAGTAGATCACCGGGGTGCCTCCTTGCGGCGAGCTCCCAGTGGTAGAAGCATTGCGCCAAGCAACAGGCTGCCGACGACCCAACCTGGGTGTACACCGAGCCAATAGATCAAGCCTCCCGAGACTGCCGCCATGGTGAGGCTGATCCACCAGCCCAGTGCTACCCGCGACTTGTTCCAGAAATCCAGCGTCAACTGCACCATCATGACGATCACAACCGGTATCACGCCATGGCTCATGCCTTGGATCCAGGCCATTTCACGGTAACGGCTGAACACGCCGAGAAGCGCAATCATGGCCAGGATCATCGGTATGATCACAGCGGCCACGGCGATGAGGCATCCACTTATCCCGGCAACCCGGTAACCAATGTATCCCGGCATCTTGGTGGCAATGGGACCGGGTAGGGTATTGGCGATGGCCAGGACATCACCGAACGTTTCCTCATCCATCCAGGCATGGCGCTTGACGACTTCTTGCTGAATGAGCGGAATCATCGATGGGCCACCTCCGAAACCCAATAGCCCGATGCGCAGGAAGGCCCAGAACAGTGGCAGGCGCATGGGGCGGGTGAGGGGGCTTGGCATGGTGGACTCCCTGTCTGAAGCAATCTGCGATCATTGCTACCAATATCGCAATCTGGAAAGAAAATCGATTATCATAAAATAAGGTTGCTTGAAGTATCAGGTCAAGCTCGGCTCATCGCAGGGATGAAAGCTGAGCTCATAAGGAGTTGTTCATGAACAAGACAGCACTGCGGGTCGGTAATGCAACTCATGCCAGCCGAATCTATGAGATCTTGCGTCGCGATATCGTCAATGGGTGCTTCCAGGCGGGTGAGAAGATCGCCATCAATGCGCTGAAAGAACGTTATTGCGTAGGACTCAGCCCGCTGCGTGAAGCACTCAACAAGCTGGCGGCCTATGGACTTCTGACCCAAGAGAACCAGCGCGGCTTTCGTATTCCCCGCCTTGATCGAAGCGAACTGGATGATATTGCCCAGATGCGTCGCAAGTTGGAATGCATGGCACTCGAGCAGGCGATTCGCTATGGCGATGCCGAATGGGAATCCGAACTCTTGGCAGCTGCGCATCGCCTCAGGCGAGCCAACGGTGAAGATGTCGAACATTGGGAGCATACCCATGGCCGCTTTCATCAAACCTTGGTGGCGTCCTGTGGATCTGCATGGTTGCTCCGATTCATCGAACAGTTACATGATCAGTTCGACCGCTACCGGCGCCTGGCGCCAGAGAATTCCTCTATCCGTGAAGTTCTCGACGCCCAGCATGACGAACTTGTCGAGCTTGCATTGAAGCGCGACATCAAGGCAGCCAGCTTGCTGCTGGAGAATCACATCATGCTTTCCCACCAAGTGGCACTTGGCAGTTGCCGTTCCTGAAAGCTCTGCACTCTCGTATGGCATGGCAAGACTTGGTGGCGTCACTGTGGTGCGTAATGAAGGATCGATGTGAGTGGAAACTGACGATATAAACTGCTAAATCATACTAATATATAAAAAATCGATTTTTGTGGCATGTCCATTGCATTGTCAGGTAACAGTTCGTTTCTCCATGACCATGCAAGGGGTACTGAATCATGTCGCTGTCCCGTCGCAAGTTCCTTAGCACTGCCGCCGTTTCCTCCACCGCCGGCCTGATCATGGGAGCACCTCATGTCGCGCGTGCCCAATCCACCCAGACCTTCGAATGGCGCATGACCAACGCCTATGGACCCGGGGCGCCTTTCTATGTGGAAGGTCCTGGTAGTCCGACCGATTTTTGCCGCAAGGTCGAGGCCCTCTCGGATGGTCGCCTGAAGATCCACCATTTCGCTGCAGGCGAATTGATCCCTGCTCTCGAGGGGTTCAACGCTGTGTCCAGCGGCATGATCGAGATGAATGCAGGAAATGCCTATTTCTGGGCTGGCCAAATTCCCGCCGCTCAGTATTTCACCACTGTTCCGTTTGGCATGAATACTCAAGGTATGAATGCCTGGATCTATCACGGCGGCGGCCAGCAACTGTGGGACGAACTCTATGCCTCGCGTGGGCTGGTGGCGATGCCCATGGGCAACACTGGCGTGCAGATGACCGGCTGGTTCCGTCAGCCCATCGAGGGCATAGGTGATTTGAACGGGCTGAAGATGCGTATCCCTGGGCTGGCCGGCAAAGTCTACAACGAATTAGGAGTAGCCGTTCGCCTGTTGCCCGGCGGCGAGATCTTCCCGGCACTGGAACGTGGCGTAATCGACGCAGCAGAATTCGTTGGCCCCTACCAGGATCGCCGTATGGGGCTGCACAAGGCGGCCAAGCACTATTACACCACTGGCTGGCACGAGCCGACGAATGTCACCGAATTGCTGATCAACAAGGCGGTGTGGGAGAGTCTGCCGGCCGATTTGCAGTCCATCGTTCGTACGGCCGCTATGGCCTGCAATCTGGAAAGCCAGGCGTGGTGCGAATCGGTCAATGCCGAGGCACTTGCGGATCTGGTCGAGAATGAAGGCGTCATCGCTCAGCCGTTGCCAACTGAGGTGGTTGAACGGCTCGAGATGGTAACCGCGGAAGTGCTCGAGGCTATGGCCAGTGAAGATGCCGAGACGCGCAAGGTGCATGATGCTTTCATGGCCTTCCGCGACAAGCACGCGTCTTGGGCGGGTGTCAGCGAAAAGACCTTCCTCAACCTGCGAGCCTAGCCATGCTGATCCTGATCGAACGGATGGAGCGGTGTATCGAATGGCTCGGTTGGCTGGCCAAGGCAAGTCTGTTCGCTGTGGTGTTGCTTGTCGCTGCCAATGTCTTGCTTCGTTACTTCTTTTCCGTGAGTCCCGTGTCACTCCAGGAACTGGAGTGGCACCTGATCTCGCCGATTGCTCTCATCGGTATCTCCTACGCCTTGAAGCATCGCGCCGACGTACGAGTCGACGTGCTGTACGAACGTTTCTCGCTGCAGACCAAGGCATTTATTGATGTGCTCAGCGGCATGCTGACAGTGGCCATCGGCTTGTACATTGCCTGGCTGGCCTGGGCCTATGTGATTCAGTCGTATGCCTTCGGCGAAGGGTCGCCCGATCCGGGCGGTCTTTCACATCGATATCTACTCAAGGCATTCCTGCCACTGGGCTTTGCGCTACTGGCCCTGCAAGGAGTGGCCGATACCTTACGAGGACTGAAGGCCTGGCTACTGAAAGGTGGTAAAGAGGAACTGGCATGAGCGTGAACGAGTGGTTGGCGATCGGCATGATCGTGTTGTTCTTCGCAATGATGCTGGGTGGTATTCCAGTGGCGATTTCTCTCGCGGTGTCGGGCTTCACGGCAGGACTTCTTGGTTTCGGCCCGATGCTGTTCAACGTGTTACCCGGACGCCTCTATGGCGTGGTGACTAACTACACCATGATGGCGATCCCGCTGTTCGTGTTCATGGGTGTGATGCTCGAGAAGTCGCGAGTGGCTGAAGACATGCTCGAGACCATCGGCCGTGCCATGGGCAACCTGAATGGTGGCATGGGGATCGCTATTCTGTTGGTCGGTGTGCTCATGGGGGCATCGACGGGTATCGTTGGGGCCACCGTGGTCACCCTCGGAATGCTGACCTTGCCCACCTTGCTGCGTCGTGGCTATCACCCTACAGTTGCCAGCGGCACGATCTGCTCATCGGGCACGCTGGGGCAGATCATTCCGCCGAGCCTGGTACTGATCCTGCTTTCGGACATCACTGGCGAATCGGTAGGAACCTTGTTCGCAGGTGCCGTGATGCCAGGGCTGGCCATCGCCTGCGTGTATATGCTGTTCATCTTGCTGTTGGGGTGGAGGCGTCCCGACTGGGTGCCGGCAATCCCACGAGAGGAACGGGATCGGTTCACGCGTCGTGAACTGCTCAGGGACATTCAGCGCTCCGTGCTGCCGCCGCTGCTGTTGGTGTTCGCTGTTTTGGGCTCAATCATCGGAGGAGTGGCCGCACCAACCGAGGCGGCCTCTATGGGAGCTGTTGGTAGTCTGCTGATCGCGTTGCTCAGCCGACGTCTTGATTGGTCGATGCTCAAGGCGACATTACATGGCACCCTGACCATCACCGCTATGGTTTATTTCATTCTTCTGTGTGCCCAGCCATTCGCCCTGGCGTTTCGTGGACTGGGTGGCGAGGCCTTGGTGCACGATATGTTTGCATTATTGCCCGGTGGCGAACTGGGGGCTCTACTGTTCCTGATGTTGCTGCTGTTTGTGTTGGGCTTCTTTCTCGAGTGGATCGAGATTTCCTACATCGCCTTACCGATGTTCCTGCCGGTCTTTACTGGCTATGGCACAGATATGGCCTGGCTGGCAATCCTGGTGGCGATGAACCTGCAGATGTCGTTCCTGACCCCACCGTTCGGTTGGGCACTGTTCTTTCTCAAGGGAGTGTCTCCGCCTGGAGTGACCACTGCCCACATCTATCTGGGCTCCTTGCCGTTCGTGGGGCTGCTCATGATATCGATCGCTTTGGTATTCGCCTTTCCGTCTATCGCCACTTGGTTACCTTCGGCGATAGGCTGGTGAGCTGCTCATGAACGAAACGCTAAGGGAGCGTGATGATCCACACACGACGTAGTTATGGCGGCATGTGTGTCGCCCCCCATCACTTGGCTGCCGAGGCAGGCCGTGATGTGCTCAAGGAAGGCGGTAATGCCGTGGAGGCCATGGTGGCAGCCGCTGCCACGATCGCCGTCGCTTATCCGCACATGAACGCCATTGGTGGCGATGGCTTCTGGCTGATCCACGAGCCCGGCAAACCACCGGTAGCCATCGACGCCTGTGGCGCGGCTGCCGGTCTGGCCGATCCGGGCTACTACACCGGATACGATGGCATCCCCGAACGTGGTCCCCTTGCCGCCTTGACGATGGCCGGTACGGTCGATGGCTGGCGTGAGGCGTTAGTGGTATCGGAGAGTTGGGGCGGCAAACTGCCTTTGTCACGTCTATTGAGCGATGCTGTCGCCCATGCTCGCCAGGGGGTGGCGGTATCACGTAGCCAACAGGCGCTCACCGCCAAGCATGAAGCTGTGCTAGCCGAGAGCCCAGGGTTTGCCGAGGCGTTTTTGTCAGGTGGCGAGGTGCCAGAGGAGGGGGCGCGACTGCGTCAACCGCGATTGGCCAATACCTTGGAGCGATTGGCACATGCTGGATTGGAAGACTTCTATCGGGGCGATCTGGCGCAGAGCATGGCCACTGATCTCGAAGCATTGGGTAGCCCACTACGCTGCGAAGACTTCACGAACTATCATGCCCAGCGCGTGACGCCGCTTAAGCTGGCGCTGAAGGATGCCACGCTCTACAACCTGCCGGCTCCCACCCAGGGGCTGGCGTCGCTATTGATCCTCGGGTTGTTCGAGCGCCTCGGGGTATGCGAGGCCAATGGATTCGCGCACCTGCACGGGCTGATCGAATCCACCAAGCGTGCATTCCTGCTGCGCGATCGTTATGTCACTGATCCGCAGCGTCTGTCGGTCGAACTGCAGATGCTGCTCGAGGATGCCGTGTTAGACGAGCAAGCGGCAACGATCAGTATGCAAGAGGCACGTCCTTGGCCTCATGAGTCCGCGTCCGGAGACACCATTTGGATGGGGGCCGTCGACAGCAAGGGGCGGGCGGTCAGTTTCATCCAGAGCATCTACTGGGAATTCGGCAGTGGGGTGGTTTTGCCGGAAAGCGGGGTGTTGTGGCAGAACCGAGGGATCAGCTTTTCGCTCGATCCTGCAGCCTTGCGCGCGCTCGGCCCCGGAAGAAAGCCCTTCCATACGCTCAACCCCGCGCTGGCCCGGTTCCGTGACGGACGCACGTTGGTTTACGGCACCATGGGGGGAGAAGGGCAGCCGCAAACCCAGGCGGCGGTATTTTCTCGCTATGCACGTTTCGGGATGCCACTGCAGGAGGCGGTCACTGCACCGCGCTGGTTGCTGGGGCGCACCTGGGGCGACTCCAGCACCAACCTCAAGCTCGAGTCGCGCTTCCCCGGTTCGCTGGTCGAGGCACTGCGCAAGGCTGGGCATGACGTGGAAGTGCTGGACGAGGCATTCAGCGACACCATGGGGCACGCCGGTGGGATCGTGCATCACCCCGACGGTCTTGTCGAGGGGGCGCACGATCCCCGCAGCGATGGTGGTGCCGCAGGATATTGATGAGGCGACAAGCTCAGCTGTCGACACGTCCCAATAGCAGGAACTCCAACAGCGCCTTCTGAGCATGCAGACGGTTGCCGGCCTCCTGCCAGACGACGGCGCGAGGGTCGTCAAGCAGGGTTTCGCTGATCTCTTCGCCACGGTGAGCCGGCAAGCAGTGCAGGAAGACCACATCCTTGGCTGCCTTGTCGAGCATCGCCTCGGTGACCTGGAAGCCGGCGAAGTCGGCTTCCCGCTTGGCCTGCTCTTCCTCTTGCCCCATCGAGGCCCATACGTCAGTGGTTATCAGGTCGGCATCGAGGGCTGCCTGCTGCGGGTCGCGCAGGATACTGATGCGATCGCCGGCAGCAGCGACGATGGCAGGATCGGGGTCGTAACCTTCCGGACAGCAGATTCGTAGCTTGAAGTCGAACTGGTAGGCGGCGTTGATCCACGAGTGGCACATGTTGTTGCCGTCGCCGATCCATACCGCTGTCTTGCCACGTACGCTGCCCCGGCACTCGGTCCAAGTCATGACATCGGCCAGCAGTTGGCAGGGGTGATAGTCGTCGGTGAGCGCATTGATCACCGGAACCGAACTGGCAGCGGCGAATTCCTCGAGGCCAGCGTGAGAGAAAGTACGAATCATGACGGCGTCGACCATTTCCGACAGCACGCGCGCGGTGTCGCCGATCGGTTCGCCACGACCGAGTTGGGTGTCGCGGGGAGACAGGAACAGCGCATGGCCGCCAAATTGCGCCATGGCGGTTTCGAACGAGACGCGGGTGCGGGTCGATGATTTTTCGAAGATCATCGCCAGGGTGCGGTTGGAGAATGGCGTATAGGTCGGGCCATGGGTCTTGAGGCCATTCTTGATGGTGATGGCCCGACGAATCAGATAGGTCAGCTCGTCCGGGGAAAGGTCCAGCAGGGTCAGGAAATGGCGAGTCGCCATGATGTTACTCCGCGCGCAAAAAACCCCATCGTAGCCAGCCGCATCCGCTTGCGCAATGAACATGGTATTGCTTCCCTTCTTCGGGGGCTGTTTTCGGTGCGCTGGCATCAGTAGAATGGTGACAAACTCAAGCCTCACGCCATAAGGATTCGATCATGAGTACCACTGTCGAGAACATCCAGAAGCAGATTCAGGAAAACCCGATCCTGATCTACATGAAGGGCACGCCGCAACTGCCGCAGTGCGGCTTCTCCGCCCAGACGGTCCAGGCCCTGATGGCCTGTGGAGAGCGTTTCGCTTTCGTCAACGTGCTCGACAACCCGGATATCCGTGCCGAGCTACCCAAGGTCGCCAACTGGCCGACGTTCCCGCAACTGTGGGTTGAAGGGGAGTTGGTCGGTGGTTGCGATATCGTCGTCGAGATGTACCAGAATGGCGAACTAGAGCCTCTGATCAAGGACGCCGCCGCTCGTGCCAAGGCAAATGACGAGCAGGGCGACGACGCCTGATTCTAGCGTTGCCAGAATGCATACCGAAGCCCGCGAGTCGCTGATTCGCGGGCTTCGTCAACTCTCTTCCAGGCCTTGCTCGCGCTGAGCCAGGTTCCAGCCCCCCAGGTCCTTGAAGCGATTGACGATGGAGCAGAATAGCTCGGCGGTGCGTTCGGTATCGTAACGTGCCGAATGAGCCGAGGAGTTGTCGAACTCGATGCCTGCCGCGCGACAAGCACGGGCCAATACCGTTTGGCCGTAGACCAGGCCAGAGAGTGTGGCGGTATCGAAACTGGAAAAGGGATGAAAGGGGTTACGCTTGATGCCGCTTCGATTCACCGCCGCGTTCAGGAAACCATGATCGAAGGCGGCATTGTGGCCGACCAGGATGGCGCGGGTGCAGTTGTTGGCCTTGATTGCCTTGCGTACCGGGCGAAAGATCTCACCAAGTGCCTCGGCTTCGGAAAGAGCTACCTTCTTGCGTAGCGGGTCGTCGAGTTTTATTCCCGTGAAGTCGAGCGCCGACTGCTCGATATTGGCACCGTCGAATGGCTCGATGTGATAGGCGTAAGTGGCATCCGGCAATAGGTTGCCTTCCGGGTCCATGCTCAGTGTCACTGCAGCAATTTCCAGGATCGCATCCTGCTGGGCGTTGAACCCCCCGGTTTCCATGTCCATTACCACTGGCAGGTAACTGCGAAAGCGTTGTGCCATCAAGTCGCGGGCGCTCGCCTCGCTCATGTACCTCTCCCTTGTCTATATGTTGAATATCCTCGGGTAACACGGAAGCGTCGGGCACGTCTTGCCGCGCACCGACTCATTCAGCGTTTCCCCGGCGGTTGCTGCCCGCGCCGAATGCACGTGAGTTTAGCATCTTTGCCACCGCCACGTCCTGACGCAGCGGTATTCTCCAGGCGGCAACGACGCTATAATGACGGGCTATCCAATCGACTATCCCGGTGTGGCGAAGATTGCTGCACCTGCCATGCGTCATCTAGCGAAGGAGCCCAGAATGTCCGATGTCAAGAAGGTCGTTCTCGCCTATTCCGGCGGCCTGGACACGTCCGTTATCGTCAAGTGGTTGCAGGAAACCTACAACTGCGAGGTGGTGACCTTCACGGCCGACATCGGTCAGGGTGAGGAAGTCGAGCCGGCGCGAGCCAAGGCGCAGGCGCTGGGGGTCAAGGAAATCTATATCGAAGACCTGCGCGAAGAGTTCGTTCGCGATTACGTCTATCCGATGTTCCGCGCCAACACGATCTACGAGGGCGAATACCTGCTGGGCACTTCCATCGCCCGTCCGCTGATCGCCAAGCGCTTGATCGAGATTGCCAACGAAACCGGTGCTGATGCCATCTCTCACGGTGCCACCGGCAAGGGTAACGACCAAGTGCGTTTCGAACTGGGTGCCTATGCATTGAAGCCTGGCGTCAAAGTCATCGCGCCCTGGCGCGAGTGGGACCTCACCTCGCGTGAGAAGCTGATGGCCTACTGTGAACAGCACGAAATTCCCGTCGACTTCTCCAAGAGCAAGAAGAAGTCGCCGTACTCCATGGACGCCAACCTGCTGCACATCTCGTATGAGGGTGGAATTCTCGAGGACCCCTGGGCCGAAGCCGAAGAGGACATGTGGCGGTGGAGTGTCTCTCCCGAAGCCGCACCGGATCAGCCGACCTATGTCGAACTCACCTTCGAGAAAGGTGACATCGTCGCCATCGATGGTGAAACCCTCAAGCCTCACGAGGTGCTGGCCAAACTCAACAAGTTGGGTGGCGACAATGGCATCGGCCGTCTCGACATCGTCGAGAATCGTTACGTGGGCATGAAGTCTCGCGGCTGTTATGAGACTCCAGGTGGCACCATCATGCTGCGTGCTCACCGTGCCATCGAATCGATCACCCTCGACCGCGAATCCGCTCACCTCAAGGATTCGCTGATGCCCAAGTATGCCGAAGTGATCTACAACGGTTACTGGTGGAGCCCGGAACGCAAGATGCTGCAGGCCGCCATCGATGAGACGCAGAAGGACGTTTCCGGTGTGGTGCGCATGAAGCTCTATAAGGGCAGTGCCACCGTAGTTGGCCGCAAGTCCGAGCAGTCGCTGTTCGACGAGTCCATCGCTACCTTCGAGGACGATGCCGGCGCTTACGACCAGAAGGATGCCGAAGGCTTCATCAAGCTCAATGCACTACGCCTGCGGATTGCCGCCAGCAAGGGCCGCAACCAGGGTTGATCGTGACCATGCTCAAGAAACTGTTTTCCGGTTTGTTCGGTGGTGGCGATAAAAGGGCTCCTGAAGCCGAACCGGTGGAGTACCACGGCTTCCTGATCGTTCCCGATCCTCAGGAAGCAGGTGGCCAGTTTCGCGTCAGCGGCTGGATTCGCAAGCCCGTGGAGGGAAGCGATGAGATGCTCGAGCATCGCTTCGAGCGCTCGGATATCGTGCCCGGCCGTGAGGCATGCGAGGATCTCACCGTCAACAAGGCCAAGCGCTTCATCGACGACCTGGGCGACGATATCTTCAACAAATGAGCTGATCGACAACCGGATGATGGACGGCGCCCTCCAAGGCGCCGTTTGTCTATCCACCTTTTGCCAAGCGGCTTGAGGTGAGACTGGCGCTACACTGAAGGGGCGAATTGTAAGGAGTCTCAATGCGACTGCTGCACCGTGCCTCGCCCTGGCGTGAGCTTTTCACTCATGACTCGCTTCCCGACTGGCGGCAGTGGCCGCCGCTTCTTGCCCCTCTGGCGGATGCCTTCGAACGGCTGGGGCCGACACCGAGCCTGGCCAAGGCCAAGACATGGCAGTTCACGCTGGTCGACGCGTTGCAACGTCTCGACCTTCCCGCTTGGCGCATCAGCCAGTTGCTCAGCGACCACAATGACTGGATCTATCGCCACGCCATCATCGACTCGCTCAATGATCTGAAAGGCTCGGGGTGGGGTGAACCACCAGTGGGGTTCTGTGTATTGATACTCGGATCCGGGGCACGCCACGAAAGCTTGCTGGGACCCGATCAGGACAATGCCATGATCATCGACGAGTATCCGGATGCCCGGCACCGAGAGATCGATGGTTACTTCCAGGCACTGGGGGAACGCTTTACAGCACGTCTCGACACTGCCGGCATTCCCTTTTGCAATGGTCACGTGATGGCTAGCTGGCCAATGTGGCGCAAGCGTCTTTCCGAATGGTGTGAGCAGTTGCAACTATGGACAGCCGACCGGCGCGTCAAGCGTGTCCAACAGTCGAATATCCTGTTCGACTTCGCTTCGGTCTACGGTGATGTCAGGCTTGCTGACGCGTTACGTGATGAAGTGGTCAGGTTGATGCCGCGTGCAGGGCTGTTTCTCGATGAAATGGCGGTGCTGCTCGACGAGGTGCCGGTGGCTCTGGACCGGCGAGGGCGGCTGAACGGCGACGACGAAGGTGCCCCACACGAAAGGGCGATCAACTTGAAACGCCAGGGGCTCATGCCATTGATCAGCGCTGTCCGCCTGCTGTCGCTGGCGCATGGTGGCCGGAGTGTCGATACTCAGTCCCGGCTTGCCGAACTGGTCAGCCATGGCGTCATGGACGTCTCACGCGCCCGCGCCTTGAACGCTGCCTTGGAGCGGCTGCAAGCCATCGTTCTCGAGTCCCAACTCAATAGCCTGGCTGCGGGACGGCTTGCCGATGGCTGGGTCGACATGGCGGTGCTCGACAAGGATAAACACTTGCTGCTGCGTCACGACCTGCAGCAGATCCAGTCCTTGATCAGTCTGGCAAAATCAGCCTCTTCGAGGCGGTAGGCTGAAAGAACGCTGCTGCGCAGCTTGAAGTAGGAAGACGGCACTTCGTGCCTTGAAGTTATAAGTCAGAAGGTTGAAGATCGGCGCTCCGCGCCTGGAAGCTAGAAGAAAAACCTTGACGAGATTTCGGTAAGGGCCAAGCCTTGGCTTCCATCTTCCATCTTCCATCTTCCATCTTCCATCTTCCATCTTCCATCTTCCATCTTCCTTCGTCCTTCTTCCATTTACCGCTCCGGCGGCGCCTTGTTCTTCTTGACTGCTTCCTGCACTTCGATGCCAGCGGGCGCCATCGGCAGTTCCATTACCAGGCAGGCACCGCCCAGAGTGGACGCATTCTCGACCCACAGCCGCCCACCCAAGTGGGCGACGATGCCCCGGCTTATCGGTAGTCCCAAGCCGCTGCCGCGGGGACGACCGCGAACCTGGCCACTACCAGCACCATACTGCTGGATCTGGTGGAACTTCTCGAACACCCGCTCCCGCTCGTCTTCACCGATGCCGTGGCCATTGTCCTCGACGCTGAGACGATAATGCTGCTTGTGGCGTTCCAGACGTAGCAATACGTGGGGATTTTCGTCGGCAGCGAATTTGCCGGCGTTGTCGAGCAGGTTGATGATGACCTGCTCGAGCCGGTCCGGGTCGCCGATGACTGGCGCCTCGTCGGTGTCGATGGCGACCTCCAGCATCACGCCGCGCTCTTCTTGCACGCGATGTACGGCGTCTACGCTTTGGCGCACCAACGCCGCGAGATCCAGGCGTTGGGGGTGGAGCGTCAGACGGCCACTTTCCAGCCGTGCCAGGTCGAGAATCTCCTCGATCAGGCGCGACAAGCGCTGGCTCTCCAACACCACCACATCGAGAAAATGACGACGCTTATCGTCGGGCAGATCGTGGTTGTCGCGCAGGATTTCAGCGAAGGCGCGAATCGAGGTCAATGGGGTTCTCAACTCGTGGCTGACCATGGCCACGAACTCGTCTTTCAAACGGTCCAACTCGCGCAGGCGCTCATTGGCACTGCGCAGCTCTTCGCCGACCTTGGCCAGTTCGCGTGATTTCTGTTCCAGTTGGCGGTTGTACTCGAGTGTCTGGGAGGTAGTGTCGAGAATGCTGAGAACCGCTTCCAGGTCGAGGGCTTCGCCACGTACCACCGAATTGATCAACACGCGCGCCGAGGCACTGCCCAAGGCACCCGCCAAAGCCCGCTCGGCTCGCGCGATGACCTCAGGGGGAACCGCTTGATCATCGCTCGTCTGTTGCGCGAGACCAGTGAGAATCCGTTCAGTGGCGGGGGCTCCCAGATAGCGGTTGAGCAAAGCTTCCAACTCGCCGCGGGTGGTTTGCCCCTGCCACAGAGGGGTGTAAACCAACGAGGTGTGCAAGGCTCCTGTGAACAGCGCCGCCTGAGTCTGCTCGAGCCGGTTCTGTTGGGTAAACAACGAGACACCGATCAAGGTACCGGCATTGGCCAATTGGCTCCACAGCAGCGAGTGGCTGTAGATGTCCCAGCCCTCGAGGCCGAACAGGGCATAGGGGCGCAGCCATGCCAGCCCGAATGGGCCGTGCTGGAGGAAGGTATCGTCCAGCCAGCCGGACTGGGCGAAGCCAGGCAGCAGCAGGGTATAGATCCACACCGCGAATCCCGCAAGCAACCCCAGCGTGGCGCCGAGTCGGGTGGCACCACGCCAGTACAGGCCAAGCAGCAGGGCAGGGGCGAATTGGGTGGCGGCAGCGAACGATACCAGGCCGATGGTCACCAGGCTGTAGGAATCGCCGATCAGGGCGTGGTAGAGATAGCCCAGCAACAGGATCATCACGATCGCCACGCGCCGGATGCCCAGTAGCCAACCCGATAGATTGCCACGCGAGCCCAGGTGCAGGTGTGGCGAGCGCAGTAACAGCGGCATTACCAAGTGGTTGCTGACCATGGTCGACAACGCGATGGTCTCGACAATGACCATGCCAGTGGCGGCTGACAATCCACCGATGAACACCAGCAGCGGCAAGTCATCGAGCCCTGCGGAGAGCGGTAGCGTCAGTACGAAGCTGTCCGGGTCGCCGCCGGGGTCGCCGAGCAGCACGCCGGCCAGGGCAATCGGAATCACGAATAGATTGATGACCAGCAGGTAGAGGGGAAATAGCCAACTGGCTCTCTTGATATGACGCTCGTCGACGTTCTCGACCACCAGCACCTGGAACTGCCGTGGCAGGGTGAGAAAAGCCAGGAAGGCCAGCACCAGTGTGCCGACCCAGCCTATCCCACCACCGGGCACGGCTTCGAGACTCAGGGCGTCGTTCAACTCGGGGTGTGAGGCAGCGCGGGCAAACAGATCGCCAGGGCCGTTGAACATGACGAAAACCGTGAATATCCCTACCGCCAGGAAAGCGAAGAGCTTGACCAGTGACTCGAAGGCGATGGCGGCAACCATGCCTTCGTGGCGTTCGCTAGCATCCAAATAGCGGGTGCCGAACAGAATGATGAACACCGCCAGCACCAGGGCGACCCAGAATGACTTGTCGGCCCAGAAGCCTTCTTCGACCAGGCGTAGCCCGGGCGGCTCGGGGTAATTCATCAGCACGGCGTGACTCAGCGTGATGGCCTTGAGCTGCAAGGCGATATAAGGCGTGATGCCGATCAGGGCGATCAGTGCCACCAGAGCACCGAGACTGCCGCTCTTGCCGTAGCGAGCGCTGATGAAGTCGGCGATCGAGGTGATGCGCTGGGCACGGGCGATGCGCACCATCTTGCGGATCACGAAAGGGCTGGCCAGCATCGCCAGCGTCGGCCCGAGATAGATCATTAGGAAGCTGGGGCCGTATTCGGCAGCACGACCGACGCTGCCGTAGAATGTCCAGGCGGTACAGTAGACGGCGATCGATAAGGTGTAGACGGTGGGAGAGCCGATCACCGAGCGCCCTTGCTCGGCACGCCGGTCACCCCAGGCAGCAATCACGAACAGCAGTGCCAAGTAGCCGAAGGCGACGCCGAGGACCAACGGGTCAGTCCTCATGCTCCCCCCTGATCGTCATATCCGTGTTCCATCAGCCAGGCAGCCAGTGCGATCACGATGCCCCAGGCAAGGAACAGATAGAGTGGCAGCCACGACAGTCCGCCGTTTGCCGTGCGATCGAAAGGTAGAATCAACGGCGGTGAAAACAGCAACGCGGCGAGTACGATCAAGGCGACCAGCCGTTCGCCAAAGCGAGGCGTTTTCATGCGCTGGCGTCCTCTTTGTCGAAGGCTCCAGCCTGAAGTGTCAGAAGCGCTTCCAAGGTATCGATACCCCGGGCTTCAAGGCGTGGCAGCAAGGTCAGCCATAGCTCAGCGGTGAGCCGTGCGTCGCCCAACGCCGTATGCCGCGCACCATCGGGAATCGAGAGGTCGTAGCGCTCGGCCAGGGTATCGAGATCGTGGCCATCGAGCCCGGCATCCAGGGCACGAGACAGTAACAAGGTATCGAGCACTGGCATGCAGAATTCAACGCCGGCGCCTGGCGGCTGCAGGGCCAGCATGTCAAAGGCGGCGTTATGGGCCAGTAGCACTGCGTCGCCGATATAGTCACGAAAGCGGGGCAGTACCACCGGCAGTGGTGGAGCGCCGGCGACATCACTGTCGGTCAGGCCATGTATGGCAGTGCTGGAAGGGGGTATGGGACGCCCTGGGTCGACTCTTTGCTCGAAGGTATCGTTGGCCAACAGCCGAGCATTGACGATACGACAGGCACCGATACTGATCACGCAATCGCCACGGCGCAATTCGAGCCCTGTGGTTTCCGTGTCGAGGGCAACGATCTCGAGCTGGCGAAGAGGACAGGCAGCCAGTTCGGCATCCGGTGGTGGTAGGTCGGCGATGCCGAAGTCATGAAATTCCGGACGTGGTGCCGGTCGTGAGGGTGGTGCGCCAACGCGTTCCTCCGCTGGCAGTGGCAGTCGCAACCGAGCATGCTGGCCATCGGCATCGCTCAAGCTCCAGATATCGCTTGCATGCTGGCGCAGCAGATCGCCGATACAGGGAGACAGCGGCAAGGTTTCCAAGCGTTGTTCACACCACTGGGTCAACTGGTATTGGCGTATTGGTGTGCCGGACCAGATCAGATCGAGGTAAACCCGTTTATTGCCGAGTAGGATTTCGGCCTCGAAAGAGTGGCTGCCGCTGTATTCGGCCAGGCGTTGAATCAAGGCCACCAACATGGACAGGAGCGCTGGGGCATCAGCCTTCAGCCACGCTGGCATGCCGATCGGGACCAGATGCAGGGAGCTGATGGCCAGGCGTTCATTGAGGGCCTGGAAGAGGTCATTGGACCACATTGGTACCAATCGCTCGCCTTGGCGCTGCATATCATCGAGCAGTGCTCCCAGATGGGCGATCTCATCGCCCAGGGCTTGGCCTTCCTCTGTGATGACAGCTTCGAGCCGCTCGCGCAGGGTGTGGCTTTCAGGCGTAATCTCGGTAACGCTACCCAATGCATCGGCAGCGCTGGTCAAACTGGCACCATGGCGGCGCAGAGCTGGCACTATTTCGGTCAGGCTGGTGCGGGTACCCATGTCGCAGGCCCATGCCTCGGTGGTGTCGGACAGGGTCAGTAGGGTTTCGCCATGGCTTTGCGGCACGCGACGCAGCACACAGCGCAGCCAACGGTTACCGTAGGGCAGCAGCAGTTCGCGGGGTGAGCCATCGTCCGGGAGGCGACGTAGTGCATCCTGCAGGCTGCTAGTGTCGAGCAGGGCCTCCAGGCGCTTGCCCAATCCCAGGCATGGATGCCCTTCGAATAGCGACTCAGCGGCATGATTGAACAGCATCAACCGGTGATGGCGATCGCACAGCAGTAATGGTGTATCAAGGACCTGCAGCAGGGCTTCCAGCTCTTGGCGAATGCGTGCGGCACTACGTGCGCCCTCGGTATGGGCCGTGGCGAGTCGTTCGCGATCGGAGCGCCAACCGTCACGAATGCGGTCGAGATCCGATCCCAGATCGCGTAGCCAACCTTCCGGTGGATAGTCAGCGCGTGCATCGGGGCTGGCAGCGAGGCGGGCAAGCAAGACATGCAGATGGCGCAGCGGCGCGAACAAATGCCGAGCGAGCACAGCACCAAGTGTGAATGTCAGAGTCCCGGCGGAGAGGCAGGCGAGCCATATGGCCAGTCGCGCGGCTCCATCTGGAGCCAGTTCCGCATCCAGCCACAATGCCAGAAAAGCCCCTCCGAACAGCGTCACGCCGCTGATCGCCAACCATAGCCCGACCAGGCGTTGTCGCTTGGGCAGGGTACCTCGTGCCATCTAGCGTGCCTCGTCTAGCAACGCCTGGACCTTGTCGACCAGCGCTTGGGTGGAAAACGGTTTGGTGACATAGTCATCGGCCCCCAGCGCCATACCTTTCTCGCGTTCCACTTCACGCCCATGAGCGGTCAGCATGATGATCGGTAGCCGTGCGTGGACAGGGTCGGCACGTAACTGCTCCAGGACATCGAAGCCACTGATACCAGGTAAGCTGATATCCAGCAGGATCAGGTCAGGTGCCTGTTCGGCGACGCGGGCCAACGCCTGTTCACCGTCGCCAGCGGTTACCACGTCGAAACCCGCCTGCTGCATCAGGAATTCCAGTGACAGCACGATGTTGGGTTCGTCATCCACCACCAATACCCTGGGCATTCGCCTCTCCTTTACCTGCCGTTACTGGCAGTCTAGTGGGGCTTGCCGAGTGCGGGAAAGACGACCTTGGCAGAACACAGCGGGACGCGGCCAGAGAGCACCGTTGTCAGGTCATGGTCGATAGCGCCTTCAATGGCCGTTTTCTTCGTTACGCGTCTTGAACTTGGGGCCAAAAGGTCCCAGCCATAGCCATACCTGCAATACCACCAGCACGGGTAGCAGCCAATCCGGGGCATTGGCAATCCATACCAGTACCAGATGAATGAAGAAGGCTGTAAAGCCTGCTACCAGGCCCAGCAGAGGGAATACGAAAGGGCGCTCGTAGCCCGGCTTGCGGGTCAAACGGAATAAGGCGCCGGTAAAGGCGCCAAAGGTGGCGGCCATACCTAGCGGTAACCAGAAGTCTTCCATATTTCCTCGGATGTGCGACGACTCGACAAGGTTCCTTTTTCGCAGCGTATCCGTGCCGCTGTTCGTATGCCTTTCGACTTTTGACGTATTTTGGTTGGAAAAGTCTCGAGGGTGATGTCTTCGAGCGTGAGCTTGGGGATGTACCTCATCGAGCGTGCCGTTGCCTCGAGAATACCGAGGAGAGCAGCTTCCTGTTCGTATTGACCCCGGAGCGCCTGCCGATTCTCGAGACCGCGCGTGCCGTGGAAGCATTGGAAGCGGCCAGGATTCCGGTTGCCGCGACACTGGTCAATCGGGTGATTCCCGAAGAGGCCGACGGCGAGTTCCTGCGTCGCCGCCGCGAGCAGGAAGCCAGCTATCTGGCGCGCATCGATAATGAATTTGCGCGCCTGCCTCGCCCTCGGTTACCGTTGCTGCCCACCGATGTACATGGCTTGGAGATCCTCGACGACCTGGCCAGTCGACTGGAGGCGGCGGGATTCTAATGAAAGGGTTATTGTTATCGGCCTATGCAGCCGTTAGCCACCAGCATTGGGCACAAGGGATTTGCCGTCATGTCGATGCCATTGACTGGCAACTGCTGGAGCTGCCCCCTCGCCACTTCAGTTGGCGGATTCGCGGCAACCCGCTGACTTGGACGCTCGACGCATCCGATGTACTGGAACGGCACTACGACGTGATTCTGGCCACGTCGATGGTCGATCTGGCGACGCTAGTGGGACTCCATCCGCATTTGGGGCGTGCACGCAAGATCGTCTATTTCCATGAGAACCAGTTCGCCTACCCGCTTTCTGCCGAGCGGAAATCCGAAGTCGAGGCGCAAATGGTCAACCTCTATTCGGCACTCGCGGCGGATCAGGTGGTCTTCAACACCACCTATAATCGCGACAGTTTTCTCGGCGGCGTTCGCCGATTTCTCAAACGCATGCCGGAGAAGGTGCGCATCGGGGCCACATTGGATCGGTTGGCGCGCGACGCCTGCGTGGTACCCGTGCCTATCGAGCCGCTCAACGAGGCGATGCCTCCCAAACGGGGGCGGCGCATCGTTTGGAATCATCGCTGGGAATACGACAAGAATCCCGATGATTTCTTTCAGGCACTGCATGGGCTGAAAACCCGCGGGATCGATTTCGAGGTAGCGGTGATGGGCCAACGCTTCCGCCAGCAGCCTGAGATATTCGAAGCCGCCCATGCCTGGCTGAAAGGGCATCTGTTGTGCTGGGGGCCGCAGCCCGGGGCCACCTACCGAGAGATACTCGAAGGTGCCGATATCGTGGTCTCCACCACTTTTCACGAGTTCCAGGGGCTATCGATCATGGAAGCTGCGCAACGTGGCTGCTTGCCGTTGGTACCCGATCGCTTGTGCTTCCCTGAACTCTATCCACGCGAGTATCGCTATGACGGAACCCGGCACGACCTCGAGGTCCACCTCGAGCGTTGGCTGACATATCCCGATGCTCGCCCCGCGCCGCTTGATACCAGGGCTTGGGAATGGCCGCATCTGCGTGATGTCTATTGCCGGTTGCTAATGGGCTCAGACAACATTTAACGGAAGAGGGTTTTGCGCAGTTCATATACACCACGTCCCAACCACTCGTGCAACGCCTGACTGCTTTGGCGCAGATGGTAGGCGCGGGGTAGCCAGGCGCGTAGGCCGTCTGGTGGTGGGCTGGCGAACTCGGTGGGGGCGGGGATCACCTCTAGCCCGGCACGGGTGAATTCCGGTACAGCGCGAGGTAGGTGCCATGCCTGCGAAACCAGTGCCACTCGCTGGATCCCAGCGGCTTGCAGGAGTTCGGCGCTATAGCGGGCATTTTCCGCCGTGGTTTGGCTTCGTCCCTCTTGCCATGCGGTCGGAACACCAAACACCTCACGCAGGGCAACGGCCATCAATTCGGCTTCCGGGACGTTGTCGTCATCCAGCCGGCCCCCGCTGACCAGAATTGGCAAACCGCTGTCGCGATGCAGCTTGGCACCATAGGCCAAACGCCGCCAAGTGGCATTGCTAGGGGCATCACCCCAGCCGAATTCCGGCGCTTCGAAGTCGCGTCCACCACCCAGGATCACGATTGCACCAGCCTGCTGCAACTCGGCAGTATCGATCGGGTGGCTGGGTTCCAGTCCTTGTCGCAGCCAGTGACTGGCCACCGGCGTGGCCAAAAACAGCAGACCGATGACCCCAAGCGCCATCAGTGGCCCACCGAACCAGGGCATGCGACGCCACAGCAGGGCGCCGAGCAATGCCAGCAGTACGTTGACCACTGGCGGCAGCAGCAGGTACTTGAGCCAGTTCATGGTCAGGCGATGTCCACTTTGTCAGGGTACTCGCACAGGTCCTCGATCACGCAGCTACCGCAGCGAGGTCTGCGTGCCACGCAGGTATAGCGACCATGCAGGATCAGCCAATGGTGAGCGTCCTGGCGGAATTCCTTGGGCACGTGGCGCATCAGCTTTTGCTCGACCTCGATCACGTTCTTGCCCGGTGCGATGCGCGTACGGTTGGAGACGCGGAAGATATGTGTGTCGACGGCAATGGTCGGCTGGCCGAAGGCGGTATTGAGAATCACGTTGGCGGTC
Organism: Litchfieldella anticariensis FP35 = DSM 16096; assembly: GCF_000409775.1. GTDB lineage: Bacteria > Pseudomonadota > Gammaproteobacteria > Pseudomonadales > Halomonadaceae > Litchfieldella > Litchfieldella anticariensis. The sequence continues at coordinate 1,062,655 of NZ_KE332377.1, read as the reverse complement.
TTGCGGCCCACGCCGGGCAAGGCCTCCAGGGCGGACCGGGTCTGCGGCACTTCGCCGTCGAACTGATCGACCAGGATCTGGCAGGTCTTCATCAGGTTCTCGGCCTTGGTGTTGTACAAGCCGATGGTCTTGATGTGCTCCTTGAGGCCGTCGAGGCCGAGATCGAGGATGCCTTGCGGGGTATTGGCCACTGGGTACAGTCGCGCGGTGGCCTTGTTGACACCGACATCGGTAGCCTGAGCGGAAAGCAGCACAGCCGTCAGCAGCTCGAAGGGTGTACTCCAGTTCAGCTCAGTGGTCGGTTCGGGCATGTGCTCGCGCAGTCGCGCGAAGATCTCGTAGCGTTTCTGGGCGTTCATGTCTCGTCCGTTAACGAATGGTGCCGGTGACGCGTACCCGGCGACTTTCCTTGGGCTGGTCGGCCTGGCGCAGCCGGCGACGGCGCTCCAGACGATCGTCGATAATATTCTTCAGCGCGATCAGCAATCCGGTAGCGAAGAAGGCGCCGGGCGGTAGCACCAGGAACAGGAAATCGTAATTCGGGAACACCGTGACTTGCCAGTTGGCTGCTGCCGGGCCCAGCAGCAGGTCCATGTCGGCGAACAGGGTACCTTGGCCGAACAGTTCTCGCAGACTACCCAACAGCACCAGTACGGCACCGAAACCAAGCCCCATCATCAGGCCGTCGGTGGCGGCGGGCAGTAGTGGATTCTTCGAGGCGAAGGCATCGGCACGGCCGAGAATCGCACAGTTGGTGACGATAAGGGGAATGAAGATGCCAAGAATCTGATGCAGTTCGAACGTATAGGCCTGCATCAGCAGGTCGGCGCAGGTGACGAAGGCGGCGATGATCATCACGAAGGCCGGCAGACGCACATTGCTGGCTACGCGGCGGCGAATCAACGACACCGAGATATTCGAGCCCATCAACACCAGCAGGGTCGCAAGCCCCAGGCCCAAGGCATTGACCACGCTGTTGGTAACGGCCAGAAGGGGGCACAGGCCCAGTAACTGCACCAGGGCGGGATTGTTGGCCCACAAGCCATTCTTGACGAGCTCGTTGAACTGGCTCATGGCTGGTTCTCCTGATCGGCCTGAAATAGAGCGCTTCTCTCCGCCTCGACATATTCCAGACTACGTTTTACCGCCCTGACCACTGCCCGGGGAGTAATGGTGGCGCCGGTGAACGCATCGAATTCACCGCCGTCCTTGGTCACAGCCCAATTACCGGAGGCAGGATCTTCCAGCGAGCGGCCATTGAAGCGAGTGATCCAATCGCTCTTGCGCCGCTCGATCTTGTCGCCAAGCCCCGGGGTTTCCTGATGACGGGTCACGCGCACACCGGTGACACGACCTTGCTGATCAATACCGACCAGCAAATGAATATCACCGCTGTAGCCTCCTGTGGCCACCACCGGCATGATCAATACTGTCTTCTCGCTGCTTTCTATTCGCCAGCCACGGAAGAGCTGGCGTTGGCCCACGGCTTCGCTGGCCGGCAGTGTCACGACATTGTCCAGCAGCGTCTCGATCGGTACATCACGCAACTCCTCGGGAAGTACCTCCCGGAGCATGCGGTACTCGCTGGCCTGGCGGTTGTCGGCGATGCGCTCCGCGGTCAGTGCCCGAGTACCGGCGACTATCCCGGCGGTGACGACGGCGAACAACCCTAGCCCCAGGGCAGAACGCAGAATGGCGCGGCCAATGGAACGCTTGGGGGGTTGCGCTGGCGCTGTCATCGTGGCTCCTCCAGGTCGTCGTCGAGTTGCTTGACCTTGATGCCACGAGTGGGGGCACGGTGCCCATAGGTGCGCGGCTGGGTGTAGTAGTCGATGAAGGGCACGGCGAAGTTCATCAGCAATACGGCAAAGGCCACGGCATCGGGATATGCGCCGGTAGTGCGGATGATCATCACCAGGATACCGACGCCGGCACCATAATAGAGCTTGCCCTTGCGACTGGTGGCGGCACTGACCGGGTCGGTGGCAATGAAGAAAGCGCCGAAGATGGCGGCGCCACCCAGAAGGTGGAACAGAGGAGAGCCGTAGTGGCTGGGGTCCACACCGTAGAGCAGCGTGGCAATCGCCGCCATGGCGCCCAACATGGCAACCGGGATATGCCAGCTGATCAGGCGCTTGTAGAGCAGCAGGGCGCCTCCGGCGAGCCAGGCTAGTGCCACGGCGCGCCAAGCGCCCATAGCGCCTTCCGGGAGCGGTGACGATGCCCAGAATTCACTAGCCATCAGGGTCTCGGGCTTGTGCTTGAAGGCATCCAGTGGGGTGGCACCACTCATGCCATCCAGCCCTTGGTTCCCGTCGAGCCCGGCCAGCAACTGCAGTGCATCGGGAAGTGACATGGCGTCGGGGCCAAACAACCCATGCGGAGCCGCCCATTGGGTCATAGGCAGCGGAAACGCGACCAACAACAGAGCGTAACCGACCATGGCAGGATTGAAGGGATTGTGGCCCAGCCCGCCAAAGAGCTGCTTGGCAATCACGATGGCTGCCACCATGCCCACCAGAATCAACCACCAACTCGAACCGGGTGGCAATGAAACGCCCAGCAGCACCGCGGTGACCAGGGCGCTGTTGTCACGCAGCGTGGCACTGGGCGAACGTCCACGCAGCTTGAGTATCAGTGCCTCCAACGCTACGCCGAAGGCAGCGGCAGTCAGCACGTTGGTCAGCACTCCCCAGCCGAAATGCCAAGCGAGTGTGGCGATACCGGGAAGCGTGGCTAGCAACAGCCAGGCCATCACCTGGCCAGAGGAGGGGGGTAGGCGTGCCGGTTCGACACTGGCATGCATCAGGCTCATTGGCGTGGCTCTCCCTGCTGTTCGTCCTTCTGGGCAGCAGCCAGCCGAGCCTCGGTGGCCTGTAGGTTCTCCCTGGCGGTGGCGACTTGAACCTCGAGATCGTCGAGTTCACCTTCACCGGCTTCGCTGGCCCTGGCCAGTGCTTTCTCGGCCTTGCGCAGTGCCGCCTTGGCGGCAGCCTGGGCGATGCGCAATTGCTTGACCTGTTCCTTGGCCGTCGCGGCATCCTCTCCTCGGGGTTCCTGACGCGACGGCTGGGCGGTACGTGCCGCCACGCGTGAAGCCGCTTGGGCACGGGCTTGGCGCTTGGCCTCTTTCTCGGCCGCTTCATGGGCGAGGCGAGCCTGACGAAATTCGAAGCGATGTCGAGCGTGTTCGGCCTTATGGGCTTCGCGGCGCCGTTCACGAATTTCGCCCTTGGCGGCCTGGTAGTACTGCACTAGCGGGATGTGACTAGGGCATACATAGCTGCAGGCACCGCATTCGATGCAGTCGAACAGGTTGAATAGCTCTGCCTTGTCGTGCTCGCGAGCCTTGGCAAACCAGTAAAGCTGCTGGGGCAGCAGTGAGGCCGGGCAGACCTGTTCGCAGGCGGCGCAACGAATACAGGGCTGTTCCTTGGGCGGCGCGGGCAATTCGTGCTCAGTAGCGGCGATCAGGCAGTTAGTGGTCTTGGCCAAGGGCAGGGCCGTAGTGTCGAGAGCGAATCCCATCATCGGGCCCCCCATTACCAACCGTGCCAGTTCGTCTTCTTTCAGGCCCGCGGCGTTCAGCAGTTCGTGCATGGAGGTACCCAGGCGTGCCTCGACGTTGCCGGGGCGGGCCAAGGCCTCGCCGGTCAAGGTCACAACACGCGAGATCAGCGGTTCGCCGTCGCGTACCGCACGCACAGCCGCACGCAAGGTACCCGGATTGTGGCATAGCACACCGACATCGGCCGGCAGGCCATGGCTGGGCACTTCGCGATTCAGCAGTCGCTTGATCAACTGCTTCTCGCCGCCACTTGGGTAGCGTGTCGCGATGATTTTCAGTTCGATGGGAACACTGTCTTCGGCATGACGACGTAGGGACTCATTCAGAGCCTCGACCGCTTCGGGCTTGTTGTCCTCGATGCCGATCAGGATACGCTCGGCGCCGCATAAACGAGCGAATAGCTGAGCCCCTTCGATAACGTCGTCGGGGTAGGTACGCAGGGTCAAGTCGTCGGCGGTGATATAGGGCTCGCACTCGGCGGCATTGACCAGCAGCGTATCGATCGCGTGCAACTCGCGCACGCGCGCTTTGATCTGAGTGGGAAAACCGGCGCCGCCAAGGCCGACCACACCGGAGTGGCGAAGGCGTTCGAGCAGGGTGTCCTCATCGGCATGGCGCCAGTCGAGAGGAGGCATTCGGCACCAATCATCGTCGCCATTAGGGTCGCGTTCGATCACTACACACAGCCGCTTACCCTGTGAGGGGTGCGGTATCGGGTGCTCTTCGATGGCGGTGACGGTGCCAGTGATGCTGGCATGGACATCCGCCGAGATCATGCCCTGGGCCAGGGCCACCCGTTCGCCGGTGCGCACGCGCTGGCCGATTTCGACGCAAGGCTCGGCGGGGTTGCCGATGTGTTGGTCCATGGGCAGCACCACATGGGTTGGCAGTGCCGCTTGAATCAAGGGAGTACGGGTCGAAAGCGCCTTGCGCTGTGGCGGGTGAATGCCGCCGGGAAAGTCGAACGCCTTAGCCATGGCCCGCTCCCTGGCCGATAGCCGATACGCGATCGGTGGCGATCAGCGTCGGCGTGACGCTGGTTGGACGGTGACCGGGGCCGTCGGGCAGTGGCCAATACCATTCATCCGGGGTGCGCTGGCGGGGCAGCATGTCGATGCAGTCCACCGGACAGGGGTCCACGCACAGGTCGCAACCGGTGCATTCGGATTCGATCACCGTATGCATGTGTCGCGCAGCACCGAGAATGGCATCCACCGGGCAGGCCTGAATGCACTTGGTACAGCCGATACACTCGTCTTCGTGGATATAAGCGACTTTGGGTATGTCCTGTGCCTCGCCATCCAACGGCTTGGGCTCACGACCTAGCAGGTCGGCCAGTGCCGCGATGGTGGTGTCGCCCCCTGGCGGGCATTTATTGATTTCATCACCCTGGCTGATCGCCTCGGCATAGGGGCGGCAACCAGGGTAGCCGCACTGGCCGCACTGGGTTTGAGGAAGCAGAGCGTCGATCTTCTCCACTACCGGATCGCCTTCGACCTTGAAACGCTCGGCAGCGAAACCCAGCAGTGCGCCAAAGGCGGCTGCCAGGCCCAGCAATGCCACGATAGCGGCAAGTATCTCGTTGTTGGTGATCAGTTCCAGCATCTCAACCTGCCCGTTTCATGTTCGGGCCTTTCATATTTGCACCAGGCCGGAGAAGCCCATGAAGGCCAGCGACATCAGGCTGGCAGTGATCATGGCGATGGCAGCGCCACGGAAGGGACGTGGCACGTCGGCCACCGCCAACCGTTCGCGCATGGCTGCGAATAGCACCAGCACCAGCGAAAAGCCTACCGCCGCACCAAAGCCATACAGTGTGGCCTCCATGAAGCTTGACTGACGGTTCAGCGATAACAGTGCCACACCCAGCACGGCACAGTTGGTGGTGATCAGCGGCAGGAAGATACCTAGCACCTGATGGAGTAGGGGGCTGGTCTTCCTGACCATCAATTCGGTGAACTGGACCACGGCGGCAATCACCATGATAAAGGCGATGATGCGCAAGTACTCCAGCCCCAATGGAGCCAATAGGTAGTGAAAAACCAGGTAGCTGGCCACTGACGATAGCGTCAGCACGAAGGTGGTGGCCATGGACATGCCCATGGCCGATTCCAGCTTATTGGAGACCCCCATGAAAGGGCACAGCCCCAGGAATTGCACCAGCACGAAATTGTTGACCAGCGCCGTGCTGACGAGAATCAGGAAATATTCGGTCATCGCGCGCCATCGTCGGATGAATCAGCCCGCCATTATACGCTGCCAGACGGGCTGGCGGATACCGGGAGGCTTAGCGTTGGAGTTCGACCTCACTGTGTTGTACGCAGTTGCGACCTGCTCGTTTGGCGGCATACAACGCCTTGTCTGCATGGCGCATGAGAAATGATGGCTCCACGGGGTCTCGCGATAGACCAGGCGTGACGGCTGCCACCCCGATACTGACGGTCACGGAAGAGGCAACGGAAGAGGCCACGTGGGGCAGTGCCAGTCGCTCGACGGCCATGCGTAGCGTTTCGGCATGTTCGGTGGCAGTCGACAGCGACATGCGCGGCAGCAGGACACTGAATTCCTCGCCGCCAGTTCGTGCGACCAGTTGGTCGGGACCAGAAAAGCAACGGTCCATGCATTTGGCCAGTGCTACCAGGCATTCGTCACCCGCCTGGTGGCCATAGTGATCGTTATAGGCCTTGAAGTAGTCGACATCGACCATCAACGTGGCCACGCTGCCGCGTTCCCATTGCGCTTCGTCGAGGGCTTGGCTGAGGCGTTCATCGAAAAGACGCCGGTTGGCCAGGCCGGTCAGGTGATCGTGCTGGGAAAGCTCCAGTAGCAGGGACTGCTGACGTTGTTGGTGTTCCCGCAGGTGTTGGAATTCGCGTGCCAGGATACCGATCTCATCGTGGCGAGTGAGCAGGCCCACGGGGGTAACACTGGTGTTACTTTGGTTCTGAAGCTGTTGAGTGAAGCGGGCAAACTGGCGCAGCGGGCGAAGTATCATCCGTTCGAGCAATACCAGCACTACGATCAGGGTCACGACCAGAACACCGCTGGTCCAGTAGAGGGCGAAGCGAAACGTTTCCAGGCTGGCCTGGTAACGTTGGCGGGGCAGGGTCGCTTCGAGTAGCAACTTATTACCGGCAGGCAAGGCATCGAGATATCGACTTGCCTGCATTTTTGTCGGCGACAACCGTTCCAGGCTGTCAGACATCAGTTCGCCACCAACGTCCTTGCCACTGAACGTCATATCGATGCCGGTAGTGTTGAGTATCTGTTCGATCCATTCCGCCGAGAGTGGCCGCACCATGGCCAACCAGCCCGAGGGAGGCACGTCATCGTCATGCAGGTAAATCGGTGACATGCCGATCATGGAAAGTTCCGGAGTCGTCAACCACCAGGTATGGGTGTCCTCTTCGAGCCCTCCTTCAATCTTGCTCTTGAGCAGGCTGACGATATTGATGGCCCAGTTGCAGGGAGGCTGCTTGCCCGAGCAGGACGTAAACTCGTCGTCGTCGTTGAATCCCGCGATCCAGTACGGCTGGTTATCGGACGAGAAGTACACCATCAGGTTTAGATCGAGCGTCTCGAGCGTGTCGCCATACAGATTGGAATCGATATATTCCGGGCGTTCGCCACGCACGAACTCATAGGAGTCGTCCCACCATGCCCAGTCTTCGACCAGGCGTTTCAGGTGGCCGGTTTCGCTATCCAATGCGCGCACGGCACGGTCGAGCTCCGCACTGGCATATCGGTTCTCGTCTTCGAGCAGAATAGGTGCGATCTGGTAGCGAGCGACGAGTACCAAAGCCAGTAGCGCAAGACATAGTACGCCGGCTAATGCCAGTAGGAATCGGTTACGCAGGGAGGAAAAGGCTGACTTCATCAGGTAATTGCCATCAGGTGCGCCTTGATATGGCTCATCGGCGAATTTGTAAGATATTTCCTACAAATGCTATCGGCCATGACAGCCAGGGCTTTAGCCAATTCGGTCAATTACCCGAGTGATTCGGGCACGCAGCGACTGGCCGCGTGCCCGTCGTATCGTCAGGGTCAAGTCACCCGTTGACCCGGCTCGGCGCCGGAGTGGGGTTCCAGCAGGTAGATGCCGCCCGACTTGTCGCCCGAGGCCAGCACCATGCCTTCCGAAACGCCGAAACGCATCTTGCGCGGCGCCAGGTTGGCGACCATTACCGTCAAGTGACCCTCCAGGGCTTCCGGGGCGTAAGCTGAGCGGATACCGGAGAACACCGTGCGCGTCTCGCCGCCCAGATCCAGGGTCAGCTTGAGCAGCTTGTCCGCGCCTTCGACGTATTCCGCCTTGGCGATGCGGGCAATCCGCAGGTCGACTTTGGTGAAGTCGTCGAATGAGATCTCTTCGGCGATGGGCTCCTCGGCCAGTGGGCCTTTGGCTGCCTCTTTCATCTTCTGCTCCTCGGCCAAGTCTTCCTTGGAAGCCTCGATCATGGCGTCGATCTTGTCACGCTCGACACGGGTCATCAGCGGCTTGAATTTGGCGATCCCGTGGCCCAACAGCACCTCGTGGCGGCTGTGCCAGTCCAGAGAATCGAGTTGCAGGAAGGCCTTGGCGTCGCCTGCCATCTTGGGTACCACCGGCGCCAGATAGACCATCAACTGGCGGAACAGGTTGATGCCTACCGAGCAGATATCCAACACCTCCTGCTCGCGGCCGTCCTGCTTGGCCAGTACCCACGGTTCCTTCTCGGCGATATAGGTATTGGCCTCGTCGGCCAGTTCCATGATCTTGCGCATCGCGCGGCCGAATTCGCGGGCTTCGTAGTCTTTGGCGATCTCGTCGCCAGCGGCGATGAAGCGTGCGACCAGTTCCGGTTCCGCGCAATGGGCGGACAGCCGCCCATCACCCAATTTCTTGACGAAACCGGCACAGCGGCTGGCGATATTGACCACCTTGCCCACCAGGTCCGAGTTCACGCGGCTGGCGAAGTCCTCCAGGTTGAGGTCCAGGTCATCGACTCCAGAGGTCAGCTTGGCGGCGAAATAATAACGCAGGTACTCCGGATTCAAGTACTCGGCGTAGGTCTCGGCCTTGATGAAGGTGCCGCGTGACTTGGACATCTTGGCGCCGTTGACCGTCACGAAGCCGTGGCAATTGACGCCGGTGGGCGTGCGCAGGCCCGCCCCTTCCAACATGGCCGGCCAGAACAGGGCATGGAAGTAGACGATATCCTTGCCGATGAAGTGGTAGACCTCAGCCTTCGAATCCTTTTTCCAGAAACTGTCGAAGTCGATGCCCTCGCGGTCGCATAGATTCTGGAAGCTGGCCAGGTAACCGATCGGCGCATCCAGCCACACATAGAAGTACTTGCCCGGGGCATCGGGAATCTCGAAACCGAAATAAGGTGCATCGCGGGAGATGTCCCACTCGTTCAGACCCGATTCGAACCACTCCTGCAGCTTGTTGGAGATCTGCGACTGCACGTGGCCGGCGCGGGTCCAGTGCTTCAGGAAATGTTCGAAGTCGGGCAGCTTGAAGAAGTAGTGGGTCGAGCTGCGCACTTCCGGTGTGGCGCCGGAGATCGCCGATACTGGATCGATCAGCTCAGCCGGGGTGTAGGTGGCCCCACAGGCCTCGCAGTTGTCGCCGTACTGATCATCAGTCTTGCATTTGGGGCAGGTGCCCTTGATGAAACGGTCGGCCAGGAACAACCCCTTGACCGGGTCGTACATCTGCTCGATATCACGGGTGGCGATATGGCCGGCATCGCGCAATGCGGTGTAGATCCGCTCGCTATGCAGGCGGTTCTCCTCGGAATGTGTGGAGTGATAGTTGTCGAAGGCCACGCCGAAGCGTGCGAAGTCGCTCTGGTGTTCCTTGCTGACTCGCTCGATCAACTCTTCCGAGGTGATGCCTTCCATCTCGGCGCGCAGCATGATGGCGGTGCCGTGGGCATCATCGGCACATACGTAATGGCACTCGTTGCCGCGGCTTTTCTGGAAGCGCACCCAGATATCGGTCTGGATGTATTCCAGCAAATGGCCCAGGTGGATCGAGCCGTTGGCATAGGGCAGGGCGCTGGTGACCAGGATCTTGCGCGTGGCGCTTTCAGTATTCGACATATCGGCTCTGGAATTCCCCATCAAAATCAGCCACCGATTGTAGCCCTGTTAAGGCATGACTGCATCCGCTGGCTTGTTGCTGATCCTTTGGCTATGAGCCGGGCACAGGAATCTCATTGACCTTTTTCGGCACGTGATAGCCACGCTGAACGGCGGGCCGGTTAGCGATCTCCACGTACCAGCGCTTCACGTTCGGATAGTCATCGAGATCGATCTGCTGCCACTCATAGCGCGAGATCCATGGCCAAGTCGCCATATCGGCAATCGAATAATCGTCGACGATGTACTCCCGTCCTTCCAGCCGCTTGTCGAGCACGCCGTACAGGCGCTGGGCCTCGGCGAAGAAGCGCTCTTCGGCATAGGGGGCCTTGCCGGGATTGAATTTCAGAAAATGGTGGGCCTGACCGAGAAACGGGCCAATGCCACCCATCTGCCACATCAGCCATTCCAAGGTGCGGTAGTGGCCTTCCGAATCCTTGGGCAGGAAGCGGCCGGTTTTCTCTGCCAAGTAGATCATGATGGCACCGGATTCCATCAGCGTCATGCCGGTTTCGTTATCCACCATGGCCGGAATCTTGTTGTTGGGGCTGAGCTTGAGAAATTCCGGGTCGAACTGCTCCTTGTTGGTGATATCGATGGCATGAGCTCGATAGGGCAGCCCCAGTTCCTCGAGCATGATGGAGACCTTGCGGCCGTTGGGAGTGGTCCAGGTCCAGAGATCGATCATATCGGCTCCTTATCGGGAAAGGTTGGCCCTAATCATAGGTAGAAGCGACCATGGCCGCGATCCAGCCGTAAAACTGGCCTACTACCGCACATGGATTGCTTATTCGATCTGGTGTTCCTGACATCGAGCTTTTAAGGCAAATACGTTATTTGGATATTGTCCAAATAGCGACTCTTTACTAAAGCCATCACTGTATTAAGTCGATAGTTTTCTTAGCAGGCTGAAATGTTAGTCGATGTATCTAGTGTGTAAGTGTAGCGTTACAGCGAGATGGCGATCGGCACCCTGAAACAGCCTGGATGGCGATCCCCTTCGAACCGATACCTTGGGAAGCACAGACATTCAGGAAGCGCTGAATGAATCGGCGAGCATGCTCAAGCGCAAGGCGCGCGGAGCACAGGAACCGGAGCATATGGGGTATATGTGAGGATTCCGACCGGGCTGGCGCACCAGCACCGCGCAACGCAGCGATTGAGTAGCGCAGACATTTATGCAGTGTTTCCTTCATGCAGTGTTTCCCTTGCAGTGGCACGGCCTGCTTCGAGCTTCGAATGATTAGGGGGCATTCGATTGACGTACTCAGGACGACCGATCAGGAATCAAGATGCATATTTGGCGCTTCGATACATCCAGTCCGACTCTCGGCCCATTGTTGGAAGGTAGCCACGATCCGCTGCTTGTCACCCTTTCCATTGCCATTGCCTGCTTCGCCGGGGTGACCGCCTTGATGCTGGCCGATCGTATGGTGGCATCGGATTCGGCCAGGAACCGGGCCTGGTGGAATATTGGCGGGGCGGTTGCCATGGGCTGTGGCATTTGGGCGATGCACTTCACTGCCATGCTGGCTTTCTCGGTGGAAGGCCATGAGCACATGGAGTACTCCCTGGGGCCGACGCTAGTGTCGATGGTTCCGGGGATAGTGGGAAGCGGTGCCGCCCTGTATTGCATGTCGCGCCCGAAGCTCACGACATCTCAACTCCTGCTGGGTGCGCTGTTGCTGGCGGTTGGCATCGGCAGCATGCATTACATCGGCATGGAAGCCATGCACATGGAAGGCCTGCGCTATGACTTCCCGATATTCGTCCTTTCCATCGTGGTCGCTTTCCTGCTGGCGCTGGCGGCGCTTTATCTCCACTTTCGCGTGCGCAAACTGCCTGCGGTTTCCGAGAAGACCCTAACGCTGCTGGCGGGGGTCTTCATGGGGCTTGCAGTCGCCGGCATGCATTACACAGCCAGGGAAGCATCTCTCTTCTATGCCACCACGGCTGCCGGCCCAGTCGAGCATGGCATGCCGATTGCCAATGGCACCATGACGGCGATCATTGTCTGTTTTGCCGCTCTGATATTGGGCTTGAGTATCCTGGTAGCCTGGATGGACCGGCAGAAGGCGGTGCAACGGATGCTGGAGCAGGTTGCTAACACCGATGCGTTGACCGGCCTGCCGAACCGCCCTCATTTCCTGCAGCGCCTTAGCGTTGCGTTGAGGCACAGCCGCCGCAGTCATACTCGCCTGGCCGTACTGTTCATGGACCTGAACGATTTCAAGATCGTCAACGACAGCCTTGGCCATGCGACGGGAGACCGGCTGCTCCAGGAGTTCGCCGGGCGCCTGCGTAGTTGCATTCGTGCACAAGATACGGTCGCCCGTTTCGGTGGTGATGAATTCGTCGTTCTGGTTAGAGACCTGAACATGTCGGAAGACGTGCTCAAGGCGGTAGAGCGGCTGCTCAAGGCGATGGAAGCACCCGTCGAGTTCGAAGACTGGAAACTGCACCTTCGTGCCAGCATCGGCATCAGTATCTTTCCGGATGACAGCGAGCAGGCCGATGAACTCATCCAGCAAGCCGATGCGGCCATGTATCGAGCCAAGACCGAACAACTGGATTACTGTTTTTTCGACAAGGACCTGACCGACCACTCGCTGTTGCGTGTGCGACTGGGGAACGACCTGCGGGATGCCCTGAAGCAGAACCAGCTTTTTCTGCAGTACCAGCCGCTGGTCGATCTCCATACGGGTGAATGGATAGGGCTCGAAGCCTTGGCACGTTGGCAGCACCCCCTCGAAGGCAATATCCCTCCTGGCGTGTTCGCACCGCTGGCGGAACGCACCGGCCTAGTGGTGCAACTGGGTGAATGGGTGCTGCGCCAGGTTTGTACCCAAGGCCGGTTGTGGTTGGAGGCTGGCCTGGACGTCGGCTTCATCGCCGTCAACATCGCGGCCCCGCAGCTTTCTCGCACGGGGTTCGTGGCACAGTTGCGGCAAATCCTGAAAGAGACGGGGTTCCCCGCCCGTTATCTCGAGTTGGAGATCACCGAGTCGTCGCTCATGAACACCGATCAGGAATCCATCGATAGGCTGCACGAGATTCGCGACATGGGCGTGTCGCTGGCAATCGACGATTTCGGAACCGGTTACTCATCCCTGAGCTACCTGAAGAACCTGCCGATCGATAAGCTGAAGATCGATCAATCCTTCGTTGAAGGGGCTCTGACGGATCATCGGGACCAAGCTGTCATCCGGGCGATTTTCGATATGGGAACCAGCCTGGGGTTCGATGTCGTTACTGAAGGCATCGAAACCGAAGAACAAGAGCAGGCCGTACTATCACTCGGTTGCCGTATGGGCCAGGGGTTCTTCTTCGCCCGGCCGTTGGATGTCGAGACGGTTGCCAGTGCCTTGGGCAAGGCTGCCCGGCCAACGGAACCGTCCACGCAATAAACGGAACAGCTCGCACGTCTGGCTGATATCTGCACAAGGATCGCCTTTCCTGCTCGGTGTTTGGCACCGGGCTTTCTCATACCCCGTAGACCATTTCACATTATTCTGCTGCGACTTTTTTCCGTCATCTCCCATTATGCAGGCCGAAGAATTCTTTAGTAAGCTCAATGTTAATGCTTGTAACCAGGGGAGTGCATGGTGCTGTCGGCCAAGATGGTGGCCTCTTTCGAGGTGATGCCTGGCAGTGGTGTGGATGCATCGAAGAGTGAAGCTGGTTTTCTGCACGATTGAAGGGCTCAAGACGATCGAGGAGTCACGATGGAATTCTGGCGTTTCGATACATCCGATCCCGCTTTGGGCCCGTTGCTGGAAGGCAGCTACGATCCACTGCTAGTCACACTTTCCATTGCCATTGCCTGCTTTGCCGGGCTCACGGCATTGATGCTTGCCGACCGCATGATCGCGTCATCTTCGGCCACACATAAGGCATGGTGGAATATCGGCGGGGCGGTGGCGATGGGCTGCGGCATATGGGCGATGCACTTCAGCGCCATGCTGGCCTTTGCCGTGGAAGGGCACGACCACATGAAGTACAGCCTGGGGTTGACGCTATTGTCGCTGGTTCCGGCGATGCTCGGCAGTGGTGCCGCCCTGTATTTCATGGCGCACCCGAACCTCAAGGTACACCAGCTCTTTCTGGGGGCTCTGCCGATGGCAGTGGGAATCGGTAGCATGCACTATACCGGCATGGAAGCCATGCGCATGGAAGGGTTGCGTTATGACTTGCTGTTCTTTTGCCTTTCCATCGTGGTCGCTTACCTGTTGGCACTGGCGGCGCTTTACCTGCACTTCTACGTGCGCCGCTTGCCGGTGTTCTCGGAGAATGGCCTGACGCTGGTGGCAGGGATATTCATGGGCTTTGCGGTCGCCGGCATGCACTATACGGCCATGGAGGCGTCACGTTTTTATGAAGTTTCCATCCCGGTTGCGCATGGCCCGCTGATTTCCAGTGGTGCCATGGCAGCGACCATTGGTGGCTTTGCCGGTGTGATATTGGGCTTGAGCATACTGGCTACCTGGATAGATCGTCAGAAAGCGCTTCAGCGGATGCTGGAGCATCTTGCCAATACCGACGCCTTGACTGGCCTGCCGAACCGAATCCATTTCCAGCAGCGCCTTGGGCTGGCCCTTTCCCACAGTCGCCGGCACGGCACTCGCCTGGCCGTGCTGTTCATGGATCTGAACGATTTCAAGGCCATCAATGACAGCCTCGGCCATACAACGGGAGATCGAGTATTGCAGGAGTTCGCCGCCAGGCTGGCAATTCCCTTGCGTGCAGAAGACATGGTCGCCCGTTTCGGCGGCGATGAATTCATTGTGCTCGTTCACGACCTGGACAGTGCGGAAGATGCGGTCGAGACCGTAGAGAGACTGCTCAAGGTCATGGAGGCACCGATAGAGTTCGACGGGTGGCAGCTACATGCTCAACCCAGTATCGGTATCAGCATCTATCCAGACGATAGCGAGCGAGCCGATGAACTCATCCAGCAGGCCGACGCCGCCATGTATCGTGCCAAGCGCGACGACCTTGGCTATTACTTCTTCGCCAAGAACCTGACCGACCGAGCCATGCTGCGGGTACGGCTCGGAAACGACCTGCGCAATGCAGTGAAAGGAAACCAGCTTTTTCTTCACTACCAGCCCCTGGTCAACCTTCATAGCGGTGAATGGATTGCACTCGAGGCGCTGGCACGCTGGCAGCACCCCCGAGAAGGGAGGATATCCCCCAGCATCTTCGTGCCGCTGGCGGAACGTACGGGGCTGGCAGTGCCATTCGGTGAGTGGGCTTTACGGCAGGCATGCCAACAGGGCCGGACATGGCTGGATGCCGGGCTGGCGTTTGGGTGCATAGCGGTCAACATCGCCGCCCCTCAACTTGCCCGGCCGGGTTTCGTGACGCGGCTGCAAGACATCCTCGAGGAAACCGGGCTTCCCGCCTACCACCTGGAATTGGAGATCACCGAGTCATCGCTCATGAACTCCGATCAGGAAACCATCGACAGGCTGTACGAGATCCGGCGCATGGGGGCATCGCTGGCGATCGATGACTTCGGGACCGGTTATTCATCCTTGAGTTATCTCAAGAACCTGCCGATCAACAAATTGAAGATCGATCGCACCTTCGTTCAGGGGGTTCTGCAAGACCCGCGCGACCAAGCCATCATCCGCGCAATGGTCGATATCGGAACCAGCATGGGGTTCACCGTACTGGCCGAAGGCATCGAGACCGAAGCGCAAGGGCAATGCCTGTTGCAGCTCGGCTGCCGCATGGGGCAGGGGTTCTTCTTCGCCCGGCCGTTGGATGTCGAGACGGTTGCCGAAGCCTTGGGGCGGGCTACCGATGCGGCCGGATTTCCTTTCGAAATGAGAGGAAGCAGCAGAAGCTGAACCGACTCTCTACGACTTTTTGCCCACGCTGGAACACAGCGCTCCTAATCATTCTTGAGTAAGCTCAGGTAATGAGGTGTTTCACCTTGGTACGCTGGTGTCTTGATATCACGACAGGTGGAATTCCAAACGGTCAGGATGGCGTAGTGAATGCGACATCCTGAGGCGGTAGCGTGGCCGAAGGAAATGCCGAGAGAATTGTCTATAGATCATCACCCACCAAACAGCTGCTTCACTGCCATGACCAATTTGACCGCAACCGAGCTTCAACTCCTGCGCTCCTGCTTCGACCTTGCCCGTGCCGCCAAGCAATGCGGCGATACTCCCTTTGGCGCCTGCCTCGCCGATCAGAACGGCACGGTACTGCTCGAATCCAGCAACACGACCGTCACCAACCAGGACGTGACCGCACACGCCGAAATCGACCTGGTTCGCGCTGCCTCCAAAAGCTACTCACCCGCAGAACTCGAAAAAATGACACTCTTCTCCAGCGCCGAACCCTGCGCCATGTGCGCCGGCGCCATCGCCTGGAGCGGCATCGGTCGAATCGTCTACGCCCTTGGCTCCGAGCGCGTGGAAAAACTCGACCAACCCGTGCCGCACCTCCCGACGGTTTCAGGCCGAAAAATCATGGAAACGGCAAAAGGAGCACCGACGGTGATAGGGCCAGTGCTGGAAGACGAAGCCGCAGCCGTATTCTCAGATTAAGATCATATGAAGGATAGAAAACAGGCAGGAAAGTTAAGACATTTAAAAGGAGTGTAGATGGAACTCAAGTCTGTGAATGCTATGAGTGATGTTGTCGCCGAGACTATAACAGCGGAGGCCCACTCACCGGAACGTATTCTGAAGCGGATGCTGGCCGTGATTCGCGAGCACATGGACATGGACGTGGCATTCATATCCGAGTTCACTAACGGACAAAGAAACTTCCGCTATGTGGATTCACCATACCCTGATCAGCCTGTTCAAGAGGGTGGGGGAAACCCGCTAGAAGATACCTATTGTCAGCGGGTTATCGATGGCCGGTTGCCAGAGTTTATTCCTGATGCGAGCCTGAATAAAGAAGCGCAAGAGTTACCTGCCACGGCAGCAGTGCCTGTTGGAGCTCATCTAAGTGTTCCCATCAAGCTGAGCGATGGTAGTCTTTATGGGACGCTTTGCTGTTTTAGCTTCCAACCCAACACTGCATTGGATGATCGCGATCTAGGCATGATGCGTGCTTTTTCTGTGATTGCAGCCGATCAGGTTGAGAGGGATGCCAAGCAAAGGCAGGAAAGGAATGAGATCACAGCACGTATCAACGCTGCTCTTTCCAGCGACGCTATTTCCATGGTCTATCAACCCATCTACAACGTGGCGAAAGAGGCACTCGTTGGGTTCGAGTCGTTAGCCCGATTTTCGATGATACCTGTCCGAACTCCGGATGTTTGGTTCAAAGAAGCCAGTCAAGTCGGTCTGGATGTACCGCTCGAAATCCAGGTCATCAAACTGGCACTGCCACTGATCGAGCGTTTGCCGGCGGACTGTTATCTCTCAGTGAATATGTCCCCAAAATTACTTCTTGACGCTGAGGTAAGGAGCGTTTTGGAAGAATGGCCGGCAGAGCAGATAGTCATCGAGTTGACGGAACACTCCATCATCGAACGCTATGAAGATATTGCGGAAGCATTAGAGCCGTTACGGGCTCGAGGGGTACGACTCGCAGTGGATGATGCAGGTGCGGGATATGCAAGCTTTCGTCATATCCTGTCCTTGTCTCCTGACATCATCAAGCTCGATATGAGCATTACACGAAACATTGATACGGATCATCGACGTCGAGCGCTTGCGGTTGGGTTGATCGCTTTTGCAGAAGCGACCAATACCAAAATCATCGCGGAAGGCGTGGAAACCAAGGCTGAAATGGCCATGCTGCGCCAACTGGGGGTCAACAAGGCCCAAGGTTATTTCCTTGGCAAGCCAATGACAGCACAGCAGCTCAAGGAATACGGTTTTTGATGCTACCTAAGCTCATGTCGCGCTTCATGACATCTCCTTGAGCGGGTGACGGATTACGTCGCGTGCCATAAGGGCCCTCACACGGCTGCCAGCGCCGGAATGCCGAACAGGAACAAATGCACCAATAACTCCTCGGCCAATGCGTAGCCGGCGGCGAGTCCCACGCCGAGGTTGGCAGCACTGACGGCCAGCCATACAGCGATAAAGCCCAAGGCCACGTGCGCGTAGAGAAACTCGACCAACCCTGCCGCGTCTCTCGACGATTTCAGGCCGAAAAATCATGGAAACGGCAAAAGGAGCGCCGATGGTGATAGGGCCGGTGTTGGAAGACGAAGCGGAAGAGGTGTTTTCGGGGTGATCAAATCCCAACAACCTTCATTGGCGTTGACTTGCGGAAGCGCAGATTTTCGATTTGCAAAAGAGCTAATGCTGGAGCGGATGTATCCATGATTGGCCAGTCAGGGTCGAGCAGGCCTGCAAGGGAGCTTAGCTATAACTGAAGGGCTGAAATCGACCCAAAGCGGCCCTTCCGGAAAATGCAGACGGCACGTTCATCCGCATTATGCGCATGCACGATGATGGGTGTTTTACTGCCGAACTATACTTAATTTCAAGATTTTTCGGTACGTTAGGGAGAAAACGGCGTGCAGCATAACATTGTTGAACGCGCGTGAGCGTTCAAGTCAATATTGAGCACGCAGTTTAATACCTGTTATCTCCTTCCGGAGCTCTGAGTAAATTTATGGATTGGATCTTGGTTGGGTTACAACTATTGGCTTTGCTCGGAATAGGCAGTCTCTTCCTATTTCGAAAGTACTTATTTTCTTACTCCTCAGAAAAAGGGAAAAATCTGGCAACAAAGGAAGATGTCGAAGAAATTACGAGGAAAGTCGAAGGCGTAAAAGTTGAGTATGTCGCTGAGATTGAGCGATTAAAGGTTGATCTTTCTCTGTTCTCAAGAAAGAACACTATTCTTCTTGATGAAAAAATAAGGGTGTTCAAGAGACTGCAAAAAAGGCTGGTAGATTTTAAGAAATATTGTGAGGCGGCTCTTGGTGAATATGATGAAAGAGGAGAATTTCATCCAAACCTCCAAGGCTTAGCAGAGGATGTCGATAAAGCAGCTCTGCAACATATTACGGCGCTTCATGAAATAGAGCAGGAAGATTTTATTTTCCTATCAAAGAAATCTAGGAAGATATTAGCCGACTTGCACCATAACTGTTCAATGATGTGCAGCATGGAGATCGCAATATTTAGTGAAGAAAGTGGTTCTGAAATGGCAAAAAGCTCTATACCGCTTTACGAATCAGCTATTTCCAATATAGATATATGCCTGCAAAGCTTATACGAAGAACTAGAGTTTCCGTCCGTTGGGGAGCAGAGATAACCAGGCAATCAAACCGACGTGTGCCGCAAGACGGCCCACGCGGTTTATTGCAACGTTAAGGATGTTCGATAATGCACGATTCCGAACAAAGCGCACAGCACGCATTTGAAAGAGCCTCACTTCATTTGCCATCAGATTCTGATATAGAGAGGCTTTCATTCTCTGGGCTTGCGTCGTTACTTTCTTGCCATAGAGAAGGCACCGCCGAATACAGAGTGGTTGAGCGAGCAATTAAAAAACATCTCGCAAAAGACCAAGCAAAGATCAATCTCAAAAATGTAATCATTGGCGGCATCATGGCGGGGCTATTCGGTCTATCTGGCGTTGTTCTCGGCTGGTGGTTGCGCGACTCATCAACCATGCAGCAGCCACCCAGTAGCAGCACCGAGCATCAAATTCAGCAAGGCACATTCGGAAAGAATACGAACAGTGCTAGCATCCCGGTAATAAAACCGATATCCGGTCAACCAATAGCTGTACCAGAAGAAGTAGAAAGCAATGCACAACAAAGCCAATAAATTACCAATCATCCCCATACCCTTAACAAATCGTTCAACGCCGCTTCGCTGGACCTCCAAAAACTGTGCTTTTTCCGGCCCGTTAAAGAAGCGTTATGTGCTCATGGGGAGGTAAGTGTGGATCACAATAGAGAACGTTTGGCTGCTCATATTCTCCCCCTTTCAGTGGCAAACGATTTTGATACCGCGAGAACTGAGTGGGCGCTCATTGGGGTGGAGGTTAGCGAAGAATTTGATAGCTGTCCCTGCGGCCAGGACATCAAAGAGCATTGCTACATCCGCAACCAGATCAATGGTAACACCACGTACGTCGGTAACGTCTGTATTAACCGCTTCATCGGTATTGAGACTGGCAATCTTTTCGCTGGGCTTCGCCGCATAGCGGCAGATGACACGGCCAATGCAAACGAAGACCTGATCTATCAAGCTTTCAAGCTTGGCTACATCTTCGACCAGGAATACAAGTTCTTGATGGACACCCGCAGAAAACGGAAATTGTCGCCCAAGCAAATTGCCTGGAAGCAGAAGATTAATCGACGCATCATTAATAAAACCGTAGTGCAGCGCCGTAGCAGCACATAACCAGTGCTGGCACGGCGACGCCCTGTACATTGCGCCTTCGGCTCCATTCCAAGGGCGCGCATGCTGCAAGCGTTATGCGCCATGGCCATCAATTTTCAACATTTACATCAAGGATGTACATAAATGAATTTTAACTTTTTATCTGACCTGGCTGATGAACTGCAACGAAGACTTAAAGAAGCTGGACTATTAGTTCCTACATATGAGCAATTGCGAACACAAGATAAGCGCAGTGAACAGATAAAAAGTCAAATTGAATACTACAACTTAAGCAATCTACTGGTTCACTATTTCACAGTATACTCAAGAAGAATTCCGATCATTCAATGGAATGTTCATGTCTCAAGTAAATTAGCGGAGCGGAATGAGATTAGTAATATTGTCCAAAAGCTTGAGAGTGGCGAAGACGTCAATGGATTGTTGAGTAATAAAGTTAAGAAATTAAATCAAGCAAAGCATGCCGATTTACTCAGGTCAGAGTGGGGAATCTATCACTTGCACTTCAAAGAAAATCGTAGTGAAGATCTTTTATTTGTCTACTTTAATGAAGACAATGCTTACCTGCTTGATATCCTGAAACATGAGAAACCTGATGGTTCTGTTGTAACGTGGACGAACACAGATTTAATTCAAATTATTCATGATAATTGGCCTCATATAATTGAATCTTCTATTTTCAAGACTGACTCAGATGCACCTGTGTTAACTGCTGAGCAAAGGAGGACTTTGCGGAAAAAAACCACAAATACTAATGTTGTTGTAAGCGACGGGACTGAATACATGCCTTTGGGTGGAGGGTTTTCGTCAAGTAAGCATCCTGTTTCGGCCGTAATTCAATCAGACTTTTTGCTTCATAGAGTTAAGCAGCTTCAAGCGAGTGTTAGAGATAACTACTCAGTTATTGAGAAAGCTTTGGCTGAGCATACAACAACACCTAATTTAAAACTAAAGCTCGATGATAACTTTCAACCTCTTGTAGTTGAATCTGAGAAAGGTATATTGCTTAACCTGCAGGAAAATGAAGAACCCACATAAAAAGCCGGTGCATGTGACAGCCACCGCTTTGCGGCGTCTACACATGACCGGAGCGTAACATGAGGTCATTCTGAACGTCAGCTCCTGGGCGAGGCTGTGTGAAAACGTGGCTCCCACTATACTCAACCCGTGACAGCTCGTGGAGGTGCCGATGAAGCGCTTCGTTTCAGGTGAGTCCCGGTCTCAGGCCACGTTGTTCCCAGAGTTCCTTGATGATTTCGTCACAGAAGACAACCCCGTCCGGGCCATCGAAGCCTTCGTTGAGGCCCTCGACCTCAGACATCTGGGGTTCCAGGGTGTCGATCCCCATGCCACCGGTCGCCCCGCGTATCACCCCGCTGTTCTCCTGAAAATCTACCTCTACGGTTATCTCAATCGCATCCAATCCAGCCGCCGCTTGGAGCGCGAGGCGCAGCGCAATGTCGAGCTGATGTGGCTGACGGAGCGCCTGACACCAGACTTCAAGACAATTGCTGATTTCCGTAAGAACAATGGCAAGGCGATCCGCGACACCTGTCGAGACTTTGTCGTGCTGTGCCGGCGCCTGGGGCTCTTCTCACAAGCGATCGTGACCATCGACGGTAGCAAGTTCAAAGCGGTCAACAATCGAGACCGCAATTTTACCTTCGCCAAGATGAAGCGGCGCGCAGAAGAGATCGAGAAGAGCATTGAACACTACCTACGCCAACTCGACTCGGCTGACCAGGGAGCCCTTGCTGTCACGGAAGCGCAAACCGCTCATCTGAAGGAAAAGATCGCCGCCCTCACCGAAGAGGTGCAGCAACTGCAAGTGATTGAAATCCGAAGATCCCAGGCACCTGACCAGCAGGTGTCGTTGACGGACCCCGATGCTCGCTCCATGACGACGCGAGGCACTGGGGTGGTGGGATACAACGTGCAGACGGCCGTCGATAGCCGGCATCACTTGATCATCGCCCATGAGGTCACCAACGTCGGCAGTGATCGTGGCCAACTCTCCCGGATGGCCAAGCGGGCGCGTGATGCCTCCGGCACCAGCGATCTCAATGTTGTGGCTGATCGCGGCTACTTTAAGGGGGAAGAGGTACTCGCATGCCACGAGGCCGGTATCACCACCTATCTCCCTAAACCGAAGACCTCGCCGAGTCAGGCACGAGGGCTGTTTCCCAGAGAGGCACTCCGGTACGTGCCTGAAAGGAACGAATATCGCTGTCCGGCGGGAGAGCGCTTGATCTGGCGTTTCAAGAACGTCGAAAAGGGACAGGTGCTACATTGCTACTGGAGTTCCGCCTGCCCGGGCTGTTCAAGGAAGCCACAATGCACCACGGGGATATATCGACGAATCAAGCGTTGGGAGCATGAGAGTGTGCTTGAGTCGGTGCAAGGTCGACTGGATCAGAAGCCGGAAATGATGCGTCTCAGGCGCCAGACAGTCGAGCATCCGTTCGGGACGCTGAAAGCCTGGATGGGAGCAACGCATTTTCTAACCAAAACCCTCAAGACGTCAGCACGGAAATGAGCCTTCACGTGCTGGCCTACAACATGAAACGCGTCATGAACATCCTCGGCACTAAGCGATTGATTCAGGCGATGCAGGCATAATGTGCCTGCCGCCCTTATCGCTTCTGTAGCGGCCTCTGACGCTCTTCAGAGAAGCTTTCTCGAAAAGCATTATTTTGAATAACCTCGGATGTGGCGATGATGGAAGCGCTAAGAAGCGTCTCATTGGCCGCTGAGAATGGCTTCATCGTCAGATACAGGTATAGGCGGTGGGCTTTTGTGTTTTCACACAGCCTCGGCCGGCTGCCGAACTTCAGGTTACGCTGATGGAGCTGGTGTAGCAGCTGACGACCCTAAGCGGACGGTCCGGCAAAGGCAGCCAGCCCGTTCATTGGTGTTACACAACCGGCACGATGATTCGGATAAATAAACGTACAACCTAATCACTGTTATGCATAGGTGCTAATGAGAGATTATGGACTTTAACGAAAATACAAAAATTTCAGACATAGTATTTCGTGAGCCACTTGACGTGCATGCAAGGAAGTATCGTTCAGTCTTAATGATAATATCTGCATTGTCTATATTGTTATCGATTGATGGTCTAGCGATAAATAAACTTTTATGGATTCAAGTTAGTGATTATGACGCATCAAAACCCATTATGCTGGGGGCTTTGAGTGTAGGAGTTGCTTACTTCTTTTTTGGCTTTTCCTTCTACTCTTGGCATGATTTAAAGCAGTGGCGGCTTTCAAAAAATCTTACAAAGGTACAAATGGCCGCAAAAAACTTGTCAGACATAAGCGTTAAGTGCTTTGCCATTAAAAACTATCATGAAAAAATTAATAAAAATGAATACGTAAAGAATGAAGCCCTAAAGGAATTGTCATCCTATTCTTCGGTGTCCGAAAAGTTATACGTCCATGATCTTGAGAATCTAGTCACAAAAGTTAGAGGGTATATAAATGACCATAAAAAATTGCATATCGGCCAACTTGTAAAGCTACTTATCCTTGATTTTGGTATTCCGTATTTTGTTGCAATACTAGCAATAACGAAAAACCACACATATATAGTTCCATTTATAAAGGTAGTTTTTTCGGTAAATGCATAACACATATGAGCCGCCGCGGAATCAACAGGCAATAGTCGTTTTTGGCTGCCGAGCTATACTTAATATATAGGAATTTCAGGGGGGTTGGGCTGTGAATGTCGTGCGGTATAACCCGAATGAACGCGCAGGCACGCTCATTCAATCATAAGATAGGCAGTCTAATCACTGTTAAAAGGAGAAGCTATGAGCCTCTTAAAAGAATTCGAGGATGACGCTAGAATCGAAAAGCAAGATGGATCTGTCATTGGTCCATACAAAGCTTCGTTTCCCGGCAAGACCATTTTCATACTTGATGAGAAGGCGGATATAGAAGAGGGTGATGTAATTCTTCGCGAGCTACCCAGCGGTAAAGACGAGCGTTGCATAGTCACTGAGGCTACCTTTTATATGCGTGGCGTCGCTGGCACGGGGGCCCACTATCAAATCAAGTATCGCAAAGGTGGGCAATCTGAAATGCAGAAACCTGGCCACACCATCAACATTCATGGAGCCCAATCAGTTCAGGTAGGTGACCACAACACCCAAAACATTGTGAATTCCTTTGAGGCTTTAGTGAAGAAGATAGAGTCTGCTGATCTCCCACCCGAGCAAAAAGAGGAAGCTAAAGGTATGCTCCGCAAATTGTTAGAGCACCCTGCTGTTGTGTCGGTCATCGGAGCTGCGGCCGGGGCTGTTTTTTAACAAGTGCAGGTTGTCGGACAGTTACTACGCTGCGCTCCGTAACTGCCGTAACTGCCGTAACTGCCGTAACTGCAAGCGTTAGCATTCAGGAAGCTATGAACGACGAATTGCTATTAGATGTGTCGGGAATCATAGATGAAGAAACGTTCCATGAGTATGTATCCCAGAAGCTCGACTTCCCTGGGGACTACGGCCACAACCTAAACCCATTCTGGCATTTCTCTTCAGATGAAGTTCAATCATCTATGCCAAGAAAGCTCATAGTTGAGGGGTTGGCCGCTCTAAATACTTTCTTCCTGAGCTACACGATGGTTTCGTTGAGTGCCCGCAAGACTGCGCGAACGAGTACCCTGACCGTGAAGTCGTGTTACGGCAAGATAATCCCTCAGGCAAAGGCATTGAATTGGAGCATGAATAGTCATCAAGCTCCATGTACCAGTGCTAACAATCGCAGGCACGGCGACGTCTTTTCCATTGCGGCATCGCCTACACTACAAAGCCGCGCATGCTGCGGGCGTTACACGTCTCGTAAACTATGTACCTAACTAGCTCTAAAACAGCTGAAGACTGGAAAAGGGAACGTAAAGCTCTGGCAGCGTCAAGTGACGAGCTGCTTTGGAGACAGGCATTTACGGATTTCTTTTGGGGAAGGGTTCAATCTAGGTATCTCGATCCGATCAAAAAGTTAAAGGATCATGATAATTATGACGGTTATGGGTTTAGCATTATGACCTTGCTGTGCTCCCTTATCGAGTTCTTAGAGTCCAGTTACCAGGGCAAAAAATATAGGTATTGCAAAGATCGTGATCTTCAGGAAAACGAGTACAACAAGAGTAAACAGTGTTTTGTAGAATTTCTGACCACAAGAAAACCATTTTCTGACAAATTCACAGCTGATGAGGCTTTAGAATTCTATTCATCCATTCGATGTGGGTTGCTTCACGAGGCGTCGACGAAAAATGGGTGGAAAATATGGGCAAAATCGGATTCTGGAGAAGATATCATCTCTCAACAAGCTAAAACTGTGTATAGAGATGACTTCGAACTAGCGGTAAAGGCATACATTAAGGCATATGGTAACAAACTCACTCAAGATAAAAGACTTCAAGAAGCCTTTATCCGAAAGTTCGATGCATTGTGTGAGTAAGCAACGTGTAACAAAGCGCTGTTGTCGGACTACTTTTCCGCTGTCGCTCCAAATTATCCGAAAAGCGCGGCGTTATAGGGGGTTGAAGTAATGAGCACTGTATTTGAAACAGTAGTCGCAGGTGTCTCTGTTTATGTGCTCGGTCAAATAATCATCAAATTCATCATTGAGCCTATCCTTGAATTTAGAAGTCTTCTTGGGAGAGTTACTCAATTCTTTCTTCGTAATCAGGGGGAGATAATCACTGCCAAAGGTAGTGAGTCGACACAAGACGAGCTTTTCGTTCTAGCCTCAGAATTACTCCAAAAGAGGCAGTCGATCATCTGGTATTCACGATTGTCTTTCCTTTATGGTCTACCGTCTTCTGCGAAGGTTTTGGACGCTGCCAAGAATATGAATCAAATCGGAAACCGGATTAGGAATGGCAACGAGCAACGTGCTGATGAACAGGTTATAATTTATAGAGCAATGCAAAATATCGAGAGGTGTCTAAGCATTAATGTCAGCTATAACAATTAGTTGAAGTGCGTTCCAGGCCTGAGGACCATCCACCGGACAGCCGCTTCTCTGCATCGCTTTGAAAGGCAACCGCTGAACAAAAGCGTTATATGAGCTTTCGCTGAACGTCCGTTCTTGGCCGGCTGCCGAACTTCAGGCTACGCTGGTGGAGCTGGTGTAGCAGCTGACGACCCAAAGCGGCCATGCCGGAAAAGGTAGAATGCTCGTTCATCCAATATCAGAGCGCGCGGTCTAATCACTGTTAGGCGAAAGGAAGCATGACCCAGAGTCCTGAACTATTGCGACGGCTGCTTCGTGCGAAAGATCGGATGGACGGCGCGTCCTATGAGGAGTGGCCCATTCATCGATTGGCGCAAGTGAGCGCCGTTTCGGTTTCACACTTCGCACGCTCGTTCAAGGACGCTTTCGGCGTGCCCCCGCACCGTTACCTGCTCACACGCCGCATCGAGCGAGCCGTTGCGTTGCTTCGCGACACCGACCTCCCCATTACAGAGATCGCGTTCCAGACTGGATGGAAGAGCCTCGGTACCTTTGGACGCATCTTCCGTGACATCACTGGCGAGAACCCGGGAAATCTCCGAGCACGCGAGCGATCGACTCCGCACGGGCGGGAGCACGTGCCCGAGTGCATCGTGCGCGCCACTCAGCGTCCAGACCTGAAGATCGCAGTTTCGGAGAAGCGGCGGAAGAAGGCAGTTGAGAGAATAGAACTCCAATCAACGGAGGTTCTACTATGACTCAAGGTATAAATGTGGTCGGCCTGTATGTACGGGATCAGGACGAAGCGCTGGCGTTCTACGTCGAGCATTTGGGGTTTCGCGTCCACACGGATGTTCGCAATGGCGACTATCGCTGGCTCACGGTGCAGCACCCGGAGCAGCCCTCATTCCAGCTCGGACTGTTCAAGCCGGGCCCGCCGGTACATGACGCGGCGACGGCGCAGACTCTGTGTGAAGTCGTGGCCAAGGGTGCCATGCCACCGCTGGTGCTCGTGGTGGATGATTGCCGTGCTGCCTACGAACGGCTGAGCGGGAATGGCGTGGAGTTCACGCAGGAGCCTATTGATCGTTACGGTGCCCTGGACGCAGGCTTTCGTGATCCGTCCGGCAATGGATGGAAAATGATCGAAGCCAGGCCAAGGCCATAATCGCAGAGGTCGAAATGAACATGAGCGTCTGGATCCGTCAAAGTAACCGCTGGTTATCCATCTTTTTCACGCTCACCGTCATCGCCAACTTCGTGTACAGAGCGGCGGCATCGAGCGAGCCTCCATCGTGGCTGACATACTCGCCGCTGCCACCACTCTTTCTTCAGTTGTTTTCCGGTCTGTACCTGTTCGCGCTTCCGTATACTGCCAAATGGCGCAGGAGGGAACGCGCCTAACAAGTCAATCCAGCGGACGCTGTACCGGCGCCGCTGATTTCCGGCGTTATATGAGAACATTGCAGTTTTCCGCTTCTGGCCGAGTGAGGAACATTCGCCGAGACTGATGGAATGGCTGGGGTAATTGACAACCCTTTGCAGTCGTTTAGCGGCTATTTTCACAACCACCGATAATGGCCGTTTGCGAGGTCACGCCGGCGCGTTACTCGGGAAGATAGCCATCAACGAAATGCTCGAGCGTCGCAGCGTCGCGGAATGGCTTCGTCGTGGCCCATTTGTTATCAACATTCCAAACGCTTGATTTTAGAGGAGACGCAGTATGGACCGATTCACGGGCGGTTGCCTTTGCGGCAACGTCCGAATGGTGGCGTCGGGACTCCCATACCGGGTTGGTCTTTGTCACTGCCTCGACTGCCGCAAGCATCATGGGGCCCTTTTTTACGCTTCCGCGGTGTTCCCTCAGGATGCGGTGACGATCGATGGCGAAACACGCGACTACGCGGGGCGGTATTTCTGTCCCCGCTGTGGCTCGTCCGTTTTCGCACGCACCGCAGACGAAATCGAAGTGCACCTGGGGTCCCTGGATGCCCCTGACCAACTGATGCCAACCTACGAAAGCTGGATCGTCCGGCGCGAGTCCTGGTTGCCGCCGTTTCCGCTCACAAAACGATACGAGCGCGATCGTGACGCCACGGGTCGCTTTGAGGAGTAGGTCGCCGGTTGTCCGTTAACGCCGAACAGGGCCGCGCCCAGAATGGCCAGGCCGATAATGATGAAGATGTGTGTACGCATGTATATTCTTGCCTGTTCAAAAAGGGCGGAAGCTATCCGCCCCGGAGGCTGAGCAGCCCTCAGCGTGTGGTATAGCCACCGTTAGCGAAGATCGTCTGGCCGGTGATCCACCAGCCCTCGGTGGCGAGGAAGCGCACGATGGGCTCGATATCCTCGATCTTGGTCAGATCGCCATTCATGGCCTGCGACTTGTGGAACTCGACGCGCTCGGGCGTCTCCTGGCCATAGAAGAAGGGGGTGTCCATGGGGCCCGGGCCTATAGCGGTCACGGAGATGCCGCGGGCTCCGAACTCCTTCGCGGCAGCGCGGGTGAAGTGCTCGACCGGAGACTTGCCACCGGCATAGGTGGAGTAGCCATCGGTGAAGGCGGCCAGCAGGGAAGTGACGATGGTGATGACCTTGCCGTTGTCGTTGAGCGTTCGACCGGCCTCCTTGATGAAGAAGTACGCTGCCTTGGCATTGATGTCGAACATCGCGTCGTACTCTTCCTCAGAAGTCTCCACGATGGGCTTGCGCAAGACTTTGCCCACCGTATTGACGGCGATATCGACACCGCCGAAGCGGCTTTTGGCTTCCTCGAACAGGGTCGTGACATTGGCTGGTTGGGTTAGATCACCTTGAATGGCAAAGGCATCACTGCCGACGTCCTTGATCGCTTGAACGGTAGCCTCTGCATCGTCCTGGGTGGCGTTGCCATGATAGTGAACGACAACCTTGGCGCCGGCTTCTCCCATCTTGCGGCTGATGAGACCGCCGAGGTTCTTCGCCCCGGCACCGACAACAACCACTTTGCCCTCAAGAGTATGTACAGTCATGGTCGCCCTCCTTTCTGTGTGATCGGTTGGGGAAACACTGAATAAATGCCTGCGCAGCCCAATCACTGCGTTGCGCGGTGCGCGGAATCCTCACATATAACCCCATATGCTCCGGTTCCTGTGCTCCGGGCGCCTTGTGCTTGATGCCGCTCGCCGATTTCTTCAGCGCTTCCCTTAGTTGGAGATACGGTGCCTCAGGTGTGTTAACCGTGCATGAAGCCACCCGAGTGCACTTCCTAAAGGAGTATGGAGGGTGTGAACTCAAGGATAATCGGTTGCTCTCTGACAGCACTGTTCAGTAAGCACGAACAATGAGGGGAGAAAAATCGACCATCTGCCTGGAAACGGAAATCTAGGTTTTGTCCGAAAACTGCCTGCGCTCGACCATACGGCGTTAAAAATCAGCTCAAAATACTCATTTACACCCACGTAAACTCCGTTTTTTCGCTGATTTTTGCCTTGTCTGGCCATCGCTCGGCGACTTTTCGTACAAACCCTAGGGTAGCTGCTTGGCGCGCTGAGCCTGGGGCGGTGTGAGGCCGTGAATTTCCTTGCTGAGTAATGCCTCGGCCCAGGAGATGAAGACGTGAAGCAGACGTGAGCGATGATGGCGATGGGGGTAGAGGATCGTAAGCGGCATGGGGCCAGCCTGCTTGTCTGCCAGCACCTCGATCAGGCTTCCCTCGCGTAGATGATGCTGAACATCATAGGCTGGTACCTGTATCAGGCCGAGTCCTGCCAGGCAGCAGGCGATGTAACTCTCCGCACTGTCCACGGTGACGCTTCCCTGCATTGGCAGGGTTCGCACCTTGCCTCCTTTCCTATATTCCCAATCTTCAGCGATGCTGCTGAAAGGGGAGGCATAGTGGATGGCCAGGTGGTGGTGCAGGTCAGCGATGCTCTCCGGGACACCATGACGGGCCAGATAGCCGGGGCTGGC
This sequence comes from Litchfieldella anticariensis FP35 = DSM 16096, assembly GCF_000409775.1. GTDB lineage: Bacteria > Pseudomonadota > Gammaproteobacteria > Pseudomonadales > Halomonadaceae > Litchfieldella > Litchfieldella anticariensis. The sequence goes on along the minus strand of NZ_KE332377.1, from coordinate 1,032,707 downwards.
ACAGTTGACGACGGGCAGAAGACCGAGGGGGCGAGCGATCAGGCTTGACTCGCTGAGTTCGCCCACCCTGATGGCGCAATCGACTCCTCCTTCCACCAGATTGACTGGGCGGTCGCTGGCTCCGATCTCGAGTTCGATGCCGGGATAGCGGGAGAAGAAATCGGGGAGGGCCGGCACGATGATGAGCCTTGCAATGCGGCCCGGCGCTTCCACACGTAACTTGCCACTGAGCTGGGAGCCATCATCCTGGAACAATCCCTCGAGCTCCTCCAACTCTGCCAGCAATCGCAAGGATCTGTCATAGAACGCTTCACCATCGTGCGTCAGGGTGACATGGCGCGTCGTACGGTTCAGCAGCCTCGTCCCCAACCGGGCTTCCAGTTCACGAATAGCCGTCGAGACAGTGGAACGTGGCATCTGCAGGCAGACCGCAGCCTTGGTGAAACTGCGCATTTCGGCGACACGCAGGAAGATGCGAAGGGCATCGATACGATCCATGGCGTGATCCTTGGTGAGTACGGATACCAACGGGCATCGCCTATAGCGTGCCAGACTCGCTCATACGGTGGAAAGCCGCCATTGGCAGCTAACGCTTGTCCCGGTTTACTTTGGAGGAAAATGCAGCTGGCATGATCATCCGTATTATGTAGCCGGTACGACTATCGGTGTTATGCTGCCAATTCAATGAAGTTTCAGTAGGTTAGGTGGCAGGTGGCGCGCAGTCTAATACCTGTTAACCGCCATAGGAGATATTGCCTCATGCCCATCGAAGCTTGGCTTACCTTTGCCGTAGCGTCCGCAGCCTTACTCATTATTCCTGGGCCGACGATCTTGACTGTGATCAGCTACTCCATCGCGCAAGGCCGACGTGCAAATATTCCTCTCGTCGCTGCTGTAGCCTTGGGTGATTCAACAGCTCTTGTTTTTTCACTTCTCGGCCTCGGCGCCGTATTGGCAACTTCGGCTTTTTGGTTCACGGTAATCAAGTGGATTGGTGGATTGTATCTACTTTACATGGGTATAAGGCTTCTGCGTGCAGGTATATCATCGACGGAGGTTGCTACACCTGTTGCATCAGGCTCGCGCTGGAAGCTGTTCGCTAACACCTACCTTGTTACAGCATTAAACCCAAAGGGGATAATTTTCTTCGTCGCCTTTTTACCCCAATTTATCACCCCTGGTGCGGATGCCGGACAACAGCTTTGGATTCTTGCGGCCACGTTTGTGGGTTTGGCGACGCTAAATGCAACCTTGTACGCCGTGTTCGCCGCTTCAGCGCGCAAAGTGCTTACCTCGCCGCTCGCTCAGCGCCGCTTCAACTTTGTTGGTGGGTTTCTGCTGTCGTCAGCAGGGGTGTGGGCCCTGTTTGCTAAGCGCCCCGCGTAAAGGCGGCTAACCAGTGCAGGCACAGCGACGCCCTTTACATTGCGCCTTCGGCTCCATTACAAGGGCGCGCATGCTGCAAGCATTACATGAGCACATTCTGAAGGTCCGCCCCTGGCCGAATTCAGCAAGTCACAGAGTAAAGCGGAGAGGACGACATGTGCCCCGAAGTGAGCCTTCGGGGTGTTCCGGCTAGATGCCGATATCCTCGTCGTAGTCCTTGTCCGCGTGTGCTCGAAGGGGCGAGTCCTCATGGCAGTCGGCGTCGTGCAGGAAGGTCTCGGTGACGTCGAGCGTTCCCAGACTCTGGATCGTGCGCCGCCCCAGCAACACTGGATAATTCATGTCATCACGATCTTCCAGACTGAACTGTTCTTCGCGGAGCGTTTCTCCCATGCAGATCGTCATCAGCACGACAGGGCGGTGATCCTCGCCACCGGCACCGCTCACCTGGAGGTTGCGAAATACCGGTCGCTCGAAGGTCTTCGAGACGATGTCGTCACTAACCTCATCTTCGACCTCAACGGTAAAGCGCACCCAGTCATCGCCGTCGCGCTCGAATTCCTCGATGTCCTCGGCCTGCATGGAAGAGGTCAGGGCGCCACTGTCCAGTTTCACTTTGACTTCCGTGCCCCAGGGTTCGATCGTCGCTTTCTCGACCCAGCCATAGGTGGTTTCGTCGTCGGCGATAGCGGTATCGACCAACGGGGAGAGGCAGAAAACGGCAAACAGCGCGTGACGCAATGGCTTGTTCATTACGATTCCTCGAATGACAGGCATGAATAAGGGTTTTCGCAGGCTCGTATTCAGCCAATGAGCCACTAATCGAGAGCCGTGAGCACCGCTCACGAAAAAGACAGCGATGGATAACCACGCGCGTGGTTATCCTGAAGCAACCTCAAATCTGGAATATCTGAGGTGTTGGTTCGAGTCGCCATGGGTAGACCTCAGTCGGCGCTGAGTTTTGAGGATCAGGCCGGTGTGTTGAGGTACGCTTGGCATCTTCTGCGCTGAGCTGATGTGTTCGCTCTGCTGCTTGGAATGCTACCGCTTCATGCTCGCCTAGCTCTTGCGTGGAGAGATAGACGAATGCTAGCGAGAGGCAGCTCAGTGTCAGCGCGGATAACAAAAGCTTATCCATTTTCCTTCCTGCACGTCGCGATAAATGAGGCAGAGTACAGGAGCTGTTGGAGAGGATAAACCCCCCACGAAATTACTGGACATGTAGGTAATTCGGTCTAGTCCCAGAGGAAAGCAGGGATGTGCGAGGCGGAAAGGGCCACCGATTGATCGAGATCAAAGTGCCGGCTAGGTTGGAGTGGTAGCGTGGTCCCGGCCCATGTGCGACGGTTGCCTAACGGAGATTCCGGGGTACTACAAGGCACCGCCGAGCTGAGTGTCAGCGTTGTCGACGAACATCAGGCCACAACGACAGAGCACGATGTCGAAGCTTTCGGGGAGCGACAGGGTCCCGATATCCATCACCCGGAACTCGACATTCGTCAGGCCCGCTGTCTCGGCCCGCACTTGGGCTATGCCGAGCATCGCCGGTGAGATGTCCACGCCAAGGACCCGTCCCGTGGGCCCGACACGCCTGGCGGCCTCCAAGGCGGGTTCGCCGATGCCTGTCGCCAGGTCCAGAACACTGTGCCCGGGGGCGAGACCTACCTGATCGAACATACAGCGCGACAAATCCCCTAGTGCATTCTCGATCAATGGGAACCAGTGTTGCCAGGCCGTCGATTGGTCGTTCATGGGTATATCTTCCCAGGTGGATAGATTCTGCCCCCGTCGAGACCAGCGGATAGCTGGTCATGTAGCAGCGCGTAGACACAAAGACTTCCGGTAATTGTAATATCGAAATTCAAGGGGTACTCGTGAGCGAAGCTCATACCCGGCAACTATCAACATGGCACCCGACAGGTTTCCTTGATGTCCGTGGCGGCGTGCGGCAATCGCAAATCCCGGTACAGGATCTTTATTGCCGAGCTATACTTAATTTCCATGAATTCCAACCTGTTAGGCCGCACGCTCGCTCCACGACCGACATCAATCTCCAAAGGAAATAGCACCATGGCCAAGTACCTGATCTCCTTTCCCAGCGCTGCGATAGTCGTGCCCGAAGGCGAGTGGGAGGCAGTGGGTCGCGACGCGCACGCCGTGATCGACGAGGCGAAAGCCGCCGGCGTCTACGTCTTCGGCGGCGGCATCGACGAAGGCGTGCCGCCCGTTCTCGTCGCAGCAGACGGAACAGTCGCCGAGGGCGGCTACCCATGGGCGCCCTCGCTTGACGGCGGCTTCACTGTGCTCGAACTACCCTCACGCGAGGAGGCCGTCGCGTGGGCCGCGCGCATCGCGAAGGCCTGTCGTTGTGACCAAGAGCTACGCGTCTTCGGGTTCGACCCGCAGTCCTGAGGGCAGCAATTCATTCAAGCCGACGCTGGTCTTCCCCCACTTCAGTGGACACGCCTCTGATCTGACCGTTAATCATCTCTCCTGACGGATTGGAAGCGTGTCAGGATTAGCCTGCACTTCCCGGAGTCACATACCAGGGCCAATGAGGCGGGGTGGCTGGCCTTCATGTGAATGTCATGTTTCTGACAATGCTTGCCATCGATAATGGCTGAACGAAGCACGACGGCTGTCGGCCTGGCTTGAGAGATCAATGGCTGGTGTTCCTTTCACCCTCATGTTGCCAATAGCCTTGCATGCGCCCCGCTGAAAAAGGAGTTTTCGATGTCAGAGCAAACGCAAATACTATGGACACCTGCTGGTGTGAATTTACCATCCCTAGGCTCAAGGGCCCTTGTGGATGTGTCTGACGGAGATACACCCAATATCCGCATGCCTATTCGCATGTTGTCTATTGACACACCCGAAGTGACTGCGAGATCGACCGAGCGAGCTGCTGAGATCGATAACAACTTCGTCGAATTGGCTGAATGGATCCGATCCGGTGTCGCTCCCGTCGAAGAGGCGTTTGGTGAGTATCTTGTGCCGAAACTGGAAAGTGGCAATGCCGGTACGTTGCACTTCAGTCAGGGAAAGCATGCCAGTGAATTCCATAAGGATATTGTCGAAAAGCGACTGTCCCGGCCAAGTTCCGACAGAAAGCGAAATCTATTCATTAGAGGAGCTGAGTCATCATTCGATGGATACGGGAGATTGTTGGCTTACGTCGCGCCTTCTTATAGCAAGAAAGAGCGTGACGAGATGAGCCGTCGTGAGAGAGCCACTTTCAATTTGGATTTGATTGAAAGTGGCTGGGCCGCCCCTTTCATTATCTTTCCCAATATTCCGGGTGAGCTTGATTTGCCGCTTTTTCTGGAAATGGCAGTCGACGCGGTGAAAGAAAAAAGAGGGCAGTATCAAGATCCCTTGTCTCTTCCCGGTTACGAATATCGGATGTGTGAAAAGCTGTATTCAATCACCAAGAAATTAGTCGATGGTGAATCCATCCCATATCGCGAACAGCTCAGGTGGAGGTCGAGGTATTGTGCGGATATGAGAAGCCGGGAGCTCTTCGGCCCTGAAGACTATTTCGAGATTCCGGAACCCTATCGTTTATGGATCTGGCCGGATGATGTTCAACGTGCCATCGGTATGTTGAACCTTGTTCCGTCTTCTCGTCATTGAGTTCAACCTGCCTGTTGTAGCTATCAGGTGTGTTGACCATTAAGCATGTAGCTTTGCCTTCGCGCGCTCTTGCGGCGCGGACCATGCTGGAGGCCGCCAGCCTGGCCCGCGAGGCAGATGTCGCGATCCGCTATGCGCGCACCGCGCCGACTGAGTTCACGTCGCGCGAGCTGTTCCGCGATACATTCCATGACATGTGCAGCCCGGCATTGCTTTCCGGCAATCGACGTACCCTGAGTGCCGCAGAGCTTCTCCAATATCCACTCATTCATTTCGACTGGTTCAAACCAGACTCCGATACGCCGACCTGGCAAAAATGGTGGGCGACCGCGGGAACGATCGACGCTGGCAGCACACGACCCGAAGCGGCCAGAGGGTGTCATATCTGCGCTGCAATGGCGCTCTTGTCGATGATCGACCAGACGGTCTTGATCTTTCCATCATCGAATTCATAGAAAACATTCTCTTCGAATTGTACAGGCTTACCGTTGACAGGCAGTCCGAACAGCATGCCGACCGGTGTGCAGTTGAACTTCAGGCGACTGGCTACATAGGGAGGCTGCGAGACCAGTAGTGCGATTTCAAAGTAAAGGTCTGGAATTGCTAGAAAATCTTCTTCAAGCATGGAGCGGTAACCGGTCAGCCCTATGATTTCCTCATTGTAGCGAACGTTCTCGCTGACATAGCGGCCCAGATTGTCCCAGTCCTGTTGGTTCAGGCACTCGATGTAGCCGCGATAGCTCGCAGATAACTCGTCGCTGTTCATCGCTTTACCTCATCAGATTACGTCCCGCAGACGGCAGTGGGACTGGTTCATCTTACAAGTCAATGACCGCTTCGACCGCTGAGGTTTCATAAGACTTCACTGAAGGTCCGCTCCTGGCTGAGTGAGGAACATTCGCCTAGGTTGATGGAATGGCCGAGGTAGCTGGCGAACCAAAGTGGGCATTTCGAAAAATTCAGCCAGTCCGTTCATTCCATCATAAGATAGGTAGTCAAATCACTGTCATGAAAAAATGAGTTTCTAGCATGGAAAAAGTTGCGATATTCGTTGACGTGCAAAATGTATATTACACAGTGCGGGAAGCCTATAAGAGTAACTTTGATTACAACAAGTTTTGGTCAAAGGTTACCGCTGGCAGAGAGGTCGTGAAAGCGTTCGCCTATGCAATAGATAAAGGTGACAGAAAACAACGAGAATTTCAAAATATACTTAGGGCTATTGGTTTTGAGGTAAAGCTGAAACCGTTTATTCAAAGATCGGATGGTTCTGCGAAAGGTGATTGGGATGTTGGCATCACTCTCGATGCCATGGAGTACGCGGAACAGTCGGATGTCATCGTGTTGGTATCGGGCGATGGAGACTTTGATCTTCTAGTCAATAAAATTCGTAATGTGTATGGGAAAAAAGTGGAAGTCTATGGCGTTCCCCAGTTAACAGCAGCTTCGTTAATGAACGCCGCTAGTGAGTTTGTAGCGATAGATAAAGAGCTTTTGTTAACGCACTAGCGTCTGCTTTCACTCTGGCGCACTCGACCAGCACGCCTGGCGGTGTGCTGATTACCCGCTACTTGCGCAACGGCCAGGTGCGCACAGGGTCGTTCGATGAAGTCGAGTAGGGAAAGCCAGAGCGAGAAAATGCGAGACTGACAGGGCAGGGCGTTCAGTCGTGCACCTTTCACGTCCTCTGGCGGGGGCGGTGGTAGCCATCGGCGCGCGGATCAGCGATCCAGTGATTCTGGTAGCTTCGCTATCACCTTGATTTCGAACTGGAAGCCATAGAGCCAGGTGACGCCGACGGCAGTTAACGTCGGGTGGGGCGCATTACCCCAGAACTCTGGTACGACCTTCCAGATCGTCTCGAACTTCGATTCGGGGTCGACCATGAAGACAGTGACATCAATCACGTCGTCGAATGTGCACTCGGCTGCTTTTAGGATCGCCTCTAGATTCTTGAAGGCGAGCCTGACTTGCGCCTCGAGGTCGGGCTCCGGTGAGCCGTCTTCTCTACTACCGACTTGTCCTGAGACGAACAAAAATCCATTGGATCGGATCGCCGGCGAATAGCGATTGCGCTCATACAGCGCTTGGCGGCCGGCCGGGAAAATAACGTCACGCGTAGTCATGTCATGCTTGGTCATGTCACGCATAGTCATGTAGTGCCTCCATCAATGGGTCAAAGCGACCTTGAATCAACGATGGTGGTACTTTAGGCGCTGGTGGTTGGCGGATAAACGAGCAAATCTATCCATCACTGTTTGTAAAATACAAACAATCGCAAGGTTCCCTTGGAGCAGGTATGGACCGTTTCGATGCAATGCAGGCATTTGCGCGGGTGGTGGAAACCGGAAGCTTCACCAAGGCAGCCGAAACGCTTCACATGAGCAAGACCACCGTAACGCAACTCGTGCAGCAGTTAGAGGCACGGCTGCGTGTCAGGCTGCTGAACCGCACGACGCGCAAGGTTAACGTGACGGCCGATGGGGCCGCTTACTACGAGCGCGTGCTACGGCTGCTGGCGGATTTAGACGACGCCGAGACTAGCCTGTCCAGCGCTTCGACGTTGCCGAGGGGCCGCTTGCGGGTGGATGTCCCCAGCCCACTGGCTCGCATGATTCTGGTGCCGGCACTACCGGCGTTCCATGCCCAATACCCGGAAATCCAATTGGACATGGGGGTTAGCGATCGCGTGGTGGATCTTATCGATGAGAACGTGGATTGTGTCGTGCGCGGTGGCGAGCTCACCGATCAATCGCTAATGGCAAGGCGCGTCGGCGACTTGCAGCTTGGCGTTTATGCAGCGCCAAGCTACCTGGAACGCGCCGGTTCGCCCGCGCACCCTCAAGAGCTGGAAAATTCGCACCACCGTATCGTGGGCTTCCTATGGTCCCGCACTGGTAAAACCTTCCCCTATGCCATGCACCGCAATGAAGACAGCATCAAGGTGCAAGGCCGCTATGTCTTGTCAGTAGACGATGGTAATAGCTATCTTGCTGCTGGTCTGGCCGGCCTTGGCATTCTTTGGCTACCGGACTATATGGCCAAGGAGCACCTTGCCTGCGGTGAGCTAGTGCCACTCTTCGAAGACTGGCGCCTCGACCCGATGCCGCTGTACGTGGCGTTTCCACCAAATCGGCATGTAAGCACCAAATTGCGTGTGTTCATCGATTGGGTCGCCGAGCTGATGGCGCGGCATGCGCCTATCATTGACCGCCTTTTGCCGAATGCGGAACGTTAGACTACGTTGATGCAATTGCTGCGGCAGCACACGAGTCAAAGGGAATGCCCGGCAAACATGAACGTGCCCGCACAACAGCTACTGGAGCCTGCATGAAGGTCAAACGAATTGTTGCCAATGTCGCTACCCAAGATCCGGCTGAGGCTGATGCATTCTATGGCGATGTCTTGGGATTGGAACTCGCCATGGACCATGGTTGGCTTCGCACCTATGTTGCAAGCGATAAGAAGTCCGTACAGGTCAGCTTCGCTAGCCAAGGTGGCTCGGACACTCCCGTGCCAGATTTATCAATCGAGGTAGACGATCTCGCGGAGGCACTCAGTCGGGTCCAACGTGCCGGAATTCCGATTGAGTACGGCCCGGTCAGTGAGCCTTGGGGGGTACGACGGTTCTATGTTCGCGATCCATCGGGCAAGCTCGTCAATATCTTGCAACATGAGTAATCGCATTCACCCTAAGGAAGCGCTGATGCCGACAAATAGCAAATAGCATGACAAGTCTATCTTGATATAAGCTGGCTTTAATTCAGAGTGTCAATGTATGAATAACATGAATCCTAAGGTTGACGACTATTTGAGTAAGGTCAAGAAATGGCAGGAGGAATTGAAAGAATTGAGGCTGATAGTTCTCGACAGTCAGCTGACCGAAGAACTAAAGTGGGGTAAGCCTTGTTACACGTTCCAGAATAATAACGTAGTGATACTTCAGGGGTTCAAGGAATCCTGTGCGCTTTTGTTTGCCAAAGGTGCCTTGTTGAAGGATTCCAATGGTATTCTGGAAAAACCCGGTGAGAATACCCAGGCGGCACGTCGGATTCCGTTCACTAATGCTCGTGAAATAGTGGAGATGGCAACCATCTTGAAAGCCTATGTCAATGAAGCTGTTGAGGTGGAAAAAGCGGGCTTGAAAGTGAATTTCAAAACGACTGATGAGTTTAGCATTCCTGAAGAATTTCAAAATAAATTAGATGAAATTCCTGCCTTGAAAAGCGCTTTTTATGCATTGACGCCAGGGCGGCAAAGAGCATACTTGCTTTATTTTTCTGGGGCCAAACAATCCAAGACCCGGGAGTCGAGGGTCGAAAAATATATGCAGCAAATTCTCGATGGAAAGGGGTTGAACGATCGCTAATGTCAGCAAATGCTCGATTCTGGGAAGGTTGGTATCGAAAGCGTTCATGATTCTTGGCTGAGCAACGTGGTGATATGAGGAGGAGTTGTGAAGAGTCTGAAGTACCATTTTGAACTGATGGCTTCGTATAACCAGTGGATGAATGTAAAGGTTTATGAAGCGGCGAGTCGCCTTACTGAAACAGATCTCATCAAAGATCGCAGCGCCTTTTTTGGCTCTATTTGGGGCACTCTGAACCATATCGTTGTCGGCGACACTATCTGGCTCAAGCGGTTTGCTACCCACCCTTCCTGTACGACGTCCTTGCGTGAGGTTGCGTGTCTTCCGAGCCCAACTAGCTTGGATCAGATTGTTTTCGATGATTTCCGTAGCTTGTATGAGCAGCGTGCTTTTTTGGATGAGAAAATCATCGATTGGATCGACAAACTTTCCGATAGCGATTTGGATTATGTCCTTAGCTACCACAACATCAAAGGGGTAGCGGCGAATAAGCGATATTCAAGCCTGCTCCTTCACTTCTTTAATCACCAAACTCACCACCGTGGGCAGGTTTCGACTTTGCTATCACAGGCCGGTGAGGATATTGGTGTTACCGATCTTTTGGAGTTGATTCCGGAGGAAACTCATGTATAACCAGCCGCTGTTGTCGGACAGTTTTTCACCAATTCGCGGCTCCAGTGGTACTTGGGCGGGGCAAGGGCCTCTTTAGCGAGACTGCTAAGCCATCCGCGCTGCGGCATAGATCACCCGTGACAAAGCCTATCGATAATGAGGAAGCGTTCTGCGTGACTTGCTTCTTCGTTGATATGCCGTAAAAGTCCGAAACATTCCAGCAGGTTAGGTGAGATTCCGGGAATGCGACCGATGATTCCGACATCGCGGTCCCGCTTTCCGGGACCGCTGAGGGCAAAAGGCGGAGGCTGCGTCAAAGCGTCTCCTCCAGGAGCATGGCCAGGCGCTTGTGATGCCGCGCGTCGGCGACCGCGTCGTAGGAAGGGGCGTCCTTGGCCGTGAAGCCGTGGGCCGCGCCCTTGTAGAGCTCGGTGGTGAAGTGCACGCCGGCGTCGGCCAGCGCCCGGTCCATGCGGGCAATCTGCTCGGGGGGCAGCAGCTCATCCTTGTCGGCGTGGCCAAGATAGACGCGCCCCTCAATGGTGCCGACCACGTGCACGGGACTGTTCGGGTCGTCGGCGTCCGCCAATCGGGCCGAGTGAAAACCGGCCGCGGCGGCAACGCGGCCGGGGTGTTCGGCCGCTATGCGAAGCGCGAATGCCCCGGTCATGCAATAGCCGACCACGCCCACCTTGCCGTCCGCGAACTCGGCCTCACCATCGATGCAGTCCAGCAGGGCGGCAAAATCGCGAGATTGTGCCTCGGGTGTCAGGTGGGCGGCATACTCGAGCAGGGTCGGTCGCACGTCCGGATCGCGGAAGGACTTGCCCTCCGGCACAAGGGGGCCGATCGCATCGCGGTAGTAGACGTTGGGCATCAACACGGCGTAGCCGTTGTCCGCAACCCGCTGCGCCTTCTCGTGATAGCAGGGGCGCAGGCCGCCGATATCGGTGAACAGCACCACGGCCGGAAGCGGGCCGTCGGCGTTCCCGGGCGTGAAGACGTGAGCGTCGATGGTGCCGTCGGCAGCGGAGATTTCGATAGCACGAGACATGAATGGGCTCCGGGGTATCGATGGTGGATGATGCAGAGGGCACGGCTCTCTTGCTCGCGCCGGCCGTTGTCCGACCACGACGGCGGCTGCCCCCAACGGATGATACTAGCTTACTGCCCCGCCCCGCAGGAACCGACCACAAAGCTGATATGGTGGCAAAGGAAGAGAGCACCTCGATTCGTGTTATGCAGCTGTCGCAATGTTCGGCGTTATGCTCCCGAGCTATACTTAATTTCCTTTAATTTTAGATGGTTGGCTGTGAGTGGCGTGCGGTATAACACGAATGAATGTGCCGGCGCGTTCAAGTGGATATGCGAGCACGCAGTCTAATACCTGTTAGGCTTATGCGGAGGCTGCTATGAAATCGGAGATTACAAAGGCACCTGTTGCAGAGACGGAAATGCTCATTCGCAAACCCGTCGCAGAGGTATTTGAGGCTTTCATCGACCCTGATATCACAACTAATTTCTGGTTTACGAAAAGCAGTGGTCGACTTGAAGTTGATCAGGAAATTAAGTGGGATTGGGAAATGTACGGAGCGTCCACCTTGGTGCTCGTAAAAGCCATTGAACCCAATAAGCGCATTCTAATTGAGTGGGACGGATATAGCGGTCGCACCACGGTTGAGTGGAGATTCGTTGCGCGCGAAGATTTAACGACATATGTTGCCATTACAGAGTCTGGCTGGACAGGTGATGGAGACGAACTCGTCAAGTATGTTGGCGAGTCGACACAAGGATTTACCTGGACGCTTGCCGGCCTCAAAGCTTTCCTTGAGCATGGCATCAAATTGAATCTTGTAGCGGACAAAAACCCTGATGCGCACGTGGATGGATGGCAGTAAGCCTAACAATACGCTACTGTCGGACAAATTTTCCGCTACGTGTCTGGTCCAGGATCTGTTGCAGGGGCTGGGGGACTATCTTGCGCTGGATACGCCAGACGCAAAGCTCGCTTCCCTCTGCCTCCAGCGTTTCCTTATGACGAGGTGGCATGGCGGTCGGTCCAGTACCAACTGAACATCATGGTGGCGGCAATCACCACCGCGACCACTGCCAGCACCATCCTGACCTCGAACAAGTCGTTCATGGACTGGGGCGAGATCTTCGGTGATCAGGTCATTGCAGGCCCGTTCATCCGTCTTCTGCAGCCGGCACAATTATCATTGTCATGCTGCCGAGCTATACCTGATTTCTCAGAATTTCAGGGGGTTGGCCTGTGAATGACTTACGGTATAACCTGAATGAACGCGCAGGCACGTTCATTCAATTATTAGATGAGCCGCCTAATCACTATTATGTCTTGGGGTGAAGATAGATGCCGGAGCTAGGTCTTGTCGTCATTAGGGTTTCGGACCTCGAGGCGTCGCGGCGTTGGTATGAGAGGATCGGATTCGAGTTCTATGAAGAACAGCACGGTGATGGGCCAGTCCACTATGCAGCGGTGCAGTCAGGTTTTGTGTTTGAACTCTATCCGCAATTGACCCCCAATCCCGTGTCGTCAGGCATACGGTTGGGATTCTACGTACATGATGTGCACGCAATAGTTGAAGCTAATATGGCACCTGAGTCAGTAGTTGTGAAACCCAATGCGGCGTTTGGTCGGCTCGGTGCAGTTCTCATGGACCCGGATGGAATCAAGGTTGAGATTAATGAATCCCAGGCATAACACGACGCTCAACGTGACTAGGTCCCGCTCCACGCCACCCAGCACGTTAGCTCTGCGTTAGGAGCGCAGTATGCCGTCGGACCTAACTGAGCTAACGGGAGGGTATATGAGTCGTTGGGGAATATTCATCGGTGACGTTGTAACGAAGTGGGTTATAAATGAAGGGTTCGATAGAGAAATGGAGTTGGTCGAGCCATTCAAATTCCAAGATGATAATGGGAAAATATGGCCAGCTCAGCGCCATCACCGGATCAATGGAGCGAGTATCCCGCAAATATTTTGGAGTATAATCCCTGGCTCACCTTTTGTCGGCGAATATCGGCGTGCCGCCGCGTTACACGACTCTTTATATATCGCAAGGTTCGAAAAAGATCGCGCCGGTATCGATCGAGCTTTTTATAAAGCTATGAGAGCGGATAATACCGAATTAATTACTGCGTACGTTATGTATGCGGCCGTGCGTATATTTGGAGGCGCAGCATGGAACAATGAGAAAATCGTATTCATGTCAAAGGTAGTCGAACAGGAATATAGAGAGATCGTAACTTGGATTCGAAATTCTGGCCACCAATTGTCGTTAGAGGATATCGAGTCAAAATGCGGCGAAGCTAGGACTCAGTTTGACCTTGAGTAGTTCTATCAAGAAGATAGCCCACGGGAGCAACCCGCCCAACAGGTCATTGGAGAGGGACTTTTACTACACAGCCTCGGCCGCTTGTTGCCCAGTAATCGGTCACCCCTTATCGGACCCATAAGCTCACCCTGAGGAGGCAAGGAGGTATCAGCCTAGTCGACGCCTCAGGTCACCCTTGACCTCTCGCCCAGAATTTGTTGTAGGGTTTGGGGGCACTACACCTGTACGGTGAAATGAATCCAGTACCGAATCATTTGCTTGACGAATGAGGATGGTTACGGACGAAAGGGCATCGCTAAGATGAGCGCTCATGAGACCAATCTCAGCAGACGGTTCAGCCATCACAAGACCACGGTGAACGGCATTCAATTACACTATGTCACGGGAGGTATAGGGCCTCCGGTGCTTCTGCTCCACGGTTGGCCACAGACTTGGTGGGAGTGGCGACATATCATGCCCGCCCTTGCGGAGAATTTTACCGTCTTCGCACTCGACCTACGTGGTTTTGGCGATTCGGAAAAGGTGCCGCCTGAGAGCGGCTACGACGCCGCCAATCTCTGTGCAGATCTTCTGGCACTTCTTGATCGCTTGGATCTCCGCTCAGTGAACTTGGTCGGTCACGACCTCGGTGGCTTGGTCGCGTATGCATTTACCCGGTTTCATTCTGACCGGGTTGAAAGGCTGGCGCTGGCCGATACGCCTCTGCCGCTCTACGACCTTGAGGTACCGGAGTGGTCCGAGATCGAGAAGCGGCTCTGGCACCAACGCTTTCATCAGGTGCCCTACTTGCCAGAAGCGTTGATCACAGGGCGAGAGCGACTGTACTTGAGTTGGTTTTTCTCATCTGCTTATGATCCCACAGCCATTGGTCCGGAGGATATCGACGAGTATGTGCGTACCTACGCCTCGCCCGGCGGCCTCAGTTCGGGATTCGCTTTCAGTCGAGCTATCGATCGTTCCGCTGCACAGGTGAAGGCCGCGGCTCATGGGAAGATGACCACACCCTTGTTGTTCCTTGGCAGTGAAATGACACTGCAAGACGTATTCGACGAACCGCTCAAGCAGATTGCCGCGAATGTTAAAACTGTCGTCGTACCGCGCTCCGGCCATTGGATGCCCGAGGAAAACCCCGACTTCTTCACCGAGCAGTTGTTGTCGTTCCTTGAATGACGGTCGACACCGTTAAAGAGATGGCTATCTGCTACCGCCGACCTCGTCGATATGGTGCAGCAGATCCGCCGGATCCTCGTAGACACCAAAGCTCGCTTCCCTCTGTGTCCAGCGTTTCCCTATGACGAGGTGGCATGGCGGTCGGTCCAGTACCAACTGAATGCCATGGTGGCTGAAATCACCACTGCGACCACTGCCAGCGACCAGCCGATGGGAATGTGGACCCAGGGTTCGATCAGTAGCTTGGTGCCGATGAACACCAGTACTACCGCTAGCCCATAATCGAGCAAGGAGAAGCGCTCGGCCAGCCCGGCGAACAGGAAATACATGGCGCGTAGCCCGAGGATGGCGAAGATGTTGGACGTCAGCACGATGAAGGTGTCGCGGGTGATGGCAAAGATCGCGGGAATGCTGTCGACGGCGAAGATGATATCGGACACCTCCACCATGATCAGTACCACCAGTAATGGGGTGGCCCAGAGTATGCCCTGTTCACGTATGGTGAATCGGTTGCCATGCAGCGACTGGGTGATGCGCAGGTGACCACGCAGCCAGCGCAGCAGGCGATTGTCTTCCACGTTGGACTGCTTGTTGGCGCTCCAGGCCATCTTTCCTCCGGTGAACACCAGAAAGGCCCCGAAGACGTACAGGATCCATTCGAAGTTCTTCACCAGCCAGGCTCCGATCAGGATGATGATCACGCGTAGTACCACGGCACCCAGCACGCCGTAAATCAATACCCGGCGTTGTAGTTCCGGCGGGATTCCGAAAAAGCCGAATAGCGTCAGCCAGACGAAGACGTTGTCCACCGACAGCGATTTCTCGATCAGGTAGCCAGTGAGAAACTCGGTGGCCTTGTTATTGGCCACGGCGAGGTCCTGTGTGGTGTATAGGTAGGCCCACAGCCCGGCGCCGAAAAGCAACGACACCAGCACCCACAGCATTGACCAGAGGGCGGCTTCTTTCATCGACACCTTGTGGGTGTCGCCCCGCATCAGCAGGTCCACAGCCAACATGGCTGTCACGATGAGGGCGAAGATCCCCCATAGCCACCAGTTGCCACTCATGCTCATCGGTTCCATCCTCCCTGAGGTTGAGGGTAGTTCCTGTTGCCCGGGTAGGGCGGAAAGTGCCACACCGGCAGCCTCACCCTAGCCCGGATATGTCACTATTGCATAAGGAGTCAGTGCACGATTTTCAACTTACCTGTACTGGAAACAACGGAATCTGAGTCATCGGTGAATTGCTTGAGAAATCGGCGCAGCATCGTTGGCGCAAAACGTCCACCTCCCAGGCCATGCTGCTGGGCGTGGGCTGCGTTCTGGTAGCAGGGTTTGACGATTCAATAACCATAGGGAGAAAGCGAACAATGCCCCGGATGATCTTCGTGAACCTACCCGTTACTGACCTCGCTGCGTCGATGGCGTTCTACAAGGCCCTCGGCTTCGAGAACAACCCACACTTCACTGACGATACGGCCGCCTGCATGGTATGGAGCGAGGCGATCAACGTCATGCTGCTCACGCATCCCAAGTGGCGCACTTTCACCGACCGCCCCATTCCTCCCGCCACCTCTAGTGAAGTGATGCTTGCCGTATCGTGCGATAGTCGTGAAGCTGTCGACGCCATGAACGAGGCGGCTGCCGAACATGGCGGCACAGCCGATATCAATCCCATTCAGGATCTGGGTTTCATGTATAACCGAAACTTGGCGGACCCCGATGGCCATGTCTGGGAGGCCATGTGGATGGACCCCACAGCGATTCCCTCAGGTGACTAGGTTGGCTTTACCCGGCCCGAGCCTCAACCGCAGTGCCTGCAGGCCACCCAGTTGATGGAGAAGTGGCCCAATACGCGGCTGAGCTTCAACGTTGAGGCTGTAGAAAAACCCCGTTACTGCTCGGTAGGATGATTCGAAAAGACAATAAGATGGTATCTAGGTGGTGAGTGGTCCTCTTGATTCGTAGTCTTTATGGAAACTTCCAAGCTACGAGAGGGAACCACTCACCATCTTGATTCCAGTCCAACTGGACTCATCGCGATGGGGGCTTACGGATAGGTCACGGTCAGTGGCCACACCCCCACATTGATTACCTGGAACGCCGTATTCCGATGCACGAGGATATCGCCCGAGTCAGGTTCTCCGGGCCTGACTCGACCTGCCGCAATCGTGGCTCCGGTCGCATCACGTACGATATACGTCACCGGATGCTTCCAGAACTGCTTACTAATTCGGAACACGTAGCCCTGAGGGCGGGGGCCAAAGTTCATCTCCGATTGAGGCGGCACGCTTACCGTTGCCATCTGTACGTTGGGTTTCACATCACCGCCTATCGGGCTTACGTTACTTGCGCCCGACATCTCGGGCACATGTGCAAGCGCGGCCTGGCCCCCGCCTGCCACGAAGCTGCTCGCCGGCAGCACGTGGGCGCCGAATACGACGGGATTACCCTCTGGGTTAGTAATGTGCACCGTCATCTTTCCTTTCGCATCGAAGCTAGCCTCGTGCGTATAGCCACCTGACGTGCCGATCGAAAGGAATGGCCATAACCCCATGCTTAAGTTCGCTCGAATCTCCTCTTGCTCCTCGGTACTGTAAGAGGCGGCGGAAGTGATCTCCAGGTCGATGCCATCCACCACGATGAGCGCTGAAGTGAAGAAGCGCATGTTCCCGTTAGGGCCGAATGTACTGTTCCAGTTCGGGGTACCGTGCTGCCACATAGTGTTGTCAGGCGTAGCGTACGCCGATCCAAGAGCTGAAGAGTTGTACCAGCTTCCCGGTCCTGCCGAAAAGGTCAGGACGTGCTTGAGCGTGCCCTTGACTGTGAACTGCGACGACGCGGCTCGAGCTGTCAGTTTCGAATAGTTCCCCGACGCCTTGCCAGAGAAGATGTCGTAGAAACCGCTGATTTCGCCCTTCGCCCATGTGTTGGTGACTTCCGAACTCGCGGTGCTACTGTCGAAATCGATCGTCCGCGACTCACCTTGTGGGACGAGCCCGCGCAGATCGGAGATGGTCTGGCTAAAGTTAGGCACGCCGTTCATGAAGTTCGTCTGGTTGGCAACGGCCACGTTTGCCTGAAAAATCGGGTCGTTGACCGCTGCGGCTAGATCCGTAGCACCTTTCGACGCGACTTCCGGCGCGTTGATCAGTGCCCAGGATCTGAAGACGTCCGGCAGCTGCTCGGGTGTCGGGATCGGAGTGACCGTCTTGATGTAGGATTCCCAAGCGGGAAGCGCATCACCGAGATCCTGTTTAAAGGACTTCATCGTCTGGCTAATCAACTGTGAAACGACGGCACGGTAGTCGTCATAGAAACGGTTGCCGCCAGAAATGCTGAAGTTAGAATCAAGCGTCTCCGGAGGGAGATTATTGAAGTATGCCCAGAGCAATTCTGACGTATTTCCGAGCGGAGTTGAGGGCTGGAGAAGTTGGAATGACTGGGAGCTCAGCCCTAATGCAGCAACAATGGAGTTATACCACTTCGCTTGAAGCGTCGAAGTTAGCTTCTCAACATCTTCGGCGGTCTGGGGGATACTCTCTGCCTGTGGCCCTGCGTGAGAATACACGCTAAATGGAGTATGTTTCTCAGAGGTGTTTTCAGCATATTGAACATTCTTAGCGCTCATGATTCTACTCCTGATTTTTGTCTTAAAGCAATTAACGAAAGGAAAATCGTCAAATGCTCATTTGGTGCTTCCTATCCAGACTATTTAGTGAGTGAATTTCCAGATCCTTACTACTCCTGCACGCATTTTCGTCTCTACAAGGGATGCGACACTTTGTCGAAAGACTCGTTAAAGATATAAACCTCAGCAGGTCTCATGTCGTTTTCCGAGACACTTCATCGTCGACAATCACCTTTATATTGCGTGCCATTTTAACTTATAACTAGATTTCTAGCCTGTATGTGGCTGGGACTACTTACGACTCTGTCAGTAAATTTACTGACAGGGGGCAGGCTTTACTTTAGGCTGAAATGATCTATGCGGAGCTTTATCTCTTCATGTGCACAGCTGTGCTATTTGACCTCTACACGGGGCCACTGCCTGCCCTAGGAGCACTTGCACCACCTTGCGCAATTCGGCATCGGTGACCTGTCGGAAGACTGTTCTTTTGGGGAAGTACTGCCGTATCAGTCTCTAGATGCCATTCTCAAGGGCATAGCGAACCAATCTAGTGACTCCTCGAATATCAAGTTTCCACATAATTCTGGATTTGTAGGTCTCTATGGTCTTGGGGCTAAGATCGAGCTTTCGTGCAATTTCCTTGGTGGTTAGCCCTCTTGAGATTTCCCTCAAGACTTCCTTCTCTCGCAACGAAAGCAACGGACCCGCAGCTGTTTCTTGCTTGGCACATAGTTTCTCTTTCAGTGAAGGCGACATGAATTCTCCACCATGCATAACGACGGTAATGGCTGACAAAAGATCCTCGAAACGATTTTCCTTGGCCAAGATGGCTGGTATGCCCAGGCTTCTAGCATTCTGAGACTCATCTGGAGAATTATGGATGGTCATCCATATGAGCTTGCTTTCGATTGGTACCGACGCAGCATCAACGATTTTTTGCAGCATGACACCATAGTTAATCGTACTAGACAGGATGGCAACATCAGGTCGGAGACTGTTAATCAGTCGGTAGGCTTCGTGGGCATTGTTGGTGGTAGCTACTACGGTGGTATTGGAACACTCCCCCAGTAATGATACTAATCCCTGCCGATCCATTTCCAAGTTATCCGCCACGATCAGTGTGGTCATCGTTATTCTCCACAAACCTTCCTTGAGTCATTATCTGGTATCGGTCATACACCATGAGGTCTATGATTCAAGCTTGGTTATATCAACAAACAGCCCCTTTTATCACAATAATTAAGCGGCTGGGCGAATGTGCGCCAGCCTCTTCTTAGTGGAATCCTCTTCATGATTTCCCCGCCTGAGCATCTTGATATGATCTGGTAGATCATGGCGATGAAGTTGGTCTCATTACGGTAGCCGCGTGCAGGTGACCGGGCTGCCTGGAACAAGCCGCTCATGCTCTCCACGTGCGCGTTGGTCAGCCCCGAGATCAGCGCCTAACTGTGTAAGCCCATGAAGTTGTTCACGGAAAGGATTATGAGGAGCGTTGCTCAAACAATGCCCGACATTTCGCGCTATGAGCCATACTGACTTATGACTGCAGCTTTTGAAGAGTGGCGTCAGAATCTCAATCGTGATGATCGACTGCCTCGTGATTGATTTTTCAAAAGCAAAACACCAGGGCGGTTATGCAGCCGGCACAATGATTGACGTTATACTGCCGAGCAATACTTAATATTGCAGTTTTTCAGTTGGCTAGGGAGAAAATGGCGTGCTGTCTAATACCTGTTACAAAGCAGGGAGAGTGCGTAGTAAGGATCGCCAGGGAATGGAAATGCCGAGTGCCTAAAACCCACACTGAAGGGTTCACGGGCTATCTTTACGAAACCGGTATCAAGGATTCTTCTGCAACACCTCCGGCAGCTGCTCGAGGCGTTATATCAGTATGGTCTTTACGTTCGCTCATGGCTGCTGTCTTCCAGCAGCTTACTGATTAACTTGTATGTCCCCTTTACCCACCTGAAATAACTTGCCACTCATCGCCATTCCTACCTCCCAATCGCAGCTACAGCAGCTACAATAGGGGCTTCGTTCCTGCTTTCTCATCCCATAGGCTGTGTCTCAGCCACCCTTGCTACTGGCCTGCAATGCCTGATCCAGGTCGGCGATCAGGTCGTCGGCCGCTTCGATGCCTACCGAGAGCCGGATCAATCCCCCTTCGATACCCAGCCGTTCGCGGGTCTCGGCGGGTATGGAGGCGTGGGTCATGATGCCGGGATGCTCGATCAAGCTTTCCACTCCGCCCAGGCTTTCGGCTAGGGAGAAGATTCGACAGCGTTCCAGCACGCGCCGTGCCTCCGGTTCTCCGCCACGCACCACGAGAGAGAGCATGCCGCCGAAGTCGCTCATCTGGCGGCTCGCCAGGTCGTGCTGGGGGTGGTGGGCCAGGCCGGGGTAGATGACCCGCTCCACCGCTGGGTGGGCGTCCAGCCAGGTGGCCAGGGTTCGGGCATTCTCGCAATGTTGGTGCATGCGCAGGGCCAGGGTCTTCAGCCCGCGCAGGGCGAGAAAGCTGTCGAATGGTCCGGCGATGCTGCCCACGGCGTTGTGGATGAAGGCCAAGCGTTCCGCCAGTTCATCATCGGCGACCACGGCAACCCCGCCGACGATATCGGAGTGGCCCCCCAGGTACTTGGTGGCGGAGTGCACCACGATGTCGAAGCCGAACTCCAACGGCCGCTGCAGCACCGGTGTGGCGAAGGTGTTATCCATGACGCTGATCAGGCCATGGTCTCGCGCGAAGTCGGCGACACGCTGTAGGTCGACGAGCTTGAGTAGCGGGTTGGTGGGCGACTCCACCCAGATCATGCGGGTGTCGTCGCGCAGGGCGGATTCGAGGGTATCTTCACGGCTCAGGTCGACGAAGCTGAAATCGAGCCCGGCGGAGCGCCGGCGAACGTTCTCGAACAGTCGGTAGGAGCCGCCGTAGAGGTCATCCATGGCGATCACATGGCTGCCATGATCGAGCAGTTCCAGCACGCTGGCCGTTGCTGCCATGCCCGAGGCGAAGGCGAGGCCCGCCGTTCCACCTTCCAGATCCGCTACACAGCGCTCGTATGCCAGGCGGGTGGGGTTGCCGGTGCGTGAATATTCGAAGCCTTGGTGCCGGCCGGGGCTTTCCTGCACGTAGGTGGAGGTGGCATAGATCGGCGTCATGATGGCCCCGGTGCTCGGGTCCGGCGCCTGCCCGGCATGGATGGCTCGGGTTGCTAAACGATAGCGTCCGTCTCGCTTGTCGTCCTTCATCGCATCTCTCCTTTAAGGTTTTATCCGAAAAGTCGCCGCGCGATTTTCAGACAAACCTTCAATCAATTCTGCGCCGCAGATAATTAAGCAAATCGATTCGCGTGATCAGGCCATGGAAGCTGTCGCCCTCGGTAACGATGGCGACGTGGTCCTCCTGGAACACTGCTACCAGTGCGTCCAGGTTGTCGCTAGGGGTTAGCTCCTGCAGTTGGGTGATCATTGCCTCGCGAACCGGTGCCTTGAAATGGTCTTCGTGGCCATACACTGCCATCAGCACGTCCGATTCGTCGATGATGCCGACCAGCCGGTCGTCCTGCATGACCGGCAACTGGGAGACATCGTAGAGCTTCATGCGTGCATAGGCCGTGGTTAGTGGCTCGTCGGGCGTTACCACCACGGTGTCGTGCTCGGCATAGGGATGCCGAATCAGGTCGCGCAGGTCGCCGTATTGGCGCCGCTCGATAAAGCCCTGATCTTCCAGCCAGTGATTGTTGTACATCTTGGACAGGTACTTGTTGCCGGTATCGCAGACGAAACTCACCACCCGCTTGGGCTGGCTCTGGGCGCGGCAGTAGTGCAGGGCCGCCGCCACGCAGGTGCCGGTGGAGGTGCCGCCCAGAATCCCCTCGCAACGCAACAGCTCGCGGCCGCACAGCAGGCTCTCCTTGTCGGAGATGGTAATCGCCTGGCTGACCCGGGAAAGGTCGGCGATGGACGGGATGAAGTCCTCACCGATACCTTCGACCAGCCAGCTACCGCTCTTGGTGCCGAGGTGACCGCTGCGTACGTACTCGGCCAGTACGGAGCCCTCGGGGTCGGCGAGCACCAGTTCTACCGCGGGTGCAGCCTGGGCGAAATACCGCGACAGGCCGGTCATAGTGCCGCTCGAGCCCACACCACAGACCACGGCGTCGAGGCGCCCATCCATCTGGCGCAGGATCTCCGGGCCGGTGCCGCGCTCATGGGCCAGGGGGTTGGCGGGGTTGCCGAATTGGTTGATGAACACCGCGCCGGGGATGTCCTGGGCGATGGCCGCCGCCTTGTCCTGGTAGTACTCGGGGTGGCCCTTGGCCACGTCCGAGCGCGTCATCACCACCTCGGCCCCCATCGCCTTGAGATGGAAGATCTTCTCGCGGCTCATCTTGTCTGGGATCACCAGGATCATGCGGTAGCCTTTCTGCTGCGCTACCAGCGCCAGGGCGAGTCCGGTATTACCGGCGGTGCCTTCGACGATAGTGCCGCCCGGTGTGAGCTCGCCCGAGGCCTCGGCGGCCTCGATCATCGACAGCCCGATGCGGTCCTTGACCGAACCGGTCGGGTTCATATTCTCCAGCTTCAGATAGAGTTCGCAGGGGCCGGTATCCAGATTGGCGACCCGCACCATCGGCGTGTTGCCGATCAGGGCCATGGCATTCGCTAGCGGTTGCATCGGGTCCTCCGGGAATATGCTCCTTATCTAAGGATCAGTGTAGGAGTCCCTCTAGCGAGGTGATGCTTGCCGTGTCGTGCGATAGTCGCGAAGCTGTCGACGCCATGAACGCAGCGGCTGCCGAACATGGCGGCACAGCGGACATCAACCTTATCCAGGATATTGGTTTCATGTAACACGGTAAGTCGTGGCAAACCAGCGACTCACCATGTCTTCAGCCAACCAGCAACCGTGCCGCCATTTTCTTTGCCAACTTGGCGGCGTTTTTATCCCCTCGTGTGTGCGCATAGACAATTGCCCCATCGACCAGCAACGATAACTGCGCAGCCAATGGCGCCTTGTCTTCTCCCAGGGCGCCAAGATTGTCCTCGATTAACTGCTGGACACGGGCCTTATGCCTTGCGGCAAGCTGGTGAATGGCATCGTCGTCCTGGGCGTATTCCG
Source organism: Litchfieldella anticariensis FP35 = DSM 16096 (assembly GCF_000409775.1). Classification (GTDB taxonomy): domain Bacteria; phylum Pseudomonadota; class Gammaproteobacteria; order Pseudomonadales; family Halomonadaceae; genus Litchfieldella; species Litchfieldella anticariensis. Next base: position 1,009,426 of record NZ_KE332377.1, on the reverse strand, counting down.
CGCTGGCGTTGATGAAGTTACAGCCAAAGAACGCCTCTGACCGGAACCAGTTATCCAGCGCATCGAAAATCGCCAGGGCAGGCGGTTCAGCGTTTTCCCTGGCCTGTTCCATGGTGCGCTGGATCAGCGCGATCTGTTGTTCGTGGCGCTGCTGCAGCACCGCGAGGATCAGTTCCTCCTTGCTGCGGAAATATTTATACAGGGTTGCTTTCGAGACACCGGATTCGGCCAATACCAAGTCGATCCCGGTGGCGTGGTAACCGTGTTCGTTGAACAGTCGGTAGGCGGTGTCGATCAGGTGTTGCTTACGCGGTTGGGGCACGGGGCAAACCTTGTCAGGAAGTTCTGTGACGGAATGATACCACTAGGTCGTACTTGACATGAACAGATCTGTTCACCTAGGCTCGTTTCCAGGGGTGAACAGATCTGTTTGCTTCCGGTGCATGCCTGTCATCGGGTACGTGCCTATCATGTGGCGTATGCCTGTCATCCATAGGAACCTCTACCATGGATCAAGTATTTGGCATTGAAAGAGAAGTGCAGCCGTTGGCGCCGGCCACCCAAGGTATCCACCATCTGGGATTGACGGTAAGGGACGTCAACGAAGTTGCCGCCTTCTTTGGGGAACGACTGAACTTCAATGTGGTGGGCGAGGTGCCGGACTACCCGGCCATATTCGTTAGTGACGGTCACATTATGCTTACCCTGTGGCAGGCAAGGGAGCCTGATGTAGCGACACCCTTCGATCGCCACTCTAATATCGGGTTGCACCATTTTGCCTTGCGTGTTGCCAATGAAGGTGCCTTGGAGGCGTTGTTTCACCAGCTGTCGGGAGTCAATGGGGTGGACATCGAGTTTGAGCCCCAGCCCCTGGGGCAGTCAGGCGCCAGACACATGATGTGTTTGATCCCGGGTGGCCTCAGGGTCGAGTTCATTGCAGCGTGATGGCGGAGGACAGGGCGATGGCAAGCGATCCTGAGGCGCATGCTGTCTGGCACCGGGGCGAACTCGCGGTACAGTCCCGCGCGGGTGTGCAAGAGAAGATGGCGACGGTGGGAGCGCGGGTGATTCGTGACTACATGCCGGACCAGCACCGGGAACTTTTCACGCAGTTACCGATGGTGATCCTTGGTGCGCAGGATGTGGCTGGTGAACTTTGGGCAACGGCCCTGTTCGGCAAGCCGGGCTTTATCCAGTCTCCCAGCGAGCGGCTACTGACAATTGATGCCCGGTTGCCTTCCCATGATCCGTTGGCCTCCAGCTTGCACCCTGGCGCCAGGGTCGGATTGTTGGGCATCCAGTTGGAAACCAAGCGTCGCAACCGCGCCAACGGAATCGTTACCGGGCACCAGGAGGGGCGAGTCAGCCTGTCAGTTGAGCAGAGTTTTGGCAACTGCCCGAAATACATCCAACAGCGCTATCCCGTCCCGAACGAACGTTACGGCGACTTCGTCCAGGCAACGTTCACGGATTGGAGTGAGCCTGTGTCCCGGTTGATTCTTGGCGCCGACACCTTCTTTATCGCCAGTGCCTTTGACGATGGTACGCCAGGGGCCAATCGCGGTGTTGACGTTTCTCACCGTGGCGGGCCGCCCGGATTCCTCGGTTTCGACGACCAGCACCGCCTGTTGGTACCTGACTATCGCGGCAACAATTTCTTCAACACCCTTGGCAACCTGGTGCTTGACCCTCGAGCCGGCCTGTTGTTTCTGGATTTCCAGCAGGGGCATGCCGTGTACCTGACAGCCCGGGCAGAGGTGGTCTGGCAGGGTGATGAACCACTAATTTGGGGGGAGGGCGACAGGATGTTGCGGCTGACTCTCGTTCGGGGCCGTATTATTGCGGGGGGGGCGCCCTGCCACTTGTCGTGTGAACCTAAGTGATCAGCTTGCGCCGTTTTCCTTCAACGTGGCCATGTCGATGACGAAGCGGTAACGTACATCGCCTTTTTCCATACGCTCGTAAGCCTCGTTGATGTTCTTGATGTCGAGCATCTCGACGTCGCAGGTAATGCCATGCTCGGCACAGAAGTCGAGCAGTTCCTGGGTTTCCTCGATGCCGCCGATCAGCGAGCCGGCCAGCACGCGGCGCTTGAACACCAGGTTGAAGGCTTCGATGGCTGGCTCGATGGGGTCGAGCAAGCCGACCAGGATGTGGGTGCCGTCATACTTCAGTGACGCCAGGTATGGGTTGAGGTCGTGCTGCACCGGCACGGTATCGAGCATGAAGTCGAAGGTCTCGGCGACGGCTTCCATCTGTGCCGCGTCGGTGGAGACCACCACATGGTCGGCGCCGTTGCGCTTGGCTTCGTCTACCTTGGACGCAGAGCGGGTGAAGACAGTGACCTCGGCACCGAGCGCCTTGGCCAGCTTGACGCCCATATGGCCGAGGCCCCCCATGCCGATCACGCCGATCTTGTGGCCTGCTTTCACGCCGTAATGTTTCAGGGGCGAATAGGTGGTGATGCCGGCACATAGGATCGGGCCGGCAGAGGCGAGGTCGATACCCTCGGGCATGCGCAGCACGAAGTGTTCGCTGACCACGATCGAGTCGGAATAGCCGCCCTGGGTAAAGGTGCCGTCTTGTCGGTCGTCGCTGCCATAGGTCATGGTGAAGCCTTCGAGGCAGAACTGCTCGACGCCGTCTTTACAGGCCTGGCATTCGCGGCAAGAGTCGACCATACAGCCGACCCCGATCAGGTCGCCGGCCTGGAAGCGTGTCACCTCCGAACCCACGGCAGTCACCCGTCCGACGATTTCATGCCCAGGAACGATCGGGTAGCGGGTCATGCCCCAATCGTTGCGGGCGAAGTGCAGGTCGCTGTGGCACACGCCACAGTAGAGGATGTCGATGGCCACATCGTCAGGTCGCGGCTCGCGGCGCTGAAAGGTGAATGGGGCCAGCGGTGTATCGGTGGAGTAAGCAGCATAAGCGCTGGCTTGGCTCATGGTAACGATCTCCTCTTGATCGGTTTCTCCCCGGTACTGGGGCCTATTCATTGTGGTGGCTCCAGATCGGGGCGACGATTGACGATCCTGCGGAATTTTTGCTCATTCCTCCGAGAGCACCTTTTCAGACAACGGAATTGCCGAGAAAATCGGCATTATCCAACGCAGCCAACCAAACGGTCACCGATGATGCCTGCCTCGAACGTGCTTGCCACCGAACTGAAGGAACTGATCGCGCCACTGGTCGCCAGGGACGGTATTACCGCTACCGAGGTGCCGGCGGTATCGCTGTTTTCTCTTCAGCAGCAAGAGCGCACTCCGCTGATTTACGAGCCGTGCCTGATCATCGTTGCCCAGGGGCGCAAAGTGGGCTATCTCGGCGATCGGGTCATCCACTACGACCCTGGCCAGTATCTGGTCCAGACATTGCCGCTGCCGTTCGAGTGCGAGACCTATGCCTCCGAACACGCACCGTTGATGGCAATATCGGTGCGTATCGATCCAGCGCTACTTAGTGAAATAGTGACCGCCATGGGGGCCGATCCTCGCTTGGATGCCCACCGCGACCCCTTGCCGATGGCGTCGGTGGCCATGACACAAGGCATACATGAGGCAGTGGTGCGGTTGCTGAGGACACTTCACGACCCGCGCGAAACGGCGGCGATGGGCACTTTTCGGGTACGCGACGTGATCTTCGAGGCGCTAAAGGGCGAGCAAGGCCCGGCACTGCGGGCGCTGGTGCTTGGTCAAGGGCATTATTCGCGTATCGTTCAGGTGTTGTCCCGGCTACATGCCGATTTCGCTACCGAACACTCGGTGGAGGCATTGGCGCGCCAGGCGAACATGAGCCTGTCGACCTTTCATCAGTACTTCAAGCAGATCACCCGGACCTCTCCTGTCCAGTACATCAAGCGGCTGCGTTTGATCAAGGCGCAACAGCTACTCGCCCAGGATACGTGCAACGTCAATCAGGCGGCCTCTGCCGTCGGCTATCACAGCGTGCCGCAATTCAGTCGTGACTATAAACGTTGCTTCGGAATGTCGCCGTTGCAGCACCGCCGCCAATGGCAGGCGGCGGATGCTGTTGAGGCATGAGGTGTCCGATCAAGAGAGTTCGGCTGCTCATCGACTTTCTCACTGAGCGGATTGGTGATATTCCTGGAATCGAGATGCCGCACCCTGATTGACGATATCTACGCTTACTATGTCTCAACTCGGCTTGTGTAGGGAGGGCATATGGCGATAACGCTGAATCACACTATCGTGCATGCGAAAGACCCTGAGGCGACGGCAGCGTTTCTGACGGAGATTCTCGGTTTAGCGCCACCGCGCCAACTGGGGTATTTCACCGTCGTGCAAGTCGGCGACACATCCTTGGACCTGATACGCGGCGGTGACCCCATTTCTTCACGTCATTTTGCATTTCTAGTCAGTGAAGACGAGTTCGATGAGATCTTCGATCGTCTGCGCCAACGCGGGCTTACCTACTGGGCGGATCCTTTCCATAAGGAGCCCGGCCAAATCAATCACTGGGATGACGGGCGGGGCCTCTACTTCGATGATCCAAACGGCCACCGCCTGGAGATCATTACGCGGCCCTATGGCAGCGGTGGTCTCGAAGCCAAGCATCCCAATCCATTACTGTCACGCTAACAACGAGCCAAACACAGGGAGCTTCCAATGTCTGATCGTGTCATTCTCACCACCTCCTCGCATCTTGAGGGCTATCGCGTTACCGAACATATCGACATCGTCTCGGCGGAATGCGTGTTCGGGATGAACGTGTTGAAAGATATGTTTTCAAGCTTTCGCGACTTCTTCGGGGGACGGAACAAGTCATCGCAGGATGCCCTGCGCGAGGCTCGAGTCGCTTGCTTGAACGAACTGCGCCGGGAGGCGGAGTCGATGGGGGCCAATGCGGTGGTAGCCGTCGACCTCGATTACAGCGAGATTTCGGGTGGTGGTAAATCCATGCTGTTCCTGGTGGCCACCGGGACTGCCGTAAAGGTTGCCAAGGCCTGAGTTCACATCGAGGACGATATGACCATCATCGCTTTCGTGGCGGGTTTAGTGCTGCTGATCGTTGGGGCAGAGGGGCTGGTGCGTGGCGCTTCTCGCCTGGCGGCCAGGTTGGGCATTTCATCCTTGATCATCGGCTTGACAGTCGTCGCGTTCGGTACGAGCTCGCCGGAGCTGGCGGTGAGCCTCAAGTCGGCGTTTGCCGATCAGGCGGGCATCGCCATCGGCAACGTCGTCGGCAGTAATCTTTTCAATGTGCTATTCATTCTCGGGGTTTCAGCGTTGATCGTGCCGCTGGTGGTGGCGCAGCAACTGGTGCGTTTCGATATTCCCCTGATGATCCTGCTGTCGGTGGTGGTATTGCTGTTGGCACTGGATCGGCAGATCGGGCGTCTCGATGGCCTGTTACTCGTCATCGGGCTCGTTGCCTACACCGTTTTCCTGCTTTTCCAGAACCGCCGGATGAAGAACGACGCTCCAGCCGACAGTCTGGCGGCGTCAGCCACTGGGGGGAGTTTGGTGCTGAATCTGGGGCTGGTGGTCGGTGGCCTGGCGCTGTTGGTGCTGGGATCGCGCTGGTTCGTCGATGGTGCCGTGGCCTTCGCGGCTTATCTTGGCGTAAGCGACCAGATCATCGGGTTGACGATAGTCGCTGCTGGCACGTCGCTTCCCGAGGTGGTGACCTCGATCATCGCGGCTCTGCGTGGCGAGCGCGATATCGCCGTGGGCAACGTGGTGGGCAGCAACATCTTCAACATCATGGGCGTGTTGGGGCTGACCGGTTTGCTGGCTCCTTCGGGCGTCGCGGTATCCGAGGCGATGGTCGGATTCGACATTCCGGTGATGATCGCGGTAGCGCTGGCCTGCCTGCCGATCTGCTTCACCAACGGCACGATCAGTCGCTGGGAAGGTGGCGTGCTGTTCGGCTATTACGTCGCCTACACGCTCTATCTGATTCTGGCCGCTTCACAGCATGACGCGTTGTCGGGCTTCAGTACGGCCATGCTGTATTTCGTGCTGCCAATCACTGCGCTCACCCTGATCGTGCTCTCCTATCAGGAGACGCGCCGCAGGAAACTGTCATGAAGAAGCCCGCTCGTGAGTCGTTGGAGCGTGAGCATCGTCCGGAGGAGATCAGCCGTCGCCTGGACAAGCCGCCCAAGGTGCAGACGCTCCCCGATGCCATCCTGGGCGGCATCGATGGCTGCGTTACCACCTTTGCCGTGGTGTCGGGCGCGTTCGGTGCCGGCTTCTCGGCCACGGTCGCGCTGGTGCTCGGCTTCGCCAACCTGTTGGCCGATGGCTTCAGCATGGCGATCAGCAATTACGAGTCGATCCAGGCGCAGCGCGAATACATCGACGATATTCGTGAAAGCGAGCGTCATCATATCGATATGGTTCCGGAAGGCGAACGTGACGAGATCCGCCAGATCTTCCAGCGTAAGGGGTTCGACGGCGAGACGCTGGAGCGTGTGGTGGAGGTCATTAGCCAGGATCGAGAGGTGTGGGTGGATACCATGCTCACCGAAGAACACGGCCTGCAAAAGATGGGGTTGAGCCCCATGCGTTCCGCACTGACGACATTCGTTGCCTTCCTGATCGTCGGCGCGATGCCGCTATTGCCCTATGCCGTTCCGTTCCTCGATACCACACGCCAGTTTCTGGCGAGTCTGTTGATCGCGGCGCTGATGTTCTTCCTGATCGGTATGATGAAAAGCGTCGTTTACCATCGCCCGGTGTTTCAATCGGGGTTGCGTACCCTGTTGATGGGGGGAACCGCCGCTGGGCTGGCCTTCCTGACCGGTCACTTGGCCAGTATCTGGTTTGGTGTGAGTGTTTGAAGCGTCAAGGTCTAGATAATATGAACGAAACCGACTACACGCTTGAGCCCATTGGGGTAGTGCATTCGCCACTGACCAGTCGCAAGGAGGCGCCCCGTCAGGCGGATGAGGGCGCGCCGCAGGCGTGGCTGGAGATTTTCGACCCGGTGGCGGAAGGGCTCGAGGGTATCGAGGTGGGTGACGAACTGATCGTGTTGACCTGGCTTCATCATGCGTACCGCGATGTGCTCAAGGTACATCCGCGCAGCAGGGGCGAGTCATCGTTGGTCGGCGTGTTCGCGACTCGCTCGCCGGATCGTCCTAATCCTGTGGGGCTGCATCGGGTTTTAGTGCTGGAGATCGATGGGCAGTGCTTGAAGGTTGCCGCCATGGAGGCAATCGACGGAACGCCGATCGTCGATATCAAACCTGTGCTTTGGAACATCGATGAACGATGAGCGGTAGTCGGAACGCAGCCCATAAGAAAAAAACGCGAAACGTTGATAGAGGGCATGACCAATGAAAAGAATGTTGTTCCTCGTTGTTTCGCATGTGCTGGTGGGGGTGGTGGGTTTCTCCATCGGTATCTATACCTTGCCCATACTGACCGCGCCACCAGCCCCGCCGGAAGAGGCGATGGAGAGGCACAGCCAACAGGCCGTGTTCATGGGTGAATTCCGACGTGATCTCGAAGGAAGCGACTTCCTCCACTGGGGTGAGGGCAGCGTGTCGGTTGGACGGCAAAGCATCGCCTTTGTTGGCAAGCTGGCGCCGGGGCCGGATTACAAGCTGTACTTGTCACCTGAGTTCGTCGAAACCGAGGAGGATTTCGAACGCCTGAAGGAGCAGATGGTGCGGGTCGGCGATGTCAAAACCTTTGAGAATTTCATCGTTTACGTACCTGAACCGATAGATCCGGCGAACTATGACACCGTCATCGTATGGTGCGAATCGTTTGCCCAGTTCATTACCGCCGCTCGTTACCGATAGGCCTGCTATATTGAGCTGCTAAGGCGGCCCAGCGGTCTATAAGCTAGGTATTTGTGAGCGAGCCACTTGGTAGGGAATCAGACTGACAACGACGTTGGCTGAGCCCACTCTGCATGCCCGGTAATGGATTATGTCGATACGCACAGAGACGAAGGATGACGTCATGATGGCGAAAAGGAAATTGGCGTGGAATGGCCCCGAGATCGGATACCTCGGATACGATGCGATGGTGCTGGAAGGTTGCTATGGTGGTTCCGGTATCGAGCGAGCAATAGACGTGGTTCACCGTGCCCTGGATGCCGGCATGACCATGATCGATACCGCCGATGCCTATGGCAATGGCCACAATGAAGCCTTGGTAGGGAAAGCGTTAAGGGGGCGGCGCGACGAGGCCTTTATCGCGACCAAGTTCGGGATTGTCTTTGATGAAGAGGAATCCGGTACGGACTTCCTGACGGGCTGGAACTTGCCCCTCAAGATCAATGGCAGGTCCGAGTATGTTCGCAAGGCGCTGGATATCAGCCTCCGGCGCCTGGACGTCGAGGAAATCGATCTGTGGTACATGCACTACACAGATCCTGGTACGCCGATCGAAGAGACCGTAGGGGCGATGGAGGACGCCGTCAGGGCTGGAAAGGTGCGTTACCTGGGCTTGAGCAATGTGACCGCTGAGGAAGTCAGGCGGGCCCATGCCATCCATCCTATTACCGCCGTTCATTACGAATATTCGCTGTGGCGGCGTGAGGCCGAGGAAGACCTGTTACCGACGCTGCGAGAACTCGGTATTTCGCTGGTGGCGTGGTCGCCGTTGGGTAGTGACTTCGCCAAGACGAATCGCGACCGTTTCGAACCGTTCATGGGGATTGCCAAGGAGCTTGGCATTACACCGGCGCAGCTGGCCTTGGCGTGGGTGCTGCATCAAGGCGACGATATCATCCCGGTCCCGGGTACCCGCCGGCCAGAGAGGATTGATGAGAACGCCAAGGCAGCGGACATCGCGCTGGATATCACGACGCTACACCGGATCGATGAACTGGCACGCCCCGGCATGTCTGAAGGGGCGGCGTTCGTATAGGACGCTCGTATAGAGAGCCGTTCAGCTGAAGGTAGCCCTGTTGATTGGCGTATACTTTCCTTACCCTGCGTGAGTTGGCGAAAGGGTAGGACATCGGATGCAACGCCTGAACGTTAGCGTGCTGCTCGGCGACCCCCATCTACCGTATGCCTATGCCCTCGATGGGGTGTTCGGTGCCGAGGAGTTGAAGGCGGTCGAAGAATTGAGCAGCGCCTTGGGGCGCCTGTCGGGGTATCGGTTTGTTTATCTCGATGATCATGCCGGGTTGATCGACGAGCTGCGCACTCATCCTCCCGATCTGGCGCTGAACTTCTGCGATACTGGATTCCGCAACGACTGGGTGCTAGAGCGCAATATTCCCGCGTTGCTGGAAATCCTGGATATCCCCTATACCGGCGCCGATCCGATGGGTATCAGCCTCACCACCGACAAGGCGCTGGTTCGAGCGTTGGCGACCGGGCAGGGCATTCCTGTGCCCAACGAGACTTACGTGGAGCTTTCTGCCGATCCATTGGTATTGCCAAGCATCTATCCTTGCCTGATCAAGCCGAACAGCAGCGGTGGCAGCTTTGGCATCACGCGAGATTGCGTGGTGCACGACGCAAGCGAGGCGGAAACTTACCTGCGCTGGTTGGCTGAGGAACTTTCGGTCGTGGATGCGCTGATCCAGGATTTCCTGACCGGCCCGGAATATACCGTGGGGCTGGTCGGTAACCTACATAGTGGCTTCACGGTGTTGCCGCCGTTGGAAATCGACTATAGCGCCCTTGCCCCCGACCTACCGCCGATTCTTACCTACGGTTCGAAGGCCAACCCCGATTCGCCGTATTGGGAGAAGTTGCATTTCCGCCGAGCCGAGATCGACGACATCAAATGGAGCCAACTGGTCGATCACTCCGTGAAGCTGTTCCGTCGGCTGGGGTTGCGCGATTACGCCCGCTTCGACTTCCGCGAGGGCGAGGACGGTCAGCCGCGGCTACTCGATGCCAACACCAATCCGACCTGGTATTGGGACGGCAAGCTGGCCCTGATGGCCGAATGGGCCGGCTATCCCTATCACGAGTTGTTGCGCCTGATCCTCGAGACGGCGACGGCCCGCTACGGGCTTGGCAAGGCATCTTGAGCCAGCGACTCCGCAAGCTAAGTTTTTAGACAACGCTAAGTTTTCAGACAAAGAATAGCGCCTCTCACAGCAGATCGCGTGTGACTTCCTCGTCCCAATCACGGCGAGCGAACAGCGTGCCGCCCTCGTAGGCCTTCAGTATTCCCCGGATGCGGAAACAGCGTGGTGTCGCAGTGAGCTGCGTACGACATTCCAGCCGCGTGGACCAGTCGCCTCGACGATGCGTAGTGGTCTGCTCGACCGTCGATTCGGCCTGGTTCGGGTCATAGTCGTGGATGCGGTAGGTCTTGGTGATGGTGTAGCCGACGGTCAGGTCGATATCCTCGATTCGGGCGAGTGCGGCGTCGCCGAAGTCGCCGCCGGTGGTCGAAATCCGGTACTCCGTTATCCCGGTAGTCAGATCCCGCTCTACTTGACGGCGCAAAGGGGCGGCGGTGAGCGTGGTCATTTCCGGCATGGGGGCACGCTCGGGCGGTTCGAAGGCGCGCAGGTCGGCATCTTCCGAACGTGGTGGGCGCACCGGTAGCTGCAGTTGACTGGTACCGGTGTAGAGGGTCAGGTTGACGGGCTCCGGGGCCGGACAGATCACTGGCCAGTAGCTGGTCGAGACCGCCAGGCGGATGGTGTGTTCGAGGCTGAAGGCATAGGCGATATCGTTCAGCTTCACCATGACGCGATAGCGATGCCCAGGCGCCAGTGGTTCAGGGTGTTCGCGGTCGTTGCGCTGGGTCAGGTTGAGGATGCCGTAGCTGACCCGGGCCGAGGCACCATCGGGAGCGACATCATTGAGGCGCACGACGACATAGGCGACGGGCCGGTCGGACGTCAATTCCAGCGACACGATTGGGGCGCCGAGAATTTCCAGTCTTTCCTGCAAAGGATCGGAATCGAAGACCAGCGATTTGCCGTCGTCTTCGCGCTGGTCCGTGGGCGACTCACCTTCCGCCCCGAAGCCGTACCAGTCCCCGGCTGCCAGCCCGGTAGTCTGCGGCGAGGCGATGCGCATCCGGTCTTCGCTGTCGGGGCGCTCGCCCAGCGACAGCACATTGAGGTAGAAGGTGCGTGGTTGCAGGCGTCCTGATGGCCAGGTCTCCTCCGCCACCCAGCGCCCGGGGCGTTCCGCGTGCATCGGTGCGGGAGGCACGTATTCCTCCATCCATACCCGCAGCATGGGTTCGTCCATGAGTCCGCTGTCGATTCCCTTCAGCCAGTGATCCCACCAGCGCAGCGCCTCCTGGAAGAAGCCGATGGCCGGGCCGGGCAGGGCCGCGTGGGGAAAGGCGTGCGACCATGGTCCGATCAAGGCCTTGCGCGGCACCTTCAGGCCGGCCATGAGGCGCGGAATGGCGTCCACGTAGCCATCGGCCCAGCCGCCCACCGCGTAGACGGGACAGGCGATGGCGTCGAAATCCTCGCAGATCGAGCCATGTTTCCAATATTCGTCACGGTGGGGGTGGCGCATCCATACCAGCGGATAGAACGGCGCATTGTCGATCCGGTGTCGCCACTTCGCACGCCAGTCACCACCCACGATGTCGGGGTCGGGCGGCGTGGTGGCGCACGACAGCAGCACCGAACCCCAGCCCAGATTCTCGTTGAGCAGGCAACCGCCCTGATAGTGCACATCGTCGCTGTAGCGGTCGTCGGTGGAGCACATGGTGATGATGGCCTTGAGCGGCGCGGGCCGCATGGCGGCGACCTGGAGCGCGTTGAAGCCACCCCAGGAGATGCCCATCATGCCGACCTCGCCGTTGCACCACGGCTGGGCAACCAGCCACTCGATGGCATCGACGGCGTCATCGAGTTCCTGCTGCAGGTACTCGTCGAGCAACAGCCCGTCGGAATCGCCGCTGCCACGCAGGTCGAGACGAATACAGGCGTATCCGTGCCCCGCGAAATAGCGGTGCAGCGGCTCGTCGCGCAGACGCGTGAAGTCGCGCTTGCGATAGGGCATGTACTCCAGGATGGCCGGCACGGGATCGATCTCGGCGTCGCTGGGTAGCCAGATACGCGCCGCTAGCCGGATGCCATCGGTCATGGGAATCCAGGCGTTTTCGATGACCCGGACTTCGCGCGGAAAGTCATGGACGATTTTCATGGCACCCTCTGGGGGCCTGTGGACCCTGTGGGGGAGAGAGCACCGCAACAGCGATGTTTGCTTTAATGATATACGATGAAAGGGCTTCCACCGCTGGAGGAACGCGGAATGGACGATGGGCAAGCGGCTAACGTGACGGTCATCGAGAATAGCTGGATCCCCATGTCCGACGGTTGTCGGCTGGCCGCTAAACTATGGCTTCCCGTGGATGCCGCGGAGCATCCGGTTCCCGCGATTCTCGAATACATTCCCTATCGCAAGCGCGATTTCAAGGCCGTGCGAGACAGCGAAGTCCATGGCTTCTTCGCTCGCCATGGTTATGCCGCCGTGCGCGTGGACCTGCGCGGCAGCGGCGATTCCGATGGCGTGCTACAGGATGAATACCTGCAGCAGGAACTCGATGACGGCATCGAGGTGATTCGTTGGATCGCGGCTCAACCGTGGTGCAATGGCCGAGTCGGCATGATCGGTATTTCGTGGGGCGGTTTCAATGGCCTGCAGATCGCTGCCTTGCAACCACCCGAGCTGCACGCTGTGATCACTGTCTGCTCGTCCGATGACCGCTATACCGACGATGTGCATTACATGGGCGGCTGCTTGCTGACGGATAACCTGTCGTGGGCATCGGTGATGCTGTCCTATAACGCCTGCCCACCGGATCCGGCCATCGTCGGCGAACGCTGGCGCGAGCTATGGTTCAAGCGCCTCGAGGAGAGCGGGCTGTGGCTCAAGACCTGGTTGGAGCACCAGCGGCGCGATGCGTTCTGGCGGCATGCGTCCGTCTGCGAGGACTTCGCGGCGATTCGTTGCCCGGTGTTCGCGGTCAGCGGCTGGGCCGACGGTTACTGCAATACCGTGTTCCGGCTGATCCAGCATCTTGACGTGCCACGCAAGGGGCTGGTGGGGCCTTGGGGCCACAAATATCCGCACATGGGCGGTCCTGGCCCGTCCATCGATTTCCTCGGCGAGTGCGTGCGTTGGTGGGACCGCTGGTTGAAGGACATCGATAACGGTGTCGACGCCGAGCCGATGCTGCGGGCGTGGATGCAGGACACTGTGTCGCCCATCAGTGACGATCGCCCTGGGCGCTGGGTGGCGGAGGAGCAGTGGCCGAGCCGGCGTCTTCACACGCGAGCCTTTGCTTTGGCAGCGGGGCGGCTCGAACCGGGTGCTGACGGAGCCGACTCCCATGCGCCGCGGGAGATTCGCAGCCCGCTCAGCGTGGGGATGTTCGCCGGCAAGTGGTGCAGCTACTCGGAAAGCACCGACCTGCCTAGCGACCAGCGCCTGGAGGATGGTGGCTCGTTATGCTTCGATACGCCGCCGCTGGAGGAAGACATCGAGATCCTGGGACAGCCGGTGGTAGAACTCGAACTGTCGACGGACCAACCGCAGGCGATGGTTGCCGTTCGGCTGTCCGATATCGGCTCCGACGGCACAGTGACGTTGATTACCTACGGCCTGTTGAACCTGAGCCATCGCGGGGGCCACACTCGACCCGAACCCATTCGCCCCAGTGAGCGGTATCGGGTTTCGGTGCGGTTGAATCATGTCGCCCAGCGGTTTCCGGTCGGCAACCGCATCCGGGTGGCCATCTCGTCGTCCTATTGGCCTTTGGCCTGGCCATCGCCGGCTCCAGTGACCTTGACGATTCATCCGGGCGGTCGGTTATTGCTCCCCGAGCGGCCGAGTCGCGAAGCGGATACCGACCTGCACGATCTCGGGGTGCCCCGTGCGGCACCGGGGCCGGCGACGACACTGCTGGTGCCGGCGCATCGTGAATGGACGGTACTGTTCAACCTGGCTACCAACGAGGCCACCCTACAGGTCATCGATAACGATGGCATGTGGCGGCTCGATGAACTGGGGCTCACCATCGGCTATGACGTCTCCGAACGGTATACCTATGTCAATGACGATTACGCCACGCTGAGAGGCGAGGTGATCAACAGCCGCAGCTTCGAGAGAGGGGACTGGCACGTGATAGCAACCACTCGCACGAAGTTGACCTCGACACCGACGCACTTCCATCTGGATGCCACGGTCGATGCCTACGAGGGGGATGTGCGCGTTTTCTCTCGTACCTGGAATGAGACGGTACGGCGGGACAATATATGACGCTTGCCACGGGCTGAGGCCGCCATGAAGTATTTCCGCCTACAAGCGCAGTGTGGCGATGTCGATTCAGGACATCCTTTTGACGACTAAGATGAGTGAGAGCCATCTTTCAACGACATCGACCCGGACGAGGAGACGCGGCATGGCCATCATTCAGAGGATCACCCCTTGCCTGTGGTTTGACGATCAAGCCGAGGAAGCAGCGGAGTTTTACACGTCCATCTTCGACAATTCCGGGATCAGCAACGTCACTCGTTACAGTGAGGCGGGGCAGGAGATCCATGGCAAGCCACCCGGCAGCGTCATGGTCGTGGCGTTCGAGCTCGATGGGCAGGCATTTACTGCGCTCAATGGCGGGCCACTGTTCCAGTTCAATGAGGCGATCTCACTGCAAATCGATTGCGAGAATCAGGCAGAGGTCGACCACTTCTGGGACAAGCTCTCCGAAGGTGGCGATGAAAACGCCCAGCAGTGTGGCTGGCTGAAGGATAAATATGGCCTGTCATGGCAAGTGGTGCCCAGGGCACTGATTGAGATGCTGAGTGGCCCCGACGCGGAAAAGTCACAACGGGTATTTCAGGCGATGCTGGGTATGAAGAAGATCGATATCACCGAGCTCGAACGTGTTTATGCCGCTTGAGCGATCGTCATGCCGACGAGACGAAAACGGGCCGCGCACTTGCGCGGCCCGTTGGGTTGTCGAGCCGAGCATCATGCCCCTGGCTGCATGCAGTTATCGTAGAAGGTCACGGTGGCCGGCCAGTCGGAGAACATGCCGATGATACCGACATCACGTGCCAACACGTCGAGCGAGAGCAGCTTGTCGCTATCGTTGTCGATCACGTCGTCGGTGGTCTGGTGATACCACGCGCCGTCCTGGCTCAGCGGCCCTGAACGCTCGAAGGTCCAGGCGATGATATCTAGCCCGGCCTGCCTGGCCCGTTCGGCGTAGACCGACGGTACGATCCTGTTGTCTGATTCGCCGGCTTCCGGGTTGGAGGCGAGCAGCATCCACATCGGCGGCGCCACGATGTTCACGCCTTGTGCTGCCAATTCTTCCATGCTCGGTGACCAGGTGTCCGGGTTGGTGTGATCGAAGCCTTCATCGTCGTAGCGGTCATCCAGGAAGACGGCTTGTTCGCCGAATTCGGGCGTGTTGTTTATCCAATAGAGCACGTCGTCCAGATTGAACGACTGGGGATAGACGTTGCTGGGTGATACGCCTGCAGCCTTGTACTCGTCGATCATCTTCTGGGCGTAGTCTTCCTGACTCATGCCGTTGAAGGGCATCTCTACGCTGGGCTCCTTGAGTTCCGGCGTCATTTTCACGCCCAGCGCCTGGAACAGTTCGATGCTTTCGGCATGAGTCATCAGCGTGCCACGCGAGGCATAGAGGTTGGTACGCCAGCCGGGGGTACCGTTCATGTAGGCTTCGATGCTGCGTGCCTCGGTATTGGCGCCATCCATCTTGCCTTCCAGGGTTCGGAACTCGGCCAGCGTGATGTCGCTGGTGCAGCACTGCACCTTTGCTGCGTTCAGTAGCTCGCCGGTCTCTGGATCGAATGCCGGTGGCACGCTGCATTTCTGCGCCAGGTCCGTCTCCAGGATATTGGTGGTGGTGTGCAGGTCGCACTGCGAGTGCCGACACACGAGTTCCTGGTCGGCGGTAAAGGCCACGTCACACTCCAGTACGCCAGCCCCCATCTGGGCGCCGGCAATATAGGACTCGCGGGTGTGTTCGGGAAACTGCATCGCTGCGCCGCGATGACCGATCGAGAAATCCGTTCTGCGCCAGCTACGGTTGTTGGAAGCGCAGTGCAGAAGGTCAGCCTTGAGCTCACGCTCGCGTTGCGTGTCTTCGTCCATGTTCTGGACCAGGTAGAACGGACGGGGTCCGAGGGTCACGGAATCGGCAGTGGGCAATGCGCCGTTCTGAGGCGAGGCCCACACCGGGATCGTGAACGCTAGCATCGAAAGCAAACACAGGGGGAGAAAGACGGTGAGGTTCTTTTTCATGGGGGTGTCTCGCTGTTTTCTTCCTGAAAACCGGGTACGGAGTGACTGAGTATGGCTGGCGGCGTGTTACAGGGTAGTGATGCGCCGGCATGAAATATCCAGATGAGTGGGAGTGGCCTGATCGAGCGCTGTAGCAAGGCTTTTCCGGCGATTGATCTTGCAGTGTGCCGAGCTTCATGAGGCGAGCTATGCTGAGACATACTCAGCCTAACAGCTTACTACCTTCCTGCTTATGGCCGGTACATCATGTCTAGTACCTTGATAGGCCTTGTCGTGTTGATGATGGCCTGTGCTCCATCGGCTGCCCTGGCGCAGGCATCGGCAGACCTCGAGCTGCCTTCCGGAGAGATCGTGGCCCGGCTTGTGGGTGACGATGCCGAAACCGGGCGACTCGATGTTGCGCTGGAAGCGTTGGGCGCCAAGGTAGTACACGTCTCGTCCGAGCGTTATAGCTACAGTGGCAAGTGGTCGGCTGAGGGGCTGATCGATGGTTTCGCCCGTATACGCAATGCGCTAGGCAGCCTGGTATCGGACGGCTGGCAGAATGAGCCTGACGATTGGCCACCTGAGGTAGTGATCGGTTTTCATGACGAACGAGCACCAGTGGTGGATACGCTGATTCTCGAGCCCGCCGCCGAAAGGCATCTGCCAATCGACTTCGCTGGAAGCGCATCACCAAGCGAGGTGCCGCGTTTCGTCGAGGTCCTGGCTGGTGAGAGCCCCGAGCCAGAGGCGTTTGAACGTGTGGCGACGGTGCGTCTGTCGAACCGGACGGTGCCGCAACGGATTGAGATCGCTCCACGGGCAATCCGCTATCTCAAGCTACGTGTGTTGGAAAACTATGGTGCCCCCACGATGGGATTGGCCGAGGTGAAAGTTTTCGAGGCCCCCTCCGCTGCTTCGATTCTCGATGATGTCGAGCGTAACCTCGCCCGTCCGGCATTGGGTGGCGAGCTCGTTGCTTTCACTTCCCAGGATCGTGACAACCTGGCGATCGAACTGGTCGATGGCCGGGCCGACCGCGAGAGTGGTTGGGCTTCGGCCGAGAGTACGGTGGGAGATGCCGCAAGACTGCCGCAGGATTTGGTGTTCGGTTTTCGTGGCCACCGAGTCGCCATGGTCGAACGTGTCGAGATCGACCCGACCAGCGGCTCGCGTTATGCCGTTGGCAACTTCGATGAGAACTGGCCGCGGTTGGTGTCGATCGGCGTGTCTCAAGAGAGTCCGAGCGGTCCTTTCGAAGCGCTGGGGCGCTTCGAATTGACGCAGCAGTCGCAGGCACAGTCGATCCCAGTTGGACGTCCAGCGCGCTATCTGCGCGTTCGCGTGCTGGAAAACCATGGCGGGGCGCGCACCACCATCGGTGAAATCGCCATTATCGAGGCTATTTCCGACGCTGGATCGGTATTGGTCGGAGAGATCGCCGACGGGTGGAATGCCGGAATTGCCACCAGCGATGACACGTTCTCATTGCCGGATGGGCGTGGTGAGCGGGAGCCCAATGACGAAATGCCGGAATCCCTGTTGCTTGGGAGTCAGGTAGCGGGTGCCATTGAGCCGCTCGATGATATCGACCGCTTTGCCTTGGCGTTGCCGGGCGATGAGGCGCGGATGCTGAGACTCGATGCCCACTCCGGTGGTTTATGGCGCCTGGCATTCGATCTCGACAATGCCGCCGGCGCAACGGTCAAGCGCTTCCGGCCCAGTGCGCGCAGTGGCAACCGCATCGATCTCACCTGGCAGCTCAACCCCGGCGATTATCGATTGTCGCTCTGGGAACCGGAGCGGATCACTGCCTTGGTCTGGGATACCAGCGACAGCATGGAAGGGCGTGCCGAGGCACTGGAGCGCGCGGTACGCGGCTACGTCGAGTCCCTTGGCAAGCATGAATCCTTGCTGTTGTTTCCTTTTAGTGACGATGTAGAAAGTCTGCTCGACCAACCAAGCCGTGAACAGCCAGACATTCTCGAGGCCCTGGAAGGGCACTTCCGGCCTTTCGGCGGCACGCATTGGTTCGATGCGTTGGCGGAGGCGCTGGAAGCCCTGGCAGGCCACGCAGGGCAAAAGACGATCATCGCACTTACCGATGGCCAGGATACGGGAAGTGAAACGCCGCTGCCTGAGCTTCGCCAGCGCCTGCAAGCGAGCGATGCACGCTTGATCGCTATCGGGCTCGGCCCCGATCTCGACGAACTGGGCATGGCAACGGGGGCCACTGGTCATGGTGTGTTGCGCAGCCTGGCTCAGCTTGGTAGCGGTCGCTATGTCGTACAGCCAAGCAGTGCCGATCTACCCGCTCTCTATGCCGCAATCGCCGAGGAATTGAGCGGCATCCAGCACTATGCTCTTGCTGCGACCGCGGTTGAGGCGACGGGTCGCCTTGCCGTGCGCCAGATAGGGGAGCCGATTCCATCCATTGTGGCGGCGCCGGGTTTTACGCTGGTGCTCGATGGTTCGGGGTCGATGCGGCGGCAGATCGACGGCCAGCCGATGATAGAGATTGCTCGTGAGGTGATGACCGAGTTGGTCGGCGATCTGCCTGACGCCGTCGAGGTTGGTCTATGGACCTTCGGACACCGCGTGCGAGAAGGGCAGACCGGCGACTGTACGGATATCGAACAACTGGTGCCTCTGGGGCCACTGAATCGGGAGCGTTTGCTCGCCAGCTTGAGTGGCGTGGCCGCTTTGGGGACGACGCCGATCAGCGAAACACTGGAGCGTATCGGCGCGGCGCTGCCGCGTGACGGCAACCCCCAGTTGATCGTGTTGGTGACCGACGGTGAGGAGGAGTGTCGGAGCGATCTTCTCGAGGTGGTAGAAGCGTTAGACGACGACGGCTTGCAGTTGAGCCTCAATATCGTTGGCTTCGCACTCGATCGTCCCGAGGTTCTGGCGCAGTTGGCCGAGGCCGCGGAAGCGGGTCAAGGGCGTTTCGTCAATGCGGCCCAGGCGAGTGATCTGGCTGCTGCCATTGAAGGTGCCTTGGCGGTGCCTTTCAGTGTGCACGACGTTGCCGGAGATGTGGTCGGGGCAGGGCTCATCGGTGACTCGGCGATCGACCTGCCGGTGGGACGCTACACGGTACGGGTCGAGACTCGCGATAGCCCCCTGGTGGTGCAGGACATCGAGGTGGTGGCGGATACCACTACCGAGATTCGCCTCGACAAGCAAGCCGAGGATATTGGCGTGGCGATTATGGAGCGCCCTTGAGGCGCGGGTCATGGAAGAAGTGGATGGTCATGGAGGAAGTATGAAGATCATGCTTGTCACGGTCGTTGTGGCCATGATGCTGAGCCTGCCGGCTGTGGCCCAGGAAAATACCGTAGCGCCCGACGAGACGAAGCACTTCGTTGCCGAACTACAGCAGAGTCTGGGAAACGATCCGGAAGATCTTGCTCGCTTCGTCCAGATGGAAATCTCGCTTGAACCCTATCGGGCCGTACTACGCGGTGCCCGGGGGACGTTGCGTGCGCAAGCGGGGAATCTCCATGATCGTGCTGTGCTATTGGCCGAATTGCTGACCTTCGCAGGGTACGAGACCCGGATCGTCGAGGCCGATGCCAGTGATGCCGCACAAGAGGAACTGAGTAAACTCGTTCGTTCCGAGGACACTATGGATGTCAGGGAGTCGTCGGAGACCGTACAGTCACTCCTCGCCGATACGACACACAATCTCATCCGGGTTGGCGACGCTCTCTTCGAATCGGGCTTTCGTCCTGAGGAAAACCCGCACGAGTTTGCCCTGTCGGGGGCCTTCGAGACCTACGTTTGGGTGCAGTTTCGCGAGGATGAAGGGCAATGGCGAGCGCTGGAAACCATTCCTGCTTCGCTGCTGGATGAGTTGACCGAAGACGCGACACCTGTATCGGGGGATCGCGAGAAGCCGGCTCACACTGTGACCTTTACCCTTATCGCGACGCTCCAGCGCGGCGACATACGTCGCGAGAAAACGCTCCTCGAGCATACCGTCGACTCGCAATGGCTATTGCTACCTTCCGGGTTCTTTCATGTCATTGACGAGGGAGGCGTACGAGGGCGACTCACTCTTGGCCCACTGAGTCTGTCATCCGATCCTTTACCCGCGCCTGCCGACCTCGAGGAGGAAACCGGGGAAGGGTTATTCGGCAGCGCGAGCCAGTTGGAAGGCGTAACGGACCTCTTTGGAAGTTTGCCTTCGGGAACTCCGAGCACCTCCGAGGAGGACAATGCTCACCATGTGCCAGACGAAAGGATCATCCGCGAAATCCTGAGAGTGGAGTTTTCCGGTCCCGGCTACGACCGGTCGGTCGACTACACCTTGTTCGATCTTGCTGGTGAAGCCGAGCAAGCAAGCGAGGATGACTATCGCGCCATGCTACGCCTCAATTTGGGAGCGATTCATGGGCTGACCCTCTTCACCGGCAATGTGTCGCATGACATGGTGACGGAACAGGTGGCGGCAGTCGGAGAACCGGATACGGCCAAAGGGATAACCGAAATTCTGAACCTCTATAATCTCAGTTACCTCCAACTCCGCCAATCGCTCCCCGTCTCGATCGTCGATGCCCCCCTCATTCGAGTTCCCGATGCCCCGAATCTCATGATCTCGCGTGTCAAGGAGCTGGATGCGGACGGCCACATGGAGATCGATGTCGACCTCACTCATCGCCGCTATTCGATCGTTCCGAGTGGGGGGTATGCGGCAAGCGAAGGGGATCTATTCTACGAAGCCGTTTTCAACGGCATTCTCGATCAGGTCGTCGAACGTGCCGTTTTCTCCCGGCCGGGAAGAGACGCGGGGGCCGCCAGCTTCTTCGAAGTCGCTGCCAAGAGAGACATCGAGCTTGTGACGTTGAGGGAGCCGGATGACTCACCGCCTCGATATATTGCCGGCTCTGAATTCGACACCTACATGCGCAGTGCGCGCGAAGCAGGAAAGATCATCGTCTTGCCGACAACGCTGCCAGAGAATTGGCGAGAAGCCGTTCCCGCCTGGTGGGAAATCGATTCATCATCGGGCTCGACGATCGACGTCAATTCTCTGTGGTTGCACATGGCATCCACTGACCATGCCATTCAGGTTCATGAGCGTGCGACCTGGGCGGAGAGAGTGAAGTCACTGGGATGTGTGGTCGCGGTGGTGGCAGGAAGTACGACCGTACAGGTCGGCGAGGCGATCAGTATTACCGATCCCGTTTCGGGCCAGCCATTGACGGTTATCGGCTCGGGTGTGGAACAGCTCGGCAAGCTGATGTGCAAGCGTGGAGCGAGTGTGCCTCCATCGCCACAAGGCATCGGTTCGCGTACCCCCAGCCAAGGATTTCGCGCCATTCACCGGGTCTTCCTGAACAAGCCGTGGCGGCCGAATGGTCCGCGCTTTCCCAGGCCGGGTTAGCATGGTAAGTGCCAAGGTCAGACGCTTACCCGCTTGGTTTCCGCAGCGAACGCACTCAGGCCCAACCAGGATTGGATGCTGGCCCGCAGTTTCCGGTCGCCGGTCAGTTTGAGCTTACCGTTGTCGATGGCTTCCTGAGCGGTCATCAGGCCCATCCAGATCGCGGTCATGCTGCGCAGGTCACTGACCACGTACAGATCGACATCATGGCCGGGGTCCTTCTTGCACAGGTCGATCGTGCTTTCCTTGGAGCCGTTGTCGACGACCAGCCACCATTTCGCCTGACCGTGCGTCACGTCGTGGTACAGAAACTGTATCGTGACCCTGTCTCGTGGCAGTGGTGTGGGGTTCAGGTTGCGCCGCATGTCCCACATCAGCAGCGACGGGTCGAGATTCTTCATGGAAAGCTGCGTTTCCAACCAGCGTTGCCCCCAGCTTCCCATCGACATGACGACTGGGCGAAGTTCCTCGCCGGCTTCAGTGAGTTTATACAACGGGTTGCCGGTATCGGGATCGACCTGGCGTCTTACGACCCCCAGCGTTTCCAGCTCACGCAGCCGCTTTGACAACAGAGCAGGCGAAATGTGGGGTAAACCGCGGCGAAGGTCGTTGAAGCGGTGACTTCCGCACAAGAGTTCGCGCACGACCAGGATGGTCCAGCGGGTTCCCAGCACTTCGGAGGCCATGGCCACCGGGCAGAATTGCCCATATCCCCAGTCAGCCATTGTGTCTCCTCCTCTATATGCGACCGGAATCGCAGCCGCGTCGGCATCATGGGAGAGGTATGTCCTACGCAGCACGAGGGCGGTACAGATGGTGAATTCATGGCCATTGAACGGTGCTGCTACCGTTGACTATACCACTTCTTCCGAGTGGCGAGTCATGTGGTGCAGGGAGGCATATGCGAGCTCGTTGCCACTCGGGTAAGGGGCTTACCTGGGAACCATTGCATACCTCGAAGTTACTTCGAGAGGAGTCTTGACCATGAGAGCAAAAACACTGGATGGCTTCGAGATCGACGTGCAAACGGATGTGCTCAACCGCTTGAAAATGCAGTTACAAGGACCGTTGTATACGCCAGGCGACGCGGGGTATGAGGAATCACGCCGTTTGTGGAATGCCATGATCGACAGAAAGCCCGCCATTATCGTGCGCTGTCTCGGCACGGCCGACGTAATGGCGGGTGTACGCTTCGCTCGTGAACACAACCTGCTGCTGTGCATCAAGGGCGGAGGACATAACATCGCCGGACTGGCTGTGGCTGATGGGGCGTTGATGCTCGATCTGTCGCTGATGCGTGGCGTGTGGGTCGACCGCGAGAGCCGGATCGCCCATGCGCAGGCCGGCTGTGTGCTTGGCGATGTGGATCGTGAGACACAACTGTTTGGGCTTGCCGCGATTCTCGGTTTCGTGTCGACCACTGGCGTTGCTGGACTCACCCTGGGTGGCGGGTTTGGCTATCTGACGCGACGCTGGGGGTGGACCGTGGACAACGTGACAGGGATGGATGTGGTAACCGCCGATGGGCGGCTGGTGCATGCGAGCCGCGACGAGCATGCGGATCTGTTTTGGGGGCTGCGTGGCGGTGGCGGCAACTTTGGGGTCGTAACCGGTTTCGATTATCGACTTTATGATGTCGGCCCGGAGGTCATTGGTGGCATCGTGGCCTGGCCGGCAAGCGAAGCCCCGGCCGTACTCGAGCTGTACCGGACGCTCGCCGAGCAGGCGCCGCCCGAACTCACCCTGGTGGCGCTCATGCGCCGGGCGCCTCCCGCTCCCTGGCTGCCGGCGGAACGGCATGGTACGCCGATCGTGGCACTGCTGGCCTGCTACAGTGGAAAGCCGGAGGAAGGTGAAGAGGTGGTGGCGCCGATCAAGTCGTTCGGCAATCCCATTGGCGATGTGCTGGTACGTCGCCCTTATGCACAGATGCAGACGCTGCTCGATGCGACGCAACCCAAGGGCCGGCGTTACTACTGGAAAAGCGAGTACCTGCCGCGCATCGAACCTTCCTTGTGCGAGAAAGCGATAGAGCATGCGTCAAACGTCCGCTCGCCCCATTCGTCGGTGATCCTGTTCCAGCTCGGTGATGTCTTGAACCGACTCGATGACGATCATTCGCCCGTGGGCAACCGCGATGCGCGCTACGTACTCAACGTGGCGGGCTCATGGGAACAGCCGGACGACGACCAGGCGAACATCGAATGGGCACGCAACGCGTGGAACGACATGAAGTCGTTCTCCACCGGTGGGACCTACATCAACTTCCTGACCGAGGACGAAGGCGCGGAGCGCGTCGAGGCGGCGCTTGGCTCGGCTCTGCAACGGCTCGGCGAAATCAAGTCTCGCTGGGACCCGCAGAACCTGTTCCGCATTAATCGCAATGTCAGACCCATATAAGGGTTGGTCGCCGTGTGTCCATGTCATGCGGGTGTAAGGTTC
The DNA here is from genome assembly GCF_000409775.1 of Litchfieldella anticariensis FP35 = DSM 16096. Classification (GTDB taxonomy): domain Bacteria; phylum Pseudomonadota; class Gammaproteobacteria; order Pseudomonadales; family Halomonadaceae; genus Litchfieldella; species Litchfieldella anticariensis. The sequence continues at coordinate 985,403 of NZ_KE332377.1, read as the reverse complement.
GGGAAAGGTGCCGCGACTGAATCGAGTGGGTGAGAAACCCTCCACGATAATAGCGAAACAGGAGGCGCCGCATGAAGACCAAGACCATCCTGGGATCCCTGGCGATAGGGCTCATGACGACTAGCTTCACGGCATTGGCCGAACCACCGTTTGGTGACGAAGCCGATGTCGCCTTTGCCAAGGCGCTATGGGGCACATTGCAGGAGCACGGCCTGGTGGGGGAGAACCGCACCATGTCCGCCCCTTACGCAGGCCGACATCCTCATGGAGCTTTTCTCGATACCATGGATAGGCAAGAGTTCAGTGTGGAAGATGCGACCGGTCCGGTGATCGTCAAGCGCAATTACGGTGGTGAAGATCTGAGCAAAGAGGCCGTATGGAATGATCCCGACCAGTACCTGGGAGCCGTGACCGTGATGTTCAAGCGTGAGGGGTATGATCCTGATAACCATGACTGGTTCTGGGCCAAGTACCTGCCGGATGGCAGCCTTGATACCAACCCGGAAGGCAGGCCATTGGCCGGTAGAGTGGCCAAGGGAATGGAGCAGGGCTGCATTGCCTGTCACGCCACCGCACCGGGAGACGACATGGTATTTGCCCATGACAGGTTCCAGTGATCGGTTGATAGAACGGGCGTCTTGATGGCGCCCGTTTTCTTATTTCAGTCGTAAGTGTGCCCAACCTCGGACCCTAGGGGGTGGTGCATGGGCGAGAGTGCCGTGTTTTGACGGATCGATGACAGGTTCGCGGCCATAGCGTTGGAGGTAGTGATGAGCCTCCTCCCATGACTGGATCTCGGGCTTTTCCGCTTCCCAGTGAGCGACGGCGGCCTCATCGCACCAGGTTGACAGGTTGCTCATGATCCGACGATGTACGCCGGACCAGATATAAGCTCTCATGGCATCTTCATTTTGCCACGCCGATCGGGCCCAAAAGGTGTTTTTCACATCTCCGAGTACGGCGACAGCCAGATTGCCTTCCGCACGACGTGCCTGATGGGCAGAGCGAAGGGTGGCCAGCAGGACCACAGGAACATGCCGCCAACTGCGCACATGCAGCCGTGTTACAGATAGTACGGGCATTCTTGGACTCTCCTTATCCCGGTATCCAACTGCCATGGGCGCCAAAAGCCACGCGCTGTGGCAATGTGACCATCGCAAGGGGCGCTGTGTCGAAAGATTGTGCATCGAGAACGGCCAACCGACTGCAGTCATCGCGCTCATCGTAGAGATAGGACAGCACCCAGCCTTCGTCTTCATCGGCCAACTCATGTGCTGGCACGAAGACCGGCTCACCCGCCCTGATATGCGGGCCGAAATCATGGATGGTTACCGTCCCAGCGGCGAAATCGTATTTGACCAAGCCGCCACTGGTTGTCCAGCTTTCCTGAGGTCGAACTTCCATCGCATAGCCATAGCGGTGCGGCCTGCCTATACGTCGCTCGTCAATGCGAGGGAGTTCTGCCGGAATGTCGGCGAGGTCAGTTTGTCGGACCCGTCCGGTCATGAGATTGAGGCGCCATTCTCTGAGAGTTATGGCCAAGGAAGGCGGAGGAAGTTCTCCCGTGAGCGTGAACGCGTCACTGGCAACAGCACGTAGCACGACATCATCACCATCCTCGAAAGCGTTCATGACATGGGAGATGTAGGGCGTCTCGAGTTCGAACCAGCGAATGCCGCTGTCAGGTTGGTCGGTTTTCAGGAGACCGATGCGCGACGGGTAAGTTGGATCCCATTGAAACGGCAAACCACCGCTGGGTGTGCCCGACCGGCGGAATACCAGGGGCTGATCCAGAAACAGGGCGAAATGCTTGGTGATCGCGAAATCGTGCATGATCGTTGGGCCGGCGACATCGACAGTTGCACAACAAGTTATTCGCCCCGACGAGTTGGCGCGGTAGTAGGTTACGAAAGGGGAGCGTGGGCGATAGGCAAAAAAATGCAGATCGCCTGTTTCTGGATCGCTCTTGGGATGCGCTGTCATGTTGGTGGTAAGCGATCCATCGAAGTCGTAACGCCCAATCGTCTCCAACTCGGGTGACAGCTCATAGGGCATGCCGACTTCGCAGAGGGCAAGAAGATGCCCGGCATGCGATATGACATGTGTGTTGGCTGTATTCGGTGCCCAGGCACGGTCATGTCCTGGAAGTGGCTGACGTCCGGTGGCTACTGCCAGGCTATCGGTCATGACCCAGCGGTTGCGATACCAATGAACCTGGCCGCGGCTGATTCTCACACCGTGAAGCATGCCATCGCTCTGGAAGGGGTGGCTGTGCGGACCACCAAGGGCTGATGGGTGAGGATTGAAGCTGGTTCGAACATACAGCCCTTCAAGGTCCGGAGGCAGCGCACCTTCCACTGGTAGCTCGGTGTCCGTGCGTTCCGTGGCGACAGGTCGGAGAATCCCGGTGGCAGGATTCTCCCCCTTTTGCGATGTTGCTTTGATCATCACCGTCCCTCCAACTCCGCTCCTGCCAGGGCTGCACCTTCATTGATGATATTGTCGATGGCACTGGCAATTTCGGGAGGCATAGAGGCTGGTTGCTTAGTGATGAGGTCGATGCATACGCATTCGGCTTCGATCGTGCAAATAGACTCTCCGCTCCTTGTGATGTCCGTTTGCCACCAGTAACGGATGGAGGTATGTCTCGGAATGCTTGTCTGCGTGGTCAGCAGGTCGTCAACGAGGGCTGGTGTCGCGAATCGGGCAACGGCTCGACGTAGGACCATCGCGATACCCGCACCGCCGCGAAACAGGTTGTTCGTATCGACGCCGACACGGCGCATTGTCTCGATACGACTGCGCTCGGCCATCTCGAAATAGCGGGCGTGATACACGACCCCCATGGCGTCGGTATCGGCAAAACAGATGCGGTAGGATTCCATGACAAAGAGGTTCCTGACCAAAGAGGGGAAGAATTTTCAGTGACTAGGCAGTAGGCATGCCAATACCACTATTGCAGCGCACGAGAAGATCTTCTCGCTCGGTAGTCCTTCTTGAGTTTTGCATAGACGTCGTAGAATGCCTCCGGGCTGGGAATATCCAGATCCAGTACCCGCGAAATGCATTGCACGATCTTCTCGCGAAACTCTCGTTGCAAGACCTCGACATCCAGAACTTCCATCTTGAGTAGTGTCTTGAACACTGGATGCTGCGTCACACCGTCACTAGATGGCTGCAATAGAAACCACACCACACGAAGCGCCCGTAAGCGGTCGCGTTCGGGGTCGTCCGATCTTTCAATGGTTTTGCGGCAATAGAATTGAAATCCATTGGAATGGCGCATTTCGTCCCGTGCCAAATAGCGCATGATACTTACCAGTACCGGCTCTTCGACTGCCTTGCCAAACAGTCGGTAAGCTGTGTTCGCGGCGATTTCCGAACAGATATTCGAGGTCAGCATCTCGACTTTCGAGTTCGTCATGGGCTCGATTTCCCGCCCCCTGTAGACGAACGCTTCCTCTGTTGGTACTCCCATGGCCGCCAGCCACTTGATCAGAACGAGCGGGTGCTTGGTTTCTTCATAGAACCAGACGGATAGCCATTGCGTGAAGTCGATGTCATCCGTGAATAGTTTCATGAAGGCTTCGGTGGCCGAGTATGTCGTCAATTCGGCGAAGGCGGCGATCTTGACGTCTTCCACGAGTTCCGGTGTGACCTTGTCCGGGTCGAGTTCCGACCATGGTAGATCGTGCATGATCCACCGTGCTTTCTCGGATCTTTCGAGAAGTTGGTAGTATCCGAGGTCTCCACTGACGTCATGTACTACATCATCGGTCATCATCTACTCCATTAATCCATGAGGTGTGGTTGGCGCTCAGGACATGCCGCCATTGATCCCGACGACTTGTCCCGTGAGGTAACTGGCACTGTCCGATGCGAGAAACGAGACGAGGGAGGCAACTTCTTCTGCCATTCCCGCCCTTTTCATTGGCACGGCAGCATGAATGATGTGCTCGTCGACGGTCTTGGCCATGCCGCTGGCGATGAAACCGGGAGCGACGACATTCACGGTGATGCCTCGCGAGGCAAGTTCCGTGGCAAGCGACTTCGAAGCGCCGTGCAAGCCGGCCTTTGCTGCGGCGTAGTTACTTTGGCCGCGATTTCCGGTCACTCCACTAACCGACGAGATACTGATGACGCGTCCCCAGCGGCTGCGAATCATCGGCATGAGCAATGGGCGCGTTACATTGAAGAAGCCGTGTAGCGAGACGTCGATGACATGTCGCCATTGTTCTAACGACATGCCCACCAGTGGCGCATCGCTGTGGACTCCGGCATTGTTCACCAGGATCTGGATTGGACCGGCTTCCGTCAGCTTTTCAAGACTTCTTTCACATTCTTCGTGATTGGTGACGTCGAATGTGATGGTCTCCGCAGAGCCGCCGTCACGACGAATCTCTTGGACGACCGATTCGGCCTGTTGCGGATTGCAGTGGCTATGCACGATCAGATGAAGACCTTGCCTGGCCAGTTCACGACAGATTGAAGCACCGATACTGCCACTTCCACCTGTGACTAGTGCTCGTCTCATGGCAGCTCTCCTGCAATAGCGACGGTCGCCTTGCCTTGTGCGATTACGGTGCTACTCGAGATCACGGAAAAGGCGTAGAGCGAGCCATCGGGCATTGCAGCGAGTTGCGTGGCGCGCACATCGAGAAGAGTCTCCGTGATCTGAGGCAATGGGGCGGGTGCCAAATCGACATCGCGAAAGGCGGCAATATAGACCAGCTTCCCGGGACCGTCCGGATCCAACAAGCTGCCGTGAACGGCAATGGCTTGAGCGGCGTATTCCAGTAGGTGCATCCTGGAGAAACTATGGCCTTGGTGTAGTGGATTAGCGTCATCGACATGAGACGCGGTGAGGCAACGTATCGAATCGTCGTTCCAGGATAGAACGGCATCCAGCAGTTGCATCGGCCCAGCATGCGGTAATCGGGCGTAGATCGCCGCCTTGTCATTGATGAATTGGGTCGACATCGATTACCAGACTCCTGGGGCCGATATAGGACAGACAGACGCGGCCTCCACCGTTTGCCATGGTGTGAAACAGTGGTAGCCCACGGGCCGCCGTATGAGTGGTCCGCAGTCTCTCCAATTCGGGATGGTCGATCATGACGGTTTCGGGTTGCTCCGGATGGATGTCGCATGCCAGAGCGAAGCGACTATTGCTCGTCGGTTCTCGTGTCAACACCATGGCCGAGGCAAAGGGGGTCGGTATCGGCAAATAGCGGTCCAGCAGAGGGGGAGCCGGATGGTCGTAACAGGCAAAGACAACCGGTGCATCGACATCGATGAGACAGGTATAAGCTTCGATCAGCCCAGCGGTGAAGCTTGATTCTCGAGCGCTCAGGCTAGTCGTGGTTCCTTTGGCACCGGCTTCGAGGGACCAGAAGCCACCTGCAGCATTGTGTACGATGTTCTGGAACTGTTTCGGTGAGACGGGAGGATCCTCTTCCGTGAGGCTGGTGCAAACCTTGTCCAGCACTTGGAGGTCGCCGGACGAACTCGCAAAAATCGACGTCGCTTTCGACAGATCCAATGATGAGTCTCGAGCCAATTGGTCGGTCACCTGGAGTGCCAAGCGTATGACAGGAGTCGTGCGTCGCCGGCCGTTCGCTTTGGCAGGTGCTGTGGTAATACCCGGTGCTGCTCCAGGAGCGAAACGTACGGGGTTGCGCAGCATGTCGATACTGGTTTGCCAATCGGGTAGGCCTGGCCCAAGCATGGCGATCGATTCGACAAAAAAAGGCGTCATTGGGCGGCTCCGAAAATGAGCGTGCAGTTGTTGCCACCAAAACCAAAGGAGTTGCTCAGTACGTGTTTCAAGCGGTGCACGACATTCTGTGTCACGATTCGTGTCCGCAAAGCCGGATCGAGTGCGACCGTATTCAGCGTCGCTGGGATGACGTCATTCTGGAGGCTGAGTATGGAAAGAATCGCCTCCGTAATTCCGGCAGCTCCTTGAGCGTGCCCTGTCCAACTCTTGGTGGAACTGCAAGGCACCGTGTCTCCGAATACCCGAAGGATGGCGTGGTCTTCGGATTGATCGTTGGAGGGGGTGCTACTGCCGTGAAGATTGATGTAATCAATCTCCTCGGGTCGCAGCCCGGCGATACCCAGGGCATGGCGCATAGCCTCTACGGCCCCGTCTCCCTCGGGATGAGGTGCCGTCGGGTGATAGGAGTCGCTGGTTTCACCATAGCCGAGTAGGGCAACGCTATTGGCCCCCCGGGGTTGGCGTTCCAGTAGTGCAAAACCGGCAGCTTCACCGATACTCAGCCCATCTCGATCACGATCCCATGGGCGGCAGGGCAATGAGGACAGAAGTCCCAACGATCGAAAGCCGTAAATGAAACCTTCATTGGCGCAGTCGATGCCGCCGACGACGACAGCGTCGCACAAGCCAGCTGCCAGATACCGATAAGCTGTGCAGAAGACCTTCGCGCTCGATGAGCAGGCAGTGGAGATCGTCGCGGCCGGCCCGCTGATATCGAGCACACGTTGGCATTGCTCGGTCACCGAGAATAGCTGTGCCGTATGGTCGATCCGTACGTCCCGCCCGAGATCTCCGTTAGTGATGTCATGGTTGCGGTAGCATTCTTCGAGATGTCCAAGTCCGGCACCAATGGTGCCGATGAAGCATCCAATGCGATCGGCGCCGTATTGCGCACGTGCACGGGCAACTTGGATATGAAAGTCATCCTGGACTAGGGCGTGGCCAAGGACTCGACTGGCCCGGCAGTCATACTGCGACAAGGTGCCTCGGGTTGGTTCTTCACCAATGTCGGGGACGAGCCCGAGCCATGTCGTGCCTCCACCACGAAGTTCATGCTGGCGTAGGCCACCTTCTTTTTCCCGAAGGGACTTTAGTGTTGCTTCATTACCAATTCCAAGCGCGCTCGAAAGTGTGTGAGCAGTGACATGAATGGGTCGTTTCGTTGATAAATTATTATGCATGATGGTTGGATCTCGCGACGATTTCGCCCGTGGCGAATTGAAGACCACCTGCTTTCCAGCATTCGAAAGAGATGTTGATCTCGTTCGTGTTAGAAAAGATTATCTGGAATTCTTCTGCTGGCCTAAGCACGGCAACGAACTTGGCTCGGTGAATTTTACTCATCGTGAGATCTGCCCGCCATTTGCCAAGTGCTTCTTCCACATGGTGCAAGATAATAACAGCGGGGACGACGGGATTTTTTGGGAAATGCCCTACCAAGGCCGGATGATCGGCCAAGATGATGCCAGAGCTTACGTGTTGCATTAGGGCCTCACTAAGCACTATCTTCCATTGATACTCATGTAGCCTTCCAGGCGACAAGTCAGATTTGTCGGTTCTCCTGGACAAACCTGCTCAGTGCACTCAAGGAGCTGAACGTCTCTTCATTTTTTTCATCTCCCTGAGTAATTTTGACGCCAAATGATTTAGTTAGAAGGAGCGCAAGCTCCAATGCATCAATGGAGTCAAGGTTTAAGCCGCTACCAAATAAAGGAGCATTGTTATCGATTTTTTGGGGATCTACATCCAAGTCGAGACCCTCAACAATGACCTCGGCGACTTCCAGTTCTGTATTTGTTAGCAAGCTCGTTCTCCTTTTGAATATTTAAAATAAATGGTGATTAATTAGGGTATGTTATGGGAATAAATATTACCCTTAGGATCTTTTCGAACTTGAAAATAGCTGAGTAATAAGGGCAATGCAAAGGGTTGTTATATATATTTTTTGCCATGATGAGTGTTGATAAAGAGGCTTGATGATTTGTCGTTTTTCACTATTTTTATGCCGTTGTAAGCTCGAAAATCGCTTTTAATTCTTTATGATCCAGAAACCAGATGGCGGACTGTGGGAGGTCCGTGGAACCGCTGTGGGGACATTCGTGACCAGGTTCGGCAGTCTGAAGATGAGGATTCCGAGGCGCGGGGCAGCGGAGAGGGCAACACAACCATTTGGTGCCCCGCGAGACAGTCATCAGTGACACTTCCGCTATGGCTCGGAAGGGACGGGCGGGAGTAGCTCCAGATCTGGAGGCTTATCCTCCCTGGTACACCCCGAAATTGGTCAAGCCTTGATCGGCGAGGCGTAATGCTTGCATCTTGCTCATCATTCCTTGTTGGCAATAGAGCAGATAATGGCGATCAGTAGGCAATGCCTTGGCTTCATCCTGTAGCTCGTAGAAGGGTATCTCCAACAACTGGATTTCGCTGGGGAGTTGCAGTGGCGCCTCATCGCGTTCACTGGGATGGCGGATGTCGATGACGCTGCAGTCGCGTTGCGCTGCCAAGGCTTCCTGTGAGTCGACGACCTTGACGTCGGCCAGCGTAGGAGCGGTCTCGATCAACTTGTCTACCCGGGTCTTGGTCGCTTGCTCGATGGCGAGTTCCAGCACATCGAAGTCGAATTCGGCTTCCGCCTCTTCTACTCGGTCGCGGCGGGCACGAGTATTGGGGCGGCGGGAGGTCACGCCGCAGTATTCGGGCATGCGCTCAGCGAATTCCGCGGTACCGATGTGGCGGGCTTCGGTAATGATGTCCTGCTTGTCGTTAGCCACCAGGGGGCGCAGGATCGGACGTTCAACCAAGGCATCGATCAGGCATAGGTTGGTCAGGCTCTGGCTCGAGACCTGAGCGATGGCGTCGCCGGTGACCAAGACAGGAATTCGGTTCTTGGCTGCTATCTTGCTCGCAGCACGCATCATCATGCGTTTGAGTACCACTCCCATCAAACCATCAGGGATCTTGGTGAGGATTTCGTTGACCACGCCTTCGAAAGGCACCGAAATGAAGTTCACATGATGTGAGGTGCTATAGCGTTGCCATAGATGATGTGTGACTTCGCGCACGCCGGCCTCATGGGCAGGACCGCCGAGGTTGAAGAACAGGAAATGGGTCTTGATGCCACGCCGAATCATGCGATAGGCGGCTACTGGGGAGTCGAATCCACCCGAGATCAGTGCCAAGGCAGCACCTTGTGTGCCTAGCGGGTAGCCCCCCAGGCCTGGCCGACGTTGGGTGATCAATAGTAGCCGTTTATCCTTGAGTTCGAGCGATACCACGATATCAGGGCGCTCCAGATCGACGCGGGCACCCGGGGCTGCCGCTAGCAGGGCGGCTCCCAGATGCCGCTCCAGGTCGTCGGAGCGGAACTCATGCTCGCCACGGCGTTTCACGCGCACGCAGAAGCGCTTGTGGGTGATGTACGGTCCCCACAGCGGCAGAAGTTGTTCGGCCGTTTCCGCGAAAGAATGAAACTCGCGGTCCTCGATGGTCAGCACTTCATGAATTCCGGGGATGCGGGTCATCACCGCTTCGATCACGGCCAGGTCTTGTTCAGTCACGTCGGCACTGGGCTGAACTTCCAGGGCATCCCAGTTTCCGGTTACCCGTACCCCTGCATCGTATCGAGATAAGGTATTGCGAACATTGGCACGCAGGCAGCGCACCATCTCCTTGCGTACTGAACGCGACTTGATGGTGATTTCAGGGAACAGTTTGAGTAGATACTTCATGAAGTGAAAATCATTAGAAAACAGTGATTTAATATCATAACAGCCCCCGTCGACATGAGCAATCGAGGGGGCTGTCAGCGGGGCACACGAATGGCTCTCCAGCAGGCGGTGCCTGCCATCAAGGAATGCGCACGGCCGGCGACGGAAGAGTGTGCCTACCTGGTCGGCTTACATGTGACGGCTGAAGCGGCCGTGTCCGGCTTCGCGCATCAGACGGTCGAATTCCCGTCCGCTCATGTGAACCAATGTCTCGTGGTCGCCGGCTTCGAAGTAGATATCCGACTGATCACGTAGTTCATCATCAACGAACACCTGCAGACCATAGGCCTGGCCTACGGGCGTCAAGGCGCCAGGGTCACAGTCGTCGAAACTGCGCCGGATATCATCTTCCGAAGCCAGTTCAACGCGCTCGTGGAGCATGTTCGACAGCATGCCCAAATCCGCTTCGCAACTACCGGGTAGTACAGCGATCCGGTAACCGGAGTCACCATGCAGCAGTACTGCCTTGGCCAGTTGGTTGCCAGTGATATGCGCTTGCTGGGCAATACGATTAGCGGTCACTTCGCGGGGGTGCTTGACCTCTTCGTAGTCGATATCTTGCGACCTGAGGTACTCCCGCGTCGTCATTGCCATGGCCATGACTCGACCTCCTGCGGCCATAAGGGCCGATCTGGTTTGCATCAGGCGTCCTTGCTGCTCTTTCCATCGCTTGGGCAGCGCCCATCGCTTATCCATAATGATAGTTGGACTGCGTAGTCGATGCTGCCTGATTGTGGCCTGAGGGTGGCTCATGTATTGGCGACCTGCAATACGGGCGAAGGCGGTCGGCAGAGAGTGTGACGCTCGGGCTGCAAATACGGTCGGAGAATGGGCTCCATACCTTTCAGCACCTGGACCGGCAGGGCCGAAGTGAAGCGGAAGTCATCCGACTGACTGCCAGCTACATAGGCAGTAAGCGTGCCGAAATGCCTTTCACCCAGGTAGAACACGAAGGTAGCCGTGCGATTGCGCGCGCGGGAATCGATGACATGTCCGGAACGCGTGACGGTTTCGATGCGGTTGTCACCGGTGCCGGTCTTGCCTCCCAGCGTCAGGGGGGTGCCGTCCTCCAGGGTGAAACTACCTTGCAGTCGTCGAGCGGTGCCGCCATCCACGACCTGCGACAGCGCTTCACGGAGTACGGCGGCTACCTCCGGAGCCATCACGCGTTCGCCTTGTGAGGGAGCGGAGACGAAGCGAGTTTCGTAAGGCGTATTGGCGGCGAAGTGCAAGGCATCTATGCGTTGTGTGGGGAGGCGTACGCCATCGTTGAGTATGATGCCCATCAGCTCGGCGAGGGCTGCCGGGCGGTCACCGGAGCTGCCAATGGCCGTGGCCAGGGAGGGCACCAGATGCTCGAAGGGATAGCCCAGGCGTTGCCAGCGTTGGTGGATTTCCAGAAAGGCTTCGACTTCGAGCATGGTGCGGATACGAATGTCTCGTGCACTGCGGTGGCGTGTCCTGAACAGCCAGCCGTAAACCTCTTGGCGCTCTTCCCGGCTGGCGCTGGCGGCTTCGTGGAAGTTGGCATCGGGGTGTTGGAGCAGGTAACCGAGCAGCCATAGTTCCAGGGGGTGGACTCGGGCGATGTAGCCTTGGTCGGAGAGATCGTAAGCGCCGGGCCCGTAGCCGTGGTAAAGCTCGTCGATGCGTTTATCGCTGAGCCCCTCCCCGGGCAGGCGCTCACGGAGGAATGCCGCGAAAGTCTCGCGATCGACTTCCGGCATCAGGTAGCGGTGCACCGCAGCAAGGCGGGCCGATGTGGTTTTCAGACCATCGAGGAAAAGGTCGAGGCGCTCCGGGTTTTCCTTGCCTTGATACTTGCGCCAGAAGCGCAGCAAGAAGACCCGCCCTTCACGGTCGGCGAAACGGCGCAGGTACTCCACACGGCGAGGATCCTTGTCATCCTCGAGCAGTTGGGTGCGATTGCCGTTCTGGTAGATCGTGTAGCGCACCAGATCGCGCAGCACGCGCACGAACGGCAGGTTGATCGATTCGCGCAGCGCCTCGTTGAGTGTTGGGTTACGGCCGTTGTCTTCACGACGGAAATTGCTGAAGGTATGGCGTCCGCCTCCAGTGAAGAAGGCTTCATGGGGGCTTGCCGAGTAACGGCGCTCCATAGCGGCCTGCAGCATGGTGGACAGATCGTGACTCGGGTTGTTGATCAGGTAATCCACTGCCCAGCGGCTGAGGATGTCATGACTGTCGATGTCGATCTGGCGCAATGCCTCGGTTGATTCTGCGGCATAACGCTGGTGCAACTCGGCGATCACTTCCAGATAAGTGGAAAGTACCCGTAGTTTGGCGGTTGAGCCTAGCTCCAGCTTACTGCCTTCGTTGATATCGAACGGCTGGTTGGTATTGTCGGTCTGTATTCGAACCTGGAAGCCTTCGTCACCACGTTCGAATAGCGTAAAGCTGTAGCGTACTTCACCGGTCTTTTCGGGGGACAGCAGACGCTCGCCGAACAGCCCGATTTCACTGGCGAATTCGGGATCGGCCAGGCGCTCCAGGTAGGCAGTCACTTGTCGCTGCAGATCGCCATGCAGGGTGGTGCTGGCCGCAAGGTCGAGCCGGTCGAGATCGTAATAAGAAAGTCCTAGCAGGCTGGCGAGGCGGCTGCGTGCGACTTGGATGCCTTTGTCGCTTTCGATGTGAATGCGTGCAGGGTCCTGGGGGAAGTAGCGAAAAACGAGAGCCTGTGAAAGGGCAGCGTTGCGTAGGTGGGTATTGATGACGCCTGCCTCGTTCAGCAAGCGGAGATAGCTGTCGGTGAGGCGTTCCAGCGACTGGCGGCCTTGCGACAGGTAATAGGATGGACGCCGCTGGGCAATCATCAGCGATACCACCTGCCTTAGCGCCAAGCCTTGTGCTGCTGTTGCGTTGCCATCGTTGAAGGCGGGGACCAGCAAGCGATTGACGCTGTCAAAGTCGGCACCGTACCAGACCCATAGTCCGTCCCCGATGCCATGGACTTCTCCATAGCCTGGTGCTGCCGAAAGTGGAACGGTATTGAGGTAGTCCAGGGCCACGTCGCGGCGTGCCGTCAGCGTTTCCGGGCCCTGCTGGTAGCTACGTACGCTTGCCGACACCATTTGGCGAAGTTTTTCCATCGCCGAATACGTCAAGCCATCGGGAGAGTGGCGATATTTTTCCATCTGAGTCGCCAGGGTGCTGCCGCCGGCGGATTGTTCTTGTACGTCCAATGCCTTGCCGACTTGGGACATGGCGGCTTTGGCGAAACGTGGCCAATCCACCGCAGGATTGGCAAACGGGTAGGTATCGTCGAGCAGTTCGCGATTTTCGATGAACAGCAGAGTTTGCAGTACCAAGGGTGGAATCGCATCGAAGTGCGGATAATGACGCTGCGGATGGCGGAATTGGTAGAGCGGTTCACCGCGACACTCGTCAATGGTCAACCCGGCCCACGTCTTTTCCGAATAGGGAACGAAGAAGCCGCGTTGAGCATAATCGAGCAGCGACGGGGAAAAGTGTGCTTGATGTTCAACGAGGTAGCCGCGGTGTGTGAGCCGACTCTGCAACTCAGGGAGTTGTGTATAGCCAAGGCGCGTGTCGAAGGGGCCGTGTTGTGGGAATACGATACGGTTGCTGAGGCCCGGTTCGAGCGAGAACGTCAAGGTGCTGGCGTAGCGTGAAAGTTCCTTGGCTTGCAGACGGGACGTGCGTGCCTCGGCCACTAGCAGGGAAGATACGATAGCGGCTAGTGACAACAGCACCCAGGGTACAACGGCTTTCAACCGCCGGTGGGGTTTGGCACGAGCCGGAACAGGCGGTTGAGGGCGATCTGCTTGCTGCGCTGAAAGCTCGGCACTCTGGTGCGTTGGATACTCAAATGAGCCCATTTCTCCCACCCTCCAGCGCGGTCTTGCTATATGACTGCCAAGGAGGCACTGAGTGGAAACCGGTGAGGCTTGCTTCAGTGTTCCCACTAAGGCCGCTCGTCGGTTTATTCAGTGCTTCCTTAATTCATAGTAGCCGGGTAGTACCAAAAGAGAGAGTGGGCCAGAAAAATTTCTTTACACGATTGAGTGTTTATTGACGCCAGTCACTTGGGCGATCCAGTCGTTGAGATTGTAGTAGTTGGTGACGCGAGTCACCTTGCCGTCATGGATCTCGAAAAAAGCACCCGCGGGCAGTTCGTAGGTCTGTCCCTCGGCTTCGGGCAGGCCCTCGTCAGTGACCAGGTATTCGCCGTGGACCACGAATTCGGCGGCGCCACGGCTGCCGTCGTCGTTGACCATGATCACCATGTCGCTCAGCCGTTCGCGGTAGCAGCGGTTCATATGGGCCATGAAGTCAGCGAAGGCTGCCTTGCCAACCTGGCGTTCGCCTTGGTTGATGTCATGTACTACCTCGTCATCCAGCAGAGCGAGAAAGGTATCCATGTCGCCAGCGTTGAAAGCCGCGTAATAGGCTTGAATCAGATCGTGAGAGGTCATTGCATCACCTTCGTTACGTGGATTGACCTCATGATAAGGCAGAACCAGTAAATGGGGCTTGCCCCGTTGCGGCGTTGAAATCCTCGGAGGCGCCTGTTGGCAAAGGGCATTCAGCTACGCTGATATGAGAATTCCCAAGATGATAAGAGGAGGCCCCACATGAGTGAAGCGCTCGTGGCCCAAAAGGGGCCCTACGCCGTCAAGGTCGAAACCGGAAAACGCTATACCTGGTGTGCCTGTGGGCGTAGTGAGGGCCAGCCATACTGCGATGGCACCCATAAGACCACCGACCTCAGGCCAGTGGTCTACCAGGCGGAAAAGGATACCACTGTGTATTTTTGCGGCTGCAAGCAGACCTCGACGCCGCCGTTATGCGATGGCACCCATAACACCCTCTAGGCATAATCTCGTCCTGATTGACTCTGGGCAGGATACGCCTGACCACTTGGGTCAAGAGCAGGTCATGATGATGTTCTGGCGACGCGCTCGGTTGGCCTCTGCGTTGATGTTGTGTCTTGCTTTGTCTACTGCCTCCGTGGCGACTCAGACACCACATGGATGGCGTGCTGAATTGCAGAAGCGCCTGGAAGCTATCGAGGCCGATTTTCCCGGCGAGCTGGGGGTATATGTGAAGGATCTGGGAAGCGGCGCTGGCGGGCGTCGGAGCAGCGGTTGCCGCATCCGGTGTGTTGGAGTGGTACATTCACTGATGAGCGGCGTTTGACCGTACAGAGCAGGAGTTCCAAGGAGAGGAATGTGAAAGGATTTCGCGGAAGGCCGTCCACCATCGGGAGGTGGAAAATGGGGCTGGGAGCATGGTTGGTCCTGTTTTTCTTCGTCGCTTATCTGGCCATGGCGATCTATCAGTCCTTCAAACCATTGCCGCCGGGGCTGAGTACGGCTACGCCGCTACGCAAAGCTGATGACATCGTCTTTCTCGCCGACATGACCTATCGGAAGTCCTCAGGGACATCCCAGGTCGACCAGCAGATATTTGACGAGGTGTTAAGGATTGTCGGTCAAGCCGAACGTCTGGTAGTGCTCGACATGTTCCTGTTCAATGATTTTGCCGGAGCGGCGGATGGCGATGGTTTTCGCCTGCTTTCCGCAGAGTTGACCCAGGCTCTGATTCGTCGCAAGCAGGCCCGGCCGTCACTGACCGCGGTGGTCATCAGTGATCCTCTCAACACTCTTTATGGTGGTATTGAGCTTGCGCATTTCCAGGCCCTGCGCGAGGCAGGGGTGAACGTGATATCGACTGACCTGACCCAGTTACGTGCCTCCAACCCCATGTGGTCGGGCTTTTGGCATTTATGCTGCCGTTGGCTAGGCAATTCGAACACCGGTGGGTGGCTGCCCAATGCCTTGGGACCAGGCAAGGTCACCCTACGCAGCTACTTGAGCCTGCTTAACTTCAATGCCAACCACCGCAAGACCTTGGTGGCGGACAGCGGCAACAGTTGGGTAGGGTTGGTGACCTCAGCCAATCCTCACGATGCCAGTAGTCGCCACGGTAATGTGGCGCTGCGCTTCGCAGGGCCAGTGGCTCTGGACTTGCTGGGAACCGAGCGTGCCGTGGCGGCCATGTCCAGTGCCGATATCGCGTTTCCTCAGCCGGATGCCATGCCGGGAATGGTAGCTGTCGCCAATGGAAAACCAGCCCGCTTGCAGGTGTTGACCGAGGCCAGAATCCGCGATGCATTGCTGGCGGCGGTGAATGGCAGTAAAGCAGGAGACCGTCTGGATATCGCCATCTTTTACTTTTCTCATCGCTCGCTGGTCGAGGCCTTGATCGAGGCTCACCATCGTGGTGTGGCGATTCGGGTTTTGCTTGACCCTAACAAGGATGCTTTTGGGTTAGAAAAGAACGGCATCCCCAATCGCCAGGTTGCCCATGAACTCCACCAGGTTGGCATCCCCGTGCGCTGGTGCGTGACCCAGGGCGAGCAGTGCCATAGCAAGCTGCTATTGAGAATGCCCGCCGATGGAGAATCCGAGCTGATCCTCGGCTCAGCCAATTTCACTCGGCGTAATCTGGACGATCTCAATCTGGAGACGTCGGTACGCTTGCTTGCCGAGCGGCAAACCCCGGCCATTCAGGATGCTATGGCGTTTTTCGAGCGCCGCTGGAATAACGTGGGTGAGAGTCAGGCTAGTGTCGATTACTCAGTGTTCGCTGACGACTCCCGCTGGCGCTATTGGCAGTATCGGCTCATGGAAGCCTCGGGCCTATCGACGTTCTGAAGAGTCACTCAACCGCCGCTCTTGGCTACGCTTAGGGTGAGTTGACCATGCTTGCGGTGAGTCGTGGGAGGGCTAACGATGAACGAAGAAACCTTCAATCTCAGTATTCGGAAGTTCTTGAAACAGGTTGGCGTCAGTTCCCAGCGCGAAATCGAGCAAGCCGTGGACAGAGCCATTGAGGAAGGGGCCATCGATGGGACGGAGTCCTTCCCTGCCACCATGACCCTGACAATCGGTGGACTTGATCTGACCGTCGAATTCGAAGGAGAAATCCGGCTCGAATAGTGATTGCGGCTGGCCCCCTCGACACAGGGCGCCGAAGGGGGATCACTCCGGATCCAGCAGTCGTGGCCCCGGCCCCTCTTCGGACAGCTCATCCCAAGGGTTGCGTAGCGGGCAGTCGTCAAGCGACAAGCAGCCACAGCCGATGCATCCACTGAGCTGGTTGCGTAGCTTGGTCAATCGCTCGATCCGATCATCCAGCTCTGCTTTCCATTGAGCTGATAGGTGGCGCCAATCCTCGGAGTTTGGGGTGCGTCCATCGGGGAGCGTATGTAGCGCCTCGCGGATCGACGCCAGGGGAATGCCAGTGCGCTGGGCAACCTTGATGATGGCCACGCGACGCAGTACGTCACGGGTATAGCGGCGTTGATTGCCGGCGTTGCGACGGCTCTTGATCAACCCTTTGGTCTCGTAGAAGTGGATGGCGGACACGGCGAGTCCACTACGCTTTGCCACTTCGCCTACACTGAGTTCCTTATGGAGACAACTTGGTGTGACTTTCGTCATGGTATCGTACCTCCTCTTGACCTCAAGTTAACCTTAGGTTTTACGCTAAGGATCTTCCTTAAACAACCTTCATGGATCAAGAAGCAATGACCAGCAATCTCGAAGCTCCCCTGCGACGCGCCGAGCGCGATGCCGAGCGGGTGGTGGCACCACCAATCGTGTCGGTGGAGAACCTTTCCAAGACCTACGCTTCCGGTTTCCAGGCACTGAAGCACATCGATCTGGAGATCCGGCGTGGCGAGATCTTTGCACTGCTCGGCCCCAATGGGGCGGGCAAGACGACCTTGATCAGCATCATCTGTGGGTTGGTCAATGCCAGCGAGGGTAGGGTGTTGGCGGATGGCTTCGATATCGAGCGTGACTACCGGGAAGCGCGCTCGCGTATCGGCCTGGTGCCTCAGGAATTGACCAATGAAGCCTTCGAAACGGTGTGGGCCACGGTCAGTTTCAGCCGTGGCCTGTTCGGCAAGCCGCCCAATCCCGAGCATATCGAACGTGTGCTCAAGTCGTTGGCGCTGTGGGACAAACGCAACAATAAGCTGATCACTCTCTCGGGCGGTATGAAACGGCGCGTGTTGATCGCCAAGGCGCTGTCTCACGAGCCTCGGATCCTGTTTCTCGACGAGCCCACCGCTGGCGTGGATGTAGAGCTACGACGCGAGATGTGGGAAGTGGTGCGCGGACTACGCGACAGCGGTGTGACCATCATACTCACCACTCACTACATAGAAGAGGCCGAGGAGATGGCTGACCGCATTGGGGTGATCAACAATGGCGAGATCGTTCTGGTGGAGGAAAAGCGGGAACTGATGCGCAAGCTGGGCAGCAAGCAGTTGACGCTGCACCTTCTGCATCCGCTCGGAGAGATTCCCGAAGCGCTGATAGCCTACCATCTGGAGTTGGCGGCCGATGGCAAGGAGTTGATATATCACTATGATGCCAGTCTCGCCCTCGACTGTGAGAGTGGCGATGATGCGTCGGGGATCACCGCCTTGTTGGGGGATCTCGATGCAGCGGGTATTCATTTCAAGGACCTCCACACCAAGCAAAGTTCGCTGGAGGAAATCTTCGTCAGTCTGGTGAGAGGGCGCCAATGAATTTCTATTCGGTCCGTGCGATCTATACCTTCGAAATGGCGCGAACGGCGCGCACACTGCTGCAAAGCATCGTCTCACCGGTGATTTCGACCTCGCTGTATTTCGTGGTCTTTGGCGCGGCAATCGGGTCGCGCATCACCGAGATCGAAGGCGTCAGCTATGGGGCTTTCATCGTGCCGGGGCTGATCATGTTGATGCTGCTCACTCAGAGCGTGTCCAATGCTTCCTTCGGCATCTTTTTCCCCAAGTTCTCAGGCACGATCTACGAGCTGTTGTCGGCACCTGTGTCGTCATTCGAGATCGTCTTGGGGTATGTCGGTGCTGCGGCAACCAAGTCGATCCTGTTGGGCCTGATCATCTTGGCGACGGCCGGCTTCTTCGTGCCACTTCAGATCGCCCATCCGTTCTGGATGTTGCTGTTCCTGGTGCTTACCGCAGTGACCTTCAGCCTGTTGGGTTTCATCATCGGCATCTGGGCGGATGGTTTCGAGAAGCTGCAACTGGTGCCGTTACTGATCATTACGCCTCTGACCTTTCTGGGTGGCAGCTTCTATGCCATCGACATGCTGCCGCCATTCTGGCAAGGCGTGACGCTGTTCAATCCGGTGGTATATCTGGTCAGCGGTTTCCGCTGGAGCTTCTACGGCATCAGTGACGTGAGCCTGGGGGCCAGCTTGACCATGATTCTGCTGTTTCTGGCGTTGAGCCTGGCGGTGGTTAGTTGGATTTTCAAGACCGGCTATCGGATCAAGCCCTGAGGTATATGGAAGCATATTCCGTAATGCATAGGGATATGAGTCACCCAAAGCAGATTATTGAAGGCCATTGAACAAAGGATTTTGTAAGAAATTGCCGACAAACTCTGTAAGACATATTAGACAATTGCTGTTTTGCAGTTCCCTTCCCGTGCCTATTCTCGTAGCTTAGCGCTCCGAGCATGACGACAGGGAAGTCGTCATGTCGTCTCCAGGGATGGTGCTCACCGTTGGGTGTTGGCCAGTCGCGTCAAGCTACCTGCATCCGCATTACCCAATGTCAGCGGGCTAGTGCATGGTATGGCAGCGCAACCATCCCCACAGCAAAAAAACAAAACGATGACGCAAGGGACAATGCATGAGTCACGAAATACGCCACGGACCGCTGAGCGAGATGGGGCCGGCCTGCGAACCCAAGATGCTGTTCGTGCAGGTGCTGGGCAAGCAGCACCCGGCGGGGCATGAGTTCGTCCTGCTCGATGGCTATCGCGGCACCGAGCTCGACGAACCGGCCAAGGAAGCGTTGGAAGACTTCTCGAATCCCACGAGCGTGCTGCACAAATGGCGCTGGAAAGGCACGCGGCCTGCCGACATCCAGCTCGAGATCGCCACCGAACAGGGCGAACCGATCCGCCTGCCGTTGTTCGAGAACCTCTGGGAAACCCCGCGTCAGCAGCGCTACCAGCACTATGTCATCCAGCCTGTCATGCCCATGGCACTATGGCGGTCGCTGGCGCCGCAGTCGACCTGGGACACCGACGGCCGGGCCCACACACTGCCCCTGCGCCCAGGCTATCTGTACCTGTTCTACCGCGACAGGCTGTGGCGCGAGATCGAGGTGCGCGCCAATGCCGATACTGGCCAGCTCGAGTTCCGTGATATCGACCTGGCCGCTCACCGCGACGGCGACGGGTGCTACCGCGACGATCGACGCCCCGCCGTCAGTGTAGCGTTGCAAGAGGTGTGGATTCCGCGTCCCGGTAGCGACCGGGGCGTCAATTCCCGGGTTGGCCACAACCCCTGCATGGCCTATTCCGAGGTGCAGTGGTCGGCGGCGCGCCTGAACTATCTGCAAGCCGATGCATGGGCCCGTCAGACACGCTGCCAGCGTCTCCATTTGCTCGGTGCCAACCACATTGCCACCTCGGGGCAGTTATACCCCCTGGCTGACGAACCGCAGCGTCTGCGCGAATGGTTTGCTGAGCTGGAGGTGGCCAATCCCGCCGCCATCACACGCGACCTGGCCGGCCAGCACCTCACCCAGCTCTATAGTCAAGCCACCCAGGAACTCGAGCGCTTCGAGGCGGATGGTGGCAGTGCGCGTGCTGCTGCCAACACGGCCTTACAAGCGCTCACCGACGAGGGGGACGAGTCGTCGTTTTATCGGCAGGCCATGGTGCGCGCCCAGATACTGGACGAGCGTCTGGCGAGCGAGGAGCAGGCCGGACAGCCCCACGACCTCTGGCAAGGGCTCGACGCCGCCCAGGACTGCCTGGCCGATGCCCGAGCGCGCGAGATTCCCGCGCTGCTGCTCGATGATCCCCTGTTCGACCTGCGTCATGCCTTGAGCGGCTGTCAGGCCAGTGAGCGCTACCTGCTTGGCATCCCACGCCGGGCCGCGCGCGACTCGCGCTTCGAGAGTGCGGCGCTGGTCAACCGCACGCTATTGGCCAGCCACGACACGGCGGGGGAGGCCAACCCTCTGCACCGCTTCGTCGACGACGACAACCTGGACCTCAATGACTCGGGCGACCTGGCCTTCGTGTTGTGCCAGGCCCAGCGTGAGGTGGCGCACGACCAGCATGCCGCCTACCAGCAGCGCTTGTCCGACTTGCTTAGTGATCGCGAGGTCCAGGCTGTTCTGGCCGACCTGTTCAGCCTCGAAGGCCATGACTACCTGGGAGCGTTCTCCCTGGCGGCGGACCTGCTCGCCGCCCTTGGCAAGTCTGGCACACAGCTCGACCAGCTCGCCACCGAGCGTCAGGATCGCCCTACGCCAGCCCAGCGCCTGTTGGTGCGTTGTTTGAGCGATGGCAGCGGCCATCCGCTGCACGCCATGTTGTTTCCCAGCGACGAGGCCACGCCGCTCGCCGCACCGTTGACACTGCCCGAGGAGGAAGAGAGCAACCCCGGTGACGGGCGCCTGCGCCTCAAGGCCATGGCCCGGCAGGCCGAGTTGGAGCTGCCCACCGACGCCGACGACCTGCAACTCATCGACACGCCTCAGCTTGCCATGCTGGTGGGCCCCGAGGGCCTGCCCGTCGTCCCCGATCTCAAGCGCTGGGCCGGAGCCGTCGATACGGTACTGGGCAAGCTGGGCCAACAGGCGACGCTGATGCTGAACGGGGTCGTGGACCAGACCACGGCGCTGACGCTCTTTCCCCCGGTGGTGCGCCTGGCCCGCGCCGGGCTGCCCGACCTGCTCGTCGGCGTGCATGCC
>NZ_KE332377.1:963838-964062 GCF_000409775.1 Litchfieldella anticariensis FP35 = DSM 16096 | reverse complement strand
GCTGAATTCCGCCACCGCCCAGGCCCTGACCTCGGCAGCAGGCGGCCAGGCCGTGACGGTGCTAGCCGTCGACCCCGACTCGCCAGCCGCGGAGGTCGCCCGAAAGGCACGCGCCCGCTACAGCCTGTCGCGAACCGCCGAGGCCATTCGCCTGCCGTATATCATTGCCGTGATCGAGATATTCAATCTGCGAATGGAGGTGATTGGACTGAACAAGCAGCTCA
>NZ_KE332377.1:963392-963675 GCF_000409775.1 Litchfieldella anticariensis FP35 = DSM 16096 | reverse complement strand
CCCAGTGGTTGCCAAGCGTGATCGCGCTATCGACGCTGGGCGCGGCAGCCGGTGGTGTCATTACGGCGATGCTGTGCGGCTGGGATGCCATGACCAGCCTGCGCAACGGCAACCTGGGCGCCGGCATCGCGCTGGGCGTGGCGGCGGTGAGCGGGCTGGTGGTGACGGCGGCGTCGGTGATGGTGGGCATGGGGCCGGTGGGCTGGATCGCCATTGGCGTGATGCTGGCAGCGGCGGCAGTGGGGGCCTGGCTGGCCGACAGCGAACTCGAGGAGTGGCTGGG
>NZ_KE332377.1:963135-963363 GCF_000409775.1 Litchfieldella anticariensis FP35 = DSM 16096 | reverse complement strand
TCGCGACCGGGCGCCCTGGCTGCAGAACTCCAACGAGGCCTACGACCGCCTGGTCAGCCTGCTGGCCGGCATCCGCATTCGTATCGACACCATCGTGCCGACCACCGCCGAGGCCGTTGCCGCCAACTCGCTCCCCGCGATCGGCCTGCTGCCGGAATCGGCGACCCAACCGATGACCTACCTCGAACGCCTCGCCGGCGACCACCAGGCGCGCGACGAGGCGTGGTC
>NZ_KE332377.1:962803-963028 GCF_000409775.1 Litchfieldella anticariensis FP35 = DSM 16096 | reverse complement strand
CGACCGGGCGATGGGGCAGCTACCCGGTTACCAGGTCGTCTGGCAGGAGGGAGACTTCGTGCCGTCGGCGCGGCCCATCGAACCGCAGTTCACGCGTGCCACCGCGCATGGCATGGAGTACTACGTGATGACGCTCGACGCCGAGATCGAGAACGGCCTGAGGGGGCGGCCCAAGAGGCGCACCCGTTATGGCTGGACGGTGCGCGTGCAGTGGCGCCGCGAGCG
>NZ_KE332377.1:0-962763 GCF_000409775.1 Litchfieldella anticariensis FP35 = DSM 16096 | reverse complement strand
CGAGCGTTCTGCCGGCCCCGGCGCCGCTGGTCGACCCGGCGAGCCTCGATCCCGACGACCGCCGGTGCCCGGATCCCGAACGCCGCGAGCAAGCCTACTGGGCCAGCGAAGCCTCCCACCCGGATGACAGCCATGACTGACGTTGCAGTGGAGTATGCCGCCGAGGCGCATACCTCGGCCAGGACTCAACAGCGCCCCCCGCGCGAGTGCCGCCACTCGCGCAAGTTCAAGCTGTTCGCCGCCAGTGGTGAGCGATTGCCGCATCGCCACCCCAGCGTGGACATGAGCCCGATGCACGGCTGGCAAAACAACACACCCAAGCAACTGCGCGCGTTGGAAGCCGATCCCGAGATGGCGAAGTACGAGGATCCCAAGTACCGCCACGACTTGTTGGACCGCTGGGACGAGGAGTGCTTGCGTCATATGCGGCCAGGGGAACCCGCTGGGGCGCTCGAAGCTATGGGGGCGGTTGTTTTCTTTCTTGTGTTGTTTGTTACTACCATTTTGTCGATCATCCTTTTGGTTGCCTTTAAAGGATTACCCCCCAAGGATGAATTGATAACGCTGGGGCTAACTTATGGCTTCATGTATGCAGTACCGCTAGGGATGTGGGGTGGGGGGGCTTTACTACGCAAACTGGATCCCAACTTCGCTGCCCGCGTCCGCCCCTGCTTTAGCTGGGAGTTGAACCGCCGCACTGGCGAGGTAATCGTCTACACCGAGTCCCGCGAGACGAGACTCGCTCCGCAGGTGAGGTACCGGCTGCCCTTCCACGAGTTCGACTGTTATTTGCAGAGTACTCCTAGCCCCCAGGGCTCGCCGCAGTACTACCTGAGCCTGGTGCACTACGCCGAGGAGGCGCATGTGTCGTTGGCGGGCATGTTCGGCTCCACCACCAGTCATGTGGAGCAGCGCGCCGCCTGGGACATGCTGCAGCGCTATATGGACATCTCGCAGCCGCTGCCGGATATCCCGGGGTTCGAGTCGGACCGCCCGCGCGACCCCACCACCCGCGAGCACGACGAGCGCACTGGCCGCGACCCGCGCTTCTGGCACGACATGGATGATGAAACCTACGCGACTTACGTCAGTGCCCATCAGGACAAACTCAATGCCTTCTATCGAAGGTGAAAATGCTTCTGCCTATTGGATTCAGGTTTGAAGGTTATCATGCCCGCCTTGGGCACGAAAAATCCGTTACCATGACGCCTCGCGGCCCCGTTGCCATTATTCCGTTCGAGCCAAGAGGCGTTCATGCCGATTCTTCATAGCATCGTTCACCGTATCGACAAGCCTTCCGACGAACAGCCGGCTACCTTGCAACTGGCCGAGGCCGAGCCCACTGATTCGGAGGCCATGGGCAGCTTGCTGACTGCCGTCAATGACCGCTACAACACCAAGCCCAAGGCTTGGGGACATTTCGCGGATACCGAGGCTGGCCCGTTTGCAGGATGGGTCACGGCTTATATAGAGAACGAAAGCGACTTCCTGACCTTTTCGCACCAAGTGGCGGAAGGCTTTACGGCCATGATCGATGACCAGCTATCGGTGGGTGGATACCTGCTGATCGCTCATTACCAACAAGGTGATATCCAGTATCTGGGCATGGCGCTGTTGCACCAGCGGGAAGGGGTCGGCATCAGCGAAGCGCTGGAGGCGGTCGCGGCGCCACAGTTGAATCTTAGCCAACTGACGTTGGCGGCGCGCCTCAATCTGACGCAATGGCAAAGCGACACGCTCTCTCAACAGTACCTTTCTTTCATCAAGGATCGTGGTGGCAAACAGCTTGCCGAGCGCTTCGGTGAATGGCTGGGATGCCAGGAAGGGGTCGATGCGACGAGTGAAACGCGGACCTTGTTGAAGGCCTTCAGTGATTATGTCGAAAGCGAGGATCTCGCCGAGGAACAGACTCGTGAGAAAACCGATGCGCTGATCGATTACGCCAGCGACCAGGCTCGCCGTGGTGAGCCTATTACCTTGGATGAGCTATCCGAACTGGTCGATGAACAACAGCCGAAGGCCTTCTACGACTATATTCGCCACCAGGATTACGGTCTTTCCGCCGAAATTCCTCCTGACAAGCGGACTCTCAGCCAGTTTCGCCGCTTTGCTGGCCGTGCCGGCGGTGTTTCGATCAGTTTCGATTCACATCTGCTGGGCTCGGGCGTCGAGTATGACGAGGAGCGTGATCGTCTGATCATCAAGAAAGTCCCGACGCAGCTTCGCGATCAAATCAAACGACGCCAAGGCTAATTGAGGGCAGTCATCCGATATTCGATAACGGCTTACCCGTGACGCAGGTATATCGAAATGTTAATTGATACTTGCTGTCAGAGAGAATATCGACAACTTTGATAAGTAATACCTTCTTGGGCCGGCTTGTCATGGCTGGCCACACGTCAAGCGGTTTGGGACATCATGACGTCGCAAGGCTTGGAGAGAAGAAGGGAAAGCGTTCGACAGGATAATTGGCCCGGTAGCCTTGCCACGTAAATGAATGCCCCCCGCTTCGGTATGGGAGGGCGTCACATGCAACGCTTGTATTTCCTGACCCCTGATCTGGATACGACGGTCAACATTGCCCATGAACTGAGTGACTTGGAACTGACCAAGGAAGAAGTTCATGTCATGGGTAGGGATTGGAAGCATCTGGAAGAACGGGGCGTCAACAATGCCACCCTGCGGCAGACCTCGGATGTCGTCAATGCCGCGATGCGTGGACTCAAATATGGGGTTCCCCTCGGCGGGGTGTTGGGCATTCTCGTCTTCTTCATCCTGGGAGAAACCGCTGGTGTAGGCATTGTGGCTCTGACCATCGGTATGGGGATATTCGGCGGACTGTTTGGTGTCTGGACGAGCACCATGATCGGGGTGTCGGTGCACGATGTGAAGGTGGACAAGTACGAGCGCGAGATCAATAACGGGGCCTTCCTGATGATGGTGGACGTGCCCAACGATCGTGAGCGCGAGATCTATTCGGCAATCCACCGTCATCATCCCGAAGTGGTTATCGACAAGGTGACCAGTGAGGAGCGCCAGCATCACTGGGGAACGGGTACCTAGTCGAAAAAGGCCAGGGTGCGTACTTCGATGCTCTCGCGAGGGGGAGCGTCGCGCGGTGTGTTCGGGTCCTGAAAGGCGGTATGCGGCGTGAAGCGTGCCCGGCCGTCACGACGTGCGTCATAACCCTTGATCAACAAGGCCTCTTCGTGGCGCATCCCTGGTATGTAGTACCAGCGATGGCTGGGATTGTAGGCAAGGTGATAGATCTCCCCAACGCGGTTTGGATAGACGAGATCGGTAGCGATCAGGTCGCCAGGTGCAAGCGTGGCAGCATCCAGCACGGCTAGTGGGGAACGTGTTACCGGCCCGTGTATCGGGCGCCACAGGTTGATCTGGGCCACCGGGACGTTCTTCAGTGCCTCGGCTTCCTGCTCACCCAATACATCACGGATGCGCTGTGGCCCGGATGTTTCGGTGTAGTCGTTGTGCGCTCGACTGGCCGGGCCACGGATATCGCGCTGCTCGGCATCGGTACGCCGGGTATGATCGAAGATCACCACGCGTGTGGCGCCGGTCGCTTCCTTGATCAGCGCCTCGACTTCTGCGTAATAGTCGCGTGTGACGGCGTCATCGTCATAAAGGTCGATGACAGAGGTGGGGCGTTCGTGCAATTCGAAGCCCTGCTCTTCCAGCGATAGGCGGCTTGCCAGTGGGCGTCCGTCGTGTACCTCGACCTGGCGCTGCTCCATCTCTGCGAAATAATGCGGTTCACTGGCACCGGTCAAGGCTTCGGTATGCACGTAGGGTTTGGTATCTCCCTTGGCCATGAAGGTAAGCGTTGCGGTAACGCTGGACGGTTGGGCCGGTGTCTGGCTTGCGTTCATGTCTCGCCTCCAGAGGATTGATCGCCGATTTTCCTGTCTATTCAAGGTATATGATCAGGACCTGCCACTTTCCAGGGTGTTCCCTCCATAATTGATGCAATATGCGCTCCCGGGTGTCATATGGTGGTGAACCGCTACGCGATAGGCGCTGTCGGAAACGAGAGAATATATAAGGAGATCATGGTCGATGCTCGATGCCATACAGCAATTCTTCAATCAGACGCTGGCTAATCCTGGTGCCGGTGCGGAGCGCAAGCTGACACTGGAGTTGGCGACTGCAGCCCTGCTCTGCGAGGTGATTCGTGCCGACTATCATACGGAAGAGGAGGAATTGGCGGCGTTCAAGAAGATGCTGTCGCGGCGTTACCAGCTGGATGATGATGCCGTTCAGGAGTTGATGGATCTAGCAGCACGGGAAGTCGAAGAAGCTGTCGATCACTACCAGTTCGTTACCCTGATCAAAGACCATTACGGTTATGACGATCGCGTCGAGCTGGTGCGTCTGATGTGGTCCTTGGCCTATGCCGATGGCCAACTTGACCCTCTGGAGGAACACCGTATCCGGCGTTTGGCCGACTTGCTGTATGTCAGTCACAGTGACTTCATTCGGACCAAGTTGCATGTCCAGTCGCAGTCAGGGGGGTGACGTGTCGTGAGAGAGGAGCGGCAGCCTGTCAACCTGGGCCAGCTTCTCGAGTGTCTCGATCGTATCGAGCATAATGGACGTCGTGTCTCGCTGGGCGATCTGCTCGATGCCGTTGGGCGCCGGTCGTTTGGGCCGCTTTTATTGGTGGCGGGGGTGGTGACGTTGGCCCCTATCATTGGCGATATTCCGGGCGTTCCTACCCTGATGGCCTGCATGGTCTTGCTGGTGGCCGTGCAGTTGCTGTTGCGTCGCGAACACTTCTGGTTACCCGAGTGGCTGCTTGCTCGCTCTATTTCAGGTCAATCCTTGGATAAGGCCATCCATTGGCTGCGTAAGCCGGCGCACTATATCGATCGTCTGCTGCAACCCAGGTTCCCTCTATTGATGAGCGAGGTGGGGGTATCACTTATTGCGGTCTCCTGTGTCTTGATTGCCTTGGCCATGCCACCCATGGAGGTAGTGCCGTTTACGGCCAATGGGGCTGGCTTGGCGCTGACAGGTTTCGGTTTGGCTTTGATTGCCAAGGACGGTTTGATGGCCTCGCTGGCCTTGGTGGTGACCTATGCAACCTTTGCCATAGTGGCCTTCAGATTGTTCTGAAAAGTCTCGGTCGTGTTCGGGTGTGACGAATAAGGGGGAAACGGAATAAGGGGAGGAACGATGGACAAGGTCTATCTGGGGTTGAAGGTCGCCATCATCGTCATCATGGTTATTCTGTTCGTGCAGAACATCCGCGTCGTGGAGGTCAACTTCCTGGGCTGGAGCCTATCTCTGCCGTTGGCATTGCTGTTGGTGGTGGTTTATGTGTTGGGTATGGTCAGTGGTAAGGGAATGATGGCGCTGATCCGGCGGCTACAGCGGCAGAGTTCTTCCCGTTGATCTCGCGCGGCATATATCACTCTACATGGGTAATGGCCTGGCGCCGTGGGTCGATGTACCAGGGGAGACCTGCCCGCGCATTACGCTCCAGTTCAGCGATTACCTGGGCGCCCAACAACAAGATGATGGCGCCAATTTCCAGGCTCAGCAGCACGATGATGATGGTGGCCAGCGAACCGTAGACAGCGTTGACGAGAGAGATATGCGCAAAATAGCCCACCAACAATAGCCTGATTCCTTCCCACATGAGAGCTGCCACGAAGCCGCCGATCAGCGCGCGACGCAGAGAGATCTTGACCACTGGCAGTACCTTGTAGATAGCGCTGAACAGCACGAACATGCCGATGAAGCTGAACAGGTTGAGCAGTGCCGTGGAAGCACCGGCAAAGGGCAGACTG
Source organism: Litchfieldella anticariensis FP35 = DSM 16096 (assembly GCF_000409775.1). Taxonomy (GTDB): domain Bacteria; phylum Pseudomonadota; class Gammaproteobacteria; order Pseudomonadales; family Halomonadaceae; genus Litchfieldella; species Litchfieldella anticariensis. The sequence goes on along the minus strand of NZ_KE332377.1, from coordinate 956,953 downwards.
CGACCGGTGATGACGATGGTCAGTGCGTTGAGCGCGTCAGCCAGCGACACCAGCAGTGTCAGGGCCAGTAAGCCCGTGCCCAACACCAGCATGAAAGCATAAGGCAGGAGCGCCGACACCCAGATGCTGCGCTTGGCCGGGTCATCGGGCAGATGGAAAATGATCGCCATGGCATCTTCGAGCATGCGAAAAGCGAAGGAACTGAAGACCAGCAATACCAAGGTACCCACCAAGCCGATCACGTCGCGCGATTTCAGCACGGTACGAACGGCATCCAGCAACAGGTCGGCATGCGCTGGTGCGAGATGTCGGGCCTGGATGGCCATCACCTCGAGCAATTGACCCTCGTCGACCACATGGGTCAGGAATACGCAGATCAAGGCGAATAGCGGGACGATCGATAGCAGTATGTTATAGCCTATCCCGCCGGCCAACAGCATGCCACGATTGCGCAAGAATGCCCCCAGTACACGTAGCGCGAAGTGGAGAACACGTCCTGTCTGAGTGGTGGCGGCATGCCCGTGCCTATTCATGAAGGTTCCTCGCGCCATCCTGGGGAGTCTTGATGATAAGCCCCTACCTATCAGCGTTACCATGTCGAATCGAATGCACCGCCTTGGAGCTAATGGCCAATGTCCAGAAAAGAGATTGTGCTGGTCTACGACGAGCAGTGCCCCTTCTGCGACCACTACTGTCGCTTGGTACGCCTGCGCGAGTCGGTAGGCTCGCTCACGCTGGTCGATGCCCGACAGGATACCGCGATCATGGAGGAAATCACCGAAGCTGGTCTCGACATCGATCAGGGCATGGTGCTGAAAATGGACGGTCGGCTGTACTACGGTGACGACGCCATCCATATGCTGGCTCTGCTGAGTAGCCGCTCCGGTATTTTCAATCGCCTGAATTACTGGTTTTTTCGCTCAGCCAAACGGGCGAGGTTTTGGTATCCCGTATTACGCGCTTGCCGGAATTTTCTGCTAAAGCTGTTGGGCAAGACGAAGGTGAATAACCTGGCATTTCAGGATAACGAACGTTTTTGAGCAACGAAGTATCCATGGCATGCGGAATGTGACCCACTGATATTCGGCGAGGACGAGATGCAAGATGATCGTAAGCAGGATGCTGCCGGTTCACCATCACCGAAGCACAGCAAGCTGGAGCAAGGCTTTGAACGGTTCTTGTGGAATTCGCGACTGCTGGTGCTGCTGGCGGTGGTGCCCAGCTTGCTTGGCGCATTGGTGCTCTTCATCATCGCTAGCCTTGACATCCTCGAGGTGGTCATCGACGCCTGGGGGTATTACATCGTGGGAAGCAGCGAAGACATTCATGACACCGTGGTCACCGACGTCGTCGTAGCGGTGGATATCTACTTGATCGCCATTGTGCTGATGATCTTCGGGTTGGGAGTGTACAAGCTTTTCGTATCGCGCATCGAGAAGGCCGAGGAGAGAGACCCTGTTCATCCCTTCAATGTGCGGTCACTCGATCAGCTCAAGGACAAGATCGCCAGGGTCGTTATCCTGGCCGTGATCATCGAATTCTTCCGGGCGGTAGTCGATATTCAGTTCTCCAGCCCGTTGGATGCCATTTATCTGGCGCTTTCCGTGCTGGCCCTGGCCGCTGCGCTATATCTCATGAACCTGGCGCACCGGGCCGATGAATGAAACGAAGACTTCCTCAACCCTCGTGAACGGCCGGATGCAGAGGACCATCATGCCTGGCCCATTGCTGGTACTGCTGCCCCTTTATGCTTCTGCTCGCCGGCTGTGCCGGCCGCCTAACCCCACCGTCGGACTTGAACGACCCGGTCGATTTCTACCTGGTTGATCATGGACGCCATTCCAGCCTGGTGTTGCCGCGTGAGCAGGGTGTGGTGCGTTATGCTTATGGCGAGTGGGGTTGGTACGTGATGGGGCGACGTGGTGCCTTGGCGGGGATGTCGGCGATGCTATGGCCTACCCGCGGGGCGCTAGGGCGGCGTATTTTTCCCGATGCGGCGATTGCGCCTTTCCCTTCCCGAGTGGCGCCGGAAGGTGTCGAGGAAGTTTTCCCATTGCAGGCGGAAGCGACTCAGGTGGAGGCGTTGCAGCGTCATCTTGATCGCATCTTCGACGCCGGCAGCGAGCGAGCGTACCATCATCCACGTTATGACTTGGAGTTCGTGCCTTATCCTCGTGCCTATTGGTTGGGACATCAATCGAATCTGGTCACTGCCCAGTGGCTGGAGAGGTTGGGATTCGAAGTAGCAGGGACTCCCTGGCTGTCGGACTGGCGCATTGAAACAATGACGGAAGAGGGGGCCGCTCGCTAGGCCCCTTCGTCAGTCAGTCGTCCACGATGATCTCGTGCTGTCGTGCATCAAGCCGAAAGCGCCCCGCTTCCAGGGCTTGGCTCCAGGCTAGTGTCTTGTCGATACCACCGAATGGATAGAAATGCAGGGCAAGGTTCGAGGTGGCATGTCTGGCCAGGCCCAATACCTGACGAGATGGCGGTTTGGGGCGTGCCAACTGCAACATGCGACTGCCCTGCTTCTGCAGTGCGGCTACCGAGGCGCCGATGCCACACGACATGGCGTACTTCCATAGGGTGGCCAAGCTTGCCGGGCCAGGCAGCCCGACCCGAATGGGAATCTCCAGGCCCTGAGCCACCAGCCGTTGGCGCCAGCCGAGCAGTGGCTGCGCATCGAACAGAAATTGGGTGACCAACCATATCTCGAGCCCATCGCGTTCTGCGTGAGCCAGTTTGGTCGCCAGCGCCTGGTCGAGGGCTTCATCATCGGCATGAGGGTGGCCTTCCGGGTGACCGGCGACTGCCAGCCGGCGGATGCCGTGCTCAGCCAGGCAGACATCTTCGAGCAGAGTCAGAGTGTCGGGATAGGGACCAAGATGGGTAGCCATGCTGCCGGCGATCAGTAGCACGGCATCCACACCGGCCTCTTGCGTCAGGTGGTCGAGCCAGTCGATGAGTGTTGCACGATCCGGCACGCTGCGGGCTACCAGGTGAGGCACGGGGTCGTAACCCCGTGCTCTTAACCAGGCCGCCGTAGCGATCACATCCTCGAACGGCTGACCGGGCAGGTGGGTGATATAGACCTGGCTGCCGGCAGCGGGTGGCGGCTCCGCCTTGGCAAGGTGAATGGCGGTCTTCGGCGTGACCTCCAATGACCAGCCATGGCACAACCCCTGTATTCGTCGCTCGAGAGAGTCCGCAGCAAACCCGCCACTCTTCGCTTCGAGTGCTCCCCCGGCGGCGCGTTCAGCTTGAGGCATCCAACCCCCTGGCCTTGGCGATTTCACGAGCATTGGGATTGACCGAGGCACGGAACGGCATCTCGACCACGGCGGCGTCGACCGGTACCCCTGGCGTTTCGGCGTAAGGCTCCGGTAGCCAGACCTTGAGTGGCGTTCCTATCGCCTGGAGTTCCACTGGCACATACCCCATAGCGATATTGGTGCCGAGTTCTGGGGAGTACCAGGGCGACGTCACATAACCCACCGGATCGCCCCCATTTTCATCGGAAATCAGCCAGAAGTCGGGTGCGTAATCGTCGATCGGTTTGCCGCCGAGCACCATTCCGACCAGGATGTTGCGGAAGGGATAGCGGCCTTGATCGAGTTCGGCGCGCACCCGCTCCAGCGCCGCGCGACCAATGTAGTCGGCATCCTTCTGGCGCGGGATCTGGTAGCCCAGGTTGCACTGGAAGGGCAGAGTTTCCTGGTCCAGGTCCTGGCCCCAGGACAGGATTCCGGCCGCGATGCGCCGGTGATGGGCCGGGGCGATGACCCGTAGATTGTGCTTTTCACCAGCAGCCAACACCGTGTTCCACATGTCGTCAGGGTTGAGAGTGGCATTCTTGAGATAAATCTCGTAGCCCTTCTCGCCGGTGAAGCCGGTTTGGGAGATGATCACATCGCGGTCACCGATTTTTGCTTCCATTAGCCCATAGTACGGGATATGCCGTACCTCATCGCCGACCAGGTCGACCATCAGAGCCTCGGATTTGGGCCCTTGGATCTGCACCGGAGCGACGTCGATTTCGCCGATAGTGACGTTGTAGCGCAGGCCGACATTGACGCCCTTGAGCCACAGTTCGAGATCGCTGTCGGAGATCGAGAACCAGAACTCGTCCTCGGCGACACGCAGTAACACTGGGTCGTTGATGATGCCGCCTTCCTCGTTGCACAGGATCACGTACTTGCCACGCATTGGTGCAATCGCCGAGGCATTGCGTGTGATGACATGGTCGACAAAGGCAAGAGCATCCGGGCCCTTGACCTGGATCTGGCGCTCCACTGCCACATTCCACATGGTGACATCGTGAACCAGGGAGTCGTATTCGACCATGGCTCCACCGTCTTCGGGCCTCACGTAGCCGCGCGGATGATAGATCCGGTTATAGACAGTGGCCCGCCAGCAGCCCGCTTGGTGCGACAGGTGCCAGAAAGGTGACTTGCGCACCCGGGTGGAGATCAGCATTTCGACGGGTGTGGGGCCTGACTGGCGCAGATTGACAGGAACACGGCGGTCCTGCTGATCGACCGTTGGGCATTGATGGGTGCTGAAGTCTTTCACGATGGCATCGGTACCAGGCATCGGGATGACACTGTCGCGGTTAGAGGAAGTGGAGTGCTGGGAGCTCATGGTGGCGGTCCTCCTGCTCAGCGATTTCCAATCTCGCTTGCAGTGTGGAAGTGAACGCCTGTGTGCTCCATGCTGTTTGCGACGCCATGTATGGCGTGAATGTTCAGAAAGCGACAGATGGGGCTGGATAGGGCGCAAAGGGGGAGCAATAAAGGCTGGGAACCGGGCATGCCGCCTCGTCGAAGGTGGCTATATTGGGGAAACAGCACCCATTCTATGGAGGTTCCATGAATCATCACGACTATCGCGCCATTTTGCAGGCTACCTCGGCTGGCAGTGAATGCCCATTTCCTGAGGCGGAATTCCAGCGCCGCCACGAGGCGCTTGTCGAATTGATGCGCGCCGAGTCGTTGGATGCCCTGCTGCTTACCGATCCGTCCGATATTTATTATTTGACTGGTTACAACACCTTCGAGGTCTCGGTACATACGGCACTGATCTTCACACCACGACGCCTGGTGCTGCAGGTGCCTTCCATCGAAACCGGACCCGCGGTGGCTTGTACGCATGTCGAGGAGGTGCTCGGTTATCGCTGGGAAGGAGTCGAAGAGGTGTTGATACCCTTGGCCGAGGTGTTGGCCGAGGCTGGCACGCGTATCGGGATCGATTGCTGGCATGGTTCGTTGCGTTATGGCGTGATGACTGGCCTCACCGAGCACTTGCCAGGTTATCGGTTCATCGATGCAGGGCCTCTGCTGGATAGTGTGCGGATCGTCAAGAGCGATGCTGAACTCGGTTGCCTGGCAGAGAGTGCTCGGATCACTGGGCTGGGAATCGAGGCCGCGGTGCAGGCGGTTCGGCCAGGCATCACCGACAGTGAGATCGCTGCCACTGGTGCGCAAGCCATGCTTGAAGCGGGCAGCGAATTCATGAGCATGCAACCGATCGTGACCGTTGGGCGGCGTAGCAGCATCATCCATACCAACCATCAGCGCCATCCGGTTGCCGAGGGTGACCCCGTGTTTCTCGAATTCGGGAGTGCTTGGAAGCGTTATACCGCCCCCATGATGCGCACGGTGGTTGCAGGACGCCCCACGGCGAAGATGGAAGCCATGTTCGATGTTTGTCAGCGTCTCTATACGACCTTGCTCCAGGCGATGCGGCCAGGACAGCGCTTCGACGATGCCGCGTGCGCTGGCGAACAGGTGCTGGTGCCGATGGCGTCGGAGGTCTTCTTTTCTGGCGTGTTCGGTTATACCGTCGGGGCGCAGTTCCCACCTTCCTGGGTCGAGGGGACGGGTTTCATCGCAAGAGGGCAGATGCGGCGTTTCGAGGTCGGTATGGTGTTTCACTTACCACTGTGCTTGCGCCTGCCCAGCCAGTGGGGCATTGGTTGTAGCGATACCGTGCGTGTCACCGAGCATGGTGGCGAACCGATCACCGCCAACCCGTGGGTATTGAGCAGTAGTTGATGACATCTAGCGCGATAGCCACTCCTGGAAGCGTTCTTCGACCCGGTGATGCGTATGCGCGTACCAGTCATCGTCCTTGATCACGGCGCGTTCGGCATTGAGTGGATGGGTCGGGATATGCAGGCGCATGTCCCGACCATTGTCGGGATGGGTGGAGACCTGCATGGCGGCGGAGTGTCGTGCCGGCCCATACGGGATGCGATTGGCGAGTTCGGTAAGCTGCTCCGTGGTGGTGGCGAAACGGATGAATTGTTTGGCCAGCTCGGGGTGACGGGTACCTTGTGGTATGACCCAGGTCTCGTATTCCTGGACTTGGCCGTCCCAGAGAATTTGAATGGGCAGGTCGCGGTTGACGATGGCATCGAAGAAGCGACCGTTGTACCCCGAGGCCATCACCACCTCACCGCTGGCCAGTAATTTGGCCGGGACATCGCCGGCTTCCCACCAGTGAATGTCTTCGAGACTGTCTAGCCGGTTCAATGCCAGGCGCAAGCCTCGTTGAGTGCTGAGCAGCCCGTAGAGCTCCTCGCGGGGAACGCCATAGGAAAGCAGAGCCCACTCGAGATTGACGGCTGGTGTACGCTGCAGGGCGCGCGGCCCGGGAAAGCTTTGTTGGTCGAAAAGATCGGCAATCGACGTCGGGCGCTGGCCGGGAAAGGCATCGCGCCGAAAGGCGACGACAGTAGCGAAAACGGTATGTGTGATGCTGCACTGGCCAAAGGCATTGGCAATGAAGTCCTGTTCCGGTGGCGTGCCGTCCGGGGCGGCAGCGACCACTTCCGGAGATAGCGGTTCCAGTAACCCTTCTTCGCAGGCGGCCATGGCGTCGTTACGTGTCATGTCGATGACGTCCCAGGGAACATTACCGTCTTCGATAGCCTGGCGTAAGCCGGTGAGTCCGCCATTGTAGCTCTCCACGCGTATGGCCGTGCCCGTGGTTTGACTGAAGGGAGCGAACAGTGCCTGTTGCTGCGCCCGTTCGTAGGCGCCGCCCCAACTCAATACGGTCAAGGAGGCTGGTTCTTGGCCTGCGGCGGGAATCGCTAGGCCAGTAAGCAGCCAAGCCAATACCATGGCAACGTGTCGTTCAGCCAGAGCCATGTTCTTCTCGTCTCAACTCGTCACTGTGTTTCAGATAGGCGCGGGCAATGCTCGCCTCGTAAATGACTCCCAAAAAGGTGCTCTGCTCTTTATCGTCGACCACCGCCATTGCCTCGCCGGTGAAGTCCTGCATGCGTGCCATGGCCTCCCAGATCGAGGTGCTTGGGCCTAATACCGGTCGATTTGCGATCGTGTACTTCGCGATTGAGCGCTCGGCATGTCCATCTTCGCGGGCGGCTTCCAAGTCGGCCAGGGAGACGCTGCCGTGGTAACGACCCTGTGGGTCGACGAGATGGGCCTCGCCACGTCCGGCATGACTGAGGGTGGCTACCGCTGCTGCGATATCAGTGTCGGGGGAAAGCGTAACGCAATCCTGATTCAGGTAGCGGCGCACCGGGGCTTCACTCAGCACGGCTTGCCCACGTCCGGCCGATAAGTCCAGGCCGCGAATGCTCAACTGGATGTCGAACAGCGATCGCCCGAAGAGCTGAGCGGCAATAGGGCTGGCCAGCGTCACACTGGCCAGTGCGGCAATGGTCAGCACATAGCTACCGGTCAACTCGAAGACGATCAGCAGGCTGGTCAAGGGTGCACCGATCACTGGTGCAGTGACGGCGACCATGCCGCACACGGCGTAGAACACGAAGGTGTCCGGCGGAGTGCCCGTCAACTTGCCCAGGACAGTGCCACACAACGCACCGAATAGCGTACCGATGACCAATGCCGGGCTGAAGACACCGCCACCGAAGCCCATGCCGAGACATAATGCAGTCGCGCCCAGCTTGAGCAAGAGCACGACGATCAGTTCAATGCCGCCGAAGGCGCCAGCGATGGTGGCGAAGCGCAAGGTTTCCTGACCCATGCCCAGAATATCTGGCACCCACAGTGCGGTCAGGCCGAGCAGGGCACCGGCCAAGGCGGGCCGTAGCAGGGGAGAAATCGGCAGACGCTCGGCCAGGCGACCGACGCCAAGGATGGCATGCATGTAGGAACCGGCCACCAAGGCACCCAGTCCACCAATGGCGATGAAGGCAGCAAATTCCCACGGTTGAGGTACCGTCGTGTCTGTGACGTGGAATAAGGCGCCACGTTCCAATACACCGGTGGCAATCACGTAGCCAATGGTGGCCGCCGCAGCGACGGGAGCAAAAGCCCGCAAGGCATAATGACGCAATACCACTTCATGGGCGAAGACGATTCCCGCCAAGGGGGCATTGAAGGCCGTGGCGATTGCTGCGGCGACGCCACAGGCGATAGTGATGTTGTCATCCGAGCGACCCAGCCGCAGCAGACGAGCGCCCAGAGACCCCAGTGTCGCTCCCATATGCACCAATGGCCCATACTGACCCACTGATGCTCCCGCACCCAGTGACAGCAAGCCACTCAGTGCTGACAAGGCTCCCGCTCTGGCCGGCAATTGGCCGCGCCGAGTCTGGACGGCGGCGATGACATCGGCAGGGGTATGTGGGCGACGCTCGGCAATCTGGTGGTGCACAAGCCCCACCAACAAGCCGCCAATAGCAGGCACGGCGATAGTGGCGGCAATGAGGATGCCGGGGTGGGCAAACATCATGCGACTGCGCGGCGAGATCAGTAGGCTATCGTTGAGCCAGAGCACGGCAGCAACGAATCCCACCGCTGCGAATGCGGCAATGACGCCAATGAGCCCCCCGAACAGTACCAGCCCCAGAAACTTGATGACTCCCAGTGGTCCCTGAGACGGCACCTTGTCTGTTTGAATGGTGTCCATTTTCAAGGTGTAGGCATGATGGCCATTCAGGGCAAGCTGCCGGTTGGCGCGGGAGACTAGCTTTTCGAGGTTCCAAGCAGTGCCTGCACCTCTTCGTCACTGGTTTGGTCGAAGCGTTGGTACCATTGGCCTACCGCCCCGAAACCCGGTGGACGCATCAGGCATACCACCTCGTCGGCGAGTTGCTCCATATCCTCGGCGGTATCGGGAGGTGAGACCGGCACCGCGACGACGATGCGCTCTGGTGACTGGGCTCGCAATGCCTTCACGGCGGCCTGCATGGTGGCGCCGGTTGCCAGGCCGTCATCGACCACGATTACAGTGCGTCCCTCGATACGTAAGGGGGGACGGTGGCCGCGATAGGTGGTTTCACGACGTTCCAGTTCGGTCGTTTCATCGCGTGCGATCGCTTCGATATCGTCTGGGGAGATATTCAGCGAACGCACCATGTCGTCATGCATGACGCGCACGCCGTTACCGGCAATAGCGCCCATGGCGACCTCGGGCTGCCAGGGCACCCCTAGCTTGCGCACCACCAATACATCGAGTTCGGCGTCCAGTGCCTGGGCTACCTCCCAGGCGACCGGTACACCGCCGCGTGGTAGACCGAGAACCAGCAAATCTGGCGTTTCACGGTAATGGGACAGGGCTTCGGCCAGTGCTTGGCCGGCGTCCTTACGATCACGAAAACTATTGCTCATGGGCTATCACCTGCCTTTCTGCTTGGAAGTGCTAAGGATGAGACACAACACAAGTCAAGCTCGTTCTCATGAACGGTCAGGTATTATTCAGAGTAGCAACTCACATAATATAAAGCTGACCATGGTACTTGGTTATAGGCCGGGCGGGCGGGTTATACTGTCTCTAGAAGTTCTTGAAGTCCGAGACAGGAGTGAATCGTGATCGAGGGTGTGAAACATATCGTCGCCGTGGCATCCGGCAAGGGTGGGGTCGGCAAGTCGACCGTGACTGCCAACCTGGCGTTGGCGATGGCCGCTGAAGGTTATCGTGTGGGCCTGCTGGATGCCGATATCTATGGTCCCAGTCAGGCACAGATGCTGGGCATCGGAGAGGGTGTAAGGCCCCAGCAGGCGGGTGAGAATACATTCAAACCCCTCGAAGCTCATGGCATTCAGGCCATGTCGATGGCGTTCATGGTCGACGTGACCGAGCCCATGGTATGGCGTGGCCCAATGGTGGCAGGGGCTTTCCAGCAACTCCTGAATCAGACTGCCTGGGATAACGTGGACTACCTATTCATCGACATGCCACCAGGTACCGGCGATATCCAGTTGACGCTGGCCCAGAAGGTGCCGGTATCGGGAGCGGTGATCGTCACCACTCCTCAGGACATTGCTTTGCTGGATGCCCGCAAGGGTATCGAGATGTTCCGCAAGGTCAATGTTCCGGTGTTGGGAGTGGTCGAGAACATGAGCCTGCACATCTGTTCGAACTGCGGGCATAGCGAACCGATCTTCGGTGCGGGTGGGGGTGAACGCATTGCCGCTCAGTACCAGACCCGGTTGCTTGGCCAGCTACCACTGACCATGGCAATTCGCGAGCAGTCCGATGGTGGTAAACCGACGGTGGTGGCCGAACCTGACGGCGAGGTGGCGCAAACGTTCAAGCGCGTAGCGCAAGCGGTGGCCGAAGGTGTCGAAAGCCAGCAAGCGGAAGGGCCCAGCATCTCCTTCGGTGACTGATATTGCATGTCGCTTTGTAATCTTTATGGGGGCCGTTATGATAACGGCCCTAGGTTTTGTCTGAAAATCGCCAGCGTTTCGGACAAACCCTCATTTGTGATTTTTACGCCGTATTCAAGGACGCCCCATGAGCATCAAAGCCGATAAATGGATTCGCCGCATGGCGGACAGCCAGGGCATGATCGAGCCCTTCGAGCCCGACCAGGTCCGTCATGTAGAAGGGCAGAGGGTGATTTCCTATGGGACGTCCAGCTATGGCTATGACGTGCGCTGCTCCGACGAATTCAAGGTCTTCACCAATATCCATTCAGCGGTGGTCGACCCCAAGGCCTTCGATGAGAAGAGTTTTGTCGATATCAAAGGCGACATTTGTGTTATCCCGCCAAACTCCTTCGCCTTGGCGCGTACCGTCGAGTATTTTCGTATCCCGCGTAATGTGTTGACTATCTGTCTGGGCAAGTCGACCTATGCGCGCTGTGGCATCATCGTTAACGTCACGCCGCTGGAGCCGGAATGGGAAGGGCACGTGACATTGGAGTTTTCCAATACCACCAACCTTCCGGCCAAGATCTATGCCAACGAAGGCGTGGCTCAAATGCTGTTCCTGGAGTCCGACGAGGTTTGTGAGACGTCTTACAAGGACCGTGGAGGGAAATATATGGGACAACGCGGAGTGACGTTGCCCAGGGCGTGAGTCACCCTGCCACCCGACGGCAGGATTTGGTGGGAGCGCAGCTCTGCTGCGCGATCCGGCCGTCAGGCCGGCATAGGAGGTGAGCCACCCTCTTATCGCGAAGCAGAGCTTCGCTCCCACCTCGTTCGTGCAAGCTTCAGCCCTCGTGGGAGGGCAGCTTTGCTGCACGATGGGTTCAGGATTCCTCGCCGATATCCTCGTCCAGTTCCTCTGCGGCATCGGCATGCGACATGCGCATCCCCTGCGGTGGCAGGGGGACACCATCGAAGGTTGCGCCTTCCGCACCGAGTCGTAGCCGGCCCTCGAGGAACCACTTCACCGCGATGGGGTAGATCAAGTGCTCCCGAGAGTGCACCTTGTTCTTGAGGGTCTCCACGCTATCGTCTTCGGTAATTTCCAGTGCGGCTTGGATTACCACCGGACCGCCGTCGAGTTCCTCGGTAACGAAATGCACACTGGCGCCATGTTCCTTGGCCCCATCGGCTAACACTCGGGCATGGGTATCGAGCCCTTGGTAGGCCGGTAATAGCGAGGGATGGATATTCAATAGCCGCCCGTAGAAGCGTTGGACGAAGATCGGAGAGAGAATGCGCATGAAGCCGGCCAGTACGATCAGGTCAGGCTCGTGGCGTTCAATGACCTTGATTAACGCGCCATCGAAAGCCTCCCGACTTTCGTATTCCCGGTGTGGCAGGACCACGGCGTCGATGCCCGCATCACGTGCCCGCTTCAGGCCATAGGCATTGGGCTGGTTGGAGATCACGGCGACGATCTCGCCACCCAGTTCACCGTGTGACTGTGCGTCGATCAACGCTTGGAGGTTGCTGCCGTTGCCCGAGATCAGCACCACGACACGGCGGGGCTCGGTGGTCTCCGGTGTAAAGTCGGTGAGAGTGTCACTACTGTACTGATCGTTACTCATGCTTCGAGACTCTCCAGGCGTACCTGTTCTTCCTGGCCGCTGCGCGTGACGATGTCTCCGAGACGATAAACGGTTTCGCCCTGCTGCTCGAGATGGTTTCGGGCGGCGTCGGCATCCTTGGCTGGCACCACTACCACCATGCCGATGCCGCAGTTGAGCACGCGATACATTTCACGCTCGGCAACGTTTCCTTGAGCTTGGAGCCAGTCGAATATCCCTGGGCGAACCCAGGAATTGGTATCGATGCGAGCAGTGAGGTCGTTCGGCAATACGCGAGGAATGTTTTCCAGCAGACCGCCTCCGGTGATATGTGACAATGCATGTACGGCAATACCGCTGTCCTTGATCAGTGATAACAGCGGTTTAACATAGATGCGGGTGGGGGCGAGCAGGGCTTCACGTAGTGATACACCGCCGAGTTCGCTGTCGATGTCCGCAGAACTGAGCTCGAGAATCTTGCGAATCAGCGAGTAGCCGTTGGAGTGCGGGCCGGATGAGGCCAGGCCCAACAGCACATCGCCTTCCCCGACACGAGAGCCATCGAGGATTTCGGATTTCTCGACCACGCCGACACAGAAACCGGCCAGGTCGTAGTCGCTGCCTTCATACATGCCGGGCATTTCGGCGGTTTCACCGCCAACCAAGGCACAGCCCGCTTGGGAACAGCCCTCGCCGATACCGGTTACCACGTCGGCGGCGATGTCCACATCGAGCTTACCCGTGGCATAGTAGTCGAGAAAGAACAACGGTTCGGCACCGGCCACGACCAGATCGTTGACGCACATGGCGACCAGATCGATTCCAATGGTGTCATGCTTGCCAAGGTCCATGGCCAGGCGCAGCTTGGTGCCGACACCGTCGGTACCGGAAACCAGTACCGGCTCCTTGTAACCGCTGGGGAGCTGGCATAGCGCGCCGAACCCGCCGAGGCCACCCAACACCTCGGGGCGAGTGGTGCGTTTGGCGACACCCTTGATGCGTTCCACCAGTGCATTGCCGGCATCGATATCCACGCCGGCATCCTTGTAGCTGAGCGAGGTTTTCGGGGTGGAAGTGGGTTGGGAGGAATCGGACGTGCTGCGGGTCATGACGAGTCCTGTCGAAAGCGGCGGGGAAAGGGGTGATCGAAAGCGTCGATTGTAACATCACATGGCGCCGCCCGCATCGTCGATGCATGGCGTGAATCGCCTAGGGAAGAGGAGTAAAAAATGAGTCCAAGGAGGCATGATGCGTAGACACTGGTGGATTCTGGCTACCGGTGCGGGAGTGCTGTGGTTATTGTTTCAGCTCGAGTCGATGTTGATGCCGTTCTTTGCTGGCATGATCGTCGCCTATCTGGGTGACCCACTGGCCGATCGCTTCGAGAGTTGGGGGGCGTCACGCCCGGTGGCCGTTAGCGGCGTGTTCCTGATACTGCTGCTGATACTCTCTGTGGCGCTGCTGATCCTGATCCCATTGCTGGCTCAACAGTTGCGTCAGTTCGGCCAGGTGGTGCCGATTATCTTTGAGTGGGTACAGACGGTGCTGGCACCGCAAGTACGAGAGTGGACCGGCTATGATGTGACACCTGAACTAGGTGGTGTCCAGACGGTGCTGGCAGAGCATTGGCAGCAGGCGGGCGGCACCGCTGCACAGCTTCTATCACGGGTCGGGCGCTCGAGCATGGCTTTCATTGGCTGGATCACTTATGTCTCGTTGATACCGGTGGTGGCGTTCTATCTGCTGCTTGATTGGGATCGGTTGATGGAGAATATCCGTAATCTGCTGCCACGTCCGTGGGAACCCGATGTAACCCGGCTGGCACTACGTTGCGATGAAGTGCTGTCGGCGTTCCTGCGCGGCCAATTGCTGGTCATGCTGTGCCTCGGGGTGATCTATGCCGTGGGACTGACACTGTTGGGGGTCCGCTTTGGGTTGCTGATTGGCATGATGTCGGGGTTGGCCAGTATCGTGCCTTTCCTGGGGTTCATCGTCGGCATCAGCGTGGCATTGATCGTCGCATTCTTTCAGGAGGGCAGTTGGCTGCTCCTGTTGGGTGTCGTGGCAGTGTTTAGTCTTGGACAAGTGGCTGAAAGCGTCGTGTTACAGCCCAAGTTGCTGGGTGACAAGATTGGCCTGCATCCAGTGGCGGTCATCTTCGCTGTGCTGGCTGGGGGCAACCTGTTCGGCTTCACCGGTGTTCTGCTGGCGTTGCCGGTGGCGGCAGTGATCATGGTATTATTACGCGAACTCAAGGATCGCTATAAAAACAGCACATTATATGATTCTGCCCAAGAAGGCAGCCGAGACGAGGAGTCCTCATGAGCCCCGGGCCTGCGCAGCTACCGCTCGGTGTGGGCCTGCGTGACGACGCAACCTTCGCCAACTATCTGTCCAGTGGCAATGCCATTCTGGTGGACAGGCTGCAGGCCCAGCTCGACGAAGGGGGAGAGCCGTTCCTTTTTCTGTGGGGTGGGGAAGGCGTCGGACGTAGTCACTTGCTGCAAGCGGCTTGCCATGAAGCCAGTGCTCGCGATAAGCGGGCTCTCTATCTCCCTCTGTCGGAACTTGGCCATTTCCCGCCGCATATGCTCGAAGACATTGAGCGTCTCGATCTGGTAGCCATTGATGATCTCGATTTTGTGATGGGGCGCAAGCGTTGGGAGGAGGCGTTATTCCATTGCTTCAATCGCTTGCGCGATGCCAACAAGCGATTGGTGATCGTTGCCAGTGCTGCCCCTCGTCAGCTCGACATACGGCTTCCTGACTTGGCTTCACGGCTGACGTGGGGGATGACGTTCCATGTCCAGCGGTTGGACGATGAGGGGCGTGTCGAGGCTCTCAAACTACGTGCCCGAGTCCGTGGCATGCAACTGCCTGACGAAGTGGCTCGCTATATTTTGCATCGTGGATCACGACGGTTGAGTGAACTCTTCGAAGCGCTGGAAATTCTGGATCGTGCTTCACTTTCCGCCAAGCGCAAGCTGACAATTCCTTTTGTCAAGCAAGCGCTTGATTGGTAAGACAGCGATTCAGTGCTGCCCTCATTTATTGCAGAGCTGCTCGGTGGTGTACTTAAAGGAGTTCAGCAGGTCATCTTGCGTAAAGCCGTATGCTGTCAGGGTTTGCTCCCAAGCCTCGGTATTCTTGTAACGAGCCAGTTCCCGGTTGACCGCGTCGCGCAGCGATTCAGCGTCTTTGGGAAAGGTGAAGCCTCCCCAACTACGAACCTCTTCGCCATTGATGACGGGGTCGACGAAATTGCTCGTCACTTCCAGTTGTGGGTCTCGGCCTTCCAAATCGCTGACCGTCAGACCGGTGGCGGCATAGGCGTCGGCACGTCCGCTGGTAATGGCCTCGACGGCATCCGCATTGTTGTCGATGATGACCATTTGGGACTCGGGGACTCCCAATGCTTGAAGGATTTCACGTTGATCGGCGCCGCCGAGAACCGCCACTTTGATGTCGTCACGCTCAGCGAAATCCGAGTAGGAATGGATCTCCTGTGGATTGCTTGCTGCTACCAGCAACCCTTCCCCATAGGAGGTAGTCGGTTCGGAGTAGATCACTTTTTGGCAGCGTTCGGGCAGGATAGCCATTTCCGCGGCGACCATGTCGAAACGTCCTTCCTGCAGCCCGGGGATCAGGTCGCCGAAGGTGGTCGATACCCACTCGATCGAGTCGATTTCCAACGCTTCGATAAGTGGTTTGGCCACATCCGGCCCCACTCCCTTGGCTTCGCCGTTTTCATTCAGATAGCCATAGGGGGGTTCATCGGCTACCGCAATGCGAATGCTGCCTTGCTCGCGAATTTCCTCCAGTGTCGCTGCGTTGACGGCCGTGCTACATAGAATGGACAGTAATATCGTGCCTGATACTTGCGCCGTTCTTTTCTTGGTGTGATATGGCATCACCTGAAAATCTCCCTTGCCTAGTGGGCCCTGGGGGTGATGAACATGCGCGCAGGCTTGACCATCGAGCCCATGACGATCCTCCCATGGCCTAAACATAGGTTGTCGGTGAAAGGCTTGCCAACGAGGAGCCTGTCAGTCGAGGCTTCCGTTAAGGGTGGCTATCAAGCGACGTTCGCCTCCGTGGTCACGGTGTTCTCCCAACCAGATTCCCTGCCAGGTCCCCAGTGCCAAGTGGCCTTCTCTCACTGCCAGTGTTAGCTGCGTACCGAACAAGCTGGCGGCGACGTGGGCCGGCATGTCGTCTGGACCTTCCAGTGTGTGGCGAAAGTAGGGCAGATCGCCAGGGACCAGGTGGCGAATGAAGGCGTCCATGTCGTGGCGAACATCCGGGTCGGCGTTTTCATTCAGGGTCAATGACGCCGAGGTATGCAGGAGTTGCAGATGCAGCAAGCCGACTTTCACTTCGGCCAGGCGTGGCAAGGCATCGACGATCTCCTCGGTGATCAAATGGAATCCTCGCGAGCGTGGTGTCAGGCGTATCTGCCGTTGCTCCCACATCGATTGGCCTCCCAGAATAACCGCCGGCAAGGCGACGGTCATGACATTTATCGGTTCAGTGTCACGCGCGCCGTCTGGCCTGCCCCGACATGCACTTGGTGGATGATGATAGGGCTGCGTCCATTGGCGCCGGGTAGACGGACGCTGCCTGCGACATAATAATCACCGGCGGGCAGCCCGTTGGCAGTGAAATACCCTTGGCCGTCAGTATGGGCCTGATGGGTATACTCTCGCGCACGAGGGTCGGCGGGCTCAATGGCCTTGCCTGCCAGGGCTGCTTCCGCGGCCTCGGCTGAATAGGTGGTCACTGGAGCGATGGAAACGACCTCGTTGACCCCATAAACCCGATCGCCGCTAGGCGCCGTGTAGTACAAGCGACCGCTGATCGTGGCATTGCCATGTTTGGACAGCGCGGCATATTCCTGCTCGGGGAAGGGGACTTGTCGGGCAATCCGTCCCGAGGGCGAAGGTTGCTCCCCTCGTTCGTCACCTCTTTCGATGATCTCGACCCGTTGTGGCGTTGAGTCCACGCCAGGCCCCATGGCTTGGCAGCCGGTGAGTATGACTCCGGTTATCAGTAGGGTCAGGTAGCGGCGCATGATTCCCTCTTGCGTGATGATCCTCACTTGTATCCTATCGCATTCCTTGCGCAGCGTGAGATCCCATCATCCTAGTGCCGGTACTCCGGTAACCCGAACGTGTAAATGAAAGGCGAACAAGAAATAGAGGGTCAGGCCAACCACGACGGCGATGACATCACCCTGGAAACGACCGATGGCCAATGGCTTTCCGGCCAAACGGTTGCGCCTGCGGGCGGCACGAAAGGCGGCTATGGACCAGACCAGGAAAGCGCCGAAGAAGAGGATATCGCCGAGGCGTCCGTTAACCAGCAGGTGGCCAAGCGCCCATAACTTCACGCTGATCATCATCGGATGCCCCACGACACTACGAATATGGCTCGTCGGGCCATACGTGGAGACCAGCAGAATGAAGGCGGGGATCATCAACAATGCCACCAGGTACTGGGTCCACATGGGGGGCTGCCAGATCATGATGGGAGTTGTTCGTGACATGGCAAATCCCCAGATGGCCAAGGCTAGACCAATGACAGAAATCAACGAATAAGCGATTTTCCATGCAGGGGCGCCGAAGCGCTCGATCTGAGCTTGGCGCCAGTCGTCGGCGATGATACGCACGGAGTGCGCTCCCAGAAATAGCAATAGGCCGAGAAGCATTACCGTCATGGTAAGAGAATCCCTGGTCAGTCGGCCCATGGCCGTGTTGGTTGGCAGAGCAATTCTAGCCTATTTCGGAATTTTATTGGTTCGGTGGCTGTGAGCAAGCGCCACTACTGGGAAAAGAAGCTTAGACATATCGACCGTGAAAAATATCAAACAGCGTAGCAGGGGCTACCAAAGCACCAAGGTTTTCAGGCTCGAGAATGGCGGACTCGCACGGTCGTCCCAGCGTAATTCTTCCATACTCTAAGGGACACAGTGAACGTAGAGGCTGATCATGACGAGTCCCAGCAATGTATTGCGCTTTGCCAGCCAGCAAAATGTCGATTGCCGGGCCTGTCACTTGAGCTCCCTCTGTCTTCCCCAGGGACTTTCTCTGGAGGAGATCGCTGAACTCAATGACATTGCCCAACCCTTGGCCATGCTGAGAAAGAACGAGGCGCTATTTCTTCAAGGCATGCCTTTTACCAGCCTGTTCGCGGTACGCTCCGGTAGCCTCAAACAGGTCACCACCACGGAAACCGATGAATATCTGGTTACCTCCTTTTTCCTACCGGGTGAAATGGTCGGCCTGGATGCCATTGGCGAGAAGAGTTATCCAGGTAGTGCCGTGGCACTGGAAACCACGACAGTTTGCGAGTTGCCGTTCGAACGTCTCGATGATCTTTGTGCAAGCCTTCCTGAACTGAGACGGCGTTTCCATCGAAACTTGAGTCAGGAAGTGCACAACGAGCGTTTGATGTTGCGCCTATTGCTGCGCAGAACAGCCGATGTGCGTCTTGCATGCTTTTTCTTTGCCATGTCCGAACGCTTTCGGCGCCGAGGCTACTCTCCTTATCGCTTCCGCTTGGCCATGTCGCGAGGGGAGATTGGCAATTACCTGGGGCTGACGGTGGAGACTGTCAGCCGTGTCTTGGCGCGATATCAACAGCAGGGATTGCTCGATATCCACGGTCGCGATTTCCACATTCTCGACTTGGAGAGGCTTAGTCGTTTGACCGAGGCTAGCGGGCGCCGGGGAGCGGCTGGCTGAAAAGGCCTGGCATTGCCTCGAGGCACTGAGTCAGTGCCTGAGGACATTTGGCGCAATGCTTAGGTTGGTGGACCGAGGAGTGTCCTTCCAAGACAGGCTAACGCCGTGTGGGAGCCACCATGCTGGGTTGACTGTGTGACGCAAGGGTCAGCCATGCCACTTTTGCCCAGTGGTGGGCTGGCGTGGTCTGCGCTCGTTGTGAATTAGGCTCCCACTGCTCGAGACATTCACTGAGGATGCGGCATTCTGCATATTTTTGATCGACGAAGGCTAGAAAGGGTCCGTGCAACTCCGGGGTGGCGTTGGTCTCCAGCAGGCGCCCGGCGAAATACCATGCGTGTTGAGCAGCCTCAAGAGCCTTTTCCAGTACCTCGCCTGCCATAACATCATCAATGATGAAGAAGTGCTGCTGGGCGGTCGTGAGGGACATTTTTTCCTTTGCATCGATGGGGGCGACACAGGCACTTAGGTCCAGCTGTTCGGCGACACAGCGTAGGGCGTCAAGGCGTTGCTCGGATTCCTTGCCCAGCGCCACCATCAGCCGGCTGATATGGGGGGCGTTGGGCAGGAAGCTCAAGGCGAGCCGGCGATAGCGATGCATTTCCTGGCGCTCATGTGCGCTGGCCAGGGAGAGCTGCTCCTGTGGCAAGAAGGTGAGTGCTGTCAAGTCGAGCATGGTTGGTTGTCCCGTTGTTAGTCATGTTCGGTAGCCCGGCAATTCGGGGGGGTATCAACAGAATGCAATCTAGGTGGGAGCGGCTCTGCCTGCCATGACATGAATCAACTTGGGAGTAGATGCTGCGGAAGCAAGTGTGGTTTTTTTGTAGCAATCCGACACTTCATATGACAGCCGTCAAATTACGAAACTAATGATGCACGTAGAATGCGACAATTCAAGCGTCGCGCAGTGAATGCCGGCGCTCCAAGAAAACGGTTGTAGGGGCGTGTCGGGATGAAGCGTACAAAAATATGAGCTGCTTATATTTGCCTATGGGACTGCCACTGGAGGACATTCCCGAACTCCATGATACTCAGACGTATACGCTGCTGAGAAAAGGTGATGCGTTGTTCAAGCAGGGAATGTCGTTCACAGGCCTGTTTCTGGTACGTTCAGGTAGCCTAAAGCAAGTTTCGACCACCAATACCGATGAGTCTCTGGTCACGGCCTATGCGATGCCGGGGGATTTAGTGGGGCTGGATGCCATCGGCCAGAATGTCTATCCGGGGACCGCCCTGGCCTTGGAGACCACCACAGTGAGTGAGTTGCCGCAGGAGCGCCTCAGTGAATTAGGGGCACAGCTCCCGGCGTTGCGTCAGCAGTTGTGCCGCAATCTTAGCCAGGAAGTGCACAATGAACGTCTGATGTTGCGGCTGTTGCTGCGCAGGACCGCAGAAGCACGCCTGGCCTACTTCTTCGTTGCCATATCGGAGCGCTTCCGACGTCGCGGATATTCGCCTTCGAGGTTCCGGTTGGCGCTGTCGCGCAGCGATATCAGCAGCTATCTTGGGCTGACAGTGGAGACCGTCAGTCGCACCTTGGCACGCTTCCATAGGCAGGAACTACTCACATCCCGTGGGCGTGACTTTCATATTCTCGACTGGGAAGGGCTTGTCCGGCTGGCTGAAGCCAGCGGTCGGCGAAGTGGAGCCTAGTTGACGGCGTCGATGAATTGCCAATGATGCGCTTTCATGACAAAAAGCCGCTGGTCGAAGACCAGCGGCTTTTGATATTCAGCGTTTACACAGAACGGGATCCTATCCTGTGAGCGCCTGATGTTACTTGGTCGCTTGGGTCGCTGCCTTTGAAGCGGTCTTGACGTTGTCTTCGACCAGCTTCTGACCTTTCTGAACGAATTCCTGGTTCAGGGCCACGACTTTTTCGGCGTCACCCTTGAAGCGCTCGCTCAGGTCCTTGGCGGTCTTTTTCTGGTCTTCGACATAGGCTTGGAAGCCATCGGCGTCCTTGACGTCGAAGAATGCGCGCACCTGCTTCAGGCTGGCGTCCGTGTAAGCCTTGGTGGCTTCGAATTGGGCGCCGATCAGCTTTTCGCTGTAATCGAGGCTCAGAGCCGCGTAGGCGCGGGCCGGACCAAAGAAGAAAGTTTCGAATTGCTCAGTGGCTTTCTCGAAGTTGACGTTGCTCATGGTACACCTCCGTAGATATCAGGATACGAAGGGATTTGACCTTCGTTGCAGTGCACAATAACAAAGCTTTTGCTGCGTTGCAACATGGCGGTTTGCCAACTCCGAAGAAAATTCCTTGAAAGCCATCAACTCCAGCGCAATCCTTGTATGAACAATGGGTTAATGCATCAGTATGGGAGGCGGTCATGAGTGATACCCGGATCGAGCGCGACAGCATGGGGGAGTTGGACGTTCCTGCCAGTGCCCTGTATGGCGCACAGACTCAACGGGCGGTCAATAATTTTCCTGTCAGCGGGCAGGCAATGCCTAGTGCTTTCATCCATGCGGTGGCACGCATCAAATGGGCAGCCGCGCAGTCCAACGCCGAACTTGGGCTGCTGGATAGCCAACGCGCCGAGGCGATCATTGCTGGAGCACAAGCCATCATCGAGGGGACGCATGACGATCAGTTCCCCATCGACGTGTTTCAGACCGGTTCGGGGACCTCGTCCAATATGAACGTCAACGAGGTGATTGCACACTTGGCGTCGAAAGACGGGCTTGAAGTCAGTCCCAACGATCACGTCAATATGGGGCAGTCGAGCAATGATGTGATTCCTACAGCGATCCACTTGTCGGCAGCATTGGCGGTAAAGGAATCTCTACTGCCTGCTCTAGAGCATCTGCGAGTAACCATCGATACCAAGGCGGACGAGGTGAGTGCGGTGGTCAAGACCGGCCGCACTCACCTGATGGATGCCATGCCAGTACGCATGAGTCAGGAGTTGGGGGGATGGTCGAGCCAGGTGGCGCAAGCCATGGAGCGTTTCACAAGCGGTCAAGAGCGCCTCGGGCGATTGGCGCAAGGCGGCACAGCGGTGGGAACTGGCATCAATGCCCACCCTGAATTCGCCGAGCGGATGGCGAAAGCGTTGAGCGAACAAACCGGACTGCGGCTCGTTCCTAATGATAGTTTTTTCGCGAGCCTGGCATCACAGGATGCTGCCGTGGAGCTTTCCGGCCATTTGCGTACTTATGCCTGCACGGTCATGAAGATCGCCAACGATCTACGCTGGATGAATTCCGGTCCCTTGGCGGGACTCGGCGAGATCGAATTGGAAGCCTTGCAGCCGGGTAGCTCGATCATGCCGGGCAAGGTCAACCCGGTGATTCCTGAGTCAGCCGCCCAAGCTGCCGCCCAGGTGATCGGGCTCGACAGTGCAGTGACAGTGGCCGGTCAGAGCGGCAACTTCCAACTGAACGTGATGCTGCCGCTGATTGCCAACAACTTGCTGACCTCGATCACTCTGATGACCAATACCAGCCGTTTGTTGGCCGATTGCGCCATTGCCAGCTTCACGGTACGCGAAGACAACATTCGGGAGCCTTTGGCCCGTAATCCGATCCTGGTGACAGCGCTGAACTCGGTGATCGGTTATAACGCCGCTGCGGCCATAGCCAAGCAGGCGTATCAGGCCGGGCGGCCGATCATTGAAGTCGCCGAAGAGCAGACCGATCTCAGTCGCGAGGAATTGGAACGCTTGCTCGATCCCGCCAGGCTGACGGAGGGAGGCATTCCAGAGTGATAGGGTAAAAGCCCGAAGAGCGCCGCGGTGTGTCTCAGGCCGCTTGCGCCTGGCGATGCGCCGCGATGTGCATGCTCAGGCGCTGACGCTGAGGCGCTTCCAGGCGTAGTCCCAGTTTGGTGCGCCGCCATAATACGTCGTCGGTATCGCGTGCCCACTCGTGATCGATGAGATAATCGACCTCGGCGGCTGTCAGGCCTGCACCGAAGTCTTCACCCAAGTCCTCCAGTTTATGGCATTCCTGCAGGAAATTCAGACATAGGCTGCCATAGCTGGCGGCGAAGCGCCGGGCACGGCTTTCTCCCAGGAAGGGGTAATCACGCACCAAGCGTGCAGTGAAATCCCGTTGGTTGCCGATGTCTCCACCCGGCAAGGGAACTGTGGCGGTCCAGGGCGAGCCCATTGTGGGGAGTCTGTGGCGCAGCATAGCCAATGCTGCCTCGGCAAGCTTGCGGTAGGTGGTGATTTTGCCGCCGAAGACCGACAGTAAGGGCGCTCCTTTGCTGTCCAGGTCCAGGGTGTAGTCGCGAGTCATGGCCGAGGGATCGGAGGATTCGTCGTCGCACAAGGGGCGTACACCGCTGAACGTCGTGATGATGTCATTGCGGTCGAGTTGCTGCTTGAAGTGGGCATTGACCACCTCGAGTAGGTAATCGGCTTCTTCGTCGCTGGCAGTCACCTGGGCGGGGTCGCCGATGTAGCGCCGATCGGTGGTGCCTATCAGACTGAAGTCCTGCTGATAGGGCAGCACGAAGACGATTCGCCCATCGCGGTTCTGCAGGATGTAGGCCCGTTCGTCGGTATTGAGGCGCGGCACGACGATATGGCTGCCTTGGATCATACGGATGCCATAGCGCGACTGGCGATCGGTTTCGCGGCGAATGAAACTTTCCACCCAAGGGCCGGCAGCGTTGACCAGTACCTTGGCGCGTCGCTGGGATTGGCGGCCGGTATCCCTGTTTTCCAGGGTCAGCAACCAGTGACCGTTTTCCTCGCGAGCCTCGATGCAGCGCGTACGGACCAGGATTTTGGCGCCTTGCTCTCGGGCTTGTAAAGCATTGAGGATCACCAGACGGGCGTCGTCTACCCAACAATCGGAGTATTCGAAACCTTGGGTAAGCTCTGGCTTCAAAGCGCTCGCGGCATCGAAGTGCAGGCGACGTGAGCCAGCCAGGCTGTCTCGCTTACCCAGATGATCGTAGAGGAACAAGCCGGCGCGAATCATCCAGGCCGGTCGCAGGTGGGGCTGGTGAGGCAGGATGAAGCGCAAGGGCCAAACGATGTGTGGCGCTTTCTTCAATAGCACCTCACGTTCGCGCAAGGCTTCGCGCACCAGACGAAATTCGTGATGCTCCAGATAACGGAGTCCGCCATGGATCAACTTGCTGCTAGCCGATGAGGTGGCACTTGCAAGATCGGCTTGCTCGCACAGCCCGACCTTGAGACCTCGGCCCGCAGCATCGTTGGCGATACCGACCCCATTGATGCCACCACCGACGACGAAGATATCGAAAAGCTCCTGTTGCTGAGACTTACCCATGGCTGACTCCGTTGCTGACTAACGCTCCTGCGGCTGGAATGACTCAAGCCGGGGAAGATGACCTCGTTTCCGAGGTTGTGTTCGTTTTAGAAAGTAGACTATTCGAAAACGAACATCAAGAGGCGAGACATCATCACGGACACGACGTGATGAGCGCCAGGGGAGTGAGCTGACGAAGTAGGAAAAGGCGTGAAAAGGGAGGTCAGATCGTGCTTTCAGCAGGCGCGTAAGCTGATGTCTCCTGTCCGGCGATATGCAGCGCTACGTCATGGTTTTCCAACAGCCGGCAGATCGACTCGGGGGGACGCCGGTCGGTGAACAAGGCGTCGATCTGGGTGATTTTTCCTTGGCGTACCACGGCATTGCGATGAAATTTGGAGTGATCGGCGATCAGAAAGACTTGGCGCGAGTTATGAATGATAGCTTGGGCAACACGGACTTCCTGATAATCGAATTCGAGCAGTGAACCATCCTCATCGATTCCACTGATGCCGATGATGCCAAAATCGACCTTGAACTGGTTGATGAAGTCGATGGTCGCTTCGCCGATGATGCCGCCATCGCGAGAACGTACTTGGCCACCGGCGATAATGACGTTGAAGTCCTCGTTATGCTGGAGAATGGCGGCTACGTTGAGGTTATTGGTAATGACTTCCAGACCGTGGTGACCCCGTAACGCCTCGGCGACGATTTCGTTGCTGGTGCCGATGTTGATGAACAGTGAGGCATGGTCGGGAATCTGTGCCGCTAGCAGCGAGGCAATGCGTCGCTTGGCTTCCAGGTTGAGCGTTTTGCGAGTCTGGTAAGCCGTGTTGACTGTGCTCGATTCGAGACCGGCGCCGCCGTGTACACGTCGAATCAGTCCTTCGTTGGCCAAGGCATTGAGATCGCGGCGGATGGTCTGAGGGGTGACGGCGAAATGCTCGGTCAGTTGTTCGATCGCCGCATAACCCTGGCGTTTGACCAGAGCGACGATAGCGTCTTGGCGTTCTTGTTGTGTCATGAGCCCTCCTCGTGATACTCCCCGATTCTACGGTATTTTCCGTGGGTTGCGTCAGATAAGCCAACAAAGCATGCGACCAAGGTCTATGGATTCCATGATGGCCAGGCGTTTGAGGTATGCAGAGCGCTGGTTTACTCTCCAGTCATCGGATTCGAACATTATTCGATATTTTCTGTTTGAAAGCGAACATAACAATGAGTTCTCCACGATGTCCGAGGAATACGCCATGGCTTCTTATCTGCTAGCCATCGACCAGGGAACGACCAGTTCCCGTGCCATTCTTTTTGATCGCGAGGGCAATGTGGTCGAGGTGGCGCAGCAAGAGTTTCCGCAACATTTCCCGCAAGACGGCTGGGTCGAGCATGAGCCGGAAGACATTTGGACGTCGGTACTGAGCACATGTCGTGAAGTGATCGACAGGGCAAGCATCGATGTCTCACAAGTGGCCGGTATCGGGATCACCAACCAACGTGAGACCACTCTGCTTTGGGACCGAAAGACCGGCGAACCACTACACAATGCCATTGTGTGGCAGGATCGACGTACTGCTGATGCCTGCCAACATCTGCGTGATGCCGGTCATACTTCCATGGTGCAGGAGCGTACGGGGCTGCTGATCGATCCATATTTCTCGGCAACCAAGCTGGCATGGCTGCTGGAACATGTGGAGGGGGCCCGTGAGCGTGCCGAGCGTGGTGAACTGGCCTTTGGTACCGTGGACAGTTTTCTTATCTGGCGACTGACCGACGGCCGCGTGCACGCAACCGATGCCACCAACGCTTCGCGTACCGCGTTGTTCAACATCCATACTCAGCAGTGGGATGAAGGGTTGCTCGAGTTCTTCGACATTCCGGCCAGCTTGCTGCCCGAGGTCAAGGATTCCAGTGATGACTTCGGTGTGGCCCAAGCGTCACTGCTGGGTAGTCAAATTCCCATTGCCGGGGTGGCGGGCGATCAGCAGGCGGCGTTGTTCGGCCAGGCCTGCTTTGAACCGGGTATGGGCAAGAGTACCTATGGCACCGGTTGTTTCATGATTCTCAATACCGGTGATAAGCCGGAAGTCTCTCGCAATCGTCTGCTGACCACGGTGGGGTATCGTCTGAACGGCAAGCCAACCTATGCCATGGAAGGAAGCATTTTCGTTGCAGGCGCCACGGTGCAGTGGCTGCGCGATGGCTTGAAGTTGTTCGCCAACGCCGCGGAGACGGAAGCCCTGGCTCGTCAGACCCGGAGTGGGCATAGCGTCTATCTGGTGCCGGCTTTTACCGGGTTGGGTGCGCCACATTGGGATCCACAGGCTCGTGGGGCGATCTTTGGTCTCACCCGCGATACTGGCATTGCCGAAATCGTCGCGGCGGGCCTGCAAGCGGTATGCTATCAGAGCCGCGATCTGCAGGTTTGCATGAACGATGATATGGCGGCGAGCACTGGTACATTACGGGTGGATGGCGGCATGGTCCGCAATAACTGGCTGATGCAATTCCTGGCCGACATGCTGGGAGTTTCCGTGGATCGTCCGACCGTTCTGGAGACGACGGCATTGGGGGCGGCCTACTTGGCAGGGCTGCATCTTGGTTGGTACGAGGGGCTCGAGGAGATTGCCGGGTTGTGGCGCTGTGAGCGAACGTTCTCTCCTCAGATGGATGACGAGGAACGGGAGCGTTTGTACCGTGGCTGGTTGGATGCTGTCGATCGCGTGAAATGCTAGTCTGGAACCAGTGGAAGAACATCTTCCAGGCATGATCAAGGCTTGCATTTACGGTGCGAATACGTAAAATACGCATCCGTTGCCGAGGCAAGTCATTGAGTTTCGGGCAAGCTGTAGGACCATAGCTCAGTTGGTTAGAGCGCCACGTTGACATCGTGGAGGTCAGCGGTTCAAATCCGCTTGGTCCTACCAAACTCCCTTGGCATCCATCGATTCATAGGACCATAGCTCAGTTGGTTAGAGCGCCACGTTGACATCGTGGAGGTCAGCGGTTCAAATCCGCTTGGTCCTACCAGCTTCCTGAAAACACCCCGTAGCCTGTGCTACGGGGTGTTTTGTTGTGGGGGGTACGACCGCGGTTCCCTTACTGGCATTTCATCAGGACCAATTTGCCAAATCGCTCTGCGTGGCGAATACCGTCACCAGTGTTTCGATACCGGCTTGATCCTCGGCACTGAAGCGGCTCTTTAGCGGACTGTCCAGATCGAGCACGCCCCACACGCGGTCCTGCACGACGATCGGTACCACCAGTTCCGAGCGCGAGGCGGCATCACAGGTAATATGATCGGGCACGGCATGCACGTCGTCGACGCGCTGGGTCTGGCGTGAACGTGCCGCGGCGCCGCACACCCCCTGGCTGAAAGGAATCGGGTTGCAGGCGGGCTTGCCCTGGAACGGGCCGAGTATCAATGTCTCGGGCTGGCGCTGGAGATAGAAGCCCGCCCAGTTGAGTTCGGATATTTCCTGCATGATGAAAGCGCAGGTCTGGGCCATGTTGGTCAGCGCGTCGCGGGTATCCAGCAAGGCCTCGAGTTGGCGGGCAAGAAAAGCGTAATCGGACATCGAATACTCCACCTAGTAAAAGGCCGGCTTGTGAGCCGGCCCGTCAAGCCAATGGAAAGGTTGGCTTGCGTTACCCTTGCCATCCTGGGATAGCCGCCCCCTTGAACAACTCCTCGGCCTTGGCAACGACTTCCTCACGCTGGTAGGAGTCGACCAACTGGCGAATCGCCTCGCGATCCTCGTCGCCGGCACGCACCGCGATCAGGTTGACGTAGGGCGACTCGGGGCCCTCCTTGATCAAAGCGTCGTCCAGGCTCAGGCCAGCCGGTTGGGCGAAGGTGTTGTTGATGAAGGCCATATCCACATCAGGCAATACGCGCGGCAGTTGAGCGGCCTCGATCTCACGGAAGCGAAAGTTCTTCGGGTTCTCGGTCACATTGATCGGCGTGGCTTCCAGGTTCGTCGGGTCGTCGAGTTCGATCATGCCCTTATTGTGCATCAGGATCAGTGCGCGCCCTTCGTTGGACGGGTCGTTGGGCAGAGCGATGATGGCTCGCTCCGGCAGATCTTCGATACTGTCGTGCTTTTCGGAATAAGCGCCGATGGGATAGACGAAAGTACGCCCGGCAATGGCGAAATCATAGCCGCGATCCTCGACCATGCTGCGCATGTAGGGTTCATGCTGATAGGCGTTGGCATCCAGGCTGCCATCGGCCAAGGCCGCATTGGGCGAGACGTAGTCGGTGAATTCGACGATTTCGACATCCAGGTCGTGCTCTTCCTTGGCGATGCGTGCTGCCACTTGCATCACCTCGGTTTCAGGTCCGGCCACGGTGCCTACCTTGATCGAGTTCGTCTTGGCCTCATCGTTGCCGCAACCCGCCAGCGCGACGGCGCTGAGCAGGGTGGCGGCACCTAGCAGGCGAGCGGGACGAAGAAGGTGAGCCAGCTTGTCTGTCATCGTGATGTTCTCCTAAGCGCTTCCCTATGGGAAGTGGATAATGGCATGGATGCCGCTGGTCAGTATGGGCAGTGCCATCGTGATTCAAGTGTTGCTGATTGAGTATCGCGTCATGTCGACGTCTATTTGTGATCGGCCTTGCGCACCAAGTGATCGCCCAGACTCTGGAAGCCCTGGACCATGACCACCAGGATCGCCACGGTGATCAGCATGACCATGGGATCGAAGCGGTTATAGCCGTAGCGGATGCCCAGATCGCCGAGTCCGCCACCACCCACAGCGCCGGCCATGGCCGAGTAGCTGATTAGGGTGACTACGGTGATGGTCAAGCCGGTGATGATCCCGCCCTTGGCCTCGGGCAGTAGTACCTTGGTGATGATCTGGTAGGGAGTGGCGCCCATCGATTGGGCCGCCTCGATCAGCCCGGGCGGAATCTCGTTCAAGGCGCCTTCCACCAGGCGAGCGACGAAGGGGATGGCGGCAATGGTCAAGGGCACGATAGCGGCATTGGTGCCGATCGAGGAGCCGGCGACCAGTCGCGTGAAGGGGATGATCGCCACCATCAGGATGATGAATGGCACCGAGCGACCGACATTGGTGATGACGCCGAGCACCTGGTTGGTAAGCGGCTGAGCGAGAATCTGTCGTGGTCGGGTGACGAAAAGCATCACACCCAGTGGGACGCCGAGTAGTGCGGCGATCAACCCCGACACGCCGACCATGTAAAGTGTGTCGAGCGTGGCCTTGAGAACCAGGTTAAGCATCGCGCTGGACATGGCCGAGCACCTCCACATGCAGATCATGGTTTTCGAGATAGGAAAGCGCCTCGCGGGTCTTGTCTGAAGCGCCTATCAGTTCAGCGATCATCAGTCCCAGGGTCCGGTCCTGGATCGACTCGACCTTGGCCTGCAGGATGCTGACGTCAACCCCGCATTCGCGGGCCAGGCGCGAAACCAGCGGTGTGGAAACGGCATCGCCGGTGAAGGCCAGTCGTACCACCGGGTGGGTATGCTCCCCAGGCATTTCCTCGAGGCGTTCGACCAGCGCCTTGGGCGGCTCGAGTTCGAGAAAGTCGTTAAGAAATTCGCGTCCCAACCGGGTACGTGGCGCGGTGAAGAAGTCACCGACATCGGCTTCCTCGACCAACTCGCCGGCAGAAATCAGCCCCACTCGATGACAGATGGTCTTGACCACTTCCATTTCGTGCGTGATCAACAAAATGGTTAGACCTAGCTTGCGATTGATGTCCTGAAGCAGTTCCAGGATCGAGCCGGTGGTCTGGGGGTCTAGTGCCGAGGTGGCCTCATCGCAGAGCAACACCTTCGGACGGCTGGCTAGCGCGCGGGCAATGGCCACGCGCTGCTTCTGGCCGCCGGAGAGCTCCGCAGGATACTTGTCGGCCTTGTCCTCCAGTCCGGTCAACTCGAGCAGGGGGATGACGCGATGCCGTATCTCGCTCTTGTCCATGCCCATCAGTTCCAGCGGCAAGGCGATATTGGCGAACACCGTACGTGATGACAGCAGGTTGAAGTGCTGGAAGATCATGCCAATCTGATGCCGCGCCTGGTTGAGCTGGGCGGCTGACAAGGCGGTGAGTTCCTGCCCATCGACGACCACGCTCCCAGTCGTCGGGCGTTCGAGCAGGTTGACGCAGCGGATCAGTGTCGATTTTCCGGCACCGGAAAGACCTATCACGCCATGGATGCTGCCCTGTGGGACGTGCAGGTCGATATTCTTCAGTGCGTTTACGGCACCTGAACCGCTGCCATAGGTTTTGGAGACGTTGGTGAGTCTGATCATGGTCCTGTCAGGTCGGCTGGGCGGATGTTGCCGGTTGCGGGCAGGGCCGAAGAATCGGTCGGAAGCAAAGCAGAAGGGTGGAGAAAAAAGGCCACCCTGGCGGGTGGCCATCAACGCTGGACACACCCTTTTAGCTGCACTTCCCGCCGCTCGAGGCAACGCGCGACGATGGCGAGGGCGCCCGCAATCCGGGTACAAATCGGCGCCTGAATAATGAGCGCAAATGGTAGGTGTCAGGTGGCTTGGTGTCAACGATAGTGGTGCATGTTTCGGTCTATCGAGCTGATAATCAGGCAATATTACTGCCGAGATGCCGCTTGGCGTAAAAAATGGCCAGGACGCACAATCCCCGTGGACGACCTGTCCTGGCTTGCCTAGACTGGCGACCTTGGTCGTCTTGCGCCGCGGGCCGGGCGAATGAATTCGGGAGTCGAGCATGTTTACAGGTATCGTCCAGGGCACGGCACCATTAGTGTCCGTCGTCGAGAAGAGTGAATTTCGTACCCATGTGGTTGCATTGCCAGCGTCGCTGCGGGAGGGGCTGGTCGTCGGCGCGTCGGTGGCGC
The DNA here is from genome assembly GCF_000409775.1 of Litchfieldella anticariensis FP35 = DSM 16096. Classification (GTDB taxonomy): domain Bacteria; phylum Pseudomonadota; class Gammaproteobacteria; order Pseudomonadales; family Halomonadaceae; genus Litchfieldella; species Litchfieldella anticariensis. Next base: position 925,937 of record NZ_KE332377.1, on the reverse strand, counting down.
ATAACGGCGTTTGCCTGACGGTGACGGCCATCGACGGTGATCATGTCAGCTTCGACTTGATGCGCGAGACGCTGCGTTTGACCAATCTTGGGGCATTGCGGGTGGGAGACCGCGTCAATATCGAGCGAGCGGCACGTTTCGGAGACGAGATCGGTGGTCATGCCATGTCAGGGCATGTGATCTGCTTGGCTGAGCTGGTGGAACTCGAAGAGGCTCCGGATAACCGTCGCCTGTGGTTCGAACTGCCTGCCGAGTATGCACGCTTCCTGTTCGACAAAGGGTATGTTGGCGTGGATGGTATCAGCCTCACGATTGGCGAGGTGAGAAGGGCGGGAGGGGTTGCGCATTTTTGTGTCAATCTGATCCCCGAGACGCTCTCGCGTACGACGCTGGGCGAGCGGGGGCCGGGGGATCGTGTCAACATCGAAATCGATCCTCAGACTCAGGCCATTGTCGAGACGGTCGAGCGAGTGCTTGCAAGTCGACAAGCGTGACAATGGAAAGCTACTGACCGTTCCGTCAAGTTTCCGTTGGTTGGTCCGCATAGCATGTGGCGCATTGCTTGCTTATATGTGTAGGGCTTATATAGCGATTCTCTCGGGGCATCGCTGGATGTAAGACCGATCGATCGGGTCGCCATGGAGGCAAAAAAGCGTCTCGCGTCATGTGACGCCTTTGGGTACCATGTGCGGCTTTTCTCGCACCCAGGACAATCCGTCCACGCGCGCAGGACTGAGCCGATGTTGAACCGCCTACTCGACAATCATTTCAAGCTCGCCGAACACGATACCAACGTTCGTACCGAGGTCATCGCCGGGATCACCACCTTCCTGACCATGGCCTATATCATTTTCGTCAACCCCAGCATTCTCTCCCAAACCGGCATGGATTACGGTGCCGTGTTCGTCGCTACTTGTCTGGCGGCGGCGATCGGCTGTCTGATCATGGGGCTGTGGGCCAACTATCCGGTCGCTTTGGCGCCAGGCATGGGACTCAATGCCTTCTTCACCTACGGGGTGGTGATGGGCATGGGGTATTCCTGGGAAGCGGCACTCGGGGCAGTGTTCTTCTCTGGCTTGATCTTCTTTCTGCTGAGCATCTTCAAGATACGTGAGTGGATCATCAATTCCATTCCACAGTCGCTGCGTTTGGGCATTGCCGCAGGGATTGGGTTGTTTCTTGCCATGATCGCGTTGCAGAACGCTGGCATCGTGATCGATAACCCGGCGACGTTAGTCTCGTTGGGCAGCCTGACCGAGCCGGCAGCGATCTATACGTTGGTCGGTTTCTTTGCCATTTCGGCATTGGCGTATCTGCGCGTCACCGGGGCAGTGATGATTGGCATTCTTGCCGTGACGCTGGTGGCCACACTGCTTGGCCACAATGAATACGGCGGTATCCTGTCAATGCCTCCCTCCATTGCTCCCACCTTCATGGCTCTGGACTTGGCCGGTGCATTGGATCTGGCCATGCTCAGCGTGATCTTTGCCTTCCTTTTCGTCGATCTATTCGATACGTCCGGCACCTTGATCGGTGTGGCGCATCGTGGTGGTCTGCTCGATAAGGACGGCAAGCTTCCCCGACTCAAGAACGCTCTGATGGCCGACAGCACCGCTTCCATGGCGGGGTCCCTGTTGGGGACTTCGACCACCACCAGTTACATTGAAAGTGCTTCCGGGATCGCCTCGGGAGGGCGAACCGGTTTGACGGCGGTGGTGGTGGCGATCCTGTTCCTGATCAGCCTGTTCTTTTCTCCACTGGCTGGCTCGATCCCCGTTTTCGCTACGGCCGGGGCACTGCTTTATGTAGCGGTGCTGATGGCTGGTAGCCTGGCACATGCCAACTGGGATGACGTGACCGATGCGGCCCCTGTCTTGATCGCTGCCTTGGCGATGCCGTTGACATTCTCTATTGCCGAAGGGATTGCACTGGGTTTTATCAGTTATGCTGCTATCAAGACACTGTCGGGTCGTTTCAGCGACCTCAATCCGGCGGTGGTAGTATTGGCGATCGTCTTCGTTCTGAAATTCGTGTTCCTGGATTGAGGCCTTCGATGAGCATATATGGCGAGTACATCAAATCTGTCATTCGCACCGTCCCCGACTGGCCGCAGCCGGGGGTCAATTTTCGCGATATTACCCCGCTGCTGCAGAACAGTGCTGCATTCCGCAAATTGATCGACAGTTTCGTGCACCGCTATCAGGAGATGGAGCTGAATGCCATCGCCGCTATCGATGCCCGAGGATTTATCATCGGCGCTCCAGTGGCTTATGAACTGGGCTGCAGCTTCGTTCCGGTACGCAAGAAGGGCAAGTTGCCGTTCAAGACCATCAGCGAGACTTATACCTTGGAATACGGGCAGGCTGAGGTGGAGCTGCACTCCGATGCTTTCCGCGAAAATGATCGCATTCTGATCATGGATGACCTGATTGCTACCGGGGGTACCATGCTGGCCGCGGCCAAGTTGATTTCGCGCAGCGGAGGTCATGTGGTGGAAACGGCTACCATCATCGATCTCCCTGACCTGGGAGGGGCGCAGAAGATACGGGATGCCGGTTATGGCGTTTTCTCAGTGTGTTCCTTCACCGAAGACGAGTGATCCTCGTCTTCCTCTTTCGTAATCGGTATAGCTACCATGAGCGCTAATCGTTATCAGCAGCACTTCACCGTGTCCTGGGATCAACTTCATCGCGATGTTCGGGCGCTATGCCACAAGCTGGTGGAGCGTGATTTCAAGGGTATTGTCGCCATCACTCGTGGTGGTTTGATCCCTGCCGCATTGATTGCCCGCGAACTCAATGTGCGACTCATCGATACCGTCTGCATCAAGAGTTACGACCACATGGATCAAGGCGGGCTCGACGTGATGAAGGGAGTCGATCATGACGGCGATGGTTGGCTGCTGGTCGATGATCTGGTGGATACAGGCAAGACCGCACGAGCGGTACGTGACATGCTGCCCAAGGCGCATTTCGTGACCGTGTATGCCAAGCCTGAAGGACGGCCGTTGGTCGATCAATGCCTGACCGAGGTGGCCCAGGATTGCTGGATTCAATTCCCTTGGGACATGGGGGTTTCCTATGTGGAGCCGCTGGTTGACCAAGTGCGCAGTCAGGCGCCTGAGTAGTCAGACACTCATCCTAAAAGGACGTTGAAAGATGCCGGAATCTCCTCTCCCCGAGAGCTGGGACCGCTATCTGGGGGCTGAGTTCAAAGCCCCTTACATGCAACAGTTGCGAGACTTCCTTGCCCGGGAAAAGACATCCCGTAAGGTTATCTATCCCCACTCATCGAACTGGTTTCGCGCCTTCGAGTTGACGCCGCTCGACCAGGTGCGGGTCGTGATCCTGGGGCAGGATCCTTATCACGGTCCGAATCAGGCTCATGGGTTGTGCTTTTCGGTGCGTCCCAGTGTGCCGACGCCGCCATCGTTGCAGAACATCTACAAGGAATTGGCTCAGGATGTGGGATTCACACCGGTGAATCATGGATTCCTGGAAAGTTGGGCTCGACAGGGTGTGTTGTTGCTCAACACTTCACTGACAGTGGAGCAGGGGAATGCCGGTTCCCATCGTGGCCAGGGCTGGGAAACCTTTACCGATCGTGCCATTTCCGCTGTCAGTGAACATGGACTGCCCACTGTGTTCCTGTTGTGGGGCAGTCATGCTCGGCAGAAAAAGGCACTGGTGGATAGGCGTCGTCACTTGATACTGGAATCGCCACATCCTTCTCCACTGTCGGCCCATCGTGGCTTTTTCGGCAATCACCACTTTTCGAGTGCCAACGGGTTTCTGACTGAACAAGGGCGGGGAACCATCGACTGGCAATTGCCGGCCGAGCCGGTTTGATCTGACAGTGGCCTTAACCTGAACGCTCGATCAAGCTAAAATAGCGCGCAATTTGTCGCGCGCTGTCGTTGGTGATCCCGGCGAAGCAAAGGCAGCTTTCCCGTCCATCGAAGCGAGGACCATCCGCCATGAGCGTTCATGCCATCAATCACCCACTGGTCAAACACAAGTTGGGGCTGATGCGTGCTGCTGGTATCAGTACCAAGAGTTTTCGTGAGTTGGCCGGTGAGGTGGCCAAGTTGCTGACCTATGAAGCGACTCAGGATCTCGAGGTTGAAGCGTCGAGTATCGAGGGCTGGAATGGCGCCCAGGTGCCGGTGGAGCAGCTCAAGGGCAAGAAGGTGACGATTGTACCGATCCTGCGTGCCGGGCTCGGTATGCTCGATGGCGTCACCGATCTGATCCCCAGTGCCCGCATCAGTGTGGTAGGGCTTTATCGCGATGAAGAGACCCTTGAGCCGGTGCCCTATTTCGAAAAGTTCACCAACGATCTCAACGAGCGCTTGGCCATTGTCATCGACCCGATGTTGGCCACCGGAGGTACCATGGTGGCAACGTTGGACATGCTCAAGGCTCGGGGTTGCCCGCAGATGAAAGTGATCGTACTGGTGGCCGCTCCCGAAGGTATCAAGCGCGTACAGGATGCCTATCCCGAGGTCGAGATCTATACCGCGGCCATCGACGAACGCCTCGACAAGAACGGCTATATCGTGCCTGGCCTCGGAGACGCTGGGGATAAGATATTCGGTACCCGTTGATGAAAGCACGGCCACAGGAATTGATGCCCTTGGATGTTATCAAGGGCATTTTTTTGCGCAGGATGTCATTGAGTTGACTGGAGAATAACGAAATGAGCAATACGACGACCGCAGCGGCAGCCGAACCGGTGAGTTCCTGGCCGCGAACGCTACTGACTGGGGCGCAAATGCTGTTCGTGGCCTTTGGCGCGTTAGTCTTGGTACCACTGCTGACTGGCCTCGATCCCAGTGTGGCCTTGTTTACTGCCGGTGCTGGCACCTTGGTGTTCCACGCAGTGACGCGTCAGAGTGTGCCAGTGTTCTTGGCATCGTCGTTTGCTTTCATCGCTCCTATACAAGGCTCGGTGGCAAACTTTGGGGTCTCTGCGACGCTGGGTGGGCTGATGGCCTCGGGCCTGGTATACGTGGTCATGTCCCAGTTCGTACGCCTCAAAGGGACGGCCTGGTTGAACCGTTTGTTGCCGGCGGTGGTGGTCGGGCCGGTGATCATGGTCATTGGCTTGGCGCTGGCTCCTGTGGCAGTCAGTATGGCGACTGGCGAGACCAGCGAGCATATCGGTTACGGCCAGGCGATCATCCTGTCGATGATCAGCCTGCTGGTGACCCTGGTATTGGCGGTGTTCGGACGTGGTCTGCTGCGCCTGGTACCCATCATGGGAGGGATCGTCACCGGCTATCTGCTGGCATTGGCCATGGGAGTGGTGGACTTTGCCCCGATACGTGATGCAGGGTGGTTCGAACTGCCTAACTTCACCACACCAACTTTTCACTGGGCGGCGATTCTGTTCATGATCCCGGTAGCCATCGCGCCGGCCGTGGAGCATATCGGTGATATGGTGGCGATCGGTTCTGTGACGCGAAAGAATTATCTGGAGAAACCTGGTTTGCATCGCACCCTATTGGGTGATGGTTTGGCGACTTCTATAGCGGCTCTGTTTGGTGGTCCTCCCAATACTACCTATTCCGAAGTCACCGGCGCTGTGACCCTGACCCGTGCCTTCAACCCTAAAATCATGGTGGTTGCTGCCTGCGTTGCCATTCTCCTGGCCTTCGTGGCCAAGCTTGGGGCTTTGCTGCAGACGATTCCTGGCCCGGTGATGGGAGGGATCATGACGCTGTTGTTCGGTTCGATTGCGGTGGTGGGCATGAACACACTGGTTCGTGCTGGGCACTCCTTGACTGCCCCGCGCAATCTGGTGGTGGTGTCACTCATTCTGGTATTCGGTATTGGCGGCATGCAGATCGGTGGTGGTCAATTCGTCCTTCAGGGCGTCAGCCTGGCGGCGTTAGTGGGAATCGTGTTGAACTGGGTGCTTCCACCGGCCGACGAATAGCCGTTAAAAGAAGCGGTAAGTCGAAAGCGATAAGCTGTAAGTGAAAATCTCTCATATCGGATCGATTGATAGTGGAGGCTGCTGGCTTACAGCTCTCATGCATGGTGCTGAGCATTTCCGCCGTCCGAGAAAGAGGGCGGGTTGTTGGCGCTGACGATGACGCATTCGCTGTCGCTGACATTACGGAATCGATGCGGAAGACGCGAGTCGAAGTAATAGGCGTCACCGGCAGTCAAAAGCTGAACGTCGCCGCCTACGGTGAGTTCGATAGTGCCTGAGATGATGACGCCACCTTCTTCGCCATCATGCTCGAGCATGTCCTCCCCCGTGTCGGCACCGGGGGGGTAGCGCTCGTGAAGGATCGACATGCGGCGGTTGGGTCGTCGGGCGCCCACCAGGCGCCAGGAGAGGATCCCATCACCGATTTCAGTGAGTTCGCTGGCACGATAGAAAACTTGCTCGCGTGATAGCTGCTCGCCGGCGAAGAACTCGCTGATGGTCACCGGCAAGGCATCGAGTATTTTCTTTAGTGAGCTGACCGAAGGACTGACGCTATTTTGCTCGATCAGCGAGATCGTGCTGTTGGTGACTCCGGCGCGTTTGGCTAGTTCGCGTTGAGAGAGATCACGTTGTACTCGGAGTTGCTTGAGACGCGCACCGACGTCGAATCCACTCATTGTCCGCCCTTGTCAGTCATAATGAAGATTCGTTCTTGTTGAAGATCCTTGACACCATCATACCGGCTTATGAGCTTGAACATAACCACCACCATCTGTCGTTATCGAGATGACTTTCGTCTCGATTCAGTCGTTTGGCGCTGTGAGTCATGGCGTCGTCTGAGGTAGGCTTGGGGTAGGGCAATGCTGCTTTTGACCGCTTGGACAAATGTGGTGTCATGCTCGTATTATCATATCCATATTCTGCGGAGAGCCACTCATGCACCCGGAGCAGATAAGCGGCCTGATTCTTGCCGGTGGGCAGGGGCGCCGTATGGGCGGTCGCGACAAAGGGCTGGAGCCATTTGCCGGTCGGATGTTGATTGACCATGTTCTGGATCGTCTACGTCCTTTTGTTGCCGAGGTGCTGGTCAATGCCAACCGTCACTTGGAAGCCTACGGTCGTTTGGGGGCACGGGTGATCGCTGATCGCGAGGACGGTTATCAAGGGCCCTTGATGGGAATCTGGAGCGGATTGTCGGAAGCCAGAACGCCGTGGGTGATCGTCGCCCCCTGCGATAGCCCGGTGTTACCGGACAATCTGGTGGAGAGATTGGCAGCTGGCTGCGGTGAATGCGATATCGCCGTGGCCCATGACGGCGAGCGAGCCCATCCCGTGGTGGCGATGATACGTCGCGATTTGGTTGATGATCTGGGAGCAGCGCTGGCCGACGGTGAACGCAAGATCGATCGTTGGTACGCGCGCCACGCGTGGTGTCATGTGGATTTCAGCGATTGCCCACATGCGTTTGCCAACCTAAATACCGAGCAGGACAAGGCTCGGCTCGAACGATGGTTGAAGTCATGAAGCAGCCTTCTCTAAAGCTCGAGAGCGAATCCTTACCGCTGTTGGGCATTGCCGCCTGGAGCGGGACTGGCAAGACGACGCTGCTGGAAAGCCTGCTGCCGAGATTACGGCAGCGGAACCTGCAAGTCGCGGTGATCAAGCATGCCCATCACGCCTTCGATGTGGACCAGCCGGGTAAGGATAGTTACCGTCTGCGTCAGGCCGGTGCTACCCCGATGCTGGTTGCCTCACGGGCGCGTATGGCACTGATGATGGAGACACCCGACCAAGAGGAGCCGGACTTGGCGACTCTGATAGAGGCCTTGCGGCCGCTCGCGCCGGATCTGGTGTTAGTGGAAGGGTTCAAGGCTTGGCCGCTGCCCAAGCTGGAACTGCACCGCGAGTCGCTCGGGAAGCCGTTGTTGGCTTGGGAAGATCCTTGGATTCGTGGTGTTGCCAGCAACAGCGAGCTGGCGTTGCCGCCTCACGTCGAATCACTTGACCTCGACGATATCGAGGCTTTGACCGAGTGGATCGCTGATTGGCCCCGGCGTTGGCCGCAGATGCGGTTTCCGAGACTGATGGAGATTGCTCCATGAGTCTGTCGTGTTTCGATCTCGGCGAGCGGATGCTGTCGGTGGAGGAAGCGCTGGCGGCATTGCGGGAGTTTTCACCTCCGATGCTGGGAAGTGAAACGCTTGGTTTAGAGGCATTGCCGGAGCGGGTTCTGGCAGAAGACATTCATTCGACGATCGATGTACCTCAGAACACCAATGCCGCGATGGATGGTATCGCCTTGGCTTGGCCGCAGGATGCCTCATTGCTTCCCGAACGTTGGCTTCGGGTGGGAGAAGTGCTGGCTGGGTCTCGTTATTCGGGGGGCGAGGTGGCCCCAGGGTGTGCTGTGGCGATTACCACCGGAGCGCCGCTACCAGCGGGTACCGATACGGTGATCATGCGCGAACAGCTTCAGGAAATGCATCAGGAAGGACGGGACTGGATCACGGTCGAGCGGGCGGAAACGGTTCGCCTGGGCCAGAACGTGCGCCAGGCCGGTGAGGACATCTGCCGCGGAAGCCTGGCGTTGTCCCGCGGTACACGTCTGAGACCTCAACATTTGGGGCTTTTGGCTTCGTTGGGGGTGGCAACGGTGAAGGTGCATCGTCGTCCTCGTGTTGCCGTATTCTCTACCGGTGATGAGGTCACCGCTCCTGGTGAGACCTTGAGCGAGGCCGGTATATTCGATGCCAATCGCTTTTCCCTGCGTGGCCTGTTGATGAAGTTTGGTTGCGAACTCCTCGATCTGGGGATTCTTCCTGACGAGCGGAATCGGATCCAGGCCGTGCTCGAACATGCCGCAAGCGACGCTGATATGGTGATTACCAGTGGCGGCGTATCGGTAGGGCAGGCCGATTGGATCCGGCCAGCCTTGAGCAATAGTGGCGATCTCGGTTTCTGGCGAATTGCCATACGTCCAGGTAGGCCTCTGGCTTTCGGGCACTTGGGCGCTCGCCGCATACCATTCTTTGGGCTTCCCGGTAACCCAGTGGCGGTGATGGTGACTTTTTTGCAATTCGTGCAACCCATGCTTCGCCATCTACAGGGGGAGGCGAACTGGTCTCCATGGCGTTTGACGGCTCTAGCTGAAGCGTCACTAAAGAGCCGGCGTGGTCGCGTGGATTTCCTGCGCGGCGTCTATCATGCTGATGACAAAGGACAGCTCTGGGTGCGAAGCACCGGTCGTCAAGGCTCGGGAATCCTGTCGTCGATGGTCGCTGCAAACTGTTTGATCGAGATCGCGGCCGAGAGAGTCGGCGTGGAGCCGGGAGAGGCCGTGATCGTACAACCCTTTGGTGAATTGACATGAGTTTGACCCATCTCAACGTCCGCGGCGAAGCCCATATGGTGGACATCGCCGATAAATCCGAAAGCCAGCGTGAGGCTATCGCCAGCGGACATATCGCCATGCGACCGGAAACCTTGGCGTTGCTGGTGGAAGGTGGCTTGCCCAAGGGCGATGTGCTGGCGACGGCTCGCATTGCTGGGATTCAGGCCGCTAAGCGTACTCACGAACTCATCCCGTTATGCCATGCGTTGGCACTCTCCAAGGTGGCGATCGACTTCCATCTCGATGAAGAGGCGTCCCGCGTGGAAGTCTCGGCAACCTGCCGTCTGAACGGACGTACGGGAGTGGAAATGGAAGCTTTGACTGCCGTGTCGGTTGCCTGCCTCACTCTCTATGACATGTGCAAGGCGGTCGATAAGGGGATGCAGATCGGTGCGATTCGTCTCGAATCCAAGACCGGTGGTAAATCGGGTGATTATCGACGTGAAGCGGATGAAAGTGAAGCGCCGATCGTTACCGGAGAATATCGCAGTGGTGAGGTCAGTGTGGGAATGCGTGCCGACCTGCCGTGCGTGCGAGTCAAATGCCTGGCCGAGTTGCGGGAGCGTTTGGGGGTGAGCGATCTCGATGTTCCCTTCGATAGCTTGGAAGAGCAGAATGTCGCAGGCCTGAAAGCGGCGCTGAAGGCCAGGGACGATCGCTTTGCCCGGCTCGAGGACGCGCGTATCCTGTGCGCCGTCAATCAGGTCATGGGCGGTGATAGCACTCCCTTGACTGCCGACGATGAAGTGGCCTTCTTTCCCCCGGTCACGGGAGGTTGAAGATGATCCGCGTGCAACATGAGCCTTTCGATCCGGGACGTGAGCAACGAGCCTTGATACAAGGGCGTAGCGACATTGGCGCCGTGGTGAGTTTTACTGGCTTGGTTCGTGACTTCAATGAGCGTCCAGAGGTGGAAGCGCTGACATTGGAGCATTATCCAGGAATGACTGAGTCGGCACTGACTGATATCGTCAAGGAAGCCGAAAGCCGCTGGCCACTTCAGGGGGTATGTGTCATCCATCGTGTCGGTCGATTGACACCCGGAGATCCGATCGTACTGGTAGTGGTTGCCAGTGCACATCGACGAGAAGCCTTCGAGGCTTGCGACTTCATCATGGACTATCTCAAGACGCGTGCGCCTTTCTGGAAGAAGGAGCATACCTCTTCGGGCCACTATTGGGTGGCCGAGCGGGCAAGCGATCAGCGAGATGCCAGGCGTTGGGAGGAGCCATGACAACAACGCTAATCGACAACTTCGATCGCCGGGTGCGTTATGTACGCATCTCAGTCACCGATCGCTGTGATTTCCGTTGTGTCTATTGCATGAGCGAAGACATGACATTTCTTCCTCGGGCACAAATATTGACGTTGGAAGAGTTGGCGATGGTTGCCCGTGCCTTTACCGAGCTGGGCGTAGAAAAGATACGCTTGACTGGTGGCGAGCCACTAGTGCGGCGTGGGATCGAGCAGTTGGTCGATGAGATTGGCTCGTTGCCCGGCCTCAAGGATTTTGCCATGACCACCAACGGAGCTGGTTTGGTCAAATATGCTCGAGCCTTGCGGGAAGGTGGTCTGAAACGCCTCAACATCAGCCTGGATTCATTGGATGCCGACAAGTTTCATCGTCTCACGCGTACGGGCAAGCTGGACAAGGTGATTGCCGGGATTCACGCTGCACGTGAGGCTGGGTTCGAGCGGATCAAGCTCAATGCGGTCATTCTCAAGAATCGCAATGACGATGAAGTACTTGATCTGGTTGAGTTCGCGCGAGATGAGGGAGTGGATATCAGCTTCATCGAAGAGATGCCGTTGGGCGACGTCTCCGATCACTCGAGGGCTGAAACCTACTGTTCCAGCGATCAGGTTCAGTCGATAATCGAGCAACGACACGCGTTGACACCGACCACGGAAACCACTCTCGGACCGTCACGCTATTTTCGCATGCCCGACAGCGACACCCGCATTGGCTTCATTTCACCTCATAGTCATAACTTCTGTTCGACCTGCAATCGTGTCCGAGTCACGGTGGAAGGGCGTCTGTTGCTGTGTCTGGGCAATGAGCACTCGATAGATCTGCGTGCGGTATTGCGTCGTTACCCAGGTGACATGGATGCACTCAAGGCGGCGATCATTGGGGCCATGCCACTCAAGCCTGAGCGTCACCACTTCACGACCGATGGTGATGTCCAAGTGGTGCGGTTCATGAACATGACGGGTGGTTGAAAGTCTACTCTTCGGGTTTGCTCCTGGATGGAGCAAACCCGAGATTGATAGTTGGCCTGAATACCTAGTGCTTACTTTCTCTCTTACTCACATCTCCTTCGAAAGGTTTTTTCGACGACACCTCCTTTGTTCCCATTCTTGATGTCGGTCGAGAAATATTCCAACTTGATGATACGCCAACTCCCGTAAACCGGGCATTTCCGTTTTTTGCTTTCAATGGTTCGTCAAAGCGGTAAAAGTTAATGGCGGGATTTTCTTGCCAAGGTGGCGTAAAGGCATATACTTTTTACGATAAAACCATGGAATCCCTTTTCTCTACCCTCAGAATGGAGGAGGCCAATGTCTTCCGAAACCTTGGAACGCATCGCCCGCAATAAGAATGTCGCTCGTGCAGCAGCACGTCAGCTTAGTATGGAGCAGTTGAACAAGCTGGCAGAAGTGATAGGCGAAGTGATTGAACAGAAGCAGGACGAAGATAAGAAGCGCCAGGAAGAAGAGGCGCTAAAGGAACGCAAGCTGGCGGAAATTCGTGAAGCGATCAATGATGCCGGTTTGTCATTGGATGACCTGGTTTCCGAGCAGCCCAAGCGCCGCCGCGGTAGGCCGCCGAAGAATGCCAGCAAGACCTGAACTGGGTCTGGTTATCGTGCAATGAAAAAAGCGGACATAGGTCCGCTTTTTTCATTGCCAATCGTTGCATAGTGTTTCGTTTCCTGGCTCCACCATCACGGAGGTTCGGCTGCCAGGAGTTGCAGATGTACTTCCGGCATGTGGCGCAGGTGGTGTGTCAGGTATTGTATCAGCGGAGGATGTAGTTGATTGCGCAACTCCATAAGGCTTTCGGCTGTCATCCTGGCCAATCGCTCATCCAGCCAGTCAGCGAAGGCATCTTCATCCAGAGTCGTCGAAGCACTGGAGTCGAGAAGGAGACGCCCGATACGTGCCCATCCTTGATCGAGTGGAGTGACCGGCAGGGCTAGGAAGAGGCTGCCATGCCGTGGATGGCTGTGCTCTGTCTTACCGGCGAGTGCCGGTAAAGGAGTCACCGCATCCTGCTCGATGATGCAAGGTGGTTGTGGATGTCGGGATTCGCAGGTCAGACCCCCCTGATCAAAGCGGATCAAGTCGCCATCGGTCGGTATCAATGGCGCATGAATGCCACGTGACTCAGCTAGTTCACAGTGGGCTCGTTGGTGGCGATATTCGCCATGTACCGGTAAGAGATGGCGAGGCTTGACCCAGTCATAGAAGGTGCGGAGCTCTTCCTGTGCTGGATGTCCTGAGGCGTGTAATTCGGGGTGATTGTGCTCGTCGTAGAGAGTGACGCCAAGACGTTCGAGCGAGCGCTGCAGACGTTCTATCAAGCGTTCATTGCCGGGGATGGCCTTGGCAGAAAAAATCACGCTATCGCCCGCCATCAGCTCGAAATGGGGGTGGTTGCCATGCGCCAGTCTCGAGAGGGCTGCCCGGGGCTCCCCTTGGCTACCGGTGGCAATGACCAGTACTTCTTCCGGGGGGAGATAACCCAAGTCGCGTACTGGCACCAGCGGTGGCAAATCCTCCAGATAACCGAGCCCCCGGGCAATCCCCACCATACGCTCCATGGAACGTCCCATCAGGCTGACCCGACGCCCGTAACGTGCTGCCGCTCGTGCGGCGGCCAAGACGCGTGCCAGGTTGCTGGCAAAACAAGTCACGATGACACGTCCAGGGCAATCGGCTAGCGTTCGCTCCAGTGCTCGGGCTACCTCGCCTTCGCTGCGCGAATGGCCAGGAACTGGAGCATTGGTTGAATCGCCGACGAGTAGATCCACCGGTGCCAAGGCACGAAATGTCGTTTCGTCGGTAGGTGGGCCTATCAATGGTTCTGGATCCAGCTTCCAGTCCCCGGTATGCAATACCCGATACTGTGAAGTGGTGATCAGCAGGGCGCAGCTCTCGGGGATCGAATGTGTCAAAGACAGGAAGCGCAGGCTGAAGGGACCGCTTTCCATGGCTTCACCGGGCTCGATGACATGAATATCGTCGGTGACCAGGCCGCGCTCGAGGAACTTGGCGCGCAACAAACCGGCAGCTAGTGGAGGAGCATGGATGGGGCAACCCCAGTGTGGCCAAAGCCAGGCCGCAGCCCCGATATGATCTTCGTGGCCATGGGTAATGATCAATGCGCGCGGTGTGATCCGCAGTGATTCGAGGGTGGATAGGTTAGGAACCTGCAAGGGACTCCCGGGTAAGTCCTGGCGAATCATCATGCCGCAATCGACAGCGATCCAGTGGTCGTCTTGCCCGTATAGCGAGAGGTTCATTCCTATTTCCCCGCAGCCGCCAAGGGGCAGAAAACTCAAGGGTGAGCGGCGGCGAGGGCGAATCTGTACTCGGGATTGCAGCATGATGGATACAGGCCTGTAAACGATGAATCCATCATACGGGATAGGAGGGAGGCGTCACAACGCGCATGACTGGATGCCGCTGAATTCGCTACACTATTGGGCCTTGCACCACTTCATATGGCGGTTTGCCGATGTCGCATTATTATCGTCTGCTCGTATCCTGTCCCGATCGTGTAGGTATCGTGGCACGCGTGTCAGGATTCATTGCTAGTCAAGGCGGCTCGATCACAGAGGCCAATCAGCATTCCGATCTGGCCACTGGGCGGTTTTTCATGCGCTATGAGATCCTTGCCGATTCTGTGGGGCTGGACGCCGATGCGTTTCGCCGTGCCTTTGCCCCCATCGCGGAAGACTTCACCATGGAATGGACGTTGACCGATACGGCGAAGCGGCCACGGGTGGTACTCATGGTGTCCAGGGAATCGCACTGTCTGGTGGATCTGTTATATCGCTGGACGGCAGGAGAGCTCGATTGCGATATCCCCTGTGTGATTTCCAATCACGAGGATATGCGGGCGTTGGTCGAGTGGCATGGGATTCCCTATCACCATGTGCCGGTAGAAGCTGATGACAAGTCCGCAGCATTCGCCCAAGTGGAGCGACTGGTCGAAGAGGTCGAGGCTGACACCCTTGTGCTGGCACGTTACATGCAAATCTTGCCCCCTGGGCTTTGTGAACGTCATGCCGGACGAGTGATCAACATCCATCACAGCTTTCTACCATCCTTCGTCGGTGCCAAGCCCTACCATCAGGCATATGAGCGTGGCGTCAAGCTGATCGGGGCCACTTGCCATTATGTCACTCAGGAACTCGATGCTGGACCGATCATCGAACAGGACATCCATCGTGTTAGCCATTGCCACACGGCAGATGACTTGGTGCGCTTTGGTCGTGACGTGGAAAAGACGGTATTGGCGCGCGGTCTGCGCTGGCATTTGCAGGATCGCGTCCTCATTCACGGCAACAAGACCGTGGTCTTTGCCTGAGTGGCATGACATGACCCCTTCTCAGGTGTGGTATGACCTTCGTTGACATCGTGCTTGCGCCCTGGATGCTGGGGCTATGCGGACTGTTGAGTCTGGTCATGCTAGGGCTTGCGATAGGTCAGAAACCATGGCGTTCTCTGGTGGCCGATCGTGGGTTACAGCATCGTGTGATGGCTGCCGCTATCACGGTCATGTTGTTCTGGCAGCTCCGCGCCCAGGCGGTGGATTGGCTTAGTCTACATTTGATGTTCACGGCGTTGTTGACGCTGGTGTTCAAGGCGCCGTTGGCATTGCTGATCAACTTGTTGGTTAACCTGGCGATGGTCGTGATAGGCAGGACCGCGTGGCCACTACTGGGAGTCAATCTGCTGATCAGTGGTGTGGTGCCAGTAATGGTGATGGTAATGGTCTGGCGCCTGGTCGACCGCTATCTGCCTGATAACTTGCCAGTCTTCGTTTTCGTGTGTGGCTTTTTCGGTACTGCACTGGCCACCTTGGCCAGTGGTCTGACGATGATCATTGTCGCCTGGTTGGCGGCTGCAGACTCCCAAGTGTGGTTCTTCATTCAGGAGTATGCGCTCTTCCTGCCGCTGCTGATGCCATCCGAGGCCTTTATCACCGGCATGCTATTGAGCTTGCTGGTGGTTTACCACCCACACTGGGTTGCTACCTTCAACCGCCACCGTTACATCGATACCAAGTAAGCAGGGCTTCCTGATCATAGGGGCAAGCTTAGTTGGCGCCTGGCATCGCGTGGTTCCAGGCGCACCCCTACGCCGAGTAGACGAACCGGCCGCTTGGCACGTTGCCATGCCTGGGCGAGCAGGGCAGCGAAGTTCTCGTGACTGATCGAATATCCTCCACTCTCCAGGGTGGTGAGACTGAAGTCATCGAAGCGGACCTTGACGAACAACTTGTCCAGCCGAGGTTGGCCGTGACGCTGCAAACGCTCATCGAGACGTTCGACAAGTGGCGATAGGGCTGCCTGGCAGGTGGCGAGGTCGGGAAGGTCACGCTCGAAGGTGGTTTCGACACTGACCGACTTGCGTTCACGTTCGACCTTGACTTCGCGCTCGTCGATACCGCGGGCAAGCTCGTGAAGACGCTGGCCGAACTTGCCGAAACGGGTGACCAGTGCATCCATGGTCCAGTGGCGCAGATCCTCGCAGGTTTCTACTCCCATGGCATCGAGTTTGGCCGCATTGGCGGGGCCTACGCCATGCAGACGTTTCACTGGCAAATGACGCACGAAATCGTCGACTTGCTCGGGCGCGATCACGTATAGGCCATCAGGCTTGTCCCAATCGCTGGCAATCTTGGCCAGGAACTTGGAAGGGGCGGCGCCTACCGAAATGGTGATTCCGGTTCGACGTAGGGTTTCTTCCTTCAGCCAGCGTGCCATCCAGGTGGCGCTACCGTGAAAACGTTCGACGTCGCTGACATCGAGAAACGCTTCGTCCAGCGATAGCGGCTCCACCAGAGGCGTGAGTTCAGAAAAAATGGTCTGTATCTCTCGGGAGACTGCCCGGTAACGTTCGAAGTCACCCGGTAGCAGAATCAGGTCGGGACACAGGCGTAACGCCCTTGCGGTGGGCATGGCCGAGCGCACGCCGAAAGCGCGTGCCGGATAGTTGCAAGTAGCGATGACCCCACGCCGTTCGGCACTACCGCCGATAGCCAGCGGTACTTCACGTAAGGCGGGGTTGTCGCGCATCTCGACCGCGGCGTAGAAGCAGTCGCAATCGGCATGCAGGATCTTTCTCGGTTTCATGCCTGGCGAGTAAAGAAAGCTCTAGTGGAGTGCCTGGCCGTTACCGCCGCGGATCACGCCTACACCGATGCCTTCGATTTCCAGTTCCTGATGGCGCAAGTCGATTTCGATCGGTGCGAAATCAGGATTCTCGGCGATTAGCCATACCTTGTGCCCTTGGCGTTTGAAGCGCTTGACGGTGACGTCGTCTTCCAGGCGTGCAACGACGATTTGACCATCGCGAACACGGTTGGTGCGATGTACGGCCAATAGGTCACCTTCGAGGATACCGACATCCTGCATCGATAAGCCGCGCACACGTAGCAGGTAGTCAGCACGGGGAGAGAAGAAGTCTGGTGGCATAGGGCAGTAACGGTCGATATGTTCGGCAGCCAGAATGGGACTGCCTGCGGCAACGTCGCCAATGATGGGTAGACCGCTGGCGGTCTGGCCATCGCCCTCATCGACTCTGCTCTCCGCTTCCTGGTTGGCCAGACGGATGCCTCGGGAGGTGCCGGCTACCATGCGAATCACGCCTTTTTTACTGAGGGCGCGCAAGTGTTCCTCGGCGGCATTGGGGGAGCGAAAGCCCAGTGCCCTGGCGATCTCGGCGCGGGTTGGCGGATAGCCAAGCTCGTGCATGGTCTTGACGATGAAGTCGTAGACATTCTGCTGACGCGGTGTGAGAGGGCGGGTCATGGGACCTCCACAGCGGGATTGAGTTGGATTTGTTCAAGTATACAGCATGGGATTACATCCAGTAATAGCTGTTTGATATTCTAGAGCATTGTTTTAAACGGCTTGCATTGCGACGATCCGTCATGCAACGTAAACATCTATAATGTTTAAAACAAATGTTTATGTCCCACTCGAGAGGCTAGCCTATGGCTCAGACCGATACCGTGACGCGAATTCTCGATACCGCTGAGGTACTGTTCGCCGAACGCGGCTTTGCCGAGACGTCATTGCGCAACATTACCAGCAAGGCCAAGGTCAACCTGGCGGCGGTGAATTATCATTTCGGCTCCAAGAAGTCGCTGATTCAGGCCGTGTTTGCCCGCTATCTGGATCCATTCACTGAGCGTTTCCATGCCGCTCTCGACGAGCTCGAAGCCAAGTACCAAGGGGAGGTCATCCCACTGGAGGAGTTGCTCGAAACCATGGCTCGCAGCGTCCTCGAGGTGCCCGCTGAACGCAACAGCCTCAAGGTATTCATGAAGTTGCTGGGCTTGGCATACAGCCAGGCGCAGGGACATCTACGTCGTTATATCCAAGAGCATTATGGCAGTGTCTTCACGCGTTTCGCTGCATTGGTACGCCAAGCGACGCCGGACCTGCCCGATGCAGAGCGTTTCTGGCGTTTGCACTTCATGTTGGGAACGGTGATCTTCACGTTGTCGGGGCTCGATGCCTTGCGTGATATCGCCGAAAAGGATTATGGGGAGCATGTCAGCGTGCGGGAGTTGATTCGTCGGTTGCGGCCGGTGGTAGTGGCTGGCATGAATGCCCCCTTGCCGGAGCCGGTAGGCGATGCGCTGCCGGCCGCGGGTTGATATCGTGCGCACTCCTTTGCTTGTCGATATGCCGCCACGCGATGCGCTGTGGCTGGAGGTAGATCTGAGGCATCAGCATCTGGTCGTATGGCAAGGCGAAGAAGCCGGGAAAACGCACGCTATTTCCAGTGGGCTGGCAGGGGCCGGCCAACAACAGGGTAGTGGTCAGACACCCCTGGGTTGGCATTATGTGCGAGCGTCGATCGGTAATGGTCTGGCGCCGGGAACGGTATTCCGAGGCCGGCGACCTACGGGCGAGATCTTCGACGAGGCGTTGGCCTCAGAGCCCCCTGGCCGCGACTGGATACTGACCCGCATTCTTTGGTTATGTGGCCTCGAGCGGGGATTCAATCGTGGGGGCGACCGGGATTCCCAGCGTCGCTATATTTATTTGCATGGCACGCCACCCAGCGAACCCATGGGGGTGGCTGCCTCACATGGTTGTATCCGAATGCGTGACGAGTCGCTGCTTGAAATTGCCACATTCGCCGTGCCTGGCACGCCGGTGTGGATACATGAGTGAGAGCGGTGCCACAGAGGCTGATAAGACGTTACTGTAGCCCATGTCTGTCGTTGACCGTGGCATTGGTCTAGAATTCCCCACCTTCTCAAGCCAAGGAAGCAGACCATGACCCAACCTCTCGGCTCAGTAATGCTCGACCTGGAGGGGCCCAGCCTCAAGCGTGCGGAGCGTGAGTTGCTCCAGCATCCAGAGGTAGGCGGCGTGATTCTCTTCGCCCGTAACATCG
Organism: Litchfieldella anticariensis FP35 = DSM 16096; assembly: GCF_000409775.1. Classification (GTDB taxonomy): domain Bacteria; phylum Pseudomonadota; class Gammaproteobacteria; order Pseudomonadales; family Halomonadaceae; genus Litchfieldella; species Litchfieldella anticariensis. The sequence continues at coordinate 906,955 of NZ_KE332377.1, read as the reverse complement.
AAGATGCACAACAAGTACAGGCGTTGTGCGCTTCCTTGCGTCGCCTGCGTCCCGATCTGCTACTGGCCATAGACCAGGAAGGCGGTCGGGTACAGCGTTTGCGCACGGGCGTGACACGTCTGCCTTCCATGCGGCGCTTGTCCGGTGGTTATGACGAGGATCCTCAGGCCGCTCTGCAGCGCTGTCAGGATGCTGGTTGGCTATTGGGCATGGAAATGGCTGCCTGTGGGCTGGATCTCACTTTCGCTCCAGTGCTGGATGTCGACGATGGCATTTCCTCGGTGATCGGTGATCGCAGTTTTTCCCGTGACCCTCAGGCCGTGGCCTTGCTCGGCGGTGCTTTCATCAATGGGCTTCACGAGGCTGGCATGGTAGCGGTTGGCAAGCATTTCCCGGGGCATGGAGGTGTGGCCGCTGATTCTCACTACGAACTTCCTGTCGACCAACGTTCCTTGGAAGCGTTGCGGGCTCATGACCTGGTGCCCTTTGCCGAGTTGGCTTCCCAATTGGATGGCATAATGCCGGCGCATGTCGTCTATCCCGCATTCGATGAGCGCCCCGCCGGCTTTTCTCCTAGTTGGCTGGGGTTCCTGCGTGAGGACCTGGGCTTCAAGGGCGCGATCTTTTCCGACGACCTTTCCATGGCCGGCGCCGCAGTGGCCGGAGATGCGGGGAGTCGAGCCTTGGCAGCTTTGAATGCCGGATGCGATATGGTGCTGGTATGCAACGACCGCGAGGCGGCCCAGGCTGCCGTGACGGCTTGCGTGGGGCGTGGCAGCAAACGTCACGCCAAGCTGCGCTATGGCCGTGCCCGCCCCAGTCTCGAAACCTTGCCGGCACTGTCGCGTTGGCGTCGCGTACATGCGCGTCTGGAAGCGCTGGCCGATACACCTTCTACTACCTGACTTGTTGTTGATATGGATTCCATGCCCAACCCCAATACCGAATTTCACGAGTCCCTGACGACCATGCGTGATGTCATGGAGCATGCCGATTGTCTGATTTCCCAGGAACAGGTTGAACGGGCACTCGACCGCATGGCGGAAGAGATCACCGCCAACCTGGGTGACAAGCTGCCGGCGTTCTATTGCGTGATGAATGGCGGTTTGATCACCACCGGCCATCTCCTGACACGGCTTGGTTTTCCGCTGGAAGTGGACTATTTGCATGCCACGCGTTATCGAGGTGGCCTGCGTGGCGGAGAGCTGTTCTGGCGGGTATCGCCGGAAATTCCCATGGCCGGTCGCCATGTGGTGATCGTCGATGACATCCTCGATGAAGGTGCGACGCTTGCCGCCATCCTCGATTACTGTCGTGAGGCGGGGGCGGCGAGCATTTCCACGGCGGTGCTGGTGGACAAGCAGCATGACCGCAAGGCGGTCCCCGGGCTCAAGGCGGATTACTGTAGCCTGGAAGTGGCCGATCGCTATGTGTTCGGTTTCGGCATGGACTACAAGGGTTACTGGCGCAATGCTCCAGGGATTTTTGCGCCCAAGGGTCTTTGATTTCAGCCTTCGAACAGGACATGCAATAAGGGAGAACCGCCATGCTGGCGATTGTCGGCGGCACCGGCCTGACCGAGATGCCGGATTTGGAAATCATTCAGCGTCACGCCGTCGAAACACCACTGGGCGCGGCATCCAGCGGTGTGATCCAGGGAGTGCTGAACGACCGGGATGTTCTTTTTCTGCCTCGTCATGGCCACCCGCACAAGCTGCCACCACATCGGGTCAATTATCGTGCCAATTTGTGGGCGCTCAAGCAGGCGGGGGCATCACGTATCATCGGTGTCAATGCCGTGGGCGGCATTGACCCTGGGTTGTCGCCTGGAGCGTTGGTGGTGCCGGATCAGTTGATCGACTATACCTGCGGTCGCGAGTCGACATACTTCGATGGGCGTTTCAAACCTCTCCAGCATATCGACTTTTCGTGGCCCTACGACGCTGAGTTGCGTCATACACTGCTACGTGCGGGAGAGGTGGCTGGTGAGTCCATGCAAGATGGTGGAGTCTACGGTTGTACCCAAGGGCCTCGCTTGGAAACCGCCGCCGAAATTGCGCGCATGGCACGTGATGGTTGCCGGTTGGTAGGCATGACCGGCATGCCGGAAGCATCCTTGGCGCGCGAGTTGGAGATTCCCTATGCTTGCCTGGCGCTGGTAGTCAATCCCGCTGCCGGCGTAGTCGAGACCGAAATCACCATGGCCGAGATCGAAGCGGCTCTGGAGAGCGGCATCGAACGGGTCAAACGAGTGATTCGGTCGCTGCTTGCCGAATGAGCTGGCATCGCTGTGCCTGACGTTGCACTGAAGGCAAGGAGGCTAGCGGCGCGGGGGGATGCTCAAGCGAAGCGTCTTTTTCAGGGATGAAAAAGCCGAGCGCCCAGGGATGGATTTACAGCGTCTTCGCGGAGCATGCCCCAGTAAAGCCGCGAGCTACATCGATGCTTCAGGGAAATCAGTCGAGCCCCAATTCCCTGGTGGCTTCCTCGCGCATCTTGAACTTCTGGATCTTGCCGGTGACGGTCATCGGGAACGTATCGACGAACTTCACGTAACGCGGCACCTTGTAGTGAGCAATCTTGCCTTGGCAGAAGGCCTTGAGGCTCTCTTCATCCAAGGTTTCGCCCTCGACCAACTTGACCCAGGCCATGACTTCCTCGCCGTACTTCTCGTCGGGAACCCCAATTATCTGCACGTCCGAAATCGCTGGGTGGGTATATAGGAAGTCCTCTATTTCGCGCGGATAGATGTTCTCGCCGCCACGGATGATCATATCCTTGATACGGCCGACGATGGCGACGTAGCCATCCTCATCCATGGTGGCGAGGTCACCTGTGTGCATCCAACCCGTGTGATCAATGGCTTTGGCGGTAGCTTCTTCATTTTCCCAGTAACCGAGCATCACGCTGTAGCCACGTGTGCACAGCTCGCCGCGTTCGCCCCGTGGTACCAAGGCGCCGGTGGAGGGATCGATCAGTTTGACCTCCAGGTGAGGATGAATGGTGCCTACCGTAGTCACACGCTTTTCCAGCGGAGCGTCGGTCTGGGTCTGAAAGCTCACCGGGCTGGTTTCGGTCATGCCGTAACAGATAGTGACACCTTCCATGTGCATCTTGTCGATGACCTGGCGCATCACCTCGATAGGGCAAATGGAGCCGGCCATGATGCCGGTGCGTAGCGTCGACAAATCGAAGTCGGTGAAACGTGGATGCTCCAGTTCGGCGATGAACATGGTCGGCACCCCGTAAAGCGCGGTGGCCTTTTCTTCGGCGACGGCACGCAGCGTCGCTTCGGCGTCGAAACCATCACCGGGATAGATCATCGTCGCGCCATGGGTCATGCAGCCCAGGTTGCCCATCACCATGCCGAAACAGTGGTAGAGCGGTACCGGGATGACCAGGCGGTCCTGTTCGGAAAATCCCATTCGTCGGGCGACGAAGAAACCGTTGTTGAGGATATTATGGTGCGAGAGAGTTGCCCCTTTGGGGGCCCCGGTAGTGCCGGAGGTGTACTGAATGTTGATTGGATCGTCGAACTGTAAAGACGCTTGAACTTCCGCGAGGCTCTCAGCCGATACCTCATCAGCATGCCCGAGCAATGCCTTCCAGCTCAGCATGCCAGGCAGGCAACGAGATTCGTCGAGGCATACCGCACGTTGTAGTGCCGGCAATCGTTCGCTGCTGAGTTTGGCGTCCGATGCGGTGTTCAACGCCGGAACCAGTTCAGCGATCATGCTTGCGTAGTCGGAGCTCTTGAAAGCGCCTTGCAGGATCAGTGTTGAGGTTCCCGATTGCTTGAGCGCGTATTCCAGTTCATGGCTGCGGTAGCTGGGGTTGATGTTGACCAGGATCGCGCCGATCTTGGCAGTAGCGAATTGAGTAATGGCCCATTCAGCGCAATTGGGCGACCAAATTCCCACACGATCACCCTTGCTTACGCCGACCGCAAGCAATGCCCTGGCGGTGGTGTCAACGACTTGCCGCAGTTCATACCAGTTGTAACGCAGGTTCTGATGAAGGCTAAGCAGGGCGTCGCGTTCGGGGAAGCGTGCCACGGTTTCATCGAAACATTCACCGATGGTCTGGCCCTTCAAAGGTGTATCGCTGATGCCGCTTACATAGCTGTGACGAGAGAGTCGGTGATGAGTGGCATGCATTGTGTCGTGGCGTGACATGAGATTTCCCGTCTTGTTGTCGATAAGTCGATTTACTTAGCACTTCCTTGATGTTGGAGGTTATCCAATACTTCCTGGCAGCGAGCTTCCACATCGTCGAGTTCGCGCTGCATCAGTCGAATATCTTCCAACTGACGTTCCATATCGGCGCGCTTCTCGGCGAGGATTTCCAACAAGCGCTGGAGCTGTCTGGCATTGCCATCCGGCATGGCATCGTAGAGTTCGATGACTTCGCGAATTTCCGCCAATGAGAACCCCAGGCGCTTACCACGCAGGGTGAGTTTGAGCCTGACGCGGTCCTTTTCATGATAGATGCGTGTCTGACCGCGACGTTCCGGCTCCAACAGGCCTTCCTGCTCATAGAAGCGAATGGTTCGCGGTGTGACTTCGAACAGTCTAGCCAGCTCACCGATCGAATAAGTTCGTCGTTGCTTTTCCGGTGATGGGGCATCGGACAGCATGCTGTCCTGGGGGGAATCGTTCATGGTGCTGTTCCTTGGATCGGGCCCGTCGATGTTTACCCAGCGTAGAGCTAGTTGACGTTTACGTAAAGTGCTAGTAGACCAAGGGGTGACTTGCACCAAACCAAGCAAGTGCTAGGTTGGTGGCATCTGGTCACTTCGTGACTAATCAATCCAAAAAGTGTCGGCGATAGTATCGTTCGCCGACGAAAGAGGGCGCTGATATGGATTTTTCCCTTACCGACGATCAAAAAGCGTTGCAGCAGGCGGCGGCAGATTTCGCGCATGCCGAGCTTGCCGAGAACGCCGCCCGCTGGGACGCCGAGTCCCACTTCCCCGTGGATGTCATCAAGCGCGCTGGGGAGGCGGGCTTCTTGGGTATCTATATCCCTGAAGAGCATGGTGGCCTGGGACTGTCGCGCCTGGATGCCTCACTGATCTTCGAGCAACTTGCCCAAGGTTGTATTTCGACCACCGCTTATCTGACTATCCATAACATGGCGAGTTGGATGGTTGCGCTGTGGGGTAGCGAGGCCTTGCGGGAACAGTGGCTGCCGCGTCTGATCAGCGGTGAGTTGCTGGCCTCTTACTGCCTGACCGAACCGGGTTCGGGATCGGATGCCGCCAGTTTGCGAACCAAGGCCGTGCGCCAGGGGGACGACTATCTGCTCAGTGGGTCCAAGATGTTCATCTCCGGGGCTGGTGCCACCGATGTGCTGGTGGTGATGGCACGTACCGGCGGGGCGGATTCGGGAGCCGGAGGTATCTCCACGTTCCTGGTGTCTGCCGATAGCCCCGGCATCGAATATGGCAAGAACGAGGACAAGATGGGCTGGAAGAGCCAACCGACACGCCTGGTCAGCTTCGATGACGTCAGGGTGCCGGCAGGGCATCGCCTGGGGGAAGAAGGCGAGGGATTCAAGCTAGCCATGAAAGGGCTGGATGGTGGCCGCTTGAATATCGCCAGTTGCTCGTTGGGGGCGGCTCAACAGGCTCTGACGCTTTCGCGTGACTATCTACAATCGCGCAAGCAGTTCGGCCAGGAACTGGCCAGCTTTCAGGCCTTGCAGTTCAAGCTGGCCGATATGGCCAGTGAGCTCGTCGCGGCGCGGCTGATGGTTCGTCACGCCGCATGGCGTCTTGATCAGGGTGATCCTGAGGCCACTGCTCACTGTGCGATGGCCAAGCGGCTGGCCACTGATATCGGATTCCAGGTGTGTAACGAGGCCCTGCAACTGCATGGCGGCTACGGTTATATCAAGGAATACCCACTCGAACGACTGGTGCGAGATACCCGAGTGCATCAGATCCTAGAGGGGACCAACGAGATCATGCGTGTGATCGTTGCTCGACGATTGTTCGTCGATGGCATGATCGAGATGCTGCAATGAGTGAAACATCCACCTTACCACTGGAGGGCAATGGAATGTCGGGGCCGACGGTACTCTTCGATGAATTTCCCACTCGCGATGGCGGCCGTATCGGGGTGGCGACGCTCAATGCGCCAAAGTCACTCAATGCACTATCGCTGGAGATGATCCATCAACTTACTACCAAGCTGGATGCTTGGGCGGCAGATCGCAATGTGGTCGCCGTGTGGCTGGATGGAGCGGGTGACAAGGCATTTTGCGCCGGCGGCGACGTGGTCGCCTTGTACCGAGCCATGACTGACGATGCCAAGGAAGGTGTGGCCTATGCCGAAACCTATTTTGCCGCCGAATATCGCCTTGACTACCGTATCCATCGCTACCCCAAACCCTTGTTGGTGTGGGGGAACGGTATCGTAATGGGGGGTGGTCTCGGTTTGATGGCTGGCGGCGGCTATCGTCTGGCGACCGAAAATACGCGTATCGCCATGCCTGAGATCACTATCGGGCTTTACCCGGATATTGGGGCGAGTTGGTTCCTTAACCGTATGCCACCGGGCGTCGGCGCCTATCTTGGGCTAACCGGGGCGCAGCTCAACGCCCGCGATGCCTTGGATCTGGGCTTGGCCGATCGAGCCATCCCTGGCGACAGTCGTGAGGCATTATTGGGTGCGCTGGAGGAAGCCGATTACGGATCACGGAGCTGCAAGGCTCTCCACGCCGGCGTGCATGATGTGCTGAATCGCTTCGAGCGGCGTGACATCCTACCCGCTGCCCAGGTATGGCCGCACCTGGATCATATCCAAGCGTTGCTGGGATGTGCCGATGCGGCTTCGGCAACTCGACGCATCCTTGACGACGCCCATGATGACGACTGGCTCAGTGCCAATCGGGCACGGCTCGAAGTGGGATGCCCTCTGACGGCGCAGCTAGTATGGCGCATGCTCGAACGTCACCGTAATGGCTCCCTTGCTGAGGCTTTCCGCGAGGAGTGGACACTTTCAGTGCAGTGCTGTCGACGAGGCGATTTGGTCGAAGGGGTACGCGCGCTATTGATTGACAAGGACAAGGCGCCGCGCTGGTCGCATACCTCTGTTTCAGCGGTACCCGAAACCGATGTCGACGCCATGCTGGAGCCTTTATGTCCGGCGGATGAACATCCGCTACGCGATCTCTGAAAAGGATGATGATAGACCCACAACAACGATGATGGAGTACGCCATGCAAATCGCCTTTATCGGTCTGGGCAATATGGGAAGTCCCATGGCCACCAATCTGATCAAGGCCGGCCACCGGCTTTGTGTCTTCGACCTGGTAGAGAGTGCCATGCAGGCACTGGAAGCCGAAGGTGCCAGTCGTGCCGCTAGCGCTGAGGAGGCGGTGTCGGGAGCCGAGGTGGTGATCTCGATGCTGCCTGCCGGTCAGCATGTGAAACAGCTTTATCTAGGCAGCGATGACGTTCCAGGGTTGCTCGAGCGCCTGGACGGCAAACCATTGATCATCGATGCCTCGACCATTGCGCCCGACGATTCTCGCTGTGTGGGTGAGCAAGCCAGCGCGCGCGGCCTGACCTTCCTCGATGCCCCGGTGTCGGGAGGTGTCGGTGGCGCCAAGGCGGGCACCCTGACCTTCATTGTCGGTGGCTCCAGCGAAGGTTTCTCCGAAGCAAAACCGGTTCTGGAAGGCATGGGCAAGAACGTCTTCCACGCTGGAGATATCGGTGCCGGGCAGGTCGCCAAGATCTGCAACAACATGCTGCTCGGGATCCTGATGAGCGGTACCGCTGAAGCGTTGGCTTTGGGAGTGAAGAATGGCCTCGATCCGGCGGTGCTTTCCGAGATCATCAAGCAGAGCAGCGGCGGAAACTGGGCACTCAATGTCTATAACCCGTGGCCAGGGGTGATGGAGAAAGCACCGGCATCCAATGATTATCAGGGTGGCTTCCTCACCGACCTGATGGCCAAGGACCTGGGCCTAGCCTGGGAGTTGGCGCTGAAGTCGAAAGCCACGGTACCGATGGGCTCTCAAGCGCGCAATCTATACGCCTTGCATGCCTCCCAAGGAAATGGACGGCTGGATTTTTCCAGCATCCAACGGCTCTATCGTGCTGGTGAGGAGAGCTGAGTCTCGACTGATATCTGCTTGCTGAGCCCCAACCTCTTGCTAGTGCCCAGCAAGAGGTTGGGCTTAGAGAGGAGCTGGGCTAGTCAAGACGGACATTTTGATCTACATCTGTCGAAAATGTAGAAATTTTGTTTTTCACTCCTTGGAGCCCGATAATGAGCCAGATCACTCCTATGACTTGGGACGACCCTTTCCGCTTGATCGATCAGCTCGGCGAAGACGAGCGCATGGTGCTTCAGACCGCCCACGATTATTGTCAGGAAAAGCTGATGCCGCGCGTGCTCGAAGCCAATCGCTACGAGCGCTTCGATCGAGAGATCATGAATGAGATGGGGGAGTTGGGCTTGCTTGGGGCCACCATTGATGGCTATGGCGGCGCCGGTCTCAACTATGTCAGCTATGGCTTGATTGCGCGTGAGGTCGAGCGGGTCGATTCCGGCTATCGCAGTGCGATGAGCGTGCAATCGAGCTTGGTGATGTACCCCATTCATGCCTTCGGTAGCGAAGCGCAACGCGAAAAGTACCTGCCCAAGCTCGCCAGCGGCGAATGGGTAGGGTGCTTCGGTCTCACCGAGCCCGATCACGGCTCGGATCCCAACGGCATGAGCACACGGGCGGTGAAAACCAATGATGGGTGGCGCCTCAACGGTACCAAGACCTGGATCACCAACTCCCCGATTGCCGATGTCTTCGTGATATGGGCCAAGGATCAGGACGGCGTGTTGCGCGGTTTCATCCTCGAGAAGGGCATGCCAGGGCTGTCGGCGCCCAAGATAGAAGGCAAGTTCAGTCTGCGTGCTTCTGTCACAGGGCAGATCGCCATGCAGGATGTGGAAGTCAGTGACGATCAGTGTCTGCCTGGCGTTCAAGGTCTCAAGGGGCCGTTCTCGTGCCTCAATCGAGCACGTTTCGGCATTGCCTGGGGCAGCATGGGGGCAGCAGAGGCCTGCTGGCATGCTGCTCGCCAATATACCCTGGACCGCAAGCAGTTCGGTCGCCCATTGGCCGCCAATCAGCTCATCCAGAAGAAACTCGCTGACATGCAGACGGAAATCGCTTTGGGGCTCCAGGCGGCGCTGCGAGTAGGGCGCATGATCGACGAAGGGCAACTGGTTCCCGAAGCGATCTCACTGATCAAGCGCAACAACTGCGGCAAGGCATTGGATATCGCGCGTGTAGCGCGTGACATGCACGGTGGCAACGGTATCGCTGACGAATATCACGTAATCCGCCATGTGATGAATCTCGAAGCGGTCAACACCTATGAAGGCACTCATGATATCCATGCCCTGATCCTGGGACGCGCCCAGACCGGAATCCAGGCCTTCACGGCCGAGTGATGAAGAGGTAGTTGTCATGTCGGGACCGTTGGAAGGTCGCATTGTCCTGGATATGTCGCGGGTTCTGGCTGGCCCCTGGGCCGGCCAACTCCTCGCCGACCTGGGAGCTCGCGTCATCAAGATCGAGCGTCCCGTGAGTGGTGACGATACTCGTGGTTGGGGGCCGCCGTGGCTGGAAGATGCTACCGGGAATCCGCGTGAGGCGGCTTATTACCTGTGTGCCAATCGCGGTAAGCAGTCGCTGGCCGTGGACATCGCTCACGCTGATGGCCAGGCACTGGTCAGAAGTCTGGCTGAGGTAGCGGATATCCTGCTCGAGAACTTCAAGGTCGGTGGCCTCAAGCGTTATGGGCTGGATTATGCCAGCTTGGCGAAACGCAACCCACGGCTGATCGGTTGTTCGATCACGGGATTCGGACAGGACGGACCTTATGCCCATCGCGCCGGCTACGACTTCGTGATTCAAGCCATGGGCGGGCTGATGAGTGTCACTGGCGAGCCGGATGGCATGCCCATGAAGACTGGCGTTGCCATCACCGACGTGATGACCGGGCTTTATGCCACCATCGGCGTGCTGGCAGCGCTGGACGAGCGCGAGCGGACCGGTCGCGGCCGACACGTGGATGTCGCTTTGCTCGACGTTCAGGTAGCCACTCTGGCCAACCAAGCACTGAATACCTTGGTGTCGGGGCGTGATCCGCAGCGTCACGGTAATGCACACCCCAATATCGTACCCTATCAAGCGTTTGCCTGTGCCGATGGCTACCTGGTGCTGACAGTGGGTAACGATGGCCAGTTTGCGCGGCTTGCCGAGTTACTCGGTCATCCCGAATGGGCCGCTGACCCAAGCTATGCTACCAACGGCGCGCGAGTGACCAACCGCGAACGGCTGGTGCCCTTGATTAGTGAATGCCTGTTGCGCCGTAATCGTGATGACTGGCTGGCCGACTTCGAGGTGCGAAGTATTCCTGCTGGGCCGATCAATAGCGTCAGTGAAGCCTTGAGTGACCCCCAGATCCGCCATCGCGGCATGGTTGCCAGCCTCGAGCGCGATGGCATGTCGATTCCCCAGGTGGCGAACCCGTTACGCTTCGACGGCCAATCCCAGACCAGCCGAACACCGCCGCCATCACTGGGGCAGGACAGCGACAGTGTACTGCGTGGTATGGGTTTGTCGGATGAGGATATCGCTCGTCTGAGGCAGGAAGGGATCATCAGCTAAGGAAAGTTTTCATTCGACGTTAAAAGCGCCGGTTAAGCCCTGCCTCGGCAATCATGCGCGTGGAGATTTCCTCGACGGAAAAGCGCGTGGTGTCGATGTAGGGAATATGCATCTGCCGATATAGGGCTTCTGCCTGCTGGATTTCCTGCATGCACTGATCCATGGAGCAGTAGCGGCTGTTGGGACGACGCTCGCTGCGGATTGCCGCCAGTCGCCGAACGTCGATGGTCAGCCCGAACAGCTTGTGGCGATGAGGCATCAGGGCACGAGGCAATTTGAGCGTTCCGTCTTCGTCCTGGTCATCCTCTGTAAGAGGATAATTGGCGGCCCGTATTCCGAACTGCAGTGCCAGATATAGCGAGGTGGGTGTCTTGCCGCAGCGAGAGACGCCGATCAGGATGATATCCGCCTTGTCGTATTGGTGGGTGCGGGCACCGTCATCATTGTCGAGTGCGAAGTGCACTGAATCGATACGATTCATGTAGACATCGTCACGCCCGATGGAGTGTGTCCGGCCCACTGTATAGGTGGAGTGGGTGGCCAACTCGTCTTCCAGGGGGGCCAGGAAAGTCGAAAAGATGTCCACTTTGAAACCAGGGGCGGAGGAGATGATCTTGCGTACGTTCTCATCGACGATGGTATCGATGATGATCGGTTGCTCGCCATCACGTATCGCTGTCGCTTGAATCACTTCCGCGAGTGACTGTGCCTTGTCGATGTTGTCGATATAAGGTTTGGTGACCATGCGGATTTCGAGATTCTCGAATTGCGCCAACAGGCTGCGACCCAAGGTCTCGGCGGTGATACCGGTGCCGTCGGAAATGAAAAAGGCGGTACGCGTCATGATGGATCTCATCGGAGGGATGTTCGTCGATTGTCATCATTGGATGTCACTTGGGCAAGCCTCCGACTACAGGAATGCCGGGATTTCGTCGATTGTTGTAAAAATTCTCCACTGACTTCGCTGTTAGACCAATGGCGAATATGACCTCCGCTTGATAGGGTGACGATTAACGGAAAACGGTGTCCTGTCCGGGATTCGGGCATCGAATGCGAACAAGGGGGTCTCGTGGAGCCTTATATCCTGTGGTTCGATCAGCTCGGTATGGATGATGTCGAGCGAGTCGGAGGCAAGAATGCCTCACTAGGTGAGATGATTTCCAATTTGGCGGACGCTGGGGTCAGCGTCCCTGGTGGCTTTGCCACCACGGCTCATGCCTACCGTGAATTCCTCGCGCATGAAGGTCTCAACGAACGTATCAATGCGGCGCTAGCTACCTTGGACGTGGACGATGTCGTGGCGCTGTCCAGAACCGGGGCAGAAATTCGCCAGTGGGTCATCGATACCCCGCTGCCGCCTACTTTCGAGGCAGAGCTCCGGGACGCCTACCAAACGTTGGCCACGAAACACCCCAATCTCAAGGCAGCAGTACGCTCTTCGGCTACTGCCGAGGATTTGCCGGATGCCTCCTTCGCCGGGCAGCAAGAGACCTTCCTCAATATCGAAGGTTTCGACAACATCAAGCGCGCCGTACATGAGGTGTTCGCCTCGCTGTTCAATGACAGGGCGATTTCGTATCGGGTGCATCGGGGCTACGCGCACGAGAATGTGGCGTTGTCGGCCGGGGTTCAGAAGATGGTGCGCTCTGAAACCGGAGCAAGCGGGGTGATGTTCACCCTGGATACTGAATCCGGCTATCGAGATGCCGTCTTCGTTACTGCCTCTTGGGGATTGGGGGAGACTGTCGTCCAAGGGGCGGTCAACCCCGATGAATTTTATGTCCATAAGCCGACACTGGCTGCGGGCCGTCCGGCGGTACTACGCCGTAACCTGGGATCCAAGCTGATCAAGATGATCTACACCGACGACGCCAGCGCTGGCAAGTCTGTGGCTACGGTCGATGTGCCGCTCGCCGAACGGGGGCAGTTCTGCATCAGCGATAGTCAGGTGATGGATCTGGCGCGTCAGGCCGTGATCATTGAGCAGCACTATGGGCGACCCATGGACATCGAGTGGGCGCTGGATGGCGACGACGGCAAGCTGTATATCGTCCAGGCGCGTCCCGAGACAGTGGTTTCTCAGCAGGAAGGTGGAAAGCTCGAACGTTTCCAGCTCAAGGAGAAGGGACGTACTTTGGTGAGTGGTCGCGCTATCGGGCAGCGTATCGGACAAGGGGCGGTCAAAGTAATTCTTGCTCCTGATGAAATGGATAAAGTGCTCGACGGTGACATTCTGGTTACCGACATGACCGACCCTGATTGGGAGCCGATCATGAAGCGGGCTTCGGCTATCGTGACGAATCGTGGTGGGCGGACCTGTCATGCGGCGATCATCGCCCGAGAACTGGGTATTCCCGCAGTGGTTGGATGCGGAGATGCGACATCGATTCTGGCCGACGGCCGTGAGGTGACGGTGTCCTGTGCCGAAGGCGATACCGGTCATGTCTACGAAGGGCTGCTGAATTTCGACTGCAGGACCACTAGTGTCGATGCAATGCCCGAAATCCCTTTCAAGATCATGATGAACGTTGGCAACCCCGACCGTGCTTTCAGCTTCGCCAGCTTGCCCAATGCTGGTATCGGCCTGGCCCGTCTGGAGTTCATCATCAATCGCATGATCGGTGTGCATCCCAAGGCATTGCTCGAGTACGACACCCTGCCATTGGATCTACAGCAGACTATCGACCTGCGTACCGCTGGATATGCCGATCCAGTGACGTTCTATGTCGACAAACTGGTAGAGGGGATTTCGACGCTGGCTGCGGCCTTCTACCCACAACGCGCGATAGTGCGCCTGTCCGACTTCAAGTCCAACGAGTACGAAAATCTGATCGGTGGCAAGCTCTACGAGCCCGGTGAGGAGAATCCCATGCTGGGGTTCCGTGGCGCATCACGCTACATTTCCGAATCGTTCCAGGATTGTTTCGAACTCGAGTGTCGGGCGATCAAGCGAGTGCGCGACGAGATGGGGCTCGACAATGTCGAGATCATGGTGCCCTTCGTGCGAACACCCGAAGAAGCCAAATCGGTGGTCGAGTTGCTGGCGGCCAATGGCCTGGGACGTGGCGAGAACGGTCTCAAGATCATCATGATGTGCGAGCTGCCGGCCAATGCGCTGCTAGCCGAGGAGTTTCTCGAGTACTTCGACGGTTTCTCCATTGGTTCCAATGATCTCACCCAGCTCACTTTGGGGCTAGATCGTGACTCTGGCATCGTCGCTCATCTATTCGACGAGCGGAATCCAGCAGTGAAGAAGCTGCTGGCGATGGCGATCGCTGCCTGCAAGGCCCAAGGCAAGTATGTCGGTATCTGTGGTCAAGGGCCTTCCGATCACCCCGATCTGGCCAAGTGGCTGATGGAACAGGGCATCGATTCCGTGTCGTTGAATCCGGATGCCGTGCTGGAAACCTGGTTCATGCTGGCCGGGGAAACCCTGGGTTGAAGCCATTCCTGCGGTAGAACCTCATCCGCTGACCCAGTAACGCTCGGCTGGCCATATGGCCAGCCGAGCGTCGTTATGGCTTATCTCAAGAGCGCAGCCAGTTGCGCAGCTTGACCAGCAACAATGAGCCATCGCTGAGTTGGCGTCGTTTGGCAAGCAGCTCGGCGAGCAGGTCGGGACGGTCTGTGATGATGTTGTCGACCCCTATGTCGATGAGCTGTGACATGCGACTACGATTGTTGACCGTCCAAGTGTGCAACTCATAGCCATATCGTTGAGCGGCCTTGATCTCCGCTTCGCTGATGCGATTGTGGCGAAGACCCAGGGCATCAAAGGTCGTACGGTCCAAGGTGCCGGGCAAAATGAATTGTGCCAGCAAGGTCGTACGCAGCCGGGGATCGCGAGCCTCGATCTCACGTATCAGTGAGGGAGACATGGTTGCCATCAGGACATCGTCACGAACGTCAGGACTGCCACAAGAGTGGGGGGTGTTTCGCACTTCACGGCATTGCTGTCGTGCTTGATTTTCGCGATGAAGGCTATCGATCACAGCGTCCAGCAATTCCAGCTCCCGCCCTGGGTCGGTTTTCAAGTCGATCATCAGCGAGCCATGGTTGCGGGTACGTGTCAGTGCATCCTGCAGTGAAGGTATCTGCTCACCGATGAAGGCATCTCCGAACCAGCTACCCACGTCGATACTTTGCAGTTCTTCCATGGTCAGGTCACGCAGGTTACGTGGATCACCAATCAGGCGCTGCAGACTGCGGTCATGGTAGAGCACCACTTTTTTGTCTGCCGTCAGGCGTGCATCGACTTCAATGTAATCGGCACCATGAAAGATAGCCTGATTGATAGCGGCTAGGGTGTTTTCCGGTGCCTCCAAAGAGCTTCCACGGTGTGCGGTGATTTTCACCTCGTCCTGCAATTCAAAGCTGTTGACGATGAACCAGGCCTGGCTGAAGGCAAAGACCAGCACGACAATCTCCACTCCCCACGCCAAGAGTCCTGGATGGGCATGGGGTGGTGGTTTCGGGGGGCGCGGCTCGCGATGGGCCAGTCGCAGATAGAGACAAGCCGCCAAGAGACTGTTGGCAGCAATCCCTACGAAAGTGATGGCAAGGGTCAGCAGCACATAGACGCTAAGGTAGGTCAGCGTCGCTGGTATCAATACCGTATTACGCTCCGGCAGCAACGACAACAACGGTGTGCCAAGCTTATCGAAAGTCCAGGTGGCGAGGATCGGCAGGGCAATGATCAGCAGCAGCAGTGCGATGACGGCGATCGCAATATGCCGCCGACGGCCGCGGGTGAGATGATGGCTTCGAGACAGGGCGGCGCGTGGAGACAGGTTCTCGAGCATTAGTGCCGGCAGAGCCAGAATCCAACGAAAATAGAGGGTTGCGGCCAGAGACACCCAAGTCAGCACGAGTGGCAGGCTGATACCAAGAAACAGCCATAGTGCCGGTGGCCGGACTCGCTGTACGTAATAGGGTTCCAGGCCACCGAGAAAAACGCCGTGTAGCCAACTCACCGTCAATGCCAGAGGAAGGGCCAGTAGCAGATGAGTACCGACTTGGATGACTACCAGGCCGGCAAGTCCGGGGAAGCGCCGCAATGCTCCCCAGAGAGCTTCACCAGCCAAGTGATAGTGATTGTCACGGGGGCGCACTGCCACCAGAATCATGCCAGCTTGTTGCAGGTAGAGGATCAGAAAAAAGAGGCCGATAGCAGCCAGAAGCCACAAGATGCCGCCTGGCGATAACAGAATATCGAACAGTTCGGCATTGGTGATGATTGGATGACCGAACTGTGCGAGCAGGCGCCTCAGAGTCCAGGCTACGGCAGGCATCAACACTGCCGTGGCCAGTACGGTGAAGAACAAATGGTAAGCCAGTAGTGGACGCACATGTTCGTGCAGCGAGCGTCCCACATCGCTGGCTAGCCGAGATAGGTGCAGCATGACACTCCGCGAATCGAATACGATTCCCTTGAGCTTAGCCTTGCATTGCCTGATGTCATTAGCAATATCAGATTGACGGGCACGGCTTGCGTCATCGTTGAAGTGGAGAAAATACCGGTCAAGCACCCGGCGCGGTAAAGCACGGCGGCGGGTGCTCTTGTCTGAGGTAGCTCAATCTTCCAGTGCCAGACGTTCGCTGGCGACCAGAATTCCATTGTTATCGGCGTACAGCCATTGGCCCGGGGTGATGGTCACTCCGGCAAAAGTGACCGTCACATCACGTATTCCTTCCCCGCGTTTCTCGCTCTTGCGTGGATGAGCCCCCAATGCCTGGATGCCGAGTTCAGTTTCAGCCAGCACGTCTACATCGCGTACGCAGCCGTACATCACTACGCCAGCCCAGCCATTGTCAGCAGCTTGCTCAGCCAGCATATCGCCGAGCATGGCGCAGCGGCTCGAGCCACCAGCATCGACAACGAGGACGGCACCGTTACCAGGCTCTGCTACTGCCTCTTTGACGCGCGAGTTGTCTTCGAAGCATTTCACGGTACGAACCGGGCCATAGAAAGTATCATGGCCGCCAAAGTTGGCGAAGATCGGGTCAAGTACGGCGACGTCAGGGTAAGCGTCGCAGATATCCGGGGTACCGATATGACTCATGTGGAATCTCCTTGCTTGAGTATCCTTGGAAAAGGCTTCCACAATCATGCCATAGTCGACGGAAAGTAGAATCCTCCCTTGGGTGCAGGAAGATAGACAACAAAATGCCGGGACAAGGCCCGGCATCATGATGGTTGGGAAACGTATAGGGGGTCAGAACCGCCAACCCACCGAAGCAGAGAAGGTGTCTATCTTATAGTCGCTATCGAAGTCGTAGCGCTCGTATTCAGTGCGAATCAGCAAGGGATCGAAGTTGAGCTGTGCTCCGACGCCATAGACGGGGTCAGTTCCATCGTTGTCCTGCAGGTCGAGACTGGCATCACCGAGATTACCGTCGACATCGGTTTTCCAGTGGGCCATGCCAGCTTTGGCGAAGGCCGTGAACCAGGAGGTGAACGGAAGCTGACCGACCACGCTGACACCATAGGCGTCGGACTCCAGGTTGGTATTGGCGATATCATTACCTCTGAGCTCTGTCCGGCCCAGGTCGGTATAAAAAGCCTCGGTGGCGAAGTAGGGGGTGAATTGATAGCCAGCGAAGCCCTTCCAGACATTGTCGTCGTCATCAAGCTCGTAATTGCGACCACCACTCTCGACGAAGTCATCGACATCCTCGCGATCGTTTTCCAACGAACTGAAGCCGGTACCGACTCCTAGATACAGGCCCCGGTCTTCGCTTGAATCAGCCAGGGCGCTGGATACGACAAGCAGGGATGTCGAGGCCAGGGAAGCGACAAACAGGGTTCTGACAATCATGACTCTCTCCTTGATGCAGCTCAGTCACGCATGTGGCACATCGATCGATGGAACTTGAGCAAGAGCGTCGTACATTCCACCACAATGGCATTGATGGCAGTCCGGCCACCAACTTAAACATTCGCATGATGCTGATCATATTACTCTAGGTGTAGCTCGTGTATCCCTCAATGCTTAGCGTGTTAAGAAGGGTACAAAAGTGTCTGCCGACGGAGACATGAAGTCGCTGTGCGGAGACGTGAAGAAATGCAAATAAAGCGCCCCGCACTGGGCGGGGCGCTTCGGTCATCGGCTATGGCGTAATCCCCGTAGCGGGCGCCATCGATGTTGCGAGCATCGGCGACGAAAGGGATGATTCAGTGGCTCAAGGCTGTTGAGCGACTGGAATCACGTTCGAGGCAGCTTTCTGATACTCCTCGATTTCATGGAAGTTCATATAACGATAGATCTCACCGGCCATCGCGTCGAACTGTCCCATGTAGCCTTGGTATTCTTCCACAGTTGGCAGGCGTCCTTCCACTGCGGCGACGGCGGCGAGTTCCGCCGAGGCAAGGTAGACATTGGCACCGTCACCCAAGCGGTTGGGGAAGTTGCGGGTCGAGGTGGAGACCACCGTCGATTTCGCCGCTACCCGGGCCTGGTTACCCATGCACAGCGAGCAGCCCGGCATCTCCATGCGTGCACCGGCACGACCGTAGATCCCGTAGTAGCCTTCCTCAGTGAGCTGGTGTTGGTCCATCTTGGTCGGCGGTGCCAACCATAGGCGGGTCTTCAGGCTGCCGGCCGGCTGCTTCTCGAGCAGTTTACCTGCGGCTCGGAAGTGGCCAATGTTGGTCATGCATGAACCGATGAACACTTCATCGATCTTTTCGCCGGCAACTTGGGAAAGCAGGCGAGCATCGTCCGGGTCGTTGGGAGCGCAGAGCACGGGCTCCTTGACCTCGTCGAGATCGATCTCGATGACCTCGGCGTACTCGGCGTCCTTGTCGGCACGCATCAGGCTTGGGTCTGCCAACCAGGCCTCCATCGCTTCAATGCGACGGCTGATGGTGCGCTCGTCACCGTAGCCGTTGGAAATCATCCACTGGAGCAGTGTGATGTTGGACTTCAGGTATTCGGTCACGCTCTCTTCGCTGAGGGTGATGGTGCAACCGGCTGCCGAACGCTCGGCGGAAGCGTCGGAAAGCTCGAAGGCCTGTTCGACGGTGAGGTCCTCGAGTCCTTCGATTTCCAGGATGCGGCCAGAGAAGGCATTCTTCTTGCCAGATTTCTCGACGGTCAACAGACCCTGCTGAATGGCGTAATAGGGAATGGCGTGGACCAGATCGCGTAGGGTGACGCCAGGCTGACGCTTGCCCTTGAAGCGCACCAGTACCGACTCCGGCATGTCCAGAGGCATCACGCCAGTCGCGGCGGCAAAAGCCACCAGGCCGGAGCCCGCCGGAAACGAGATACCCATCGGAAAGCGAGTGTGTGAGTCGCCACCGGTGCCTACGGTGTCGGGCAGCAGCATACGGTTCAGCCACGAGTGGATGATGCCGTCGCCCGGGCGCAGCGAGACGCCGCCGCGGTTCATGATGAAATCAGGCAGGGTGTGGTGGGTTTCCACGTCGACCGGCTTCGGGTAGGCGCTGGTGTGGCAGAACGATTGCATCACCAAGTCGGCCTGGAAGCCGAGACACGCCAGATCCTTGAGCTCATCACGGGTCATCGGGCCTGTGGTGTCCTGAGAGCCGACGGTGGTCATCTTGGGCTCGCAGTACATGCCGGGACGAACACCTTCCATACTGCAGGCCTTGCCGACCATCTTCTGGGCCAGAGTGTAGCCTTTTCCGGTATCGGCCGGCTGCTCCGGTGTCTTGAATACGTCGGACGGACCCAGGTCCAGTTCGGCACGCGCCTTGTCAGTCAGGCCGCGCCCGATGATCAGTGGAATGCGGCCACCGGCACGGACTTCGTCGAGGATCACGCGGGTCTTGAGCTCGAACGTCGTCAGTACCTCGTCGCTGTCGTGCTTGCAGACCTTGCCTTCATAGGGATAGACGTCGATGACGTCGCCCATCTCCATCTTGGAGACGTCCATTTCCACAGGCAGGGCACCAGCATCTTCCATGGTATTGAAGAAGATCGGTGCGATCTTGCCACCGAAGCAGAAGCCGCCGGCCCGCTTGTTGGGCACGTAGGGGATGTCGTCGCCAAAGAACCAAAGTACGGAGTTAGTGGCGGACTTGCGCGAGGAGCCGGTGCCTACGACGTCACCGACATAGGCGACTGGGTAGCCTTTGGCCTTGACGGCTTCGATCTGGGCCAGCGGGCCCTTGGTGCCGGACACTTCCGGTTCGATACCGTCGCGCTCGTTCTTGAGCATGGCGTTGGCATGCAGGGGAATATCCGGACGCGACCAGGCATCGGGGGCCGGTGACAGATCGTCGGTATTGGTCTCGCCCGGGACCTTGAACACGGTCAGGGTAATCTTGTCGTCGAGCTTGGGCTTGGCCAAGAACCACTCGGCCTCGGCCCACGACTGCAGGACTTCCTTGGCCACGGCATTCCCGGCTTTGGCGCGTTCAGCGACGTCGTGGAAGGCATCGAACATCAGCAGGGTGTGCTTGAGCTGTTCGCCAGCCTCCTTGGCCAGGTTGGTATCATCGAGCAATTCGACCAGGGTGGCGATGTTGTAACCGCCTTGCATGGTCCCCAGCAGCTTGACGGCATGGATCTTGTCAATCAATGGTGACTGGGCTTCACCCTTGGCGATGGCTGTCAGGAAACCGGCTTTGACGTAGGCGGCCTCATCCACACCCGGGGGGACTCGATCGGTAATCAGTTCAAGGAGAAACTTCTCTTCGCCAGTCGGCGGATTCTTGAGCAGTTCGACCAGTTGGGCGGCCTGTTCGGCATTCAGCGGTTTCGGTGGTACGCCTTCATTAGCGCGTTCCTCGACATGTTGGCGATAAGCTTCAAGCACGATAGGGGCCCTCATCAAGTTTCTATGCCAAGGCGGATATCGTGGTAACGAGCGTTATCTGCAACCAACGTCGTCGAAAACGCCGCCTTGGTGCTTATGGTAACCGTGTGACTGGGTGTCGCGAATTCTACGCGAAACTGTCGACAATGTTAAGCGAGATGTTGTCGACAATCCTTGAACTTTGGTCGGCGAAGTGTACCGCATGGCGCTATGGGCGTGCTGAGTGCCGCTTGGCGCGGTAAGATGGTGGCAAACGACGAGAGGGATCATGAGCCAACGTATCGTCTCTCCCTGTGTGGGAATGTGTTCGACAACCGTAGGGGATCGGGTATGTCGTGGCTGCCAGCGTCACGATGGTGAAATCCGTGAATGGTTCGGCTTTTCCGATCGGGAGCGTGAGTTGCGCATGCTGGCGCTCGATACCTTGCGCGAACAGGTGGCTGGACGTTTTCTGTGTGTCGTCGATGCCCAAGCCTTGGAGGCCCAGATGTGCCGCCATCGTATTCGCTTCCGGGCCGAACAGCCCGCGCTGTCTCGGGCGGTCGAACTACTGCGTGTCGGACGGCAGCGTATTCGTGACTTGTCGCGTTACGGGCTAGAGCCAGTCCTTGAGGGCGAGGGGCTACCCCCGGAGACGCTGCATGTCGCATTGACAGAGGCGTTACTAAGAGAGGCTTATCGTCGGCAGCAACATGATGTGCTGTGTTGAGCCGTTCACTGTGCAGGCTGGATCATTTGCACTGTTTTTCCGTTATACAGCGTCACGCTGAATCACTGTCCAGGGATAAGATGCAAGATACGGTAGAGGAATTGTTGCCTGAAACGTTGCTGGGCTTTCTGACTTGCCCCACCCCTCCGGCGTGGGTGGAGGAAGCGCTACGTAACCAGTCGCTATTGTTGATTGACCATGCCCAGTGCGAGAAGAAAGCGGCTTCCACCGCCATGAGTCTGATGTACCGCTATGTGGATCGTCCATTATTGTTGACCAAGATGTCGCAGTTGGCGCGAGAGGAGTTGTTGCATTTCGAGCAGGTAATCAAGGTCATGGAAGCGCGTGGCATTACTTATTGCCATTTGAGCGCGTCGCGCTATGCCGAAGGGCTGCGTCGTCACGTGCGGACTGAAGATCCATGGAGATTGGTCGATATCCTGATTGTCGGCGCCTTCATCGAGGCGCGCTCATGCGAGCGTTTTGCATGTTTGATACCGCATCTCGATGCCGAGCTTGCCAAGTTCTATCGCAGTCTGGTTAAGTCGGAAGGGCGTCATTACGAGGATTACTTGGTATTGGCGCGTCGCTACGCAGGAGAAAACGGTGAGGGTGACATCGACACGCGTATCGCGTTCTTTGCCGATCGGGAGCGGGAGTTGATCGTTTCACCGGACGAGACGTTTCGTTTTCACAGTGGCATGCCTATGGTGGCATGAAGCCGGATATGAAGATTCATGGCTTGCAGGGTAAGGTTGTCCACTTCACGGTAGAGACGAGCGAAACCATCGCCAATATAAGATAACGCAGGAACCAAATGATGCGGGATCCGTCTGTCAACGACCAGTTATCGCTATTTGGCCATTTTTCGCTGACGCTTGGCGAGGATAGCCTGACTCAGTTCAGTTACGACAAGGTCAAGGCTCTGTTGGTCTACCTGTTGTTGCATGAGCAGCCGGTCAACCGTGCAACGCTTGCTGAATTGCTGTGGCCGGACCAAGGGTTGTCGTCCGGACGTACCAATCTGCGCCATGCCTTGCATTGCTTGCGGCAATCATTGGGTGATGAGGCTGATCAAGTGCTAGTGGTAACACGCCAGACCATTGCCTTTCAGCTTCCCGAGACTTGGCGGTTCGATCTTCATGAACTGCAATCCCTGCTGGAGAGCTCGCCGGACATCGCCACGCTGGAGAGCCTCCTTACTCTTTATCGTGGCGACTTGGTCGAAGAACTGCAGTTATCGCCCTGTGCCGAGTTCCAGCGTTGGTTGCTGCGTGTCCGCAACGAATGGCGCCAGCGTGTCATCGCCTTTGCCGAGAGCGTTCTGGAACAGCATGGAGATGTGCCCGATACACTGTTGCGCGCACTAGTCAGCCGCTTTTCCGGCTACGGGCCTTTTCATGAACGTCTGGTGCGGCAACTCGCCGAACAGGGCCAGTCTGCCGCTGCACATGAGCAATACAACGCCTACCTCCAGTTACTAGCCTTGTCCGGTCAGCAGCCCGAGCCGGGATTTCTGCAGCTGGCGCGCTATTGGTCCGAGGGCAAGACCGATATGCAGGGACTTTCACCTCAAGGCGCTTTCTCTCGTGCCCTGGCACTGGACAGTGCTCCTCTGAGCGATGATGAAATCGAACAACGCCAGCTTTCGGTGATGGCGATTCGGCTGCACCTCAAGGGAGAGTGGCAGGATCGCGCCGAGACCCGAGCGTGCCTGGCCTTGCAGATCGAGCTGATGCGCTGGCTCGAACAACAGTGCCACCACCTGGGAGGCTTCTGGTTGCCCGGTGCAACCGGAGGATTGGGACTGGCTTGTTTCGGCACCCACGGGCCGGCTCATCAACTGGCCGAATTGGTGGCACTGTATGAACATTGTCGTCGCGCTTTACCCGATGAATGTGTCCGGCATTGGAGCGGTGAGGGGAACATCCCACAGTTCGAACTGGCGGCTGGTCTCAATAGTGGGCGAGTGGTCTATCTTCCTGAGCGCCAGTTGGTAGACCCGCTGGGGCAAGTGACGCAGGGATCCTTGGATCTGATGAGTGCGGCCGAAGGCAGCGAGTTGGTGATTTCCCAGGAGGCCAGCCAACACATGCCACCAGCTCTGGACTTGCAACCGCGTTTGTCGTCGCGTCTGGTTGCCAGTGATGGGCGTGTACGCTTGCGGGCCTTGGTGTTGGGTACCAACGAAGGCGGTCGCGAAGCCTTGCCTCCTAGTTTGATCGGCCGTGAATCGGCACTGCGGAAGCTGCGCGACGCTTTGGCCAGGGCGGGTATTGGCTTGCGTCAGAGCGTCTTGGTGCGCGGAGCCTCTGGCATGGGGAAGTCGGCACTGTTGGTGGGTTTTCGGCAACTTGAGCAAAGCCGTGATGCCGCTATCTGCTGGCAGCCAACGACGCGTTTGTCGGTACAGGTGCCTTACGGCGTGGCTCGGACGCTGCTGCGCTGGCATGTGGGGGATGATCTCGATGCTGACAAGCTTGGGCAATTGCTCGATGCATATCCGTCCCTGGCCATGGAAACTTCACGTCGGCAACTGCTGGAAGAAGCACTGGGCATTCGTGAGCCGGAGGAAGTCTCTGCTCTGACACAAAGCGGTGAAGCCGTCGAACTGGTCGTCAAGCTCCTGCATGTCTTGATCGAAACACTGACGGCTGAGCGGACCTTGGTGTTGATGATCGACGATCTGCAGTGGCTCGACGAGCCCTCTTTCAAGGTATTGGCCGGCCTACAAGCACGTTTGCCGATCAACTGCCCGTTGCTGTTGGTGGCCAGTCACCATGGTCGTGAGTCCTTGCCGGCCAAGCTGCATTGGGATCAGCAAGTAACGTTGGGACGCCTGGATGGTTCGCAATCCTCTAGGCTACTGTCGCAACTAGCCAGGCGTTATCGGCTTCACTTGAGTCCACGTCTGCGCAATCAGTTGATTGAGCGTTGCGATGGGGTTCCGTTGTATTTGCAGGAAATTTGCCGTCGACTGGACATGGATCGTCGCGAAGGCCGTAGCGTGAATATCGAGGAGCTACCGCGTGGTCTGTTGGGGCTGTTGGCCAGTCGAATCGACCAACTCGATGGTGATCGCGAGGTGGCGCATGTGGCTGCGGTGCTTGGGCGACAGTTCCGTCTCGATTTCCTGGCCGAGTGTAGTGGTTGGGAAAGTGCTCGACTCAAGCGGGCGCTCGATCAGATGTGCCGGTTGGAAGTGATCGAGCCATGCGGTGGCAGTAGCGAGTGCGATTATCAATTCAGCCATCAATTGCTGCAGGAAGCAGCGTATCTTTCGTGTCCGCGGGATGTACGAGTAAGAATCCATCGTCAGGTCGTCAGCCTGATCGAAGAGCGCTTCCCGGTGTGGATCAGCCGTCATCCTGGCGATTTTGCCACCCATTTGCGCCGTAGCGGTCACTATGCCCGTGGCGCGCGTTACTTCGAACTGGCTGCCCGCGAGGCGCTGAAAGTGTGTGCCAATCGAACGGCGCTGAAGATGGCCGATTTCGGCTTGGCGAGTTTGCGCCATGTCGAGGAGCAGGGTGAACGGGAAATCAGTCTGCTGACCGTGCGCGGTCAGGCGGCCTTTGCCTTGGAGGGACACGGCTCGCCGACAGCTCACGAAAGTTTCGTGCGTGCACGTGAACTGCTGGCCTGCGAAGGTAGCGACAGCGATGAAGAAGCCGATCTGGAGCAGCGCTTCCTGGTCAAGTGGGGGTTGTGGGTAGGTTGCAGCCAGCGTGATGCCCATGCCGATGCCTTCTCGTTGGCATCCAAATTGGCTGATCTGGCAGCGCGACTTGACGATCCACGCTATCGGCGCTTGGCCGATTACGCGCGTGCCAACTGCGAATATTGGGCCGGTCGCATTCGTCAGGCCTACGATCATCTGGAAGAGATCGATCCTCTCAACCAGCCGATGTTGATCGAATGGTTACCATTTTCCGATCATCCCCAGGTGGCAGCAGCTTGTTTCCAAGGCTGGGCGCTGTGCTTGCGTGGTGACTACCGGCGTGCCGAACGACAGGCCGAGGCTGCCATCCGTCTGGCGGAACGTTTCAACCACCCTGGTTCACTGGCTATGGCCCTGTTGTTCGCTGCCGCGGTCTACCGCCAGTTGGGGCACGTGCACCTTGCCGGAACCCGCGCCCAGCGGGCTTTCGACCTGACGGGAACACCCGACCTATCCCTGTGGCAGATGTCGGCTCGAAATTTGCTGGGGTGGCAAAGAGCGTTGACCGGTGATCGCGAAGGCCTGGTGCAGTTGCAGGCCAGTATGGAAGAGTTTGATGAAGTGACAGGGCGAGATCGCTACCAACGCCCAGTACTTTGGTTCTCCGATGCTTGTATGGCGCTAGGAGAATTTGAACGTGCGGAGGATTACCTCGATCAGTGCCTGTTGGTCGCCCAAGAGCGAGGTTCGTTGTATCTGCCAGAGTTGGCGATCCAACTCGCGCAGGTACGTCAGCGGCTGGGGCATCCTCCCGAGGCAGTGAGACTGCTCGCTGAGCAGGCTTTGATACAAGCGCGTGAGCACGAGAACCTGCACCAGCAGCTACATGCGTTGGAGCTGTGGTTGACGCTGGTGGAACCGCGTGACGAGTCGATGCGCGAGGAGTTCCGGCGTCTGCTTGGAGAGGTGTCGCATACCGATGCCCCTGTACTGGTACGCTGGAGAACGTTGCTGGATCAGCGACTGCCATATCCCGCTGACGTTGAATCCTGAGCGACACATCAGCGTCGTCCACGGGTTGCCGATGGCCGGGTTACTACTATGGGTCATCGGCAAACCTCCCATATCTCAAGTGGCGGCCTCCCAGGCGGCGAGATTCATAAGCGCCTGGTTGCGGCTTTCTCCGCACACCTCGGGGTCGTAATCGAAACGTTTGCACACCCGAGGGCGACGAGAGTCACCGAACAGGCGGCACAGGTTGTCGCCGTCGAGCTGGATGCAGCGTACTCCGGCTGGTTTGCCGTGTGGCATGCCAGGGATTGGTGAACTGATCGAGGGTGCGACGCAACAGGCACCGCACCCAGGGCGGCATCCGCTCTGAGCGGGAAGTTCCATCGATCTGGCAATCAGTTCAGTGGTCATGGTCTCGCCTCGGCGATGGCTCCCTTGTTGATCCCCTCGAAGGCTTGCACTCGTATGCGATGGCCGATGTCGTGGGCGATTTTTGCTGCTAGCCAGGTAGCGATATGCTCAATCGTCGTGGGACTGGGTAGTACTGCAAAGCGTTCTGATGGTAGGCGTAAGAAAAATCGACCTTGCGGGGCTTGATAACGGGTCGTCAGCGAGCCATACACCTCATCGTTAGCGTCGGCGACAAGATCCTCTTCGTCGACCAGGTAGCGGTCGGCGAGCCACTTCGCCCATTGGGCTTCGAGCTGTGCATCGCGCTGGCCATTCTTCCAGATATGCAAGCGTGAGCGATGGCCATGCGCAATGCGCTGACAGTTTCCTGTATGACGTTTAAGACCGTGGCTGTAGGAGTAGGCCTCTCCGTCGATATTTTCCTCGCGTAGGGTCAGGCGAATGTCGCTCACTCGCGCGGGAGGGCGGCGCATCAGCTCGTGCGAGAAGTGGGTTCCAAGGCGTTCCGTGGTGATCTCGCTCCATGGCAACAGAGTAAAGGCCTGGCGAGGCCCACGCACCTCCATGGGGTAAGGGGACTGGGCACGAATGCATAGTCCTTCGTTGCACTCATGGACCGTGATGCCAGGTGCGCGTGTCGGTATCAGCAGAGTATGATCGGCGCCGGCATCCAGGCGTGACTTGATCCATGGCTTGACCTCGCCGAAATCGAATAGCATGCCATCCTCACCGAGCTCGCCATCGAGTTCAGCGTCGATATGCCAACTGGCGCCGATCAGGCCGCGCTTGGGGCACCAAAGTGAAACATCCAACTGGGTCAGGGCATTGACGAAAAGGGTCATCAGTCGATTCCCACGATCTTGTGAGTCTGCAGTGAAAGCTGCCACTGCGGTGTCCTGAGACAGTAGGCGACCACCTCAGCCATGGTGTCGCCTTCCCCGTGCAACGGGGTGAGATCCATGGGCTGCAGGTAGAAGTACTGGAAGTCGAGATGTGCAAAGCGCTCAGGAGGGGCATCCCGCTGCGGGTAGACCAGCTTGAGCTCGTCACCGCGGGTAACCACCATTCGGCTCGTCCCCTTGGGGCTGACACAAAGCCAGTCAATACCCGCCGGTATCTCGATGGTTCCATTGGTTTCGACGGCGACCTCGAAGTCTCTGGCATGCATGGCTTCAATCAGAGACGCATCGAGCTGCAACAGCGGCTCGCCGCCGGTAAAAACCACATAGGGCGCGGCCTTGCCGACTGTATTCGTCGGCCACAAGGCCGCCAGATGATCGGCCAGGCTCGTGGCATCGCGAAAGCGCCCACCATGCTGACCATCGGTGCCCACGAAATCAGTGTCGCAGAAACGGCATGGGCTGGAGGCGCGATCGGCCTCTCGCCCTGACCATAAGTTGCAGCCGGTGAAGCGACAGAACACACTGGCACGGCCGGCGCGGGCACCTTCCCCCTGCAGGGTGTAGAAGGCTTCCTTGACGCTATACATCAGTTACCCTCGGTATGCTAACGGGTCAGTGACGCCATTGTCGGTGAAGGCAGCTAGTCGTTCACGGCAGCTGCCGCATCGCCCGCAGGCCAATTCTTCGCCGCGGTAGCAGGTCCAGGTAGCGGCATAATCGAGGCCCATGGCGAGGCCGTCGGCGAGAATGGCCTGCTTGCTGCTATGCAGGTAAGGGGCGCAGATTTCTACCGCTTCGAAGTTGGCAATGGCTGCTACCGCATTCATTTTCTCGACGAAGAGGGGACGACAGTCTGGATAGAGCACATGGTCACCACCATGGGCACCATAGAAGACTTTGTTAGCTCCGATATTGACTGCTTGTGCAATGGCCAAGGACAGCAAGATCATGTTGCGATTGGGCACCACGGTGGTAGCCAGGTTATCGCTGTCATAATTGCCTTCAGGCATCTCGCGGCTAGCATCGGTTAGCGCTGAGTTATCTATCAGGCCGTGGATAGCACGGATGTCAACGACTTGATGAGCGATACCCAGCTGCTGGCATACCCACGTTGCGGCGTCGAGCTCGCGGGCATGGCGCTGGCCATAATCGAAGGACAGGGCGTGGATTTCGTAGCCTTCGCGTCGCGCGCGGTGCAGGACGGTAAAGGAGTCCATGCCACCTGAGTAGATGACTACGGCACGCGAGGGTGAACCTGACAAGGAGAGGGTGTTGGGCATGAAGAAGGGTCCTGTCGGAGAATTTCTTTTGGCCACCGCTGACTATGGTCGGCAGTGGACGCCCGGGATCCGGTCCGGGCGGGGCATCATTCTAGCGAGTTGGAACGACTGTGGCCAGGTGGGTTCGGAGATTTAAAGGAAGTGGGATGAAGGTGGCGGTTTGCGACCGAGGCCGTTACCCTCGTCATCAATCAGTGATGGAACAGGGGGCGACATGGCGATTATCGAGCATAGTGCGGTTCTGCATGCCCCGCCAGAGCGCGTGTTCGCCCTGTTGGAGCGAGTCGAGGACTTTGCCGACTACTCCGATCTGATTGAGGCGATCGAGCCCCTGGGGGACAAGCGGTATCGGTGGCATGTACATGCGGTAGGCATGGATTGGACGTTCGATGTGGAGATTACCGAGACTCAGGCGCCTGAGCGTCTCGCTTGGGAATCACTGGACGGGGTGCGCAATCAAGGGTGTTATCGCCTGACGCGGGTCCCTGAGGGTACGGAAGTGATGTTGACCATTGAGTACCGAATCAACAATCGGCTGTTGGAACGTGCCGTCAACCGTGCTGCCCGACCGTTGGTCAGCAAGGTGAGTCAGCAGATCTTGGAAAGGGTTGAGGCGAAGTTGTAGGCGTAAAAATTGCTACTGCCCGCACGGGTGATGAGCGTAATATCGAGGGATCGAAGCCGCTGGCTTCTCATCCCGAGATCTCGCCATGCTCAAGGGACTCGTGCTTTGCTTTGTATTCTTGATCGTTCAGCTTGGCATTCTGCATCTCATCGACCGGCGGGTGGCCGCATCCGACCGGCAAGTGCATTATTCTTCGATAACCAAGCCTCAGGGCGAAACACCCAAGGGTGACGAGGACAGAAATGATGCCGCCCCCGCGCCCTGAGTGATAGCGGCAACGCGAGTGGATAGGGTGTGATGCGTATGGGGCTGGTCACTCATTGGCCATTCTCGGCCGTCGGATCGAAATGAGAAATGCGTGCTCGTCCCTGGCGTTTGGCCAAATACATACCTTGGTCGGCGCTATGAATGAGATCATGGGCATTCTCGAATTCATTCTTGCTCATATGCGCGATACCGATTGAAGCGGTAACGTGGATGGGTTCGCCGTCGACCTGCGCCAAGGATGTTTCGGCCAGGCGCTGGGACATCGTCTCAGCAATATGTTTGGCCAGGCTCGTGGATGCAGCGGGCAGAATCAGTAGGAACTCTTCTCCTCCGTAACGCCCCCCAAGAACATTTTCATTGAGCAGGCCGCGTAGCAACCCGGCAAAATTTTCCAGTACTTCGTCACCGAGGCGGTGGCCGTAACGATCATTGAGCTGCTTGAAATGGTCGAGATCGATGAAGATTACGGCGAGGGAAGTATGCGTACGCTTGGCTAGCAGGAAATGTTTGTTGAGTAGCTCTTCCAGGTAAGCGCGGTTGTAGAGTCCGGTCAGAGTGTCGAAGCGAATACGGTAATCCAGTAGTTCGTGACGGTTGCGCAGATATTCCAGTTCCTGGTGCTGCTTCAACAGTGTCTCACTGAGTCGCTGGTTCTGGGTGTGGAGCAGTCGCTTGGCTTCCAGCAGAATCTGCTGGGCGTCGAATCCCGGAGGTTGAGTGATCTCGAACAACTGGGTAAGCGATGGAAGCTCATCCTGCAAGGTGGCGATGAGAGTGCTCAGTTCTGCGGTATCCAGATTGAAGTGGTGCAGCAACGTGGGGACCAAGTCGGCAAAGGGAATGGCGGGATTGTCTGATAACCAAGCATCGGCAATCAGGCTGGAGGCGATGACACAGTGATACTCGGCATGGCCTTCCTCGAGCGTGGCATGACTATTGGCAATGCCATCGACAAGGCGTTCCGAAAGCCCCCACTGACCGGCCAGCCAGGCACCGACCAGCGCATGGTCGCAACCTAATCGTTGTCGTTCACCTTCGATGACGATCGCATGGTCGTCGGCGTCCGTCGGGATGTCGCCGTAGAGCTCTGGCGCCACGACATCGAGAGCCAGCATACCAATGTCTTGGAGCAGAGCAATGGTGAAGAGGCTGCCGGCTTCTGCGTGTCCGACCTGCATGGCCAGACGATGACTAGCGAGTGCGCTAACTAGGGCGCGTTGCCATAAATGCTCAACGTTCAGGCCCGACATGCCGCCCCGTGTGCACTGCCTGGCCAGACCAAAACCCAGAGCCACCGAGAGCGTCGCATCGATCCCCAGGCGTGAAACGGCTTCGCGGCAGTTTTCGGCCGCTTGTGTGTGTGAGTGAAAAACACTATTGGCAAGGGAGAGCAAGCGTGTCGTTAAGGCCGGGTCTCGTTCGAGATAACGGGCCAAGTCATGCAAGCTGGTTTCTGGCATTCTGGCCAATGCTATTACCTGCATCACGACGCCTGGTAGTGACGGTAATGTGGGACAGGAGATGAGGCGAGCCTTCAAGTCGGAGGGGAGGGTTAGGCTGGCCTGGGTCGCTGTTGCAAGGGAGTGATCGATGGGCATCCCTGAACCTCTCCGTAACACCCGCAGGCCATTCCGGATGGTGCTCGGCCATGCACTGGGCTGATGATTTGTCAGCAATTGTTACTGAACTATCTACGAAGGAAGGGGGAAAGGTCAAGGGATTCTTAGGCTCAGCTTAGGCCCGAGAGTTGAGTCCGGAGAGGCCGCGTCGATTCGACTGTCCATCCGGGCCGTAGAGTGACTTGCCGGCTGCTTCGTGCAGAAAATTGAGGGTGTGTTGATTGTGCGATAGACGCATCTGGACGAGCGAGCCGTTCAGTTCGTTGAGTTGGCGGACATGTTCGGCTCGCTCACGCATGGCAAGCCATTCCTCGAGGCAATTGGCATCCTTGGCAGCCTGTTCGGCGCCGAGGCGTCCCTCGGGATAACCCAGCTTGCGCTGTGCCGTGCGGCGCTGTGCTTCCAGGCGATCCAACTCATCGAGCAGAGCCTGTTTGCGGCCAGCAATATCATTGAGCTGCTGACCATCGACCTGGCCCACGCTCAATGCCTGACGCTCATCGCTCAATAATTGAGCCAAGGCGTCAAGGCATTGATGTTGGCGAATGAGATGTTGGCCAAGGCTCATGCGTTGCCCTTGTCGTCAGGTGCATTGCCAAGCAGGTCTCGAACACTGTCGATGAGACCGTCGGCAATACGCTCGGCGTGGATCTCCAGTCGGCCTTCACTGATGGCCTGACGAATTTCCTCGACTCGAGCGCTATCGATGTCCTGATTGCTGTTGCCGGCGGATTGGCTCAAATGAGTGACGGATGCAGGCGTTGCCCCTTGTGCAGAGGGAGCATCATGATCGGCTTTGGCAGCCTTGTTGCTGGACTCACCTTGGTTGGGGCGTGTCAGCGGATGGGAAGTATCGATCTTCACGAGGTGTCTCTCTTGCTCATGCCTTTCCCCCATTATCGACCGCTGGGTGGAAAACTTGAATGCGTGTTGACTAGAAATCGACTTCGAGGCGATTACGTCCTGTAACGTGCGCTCTCAGGATGTCGCGATTGTCCAGGCGCACGCGGACTTCGCTCCCCATGGCGCCATTATCCAAGGCTTCGCCCTCACGAGTAATGGCGAAGCCCTGGCCGCGGGCTTCAATTCTGACGTTAGCGCCGCGCTCGACCAGCGTAACGGGTTCCAACTGGTATTCGGTTAGCGTCGAGCCTTCTGCGATCGGTCTGCTCGCCTGCATGCCGATCGCCTCTTCCATGTCGGTGATGGTGCCGCGGGGCAAGCGGCTCAGCTCGGCTGGGCGCAAGGCGAGCATGCTGGCTTCTATTACCGTGCCTCGGGAAATGGCTCGTTGGGCCACCACCTGCTCGCCGACCACGGCCAGGGTAGCTTGCATGTATCGCACTTGCTGACCTCGTTCGCCACAACGCACGCCGACCGAGACTCGACCGATGAGAGGCCGGTTGGCATGGGGCAGAAAAGGCTGCGGGTTCTCGCAGGTGGGCAAGTGTGCTGAGGGCGGATGCACCTCTACACTCACCTCGTCCCCCAAACCGCTGGCCTGCTCATAAAGGAAGGCATGCACGCGCTCGACGAGCAAGGCGTCATTGTCTGCTTGAGCAGGAGTGGCCAAGGCCAATATCAGCAGGCCCAGGAGGGCAATGGCCGATAGGTGTCGACGAAGACGGAATTGCAGCATGGAACCACCCTGGGCGCATGGCGCGAAATGGTCAGAGCATGACATCAGGACTGTCGATTCTAGTGGTTGAGATGAAAAACCAAAGCGGGAAATGACCTGCAAATGGCGTCCTGTTTGCCCCTTTGCGATGACAGTAGGTCGTCTATTCTCCAGGCTGACCCAATAGCCCGTGGCGAGCGTTGGCCACGTGACACAGGGAGGCAACGGGATGATAGACAAGATCGATGGGGCGCTGCGCTTTCACCAGGAAGCCCTCAATCTGCGCGCCGAAAGGCAAGAGGTGCTGGCCAGCAATATCGCCAATGCCGACACCCCCAACTACAAGGCGCGCGATTTCGACTTTTCCAAGGAATTGTCGCGGGTGATGGACAACGGTCGCAGTAGTGAAGCCGGATTATCCTTGGCGACAACGTCGGCACGCCATATCGAGGCTCGTGCCACGATGCCCCCGACCAAGGATCTGCTGTATCGCGTGCCCGATCAACCTAGTCTCGATGGCAACACGGTGGATATGGATCGTGAACGTACCCAGTTCGCTGACAACGCCGTGCGTTATCAAGCGGCCCTGACCCTGATCAACAGCCGGATTCAAGGCCTGAAGACGGCGATGCAGCCTGAATAAATCGCAGGAGCAAATCGATGTCGATGTTTTCCGTTTTCGATATTTCCGGTTCGGCCATGAGCGCTCAATCACAGCGCATGAACGTTACTGCCAGCAACTTGGCCAATGCCGATAGCGTAGCCGGCCCGGATGGCGAGCCTTATCGTGCCAAGCAAGTCATGTTCGAGACCCAGGCTCAAGGTGGCTATGACATTGGTGGTGTGCGCGTCACCGAGGTTGTCGAGGATCCCAGCCCCATGAGGATGGAATATCGCCCTGAACACCCACTGGCCAACGATGAGGGGTATGTGACCATGCCCAATGTCGAACCCGTGCAGGAGATGGTCAACATGATTTCGGCATCGCGTTCTTACCAGGCCAATGTCGAGGTGATGAATACCAGCAAGCAGTTGATGCTCAAGACACTGACATTGGGTGAGGGTTGATTGCCATGGCCACGACGATCGATACAAGCGTCATCAATAGATTGAACAACACGGGTCTTTCCGGAGGCAGTGCTAGTAAGTCCGATGACCTGCGCGAGAACTTCATGACCTTGCTGGTCACGCAGTTGAAGAATCAGGATCCGCTCAAGCCAATGGAAAACGCGGAGATGACCTCGCAACTGGCACAGATCAACACCGTCAGCGGCATCGAAGAACTCAACACCACGCTGGAAGGTATTACCGGACAGATCGATGCCGGTCATAAGCTGCAGGCGACCGCCTTGATCGGCCAAAGCGTGCTGGTGCCAGGTGACCGCGTGTTGGTCGGTGAAGAAGGCGTCACTCCCTTTGGTGTCGAGTTGGAGACTTCCGCCGACGAAGTGGTAGTGACCATTCGTGACAGTACGGGCCAGGTGGTGCGTACCTACGACGAAGTGGGAGCGGTCGAGGCGGGCGTTCAGTCCTTTACATGGGATGGAAAGCTGGAGGGTGGTGCGCAGGCCCCGTCAGGCGCCTACCACGTCAGCATCGAGGCTAGTGCCAATGACGAGCCCGTTGCTGGCACAGTACTGAACTATGCCATCGTGAACGGCGTTTCCACGGCCAATGATGGTTCGCCGCGTCTGGATCTAGGGGGCATCAGCGAGCAGGCCAGCTTGGCCGATATTCGACAGATTCTTCGCATGTAATGCCATAGATGCCTAGTCAGCTAAGCGCAACTGCAGACGATGGCAAACAAGAATGCAGCAGCGATCAAGATTGTACTAACGGTACACAGGGAGAAGGATAATGGGTTTTTCACAAGCACTGAGTGGTTTGAATGCCGCGGCATCGAAACTGGACGTATTGGGCAACAATATTGCCAACTCACAAACTGTCGGTTTCAAGAGCTCCAACACGCAGTTTGCTGATGTTTTTGCCAGCTCCAAGGTCGGCTTGGGGACGCGTGTTTCGGCTACATTGCAGAATTTCAATGCAGGTAACATCGAGGCGACCGATCGCGAGCTCGATCTGGCGATTAGCGGCCAAGGATTCTACCGCTTCGAGCAGAGCGGCGAGATCGTCTATTCGCGTAATGGCCAACTGTCACTAACCCCCGATGGCTTTCTGGTCAATAGCCAAGGTGCGCGGCTTATGGGCTATGGCCTGAACGCCGCCGGAGCAGTACAGGTCGGTGGTCAGCCTCAAGTGCTGAACGTTCCGGCTGATGAGATGCCAGCCAGCGCAACTACCGACGTGGCGACGACCCTCAACCTTGATTCACGCGAAGTGATAGGCAATGAACTGAGCCAAGTCGATGTCAATAACCTGGGCGGTGGCACTCAAACATTGGATTACCATTATTCCAATAACTTCACTGCCTACGATTCGCTGGGTAATCCACGCAATATCACTGTCTATTACGAGAAGACCGGCTCCAATACGTGGGATGCCAAGGTGGTAATGGATGGTGCCTATGACGAAACCAATGCCAATGACTTCACCGTGACGTTCAATCAGAACGGTACTTTGGCTACTCCGCTTGCAGGTGCCATGCCACAGATCGCCTTCAATTCCGCGGCACTGGGCGGCGATCCTGAAGATTTGCAGTTCGAACTCGATCTGGCCGGTTCTACCCAATTCGGCAATGAATCCACCACCAGTGCCTTGACTCAGAATGGCTTTACTTCAGGGGCGTTGGTGGGTATCACCATCGAAAACGATGGCACCATCGTACGTAACTATGCCAACGAACAGTCGCAGCCTGCCGGTCAGATTGCACTGGCCTTCTTCCGTAACCCCGAAGGGTTGAAGCCGAACGGCGACAACGCCTGGACCGCTACCGCAGCGTCCGGTCAGGAACTGGTTGGGGCGCCGGGTACCGGCCTGCTGGGTTCCGTTGAGTCGGGTGCCATCGAAACATCCAACGTCGACATGGCGAGACAACTGGTCGACATGATCGTCTCCCAGCGTGCCTACCAGGCCAACTCCCAGACTATCAAGACGCAGGATGAAATCCTGCAGACCGCCATCAATTTGCGTTGATGGTGGCTAAGTCAGGAGTGTGAACCATGGATCGAATCCTCTATACCGCCATGAGCGGCGCCAAGCAGAGCCTCGACCAGCAGGCGGTGGTCAACAACAACTTGTCGAATGTCTCGACGGCCGGTTTTCGCGCGCAGTTGCATGCCATGCGAGCGGTACCGGTGCAGGGTGATGGTGTGCTGCCGACGCGGGTTTCAGTGGCAGCTACCACACCAGGGTCCGATTTCTCGCCAGGCCCCATTAGTACCACCGGCCGTGAGCTGGACGTGGCTATCGAAGGGAGTGGCTGGCTAGCCGTCCAGAGCACGGATGGTAGTGAAGCCTATACCCGGCGTGGTGATTTGCAGGTCGACGGCAATGGCTTAG
Source organism: Litchfieldella anticariensis FP35 = DSM 16096 (assembly GCF_000409775.1). GTDB lineage: Bacteria > Pseudomonadota > Gammaproteobacteria > Pseudomonadales > Halomonadaceae > Litchfieldella > Litchfieldella anticariensis. The sequence continues at coordinate 870,918 of NZ_KE332377.1, read as the reverse complement.
TGATGAGCGCGGGGCGTCCGGTGATCGGCGAAGACGGGCCAATAGTGGTGCCCCTCGGCTCGCAGCTCTCGATCGGTGCTGATGGGACCATCAGTGCGATCGGTCCAGGTGAGGACCCTGATGCGCTGGTGGCGATCGGTCGCCTCAAGCTGGTCGATCCAGAGCCTGGAACCATGGTTCGTGGCGATGATGGTTTGTTTCGCCCTCTGCCCAACGAGGAGGGCGAGATTCCGGCACTTCAAGCCAATGAAGACGTGCGCGTCGTTTCCGGTTCGCTGGAGGGAAGCAACGTGAGCGCCATCGAATCGATGGTAGCGATGATCGATACGGCGCGTCGCTACGACATGCAGATGAAGGTCATCGGCAGTGCCGACGAGAATGCCCAGCGAGCCAACAGCCTTCTCTCACTTCAAGGCTGACCCGAGACCGAGATAAAGGAAACCTTCCCATGATCAAATCGCTGTGGACGGCCAAGACTGGCCTCGAGTCTCAGCAGGTGCAGATGGACGTCATCGCCAACAACCTGGCTAACGTCGGCACCAATGGCTTCAAGCGCTCTCGCGCAGTGTTTGAAGACCTGTTGTACCAGAATCTACGCCAACCAGGCGCCCAGAACGATGTGCAAAACACCCTTCCATCCGGCATGCAGGTCGGTACCGGCGTGCGGCCGGTTGCCACCGAACGCCTACACACCCAGGGTGGGTTGGAGAATACCGAGAATTCACGCGATCTGGCGATCAACGGAGCGGGGTTCTTTCAGGTGTTGATGCCTGATGGTTCGACTGCCTATACCCGCGACGGCAGTTTCCAACTCGACGAGAACGGCCAGATGGTGACAGCCAACGGTTACCCACTCGAACCCGCCATCATTCTTCCCGACAACGCTCTGTCGGTGACCATCGGTGAGGACGGGATCGTTTCGGTAACCCAGCCAGGCTCCACACAGAGCAATGAAGTGGGCCAGGTCACGATATCGACCTTCGTCAATCCCACAGGGTTGGAGAGTATCGGTGGCAACCTGTATCTGGAAACCACCTCATCTGGTCCGCGAAATGAAACCATACCCGGCATTAATGGGGCGGGACGGCTATTCCAAGGGTATGTCGAGACCTCCAACGTCAATGTGGTGGAAGAAATGGTCAGCATGATCCAGACCCAGCGAGCCTACGAGATCAACAGCAAGGCCGTGCAGACCAGTGACGAGATGTTGGCGCGGCTGGCTCAGCTGTAAGTCCATTTTGGGAGCGGAAGATGACCTCATGGGCTTTCTTGTTGCGTAGTGTTTGCCTGGTATCGCTGGGTCTGGCCCTGGCGGCGATAGGCGGTTGCGCCCAACTGCCCCGCGCGTCGGTGGTCGGTGAGCAGGAGTTGGTAGAGATTCCTGACCGTCCCGCGCCTCTAGCCAATGGCTCCATCTATCAGGTGCAGCGGGGCCACCAGCCATTGTTTGAGGACCGTCGTCCGCGCATGGTCGGCGATATCCTGACCATCGTGCTCGACGAAGAAGTCAGTGCCAGCAAGAACTCGGAGAGCAGCGCCAATCGTAATGGGGAGTCGGACCTGAGCTTTATTGAGTTGCCCGATGCACTGGAGCAACTGGCTGAATATGGCTTCGATATCTCCGGTAACACCGATTTCACCGGAGGTGGGGAATCGGAAGCCAACAATACCTTTACCGGTACGATCACCGTCTCGGTTTTGGAAGTGATGAACAATGGCAACCTGCGTGTACGTGGTGAAAAGCAGATCGCCATCAATCAGGGGGTTGAGTTCATTCGGTTCTCCGGTGTGGTCAATCCACGCACCATCACCAGTCAGAATACGGTGGCTTCGACTCAGGTCGCTGACGCCCGGATCGAGTACGTTGGTGACGGTTATATCAACGAAGCGCAGCACATGGGTTGGTTGCAACGCTTCTTCCTGAATGTCTCGCCGTTCTGAGCGGCCTGAAACAAATGCAAGTGGGGACAGCGTTCATGAGTGTCTTTCGTCGCCTCGCCATATGCCGGCTGGCCGTGCCAATGCTGACGATATTGCTAGGACTGGGGTTGGCCCCGTCGGTCCAGGCCGAGCGACTGCGTGATCTGGCGACCTTCGCCGGGGTGCGCGACAACGCGTTGGTAGGTTATGGCCTGGTGGTAGGGCTCGATGGCACCGGCGACCAGACCATGCAGGCTCCGTTTACTAGTCAGAGCTTGACCAACATGCTGTCACAGCTGGGAATCACTGTCCCGTCCGGTACCAACATGCAGTTGCGTAACGTGGCAGCAGTCATGGTCACCGCCGACTTGCCTCCCTTCTCGCAGCCTGGCCAGCGCCTCGATGTGGTGGTGTCGTCTGTCGGCAATGCACGTAGTTTGCGTGGCGGTACTTTGTTGATGACGCCACTGAAGGGCGCTGATGGAGATACCTATGCCATCGCCCAGGGCAATCTTCTGGTAGGAGGTGTCGGTGCCGAGGCTGGTGGCAGCAGTGTACAGGTCAACCAGCAGGCGGGAGGCCGCATCAGTGGTGGAGCGATGGTCGAGCGCGAGGTGCCCCTGGATCTGGGGGCGAACGGTGGCGTGCTTGATCTGCAACTCAAAGAAGCGGATTTCGGTACCGCGCAGCGTGTGGTGTCTGCCATCAACAATGAGTTCGGATGGTCGGTAGCCGCCGCCCAGGATGGGCGCACGATTCAACTTCGGGGTCCCGATAATGCCAATGATAGGGTCAACTTCATGGCTCGGGTGGAAAATCTTGATGTGACACCGATGGAAGCCTCCGCAAAGGTCGTGATCAACTCGCGTACCGGGGCGGTAGTGCTCAACAGCGCCGTGACCCTACATCGCGCCGCGGTGGCGCATGGCAATCTGTCGATCGTGATCGATACTGCTTTCCAAGTCAGCCAGCCAGCCCCGTTCGGCGAGGGCGAGACCGTGGTCGTGCCGGATTCCGATATCTCCGTTCAGCAGGAGGAGGGGGCGCTGCGGCTCGTCGAGGGCCGTGCCGATCTGGTCGACGTGGTCAATGCACTCAATGCACTGGGAGCCACACCGGCTGATTTGATGTCGATCCTCGAGGCACTGAAGGCCGCTGGCTCGCTGCGTGCTGACCTGGAGATCATCTGATGAGCGTCAATGATCTCGGCGGCCAGTTCGCCCTCGACATGCAAGGAATTCAGCGCTTGAAGCATAGCGCCCGGCAGGATCCCAATGCTGGACTCGAAGAAGCCGCTCGTCAGTTCGAGGCGCTGTTCTTGCAGATGATGATCAAGAGCATGCGTGAGGCTACTCCCCAGTCAGACCTGATGAACAGCCAACAGACCGAGTTCTACACCTCTTTGCTCGATCAACAGTGGTCACAACATATGGCGGGGCAAGGTATTGGCTTGGCCGAACAACTGATCAATCAGTTGGAGGGACGCGGGATGGTGCCAAACCAGGCTTCCGCTCAGTCGCAATTCGATGAGTTGGTTGCTGGTATTCCTCGCGGCACGCCTCGTGTGTTGACGGGAGGGTTGAATGTCGATGGCGAGGCGTCCTTAGCTCCGGATGAGCATCGCTTTAGCGAAGAACTTGATACCGGGTTACCCAGCCATTTCCTGGATGAGCTCAATGCCAGATTGCCAGGTGAGACAACCAATGAGGCGCAAGTTGGGCAAGTCACTTCGGGCGAGAGTACCCGGTCCGAACACGTGCAGCATTTTCTCGACAAGTTGACCGCGCCAGCCCAGGTCGCCAGTCGTACCACTGGTGTGCCTGCCGAGTTGATCCTGGCACAAGCGGCATTGGAAACCGGTTGGGGCCGCCATGAAATTCCCACGGCCCAAGGGGCCAATAGTTACAACCTGTTCGGCATCAAGGCCGGTAGCCAGTGGCAGGGGAAGACCACCGATGTCATGACTCACGAATACATTGATGGGAAGCGTGTCAGAATGACCGACACCTTCCGGGTCTATGACTCATTCGAGGAGGCGTTTACCGACTACGCGCGATTGATCGGCGATAACCCGCGTTATGCCGAGGTGGTCACTGCACCCGACGCCAAGCAAGCGGCACAAGCATTGCAGCGTGGTGGTTATGCAACAGACCCTGCCTATGCCGACAAGCTGGTGGCGATCATGGACATGCTTGGTCCTCTGGAAGAGCACTCCCTGGCTCAGGATCGGGAGAGGGTCATCCCGCGTGATTTCGCTGTCGGGCGTACACCGGGCAGCATTTTCTGATGTGTCGACATATTGGATACGCCAAGGGCTAAAGCTCGCGCGTCTTTGGCCGATATAACGAACAATGGCCTAAGGGAAAGGAATCATGAGCATCTTCTCCATCGGTTTGAGTGGTCTCAACGCGGCGCAGAACGCCCTGAATACCACTAGTAACAACATCAGTAATGTCTATACGCCTGGTTATAACCGCGAATTGACGCTCCTTGGCGAGGGGCGTGCCGGAGGCGGTGTTGAGGTCAATGACATTCAACGACAGTTCAATCAGTACGTCGCTAGTCAGCTCAATTCAGCGACGAGTACGGCCAGCGCATTGCAGACCTACCAGACTCAGATCAGTCAGATCGATGATCTGCTGGCTGATCGTGAGGCGGGCTTGGCTCCACTGATGCAGGATTTTTTCTCGGCTCTGGAAGGGCTGGCCGGGACGCCTTCAGACCCCGCGGCGCGCCAGGGGGTGATCGGTGCGGCCGATACCTTGAGTGCTCAGTTCCGCTCCTTCGACCTTTACCTGCAGGACATGCAGGAGGGCATCAACGGCCAGATCCGCGACGAAGTCACCCAGATCAACAACGTTACCGAACAGATCTCCAAGCTTAATCGCGAGATCGCACTGGCGCGTGCCCGTAATGGTGAGGCACCTAACAGCCTGCTCAATCAGCGCGATCAGGCCGTTGCCGATCTCAGCGAGCGGCTCGATGTGCGCCTGACCGTCCAGGATGGCAAGACCTACAACATTTCCTTGCCTAATGGTCAGCCGCTGGTATCGGGCACCAACCACTATCAGCTCGAGGCTATCGAATCCTCCAACGATCCGCAGCGAATGGTGCTGGGCTATCGTGATTCGGGTGGTAACACGGTAGAGCTGAAGGAAGAGAGCGTTACCGGGGGGACTCTGGGTGGTTTGATGACGTTCCGTTCCGAAACCCTGGACAAGACTCAGAACCAGATTGGTCAATTAGCTGTATCCCTGGCGTTTGGTTTCAACGAGCAGCATGGCGAGGGTATCGATCTCAACGGCGATCCAGGTGAGGACTTCTTCGGCATTGGAACCCCTCAGACTTATGCCAATACGCGTAACGCGGGCACTGCGGAAGTCGTGGACGCCCAGTTCGACGATATTGCCGATTTACGCGCTACGGACTATGCGGTTCGCGTTACCGACGACTCGACGACGCCGCCGACCGTCGAGGTCATCCGCAAGGATAATGGCGAGGCATTGGATGCCGCCGATATCTCGTTCGTCGGTAATGACTTGAGCTTCGGTGGAGTTGTCATCAGCTTTGATGATGCTGCCAACCTTACCAATGGCGATCGTTTCGAAGTGCAACCGGTACGCCGAGCCGCGGGAGAAATGGAAAGCTTGATCAGCGATCTGGACAAGATCGCTGCGGGTGAAGCCGCAGGCTCTGGCGACAACCGCAATGCTTTGGCTCTTCAGGACCTGCAGGACGAACTGTTGGTGGGAGGCACGGCATCGTTCAGTCAGTCCTATGCCACGATGGTCAGTGATGTGGGCAACCGCACCAATATCGTTCAGGTCAACCTGGATGCACAGGAAGGTTTGACCGAGCAGTTGCGTGCCGTCCAGCAGTCCGAGTCCGGTGTCAACCTGGACGAAGAGGCTGCCAACCTGATCCGTTACCAGCAGTATTACCAGGCCAATGCACGGGTGATCGATGTCGGCTCGTCAATTCTGGATACCATCCTGGGCCTGCGTGCCTGATTCGTTCAAGGAGTGACATGACATGCGCATCAGCACCGTGACTATGTTCGAGCAGAGTGTCTCGAGCATGAACCGCCAGCAAGGCGAGTTCATGAAGATTGGACAGCAGATTGCTACCGGTCGTCGGGTAGTCAATCCATCCGACGATCCCCAGGCAGCCTCACAGGCGGTTGGCGTTTCGCAATCACAGGCCGTCACTCAGCAGTATGCTGATGCCCGCGTGACGGCACGCAACTCGCTTTCCCAGTCCGAGAGCGTGCTCAATAGTGTCAGTGACGCCATTACCAGTGCCAAGACGCTGTTGGTGAAGAATTCCAGCGACACCCTGAGCGATGCTGATCGCAAGTCTGAAGCCAACGTGCTGCGCGGTATCTACGAGACGCTGATCGGCCAGGCCAATGCCACCGACGGCAATGGTCGTTATCTGTTCGGCGGGTATCAGGATGACGCGCCGCCTTTTGCACGCAACGCCGATGACAGTGTGACCTATGTCGGCGATAACAATACCCGTGAGCAGCGTATCGATGCCTCACGGCTAATGCCGGTGGCCGACAATGGCGAGGCGATCTTCCAGACCATTCCCAGTGGCACGGGGTATGTGGCGATCGCCGAACGCGCCGTGGGCAGTACGGGCGACGTGACCTTCTCCGGTCCCACACGGGTCGATTCCACGGTGGCTGGTTACGGCGAGAACAAGTATACGATCACCTTCACGGCCGACGACGAGTTCGAGATCGCGACCATCGATTCCACTGGCAATACCATCGCGACTGATACGCGAACTTATACGAGCGGTGATCCTATCGTTTTTGGTGGATTGTCCATGAAGCTGTCGGGCACTCCTGACGTGGGTGACAGTATTGACGTCAACCCGGCCGACCATGCCGATGCCAACCAGGATCTGTTCACTACTATCAAGCGCGCGATCGATGTATTGGAGGCACCGTTGGATGGTGATCCTGGGCTCAAGGCTGATTTGAAGAATGCACTTTCCACTTCCATGCGCGAGTTGGACAACAGCCTCGACAATGTCCTGACCGTACGTGCTTCGGTAGGCGCTCGTCTCAACGAGTTGGATGTAGTGGATGCGGTAGGCGACAATCGCATGCTCAATTACGAGCAAACAATGTCGGATCTGGTCGATCTCGACTATACGCAGGCTATTTCCGAATATAGCTTGCGTCAGGTGGGCTTGCAGGCGGCTCAGAAAGCCTTCGTCGATATCCGGGGAATGTCGCTCTTCGACCGCATGTAAAGAAGCCCCGCTACTGTAAAACAGGCCGTTCCTTTCGTGGAACGGCCTGTTGCATTAGGGGCCATGTCAGGACGTCAACGGGGCCATGGTCTCGAGCAGTTGTCTCAGGAAGAGCAGACTATCGCTAAATAATCGCTCCAGAAAACGGCCGATATCGGTCATCAATACCATCAACAACAATATCCCGACTGTGAGTGACATCGGAAAGCCAACATTGAATACCGTGAGCTGTGGGGCAGAGCGGTTGAGGATTCCCAGCGACATGTTGATGATCAGAAGGGCACCCACCAGTGGTAAGGCGAGCAACATTCCAGAGACGAAGATGGTGCTGCCAAAACGTGCCAGTAATCCAAAGGCACCGGGATTGAAGCTACCGATCCCAATAGGCAGGGTGAAAAACGTGGTGGCGAGTATCTCGACGACGATCAAGTGGCCGTTGAAGGCCAGAAACATCAATAAGGTGATCATGTAGAACAACCGGGACAGAATCATGGTATTGGCCCCGGTATCAGGTGAGAAGAAGGTAGCAAAGGCCAAGCCCATTTGCAGACCTATGAACTCACCGGCAGCCTGGACGGCAGCAAACATGACTCGCATGGTCAGACCGATGGCGACGCCTATCAGCATCTGCTCGATCATGATGCCAAGGCTGGCCCATGAGATCATCGGCGCGTCGGGTAGCGGAGGCAGGCTTGGGCCAATGACTATCGTCAGCAGGGCAGCCAGGCCGATCTTGGCCTGGCGAGGGACACTGGAATGTCCCATCAATGGCGCGGCCATCATGAAAGCGGTGATGCGCACGAATGGCCAGAAGAACAGTATCAACCAGCTCTGCAATTGAGCGAAGGTGACCTCGATCATCGATAGGGCTCGTCTAGGTCAACATCAGGGGGATGTTGGTGAACAGCTCACGAGTGAAATCGGTGATCAGTTTCAGTAGCCAGGGACCAGCCAGTACCAGGGCGGTAAATACACCGAGAATCTTGGGAATGAACGATAGTGTCATTTCGTTGATCTGGGTAGCGGCTTGAAACAGGCTGACGAGCAAGCCGATCAGCAGGGCGGTGATCAGCAGCGGCCCAGCCAGAAACAGTGTTACACGCATCCCTTGGTAGGCCATACCCATTACCATTTCGGGAGTCATGGAAACGTCCTCCGGTGCTTGGAACCGGTCATAGGTAGAAGCTCTCGGCCAGAGAGCCGACGATCAGTTGCCATCCATCGACCAGCACGAACAGCATCAACTTGAAGGGCAGGGAAATAGTAGCCGGTGGTACCATCATCATACCCAACGACATCAGTACACTCGCGACCACCAGATCAATGATCAGGAAAGGGATGAAGATGGTGAAGCCGATCTGGAACGCGGTCTTCAACTCGCTGGTGACAAAGGCTGGCATCAGCACACGCATGGGTACGTCTTCCGGACCCTGCATGGTACCGACATCGGCAAGCCTGGCGAACAATGCCAAATCGGGTTCGCGGGTCTGGGCCAACATGAATTCCCGAAACGGTTGGCTGCCCAGCGCCAGGAATTGTTCGAAATTGACATCATCGTTGGAGAGTGGCACCCAAGCGACTTCGTAGACTTGAGAGAAAACGGGTGACATTACGAAGAATGTCAGAAACAGGGCCAGGCCCAGCAGCACTTGGTTGGGCGGCGCGGATTGAGTGCCCATGGCGGTACGCAGCAGGCTGAGTACGATGATGATGCGAGTGAAGCCGGTCATCATCAGCAGCAGTGCTGGCAGGAAAGCCATGGAACTGAGCAGTAACAGGGTCTGCAGGCTGAGAGACCACTGCTGTCCCCCATCCGCCATAGGGCGACTGACAATGCCGGGGATTTCCTGGGCCAGCGCTAAGTTCGGGAGCGCCAGTGCCAGCAACAGTACCAGGCAAGCGAACCAAGAGAAGTGCGATACCCTCACGACTCCCCCCGGGGAGGTTGCTTACGGTTACTGACGGTATGCGCGACATTATGTCTTAACGCCTGTGCGAAACGGGCAGCGAATCCTTCTGTCTCTGAATGCACCACTGATGGCTGGGGCTCTCGCTCCAACGGGGCTTCCAGTTCATGCAGTTTGTTGACTTGGCCACCGCCTACACCGAGAACTAGCCAAGTCTCTTCCACCTCTACGATCACCACCCGCTCACGGTTGCCCACGGCGGTGCTACCGACCACTTTCAAGCGGCGGCGATGCGGATGTCGACTTGGCCCCCAGCGTTTGACCAGATAGCTGCATAGCACAATGATGGCAATGACCAGAGCTAGTGCCGCAGCGGTCTTGCCAAGAGCAGCCATGCCCATCAGGGCATCGCTGCTACTGGTCATTGCCTCCAGGCCGCTGGTCTCGCTGCTGGCTGTCGGGGTGGCGTTGCTCATCGATTGAGTTTCTGTACACGCTCGGATGGAGTGATGATTTCAGTGATGCGGATTCCATATTTATCGTCCACCACCACGACTTCACCTTGGGCTATCAGATAGCCATTGATCAGGATGTCCATGGGTTCTCCGGCCAGGCCCTCCAATTCGACGACCGAGCCTTGGGCCAGCTCGAGCAACTGCTTGATGGTGATGCGGGTACGTCCCAGTTCCACGGTAAGTTTGACTGGGATATCCATGACCATTTCCAGGTCTCGCATGGCACCACTTTTCTCTTCTTTGTCGAGTGGTTTGAAGACCTTATCGCCAGCGGTTTGAGTCGAAGATGTTGGCTTCGAGTCATCGATATCTTCGCCTTCGCTGGTCGCCTGTTCCGCCAGAGCGGCTGCCCAGGGATCGTCGTCATCGGCAGCGTCACTACCAACGTCCTGTTCGGCCATGGCGCTTGCCCAGTCGTCCTCGATATCCTTTTTGGGTTCGGGCTTCTGATCGGGGTTCTTAGGATCAGTCATTATCGGATTCCTTGGCTTGCGGCGTTGATCCTTTGATAAAGGTGTCCTTGGCCGGCTTGTTCATCGTGGCATGTTCTATCAGTTCCGAGACGCGCAGTGCTCGCTGTCCCTGCTGGCTGCCATATTCGCATCGCATTACCGGCACGCCGTCGACATTAGCGGTGACGAGATCTGGTAGCTCAATGGGCAGGACATCTCCGACCTTCAGAGACATGACACGCCCGACAGTAGTCGGGATATCGACGAAATCGGCTACCAGCTCAATCTGCGAGTGCTTGATCTCGCCGGCCATACGTTGGCCCCACTGATATTCTTCTTCCGGTTGGCTATCGGTCAGGGGGCCGCTCAATTGTTCGCGCAATGGCTCGATCATCGAGTAGGGCATGCAGATCTGGAAATCGCTGGCGAGATTACCGACTTCCAAATGGAAGGTGCTGTTGACGACAATTTCGTTGGGAGAGCTGGTGATGTTGGCGAACTTCACTTGCATCTCGGAACGCAGGAAATCGATTTCCAACGGATAGACGGAGCGCCAGGCCTCTTGGTAAGCGTCGACGGCAAGTTTCAACATGCGTCGAATGATGCGCTGTTCGGTATGGGTGAACTCACGGCCTTCTGACTTGGTCAGGAATCGGCCGTCACCCCCGAACAGGTTGTCGACGACCATGAACACCAGGCTAGGTGGGAAAACCACCAAGGCTGAGCCGCGCAACGGCTTCATGGCGATCATGTTCAGGTTGGTCGGTACCGGTACGTTGCGAGCGAAGTCGCTATAGCTCTGGTAACGCACGCTATCGACGGTGATATCCGCACTGCGACGCAGAAGATTGAACAAGCTCATGCGGAAATGCCGGGCGAACCGCTCGTTGATGATATCCAGTGCATGCAGCCGCTCTCGGATCACCCGATGCTGGGTGGCCGGGTCATAAGGACGCACGCGGGGATTGCCCGTTTTGCTGTCGGTGGGGGCAGCGTCCTCTTCTCCACTGACACCCTTGAGGAGGGCATCTATCTCATCCTGCGAGAGCAGATCGTCTTGGGACATGGCGCTATTGCACTTCTGTAAGGGCTAAAAGACCAACAATCGACAATTACTGGACGATGAATTCAGTGTAGAGCACGTCATTGATTGCAAGAGGCGGCTGGGGGTCGGTCAAAGGTCGCTCGAGTAGAGCAAGTATCTGTGACGACAGCACTTTCTTACCTTCGGGGGTAACCAGGTCTTCGGCGTGTTGGCTCGAAAGCAGCGTCAGAAGACGGCTGCGAACCTGGGGCATGTGCTCTTGCAGCAACTCGCGAGTCATCTCATCACCGACCTGTAGAGATAGTCCTACGTAGAGCAAGCGCTGCTCGTATTGGCGGCTCTGTACATTGACGGTAAAAGGCTTGATTTCGACGAAAACCGGTGTCGGCCCGCGCAGCGGCTCGGGTTGCACTTCCACTTGAGAATGGGCTTCACCCCGGCTGTCCATGAAATAGAACACGGCGATCGAGCTGCCCATAGAAAAGAGAATGACGAGGATCCCCAGTAACCACCAAGGCTTGCGAGTGCCTGTACTTGCAGATTTTGCCATTGCGTCCGCCATCAAGAATTGAGTCGACCTATCGAGGCCTCCATTGGGTGCAGTATGGCGACAGCCGGACCGTCACCATGGCTCGAAAAGGCTGGCCTTACAGGCTTATCTTGCCGTTTTGCACTGCTAGGCCTGCCTTGACCTCAAGAGTTATCGGCAGTGTTGTCTCGAAGTGAAGGCCTGGTTGCGCTCATGCATACAGGTCCACACGTCCATCAAGTGCATCATGTAAGGGGGTGATCATCTCGTTGCCTTGCGTCTCACCACCTTGTGGGGCATTGATTCCAGACGCCTGCATGCCTGGGTTCCCAGCAAATGCTGGCTGTTCCTGTTGCTGCTGCTGGGGATGTTCACCAACCATGGCTTCGCCTAGTGAGATGCCTTGTTCTTCCAACGCTTCACGTAACTGTGGAATGGCCTGTTCGATAGCGGTGCGTACCTGGGCATGAGCCGATAGGAACTGGGCCTGGGCGCCGTGCTCGGTGACTTTCAGACTGACAGACAGCGGGCCCAGTTCGGCTGGATTGAGGTGTAGTTCAATCTGCTGACCACCTCGCTGGTGAAGGCCGATGAGCTGTTGCCCCAACTGTTGTGACCACTGGGGACTGGTCATCGGTGCCGGTAATACACCACCTGGAGTGACGCTGGGGGTCGTGGTAGATGCCGCTGTGAGGCTTCCTGCCTGTGCGCCGGATTGAGTTTGGTTCAGCACGCCAGCAAGATGATGCTGTGTTTCCTTGCCACTATGCGCTGCAAGCTCGCTATTCTTCCCCAACTGACTGGCGAAGCTGGCGTCGTGCATGATGGTTTCAGCTTGAGGGGGCGCCAAGGGTGTCTGGCTAGATAGTGATGCCGATGTTCCGGAAGGTGCTTGAGTCGCCAAGGGGCGCAACTCATTCAGGGCTTGATAGCGGCTTGCGTCACCTCGGCTCCCATCTTGGTGGGACCCTGCATGGAGTTCGGTGAGAGGACTGGCAGGCGGTGTTTGCCGGCTTGTTTCCGGCCCTGCACTGCTACCCGATGAAAGGGCTGCCACCTGCTGCCCTGCGGTTCGTTGATTGCGATCGATCGGTATCTCGGCCGCCAAGGCAGGGGAGGCACCGTTGAGCTGTCCGGCATGGTCGATCAGGTTCATGCGCTCACGGATGCTGGCCAACGGCTTCTGCTCCACGAGAGGCTCATCGATGGGCAGTTGCACATCGATCAAGGGAGCGCCCTGGAGTGCAACATCGGCGTTGAGGATGTCTTCCAGCTCTTCCAGCGTTTGGTGTGTAACAGGGGGCTGGGTCAGCATGGCGCTGGCCTGGGCGATGCCTTCGGAAAGCGGTGCCAAGGCGGAGATAGACGCCTGTTGCTGGACTTGGCCCTCGGTTGTCTGCACCCCCGTTTGCACATCGGTCATCACGGCAACTGACTCAGCGAGTGCATTCTTTAGGTCCCTTCCGCCGGAAAGCTTGGCGTTGGCACTTGCCTGATCGAACAAGCGTGAGAAGGCCTCATCCACCTGAGGTCCAGTCGACTTGGTGTCGTTGGACGCTGAAGTGCTCTGGGCAGCCGTGGTAAGTATCGCAGTAATGTCCATTGAGCCTCCTTGGTCAGGCACCGCTGTGACTGGTCGTGTCGCGGTCGCGTTGCCGCAACAAGGTGTTATTGGTGATTTCGTCGTTGTGGCGCATTTCCCGGCGATTCTCTTTGCGGCTGGCCTGTTCGGTACGTCGCGTTGCCAGAGTGTCGAAGGAGGACAGCTTGCGTTGCTGCTGTCGCCAGTGTTGCTGGCTGTTTTCGACACGTCGCTGCTGCTCGTCAAGTGCTTGTCTAGCCCGCTCTAGCGCCGCATCCAACGAATGAAGAAATGCCCGGTAGTTGTGCATGGTGGCTGGGTCGATGCCACTGAACATCGCTTCTTGCAGCCGTTGGGCATACTCCAGGCGATAGCGTCCCAATGCTTCTAGTTGAGTTTCTACCTGTTGCTGGTTTTGGCGCTCGCTTGCCAGTGTCTGGCCAGCATTGTCGCGGGCCTTACGAGCCAGGTCGATCAGAGTGTCGAGCGGTTGCTGATGCGTCATCGCGTGCCTCCTACTCCGAGTAGTACTGCCATGGTCTGACGGGAGTGGCCGATGTCGGCGCGCTCATCGATGCGTTGCTGCAGGAAGTTTTCCAATTGGGGGTAGAGCTTCACGGCCTGATCGAGTTGGGGATCGTGGCCAGGGCTATATGCACCGACACTGATCAGGTCGCGGTTGCGCTGATAGCGTGAGAACAGTTGCTTGAAGGCCTGGGCTTGGCGTTGCTGATCGTCTTCGACGATGGCCGTCATGGCGCGACTGATCGACGCTTCGATATCGATGGCTGGATAGTGGCCGGCTTCGGCGAGTTCGCGCGAGAGCACGATATGACCATCGAGAATGGCACGAGCCGAGTCGGCAATCGGGTCCTGCTGGTCGTCGCCTTCTGTGAGCACGGTATAGAATGCCGTGATCGAACCTCCACCACGTTTGCCGTTACCGGCACGCTCCACCAGGCTCGGCAGCTTGGCGAAGACTGAGGGCGGATAGCCCTTGGTGGCAGGCGGTTCACCAATGGCCAGAGCGATTTCACGCTGGGCCATGGCATAGCGTGTCAGTGAATCCATGATCAGCAGCACGTTACGCCCCTCATCGCGAAACGCTTCGGCCAAGCGTGTGGCATAGGACGCTCCCTGCAGACGTTGCAACGGCGAAGTGTCCGCCGGAGCGGCCACCACGACCGAGCGACGCAGGCCTTCGTCACCCAGAATGTTGTCGATGAAGTCCTGGACCTCGCGACCACGTTCGCCGATCAAGCCGACGACGATGACGTCAGCTTGTGTATAGCGTGCCATCATGCCGAGCAGCACTGACTTACCGACCCCTGAGCCGGCGAACAATCCCATGCGCTGCCCGCGTCCCACGCTGAGGAGGGAGTTGATGGCGCGGATACCCACATCGATCTGGGTATTGATTGGCGCGCGCGACAATGGGTTCAGCGGTGGAGTAGCCAGAGGTGCGTGTGGAATGTCCAGCAATGGCCCTTGGTCATCGAGAGGGCGGCCATTGCCGTCGAGCACCCGGCCCAGCAGACTGTCGCCCAAGGGGAAGCGGCGTGCACTGGTGAGCTCGCCTTCGCCCAAGGGAAAGACTCTGGCCCCAGGAGTGAGACCGCTGATTTCTGCTAGTGGCATCAGAAACAGTTTCTCGCCGGAAAAGCCAACCACTTCAGCTTCGGCAAATTGGGCGGTACGCTCTGATCCAGGACTACTCAACTCGATCCGACAGGCGCTTCCCAACGGCACTCGCAGCCCCACGGCTTCGAGAACCAGGCCCGTTGCTCGGATGATGCGGCCGCTGGCGCGATAGCTGGGAACGTTTTCGACCCGCGTTCTGACACGGGTCAAGGTTTGCTGCCAGCGAGCTTGATGAACATTGGCGGAAGCGGGTTGTGTCATATGCCATCCTCCCGCTTGGGGGGGGCATCGAGTTCCCCTTGTGAAACGCGCCGCCGGATCTGGGCGGTAATGGATTCCCAACGACGTTCCCAAGTGGCATCGAGTTCACCGCTGGTGCTGGAGACGCGACACCCACCGCGGCTTATCTGATCATCGGGCTGCAGTTTCCAGCCAGCAGCCGCGAATTCATTGCCAAGATGCGCCTGCACGAGGCTGAGATCGGCGGGGTGCAGCCACAGTCGCGGATGGCCGCCAAGACAGGGCTCCACGTGCAGCAGTTCTCGGACGATCTCGAGAATCTGCTCTGGATGCGCTTCCAGAGCTTCGCCAGCCAATTGGCGTCCAGTGGCCAGGGCCAGCTCTACCAATTCGGAAGCGATATCTTCATCCAGCTGTTCCAGTGCCTCTCGGAAGTGCTGGGCTAGGGGGGCGAGAGGGGATAGTGCCTGTTGGATCTGACGTTGCATCTCCTGTTCGCCGGAATCACGTCCCTCGCGCTGGCCTTGCTCGAAGCCCTCGGAATGGCCAGCCTCGAAGCCGGCACGGTAGCCTTCCTGACGAGCTTCTTCACGTACGTTCTCGCGCAAGGCCTCGAGTTCGGCATTGCGCTTGAAGGCTTGTTGGCGAATGGCTTCGTAGCGAGCCTGCTCACGCTGCTGACGTTCGCGTGTAGGGTTGGCGAGCTCGCCCATTTGCCAACGATGCCAGTGGCCATCGTCGTGACGGGAGGGGCGGCGTTCAGACATAGGTGTCGTCTCCACCACCAATCACGATTTCGCCGGTATCTGCCAGACGGCGGACCACCTGAAGAATGGTCTTCTGTTCGGCTTCGACTTGGGAGATGCGGATCGGACCACGACCTTCCATATCCTCCTGCAGCAACTGGGCGGCACGTTGGGACATGTTGCGCATGAACTTTTCCATGAGCGCATCCGGCGCCCCCTTGAGGGCAACCACGAGTGAGTTGGTATCGATTTCCTTGAGCAGGAGCTGGATCCCGCGGTCGTCCAAGTCGAGAAGGTTCTCGAACAGAAACATCTCGTCGATGATTTTCTGGGCCAGGTCCTCGCTGTGGGCACGTACCGTCTCGATAACGGCCTCTTCCTGACTGGAGTTCATGAGGTTGAGAATCTCGGCTGCAGTCCTCACGCCGCCCATTTTGCTGCGCTTGAGGTTCTGGCCGTCGAGCATGCCGCCAAGCACTTCGGTGAGTTCCTGAAGGGCGGCGGGCTGGACACCACTGAAGGTGGCGATGCGCAGAACCACGTCGTTACGCAGCTTGTCATCGAACAGCTCGAGTACATCGGCGGCCTGATGGCGTTCGAGGTGTACCAGGATGGTGGCGATGATCTGCGGATGCTCATCACGGATCAGCTCAGCCACCATTGAGGCTTCCATCAGATTCAAAGCATCGATCCCTGAGCTGGTGCCGGACGACTCGAGAATGTCTTCGATCAGGCTCGATGCACGCTCACTACCCAGGGCCTTGGTCAACACCGCACGAATATGATCGCTGGAGTGCAGATTGACAGCGGTGAACTCCTCCGACTCGTTATGGAAATCATTGATGACCTGTCGCATCTCTTCATGCGAAACCTGATCGAGGGTGGCCATCTCCTGGCTGATATCCTGCACTTCTTTGGCCGAGAGATACTTGAAGACCTCGGCGGCGCTGTCCTCATCAAGGGCCAGTAGCAGGATGGCGCCGCGGCGGGCACCGCTCAGCTTGCTCGTGTCGATGTTAGTCATGCTTGCTCATCCAGCTCCTGACGATCATGGCCACCAGGCGTGGATCTTCCTGGGCGATTTCACGCAGCTCCTTGAGGCTCTGCTCGTAGCCAGCTGATTTGCGCTTCTTGCGGCGTGGTGCCTCATAGGTGTCGTCGATATCCCTGTCAGCATCATCACTATCCTCTTCGTCGTCGCCCACGGTGGCGCGGAAGTTCGACTCGAGAGCCGGCGCTGGCAGCGGGGCTTGGGTATGACGCTTGATCAGCGGTCGCAGAATCAACAGGTAAAGCAGCAGTGCAGCCAGGCCTACCAGTAGGTAGCGACCCAAGGCCAAGGCCAGGTCATGCAGC
This sequence comes from Litchfieldella anticariensis FP35 = DSM 16096, assembly GCF_000409775.1. GTDB lineage: Bacteria > Pseudomonadota > Gammaproteobacteria > Pseudomonadales > Halomonadaceae > Litchfieldella > Litchfieldella anticariensis. The sequence goes on along the minus strand of NZ_KE332377.1, from coordinate 853,720 downwards.
TCCGGAGATTCCCACCAGGCTCTATCTGTGTCAGCGTCCGGCTGTTGGGTGAAGGGGCTGTTGACCACTTCGAGCTCGTCACCGCGTGTAGAGGAGAAGCCCATGGCCTGACGCACCAGACGATCGATCTGGGCCAGTTCCTCATCGCTCAAGGCTTCGCGGGTCGGTTCGCCTTCCTCGTCGACGCTGTCGCGGTAGTTGACCACCACGGCTACCGAGAGACGTTCTACCTCGCCAGTACGATGCTGAATATGTTCGACGCTGCGATCGACTTCGTAATTGATAACGTTGTCTTGACGCAGGCTACTGGGGGGACGGTTCTCTTCAGTGCCATTTTCTTCGGTGTTGTTTTCATTACCTTCTTGACCTTCTTGACCTTCTTGGGCCGGCAACTCGATAGGTGAGGGCGCTACACCGGGTGGGGTGTTGGTCAAAGCGCCGGGGATGCCCCGTGCCAACTCATCTCCACCAGTGTATGAAGCGCTGTGCTGGGAACTGCGTACAGCGGCTTCATTAGGGGGCTGATTGGGGCCGTAGCGTTCAGAGGTCTCTTCACGGCGGGAGAAATCGATTTGAGCAGCGACCTGGGCGCGAACATTTTGTGCGCCAAGAAGGGGGATCAGGATGTTTTCGATGCGGCGTCGATAGGAGCGTTCAACTTCTTCGATGTAGTCGAGCTGGGTGCCATCGAGATCATGGTTCTTGCCTCCCGGTAACGACAGCAGACGGCCGTTCTGGTCAACGACGGTGACGTCTTCGGCAGCAAGTTCGGGTACGCTGCTGGACACCATGTGAACGATGGCATTGACTTGTCCTTCACCGAGCACGCGTCCGCTGTGCAAAGTGACGATCACGGAGGCTTTGGCCGGCTCGCGGTCACGCACGAATACCGAGGGCTTGGCCATGGCAAGATGCACGCGGGCTTGCGAGACAGGGCCCAGCGATTCGATGGAATGTGCCAGCTCACCTTCCAGGCCGCGCTGATAATTGACGTGCTCGGCGAACTGGCTGATGCCGAAGGCTTGGTTGTCCATCAGTTCGAAGCCGACGTTACCCCCCTGGGGCAGGCCGGCTTCAGCAAGCTGCAGGCGGAGTGTATGGACTTGATCGCTGGGGACCAACAGGGCTTGGCCGCCCTGACTAAACTGATAGGGGACCCCGCGCTGGTCCAACTCACTGATGATACGTCCACCGTCAGCCTCGCTCAGATTGCTGTAGAGCACCCGATAATCGGGACTTCTGGCCCACATCAACAGGGCAATGACGATGGCCACCACAGCAGCCCCGGCGATCAGTAGCGGGATCAGAGGGTTGGCACGAAGTGAGTCGAGAAGCTTAGCCACGGAAGGTCCCTGGCGGCCTTTAGAGGCTTCGCTGGTGGCGCCATCGTTGGCCGAGGCCGCGTTACTCATGCGCTCCTCCGGCAGCGGGTGGCAAGGAATCTCGAATTGTTTTCTGCAAGCATGTCAGCGTCCGGCTCCACAATCCGTCGCGATTCGCCGCCTGCCTGCGCGTCAGGCGGTCGTGTGATGAAGGCCATTATCCGTGCAAGCGTCGAGGCTAAAGGCAAGAAAAGCTGGCCTTTTATTGCCCAATTGAGCGTTTGGAATCGTGCTGGGACTTGCTAGGCTTGCGTCATCCTTAATATCTTGCGGAGTGCGTTACATGAGTTCGCCCGCCATTCAGTCTGCGTTGTCACAGATGCAGACTCTTGCCAGTCAGGCGGCTGGTACATCAGCCAAGGGGCAGAAGCTTTCCACCGTGGTGGGAGAAGGTGGTTTTGCCAACGAACTGCATGCTTCGATTCAGCGCATCAATCAGTTGCAGCAGGTTGCAAGCGCCAAAACTACGGCCTTTCAATCCGGCGATCCAGATGTGGCTCTCAATGACGTGATGGTCGATGCTCAGAAGGCCAGTGTAGCCTTTCAAATGGGAGTGCAGGTTCGTAACCGGCTGGTCACGGCCTACAAGGACGTGATGAATATGCAAGTGTGAGTCGGCGATCTACGTATGTCGTCTATATCCAAACGCCCGGTGGCCAAGCCACCGGGCGTTTCGTCATGAGGAGGGCTGGCTCAAGGCTTGCGCAGTGAGGCATCTAGGTGATCCACCACTTCAGCCCAGTCGGCATCCTCTTCCAAGGCGTCATGCAGGAAGTTGGCCTGAGCTTCGTTCCAGAAGGGGGCATCGGCTAACGCAATTTCATCAGGCAACGGTGCGTGTCTCTTGATGAATTGCTCGATGGCAGTGGCGTCGGAAGGTAGGCCGAGCTGCTCGAACAGTTCACTGAAGTGGTGGACAGGCTGTTCCATGAGTCCTCCGGGCATCTGGCGAGTCTTTGTTCTACCTTAGTCCGTTTGCTGTCGTGATGCTTGACGCTGAACCTTAGCGCTCGCCTACCAATGGGGTGACGAAACGCCGATGTCGCTCGGCGATGGGCAGTGGTTGTGCAAGCAGATGAATCAATTTGCACATCGCCGCTTCAGGTGTCATGTCGTCACCGGATAAGACACCGGCATCCACGAGGCCGCTGCCGGCGGCATAGGCGCCGATAGCTATGTTTCCTTGTGGGCATTGACTGATAGCTGCCAGCAGTTTGCCTTCTCCACTTGCCTTGGCTAGAACGCCCAGAAGCTCAGGAGTTTCGGGGATATTGCCGCCACCCCAGACTTCCAGTAGGGCGCCTTGGACTTGGGGGGCATCGAGCCAGGCAGCCAGCTGTCGATGGCTTATCCCTGGCCAGAATACAATTCTGGCAACGGGCGAGGCGGGTAAGGCTCGGTAGTCGGGGAGCTCGAATCGGGGGGCTCCGCGCTGTTGGATATCGAGTCCGCGCTGAGAGAAAAGAATGGGTTGGTGATCGACAATCTCGCCTAGTCGAGGATAGTTGGGGCTGACGAAGGCGTCCGCAGCACGGGTGTGCCACTTGCGTGTGCGCACTCCTCGTAACAGCTTTCCTGCAAAGCACACGGCCACTTCCTGCAATTCAGGTAATGCAGCAAATCGCAGCGCATCCTCTATATTGCCTAGGGCGTCACTGGATGGCGCTTCCAGCGGCTGCATGGCGCCGGTCAAGACTACCGGCTTGTCGATTCCTTGCAGTTGGAAGGCTAGGCTGCTGGCCGTCCAGGCTAGGGTATCGGTGCCGTGCAGGATCACGAAACCACGGTAGCGAGGGTGGTGCAAGGCAATCAAAGAGGCCAGGTCTTGCCAGTCACTAGGCGCAGCGGCACTGGAATCGATTGGCCGTGATGTTTCGAGAAAATCGAACTCCGGTAGCGAGGCGCGGCGTGTGGGGGGGAGCGATTGCAGCGCTTGGCTTAGCCGTCGAGAGAAATCGCGGCCCGGTTCTAGTCCGCGTGGTCCTTCGATCATCCCCAGAGTGCCTCCGGTATAGATGACGAGCAGTGGTTTGTGGTCCTGGGGCATGAAGCTCTCCTGTATGCGGCATGCATGACGATCAGCCGCCATGATAGCCGAACGAGAGCGCTCGATGGACGATTGTGCCGCTCGAGGTGGATCAGGCGTTCGCCGTGCTCCGCAGGGCGTTACGCTTCCAGTCGAATCAAACGGCCTTGTAATTCGCTTAGCGACTCGGCGATACGCAAGACTTCTTCGGATGGAATCTGGCGAATGACCTCCCCGCTCTCACGGTCGACAATGCGGGTCACGGTGCGATTGTCGTATTCGTTGATATGGAATTCGATGCCATAGGCGCGCATGACCTCATTGATGCAGTTGACGGGCTCTACCAGCTTTCCGGCAGCAGGCTCTTCGGTGGGGCCAGTGGTCGCATCTTCTTCAGGGAGGGGGGCTTGGGCCTTGTCGAGTTGGGCAAGCATGTTGTCCAGGCGCTGCTGGACGCTTAATCCTTTGGTGGCTTGGCTGATGTCTTGGATTAGGTCGCTCATGATAAACCCCTCCCGTTCCTTGATCGTAGTGGGTGTCATTGCCCACTATCGGCTGATCGCGGAAAAACTTGAGAGTTATCCTGAGAAGGGCGTCCACCGAAGAGAAGGTGGGCGCCGGGAGGGAGGGGGTCAGGCTTCGATGGGGGTCGTGTCGGCGATGCCCAGGCGCTGAATCATGGCTTCGACCATGCGTGCGGAGTGCGTGGCTGCTTGCTCGATAAAGCGCTGGAATGACAGATTGGATGTCTTTCCGGCGATATCGGAAAGCGCACGGATTACCACGAAAGGGCAGCCATAGAGGTGGCAGGTTTGAGCGATGGCGGCGGCTTCCATCTCAGCAGCCAGCATGGTCGGAAAGCGTCGCCTGGCGAGAGCCACGGCGTCAGGGTCGGCCATGAAGACGTCACCGGTGGCGATTAGCCCCTCTAGCACACGTAGCTCGCCCATGCTCTCGATACACTCTCGGGCGATGTTCACCAGGCGTGGATCTGGTTGGTAAGCTGCCGGCATTCTGGGGACTTGGCCGTGTTCGTAACCGAACGCTACTGCATCGACATCGTGATGGCGTACCTCCGTGGAAATCACTACATCGCCAACTTCGAGTCGGTCGTCGAAGCCGCCGGCCGAGCCGGTGTTGATGACCGCTTCCGGGTGATACATATCGAGAAGCAGTGTGGTGCCGACGGCGGCATTCACCTTGCCGATACCCGATTGCAGAATCACGACATCGACACCGTGCAAGCGGCCGAGGTGGAAGGTCGAGCCGACGTGCTGTCGAGTTTGGCAGCCGTCCAATCGCGAGGCCAGCAGCGCGACTTCCTCGGCCATGGCACCAATGATGCCGATCTTTTTCATTCTGAATGTTCCTTGCTAAAAGCGGTGCTCTGTTCAGGCGAAGACTTGTGTCCATTCGTCGCGTTTGGCGAGGAAGCCGCGCGCGATGTCCTTGGCACCTTCCAGGCTATGGCTGGCAGCCCAGCCGCACTGCATTTCGTTGCATGCTGGAACCTCATTGGCATCCAGTACATCGTTGAGGGTTTTTTCCAGCAGGCTCAGGACGTCGTCATAGTCATCGTGGTTGATCAGGGCGACATAGAAGCCGGTCTGGCAACCCATGGGGCTGATATCCACGATCTTGTCGCTGTGGTTGCGTGATAGTTCTGCCATCAAATGTTCCAAGGAGTGGAGGGCGGGCATCTCCATGTGCTCCCTGTTGGGCTGACAGATACGCATGTCATACTTGTGGATGGCGTCGCCATTGTCTCCGACCTTGATGCCGGCCAGCCGTACGTAGGGGGCTTTGACCTTGGTGTGATCGAGATTGAAGCTTTCCACGTTCATTTGCGGATGCTCGTTCATGGCGGGGCCTCGAAATTCATTATTGAAGGGTGAAGCGTAAAAGTCGCGCATTCTAACGCAAGGCGCTCAGTCCTGCATGGCGTCGTGCAGTTCTGCAGCAAACAGGGTGTTTTCCAGTAGCGAAGCCACGGTCATTGGGCCGACTCCTCCGGGCACCGGGGTGATGTAACTTGCACGCTGTGCAGCTGGTTCGAATTCCACATCTCCTACCAGTCGGCCGTCCTCCTCCCGATTGATGCCTACATCGATGACGATCGCCCCGTCCTTGACCCATTCACCCTTGACCAAGCCGGGTTTGCCGACTGCTACGACTAGCAGGTCGGCATTCCTGACGTGGGCTTCCAGATTGCGGGTGAAGCGGTGACAGACAGTGGTTGTACACCCTGCCAGCATCAGTTCGAGTGCCATGGGGCGCCCTACGATGTTGGAAGCGCCAACGATGGTAGCATCCAGACCGCGAACCTTGAGTCCCGTTTCCTGGAGCAGAGTCATGATGCCTTTGGGGGTGCAGGGGCGCAGAACCGGCAGTCGCTGCGCCAAGCGTCCAAGATTGTATGGGTGAAAACCATCGATATCCTTGTGCGGCAAAATGCGCTCGAGAATAGGGCGGGGGTCCAGATGATCGGGTAGTGGAAGTTGAACCAGAATGCCGTCCACGCAAGAGTCTGCGTTCAGGTCGTCGACCAGCGCTTCCAGCTCCTTTTGGGTTGTATCAGTGGGCAGTTGGTGACGTAAGGAGGAGATGCCGACTTCTTCGCAGGCACGATGCTTGTTACGTACATAGACTTCGGAGGCCGGATTGTCGCCGACCAGAATCACGGCAAGCCCAGGCGTTCTCGCGCCAGCCTGGCGGCGAGCCTCGACTTGTCGGGCGACCTGTTGGCGGACATGAGTGGCAACAAGCTTGCCATCGATCAATTGGGCGGTCATCAAACGTTTCCCCCGAGGTGGGCGGTAGCATGAAAAGTAAGGGAGCAGATTTTCGCATGCCCAGACGAACAGTCAAAGCGCTTGAAGGGCGGTATGGCGGACATGATTTTTCTAATGGCTTGACCGGCGGAGAAATATACGTAGAATACGCCTCGCACTGACGCGGCCCGTAGGTCGTTAGTCAAGGCCGTGCAATATGCCGGCGGGGTGTAGCGCAGTCTGGTAGCGCGCCTGCTTTGGGAGCAGGATGTCGGGGGTTCGAATCCCTCCACCCCGACCACAACCAATTGATTTTACTTGCTTAATTTCTTCAGTTGGTTGCAGGCAAGAGGTTTGAGGCCGTAGAATGCGCCCATAGCTCAACCGGATAGAGCAACGGCCTTCTAAGCCGTAGGTTGCAGGTTCGAATCCTGCTGGGCGTGCCATCTCCGATAGCGACGTTGGCAGGCCGGCTGGATCGAGCGCCGATATGGTGGATGTAGCTCAGTGGTAGAGCCCCGGATTGTGGCTCCGGTGGTCGTGGGTTCGATCCCCATCATCCACCCCACTTCATCGGCTTCCATGGCTGGGATTTTTCACGCCAGGAATGGATTGTGTCTCGTGTAATGGTGGATGTAGCTCAGTGGTAGAGCCCCGGATTGTGGCTCCGGTGGTCGTGGGTTCGATCCCCATCATCCACCCCATTACACAGCTTCCCCTTTTATTCTTCCTTTTTGTCGTATGTCTCATGCTCATGAGAGCCTGTCTATTGCGCACTGTGCTTTTGTGCTCGTGAGCCTTGCTCTTGTGTGGAGTGTGCGGTGTGGCGGTCACATTTGCCGATTCTGTTGAAAGATCCCCTTGTGCCTTGTGATTCTGCCCCCATAGTGAAGGCATGGCGCGCTTGCCAGCGCGTGATGAGGTTCTTAGAATTACTCTTTTGACCCTTCAACGCATTCCATAGAACGCCCCCAGTCGGTAGAGGACTATTCATGCAAGTTTCCGTCGAAACGACCTCCCAGATCGAACGCCGTGTCACGGTTCAGGTGCCGGCGGATGAGGTCGACCAGGCCGTCACGGCCCGCCTCAAGGACGCCGCCAGGAACGTCCGCCTCAACGGTTTCCGTCAAGGCAAGGTGCCGATGGCCGTGGTTCGTCAGCGTTATGGTCACGACGTGCGTAACGAAGTGGTGGGCGAACTGATGCGCGAGCGCTACGTTCAGGCCATCACCCAAGAGAGTCTCAATCCCGCTGGCTATCCGCAGATCGAGCCGACTGTCAATGAGAGTGGCAAGGATCTTGAATTCGTTGCCACTCTGGAGGTCTACCCTGAGGTTGAGCTCAAGAGCATCGATGGTGCCGAGGTAGAGCGCCCGGCGGTTGAAGTGACCGATGCCGATGTCGAGCAGATGATCGATACGCTGCGCAAGCAGAATGCTTCCTGGGAAGCGGTGGAGCGAGCTGCTGAAGATGGCGATCAAGTGACCATCGACTTCCAGGGCTTTCTTGGCGACGAGCCTTTCGAGGGTGGTCAGGCCGAGAACCATGACCTGGTGCTAGGATCGGAGAGCTTCATTCCCGGTTTCGAGGAGCAGCTGGCTGGTGTCTCAGCCGGCGACGAAACTGAGATCAAGGTGACGTTCCCTGAGGACTATCAGGCCGAGAATCTGGCGGGTAAGGAAGCGACGTTCAAGGTCAAGGTGCACCGTGTCAGCGCTCAACAGCTTCCTGAGATCGACGCCGACTTCATCAAGCAGTTCGGCGTGGAAGATGGTGACGTCGAGAAGTTCCGTGCCGAAGTCAAGAAGAACATGACTCGTGAAGTAGGGCAGGCCGTCGACAATCGTGTCAAGCAACAGGTTCTCGAGGCGCTGAAGAATGCCAACGAGATCCCTGTGCCCCAGGCGTTGGTTCAGCAGGAGACCGATGCACTCAAGCGCCAGGCGGCTCAGCAGTTTGGTCTGGGCGAGGATTTCGATGTTTCCCAACTGCCCAATGAATTGTTTGCCGATCAAGCCAAGAGTCGTGTCCAGGTCGGGCTGCTGCTGGCCGAGGTGATCAAGGTCAATGAGCTGGATGCCAGCGATGATGAGATCAAGGTGAAGGTCGAGGAGTTGGCCCAGCAGTATCAGGAGCCACAGCAGGTCATCGACTATTATCTGGGTAACGAACAGCTCAAAGGTCAGGTCAAGTCGTCCATCCTCGAGGAAAAGGCCGTTGACACACTGCTAGAGCAGGCCCATGTCAAGGATGTCGAGATGAGCTACGAGCAAGCGCTCCAGGCCGCTCAGCAGCAGGCTCAAGACAGTGACGAAGCCGACGAGGAAGATGGCGAGAGCGAAGAAGCCAAGGCCTGAACGTCGGATAAGGCATAGCCAAGCCCGGCTTATGCCGGGCTTGGTGTTATGATTTAATGAGATAATGGGTCCGCGTCGATAGTGTCGTGGTTTCAGTCATCGGATAAATAGGACGCCAATCAGATGGGTAACGAGTTCGATATTCAAAATGCCGGCGGCCTGGTGCCGATGGTGGTCGAGCAGAGCGCTCGCGGAGAGCGGGCCTACGATATCTATTCGCGCCTGCTGAAGGAGCGCGTGATCTTCCTGATCGGGCCAGTGGAAGATTACATGGCTAACCTGGTGGTTGCCCAGCTGCTGTTTCTCGAGTCCGAGAACCCCGACAAGGATATCCACCTGTACATCAACTCTCCAGGAGGGTCGGTGACGGCGGGAATGTCTGTCTATGACACCATGCAATTCATAAAGCCCGACGTGTCGACCGTTTGCATCGGTCAGGCAGCAAGCATGGGGGCTCTGTTACTGGCTGGTGGTGCAGCGGGCAAGCGCTTCTGTCTGCCAAACTCGCGGATGATGATCCATCAGCCGCTTGGCGGTTATCAGGGGCAAGCGTCGGATATTGAGATCCACACCAAGGAAATCCTCAATATCCGCCACAAGCTCAACAAGATTTTGGCGCATCACACGGGACAGGATATCGAGACGATTGCTCGAGATACTGATCGTGACAACTTCATGGACGGCGCCCAGGCTGCAGAATACGGCCTGATCGATGCCATGCTGGATAAGCGTCCGGCTTCCTGATAGCGTAATTTCAAGGCGCATCAGAAACAGGCAACTTCCGGCGGCATGAGGGCCGCCTCCCGTTAAGAGGTACGCGAATGGCCGACGGCAAAGGCAAGGACGAGAGTGGCAAGCTGCTGTACTGCTCGTTCTGCGGCAAGAACCAGAACGAAGTCCGTAAGCTGATAGCTGGACCCTCCGTCTATATCTGCGATGAATGTGTCGATCTATGCAACGACATCATTCGCGAGGAAGTCCTCGAGGCCGACGCTGAGGGCGACGAAGATCGCTTGCCGACTCCGCGCGAAATTCGTCATACCCTCGACGATTACGTGATTGGCCAGGATCGCGCCAAAATGGTGTTGTCCGTGGCGGTCTACAATCACTACAAGCGTTTGCGCGCCGAGGTGAAGTCCGACGATGTGGAGTTGGGTAAGTCGAACATCCTGTTGATCGGGCCGACCGGTAGCGGCAAGACGTTGTTGGCTGAAACGCTGGCGCGCTTGCTGAATGTGCCCTTTACCATTGCGGATGCGACCACGCTCACTGAAGCTGGGTATGTGGGTGAGGATGTCGAGAATATCATCCAGAAGCTACTGCAGAAGTGTGATTACGATGTCGACAAGGCGCAGAAGGGCATCGTTTATATCGATGAGATCGACAAGATTTCGCGTAAGTCCGACAATCCTTCCATTACCCGGGATGTATCGGGTGAAGGCGTGCAGCAGGCGCTGCTCAAGTTGATCGAAGGAACCACCGCGTCAGTGCCTCCCCAAGGGGGGCGCAAGCACCCTCAACAGGAGTTCTTGCAAGTCAACACCGGTAACATCCTGTTCATCGTCGGCGGGGCTTTCGCCGGATTGGACAAGGTGATTCGCGATCGTGCCGAAAAGGGTGGCATTGGTTTCAATGCCTCGGTCAAGAGCAAGGAAGAAGGCAAGGGTATTGGCGATATTCTGGCTGATGTCGAACCGGAAGATCTGGTCAAGTTTGGCCTGATTCCCGAGTTCGTGGGCCGTCTACCGGTGATCGCCACTCTGACTGAGCTTTCCGAGGACGCTCTGATTCAGATTCTCACCGAGCCTAAGAACTCCTTGATCAAGCAATACGGCAAATTGTTCGAAATGGAAGGGGTGGAACTCGACTTCCGTGAAGACGCCTTGCGTGCAGTGGCAGCCAAGGCTATGGCACGCAAGACCGGTGCTCGTGGTCTGCGCTCGATTCTCGAGTCGGTGTTACTCGATACCATGTACGAAATTCCCTCCTTGGAGGGTGTCACCAAGGTGGTCATTGATGAGTCGGTAATTGCCGGGGAAAGCGAGCCACTGTTGATCTATTCGCAGCAGGAAGAAAGTAAGGTGGCCGGCAAGGACGGTTGACGAGCCGAAGACCCGCTCGAAGAGGGGCCGCCCAGCGGCCCTTTTTCGTGTGCTGACACAACGGGTGGCCGCTCGTAGGTTGCGCCTTGCAAATTGCCACCCGTGCCCCCATCACCTTAGTAAATCCCGATTTGTTGAGGAACGTCTGCGATGCAGCAGAACGCCGAACAGACCCTGAGTCTGCCATTACTCCCCTTGCGTGACGTGGTCGTCTACCCGCAGATGGTCATTCCGCTGTTCGTGGGACGCGAGAAGTCTATCCAGGCCCTTGAAGCGGCCATGGAGGCCGACAAGCGGGTACTGTTGGTCGCCCAGCGTGAAGCAGGTCAGGACGATCCGGATAGCGGCGATCTGTTCGCCGTGGGGACGGTGGCCGAGATCATGCAGCTTCTCAAGTTGCCCGATGGAACCGTCAAGGTTCTAATCGAAGGGACGTCGCGTGCCGATGTCGGAAAAATCACCGTTGTTGATAGCGGTTATAGTCGAGCTGAGGTGAGCCTGCGTGAAAGCGAACCGTTGACCGAGCGGGAGCGTGATTCCCTGGTACGGGTATTGCTCAATCAGTTCGAACAATATGTCAAACTGTCCAAGAAAGTGCCCAATGAGGTGCTCAATTCTCTCTCCGGCATCGAGGATCCCAGCCGTCTGGTGGATACCATCTGTGCGCATCTGTCATTGAAGATCGATGACAAGCAACAGTTGTTGGAGGTGGATCGGGTGCGCGATCGTATCGAGCACCTGATGGCGCTGATCGAATCCGAGATCGATCTGCTGCAGGTTGAGAAGCGGATTCGCTCCCGGGTCAAGGACCAGATGGAGAAGTCCCAGCGCGAGTACTATCTCAATGAGCAGATGAAGGCCATCCAGAAGGAGATGGGTGAGCTCGAAAATGTGCCCAATGAGGCCGAGAAGTATGAGCAGGCCATCAAGGAATCCGGCATGCCCAAGGAGGCTGCCGACAAGGCTAACCAGGAACTCAGCAAACTGAAGATGATGGCGCCGACCTCAGCCGAGGCCACGGTGGTGCGTTCCTATCTCGATTGGCTGATTTCGGTGCCGTGGAAAAAGCGCACTCGGGTCAAGCACGATCTGGCGCGTGCTGGCCAGGTACTGGACGAGGATCACTATGGGCTGGAAGAGGTCAAGGAGCGCATCCTCGAGTATCTGGCGGTACAGAAGCGTGTCAAGAAGCTCAAAGGGCCGGTGCTTTGTCTTGTTGGGCCACCTGGGGTAGGTAAGACTTCTCTCGGGCAGTCGATTGCTCGTGCCACCAATCGTAAGTATGTGCGTTTGGCATTGGGTGGAGTTCGTGACGAATCCGAGATTAGGGGGCATCGCCGGACATATATCGGCTCCTTGCCCGGCAAGTTGATTCAGCGCATGAGCAAGGCCGGGGTCAAAAATCCGTTATTCCTGCTCGATGAGGTTGACAAGATCGGCATGGATCATCGCGGCGATCCCGCTTCGGCGCTGCTTGAGGTGCTGGATCCGGAACAGAACGACAAGTTCAGCGACCATTACTTGGAACTTGACTACGATCTCTCCGAGACCATGTTCATCTGCACTGCCAACTCAATGAACATTCCCGGCCCGCTTCTGGATCGTATGGAGATCATTCGCTTGCCGGGTTATACCGAGGACGAGAAGCAAGCCATCGCCAAGCGCTATCTAGTGCCCAAGCAATTGAAAGCCAACGGCTTCAAAGACGATGAGTTGGCCTTCAACGGCGATGCCCTACTGGAACTGATCCGCTACTATACTCGTGAAGCGGGAGTGCGTGAGCTCGAGCGTCAGATCGCCAAGGTCTGCCGCAAGGTATTGCGCGAACGGTTGGAGGCCGAAGGCAAGGAAGGAGCCCAAGCGCCCCGGACATTGACGGCGGCCGAGATCGAAGCCTATGCCGGTGTGCGCCGTTATAGCTATGGTCTTGCCGATCAGGACGATCAGGTCGGGCGCGTGACAGGCCTGGCGTGGACGTCCGTAGGGGGCGAACTGCTCAACATTGAGTCAGTGGTGACGCCGGGCAAGGGGCGTATCAACAAGACTGGGTCGTTGGGCGAAGTCATGAAGGAGTCTGTCAGCGCAGCACACACTGTGGTACGCGCAAGAGCCATGTCATTGGGTATCGATCCCGAGAGGTTCGAAAAGGAAGACCTGCATATCCATGTGCCGGAGGGTGCTACACCCAAAGATGGTCCTAGTGCCGGCATTGCCATGGTGACGGCCATGGTATCGGCTTATACTGGGCGCGCGGTGCGGTGCGATATTGCCATGACAGGTGAAGTCAATCTGCGTGGTGAAGTCATGCCTATCGGTGGATTGAAGGAGAAATTGCTGGCTGCCCGACGCGGTGGTATAAAGATAGTGCTAATACCCGAAGAGAACCGCCGTGACCTCAAGGAGGTACCGGATAATATCAAGGATGCGTTGGACATCAGGCCCGTTCGATGGATCGATGAAATCCTGGAGGCGGCACTGGTAGGAACGCCGGAGATTGAGGGTGACGAAAAGCGACCCGATGACCCAGCTTCTTCCCGCTCGATGATCAGTACGCATTAGCGATAATTGTCCCATTATGGTAAAGGGTAAACCCCGCCATGATGGGGCTTGGCGCCAAAGGTTGCTTGACAGACGTTTCATCGCATTGCTATAAATTGCGCCTTGCCGTGATCGCGTAAGCCACCCGAAGATAGCGCCGATTAGTAGTCAATTTCCGTAACAGTCAAGGGGTGAAGTGTGAACAAATCCGAGCTGATTGAAGCCATTGCCGCGTCTGCCGATATTCCCAAGGCAGCCGCTAGTCGTGCACTCGATGCCATGGTCGAGAGTGTCACTGAAAGCCTGAAGAAGGGTGATGCCGTGTCTCTGGTGGGCTTTGGTACCTTCTCTGTCAAGGAGCGCGCCGCGCGTACCGGCCGTAACCCTCAAACGGGGCAGCCGATTCAGATCAGTGCCGCAAAAGTGCCGAGCTTCAAGGCTGGCAAGGCGCTCAAGGACTCGGTCAACTAAGACGCTGACTCGTCGTCAGCGGGCTTGGTGGCCCGTCATCAGGCGCATCGCGAACGCGGTGCGCCTTTTTATTGTCGGAAAATTCGGTGCCGGCGAGCGGACAGGAAGCATTTTCACGTTCATCTTGGTGACGGGGCGTAGAGACTTGGCTTCAATGCCGTCCCACTAGGTATAATGTCTCGCATTTTCGTGCCAATCTTCAGCTGAGGCCAGCATGCTGCAAAATATTCGGGATCGCTCCAAGAGTTGGGGCGCCAAGATCATTATCGGGGCGATAGTCGTCACCATGGCTTTGTTCGGGGCGGATGCCTTGGTGGGGCTGTTCACGAGTGGGGCGGATGACCTGGCCAAGGTCAATGGCGAGTCCATTACTCGTCGTCAAGTCGAGCTGGAAGTTCAACGTGCCATACGTAGTGGCCAGATACCACCGGATCAGGAGCGGGAATTGCGCCGCCAAGTGCTGGATGAACTGATCACCACCTCGCTACTGGACCAGTATGCCGACGATGGCGGCTTACATCTTTCCGAGAGCCAAATCGATCAGGTGATCGTGTCGTTACCTGAGTTTCAGGACCAGGAGGGGCGTTTCTCAGAAGATCTCTTCCGCAATCGCCTGGCCAGTGCCGGCTATACTCCCATGTCATTCCGTGAAGCATTGCGGGTTGATATGCAGCGCCGACAGCTACAGCAGGGGCTGGCGCTCAGCGATTTCACCCTGCCTTCCGAGCGTGAGCGTCTCGGGGAACTGCAGCGACAGACGCGAAGCTTCCGCTATCATGCTCTGACCGCCGAGAACCTCGAAACTCCAGTCGAAGTCAGCGAGGCTGAACTCAAGACCTATTACGAAGCTAATGCTCAGGACTATCGACGTCCCGAGCAGGTTCGCCTGGAATATGTCATTGTCGATCGGATGGAGATGGCCGAAGAGGCCGAAGTGGGCGAACAGGCATTACGCGACGCCTATGAGAGTCGGGCTAGTGATGCCGAGCGCCGTGTGTCACATATCATGGTGACCTTTGATGGGGAACGTAGCCGTGAAGAAGCACGTGCCCGCCTTGAAGACGTCCGGGATCGGCTGGCAAATGGAGAGGACTTCGCTGAATTGGCGGCTGAGTATTCTGATGACACTACCACTGCCAGCGAAGGTGGTGATCTGGGCATCATCAGTCGTGGCTTTTTTGGTGAGGCTTTTGAGAATGCCGCTTTCTCGCTGGATGAGGGGCAGGTGTCTTCCATCGTCGAAACCGAGAATGGACTGCACTTGATCAAAGTGACTGAGATCGAGATGCCGCCATTTGAAGCGATGCGTGATGAGCTACGTGACGAGGCGGCAGAGGAAGCCGTCAATGATGAATTCAACCAGCGCGTGCAGCGCCTCATCGATGAAAGCTTTGCTGCCGATGACCTGAAGAGTGTGGCCGACGATCTTGGGCTTGAGCTTCAGCAAAGCGACTGGGTGTCTCGTGACGGTGGGAGAGGGGTGCTTTCCGAGCCTGGGGTCATGAGTGCTGCTTTCAGTACTGATGTACTTGAAGATGGTTTCAATAGTGAAGTCATCGAGCTTGATGAGGATCGCCGCATGGTGCTGCGGGTTGCCGATCACCGTGAAGCTGCCGTTCTCGATCTGGATGAGGTGCGAAGCCAAGTCATGGCCGAGGTGAAGGCAAGCAAGCAACGCGAGGCCTTGCTTGAACTGGCACGCAAGCACGTGACGGATTTGCGTGATGGTGAACAACCGGCTTTCGAATGGCAGCAGGCGAACAGCGTCGGTCGTCAATCGGGAGGAGACATTCCCCAAGCTGTGCGCCAGGCGGCGTTCCGTTTACCGCATCCTCAAGGCGACCAACCGGTCTATGGCCATGCCGTGGTTGAGAATGAGGTGGTGATCATCGCCCTCGACGCAATCGAGCCGGGAGATGTCGATGAAGAGTATGAGGGCTTCGTGGCGCAGATGGCCGAGAGACTGCGTGCCCAGGCTGCCATCCAAGGGTTGCTTGATGACTTGCATCGTAAGGCGGACATCGAGCGTCTCTGACGAGAAAAAAGATCGCGCGGTATTTGTTACCGCGCATTTTTTTGAGGCAATAATGTTATATTGTAACCATTGGCGTTGGTAGCGAGGTTCATATGATGACAAACGAGCGCGCAATGCCGATACCGGTGCACGTGATTACAGGCTTCCTGGGCAGTGGCAAGAGCACTCTGATCCGTCACTTGGTCGCTCACAAACCTCATGATGAACGCTGGGCGATCGTCATCAACGAGTTCGGTCAGGTAGGTATCGACCAGGCGATATTCGAAGAGAAAGACGACGTTATCGTAAAAGGCTTGCCGGGTGGTTGCATGTGCTGTCAACTGGCCTTCGTGCTGCAGGCGTCATTGGTCAACCTTATTCATCGACACCGTCCTGATCGCTTGTTGGTCGAACCTTCCGGGCTGGGCCACCCTGCTGGCTTGATCGAGATGTTGCGTGGTGAGGCCTTTGCCGGAGCACTTCAATTGAAGGAAGTCATTGCCTTGCTCGATCCTCGTCGTCTCGACGATCCGCGCTCGCGTGAGCACGACACCTTTCAGGACCAACTACTGATGGCCGATGGGGTGGCTTTGACCATGACTGACTTGGCCAGCCATCAACAACGCCAGGAAGCCCGTCGCTATCTCGAGAGCATGTGGCCACCCAAGCGCTGGATGATGGAGGCCACACATGGTCGGATGCCATTGTCTCTGTTGCTCGATGGGCTTCACCATGAGCGTGAGGTTGATGTCGCCCACCGGCAGGGTGTCGACTCTCATCGCGATTTGAGGAGCTCGTCGCCTTTGGTCGTTCTGGATGAGTATCGATATCGTGAGCCGAGCCCAAGACAGCCGATATGCGAGAAGGGAGAGGCGTTGGGACATGCCAGCTTGGGTTGGCGTTGGCATCCGAGTGACCGCTTTTCTTTGGATGCCTTGACGATATTGCTTGACCGGTTGCCGGCATCGCTGCGGGTCAAGGCTGTCATGCATACCGATGCCGGTTGGAAGCTCTACAATCAGGCCGAAGGTCGAGCTACCCTGACAGCCAGCGTGTGGCGCCGTGATTCGCGTCTGGAGCTCATCGGGCCGCAGGAGGCTCTTCCAGCGGCCAAGGTGTTGGCGGAGCGCTTGTCAGCTTGTCAGGACGATGTGTCTACCGTGGACTCGCGATGAGGTTTCGTGCGGGTCAACCACGCAGGGGGAAGTCTCTCAGCTTTGGCATCTGGCCACTTTCTGCACGAATCTCCCAGCCGCGTTTAGGCTGCCAATCGCCAAGCACCATCCGTGTGGCAGGGCGGCCATTGACCTCTAGGGAATGCACAGCGGGACGGTGGGTGTGGCCATGGATCAGGGTGCGGACATCGTGTTCGGCCATCACCCGCACCACTTCATCCGCTGTGACGTCCATGATGTCCTCGGCCTTGTTGGAAATGGCCTCGCCTGATTGCATGCGAAGGTTCTTGGCCAGTTCCAGTCGCTGTTCGATGGGCATGGCCAGAACTTGTGCTTGCCATTGCGGATTGCGGGCCTGTTCGCGAAAGGCCATATAGGCCGTGTCTCGAGTGCATAGGCTATCACCATGCATCAACAGCACCCGCTCGCCAGCCAGTTCTATGACGGTGGGGTCGGGGAGCAAGGTCAGTCCCGCATCGGTGGCAAAGCGCTCACCAAGCAGGAAGTCGCGGTTACCATGCATCAGGTAGAGGTGAGTCCCGGCATCGCTTACGCGCCGTAAGGCCTCGACGACTTGCGTGGCCAAAGGCGCCATGGCGGGGTGATCAAGGATGTCGTCGCCGATCCAGGCCTCGAAGAAGTCGCCGAGGATATACAAGGCTTCGGCGTTTCGGGCATGGCCATCAAGATAGGCGAAAAAACCATCGGCGATCTCAGGGGTATCGGTATCCAGGTGGAGGTCGGAAATCAGTAGGGTGGTCATGACGGGCTCTCGCTTGGGGCAGAACGCAACACGCCCGCATGGTGCGGGCGTGTGAAGGGTGGCCAAGGACTCAGGTGTCCTGTGCGCCGTCCTTGAGATAGGCACGTTGGATCACCACATCATCGGCGGGTACGTCGGCATGCATGCCACGACGTGTGGTGGGGACTTCCTTGATCCTCTCCACCACATCCATACCCTCGACGACTTCGCCGAACACGCAATAGCCCCAGCCCTGAAGGGTCTTGGCGCTATGGTTGAGGAAGTCGTTGTCGGCAACGTTGATGAAGAACTGTGCCGTCGCCGAATGGGGGTCTTGGGTACGGGCCATGGCTAAAGTGCCGGTACGATTCTGCAAGCCATTGTCGGCCTCGTTCTCGATAGGTTCGCGGGTGGGTTTCTGTTCGAAATCGGTGTCGAAGCCACCACCCTGGATCATGAAGCCGTTGATCACTCGGTGGAAGAGGGTATCGTCGTAGTGCCCGTCAGTCACGTATTGCTGGAAATTGGCGGCGGTTTTCGGTGCCTTGTCAAAGTCGAGCGCGATAGTGATATCGCCGAAGTTGGTTTGCAGAACGATCATGTCAGAATCCCGAGCGGTATTGAGTGGCGCGCCTTGGCGTAGCGCGACTGCGTCACGCTATAATAGCCGTTTTGCATCGGCGCGCGAAGCCGGCGCGAGTCAACCGGCTCGCCATACGCTGCGCCGCCGGCCATCGCGAGCAACCAGAGGTTCCCAGACGCCCCATGAGTAATGACAGCACCAGCGCCCCGAACTTCATTCGCAACCAGATTCGTGAAGAAGTCGATGTGGGCAAGGTCGATACTATCGTGACGCGGTTCCCCCCGGAGCCCAATGGCTTCCTGCATATCGGCCATGCCAAGTCGATTTGTCTGAATTTCGGGCTCGCCGAGCAGTTCGGCGGTGACTGTCATCTGCGTTTCGACGACACTAATCCTGCCAAGGAAGAACAGGCCTATATTGATGCCATCAAGGAGGATGTTTCCTGGCTGGGTTTCCAGTGGGCAGGGGACGTACGCTTCGCTTCCGACTATTTCGATCAGCTCTATGCTTGGGCACAGCACTTGGTGCGTGAAGGTAAGGCTTATGTCGATGACCTTTCGCCGGATGAGATCCGCGAGTATCGCGGTACCCTGACCGAACCGGGCCGCTCCAGCCCCTATCGCGACCGCTCTCCCGAGGAAAACCTCGACCTGTTGGAGCGCATGTGTGCCGGTGAATTCGCCGAAGGCGAGAAGGTATTGCGTGCCAAGATCGATATGGCCTCGCCCAATATCAACTTGCGCGACCCGATCCTGTATCGCATCCGCCATGCCAGTCACCATCAGACCGGTGATAAGTGGAAGATCTATCCTTCCTACGACTTCACACATGGCCAGTCGGACGCTATCGAAGGGGTAACGCACTCCATCTGCACCCTGGAATTCGAGGACCATCGTCCGCTCTATGAGTGGTTCCTCGACAATCTACCGGTACCCTGCAAGCCGCGTCAGATCGAGTTCGCGCGTTTGAACCTCAACTACACCCTGACCTCCAAGCGCAAACTCAAGCTGCTGGTGGATGAGGGGATCGTTGACGGTTGGGACGATCCTCGCCTGCCGACCATCTCCGGCATGCGTCGTCGTGGCTATACGCCGGCCTCGATACGCAAGTTCTGCGAAATGATCGGAGTGACGCGAGCCGATGGTGGCCTGGTCGACATCGCCATGCTCTATCACGCGATTCGTGCGGATCTCGAGGACAACGCACCACGCGCCATGTGCGTGCTGAACCCTGTCAAGGTGGTATTGACCAACGTTTCCGAAGATCATAATGAGGTCTTCGAGGTGCCGGGGCATCCAGCGCGTGACGACATGGGCACGCGCAAGCTGCCTTTCACCCGCGAGATATGGATCGATCGTGACGACTTCATGGAAGAGCCGCCGAAGAAGTTTTTCCGCCTGGCGCCGGGTAAGGAAGTGCGGCTGCGCAATGCTTATGTGATTCGCTGTGATGAAGTGATCAAGGATGATCGAGATGAAATCGTCGAGTTACGTTGCTCGGTGGATTTCGATACCTTGGGCAAGAATCCCGAAGGTCGCAAGGTCAAGGGAGTGATCCACTGGGTGAGCGCGTCGCAGGGGGTGCCTGTGGAAGTCAGACTTTACGATAATCTGTTTCAAGTGGAGCAGCCCGACAAGGACAAGGATGCCGACTTCCTCGAGCACCTCAACGCCGAGTCGTTGGTTACCATGCAGGGCATTGGGGAACCCAGCCTGGCTGAGGTGACGCCTGAAACGCGTTTCCAGTTCGAGCGTGTCGGCTACTTCTGTGCCGATCGTCATGCCTGTCGCGAAGGTCATCTGGTATTCAATCGTACCGTGGGACTCAAGGACAGTTGGGCGAAGATTCAGAAGAAGGGCTGACATGCAGATCTACAACACACTGACACGGCGCAAGCAAGAATTCGTGCCCCTGGAAACGGGCAAGATTCAAATGTATGTGTGCGGCATGACCGTTTATGACTACTGCCACCTAGGGCATGCTCGGGTGATGGTGGCCTTCGACGTCATTACCCGTTACCTGCGGGCCAGAGGCTATGACGTCACATACGTGCGTAACATCACCGATATCGATGACAAGATCCTCAGGCGTGCCGAGGAAAATGGCGAATCGATCACCAGTCTGACCGAGCGCATGATCGCTGCCATGCACGAGGACGAAGACCGGTTGATGGTACTGCGTCCGGATCAGGAGCCGCGTGCCACCGGCCATGTCAGCGATATCGTTGCCATGATCGAAACCCTGGTAGCCAAGGGGTACGCTTATGCGGCGGATAACGGTGATGTTTACTACCGGGTCCGTAAGTTCACCGACTATGGCAAGTTGAACAATCGCGATCTGGACGAGATGCGTGCCGGCGCCCGGGTCGAAGTCGATGAACACAAGGAAGATCCTCTCGATTTCGTACTCTGGAAAACGGCTAAGCCCGGTGAGGCCAGTTGGTCTTCACCCTGGGGTGAGGGACGTCCCGGCTGGCATATCGAATGCTCGGCGATGTCCACCCGTTGCCTTGGCGAGACCTTCGATATTCATGGTGGGGGGCCGGACCTGACGTTCCCGCACCATGAGAACGAAATTGCCCAGAGCGAAGCGGCAACCGACAAACCTTATGTCAATACCTGGATGCACGCCGGGGCGGTGCGCGTCAATCAGGAGAAAATGTCCAAGTCACTGGGCAACTTCTTCACCATTCGTGATGTGCTCGAGGTTCACGATCCCGAAGTGGTGCGCTACTTACTGGTTGCCAGCCACTATCGCAGCCCGATCAATTATGCCCCGGACTCGCTAAGCGAAGCGCGTAAGTCGCTGGAGCGTTTCTATACGGCTCTGGAAGGCGTGGTGCCGCAGGAAGGCGAGGTCGATCAGCGCTTCGATCAGCGCTTCGTGGCCGCCATGGATGACGACTTCAATACCCCCGTAGCGCTGGCGGCGCTGTTCGATTTGGCCCGCGAACTCAATCGGGCCAAGCAGGAAGCCTCGGAGTGGACGCCAGCCCTGGCTTTCGAACTGAAGCGTCTGGGGGGGATTCTGGGGCTGTTCAGCCAAGATCCGTCCACCTTCCTGAAGGGCGGTGGCGAGGCACTGCCGATCAGCGAGGTCGAAATCGAAATGCGTATCGCGGAACGGGCAGCGGCCAAGAAGGCCAAGGATTTTGCTACGGCGGATCGCATCCGAGATGAACTGGCAGAACTTGGAATTGTGCTCAAGGACTCACGCGAGGGTACCACTTGGGTAGTCGATACACCTGCCACTCAGGGTGAGTGAAGGGTTGGAATTGGCGGAAGCGGGATTTGGTAGGGCCATTCGTTTCCTGCCACGAAGACTCGACTCCAGCCTATTTCTGGGGAATGCAGGCCCAGTAGCAAGGGAGCGCGTGGCAGGTTGAAGTATTGGACTAGTTGCGCGCTCAGATCGGACAACGAGTACAGGTCGGTGTGTGGCGGCAGGGCCAGCCAATGCGGTTTGCGTAATATGCAGCCACGGGTATTGGCCGGCAGCCGGTAACGAAATGCCGGCCAGCATCGCCAAGTCAGCCACTCACCCCGTAGGTGATTGGCATGAGCTCCCTGTGGGGGTGACATGTCGTGTTGCCAGGGATAGAAGAGCACTCCTGGCAACGCGAGTCGCTGTTTGATTTCCGATGTTGGGTCGCCACAATCATCCAGCAAATCGCTCAGCAAACGTCTTGCCTGGGGGGAATACACCAGAGGAAGCTGATGCTGCTGCAGGTGTTGGTACTTGATGGCCAGACTGTCGGCGCAACCTGGGCCGATCCAACGGGCTTGGCTACTGTCTTCGCCAGGGCCTTCGGGTAGCCCCAGGTAGAACTTGATAGCGACCTCAAGGTGTATCGGCGCAGGGGTAGCGCTGTTGCGATAGAGTAAATCCAACTCTCCCAAGGTACGTTTGTCTTCGATAATCGGCAGGTTGTGCGCCAGCAGGTGAGTTCCTGGCGCCTCGGCGAGCAGGAATTGCCACAGTCGCTCGTGATAGTGGCCAAGCCGGCCTCGTCGGCTGGAGCCAATGCGTGCGCCCAAGGTGTGCGGGGCCTGTTCCAGGGCATCCAGCCAAGCGGCAAGCGCTCTACCGTCCAGCCCGAGTTCCTTCAGGCCAGGTCGTGCAATCCCGGGGCTTTCGAGCACATCAGGTGTCTCGAGCAGCCATGCCAGGTCGCGAACGAGAGGGTGATGGTAACGCTCCCAGAGTGGATGTAAGCGTTGATCGGGCGTCTGACACATCGTGATGCCTTCCTTATACTGACAGCACATCTTTTCATACCGGAGTGGTCTCGATGAACAGAACGATGCAATGGATGTCGGCGGTTGTGGCGGGCTCTGTGCTGTCCTTGGGAGTCGCTCAAGCGCAGGATCCGGTAGTGGTTTCTTCGAAGATCGATACCGAGGGCGCTGTGCTGGGGCAACTGATCCTGCAGGTGCTGGAGCGCAACGGCATCGAGGTTGAAAACCGCTTGCAGCTCGGGGCTACCAGCATCGTGCGTGGAGCTATTACCTCGGGAGAGATCGATATCTATCCGGAGTATACCGGTAACGGCGCGTTCTTTTTCGATATGAGCGATAGCCCGGTATGGAACGATGCCCAGCAGGCTTATGAAACGGTCAAGGAAATCGATTACGAGCGAAATCGGCTTGTGTGGCTGAAGCCTGCGAATGCCAACAATACTTGGGCGATGAGTGTGCGTGGTGACTTGGCTCGGGAACATGAACTACGATCGCTGGAGGACTTGGCGGGCTACTTGGCTGACGGCGGTGAGTTCAAGTTTGCTGCCAGCGCTGAATTCGTCGAATCTCCGTCGGCCTTGCCGGCATTCCAGGAAGCCTATGGCTTCGAGTTGTCATCCGATCAGCTCGTGGTGCTTTCGGGTGGCAACACAGCAGCTACCATGCGTGCTGCTGCCCAACAGACTGACGGTGTCAATGGCGCAATGACTTATGGTACCGATGGAGGGCTCAATGCGTTGGATCTGGTGGTGCTCGAGGATACCCTCGGTGTGCAGCCAGTCTACCAGCCTGCTCCGGTGGTGCGGGAATCGGTGTTGGAGGCCTATCCGCAGATCGAGGCGCTCTTGAACCCCGTATTCGAATCGCTCGACCTCGAAACGCTACAGCGCCTCAATGGCGAGGTGGCGGTGGGAGGTGCCGACCCACGGCAGGTGGCAGCCGACTATCTCGATTCCATGGGCTCCTGATCGCGTCGACGCTATGTCTGACGCCAAGCAACCGGCGAATCGGGTCATCATCGCCATGATACTGCTGGCGTTGCCGGCACTTCACGGTTTGGCGTTGACCAGTGTCCAGCCCAATCGCATCGTTCCCGGTGATGCTTATCGGTTGATGGAAATTGTCGGGTTGGGCGGGGCACTGTTGCTGTCGTTGCCCTTTGTGGCCGTTCTATGGCTTGCTTGGCGTCCGTCGGAAAAGCGCATGCGGGTGATATTCGTTATCAATATCGCCTTGCTAATGGCGCTGCCATGGGCTCTGGCTCTCTTCTGCATGAGCTTCGTCGATGCCGATCAACCCTATGCCCGCGCCGGTGTGGGGCCGGGTATCTGGACGTTGCTGTTCCTGCTGCTGTTGATCCTGATCGAACTGCGAACCCGGCTGCAGTTGTCTAAAGGGCTCCAGAACATGGCGGCGGCTCTGGTGGTGGGGTCGCTATCGCTGGCTTTGATATCAGGTTGGTTGGAGCCACTGGCTCTGGCGCGCGAATATGCCGGGCGCCGAGAACAGTTTGCGGCAGCGGTGCTGTATCACCTGATGCTGGTGGGTGCCGCAGTGGCTCTTAGCCTTGTCATCGGTTTCTTGCTGGCGCTGTTGATTCGGCGTCTTACGCGGCTTCAGACCCCAGCGTTCAGTGTCCTTAGTATCATTCAAACGATTCCCAGTCTGGCTCTGTTCGGACTACTGTTGGCGCCGTTGGCATGGTTGGCGGCTCGTTACCCTCTACTTGCCGATCTTGGTGTGAAAGGTATCGGTTGGGCGCCGGCGCTGATCGCATTGGTGGGATACAGCCTGCTACCCATGACACGCAACACATTCGTGGCACTGGAAGAGGTACCGCCCGATGTCATCGAGTCGGCACGCGGAATGGGGATGAGCCCTTGGCAAGTCTTCTCCCAGGTACGCTTGCCGCTCGCCTTGCCGGTTTTACTCGAGGGAATCCGTATCACCGCCATTCAGGCAATCGGTCTGGCCGCCGTGGCGGCTTTGATTGGAGCTGGAGGTCTTGGGACTTTCATCTTCCAGGGATTGGGGCAAGCGGCCATGGATCTGGTGGTGCTGGGTGCGTTGCCGATTTTGATCATGGCCCTGATCGTCGATGCGGGCTTCAGCGCCCTGGCGGCGTATTTCCGGCGTGGAGTCGTGCATGATTGAATTGCGAGAGGTCAGCAAGCTGTTCGGCCGGGAACATGCCGTGGATGGCATCTCGTTGACAGTGGCCAGTGGCGAACTCTGCGTGCTGGTGGGGACATCGGGTTGTGGCAAGTCGACTACGCTACGCATGATCAATCGCTTGATTGAGCACAGTGCTGGGCAGATCCTGATCGATGGTCAGCAGATCCGTTCATTCAATGGGCAGGTATTGCGCCGGCGCATGGGATATGCGATCCAAAGCACTGGGCTGTTTCCGCATTGGAGCGTGGCTCGCAATATCGGCTTGGTGCCTCGGTTACTGAAGTGGACACCGGCACGGATCGAGGAACGGGTCACCGAGTTGATGGAATTGTTGGGTCTCGAGCCTGCGACTTTTGCCGACAAGATGCCCGCCCAGCTTTCCGGTGGTCAGGCTCAGCGCGTGGGGGTGGCGAGAGCACTGGCTGCCGATCCGGACATCCTGCTAATGGATGAGCCCTTCGGCGCACTAGATCCCATTACTCGCGAGACGCTGCAAGACGAACTGCTGCGGCTTCAATCGCGACTGAGGAAGACCATCGTTTTCGTGACTCATGACATGGACGAGGCGCTCAAGCTCGCTGATCGCATCGTGGTCATGAATCAAGGGCGCATCGTGCAACAAGGTACACCACAGACGCTTTTGCATGAACCGGCGGACGAGTTCGTCGAGTCGCTGTTGGGTGGGGCGGATCGGGGGCTCAAACAGGCTGGCTTGACCCGGGTGGCAACGCTCATGCAGCCGCTCGACCCTGCCCAAGCCAAAGCCAAAGCGGACCTGCCGACGGTTGGTGTTGACGATAGCTTGCGCTTGGCACTGTCGTTGATGCTGTGGCATCGCTGCGAATCCCTGATGGTGACCAGCGAAGATGGTCAGCCGGTGGGTACGCTGGCGTTCCACGACTTGTTGCGGACAGCGCCATGAAACGACAGGCCGGTGTAATGAGGATAGGGGTGTCATCTTTATGGGCTTGGTGGGTACCACTAGCCTGGTTGGTGGCATTGTTGGCCATGATCCAGATAATGCCGGATGGGGAAGATATCTTCCGTCAGATTGCCCCTGACAATCGCTCAGTCATCTATCGCCGTGATGATTTCCTGACACTGGTGGCCAATCACATGGCTATTGTCGGCGTAGCGTCGTTGGTGGCCATCACCGCTGGAGTGGGGGCGGCGGTGGTGGTGACGCGTTCCTGGGGACGGGATTTCCTGCCGTTGGTCGCCCAACTCGCTTCCATGGGACAAACATTTCCACCGGTGGCCGTTTTGGCACTATCGGTTCCGATGCTGGGTTTTGGCACCGAGCCTACGATCATGGCGCTGGTGCTTTATGGTTTGCTGCCGATCGTGCGCAACACACTGGTCGGCCTGCAAGGCATCGATGCCGATGTGTTGGAGGCGGCGCGTGGTATGGGCATGTCGGCTATCCAGATTCTGTGGCAGGTGGAACTCCCACTTGCGTTCAAGGTAATCGTCGCCGGTATCCGGACCTCAGTGACCATCAATATCGCCACCGCGGCCATTGGCTCGACGATCGGCGCCAAGACCCTGGGCGATCCCATCATTGCTGGCATCATCAACGGTAACACTGCCTATATCCTGCAAGGTGCCATTCTCATCGCGCTGTTGGCACTGTGCGTCGACAGCAGCTTCGAACGTTTTTCACGTCTTCTGTAACCAAACGATGCCATCCGACCATCGTCGTATCCCGAGCGGTGCTTCCAGCATGTCCTCTTGCTGAAATTTACGTTAACGTTAACGGTAGAATGATGACTCAGCTTAGCGTTGGTGGAGCGCATATCTAATTCCACTACCACTGAACTACAGTTGAACTAACCACACCCCCACAAGGGGAGTGGCGTTCCTCCATCCATTACCCAAGGAAGAGGATCATGACGACAACAAGATCCGAGGTCGTATATACCCCGACCTTTACCGACGGTGACGAGTTTCGCCTGCCTACCTTCAAGCTCCTGCAACAGGACGGCACATTATATGACGGGGCCGAAACCCCGGACCTGGACCGTGACAAGGCGTTGCGCATCTACCGCGCCATGGTATTCACGCGCGTACTCGACGAGCGCATGCTGGCGGCCCAGCGCCAGGGGCGGCTGAGCTTCTATATGCAGTGTACTGGCGAGGAGGCGGCGGTCATTGGCAGCACCGCGGCGCTGGATGATGCCGACATGATCATGGCCCAGTACCGAGAACAGGGGGCCTTGGCCTATCGCGGCTTTACCACCGACGAATTCATGAACCAGCTGTTCGGCAACGAGCAGGATTATGGCAAGGGCCGCCAGATGCCGATCCATTATGGTTCGGCGAAACTTCACTACATGACCATTTCCTCGCCTTTGGCCACGCAGATTCCTCAGGCCACGGGCTATGCCTATGGGCAGAAACTGGCCGGCAAGGGCCACTGCACCATTACCTATTTCGGCGAGGGAGCCGCCTCTGAGGGCGACTTTCATGCCGCCTTGAACATGGCGGCGGTGCACAAAGTGCCGGTGATTTTCTTCTGTCGTAACAACGGCTATGCGATCTCGACACCGGCCATCGAGCAGTTTGCTGCCGATGGGGTGGCACCGCGAGCATTCGGTTACAAGATGCAGGTCATCCGTGTCGATGGCAATGACATTCTGGCCGTCCACGAGGCGACCAAGGCCGCACGCCGAATGGCGGTCGAAGACAACTGTCCGGTATTGATCGAGGCCATGACGTATCGACTCGCGGCGCACTCGTCGTCCGACGACCCTTCCGGCTATCGCAGCAAGAAAGAAGAAGAGGCATGGCGGGAGAAAGACCCCATCCTGCGTATGCAGCGCTGGTTGCTGGATCGGCAGTGGTGGAATGAGGACGATGAAAAGGCATTGCAGGAAAGTTTGCGCCGTGAAGTGCTGGAAACCATGAAGCGTGCCGAGAAACGTCCACCGCCGGCACTGGAAACGCTGGTCAGCGATGTCTATGACGAAGTCACCCCAGCGCTTGCCGAGCAGTTCGAGCACCTCAAGATGCATATTCGCAAGTACCCGGAAGCCTATCCCAAGAGCGCCGGTCAAGCCAAGGGAGGGGCATGACATGGCGAAGATGAACATGTTGCAGGCCATCAACAATGCCTTGGACACTGCCATGGCTGCCGACGAAAGGGTGCTGTGCTTCGGTGAGGACGTGGGAGGTTTCGGTGGAGTATTCCGTGCCACCAGCCATCTGCAGCAGAAATACGGCAAGACACGCTGCTTCAATACCCCGCTGGTGGAGCAGGGCATCATCGGTTTCGCCAACGGGCTCGCCGCTCAAGGTTCGATCCCAGTCGCCGAGATCCAATTTGCCGATTACATCTTTCCGGCCTTCGACCAGATCGTCAACGAATCCGCCAAGTTCCGCTATCGTTCCGGTAATCTCTTCAATGTCGGTGGGTTGACTATTCGGGCCCCCTATGGGGGTGGCATTTCGGGTGGCCATTACCATTCGCAGTCGCCGGAAGCCTATTTCGCCCATACGCCGGGGTTGAAGGTCGTGGTGCCACGCAACCCGCATCAGGCCAAGGGATTGCTGTTGGGGGCGATTCGCGATCCCAATCCGGTGCTGTTCTTCGAGCCCAAGCGGCTATATCGGGCTTCCACCGGCGACGTACCGGAAAGTGACTATGAGCTTCCGCTAGGCGAGGCCGAGATCATCAAGGAAGGCGATGACATCACGGTACTGGGGTGGGGCGCACAGATGGAAGTCATCGAACGAGCCGTCGAACTGGCTGAGAAGGAGAGTATTTCCTGTGAGGTCATCGATCTGCGCACCATCCTGCCTTGGGACGCGCAAACCGTGATCGACTCAGTACTCAAGACCGGTCGATTGGTGGTGACGCATGAAGCGCCCTTGACGGGTGGCTTCGCCGGGGAGATTGCCGCGACCATCCAGGATCGTTGTTTCCTTTATCTGGAATCGCCCATCGCACGGGTGACGGGGCTGGATACGCCTTTCCCATTGACCTTGGAGAAAGAGTATCTGCCCGATCATCTAAAGATATTCGAGGCCATCAAGGCCAACATCGAGTTCTAGGTCGATATCAGGACAGGAGAGCAACCATGAGCGATTTTATGCTGCCCGATATCGGCGAAGGTATCGTGGAGTGCGAGCTGGTCAAATGGCTGGTCAATGAAGGTGATCTGATCGAGGAGGATCAGCCGGTAGCCGAGGTCATGACAGATAAGGCTTTGGTCGAGATACCCGCTCCCTACAAGGGACGGATCACCCAGCTTTATTACCGTGAAGGGGAAACGGCCAAAGTACACTCGCCACTGTTCGCCTTGGTCGCCGAAGGTGAGCAAGCCGGTGTAGGGGAAGAAACCGAGACCTCGGCATCTGAGACTGCAGACGTTTCGGATGAGATGCCAACCGATGTGGTCACTGGAACAGAAACGCCATCCGCTACTGAAGAACGTCGCGGTGAGGTGGTCGCCAATTCGGGCGATGAGGAAAGCGAAGACTTCATCTTGCCGGATATCGGTGAAGGGATCGTCGAGTGCGAGGTGGTTGAGTGGCGTGTCAGTGAAGGTGACGAGATCGAGGAAGACCAGCCAGTGATCGATGTGATGACCGACAAGGCATTGGTCGAGATCACGGCACCCAAGGCAGGTCGAGTGACCCGGCGTTACTACGGTAAGGGCGATAGTGCTCGGGTGCATTCACCGTTGTTTGCCTTTATTCCGCGGGAGCGCGAAGCTACCGGGGCATCGGAGGATTCTGTAGTATCCGTGAAGACGCCGGGTACCCGCCCCGCCGTCAGCCAGCGACGACAGCGAATTCCCGCCAGCCCGGCGGTACGCCGGTTGGTGCGTGAGCATGGCTTGGTGTTGGCTGATATCGCCGGGACTGGAAAGGATGGTCGCGTGCTCAAGGCCGATGTACTTGAGCACCTCGAAAAATCCCCTGCAACTGCACGTGGTGCCGCCCAACCGGCAGCAGGGAAAGAGGCGCGTCCGATTGTCGAGCGTGAACGCGAGGCGCGAATCGAGCCGATCAAGGGCATGCAGGCCGTCATGGCACGGCATATGACCCACGCGGCGTCGACCATCCCCCATTTCATCTATGGCGATGAGGTCGATGTCACCGAACTTCTGGCGTTGCGGGAGCGTCTCAAGGTCGACGCGGAAGCCTTGGGTACACGTCTGACGCTAATGCCCTTCATCATGAAGGCCATGGCATTGGCAGTACAGGAGTATCCTATTCTCAATAGCCGAATCAACGACGACGTCACCGAAATCCATTACCTACCTCACTGCAATATCGGCATGGCGGTGGACAGCCAGGCAGGCTTGATTGTGCCCAACGTCAAGCATGTTGAACGTCTGACCTTGTTGGAGGTTGCTGGGGAGGTGGCGCGTTTGACCGAAGCGGCCCGTGAGGGGCGGGTTGGGCAGGCGGATCTCAAGGAGGGCACTATCAGCATTTCCAATATCGGGGCTTTGGGAGGTACCTATGCCGCTCCGATCATCAATGCCCCGGAGGTTGCCATCGTCGCTCTCGGACGAGTCCAACGGCTACCGCGTTTCGACGAGAGGGGGCAGGTAACGGAGCGAGCGATCATGACCGTGAGCTGGGCCGGCGACCATCGCATCATTGATGGCGGTACCATCGCGCGTTTCTGCAATCGTTGGAAAGGTTATCTCGAGTCGCCGCAGTCGATGTTGCTGCAAATGGGCTGACGATAGCGAGGTTGGCCAATCATGACGCAAGCGCAAGCTCCCCTGCAGCAGTTCTATATTCCCGAAGAGCAGTCGATCTATCTGCTCAGTCATGACGATGCTAAGAAGCTCAAGGACTGGGTGGCACTGTGCACCACCCAGCTCGAGCAACTCGGCTATCGTGACATCGAGCTGATCGGCAAGGGGGCCTATGGCTTCGTGTTCTCTGGCGTGACGGCACGCGATGCCCAGTACGTGTTCAAGTTCACGCGCGTTACCTTGCCCCAACACCTGCAGGATCGGCTCGAGGAAGAGGCCTTCATGCTCGAGCAGGTCGATCACTCGCGGGTGCCACGCCTGATTGCCTTCCAGCGGCTGCGTAATCAATCGATTCTGGTCATGGAGCGTGCGCCGGGTGAGAACCTGGAAGAGGTATCGCTGCGTGAAGGTCGACTTTCGCCAAGGCTCGTCGTGAGGATCGCCGCGCAGCTGGCCGATATCTTGCGTAGCCTGAGGCAGGAATCCGGCCCTGCCGGTCGCCCTATCGTGCACGGTGATATCAAGCCCTCCAATCTGGTATTCGATGCCGAGCGTGAGAACATTGCCTTGATCGATTGGGGATCCTCAGTGTTCGCTCAGCTCGACGAAAATCAACAGTTTGTCGCTGCCAATGTGATGGAGCTGATGTCCGACAATTTGCAACAGACCAACGCACGACTGGGCGATGTCTACTTCATCGGCGAAGAGCAGTTGAATGGTGGGTTGTCGTCACCGCGTTTCGACGAACAAGGGGTGGCTGGCACACTGTATGCCTTGGCCTCGGGACAGTCTTGTCGATTCGGTCACAAAGCCATTCCCGCCACCTCGCTGGGCCTCCCTATGGAATTCGCGCGTATGCTCGATGGACTGCTTGATCCGGATCCGGAGCGACGTCGGCATGCAGGTGACTATTTCCTCAAGGAAATGCCGCGCATCGCGCGCACCGTGATGTTCGATCTCGAGACATCACCTCCGACGCCGATGGTGCCGGTCTGGGTACGGCCGGCCAAGCATGAAATCGATACGGTGGTGTATAGCTCGCGCAAATCATTTCTACGTGAAGAGGGCGCACCGGAAACGCTCAGCGACGTCAACGACGTACAGCTCGATCGCTATTACAAGAATTTCATGCAAGGTATGGGAGAAACCGAGAAAGCATTTCTCGCTGCGGTCAGCCGGTTGGGCAAATACCCTGTGGTAGGGGGATTGGCCGTACGTTGGGAAACCGACGGTATCTACATCGATACCTCGCTCAACCTACACGATTCCCATCTCAAGACAGCCTTCGTGACGGCGGTCAATAACATGGTCAACCTGGCACGGGCGATCTATCGTCGCGGGATTTTCAAGAGTTGTCTGTTCAATGCCCGAGATACCCTGCATATCGATCGTGAGGGGCCACACCAAGCCTTCGAGCTTTCACCTGGCATGCGTTTGCCCTATGAGGTGAGTGCGGCACCGGAACTCGAGGACCGTTCGCGTATGCACTCCTACTTCGAGGATGGGCCCGATCCTGAGGAGTTCTTGATACTTCCCGAGGAGATCATGACGTCGCTGGAGGCGCTCAATACCATTCACCATACCGGTATGATCATCTTCGAGGCGTTACCCAACCACTTGAAAATTCATAGTTACTATCGTCTGCTGGACCCTGATCGCGAAGAAGAGTTTCGTCGTCGGCTGGATGATATCCTCTCCGCCATCGGATTGATCGAAGGGCTCGGTGTTTCCGGGTTCATGAAAATGCCCTACAAGGACACCAAGTTCTTCCCACATATCGAGCGCCTACCGGAGCGCTACTATCCCAAGAATCCCAGAACCGAGGACAGCTCACCCACAGTGCAGCGAGTCGAGGACGCACTGTGATTTACAGTGAGGCCGCGGCGCGTGCCGCCTGATCGTAAAGCCCCGACATGGCGCGCAGCACGCCGGCGATCTGGTGTATGTCTTCGCGACCGATCCCCAGCGATGCCAGGGAATCCACCAGGCAGGCCTCGCGAATCTCGGCATACCTCTGACAGGCACTACGACCCTCTTCGGTGGTTCGAAAGTACGTTTCCTTACCGCTTTTCTCGCCGACGACCAGCCCCAACTTGGTGAGCTTCTTCAAGGCATAGGTCACGGTATGTGTATCCTCGACATTGAGTACCAGGCAGATATCCGCCTGACGTTTGGCACGTTCACGGTGGTTGACGCTATGTAGTACCAGTACGTCCAAGGCACCCAACTCGGGAAATCCGGTGGCGGTCATACAACGTACCATCCAGCGATTGAAGGCATGACTCGAGATGATCATGCCGAACTCGAATTCCGAGAGCTCCTGGGCATTGCGTGACAGGTGCTCCGAGGACACGATTGGGCCGCGTGCATGGCGCAGTTGTGTGGAGGATGATTCCTTGTCCATCAATGGCCCCCCATGGCATTGGGCAGGTAGGTGACGATTGCCGGAAAGAGGGTGATCAACACCACACCCAATAGCATCAGAAAGAAGAACGGCAGGGCCGCCTTGGCGATATGCAAGATGTTCTTGCCGGTCATGCCTTGCAATACGAACAGGTTGAATCCCACTGGTGGCGTGATTTGCGACATCTCGACCACGATCACCAGAAAGATGCCGAACCAGATCAGGTCGATACCGGCGGCTTCGACCATTGGCAGCATGATCGAGGTGGTTAGCACCACCACCGAAATGCCGTCGAGGAAACAGCCGAGAATGACGAAGAACACTGTCAGTACCGCCAACAGCATGTAGGGCGACAGCTCCATACCGGCGATCCATGCCGCCAGGTCGCTGGGAATCCGCGTGAAGCCCATGGCTGCGGTCAGGAACGAAGCACCGGCCAGGATGAAGGCGATCATGCATGAGGTTTTCACGGTACCCAGCATGGCGTCACGGAAGATGGCGGCATTCATGGCACCTTGCAGGCGCGCCAGCAACAGCGACAACACTACACCAACGGCGGCGGCCTCGGTCGGAGACGCCAGACCGGTGTAGATGGAACCGATCACCCCCACGATCAGGCCGAGCATGGGAATCAGGCGTTTCGAGCGGCGCAACTTTTCCAGCAGCGGAATGCTCGCATCGGCGGCAGGCACCTTGTGCGGGTAACGCCAGGACCACAGCATCAGGTAACCCGCGAACAGACTGATCAATAGCAAGCCTGGCAGAATGCCGGCCACGAACAGACGAGCGATCGATTGCTCGGTTGCCACCGCGAACACGATCAGGATGATCGACGGCGGAATCAGTAGTCCCAGTGTCGCGGAGCCTGCCAGGGTGCCGAGCACCAGGCGTTCGTCATAGCCACGCCGGGTCAGCTCGGGAATCGACATCTTGCCCATGGTGGCGCAGGTCGCCGCCGAGGAACCGGACACGGCGGCGAACAGGCCGCAGCCGACCACGTTGGTGTGTAGCAGTCGGCCGGGAATACGCCGCATCCAGGGCGTGAGTCCGGTGAACATGTCCTCCGCCAGACGCGAACGGAACAGGATCTCGCCCATCCAGATGAACATTGGCAAGGCGGTAAGTTCCCAGCTATAGCTGGCACCCCAGATATCCGAGGCCATGATGTCGCCGGTGGGGATGGATGTGAACTGACTGATGCCCAACCAACCCATACCCAGCAGGGCGAAGGCGACCCAGACGCCGCTTCCCAGCATCACCAGCATAGCGACCGTTAGAACGACTATCATCAACAGCATGACAAGTAACCTCGATCATTCGTGGGCGCCGTCATCAGCCTGGAAAGACGATGGGCGGGTCAGGGCGGTGATCAGGGTTTTGACCCAGGTCTCGATCAACGCCAGGCAGAACAGCAGGATGCCGAGCAGCATGGTGCTTTGGGGAATCCATAGCGGAATACTCAGCAGGCCGTAGGAGGTTTCGTTGAAAGCGATACTGTCCTCGAGCAGCCATAGCGTGTACCAGGCAAGGTACAGGCACAGTAGTAGGGCGATGCTCAGACACCACAATTCCATGAAGACGCGTACCCTGGCCGGCAGATTGCTTATCAGCAGGGTGACGCGGATGTGGCCGCCGTTGACGAAGGTGTAGGCGAGGCCCAGGAAGGTGGCACCGACCAACAGAAAACCGGAAATTTCCGCCAGGCCGGGAATCGCCAAGCCGATTCGCTCGCCGCCGGCCCACGTGGCGAGCCGGTCGACGATACGTCCGATGATCTGCGCCGTGATCATGGCGCAGATCAGGCACAGGCAAGTGGCTGAGAGGTAGGCTCCCGCATCATAGAGAGCTCGCAATCGATAGTGCATGAGGGGGCACTCACAAGGATTTTGGCCATGGAACGCTTCCCCGACGTCGACGCCGGAGGAAGCGAGGTTACTGGCGTGTCTGACGATAGGCTTCGAGGATACGCATGCCTTGTTCGCCCGCGTTCTGCCCCCATTCTTCGGTCATGGTGTCACCGATTTCCTGCAGGGCCCCGGCCAGTTCCGGGGTCGGTTCGCTGACCTCGATGCCATTGTCACGCAGGGTCTGCAGAGCTTCCTCGGTTTCCTGACGGCTCATTTCCCAACCGCGCTTCTCAGCTTCCTGCGCCGCGTCCAGCACGGCCTGTTGCGTAGCCTCGTCAAGCTGGGAGAAAGCTCGCTCGCTGACGATCACCATGTTCTTGGGGATCCACAACTGGGCATGGTTGAAGTGGCTCAGATAGTCCCAGGCCTGGGTGTCGGCGCCGGTGGCCGGAGAGGTGACCATGGCATCCACCCGACCGGTGCTGAAGGCGGTGGGAATGTCTGGCACCTCCACCTGAGTCGGTACGGCACCGGCCAACTGTGCTAGGCGTTCACTGGCCGTGTTATAGGCGCGCATGTTGAGGTTGCGCAGGTCGTCGATCGTCTCGACAGGCTTTTGGGTATAGATGCCTTGCGGCGGCCACGGGACGGCGAACAACAGGCGCAGTTGCTGCTCCGCCAGTTCCTCGGCGATCACCTCGCGTGATGCTTCCCAGAGAGCTTGGGCATCCTCGTAGTTGGTCGCCAGGTAGGGGACGGAGTCGACTTCGAAGATGGGGTTCTCGTTGGCCAGGCGTGACATGATCAGCTCGCCGATCGGCACGATCCCGCGGCGTACCGAGTTCTTGATTTCAGGATGAGCGATCAGGGAGCCATTGGAATGAACCGTGATCGACAGCTCGCCATCAGTGCGCTCAGCAACATTGTCGGCGAATTCGCGGATATTGACGGTATGAAAGGTACGGTCACCATAGGGTGTGGGCATGTCCCATTCGGTAGCGGCCGAAGCGGACGTAGCCATCATCAGGATGCTGGCGCCCACTCCCAGTGTGGCGGCGGTTAGCAAGCCGGTCAGCAATGGATATCTGGTCATCATCGGGATTCCTCACTTTGTAAAGGTGTTGTTGTTGGCTTGTCGAGCGCCGAATCGTGTGGCGCTTGCGGTGCAGTGAGATCGCATCTTCACTGAGAGAAGCACCGCATGTTTCAGCGTTTATCTTGAGCATAGATGACTAACATTTACCAAGACTAGGCACCCTATGATCAAGTCGTCAACAATATTCTGACTATTTATTGGTATTTTGACGATAATTTGTTTATAAATTTTCTGTCGTTGTCGAGTAAGAGGAAATGTCATGTCAGCGCTGTTGTTGAATGCGGATATGGGCGAAAGCTTTGGTCCTTGGGTCATGGGGCTCGATGAAGAGGTGATGCCGCATGTCGATCTGGCCAACGTGGCTTGTGGTTTCCACGCTTCCGATCCCGATACCATGCGACGCACGGTTCGTTTGGCAGTACGTCATGGGGTAAGCGTGGGCGCCCATCCCGCTTATATGGATCTGGTGGGATTCGGACGCCGCTCCCTTGCCTGCTCAGTATCCGAAATCGAAAATCTGGTGCTCTATCAGATTGGTGCCTTGGCAGGGATCTGTCGTGGCGAGGGAATTCGTCTTGGCTACGTTAAGCCACACGGTGCGTTATACAACGACATGATGCGTGATCCCGAGAAGTTAGCCGGGGTCATGCGTGCGGTGGTGAGCTTTGATCCCGATCTGCCACTGATGGTCATGTCTACGCGTGATCCTGCATCGGTCCGGGAAATGGCGCAGCGCGAAGGGGTCACATTGTGGCTCGAGGCCTTTGCCGACCGTGCCTATGACGGAGAGGGGCGCTTGGTATCGCGGCGCGAGCCCAAGGCGGTTCACCATGACCCTGAAGTGATCGTCGATCAGGCGCGCCGGATCGCATTGGGCCAACCGTTGACGGCCATTGATGGCAGCGAGTTTGTGCTCGAGGCCGATACCCTCTGTGTGCATGGCGACAATCCTGAGTCGGTTGCTGCGGTGAAGGCCATCCGTCAGTCGCTTCAGGAGATTGGAGTGGCTCCATGACTCGCAATCTCCGGCTTCCGCGTCTGGAGCATGCCGGTATCGATGCCTGGCTGGTCCGTCTGTTCGATGAGGTTGACGAAGCCAACATGCCTTGGTTGACGGCTTTGATGCGTCGCTGCGAGGCAATGTTCGCTTCGACTCTGATCGATATGGTGCCGTCATATACCACACTGCTGGTGCACTATGACCCGCTGGTGCTTTCTTCGCATGAGGCTCGGCGATACCTTGAGAGCGCGTTGAGAGACCTGGTGCCTGACGATGAATCTGGCAGCGCGGAGGTCAAGGAGCTTTCTGTCTGGTATGACGACAGTGTAGGACCCGAGCTCAAGCGGCTGGAGTGTGTCAGTGGTTTGAGTCGTGACCAGGTTATCGAAGTGCATTGCGCCCGAGAATACCGGGTCTTTGCGCTGGGTTTTGCCCCCGGGTTTGCCTTCATGGGGCGTGTCGACGAGCGCTTGGCAGTGCCACGCCTGGACACGCCTCGCCAGCGTGTCCCGGCGGGTAGTGTGGCGGTTACCGGCCGTCAGACTGCTGCCTACCCTCGGCAGTCTCCCGGTGGTTGGAACCTGATCGGGCGAACGCCGGCACGTCTTTTCGACCGTCATCGTGATGGATTCAGTCTGCTGCGTGTTGGTGATCGTGTCAGGTTCGTCAGTGTCGACCGCGTGGAATTCGAACGCCTTGGCGGAGATACGACACCGGTGGAGGAGCGCTCATGACGGCGCCCATCGATGTTGTATGTGGCCTGCGTGTGGAAAAGGCAGGGCCATTGGCGTTGTTGCAAGATGCCGGGCGTTTTGGCGTGCGTCGACTGGGCGTGACTCAGGGTGGGCCAGCTGATCTGCATGCTTGGGCCTGGGCGAATCACCTGTTGGACAATCCATGGGGGGCTCCCGTGCTGGAAATTACCCTTGGGGGGCTGGAACTGATCGCCGAGCATGACATGACGCTGGCGCTATGCGGTGCTGATTTGGAGGCGACACTGGACGACAAGCCTTGGCTGTCTTGGCAGGTGGTAAGTGTCACTCAAGGGCAGCGTCTTCGCTTTGGCTCTGCGCGCAGTGGTGCCAGGGCTTACCTGGCGGTGGCGGGAGGTTTCCTGGCCGAGCCAGTGTTGGGTAGCGTGGCCTGCGTGAGTCGAGAAGGCTTGGGAGGGCATGATGGGCACGGCCGATCGCTGGCGATGGCGGACCGGTTACACATCGATCGGAGCTGCCAGGCATCCTCCCGTGAGCGCTATGTGGGAAGGCGAGCACCTGGCAAGGAACGTATTGATTATCGAGAGCCTGCACGATTGCGCCTGATACCCGGTGCGCAGATTTCTGAATTCAGCGGGGTGAGCTTGTTCGCTGCCTTCAACCGGCCATGGCATGTCGATTCCCGGGCCGACCGTATGGGGGTGCGGCTCAAGGGACCACCGCTACGCTGCCGACTGAGCACGATGATTTCCGAAGGGATCCCCTTGGGTGCAGTACAGGTACCACCGGATGGCCAGCCGATCGTACTGCTCAATGACCGTCAGACGATTGGCGGCTATCCCAGGCTTGGCACCTTGACGCCACTGGCTTGTGCGAGACTGGCACAATGCTTGCCGGAACAGGAAGTCTGGCTGGTTGCCGAAACACCGCAACATGCCCAAGAGGAGTACCGGCGTTTTCGTCTTCGCTTCGATGTCACAGCAGTCCCTGGCGCTGCATCACATCGGTAATGATCGGCACTGGTGTCAACAGGTGTTCACGCATCATTTCCGTGGCCCGTTCTGCATCGCGTGCCAGCACCACCTCAACCAGAGCGGCGTGTTCCAGGCGCTTCTTTTCAAGTGCTTGTTCGGAGAAAACCGTTTCTCTCAGCCATAGGTGTCGATAACGTTCGGCTTGGTCGAAAAGACTTGCCCTGACCTGTAGCAGATGTTGTGAGCCGCAACCAGCGATCATGGCGGTATGGAAAGCCTTGTGGCGGGTATCCCAAACGTCGAGCACCTCATCGGGCGTGTTGACCTCGACCACCTTGGACAGTGTATGGGCCTTGGCCAGGATGTCCGCTTCCCAGCTGTCATCGCCGCGCTCGATAGCCAGCTTCAAGAGCATGGCCTCGAGTTGGGAACGCGCATCGTAGATATCGTTGAGTTCAGCCAGTGACATCGAGGCGACCCGGTAGCCACGCTGGCTGATCGCGACCACCAATCGCTCGGCGACTAGCTGCGATAGTGCTTCGCGCAATGGGCCGATACCGAGGTCATATCGCTCCTTGAGTCGACTCATTAGTAGCTTTTCCCCAGGCGGGTATACGCCACGAATGATGTCGTGTTTCAGCCATGCATAGGCGCTGATGCCAAGGTTCTGACGAGGTGGGCTATCCATAAGGCTTCTCGTATGAGTATGTCGTCATGATACGCAATGTGAATTGAGCTGGCGAAACAATGCGAAACAGGCTGATATTATGCAATAACATCTACATTAACGACGATGCGAGAGGCTTAGGTGTACGACTTCATAGTCATCGGGGGTGGCATCCTCGGTATGTCGACCGCCATGCAACTGATCAAGGCCTACCCCGATCACAAGATGCTGGTGGTGGAGAAGGAAGATGCTCTCGCCCAGCATCAGACCGGACATAACAGCGGTGTGATTCATGCCGGTGTCTATTACAAGCCGGGTAGTCTCAAGGCCAGATTCTGTCTGGAAGGCAACCGTGCGACCAAGGCTTTCTGCGACGAGCATGGCATTCACTATGAGGCCTGCGGCAAGCTGTTGGTAGCAACCAATGATATGGAAATGCAGCGCATGGAGGCGCTATGGGAACGAACCCGAGCCAATGGTCTCGAGCGCCACTGGCTGAATGCTGACGAATTGCGTGAGCGTGAACCCAATATTACGGGGACGGGGGCGATATTCGTGCCTTCCAGCGGTATCGTCGATTTCGGTGAGGTGACACGGGCCATGGCACGTGAATTCGAGCACCTGGGAGGTGGAATACAGCTATCCTCCCGTGTCACCGGAATCGATGAGCGACCTCATGAGGTGGTGGTCAAGACGAGTCAGGGTGAGTTGACGACACGTTACCTGATAGCCTGCTCGGGATTGATGGCCGATCGGATCGTCAGGATGGTAGGCAAGAATCCGGGGTTCACCATTTGTCCTTTTCGCGGCGAGTATTACCAGTTGCCGGCCCAGCACAATCGCATCGTCAACCATCTGATCTATCCGATTCCCGACCCGAGCATGCCGTTCCTGGGGGTGCATCTGACACGCATGATCGATGGAAGCGTCACGGTGGGCCCCAACGCTGTACTGGCCTTGAAGCGTGAAGGTTATCGCAAGTCTGACATCTCGCTGCCGGATATGGCGTCCATGTTCAGCAATCGTGGCATCCTCAAGGCACTGATGGGCAATCTGCGCCCGGGGATGACTGAGATCAAGAACTCGTTCTCCAAGAAGCGCTACCTTGAAGAGGTTCGCAAGTATTGCCCCTCTCTCACGATCGACGATCTCGCTCCCTATCCGGCTGGGGTTAGGGCCCAGGCAATTTCGCGCGACGGAAAACTCATTGATGACTTCCTGTTCGTCAACAGTCGTCGCACGGTTAATGTCTGCAATGCACCCTCACCAGCGGCGACTTCAGCGCTGCCTATCGGTGCGCATATCGTTGCCAAGGTCCGTGAGCAGGTCGAAGGGTGACGCCTCTCAGTGTGGCGTCAACCCCTTGCCGGCCAGCCATTCGGGATTGAAGAGCCGAGAATAATAGCGAGCACCGCCATCGCATAGCACGGTAACGATGGTGTGGCCTGAGCCCAGTTGCTCAGCGAGTTGCATGGCTGCCGCTACGTTGATCCCAGAAGAGCTGCCCAGAAACAGCCCCTCTTCATGCAGCAGGCGATAGACATACGTGACCGCCTGCTGATCGTCGATCATTAGGGCATCATCTAGGGGTGAGTCTGCGAGGTTAGCGGTGACACGGGAACTGCCAATACCCTCGGTAATCGAGTTGCCACCCACGACTTCCGGCTGGCCGGTTGTGACATAGCGGTACAGCGCACTGCCAGTGGGGTCGGCGAGCACGCAGCGAATATTCTCACGTTGCTCCTTCAGGTAGCGCGCCACTCCCGCCAGGGTACCGCCAGTACCGGTGGCGGCGATGAATGCATCGATGTGTCCTCCGGTCTGCGTCCAGATCTCCGGCCCGGTAGTTTCGTAATGTGCTTGGCGGTTGGCAAGGTTGTCGAATTGGTTGGCCCAGATGGCATTGTCCAGATCATTAGCCATACGTGCGGCGATCTTCTGGTAATTATTGGGATCGCGATAAGGCACTGCAGCAACGGTATGCACTTCGGCACCCAGGGTGCGCAACAGGTCGATTTTCTCTCGGGTCTGTGTCTCAGGAATCACTATCACGCAGCGATAGCCGCGTGCGTTACAGATGTGCGCCAAACCGATGCCGGTATTGCCGGCGGTACCCTCGACGACAGTACCTCCCGGCTGCAGAGCGCCGCGGCGTTCGGCATCGAGCACGATATAAAGTGCCGCGCGATCCTTGACCGAGCCGCCGGGATTCATGAACTCGGCCTTGCCCAGGATCTCGCAACCGCTTTCGTCGGATAGCCGTTGTAGGCGGATCAGGGGAGTGTTGCCGACCGCGCCAGCGAAACCGTCGGATAGTTTCATACTGCCCTCTCCTCGACTGGCGTTGTACTTGAAGGATAGACATAGCCGTGAACAGGAAGCCAAGCCCCTGCAATGTCACCGCCATAGGATGCGGAATTGACTAAAATACGAGTCAGGGTGATCTTCATTCACGACAGGAGGCTGGGTCATGATTCAGTCGGTTCTGTTGGCTATCGACATGTCGCCATCTGGCAAGGTGGCGAGCCAGTATGCAATCGATCTGGCACGTAAGCTCGAAGGGGGCGTTCATATCGTCTTCGTCACTGATTCCCGTCTCACGGAGGTGGGGTTCTATGGGGAGGATGCGCGCCCGGAGATGATCGAAGCGGCCTTGCGGCTCAGGCGGGAAAATCTGGAACAGCTAGAGGCCGAGGGGCAACGCCTGCTGGCGTCGATGCAAGCGGAGATCAAGGCTGCTGGTGTCGATTGCCGTGGCGAAATGCTTAGTGGCGTACCTGCCGTGCGTATCCTCGATGCCGCTGCCGATAGCGACTTGATCGTCATGGGGCGACGTGGTGAGTCCGCGGGCCTGGGCGATAGCAAGGGGCTGGGTGAGGTCGTGGAACGTGTGCTGCGAACTGCGGAACAGCCAGTATTGCTGGCAGGTGCCGAGTTTCAGGACATTTCGAGGATCCTGCTGGGGGTTGATGGCACCAAGCCTGCCCGCGAAGCGATGGTCTATGCCATCGAACTGGCGCAGCGCCTGTTACTGCCGTTGACGGCCGTCAGCGTGCATCATGACGACGTCATCGCCAATCGTCACTTGCGAACCGTTACGCAATATGCCGAAAGTCATCGGATTGAGGTCGAGACAGAAGTCCGCAAAGGAGATCCTGCCGATGTGATTCTGGAGATGGCGCAGCCGGGTGATCTGATCACCATAGGTGCCTTCGGCGACGGTCGAATCCGCGAGTGGTTGCTGGGCTCGACCACGGAAGCCATTTTGCGATCAGCGGTGCAGCCGGTGTTGTTGCATCGATAGTTGTTGCCTCGATAGCGTCATTCACGGGGTTGCTTCAGTTCGCTCCACGCCGAGTAGGTGCTGAGAAAGACTCGGCCGGTGAGTTCGTCGAGGAAATCACTGTTCTTCAATCGGTCCATGACCGGCCCCTTCACCTCGGCTAGATGCAGGGTGACGCCGGAGTCTTT
The DNA here is from genome assembly GCF_000409775.1 of Litchfieldella anticariensis FP35 = DSM 16096. Classification (GTDB taxonomy): domain Bacteria; phylum Pseudomonadota; class Gammaproteobacteria; order Pseudomonadales; family Halomonadaceae; genus Litchfieldella; species Litchfieldella anticariensis. The sequence goes on along the minus strand of NZ_KE332377.1, from coordinate 811,257 downwards.
GAGTCGGGCATTGATGGCATCGAGACTCTCGAGTGCCGAGGCGTCGATCAGATTGACTGCCGAGCAGATCAGTACCACATGTTCGAGTTCCGGGTGGCTGGCGACCAAGGTATAGACGGTATCCTCGAGGTAGCGGGCATTGGCGAAGTACAGGCTTTCGTCAACGCGTAGCAAAGCCACATGACTGACACTTTCCACCTCGTGTCGTGCCATGTTGCGAAAGTGTTCGGTACCGGGTACGCGTCCCACCAGAGCACTGTGGGGGCGGCTGGTGCGATACAGGAATAATCCGATAGACAGCGTCACACCGGCAATGATGCCGGCTTCCACCCCTTCCACAAGCGTCAGTGCAATGGTCGCTGCCATGGCAGCGAAATCGCTGCGCGAGTAACGCCAAGTCTGACGGATCATCTGGGTATCGACCAGGGTAAGGATCGACACCGTAATGGTGGCGGCCAGGGTGGCGATCGGCAAATGGTGGAGCAGTGGTGTGAAGGACAGGGTGACAAGTCCGATACCGAGTGCGGCGAAGGCCCCGGCGGCGGGTGTCTGGGCGCCGGCATCGAAGTTGATCACAGTGCGTGATAGTCCACCGGTCACCGGCATACCCGAGGAAATGGCAGCAGCGATATTGGCGCTTCCCAAGCCGATCAATTCCTGATTGGGGGAAATGCGTTGTCGGCGCTTGGCAGCAAGCATTTGGCCCATGGAAACCGACTCGACGAAACCAACGATGCTGATCAACAGGGCTGGGATCAACAGCTCTCGCCATAAAGGCAGATCAAGGCTGGGGAAGGAGAAGGGGGGTAAGCCCTGGGGGATGATACCCACCACGGCAACGCCCTTTTCTGCTAATGCAAACTGCCAGCTTAGCAGGGTCGTTGCTACCACTGCGAAGACCGGTCCGGCTTTCGCTATTAGCGAGGCGAGTCCCTTGCCGACTCCTAACCACTGCAGTAGAGCTTTCCCCCGGCTTCGCATGAGAACGAGAAAGCCGAGGCAGCCCGCGCCGATGGCCAGGGTTGGCCAGTGGATATTGGCGATGTTGGCGGTCAGGCTAACGGCGAGTTCGACTACCGTGAACCCGGATCCAGAGATCCCCAATAGATTGGCTGCTTGGCTGGTAGCGATCAGGATGCCTGAGGCAGTCAAAAATCCCGAGATCACTGGGTGGCTTAGGAAGTTGGCGAAAAATCCCAGTTTCATCAATCCCATGGCGGCCAGCATCAGCCCGGAGAGTAGGGCGAGTGCCGTTGCTGCCTCGAGATAGGCGGTACTGCCCGGCGTTGCGACGTTGACCAATGCTGCACCGGTCATTAAAGCGAGAATCGCTACTGGTCCCACTGCCAGAGTGCGGCTGGTGCCAAAGAGAGTGTAAGCAAGCAGTGGGAGAAGGCTGGCATAAAGTCCCACCACGGCGGGAAGACCAGCAAGGATGGCGTAGGCCAAAGACTGTGGAATCACCATGATGGTGACGATGACACCGGCCAGCAGATCGGCGCCAAACAGCCGCAACGTATAGTGTGGCAGCCACGTCAGTATCGGCAAATAACGTTTGAGCATCGCAGGCCCTTGTTTGGCGGGCGATCAAAAGCGTGAGCGTACAGGAAAATGGCGAATGATTTCAGCCTGGAGTCGCTGTCTACCAACTTTCTCTCGAGACGCCTTGAGCGTCCCGCGGACGTTTGCCGTCCTGTGGGCTGAACTTTGGTGGATGCACCCAAAGTACTAAACAGATCCTCGAGAAAATGCCGATAAGCTCTCTTGGGAACAACAACAGAGAGCAAGTCTATGGGCAAGATCGTGATGGTGTTGTCTCTGGCATTGGCAGCGATGGCTGTGGCTGTCCTCAATCTGGTGTCGGGGCCGTGGGGAAATTACCTGTCGATGCTACTGGCGGCATTGAGCGGGGCGAGCTTGATGTCGGCCGGGGCATTGTCGATCTATTCAGCGGATGGCGACATCTTGGCCGGTAAAGGCAAGCAGCCTTGGTTTCCCCCGCAGCATGATTATCTGTCGCTCAAGGGAATGGCTCATCGTCTGATCAAACGTGCAGGACGCACGGCTATTGCCTCGGCCGAGGTGTCGCACCATGCCGATCGCCTGGATCAGCGCCTGGCGCGCCAGGACAGCGTGGTCAAGGAAGCGGTGTCGAGCATGGCCGCAATCACTGCGGCGATCGAGCAAGTCTCGGCGAGTGCGGCTCAGGTGGCGGAGTTGGCCAGTCATTCGCGAGAGTCGAATCTGGCCAGCCGCGAAGCACTGGACCAAGTGATCGAGGAGATGCGTTCGCTCGCCTCCCGGTCGGAGGAGGCGCTTGAGCTGTTGGAGGCGCTGGGCCGCAAGAGCGATAGTGTGCGGCATGTCACCGCACTGATCGAGGAAATCGCAGAGCAGACCAATCTGCTGTCGCTCAATGCCTCCATTGAGGCGGCACGTGCCGGTGAGCATGGGCGTGGTTTCGCTGTGGTGGCGGGTGAAGTACGTGAGCTGGCCAAACGCACGGCCGATGCTACGCACCAGGTCGAGACGTTGGTTGGCGAGATTGGCGACAGCAGCCATCGTGTGGTCGATACCATCGGCCATCTCATGAAGCGTGTTGGCGATCGAGCCAAGGAAGTGGAATCAGTCGGAAGCCACTTGAGTGACCTGACCCGTGATTTCGATAGCGTCGAGCAGCAGATCGGCAGCATCGCCACGGCCATGGCCGATACCAGCGTGCACGGTCGTCAGGTAGCAGAAGTCTTGAACACGTTAGAGACCGAGGTGTACGAAGGCACCCGTGACATGCACGACTTGGCGGCCCAGGCTCATGCCTTGATGGAAGCTGCCGAAGGCGTTGATGGCGAGCTTGCCCAGCAGCGCTTGGATGGACGCCACCAGCAGGTATTTCTGGCGGCCAGAGCGGCGGCGGATCGCATCGGTACGTTGTTCGAACAGGCGCTCAAGCGCGGTGAGCTCGACCGCAATGCGCTATTCGCCGATGAATACGAGCTCATCGACCAGACCAATCCACCCAAATATCGAACGGCCTACGACGACTTTACCGATCGACATCTTCCCGCCATACAGGAACCGCTGTTGCAGTCGCTGGGTGTTGCCTATGCCATTACTTGTAATCAGCGCGGCTACGTGCCGACTCATAACCTGAAAGTCAGCCAGCCACTGACCGGCGACTACACACACGACCTGCAACACAGTCGCAGCAAGCGCATCTTCGATGATCCCACGGGAAGCCGGTGCGGTGCACACCAAGCCCCTTTGTTGGTGCAGACATACAAGCGCGATACCGGCGAGGTGATGCACGACTTGTCGGTACCGATCTTCGTCAAGGGAGAGCACTGGGGAGGTTTTCGTGTCGGTTATCAACCCGAAGCGGCTTGATGATTGAGAGGTATTGCCTCGAGGGAGCTTTAGATCGTGCCTCTAAATTGTGCTAAAGGGCGCATGGAAGGCGATTCTGCCATGTTTACGCTCAAGTTTTTCCCCCATAGGCCGTTAACCCGAATTACAGTGTAGTTAATTAAAATAACCTTTCTTAAAAGGGCGGGAGCCGGCGGAGGGGGCATGGCGAAAGACACGAGACCATCGGGCCAGGGGTTACAGGATGCTCTATTGGGGCAGCCTGCTGACGTACTGTTCGACGACGATGCGCTTTCGGCTGATGTCGCTTCTGCTGGCGAGGAAGTGGCAGAACCTTTGCGGCGGTTATCAGGTGGGAGAGATGAGCCGCTGAAGTCAGAAGACTGTCTTCAACATCAGATGATTCGTGCCGCACTTCAATGGAAAGCCTTGGCATGTGGTAAGCAGGATCTTCAGCAATGGAGAGCCGAGGCCTCGGATATCACTCATATCCTGAAAGATTTCGTCGATTTCGTTGCGTTGACACGTGCGGTGGCTATGCAGCACAGCAAGGCTGGTTGGCCACGCCTTGAGCATCTGCTGGGACTGGCTGCGCTACGCTTGAAACTGGATCCTTCTCCGGCACTTGCCAAGATGGTAGCCGAAAGAGTGGGCCTGATGATCCAGCATCCGGGAGTTGTCGATCACCTCGAGATTGCGGCAGCTTGCTCAATCCGCTTGGCTACCGTGCGCAATGCGCTATCGCGTCGAGAGATGCGTTTTCGCCGAGGTGAAGGCGTCGAAATCGGCGAGGCCATGGATTGGATGATCAAGCGCAAGGGGTTTCTCTATCCCGCCATCAATGCCGCCAGCCGCGAACGTCGTATCAATGGGCGGCTCGCTGCAGCGCATCTAGCACAGTTGTCAGAGGTGGAGCATCGTCGCCAGATCAGCCGGTTGCGATTGAGCGAGTGGCAAGTGCGTGCCACAGGGCAGCGTTTCGCAATTAATTCCCAAGGAATACAGCATTGCCTGATGATGGTGTCCCTGGACGATGCTGAGCCGCTGAAACTCCTGGGTGCTCAGGCGCTAGAAAATCGTAGCGACGACCCTGCGGCCCGGCTTTATCAGGAGAGCTTTCTTACAGCACCGGGGCAACAGCTGTGGCAGTTCCAGGTGCCAACCATGGCGGTTCTCGAAGGGCTGATCGATTACTTCGCCAAGGGTTCGGTGCGGGAAGAGTCCCTTTCGAAGTATTCTGGAACCCGTGCCTAGCCACTGCGTCATCCTTGATCAGGTGCTGCCCTACGCGGCTTGGAGCGTGTTTGCCACGCCGACCACGAGTAGAGCGCCAGCCCTGACCAGATCAGGACAAAGGTGGTGAGCTGGGTCGTTGTCAGAGGCTCGTGGAATATCAGCAAGGCGATGAAGAACTGAATGCTGGGATTCAAGTACATCAAGAAACCCAGAGTGGCCAGGCGAAGGCGACGAGCGGCGCCAGCGAACGCCATCAGGGGCAGCGCCGTGATCACACCACTGGCGATAAGCAGCAGAGTCGTTTGATGCGTCGATAAGAAGTGCGAGGCATCACTGGCACTCAACCAGGCTAGGGCGATGAGCCCCAAGGGAAGCAACAGCAGCGTTTCGACGAACAGGCCCGATAGCCCATCCAGTGGTACTTGCTTGCGTAGCAAGCCGTAGGTGCCGAAGGAAAGCGCCAAGGTCAGCGTGATCCAGGGCAATTCACCCAGTATCAACAGCTGGATGGCAATAGCCAGCATGGCGAGGATGACAGCGACTCCCTGCAGCCAAGCCATTTTTTCACGCAGTATCAGCATGCCCAAGGCGACATTGACCAGTGGGGTAAGGAAGTACCCTAAGCTGGCTTGGAAAACCTGGCGACTTTCCACGGCATAGATATAGATCCCCCAATTGAGCCCGATCAATAGCGCACACGCCAGAACACGCCCCAGGCGCCTTGGCTCGGCCAAAGCCCGTACGACCGGGGCCCAGCGTCTCAAGAGTGTCACCAGACCGACCAGGAACACGCACGACCAAATGACCCGATGAATCAAAACTTCCCAGGCGGGAATGCCCTCGAACAGGGCGAAAAAGAGCGGGAAGCAACCCCACATCAAATAGGCGGTTAGCCCAAAGCCCACACCTTTGCTGGCTTCTGGATCGATGGGTGGGGAAGCGCCTGGGGCGAGACTCATCGTGACCTCATTATCGAAAACCTCTAATCTAACACAATGCGGCTACGAACCCAGCGCTACTGGGGGGACGCCATCTGGAAGCTGCGACGAAACGAAGACTCGTTTAGGCTGTCGACGAGAACTGGGCCGCCATGACGAGCGATAGGAGGACAAGGAAATGAGCAAGTTACGCACTACGTTGGTGCAGTGCGACCTGCGTTGGGAGAATCCCGAGGCCAACTGCCAGATGCTCGAGGAGTTACTTGGTGACTTGGGAGGAGAGGAAACCGATCTGATCGTGCTGCCGGAAATGTTCGCCACCGGTTTCACCATGAATTCGCGCGAGATGGCTGAGCCAATGGAAAGTAGTCATACCGTTGCCTGGCTGCGTGAGCAGGCCGATAGGCGTGGTTGTGTGGTGACCGGCAGTGTGGCAGTACAGGATGGCAACGATTATTACAACCGCATGATATGGGCCACACCCGGTGGTCAGCCAATTCACTATGACAAGCGACATCTCTTTCGTATGGCGGGGGAACACGAGCGATATGGCATGGGCCAGAAGCGCGTCGTCGTCGAGCTCAAGGGATTCCGCCTATTGTTGACGGTGTGCTATGACCTGCGTTTCCCGGTTTGGTTGCGCCAGCAGCCCCGTGGTGATGAAAAGTTCGAGTACGATGCGATGCTATGTGTCGCGAATTGGCCGGCACCGCGACGCCAACCTTGGCGAACGCTGTTGCAGGCCCGGGCGATAGAGAATCTTTGCTACGTCATCGGTGTCAATCGGGTCGGCGAAGATGCCAAGGGCCTGGACTATGCCGGGGACTCGATGCTGGTCGATTTCAAGGGCGAACCGCTAGTCGATGAACCGCGCGATCAACCTTTCTTGCGTACCGCCACCCTCGATCGCGAGACGTTGGCCCAGTTCCGCGAAAAATTTCCGGCCTGGATGGATGCCGATCGTTTCGAGGTGCTGACCTAGATGCGCCTGGACAAGTTTCTCTGCGAGACCACGGAGTTGACTCGCACATTAGCCAAGAAGGCCATGCACCGCGAGGAGGTTAGTGTCGATGGTGAGGTGGTCAAAAATCCTGCTACCCAGGTCGACGCTCATAGTCGTGTTCAGTGGTTGGGGCGGACCTTGATATTGGTCGGCCTGCGTTATCTGATGCTGCACAAGCCGGTCAAAAAGCCGGTGGGGGTCGAATGTACGGCTCGTCGAGGGTTGTACCCGATCGTAACTGATCTGGTCGACTTGCCTAAGGTGGAGCGGCTACAGGCCGTTGGGCGGCTTGATGTAGACACGACCGGACTGGTGCTGCTGACCGACGATGGCCAATGGGCGCATCGTATCACCTCGCCGCGACGACAATGTGCGAAGGTTTATCGCGCAAGCCTAGCCGACCCTCTGGAAGGGAAGGATGCCGAAGCGGCGGTGAAGGTCTTTGGCGAGGGGATACTGCTTGATGGCGAAGAGAAGCCAACACGACCTGCTGAGCTCGAGTTGCTTTCAGATCACAAGGTCAGACTGACGATTTACGAAGGAAAGTATCATCAGGTGAAGCGCATGTTTGCCGCCATCGGCAATCGTGTCGAGGCGCTGCATCGCGAGTCGATTGGAGACATCACGCTGGATGCGACACTGGCGCCGGGCGAGTGGCGAGAATTAACGGCCGATGAAATTGCCGTTTTCTGACTTATACCGTTATCTTCCTTGCCGAACTGCTGTCAAACCTAGTCTATTCCCATTGGTTCCGTTCCCAGAGGTCAGGCGCTGGCCATCATGCCCAGGCCCGAGGATTCCACTAGGGCTTGGGTGTAGGAGTGGCGAGGAGCACCGAGTACTTGATCGCATTCGCCTTGCTCCACGACCTCCCCATCCTTGAGTACGAGCACTCGGTGAGCCATGGCCCGGACCACTGCCAGATCGTGACTGATGAACAGATAACTGAGACCACGTTTGCGCTGGAGATCACGAAGCAGGATCACGAGCTGTTTCTGTACACTGCGATCCAGCGCCGACGTGGGTTCGTCTAGCACCACGAGTTCGGGTTCGAGAATGATGGCTCTCGCCACCGCGATGCGCTGGCGTTGGCCGCCGGAGAACTCATGTGGATAGCGTGAGGCGCAATCTTGTGGCAATCCGACTTCCTTGAGTGTCGCTTGCACACGGTGTAGGACTTCTTGCTCGGAGAGTTCCGGATGGTGGAATCTCAAACCCTCACTGATGATCTCGGAAACCGGTAGACGTGGTGAGAGTGACCCGTAAGGATCCTGAAAGACGATCTGGAAACGTTTTCGATGCTTGCGAAGGTCATTTCCGGTAAGTCTGTCCAGGCGTTCGTCATCGAAACGTATTTCTCCTTGACTGGGAGTCAGGCGTAGCAGTGCCATGGCCAGTGTCGTCTTGCCCGATCCGGATTCACCGACGATACCCAGTGTTTCGCCACGAGCCAGTTCGAGCGATAACGGCTGCACGGCCACGAACGGGGCTGGCTGCTTGCCAAACAGCCAGCGCTTGGGGCGGGAGAAAGCCACCGATAGCTGTTTGGCATCAAGTAAGGAGTGCTGTGAAGCGAGAGGCTGGGGTTGGCCCTCTGGCTCAGCATTGATCAGGTTTCGGGTATAGGCAGTGCGCGGATTGGCGAAGACGTCGCCGACCGGGCCGGTTTCCTGCTCACGTCCTTCGTAGAGAACGCAGACTCTGTCAGCGTGGCGTTTGACCAGGTTTAGATCGTGGGTGATGAACAGCATACCCATGCCGTAGTGGCCACGTAGTTCGTCGAGCAGATTGAGGATGTCCCGTTGCACGGTGACGTCAAGAGCGGTGGTCGGTTCATCGGCAATCAGTAGCACGGGATCGTTGGCTATCGCCATAGCAATCATCACGCGCTGGCGCTGCCCGCCGGAAAGTTGATGCGGCCAGGCATCGAGCAGTTCGTCGGGACGTGGCAGCTTGACCTGCACCAGCAATTCGCGAGTGCGTTCGCGTGCGGCACGACCGCTGAGTCCCTGATGCAGACGCAGTGTCTCGCCAATTTGTTTGGCTACGGTGTGCAGGGGGTTGAGCGATGTCATGGGCTCCTGAAAAATGAAACCCACTCGGCCACCGCGCAGAGCGCGCCATGCGCGGGCCGACAAATGATCTAGGCTTGTATCTTCCAGCCAACGGCCTCCGCTGACGGCGGCATTGGCCGGTAGCAGGTCCATGGCTCCAAGGGCGCTGACCGACTTGCCGGATCCTGATTCACCGACCAGTGCCAACGTTTCGCCGCGGCGGACTTCCAGTGACAGCCGATCGACGACCGTCACGCCATCGAAAGCGACGGAGAGATCCTGTAAGCGAAAGAGGGGTTCAACTGGCATGCGGCGTTATCCTCGTGGCTGTGCCATTAGTGGCCTGAATATGGCGTGGATCGAAGGCATCACGCAGGCCTTCACCGATGAAGACCAATAGCGACAGCATGACCGAAAGGCTGACGAAAGCCGTAATTCCTAGCCAGGGAGCTTGCAGGTTGTTCTTGCCTTGGGCCACGAGTTCGCCCAACGAGGGTGAGCCCGGCGGTAAGCCGAACCCCAGGAAGTCGAGAGCCGTGAGCGTGGTAATGGCGCCGGTGAACAGGAACGGGATAAAGGTCAGGGTAGCGACCATGGCATTGGGCAATACATGTCGCCGCATGATCAGATGAGAAGGTAATCCCAGTGCCTTGGCCGCGCGTACGTATTCGAGGTTGCGAGCGCGCAGGAATTCCGCTCGCACGACGTCGACCAAGCCTAGCCATGAGAACAATAGCATGATGCCCAATAGCCACCATAGGTTGGGCTGTACCAGGCTAGCAAGGATGATCAACAGGAACAGCACCGGTAGCCCGGACCAGATTTCGATGAGGCGTTGTCCGATGAGATCGGTCTTGCCGCCGAAATAGCCCTGAATACCGCCGAACACGACGCCCAATACCAACGACCCCACGGTCAACACCAAAGCGAAGAATACTGACAGTCGAAAGCCGTAGATCACGCGAGCCAGGACATCGCGCCCTTGGTCGTCGGTACCTAGCCAGTGACGACTGTCGGGAGGCGACGGTGAAGGCTGACGCATCTGCATGTCGAGTGTCTGATAGGAGAAGGGAATTGGTGGCCACAGAGCCCAGCCGTGGGTCTCCAACTGCTCTATGATGAAGGGGTCGTGGTAGTCGGTACCCGTGGGTAGGAACCCACCGAATTCGGTTTCGGGATAGTCCACGAGCAGCGGCGCGTACCACTGGCCGTCGTAGCGCATGATAAGAGGCTTGTCATTGGCGATCAGCTCGGCACACAAGCTGATGCCGAATAGGACCAGGAATATCCACAGCGAAATCCAGGCGCGTCGGTTGTGTCGGAAGACTGCCAGGCGGCGGCGGGAGATGGGTGAAAGGGTCATGGTTGCCGACATCGGTCAGGACTCCCGAGTCTCGAAATCGATGCGTGGATCTACCCATACATAGGTGAGATCGGAGATCAACTTGAGAATCAGTCCGATCAAGGTATAGAGGTAGAGAGTGCCGAAGATCACCGGATAGTCGCGCTGCATCACTGCTTCGAAACCCAACAGTCCCAAGCCTTCCAGCGAGAAGATCACCTCGATCAGTAGTGAGCCGGTGAAGAAGATGGTAACCAGTGCGGAAGGCATGCCGGCGATGATGATCAGCATGCCGTTGCGAAAGACATGGCCGTAGAGGACACGACGGTCGCTGGCGCCCTTGGCTCGAGCCGTCAGTACGTACTGCTTGTGAATCTCATCGAGAAAGCTGTTCTTGGTCAACATGGTCAGAGTGGCAAAACTGCCGATCGTCATGGCTATCACTGGTAAGGTGATATGCCAGAAGTAGTCCTTGATCTTGCTCCAGGTGGATAAATCCTCGAAATTGGGAGAAACGAGTCCGCGCAGTGGAAAGAGATCCCAATAACTGCCGCCGGCGAACAGGACGATCAGCAGGATGGCGAACAGGAAGCCGGGGATGGCATAGCCCACGATCACTAACCCTGAGGTCCATATGTCGAAGGATGAGCCGTGTTGCAGTGCCTTGCGAATGCCTAGTGGGATAGACACCAGGTAGACCAGTAGGGTGGTCCACAGGCCCAGCGAGATAGATACTGGCAAGCGCTCGATCATCAGTGATACGACGGGCCGATCACGAAAGAAACTGTTTCCGAAGTCAAAAGTCGCGTAGTCGCCGATCATCCCGAGAAAGCGTTCATGAGCAGGCTGGTCGAAGCCGAACTGCTTCTCCAGCTGTTCGATGAAACGCGGATCCACCCCTCGCGAGCCCCTTGACTCATCCCGTGTCACTACCTCTCCGCCACCTACGTCAAGACGCGTGCTGGCCATGGAGTCCATGCCCTCAAAGCGGGCCAGCAACTGATCGATAGGGCCGCCCGGGGCAGCCTGAACGATGATGAAGTTGAGCAGCATGATGCCCAGCAGGGTGGGAATCATCAGTAGCAGTCGGCGAAGAATATAGCTGGCCACGATGCATCCTTATCGATTGTCTTTCTGCTACTTGGCTCGCCCCTGACGGCGCAGGATCTCATCTTCCCGTTCGGGATCGACCCACCAGGATGATAGGTCGATACCGTATTCGGGGAAATCGGGATAGTCGAACTTATCCCACATGGCGATGCGGGTTTCGCCCGAATGATAATGGGGAATGACATAGAAGCCGAAGCGCAGCACTCGGTCCAACGCATGTGCACGAGTATTGAGTTCTTCGCGGCTATCGGCACGGATCAGTTTGTCCACCAAGGCATCTACCACTGGGTTGCTCAGCCCCATGATGTTGCGCGCCTGGGGCTGTTCGGCATAGGCGCTGGTCCAGAATTCGCGTTGCTCATTCCCCGGGTTATTAGACTGCGGGAACTGCGCGGTCACCAGGTCGAAATCGAAACTGCGCAAACGGTTGAGATATTGATTGACGTCGACGATACGAATACTTCCCCGAATGCCCAGTCGTGACAGGTTGCGCAGCATTGGTTGTACGACACGTTCCAGGCCCGTGTCGTATAGCAACACTTCCACTGTCAGAGTTCTGCCGTTTTCGCTATTCACCAGTACGCCATCACGCACTTCGTAGCCGGCATCAAGCAATAGATCGTAGGCTAGTTTCAGGCGATCGCGAAGGTTTTTCGGGTGATCGATGGGAAGCGGTTCAGTGAAGACGCGTTCAGGTAATTGGTCGCGAAAAGGTTCGAGGAGTTTCAGTTCGGCTTCGTTGGGGAGCCCTTCGGCGGCCATTTCTGAATTCTGGAAGAAGCTCCTGGTGCGCTTGTAGCTGTCATAGAAGATATTGGCGTTGAGCCAGGGAAAGTCGAAGGCTAGGTTGAGCGCTTCGCGCACTCGTATGTCCTGAAACTTCTCCTTGCGCAAGTTGATGGCATAGGCCTGCATGGCGGCCGGCTGGCCATCAGGAATGGTGAGGCGCTTGACATAACCCTCCTGATAGGCCGGGAAGTCGTAGCCGGTAGCCCAGGTGGCGGCTCGGGCATCGATACGAAGATCCATGACCCCGGCCTTGAAGGCTTCCATGGCTACGTCGCGATCGCGATAGTAATCGTAGATCAGGCGGTCGATGTTGTGACGGCCGCGTTTCACCGGCAGGTTTTGGCCCCAATAGTCGGGTACTCGTTCATAGACGATGCGCCGTCCAGGATCGACTTCTGCAATACGATAAGGCCCCGAGCCAGGATGCCGTGCCAGAGTGGGAGAGGTGAAATCATGTTCACTCCAGTAGTGCTTGGGCAGGATGGGCAATTGACCGACGATCAGGGGCAGCTCACGAGACAGGTTATTGCTGAATTCGAAACGTACGGTGTGCTCATCCAGAGCCGTGACCTGGTCGACATCGGCATAGTAAGCACCATAGAAGGGACTACCTTTCTCCATCAGTAGCTCGAAACTGAATACCACATCCTCAGCGGTGACCGGCTCGCCATCGTGGAAGCGTGCATCGGGCCGCAGGTCGAATTCGATCCAATGGCGTTCGGGGTCGAGACGAATGCCTTCAGCGAGCAATCCATAAACGGAAAAGGGTTCATCGGGATTGCTTTCCACTAGCGTGTCGTATATTTCGCCAATGCCGATCGCCGGGGTGCCCCTGATGATGAAAGGGTTAGTCGAGTCGAAGCTGCTGCCTACCGCGGAGCGAACCATACTGCCCCCCTTGGGGGCGTCGGGGTTGACATAGGGGAAGTGGGAAAAATCGGGTGGCAAGGCCGGTTCGTCGTAGAGTGCCAAGCCGTGAACCGTGGGCACGTCATCCTGCGCGAAGGCTGGCAAGGCCATGACGACCAGGAACAACATGGCGACAAGTGGCAGGGCAGCCAAGCGGCGATGGACAGCAAGCATGGATGACATCCTTGAGGTCATTCAAGAAATGAGGCACTGCCTGACGTTGCAGTACACCACAATATGGCGGCCAGCCTGGCCGCCCATCGCTAAAGTGTCAGCCGCAGTCGCAATTGTAAATACCGACTGTCAGCGTAGCTTCAACCCTATCCAGGCAGAGCTTTTCAAGCAGATATTGGGTCAGCTGCTGGAGGCCTGAGCCTGGGCGAATGTAGGTTGTGGTATCAACAGTATCTGACCTTCACGGATCAGGTCACCGTCCAGAGCGTTATATTCACGGATCATGGCCAGAGAAATGCCATGCATGGCGGCGATAGTCGAGAGGTTGTCACCGCGTTGTACGACATAGGTATCGCTTCCCGAAGGCGTCTTGGATGGTTGCAGCGTCTCCAGGCTGGCGACTAGCGTCTCGTGGCTTTCCGCCGGTACCAGCAAGACGTTGGAGTAGGAGGGCGATAAGGTCCCATTGAGAAGGCCAGGGTTGAGTGCTTCAAGTGCTTCACGTGTGGTGCCAGCCAATATGGCGGCATCTTTGAGGTTAAGTGTTTTCTCTAGTTCGACTTCAGCAATGGCGGGTGCATCCGCGATATCCGGTAACACGATGTCGTACTTGTCCGGCTCGGCGATGATGGCCGAAATGGCCAGCAGCTTGGGCAGGTAATGCATGGTTTCGCCGGGCAGTTCAAGATGCCAGTAGTCGTCGGATTCTCCACGGCTGGAGGCGGCGCGACGTGCCTTGTTCACGGTGCCGGCACCGGCGTTGTAGGCGGCAAGTGCGAGTTCCATGTCGCCCTCGTACCACTGCTCGGCTTGCTGCTGGATGTAGTCGAGAGCAGCATTGGTCGAGGCCACGACATCGAGACGGCCGTCATACACACCGTTGCGCGGAAGGCCCAGTGCATCAGCGGTTCCCGGCATGAATTGCCAAAGCCCGCTGGCGCCTCGAGAGCTGCGGGCTGCGGGATCGAAAGAGCTTTCCACGAAAGGTAGCAGGGCGATCTCGCCAGGTAGATCGCGGGCCTCGAGTTGCCGGGTGATCCAGCGTAGCCAGGGCGTGGCGCGTTCGGTGATTTCGGCAATGTTTTCAGGGCTGGACAGATAGCGATCTATCCATTCCTGAACACGTGGCCGGTGAGTGTCGGTCTGCCACTGAAAGGCGTCGCGTAACCGGGCCCAGGCACTTTCCGCTGCGGCTGGCTCGAGTACCAGTTCCTCCATGAAATGCGTGGGTGTTTCATCGGAACTATAGGGATAAGAGGAGAGGCCGGGGTGGGCTTGCGCAGTAGCGGCAAGGCCTACAATGGTCAAAAAAAGAGCACCCGCCAGGCAGGAGGCCTGGCGGCGGGCCGTTCGGTATGTCATGTCGCGGATTCCTCTGGGGCGCAGACGGTAGGTTTGGCGTCCATGGGGTCAGAAACGATCTTTCCAGGCTCTCAAGGTGGTGAACGTGGAAAGCGCTGAGTCGACATCACCCTGTGTGGAAGCTGCTTTTTGCACACCGGCTTGGTCGGCTCGCAGGAAGGGATTGATTTGGAACTCCCTGGCGAGATTGCTTGGCAGGGTGGGCTTGTCCTGCTCTCGGGCTCGTTGGCATTCTTCGAGATACTCGTCGATGACAGTATTCTCAGGGTCGGCAGCCTTGGCGAAACGCAGATTCGCCAGCGTGTATTCATGAGCGGCGAATACCAGCGTCTCATTGGGCAGTGCCGCCAATTTCGTGAGGGAGGCATGCATTTGTTCGGGCGAACCTTCGAACAAGCGCCCGCAGCCGCTGGAAAACAGGGTGTCGCCACAAAATAGCAGGGGAGGAATACCCGCGGCGAAGAAGGCGATATGATCCAGGGTGTGGCCGGGTACTTCGATAACTTCGAAGCGGCGCCCCAGGATCAGGCATTCGTCTCCCTCGACGAGACGTTCGTCGATTCCCTCGATATTAGGGTTTTGCGGCCCGATGACGCGTGGCCGGTATTGGCGGATGAGTTCGGCCAGGCCGCCAGTGTGGTCATGATGATGGTGCGTGATCAGAATCGTTCCAAGCTTGAGCCCTTCACGCTCTAACACGTCGATCACAGGACTGGCATCGCCGGGATCGACAACGGCAACTTCGGGGCTCGTATCCTGGCGCATTAGCCAGATATAGTTGTCGCTAAAGGCCGGAATCGGTGTCACGCTCAACATGGGATCGCTGTCCTCGCGTTGCAAGTCATCGACTTAACCATCCGTGCCGCTCCCGCTATAGTTTCAAGAGTTTCAAGCGAGGTCGTTGGTGCCGGGCCGACCGGTGGTAAATAATAAACATTGCCTAGTGACGAATAGGCTGCGCAAAACCGAATACTGTGGGGAGAACGCCGCGCTGTGTCAAATTCGGATGTTATGATATCGCTGGCGCAGTTGGTGCGCGATGGCCGCCGCTATTGGGGTTCGGCCGATGGGCAGGCTCATTGGCAGGCGGAGCGCGCTTGCTTGGGGCCAGTATGTGAGCGCCTGTTTGGCGCCTACAGTCTCGAGTTGGGGATGGCGCCACGCTTGGGGGATATGTGCCCGATACGTCACCCTATACGCTGGGCACCGACCGCAGAATTGGCAGAATCATCCCAAACTTTGGTTTGCCAACCCGATCGCTTGCCATTGCCTGACGGGGTGATGCAATTGGTGATCGTTCACCACCTGTT
The DNA here is from genome assembly GCF_000409775.1 of Litchfieldella anticariensis FP35 = DSM 16096. Classification (GTDB taxonomy): domain Bacteria; phylum Pseudomonadota; class Gammaproteobacteria; order Pseudomonadales; family Halomonadaceae; genus Litchfieldella; species Litchfieldella anticariensis. The sequence continues at coordinate 795,667 of NZ_KE332377.1, read as the reverse complement.
GGAAGTGGTGGAAGATCCACACCATGTGCTGCAAGAGGCCGCGAGAGTGACGGCCGATAGCGGGCGCTTGATCATCTTTGGCTGGGGGCCGCTGGGAGTGACTGGCCTATCGCGGGTGTGGCCTCAGCGTCGTCGTCATTTGCCATGGCGGGGGCATTGGCGTACTCCCGGCCGGTTGGGTGATTGGCTAGCGTTTGTCGACTTCGAGATCGAGCGGGTAGACTACTGCGGTTTTCACTTGCCGGGCCGAGCGCCACGCAATGCCATGCTGGAAACCCTGGGACGTCGTCATAATCTGCCATTGGGTGACACCTTCATGATACGTGCCCGGCGCAAGTCACAATTGGCGCAGATCCAACGGCCCAAGTTGGCCATTGGGTCGTCGCTCGGGGGAGCCTCGTTGGGGCATGCCACCCGGATAAGTCGCCAACCGGAAAGGATGACAGAGGGTGACTGATACCTCGCTTCCCCATGTAACCATTTATACCGACGGTGCCTGCCGTGGTAACCCTGGGCCAGGAGGTTGGGGCGCTGTGCTGGTCAGTGGCCGCCATGAGAAGGACCTGAAGGGGTTCGAAACCGATACTACCAACAATCGCATGGAACTGACGGCGGCCATCATGGCACTGCGCGAGCTCAAGCGCCCTTGTGCGATTGATCTGTGGACCGACTCCGAATACCTGCGCAAGGGAATTACCGAGTGGATTCATGGCTGGCAAAAGCGCGGCTGGAAAACATCGGCCCGTCAGCCGGTGAAGAATGCCGAGTTGTGGCGGTCCTTGCTGGACGAAGTGGCCCGACACCGCATCCAGTGGCATTGGGTAAAGGGACACAGTGGGCATCCCGGTAACGAACGGGCAGATGCACTGGCCAATGAAGCCATCGACGATCATCAAGCGTCGCGAGTCTGATCGCACGCTTTTGCCGAGAGCTGAGAAATAGCATGCGTCAGATCATTCTGGATACCGAAACCACCGGCATCGATCCCAAGGAAGGCCATCGGCTGATCGAGATCGGGGCAGTGGAGATGGTCAATCGCCGGTTTACCGGCAACAACTATCACCAGTACATCAATCCTCAACGCGATATCGATGCCGAAGCGATCGAGGTCCATGGCATTACCAACGAGCGGGTCGCCGGCGAACCTGTGTTCGCGGCCATCGCCGATGAGTTCTGGGACTACATTCGCGGCGCCGAACTGATCATCCATAACGCTGCCTTCGACGTGGGCTTCATCGATCATGAGTTCCTGATGCTCAATCAGGCTCGCAGTGAACCCATGCTGGGTCCCGTGGCAGAGCATTGTCGTGTACTCGATACCCTGAAGATGGCGCGTGACAAACATCCGGGGCAACGCAACAGCCTCGATGCTCTGTGCAAGCGCTACGACATTGACAATGGCCACCGTGTATTGCATGGCGCTTTGCTGGATGCCGAGATCCTGGCCGAGGTCTATCTGGCGATGACTGGGGGCCAGACGGCTCTATCTCTGGATGGATTGTCGCAAGAGCACGCTAGTGATGAACCTGATGCTGGGCATGCCGGTATTCGTCGGTTGGCGGCAGAACGGGGGCGATTGGCGGTACTGTGTCCCGATGATGACGAGTTGGCGGCTCATCACGCTAAGCTGGAAAAGCTTCGCCAAACGGCTGGGCAGTGTCGGTGGGATGAGTTGCCAGGCTGGGGAGCGCTGGATCGGAAGCAGCAGTGATGTTCCGCCGTGATCTGCCAACCAATGCAGACCAGGGTTTTCTGATTCGTATGGCTCAAGGGCATATCGCTCCTGGGGCGGATGGTGGTCTGCTGCAATCGCTCCAGAAATGGCCTGAGTCGGCGTTGCCGCTGGGGTGGTGGCATGATACTCCAGTGGCTCTGGTGGTTGAGGAGTCGGCGCCGGGAGCGGATTGGCTAGATGGTCGGGCGTGGTTATCGCAACTCCCCGAGTCGCAATTCTCACTCTTGTCGACTGCCCTGCAAGTGGGAACCTGGTGGCGAGACCATCGTTTCTGTGGTCGCTGCGGGAGTCGGACAGCGCGTGTGGCACACGAATTTGCCATGCGCTGCCCTATTTGCGAACACCGCAACTATCCGCGTATATCACCGTGCATCATTACTCTTGTGACGCATGGGGATGCCATGTTGTTGGCACGCAGCCCGCGTTTCCCTCCCGGCCGGTACTCGACTCTGGCAGGTTTCATCGAGCCGGGTGAGTCTGCCGAGGATGCCGTGCGGCGTGAGATTTATGAGGAAGTGGGTATCGCGGTGGGGCGTGTCAGTTATTACCGTAGCCAAGCCTGGCCCTTCCCCCATTCGTTGATGCTGGGTTTTTTTGCCGAGGCTGCTAGCCGCCGTATTCGTATCGATGGCGAGGAAATTGTCGATGCGGCGTGGTTCTCGCCGGGGAAGTTGCCGCAATTGCCGCCGCTCTATTCCATTTCCCGGACCCTGATCGAGATGCACTTGGGAAGTGTGGCGCGTAAGGTCCGGTGAAGGCGGCGAGCGGCCTTTGGGCAGAGAGCTGTGCTTATGTGGTAGGGAAGAGGCTCGTCAGCTTAGTAGCCAGCATGACATTGCCTGATGCCTTGAGTTTGCCAGTCATGAAGGCGGTCATACCATTGACTTCGCCGTTCATGATGCCTTTCAGGGTGTCGGTGCTCATCGACAGGGTGACTGAAGGATCATCGTGCTCACCTTGTTTGACGTCGAGATTGCCATTCTTGACGATCAAGTAGTAGTCGTCGGTGTCGTCGAAAAGAAACTGGAAGACGTCGTCCATATCTTGGGCGGCAGAGGTATCGAAACGAGCCTGAAGCTTCTCGATAATGGGGTTGGCCATGTCGTATATCCTTGATGTCGAACCACGGGTGGAAAAGGAGATTATTTAAAACACGCGTTTGGAGCAAGCTTCTTGTGTTGTATCACCGTGGTGGCACGGACAATGGAACGGGTCGTTTCTTGGAGGAGTGTTTAGTGACCGAATGGCTAACGGATTACGGTATGTTTCTGGCCCAGGCGTTGACCTTGCTGGTCGTTGCGGCATTGGTCATAGCCTTGGTGGCGAGAGTCCGGCATGAGTCCAGTGATCGCACACGACTGTGCATCGAAGAACTCAATGAACGCTACCTTCAGCGCCGTCGACGTTTGCGCTTGGCCCGTACCGCCCGGGGATTGCGCAAAGGGCAACTCAAAGCCTTTCGGCGTGCAGACAAGGATGAGAAACGCCAGGCAAAAGGGCAGTCTGAACGATCCTGTGTCTGGGTGTTGGATTTTCATGGGGATTTGAAGGCTTCCGGGGCCTTACGCCTGGCCGAGGAAATCTCCGCCCTGTTGGGGGTCGTCAAAGAAGGTGACGAGGTGGTGATCCGGTTGGAGTCGGCTGGAGGGTTAGTACATGCCTATGGTCTGGCGGCTGCCCAATTGGATCGACTGCGTGCGGCTGGAGTGAGCACCACGGTCTGTGTCGATAAAGTAGCGGCCAGTGGTGGTTATCTGATGGCTTGTTGCGCTGACCGGCTGCATGTCGCGCCATTCGCCGTGTTGGGTTCGATCGGTGTGGTGGCGCAGTTGCCCAACGTTCATCGCTTGCTCAAGCGCCATGATATCGATGTCGAGGTACTTACCGCCGGTCGCTATAAGCGTACCCTCACCGTTTTTGGAGAAAACACGGAAGAGGGCAGGGAGAAGTTCGTTGAAGATCTGGAAAACACTCACGAGTTGTTCAAGCGCTATGTCGCCGAGCGGCGGTCTGGGTTGGATATCGATAGCGCGGCGACTGGGGAGATCTGGTATGGCAGCGATGCCGTGCAGCGTGGATTGGCGGATAGCTTGGGCACCAGTGAGGCCTACCTGATGGAGCGTATGAGCGATGCCAGGATACTGACCGTGCGCTTGGAAACACGCAAAGGATTGAGCGAGCGCTTGGGGTTGGCCATCGCCAAGGGAGTGGAGCGAGGAGTGGAACGCACCATCGAGGTGGCCGATGCCAGCCGTTGGCTACGTAAATAGCCGCTTCCGCGGAGCGATCACATCGATGTGATCGCTTTCCGCATGTCACGATCATGCCAAGTAGAGTTTGGCCAGGGCATCGATGATGCGCTTGGCATGTTCTCCTTGCAGCGAGTAATAGATAGTCTGTGAGGAGCGACGAGTCGTCACCATGCCTTCGCGTCGCAAAATGGCCAGGTGTTGGGAAAGCGCCGACTGACTCAGACTTAGCTTGGCATTGAGCTCCGACACCGACAATTCGGTACCGTTGAGCAAGCACAAAATACGCAACCGGTTTTCGTTGGCCATCGCCTTGAGCAAGGCGGTGGCTTCGCCGAGTACCGGATCCCCTGCATCCAGCAGTTGGCTAGCGGGTTGGCGTGTGCTCATGTCATGTCTCCTGGTCGTCAGGCTTTGCGGGTAGCGGCCGCCATTCAAGCCATTCACGACCATCCCATTACCCGACGCCGTGGCAGCGAGTGGGTGACGCTCCCGTCTTTTGTTTGTTATCTCATTTTAGTGAAGCCTCAATATTTGTTTAGTAAAGCTTCAAGAACTCGGCAAGCCTTTTTCAAGCAAGCATTTAACGATAAGTCAATGTGACTAAGGATTTAGTCCTGAATGGATGGGGCCGTAAGATTGTTGACAATAGGCGTGGGTTGTCGGCTAGTTAGCCGATGGTATGAAGTGAAAATTTGTTTTCATGCTCTACAGTGTCAACAATCAGCAGAGTGGATGTCGTCATCCATCTCGCATACTGGGCCGCCAACTGGGTACTGTCATGAGCTCCTACAAGAATGAATACCGCCAGTCCATCGAGCATCCTGAAATCTTCTGGGCCGAGCAGGCCAAACGTATTCCCTGGTTCGTTTCGCCACAGACCATTCTGGAATATGACGATCAGGGGCATGCTCGTTGGTTCGTGGATGGAGAAATGAATACTTGCCATGCGGCGTTGGATCATCATGTCGAATCGGGGCGTGGTGAGCAGGCCGCGATACTTTGGGACTCTCCGGTTACGGGCGCCAAGCGGCAACTGAGTTATCGTGAGATGCGTGACCAGGTGGCAATGTTCGCCGGTGCTTTGGCCGAGTTAGGTGTTGAAAAGGGCGATCGAGTGGTGATCTACATGCCTATGGTGCCGGAGGCCCTGATCGCCATGTATGCCTGCGCGCGATTGGGTGCTGTGCATTCGGTCGTATTCGGCGGCTTCGCGCCTCATGAACTGGCGGTGCGCATTGAAGATGCCGAACCCCGGGTCGTCATTGCCGCTTCTTGTGGTGTGGAAGTCGACAGAGTGATTCCCTATAAGCCAATCGTCGACGAAGCGCTACGCACCAGCCGCCATCAACCGGATGCGACTGTGATCCTGCAGCGCGATCAGCTGCATGCCGAACTCGGTGAAGGTGACCACGAGTGGCAAGCATTGGTAGATGCTGCCAAGCCGGTACCTTGTGTGCCGGTCAAAGCCACGGATCCTTTGTATATCCTGTATACCTCAGGTACGACCGGCAAGCCCAAAGGGGTAGTGCGCGATAATGGCGGTCATGCCGTGGCTCTGTACTACTCCATGGAAACCATCTATGACATGGCACCGGACGAGGTGTTCTTCTCGGCCTCCGACGTGGGGTGGGTCGTGGGACATTCCTATATCGTTTATGGTCCTCTGCTGCGGGGGTGCACCACGCTCGTCTATGAGGGGAAGCCGGTGCGTACCCCGAATGCGGGCGCTTTCTGGCGTTTGATCGAGGAGTATCGAGTCAAGACCTTCTTTACCGCTCCCACGGCGTTCCGGGCGATCAAGAAAGAGGATCCGGATGGTCAGTGGCTGGCCAAGCATGATATTTCCAGTCTTAAGGCATTATTCCTGGCGGGTGAGCGACTCGATCCACCAACCTTCCACTGGTTGGAAGATTTATTGTCAGTGCCTATCGTCGATCACTGGTGGCAGACCGAAACCGGCTGGCCGATTGTCGCCAACCTGCAGGGGTTGGAAGCGATGCCGATCAAGGCTGGTTCGGCAACCGTGGCGGTGCCAGGGTTCGATGTTCAAGTACTGAACCGTGACGGTGAGTCGGCCGCGGCCAACGAGCAGGGCAGCGTGGTGATTCGCGAGCCCATGCCGCCGGGATGTCTGGCGGGTATCTGGCGCGATCCCCAGCGCTTCCATGGCGCCTACATGGCGGCCTTTCCGGGATATTACCTGACCGGAGATGGAGGGTACTTCGATGACGAAGGTTACCTTTTCATCATGGGGCGTACTGATGATGTGATCAATATCGCCGGTCATCGGCTTTCAACCGGAGAGATGGAGGAGGTGTTGGGGGCACACCCAGTGGTGGCTGAATGCGCTGTAATCGGCATTCACGATGCTCTGAAGGGGCAGGTGCCAGTGGGGCTGGTGATTCCGAAGGATAGCTTTTCCGGTGATGAGGTGGCACTGGAAGAAGAGCTGATCGCTCTGGTTCGCCAGAAGATCGGCGCCATCGCTTGTTTCAAGCAGGTGCTGGTGGTGTCGCGGTTGCCCAAGACGCGCTCTGGCAAGATCCTACGCAAATTGCTGCGTCATATTGCGGATGGCAAGGAATATGGCGTGCCGTCGACCATCGATGATCCCACTAGCCTCGAGCACGTGCGTGATGCCATGTGTGCCCGTGACGTAGGGCAGGCTACGGATGCGCGGCAGGTATGAGCTTGCGCAGTATGGCCCTGACTCGCGTATAATCACTCCCTACCAATGATTGACGCCACGGCATAAGCCGTGGCGTCGCGTATGTTCGAGGGTTCCCTCACCCCTCCTGGCAAAAAAAGGCTTGCAGATAATGTTCGCACTGTCGTCTTCCCAAACTCGTCGCTTGTTGGCGGCTCTGGTCACTTTTCATATCCTCATCATCGCTGCCAGCAACTATCTGGTACAGTTGCCGTTCACGATGTTTGGTTGGCATACCACTTGGGGAGCGTTTAGTTTTCCATTCATCTTTTTGGCCACTGACCTGACCGTGCGACTGTTCGGCAAGGAACCAGCGAGGGCAATCATCACGCGGGTAATGCTGCCAGCGTTGGTGATTTCCTATGTGGTTTCGGTGGTCTTTCCACGAGGAAGCTTCGCCGGTCTCGAAGGGCTGGGGGATTGGAACCTGTTCGTGGCGCGTATTGCGTTGGCCAGTTTCATGGCCTATGTGCTCGGTCAACTATTGGACATTCATGTCTTTGATCGCTTGCGCCGACTGCGCTTGTGGTGGGTGGCGCCAGCGGTTTCCACGCTGTTCGGCAATTTGGCCGATACCTTCGCGTTCTTTTCGATTGCTTTTCACAATAGCCCCGATGCTTTCATGGCTGCTAACTGGCCGGAAATCGCTTGGGTCGATTACGTCATCAAGCTAGGGATCAGTCTGCTGTTCTTCCTGCCGCTGTACGGGCTGTTGTTGGGATGGCTCAGTCGTCGCCTGATGGGAAGGACCGGCCAGACAGATCGTGCCCCTGAGTTGACGACACCTATTTCACGTTGAGCAGCCAACCTCTTGGAGATATCGCAAGGAGAATGCCATGACGCTGGAACTTCACACCCTCGACACCGGCGGCGAGGGGACTCCACTGGTGGTCATTCATGGTTTGCTGGGGAGTGCCGACAACTGGCGCTCGCATATCAAGCAGTGGCAGCAACGGCGACGCGTGGTGGCCATGGACCTGCGCAATCATGGTCGCTCACCGCATGCCGAAGGAATGAGTTACCGTGACATGGCTGACGATGTGCTGGGCGTGCTGAATCGGTTGGATATCGAGCACTGCCATCTGCTGGGCCATTCAATGGGGGGGAAAGTGGCCATGACCTTGGCGCGACTCCATCCACAACGAGTGGCTTCACTGTTGGTTGCTGATATCGCGCCGGTACGCTATGGCCATGGTCACGATGCAATATTTGCCGGGTTGCGCCATGTGGAGGCCAAGTCGCCTGACAATCGACGTGAAGTCGATGCCCTGTTGGCGGAGTATGTGCCGGAAAAGCCCATTCGTCTGTTCCTGGCTACCAACCTGGTACGCGATGAAGACGGTCTCATGCGATGGCGGGTCGGGCTTGATCAGATCCAGGACGCTTATGAGGACATCCGGGCTGAGCCAGATGGTGATCGCCCTTATGAGGGGGCGGCCTTGGTGGTGCGAGGAGCCAACTCGCATTATGTCACCGATGAGATGTTGCCTCGGGTGCATGAGGTGTTGCCGCAGGCTGAGATCGTCTCGCTCGATGCGGGGCATTGGCTACACGCTGAACGCCCTGACGCCTTCCAGGACACGGTCAATGCCTTTCTCGACCAGGTCGAAGGAAGACGGCAGGTCTAAACTAGGTTGGCCGTTCCGTCAGGGAGCACTCAGATCCACAGCAAGCCTTTCGATGGGGTATCGCTCCTGAATTAGTCCTTGTTCATAAAGAAAGGTCTGGAAGTTCAGATAGTGGCGTGCATCAAGCGTTGCCGGGCGCAACGACAGTCGGCGTAGCATGCCTGGCCAAGCCTGCTGGTTGGCTTTGGTATTCAGTCCCGGCTCACTACGTATCATTAGCTCCCAGGCTTCGTCGGGATGGTTGATGATCCAGTGGGTTGCATCTTCGAGAGCGGCAATTAGCCGGCGAATATCGTCTCGCTGTCCATTGAGGTGATCGCGATTGGCTATCAGAATCAGTTCGTCATAACGCGGCAGTCCGTGCTCCTCGACCATGAAGCTCAAGGGCACAATCCCTTCCTCCACAAGTTGGAAAGGGGCAACATGACGCATGGCGCCAATCACGGCATCGACACGCTTTTCTACCAATGCCGGCCCCAGGGCAAAATCCACTCTTTTCAAGGTGACATCGTCGAGTGTCACGCCGTGATGGGCAAGCATGATGGCCAAAGCCGGCTGGATATCGTCTTGGGTAGCGTAGCCGATGGTCTTGCCCCTCAACTCAGAGATGGCACCGATGCCATTACCTTCGCGAACGACCAAGCTATTGAGTGGTGTGCCAACCAGGGTAGCAACACGGATCAGTGGTAGCCCTTGATCGATCTGCCGGTGTAGCTGTGGTTGACGACCTAAGGCCAGGTCAGCCCGTGAGGCAGCGACGAGTTTGGTGGGTACGCTTGGATCGGCGGGCGCTGAAAAGCTGACCTTGAGCCCTTGCTGATCGAAATCACCTCGCTCACGCGCCACGATGAAGGCCGCATGCTGAGGACTGAGGTACCAATCGAGTACCACATTCAGTTCCCGCGTAGGCGGCGGCGCAATAGGTTCCGGGGCACGCAGGATAATGGAGGGTGGCACTACGGGAACGCCTGACGGCGGGCCTGGTGTATCGATGCCTGGGCCGCCACCGGTCGTAGGCTCACCATCCGCAATACGGGATACTACCTCGATTACCTCTAGTGCGGCTTCGTCGTCGACTTGGTTGGCCTGAACGCTATCTGGCCTGCCGGTAAGCAGCGGAGTGCTCAGAATCAACGCTACGAACAGGGCCAGGCATACCCCACCCAAGCGGCGTTGCATGCTCGTCATCAGAGTGTCTCCACCAGCGAATCTTCTGGCCTGCGATGGCAAGCATGACCAGTGATACGGAAAGCCAAGTTTATCCTTTGGTTACATTGTCTGCATAGTCGCTAAGCTGTCGTTCCTGGCCTTCGTCATCGCCGCCGAGCCGGGAGCATGGCATAATTCGTTTTTCGATTACGTTCTGTTGCCATGGATAGCATCAATACTCTCTTCCTGTTCAGCGGCCTCCTGATCGCCTTGAGTATCCTTGCCAGCCGCTTGTCGGCAATGGTGGGGCTTCCCTTGTTATTGATCTTCCTGGGCCTGGGGATGCTCGCGGGCGAAGAAGGAGTGCTGGGTATCCAGTTCGACGACTACTCGCTGGCGTTCTTGATCGGGCACTTGGCGCTGGCCATGATCCTGCTCGATGGCGGTTTGCGTACACGGCTGAAGACCTTTCGTGTTGGCTTCAAACCGGCCTTGTCGCTAGCTACCTTGGGAGTGTTCATCACCAGCGCTTTGGTCGGATTGATCGCGATGTGGGTCTTTGGCCTCAGCTTGGTACAAGGGTTGCTGGTTGGGGCGATTGTCGGTTCCACCGATGCGGCAGCCGTGTTCTCGATGCTCAGTGGGCGCGGTGTCAATCTCAATGAGCGGGTCGGGGCCACCTTGGAGATCGAGTCGGGGACCAACGACCCGATGGCGATCTTTTTGACCATTATGCTGGTCGAACTGCTAGTGGGCGAAATCGGCGGCATCGGTGAGACGCTGACCTTTCTGGTATCTCAGTTCGGGCTAGGGCTGCTCATTGGTATTGGAGCCGGTTGGTCGATCGCCCGTCTGTTGCGCTCGTTGGACCTGGCGCCAGGACTTTACTCATTACTGGCACTGGCATTGGGTTTCTGTGTCTTCGGTTTGACCAGCGGGCTTGGAGGTAGCGGTTTCCTGGCGATTTATCTCGCGGGATTGATGATCGGCAACCAGCCTGGTCGACATCTCAACTTCATCTTGCCTGTCCATGATGGGTTGGCCTGGCTGAGCCAGATCGGGTTGTTCCTGGTGTTGGGGCTGTTGGTCACACCCAGCGAGATGCTCGAATATGCGTTACCGGCTTCCTTGGTGGCCCTGGCTTTGATCTTCATCGCCAGGCCCTTGGCGGTTCTGATATCGATCAAGCCGTTCTTCAAATTCCGCTGGCGAGAAATTGGTTTCATTTCTTGGGTGGGCTTGCGTGGTGCCGTGCCGATCGTACTGGCGATCTTTCCGGTGATCGGCGGGGTGGAAAATGCCTCCCTTTACTTCAATGTGGCCTTCGCTGTGGTGTTGATGTCGCTGTTGATCCAAGGGGCGACTCTCTCGCAGGTGGCGCGCTGGATGAAGGTCGAGGTTCCGCTGGGTGTAACTCCCAACCGGCGTGGTCCCTTGGGTGTCCTGCCAGAAAACGATTATGAAATGTTCGTCTACCAGGTCGAGAATGAAGATCTCGACGATGTTCCGATCCGACTGTTGCGTTTTCCATCCGGCGCTTTGATATCGGCACTATTCCGTCAGCATGCCATGCTGCATCCCAAAGGCAGTACGCGTCTACGGGCGGGGGATGTGGTATGTGTGATAGGACGTACCGGTGACCTGCCGGCGCTCAATCGCCTGTTCAATGGCGATGCCAAGCTGAAGCGGGAACGTGCCTTCTTCGGGACATTCACGTTGGATGGCGATGCCCTGATGAGCGATGTGGCGGCGGCCTATGGTTTGACCCTGAGCCCAGGGGAACAGGACATGACCCTGGCGGAGTTCGTATCGCTGCGCGTTGGTGGGCACCCTGTGGTAGGCGATGACGTGGGCTGGCATGGTATCCACTGGGTCGTCAGTGAGATGGAAGGCAATAAGGTCACCAAGGTCGGGCTACGCCTTTATCATTGACCCGTCATCAAGAAGCGATAACGTCTTGATCGCAAACAGGCTCTTGACGAACACGTAAGAGCTGGTAATATTCACCGCCGTGAGCCGGAGGGATGGCAGAGCGGTTGAATGCACCGGTCTTGAAAACCGGCAAGGGTTAACGCCCTTCCAGGGTTCGAATCCCTGTCCCTCCGCCACTCACTATCAGAATATCGAAAGGCATCAGCTACTTGGCTGATGCCTTTTTCTTTGCAGGTGATCTGCCGAATGTTTCTGTTCAGTTTTTTACTGCGCGGAACTCAACGTTCCCTGCACCACTGGTCATAGGTGCCTTTGGTATCGGGGCTGCCCCAACGCCACTTTTGCTCGATGTCCAGCATTTCTTCCCTGTTCCATTGCTCGACCCTTTCACAATACTCTTCCTGCTCAGGAGTCAGGTTCTTAGGATCGACCACCACGTTCTCTTGTTCGGGTTGATCCAGGACTAGTACGTAAACGCCTGCGGCAACAATACATATCATTCCCAGGACTATTATTTTCTTCATTGTCCAAGCCTATTATTGTTGCGCGTTTTTACTAGCATAGTCTTTCGTAACACATGGTTACAAACATGTGCGTAACACTGCTGGCTGGACAGAGATGAGAAAGCCCACGAATCGTAAAGGTGCGGTGGGCTTTTTGCATTCAATGAAGAGTGTGCGCGTCGGTGCTACCGTCATTCCACCGTGGGATCGGGATCGTTCGCTTCTTCCTGTTCGGCATCCTGGGAGGATTTCATGCTTTGGCGCATTTCTTCAGCCCCTGCAATGGTGTCATATACGCCAAGGCTGGTACCGGTATCGGCATCGTAGACTTCGTAGCGAACGCCTTCCTTGCCGAATACCTTCCTGATTTCTATGGCGTTTCTTAGCATTCTTACCTCGTGATTGATTGACTCGTAGTAGAGACTCCCGATGTTCTTTGGATGTTCCTGCCAAGGCACCACATTGCGTCCATGACGCTTCGACAACTCGGCTACCCAGTAGCGATACTGGTGATAGGAACGCTGGTAGAGGGGAGGTTATGCTGCAACGCTTCGCAACCAACACAGCGGGTACGGACTATGTCGTGGGCGATATACATGGTTGCTACGACCTGCTGGTAAGAGAACTCAAGCGGGCCGGGTTCGATTACCAGCGTGATCGTCTATTTTGTGTCGGGGACTTGATCGACCGAGGGCCCAGTTCCCTGGAGTGCCTGCAACTTCCTTTCGAACCTTGGTTCCATTCGGTACGCGGCAATCACGAGTTGCTGGCCCATGATGCCTTTGAACTGGGACGTTGGGGCATGTGGCTGCTCAATGGTGGTGTGTGGGTGCGCGACGAGGACCCGCAGGAGGTCCGCGAGCGCTTGCGCGAGGCCTTGCCCCATATGCCCTATGCATTCGAGATCGAGGTTGAAGGAGCCCGCGTGGGGATCGTGCATGCCGAGCCGCCAACCGATTGGTCCATGATCGTGCCCGGCGACGATGCCTTGGAACACCATCTGGTATGGTCGCGCCGACGCATCGAGCGACGCGATACGTCACGAGTCACAGGCATCGATGGCGTGGTGGTTGGCCATACCATCCTTAGGGAACCGCTATGGTTGGGTAACGTCTACTATATCGATACCGGAGCGTTCACTACGGGGCGACTTACGCTGATACGACTTGTGGATGTGATCAGGATGATCGGCGAATGAGTCATGGAGGCGAGGTGACGAAGCGCGAGAGGGAGCACAGGCCCGTGCCTGCGGTATTGGCTGTCGTCGTGCATGATCACAAGGTGTTGTTGGTACAGCGGAGCAACCCCCCGGATGCCGGGTGTTGGGGCTTCCCCGGTGGCCATATCGAATGGGGCGAACGGCTTTTCGATGCAGCGGAACGTGAACTACATGAAGAAACCGGTGTCGACGCGCGCGCGGAAGAAGTGCTGACAGCGTTGGACATGCAGGCGGAGGAGGTGGCTGAAGGCATCGGGTACCATCATTTTGTCCTGGTGGCGGTGCGTTGTGCCTGGAAGGGAGGCTCAGGAACGGCCGCCGATGATGTCCATGCACTGGGATGGTTTACGCTGGAGCAGGTGGCCGGCTTGGGTAATCGTGCTAGTGACGGTGTATTTGCACTTGCGAAATTGGCGCTTAGCCCCCATACATAACACTGCATGTGCGGCGAGAATCCAGGGTGGTTAGCAAGTGACCGGTGGTTCGAACGTTAAGCGGTAAATCTTGCGTTGAGAACCTCGAGACGGCATTCTTGGCCGGCAGGCTTGATCAACAACAGAAGGAGCATCGATCGATGGCCTATCATGATACGCAGGTAACTCACCGCCAGGTGGGTGCTGTCAGTGCCAACAAGGTACTGCGCAACACTTATGCCTTGCTGGCGATGACATTACTGTTCTCTGCTGTGACCGCTGGGGCGGCCATGGCAATGGGCATCGAACGCATGAACATATTGGTGTTCTTCATCGGTGCCTATGGACTGATGTTCTTGGTCCATAAGACCGCCAATTCCGCGGCGGGCCTGTTGGCTACTTTTGCCTTCACTGGCTTCATGGGCTTCACGTTGGGGCCGATTCTCAACGCCTATCTGGCGTTACCCAGTGGTCCGACGCTGATCATGAACGCCTTGGCAATGACGGGGGCAACCTTCATTGGTCTGTCGGCCGTGGCCTTGGTGACAAAGAAGGACTTCAGCTTCCTGGGGAACTTCTTGTTGGCGGGAGCCATCGTACTGGTTCTGGCCATGGTGGCGGCGCTGGTCTTCAACATCCCGACGCTTTCCTTGGCGGTTTCCGCCGGTTTCGTGCTGTTCTCTTCGGCGGCGATCCTCTACCAAACGAGTGAGATTGTCCACCGTGCGGGTGAGACCAACTACATTCTCGCCACCATTACGCTGTATGTGTCGATCTACAACCTGTTCATCAGCTTGCTTTCGTTGCTGGGCATCATGAGCAGCGATTGACAATATGCGTGTGGTAAAGCGCTGGCCCCGCCGACTTGGTGGGGCCAGTCTGTTTGTAGCTCTCATCGATGAGGATTCAGGTCATGCGTTATGCGCTACTGGTACAAGGCGGACCCTATAGCCACCAGGCATCGCATTCAGCGCTGCGCTTTGCGCAGGCGGTCGTAGCGCGTGGCCACCATCTGGCAACGGTGTTCTTCTATCATGATGGTGTCTACAACGCTGCGCGCCTGTCAGCGCCTCCTCAGGATGAACCGCATCTACTCGATGCCTGGCGTCGCTTGAATGACGAGCATGGTACTGAGCTGCTGGTGTGCATTGCGGCAGGTTTGCGTCGGGGGCTGCTTGATGAGCGCGAAGCGGCGCGCCATGGAAAGCAGGGGCACAGTCTCGAGGCCCCCTTTGAATTGACCGGACTGGGTCAACTGATTGAGGCTGGTAGTCACCATGATCGTCTGGTGACCTTCTCCCCTTGAGATGCAACATGACGAGACAGGATATGAGTGCCATTCCCAACGGTGATCTACTAGTGATTTTACGCCATGGGCCCCATGGTAGTAGCTGGTTGCGAGAGGGTTTGGATGCCGCTCTGGTGGCGGCTGCTTTTGGTCAGCGTGTCAGCCTGCTGTTTCTCGGTGATGGTGTAATGGCCCTGTTGGGGGGGCAGCAGGTGGGGCCGTTGGGGCAGAAAGGGACGCAACCGATGCTAGAAATGTTGGGAATGTACGATATCGAGACGCTTTTGGTCGATCGGGGAGCATTGGTCGAGCGCGGAATCGGCGTCAGTGACCTGTCCGTGACGGTATCGCTCGTCGAGAGTGAGGACATTGCCAATGTCTTGGCTCATCATCGGCAGATCTTGAATTTCTAGTCGACGGGGCTGGGCCTCATAAGGAGTAAGCCGGCATGATTCTGCACATACTCAACCGGTCGCCGTCCGCGAGTCGCATCTTTCAGCAGGCCCTGGATGCCATGGGACCGGATGACCGTTTGTTGTTGATCGAGGATGCGGTGCAAGGCGCATTGCCGCAACTAGTGCGCTATTTCGAGCCGGTGATCGGTCGGCTCTTCGCACTGCGCGAGGATCTGGTATCGCGTGGGCTGGAGGGGCGCTGTGATGATCGGGTATTGGTAGTCGATGTAGACGGTTTCGTCACTTTGACCGAAGAAGCCGACAAGACAGTGAGTTGGTTCTGATGGCAGCAACCGAAATATACCGTTATCTTAGGGTGGGCGACAGGGATATCCCCTTGGATCCCGAAGGCTATCTCGTGCACCTTGAAGATTGGTCGCCCGAAGTGGCACAAGCACTGGCTACTGAGGAAGGTCGCGAGCTGACTCAGGATCACTGGGATGTCATCAGGGTGCTACGCGATTTCTACACTCGCTTTGAGGCAGCGCCGTCAATGCGGCCCCTGGTCAAGGCCGTGGGGCAGGCGTTAGGTCCCGAGAAAGGCAAATCCTTGCACCTGATGAAATTATTTCCTGATAGCCCTGCCAAAGTAGGGGCACGTTTGGCTGGATTGCCCAAACCAGCCAACTGCCTGTAACCCACATGAATTTTCTTGCCCATGCCGCATTGGCCCATGGTGGCAGCGACGATTTTCTGTACGGAAATTTGATTGCTGATGGTGTGAAAGGGCCCGATCTGTCGGCCTGGAGGCCGATAGTTGCCGACGGCATTCGACATCACCGGCGGGTCGATGCGTTCGTCGATACTCACGATATCGTACTCCAGGCGCGACATCGCGCTCCTGTAGATCAGCGGCGTTACGCCGGGATCGCTCTGGATCTGTTATGGGATCATTTCCTAGCCCGGCGCATGCAAACGTCAACGGCTCACCAGCGATTGGTAGCTCGCTGTTATCGTCTGCTTGAAGAACGTCCGGCACCGGAGCGGCTGGCGCCGATGATGCCGGTGCTGGTCGAAGAGGACTGGTTACGTCGCTACGCTGACTTTTCCTTCACGTGCATGGCGGTGACAAATATCGGCCGCCGCCTGTCGGGGCCTAATCGACTGGCTTTGCTGGTGCCATGGATGGAAGCCGACTACCAGCGCCTGGAAGTGGATTTCCAGGCGCTATGGAAAGAGTTACACGAACGACTGGGTGTAGGAAGCACTGAATAAATCGACGAGTGGCTTCAAGCACAAGGCGCCCGGAGCGCAGCAACTGGAGCATATGGGGTATATGTAAGGCTTGTGAGCACCGCGTAACGCGGTGATTGAGCTGCGCAGGCATTTATTCAGTGTTTCCGTGGGATCAGCCCTCGACCAGCCATAAACATTCCACTGTATCGCCTTCCTTTAGTTCGCTGTAAGCAGGAATTACGGCTAGTGCATTGGCTGCGATACATGATGACAGTACTGCGGAGTTCTGGTCGGCAAATGCTGCGGCTCTCGGGCCTGCGGGGTCGAATATCAGTGCGACTCGCATGTAGTGCTGCCTCGCCTGGGTACGCGTAGCGAACTCACTACGTGCATGAATGCGTGGCAGCTGCTTGAGTACTGGGCAGCCGAGGAGTTCGCCGATCAATGGACGCAAAAATAGCCAGGCGCCGACATAACCAGAAACCGGATTGCCAGGTAACCCGACGAAGCGGGCTTCACCATGTGTCTTGGGTAGCCTACCCAAGGCCAGGGGCTTGCCGGGTCGCATGGCCAAGCGCCACATGTCCAACTGTCCCAGATGCTCCAGAGCGCGTTTGACGTGGTCTTCTTCACCGACACTGACACCGCCAGTGGTAATCACCACATCGGCGATTTCGGCGGCTTCGGCCAGCATGTCACAAGTCGTCACGTAGTCGTCCGGGACACTGGCGAGGTGCACGACATCCGCCCCGAAACGTTCCAGCAGGCGTTTCAGCATCGGTCGGTTGGAGTTATAGATCTGTCCCGCAGCAAGTGGCTCGCCGGGTGAGATGACTTCATCCCCTGTCGAAAGCAATGCAATGCGTGGACACCGGCGCACTGCCACCTCGGTGATCCCCTGGGAAGCGAGCTGACCCAGTGCAGCTGCCTCGAGGCGTGTACCAGCGGGCAGTAATTCGCGACCGGCGTGTACATCACGGCCGCGGCGGCGGACGTTATCTCCGGCTGGAATGTCAGCTGGGATCCATACGCCCTCGTCGCGTATTTCCACTCGTTCCTGCATCACCACGCAATCCGCGCCAGCAGGGATGGCACCGCCGGTGAAGATGCGTGCACAGGTGCCGGCATCCAACGGTGCGCCAGACTCTCCGGCGGCAATGCGCTGGGAAATGGGTAGCACCCGGCCGGTATCCACAGCGCGCACGGCATAACCATCCATCGCGCTGTTGTCGAAAGGTGGGACATCCAGGCGTGCAGTCACGGAATTGGCCAGTACCCGACCGGCAGCTTGCTCGCAAGGCAAGATTTCACTAGGCAAGGTAGCGACGCCATCGAGCAGTGCATCCAGTGCCGTTTCGACACTTTGTAGCTCGTTAGCCATGCGTACCTCGACCGGGAATGACCAGGTTCGCGTAGTTGCATGGCTTGTGGCGACTATCGAGTTGTTCGCGCAGAATGCCGTCCCATGCGGTGCGACAGGCTCCGGTAGAGCCGGGCAGACAGAACACCACCGTGGCGTTGGATAGCCCTCCAAGGCAACGGCTCTGGATGGTCGAGCTGCCGATCTCCTGCCAGGATAGATGCCGGAACAGTTCACCAAAGCCCTCAATGGTCTTGTCCAGCAGCACACGCACGGCTTCAGGTGTCGAGTCACGCCCGGTGAAGCCGGTACCTCCGGTGGTCAGTACCACCTGGATCTCCGGATTAGCGATCCAAGCGGCAACCTGGGCACGAATGCGATAAACGTCATCGACGACGATACGTTTCTCAACCAGTACATGACCAGCCTCGGTTAGACGCTCAACCAAGGCTTGGCCGCTGCGATCAGTCTCTTCGGTGCGGGTATCGGAAACCGTCAGCACCGCACACTGCAGTGGGACGAACTCGTCGCTCATTCCTGTGCCTTCTTCTTCTGTTGACGGGTTTCCAGAGCGGCCAGCTGTTCGGGTGTTGCCGGCATCTGATACTTGTCTTTCCATTCAGAATAAGGCATGCCATAGACGTATTCGCGTGCCGTTTCGTAATCGAGTTCGGTACCGCGCTCCTCGGCAGCAGCCACCAGCCACTTCGACAGGCAGTTGCGGCAGAAGTCGGCCAGGATCATTAGGTCGATGTTCTGCACGTCCTTGTTCTCGTCGAGATGTCTGAGCAGGCGACGGAAGGCGGCGGCTTCCAATTCAGTGCGAGTGCTATCGTCGAGTTGATGCATGACATGGAACTCCTTGAGGAAATTGCCTCAAGCATAACAAAAGACACCGCCCGTGGGCGGTGTCGGAACGACATCATGATCAACTCGATCGTTGGGGGCTGGTGGGTTCGTTACCGAGGCTGGGCTGGCCGGGATCATTGACATCGACGGCCTGGTCCTTGGCTTTTTCGTACCACAGGTTGTGGTGCTCCTTGGCCCAGGTCTCATCGACGTAACCGGTGGCCATGCCTTCCAGCGATCCTTCGGTCCCTAGCGTGCCGATATAGATGTGTCCTAATGCCACCGCCGTGAGCCCGAGTGCGCCAATGGCATGGATGATATTGGCCCATTGCATGGCATCGCGGTCCTGACCATAGTTGGGGAAGTCGAGGACGAACCCGCTGACGACCACTGCGAGCCCGGCGGTAGCGAGCAACCAGTACCAGACTTTCTCACCGGCATTGGCGAAATCGGCATCTGGATGGCGACCCTTACCGATCAACCCACCTCCTTGTTTGAACCATGCCCAGTCATGCTTCTTGGGTAGGTTGCGCACCAGGAACTTGGCCAGGATGATCACCAACAGGATCCCGAACACTGGCCCAATGTAGTTGTGCAGCACCTTGGTACCGGACATCATGCTGGCCCAGATGGCATCACCGAATAGCGGCCTGAACACGAACTTGCCGTATAACAGGTTGAGCCCGGACAGGGCCAGAACGATGAAAAGTGTTGCAACCGACCAATGGAGAGAGCGTTCCAATATCGTCCAGCGCAGTAGCTTGCGCCCGCTGCGTGGTTCATCCAGGTGCTTGCGGCCGACGATCAGATAGAACAGCACGATCATCGCCAGCATCGCGCCAATTGCGATCATGCCGAAGGGCGAGACCCATCGGTTACGAATCTGTCGCCAGGTTTCACCACTGGCATTGATCAGGTTGTAGTTGGAGTCGAAGCGACTGTCGCGGTAGTTGGCTCCCGTTTCACCGCTTTTTACCTGCCGCCAGACGTCGGCATCCACCGCCGGCACGGCAGTGGAAATTTCCCTTTCCGGATCGGCCTGTGCCAGTGCCGTGGTGGTGGAAAGACTCAAACTGCCCAATACCACCAGGGCGAATGCCAGCGTTCGCCAGAACACCAGCCAGGTGTGGGGAGTGGACATGGTACCTCCTTAGCCCTGACGGCTGGCATCGTAGGCGAGGTTGTCGGCATCGGCCCTCGGGTTACCGGACCAGGCGCCATCCTTGTGACCGCGCTGGACGACCCGCTGGCGGAAGATATCGGCCACCGTCTGCGCATCACCGGCAAGCAGTGCCTTGGTCGAACACATTTCGGCACAGAGTGGCAGTTTGCCTTCGGCGATGCGATTGGCGCCGTACTTCTGGTATTCCTCTTCCTTGGTCTCGGCGGGGCCACCGGCGCAGAAGGTGCACTTGTCCATCTTGCCGCGTTCACCAAAGGCGCTCTGCGTGGGGAACTGCGGTGCCCCGAAGGGGCAGGCGTAGAGGCAATAACCGCAGCCGATGCACAGATCCTTGTCATGCAGCACGATGCCATCATCGCGCTGATACAGCGTCTCGGTAGGGCAGACGGCAATACACGGGGCATCGTCGCAGTGCATGCAGGCCACCGAGATGGAGACTTCGGAGGGCTCGCCGTCATTGAGAGTTACCACACGGCGACGCTGGATACCCCATTCCACCTCGTTGGCATTCTTGCAGGCGGTAACGCAGCCGTTGCATTCGATACAGCGTTCCGCGTCGCACATGAATTTCATTGTGGCCATGGTATTCTCCTCAGCTTACCTTCTCGATGCGACACAGGGTGCACTTGGTTTCCTGCATCTGGGTCACCGAGTCATAGCCGTAGGTGGTGGCAGTGTTGGCCGCTTCACCAAGCACGTAGGGTGCCGACCCCTCGGGATAACGGTCATGAAGGTTTTCGCCCTGGAACATGCCGCCGAAGTGGAAGGGCATGAATACCACCTCGCGCGCAACGCGAGGAGTCACCAAGGCCTTGACCTTGACGCGTCCCCCTTCGGCGCCCTCGACCCAGACCATATCGCCTTCCGCAACTCCCAAGTCATTGGCCAGTGCCGGGTTGATCTCGACGAACATTTCCTGCTGCAGTTCAGCTAGCCAGGACATGGAGCGGGTTTCCTCGCCGCCGCCTTCATATTCGACCAGGCGTCCGGAGGTGAGGATGATCGGGTAGTTTCCGGTGACATCCTTTTCCTGGATGCTCTTGTAGAGGGTCGGTAGGCGGTAGTGAGATGCCACATCGTCCCAGGTCGGGTAGTCGGCGACCAGATCGCGTCGACTGGTATAGAGCGGTTCGCGATGCTTGGGAATGGGGTCGGGGAAAGTCCAGACGTTACAGCGTGCCTTGGCGTTGCCGAACGGTGCGCACTCGTGGGCGATGGCGACTCGCTGGATGCCACCGGAAAGGTCGGTCTTCCAGTTCTTGCCTTCGGCCTCTGTCCTTTCCTGGTCGGTGAGATCAGCCCACCAGCCGAGATCCTTGAGCATGTCGGCGGTGAACTCCGGGTAACCGTCTTCAAGTTCCGAGCCTTGGCTGAAGACGCCATCGGCGAGGATGTTCTCACCATTGCGCTCGATACCGAAGCGGGCACGGAAGGTCAGACCACCCTCCGAGACCTTCTTGCTGGTGTCGTAGAGGATTGGCGTACCAGGATGGCCCATCTCGGCGGTACCCCAACAGGGCCAAGGCAGGCCGTAGTAATCACCATCTGCTGGACCACCTTCGGCTTGCAGGGTACGGAAGCTGAAAGTGTGCCAGTTCTGCTGATGAGCCTTGAGACGCTCGGGACTCTGGCCGGTATAGCCAACGGTCCACATACCACGGTTGAACTCCCGAGTGATGTCTTCGACCAATGGTTCGGAGCCGTTGACCTGGATGTGTTTGCAGAGCTGATCTGCGAAACCTAGCTTATGGGCAAGTAGGTACATGATCTCGTGGTCTGGCTTCGACTCGAACAACGGTTCGATGACCTTGTCGCGCCATTGCAGCGAGCGGTTGGTGGCGGTGACGCTGCCAGTGGTTTCGAACTGGGTGCAGGCAGGCAGCAGATAGACCCCGTCGCTGCGGTCGTGCATGACGGCTGCCACGGTCGGGTAGGGGTCGACGATCACCATCATGTCGAGTTTCTGCATCGCCTGGCGCATTTCCGGGCCACGGGTCTGAGAATTCACGGCATGGCCCCAGTAGAACATTGCCTTCAACGCCGTGCGCTGGGAGATGCTCTCGTCTTCCTCGAGCACCCCGTCGATCCAGCGTGAGACGGTGATGCCGTTGGCATTCATCGGCTTGCCATCGACGTATTCGTTCGGGTCGAAGCGGCTCTCGAGCCAATCGTAGTCGAGGTCCCAGACGCGAGCCCAATGCCTCCAGGCACCTTCCTCCAGCCCGTAGTAGCCGGGCAGGGAATGAGACATCAGTCCCAGGTCCGTAGCGCCCTGGACGTTATCGTGGCCGCGGAAGATGTTGGCACCGCCACCGGATTTGCCGATGTTGCCCAGTGCCAGCTCGAGGATGCAGTAGGCGCGGGTGTTGTTGTTGCCGGTGGTGTGTTGAGTACCGCCCATGCACCACACCACACAACCGGGCCGATTCTCGGCCAGTCGCCGAGCGGTATCGCGCATTGTCTCCTCGGGGACACCGGTGATGTTCTCGACCACATCGGGAGGGAAGTTGGCGACTTCATCACGGACCTCGTCCATGGCGTAGACGCGTTGGTCGATGTATTGGCGATCTTCCCACCCGTTCTCGAAGATGTGCCACAGTAGCCCCCAGATGAAGGCGACATCGGAACCGGGCCGGATGCGTACATAGCTGTCGGCCTTGGCTGCCGTGCGTGTGAAGCGCGGATCGACCACGATGATGTTGGCCTGGCTGCGCTCCTTGGCCAGCAGGATGTGCTGCATGGCGACAGGGTGTGCTTCACAAGGGTTGGAGCCGACGAACATGATCGACTTGCTGTTCTGCAGGTCGTTGAGCGAATTGGTCATCGCCCCGTAGCCCCAGGTATTGGCGACCCCGGCCACGGTGGTGGAGTGACAGATGCGTGCCTGGTGGTCGGTATTGTTGGTGCCGGCCAACGCAGCGAACTTGCGCAGCAAATAGGCCTGCTCGTTGTTGAATTTGGCTGAGCCTAGCCAATAGATGCTGTCGGGGCCGTGCTGGTCGGTGAGTTCCAGTACCTTGTTGCCGATTTCCTCTATGGCCTCGTCCCAACTCATGCGTTGCCATTCACCACCGACCAGCTTCATGGGATATTTCAGACGATGTTTGGAGTGGCCGTGCTGACGCAGCGAAGCGCCCTTGGCACAGTGGGCACCGCGGTTGATGGGATGGTCAAAGGCTGGTTCCTGCTTCGTCCAGATGCCTTCCTGGACCTCGGCGTAGACGCCACAGCCCACTGAGCAGTGGGAGCAAATGGTACGCTTCGTTTCTACCTTCCCATCCAGCACCGGCGTCTTCTCGTCAGCCTTGGTCTTGCGCATCATCGGGGCGCTCAGGAAACCGGCAGCGGCCAGCCCGCCGGTGGCAGCACCGCTACGCTTGAGGAATTGGCGACGGGAAATACCTAGACCGGCAGCCTTCGGGGTATCGGATTTTCGAGATAAACGCATGGCATCGATCTCCTGGCTGGCGAGCCGTCAATCACGCAGGGTGGCGTAAAAGGTACGAATATGGTCGGTTTCCCGGTATTGCTGGGAGGTTTCCGTGTTTTTCGCAGGGGCGGTTTCTGCTTCAGCCAGGGTGATGTGGCCGACGGTTGCAGCCGCACCGGCTGCTGCCGTGCCCATTCCGAGCGTTTTCAGGAAGCGGCGCCGCTCTGGGTTGCGTGTCTTGCGCATGGGTGTCTCCTCGATCAAGCAATGGCCGTTGATTGGCGTTGTTGTCGTTGTGTCATCACGATCCAATGTGATGGTGTCAAGGCTCGACGAGCCGAACCGTTTCATGATTCGCCTCATCCTCTAGGCGACCAAACTCCATATCGATAAACGTTCGTCCGAGACGACCGAGTCGCGAATAGAAGAGGGTGTCAACCGCTTCCAAATCCGCGAAACAGCGTGAGGCCCAAGGTGCCAGATGCTTCATGAAGAATGTCGCTTCGGCACTGGAATGGGCTTCGATCAACATGGCCATCACTTCGCATATCGCGGCCAGGTGATCTTCCGGATCCTGAGTGTCCTCGGAGCGTTCAAACCCCAACTGTTTAATATCGCGGCGCAGAGTAATCAGGGCTTCATCCATCAAGTCGCCGTTTCGATACCAGGAGGCATAAGGAATCACGTCACCCTCGATCACCCCCACCAGATGACGAAAATGGGCGCGCGTCAATGCGTCGGATGAGGCTTCACGAGCAGCGATGGCTAGCGACGACCAGCATGAGGTGAGTGCGCTGCCATCGTTCTCGACTTCCAAGGCGGACAACCAGTCGAGCAGTGGCTGGTCAGGAGCCTCTCGAAGCAGTCGTGACAGCAGTCGATAGATCTCGGCCCGAAGCGCTTGAGTCTCCTCGAGTTCGGCGTCATTCGGTAGCGTGGTGATCTCGCTCATCGTGGTCATACCTTGAGTTGCGATTCGGGGTCACGTGCCAGTTCTTGCCAGACATCCCGCACGCGGCAGTCTTCACACATTTCCAGTCGCGAAAGGGCGTCGCCGGCAAAATAGGGATGGTCGGCCAGCTTGGCCTTGATGTTGGCGATGGCGCTGGCCGAGGCGAAGGGCTTGCCACAGCGAATACACTCGAATGCTGCTTCCTCGTGGCATACATGCCGCTGCTCGCGGGTCTTGTCGGACAAAAATCCTGGGGCTAGAGAGATGGCATTCTCCGGACAGGCGGCAGCACAGAGTCCGCACTGGACACAGTCGGCTTCTCGAAAACTCAACTGTGGGCTGTCCAGTCCGGCTGCCAGCGCGGGGGTGGGACAGTTGGCGACGCAGGCCATGCAGAGTGTGCAAGCTGCAGTGTTCACTTCGATGTTGCCGTAAGCGGCACCAGCCGGCATCCGGTGGCGTTGCCCATCGAATCGGCCCAGTTCGACTAGTCGCGCGAGCACCTGATTCAGGCGTTCACGCTTTCCGGTGGTCTCGAAAGCCAAGGTGCCGGTTGTCAGCGGGGGAAACGTTGGCAAGGCGTCACGGGCTACGTTATCACCAGCGTCAATGCGCTTCACACGATCTCGGGAGTGGCCCAAAGCCTCGAGTAGGGTATGGGCCTGTGCGAGTTGGTCATCGATAAAGGCAACGAGGCGTTCGGGCATACGCCCGTGGTACTGAATCCGTACCTCGGCCGCGCCACCGGCCAAGGCAGCAAGCCACTGGTCATGGCCGGCGGCGCCGAGTTCCTCGAGAGGGATATCAAGGACATGACCGGCAGCATCCTCACCAGCCATATCCTCCGCTTCGCCAAAGCGTACCACCGGGGTTATGCCCCCGGCCTGTCGGTATGCATCCAGCCAAGCCAGTAGGGTCTCCTGCTGACGTTGGGTTTCCGGCATGCGGTATTGAATGGCGCCGGTAGGGCAACTGCTGGTGCAACTGCCAACACCGTGGCAACGGAAGGGATCGATCTCGACCCATGCTTCGATGCGTCCCTGATGGCTGGTGATGGCATCGGCAGGACACACATCCAGACAGCGCGTGCAGCCGATGTTACCGCTGTTGGAGTGAGCACAGAGGTCGTTGTTGATCTGAAAATAACGCGGCTTGTCGAATTCACCGACCAGGTTGGCGAACGCGTCAAGCGTCGCATCCCGATCACTGTCGTCCAGGCCGCTGGTTATGTAACCGGGGGGAGGTAGCTCAAGTGGTAGGACCGGTGTTTCACCGAGATCCAGAATCAGATCGAAATGGTCACGAGAGACCAGGGCTGTTGCCAGGTTCAGCGAGACACCATCCTGTAAAAGGCTGACCGAGAAACGGCCCAGATATCCTTCGATACGCAGTGCTTGGACTTGGCTGGGTGCCAGGGTATGGCTGTTCAGGTCGACGGTATCGGCCAGCAAGATGTCGATGGTTTCCTCGTCGAGTGAGTCGTGGGACTCGCTGACAGGAGCGGTAAACAATAGGGTCACGGATGACAGACCCTTGTTTCGGAGCGAGCGAGCGGCAAATCGGGCGTCACGTTCATTGCCCACAATCAGGGCATGGCCGTCACTGACATAACTCACACTGGCAGGTGTGAGGTTGACTGGCCAGGATACCCGATGATGCGCGTGCTCTCTTGCTTGCCGGTTGCGAGAGTCATCCACCGGCATCAGGGTGATTCGCTGATTCATGAAGTCTCACGGTCGATGGTCGTTTCGTTATTGTTAAGTTTTACTAATGTTTCAGTGTTGGTCGGTTTGTGATTTTTTGCCAACACATCATTCGTCTAATGTTTGGTCGTGGAGTGCGACTCGCTATCATGGGGAGCCGTAATCGTCAGGTCGGGGGTCTCTTCAGGAGTGTCTCCATCATTGGCGGACTTTGCTGCCGCTGCCTGTTCGTTGGTCGCCTTTGCCTCGTGATTGGTCTCAGCCGTTTCGCTGGATGTCTCATCGAGTTTGTCAGTCCACTTCCTTAACCGCTGTGCGACTTCGCTGGCCAAGGGCTTGAGGCGCTGCTGGTAGTCATCGTCGTAGTCGTCGAGGCCATCCCGGATGCCATAGCGCTCCGCGGCAAACAGGCGGCGTAAGGCGCGTTTGCGCAGGCCGGCACTGACTCCTGGCACCATGAAGGCTTTGATGTCACTGCCGGGGGGCAGGGTGTCTGGGTCGGGCAACGTATCGTCCAGGCTGCCGGGCTCGAGATCGGAAGGCTCGGTATCTTCTTGAGTTGCTGGCTTGATATCGGCTTGGTCACGGATCGGCGTGACTGGCTCCTCGGCTTGCTCTGTGTACTCCGATTCGTTGTCAGCGTCTTTTGCACCAAGCTTGCGCTGCGACCAACGGGACAGTCGGTTCATGCGATGTTCTCCCGGGCACGCCCAGGCCCATTGCGTTTCTTTTTGCGACCCTCGTCGGGGGCTTCGCCGTGGCGAGCAAGGTATGCCTCCAGCCAGGCCTGGATCGCCAATGGCATGTCGATTTCCAATACTTGTTGTTCCCCATCCAGCCAACTGGCAGCGACGTCCTGGCTGGCAGTAATGGCCGACGGTCGTGGTATGTCGTCAGCCACTCCGCAACGAATGAATAGCCGCGGGGTATCCGCCATCAGGTTGAAACGGTATGCGGCTCGTTCGGTAAGGTAGAGCTGCAGTGTCAAAGCCCAAAGGCCCTTGTCGCCGGGTTGCAGGTCTTTGATTTTCCAGTGGGTGGTGGTAAACCC
This sequence comes from Litchfieldella anticariensis FP35 = DSM 16096, assembly GCF_000409775.1. GTDB lineage: Bacteria > Pseudomonadota > Gammaproteobacteria > Pseudomonadales > Halomonadaceae > Litchfieldella > Litchfieldella anticariensis. The sequence goes on along the minus strand of NZ_KE332377.1, from coordinate 768,682 downwards.
TTTTACTTGCCGGGATTCGCTCGCCAAGTCGAAACTCAATACTCGAGTGCTGCTAGTGGCTGTCATGATTCTCGCTCTCGTACTATCCACTCTTGAGTAAAGACACTGGGTGTCGAGAATGCCATCATTAACTATCAACGCTTTGCTACGGAGCCAGCGGATGACTGAGATTAGCTTGAGTCGAGCGCGACTACCCGCGACCTTGGAGATCGATGTCATTGACGAATACGGTGAGCATCGCTGCCAAGCGATCGCAGCGGAGCGTGCCTTGACCGTGTACCTGAACAAGCGTGAGATCGTCACACTGATGACGCTCGGCGCCGATCCCGAGGCGTTAGTGGTGGGCTATCTGCGTAATCAGGGGTTGCTGGGGGGCCTGGAAGATCTACAGGCCGTGCATGTGGATTGGGAGGTAGAAGCGGCTGCCGTGGTGGCTCGCCATCTACCCGAGGATCTGGAGGAACGCCTGGGGCAGCGCACTGTCACCACCGGTTGCGGCCAAGGCACAGTGTTTGGTCGGTTACTCGATTCCACTGCCCTCAAACCATTACCTCGAACCATACTGTCGCAGTCGGTGCTTTATCGTTTGCTACAAAATCTCGGTGCCTATAACGAAACCTACCGGAGTGCTGGGGCCGTACATGGCTGTGCACTGTGCCGGCAAGAAGAAGTGTTGGATTTCATCGAGGACGTGGGGCGGCATAACGCCGTGGATACCCTGGCAGGCCGCCAGTGGCTCGACGAGGTACCTAGCACTGGGGCGGATATTTTCTATACCACCGGCCGATTGACATCGGAAATGGTACTCAAAGTGGCGCAGATGGGTATCAGTGTATTGGTGTCGCGCTCGGGGGTGACGCAGAAGGGGGCAGAACTGGCCGAGCGTTTTGGCGTGTTGTTGATCGCACGAGCCAAGGGGAAGCATTTTCAAGCCATTCATGCCAGCGATCGTCTGATATTGGATGCGGTGCCGGCCAAACGCCCAGGCGATGTTTCGGGCCGTCGCTCAGCGGGCTGACCGATCGCTACGGGTATCAGGTCAGTTCATGTTCGATGGCATATTTTGCCAGCCCTGTAGGCGTGTGGATATCCAGTTTGCGCTTGATGTTTTGGCGATGTGTTTCCACTGTACGGGGGCTGATACCCAAATTTCGGCCAATCGCCTTGGTATTCTTGCCTTGCGCTAGCAATGTCAATACGGCTTCTTCGCGAGGTGTAAGAAGCCGGGACTCGTTTTGATGCCGACTATATCCATCCAGCAGGGTTTGAGATACGCCTGAACTGTAATAGCTGTTGCCTTGGTGGACACTGATGATGGCGCCAATCATTTCTTGGGAGGAGACATCCTTGAGGATGTAGCCACTGGCGCCACTTTGCATGACACTCATGATGTATTCCTGATTGTCATGCATGCTGAGAATCAGTACACGCATCTCGGGAAAGAGATCGTGGAACTGGCGGGTTGCCTCCAGCCCGCCCATGACTGGCATACTGATATCCATCAAGACGACGTCGGGCCGCAGATGTGCTGCTAGAGACAGTGCCTGCTCACCGTTATTGGCTTCTCCGACGACTTGAATACAGTTCTCATGTTCCAGTCGGGCGCGAATGCCATCCAGCACCAGTGGATGATCATCCACGAGGAGAACGCTTATCGGCTGATTCGTGCTCATGTTTATTGTCCTTGTCATGTGCTGCTCGGATTGATGACTATCAGCAGGGGGGGCCTCAAACGTGAACGGGGATCGGAAACAGAGCTTTCAGCTTCGTTCCATGCTCTGGTTCTGAATGGATGGTGAAGTCCCCACCGAGGAACTCCACCCGTTCCCGCATGTTTCTCAAGCCAATGCCACGTTGATACAGCGCTTCCTTGATCAGGAATCCCTTGCCATTGTCCTGGATCGTCAGCTGGAATGAATGGTTGCTCCAACTGGTATTCAAGCGGACATGGCTAGCTTCGCTATGTCGTTCGATGTTGGTCAGCGCTTCCTGCACGATGCGGTATAGTGTGGTTTCAATCTGGTCTGGCAAGCGATGTCGGTAGGGTGGTGTATGCTGCTCCAGGTGAATGCCGGTGCGTTCGACGAACTCTCCCAGCAAGCTATCCAATGCGGCCATTAGTCCTAGGTCGTCGAGGATACTGGGACGCAAGTCACGCGAGATGCGGCGCACTTCGTGAATGGCTTCATTCAGTACCTGTGCTCCCTTGTGGAGGTCTTGCTTGGCACTATGATCGCTCAGTCGCATTTTCTCGATGCTCAACTCGATACGATATTTCACCGACACCATGAGTTGATTGATGCCGTCGTGAAGTTCTCGAGAAATCCGCCGTTTTTCATCTTCCTGGAACAGTACTGTTTGCTGAGATAACTCTTTTAGTTTGCCATCCGCCAATCGATGTTCATGTACGTTGATAACGACTCCTACCATTACGATAAATGCCGTGGCTACGGTGATAATTGCCATTACTGTAAGGAATGTGTTGCGGACATTTCTGTTGACTTGAGCCTTGATATTGTTTATTTCATTGACGACATCGTCAATATAAATGCCTGTGCCTAACATCCAATCCCAATCTGGCAATATGACTGCGTAACTCAACTTGTCCACGACTTTGCCTAACGAGGGCTTATTCCACATATAACGGTAATGCCCACCGCCGTTGATAGCGACTTCCAGTAGGTTTCGGATGACATAGTTGCCATTGATGTCTTGCAGGTCATAAAGTGCTTGCCCAACCAACTCAGGTTGTTTGGGGTGTACCAGATTGGTCCCTTCCAGATCGTAAACGAAGAAATAACCATCTTCTCCGTAAGTCAAGCTATTCAGGATGGCTTTCACCAACTCTCTTGCAGCAGGGTCATTGGGATCGGCGTTACGGTACACCGGTTCAATGGAGGTCAATGCCAAACTGACGTAGTGCTTGAGTTCAGTGCGCTTGGCTTCCAGTAAATTGCGCTCGAACGTGAGGATTTCTTCCTTTCCCAGCTGGCGGGCCTGATTGACGGTCATCAGTGTGATCAACGATGTCACCACCAGTAAGGGCAACACAGCGAGCAGAAGAATCTTCGTTCTGAGGGACATGGATGATGACGACATAGTGTATTGGTCAGCAAGAAGGGAGTGTGTCCGTTTCGCTTTGGCTTTCCCTATGACGTGGCATTGTAAGCGAATTTATTGCTGGACAACCTTCTTTGCGACCAAGGTCGTATCAGTACGTAGTTTTACGGATAAGGCTAAGTGATTCTCCGTAGGTCATCTGCGTAGTCATACGAATATTTCCTGCTGGTGACTTCCATTACAGTGGCTCTGGGTATTGGAAGATAGCCATATGATTTCAATAACGATAAATGCTTTGAGGTTTCCTATCATGATGAAAAAACGCCAGTTCCTGAAAAGGTTCGGGGTGGGCAGCTTGTTTGCCACTCTCGTGACTCTTAGTGTATCCGCTCCTTCTCTTGCAGACAGTGATCAAACCTATCGCTGGTCACTGCTGACCTCCTGGCCGAAGAATTTCCCCGGGTTGGGTGTTGCACCAGAGAACTTTGCCAAGATGGTCGATGACATGTCCGGTGGTCGGCTCAAGATCCGCGTATTTGGAGCTGGAGAGGTGGTGCCAGGCTTTGAAGTATTCGATGCGATCTCCAATGGCACGGCCGAAATGGGGCATAGCGGTTCCTATTACTGGAAAGGCAAGCTTCCCGCAGCGCAGTTCTTCGCTGCTATCCCTTTCGGGATGACTGCATCTGAAACCAATGGCTGGTTGCAATATGGCGGGGGAATGGCGTTGTGGGAGGAGTTGTATCGGCCTCATGGTGTGGTACCGCTGGCAGCAGGCTCCACTGGCACTCAGATGGGGGGATGGTTCAACAAGGAGATCAATTCCATCGAAGACCTTGAAGGTCTGAAGATGCGTATTCCGGGCTTGGGTGGAGAAGTGCTCAGCCGTGCCGGTGGTGTTCCGGTATCGTTGCCAGGCGGCGAGATTTTCACCGCGCTTCAGACTGGTGCTATCGATGCCGTCGAGTGGGTCGGTCCATACAATGACCGTGCATTCGGCCTGAACACCGCAGCTCAGTATTACTACTATCCAGGCTGGCACGAGCCCGGCAGCATGTTTGAATTCATTGTCAATGAAGAGGCTTTCCAAACGCTGCCGGAAGATCTGCAGGCGATCGTGCGACAAGCAGCCAAGACTGCCAGTTATGACATGCTGGTGGAATATGATGCGCGCAATATCGAAGCCTTGAATCAATTGCAGGAATCTGGTGTCGAGTTGCGTCGATTCCCGGAAGATCTGCTCCAGAAGCTACAGGGCTATGCAGATGAAGTGGTGCAAGAGTTGGCTGAGCAAGATCCAATGGCTACCCGGATATATGAATCATACCGAGCCTACCAGCAGGGGGCGGCAGCTTATAACCACGTAGCGGAACAGGCTTATATCGAGACACGGGGGCAATAGGCAATTGGGTAGATAAATGGCTTCGTGTGGGGAGTTTTGATTGCGGAATCAGCGCATCAGGCATGCTCCCCACATCCCGATTACTCCTAGTATTTCTCGTTATCATTCAAATAGGCCTGCGAATGCTACAGCAACTATGCGAAACCATTGATGGCTTCACCGAAGTCGTCGGCCGTGCCACTGCTTGGCTGCTGCCGGTGATGATGGCGCTGATGTTCCTGGTGGTGGTATTGCGCTATCTGTTCAACACCGGTTCCATTGCCTTGCAGGAAAGCGTGATGTATCTGCATGCCATCCTGTTCATGACAGCTTCTGCTTTTACTCTGAAACATGACGGGCATGTGCGAGTGGATATTTTCTATCGGACGTTGTCACCGCGCGGTCGGGCAGTGATCAACCTGCTCGGTACGCTATTCCTCCTGCTGCCGGTCTGTCTTTTCACCGGATGGTTCTGCTTCGGTTACGTCGCCAAATCCTGGGCGCTCATGGAAGCATCACCGGAATCAGGTGGCCTGCCATTGGTATACCTGCTCAAGAGTTTGATGCTGGTACTGGTCGTTACCATGACCCTACAGGGGATTGCGGAATTGGCTCGCAACTTGATGATTCTCGTCGGTCGATACCCAACCCTTGTTGCAAAGGAGGGCGCTAGCCTTGGTTGAACTCATCCCTTTGTTCATGTTCGGCGCGGTATGCCTGGTGTTGTTGTTCGGCTATCCAGTGGCGTATTCCTTGGCGGGTACCGCCTTGCTGTTCGCAGGCATCGGTATTGTCACCGACACTTTCGCTTCAGCCTTCCTGCATGCCTTGCCAAGCCGCATATACGGCATCCTCACCAATCAGACGTTAATGGCGGTTCCCCTGTTCGTGCTGATGGGTACGCTGTTGGAAAAATCCAAGGTCGCCGAGAACCTGCTCAACAGCATGGCACTTTTGTTTGGCCGCCTGCGTGGAGGCTTGGGAATCTCGGTGACACTGGTTGGCATGTTGTTGGCCGCTAGTACCGGTATCGTGGGGGCCACCGTGGTCACCATGGGCTTGTTATCATTGCCCACCATGCTGAAGCGTGGTTATAGCCCGAGTTTGGCTACCGGCTCCATTTGTGCCACCGGTACCTTGGGCCAGATCATCCCGCCTTCCATTGCGTTGGTATTGTTGGGGGACGTGCTCTCCAGTGCCTATCAGCAAGCCCAGATCAACATGGGCCTCTTCTCACCGGAAACCGTCTCGGTAGGCGATCTGTTCGTGGGTGCGTTGATCCCTGGCTTGCTGCTGGTGCTGTGCTATGTGGTCTATATCTGTTTGGTGGCGTGGCTCAAGCCCACCTCGGCTCCAGCCTTGACGGCCAATGATCTCGAGGTCGAATCAGAGCGTAGGGTTTCATTCATTGGTAGCCTCGTGCCGCCGCTATTGCTGATCCTGGCCGTGCTGGGCTCCATTCTTGCCGGTATTGCCACTCCCACCGAGGCGGCCGGTGTTGGCGCGATGGGAGCTTTGCTGCTGGCACTGTCACAGAAGCAGTTGAGTAAAGAGAAGCTCCGCGAAGTCGTCATCTCAACTACCCAGATCACGTGCATGGTGTTTCTGATCCTGATCGGGGCTGCTTTGTTCTCGTTGGTATTTCGTGGCTTTGGCGGTGATGACCTGGTGCATGGTGTGTTCGAAGATATGCCTGGTGGCGTGTGGGGAGCCACTTTGATCGTTATGCTGGTGATCTTCTTCCTGGGCTTTATCCTCGACTTCATCGAGATCACTTTCGTGGTGGTGCCCATCGTGGCGCCAGTGTTGCTTACCTTGGGTTTGGATCCGGTATGGTTGGGCATCATGATCGCCATTAACCTGCAGACTTCTTTTCTCACCCCGCCCTTTGGTTTCTCGCTGTTTTATCTACGCGGTGTTGCACCGGAGAGTGTGAAAACCGTCGAAATCTATAAAGGAGTGACTCCTTTTATTCTGATCCAGTTGTGTATGCTGTTCGTGCTTGCTCTATGGCCCGGACTGATCACTTGGTTGCCTGGACTGTTATCCAGATAAGAAAACTTATGACCAAGTCGGCCGGCAAAATGCCGGCCGACTTGGTCTTTGGTATCACTGCAGGTACTGACAATACGCTCCAGGCTCAATCAGGCTGCATCCCCCGTGTGCATACCGAAAGCACCACGGCATCTTCTTCGCTAATCGAGACCAGGGCATGGCCCATGTCACTGTCGAAGTAGATGCTGTCGCCACGCACGAGATTCAGAGGTTCGTAGAATTCGGTGTAGAGCATGATCTCGCCATCGAGCACGATCAAGAACTCTTCACCGTCATGGCGTACCCATTCGCTGAACTCTTCGAAGTGGCGAGCCCTGACGATAGTCTTGAACGGGATCATGCGTTTCTGGGCCAGTTGCCAAGAGAGCAGTTCGTGCTCGTAGGTCGGGGTAGGATGCAATTGCCCTTCGCCGACCCGTGTGAGATCGCGACGGCCGAGCGTGCGAGCTTGAGTCTTGGGTGGACTGAGAAGCTGGGGCAGGTCGATACCCAAGCCACCGATCAACTTCTGAACGGCACTGAAAGTTGGTGAGATCTGGTCATTCTCGATTTTTGACAACGTGGAGCGGGCCAGACCAGTGCGTTGGCTGACGTCTTCCAGCGTCCACTGGTTGGCGAGCCGGATCTCCTTGAGGCGCTCTCCCAGCCGCAGCGGCTCGACGAAGGCCTTGCGACCGGAGGCGATGCGCAGGGCGGCATCCTGATCGGTGGTGGCGGACATGGGCGATTCACTATTGGAAACATTATTTCCTGATAGCCTATCACAAATCATACCCGACGAGTGGCCGGGCACGTAGCCCGAATACTCAACCACGACACCTCGCCAAGTATCGTGGTCCGTCAAGCGGTGTTGCACATCGAGTGAGGGTTTCCGGAGGCAGGGAAACAACAACCTCAATGCGAATAGGGCAAGCCCAGCAAGGCCGTAACGTGGGCCTCGACACTGCGCCCGAGGGCGTCGAGGTCATATCCACCTTCAAGCACCGATACCAGGCGGTTATCGGCGTACAGAGCGGCGATGTCCATGGCCAGTTGTGTGACCCAATAGTAATCCTCTTCTTTCAAGCACAACTCGGCCAATGGATCGTTGTAATGGGCATCGAAACCTGCCGACACTAGTACCAAGTCAGGTTTGAAGGCATGCAGGGCAGGTAGCCAGTCGTCCTCGATGGCGCGTCTGAACTCGTCGCTGCCGGTACCGGCTGCCAGCGGCGTGTTGATGATGTTATGCCATTCGCTTCTGAGGTAGCGCCACGGATAGAAGGGGAATTGGAAGCTCGAACAGACCAAGACGTTCGGATTCCCTTTGAAGATGTCCACGGTACCGTTGCCTTGGTGAACATCGAAGTCAAGGATGGCGACCCGTTCAGCCCCGTAGTGGGCTCGCGCATGGGCGGCGCCTACGGCGACGTTGTTGAAGAAGCAAAAGCCCATGGCGTCGGTGGTTTCGGCATGGTGGCCCGGTGGCCGCACTGCGCAGAAGACATTGTCGGCCTGTTGGCGAAAGACCTGATCGACCCCACGAACTGCGGCACCGGCAGCCAGATAGGCAGCTGTTAGACTGTCGGGGTTCATCAACGTGTCGCCGTCGAGAGCGACAAGGCCATGTTTCGGGACACATTTAGCCAATGCTTGGATGTGTCGTGCAGGATGCACCCGGGCAATTTGCTCATCGGTGGCGGCCTTGGCTTCCGACTGCATGGTCTGCTGCAGAATACCGGTCAGTGCCAGGCGCGCTCGGATCGCCTCGAGCCGTTGGGGGCTCTCAGGGTGTTCAGGCCCCATGTGGTGACAATGGTAATGGGGGTGTGTGATATAGGAGGTGATCATGGTGGACTCCAGCCGAGATAGAGCGACCATAATTGGCGATACCCCTTGCACGACAGTGTCAATAAGTCGTACACAGAGGCAGACCATCCTGAAGAGGGAGGAAGACTTGGGCACACGATTCCTGCGCCACTTCTTCGAGCCACGTAGTCTGGCAGTGATAGGCGCATCCGAGAAACCCCATTCGATGGGGGGATTGGTCATCCGCAACCTTCAGGAAGCTGGATTCCCAGGGCCGGTATGGGCGGTCAATCCCAAAGGATATAAAGATGTTTTCGGAAGACCTTGTGTCAAGCATGTACGTGACTTGCCTGAAGTCCCCGATCTCGCAGTGATTTGCTCTCCGGTCGACACGGTACCCAGGTTGATCGAGCAGTTGGGGCGCTTCGGTGTCAAGGCCACCATGGTGCTTGCTGGCGGCTCGCATCTTGATGATCGTGGCCGCGATGGAGGTTCGATTCGTGAGCGCATGCTCAGGGCCGCGCGCCGTTCTGGCATCCGGGTTCTGGGGCCAGAATGTCTGGGAGTGGTCGTACCGGGCCGGAAGTTGAATGCCACCTATGCTAGCCAGCCAATCCGGCCTGGACGCGTTGCCTATTTGGGGCAATCGGGAATGCTGGGCAATGCCATGATCGATTGGGCAGCAGGTCGCGGCATTGGTTTCTCGCATTTGGTCACCCTTGGCGACAGTGTCGATGTGTTGTTGCCTGACCTGATCGATTACATCAATCAGTATGCGCCGTCTCAAGCGATCCTGCTGCATCTGGAATATATCCGCGATGCTCAGCATTTCATGACAGCCTTGCGCGAGGCTTCGCGTCACCGGTTGGTGCTGGCGATCAAAAGTGGGCGCACACCGCAATCGGAGTTGTCTGGCGTACCTCCGACCCCTGGCATTGACAATCGCGATGTCATCTTCGATGCCGCCTTGGCCCGAGCCGGGGTCGTGCGTGTCGATGATTCAGACGAGCTTTTCGACGCGCTGGAGACCCTGTCACGCATGAAGCCTCTACGTGGAGACCGGCTGGCGATCGTTTCCAATGGGTTGGGGCCGGCCATGCTCGCCATCGACAAGCTCATCAGCTCAGGGGGACGACTGGCCGAGTTCGATGGTGCAACTTGCCAGGCGCTGCGCGAGGGAGACTTCGACATGACCCTGCCGGGACGCAATCCGGTTGATTTGGGTGGAAATGCCTCGCCGGAAAAGATGGTCAATGCCTTGGAGATAGTGGCTTCCGATGCCAATGTGGATGCGGTATTGGTGGTGCATGCACCGACTCGGCTGGCGCCTTCCAAGATCACGGCTGAGGCCATCGTGGCCAATCGCAAGCGCTTCAGGCGCAACCTGCTGACCAGTTGGATGGGGTTGGAAGAGGCGCTATCGGCACGTCACGAAAGCAACTTGGCGGGGATTCCGACCTACGTATCACCGGAGAAGGCCGTCAAGGCCTTCATGCACATGGTCGACTATCAACGTGTGCAAGCGCTATTGCAGGAGACACCGCCGAGCTTGCCGTTCACCGCGACGCCAGAGATTCGTGCGCGTTGCAGGACATTGATCGAGCAGGCCAAGGAGCAAGGGCGTGAATGTCTCACGCACTCGGAGACGGCTCAAGTTCTAGAAGCCTACGGGATTCCCGTGGCGCCCAGCCGGTATTGCTCCACACCGGAAGAGGGCGCCCAGGCGGCGACCGACTTCAATGAATCCATGGCTCTGAAAGTCGTGCATGAGCACAATTGCGTGCCGTATCGTTATCGACGCCATCCGCACAAGCTCTCTGCCGGCCTGCTGCAAGACCTGGAAACGCACGAACAGGTAGCCGAAGGCATGCGTCGCTTGGAAGCGAAGGTGTGCGAGAAATTTCCCGATATCACCATTCGTGAGTACTGTCTCCAGCCCATGCAGCGTGGCAAGCACTCCATGCAGCTTTGCGCCGGAGTAACACGTGACGCCGTTTTCGGTCCGGTGATCGTATTCGGTATCGGCGGTTACAAGGTGAATGTGCTCGCCGATCGGCATGTGGCCTTGCCGCCTCTGAACATGACACTGGCCGATGACCTGGTGTCGCGTACACACGCGGCCAAGCTGATACGCGAACACTCGCGAGACCCTCAGTGCGACATTCAGCGTCTCTGCCAGATTTTGATCAAATTATCGCAGATGGCATCGGATCTGCCGGAGATGAAAGGGCTAGAGCTCAATCCTTTGTTGCTCAACCGCGATGGATTGATGGCGGTGGATTTTGCCATGGACCTGGGCATGCCGGCCCGCTATGCGATCATGCCGTACCCCGAGGAATTACGTGAGTGGGTGATACTCGACAACGGCATGCAGGTAGAGGTGCGTCCGATTCGTGCAGAGGATGCTCCTCTGATCACCAGTTTCCATACCCAGCTTTCCGAAGAAAGCATTCGTTTTCGCTATTTCCATCACAAGGCCGATCTGACCAAACGCGACTTGTCGTTGCTTGCCCATATCAACTATGACCGGCAGATGGCATTCATTGCCGAGCATCACCGGGACGACGATAGCAAGGAAATGTTGGGCGTGGTGAGGGTATGGAACGATCCGGACAACATACGTACCGAGTTCTCGGTGATCATCCGCGATGATCTTCATGGCCAAGGACTTGGAAGTTTGCTGATGAACAAGATGATCCGTTACTGCAAGAGCGTGGGAACGCTGGAGATGTTCGGCAAGATCATGGTCGATAACCACCCCATGCGCGCCTTGATGAAGCATCTGGGCTTTCGCATGCATTACAACATGGAAGAACAGGTGGTGGATGCCAGTCTGCGTCTGAATGAGCCGCAAAGCGAGTGGCAGCGGCATCGTCTGGAAAGCCAGCCGGATTGACCCATGGTTGGAGACATGAACGCCCGGCTTGAATGAGCTGTCCCCAACTATTGGACGGTTCAGAAGCCGGGCGTCTTGATGCAAGAAGCCGCTTAGGGGGCGAGACGAAACTTGGCCCAATCCCCTTCGCGTAGTTCGTAGCGAATGCGATCGTGCAGTCGGTTGGGTTGGCCTTGCCAAAATTCGATCATCTCCGGTACTACTCGGTATCCTCCCCAATGTGCAGGGCGAGTGATCTCCTGGCCTTCGTAGAGTTGCTCGAAACGTCTCTTGCGCTCCTCGATCCAACTGCGATCAGGAATCTCCACGCTCTGCGTGGCAATCCAGGTACTAAGCTGGCTGCCACGTGGGCGGCTGGCGAAATAACGATCGGACTCGTCATCGGAAATCAGCTCCACACTCCCTTCGACCCTGACCTGGCGATCGAGCGATGGCCACCAAAACACTAGGGCAGCATAGGGAACGTTGGCCAGCTCACTGCCCTTGTGACTCTGGTAGTTGCTATAGAACACCAATCCACCCTGGTCGACGCCCTTGAGCAAGACGATGCGTGCATGAGGAAGCCCTTGACTGTCGACAGTGGCAAGGGTCATGGCATTGCCATCATCTCCCTCTGACTCCAGTGCTAGGGTCAACCATTCATCGAACAGCGTCATCGGCGTATCTGGAGTGGTGGACTCATCCAGGCTGCCCCCTTCATAGTCGCGCCGAATCTTGGCAATATCACGTGTCATGGCGATCTCCCTGGGTTTTTTCTACATCTTCGCCGTTGATGACGTCGGGCTCAACACCCGATCAGATGTCCAGTTACGTTACCGACGTTGCTGGCGGCTGCGGAAGCGGGCATAACACATGCTGCCGACGAACAGGGTCAACGACGCCAGAATTTCGAGCATACCCAGCAAGGTTTGTCCTGGCAGGGTGGTGATCATCACGCCTTGCATGAAGTACAGCAGACTGACGAAAGCTAGCCAGGCGTGTCCGCGTGGGCGCTGAGCCAGGATCGAAGGCAGAAACAGGATCAGCGGGAGCACTCGAAGTACAAAAGGAGCTATGCTGCTTTCCTCTACTCCATGTAGTCTCAGCCCACCGTAACTCAATAGCACGAGTAGGGCGACATAGCTCCCTAACACGACCTGGCGTGACCGTTGAGACAAGATATCCAGTCCATGACGCTCTTCCAGGCGTTCGAATAATTGGCGCATCAGAGGCCCCCATGCAGTGTCTTTAGGGCCAGCGCCAATCTGGCCACCCGTCGGCCTTGGGCGAAAGCCAGCTGACGTTCATCATCATCCAGTGGACGGTCGCTTCTCGATCCAGCCAGGTGGCTGGCGCCATAGGGAGTGCCGCCACTTTGGGTCGTGAAGAGGGTGGTTTCGCTGTAAGGCAAACCCGCATAAACCATGCCATGGTGCAGTAAGGGCATCAGCATGCTCAGCAGTGTGCTCTCTTGGCCGCCATGTAGGCTGGCCGTTGAAGTAAAAGCGGTTGCCGGGCGGTCGACTAGGCTGCCGTTCATCCATAATTCACTGGTGCCATCGAGGAAGTGCTTGAGCGGGGCAGCCATGTTGCCGAAGCGAGTTGGGCTTCCTAATGCTAGCCCGGAGCAATGGCGTAGATCGTCCAGGCTGGCATAAATCGCTCCTTCTGCAGGAATCTCTGGCGCCACTGCTTCGCAGGTTGGGGATACAGCGGGAACGGTACGTAGACGCGCATCGATTCCAGATAGGGACTCGACACCAGCGGCCACCTGTTCAGCCATGGCGCGAGTGGCACCATAGCGGGAATAGTAGAGGATCAGGACATAGGGAAGATCAGCGGTCATGGAGACTCCAGTAGAAGGAGGCGCGACATCAGTCGGAGAGCAGTGGCAAGACCGCCTCGGGCGGGCGACCAACGATTGCACGATCGCCACGATCAAGGATAGGACGCTGCATCAGTTTAGGATGCTCAGCGATAGCGGCCAGTACCCCTTGAGTGTCATCACTGGACACGCTTAGAGTTTTCCACTCGGCTTCGGAAGTCCTCAGCAGTTGGGGAAGTCCGCCGTCGAGCCGCTGAAGTAAGGCTTCCAGTGCCGGTACATCAAGGGGGGTATCGAGATAGCGATGCACTTGGAATTCGATATTTTGAGCTTCTAGCAGAGCTAGTGCTTGACGTGATTTGGAACAGCGCGGGTTGTGGTAGAGCGTCAAACTGGCCATGGCGTTTTGGTTTACCGTGAAATCAACAGATTAGCGTATTGTAGGGGCCCCGGCGGCAAGTTCACAACCGATGCTATCATTTATACCGTTATCTATTTTGTTGCCTGATGAGTATATTCAAAGCCGCCGATAAGCCCATACCTGTTGACCGTTCGACAATGTCTCTCGGGTGCGTTCATATCGGATGCCCAGACGTTCGTAACGATCCAGTCTTGCTAGCTCCTTGGCGCTGACGCGTAGCAACAGACCTTCGACTTTCCCTTTCGGCGCGGTAGCAAGATCTAGTGCTTTACGTCGATAACCCTCGAGGGTGGCGGGTTCAGGATTTCCTGTACGGCCATATACCAGCCAACGAACAAGGGGATAGCGCAACGTACCGTACACGAAAACCTGATGTTCGCCGCTCTTGATCGTTGGTAAGCCTTCGGGGGGGTGATAAGTGAAGGGACTTAGCAGCGTTAGCCACAGATAGCCGAACACCGCGAGGGTAGTGCCTGTAGTACCGAGCAGCAGGTATCGCAGGTAGATCAACGGCCATCTCCGGAACGTTCAAAGTATCGCGCCAATGATGTCACGATTTTGACGCTTTCTCCCAGCCACGGTATGCACTGTAATGACTAACGAACTCAAGGGTCCCTGAAGATGCCCTGTTGATTTTGATATTATTGGTGCCGAATAGCGATCCGGGAGGGCTGCACATGTCTCAGGGCGATGTGGATTTTCAGGACCTGATGGGCAAGGTCACCCCTCTATCCCGGGGAAAGAACAAGGCCGACCTGTCACGACAACGTCGTGATACACCTTCCGAGGCACAGTTGGTACGCCGTGAGAGCGCGATGGCCAGCGATGAGGATAGCAACTTCCTGTCTGACGATTTCGTCGATCTGGTAGTTCCCCATGATCCTTTCGAGTATCGTCGCGACGGCATTCAAACCGGCGTATTGGAGCGTCTCAGACATGGCGGCTATGCACCGGAAGCACGCTTGCATCTTCTTAAACGCCCCCTGGCCGAGTGTCGGCGCGAGCTATTCTCCTTCATTCGAGAGGCACATGAGCATGAGTTGCGCTGTGTGCTGATCGTGCATGGGCGAGGGCGGGAGATCGATAGCCCACCTAATGTGTTGCGTTCTTATCTGGCCAAGTGGTTGTGTCAATTCGAGGAAGTCCAGGCTTATGTGTCAGCTCAACCGGCACACGGCGGGCTGGGGGCCACGTATGTGATGCTCAGGAAATCCGAACGGGCGCGGGCACGTAATCGGGAGCGACAGCAGAAACGGCGGGGGTGATACCCGGCACGAGGCCGGGTAGGTATCGGAGGGTTCTGACGACTTGGAGTCAGGTACGTCGCTCTTCGCGAAGGCGACGTTCGAAGAGCGCTTCCTTGACATCCACGCCTGGCTGGTAACTGACACTGAAGGCTCCCAAGGCGCGTAAAGCGTCGTCGAGATGCTGGTCCTCACGTAACGCCAGCGCATCGAAGCCGCAGCGACTCATATAATAGAGTTGGTCGACCAACACATCGCCGATGGCACGGATTTCCTCTTGATAGCCGTAACGCTCGCGAAGTAGGCGAGCCAAGGTGTAACCACGTCCGTCGGTGAAGCTTGGGAAGTCGATGGCGATCAGCGGAGCATCGCCCAGCCGTTTGACGAGGTCGCTCGTCAACTCGGTGTCACTCGACAACCAAGGCGCCAGTTGACTATCGGTGCTGTTATCGAGCCATAGAGCAAGTGGCACGATGACCGGCCGTGCTTGAGGCAGGGCATCGTCGACACGAGACAGCGCCCAAGTGTTCTTTTCAGGTTGTCCCAGCTTGATCAAGGTCTGGGCATGCTCGAGTTGACTGTCAGGCATAGACCCGCTCCTTGAAGGGTTTCAAGCCGATCCGTCGATAGGTATCGAGGAAACGTTCGTCATCATGGCGCTGCTCGACATAGACGTTGAGCACCTTGTCGATCACATCGGGGATATCCTCGCGATAGAAGGATGGGCCCAGGATCTTGCCCAACGATGCATCGTCGGTGGCATTGCCACCCAGCGAGACCTGGTAGTATTCCTCACCTTTCTTGTCGACGCCAAGAATACCGATGTGGCCTACGTGGTGGTGTCCGCAAGCATTCATACAACCGGAAATGTTCAGGTCCAACGGGCCGAGATCATAGAGAAAGTCGAGACTCTCGAAGCGCTCCTGCAATGCTTGAGCGATAGGGATCGATACCGCATTGGCCAGGCTGCAATAATCGCCCCCTGGACAGCAGATGATATCGTTAAGCGTACCGACCGTGGGATTGGCCATACCCAATGCATCGAGTTCCTGCCACAAGGACTCGAGTTGGTCGACAGGAACATCGGAAAGCACCAGGTTCTGCTCATGGGTGACACGAACTTCGCCGAAGCTATAGTGGTCGGCAAGATTGGCAACGGCTTCCATCTGGTCGGCAGTGACGTCACCAGGCGCATGTTCACGACGCTTGAGTGACAGCGTTACCGCCTTGTAGCCAGCTACCTTGTGCGCAGTGACATTGTTGGTCACAAAGCGTGCAAAGGCGCGGTTATCCGCTCTCAAGCGCTCGAAATCGGCGATAGCTTGCTCGGGCACGGGGCGACGTTCGGGTTCGGGGAAATGGGCGCGAGCAGCATCCACGGCAGCTTGGGTCAGTGTCTGCGGACCATCCTTGAGATGCGTCCACTCGGCCTCGACTCGGCGCCGATATTCCTCGATACCAAGCGCCTTGACCAGAATCTTGATACGCGCCTTG
This sequence comes from Litchfieldella anticariensis FP35 = DSM 16096, assembly GCF_000409775.1. Taxonomy (GTDB): domain Bacteria; phylum Pseudomonadota; class Gammaproteobacteria; order Pseudomonadales; family Halomonadaceae; genus Litchfieldella; species Litchfieldella anticariensis. Next base: position 752,539 of record NZ_KE332377.1, on the reverse strand, counting down.
AATTTGTTGTCGCGGCGGCCGAACTGGTTATAGACCCGGACACAGGCTTCCAGATAGGTCAGCAGGTGCTGCCATGGCAGATCCTCGCATACCACGTCACCGATCATCGGTGTGCGCCCCAGGCCGCCTCCGGCCAAAACCTTGACCTTGAGTTCGCCGTTATCGTCACGCCATAGCCGCAAACCGATATCGTGTACCTGAATGGCGGCACGATCTTCCTTGGCGCCAGTCACCGCAATCTTGAACTTGCGTGGCAGAAAGGCAAACTCTGGATGTAGCGTCGACCATTGACGGATCAACTCGCACCAAGGGCGCGGATCCTCGATCTCATCTTCGGCGATGCCGGCGAACTGATCGCTGGTGGTATTACGGATACAGTTGCCACTGGTCTGGATGGCATGCATCTGCACCTTGGCAAGTTCACCGAGAATATCGGGGATATCCTCCAACGCCGGCCAGTTCAATTGCAGGTTCTGGCGAGTGCTGAAGTGGCCGTAACCCCGGTCATAACGGCGTGTGATTGCGGCCAGTGCCCGCAATTGCCGGCTCGATAGCATGCCGTAGGGAATGGCGATACGCAGCATAGGCGCATGCTTCTGAATATAGAGACCATTCTGGAGGCGCAGCGGTCGGAATTCGTCTTCTCCCAGGCGCCCGGCCAGATAGCGTTCCATCTGGTCGCGAAACTGGGCAACGCGTTCGTCGACAAGCGTCTGGTCGTAGGTGTCGTACCGATACATTCAGGCGTGTCCTGCTAGTCAGGGCGGATGAAGGAATAGGCCGAGATAGGACCATACTCCTCTCTGTTTATTCTATGAAAGAATAAATGATCATAGAATTTTATTAAAGAGTTATTAGCGCCTCAGGGTAGCGTCGAGCAATCGACTCCGCCCGCCAAATGATCTTGGAAATGCTCCATTGGCAAGGGTTTGCTGAAGTAATAGCCCTGAAGATGGTCAGCCCCAAGACGCCAGCATTGCGAAGCTTGCTCGGCGGACTCGATTCCTTCCATCGTGACTGCCAACCCAAGTGCGTGGCCCATCTCGGCAATGGCTCCGACGAGTAAGGTATGTTGCCGGTTGTGAGGCATATCGCGGACAAAGCTGCGATCAACCTTGATGATATCGAAGGGCAGGCTTTGAAGGTAGCTTAGCGAGGAAAAACCGGTACCAAAATCGTCGATGGCAAGACGGCAGCCCAGTGCTCGAATAGCGTTGAACTGGTCGAGGATTCCTTGGCTTGGTTCCAGCATCAGATTCTCCGTCACCTCGAGAATGATACGGTCAGCAGCGAGTTCATGGCGTGCCAGGGCCGTGCTCAGCCGTTCGACCAGCCCGCCATCATGGAATTCACGCACCGATACATTGAATGACAGCGTCAGGTCTTGATACCCCTGTGTGCTGATAGTGGCTAGCCAAGCCATGCCTTGTTCCAGCATCCATTGGCTGATGGGAATGATGAGCCCGGATTCTTCGGCCACCGGGATAAAGGTCTGGGGAGAGAGCTCGCCACGGGTAGGATGCTCGATACGAACCAACGTCTCCGCGCCACTGATTGCTGCTTCATGACGGCTGACGATGGGTTGTACCACCAAACGCAAGCCATCGTGATGCAGCGCATAATGCAGATCGCGCTCCAGACTGATCATTTCACTGGCGGGAAGACGTGAGGTCGTGGGGCGATAGAGCCGGTAATCGCCACGCCCACGCTCTTTGCCCTGATGAAGGGCTTGCTCCACGCATTTGAGAAGACTTTCCATCGTGTTGGCATGTAAAGGGAAGAGCGCACCACCAATGCTGAATGAAACGAACAGCTCTTCATCTGCAACTGACATGGGGGTAAGCATGGCTTGCTGCAGGTGGCGGACCTCTTTTGCCAAGCGCGTCGCATCGGCATCGGTATACACGAGTACGAATTCGTCGCCACCGAGCCGCGCGGGGGGGAGGGCGGTACGGCCATCGGTGATGACCAGGAGGCGCTGGGCGACATCGTGCAAGATGCCGCTGCCTGCATCCTGGCCGAAGCTCTCGTTGATCCAGCGGAAATGGTTGATATCCAAGTGCAGGATACCCAAGGGTTGCCCGGGATTGGCCTTGAGCCAGTCGGCGAGTCTTTCCTGGAAGCCGATGCGATTGAGCAGGCCGGTCAGTCCATCGTGCCGCGCCTGTTGGGCAATTTCGTGACGAGCGTGGTCAAGCTGTCTTCCGAGTGTATTAAAGGCTCTCAGCGCCTGGCCAACTTCCCCGGGAGCATGGGTTCCTACTGGTGAGAACCCCTTCCCGGCACGCAGTGCTCGAAGTGTGTCGAGGATGGCATTGAGTGGAGCGATCACATGTCGGGAATTGAAGCTCAGCGTCCACAATGAGACAACAAGCACCATCAGACCCACGGCTAGCAGGGTGTAGAGTACTGACCAGAGAATTTGAGAAGCCAAGCGTTGTCGAGTGAATACGAGCTCGACACTCCCCAGCACACGACGCAGTTGCATATCCTCGAAGAGGATCGGTTTGGATTGGGCTTGCTGGCCACCAAGGCGATGATTGTCGTGTCGAGCGAGGAGTAGGGTGCCATCGGCATCGTGGATCGCGACACTTGCCACATCCGGGTCGGCAAGCAAAGTATCGACGAGATCGGAGATACCTTGCTGATCGAAGTTCCACATCGGTACCGCTAGAGTCGTGGCACCAATACGTAGCAGTTCGACTTGTTTGCGTGCCAATTCTTGCTCGAAGCGGTATTGCAGGTGCCAGGCATTGATCAGACCCAAGAATAGAGTGACCACTAGCCCCAGAGGGATGATGCGCTCCAGGAAGAAGCGATTCAATGAGGCATGCTGGATCATCGTTCGATCTCCGTTGGCACCTGCCAGAAGCCAGCAATAGGCAATTCCGACATGAGGCTAAGCAGGTACGCAACAACCAGACACATGACAAGGGTCTCTTGGTTGAATGGGAACGTTCTGTAACATCAGAGTACCAGACGTTGCCAGTGACGGCGCTGCCAAATCGCAGCGAACCACAACGAATTCAAGCAACGATAGCCGAGCTGGATCCACCAGATTCCTATCAGGCCATAGTCCAGCACGACGCCAACCCACCAGGCCAGGGGCAAGAAGACTAGCCACTGCATGGTCAGCGTTGTGGCCATGACGGTCCGGTTAGCGCCAGCGCCCAGCAATGCTTGCCCCAGAACCAAGGCAGCAGCATCGAGGACGATCATCAAGGCAGTGAGTTGGAGGGGAACCACCCCCATCTGGATCAGCTCGGCATCGCGTAGAAAAAGCCCCAGGACCAGATCAGGCATGAACATCATTGGCAATGCCAATAGTCCCAGGCAAACCCAGGCGACTCGAACCACTTCCCATCCCCAACGATGAGCATCGTTATGTGCCTCACGCCCCATGGCCTGTCCCACCAGGCTCATGGCGGCAACTCCCAGCCCGACACCTGGCAGGATCAGAAACAGCGACAGGTTGACCAGGACATGCCCCACCGCGACGCTAGCCGTATCCAGTTGGCCGAGTATCCAGAACAACACAGCATATCCTGCGGCGAACCATAGCTGTTGGAAGGAGTGAGGGGTAGCCAGCTTCAGAGTGGCGACGAAGGTCTCGCGACGGGGCAAACGCATCAGGAAGCCGCTGCTGGCCGCACTCTTGATGCTGAATACCGACCAGATAGCGAGCCCCACGAACAACGACAGAGTCGTGCCGGCTCCGGCACCCGTGGCTCCCATTTCAGGGAACCCGAAATAGCCGAAAATCAGTCCAATGCTAGACAGCACATTGACGATGTGCATGATCAGAATGATGCGCAGGTAGACTCCCGTTTGTTGAATACCGTTCCAATAGCCACGAAAGCAGAAGATCATGGCCACAGGTATCAACCCCGCGACACGCCAGCGAAAATACTCGACCGCTATCTGATTCACCTGTGGGTCTTGGTTGATCAACCACATCAGGCGTGGTGCCTGCCATAGACATAGCAGCATCAAGGGCAAGGCGACTGCGAGGGCGATCACCAACCCGGCATTCAGAGCTATCGCTCGGTGCTGCCAGTCTTGTTCCCCATGTCGGCGTGCAGTTTGGGCCTGTACCCCAGAAGAGAGGCCAAACACCATGGCTGTGATCAGGAACATGGCATAGCCGCCAATGCCGACACCCGCCAAGGCGATTTCGCCCAATGAGCCGACCAGTGCGGCATCGATCAGATTGAGCAAGCTCTGAGAGAGCATGCCGGCGATGATCGGTAGGGCGAGTTTCAAGATGATGTCGCGGCGGGAGCGCTCAGGCAGCATGCCGTGTTCCAGTATGTGGGTTCAGGGCCCGAGCACTTGCTCGGGCCCACGAGATGGAGGCGGTTCAGTCGGGATCGTACGAGAGCACCGGTGACAGCCAACGCTCTAGCTCATTCAGCGACATGCCTTTGCGCTCAGCCAACACCTCGACCTGATCACGAGTGATCTTGCCGGTGGAGAAGTACTTGGACTGGGGATGCGAGAAGTACCAGCCGGATACCGCTGCGGCAGGCCACATGGCATAGTTTTCGGTCAGTGTGAGCCCGGTATTGCGTTCGGCCTCCAATAGGCGGAACAGAGTGGCCTTCTCGGTGTGGTCGGGGCAGGCAGGGTAACCGGGGGCAGGTCGAATGCCTTGGTATTTCTCAGCGATCAGCGACTCGTTATCGAGGTTTTCCTCGGGGACATAGCCCCAGAATTCCTTGCGAACTCGCTCGTGCATACGCTCGGCAAAAGCTTCGGCGAGACGGTCGGTCAGCGCTTGGACCATGATGGCGTTGTAGTCATCGCCAGCGGCCTCGTAGCGCTTGGTAAGTTCCTCGACGCCATGCCCGGTAGTCACTGCGAACCCACCGACCCAATCGGGTTTGCCGCTCGACTTAGGTGCGACGAAGTCGGCCAGGCTGTAACAGGTGCCGTCGCGATTCTTGGTCATCTGTTGGCGGATATGATGCAACCGCTCGATGACTCGGGTTCTCGATTCATCGGCATAGACTTCGATCACATCGTCATCGACACTGTTGGCCGGCCACAGGCCAATCACGCCACGTGCCGTGATATGTTTCTCGTCGATCAGCTTGCGCAGCATTGCCTGTGCATCGGCGAACAAATTGCGCGCCGCCTCGCCAACCACTTTGTCGTTGAGGATCTTCGGGTACTTGCCGGCCAGTTGCCAGCTCATGAAGAAGGGCGTCCAGTCGATGCGCTCGACCAACTCATCGAGATCATAGTGCTCGAAGGTCTTCAGGCCAGTGAATGCCGGGGACGGTGGCGTATATGCCGCCCAGTCGCTACGGAAGCGACGTTCGCGAGCCTCGAGATAGGAGAGGTCAGCCGCCTTGGGACGGCGTTTGGCATTACGCTCACGCACCATCACGTAATCCTCGCGGATTTCGGCCACGTAGGCCTCCTTGAGGCCTGGCGAAAGCAGCCGGCCGGCCACGCCCACCGCACGCGAGGCATCGGTGACATAGATCACCGGGTGTTGGTATTGCGGTTCGATCTTCACTGCCGTGTGTGCCTTGGAGGTAGTCGCCCCGCCAATCAGCAGCGGAATCTCAAACCCCTGGCGCTGCATCTCCTTGGCAACATGCACCATCTCATCCAGCGATGGCGTGATTAGTCCTGAAAGGCCAATGATATCGGCCTTTTGGTCGCGTGCCGTTTGCAGGATCTTCTCTGCCGGTACCATGACCCCGAGGTCGATGACCTCGTAATTGTTGCACTGCAGGACCACGCCGACGATGTTCTTGCCGATATCGTGGACGTCGCCCTTGACCGTGGCCATGACGATCTTGCCCTTGGCCTTGGTATCCTCGGTCTTCTCCGCCTCGATGAAAGGAATCAGGTAGGCCACCGCCTGCTTCATCACGCGCGCCGACTTGACCACCTGGGGCAGGAACATCTTGCCGGCACCAAACAGGTCGCCCACCACATTCATGCCGTCCATCAACGGCCCTTCGATGACCTCGATGGGACGTGCAGCACGTTCTCGAGCAAGTTCGGTATCTTCTTCGATGAACGCGGTGATTCCCTTGACCAAGGCATGCTCGATGCGTTTCTCGACCGGCCAGGAACGCCATTCGAGATCTTCCTTTTTGGCGCCACCGCTACCATCACCCTTGTACTGGTCGGCGATCTCCAGTAAACGCTCGGTGGAGTCGTCGCGACGGTTGAGTACCACATCTTCGACCGCTTCGCGCAACTCGCTGGGTAGGTCGTCGTAGACAGCGAGCTGACCGGCGTTGACGATGCCCATGGTCAGGCCGGCACGGATGGCGTAGTAGAGGAACACCGAGTGAATGGCTTCGCGCACCGGGTTATTGCCGCGAAACGAGAAAGACACGTTGGAGACACCACCCGACACCATGGCGTGTGGCAGATGCTCACGGATCCACTGGGTGGCCTGGATGAAGTCCACTGCGTAGTTGTTATGTTCTTCGATACCGGTAGCGATGGCGAAGATATTGGGGTCGAAGATGATGTCTTCCGGCGGAAAGCCAATCTCGTCGACCAGCAGTCGATAGGCGCGTTCGCAGATTTCGGTCTTGCGCGCGAAGGTATCCGCCTGGCCCTCTTCGTCGAAGGCCATCACCACCACGGCGGCACCGAAGCGCCGACATTTGGTAGCCTGCTCGCGAAAGGCGGCTTCGCCTTCCTTCATCGAGATGGAATTGACGACTGCCTTGCCCTGCACGCACTTGAGCCCGGCCTCGATGATCTCCCACTTGGAAGAGTCGATCATGATCGGCACTCGCGAGATATCCGGCTCGCCTGCGATCAGGTTGAGGAAACGCACCATGGCTTCCTGGGACTCGAGCATCCCTTCGTCCATGTTGATATCGATGATCTGGGCGCCGTTCTCCACCTGTTCGAGCGCTACTTCCAGGGCGGTGGTGAAGTCCTCCTCGACAATCAGCCGCTTGAAGCGGGCCGAGCCGGTCACGTTGGTGCGTTCGCCGACGTTGACGAACAACGAATCGGTCTCGATGTTGAAGGGTTCGAGACCGGAGAGGCGGCAAACTCGTGGACGCTTGGGCACGGTGCGAGGCGTCATGCCCTGAACCGCTTCGGCGATCGCGCGAATATGCTCCGGGGTGCTACCGCAGCAGCCACCGATAATATTGACCAGGCCGCTTTGCGCGAACTCCGAGACGATGGCAGCCATCTCATCCGGGGTCTGGTCGTATTCGCCAAATTCATTGGGTAGGCCGGCATTGGGGTGTGCCGAGACGAAGGTGTCCGCCTTGTTGGACAGTTCCTCGAGATAGGGACGCAGCTCCTCGGCACCCAGGGCGCAGTTCAAGCCGACCGACAGCGGCTGGGCGTGACGAACCGAGTTCCAGAAAGCCTCGGTGGTCTGGCCCGAAAGCGTACGTCCGGAAGCATCGGTGATGGTGCCGGAGATCATCACCGGCAGGCGCTCGCCGTGTGCCTCGAAAAGTTCTTCCAAGGCATAGATAGCGGCTTTGGCGTTGAGCGTATCGAAGATGGTCTCGATCAGGATCAGGTCCGCGCCGCCCTCGACCAGCGCCTCGGCGGCCTCGTAATAGTTCTCGCGCAGCTCATCGAAGGTGACATTGCGCTTGGCCGGGTCGTTGACATCAGGCGATAGTGACGCGGTACGGCTGGTAGGCCCCAGCACTCCAGCCACGTAACGTGGCACACTGGTTTCGTTCGCCACCTCATCACAGACTTCGCGGGCGATGCGTGCCGATTCCCGGTTGAGCTCGGGTACCAAATCCTGCATCCCGTAATCGGCCTGCGACAGGCGAGTACTATTGAAGGTGTTGGTCTCGATGATCTCGGCCCCAGCTTCGAGATATTCGCGATGAATCGAACGCACCACATCCGGGCGTGTCAGTGCCAGTAGGTCGTTGTTGCCCTTGAGGTCCGATGGCCAGTCCTGGAAGCGTTCGCCACGGAAATCGGTCTCGCCGAGTTTGGCGTTCTGCAACATGGTACCCATGCCGCCATCCAGGATCAGAATGCGGTCGTTGAGGCGCTCAATGAGAGAGGCTGTCAAGGGAGTGGGGGCAGCGGCCATGGTCGGGGTCATTCTCCAGCGTCGATAAGGGCGTCTAGGGCACGTCGCGCGCATGCCTCGTTGTTGGCCGTACATGGTAACAGAAAGGCTCTTGGGCAGGGCAGTCGTGACAAAACCAAGTATTTCACTCGGGATTGTGTCGACGGACGCTTTTCCTTACCATGTAAGGAAACATCGTCACTGCGTCAGGATTCCCGCAACATGAGTCAACCTATCCAGATCACCGTCAGTGCCCAGGACTACCTCGCAGAGCTGCTCGAGAAGCAAAACGTCGAGGGTATTGCGGTACGAATCTTCATTACCCAACCGGGCACACCTTACGCTGAAACCTGTCTGGCCTACTGCCGGCCCGGTGAGGAAGAGCCCAGCGACGAGAAACTCGAGTTCGAGAAGATCAATGTCTTCCTCGACAAGCACAGCCTGCCTTTTCTCGAGGAAGCAGTGGTCGACTTCAACGCCGATCGCATGGGCGGCCAACTGACGATCAAGGCACCTAACGCCAAGATGCCCAAGGTCAATGCCGATAGTCCGCTCGAGGATCGCGTCAACTACGTGCTCTACAGTGAGATCAACCCCGGGTTGGCGGCTCATGGCGGCGAGATCAAACTAGTCCAGCTCACCGATGAGAATGTGGCGGTGCTGCAGTTCGGTGGAGGCTGCCAAGGCTGTGCGGCAGTCGACTTGACCCTGAAACAAGGCGTCGAACGCACATTAATGGAGCGTATCCCAGAATTGGTTGGCATTCGCGATGTGACCGATCATACCGATACCAGTCAAGCCTATTATCGTTAATCACTACGTTATTCCGATCAGGTATTGTCAAGGGCCACCGTGATGGGTGGCCCTTGGTGTTTAATGCCCTAAGTAGGCGTAAGCCGGTATTTTTTCAATCGAAGGTTAATAGACGAAGGGGGGGAGTGGCACTTTGGCCAGTCTGGCCTCGGCCTGTGCGAGCTGTTCACTCAGGCGTTCCGCCATGCGGGCCTTCTCCGTAAGCATATCCTCGAGCTTGGCTTGCTCGCGCTGCAGATCCTTCAGGCGGTCCTGGCGTTGTTGCAATTCGCGAGCCTGTTCCTGCCGCTGTCGTTCTTCCTCGTTGAGACGCTGACGCAACGTCTGTAGCTCTTCATCTCGCTCAGAGACACGCTTTTCCCACTGAACCTCGCGTCGGCTGTATTGCTTCTCAGTTGCCTGCCGCTCCTGACGGGCGGCATCGAGCAATGCCATCAAACGTGACTCGGCCGCTTCATGCCGCTGCTCTTCCTGGTCGAGCTGTTGCTGATGCTGTTCCTCTAGCGCGCGCAGGGCGTTCTGATGATTAGCGGTCAACCCTTCATTGCGCTCTTGAAGTTGATGGAGCTGTTCTTTCAGCTTGTCGATGCGTTCCTGCCACTGCCTTTCTTGGGCAACCAACGCATCGCGCTCGGCTTCGGCGCGTGCCAATTGAGCGCCGCGTTCTTCGAGTCGTGCTTGAACCTGGGCCAAGTGCTCGGCAATGGCATTTTCACGCTGTTTGGCATCTTCCGCCTGACGGGTGGCAACCGAGGCCTCTTCGCGGGCTTCATCGACGCGACGATCAGCCTCTTCGCGATAATGCACCAATCCTTCGGTGGCCGCTTCTTGCGCTTTGGTCCAGAGTTCTTGGGCCAGGGCCTGCAGGGTATCAGGCAAGGCTTGGGGAGGAGGAGCGTCGCGATTCTGTTCGCGCCGGACGCGCCATTCGCGCAAATGATCGCTGATGGTGGTGAAGCTTCCTGTGCCCAGTATTTCCCGCACCTTTTGCACGCTAGGTGCCTCACCGCGTTGTAGCAGGGTGTCAATCGCCCGTTGCACATCCTCGTACTGCACTCCTGTGCGCGCCATCTCGTTCTCCTCGTTCGATCTCTTGCTGGTGCGGGGTCGAATGCTTCCAGCATAGCGGCAACTTTGCTAGGAATAAAGATAATTACATTTTACGTAAAACGTAATTTTATTTATCTTTTAATATAGAAATTCATGATTACGCGCATTATCTTGATTATTTGACGTATCATAGTCACAATAGGATCAATGCTGGATAGGCAACCAGTGTCTGTCATGGATTGGCCAAAAAGAGAAGGAGAGAAAGGAGGTCGTGCTGAACAATCGGGACATGCCGGTGGCTCCGGCTGATGGAAAAGCGGACAGAAAAGAAGGGGTATGGCTCCTTGCGCATGAAGCAGCGCTATCGGCTCCACGAAAGCGCATCGCGGCCGGCAGCGATGCGGAGGCGATAAACGCTTGGCTAGCCGAGTACCGCGGTAGCACACAAACGTGGCGCACCTATCGCAAGGAGGCCGAGCGATTGTTGTTGTGGTTGCAGTCGCAAGGGCTCGGACTGCGAGAGTTACGCCGTGACCACTTGGCACATTTCGATACCTTCCTGGCCGATCCACGCCCAAAGGATCAATGGATTGGGCCACCGCGACCTCGAAATCATCCAGGCTGGCGTCCTTTTCGTCAGCCACTGTCAGCATCGAGTCGCCGCCAGAGCCTGGTGATTCTGCAAGGGCTGTGCAGTTGGTTGGTGGAAGCGGGGTGGATCGATCACAATCCGTTCCGCTTGATGCGGGACAAGCGTCGACGCTTGAATAATCGTCAGATGAGTATAGAACGCTACCTGGAACGGCCGTTATGGGAGTGGCTATGGCAGTGGCTCGAACGGCCACCGGCAGGGGAGGCGAGTCGACGTGAGTGGATGCTATGGCAACGTCGCCGCTTGATTTTCGCTTTTGCCTATTTGCTTGCACCACGCATCAGTGAGATGGTCACAGCCAGGATGAGCGATTTCATACACCGCGAGGGCTACTGGTGGTGGCAGGTAGTAGGTAAGGGCGGTAAGTGGGCACGAGTTCCCGTGCCTCCCGATATGTTGGAACTGTTGGGTGAATGGCGCACGATGCTGGGAGCGTCGGCACAGCCGCAGCCCGAGGACGATAGTCCGGTGTTGCGTTCTCTGAATGGCCAGAGAGGCTTGAGCGACAATCAGCTCTATCGTTTGATCAAGGCGACCTTCGTGACAGCGGCACAGGCGTTGGAAGCTCAAGCGGGCGAGGGCACCCAGCATATGGCGAATGTCTTGCGGCGAGCCTCGCCGCATTGGCTGCGACATACCGCCATTACCCACCAGGCCCAGAATGGTGTAGAACTGCGCTACCTGGCAAAGACAGCTCGCCATGCACGCCTGGACACCACGGCGCGCTATCTGCATGCCGAGGCCGAGGAGTGGCAACGACAGCTCTCCGGCCATGGAGTGAGGCGACGCGACCGGGAATGAACCGGTATAATGAAGTGAGCTTTGTAAGCGGCTCTTGTCAATAGAGAGGAGACATCATGACCCCACAAGATGCCCAAGCCGAACTGGTCGACGAATTCGAGATGTTTGACAACTGGATGGATCGCTACCAGTACATCATCGACATGGGCAAGCAGCTTCCGGCATTTCTCGATGACTGGAAAAGTGCCGAAACCAAGATCGAAGGCTGCCAATCGAACGTTTGGATCCACCATCGGCTGGATGGAGAACGCCTGCACTTCGAAGCCACCTCCGATGCGGCCATCGTGTCGGGGCTGATCGCCGTCCTGATGCGGATCTACAATGATCGAACCCCTCAGGAAATCATCGCCACCGAACCCAGTTTTCTCGAGGATCTCGGACTCGACAAGCACCTGTCACCGACACGTAGCAACGGCTTGCACTCCATGCTCGGCAGGATCTATCAAGTGGCGGAAAGCAAGGCCGCTTGAGGCACCGCTTATCGCTCTTGGTGGTGTTCTGTCCCGCCATCGGAATGATGATTGCAGGAACCACCTTTTCCGCTGGCCGGCGGCACCAGGTCAATACCGCCAGGGTGCCAAGGATGGCATTTCAATATTCGTTTCAGGGCCAGCCAGCCCCCTTTGAGCGGCCCATGGGTGTGGATCGCTTCCAATGCATAATGCGAGCAGCTCGGCCAGAAACGGCAGCGTGGGCCGAGCAGGGGGCTGACCGTGTACTGGTAGACCTTGATCAGAATGATCAGCGGCCAGGACAGCAGTTTGGCCGCGGTGTCACCCAGGCCTTGGCTGTCACGACACATCATGTTCTCCGATAAAGCTCGCTTGGATCGATCAGTGGGGCGCTGTCGACTTCACCACCTTTGCTGTCCAGCGCTACGTAAAAGCAACTGCGGCGACCGGTATGGCAGGCAGGCCCCGTCTGGTCGACGCTGAGCAGCAATGTGTCTCCATCGCAGTCGAGATGTGCCGAGTGCAAGTGCTGCTCCTGACCTGAAGACTCTCCCTTGCGCCACAACTTGCCGCGTGAGCGCGACCAATAGCAGACACGGCCGGTAGCCAGTGTCTCTTGCAGGGATTCTCGGTTCATCCACGCCATCATCAGCACTTCGCCGCTATCATGTTGCTGGGCGATTGCCGGGATCAAGCCGTCCGCATTCCAGGCGATAGCATCCAGCACTTCGGCTGCCGCACGACGTGTGCCGGGCAGGGCACTTTCCAGTTGCTTGAAGAGTTCACTCATGACTTTCGTTCCGGGCTATGGCTATGAAGATCAGCGCTGCTCGACCTTGCAGGTGTCACATCCACCTAGCAGCTCGATGGTCTGGCGCTCGACGCGGAAGCCGAGATCGCGAGCACGTTGTGCGAGCTGGGCATTGACGTCGTCAAGGTGCAACTCCTCGACTCGTCCACAGTGTCGACATATCAAAAGCTGGAAGCCATGAGCATGCTCGGGGCAAGGACAAGCGACATAGGCATTCAGCGATTCGATACGGTGTACCAGCCCCTGTTCGATCAGGAAGTCGAGAGCGCGGTAAACCGTGGGGGGGCGAGCCGAGGCATGTTCCACAGCCAGTTGGTCGAGCAGGTCGTAGGCCTTGAGGCCGCCCTGGTTGGCAGCGATCATCTCGAGCACACGACGCCGGATCGGCGTGAATCGGACGCCACGCTGCTGGCACTGACGTTCGGCTTGTTGCATCAAGGCGCTGGTATCGAGCATGAGAGACCTGATCGTCTAAGGTGAACCCCCATTCTACGTGTCCTGCACGTCGGCAGCCAGGCGCTCGGATTGGGGAAGGGGGGTAGGCTGGAGTTCACCGCTACGCGCGAAATGCTGCTGCGCGAAGGCGACCCGAGCTGCAACATCGGCACCTTCAGCCTGCCGTTCGATCAGATCGAGACGTGGGCGTAGACCTTCACCATTGGCCATCTGGATCGCCAGTCCAGGGCGTGCATTGAGTTCCAGCAGCATGGGCCCATGTTCGCGGTCGAGTACCATATCGGTTCCCAGATATCCGAGGCCGGTCATCTCGTAGCAACTGGCGGCCAGGGTCAGCAAGGTTTCCCAGCCAGGGATGCGCAGACTGGCCAATTCGTGTCTGGTGTCGGGATGGTCAGTTCGTGGCCGGTCGAACTGAACGCCACGCAGGGCCGTGCCGCTGGCGATGTCCACGCCTACTCCCACGGCACCCTGATGGAGGTTGGCCTTGCCATCCGAGGCGGCGGTGGACAGGCGCATCATGGCCATGACGGGATAGCCCTTGAACACGATCACGCGTATGTCTGGAACCCCCTCGTAGGTATATTCCGCGAAAGTCTCGTCGAAGTTGATCAGAGCCTCGACCACCGCCACGTCTGGCGTGCCGCCTAGCGAGTAGAGCCCAGAGAGGATATTCGAGACGTGGCGCTCCAGATCCACGCGCTCCAGGCGCGCACCACTAGGCTTGATGTAAACATTATCCTCCACGCGCTCGATGACCAGAATACCTTTGCCGCCACTGCCCTTGGCTGGTTTGATGACGAACCCGGAAAGCCCTGCAATCATGTCGGTGATGTGCTTGACACCAAACTGTGTGGCCACGGTGCCGATCAGCGCCGGAGTGGTAATGCCGTATTCATGGGCCAGCAGCTTGGTCTTGAGCTTGTCGTCCACCAGCGGATACAGATGGCGATCGTTATAGCGACCGATATAGCGAATATTGCGCCGGTTCATGCCGATGATTCCCTTGGCGCGCAACTTGCCTGGCGTGGTCCACATGCCGTCAGTCCTCCGTCACTGGTTTGAAACGGCGCAACTCCAGCAGCCGGTAACCGGTATAGTTACCCAGCAACAGAATCAAGGACATCAGAATCATCTGCACGCCCAGGAAGTTGAAGGTAATGTGCCTCACCCAGGGGTTGTTCATGGCCAAATACGCCAGCACCGCGGTCAATAGGCTTCCGCCCCCTTGGATCAACACCTCCTTGGGGCCTTCCTCTTCCCATAGGATCGACATCCGTTCGATGGTCCAGGAGAGGATGATCATAGGGAAGAAGGTGATGGTCAGTCCCGCATTGAGGCCAAAGCGATAGGACAGGACGGAGAAAACCGAAATGATACCGATGACAGTGATGATTACCGCCGATACCCTTGCCACCAATAACAAATTGAGATGTGAGAGATAACTTCGGATCACTAGCCCTACTGCCACGACCAAGAGAAAGCCGACCAATCCAGTGAGCAGAGTGGTTTGGATGAATGCCAGAGCAATCAGCACCGGCATGAAGGTTCCGGAAGTCTTGATTCCTACCAATACGCGCAAGAAGACTACGACCAGTGCCCCTATGGGGATCAGCAGAATGGTCTGAAACAACGCCTGTTCTTCGAGCGGCAGGCTATGGATCGAAAAATTCAACAAGGTATTATCGGCCAACTGATTGCGCACCGCCGCTGCAGCTGGCTGGTTGTGTTGGATCATCGAGAAACTGATGTTTGAATTGATTCCACCTTGGACTTCTAGCACCGCTTGCCCGCGATCCTCCCATAACAGCAAATTGTCAGGGCGTCCCTGTTCTCCTGTCCTGGGATTGAACAACACCCATTTCCCATCCTCACCGAAGACCTGAAGCCACGACGTCAGGTTTTGGCGTCTGCGTCCATCTTCCAGCAGCAATCCGCTGACCTCGCGTGCATGCACACCAGCCTCATTGAGTAGGCGCACCAGCAACGGTGTGCGGTCGAATTGGGTCAACAAAAGCCGGGCGTTTTCACCCTGACGATCCCCCGTAAAGTCGCGTACCAGCTCGCGCGTAAAGGTGAAAGGATCGGCGCTACGCTGGTGAGCGTGTTCGATGACCTGGTTGGCGGCGCTAGCGAAAGGGCTCTCCCAATGAATATTGTCGGGCAGGGGGGGAGGCTGGATCTCTCGCGGCCGACCGTCCGGAACGACCAACAATTGAGCAGAGTAATAGAGCTGCTGTGCACCAGCCGCTTCGCGAGTCGACCACTGCGCCCGCCGACCACGCTGATCTTCGAGAAAGGACAGGCCGTACCCGGAAGAGGCCGTATTTTCGGTCAGGATACGGTAACCCTGCTGGTGGGACGGAAGCGCCATGTCGACGAGAACCGGATCCCCCTGGGCGCTGAAATTGACCTGGGCTTCAATTTCCCAGACCTGACGTTGCTCACCCGGCGTCCACGGCACCTCGAATTGAATATGACGATGGATACTGAGTGCGATACCTGCAACCAGAAGGATGCCGGTCAAGAGATAGAAAGGCAGGCGTGACATGTGGCGTCCTTATTCGCTGGTTTCGGCCGAATCTTCTTCGTCGTCACCGGCTTCGTCTTTGCCGGCTTGCTCGGAAGGAGCGCCACCGGGGAATTCCGGGCGAGGGTGGATATAGGTTTGGGCGACATCGATAACAGCGATATCCATCATGAACCGGCGGCCCAATAAAACGGGGTAGTTGAGGTGTGTGCGGTCGTTGAGAGTGAATTCCACTTGTTCGTTGATTGAGCCCAGGGTCATCGGCAAGCTGACGACCGGACGTGAATCATTGCCAGCCGCTTGTGTAATGCGTACGCGGCGCACAATGGGAGCTTCGATCCATTCATCGCGAACCTGGTCGACAGCTACGTCATCCTCATTCAAAGCAAGCTTGAAACGCACCCAATTCTCGCCATCACGCTCGAAGCGAGTAATTTCCTTTGCCGATAGCGATGACGTATTGGCACCGGTGTCGATACGTGCTTTCAGGTAAGTACCGATGCCTGGCAGGCCAATCCATTCGCTGCGCCCCAGCACTTCCTTGTCGTACAGCAAACCTTTCTCATCGTTCTCGCACTGGGTGGTAACGACTGTCGGTTCGCCGGCGATTCGTTCGACATCAGCACGCAAATTACGGGTTAGGCTACCGACTGCCTGTACTTCGCTGCGTAGGGCGCGGATCTGGTTGTCCTGGCCCTGGAGCGCCACATTCTGGAGATCGCAGCGACCAGCCAAATGTTGCTCGAGCTGATCGATACGCTGCTCAAAAACCTGGGGATCCAGAGTGGGCGTGGGCTCGGCAGCAGGTTGATTGAAGGCGCAGCCGGCCACCAAGCTGGTGGTCAATAGAGTGGTAGAAGACAGAAGACACCGAATTCGCATGACAAAGGATATTCCTTGGAGGATTCCTGATAAAAGCCCGTACAGGCGTTGCCGTTGGCGAATGTTACGGTGCGGTTGAGGTGCTGTCCAATTCCGTGAGCGCTAATTAACTGGGTAGTTTTGAAGAAAGATGCGTATCTCTGATTTAACATAATATATATTATGCGAAGTCTATATATATTCATGTGCCCGCTGGCCATCAGCCATAATGCGTCGCTTGGCCAAGAAATAGCTCGGCGCACTCGCCAATGGTCTCGCTCAGCGTTGGATGTGGATGCACTGTCAGCGCGAGATCCTCGGCGACTGCCCCCATTTCGACGGCCAGTACGCCTTCGGCGATCAGCGATTCCGCCTGCGGACCGACGATCCCCATACCCAGGATACGGCCGCTTTCAGGTTCGACGATCCATTTGGTCATGCCGTCCTCAGCACCCATCGACAGTGCGCGTCCCGAGGCTTGCCAAGGAAAACGCAGCGTCTTGATCTCGATGTCATCTTGTTTCGCTTGCTGCTCAGTAAGTCCGCACCAGGCTAACTGAGGTGCGGTGAATACCACCGCCGGTACTGCACGCACATCGAATGCTGCTGATTTCCCTGCAATGGCCTTGGCAGCGACCTTGCCTTCGTGCATGGCTTCATGGGCCAACAACATACCGCCAGTCACATCACCGATGGCATAGATCTTGTCGTCACGAGTCTGCCGTTGCGCATCGACTTGAATGAATCCCTCATCATCGTACTCGACATCTGTCTGGTCGAGCCCCAATTCGTCGGTATTGGGTTGGCGACCCACGGCAACCAATACCCGCTCAAAATGGCGGTCTTGACTGCTATCGTCACTTTCCAATGTGGCCTTGACCTGCCGTCGTGTCTCCTTGAGTCCAGCCACCTTGGTATTCAGTTGGACGCTCTCGAACAACTTGTCGCATTTGGTGGCCAACGGCTCGACCAGATCGGGATCGGCATTTGCCATCAGGCGATCGGCCATTTCGACCAGTGTCACCCGGCTACCCAGCGCTTGGTAGACCATGCCCATCTCAAGCCCGATATAGCCGCCTCCGACAACCAGCAACGACTTGGGAATCTCTTTCAAGGCCAGCGCATCGGTCGAATCCATGATCCGATCACTGGCCGCAAAGTCGACGTCCGGTAAAGCCGTGGGTCGAGATCCAGTCGCGATGATGGCATGGCCATAGCCCAGTGTGTCGCGTTCAGCTCCCTCGAGGCGCAGTTGATGATTGCCTGCAAACCTGGCTCGTGCCTGGACCAGGCGGACACCGCGCTGTTGGCATAGCGCCGCGAGCCCATCGGTCAACTTGACGATCACTTCATCTTTCCACTTTCGCAACGCTTCCGGATCGATCCTGGGTGGCTCGAAAGCGATCCCCATGCTGTCGGCATGCTGCGTCGCATGCAGCAGTTCGGTGACATGCAATAGCGTCTTGGAAGGAATGCAACCACGCAACAGACAGACCCCGCCGATGCGTTCTTCGTCGCTGATCAGGGTGACGTCGAGTCCGTGCGCAGCCGCTTCGAATGCGGCGGCGTAACCTCCAGGACCACCGCCGATGACAGCAACATCGGTACGTTCGGGTATCGTTGCGTCTTGCTCCTTGCGTGCCATCGTCGTCTTTTCTCCGTCAGATCTTGAGAAGCAGCGATCGTGGATCCTCCAGCGCACCAATCAAAGTCGTGACGAAATTTGCCGCATCGGCCCCGTCATTGACGCGATGGTCGAAACCGAGCGACAGCGGCAGGCGCCGTCTCGGCTTGACTTCATAGTTGTCGAGATCACCGTGAACCACAGGCTCCAATCGAGCTTGCCCAAGCCCCAGAATCGCCACTTCGGGCGGGTTGATCAATGGCGACAGCGAGGTGCCACCCAAAGGTCCAGGATTGGTCAGCGTCATACTAGCGCCTTCCATGTCCTCGCGGCGTAGTTCACCGTTGCGTGCCTTTTCCACCGTGGTACTGACGGCCTCGGTGAGTTCAATGAGGTTCTTGCGATCGACATCACGGATGACGGGGACCAACAGTCCACGATCGGTGGCAACTGCCATGCCGATGTTGTAGTAGTGCTTGAGAATGATTTCTTGATTCTCGGTATCCAAACTGGCATTGAAACGAGGGAATTGCTTCATAGCAAAGACCAGCGCTTTCATCACCAGAATGGTCAGCGTGAACTTGCCACCTTTGGCCTGGGCACTGTCTTCATACTGATGGCGGAAGCGCTCCAGTTCCGTGACATCGGCTATGTCCTGATGAAAGACGTGTGGTATTTCCCGCCAAGCCTGCGACATTCGCTCGGCGGTGACTCGACGGATGGAGCGCATCGGCTGGCGCTCGACTTCTCCCCAGCGAGTGAAATCAGGCAGCGTGGTGGACTTGGATGAGGCCTCCCCTGACGCTTTTTCCTTGCTTTCGCCGCCGAAAGCCTCGACATCCTCGGTCGTAACTCGGCCTTGCGGTCCACTTGGCTCGACATCACGTAAATCGATTCCACGTTCTCGAGCGATGCGCCGTGTGCTCGGCGAGGCGGGGACCGGCGCTTGGTGTTCGCGCTCTTTCGCCTTCGGCTCGGCTTTGTCTTCCTGTTTGCGCTTGGTGGCTTCCCTCTCC
Source organism: Litchfieldella anticariensis FP35 = DSM 16096 (assembly GCF_000409775.1). Classification (GTDB taxonomy): domain Bacteria; phylum Pseudomonadota; class Gammaproteobacteria; order Pseudomonadales; family Halomonadaceae; genus Litchfieldella; species Litchfieldella anticariensis. The sequence continues at coordinate 733,432 of NZ_KE332377.1, read as the reverse complement.
TTTTGCTTTCCCGTATCAGCGTCTCTCTTCTCTTGCTCTTCCTTCTCCTCTTTCTCGGTTTTGGCTTGTTGCTTCTGTTCCTGCTCCTGCTCCGAATCGGATTGTTGCTGCTCCTCATCACCTTCGTCAGCGGGTTGGTAAGTGAGCAAAACGTCATCGACCCGGACAGTGTCCCCGGTTTTGAGGTGAATCTTTTCCACCCTCCCCGTGAATGGTGCAGGAATGTCCGTGGCGGCCTTGTCGGTCTCCACGGTGAACACTATATCGCCATCATTGACATAAGTGCCCTCCTCTACGTGGATTTCGAGTACTTCGGCCTCCTGCAGCCCTTCCCCGGGATCGGAAAACTTGAATTCCTGGCTCATAGTCCGTTACCGCTTCAGTCATTCATGGCAGCACGTGTGGCTTCCAGAATGCGTTCGACGTCAGGCAAATAATCCTGCTCGCGGGCAAACATCGGCACGATGGTATCGAAACCGGTTACCCGGCGGATCGGTGCCTCGAGATAGTAGAAGGATTCCTCAATCAGCCGGGCCATTATTTCCCCCGCGGGCCCATAACTACGATGGGCCTCATGGACGATCACAACGCGTCCCGTATTGCGCGCCGACTGGGTGAAACGTTCATGATCCAGCGGCGACAGACTCAACAAGTCGATGACCTCGGCCTCGGCACCGTCTTCGTCGGCGAGACGCTCGGCTGCCTCGAGGGTACGGTGCAGCATGGCACCATAGGAAATCATGGTCAGGTCGCTTCCCTGGCGGGCGGTTCGTGACTGCCCGATCGGCAGTGTTTCCTCCTCCTCGGGCACTTCCTCACGAAACGCGCGATAAATGGCCTTGGGTTCGAAAAAGATCACTGGATCAGGGTCGCGGATGGCACTGACCAGCAACGCGCGTGCATTGCGAGGAGTGGAAGGAATTACCATTTTGAGGCCTGGCGTATGGGCATAGTAGACCTCACGGCTTTCCGAATGGTGCTCAAGGGCATGCACCCCTGCTCCATACGGCATTCTCAGTACCATGGAAATCGGATAGCGACCGCGGCTGCGCCAACGCAATCGCGCAGCATGCGATTCCATTTGATGAAAACCTTGGTAGCTGAAACCGGTGAATTGCATTTCTCCAACCGGCTTGAGGCCATAGGCAGCCATGCCAATGGCGAATCCGGCAATCGCCGTTTCCGCGACGGGAGTATCGATGACTCGACGCTCACCGAAACGATCGAGCAGGCCATCGGTGATCCGGAACACGCCGCCATCGACACCGACATCCTCACCGAAGACGATCACATCGCCGTCCTTTTCCATTTCCTGCATCAGCGCCAGATTCAATGCATCCGCCATGTTCAGGTTGGCCATTGAATCAACCCCCATGCTTGAGTCGTTGCTCGAACGCCTGCCGCTGCGCCTTCAGATACTCCGGTAATTGTTCATAAAGGTGATCGAAGATGACTGATGGATCGTCGAGTTCCTGCATCTGCTTGTCTGCTTTCTCCCACGCCTCATTGACCTGCTTCGCAATTTCCTCTTCCAGTTCGTCTATCTGCTGGTCAGTCAGATGCTTCTTGGCTTTGAGATATTTCTGCAGGCGCAGGATCGGATCCCACTCCTGCCACTTTTCCACTTCCTCTTCATCTCGATATTTACCGGGGTCGTCGGCGGTAGTGTGTACCGACATACGATAGGTGATGGCCTCGATCATCATCGGCCCTTTCCCGGCACGAGCACGCTCAGCCGCCTCCTCTACAGCCGCATAGACGGCGAAGACGTCATTGCCATCGATCTGGAGTGCCGGCATACCGTACGCCAAAGCCTTTTGCGCCAATGTCTTGGACTCGCTTTGGCGACGACGTGGCATTGAGATGGCCCAATGGTTGTTCTGGCACAGGAAGACTATCGGTGTCTTGAACACGCTAGCGAAATTCATCGCTTCATGAAAATCGCCTTCTGACGTCGCCCCGTCACCGAAGAAGGTGATGACGATTTCATCGGTATCGCGATAATCGGTGCCATACGCTAGGCCTACGGCATAAGGAAGCTGCGATGCCACGGGAATGGCAATTGGCAGGTCGTGGCTATCCTCGGGAATGGCTCCTCCCTCGTTATAGCCGGCGTTATATAACAGCAGATTGGTAGGTTCGAATCCCCGCCACAGCATGGCAGATGTTTCGCGAAACGCGGGGACAAACCAATCACGTCTAGAAAGTGCCGCCATGGCGCCCACCTGGCAACCCTCCTGCCCAATGGCGGGAGCAAAGGTACCGATACGTCCTTGCCGTTGCAGAATCAGCATCTGTTCGTCTAGACGTCGACTCAGCAGCATCGTTCGATGCATTTCCAGCAGGCGCTCGTTATCGATCTTGGGGGCTAACTTCTCATCCACCCGGCCCCGCTTGTCCATGACTGAAAGGTATTCGACGGAGTGTTCGAGCCGAACCTGTTTTCTCGGCATGAGCCATCCTCCGAGGAAACATTTGGACGCTTACCTGGCTTACTGAAAAACAGAGGGTTAAGTCAGGTAGCAGCTAGTGACTGTAGAAGCTCTGCCGTGAGAATACCAATTCTCGTACGGCGTACATGAAAGGCATCGATACTCGTACTGGTGCTTCCGGCCGCTCCCAAGAGCCGACACAGCACCGCTACCACGTGACATGAAAAGAAACGTCATTTTTTGTTAGCTCCTCTCCCGCTTTGTGGAGGGTCAAGCACGAAAAAGCCCAGCAAGATGTAATTGCTGGGCTTAGAAACGAAAGACGCTCAAACGTTAGAGGGGTTTTGCATCGTCCGCTTCATCATCGGCCGGTGCGTAGGAGCCATCTTCACGGTGCACTTCATTGCCGGTGATCGCCGGTGTGAACACACAGGCCAAATGCATGGTCTTGTGGGCACGCAGCAGGTGTTCATCATGCTGATCGAGAATGTAGATATCACCGGGTTTGATTGGCCAGATCTTGCCATCGGCCAAGGTCTCGACTTCCCCTTCCCCTTCTATGCAATACACCGACTCGTAATGGTGCTTGTAGTGGATATGCGTTTCGGTACCTTCGAAGATACGGGTGATATGGAAGGAAAAACCACCACCATCCCCGGCTAGCACTAAGCGCGTGCTATCCCAGGTACCGGTTTCGGCGGTTACCAGACGCTCGGTCTGACGGGCTTCTTCTAGGTTGCGCACGATCATCGTGAAAGCTCCTCTTCTCGCAGGGCCGTTAGGGTATGGTCCTTGCGATTCAAACAGAAAACGGCCCGACGGTCTCTCAGGCCGAACGGCTGTCGATAGGCCCGCTGTCATCGTCAACAGGCTCTATCGAGAATAGTCAACCGAAGACATGCTTGATACTGGCTTCCAGAATATCCAGTCCTTCGATCAAATCTTCATCGCTAATGGTCAGAGGGCACAGGCACTTGACGGCTTGCCCTTCGTGCCCACTGGTCTCGATCACCAGGCCGCGCTTGAAGGCCTCGGCAGTGATCTTGTCGGCGTTGTCACCGGTACCGACATCCAATGCACGCATCAGGCCACGTCCGCGCTCTGAAGCAGGGACTCCTTTCTCGGTCAGCCAAGTGGCCAATTTCTGAAAGCGATCTTCGACCACGCGCGCTTTGCGTTGCACGTCACGCTCCAGGGTGTCGTCGCTCCAGAAATGGCGCAGCGCGGCGGCACCGGTGACCATAGCCAAGCCAAAGCCCCGGAAAGTGCCGTTGTACTGACCCGGTTTCCACTTGTCGAGCTCAGGACGCATCAACACATGCGCGAACGGTAGACCAAAGCCAGACAGCGATTTGGAGTTGGTCACGATATCCGGGGTGATACCGGCATGCTCGAAGCTGAAGAACTTCCCTGTGCGGCCACAGCCGGCCTGGATGTCGTCGATGATCAACAGGATGCCATTCGCGCGACAGATCTTCTCCAGACGCTGTAGCCATTCGTCACTGGCAGGATTGATACCGCCCTCGCCCTGCACTGTCTCGATGATCACCGCGGCGGGACGATCGAGACCGCTGGAGTTGTCTCCCAGCAGCTTCTCGAAATAATCAAGGGTGTCGATCCCTTCTCCCAGGTAGCCATCGAAAGGCATGAAGGCGCTGCCCTGGGTGGGGATGCCCCCGGTGGCTTCACGGAACTTGCGATTGCCGGTGGCTGCCAATGCCCCCATGGTCACGCCATGGAAGCCATTAGTGAAAGAAACGATGTTGTGCCGACCGGTAGCCACCCGTGCCAGGCGAATAGCGGCTTCCACAGCATTGGTACCGGTTGGACCCGGCAGGTGCACCTTGTATTCCAGACCACGTGGCTTGAGGATCACCTCTTCCAGCGTCTCCAAGTAGTCACGCTTGGCCTTGGTCCACATGTCCAGGCCATGCACGATGCCATCGCTAGCCAGGTAATCGACCAATGCTTGCTTGAGTTTTGGATGGTTATGGCCATAGTTCAGGGTACCGGCACCGGCAAGAAAATCGATGTATTGCTTGCCGTCCTCCGACGTCAGGCGCGCGCCCTTGGCTTCGGTGAAGACGACCGGAAACGAACGCGAGTAGGTACGTACTTCCGATTCCATGCGTTCGAGAGTCTGGGTCTGCATCATGACCTCCTGGTCGATGGACAAAACGAGGCGACAGGCCGCCGCATGCGAGGCCGGCCATCGCTAGAGAGAGATTGGGTGGGTGCTCAGATATGCTCGGGCTTGAAGGGACCGATTCGCACCAGGTTTTCCGGATCATGCTCACCACCGAGCTGATCGGTAGAGAAATATTCACGACTGTTCAGGGGGGCCTGCCAGCGATCGGCCAAGCGGGTGAAAAGCCCCCACGAAGCCTCGTTGTCGGGCGTGATGGTGGTTTCCAGATGACGTACTTCCGCCAATTCCGGTCGGCTCATGACCGCCTCCACCAGACGCCGGGCCAATCCGGTGCCACGTGCCTTTTCACCCACTGCCACCTGCCACAGAAAATAGGTATCGGGCGCATTGTTTTTCACGTAACCGGAAACGAAGCCGACGATATCGCCTTCCTCGTTGGTTGCCACAGCACAGCTGTCACGAAATTGTGTGGCCAGCAACAGGTAGGCGTAAGCCGAATTCACATCCAGTGGCGGGCAAGCCTTGACCAGTTCGTAGATGCCCCAACCGTCATCCGGATTTGGTTTGCGGATGAACAATGGGGTCTTGGCGCTGCCGACCACTGCATCGGCCACACTTGGGCGTGCCAGGTCGGCGGAAGGAGTGAAGGGCTGTGTTGATAGGTTCATGTTTATGCTTCGCTGTTGGCGAATTTGCGCATTAGTATAACAAGCGCTTATGCGCAATTCAAAGAGTCGTTTATCATTGAGCGCACAATCCATAAACTAAAATTATAGTACATGCAATGCCTGACTTCAGGTGATTGAAAGACATACGGGACGTTCTCAGCACGATAGCAGGCAGCATGAAAAAGGCCACCGTCATGGTGGCCTTGAGCGTGGCAGGTCATGATGACCGGCAAATGACAAATGCCGTACGCCTTATTAGCAGCGTGTCACGCTGCGCAAGGTGACGAACTCTTCAGCCCCCGTCGGGTGAATGCCCACAGTGGCATCGAAGTCTGCTTTGGTCAGGCCGGCTCGCACAGCGATGGCAATCCCTTGAATCACCTCACCGGCCTCCTCTCCGACCATGTGCGCTCCCACTACGCGATCGCTGGCATCATCGACAATCAGTTTCATCAAGCAGCGCTCGTCGCTGCCCGACAATGTGTGTTTCATGGGGCGGAAATCGGTACGATAGACGCGAATCTTGCCACACTGTTCGCGCGCGGCCTCTTCGGAGAGCCCCACAGTGCCGATATTCGGATGACAGAAGACGGCAGTAGCGATGTTCTGGTAGTCCAGTGGTTTCGACGGCGGATTATTGCCGAAATGATGCTGAACCATGTGCATGGCCTCGGCCAGAGCCACCGGGGTTAGTTCGGGGCCTCCGGTGACATCGCCCAATGCCAGGATCGAAGGTACGGACGTCTCAAAACGCTCATTGACCTTTAACGTACCATCGCCTTTCAGTTCGATATCCAATTGATCGAGCCCAAGCCCAGTGAGGTGCGGCTTACGCCCGGTGGCGGCCAACACGACATCCACCTCTAGACTCTCACCATTGGTTAGGGTGACTCGCAGACCGCCCTCAACCTTGTCGATACACTCGACGTTGGTTTCGAAATGCAGTTGAACCCCCTTTTTGCCCATTTCGTCGCGGGTGAATTCACGCACTTCGCGGTCGAAACCACGCAGAAAGAGCTCACCGCGATAGACCAGATGGGTGTCGCTTCCCAATCCATTGAAAATACTGGCAAACTCTACCGCGATATACCCGCCGCCCAGAACCAGAAAACGCTTCGGGAAGTGCTGCAGGTCGAAGATCTGATTGGAGTTCAGGACATGCTCATTACCTGGGAACTCCGGTACCCATGGCCAACCACCAGTAGCAACCACAATCTTCTCGGCACTGATGGTTTCACCGGCGACTTCGACTCGGTGAGCGTCGAGGACCTTGGCGCGACCGTTTATCAAGCGTACTCCCGCGCCCTCCAACAGACGGCTATAGATGCCGTTCAGACGCTTGATCTCCTCGATCTTGTTGTCGCGTAGCGTCGCCCAATCGAAACGCGGTGCCTCAGACAAGACCCAGCCGAATCCGGCACTATCCTCGAAGGCATCATGGAAATGGGCGGCGTAGGAATAGAGCTTCTTGGGCACACAACCGACATTGACGCAGGTACCGCCGAGATAGCGATCTTCAGCAATAGCGACGCGCGCACCGGTGCTTGCGGCGGTACGAGCGGCACGAACACCACCGGATCCAGCACCAATGACGAAAAGATCGTAGTTGAATTCGGACACACTGTCCTCCTGGACATGACACTGACTGAATGTCCAAATGATACCAGTCATCGACGACAGTCGGGAGTGGCGGCCGTTGACCCTCACATGCCATAAAGGTAAAAAAGCGCCACTTAGCGATTTAGCGGCTATTCTCCCACCAGCTCAGCCACTTCATTCATGGAGGCCTTGTACATGAAACAAGAGATGCAGGAACTGCTCGAACGCAACCGTCAGTGGGCTGATAGTGTATGCCGTGATGACCCGGACTTCTTCACACGACTCTCGCAACAACAGAATCCCGATTACCTGTGGATTGGTTGCTCGGATAGCCGGGTACCGGCCAACCAGATCATCGATCTGCCCCCCGGCGAAGTCTTCGTGCATCGGAACGTGGCCAATCTGCTGCATCACAATGACATGAATGCCCTGTCCGTGGTGCAGTACGCCGTCGACGTTCTCAAGGTCAAACACATCATGATCGTGGGCCACTACGGTTGCGGTGGTGTGCGTGCGGCGGTAACCGGAGGAGAGTTCGGTATCGTCGACTTCTGGCTGCATTCGGTGCGCGAACTCTACAGCCGACATCGTCAATCCTTGAAAGAGCTCAGTCTCGACGAGCAAGTCGACCGAATGTGCGAGCTGAATGTCAAATCCCAGGTAGACAACCTGTGTCGTACCAAGATCATTCAGCGCGCTTGGCAACGTGGCCAGACATTGGCGGTACATGGCTGGGTCTATGGCTTGGGCGACGGTCGAGTCACCGATCTCGAATGTACCGTCGAAGGCCTCGACCAGGTACCGCAACTCTACCGTGTCGACCGGCTTGTCCCTGCAGGAGATGGAGTCGACTGATTCCATCTGGTCAATGGTCCCGGACTGGCGTCATTCGCTCTCTGAATGACGCCAGTCAATATTTCGATTGTCGCCCGGATGGTCAACTGACTAATGTGCGTTTCTAGCTGCCGGTTTTTATGGGCAGCCATAACAATCGACAAATGGGGATCATCATGACCTTCAACAAGACCCTACTGGCCTCCCTAGTGGGCGCCACCATGACCGGCGCCGCGTTGCTGCCCATGACGGCCAACGCCGAAACCCTGCGCATCGGATATAGCGCCGACCCGGAAACGCTCGACATTCATGAGCAGCTATCCGGAGGGATGCTGCGCTTCTCGCACCTTTCCTTCGATCCGTTGGTACGCTGGACCAAGGATTTCCAGTTCGAACCACGTCTGGCCACGTCATGGGAGCAGGTCGACGATACTACCCTGCGCATGACCTTGCGTGACGATGTCACCTTCCACTCCGGCAACACATTCACTGCCGAGGACGTGGTCTGGACTATCGAGCGTTTGAAAGAAAGCCCTGACTACAAGGCCATCTTCGAACCTATCGCCAGTGCTGAAGCCATCGACGATACCACCGTGGAGATCACTACTCACGAGCCATATCCGATATTGCTGAATTTGGCGACCTATATCTTCCCCATGGACAGCGAGTTCTACAGCGGCACTACCGCTGATGGCGACGACAAGGCCGAGATCGTCAAGAGCGGCAACTCATTTGCCTCACGTAATGTTTCTGGTACCGGCCCCTTCATCGTTACCGAGCGTCGCCAAGGGGTTCGGGTCGACTTCGAGCGCTTCGACGACTACTGGGATACCGAATCACCTGGCAACGTCGACAATATCGTGCTTACCCCCATCAGTGAGAATGCCTCGCGTGTAGCTGCCTTGCTTTCCGGTGGTGTGGATTTCATCGACCACGTGCCACCCAACGACCTGGAGCGCGTACGTGAGGCTGACGGTGTCAACCTGGTCGAGATCCCCGGTACCCGCATCATCGGCTTTCAGCTGAACGAGGAGCGAATCGAGGCTTTCCAGGATCCCCGTGTGCGTCTCGCAGTGGCCTATGCCATCAACCAGGAAGGCATCGCTCAACGCCTGATGCGTGGTTTCGCCACGCCCGCAGCCCAGTTCTCGCCAAAAGGCTACTCTGGCCACAACCCGGAGCTCACGCCTCGTTACGACGTCGACCGCGCTTTGGAACTGATGGCGGAAGCCGGTTATGAGGATGGCTTCGAAGTCAACATGATCGCACCTAACAACCGTTACGTGAACGACGCCCAGATTGCGCAAGCGGTGGCCAACATGCTGGCGCGCATTAACATCGACGTGAATCTGCGTACCATGCCGCTTGCCCAATACTGGCCGGAGTACGATACCCGCCAGTCGGATATCGCGATGATCGGCTGGCACGCGGATACCGAAGACAGTGCCAACTTCTTCCAGTACCTGAGTGCCTGCATCAATGAGGAAACCGGTGCAGGACAGTACAACTACGGTAGCTACTGCAACGAGGAACTGGATGCGCTGGTAGCGACGGCAGACACCGAGACGGATCCCGAGAAACGTCAGGAAATGCTGCGCGAAGCCGAGCGGATGCTGTATGAAGACGCCGGCTACATTCCGCTGCACTGGCAGAACCTGGCCTATGCGGCACGCGATGGTGTTGATGCTGAACCGATACTCAATGCCCTCGACTTCCCTTACTTAGGCGATCTGGTTATCGAAGACGCCAACTGATCGACCTATTCTTCAAGCATATCGCCTGTCCTCCGGTAGCCACCGGGGGACGGCGAAGCATTGTCACGACTCTCCTGAAAGGTGGCGCAAGCCATGATTGCTTTTCTGACCAAAAGGCTGATGCACGCAATACTGGTGATGTTGGTCATCAGCGTGATCGCCTTCGCTATCCAGGATAATTTGGGTGACCCCATTCAGCAGATGGTGGGCCAGTCGGTCCCCGAGAGCGAGCGCGAGGCCCTGCGCGAACGACTGGGGTTGAATGATCCATTCCATGTGCAATATCTACGCTTCGCTGGCAACGCCATACAGGGAGACTTCGGGTATTCCTATTTCTATCGCGAACCGGCGCTGGATGTCATTGCCCGCCACCTCCCCGCCACCCTGGAGCTGGTCTTCGGTGCGACACTGATCATCGTACTGCTGTCAGTACCGATCGGTGTCTATAGCGCTATCAAGCCTCGTTCGCCTCTTTCGCGTTTCTTCATGGGTGCTTCTATCGTCGGTATATCGGTGCCGGTATTCCTGACTGCCATTGTGCTGATCCAGATCTTCGCCATCGGCATGAAGGTCACGCTCTTCCCGGAGAGTACCGCGTGGGGAAGCTGGCTTAATGCCACCCTATCAACCGAGGGGGGCATGCCATCATTCGGCCGTGGCCAGGATTTGGTGCACGTGGTCGGTTACTGGGATTCGAATCTGTTCAGTGCCGGGGGCTTGCAGCACCTGGTACTGCCTTCCATCGCTCTGGCATCGATCATGCTGCCGCTGTTCATCCGCCTGATTCGTGCCGAAATGCTGGAAGTACTGCAATCGGAGTATGTGAAATTCGCTCGTGCCAAAGGGATTTCCTCGTGGCGAATCTATTTTGTGCATGCCCTGAAGAACACCATGCTGCCGGTCATCACCGTGGGAGGGGTTCAGATCGGCACCATGGTGGCCTATACCATCCTGACCGAGACCGTTTTCCAGTGGCCGGGGATGGGCTTGATGTTCCTCGATGCCATCAATCGTGCCGACATTCCGCTGATCGTGGCCTATCTGATGATCGTGGGCGTGATCTTCGTGGTCACCAACACCATCGTCGACCTGATCTATGGCCTGGTGAATCCCACCGTCAAACTGACCGGTAAGCCCGCATGACGACTCAAGTTTCCACGACAACACGCTGGGCCAGGTTCCGCGATTCCTATCTGCTGTACAGTTTCAAGCGGACCTGGAGCGCGCAGTTATGCCTGGCGATCTTTCTCTGCTTGGTGCTGGCGGCCTTCATGGCTCCCTGGCTGGCACCGACGAATCCTTACGACCTGCGCCAGATCGACATTCTTGATTCCGAATTGCCGCCCTTCTGGATCGAAGGGGCCGTTGAGCACTATACCTTGGGGACTGACGCCCAAGGCCGCGACCTGCTGTCGATCATTCTCTACGGGACCCGCGTCTCGCTGGTAATCGGTTTCGGCGCGGTGATCCTGCAAGCCATTCTGGGCGTTACCTTTGGCCTGCTGGCCGGTTATCTGGGCGGGCGCGTGGATGCCATCCTGATGCGCCTGGCCGATATCCAGTTATCGTTCTCGACGTTGATGGTAGCCATTGTGGTCGGTGCCGTGGTCAAGGCGACACTGGGTAGTAGCTTCTACAGTCAATATGCGGTGCTGATGTTGATCCTGATCATCGGCCTGGCGGAATGGCCGCAGTATGCGCGTACCGTGCGCGCTTCGGTACTAGCGGAAAAAAGCAAGGAGTACGTCGATGCAGCACGAGTGATGGGGCTTGGCAGCAGGCGGATCATGTTTCGTCATGTATTGCCTAACACTCTATCACCGGTATTCGTGATTTCGACCGTACAGATCGCCAACGCCATCATTTCCGAGGCCGCACTGTCGTTCCTGGGGCTGGGCATGCCGGAAACCCACCCCTCTTTGGGGTCGTTGATCAAGTCCGGCTTCGACTATATCCAGTCTGGTTCGTGGTGGATCACGTTGATTCCCGGTGCCGTGCTGGTGGTGCTGGTACTCGTCATCAACCTGCTGGGCGACTGGCTACGAGATGTCATGAACCCGCGTTTGTACAAGGGGTAAGGAGTGCACCATGTCCCTGCTTGAAGTTTCCGACCTGGACGTGCGCTTTGCCCTGCGACAAGGCGAAGTGCGCGCCCTGCGCAATGTCAGTTTTTCCCTTGACCGTGGCGAGCGCTTGGGGATCGTCGGTGAGTCCGGTGCCGGAAAATCGGTAGCGGCTTTCAGCCTGCTCAATTTGATCGCCAGTCCAGGGTTCATCGCCGGCGGTAGCATCCGCTTCGACGGCCAGGAACTGACCGGCCTGTCTGACCGTGCGCTACGCAAGGTGCGTGGTAATCGCATTTCGATGATCTTCCAGGACCCGATGATGACGCTCAACCCGGTGCTTTCGATCGGTGAGCAGATGATCGAATGTCTCAAGGCGCATCGGCGCATCTCGCATCGAGAGGCTCGGGCGATCGCGTTGCACAAGCTGCAACAAGTACAGATCCCCTCGCCCGAGACGCGTCTGGATCAGTATCCCCATGAACTGTCCGGAGGGATGCGTCAACGTATCATCATCGCCATTGCCCTGCTGCTCGATCCGGACATCATCATTGCCGACGAGCCGACCACGGCATTGGATGTCACCATCCAAGCCGAAATCATGGCGCTGCTGCTGGAGTTATGTGAGAAGCACAATGTCGGTTTGATCCTGATCACCCACGACTTGGGGGTGGTTAGCCAGGTTACCCAACGCATGTTGGTGATGTATGCCGGACGGGTGATCGAGCAGGGCCCGACACGAGAGATCATCAACGATCCACAACATCCCTACACCCAAGGTCTGATGAATGCCTTGCCACAGATGGCGACGCCGGGAGAACGCCTCAATCAGATCCCCGGTAGCATGCCATCGCTATCGAACCTGCCCAGCGGTTGCGCCTTCCACCCGCGCTGCGGTTTCGTCAATGACGCCAACGGCCAGCCGCGCCGTGCCTGCCTGGAACAAGTGCCGGATTTCGTTGATTCCGGCAACTGCCGCGTTGCCTGCCATATGGTGGCCGAAATGCTCGAGGAAGAACAACGCCTCGCCAAGGAGGAAACGTCATGACGCACGTTGCCAATGCCCCCGCTGTTGCTGCTACCGAAACGGCATCCTTCGGGAAGGAGGCATCGACTCAAGCGCTATTGGAAATCCGCGAATTGACCAAACGCTTCTCGTTGTCGGGGGATTTTCTCGAGCAATTACGCTTCAAGGGCGGCCGTCTCGTTCGCCATCAGGAACATGTGCATGCCATCAATGGAGTGAGTTTGGACATCCAGCGTGGCGAGGCGCTATGCGTGGTGGGAGAATCCGGTTGTGGCAAGTCCACCGTAGCGCGCATCGTCATGGGGCTGCTGACACCAAGCAGCGGTGAGATCCGCTACGACGGCAAGCGAATCGATCATCTCACCCCCCGTCAGCTACTGCCCTACCGCAAGCGCATGCAGATGATCTTCCAGAATCCTTATGCATCGCTGAATCCGCGCATGACGATTCAGCAGACGTTGGAAGAGCCGTTGCGCCTGCATCATCCCAACTGGGAGCGCGAGCAGGTACGTGACAAGGTCACCGAGGTCATGACCTCGGTCGGGATCGATCCGGACTGGGGCAAGCGTTTCGGTCACGAGTTCTCTGGTGGACAGCGTCAGCGCATCGCCATCGCCCGGGCCTTGGCGGTCGATCCAGAGTTTATCGTCGCTGACGAACCGATTTCGGCTCTCGATGTCTCGATCCAGGCGCAGGTACTCAACTTATTGATGGATGCCCAGCAGCAGCACCATCTGACCTACCTGTTCATCACCCATGACTTGGCAGTGGTCGAACACTTTGGTACCCGCGTCGCGGTCATGTACCTGGGGACAGTATGTGAAGTGGCGCCGACGGCGACTTTGTTTGCCAGCCCCCGGCACCCTTATACCCAGGCCTTGATGTCGGCGATTCCACGTCTGGAAGACGATCGCCCTCAGCATATTCGCCTCAGCGGCGAGGTGCCCACCCCGGTCAATCTTCCCTCAGGCTGCGTCTTCCATGCGCGTTGCCCCTACGCCAATGAACGCTGTCGAAGGGAAGTGCCGGCATTGATCGCCCAGGGAGACGGAACTCGAGTGGCATGCCATGGCGTCGAGGAAGGACGTCTATAGGGAGCCAAGCTAATGGAAATCCGCTGGCTGGAAGACTTCATCGCCCTGGCCAGGACCCGGCACTTCTCGCGGGCGGCCGACGAACAGAACGTCACCCAGCCGACTTTTTCGCGCCGCATCAAGCTGCTGGAAGAGGAAATGGGAGCGACGCTGGTCAACCGGCAGACCTTGCCGTTGTCTCTGACTCCCGCAGGCGAGGAATTTCTGCAACTGTGCGAACAGGTCACCGACCGTGTGCGACTGACGCGCGAGCGCATCCAAAGGTTGACCGAAGAGCAGGCACGCCGGGTACTGATTGCCGCGCCGCAAAGCCTGTTGTCGCATTTGTTGCCGGACTGGCTGAGGACTCTTGGTCTGGAAGAGCTTGTCGTCCCCTACTTACGGGCGACGAGTTGGCTATTGGCTGATTATTTTCAGGCCTTGGAGCGCAACGAATGTGACTTGGCTCTCTGCTATTGGCCAGTGGAGCGATGCGAATTGGACCTCGATACCAGTGCTTTCCATTATCGCATTATCGGCGAAGAACGACTGGTGCCTCTTTCGGTGGCAGATGATGTCGGTCGGCCACGTTTCTTGCTGCCAGGCAGCCGTCGCTCGCCCTTGCCATTGATGGCCTATCATCCACGTGGCCTACTGAGCTCAGCGATCGCTGCGCACTTGGCCAGACAACCAGAGGCTAGTCACTTCAATATCGTCAACGAGAGCATTCAGACCACCAACGTGAAGGAACTAGTAGGGTTGGGATATGGGGTTGGCTGGTTACCGCAACGCGTTGCCCAGAAGGCCTTGGATGATGGCCATCTGGTTCGTGCCGGAGAAGCACGTTGGGACGTACCGCTGGAGATCCGGCTGTATCGCCACCGCAACCGCCAGCATAGTGGTCTGGAAGCATTATGGGACCGGCTCGATCACATGGAAATGCCGCTGTCCTCCTTATCTTCTTTGCCTGGAGCCTCCTCATGAAAACCGCTGCACTCGCCTCCCTCCATCGGGAGCATCTGGCTGCCTTGGATCACGCCTATGAACGGGTCCTCAATGAACATGGTTATACGGGAGTACTGCTGTATAGTGGCCATGCTCACGAACATTTCGGTGACGACCAGACTGCCAGCTTCACCGGTTACGGGCATTTCATGCATTGGGTGCCACTAGCGGTCATTGAGCACTCTTGGCTGTTGATCCGTCCCGGTCAGCGCCCTCTACTCTACTGGCATGCCCCTCAGGACTTCTGGCATCTACCGCCCGAGTTGCCCGACGAGCCATGGGTGAAACACTTCACTGTCGAACTGACCACCGAGCCCGGGTCCCCGTCTCTACCGAAAGGACGTTTCGCCGTGCTAGGCGATGTGGACAGCGAAACCGCCGCCAAGCTGGGAGCCGAGCTCAATCCTGAAGCATTGACCGTTGCCCTGGATGAACTACGTGTCCGCAAGACCCCTTATGAAGTGGCCTGTTTACGCGAAGCCAATACCTGCGCTTTCGCGGGACACTTGGCAGCTCGCGAAGCATTCGATGCCGGGGAAGCCGAACTCGACATCCAACTCGCTTACCTGGCGGCAAGTCGCCAACGCGAATCCGCCGTTCCCTATCAGAACATCGTTGGCATCAATCGCCATGCTGGCGTACTGCACTATCAGCATTACGACATACAACCACCTCAGAATCAGTGCAGCCTATTAGTTGATGCTGGCCATCGCTATCGTGGTTATTGCGCGGATATCACACGCACGTGGCCTGGCCGTGAATCAAGCGAGCACTTTTCCGCCCTGATCGAAGGTGTCAGCAGCTTGCAGCGGCGTCTGATCGAGTCGCTCGCTCCTGGCCACTCCTATCTGACCATGCATGAAAGAATGCACCGGGAACTGGGAGAGCTATTGGCCGGTCATGAAATAGTATATTGCAGTGCCGACGCGGCTGTTGCACAAGGCATCACCCGTGCCTTCTGCCCGCATGGTTTGGGCCATCTACTGGGGCTGCAGGTCCACGATGTGGCAGGGCGCCGTCGAGCTGATGGAACTCCCCTGCCGGCACCGGCCAATCACCCTGCATTGCGCCTGACCCGGGAGTTGGAAGCCGGCATGGTGCTTACTGTGGAACCTGGTTTCTACGTGATACCCATGCTACTGGCTCCCTTGCATGACAACGCGACTGGCCGCGACATCAATTGGGCATTGGTCGAGGAATTGGCTCCTCATGGAGGCATTCGAATCGAGGATAATGTGGCGATCACGCCGGACGGCCACGACAACCTGACGCCAGGAGATTGAACGAGGCATCAGCCGTTTGCTTGGCCGGTCAGGCACGATAAGCTTAAGAGGGTAAGGTTCCAGCGAGGCCGGCATGTCACGCACCATCGTTCCCGCCGATTTCCGCGCTCCACGTGGGCTCAGCAACCGCCATGTTCAGACCTTGTTGCCGCGGTTGCTGCCCAAGCCGCGACTGGCGCGCGAGACTGAAATCCTCAATTTGCCCGACGGCGACTTCGTCGAATTGGCTTGGGTGCGCCCGGCACCGCTACGTGACGATGCGCCACTGTTCCTGCTCTTTCATGGTCTGGAAGGATCGTTCGACTCTCCTTACGCCAGAGCGCTTCTGGGCATGGCCTCCAGGCGGGGCTGGCGTGCGGTGATGATGCACTTCCGTGGTTGCGGACAAGCCCCCAACCGGCTACCTCGCGCTTATCACAGTGGTGATACGGCCGATGCTTATTGGCTGATCGGACAACTGGCGCAGCGTTATCCGCATGCCATCAAGGTCGCGGCAGGTGTTTCGTTGGGGGCCAACATGCTGGTCAAACTAGTGGCGGAACAGGGTGGCGATGGTCTCGACCTGGCGGGTGCCATTGCCATCAGTGCACCACTCGATCTCGCTGCCAGTGCCGATGCACTTAACAGCGGCTTTTCTCGCTTTTATCAGCGTCGTCTACTCGAGTCACTGAAACGCAAGGTGTCGGCCAAGATGGTCCAAGGCCCCCTGCCGATTTCGCTATCACCTCATCAGTTGAAGGAACTCGACAGCTTCTGGGCCTACGACAATGAGGTAACTGCCCCCTTACACGGTTTCAGCTCGGCAAGCGATTACTATCAACGAGCCTCTGCGGGACGTTTGATCGGCGACATCGAACTGCCGACTCTGATCCTGCATGCTGCCGACGATCCCTTTATGCCCGGAGACCTGTTCGACCGGCTACCAACACCTTCCGATGCCGTGCGGGTTGAGATCGCACGCCAGGGTGGCCATGTCGGCTTCATCGCTTTTCGACGTGGCCGTTTGCGGTCATGGCTGGTCCAACGAGTCGCACGTCAGCTCGACGATTGGGCAACCCTCTTGCCTGCCACCAGCGAATGGCTGCGCGCCGTTCCGATCAGCCGATCGGACAACTGACACCAGTGCCCTTCAACCCACAATATCCTCCTGGGTTTTTGGCCAGGTACTGCTGGTGATATTCCTCAGCCACGTAGAATTTGTTAAGCGGTGCGATTTCCGTCGTGATCTTCCCCTTCCCTGATCCATTCAGGGCTTGCTGAAATTGATCGCGACTGTGTTCAGCCAAAGCCCGCTGATCTTCGCTCGTGGTATAGATCGCTGAACGGTACTGGCTACCGATGTCATTGCCTTGACGCATCCCCTGTGTAGGATCGTGAGCTTCCCAGAATACCCGCAACAATTCCGGCAAACCGATCACATGGGGATCGAAGACCACGCGCACGACTTCGGTGTGGCCGGTCAAACCCGTACAGGTTTCCTCATAGGTGGGATTTGGGGTGAAGCCCCCCGCATAACCCACTGCGGTCACGTAGACCCCAGGCAGTTCCCAGAACAGACGCTCAGCGCCCCAGAAACAACCCAGGCCCACGACCACTACCTCATGCCCCTCGGGAAATGGGGGCAGCATCGAACGTCCGGTCACATGGTGCACGCCACTGACCGTAAGTGGCGTGTCTCGCCCGGGTAGTGCCTGGTCGGCAGTGACCAGATGCTGCTTGCTGGCTGTCCACATGATCTTTGGCCTCATTACTCGCATGTCACATAGTGGGACGTCAGGGACTCTGCTGTGCTTTGCCCAGGCTGAAACTGTAAATCAGGTCCACTCCCTGGGCCACACCGGAAACGGCTTGCAGATAGAGGTTGCGCCACAAGGTGTAACGCAGCGTCAATTCAGCGATTGGCGAGAAGATCCCTACACCATAGCTGACTCGTAAATCCTCGAACAGGTAGCCACTGACCACGACCTGACTCTCTTCTCCGGTGCCCGCCGATTCGAGAGCCAAGTCCTGGATACCAAAGGCCTGGCCAAGTTGACCGACGGCGCCACCGGTGCGAGATAAAGACAGTCCGATCAATGCTGAGGTTAGTGCGCCATCGGTATCACCATCCTCGGGTGCCCTGCCGCGCAACAGGTAAGAAAGCGCCCGGGACTCTTCCATGGCCGGCTCAGAAAAGACTTGTAGATTCGGGGCTTCGGCCGAGCCGCTGACCCGCAGTCCGGCAATCACATCGTCTTCAGTGGCATTGGGATTGCGAATCGCCTCGAACTGCAATAGTGGCTGATCCGCTGGACCACTGAAAATTATTTGCCCCTGGCGTATCAGCAGATCCTGACCGAAAGCGCGGAACCGGCCGTCAATCAGATTGACATCACCGAAAAGCTGCACTGGCCCCGAGCGTTGGCGCACCTCGAGGTTGCCTTGCAATCCTGCCTCCAGTCCATAGGCTTCGAGCTGCATATCAGGCCCTAGCACCAGATCGATACGTACATCGATGGCCATGCCTCTATTGGCCAGGGTATCGGCCGCCTCCTCTCCAGCGCCCGCTTCACCCTGTTCGGCAGCACGCTCCGCTTCACGTCGGGCACGCATTTCGTCGCGCTGTGTGATGATGACCTCGTCACTGCTGGGAGTGGTCGCCGACGTCGGAACCTGACCAACTTTCAGACGCGCCCAGGGAACTTCAACGCGCCCCCGAACCCGCAATAGGCTAGGGTCAATATCGATTTGTAGATCGGGGGCAAGACGCAGACGCCCAAACGCCGGTAGAACCGCCAGCAAGGGGTCTTCCTGGCCATCGATATTTATCGATGCCTCCCAGTCATCACTGCTGGGCCAGGCAGCATCGCCACTGATGGCAAGACGTCCCTGTTCGGCAGCGATAAAACCATCGAGAGTACCGCGATCGCCGTTCAAACGAACATTCAGCTCCCCATTTCTCACTTCCACCGGAACCTCTCCGCCCCGAGCCCGTAGCCCCGAAAGACGAATATCGCCATTCAAGAGCGGCGTTTGCATATTACCGCTGATGGCAACGTCTCCGGATATTCCTCCGCGTAACTGCTCCATGCCGGCAACCAGCGTGCGATAGGGTGCCAGCCGAATATCATCGGCGACCAATCGACCACTGATATCTCCTCGGGTCATAGGTTCGTCAACAGCAATCTCGAGACGTATCCGTCCTGCTCCAGACAATGTCACCTCGAGATTGGCATCGGCCCGTGCTTGGTTCGCCTCGGCAGTCAATGAAATACTGGACTCTGGCAACTCCCAAGGCTGGCCGTAAGCATCCAAGCCACTTAGCGTCAGGCCGCTGTCGAGCTGGGCGTCCACTGACCATTGGGTACCACCTTGTCGCCAGCCGATGGTAACGTCGGCTCGGCTATTGCCAGCGAGTTCCCAGTCCTCGGGAACCATTTCATCGAGCAATGCCATTGGCAACTCACGCAGGGCCAGCACCGCCCTACCTTGAGTGGCGGACGCTTCGAGAGGTTCGTCGACACACAACTCCCCACCCTGCGAGCGACGCAGGCAAAATGGCTGAACCCTGACGCGATTGGTGCCAATATCGGCGACGAAGGTCATTGGCGAGTCGAGACGGATATCGCCATGCTCGCTATCAACCTCCAATGGGGCCAGTCGTCCACTGTAACGGGTACGCTCAGCATTCATGGAGCCTTCTAGAGCCAACCCAACTCGCGAGAGCGGCATACCCCGCCCGGCCTGGGCATCCAGGGTCAGTCGATGTGATGACAATCGCCCATCAAGTGCTAGGGCGACGGTGGTGAAACGCTGACCGCCGGCATTGAGCCGCTCGATATCCAGTTGCACATCCAGATCCGGATCGTCGAGTCCGTTCATGTTGGCTGCCAGCGTCAGGCGCCGCAGACGGTTTCCGGCGAACCGCAGCTCCTCACCCTGCAAGTCCAGCTCCATCTGTGGAACTTCAAGAGTTCCAGCGACATTGAAATCACCGCGCAAAGCCCCGGCAAGTTGTGGAGAGAGCGCTTCCAACGCTGGCGCCTGAAGATCACCACTCAACGACAGTCGTTCACCGATTCGCCCTTGAGCATTCAATCGGTTGTCACCCTGGCGGAAATTGAATTGCTCGATCTGCCACTGCATATCGCTATTTCCCGTCAGACGGGCATCGAGCTCCATCGGCAACTCCTGGAGTTGACCGCGGATCGCCAGTTCGGGAACTGCAACACGCCATCCTTGAAAATCCTGCGTGAAATGCAGCTCGGCCGTGCCACTTAGACGTCCCTTTACCGCCTCGGTAACCAGAGCCGGATCGAGATTGGACAGCCTGAGCCCGGCCCTGATGGCCAAGCCATCGACCCAACGAACATCACCGTGACTGATCAGAGAGCCACGCTCCAACGCTAGCGATATGGGGGACCAGGCGAAGTGGTGCCGATCGCCACTTCCTGTCAACGCTAGTTGTGCTGCTGGAATCTCAGGACCTGAAGCCTGCACCGACAGCGCCGCCTGGTACCCCTGTAGATCGCCCTCGACTCGCGCCACGAGTTGGCGGAAGCGGTATGGATCGGTAGCACTCTCTGGAGTGTCGCTTTCCGTTGTGGCAGCAGCACCTGGCAACGGCCACACCAGTTCATCCGCACGCAGTGTGGCAGTGAATGGCAAGGTAGGATCGAGGGCGTCGAGCTGAGCGCTCAATGCCAAGGCAACGGGTCCCTTGGTCTCCAGATCCAGAGAGAGATCAGCCAAGTTGCCACTAGCCTGCAGCTCCAGGCGCTCACCGGCAAGCTCGGGCATGATCTCGGGGAGCATGAGTGTGCCAGTCAAGTGGGCTTCGAGGGGGTAATCGTCACGCAGTTCGACGTGCGCTGTCAGTTCAGCGTCGGCATCGATGCTGCTCAAGCTCAATGGCTCGATGCTCACTTCCTGATCGCGTGCGTCAAGGGTCAAGGCCAGGCGTTCGATGCCATATTCGAAGGGGCCAGCGATCCGGAAATCCTCGACCACCAAGCTTGGCACCTCGATGGCCAGCGGCAGGTGAATCTCCGGCAGCGAGAGACGGTCACGCTGGTCGAGTGGTAACATCTCTCGTTCTTCCTGACTCTCAGTCATGACAGGCGACGGCGACTGTGCCGCAATGGCGGCATCGATCGATTCCGCCGTCAGTTGCCTGGCTGACGGAGTCCCTTCTTCCTCGGCCTGCTCACTTGCCGACAGAGCCAGCCTGGCACCTGGTGACAAAGGCAAGCTCAAACGGCCTCCTTGCCAACGAGTCGGTGCCAAGTTCAGGGTATCTCCCTCGGCGCGTGCGCCGGTGTTGAAGTGCTCCCACTGCAGACGAGTGCCGTCAGCCAATTGAATGTCGACATCGACCAACGACAGGGCTCGGATCTCAATGGGGAACGGCAGCGCGAAGGAGCCAGGTTGCATGGCCGTATCGCCTGTTTCCTCATCCTCCTCGGAAGTGCCCTCACTTCTCGACACCTGGATGCTAACCCCTTGAAGAGCCAGGTCGTCGACACATAGCCGGCCACTCAAGACACAGTCTTCCGCCCAGTCGAGGACCAAGTGCTCGAGTGCAATGCTGGCGGGACCGGCGTCGACCCGAAATCCTCGGAGCTCCAGCCGATCCAAGGGTGCGCCTTCGACGCTTTCGTACTGAAACCAACCTCGCGCTTGCCCTTGCTCCAGCAATATATCGGTTCCCCAAGGCGACAAGGCCAGGCCGAGAATGAAGATCACCAAACCCAGCAGCCACAGGGGGAGCAAGATCAGAATGCGCAACAATGCCCAGATCGGCACCATGATCCTCAAAACTCTGGGCCGATTGCGAAGTGTATGCGCCACGACTTCTCCTCGTCATCGAAGGGGTGAGCAATGTCGAAACGGATCGGCCCCACTGGTGATATCCAACGTACACCGAGACCGGCACCCGTATTGAGCTCGCTGGGCCACCAATCATTGAAAGCATCACCGACGTCAACAAAAGCGGCTCCCCACCAGTCACCGGTCACACGACGTTGAACTTCCAGACTGGTGGTGAACAGTTGCTGGCCGCCAAGCAAATCCCCTTCCTCGTCGCGTGGCGCCAGGCTTTCGTAGGAATACCCTCGAACGCTGCGGTCCCCGCCGGCAAAGAAGCGCAATGAAGGTGGAATCTTGTCGAAATCCTCAGTACTGATTGCTCCCAGCCCGATACGGCCGACGAAGCGGGTATTGCTGCCAAGCATGCGAATCCATTGGGAGTCGAGGGTAGTCCGAAAGAAGTTAGCATCCGATCCCCAGGCGCGGTTCGAGTACTCGAACGCTAGCCGTTGACGATCGCCCCAGGTGGGGAAGCGGGGATTGCGAGTACGTATTCGCGACCAACTGATGCCGGGGTACAACAGAAAGACTTGGGCCGATTCATCCGCCTGGGTGAAGTCTTCGAAAGTAGAGCGAAGGTAGAGACTCTGCACCCAATCATTGTCGAACTGCCAGCGACGAGCCAGTTCCACAGAGGCTTCCATGCTTTGCGTGTCTTCGTTATCGCGCTGTCGGAAGCCATATTGCAGGCGGTAGCTGTCTCGCAACGGATCCTCTAACGGCATGATGTACTCGCCGGTCAGGCGCTGGTCGGGAGCCGCCAGGAACAGATCATGGTTCAAGCTGTGGCCGGCGCTGTTCAACCAGGGCCGGTGCCAGGAAAAGCGCAACCTGGGACCAACGTCGGTGGCATAACCGATCCCCGTCTCGAATTGATGTCGATCCGCGGGAACCAGGTTGACATCGAGCGGAACATCCAGACTTCGCCTACCTCGCAGTGACAATGCGCTATTCAGTGCGGTTGCGTCGATAACGGGCCCAGTAGGCTGAACAGAAGGGGAAGGGACACTCCCTTGGCGTTCTACCTGCTCCCACCAGTGGCTGGGAGAAGATGACAAGGCCAGTGTCTCTTCTTCGCGCAACCTTGGGCGTATGGCAATGGATGAAAACCACTCGCTCTGACTCAGTCGTTGGTTGTATTCGGCGAGTTGGGCTGCCAGATAAGGTTCCCCTGGTGAAAAAGGCAGCATTTGCCGCAAGCGTGCCTCATCGATCTGGCTACCGTGATAGTCGATCTCGCCAAAACGATAGCGATCGCCGCTATCAAGAATGAGGTAGAGTCGAGCGCTTTGCTTCCACGGACGCACTTCCATTCGCCGCTCGAGAAAAATCGAATCGAAATACCCGCGTTCGAGGGAAAGGCTGGACAATTGATTGCGAAGCCGGTCATACGGCGCGTGCCGCAAGGGATCGCCTTCAGCGAGAGGAAAAGCATCGAGCACATCGCGGAAGGCACTATCATTTTCGGCCTCGCCACGGACCTGGATATCCAGCGCTGAGATCTTGACCCGCGGCCCCGGGTCGATCGTCACATTGACCGAGTCGGGTTTTTCGCCGACGAATTCGAGAACGATGTCGGGTTCATAGTAGCCGTAAACACGTAATGCCTCACCCGTCCGCCGGCGCACTTCTCCTTCGAGACGGCTGCGACTGTACTGGGTTGCATCAAGTCCTTCCAGATAGTTCGAAACGTTGTCTTCGGGAGCGCCTGTCAACCCTTCGACTCGCGCCTCCAAAGCCAAGGTGGGTAGCGTCAAGCATGAACTCAACGCCGCCACACCCAATGGCGCAAGTATGCGATGTCCCATATCACCCCATGTCCTTATTGACTCCGCAGAGCTTCCAGGCTCGCGCTCAAGGCAACCTGATTCTGCCTTAGCTCGGTCAACTGAGCCTGGCTGCTACTCAGGCGGCCACGTATGGCTTCCAATGCCTCGCGGTCAGTATCACGTTGTTCTTCCAGGGTCTCAACTGCACGGGTCAATGAGGCCAGTTCTTGTTCCAACCCCTGCAAGCGTTCCGGATCCGTCACGGGCAAGTCATCCACCCGCTCCTCCAGTTCACGTTGCCCCCGGCGAAGCGTATCCCGTGCCTCGCGCAACGTACCCAGTGTCTCGGCCATGTTATCCAGACGCTCGCTATGGTGCTGCTGAGCGCTTTCGAAGCCGGACAATCGTGTGGCTAGAAAGGCTCGGCCATCCTCGCCGGCACGCTCCAGGGCATCCAGGGACGTGCGGATGGCTGCGATCAAGGCTTTCTGAGAATCGATCGCTTCCCCTAGTTCATTCAGACGCTGTTGCAGAGGTTCCAGTTCACTGTCGTCGATACCGGTCTCACGCACCGAGTCGAGAAGACGCTCCTGTTCTTCCACCCGCTGGCGCAGGGAACGATGATCATCAATCAGCGACTCGACTTGCCCTTCCAGGGAATCGACAGCACCGGTACGGTTATCGCCGAAGGCATCGAATCGGGCATGGACATTGGATAGCTGTCCTTCGAGGCGACGGATTTCTTCCAGCATGCCTTGGCGCTCTTGCCAAGCCAGGTAGCCCAAGCCACCGAGTGCCAGGCCGAGCAACACGATCAGACACCATAACGGCCATACGCGAGGGGAAGAAGAATAGCGGTACCGATGAGCCGCGATACTAGCATCGGCATCCGGGACGATGCGGGGCGTGTGGCGCTCTTCCTCCGGGCGCTCGGCCATAGAGAGACTCCTTAACCATGCACGAACAAGGCAGTGACGGTCGCCATTTGAGGTTGCCGTTACATGTCCGAGTGACGCTGTCGGAATTGGCGAGCATACCCCAGGGTGCTATGATGTCGCGACACCACCTTCGCAGATGCTTGGTATTGTAAGGTTTTTTTCGCCCGGACGGATAGCGGGCCAAGTCGTTTTGTCTCTTGCCAACCCTTGACGCCCGAGGCAGGAATCCCCATAACATCAGGCGCTGTTTTCATCGGTGACTAAAAGGAAAAAAGGAGTAATCATGGCATTTGAACTTCCCGCCCTGCCTTACGAGAAGAATGCGCTGGAACCGCATATCTCCGCCGAGACACTTGATTATCACTATGGCAAACATCATCAAGCCTATGTGACCAAGCTCAACGAACTGGTCGACGGCACTCCCGATGCCAACAAATCTCTCGAGGAGATCATCAAGTCCTCTTCCGGCGGCCTCTTCAATCAGGCAGCTCAGGTGTGGAATCACACATTCTACTGGCATTGCCTGTCACCCAATGGCGGCGGTGAGCCCAGCGGCGCTCTGGCTGATGCCATCAACGCCAAATTCGGTTCCTTCGACAAGTTCAAAGAGACCTTCAACGCTCAAGCCGTGGGTAACTTTGGCTCCGGTTGGACCTGGCTGATCAAGACTGACGATGGTGGCGTGGACATCGTCAATACGAGTAATGCTGACACTCCCATCGCTCATGGACAGACACCGCTGCTGACCATCGATGTGTGGGAACATGCTTACTACATCGACTATCGTAATGCGCGTCCCAAGTATCTGGAAAATGTCTGGAACCTGCTCAATTGGGACTTCGTCGCCCAAAATTTCAGCTGAATTCCAGTCATTCGGTGTATCATTGAGGTCCGTGATACGCTCAGTTGAATGATCAAAAAAGGCCCCACTATAGTGGGGCCTTCTTCGTTAATGACTATGGGGCTTCATGGGTCCGCTCTTCTTCCGATACCTCGATAGGTCAGGCCGCGTGCCGCCACATAACGAGGGTCATAAATATTGCGCCCATCAAGAACCAGACGCTCGCCAAGCATGTCTCCCAAGCGGCGCCAGTCAGGATTCCAGTAGCATTTCCATTCAGTGACCAGCATCAAGGCATCGGCTCCCTCGCACGCCTGATAAGGGTCATCGGGACACAAGGTCATCAACGGATGGGGACCGACATGCGCTTCCAGGGAGGCCAGAGCCGCCGGGTCGTGCAAGCGTACATGTACGCCTTGAGCCCACAAAGCATCGAGCAGCGTCAAGACCGGGGCATGATCGATACGTGTCGTGCCCGGCTTGAAGGCCACTCCCCATATCGCAACCGTGCGACCCTCCAACTGACCGTGAAAATGAGCCCACAGCTTACGAAACAGGGTCTCTTTCTTGTGCTCGTTGATATCCAGCACGCGATCGAGCAAGACCGAGGCCCGCCCACTGGCTGACTGGACATCGGCCAGCCGCATCAGGTCGCGCGAAAAATTCAGGCCACCGAAGCCGCATCCGGGGTACAGGTACTCGTAGCCGATGCGGCTATCCGCCCCCATGCCCTGACGCACATGCTCGACATCCACATCCAACGAATCGGCCAGACCGGCAATCTCGTTCATGTAGCTGATGCGTGTGGCCAACATGCCATTGATGGCCAGTTTGGTCAGCTCCGCGGCTCGGCGCGGCATGCGCTGGAAATTATCACTACGACGGTTGAAAGCCCGCAGCAATTCGCGAACTTGAATGGCGGCTTCATCATCCTCGCATCCCAGCAACCAGCGCGACGGTCGGGTGAAAACCTGCCAGGCACGCCCTTCCTCGAGCATATCGGGTAACGCAACGGCCACTTGGCCAATATGTCCCAGACATGACTCGAACTGTTCAGTGGTCCCTACAGGAAAGGTAGAGTTATTGATGACCACCAATGGCAAGGACTGACGGCTGGCCACATGGGCCACCAGGGCTTCGGCCTCTTGGCGCTGATCCGGGGCCAGGGCCAGCCATAGAATATCGGCTTCGTCGAGTTCTGTGTCGCCGGTGTGTTCCCCTAGAATTCGTAGCGTACCTCCCTGACAGGAAGCATGCAGATGGGCTAGCAGCTCAGGCTCCCGTGCCAACCATTCGGCTTCTCGTAACGCGTCCCAAGGCAAATCGGGATGAGGGGTCCAATCGACCCGGTGACCGACACTCGACAAAGCAGCTGCCGCCGTGGCCGAAGCTAGCTCACTTCCATGGACGATAACGCGCATCTCGTCTACTCCTGGCCGGCGTATCGGGCCAACAATTGGCTGAAATCATGCCCATACTTGGGGTGACGCTTGGCAAAAGCCAGAATCGCTTCCAAATAACCCAACTGGTGACCACAGTCGTAGGTGGTGCCCTGCATGCGATAAGCAGCTACGCCGCCCTGGCGACGAAGTTCGTCGATAGCATCGGTGAGTTGGATCTCGTTACCCGCACCAGGAGGGGTTTCTGCCAACAAGGGGAAGATCGACCCTGGCAGCAGGTAGCGGCCAATGACCGCCAGAGTGGAGGGTGCTTCCTCGACCGTAGGCTTTTCGACCACGCGAGTAATCCCGCCTGACTGACCCGGGGCCAGCTCAGGCGAGTCGAGTGCAACGATGCCGTACTTGTAAACCATGCTGCGGGGCACGTTTTCGACCATGATCTGAGCTTGGCCAGTGGTATTGAAAGCCTCCACCATGCCGGCCAAGTCATTACGGGCAAGTCCTTCTGCGTCGACCAGCACATCCGGCAGCAGTACGGCGAAGGGCTCGCTGTCACCGATGATGGGGCGCGCACAGAGAACGGCGTGACCAAGCCCTAGAGGCTCGGGCTGGCGAATACTGATGATCTTGACATCATCGGGGATGATATCGTGCAGCTCCTTGAGCAATTCGTGCTTGCCTTTGGCCTCGAGCGTACTCTCCAGTTCGAAGTGCTTGTCGAAATGGTTTTCGATAGCACCCTTGCTGGAGTGAGTGACCAGCACGATTTCCTTGATCCCTGCGGCCACGGCTTCTTCCACCACGTACTGGATCACCGGCTTGTCGACGATGGTGATCATTTCCTTGGGAATCGCTTTGGAAGCCGGCAGGCAACGAGTGCCGAAGCCGGCGACGGGGAGTACGGCCTTGCGGATCATTCGGGGTCCTTCCTTTCATAAGTTCTTGAGAGATTATGACATACCTCAGTTCCCCTGCATGTCTCGATCATGCGCACGACACCGGCATGATCGGGGTGTTCGATGACCCCTCGCTCGCAGACGATGGCATCGATCAGCGACGCTGGAGTGACATCGAACACCGGGTTGTAGATATTGATTTTTTCCGGAGCGACGACACGCTCTCCTTGATGCGTGAGTTCACGGGCATCGCGGGTTTCGATGGGAATCGCATCGCCGCTGGCGACCTCCAAGTCAAAGGTACTCGATGGAGCCACCACCATCACTTTGACACCAAAGTAACGTGCCTGAACAGCCAGCGCCAAGGTGCCGATCTTGTTGGCCACATCGCCGTTGGCCGCGATGCGATCGGCGCCAACGATCAACCAGCCGACCTTGCCTTGAGCCATCAGCAGCGATGCGGCGGAGTCGACCGCCAAGGTTACGGGAATTCCCTCTTGGTCGAGCTCCCACGCCGTCAAGCGAGCGCCTTGCAGCCAGGGGCGGGTTTCATTGGCATGGACATGGGTGATCAATCCCCTGCTCCAGGCACTGCGGATCACGCCCAGCGCCGTGCCGTGCCCTCCGGTGGCAAGTGCCCCGGTATTACAGTGTGTCATCACCGCACAGGGCGCCTCGCGAGAGATCAGGTCGGCGCCCAATTCTCCCATGGTGAGGTTATCGTCGAGATCCTGGCGATGAATGGTACGTGCCGCCTCGAGTAGCGCAGTTACCGGAGCCACCTCTTCATGCCGATGTATGGCGATGACCTGGTGCATACGCTCAAGGGCCCAGAACAGATTGACAGCGGTAGGGCGTGAAGCGGCCAGAATCGTTATGGCGGCTTCCACCCCGGGTTGCCAATCGCTGCCCCGTTGCTTCAGCGCTGCCAATACCACACCGTAAGCGGCAGTGATACCGATCGCGGGTGCACCACGCACCACCATCGCGCGAATCGCTTCAGCCGCACCATCGGCACTGGTCACATCCAGAGTCAGATGACGGTCCGGCAAAGCCCGCTGATCGAGTAGCTCGAGATGACCATCGTCACACCAGCGAATTGGCGTTATGGAAGGTACGGACATGATTTCTCCTGAAAGGTTCTTCCCGATCGCGATGGGAAAGCGGCGACTAGAGCGGGTAGAATAACGCTCATCATACCGAAGGAGACCTGCGATGCCATCCACCGCACCGCGTGATGTCGACCTGCTGATCGAGGCACGTTGGATATTGCCGATGAGCGATGGTTTACCGACACTCGAGGACCATGCCATCGCCATGCATGACGGGCACTTGCTAGGCCCTTGGCCGCAATCGGAAGCACGTCATCACGTTCGGCCGTTGCGAGTCGTGCGCCTGGACCATCATGCCTTGTTACCAGGGCTGATCAATGCCCACAATCATGCCGGCATGAGCTTGATGAGAGGGTTTGCCGACGACCTACCGTTGATGACATGGCTCAACGACCATATCTGGCCGGCCGAGGCTGCGCATGTGAACCCCGACTTCGTCGCTGCGGGCACCCGCTTGGCGTGTGCTGAAATGCTGCGCGGAGGTACCACGACCTTTGCTGACATGTATCTGGCACCTGAAGCGGTGGCCGGGGTCGTGGAGCGCTTGGGCATGCGCGTGCAATTATGTACGCCACTGATCGATTTTCCGACCCCCTGGGCACCTGACTTCGCGATCGGATTGACCAAGACCGAGGCTCTGCTCGAGCGTTATCGCGATCATCCCCGTATCTCATTGGCGCTAGGGCCTCATGCTCCCTATACGGTCAGCGACGAGAGCCTGACGCGCCTGCATGACGCTCATCTCCGACTCGGGCTGCCGATTCAGATGCATGTCCATGAGACCGCAGATGAGGTCGAGCAGGGTTTGGCGAAGGATGGTAAACGACCGCTGGCACGGTTGTTCGAGGCCGGTTTGCTAGGCCCCCATTTCCAAGCCGTGCACATGACCCAGATCGACGATCAGGACCTGGCTATTCTGCGTGAAACCGACACTCGCATTGTGCATTGCCCACAATCGAATCTGAAACTGGCCAGTGGCTTCTGCCCGGTAGCCCGCCTGCTTGATGCGGGCATCACCGTAGCGTTGGGAACCGATGGCGCTGCCAGTAACAATGACCTCGACATGTTCGATGAGCTCAAGTGCGCAGCATTACTGGCCAAAGGAGTCAGTGGCGATGCTGCGGCCTTACCCGCCATGGCAGCGCTGGCCATGGCCACGCGTGAAGGCGCCAAGGCACTTGGGCTGGAAGCGCGACTCGGTCAGCTACACCAAGGCTTCGAAGCGGATGTGATCGCCGTGGACCTGGAGCGCTTGAATACCGCTCCGGTGCATCATCCGGCCTCAGCCGTAGTCTATGCCATGCAAAGCCAGCAGGTCAGCCACGTCTGGATCGGCGGACAGCCATACCTGACTGATAGTGAGTTCGAGGCACTCGATGCCGAGGCCATACTTGCCAATACACACCACTACCAGAACGCTATGACCGCTACGGCGTCGCAGGGAAAGGAGCGAATGTAGATGGAAACCGCACAGGATCCCCACCAGTATCGCCAGAACGTCGATCAGGGCGAAATCGCCAAGTTCGAAGCCTTGGCCAGTCGCTGGTGGGACAAGGAAGGTGAGTTCAAACCCCTGCATGACATCAATCCGCTACGTCTCGATTTCATCGAAGCACGCGGTGGTCTGGCCGGCAAGACGGTCATCGATGTCGGCTGTGGCGGTGGCATCTTGAGCGAAGCGATGGCACACCGTGGGGCCAAGGTTACGGCCATCGACATGGGGGATGCTCCGTTATCGGTGGCACGCCTGCATCAGCAGGAAAGTGGTGTCGATGTCGATTACCGCCAGGCCAGTGCTGAAGAAATGGCCGCTACCCATCCAGGAGAGTACGATGTCGTGACTTGCATGGAAATGCTTGAGCACGTCCCGGATCCACAAGCGGTGGTACGTGCCTGCGCGACACTAGTCAAGCCCGGTGGGCAGGTATTCTTCTCGACTGTCAACCGCAATCCCAAGGCTTATGCTTTCGCTATCTTGGGGGCCGAGTACGTGCTGCGTTTGTTGCCCAAGGGAACCCACGATTATCGCAAGTTCATTCGCCCATCGGAGTTGTCGAGCTGGTGTCGCGCCACAGGGTTGAAAGTCTGTGAGCAAAGCGGCCTGGTCTATAATCCTATGATGCGCCGCTACCGGCTCGATGCGCGTGACGTCTCAGTCAACTACCTGATGCACTGTCGACTGGAGATGCCATGATGAGCAATGCTTCTGCCCTGCCGCGCGCCCTACTCTTCGATCTGGACGGTACCTTGGTGGATACTGCCCCGGATCTGGCTCGGGCAACTAACGCTTTACGCGCGCATCATGGCCTTGAGGCACTGCCCTTTCCCATCATTCGTGCCCAAGTCTCCAACGGTGGCAGCGCGCTGGTCACGCTGGCGTTGGGGTTGGAGCAAGGGGCCGATGGACATGCTGAGGCACGCACCTTCCTGCTCGAATCCTATGGGCGGGATGTCGCCGCCGAAAGTCGTTTGTTTCCCGGGCTTGACTCTCTACTTGGCGCCTGGTCCATCCCACCCCGCGTGTGGGGTATCGTCACCAACAAGCCGCGCGCTTACGCAGTCCCACTGATCGAGGCACTGGGGCTAATTCCTGGAGCACTTCTCTGTGCTGACGATCTGCCAGTGAAGAAGCCCTCTCCAGAGCCCTTGTGGGAAGCCGCACATCGATTGGGCGTGAGCGCTGGTGATTGCTGGTACATCGGTGATCACCGCCGGGACATGCAGGCAGCCCGGGCTGCTGGTATGACGGCTATCGCTGTGGGCTATGGCTATCTGGACGAGAACGACGATATCCAGGCCTGGCCGGCGGACCGCTGGTTCGAATCCCCTCAGGCCCTGATCCAAGCACTACAGCAGCGCTGATGCAATACGGCCTCCGCTAGCGGAGGCCGTATTGAATATTGGGCCTTGGATTAGCTCTTGGGTGGCTGAGCATCGAAACGCTCACCGTTGTGGCCGCAGCTGTCGGGTCCCATCAGCCACAGATAGGTAGGCATGATCTCATCGGGGGTGCGTAGTTTGTCAGGGTCTTCGGCAGGATAGGCGGTTTTGCGCATCTGCGTACGAGTCGCGCCAGGATTGAGGCTGTTGATACGCAGTGTTCCCAGATGCTCCAACTCTTCGGCCAGCACTTCCACAAAGCCTTCTGTGGCAAACTTGGAAACGGCATACCCCCCCCAATAGGCACGCCCTTTGCGACCAACACTCGAGGAAGTGAAGATGACAGAGGCATCCTTGGAAGCCTTCAGTAATGGCAACAATGCCTGGGTCATCCAGATTGGGCCATTGAAGTTGACTTGCATCACCTGTTCCCAGAGCTCGGGGTTGTATTGCTCGAAGGGGGTGATCCGGCCCAGCAATCCCGCGTTGTGCAGCAGACCATCGAGCCGACCGAACTCCTTGTCCAGAGTGTCGGCCATGTCCTGAAAGTCCTTGAGAGTCGCCCCCTCGAAGTTCAATGGGAAAATGGCCGGCTGAGGGCCGCCTGCAGCCTCGATCTCGTCGTAGACCTTCTCCAGCTTGGCAATGGTGCGTCCCAGCAGAATCACTGTTGCTCCATGGCCAGCATAGGCCAATGCGGCGGCCCGTCCGATGCCATCACCAGCACCTGTCACCAGAATTACCCTGCCCGCAAGCAGTTCCACAGAGGGGCGATAATCGATCTTGCAGCTCATCGATACTCCTTAGGTGACAACCGCTAGATTCCTGATTGATTCAGGAAATCGTTGGCCATTCCGGCCGCACTGCTCTGCGGATAGTCATCACGCACCCGGATCAGCAGTTCTCGGCTGACATCGGGTTGTCCTTGACGCGCCCGAAGCAGTCCCAGCTTGTAAAGGGCATCGGGAACCTTGTTGCTCTGCGGGTAATCGTTGATCACCGTCTCAAAGGCTTGCGCTGCCGGTTCAAGCTCGGACTGCGCCGAGTAGAGCTCACCCAGCCAATAATGGCCATTGGCAGTGAGGCTATTGTCAGGGTAGTTGTTGACGAATGCTTCAAAAGCTTGAATGGCTGCCGGGAAATCACGATTCTGGACATGCTGGAAGGCCTGCTGATAAGCCGCCCGGGCATCCTCAGTAGGACCGCCGGGGCCTCCGGCATCGCTGGGGCCACTCGGTGCAGCAGTAGCGATATCGCGAGCGGTATCGGCATCTACCTGAGTCCCGGGTTGAGGCTGGCCACCGAGACCGCCACCGGCCAGAATGCGTTCTTCCAGATCAAGGTAGCGTTCCTGGGAAAGGCGACGCAACTGCTCGATCTGATAACGCAACTCTTCGAGCTGGCCACGGAGTTGCTGGATCTCTTGCTGGTTGGCCTGCATCTGATTGAAGAGCACCAGGTTGCCACCGGCCTCTTCACGGATTTGCGTTTGATCGTAGAAGCTCTGCGGTTGTTGTCCCGTGAGATCTTCCACTACAGGGGCGGCCCATACGGACAGCGGGAGCACCAGGGCTCCCGCGCCGCACAGTCCTTTCAGACTGCGTTTCATGCTTTACTCCACTGGAGCCTAGTCACGCGGGTTTCAGTAAGAGAATACCACGCGACGATTCTGGGCGTAGGCATCTTCACTATGTCCACGGACAGCCGGACGCTCTTCACCATAGCTGACGATCTCGAACTGTGATGGTGATACACCCTGCACAGTCAGGAATCGCTCGACGGACTGAGCCCGACGCTCGCCCAACGCCATGTTGTACTCACGCGTGCCGCGCTCATCGGAATGTCCTTCCAACACGACTCTGGCATTGCCATTGCTACGCAGGTACTGGGCGTGTGCGGTAAGCACCGACTGGAACTCGCTACGGATCTGATCGCTATCGAAATCGAAGTAGATGGTACGCACATCGGGAATACGGCCTTGCTGGCCAGCTTGCATCGACGTGCCACCGGCCTGGCCAGACATCATACCCTGCCCCTGCCCTGCAACACCTCCGGTACCGCTGCCAGCGGTGCCATCCAGGGCCCCATCCTGGGTACCGCCGCTGCTGGAACAGCCGGCCACGAAAGCAAGGGACAAGGCGACTGCCAGACTCTTGGCGTACGGTTTGAATTGCATTGTCAACTCCTTGTTAGGATCGAATGACACGTTGTGAGTATCACGTCAGTTCAAGAACGGCGACCATGCGGGCTCCCGCACATCGCCTTGCGCGGCGGGCAGCCGGAAAGAGGCATTGCCATCAGCCGATACGGCCCCCAGCACCCCGCTGTTTCCCTGCTGGGTGGCGAAGATTACCATGCTGCCATTGGGCGCAACACTGGGAGATTCATCCCAACGGGAATCGGTCAGTGTCACAAGGCGATCGGTCTCCAGATCCTGCTTGGCAATTTGATAGCCATTGCCGCTGCGATGAACCAGGAACATCGACTCGCCATCGGGTGAGTAACGCCCACGTGCATTGTAATTACCTGTAAAGGTTATGCGCTCGGCCTGCCCGCTGGCAATATCGTAGCGATACAATTGCGGTCCGCCACTACGATCGGAGGTAAAGACGAGCTTACTCCCATCGGGTGACCAGCTTGGTTCGGTGTCGATCGCAGAATTGTTGGTAAGGCGCTGAAAACTGCGATTAGCGATATCCATCACGTAGATTTCCGGCTGGCCATCCTTCGACAGCGACATCGCCAGTTTGCGACCATCCGGCGACCAGGCAGGCGCACTATTGAGCCCCGGGAACGACGTTGCACGGACGCGACGGCTCGATCCCAGTTCCTGGATATAGATTGCGGGCCGCTCGGTTTCGAAGGAAACATAGGCTAGCTTGCTGCCATCCGGCGACCAGGCGGGAGACAGAATCGGTTGGTTGGAGGACAGGATCTCCTGGCTATTGCGTCCGTCGGCATCGGCAACATACAGCCCGTAACGGATGTTATCGCCACTCCCTTGAGACGTCACATAAGCGATCTTGGTGGAAAAGGCCCCCCGGACCCCGGTAATCGCTTCGTAGATCTTATCGCTGATGTAGTGCGCCGTTCTACGCAGTTGTTCGGTATTCGAGGTGATGTATTCCCCGATCATGCGGCGCTCGCCATAGACATCCAGGAGCTCATACTGGACACGATAGCCGCCTCCTTCCTGGGCGACTTCCCCTACGACCAAGTAGTCGCTATCCACGGCACGCCAGTCACGATAGTTAACGTCCTCGCTACGAGTGGGACGCGAAATCAACGAGTCACGAGCCAGTGGCTCGAACTGCCCGCTACGCTTGAGGTCGTCGCTGATCACTTGAGCGACATCCTCTGGCAACGAGAGATTCCCCTCAGAGGCAAAAGGCACAATGGCTATAGGTGTAGCTCGATCACTGCCGCGGGTGATCTCGATGGTTAGGTCGGCTTGGGCCTGAACAGCGACAAACATCAGTATCGCACCCAGCCATAGGGTCAAATAACGTTTCATCAGCGCACATCCCCTGGTTGGAATCTCAAGTTGAATTGACGGAACTCACGTTGCGTTGAGGCGGGTAAGCGCATCAGTTCGGTGAATGGCTCAGCTCGCTGTACCGCTTGTAACGCAGACTGGTCGAACGCGCTGTCACCACTGCTTTGGCTGACAGAGGCACCAAGAAGTTCGCCTGAAGGGCCAAGCCGAACCGTGATGGTCGCCACAACTCCCTGATTGCTGCCCGCCGGAATTGCCCATGACTGCTCTACCGCACGCCGAACCAGGTTGATGAAACCATTGGCAGCTTCCTGGCCCTGCTGTGCATTGGCAACAGCTGAAGCTTCTCCAGCAATGGCCTCGTCGAGACTTTGACTGGCAGCTTCAGCAGCTCGCCTGGCCGCTTCCTGACGACGGGCCTCCTCTTCCTGACGCTGTCGTTCGGCCTCGGCTTGACGACGAGCCTCCTCTTCCTGACGCTGACGTTCGGCCTCGGCCTGGCGACGAGCCTCCTCTTCCTGGCGCTGGCGTTCGGCCTCGGCCTGGCGACGAGCCTCCTCTTCCTGACGCTGACGTTCGGCCTCGGCCTGGCGACGAGCCTCCTCTTCCTGGCGCTGGCGTTCGGCCTCGGCTTGACGACGAGCCTCCTCTTCCTGGCGCTGGCGTTCGGCCTCAGCCTGACGACGCTCCTCTTCCTGACGCTGGCGCTCGAGTTCGGCCTGGCGTTGACGTTCGGCTTCCTCGGCGCGGCGATTAGCTTGTTGCTCGGCTTCCTCGGCACGACGTTGCGCTTCCTCTTCCGCCTGCTGACGGGCAACTTCCCGCTCACGTTGGGCGGCTTGACGTTCTGCTTCTGCCTGGGCGCGTTGTTCCTGTGCTTGGCGCTCGGCCTCAGCCTGCTCCGCTGCTTGGCGTTCCGCTTCCTCGGCGGCTTTGGCTTCCTCTTCGGCCTGACGGGCAGCCGCCCGTTCACGTGCCTCTTGGGCACGCTGCGCCTGATCGGTAACGGTTTCGTTACTGACCAAGGTCGCCTGAACGATCGATGACGACGATGGATCGGCATCACGCGATGGCAGGCTGATCACGCTCACCACCAGTACCAACACATGCAGCCCAATGGCGAGTATCGCTGGCAGGCCATAGCCTACACGCTGGTCGTGTCTGGCCATGACAATACCTCAACTCTCACGCGAATCACTGGTTGGTGGTTCGGAAATCAGTCCAACGTTCGCCACACCGGCCACCTGCAGGGTGCTCATCAGAGTGACGACCTGCCCGTAGGAAACGTTGCGATCACCTCGCACCATGACGGGAGTGTCCGGACGCCGATTGAGTATGGCGATCACGCGATCGGAGATATCCTCCAGCGATACCGGAGTTTCCTCATCTCCCAGCGAAATAAAATACTGCCCTTCCCGGTCCACGGAGACGATGACCGGCTCGCGATCCTCCATGTCCTCGATGGGTTTCGACGTTACCTGAGGGAGATCGACTTGCACTCCCTGAGTCAGCATGGGGGCCGTGATCATGAAGATCACCAACAGTACCAGCATGACATCGATGAACGGTACGACGTTGATTTCGCCCATGGGCTTGCGGCTACCGCCGCGATGGAACGGACCATGCATCTCTGGTACTCCCTCAGGCCGCGCCGCTGCTGTCGCCACGTCCCTGCAGATTGCGGTGCAGGATCGAATGGAACTCTTCGGCAAAGTCCTCGTATTTGCCCAGTAGCTTGCTGGACTCGGACGACAGCCGGTTATAGAAGATGACCGCGGGAATGGCGGCAAACAGCCCCATGGCGGTAGCAATCAAGGCTTCGGCAATCCAGGGAGCCACCGTCGAAAGCGTCGCCTGCTGCGCCATGGATAAGCTCTGGAAGGAGCCCATGATCCCCCACACGGTCCCAAACAGGCCGATATACGGGCTGGCTGATGCCACTGTGGCAAGGAACACCAGATGCAGGGTCAAGCGTTCCTCTTCACGAGACCAAGCAACCCGCATACTGCGCTGCACACCATCAAGGATCGATTGGGGGCTACGAGTTTTGGGCAACAGGCGATTGAACTCACGAAAGCCAGCCCGAAAGACTTGCTCGGCACCGACAGTTTCCTGCTCGGAAGGCGTCTCGCGATATAGCTCGTTCAGATCGATACCGGACCAGAAGCGCTCCTCGAAGTTCTGATGAGCCCTTCTGGCCCGACGAATCACGAAGCTGCGCTGAAAGATCACGATCCAGGATAAAACCGAACCTACCGTGAGAATCAGCATGACGAGCTGTACCACGGCACTGGCATTCATGATCAGATGGGGAATGGACATGGAGTCGTTCACGGGTGTCCTCGTCAGTCTTGCAAATTAACCGTTAATTGCCGCGGCAAGCGCCGTCGGCCAGCGTATTGGCCTGAGTCGCACCGCATCCACGCAGGCGATGTCGACCCTGGCATCACAAAGGGGTTCCCCGCAGCAAGTGACTTCCTGACGAAAACTCAGCCGGCAGGAGGAAAAATCCTCGATATCAGCGCTAACCAGCAGGGCATCGTCGAGTCGGGCGGGCTTGGCATAACGGCACTCCAGACGGTGCACTACCAACTGGATGCCAATTTCGAGCAGTTCGCGTTGCGTAAAGCCGCATCGGCGGAGCCACTCACTGCGCGCCCGCTCCATATATTTGAGATAGTTGACGTAATAAACGATGCCTCCCGCATCGGTATCTTCGATATAGACAGTCACCGGCCATTGAAATCCCTGACTCATCAGCGAACCTCGTCGCTGGCATGGGGGATATCATCCCGTGCCGCCAGACCGAAGT
This sequence comes from Litchfieldella anticariensis FP35 = DSM 16096, assembly GCF_000409775.1. Lineage (GTDB taxonomy): Bacteria > Pseudomonadota > Gammaproteobacteria > Pseudomonadales > Halomonadaceae > Litchfieldella > Litchfieldella anticariensis. The sequence goes on along the minus strand of NZ_KE332377.1, from coordinate 695,554 downwards.
GCAGATAGGCTTGGCGAGTGACGACCCGCCCCCTTGCCGTCCGCATCATGAACCCCTGTTGAATCAGGTAGGGCTCGATGACATCCTCGATTGTATCGCGTTCCTCACTGATGGCAGCGGCCAGCGAGTCGACCCCTACCGGCCCTCCATCGAATTTTTCGATCATCGCCAGCAACAGACGACGATCCATGTGGTCCAGGCCATGTCGGTCGACATGCAACATATTCAACGCCTGATCGGCGATTTCGGCATTCAGTTGGCCGTTGCCACGCACCTCGGCAAAATCACGTACACGCCGTAATAGACGATTAGCGATGCGCGGCGTTCCCCGTGCGCGACGTGCAATTTCAGCAGCTCCCTCACGGTCCGCTTCGACCCTCAGTAGCCGCGCGGAACGAGCGACGATCTCGGTTAGATCGTCGATTCCGTAGAACTCCAAACGCTGAACGATACCGAACCGGTCGCGTAGCGGCGACGTCAGGAGTCCGGCTCGCGTCGTGGCCCCTACCAAGGTGAAAGGAGGCAGATCGAGCTTGATGGAACGTGCCGCCGGCCCTTCGCCAATGACGATGTCGAGCTGAAAATCCTCCATGGCGGGATACAGCACTTCCTCGACGACAGGCGAGAGACGATGGATCTCATCGATGAACAGCACATCCCCAGGTTGCAGATTGGTGAGCATGGCTGCCAAGTCGCCAGCACGCTCCAGCACGGGACCAGACGTTGACTTGATATCGACATTCATCTCGGCGGCAATGATATTGGCCAACGTCGTCTTGCCCAGCCCAGGCGGCCCGAACACCAGCGTATGGTCGAGACTTTCAGCACGCCCGCGAGCAGCACTGATGAAAATTTCGAGTTGCTCGCGTGCCCCGGGTTGACCGATATATTCGACCAGCCGCCGAGGACGAATGGCGTGGTCGACACGCCCTTCATCAGCCTGTGGCTGAGCGGCAATCAGTCGATCACTTTCGATCATGGAATCGTCCATCCATCGATATGCTTCCTTTCCATCAACCTGCTAGCTTGCGGGCCAGCGCCGCCTTGATCAAGGCCTCGGTGGATAGCTCGTCGCCAAGGCCGGACAGCATGCGAGATGCTTCGGTCGGCTTGTAGCCCAGCGATACCAGAGCAGCTTCGGCGTCCACCATGGCATTCGCCTCCGTAGGCCGAGTACTTGTAGCTTGGCCAGGTATCCCATCCAGGGTAGCGCGCGTCCATTGAGGAAAACGGTCGCGCATTTCGATGATCAGCCGCTCGGCGGTCTTCTTTCCGACCCCCGGCAAGCGCGTCAAGGCCTTGATGTCATCATCCATCACACAACGAATGAATTGCTCTTCTTCCATGCCGGACAGAATCGCAAGAGCCAGTTTGGGGCCGACACCGTTGACCTTGATCAAGGCACGAAACAGGGAGCGTTCCTGCTCGCGTGCGAAACCATAGAGCAAGTGAGCATCCTCGCGCACCGCAAGATGGGTATAGAGTTGTACCACCTCACCTGGTGCCGGAAGCGCAACCAGCGTGTTCATGGATGCTTCCAGCTCATAGCCAACCCCAGCCACGTCAATGACCAGCCAAGGGGGTTGTTTATCCAATAGTGTGCCACGCAGGCGTCCAATCATGGCTATTACACGCTTCAATGAGTGTGGTTGCAGGCCACTATACTCATCGGTCGTTCGACTGACCAGCAGTTCTATCAAACGCTGTTTGATAATTTAGCGTAATGAAACTGCCGCGAGGTCACATCTCAGTTGGGGCGGTAGTCCCGCCAACTCCCTCCCCGCCCTTTGCTACCACGCCGGCCACCAAAACTGCCGGTCTGGACCAGTCCGAGGCGGGCATGGGCGTGGGTCAGAGCGATGGCAAGGGCATCAGCCGCGTCAGCTTGAGGGGTACCGTCCAGCCCCAGAATAGCTGTCACCATATGCTGTACTTGGCGCTTGTCGGCTGCTCCAGTACCGGTCACCGCCTGCTTGATCTGGCGTGGCCCATATTCGCTGACCGGCAAACCATGGTTGGCGGCACACACGATGGCCGTACCGCGCGCCTGGCCGAGTTTCAGGGCCGAATCGGCGTTGTTGGCCATGAAGACCTGTTCGATAGCGAATTCACCAGGTCGATGCACGGCGATCAGCTCGCTGATGCCTGCATAGATCTGGGCAAGCCGCTGGGCCAGATCATCCGCTTGGAGACGAATGCAGCCACTGGCCACATAGACGGGCTTGGCAGCTCCGGCATCGATGACGCCATAACCCGTGAGGCGTGAACCGGGGTCGATGCCGAGGATCAGCATCGCCGGCATACCTCAATCCAGTTGTTCAAGAATGGCATCATCGAAATCCGCGTTGGAGTAGACGTTCTGCACGTCGTCGAGATCCTCGAGCATGTCGATCAGCTTGATGATTCTGCGTGCCAATTCCACATCGTCGATACGTGTGTAATTATCCGGGTACAAGCCCACATCACTGGATAAAGGCTCGATACCGGCCTCTGTCAGCGCATCCTTGACGGCCCCAAAGCTTTCAGGGCTCGTAACGATCTCGAGTGTGCCATCCGACTGGGGCACGATATCCTCGGGCTCCGCCTCGAGCGTCACCTCGATGGCAGCCTCTTCCGTCACGCTTTCCGGCAACAACAGGCGCCCCTGCTTGTGGAACATGAAGGCCACTGAACCTGATGTACCAAGGTTGCCGCCATGCTTGTTGAACGCATGGCGAACGTCAGAAACCGTGCGATTGCGGTTGTCGGTCATGCACTCCACCAGCACCGCCACACCTTCTGGCCCGTAGCCCTCGTAGACGATTTCTTCCATGTCGTCGCCTTCGGCACTACCGGTACCGCGGTCGATGGCGCGCTGGATGATGTCCTTGGTCATGTTATTGGCGAGTGCCTTGTCGATCGCTGCCCGCAAGCGGGGGTTGTCGTTTGGCTCGCCACCGCCCTGCCGAGCGGCCACGGTCAGTTCACGAATCAGCTTGGTGAAGATCTTGCCACGCTTGGCATCCTGCGCGGCTTTGCGATGCTTGATATTCGCCCATTTGCTGTGACCTGCCATGCAAACTCCTATCATATGTCACCGGCGCCCATGGGCGCCGGTGAACAAGCTACTGCATTGGTACTGCCAGACCTGATGCCCCCAAACATTACTCTCCGGCTGTCTCGACCTTGGCCTTGTGGCGCAAGCGGATATTGAGCTCCTTGAGCTGATCCTGAGAGACATCGCCAGGTGCGTCGGTCATCAAGCAAGCAGCGCTCTGAGTCTTGGGGAAAGCGATGACTTCGCGAATGGTGCGGGCACCACTCATCAGCATCACCAGGCGGTCGAGGCCAAAGGCCAAGCCACCATGCGGGGGCGCACCGAACTTCAAAGCCTCGAGCAGGAAGCCAAACTTCTCGTCCGCCTCAGCTTGGTCGATTCCTAACACTTCCAGGACTGCACGCTGCATGTCTTGATCGTGGATACGAATCGATCCACCGCCAAGTTCAGTGCCATTGAGCACCATATCGTAGGCACGTGAGAGCGCCACGACAGGATTGCTTCTCAGGGTTTCCACATCACAAGAAGGTGCTGTGAAGGGATGGTGCAGCGCTTGGAGGCGGGCGCTGCCATCATCCTCGAACATCGGGAAGTCGACGACCCATAGCGGAGCCCATTCTCGGGTATAGAGCTCGAGCTCCTCACCGAGCTTGACCCGTAGCGCACCCAACGCCTCGTTGACGACACGGGTCTTGTCGGCACCGAAAAAGATGATGTCGCCATCCTCGGCACCAACACGATCGAGTAGCTCCTCGATCACACTCTCCATGAACTTGACGATCGGCGACTGCAGCCCTTCAAGCCCTTTGGCACGTTCATTGACTTTGATCCAGGCTAGCCCCTTGGCGCCGTAGATGCTGACGAATTTGGTATAGTCGTCGATCTCCTTGCGGGTCAGCTTGCCGCCTCCGCTGACTTTGAGCGCGGCTACGCGACCATCCTCGGCGTTGGCCGGGCCGGAGAAAACCTTGAAGTCGACATTCTTCATCAAGTCGTCGACATCGACCAACTCCAGCGGGATACGCAGGTCTGGTTTGTCAGAGCCGTAACGCGACATGGCTTCGGCATAAGGCATACGCGGGAATTCGGGAAGCTCGACATCGAGTACTTCGCGGAACAGGCTGCGAATCATCGATTCCGTGATACCCATGATATCGTCTTCGTCGACGAACGATGCCTCGAGGTCGATTTGGGTGAACTCGGGCTGACGGTCAGCGCGCAAGTCTTCATCACGGAAGCACTTGGCGATCTGGTAGTAGCGATCGAAGCCCGATACCATCAGCAACTGCTTGAAAAGCTGAGGCGACTGAGGCAGTGCAAAGAAGCTGCCTGCATGGGTACGGCTGGGAACCAGGTAGTCACGAGCACCTTCGGGCGTGGCGCGAGTCAGGATCGGCGTCTCGATGTCGAGAAACCCTTCGTCCTCGAGGAAGGCACGGACCCGATGGGTAATGCGTGAGCGCAGGCGCAGCTTATCGATCATCTCCGGGCGGCGCAGATCGATATAGCGATACTTGAGGCGTACTTCCTCACCGACCTTGCCGTGTTCGTCGAGCTGGAAGGGAGGTGTCGCGGCAGTGTTGAGCACTTCGACATCTTTGGCCAGCACCTCGATCATGCCGGTCGGCATGTTGGGGTTCTGGGTCCCTTCCGGGCGCAGACGAACACGCCCCTGAATGCGCAGCACAAACTCGTTACGCGCTCGGTCGGCATTGGCGAAGGCCTCGGCAGTATCGGGGTCGACCACGACTTGGGCAATGCCGTCGCGGTCACGCATGTCGAGGAAGATCACCCCGCCATGATCACGTCGACGGTGTACCCAGCCGCACAGCGTGACCTGCTGATCTACCAAGGTTTCGTTGAGCTGGCCGCAATAATGGCTGCGCATGTCAAATCCTGTTCTGTTGCGTTATCGAAAATTCGTCATTGTCGGTGTTGGCCGGCACAAGCTGCCGGCCAACACTCAAGCGGAGGCTGTCTTGCTGCTCTCGGCGGATGTCTTGGAGGTACCGCCATCGCTACTACTACCGTCTCCAGCCAGATTCTTCTTGCCACCCGACTTGAAGTCGGTCTCGTACCAGCCACCGCCCGCCAGGCGAAAGCCAGCGGCCGATACCAGACGGGTCAGTTCGGCGGCATCGCAGCTTGGGCAGTCGGTCAACGGCGCGGCACTGACTTTCTGCAGCTTTTCCAGACGATGGCCACAGGCCTTGCACTCATATTCATAGATCGGCATGGTTTTCATCACCCTTGGATACGAAAACGCCTGTAGAAACGCGATGACCGGGGTATCGCGCAGCCACTGATTTGGCAGCTGGCAATATGTGGCCACTCGTCGTACTTTCCAAGCTAGGCTTGAAAGCCGAATATTATAGCGTGTTGCGCCCCCCGGCGGGCAAGTTGGCGCTCCCGGTGCCGTGAAAAAGGAATCTGACCATGAAAGCCGTGATTCTCGATACCGCGACGCTTGGCGATGATATCGATCTTACCCCCCTGCATGAGGAAGTACAGGAACTGGAAGCCCATGACATTACCTCGCCTGAGGAACGTGTCACTCGCCTCACCGGCGCCCAGATCGCCATCGTCAACAAGGTCGTCCTGGATGCCAAGGTACTGGAAGCACTGCCCGAACTCGAGTTGATCTGTGTGCTGGCCACTGGTACCAACAATATCGACATGGAGGCTGCCAAACGTCTGGGTATCGACGTCAGGAACGTAACAGCCTATGGCACGCAGAGTGTTGCCCAACACACGCTGATGCTGATGCTGGCTCTGGCCAACCGGCTACCGCTCTATCAGCGCGACGTAGCTGCTGGCCGTTGGGGGGAAAGCCTCTTCTTTTGCTTGATGAATCATCGCACCTTGGAGCTTGCCGGCAAGCATTTGGTCATCGTCGGCCAGGGTGAATTGGGACGGCGAGTGGCGACATTAGCCGAAGCGTTCGGCACGCGCGTAAGTTTCACCGCTCGCCCGGGTAATGAGGCCAGCGACGACCGCCCATCACTTGCTGACTTGGCACCAGAGGCCGATATCGTCAGCTTGCACTGCCCCTTGACCGAAGCGACACATCACTTGATCGATGCCGACATGCTGGGACGAATGCAGCGTGATGCATTGCTGATCAACTGCGCACGTGGTGGCATCATCGACGAATTGGCCGCACTCGACGCCCTCCGAGGTGGGCGACTGGGCGGTTTGGGTATTGATACGTTACCCGCCGAACCACCACGCGACGGCCATCCCTTGATTGCGGCCGCCGCTGAACCGCTCAACCTGATCGTTACCCCTCACAACGCCTGGATTACCCCTGAGGCACGTGCCAACGTGGTTCGCCTTACCGCCGAGAATCTGCACCGTTGGTACCAGACCCGTGCATGATTCCGCTTCGCCCGAGGAGACCCCATGCTCTACAACTTCGGCTCTATCAATATCGACCATATCTACCGGGTACCACACCTCGTCCGTCCAGGAGAAACCCTGGCCAGCTCGAGTTATCGCCAGGTGCTTGGCGGCAAGGGAGCCAACCAGTCGCTAGCCATCGCCCGTGCCGGTGGCAACGTTTGTCATTGGGGACGACTCGGAAACATTGATCACTGGGTACTTGAAACTTTGTCAGCGGCTGGAGTGGACACCTCCAATGTCGAACTGATCGACGATCCCAGCGGCCATGCTTTAATTCAGGTCGATGATCGAGGCGAGAATGCCATCATTCTGTTCCCTGGCGCCAATCATGGTTTCGAGGTCTCGAGAATCGATGCCCTGATCGCTCAGGCAAATCCCGGTGATTGGTTGCTATTGCAGAATGAGTGCAATGGCTTGTCGCATATCATGACGCTCGCTCGCGAACGTGGTATGGCCATTGCTTTCAACCCGGCGCCAATGACAGCCGACGTACTCGAATTACCTCTGGAGGCATGTCAGTTACTGTTCGTCAATCGCGGCGAAGCCACGGCACTTCTGGAACTCGACGAGAAAACCGATCAACATGCGTTGTTGGACGCGCTAGGACATCGCTTGCCCAAGGTCGAAATCGTTCTGACTCTGGGAAACGAAGGAGTTTGCTATCAACACGACCGAGAGCGTTTGTGCCTGCCTGCTCACCAGGTCGAGGCTGTCGACACCACCGCTGCAGGCGATACCTTTATCGGCTATTTCATGGCGGCCCGCCAACACGGACATGATGTTGAATATTGCCTACGCTTGGCTAGCGCGGCTTCGGCGCTATGTGTGCAGCGTGCTGGAGCGGCCCCCAGCATCCCCGTTGACAGCGATGTCGAAGCCACTACACGTCACTGGCCTAAGCTGAAATTGACATCATATTGAGAGAGGAAAAGGAAATCCCATGAGCTACCCGATCATCTTCGATACTGACCCTGGGGTCGACGACGCCCAAGCTATTGCCATTGCTCTCGCCCACCCTGAGATTGAGTTGCTGGGACTAACCACCACCTATGGCAACGTGGACGTGGAAACCGCCACGCACAACGCCTTGTTGCTTAGCGAGCTGGCTGGAAAAATCGTCTCCGTTGCCCAAGGCGCTGCTGCACCATTGGTCAAAGCCAAGCATCCCGCACCAGCTTTCATTCATGGTGAAAACGGACTCGGCAATATCGACCTCCCCCCCATCAAGGGACAAGCTGAGGCTCGTAGTGCAGCCCAGTTCATCATCGATCAGGTCAACGCTCGCCCGGGAGAAATCACGCTGGTGGCAGTCGGGCCATTGGGCAATCTAGCGACCGCTTTGCAACTCGATCCCAATATTGTCACCAAGGTCAAGCAGGTGGTGATCATGGGAGGCTCGGTCAAGGAAGGGGGTAATGTCACCCCTGTGGCTGAGGCCAATATCTTCAACGATCCGCATGCAGCATCCCGGGTATTGACTGCCGATTGGCCGTTGACCATGGTCGGGCTGGATGCCACCCATCGTTGCGTGTTGCGACCTGTCGACATGGAAGCTATTGCGGCTGGTCAAGGACGCTTGGGCAACGTGCTGGCCGGCAGCTATGCCTTCTACAGTGACTTCTACCGCGGTGCCTTGGGAATCGATGGATGCTGTCCTCACGATAGCTGTGCTCTGGCCTGGTTGATCAAACCGGAGCTTTTCACCACCGCTCGCGGCCACCTCACTGTCATCACCGAGGGTGACGCCGAGGGCCAAACCGTCTTTGCCCTGGAGGGACGGCCTTTCATTGATGAACGTTGGGCGAGAACCCCTGTGGTCGAGGTGTGTACCGGTGCCGATGGCAAGGCGGTCGTAGAGTGGATCGTCGATACCCTCAAATAGCAACCGCCAAAAGCTCAAAGCGTAAGGAAGGCGTCATGGTCTCTCCACTCGACGCCTTCCAATTCGACATGTGTCACCCGGGCATCTGGCGGCCCCTGCCACAGCCACTGGGTCACACTATTGACGGCCTCCCCCTCTCCGCATAACAGTACCTCCACTCGCCCATCAGGCAGGTTCTTGGCATAGCCGGTCACCCTCATTCGTAATGCTTGTTCCTGAGTTGCACGACGAAACCATACGCCTTGTACCTTGCCGGTCACTACCGCCTTTACACAGCATTTCGCCATTGCCGCCTCCATTCACCTGTATTGATCCTTGATCCTATTTCTAGCAGCTCACCAGAATGCCAACAAAAGCGCCAGGGTGGGAACGCTTCTTCAGGTGCGCTAGTCTTTCAAGTACGAGAAGCCAAAAGCTTTCGTAAACCATGCTAGTGGCCCTACCCGGCCCATCAACAACAATCCTCAAAAGGGATACCGCCATGCGAGTCTTCCAGCATCCGGAATTCGATCGACATGAACAGGTCGTTTTCGGCTTCGACGACAACAGCGGCCTGCAGGCCATCATTGCCATCCATAACACCTATCGCGGCCCAGCCTTGGGCGGTTTGCGCATATATCCCTACGCTAGCGAAGAGGATGCTCTGACCGATGTATTACGATTGTCCCGCGGTATGACTTACAAGTCGGCATTGGCCAACCTACCGTTGGGGGGTGGTAAGGCGGTGATCATCGCCGACCCCATACGCCACAAGACGTCTGCTCTGCTCGAAGCCATGGGTCGCTTGGTCGACTCATTGGGAGGTCGCTATATCACGGCTGAAGACTCCGGCTCCAGTGAGGCGGATATGCAGGTGATAGCCAGGCAAACCGAACACGTCAGTGGTTTGCGTAAACCAGGGGTCGAGTCCGGTGACCCTTCACCCTTTACCGCCCACGGCGTGTTTTGTGCCTTGCGTTGCGCGGTACGTCACGGCCTTGGCCGAACGCATCTGCAAGATCTCAGAGTAGCGATTCAAGGGGTCGGTCATGTAGGAGCGTATCTGGCTCGCGAATTGCGAGCTGCCGGTGCCCAGTTGGTTGTCAGTGATGTGAACGAAGCCGCTACCGCACAACTGGCCAAGGAGCTTGGTGCCGAAGTGGTAGCTCCCGCCGAAATTTTCGACGTGGATGCTGACGTTTTCGCCCCCTGTGCTCTGGGAGGTGTGATTGACGATCAGGTTTGCGAGCGTCTGAAAGTTCGCGTCGTCGCTGGCGCCGCCAACAATCAGCTTGCCACCCCAGCGGCGGGAAGACGGCTGCACGAGCGCGGCATTCTCTATACGCCTGACTATGCTGCCAATGCTGGAGGCGTGATCGAAGTGGCGTGGCAGCGTCGTCACGACTATCGCCGGGAAGACGTGATGACTCATGTCGAAGGCATCGAGGATACCTTGGATGAGATATTCCAACGTGCCCGCCGCGAACACTCTCCGCCGGAAGAAATTGCCGATCGGGTAGCCGAAGAACGCTTCAAGGCGCAGACGCATCAGGCTGCTTGAAGGGGGGGACTTGAAAGCCCAAGCGAAAAGCCTGCCCCTAGCTAGATGAGGGCAGGCTTTGCAGTTTTACTTCCTTCTCACTCCTCGGTCATCAACTCGCGCCTGACCAGCACCGCCGTGTTACGAGGCACGATGTCACGACCGCGCGCCAACAGGTAGCACTTGGTGAAGGCGGCACCATACAGAAGGATAAGGGACGAGTAATAGACCCACAGCAGAACCAGCACCACGGAGCCGGCGGCGCCATAGGTCGAGGCCGTTGCAGTATAAGCAAGGTAGGTTGCGATGGCGTAGCGTCCTATCGCGAATAACACGGCGGTGACCACCGCCCCGACAACGACATCCTTCCAATGCAACACGACATCGGGCAATACCTTGAAGATGGTGGCAAACAAGGCGGCGATCATTGCCAACGACACCAGGAATTCGGCACCGCCGAGTAATGCCTCGATTGCAGGCAATAGACTGGTGGCATGCAGTAACGCTCGCAATACGATGCCAAAGGCCAAAGACACCAGCATGATGAAGCCGAACGCCAGCACCACTGTCAGCGATAGTATCCGGTTCTTGAGGAAAATCCATAAACTATTGCTACTCGGTTTGGCCGTCACTCCCCAGATGGTATTGAGTGAGAACTGCATTTGGGCAAAGACCGTGGTTGCCCCTACCAGTAGTGCACCAAACCCGAGCAATGAGGGCATGAGCCCAGACTCTTCGATGCGCGACTGGGCGACGGCATGCTCAATGGCCGTGGCCGCCTCTACCCCCATGGTGTCCTGAAGCTGGGCCACGATCTGCCCTCGGGCAGCATCTTCTCCCAGCACGATACCAATCACCGTGACGGCAATGATCACGGTTGGCGCCAAGGAAAACAGCGTATAGAACGCTAACGAGCCGGCATAACTGAAGGCATTGCGCTCGATCCATAAGCTCGTGGCGTCGCGAACGATGTGCCACCAATAGAGGGTCAGATCCTTGATCACGAATGCTCCTCAGCCTTTCCATTCATGTTGAAGCATACGCGAGGCCGGCAGATCATGCAGTTAATCAAGCGTTTACTGACATGGCCAAAGAGGGTATAGCTGCATTGCAGCGACGTGCATTGGCCTTGATAATGTAGCGGTCGCAGGCCATTGCCACATGTATTGCTCCGGGGGATTTTATGGCGTCTTCGCCACAGCCGCTGCCCGATTTCGACTGCCTAGTGTTCATCGGGCGCTTCCAACCCCCCCACCTGGGGCATTTGGCGGTAATCCACGAAGCCTTGAAACGGGCACGTCAGGTCATCGTATTGGTCGGGTCCGCTTGGCAGGCACGCTCACTACGTAACCCATGGCGCTTCGAAGAGCGGCTGACAATGCTCAGGAGCTGCTTTGACGAGGAAGACAACCAGCGCCTGGAAATCGAGCCGTTGCTGGATGCCCTGTACAACAACGATGTCTGGGTACGTGATGTACAGCGCAAGGTGCGCGACATAGCCAGCCCCAGTCATGGCAAGCTTCCCAGAATCGGGCTGATCGGTGCGAGTCGGGGACAATCGAGCTACTACCTTAGCCTGTTCCCACAATGGGAATCAGTCAGTGTACCGCTGGTCGAAGGCATTTCTGCGAGCCGAATTCGGGAGCGTCTATTTCGATCGCTGTCCTCGGCGAACGACTATATGACGACAGGGGCCGCTCATGACTTGCCCCCGAGCGTACATCAGACGCTACGGGACTTCGAAGGCAGCGAACCCTGGCAACAACTACTGGAAGAGCAGCATTTGCTGAATCAGTATCGCCAGGCCTGGGCGGAAGCGCCCTATCCGCCTATCTTCGTCACCGTCAATGCCGTGGTGGTACAGTCCGGCCACGTACTGCTGGTCAATCGCACCGCCGCTCCAGGCAAAGGGCTACTGGCCTTACCTGGCGGGTTCATCAATCCCCATGAGCGGTTACTGGATGCCTGCTTGCGCGAGTTGCGCGAGCGGGTACGCCTCAAGGTGCCCGAACCGGTGCTGAAGGGCTCATTGCGTGGCCAACGATTGTTCGATGAGCCCCACCGCAGTTGGCGTGGCCGAACCTTGGCCGAGGCCTTCTACTTCGCACTACGCCCCGAACAACAACTTCCCCGGCTCAAGCCAGTCAAAGGTGGTGATCAAGCACGTTGGGTGGCATTGGCCGATCTCGAGCCGGAGACTCTGTTCGAGGATCACTTCTTCATCATTCAGAACTTCCTGGGTCTGCCTGCCGACTTCAGCGGCCCCTGAGAACCGCGCCATGCAGTGACTCACTCACGCAGGAAATCATTCAGTGTATTCTTAGGCTTGGAGGAAATCGCGCGGAAGCTTCATCATCTGTCGCCACAATTTCTCTACGCCAGGCTTGTGGACCAGGGAACAGCGATAAAGGCGAATTTCCAACGGCACGTCCCATGTACTATCCGCGGCCCTGACCAAGCGACCGGTAGCCAGCTCCTCCCGGATACAGAAGTCAGGAATCCAGGCCATGCCAACCCCTTGCAGCATCATACCTTTCAGCCCCTCGGCCATTGCTGTCTCGTAGACGGTCCGCAAGCGTAGACGCAGCGGGTCGTTCTTCAGCAACATTCGTACACTACGGCCGAGAAAAGCTCCTTGGGTATAGGCTAAATAGGGAATTGGTTCTTCGCCGTCCAGGGGAAAGCGCGGCCGCCCCTGCTCGTCAGGAAGGCAGACTGGTATCATCTTGACTTGGCCGATGGAAAAGGACGGAAAGACCTCGGCATCGAGTTGCATGCTGGCATAAGGATCGTAATAGCCGAGCATCAAATCACAGTTGCCTTCGCGCAGTACGTGGATGGCGTCGCCAACGTTCATGGCCACCAGCCGTGTGGGCAGTTCCCCCAGCCCTTGCTGGAGACGTGAGATCCATTGCGGATAGAAAGCCAGTGCCAGGGAATGGGCGGCGACGATATCGAGCGCTTCGTTGGCCATCGACAGGCCGCGTAGATGGCCCAGGCATTCACTGAGCTGTTCGACCAGATTACGGGCCGTGACCAGAAACAGTTGCCCTTCTGGCGTCAGCCCTACTGGGGTGGTGGAACGATCCACTAAGGTTACGCCCACCGCTTGCTCAAGAGAGCGAATGCGCCGGCTGAACGCCGGTTGAGTGACATGACGCTGTCGCGCCGATGCGGAAAAGCTGCGGGTGTTGGCCAGAGCGACGAAATCTTCCAGCCATTTGGTCTCGAGGTTCACCGTGACTCCCGATGACGTGTCATGGAAAACAACAGTTTACTTGAGCGACATCGACCGGCCAACGACGCTGTCGATTTTCTGCAACGCCATGGCGCAGCCTTGCAGCCGAGGCTGCGCTTGTCGAGATGATGTTCATTGAACCGGAGACAACAGATAAGCCGCACGCGAAACCAGTTTCTTCCATAATGGCCGCTGTCTGAGTTCGTCGTAACTGATACGACGGCAAGCGGCAAAGTCTTTCTCGAGCATTAGCCGGACCTCCGCCGCGAAGCGCTTGTCAGATACGAAAGCCGTGATCTCGAAATTGAGCCTGAAGGAACGATTATCGAGATTGACGGTACCAACGGCCGCGCTGTGGTCGTCGATCAACATTACCTTCTGATGCAAAAAACCAGGCTGATAGCGATATATCTTGACTCCCGCACGTAACATGTCTGGCAGGAAGGCGAAGGTCGAGAGAAAGACCAACAAATGATCGGGGCGTTCGGGGATCATGACCCTGACATCTACGCCACGCATCGCCGCCAGGCGTAAAGCATCCTGAACGCCTTGGTCGGGCACGAAATAAGGACTGGTCACCCAGAATCGTTCACTGGCATTGTGAATGGCTTGCTGTACCAGCAAGCTAGCGGTTTCAAGGCGGTCGGCCGGCCCAGAGGGCACAATCACGACATTCTGACATTCCACGCAGGTCACCTGAGGAAGCCAGGTCAGATTGAGTACATCGCCCGTTGCCCAATGCCAGTCCTCCCAAAACGCCTCTTGCAACCCCAACACACTTGGGCCGGCCAGCTTGAGATGCGTGTCCCGCCACAGACCATGGCGCTTGTTTTGGCCCAAATATTCTATGCCGACGTTGAAACCACCGAGCCAGCCAAGACGGCCATCGATCACCAACACTTTACGATGATTGCGGAAGTTGAGCTGGAAGCGGTGGCGTATCCCCCGTGAAGAGTTGAAAGCACTGACTTCTACTCCAGCCTCTCGCAGATCGTTGAGGTAGCCGTCATTGAGTTTATGACAACCGATCTCGTCGAACAGAAAATAGGTTCTCACGCCGCGTTCCGCTGCGTGCACGAGCCGCCGCTTGAGTTCGAGACCTAGCGTGTCATTACGCACGATGAAGAATTGGATAAGGATGTATTCCTCGGCTTCATCGATTCCAGTGAACAAACTGTCGAAGGTAGCCTCGCCATTGATCAGTAACTCAGCACGATTACCACTGGTCAGTGGCATCATCGCGAGCTGCTCGACGGCCCGGACATCACCTTGACTAGCCGTGGCCAAATAGGGTTCGATCAGGTCACGGTAGCGTGCCAGCACACGGCGCAACACCGTATCGCGTTCACCTCGTGCCGAAACGTAGCCATAGAAGCGTGGCCGACCGAAAACCCAATAGGCGGGAACTGCGGCATAGGGAAACGTCACCAGCGAGATGATCCAGGCGACAGCGCCTTGCGAAGTTCGGCTCGACATCAGGGCTACCACTGCGGAAAGAATCCCCAGTAGGTGCACCATGAAGATCGCAAACCCGATCAACCAAGACGTCATGTCGCTCTCCGTTCAGATCCGTCTGCCGAGAGTCGACGGCCCCACCGAAATGGCGCCGTCGGTAGACCTTTTCCTTAGACCCTTTCGGCGATGATTTCCTTCCACTTCGCCGGGCCGGTCTGGTGCACCGACTCTCCTTGGCTATCCACGGCCACGGTGACTGGCATGTCTTCCACCTCAAATTCATAGATGGCTTCCATGCCCAGATCTTCGAAGCCCACGACGCGTGACTTCTTGATCGCCTGGGCGACCAAGTAGGCAGCACCACCCACGGCCATCAGATAAGTGGCTTGATGATCGCGAATCGCCTCAATCGCTACTGGACCACGCTCAGCTTTACCGACCATACCCAGCAGGCCAGTCGCTTCCAGCATGGTACGAGTGAACTTATCCATGCGTGTCGACGTCGTGGGCCCCGCCGGCCCGACCACTTCGTCGCGCACGGGATCCACTGGACCTACGTAATAGATGAAACGCCCCTTCAGGTCCACTGGCAACTCCTGCCCCTTGGCCAGCATATCGACCATGCGCTTGTGGGCGGCATCGCGGCCGGTCAAGAGCTTGCCGTTGAGCAACAAGGTATCGCCGGGCTTCCAGCTCTGTACCTCTTCCGCGGTAACGGTGTCGAGATTGACGCGCTTGACGTTCTCTCCTGCTTCGCGGGTAATCTCCGGCCAGTCCTCCAGCTTGGGAGCCGGCAGTTCGGCGGTGCCACTGCCATCCAAGGTGAAGTGCACATGGCGAGTTGCCGCGCAGTTGGGAATGATCGCTACCGGCTTGTTGGCGGCGTGAGTCGGATAATCCTTGACCTTGATATCGAGCACTGTGGTCAAGCCACCCAACCCTTGGGCGCCGATACCGCTACGATTGACCTTGTCATAAAGTTCCAGGCGCAATTCCTCAGCGCGATTGCTCGCTCCTCGCGCTTGAAGTTCCTGGATATCGATCGGATCGAGCAGCGACTCCTTGGCTAGTTCCATGGCCTTTTCTGCGGTGCCGCCGATGCCGATCCCCAGCATTCCGGGGGGGCACCAGCCGGCCCCCATTTTCGGTAATTGTTCCAGCACCCAATCGACCACGCTGTCCGAGGGATTGAGCATGGCGAACTTGGACTTGGCTTCGCTGCCGCCCCCCTTGGCTGCAACATGAATCTCGACCGTGTCACCCGGAACCAGCTTATGATGAATCACCGCAGGGGTATTGTCCTGGGTGTTCTGACGTTGCCCATCCGGATCAGCCAATACCGAAGCACGCAGCACGTTGTCCGGCAGCAGATAGGCGCGACGCACACCTTCATTGATCATATCGTCCAGGCTCATGTCACCTTCCCAGCACACGTTCATGCCTACGTGAACGAAGACGGTGACGATACCAGTATCCTGGCAGATGGGCCGATGGCCAGTGGCACACATCCGGGAATTGATCAGAATCTGAGCAATAGCATCCTTGGCGGCGGGATTCTCCTCGCGCTCATAGGCGCCATGCATGGCATCGATGAAATCCTTGGGATGGTAGTAGGAGATGTACTGGAGGGCATCTGCCACGCTCTGGATGAGGTCATCCTGGCGAATCACGGTCATGAGGAAAAGCGCTCCTTGGCTGTGACGAATGGCTCGCAAAACATCGTCAGGAAACGAAGCGAGCCCTGGTGGGCGCGGATTATACCTTATCCCCCTGGGACGCGGCAGTTGCTCTCACGATCATGCTAGGAGTTTGAGGTGATCCTTGGTTTTTCTTTCACGAGAGATAACGGTATAACTTCTCTTGATCACCCCAAGGTCAACAATTGCTCCTTGTACTGATGAAGGCGGTCACGCAGTCTCGCCGCTTCCTCGAACTCCAAGTTCTGGGCCGCTTCGAACATGGCATCTTCCAAACGCGAGATCTCGCGCTTCAGCTCGTCGCCGCCCATTGGATGATCCTTGTTCCTGTCGTAGACCGCGTCACGTTCGGCTACCAGGCGTTCGGTACGCTTGCGCCCACCTTTCTTGCCAGGGGTCTGAGCGCCTTCCATGATGTCGGCAACCGATTTGGTCACTGTCTGTGGCGTAATGCCATGCTCTTCGTTGAAGGCGATCTGTTTAGCCCGCCGGCGCTCGGTTTCATCAATGGCACGACGCATGGAGTCGGTGATGCGATCACCGTAAAGTAACGCCTTGCCGTTGGCATTACGCGCTGCACGCCCAATGGTCTGGATCAATGAGCGTTCGGCACGCAGGAACCCTTCCTTGTCGGCATCGAGTATCGCCACCAACGACACCTCAGGAATGTCCAAGCCCTCGCGCAGCAGGTTGATACCAACCAACACGTCGAACTTGCCAAGGCGAAGGTCGCGAATGATCTCGACCCGCTCCACGGTGTCGATATCCGAGTGTAGGTAGCGTACCCGAACATCATGCTCATCCAAGTATTCGGTCAAGTCCTCAGCCATGCGCTTGGTGAGTGTGGTGACCAGTACTCGCTCCCCTACTTCGGTACGCAATCGGATTTCCGAAAGCAGATCATCCACCTGGGTGGAAGCAGGACGCACTTCGATTTCAGGATCGACCAGGCCCGTTGGCCTAACCACCAGTTCCACCACCTGGCCAGCGTGTTCTTTCTCGTAGGCTCCCGGCGTGGCCGAAACGAAGATGCCCTGCGGGCAGATTCGCTCCCACTCCTCGAAGGTCATGGGACGGTTATCCAACGCAGACGGTAAACGGAATCCATACTCCACCAGTGTTTCCTTGCGCGAACGGTCGCCACGATACATGCCGCCTACCTGTGGCACGCTGACGTGCGACTCGTCGATGAACAACAACGCATCAGGCGGTAGATAGTCGAAGAACGTCGGGGGTGGCTCACCGGGGGCCCTCCCCGAGAGATAGCGCGAATAGTTTTCGATGCCGTTGCAATACCCCAGTTCATGCATCATTTCGATATCGTAGAGCGTACGTTGCTCGAGGCGCTGGGCCTCGACGAGCTTGTCGTGCTTACGCAACCACTCCAGACGCTCAGTAAGTTCCAGCTTGATATGCTCGGCGGCCGCAAGAATGGTTTCACGCGGGGTGACATAATGCGTCTTGGGATAGATGGTCATGCGCGGCACCTGGCCGTGCACCTCCCCAGTCAGGGGATCGAATAGACGAATGGAGTCGATCTCATCGTCGAACAGCTCGACGCGCACCGCTTCCTCGTCGGCGTCGGCAGGAAAGATATCGATGACATCACCACGTACCCGATAGGTACCACGGCGAAAATCCATGTCGTTGCGTGTGTACTGCAACTCAGCCAGGCGCCTCAGAAAAGAGCGCTGATCGATCAGTTCGCCTCGATTGAAGTGCAAGCGCATCTTGAGATATTGGTCGGGATCGCCCAACCCGTAGATGGCAGATACCGAGACCACGATTAATGCATCACGTCGTTCCAGCAACGCCTTGGTCGCCGACAGGCGCATCTGCTCGATATGGTCGTTGATCGAGGCATCCTTCTCGATGAAGGTGTCGGACGACGGCACATAGGCTTCGGGTTGGTAATAATCGTAATAGGAGACGAAATACTCCACGGCATTGTCGGGAAAGAACGCCTTGAACTCACCGTAGAGCTGGGCCGCCAGCGTCTTGTTAGGCGCCATGACGATGGTCGGTCGCTGCAGACGTTCGACGATATTGGCCATGGTGAAGGTCTTGCCCGAGCCGGTCACACCAAGCATGGTCTGGTGCGCCAACCCCGCCTCCAGCCCCTTGACCAGGCTATCGATGGCTGCTGGTTGATCGCCGGCGGGCTGGAACTTGGAATTCAGCTTGAAGACTTTGCTCATGAGCGATCTCTCATCGACCGACTGCCAGGAAAGGCACGCGCTCATTCCTGGCGAGTGGTAATCTCGACTGTCGAAGTGGTCATCAAACGGTGAATGGGGCAACGATTCGAAATTTCGGTCAGGCGTGCCAACTGCTTGGCGTCGAGGTCGCCGTGGAAATTCATCAATACCTCAAGCCGATAGACACCATGACGCTCATCACGTTCGTCACGCTTCACCGTTACGGTTACTCCTTCGAGCGGCCATTCCTTGCGGTAGGCATACATCTGGGCCGTGATTGCCTTGCAGGCCGCCAGCGACAGGTCGAAATAGTCATGTGGGTCTGGAGCGCTTTCATCACCGCCGACGATCCGAGGAGAATCGACGAACAAATCCTCAAAACTGTCGAAGACGGCACGCTGTCGATACTTTCCTTCACGTTCACTGATCACCGTAATCGTCATATCAGCTCACCTTGACGCCGAGTGCTTCGACGGTTTCTATCAGGGCATCGCGACGTACTCGCCCTTCCACTTCAGCTCCATGGCGCCCGACTTCAGCGCTCTCGACGCCATCCAGCATCATCAGCTCGGTGGTGATGCGATTGATCAGTTCGGCATCGTCGACGCCTTCGAAGCACAGGGAAATATGGGCCATGATCGGCTCCTGTAAAGCGGCATGAACTCATGCATCAGTCTATCATGCGTCCACCACCATGGGTTGACCTTGAATCACCGCTCCCAGCCCCCATGCAGTATGATGTAATGATGCCTTACCCGATATGATGATGGAGTATCCATATGATCGACTGGAGTGCCCTGGTAGGCGCTACGCCCTTGGACGAACGACGCGTGGAGTTCGATACCCCTAACCAGGCACGCCAGGCACTGGATGCGAGTGTTCGTACGCCGCTTGCCCATTTAGGCGTTCTTGAAATCAGCGGAACCGATGCCGAGCGTTTCCTGCAGGGACAGGCCAGCGCCCAGCTCAGTCTGGCATCTTCGGGATTCGCACCTCTGACCTGCTTTTGTACCCCCAAGGGCCGCATGCTGGCCAATGCTCAGGTAGTACGTGTCGAAGACCAACGCTTCTGGCTGATCCTGGAGCATAGCCTGATGGCCTCACTCAAGGCACATCTCGGCAAGTTCGCCGCTTTCTACAAGGCTGACATGCAAGAGCGCGACGACTTGGCACTCCTTGGCCTGATTGGCAACGATGCACCAGCGCTTCTCGAAGCCAAACTGGACATCGAGCCACCCGCCGTATGGCACCATGTGTGCCGTGGCAGCTGGCATGTACTGCGCCATCCCGGACCACGATCACGACTGATGCTGATCGTGCCCAAACAAGACGTGAACACTGTGTGGGACGCACTGACTCCCCAGACATTTCCGGTGGGCAATGCCGTGTGGTGCTTGCACGACATTCAGGCCGGCATGGCCTGGATGCGCGACGTGCACCGGGACACCTACTTGCCGCAGATGATCAACTGGGAAGCGTTGGGTGGTATCAGCTTCAAGAAGGGCTGTTACACTGGCCAGGAAGTGGTGGCTCGAGCCCACTTTCGCGGCCAGGTCAAGAAACGCCTGATACGCGCCCAGCTCGAAGGAGCCGAGTTGCCTGCCCCGGGCACCGCAGTGGAAGATCCCGAAGGCAAGGCGCATGGTGAAGTTTTCTGTGCTGAACTCGACGCTTATGGCCAAGTGGAAATCCTGGCCGTGGTGACCACCCGGGAAGCACCCGGCCCGCTTAGCGTGGACGGTCAGCGGTTCAAACCGCTTAAGCTTCCCTATGTCGTGGAACGTCTGGATCCGGAAAGTCTGGCCCACCCAACGCCAAAAGCTTAACCAGTTTATTCCTTGGAAATGCCAAATAGCCGATAGGCGTTGGCCGTGCTTTGCGCGGCCACGTTATCGAACGACTGGTCACGTAGCGCGGCGACGACCTCACAAACCTTGACCACCCTAGCCGGCTCGTTACGCATTCCCAGATAACCCGCCATGGGCATGTCCGGGCTATCGGTCTCGAGTACATAACCATCTTCCGGCAGGCTAGCCACGGCTCTCCGCAATCGCTGGGCCCGCTCGTGCGTCACCGCCCCACCTAGCCCTACGACGAAGCCCAAGTCAATGAAGCGCTTAGCCTGCTCCTCACTACCCGCGAAGGCATGAATCAATCCTCCGGCGGGAAGATCGAGCTGGCGTAAGCGCTTGGCAACTGGATCATTGGCTCGCACACAGTGAATGACCACAGGTAATCGTCGTGATTTGGCCAATCGCAACTGAGCATCGAAGAGTGCCCACTGGGCATCGAGCGTTTCGGTGAAGCGAGCATCGATACCGCACTCGCCAACCGCCACCACCTCGGGGTGTGCGTCAATAGCATGTGGCAGCGCCTCGACATCATCATCTACGTGCTCAGCAATGAAATAGGGATGCAGGCCTAGGCAGACGCTGATATCGGCTCGCTCCCCCAACGCCAGCACCGCCGACCAGCGTGATCGTGTGGTCCCTGGCACCACGAAGTGCTCGACACCCACCGCCCTTGCCCGTTCGAACATCGCCTCTCGGTCGGCGTCGAAGTCAGGGAAATCCAAATGGCAATGGGCGTCGATGAGCATAAGGCAGCCGTAAGTTTGGAGCTGTAAGCTGTAAGCACTTCGCAGCCCCCTTAAGCTTTAACAACTTAAAGCTTACGGCTTACAGCTTATGGCTGTGTTTAATGCTCCCTGGTCGCGGCGAAACGTACGCCGGGCCAGCGTTCCTGGGTCATCTGCAGGTTGACACGTGTCGGGGCGATATAGGTTAGGTAACCGCCGCCATCGAGCGCCAGGTTGGTACTGGCCTTGCGCTTGAACTCGTCGAGCATCTTGGCATCGTCGCAATAGATCCAGCGTGCGGTATGGACGTTCACCGCTTCATAGATACAGTCCACCTTGTATTCCTCCTTGAGGCGGTGAGCTACCACATCGAACTGCAGGCTACCCACGGCACCAAGGATCAGGTCGTTGTTATCCAACGGCATGAAGACCTGCGTCGCCCCCTCCTCGGAAAGCTGTTGCAACCCCTTCTGAAGTGCCTTCATCTTCAGCGGATCCTTCAGCCTCACGCGTTTGAACAACTCAGGAGCAAAGTGAGGAATACCGGTGAAACGCATGTCCTCGCCCATGGTGAAAGTATCACCGATCTGGATGGTGCCATGGTTGTGCAAACCGATGATGTCGCCAGGCCAGGCTTCTTCGACATGGGCACGATCGGAAGCCATGAAGGTCAAGGCGTCGGCAATCTTGATGTCCTTCTTGATGCGCACATGACGCATCTTCATGTTTTTCTCGTACTTTCCCGAGCAAACACGCAGGAATGCCACCCGATCACGATGATTGGGGTCCATGTTGGCCTGAATCTTGAAAACGAACCCGCTGAAGCGTTCGTCATTGGCCTCGACTTCCCGGGTATTGGTCTCACGCGGTTGAGGAACCGGAGCATACTCGACGAAACCATCAAGCATCTCGCGCACACCGAAGTTGCCCATTGCCGTGCCGAAATAGACAGGTGTCAACTCACCGCGACGGTAGGCTTCGAGGTCGAACTCATGGGAAGCGCCACGCACCAGCTCGACTTCCATGCGTAGCTCTTCGGCCTGGTCGGCACCGAGGATCTCATCCACTTCGGGACTGTCGAGCCCTTCGATGCGTTTGTCGTCGGGAATCCGATTCCCCTGCCCTTGGGTGTAAAGGTGAATGACATCGTTATAGAGATGGTAGACACCCTTGAAATGACGCCCCATACCGATCGGCCACGTCATCGGGGCACATTGGATATTGAGCACGGTCTCGATCTCGTCCATCACCTCGATGGGGTCACGGATATCGCGATCCAACTTGTTGACAAAGGTCAGGATGGGAGTCGTACGCAGACGGCAAACCTCCATCAGCTTGATGGTACGCGCCTCAACCCCCTTGGCCGCATCGATGACCATTAGCGCCGAATCCACCGCTGTGAGGGTGCGATAGGTATCCTCGGAAAAGTCCTCGTGGCCCGGGGTATCGAGGAGGTTGACGATGCGGCCGTTATAGGGAAACTGCATTACCGAAGTAGTGACCGAGATACCGCGCTCCTGCTCCATCTTCATCCAGTCGGAAGTGGCGTGACGCTCAGCGCGCTTGCTCTTGACCGAGCCTGCCAACTGGATGGCATTGCCGAACAGCAGCATTTTCTCGGTAATAGTGGTCTTGCCCGCATCGGGGTGGCTAATTATTGCAAAGGTTCTGCGCAGCCCGACTTCCCGGGCCAATGGCGACTCTGACATGTAGGGTGTTCACGACGTCTGCAGTGTCCAGCAAAGGTGCAAGCACCTTCTGGCCACGAATGGATTGAAGTGGCTGCAATTCTACGGCCTTGAGCGGACATCGTGTAGGTCTATCGTACAGAAAGGCTGGTTCAGCGCTCGCGCCGATAGAGAACGCCGTCCTTCTCCAGCTCCACGACATAGGCGAAGGACTCCATGACGCCATTCAGATCACCCGGCTCGCCCTGGCTTCCGTCCAACATGGACTCAGGAATCACCTTTACACCGGTTCCCGTCACATACTGAATGCGCGCAGGATAATGCGTACCATCATGATCGATCACGATATGCTCTCCCCCCAGACTGCGTCTCAGCTTCTCGAAGAACACCGCATCGTTTACCGTTTCCGTACGCATGGTCGCTCTCCGTTCTTCATCAATGGATATATCGAGTCTAGGTCTGGCACCCACCACCGGCAACCGGAGGCCTGCGAGGCTAAGCAAGAAACACGCTATCGGGTATCATGACGTACGACAGTTTGTGGAGTGATCATGCAACCAGCCCTGCCCTTGCCATTGTCGACGCCAAACCGCAACCTGGTGCGCTTGACAATCGTGCGCGGCATTACTTGGACCGGCTTCCTCGCCGCCATCATCTTCGGCATCGAAGTCCTCGGTTTCCAGCTTCGCGTGCTGCCGGTGATCAGTGTGATCATTGCCATGGGACTGCTCAACGTGGCCACTTGGTGGCGCCTGGGCCGTCCTCGTGCAGTGACGGATACCGAATATCTTTTGCACCTGCTAACCGATATTGCCGGGCTCACGTTGCTGTTCTACTACACTGGCGGTTCCACCAATCCCTTCATCACCTATTACCTGGTACCGGTAACCATCGCCGCCGCTACCCTGCCTTGGCTGTATGCCTGGATCATCGCCAGTGCCGCGATGGCCGGATACACCTTTCTGATGCTGCTCTATGAGCCGGTGCCACAACTCAGCCAAGGTACGCTCATCGGCTCCATCAATCTGCATGTATTGGGGATGTGGCTAAACTTTGGTCTGTCGGCGGGATTGGTGACATTCTTCATCTACAAGATGGCACATGCCCTGCGCCGCCGTGACCAGACCCTGTCCCGGACTCGCGAAACCGCCTTGCGCAACGAACAGGTATTGGCGGTCGCCACCCAGGCCGCCGGAACTGCTCATGAATTGGGCACGCCACTATCCACCATGGCGGTATTGCTTCAGGAAATGCGTCAGGATGCACCGGAGCACTCTCCGTTGCGCGAGGATATCGATCTCTTGCGTACCCAGGTCGATACTTGCAAGTCGCGCCTACAGCACCTGGTGGCCAATGCCGATCGGCGGCGCTTGGCAGAACCCGAAATCAAATCAGCCAAAACCTGGCTCAGCGAAGTGATCCAGCGCTGGCTGGTGCTGCGCCCGGATGTCAGCCATCGCCTGGAGATTGCTGAACGACGGGGCCTCCCTCGCCTCGCTGTGGACGCCACCCTGGATCAAGCGTTGATGAATCTGCTCAACAATGCCGCCGACGCCAACCCGGAAAATATCGTCATCAACCTGGACTGGGATACCGACCAGGTCATCATCGATATTCGCGATCACGGGCCAGGCGTGGCAATGTCGATCGCCGACCAACTCGGCGACACTTTCGTTTCTACTAAAAGCAAAGGTATGGGAATCGGACTGTTCCTGACCCATGCCACCATCAATCGTTTCGGCGGTGGCGTGAGCCTCTACAACCACGAGGAAGGGGGAACCCTGACCGAAGTGAAACTGCCACGACACGATACCAGTCGGAGTTAAAAAGGGGGAACACCATGCAAGACAGCCAACACCTGCTGATCGTCGATGACGACGAAATGTTCTGCCATGTCAT
This sequence comes from Litchfieldella anticariensis FP35 = DSM 16096, assembly GCF_000409775.1. Classification (GTDB taxonomy): domain Bacteria; phylum Pseudomonadota; class Gammaproteobacteria; order Pseudomonadales; family Halomonadaceae; genus Litchfieldella; species Litchfieldella anticariensis. Next base: position 670,961 of record NZ_KE332377.1, on the reverse strand, counting down.
GCAGCGTGCCATGGTGCGTCGCGGATTCGAGGTCATGGTCGCCGTCGATGCCGAAGAAGCCCTGACGCTGGCCCGTCAGACCCCTCCTGATATCGCGACTCTCGACCTCAAGCTCGAGCATAGTTCAGGGCTCAAGCTGCTACCCGAGTTGTTAGCCATCGCACCTGACTGTCGAGTCGTGGTACTGACCGGATATTCAAGCATTGCCACTGCCGTGGAAGCCATCAAGCTTGGTGCAGTCAACTACCTGTGCAAACCCGCCGATGCCGACGAGATACTTGCCGCACTCGACCGGGAGACCGGCGACCCCGATACCGAAGTCGCCGACAACCCACCATCAATCAACCGTGTAACCTGGGAACACATCCAGAAAGTACTTCAGGAGCACGACGGCAATATCTCCGCCACCGCACGTGCGTTGGGCATGCATCGCCGCACCTTGCAACGCAAACTGCAGAAGCGGCCGGTGCGACGCTGAAGGAAGAAGGAAGAGCAGTATGAGGGAGTCGATGTACTAGCGCACAAAGGGTTTTTCTTCCCTCTTCAGGGCACGAAGTGCCGTCTTCCTACTTCAAGCTGCACAGCAGCGTTCTTCCGTCTTCGAGCCGCGTAGCGACGATCTTGTTATTGGGCTGTCCATCCCAGATCGATATTCCAACTCGCCCCGGTCACCGCTCCGGCCGCGTCAGAAGCCAGATAGGCAGCCAGTGACGCAACTTCGGAGGGGTCGATCAGGCGCTTGATGGCAGCATTCTTGAGCATGATCTGCTCTATCACATCCTGCTCTTTCATGCCGTGCATGCGTGCCTGATCGGCTATCTGGTTGTCAACCAGCGGAGTTTTTACATAGGCCGGGCAAATCGCATTGGCAGTGATGCCATGGGCACCACCCTCGAGCGCGGCGGTCTTGGTCAGTCCGATCATGCCGTGCTTGGCACTGATGTAAGCGGCCTTTCCCGGAGAGGCCACCTGAGCATGCACCGACGCGATATTGACGATGCGCCCCCACCCGGCCTTACGCATATGCGGCCACGCCGCTTGTGTCAGCAAGAAGGGGGCGGTAAGCATTAGATCCAGGATCTGACGCCACTTGGATTCCGGGAATTCCTCGATATTTGCCACGTGCTGGATGCCAGCATTGTTGATCAAAATATCGAGGTGGCCGAAACGCTTGATCGCCTCACCAACCGCAGCCCGACAGGCATCGGCCTCGGTCAAGTCGGCTTGGAAGAAAGCGGCCCCGGCGGCATCCGCCTTTGCCTCGCCGTCCGGATTGAAATCCACCGCCAGCACCTGATGTCCCTGCTGGCAGAAATGCTTGACGACAGCCTCGCCGATACCGCTGGTGGTTCCTGTCACCAAGGCCACGCGTGGCGTGGCCGACTGAGAAGAGGGGCTCATCGTTCACTCCTGAAGATCATCGCTGGGGAAAACGGCCACCTTCAGCATAAGCCGGGGGGTAAGGCCAACGCTACCGAGCGAACGGTTTCTCATCATGCGAGTTGTCAACGGAAGGCGTCATGACACGCTCCAATAATTGCTGAGCCAATCGATTAGCCTCCTGCAACGTATCGAGATCACGCAAATCGTCAAGCAGCGGACATCGCCATAGCCATTCCCGCTCATCCAAACGCTCGGCCCAGAATGGGTAACGACCACCGGGCAGATTGACCACGCAGCGCTCACCTTCGACAGGCATCGTCTCGCCCTCGGGAGGTACGATCGCCAGCGACAGCGCCAAGGGAGTCAGCAGCGCTCCAATCAACGCACTTTTCTCGCCATGCGCTTCAGCCAACGGCTGAAAACACAGGGCATCTACGCTCAGGTGCGGATTGCGCTTTGAAGACGCCTTGATGGTGCGAGCGTGACGGTGCTGATAACAATGCGCAAGACGTTGCAAGCGCGCATATTGTTCGACGCTGAGCGCCTGCATGAAAGCGTCTCCACCTGACCATCGAGTCACCCAGTATAATGGATCGATCCACTATGGGCAGATACTGTTAGACTGGGAATCAGTTCTACATGCCAAATATTACCGCAAGGAGTACTCATGCCACTTGCCAAGCGCCTCGAGGAGGCCGTCGATATCGCCCACCAGGCAGGGCGAACCATTCGCGAAGCTCGAGCCGCTCAAGATTTCCAGCAAAGCTACAAGAAAGGCACCGAACTGGTGACCGATACCGATGTAGCCGTGGATACCCTGATTGCCGAGGCCCTCGAACGGCAGTTCCCCAACGAACCGCGCCTGACCGAAGAACTGAATCCGGATCGAGACAATCTCGATCTCAATGACACCTTGTGGGTGGTGGACCCCATCGATGGCACCGTCAACTTCGCACACGGGCTGCGGCATGTGGCAGTTTCCATCGCCTGGGTGAAAGACGGCCGCACCGAACTCGGTGTCGTGTATGCGCCCTTCCTCGACGAAACGTATACTGCCATACGCGGTGCAGGTGCCTATTGTAATGGTGAGCGTATTCGTACGAGCCGCACCACTACCCTCGCTCGCAGCCTCGTCGCCACTGGATTCCCTTACAATCGCGATAGTCGCGCCCCTTTGTTGCGACGCTTGACCGCCGTATTGATGCAGTGCCAGGACATTCGACGCAACGGTGCCGCTGCCCTGGATCTTTGCGACGTCGCCTGCGGCCGACTGGATGCTTACTACGAGAGTGTGTCACCTTGGGACTTTGCCGCTGGGCTTTTGATAGCGCGCGAAGCTGGCGCCCGTACGGGCCATCTCTACCCTTGTCCTTCCGGTATCCCGGAAGATCTGTACGGCGAAAACATCATCGTCAGCGCCCCCGATATCCACGGCGAACTCAGCAAGTTACTGAAGCGTGCCGACGAGGACCGGCCATAGCGGTGCACAATGGCAGGTTTAGCTAGCGCCTATTGGCAAATGGGCAGGCGCTAGGGAACAATGGCGCCCAACGCTTACTCATTTCAGACATTCATCATTTTGCTTTGCGAAGCAAAGGAGAACGCTACACATGTTCGTCGTGATCTTCGGTCGTCCTGGTTGCCCCTTCTGTGTCCGCGCCAAGGAACTTGCCGACAAGCTAAGCGATATCGGTGCCATCTCTGGCTATCGCTATGTCGATATCCACGAGGAGGGTATCACCAAGGCCGACATGGAGAAGACCATCGGCAAGCCGGTGGAGACCGTTCCGCAGATTTTCATTGACCAAAACCACATCGGCGGCTTCACTGAGTTCGACCGTTACGTGCATGACAATGAATTGATGCCGGAAGGGGCTACCCAGTAAGGTTCCTTGTCAACATATAACGATGCCGCCCCCTTGGGCGGCATCGTCATTCCTACCTCCTGATCTTCGTCAACAAAGTGCGCAATACCCCTGTCGCCCCACCCTCGAACTGCTTAAAGTGATGACAATGCCTTCAGATACGAGGGAGCGCTTGGTCCATGGGAGCCTATCGGGATAGCACGGAGAAGAACATGTCGCCTCACCATCATCACCACGCCATCGGTGAACGACATCGTCAACTGATCGAATCTACCCGTGGGCTGGCGCCGATTCGGACGGCGGTCGTGCATCCCTGTGACGCAGCCTCCCTGGGTGGCGCCTTGGCGGCCTGGCGCGAGGGATTGATCGAACCCGTTCTGGTTGGTCCACGCCTACGTATCGAGTCTGCCGCACAAGTATTGGGCAGTTCCCTGGACGGTATCGAACTCGTCGATACGCCGCACAGTCACGCTTCCGCCGATACCGCCGTGAGCCTGGCCGGCAGTAGCGACGTCGAGGCCTTGATGAAGGGAGCCCTGCATACCGACGAGTTAATGGGAGCGGTATTGTCGCGTCAAGCGGGGCTGCGCACTGAGCGCCAGATGAGTCATGTCTACGCGCTCGACGTGCCCAGTTACCCCCTTCCCCTGCTGATTACCGATGCTGCCCTGCATATCGCTCCCGATCTGGAAGCCAAACGTGACATTGTCCAGAACGCCATCGATCTCGCTTTGGCATTGGGGCTCGAACGCCCGCGTGTTGCCCTGTTGTCGGCGGTCGAAACCGTCAGGGCAAATATTCCCTCGACCCTGGATGCCGCTGCCTTGTGCAAGATGAGCGAGCGCGGCCAGATTCAAGGTGGTCGACTCGATGGCCCCCTGGCCATCGACAATGCCGTTTCCTGTGAAGCCGCGCGCCAGAAAGGCATCGTTTCCGAAGTCGCCGGCCAAGCGGACATTCTCATGGCCCCAGACCTCGAAGCCGCCAACATGATTGCCAAGCTATTGATCCACCTGGCTGGAGCCCAAGCAGCCGGGCTGGTCGTCGGTGCCCGAGTACCAATCATGTTGACCAGCCGCGCCGACGACATCGATGCGCGGCTGGCATCAGCAGCACTGGCCTTGCGTCTGGTGCATTTCCAGTCCCGCGATGAGTCACACTCATGAGTCTGCTGGTCCTCAACGGGGGCTCGTCGACACTCAAGTTCGCACTCTACCGCCAGCAACGTGAGCACTTGCGTGGACGTATCGAACGCATTGGGAGTCAGCCGCAACTGGTCATGGTGCAACCTTCGGACCTTGCTACCGACGACTTCCATTCCGAAGGGAGTGACCATGCCGCAGTGAGCGTGGCACTGCACGATTGGCTCGAAGCGAAGGATGAACTCGATGGACTCTCTGGTATCGCCCATCGTGTAGTGCATGGTGGACGCGATTTCGCCGATCCGGTACGACTCGATGAATCGACCCTTGGACGCCTCGAGGCTCTGGTGCCTCTGGCACCGCTCCACCAGCCCCAGGCACTGGCTATCGCACGCCACCTGCTGAGCCGCTATTCCGACGTTCCTCAGGTAGCATGCTTCGATACGGCTTTCCACCGCACCCAGCCCTGGGTAAACCAGTGGTTCGCTCTACCCCGCGCCCTGACCGAGGAAGGCATTTTGCGCTATGGATTCCATGGCTTGTCCTACGCCTATATTGCTCGTCGTTTGCGTGAACTGCTGGGTGATACGGTCGGAGACCGAGTGATCGTCGCTCACCTGGGACAGGGTTGCAGTCTCTGTGCCCTACACAATGGTAAAAGCCAAGCGACATCCATGGGGTTCACAGCCTTGGACGGCCTGATGATGGGGCGTCGTTGCGGCAGTCTGGATCCCGGCGTGATTCTCTACTTGATGCAGTACAAAGGCCTCGATGCCCCGGCGATCGAGCACCTACTCTACCATGATAGCGGCCTCTACGGGGTATCCGGCATATCCGATGACATGCGAGACCTGGAAGCTCGCGATCATCCCCATGCACGACAGGCCATCGCTCTCTTCATCCAGCGCCTGGTACGCGAAATCGGCGCCCTGGCGGCGCTCAACGGTGGTCTCGATGCCCTGGTATTCACTGCCGGCATCGGCGAGAACTCTTACCAAATTCGCGAGGCGGTATGTCGGCGCCTTGACTGGCTGGGCCTCCAACTGGACGAGTCGGCCAATCGCCGTCATGCCCAGCGCCTCGACCGTGGTACCGGTCCTTCGATATGGGTCATTCCCACCGACGAGGAAGCCGAAATCGCCATCGCCAGCCAAGCCTTGCTGAACGACATTCTCAACTAACGTCGCTCGGGCGTTGAAAGCCCTCTCAGGCCTTGTGCCTATACTTTCTGTTACCCCATCAGGGCGCGGCGAAAGAGGGCGTCACATGCAACGGCAAGAGTTTCTACAACAGCTCTGGCTCGACTACATCCATCAGCACCCGGAACTGGGGGCGCTACGCCTATGGCCCCTCGATAGCACGCCAGAATACCTGGCGTTGTTGACGCTCAACCATGGCTCGTTTGCAGCCGATACCTTGATTCCTCCTCTGCTGCACTTCGGTTATCGCGCCGTCGACCACTACGCCATGGCGGATCGTGGCTTGTTGGTGACGCTGCTGGCCGCCCCCGATGATGGCGCTTGGTTAGTGCTGGGGGAATTGCAACTCGGCACCTTGACACGGCAACCAAGGGATTACCTCGAGACCCTGGTCAGCCAAAGCCCTATCGAGGACCGCCAGGGACAGAACCTGCTGACACGTGGCCGCCCTTGGCCAATGCCCGACTGGGATGGTTACGAGCGGTTGCGAAAGGCTCATCCTCTGGCAGCCTGGCTGTCAATCATGGGCCCCAGAATGCATCATGTTGGATTCGACTGTGAGCGACTGGGCACCGACTTGGTGAGTCTCGACCAGCAGATACAACAAGCCGGCCTGACTGGCAGTGCCGACCGTCATCACGGCGTATTCCCTGTTTCCCCACTGCTCAATTACCGCTTTTACCCGACCTGTTCACAGCGCCTGCCGTTTGCTGGCGGCGACGAACATCGCATTTCCCTGGGTGGCTTGGCCTTGGTACAGAAATGCCTCCCGAGCAATCTGGAACGCTCGGCGGAATTGTTATTGCCGCAGCATACACGCTGCGAAATCGTTTAGGCTTTGACTTTCCAGATAACGCCCAATGGCTTATCTGGCAAGTTCTGTCACCGGGTATCCTCATATTCATATCTGGCTCGGGGAACGGAAGCGGGCTCGTTCCCAAAAGCCAGGGGTTCGAGCTCCAATTCCAGTTCATATTGCTGAGGTTCATAGCGTGGATCCAATTCGCTGATGTAGTGCGGCGTTTCCATGACCGGCACCGCGACGTAGGGCTCCTGTTCCAACTCGGGTTGCACTTTCCGCTGACCGTGCATGCGTATCAGCACGAAGATCGCCAGGATCATGGCCACGCTGCCTAGAAACAGCCACAGCCCATCGGGTCCAGCCGCTTGCATCACCAACGATGCGCTAAAGGGGCCAATGATGGAGCCGATGCCATACCAGATCATCAGTTTGGCGTTGGCCGCCACAATCTCTCCAGGTTCCAACCAATCATTGGTATGTGCCAGGCTGAGAGAATACAAGGTGTGCAACATGGCCGTATGAAAGCACGCCACCACCAACAGCATCAGAAAATTGATGCGTGCTGCCACCGAAATGAAGGCTCCGGCGATGGCCATGACCACTGCCATGCACAGAATCACCTTACGCCGATCGAAGCGGTCAGATACACGTCCCAATGTCCACTGCGCCACCAACGCCACCAACGTTGTCACCGCCATGAATTGAGCAGTCTGTGAGGTGCTCAAGCCGATCTCCTGGCCATAAAAGGGCGTCATGGCAAAGAACGCCTGCACCATCAAACCGGCCACAAAGGCCCCTATCAAGCCGATCGGGACGCGGTGGTACAGAGCACGTAATTTGATCTTCTGAGGCTGTACCTCCCCGGCACGACTCGGTCCATGAATTCGATGGATGGAAAGTGGTACCAGTGACAAGGCGAACAGCATGCCGGCCACTGAGAACAACACCGAGGTCGACGGGTCCGCGATATTCAAGAGCCACTGACCTCCGGCCAGCGAGGTGGTCGAGATCACCATATACCAGCCCAGTACCCGACCACGATTCTCATTGGTCGATTCGCCCGAGACCCAGGACTCCATGACCATCAGCAACCCTGCCGTGGCCAACCCACCAAACAACCTCCATGCCAACCAGGCCCAAGGATTCACCCAGAGACCATGCAACATCGCCGTAACGGCCAGTAAGGCGGCACAGGCCGCGAAAACGCGGATATGCCCGACCGCTCGAATTCGCTTCTCGAGCCAGTAACTACCTACCACGAAACCCAATGAGAAACTCGACATCAACAAACCCGCCATCTGGGAGGGAAACCCCTCCAGCGACATGCGGACGCCAAGCAAGGTCATGATCAACCCATGACCGAGCAGGAAACAGATCTCACACAGGAAAAGGATCGGCAAGGTAGCCGGCAGACTACGCACTAGTACCTCCATCCCTGCCCTGACGGGCGAGGTGCATCGAACTTTGTGACCCAACACATCCCGTTCCGACCCGAAACGATCACGGTCAAACTGAATCAAAGGAAGTGTCGCGTATTCTAGTCGGTCAGCAAAATTTGCGTCGCCAAGTCGGCTCGAGGTTATTCACAAATTCTGTGGATAACGTTGTGCAAAGCCGCTGTACAGTGACACCTATCCGCGACATTACTAGGAGTCGTTACACAATGATCAGTTTTTCGACACCGGTGTCGTCGCTTAGCATTTAGTATTAAATGCAACGACTTGTGCACCGCAGCAGCTTTGCATCACCATCAAAGACTGGCAGGCTATACGTAACGCCATACATTCCATACAAGAACATGGAGGGGAGCTAATGACCATGCCGCTATGGCAGCCGACCCAGGCCGCCATCGATGCCACGCAGATGGCCGCTCTCATGCAGCGCATCAATCGAGAGGAGTCGGTGACTCTTCGTGACTATACCGATCTGCATGGTTGGAGTGTCGAGAATCTGGAAGCATTTTGGTCATTGCTATGGGACGAGGTCGATATCATTGCCGACACCAAGGGCGACACTGTTCTCGAGCATCCCGACGCCATGCCTGGCGCGCGCTGGTTCCCCGAGGCCCGGCTCAATTTCGCTGCCAACCTGCTCAAGCGTCGTGACGACCACCCTGCTCTGGTGGTACGGGATGAGCGTCAGCGGCGTAAACAGATCAGCTACAAGGAACTATACGAACAGGTCGCCAAGCTGGCGCATGCTCTGCAACAAAGCGGCGTAACAGCCGGTGACCGGGTCGCCGGTTTCGTGCCCAACAGCGAGCATGCGGTGATCGGCATGCTCGCCAGTGCCAGCATTGGTGCCGTATGGTCATCATGCTCACCGGATTTTGGCTTCCACGGCGTGCTCGATCGTTTTGGCCAGATCCAGCCCAAAGTGTTGATCGCTACTGACGGCTATACCTGGAACGGTAAGCCGATCGATACTCGCGAGCGGGTAGTACAAATCAGCGAGGCTATCGACTCACTCAACCAGGTGGTGGTCTTTCCCTTCCTCAAAGAGGAACCCGATACACGCGGCATCGACAAGGCCGTGACGTGGGAGGACTATCTCAACAACCCAGCCTCGGAGATATTCTTCGAGTCCCAGCCCTTCGATCATCCGCTGTACATTCTTTACTCGTCCGGCACCACCGGTGTGCCCAAGTGCATCATTCACTCCGCCGGTGGCACGCTGCTGCAACACCTCAAGGAACTGCGCCTGCATACCGACCTCAATGAACGGGACGTGCTGTTCTACTACACCACTTGTGGCTGGATGATGTGGAACTGGCTGGTCTCTGGACTGGCTTGTGGCGCCACTCTAGTGCTGTACGATGGCTCACCCTTCTCCCCCGGCCCCGAAGTGCTGTGGGAAATGGCTGAGCGTGAAGGGATCACGGTATTCGGCACCAGCGCCAAGTATATCGCCGCCTGCGAGAAAGAAGACCTGACGCCGGGCAAACGCTTCAATCTATCGCCGCTACGGGCCGTACTGTCCACTGGCTCGGCACTTGCCCATGAGTCGTTCGACTACGTATATCGCGAGATCAAGAGCGACCTTCTGCTGGCCTCGATCTCGGGTGGGACCGACATCGTGTCCTGCTTCGCCTTGGGCTGCCCTATCCGGCCGGTCTATCGTGGGCAACTGCAGTGTCGTGGCCTAGGCATGGCGGTAGACGTTTTCGACGCCGAGGGACAGCCGCTGCGTGAAGAAAAAGGCGAGTTGGTCTGTACCCGCCCCTTCCCATCGATGCCGATCGGATTCTGGAACGACCCTGAAGGCAAACGCTATCACGATGCCTACTTCGCTACCTTTCCCGGCATCTGGGCACACGGCGATTATGCCGAAATCACCCCGGAAGACGGTCTGATCATCCATGGACGCTCGGATGCCGTGCTCAATCCAGGTGGCGTGCGTATCGGCACGGCCGAGATCTATCGCCAAGTGGAGAAAGTCGAAGCCGTCATGGAGTCACTATGCATCGGTCAGGAGTGGAATGACGACATCCGTGTGGTGCTGTTCGTACGCCTCAAGGAAGGTTTGACCCTCGACGATGCCATGCGTGACGAGATAAGGCGTACTATTCGGGCCAATACCACCCCCCGTCACGTTCCAGCCAAGATTCTTCAGGTCAGCGATATCCCGCGCACTCTGTCGGGCAAGATCGTCGAACTCGCCGTACGCAACGTCGTCCATGGACGTCCTGTCAAGAACCTCGACGCCCTGGCCAACCCCGAGGCACTGGAACTCTACGAGGACCTTCCCGAGTTGCAGAGCTGAATCGTTGCCCAGCTGCTGACTCCAGTGGCTGGGCAGTGATCGATACTTCCAGTAACATTAGTGACCAGTCATCGAGGGCGTGTCATTGAAGGAGAATGCATGTCGACCCTTAAAGGGCTCGTCAGCCTGGTGTTACTGATCGCCGTCACCTTGTTCTGGGCTGTTCCACTGTTCGCCCTCACCTTGCTCAAACTGGTCACACCGACGCGTGTTCTGCGTCGATGTGTGCTCCGAGGGCTCAACCATGTGGCGCTGAATTGGATCGGTACCAATCTTTGGTGGATGCGTCGCTGGCTCAAGCCTGAACTGACGGTCCATCTCCCCGCCGGGCTGTCGCCGCAGCAATGGTGGCTGGTGATCTCCAATCACCGTAGTTGGACCGATATCTTCATGCTGCAGATGGCTCTGCACCGTCGGATTCCCATGCCTCGCTTCTTCCTAAAACGCGAGCTGATCTGGGTTCCTATCGTTGGCTTGGCATGGTGGGCTTTGGAGTTCCCTTTCATGCGACGCTACAAACGCGATCAGTTGGAGAAGAATCCCGATCTGGCACAGGTCGATCGCGAGGCAACCGAGCGTATGTGCCAGCGTGCCAGGGAAATGCCGATCGCCATCTACAACTTTGTCGAAGGCACGCGGTTCACCCCTGCCAAGCGCGATGCCCAGCAAAGCCCTTTTCGCCACCTGCTACGCCCCAAGGCCGGCGGGACCGCTCAGGTCATCAGCCTGATGGGAGAACGCTTGAGTGGCATTCTCGACGTAACGCTTCGCTATGCCAGCCCTAACCCCACTTTCTGGGGATTTCTCTGTGGTCGCGAAGGGCCCATCCACCTGCATGCCAGGCGCTTGGACGTTCCGAGCTGGATGCTGCAAGGCGACTATCATCAGGACCCGCACTATAAGGAACGCTTCCATTCATGGCTCAATGGCCTGTGGTACGAAAAGGATGGCGCACTCGACTCGCCGGTTTGATGTTGCTGTTGTTGCTGGCCGGATGTGCCGCCAGCCCTTCGGGAACCCAACGCCTCCAGACGATCGCTGGCGATTGGGTCACCATCCAGCGTGGCGACACCTTGGGGCGCATTGCCGCACGCGCCAATGTGCCTCTGGTTCGCCTCCAGCGCTTCAACCCTGGTGTCGATGCCCGCCGCCTGGCTGTTGGCCAGCGCATCCTCGTACCTTCCACACATGAGCGAGCGCCATCAGGCGGCCCTTATCGCTATCAGATCCGTCCCGGCGACACCTATTCGAGCATCGCCCGCCGCTTTGGCACCACGCCTGGACGTGTTCAAGCAGCCAATCGCCAGCTCAACCCCACCCAACTGAAAGTTGGGCAACTGATCCAGGTCCCTCTCAACGGCAGCAGTCGAGTAGTGGCCAATGCAAGCAACAGCCGCAGTGGCGGCAGCAGTCAACACGCCCCCTCTCGCCCGGCCCCCGCTCCACTACCTGACAAGGTACGTGGCTGGCCATGGCCATTGGATGACTATCGTGTAGTCCGCCAATTCGGTACCGACTCCCGTGGCACCCTGCAACCCATGTTGCTGGCCACCAGCAGTGGTCAGCAAGCCAAGGCCGTCGCCGATGGCGAGGTACGCTTTGCCAGTAGCATGCGACAACTCGGAAAGGTCGTCATCGTGCACCATGCCGACAATCTGCAAAGTGTCTACGCTCTGTGTGACCGTCTGTCCGTTGCCAACGGCGATGGTGTCAAACGCGGCACCCCGTTGTGCGAGGTGGGCTACAGCAACGCCAGCGAACGCTATGACTTGCTGTTCGACCTGCGTCACGGGGGAAAGCCCATCGATCCACGCCAGGTATTGCGTTAGAGATCTTCCGTCCCTGTCATCATTCGGTCATCGCGGTGTCCAGAACCTGTCATCGAGGATCGCGACACTGTCACAAAAAGATGATGACGAGAACACCGCATGCGTATTTGCCTGGTCAGCGAGACATGGGCGCCAGAAATCAATGGCGTCGCCCATACCCTCGGCCATCTCAGCCAAGAATTGCAACGACAAGGAATTCAGCTGCAACTGATCCGCCCCCGACCCAAGGATGGCTCTACATTCGAGGCTGCGGAAGTCGAGTTACAGGTCAAGGGGTTTCGAGTACCTGGCTATTCCGATGTGCAGCTAGGTTTCCCAGCGGGGCGAGCGATCAACCGCTTGTGGCGAAGCCAGCGCCCCAATGCCGTCTATATCGCAACCGAGGGCCCACTGGGATTCTCTGCTCTACGCGTAGCCCGACGCCTCGGTATCCCAGTCGTCAGCGGTTTTCACACCAACTTCGATCATTACGCCGGTGATTACGGCATGCGATGGCTCAAGGTGCCAGTGCAGGCAACGCTACGACGCTTTCACAACCGTACTCAGGCCACACTGGTCCCCACCTCCACACAGGCAGACGCCCTTCGGACGCAGGGATTCGACAATGTCCACGTCATGGGGCGCGGCATCGATAGCCATCATTTCACTCCTGACAAGCGTGACCCGACATTACGCCAGCAATGGGGGGTCGGCGAGCACCAGCCAGTCGCACTTTACGTTGGCCGACTTGCCAGCGAGAAGAATCTCGACCTATTGGTCGATACCCTGCAAGCCATGCAGGAGGCACAACCCGACCTGGCCACGGTGCTAGTGGGCGACGGCCCCCTTCGGGCCTCTCTGCAACGGCGCCTCCCCGAAGCAATCTTCACCGGCTTCATCGACCACGATGCCTTGGCTCGCCATTATGCTAGCGCCGAGGTGTTCATTTTCCCTTCACTCTCCGAAACCTACGGTAATGTCGTTGCAGAGGCCATGGCCAGCGGACTGGGAATCGTCGCTTTCGACTATGCCGCTGCCAACGAGTGGATCGATAACGGTCAGCACGGAGTGACTGTTGCTTGTGGTGACACATCGGCTTTCATCACTGCGGCAGTTGAACTTTGCCAACACCCGGCGCGCTATGGGCGACTGGGGCGGGCAGCACGTACACGCATCGAATCATGCCGCTGGGAACATATCGCCAGCACCTTCCTCGCCATTCTCAACAATGTACGGGAGCCCATCGATGACGCCTCGCACCCCTGCCGTCTTTGAACGCTTGGACCTGCTCGAATGGCAGCTCTGTCAACGTCTGGCTAGCTTCAGTGTCTATCGCCCCTGGCTCGCCACCTTGCGCCTGGCCAGCCGCCTGGGTGACTGGCCAGCATGGGTCGTCTTGATCGGCGCTCAGCCGCTACTGCACGAACGCATGGGATGGCGGTGGTTCTTTCAATTCGTGCTGACGGCTTTGCTGGCCATTCTGGTCTATCGCCTACTCAAGACTCGCCTATGCCGTGAACGTCCCTTCATCACCTTCCGCTCGATCCCCTGCACCATGCCAGCCCGGGACCGCTATAGCTTCCCCAGCGGGCATACCATGCACGCGGTCATGTTCTGTTGCTTGTGCGCCGCCACCCAACCCGAACTGTTGTTCATTGTGGCGCCGCTCAGCCTGCTGATAGCGGCGTCGAGGGTAGGCCTGGGCCTGCACTATGTCAGTGACGTTCTCGGTGGAGCCTTGATCGGCACCGCCTTTGCCTTGCTCAGCCTAAGACTCATGCCAACCCATTGGTGAGCTGACAAGGACAATCCGATGCTGGCAATCTATCGTCATGCACTATCATGACGATGCTCACGGCTGGCAGAAATTACTCGAAAGCCCCCCGATATGGCGCTTCCTGGGAGTTCTTGGCGACACCGCTGGCCATGAACTTCTACAGCGCCTTGATGCCCATCTGGATTGGCAACGACCAAACCTCCGACTTTACGGTCGCGACCATCCGATTCCTCGTCAGCAGGTCTGGATGGGAGATCCGAGCGCCCATTATCGCTACTCTGGCCAGATCTTTACTCCCACCCCATGGCATCCTGACGTCGAGGCGCTGTGCCAACGTCTCGAAGAACTGCTGGAAGCGCATGGCACGCCGACACGCTTCAATAGCGTATTGCTCAATCGCTATGCCAATGGTGAAGAGCGCATGGGCTGGCATAGCGACAATGAACCGGAATTGGGGCCATCCCCGGTAATCGCTGCTGTCAGTCTCGGCGCGGAACGCCCTTTGCGTATGCGTTGGCGCGATCGACACGCACCAGCCTTCAACTTGTGGCTGCCCCATGACAGCCTACTTCTCATGGGACCCGGGACTCAGCAGCAACTGCAACATGCCTTGCTCCCCAGACGCTTACCAGGCTTGCGGATCAGCCTGACTTTCCGATGGATTCATCCCATCATGGCATCAACCCGGTGAGTTGCATGAAAACCGCCTCTCATAGAGAGGCGGTTTTTCAAGCTCATACAGATAGGGTTGTCTTTTAAGATAACGGTATAAATCATCTAAAGGCTCTCAGCCACGGAAATAACCAGGAGCCACAAACGGCATCTTGGTGACGGTCATAGGTAGCCGCTTGCCACGCACTTCGGCAAACACTTGTGTATCGAGAGCAGCATGCTCTATCGCTACATATCCCATCGCCACCGGCTTTCCGACACTCGGACCGAAGCCACCCGAGGTAACGACACCGATTTTCTCGCCTGCTTCGCTATACAGTTCAGCGCCTTCCCGAACTGGCGCACGCCCCTCACCCAACAGCCCGACCCGCTTGCGTGTATGATCCTTGTTCTCGGCCTGCGGTAGAATGAGCTCGGTACCGGGGAAACCACCCTCACGCTCACCACCATGACGACGAGGCTTGCCAATGGCCCAAATCAGCCCTGCCTCGACCGGGGTCGTGGTCGTGTCGATATCATGGCCGTACAGGCACAAACCCGCTTCGAGACGCAACGAATCACGCGCCCCCAATCCGATCGGCTCGACTTCCGATTCGGCTAGCAACCGCTTGGCCAAGGGCATGGTATCCTCAACGGCAACCGAGATCTCGAACCCATCTTCGCCAGTATAGCCGCTGCGGCTGATCCACACATCCATACCGCCGATGTGGAATCTTCCATGCTGCATGAACATCATCTCACAGGCAGCAGGACACAAACGCCGCATGACAGTTGCCGCGAGAGGTCCTTGCAAGGCCAGCAAACCGCGGTCCAGCACCTCTACCTCATAGCCGTCACCCAACCCCTTACGGAGGTGGGCGATATCCTGCTCCTTACAGGCAGCATTGACGACCAGATAGAGATGGTCCTCGGCCTTGACCACCATCAGATCGTCGAGAATGCCGCCTTCATCATTGGTGAATAGAGCATAGCGCTGCGACCCCACCGCCAACCCCACGATATCTGCTGGCACCAAGGCTTCCAGTGCCACCGCCGGATCCGCACCACGTACGATCACCTGCCCCATGTGGGAGACGTCGAACAGGCCACAGGCGGCACGAGTGTGTTCATGCTCCTTCTTGACCCCCAGTGCATACTGGACCGGCATCTCGTAACCGGCGAAGGGCACCATCTTGCCTTTCAGTTCGACATGCAGATCGTAAAGCGGTGTTCTATTGAGTTCGCTCATCGCTTGTGCTCTCACCCTCGGTTATATCGATAAGGGAGTCGGCGAGAGAAGCCCATCCTACTCCCGCCTGACTATCCATTACTTGAGTTCTTCGCCTGGCAACACATCCTTGCCATCGAAGAAGTCCTTGGTCAGCTTGAAGACCATGGGCGACAGCAACGCTAGTGCAATCAGGTTGGGAATCGCCATCATGGCGTTGAACGTATCTGCCATCAGCCAGATCAGGCCAAGTTGGGCCAGAGCGCCCACCGGAATGGCCAATACGAACAACACGCGATACAGCGTGATGGAACGCACGCCAAACAGGTACTCGAAACACTTCTCACCGTAGAAAGACCACCCCAGAATCGTGGTGAAGGCAAACACCGCCAAGGCAATCGATACGATATGGTTACCCACACCTGGCAAGGCAGCCTCGAAGGACATGGCCGTCAGTGAGGCACCTTCCTCCCCTGTCTCCCACACTGTGGAAGTGAGAATCACCAATGCTGTGATCGAACATACGATAATGGTATCGATAAAGGTTCCCAGCATGGCGATCAGGCCTTGCCGCACCGGATTCTTGGTTTGTGCGGCGGCATGGGCGATGGGAGCACTACCAAGGCCTGCCTCATTGGAGAAGATACCTCGCGCCACACCGAAGCGAATGGCCGCCATCACAGCGGCTCCGGCAAAACCCCCGACGGCAGCATGCGGGTTGAAAGCATAGTAAAAGATCATGCTGAAAGCCGAGCCGATCTGGCTGGCATTGACGATCAATACCGCCAGACCAGCGATGACATACGCAATCCCCATGATCGGCACCAGCTTGCCCGCCACCTTGGCGATACGCTTGATCCCACCCAGGATAACGGCACCGGCCAACACCATGATCACTACGCCAGTCAGCCAATGCGGCATGCCAAAAGAGGCATCCAAGGCATCGGCTACCGAATTGGATTGCACCGTATTACCGATACCAAAGGCTGCCACTGCCCCGAAAAATGCAAAAGCACCGCCCAGCCATGCCCATTTCTTGCCCAAACCGTTCCGGATGTAGAACATCGGGCCACCCACATGATTGCCAAGATCATCGACTTCGCGGTAACGCACCGCCAGCACGGCTTCGGCAAATTTAGTGGCCATGCCTACCAACGCAGTGATCCACATCCAGAACACCGCTCCAGGCCCCCCCAGAGCGATAGCCGTCGCCACCCCGGCGATGTTACCGGTGCCGATGGTAGCCGACAGTGCGGTCATCAAGGCATTGAAGGGTGATATTTCCCCTTCCTTCTCGTCATCCTTGGCCGAAACCCGCCCTTGAAACATTAGCTTGAAGCCCATGCCCAGCTTACGAATCGGCATCAGCTTCAAACCGAGCTGTAGATAAAGGCCAACTCCTAGTAGCAGGATCAGCATCAACGGTCCCCAGACCACGCTATTGATAGCGCTGAAGACACTATTCAAGGTTTCCATCTATTTACCCCCTTTCCGTTTCTTGTTGTGCACGTCTGTCTGTGCATGGATGTGCTTGGTCAGCAACTCAGGGGCCTGGCGAACCTGGCGGACGCTTTTCCGCTACGGCCAGTCGAGCCCTTGCTGCCCCTTGCCGCTCGAACTGGCGTACCATAGCGGATCCCACCATAATTTCTCCAGCATCCCATAGAAAACATTGTCCAAATGACCGATGTAACGAAAATATAGCACTGCACCACTTCCTGGCCAGCGCAGATACATCAGCGCCAAGAAGGAGGAAATTTGTTTCTTATAGGAAACACGGGTACATTAGCTTGCATTGGGACACCGTACAAGTCGGGGAGCACCTTGAGGTTGCGTATCCTTTCTGTATGACTGCTCTGAACCAGCTATACGCTTGATTGCGATCCGCCCACCGAGCAATTCAGCACTGATGCTGGACGATGCCGACAAAGCCGGCCACCCTTAGGTTGCGGTCAAGCGCTCCAGATGGAGAATCGCACCATAGCTGCCAGTCGGCTCACTATTCAGGCATAATGATGCTGCGATTCCCCGAATCAGAAAAACCATTTCGTATAGGAAAACGTGATGAGTACAATTCCCGCGAACTTGAATTACACCGAAAGCCACGAGTGGGTTCTGGACAACGGTGACGGCACCGTCACGATAGGTATCACTGATCATGCCCAACAAGCATTGGGCGATGTGGTCTTCGTTGAGCTACCCGAGGTAGGACGCGAGCTCGAGGCTGGAGAAGAGTTCGGTGTCATCGAGTCGGTCAAAGCCGCATCGGACCTTTATGCCCCCTTGGCTGGTGAGGTGCTAGAGGTAAATGACGCGCTCGAGGATGCTCCGGAGACTCTCAACGAATCGCCCTATGAAGATGGTTGGATCGCCAAGCTGAAGCCGGCCGACATCGAAGCACTCAACAGCCTGCTCAATGCCGATGCCTACGGCCAGTTGGCTGAGGACGACGACTGACATACGAGTTTGGCGGGCCGCGCAGCGGTTCGCCAATCTCGTCCCTTTATCCGTCAGGAGCTTGACCGCTCCGCTACACATGCAAGGTGCTTCATGGCTTTAGATAATCGCCGCCTGGCCGAACTGGCCGGCCACGACGCCTTTCTTCAACGTCATAATGGCCCCGATGCCGACGACGTTGTACAGATGCTCAAGATGCTGCATATCGACAGCATCTCGACATTAATCGAGAAAACCGTGCCAGCCGATATTCGGCTGGGTCGTGAGCTGAACCTCGACGCTCCACGAGCCGAGGCCGAGGCGCTCGATTATCTCAAGCGCCTGGCACGTCAAAACAAGGTCTTTAAGACATATATCGGCCAAGGCTATTACAACACTCACCTGCCGGCGGTGATCCAGCGCAACGTATTGGAAAACCCTGGCTGGTATACCGCCTACACGCCCTACCAGCCTGAAATCGCCCAAGGCCGTTTGGAGGGATTGCTCAACTTCCAGCAGATGGTCATGGATCTCACCGGCATGGAGCTGGCCAATGCATCCCTGTTGGATGAAGCGACAGCGGCGGCTGAAGCCATGGCCCTGTGCAAGCGGGCCAACAAGAAGAGTAAGAGCCAAGCCTTTTTCGTCGCCGACGATGTCCTCCCCCAAACGCTGGATGTCATACGCACTCGCGCCTATTACTTCGGCTTCGAATTGATCGTCGCGCCGGCCGGAGAGATCGCGGCCCATGATGTGTTCGGTGCTCTACTGCAGTATCCGAGCCAGAGTGGCGAGATTCGCGATCTTGCTCCTCTGCTGAAGGCTGCCGCCGAGCGTGGCGTCATGACCTGCGTGGCTGCCGACATCATGAGCTTGGTGTTGCTCAAGGAGCCCGGCAGCCTGGGAGCCGATATCGTCATTGGCAATAGCCAGCGATTCGGCGTGCCAATGGGCTTCGGCGGCCCCCACGCTGCCTTCTTCGCCACCACCGACAAGCTAAAGCGCTCCATTCCCGGGCGTATCATCGGCGTCTCCAAGGATAACCGGGGTAACCAAGCGCTACGCATGGCGATGCAAACCCGCGAGCAACACATTCGCCGCGAGAAAGCGACCTCCAACATCTGCACTGCGCAGGCGCTGCTGGCTAATATCGCCGGCTTCTACGCCGTATACCATGGTGCTTCCGGTCTACGTAC
Organism: Litchfieldella anticariensis FP35 = DSM 16096; assembly: GCF_000409775.1. Taxonomy (GTDB): domain Bacteria; phylum Pseudomonadota; class Gammaproteobacteria; order Pseudomonadales; family Halomonadaceae; genus Litchfieldella; species Litchfieldella anticariensis. Next base: position 651,712 of record NZ_KE332377.1, on the reverse strand, counting down.
CATTGCCTCGCGTATTCACCGCTTGACCACGATCCTCGCCGAAGGACTCAAGCGCAAAGGGGTGCAGTTGGTACACGACAGCTGGTTCGACACCCTACGCCTGACGAATGTGGATGCCGGCAAGATTCATGGCCGCGCCATGACGCATGAAATCAACCTGCGTTATTTCGACAACGGCGATATCGGCGTCAGCCTGGACGAGACCACGACGACGGCGGATCTTGGCGTGCTCTTCGACGTGCTGCTCGGCGAGGAGCACGAACTCTCCGCCGCGGCACTGGACGAGGAGGTAGTCGCCAAGCGTCTAAGCGGCATTCCCGCTGCCTGCCAGCGTAAATCCGACTTCCTGACGCACCCAACCTTCCAGCGTTATCACAGCGAAACCGAAATGCTGCGCTATCTCAAGCGTCTGGAAAACAAGGATCTGTCACTGACTCATGCGATGATCCCGTTGGGTTCGTGCACCATGAAGCTCAATGCCACCAGCGAGATGATTCCCATCACCTGGCCGGAATTCGCTCATATCCACCCCTTCGCCCCCAAGGATCAAATCGTCGGCTACAAGCAGATGATCGACGAGTTGGCTGCGTTCCTGGTGGAAATTACCGGCTACGAACACATCTCCATGCAACCCAACTCCGGAGCCCAAGGCGAATACGCGGGTTTGGTGGCTATCCGTCGCTATCAGGTCGCCCAAGGCCAAGGACATCGTGATATCTGCCTGATCCCCAGTTCCGCTCACGGTACCAATCCAGCCTCTGCCGCCATGGCTCATATGAAAGTCGTGGTGGTGGAATGCGACAAGGATGGCAATATCGACCTGAACGATCTGCGTGACAAGGCTGGGCAGCACCGTGACAATCTTTCCGCGATCATGCTCACCTATCCGTCGACACACGGTGTCTTCGAGGAAAGCATTCGCGAAGCCTGCAAGATCGTCCACGACCATGGCGGCCAGGTCTACATCGACGGTGCCAACATGAATGCCCAGGTCGGCCTGGCCCGCCCAGGGGACTTCGGTGGCGACGTTTCGCACCTCAACCTGCACAAGACCTTCTGCATCCCCCATGGAGGCGGTGGCCCGGGTATGGGACCGATTGGAGTCAAGGCGCACCTGGCACCTTATGTCTCCAACCACGTAGTGACACCCATCACGGGTGTCAATCCCGATTGCGGCGCCGTATCGGCGGCCGCCTTTGGTTCAGCCTCGATCCTGCCCATCTCTTGGGCCTATATCAAAATGATGGGGACACGCGGGCTGCGCGAAGCAACCGAACTGGCCATCCTCAACGCCAACTACATCGCCAAGCGCCTGGATGGGCATTACCCGGTTCTCTACAAAGGAGCCAACGGTACCGTCGCCCATGAATGCATCATCGACATTCGGCCACTCAAGGCTACCTCCGGCATCACTGAAGAGGACATCGCCAAGCGATTGATGGACTACGGCTTCCATGCCCCAACCATGTCCTTCCCAGTGCCCGGCACATTGATGGTAGAACCTACTGAGTCGGAGTCGCTCTATGAGATCGACCGCTTCTGCGATGCCATGATCGCCATTCGCGAAGAAATCGCCCGAGTGGAAAAAGGTGAATGGCCGGTCGATGACAACCCCTTGGCAAATGCTCCGCACACCATGGCGGATCTCATGGACTCGCATTGGGAGCGACCCTACTCCCGCGAACTGGGCGCCTTCCCCTCGGAGGCCGTCAAGGCAGCCAAATACTGGCCAGCGGTCAATCGCGTCGACAACGTGTTTGGCGATCGTCAGTTGATCTGTTCTTGCCCGAGCATCGACGAATACCGCGACTGACACCAGTGCCGTGTATCGCACGCCCCCCCGGCCAGTGCCGGGGGGTTCGTGCATCTAGTGACAGCGTCTCTTCGCCTTGACCAATCCAAGGAAACGAACATATACCTAAATTCCATGTACCGGCTTCGTCCAGGTCATGTCTCCCATATCACAACAACCCAGGAGACACGTCATGACAACCTCCACAATGCCTACCGAGATAACCGAGATCCTGGAAAATCCCGCGAGGAGACTACTGCTCAAGGGCAGCGCCGGCGCGGTGGCTGCCTTGGGCATCATGAGCCTGACCCCTTTCGTACGAGCTGAGGAACTCTCATCGCTACCTGGTTATGCGTCGTGGAAACGCAAGCAGGATCTGATCCTGCATAGCGAAGCGACCATGGAGACCCGTCGCAACGCCATCCGCAGCGGTATCGTTACCCCCAGCGAGACACTGTTCGTACGCAACAACCTGCCGGCCCCCGATGCCAGTATCGTTGCCGACCCCGACGCCTGGGAGGTACGCTTCGAAGGCGTCAACGATCCTCGCACCCTGACCCTCGGAGAACTCAAGAAGATCGATGTTCAGACCGTCGCTTCGGTTCTGCAATGCTCAGGCAACGGTCGCGCTTTCTTCCCGCATGGTGCAAGCGGTACGCAGTGGAGCGTCGGTGCGGCAGGTTGCGTCGTGTGGACCGGGGTGCCGCTCAAGGCGGTTATCGATACGCTCGGTGGTCCATCTGGCGGTGCCAAGTTCATCACCGGCACCGGTGGCGAAGAGATTCCCGATGGCCTCGATGCCAAGGAAGTGATGGTCGAGCGTTCCGTGCCTCTGGAGGTCATGGAACGCGTTCTTCTCGCCTGGGAACTCAATGACGACCCTATCCCCATTGCGCATGGCGGCCCACTGCGCATGGTGGTGCCCGGCTTTTATGGGGTCAACAACGTCAAGTACGTCAAGTACGTCGCTCTGACCGAAAACGAGAGCAACGCCAAGATCCAGGTATCGGGCTATCGTGTCCGCGACGTAGGTGTTAGTGGCGCCCCGGACCAGCCTTCCATGTGGGAGATGAATATCAAGTCCTGGATCACGCTGCCACTCGACACCACCGAACAGGGTCGCAACATGCTCTACGGCGTCGCGCTCGGCGGCACCCGAACGGTCGACAAGGTCGAAGTGTCGGTGGACGACGGCGAAACCTGGCAAGAAGCGGAGTTGTTGGGGCCGGACTTGGGACCTTACGCTTGGCGGCCTTTCGTGTTGGCCACCGAGCTGTCACCGGGTGAGTATCGCATCGTCTCACGGGCCACCGACGTGGAAGGCAACAGTCAGCCTGAAGCACGGATGGATAATGAAAGGGGCTATGGGCACAACGGTTGGCGTGATCATGGCGTCACCGTCACGGTGAGCTGAGCACTCCCTCAGCGGGCATTGGGCAGCGACCCAATGGCCGCTGCTTCGACTACTACAGGATCGACGAGCCCCTCATGACAAAGCCCTTTATACCCTCCTTCTTGCTCACTGCCCTTCTGAGCCTGTCGGCAATGGCCGATGAGCCATTCGAAATCGGTAAGAGGCTATTCACCCAGGGTGCCAAGCCTCCTTGTGCGACTTGCCACACACTTAGCGATGCCGGATCAAGTGGCCAGATCGGGCCCAATCTTGATGAGCTTGCCCCCACCACCGACATGGTGATGAGCGCCGTCAAGGGAGGAGTCGGCGTGATGCCGGCCTATGAGGAAACCCTCTCGAGCGATGAGATCAAGGCTCTGGCTCACTACGTCACCACGGCAACCGATAAATGATGAGCGACCTTCCCCCGCCCAAACCTACTACCGAGTGACTTCTCAGCCGAAACTCGGTTCTTCGGAATAGCCGTATAGTGCATGCCTTCGATGTTGACGGAAATCATCCAGCAGCTGAGCATAGCGGCGAGGTAGTTCGGCACCCGAGGGCATCACCAGATGCAAGCTTTCATGAACGGGGTTCGGTAGTGACACTTCCTTGACCTGACGCTGCCAAGGCGAAGTTTCCAGCACCAAGCGCGATATCACAGTGAATCCTAACCCTCGAGCCACCGCATCCAGCACCATGGAAACTTCATTGGTGTACCCCTGCTCAGGGAAGTGACTCATGGAACGAAACTCACCGGGAAAATTGGCACGCATCAACTGGCTGGCATGATTGATGCCATCCGAGTAGTTCATGAACCCCAACCCCAGTAAATCATTGAGTGTCGTACCGGTGAAGTCAGCCGGCACCACCAGGCAAAGCGGCTCTTGATGCCAGAGTTCATAATCGAGATCAGGATGCTTGATCACATCGGTGACGATGCCAAGATCATAGCGCCCGGCCAGCACGTCCTGCACGATCTCATTGTTGAAGGCAAAACTGTAGCTCACCGTCAGGCCGGGGTACATCTGTTGATAGCCAAGAAGGAATGGATAGAACATCAAACCGACACTGCCCGGCGAGGCGATGCGACACTCTCCGGAATCAAGCGAGTCGTTATCCAAGGAATGCCGGAAGTGCTCGTGCTCAGCGAACAGCTTGATAGCATAATCGTAGGAACGGCGCCCAGTCTCGGTCAGGGTGAACTTGCGGCCATGCCGATTGAGCAAAGGCTTGCCAAGATATTGCTCGAGCTTGCGAATATGCTGACTGACACCAGGCTGGGTCATGTCCAGCCGGCGGGCGGTATGCGTGAAGCTACCGGTTTCGACCAGCGTGATGAAGGTCCTGAAGTACTGGGCATTGAACATGGAGCAACGGTCCACTCATTCAGCCTGTCGGAGGTGTGCGTACAGCGCGTTCATTTTATCAGATTTCAGCTATTTACGCAGCGCTGTGCGCATGGCGCTGGCATGATAGCATTATGAAAGAAACGCTAACCGCGAGTTTGCGAACATGCTCGCCCGTCGAGCCCGATACCATCCATCAGGCGTTCCCGACCAGAGAATGTCAGCCCCCAAGAGCGATATCTTCGTCTTCGCTCAGGGCTATCCAATTTCCTGACAATAGGCCGACGTCGCATGACAAGGACCCCAACCGTGCCGGACACCATTTCCACCACGATTTCTCCTGAAGGTAGTCTCGAGGTACTTTCGCAGCATGAGGTAAATCGTCTGCGCGACACCTCTGCCAGCGGCTTGCATGACCTCTTGCGCCGCTGTTCCCTGGCGGTACTCAACTGTGGCAACCCCACCGACGATAGTCGCAAGGTCATGGAAACCCATCGCGACTTCGATATCGAAGTCTTGCAGCAGGATCGCGGTATTCGCCTCAAGCTCAGCAATGCCCCTGCCGAAGCTTTCGTCGACGGCAAGATGATCCGCGGTATTCGCGAACTGTTATCGGCGGTACTGCGTGACGTAGTCTATGTCTATAACGAGATCCAGACCCAGCAACGTTTCGATCTCAGCACGGGGGAAGGCACTACCAATGCCATCTTCCATATCCTGCGCAAAGCCGGTGCTCTCAAGCCCTCACGCGACCCCAGCATGGTAGTTTGCTGGGGCGGTCACTCAATCTCCCGAGAAGAATACGAATACACCAAGGATGTCGGCTACCACTTGGGCCTGCGTGACATGGATATCTGCACCGGTTGCGGTCCCGGTGCCATGAAAGGGCCTATGAAAGGAGCCAATGTGGCCCATGCCAAGCAGCGCCGCAATTTGAGCCGTTATCTGGGTATTTCCGAGCCAGGAATCATTGCCGCCGAATCCCCCAACCCGATCGTCAATGAATTGGTGATCATGCCCGATATCGAAAAGCGCCTGGAGGCATTCGTACGGGTCAGCCACGGCATCGTCGTCTTTCCTGGCGGGGTCGGCACCGCCGAGGAAATCCTCTACCTCCTTGGGATCCTGCTTCATCCCAGCAACCAGGATATGCCATTTCCGGTGATATTTACCGGCCCAGCCGACTCAGCCGATTATTTCAAGCGCATCGACGAGTTTCTTACCTATACCCTCGGTGATGCAGCTCGCAGCCGCTATCGCATCCTCATCGACGACCCTGTAGGAGTGGCACGCAGCATGCGTGCTGGCATTAACGAGGTCACCGACTTCCGCCGTGCCCATCAGGATGCTTTCTATTACAACTGGCGCCTCAATGTCGATCGTGACTTCCAGGCGCCCTTTACACCGACCCATGAGGCCATGGCAGGTCTCGCCCTCCATCGCGACCAGCCCGTTCATGAACTCGCCGCCAATCTACGCCGCGCGTTCTCGGGCATCGTCGCCGGCAATGTCAAGGAATCTGGAATCCGCGCTATCGAAGCCAATGGCCCTTTCCGACTGCATGCAGAATCTACACTGATGGCACAACTGGACGAGCTGCTTAGCTCCTTCGTCGCCCAAGGGCGCATGAAGCTTCCGGGCAGCACTTACGTGCCTTGCTATACGCTGCAATAAAGGAAGGAAGATATGGTCGCGGCGTCAGCCGCGACCACCTCGCACGCGGAAGCTGTCATTCAGAGTCAGAGCGATCACTGACGGGGTTCCACCACATTCCCAACACGTGCAGTAGCAGACCCGTGGTTGTGCCCTGGGCCAGCAGTACTTGCCAGCGAACCCACGTTGGCGAAAAGAAGGCATGCCAGGCCGCCATCACAGCCATACCGACGATAACGGCAAGTCCAAGGCGTCGCAACAATGGCAGCAATCGCGCACGTGCTGCCGGTGCCAGCATACGCCAGTGAACCACAGCGATAATGGACACCACCACGAATGCCATTCCAATCAGTGACAGCCGCGTATCCAATCCTTGATCCACGTAACGTGGTAGTGTGGCAAGGATCACCACCAACAAGCCCAGCATGGCACTGAGCCGCTCAGGCGAAGGGCCGATACGCACCTCAGGCAACCTGAAGGTTCTCTTCGGCGATCCAGGCCTCCGCCCACGGCAGCGCCTCATCGTCGGCCATGAAGGTTTCCATGGCATCGATTTCGAGGCGTTCACCGAGGCGACGAGCCCCCAGGTCCTCAAGCAGAGCATCCAAGGCTCTTCCTGCACCGCAAAAGGTATCTCCGTAGGAGCTATCGCCAAGCGCAATCAAGCCATAGCGCACTTCCGCCAGCGAGGGGCTCTGCTCGCCAAGAGCCCGCGTAAAAGGCACAAGGCTACCCGGGTAGTCGCCACTACCGGTAGTCGAAGTACAGAACAACGCCAGATCGGTTGGCGAGCCAAGTAGATCTTCCAAGGTCGGTTGATCGTAGATGCTGACGTCGTAGCCGGCTTGCTCGAAGAGTGGCTTCACTTGTTCGGCAACGTCCAGGGCACCGCCGTACACAGTGCCAACGAAAATCTTCAGAATGGGCATGGGCCTGCTTTACTTGAGAAATTTTCTCGAATGGTAACATAGTCGACAGTTTAGCCGAATCCCAACCGCTGCCCCTACCACGTCAACCACTCCTCAATATCTGCATGACGTTGAACACTTGGCTATACTGGGCTTTTTTTCGGCGTAGGAGACATCATGCGGGAAACATTCGAAGCTTGGATCACACCGCTAATGATCGGCGGACTGATCCTATTTATGAGCTTCATTATTTGGGACTTGGCCCGCAAATCCCGGGCTGGCAAGTTTGGCACCATCATGTTGTTCATTGTGCTGGGGGCCGGGATGCTGGGCTACATCATCAAAGTCGTCATCACCTATCTGATGGAAGGCTCCACCTAACCCAGATAGCTCCAACCCCCTTTTTCCACCGATTTTTGCTCTGCCTTAACCTCGCCGGTCGCTGCTCCCAGCCCTAGCGTAATGAAAAGGCGCCATTCCTGAGAATGGCGCCTTAATGATCATGACTGCCCATCGCTGGAGGCAGCACTACAATGTCAATGCTGCAACGGACCGTCAAACTCCTCGACACGCCCCTTGAGTTTCTGACCGGGTCGGAAAGTCACGACGCGCCGCGCCGAGATAGGAATCTCCTCGCCAGTCTTGGGGTTGCGTCCGGGACGTTCCCGTTTATCACGCAGATCGAAGTTGCCGAACCCTGACAACTTCACCTGCTCATTCTCGCGCAGGCAACCACGGATTTCCTCGAAGAAGGCCTCTACCATCGACTTGGCTTCACGCTTCGACAGGCCCAGTTCGACGTGCAGATGTTCGGCTAGTTCCGCCTTGGTCAACGCACCCATGATCATTCCCTCGTTGGATCGCCGCCGCCGCGCAGAACGGAAGCTCAGCTTCTCAGCCGAGCACCGAACCGCTGCCCGGATTCGGTGACGATTGCATCAACTAACTGATTGATTTCATCGTCATTAAGCGTGCGCGAAGGATGCTGCCAGGTCAAGCCCAAAGCCACACTCTTGTAACCTTCGGCAACCCCCTTGCCCTGATAAATATCGAACAGGCGCAGTTCCGTCAGCCATTCGCCGGCCTGTTCTCGCAGACAATCCAGCAATGACTGGACAGGCAAACTCTCCTCGACCAATAACGCCAAATCGCGACGCACCTCCGGGAAGCGAGACAACGGAACGAAAGACGGCAAGCAACCTTGAGTCAAGGCATCGAGTCGTACTTCGAACAATATTGCATCGACTTTCAACCCTAATTCAGCACGCACCGCCGGATGCAATGTTCCGATCCAGCCGACGTCATCTCCGCGATATAGAACGCGTGCCGTTTGACCGGGGTGTAGTGATGAATGCTGACCTGGCTCGAAGCGCCAGGCTGAAGCATTTCCGCCACTCGCCAACAGGCTCTCGAGGTCACCTTTGACATCGTAAAAGTCGACCATTTCACGCCCGGAGGACCACCCTTCCGGCTCGCGAAGACCGCAAGCCAAACCGCCCAGCATAGGGATCTGTTCGAGATCGTCCAGGTCGCCACGGAACACCAGACCTGACTCGAATAGACGCACACGACTTTGCTGGCGATTGAGGTTGTGTTCCAGAGCCTTGATCAACCCTGGGAACAGGCTGGCACGCATGACAGCCATGTCACTGGAAATCGGGTTGGCAAGCCGCGGTGATACCGCCTGGGGCATTAGAATTCGCTGCAAATCGGGAGACACGAAGCTATAGCTGATAGCCTCTTGGTAGCCTCGTGCCACCATCTGGTGACGCAAGCGCGATAAAGGCTGGCGACTTTCGCCATCCGGCCGCAACGCCAGACGGGCTGCCGGGCGACGAACCGGCAAACGATTGTAGCCATGGATCCGTGCCAGTTCTTCGATCAGATCCTCTTCAATGGCGATATCGAACCGCCAGCTCGGTGCTGCGACCCGCCATCCCTCTCGGCTTTCACTCACTACCATGCCAAGGCGTTGCAGAATGTCTTCCACCATCTCCGATTTCAATGGCATTCCCAAGGCTTGCTCGATACGCGATGCCCGCAGTTCGATCTGACGCGCTGGTGGCAGATGCTCATGACTTGTCACGTCCACCACGGGGCCTGGCTCCCCACCGGTGATTTCGCGTAACAACGACGTCGCCCGCTCTACAGCCAAGCGAGTCAAATCGGGATCGACACCGCGCTCGAAACGATGAGACGCATCGGTATGCAAACCATAGGATCGAGCCTGGCCCGCCACCGCCAAGGGAGTAAAGAAGGCTGACTCGAGGAAGATGTCACGCGTTTCGAGGCCAACGCCGGAATGTTCTCCGCCCATCACACCCGCGATCGCGAGGGGGCCGCGCCGATCCGCAATCACCAAGGTATTGTCGCGTAGGGCAATCTCTTGGCCATCGAGTAGCACCAGGCGCTCGCCTTGCCGCGCCAGACGAACGTCAATTGCCTCATGAAGATTGGCAAGATCGAAGGCGTGCATCGGCTGACCGAGCTCAAGCATCACATAATTGGTGACATCTACCACCGGATCGATGCTACGGATGCCACTGCGACGCAGTCTTTCGACCATCCATAGGGGCGTCGTAGCTCCAACGTCGACACCCTTGATCACTCGTCCGATATAACGCGGACAACGTTCGGGGTCACTGACACGAATCGCGAAGCGCTCATCATGCGCGACCTCCAGGGGCTCGATAACCGGCTCCTGAACCGCCAAACGGTTGAGCACACCGACCTCACGCGCCAACCCCTTGAGACTCAAGCAATCACCGCGATTCGGCGTCAGATCGACTTCGATCATGTTATCGTCGAGCGTCATCCAAGTACGGAAGTCTTCGCCTACCGGCGCCGTGTCCGAGAGCACGAGAATGCCAGACGAATGTCCCTCTTCAAGCCCCAGCTCGGAAGCCGAACAAATCATCCCACGTGATTCCACGCCACGAAGCTTGGCCTTCTTGATCTTGAAGTCCCCGGGCAACGACGCACCGACACGCGCAAACGGCACTTTCTGGCCTGCCGCTACGTTGGTCGCCCCACACACCACCTGCAGCGGTTCGCCGCTTCCATCGTCGATCTGACAGACACTGAGCTTATCGGCATCGGGATGGGGATCCTTCTGGGATACGAGAGCCACCACGACACCGCTGAACTCCTCGGCAACCGCTTCCACGGCATCAACCTCTAGCCCAGCCATGGTGATCTGATCGGCCAGCGCCTGAGTCGCCAGTTGTGGGGAAACCCACTCACGCAGCCACTGTTCGGAAAATTTCATGGGCATTCCTGTCTTCTGGTATCGGTCTATGCGGTCAGGCGAACTGTCGCAGGAAGCGCAGGTCGTTATCGAAAAACATCCTTAGGTCATTGACGCCGTAGCGCAGCATGGCCAAGCGTTCGGCGCCCATGCCAAATGCGAACCCCTTGTAGCGCTCGGCATCGATACCGGAGTGGCGAAACACTTCCGGATGTACCATGCCGCATCCCATGACTTCCAGCCACCCGCTGTGCGAGCAGACTCGACATCCTCCCCCGCTACACATGACGCACTGAATGTCGACTTCGGCGGACGGTTCGGTAAAGGGGAAGTAGGACGGCCGGAAGCGCACCGATAAATCATCACGCTCGAAGAAAGCGTGCAGGAAGTCTTCGATAGTGCCCTTGAGATCAGCGAAGCTGACGTCCTCATCGACCAACAAACCCTCGACCTGGTGGAACATCGGAGTATGGGTCAGATCCGAATCGCTACGATAGACGCGCCCCGGGCAAACGATGCGAATCGGTGGTTCGGCCTCCTTCATGGTACGTACCTGTACCGGTGAGGTATGCGTCCGCAGCAGTCGGGTGGCATCGAAATAGAACGTATCGGCCATGCCGCGAGCCGGGTGATGAGCAGGAATATTCAGGGCTTCGAAGTTATGGTAGTCGTCTTCGATTTCCGGGCCTACGGCCACATCGAATCCGATGCGGGTGAAAAGCCCCTCAATACGCTCCAATGTCCGTGTGATGGGATGCAAGCCGCCGCTGGCCTGGCCACGCCCCGGCAAGGTCACGTCGAGACGTTCAGCGGCCAATCGCGCATCCAAGGCAGCCTGTTCCAGCATTTGCTTGCGGCTATCGAGCTCAGCCCCGAGTTGCTGTTTGGCCTGGTTGATTCGCTCGCCTGCTGCAGGACGCTCTTCTGCCGGCAGCTTGCCCAGCCCCTTGAGTAAGGCTGTGATCTCGCCCTTCTTGCCGAGATAGCACACCCGAACCTCGTCGAGTGACTGCATGTCCTCGGCAGCCTCGATCGCAGAACGAGCCTCGGCAACCAGATTGGGAAGATGGTCCATCCGTTCAGCTCCGAATGCGTTTCGACCGACACGAGGCCGCTCAAAACGGGGTCTTGAAATAAAAACAGGGGAAGAGCAGCTGCCCTTCCCCTGTGACGTTCACGCGATGTCCGACTATCAGATCATGATCGGGACATCGATACGGCCAGTGTCACTTACTGAGCAGCCTTGGCCTTCTCTACGATGGCAGCAAAAGCCGCTTTCTCGTGAACGGCGAGATCGGCGAGAACCTTACGGTCGATCTCGATACCGGCTTTCTTCAGGCCGGCAATGAAACGGCTGTAGGACAAACCGTTCTGACGAGCCGCCGCATTGATACGAGCGATCCACAGTGCACGGAATTGACGCTTGCGCTGGCGACGGTCACGGTAGGCATACTGCCCTGCCTTGATAACCGCCTGTTTGGCTACGCGGAATACACGCGAACGAGCGCCATAGTAACCTTTGGCCTGCTTCAGAATCTTCTTGTGGCGGCGACGAGCCACCACGCCACGCTTGACACGAGTCATAACTTTCTCCTGACGTTAAAAAGGATCAACCAAGCTCAAAGATTCGGCAGCATGCGCTGAACCAATGCCTTGTCGGCGTCATGGACCTGCTGCATCCCACGCAACTGACGCTTACGCTTGGTGGACTTCTTGGTCAGGATGTGGCTACGAAAAGACTGCTTGCGCTTGAAGCCATTGGCTGTCTTCTTGAAGCGCTTGGCCGCACCACTGTTACTCTTGATTTTCGGCATGAGGGAAATCTCCACTCGGTGTTTTTCAGAAAACCCAAGGCCGGTAGCTCGCCAGCGCTTTCGTCACTGGCGACCACCCGTTAACCTGCCTTTGGATCACTTCTTCTTGGGGGCAAGGATCATGATCATCTGGCGCCCTTCCATTTTTGGGAAGGACTCCACGGTTGCCACCTCCTCGAGGTCCGCAGCGACCCGCTCCATCAGCCGACGGCCGATGTCCTGGTGCGCCATCTCGCGTCCACGAAAACGCAGTGTCACCTTGCCCTTGTCGCCACCTTCGAGGAATCGTATCAGGTTCTTTAGCTTCACCTGATAGTCACCCTCGTCGGTGCCAGGCCGGAATTTGACTTCCTTGACCTGGATCTGCTTCTGCTTCTTCTTCTGAGCAGCCTTCTGCTTCTTCTGCTCGAAGACGAATTTGCCGTAGTCCATGATCTTGCAGACCACGGGGTCGGCATTGGAAATCTGTACGAGATCCATACCAGCGGCTTCGGCCTGTTCTAGCGCCTCGCGAGTCGAGACGATACCAAGCTGCTCGCCATCGCTGCCTATCAGACGAACTTCGTCTTCACTGATACGGTCGTTCATTGGTGGGCGCTTGTCTTGTGGACGCCCGCGCTGAGTATTCCGCTTGATCGTTACATCTCCGTTCTGGCAATTGACGTTACCGTCACACCCGCTCTGCGTGAAGTCTGGCAATCAACTCATCGACTTTCATGCTGCCGAGGTCTTCACCACTTCTGGTGCGCACGGCCACGGCGTCGGATTCGACTTCCTTATCTCCCACCACCAGGAGATAGGGAACTTTCTGCAACGTATGTTCCCGAATTTTAAAGCCGATCTTCTCATTCCTCAAGTCCGCCTTGACGCGCAAGCCGATTTTCTGCAAGCGCTGCGTCAATGCTTGAGCATAATCACGCTGAGCATCGGTAATCGTCATCACCACGGCTTGCTGGGGAGCCAACCACAGCGGCATGGCACCTGCGTAGTGCTCGATGAGAATACCAATGAACCGTTCCATGGAGCCGACAATGGCACGATGCAGCATTACCGGTGCCCGACGCGAGCCATCCTCAGTGACATACTGAGCACCAAGGCGGGCCGGCATCATGAAATCGACCTGCATGGTCCCAACCTGCCAAGCGCGCCCCAGGCAATCCTTCATGTGGTATTCGATCTTGGGACCATAGAATGCCCCTTCTCCAGGCAACTCTTCCCATTCCACATCGCAGTTGGACAATGCCCCGCGGAGAGCCTGCTCGGCCCGATCCCAATCCTCATCGCTGCCGATACGCTTATCGGGGCGCAGAGCAATCTTGACGGCGATATCATCGAATCCGAAGTCACTATAAACCTTCAACGCTTGCCGATGAAAATCCGTCACTTCCGGTTCGATCTGTTCCTCGGTACAGAAGACATGCCCATCATCCTGGGTAAACGCCCGCACGCGCATGATGCCATGTAACGCACCAGAAGGCTCGTTACGGTGACAACCACCGAACTCACCGTAGCGTACCGGAAGCTCACGATAGCTGCGCAGCCCGGAATTGAATACTTGCACATGGCCAGGACAGTTCATCGGTTTCAACGCATATTCACGCTTTTCCGACTCCGTGAAGAACATGTTTTCTGCGTAGTTATCCCAGTGTCCTGATTTCTTCCACAGGGATACGTCCATGATCTGCGGACACCGGATCTCCTGATAACCACTCGCCTTGTAGACATTGCGCATGTACTGCTCGACGATCTGCCAAAGCGTCCAGCCCCGTGGATGCCAGAACACCATACCCGGCGCTTCTTCCTGCATGTGGAAAAGATCCAGTTTACGCGCCAGCTTACGATGATCGCGCTTTTCGGCTTCCTCGAGGTGTTTGAGATAAGCCTTTAGCTGTTTCTTGTCCGCCCAGGCTGTACCGTAAATACGGGTCAACATGGGATTGTCGGCATTACCACGCCAATAGGCACCGGCCAGCTTGGTCAACTTGAAGGCCTGGAGGTGACGAGTGTTGGGGACATGTGGCCCACGGCACATGTCGATATATTCTTCATGGTGGTAGAGGCGAATAGTCTCTCCTTCCGGAATCCCACGCACGATTTCCTGCTTATAGGGCTCGTCACGGTGCAAGAAAGTCAGCATTGCCTGATCGCGATCGACATATTCACGTACCACATCGTAACCACGCTCGATCAGCTCCTTCATGCGCTGCTCGATCGCTTCGAGGTCTTCTGGCGTCACCGAACGACCAAAGTCGATATCATAATAGAAGCCGTCTTCGATCACCGGACCGATGGCCATCTTGGCATCGGGATAGAGCTGCTTGACGGCATGACCTACCAAGTGCGCACAGGAGTGGCGAATGATTCCTAGACCTTCCTCGTCACGAGCGGTAATGATCGCCACCTCAGCATCATGGTCGATGACATCGGCGGCATCCGCGAGCTCACCATCGATCTTGCCGGCCACACAGGCCTTGGCCAGACCCGGCCCAATGGATTCGGCCAGTTCCATGACAGTCAGCGGAGTGTCGAAGTGTCTTTGACTGCCATCAGGCAGTGTCACGATAGGCATTGCAAAATATCCTTAAGCGCAGTGGTGAGCCATACCAAGGCTCACATGTCGCAGGCTATGGTAAAAAGTGCGGGGTATTGCCACCAAGCCAGCTGACCATCACCACGATGCGAGATCGCTATCGCTCGGGATGAGACGGTGCCAGCGGCACAATGTAGCAAAAGGCGAACCTTAGCAGGCACATATAGCGGACGTCCAGAGCATCAAGCTACCATCATGCGCGATTCGCCTTGATACACGAAAACGCCAGGGTACCCGAGGGCACCCTGGCATCAAGCGAGCGGCAATACCGCTAGCCGTCACTAAACCACTACATCGTCATCGACGATATCTTATTCCCACTCGTCGAGTTCGACGCGGCGGTTCTCGGCGCGACCGGCATCGGTCTCATTGGTAGCAATCGGCTGTTCCTCACCGAAGCCCTGGGCACGCATGCGATGCTGCTCGACACCACGTGACTCCAGATAATCGACGACCGACTGGGCACGACGCTGAGAAAGGTCTTGGTTGTATGCAGCCGATCCAACGGAATCGGTATGCCCATCGATGCTCACACGCACATTCGGGTTGGCAACCAAACGCTCAGCGACTTCATCCAGCACCGTCTCGGCTTGCGGCGTCAATTTTGCGGAATCGAACTCGAAGTTCACATCACGCAATATCAGGCTTTCGGTACAACCCAGCGCATTGACTTCGGCACCGGCCGGCGTATCCGGGCACTGGTCACGATAGTCGGGCACGCCATCGCCATCGGAATCCAGCGGACAGCCTTGGGCATTGACTTCGACGCCGGCCGGAGTTCCCGGGCACTGATCAAGATAATCCGGGACGCCGTCGCCATCGGAATCCAGCGGACAGCCTTCGGCATCGGTGGCAACGCCTGCCGGTACTTCACCGTAGCTCGGACACTGTGGCTCAACAGGCTCCGGCGTGCGATCGGCGCACAACATCGCACCGGCAGTGGCACCGACAGTCCCGCCGATCGCGGCGCCACTGTCTTCATCGGACTCACTGCTGGTGGCATAACCAATGCCGCCACCGATCAGGCCACCCGCGAGACCACATACAACCGGGTGCTGGTACCAGGCGCGATCTGCGGAAGTGGACATCCCCCCAGAGGACTGAGACCCGGAACTGGCACAGCCGGAAAGGCCGACGACCAGAGCGGAACCAAGCATCAAGCCAGTTGTTGATTTCTTCATGTAAGACTCCTTCTTAACACAACGCTTGTTGTAACTCTTCGTTACTCAGCAGGTCCATCGTCTTTGCGGAACCCCCAAAGCGGACAAGAGATTACTTCACCTTACTCCGCAAAAGAAAGCACATCATATACGATTCGGCTAGCGGAACGGCAGAACAAATTGGTGAGCGGACCAGACATCCCCGAACGAAGGACAAGGTGACGAAGCACTGAAAGCCTAGACACCTTGAGGGAAATGCAAAAAAATTGGACGAAATCCTCGCTCAACGCCATTAAACATGGCCGTTTTCCCACACACGCATTTATTCAGTGTTCCCAGGTGCTTTTCCTGATTTGGCCAATGATATCGTTATGAGATCGGCACCACTAGCCCTCACATCAGAATGCCGTAATGCCAAAAATGTTGCAAACGTGACCGTGTGCATCATTGTTGTATGACGGTAGAGAATCGCGAATACCCTCCTCAGATGACGGCACACGACATAGCCATTCTCATTCAGTGCAAGCTACTCGGCCAGTTCGATTTGAACTCTAGAACGGCCCTTGCTGCAGCGAGCAGCTCTTGACGGTATTCTTCTTCGACCACCAACCGTTGACGATCTTCCTTTACCCGCTCTCGAGGGGTCAAGGCGCGGCGAGCCGAGTGCGTATGCAAGTGCGCGGTTCGAGCCTGAATGTCGCCGAACACTCGGAAGCTCTGACGCTCCATCAGGGCAGGATCGATGATTTCGAGCAAGACCTTGCAACGCAAAGCTCCCTCAGTGGGATCGACCTGTTCCTGAAGCATGGCCCTAGCAATGGCATCCAAGCTTTCCAGGCAGTTCTCATTGGCACGGCGAGCTTCATCGCGCCTGAACGCTTCGCGGCGGCGAACCTCTTTCCAGAGTGTCCAAGCATAGGTCCCGAGGCCAGCCAAAATCGTGAGCGCAATACCCAGCAAGATCAAGGCAGTCATTTCACTCATCGACGGGAAATCTCATATCGGTTTCTGGGCGCGTTGGAGTATAACGAGGATGGCTGCCCCTGTCCCTACAGGGGGCCAGGATCGAGCGCAAGCAACAATGATGCTTAACCGCAAACCTCAATGCGTCAAGCTCCTTGGCTCAATAGAACCATCCATGCGCATAATGATCGAGCAGTAACACACCAAACACTCCCAGTATGTAGCGGATCGAGAACCAGAACGCAGCAAGTGGCGCTTGGGAATCATGCCCACGCCAAACCCGCCAGTTCCAGTACATGAAGCGAGCGTTCAGCGCCATGACGCCGACCAGATAGACGAGACCACTCATACCGATCACGAATGGCAACAAGGTTGCCGCCACCGTCAACCAACCGTAAAGCCAAACCTGCAAACGGGTAAAAGCATCGCCATGGGTTACCGGTAGCATCGGGATACCCGCCTTGGCGTATTCATCCCGCTTATGAATGGCCAACGCCCAGAAATGAGGAGGAGTCCATGCGAATACAATCAACATCAACAGCAATGGCTCGGGACTCAAATGCCCTGTAACCGCTGTCCATCCCAGTAACGGCGGCGACGCACCAGCCACGCCTCCGATCACGATATTCTGCGGCGTGGCACGCTTGAGGAACGCCGTATAGATCAGTGCATAACCGATCAAGGACGCCAGGGTCAGCCAAGCAGTCAGCACATTGACCTGCCACAGTAATAATCCGATCCCCGCAACGGACAACAATGTCGCCCATGCCAAGGCATAACTCGTGGGTAGACGCTGGGAAGCCAAAGGGCGACGAGACGTCCGGATCATCAAAGCATCCAGGCGGCGATCCAGTACATGATTGAAAGCCGCAGCGCCGGAGGCCGCCAATCCGATGCCTACCAGGCCGAAAATCACCGCTCCCGAGGATGGCAAGTCCGGCGACGCCAGTGCCATGCCCACCAACGCACAAGCCAACATCACTATCACCACACGCGGCTTGCAAAGCGTTATCAGATCCCGCCACTGCCAGACTGCTTGCGATACCCCATCGACTCGCTCGATCGCCATATTACGCATGCGCCCACTCCTTCTTGCTGCCCTTTCCATCGAACGTCGACAAGGTTCCTAACTGTCGCCACTGCCAAACACCCAGCGCCATGGCCACCACCAACAAGACGGCCCCTGCGGTATGCAACAACGCCAACACCAGCGGTATCCATAGCAAGACATTGGCGATTCCCAATGCCGCTTGCCCTGCATAGGCACCTAGCAAGAGCAATAACACAGAGCGCAGGCGCTGTTCACGCCAATGCCTCCAGGCCAGGAGCATCAGCACCATCCCCAAGGCCAGCGCACCCAGGCGATGCCCGAAATGGATGGCGGTTCGCGCCTCGGCATGCAGTTGCCCATGCAGATAATTCGGCCCTACCGTCTGGGTCAGGTGGAAGCCTTCACTCCAGTCCATATCGGGCCACCACTGGGTGTTACATGTAGGGAACCCCTGGCAGGCGATTCCAGCATAGTTACTGGTGGTCCAACCACCCAGAGCCAATTGCAGGACCAACAGTATCACCGCCATGGCCCATAGTGGCGACAGTGGCCTCGATTTCACCACGCGTCCGTTTTGTCCCTGCCCTTGAACATGCTGCCGCAACCGAAGGTGCAGCCATAGAAATAGCAGCATCACAGCCAGGCCGTTCAATAGATGAAGCGTGACGACTTGCGGCCAAAGCTTAAGAGTAACGGTAAAGGCACCGAAGGCGCCTTGCATCAGAATCACGACCAACAACGCCAAGCTGACTTTCCAGGGATATCCCGGGCGTCGTCGCAAGGAAGCCCCCAGGAAAATCAACACCAGCACCAGCACTCCAAGTGCCGAAGCGACATAGCGATGGCTCATCTCTACCCAAGCCTGGAAAGCTGCCAACGGCACCTCAGGAGAGTGGGCCAAGGCAGTATCGGTATCGGGCACCACCAAACGTCCGTAACAGCCAGGCCAGTCGGGGCACCCCAGGCCAGCGTCCACCAGACGGGTCCAAGCCCCGGCCAGGATCACCAGCACGGTGAAGAGAACTCCAATCAAGCTCAAGTGCTTCAGTAGTCGAAGCCTGGCATCAACCTTTGACATGGCAGCCCCTGATTATCGTTGTCCTGGCCATTCCACTTCAGCCGCTATGCTTCATCATCGGCTGGATAATTCCGCCTCCATGGGGTTATCTGAATTGATTCTCAACAAATGATTGATGTCGTCCAATACCTTGCCGGGATCAACATCGCCGGTATAACCAAGCACTACCTCCCCACGTGGGTCCAGTAGCCAAAGTTGACCATCCCGCTGCCAAGTTGGTACTTCATCCCATTGCCCTAGAATCTCGCCCGGCAAAGGTCCATTAGCAGCACCAATTCGCAAACGTGTCAGCCTAGGAGCTTCACGCCCCAACGCCCGGTGCAGTCGCCACCACCGATCGGCCCGTTCCTCGCAAGCAGTGGAACAGTCGAAGGCCAAGATCCAGTCCCCCTCTTCATGCTCCGGGCGCGGTTCACGTAAAGGCCACTCCAATAATGGTGGAATATTGGGTTCGAGCTCACCATGGGCGGTTCTTTGCTCGGGAATCCCGACTCGCCATTCAACCATTACCCAGGCGATCAGCAGCGGCATCGCAAATACCGCCATCAGGGCAAGCAGCTTGAAACGTTGACGACCGGCCGATGTCATCGATCACTTTCTCCTTCTTTCGCGATAGAAGAGCTTCCTCGTATCTCATCCCGACGCAGATGCCTTCCCCCCAGCAGCATGACCACTAACGCGGCCAGCGCCAATCCCCACCATTGCAATGCATACCCCAAATGCCGGTCGGGAGGTAGGACATTGGGTTGCCACCAAGGAATCAGACCACCGCCGCCTTCCTCCAGATGCACCCAGCCATCATGAGCGAACGCGGGTAGTGACGACCATGTTGCCAAGTCGATACTCTGCAATCGGCGACCTTCCTGATTACTACCGAATACCAAAGCATCATCATGTGCCGGTTGCCATTGGCCGCTAATTCGCACCGTTCCAGTGGGTGTGTCCACCTTCGGCTCCGCGCGAGACGGACCTGTGGGGAAAAAACCACGCTGAATCAGCCACAGACGTCCATCCTCTCCCCGCAAGGGGGTCAAGACAGCCACGCCGACTCGACCCTCCACGACCCGGTTATCGAGAAAATAGGTCTCCTCGGCCAAGTACTTCCCCTTCAACACAATGCGCGCCCCCTCGGGTGGCTTCATCAATGGCGCCTCGAGGACGGGGGCAGCATCCAGCCGGGCCAGATAAGCACGCTTCTCATCGGCACGATCCCACTGCCATATGCCCAAACCACCCCCCACGATGAGCACCAGCCCCCAGAACCCCCACCAGACATGCAAACGCTTGACATGATGCCTGCACTTGCTTGAACTGATCACATGCTGCTTCACGGAGTCCCTCATGCTAAAAGCGTTGATCGCCCTGGTTTTTCTCGCCATGCTCACCAGTCTGGCGGCAGGCGCAGGATTCTTGCTACGCGACCATAGTCGTTCACGTCGGGTACTGATATCGCTCAAGGTGCGTGTCGCCTTGGCCAGTTTATTGATCGCGTTGCTGCTGTATGGCTTCTACCTCGGCGATCTCGGCAATTGAGGTGACGGGTCAGAATACATAGACGAACAAAAACAGACCGATCCATACCACGTCGACGAAGTGCCAGTACCAGGCAGCAGCCTCGAAGGCGAAGTGATCGTCACGAGTAAAATGCCCTTTGATGATACGGCCTAGCATTACCGCTAACGTGATGGCACCAATGGTGACGTGAAGACCATGAAACCCGGTCAACAGGAAGAAGGTCGAGCCATAAATCCCTGCTTGCAGGGTAAGACCGTAATGAGCATAGGCTTCGTAGTATTCGAACCCTTGCACCACGAGGAAGGATATTCCAAGAACCAGGGTGCCGATAAGCCAGTTTCTTGCCGTTAGCCGATAGCCTTCTTTCAGGGCTTCATGAGAGATGGTCAAGGTGATGCTGGAGCTGACCAGGAACAACGTATTGACCAATGGCAACTGCCAAGGGCTGACCGCTTCGTGCGGTCCACTGATATCAGCACTCGGAGGGTTCAGCAATGGCCAGCTTGCGGTGAAATCCGGCCACAGCAATGCCGCCACCCCTTTGGCTCCCTCTCCATCCAGCCAAGGGACAGCGAAGGTACGCACGTAAAACAATGAGCCGAAGAAAGCAGCGAAAAACATGACTTCCGAAAAGATGAACCACCCCATCCCCCAGCGGAAAGAACGATCCATCTGAGCATCGTAGAGACCTCGACGCGATTCATGCACCACATCGCGGAACCACAGGTACATGACGGACAGCACGGCAACCAGCCCCAGCGTCATGACCAGCGCACCTCGACCATGCACCAGCAATGCACCGAGACCGACCATCATGGTACCCACTGCCAGGGAACCCAACGCCGGCCATTTGCTGCTTTCAGGAACGTAGTAGCTGCCACCACTCATACGCCACCTCCTCGAACAGGCGATGTCTGTGCCTGTAGCTGTGATTGGGAGTCCGTCACGGGATATAGGGTATAGACCAGGGTTACCGTATTGATGTCGGGAGGCAAATCCCGCGTCAGTTGGAAGACAAGCGGCGCTTCCAGACGCTCTCCAGCCTCCAGATGCTGCTCCTCAAAGCAGAAACACTGAACCTTGCGCAGATGCAGGGAAGCCTGAGAGGGCGACACACTCGGTACCGCACGTCCTGTCAAGGCCTTGCCGCTATTATTGCTGAAAGCGAAATTGACTTCGGTAGGCTGGCCGGGATGTACACGCATCTGACGATGCTCCACCTCCAATTGCCAAGGCATTCCCTTTCCAGAACGAGTGATGAATTGCACCGTCACATAGCGCGAGGTGTCCACCTCCTCGTTGGCGATCGAACGCGGCTGATCACCTACCTTGCCGTTGATACCCGTGACCTGACAAAAGGCGTCATAGAGGGGCACCAAAGCAAAAGCAAAGGCGAACATTCCCATCAAGGCAAGCACTGTCCGAAAGACCGTACGCTGTACCGGGTTCATGGCGTGACTCCCCTGCGCTGCCTGGAATTGGCAGCGCCTTGATAACGGGTGCTGTCAGTGAGTAACCGGCTTGAAGTCCGGTGGTGTGTCAAACGTATGCAGGGGAGCTGGACTGGGTACGCTCCACTCCAGATCCTCGGCCCCCTCCCAGGCCTTGGCGGGGGCCTTTTCACCACCGCGGACACATTTGATGACACCCCATACGAACAGCAACTGTGAGACACCGAACATGAGGGCGCCGACACTGGATACCATATTGAAATCAGCGAACTGGAGTGCGTAGTCGGGTATACGCCGCGGCATGCCGGCTAGCCCCGAGAAGTGCATGGGGAAGAACGTCAGATTGACACCAATGACTGACATCCAGAAGTGCCAGCGCCCCAAGCGTTCATCGGGGTAGTGGCCCGTCCACTTGGGCAACCAGTAATAGACACCGGCCATGATGGCAAAAATAGCGCCAGGAACCAGCACATAGTGGAAATGGGCTACCACGAAATAGGTGTCGTGGTACTGGAAATCCGCCGGCGCGATGGCCAGCATCAGCCCGGAAAACCCACCGATGGAGAACAACACCACGAAGGCCAGCGCAAACAGCATGGCAGTCTCGAAGGTGATCGAACCTTGGAACAACGTGGCGATCCAGTTGAACACCTTCACTCCCGTGGGTACCGCAATCAGCATGGTCGTGAACATGAAGAACAATTCAGCCACCAGCGGCAAGCCGACAACGAACATGTGATGCGCCCAGACGAGGAACGACAGAATGGCGATGGATGCTGTGGCATAGACCATCGAGGCATATCCGAATAGCGGTTTGCGGGCAAAGGTGGGAATGATCGCCGACACGATACCGAACGCCGGCAGGATCATGATATAGACCTCGGGGTGCCCGAAGAACCAGAAGAGATGCTGGAACAGCACCGGATCCCCGCCCCCTGCAGCATTGAAAAAACTGGTGCCGAAATTGATGTCCATCAGCATCATGGTGATGACCCCGGCAAGAATCGGCATTACCGCAATCAGTAGGAATGCCGTGATCAGCCATGTCCATACGAACAGCGGCATATCCATCAGGCGCATGCCGGGGGCACGAAGGTTGAGAATGGTAGCAATGATGTTGATGGCACCCAGGATCGAGCTGATCCCTGCCATGTGGAGCGAGAGAATGAAGAAAGTCGTTGATGGCGGTGCATAGGTCGTCGACAACGGCGCGTAGAAAGTCCAGCCGAAGTTAGGACCGCCTCCCGGCATCAATAGGGTCGACAAAAGTAGGGTAAAGGCCACCGGAAGCAGCCAGAAGCTGAAGTTGTTTAGTCGAGGCAGGGCCATGTCAGGCGCCCCCACCTGCAGCGGCACCATCCAATTGGCTAAGCCCACGAACGCAGGCATGACGGCACCGAACACCATGATCAATCCATGCATGGTGGTCATCTGATTGAAGAATTCAGGTTGCACGAGTTGCAGCCCGGGCTGGAAGAGTTCGGCCCTCACCACCAGCGCGAAAATGCCGCCGATGAAGAACATGGTCAATGAGAAGATCAGGTAAAGCGTACCGATCTCTTTGTGATTGGTAGTCAGCAGCCAACGCAACATTCCACGCGGGCGCTCATGATGCTCATGCGCCAGACCACCACTGGTTGTGGTGCTGTGTTCGAGAGTCGGTTTGGGTGGCAAGTTCGAGGCCATCGGCAATCTCCTATCCTGTCAAGAATACCCAGAGGAACGTCCCGCCATGCGCTACTGCTCGAGCAGCGCCTGAATTTCCGACGGTTGCACCACATCCCCACTCTCATTTCCCCAGGCATTTCGTTCATAGGTGATGACGGCTGCCAGCTCCACAGGATTCAAGTTACTGCGGAAGGCTGCCATTGGCGTTCCGGAGACACCGTTCAGTACCACATCGATATGACGGTCACGATCATTGAGAAGCGCTTCATTACCCGCCAAAGCGGGGAAGGTTGGCTCGGCTCCCGATCCATCCGGCTGGTGACAAGTTGCACAAATGGCCCCATACACCTGCTCACCACGCTCCATCAGTTCATCCATACTCCACTCACGATCGACACCGCTGGCCTCGGCTTCGGCCTCTTTCCGGCGCTCTGCCAGCCAAGAATCGAATTCATCACCTTCCAGCGCACGCACGACGACCGGCATGAAGGCATGGTCCTTGCCGCACAGCTCGGCACATTGCCCGCGATAGATTCCCGGCTCTTCGATACGAACCCAGTTTTCGTTGACGAAGCCAGGAATGCTGTCCTGCTTGACGGCAAGATCAGGAACCCACCACGAATGAATGACGTCATCGGACGTCATCAGGAACCGCACCTTGCGGCCAACGGGCAACACCAGAGGCTGGTCCACGTCGAGCAGATAGTTCTCGCCTTTTTCCTCTTCCCCATTGATCTGACTCCGAGGCGTACTGAGGCTCGAGGTAAAAGACACGTTCTCGCCCAGATATTCGTAATGCCAACGCCATTGCTGGCCGGTCACCATGACGTCGAGATCAGCCTCGGAGGCATCGTACATCCTCTTGAGCGTCGCGGTAGCCGGCAACGCCATACCCACTAGGATCAATAGAGGAACCGCCGTCCAGACCACCTCGACGGACGTGTTCTCGTGAAAGTTGGCAGATTTGGCGCCACGTGAGCGACGATAGCGGAACAGGGAATAGAACATCACCCCGAATACTACGATGCCAATCACTACACAAATCCAGAAAATCGTCATGTGCAGTGAATAGATCTCTCGGCTGACATCAGTAACACCTGCCGGCATGTTCCAGCCATTGGCCAGGGTTGATGACGCCAATCCCAGGAAAGATCCCGCCCCCATTATCCAAGCGAGCGTCTTGCGCATCGGCCCCTCCTTGTCATTGTCGTGCCAGCCACGCGGCTGTGAGGCAATATTAGGCGTGTCTTTAACGCTTATAGAAAAGGATTGCAAGCTCGATGACAAGCTCGCTCATCGGTTTGCTAAACGAAAGTATCAACGCTAAGGCCTGCCACCATCAGCGAGCAGCCATGATGGCTACGGCGGCTACCAGCATCACTAGTACTGCCGCCATGACGATACCCACCGCGATGAAGGCCCCTGGTTTGCCATGCTGAAAATCGTGCTGACGTTGCCGTTCTTTCTGCACACCGAAGAATGCTGCCAATACTGACTTGATCACTTCCCACATTGGCTGACTCCCGTGCAAAGCAAGGATCGTAGGGCCACGCGCCGCAACTGTGTTGCTCATAGCTTGTCGCACATCAAGAAAACAGTGCGCGGAAACGATTCGCAACAATCGTGGCCAATCTCGCCCACTATACTCATGGATGCACTTGACACCATAGTGAGGATCTCATCATGCCAACCGCAACGCACAGCGCTGCTTCTGCCTCTGAGCCTGTACTGGAAGCCTCTCAGCCAGTCATCGAATGGTGGATGCAACATTGGATGGATGCTGCAACTCCCATGGCTCGCATGCAGCTGGCATGGATGGAAACCGTCAGCGACGCTATGCATCACGAGGCCGAGTTCTTGATGGCCTGCGCCTCGTCCAGTGAACGGATGGCCAAATGCTTCATGGAGCAGGAGTCACTCAAGAACCCCGCCATGCTCGGCGAGTGCTATAACGATATGGTCAAGGAAGTGGCCAATGCGCACCTCTCACGGATGGGAAAAGTCGCCGAGCTATCGAGCGAGTTCCGACAGAAGTTATGGGAAGAGATTTGATGACGTTTGCCATGTATGAGCAGCAAAGGGGTAGTTGCACATCGCGCTACCCCTCTTCGTAATACACCATTCCCTTCCCTGCTCCGCTCCCCCGAACAGAAGCGCCCCCATTTCATTCATTTCCCCACCATCATACCGCCTTGTTCCAACAAGCACTTGAATGAAAAGCGCAAAAAGGGGTTTTCATTTCCGGCGGCTCAAGGTAGGATACGCCTCGTTCTTGGGACACAGCTTGCCGACAAGCATAGTTCGGATAAGCATAGTTCGGATAAGCATAGTTTCGAGAACTCGGTGCGGAGCGTGGCGCAGCTTGGTAGCGCGCTGCAATGGGGTTGCAGAGGTCGCTGGTTCGAATCCAGTCGCTCCGACCAGGAATAGCAAGAGAAACCGCCACTTACGGATCACTCCGAGTGGCGGTTTTTTCGTTGGCAGGAGAAAGAGAGCGAGATCCCCCTGTGGGGTTGAAACATACGCCATTCTTTAGCGCAGGAAATATTCCAACCGACTGAACAAGGTATAGTTGGCTTCCAGCGCCATCAAAAGCATGAGAACCAGCAACACGCCTGGCGGAACCAGAATCGCACAGATGATCGCCAGCCGCTCCCAAACCATATGCATGAACACGGCGATGATCAGGCCAGCTTTCAAGAGCATGAACAGCGTGATCAGAAACCATTTCAGGTAGCTCTCGAAGCCGACATAGTCCACCAGATAAGAAAATACGCTAAGCACGAACAACGCCAACCATACCCACAGATAGATGCCAAGGGGGTGTTGCTGAGCTTCCGCATGAGCCATATCGCCCTCCTGAGTACTCAACCACCGCGCGCGATGGTGTTTCGGCACTTCACCAGAGATAGAAGAACGCGAAGATGAAGACCCAGACCAAGTCAACGAAGTGCCAATAAAGCCCTAATGTCTCGACCATTTCATAACGCCCCTTGCGTTTGGTCAGAAAGCCAGGGCGACCGGTAGCCAATGACCCTCGCGCTACCTTGATTGACATGATGATCAGAAAAATCACGCCAAAGGTGACATGCGTACCATGAAAGCCGGTAATCAGGAAAAATGCGGCCCCGAACTGAGCGGCCCCCCAAGGGTTCCCCCAAGGCCTGACGCCCTCGCTAATGAGCTTGGTCCATTCGAATGCTTGCATGCCTACGAAGGAGGCCCCAAGCAAAGCGGTCAACAACAACAGGATGGTGGTCGCACGACGATTCTTTTCATAACCGTACTTGACCGCCAGAGCCATGGTGCCGCTGCTACTGATCAGGATGAACGTCATGATGGCAATCAGCAGTAGCGGTACGTTCTGACCACCAACATGCAAGGCGAACACTTCCCCGGCATCCGGCCAGGGTTCGGTGGTGGAGATTCGCACCGTCATATAACCGACCAGGAAACAGGCAAAGATGAAGATATCGCTGAGCAGAAATATCCACATCATTGCCTTGCCCCAAGGGACATTCTTGAAGACTCGCTGGTCGGAAGCCCAGTCGGAAACAAAGCCTTTCCAGCCAGGTTCCAACGTCGGACCACGAGGAGTCGAATCCGCCATTGCGCCGTCCTCCCATCAAGTCGCTAGTATCAGGCCGAATACCGCGATCCAAACCACCAACAAAAAATGCCAGTACAAGGTACAGAGTTCGACACTCGCCCGGACACGTGCCAACCCGGCGCCACCGCGCAACCTGGCTACGGTTCGTCCCCAAGCTGCCAAGCCGCCAAGCAGGTGTAGAGCATGCAACGCCGTCAGCATGTAGAAAAAGGCGTTGGCAGGGTTCGTCGCCATGTAATACCCACCGGCACTGAGTTGCTGCCAAACGACGAATTGTCCCAAGACGAAAACAATCGTCAGGACTCCCCCCATTATCAAAAACCGCTGCAGACGTTGCCGGTTACCATGCGTAGCGGCACGCCAGGCGATTTGCAGTACCACGCTGGCAAGAACCAGCGAAGCAGTATTCAACCAGAGCAGTCCTGGCTCCGGTACCGATCGCCAGTCACCACTCATCTCCATCCGCATCATGTATGCGCTGATGCTCAAGGCGAATACTGAGGTAACAACCGCTAGAAACACCATCAGTCCCACCCGCGGAGCCGTAAAGAAGTGCGGAACCGGTGACGGCAGTTGGGTCTTGCCCGTTTCGGCGACCCATGGCTTCACATTGATCGATTGACTGAACAACCAACCAACGAATGTCACCATTATTAGGGCCAGCAATATCAGTGTGATGGTCATCGTTCGACTTCCTCCGGAGGAACATTCTGCGGAATGAAGTCATGTTTCGCCCCGGGTACGCTGTAATCGTAGGGCCAGCGATAGACGACCGGCAGTTCTTCTCCGAAGTTGCCATGGCGCGGAGGCGTGTGAGGAGTCTGCCATTCCAGCGTTGTGGCATGCCAAGGGTTTGGCCCCGACTCTCGACCACGGAAGTAGCTCCAGGCCAAGTTGAACAAGAACAGCAATTGAGCCAGCGCCACGATAATCGCCGCAATGGTGATCGCCGCATTCAGGGCCTGGACGGAATCGGAAATGAAAGTGGTCTCACCATAGGCGAAGTACCGCCGTGGTACGCCCTCGAGCCCAATGAAATGCATGGGATAGTAGATAGCGTAAGTGCCCAGGAATGTGACCCAGAAATGAATCATGCCCAGAGTATCGTTGAGCATGCGCCCGGTTATCTTGGGATACCAGTGATAGATGGCACCAAAGATCACCAAAATCGGCGCAACGGCCATCACCATGTGGAAATGACCGACAACGAAGTAGGTATCCGACAGTGGTACATCGACCGTGACGTTACCGAGAAACAGGCCGCTGAGACCACCGTTGACGAACGTGAACAGGAAGCCGATGGCAAACAGCATCGGTACCGTCATGTGAATATTGCCCCGCCATAGGGTCAGTATCCAGTTGTAGACCTTGATTGCCGTTGGCACGGCAATGATCAGTGTCGTCGTGGCGAACAGGAAGCCGAAATAGGGATTCATGCCACTGACATACATGTGATGCGCCCAGACCACGAAACTCAATGCACCGATGATGATGATCGCCCAGACCATCATGCGGTAACCAAAGATATTCTTGCGCGCATGGGTCGCAATCAGATCGGAAACGATACCGAAGGCCGGCAACGCTACGATATATACCTCGGGGTGACCGAAGAACCAGAACAGGTGCTGGAACAGCAACGGACTTCCCCCTTCACGCTGGGCGGTCTCTCCCATCGACAGCATTTCCGGCATGAAGAAACTGGTACCCAGAAGTCGATCCAGCAACATCATCAGTGCCGCGACCAGCAAGGCGGGAAAAGCCAGTAATGCCATGACGGTGGCCATGAAGATACCCCAGACCGTCAGCGGTAACCGCATCAGTGTCATTCCGCGGGTACGCGCCTGTAGCACGGTGACGACGTAATTCAGCCCGCCCATGGTGAACCCGATGATGAACACCGCCAGCGACACCAGCATCAAGATAATGCCCCCATCGACACCCGGCGTGCCTGGGTTGATCGCTTGTGGGGGATACAGGGTCCACCCGGCCCCCGTACTACCTCCCGGGATGAAGAAACCTGCCACCAGGATCAACACCGAGGCCAGATAGACCCAGTAGCTGATCATGTTGAGATAGGGAAAGGCCATATCCCGAGCCCCACACATCAGCGGGATCAGATAATTACCGAACCCCCCAAGGAAAAGGGCCGTAAGCAGATAGACGACCATGATCATGCCATGCATGGTGACATACTGCAGATAACTGCTGGGATCGATCAGCGATACACTGTTCGGAAAGCCGAGCTGCAATCGCATCAAGATCGACAACACCAGTGCGACCAGACCAATGGCAGTAGCCGTGATGCCATATTGGATGGCGATGACCTTGGCATCCTGGCTCCAGATGTACTTGCCGATGAACGTCTTGGGATGGACGAGTTCCATCTCCTCGACTTCCGCAGGGGGCACATAGGACCCTGCATCGTACTCACGTTCACCCATGGCTCACCCCTCTTCGCTCCCCTGATCACCGCCTGTCACCGTCGGTGCCTCGGAAAGACTGCTAATGTACGCCACCACGTCGCGCAAAGCGGAATCGTCGACCAGAATCTGCGCCATATCGACCATCTGACTGCCATAGATATCTTGCGGATGACGACCACGAATGCCATCTCTGAAATGATGCAATTGCCTGACCAGATACCAGTCGTTCATACCGGCAAGTCGTGGGGCATTGAATGCCGGCATCCCCTGGCCTTGTGCTCCATGGCAGTTGGCACAGGTCCGATAAAGCCGCTCACCGCGCTGGGCATCGCCCGTGATGGTTGAACGGGCAGGCTCAATAGGAAGGGTTTCGATATAGGCGGCAATATCCCTGATATCGCCCTCTCCCTGCAGCGACATGGCAAAAGCACGCATCTGTTGACCAAAGCGATCTCCGTCATGGGTGCCGCGCACTCCATCACGGAAATTATGCAACTGTCGTGTCAGATAACCGGCATCCAGGCCAGCAAGCCGTGGCGCGTTGGTGGCCTGCTGTCCCCCGCCTTGTGGGCCATGACAGGCGACACAGCGAACGTAAAGTTCCGCTCCGGCCTCGGTATCCCCCGGTTCACGGGCAGCCAAGTCGCCAAAAGTAGGCTGCTCGGCCAACCAATCATCGAAAGCTGCCTGTTCTACCACATCTACCCTGCCGCGCATGGCAAAATGCGCAACGCCACACAGTTCAGCGCAAACGGCCTCGAATTCACCAAGCTTGGTAGGCGTAAACCAGAAATAGGATGCCTGTCCCGGTATCGCATCCATCTTGGCGCGAAACTGTGGGACCTTGAAATTGTGAAGGACATCTCGGGAACGTAACGTCACTTTCACCGGACGATCGATGGGAAGCAACACTCGTGGACTCTGGACGAGGACATCATCCTGGCCACGGGAATCTTCGGGATCGACTCCGAAGAAATTACCGTTGCCGACCAAACCCATGCGAACCGCACCAAACTCCCCGTCTTCCCCGGGGAAACGGTAACTCCAGTGCCATTGCTGACCGATCACCTCGACCTCATGCGCGTCCTCCGGCACCGTAACGAACGCTCCCCAAACGAACAAACCCGGTGCCAGTAACGCTGCAATACCTATCGTGGTAAGTGCGGTGAGCCAAGCCTCGAGTTTCTTGTTTTCAGGCTGGTAGTGGGCGCGCTTATGTTGCTTGTAACGGTAACGCAGGATGGCGACGGCCATGAACAGGTTGATCGCAACGAACACCGCGCCCGTTACCCAGAAAGTGATGTCAATGGTGCCATCGATAGCCCCCCAGTTAGATGCCAGGGGCGTCAGGTTCCAGGGGCTAAAAAAATAAAAGGCGACCGACCCCAGTGCCAAAACGATCAAGACAATCGCCATTGCCATAGGCCGCTCCCCCTAGGCACCCAGCGGAAGTCCCGTCAAAAAAAGTGCCAGTTGCTCCTCAATATAGTGATGGCTCATGGAACATGCCACCTTGCACCGGGCCACAATGGTGGCCAAAGCAAGGCACGCAATCATCACCAACGACGCTTGCTTCCGGCGGTCGGTATAGCCGTCGTCGGGTCATCCGGCCATGGATGCTTGGGGTAACGCCCCCGCATGTCCTTGCGGACCTCGGGATAGCCATTGGCCCAGAAACTCGCCAAGTCGCGAGTCACTTGCAACGGGCGTCTCGCTGGAGACAGCAAGTGCAACACCACCGGCAGACGACCGCCAATAACGCGCGGTGTCTCTCCCAAGCCGAACAATTCTTGCAGTTTGACAGCCAGAACCGGTTCTTCGCGACGGTAGTCGAGACGTATTCGGGAGCCGCTTGGCACCTGGAGGTGAGTGGGCGCCAATTCGTCGAGGGCCTGGCGTTGCGACCACGCCAGCGCATCAAGCAGCAGGCGCGCCATGGGCAGGCGCTCGACAGCATCGAGTCGAGAAATTCCCACCAGATGCGGCGCCAGCCACGTTTCCAAGCTGTCGAGTAGTGCTTCCGTCGACCAGTCAGGCCAAGTGTCGCCTAACTCGCGACGCAGCAGTGCAATCCGCCCTTGCAGTTGCTCGGCATCATTATCCAGGGGAAGCCTTCCACGCTTACGTAAGGCCTGAATTAGCGCACTCTGCACGACATCCTCAGGGAGCCTGGACAGCGGCCGGCGCTCCAGGATCAATTCACCCAAGGCGCGAACCTCCTCGCCTTGCAAGCGACCTTCATTCTCCAACCACTCAAGGCGTGCTTGCCAATGGCGTGTCTCGGGGAACAGAGCCTCTAGACGGGACAGCGCGACTTCGGCAGCACGAAAAATCCGCGCCTCCCGCGTCTGCCCATCGAGTTCCACCGCCACCAGCGCCTCGGCATGTGCCAATGCCTGTTTCGGGTCCAGAACCGCCTGGCCACCGCTAGCCAGTTTGAAGCGCCCCGGTTCGATTCGTTGCGCCACGCGTTCGGGATAGGCCAGCGCCAATAATTCTCCTAGCGGAGTCACGCCCTCGACATCCAGACGACAACCGGCCAGATCGGCCAAGCGGCGGGCATCGCGATACCACTGGCCCTCCGCTCCCTGCGCTCGAGCATCGGGACGTCGCGCCAGACGCACGGCAAAATCACTCTCATCGCTGCTGTCACGCCCTTCCAACAGCGCCGCCAACCAGCATGCCAACGGAGTCGCCTGCCACTCCTCGGAACGTTCAAGCATCACTGCCAGTCGCGGGTGAGTCGGCCAGCGGGCACAGGCGCGCCCCAGCGGGGTCAAGGAGTGTGTTTCATCCAGGATGCCCAGACGTTGCAATAAGTTACGCCCGGCTGCCAAGGCAGACGTGGGAGGTGGTGTTATCCAAGGCAAGTCCTCGGGAGTCTTGACACCCCAGCGCGCCAGTTCGAATGCCAGACCCGACAAGTCGGCCTGCACGATTTCTGGTTCGCCATGGGCTGGCAATGGCTGCTCTTCGGCCCACAGCCGATAGCAGCTCCCTGGGGCTTGGCGTCCGGCACGCCCACGGCGCTGATCGGCACTAGCACGATTGAGGCGCTGGGTGGCCAAGCGGGTCATACCGTTACGCGGCTGGAACACTGGCACACGTTCGAAACCGGCATCGATCACAGTGCGCACACCATCTACCGTGACGCTCGACTCTGCGATCGCGGTAGCCAGCACGATCCGACGGCGCCCATGGGTATCGCGGCGCAGTGCTCGCTGTTGGGCATCCAACGTCATTCGTCCATGCAGTTCATGTACCACGACAGTCTCGGGCAACCTTGCCAGGTTGCGAGCCAGGCGCCGGATATCCGCCACTCCCGGCAGAAATACCAGCAGATCGCCCTCATTCTCGGCCAACGCCTCGCGAACCACGACGGCCTGCTGCTCGGTAGTATCTCCACGGCGGTGAAGCGGTCGATAACGGGTTTCAACCGGAAAGGCACGTCCCGGACATTCGATCAATGGTGCCGTATCCCCTAGCACGGAACGCAATGCTTCGACATCAAGGGTCGCCGACATGACCAGTAATCTCAGGTCCTCGCGCAGCCCCTCCTGCACATCCAGTGCCAGTGCCAAACCGAGATCGGCCTCGAGGCTGCGCTCATGGAATTCGTCGAAAACGATACCTGCTACACCTTCGAGCATGGGATCGTCCTGCAGCATGCGGGTCAGCACACCCTGCGTCACGACCTCCATGCGGGTCGTTGGCCCGACTCGACTATCACCTCGCATGCGGTAGCCGATACTTTCGCCCACCGCTTCACCGCGCTGCTCAGCCATATAACGAGCTGCCAGGCGGGCGGCCACACGCCGCGGTTCGAGCAGCAGCAATTTACCTCCCCGGCACCAGGGTTCGTCGAGCAATGCAGGAGGCACACGGGTGGTCTTGCCGGCGCCCGGTTCCGCCACCAGCAGTACCTGCGAATACTCACGCAGCGCCTGACGCACATCGTCAAGTCGTGCATCGATGGGAAGCGTCTCGACCGCAACCACCAAACTCTCACCCCTACACGTATGCCGTCTGGCGTCTATCCTGTCTTGCCGAAGATCGCCGCCAGATCGATGGACTTATCTTGGGGTCGAAGATCGAGTAACGCTTCCAGTGCCGTGAGATGGGTTTGCACACAATGCCGGGCCCCCTCAGCATCACTACGCTCGAGCAGCGCCAGCAACTCGGCATGGTCATTCTCAAGGTAGCAGGAAGCCAATCCGGCACGCTTGTAAAGCGCAATCACGATAGAGGTACACAGGATCAAGTCGGAAAGCATCGCCCCCAGGGTGCGGTTGGGCGAATGATCGGCCAGATAGTGATGAATCGCCAGCGAATGCTCGATACGCTGCGCTTCGTCATCATCAAGATGAGCCTGGCACTCCGCCTCGATGTACGACGCCACGGTACGGCATTGGTCGTGATCGAGTTTACCAGCCAACAGTGCCACCACCTCACCCTCGATCAAACGCCGCGCAGCGAAGATTTCACGAGTTTCCTCAATGCTTGGAGCCGATACCCGAGCCACCTGATTGGGCTGCTGGGTAATCACATGATCCGAGGCCAAGCGGGTCAGGGCCTTGCGCACCACCGAGCGACTGACACCGAAAATCTCGCCCAACGCCACTTCGGGCAGCCGAGTTCCTGGAGGTAGGCGTTGCATTAGCACCGCCTGGCGAATCCTGTCGACGATATGCCGATCATTGATGCGCACGCCTGCCTCGACATCGGCGAGAACCTCATCATGCCAGTTATTGCTCATCTTGCTTATTCCTGGGCAGTTTTCCCTACCATCGCATGTTCGGAATCAATTGACCACCATGATGGACATTCATTGTATACAAAATCGAATAGACATTGTCCGAACCAACGAGTCACTTCATACCGCGCCTTCCGTCGTACGAACACCGCACCCCTTCAGAATCACGCGGCACAAGAAGTCGGTGATATGTTGGTAATCTTCGTCGCTCAGTGCCTCGCGATCAGTGATTCCCAACACCTGAGACTCGAAATCGGCATAATGCTGGGTTGCCGACCAGATCAGGAAGATCAGCCACACCGGGTCCACCGGATCCATCAACCCGCGCTCGGCCCATTGTTCGAAGACTCGCGCCCGCGCCCGTACCCACTCACGCAATTCCCCATGCAGGTACTCTTGTAAAAAGGGAGCGCCGCCCAGAATCTCGGCGGCGAACAGGCGCGACCCCTGTGGATGTTCCTTGCTCAACTGCATCTTGCTGCGGATGAAGGCTTCGAGCACCTGCGCCGGATCGTCCTCGACGCTAATATCATCGAGCATGGCATTCCAGCGCGTCATCATGCGCTCCAACAGCGCCACGTAAAGCTGTTTCTTGCTGCCGACATAGTAAAGCACATTGGATTTCGGCAGCCCGGCGGCCTCGGCGATCGCCTGAACGCTGGCACCTCTATACCCATGTCGCGCAAACACCTGTTCCGCCGCCTCGAGAATGGCCTTTTCGTTGCGCAGCCGGGTGCGCGTCGCATCGGGCGTGCTCATCGATGTCATAACTCAAGCCCTTGAGTGGAAAGCCACAAGCTTGCCGCAGGCAACGTCACGCTGCAATGGGCCATCACACCCATTCTCGGCCTGGTGAAAAAACCTGGTATTTGCCCCTTGCACTCCTCGTCACTTTGAGCCACGCTTTAATGAAGTTGACCATTTGGTCAAAAGAGACGATACCTTGGCAATGTCACAACGACTACTGGCAATAGCACAACAATAGCGGACTCTGCGATGATCGACTTCTATCTCAACGGCAAGCGCCGACAGTGCGCTGACGTTTCCCCCGACACCAGCATCCTGGAGCTGCTTCGCACACAGCTCGGCCAGACCGGGACCAAAGAGGGTTGTGCATCCGGCGACTGCGGTGCCTGTACCGTCGCCATCGGCGAGCCCGATGTCAGCGGCGAACTGCGTTACCACAATGCCAACGCTTGCATCACCCCGGCCTATCAACTCCAAGGGTGCCACCTGGTCACCGTTGAAGGCCTATCTCGCGGCGATGCATTACACCCTGCCCAAGCCGCCATGGTCGAGTGCCATGGCAGCCAGTGCGGCTTTTGTACGCCCGGGATCGTGATGTCATTGTTCACGTTGCATGAAGAACAACGTCGTTGCCCTGCCCCACTTACCCAGGAACGCCTCGAGGCAGCGCTGGGTGGCAACCTCTGCCGTTGCACCGGCTATCGGCCGATTCGAGATGCCGCACTGTCGATGGATCAGTACCCTGACACCCACCCGGTATGGGCCGACGATCCGGAGCTAGCGGCCAACATCGTCACGTTGCGACAGAATACCGCCACGACTTCCGAGTTTGCCTCCCAAGGGCATTTCACCGCGCCTCGCGATCTGGCCGCCCTGCGTGAGCTCAAGCGCCAGCGCCCTCAGGCACGGCTGGTTGCCGGAGCCACCGACCTGTGGCTGGAAACTACCCAGCAATTGAGGATTCTCGACGACCTGATCGATGTGCGCCAAGTGGCGGAACTCAATACCATCGAAGAAACCCCAGAGGGTTGGTGGATCGGTTCCGCCGTGACTTATTCGCGTCTGGAGCCACTGCTGGAAGTTCACTACCCGACCTTTGCCCACCTGATGCACCGTTTTGCCTCTTCACAGATCCGCAACCGTGGCACGCTGGGCGGTAACGTGGCTAATGCATCACCGATCGGTGATACGCCACCGGTGCTACTGGCCCTAGACGCACGCTTGATCCTCGATGGCCCCGATGGCGAACGTGAGCTACCGCTCGCCGAGTTCTTCCTCGACTACAAGAAGACAGCACTCAAGGACAATGAATTCATTCGTGCCATCTTCCTGCCACGCCCCTCCTGCGACCAGAATCTCAAGGTCTGGAAGTTGTCGAAGCGCAGAGAAGATGACATTTCGGCCGTATTGGCTGCGTTCGCTTGGCGACAGGAAGATGGCGTAATGCGCGATGTTCGTCTGGCGTTCGGTGGCATGGCGGCGATACCACGCCGTGCACTTGGCGCCGAACAAGCCCTCGAAGGTCAACCACCCTGCGTGAAGGCCTTTGAAGCCGCCAAACGCTCACTGCGTGACGAATTCCAACCCATGACCGATGTCAGGGGGGCAGCCGAATACCGCCAGATGGCAGCCAGTAATATGCTCGAACGCCTGCACCTGATGCTGGTGGCGGCGTCCAACCAGAATACCGATGCGGAGGTGATGCTCGATGCGTACGCTCACTGACATTTCCCAGGACTCGTCCCAGGCACGTCGTACCCCCGATGCCGAGGACCACCGTGCTGCGGGAAGTGCTCGCGCCCACGAGAGCGCCATCAAGCATGTGACCGGCCGCGCGACCTATATCGACGACATGGCCGCTCCGGCTGATGCCTTGCACATCGCACTTGGCCTTTCGCCTGTCGCTCATGGTCGCTTGACGCGTCTGGATCTGGAAAAGGTCAAAGCTGCTCCCGGAGTGGTCGACGTGGTCACCATCATCGACGTACCGGGCCATACCGATATCGGTCCAGTATTCCCTGGCGATCCGATCTTCGTCGACGACGAAATCAGCTATGTCGGTCAGTGCCTGTTCGCCGTCGCCGCCGAAAGTCACAAGGCAGCCCGCCTGGCAGTGAAGGAAGCCATCGTCGAGATCGACGAACGACCGGCCAGCCTCGACCCGGTAGCCGCCGCCGAACGCGGCGAATTCGTCCGTCCGACCCATGTACAGGAGAGCGGCGACTGGCAGCAGGTACTGGAAGGTGCGCCACATGTTCTGGAGCGCGAGCAGTTCGTCGGCGGCCAGGAGCACTTCTATCTGGAAGGCCAGGCATGCTTGGTTACGCCTACCGAAGACGAAGGCGTGGTGGTTTATACCTCCAACCAGCACCCCAGTGAGACCCAGAAGCTGGTTGCAGAGGTACTGAATATCCCGTTCCATGCGGTGACTGTGGAAATGCGTCGCATGGGTGGCGGCTTCGGTGGCAAGGAGACCCAAGCTTCACCTTGGGCCTGTATCGCCGCCATCATTGCCAGGCGTACTGGCCGTGCCACGCGCATTCGCCTACCTCGCGCCGAGGACATGCGCGTCACTGGCAAGCGCCACCCCTTCCATAACCGCTATCGTCTAGGATACGACGATCAAGGTATATTGCTTGGCGGCGACATCACCGTGATCGGCGACTGCGGCTACTCGCCGGATCTCTCCGAAGCCATCGTCGACCGTGCCATGTTCCATGCCGACAACGCCTATTCACTAGGCCAGGTGCGGGTCACTGGGCATCGTGCCAAGACCCACACCGCATCCAACACCGCCTTTCGCGGTTTCGGCGGTCCGCAGGGCATGATGATCATCGAAGCGGCCATGGACGACATTGCGCGCCAGGTCGGCGAAGATCCGTTGACGGTACGCAAGCGTAACCTCTATCGCGCTGGGCGTGATGTCACCCACTACGGGCAGAAGGTGGAACAACTCGAGCTGCTCCACGACATCGTCACGCAACTGGAGACGAAGAGCGACTAC
Organism: Litchfieldella anticariensis FP35 = DSM 16096; assembly: GCF_000409775.1. GTDB lineage: Bacteria > Pseudomonadota > Gammaproteobacteria > Pseudomonadales > Halomonadaceae > Litchfieldella > Litchfieldella anticariensis. The sequence continues at coordinate 613,543 of NZ_KE332377.1, read as the reverse complement.
TGGGCCCGGCGCAAGAAGATCACTGAGTTCAACGCCAAGAGTTCGGTCATCAAGAAGGGCTTGTCACTGACACCGGTCAAGTTCGGTATCTCGTTCACTGCCAAGCATCTCAACCAGGCCGGAGCCCTATTGCACGTCTATACCGACGGCAGCGTAATGATCAACCACGGCGGTACAGAGATGGGCCAGGGCCTGCATACCAAGGTCTGCCAGGTGGTAGCACGCGAACTCGGTCTTGATCTCGAACAGGTACGAATCACCGCCACACGTACCGACAAGGTACCCAATACCTCGCCCACTGCTGCCTCCAGCGGTGCCGATCTCAACGGTCAGGCTGCTCGCGACGCTGCCACGCAGTTGCGTGAACGGTTGTTCGACTTCGCGGCTGAACACTTTTTCAAGGACCAGGGCGGACTGGACCGTGAAGGCATGCGCCTCGAGAACGGCGAACTGGTCGCTGGAGAGGGGGAAAGCGCGCATCGCATCCCATGGGGCGAACTGGTCCAGGCGGCCTACATGTCGCGCATCTCGCTGTCGGCCAAGGGCTTCTACTCCACGCCACTGATCCACTACGACCGCGAGAAAGCCAAGGGCCGTCCCTTCTATTATTACGCTCATGGCGCTGCGGTCAGCGAAGTCAGCGTGGATACCCTATCCGGTGAGTATCAGGTGACGCGCGTGGACATCCTGCATGACGTCGGTGACTCCCTGAACCCAGCCATCGATATCGGCCAGGTCGAGGGAGGCTTCATCCAGGGCATGGGCTGGCTGACCAGCGAGGAACTCAAATGGAACGAGGCCGGGCGCTTGGTGAGCGACGGTCCCGCCACCTACAAGATCCCGACGTTCGGCGACCTGCCACCGGTGTTCAACGTCGAGCTGATGCAAGGCCATCCTAACTCCCAGGCCAGCATCTATCGCTCCAAGGCAGTGGGCGAACCGCCCTTCATGCTCGGCATGTCGGTATGGTCGGCACTACGCGATGCCCTCTCGAGCTTGACCGACTACCGCGAATGTCCGCGACTCGATACCCCGGCCACGCCGGAACGGGTGCTGATGGCCGCCGAGGCACTACGCCAACGCCAAGTCACTACCGCAGTTGTGGAAGAGACCAGCGATGACCTCGCCTGAGACCATGAACTGGCACGCAGCGCTGCATCGCCTGCAGTTGGAAGCCCGCCCTCACGCCCTGGCCAGTGTGGTCGGGGCGGCGGGCTCCACACCCCGTGAACCCGGCGCCAAGATGGTGATCACCGCCGACGAGATCTACGACACACTGGGCGGTGGCACCTTCGAGTTCCAGGTGATCGATGCGGCGCGCGAGGCATTAGCCACCGGCAAGACCGACACCCGGCTGGAAGCCTTTCCATTGGGTGGGCGCAGCGGACAATGTTGCGGTGGCTACGTACATGTGTTGATCGAAGTCTTCGCCGGTGCCGAGATGAATGTTGCCCTGTTCGGTGCCGGCCATGTCGGTCAGGCGCTAGCTGGGCTAATGGCGCCTCTGCCATGGCGAGTACTGTGGTTCGACAGCCGTGAAGACGCCTTTCCCGCAGAGAGCGATTCACAGCCGCGCTTGAGTTGTCGGCGGATCGACCAAGGGCCGGATGGCCCGGACCTCAGGGGCTCCGTAGCATCGCTTCCTGCCGGCAGCCATGTACTGGTGATGACTCACGACCATGGTGAAGATCGTCAGCTGATCGATGCACTGCTGACGCGTGGCGATTGTGCCTCCATCGGCCTGATCGGCTCGAAAAGCAAGTGGGCCAGCTTCCAGCGCCGCCTGCGTGATGCCGGCCACGACCAGTCGAGTCTCGATCGGGTACGTTGCCCAATCGGCATTTCCGGTGCCAAAGGCAAGCGACCCTATGAGATCGCTATTGCCGCGGTCGCGGAACTGCTGACACTGAAATCGACCGGCAACCAGGACGATCACCGCGGCGTACCCCCTGAGAAACTACGCGACGTCTTTGCGGACACTTCCGCCAAACGCTCCTCGTCTTGAACGTTTACGACATACCAGATCACTCGGAGAGACCCCATGACAGAGGCTCGACACCAGCGCGTGCTGCGCGGCCCACTACTGAGTTTTCTCAACGACCCTGGTGAAGGCGATAGCCCTGAACCGGGTAGTGTACTGCACTTGGATGACGGCGCTCTGTGGCTCGACGGCGGCCATATTCGTGCCATCGGTCACTACCATGAATTAGCCCCACACCTGACCGAAGGCATCGACGTGGTAGATTATTCGGGCAAGCTGATGATGCCGGGCTTCATCGATAGCCATGTGCACTATGTTCAGCTCGACATCATGGCGTCCTACGGGCGTCAACTTCTTGATTGGCTGAACGAATACACCTTCCCCGAGGAGTGCCGTTTCGCACAACGTGCCCATGCCGAGAACGTTGCCGAAGCTTTCCTCGACGAGCAGTTGCGTGTCGGCACCACTACCGCCCAGGTGTTCTGCACCTCACACCCTGTCTCAGTGGACACCTTCTTTGCTGCGGCCCATCAACGTGGTCTGCGCATGCTGGCCGGCAAGGTGCTCATGGACCGCAATGCCCCCGAAGATCTGACCGACACAGTGCTCGATGGAATTCGCGACAGCGAGCGGCTGATTAGCGACTGGCATGGCAAGGACCGCTTGGGCTACACCCTGACACCGCGTTTCGCACCAACCTCGACTCCTGAGCAACTCGATGCCACTGGCGCGATCCTACGCAACGCGCCGGACCTGCACCTGCAGACACATCTATCCGAGAATTCGGGCGAGATCGCCTGGGTCTCCGAACTCTTTCCAGACTGCCCGGACTATCTGGGCGTCTATGAACGCTACGGTCTAGTCGGACCACGCAGCACCTTCGCCCACGGCATCCATCTAACCCAGGAAATGCGCAGCCGTCTGGCAGCTGCTGGCGCCAACATCGCCTTCTGTCCCACGTCCAACCTGTTCTTGGGTAGCGGCTTGTTCGACCGCCTGGCTTGCCGCGAGGCCGGGCTCAACACCTCGTTGGCCAGCGACGTCGGTGGTGGCACCGACCTCTCGGGCCTGGCCACCCTCAAGGCCGCCTACCAAGTCGGCCAGTTGCTCGGCCAACCGTTGACCGCCTGGCAGGGCTTCTATCGCCTGACGCTCGGCAATGCTCGCGCCTTGCATCTGGATGCCCATATCGGCAGCCTGCGCGAAGGTGGCGACGCCGACATCGTGATACTCGACCCACAGGCCACCCCGCTACTGGCACGTCGTAGTGCTCGCACACGTAGCCTTGCCGAACAGCTCTTCGCGCTAATGATACTGGGCGACGACCGCTCCGTTTACGCCACTTGGGCGAACGGAGAGTGCGTGCATCACCGTGATACCGCGCCCCACTGATACACCCGCTTTCTCTTGCCTCGCGCTGTTGGGCGGCCTGTCATCGACGGCCGCTCTTTTTTTACCCAAACGCTTTCTTCAGGCACTCTGATCACATCCCCCAGAACATTACCTCTCGACACCCAATCCTACCTACCAATAGTCACGACAAGGAGTCCGACATGGATTGGTTTAGTGCAAATGCCAGTGCCATCAATGCCATCGCCAGCGTTCTCACTCTATTCGTCTGGCTGTTCTATGCCCAATTGCTCTATGCAGGCTACAAACGACAACGCCGACCTCGTATCCTCATCAACCGAGGCCGGGGCAAGGACATCCACTCTTTGTGCATTATCAGCAACATGAGCGCCGAGTCGATTTACGTACAGGGCATCGTCGCGGTACTCGAAACCTCGGATGGTGAACTGAAGCTGGACATCAGCGAATATCAACAATCAGAGGATGAAGATCGACAGCGGTATCAGACCCATCAGGGTCCATTGGAATCCGGCGATTATCTGCATGTCGACACCTTCCACGATATCGTGCGACGCGTTGCAGGGGCACATCATATCGACCTGGACGGCTACCGACCCCGTGGAGACGTGTCCTTCCAGTCACTTGAGATAAGACTGCTTTCCATCTATGGCCCTGAAGACAGACCCATAGGTGCCAGAAGGCGTTTTCTTTTTGAGGACGACGGTCAAGCCTGCTCGATCAGGCCTACCACCCTGGATACCCAACGGCTCAACAGCGCACAGGAGCGCCGTATGATCCAGCGATGGATGCGTGAACTCGAGACCTAGTCGTGCGGCGGCAATATCAGCTTCCGTTCATGCCTCACCCAGAACCATATCCAGTTCAGCCAACAGGGCCTGGCGACGACGACTGTCCATGAACGCGACCTCGATGGCATTACGAGCCAGCGAAGCGAAGGTCTCCTTACCCCAGGCAAAGGCCTGCTCACAGGCCAGGTAATTGGCCAATACCCCACCACCGAAATAAGCCGGATCATCAGAGTTGAGAGTCAGTACCAAGCCAGCCTCCAGCAGCCTGGGCAAAGGATGGTCGTCGATATGCTTCACCACCTTCAGGCGCACATTGGAAAGCGGGCAAACGGTCAACGGAATACGCTCGTCACGTAACCTTTCGACCAAGGCCGGCTCCTCCAAGCAACGCACCCCGTGATCGACACGGCAGACATCAAGCAAATCGAGTGCCTCGCGGACATAAGCGGCCGGCCCTTCTTCGCCGGCATGCGCCACCCGCGGGATGCCCAGCTCCTTGGCCCGAGCAAAGACCTCGGTGAATTTCGAAGGCGGGTGGCCGCGTTCGGCACTGTCGAGACCCACGGCATCGATGGTCTCCCAGTAGGGGGCCGCCTGTTCGAACACTCGCATGGCTTCATCGGCCGGGCAGTCGCGCAAGAAACTCATGATCAGCGCCGTGGAGATCCCCAGTTCTCGCTCTGCCTGACGGCGTGCGCGACCTAACCCTTCCATCTGCACGCTCAGCTCAATGCCACGTGCCAGATGCGCCTGAGGATCGAACGAAATCTCTACATGCACCACCCCCTCAGCGTGTGCGCGCTGGAAGTAGTCCATAGCCAAGTCGAAGAAATCATCGGCAGTGCGTAACACCGCCATGCCCTGATAATAGAGGTCCAGGAATGACTGTAGATCCTCGAATGCATAGGCGGCGCGAGCCGCCTCCACCGAGGCGTATGGCAGCTCGACGCCGTTACGCTCGGCCAGGGCGAACATCAACTCAGGCTCCAGCGAGCCTTCGATATGCAGGTGCAACTCGGCCTTGGGTAACCGCTTGAGAAAATCTTGCATAAGCACTCCATACCGGAACTTTGATTTATCCTGATCCAAACTGACCGTTTGCGCAAAGTCTTCCGGTTGGACGCAGAAAGGGAGCCGAGTCATGGCTCGAGGCGGCCTTGAATGAGCGTCAACGCACGCTGGATACCAAGCGACGCATCCCGTTCTTCATCGAGCTGATGCAATAGAAAAAGCACTGTCTTGCCAGACAGCCACGTATCGAGCCGCCGCGAGATACGTCTGGCCAGCGACCTGTCCAGACCGGTGAAAGGCTCGTCGAGAATCACTATCGGTGCATCATGAAGCAGTATGCGCGCCAACCCCAGACGGCGCGCCTGGCCACCAGAGAGCTGGCGACCTCCTTCACCGACCGGCGTATCCAGTTGTCTTGGCAATTGCTCGACCCAGTCGGCCAGTTCCACCATCTCCAGTACCCGCCACAGTTCGGCGTCGTCAGCATGTGGACACGCCAAACGCAGGTTGGCCGCGATACTGTCATGAAAAAGCTCTGTGCCCTGGGTCAGATAGCCGATACGCGAACGCACCGCCTCCAACGACAACTCACGCAGATCCACACCGTGCAACGTGACACGCCCTTGGTCCGGGTCGAGCAACCGGGTCAGCAGCATCGCTACGCTGGACTTCCCGGCACCGGATGCCCCTAGCAGGGCAAGCCGCTCTTGCGGCGCCAACGACATCGATACCCTGTCCAATGCCGGTGTCAAAGCCTCTGGATAATGCAGACTTACCGCTTCCAGGCGCCACTCGATGCCATCATCGTTCATCGCACGTGGTGTATCGGCCTCGATTATGGCACTGCTCGACCGCTCCAGTGCGTTGAGGCGTCGCGCCGCAGCGCGTGTTGCTCCCAATTGCGTGAAAGCCACGGGCAGTGCAGCAAATGCCTCGTTGAGCGCCAGTACTGCCAACGGCATCATGACCATCAGCGGCCCCGACAGGTTTTCGCCACGATATGCCAGCGCCGCCAACCACAACGCAAGCAGCATGGCGAGCCCCACTCCCAGCCCAACCAAGGTATTGCCCAAGGCGGAAACTCGTCCGAGATAACGCTGATCGCGGTATAGCGTGTCTTCCTCACCCAGGATCGCTTGCCGATGCGAGGACAATGATCCATAGGCCCTCAGCTCCCCAAGGCCCATCAGATGTTCGATCAGATGCCCTCGTAAACGATCCAGGGTCGCCACTCGTCGTCGACTCGCATCCATCCCCAGCCAAGCTTGACCGACCACTAGCCAGACCCACAACACCAGCAGTGCCAGTCCGACGACACCCCCTGTCAAAGGCGCGAAGCTCCCCAGCAACACGGTGACCACCAGAATCGCCAACAGCGCCACCGCTGGTGGTGCCAATAGCCGCAGATACAGGCTGTCCAAGGTGTCGATATCCGCGGTCAAACGATTGAGCCACTCGCTGGCCCGACGGCGAGATAGTACCTGAGCATCCAAGCCTGCCAGCACACGAAACATACCACCGCGCAGATCGGCCAGCAGGCGCAGCACGGTGTCATGATTGTAGAGACGCTCGAAGTAGCGCGACACGGTGCGTGTCACAGCGAAAAAGCGGATCCCTCCACCGGGTACGTATATGTCCAGCCTGGCCACCACTCCCGCCGCCAACAAGGTACCTGTCATGGCCGTGGCAGTAATGAACCAGCCTGATAGCGCCAGCAAACCGATCGCCGCCCCGAGGGTCAATGCCAACAGCATCGCCCCCACGAGCAGACGTTGGCGACGCCGGCCCAATCGTCGTAGCCAAGGCAGCAGCTCGCTCCCGAGTTCCCGCCACGCCGCCCCATGTAAACCCTCGGTTTGTTGGCGATAGTGTTCACGCATCATGCCGACTGCTCCGTGACGATACGCCCCTGGCTCAATCGCACCACACAGCCGGCCATGACCATCAAGGCAGGATGGTGAGTGGCAATCACCAAGGTTCGCCCTTCCTCGGCGAGCGATTTCAACCCCTCGATCACGAATGCCTCGGAAACCTCATCCAGACTTGCCGTCGGCTCGTCCAGCAATACCAGTGGCGCCGGAGACAAGAATATTCGGGCCAGTGCCACACGCTGGGCTTGGCCACCGGAAAGGCCGGCGCCACGTTCGCCAAGTGATGTTTGCAATCCCTCAGGAAGGCTTGCCAACAGTTCCCGCAAGCCGGCTCGTTCGAGTGCTGCAAGCAATTGAGCATCACTGGCATATGGCGCAGCCAAACGCAGGTTATCGGCAATCGATCCTTGCACCAGAAAAGGGCGCTGATCCATCCAGGCGAAACCATTCCCGGTGTCGACGTAGACCTGCCCCGTCTCCGAGTCAATGAAACCGGCAATGAGTTGTAGCAGCGTCGACTTGCCGGCACCGGAGGGGCCAATCAATGCAACGGTCTCGCCGGCCGCTACCTCGAGATCGAGTGGCCCCAGCACGTCGCCACGCCCGGGATGACGGACACTAACGCCTACCAAGCCAACCGCTATCGCTAAATCAGTATTGCGCTGGTCACTTCTCTCACCGACATGCTCGGGAAGCGGCTCGCTGAGTAGCGCCACCAAGCCATCGGCAGCGCCCAGTGCCGCGGCGCGGTCATGGTAATGTTGAGACAAGGTACGCAACGGCTGAAAGAACTCTGGTGCCAGCAACAGGATCGTCAAACCACTGAAGAGCGTCAGCTTCGGTGCAGGGCCGAACGCTATATAGCCCAACAAACCGAACCCGATATAAATCGCCAACATCGCGATGGCCACGGAAGCAAAGAACTCGAGTACCGCCGATGACAGAAAGGCCAGGCGCAGAGTGCGCATGCTACGACGCCGGTAGTCGTCGGCACGGGCATATACCTCATCGGTAGCCGACTCGGTGCAGTTGAACAATTGCAAGGTGGTGATACCACGCACCCGGTCGAGAAAATGACCCGCCAAACGCGTTACGGCAGCGAACTGCTCCCGATTGAGGCGCTCCGCTCCCATACCCACCAAGGCCATGAAAACAGGAATCAAGGGCATCGACAGCAACAACAGAATCGCCACCAGCCAATCGAGCCAGGCCACGATCACCAGGATGGTCAACGGCAATACGACGGCTAGGCGCAATTGCGGCAGAAAACGTGCAAAGTAACCATCCAACGCCTCGACCTGTTCTACCAGTTGCCCGCCGAGTCCAGCGCTATGGCGCCCTGCCAGGCGTACCGGTCCCAATGCTTCGAGATGCCCGAGAACTTCTCGCCTGGCCGCCTGGCGAATTCGCAAGCTCGCCTCCTGGGCCGTGACCTCATACCCCCATTGGGCCATGGCTCGCACGCCAATGACTCCCATGGCGCTGGCAAAGGCCCACGACAACTCGTCGAGTGTGGCCCCGCTAGTCAGCAAAGCACTGACAATCCAGGCCAGCAACCCCATCTGCACCATGGTGGCCAATCCCACGACCACACCACATAAAACGGCAAGACGCAGTAAGCGCCGCTCGCGAGACGCCAAACCTGCCAGCCAGCGCCTCGGCGTCAGCCCATCATCGTGACTCTCCGGTGTCGATGGACTCAATGATAGCCCTCACCCACCTTGACCTTGCCGCGGAACACCCAGTAGGTCCAGGCGGTATAAGTCAGCACGATGGGAATCACGAACAGCACGCCGATCAGCAGGAATAGCTGCGACTCCGGCGACGAGGACGCGTCCCAGATGGTGTGATTCGGTGGCACGATCACCGGCCACTTGCTGATCACCAGACCCAGATAGGTAAAAATGTAGAGACCGAGCGTGGCGACGAAAGGCAGCCCTTCGCGACGCTGACGCACCGAGCGATAGACCACTACCGCGCAGCCCAGCGCCAAGGCCGGAAAGATCCAGATTACGCCGATATGACCGAACCAGCGTTCCCAGACATCCGGGTTCACGAAGGGGGTCCACAGACTGATGATCAGGAAAACCGCCAATACCAGGACAAGCAGTGGCAGTGTAATGCGATAAGCCCAAGCTTGGATGTAGCCTTCGGATTTCATGATCAACCAGGTGGCGCCCAGTAGTGCATAGCCGGCCATCAGCCCCAGGCCGGTGAGCACGGTGAACGGTGTCAGCCAGTCCAGCGCCCCGCCGACATAGACGAACCCTTCCACCGCGAAGCCTTGGATATAGGCTCCCACCACAGCGCCTTGGGCAAAGGCCGCCACAGCCGATCCCCAGCAGAAGGCACGGTTCCACCAGTGGCGATTCTTGCGCGATTTGAAGCGGAATTCGAAGGCCACACCACGAAAGATCAACCCCGCCAGCATCAGGAATACGCCGATATAGAGTGCTGGCAGGAACACCGAATAAACCAATGGGAAGGCCCCGAGTAACCCGGCACCACCGAGTACCAACCAGGTTTCATTGCCATCCCATACCGGAGCCACCGAGTTCATCATCACGTCCCGGGCATCCTCGTCCGGGGCAAAGGGATAGAGAATACCCAAGCCCAGATCGAAACCATCCATCAACACATACATGATCACGCCGAAACCGATGATGACGGCCCAGATCAATGCTAGATCGATACCACCCATGGCGGCGCTCCTTATTTGCTTGGATTGGTGGAAACGTCATCGAAAGGCGTATGCGTGGCCGATAGAGGCCGCATCGGCCGTTCCACTTCGCCTTTGATCTCTTCACCACCCTCTTGCATACCGTTGCGCACTACCCGGGTCAGGTAGTAGGTACCGGCCCAGAACACCACCGCATAGACCGCCACATAACCGACCAGGGTGAACAATGCCATGCCCCCCGTCAGCGAGGGAGTCACTGCCTCGGCATGGGTCATCATGCCGTAGACCAGCCACGGTGCTCGGCCGGTCTCGGTGACGAACCAGCCAGCCAACACGGCAATGAAGGGAGTAACGCTCATCAGCCGCAGTAGCTGTAGGAAACCGCGATGCTCGTAGATTCGACCGCCACGGCGCAACCACAACCCTGCCAAGGCGACGGCAATCATCAGGAAACCGAGCGCCACCATGATCCGGAACGACCAGAACACCAACCATACCGGTGGCTGCTGTTCGGGTGGCATTTCACTGATCCCTGGCACCACTCCAGCCGGGTGATGTGTGAGGATCACGCTAGCCAGGCTGGGAATACCGATTTCGAAGCGATTGGTCTGGGCCGCTTGGTCGGGGATGGCAAACAACAACAAGGGAGTATGAGAACTGGTCTCCCAATTGCCTTCCATGGCAGCCACCTTGGTGGGCTGATGTTCCAGAGTGTTCAGGCCATGGAAATCGCCTACCAGAGCCTGAGCTGGCGCCAACACCAGCAGCAGCCATAGGCACATGGAAAGCGCCTTCTTGTTGGCCCTCACATCGCGTCCGATCAACAGGTACCAGGCACTGACCCCGGCCACCACAAAACCGCCGGTGAGAAAGGAGGCAAGCACCATATGCGTGAAGCGGTAGGGGAAGGAGGGATTGAAGATCGCTTCGCTCCAGTCGGTGATATGGAAGCGGTTGTCGATCAACTCGACCCCGACCGGCGTCTGCATCCAACTATTGGCGGCAAGGATCCAGAATGCGGAGATGAAGGTACCGACGGCCACCATGATGGAGGCGAACAGGTGTACTCCTTGGGGCACTTTGCCCCGACCGAACAGCAGGACGCCGAGAAAGGCCGCCTCGAGAAAGAAGGCGGTAACCACTTCGTAACTGAGCATCGGTCCCAGGAAGTTCGCCGCCGCAAAGGAGAAGTTGCTCCAGTTGGTTCCAAACTGGAAGGACATCACGATGCCTGACACCACGCCCATGCCGAACACCACGGCAAACACCTTGGTCCAGAACACCGCCAAGCGTTCCCAAGCTGGATTCTCGGTACGGTAGAAAAGACCGTTGAGTACGGCAAGATAAGACGCAAGACCGATGGTGAACACCGGGAATATCGCATGAAAGGACACCACGAACGCAAACTGCATTCGTGACAGCAACAGCGGATCGAGCTCCATGACCTACTCCTATGGAAGGACTGAATAAATCGACGAGCGACATCAGCGCAAGAATTTATCCAGTGGTTCCCGATGTCGGTATCAGTAAAATAGCCTACCGACAGGAGCTTGGAAGCGGAAGGATGACACGTCTCAATGGCTGTGTCGTGTTGCCGCACCTTGGCCGCTAACGGCTGTGGTCAATTGCCGCAGCCCGAGGGAATACAGAAATCGAGACTCCTCACTCTCTTAGAGGCACAAGGTACAGGGCAGCCTCAAAAGGCTAAATATCATGCCCCTCCCGCCTGGATCACCGTATTGACCAGATAGGTGGTATAGCTCAGAAACAGCAACAGCAATACACCGCCTTCCAGACGATTGATGCGCCCCTGACGGCCACGCCAGCCCATGGCGAAGATCGCCATCAACAGCGTCATCGTCGCCATTACCGGCCAATCGCGGGCCAGCACTTCACCCCCGACGTCGATCGGATGGATGACACCGGCCAATCCCACCACAGCCAGCGTATTGAACAAGTTGGAACCGATCACGTTACCCAACACCAGGTCGTGTTCTTGGCGGCGCAAGGCACTGATCGACGAAGCCAGTTCCGGCAGTGAGGTACCCACCGCCACCACTGTCAGCCCGATGATCAGATCGCTGACACCAAAGAATTGGGCAATGTCCACTGCGCCCCATACCAGGATGCGAGAGCTGGCGATCAATAGTCCCAGGCCAATCAGCGTCCACGTGATGCCAACGGCGAGTGACATTGGCTTGAACGACAGGCTTTCCGTCGCATCGTCCGCCAGAGGATCCTCGCTGGCCCCGGCCTGCCGCGCTCTCCAAATGCTGAGCCCGATGAACAGCACGAGCACCAGCAACAATACCCCCGCTTCGAAGGCAACGATAGTGCCATCGCGCAGTTGCCACGCCGCCAGCAAAGTCACCAGTCCCAGCAACGGTAACTCTTGCCGGAGTACTTGAGAATGCACTGCCAGCGGTGAAATCAGTGCCACCAGTCCCAGGATCAGGCCGACATTGGCAATGTTCGATCCGTAGGCATTGCCCAACGCCAAGCCTGGATTACCCTGTATCGACGCCAGTGCCGATACCATCAGTTCGGGGGCCGATGTTCCAAAGCCCATGACCAACATGCCGATCAATAGCGGAGACAACCCCAAATGCCGCGCTGTCACCGCTGCCCCTTCAACAAAACGCTCAGCACTCCACACCAGCAATATCAGCCCTACCACGATGGCAACAATCGACAGCAACATCGACAATCATTTCCTTGCAGTTGATATCCAGCCTGCCGCCGTGCACTCAGGCGTCTGATAGTAAAGCATCGACATTCAGGCATGAATGTTTGTATGTACGAACACAAGCGGCATAATGACATGCAGGTGCTGTATTCGACCAATACTTCGAGAGCGTTTTTTGTCCGAGCCTACTCATTCTCAAGAGCCACGGCAGTCCTCCAAGATGGAGGTAGAGCCGAATTCCCCCGAAGTCCGTGTCTCACGGCGGCGTCTTCGTGCTTGCCATGAATGCGACTGGGTGGTCGCACTGCCACCGTTGCGCCCAAGGGAACGGGCCGACTGTCCACGCTGCGGCTATACCTTGGCCAAACGCCACTATCGGCCCGTACAACGCAGTCTGGCCTTGGCCACCAGCGCGCTGATCGCTTTACTGCTGGCCGTCTCCTTTCCATTCGTCAGTTTTGAGGTCAGCGGAATCAGCAATCGCATCGAGTTGACACAAACGGTCACCACTCTGATCGGTTTTCATGAACCTCTCGTTGCCATCGGCGTGGCCTTGACCATCCTCGTGCTTCCAGCGGTCTATTTGGTAGGCGTGATGTGGCTGCAGATCGGACTGCTGGGCAATGCTCCTCTCCCCTACAGTCGTGGCATCGCTCGCTCGCTGGCTCACCTTCATCCTTGGATGATGGCCGACGTTTTCATCATCGGCGCCCTGGTCAGCTTGATCAAAGTCGCCGGTTTGGCGCAGATTGAAGTCGGCATCTCCTTTTGGGCATTTTGTGCCTTCGCGTTCCTGCTGCTGCTAACCACCCAGTCAATCGATGCCGACTGGATGTGGTTCTCCCTGGCCGGAGAACCCCTGGCACCCGAAGGCATTCGCAGCGGTCAGACAGCCGCGCCCCAAAACCTGGCAGGGTGTCCCACTTGTGGGCTGATCAATCGCCTGGAGGCCAATGGTCATGGACATTGCCGACGCTGTGGCGAGTCCTTGCACGCTCGGCGACCTCATAGCCTACAACGCACCTGGGCACTCTTGGCCGCCGCTACGGTCATGTACGTTCCCGCCAACGTCTATCCGATCATGACCACCACATCGCTGGGTCAAAGCCATCCCTCGACTATCATCGGTGGTGTCATCGAACTATGGCAGATGGGATCCTGGCCCGTTGCCGCCGTGATCTTCACCGCTAGCATCCTGGTGCCGGTATGCAAGCTGATAGCACTATCATGGCTGTGTCTGGTCGTCCCGCGCAGCAGCGAATTCAGTGGCCCCACCCGCACTCAGTTGTATCGGATCACTGAATTCATCGGCCGCTGGTCGATGGTCGACGTCTTCGTGGTGTCGATCCTGGTGGCACTAATTCGTGCCGGCACCCTGATGTCAATCACACCTGGCCCCGCGGCACTCGCTTTCGGTAGTGTGGTGGTCCTGACCATGCTCGCCGCCATGACCTTCGATCCGCGTCTGATCTGGGATGATCCCCAGGCACGGTACTCTCACCACCCGCAGGAAAAAACGCCATGACCGACGAACAGGCCAATGACACTCAGCGTGCCATACGACGCCGGCAAACGCGTTTATCGCCCATCTGGATCGTGCCGGTGGTCGCCGTACTGATCGGCCTATGGCTGATTTATGACAATATCACCAGCCGAGGCCCTCTGATTACCCTAAGCATGTCTAATGCCGAAGGCATCGAGGCCGGTAGCACGCTGATCAAATCCCGCAACGTGGAAGTCGGTCGTGTCGAACAGGTACGGCTGTCGGATGACCTGAACCATGCGGTGATCACGGCACGCATGAGTCCCGATGTCGAGCGCATGTTGGTCGAAGATACCCGCTTCTGGGTGGTCAAGCCGCGTATTGGCCGTGAAGGCATCAGCGGCTTGGGAACTGTGCTTTCTGGCGCCTACATACAACTGCAGCCTGGGGAAAGCGATGAAGAACGACGTGAATTCAATGTACTCGACCACCCTCCTGTCGCTCCTGCCGGTGCGCAAGGTATCCGCATCAACCTGATCAGCCAACTTGGCAATTCTCTGACCGTAGGCGACCCTGTCACCTATCAGGGCTATACCGTCGGACGTGTGGAAGAAGCGCAATTCGACGCCCAGGCACGCCGGATGCGTCACCGACTGTTCATCGAAACCCCTTACGACACCTTGATTACCGACAATACGCGATTCTGGTCGGCTAGCGGTGTCGACCTGCGCCTTGACTCCGAGGGTATCCATGTCAATCTCGAGTCATTGGAAGCCCTGGTCGGCGGCGGCGTGACCTTTGGCTACCTCGAGGACATTCCGCGCGGCGCCTCCGTTGATCCCGATGCGACTTTCACCCTCTACGAAGATGAAGAGAGCGCCCGTCAAGGCACGTTCAACCGCTACCTGGAGTACGTCCTGCTGATCGACGATACCGTACGTGGTTTGTCGCGCGGGGCACCAGTGGAATTTCGCGGCGTGCGTGTGGGTACGGTAGCCAGCGTACCCTGGAATTTCAGGGCTCCCCAGCCGGAGTCGCGACCGCGATTTGCTATCCCAGTGCTGATTCGTATCGAACCTCAGCGCATCGCAGGCGCAAACGACAACGGCCCCATTGACCTCGAGGAGTGGGATCAGCGCTTCAAGCGCATGTTCGGACTTGGGCTTCGCGCTTCTCTCAAGAGTGGCAACCTGCTCACCGGCGCCCTGTTCGTCGACCTGAACTTCCACCCAGATCTGGCAGATACCTATGTGGCAGAGCGCTTCGAAGATCGTACGGTCTTCCCCACCACTTCCAGTGGTTTTGCCCAACTCGAAGCTCAACTCACCAATCTGCTCAACAAGCTCAATAGCCTGAAAATCGAGCCACTACTTTCCAGCCTGGACCGCAACCTGCAAACATCCGAGGCCATGCTTGCCGATGTCCGCCAGCTTAGCGAATCGTTCCAGGCACTGCTCGACGATCCCTCGACACGTGAAATGCCTGACAATCTCAACCAAACCCTCAAAGAATTGCGTCAGACGTTGCAGGGCTTTTCACCGAGTTCCGGTGCCTACCGTGAACTGACCAGTACCCTGGAACGCCTGGAGCGGCTGATGCGGGACTTGCAACCAGTGGCACGTACCCTGAGCGAACAACCCAATGCCTTGATCTTTGAACGAAGTCTCGATGAAGACCCCGAGCCTCAAGCGCCGCGATGACAATGACAAGGAGATCAAACCGTATGATTGTCACCCGTTCACTGGTATTGCGGCATTGTGCGCCGGTGCTACTGGCAGTCCTGGGACTGACTGGGTGTGCCTCGACTCCCTCACCCAGTTATCGCTACACCCTGCCTCTCGATACGATTTCGGCACCGCGCACCACGATGGACCCCACGCATACCCTGGTGGTACGCCCTATACGCATGGCAAATTACCTCGACAGCGAAGGCATTGTCCTGCAACTTGACGACATCACCCTCAACCAGGCCCGCGAGCATCTTTGGGCCGAAGAATTGGGCCGACAGTTGGAGCGCGGCCTGCGTCATCGCTTGGCGAATCGCCTTGCAGACACGCGAGTGCTCGGCGCTGGCACCGTCAACAGCGACGCTTTGTCATTACGTCTAGAGGTCGAGCGCTTCCAAGGGCGCTACGATGGTCTTGCTGTCGCTAGTGGTCAGTGGCAGTTGCATGGTGGCCAAGGGCAACTTCTGACACAAGAACCTTTCAACGCTCAGACAGAGTTGGATGCCGATGGATATCCCGCCCTGGTCCGAGCGCTCGGACAAAGTTGGGACAAAGTCGCAGACCAACTCGCCGAACGCATCATCGAATTGCAATGAGATTGTCATCATGCAACCTTTCCTTTACTGCATATCACGCGTTTTTCTGCCATGATGCACGCCCGCGGCACATATCCAGTCCCTCCTGCCGCACCTGTCATCCCATTTTTTCGCGCATTGGCCAGGGACTCACGCCTACACACGTAGGCGAACGGTGGATGCGCATGCTCTGGAGTTTGCATGAGCTTTTCCAACCTTGGCCTGCGCGCCGAACTTCTGCGCGCGGTCGACGAACAAGGCTATTCCACCCCCACTCCTATCCAACGCCAGGCAATCCCTGCCGTTCTACAAGGGGGAGATCTATTGGCCAGTGCCCAGACCGGTACCGGCAAGACCGCCGGGTTCACTCTCCCCTTGCTACAACGCCTGGCCGATGGACCACGCCCCAAGGCCCGACAGGTTCGGGCACTGATATTGGCACCGACTCGCGAATTGGCCGCCCAGATTGGGGATAACATCCAAGCCTATGGGCGTTACATCCCCCTACGCTCTCATGTGATCTTTGGTGGAGTGGGCCAGCAGCCTCAAGTCGATGCCATCCGTCCAGGACTCGATATCCTGATCGCGACACCAGGCCGCCTCCTGGATCTCCACCAGCAACGTCATGTCGACTTGTCCCAAGTGGAGACCCTTGTGCTCGACGAAGCCGACCGCATGCTCGACATGGGCTTCATTCACGATATTCGCAAGGTGTTGCGCCTACTGCCGGAGAAACGCCAGAACCTGCTGTTCTCGGCAACGTTCTCTACCGAAATCCAAGCACTGGCAGGTAAACTGCTGAACGACCCAACACTGATCGAAGTGGCACGTCGTAACACCACCGCCGAAACCATCGATCAGACCATCTACCGGGTCGATCGCGAGAAGAAACGCGACCTCCTCGCTCATTTGATCAACGAGCATCAGTGGTATCAGGTACTCGTTTTCACACGCACTAAACATGGTGCCAACCGGCTAGCCGAGCAACTCTCCAAGCAAGACATTCCGGCCATGGCGATTCACGGCAACAAGAGCCAGTCGGCACGCACCAAGGCACTAGCCGCCTTCAAGAGCGGCACGCTTCAGGTCTTGGTCGCTACCGACATTGCCGCTCGCGGGCTGGATATCAGCGAACTTCCGCATGTCGTCAATTTCGAGCTACCCAATGTCGCTGAGGATTACGTCCATCGTATCGGTCGCACCGGTCGTGCTGGCAGTTTGGGCCAAGCGATTTCCCTGGTATGCATTGACGAATACGGACTTCTCGGCAACATCGAACGGCTGATCAAACGGCCGCTGGAGAAACGCATCGAGCCAGGCTTCGAGCCCGATCCCAATGCCAAGCCGGAACCGATCGAAAACGGTCGACGTCGTCAAGGTGCTAGCCGTGGCACACCTGATGCGCGCCAAAAACAAGCAGCTGACCCCAATCACCGCCCTCAGCGGCGACGCCGTCCACGTCGCCGCCCTCAGCAGGCCTGATATCGATTCCGTAGTAGATTGTCAACTTATATAGACGGGGAGTAACATCTATAGTCAAAAGTAGGGCCGCCTAACCATTACAAGCACAATGGCGGCCCAAGAACCAGCCATTCGCCAGGAGGGAGCCGGTTCGTGAGCACACTAGATCAATCTGCGCCCTCCCTTGGCGATAATTATTGCATCGCACTCCAACCCATCTGCGATGGCGATTATCGACACCTCGCCGACGAACTCCTCTACCGTGCCTCCATACACGATGACCGCGTCGAGGTCCGCGATCCATTACTTGCCACAGCCCGTGCCAGCAGCATGGCCATATACGAGATCGGACTCGACAAATTGATCGGTGATCGCTTGCTCTTCATCAATGTGTCAAGAGAGTGGCTGGAACGCCCGGAGCTTTTGCCCCTTCCTCCCGAGAAAGTCGTGATCGAGGTGCTCGAGAGCGTCGATGCCAATGAAGAGATCATCTCTGCCTTGCAACTGATCAAGAGGCAAGGCTATCGGATCGCCCTCGATGACTACGTGATCAATAGCAACAACGCTGCCTTGGTTACACTTGCCGATATCGTCAAGGTCGATGTCGTCGAGCCCTACGATCTTCGACACCTGGCTTTCTACCGAAAGCATGGTTGTACCTTGCTGGCCGAGAAGGTGGAAAGCCTGGAAACTTTCGAACGCACCAAGGCTCAAGGCTTTTCTCTGTTTCAAGGCTTTTTCTTTGCTCGTCCAAAGAACCTGGTTTCACCGCTTCGACAGCGCCGCAGCAACAGTAGTATCCAGATCAAGCTGATCCGCGAACTCTATCGTGACATGGTCAACTTCGACTGGATCGCCAACATGATCGCACAGGATCCGCACCTCTATCTGACCGTCATCAAGCGCGCCAACTCTAGCCATTTCGGTCAGTGTGAGACCACCAATCTAAAGCGTGGCCTGCAATTGCTGGGTTTGACGGAATTACGCACGTTGGTGGCTACTGTGATGCTGGCCCAGAACGGCCCAATCTGCCGCCTGACCATGCAACACGCTCTGATCCGAGCCTTCATGTGTAAACACTTGGCCACCCCCTTCTACCACATCGATGCTGAGGACGCCTTCACTACTGGATTGTTTTCGTTGATGGACGCCATGCTGGGTGTCGAGATGGCCGAACTGTTGGACGAGATACCATTGAGTGACAGTGTCGCTCAGGCACTGACAGGCAATAGCGGCACACTGGGTGCCATTCTCACACTTGCGCGGGACTATCAGGAGCTAGAGACTGACGCTATGGCTTCGCCCCCTAGCGAAGAATTACGCGAATGCTATCTGCTGGCCGTCAAAGAAACGCAGGCCATGATGAAAATGATCTGACGGGAAGAGAGCCAACCTAGCGTTTTTTTAGTCGGACAGCTTCGCCCGCAACCGCGACACCGCCTGGCTATGCAACTGACACACCCGCGATTCGCTGACACCCAGCACGGCACCGATCTCCTTGAGATTGAGTTCTTCCTGATAGTAAAGCCCCAGTAGCAGCTTCTCGCGTTCAGGAAGCTGTTCAATGGCCGCGACTAGCCTTTCGCGCTGCTCGCCATCGGCCAGTGCTGCGAAGGGAGATGGAGGGGCCCTCTCATCATCACTCGGTTCACCACCTTCAGCAACGAGCTCTTCGAAGGGGAGCAGTTGTCCACCGTTGGCATCACCCAATAACTGGTAATATTCCTCAAGGCCGACATCCAGCTCAGCAGCAATTTCCCGTTCATCGGCGGCACGCCCCAACTTTTGCTCGAGCCGACGGATAGCCTCATCCAGTGCGCGCGCATTACGCCTGACGCTACGGGGTACCCAATCGCGACTGCGCAGTTCGTCAATCATGGCGCCACGGATGCGTTGACTGGCGTAGGTCGTGAAGCTCGCCCCATGTTTGGTGTCATAACGCGCCAGACAATCCAGCAGACCGACCATTCCCGCCTGAATCAAGTCGTCAAGCTCCACACTCGCCGGTAATTTGACCTGAAGCGCCAAGGCCTGGCGCCGCACTACCGGGAGGTATTGTTCAAGCAACGCCCCTTGATCGATCTTGCCTTGTGCCGTATACATCCTTCTCGCCCCGAGCCCAATACCTTGGCCCTATGAAAAACCGATATCGCGGGCCGAATGCCGACCCGTCATACTTGCCATTATTGACGTAGCGGTGATAGGGCCAAGCCTTGAATAGCTCCACCAATTCGAGGCTTTTTCAAGTTTTGAAACACTCGAGCAATAATCGTGAGCCTGCAAAATCATTATCTGCTGGTGCGGCATGGTCATAGCCAGGCCAATGAAGCAGGAATCATAGTCAGCACACCTACGCATGGATGTGCCTACTATGGACTATCGACCTTGGGCGAACAGCAGATGCACAAGCTGATCAGTGACTGGTATTGGCCCACGCCGACTCTTCTCCTGCACTCGGACTACCGACGGACCACTCAGACGGCCATGTATCTTGCCCAACGCTTCCATCTATCCATGCAAGTCGACAAGCGGTTGCGTGAGCGTTGCTTCGGCGAACTCGATGGAAAATCCGACCGCCACTATCACGATATCTGGACATTGGATGCCCAGGATGCCCACCATCAACAGTTGGGTGTGGAGAGCGTTGCAGCCGTGGCCATCCGGATGCAGATGGTCATCGAGCACATGGAAGCACGACACTGTGGTGAGACGATTGCACTGGTGAGCCACGGGGATCCACTACAAATACTGCTCACCGCCCTGGAAGACAGACCATTGACATCACATCGCGACCGCCCCCCACTCGCTCCAGCCAGCATCACCGAATATAAGGAGACACCATCTCATTGATAGTCGACGATGACTTGCAATCCCGTCACTTCCACGGCTTGTCCTCCCCGCGGTAAACGAAACTGAAAGTACAAGGGAGCGGATGCGGACAGACCCGCCAGCATCCTGCTTTGACCCGATGGTGAAGATAACGGTATACAGCGTCGAGGATGACACAACCAAGCCTGAATTGACTGCCCCAGTGGAGAATCGAAGCGCCAACGCAACTTGGAGATAAGCATTTGGCTGGGAAGCGAAGATGGCGTCGATAGCGATTGTGAATGAACCTCACGTTCGGGGATAGCGACACGCACCCCAGGCGCAGTGGCAACCCAGCTTCCTGATGCTCCCCAGGCCACTCCTACCGCCAGCAAGCACAGGATGACAAACACGATACTCTGCCAATACCCTCTCATCGCCGAGACTCCGTCCGTTCACCAGCGGTACCATTCAACACCAGTAGCTCGATGCCGCAGAATTCATCAGCAGCCTGTTGCAGATTGTTGAGCAAACCGTCGCGTGAGACGAAGCCGGGATGGATCGCCAGCAGACGCCGGGGCCCACGGCCAGCAGCGAGACACTTGAGTACTCGGTAGGCACGGCGAAAACCATCGAGGTCGCCCTCCACCCAAAGTGCCCAACGTGCCTGCTGCTCAGCCAGTATCGGCACATGTGGACTATCAGCCCCCAGAACCACGATGCGCCAAACGTCGGGATCGCCAATCCAGCGTTGCCCTGCGACATGCCAGTCCCGCAACACCTGTTGCACACGATGTCGTTGGCGAGTCGAGGTATCCGGCATTCCCACTACCATCAAGGTCTTTCGACAGACGCTTTCTTCCCGGGCTGATGACTCCCTCGTCACACCTTCCTCGGTAACATCGATTCCCTGTTGCCGGGCCCAACGACGCAATCCGGCAGCTTGGTCCTGTCCCAGAAAAGAAGAGCCTTCTCCCATTTCAGCCACCCAGCACCCGCTGTCCACTGACGCTCATTTGCTGGAAAACATCACGCGCAGTGAAGAGATGCAGCAAGGCTTCGAGCAAAAGCTTAGGCTTGCGTTGGGCCTTACCACCTTGCAAGGCAAGAAGCTGGGCACGCACGTCCATCGCCCAAGTATCGTGATCTTGATCGAGGCGCAGCGCTACCGCGGCGAAACCACCGGCCAGCAGCAAACGTAGCGACGGATCGCACTGGGCGAAGCCAGCATGACCCAGACGTTGCCAGGCTTGACGGGTCAGCAGTGGCAAGTCGGCATGAACGAGGTCGGTTGCTAACAATTGGCGCGCCTGTTCCTGGTCATGGCATGACGACAACCAGTAGCGACGCCCCACTTCCCGCCCGCTGTCAGCATCGCTGAGCCGACAGAACCAAGCTACGATGGGCGGCGTCTGTACTTGTCCTTCCCTTCGCACGGAGGGCATTTCAACCCCTAGGTACGACAACTCGGCAATCACGTTAGCACCCCGCAAACGACAAACGAGAGGCTCTCCCCCCTTGGCCAGCTCGGCAAGTTGCGACAAGTTGCGGCGCTCCCCTTGGTACACCATACGTCGGTTGCCCTTGACTGCCGCCAACCAGGGAAGCTGCCAGGCATCCAGCCACTCCAAGGCGGCCTTGTCCGGACACTGCGCCAGCAGATGCCGATCTCCTCCCAGACAGTCGCCAGCCCAACCCAGTCGCTGATCCTGCCCTGCCGGTAATGCATGGTACTGCCAGTTCAACCCCAGAAGCCGGCCTTGGGAGTCGAGCCCCTGTACCGGGCTAGGCCAATCGCAACCGCTCAGGCGAGAAACTCCCCAAAGCACGGTGAGCCCTCCGCCGAGGCTGGCCTGCCGTTGGGCCAACTGCGTGACTCGCTCTTGCAAGGAGACAATGCCCGACTGGTGATACTGACGGGGAGTTCCTGCGATCTGCCAGGCTTCCTCCATCAACGAAAATCCTGCAATCTTCTCGCGCAGCGTTTCCAGCGTTGTGACCAATGAGCGCCCCTGCCCCAGCAACCCTCGCGACAGCGATTGCAGACTACGCTCTTTGGACAAGCCCCCCAGGTCATCGACACTCGGGGCGAAGGGAGAGTCGTCATCGACATCCAAGGCTTGGTCGACAAGCCTGTGGGCATTGGCTAGACACAGATCTTCGGGAACCTGCTGGCCGTGCGAGACATAATGCAGTTGTAATCCATGACGAATCACGGCATCAAGCAGAGGCCCCAACCGCGCCGCTTCGTCACTTTTGGTCAAGATGCAATCGACTAGCCGATTGTCGGATGCCTGAGCGGCGCGACGATAAGTGACAATGACATCTTCCAAGGTATCACCATGACTTGCCGCATTCAGCAACAACATCAAGCGAACCCTTTTGCCGTTACTACCGAGCTGGGCTACCTGCTTGACCAATCGTTGATCGCGCTGGCTCATACCGACGGTATCGATGATCACCAGCCGTTTGTCTCCCAATTGCTCTAGCAGTGCCTCCAACGGGGTCTCGGCATCAAGAGCGTGCACCTCTACACCCAACAACCGCGCGTAAATACGCAGTTGTTCATGTGCTCCCACTCGATAGCTATCGGTGGTCACCAGAACCACACCCTCGCTACCATGGCGCATCACATAACGCGCTGCCAGTTTTGCCGTGGTGGTGGTCTTGCCAACCCCCGTGGGACCAACCAAAGCGATGACACCACCAGCATCAAGCAATTCAGCCTCGCTCTCAGAGACGACGAGGCGCGCACTCAACTGGCGTTTCAGCCATGCCTTCCCTTCGGCTTCACCACCATCGAGAGCACTAAGCTCAGCCGGCAAGGTCGCCAATAACTCATCAGCCAGGCGCGGCCCGATGCCCGCCCCCCACAAGCATTGCCGCAGCCTGTTGGTAACGCTGGGAGTGGAGGCTGTCGCCGTACCGCCCCCCTGACGACTCAGCATCGCCCGCATATCCTGCATTTCACCCAGCAAACGCTCGCTGAGCGCAGCGAAGTCCATTGGGGAAGTGACCGCCGAAGGCGCAACCACGGATGGCATAGGTGCTACATTCGTCACAGCGTGCCCAGCACCAGTTTGCGGGGATGCTGCCACTGCCCTGGTTGCCGAAGTCTGCGTCAGGCGATCATGCTCGTCATCGGCCATCGCCAGTATCTCGACTCCCTCATCGATCCGGCGATTGGACAGGATCAGTGCATCATCACCCAACGTTGCGCGCACCTGCCGCATGGCCTCACGGCTATTGCTGCCTACGAAACGCTTCACACTCATTGTTGTGCCCCAATCAGACTGGTAATCCTGAGAGTGCGGTCATCAGGAATCTCGGCCTGGGACATCACCACCAGGTGCCTCAGGCGCCGACGTAGGAAACGCGCCAGCAAGGCGCGTAGGCTGTGTTGAACGACCAGAACCGGCGGCTCGCCACTGGCTTCCTGGCGCTGCAAGGCGGCTTCCGCCTGCTGCATCAAGGTGTCAGCCAACCCAGGCTCCAGTGCTCCTCCGCCGTTCATGGCTTGTGTCAGCACTTGTTCGAGGTTGGCATCCAAACCGATCACATGTAATTCCTGCTGACTGCCGAACCATTGCTGGGTAATGGCACGCCCCAGTGCGATGCGTACGATCGCCGTCAGTTCGTTGGCATCGCCCTGTTGACCAGCATGTTCAGCCAGCGTATCGAGGATGCTCCGCATATCACGAATCGAGACGTCCTCCTCGAGCAAGCTCTGGAGGATACGCTGCAGTGCCGTCAACGATATCGCCTTGGGAACCACGTCCTCGACCAGCGACTTGTTCTCTTCTCCCAACTTATCGAGCAACTGCTGCACCTCGCCACGTCCCAACATCTCGCCAGCATGCCGATGCAGTAGATGATTGAGATGGGTTGCCACCACGGTACCGGCATCGACAACCGTATAGCCATAGACTTGAGCATGCTCTCGCTGGCCGGCATCTATCCACACCGCCGGCAAGCCGAAAGCGGGATCCTGGGTAGGTGTACCATCGACGGTACCGGAGACTTGTCCCGGATCGATCGCCAACCATTTGCCAGGGAAAGCATCGGCGCGACCGACTTCCACCCCTTTCAAGGTGATCGCATAGGTATTGGCACCGAGTTCCAGGTTGTCACGGATATGCACTACGGGGGGCAAGAAGCCCACATCCTGGGCGAATTTCTTACGCACACTCTTGATTCGTCCCAGCAGTTCTCCCTGTTGCCGGTGATCGACCAACGGAATCAGCCGATGGCCAACCTCCAGTCCTAGAGTATCGACCAGTTGCACATCGTCCCAACTCGCCTCCGGCGCTTCCGGCGGGGGGGGCGGTTCAGCATTGACCTCCCGCTCGGCCAGCTTGTTTTCCTGCTGACGCATCAGGAACCAGGCCAACCCGCCAAGCACAGCGGTAAAGATCAGGAATACCAGATTGGGCATGCCCGGCACCATGCCGAGCAACCCCATGACACAGGCGGACAGGATCAGCACCTGGGGATTGACGAACAACTGGCTGATCATCTGCTGGCCGACATCCTGGTCGGTATTGACTCGCGATACCGTGACACCGGCGGCCGTCGAAATCACCAGAGCGGGAATCTGCGCTACCAGACCATCGCCGATGGTCAAGAGTGTGTAAGTACGTGCAGCGCTGCCGAAATCCATTCCGTGCTGCAACATACCGATCAACAGGCCGCCGATGATATTGACAACCATGATCACCAGACCGGCCATGGCATCGCCACGCACGAACTTGCTGGCACCATCCATGGAGCCATAGAAATCGGCCTCTTGGGCGACTTCGCCACGCCGCGTGCGAGCTTCCTCTTCACCAATCAAGCCAGCATTGAGATCGGCATCGATGGCCATCTGCTTGCCAGGCATGGCATCGAGCATAAAGCGTGCCCCCACCTCGGCGATACGTCCCGCCCCCTTGGTGATGACCATGAAGTTGATGATCACCAGGATCAGGAACACCACCAAGCCCACAGCGAAGTTGCCGCCCACCAGGAAAGTCCCAAAGGCTTCGATGACCTTGCCCGCCGCATCACCACCGGCATGGCCTTCCATCAACACCACCCGTGTGGAGGCGACATTCAACGACAAGCGCAACAAGGTGGTGAATAGCAGCACTGCGGGGAAGGCAGCGAAGTCCAAGGGCTTCTGGGTAAACATGCTGACCAGCAGCACCATGACCGCCAGTGCGATATTGAAGGTAAAGAACAAGTCCAGTGCAAACGGCGGTAACGGCAAGATCATCATGGTCAGGATCATGATGATCAAAATCGGGCCGGCCAGCAGTTTCATCCGGACATCACCCATCCAGTCACGATGCCCCAGGTAATCGGTCAGCGCTCTCATCGAGGCTCCTATATCGACTCGTTCCGCGGCGCCGATGTCTCGGTCGACCGTCGGTCATCCAGTTCTTCGGGAACCGGTAGTTCACTGGGTGCTTCGGGTAACTCGCCACCCTCTTCACGCACCCGCTTGAGACGGAAAGCCCAGGCCAGCACCTCGGCCACCGCGGTATACAACGCCACAGGGATCTCGTGATCGAGATCCACATGATGATACAGAGCCCGAGCCAACGGCGGCGCCTCCAGTAAAGGTACCCGGTGCTCACTACCCAGTTCCCTGATTCTGGCTGCCACGGCATCGGCCCCTTTCGCCACCACCCGCGGTGCCGACATCTTGCCATCGTCATAACGCAGGGCTACCGCGTAGTGCGTCGGGTTGGTGACGATCACATCAGCCTCCGGCACCTTACTCATCATGCGATTGCGCGCCATGGACTGCTGCTGTGACCGGATACGTGCCTTTAAGTGCGGGTCCCCCTCCGACTCCTTGTGCTCACGCTTGATCTCATCCTTACTCATGCGCAGTTTCTTGGCGTGGCTCCATAACTGATATGGCACATCGATCAAGATCACGATCAGCAATGCCAGGACGATCAAGCCACATGCCATGGCCGCCAGTTCCAGGGCATTAGCCAACGCCTGCTGAATGGGCAGGTCCATCAACCCCATGAACTTACCCTTATTGGCCAGCAAGAACGCCATCGCCACGCTGCCCACCAGCACCGACTTGGCAATTGCCTTGGCCAACTCGATCAGCGCCTGGGTACCGAAAATACGTTTCAGCCCCTTCAGGGGATTGAGCTTGGCGATCTGTGGCTTCAAGGATTTGGCGGAAAACAGCCAACCTCCCAGCAACACCGGCGCTGCGAGTGCCACCACCGCCAGCAACAGAAACAATGGCAACATGGCAAATAGCGTACGCTCACCAAGTGCCCAGGCATGATTCAGCATGGACATGGGGTCGAAGACTTGACGACGTTCAAAGAGAAACGCCTGCTCCATCACCAGTCCCAATTGGTCGTAAAGCAGTGCGCTCATCGACCATAGACCAGCAACTCCCCCCAATAACAGCATGAAGGTGGTCAGTTCTCGAGATCGCGCAACCTGACCTTCTTCACGCGCCTTTTCGAGGCGCCGTGGCGTGGCCGGTTCGGTCTTTTCCTGGTCGCTGCTTTGATCAGCCATGGCCTGCAAGACATCACTGAGGTCGAAAATCCTGGATGTTGGCCATTGTCATGAAAGGGGGCTAGGGGCGATACGCCAAAAAGCGCGAGTAATCGTGCGTTAATTCACGACTACCGCGCTTTTGCGAAGGAAAGATCAAGGGGCAGAAGCGACCGGCCCTAGAAGCCCAACTCGTCGAGCAGGTCATCGACCTGATCCTGGGAACTGACTATGTCAGCTCCATCAGGCTTGATCTGTGGGCCATTGAGCAGTGACTCTTCGCGTTTCTTGGCATCAGCCTCCCACTGCCCCTCTGCACGCCGCTGCATCGATTCACGCTCTTCGCCCTCAGGCACGCTATCGAGCAACACTTGCACGAGTTGATGTTCGATCTCGCGGATCACTTCCATCATTTTCTTGATCACCTGTCCCGTCAGATCCTGGAAGTCCTGGGCCATCATGATCTCGAGCAATTCGGCATTGGTAGCTTGCGTGCGGCTTGGCACCTCACCAAGATATGCCCTGGTCTCGCTAACCAATTCCTTGGCTTCACTTAGCTCGATAGGATCCTCGAACCACTGTTGCCAACGTTTATCGAGCGCTTCCGCCCTTGCTCCCAGCTCATCCTGAATGGGCTGCGCCCGATCGATGGCATTTAGTGCCCGATCAGCCGCCTGCTCGGTCATCGAAGCGACATAGTTCAGCCGGTCCCGGGCATCGGGAATCGCTTCGGCAGCCTTCTCGATCTCCTTATCCAGTCCCAACTCACGCATGCTATCACGCAGCATGCGCGTCAATTGGCCGATCCGCTGGACCAGATCGTCGGGACCCTGGCCAGACGACTGTTGCGCATCACCGTTCATGATCGCGTCTCCTTGGCTAATGCTGACTCAGGGTTCATTACTTCCCCAGCTTCTCGAAAATCTTGTTGAGTTTTTCTTCCAGAGTCGCCGCCGTGAAGGGTTTGACCACATAGCCGTTAGCGCCAGCCTGGGCCGCAGCAATGATGTTCTCTTTCTTGGCTTCAGCGGTAACCATCAACACCGGCAGATGCTTCAAGGCATCATCGGCGCGGATCTGCTTGAGCATTTCCAACCCATCCAGGTTGGGCATGTTCCAGTCGGAAACCACGAACTCGAAGTTACCAGTCTTGAGTTTGGACAGACCATCCTGGCCATCTTCCGCCTCTTCCACGTTCGTGAACCCCAGCTCCTTGAGCAGGCTACGAACGATACGACGCATGGTAGGAAAGTCGTCCACTACCAGAATGCTCATGTTCTTGTCGGCCATTGGTCTTCCTCGTTACGTCATGGCAGTCGGGAGGGCCGGCAGGAAACCGGCCATATTCATCTATCAAAATTCTTCCCAATCATCCTCGGTCACAGCTTCGCGACGCGCTGGCTGTCGCTTGTCACTCACTGGCTTCGAGGCGTTCTTCTCGGTTTCGGCACGTGCTGGCAAGGCTCGCGAGACAGGTGTCTTGTCAACGGATGCCGACAACGTTTGATGTGTTAGCCCTGGCAGGCGGAAAATCGACACAGCTTGTTCCCGGCGGCTCGCCTGCTCTTCGAGTGAGACAGCGGCGCTCAGCGCGTTCCAGACTATCCCCTGCCATGGCGATCCGGTCATTGGCCTGGGACAACTGGTCCAGCATGAGATTATTGGCAGTAGATGGATCATGCTGGCGTCTTCCTTCCTCTGCACCATCGTTATCATCCGAGGTTCAAACCGCGCGTCATACTCGTTGGGCACGGCCCGATGCCGCAGCCAATGCCATCAGCCGAGGTGCGACATCTTCCAGCGACACCACTTCACTGGCTCCTCCCAGGGCAATGGCCTCGCGGGGCATGCCGAAAACGACGCAGCTCGCTTCGTCCTGAGCCAGGGTCATGGAACCTGCCTGGCGCATTCTCAGCAATCCTTGTGCTCCATCACGCCCCATGCCGGTCAGCAGCACGCCTATGGCGTTACGTCCGGCATGCTGGGCCACGGAATCGAACAGCACATCGACCGATGGGCGATGACGATTGACCGGCGGGCCACTATCGAGCCTTGCCACGTAATTGGCCCCGCTTCGCGCCAGCTTGAGATGAGCGTCACCCGGCGCAATGTAGGCATGTCCCGGCACCACCCGCTCCCCATCCTCGGCCTCCTTGACGGTGATGCGACACAACTTGTTCAAGCGCTCGGCAAAGGAACGGGTGAAACCACCCGGCATGTGCTGAGTGATCATCAGTGCAGGTGCATTGGCCGGTAACGGTTCGAGTACGGCTCGGATCGCCTCAGTGCCGCCCGTGGAAGCACCGATGATCAGCAGCTTCTCACTGGACACCAACGGTGCCTTGAGAGGAACTGGCGCTGGAGCGTCGACACGCCGCGCCTGGCGCGGACGAGAACGTGCCGCAGCACGAATCTTTTCGGCGATCAGTTCACCGTAGTCGAGCATGCCGTTACGAATGCCTAGCGACGGCTTGGCAAGAAAGTCCACAGCGCCAAGCTCCAATGCCCGAAGTGTGACCTCCGAACCCGCTTGAGTCAGCGAGGAAACCATCAAGACCGGCATCGGTCGCAGGCGCATTAGCCGTTCGAGAAAGTCCAAGCCATCCATCCGCGGCATTTCCACATCCAGCGTCAGGACATCCGGGTTATGGCGCTTGATCAGGTCGCGTGCCACCAGTGGATCCGGGGCAACGGCGACGACCTCCATATCGTCCTGCGCATTGATGATCTCGGTCATCAGGTCACGTATCAGCGCCGAGTCATCGACGCACAGCACCTTGATCTTGGCTGCACTCAAATTAGATCTCCTTTGCGATGTCGACGCAGCGAGTCGGCAGCTTCTTGTACGGTTCCAAGGGTTATATCGGCACGACCTGGCCAGGCTTTAACAAGTCTCACTCAGCCACGTGGGGCCAAGACATAAACCGTTTGACCACGCAGCCGAAATGCCTCGCTTATATAAGAAAAATTCTCGGAGTGTCCGGCGAACAGCAGTCCATCCGGTTTGAGCAAGGGAGCGAAGCGAGAAAGAATCTTCGCCTGGGTCTTCTTGTCGAAATAAATCATCACATTGCGGCAGAAGATGGCATCGAAAGGCCCCTTTATCGACCAGTCCGGCGCCAACAGGTTGAGGTTATTCAACTCGACCAACGCCGACACTTCCGGACGCACTCTCGCCAGGCCGATGCGCTCACCGCTTCCCTTGAGAAAGAAACGCTTGACACGAGTTTCATCGAGCTTGCGCACCTGCTCCATGGGATAGATGGCGGCACTAGCCCGCTCCAGAGCATCGGTGTCGATGTCGGTTGCCACCACCCGACTTTCACTCGCACGTGGGCCCAGTGTCTCTAGCAGGGTCATGGCAATGGAGTAAGGCTCTTCTCCTGTCGACGCCGCCGCGCTCCAGATGCGCACCGGCCCCGGCTTGCTGGCGATATGCGAGGCCAGTAAAGGGAAATGATGCGCCTCGCGAAAGAAGGCGGTCAGGTTGGTGGTCAACGCATTGGTGAAGGCCTCCCACTCCCGCGCCGCCGGCTGCCGTTCCAAGCGCGCTATATAATCGCTGAAGTGCGTCATTCCGTGATGACGCAAACGCTTGGCTAGGCGACTATAGACCATCTCGCGCTTATGCTCGGCAAGAACGATGCCGGCGCGTTCGTAAATCAACTGGCGGATACGCGCAAAATCGGCATCCGTCAGTATCAAATCACGCTCGAGCGTGCCGGTGGCCGGCCACTGGGGCCGGCCAACGCTGTCGGGAGGAATACTGCTCAAAACTCCTCCCACTCATCGGCTGTCGTCGCTTTGTGCGCAGCCGAACCACTCAAGGCCTGCCGATGTTGCGACACTTCTTTGGCGTGAATATGCGACGGCTCTTGCGCAATGCGCGGTATGGAAGACTCGGATTGCGAATATTGCGAGGTTTTTTGGCTGGCGACTCTCTTGACACTTTCATGACCACTACCTTGCAGGCGGAATGCCGCGATGGCATTGGCCAGCATCGTGATCTGCGACTCGAGTTCGGCAGCTGCGTGCGCCGATGCCTGAACTCTCGCAGCATTCTGCTGCGTGACCTCATCCATCTGAGTGATCGCTTGGTTGATCTGCGAAATTCCGCCGCTTTGCTCATCGGATGCGGCGGTGATCTCACCCATGATGTCGTTGACCCGTGTCGTTGCCGCCACGACCTCTTCGATGGAGGCCTCTGCTCGCTTGACCAGATCGGCACCGCCGTCGATCTCTTTGGCGGAGCCATCGATCAAGGCTCGGATCTCCTTGGCGGCATCTGAACTGCGCCCCGCCAGATTGCGAACCTCGCCAGCGACCACGGCAAAGCCCCTGCCCTGTTCACCAGCACGAGCGGCTTCCACCGACGCGTTCAATGCCAGGATATTGGTCTGAAAGGCAATAGAATCGATGACGTTGATGATATCGGTCATCTTGCGCGAGCTTTCGGTGATGCGCCCCATGGTCTCCACCACCTGATTCATCAGTTCGCCCGTCTCGCGTACTCGATTGGTATTGTCCACCGCCAGTCCACTGGCCTGACGTGCATTGTCGGCATTCTGCTGTACCGTGGTGGTCATCTGCTCCATGCTTGATGCGGTTTCCTGCAACGAAGCCGCTTGTTGCTCGGTACGCGACGACAGATCCTCGTTCCCCTTGGCGATATCCTGGGCTGCCGGCGTGACCACGTCGACACCGCTATTGACGTTGCCGACGATGCTGGCCAGGCTCTTGCGCATCACATTGAGCGCTCGCATCAGGCGACCGGCTTCATCGTTACGCTGGGCCGGCATCGTAGCCGCCAAGTTGCCGGCAGCGATCTGCAGGGTAAAGTTCATCGATTCACGCAGCGGCTTGAGCAAGGCGCGCATGGTCATGACCCCCAACAGGATCATCACCACCAGGCCCAACGCCAACAATGCTCCTTGGGCCATCAGCATCTGCCGTTGACCGACTTGCGCCTCCTCAGCCATCGCCTGCGCATCGGCCTGCTTGTCAGCAACCAGGGCATTGACCGACTTGGATAGCTCCGCGCCTTCGACCTTCAATACTTCGTTATGGGCAACATAGGCGGCATAGAAATCGCCACTGGCCAGGCTGTCCACCGCAGCGACCAAGCCAGCTTGAATATAGTGATCGAGGCCTTCACCAAAGGCTTCGACCTCGGCCGTCTGGTTACTGGCCCCAGCAGCGAACTGAGCCCAGGCCTCCTCCAGTGACGACACCACTTGCCTGACATCCTCGCCGACCTTCTCGGCATCCGCCGACATAGGGTTACTGACCGGCCGGTCCAGACGCTGCCGTCCCTGAGTCATCAGTTGGTCAATGCGTTGCAGACGTGCCACATCCCCCAAACCCTCTCGATTGAGTTCCTGCAGTCGCTCGCCGGACGCCTGCAAGCCATAGAGCCCCAGGCCGCCACTGGCCGTCAACAGCAATGCCGATATCATCACCATGCTGGCCAATCGCGCTCGCATGGTACGCATGTTCACGCGCTTGAACATGCCGAACAGCCCACGACGCTGCAAGCGTCCACGATTCAGGCGTAGCTGTTTGCCACGACCGTCGCGAATGGCACCATAGGCTTGCTCGGCATACTCGATAGCCTCGCTCTCGGCTTTGATACGAACCGATGCGTAGCCGACGACTTCTCCACTCTCGACGATCGGCGTCACACTGGCATCGACCCAGTAGTGATCGCCATTCTTGCGCCGGTTCTTGACCAAGCCATTCCAGGTTTCACCAGCCTGCAGCGTTTCCCAGAGATTGGTGAAGGCTTCGGGCGGCATGTCCGGATGACGCACCAAGTTGTGCGGGGCGCCTATCAGTTCTTCATGACTGAAACCACTGACGGTAATGAAGGCAGGATTGGCATAGGTGATCCGTCCCTTGAGATCCGTTCGCGAGATCAGAAAATCGTTGTCGTCAAGCGTGTATTCCCGGTGTGTCACCGGCTGGTTGTTGCGCATGTTGCTACCCCCTGCTGAGGCGACTGGCCTTGGTGGCATACAGGCCAGGCCGGTACATTATCGTTTTTAAAAGGATTCCCAATCGTCGTCATTGGTAGGCGAAGTCGTCGGCACCGATGCCGCAGAAGCCTTGCCACCACGCGGTCGTGATGTTCCACCGCCGAGATTGGGCAACCAGCGAGATAGGCTGTCCTCTTCACGACCCTGGGATGACTCGCCCCCTTCGGATTGCGACAGACGGAACTGCGCTACTGCCTCACGCAAACGCGCGACCTCGGTTTCCAGTTCGCTGGCGGCCGACGCCGCCTGTTGCACCAGGCCAGCATTCTGTTGAGTCACCTGGTCCATTTGTGTGATGGCCTGATTGACCTGATTGATGCCGTTACTCTGTTCTTGGGAAGCTGAAGCAATTTCATCCATGATGTCAGTCACCTTCTGCACCGAGGCAACGATCTCCTCCATGGTGTTACCCGCCTGGTCAACCAATGCGGTCCCCGCCTCGACCTTGGCAACGGATGCCTCGATCAGAGCACGAATCTCCTTGGCCGCTTCGCCACTACGACTGGCCAAGCTGCGAACTTCTCCTGCCACGACGGCGAAGCCACGCCCCTGCTCGCCAGCCCGGGCCGCTTCCACAGAAGCATTCAAAGCGAGGATATTGGTCTGGAAGGCGATCGAGTCGATGACCTTGATGATCTCAGTGACCTGGCGGGAACTGCTGCTGATCTCGCGCATGGTATCGACCACGTCACCAACCACCGCACCACCACGGCTTGCTGTCTGAGACGCATTGGCTGCCAACTGGCTAGCCTGACGGGCATTATCCGCATTCTGGCCAACCGTTGAGGTCAACTCCTCCATGCTGGATGCTGTCTCCTCCAGCGAAGCGGCCTGCTGTTCGGTTCGCGAGGACAAGTCATTGTTACCGCGAGCAATGTCCTGAGCTCCCCGATAAATCGACTGACTGCTATTACGAACGGTCCCCACGGTACGCGACAGACTCCGCTGCATATGCGACAGGGAGGCATAGAGTTTGCCAATCTCGTTGTTGCCGTGCGCCTCGATGCGCTCGGAAAGATCACCCTCGGCCATACGTCCAAAATGCCCGACCACCTTGTTCAATGGGCGAATCACATTGACGGTCACGCCCCATAGCACCACAGCGATCATCACGACGGACAGCACCACCACACCGACGATGGCCCAGCGCATTCTAGTGGAAAAGATATCGAAAGCTTGCAGCGCCACTTGCCCAGACTCGCCGGCATGGGGCGCCAGCCTAGCCACGGCATCGTGGCCTTCACTTAGGATATAAACCCCCAAACCGCTCGTCGTTAGAATCAAGAGCGAAAAGGCGGCCAATACCAGCGCCCAACTGACCCTCACCGTCATATTACCGAGTAACTTCACACTGTCCCCTCGCTCTTTCCCTGCGATTGCGTCTGGAACACGCCATCGCCAGACTGGACTAGACATGAGCAGCGCTTGCCGACACATGCCGCTACATTGCTACATCAGGGCCGTATCGTTGTTATTTATATGCCGGGTTATCGGCCAGGCATGAACTTTCTTGAGGGCTCATGCTCCCGATACCCACAAAAAAGCGAGGAAGTGCTTCGCACCCCTCGCCACTGGAAACGGACTCTCACTCACTCACGTGATCGACGATGGCCATCTCCTCGCTGGTCAACAGCTTTTCGATGTCGACCAGCACCAGCATGCGATCCTCGAGACTGCCCAATCCACTCAGATAATCGGAAGAAAGCGTCACCCCGAACTCCGGTGCTGGCTTGATCTGCTCTGGTGTCAATGTCATGACGTCGGAAACGCCATCGACTACGATGCCCACGATACGCTCGCCGACATTGACCACGATGACCACGGTCTGACCACCATACTCGACCTTGTCGAGGTGAAACTTGATGCGCAGGTCGACGATCGGCACGATCACGCCCCGCAAATTGGTCACCCCCTTAATGAAATCCGGTGCATTGGCGATCCGCGTCACATTCTCGTAACCGCGGATCTCCTGCACCTTGAGAATATCGATGGCGTACTCTTCCTCACCCAGCGAAAACACCAGGAATTCGCTGCTATGAGCCTCCACGGCGGCGACACTGGCAGAGTTTGTGCTCGTCATGACGGTTCTACCTCCTTGAAAGGCAGTGGTTTGTTAGACACGGCAGGCAAGCGGGTCTGCCGCGCTTCTTGTTTGGTTCGGCTCAGGCGGTGCATATCGGCAATATCGAGGATCAAAGCGACACTGCCATCCCCCAAAATGGTGGCGGCAGACACACCCGGCACCTTGCGATAGTTGGTTTCCAGATTCTTGACCACCACTTGCTGCTGCCCCACCAGATCGTCGACCAGCAGGGCATAGCGACGGCCTTCACCTTGAACGATCACGGCGATACAGTCGGTCGGCGCGGTACAGGCTTTCTCGACATCCAGGACTTCCTGCACGGCTATCACCGGCAGGTACTCGTCACGCACTTTGAGGAGGATATCGTTGCCCGGCATTGCGTAGAGATCCTCCGCCGTCGGTTGCAACGATTCGAGCACCGCCCCCAGCGGCAAGATATACATCTCCTCGCCTACCTTGATCGACATGCCATCGAGTATCGCCAGGGTCAGCGGCAGTACGATGCGCGTGGTGGTCCCCTCACCGGGACGCGACAGAATCTCGACATGCCCCCCCATGGATTGGATAT
The DNA here is from genome assembly GCF_000409775.1 of Litchfieldella anticariensis FP35 = DSM 16096. Classification (GTDB taxonomy): domain Bacteria; phylum Pseudomonadota; class Gammaproteobacteria; order Pseudomonadales; family Halomonadaceae; genus Litchfieldella; species Litchfieldella anticariensis. The sequence continues at coordinate 577,899 of NZ_KE332377.1, read as the reverse complement.
TGCGCTTGACCACATCCATGCCCACGCCACGACCCGAAACGTCGCTGACTTGCTCGGCGGTAGAAAAACCAGGAGCGAAGATCAATTGCCAGACCTCATCGTCGCTCATGCTGTCGGAGACACTAAGACCATTGGAACGTGCCTTGGCCAGCAACTTCTCACGATTGAGGCCCGCGCCATCGTCAACCACTTCGATCAGGATATTGCCCCCCTGATGCTGCGCCGAGAGTGTCAGCTTGCCCGTACGCGACTTACCGGCGGCTTCTCGAGCATCAGGCGTCTCGATGCCATGATCGAGACTGTTACGCACCAAGTGCGTGAGCGGATCGATGATGCGTTCGGTCAGCCCCTTGTCGAGCTCGGTAGACTTACCTTCCGTAACCAGCTCCACGTCCTTGTCGAGCTTTGCCGCCAAGTCCCTCACCAGACGTGGGAAACGGCTGAACACGTAGTCCATGGGCACCATGCGAATCGACATCACCGCTTCCTGCAGGTCGCGCGCATTGCGTTGCAGAAGGCTCATGCCGTTGACAAGGGCGCCATGAGAAACACCGTCCAACTCACTGGCCGTCTGGTCGAGCATCGATTGAGTGATGATCAGCTCGCCCACCAGGTTGATGATCTGGTCGACCTTGTCTACCGGGACCCGAATCGACGTCGATTCCCCCCCACCGCCCTTGGCATTACTGTTTGCCTTGGGTTTGGTTTTTGCCGCTGGCGGCTTGTTCGCCACTGGAACCGGCGTTTGAGGGTCACCGCCTGACGCTTCCTGCTTGGCATCGCTAGGAGTGTCTTGGGTCTCAGCCACGCTATCGACGACCGCTTGAGCCGGTGCAGCCGTCTGAATCTCGAGCTGCTCGGGTTCGACGATAAAGCACATCACTGCCTCGATATCGCCGCGGCTCGCGTTCGTCTCCAACTCGACGACATAGCGCTTGGCGTCGCCTTGTTGGTCGAGAACCTTGCCAAGATTCCCCAGCTCCTCGACTAGCGTCTCCCGATCCTTTTCACTCACGTCGATCAGGGCCACGGACAATCGTCCACTATCGGCAGCGACATCCGCCGACTTGGAAGCCGCAGGCTCGCTGCTCTCCTCGACAGAAGGCTCGGCATTCTCCTTGGGTTCGACGGCAACCGTGGGCTGAGCGGCACTATCACTACCACCATCCACGCTCTTGCCCATCTCCTCCAGTGCCAGGGTCTGCAAGGTCTTGCAGATTCGTTCGAAAGCTTCGGGGTCGGGTTCTGCACCGTTACGGTAGGCATCGAGTTGGTCGTGCAACATATCCTTGGCTTCCAGAAAGGTGTCGACGATGTCGCGACGCAGCGCCAACTCTCCGCGCCGGGTGTGATCGAGCAGGTTTTCGAGCAGGTGCGTCGTCTGCTGCAACACGTCGAATCCGAAGGTTCCCGCCCCCCCCTTGATCGAATGCGCCGCACGAAAGATGGCGTTGAGCTGTTCGGCATCCGGCTCGTCAATGTCCAGCTCGAGCAGGTGCCGCTCCATGTCGCCGAGGAGCTCTTCCGCCTCTTCGAAGAATGTTTCGTAGAAATCGCTGATATCCATGCTCGTTCCCGCGATGATGGTGGTAGTGTCCGGGTCAGCCGCCCAGCATGATGCTGCTCATTCGTCGGTGACGCCTTCCTTCAACCCCTGGGTGAACTGTTCGATAGGGGTCTGCGGCAGCGTCTCCGATAACGGCGAGCCCGCCGGCGAAGGCACCGCACCACTCGGCAACCCTTGTTCGGAGAGGATCTGCCGTGCTGCTCGCCTGTCGAGCACGACCACGGCGATACGGCGGTTCACCGGGGCGCCGGGGTCGGTTGCGGCCAGAGGCACGCGCGCTCCCAAGCCCGCCACCCGCAGCAGCTTGTCGGCATCCAGCCCGCCGGCGACCAACTCGCGACGCGATGCATTGGCACGGTCGGTGGAGAGCTCCCAGTTGCTGTAACCTCGTTCTCCCCCCGCATAGGGGATGTCGTCCGTGTGGCCACTGATGCTGAGCGAGTTGGGCATCTCATTGAGTATCGGCGCAATGGCCCGCAGCAGGTCCCGCATATAAGGCTCCACATGATCGCTACCGAGTTCGAACATCGGGCGCTGTTCGGTATCCACCAATTGAATGCGCAATCCTTCGGGCGTCATATCGAAACGCATCTGGGCCTTCATGTCGCGAAGCTGGGGGTCGCCCTCGATCAAGCTTTCCAGACGACGTTGTAGATTGATGAAGGAGCGCTGCTCGTCACTGGGGCGGGTTTCAGAACGCAGATCAATGCGCATGCGCTCTCCGTCGGTATGTACCGGATCCGGCCCGCCTCCGGGAATCGCACTGGTGCTCCCTGTGGTCTTGTTGCCACCGACGACGGCGGACGCCAGCGGAGTGCGAAAGTACTCCGCCACCCCTTCGAGCTGCTCCTGACTGGCCGTGGAGAGAAGCCACAACACCAGGAACAGCGCCATCAACGCCGTCATGAAATCCGCCAGGGCAATTTTCCAGGCACCGCCGTAATGGCCTTTGACGACTTTCTTGCGCTTGATGATGATCGGGCGGGAGTTCTGACTCATGCGCCCCCCGTACCAGTGCCCTTCGCCGAGCGCACATGCTCCTCCAACTCATCGAAGGTTGGACGCTCAGTGGTATGCAAGGCCTTGCGTCCAAATTCCACCGCCAGCTGGGGGGCATAACCATTCAGGCTTGCCAGCAGGGTCACGCGGATGCAATGCAGCATCTTGACCGCTTCGTTGACCTGGCGGTCGACACGGCTGGACAAGGGATTGACGAAGCCATAGGCCAGCAGGATGCCAAGGAAGGTACCAACCAAGGCATGAGCGATCATCAAGCCCATTTGCTCGGCCCCCTGATCGGCAGAGCCCAATGCCTTGATGACCCCCATCACGGCCGCCACGATGCCAAATGCAGGCAGGGCGTCGCCGACCTTGGCCAACGCATCGGCTGGGATATGGGCCTCATGCTCGAAGGCCTCGATCTCATGCATCATGAGCTCGTCTATCTGATGCGGATCCATATTGCCGCTGATCATCAGACGCAGATAGTCGGTCAGAAAATTCATGATCATGGGATCGTTCTGAATTTTCGGGTATTCGGAAAACAATGCGCTGTCCTGGGGGTTGTCGACATCGCGTTCGATGGCCAGCATCCCATCGCGTCGCGCCTTGGTCAGCAGCTTGTATTGCAGCGCCATCAATTCCATGTAGGTCGCCTTGTCGTACTTGGCCGTGCGCTTGAGCTTGGAAGCAGTACGCAAGGTTGCCATGATGGCCTTGCCGTTGTTGGCAGCAATGAAAGCCCCCATCGCCGCACCGCCGATCACTAGGAGCTCCGAGGGCTGATAGAGTGGCCCCAGGTGACCGCCGGAAAGGGCAAAGCCGCCGAATACGGAAAAGGTCACAATGATGAATCCAATGGGTATCAACACAGCCAGGTTCCCTTCGTTGACGCGTATGAGAGGCACACAGTGCCATCACCTGTACAAGGTATCGGCCAGCGAAACCATAACTTGAGGGTCTCCAGGGGAAATTCTCACCCCCTAACCGCAAGCGCCTCCATCAAGCCAGATTGATGGAGGCGCTGCGAGACAGGGGACATCATCTTCAGGGAATTCAACCCACCGCGACAGTGGCCGCTGTAGCAGTTGGCAAGGCGTTTGCCGCCGCAACGGCTTCACGCCGTTTGCGTGTCTTGCCCGCACGAGAAGGGGGCTGACAAATGCCACATACGAAATCGTGGCAAGGGGTATGAGCATGAGCCACGAAATGCCCGCTACAACTCGTACACTTGGACAGCTCGAGCATGTCGCTCTCGAAAAAGCGCACCAAGGTCCAAGCGCGGGTCAACCCCAGAACGGGCTCCGAGTCATCGAGTTGCATCTGCTCAAGATACAACCTGAAAGCCTTGACGAAACCCTCCATGCGCTCGCAGCCCTGATCTTCCACCAGACGGCGATAGATGTTGTAGAACAATGACGAGTGAATGTTAGGCAGCCAAGTGACGAACCAATCAGTGGAAAACGGCAACATGCCTTTGGGGGGCGACATGCCGCGCACTTCCTTGTAAAGCTTGATCAAGCGTGCTCGACTTAGATCGGTCTCGGTTTCCAATACCTGTAAACGAGCTCCCAGCTCGATGAGCTCAATGGCCATCTGCACTTGCAGCATTTCGCTGACGAGACTCTTGTCTGCCATCACCTACCTCCCCTGACCAGCAGCGAGGCTCATCTCGAGGCTCGATGAGGAGGCCATCAATAGCGCTGCATGGGTCTGCGACAGGCCTTGTTCGCGCTGATTGTGGGTCAGCTTCTTGAGTTGATCGGCATCCTCGTAGCACAGACGGCACAACAATTGGTTGGTCCGCGAGAGTTTGCTGAGCTGCTTGGCTGAGAGAGAAGCCAGCAGATCCGCCATTGATTCGCTGATCTTGAGACGGAAAATAGCAGTTGATCGATCCTCATTCAGCAGACGCTGCACGAGGAGCAGATACGAAAGGTTAAGATCCTGGATCTCATCCAGAACGCTATCTATTTGCATTGGTCAATCCCTGCGTTATTCGCGTTGCGAAGGAGGCTCTATAGGCCTCTGGTTTATTGTTGTACCCTTCAATTAGTGGTTCTGTTTATTCGACCACTTTCATTTAACACACATTGTGAGACTTTTTTATGAAAGGAATCAACATCTCTTTTCGTCAACGTCAGTAGGACGATTGACCCAGGCATCTAGGGTCGAAGGGTACTAACTGTTATTTATAACAGTCATTTAGCCTCCTATAGCGATCATCATGGATCGTTTATTGCTCATGAACCGCCTCTCAACGATACAATTAGACACAAAATACCACCAAAAGACACGATCCCGATTACGATTCACTGGCATCGCCCTCGGGTGCAAGTTCATAGACCCATACCAGCAATTCGGCAATCACCTGATAGAGCTGCGACGGGATACGTTCGTCTATATCGAGCTGCATCAGCAAGGCCACCAACTCCGGCGCATCATGTACGTAGACCCCTTGACGACCAGCCTCGGCGACGATGCGATCAGCCAATTCGCCGTACCCTTTGGCGAGAACCTTTGGCGCCTGATCCCCCTCTTGATAAGCCAATGCCACTGCCTGGCGGCGCCCTCTCGGGTGTGACGGACCATCACTCATAAGGTATTTCCCTCCGACACGGCCAGATTCACTCGTAGTGCCACTTCCTCGAACCCACATCGTGTCAGTCGACTCTTGAGTTCTGCTTGTCCTTGCTCCAGACGCATCACGACCGGTGTCGACTCAGCGGTCAACGTCAGCGCTAGTCGCTTCTCCTTCAAGCGCAGCGACACACCAATCGACCCCAGGCTTGCCATCCGGAGTGTCAACTCCGAATGCCAGGCAGGGTCGTTTTCCTCCCTCTCGTCATCACTACCTCCTTGTTGTTGGGAGCGGTGGTGCGAGAGAGCCTCCTCCGGCACATGAATCATCAAGGCCATGAAGATCCCCGACCACACGTCACCCTCCCAACGCAATACAGGTGTCACCAACATTTCCAACTGATGGCGCACGATCCCCTGCAGAGCATCGCTGATAGGGTCAGCGGGTAACGACGTCATGGAGGATTCGATACTCGTGCCAGATGGCACGCTGAATGATACCGGCGTTGGCGGCGTTGGCGTCATCGGCCCTCCCGGCACCGATGACGCCACAGAGGGCGCAGAGCCGCCAGGTGCTTGAGTCCCACGACCCACCGCCGTCCCTGGGCCACCAAGCCCCTGTGAGGTCACGGCAACACCATTGGAAGGAGATTCTCTCGACGACATCACTGCACCAAACATAGGGATATGACCCATTCTCGGTGACAATATCGTCGTTTGCGGCGCCCATGGCACTGAAGGAAATCCCTCCAACACAGGGCGAAGAGGCCCCGTTAGAACAGGCTCGTTAACCGACGAACGCAGCGCTTGGGTTCGCCACATCTGTGGTTCATGCTCAAGCGCCTGACGTGGGTACCCACCTCGAAACCACTTGCTTACGTGGGACTCGTAGAACACGCCACTTTCGCCAATGCTGGCCTGCAGGCGCCCAGCCAGTACGGGAGCCGATGGCGGTGACTCAACAACCGGCATTAGAGGGGAGACTGGCTTGATGACCGAAGGCGGGGCGGGAAACTTGACCAGAATATCGGCGATGGTGGTAGCAGCGGGGCTGAAATGGGTGCTGGTCGAAGGAGGCGGCATGCCCTGGGAAGGCTGCGCAGCCCCTTGCTGCTGCGGCAAGCCCTTGGGCACCGCTCCGGCAAGCGGCGCCAAGGGAGGCTGTCGAGCATCGAGACGCGAGTCACTATGCAGTGCTCGCAATGCATCGGCAGGATTCAGCGGTTTGACCGGTTCATTGAGAGGCCGCTCTACAGGAATATCGACCCGCTTGCCCAACACCTGGTGCAACAGAGTATCGAGAATCGGCGTAATACCACTCACGTTCGGCCTTTAGGCAGATGGCTGACCTTCCCCAACGGACGATAAGCACGATTCAAATCACGCTTACGTTGGGAAACCCCAATCAATTCACTCAAGGCATCGCGACGCTCGACTAGGCGCTGCCGTATTTCCATGTCCTGCTCGAGAATCTGCTCGAGTAATTCTGCCTTACGCTCCTGCTGAGTCACATCCAAGGACAGTCCCGGATCGAGTTTCGACAAACGTTCGACCTCGATGACATAACGAGATTCCTCGTTGACCAGAGAATCCCAGTCCTCCAGACGCGCCCATTCAAGCATACGATTGGAACGCTCCCGCAAGCTCTCGTATGCGTCGAGAACCTGCTCCTGCGTCATTGGCTGGATTGCCGCCATGTCAGACCCCACTCGCCTGAGAACCGATTTCGCGCCATGCTGAGCCGATATCCTCGAGCAGATGCACCGCTTCATCGAGGCTCTTCTCGTCATTGTGCAGATTCGCCGTCAGTAGCAGACGGGCAATGTAGTCGTAGAGTGATGCCAGTCGCTCTGCCACTTCGCCCCCCTGCTCAGCATCGAGTGCCGCCAACAAGCCATTGTTAACGATATCCAGTGCTTTTGAAATCGCCTTTCCCTTTGCCGGGATATTGCCTTCGCTCAAGTGCAGTCGAGCCGCTCGGATCGAGGTCAAGGCCCCATCGAACAGCATCACGATCAGCTGATGCGGACTTGCCGACATCACGCCGCTTTCCACCCCCACTTTCGCGTAAGCTCCCGCGCCCCTGGAATAAGCCGCGGCACCGCGCATGGCACTCATGGTTCGTTACCCCCATTCACTCGACTGCAGCGGCAACATGCCCCTTTCTGTCGATCTAGTTGTTGCGGCCCAACTGGGCATTCATCATGTCAAATTGTTGAGTCAGATAGCTGCTGGTCTGGTTCATGCTCGCCACCATGCTATCCAATTGACTGAACTGAGTACGATAGCGAGCGATGGTGGCCTCGATACTCTGCTCCATGCGTGAAAAACGCTGCCCCAGGCTCTCGATGGAAGTCTCCAGGCCGCTGGTGGCGTTATCCAACAACCCATCATCCTGCAGCATCGACTCCAGCGTACTGTCCAGTTGGCCTGCCATACCGCCTTCTTCGCTGCTACCGGCGAAGAACTCCGTGACGGCAGTCAAATCATTGGCAATGACATCGTCGAGCTTGTCCTCATCGATCTCCAGCGTGCCATCCAGTTGTAGGCTGATCCCCAGGTCGGAAAGCATACTGAATTCGCCCCCCTCCACAGCGCTACTCATGCTAGTGCGTAGGCGCGATTCCACACTCCGCAGGGTACCATCACCCAAAAGTTGACCAGCCACACCGGTTTCAGAATTGAAGCTGGCCAGCCCTTTCATGGTACTGCGCAGCGCGTTATAGCCATCCACGAAGCTCGTGATCGCCTCCTTGATGGAGTCGGTATCACGCTCCACCGTCAAGGTCGACTCACCCTCCTCGGCGATATTCAGCGTCACGCCCTGAATGGCATCCTCGACGCGGTTGGACTGGCTGGTGATAGAGATACCGTTGACTGTCAGGGCCGCGTCTTCTGCCACTACCTCGGTAGCAGCATCGATGGCAAGCTGTCCAGACAAATCCCCGCCGAAGGTCACACCAGTGATACCGGCCTCGGTTCCAGTCTCCGTGGAGGCAAACGCCAAACGGTAAGGAGTACCACTGCCATCGTTGACGATCGAGGCACTCACTCCCGCTTCTTCGGCATTGATGGCGTCACGAATCGCTTCCAGTGAACTGTCCCCTGCCGTGATATTGACGTCGAGCGAGCTTCCGTCACCAAAGGTGAAGCTCACCGTACCCGCGCCCAAATCGGTGGTCTTGTCGGCGATTCCTGCGGTCGCCACACTCGATGCCTTGGCAAGGTTGGTGACATTGATCTCATAACGCCCCGTCGGAGCGTCTGAAGTAGAAGCCGCCGTGATACTGCTTCCTGTCACCTCGCTGGCCACGCTCTTGAAGAATGAGGCATCGTTGAGGGCACTGGCTGCCGTTTGAAACTTCGACAACGCACTCTCGAGCTTGCCAAAAGCGGAAATTTTCGCCTGGTAGCTCTTTTGCTGCGTGGTGATCGGTACCAGCTTCTGACGCTCGGCACTCTTGAGCTCATCGAGCAGCCCGTTCAGATCCAAGCCCGAACCGATTCCCAATGACGAGATAGTAGCCATGATGCTCCTTCCTGAATCGATGTCCTTTTTACCAGCCTTTCGCAACATCATCGCCACGAAAAGGCCTTGCATGGGTGGTCAATTCAAGCTATCGGCCATCTCGGCTCAATCTTTAGGATTTTGTTGCATGGATGAAAAGCACGATGCCCGGCACAGGCCGGGCATCGCGTAAATGACGATTGGACATCCGGAGCTCAGCCGGGCGTCATACCCCTCAGCCGCTCGTTACGCCGGCGCAACAGTTCCAGCGTGGTCAACAGCAGCATCGACAACAGCACCAGCAATGTGGCGACCGCCAGAATGGTGGGGCTGATCTGTTCGCGGATCCCCGACCACATCTGGATTGGCATGGTGCGTTGCTCAGGGCCTGAAATGAACAGCACCACCACCACTTCATCGAACGATGTGATGAAGGCGAACAACGCACCGGACACCACACCAGGCGTCACTAGCGGCAACACCACCTTGAAGAAGGTCCGTGTGGGGTTCGCCCCCAGGCTGTGTGCGGCACGAATCAATGTGGTGTCGAAACTCGACAGGGTTGCCGTTACCGTGATCACCACGAAAGGGATCCCCAAGGCGGTATGCGCCAGAATCACCCCCAGATAGGTCTGAGCCAGATTGATCTTGGAAAAGAAGAAGAACATCGCTGCCGCTGAGATGATCAATGGCACGATCATCGGTGAAATCAGCAGCGCCATGATAGCCCCGCGTGCTGGCATGTGCCGACTCGAGAGCCCCAAGGCAGCAATGGTTCCCAGTACCGTGGCCAATATAGTCGAGGCAATGCCGATAATGAAGCTGTTCTTGATCGAATTGAGCCACGCGCTGGAAGTGAAGAAGTCTTCATACCAGCGCAGCGAATAGCCCGCAGGATCAAGACGCAACATGGCATCGGAAAAGGTGAAATACGGCTCGGCATTGAACGACAGCGGGATGATGATCAACAACGGGCCGATCAGGAACAGGAAAATCAGCCCACACAATCCCAGGAAGACGTAATGCCAGATACGTTCACCACGGGTGGCATAAGAAGGAACGGCCATCACATTACCCCAATTTGACTTTGTCGACGCCGATCAGGCGATTGAAGATCCAATAGAAGACGATCACCACGAACAGCAGGATCGAGGCGATTGCCGCGGCCAACCCCCAGTTGAGTGACGTCTGCATGTGATAAGCGATGTAGTTAGTGATGAAGCGGCCCGATTGCCCGCCTACCAACGCCGGTGTGATGTAGTAGCCGATCGACAGAATGAACACCAGGATCCCTCCGGCCGCGATTCCAGGTATGGTCAACGGGAAGTAGACACGCCGGAAACTCAGGAAAGGTCGACCTCCTAGTGAACGAGCGGCACGCATGTAGCTTGGTGGGATAGTCTTCATGACCGAGTACAACGGCAGAATCATGAACGGCAGCAGAATATGCGTCATGGCAATGATCGTGCCGAGCTTGTTATGGATCATCTGCCATCGCGCCTCATCGGCAATCACGCCGATAGCCACCATCATGTCATTGAGCACCCCCTGTGACTGCAGGATGGCAATCCACGTCGTGGTACGCACCAGCAATGAGGTCCAGAACGGCAGCAGTACCAGGATCATCAGCAAGTTAGAGTGGCGCAGTGGCAGATTGGCCAGCAGGAAAGCGATCGGATACCCCAGTACCAGGGTCATCGCAGTGATCACGGCACTCATCCAGAAGGTTCGCCAGAACAAGGTGGCATGGATCTGCAGATACTCCGGCACCTTGACGATCTCGCCGTCGGGCGTCAACTGCCGATCGACCGCCGCAAGGTAGTACGAAACCGTATAAGGAGAGGATTCGCGCTTGATCAGTTTCCAGGTGTCCAGCTCACCCCAAGCCTCGTTCAACCCAATCAAGCTTTCACGGTAAGGCGGCTCCAGGCTCCCGACCCGGCGAGCGGTCCGGCTAATGGCAGATCGCATGCCCGACTTTTCGTAATTCAAGCGACTCGAGAGCAATCCCAGATTACGAGCTTCCTGCCCTACACGCAGATCTTCCACCAACGCAGCAAACACCGGCTCGCCAGGGATCGACTCACCATCCCACCCCTCCAATGCAGCAACGGTGCGTGGCAGAGTGGATGAGACTTCCGGGTTATCGACACTACGCCACAGCATGTCGAAGATCGGCATCACGAAAGCGATGACCAGGAACAACAACAGTGGCGACACCAACAGAAATGCTTTGACCTTCGAACGTCGCACCGCGCGGCGCAAACTGGTTTTCAGCGGCACGCCATCGGCAGTGGTCAAGGGAACAGTGGGAGATTCGGACACGCAGGCCTCTCCAATGAAACGGTCTGACAAGGAAACGAAAAAAGCGATATGCCGCCCGGAATGCATCCGGGCGGCATGACAGGCTTACTGAGCCAGCCAGGCGTCGAAACGCTGGGTCAACTCATCGCCGTAGTCAGCCCAGAACTCGTCATTCTTGGGAATGGCAGTGGCGAAGTTGGGTGGAAAGGTCGGCATGTGCGGCATCATATCAATCCCGGTTTCGGCATGGGTCGAGACCATGTCAGCCGAGGACTTCCGCGCCGGACCATAGGAGATGTACTGCGCCTGGTCGGCCAGTCGTTGCGTGTCGGTGGCGAAGCGCAGGTAATCCTTGACCTTGTCGAGCTTGCCGGTTGGCACTACCCAACCATCCAGTTCGAAAACCTGGGCATCCCAGATAATCTCGAAGGGCTGGTTTTCGCTGACCATGGCATTGAAGATACGGCCGTTGTAGGCGGAACCGAAAGCCACCTCTTTGTCGGCCAGCAGTTGCGGCGGCTGAGCGCCTTCCTCCCACCAGATCACGTGATCCTTGATAGTGTCGAGTTTTGCGAAAGCGCGCTGGACGCCTTCTTCGGTCTCGAGCACATCGTAGACGTCTTCCGGCGCTACTCCATCAGCAACCAGGGCCCACTCGAGGTTATTGATCGGCTTGCGCAACAGGGTGCGCTTGCCCGGGAAATTCTCGAGATCGAAGACATCGGCGATGGTGCTGGGCTGCTTGTCTTCGGGGAACATCTCGGTATTGAAGGCAACGACATTGGAGTAGACGATCGACGCCACGAAACACTCACCCAAGGCTCCATCGACAAAATCTTCACTGGCCGGGGTTCCATCCGGTGCTGGAGCCAGCAAGGCATCATGATCGAGTGGCTCGATCAGGCCTTCGGCACAGGCGATCATGGCATCCGCTGGCAGCATGTCGACCAGATCCCAGGTCACGTTCCCTGCCTGAGACTGGGCGCGAAGACCAGCCAGGGCATTGCCGCTGCGGTCGATATTGATGATCTCGTCGCCATTCTGCGCTGCCCAGGGAGCATGATAGGCTTTTTGTTGGCTATCGGTATAAGCACCGCCCCATGAAACGATATTGAGGGTCTCCGCATGAGCACTGACTGCCAAAGCCAGTGTCGAAAGCCCCGCTACAATAGTCGAGGATCCCTTGAACGTACGTGTCTTGATCATGATGAAACTCCGCTTGTAATTGTGACGTTATCTTGCAGTGTCATTCGATGTGCCGCGACGCGGCACTTTCTCCGTCGTGCCGCATTGCGGCACTGGTGGATGAAGGCCTGAAGCGGTATTCAGGCATCCAAGGCCCGGCAATCGGCCCTCGACCAGCCGATCTCGATCTCCTGTCCTGGCCGCAAGGCACTATGCCCCTCGGCATTGGGGGTTTTGATGATGAACTCCTCATTGCCACAAACCGCCAAACGCGTGCGTAGATGGTCGCCCAGATAGATCACTTCCTGCACTTTGGCCGTGAAGCGGTTATCAAAAGACGTTTCACCATTACGGACGATGCTCACTCGTTCCGGACGCAGTGACAGCGTTGTCCTGGAACCGACGCCTCCTACCGCCACCGGCTTGGCGCTTACCATCTCACCGCTATCCAGTCGTACCGAACATGCGTCCCCTACCCGCTCGACGACCTCACCCTGTAGACGATTGTTCTCACCGATGAAATAGGCGACGAAAGCGTTCTCGGGTTCTTCGTAGAGGGCATCGGGGGTAGCGAGCTGCTGCACGATGCCGTCGTTGAATACCGCAATGCGGTCCGACATGGTCAACGCTTCGGTCTGGTCATGGGTGACGTAGATCATGGTCACCCCGAGGCTGGCGTGGATGCGCTTGATCTCATACTGCATCTCTTCGCGCAGATTCTTGTCCAACGCGCCCAGAGGCTCATCCATCAGCACCAATTCGGGCTCGAAAACCAAGGCGCGGGCCAATGCAACACGCTGCTGCTGACCACCGGAAAGCTGGGCCGGACGCCGGTCACCAAAATTCTCCAGTCGTACCATAGCCAAGGCTCGCTGGACCTTCTGCTTTATTTCTTCCTTGGAGAGATGCCGAACCTCGAGGGGAAACGCCAGGTTTTCAGCCACTGTCATATGGGGAAACAGGGCATAGTTCTGGAACACCATGCCGATACCCCGTTTGTGGGGCGGCAATCCACTGATGGGATTGCCTTTCAGCAAGATTTCACCATGGGTGGGAGTTTCAAAACCGGCCATCATCATCAGACAAGTCGTCTTGCCCGACCCGGAAGGTCCAAGCAGGGTCACGAACTCACCTTTGCGAATATCCAGATTGAAGTCCTTGACTACCAGTTCGACGCCGTCATAGCTCTTCTGGACATTGGTGAAGCGCGCGAAACACGTATCGTCAGACACAGCGTCCTGCGTCCGGGGTTCTGCTTCAAGGGTTTGGGTCATTCAACTTTCCTGTGCGTAGCAGAGTTATGGTTGTGATTCTCGTCGCGTGGAGTGCGATCTTGGATTGGTATCACCGTGTAATTGTTTTTATCCGGTTGTCTCAGCCCCAATAGAATAAGAAAGGAGGCGTGATCACAAGCCCCGTAAAGGACAAACACCGTTGAACCCTACAGCTGTAGCGAGTCAGCATTTTAGCTATAAGGCGACTCGCCCAAGCGTCTCGACGACATCCTCCTTTTATGAGAATGTAACCGGCATTCTACCAACGCCCCTCTAAAAGGAGAGCACATGGATTCGTCGCCCCTCGTTACCGAGTATCGTCGTTGGCTCGTCTTCCAGCGCCAAGAGCAGCTTGCCCAAGAGCACCGCGGCGCGGCTGAGCGCCTGACCCGGGCGGGAGCCGTGGCAGCACGCGTCACCGAAGCCTATCGCAGTATGGCTGACAAAGGAGCGAAAGAAGGCGCTTGCTATCGCACCCTCTTTCTCCGCCAGCGCGACGGTGGCGACGTACTGGCCTGCGAAGGTTGGCTGTTCGTACGTCGAGTGCTTGCGGAAGGAGGTTCGACCCGGGTGCGTGCCAGCTTGCTAGAGACCTTTACCTTGGAAGACGGCATCATCACCCCCGGCGACCGGCCAGCGTCGAAGATTACCCTGGAAATCTTCGACGAGTTGCTGGTAGAAAAGTCGATGTCAACGTCATGTCGTGTCGACCGTATAGACACGAGTGGCGACACCCGCTTCATCACGTTGTTGGATGCCGTGCGCGGCGACCTGCGTCCGCACATGAAATAAATGCCTACGATGCACGAACGGTCGCAGCCCCCTAGCCTTTCCAGTGCGCAGGCGGTCAAGCCGATCACCGGATTCCTGTTGCTGATGGTATTGGTTGGGCTCAATCTGCGGCCGGCATTGTCCTCCCTGGCGCCACTTCTGATCCGTATACAGCAGGATACTGGACTTTCGCCACTCGGCATCGGGGCGCTGACCACCCTGCCTGTGCTGTGCCTAGGAATCTTCGCGCCTTTGGCTCCCTGGCTTGCCAAGCGCCTGGGTGCGGAAAGAACCCTGTCACTCGCCCTATTGATACTTGGCAGCGCCCTGCTGCTACGGGCCAGTCACGATGCCTGGCAGCTATATACCGGCACCTTGCTGGTCGGAGCCGCTATTGGCGTCAGCGGTACATTACTGCCCGCTCTGGTGAAGCGCGAGCTGCCCCATGGTGCCGACTTGATGACTGGCGTCTACACCATGGCGCTATGCCTGGGTGGCGCGCTGGGGGCCGGACTTAGCATTCCGTTGGCCGACTGGTTCGGCGACTGGCGATGGGGCTTGGCCAGTTGGAGCCTGGTGGCCCTTGTCGCCCTCACCGCCTGGCGCATATCCATGCCCCACCCCCGTCCCACACATCAACCAGAGGCGGCAAAACCTCCACGCGTGAGGTTGATAACCACTTCCCTGGCTTGGCAAGTCACCGGATTGATGGGATCGCAGTCCTCATTGGCTTATATCGTCTTTGGCTGGCTACCGGCCCTGCTTCAGCACCGCGGATTGAGTGAAGCCGAAGCTGGCTGGTTGCTGGCGGTATCCGTCATGGTGCAGTTGATCTCCGCGCTTGGCGCCCCTTGGCTCGCCAGACTGGGGCGTGACCAACGCCCAGCCATTCTGTTGCTCATCAGCGCCACGGCCAGCGGCCTTCTACTGCTGCTGATAGGGCCGGTAGCATGGCGCTGGGCAGGTGTCGTGCTGCTTGGCCTCGGCCAGGGTGGGAGCTTCAGCCTCGCCCTGACCTTGATCGTGCTGCGTACCGGCGACTCGCGTTTGGCCGGCAAGCTCTCCGGTATGGCCCAAGGCCTAGGCTACACGCTGGCTGCCATGGGGCCGCTAGGGGTTGGTTTGCTGCTGCAGTTCGGCGCCAGCCTGGCCACGATTTGTATCGTGTTGATGCTTATCTGTGTCGTTGCTGCCAGTTTCGCCCTGTTCGCCGGACGCAATCGACGCCTGGAATTGGATGACGAAGGTCGGCTGGTGACCAAAGGCTAAGCTTCGTGGGACTCCAACATCTTCCACGGCAAACTCTGCCCCGCCATCAGCGGAACGATTTCATCGCCGGCATACGCTAGGCTTTCCGGCAAAGTCCACTCCTGGCGTGCCAGAGTGATCTGGCGTGAATTGCGCGGCAGCCCATAGAAGTCGGGCCCAAAGTGGCTGGCAAAACCTTCGAGCTTGTCTATCGCTCCCGCCTGATCGAAAGCAGTGGCATAGAGCTCGATCGCTGCCGGGGCGGTAAAGGCGCCGGCACAACCACAGGCGGACTCTTTGGCGCCACGTGCATGGGGTGCGCTGTCAGTGCCGAGAAAGAACTTGGGGCTGCTTGAGGTTGCCGCTTGCAACAGCGCATGGCGATGCGTCTCGCGTTTGAGCACTGGCAGGCAAAAATAGTGGGGGCGAATCCCACCGACCAACATGTGGTTACGATTGAACAGGAGATGATGGGCAGTGATGGTGGCTGCGACATTGGTCGGTGCCTGCCGCACGAACGTTACGGCATCGGCGGTGGTGATATGTTCGAACACCACCCGCAGATCGGGGAAGCGCTCCAGCAAGGGCTTCATCACTCGCTCGATGAATACCGCCTCGCGGTCGAAGATATCGATCTCGGCACTGGTCACCTCGCCATGCACCAGCAGCGGCATGCCTACCTCTGCCATGGTTTCGATGACCGAATCGCAATGACGGATATCGGTAACGCCCGAATCGGAGTTAGTGGTCGCCCCAGCCGGGTACAACTTGACGCCATGTACGATACCGCTGTCCTTGGCACGCTTGATCTCCTCGGCGGGAGTCTTGTCGGTGAGATAGAGCGTCATCAATGGTTCGAAGTCATTACCTTCGGGCACAGCAGCCAGGATCCGCTCGCGGTAGGCGACTGCCTGATCGGTCGTCGTCACCGGCGGTGTCAGGTTGGGCATGATGATGGCGCGACCAAACTGGTGGGCACTATAGGGCACCACTGAACGTAACGGTTCGCCATCGCGAACGTGCAGGTGCCAATCGTCAGGTTGGGTCAGGGTAATCTGATTCACGGTGCGAGCCCTTGTCGGTCGGATACTATCGGTCGAAAGTCAGGCCAACCAGTATAACGGTTGATGCAAGCCATTGGACCCATGAAACTTATCTTGCCCCGAAAGGTGAGCCGGCAAGTCCCCCCTCCTTGAACGACGAGCTCAATGACGATGGGGCGACTCAGCGGTCGGTAAACGTGAAAGAAACGCCTGGAACTCCCGATTGATCTGAATGCGTCGGTATAAGCGATCCAGTGCATCTACCGCCCTGACACCTTCATCGATACGTAGATCCAACGGCAAACCACCCTCGCGCCTTACCAGCAGAGCGGCCGAGAGTGTCCCGCGGGTATCTCCCCCCGTTGCCTGTCCAGCTGCCAGGCCCGCCAGCAGCGCTTCGGGCAATCCTAGATCACGATTCATTCGAAACGCGCGTTGTATCGCTTCACCCACCAGGGCACTGACCAGCATATTTCCGGCTACCACCAAGTCATCACCGCAATGCATGAAGGTACTGGCGACATTGTATTCACCCGTCCAGCCAGCACTGTGTCCGCTGGCGTCCATCACTGCCACCTGACGCCAAGCCGCTCCCTTATCGTCGCGGCGCAGCGTGTCAACGATCGTTTCCACCGTTTTTCCTTCAACCAGCCATGCCAAAGCCCGCTCGGCTGCCAACAGGCTGGTGCTGTAGCCCTGAGTGATCACCGCTCCGACACCGGGTAGCAGGTGAGGAACGAAACCGCCCACTGCCGGGCTTCCCGTCGCCGTGGCAATCCCCAGGGTGCCATCGACAGGGTCTCGAGCCATCAGGGTGAATGTCATTTGCGTATCCGCCGTTGATGTGCCATATCTGAAGGGTGTTATTTATCATGATAAATAAAAGACACCTTTGAAGAGTAGTCGCATCAGCTCACCGACGACAAGCACCACGACGACGAAGTACAAGACGATGCGAGGAGACATCCAATGAAATGCTCGATTAGGCATGTCGGAGCCTGGCTGGTGCCGGCCCTGCTCGCCCTACCCCTGCAAGCTCACGCCCAGACACCACCCAACGTGCTGGTCGTCGGACAGATCGCCGAGCCCAAATCGCTCGACCCGGCACAAGTCACCGCCGTGAACGACTTCCGGATCGTGATGAATCTCTACGACGGCTTGGTACGCTATCGCGACGGTACGCTCGACGTCGAGCCCGCGTTGGCGACCGAATGGGACATCAGCGATGACGGTACGGTCTATACCTTCACCCTGCGAGACGACGTCACGTTTCATGATGGCAGCACGTTCGATGCCGAGGCAGTCGTGTTCAACTTCGAACGTATGCTTGATGAGGAACACCCCTACCACGACACGGGGCCCTTCCCGCTAGCCTTTTTCTTCAGCGCCGTGGACGACGTGGAAGCGACCGGCGAGTATGAGGTTCAGTTCACGCTCAATGAACCTTACGCTCCTTTTCTGTCGAACCTGGCCTACCCTACCGGGCTGATCGTGTCACCGGCCGCCGTGCAAGAACATGGCGACGAGTTCGGGCGCCACCCTTCTGGCACAGGTCCTTTCAAGTTCGAAGAGTGGATCAGTAATAGCCGCGTGGTCGCCTCGCGCAACGATGACTATTGGGATGGTCCGCCACCGCTGGAAGCCGTGGTCTTCCGTCCGATCACCGACGCCAACACCCGCGTTGCTGAAATGTTGGCCGGCGGTATCGACCTGATGGTGGAAGTTCCGCCGGACAATGTCGCCATGTTCGCCGAGGATCCGATGTTCGAGGTCTACGAGCAGGCTGGCCCACACCTGTGGTTCTTGATTCTCAATCTTCGTGAGGGACCCTTTGCCGACAAGCGCATGCGCCAGGCGATCAACTATGCCATCGACAAGCGCACCTTGGTCGAGGACGTGCTGCAGGGTACCGCCGAGGTCGCCGCGGGCCCCACGCCCCCAGCCTTCTCTTGGGCCCACAACGAACAACTGGAGCCTTACCCGTATAATCCTGAACGCGCTCGCGAGTTGATCAACGAGGCCGGTTTCGAGGGAGCTGAGCTAATGTTCTATGTCACCGAGGGTGGCTCCGGCATGCTCGACCCGATTCCCATGGGTACCGCAATCCAGGCCGACCTGAACGCCGTAGGGTTGAACGTCGAGATCGAAACCTACGAATGGAACACCTTTCTCGGCGAGGTGAATCCCGGCTTGGAAGGCAAGGCCGACATGGCGCAGATGGCATGGATGACCAACGACCCGGACACCCTGCCGTTCCTGGCTCTGCGCACCGATGCCATGCCCGACCAAGGTGGATTCAATTCCGGCTATTACAGCAACCCGGAAGTCGACAAGTTGCTCGAACAGGCACGCCGCAGCACCGATCAGGACGAGCGCGCCGCGCTGTACAAGGAGATGCAGACTATCGTCCACGAAGATGCGCCTTGGGCCTTCATCGCCAACTGGAAGCAAAACGCCGTGGCTACAGCCAACATTGAGAGCTTCCGTCTGCAACCATCGTTCTTCTTATTGTTGCACGACGTAGCGAAACCCTGAGGTTGGTTCCACTCTCATGATGCCCATGCCGGATAGCTGCCATGTATCGTTACATTCTGCGCCGACTGCTGCTGACGATACCAGTCCTATTGGGGCTGACCGTGATCGTGTTCCTGATCATGTCGCTGATCCCCGGCGATCCGGCATTGGCCATTCTCGGTTCCTACGCCACCCCCGAAAATCTTGCCCGGTTACGCGCTGAATTGGGTCTTGACCTACCATTGCCACAGCAATACCTGGTTTGGCTCGGCAATATCCTGCAAGGTGACTTCGGTCGCTCCTACACGTTGAACCGCCCGGTACTCGATGAAGTACTGGAGCGTTTCAGCGCTACCCTGATCCTGGCTGGCACGTCCCTGGCGATCTGTGTGGTGCTTGGTGTGGTCGCCGGCATCGTCTCGGCGGTACGTCAATACGGCTGGGCGGATCGCATCATCACGCTGCTGGTGCTGATAGGCATCTCGGTCCCGGCGTTCTGGCTGGGTATGTTGATGATCCTGCTCTTCGCGGTGGAACTTCGCTGGTTCCCGGTCAGCGGCATGTATGCGATCTATGGTGGTGGCGATCTGCCAGACTTGCTGCGACACCTGATACTGCCAGCGACCGCTCTGGCCGTGGTCGCGGCAGGTGTCATCGCCCGCCTTACACGTTCGAACATGCTCGAGGTACTGCGTCAGGACTATATCCGTACCGCCCGGGCCAAGGGGCTGGATGAACGTCGCGTGGTGTTCGGCCATGCCTTCAAGGTCGCATTGGTCAACCTCATTCCGGTAATCGGGGTCCAGGCCGGCTTCGTGATTGGTGGCGCCGTCTATATCGAGACGGTATTTCAGTGGCCCGGCATCGGCCGCATGCTGGTCAACGCCATCTCGACTCGTGACATCCTGCTGGTCCAAGGCGGCGTATTGGTGGTGGCAGCTAGCTACGTACTATTCAATCTCTGCGCGGACCTGCTGCAACACTGGCTCGACCCGAGGATCAAGGCATGATGGCCTTCATCAGACTCCTCGCTCGCAACCGCCTGGCCGCTTTCGGTGCCTTGATGCTACTGCTGTTGCTGCTCTTGGCTCTGGTTACCCCACTACTGCCACTGCTCGACCCCAATATCACGGACCCAGCCAACCGGCTGCAGCCGCTCTTTTCCGAGGGACACTGGCTAGGCACCGATCAGTTGGGGCGTGATATTTTGTCACGGCTGTTATGGGGCATGCGCATCAGCCTTGCCGTTGGTATCGCCGCTTCACTGGTTGCCGCCTTGCTTGGCTCTCTGATCGGCATTCTTGCTGGGTATTTCGGCGGACGTACCGACAACACGCTGATGCGCGGCATCGACATGCTGATGGCCTTTCCTTACATCTTGCTGGCGCTAGCCATCGTGGCCGTACTGGGGCCGGGCCTGATGAATGCGCTATACGCCATCGCCATCGTCAATATTCCTTTCTTCGCTCGCAACATTCGCGGCGCCACCGTGGGCATCGCCCATCGCGAGTTCATCGATGCCGCACGGCTATCGGGCAAGGGGAATACTCGCATCCTGGCGACCGAGATCCTGCCCAACGTGCTACCAGTGATCGTCATCACACTCTCCACCACGGTGGGGTGGATGATCCTCGAAACCGCCGGCCTCAGCTTCCTTGGCCTGGGAGCCCAACCTCCCCAGGCGGATCTTGGCTCCATGCTCGGCGAAGGTCGCCGCATGATGATCAATGCGCCGCATGTCGCCACCCTGCCAGGCCTCGTCATCTTCATACTGGTGATGAGTATCAACTTACTGGGTGACGGAGTGCGTGACGCTCTGGACCCGAGATTGAAATCCGGCGCCTTGTCACGCCCGGCACCAATGACCCGGATCCGCCGCCACGAGTCCTCCGGCGCGGCCCCTCAAAAGTCTCGAGACACGGCACTGCTTCGTGTCGACGACCTGCGTACCGACTTCGAAGTCGGTCGCCAGCGATATCATGCCGTCAACGGTGTCAGCTTCACGATCCAGCCCAACGAATGCTTGGGACTGGTTGGCGAATCCGGTTCAGGCAAATCAGTCACGGCTCTCTCGCTATTGGGACTGGTGGCCTCGCCACCCGGCATCATTAACGGTGGCGATATCCATCTACATTCACGCCACCAGCCATCACGAGACCTGTTGAGCCTCAAACCACGCGAGATCCGCCATATTCGCGGTAATGACGTCGCCTATGTGTTTCAGGACCCGCTGTCGACGCTACACCCATTGATCAAGGTTGGCGACCAACTCGTCGAGGCGATCCGACAGCATCAACCCTTGTCGCACCCTGCAGCCCGCGAGCTAGCGGTCAAATTGCTGGGACAAGTGCGTATTCCCAATCCCGAACAGCGTGCCAGCCAATATCCTCATGAGCTATCAGGGGGCATGCGCCAGCGGGTGGGTATTGCCATGGCGCTGGCCAACGACCCAGAACTGATCATCGCCGATGAACCGACCACGGCCCTGGATGTCACCGTTCAAGCCCAAATCCTGAGCTTGATTCAGCACCTACGTGAGGAGAAAGGCACCTCGGTATTGTTCATCACTCACGATTTCGGTGTGGTATCTCAAGTTTGCGACCGAGTCGCGGTGATGTACGCCGGCCGTATCGTCGAAATCGGCCCTACCCAGGAGATCCTCGACAATCCCCGGCACCCTTATACACAACGCTTGATCGATTGCGTACCGCGTTTGGGCGAGCCAGATCACGAACCTGCCGCCATTCCAGGCTTACCGCCGCCGGCCAACGCCCTGCCAGCGGGGTGCGCCTTCGCCGAGCGCTGCGACCTGGCGGAACCACGTTGCCGAGAAGGCAATATCGAACTAATCGCCACCGATAAAGAACGGCAAGTGCGCTGCATCAAGCCATTGGGGCTCACGGCCAAGATCTCGGAAGGAATCGAACATGATTGAACCGCTGCTCGATATCTCCGGGCTTTCACGCACCTTTGGCGGAGGCAAGCGTTGGTTTGGCCTTGATAGGCCTGGCGTACACGCGGTGCAAGAGGTCGACCTGCAAGTCATGCGCGGTGAAACGCTGGGTATCGTAGGGGAGTCTGGCTGCGGCAAGTCGACCCTGGCTCGGATGCTGGTCGGTCTCGACACTCCTACCAAGGGTCGTATCTTCTATGAAGGTAACGATCTCCAGGCCATGATCCGAGACGATCGCCGTGCCTTGTCGCGCCACATCCAGTATGTATTTCAGGATCCATTGAGCTCATTAAACCCACGCCTACGCATTCGCGATATTCTTGCGGCCCCGTTGCGTCACTTACGGGGTCTACATGGGCATGCCCTGGAAACGCGGCTCGCGGAGCTGCTGGAAATC
The DNA here is from genome assembly GCF_000409775.1 of Litchfieldella anticariensis FP35 = DSM 16096. Lineage (GTDB taxonomy): Bacteria > Pseudomonadota > Gammaproteobacteria > Pseudomonadales > Halomonadaceae > Litchfieldella > Litchfieldella anticariensis. The sequence goes on along the minus strand of NZ_KE332377.1, from coordinate 555,556 downwards.
GTTAATTTGCGTCCGGAATTCATCACCCGCTATCCACATGAGTTCTCCGGCGGCCAAGCGCAGCGCATTGGTATTGCCCGGGCCCTGGCTGCCGAACCCAAGGTATTGGTGCTCGATGAGCCCGTTTCGGCACTGGATGTCTCGATACAAGCCCAAGTACTCAAGTTGCTCAAGCGCCTCAAGTCCGAGTTCGACCTTACTTACCTGTTCATCAGTCACGACCTCTCGGTCGTCGAGACCATCAGTGACCGTATCGCCGTGATGTATTTTGGGCGCATCATCGAACAGGCTCCAGCCCGACAACTGTTTCAATCACCTGCGCATCACTACACTCGGCTGTTGATCGCCAGCGCACCGATACCTGGTGGCCCTCCCATTGTCGCTGAGTCCAGTGATGCGGAATTGCCCGATCCCCTGGCACCGCCCTCGGGTTGTGCCTTTGCCCCACGCTGCCCTCAAGCACAAGAAGCCTGCCGGGCCAGGCGTCCACTGCTGGAGGCCTTTTCAAGCCAATCCAAACTGGATACCTCCAACATCCATCGGGTAGCCTGCCTGTTTCCCGCCAGGGAACCACTCTCCCGAGATTCCCGGACTTCCGTTGACGAGACATCGAGATGACACAACCCCAACAGCCAGTGACTAACACGCCAAGACGCAAACGCACCGATGTCATCGGCGAAGCCATCAAGGATTATATCGCTCAGCAGGGGCTGCGCCCGGGCGACCGACTTCCCCATGAACATCACCTGATCGAAACGCTCGACGCTTCCAAAGGCACCATACGCGAAGCCTTGCGTGCGCTGGAATCCCAAGGACTGATCCAGACTCGTACCGGACCCCAGGGTGGGACCTTTCTTGCCGAAGTCAGCACCGAACGTACACTGGAATTGCTCAGTAACTACTTCTTCTTTCGCCCCCCCACCATCCATGACATCTACGAGATCCGTAAACAGCTCGAACCATCACTGGTCGCCAGCATTACCGGATTACTGGACGATGCCGCGTTCCAACGCCTGGAAAACGTCATGGCTTTCTATAGTTCGCCCCCCACCTCGTTGGAGGAAGAACGCACGCAGCGCATGAAGGAATTGGAGTTCCATCTGGTGTTAGTGGAATACAGTCCCAACCCACTGATGGCCATGATGTGCCGCTTTCCCCTCGAGTTGCTGATGAACCTCACCGTGTGCCAACGCATCTACGATCAGCCTTATCCGGAACTGCGTCACAAAGGCCTGGATTATCAGAGCCGACTGCTGCATGCCCTGCGTGAATGGGATGCAGAGGGCGCTCGCGCCATCATGGCCGAACACATGCAAGCCGCGCAGCAACTCATGGAAACTCGAGAGGCAATGCTGGTCAGGGAATTTCTCAAGGTGGGAAAGCCGAGCGATCAGGACCAAAGTGCCGAATACCTGGCGCTGCGCTCCTATCGCCCAACGGAAAAACGTTAAGTGCTCAAGGAAACGAAAAGTCTCGCAATACTCCGAGTCCATGCCAGAAGTCATTGGCCTGGACATGACATCATTCCGGCACCATCACATCGAGTCGCTGCCCCCTCTCCCTGGCCATACGTCGTAGCGCTTTTTTCAAGGCCTGCTTGGCATCATTGTCTCCGTGTACCAAGCGCACTTCACGTGGCCAGCGCTGCATGCGACGAATGAAATTCAACAGATCGCGTTGATCGGCATGCGCCGAGTAGCCACCCAGACTCTCGACACCAGCACGAACGGTATAGCGCTTGCCCTCCAGTTCTACCCAACCGCCTTTTGGGCCATATTCCTGAATGGCACGTCCCGGCGTTCCCGCTGCTTGATAGCCGACGAACAGCACATTGTGGCGTGGCTCCTCGAGCATCGCCTTCAAATAGTTGACGATACGCCCGCCTGCCGCCATGCCGCTTGCCGCGATGACCACCGCTGGGCGTAAGCTTTCAGCCAGATAAGCGACGGTCCGTTCGTGATCCTCATGTGAGTTAACGGTATAAAGGCTGTCGAAGTCCAACGGATGACGCCCAGCATGCACACGCCGGTGAGCTTCCTCATTCCAGAATGGTTCCAACTCACGGTAGACACGAGTAAAACGCGATGCCAGGGGTGAATCGACGATGATCTCGAGGCGATCCCAATACCCTGACGCGCTATCCCCTTTTCCCCTGGCACGGTGGATGATGCCTTCCAACTCGTAGAGAAGTTCTTGGGTGCGCCCGATACTGAATGCAGGAATCAACACCGTGCCGCCGTCTGCCAGTGCTCGCTCGATGGCGGATTGCAGGCGTTGTCGTCGATGACGGCGATCCTCATGTTGCCGATTGCCGTAGGTACTTTCCAATACCACCACATCAGCACCATACGGAGCCTCCGGTGCCGACAGCAACGGTGAATACGGCGCTCCCAGATCGCCGGAAAACACGATGCGTTGCGAGAGCCGGCTTGCCTTGTCGAAGACCTCCGCTTCGACATAAGCCGAGCCTAGGATATGGCCAGCGCGGCGCAACCTGATCTTGACCAGGGATTGCTCATCATCCAGTAGTACATACCACTCACGGTATGCCAAGGGAACGATCTGCCGATTGACGCGCTCAAGAAAACGTTCGATCAGATCGCGATCATGGGTGAACCCTACGCGCAAGGCATCTTCTATTACCAGTGGCAGTAGCCTTGCGGAAGGTTGACTACACAAGATCGGCCCTTCGAAGCCAGCGGCGAACAAATAGGGCAAGCGGCCGATGTGATCGATATGGACATGAGTCACCACCAGGGCCAATACACCTTGCAACGAGAACTCGATACGGTGACGTGCCATGCCGTCTTCGCTACCCGCTTCATCGCCTTGAAACAGGCCGCAATCGATCAATATCGAGCGCCGATCATCGATATGCAACTGATGGCAACTACCGGTGACACCATTCACGGCGCCATGATGGGTGAAACGAAGGTCCGGCATGGCCAACTCCCTTTGGCGATATCGATTCATGGCATCAAGACATCAGTTTACTCTATTTATTCTCCCTTTTAGCACTGCCCACAACCCTATACTCAACCCAAGATAACCGGCCAAACCCCGCACATCTCGCAGCATGGATTGTGTCAGGCCGAAATCGATGAAGGCCACCGGAATGAGTACACCCGCCAGCGCCAAGGCACGAATATCGGGATCGGAATGTCGGAGGAATTGGGCAAACGACCATAATGGCACCCCATACAACATTCCCAGCGCCATCAATCCCAGCAAACCCCGACGAGCTGCGGTATCGATGATATCGCTATGCAGCTGATCATGCAGGCTGGCGCCCTTATCCAATGCTCCTTCAGCCACCATATCATCACGAGCAACCTCCATTCGCCCCTCTCCCCAACCCGCCAGAGGGGCTTGTGAAAACAGCACCGCGCCCCCTCGCCACAATTCCAGACGCACTCCGATAGAACCATCAGCGCTCTCTCCAGTCCAGTACTGCTGTATGTCAACTGCCGTCTCAACCAACCGCTGCGTCACACCCGACTGCGGTAACAACGCCACCAACAGCACAAGACCAAGGATCGCGCCCCCAGCAAGGCGAAGATGCATCTGGGACAACACCTCACGATAGGTCCGAAAAATCAGCCATAACAGCAACGGCATCGCGATCCACCCTCCTCGTGTGCCGGAAAGCAACGATGCCATCATGCCAGCCAATACAGCAGCCAAGGCCAAGTACAGCCAAACGACATGAAAGTGACGAGTACGCTGCTGCCGTTCCATCAACCATAACAGCGCAACCAATGACAAGACTCCCATCAGCAAGGATAGGTTGCCAAACGGGATCGAATTGATGCCATTGCTGGCACGATCGTGACCTAGTACCCACCGCTCAAAGAGCGCGATGGCTCCAACGGTCAATGCGGCACACCCAACACTCAGCCACCAGCCTTTTATCGACGGTGGATAGCGACGCAGCCAGATCAACAGCAATATTGCCAAGAGAGGCCACAGCGGTAACGCCACTCCTTGGTTACCCTCACCAACTGGCCAATAGCCAGTGCGCCATACATCGAGCAGCCATACCCCACCAAATGTCAGCAACGTCAGACACCATCCCACGTCCTGGCCATCAAGGCCACATAATCGCCTTCCAGGGCCGAGAGAGTCCGTCCACCCCATCAGCGCCACTATCGCTACCAACAGCGGCACCACTGCGTATCCCCAGGGCACCACAATCAACAGCGCAACAAAAGCGAACAGCAGCAAGGTATTAAGACGCTGCCAAAGGGGGGATACCGGCAACCATTTCCCATCCACCATCATGCGTCCATATCCTGCTATGAACTGGTATGTTGAATTCCACCAGCGTTTTATTGGTATCTATCACCCGATATTTTATAGCGTAGCACCGGGCATGGCTCCAGCTAGACTGCTTGGCGTTTCTCTCCAGAAATAGACGTCTCATCACATCAGATGAGTTATCTATCACTATCTTCTCAAAACTTTTGTCATGGGATCATGAATCGATAATAAAATGGATAAAACCCAAAAAATGAATAGCAATCAGGCTTGGAAAATTAAACATATCATACAATAGATTGATTCAACACTTCAGTCTCCAGCCTTTCTTAATCATTGCATACTTAAAAATGACTTTCTTCATTACTTCGGAAAGCACTCCCCATCACTCCCATCACTCATTATCCTGCCCATCTCTCAAAACAACCCATTAGAAAATTCAACTTGGGAGAGTTGGGTTTTTATCTTAGCCTTACAAGGTAATTAACATTGAGTTACCACTAAAAAGTTGAAATAAAACGCCATAAAAAACACGCCACCAGCCCACCCCCATGATATTCCTAATAAAATTAGGTCTGTAATGAAATAGGCAAAAAATACATATGAAACAATCCTAATTCTAATGGCAAGAAATTATAAAGGGATGTTGCGATGATCCAGACGATGGAACAGTTATTCCGTTTGCCGCGCAGGCAAAAGCGGATCATTCAAGTAATGGTTGATATCATTCTTCTAGCTGGGAGTTTCTTGGGCGCCATGATGCTGCGGCTGGATAATTGGTCGCCAATCTTCGAGTGGAATACATGGTTTGCGCTGACAGTAACAGCTCCTATCACTATATTGATCTTCATATGGCTGGGCTTCTATCGTGCCGTCATACGCTACATCAGCCTGAAGGCCTTGCAAGTCGTCTTGGCTGGCGTGGCAGTATCTGCCATAGCTCTCGGGATCACTAGCCACCTCCTAGGCTTGGTTCATCCCATCACGGTCCCTTCCATCTATGCCATGCTGGGATTGCTGACGGTAGGTGGCATCCGCTTCTTTCTTCGCGGTATTTACCTACACAGCCTAATGCGTCATAAGACTCGTATCGTGATTTATGGCGCTGGCGCTGCTGGCTCTCATTTGGCCACCTCCTTGAGTCACGGCTGTGAGTATGTCCCCGTTGCCTTCATCGATGACTGGCGTGGCATGCATGGCACACTCGTTGAGGGGTTGAAGGTTTACTCTCCGAATGATCTGCCTCGTCTTGTCGCATACTACGGGGTTGATCGTATATTACTCGCCATGCCAAGCACCACAAGAGCCCGGCGTCGTGAGATATTGAGGTCACTCGAAACCTTACCGATACCAGTGCAGACAATACCGGGAATGGATGATGTTGTTTCTGGACGCGCCCGTATAAACGAAATTCGCGATATTGCTATCGAAGATCTTCTGGGAAGAGATCCTATTCCACCCAATCAGGCACTGTTAGATGCTAATATCCGTGGAAAGGTGGTCATGGTAACAGGAGCCGGAGGTTCGATTGGTTCTGAGCTTTGCAGGCAAATAATTACACAACAACCTCGGTATCTCGTGCTGGTAGAGGTCTGCGAATATGCGCTCTACAGCATCGAGAATGAACTACGACAACTCATTCAGTCACAAAATCTGACGATATCAATCAAGGCATTGCTCGGCTCCGTGCAACAACGCCCACGTATGGAAGCCCTGATACGCACCTTCCAAGTCCAAACCATTTATCATGCAGCTGCCTACAAGCATGTACCCATCGTGGAGCACAATGTTGTGGAAGGCATTCGCAACAATGTCTATGGCACTTTGGAAATAGCTCGTGCGGCAATCGATTGTAATGTGGAAACTTTTGTTCTCGTCTCCACGGACAAAGCAGTCCGCCCCACTAATGTGATGGGCACCACCAAGCGTCTAGCTGAACTGATCTGTCAGGCATTGGCCAATCACCAGCAGACCACACGCTTCTGTATGGTGCGATTCGGTAATGTGCTGGGCTCCTCCGGTTCGGTGGTGCCGTTATTCTACCAACAGATCAAGGCGGGCGGGCCAATCACGGTGACCCACCCGGAGATCACCCGCTACTTCATGACGATTCCCGAAGCCGCCCAGTTGGTAATCCAGGCCGGCGCCATGGGGCGTGGTGGGGATGTTTTCGTGCTCGACATGGGCGAACCGGTCAAGATCGCCGAGTTGGCTCGTCAGATGATACGCCTGTCGGGACTCGAGATGATTACCGAGGACAATCCCGGGGGTGATATTGCCATAACTTATAGCGGCCTGCGCCCCGGAGAAAAGCTCTACGAAGAACTTCTCATCGGGGAAAACGTGACCCAGACCGTCCACCCCAGAATCATGACCGCCGACGAAACGTTTTGGGGATGGCCGGAGCTTAATGCTTATCTGCAACAGCTCTATATGGCCGTGTCCAACGCTCAGCACGAATGGATCCGTCAGTTATTGCAACAGGCACCGACCGCCTATCACCCAGCAGGCCCGATCGCTGACCTGGTATGGCAGGAATGCGACGTACCGGCTGTCCGAGCCATCAAGCCCCTTCGATCCAGCCCGACCGAACAGGCCGATATGAACACAGACTTGCTCAAAGTATCCGCTGTGTCGCTGGCCAAAGGTGGTACCCACTTGTGATCCCTTTCACCTGATTGTTGCGAGGAAACTGGAACATGGATATGACACTGGATCTGAAAAAGGTTCACGTGGCAGTCATCGGCCTAGGCTATGTCGGGCTTCCGCTGGCGGTAGAGTTCGGCAAGCACATACCAACCGTAGGATTCGATATCAATAGCCAGCGTATCGCTCAACTCAACGATGCCATTGATGTGACCCTAGAGGTTGAACAAGACCACCTCCGACAGGCGAATCAGTTAAGTTTCAGCCATGAAGTAGAGGCGTTACATCAATGCAATGTGTATATCGTGACAGTTCCCACACCGATCGATAATCAGCATTGCCCTGACCTGACGCCCTTGATCAAGGCCAGCGAGATCGTTGGCCAAGTCGTGAACAAGGGTGATGTAGTCATCTACGAATCCACGGTGTATCCCGGCGCTACCGAAGAAGTATGCATCCCAGTCATCGAACGGGTCTCGGGGCTAAGCTACAATGTCAACTTCTTCGCCGGTTACAGCCCCGAACGCATTAACCCGGGTGACAAGGAACATCGTGTCACCACCATTCGCAAGGTGACATCAGGTTCGACCCCAGAAGTAGCTGATTTTATCGATAAACTCTACGCATCGGTCATCACTGCAGGTACCTTCAAGGCCAGTTCCATCCGCGTCGCCGAAGCGGCCAAGGTCATCGAAAATACTCAGCGCGACGTGAATATCGCCCTGATCAACGAACTGGCGATGATCTTCAATCGTCTGCACATTGACACCGAAGAAGTGTTGCAGGCAGCCGGTACCAAGTGGAACTTCCTGCCCTTCCGCCCTGGCTTGGTGGGTGGCCACTGCATCGGGGTCGACCCCTATTACCTGACCCACAAGGCTCAGCAGGTCGGCTACCACCCGGAAGTCATCCTCTCCGGTCGGCGCATTAACGATGGCATGGGTGCCTATGTGGCTGGCCAACTGGTCAAGCAGATGATCAAGCAACGCATTCACGCACAAGGCTCGCGAGTGCTGATACTGGGTCTGACCTTCAAGGAGAACTGTCCCGACCTACGCAACACTCGGGTGATTGACATTATCCATGAACTGGCCGACTTCAATGTCAGCGTGGATGTCTACGACCCCCATGCCAATATCGACGATGCAGTACTTCAATACGGCATCCGGCCGGTCGACTACCCACAGGACGGTGCCTATGACGCCGTGATCCTTGCCGTTGCCCACCGCGAATTCCGTGATCTTGGCACTACCCGCATTCGCACCTGGGGCAAGCCCGAGCACGTGCTCTATGATCTCAAGTACATGTTGGGTAATGGTGATGCGGATTTGAGACTTTAATTACGAAGGAGTCACGAAGGTTCGGGGTTCATCTCGCCATAGCGGCTGCTGCAATGACGTGTGATGGCAAGTTCAGGTCAGCGAGTACGGCGGCGTGAACCTGCGGCAACAGATCGTACCCTGAAGGATAGCGCAGCCGTTTCACCGCCACGCCCCGCGTGATCCTGGCCAACCGGTGAAATCGACTGGCGCGCAAGCCCCCCGTTTCAGCACTGTGATCATTGCCATCGCCGCGAAAGAAGCATCCGTGGCCCCCATGACCTTCGAGGACCTCTGCAAGGAAAGCGTATCGAACAAGCTGGATAAGCACTTCCCCTGCAGCGACTGACTCTATCTGCACCTCGACATCATGATCGACGCGGGTGTCGAATGCGTGGCGTTCCAGCAAATAGACACGAGCGACTGGAAGCGCTGCTACGGCAACCTTCCCCACCTGTTGGGCGGGAACACTCAGTTTATCGAAGGCCGGGTGCACCAGCGGAAAACCATCGGCATGTCCCGCAAAGCGCAGCGCCTGTTCGGAGGTGAGCTTCAACTGCGGAAACCCGTGCCGGCATGCGACCATTCCGCTTCGCTCTTCGAGTGCCGCAATATCATCGGCGAGCAACGGAAAGCCGGCCTTGACCATCGAAGCAACCAACGTGCTCTTGCCACCAGTACGATCCGCGGCGAACAGCACTGCCCGCTCGTCGACGGCAACCGCACCGGCGTGAATGGCGGCTACACCGGAAAGCTCCAAATAGTAGGACAAGACATGACCCAGCAAACAGATCTCAACCATATAGTCGAACTTGGGGTCACACAATTGGCAAACGATCTCACCCGGGCTCAACAGAAAGTCAGCCACATGGGGAAAGCGCATGATATAGCCCGACGGAGTTGCATATAGCTGGACCAGACTTTCTCCTCGGCTGTTCTTGTCCGGACTCAGATAAAAGCAGTCGTCAGCCGGCAAGTGGCAGCCATGGGTGACAGGCACACAGAAGAAGAGCAGCTCCGCCTTCGTCTCGGGTGGCGCCACGGTCATGGGCGTACGGAAGCGGTAATCGGTTTCCAGGCAGAGACCGTAGATATAGTATCGGTGTTGTTTTATGCTCGCCACGGCTTCCTCACAGAGGATGTGATTTGCGCTAACGGCGCGTCAAGACGCCGTTGTTCTCAAGATCTGAGACGAATGCGGCCAGATCATGCCGAAGCGTTACAGGCTCAACGTCGTAGCGCAGGAGAAGCGCCGACTCTGCGCCTTCGAGAGTTCCATGCTCAAGCACACAGCGCCACATGTCAGCCGCTGTACCCTCAAGTCGAAAACACGGGGTAGTCCGTGCCGCGTCTTCCGGCATCCGCGCAACCGCGATTGCCGAATCGATCTGTGTCCACAACACACGGTCTGCAACACGCAGGGGGCCGGGGCCATCAGCCACTAAAGTTAACCCATCTAGCCCCCCTTCATCCGCCAGTTCCGGGTTTCCCGCAGAACAGCGTTGCTTGAGACATAACTGGGGCGGTACCAAATTCCAGCTGGCCTCGTATCGCTCGGTTTCGGTGTTCCAGTATTTCGTTTGCGGCTCGCACCAAGAAAACGCAATATGCTCAGGGATGCCATCCCAGTAGCCGTAACTTCCCCTTCGCTCTCGCTGAGCAGCACACCACTGGGAATAGCCTTCACCGAGTCGTTCAGGAGCAAAATCATACAAATTTTCCGCACTGATACAGGCTTCGACTCTCGGTTCCGCATCCTCGATGGCACGACAAAGCTCAGCAGGTGCAAACAATGGGCAAAAAATAACTTTCGCATCGTCAATTTTTCCCAAGAATTGTCGAAAGCGAACACCGGACAAGGCGCAGTCATCTACTATCACTAACGCCTCGAAGTCTGGACCACCCCCTGATCTTTCAGCTATCAGCTGTTCAGGTCGCAGGTTAAGAATATACGAAAGCATGCCGAGAATAATCCACCCACCACGGGGAATAGCTGTGAACCGGAAATGCCTAAGTGCTTCTTTTCCAAAACGCATCATCAGCATTTTGGCCAAATTTTCGGCAGCAGCCTCGGCTGCGAAGTAATCAATATATCGATGACGACAGGAAAAACGATGAAGCAGGGTGGACAGGTCTTTCAATCGTTCGCTCTCATCACGACTAAAGTCACCAAATGCAGCAAGCAGAAGAACTGGATGAACTCGGCCAACTAAACATGCAGAATCCATTTTCGTCCATAGAGGATTAGTAGATATAGCTCTGGCCAATGACATCAAGGCAAAACGCTCATCAGCGTGACGCATCAGCGATAGAATGGAATCAAAAGCACCGCCTTGCCCATCAATGAGCAAAGCGGCGTCAAGTGAATCAAGAAGGGATCGCAAAGCCACTTAATCTATAATTTCAAGTGCCAAGCCCAGGATTATCTTCGTGTCCTGGTGGATTGATGCTACCCCCTCTAACATCGTTACCGGGGTTGGTAAAACCTACTTTTGTGATATCTGACACTTTACCCCAAGCCTTACACTGTGGGGCAGTATATGGCTTGCGGATGGGCTGCTTATCCATTTTCATTTTGATCACCTCAGCATTCGTGCTGCAGCTGCAACATCACTGTCAAGTCAACTCATTTAAAGTTGACTCAACACGGCCCACCATTAAAAATTATGCTACATTATAGGAAAAAATCAACATGGATATAGTACCTAGCAACGCACTAGAAAAGCAATACCCAGAAATACCACGAGTGCGAAAAACAAACCCATGGATAGTATGACTCGAACAAGACGAAGATGCCAAAGGTGATGCGATAACAATGAGAATTGCGACTGGATAAGCGTGTCAATCATTGCTCAAAACATCAATTTCCCTCTCCAGGCTTTCCTTTATTGCTTCACCCCAGCATCAGAAAATGCCGACCACAATATTCATGAGAAAAATCTACAGCTGACACCAATATTTCTTCAACCACTTCTCAAGCGAAATAATTGACCATATATCAAAGTAAGGGGTCTTACCATGAACAAAATCAGAGAATTTTTTTTGGAGCATAACTTCATCAATATAACCACGCTCTTTACAGCAACTATTCGTGATAAGCTGCATCACCTTTGCGTAAGCTTGGTTACGGAGCGCCTCTTCATACAAAGGAGATGGAGATGTCTTTCGAGCAGACCTGATAGCATCGTCAGGCATTATCCCTTGCATCGCCCTTCTCGCGATGCGTTTAGGCTCAGTAGCTCGGTTTACGTAGTGCTGGGGGCAAGCAAGGATAAACTCAGCAATACGACGATCGCTCCAAGGGTCACTATACTCAATCCCGTATTTTGCACATTCCCTTTCATTATAAATCAAGCCACGTGTAAGAAATGGTGCGAAAATGCAAATATAGCGCTGCCGGACCGCAGCTTGCTTCCAGACCGCAGCCGCAGCATAAATCGGATCTTGCAGCGGTAACTTCGCGCGATCCAGAAAACTATTGCGCACATGCATGCCGACCCTACCACCAGGTCCTGCTCTTAGCTGATGAGCATGAATATCGTCTTTCCTCGCTGCAAGCAATCTCAACCACAGGACTTTACGACGATACTTGCTGATGACCCGTGGAGGTACAACGCTAGCAATCGTTGGGCGTAAAATGTAACGCGATACGCTAGATATTCTTGATTGCCCATGAATGCGAGATAATAGCAATAACTCACGATATGCTTGGGAAATAAGCCCTGCACTCAGCATGCCAGGAATATCACTCAAGAAATTACCACAGATCATGTCACCCCGGTCACCGTAGAACATGACGGTAATTCGATCAGCGGCTGCAGTAGATAGGCCTCTGGAGACAAACGCTTGATACATCATCATAAAAGGATCATCTTCATCAGGCTCATGAGCAGCATCATTAACCAGGGGTCTGGTTTCCTCAGCGGGTATTTCATGTATCGGAATGCCATAGCGGTCTGCCATGCGGTAGCTATTCTCGCGCTCATCGCACCCGAAAAACTCGTTGAATGCCCAGCTGTAGGCGCATACTTTAGAGGTACTTTCCCCTCGCTCGACCAGCCAACCGGCAACTGTGGCGATCGTGCCGGAATCCATCCCCCCGCTCAGGCTCACACCCACTCGACCCCGTGCCCGTAGCCGGCAGCGCATGGCGTCAACGATCAACTCGCGAAAGTGCTCTGCATATTCACGCTCATCACGATAGCGAATTCGCTTGTCAGGATCGGGGTGCCACACAGTACGTTGACGAACATGGCCTAGCATGTTGATGAGCACTTCCTCGCCAGGTTTGACCTCTTCAATACCTTCATAAAATACACAACCGGGAGGCGTCTGCATGCCGGCGAGATGCCAAGCGACTGCTTGCTCATTGAGACGCCGCGGAGCATTGTTTGCGGCCAGAATCTGTTTGACCTCGGTCGCGAACAAAACACGCCCAAGCTCAACACGGTAGTAGAGCGAGCGCATGCCCATTGCATCTCGCGACAGGCGCAGTTCGAGACGCTCGGCATCCCATAGTGCGTAAGCATAATCACCGACCAGACGCCCGGGTCTACGTTCGCCATCAGCAAGTAATGCACCAAGCATCAACTCAGCATCTATGGGTAACGCGCCATCTTGTGATGTTCCACTGGAGATGACGGCAGCTTGTGAGCCCCACTGTTGGCACTCATCGCGATTGTCCAGGCGTGCGTCGGCGACGAACACCACCCTCTCACCGCCTGCCACCACAGGGCGACATGCACCGGTTCCGTCACTGGTTGGGTCCATCGAGAGACACGCCAAACCAACCCCAGCCTGGTAGTAATAATGAATGCCATGCGGCCCGCGATGGGCGGCTCTAGCGGCCATGCGCTCAACTTCAGCGCGATCGACGGGCGAGCCGTCGAATTTGATGATGCCACACAGGCCGCTCATCAGACCTCAACCTTCCGATAGTGATAGGCTTGTCGACTGAACAGGTCGCAATACATACCTTGTTGTCGTATCAGTTCCTCATGTGTTCCCTCTTCACAAACCACCCCCTGATCCAGCACATAGATGTAATCCGCCATGCGTACCGTCGACAGCCGGTGACTGATCACCAGGGCGGCACGATGGTCGATACGCTCGCGAAAGTTTTCGAACAGCTCGAACTCTGCCCCGGGGTCAAGGGCGCTGGTCGGCTCGTCGAGAATGATCACGTTGGAGCGATGCATGAAAGCCCGCGCCAAGGCGATTTTTTGCCACTGACCGATGCTGATCTCCTGACCATCGTCGAACATGCGGGTCAAAGGAGTATCGTAACCAGCTGTAAGTCCCTGAATGAACGGGTCGGCACCTGCCTTGATCGCGGCCTCCTCGACCGATGGCGTATCGACAGGCTGGCGAATATCCCCGAAGCGGATATTCTCTCGCACCGTGGCCGCATAACGCCCATAGTCCTGGAAGATCACGCTGAATACTCGACGATACTCTTCCAGGCCGTACTCTCTAATATCCACTCCATCCAGGGTGATCCGACCCGACGTCGGATCATAGAGCCGACAGAGCAATTTGATCAGCGATGTCTTGCCGGATCCGTTGGCGCCCACCAAGGCGACAATCTGACCCGGGCGAATGCTCAAGTCGATATTACGCAATACCATTTTGTCGGTGCCAGGGTATTGAAACCCCACCTGCTCGAAACGAATGCCCTCCCGCGACTGAGCCGGCACCGGCACTGGATGTTCCGGTTCGGCAATTGCCGGACGAATATCGAGAAACTCGAACAACAGCCCTACATATAGGTGATCTTCGTATAGCTTGGCGATCTCCTGAACCAGTTCCTGACCCATGGACTGGGCACGCTGAAAGATCAGCAGGAACAGCACCAGATCGCCGACGCTATTACGCCCTTCCGCCGTTAACCAGGCCAGGTACGCTAGGGCACTGAAGAAGGCAATCGTGGCAATGCTCCCCACGGCCAACTCCACTCGTGTCCGACGCTGGGTAATCCGCATGCGCTCGCCGCGGATTAACCCCCGTAGATCGGCATAACTCTGGCGCAGGTAATCGCCCAACTGGTTGAGGCGCAGCTCCTTGGCATGGATATCGGAGGTCATCAGCCAGTCAAGATAGCTGGCGCGTCGCTCCATCTGGGTACGCTGGCGCTGCCATTCGTAGAGGTAGCGGGTGAAGTGAATTCGAACCAGCAGCGCCGGCACGATGGCAACCAACAGCACCGGTAGCAACAGCCAATTGATGGTGACAATCAGTACCACGATGGCGGCCAGCATCAGGCTGTTCTTGATCAACATCATCAAGTTTCCAACGACTTGTACCGGACGCTGATTCCCCGTCTGTCTAGCCCGTTGCAAGGTGTCGAAATAGCGTGGACTCTCGTAGAAGGCCAAGTCGGCGCGTACTGCGCGCGAATGTATTTCCTGATCGATATAATCCGCTACCAGCAGCCCCTGAGCCTCCCTCGCCAAACTCGACATGGCGCGAGAGGCCAGAAAAGCCAGCGTACAGCCTCCGGTCAAGACCACGTACCATAATACTGGTCCTACACCTTCGGCAGCCGCATCGCTGCCGAGTAGCTCGGTGACCACATCCACCAACTGTTTGAGCAAATACAGCACGGCCAGGCCGAAGGCCACTTCCAATGCCATCAGCACGGTACTCAACAGCGTCCACTTGCGACTGCTTTGCCAGAGCAGTGGTAGAATGCGACGCAGGGTATGCAGCGGGGCAAGTATCTTATAGGCGCGGCTCATAGACGCTCACATAACAAGAAGGTCATTTAGCGGTGGAACCGGGAGTCACTCGCGCGATTAGCTCCCGGAATGGTCGAGTGACACGATAGAGCCATTGCCAGCGCGGTGGCAGCGGCCAGCTCTTGTAATCGGCATAGCTGGGACGAAATAGCCGAAGCCAGCCCAGCACCTGCCATCGCAGCCAATGGGTAGTTCTGGCCTGCCAGGCAAAGGAGAAGTCCGGGGTGGCCTTTTTCTTGTGCATTTCCAGCTCCTTCGCCAGCCCTCCTTTGAGCGCCGCCAGACTCGCCACGAGCAGTTCACCACCATGCTCGGAGTTCGGCTGGTACCGCCATGGCTCGGGAGCCGACATTGCCCGATAGAAATCCAGGCATGCCTCAACAGTCGCCGTCAGGTTTCGCCGCGCGGCATAGGCGCGCACCGTATCCAGATCGAACGTTGGGTGACGCTGAATGGCATCGAGGTCCACCAACCAGTGCAGGTGCGACCAGAAGTGCTTGGTATGGTGCAGGCAGATATAGACGAATAGCTCCGCCGTTGGCATGACGGATATCTCGGCATCCCCTAGCCTCATCGGCTCAGCACTGGAGAGCAGCTCGCTCGTATCGTAGATCGTACCGGTATTGTCTATACGCTGATGAAATTCAATCGCGACCCCCTGGGGAGTTAGCAGAGTTATGACCCCTTGTACGCGAGCCAGAAAAACCAGACTGGTACGATCCGTTTGTGGCTGCTTCGGATCATGCGGGATATATCCACGGTCCAAGGCGACTTCGAGCAACTCGACCATTCGATTACGAGGCACCAAGACGTCGATATCGCGTGAAAAGCGCATCGCCGGTTCGTCATAGTAGCGCGCCGCCAAGGCTGGTCCCTTGAAGAACAGATGGCGAATGTCCAAGGGAAGCAACAGATCCCTGACCAGCTTTCGCTGCGCAGTAATCACCAACATGTTGTGCTGAACCGCAGCCATACACTGGTGCTTCATGGTATCCAACTGCAGTGGTGAAAGGGTCTCAGGAGCAAGCCGACGCAAATGTCGATATACCAGCGGCAGTACAAAACGCTGCTGAGCCTGGTGGGAGACCTGCGACCAGTCATCAATCCGCTGGCAAAGGGTCAGAGCGGCCTTTTCCTGCGTGTCAGAAAGCTTCAGTCGGGAGAGCAGGACCAGAAGCTGCAGCGATGGGGCCAGCAAGGAAGCAGATTTGGGTATGGCAGACATTGGAAGGCAGTCCTTTCTCATCACCGCAAAATGCCTGATTGCTACGTGTCAGCCAGTTGTGGTGAAACGAAACAACTGACTACCGTATAGTGGCCGAAGCTTGTGCCACCAGTAACGGACACCCGACCGGCAGCGACCCAGGCGTGGGCCTTGAACTCCCCTGTGTCAGGATCGCGCTTCAGCCCGAAGTACAGGGCATAGGGAAGCCGATAGAACCCCAGTAACAGGCGTGCAACGACTGCTTGTGGAAAGCAATTGGAGGTCCAAGGTGTGCAACGGGCAGCCAGTCGAATAGTTCGGCCAATCTTCAGGGCACGGGCCTCCTGAGCGGGAGCCAGCAGAGGGACCCAAGGCGTAATACCAACCGCACTACCCAAATACGGTGCCAAGCGACGGAAGGAAACCGTGAAAATTACTGCCTTGCTAAGGCCGAGGAGACACCAGACCGGAACAAACCAGAGCTGAGCAAAATAGGGTTGGCGCGTGAAATTGGCGGCCTTACGCTGAAACGTGCTCAGCATACCTATTGCTTGACAACCGATACGAGGCCGAGCTGAAGCAACTCCTCGACGAAGGACTGCATATCGGCCAAGCAAGTGACCTCATCAGTATCATACTCGGCACAAATCACACGTGCGATATCCACCACGGCAATCGGTGAGGCAAGCAACTCCCAGGCACGAGAACCGACGCCAGTGATCCCGTAGTACTCCCCCTGCTCGATACTCATCATCACCACATCGCCATCAATGTTCGCTGCAACCAAATCCGGGTTACGGGTGACAAGTGAGGCAGAACTTATAGTAGGCATAGGAAATATATCGTCGTTGTCAGGCAAGCCTCTACCCCATTTTCAGTATGGGCATAATACCTAAAGACTATTAGATAGAGGTCAACCGCCTGCCGGGAAGAAAGTTGGGACTCGCGTACAACACATGACTATCAGTGGCGTACGCGAGCTTTTTAAAACTTTATAATGAAACTCAGGATGACTCTGTCGGGTTCGGGAAGGCGTTGTCGGGACTGATTGCATCATCGGAATTCGCTTGCATTTGGGCAGCGGTTATGACAGCCGATGAGCCCAGTCGTAACACGACAGGTGCAGCATACTCCCCTTTCCCTCCTGTACCTTTCGACTCAGGCATACACATTCTCCTTTTTGCGATTGTATCGGTACCACGGACTATCAGCATTATTTATACTACTGCTCAAGCAGTGTTTTCCATATCATGTCTGTTCCATTCACCCCCTGCAGCTTACCAATTGCTTTTTCAGCATAGCGTATAAAAGCACCTCACAACAAAACAAAGAACAACTTGTGAGACAACAAGCTCCCTCACCTTTTAGACAATGTCTGCTGGGAAAGATTAGCAGCCCCCAGTAGATGAGGACAACCGTCATGCGCCTGGACTTGCTGACGAATTTGGATACGAAAGCCAGCATGACATCCCGGACACCTGGCAGACCAGGGAATGTAACGGGAGGTCGACTATCCGCAACGATCGGGTCAGGATCATGAGTAACAAGATAAGGCAAAAGCCATAGTAAGCGTGGAAAATTGTATTGCAGTTATCAGACAAGCCTACCCGCCACTTCTATTACGAGAATAATCCCAAGGTACCATGAGACAGGACCCAGTCAGCACCCCAGATAAAAACAGTGCTCGCGCACAAAACATGAACCCATTTTGTACGCGAGCTTTTCTGCAACCCTACGCAATAGGCTCAAGATGACTCTGTCGGGTTTGGGAAAGCGTTGTCGGCATTGACTCCATCATCGGAATTCGCCTGCATTTGGGCAGCGGTGATGTCAGCCGATGACCCCAGTCGTAATAAAATAGGTGGGACATACTCACCCTTTCCCCTTGCCTTATCTAGTTCTCGCATTATAGTTCTCCTTATACACAAACCAATGGTGACAATAATACATTTCAATCATTATATTTGTGGTACTTATCGTGTACTTTCTTTCGCACATTACGTCTCAGCAACCAATGGTTGCTTTTCTCAACATAGAACAAAAACACACTTACTAAAAGCTCTTGGATCACTCACCGTGAAAAGTTTTCCCATGAGGTTCTCCAGCCTGACCCAATCCATCTGTGAATGCTTGCCTCGCGCCTCATCCACCTAGACTAGAGAATCATGTGCTCGGGAGCCCCCTGGCATAATCTCTGCAATACCAAGCTTTGAGGCATGCAACAGTACCAACTCTTGGATCTTGTCGTCTAACGAAAATAGTAACGCTTACGCGTCCATGAGCATCATGCACGCGCAAGCATTATTAAAAACAACTCAAGATGGGCCTGTCGGATTCGGGAAGGCATTGTCCGGACTGATTGCATCATCGGAATTCGTTTGAACTTGGCCAGTTGTCATGGCCTCCGTTGATCCCAGTCGCAACACGATGGGAGGGGTATACTCTCCCTTCCTCCCCGAATCATTCAACTCTCTCATAGTTGCTCTCCTTTTTTGTAGGCCGCAGAAAAAACTCAAGGCTATGAATTTTCGTGGCCTCCGGCTCCTCACGTGGAATGCTTGCCAGCTTCCGCCTGCTCACGTGCAACACATAAGCATCGTGCTGCACGTGGACATTTTCAATGCGAAGGTAAGACTAGACAACCTCGCTTAGGATGGGCTGGTCACCCCGTCAAAAGCCGTGTCTGGATTTTCTCCATCATCAGAGTTCATAGCCGTCCCAGCCGCTGTAATGTCAGCTGATGACCCTAGTTGCAAAACGGCGGGAGGAACATACTCGCCCTTCCCCCCTGCATGCTTCAACTCTAGCATGGAAATTCTCCTTATTAATGGCAGTTTTTTAAGGATACTTCTTGCTACCAGCATTACTGCACTTACTACTCAAGTATTATTATTGTTATCTACTACACTTAACTCCCTGCAAATTATTCATTGCCTTCGTCAGCATAGCGGATAAAAGCACCTACCGACAAACCACGCAATAACTTGAGACGATATGTTTTCTCGATCTCTGAACTTCCCCAGCCAGATTCTGGCCAGTCTTCCAGCGCCCGCTCAAGGGATTCCAGATCCAAGTAGTCTCCGGCGTTACCATGGGCCATGAGTTGGGCGAGTTCTTCACGCAGGCGGGGTAATGCCCGGCCCGTGTCCTCGTACCAATCCGCAGCCTGTAACCCCCTAGTGCGCACGTCCAGGATCTCCGGCGGCAAAACATCACCCATAAGTCGCTGAAGCAACCAGCGCGCCTTCCCTTCACGTAGATACTGAGAATCCGGCACGGCGAGGCAAAATTCGATCAAACGCCGATCGGCGGTAGGATCACGCAACTCCACCCCCCCCAGATTGGCGGCAGAATAATAGTCGCCATTGTCGAAACGAGTGAGTCCCGCGATGCGCATGCGCCGGCCGTTTGCCCAAGGGCGGTAGCTGAGATCCCAGCCAGATTGTCTGGCACGCTCGCTGGTGCGCATACGTGCCATAAAGGCCGGGTGGATGGCCGAATGCGCAGTGACATCCCACTTTCGCCCGCGATATCTTTCGAACGCCGTCCACAGTGCGACCGGGGTATAGGCGGCAAGAGAGTATTTCAGCAATCGGCGCCAACGGACGTTCAAGCGGCGATTGAGGGCCCGATTTTCCCGCCACCACGTCAACCACTGCCCGCGCCCAAGCAGTGCCGGTAGATACGGTGCGCCATCGTAGGAAATCGTCAAGTTACCCATTGTGCCACTAAGCAGGACCTTGGCACCGCGTCGGGAGGCATCGGCACGAATGGCATTGACCCAGACCATGTTGCAAGGATTGAAGGGAGCTCGATCCATGGCTTCGGTATCTTCTCGAAGGCTATCGATCGGTGAAGTGCCGTCGGTGCGAATAAGGATATGCTCGATATTGGCAAAGCGTGCCGCGAGCGCCCGCGCACCGGGCTCCTCGTCGGCGTGCCGGCCCCTCGGCACTGGCCCGGCGAATCCCTTGCGGGGAACGGCGGTGTACGCCAGCAACGGGGCGTTACGTTCCGCCAGTTGGCGTGCGGCAACGGCCGTGACGGTGGAGCTGTCAAACCCGGAACTCAAGTGAGTGGCAACCGGACCGATGGCCCGCAGACGGCAAGCCACCGCCCGCTCCAACTGCTCTCTGAAGGCCTCCAGATAATCATCGTCGCTGGGCAAGTGGATTTCACGTTCCGCATCGAAACGGTGATAGCGGTGTGTGGTGACCTGCTCGTCTTCGAGAACCAGCGTGTGACCCGGCTCAATCCTGTAGACGTCCTTGAAAAATGATTCCGGTCCGGTCATCGGCAACAAACACAGGTAATCGTGCAGGCGTTCCTCGCATAGGGCCTTGGTGATGCCGGGGATGGCAAATAGGGCCTTGGGCATGGTCGCAAACGCAAAGCGCCCAGGCTGCTGATGCCAGAACAAAGGGCGTGTCCCCAAGGGATCACGGGCCAGCCAGAGCCGGCGCCGCGGCGCCTGCCAGCAGGCCAGGGCGAAATCGCCCAGCAAGTGCTCGACGGCCTGGGTATCCCAGCGCAGGCACGCGCGCAGAACAAGGGCGCTATCAGCCATCAAGGCTGTTTCTGCAGCGGGCAAGTCTAGCGCCTTGGCAATTTCATCCCGATTGTCCAACCGACCGTCGAAGACCACAGTGGTGCCACTAACGGCATCGACCAGTGGCTGGTGATCCAGGCAGTCCTCCGGCGTTGTACGTAGCAGTGTGCGCAGCAACGTAGCAGACCCCTGATACCAGTGATTTTGGGCATCCTTTCCGTACGGCGTTAGTAGTGCTTGCATGCGCTCCAGCGTGGTTCGATCCACAGGGCGGCCATCCGAACGGAAGATTCCTGCAATCGCACTCATATCATGCTCCTGCCAGGCTGGGCCTGGGTGAGCAGATCACCAAGACGCTCGAATAAAACCTCGGCAACCGCCTCGGGACGGCGTACGGTCACGGCATGACGATAGAACCGTCCCACATCCTGACCGGTACCGATAGCCACCAGGTGGATGGGACTGGATTCAATCTCGGCAATCACCGCACGCAGGTGGTTATCCAGAAATTCGCGGCCATTGGCGCGCACCGTGTCCTCGTCATGAGGAGCGCCATCCGAGAGGACCACCAGCACCTTGCGCATCTGAGGCCGATACATCAGGCGTCGTGCCGCCCAGTGCAGCGCTTCGCCATCGATATTTTCGTGGCCAAAACCCTCACGCAGCAGGAGCCCCAACAGGGGGCGAGCGCGGCGCCAGGGTTGCTCGGCAGTCTTGTACAGAATATGCCGCAGGGCATTGAGCCGCCCCGGCGAACCATGACAACCCGTCTTACGCCACCGCTGGCTTACCGGGTTGTCAGCACTGAAGCGGGTGGTATAGCCAAGTACTTCACACCGCACCTGGCAGACCTCCAGGGTATGTACCGCAAGGTCGATGGCTAAAGCTGCCATATGTCGACGCACCCCGCGCATGGAACCGGATTGATCGACCAGCAGGGTGACGCAAGCCTCGGGAACCGGCGCTTCGTTTTCGAGCCGGAAAACCCTATGGCTCGGTTTTGTTCCGACCAGACGCGCCAGCCTTCGACTATCCAGAACCCCCTCCTCCTGGTCGAAAGTCCAATGCCGCAGTCGAGCGGCCAGCAACCGGCGCTGCAGGCGATGTGCGAGTTGTCGAACTCGTTGGCGATCAAGGGTATTCAAAGCCTTGAGAGCCGCCGCGTCGTCGGGGTGGTACCAGCGAGTGGCGAGATGTTCTTCATCCCAGTCGCGGGTGAACACGATATAGTCAGGAAAAGCCTTGGTGAAAACCGGATCTTGACGTTGGCCACCGGAGCGCTCGAGATCGGCATCCGGGTGTTCCGCATCCGAGCTCGAGTCGGCGTCCAGCATCGTATCGTCGGAAGGCGCTGAATTCGGCGCTGGATTGTCTTGGCTGCCATGGCCATGGAAATCCACCAATGCCTGTATTAGTGGGTGCAATACCTCGGCGAAGCGCCCCCCATCGGTCAACACACGTCTTGCCGCTCCTAGCCCTTCGATGACGTCAGCATCGGTCAGTGGCTTCGACATGGCTTCTCGAGTCACCGGAGCCGACTGCCACGACAAGCGCCATCCTTTCAGCGAAGGCCGTGGCAACATCCTTCTCTTGGGTTCCTCCTCTCGCACCAGGATGGCAGTGCCAATATCGGCCTGGCCATCGAAGATGCGCCGAGCGGCCAGGTAGAGGCGAGCCATCCCGGGATCAACCGGGGACAATGCCTTCAGGTGACCGAGATTACGCGCCATGCCCGGCAGGTGCTCACTGGCCATGGTCTCCACCCGGGCTCGCTCCAGAACGGCATACCAAGACCATTCGATGTCGGTGAAGCGTAGATCCTCTCTCGGATCGTGCCAGCGCTGCCAAGCGGCCTGCGCGTCCGACTCCTTGCGACTCCTCACGGAGAACGGGGCAATCGGCCCAGGGAAGCAGGTCAACGGGCGGTCCTGGCCGTAGGTCCGGCACCAGGCCTCCATCAATCCCTCGACTCGAGGGGGCTCAATAGAAGTCCGAGACATAGGAACTCTGGATCAATTCAGCATCGAGACAGCGTTGGAAAAACTCGGCCACCAGAGGGCGTTCCGTTTCGTCACAACGATTCAGAAACGCCAGACGAAAAGCTTCTGCGGGATCATTCAGCAGACCGATATTCTCGCCCCAGGTGATCAGGGTGCGCAGGGATACGAGTGTGGACAGATCGCCCTGACCATAGGCTTGGCGGCAAAGGCCGGCCAGTGCCACCATGCTTTTGACCCGATCGGAGTCAAGACTTGGCAGTCGGGCCTGGAGGATCGCCTGCTCCTGTGCGGCGGGCATATAGCCAAGTTCCACCACCACATGCCAGCGGTCCATTTGTGCCTGGTTCAAGGCCTGGGTGCCGGCATAAAGACCCGATGCGTCGCCCTGGCCGGCAGTGTTGGCGGTCGCGAATAGCCGAAAGGCGGGATGCGGTGTCAATACGCGGTTCTGGTCGAGGAGGGTCAGCCGACCTTGGGATTCAAGGAGCCGCTGGATGACGAACATGACATCTGGGCGCCCTGCGTCATATTCATCGAACACTAGGGCGACAGGACGCTCCAGGGCCCACACCAAGATGCCGGGGACAAACTCCGTGACCTGCTGCCCGTCACGAAGCACCACCATATCGCGACCAATCAGGTCAGCCCGGGTGATATGTCCATCCAGATTCACGCGGACACAAGGCCAGTTAAGGCGTGCTGCAACCTGCTCGATATGCGAGGACTTTCCACTGCCGTGAGCGCCGTGGACGTATACCCTGCGATTGTGCGCGAACCCCATCAGGATGGCCCGAACGACATCCGGCACAAACTGAAAGGCCGGGTCCGGCTCCGGGACATGGGCCTTGGCCAGGCTGAAAGCGGGAACAGGCCAAGGGACGTCCAATCCAAACGTTTGCTCGGTATCGCAAAGAATGTCCGGGATCGACATGGTTTCAGTCTTAACGGCTTCAGTCATGATAAAGAAGTTCCCTCTATATGCTGCAACAGAGGCTCGATACTGGTATCCATCTCATCGAGCGACCATGGCCTGCGGAAGCGGTAAACTCCGATCCGGTCTGCCAGGCGGGCACTCTCGTGCAACAACCGTGCCGGGCCATTGAACTCCTTGCCCAGTTCCGGGCGGTAAAGCGATGCCATCACCACCTTGAAGGCCGCCACTCCCGTGACCGGCTCAAGGCATGCGGCTTCACCCTCCTCCGCCCGCTCCAGAACCACCAGCGCCCGTAGCGGCTGTGGGTCAGCCTGGAAGCCCTTTCGCAGCATGAGGTGGTACTTATCGGCACGTGTCAGATCTCGTACCAAGCCATGCCGGTCGATATCCAGCGCAGCCAAGGCATCCTTCCAAAGCTTAAGCCGCGCAGGACCAGGGTAGAGGATCGGTTGCTCATCTTCCGGCTTGATCACCGCCACATCGTCACTGACCATTGGCCAGCCTTGGGTATAATGCAGCCAGGCACCCAGGGTGGACTTGCCCGCGCCCGAATGGCCAGTGAAGGCCCACACCCCGGCAGGCGTTTGCAGTGCACTGACATGCAGCGGCAAGTAATACCGCTGATGGAGCAGTACTCCCAGCGCAGCACCCAGCAGATATAGCCGTACATCCCCGGCCACTGGCAACCGACCTTCCGCATGGGGTACACGGCGATCTACCAGGATGCGCCGCCCCTGTTCAATCCGATAGCGGGCAACCCCCTCGACCAACAACTGGCAACGTTCCTCGGCGACCTGTACCCATGGCCCATTGGGGCTTGCATCCTCCATCACTTCAGATATCTCAGGGGTGAGAATATCGATATCGGGCTCGGAGCAGTCCGGTGTTGCGGCAAGCTCCGGCAACTCCAACTGTGAGGACAGTTGCAAGCCGTAAGTACGGTAGTGGAATCGATGAGGAACCGAATCAGACACCCCACGACGTTCCTGATGTCCAATTTGCGTCTCGGTGGTCGGTATGTTTTCTTGTTGCATGTTCACGAACCATCCCTATTCGAGTTGGTGACAGCTGGCATAACCTTCATGTTGTTCGAGAAAGACTTCGCCCTGTCGACTTCACTGCAATAACCTTGAGGATTCCGGCATTGCCAGCGCCAAGTGTCGGCCATCATTGCATCGAGGCTACGGCGGGCCTTCCAGCCCAGTTCTCTCTGGGCCTTGGTCGGGTCGGCCCAGAAGGCGGCGAGATCGCCTTCACGACGGGAAGTGAAGCGGCTAGGAACCGGCTGGCCCGTGACCCGCTCGAACGCTTCCACCATCTGCAGTACCGAGTAACCCTGCCCTGTTCCCAGGTTGTAAATATGGACCCCGGGTGTTTCCAAACTGGCCAGGGCCTGCAAATGGCCTTCTGCCAGATCCATGACATGCAGATAGTCACGCACACAAGTCCCGTCAGGGGTCGGATAATCATTGCCAAACACGGCAAGCTCCGGCCTTCGTCCCACCGCTACCTGAGCAATGACCGGCATGAGGTTATTGGGGAAGCCTTGAGGATCTTCACCGATCAAGCCGCTTTCATGGGCGCCCACCGGATTGAAATAGCGTAATAATGCCACCGCCCATCCCTCATCCGATCGGCATAAATCCTCCAGTATCTGCTCGACCATCGCCTTGGAACTGCCGTAAGGGTTGGCAGTGATGCCTCTTGGTGTAATCTCTTGATAAGGTACGGGGGCATCACGACCATATACGGTAGCGGACGAGCTGAAGATCAGCCGGGTGACACCAGCTACCTGCATTGCCTGACACAACGCCAAGGTGCCATACACATTGTTATCATAATATTCAAGTGGCTGTTGAACACTTTCACTTACCGCTTTGAGTCCAGCAAAGTGAATCACTGAAGAAACATCATAATCATGGAATAGCCGGGCAAGACGCTTCTTGTCTCTGATATCACCATGAACAAAATCGATAGGTTTTCCGGTCAACTTTTGTACTCGCCGAAGTGATTCAGATGAGGAATTGACAAGGTTATCGAGAACCACAACCTCATATTCGGCTTCGAGCAATGAAAGCACCGTATGAGAGCCGATATAACCGGCTCCACCAACCACGAGAATCGGCATACAGCCTCTCAAATTAAAGACTGATTTTGTATGAACGAGTTCAAGAAAATATCACCTTGCAATCAAGGCTTGGTAAGCTTTTAAGTAGCTCGATTCAAGGATCTCGCGAAACCAGGCCTTTTTGCCAAAATTTTTTACGATCGGTGTCTTTAGCACATCACCATCCAGTGTGGACATGATCATCACTTGAAGTGTGTCATCTTTGCGGTACTTCTCCGGAGCCGAAAGCATAAGTTCAATTAGCTTCCTGTTGTTGAAAAGTACAGTTGGGTTGGTATAGTAATCGGCATCCTGCAATACAAGTGCCTGCCAAGTACCAACCCGGATCTCCCAATAATAGAAATCCAGCCAGTCATAACCATATTTTTCGACATCCCTGAAGCTCGAGCGCTCCATCCAGGTTGCAAATTCCTGACGGATCAACTCATGCCATTTTCTGCTGAATGGGACTCGTTTATAGATCGGCACCATGGCATCAGCGGTTAGTGCCATCTCAGCAGTATGAAACTTTCGCCTCACGAAACTTCTGGATACTTCTGAAATACTTGAACGCACTTCGAAATTGTCATTAACACCAAAATATTGCTGTCTGGCAAAGGTATCTTTCACGTTGGGAGCACGGGTTTCACCCTGCAAACCGTGATACAAAACACTAAACTCTTCAGATGGATGCACGTTACTCAGCTGAATCTCTTCAAATCTCAAAGACAAGAGTTGAGATAATTTCTTGGTACAAAGCAAATCCCGGCGTGCATTTCCCTCGCCTGCGAAGGTGAAAAACTGAAAGTTATCGCGTTGACCTACTGTCGCAGCAAGTGTCATACGACTATCAACGCCACCACTCAAGGCACAGAAAATTGGCTTCCTGAACCAAGCCAAGCAATCAACCGAGCTTAACAGAACTCGAGACACCTCGTTGATCACTTCATTAACGTCACGTTCCAATCTATTTGAGCGAGGAAATATACGCTGAGCCCTTAGCTCACCAGCTCTATAAGTTAGTGAAAGGTTCGGAGTTAGCACCTTAACACCTTCCACCTCAGTCATGTCGGCAGGGCAGTGTCTAATACCAAGGTGATAAAATCTGGTACTGGAGAGACTCCTGACATTAGAACATAACGGCAAGGAGAAAGCTTCTCTTATAAAATATGCATGAGAACTTACAGCGAATTCATTTGAATCATTAACCACTGCCGGGGAAAAATAATTAACAGGCAAAGATGCACAGGCATCAGGTAGTATTTCCAGCATCTTTTTTCCACCAACAAAAACAACGAACCTTCCACTGCATTTCGCCAATATATCGTAAAACCTTTCCTTGGACTCAGAATACATTTCAACAATCTCTAAAACAGCGTCCTCCCCTGACCTCCCTGAAAAAGGATCATAAATATGCCCAAGAACAAGGATTTCAACACCTGCCTTGTCAGGTGCCATATAATATTTGTCAGAAAAATTATGTTGAATATTCAAACCGAAAGCATTTACAGAAAACGGGAATCTTTCTTTAAACTTCACAGAAAATTCTTTACCCTCAGGCAATGCAAGGTAACTATTAAAAGGTATTCTCTCAGCAGTCATAAAATCTTTTTAGTAGCCCATCTCAGTACTTATGGGTGTCGTAAACGGCAAGCCTTGCTGTTGCGCTCGCAAGTTTTCGACAAAGACTCCAATCGCTCTCTCCAGATAAAATGGCGTGGTACCGGAAACATGTGGAGTGATCAAGACGTCGTCACGCTTCCACAAAGAAGATTCTTTTGGCAGCGGCTGCTCTTCGAACACATCCAGGACAGCACCTTGGAGAATGCCGTTATCCAGTGCACGCAACACGGCGTCGCCATTCACCACACCACCGCGAGAAATATCGATCAGCAGCGCCTGAGGTTTCAGCTTGGAGAGTAATTCATCGTTGACTAGCCCTTGAGTATCATCAGTAAGCGGCAAACACACCACCAGAAAATCGGTATGAGCAAGCTCCTTACCAATAAGCGACCAAGGCACCACTCGATCGACATACTCCACCGGGCGCAAGTGACGCAGCGTGCCAACGACCAGCATATCGAAGGCTTTGGCACGACGCGCCAGGCTCTGGCCAATATGACCAAGCCCTAACACGGTGAGCTGACAGCCGGTTAGTTCGCCAAGCCAGGTACGCTGCCATTCACCACGCCGGGCCTGGTCATGGAAGCGGCCGAACTGCTTGGTGAAGTATAAAATGGCACCGATGACGTACTCGCTTATTGGCGCGCCGTGTACGCCGCTACTCTTGGTCATCAAGATATGCGTCTTGTCGAAATCCATCTGCCAGATCTTTTCCACCCCGGCAGAGAGGAAGTGGATCCACCGGTAGCCACCGAGCCGATGAAGCGCGTCCGGCAGCCAAGGCAGTGTAGGGGCGATCACCACATCGAACACAGCACCTTGAGGTACGCTTTCCACATCGCTGGCGAAGACGATCTCTGCCTCCGGCAACTCGTCATTCAATAGGCGGAACACCTGCTCGCGCTGCCGTTCAAGCACGTGGGCCTTCTGCAAGTAGAGAATATGCCTGACCAGGAATGGAGTGCCGATGGTTATTGGAGCGCAATGCTGGCTCATGCCAGCCCCCCTTCCCTGCCCAGACGAAAGGCACAAGTAGCCAGCTCACTCTGGTTAGCTTGCAATGTGGTGCTATCAACGTAGTGCCACTGAGCTTCGGCATTGCGCAACTTGGCGATCTCTTCCGGAAAGTCGAGATGCTCCATCAGTTCCAAGGAGGAGGTTGCGCCGCCATGGAAGGTACGAGAAAGAATCACCCACTGCGATTTCAGGCGCACATATTCACCTAGCACAGTTTCCGCCGCCAGCTCACCATGGCCAATACAGGCGATGCCACCTACCCCCCAAGTCACCCCATGCTGGTTGAGCAATTCGGCACTGGGATCCAAGAGCCGCGCCGCCATGGGTTCGAACAGAAAACTCAGTCCCATACCCAGGGAAAGATCATTCAAGCCGATATGCACTTCATCATGGCCCGGTGTGAGCAGCGGGAGCCAGTCAGCTAAGCGCACTAGCGCCTGTGGGGTTTCCGCCAGGAAGGTCACCGGCGCTCGGCTGCCGACCAGGTCAAGAAAAGCCGCCACCTCGTCACGTTTGGTAAACATCGGCAACATCAAGCGCTGGGCTCCGTGATCCAGAACAGAATCGATCTCCCACCGAGTGCCAGCGTACAGCGGGTTGAGGCGTACCATCAGTTCGGCCTTTCTCAGCACGCCGGCCACAGCAGCGACCTCTTCCAGGCTGTGAACGACCATATGAGTATGCAGGTGGCCCTGACGCTCCGCCTTGCCCCTCTCCTCCTGATCCATGAAGATGCGTGCCACACCATGCTGCTCGATAAAGGCCGCTATTTCAGGACTACCGGTAATCATCATGTACTTGAACTGACTCATTTCAGCGTCTCCTCGACGTCTTTATCGTCAGTTGGGCGGCCATTGGCACGATTGCGGTAAGCGCGCCAGTTGAGCCCTTCCCCACCATAGATACCTCTGCCCAGAAACACGACCCGAATGGTCTGCAGGATGATACCGATGTCGTAGAGGAAGCTACGCTTCTCAACGTACTCAGCATCGAAGGCCAACTGCTGCAACCAATCCAGGCTACGTCGACCACGCACCTGTGCGAGCCCGGTAACTCCCGGGCGTACCCAGAAGCGTTTCATATAACCAAGTGGCACTACCTCCTTTTGCTCCATCAGTACCGGACGCGGTCCCACCACACTCATTTCGCCTTTGAGGATATTGATGAGCTGAGGCAACTCATCGAGACTTGTGGCACGAAGGAATCTCCCGGCAGAGGTGATGCGCAGGTCCCGACCACAGCTAACCACCGGCTCTTTATGTTGATCGATTGCTTCAGAAGCACGGTGAACCATGGTGCGAAACTTGAAGATCAGGAATGGCTGGCCATAAAGACCTGCGCGTTGCTGGCAAAAAAACACTGGCCCCTTGCTGTCCAGCTTGATCCACAACGCCACCGCCAGCATCAGCGGGAATAACAGAATCAGCGTCGCTGCGCTGGAAAGCATATCGAAGAGCCGCTTCACAGCATCATTCATGCCAACTCCATGACCTCAAGGATCCCCTTGTTGACCTTGTGCACATCGTAGTAACGCTCTACCAGTTGCCTGGATGCCTCGGACATCCGCAAAACCAGTGCAGGCTGTTCCAGGAAGATCCGCATGGCATCTGCCAAAGGTACGCTCTGACGCGGCTCCACGAGAAAGCCGTTCTCGCCTTCCACGACGGTTTCACGACACCCTGGCGCATCGCTGGTGATGATGGCCCGCCCCATACTCATGGCTTCCAACACTGAGCGTGGCGTGCCTTCGCGATAGGAAGGCAGCACGAACACCGAGCATCGTTCGATCCAGGGCCGCACATCCTTTACTCCGCCAACGAACTCCACTACCCCTTGCGCCTTCCAGCACTCCAGGTCTTCTTGCGTACAGGCATGGGGCAATTTAGGATCAAGCGGCCCAACGGCAATAAAGCGCGCTTGGGGGAAATCGGCAGACACGACACGCGCCGCCTCACAAAATTCGGCAATGCCTTTCTCTATGAGCAGCCGCCCGATGAACAGAAAGACCATCGGTCCTTCTGGTAGTGGCTTGCGGGCAAAGTGTTGCATATCAACGCCGGAGCCATAAATGCGAACAGATTTCTCCGGGTAGCGCAAAATACCGCGGTCGATGAATTCCTGGCGATCATCCGGGTTCTGGAAAAACACCTTGTGATTGCAGGCCAAGCCGGCTAGGTACAGCACCGAGATGATCCGCCGTAGCCGGCGTGTCTTGGCGCTGTCCGTTGTGAATACATGGCCCAGTCCTGTAATCATGGAATAGATCCGCGGGACACCCGCAGATTTCGCCGCCAGGCTGCCATACACTACTGCCTTGACGGTATAGCCAAACACGACCTTAGGCTTGACCTGCATGATCAGCTTGCGAAGGCTGAGCAAGGTTAGTAGATCCTGCAACGGGTTGACGCCGGTGCGTCCCATGTTGATGGGGTGAATCTGTATACCAAGTTCTTCCACCTCTGTCAGATAGTCTGCTATCGGCACGGCAGCAGCAACCAACAAACCGACGGACAGCATATCGCGTATCAGATCGCCACGATTGGCAACCAGTGAACGAGCATTTCCGGCAATAATCAAAACATCGATACTCATAGTCTTCGAAAACGTATCTTCAAAGTACTGAATGACGAGGCTGCGAGGATAACAAACAGCCCTAGAAACTTGGTCCTATGGCGGATAGCTGTACCTATATTAGTAACACCAATAGAAAAAATAAAAACAAGCGCACCAAATATAAGCAGAAGCGCAATACACTCATCTTTCTTCTTGACTAATGGCCATCCTTTATAAAGGCGCCAGGCAAGGAAAGAATACATCAGCATTGCTGCCATACCGAGCGCTTGGCGTGGACTTCGAATATCCCAAGGAAAAGGAGAAAACATGAAATAGATTACTCTCATGGGAATAAGCCAAGGTTGGGTATAGGGATTTCCCGTAGCAACAAAGCCAGGATATGCCGACCCACCGAGAGGATCTTGTTCAAACCGCGATTCAATTAACCCCGCAACATTCTCTTCTTCATTTTCCCCACCTATTGTGATCCCTTTAGCCAAGCTTATTCCACCGCTACCAGCAATGAAGGTCAAAGAAATGACAAGTACCGCGATAGAGGAGAAAAGTTTGCTAATATTACGACGATTCGCCACAGCTCCCTTAACGCTAGAAAGTATTAACTTTATAGAAAAGTAAGTCAAATATAACGCCACTCCAACTATAGCACCAATCCATCCCGGATGGATCATCACAGCCATTGGAAAAAACAGAAAAGCTATACAAATCCAGCCAAACCCTTTACCAGAGACCCATTTCAAAAAGAAAAACAACCCTATCAAGAAAACCAATATAGAAAACTCTTCTCTCAAAGCAATAACAGAGTTAAAAGCAGCGAATGGGAATAAAGCCATGATATAAGCACTAATAATCGCTGGCTTACGCCCCCACAAATCATACGTCATGCTAGCAGCAAGGAAAATCACTATCATACCTGCAAGAAAATTCAAGCTAGGTAGAACCAAATTATGAGCGCCAAAAGCTTTAAAGAAAATAGCGCCTATTGTACTGTAGACATAGGACGCCTTATAATTGAAAGTGGCAAGGAGATTCGGCCAGTCCAGTAGTGACCACTCGAAAGCCCGCCTCGTGAACACCAATGCATCAGCATTTCCACCGGGCGGATTAAATATATCATTATGATCCAAAACGATAAGAGCAACCCGGAACAAAAAACCCACCATCATTGGCATCATTAGCCAACGATATCTCACCGTCACGAATAAACAGAACACGAAGGAAGTAAGAAGCACAAGGCTCAAGAAAAGAAATGTCATTAATGTGGCACCAAAAAAGATAGATAGTTGAAGCGGCCCTAAGTTTTCATAATATCATCATAAAGATCAATATGCTTTTTTGCCGATATCTCAATCAAGTAATCACCGGAATAACGCAGAGCATTGCATGAAAACGTGTTTCTCATATTTACATCGTTAATTATTTTATGAAGCGCTGCACAGTAATTTTCAGAGTCAAACTCATCAACCACTATACCATTACAAACCTTATGCACGATTTCAGAGCAACCACCCACATTAGTAACAATAACAGGCAGCCCGGTCAGAGTAGCTTCAATTTGCGCAATTGGCAGCCCTTCCCATAAAGAAGACATCACAAAGACATCAGAATCATGCAAGAGATCATGTACATTATTTATATTTCCAAGAAACTTCACATTATCTTCAAGAGCCAATTCTCTTACCAAGCACTCAAGCTTCTCTCTTTCATAACCTTCTCCAGCCACTTTAAGTAAAAAATTGCGATCAGCCAACTTTGCCAATGAAGTTATCAACAGGATTAGATTTTTTTGTTTATATAAATTTCCGACACTGATAATGTTTACTTTTTCATTGAACTTACAGTTTATTTCTTGTTCATTTTTCCTTCGTATCCGTTGAATTGACACTCCATTATCAATCCTTATCACAGGCCGTCTAGTTAAACTTTCAAGAAGATTTTTGCACGCCAAACATATTCCCACATATCTAGAAACTCGAAAGTCAATAAGCTTGTAAATAAACTTATTTACACCAATGTTTATATTATGGTGAGTGTAAACCACTTTTGATTTTCTTAAAAAGAAAGAAAATAGTACCGCATAATACAAGTGGCAGTGAACAATATCCGGATCGAATATTCTCACTATCGTCCTTAAACTCATGATACCTTTCCACGGCCTTTTCCTTGCTGCGGATCCAATAAAAGAATAGTGAATACCATTTTTTTCTAGCAACTCAAGAAACGATCGCTCAAAATCTCTATCTCTGCCCATTTCTTCCGCGCGGTCCAGAAAGAGAATGAATACTTCATGCCCCGTATTCGTCATTTCAATTGAGAGATCTCTGACATATATTTCAGCCCCCCCCGCTGCTGCAGAAGAAATCACATGCAAGATTCTCATAACCGACTCTTCTCAGAAATGATACCCAAACAATTCAATATCTTTTTTATATACTGATTTTACAATTTCAATCATGTCTTTATTAGAATATGAGTCGTGATAGTCAGAATTGTCAGAGGTACTATTTTCATGGCCAATCAAAATTTTTCTTCCAATTTTTCTTTCCACTTCTTTTATGTTATTATCCAAAGATTCGACTTTCCCTAAATAATCCACCATCAAGCAGTTATTTGCATCGCATACATAAGTATATTGCGGTCGAAAAATATAGTCGATTTTACTTACGTCCTGGTTGATGAGCCACTCGAACAAAAATTTTTCAAAAGTGTCAAATTCCGATATTTGATACTGCTCTGGCCTGTGAACACCCATCGACATCGTCTTTCCTACTCTCGCAAAGCGATAAGCTGACAGGACTCTATCCCAAGGGTT
The DNA here is from genome assembly GCF_000409775.1 of Litchfieldella anticariensis FP35 = DSM 16096. GTDB lineage: Bacteria > Pseudomonadota > Gammaproteobacteria > Pseudomonadales > Halomonadaceae > Litchfieldella > Litchfieldella anticariensis. The sequence continues at coordinate 521,780 of NZ_KE332377.1, read as the reverse complement.
TCGAACAAAGGAAAATACGAAAGCCTCTTCGAAAAGAGCAGGAAACTTCGATTTAATTTCACGTGCAGAATAATGGCCAAGTGTGCGTCCGTAAATAGACTTATTAAGACTAGTTCCTGCAGCTTTGGGTATATGAATATAAATACAAGACTCTCTATACCAGTACATATAGCGCCGATATAAATTAATCTTATGCTTAAGAATTCTCATGTTAACCAATTAATCTCAACGCTACCTCAATATATCGATTCGCCACGCAGGGGATTGTAAATTGTTTAAGATGTTCCCTCAATTCAATGCTCGATTGAGGTTCCATATCTCTTGTTCGGATTGAAATATCATGATGGTAATAAATTTCTGAAATATTTTCTGCCATAGCTTTAAAATCATCTACTCCCACAAGCTTACCAAACCGTCCATCTTTAAGTATTTCCTTAGGTCCACTTGGACAATCAGTTGCCACAATGCTAACACCACTGCCCAAGGCTTCAATCAATGCATTGGGTAAGCCTTCCCAGCGAGAAGTAAACAGGAAAATATCATATTGATGTATTTTTTTTTCAATTTCTTTATCGAACCCCCTCAGAAAAATATGGCCTTCCATATCCAGTTGAGAGATTTCTGATAATATCTCATCACGCAACTCTCCCTCTCCATAAATATCAAGGGATATACTCACATTAAATTCTTTTATTGCGTAATGCACGGCCTTCAAAAGCATGTGGTGGTTTTTCGCTTTACTCAATCTACCAACGGTAATGGCAGTTAATGTTTCCTGACAACCACTTTTCTGCAACCTTTGATGAAAGCAAGGCAAATCTAGATTAAGAAACACTGGATTATAAATACAGAAAATCCTGTCAGGACTTACTTTATAACAATCTGACAAAGCCTTACCTGACTCTATAGAGTTGACAATAGTCAAATCTGAACGACGACAAACCTTCTCATGAAGCCTTGATTGAACTAAATTATATAACCCCTTTTTAGAATAACGATATCTTTCAGCAACATTGGTTCTTACATTTGGAACTATTTTGCATTTGTGCTTAGATAAGACATGCGCATAATATGTGATTATATTGGGAATGTCCGCGAATGAGAAAATCACATCAGGTTTTGTTTTCTCAATCACTCTTTTTATATTTAAAATCCTTGATAGGATGTTTGAGTCATGGACTTTTTCTATTTTAACATCAGAGCGAATATCATATTCTAAGTTTTTTTTTGTTTTCCAATATGCATAAACAACATTGTGTCCGAATTGACATAATGCATTTGAAAGTCTAACAGCCACCTTTTCCGCTCCTCCACCTCCACAAGAAGAGCACACAAAAAGGACTTTCATAAAGCTCTTTTCCTAACAGAAGAAATCAACCTGACAATTGATAATGGAGAAATTAACTGTATAATTCTTAGCCAGTCAGCAGTTTCTAGACAGCTTATGAAAATAACATTTAACTGTGTTAGAGAAAAAAGACAACTTCTCTTTCTAGCCAAAGCCAAAGAGATGTTTTTACGATTAGCCAAATGCCTCAGATCGGCAGCCATATCACTAGAAGGGTTTTCTTTTAAATAACTGGATACGGTATTATAGACTGGATGCACTTTATCGACTTTACTATTATTGCCCCCATATATGACGCCACTATTGTCTATAATGTAGCAAGAGGTTATCTCTTTAGAAATGACGATACTATCGCAATGCAATAGCATTCTGAGCCATAAATCACTATCACCACCCCGCTTACACTTTCCTGCTGGAAAACCTCCAGCCATGTTAAAAAGTCTTTTACTTATAATAATGGAATTGGTATGAAAAATGTCCTTTCTTGAATACTTTGAAATAGCCTCTTTACTGGTTACTTCACCTTCACTTTCATGAATAAAAATTTGTTTTTTACCCTTTTCAATTTTTTCTCTTGAAAAGTTAAAAGACTCAATATGCGGATACTCTTTTATAAGTCTTGCAGCTTGCTGCAAATGATGATCATACCAAAAATCATCGGCATCCAAGAATGCCAGCCACGGATAACGAGCCTTGAAAGCCCCTAGATTCCGCGCAGCATAACCTCCAGGTCCAGGTTCATGTCTCTTTAGAACTCTTACTTTCTTGTCTTTATATGAGTCAATAATTTCTGCACTTCCATCTTTAGAACAGTCATCAATCAAAATTATTTCATAATTATCATTTTTTTGATTCAAAATTGAATCAATGGCTAATCTTACATGTTCCCCTTTATTAAAAACGGGCATTATCACAGAAAACATTATATCATCATGACTATTCATATATTAATTCCGAAGCGTGGTACCGACTACTGGGCATAAAATTCCAATCTGGCATTGAGGATGCACTGCTGCCTAGGTAGCGATTTTTCCTTCGAAAATTGCTATATCATGACGCCATCACGCTGAGGAATCAGTGACCAGGAATTTCTTCTCTCATGCCAGTCTTCTAATGACAACATTCGCCCACTTGCAACACGGAAGGAAATAACTAAAAGTTATATTATTTTAAAATTTTACGCCTTCTATGGATTTCGTGAAAATAATCAATCACATTGGACCTGAAAAGGTATGAAATCAACAAATATCCTAAACAGAATATGATCCCAAAAACAAGAATGAATAACAAAGGCGGGATTTCCAGTAAAGCATGTGAGAACAACACTGCCCAACCGAGAACAAGTGAGATCAACAGTTGAAGTTTAATATCTCCCCATTGCTCTCTCAATGAATAGCCAATAAGTTTTTCTGAATAGTATTTGTTCGGGTAATAAGAAACTATAGATTGAACTATCTGTGCTACTAAAATCCCTACTATCCCGTACTGAAGTCCAATCCAAAGAAAAATCACCAATAATATTTTCTTGAAAATCTGCAAGCCCAACAGAATGTCTGACCTTCCCAAAACTCGTAAAATATTCAGATTAATAGAATTTAGAGGAGTAAGCACAGAAGCAAGACACAGAAGTTGAAAATAAAAATGTGCGTCATACCATTTTTCAGGAAGAAAAATCATGAATATTGGTTCTGCTAGCGCTGCAAGCATTATAACTACTGGAAAGTAAAAGAATGATGTGACCTGTATGGTCCTTCGATAGCCATTTTTCAAACTACATATATCATTCTGCTTCTTTGATAGTGCCGGGTAAGTAACTTTTTGGACTGAATAGAGAAGCTGGTTGATTATCAACTCTCGTATTCTATCTGCAAAGAAATAAAGACCTGCGGTATTTGCCGAGAATATTTTTGCGATAACAATTACATACATGTTTTTAAAAATTATTTCCAATATCCCGGAAAGAAAAATTTTATAACTGAATTTATACATTGCAGCTAAAGATTTTCGGCTCAATGTGAGCGTTGGCTTCCATCCTTGGACATACCATAACAGTACTGTATGAAAAAAGGACGAAAGTATCATCTGCACTACTAACGCCCATACACCCATACCCAAATATGCCATAAAAACTGCAATACCCCCCGATACTATGCTAGAGGGAAGACTGGCTTTAAGTTGGGCTTTGAAATTAAGATCACGACTCAGGCTAGCAAGTTGGACTACTTGAAAAGAGTTAATAATTATTCCAATAGATGCAATACGAATCAAACTTATCAACCTAGGCTCTTCATAGAACCCTGCAATATGAGGTGCAGATAGATATAAAACCCCATAGGATATAATTCCCAACACCAAATTGGCATAAAACGCCGTATTGAAGTCTGTCTGAGTGATATCCTTTAAACGAATTAAGGCCTGTCGAAAACCGGAATCCATCAATGATTTTCCGAGAGCCAAAAAGACCGCCATCATCGCCACCAGGCCAAAGTCTTCAGGCACAAGGAAACTTGCAAGCAGCAGGGTGACAAAAATACTGACACCACGCTGTGCAAGCTGTTCAATAAAGCTCCAAACAATACCGATTACTGTCTTGTTAACGAGAGACAAACGATCTACCTTTAATTCTATTAAAATATATGTGTGGGGTTCCGGATGATCGACTGAACTATAGAAGCTATCCTTTGCTGGCAGCCAAGGAGCTTCTTCATCAGGTCATTCGGGAGCACGGATATGGACATCAAATTGCATAAGCAGGCGACGACCACCCCCAAGATCCGCGCCGAAATCCAGGCGGCGCCTGCCAGTATCAGCGATAGTGAGCTGGCTCGCCAGTACGGCGTCTCCGACTCGACCATTCGCCGCTGGCGGTACCGAGACGATGTTCACGACCGTTCTCACACGCGACACAAGTTACTGGCGACGCTGACCACTGAGCAGGAAGCCGTGCTGATCGCAGCGCGGGAGTTCCTGCGTCTGGGCCTGGATGATCTGTTGGTGGTGGCCCGTGAGTTCCTCGCCCCCCAACTGTCGCGTTCCGCCTTGCATCGGATGCTCAAGCGACGCGAGGTGCCGACGCTGGCCGAATTGGCCAGACGAGATACTGAGGACGGCGAGGCGCCCAAGCACAAGCCGTTTCGAGACTATGTCTGAAAAGATCTTATCATCGATATCAAGTACCTGCCGCAGATGCCCGATGAGCGGCAGAAACGCTATCTGTACGTGGCCATCGACCGGGCGACACGCTGGGTTTATCTCGAGGTGCGGAGCAGTCAGTCGGCTCAGGACGCCCGATCGTTCATGAAGCATGTAGTCGAGAAGGCGCCGTTCAAGGTCCAGAAGGTGCTGACCGACAACGGCAAGTCCTTCACCGACCGCTTCACTCGGGCGGGGGAGCGGACGCCCAGTGGCCACCATCCCTTCGATCAGGAGTGCCAGCAGCACGGCATCCAGCATCGTCTGATCAAACCGGGACGGCCACAGACCAACGGCATGGTCGAGCGCTTCAATGGTCGTATCAGCAATGTCCTGACGACACGGCGGTATGCGTCAGGAGAAGACTTGGAGCAGACCCTGAAGCGCTACTGTTGGCTGTACAATCACCACATCCCGCAGAAGGCACTGCATCACCAGCCGCCTATCGCCGCGATGAAAGACTGGCAAACCAAGCGGCCAGAGTTATTTCACAAACGGGTAATCAATCACCCGGGACCCGACATATATGATTAATTTTTCATTACCCGCTAGCCAAGTTCCCACGCTATAGCACCCTATTGATAACGACGTTCTTGCAAGCCATCTGTCTGTTTCCACGTGTCAAACCAGCTTAGTTTTCGTAGCTGAAAAATAGCTTGTAATTTTATTTCATTAATTTGAATTTATTTTCAATATCTTTATGCGACAGATCATTTGCACAAATTAAAAAACCTAGCCAGCCTAGGGTCATCGCTTTCAGTCTCACAAAAACTTTTCTATAAAAACTACCACCTTGTAAAGCATTAATGGCTGAAAGATTGTATTTATGAGTAATGTCAGAGGTTAGGGAAATCGCACTAGGGAGTGAAAGGACCGGCGTCCTTGACACTTCTAGCAACTTGCTAAACCAAAGGTCGTCTGATGTTGGTGCACAGTTAAGAAAATCCTCCATCTGTAAAAGTTCCGTATTAAAAAAACTCCGCCTATAAGCAACCCCTCCACAACCTATAACAACAAAGTCATCATGAAACTCCATCTTTTCTCTTACTACTGGCCATAATATATATGATGTATGCTTTCCAAAAAAATTTCGCCTTTTCCTCCTTACTCTAGACGATATGGCATGATTAGGATACTCCTTACTTACTTCAACAATAGTTTTCAACCACTCCTTGTGATAAATAACATCATCATCAACAGTGATTACCAGATCATTCTCATCTACTTCAAATATGATTGGCAATAACTTTCTGTATGATCCAGTGTTTTCAACCCAGCGAATATCTAGTATATTACATAGTTCAGGAAATGATTCAACCCACGAAGGAAACTGGCTAAACCCGTCATCTTCCAAGTATTTTTCTTTTGAAATCGATAATATAATCTTATCTGGTGCAATGCTTTGCCTACAAAGGGATAAAACGCTATACAAGCACATTTCAGATCTAGAATATGTGGTTGTCAATGAAATAATAACCATAAATTATTTCAAACAATGAGGATTGAGTTGAAAATCATAGTCAAATTTTACTGCGCTATCCTCGCATATATTTTTTATTGCTTCATAATTTTTTTCACCAAAAAAATCAATGAACGATATCTCATTATTTCCTTTTCTCTGATATTGAATATCCACATCTCCACTTATATCATATTTCACAGATAGACCCATATCTTGAGCCAAGATATCAATTACATGTTTTTTGTCGAGCAAAAAATCTTCGTATCGCACGAGACGAAAGCATTCCTTGTTATTCAAATAGAGTTTCGCCGATACATCCCATCTGTGTGCTAAAGCCTCAATGTAGTTTCTACTTAACCTTCCATTCCAACTACTATTTAAAGCCAACCTCCATATTTTTCTGTCGTTAAGTACCCTGTAATCATCATAATTTATGGACTCAAGATTTCCTGGAATTCTCAATCTGCTCAAAACACTTCTTATGGTATCAAGAGGATGTCGCATCACCATTATATATTTTGAATCAGGAAACAGTTTTACCAAGTCATCATAAAAGTAAGTCAGCCACGGTTCCTTAACGATTGGACGGGAAAAGTCATTTTTATGCTTTACTGCAAAAGATGAAAAGCTTTGACATCCGTAAGAAATTCTTAAAGGCCAACTACTATCTTCCACAGAGTCTAATAAATCTAAAGTCGCTGGCATTTTTGTTGCTTTCGATAATAATGCTGCTATTGCGGTCGTTCCTGATTTCTGAGTGCCCAATATAAACACAGTTTGGAAACTTGTGATCTCCTCAAGACTCTTTAGATCTCGCCTATGGTTAAATTTTATCATCTCGCTCTTGATGCGACGTTTCATTAGGGATAATCTTTTCCTCTTCATGCGCCCACCACAAAACTAGAGCTTGCTTTTATTATCGTATCAACCCAAGATTGAAGAATACAGTTCTCAGTCAGAATTAAATTCTGTCAAAATAGTTTTCTACGAAAAACTCGTTTGCCAAAAATATCAATTCATCGTCTCTCAATATGTCTGAAAAGATCTTATCATTTCTATATACCATCCATCTTTCAAAAACATCTTCTTGTGATATGGTACTATTGATTCCTGAAAAACTACTCCCTCCCCCAAACTCAGGAATGCTATACATCGCCTGTTCTGCTTCAATGAAATTGTCCAATGACAGCTTTACAAATAACTCTTTCCGATATTCACAGCTCAAAACAAATTTATTGTAATCAATGAAGATAAGCTTCCCATTTTCTCCGTGATAATAAAACTCACGCAAATATTTTTTTAAAATTTCCTTTTTCTTTACTAGCTTTTCCGGAGTTGACTTCCCATGTTTCATGCTACTTGCCAGCCAATTGCATGGATCTCTTAAAATAATTAAATTTTTATCAGCAATACCGTTTAAAAGCCTGTATGACAACTTCTTGAAGTCAACATCCTCCATCGAATATACTTCCTTGCAAAAAATGAATTTTTTGACAAAATCAAAGACATTTTCTTTTCCCTGCTTTCCCGAATCTACTTTTCTCTCTCCGCTATTGTAAATAATAACTCTTCCAGCAACAGGCATCAAAGAAAAATTCATTCCATTTCTGTGGAATCGACAGTGATTGAAATGCGCAGAGTTTCCGCCTAGGCCACGACAAATCCAATCTAATATCAAATGTTGCCCCGATCGTTGCAATGAGTATGTGTTTAATATTAGATTTCCATCCCTGTGTAGCGTCTCGGCATATTTAAATAAACCGACTCCCTTCATAACTATTCCCTATCAACTTTATCAAGCGCTGGGTTTGTCATTTAGATAGCCAAACATTGTTACCATCTTCGCCATCAGCAGGAATGACATCTTTCATACTGCCTCCCTACGTATCACACCCAATCTCTCACGCTGATAACTTCCATCCTGTACACGCCGGCACCATGTCTGATTATCGAGATACCACTGCACCGTCTTGCGGATGCCACTTTCGAAAGTCTCTTTAGGTGTCCAACCCAGTTCACGCTCGATCTTGCCAGCATCGATGGCATAGCGCCTGTCATGCCCTGGTCGGTCCTCCACGAAGGTGATCAGTTCGCGGTAGAGTCGTAAGGAGGATCGGGCAGGTCGCAAGTTGGCGTTCTTGGATACCGGGGCAAGTTCGTCGAGCAGTGCACAAAGCGTATTGACGACTTCGATATTGTTTTTTTCGCTATGGCCACCGATGTTGTACGTCTCACCGACCACTCCTTTGGTCACCACCCTATACAGTGCGCGAGCATGATCTTCCACGTAGAGCCAGTCTCGAATCTGCTCACCCTTGCCGTAAACTGGCAGAGGCTTGCCCTCCAATGCATTGAGAATCACCAGAGGTATCAGCTTTTCGGGGAAATGATAGGGACCGTAGTTGTTGGAACAGTTGGTAATAAGCGTCGGCATGCCGTAGGTCCGCTGCCAAGCCCGCACCAGATGATCCGAGCTAGCTTTGCTGGCCGAATAGGGTGAGCTGGGGGCATAATGTGTTTGCTCAGTGAAAAGCCCGTCAGACCTTCCCAGATCGCCATAGACCTCGTCGGTAGATATATGATGGAAGCGAAATGCAGCCCTGCGCATTCCGCCCAATCTTTGCCAGTAGCTTCGCGCCACTTCCAGCATCGTATAAGTGCCGACGATATTGGTCTCAATGAAGGTGGAAGGGCCATCGATCGAACGGTCGACATGACTTTCCGCCGCCAGGTGCATTACGGCATCCGGCTGATGTTTTTCGAAGACGCGTTCCAACGCGGCACGATCACAGATGTCCACTAGCTCGAAAGCATAGCGGCGACTGTTGGCCACTCCGTCAAGCGATTCAAGGTTACCAGCGTAGGTGAGCTTATCGACATTGACGACCTCGTCAATGGTATTGCCGATGATGTATCGAATAACGGCTGACCCGATAAAACCTGCCCCACCGGTAATAAGTAGTTTCATAATTTAAACTACAATGTGATTAAAATAGATTAAGGGAAACACATTCAGCCAATATTACTTGTATACATAGTGATGGTAGCCATATCCGACAGCCGCTTTATTCTCCATGGCATTGAGAATACAGCCCTTGACCGTGACACCCGCCGTTTCCAGACGACGAAGAGCAGCACTGATTTCGCGTGGTGTATTCATCCGAAAGCGTGCAACCAGCAGCGTAGTACCTACCCGTTTGCCAACGATTGCAGCATCGGTCACCGCCAAGGCCGGGGGAGTATCGATAATGACCAAATCATATTCAGGACTAAATCCATCCAGAAACCAGTTAAAATTCTCATGCACCAACAGCTCGGATGGATTAGGAGGCGCTTCTCCGCGCGATATATAAAACAAGCCAGGCACTCTAGTAGGGCGAATGACCTCTTGCCATTCCACCTTTCCAGCTAACAGTTCAGAAAGTCCACCTTTTGAAGTTTCAGCGAAGGCGTTATGCACTTGGCCCTTGCGCATGTCAGCATCGATAATCAGTACTTTTTGGCCTGCTTGGGCGCAAGTCACCCCCAAGTTGATCGTCACAAAGCTTTTTCCAGCCCCAGGACTTGAGCCGGTGACCATGATAAGGTTGTTCTTGGCTTCCAACATGACAAAATGCAAGCTGGTACGAAGGCTACGTAAGGCCTCGACAGCCGGGTCAGTAGGATTGAGGCTCGCCAAGATACCGCTGATCACCTGTTTCCCAGTACGATCCCGGCGATGCTTGACTCGCGTTACCAGCTTCGATTGGCCATCGGACAAGGGAATCGTGGCATAAACCGGCACCCCCGTTGCCTCGATTTGTTCAGGTGTTTCCACCCCGCGGCGCAATAAAGCACGCAGCAGCACACCACCTACCGCCAACATGCAACCGATCAAGGTTGCCAGGATCACGATCCGTGTCTTGTTGGGAGCGATGGGCCAGTATCCAACTTGTGCTCGGTCGATGATACGCACGTTACCGATAGAACCTGCCTTGGCTACCTGCAGTTCCTGGATTTTATTCAGCACGTTGACGTAAATTGCCTGGGTGACCTCTACATCGCGCGTCAGCCGCAACACTTCCTGCTGGGCAGCCGGTAGTTCGTTCACCCGTGCATTGAGCTCGGCTTTTTCATCCGCCAGATGCTGTTTCTGGCGCATCAAGGCCTGATAGCTAGGGTGGCTGGGCTGGAAGAGCTGAGCCAATTCGGCTTCTTCGAATTCCAGCTCGTTTAGCCGCCCTTCGATCGCGATGTATCGCTGTATGGCGGTCTGTGCCTCACTGGAGACATCGATGCTATCCAACTTGACTCGGTATTCATTGAGTCGCTCTTCCGCCAGTTTGAGCTGGCTGCGCAGCTCCGGCGCCTGCTCTTCCAGAAAGGCCAGACTCTGTTCGGCTTGCGCCGACTGCCTTTCGATGTTCTGAGTCAGGAAGGTTTCGACAACGGCATTCAATGAGTTCTCGATCTCTTGCCTGTCGGTGCCTGTCATAGAGAGCCGCAACACACCGGTCGATGTTCCACGCCCACCAGCTTCCAATATTAGCAACCTACTGCCTAACGAACTGATCGCCGAACTGCGAGGCATTTTGAACAGGCGGAATTGCGCACCCGGTGGGGCATTGAACTCGTCGATGCGTAACTCGAGCTCACCATCGAGGAAGACGACCACTCGGCCAATATCACCGATTCCTACAGGCTGGTCGTTGATCAGAACACGATAGCTCTCGTTGTTGGCGCGTTCCACGACGATGACTTGCCCACGTCGCCCCGCCGCCAGTTGGAAGCGTGCCACCTCGATGCTCTCCCCTCCCCAGATATGCGGCTGTCCTTCCATGAAACTTGGTCGTGGAATACCACGACGCATGATGTAGTCACCGATGTAGGGAAGGGATACAGGCATGATTAACGTATCCTGGCCCAGTCTATCAACAGCTTGGCCCAGCACCATTCTCGACTGCAGGATCTGAATCTCAGCCGACGTGTTGAAATCCTCGACACCCAGCACATTGCTCAGGTCTCCCAGTGGGCTGAGAGTGGAGCGACGTTCGATCTGCACCAAGGCATCACCTTGGTAGATGGGAGTCGACAGTGTGGAATAGACGATGCCAAGCAACGCGGAAAAAATCGTGATGAAAATGATCCACCACTTATGATCGAGCAGCACGCCGAAAATGCGCCCAAGCTCAATTTCATCACTCTCCTTGGAAGCGCTTGGGATCGAGGGCATTTGCGTCATTGGGTATCCTAATGAACTTGAGCTAGCCTGCGCTGCCATTCGTCAACGGCTGTTGCCAACAGGCGGTGGACGTGGACATAGGCCTCTCGGCTCTTGCGATAAGGATCGGGAATGTCCTGGCCGCGGCCGTCTTCCAACCAATGCCCCAGGCGCATGGTCTTTCCAAGAGCGGCTGGCCAACGGCTGCCTATCTCACCTCGTTGGCTTTCGCTCATGACCAGCACCAGGTCTGCTTCCCCGAGCAGGGTAGCGTCGAGCTGGCGCGCGTGATGCAGGCTGAGATCAAGCCCATCGGCTTCGCCGAGCTGGCGGGCGGTGGGCTCGACACCATGGCCAACAAGTGCTGCCACCCCTGCAGATTGTATCCGGTGGTCCGGGAGTCGCTGCCGAAGCATGGCTGCCGCCACTGGGCTACGGCAGATATTGGCTCGACAGACGACCAGGAGTGAATCGAACATTGAAACTTACAAGTCGTTGAGATCAGCCGAGGTTTCGGCGAATGTGCCCGGTAGTACCACCGACGGAAGCAGCAAGCTGATCACAGTGTTCCAGCGAGCCAGCGGCGCAGTGGTCACATAGACCACATCCTGCGGTTCCAGGGGGAAGTGAGTCCCCATGGTCAATGCAGTGGCATCGCTGATATCGAGTTGATAAACGGTAGCTAGCTTGTCACTCTCTTCCGGCTGGACGCGAATCACGAAGATGCCCGAAGGTTCTGCCCGTGTCTGCACCACTCCACCAGCTCTAGCTAGAGCATCGGTCAGTGTGATGCGCTCATTACCCAAGGTCAGGTTACCAGGGCTACGCACCTCTCCGAGGACCGCCACGTTCTGGTTCTCCAGGGTCGTTACATGCAAGGCATCACCATCACGCAATAGACGATTCTGGGTCTGATCCCCTTGCCTCAGTAGTGCATAAAGAGATAACTCTTCTTTCCGACCATCACGATTTAGAATCACATTGTGCCAATTCGCCTCGCCCGAGGGACCACCAACCTCGCTGATAGCATCGAGTACGGTCAGCGGTTCGTTGGTGATCGGCAGGGTGCCAGGCGTATTAACGGCACCACTGACATAGACTTTCTTGGAGCGATAGGCAGCGACGCTTACCTCAATCTGAGGGTCGGTAATATAGGTGGCCAGGCGCCGCGTCAGTATGACGCGGATTTCGTCAACGGTTCTGCCAGCGACCTGCACTCGGCCGATATAGGGATAAAAGATGGTGCCATCAGGATGCACGGTATTACCGCTTTCCGCCGCACTGCGCTCGGCGCCAGCGGGAATCGTCAGTTCGGGATGGTCATAGACGATAATACTGAGGATATCGCCAGGTTCAATCAGATACAGATAGTTATCAATTTCTTCTTGCAGTTGTGGCGGCATCAAGCTTGCGGTATCACCGTTTAACTTACGACGGTAAGTTGCTACTAGCTCTGGGGTAATTGGCTCGATATCCACCAAGTGGCTGATATCTGGCCCCTCGGTGTCATAGTCCATATGCCCACCGGGGGCCCAGGCGCATCCGGACAGAGCACCGGCCAACAACACGATGAACAGCCATGTCACCACAGAGCGTCTGGTTCCGGTAGTATCCATTTTTGTTCCCCACGCTACCGCCCCAGGGTTGCTGTTGCGATCATCCCTGAAGCTGTCGAAATTAACTGACTGTTACAAAGTGTTCGCACTTACATCGTATGTAGTAACCAAGAGGTTTGAATTGATAGACACCTCCCCCATTACACAAGCTTACATATCATTCAGTTTTTCACATGCTGATTTTTTTATTTCTTCCTATATTAGGAATGCCACTAACCAAAGCTTGGCGATACTGAGAGAGTGACCCGCAATTAGTATTGTGAAAGTCATCTTGACTTTTATGATTTCTAGGCTACATAAACGAAAAATCCCGCGATTTGGCTGGTGCATGCCTCCCCGCGGGATAAAACTCAGGGTTTACTACGATCCTATGCACGGTGATGTTGAAGCAGCCCTCTCTTATCCAAGCCGAATGCCGGACAAAAAGACGACAAGCGCGACCACATTGCCGAAGCAAACCCTGCTCAATGGCGGCAGGGAAGCATTGCAGACCGCACGTTTACCATCGCATTTCGTTTTTAGTCGTCTCCGTTTAGCACCTGACACTGGCCGAATACGACATTGATTGGTGCCAAGCGAATGCCTCCGACGTTACCTCCCTCAGCACTTGGCAAGTCTTATCGATTTCAACCTCGGTAAGGGTGGGGTGGCAGAGAAACATCAGGCTGGTCTCGCCTAGCTCCTTGGCCACCGGCAAGGGTTGCTTGGGACGCCATCCGGTGCCATCGAAAGCCCTCTCGAGATAGACTTCAGAGCAGGAACCAGCGAAGCACGGCACACCACGGGCAATGATTTCACTCAGTATGCGGTCGCGATGCCAGCCAGCAGCCAGATATTCGGGTTCGACAAACACATAGCACTTGTAGGCAGCGTGTTCGATATACTTCGGAAGCGTCGGCACACGAATCCCCGGGCACTCGCGGGCCGTCTCCCAGATACGTTCGGCATTGGCCCGGCGAATGGACTTCCACTCGGGCATCCGCGCAAGCTGAATACGCCCGATAGCCGCTTGCATCGCGGTAAGACGCCAGTTGGTGCCGAAGCTCTCGTGCAACCAACGAAATCCCGGCGGGTGCTCACGTTTGTAAAAGGCATTCCAGCTCTTGCCATGATCCTTATAAGCCCACATGCGCTCCCACAGATCAAAGTCATTGGTGGTGACCATGCCCCCTTCCCCACCGGTGGTGATGATCTTGTCCTGACAGAACGACCAAGCACCGACATGGCCGATCGACCCCACCGAACACCCTTTGTAGATAGCACCATGGGCCTGAGCACAATCCTCGATGACATACAGGCCATGTTCCTCGGCCAGCGCCATGAGCCCCTCCATTTCACAAGGCCAACCAGCCAGATGCACAGCGATGATCGCCTTAGTGCGCGACGACATCACCCGGCATACCGAGTCGACCGTGATATTCTGCGAATCGCGATCCACATCGGCAAAGACAGGTACCGCCCCTGCTGTCACGATCGAGGATACCGATGCCAGGAAGGTGCGAGATGTGACGATGACCTCATCACCATGACCAATCCCTAGCCCTTTGAGTGCCAGTTCAAGAGCGGTAGTGCCATTGCTGACCGCGATGGCATATTCGGAGTCGGCGAATCGGGCAAATTCGCGTTCGAATTGTTGTACTTCATCTCCCGTCCAATAATTGACCCGGTTGGATAATAGAACCTGAGAGACGGCCTCGGCCTCGGCTTTGCTGTAGGACGGCCAAGGGGAAAATGGACCATTAATCATGACAGTCACCCTGCTCTGGTTGGAAAGAAAACATGTAGCGGGAAGTAGCCCGCCAAGAAGCAATCAACTCCATCGCAATGGAGTAAGATTGCAGCCGATTTCTACCGGCTTTTGATTTTCAAGCGTCGGGGGATCTAGCGATTAACTAGTACTTAAACTGTATATTATTTTAAGTTTGAATAGAACCAATCTAGCCCACCAGGGTTTTCCAGATCAGCTGTATGTCTTTTTTGAGGCACCAATCCCGGAGATATTCAATATTCAGGCGGACTTTCTCAGGATAAAGCACAAAGCGATTGTAGGTATCCGGATCCGATTGTGTGGCAAGAAGATCTTCTTCGTAGCGAAAATGCAATGTTGCCGGTCCGGTAATACCGGGACGTACGCTGAGGATTACCAAGGCCTCGCCATTCAGTCTATCGGCAAAACCAGGAACATCGGGCCGGGGGCCAACGAAACTCATGTCACCAATAAGCACATTCCATAGCTGGGGAAGCTCGTCGATCTTACTCTTGCGAAGAAAGTGGCCGATACAAGTAATACGGGGATCGTTTGCTGTCGTCACCGTGGTCTGGATATGTTGACTGGGGCGCATGGTCTTGATTTTATAAAGGGTGAAAATGCGTCCCCCCATTCCGACCCGCTGTTGAGTGAAAAGACCATGGCTCCGTGTATCAAAGCTAGAAATAAGATAGGCTAGCGCGATTAGCCATCCAGTAAGGATAAGCCCCAGAAGCGCTAGTGAGATATCGAGTCCCCGCTTTTGAATTCCCTGAACTCGGTTCAGTGTTTTCATAACGTCCCCTTGTAAGAACGATATATCTTGACCAGAAGATGAAAATCAACAGCCTCGACGTATTGATTCTTGGGTCAGGAGAGCTCCGACCTTATCAAGTATTGGGAAACGTCCTCTGGTACGGGATCCAAGAAGGTGACGGAGAAAATAGGCACTTGTAATTAGCCCGCCAAATAGTGGTGTATAAGCCACCTCCAGCTTGGCGAATTGACGTGTAAAACCGAAAGTTCCTATGAAAAAGTTCTGCACCTGAGTTTGATGATAAATCGATCGACTGCCATCAGTTACATAATCAAGTCCACGAGCATTGAGATAATCATCAAGCATTACATGAGTCAGTGCATAGCTGGAGTAATCACGTAGTGAATCAGGTACATACCAGATATTCTCCCAGAATGCGGCCTTTGACTGAAGATGATTTTCAGAGAAGGCAACCATGCGTTCACCTTGAAAGACTGCATAATATTCCACAACATCGGGATAGCTTGCTGCAGCCTCGAGACGCCGCTGAAAATCATCATGTCGTGGTAGGCTAGCGGCTCCAGCGGTGTCGTAGCGTGCCGCCGCCTGCACACAAACGCTATGTCCCTGTTCTCGCATTTCGTCCAAGCTGGCCCGCCGCACCGTCAAACGCTTCAACCCGCGACGTATCTTGCTGCGAGTGTTGGTGCTGCACTGCTCAAGTGAATAGGGACCTTCCCGAACTACGAACCACCAGGGGCTCGATTCAGTCCTGTCGAAGCCGCACGTCCAACGAACGAAAGGGTGACGAGAAGCCTTCAGCAGCCGTCGGGCCTGCTCGGTGCTGATCTTGGGCACGACATGCGGCAGGTAAGCCGGCATCATGAATCCCTGGTAGGCATACCACTCAACACCATCCATGCGAACCACCTGGTGGCCGGCTGCCTCGAGAAAACCGGCATATTCGTTCTCCTCGACCATATCTTTCCCCTGCGCTGCGCTGAAGTCACATCAAGTGCTGTGTTGAGGCGCTAGACACTGCACGCGTCCGCCCTGTACGAGGCTCTTCAGTTCATTGTCGCCATGACGTCCATCGAAATCCCCTGCATCCAGACATTCCTGCAGCAACGTCAGTAAGGCCAATCGGAACAGCACCTGATGATGGGAAGTCGCCACCTGTTGTGCCTGCAGGCCAGTCAGTCGCATGACGAAAGGTTGCACTCGTCTGGCAGCACTCCCGAGCCACTGCGAGCGGCTGACCTGACGGCGAAGATCATACAAGCGCCGATGCAAAAGGCTTCCGCGTCCACTACTAGTCGGCTGGCTGGTGAAGAACTCGGCCACGAAGGCACGCATGCCATCCGGGTCGATATCATCTCCCAATGGCAGGGCTTCGAAGCGTTCAGGCATCAAGCGAGGCAGCAGCGCTTTCCTAAGCCGTCCCTGCTGCCGCATGAGGCAAGGCCAGTCGATACCAGCTTCCACAGCAGTGACCGGAATCTCTCCAAGTGCGGGAAACCGTTGTTTCAGCAACGCCACGTAGGCTGCCTTGTCGACTCGCAACAATGGTGAAAGCTGAGTGACCACGTCCATCACCTCAGCCGTCATCAGTGGGCGGCGTACTGCCAGCATGGGGGACTTGAAATTGCCTGGCGCCAGGATCCAGCGAGAGATATAGGTATGGAAGTAGAGATAGTCCTGAATATCCTTGGGCGAATCGTTAGGGCCCGCATCAATCAAGCCATCGATCTCGTCGACAAAGCACTGTCGAGTCTCTCGAACCGCCGAGTCGCTCAACAAACGAACCAATGGCCCTAGGGCCGTGCGCAAGGCATCGTGCAGAATGTTCTCAACGGCCTCGTCACGAGTGGCGGGCAATGGCCCGGCACCAAAAGCCTGGTCGCCCAGCACCACGAATCGTGCATCATGTGTCTGCCACGCATCGAATGTCTGCAGAGAGCTTGCAAAGCTGCTTGCATTATCAGTCAGTAATTCACTGATACGGCACCACGGCTTGGCATATTCGACCCAGTCACTCCCGTCGAGCTGACAGACATCGAAACTAACCCCATGAGCGGCGGCCAGGCGACGGCTGAGGTCCGGATCCGAATGTGGCAAATCATCTCGGGCTGCCCAGGTCAGCGCCTTATTAGGCAATCGACCGAGACGGTGGGTGTAAGCCAGTATGCCTCGCGAGTCGAGTCCTCCGGTAAGAAACAACTGATAGCCATCGGTTTCGTCCAGTTCGGCAAGCATGGTGTGATGAGAGCAGTACAGGGTCTGGTACAAGGTATCCACCGCCTCCGCCCGCGAATGGATTCGTGACTCGAAGTGCAAATCCCAGTAACGCCTACGCTGCAACTGCTGAGTTGCGGGCTGGTAGTGAAGTAGCTCTCCCGGCCCGAGACGAGCCACGCCCTCGAACATCGTGCGATTACCAATCAGGTAGCGGCTCATCAAAAACTGCAGGGTGCTGCGTCGATCGAGTCGCGCCGGAGCAGCCAGCAATCTCAGTACCGCCTTGGCTTCGGGAGCGAACGCCAGTGCCCCTTGTTGCATGGCGTAGCACAATGGAATGGTGCCAATGGGGTCGGTAAACAGCCACAAACTGCCTCGGCGCCAGTCCCATAGGGCAATGGCATGGCTGCCTTCTCCTCTCAGCAGGCTGTCCAGCCCTCGCTCACGATATCGGTGGGCTAACGCTCGCGCATCGAGATGCCAGCCATCCAACATTACGCTGCCGTGCAGCACCAGCAGCACCCCGTCACCATCATCATGCCAGGACAGTTCACCTGTGTGAGCGGCTGAGTAAAGACCGCCAAGGTCGATACTTCCTCTTGTTGGTAGCCATCGTGCCATGGCACTTGATGAATGCAGCAGGCTTGCGGCTGCGGCATCGAGCCGGTGGCGCGGGGCATTGAGGTGCGCACCACCCAAGATGCCACCCATTAATGCAGCTCCCTGACACGGCTATCGGCGGTTACAACGTTTATCGACATGGCTGCCAGAAGCGATGGCAGAACAACATCAACATGATAGCTAGCGGCAGCCTCCCTGGCCGCGGTCTTCATGGCCAGCAGGGCATCACCATGATGGATGAGCCAGTCCAAACGCTTCTTGAGGGAATTCACATCACCGCTGGAAAACAGCAACCCCGTGACACCGTCGGTGACGACTTCACCATTGTCCTGCCAGTCTGAGGCAATAACAGGAATTCCGGCGGCATAAGCTTCCACTACAACCCCTGGAAATCCCTCTCCCTCATAGCGGGTCGGAAAAATCAGGGCATCGTAACGACTCAATACCTCAAGGACAGATTCTGGTGTCAGAGCTCCCCGGTAGGCGATCGCCTCCCCCCTACCCTGCAGCAATCCATCAAGCCAGGTGGCGTTGTCCTCGGACACTGGCCCATAGAGATCGAGTGAACAACAAGTCCGCTTGTTGTCCGCATTTAGCGAATCCACAGCCTCAATGGCAAAATCTGCCCCCTTCTCAGGAATCATGCGCGACAGAAAGACTAGCCTGAGCGGATCGCCTACCCCACTGGATAGCGGTCGTTCCCGGGGAAAATCACGAAAATTCGGAAGCCAGCGAAGATTATCAAACCCCAGGCCTGCCAAGCATTCGATCATACGGAAGCTCTGGACATGCACACTGTCAAGCTTGCGTAGCCCGCGTATTAGCCAAGGGTGGTGATGGATGAATTCGGGGAGCCAGCCCCCAATCACCAGATAGTGCACTGGCACCGAATAGCACCACCGCCAATAAAGGTAGAAAGGCAATAGATGCTTGAGCCCCCTCTCGGCGGGCATGATGATGACCTGCTCGGCATCCCGGAAACCGCGCTGGATGTCACGAAGCTTAGCCAGGGGTTGAGTATTGAAGTCGTGTGTATCGATACAACGCACCCGTTCGTCCCCCAAATGCTTCTGAAGCTCGGCGACCACCAATCGAGTTCTCAGGATCTGACCATTTTGACCGGCACTATCTCCCCCCAGGTTGCCAATCAGGCATATCCGCACATCAGAGGCCGACTCACGCCTGATGCTGTCGTTCGCCGATATCACTTTCATGCAGCGTCTCCTTCAACAGCGCTTCCAACTCATCGGTCAGACGGTCACGAGAAAAACGCGTTCTGGCCAGCTCCAGGGCTTTGGCAGCGGCACGCTTCTGACCTGCCGAGTCGGCAAACCACTCGCGCAATTGCAAGGCTGCCTGCGGCGGATCACGGGAGAGCACCAGCCCGGCACCACTCTGTTCAATCAGTTCCGCCTGCCACCCCCCGTAATTGATGGCAACAGGTGTCCCTGAGGCCAGAGCATCGAAAAACTTGTTGGCGGAATTTTTCTCCATTTCCGGCAGCTCGATAAAACACGAAATCGCAAGATCCGCCGCAGCAAAGGCATCGACAATGCCCTGCTTGGTCATATGTGGATACATGAACAGATGCTGGCCCAGAACCCCTAGCTTTCTGGACAATTGCCGCACCTTTTCTACTTCGGCACCACCACCGATGATGACAACTCTCAGCGAGGGAATCGTTTCACGGCACACCGCTGCCAGATGCGCTAGGTATTCAACGCCATTAATCCTGCCCAGGGTGCCGGCGTATAGCAGGATCTTGCCGCCTGCGAGCTCAGGATGAGTTAGTCGAAACCGCTCGATAGCAGATGGATCCGAAGTGAATAGCTCAAGATCACAACTATTGGGAATGACACGGATGCGACTGGGTTCATAACCTGCTGCCACCACCCCATCACGCATCCCTGGCGACAACGCTACCACTCGAGCAGCATTACGGTAGGCGAAGCGCTCAAGTTCACGAGCCATGCGAATCAACATGGGATGACGCAGAGCACCTACGGCGATCGGCATCTCAGGCCAGAGATCACGCACTTCAAACACCATCGGGCACCGCTGCCGCCGAGACGCAAATACCGCAGGAAGGGCTATGGTAAGCGGCGTGCTGGTAGCAAACACCAGATCCCCGGACAGCTTTGTCGCACGGCGTGCAGCTCCGATGGCAAAACGAAAGAAGGAGCGTAGACGTTGCGCGTAACTCATGACATTGTCATAAGGTACGGGTAACCAGTGCACCTCGATTCCCTCTTCGTCGGTGACGAACCAATCACGTCGCCCGTCATCCTCACGCCAGGAAGTCAGCATGCGAACCCGATGCCCACGACTCACCAGGCGCCTGGCAAGTTCATAGGATCGAGTACTACCGTTCATGCCAGGAGTATTGAAGTACTGGTGCAGATAGATGATCTCCACATATTTCTCCTTCCTCGGATTTCAGACAAAGCCAAGAACTGATCGCTGATTTCTTTCGGATCCATGAAAGACTCGAGCCACCAGCAGTCAAACTCCGACGGCAAGTACCCTGAAGTTTGTCGCTATCAATGATGATCAGAGCCCTCGATTGGCCTGTGTTGAAACGAGTGAAGTGGGATACGATAAAGGGATCAATTGATAGGCACCCACATTAGCGGCTAGGGCTAGCGTCACCCAGAAGTACCGATTGAACGCCATGGTTCCAGTTAGACCAAACCACAGCCCAGTGACCACTAAACTGATCAACAATGCACCACTTGGCGTATGTCGAACTTGCCAGCAACGAAGGAGTATCGACCCCAGAAAGCCCAACCATAGTATGAGTGCTGGTATGCCGAAAGAGATAGCTACATGCAGATAAGCATTGTGAGTGGTGAGTGCTACACCACTCAAGTAGCCACCCAGTAATTCCATGAAGTCGGGACCTTGTCCCATCAAGGGTTTCTCAGTGATAAGTTGCCATGACCAATACCAGATTTTGAAGCGACTCATATCCTCTTGACCTACCACGGTATTTTGCAGCCTTTCAATGACCAGATCAGTGCTGAGGACAAACCCGAGGCCGGCAAATAGCACAGGGGGGAGAACATATATATAGGCTGAAGTGTTTCGACTCCTCGCTTCCAGCATCAGCAACATGGTGATGCCAACCATCATGGAGAGGAAGCCCCCACGGCTGCCTGATTTAAGGATAGCCAGCATCAAGATTGCGCATCCCAATAACAGTGCCATGACTTGCCACAGTTGCATGGTTCGAACCCTTTCTATCAGCAACCACAATAAAGTGATCAGCCCTAGGGTATAGAAGTATGCTTGCTGGTTGAGATTGATCTCTTCAAAACCACTGCGGCCTTTTGAAAATTCAGCACTCCCTAGTAACAAGCCCATCATGGCGATGAGTAACACTGCAGCCACTACACTGCCCAAAAGAATGGGCAATGCTCTGGGATCACGGGACAAGTCAAGAAGAATAATGGCAAGAATAAAGACCTGAAACCACTGCAGATAGAATATGAGTTGCGTGGTGTCGCCAGCAATCCAGCGCAACAGCTCCACGACCATAGTGGCACCGAAAAGCAGTAACAGCCATACCGTTGGCCCTTTGTAAATTCGATAGTGGGAAACCCCATGCATCGCAAAGGCCAGTGCCAGGATCATCCCCATGGCCGCGGAAGGTGTGCGCAACAATGGCAAGCTGGTCAATGTCAGGTAGTCAAACATCGACAAGAACAAAAAAAGACCAGCAAATATCAACAGTATCAGCGGCTTGCGCTCATACCCGAGGTAGGAAACCCATGGCATGGCAATCTCTCACGGACTTGGTGATAAGGAACGATAGCCACCTTGTAACCAGTGACAACACTCACGCAGTGGGTGGAAGGGGCCATCGAGTTCGGCTTCCAAGTGATGGCTAGGTGCATTGGGCAAGCCTAGCCGGGATAGTGTGAAGAGGGTGGTATTGACCACCGTGTTATAGCGCTTCTGTTGGTTGGGGATGAAACAGGAACGGAAGCCAGTTTGCTTTATGCAACGAATCACGTCGTCGCTATAACTCCCCCCAGGCAGACAGAACGGCGCAGCCTCCAGGCCCAGATGATCACGCAGTTCTTCCCGGCAGCGTCTAATCTCGTGGCAGGCCTCTGCAATGGGTACTTGACCCAGCAGAGCGTGGGAATAACTATGTCCACCGATCTCGACCCCGCTTGCCTGCAGCAGGCGGGCGTCCTCCCAACTCAGCATTTGGTCTAGTGGTGGTTCGACCCCTAGCTGGTTTGCCAAGCCGGTAATGATGGAATCACGCGCTTCTCGTTGAAGAGGAGCAATCCCGAGCTTGATCCGCTGGTAGGCAGCCCGGCGCTGGTGGGAATCGTTCAGCGGCGCTGGCTGCTCGCCCAACTGTGGATGAGACACCTGATGGTTACACGTTTGCTGAAAGATGACGCCGAGACGCTGTGACCAAGGCAGCTCGCCATTGGTCAGAGAACGCGTCACCACGAAAATGGTCGCCGGCACCCGGTAGCGTTCCAGTATAGGAACGGCATTTTCCAAATTGTCGCGAAAACCATCATCGAAGGTCAGCACGACCGATCGTGCCGGCACTGCCCTTCTCTGTTCCAGGCAATCTATCAATGTCTTGAGCGGGATGACCTCGTAATGGCGAGTCAGATAGGCGACCTGGTCATCGAACCACGCCGGGCGAAGCCCTTGAAGGTAGCCATCGTCATCATCGCTGAATCGGTGCCCATAGAGGATGAATGCCCCTTCGTGTCGCCTCAAGCCTCGCCCCATGGAGCTGAGGCCACAACTCACTACCGCACGACTAGCCAGGTCCCTAACAAATTCTTTCATGGGAGAAATGCTCCAAGGCATAGCGAAGGCGCTCATTGGCGCAGGCGTTGCGTGCGAAATCACCTGGATCAAAGTGCCATTCACCTTCTGGATCACGTGCCATACGCCCGGGCGTTCCATCCAAGCGCAGTTGGTCGATGGAGACACTGGCACCAAAGACAGTCTGCAATTCGTTGACCAACAGGGTTCCATCGGCGGTCTCGAACATATCGACATCCATACTGCGAAACCCCGCCGCCTCGGTAATGTGATGCAACATTTCCAGTTGTCGACGGCCTGGCGGCTCCCAGTCCACCTGGCCAGAGCCGCTGTGGAAGTCACCGGCACGGCCCTTAAGATGGCCGAAATAGGAGTCACCAATACGCACCATGCGCCATTCGCGAATCTCCGGGAGATATTCCTGGAGCAATAGACTGCCCCACTCGCGATCGCGCTTATCATGCCCCGCCGGCACATGACCATTACCAAAGGACTGCTTGACGATACGCTGCAGAGCCCGACGAGTGCGTATGATCTGCACACCGGTAGCAGCGGCACCGAAGCGAGTCTTGAAGACGATAGGCAATGCGCACTGACGAGCAAAGTCTTTGGCCTGATGTACCTCGAAGAACACCCAGGTACGGGGATGGGGAATATGGTGCGCCCTGAGCCAATCGCAGGTGCGGATCTTGTCTTCATACATCCAGCTCTCGACGAAGCTGGGGAACACGGCTAGCCCAAGGTCGTGCTCCAGCAACTTGCAACGATCCTTGAAGAGCCTGGCATAGGGCCCCAAGCTGGCATCAGGCCAGACCAGGAACAGCTGGCAGCCGCTGTCGATGACATATTCCAGCCAATTCGGGTGCGCAATATCGACCACTTGGAACGGCACCCCCATTTCCTGGCAAGCGCGCACGTAGTGGGTATGACGCTGGACCCGGCTCTTGAGAATGCCGACTTTTACGGGACTGCCATAGCGGTTGATGTCGCTTTCAGTCACCTCGGACAAGGGATCACAGCGGGCAAAATAGCGGCGCTTGACTTCAGAAAATGACACATGGCGCTGTATCGCGTATCTAAGGTCGCGCGGTACCCAGCGACGCGCCAGGTCAACCCAGTCGGTGGACATTGTCATCCCTCAACATCTCGGCATACAGGTTCAGGTAATCATCGATGAAGCGTTCCTGATGGAACCACTCCATGGCGAGTCGACGCGACCGCTGTCCCATTTGCAGACGCTGCTCTGCCGATGTCAGCAGCATCCGTTCCATGGCACTGGCAATCGACAAGGAGTCGGTTTCATCGCAAAGAAAACCATTGCGTGCTTCCTTGACTACCAAGGGCAGATCGGAGACGCGGCTGACCACGATGGGCAAGCCACAGGCCATGCCCTCCACCACTGCATTGGGAAAGCCTTCCTGTAGCGAAACATGGACCAGCGCATGGGCCTGCTGGTAAGCGCGTTCGATATCCCGGGTCTCACCGTGGAAGCTGATCAGCTCCTGCACCCCCAATTGATCGGCTAAGGCCACCGCACGGCGGTAATCAGCCGATGGAGCGTGATCACCTCCCAGGCCACGACGCCCGAACCAGTCGAGATGGAATCCCTCCCCCTGACGCCGGTATAACTCAGCAACGGCCCGTACGACGCGTTCGGGATTCTTCACGCCATATACGCTACCGACGACACAGAAGCGAAACGGAGATTCACAGGGAGATGAAAGGGCCGGGCGGAACTGAGTGACGTCGAGACCATTGCGCACCACCGCCACCCGGCCACGCAGCCATGGGGCCAGCGCCTCCAGACTGCGGCGGTTGAGGTCAGTTTGGGTGACGACTCGGTCGGCCAGAGCGAACAGGCATAGAGCAGCCCACAGAGAAGGCTTGTGACGGCCATAGGTCGCCGTCGAGAAATCACTGGCCAGCACTCTGCAAGCCGGACCAACCAGTCGGGCCAGCACGGCGACACCGGACGCGCGCTTCATGAAACCATGGGCGATGTCCGGCTCGAAGTCCCTAAGCCAGCGACGAACCACGCCGATCTTGGCCAACCTGCCACGTGAAACATGATGGCGTACGACCACTCCCTGAGCCTCGAGGGCCGTGTCATGGGGTGACCCACCGTCGTAGCAGAATACCTCCACCTGGTGTCCTCCCTGCACCAGTCCTCCGGCCAGGCGCATGAGTTGACGCTCCGCACCTCCCTGGCAAAGCCCGCCGATCAGCAGCCCGACTTTCATGTCTCACCTCGCGCAGGAGGATATCCCGCATCGTCAAGTACAGGAGTCGCATCGGACTCTCCTGACATCCCCAGGAAGGGCGCGCAGCACTGCCAGTCATGCGTGTTCTCCTGGCGAAAGAATCGATGCGGCGGCCGGACATGGGAGCGGAAATAGGCATAGCAGTCTCGCATGATGCGTACTTCGCTATGACCCGATTGCCAGTAATCTTGATGGGGCTCAAAGACATCGAACGCTACCGCGTCCCCAAAGATGGCGTAGCAACTCTGATAGGCACTGGAATACAGTGTCGCCACCCTGGCCGGAGGTAGCGGTTGGCGGACCAGTTCCAACTCGATCGGCCCCGAGCGACTGACGACCTCCATTCCCGTAGCACTGGCCAGCCTGGCAAGGTTATCCCGGCACTCACGAGGGTGGGGCCAGTACAGTACGCGCTGCTCGGCATAAGCGCCGCTCCGTATGCTTTGCACGAGTTCCAGGTAGGCGGATAACGATGTCACGCCAAACTCGACCAGGGGCTGACCAAGAAACCAGATATCTCGTGCGGCACCTCCCCCCGGTGAACGCTTCATCACATACGAGCGCAGATAATCATAAGTATTGTGCAGAGTTCTTGTTCCTGGTCGCACATCAGCATAAGCCGTGAACTGCCAGGCGTTATCGAGAAGGGTTCGACGAATGCCCAGCAAACGTCGGCGTAGCCATTTGCTTCGTGAGCGATCTGCAAATCCCGAGAGCGTGGACGTGCCATCGTCACAGATCAGCAGCTCCTGCCCACCTCCCTGTGAGGCAAAGTCCAGGTGCAAGACCTCGTTGGGGTTGCCGATGACCAAGAGCTCTGACGTAGGCCACCGTATCAACATCTGCGCTATTCGACGATGAGTCGCGACATCGGCCAGCACATCGGCCAAGCAACGTAGCAACGGGCTCAGCCGCACATGGGGCAGCAATCTACCGGCCTTTACGGTATCGATACGGGTCCAGTTCGCAATACCAGGCAGGTCAACGAAGTCCCGGTGCCGATAATGCTGTTCGAGGATCACCAAATAACGTTCCCGGCTGCCCAGCAGCTCAACCAGTTCCTTGGCGTTGAGATACTGCAGCGGTGTCGACACCATGACATGGCAACGCCGTCCATGGAGATCAGCGGGGCAGGTATGGTTGCCGACAGCAAGCCGTGCCTCACGCGTCATGACAGTGTCACCAAGCCCCTGGCGGCCCACTTTCCCAGGTAACCCTCGACCACGGAGATCGGCAGCCCAACACGACTCGCCAGCAGAGCGACACTCGTCGGCCTGGAAAGCGTAGGCATGAGTTCCATCAGTTGTCGCATGCGACGGCGCTGGTCGTCGGGGATATCGCCAAAGGCCACCTGCCCCGGGTCGATGTAGAGATCGTAGTCCGGGTGCGATAGACAGATGTTGCCGATGAATCGCTTACTGACGATGGCACTCGACTCGAGGGTCTCGATGGCCTGCAACAAGACCTGCAGCGCCTCATCGAGGCGTTCGGGACGCATCAAGGCAACGTTGTCGCGATCGCTGTGATATTCCGGATAGGGATAGCGTGACAGCGACGCCATCGGAATGCCGTAAGCCTCCCAGATGTATTCATCATTGATCAGGGCACTGGCAAATTCGCCGGTGTGATGCTGACAACCACCTTGTTGCAACGCATCGACCAGGGCCAGTTCGATATTCGACTGCTGCTGGCGCGAGAACTGGAGAGCTAGTTCGGTGGGTGAACCCAGCATTTCGAGCATGACACCTTCCAGCAAGCATTCCCTTTCCTGCTGCGGCAGGTGACCAAGGTAATATTCGTTGCCAATGATCCCCGGCGCCAGCACCAACCGATAACTGAAGTGGGTCTGCGGCCGGTTCTGCAGCGCCTTGAACAGGGCAACTCCCACCGCCACTCCCGAGAGACCGTCATTCGCCACGCCTGGGTGATCCAGATTGGCACCGAAAACGATGGTGTCAGACGAGCGCCCTTGAAGTGAGTAGTCGAGCACACGCAGCATACCCGGCGCTTCTTCGGTCTCGATCACCACCTCGTAGTCGCCCTCCTCAAGAGAGTCGTAAAAGGTTTGCGGCACACAAAATCCCCAGTCGCGCCGCCAGCTACGAAACATCTGACGAAAGTGGAAGGGAATGATATCGGGATCGCGATGATCGTAGTGCAGGTGACGGCGTAGCTCTTCGCGGTTCACTGTGCCCCGAAAGGGAGCGGAAAGCGCCATGACCGCCAAGGGGTGGCATCGACCGTCGTAAATCCTGCGTCCGCCTTGAAAAATGCCGGCCGTCTTGACATCCCACTTTGGTGGAATCACCCATCCGTTGTAGTGATCCTCCGACGAATAGCTCAGCGCCCTGAACGGCAACCGCGACATCATGTACTCAATGGTATGGTCGTAGTCGCTCGAGCAGACTACCCGGTTCAGCGGAGTCAGATCGGCCAGGATCTCCATCATGTCGTTGGTGGCAGTATCTCGCGTCATGACGTCTCCTTGGACCCCGCTGCCGACAATCGCTCACGGCCCCGTCCCTCGAAGCCCATAGGCGTGGGCGCCTCCACATCTGTCGGCAGGTCATTGGTATCGATACGCGGCAAGGTCAAGGGATCATTCACTGTCAGGTCCGCCAGTGCCACTTCGGTAGTCAGTCCAAGGGCACACCCTCGCGCCCGTAGAATACTCAGCAGCGAATCATCATAGCCGCCGTAGGGGTAACACATGACCCAGTCATCTCGGTATGCCCCGAGCGCCTCGAGAAAACGCAGTCCCCGATCGACCTCCTTGACCTGATGCGCATGATCCAGGCTGTTCAGCCAATAGTGCTGATCGCCATGACTGCCAATGAACATACCGGCCTCCAGCAGATGACGCAGTTGTCCCTCGCTCATGTACAGTTCTTCGGCAAAGGCTTTCTCGTCACTGGTGACATATTGGCTGAACAGACCCTCGGTCAGTTGCTGGCGGAAATCCTCGGGCAGTTCTCTTTGCAGTGCCCGCTTGACGAAAGTGGTGGGCGGATCGTCATAACGACTATCACTGGAAAGTCTCGAAAAATAGACGTGGTTGGGCTCAAGACCATAATGAGCTCTGGCTTCATCCATGGCAGAGAAGATGCAATCCACCAGGACACCAGGATCCTCGACGCTCGCCAAGATGAACTGAATCTTGTTGACGTCCAGAACCCGTCGCTCGAGCACCGCACAGGCCGGTGGAAAAAAGCTGCCCTGCATGCTTCGCTGCGACAGCAAAGGCAGCACATGGTCATGATGATCCCGATAGCCATCATCGAACGTCAGCAGCAAGGGATGTGCAGGCAAGACATCCCTTTCGCCCCGCGAGGCAGCGATCACCTGCTCCATGCTGACGACCTGATAGTGGCGCTGGATATAGTCGAGCTGTCCACGAAAGCGTTCCAGGTCCATTGCCTTCAGACGGGGATACCGGGACGCTTCCAGAGGGCGCACATAGTGGTACATGACAATGGTAAGAGGGATGGGCATCATTTATTCCTTACGCTCAGGTGTTCGTTACCAGGCACTCAAACCACCATCGACGTACAGGTTCTGTCCCGTGACATAGCGCGAGGCATCCGATGCCAGATAGATCAAGGCACCGACCAGGTCATCGGCATTGCCCATGCGCCCCAAGGGCACTCGCTGCGAATAACGATCCACGAACTCACGGTTCTGACCGCTCTGCACTCCACCCGGCACCAGCGTATTGACGCGAATGCCATGTTCCGCCCACAGGGTTGCCAGGTAGCGCGCCAAACCCGCCACGCCAGCCTTGGAGGCGGCATAGACCGGGGGGGTATTAATCGCCAGCCCAAAGTATTCCGAGTCCTGATAAATGCGCGGATCCGCACCCAAATGGCCATAGATCGAACCGGTATGAATGATGCTGCCTCCCCTACCTTGCTCGATCATTCGACGTCCCACCGCACGCGAGACAAGGAACACGCCATCAAGGTTGACCGCCATGATCTTGCGCCATTCAGCGAGCGAATAGCCCTCCGCCGGCGCGAAGAACGCCGCCAGGTCATCGGACTTGCTGGCGGCATTGTTATGCAGCACATCGATGGATCCGAAATGCTCCAAGGTCCTGTCGACGAGAGCTTCCACGGAGTCCTCACTGGCGACATCACACCCCCACCCTTCACAGGTCATGCCTGACATCTCGGAGATCTCCCTGGCAAAGTGCCGAGCCCCTTCGCCATCCAGATCCGCCACGACGACATGGGCACCAAACGCTGCCAATGCCTCGCAGAAGGTACGTCCCAGAATGCCGAGCCCACCGGTGACGATAGCGACTCGGCCGGTGAGATCGAAGAGATTGCGATAGTCACGACTCATGAGAACTCCGGGCCTGGTGTTGATCGCGACACGACCATTTTCTCGACACAGTTGACATTGAGTCGTGCGCGTCGGGCGCATTCGCGCGCCCCATCACTCAGCACGGCGCGCAGTCGATCACCCTGTTCGAGACAGTCCCTTACCCCGGCAGCTATCTTTGGTGCCTGAGTCGCCAGTTCAAAAGGATCGAAGGGCGTGCCGGGCTGGCCGCTGTCATGCAGGAAGGCTTGCATCTTGGGCGTGTAGGCACCCAGCGCGACGACGGGGGTGCCACCCGCGTGGGCAAAGATGGCCGAGTGCCAGCGACCGCCGATATATACTCTGGCGTTGCCGATGACATCAATGGCCTGCCGGAATGGGGAAGATACCCCGATAAGGGGAATACCGAGTTCGTTTTTTACGGCCTGAAAGATACGTTCGTCCTGCCAGGAAGCAGCAACCAGAACGACCTGGTCACACTCGGCTTGCAAGTGCCGACATAGCTCCACGTATCCTGCCACGGGCTTGACTTGCTCATCACCACGGCGCAGGTAGCTCGAACTGCCACCGACACAGACATAAGGACGACCGGGGTCGAACCCATCCATACGCAACGACCAATTCTCGACAGGTGCAGGGGTATAGAGGTAGGCGGCATCGGCCCCGATCGTCGAGGAACAGAACCCGGAACAAGCCAGAGCCGAGTCGGTTTCGCGAAAGACCACTTCATCCAACAAGGGATAGACATGACGGGCGATACGATTGAGGGTCGGGTGACGAAGATCGGCACTGTGGTTGACCATCACCGTTTCCCTGCCCAGATAGCGCTTGGCCAGATAGGCGATGAAGAACAACATGCGACTGTGACGTATGTTGCCGTAGATGCAACCCTCGCCATTGATAACGACCAAGTCACTGTTCTCGAGGGCCTCACGAATGTCTCCCAACGTCTTATGCTGCAGGACACGAAGGGCTTGACGGTCGAAATCCTCCCAGGAGTCGGGCACCACGTCCGGCAACTGCCGCGCCAGGCGGTTAAAAATGGCGTGATTCAAACGCCTGGGCATCGACCATGCAGGAAGCCTCCGGTCGAAATAGCCGGCTAGATAAGCGATA
This sequence comes from Litchfieldella anticariensis FP35 = DSM 16096, assembly GCF_000409775.1. GTDB lineage: Bacteria > Pseudomonadota > Gammaproteobacteria > Pseudomonadales > Halomonadaceae > Litchfieldella > Litchfieldella anticariensis. The sequence continues at coordinate 491,096 of NZ_KE332377.1, read as the reverse complement.
GCCGGGTAATCTTTGCCCTGCTTTTCATCCAGACGTGAGGCTGATAGTGTCCGCTCGACGTTACCGCCCGCGCTGTGAACTAGCTCGCACAATGCCATCGATGTCGCTTGTGCCCCCCAGTTGCGGGTGTCCGAGTTATCATTCACGAAGCAGACCTTCACACTTGGCACTCGAGTGCGTGGTGCAGAAGCCGCATATGTATCATGGGTGGGCTGCGTGGAAACTCGTTCATGCCGCATGGATGACGACCTCCCGGTGCAGTCGTATGGCGTCTTGTCCCGCAATCAAGGTCTCGATGACATCCAGGGTGGATACCGGCTTGATGGGTGGCCGAGCGTCACGGGTCATGGTCGCGAAAGCCCAAAGGGCACGCCGAAACATGGTGAAATTATCGCGAATGCTATGGCGGCTGATATGTTCGCTGCCGAGCAGTTCCAGGTCGAAGACACCAGGTGCCTTTCCCAGTGCATCGATGATCACCTGGGTGCCATCCTCGAGCATTATCAGTAGTGACTCATGCCTCGCTGGCAAGGCATTCACGCTGACGGGGCGAGACGGTGCCAACGACAGAATCGCCTCGAGCAGGTGAATGCCGTATTTCGGCCAATCATTGAGAATCGTGCCGCGGATAAGTTTCAGCTCACCATAGTTGGCAAGCCCCTTACGTAGCTCATCCAGTTCCATGGCATAGCGCATCGCCGAGCAGGACATCAGTCGCCCTTGTTCCAGATAAGGCACGAAATATTCGAGCACTCCCCTGTCTAGCGTCAGCGGCTTGTCGATAAAGACAGGAATCCCCGCCTCAAGGAATGGGCGTGCAAGCGACCAGTGACTTTCGGCATCGTCTCGGGCGATGATCAGCGCATCCACTTCGCCCAGCATGTCGTCGGGATGGGCTACACCATGAGCGATATTGGCCGCTCGGCAAAGGGCGCGTGTAACGTCAGGGTCCTGGGTCCAGGCATGGGTCACGCTCAAGTCGCCGACACCGAAGTCGGCTGGGTGACGACGGCTTACATAGGCATGAATAACCGGCCATCCGGCTTCCCGGAGCCCAGCTTCGGAATAGCCATTGATGATGGCGGAGAAGGAAAAGGGATGCCCGTTGCCTTCACTGTGCCCAATCATCCCGACGCGAGTCACCATGTCGCCCAACCTCCATCGACACAGATGTTCTGGCCCGTCATATAGGACCCGGCATCACTACATAGCAGGGCAATCGCCCCTTTCAGTTCATGAGGCTCTCCCAGACGTCCCAGCGGGACCTTGTCCTTCAGACGCTGCATGAATGCCCGATTATCCTGGGTAATGGCATGCGGGAATGCACCGGGACTGATGGCATTGACGCGAATGGCATCGGGAGACAGGAAACTGGCCAGATAGCGTGTAAACTGCAGCACCCCAGCCTTGGCTGCGCCGTAACTCGGAGGGTTGGCATGGTCGGTATCTACATAGAGACGATAGTCCGGCGCCACATGTCCATACATGGAGGCGATGTTGACGATGCAGCCCGAACGCTCCTTGAGTAACGGATAACAGCGCTTGACCATACGGAAGACCGAATTCAAGCTGATATCGACATCGTAGTACCAGTCATCCTCATCAATGCTCTCCCAACTATTCTTGCGTCCGGACCAGGCATTGTTGATCAGGATATCCAGGCCACCATATTGTTCCCGAAGCGCTTCCACTCCACGTTCCACCGAAGCCCTGCTGGTAACATCCAGCTCAATCCCCCAGTGATGCCCATGCGGCCCTACGTCATACAGCGCTTCAGCCTGGGACTCGCAACGCTGCCTGTCACGGCTGGCGACCACCACGCTGGCCCCCAGCTCTGCGAGCGCCTCGCAGATGCTGCCGCCAAGGTAACCACCCCCACCACTGACCAGCGCGACACGACCGCTGAGATCCAGCAACTCATGCAGTGACTTTTTCATCCTGAAGCTCCCGCGCAATGAGTTCTGCCATGAGAAAATCTCGTTCGCTATCGATATCGAGGGAGTAGTCACCACTAACGATCACCGCACCCACTCGACCGAACAACATGCCGTGAGTCGCCAGCGCAAGCCGATCACGACGGAATGCATAAACATCACCACTGAGTTGGAAAGCTTCGGGCAGTTGCTGGCGGGGTAACCAGGGTACGCTGCCCTCGATGAAGGCTCGAGGCTCCCCTCCATCGATGCACCAGGCACGGTGGGGATTCAGGTCGGCAAGCTTGAAGGTCGCTACCGAGTCGAATCCTTGGAAATGCAGCTGCTGCACACAAGAGAGCACATCCGCCTCCCGACGCAGCGGAGCGGTCGGCTCAAGCAGCAGACCGTATATGGCTCGCTCACCTTCTCGGTCCAGGCGTTGGGAGAGATCGTGGATGGTATCGATTACCAGTGCCGTATCGGTGGCCAGTTCAGCGCACCGCTCATATACTTCAGCACCGTATTTTCGTGCGACCCTGGCAATATCGGCACAATCTGTCGAGACAATGACCCGGTCGATGACATCGATCCGCTTGGCCAAATCCAGTGTCCAGGCAATCAATGGCTTTCCCAGAATGGGACGAATATTCTTCCCCAGAACATTCTTGCTCCCGCCCCTGGCCGGAATTATGGCAATGACCCTTTGATTGTCGATCATTTATCGAATCCTTGGAAGATTAGGCGAAGTCAATCTGACATAGTGAAGATTCAGACTGATGCCGCCCTCAGCTGAGCAATACTCTCGCAATATTGCTGCCACTCTCCGGTATCGAGCCAAGCCTTGTCACTGATAGGGAAAACACCGACTCGCCCGCCGCGCTGCCTGACATCCTCGATCAGTTCGGTGAGATGATAGAATTTATTCTCGGGAATCAAGTCCAATACAGTCGTACGAAGAACATAGAGCCCTGTGTTGACCAGGAAATTGTAATGCGGCTTTTCCCGCATTGCGCAGAGCTGACCATTGTCAACGATATCGCAGATACCATAGGGAATATCGTAGTTGCGTAACGACACAACCATGGTGATATCGTTGTTTTCCTGACGATGATGATCTACGAGGGCGTGATAGTCTGCCTTGATGATCACATCGCAATTGGTGACGATCAAATCGCCTTCCAGCTTGCCGGCAAGGGCATGCAGGCCGCCGCCTGTTCCCAGCGGCTGATCCTCGTAGACATAGTGAAGACGGTAGGACGGTGCGAGTTCGTCGAAGAAGGCCTTGATCAGTTTCGATTTGTAGTTGACAGACAGATAGAATTCACCGACACCAGACTCGACAAAGGAATCGATGATCACTTCTATGGCTGTCTTGTCTCCCACAGGAATCAGTGGCTTGGGCAGTACATTGGTGAAAGGGGCAAGCCGCGACCCTTTGCCCCCAGCCATGACCACCACGGGCAATCCCAAGGGGACTGCGCGCGTGCGGGATACGCTCGGTTGAAAGACTTCCTCCCAGAACAAGACATCTACGATACGCCCTTCGGCATCCAGCACCGGTACCGATGAGATGTGCCGATTGAGCATCGTGTTTTTCAATTCGGCCGCATCGTGGCACTCATGAACGACATGAGGCGAGCGATTGCATACCTCCCCTACCACACCATCCAGGTTGCCGCCGCCAAGGATCCACCTGCGGACATCACCGTCGGTCAGGGTTCCGAGCAGGCGACGGTCCTCACTAGTGACGAACAGAATTTTGCGTTGGGTTTCTTCCAACTGGTACAGCGCCTCAAGGACCTTGCGTTCTTCACCGATCAATAATGAGTCGAGCATCATTGCCTCCCCTTTCCGCCCCGAGCCATCAGAACTCAGGAACGTGAAATCGCTTCTTCATCAGGTCCGCATCGAGCGGAATGAGCTTCAAGGTTTCCTTGATTCTTCGCGAGACGCCGCCATCGCCGAAGCCATCATAGGGGTTATGCATATCGACCAGCTCGGCGCGAAACCCTGGACTCAAGGCCCGGCTAATGCCTTGACGGATGGCATTGGTATCGTTGCCTACCTGGATGACATTTCTGGCTTGTATCCGCCCTTCCTGGCGACTGCCTATATTGACTACCGGGAGATGAAAAGAGGGGGCCTCAATTAGACCACTGGAGGAATTACCAATCATCAGGTCCAGGTGGCGAAGGCAGCTCAGATATAGGCGATGTCCTAGATTGTCGAACAACCGTCCTCGCTCTGGGTGCCGCACGCACCAGCTAGCCAACAAAGCATTGATCGTGCGACCTTGGGCATCGGCATTGGCCTTGGAAAACACCACGAACAAGTCAGGAAAGGATTCCAGTGCTTTCAGCAAAGCCTTGACCTGACTTTCCGCGGTCTCATCCGCCTCGCTGGTGACGGGATGATAGGTCACGATGGCCACCGGCCGCTGAAGGGGAATTCCCAATGCTTCGGCCAGCGCTTCTCGGCTCAGGAGTTCGGTACGCTGTAGGTGATCCAACCCGGGGGCGCCGAAGTTGAAGACCCGGTCCGGCTCCTCTCCCATTTGCAGAATTCGCTGGCGATATGGTTCAGTAGCCGGGAAGTGGATACTGGCCAGCTTGGTCACGGCATGTCGAAAGTACTCGTCCAAGGCGCCACGGCTGGTTTCGCCCCCATGCAAGTGCGCCACTGGAATCCCCTCGACCACAGCAGCCAACGCCACCGGTACGATCTCAAAGCGGTCCCCCAGGAGCACCACCAGGTCGGGACGATCCTCGGACAAGGCATCACCAAAGGAGAGCATGGCCAGCCCCATGGCGCGAGTCATGGCGCTCCGGCTATCCGAGGCCAGCAAGATCTCTATCCGACGGTGAATGCGAAAGCCGTCGCACTCGATTTCGCGAACGGACAGGCCAAACTCCGTGGATAGATGCATACCAGTGACCACCAGCATCAATTCCAGCTCAGGGTCATCGTCGATCTCGCGTAATAGCCAGTACAACAGGCCATAGTCGGCCCGCGTGGTGGTCACCACGCACAGCCGTCGCCTGGTCATGTCAGATCCTGCCAATTGATGAGTTCATCAGTGCCAATGGCACGCCCGGCACGGCGCCCCACCACGGCGTCAAGCCATAGCGGCGAGAGCCCCGAACCCGGTCGCTTGAGTGTCAGATCCTCACGAGTGATGATTTTCCCGGCAGCGATATCTCGCTCGGCAGCGATGCTTTTACGCACCGCCTCGAGGTTGCCCAATTCACAGGGCGCTGGTCGTTTTCGCCCGTCCCCCCTAGCACTCTCCACGTGCCGGATTGCTTGCACCATGCTTCGAAAATCTATCGGTGGCAGAGAGGCGGAGTGATCGGGGCCAGGCATACCGGTATCCAAAGTGAAGTGCTTTTCGATCAACACCGCCCCCATGGCCACCGCCGCGATGGGGATCTCGATGCCCGCGGTATGATCGGAGTACCCCACCTTCACGCCGAAGGCGCTGGCAAGGGTCTGCATGGCTGACAGATTGATCTCGGCATAAGGTGCGGGATACTCGGTGACGCAGTGCAAGAGTATAATTTCACCGGCGCCCGCCGCATCCAGTGTCTTTACGGCAGTTTCTATCTCTGCCAACCAACTCATTCCTGTCGACAGGATGACCGGTTTTCCAAAGCGGCCAATGGTCTCCAGCAGAGGGCCATTGGTAATTTCTCCAGACGGGATCTTGAAGAGGCGCATGCCAAGCCGATCGAGAAAAGCTGCGCTATCCTCATCGAAGGGACTCGAGAGAAATTCGATATCACAGGCTCGGCAGTGCTCCTGAATCCTCGCGAAGTCGTCTTCCGACAACTCCAGTTCTTTCAGCATGGCGTGCTGTGAAGACGCTTGTGGCACCGCCCGCTTTTGATAGGCCGCGCTAACAGCGTATTGGGTCACTAGACGTTCGGTCTTGAAAGTCTGAAACTTGACGGCATCGGCACCACACTCACGGGCACGAGTGACCAATTCAAGTGCGAGATCCAGTGAGCCATTGTGATTGACGCCAGCTTCAGCGATCACGAAACAGCTAGCAGTATTGATCATGCGATTCTCCTGGCAGGAGTACCCACATAAATTCCAGGCATACTGATGTCACTAACCACGGTAGCTCCAGCACCTATCATGCAATCGGCACAAATTCGAACCATCTGGATGAGGTTGGCACCAGTACCGATCATGCAGTGATCTCCAACTTCGACCCCCCCGCTGAGCGTCGCGCCCGGTGCGATATGTACGTCATCGCCCAGCACGCAGTCATGATCGACGGTGGCATTGGTATTCACGATACAAGCACGCCCCAAGCGGCTACCGATCACGACTACCGCACCGTCCAACACAACAGTACCGTCACCCGTCTGGACCCCTTCGTGGCAGATCGCCCCCGGGGCAAGAACGACTGGCACACGAAATCCCAGAGATTGAAGTCTGTCGAGCAAGTCGAGGCGCGGGGTCTGAACGCCAATCTTGCCGATCCCCAAGGCCGCACAGGAAGGCAGAGATTCTCGAAGTTGCTCGAAGGCGTCATCGGTGCCCAGATAAGGCGTCGGCACGCATTCCCCTCCATCACTCAGCGCCGTATATCCGTGCACGTCATGACCAAGTCGCTTAAGAGCATGAATCAACACACGGGCATGCCCGCCTCCCCCCAACACGAAGAAATCGCTCACATTATTTTCTTCCGCTGAAAAAATCGTTGATCAGCAAAGCCCTGAACATAGCTCCGGCGGCAGCCTTGCAATTTAATGTTGTACGAGGTTATTCAACGAAATAGCACCTAGCTCTTTCTTAAATATTTCACGGGTATCTCTTCTATTATGTATGTCATATTTTAACCACTCAGACAGTTCATTTAAAAAGTCATCCTCATTCTTTTCATAAAACACGACATGTCCTTTACCTAAGGACTCTAAAAGGCCACCGAACCAGAAATACTTAACTTTTTTTATTGAATTTTGTGGACCTGGATCTGACCTCATCAACTCACAGTCATGCATAAAATGCTTGAACAAGTTAATGCCAGCATCCACAAAAAGCTGAGAAGGTCCCCAAAAACGAGGATTTGCCTCTATCATGTATAGTTTTTGCTTGCTTTTTTTAACTTCCACCATGACCAACCCATGGAAATGAAGAAAATTAAATAATGCTTCGTATTTCAAGGACTCATCAGACTTATGAAGATCAGAACACTCTGCTGCAATGATTGATTTCCCACCTGGTTGTTGCACATAATTTTTTTGCGAAAACTTAATTACACCACCATCTCTCATGAAGTAATAAAGCAAATAGTAACTTCCCCCCTCAATGAACTCCTGATAATAAAAATCACCCTCATCATGCATCAACAAAAAATCTGCCTTATCTGAAGCATTAAAAATCAGCACAGGAGAATAAACATGTCGCTCCTTGGAAAAATATGTCTTGGGTTTCGCCACAAAAGGATATCTTGCTTGAGCTATCACGCCATATTCATTCGGCACCGCAATACCATGACTCCTGCACACATTTCCAAAAGAGTATTTATCTGATATTTTCTTATATGTATCAATGTCGACTAGAGGAATTTCACAACCGGCTTCTATAAGAGCGTCTTTATTATCCAGCAAAACTCTATTAAGTGCCTCTGTTGAAGGGGCAATCACATACTTCTCCGCCTGCATTCTACTCTGTAATATTTTTATTTTTTCCACCATGTCTTGAAAATCGAGATATTTACAACTCCTAATAGCCAAAACTTTTCTTCTGTAGCCTGTCTGATAAATCGGGTCTTGAGTGGAATGTGCAATCACTCCATATGAGACATTGACTTCCTCAAGAGTTCTTAAAAAAGAAATCACGGCTCTTTGGTTAAACCCTGAAAAAACAATGACAGCCTTGTGGATCATCCCTAGCCCCCAAATTCAAAAAATAGGATAAATTCTTTTTCCATAAGGTGGAGCCAAGAGAGGCCGATGATATTTCATTAAACCTTCCTCTATCAGAGAAAAACCAAAAGAAATAAATCGTCACACACTGCATTTACAACGACTACGAAAATGACAGCTTCAAGTTATCATGTCAGCATTACACAATCCGTCAGCAATTTATCAACGTCTTCACTGGAAAGCTCTTCTCTCTGATGAATAACATTCAAAACGAAATCAGAATTCACTTCAAGTCGACCTGTTTCCTCTCTATTACGAGACGAATTGAACTGAATTACGCAATCACCAAAAAGAGATTTTATTTTTTCTTGCAGGTTTTCACGATCAATCAACTCCCCCCCCTTATCCAAATAGAAATAGTCCATCACATATTGCGCTTTTTTTTCAACCCCCATATTGTCTTCAACATCCCCTCCAGTTATCAAATCAATATACAAATCATTCAAATCAACACCTTCAATTACCGAGACATAATTACTAAAAAATTCCCCACCACCAACACCAATATCAACTTCAATCAATTTGATTCCCGCCTCATCTATCATCACATCAGCTTTCATTATAGAATTATCTATTTCCATATTAGGCAATATATTTTCAAAATGCCTCTTCAGCAAACTCAACACATTCAAATCAACTGATAGACGTCCCAGCAGGTACCCTCCATACCTGGACTCTCTTTTTATTGGGGACAGTATTTTAATCACTTTCTTATGAACCAAAACCAAGACACGATATTCGTTCCCAGAAATGCATTCTTGGATAACCTCGTCTTCCTTTAACTCTTTCCTAAAAAATTTTTCAATTAAGTCCTGTCCTGATATTTTATAGACACCTGCACTCCCTCGTCCTACAGCTGGTTTCACAATGTAGTGTTTGTTGGAGTGGATGTGATCAACATATTTCGCAAAGTTGTCTGCAGGGAAAGTTTCAATATAGCCAGCACCTAATTTTTTATACAAAAGCTGTTGTCTAAATTTATTCATTCCAACAGAGAGCTTCTTGGGAATTTTGGTGCACAAGGAAAATTCTCGATCAATATGCTGGAGTGTATTGATAGCCCTACCTCCCGCAAAGGAACCGGCACCTATAATTTCTTCATTTAATGTTTTAAGCCAGCTGATAGCTTCTTCAGAATTTGATGTATCAATAGCCGTGAAATAATCACACAAGGTTATTGCATCTGGATCATTTTTCCCATGGCCAAACGCCGCGACCTTGTACCCTCTCCTTTTGAGCTTCTCAATAAAAGGTTTTTGAGCACATCCTGCGCCTACAGAAACAACTAATTGTTTGACCACATCGCCTCCTCCAAAAGGTCATGCATTAATTTAAAACTCCAAAACTTGGTGAAATCATTCCCACGCAACCTAAATAAAATATATAATAAAATTGTCAACACAGCCTACTTACTAACTTTCACATTACATCAAACACCCACTCACACAGAGGCTACGTTCTTAACTCGGAAAAAGCTTTTCAACTCTTTGAGCCATGCCTCATCACCTATATTTACACGACCTGACCTAGCATATTCATTAATATCTTTAACTAGATTGATAGCATTTACGTCTTGGATCTCTTTTGAAAACGCATCATAATAGTGCCGCCACTTCTCACGACTTTTGTCGGACCATCCACCTTCTATACTATACACACCTTTGTGAACTGAAGAATAACGAGCGGCCAAAAATATAAGAGTAGTAGTCGAATCAGCTCGATAACCTCCATGTTCCAATTTAACACGCTTATCACGCGATACCATTGGTAAGCTCCAGATTTCTCCTCCTGCCATCTCCGTTACCATTCCCCACAAGACATCAATTATAACAACCATCCCTGAACAGCGAATCGGGTAGACATCCATATACACTGGATAGTCTTTGTCACTCTTACAACTTTCAAACCCCTTCAGCAATTTTAATAATTTATTTTTATCTCTAGGATCAATAATAATATCTATATCATTTCCCCAAGGAAGCACCATTAAAGGAAGCAGAGAAGAATGTTTAACATAATTTATGCGGCACTCATCCATTGCTTCGAAAAGATCATAGCTAGTCGTTTGGAGAACCTCTTCATAAGTCATATTTTTATTCTCCAATATCCACGCATTTTAAATAAAACATAGACGATGAGCGCCAACTAAAGTTCTAAAACCACTATAAAAATCCAGCCATTACAGATTCAAGATATGTGCACTTAGGCAACAATACTAACGAGTATGCTTGTTATTGCATTCCGCTATACCTTTATGAGCAATCTTTGTTTTCAAGGGCTCGATCAGCAGAGCGGACTTCAATTTTTTATGTTAAGAGTTTCCAAGAACAAGGTATCAAATTATATCATGCGGTTTGTTAATATTCCCATCAAAACCTCTAAGAATTATCTTCTTCGTAAAATCCTTGATGGAATGCAAAATATTGTTGAAATAAAAAGCGACCATAATTACCTTTCTATCTTTAGGATTCGCATTCATGATGCTATTTAAACTACGAATGATGTACCGACGGGCGGAACGAGAATCTCCCTGCTCATAAAAGTATTGCGCAATCCAGAAATTTGTTTGCGACCGCTGCAAGTTAATGTACTCTATATCCTTATCAACCAAGCCGCCAAAAACACCGCCAGAGTGTTTTCGCCATACGGCAGTAACATCATCTAAAGTATGAAATACACCATGTGTTCTAAGAACTGCTTGTAAAAAAATATCGCCGAAATAACAGCGACATGCAAATTTCTCAGGGATCTTTATCTTTGACGGATACATGAATGTTCTTGTACCGCCAGGCCTCAAAGGAGATATAACAATTCCATTCTCCACCGCCAAGTCTTTTGTTTTCAACAATGAAACACTGTTGTTATTCTCCAAGAATTCAACTTGCTTTTGAAGCTTATACTCATCAATCCAGTAATCATCACCTTCACAAATGGCTATATATTTTCCTTGAGCTGCTGATAAAAGTATCGGTAGGGCTTTTACATTTGGCCAGCGATTTACAGTTTCAAAAATAGCTAGCATTATGTTGGGGTATTTTCTTTGATACTTTTCAAGTATTCCCCTGGTACCATCCGTAGAGCAATCATCCCTTATTATTATCTCATATCTAAACGTGGTCTTTTGCCCTAGAAAACCATTTAAGGAATCTTCGATATAATTAGCGTGTTGAAATGTAGGGCAAAGAATACTAACCAATATCTCATCATTAGCCCAATTTCTAACAATTTCTTCCTCGCAAAGAGGCTCAAGTGGATTCGGAGCCGGATCACCCTTTTCAAACATCAGAGAATCCCCAATACGAGTCAAGTTTATCAGCAAGATAATATATAGAAAATCAGGACACAACCAATATTATGACTGAGCCTGCAGCGGTCTAGTGAAACTATCTATAGATACGTCATGCACAATCAATGGAAAAATGCTAGAGATTATAAAAGTGAGACTTGTAGCGAGCCAGATTAGCAGGCTCGCAAAACCAGTCGATAGTTTTTCTTAGCCCACAACGCAGTCCAGTGATTTCACCATGAACAGGTCTGTGTGCAAGCAATCTTTCAGCCTTTTCGGTACTCGCCCACAACCGCTCGACCTCGCTCGCCACAGGGCGCAGGCGCTGGGGATCGGTATCGATTTCAATCTCGCTTTCCATCAGCTCGGCGATCAAGCGCGCCGTATCCCCGATACTGATCTCAAATCCGCTGCCAACGTTGATGACCTCACCCACAGCGTCATCACATTCGGCCATACGAATAAAGCCGTCAACGGTATCGGATACGAAGCTGAAATCACGAGTGGGATGCTGCGCTCCCAACTGTAAGCACCGTACGCCTGAGGCTATCTGGGTGATGATGGTGGGAATGACCGCACGAGCGGATTGCCTAGGTCCATAGGTATTAAATGGTCGAATCAGTGCGACTGGTGTAGCAAACGAGCGATAAAAGGAGAGAGCAAGCTGGTCGGCACCGATTTTGGATGCCGAGTAAGGCGACTGACCCTGCAGAGGATGGTCCTCCGTGATGGGAACATAGCAAGCGGTACCGTAGACTTCACTGGTCGATGTATGCACCACCCTAGAGACTTCTAGGTCGCGTGCAGCCTGCAGGATATTCAGCGTGCCCTTGATGTTAGTATCAATATAGGTGTCTGGGGAATAGTATGAGTACGGTATAGCGATTAGGGCCGCGAGGTGAAACACGACATCACAGCCACGCATGACATGGCGTACCCAGTGAGGATCACGGATATCACCGGCGGCAACCTCAAGGTGGCGCTGTACCGCTGGAGCCACCTGATCCAGCCACCCCCTGCTATTAAAGGCATTGTACATCACCAAGGCCTTCACCTCGTGGCCACGCTCGACAAGCGCTTCCGTGAGGTGTGAGCCAATAAAGCCATCCGCTCCAGTGACGAGAATTCTGGCTCTGCTCAAATCCATTGTTCATACTCCCCGATAAGACAGCAGATAGACAGCGTTAATTTGGCAAGATAAAGAAATCAACCGTAAATCTTTTAAACAACCAGAATTTAAAATGTGGAAATTCTACGGTTCTCACAGACCTGTCGCCACAGCAGGATAGCCATGCCTAAGAATAGAGCTTCTTTTATCAAACATGTTGAGCCATTCGTTGGAAAATCTCGTTCCTGTTCACTAATTCCTCATAACTTCCATTGTCAACTACTCTACCGTCAATCATCAAGTAAATGCAGTCGCACTGACTCACTGTTGCCAGTCGATGAGCGATCATGATAATTGTCTTATTTCCGGAGAGGCCATGGATAGCATCCATGATCAACTTTTCCGTAATGCCATCAAGCGCACTAGTCGCCTCATCTAGAATCAAAATACTGGCATCACAGTATAAGGCCCGAGCTATGCCGATGCGCTGACGTTGTCCTCCTGAAAGCTGAACCCCTCGTTCACCCACCCTTGTATTTAAACCAGAGGGAAGACTTGCTAAAAGCTCGTCTAGATGCGCCAAGTTAGCTGCATTCTTTACTCTATCTTCATTTATCTTCTCTGGAGGCAATCCAAAAGCAATATTTTCACGAATAGTGGCATCGGCCAGAAAGATACTTTGAGGAACATACCCGACCGTGTTCCTCCATCTCCGTTCACCAAGGGAATAAAGTGGCACTCCATCAACAAGAACCTGCCCTGAATCCGGCTTTAACAATCCAAGGAGGATATCGACAGCAGTCGATTTTCCCGACCCGGAAGATCCCACCAAGCCCACTACCTTGTTGGCTGGTATATCAATAGACAAGCCATTCAACGCTGGTGAGTCCTTACCAGGATACTGAAATATTACATCTCTTAATGAAACACCGTGATTAATAGTAAAAGGTAGAGAGCTTTCAGTATCATTATCGCTATCAGACATTACCAGCCGTTGATTATAAGACGCTTCCAAATCTTCATAAATAGCTTCAAAAGCAGCGATATTACCTCGAATACTCGTGATGCTACGATAGACTTGCTGAAATGCTGGCAGCAGCTTGAAACCTGCTAACGCATATACAGAAAGAATAGGTAAGATACTAGAAAAATCACCTTCATGAATCGACAATAAATAAAGAACAAGAAAGATAATAGACCCAAAGGCCATCAATTCCATTGCATAGCTCGGAACTTGCCCTAACGCCTGTGTGATTCCGTAAGCATTCGCATATTCATCACTTGTCTTAGTGAATCGACAAATAAAACTCTTTTGCCTTCCCAGTACTAAGGCATCCTTTACCCCCCCAAAACCTTCTGCCATTATATTGAATCGAAATTTCTGAATATTCGACATTAATCTACCATTTTTGATCAGCCTGCGACGGACACTGATATAGAGAATAAAATATGAGAATGAAAATACCAGCAATCCTGCTATTGCAACCATAGGATTATAAAGAAATATGGCTAAAGCCATCATGGCAGACATAACCAGTTTTGCGTTCATCTCCATCAATGGCTTTATAATTCCAGTACTGACTCTCTGACATTCTTGAGCTATCTGCTTGGTCAAGGTGCTGCTGTTTACACCAACATGGAATAGCCAAGGCTGTTGCATGTAATAATTGAATAAACGGGTACTTATATCAGCACCAACTTTGGCACCGTACATACACATCCGCCAAGTGGTATACATTGAAACCATTGCTGCCATAATCAAAACCACTAACACGATGATACCTAACCAGAATAAAAAATCGAAAGATGAGTTCAACCCACTGGCCTCGTAAAGGCTAGCCAACATCCCCTGTCCTTCCAATCGGCTAATGTCACCGACGATAGCCATGAAGGGACCAATGGATATCACGCTGGCAATCTGCGCAAAGGACATAATGAGGACTAATACCTGAAGCCAAAGCAATTTTTTACGTTGCTCATGCGTCAAGAGGAAGTAAAGAGCCCTAATGGATTTATACATGAATCAAACATCAGCCTTGATTAGCATGATACAGCCTTTTTTCAATGGGCTTGTACCACTCTTCATGATTAGTTGGCACTCTGCAGTTATATCCCAATACCTGGCGGGTGAGTTCCGATAAGCCCTTGCCATATTCTTCTCCAAGCATTCTTGCATAGTCGAGTTGTGGTTTTATGAAAGGCCGACCAAAACTTAGAGTAAGCGCAACTCTATTCTTACTCGAGGCATTGGCTCCCCCCTTGTGCCAAAGGTAAGAATCAAACAAGGCTACAGAACCAGCCGGACCGAGAATCGTATCACATTCCTTATCAAAATCTTGATCGCTCGGCTTCTCTGCTCTCAAGTGTGCACCGGACAATACTTTGGTAGCTCCATTCTCCAGCGTAAAATCATCAAGCATGACCAACATATTAACTCTCAGCCTATAACCGGGTATATACGTACCAACATCCCGATGAATTTTATGGATATAAATATTTACATTAGGAAAGCCACCAACTGGAGTACATGCATTCAATGCGTAAGGCTTGCCATCGAAAAATCGTAAAAGATACTCATGAAAAAAATGCATATCGAGAAAAGTATCTATACTGTCTCCTCTTCCCACGGCTTGATGCGCGGTCCCATCACCAGCTTCATTAATATTATTCTTGATCTGATATTCAGAGCAAATAGCAATCCATTTTAGACAATCCTCTCTTAAGTCATGGATCATACTATCAGGAATCACATTTCTGAAAAGCACCCATCCTTTCTCGATCATTTCCTTATCAAATGACTCGACATCCATTAAGTCATACATCTCCAGTTCCTCAATTTTTGCGCATCGGTATTTTTTATAAGAACAAGAGGTTCAGATTGGCAATTCCATAATATAACTTATTTCAGTCTGACTATTGACCTTGAATCCATGCTTTTCATAAAATCCAAAAGCTCGATGATTATTTTTTTTTACTTCGAGACGAACCTTTTCCATGCCTTTTCTTTTTGCCATGAATACCACAGTCTCTAACAGACTACAGGAAATTCCAGTATTTCTCATTTCAGGGGAAACAACAATCAAGCTGACAAAAGCATGCTTCATTGTTTCGTCGTTACAATAGAATGCAACAAACCCAATCAGCTTCCCATTATTGTAGTGGGTTACCAAATTACCCGAACCCATGACCTTGTCAATGTAAGAATCAATATCAGGGATTGAAAAAAAAGCATCTTTCTGAGACTTCATCTCACAACAAATCATGTTTTTTATATCTTCTTGGATCATATGGCCACATAATAGAACATATTAGAATATTAATAAATAACAGTCACACTAAATCATATTCAAAAATAAATTTTGCAACCTCTTCCTTGGAACACCACATCAATGTGTCAATCATGGATAAATCAGAAATAAAGACATCAACGCCACCCTGCGAATAGCCAATGTTCTTTGTTTTTAAAAACGAGAGATTAAATCCTCTGGATAAAAAATGCTGCTTATCATACAATTTTGTACCTCCAAAACTATTCACATAATTTTGAGAACCCAATGAATCACAGATATTCATCAACTTCTCTGCCCCACAAAGTTTCTTTTCGTAATCTAACTGGCTGGACCTACACAAAGATACACTGATTCCAATATAGTCAAAAACACTTTTTATTCCATCACAACAAACCGCTGATATATCCCTATTCTCACCTTCAATCACTTTTTTTACCATCGGAAAGACATCTTCATAGTAAGGAGCCTTTGAATAGGCATGGTGTATACTTTTCAGCAAAGCCTCAACATCACTTGAAAACTTTAGCTCTAAGATCTTTTTATTGATTGAACTACCAGGAACCGGGACAGTGAATCGCTTCTTGCTTCCACGGTCCAAGATATAATTTCTATTAACAAAACCTCTTTTTATATAATTCACATCATCATATATGACAAATTCATCTACACAGCCAACAAGCTGATAATAACCGATGTAAGGAAAAATATATGGCTGCATGATTGCCACTCTCATTCCAGCCCCCAATAGATGATATCAGTGACTTTCTGAACATCTTCTATACTCATGCCGGGATAGAGAGGAAGACATAAAACTCTCTTGGATATAAATTTTGAATTCTCGTTGATAACGCAAGGAGTAGTGTACGCTAGCTCGTCTAAAGAGGGATAGAAATAACGTCTAGCATAGATATCTTGCTCCTCAAGGAAAGATTTAACCCTCAATAAAACAGCCTCACTTTCAAATACAACCGGAAAATAGGAGTAGTTTTTAGTGCAATTTTCATTGATCAATTGAAATTTCACCAATCCATTTAATTTTGAGTGGTAGTTGTGCCAGATTTCCGCACGCTTCTCCATGATTTCATCAATATCGTCCAGGATACACAGCCCCATGGCAGCCTGGAACTCACTCATCTTTGCATTAATTCCTAAGTCATCTATTTCGCCGATGGTTGACATTCCGAAGTTGATTATCCGGCGCGCCCGCTCAAGCTGCTCCTTACGGCGGAAGATAATGCCTCCGCCTTCAATAGTGTGGAACAGTTTGGTGGCATGGAAGCTAAGGGTGGTGGCGTCGCCATGACGGAGTAGACTACCTCCTCGATACTTGACGCCGAAAGCGTGTGCCCCATCGAAGATCAAACTAAGTCCATGGTTGGCTGCAATGAGCTCCAATGCCTCAATGTCACAAGCATTTCCAAAAACATGTACCGGTACCAATGCCCGCACACCTTCACTCAAGTTCCGTTCCACTTGTTTGGGGTCAAGGCACCAGCTGTGAGGATCGATGTCAGAAAAGATCGGCTCAATACCTTCCCATTTCAATGAACTGGTGGTAGCAACGAAACTGAATGGAGTGGTAATGGCTGCAACCCGACTCTTTCCACCACCCAACCCTAAAGCACGATAGGCAACCTGCAGAGCTAAGGTACCGTTGGCCACCAACAGCAGGTTTTCTACCCCCAAATATTCTTCAAGTCGTTGAGTCAATTCCCGTACGAGTGGACCATGATTAGTCAACCACTGGCGTGAATAGATACCGTCAATATAACGAGATAGTTTTTCACGATCTGGCAAATAAGACTTGGTGACCGGAATCATAATTCTCTCACTAGCTCCATGAGGTACTGTCCGTATCCATTCTTGGAAAGGTCACTTCCTGCTTTAGAGAGATCGTTGGCTGTCAGCCATCCATTATTGAAAGCTATTTCTTCCAGGCAGGCGATCTTGAAACCTTGGCGTTTTTCAATCGTCTCTACAAACTGTGAAGCTTCCAACAAGCTTTCATGAGTCCCCGTATCCAACCACGCGAAACCACGCCCCAGAACCTCTACCCTCAAATCCCCACGTGCAAGATAGGCCTGATTGATACTGGTAATTTCCAATTCGCCACGACCGGAGGGAACAACCTCCTTGGCTAATTCAATTACGTCATTATCATAGAAATACAATCCAGTCACAGCAAAACGTGATTTGGGATGTTCGGGCTTTTCCTCAATAGAGATTGCTCTCTTTTCTTCATTGAATTCCACCACACCGAAGCGTTCCGGATCCTTGACCAGATAACCGAAGACTGTTGCTCCGTTGTCTTGCCTAGCGGCTTTCTGAAGCATGGGTGAAAAACCCTGCCCATAGAAGAGATTGTCTCCTAACACGAGACATACAGAATCATTTCCAACAAATGATTCACCAATGATAAAAGCCTGGGCTAGACCGTCAGGATTGGGTTGCACAGCATAGGCAAGATTCAATCCAAACTGTCTTCCATCACCCAAAAGCCGCTTGAAGCAGTACTGTTCATCAGGAGTGGTGATGACCAGAATATCTCTAATTCCTGCCAACATCAGAACCGAAAGCGGATAGTAAATCATCGGCTTGTCATAGATGGGCAGCAGCTGCTTAGATATTCCCATGGTTATAGGATAAAGACGTGTACCGGAACCACCGGCGAGAACGATCCCCTTCATGCGACTTCTCCAATGCCTATGCACCAAAAATATCGTCGCTGACAACTACCCAAATGAACTTGCTGATACCATTTAATCTATCTATTGAATTTTTCAGAAATTTAACCCAATCATGCTAAACATGCTCAGCCAAACCTTTCTTGTGCCGATCAGGAGTATATGAATATTGGTAATATCCATAGCCATAGGCTGCCGACGCCTTACGCTGCATTCCATTAATAATGCAACCACGCACTTCGACACCAGAATTTTCCAAACGATTGATGGCAAGTTTTATTTCCTTGGGAGGATTCATTTGAAAACGTGCCACCATAAGCGAGGTTCCTGCCTGCTTACCAATGATTGCTGCGTCGGTCACAGCTAGCACCGGGGGAGTATCCAGAATCACTAGATCATACTCTTTACTAACCTTATCCATCAGTTCGGTGAAACGGACATTCATCAATAGTTCCGATGGATTGGGTGCTGCCATACCACGAGAGAGATAATCAAACCTGTCAAAACCGCTGGAACGGATAGCGGAAGAGAGCTCTAACCGGCCACTCAACACTTCCGAGAGACCTTTTTCAGATGCATGGTCAAAAGCGCGATGCAAGTTACCTTTTCTCAAATCCGCATCTATGACGAGAACACGGTGCCCACCTTGGACACATACTGCGCTTAGATTCAAAGCTACGAAGCTCTTGCCAATACCGGGGCTTGGCCCACAGATCATAAGGCAGTTATTCGAAGCATCCAGCATGGCAAAATGCAGGGCAGTGCGAAGCCCTCGAAGCGCTTCGACAGCAGTATCGGCAGGATGACTATTGGCAAGAATTCCAGAATTTCCGGCTTTGCGGCGTCGCTTCTGAAAGACACGCTCCAATTGAGCTTGATCGCCTGACAAGGGAACAGTAGCGTATACAGGAAGCCCCAAGCTCTCAAGTTGCTCAGGGCTTTCTACCCCACGATTGAATAAACCACGAACCACAACAACAATGATAGCAACTAGCAAACCTAATATGAATGACATCCCTACCATACTGGCCTTGTTTGGATAGATAGGTACTCGGCCAACAGCAGCAGTATCAATAATACGAAGTGTGCCAACGGTACCAGCCTGAACCAACTCCAGTTCCTGTAGTTTATTGAGTACATTGACGTAGATGGCCTGCGTAACTTCCACATCTCGAGTACGTCGAATGACTTCTTGTTGAGCAGCAGGCATGGTACTAACGCGTTGTTCGAGGCGATCACGCTCGGAGATCAGGTATGCTTTCTGCCGTGCTAATGATTGATAGGTAGGATGATTGCGAGTAAAGCGCTGGGCCAAATCAGCCTCTTGAATGCTAACTTCGTTAACTTGACGTTCAATATCAATAAATTGTTGGATGATGGATTGCCCTTCGGCATCGACATCAATACTATCTACACTTGCACGATATTCACTCAATCTGTCTTCAGCATTTGATAATTTAGAGCGTAGCTCCGGTGCCTGCTGTTCAAGAAAAGCCAGACTCCGCTGTGTAGCCTCCGCTTTTCTTTCGACATTCTGTATAAGAAAGGTGTCGAGGATAGTATCCAGCGTTTGACGAATCTCGTTACGATCTGCTCCGGTCAATGTGACCCGCAGCATACCAGTGCTCGGCCCTCGGTTCCCTCCCCCTACTTCGGATATCGACAGTCGCGATGCCAATGCATTGATAGCATCAAGTTGAGATAACTTTATCAGTGTGAATTCAGCACCCGCGTGTGCATTCAGTGTTTTTACACGAACTTGGACAGCACCATCAATAAAATATGCTTCCGTACCCAGATCCCCCTCACCTAGAAACTCTTCATTCATGTAAAGATGATATTTTTCTTCCTCCATTACCTTGAGTATCAAAGGCTGTCCACGAAGACCATCGACCACATCAAAGTGTGTGATTTCAATATTCTCGCCAGCCCATAATGCAGGATGATTAGCTTTATTCAACCATCCACCGACCAGCGGTAGTCCACTAACATCAGGTCGGACAATGTTATTTCGTAACACATAGTCTCCGATCACTGGTAACTTTTGTGGGGAAAAAATAGTATCAAGACCTAGTCGATCAACGACCTTACCCAATACCATGCGTGAACGGAGAATCTCGACTTCCGCCGCGATGCTTGCTCCTTGAATCGTCTCATCACCGTTATTTTCAGGCCCACCTATAGGGCTAACCGTTCTCCTACCTTCCACCTGTACCAGGGCATCACTTCGATAAATCGGTGTCTGCAGTGATGCATAGACGATACCTGTTAGTGTGAACACTAGCACTATGCAGGCAATCAACCACTTATAGTCAAGAAGCATGCCCAACAAGCGGACTACATCAATGCTATCGTTGGGTATCACAGGATTATAAATTAGGGCAGGAATGCCAGGCTTTGGAGGCATACCATCATGCGGAGAAAAGTTATTCACAGAAACCGCTCCTCCAAGTGAAAATTCGATATAATGTGAAACTTTTTCTCATCAATGCTTCTACATGTACATGTTTTAGCGCATCGGGTAGTGCTTGACCTATGGTGGCAATCACCGCCATCGGCACACAGATAATCGACAAGATGCATCGTGATACGAAAACAGCATTCACGTAATTAAAGCGGTAAGAATCGACAATGACTTCAAGGAAAGCGACAGAAGGAACTTTGACCTGATGTAGCATTAGTATGCTTTTGGATACAATCATGGCTCTGCCAGCGCCCCGTAAAAAAGCGATATAGAGATAAAGAAGGTAGAGATAAAAAAAGGAGCCATCACGACGCGCGACGTTATCACTTTCCGCCGCACGACGCTCGGCTCCTACTGCCATCGTCAACTCAGGAGTCAACAGCTCGATATTGTCCAATTGGCCGATACCCGCAGCGTCAGGGTCATCATTGATGTATCCACCGGACGCCGCGCATTCACATTGGGTACCTACCAATGGCACTATGTGTAGCCGCTGCCGCAAGGGAAGCCAGATTTCAGTCATTTTTTCCCCACGCTACCGCCCCAGGGTTGTTGTTTGGCTATCCCCAAGGCCATGTACTGCGCTTTATTGTGTGATTTTGGTGCCAATATTCGTCTTTAGGTATCTACGATTACAAGCACATACTCCTAGATACACAAGATTACATAATATGAGGGTTTTTACCTGCTCATTTTTTATACGCATGCCCTGCTGATAAACATCATAAGAAGGTACTTATTGGGATTGAGCCGACTTCTTACCCGAGCATGGTAAAAATAATATTGATTTATTCTTTTTCTGAGCTACGGCGGTTAGAGAGAGACAAAACCAGCGATGAGCACCAGCAAATGAGGGAGTCCTGTTGATCGGGCAGCAGAGGAAAAGAGAATGAGAGAATTGAAGTTGCTTGTTACAGATTTAGTGACTACCGATAGCAATCCGGTATTCTATGGGGGTATTCATCAAGAGGCTTCTCCATGCGTGTCGCCCGCATTTCCGCCGATGTCATCGCCATACTGGAAGGCCTGATGTGGCTGTTACTCGCTTGGTCGGTGACCTTCTCGATCGCCCAAGGCACCACCCTGCCAACCATGGGTGCCTTGAGCCTGATAGGAACCGTCATCATCGTCACATGGGGGCATCGCCCCATGCGCCTGACCTTGGCGCGCTATCGCATCCGCAAGCGGCGCACGGAGATGTGGATGCACGTTCTCGCCTTGCCACTATTGCTGGCCTTGTGCCTTGCCATCCCGATCGAGGCACTGCTTTCGCCCTTGAGCGGTCCGCAGAAGATGCTGCTTTTCAACATACTGGCCAGTGCCGGATGGGTGATGTTTGCGTTTACCGTGATCGCCAAGCAGGCCATGTTTTCGGTCAAGCGCAGCAAGAAGAAGAAAAGACTAAACCAGAGTTGAGCTAGTCGAGGTGGACAATCACCTCCACCCTCCTATTCTCCGCCCTTCCGTCGGCACTCTTGTTATCAGCAATCGGGCGCGTATCTCCAAACCCCACTGCCTTCAGGCGCGCAGCATCAATACCCGCTGCTTGCAGATGTCGCAATACAGCGGTGGCACGGGCACTGGAAAGCTCCCAATTGGAAGGGAAACGTTCGGTATTGATTGGCTGGCTGTCGGTATGCCCTTCGACCGACACCTCTCCTTCGTAGCGTTGGATGATAGCCAACAAGCTGTCGATCACGTTACGACCGGAACCGATCAGTTCCGCGGTCCCCGACTCGAACAACATATGATCTTCGACACGCAGGCTGATGCCCTCAGCCACGTGCGAGACCACCACGCCCTCCAGACTGGGCAAACGGGGCGCCTCGGCCAGTCGTTGTTCCAATGTCTCGGCCAGCGTCGTGGCCACCTTGATGGCTTGTGGGTCCAGCCGCTGCGTATGCAACGGCTCACGTTCAGTCACCAGTACCACGACATCGTCCAGCGGGGTATCGAGCTCTAGGCTTGCCGGTGCCACGACCTTGACGGGTCCAGCATGTGCATGCCGCGCCACCCCTAGCGCCACTACCACTGCCCGAGGATCAATCTGGCGAGAAAAGTCCGGCTCGGATTGTGGAGGTTCCCCGGAGGTCACTTTGGCCTCCTGTGGCAACGGCACACCCAAGCGAACTTCCGATGCGATGGCAATGGCTTCAGCCGGCGTCACTTGCTTGGGCTGCGTCACTTCTTCATTTCCGCCCACCCGGGCGGAAAGCGAGAGCATCAGCACAAAGGTCGCTACCAGCAACGTCATGATGTCGATGTAGCTGACCATCCAGACCCCACTGCCATCATCCTGGACCCCAAGCTCCAGAATGGCGTCGTGGCGAGAGTCGCCACGCGAAGGGTGGAGCATGCCATCAAGCATCGGCGACTCCCGGCGTCACCCTTCGGCGCAGTCGAAAACGCCATCCACCGGCCTTGTCGGGCACCTCATCCCCAGGAAGTGCTTCGCGTATCTCATCATGATGATTAGCCATGAACGACTTCAGCGTCTCCTCAATAAAGGAAGGCAGCCGACGTCTCGACATCAGCGACACCCCTTCGAGCACCATGTTCATGGCAATCAGGCGCTCCTCGGTGCGTCGCTCCAGCTTCACGGCAATTGGCTTGAACACCAGATTGGCCAGCACGATGCCATAGAAGGTAGTCAGCAACGCCACCGCCATCCGCTCACCGATGATGCCAACCTCGGCGCTATCCATTACCTCCAGCATGTTCACCAGACCCACCAGGGTACCAATCATGCCGAATGCCGGGGCATAGAGGGCCATGGTGCGGAAAATCTGCGCTTCGGCCCGCTCGCGTGCCTTCATCCGAGCAATGCGCCAACGCAGCAGATCGAGAATTTCCTCCTCACGGGTATTGTCGATCACCAGTTGGATGCCAGTACGCAGGAAAGGATTGCGGGCCTGGGTCAATGCAGCCTCTACGGCGCGCACGTTACCCTTGAACCACAGTCGCGCCATGCTAACCAATTCCTGGATATCGTCATGCGCATAACAATTTTCGCGCCGGAAGACGATCCCGACCAGGCGCACGACCCGCACCACCTCTTTCAAGGGGTAACTGATGAAGGTGGCCGCTAATGTCCCGGTCAGAACGATGGCAAGGCCCGGCAGGTTGACGAAACTCGCCGCCGATTCAGCACTCAGCAGCAATACGCTGGCCAGCAACATGACGCTGGCGACGATACCAATCAATGTGGAAGGATTCATGAGTACGCCCGCATGGGAAAATGGCAATATCGGGAGTCTTCATGATAACGGTGCACAAGCCAGTCAAAGGCACGAATAGGCGCCGGGAGTGGGCGTAACTTTACCTGCAGTATGTTGCCTCGCAAATACCGGCCTCGCGGCCGGCATTGGTGGCAAGCCAGCTTCGCTCCCACCTCACCCATCCCAACCGCAGCCCTCGTGGGAGCGCAGGTTTCCTGCGCGATCCGGCCGCAGGCCGGCATTGGTGGCAAGCCACCATCATCGCGAAGCGGAGCTTCGCTCCCACCTCGTCCGTGCGAACACCGGCCCTTGTCTGGTCACTTCCAACATACAAGCGCAGCTTGCTGCGCGATAGAACAGTAGCTCAGCGCACCAATCCTCGCTCTTCGTCGTAAATCCCGTGCTCGCGCGGGTATTCATCCAACTGCTCGTCATAGCAATGGATCATCGCTCCCCAGCCTTCACGTGCCATATGCTGGCTGGTGGCCGGTGCCGTCTGACCCTCGACCGTTACACCTTCAGGCATGCGTATGCCGTACTGTTTGCGAGTATGGTCTTCCACCGCTTGCACCAGATTTTCGCCAAGCTCCAAGCTTTCCAGCAAGCGCTGCTCCACATTGTCGGTCAGATGAGTCCACGCCTGTTCTTCCCTTCCCGCTTCGAGATGCTTCACGGTCGACTGCTCGACACTCTCTCGTTCCTCGATCAGCTTCTGCTCGAAGGCTTCGATCTCACCGGTCACTGGATGCAGGAAATCGTTCGGGTGTTCGCAGGTGTGATAAAGCAGGCGCTTGAAGGTTCGCGTGGCGTAGCGCGTGGCTTCCAGCGGCCCATAGTCGGGGTCGATGAAATGAGAATCAGCATCCTTGGTCATGTAACGATGTTGCTTGAATTCCGGCGGGACGTCCTCGGCACCGATGGGAATGCCCACGAAGGGGGTGGTGATGGCACTGGTCACGGCCACCCACAATGTCTGCAATTCGGGGCGCACGTCGGGACGCAGATGGGCGACTTGGCCATAGCCCGAGAAATCAGTCGACCAGCGCGGATCACGGACATAGGCCATCATGTCTTCCAGGCTCAAGGGCGCCATTTCGTGAAGTTCTTTTTCCCGCTCCGGCGGGTTTCGCCCCTCGGTGTAGAAAGCCGGATAGGTGTCTCCCGGGTCATCTGCCGGGAATGGCTGACCATAGACCTCCTGGGGGTTGAACGAATCTCCCTCGCCGTCCCACCAGCCCTGCTCACGAGCAAATTCAACGAAGTTATCGGAAGCCATGTAATCATCGCGGGTTTCATGATCGACCGGGAACTCATGGATATAGCCCGGATAGAGCACGCGAATCTCATTCGATCCAATCCGTTCGGCCGCCCACAGTCCCTTGCCACCGGCATAGTTGATGAGCACCCAGCCCTCGTTGGCATCGGCGATCAGGTGCGAATTGCCACCGTAAGTCGAAAAGCCATGCTCATCGATCAGGCCACCAATGATCTCCACCGCCTCACGCGCCGTAGTCGCCCGCTCCATCACTGCCCGCGCCAAATCGCTGTATTGAGGGCCGGTTTGCGGTGTCTTCTCGGCAGCCGCTTCCGACATTTCCACCAATTCCGGACGCGAAGGCGACCAGATATCCCGCGCCGCGACACCATGTTCGTTGAGCCCGCCATTGGTCAGGGGCGGGGGAAAACCAGCGAACTCCGAATAGTTCGAAGTGATGTACTTGTATGTGGTTTCAGCCTGCGGAATCTCGATCCGTCGACCGGGAATGCGCGCCTGGTCGGTGACTCCCACCTCCCAGGTGGCGCCTTGCGCATGCGTCTGCCGCGGTACGATCTCGATCCAGTGGCTCGAAGGCTCGTGGCCGAAGCCGGCCAGAAATGTCGCTCCATCCTCGGTCAGGTCGCTACCGATATAGATGCCGAGACTTTTTTCATTGGGATGACCCAACGGTTCAGGCGATGGCGGGTTGGCATGAGCCTGTCCTCCAATCACCAACGACGCCAGCAGCGGTACGACAGGCACCAGCCACGAACGCTCAGCATTGCGCTTGTGCTTCATGACGGCCTCCTTCTTGTGGTGTTTGGCCATACAAACGCTTAGCAAGGGGGGAAGGATTGTCAAATTAGCGACGGCAATAATTCCGACGACAAGCGCGCCCGATGTGCTGATAGCCACTGGCATTAGGGAAACACTGAATAAATACCTGCGCTACTCAATCGCTTCGTTGCGCGGTGCGCGGAATCCTCACATATACCCCATATGCTCCGGTTCCTGTGCTCCGGGCGCCTTGCGCTTGAGCATGCTCGTCGATTTCTTCAGCGTTTCCTTAGCGTATGATTAGCGGTCACGAACGCTTATTTTCCCTTTGGGGAAAAATTCGCCGCATCTCGCACGCCATTAGAGGTATTTTCCCTATTGGGAAATTTATCGTGTGTGCAGCCCTTTTCTTGGTAGGATTATCCTTATCGGGAAAATTCTTCAGGAAGCGCCATGGAAACGTCCATCACGATCCGCAATAGCAAGATGCTTGGCCAACTGATACGCGATACGCGCAAGCAGCAAGGGTTGAACCTGGAAACCCTGGCGGGGTTATGCGGCCTGAGCATCCGCTTCCTGAGCGAACTGGAAAACGGCCGAGAAACCTGCGGATTCGGCCGCGTCATGAGAGTGCTCGATGCCCTAGGGATCGACCTCATCGCCCAACCTCTCGGGGAGAGCTAATGGTGACGCGCCAGGATGAGCTACGCGTATGGCGGGACCAACAGCGGGTCGGCACCCTGTGGCGCGGCGACGACGGCCGCTTGATGGGCTTCGAATACGAGGAGGCATGGCAAACCTCGGGACAAGCCATTTCTCACAGCCTGCCGCTGAGCCAGAAAACCTGGGCTCCGGAAGACCTGAGTGCTCATCGCTGGTTTGGCAACCTACTACCAGAAGAACAAGCGCGCGACGCCTTGCTCAAACGATTGGGCCTTCCCGACGACGATTTCTCGCTATTGGCAGCAATTGGCGGAGACTGCGCCGGGGCCCTCACGATCCTGCCACCGGGACAGGCACCGCAATCACCCGCATCACCACCCCATGACGACAACCATTACCGCCCCCTCGAACCCGGACGGCTCGACGAATGGGCCGCCTATCGCGAGCGCTACGCCTTGATGACAGGTACGGATCCCTCCAAGCGCCCTCGTCTCTCCCTGGCCGGTGCCCAAGACAAGATCCCGGTACTCATGCTGGATGACATGCTCTACCTCCCTTCAGGTAACGCTCCCTCATCGCACATCCTGAAGTTCGCCGTTGACGGACGAGAACACGTCATTCTCAACGAGTTGTATCTGAACACCTTGGCAAGACTGGCCGGATTGGCCTGCCCCCCCACCAGCATGCATTACGCTGGTCGTCACCCCTATCTGATCGTCGAGCGTTATGACCGCTGCGGTATCGGCACATACCACCTCGAACGCATACACCAGGAAGACCTTTGCCAGGCCATGGGATTGGCTCGTAACCAGAAGTACCAAGCCTTTGGTGGCCCCCGCTTTGAACAAGGAGTGCAAACGGTACGCGAAGCATGCAGGCCCTCAGCCGCCTCAATACAACATTTACTGCGTTGGCAGATCTTCAATGTTCTGGTCGGCAACAGCGACGGCCATGCCAAGAACGTCTCCCTGCTGCAGGACGAGCAAGGTCGATGGCAAGTAGCGCCGGCTTATGACCTCGTGGGTACCATCGTGCTTGGCTATCACCCCGATCTGGCCTTCTCGATAGGCGAGTCGTTCAACTCGATGCAGCTACTGCCTCGCGACTGGCAGGCCTTTGCCAAGGAGTGTCGATTCAGCTACCCCTTCGTCAAACGACAGATTCTCGAAATGGCCTCGCTCCTGGCCGATCTTGCCGACTCAGCACAGATGCAGGATGCACTGCAAGAGGCAGGCATGACCGATGGCAATTGGGTTCGTCTGCAGCACCAGCGACGTCATATTCACAAGCAATGTCGCAAAGCCGAGCGCTGGTAGCTCCACGATAGGCTAGCCGAACTCCCCCGACCGGACGACATCGACCACACTGAAGTCGAGAATTACCGTCGCCATCAGGAGCTTCGCATGACGACCACACCGTTATCCCTGGCAACGCTCACCGCCGGTGAAACCCTAGCGCTCTACCGGCGCCACGCCCTGTCGCCTGTCGAGGTGATCAACGATTGCCTGGAACGTATCGGACACTACAACCCGACGATCAACGCCTTCACCCACGTGGACGGCAAAGACGCGCTCAGAGCCGCTCGCGAGTCGGAAGCCCGCTGGCAGGCCGGAGCGCCCTGCGGCCCCCTGGATGGTATCCCCGTCACCATCAAGGACATGGTACTGACACGAGGCATGCCCACTCGCATGGGATCCGCTACCACGTCGGCCGAAGGTCCGTGGGATCAGGACGCCCCTATTACCTCACACTTGCGAAATGCCGGTGCCATCATTCTCGCCAAAACCGTCTCACCGGAATATGGCTGGAAGGGCGTCACCGACAACTCGATACATGGCGTCACGCGCAACCCCTGGAACCCGGAGCTGACTCCGGGTGGGTCTTCGGGCGGTGCCGCTGCGGCAGCCGCTCTCAATCTAGGCATGCTGCACCAGGGCAGCGATGCTGGTGGATCGATCCGCATTCCCTGCAGCTTCACTGGCACCTTCGGCATCAAGCCTACCTTTGGCTGGATACCCCAATGGCCACCCAGCACCATGTCCGATCTGTCTCACCTGGGGCCAATCACTCGTACCGCTACCGATAGCGCGCTCATGCTGAATGTGTTGTCCCAGCCAGACCCACGCGACGGCTACGCAGGGAATCCCCGACGTTTCGACTGGCAGGCCCCTCCTCCCACCAGTCTGCATGGCTGGCGCATCGCCTTCAGTGCCAACCTGGGGTATGTCGATGTGTCCCCCGATATCGCGGCCCAAGTGGAAGACGCCGTGGTCCTGATGCAAGAACTCGGTGCCAGTGTCGAACGCCTTGAGCCCGGCTTCGAGGATCCTCAGCCTTGCTTCAACACGTTGTGGTTTGCCGGTGCCGCACAGGTTTTACGCAAGCTGGATACCAGTCAACGCCAACAGCTCGATCCTGGCTTTCGCGCCATCGCCGAGCGTGGATGCGAGATCTCGCTTTCCGACTATATGGTGGCCCGTGCCGAACGGGCGAAGCTCACCACCCAAATGGCGGAATTCCATCAACGCTACGACTTGCTGGTCACCCCCACCATACCTATTGCCCCCTTCGCCGCAGGGCACAATGTTCCTCCAGACAGCCACTACCAGCAATGGATGGACTGGTCACCATTTACCTACCCCTTCAACCTGACCCAACAACCCGCCGCCTCATTGCCCTGTGGGCTGGATGACAATGATCTCCCCGTTGGCCTGCATCTGGTTGGCCCCAAGTTCCAGGACGACAAGGTCATGCATGCCGCCCGGCTGCTGGAAATCCATCTACCCAGGCTGACACCGCCTGAATCCTCCTCCAACGCCTGAGCTCGAGCAATGACGGTCTCCAGACCAAAACCAAAAACGCCGCGGGTGTCGTGAAACGTGACTTTCACGACACCCGCGGCGCCAGCAATCAGAATAGAAAGAACTGGGGCGCCATCAGGCGCCCCAGTTCAAGAACAGAAAAACAAGGTCTCGCTCATTGCAGGTCAGGCACTCAAATACTCCTCATAACCGGCTTCACGCGCCAAGACATAATTGGCCTGGAGCCAGCCGCCGATATGCCCACAGTCAAAAGAGCGACCACGCATCCGGAAGGCGTCGACACCCCACTCTTCCTGAATCAGCTGCTCAATGGCATCGGTCAGTTGGATCTCGCCCCCCGCTCCCGGCGGCATATCCTCCAACAACGCCATGGTGCGGTAAGGAAGGATATAACGACCGATGACCGACAAGCGTGACGGCGCCACTTCCGGTTTCGGCTTTTCCACCACGCCGGTCATCGGCATGGACTCACCGGCATGCGGTTCATCACCACCGCAATCGACAATGCCGTAACGGTGCACGTCTTCGCGTGGCACGGCCTCGACCATGATTTGTGCACGCTCCGTTGCTTCCCAATTGCTTGCCATCTCATGCAGATCGACGACCTGCTCGATTTCGCTTACCTTCGGCTTCACCAACACATCGGGAAGAATGACCGCAAACGGCTCATCCTCATCGAGCAGATGTGCCGCGCAGTGCACCGCATGCCCCAACCCAAGCGCCTGTGGCTGGCGGATGACCGTCATCTTCAGTTCCGGTGGCGCAATGGCCCGCAAGGTGTCCAGCAAACGTTCCTTGCCCTTGGCCTCGAGGCTGGCTTCGAGCTCGAAATGAGCATCGAAATGATCTTCAACGGCGGACTTGCCACTGCGCGTGACCAGCACCACCTCGTTCAAGCCGGCAGCCAATGCTTCTTCGACCACATGCTGTATCACCGGGCGATCGACCACCGGTACCATTTCCTTCGGTATGGACTTACTGATCGGCAATAGCCGGGTACCAAAACCGGCAACAGGAATGATCACCTTACGAAGAGGTTTCATCATTCATTACTCCTTTTAAAACGCTTTCCAGCAACGCAGTAATCGTGCCGCGCTGCCAGTTATTCAGTGCTTCCTCAATGGGCCGACAGAACCGGTGGCTTACCCAACGCCTCGGTCAAATTGGCAATGAAACACTCGCGGATGCGTGTCATCGCAGCTTCGTCCTTGCCTTCGAAACGCAGCACCAATACCGGAGAGGTATTGGAAGCACGACACAAGCCCCAGCCGTCATCAAAGTCCACTCTGACCCCGTCCAGGGTGCTTTTCACGCCATCACCGAAGAATCCGTGTTGCGCGACATGCGCCACGATATCGAACTTGTTCTCGTCACTGACCGAGACATTGACTTCGGGGGTGCTGACGTCCTGGGGGTAGCGTGCAAAGAACTCGTCGGCATCGAGCTCCTGAGAAGCCAGGATTTCAACCAATCGCGCTGCAGCATACAAGCCATCATCGAAACCCAGCCACCTCTCGGTAAAAAAGATATGGCCGCTCATCTCACCGGCCAGCAGTGCACCGGTTTCTTTCATACGCGCCTTGATCAGCGAGTGGCCGGTGCGATACATCTCCGGCACGCCGCCGGCGCTTTCGATCACTTGGGCCAGGTTCCCCGTGCACTTCACGTCAAAGATCACGCGGGCACCTGGATTGCGCGATAGCATGTCCTCGGCAAAGGCCATCATCAGACGATCCGGATAAATCAATTCTCCGCTCGGCGTCACGACGCCCACACGGTCCCCATCGCCGTCGAACGCCAGTCCGAGGTCCGCACCACTCTCCTTTACACAGCGGATCAATTCGCGCAGATTCTCCGGCTTGCCAGGGTCGGGATGGTGGTTCGGAAAGTGTCCATCTATCTCGGCAAACAGTGGCGCCACATCACAGCCCATACGCTCGAACAGCAATGGCCCCAGTTTGCCCGTTACCCCGTTGCCACAATCCACCACGATGCGCAGCGGCTTCGCGGGCTTTACATCATCGAGAATGCGGTTCAAGTAGACATCACTGATATCGACCTCACAGTAGTTTTCCTGCCCCGTCGCCGATGTGAAGTCGCCATCTACGATTCGTTCATACAGTGCCGTAATGGCACTACCCGAAAGAGACTCTCCCTTGAGCACGATCTTGAAACCGTTGTAGTCGGACGGATTATGGCTACCCGTCACCATCACCCCGGAACTGGTGCCCTCGATCTGCTGGGCAGCAAAATACAGTGTAGGAGTCGGTACCATTCCGATATCCACGACATTGCATCCGGCCGTCTTCAAGCCATAAACCAGTGCCTGGCTCATCTCTTCACCCGACAAGCGGCCATCGCGAGCCACGACGACTGTCGACTCGCCACGTGCGATTGCCTCCGAACCGATGGCACGACCGATCAAAGCCACCCATCCGGGGCGCAAGGTATCCCCAACGATGCCGCGTATGTCATAAGCCCGAAAAATCGAAGCGGGAATCTCTTGTGAGCCTTGGTCAGCCATTGTCATGCTTTGCATTGGGAATACTCCTTGTAAGGGGAAGAGAAGGCCAGATCAGCATCTCGTGGAACCGCCATATGGATATGCGCCAAGAGATCGCGTGTCGAGGCATCCAGCTCGTCGTTCATTGGTGCCCGCTCCTCCAGGATGTCGTGCAACCCCGTCGCAAGGCGTTTGCCCAACTCCACGCCCGGTTGATCGAACGGGTTGATCTTCCATATCACTGACTGGACGAAGACCTTGTGCTCATAAAGCGCTAGCAGCGCCCCCAAAGACCAAGGCGTCAAGGCATCCAATAGCAGGGTGGTACTCGGCTGATTGCCTCGGTATCCAGAGATGGTGTCATCGCCAAGTGATGTATCGAGCGCATCATCTCCCAATGCCAACAATTGAGACTGTGCCAAACAGTTGGCCAGCGTAAGTCGATGCTGGGCCTGTAGCTCCAGCGCCTCCCGATCATGGTGAGCTTCGGTGTAACGCTGCACAGGGGCAATGAACTCGCAGCTCACGTCATGCGTGCCCTGATGCAGCAACTGGAAAAAGGCGTGTTGAGCATTCGGGCCGACTTCCCCCCAAAGAATGGGACACGTCGTTCCATCGATCGGTATTCCCTCAGCCGTGGTGGACTTGCCATTGGATTCCATCTCCAACTGCTGCAAATAACTTGGCAACAGAGCCAAGCGACCGTCATAGGGCAGCACGGCATGACTGGGGATATGCAGGAAGTCGCTATTCCATACCCCCAGCATGGCCAGCAGCACGGGCAAATTCTTGATCATTGGCGCCTCGGCAAAATGCCGGTCCATCCAATGTGCCCCCGCCAACAATTCATGGAACGTCGGCATTCCCAGCGCCAAGCCGACACTGATCCCGATCGGCGACCACAGTGAGAAGCGACCTCCTACCCCTTCCGCGAAATGCAGTTGGTTGTCGGTCGGCAGCCCCCACTGGGTCATGCGATCTTCCCGCGAGGAAACCCCCAGGATGTGATGACGCTTGATGGAAGACTCTGACTGCCCCAATTCACGCATCAACCACGACAACGCGGTGCGCATGTTGAACTGGGTATCGACAGTGGTGAAGGACTTGGACGACAGGATGAACAGCGTTCTTTTCGGGTCCAGGCGTCGCAACAAAGGAGCCAACTGAGCACCGTCCATCGTCGAGACGAAATGCACTGCCATCTTTCGCTCGGACTGCGGGGCAAACTCGCTCAGAGCTTGACATGCCATACGTGGGCCGAGGTCAGACCCACCAACCCCGATATTGACCACATCGCTAATCGTCTCGCCGGTCGCACCACGCCAACCGCCACTGCGGATACGCTCTACCAGTTCCTCCATGCGTTGCAATTCGCCATGAATCGCTTTGACCACCGACTCACAACCTGCTGGTGGTCGTTTATCGTGAGGCCAACGCAGCAAGGGGTGCAAAGCTGGCCGCCTCTCCGAGGCATTGACGATCTCGCCCTCAAGCAATGCCTTGCGCTTCGCCGCCAAGCCGCTGTTGCTGGCCAGCCAGACGAGCAAATCCATGGTCTGCCTGGTGACACGCTGCTTGCTGAAATCAACGAGAAATGGCCCCACACGTCGACTCAGTTGACTGAAACGCCCCCCGTCATCCTGCATCAACTGATGCAAGGAACACGACATGACCTCATCGGCGCTATGCTCGAGCATTTGCGATAGCCGTGCGGTCGCCTGCTCCCGGGGATCTGATTTCTCGCTGGAAGTTACTGTGGATGACTCCATGTCATAATCTCCTTAATGGCATAAAAACGTTCCCCTACCCTCACTGGTGGCTACCTAGCCCGCTTCATTCGCGGTAGCCGTTGGGGTTCTTTCTCTGCCAGTGCCAAGTATCACGCAGCATCTCGCGGAGCCCCCGCTCCGCGTGCCAACCCAGCTCCCTCTCCGCTTTACTGGCGTCGGCCCAGAATGCTGCCAGGTCGCCATCACGGCGAGGGGCGAACCGATACGGCACCTTTTGATCGGTGACCTCTTCGAAAGTTTCGACCATCTCTAGAACCGAATATCCCTGACCAGTTCCCAAGTTGTAGGTATGCACCCCTGGAGTCGCCAGGCTTGCCAACGACTGCACATGGCCGAGGGCCAAGTCAACGACATGCAGGTAATCGCGCACGCAGGTGCCATCCTCCGTGGGGTAGTCATTGCCGAAAACGGACAACTCGGGCAGACGGCCAACGGCCACCTGCGCAATGAAGGGCATCAGATTATTGGGTATGCCTTGTGGGTCCTCGCCGATCAGGCCGGAAGGATGCGCGCCGATGGGATTGAAATAGCGCAATAGTGCCACCGACCAGCGATCATCCGCTCGACACAGGTCGGTAAGCACCTGCTCGATCATGGCCTTCGAAGTGCCATAGGGATTGGAGGTACGGCCCCTCGGCATGCTCTCGACATAAGGCACCGGCGCATCGGGCCCATAGACGGTAGCCGAAGAACTGAATACGAACTTGAACACCCCTGCCGCCGCCATGGCCTGGCACAGTACCAAGCTGCCATGCACATTATTGTCGTAGTAGGCCAGTGGCTGATTCACACTCTCGCCCACGGCCTTCAACCCGGCAAAGTGGATCACCGCCTCCACCGAGTACGAGGCAAAGACCTCATCCAGCAGTACGCGATCACGCACGTCCCCTTCAATGAAGCGTGCCGACTTACCGGTAATGGCCTCAATTCGATGCAATGCTTCCCGAGAGCCATTACAGAGATTATCCACTACCACCACATCATGCCCTGCTTCCAGCAACTCAAGTACGGTATGCGAGCCGATATAGCCCGCTCCACCAGTAACCAGGATCGACATGTTCTGACTCCTATGTTTTAGACGCCACCCCGCCCGTGCAGCGCAAGACGGCATGAGAGCGAGGTTCTTCCCTTGCTCGATAACTGGCGCGGCGAGTTATGGTGGGAATGGCGAGTCAACGTGCGGAATAACGACGGCCTGCCGACATTACCAGTAGCCCTAATAGTCCCCCGGCCAGATTTAGGCCCATGTCACGTAAATCAGGTGTACGGTTGGGAATCCAGTGCTGCCCGATCTCGGCTACTCCGCCAATCAACAGCACAATCATCAAAATGACACCGGCATGCCAGGCCGATAACCACCAGCGGAGAGTTGCGGTCATCACCGCACATAGCACCAGATGCGCCACGGGAGGCACGGAGAACGGCAGATTCATACGCTGCTCGATAGCAGCACGAACTGGGCTAGGCATCAGCCCACCGATCAGGAAGGCCAACAGTGAGAGGCCGAGAATCACCAGCGGCCATCGTATCAACGACGAGTTAATACGCATTCTTGCTGATGAATCCCTTGAAGATCGTCAGAAAGATGATCTTCATATCCAACATGAGTGACCAATTCTCGATATACCAGAGGTCACATTCGATACGTTTTTCCAGATCGGTATCGCCACGCCAGCCATTGATCTGCGCCCAGCCGGTGATCCCAGCCTTCATCAAATGCTTTTGCATATAGCCAGGAATCTCATGCTTGAAGCGATCCACGAATATCGTACGTTCGGGACGAGGTCCAACGATCGACATATCGCCTTTCAGCACGTTGATGAACTGCGGCAACTCATCCAGGCTGGTCTTGCGGATAAAGGCACCAAACTTGGTAGTCTTCTTCTTTTGGGCGCCCCCCCACTGCACACCATCCTTTTCAGAGTCCACTGGCATGGAACGGAACTTCAGCATACCGAACGACTTGCCATTCCAGCTCACCCGTTCCTGGCGATAGAATACGGGCCCCGGCGATGAAAGCTTGACCCCTATGGCAAGTGCCAGCATGACGGGTGATATCATCAGTAGAATCAATGCGGATATGATGCGATCTTCGGCATTCTTCAAGAAACGGGAAAGGCCGGAGATCGGCGTACAGCTCATATCCAATAGATAAAGGTTGGCCACGTTGGAGATATCGTGATTGATCAAACGGAAATCGCGCATATCCGGCATGAAGCGCACATTAGCCGCCGTCAGGCCCAAATCCGCAATCACTTCCTTGACTTGATTACCACGTGAGATAGGCAGGCAAATCCATACCTCATCGGTATCGATATCATGTACATTATTCGCATCATACGCTGCCCAACGTAGCTGCATATCGGCAAGCTCACTCATCGTGTCCTTGCCCACTAGATAGATCCGGTTGATGTCAAAACCCGCGGTGGGTTCTGCTTGTAAGTGCTGGGCTGCCGTTGCGCATGAGTGAGCATCACCGATCAAGACCACTTGACGACGGTTACGCCCTTGCAGACGAAAACGATTGATAACGGGATAAGTAATGGCCCGCACAGACACAGAACCCACAAAGGCCACTAAAAACAAGGAGGCCATCCATATCCGAGAGAAGTTTTCGCTCAGGCCAGTCAAATACAACAGGCTGGTACAGATAACAGCAACGATGACATACCCCATCATCAACTTGAAAAGCAATGGGCTTAGCAAGCGACCTCGCCAGGTGCGATATACTCCCAAGTTAGGCAATACCGCAGCTACCAGCAGTGCCCCAACAACGATCCCCCAAAGGTATGGCTCTTCCATTTGCCAGCGAGAATAGTAGCCAACGTAGGCAACATACCCAGCCAGTAGAGTCAGCAAGATATCCGTTAGCCGAGCCGTAAAGCTAATCAACCAACGATTGTGTGAGAGACTACGCGCTCTCCCTCTCGTTACTGTCATTTCCATAGCAAACCCCCTTGCAACGCTAGGTCGCTCTTGTCGTGAATTCTTATCATGGGTTCTTAGATGTAATCATGCTCTTTCAGGTAAGCGATCACCTGTTCAGCCGTCTCGTTTGGCTCAATTCCATCATTCACAAGATGAATCTCGGGATTGGTTGGCTCCTCATAGGGAGAATCGATTCCAGTGAAGTTCTTGATCAACCCATCACGCGCTCGCTGGTAAAGTCCTTTCGGATCCCGCTTCTCACAGGTCGAAATCGGTGCATCAATGAATACCTCGATAAAGTCCCCGACAGACATCAAATTGCGCACGCTTTGACGTTCCGAACGAAATGGCGAGATAAAAGCCGACAATGTAATGACACCAGCATCGACGAATAAGCGTGACATCTCACCGATACGACGAATGTTCTCGATGCGATCTTGGTCGGAAAAACCTAAATCGCGATTCATTCCTTTACGAACGTTGTCACCATCCAGTAGATAGGTTCTCTTACCCAAAACATGAAGTTTTTCTTCGACCAGGCCCGCAATAGTCGACTTTCCGGAGCCACTCAACCCTGTGAACCACAGCAGGCAAGACTTATGATCATTCAGCTTTTCACGATTTACCCGGCACACCTTGTGCGCATGCCAAACAGTATTGGAAGACATGGTTCATCCCTCTGAACGAGAAATAGGATTGCAATTTGAAATCAAAAAAGAGAAAAAATCAGAATCAAATACGACCGTAGTTATCTTTCAAACGCACGATATCGTCTTCACCCAGGTAGGAACCGGATTGCACTTCGATCAGCTCAAGTGGAATGACACCAGGGTTTTTCAAAGCATGTACCTGGCCAATAGGGATATAAGTCGATTCGTTCTCAGTCACCAGGTACGTGTCATCACCATTAGTGACTTCCGCGGTACCCGAAACCACGATCCAATGCTCGGCCCGATGGTGGTGCATCTGCACCGAAAGCTTGGCACCCGGTTTGACGGTAATCCTTTTGACCTGATAGCGGTGACCATTGTCTATCGAGTCGTAGATACCCCAAGGACGATAGACTTCCCGATGGTTCTCGAATTCGAATCGCTGCTCGTCCTTCAAGCGCTGTACGATCTTCTTGACTTCTTGAGTCTTATCCTTGTGTGCTACCAGTACCGCATCCTTGGTCTCGACGATCACCAAGTTCTCGACACCAACGGCGGCCACCAACCGACTGTCGGCCCGCGCAAGAATGTCATGGCTATCTTCCAACAGCACATCACCATGACAGCTATTACCCGATTCACATTTATCACTGACATCCCACAGCGAAGACCACGAGCCGATATCGCTCCAGCGGGCATCCAGCGGCACCACAGCAACCCTATCGGTCTTTTCCATTACGGCATAATCAACGGAATCATCCGGACACTGGGCAAAGGCGTCCGCATCCAGGCGCGTGAACTCTAGATCCGTAGCGGTATTAGCCATGGCATTTAGACAGGCCTCCATCATTGCCGGCTGATGCAGACTCAACTCTTCCAGATAACGGCTGGCCCGAAACAGGAACATACCGCTATTCCACAGGTATTCCCCGCTAGCGAGATACGTCGCCGCCGTATCGGCATCCGGCTTCTCGACAAAACGCTTGACCTTGAATCCATGACCCAGCTCTTCGCCTTGGTGGATATAGCCATAACCGGTTTCAGCATGGGTCGGCACCACACCAAACGTAACCAAATTGCCTTGTTCCGCCAGAGGTACAGCCTGTTCGATGCTGGCTTGAAAGCGCTCAACATCCTGAATCAGATGGTCAGCAGCGAGGACCAATAGCAAAGGATCTTTGTCTTGCCCGGTGGCGGCGATAGCAGCCAATGCAATGGCAGGTGCGGTATTACGTCCCACCGGCTCAAGCAGAATGTGACTACCCCCACATCCGATCTGACGAAGCTGTTCGGCAACTAGAAAGCGGTGCTCTTCATTACAAATCACGATCGGCGCCTGTTGCTCCAACCCTTCCAAGCGGGAGAGTGTCTGCTGCAACATAGTGGCATCGTTATTGAATGCAAGAAACTGCTTGGGGCGGAGCTGCCTCGAGAGCGGCCATAGTCGGGAGCCAGTACCACCAGCCATAATGACAGGCGTTAACATTTTAGACCTCCTTTCAACTCATGTTAGATATGTATGTCTAACTGGTTCCTATGCTTTGTCTGAAAAGGCATCGAGCGATGGTCAGACAAGGCAAAAAATCGGCGAAATGACGGCCTAGGCATATATTGACTGCACAGCCTGAGCATATGCCTGGGTATTGGCATGCACATCTTGCGATGCGAGTAATTCGGAAAGCGGCCACCAACGAAAGGAAGCATGCTGAGTATCAGGTAATGTTTTCAAATCTAGAGAAAGTTCTACCATGTAACCCAACACAACGTAGTGCGTAGACAGGAACTCTCCGAAAACACTATCTTCGTAAAAATGCTCATAAACACCAAGAAAGTGTGCATTCTCTCGATTCGTATCAATACCCAATTCACCCTGCATCAAACGGCAAAAGGCGTTATCCAAGCGTTCACCCTTGAGTACTCGTCCACCAGGAACGAACCATTTGCCCTGAGCGGGGCGGTTGACCCTCTTTCCCAGCAACCATTCTCCATTAGGGTTAACAACAACAAAGTCCAATGAGATCAAAGGAGTGCAGTGGACCACATCTTGAAAAGCCTTATCACTTAACCACATATCATCCCTGTATTGTCATAGTGATGAAGCCAAAGGTTTAGCCACGTAGCTGAGCTTGGTTTTCAAGAAACCATTCATAAGTGTTTCTCAAGCCGTCTTCCAGTGAAATACTGGCTTGCCACCCCAGAGCCGTTAGTCGAGAAACATCCAGCAATTTTCGAGGAGTGCCATCTGGCTTACTGGTATCGAATGCCACCTCTCCCTGGTATCCCACCACCTTAGCTACGGTTTCTGCCAATTCCCGTATTGTACAGTCCACCCCGGTTCCCACGTTGATATGTGACAGCATGGTCTGAGTATGCTCAGCGTAAGAGTCATCATCCAGTTCCATCACATATATCGAGGCTGACGCCATATCATTCACGTGCAAAAACTCACGCATCGGCTTACCACTTCCCCAGACTGCAACCTGATCGTCGGAGTTGATCTTAGCCTCATGGAAACGGCGCAGAAGTGCTGGAATGACATGAGAATTTTCGGGATGAAAATTATCGTTGGGTCCATATAGGTTCGTAGGCATCACACTACGGTAATCACGTCCATGCTGCCTGTTGAAACTCTCACATAGTTTGATGCCAGCAATCTTGGCAATGGCGTATGGTTCGTTGGTTGGTTCCAGCTCACCAGTCAGCAGAGAATCTTCCCGCATAGGTTGATCAGCATACTTTGGGTAGATACATGAGGAACCAAGGAACAGCAGCTTTTGCACTCCATGCCGGTGCGCCGATCCAATGATGTTGCTCTCCATGAGCAAATTGTCGTGGATAAAGTCAGCCGGATACGTATTGTTAGCATGGATACCACCGACCTTGGCAGCAGCCAAATAGACTTCATCCAGTCGTTGCGTGCTGAAGAAATCATCAACGGCGGCTTGCGACATCAAATCCAGCTCTTGGCGAGAACGTGTTACAAGCTCGACATCGGCGCGTTCTTTCAACTGACGGACAATAGCCGAACCCACCATACCCTTATGGCCAGCAACAAAGACTCGCTTCTTCTCCAAGGTCATGTAATCAGCCCTCCCTAGCCACTTGCACATCATAGCCATGAGACTTCAGCAGAGCATGCTGACGAGCGGCGTCCAAATCATTGGCGACCATTTCCTTGATCATCTGCTCGACGGCAATCTCTGGCTCCCAGCCCAAGAGTTCCTTGGCCTGACTTGGATCTCCCAAGAGGGTTTCCACTTCTGCCGGTCGGAAATAACGAGGATCAACAGCAACGATCGTATCGCCTTCTTTCACCGCAGGGGCTTTATCACCGAATACCCTCTCGACGACAGCCTTTTCTTCTACTCCTTCACCTACGAATTTAAGCGTGACCCCCAACTCAGCCGCTGTCAGGCGGATGAATTCACGCACGGAAATCTGCTTACCCGTCGCAATGACAAAGTCTTGCGCTTCTTCTTGCTGCAACATCAGCCATTGCATTTTGACGTAATCGCGCGCATGCCCCCAGTCACGCAGTGCATCCATATTGCCCATATAAAGGCACTCTTCCAGACCTTGAGCAATATTCGACATCCCTCGAGTTACCTTGCGAGTGACAAAAGTTTCTCCACGACGTGGTGATTCGTGGTTGAACAATATGCCATTACAGGCATACATACCATAGGATTCACGATAATTCACTGTAATCCAGTAGGCGTAAAGCTTGGCAACAGCATAGGGGGAGCGAGGATAAAAGGGTGTGGTTTCCTTTTGAGGGGTTTCTTGAACCAAGCCATACAACTCTGAAGTGGATGCTTGATAAAAACGGGTTTTTTTCTCAAGCCCCAGAAAGCGGATAGCTTCAAGCAAACGCAAGGTACCCATTGCATCAACGTCTGCCGTATATTCTGGTGACTCAAAGCTTACCGCCACATGAGATTGTGCCGCCAAATTGTATACTTCATCCGGCTGCACTTCAGAAATAATACGTGTCAGATTGGATGAATCCGTCAAATCGCCATAATGCAGAACAAAGTTACGATCCGAGACATGCGGCCCCTGATAAAGGTGATCAACACGCTCAGTGTTGAAAGACGATGCCCGTCGCTTGATTCCGTGAACCTCATACCCCTTTTCGAGCAAAAATTCTGCCAAGTAAGAACCATCCTGACCCGTAACTCCGGTAATGAGTGCCCTTTTCATCTAAACCTCCAGGATATTTTCAACAAGGTTATCTATTTCAAAATTCTTCAAGGTTTCTGTCCTTGAAGCTATCAACTCAGATTTATTGAAATCGCTATCAATCATCTCGGCTATTTTTTCAGTGATGAGAGACTTGTCCCATGACTGGCAGATCTCAACACCCGCCACTCCCGATAATAAACTTGCCACCTCTGAGTCAGGGTCAGTGATAAGAAGGATTGGAACTCCAGCAGCTAACAAATTAGGTAGTTTTGAAGGCAGCGAGCCTGAAGAGGTCCCCTCCGCCTGCGGCACGACATGCAGATAGGATGCGGCCAGCAAATCAGGCAATTGTTCTTCAGGAACCAAGTCATGAAATCTCACAGCTTCATGATACTCAGCCTTCAAACTTTCATAGTAATGTCCGCAAGAGAAAACATGAGCATTAACCTTCTGCCCTTCTTTATTAACTTGCGAGAATATTTCTAAAAGAGCTTTAGGATTTTGTTTCTCGCCCAAGGCACCTGAGTAGACGACATCCAAACTCCCCCACTGGCTATCATGCTTTGCAGCGCTTACTTCGGGACCCGACGAGTTCTTGGCTAGCGTTACGAAGGGGTAGCAAACGCTGGACTTTGCCAAGTCGCCGCCATTCCTGGCCACTTCCTCTTTCATTTCTGAAGATAGTGAAATTATCTTATCCGCTCTTCTGAAGTGATACGACTCTACACTGTCTATTAGTTTTTTAATAACCCCCCAAACAAATCCTGTCTTTTGAGACGCATAAATACTCTGCAAGTCATGAACAATCGAGATGACCTTGCCTTTTTTCGTATTGAAAAGAGATACGAAAAAAGCAAAAAGGCTTGGAGGTAAAACACACACAAAATAGTCGTATTTCTTTCTATTTCTCACCATCTCAAAGAGCACACGTACAGAGAAATAGATCTCAAGAATCATTCTATTTATAGCCTGAGATCGAAAAAATCTGACCCCTTTTCCCACTCTCTTGATCTTTATTCCTGGCAACTGCTGATCAGATAAATCAATTTTCCATTGCGGATAAAACGGGTACATGCAAAACACATCTACCGTGCAGTCAGCTCTCTTTGAGATAGCTTGACACAAAATGCTATTCCATTTCCCGGTTGATATTGGCTCAGGATAGAAAAAAGGACTGATATATAGCACCTTCTTCATCAGACATTTGCCTTCAGGAATTCAATTTGTTTTACTCTTTCCGACTCCAAGTAATCAAGATCAATAGTTACCGGTCTGTTCCTGATATCATGGGCACCGACTCTTTTGAAAAGCGCTTGTCTTGGGGAAATGGTGAACAACATGGCTGGATTCCCATAAGCCAATGTCATTACGCAGGCATGAACACGATCGGCCAATGTCATTGTGCTATTTGCATATACGCTCAGATAGGTGAACACCTCATCTGATACAAATGAGTTTGGGTGCTGATAAATTTTATGCGTCATATGCGGGACATAACGATGTTCGGGCCTGATAATTTTTTTCCCAAGCAATGAACTAGGCAACTTCCTTCTATCAAGCAGGTGTCCCAAATAAGCTTGCGACTTACCTTTTAACGAAAAGTATTGTTGAACTTTTGGTGTCTTTAAATTCCAAACTTCATTTTCAAATGTAAAGGAAGCATCTTTCTTTTGATCATGATTCCCCAAGTAGACAGTCGGCTCAGGAAATCTGTCAAAATTGAATGCATAATATGGTTCGTTAAACTTTAACGGTTTGAAAACTTTGGGGACGAAGAAGGCACTATCCAGTCCATTATATGTAAGAATAGGCCAATCTTTTATTACATTATATGTATCTTCATCACGTGTAGATATCAAGTGAGGAGGATATTTTTCTAAAAAGGCGCGAACAGCTGCCACTTCCTCGTCATTGTATTTAAAGAAAGCAGCGCCATGAAGCATTATCTTGACGCCTCGCTCTTTCAGCTTCTTGAAAGCCTCTCCCCATATATGAGGAAATGTCTTGGTTAGCATTGGCCCCTGAAGTACAAGATATTCCACATCCAGCATTTCATGAAGTTTCACATAATTTTCAGGATCTCCTTTCATCTGGTCATAAAAGGTTCTATAAGGAGGCCTATCTTGAACGAATTGGACGTTATTCTCTCCAAATACTTGCTCTAAAGCCCACTTGCCGCCGATATTAAAAAAAGCATTCCCTATATTTTGCGCCCAAAATCCACTTACCAGAGCCACTTTCATTCTTACTCACTCCCCTTTAGATCTTCGTAAATATTTTCCAAACCCACGAATTCATTAGTATAAATTTCATTATACGCTTCGAGCATGGCATTCTTACTAATGCCTTGAGATTTTAAATCGTTTATAAATTCTATCGCTTCATCATTTTCATTAAACAAAGTTCCCAGGTTCTCAACTTGCCCTCTAATATATCCAATATCTCTTGCTACAACATGACATCCACTGGCCATTGCTTCATAAATGACTAATGGCTGAGCCTCTTTTTTATATCTTGAAGGGAATAACAATATATCGACCCCCCTGTAAAATCCCCATTTGGCATCGTCATAAAGCGCACCGTAATATTTAAATCGACCACCATATTTTTTCTTCGCCTGCTCTATCAGTTCAATTATTTCTTTATCATTGCAAGGTCCAGCCAGGTGAAAATTAAAATCATCGCTTATCTGCGACAAACTCTCTATTATTTCGAAGAAATCAAGCCCCCCTTTTTCTTTTGTTATATTAGAAATAAAACCGATATTGACTTTCAAAGTGCTATCTTCTAAATATTCTCCAGGTTCCACAGGAGGAAAAAGCAAAATATTTCCTAGAGAGCAACTACCAGCTTTGCATGTATATGCGCTGGAGAAGGCTTCTTGCATTTCTCTTGACAAGAATATATTACAATCACCCGAGCTTAAAAAATGATTGAAAAACGCTTTATTGAGTTTTGTGGGTGATTCTATATAAACCCTAACATGATGATGGAAAATGAATTTGAAAAAAGGCCTTAGAAAAATCAATGAAAGAGAGAACGGGTAAAAACCGAGGCTCGAGTCAGGAGCCATGTATATTTTTTTATACCCCTTTAATCTATAAAAATAGAGTTTGGGAATAAAAAGA
Source organism: Litchfieldella anticariensis FP35 = DSM 16096 (assembly GCF_000409775.1). Taxonomy (GTDB): domain Bacteria; phylum Pseudomonadota; class Gammaproteobacteria; order Pseudomonadales; family Halomonadaceae; genus Litchfieldella; species Litchfieldella anticariensis. Next base: position 446,487 of record NZ_KE332377.1, on the reverse strand, counting down.
AAATAATAGAGATACTTGTTTATCCTCCACACAATATTATTGTGCCACTTCTTTCTTTTTATTACTATTGATGCTCCGCCCTTTTGACTCAAGAATTCTCTATAAAACTCATTAACTATGGTCATCCCCGTTGTTGGTGGGGGGGTGACACCCCAGAAAATGATGTCACTCATATACGGACCTTATTTCATCTAGAATCAAATACTCACTTTGCAATTCGGTTCTTATTTTATTTCTTTCAAAGTCGCTCAGATCTTTTCTTTTGCTTTTCTTGAGGTATAGACTCTTTTTAAGTGATATTGCCCATTCTAAATTATTCCTTCCGAATATTTTTTTTAGCTGATTTCCAACAACGACGGAATATCTTGACCTCATTATGCTGGCAATGAGCTTTGTTTTAACACTAAAGGATTCGTTTGCAACAACGCTAGGAAGATTCACATTTTCTATTTCAAGAAAATTCAAAACTTTCTCTATGACTTTTTCGTTATCTTCTCTCAACTCTTTATTATCTATAACCAAAATATCTTCTATTGGGTACCTTGCCATCCATTTCTTTATTTCACTCCCTATAGAAGCTATTTTCTTATAGTCTGTTAATAATGTATTTTCTCTTTCATCGGGCCCTTCGAAAAAGGCATCATAAAAATTCTTTCGTTCTTCTCTAAAATGATTAACGTTTTGCATATAGAACCCATACGCAATATCAACCAAATCTCTTGTCAATATAACTATTTTTACCTCATCTTTATTTTTCTTCAACTCCCATATTCTATTCAAGGCATCATCTGAATAAAGATACAAGCTCGAAGCATCAAGCCTATAAAGGCAATCACATTTTTCTTGGGATTTTGGAAAGCACTTCAAATATTCATTATAACTTTTTATAGGAGTATTCCCTGAGAGATCTTTAAATTCATTTGAGAAGAAAAATGGCTCTTTAGGTATGCTACATGAAATATTCTTATGCTGATCAAGTTGCTGGGCCAATGCTGTAGTTCCAGCTTTTGGAGCTCCTATTATAAATAAATATTTCATATGTAAATAACCTATAAAAACCAAGTTGTAAGAACCATGTAAAAAACACCTCAGCGTTTATTACCCTTATGTCCAAGTACCATTCCCACCGATGAATACCCAGAATGTCCCATCCCACATGAACTCCCCGGTCCAGAATTCATGATTATTTCCGACTCCTGGGTGACTGATGCCCTTATAATCGGATCCTAGATTTACAGACCAACCACCGCCATTGACATTGCGGAGCAGTATCATTATGCAACGCCCAACCCTAACATCCTCCACGGCTGGATTTTCTATTATGGTATCCGTGACGACGTCAATACGAACATTATCTTTTGGCGTCACTCTTGAATCTGAGTATCTAGTGAAAGGTACGATGCGCCGAAGCGTAGAATCCTTTTTCGTCATCATTTGAGCATGAGTTTCAGACTCAAGATGCATTGGATCTTGAATATCTTTCAGCAACCATGTCGCATCAGCACGTATAGTGTTGGGTGCAGACATTCTTAACCCATCCACGACCCCACTGCCACGAAACTCTACGCCCGTATTGACTCCTACCGTTTGAGAACAATTAAATTCTAAATTTTTCAGGTCAGCATTTTCTAATGCAGTTGTGGAAAACAACTTTCCATCAATGCTAGATGATCCTGTAATTTTTAGTCTATTGACCACAGGTCGGGTTGTTGTAATGTGAGAGTTTCCGAGATACGCCAACACACGTGACGGTGCAGCTTCAATTTCCAGGTCAGTGATTGTCAGCTCTTCTCCTGAAGCGTTCAATGCGATGTCACCATCCCATTTGCCAAATATTCGTCCTTTCTTAATTCTAGGTCGAATAGGGTTTTCACCCAACGAAACACATGCTGTCTTCAGATGAATTCCACGATCCTCATAAGTTCCATAAAATTCCAGATTAGCATCTTCCGTACCGACAGCTGTCTCAACGGCACCTCGTGAAAAGACTCCAGTCGATACTATCCGCGTCCTTACGATTCCGTTTCCATATATTAGTGATAAGCCATCGGCAATTATCTGTATATCGCTGTCTAGAATGGCTTGCGTTATAAAGGCATGGCCATTATCCGATACTGTTTTGATTCCGCGCATTTCGATGTTTTCGACGGCATGCATCCTGCAGGATTCGCCGTAAGAAGTAACGTCATATCCAAGATCTCTCGACATTGGCACTAGCATATAGTCGCCATTTTTCGAGACACCGGAATCTAGCTTGATAACAACGCCAGCATTTGTAACCGAAATGATCCTTCGATGACAGACTGCACTTGGCAATGGTCTCGTGCCTTCAGCCGGTTGCGTATTATCCGTTGTCAAGACGGTAACGAGATCACCAGCTTCAGGAATATAGGTTATTGGATTGGACCAGTCTTTCAGCGTATTATTCCATCGACCCGATATCGTTATCTTGCTATCACCTCTTGAGAGCTTCCCAATATAGTGCGCCGACTGGGTCTCTCCCTTTACACGGGCAAAATCGCTTCGTGAACACCTTCCAAATATTAGGCAACTGCTATCAAAATGCTCCGCTGTGTCAGAAGCAACGTTGCGTATAGTGGCTCCCTTGGAAACTATTTGATTATTGCTGCGTACATATAGTGCCTGGCTGGTCAGAAAAACTTTCGGCAACATTAATTTATTTGATGCTTCACATTCGAAAAAAGCTTTGAGTTCGGTGTATTCATCATTTTCATTGTTGCCATACGCATTGAAGTCTGTTGTCGAGGCAGACTCTGAAAACTTGTCACTAATTTTTCGAATGGCTGGCGCACCAGTTATCTCAACGCCAATTTTTCCTACATCCCTATTTCCTACTATTTCTTGTACTGCCTTTAGTGTATCTCCAGCATGAACAAATACTTTGATTTTTTTTGTATTCTCGTCATAATCCCATTCGGTTTTTCTTTCCAGCTCCACAATCTTCCCATGTCGCTTGGCAAATAAAGAAAATCCTAAATGGTTGGGATTGACAAGCGCACCGGAAAACGATGCTAAATCAACTGTATTTTCACCTTCCGTCAATGCTCTATCGTAAGTAGCAATTTTAGCTTCAGGCTTGAATGCTATCGTGCGTGCAAAATCTCCAATCGGTCGAGAATCTTCTGTATCGGTAGCCTTGATATTTTCAGGATCAAAGAATTGCACTCTAACCCTGTGGTCAAGCTCAGCGCTAGACACGCGAATGTCATACTTCCCATTTGGTGCCGCTACCTTTATTTGCCCATCAACATCGGCTTTGAAAGGATTACCCAAAGGATTTCCGTCGACATCTTCCAGGCCGGAAACCAAATCCGTGGTGCCGGGATAATAGAGGTATACGAGTGCCCGGGGCACGACATTGCCATCTGCATTCTGAGCGAAGAAGGTTTTGATTTCCATGAAATATCTCAGAATACGTTCGCCAGATCACTAGAAATTATCTTACCCCAATTATTACAGATTAAACCTTATCCCACCGAGGCGCTTATAAGAAACTGATAGCACAATCGCTGTCACTGATAGCACAGCTATTTTGAGCATTGTACCACTGACATCGCCACCGACGAGGAAGAAAGAAACCCATATTATGCACATCATATATATTAGAGAAAAAACGGCATTGTTGTTATTCACGAAGGTATTATAAAAAATCTTTATCGCCACTCCATAAATGAATGAAGACAACAGTGACAAAGCCAAGCCAAAATTAGAGTACATTTCTCCGAACAAGCTTGGTGGAGACCCCGTTCTGACATTTTCGCCTAAGCCAAACAGCACTTGACCGTAAAAAGGGCCTGGTCTTAGTACGACATTATCAACCATCCAGTCAGGGAGCAGGTAAAAGAACCATGCGAATACGGTTTTGCCATATAAAAATGGGTGCTCTCTTGGAAAAATCTCCAGCATGAGAGATATTTTGTAAATATCTACCATATTGTGTTTCAAGAAGATTGAACTTAAAAACTGATCAACAATCGAGAACTCAAGATCTTCCGATTGACCATGTGCAAATCCTCTCAGGCCTCCCATCACGCCAATAACAACGACAATAGGAACGACCACTTTCAGGATTTCTTCAAATTTTAGCGGCTTATAGAAATAATGCCGCAACATCATTAGCGTTATGAGATTATAAACTATGAGACTTCTGCTACTAATCATGAACGGAAAGATTGAAGAAATGAACACCAAGGCTATTACAACCAACCACTTTTGCCTATTTATGATGTCATTCTTTTTATAATAGGCCATCATTAAAATAATTGCGATATAAAAACAGAACTGTGAGAGGGTACGAAAAATCCCTACTAACCCTCCCCCACCTTCAAGATCATCCGCATTTCTTTTTCTCGACAAGCTTGCAAAGTCACTAAGGCTGATATTAAAAACCTTATACAAATAAGCTGACGCCACTATTCCTAAAATTGCAAAAGCAAAAACATACACTTTTTGGGGAATTGAGCCAATCTTGCTGAATTCATACTCAGGAAGATTTATATACTTATTTCCTGCCATCAGGAAACCAGAAACATAAAAAAACCCACATGCCGTTAAAAAGACAAGCGCAGTAGCCAACTGTGCTTCGCTGACCCCATCAGCAAATGAAATCACTTCATCAAGGTTATAATTTGCATACACATAGTATAATTTAAGCGAAGTTCCAAGAAAGACAGATATCCAGATAAACGAGTGAGGAGAGAAGATATCACCCGATGAACTTCCATAGTAAAAAGGTATAGAGATTACGATCATCAATAAACATAGCAGAAAGTAAATTTCAGGCCTCATTGTTGATGAGAAAGTTACCCAGGCTCCTGCGGCAAAATAAAGAACAATCAATATTGATAAATAAAATCTATACCTTGGCATCTTCATATTCTAAAGCTGCCCCGCAACGCAATCTCGTATTTTCCCAGCACAGAATTCATACTGTCTTTAAAGTTTTCATCAATAATCTCTTTCACTTTCTTTTTATGCTCATTCCTTTGTTCATTCGGGTTAGGAACACGAAGACTAACGTCTTTATCATTTCCAGTATTAGTTTCAATTTTCTTTATTTTTTCCTGTACCACTGCCGTCTTGTCTTCCTCTCCAACTTTAGAAGAGTGCGTCTTCAGGTTATATTTTTTCTGTATGACCTCCATGATTCTTTCAGGGTTGCTAACGATATCACTGAAATTAAATACTAAAACATTACTCGATTTTATATTATTAATGGCATCCAGATAATCTTCATATTTCAGGATGCAGAGCTGAATGTTGCCTAAGGCGTCTATTTTCTCATATTCATGGCCATAGCGATGAAGTACATAGGAAGAGATCGAGCCATAGGGTTCTCGTAATGTAAAAACAGCTTTTTTATTGAAAAAACTTGCATAATATACAGCTGCTGGAGCATGAAAATGATGACCAATCCGATTTTGGGGGAAATCAAACGTTTCCATAAAATAGTGAGTCAAGAAAGTGTTCGCAGTCCTCGGATAACCATCGATAATGAAGTCATTAGAGAAGAGAAATTTTCTACTCCCATCGAAGGGCCTTTTATTAATTCCACTCAACGCTCCGTAAATTAACCAATTATTTCTCAACATCCTGGAGTGATTATATTGTCCCTTCATGCTTAGCCCCGTTAGAAATTCAATTGAAGTGTTTCCAGTATTTCTTGACATCGACTCCAGCCAAGTTTATCAAGCTATCGACATCATTTTCGAAATAAGTGACAAGCTCGTTTTTGAACTTATCTGGAACTTCGTATTTCCCAGGCTTTGAATTCAGACTACTGATCTTTTCTCTAACTTTTTTCCTCATATTTCTTGTGAGTATTTTCTTCGAAACCGAGGATAAAAACCCACTGGGTCTTACGAGACTCTGTATCGCTTGGTTTTTTACGACTCTTGCTTCATTATGTTTTGAAAACTCAACATTGGCGGCCGTAACTCCTAGCCAATTGCAAATATCGACATACCCACTGTCAATATTGTCAAATAACTCTTCATATATGAATATTTTTACGTTACTTTCTCCGAACTCATTAATATATTGCTCTACCTGACTTGCATATCTTGCTCTTTCTATATATTCAAACCTATGTATTCCTTGCTTTATATACTTGCTGTCATGCCTTCTTTCTTTAATCGACTTGACCGCATCTTGGTAGCTCAGTTTCTCTCTTCCATTTCTCACGTTGTGCTGCCAAAGAGAGAATGACATATTCACAGGGTTTCTTAGAGAAATTATTATTTTTGTATTTTCGGCACAGCTATTTTTTATCCTCTTCGGCGCATCGCCATCATATAAATATGAAGTTGAGCACTCTCCAACTATAGCTTCGCCCGCATGTCCATCAAAAATTTTCAAATACTCTTCTTCATCTTTGATACCCTCAGGATTATTTGAAAAGTAGTTTGGCTCCTTGAAGTCCGGGAAAAACACGTCCGGACTCTCTTTCAAGTATTCATAAAGTGCAGTCGTGCCACTTTTAGGAGCGCCAACAATGAATAAGTTCAAGTCCTTCAGTAACATTCTATCCTCTTCCAAATAGCAGTCTATTCAAGACAATATCGGTATAGATATCACTGTTTGATCCACTTGCTAGCATCCTTGGCTTCCCAGTGCGGGAAGTGCTTGCGAATCAGGGCGTTCAGCTCGACCTCGAAGGCTTGCCAGTCGACCTGCTCACGCTTGCCGTCTGAGGCCTGGGTCGCACCGCGGATCATCCCCGCCCCCACCGTCACGTTGGTCAGGCGGTCGACGACGATGAAACTGCCGGTCCCCGGGCTTTTGCGGTAATCGTCTAGCGGGATCTCGGCGGTCAGCTCGACCTCGCAATGGGCGATGGCATTCAGCGCCAGCGAATCCGTGGGATGCCGCTCCAGGGTGTTGACATCGATCTGGTAGTCGATGGCACGGATCTCGCCGGACAGGTCGCGGGTCGCCAGCTTGAAGTCATAGAGCTTGCCAGGTTCCAGGGCCGTGTCGTGCATCCACACGATATCGGCCGTGAAGGCATTGGATAGCGGCACCTCGGCATTGGCCGCGACCAGCCAGTCGCCACGCGAGATGTCGATCTCATCGTGCAATGTCACGGTGATCGCCTGCCCCGGATAGGCGGCTTCCAGGTCACCGTCGTAGGTGACGATGCGTTCGACCGTCGAACGCTTGCCCGACGGCAAGGCCTTGACCGCCTGGCCCGGGCGCAGGATACCGGCGGCCAGCGTGCCGCAGTAGCCGCGGAAGTCCAGATTGGGCCGGTTGACGTACTGCACCGGCAAACGCAAGTCGCGAAGGTTGCTGTCGTGAGCGATCTCCACCGTTTCCAGCAGTTCGAGCAACGCCGGGCCCTCATACCAAGGGGTACGCTCGCTCGGGTTGACCACGTTGTCGCCTTCCAGCGCCGACATCGGCACGAAGCGGATATCGCGGGCATTGAGGTTCTCGGCAAAGGCCCGGTAGTCGGCGACGATCTCGTCGAAACGGTCGTGCGAGAAGTCGACCAGGTCCATCTTGTTGACCGCGATCACCAGGTGCTGGATACCCAGCAGGTCGGCGATGAAGCTGTGCCGCCGGGTCTGGGTCTGTACCCCGTAGCGCGCGTCGATCAGGATCACCGCCAGGCTCGCCGTCGAGGCCCCAGTGGCCATGTTACGCGTGTACTGCTCGTGCCCCGGGGTGTCGGCGATGATGAACTTGCGCTTGTCGGTGGAGAAGAAGCGGTAGGCGACGTCGATGGTGATGCCCTGCTCACGCTCGGACTGCAGCCCATCGACCAACAGCGCCAGGTCCACGGCATCGCCGGTGGTGCCGCTGGTCTTCGACGCCTGGGTGATGGCGGCGAGCTGATCCTCGTAGATCATCTTCGAATCGTGCAAGAGCCGCCCGATCAGCGTTGACTTGCCGTCGTCGACGCTGCCGCAGGTGATGAAGCGCAGCAGGTCCTTGTTCTCGTGTTCCTGGAGGTAGGCTTCGATGTTTTCCGAGATAAGGGCTGATTGGTGTGACATGAGAAAACCTTAAGATAAAAAATGAAAGTCACTGCCACAGGTGATGAAGCGCAGCAGGTCCTTGTTCTCGTGTTCCTGGAGGTAGGCTTCGATGTTTTCCGAGATAAGGGCTGATTGGTGTGACACAGGTTTTCTCCATCCTGGTGAAGAACACGAGCGCTGCGAGCTCCGAGCGGCGGGCTACGAGCAGGCCGTGCTCTCTTCATGTTTGGCGGGTATCGTTAATGGCGAGTGCTTCTCGGAGGCTACGAGTCTCAATATCCAGCTCATAGCTCATAGCTCATAGCTCGTAGCTCGTAGCTCGTAGCTCGTTGCTCAGAAGTACCCTTCCCTCTTCTTCTTCTCCATCGACCCAGCCTGGTCATGGTCGATGGCGCGGCCGGAGCGTTCGCTGGTCCGTGTGAGCAGCATCTCCTGGATGATCTCGGGCAGCGTGGCAGCCTTGGATTCCACCGCCCCGGTCAGCGGGTAGCAGCCCAGCGTGCGGAAGCGCACCCACTTCTCTTCGGGCACTTCGCCGGGTTCGAGCGGCAGGCGCTCGTCGTCGACCATGATCTGCATGCCGTCGCGCTCGACCACCGGGCGCGGCGCGGCGTAGTACAGCGGCACGATGGGGATCGACTCGAGGTAGATGTACTGCCAGATATCCAGCTCGGTCCAGTTGGAGAGCGGGAACACGCGGATCGACTCGCCCTTGTTGACCTTGGCGTTGTAGACGTTCCACAGCTCCGGGCGCTGGTTCTTGGGGTCCCAGCGGTGGTACTTGTCGCGGAACGAGTAGACCCGCTCCTTGGCCCGCGAGGCTTCCTCGTCGCGCCGCGCCCCGCCGAAGGCGGCATCGAAGCCGTGCTGGTCCAGTGCCTGCTTGAGCGCCTGGGTCTTCATGATGTCGGTGTACTTGGCGCTGCCGTGATCGAAGGGGTTGATGCCCGCCGCCACGCCTTCCTGGTTGATGTGCTCGATCAGTTCCATGCCCACCTCCGCCGCCATGCGGTTGCGGAACTCGATCATCTCGCGGAACTTCCAGGTGGTGTTGACGTGCATCAGCGGGAACGGCGGCGTGCCGGGATAGAAGGCCTTGCGCGCCAGGTGCAGCATCACCGAGGAATCCTTGCCGATGGAGTACAGCATGACGGGATTACGGAACTCGGCAGCCACTTCGCGGATGATATGAATCGACTCCGCTTCCAGCTGTTTCAGGTGGGTCGCACGTTCGGGCGAAATAGTTGGTGTATCACTGAGTACAGTCGCTTGATTGGACATGATGATGGTCCTTTTTATGAGCAATCATTCAGACGCCGGGAGATTCACATGGGGACGTCGTTGTTCACTCCATGAGCCCCGGCTTATGAGCGTCAATCAGGAAGTTGGGACGGCGTTTAGCGCATACGACAACGCCTCTTCCCATTGGGGGCTGCGTTGGCCACAGGCGATAAAGAAAGGATTGAGCAAGCTGTCCTGCTGGTTGCAACGCAGTGGCTCGAGCGTATGGGCATTGAATACTTCTCCACCGGCGGCCATGACGACAGCTTGTGCAGCAGCGGTATCCCATTCAGATGTAGGGGCCAGACGCGGATACAGGTCGGCAGCGCCTTCGGCCACCAAGCAAAGCTTGAGGGAACTGCCCATGGAAACACGCTCATGTCGAGGCAACTGAGCACAGAAGGCCTCGAATTCGGCTGAGCCATGGGAGCGGCTACCCACGACTTTCCAAGCCGCCTGTTCAGGATTGGGCAAGCCGCGCACATTGATAGGCGCCGCCTGGCCATCCTGAACTTTCCAGGCACCTACACCCTCCTGCCCCCACCAGCTAATCCCAAGTACCGGTGCGTGAACGATACCGAATACCGGCACGCCTTCTTCTATCAATGCCACATTCAAGGTGAACTCACCGTTTTTCTTGATGAACTCCTTGGTGCCATCCAAGGGATCAAGAAGCCAATAGCGTTTCCAACCTTGGCGTGTCTCGAAAGGTATCTCACCAGACTCCTCGGAAAGAATCGGAATCTGTGGAGTCAGTTCCTCGAGCAATGCCACCAAGGCGTGGTGCGAGGCCATATCGGCTTCCGTCAGAGGACTCTGGTCGGCCTTCGTCTCCACCTCAAAGTCACGCTGATAGATATCGAGCACCCGCCTACCAGCTGCTTCCACGCCATTCAATAACGCTTGGCACTGTTCATGATCAGGGCGGTAAAAGTCGCTTCGTTGCATCAGCTTGCCTCCTGCATATCGGTTCGCATCCATTTAAGTAGATTGGGTGTCGGCAGCATCCAGATCCCCAACTTGCGCCAGGCGAACATCAATGCCGTCAGGTTCTGCAATACAAGCACCAGTGCAAGGGCCCAAGCGGCTCCCAAGGCACCAAAAGGCGGAATCAAGATAAAGAACATCGATAGCCCAATGGCGTTAGACACCAGGGCGATATTGCGCATCAGCTTTTCGTGACCGGTCATATTCAGCAAGAAACCCACCGGTCCAGTCGCCACATTGATCAATTGAGCTAATGCAATGATTCTCAAAAGATTTTCCGCCTGAGTAAACTCCGGCCCAAAGAGACTCAATACCCACTGGGGAACCAGTAGACAGAGCAGTAGCATAGGAGTGGCAAGGCCCAAGCCTATCAACACGCCTTTACGCGCAAGCGCGCTAAGCCCTGCCATGTCACGCTGGCGATAGAGAGCGGCAAAACGTGGTGGCAGCACCGCATTGATGACTAACAGGATGAAGTTGATCAGCAGTGCCGTACGCTCGGCTGCCTTGAATAAGCCAAGCTGGGCGCTATCAAGCAACCAACCGGCAATCAATATGCTCACTACCTGTTGCATCAATAGCGCCAGGCTCAATACGAAGAATGCATGCGAGCTCGCGGAGAATTCCTGCTTCGTTGCCGGTACTTCCGCTGTGTGAAGCTGTTGCGACTTCAGCCAACGCCAAGCCTGCCAGGCGCCTTGGGCCAACACGAGCCAACTTGCCAGTGCCAAAGCCCAACCAGCATTGGCAACCCCCTCCGTCGGCCATATGGCATTCAACCCCAGCACCGGGAGACAAGCGACCAGCGCGATACTGCCATTCTCCAGCAAACAAGCCGTCGCGGGTTTACGAATCCCCTTCATGAAACCACCCACCACGAATGCCAGGGTAACGGCGGGAATGACGAGAGAAATTCCAACGAGCACACCAGGAAGTGCCCCAGCGTCGAACCAATCCCCTAAATGGCCTCGCAACAGGAAGATCGTTGCCGCTGCCACAAGGCTGAGTAGACCTGCCTTGCGTATTGCCCATCTCAAGTAAACAACAATCTCTTTGGACTGATGATCCTGGCCGACATAACGCATCAGGGCATTATTCATGCCGTAGCGTGCAAGGATTGCTGCACCCACATACAGACTCTGCGCCAGTGCAAAGACCCCCACCCCGGCAGGGCCATATAAACGGCCCAATATCATCGCCAGCAATAGGCCACCCAAGGCGGCGATACCACGGGCGATGAAGGTACGTGCCAGAGAGATTGCCAGTTCGCCTTTCAGGCGTTTGACCAATTGCATCAAGTACTCCAGGAACGGTCCATGCTCACGACTGCTGAGTCATCAGGCCGCCACAAAGGCTACATAGCCTTATCGTCAGAATGACCAAATCATGGGAATCAATGCCACCGCCGTACCGCCGACCAGCAAGCTAAGCGGCAGACCAATGCGGAAATAATCGACCATGCGATACCCTCCCGGACCGTAGACCATCAGGTTGGTCTGGTAGCCCAGGGGAGTCATGAAACTGGCGGAAGCCGCCATCATGATCGCGATGGCAAACGGTATCGCATTGACTCCGAGTTGATCCGCCACCGCCGTGGCAACGGGAAACATCAATACTGCCGCCGCGTTGTTGGTGATGAGTTCGGTAAATAGCACCGTCAAGGCATAGACCAACGCCAGCGCCACCCAGGGAGAGGCGACGCCTCCCACCAGCAAGCCGGCAATGGCCTGGGCGGCGCCGGTCTTCGTCATTGCGGCCCCTAATGCGAAGGAGGCGGCAATCACGATCAACACCTGCAGGTTGATATAGCGACGTGCCTTACTGGCCGTGATACTGCGAGTAACCAGCATCACGCCAGCAGCCAGAAACGCTGCTTTGAGGATGCTCAACACACCAAAAGCACTTAGCGACACCATGGCGCCAAGTATCACCAACGCCAAGGGGGCCTTGCGGTAATCAGGGGGAGTGGAGTCGTTGAGTGCACTGACCAACAGGAAGTCCTTGCGGTAGCGATATTGATCGACGAAATCCTGGGCAGTTTCCAACAATAGGGTATCGCCTACGCGCAGCTTGATATCACCGACCTTGCCCGGCAGACGCCGCCCCTCACGGGAAATCGATAAGATCACTGCCTGAAAACGCGAACGAAAACGCGACTCACGGATACTCTGCCCCAGCCCCGCGAAGTCAGGCCCTATTACGGCTTCCACCAAACAGCGGCGATGATGTGCAATATCCAGCTTATGTACATCGCCATTGGCCGGTTTCAGGCCATGGATCCTACGCAACTCGCGAGCACATTCCGGCGCCCCGATGAATACCAGGATATCGCGAGCCTGCAACTCGGTTTCCGGCGCCACCACGGTCAATAATCGCTCACCACGCTGGATCTCAGCCAGATAGCCGTGGCGCAGGTGACGAAGCCCAGCTTCCTGGATCGTCTTGCCCACCAATGGCCCTCCGGACTCGACCAACACCTCGACACAATATTCACGTGCCTGGTCGAACTGCTCGATCACGCTATCGCGGTTGGGTAGCAGACGATCGGCGAACAGCCACAGGAAAGCACCACCCACGAACAGCAGCGGCACACCCACCCAGGCCAATTCGAACATGCCCAGGGCAATATCCATCTGGCTTTGCAGCAAACCATCGACCACCAAATTGGTACTGGTGCCGATCAAGGTACAGGTGCCACCCAGAATGGCGGCATAACTCAAGGGAAGCAGTAACTTGGAGGGAGGGAGTCTGAGCCGGTTGGCCCACTCCTGAACAGCGGGGATGAACATTGCCACCACGGTGGTATTGTTCATGAAAGCACTGAGGCCACCTGTCGGCAGCAGCATTCGCAACTGGGCTCGCTTGAGACTACGTGGCTGCCCAAGCAAGCGGTGAGCGATCCACTGCACTGCACCCGTCTCCTTGAGACCGGCAGCGACCACATAGAGGGTGGCAATGGTCATCACCCCAGGATTGGAGAAGCCTTGCAGGGCTTCCCCCGGCGTCAATACACCAGCGATGACCAAGGCGGTCAACGCCGCCATCAACACCACGTCCGGTGCAATGCGTGTCAGCACCAGACCAGCGAGTACCGCCGCTACGACGGTTATGGAGAAGTAAGCATCCCAGTCCATTGGGGGCCTATAGGTTGGTGAGGTTCGTGAATTGATGAAAACAGGTGAAAGCAACCAAGGATGTCTCACCGTCTTGTCACAGTCGAAGATATGCTTTCGGCAGGCGTGCCAAACCAACCCGACTCTTTGACGCTCTAGGGCGTCTAGACCTGGGCTGGAAGAGAAAAGCACCGATCCAGGCGCTCTTTCTCCCATCCTCTTTCTTTCATCTTCTTTCTTTTTATCTTTCTTCTTTCTTCCTCTTCCTTCTATTTGTACGAGTAGCTGTAATACCCATAGCCATAACTGGTAGCTGCCTTGTGCTCCATGGCATTGAGGATGCAGCCCTTCACTTCCACACCGGCATTTCCCAATCGGCGCTGGGCAATACCGATCTCTTTGGGAGGATTGAGTTGGAAGCGAGCAATCATCAAGGTGGTTCCCACCTGTTTGCCGACAATGGCGGCATCAGTCACCGCCAGGATCGGAGGCGTATCAATGATGACAAGGTCATAACTCGGACTGAGTTCATCCAGCAAGCGAGTAAAGCTCTCATGCATCAACAGTTCCGAGGGATTGGGTGGCGCCATGCCACGCGATATATAGTGCAGCCCATCGATCTCGCTAGTTCTTATGGCACTTCCCCGATCGATCTTGCCCGACAGCAGTTCAGAGAGGCCGTGTTCGGATTTACCACCAAAAGCGGTATGGACATGCCCCTTGCGCATATCGGCATCAATCACCAGCACCCTCTGCCCACCTTGGGCACATACTGCCGCCAGGTTGACACTAACGAAGCTCTTGCCGATGCCCGGGCTAGGGCCTGTGATCATCATACGGTTATTGCTAGATTCCAGCATCGCAAAATGCAGGCTGGTACGCAGGCCACGTAATGCTTCGATAGCCGTATCGGAAGGATTGCTGTGCGCCAGCACACCGTTAGGTACATCCTTCGCCGTTGCATCGTGGCGCCGCTTGACGCGCTTGACCAGTTTCTGCTGCTCCTCGGAAAGCGGCACCGTGGCATACACCGGTATGCCCAGTTCCTCGAGTTGCTCAGGGCTCTCCACACCACGGTTGAAAGCGGCACGAACCAATACCCAACCGACAGCCAGCAGCCCTCCCAGCAGCAGCGACACCATCACGATTAGCGGCTTATTGGGAGAGACAGGGGCTGGGATAATGTCAGCCTCATCAAGGATGCGAACATTACCGACAGTACTGGCTTCAGCGATCTCCATCTCCTGCACTTTGTTGAGCAACTGGATATAGATTTGCTGATTGACCTCGACATCGCGCTTCAGGCGTAGAATCTCTTGCTGAGTCTCGGGCATGGCACTGATCCGCTCATCGAGCTTGTCACGCTCGCGCTCCAACTGCCTTTTCTTGTCCAGCAACGCCGCATAAGTGGGGTGCCCCGGAGTAAATCGCTGAGCGAGATCGGACTCGGCGAACTCCAACTCATTGAGCTTCCCTTCCAGATTGACCAACCGTTCCAACACCGACTCGGTTTCCAACGTCATGTCGACGCTTTCCTGCTGAGTGCGATAGCGGTTGAACTTGTTCTCCGCCGCCTGCAACTCACCACGCACCTTCGGCACCTGCTCGTCGAGAAACTCGAGGCTCCTGCGCGCCTCCGCCGACTGACGGCGTATATTCTGAGACAGGTAAATATCGGCAATGGTGTTGAGGGTCTCTTTAATCGCCTGACGATCAGGGCCGGTCAGTGACAAGTTAAGAATCCCGGTTTCCGTCCCTTGCTCTTTAATTACCAAAGCCTGGCGTAGTTCGATAAACGCCTGCATCCGACTCTTGCGGGTAATGTCGAATCGGGCACCGGGCGCCGCCGACAGCGATTTGACCCGCAATGCCACAGCGCCATCGAGGAAGTCCACCAGTTCTCCAACACGGCCTTCACCCACGCGCTCACCATCATAGAACAGGGCATAACGCTGACTATCCAGTACTTCCAGCGTAAAAGTCTCACCGCGATAGTCGTCGATTACCGGCATCTCGTTGATTTCGAGGCTCTCCCCCGCCCAGGTACTGCCCCAGCCATTCAGGAAGCCGGGACGTTCGACCCCACGGCGCGCCAAGAAGTCACCGATCAGCGGCAACCGCTTGGGCTCAACCACGATATCCATGTTGAGCAAGTCCACCGCCTGTCCCAACACCATGCGTGAGCGGATGATTTCGATCTCAGCCTGTGACGGAGGCTCGACCCCGAGCAGGCTGGATACGTCCTCGAGTGGGTTCGACGGCGACTCTTCCTCGACCTGCACCAGAGCCTCGGCATGGTAGATCGGTGTAGCCAGGAGCGCATAGATCCCGCCCATGACGACAAATATTCCGGTGATCACCGCAATCAGCCATTTGTGGTCTATTAAAAGACCTACCAGACGGCCAATATCGATTTGATCGTCAGAGGAAGATGGTGCGGCAGGAGATTGAGACATACGAGTACCTAAAGAAAACAAGAAAGAGGTCGATATCCGACCCTATGGGGATGTATTCAGGCTCGATGAGATTTGTGCAGCGATCAGCCAGTATGTTCGAAGACATTCTGGCTGATCTCCTCAGTGGCCAGGCTAGGGATGCCGGCCTACTGCAGTTTCTGCGCCCATGCGTCGGCGGCTCGAGTCAGCAATTGATGAACATGGGCAAAGACTTCCGGGCTCTTGCGGTAGGGATCGGGGATTTCCACTCCCTGACGCTGCTCTCCTTCCAGCCAACGGCCGTACAACATGGTCTTGCCCATGGCGGCTGGCAACAGTTCACCAATGGCCCGGCGCTGGCCTTCGCTCATCACCAGAATCAGATCGGCGTCTTGCAACATTTCCAAGGTGACTTGTCGTGCCCGGTGAGCACCAAGTTCCAGACCATCGGCTTCCCCCAGGCGTAAGGCGTTGGGATCGACGCCTTTTCCTACAAGAGCGCCTAAGCCGGCCGACGCCACCCGCTTGCCAGGGCAAAGTCGCTTGAGCAAGGCCTCACCAACCGGGCTGCGGCAAATATTGCCAGTACATACCACCAGGATGTGATCAAACATCGTGTTTACTGACCATTCAAATCATTAGCTGCATCAGTTGCATAACCGGGCAGGCGGGCCGAGGGCAGCAGCAGGCTGATCACGCGATTCCAGCGAGCCAGCGGAGCGGCGGTAACATAGACCACATCCTGAGGCTGCAGTATGAAGCCGTTACCTAGTGTCAAGGCCGCCGCATTCCTGATGTCCAGTTGGTAGACGGTCGCCAACTTGCCACTATCCGGTGCCTGACCACGAACCACGAAGATTCCCGAAGGCTCGGCAGTCTCTTCTTGAATTCCACCGGCACGAGCCAAGGCATCCGTCAATGAGACCGGCTCGTTACCCAGCGTTATGTTGCCCGGGGAATTCACCTGCCCCATGACCGCTACACTCTGATCTTCCGCCGTCGGCACATGCAACACATCACCATCCTGGAGCAAGCGGTTCTGGCTCTGGTCGCCCTCTCGCATCAAAGCATACAGCGACACGGACGATTCGACACCATTGCGAGTCAATATGGCGTTATTCCAGTTGGCATGCTCTTCGGGCCCACCGGCTTGGCTGATGGCGTCCATGATGGTCATGGGCACGTTGGTAATCGGCAATGAACCAGGCTCAGCAACGGCACCGCTCACATAAACCCGCTTGGAGTAGAAGGCAGCCACATCGACATCCACCTGAGGCTTGGCAATCACAGCGGTGAGTCGTTGAGTCAAATCACGGCGGATCTCGTCGAGCGTCTTTCCGGCAACGCTCACCCTTCCGATATAGGGGTAGAAGATAGTGCCATCGCTGCGCACTCGATTGCCTGCCTCCTCGGCACTACGCTCGCCACCGGCAGGAATAGTCAATTCGGGATGATCATAGACCGTAATGGTGAGCACATCGCCGGCACCGACCAAATACTCGTACTCCTCGATTTGCTGCCGAAGCTCGGGCGACATGTCGGTTGAAGCGTCATCCTTCCCAAGCATTTCACGATAGGAGGCCACCAGGCCTGGGGTGATGGGCTCGATATCGACCAGATCATCGATAGGAGCGCTATCGGTCTGATAGTCGATATGGCCACCTGGCGCCAGAGAGCAGCCAGTCAATGTGCTGGCTGCCAGCATGAAAACAGGCAACCAGCGGCGACGGAGTCGTAGGGTCATTGGCACATCCATGCTGAAAAATCCGGGCACGCTACCGCCCCAGGGTGTCACGGCTCGATCCCTGAGGCCCAGTCAACGATTTGTATTTTCTAAATTTCAGCCAACGGGCAGCCATCCTTTTCAAGACATCCCGTCAGCACAATACGCAATATGAACCTATCCGCGATCCATCTATGCACGACACGGATCGACAACTTCCCCCAACATCGACAGGGAAAATTGCAACTCAAACCATTTCATTAAGGTACATTAATTTCGTCATACCTTACACGCAAAACCATGCCAATCAAGATAACGAATACTCACTTTTGCGAGAATTTGTTACATGATCATGACTGAATAATCCTCAGTGTCTCCAAAAGGAAACATTCGTTCATTTTGAAGATCTCATACAGCAAAATCAACACAATGAGGAAACAATATTATTTAATATCATATACTTACAAAATACAGAAAACGGCATAAACATACCAACCATGCATCTTTCAAGGGTGATTTTCGAAATTTTTCAAGCATCAGTGTTGCCATATAGCAACGTTTAGATAGCTCATCATTCCTCCTTACCTAGCACACACATGGCATGATGAATTTTACAGATGCTCATCGCACCACCAGTCACCTCTCAATCACTTCATCTCTTTTCTTAATGGTATACCTCACAACGTCAAAAGACTCTATGCTGCGATGCAATAAAAAACAAACGAAAAAACTTATATACGAACAACTACATTTCTTAATATACCGATGAAAGGTCACGATGCTGGGCTGAAGAAGCCATGCTGCGCAGAATGTGCTCGACGGGAGGCCCTTCGTCAGACGCACTGGAAGGAACATCAGTAAAGACATTTAAACGGTAGGTGGAGCGCTCATATCGGCGCTCGCCTGCCTTCAATGCCCCTCACACCGGCAGCACCCTCAGAGACAACCATCACGATCGCCGAGAGGAATGTATTCAAAATACAAGAGGATCCGAAGCCAACTGGGGATGAAATCTCATTCTTATTGTGCACTGCAGTGTTCTCACCGATACTGCAAGATGTATTGGTCGGCTCCACCATCCAATTCTAGATACCCAGTCGAATATAACGACTGCGAACCAGCCAGCGAGAGCTATCGAATAGACCGGTAAACCAGCTAACGGGACAGAGATTCCATCCCTCTAATGCTGTCACGAGGCGCCTGGTGGCCGAAGGCGATGCCACACTTTTGTGTCGCTTTTTTTGCACAATAGATAGCACTCATATGACTACCGTTATTCACTAAAATTTAACAAACGGATAACTCTTTAGTCTTGGCATATAAACATTCATGTCCATATGATCATCACTGGCGTCTTGTGTCTTTTATGCTTGGCGTTCAGTAAATCCGACTAACTCAGAACATTCATTGAGGGAGGGATAAATCCAATGAAGAAGATTCTTGCTTCCATTGGAATCGCTTCGATGCTGTTGTCTCCGCTGGCATTGGCCCAGTCGGCGACAGGTGTCGTAGCATCAGGCGGCGCCGCTGGCGGTACCGCGGCGACCATCGCTACCGGGCCGTTGACCGGTACTGCCCTGGCTGGGGCGATCGCTGCCGGCATTGGTGTTGGGGCTGGTACCGGCACCGGTACTGGCACGGGCACCGGCGCTGCCGCCAACTGATGCTGTTTGGCAAACCAAATCGACAAGGCCGCCAATTGGCGGTCTTGTCGTGCCTGACCTGGTGGTTGGCCGGATGCTCCACGCATGGCATTGGCAGCGCCCCTATGGCCCCCCAGCTACTTGCCCTGTTGCCTGGTCAAAGCGAAGAGCTTAGCGCTCACGCCGAAGCCCTACCTTATGCCTCATTGACTGCCGGCATGAACGGCAATGAAGCATTGATGGTCATGGCCTACCAAGTGGGCACGGACACGATGTGGCAAGCACAAGACCGCGCCACACTGCAACTGCGCCAAGGGTTTCCCTATAGCACGGCAGGCTTCGATGCCGAGTTGTTGAGCCTGACCTATCCATCGACAGAACAGTGGGCCGCTAGCGACAGCGGCCATCCTGTCAGTAGTCATTGGCGTGACAGCGACGGTAATGAACACTATCTGTCAGGCCAGGTCAGCCGCCGTTGTGAAGCAGCACAGGCGGAGGAGCTTCCCTTGGCGACTCTCGAACTACAGCGCTGTGAAGAGCGGGTGGAATGGTCCAACGGTGACAGCAGCCGCAATATCACTTGGCGCGATCCAAACGACCAACGCTTATGGGCAGGTGATATCGAAGCCTGGCCAGGCGCTGCCCGCCTCGAGTGGCAAGTCGCTCGACCCTGGTGGTAGGTCGAAACCCAGACAAGAGTACGACTTCGTGGAAACAATGCTGAGCAGGACGCTCTTCCCCATCCCTTGTTTCAAGCTCGCCAAATGGTTGCCTTGTCTATGCGCCTTGGCGATATCAGGACCGCTGGCCGCCGAGGCGCCCCAGCAAGACGCCCCTACCCTGCTGGATGCCTGGCTGTCTCTCGAGACGCTTCCCGAAGGTCAAGCCTTCTATCTACGCCGTTCCGATATCGATGCCTTGGAATGGCAGGGCTTGCGTTTGCAAAAGGAATTGGCCTTCCAGATCAATCACCAGCATCAAGCCGGTACCCACGACCTCGCCAAGGGCTTGGCCAAATGGAAAGAACGCCTCGAGCAGCCCGCCACCATGCGTACGCCGGCACGCGCCGACTTGGTATTGCTGACCGCCAACCCACGGCTTGCACCACGGTTATCGTCGCTGGACTCCTATGGTGCCTGTCGTACTCCTGACGGGATCGAGATCTGGAGTTTCATGGGGGTGACCCAACTCGACTGGCAGGCCGGCAGCCGCCTGATCGAATCCCTCGAGCGTATACCCAATGAAGCTTATCGCCGCGCCGATAACGCCAAGGTCATCACGCCCGGCGGCACCATACAGACTCAAGGCATCGCCGCCTGGAACGAAGAAGACATTCCCCTGACGCCAGGCAGTCGTATCGTCATCGAGCTACCTACCGATAATCACTCGACGCATTGGATCAACGAGCATCTGCCTCTTTACCTGGCGGCTCGACTGCCCGGAAACGACTGCACCCTTTACACCCCGGATCAGAATACCGCACATGACGACGTCCAATAGGCTTTCACAAGTCACGTTCGGCATTATTGACGGTTCGACGGCATTTCCCGGCACGTTGCTTACCAGTTTGCTGCTGATCGGCCTGTTATCTTCGCCTCAGACGAGAGCGAACGGTTTCATGCAAGAGCAAAGCGATTTCGGTGGTGTGGGCCTGATGCAGACGCCGACCGCCCGCATGGCCCCTGCAGGCCAGTTCTCGCTCTCCTATAGCCGCACCGCTCCCTATCGCCGCTACAACGTCAGCCTTCAGCCCTTCGACTGGCTGGAAGCCGGCTTTCGCTATGTAGCGATAGAAGGTCGCCCCTTCCTCACGGCATCCTCCGATCGCAATTACCTCGACAAAGGGATGGATGCCAAATTTCGCCTATGGAAGGAGAGTCGCTACCTGCCGCAAGTTGCCTTGGGGTTGCGTGACGCCGGTGGTACTTCGTTGTTCGGTGGTGAATACCTGGTCGCCAGCAAACGCTGGCGTGACTTCGATTTCAGCCTGGGGCTAGGCTGGGGTTACCTCGGCAAACGCGGAGACATCGACAACCCCCTGTCGTTATTGGGTGACAGATTCAAGAATCGGCCCGATCAACAGGGGATAGATCAAACCGGGGAGTTTGGACTGAATCAGCTGTTTCGCGGCCCTATCAGCGTGTTTGGTGGTGTCGAATACCAGACTCCTTGGGAACCACTGATCCTGCAGTTGGAATACGAAGGTAATGACTATGCTAACGAACCGGCCGCATCGCCCTTGACGCAGGATTCCCCCTTCAACTTCGGTGCCCGTTACCAACTGAACGACAATTTCACGCTTGGGCTGGGCTGGCAACGCGGCAACACCGCCATGGCCAGCATCAGCTTCGGCACCAACCTCTCCGGACTCAGCCAGATCAAACGCGACCCAGCCCCGGTGGAACTTCAATCGGCCCCCAGCGAACATACCGGCGATTGGCAGGCCGCCAGCCGCGAACTCCAAGCCAACGCCGGTGTACGCGTAGCACGCATCATCGAGCAGGACGACACCCTTCTGATCGAAGGAGAACCCACGCGCTTCCGTTCGATGCCCAAGACCACCGGTCGCGCCAACCGTATCCTGCACAACTACACCGATGACGACATCGAAACCTTCCGCTACCGCTGGCAGGCAGCAGGCATGTCGCTACGCGAAGACGTGCAACAGCGCGACAAATTCGTTGCCGCCGTCCAGTCCGCGGAAGACGAGAACGACTACCGCTACAGCGTTTATTCCCAAGCGGACACCCAGCGCGGTGGCAAGGTATTATATGAGGAACCGCTGAATCGCTTCCGCTACAGCCTGGGGCCAGGGCTGGACCAAAACTTCGGCGGGCCGGATGGATACTTGTATCGGCTCTACCTGCAAGCGGATGCCGAATACCATACCGATCGCAACGGCTGGCTTGCCGGCACCTTGACCTGGACCTTCGACGACAATCTCGACAGATACGAATATATCGGCCCTTCCGAACTGCCGCGGGTGCGAACCCATATCGGCGACTACCTGAACGAAGCCGACCTGGGGCTGATCAACCTGCAATACACACGCACCGCCAAGCTAGACGACAACTGGTACGCCATGGGATATGGCGGCCTGCTGGAAATGATGTACGCCGGCGTTGGCGGCGAAGTGCTCTATCGCCCGTTCAACAGCCCCTTCGCCCTGGGCGCCGACCTCAACTACGTGCGGCAGCGCGAGTTCGACCAACGCTTCGACCTACGCGACTACAGCACCTGGACCGGCCACCTCACTGCCTACATGGAGACAGGTATCCAGGATGTGCTGGCCAAGGTCAGCATCGGCCGCTACCTGGCCAAGGACATCGGCACCACCTTCGACCTCTCGCGAGAATTCGACTCCGGGGTACGGATGGGCGCCTGGGCTACCTTCACCGATGCCGGCGACGACTACGGTGAAGGCAGCTTCGACAAAGGGGTTTACCTGTCACTGCCCGTCGACGCCTTCTTCACCACCTCTAGCCGAAGCCGGATGCGGCTGGCCTGGCAACCACTGACCCGCGACGGTGGCGCCAAACTGCACCGCCGTTACGAACTCTACGACCTTACCGGAGAGCGGCAGATGGGCCACTACTGGGACCAAACCAACGACGCCTGGGAGTAAAAGAAAACACCGCTACCAGGCAGGCAAGCTCATCCAAGGCTGCACTCCTCTATGGAGTGCAGCTTGCTGCGCGATCCGGCCGTCAGGCCGGTTTAGCAAACAGCAACAAAAAAGTTGCTAACCACCTTGATGGGCAACATAAAAGTTTCTATTCTGCCAATAAAGAAACGGATATGTTGCCATCGCTCATGGACCTTTATACCCAGATCAAGCGAAGACGGCGTCAACTAGGCTTGACGCAGCACGACATGCAGTCCCGTATCGGCATGTCACGCCAGCAATATCAGCGCCTGGAAGCCCATGGCAATCCAAGGCTGGACAACCTGTCCCTCGTTGCCGAAGGCCTCAATGCCGAACTCATGCTGATCCCACGTGACAAAGTACACATCGTGCAACGGCTGCTCGAAGAAGCCACGGAGATATCACGCCAGGCCCCATCCCCTGATGTCGATCCCTGGCACGGTCTATTGGATGATACCGACGACACACCGGGGCATGAGCAATGAAGACCGAAACAGTGGAAGTTCTGGAGATCCGCTTGCACGATACCCATGTCGGCTATTTAGCGGGATACCAGAGCGGCCGCAATGTCATGGTCTTCAATGAGCATTATCGCCAAGATCCCCAACGACCAACCCTGACACTAACCACCCATCCGGCTTTTCCGCGTGCCAGCCAAGTCATGGCATCCCCGTGGATCCGCCAGCAAAGACTTCACCCCTACTTTTCGAATCTACTACCAGAAGGTGCGTTACGCGACTGGCTGGCACAAACACTGAAAGTACACCCCGACAACGAGTTTCCACTCTTATCGCAGCTCGGTCAGGATCTTCCGGGTGCCGTGGTGGCAACTCCTTTGGCCGCTGAAGATATTCCCGATCATGTACTCGCCCACAGAACCCATATCACACCAGTCAAACGAACTCACCGGCCAGGGCAAGGATTCTCCCTGGCCGGCATTCAGATGAAATTCTCGGTGCGAGAGCGAGAGGGGCGCTTTCATTTCAACCATGCCGACACCTTGGGCGACTGGATCATCAAGACGCCATCAACACGCCATCGCGGCGTACCCGTCAATGAGTTTACCGCCATGCAATTGGCCGAAGCCGGCGGCATCGAGATTCCCGAGGTTCGACTCGCCACCTTGGGCGACTTGGAGGGACTCCCCCCCATCAGCTTACCTGAGGAAGAATGGGTCTATGCCATCAAGCGATTCGACCGGTTGAATGGAGTGCGTCAGCACACCGAAGACTTGGCGCAAGTCCTGTTTCACTACCCACACGACAAGTACGGAGCCACCAACTACGAGCAGATCGGCAAACTGCTCAGGGCCTATACCCAAGATGGATTGGCTAACATCCAGCAATTCGCTCGTCGCTTGTTGGTGAATGTTCTCCTGGCCAATGGCGATGCCCATCTCAAGAACTGGAGCTTCCTTTACCCTGACCAGCGTACGCCCGTGCTTTCCCCTGCCTACGACATCGTCATGACCAAAGCCTATATCGACGATGAGCAGGAAATCGCCCTCAACCTCAATGGGCACAAGAACTGGTATCGAATTGGAGAGGAGGACTTCAAAGACTGGGCCAAAACCGTTGGCATTCCTTGGGCATCGATTCGCGTAGCGCTGAACGACACCATGCGGCGCGCCCGAGACCTCTGGCCAAAGCTCCTAGTAGAAAGCCCCATGCTGCCCGAACATCAGGCACTATTGAAAGCCCACTGGCGGCAGTTACCTCCAGAATGGCGCATTGATACTGCCCCGGAATAGGAAATGTAATACCCCCACCGCTGCGCGATCCGGCCAACAGGACGGCATTGGAAGCAAAGCCACCCTCATCGCGAAGCGGAGCTTCGCTCCCACAATAACCCTGTGCCACCTCCAGCCCCTGTGGGAGTGCAGCTTGCTGCACGATCCGGCCGCAGGCCGGTATGGAGGCAAAGCCACCGTCATCGCGAAGCAGAGCTTCGCTTCCACAATAGCCCCGCGCCACCTCAGCCGCTGTGGGAGTGCAGCTTGCTGCACGATCCGGCCGTCAGGCCGGTATGGAAGCAAGCCACCGTCATCGCGAAGCAGAGCTTCGCTCCCACAATAACCCCCTGCCACCTCCAGCCCCTGTGGGAATGCAGATTTTCTGCGCGATCAATCTGCGTTAACCTAATTAATTCTCGGTAAGGAAGCCGATATGCCATATCCTCGCAGTCATGCACTTAGAAATGGGCGACGTTCGATAAAGGGACATTACTACCTGATAACGATGGCCACACAAAACCGCCATCCTTGGTTTCTCCCAGCGAGAAACGCTCGCATTGCCTGCCGACACCTCTACTCCCCTGCGGTAAGCCAACTTGGCGAAACCCTCAGCTATGTCGTTATGCCAGACCATGTACATTGGTTGATACAACTGTCTGGCGAGATATCGAAGCTAGTCAGAATCTATAAAGCCAAAGTGTCATTGGATATCGGCACCACATTCTGGCAGCAAGGATTTCACGATCATGCTATCAGGCAGGAAAGCGAACTAAAGGCTACCGCCAGGTACATAGTGGCCAATCCTCTAAGGGCTGGTTTGGTTAACGATATTGGCCAATACCCATACTGGAATGCTGTGTGGCTATAAGCTGCCAGTACGTGTTGAGAATCATTCTTCATTGCGAAGCGGAGCTTCGCTCCCACCATAACCCCATGCCACCTTCTTGTGGGAGTGCAGCTTGCTGCACGATCCGGCCGCCAGGCCGGCATTGGAAACAAAGCCACCCTCATCGCGAAGCGGAGCTTCGCTCCCACAATAACCCTGTGCCACCTCCAGCCCCTGTGGGAGTGCAGCTTGCTGCACGATCCGGCGCAGGCCGGTATGGAGGCAAAGCCACCGTCATCGCGAAGCAGAGCTTCGCTTCCACAATACCCCGCGCCACCTCAGCCCCCGTGGGAGCGCAGATTTTCTGCGCGATCCGGCCGTCAGGCCGGTATGGAAGCAAGCCACCCTCATCGCGAAGCGGAGCTTCGCTCCCATCTCGCCCGAGCCACCCAGCCCCCGTGGGAGTGCAGCTTGCTGCACGATCCGGCCGTCAGGCCGGCATGAGAAGCAAGCCACTGTCATCGCGAAGCAGAGCTTCGCTCCCATCTCGCCCGAGCCACCCAGCCCCCGTGGGAGTGCAGCTTGCTGCACGATCCGGCCGT
This sequence comes from Litchfieldella anticariensis FP35 = DSM 16096, assembly GCF_000409775.1. Lineage (GTDB taxonomy): Bacteria > Pseudomonadota > Gammaproteobacteria > Pseudomonadales > Halomonadaceae > Litchfieldella > Litchfieldella anticariensis. Next base: position 420,496 of record NZ_KE332377.1, on the reverse strand, counting down.
CAGGCCGGCATGGGAAGCAAGCCACTGTCATCGCGAAGCAGAGCTTCGCTCCCACCTCGCCCGTGCCAACCTCAGCCCCCGTGGGAGCGCAGATTTTCTGCGCGATCCGGCCGCTAGGCCGGCATTGGAGGCATGCCACCATCATCGCGAAGCGGAGCTTCGCTCCCACCATAACCCCGTGCCACCCCCAGCCCCCGTGGGAGTGCAGCTTGCTGCACGATCCGGCCGTCAGGCCGGCATGAGAAGCAAGCCACTGTCATCGCGAAGCAGAGCTTCGCTCCCACCTCGCCCGTGCCAACCTCAGCCCCCGTGGGAGCGCAGATTTTCTGCGCGATCCGGCCGTCAGGCCGGTATGGAAGCATGCCACCATCATCGCGAAGCGGAGCTTCGCTCCCACCATAACCCCGTGCCACCTCCAGCCCTTGTGGGAGTGCAGCTTGCTGCACGATCCGGCCGCCAGGCCGGCATGGGAAGCAAGCCACTGTCATCGCGAAGCAGAGCTTCGCTCCCACCTCGCCCGTGCCAACCTCAGCCCCCGTGGGAGCGCAGATTTTCTGCACGATCCGGCCGCCAGGCCGGCATTGGAGGCATGCCACCATCATCGCGAAGCGGAGCTTCGCTCCCACCATAACCCCGTGCCACCTCCAGCCCTTGTGGGAGTGCAGCTTGCTGCACGATCCGGCCGCCAGGCCGGCATTGAAAGCAAGCCACCATCATCGCGAAGCGGAGCTTCGCTCCCACCATAACCCCGTGCCACCTCCAGCCCTTGTGGGAGTGCAGCTTGCTGCACGATCCGGCCGCCAGGCCGGCATTGGAAGCAAGCCACCGTCATCGCGAAGCGGAGCTTCGCTCCCATCTCGCCCGAGCCACCCACCCCCCGTGGGAGTGCAGATTTTCTGCACGATCCGGCCGCCAGGTCGACTTGGTCGTGTCAGGGGCATGGTTCGAGCCCCTAGACGCAAACAATGCCCGATAGGTCGCAAATGGGCAGCCGCAGACGAAAGGAAATGAGGGACTGTTAAAGAGCTAACAATAACCGGAGTCCCTCAATGCCTACTTCTAACCTCGCCTCAGCGATTCGCTCCATGCGCTCCCCACTTGCACTGCCTGGATTCGGACTCGCTCTGTGCCTTGGTATCACCGTCTCCGCCCAAGCGGCCACACGCCTGGATTTTTCCAACGAATACAATGCCAACTCGATCCACGCCCAGGGTGATGCCTATTTTATCGAGCAGGTCAGCGAACTGACCGACGGCGAAGTCGACATTACGCTGCATACCGGAGGTGCGCTAGGCTTCAAATCCGGTGACCACTTCTATGCCGTAGCCGACAACGCTGTGCAAATCGCCGACACTCTCTCGGGCACCATGAGCGGTATCGACCCCCTCTTCCTGCTTTCCTCGCTCCCCTTCCTGGTCAATGGCGTCGATGAAGCCCATCGCTTGTACGAGATCGCACGCCCCTACTACGACGAAGTGTTCGAGGACAACGACCAGGTCCTGCTCTATGCCTCGCCCTGGCCGGCAAGCGGCATCTGGTCACGTGACGCCGTCACCTCCGGCGAAGATCTCCAGAATCTTAAGATCCGCACCTTCGACCGCAGTGGCACCGAAACCCTGCTCAATGCGGGAGCAGCCCCAGTCAGCCTCTCCTGGGCCGATGTGGTTCCACAGCTAGCCACCGGGGGCATCAATGCCGTACTCACTTCCGCCGAAGCTGGCGCCAATGCCAGTTTCTGGGAGCACCAGCAGCACTTCAGCGGTATCCAGTACGCGATCCCGTTGAACATGGTGCACATGAACCGCGATACCTTCGAATCCCTCCCGGAGGATCAGCAGGAAGCCCTGCGCGAAGCGGCTCGCCGTACCGACGAACACAATTGGCAAGTGGTGCGCGAACGCACCCAGAGCAACTACGCCACCCTCGACGAGCACGGTGTAACGATCCATGATCCCATCCCTGCCGACTTCCAACAGTCGTTGGCGGATGCCGCAAGCCCGGTCGTCAGTGGTTGGCAAGACACCATGGGCGAGCGCGGCCAGGAGATCCTCGACGCCTTCCATAACGGGCAAACCCAATGATCGGTTGGCTGGTTACCTTGTCGCGAGGCTTGAACCGCCTCGCGGCAGGGGTCGCGATTCTGCTGATCCTGTACATGTTCGGGCACATCATCCTCGAGATCGTATTGCGGCTGTTCGGGCACTCGACATTCATCCTCGATGAATACATCGGCTATGCCGTCGCCGCCATGACCTTTCTCGGTCTGCCCTATGTCCTGGAGAAGAACGGACTGATCCGTGTTGCACTGGTTCTCGACCGATTGCCCAAGAAATGGCACTGGCCGCTAGAACTGCTGATCGCCGTGACCAGCTTCGGGGCCTTTGGCTGGCTATCGCTGTTCTGGTGTCAGAACGTGGTTCGCAGCTATCAGCGTGGCATCACCAGCGACACCCTGTCCGAAACGCCGTTATGGATTCCCGAGGGCATCGTGCTGCTCGGCCTGTGGCTGCTGTGCTTCACACTGGTAGTTCGCAGCCTGCAGCTTGTCACCAAGCGCTCACACCATACCCACCCGGCGACACAACAAGACTGAGGATCATCGACTATGGACATGGTATGGATCGCCATTGGTGTGGCGGCACTGCTGATCACAGTGCTGGCCATGGGAACCTGGGTCTTCGCCGCCCTAGTGATCGCCGCCATGGGGTCGCTATGGTGGCTGGGAGATTTCGACCTCGACCGCATCGGGCTGATCTTCTCGCGGATTCTCTACCGCGCCGGCAACAGTTGGGAACTGTCCGCGATTCCACTCTTCATCCTGATGGGTGAACTGATCTTCCGCTCCAATGTGTCCGAGCGGTTGTTCAAGGGGCTTACACCACTCACGCGTCCCTTACCCGGTGGCGTGCTGCACACCAATGTGTTCGGCTGTGCATTATTTGCCGCCGTCAGCGGCTCCAGTGCCGCTACCACGGCTACCATCGGCAAGATCACCACCCGCGAACTCGCCACCCGCGGCTACGACCGCAACCTGTCGATCGGTTCCCTGGCCGGCGCGGGTAGCCTGGGGCTGTTGATTCCGCCATCCATCGTGATGATCGTCTACGGCGTACAGGCAGAAGTCTCGATCAGCAAACTGTTCATGGCCGGCGTGGTACCTGGCCTGTTGATCGCCCTGCTGTATAGCGGCTTCATCGTCCTGCGCAGCATGATGAAACCACAACTCGCCCCCCGACAAACGGGAAACGAAGTGGGAACCTGGCAAGCCATTACGCTACTGACCCCGGTAGTGGTCCTGATTACCATCGTCATCGGTTCGATCTATTCAGGTATCGCCACGCCATCGGAAGCCGCCGCCGTCGGCGTGGCCGCCACCCTGGGTTTGCTCGCCCTGGAGCGTCAGCTCACCTTCCCCATGCTGCTCGATGCCCTCAAAGGCACCCTGATCAGTGCCACCATGGTATGTAGCTTGCTGGTCACCGCCATGCTGCTCTCCACCGCCATGGGCTACCTGCACCTGCCCCGGGAACTGGCAGCCTGGATCGCCGCGCAACAGTTCTCACCCATGGCCCTGCTCATGGCATTAGCGGTGTTCTACATCGTGTTGGGACTATTTCTCGACGGCATTTCGATCACCGTGATGAGCCTACCCATCACCCTTCCCATCGTCATACTCGCAGGCTTCGACCCGCTGTGGTTCGGCGTCTTCCTGGTGATCATGGTAGAGCTTGGGCAGATCACCCCACCCGTCGGCTTCAACCTGTTCGTGCTCCAGGGCATGACCGGTGAGAGCATTGGACGAGTGGCCTGGGCATCGGCCCCCTTCTTCCTGCTGATGTGTCTGGCCGCTGCGCTGATCAGCGTGTGGCCAAGCCTTGCCCTATGGCTGCCCACACTGCTTGCCAGCTGAAAAACGTACCGCCATTGCACGGTCAGCCGTGTAATGGTGTATTACGCTGAAGCCCTGTCCAATTCCTGAAACATCTTGCGAAAACGTCCTGCGGAAATATCGAACAGCTGGTGAAAAGAGCGACGGAAGTGAGAGATGCTGACAAAGCCCGTGGCAACCGCGATTTCGGCAATGGACTTGTTGGTTTGTTGCAGTAACTGCCGAGCGTGGGTCAAGCGTAATTCCAGGTAATAGCGCGAAGGGCTGGCATTGACATGGTGACAGAACAGCCGCTCGAGTTGGCGTCTGGAGATCTCCGCACACTCGGTGATCTCCACCATCGACAATGGCTCCTCGATATTGTTTCGCATCAATTGCAGCGCGGTTTTCAAAGGTTCCGGCAGGGTAGGATTACGGTCGACACTGCAGACCGAGACGTCGATGACTTCCGCCATCTTGTCGCAACTCAGCACCTCCTCGATGGCGCTGGCGAATTCCAGGCCGCAATCGTTCTTGACCACCTCGAGCATCATGTTCAAGGAACTGCTGGCGCCTGCGCAGCTGACCCGATCCCTGTCCAGTACAAAACTACGATTGGAAACCACCACATTGGGAAATTCTTCCATCATCATCGCTCGGCCATCCGGATGGAAGGCGCACTCGTAACCATCCAGCAGCCCGGCTTCGGCAAGGAAGTAGGCACCATTCCATAGCCCGCCGAGCACCACTCCCGCGTTACCGGCGGTTCTCAGCTTGGAACGTATGGCAGGAGTGGCACGTGGCTGCACTCGCAGGCCACCACACAGAACGAGGATGTCCAACTGCCTCTCGTCGAGCTGCGATAGCTGGCAATCAACCGAGATATCGATGCCCAGATCGGAAAGCACCGTATCGCCTCCATTACTACCCACCACCAATACTTCATAGACAGTGGCCGGTCGCATCAGATTGGCGGTCACAAGTGCATCGAGCGCCCCGGTGAAAGCCATCATCGAGAAGTTCTCCAACAACAGAAAGGCCACACGCCTCACTTCCGAAGCCGGCTGAAAAGGACCATCGGGTTCGATATACACCATATTCTTGTTTTTCAACAAACTTGAGAAATGTGCCCCCACAGCCACCTCCTTTTTATATCATGGAGAGGTCAAATTTTATGTTTGATAGTCGATCGCATTTGAAATATTATTTCGAGTCTAGACGATCGCTACCTTTGTATGACGTTCCATCATGCGGCAGCTCCAACACCCGATCAAGTGAATATCTCTTTCCCTGTCATTGATGCCTATCAATCCGGGAGCAGGATGTCTATCGACAGATCGCAAAACAACATACAAGCATACTGTTTTAGAATTGACTAAGTTTCGCAGGTATAAAGTCGGTAATCCGCTATTTTTCTCAATGTCGCTTGCCGGCACTTTGGTGTCGCAAACCGTCCCTTGTGATGGGATGGCTCTACAGCATGATGAATGCACCCATCCTGCTGATAGAGGCATGAAATGAAGAATTACAATAGCAAGAAATTGGCATTAAGCGTGGCCATGCTTGGCATGATAGCAACGGCTGGGAGTGCCCAGGCAGATGCCATCACCCTCAATTTTCATAGTGGGCTCTCGCAAACTCGTCCAGAAGCCGAGCATATCGAAAGATTCGCCAAGCTGGTCGATGAAAAATCTGGTGGGGAACTGAAAATCGAAGTCTACCATGCAGGAGCTTTGGGCCTTAAAGAAGCCGATATTCTGCGAACGCTGCAACGCGGCATGGTAGATATGGCGCTGCTATATGGCGAATATTATACACGTGACGCGCCTGCCCTGGCATCGGTATATGCCCAGGGAGCGATTACCGATGCGGAGCAGCACCTCGATATCCTTCCCGTCATCAAGGAAATGTACGACGACGGCTTTGCAAAGTGGAACATCCAAACGGTTGGCGGTGTAGTCGCCCCCATTTTCGATGTCGGCCTCCATTGCAAAGAGCCAGTCAATTCCCTCGAAGACCTGAAGGGCAAGAAGGTACGTGTCTGGTCACGACATTTGGTCGATACCTTTGATGCACTAGGCATCTCCGCACAAGTGATTCCCCAAAACGACATGTACATGGCGCTGCAAACAGGAGTCGTGGACTGCGCCTACTACCTTTCCACCGTAGCCAAGACCGTCTCTCTGCAAGAAGTCACGGAATATGAGTCCTATCTACATCCCTGGGCTGCCTCCCCGTGGATTTTCGGGATCAGTGAGAGAAGCTTGGGACGACTCGATGACAACCAGCGGCAGGCACTCGAGGAAGCGGGTCAAGAGATTTGGGAAGAGACACGCGAGATTGCCGTCAGTCCCGAACGCGAAGCTCAGGCACGGGAAGAGCGTGAATCGCTAGGCATTACCATCCTGCCACCATTCTCCGAAGCAGACGTCGACACCTTCGTCACGGCAGCGTGGGGGACCTGGAAAACCATGGCCGAAAACGCTGGAGAAGATGGAATGCACTATTACAACACCGTCACACAGGCACTTTCCGAATAGCAACACGAAAGGAGTCGGCAACAGTAGCCGACTCCTTCCTCTTTTGTGGGGTAGGCATTCTCAATGATACAAAAAATCAATCTCCTGATTGCGAGAACGGCATACGGATCCTTCATTCTAGGCGTGATCGGTGGCGTGATCATGACAGCACTCATTTTCATCAGTACGCTGATGCGCTATCTCGGTGGCCGCCCCTTGCGTTTTTCAGACGAACTCGCTGGCCTGCTCTTTCTATCGCTGACCTTTCTATGCCTGCCTCATGTACTCGATAAAGGCAGACACATTCGTATCGAAATACTCATGAACCTCGCACCTGCGCCGATGGCTCGGATCATGGATCTCGTCGGCACGATGACGTTGATAGCGTTCTGCCTGATCTTTGCCTATGAGGCCTGGGATTTCATGGGATTCTCATACTCCATCGACTCACGGACCGACATCAGCAGCATCCTCTTGTGGCCGTGGATGGCGATCATGCCATTCTCCATGCTGTTGTGCTTGCTGGTGCAGCTACGGCACGGGATACGCCCACCGCTTGCGAAAAAATCCCCGACAGAGGATGCAATCTAATGAGCTGGTTACTACTCAGTGGAAGCCTGATCGTTTTTCTCTCGAGCGGCGCGATTCTGGGCGCAGCCCTCGGTCTCACCGGCATGTTTATGCTTCACTTCCAGGCCAACGGTGCCACACCGCTCGCCATCAACGCCACCTGGAACATGCTCACCGACTTCACGCTCAGCGCTGTGCCGTTGTTCATCTTCCTCGGTGAGATCCTCCTGGCCAGCGGTGTGTCCAGGCGAGTCTATAACGGGCTGACACCACTTTTCGCGCGCATTCCCGGACAACTGCTGCATACCAATATTGCCGTGTGTACCCTCTTCGGTGCCGTCAGTGGCTCCAGCACCTCCACCGCGGCAGCGATAGGTTCAGTAGGTTATCCCGAGCTCAAGAGGCGCGGTTACAAACCCAGCGTAGTGGTGGGCACTCTGGCCGCCGGAGGTACGCTGGGGCTGCTCATTCCTCCCAGCCTGGCACTGATCATCTATGGCGCCACCCAGAACGTATCCATTGGCAAGCTATTCATTGCCGGCATGCTGCCAGGCCTGTTGATCGCTGCCGCATTCTCGATATGGATCATGATCCGCTCCAACATCGGCGAGTCAGTGACACCAGCATCGAAAGACAGAATCATCTGGGCTGACATCCGTCATGGGGTATTGGAAATCTGGCCGCTCCCCATCCTCATCTTCTTCGTACTCGGCACCATCTACCTGGGCATCGCCACTCCCACCGAGTCCGCCGCACTCGGCGTAGTCGCCAGTATCGTACTCGGGATGACATGGGGAGACCTGACCCTGCAACGCCTGTGGCAAGCCTTCAAGCATGCTTCGCTGATGTTCGCCGCTATCGGCATGATCCTGATAGGCACAGTGATCCTGTCGCAGGCTGTCAGCCTGCTAGGTATCCCGCGTGCTGCCGTTGACGCGATCGGAGGCTTCGGCCTGGGCCCCTACGGCATTCTATTCATGATTGTCATCGTCTATATCGTGCTCGGGTGCTTTTTCGACGGCATCTCGCTATTGCTGATGACACTGCCCATCACCTTCCCGATGATTACCAGCCTGGGCTTCGATCCCATCTGGTTCGGTATCATTGTCACACTGCTGATCGAAATCGGCATGATCACGCCACCCGTGGGACTCAACCTATTCGTGCTGTCGTCGATTTCGAATAACGATGTCGACTTGACCGCCGCGGCGAAGGCATCACTGCCCTACTGGATGATCCTGCTGGGCGCCGTAGGGCTGTTCACGGCCTTCCCGGAGATTATCCTTTGGGTAACACACTGGATATGATTCCTCGCCTGCGTGCCAGCCTCTCCATCTAGCAATGAACCGGAGCGCCAGGCCATGCGCTCCCACCTCACCCATCCCAACCGCAGCCCCCGTGGGAGCGCAGATTTTCTGCGCGATCCGGCCGACAGGCCGGCATTGGTGGCAAGCCAGCTTCATCGCGAAGCGGAGCTTCGCTCCCACAATAACCCCATGCCACCTCCAGTCCCTGTGGGAGCGCAGATTTTCTGCACGATCCGGCCGCCAGGCCGGTTTGGGACCAAGGCAATATAGGTTCACTTCCCTACTCCTCAAGAAGCAAGCCTTTCCCTGATGTAGCTTATAGGCTACAGTGGCTCTCATGATAGAGCTCACTCATTACCTGACAGCCGACGGATACGACCCTTTCCAGGCCTGGTTGGACTCAACCAAATACCGAGACCGTCAAGCAACGATGCGAGTATTGACTCGCCTCAACCGGCTGGCAGCAGGAAATGCAGGTGATTCCAAGGCTGTGGGAGATGGTGTGTTTGAGCTGCGAATTGATTACGGGCCTGGCTACCGTGTGTATTACGCACAAGTAGGCAAGCGCCTGGTTATGCTACTGATCGGTGGAACGAAGAAACGTCAGCAAAGCGACATCGAACAAGCCAAGTCGTTTCTGGCAGACCACCGGAGGAGAACCAAGACATGAAACGACACGACGATGCAGTCATCGAGATGTTGCGCAGTGACCCTTCCATGGCGATAGATTATCTCCGAACCGCCTTCGACGAACTGGATGAAGAAGAAGGAGAAGCGGCCTTCCTGATGGCTCTGCGCCACGTAGTCGAGGCGCAAGGCGGCATGGCAGCCGTGGCTGAACGCGCCAAGCTTTCACGTGAAAGCTTGTATCGTGCGTTATCTCCCAAGGGCAACCCCACGCTGAAAACCATGACCGCTGTCATTAAGGCAACCGGCATCCACTTCCATGATCTAACTCATGCATCCTGACCGGAATTGCCCCTGATTGGTGGGAGTCCCTCTCCTAGTAAGACACCTTGGCAGTCATCCGGCCGCCAGGCCGGCATTGGAGGCGAAGCCACCATCATCGCGAAGCGGAGCTTCGCTCCCACCTCACCCATGCCAACCGCAGCCCTCGTGGGAGCGCAGCTTGCTGCACGATCCGGCCGCCAGGCCGGCATTGGTGGCAAAGCCACCGTCATCGCGAAGCAGAGCTTCGCTCCCACCTCACTCATGCCAATCGCAGCCCTGGTGGGAGCGCAGATTTTCTGCGCGATCCGGCCGCCAGGCCGGCATTGGTGGCAAAGCCACCGTCATCGCGAAGCAGAGCTTCGCTCCCTTCTCACCCATGCCAACCGCAGCCCTCGTGGGAGTGCAGCTTGCTGCACGATCCGGCCGCCAGGCCGGCATTGGTGGCAAAGCCACCGTCATCGCGAAGCGGAGCTTCGCTCCCACAATAACCCCATGCCACCTCCAGCCCCTGTGGGAGCGCAGATTTTCTGCGCGATCCGGCCGCCAGGCCGGCATTGGTGGCAAACCACCATCATCGCGAAGCAGAGCTTCGCTCCCACCTCACCCATGCCAATCGCAGCCCTGGTGGGAGCGCAGATTTTCTGCGCGATCCGGCCACCCGGCCGGCTTAGTCCGTTCACGACCGAGCAGCCATATTTCGCCTGACAGCCCAAATCCAGTACACTGCCATGCTTGGCAATCGGGGACTCTCGGTTTCCCTTCCCTCTTGTCCGTTCAGAATCAACCAAGGTCCCCTATGAGCAGGAAACGCTTCGCCTTCGTGATATCGGATCTTTATGGCGGCGGCGCCGAGAAATCGCTTCTGTACACGGCCGATGGGCTTCGCCAGCACGGCAATGACGTCAAGGTCTTCATCCTGCGCGACCGTATCGAGCAGCAGATTCCCGAAGGGCTAGAAGTGATCAACCTGGCGGTGATCACCAAGACCACCAAGGCACTGAACAGCGTATTGATCGAGAAATGGCAAGCCAGCCGCATTGCCAAGGCACTCGACCAATTTCAGCCAGATGTGGTGCTGTCCTGCTCCTGCGACAAGATCACCCAGCACCTGAAGCATCCCAATCTGTACTTCTGGATCAAGAGCGACATCTCGGCACGCTTTCAGAATTCACCGAAGCGAGACAAGGTGTTTGCCCGCCAGCGCCGCCAATACGATCACCGCAAGGTGGTGGCCGTTTCGCATGGCGTGGAAAAGAGCTTGCTGGAAGTCGTCGGCCTGAAGCCGGCGGAGATCCGCACCATCTACAACCCTTACGATCGTGCACCGTTCGTCAAGATGGCCCAGGAAGAAGCCGAACTGCCGCATGAAGATTACTTCATCCACATTGGCGCCTTTACCCCGGTCAAGCGCCACGACCGTCTATTACGGGCGTATAAAGCCAGTGGCGTGACCACCCCGCTCGTTCTATTGGGCAAGGGCGGCCAGGAAACGCGAATTCGGGCGCTCATCGACGAGCTAGGCCTGCAGGACCAAGTCACCGTGCTCGGCTACCGCACCAACCCTTACCCTTACATTCAAGCTGCCAAGGCCCTGATCCTGACCTCGGATTCCGAAGGGCTACCGCGGGTATTGATCGAAGCGTTAATGCTCAACACTCCGGTGGTCAGCGTCGACTGCCCCAGTGGCCCGAGGGAAATTCTGACCCAAGAACTTGCCGATTTCCTGGTGGCGCCCGAAAACGAAAAGAGCCTGGCCGATGCGATAAAACGCATGGACCAGGCTCCGGTCAAGATAGAAGCCAGGCATTATGAGCAATTCCTGGCGGAAAATGTCATTCCACAGTTCGAAGCGCTGTAGTCTGCATAGCGACAAGCGCAAGGAAGCACGACATGCAGCTACTCGACATCCCCTTCAACGATGCGCGCCGCCGCTATCTGGTGTTCCACCCCTGGCACATGCCCGATCGGCTGCACCTGGCAAGTACCACCACCACTCAGGAATTCGAGCAACACGCCAGCAGCCGCTTCTACGTCTCCGACGACCAGACAGTGCTGGCCAAGGTCGTTCCCGATAAGTTCGACAAGCGCCATCATCCGTTCCAGTGGTTCGGTCGTGACTATCTGGAGAAACGCTGGCTACTGCAAACCGACGCTCGCAAGGAATTCCTTAGTCTACGCATCCTGCGCAAGGCCGGTCTGCAAACCCCAACCTGTCACGGGTGGGGCGTATCACTGAACCCTCGCAATCGCAATGCCTCACTACTGTTGATGGAGTATCTACCCACAGCAAGGCCAGGGGGCGAGTATTTCGACGCCTTGGACGAAGCCGGCAAGCACCGCTTTCTGGAACGCTTCGTTGGTGAGGTCGTCCAACTGGCCAAAGCAGGCTTCGTGCACCGCGACCTGCATTACAACAATCTGCTGGTCACTGCCAGTGACGACATCGTGTGGATCGACGCGCATGTGCGGACATTGCCAAGAAACACCGACGCCAAATGGCAGGCCCTGAGCCGCTCGCTGACCGTCAACAAGCTGCGTGGCGAGACATACCGCCGCTATGCCGAGCAACGACTACGTGAGCAGTGGTCGCACACCTCACAAGCGACCAGCTAACTGGGCTGCGGGCACTATCTGGCCTTGATGACGAGAGCAACCTAAAATGCAGGCGCTACTCCTTACTACGAAGTCACACACAATAAGTCACGAATGAGAACCGGTAGGCGGGAATACAAATGACAGAAATGAAACTTAATGAACCTTGACTCATTGACACGGAGTTATGAAGAAATTTCTTAAGCACCCCATTCGATACGCACGCGTCGCACTCGAGGAAATATATTACGACTATGATCCTCAGCCTTGGCAGCCTGGGGCGGTTAACGTTGCGGTCCTTTACGTACCCAAGCGTATCGGCGATGCCATGGCCGTGTTTCCGGTCATTCGAGCACTACAGGGGGGCACTCGTCATTTGATCGTGGTGACTTCCCGTCATAATGATGGCGTTTTTTCCCCCTTGGTAGCGGAGGGAGACATCACCACCATCATGATTCGTGATGAACGCAACGTCAGCAATCATAAAGCGGTCGCACGGGAAATTAGCGACCTCTACGGTACCATCGACCTTTGCGTAGAAGGCACCACCCGTAACGACACCAGGACCAGAGCCTTTGTCGGTACCCTCAAAGCCCGCAGCAACCTGCACATTAGCAAGAGCCGGATGCGTTGCTTCTCCTCGATTTGCCGGCAAGCACAGAAGCTGCACCGCGAGTTCGCCCCATATCCTACCTGCTGGGCACTGCTCATGCGTGACGCCGGGATTGCCAATGTTCCTGGCAACTATGAAATTCCTATCGAAGCATCTGTGGATGCCGACGTCTGCCAGGCGTTAGGCGATATCGGCCCCTATATCGCCCTGAACATGGATGGCAGCAAGGCAGCTCGTAGCCTGACACTCGATCAAGCCCAGGAAATCTGCGGGTATATCGAAGAAACATACGGTCTTCCTATCGTGGCCGTATGTAGTCCTGCCGGCGAGAAAAAAGCCAATGCCCTGGCCGATAGAGTAAACAAGGCCAGGCGACTCGATGTCCCGATGAGCATCCATCATAGCGCGGCCATTGTGAAACACTCGGCTCTGGTAGTGACGCCCGATACCTCCGTATTGCATATGGCCAGTGCCTTCGATCGCCCCGTATTGGCGCTGTTTGCCAAGCGCCAGGATCGCTGGCGGCCTCTTTCCCCGCAACGGGAAACCTTGATAAGCGGCGATCACCTGAAGGATCTGGATATGCAAGCCGTACGTGAGGCGCTAGCCAGGTTGGCGAATCTCTCCACCCCCTCGTCTGCGTTTCCAAAAGCAGCACTGGACCATTGATATCATCAGCAACACTTGCCTGTTGGCGTTACCTCCGTCAACCTTGGCGATCGTCAATAAGTCAACCACTCAGGACGGCATTTGCGCATGGCTCGCGTATTATTTCTCATTGACCAAATTGCCAGTGGCGGGGCCCCACGCTCTGTCCTGAAAATCACTCGGGCCTTGCTGGCGGCAGGAAGCCACGTCACGCTGATCTCGTTATCCGACCGGCTGGGATTACCCATTCCCGAAGACGCCGAAGCGCATGTCGTGCCTTTCACGCCGAAAGGCCGTTGGCAGAAGCTACATCGCTATCAATTACATGCCAATATCCTCAATGAATTCCTCGACAACAATCGCCTCGAATTCGACTTGGTGGTATCTCACCTACACCACGCTCACCAAGTCGCGCGGCGCTCGAAACTGGCCGACAGTGCCTGGATGTGCATTCGTTCCGACCCACTGCAGGAACTGCTTTCCAACAAGCACGGTTGGCGCAGGAGCATCAAGCTCAGGAAAATACGTCGCCTGTATGGCAACAAGCGCATCATCGCACTCTCGAGCACCAATCTTAGGTCGCTGGAACAACTCGGGGTGCGGCCGGCCAAGACCCTCGTAATCCCTAATGTGCTGGAAGTCTCACACATCCAGGCTCGAATGCTCGAGCCGATCCCCGAGCCGGAACTACGCGATACCCACTTTTGCGTCTACGTCGGCCGCCTCAACATGCGCCAGAAACGCCTGGACAGGCTGTTGCGCGGCTACCAAGCCAGCGGCACCGAACTACCGCTGGTACTCATTGGCGATGGCGACCGCGACGCCGTCGAGAAGGAAATCGAATCACTCGGCCTGCAACAGCGAGTGACGCTATTGGGGGCACGGGATAACCCCTACCCCTATATGCGCCAGGCCAGCGTGTTGCTACTGGCTTCCGACTATGAAGGGCTGCCCAATGTCCTGCTGGAAGCCCTGGCCTGCGGTACCCCGGTAGTCAGTACCGACTGCCTATCGGGGCCAAGCGATATCCTCACCGGCGACCTGGTACGGGGCCTGGTACCGCTGAACGATATCGACCGATATGGCCAAGCCATTCGTGAAATGCTCGAAGCCCCGCCAACCATCACCTCTGAAGCCATTGCCGCCTACACCCCGGAAGCAGTGGCTTCACGCTATCTCTCACTGCCAACGGTTTCGACATGAGCGGCTCCCCTCTTATCGAAAGCCGCCACTGGTGTCACCGGTTTCATGAGGCAATGGCTATCATCAAATACCAGGCCGTCCTTGGAGGCCGGCTTTAACTTGTCGAGGTCAGGCTGCCAGTTGGTGGTAATGCCAAGGAAATGGAGGAAATAGGCATCACGACTCTGTTTGGCTTCAGGCTTGTTCCTCTTGAGGCGCTTCCAGAAACTACGTCCCTTATACACCCACGTATTGTGCTGGGAAATAATATCGACGGCATCAGCCTTGCAAATGAATTTTCTCGCAGAGGTCCTTATGTTCTCCAGCCTATGTGAAAAATCATAATAGCTATATCGTGGCTTCCCTGGGTCAACGAATGGCACGTTATAGCTACTCACATATAACGTCCCACTCGAATCCAGCTCCTCATCCAGTTTCTCGCGATCAGCAATCAGTAGCTCGTCAATATCGAAATTGAAAAGCACACCATGCTTTGTGTATTTCAACAAGCAATGATTAAGGGCACCAGGCTGTGCAAACTTATTGAACCGTTTCTTTGGCGGCCCATAAGGGAAGTGCCAGCGAATGACATGTGCCCGCCCCTCCAAGGCTGCCTCCAACTCGTCGACATTCCGACTGCCATTGTCATAAACCAACACTTCATCTATCGAATAGTTTTTCCTATAGAAATCCACCCAATCGGAAATCCATTCGATTTCATTGTCTTTCGATATGGCTGCCAAGACCCTAAGCCCATGAGGCAACTTGCCTGAGGAAAGACATAGCTCCTGGGTAAAGTCCTCGAACGAAAAGCGCAGCGCGTAGACATCGGCAGGCTTCAGCGTCACTTCGAGGAAGGAAAGCTTGTACTCAGGGAGATCCTTGAAATCGTAGGCAACTCGCTCTCCATTGACAGTGAGCGTCATCGCTGCCACATAATCGGCCAGGTTGAGCGCCGGGGGGCCGATAGCAATCAGCTTGGCTTTTGAGCGGTCAATGAACACATCATAAAAAATCGTTTTCTTGTCGAAGCGCGTCAAGCCCTTACGATCGACGTTGTCATTTCCATTAGGGGCACGAGAGATCGCAATACCCTCAGGTATTACAACCGGGTTGATATCCGTATTTACCACAACAGCCTCTTATCCCTGCGTACTATGAGCAACATGCTCATTTTTCTATTAGTTATGCATAATTCACCTCGTTACGTTTATATACAAGTCTGTCTCAGTGTCAACCAAAAACCGGGCCATCAGACCCCGCGAGGCAGATATCGGCCGTCTTACGCCATATGCAAAGCCGCTTTTGCGCGTGTCTCGGCGTTTGTATCGCGCCGTGAAATGACCCTGGCCGGCACCCCGGCAACTACCAGGTTATCGCCGAACGCCTCGGTGACGACCGCATTGGCCCCAATGACGACATTGTTGCCCACACACCCATCACCCACGATCTTGGCACCGGGATATATCGTGACGTCATCCCCTACACGGGGCACCAAGCCCGAACCCTCCTTGGGAGCACCGGCAATTGTCGTTTGCTGGAACAGGCGAACCCTACGCCCCAGGGTCACACCTTCTCCGATCACGATCGAGGTGGGATGAGGCAGCTTGAGGCCTGGGCCAATTTCGGTGTATTGCCCCACATAAACGCCATAGCGTTTCGCCAACCGGGCAAACGCCACGTTAGCCAAGTGCTTATGTCCGGTCGCATATAGCAGTTGTGCCCAACGAAGCATGACGATAGCTTGCCGGTTCGGTGCACCAAACAGCCTGACCTTCAGTAGCCGGAGCACTTGCCAGGAGGTGCTACCTTTCAGTACTTCCTTTTCGCAACAGCTTTGGAAATCGCGCCAACCCATACGCCCTCGTGCTGAAAGGAATTCAATACGACCCGCCGAAACGGGTAGACCGTCACGCTAACGTGGTGTTCCTTCAGCACAAGCTCTCTTCTTTGCCTATTCCGCCTCTACGGAATGATTCGTTGGCAACCGGGGAACTGGCCAATCAAAGGCTTCAGGGGTGGTTGCAGGATCCTGGCTACCCGGCTTGTCCTCAGGGTGGCAATGCGCTAGCGCCATCTGGACTCTAGCCAGTGCCGCAGCCCCGCTCGAGCCGTTAGTCACCCGCTGCCACCACATCCGATGTACAGCCTTCACGCGCACTGGCACCGAGCGAAGTCCGATATGCTGAGCCATGGCCAAGCGATGCAGGCCACGGTTGATCTTGAGCACACGCCCTTCTCGCGTGATCGCCACCCCCAGGTCATCCTTACCTCGTGAGGCATCGAAGCCATGTGTTGCCATGTCATCGAGAAACCCCAGGTAAATCCGAAGATAAACCAAAATCCGCTCTTCGGAATCAAGCAGTACCCCCTGCTGATGTGACGACCACGGACGGCCGGCCTCAAGCCGCTTGGATAAACTACGAAAACGCTCGGTTTGCCTCAGGTTGTCGCGGTGAGCATCGATATCACTGATAAAGCGGTAGCGCGAGCCATGGCGTAGGTCTCTCCGCCGCTGATCCCAGTCACCATCCCAAATGAAAGCGGACGATGAGGGTCGTTTACGGTCAGGGTAACCTCGCCAATCGGCACTACGGATAAGTTGTCGAGGATCGACATGAACGACCAGAGCATCACCCAGAAGGCTCTCAACCGCACGCCGTGGCAACCCCAGACGTTCAACGACCCGAGCACCAGGCAAACCTTGCTCCCAGAGCGACAATAGGGCCATTTCCAATGGAATCCCGATCTTGGTCTGGAACGTTTCACGGGTCACCACCTGCAACCAAGCACGAAGAATCTGCCAGCGCATACGCGGGTCGTGAAGAGGCGCAAAGTCAAAGGCGTGGAACGCGCCTATTGACACAGGCAGCCACGCCTTTTGGTTCTTGATATCCCTCATTCGACCTACGCCTCGAGCTCTCTGAGAGCCCGCAAGACAGCCCCCCAACAGGCGCTAGAAGTGGGGGAATGCTCCGAGGGAAGTGGCAACAATAAAAAATCGTTATTCATTTTTCATTAATGTCTACTTATTCCCAGCCTGACATAGGCTGCTTGCGATCAGCCAACAATCCATTACCACCATGTGACTATTATCGATAACAACTTGGGTAAGTCCAAGATTGATATCAGCATCACGCGATAATACTCAATCCAACTACACTTGGCTTGACGGACGACTGCTAACTCCCTCAAGAAAACGCGCGACGACGGTCCGTGGCTGAAAATCCTCCAGCCAGGCGTCGTTGATGGACGGATCTTCACCTCGCAAGGCAACGCGTATCCCCTCGGCCAACGACTCGGCATCGTGGGGCACCAAGGCACTCTCCAATGGCCCCTTGAGAATCTCGCGGACACCACCCGGGCAATTGACGGAAAGTACCGGGGTTCCACAGGCCAGAGCTTCGAACAACACGATACCCATACCCTCGAAGCGCGAGCTGAGCACGAACAACCGAGCGTGGCGCATCCAGGGGTAAGGGTTGGCCTGCTGGCCAGCGAAGATCACCCGGTCACGGATACCCAGTTCTTCCGCCAATGCCTCGAGCCGCTTACGTTCTTGGCCGGCACCGACCAATACCAGAAGCTCTTCAGGCGCGGCAATGGCGTAGGCACGCAACAGCAGGGCCTGATCCTTGGCGGGTACCAGACGCGCCACATTGACGATATAGGGCTGATCGGGAATTTCGGGTACGGGCTCTTGCATCAGGTGACGTATCGACGCCAGCGGGCAGGGATTGACGATCACCGACAGCGAAGCCGGCGTGAAGCCAAGCGCACGCTGCGCGTCCTCAACATTTTTCGCCACCCCCCGCGATACCGCCACCAAATGCTTGCCCTGAAAAAGACAACGGGCAAACAGCCGCCGCCTCCAATTCGTCATACGCCGGTAAACCAGGTTCTCGAGCACAAAGCGCGCACGTGGGTCGCGATAGCTCCATACCTGCTCGAACGTGCCAACCCCACGGAAGATGATACGGTCGACCCGGCCATGTCGACGCTCGAACCACCACAGCCAAGCCCTGAACAGATACCCTCCCAGGAAGCCCGGACACACAAAATAGGAACGTCGAATCAGCGGATTGAGAAACCAGCGTGATAGCGCCTCGGCGACGGCGCCCACCAACGACAGGCGCAATGCCCAATGCAAGGGGAAATGATGAACCTTCACATCGGAACGAGAAGGAGACAAGGAACGCCTGACCTTACGAAACGTCAGTAGATGGCTTTCGTGACCTACTTCCGCGAACGCATCTGCCAAGTTAACCGCGACACGTTCCATTCCCCCCATCTTCAGCGAGCGCACGACCACCAAGGTTCTCATTGATTCGCGTTATCCCACCTGCTGGAGAACCGGCTGCCCACATCATCGCGATATGAGCCAGACATCGCGTTCAAGTTATTACATACATCGGCCGATAACGAAAAGGTCGACGATGGCTGGCAACGCCTCGGCATGAAGCCATCATCGCCACGCTTGGCACAGGGAAAATATGGGGTGTGTTTCATGCGGGCAAGCATGCATCAAAACCAGATGAGCCACAAGCGACCAAGCGCCTGGCGATGCAGTGCTCAGAAGAACGGTTTTTCATTACATGCGTCACGCCGCGTAGCGTTGGGGTGGGAATGCCGAGCCCGTGCAAGCACTTATTCGTTTTTCCGATATCGAGCAGGAAAAACCCTGCCTTTCCCTGTAACATTTCGCGCTCTTTTTTTACCTATAGAAACAAAGCGGGCTCATGCGTAACCACACATCCACGGCGACTCGCCGAATCCTGATCGTCATCCGCCGACTGGGAATAGGAGGGATCGAACAGGCCACCCTCACCCTCGCCAATGCATTGGCTGGTCAAGGCCACGATGTGCACTTGCTGGTACTCAAGGGCCAGCCGAAGCAGACACCCGCTTCCAACGTGACCGTTCACTGTCGGGACTTCGAACGTCACGCTAGCCGCACTCTGCCAGGGTTGGCGTATCTCCTTTTGTCACGCACCCTGCTCAAGGCCCTGCTGCCCGGTTCGGGATTCGTCTGGCAAGGCCGGCTCGTCAGCCGCTACTTTCAGGACTTCCTGGGCAACCTGGAAACCGAGCATGGGAAGTTCGACCAGATCTTGATTCGAGGCCAAGGCGCCTTCGAAATGCTATGGAAAGTGGACGACCCGCGCTGCTGGCGTGTCGTGGAAGCCGTTACCGGACGCTTTCATCATCGCTTACTGTGTCACTGGCTAACCCGTACCCTCTACTCCGGCAAGCAAGTCATTTGTGTCTCGCAGGGCGTGGCCAATGAACTCAGCACTTACCTGGGGGGGTGTGGGGTTTCACTGCAACGCCAAGAAGTCATTCACAACGCCGTGCCCATTGATCACGTTCGGCAGCTCAGCAAAGCCAACGTGATGCCGGAGATCTTGTCCCCCTATCTGGTGCATGTGGCACGGCTGGTGCCGGTCAAACAGCAGTCACTCTTGCTCGAGGCGTATCATCAGGCACGCCAGGCAGGGCTGGACATGCCACTGGTCATGATTGGCGGCGGTTCGGAACGAACACAACTGGAAGCCCAAGCCAAGCAACTGGGAATCGACCACCAGGTTCACTTCCTTGGCCAGCAAGAGAACCCTTACCCTTGGATGGCCCAGGCCACTGCGCTCGTGCTCAGTTCGCGATGCGAGGGGTTGGGGCTGGTACTCATCGAAGCCCTGGCGTTGAGCACGGCTTGTGTAGCCACTGATGCGCCAGGCGGTATCCGCGAAGTGCTCATCGAAGAACAACAACGACTGATTGCCGACCAGACACCGGAAAGCCTTGCGGCGAAGATGCTGGAAGCCGTGAACGACCCCGTCAAGGTCCAGCCCGCCTGGGCCGAACGCTTCGATGAAGTTAACATCTGTCAGCGCTTCCTGGACCTGATCGCACCGGCACGCGTCACGTCAGACACGGCAATGGAGATGCCATGAAACCCCATGACCACCGCTACCCCTTCCAGGCGGATATCGAGCTCGCCACGAGTCTCGATAGCGAGGGCCGATTGAACGTCGAGCCGATGCCGCAGGCGCTCGATGCCGAACGCTATAGCTGGTTGCTGTGTGTCGAGTACCGCGCCAACGGCCGCTGGGGGCAGCCCAGCGTGACACTGAGTGAACGCAATAGCGAACGCTTTACCCAGTACCTGGAAGCGGGACAACAAGGCAAACGCTGGCTCAATCTCACCGGCATCCAAGGCCTTGATGAACTAAAGCTGGACACCAAGCGCTGCCGGCTGGGGCAGCAAGCCGTATTGCAAGGCTTTCGCGTACCCTCTTTGGACGACGGCCCGCTACTCATCGTCGCGCCACACCCTGATGATGCCGAGTTGGCTGCCTTCGGGCTCTATCGGCACTATTCCAGCCAAACGTGGATCGTGACACTCAGCGCCGGCGAACGACAAAAGCGCCTGGACCGTCAGTATCTGCCAAATCTAGATAACGACCTGGCCTCCGCTACCCATCGCAAGGGCTGGATACGCGCCTGGAATAGCGCCACCACCCCCATGCTGGCCGGTATCTCCGCGGAGCGCCTGGTGATGCTCGGCTATTTCAATGACACCTTGTCGAAACTACTCGAAAAACCCCAACAACGCATCTGCTCGGCAGCCAACGCCGACATCACGCCTGCCACGTTCCGATCCTGGAACCGGCGACCGCTACCCAGCGACACCAACCCAGGCAACCAGGGAGACAAGCTGATCGGCGACCTGGCGGCATTGTTCGCCGAGATTCGCCCCACCACGCTGGTCGTCACGCACCCCGAAGTCGACCCGCATGCGGATCATATTGCCGCTGCCCATGCTTGTGCCCTGGCCATGCAAAACGCCAAGCATTGCCCACACCAAGTATTACTGTACGCCAACCACCTGCGCGGCCAACGTGGCTTTCCCTATGGCCCCGCCCATGCTGCCGCCGGCCCATGGCCACTCAACCAGGCCGAATCACGGCTGGGACCATGGCACTTCTTCAGCCAATACCTGCCACTCGACGCCCAACGCGATAAGGCCGTGGCCATGGACAGCATGCATGACCTACGGGCCAACCTGCGGCTGGAGAAACGCCTGAAACGCGCACTGCAACGGCGGCTCAGCGGACTACCCCGCAACGCCTACCAGGATTACGGCCACCACGACTATTTCCAGACCCATATCAAGGCCCATGAAACCTTCGCCATGCTGTCCGGAGAGGCCTTTCAGAAGCTAGCCACTCCTAATTAGACACTGCTCCCTCTGCCACCGCCATATATGCGTCACCAATCCACCGACGATCAGGTTGTGCACGTAAACTCCGGACCAGAACGACAGGTAGGCCTCGAACTGGTTGACCACTACCCAGAAAATGAAAAACGAAAACCCAAACAGCGCCATATCACCCGGCATTACCCCACCCCGCCAGGCTCGCCAGGTTCCCCAGCCAATCCACCAGGCCAACGCCGCCAACAGCCCCACGCCCATCAAACCATAAGAAACGAACACTTCCAGAAAGGTATTGTGCAAATGACCGTAATGTTCACGGGTATACTCTGGCAGCCATTCGGTTTCCTGTATTACCAGACTACGGCCATTCTCTCCCCACCCGATCAAGGGGCGCTCATGAATCCACTCCGCTGCCGCAATCCAGGTGTATACACGGTTCCCAATGCTGCTGGTGTAAGGAACCGCATCGATGTTTCCTTCAAGTAGTTCAACAAGAGTTTCTTTTTCTTTAACAATTCGACGCTCTATCCCATCATGAAACGTAACGCCTATCAGAGATAGTACGATGGCTCCCCCCAGCAGGAGCGCAACCGTCACTTTCCTCGCCGAGTTGGAGTGCCGTTGAGAATAATTCCAAAACAGGTAGATGGCTGCCATGCAAGGCAACACTAGCAACACAGCCAACCACACTGCACGAGTTTGAGTGATAGCCACACCACTCGTACACATCCCCAGTGCCGCCACCCAGATGATGCGGCGAGCCGCCGCCCATGCCCCCGGTATCAGCAGACGGCGGGAAAATGCCAGAACACCGAGCAGAGCCGTCCCGAAAAACATGGCGGTATGCTGGGCATTCTGTAGGTCGAAATCGATTCGATATCCTTGGAAGCCTGCAAGCCATTGAGCCCCCCCTCCACCCGTGAGCAATGTCGTCAGCAAGAACCCGAACAGAGCCAGTCCCCATATTGCCAAGGTGGCACGCGTACTGCCACCCAACCACCAAGCCACGCCGATGAACAAGAACCACTTTGCCATGCGATCTAACTGCGGGTTATCTGGCACCCACTCCGGATGGTGCCAAAAACCGAGGGTCCAAGTAATCAATTGGATAACAACGGCGGCCAGAAGCAGCCAAAGCGCCGCAGAGGAACGAGGCCCCTTCCCGCAGGCAAGCACGCAGCCCAGGCCCAACAGGCCCATGACAGTACCACCTAGCTCCCCTAGTTCTGGCCAGAGCAAGCGTAAGGCGGCGTAAATAGCAAGGCTCGTAATACCTACCCACCAGAGCCACCTGGGAGAATGCCACGGTGTTTCCGATAGCCCAGATATCCATTGCTGCATATCAATCACTTTCTTCATTAGTGCGTAGTGCCATAAGGTGAAAGGCAAGGGTAGTCATGCCTCCCTGACTATCGATCGTGCTCATCCAGAAACACCACGGGCGCCCCTTAGGGCGCCCGTGCGGTAGTATATCATGCTTCAAAGCAAGCTAGCCTGTCGTGTGAAAAGCTATCTTGCTCCAAAGCCGGTAATGATTGTCTTCAGCGTCTTGAAAATGATCAACACATCGAGCCACAGCGAGAAGTGCTTGATATAGTAGAAGTCGTATTGAAGCTTGGTTGTCATGCCATCGACCTCCGCCGCATAGCCCTGCTCCACCTGTGCCCAGCCGGAGATTCCCGGTCGAACCACATGGCGATAGCTGAAGAACGGCACATCCTTCTCGTACCACGCGGAGAGCTCAAGCGACTCGGGCCGTGGACCGATAAAGCTCATTTCCCCTTTCAATACATTGAAGAGCTGCGGCAACTCGTCCAACCGATACTTACGAATGACTCGTCCCACCCTTGTAATACGTGGGTCGTCCTCTCCTTCGGTATAGCCATTGCCCTTCCGATCGCAATACATACTACGGAACTTGTAAACCTTGAAAGGTACACCCCGGTAGCCCATACGCTCCTGCACAAACAGCACCGGCCCCGGGCTATCGCGCTTGATGGCAATCGCTGTAGCCAACATCACTGGCGCAAGCACCGGAACCAGCACAAGGGCACCAAAAAAATCCACTACACGCTTGAAACCACGATAGAGCGAAGAAGGCAACAAACTTCCGAACTCATTCTCCGATAGATGTTCAATACGTACTCGACCGGTAACAGACTCACGGATCTGCTTGACATGAAACACAGGAATATGGGCCAACGTGCACTTGGCAAGAAATTTCTCCCACTCAGCACTCAACTCATCTGCATATAAATCGGCAACAATGCCATCATAGCGAACCCCACAAAAATCAGGACTGCTTAGCTCACGCATTTCAATTCGCGAAGTCTCCTTCAGCTTCTTTGCCTCTCCTAGTGGAACCAACGCCAACTTTAAGCGTCGATAACGCCTCCCCAAAAAATAAGCAATATAAAACCATGTAAGGCTAAGAAAATAACCGCCAAATAGAACTTGTCGAGTGTACTCTTCACGAGTAAAAAACAGTATGGCCACTACTACAAGAAACACTGTGGTAACAGTAGGTACTATATATGCCGATACTTGAGAGCCAGGAAAGCGATTTAGTCTACGCAAAGTCAAAGATATGACAATGAAAGCTATAGCAATAGCCAATATTGTATTGCCTCTATAGTCAGGGAGGTAGCGCCAAAACCCCCATCCCCAACGCTCTAGAGAAGGAAAGCCTACAACTATCGTTAAGCCCACCAAAATCTGGAATGGAAGCCCTAGTAATATTCTTTCGTACCAACGTGAATGGCGGCGTTCATAGAGACTCACGTAAGCCTACCTTTTCATTAAATTCAATATTAAATAAAATATTACTTTAGGACACCTAACGCCCGAGCAATATCTGGATAACGCTGTCTCAGCACACCTCTAACAGCATAATGAGAGAAATAATAAGCAGATTTCAAAACTGAAAGCTTTTCTACATCACGGTATAGCTTCCACTGATATGCCGCCGCACTATTTTTTCTCGAAGAAATAGAATTCTCTCTGACAGTATACTCAGCAAGAATAATGTTTTGCCCATAAGCATAGGGCGTTAGCTTAAGTATTCTGAGCCACAATCCAAAGTCTTGCCTCTTTCGTATGAGTGGCATATAAACTTTTCCAAGAGCGTCAACATCATAAATAACAGTCAAACACCCTATCACACAACTTTTTAACAATTCATTGTAACTTACTTTCTCAGGAACCCCTATCACGCCAAGCTTATTCCCATGCTCATCTACCTTTTGATAGGCTGAAAAAACAAAGGGAGAACCACTTTTCCTTATGAAGCTCACTTGCTTTTCCAGTTTATCCGGATACCAAAAATCATCACTATCCAAAAAAGCAATATACTTTCCAGAAGCATGCCTTATGCCTAAATTTCTAGCTTCAGCGGCCCCCATATTTTTCACCTGAGAAAAGCTAAAAACACGTGAATCGCTTTCCGAATATTCTTTTATAATCTCTGATGTCCCATCACTAGAAGCATCATCTATTATAAGAAGCTCCCAATCTTCATAGGTCTGAGAAAGAACACTCTCAATGGATTTCCCAATGAAGGAAGCAGCGTTATACGCCGGCATGACAATACTAACCTTCACTACTATCTCCTTTCGGGAATTACAACTTAACACCCTGACCGTTTATCACATTATCAAAGTGAGAAGGCATCGCTGTTGTCCAAAAATAAAATGTCAGCGCATACCTTGTACCCGATGCGATAGGGTTGCCACGATGTATACCTCTAGTATCGACTAGAATTGCATCCCCTTCTTTTCCAGAGAACAGCTTTCTATCACTAAAGCCTTTTAACTCATCTTCATCAAATCTCATCTTTCTCAAAGAGGACAAACCAAAATTAGAAAGCTTATGAGAAGACAGGTGGCTTCCAATAAGATATTCAAAGGGTCCATTAACCACATCAACATCATTTAAATAAACAATAGACTTGAATTGATGACGAAAGGGAGAGTCTCTATGCCAACCACCTCCAGAACCAATATTTCCTTCTTTATAGTCTAGCCGTGCAGCAAGAATAAAAAAACTATCTATTTTCTTTCCAAGATATTTTTCCCCCAACTCCACGAATCGCTTATAATCAACCAGCTTTAGGACATCAGGGTATACGGCCTCAAATCCATAAATACGAGAATCAGAACAAACTTCGTCTTGCCACACTCTTGTATTGTGGTGTGTATTGTTCCCTATATGATCATCAATCGCCTCTCTAATTATCTTGCACTCATCGTTCCCTAAAGCTTTCGACTGCGACACGGCCCCGTATTTTTGGATTAAATTAACGATTTCTTCTTTTGTGTGACCGAAAATCTTATGATATGAATAATCAGTAGATGCCCATGCTTCTTTCAAAAAATCAACTAGCATCATTTTTCACTTCCCCCAAGTAGAATTTACTGGTAAAGCAATTCACACCAACCTCAGGTAAACGACAAGCATCTTGATATGTAAATAATATTTCTTCCATGGTGGCCTCACTGCTATTGCATAAAATATGAAGTAATATTCTTGAGGCCAAATCACTTGGAGTAACGCTGGGGCTTTTCTTATGTATATTATACTTTATAGATGAAGTCGATATTCTAACTTTATCAGAAGACAAATCAACAGTGCTTATTATATGACCAACAAGACTGCCATAGTCTGAGAAGCATTTTATCAATTCATTTTCAATAAAACCATAATAATCCTCTTCTCCGTACCAAGTTTCATATGTCAAAGACGTTTTTCCAGCTAGTGTCGCATCCAGATGAACTCCGGAAAACCCAGCCACAACCACATCAATCACTTCCAGAAGATCACTTACTCTGACTTTACCATCAACAAAGAAAATATTATTCTTGTCACATATTGACTTTATCTTTCCGTATCTACCTGTATCTGCTGGATGCGGCTTCACATACACTTTATAGCCATGAGAGACAAGGGCCGATGACTTAACAAGAATATCTCGCACCCTCTCTAAAGAGTCGGCTCTATTAAAACAAATCAACACTCCACCAGTACTACTATTTTCTTGATCGGCATATGTTAAAATTGAGTCTTCGTATCTAATCGCCCCTGTCAGGAACGTTACATCATCTTTATGCTTATACATATGATATTGGACAACCCCATCTAAAAAAGCCAAGTCATATAAAGGATCAGCCGGATTTTTTCCAGTTGGGGCATGCGGTATAAAAACCGACTTAATATTTAGCTTGTTAGCCGCAACAAGAGCGGCTCTTGGCCAGACGGAATGATCATTAGAAATCACTATCATTGTCGGCCGAAACTTACTAAAAATATTTATCCAGTATTCAACACTAACAGCACCAATGGCCCACCTATCGACCCTTGATAGGAATGACTTCCTCTTATAATTAGATACATTTCTAGAATAGGCCAAGCATAAAAATATTGGCAAATAAAAGATGGCACGTATATACAGACTCATCTCAGGAAGTGAAATTACGCCATCCGACTTATAACCATTATATGAAACGAGGGAAGAGCTTATACCTACTCTCTTTAACTCGTCATAGACCTTTCTTATTGCCTCTCTATTATTATCACTTCCCAAGAGAAACCATACTTGATTCCCACTTTCTCTTACACCATCTTCCCTTCCATATCGGGTGGTCTTTAACAATTTGTAGAAAAATCTAGACAAGCCTTTCATTGTTAAAAAAAGCCAATAGATTACTCCCTCTTGACCTTTTTCATAAATATCAACCTGTTTCCAATATGGATTGCTTATATCATAATTAAGACTTTTCGACTTAAAATAGTTATCCAGCAAAAATTTATTCATGACTAGCCTTGGAGATAAAAATCTCTTTTTTAGTTAAACTATAAAACAGATAGCCAACGCATACGGTATACAAGGAAAATACAAAACATATTACAAGAATAGAGCTATCAAATCTCAGCCGAGAAATATATATGGAAAGAAAAACCAAAGAGCTAAGTGAAAGAAATATTAGTGAGACATTTCTTGTAGTGGACTTAAGGTACTGTACTAAATATCCTGCTGGCAGTCGAGATGATAAAATCAAAAACACCATAAAGGCCATCATCAATGCACTATCATTTTCTATTAAGGTGGTTTCAACTATAGAAAAAACAAGAGACACAAAGAGAAGTAATACAATAGAACAACCGTATATAAAAGAAAAATTATTATTTTTATAGATGCGCCCTTCTAGAAACAATAAGCTCTTGCTTAATAGAAGCAAAATAACCCCTGAAACTATTTGCGCATCCGCATAAACTAATGGCAGCACTTGATTTTCTTTAGAAAAATTGACTACAATTTGTGCAAATAAAAAAATTGAAGAATAAATAAAAAAGCTACCTAACTGCATAGGGAAACCATACTTAAAAACAGGGTTAGCCCTTTTTAGTTTTAAACTAGGGAAAAAACCAATAAATAGCAAAAAAACAATTGCCAGAAAAATAGAAGCCAGCTCGGAAAATAACTCTTCTTTAGCATCAAAAATTATAACCATCAACCCCGGCACAACAATAGCAAGAATATTAAAGACAGAAGATATAACGATTTTTTTATTATCAGACTTTGCTATTGACACACTCATAGTTAATGTTGTTACAGCCACCAGACCTGCTGTAGTTAAATATAAATGACTGCTGTTAAATGGCAAAGAAAGAAAATAGAAAACCATTATTAAGGATAAGAGTGTGATCAAAACAGATACGGACAAGTCTGCAGACTTTATTTTACCAAAATGTATAAGATTACGTACTGCGCTCCTGAGGCCTGCCTGAAATAAAAAACTAAAAAAAACAACTTTACTTTGATAATCAATAATCTCTGATACTTGGCTTGTCACTCCATAATAGCGCACTGACAGCAGTAACAATGAAAATCCGATAGATGACCCTAGGACAAATAAAAATGACACTAGCCTTGTTGTCTTTTCTTTCCCAAACCAAGATACTGCTTGCATTTATCTATTCCTTGGCACGACAGTAGCTCCCAAAATAGCAAGACCATATAATATAAAAGATATAAGAGCAGGGCCAATTAGTGTCAGCGTGTCTATTGGACTGTAGAGAAAAACCATCAGAAGAAAGAAAGCCAATGCCATTTTTGGACTTAATACACTTACCTGCATTCTACCCACTCTATCCAACATTGATATAAATATTGCCGTATATAAGGATGCAGCAATGAGTGATATGGGAAAAATAGGTATATATAGAAACGAAGCTAGCGGACCAGGAGATGATCCAATTTCCTTTGTAGGATGAGGATTGGCGTAAGTGTTAAAATAATTTAAAACATTAAGACTAGTAATTTCCGGCCGTTCAACTCCTGACAAAGTCAATATACCCCACCTATAGAAGATGGCATCTGCAGAAATTAGCATACTTTTAGCTTGCTCAGTTAGAGAAAACACGACATCTTGGGCAACATAGGCAAGAGAAATAACATGGACAGAAATTCTAAAATAGAGATAGTATATAATCTCAAAAATCCCATCCTGAGTAGTCATTCTATGAAAGGCTTCTTCTATTCCTATTTTATTAGCCAACCCAACAAAAACCAAACCAACAAAAGCAATAGCTATCAATACACACCTAATGATCACATTTACTATCCTTCTTCCTCTTTTATTATCAACTTTAGATAGCATCATGTATAGCCTAGGGAATAATGAAAGAAGGCTTGAAACCATTAAAATAACGACTTCTATTGCTCCAACCAATGCTAACAAGGTAGCGAACGACGTAACCAATAATGAAAATCGATCCAGCCGACTTGGACACTTCATTGACAGGCCATGAAAAACCACAAATGAGAAGCAAAGTGGTTTTACTATCAGCATAAGCCATGCGACAAAGCCTGAGTCTGAAATTCTTGGGCCCGTCTGTCTATAAGATAAACCATAGTTTATTTTGAAAAATATCGCCACCACTAGAAATATAACCGAAATTATTAGAAACACCTTTCTTTGGTAAAAGAATTTGTGACAAAGTTCTGAAAGAAAAACTATCTCCTTAACATTGACATTCATTGCTTTGTAAAAGATGAAAATAAAACCAAGATACAATGACAAAATCAAAGTAATTTTTAACCATACATCATCAGGATTTATAAAATTTCTATGCCACCCAATCCAGAAAGAGAGCACTGCTGGGATAAAGTAAAAAAATGAAAAATAAATGAAAAAAACCTTTCTTCCAAGCACGGCTATCTTAACCTTAAGATTTTAATTTTATCCAACGTGGCTCATTTCCACATGTGAGCACTTTTTAACATCAGACACGACCTTCTTTTCAAACATCTCACCTAAATATTTTGGAAACAACCCATACATGACCAAACACTACGTATCGCATCCACCGCAGATATCTCACATCCTGCATATCTATAAGTGCAGGATAACCACTAACACTGTGAAGGATAGCTAGCTCTTTGCGTCACCCTTCCCTAGTCGCTGCACTTATTGTTTTAACTTCCTCTTCTTCATCGAGCATACCAGTAAAAATAATCATTGCATTGCAACACTGCTACATTTTTTAGCCAATCCTGATAATAGTTACAAATCATCAATCGCTATCATATCAAAGCTCTAACTAAACTGAAACTTTCTGCTGCTTTCACACCTAGATAGTTTCCTCTGAGCTCAGCTAGCCTCTTCGCGTTACTGATCGAGCGCGAATGAGGCTCTTCTCGCATCTCCAACTCATAAGCTTTTAAAGCTTCAAGCTTTGTATCCAGATAACATGAAATATCAACAAAAACATTCGGGATGAATGGAACAGCACCAGGAGTATTCCATTCAGTACTGGAGAGCACTTCGAATGCATAAATTTTCTTTACCGAGGCCTCAGGCACTGGCCTACAGGCAGTGAGCACTGCCCGGTGAGTGATCCGATGGTCGACGTTAAGATCACCGGAGTGATGCGTATATACTATCTGGGGCTGTACTTCATTCAGTACGCTTTCTAGTTTTTGAACGATATCCAGTAACGGAACGCTGTCTGTCCGGTTATCGGGAAAACCCAGCATATAGGTTTCCTCGATGCCAAGTATCTCATGGGCCCTGGCTGCGGCCGAATTGCGCTGCTCCAGCTCCGCGCTTGTTGCACCTGGGCGGGAAGTTACACCATCGGCCAAGAATAACGCGTACACTGTATCGCCCTCAGCGACGTGCCGAGCAATGGTGCCACCACAGCCAAGCGCTTCGTCGTCCGTGTGAGCTGCAACTACGAGAACAATTTTACTCATTGAACTGCTCCCAGCTTGTGGGGGTACCCTTAGTCACATCAACACTCAATTTTTTGCCGATAAGTGTGTTGAAGTATTTTGGCTCAATACCAACCCCAGGCCGAATACGGCGGATATCTTGCTCTCTTACTGTTTCTCCCGCTTTCATATCTCGCATAAAGTAGATTGACCTTCGGAATATTCGGTTGGGTTTCTCGGCTTGCTGCCGCATGTAACCCACTTTGCCAACCGCGGCCCAAGCATCCTTGGAATCTTGGCACAGGCGCTCCAGTTCTTCCGGTTCTATTGAGAAGCCACTGTCAGGCCCACCGTCTTCCCGGTTCAGGATGAAGTGCTTCTCGATAAGGCATGCGCCTAGTGCAACCGCTGCCACAGAAGCTGTCGTTCCCAAGGTGTGGTCAGACAAACCAGGGACAGCAGCGAACTTCTGTCCCAGTTCCCTCACCTGAGCCAGGTTTGCCTGTTCTATAGGCGCCGGATAGCTGCTGATGCAATGGAGCAATACCAGTTCCTTGCAACCGGCATTTCTTGCTGTAGTTACTGCTTCTTCAATTTCCTGTTCGCTCGCCATGCCGGTCGACATGATCATCGGTTTTCCGGTTTTCGCCACATATTCAATGAGCGGGAGGTCTGTTACCTCAAAAGACGCAATTTTGTAGGCTGGCGCATTCAGTTCCTCAAGCAGATCAACAGCGGTTTCATCGAACGGAGTTGAGAATACGGTGATACCGATTTTACGGGCATGCTCAAACATGGCTTTATGCCACTCAAACGGGGTTTGAGCCCATTTGTAAAGGTCATATAATTTGTATCCGTCCCAAGGCCCCCCCTTGATCAGAAACTCGGGACGGTCACTATCTATGGTCATGGTATCTGCCGTGTACGTCTGCAATTTGATGGCAGAAGCACCCCGTTGTTTTGCTTCATTGATGGTTTCCAACGCCCGCTCCAGCGAGCCGTTATGGTTGGCCGACAGCTCTGCAATGATGTATGGCGGATGCTCCGGCCCAACCTGGACTCCATCAATCGTAACGTTTGTCATATCTCCCCCTGATTCTGTTTCTTGCGAATACGTACGGATGCGCTCAGTTCGTCTCCCTGAACATCGGCATCAGAAAACTCAACAATAAACTCACCGTACTCTATAAAAGCGAGTGGATAGGTTGGCGCATCCAGCATTCGGATATGGTCATACAAAGTACCGATATCTCCGGTCTCAGGCAATTCACTTTGTTCCGGCCGACGTCGTTTGAATATCACAGGCTCGCCTTGCTGGGGCACAGGCTCCGGATGGTTATCTATCATCCACTGAATAATCTCGAAACTCAGTTTCCCTGCACGCAGATATATCTCTTGTGCGGTTCCTTCAAGTGGCAATGGTCGCTTTGTGTAAACCGGGCCGGCATCCATTTCCTGCACCATCCTGAGCGCTGACAGTTTGGTCTCTTTGTGGCCTCGGACTATCAAGTTCTGTAATGGGCTGCCTCCCCTTCCATAGGGCACGTCTGTCATGTGGAAACAAACGCATTCGATTTTTTTCCATAAAATTTCGGGCACCAGCCAGTTCCAATGCAGGAAGAAGATGTAACGAATATTCTTTTCTTTACTGACCAGGTCGTTGAGTTGCTCAGGATCATTAGCCCACAGAAATTGCGACTCATTGGTCAGATACTTGGCTAACATGGGCTTATGCCAAGGCTTGGATGTGGCGAGGATATAGGTAGCTTTTTGCAATGTGTTGATCCGGAATAACAAATCTGGTGAATCTAAATATCTTTAAGGATCTTACGGTGCTCAGCCCATTCGGATTCGAGTAATCCAAAACGCGTTACGCTTTGATAACCGTCTTTTCCTAAATACTGATCCCGGAAAATTCCCTCTTTCAGAAACCCGAGTTTTCGGTGAAATCTATGGCTGCGTTCATTGTTCTCCAGAACTTCGGCATTCAATTTATGAAGGCCTTGCTCAGAGAAAAAGTGGTCCAGCGCCTCCACACCCATCTGTGTGCCTATTCCCCGTTTTGACCCTGGCGCAGTGTAAAATCCCCAGAAGGCATTACGAGCAAGTCGATCAATATCGGTGAAATACACAACGCCAGTCGGTTTTTTCACTGAATCCACGAATAACAACCATAATGAGTTTTCTTTCTGAGATTCACGCCAGAACCAAGCTCGGTGCTGATCCGGTTCGATAATCGATTGAGAAAACATGCTGGCACGGACTGAAGGATGGTTGCGCCAACTCAGCATTAGCTCGAGGTCTTCTTCTTGGATCTTACGCAATGGCATAGTTTGCTTCTTCCATCAACAGTTGGGCAACACGCTTTGTTCCACAGCCATCTACAACCTTCCGTATCGCTTTGGATTGCGTACAATTGTAACTAGAGTTGTCCAATACAAACCGAACGGTGGCTTGAATATTGTCAACAGAGATACTTTCAGCTTTCCCGAGAAAGTGTATTAACGCTTGGTCTGCCAGCTCACGGTTGATTTCGTCCTGGTTACGAGCCACGCTTACCACAATCGAATTCAAGCCTAGGCACATGCGCTCCCAGTTTGTGGTGCCACCTGCACCCAACATTAGATCCGCCCTTACCATAAGTGCAGCCAAGCTGGGTAATCCTGAATAGAGTCTTGTAGTATCTCTTTGAGAGACTATTTCTGCGACGGAATCTGGATTTGGGTGGTTCTTCCCAATGACGACATCAACCTGAAGCTGCTGAAATTCTGGGGCGCTGAGAGCTTTCAAATATTGCTCTGTAAGGTGATGAGGATCACTACCACCCACAAATATTAGTATCCGAGATACATGACCATCGCGTTCCGGCAGAGCCTGTGCCAAAAAAGTATATTCCTGCCCTAGCAATGCATAATTAGGCCCCAGGAGAAGTTTGCATTCAGAATTAACCCGCACTCTATAGCGATCTTCTCCCTCATGATTCAACACATTCTGGTCCAAAAGGATATCTGCCTGATGATCTCGATCAGACAGATCATCAACTACCATGATTCGCCCCACTACTCTGGCAACCTCATGCTCCCAGCGCGCGTCGAGAGCGTAGTGGTCTACCACTAGCCAGTCCGGCGCCAAGGCGGCCAGCAGCGATTGGCAGGCCTCGGCGTCCTGAGCCCATGAGGCGCCAAGCCAGTGGGCATGGGGGGGGTCGGTATGGCAGGGCTTGGCATTTGGCGTTTGGCTCCGAATCGAATCGCTGGCGGGCCAGGCGCTCGCCGCTAGGCGGTGCACGCGAAATCCCCGCGCTTCGATCAGATCAATCAGGTGACCCGGATGTTCACGGCACAGAAACTGGCACTCGGCACCCTGGGCTTTCAGCGCTTCGGCCAGCGTCAGGCATCGCATGACGTGACCACTACCGATGGCAAGTGAGGCATCAGTGCGAAAGGCAATTGTCCTAGATTCTGACATGGCGTTGCTCATGCATTATCTTCTTGCAGGGCACGGAACAACCACTCGGCCCGTTGCCAATCTTCCAAAGTATCAATGTCCTGGACCCGGTGGCGGGGTATAACAACTGGTGTCGAATCATGACCAAAAACTGGCTTCTCCGCCAACCAGGCGTCGGCACGGCCCCAATAAAATTGGCCGGCATCATGAAAAGCTTCTTCCAAGTCCTGTGAACGCGTGTGGTAGTGCTCAGGATGGAACATGGCCACCCGTCCGTCTGGAGTAAGGCGAATCGCACGCTGAATGGGGAAAGCATAGCTAGTCACCGAGAAGGCGTAATCGGCGTCGCTAGTCTCAAGACATTCCAGCCCGTGTCGCAGATCTTCCGGTTGGACAAACGGGGCAGTGGCGTATAGACAGCAGACCGCCTCGAACGTCTGCCCTTGGTCTTGAATCCAGGTTACGGCATGCCGGATCACAGGAAGTGTTCCCGCGTAGTCATTGGCCAGTTCAGCGGGCCTCACGAAGGGAACCTCCGCACCCCACTGATGCGCAATGCCGGCAATTTCCTCATCATCCGTCGACACAATGATCCGCTCAAAACAGCCACTGTCACGCGCGGCCTCAATTGACCAGGCAATCATTGGCTTGCCGCAGAACACCTTGATGTTCTTACGGGGAATGCGCTTACTCCCGCCTCGGGCGGGTATGATGGCAACGTTCATGCAGCCCCCACAGCCTGTCTCACTACCTCGACGACTTCATCCTGCTGAGCCTCTGTCATAGTGGGAAACATCGGCAGGCTAATAGCTTCCGCGTAATATTGCTCCGCATTGGGGAAGGCGCCTGCGACAAAACCCATCCGCTGATAGTAGGGTTGTGTATGCACAGGGATATAATGCAAATTGACGCCGACCCCCTGCTCACGCAACGCTTCGAACACCTGCCGATGCGTTTGACTAATCTTGTCCAGTCGCAGGCGAATCACATATAGGTGCAACCCCGAATGGCTCTCAGGATGCTGCCAAGGCGTTGTAATGGGCAACTCAGCCAAAAGATCGTCGTAGCGCCTCGCCAAGCGATGACGGCTTGCTACATAACCATCCAGGCGTTCCAGTTGGGACAGCCCGAGCGCCGCCTGTAGCTCGGTCATACGGTAGTTGAAGCCCAGGTCAACTTGCTGGTAGTACCAAGGACCATCAGGATCTTGAGTCATCAGCGCCGGATCACGGGTTACACCATGGCTGCGCAGCAAGTTCATGCGATTGGCCAGTTGCTCGTCATTGGTCAATGCCATGCCGCCTTCCGCAGTAGTGATGATCTTCACCGGGTGAAAGCTGAACACAGTAATGTCACTGTAGCGACCATTGCCGATGAACTCATCTTGATACTTGCCACCTATGGCATGCGACGCATCTTCGATGATGTGAAACCCATAACGTTGCGATAAAGCATGGATCGCTTGCATATCGCAGGGCTGTCCGCACAGATGCACGGCCACGACGACCTTGGGCAATTTTCCTTCTCGCTCGGCTTGCTCCAGCTTAGCTTCAAGCGCCTTAGGGCAAAGGTTGTATGTGCGAGAGTCGATATCCACAAAATCAACTTTAGCCCCACAGTAGAGGCCGCAGTTCGCCGAAGCAACGAAGGTAATCGGGCTGGTCCACAACCAGTCATCAGCCCCTAGACCAAGCGATAGGCACGCGATATGTAATGCAGAGGTAGCACTATTGACCGCGACAGCGTACTTAGCTCCCACGTGGTTTGCTACCGCCTGTTCGAAGCGTGGCACCACTGGCCCCTGAGTCAGAAAATCGGACTGCAACACCTGAAGAACAGCGTCAATATCCGATTGCTGAATGTCCTGGCGACCATAGGGAATCATAAAATTAGATACTCCCAATTTTTTCGCGGTTAGCGTCGATCCACGCCTGCAGTGCTTCCTCGCTCATCCATTCGTCGTTAGTATCACTGGAATAGACGAAGCCTTCCGCTACCTTCTTGCCGTCCTTGATGCGGTTGGCATCGGCACTCCAATTATGGATCGCCGGCAGGATCTTGAAGTGCTCGGGATACTCGTAGGTGTAGTGCGAGTCCTCGGCACCGATCATCTGCTCGTGGAGTTTCTCGCCAGGGCGTATCCCCACAACCTCCTGTTTGGCGTCAGGTGCAACCACACGCCCCAAGTCAGTCACCTTCATCGATGGGATTTTCTTCACGTAAATCTCGCCGCCTTCCATGTCCTCGAAGGCGTGCCAGACGAGTTCCACACCCTCTTCCAGCGAGATCATAAAGCGCGTCATGCGCTCGTCGGTGATTGGTAGTACACCCTTGTCCTTGATGGACATGAAGAACGGGATCACCGATCCTCGCGAACCCATGACGTTCCCGTAACGCACCACGGCGAAGCGCGTGTTGTGGCTAGCAGCATAGGAGTTGCCGGATACGAACAATTTGTCCGAGGCCAGCTTAGTGGCACCATAGAGGTTGATCGGACTACTGGCCTTGTCGGTAGAAAGTGCCACCACTCGCTTGACACCCTTGTCGATACAGGCATCGATCAAGTTCATGGCGCCGTTGATATTGGTTTTAACGCACTCGAAGGGGTTGTACTCCGCGGTGGGCACGATCTTGGTCGCCGCCGCATGCACCACATAGTCCACCCCATCCAGGGCGCGATAGAGTCTCTCACGGTCGCGCACATCACCGATGAAGAAGCGAACACGCGAATCGCCATCAAACTTCTTGGCCATTTCCCACTGCTTCATCTCATCGCGCGAGAAGATGATGACCCGCTTGGGATTGTAGCGCTCCAGCAACATCGGAATGAAAGTGTGGCCAAAAGAGCCAGTACCGCCAGTGACCAAGATTGATGAATTATCAAACATAACTTTCCCTATATTTCATTATTTAGTAGAAGCACATTTCTACCAATTCCCAAAGTCTTATCCTTAACCACACAGAAAAGAACTCTAGAAGTCAAGGTGAAACAAATTACGCAACAGTCACTACAACTCCTGCTGTCAAATCCAGATACATTCACAGACTGCCAGCACCAGTCTTAAGTCTAACTCTAATACCCATCACGCAACTTCCCTAAATTATACACTCCAGCCGTTTTATCACCTCTTACTACTGCAAGTCGCTTTCCCATTTTCATAAATGGAATCTCGATAAATCTATATATCAAAAAAGATATAAAAATAATGCTTGGCAGCACCACTAAAAACAATATATAAAGCTTTGCCATGGGAGAAAACTGACCAATTTTAGGCAGCACCAACTGCAAAAAATAAACACCCACAACACTATGAAGCAAGTAAAGAGAATATGAAATGTCGCCAAAGAACTTTAAAATCTTTGTCAACACTAAATCTTTCTCAATATTACAATTAATAGCCGAATAGCACAGCCCAATACAAAACACAGTAAAAAGAATCCGATTTATACCTGCCACAATATTTATCTGATTTCCACTGGCCGGGTAGAACATCATAAATAAAAGAGATACTGCTCCTATAACCCAAACGCCTACCTGTGAAGGGTTTCTTGAATTATCACGAAACCAGCCAATAGCGATCCCAGAAGCAAACAAAAAAGATTGATTCAGAGGATTAATATAAATATTCCATTGCTCGGCCAGCGTAAACTCATTAGAAAGCACAAAGAAAGCAAAGTAGCAATAAATTAAAAAAGAAAACGCCAAGACACTAAGAAAAACTCTTGGTTTCACAGTAGCCATAATCATCAGTGGAAAGATTGCATAAAATGTCATTTCATTGCCAATCGACCATCCACCACCAGGGATATAGTCACGAGGGCTATAAAAACCAAAAGTTAGCGAAAAATTCGAAAAATATCTTGGCCAATCAGGATCAAACGCTCCTGTCTTTATTATATAAAAAACAATCATCAATAAAGTAGCAAGCCAAAACACTGGAGCTATGCGAAGATAGCGCTTAGCAATGTAAAACCCAACCTCCCCTACATTCCATGTCTTTCGGCGGTAAACCAAATATAGAGAAGCGCCACTAATTATATAAAAGCTAGAAACTGCATACACACCTAGACGCCCGATAAGCGTCTCACTCTCTGGAACACCTACACTCCAACCCATGAAGTGGTACAGCATGACTGATATAGCCATGACACCACGAAGATAATCAAGAGAGTGAACACGTTCGAAACTAGCCATTGCAGACAAAAACCTTTTCTCAGCGGAGTGTTATTTTTTCATGACTTATCTTATCTCAGTGTACCGCCTAAACATGGCATCTACTGTTGCTACTCAAGGTCACATATGTGTTCCTGGGTGGTGGTTGAAAAAATGTAATCCCAAATACTATTTGGCAATGAAGACGAAAAATTTGAAATCGCAAAACACTGCTTTTTCTAAACTGGTCCTTGCAACCCAGCCATAGCACAGGGAGCGATAAGAATGTAAGTAGATGCCGGTTACGTTCCGAAGGATTCTACTGATATTGAACCATGGTTTGCTATTGTTAAAGCTGACAATGTTGAAGTCCAGCTTCTTAGCATCATTATGATGTCAACGTAATGAAATATTTGATTCTCTCAAGAAATTGAGCTCCGTATTTCTCATTAACATTGTAGCTGCAGCCAATCCCCAGCCCTTACTAAAGACAAGGAATCAGGTCAAAATATTACGCTTAATATAATACAAAAACCTTATCCTCACACAATGCATCAGATTATTTTATATTAAAATAGCCATACACTGCTGACTAAAAAAATATTTACAACTACTCTTCGGGCATAATAGGTTCCGCCGCAAAATTCAGAAATCAAAAAGTTCAACTACCAAGCTTTAACCAAGGATCTTTCTTTGAGTGCTATTCATCACAAAGAAAGCCGTTTGATAACCTGGTTCACGAGTTCCTTCTGATCATGATCCATCGTCTTGAGCGTTAGCTCAGCGGCCTTCGGCACCTCATAGGGGCTATTGATGCCGGTGAAGTCCTTGATCTTGCCTTCGCGCGCCTTCTGATACAGGCCTTTCGGGTCACGCTGTTCGCAGATATCCATTGGCGTATCGACATGCACCTCGATGAAATCGCCGTCATTGAACAGTTTGCGGGCGGCATCGCGGTCAGCGCGGAACGGGGAAATGAAGGCGGTGATCACGATGATCCCGGCATCGGCGAACAGCTTGGCGATCTCGCCCACGCGGCGGATGTTCTCGGTACGATCCGCCTCACTCATGCCCAGGTCCTTGCACAGCCCATGGCGGATGTTGTCACCATCCAGCAGCATGGTGTGGTAGCCACGCCGGTTGAGCTCGACTTCCAGCGCATTGCCCAGCGACGATTTGCCCGAACCAGAAAGCCCGGTGAACCACACGCACTTGCCACGGTGGCCCTTGATCTGGGCGCGCATCGCTGGGGTGACGCTGCTGCGGTTCCATACCACGTCGGCTTTGCTGTCGTGGGCACGGAATTCGTAGGGCAGTTCGGTTTCCAGCATCTGGTGGACCATCCCCGCCCCCACCGTCACATTGGTCAGGCGGTCGATGACGATGAAACTGCCGGTACCGGGGCTACGGCGGTAGTCATCCAATGGGACCGACGTAGTCAGTTCCACCCGGCAACGCCCGATGGCGTTGAGGTCCAGGTGATCGGCCACCCGGTGCTCGAGGGTGTTGACGTCGATCTGGTAGTCGATGGCACTGATCTGCCCTGCCGCGTCACGGGTCGCCAGCTTGAAGTCGTAAAGCTTGCCGGTTTCCAGGGCCGTGTCGTGCATCCATACGATGTCGGCTTCGAACACGTTGGATAAGGGGATGTTGGCCTCGTCTTCGACCAGCCAGTCGCCACGCGAGATGTCGATCTCGTCAGCGAGCGTCACGGTGATCGCTTGCCCTGGATAGGCCACTTCCAGGTCGCCATCGAAGGTGACGATGCGCTCGACCGTCGAGGTCTTGCCTGACGGCAAGGCCTTGACCGCCTGGCCTGGGCGCAGGATACCGGCCGCCAGCGTGCCGCAGTAGCCGCGGAAGTCCAGGTTGGGCCGGTTGACGTACTGCACCGGCAGGCGCAGGTCGCTGAGGTTGCTGTCGTGGGCGATTTCCGCCGTCTCCAGCAGTTCGAGCAAGGGCACGCCTTCATAGCCACCGTCGAAGTACCAGGGGGTCCGCTCGCTCGGATTGACCACGTTGTCGCCTTCCAGCGCCGACATCGGCACAAAGCGAAGGTCGCGGGCATTGAGCTTGTCAGCGAATTCCCGGTAGTCGGCGACGATCTCGTCGAAACGCTCTTGCGAGAAATCGACCAAGTCCATCTTGTTGACCGCGATCACCAAATGCTGGATACCCAGCAGGTCGGCGATGAAGCTGTGCCGCCGGGTCTGGGTCTGTACCCCGTAGCGCGCGTCGATCAGGATCACCGCCAGGCTCGCCGTCGAGGCCCCGGTAGCCATGTTGCGGGTGTACTGCTCATGCCCTGGGGTGTCGGCGATGATGAACTTGCGCTTGTCGGTGGAGAAGAAGCGGTAGGCGACATCAATGGTGATGCCCTGCTCACGCTCCGACTGCAGCCCATCGACCAACAGCGCCAGGTCCACGGCATCGCCAGTGGTACCACTGGTCTTCGACGCCTGGGTGATCGCGGCGAGCTGATCCTCGTAGATCATCTTCGAATCGTGCAAGAGCCGCCCGATCAGGGTCGATTTGCCGTCGTCGACACTGCCACAGGTGATGAAACGCAACAGGTCTTTTTGCTCGTGTTCGCGCAGGTAGGCTTCGATATCTTCCGAAATCATCGCTGATGTATGGGACACGGGGTTTCTCCATCCTGGTGAAGAACACGAGCGCTGCGAGCTCCGAGCTGCGGGCTACGAGCAGGCTGTGCTCTCTTCATGTTTGGTGTCTAGATCCGAGAACACGTTGTCAGAGACTTGAGCAAAGCCCCCAGCATACGAGACAAGCTCATGGCTTCCTGTCGCCAGTGCTGGCCAATAGCTTCGGGTATGTAGCCGACTTCAATACCGATAAGTGCCTGGGTCGCAAACTCACCGCAAGACCCTTTGGCGATGGATACATACCGGAATTTTTCCTTCTCCGTAAAACGCTCGAACCCTTCTGCAATATTGCTCGGTATGGAAAGAGCAGATCGGGTTATCTGATCCTTGAAGCCAAAGTCCCGCAAAGTCATAAGCTCCTGATACACCTCAACGCTGAGTTGCTTGCTTCGCTGCCAGACCTCAAGCTGCTCATGACGCATTTTGTCCTTCCTTGACATCCATTGTGGGGTGCTTCGCATCCGTTGCACCAACCGTCAACAATCAACCCGTAGCTCGTAGCTCGTAGCTCGTAGCTCGTTGCTCAGAAGTACCCTTCCCTCTTCTTCTTCTCCATCGACCCAGCCTGGTCATGGTCGATGGCGCGGCCGGAGCGTTCGCTGGTCCGTGTGAGCAGCATCTCCTGGATGATCTCGGGCAGCGTGGCGGCCTTGGATTCCACCGCGCCAGTCAGCGGGTAGCAGCCCAGCGTGCGGAAGCGCACCCACTTCTCTTCGGGCACTTCGCCGGGTTCGAGCGGCAGGCGCTCGTCGTCGACCATGATCTGCATGCCGTCACGCTCGACCACCGGGCGCGGCGCGGCGTAGTACAGCGGCACGATGGGGATCGACTCGAGGTAGATGTACTGCCAGATGTCCAGCTCGGTCCAGTTGGAGAGCGGGAACACGCGGATCGACTCGCCCTTGTTGACCTTGGCGTTGTAGACGTTCCACAGCTCCGGGCGCTGGTTCTTGGGGTCCCAGCGGTGGTACTTGTCGCGGAACGAGTAGACCCGCTCCTTGGCCCGCGAGGCTTCCTCGTCGCGCCGCGCACCGCCGAAGGCGGCATCGAAGCCGTGCTGGTCCAGTGCTTGCTTGAGCGCCTGGGTCTTCATGATGTCGGTGTACTTGGCGCTGCCGTGATCGAAGGGGTTGATGCCCGCCGCCACGCCTTCCTGGTTGATGTGCTCGATCAGTTCCATGCCCACCTCCGCCGCCATGCGGTTGCGGAACTCGATCATCTCGCGGAACTTCCAGGTGGTGTTGACGTGCATCAGCGGGAACGGCGGCGTGCCGGGATAGAAGGCCTTGCGCGCCAGGTGCAGCATCACCGAGGAATCCTTGCCGATGGAGTACAGCATGACGGGATTACGGAACTCGGCAGCGACTTCGCGGATGATATGAATCGACTCCGCTTCCAGCTGTTTCAGGTGGGTTTGGCGATCGGGCGATAACTCAGTCATCGATCATTCCTTGAAGAAAAATCGTTCGTGGGAAGATAGATGGAAGATGCGAAGTATCTAGACTTTTCTTCCTTCTTCAAGACGCGAAGCGTCGTCTTCCCTCTTTAGGCGCGTAGCGCCTCTTTCAACGCCTTTTCCCAACGTCCATCCCGCTGCCCACAGACAATAAACCAGGGGTTGAGAACACTATCCTGCTGGTTGCAACGCAGTGGCTCGAGCGTTTGGGCATCGAGCACTTCACCACCGGCAGCGGTCACCACGGCCTGAGCGGCGGCGGTATCCCATTCGCTGGTCGGCGCCAGGCGCGGATAGAGGTCTGCTTGGCCTTCCGCTACCAGGCACAATTTCAACGAACTACCCATGGAGACCCGCTCGTGATGGGGAAGTTCTGCACAGAATGTCTCGAACTCAGCGGCACCATGGCGGCGGCTACCTACGACCTTCCAAGGTTCTTGTTCGGGATCCGGTAATTCACGCACCTGGATGGCCCGTTTGACGCCACCTTCGATCTTGTAGGCGCCCAAACCCTGCTGCCCCCACCAGGTGGTATCGAGCACAGGTGCATACACAATGCCGAATACCGGCACACCCTCTTCCACCAACGCCACGTTTAAGGTGAATTCGCCGTTCTTGCTGATGAATTCCTTGGTGCCATCCAACGGATCGATCAACCAGTAACGCTGCCACTGCTTGCGTGCTTCGA
This sequence comes from Litchfieldella anticariensis FP35 = DSM 16096, assembly GCF_000409775.1. Classification (GTDB taxonomy): domain Bacteria; phylum Pseudomonadota; class Gammaproteobacteria; order Pseudomonadales; family Halomonadaceae; genus Litchfieldella; species Litchfieldella anticariensis. Next base: position 377,412 of record NZ_KE332377.1, on the reverse strand, counting down.
AAGGTATTTCGCCAGACTCCTCCGACAACACCGGTACCTCAGGCGTCAGTTCCTCGAGCAACGCCACCAGCGCATGATGAGAGGCCATATCCGCCTCTGTCAGCGGGCTTTCATCGGCCTTGGTCTCGACCTCGAAATCTTCCTGGTAGACTTTCAGCACCTGTTCGCCGGCGTCATGCACACCCTGGATCAGACGTTCTTGCATGTCGGCGGTTACGAAATCCGTCACGGGGACTCCTTTAAAAAGAAGGAAGTGGGAAGAGAGAAGTACAGTGCTTCGCACCTTGAAGCAGGAGGAATACGTTAGCTACCGTTTATCTTCCACCTTCCTTCTTCATGCCGCGAAGCGGCATCTTCCGTCTCAAAAACTCCACACCAAAGGAACCAACCCCACCACCGTTATCGCCACGAGCAAACTGAGTGGCGCTCCCAGGCGCATGTAGTCGGTAAAGCGATAACCGCCAGGCCCCAGCACCATCAGGTTAGTCTGGTAGCCCAATGGGGTCATGAAGCTGGCGGATGCCGCAAACATGATGGCCAGGGCAAAAGGCATGAAATTGACTTGCAACTGGTCGGCCACTGCCGTGGCGATGGGGAACATCAGCACCGCAGCGGCATTGTTGGTGATCAGTTCAGTAAACATGACTGTCATCACGTAGACCAGTGCCAACGCCAACCAGGGCGAAAGATCGTCAGCGAACATCAGCCATTGGGCGATTTGCGCGGCGGCGCCGGTCTTGTTCATTGCCGCCCCCAACGAAAACGAGGCAGCAATCACAATCAGCACGGTAAGGTCGACATAACGCCTGGCCTTACTGGCAGTCACACAGCGGGTGGCCAGCATGGCACCACCGGCGAGAAACGCTGCCTCCAGAATGTTTAGCAGCCCCACGGCGCTGGAGACGACCATGGCGCCGAGAATCGCCAACGCCCACGGGGCCTTGCGGAAGTTAAGCGGCGTGGAGTCGTTGAGCGCGCTAACCAGCAGGAAGTCCTTACGATAGCGGTACTGCTCAACGAACTCCTGTCCGGTTTCCATCAGCAGCGTATCGCCGACCTGCAATTTGATGTTGCCCACCTTGCCAGGCAAGCGGTTCCCAGCCCGCGAAATGGAAAGGATCACTGCCTGGTAGCGGCTACGGAAGCGCGACTGCTTGACGGTTTGCCGCAGCCCAGCGAAATCCGGGCCGATCACTGCCTCCACCAAACAGCGGTTATGATGTGCGATATCCAGCTTGTGCACATCGCCGGTGGCGGGCTTCAGACCATGGATACGACGCAGCTCTCGTGCACATTCCGGCGCACCGATGAACACCAAAATGTCGCCGGCCAGAAGTTGAGTGTCCGGTGGTACGGCCGTCATCAAGCGCCCTTCGCGTTCGATATCCGCCAGATAGCCATGGCTGAGGCTACGTAGCCCAGCTTCTTGAATCGTCTTGCCCGGCAGGGGCCCCTTGGGCTCCACGCTGACTTCCACACTGTATTCGCGAGCACTCTCGAGCTGTTCGAGTACCCCCAGGCGGTCAGGCAGTAAGCGGTCGGCAAAACAATACAGGAAAGCCCCCCCCACCAGCACCAGCGGCACCCCGACCCAGGCAAGGTCGAACATGCCGAGCGACACCCCCCGTTGGGTTTGCAGCAAGCCATCCACCACGAGGTTGGTGCTGGTGCCGATCAGGGTGCAGGTACCACCGATGATGGCGGCATAGCTCAAAGGTAAAAGTAACTTGGAAGGCGGCAACCTAAGCCGCTGTGCCCATTCCTGCACGGCGGGAATGAACATGGCGACCACGGTGGTGTTGTTCATGAAAGCGCTAAGGCCGGATGCCGGCAGCAACACTCGGAGTTGAGCATGTTTGAGCCGCTTGGGCTGCCCTAACAAGCTATGAGCGACCCATTGGATCGCTCCTGTTTCCTTCAGCCCCGCCGCCACTACGTACAGCACGGCAATGGTCATTACGCCGGGGTTGGAGAACCCTGACAACGCTTCGCCCGGAGTGAGAATGCCGGAAATGGCCAGGAACGCCAGCGCGGCCATGAGCACGACATCCGGCGCGATGCGTGTGGATGCCAACGTCGCCAAGACAGCGACAACGACACCAAGTGTGATGAGTGCGGATAATTCCATTTAACTCAGGTCCGCCCGATGAGTGGCGGGCTGTAAGGTTCCATTAGACTGGCTTGGGTGGGGTTGGCTATCGCGCAGCAAGCTGCGCTCCCACAAAGACGCTGGCATGGTGCCAAGTACTGTGGGAGCGCAATTCATTGCGCGATTGGCGGCCGGCATAACGCTGTCATCGCGCGGCAAGCTGCGATCCCACAAAAGCTGGGGAGTGTCTGGGCTGTTCAGACATCATAAAACCCGCGGTACCACTCCACGAACTTGGCCACGCCTTCTGTCACCGGCGTATTGGGCTTGTAACCAACGGCTTGTTCCAATGCCGTGCTATCGGCGTACGTATCCGGTACATCGCCGGGTTGCAGCGGTAGCAGTTCCTTTTGCGCTTTCTTGCCTACGGCTTCCTCGATCGCTTCTATGTAGGCGTTTAGCTGCACTGGGTTGTTGTTTCCGATGTTGAAAATACGGAAAGGGGCGTTGCTGCTTGCCGGGTCCGGTTGGTCACTGTTCCATTCCGGGTTGGGCCTAACGATATCATCGCTGGCGCGGATCACCCCTTCCACGATGTCATCGATATAGGTGAAATCGCGGGTGTGGTTACCCTCGTTGAATACCGGAATCGGTTTGCCTTCGAGAATGTTCTGGGTAAACCGGAACAACGCCATGTCCGGCCGGCCCCACGGACCGTATACCGTGAAAAAGCGCAGCCCGGTGGTCGGCAGCTTGTACAAGTGGCTGTAGCTGTGCGCCATCAACTCATTGGCACGCTTAGTGGCAGCATAAAATTGCAGCGGATGGTCCACTCCCTGATGCTCGCTGAATGGCATGCTGGTGTTGGCGCCGTATACGCTGCTGGTGCTGGCATAGGTCAGGTGTGGCGTCCAGGCATGTCGGCACGCTTCGATGATATTGGTAAAGCCGATGATATTGCTCTGCACATAGGAGTGCGGGTTGATCAGTGAGTAACGTACCCCGGCTTGGGCAGCCAGATGGATCACCCGGTCGAACTTGTGATCGGTAAAGCAGTCTTCAACGGCTTGCCGGTCGGCAAGATCGTGACGAAAGAAATGATAGTCGCTGCCGAAGCGCTTAGCGGTTTCCTTCAGGATCTTGAGGCGCGCTTCCTTCAGGTCGACATCGTAATAGTCGTTGACGTTGTCGAAACCAACCACATTATCGCCACGCTCCAGCAGTTTCTTGGCGGTATGGAAGCCGATAAAGCCAGCATTGCCGGTAACAAGAATTTTCATAACGAGACGAATTCTCTGCTAAGTGTCGATAGCCGGCCTGACGGCCGGATCGCGCAGCAAGCTGCGCTCCCACCACTCCACGGGCCTGGCGATGCAATTCATGCTTCGCGCATTACCTGTTGAGCCTGTTGCTCGAGAAAGTCCATGGCGTCTTCGGGCACTTGGTAGCGAAACTGCTTGCGGCGGTTCTGCGATAGCCGTCCATCATGGCTTAAACACATCATGACCAGCCTCGCCAGATCGCTTCCTCTGATGTCGAAACGCTCATCCACGGCCCGATACACTTGGTCGAAATGCTGAAGGTAACGCGTTTCTTCTTTGAGATCGGTTTCCAGAGCCGCCTGGGCCATCCGTAGTAGGAATTCTACAGCAGGCGTTGCGTCCCAATAGCGATAGATGGCCTCACTACCCATGAATTCGAAGTCATGATGCTCGGCATCGATCCAGTTCACGCGCCAGCGCTCACGGGCAGGTTGCGAGAAAGTTTCCAAGGCTGCTAGATATTCAGCCTCATGACGCTTCATGGCCACCGAGACAGGCAACAACAAGCCCTTCTTCAGCATACCAGACTGGCAAAGCTGCTGATGGACGAGAAACCGCGATATTCGACCATTGCCGTCCATGAAGGGGTGCAGCAATACGAATCCGAAAGAGGTTACCGCCGCAGCCACCAGCGGATGCACATGCCGTGGTGCATCGTTTGCAAACTCGATCAACCCTGCCATGAGCTCTCGGCATAGCTCAGGCGGAGGTGGCAAATAACTGACCCCAATGGCGCCACGTAGCCCGTTATGCAGGAAATTCTGTTCACCGCGAAAGCCGTAAGCTTTTTCGAACGGGTTATCGAGCGTGGTGTTCTGCAACTGCACCAGATAAGGCTCGTCCAGTTCCCTTGGTTCATGAGCCTGATGTAGTAGTTGCACGAAGCGTTGCTGCTTGTCGGCCGAAGGAGCTTCGCGCTCGATCGCGAACGACGACTGGGTTTCGCTGAGATAGGCCCACTGCATTGCCCGGTCCAGCATCTCGGCAGGCAGCGAGTCGATGAAGTCGACTGCCTTGGTCAGTACCTCTTCAGCCAAAAGCCGCTTGACCTCCGCCGTTCGCCGCACCGTGGCACACCACCGCAGCGAACCCAGACCATTGAAATCGATACGCCAACGTGAATCGCGCCGACTGGGCCCGGTAACGTACTGCTGAGGGTCGAACAGCGGCACCACTCTGCCACGAACCTCGGGCTGATAATCCAAGAGTCGCCCGGTGAACGCTTCATAGAGAAAGCCGAGCTTGCGTAGATATGCCCCATTTGGCGCTTCACGCAATGCTTCGATTAGCCTGTCTGGGTCAAGCTTGGGTAGCGCTTCGGCCAGGATGGCTAGGTCGATTCCTTCATGCTTCAGCGCGAACAACAGATGGGCCAAGGCCTCGTCTCGCGGTGCCCGATGAGGAGGTACCGCGAGACAGTCACTCAATCTCGTGATCCGCGTCACTGGCCGCACCTGAGCAGGCAGCTCAGGTCGAAAGGCACTCAGATTCAGTGTCTGCCGCAGGTACTCGTAACCCACCGGGGTCATGTAGCGCCTACCTCTTGAGGTTCACTACTCCTCATTGGATCAATTTTTTCTTCACTCAGCCAACAAAATTTTCACTTTCGGCCCGACTACAATGGTTTTTTTAACCCTACCCAGCCAAGTGCTATCCGGCATGGCCATATGTCACGGTATCCGATGCTTCTACCCTGGCTGTCGAAACCGGCGTTTGTGCAGCTACCGTGATGTAGTGACCTGGCAGTGAGCTGGGCTGGTAGTCGCAATGGGCCAAACGTTGGTCCACGCCTTCATGTATCAGGGCGCCTTCGGGGATCATTCTTGGCCTTGCCCCCAAGTGTAGCCACTTGAGCATTCTACCGCCGGGTGTGGCGAGCGAATCGTGAAGCATCGCCGTAGGGTCGGCCGGTTGCAGGGGTTTGATGTCTTCATTGAAACGCAGCCCTTGCGCCTTGGCACGTTCGACCATCCATTGCAGGGATATTTCAGCCAGCCCCCGCATGGCATAACCGCCACCGACATCGGCATGAGACCCGGGAAACCATACCTGTTCGATGGTTTGGTGGTCGGCTTTCAAGCTTTCGTCCCACAGCAACGGCTCGAACTTGGGCCGGCGTTCGTCGATAGCCAGGGCATGATAGCCGAAGCTGACCTCTTCATTCAGCTTGGCGTTGAAGAAACGCCGTTTGGTATAGAGATAGCCCAGCGAGTCCACGGTGTCCCAGATACCGACCAGATGCACTGGGCACGGGCGACCGTAAAGATTCTTGTAACCCTCCGCCGCCGCCTCGTTGTTCTTCTCGAGGTACAACCGGCTGGTATAGGGCACCATGTCGTTCATGAAGGAGTACAACAAGCCGCATTTGTACAGCATGCCGGCCAGGCAGCGTACCGTGTAGGCACCACGGCTGAAGCCAAACAGGAAGATGCGGTCGCCTGGCTGGTAGTGCTTCATCAGAAAACGGTAGCTGTTTTCGATGTTCTGGGTGATGCCATAACCGAACAGCTTACCCAGCGTGATCCCCATGCGAGGGCCCCAACGCCCCGGAGCGGGAAAGCTGCCCACACCGGGTTCATAATGGGTAAGCTGGGTTTCGTCATCCTTGATCAGTCGTGAGAACAGATGCACGACATTGGTATTGATAGCGTCAAACTGATTGGACGTGCCGTCGCAGCACACCACGAGGTTGCGTGTCATAGTTTCAGCTTCCCTGCTGTCATTTTCATTTTCTGTCTAATTATTATGTGATCCGGCCATTCAGCCGGATCGATATTGCTATGTCTGTATTAGCTACATTAGCGACCTTGAGTACTTCTGCCAACTGAATAATAAGTGAACCCCTTCTTGGCCATGCGCTTGGGTTCGAACATGTTGCGGCCATCGAAGATAGTCGGTTCGCTCAGTTTCTGCTTGATCAGGTCGAAGTCCGGCGCGCGGAAGCTTTGCCACTCGGTCACGATCACCAAGGCGTCGGCACCCTTCAGGGCAGCTTCCTTGGTGCCGCACAGTGTCAGCTCGTCGCGCGTACCGTAGATTCGCTGAGCTTCTTCCATGGCTTCCGGGTCATAGGCTTGCACCTTGGCACCGGCTTCCCACAGCGCTTCCATCAGTACCCGGCTGGGCGCTTCACGCATGTCGTCGGTATTGGGCTTGAACGAGAGCCCCCATATGGCGAAGGTCTTGCCGGCCAGGTCGTCGCCGAAGTGGGTACGCATCTTCTGGAACAGAGTGGTTTTCTGTTCATAGTTACGCGCTTCCACGGCCTTGAGGACCTTGGCGTCATAATCGATGTCACCGGCGGTACGAATCAGCGCTTGCACGTCCTTGGGAAAACAAGACCCGCCGTAGCCCACACCAGGATAGATGAAGTGATAGCCGATACGTGGGTCGCTACCAATGCCTTGGCGCACCAGTTCGACATCCGCCCCCAAGCGCTCGGCCAGGTTGGCGATCTCGTTCATGAAGCTGATCTTGGTTGCCAGCATGCAGTTGGCGGCGTACTTGGTGAGCTCGGCACTGCGCACGTCCATGACCATGATCTTGTTGCGGTTGCGGTTGAACGGTGCGTACAGCTCGCGCATCGCTTCTTCGGTGTCTTCGCTTTCGGTACCGATGATAATGCGGTCGGGCTTCTGACAGTCGGCGACCGCCGAACCTTCCTTGAGGAATTCCGGGTTGGAGACCACATCGAAGCCGAGGTCCTCGCGCCCGCGACTGGCCAGCACTTCCATCATCTTGGCGCGAACCTTGTCGGCGGTACCCACCGGCACGGTGGATTTGTCGACCACGATACGGTGGCTTTCCATGTGCTGGGCGATGGTTTCGGCCACGGCCAGTACGTACTTGAGATCGGCGGAACCATCTTCATCCGGCGGTGTGCCCACGGCAATGAATTGCACTTCGCCGTGTTTCACCCCTTCGGCGGCGTCGGTGGTGAAATCCAACCGTCCCGCCGCATGGTTCTCCTTGACCAGCGACTCCAGGCCCGGTTCGTAAATGGGGATGATGCCTTTCTTCAGGCGTTCGACCTTATCGGCATCCACATCCACGCATACCACGTGGTGGCCTACATCGGCCAGAATCGCGCCTTGCACCAGCCCTACATAGCCGGTTCCGAATATCGTGACGTTCATGAGCGGTCCCTTGGCTTTACGATTTATCTTCTTTCAGGCTAGTACGCACCAGACTGGCAAACTGCATGACAAACACGCCGATGATGGCCAGCATGGCGCCAAACACCAGCCCTAAGGCGACAATCAGTGCACGGCTGGTACCGGCCGGCTCCAGGCTCTGCACCGCGACCTGGTTAACCTCGCCCTCCTGCAAATCGGCCAAGTTGGCTTCCAGTTCGGCAATCCGCGCCGTATAGGTCGCAATCAGCTCCCCTGCACTGGGGCTATCGGCATTCCGCAAGACTTCCAGCGAGTCTTTTGTACTTTCCAACTGGCCTTGCAGCGTTTCCCGGCGTCGCTCTACCAACTGCTGCTGCCCTTGCTGCAAGCGCTCCAGCAAACGCTCATGTAGCGCTTTCACTTGCTCAACATAGTCAGGGCTAGCTTCACTGGAAAGCGTGATCAACAGGGTATCCGGGGGATTATCGATCGTTACCTCAAACGGCAGGTTCTCCCAGCCTTGTTCAGCAATCAGCTCTCGGGTCAACGGCCCTAAGTAGAGATTACTGGCCTTGGCGACCAACGACGACGGTGCTTCCAGAGCTCTGGTTGGAGAAAGGGTTGAGACTTGGGCTGGCGCCTGTTCAGCAGCATTATAGATCGAAGCATACTGGTAGGTACGTGGCATCAGCAGCGCATAGGCAAGCGCCACCCCCACCACCAGTACGAAGATTGTTACCAAGGCCTTCCAGCGCCTCACCAGGATCTTGGCCAAGTCGACTAACGAGATTTCGTCGTCGTACTCGGGCCGGCTTGGCTGGGATGGTGGCTGGGAAGACGGCTGGGTCATGGTATCCGTTCCTGTCTGCATTAGATTCCTGGCATGGTCGGAATTGGGCACGCTACCGCCCAGAGATTGTTCCGGGCAGTTCTCAAGGCCCTTGCCATGCTCCATGTTGGTAACAGGTTGCTCCCAACGCTCAAGGAAACACTGAATAAATGCCTGCGCAGATCAATCGCTGCGTTGCGCGGTGCGCGGAAGCCTCACCTATACCCCATAGGCTCCGGTTCCTGTGCTCCGTGCGCCTTGCGCTTGAGCATGCTCGTCGATTTATTCAGCGTTCCCCTACCGACATCCACTGCCGGCAAAGCAAAGGGGGGCACACTGCCATTTGAGTGCGAGCAAACCATTGCCGCAAAAGGGCCATTTTAGAGAACCCAGCACCAAGGCACTAGATTAACCGCGTATGATTTTTGTGTTATGCCAGTCGCTTAAATAAGACACATCTTGTCGCAATCCCGAGACATTTAGTTACCATCCTTTTGCATACTTTGATTGACTAAACCAACGAAGTGCAGGAAGAACACGCTGGTTGTGGCGAATATGATGCCAAAGATAATGCCCAATGCCAGAATCAGCCCATTGCTGACGCCTACCGGCTCCAAGGAGATGACGGCAAGTTGAGAGATCTGCCCTTTTTCCAGGGCGGCGAGTTGAGATTCCAGCTCGATGATACTGGTAGTCACGCCCAGGCCAGCGTTACCTTCCGCACTGGCCACGGCGTCTTTGGTACCGGCCAAGCGCATCTCCAAACTGTGCTGCAGGCGTTCGACTCGCTCATTCTGGAGTGCTTGGATCCCCTCCAGTACCTTACGGTGCAAGGTTTCTACATCAGAAGACTGCGCTTCGGTGGACTCGGACTTTAGAACCACCAACTGTTCATTGTCACCGACCTGGCTGACATTGACGTCAAAAGGCATGGCATCGAGCCCCTGATCAGCAAGAAAGGCGCGAATGGCGGTGGGCAACACCAGCGTCTGAAGTTGGGCAATCACACCACTAAGTGGCTCCAACTCTCCTGACGTTTCCTCGTCTGTAACGTACTTCTCAGCGATATGGTAGAGCGAGGTGTACTGGTACAACGTAGGGCGAGCAAAGGCGTAAACGCTCGTGGCAAGCATCACGGCAAGACATATTGCTAGCATGATTTTCCAACGTCGGACCAGCAAGACGGTGAGATCGATCAGTGAAACGTTGTCACTGGCGGCGTATGAAGGTGTCATGTCGTTCCCTGCTATCACGGTCTGCACCGCTCTATCGGCAGTGCTGTTTTCGTTTATTGGTTATGCCATAAAAAAAGCGCGACCTCTTCGTGTCGCGCTGCGGGGCATTGTAACCGTTTTGACTCATCTGCCCAACGTTCCGAGGCACCCTCGCGCAAACGATAGCAAGATAACCAACGATTTCATCAAATTAACGCCTGTTAAACTCACGCCAACATTGACCGAAAAATCATGAAGTTGCAGACCCTGCAGGGCGCCGCTAGGCTGAACCTTGTGACCGCATGTTTCCAATAACAACGACATGAGCATCACGAGGGCTTCCATGACCAAGTACAACAACGCGTATCGATATGGACTATTCGTTGCCCTACTGCTGGGCGGTACCTTCACCCTGAGCCATGCCCAGGACGATCCGCTGGTGGCGGGCATCGAGGCGGCCTTCCCGCCTTGGGCCTATGCCGAAGGCGGCGAGTACAAGGGCATCGCGGTGGATGCGATGCGCGCCATCGCCGAGAACCAGGGGCTAGAGGTGGAGTTTCGCGATATGCCGTGGCCGTCGCTGATTCCGGCGCTGGCTAACGAGCGTATCGACCTGCTGGTCACGGGCTTGAACGTGACCAGAGAGCGCAACGAGGTGCTGGATTTCACCATTCCCTGGTGGGAAAACGACGACGAGGTACTGGTCAATGCCGATTCCGACCTCAATGTCGTCACCGCGCTGTGCTGCGGGGCCACCATTGGCGTGCAAGGCGGCTCGACCCAGAACAGTTGGGTACAGGCCAACCTGGTGGACAATAGCGACATCGATGTGACCTTGCGCAGCTACGAGGACTATGTGACCGCGATCGAGGACATGCGCGTGGGGCGTATCGATTCGGTGGTGGTGAGCACCGATACCGCCGAGGATTTCATCAATAAGGGCCGCGAGGTACGTATCGCGGGCACCATCACCCAAGGGCAACCACAAGCACTGGCGGTATCCCGTGGCGACCCCAATGACATTCTGGGCACCTTGAACCAGGGCATCATGGAGTTGTACGAGTCCGGCCAGTGGCAGGAGATCGTCCACTCCTACGCCCCTTACGCCACCATTCGACAGATTCCCGCCACCATGCCCGATTATGTCAGGACCTATGAGGAGCCGATTCCCGGCCTCAATGGAGAATAGGTTTTCTCCCCTCCCCGCCGGCTGCAGCCGGCGGGGCTTCCTGACATGCGATTGGAGTCCAAGACATGGTTTTCGACACCTTGGTGGCCGAATTCCCGTTCTTGCTGCGCGGTTTGTGGATCGGGATTCAATTGCTGGCCGCCCTACTCGCCCTGGGCTTCGTGCTGGGGATCACCTTGGCGGTGATGAGCGTTTACGGCCACTGGAGCCTGCGCTTGTTCGCGGTGGTCTTCGAGCGGATCTTCCGTGGCATTCCCGAAATCGTGCTGCTGTTGTTGTTCTTCTATGGTATTGGCGAGTTGCTTCCGCTTTCCCCGTTCGTGGCCGCGGTGCTCGCGCTGGGGCTACGTTCCACGGCGTATCAGGCACAGATCTTTCGTGGGTCGATACAATCGGTGGCCGGTGGCGAGGTAATGGCAGCCCGTGCGTTGGGCATGTCACGGTTGGGCGCGATCTGGCACATCGTGTTGCCACAAGCGCTGCGGCGTTCGATTGGCCCATGGACCAATGAGTATTCCGCGGAGTTGAAAGCGACCTCACTGGCTTATGTGATCGGGGTGGTCGAGCTGACCCGCCAGGCGAGCTATATCGTCTCTAACCTGCAGGGCAACACCCTGACTGTGTTCGCCGTGGTGGCGGCGATGTATTTCGTGGTCAACCGCCTAGGCAACGCCGGGCTTTATGCACTGGAACGCCGGCTGACCATTCCGGGATTCGAAGGACGTGGGGCCGAGTCATGAGCGACAACCCGATTCTGAGCGTGCGCGATGTGCGCAAGACCTATGGCGGCGTGGAGGTCCTGAAGGGCGTGAGTTTCGACCTGGAGCGCGGCCAGTCGAAGATCGTGATCGGCCCTTCGGGTACCGGCAAATCGACCCTGCTGCGCTGTATCAACCTGCTGAGCCCGCCCGATAGCGGAAATGTCGTCCTCGATGGCGTGACGGTGGAGGAAAGGGGCATCAACCAGATACGCGCCCAGATCGGCTTCGTGTTCCAGGAGTTCAACCTGTTCACCCACTTGAGGGTGCTGGATAACGTGCGCCTGGCACAGCGCAACGTGCTGGGCCGTTCCAAGCAAGAAGCCACGCGGCGGGCCATGGAGGAGTTGGAGCGGGTGGGCCTTTCCGACAAGCTGGAAGCCTACCCTGCCGAGCTTTCCGGTGGTCAGAAGCAGCGTGCATCGATTGCCAGGGCATTGGCCATGGACCCCAAGTTGATTCTGTTCGACGAACCCACTTCAGCACTCGACCCGGAGCTGACCGGCGAGGTGGTGCAGGTGATGAAGGACTTGGCCAATGCTGGCATGACCATGCTGGTGGTCAGCCATGAAATGGGCTTTGCGAGGGCCGCCGCCGACGAGGTGATTTTCATGGAAGGCGGAGTCATCGTCGAGCAAGGTCCGCCTTCCACGCTATTCACCTGCCCAGAGCATGCACGAACGTCGCAGTTTCTGCGGATGATCAGCCACGAACATCAGGAAGCCTGAGAGGAAGGATTCGCACCATGCTGGAGTTCATTGAATTCGGCAAGACCTGGATGCCCTTCCTGCTCGAAGGCGTGGGCGTGACCCTGGGGCTGTGGGTCGTAGCCATGGTATTGGGCTTCTGCCTGGCGCTATTGTTGGTGTGGGGGCGTGTCTATGCGGCTAAGCCCATCTACCTGTTCGCTACGGCCTATGTGGAGGTGTTTCGCGGCACGCCGATGCTGGTGCAGTTGTTCTTCATCTATCTGGGCTTGCCGGAGATCGGCATCGTGCTCGCCCCGTTCACTGCCGCCGCGGTGGCGATTGGGTTGAATACCGCTGCCTATCAGGCGGAGTACTTTCGGGGCGCCATCCAGTCGCTGCCGGCTGGGCAGATGGTCGCCGCGCGGGCGATGGGCATGAGCCGCTTCCAGGCGCTGCGCGATATCATTCTGCCCCAGGCGGGCCGACGGGTGATCCCGCAGTGGTCGAACGAAGCCATCGTCGAACTCAAGTACACCTCGATCGCCTACGCCATCGGCCTCACCGAACTGACCGCCCGCGCCGAACAGGTCGGCTACCAGACCTTCCAGTTCCTGGAAGCCTTTACCCTGGTGGCGATCATCTACCTGGTGCTGACCGGCATCGTCGCGCAATCACTGGATTTCCTGGAGCGGAAAACGCGAATACCGGGGCTGACATATACCGGGGGCAAGATGGAGTGACGACGCTTGCCCATTTCCCTACAACGTCATTGCCGCCAGCCAGCCGAACACGACCAACGGAATGTTGTAGTGCAGGAAGAAGGCCGATAGTGTCTCGCTGAGCGACAAGCCGCCCACCAGGCCGCCTACCAGTGCGCCCGCGACCAGGGCGAATACCACCGACACCCGGGCCAAGGACAAGCCGACCATCACCAAAACCGCTAAAATCACCGCATTCATGCTGTTTTACCGTCAACCCTGATGTGAGAGCCAAGAAAAGGCGGCGATCTTACCAGATTCTCGTCTTGGTGTCGGAGCGATCTCCCACGGAAACACGTCAAGAACGCTGTCATCCGAGCGTCATGAAGTCGCCATTTTTTTGTCATCCGTCTACGCTATAAAGATTGTGCTCGGGTTCATCGCCTGCTTGGCGTTATCCCGATGCGAGACAAGGGATACTGTCATTCACACGTCAAGGAAGCGAGGGCACAGGGAGTGCCAGAAGGAGTGACGGAAGTCACGGTATCGGGAAGGATGCCCCAAGGAGGGCATGAGCCGCCACGGAGTCTTTCTCCGTGGCGCTTTTCTTTGTAGGCCGATCTTGATGGTCAGGTAGGCTTGTCCTGCATCGCCCAACCCGGCACCCCCTGACGGATATGTCGAGAGAACGCTGGGTCGCCATGTGCCTGCTTGGCACGCTCGTTGATCCGCCCAAGACGCCTCAGTTCCGCCAACTCATGCCCCTCGACCAACCCGCCCCGGGCATGTACATAACCTGGCAGCAGCCCGGTAAGCAGCAGCCGATAATCCAGCGGCAGGCCATGGATGATGTTGCGCATCATGACGAACACCAGCGTGGAGCAGTTGGCGGTAATGGTGTGATAGAAGCGCGGCTCGTACTCGAGGCGGTTGGCCTCCTCGACCAGCGCCAACAGGAGTTCGCGCATGGCGTCACCAGAGATATCGACGCGGTAGAGCGTGACCTGTTCACCGCGCACGTTGCTGCGCAGTTGGACGGCATCGCGCTCGTCGGCGGCAATGATGGCCAGCTCATACTGTTTGAAAAAACCGCCGAATTCTGAAAAACGCTCGCCCTTCTCGCGACGCACTTCGACCGAGAACGTCACGAACTGCCCATCGTCGAAACCGAACGACAGCATGACATGCGAGATGGCCGGCCGCCCCCAGTTGGAGATGAACAAGTCCAGCGACGTGAGCCGGTCCAACTCGTAGGTTCGGGTTTCCCAGGCCGGCGTAAATTCATGCCGAGTGTGCCAGCGAAAATTGCGGACATGGTGCAGCACCAGGCGATTGCCCTGCACCTCGCCACTGGCCAGATGCGCCACGTCGTCGGCCCAGGGTCGGTCATGCAGCGGCTTGAGGCTTCGCCACCACCACGCCAGCCCGAGCATGAGTATCGAGATGCCAGCCAGCGCGAACCAGGGCATACCCCGCCAGAGCAGGAACACCAACACCAGCCAAGTCGCCAGCCATAGGCCAGCCACGAGCCATCGACCCACATGGGGCAGCGCGAGACGGAAGTAAAGTGCCATCGCCCCCCAGCCGGCACAGGCCAGCATCGGAATCATCAATAGCCCGTTAAGCCAAGCCATCTCAGAGGGCTCGTGTCATGCGCAGGGTAATCAGAAGCGACATTCCCAATTCATTGGCCTAGGCCGGGGTAAGCCAGTAGCGAAACTCGCACAAATCGTCGCCAAGATCGCCGCGAGTGACACGCCGATAGAGTCGCTGCAGCCGGGCGGTTACCGATTCCTCGGAAATCGGCTGGCCGGGGCGTGGGGCACCCGCTCGAGCACCGATATGACGTCCATCGAGTTCACGCAGTGGCAGGATCTCGGCCGCGGTACCGGTCATGAAGGCCTCGTCAGCGGTATACAATTCATCGCGGGTGATACGGCGCTCCTGCACCTCGATTCCCAGTGCCTGGCGCGCCAGTTGGATCACGCTATCGCGGGTGATGCCCTGCAAACAGGAAGTGATCTCGGGGGTGTGCAATACGCCATCGCGCAGCAGGAACACATTGGCTGCCGAAGCTTCGGCGACATAACCCTCCGGGTCGAGCATCAATGCCTCGTCGAAACCGGCCTTGACCGCGGTATTCAGGGCCAGCATCGAGTTGACGTAATGGCCGTTGGTCTTGGCGCGGCACAAGCTAATGTTGACGTGGTGCCGTGCCCAGGAAGAAGTCAGTGCCCGCAGGCCGATAGAGGCGGCCTCGGGCGAGATGTAGTCGCCCAGGTCCCAGGCGGCGATCATCACGTTGGTGGTCAGGCCCTGGGCGCGCAACCCCATCCCTTCGGCACCGAAGTAAACCGTCGGCTTCAGGTAGGCATTGGTCAAGCCGTTGCGCGCCAGGCATTCGCGCTGGGCCTCGATCAACTGCTCCGCCGTCCAATCGAGCGGCATGTCCAAAGCATGGGCGCTATCGCACAGCCGCCGCGTATGTTCGGCAACGCGGAACAAGTGTGCCCCGTGCGGGCCATCGTAAGCCCGCACGCCTTCGAAGCAGCCCATGCCATAGTGCAAGGTATGCGTCAGCAAATGGGTATTGGCTTCGCGCCAGGGGAGCCAGTCACCGTTGTTCCAGAGCCAGCCATCGCGATCGCAGATCGGTGTCATCCAAAGGCCTCCTTGCTTGCTGTCTTCAACATCCGACATCAACGCCCAAAACGGCCGGGACGGAACGGTTCCAGTGGCACGGCCGGCGTTTCACCATCGATCAATTGCGCAATCAGTTGGGCACTGGCGGCGGATAATGTCCAGCCAAACGTGCCGTGGCCGGTGTTGAGATAGAGGTTGTTGCGCTTGCCTTCACCGATCACCGGCGGGCCGTCTGGCGTCATGGGGCGAAAACCGGTCCACGACTCGGCGGCTTCGAAATCCGCCGCCCCGGGAAAGCGTGACTCGATGGCACGCCGGATCGTCGCCAGGCGGCTGCCGGGAATGCGCCGGTCCATGTCCGCCAGTTCGACGAAGCCGGTGGCACGCAGCCGGGAACCCAAGCGAGTGGCCACTACCTTGTAACGGTCGTCGATGACCGTGGAGCGTGGTGCCCGCTCGGCATCGAGCAACGGCGCCGTGAGCGAATAGCCCTTGACCGGATAGATCGGCAACCTGGCACCGAACAACTCGCCCAAGCGCCGCGACTGCGTTCCGGCACATAGCACGAAGGCATCGGCATCGATGCGCTCCGGCACCGCCTGATCATCGGCGCAGGGCTTGAGGCGCAACGCGCGGATATGCCCCTTGTCGCGTATGGAATCGACGACCTGGGCACCATACTGGAAATGAACGCCACGCGCCTCGCAGGTCCTGGCCAGTGCCTGCGTAAAGCGATAGCAATCGCCTGTGCCATCGCCGGGTAGCCACAACGATCCGACGAGAGGGCCATGTTCGGTAAGTGCCGGTTCTCGCTCCAGGGTCGCCTCGGCGTCCAGCGACTCGTATTCGATTCCCAGCTCGTTGAGCAGCCCGGCGTTGACCTGCAACTGCTTGGCAGTCTTCGCATCGCTGGCCAGTTCCATCAAGCCGCGATGACCACTATCGAAATCCAACGACAGTTCATCCTCCAGCGCCTGGAAGCATTGCCGGCTATAGCTGCCCAAGCGCAGCATGGCGCGCTTGTTGATATCGAAGAGCCCCGGCGTCTGGGCAAAGCGCCAGGTGGCGACCAGGAATCGCAATGTATCGGGTGTCGGCGGCAAACGCATCTTCAGCGGTGCATCCTGTTGCAACAACCACGGCAGCGCTTTCTTGATCATTGCCGGCGATGCCCAGGGATACACATAGCCATAGCTGCGCTGACCGGCATTGGCGCGGCTGGTTTCCATGCCAGCCGCGTCCAGGCGCTCGATGACAGTGACCTCATGACCGCGTTCGGCCAAGGCGTAGGCGGTGGTCACCCCCACCACTCCGGCACCGATCACGGCGATATGCATGGCATGACTCCCGACTCTTTCACCCAACCATCGATCAGCGCCTGCTGATGTGGCTGCAGTTCCTGATAGCCCCAGGCGGCGATTTCCTCATTCTGTGGATCGGGCACGACGCTATCGCTGCCTGCCAGAGCGGCGATCACGGCGTGGCCACACAAGGGCACGTAACCTTCGGAATACCCTCCTTCGTGGATCATGACCAGTCGACCATCGCCGCATCGCTCCGCCAAGGCCTTGAGTTGAGCGGTCATCTCGGCGAAAGCGGCACTGTTGAGCATCATCTTGCCCAGTGGATCCTTGGCGCCGGCATCGAAACCACAGGCCACTACGATCAGTTCCGGGGCAAAGGCCTCGATGGCCGGTAATATTAGCTGATGCATGGCATATCGATAGGCCCCGATCCCACTGCCTGGCGGTAACGGCAGATTGAGATTGGTCCCCTGCCCCGCACCTTCGCCCCGTTCCTGGAACGTGCCGGTCTCCAGTGGATAGTTACCCGCCTGGTGGATCGAGACCGTTAGCACGTCGGGGGCGGTGTAGAAGGCGGCTTGTTGACCGTTACCGTGATGCACGTCCCAATCGAGGATCGCCACTCGCCGCACCAGGCCCAGGGCACGTGCCTGCATCACTGCCAGCGGAATATTGCCCAGCAGGCAGAAGCCGCGCCCGCGATCGGCCTCGGCATGATGGCCAGGTGGGCGGCACAATGCATAGGCGTTGGTCATTTCGCCTTTGGCCACGGCGTCGACGGCCGCGATGGCTAGCCCTGCCGACTGCTTGGCTGCCGCCAGGCTGCCCGCAGTATAGGGGGCACAGTCGCCGCCATCACCGATACCCAAGCGGCTGCCGGCTTCCAAGGCACCGAGATAGCGCGGAGTATGGAAGCGTTCCAGCGCCTCACGGTTGGCCGGGGCAGCCTTGCGTACCTCGAGTTCGTCGATCAGCCCCGAGACTTCGAGCAGGTTCTTCAAGCGCCGCTTGCTTTCCGGACTCTCCGACGCGGGTTGCGGTTGCAGGAATTCGTTTGGCGCCGCAAACACACCGATGGCACCAGGATCATGCCAGAAACAGCGTTCATGCCAGAAAAACCCGGTGGTTTTTCCTGCCCGTTCGCTCATCGCCGACCCTCGAGCTGCTCCCAGACCTCGATGGCAGCGGCCAGGTCCTCGAGCGACGCACCTACCGACTTGAATACGGTGATTGCTTCCGGACCGCTGCGTCCTGGCTTGTCGCCGCGCATCAGCTCCGCCAGTTCGGCTTGAATCTTGTCGAAGGCAAAGCGCCCCTCATCGATGGCCTGCAGGATATCGCCCGCCTCACCCTTGGCTCCGGCATAGGTATCGACGAATACCTCGCCACGCTCGAAGCAGGCAGCATCGGCTTCGCGCATGGTGGGACGAAACGCCCCCACCAGGTCCAGGTGTGCTCCGGGCTTGAGCCAGGCGCCACAGACCAATGGCTCGCTGGATAGCGTGGCACAACTGACGATATCGGCCTCCTGGGTCGCGGCTTCCAGGTCATCGACTGACGCGCAGTCGAAGCGATCGGCATAGATGGTTGCCAGCTCCTGGGATTTGGCCGGATTGCGCCCCCAGATCCGCACCCGTTTGATCGGACGCACAGCGGCATGGGCCTCGATCAACATCGGTGCCAATTTGCCGGTACCCACCACCAGCAGTGTCTTGGAATCTTCCCTGGCCAGTTCACGGGATGCCAGGGCCGAGGCCGCTGCCGTGCGGCGCCGGGTCAACTCACTGCCTTCCAGGCAAGCCAGCGGGCGCCCATGCTCGCCTTCGCTTAGCAGATAGACCCCAGAAATCGCCGGCAGCCCATGCTCGGCATTCTGCGGGAACACGTTGACCATCTTCACGCCGATATAGCCACGCGCTTCCCAGGCCGGCATCAGCAGCATGGTGGCTTCGCCGTCGTGGCGCTGCATGGCGTGATGATGACGTGGTGGCGCTTCCACACCCTCGCGAAAAACGCGCCCCAGGCGCTCCACCAATGCCGTCCACGGCAAGGCGGCGGCCACCTGGTCGGCACCGATCATGTGGATGTCTTGCATGCCCATATCAGACTCCCGGTAGCGCGGCGACCACCATGATCTCGACCTTCCATTCGGGCTTGGCCAGCTTGGCTTCGACAGCGGCACGCACCGGCGGTCGCCCCGGCACCACCCACGCGTCCCAGGCAGCGTTCATGTCATTGAATTCGGCCATGTCGCTAACCCAGATCTGTGCCGATAGCAGATGGTCCTTGGCCGTTCCGGCGCCCGCCAGTAAGCGATCGATAGTGGCAAGTACCTGTTCAGTCTGACCACGCATATCGGCATCGGTGTCATGCGGAACTTGTCCGGCCAGATAGACGGTACCGTTGTGAACCGTGACCTGACTCATGCGGTTGTTGGCGTCAGTATAGGTAATGGTCATGTGGCCGATTCCTCAGTTGGGAAATGAATAAGCGCGGCGAAACCCTTCGAGGAACGCCGCCAGGTTGTGCCCCAGGCTGTCAGTGGGGTAACCCCCTTCCTGTACCAGCACCACGGGGGTCGAGAGTTGCCCCAGGCGCTCGCCGACACGGGTGAAATCCTCGGTCTCGAGTTTCAAGCCGGCCAGCGGATCGTCCTTGTGGGCATCCAATCCCAAGGCCACTACGACCGCCATGGGGGAGAAATCGTCGAGACGGTTCAACAGGGTTTCGAGCGCGGACATGAAGTCGGCCCCGGCACTGCCCAGTGGCAGCGGCAGGTTGACGTTGGTACCCAATCCCTGGCCGATACCGCATTCGTCCGCCCCTCCCCAGAAGAAGGGATAAAATTCGGAAGGATCGGCGTGCAACGAGCCGGTCCACACATCGCCACGGGCATAGAAGATGTCCTGGGTGCCGTTGCCGTGATGCAAGTCCACATCGACGATAGCGACCCGTTCGTGTTCTTCACGCAGCACCGTAGCAGCAAGTGCTGAATTGTTCAGGAAACAGAACCCTCCGGCACGTTCCGGTCCGGCATGGTGCCCCGGCGGGCGGCACAATGCGTAAGCCACGTTCTCTCCATTCAGCACCGCTTGCGCCGCCGCCTGAGCCGTCGCCGCACTGGCCAGAATGCCGGTGAAGCTGTCGGCCCCGATTGGACAGGCCATGTCGTGCAGGTGCCAGCCGGTCTGCCCGACCGGATGTGTCGGATAATGATGGCCACCACCGCAAGGATGTACATTGGGCGCCACCAGTTCAGAGGCACCCGGCAACTCTCGCCAGCGTGCGTGAATGGTCTCGAGGAAGGTCAGGTAACGCGGCGTATGGATTCGTGCCAGGCGTTCACGCAACAAAGGGGTGTCGAGCGTCGCCGGTGCACTCAGTTCCATCCCCAGACCGTGAATGGCGGCACGCAAACGCTCGGCGCGCTCCGGGCGTTCTGGAGACGGTGCCGGCACGCCTCTCAACAGGAACGTCGCCGGGGCATGGGCATCCTGGGATTCGCTATAGAATAGCTTCATGGCAATGGGCTCCTACAGCGTTAGTGAAGTAGCGACGGAATCCAGGTCGACAATATCGGAAACGCTGCCAACAATACGATCACGGCAATGAACGACAGGTAGAACGGTAGCGAAGCGAGAATCGCGCGTTCATACGGCACCTGGGCGATACGTGCCGCCGTCATCAAGGTCATTCCCACCGGTGGCGTGACATTGGAAATGTTCAATACCACGATCATCAGGATAGCGAAGTGCAGGGGGTCGAAGCCGAGCTGGATCATCGCCGGCACGATCACCGGTGCCACGACCACCAGCGCCGGCAGCACATCCATCACGGTGCCGATGAGAATCAGCAGCAGGCACACCAGCATCAGTTGCACGAACGCCGCATCACTGAACGTGGTGATGATCGACGCCGCATCACGGGCGATGCCCGACCGGGTGACGAACCAGCCTAGCACTGCCGAGGTCGCGAGCAGAAAGAACACCACCCCCGAGAAGCGCACCGTCACCACCAAGGCATGCCAGACATTGGCGAGCGTCAGGTTACGGTAGAAGAAGAATCCTATCAGCAGCGCATAGACCGCCGCGAAACCGGATGCTTCGGTAATGGTGGTCAGCCCGGACAGGATACCGCCGAGGATGATCAGCGGTACGATCAGTGCCGGCAGTGCCGCCAGGAAGGAGAAGATCGCGACCTTGAAGGGAATCGGCGCCTGCTTGGGATAGCCTCGGCGCCAGGCGATGACCATGCTGGTGACCAATAGCGCTGCCGCCATCAGGATCCCCGGAATGATGCCACCGGCAAACAGGTCGATGACCGATATGTCGCGCAGCAAGGACGCATAGACCACCATCACCACACTGGGCGGAATGATGGGGCCAATGATCGACGAGCAGGCAGTGATGGCAGCGGCATATTCGGCGTCGTAGCCCTGCCTCTTCATTTCGGGAATCATCAGCTTGCCAATGGCGACGGTATCGGTGATCGCCGCGCCGGTCAGCCCGGCAAAGAACACCGATACCGTCACGTTGACATGCGACAGCGCACCACGAATCCGACCGAACAAGGCATTGTTGAAGGTGATCAGTTTCTGGGTCAGCCCGCCCTGGTTCATCAATTCCGCGGTGAAGATGAAATATGGCACCGCAATCAACAGAAAGCCCGATACACCAGAGAACATGCGATCGGCAATGATGCCCAGCATGCGTTCGCCGCCAAGGGCGAAGCCACCCGCCAGCCCCGACATGGCCATCACAACGGCCACCGGCGCACCGATCAACAACAGCACCACGAAGACGATGATTGCCGAGGTCATGAGCGCTCCTCCTCCATGTCGGTGGTCTCGATCATCTCGTCGATGAATTCATCCTCGTCGACGAAATGCTCCAGCAGCGCGAAGCCGTGCGCGAGATGAAACAAGATGATCACGCCACTGACCGGCACCACGATCGCGGTGAAGCGATTGGAGAGCTGGATGTTGTCCGAGATCATGTACAGCTGGGTGGCATTCAGGAAATAGCCCCAGCCATACCAGACCAGCATGATCGCAAACAGGGCGATGACCGCCAGGCAGACAGCAGCCGCCACCTTGATCAGCGCCTTGGGCAGGCTTCTGACCAACAGCGTCATGGCGACATGCTCGCCATAGCGCAAGGAAATGGTCATGGAAAGGAAGCCGATCCACGGCAGGAAGATGCGCGCAAGGGAATAGGTCCAGCTAAGCGCACTGCCGGTCATCAGCTTGTAGAGGAAACCGGTGAAGGAAATGCCCAGCATGGCCAGGATACAGGCCACGGAGAGCACGATGGCTACCTGATTGATGCCATCGCTCAGGCGACGCAGGGGGGCGAGAAGCGACATGGCGAGATACCGGAGAAGGTCGTGTAATGTCTCGGCAACACGCCAACCTTACTGACGTATCGCCGAGATCGTGACATCGGCAGAGAGGCTTACTGGCCCCAGATAGACCGACTGACCCAGTCATTGGCCATAATGCTGGAAGTCTTGGGTGGCGACTTCTTCTCCGACGCGCTCGACTTCTGCCAGCAGGTCATCGACACGCTGCGCGTCCATGCCGAAGTCCTGGACGATCCATTCCCGCCAGGCGGGACGAGCGATTTCCGCCATCTGCTGACGTTCACTCGGGGGCATGATGTAGCACTCCTCGAAGCGCTCGCAGGACTCTTCCCAGCTCGCCGTGGCCAGGGCACCGGACATCCCGTGGCTCATGGCAATGGCTTCCCTCGCCGAAGTGACGATGGCCTGCTGGTGCTCTTGCGGCAGTTCCTGATACCAGGACTCGCTGACTACCCACGGGGCGCTGTTGTAAACGTGCCCGGTCAAGGTGGTGTAATTGGTGACCGCATCGAAGTTGAAGGTGGTGTTGAGCACCGGCGCATTGAACTGGCCATCCGCCAACCCGGTTTCCAGCGCCGTGATCAACTCACCCCAGGGCAAGGGGGTAGCCGAAGCCCCCAGCGAACGCATGATCGCCACATGCGCCGGGTTTTCCTCGGTACGGATGTTGAGCCCTTCCAGATCCTCCACGGTGCGGATCAAATGCTCGTTGTTGGTGAAGGCCACGAAGCCGCCCCCGTCATCGAAGGTGCCCAGGTAGCGCATGTTGGCTTCCTCGATGGTCCCGGACATGAAGTCGGCGAACCATTCCCCATCGAAGAAGGCCCAGGCCTGTCGCCAGTTGTTGAACAGGAAGGGCGCCGTGACGAGCTGGTAGTCGTCGTAGAAGGATGACATTGCCCCGGCCGACATGATGGTCGACTGCAGCGTGCGCCCACCCTGCACTTCGGAACCGTTCTCGACCTCGGACCCGAGCTGCCCGCCACCGAAGAGCGACACCTCGACGTCACCGTCGGTACGGGTTTCCACCAGGTTCTTGAAATGCACCAGGGCCGGGTAGATCGCGTTGTTGCTCATGCTTTCCGGCAACTGTGTGGCAATGACCATTTCATAGGACTGTGCCTGGACCTGGGTGGCGGCAAACGCCAGCGGCAAGGCCGCCAATGCCAGTGTCTTGGGCAAAACCGATTTCATGCTCATGATCCCTTCCCTTCTTTTGTTTTTGGGAGTGCAGACGACAACTTACGCCTATTCCTATCAGGCTATGACGCCAGTCTCGGAGCTGCTTGCCCATGACTACGAAAGATTTGCCCCAGGCTCAGCACTGTGCCGTATCCAGGGAACTCAACAGGAAGGGGGTCGTTCAGTTCGCAGCACGGCGATCTGCCAGGGGGGACATCTTGAAACGTCGGAGGTAGGCACGCGAGAAGCTGCCCTGGTCGCGAAAGCCGACCAGCGAGGCGATCTGCCCCAGTGCCAGGTCGGTGTGCCGAACCAGGGAGAAGGCGTGATCGAGCCGGCGGCCCTGCACGTAACCCAATGGCGTCGTACCCGTCACGTCGCGAAAGCATGCATGGAAATGACCAGCGCTCAGTGCGCATAGACTGGCCAGGGTCTCGACACGAATCTCGTCAGCCAGATGAGCATCGATATACGCATCGATCCGCGACAGATCGATGCGGCGTCGATGCCGCACACCAACCGGCGAACCGAGCATATCGGCGGGCAGACGCTCATCATGGAGCCCCAGATAGATCGCACGCAGGATCAGTGTGGCAATTTCACTTTGCAGTTCGGGAAAGTGCTCGACTTGCTGCATCAATGAATCGGCGAGCCGATTCAGCTTCGGTGACACGCTGAAAAAGCACGGTCGCGCGAAAAGCCGGTTGATTTCATCGCCACAGGAGAGGACCGGCAGGCTGGCCAACGGCACATCCAGCACCAGCGTGCGGTTGCGGTCATCTCCCTTGTATTCGTGATGATAAGTGGTCGGGATCAGACAGCCCCGCTCACTGGTTACGAACTCGCCACGGCCTTCGATACTTAGCTCCGTGCACCCCGACGTCGCCAGGATCAGTTGGTGAAAGCCGTGCTCATGCGAAATATGCTGTCGTGTCAGGGTGCAGGCACGCAGATGGAAGAATGACATGGCGTATGGAGTTTTCCGGTGTCATTGTTATCTTTTGTACCCTTTCACCATACGCCAGCCAGCGGCCGATGCCAATTGGGGCGCTAGCAGCGCCCTTTTTTCGCCTGCCCCGGAGGACAGAATCCACCGCGGCGTCTTTCGTAGTAATGATCATGGTCCCAATCGTCATCATCGTAGTAGTAGCGGCGACTGTGGTGAGAGTGACCACCGTGACCATCGATTTCGATCAGCGGTTCCGGCGTGATCCGGGCGGGACTGTAACTACAGCCGGCCATCAACAGCACGCTGCTAAACGCAACGAGTAAGGTAATCAGCCGTATGGAACGTTTCATCAATGAATGCCTCACGAGGATCATGGAAATAACTCCTGTCCCCTGCGCTTCCCATCGGTTGCCTTCTTATGTGCCGTGTCAGGCAGCGTGCCTCAAGGCACCGGGCAATTCGAACAGTGTTTTTTTACAGTATATTCGCATGCTGGAAAACTACCCAGCACACAATGCGCAATAATTGCGCAATTTCACTTCCCTTCCGACAAACCCCCTCTTTAACCATCAAGGGCACGCCACTGGCATGCCCTCGTGCAGGTCAGGCCACATGAAACTTGACCTCAGCAATTGCCTTTCTTGGCTTGGCCAGGTGGGCAAAAGCCGCCACCGTGATGCCCACCACGGTCATCATCGATCACGATCAGCGGTTCGGACTTGATACGCGCCGGCTGATAGCTGCAGCCAGCGATGAGCAGCGCTGACAACAGCGCAACGCTCAGAACTAGTAGGGGCTTATACATGAATGATCCTTTTCGCTTTGATTATAGACTTTCGTGCTATGCAGGTAGTCTATTCATTCTAGCGAATGGGGGGGCTCAGCGAAAATGTCTCCAGATAGCGACTGCTTACTGTTGAGCGCTTGAATAGGTGTCCTCCGTACCTAAGACATGGTCGTCATCGCTCTAGCGTACCCACCAATAGCGCACCACATGGAAGAAAATGGGAGCCGCAAAACACACTGAATCCAAGCGGTCGAGCATACCGCCGTGGCCTTCGATCATGTGCCCCCAGTCCTTCACGCCACGATCGCGCTTGATTGCCGACATCACAAGTCCACCGAAGAATCCCAGCAGGTTGATGAGCAACGCGATCAGGCCGGCCTGCCAGGGGGTGAACGGGGTGATCCACCAGAGTGCTGCTCCAATCAGGGTCGCCAAGGCAAGGCCTCCGACGAAGCCTTCGACGGTTTTCGAGGGTGACAGGTTCGGTGCGATCTTGCGCTTGCCGAACAGCTTGCCGCAAACGTACTGCAGCACATCGGAAAGCTGCACGACGATCACCAAATAAGCGATCAACAGCAGGTGGCGGCCTTCGAAACCGGGAATATCGAGGGTCATCAAGGCGGGGACGAAAGAGATGCAGAATACCGCCAGCATCAATCCCCACTGAACTTTTGACGCCCGTTCCAGAAAGCGTGTGGTATCGCCTCCCAGCGAAGCCAGGGTCGGCAGCAATAGAAACACATATACCGGAATGAAGATCGAGAACATGCCGTACCAGTTGAAGGCGATCAGCAGGTATTGCACCGGCAGGACGGCGTAGAACGCAGCAACCAGTGCTGGATAATCGCTGTGCCGGGTCGGTGTCAGGGTAATGAACTCGCGCAGGGCATAGAACGACACGCCGTAGAACAGCAGGATCACCGCCGTTTGGCCAAGCAGGAATGCTGAGCCGATGACCGCCACCATTACCCACCACGCGTTGATTCGCGCATTGAGGTTGTCGATCACCGCGTTCGAATCGGGTCCGGCCCGCCACTTCAGCACGAAGCCTACCAGCGAGGCCAGCACTAGTAAGCCGCCAATGCCGGCGAAGAGCATCACGGTATGCTGGTCCATGTCAGATTTCCTCCTTTGGTGCCAGTTCCAGCAACGCCTGGCTCAGGCGGTCGAGAAATGCCTCTTTGCTTTCGTCTTCCCCGACCGTCAGCGGTGCACCAAAGCTAACGGTGCACAGCAAGGGCAGTGGCAGGACCTTTCCCTTGGGCATCACCCGCTTGAGGTTGTCGATCCACACTGGCACCAACTCGACCTGTGGATGGGCCTTGGACAGGTGATAGATGCCGCTCTTGAATGGCAGAAGCTTCACTTCATCATCGAGATTGCGAGTGCCTTCCGGAAACAGAATCAACGAGTCTCCCGCCGATAAGGCCTCGAACATCGGCTCCAGTGGATTGCGACTGGGATCAGTGCGCTGGCGATCGATCAGGACACCCTTGAATACCTTGTCGATCAAGAAGCGGCGTAACGTTCCCTTGCCCCAGTAGTCGGCACCGGCCACCGGCCGGGCATGTTTGCGCAGTGCTGGCGGCAGAGAGGCCCACAGCAGGACGAAATCACCGTGGCTGGCATGGTTGGCATAATAGATGCGCTGTCTTGCTATCGGCGTAGTGCCCAGCCATAAGCTACGCATCCCGGTGACGGCTCGGGCGCCGGCAATGACGCTATAGGCGACGAGGGTTTCTAGCATGGAGCTTCTCTTCTTATTGACTAGTAGATACGAGTAAGGATTGGCTCACCACATATCCCTATTCCTTGGCCGATTGTTTCTCTACCTCCGCCAGGCCCTGCCGAACACGGTTGTGCAAGGTGGCCAGCAGCAGTACGGCGATCACAATCAGCAGCCAATCGATCCAGTCCAGTGGTAACCAGCCGGTGGCGACGCCCGCTCCCAGTACACCGAAGCACAGCGCCCGGTCGCTCTTGCCCATCGGTCCATCGTAACGACGCGAAGCGCCAATCATCGGCCCGAGCGCTCCGGCATACTCACTGATTATCGCGAGCGCTACCACCAGCCCCACCCATAGCGAGTTCACCCCCGGTAGCAGGGCGAACGGCAGATACAGTGCGCTATCGGCGATGACATCGGTGAGCTCATTGAGGTAAGCGCCCAATCGGCTCTTCTGACCGAATTCACGGGCGAGCATGCCGTCGATGGCGTTGAACGCCATGCGCAACAACATCCAGAGGGGGATTAGGGCATATAGCCAATGATGACTGGCAAAGCCTGCAACGAGAGCCGCGACCAGAAGTGAACCTAGACAAGCACCCACGGTGACTTGGTTGGCCGTAACCCCCTTTTCGAACAGGCGCCGAACGCTGGAGCGCAGAAGGTTCTGGAAACGCGGCTTGAGTCGATAGACGGAGATCATGGAAACGTTTTCCCTGCATCTTGTTATTTACCACGGCGAAGGCATCGTGCCCTCATCGATGTACTCTTGGGTTTGCTCGAGATACCAATTCGGATCGCCTTCGGCCTCTTCGCCATACGCCGACTCGACGATTGGCGCGTGGAAGTCCTGGCTGCGATCGCTGCACTCGCTGCACCAGGCCTGCCACCATACGTAGACCTCGCCCTGACCGGAGAAACCGACGATCAGGTCATGCTCGTACTTCGATGGCGGATACTCGCGATACCACCGGCGTAGCAAGGCATCCGTGTCCGGCAACTCCAGGTCGATCTCGTAGAACGTCTGGGTGCGGTAGGAGAACCAGCGCGCCTGCATCGACTGGGGGGCGGCTACAGGGTGTGCCAAGATGGCGGTTTTTCCACCGGTAGGCGGCCGGATGTCGAACCCTCCTCCCAAATTTCCGACCGGTGACGACCATGAGTGATCGAAGGTCAGTTCTTCTACCCATACCGGCCACCCGGTAGGGCCGCCGTTGGCACCGAGTGAAAACTTATAGCGCCTGGGCTCCGCCTCGCAAGCGGTGAGTACTAGCAGCAGCGCCAGCAGCCCCAGCCGGGAAACATATCGCCATGGCTTAGGCATCCTGCACCTCCCGTACCGGTAGGTACGAATGGTGCGATACGTTGGGATACACCTGGCGCACACCGGAAGGCTCCGGCGCATGGCTTTCCTTGCGGTGCGAGACGGACGAGCTGCCAGTTTGCTTCAATGCATCAGTCATATCATTGCCACGGCGAGGGAATTATCCCCTCATCCACCCGCCGCTGAGTTTGGCTGCGAAAGGTGGATGGATCGCCTTCAGACTCTTCGCCATACACCGACTCGACGATTGGCGCGTGGAAGTCCCGGCTGCGATCGCTGCACTCGCTGCACCAGGCCTGCCACCATACGAGCACTTCACCCTCGCCGGAGAAGCCAACGATCAAGTCATGCTCGTACTTCGGCGGCGGGTACTCGCGGTACCACTGGCGTAACAAGGCCTCCGTATCCGGCAGTTCCAGGTCGATTTCGTAAAACGTCTGGGTGCGGTAGGAGAACCAGCGAGCCTGCATCGACTGGGGGGCGACTACAGGGTGTGCCAATACGTTGAATGATCCGCTGCGTGGAGGACGATGCTCGAAGCCGGCGCTTAAATTTCCCACTGGCGTCTCCCACGTATGATCGAAGGTCAGTTTCTCAACCCATACCGGCCATCCGCGTGGCCCACCAACCGGCTGTACGACAAACTCATAACGCCTGGGCTCCGCCTCGCAGGCGGTGAACACCAGCAGCAGAGCCAGCAGCCCCAGCCGGGAAACATATCGCCATGTCTTAAGCATCCTGCACCTCCCGTGCTGGAAGGTACGAATGGCGCGACACGTTGGGATACACCTGGCGAACACCGGTAGGCTCCGGCGCATGCGCCAGGCTCTCTTGGTGGTGCGAGACGGACGTGTTGCCGGCTTGCTTCAATGCGTCAGTCATATCATTGCCACGGCGAGGGCATCACGCCCTCATCGATATATTCCTGGGTTCGGTTGCGATAGCGGACCGGGTCACCCTCAGCCTCTTCGCCATACGCCGACTCGACGATCGGCGCGTGAAAGTCCTGGCTGCGATCGCTGCACTCACTGCACCAGGCCTGCCACCATACGTAGACCTCCCCCTTGCCGGAGAAGCCGACAAGCAGGTCATGCTCGTACTTCGGCGGCGGATACTCGCGGTACCACTGGCGTAACAAGGCCTCCGTATCCGGCAGTTCCAGGTCGATTTCGTAAAACGTCTGGGTGCGGTAGGAGAACCAGCGCGCCTGCATCGACTTAGGAGCAGGCACCGGGTGCGCCAATATATTGGCTGAGCCACTGCGAGGGGGACGAATATCGAACCCTCCCCCTAGATTACCCATTGGCGATGACCATGTGTGATCGAAGGTCAGTTCTTCTACCCAGACCGGCCACCCGGTGGGGCCACCGTTGGCACCGAGCGCGAATTCATAACGCTGGGGCTCTGCCTCGCAGGCGGTGAGTACTAGCAGCAGAGCCAGCAGCCCCAGCCGGAAAACATATCGCCATGGCTTAAGCATCCTGCACCTCCCGTGCCGGCAGGTACGAACGGCGCGACACGTTGGGATACACCTGGCGCACACCGGAAGGCTCCGGCGCATGCGGCAAGCTCTCTTGGCGGTGCGAGGTATGGATATAACCAGCGAAGCGCTCGCGCGACACGTCGAGCATCCATGGCCGCTTGCGCCGCATGCCTTCCCGTTCCCAGGCGTCGATGATCGCCTGCAGCTCGGCGGGGATGGCATGGTCCGGGTCGGCATCATCCATATCTCGTAGCGGTACACGCATTTGCTGCGCTTCCCGATGCATCTGGTGCAAGGCGTAGATGGCCAGCTCCTTGCGTGTGGCACGCCGTTCGATCTCGACCACGTCCGGGTACTCCACGCGAATGGTCAAGCCGCGCTTCTCAGCATCCATCTGGGCCAGGCGGATGGTGCGTTCGTTGAGCCCCAGCCCTCCTCGACGCCGCACGATAAACTCTTCGTAATTGGCGAAGTCCACCTCGGGGTTCTCGTAGCCGCCACCCACGTCAGCATGCACGCCGGGCAGGGCGAGTTCGGCGAAGTTGCCGGGATGATTACCCAGGGCATCGGCAATGCTGCTGAGCGGGAAGTTGTGGCGAATCTCGTGATGGGCGGTCAGATGCACGACCCGCCGCGCGCTGCCCGGCGCCATGTACAGGTCGAAATCGCCGTCGTCATCGTTGCCGGGCCAGTAGAAGCTGCCCACGGTATCGAACAGCCCCACGAAGCGCACCTGCCGGTCGGCGAGCGGCATGTCTGGGAAGCCCAGGATATGGCGGGCCGGGATATGCGATGTTGGCGTACGGGGGTAGGCATCCGGTATCGACATAAAGTCCGGCCAGCGGTGAATCAGATTGACGAAGTGCCGCGCCAGCGCCGCGCCACGGCTGAAGCCGAACACATCGAACACCACCTCGGCGCCCTCGTTGGCCTTGAGTATCCGGCGAACACGCTGCAAGGCCAGCTCGATCCGCGCATGGCCACCTTCCGCGCCGAGGCCAAGCGCCAGGCCGATGGTGCTTTCGGGAGCCACGAAGCCATCCTCGCCCTCAAGGCCGGTGATGGTGCCCACGCCGTGAATATAAACGCGATGGTAATCGCCATCGTCGCCGTCGTAGCGGTACAGGTCACGCAGCTTGGCCACATTGGTGATATCGCGATCGGTCAGGCGCCGGTCGTTGGCCATATTGTTGCCGGTACCATCGAAGAACACCCCGATTTGCAAGGTGCGCGTCTCCTCAGAAGGTTCGGGAACCACTGGCTCCGGCGTGCGCTTGGGGAGTGGTGCAGATGCCGGGCGGGTCACCCCCCAGCTGCCGACGCGCTGAGCCGCCACTTCGCCCGGGCCCAGGCCGCGCGCATTGAGGCGTGGGAGTTTCGATTCCACTAGGTGTTGGGCGCCCATCTCTGTCAACCCAAAGGAGCGCGCCCGCCACTGCTGGCCGTCCCATTCGACCAAGGGGCTGGAGAGGCGTTCGAAACCGTTGTTGAGGACGAGGTACAAGTCTCCATCGGCCACCGCCTCGATGATGCGTTTGATCATCGTGCGGTCGTCCACATAAGAGTAGCGGCTACCGCCAGCCTTTTCATAGAGTTGGCTGAGCGCTTCCCTGCTGATGTAACGCATCCCCGACAGCTCACGCTCGACCTTGCTTTTGGCAAAGACAGGCGATTCGATGAAGGGCAAGTCGACGTCCTTGACGTCCCAGCGTCGCTTGAGATCCATGATCATCCCTGACGTACTTATGTGCAGCGTGCTTTTGAATAATCTTTATTAGCTTATCTTTTCCCACGCTCTGGACAATAGCCAATTTCCTACAACGCAATGGCTAATGACGCATAACACGGCGCTGTGTGCGAGGTGCTGATACGCCTATGCTTCACGCTGCCCGTCGATTTATACAGCGCTTCCTTGGAGGGTGTTCACAAATGATCGGGACGGTTGGCCACGGCGGTCATCATTCCCCATAGCCAACTAACCTTGTAACGCTCGACCTTGACGTCTGAAAACTCCGCATCGACAAGCAGTTCGCAAAGTTCATCGCTGCGATAGGTGCGGAAATGCCCAGCATCGAAGATTCGCAGAAACGCATCGCAAACGCGGCACGTCAGGTAGTCGTCGCACCAGTCGACGATAACCAAACGTCCTCCTGATTTCAGGACCCGGCGCATCTCCTGCAAGGCACGCTGAGGCTCACGGATGTAGTGGAAGACACTAGTCGATACCACGGCATCGAACGTCGCGTCACCAAAGGGCAAGTCTTCGGCGGACGCTTCTTTCAGTTCGACATCCGTGCCGAGACGGCGACGGGCGATCGCCAGCATTTCGTTGGAGAGGTCGATACCGGCCAACCGTACTCCTGGTATTTCACGTGCCAACTCGGCCAGCAGCACCCCGGTTCCACAGCCGATGTCAAGCACGCTATCGCCTGCGGCCAGCAGCAGACTACGACGTGCCTCTCTGACCGACGCGTCGATATAAGTTTTCCAGCGGATGTCGTAATGCGGTGCCAGTTTCGCGTACTCGTGGCGCAGGGAATCGTATCGATGTTGCGTCATGGACGAGTCCCGTGGTCAGTACAAGCTGAGAAACGGCAGGATCGATAACGCCAACACCAGGACGGCGGCCACGGTGAAGAAAAGAAAACGTATCGGGTGTCGCGTCAATGAGCGCCATAGTGTCGGCGCCCTGCCCTGTGCCTCCAATTCGGCGAACTCCCGGCGAACGCGGGCAGAGAGTTCGGTTTGGTATTCATCCAGCACTGCCCTGGCAGCCGCCGCCTGGGACTCGTCCGAGAGCCAAATGGCGGCAACCGACAATCGCCAGCGCCCGGCACTGGTCTCGTAGAAATCGAAGTGGTGGTCGCGCAGCAACTGCCGGACGTCTTCGGCCTCTTCCTCCGGCACATCGCTGAGCTTGAACAGTAATACCGCCATCGGCACCCTCGGGCTTGGGTTTATGGTGCCGATGCTATCCCGGATGCCATACCAACGCTAACCGTTCATGATACCGACCTGCCCCATATCAGGACTTCGCGCAGCTCGGCATCCATCTCCAACAGAGCAGAATCC
Source organism: Litchfieldella anticariensis FP35 = DSM 16096 (assembly GCF_000409775.1). Classification (GTDB taxonomy): domain Bacteria; phylum Pseudomonadota; class Gammaproteobacteria; order Pseudomonadales; family Halomonadaceae; genus Litchfieldella; species Litchfieldella anticariensis. The sequence continues at coordinate 344,678 of NZ_KE332377.1, read as the reverse complement.
ACTTCGGCGCCCAGGCCATCCAGTATCTTGGTCAAGAAGGCTCGTCCCGCTGCCACCGCGACGATATCGAATATCTCGTCGTCAGCGAAGCCGTGCGAGTGCAGCCGGTCGACGTCGCTGGCAGTCACGTTGCTGGCATCGTGTGCCACCTGACGCGCAAACGCCATCATTGCCCGCTCCGCTGCGGTCAGTGGGTTTGGCTCGGTATCATCGACGATGGCCTGAACACTTTCCGTGCCGAGCAACTCCGCCAGTGCCTTGCCATGGGCTAGTGAGCAATAGGCGTTTCCCAGAGCCTGGGCAGCGGCAAGCGTCACCAATTCAAAACGCCGGGGTTCGACATGGCGTCGAATGGCTGCCAGCAAGGCCGCCCATCTTGCCAAGACTTCGGGCCGATGGCAGAAGATCCTGGCGTAGTTGGGCAAGTACCCGAAGTGAGCCTGCTGACGCTGGTACATCTCGAGCAACTCACCCGAGGCTTGCTCAGGCGGAATGGTGTGGATGAAGGACATTGCGACTCCCCTCGTTCGGATTGAGAATTCATGCCATCGATGACTGCCTTTGGCATCTGAGAATCCGTCATGCCCGAGGAAGCAACCGTGGTAGTCAGCGTGGTTTTTTACCCTCTAGCTATACTGTGAAATGTTCTTTCACACGGCGTAGGCGATGAGTGCGCTAACCCTCAACTTCCTTGGCGATCTCGAAGTGGTACGTGATGGCCAAGTGTTGCCCCTTCCCCCTTCCAAGAAGACCCGCGCACTGCTGGCCTACCTCGCGCTGCACACACGCCCTCTCAGTCGTGAGCATCTGTGTGACTTACTGTGGGAATTGCCTGACGACCCTCGTGGATCACTGCGCTGGAGCTTGTCGAAGCTACGCCGGCTGGTGGATGAGCCGGGCCGCACGCGTATCGTCGCTGACCGGCTCTGTGCGGGAATCGATACCACAGATATCGACATCGATGTCATGACCCTGCGGACCTTGGTCGAGCAAGGCGTGGAACAGGCTTCCACCGAGGCGCTGGAAACGGCGGCAAGACGCTATCGGGGCCCTTTTCTGGAAGGCCTCGATCTGTCGAGATTCCACGATTTTCATAGTTGGTGCCTGGCTGAGCGAGAGCAGGCTTCTCGAATCCAAACGACGCTGCTAGCGGCACTGATTCAGCGCCTGGTGGATACACCCGATCGAGCCTTGCCCCACGCCCACTCCCACGTACGACTGGCACCCTATGACGAGACGGTGCGCGCCAGGTTGATCCGATTGTTGTTGGCCCTGAACCGCCGCGAGGAGGCCGAAAAGCAATATCAGTTGGGCATTCGTATGCTAAAGGAAGCAGGCGTTGCCCCCACAGGAGAGCTCCATCATACGTGGCGTCACTCAACCAGACGAACGGTCTCGGCGCCACACCCGCCTCTTGCCGCCGACCACGCGGCCCACCTCGATGACGACGTGCGAGACGTGCTGCACTGGGCCGCCGTTCTCACTCCTTGTCTCGATGCCGCCTGGCTTGGCCGCGTCACCAGGCTGGATGCCGATCGTATCGGCGAAGCCCTTGAGACAGCCGAGCGACTGAACCTGCTGGAGACCATCGAACATGGGCTGCGTTTTTCCGACGAGCGGCTGGCCCAGCACACTTACCAGGAGATCGCGCCGGTTCGGCGCCAGCTCATGCATCGCCGGATTGCCGAAATACTGATTCAGGACCCCGCTCTTGATCTCGAACACACGGCCGATCTGGAGCACCATGCCCAGTTGAGTGGTGACCCGTTGCTGGCGGCCCAAGCCATGGTCGTCGCCGGCCACCTTTGTCTACGCTTCTTCGCCAACGAAGAAGCCCTGCGCTTCGCCCACAAGGGCATCGACATGGCCGAACGCCTGTCCGGTACCCGGCGCGTGCGCCTACTCCTGGAACTGCGCGACGTGATGCTCAGCGCCGCCCCGGTGGATGACTGGAAAGCCACCGCTGAAGAACTGGTGACGCTGGCCGAATGTGCGCTGGAACACGGTGCCCTTGCCCATGCCCGACTCGGCTATCAATTGGCCAGTCACGTACGCTGGGCCCATGGCCAGTGGGCGGACGCACGCGAAGAGGCACTCCAGTCCGAACGGGTGACACGCAGCGCCGACGATAGTGAGCAGATCATCGCCATGGCAGAGACGGCGAAGTGCCTGGCCATGCTGGAACGCGACCTGGACCAGGCGGAAGCCATGCTAGCGGAAGCGCAAACGCTTGCCGCGAGGCAACGGATCAATCATCCCGCCATCCCCATGGCTCTTGGGCTGTTGGAATTTCATGACAACCGCTTGGGCGCCGCCGAAGAGCATTTCAAGGAGGCGCGCACCTTATGCAAGGCCAGCGGAGACCGTCTAAGTGAGTTTCAGGCCAATGAGTACCTGATGATGATCGACTTCGTGCGCGCCCATTATGACTCGGCCCGAGCACGCTGCGCCGCACTGATGGAGATTGGCGCCAAGCTTCGCGACGGTAGCGAGGCGCCGTTTGCACACGCTGCCCACGGCCTATGCCTCTATGCCGTCGAAGATGACCCGGTTTCGCTTGCCGCCTCGTTGGAAGACCTGCGCAACGCCGATGCCAAGCACCGTCTAGCCTACCTACTGACCCATGCGGCACTGCTGGACATGCAGCGAGGCCGCCTGAACGATGCTGTGACGCATGCGGAAGAGGCACTGGCGCATGCGCAGATCTTGGAACGCAACACCGAACTGATGCTGGCCCATCATGTGCTCGCCGAGGCCTATCGGACGACCGGAGATTTCGCCGCCCACCAACGACATATGTCGGCCGTGGCCGAATTCGATCAGGCACCGGTCGCCCAATGGGCCCGGTGCCTCACCTCTCGCCTGGTGGACGGTACCGAGCAAGGGAAAGAAGCATGATCGATGTCTTTCTCGAACGACACTTCGAAACGCCTCTGACTGCGGACACCATGATCGCGGTCATGCAGCACATCGGCGGTTGCTTCGACCTGCATCGGGTCACTTGGCAAGGCAGCCTGCTGGCGAAAGACGGTCGGCGCATGGTCTGCCGTTTCCAGTCTCCCGATGCGGAATCGACGAGGACAGCCCTGCGTCAACTGGGATCGGACGTCGACATGCAGGCCATCCTGCAACGGCTTGGCGCTGGGGGGAATCACTTGTGGCCTGGTACGGTGCATGACGCTCCGGGCCTGACGCCAGAGGTCCTGGCCGTTGCCAACGTGCTGGTGGAACGCTCCTTTTCGCGACGCGTCAGCCTCGAGCAAGTGCAGGCCCTCGAGGACGCCGGATCGGCATGCCTGCAAAATCATCGGGTACGGTTCGTGCGTACTTACTTCTCGCTGGATGGCAAGCGAATGATCTGCCTCTACCAGGCGCCCGACGCCGAGTCGGTTCGCCTGGCCCAGCATCAGGCCGGTATGCCAATGGATCGTGTCTGGGCTTTCCAGCCGATCCTTCCCGGCGACAACGCTCGCGTTTAACACTCCCGCTGAAATACCACGTCCGCTTCCACGCTGGGTTCAACGTGTGGGGCGCATGCTCGTGCCTGACCGCTTCGGAAACCCTCCGCCACCGGTCATGACAACGACAATACCTCGAGGAGCAATAGCGATGCACAGCACCACCATCGAAGTAAACAATGGCGTCAATGTCACCGCCCTGCTGGGCGCCCGCGAAGCACTAGCGCAAGCCCCCGAAGCCGCCCGCTTCACCTGGCGCGCAAGCTGTGACTGGGTCAATGGCACCCATAGCCGGACCAGCATCGAGGGTTACCATGGCCTGGGCGAGGAGCAGCACCACAAGACCCGCTTCGTCTTCGATACGGACCACCCCGAAGTTTTCGCTTCCGAAGACCATGGCCCCACCCCGGTGGAGTGCGTGCTGGTCGGGCTCGCTGGCTGCCTGACCGCTGGCATCGCTGCTGTCGCTCAGAACCGTGAGATTCAGTTGCGTTCGGTCAAGGCCCTGGTGGAAGGCAGCATGGATATCCAAGGCATCCTGGGTATGGACAGTGACGTTCGCAACGGCTTCGACGAGGTGAAGGTCACCTTCGAGATCGACGCCGACGCGACTCAGGAAGAGATCGAGGCGCTAGTGGCCCAGTCCCAGAAGCGCTCGGCCGTCTACGACATCCTCACCAACCCCACCAACGTTGCGGTGCATGTGAAGTGATCGACGGGACTCGATATCCACAGTGCTGCCCGGCCCGCGTCGTGACCGTCGTGGTCATCGGCGCAGGCCACGCCGGGCTAGCCATGAGCCACTATCTCGGTAAACGTGGTATCGACCACGTGATCCTGGAGCGTGGTGAAGTGGCCAATTCATGGCGCCACGAACGCTGGGATTCACTGCGGCTGTTGACGCCCAACTGGCAATGTCGGCTTCCCGGGCTCCGCTATGCGGGGCCCGACCCGGAAGGCTTCATGACGATGCCGGAAGTCGTCGACGTGCTACGTCAATACGCACGGCAACTGTCGGCACCGGTACATAACGACACCACCGTGTTGTCGGTCCAGCCTGCGGATAACGGCTATCGTGTCGTCACCGACCAAGGGGACTGGCAGTGCCGGGCGGTCGTGATTGCCAGCGGGGCTTTCAATCTTCCGGCGATCCCCGCTCTGGCCGAAGAACTGCCGTCGTTCGTCGATAGCGTGAGCCCTAGGGATTACCGCAACCCCAATCAATTGCAGAACGGTGGTGTATTGGTGGTAGGTGCCTCCGCCACCGGCCTGCAATTGGCGGATGAAATCCACCGTTCCGGGCGCCCGGTGACACTGGCAGTAGGCGAACACGTACGTATGCCGCGGCGCTACCGAGGTCGGGACATTCAGTGGTGGATGGAGGCTGCCGGGCTGTTGGACCAGCGCTACGACGAAGTGGACGATATCGGTCGCGCCAGGCGCGTACCTTCGCCACAACTGGTGGGCAGTGCGGATCACTCGACTCTCGATCTGAATGCACTGAGCGAACGGGGCGTCAGCCTGGTCGGCCGTTTGGCAGGGCTTCGCGACGGCAAATTGCAGTTTTCCGGCGCGTTGCGCGGCCACTGCAGGGCGGCGGATCTCAAACTGGGGCGCTTGCTCGACGCCATTGATGAATGGGCACGCGAGAGCGGCATGGACGACGAAGTGGATCCACCAGAACGGTTTCCGCCGACCCGGGTACCGGACGCGCCACGTCTAAGTCTCGATCTCGCCAGTGGCGAGATCCGCACCGTGGTCTGGGCCACGGGTTTCAAGCCCGACTACTCGTGGCTGCATGTGCCGGTGTTCGATCGTAAGGGGCAGCTCTGCCATGATGGCGGTGTGATCGACGCACCGGGGCTGTACGTATTGGGACTGCCGTTCATGCGTCGTCGTAAATCGAGCTTCATCCATGGAGCCGATGACGATACGAGGGAACTCAGCGCCCATCTCGCCGCTTACCTCGATGGCCAGCACCATGCCGGCGTGACAACGAGGCAACGATCGGTGACCTTTGCATGATGAAGTGCACCCCAGTTCACTGACGTGCAGCGGCGCCGGAAGGCGCCGCTTTTCTCTCGATACCCGCTATCCTTGAGGTTCGGATGACAGCGATACCGAATGGCACATGTCGTCACCGCGCAACGTTTCGGAAACTGCCTTGGAGGAAACATGAGCGGACACTTCTATTTCGAGATCCAGGCCGATGACACCCAGCGGGCGGTAAGCTTCTATGGCACGCTCTTCGGCTGGCAGTTCGACAAGGTCGAGGGACTACCCCTCGAATATTGGCGTATCGATACCGGAGGAACGGGAGGCGGTTTGCTCCAGCGTCCAGCGCAAACGCCACCGACCGAATATGGAACCAACGCCTTCGTTTGTTCGTTCGAGGTAGATGACTTCGACGAGACGGCCCAACACGTCGCACGACTTGGCGGGCAAGTCGCCCTGCCCAAGTTTGCCGTGCCCGGCCGTTGCTGGCAGGGCTACTGCCTCGATACCGAGGGCAACACCTTCGGCATCTTCCAGGTCGACGAAGCGGCAGGATAGAGACAAATCAGTTCATTTCCTGGCTGGCTTCCGCTTGCCTACCTGGGCGCGCAGTGCAGCATCGAACGAGCGGCGCGCCCAGTCGGCGGCCAGTTCGCGATCCTCGAAAATCTCTTCCGGGGCCTGGTAGTAGGCGATCTGTATTACCTTGCCGCCCTTGTCGTACTCGAAAGGACCGAGTCCTTCCTGCTCGAAGTCGCCGACGTTCACATCATCCGCCTTCAAGTAGAGTGTCTCGTCGGAGACCAGCGCAAACATCAGGCCGTCGTGATAGATGCCATGGCCACCGAACATTCGGCGTGCCGTAATCGGCCCGAATAGTTCGAAGACATCGCGTAAATAGTCCGTGTATTCGCTCATCCCAGCCCCCGATAGTGTCAACTCCCGTGACGGCGGCACCTGTCCGAGTGCCATGTCGTGACAGCCCCTTTACTGATAGGTCACCACCAGGAAGCACACCAGCTCCGTACTCCCCAGGTTCTCGATGGTGTGCTCGAGGTCGGCATGGTAGTGGGCCGAGTCGCCGGGACCAAGCTCGCAGCGTTGGTCGCCGGACTGGACGACGGCCTGCCCTTCGGTGATGGTCAGCAACTCGCGGGTACCCTCGAAGTGTGGGGCGCTGTGCAGCCGTGCCAGCGGGGCGAGGCGTATCTCGTAGAACTCCACGTGCTTTTCCCGATGCAGCGGGGAAAGCGTACGGATGCGGCACTCTCGATCGTCGCGGAACAGTTGGTTGGCATCATCGCTTCTCACTACCTCGATACGCGGTGCTGCCCAGGGCTGGTCGACCAGCTCGCCAATGTTAAGCCCGAAGGCCCGGGCGATGCGCAGCGTCACCGCTAGGGTAGGGTTGGCTCGCCCGCGCTCGATCTGGCTGAGCATGGAGCGGCTCACGCCCGAGGCCGCCGCCAGTTGTTCCAGCGTGAGGCCGCGCCTCTTGCGCAGTTCGACCACCCGGCTCGACAGTCCCTGGCTGCCAACGTCACCGGAGGAGGAAACCTCTGTCGTTCTGTCGTTCACCCTGCCACTCCTCTATACCAATACACAGGCGCTGCCCGTGGCAGGCGCCCTGTTGCACTGTTCTCCCAAATGGAGCACCGGCGCATTTCCACCATAAGAGAATTTTATCTTGAATGATGGAATTTATCTGCAATACTGGAAATTGTTCCTTTATGGTAAACACTTCGGGCCGCATTGCCACTCTCCAGTGGCTCCCGACCCCACTGACACAACCAACTCAAGGTAGAGCCATGAAAGCACTGGTCAAGAAGGAAGCCGCGCCAGGCCTGTGGCTGGCAGAGGTGCCGGAGCCGGAGATCGGCATCAACGACGTGCTGATCCGCGTCAAGCGCACCGCTATCTGTGGCACCGACATGCATATCTACAACTGGGACAACTGGGCACAGAAGACCATCCCCACGCCTATGGTGGTGGGGCACGAGTTCGTCGGCGAGATAGTGGCGATCGGCTCCAACGTCAACGACTTCCATCCCGGCCAGCTCGTCTCCGGCGAGGGCCACGTGGTGTGTGGACGCTGTCGCAACTGCCTGGCGGGCCGCCGTCACCTCTGCGCCCATACCAGTGGCATCGGCGTCAACCGGCCCGGCGCCTTCGCCGAATACGTGGTCCTGCCCATGTCCAATGTCTGGGAGCACCGCTCCGGTGTCGACCTCGATGTGGCCGCGCTGTTCGACCCGTTCGGCAATGCCGTGCACACTGCCCTGCAGTACGACCTGCTCGGTGAGGACGTGCTGATCACCGGCGCTGGCCCCATCGGCGTGATGGCCGCGGCCGTGTGTCGCCACGCCGGCGCCCGCCACGTGGTGGTGACCGACCTCAACCCATCGCGCTTGGCACTTGCCAGCCGCCTCGGCGCCACCCGCACGGTGGACGTGCGCCACGAGAACTTGGCCGACGTGCAGCGCGAACTAGGCCTCTCCGAAGGATTCGATGTGGGCCTGGAGATGTCCGGCAGCCCTGCCGCCTTCCGGGCGATGCTCGCCAACCTCTGCCACGGCGGCCAGGTAGCGATGCTCGGCATTCCCACCGAAGAGATGGCCATCGACTGGACCACCGTGATCTTCAACATGCTGACGATCAAGGGCATCTACGGTCGCGAGATGTACGAAACCTGGTACAAGATGTCGGTCATGATCGAATCGGGCCTCGACATCTCGCCGGTGATCACCCACCGGCTGCCCTACCACGAATTCCAGCAGGGCTTTGACGCCATGCTGGCCGGCGACGCCTGCAAGGTCGTCCTGAACTGGGAGTGATGACATGTACGGAACCTTTCGACAACACCTGCAAGGTGAGCTCGACGCCATCGAATCCGCCGGGCTGACCAAGCACGAACGTCTGCTGACCACCGCACAGGGCAGTCACGTGGGACTGCCCCCCACGGCCGAAAGCAAAGAGGGGCGAGAGGTGCTCAACCTGTGCGCCAACAATTACTTGGGACTGGCCCAGCACCCCGAGGTCACCGCCGCGGCTCGGGAGGGTCTCGAGCAGTGGGGGTACGGCATGGCCTCGGTGCGCTTCATCTGCGGCACCCAGACCCAGCACAAGCGCCTCGAGCAGGTACTCAGCGACTTCCTGGGCACCGAGGACACCATCCTCTACCCTTCCTGCTTCGACGCCAACGGCGGGCTCTTCGAGACCCTCCTTGGCCCCGAGGATGCGGTGATCTCCGATGAGCTCAATCACGCCAGCATCATCGACGGCATTCGTCTCAGCAAGGCTAAACGCTACCGTTACCGCAACCGCGACATGACCGATCTCGAAGCGCAGCTCCAGGCGGCCGAGCGCGATGGCGCGCGCTTCAAGCTGATCACCACCGACGGCGTCTTCTCCATGGATGGCTATATCGCCCCACTCGATGCGATCTGCGACCTGGCCGAACGTTATGGGGCACTGGTGCACTTCGACGACTGCCACGCTACCGGCTTTCTTGGTGAGGGCGGGCGCGGCACCCACGAACACTTGAACTGCATGGACCGGATGGACCTCACCACCGGCACCCTGGGCAAGGCACTGGGCGGCGCCAGTGGCGGCTACACCAGCGGCAAGCGCGAGATCATCGCCCTACTGCGCCAGCGCTCACGCCCCTATCTGTTCTCCAACACCGTGGCCCCGCCGGTGGTGGCAGGCGCCCTGAAAGCCATCGAGCTGGCAGCGGAATCCAGCACATTGCGCGAGCGGCTCCACGAGAACACCGCTATCTTCCGCGAGGGACTCGAACGCCTCGGCTTCGAGCTCCTGCCCGGCGAACATCCCATCGTCCCGGTGATGCTGCACGACGCCAGCGTCGCGGCACGCTTCGCCGACGCCATGCTCGATGAGGACGTCTACGTCACCGCCTTCTCCTATCCGGTGGTGCCCAAGGGCCGGGCACGTATCCGCACCCAGATGTCCGCCGCCTTCACCCGCGACGACTTGGAAGCGGCGTTGGCCGCCTTCGGGCGGGTCAAGGCAAAGCTGGGGATATGATCGGCTCAAGGCTGACCTGATCGCTGCCGCTGACCAATATCGAAGGTCATTCCTCCTTCACCAAGCGTTCCAGCAGTTTCGGTACTGCCATGGCGATGTCCAGCTCAGGCAGTACCTCACTCAGCGCGACATGGCTGCCAGCCTGGAAGCGCTGCGGGGCGACGAGAAGCAGCGCCAGTCCTAGAACATCCTCCGGACCATTGGCTTCGAGGTGAAGCTCAAGCCCTTCATCCAGCACGTAGTCCGCCTTTACCACAATTGATGACTTGATCATTAATTTCGATGAACACCTATGAATAATTAATACTTGACAATAGCCAAACCTGGAATCAGCCTTGATAAAACATTCCTGTTCATCGAATTTTGCATCCTTGGATCAGGCCAAGGTTCGATCCTATCTGCTCCGTGTTGCCTTCCATCTCGGACTGCGTACCTATGGAGACCCAATCGTTCATGCGCCGGGAGGCACCGGCAAGAAGGAGAACGAAGGTTTTGACGCGTTCGTTCCCTTGATTGACTCTGGAATCTCGCTTTACGTCTGGAGCTCCGCGAAGTTCTTTGCGGTACTGCTTTTTACCTGTAAGACGTTCGATGTCGAGGGTGCGATTGATTTCACTAGGGATTTTTTTGGTTCCGAGCAGGTTGAATACAAACGATTCTAGGTTGCGTCGGCAAGGAGTATGAATGATGACACTTCCTTTGTGGACGAGCCTCGCGACCATCATCAGCGCATGGACCATCACGGTCCTCAGTTTTGCGATTCCTGGGTTATCCCGGATAACCAGGACACGACGAGCTCGACTTTCCTCGCATTTTCCACCCCCCGTTTTTGTAGATCCTTCCAGGTCAAGAACGCGAGCGCGTGTTGGACCGTCACCTCGACCGATCTTGCCGTTCTTGTCTCGGACCAGAGAGGCTCGGCCAGATCATCCGCGATCTCCGTGACGTAGGTTACGAAGTCAGCCATGGGCTCCTGCAGTGCGGCAACCGCGGACACATCACGGTGTGAAACCGTCCACATGCGCTCGGTTGCCGCATAGTACTCGTAAAAGGCTGACAGGGCCGCACCAAGTCGCTCCCAAGGGTCGGCGATCGACTTCCATGACTGCGGGTCCGGCGGCGGATTGAGGCCCAACCAATGGCTGGTGCAGGCCTGGAATACCGCTGATTCGTCGGGGAAGTGGCGGTAGATGGTGAGCCGCTGTACGCCCGCCCGCTCGGCGATAGCGCTGATAGTCGTCGCGCGCGGCCCCAGTTCCTCGTGCAACTGCATGGTGGCCTCGACGATCCGCTGGCGGGTTTTCTCCTGGGATTCCGCACGCTTGCGCATCCGGTAGGGTCGTTTTGTACTCATTGGAAAACCATACATGTTTATCGAAATATTGACAAGGGGTGACCGAGGCCCTATTTTTCACAAAACAGCGTCGTTTACTTAAAATGCAAAAGGAGCAATGAACGTGACTGCAATCGTGAAACCCACGCAGCACGCGGCAAAACGCGTCACCAGCGCCTGGACCGTATTACCGGCCTGGCTGCCGGTACCCGGTATGGGGGTGCTTCCCGTCAACAGCTTCCTGCTCAAGGGAAATGAACCGATGCTGGTGGACACCGGACTGGCCGCACTCGGCGACGAGTACATGGATTCGCTGGCAGGTGAGATAGATCCAGGGGACCTGGGCTGGATCTGGCTGAGTCACATGGATCCCGACCATGTCGGCAATCTGGGGAGGGTGCTCGAACGCGCGCCAAACGCCAGGATCGTCACCAATTTCCTCGGGGCGGGAAAGATGGAACTCGCAGGACTCGATCTCTCCCGAGTCAGCATCCTCGAGCCGGGTACGGTATTCGAAGCCGGGAGTCACCGGCTCGTGCCGTTGCGCCCTCCCTACTACGATGCGCCGGAAACCATCGGATTCTTCGACGAAAAGGAGCGGGTCCTGTTCGCTGCCGACAGCTTCGGCGCCCTGCTCCAGCATGCCGTGGGAGAAACATGTGAGGTCGGTGGCGAGGCGCTGCGCGAGGGACTGGTCAGTTGGTCGTCCATTGACGCGCCCTGGCTGTCAAGGGTCGACCGGGCCGGGCTCGGGCGCACGTTGCGCGCAATCGATAGGCTCGATCCGGACGTCCTGCTGTCGGGACACCTTCCGGTAGCCCGACAAGGCGTCGAGATTCTTACCCGCATTATCGCCGATACCTACGTACACGGCATCACGCCGGCGAATGATGCGTTTTCGCTGGAACAGCTTGCTGCAACGATGGAGCGAACCCGCGCCGCAATGAGCAACACAATTTGAGGAAAGCGACATGCAGGCAAATCAACATATCATCGACCAGAATCGTAACACCGTGGAACGTTTCCTCACCGGAACGCATTCGAAGTGCATCGACGATGTCGATGTCATCGACGACACGGTTGCCCCTGATATCAATTGCCATGGATTCCCAGGCGAACCGATCGTGGATCATGAGAGTTATAAGGGTTTCTTCCGATCCTTCCGACGGCGCTTCAGCGACATGGACTGGACAGTCCACGCACTGATCGCCGACGAGCAGTTCGTATCGGCACGCTGGGAAATCCAGGCGACGTTCAGCAGCGACTTCGCCGGCGTGAAGGCGGACGGACGACGCATCACCTTCGATGGCATGGTGCTGTACCGCATGGAGGACGGCCTTATCGCCGAGACCTGGCTGCACATGAACGAGATGCGGCTATTGCGCGAGATCGGCGCAATCCCGGCCATGGCCGCATGAGGAACACGTAATGAGCCAACCGGATACGAATCAGACGCAAATCGATGTAATCAGATAATCGAATGATTAATATCACTGAGAGCTCTTGCCGAGTCGGCCTCCCTAGTCCGTCAGGCGCTCAAGTAACCCCCGCAACACCGCCTCCAGATCCAACCCGGGCAAGGCCTGGCCCAGCGCGACATGGCTGCCAGCCTGGAAGCGCTGTGGATCGTCGACAGCCGCTTGATAGGCATTGACCACGTCGACCAGCGATTCGGGCGTGTCACCCACCTGCATGGCACCGTGGGCCAGCATCGCCATATCGCGACTGCCGCGTACCCGCCGCCAGCGTTGGGCGGTGCCGACCAGCTTGCGGCCGGCGATGCGCACATTGAAGCGCCCATCGCAGTAGGCGCCGGGAACCGAGCCCAGATCGGCGTCAGTGATGCCCAGTTCGGCGAGCCATTCGCACCAGGGCTCGCCGAGGCGTCGATAGCCCCATTCCAGATGAGCCGCCGAACTGCCCACTTGGCAACGCAGCGCCAGTGCCACATTGATCACCGCCGGCGACTGCGGCACCGGCGTACCACCGGTGGCTCGAAACAGGATTGGCCAGCCCATGTCGTGCAGGATGCGACGCGCCTCGGGAAATCCCGTCACACGCTCATGACGGCGCGGCATCACCAGCGCGCGGTCAGTGGACGACCAAGCCACCAGCCCGAACCGGCTTTCGCCCTGACAGATCGACTCCAGCAACGATTCATCGAGCGCCAGGCCGGCTTCGACCGTAGGTCGCTGCAGTACCCAGCCGGCTTCATCGGTAGTCAGTGGTTTCGTCATATCTTTTTTTACTCGGCGTGAGCCAATTCATCGTCGAAGACATCCGGCGTCAAACCTTCGATACGTTCACACAAGGCATCGAGGAAGGCCGCTGCCGGTGCGCCATTGACGGCACGGTGGTCGAAGGTCAATGACAGACCGATGAAGTCGGCGGCTCGCCAGCCATCCGATAGTGGCACGGCCCGGGTTTCGACACCACCGATGCCCAGGATCGCCACCTGGGGCACATTGAGAACAGGGGTGAAATGATGCACCCGCGAGCGTCCCAGGTTGGAGACCGTAAAAGTGGCACCGGTCATCTCGCTTACGGTCAGCTTGCCGGCCCGAGCACGCTCGACCAACGCCTGGCGTGCCACCGGCAGCTCGCCCAGGGTCAGCCGCTGGGCATCGAACAGCGCCGGCGCCACCAGTAGATCCCCGGCCAATGGAATCGCCAGCCCCAGGTGCACGGCATCGAACTCGGTGATGCGATTGTCCTCCAGGGTGGCATTCAGCGCCGGAAACTCCGTCAGCGTCTGTATGATCAGGCGCACCAGGACATCCTGCACCGAGGGCGACTTGCCAGCCGCCTTGTGCCGGTCACGCAGTGCCTGTACGGCGGTGAGATCGGCACTGGCATGATGGGTCAGTTGCGCCGTGGACTGCAGGCTGTGGAGCATTTTCGAGGCGATCATGCCGCGCATGCCACGCAACGGCATCACTCTCAAAGGCGGCGCCCCCGATGCTTCTGGGTCCGCCCCCTTAGGGGCGGACGGAGCAGTGTCATGGGTTTCCAGTTTCATTGCATCTCTCCTCAGGACTCCAGGCTGGCGATGGTCTCACCCTTCTCCACTACCTCGTCTTCCTGTTTGGCAATGGTCAGCACTCCGGCAGCAGGCGCTTCAATCTCGTACTGGGCTTTCTCGACCATCACCTCGGCCACCAGGTCGCCTTGCGCGACCTCAGCACCGTCGTTGACCAGCCAGGCGGTGATCACGCCCTCGCTGTCGCCTTCCCACAGGTCGTCGGGTACAGTAATTGCGGTACTCATCGGTGATATGTCTCCTGATTCAACTCAACATCATCTGGTGGAAGGCGTCGACGATCTTGTCAGCATTGGGCAGCGCCCATTGCTCCATGGTCGGCGCAAAGGGAATCGGAATGTCCGGGTAGGCGACACGCCGTGGCGCGGCCTTGAGACAAGCATGGTCGTGCTCAACTACACTGGCGATGATCTCGCCGCTAACGCCATAGCTGTGATAGTCCTCATCGACCACGATCAGGCGTCCGGTCTTGGCCACCGAGGCGCGAATCGTCTCGCGGTCGAGCGGCACCAGGCTGCGCAGGTCGACCACCTCGGCGGAGAAGCCCTCGTCCTCCAGGGCCTGGGCGGCACGCAGGCAGTGGTGCACGCCGGCGGCGAGGCTGACCAGCGTCACGTCGTGGCCCTCGCGCACCACGGTGGCCTTGCCGATCTCGAGTGCGTAGCTCTCCTCCGGCACCGGCACGGTGGCGCCCTTCTCGGTACCCAGCCAGCCCATGCCCTGCAGCGACTTGTGGTACATGAACACCACGGGGTTGTCGTCGCGGATTGCCGCAGTCATCAGGCCCTTGGCATCGTAGGCGTTGCTCGGTGCCACCACTTTCATGCCCGGTAGGTGAGCGAAAGTGCCGTACAGGCATTGGGAGTGCTGGCCGGCATCGGAGTAGCCGCCGCCGGTGGAGGTCATCAGCACCATCGGCACCTTGACCTTACCCCCGGAGAAGTAGATGTTCTTGGCCATCAGGTTGTAGATGGCATCCATGCACACACCGAAGAAGTCGACGAACATCAATTCGACGATGGGCCGCATGCCATCCGAAGCGGCCCCCACGGCGGCACCAATGAAAGCGGTTTCGGAGATCGGCGTATCGCGCACGCGCTCGGCGCCGAATTCGTCGTAAAGGCCGCGGGTATTGCCGAATACCCCGCCCAAGGGGCCGACATCCTCGCCCATGACGAAAACCCGCGGGTCGTTACGCATTTCCTGGGCAGTCGCCTCGGCCATGGCCCGGGCGATGGTCAGCTTGCGGGTACCGGCACCGGTGGTTGTCATGCTCATGGTGATTCTCCTGGCGTTAGACGAAGACCATCTCGAGGGCCGCTTCGGGAGGCAGGAATTCGCTGTCCTGGGCGAAACGGATGGCAGCCTCAATACGGGCATGCGCTTGCTCGACCAAATCGGTATCCGAGATGTCATCGAGCAGCTCGGCATCGAGCAGTTGCCTGCGATAACGGGGAATCGGGTCGCGCTGCTTGAGACCTTCCTTCTCGCCCTTGGGACGGTAGTCCTCGCCGTCGCCCATGAAGTGACCGGCGAGCCGTGCGGTTTCGATCTCGATCAGCGTTGGCCCTTGACCTTCGCGGGCGCGGGCAATGGCGTCCCCGGCGGCGCTGAAGATCGCTTCCACATCGTTGTCGGCAACGTGCACACCGGGCATGCCATAGGCGCTGGCTCGCCGGTCATTGCGCGGCACGGCGGTGGAGGCCTGCTTGGCCACCGAGATGCCCCAGGCGTTATCCTCGATGACGAACACCACCGGCAACTGCCACACCGCCGCCAGGTTGAGCGCCTCGTGGAATGCTCCCTGGTTGGCGGCACCCTCGCCCATGAAGGCCACTGCCACGCCGGGCTTGCCCTGCAGCTTTCGTGACAGCGCCGCGCCCACCGCCGGGCCCAGGCCTTCACCGATGATGCCCGAGCAGGAGAAGTTCACCTTGGCATCGAACAGATGCATATGGCCGCCTCTCCCACCGGCGAGCCCAGTGGCCTTGCCGAAGATCTCGGCCACCATGGCATCGAGGTCGACGCCCTTGGCTACGGCGATGTGGTGCGGTCGATGGGTGGCGGTGACGATATCTTCCGGGGTGAGGTGTACACAGACCCCCACCGCGCAGGGTTCCTGGCCATTGGAAAGGTGCATCTCGCCGGGGATCGGCCCTTTGGCCATGTTGAACACCGGCGTCTTGCCTTCCATGTAAAGGCTTTCGATACGCTCCTCGAGGTAACGGCTGAGCACCATGTGGCGGTACATCCATAGCCTCTGTTCGGTAGTAGGAGTATGATTCATGATGTTTCTCCATCACGCTCTGTCGGGCAACGAACTACGCTCACCGATTTATCAGTCAAAGCCCGGCATTACGTTCATGTGATTATTGTGCGATAACCTAAAATCAACTTTTTCAAAGAAGCATCCTGTTATCTCGGAACCACTTTTGCCGCAAAACTTTGAATCACAACTCTTTCATTCTCAATGACAAAAGTGTCGGTGGCATACTCATAAATATTATCTTGAGTCGTCGCGGACCAGACGATATATGCGGCCTTGCCTTTCGCTTCTTTCACCTTCAAGTCGAATGACATACCAGGCTTGGAGAACTCTTCAATCAAGCCCTCGAAAAAATCCTTTATATTATCCTTCCCTACCAGAACTCCATCTGGAAGAAACAGCACCGAGTCGCTTGAATAATCGGACATTATTCCTTCGATATCACCACGACCAAAGCAGTCCAGATGATGATCAAGTACTTTTTCAGCACTCATGGCAACTACTCCTTTTAAATCGATTTTGAATTGCGGGAAGGAGTCCGCTTGACCCCGTCAGACCAATCACTGGTCGGGAAAAGACATGGTCATCGCATCATTTGCATATGGCCATACTTTGTTTTCCCGAATCACGTGAGGCATCAGCTTATTCCGTCATGAGGGGGCAGGCAGGACTCGGACCGAGACCTGCCCAGCACCTCAGGCGAAGGATGGATGCCTTATTTCAAGGCCTCTTCCATGTGCTTGCTGGTAGCGTCAAAAACTCGCCGATAGGCAATTTCTTTTGGAAGGCGGCGGTACTCTTCTGAAAGAATTTCATTGCCCCAGGGACCATCGTAACCAGATGCTCTTACGGCCTTGATGAAGCCCACCACATCGAAATTTCCATCACCAGGAATCCTGCGCAGGTTGACGGTACGCTCAATGAAGCCAGGAGACCCGATTTCATTGAAGACATCCGCCAACTCCGGCTCGGGCACAAAGCCATCATCGAGCTCGACACCAGCGACATCACCAGGCTCCAGGGCTGCAATATCTTCATAGGTGATGGTGTCAATGTTATTGACATGCCAGGTATCCAGATAAATCCCGCACTCCGGATCATCACCGATCCACTCAAGCGCCTGCTCCAGGGTCCTGGAGTTGGGGTCTGGCGGCATGATCTCCATCCCCAGCTTCATACCGGCCTGCTTGGTATCAGCACACATATCGGCGAAAGTTTCTTTCAATTGTTCAACAGGTGCCTCCACGCCAAAGATATTCCCTACCTTCAGGTGTCTGGCCTCGAGAACCTTTCCAGCTTCAAGCAGAAGGTCGCGAATTTCCTGTTCTGCTTCACGCTTAGGGTGGCCCTCCGGATACATCCAGCTAACGAGAAACTCCAGCTCGACCGTTGTAATTCCATTCTTCTCAAGCTGTTCTTTCATCCACTCCAGACGCTCTGTGCGAGTCTCGCCTTCGGCTTCATTTTTCAAGACATAGGCAATGTCATCTTGGAAAAGGCCGATTCCGGTGAAGCCCACGCGACCCAATTCCTCGACCCGATCCTGGAAGCTCCAAGGGCTCCACATCCGACCACTGAAAGGTTCTGTAGGTCCGGCATGCATCCAGTGTGAAGCCAGAAGCTCGTATTCTCCCTCGTCTTCTTGAGCCTGCACTCCAACGCTACACATACAGCCTGCCAACACTAAAAAAAGTGCAGAAAAAGGCTTTTTTTGAGGTAGTAGCATTATTACTTTCTCCTAGATAATTGTTTTGGAGCGAGCAGACAAAAAAGCTGTCTCACGCTCAGACAGCATTAGGCAAATGCCATGCCAATATTAATAACCTGATGTTTTTTAAAATCTTACTTCCACAAAACGCACCCAAAAGACAGAGCGCCTTCACGAAACTGTGACAACTCCTGTAACAGGGCCCTATTACAACCATCGCAAAGACGTTACAGGTGTAACGCGGAGCGACGAAAGTCGTATCTCGGAGGTCGGATCGACCCCTTACCCTGAAGACATGACAACAACAACGTGCACGACCGGCGGAGACACGCCATGATCTCCACATCAAACCAGCGCCAGCATGTGGAGACTATTCTCCACTCCCTAACCAACCCCAGCGCTGAGGGCGAAGCAGCAATCATCGAACGCTCCTGGCGACGTTGCATCGATCGCTACGGGCTCGACCCGGCGCGCCCGACGCCGCCGCGATATGTGCCCGGAGCCACCCTGCGCGAACATCAGGACCAGGCTGACGCCCTGATCCAGGTGGGCCGTGCCGGGGTCGAACAGCTCTATCGCCAGGTGGTGCCGCTAGGTTATGTGGTGCTACTCACCGATGCCCGGGGCATCGCCGTGCAGTTTCTCGGCGCCAAGCATGACCAGCGCGAACACCAGCGCACCGGGCTCTACCTGGGCGCAGACTGGAGTGAATCCCGTGCCGGCACCTGCGCGGTGGGCACCTGCATCCACGAGCGCACCGCCTTCACCTGCCACCACAGCGACCACTTCAGCGCCCACCATATCCGCTTGACCTGTACCGCGGCACCGGTCTTCGACCCCCACGGCCAGCTGCTGGCGGTGCTCGACATCTCCGCCTACCACTCCCCGGAGTCCAAGCACTCCCAGACCTTCGCCCTGCAACTGGTCAAGTACACCGCCAAGATGATCGAGAACGCCTACTTCTTGCAACGTTACAACGACCATCATGTAGTGTGCCTGGACCGCTCGCGGGAATTCGTGCAGATCAACCGCCGCTATCTGATCGCCATCGAGGAAGATGGCACCGTGGTGGCCGCCAATACCGCCGGACGCAAGCTGCTACGTCACCACGACCTGCCATTGCCCGGCCCTGGTGAAACCCGCTTGTTCAAGGCCTGGAACATCCAGGACCTGCTCGATGCCGAGATCGAGGACGTGCTGACCATCCAGCGCTACTGCGACGACCGCGTGCGTGCCTTCCGCACCCATCGCCATCGCGAGATCCATTTCGCTACGCTGATCGAACCGCAGCGCCGCACCATGCATGCCGCAAGCGAAAGCCGGGCTCGCGACACCAGCCTGGCGCCATTGGAAGCCCTGGCCGATGACGACCCGGCAATGCGCGATACCCTGACGCGCGCCGCCCGCCTGCGTAACGAACCGATCAACATCCTGGTGATCGGCGAAACCGGCACCGGCAAGGAGCGCATGGCTCGCGCCCTGCACGAATCGAGCCGGCGCCGCGACAAGCCCTTCGTGGCCATCAACTGTGCGGCGATGCCGGAATCACTGATCGAGAGCGAACTGTTCGGCTACGAACCCGGCAGCTTCACCGGCGCACGCAGCAAGGGCATGAAGGGCCTGATCGCCCAGGCCGACGGTGGCACGCTGTTTCTCGACGAGATCGGCGATATGCCGTTGCAACTGCAGACCCGCTTGCTGCGGGTACTGGCCGAGCAGGAGGTGCTGCCGATCGGTGCCAGCCGCCCACTCAAGGTCGACCTGCGGGTGGTCGCCGCCACCCACCGCGACCTACGTGGCCTGATCAGCGAAGGCCGCTTTCGCGAGGACCTCTTCTACCGCCTCAATGGTGCCAGCCTGCGCCTGCCGCCACTGCGCGAGCGTGCCGACAAGGGCTACCTGATCCGGCGTATCTTCGAGGAACTGCAGCAGGAGCGCGACGAGCGGACGCGATTGCGCGGCGATGCCATGAGTGCGCTACTGGCCTACCCCTGGCCAGGCAATATCCGCGAACTGCACAATGCCCTGCGCTACGCGCTGGCCACTTGTGACGGCAACGAAGTCATCGTCAATGACTTGCCCGAGGAATGCATTAGTGGACACCTGGCGCATCCCGGCGCCCACCGCGGCGAGATCGATCCAGCGCTGAATGCCCCCAACCGGGTCGTCGACCTGCCGGGCAACCGCGATCCATTGCATCAGGCTTTGCGCCGCCACCATTGGAACATCAGTGCCGTGGCCCGCGAGCTGGGATTGTCGCGCCCCACCATCTATCGGCGCATGAAGCGGCTGGGTATCGTGCCGCCACAGCAGCGGGATACCCTGTAGCCCGTCAGGCGTTATAGGTGACGGTACCCAGCCCGCCAACGTCGTAACCGCCCAGCGCCGCGGCGCGTTCGGCGAAACGAGCCTCTCTGGCAAAAGCCAGCAAACGCTGCACCGGCGGTTCGAAGTAGCTCCGCCGGCGCATGGCCAGGTCGAAACACTCCTGGTGCACGGGCACGAAGTCCAGGCCCTGGCGACGCGCAGCGGCCTCCACCCCCAGGCCGACATCCGCCTCGCCATGGCGTACCGCCAAGGCCAGATCGTCCTCGCTAAGCGCGGGGTGCTCGGCCAGGTTCAGTTTTTCGTGATCCAACCCACTCTTGGCCAGCAGATAACGCAGCAATCGCTCGGCGCCGGCACCTGACTGGCGATGGGCCACTACCAGCTCGTCACGCGCAAGATCGCGTAGCGATTCGATCCCTTTGGGGTTGCCCGGTGTCACCATCAACCCTTGGCGGCGCACCGCCCAGCGCACCATCACCAGATCGCGCATGCCGGAAAGTCCCAGCAACTGGGAATCATTGTAGCGGCCGGTATCGAGGTCGATGACATGCACTCCGGCCAGCATGGCGTCGCCGGTGAGCAACCGTTGCACGCCATCGCCGCTGCCCTGGCAAAGCATGGCCAGGCCCGCATCGCTTTCGCGCAATGTCCACTCGAGCAACGGGTCCTGGCTGCCGGCCAACACCCAAGGTACTGGCCGGCGACTTTGCTGATCACCCTCCAGGTGATTCATCAGCCACAAGTCGATGCTCTGGCGGGGAAACAGCAGCTTGCCAGTCACTTTCGTGCACGGAATCTGCCCCTGCTTGACCAGATCGTAGACCTTGCGCTCCTTGAGGCGCAGGTAATCAGCCACTTCCGCCGTGGTCAGATAGGGGGAATGTGAGATCATCGATGTCGTTTCTATGTTCCTGACTGCATATTTTTCAGTATAGAGTGCGAGTGCATGTTATACCGCGCATGATGCAGTTTAGTCATCAGGAGAATCCGATGCCGGCGAGCGATAACGCCTTCCACACTGCCCTCGCCCTGGTGCTGAGCATGGATCCTGCGCTGATAGACATCGTGTTGTTGTCGTTGCAGGTTTCGTTCACGGCGGTGCTGATTGCCTGCCTGTTAGCGCTCCCCCTGGGTGCGGCTCTAGCACTATGGGCCTTTCCCGGTCGCGGCGTGATCGTGGTGCTGTTCAACGCACTCATGGGTCTGCCACCGGTCGTGGCGGGGCTGACAGTCTACTTGCTGCTATCACGAGCTGGCCCCTTGGGCGAGTTCGGGCTGCTGTTCACGCCCTCCGCCATGGTCGTCGCCCAGGTGGTACTGGTGCTGCCGATCATCACCGCCTTGACCCGCCAGCAAATAGAAGAGCTGCACCACGAGTACCGCGAGCAATTGACATCGCTTGGCATGTCGAAGCTGCGCAGGATTCCGACGCTGCTATGGGACGCCCGATTCGGTTTGATCACGGTGATACTGGCCGGTTTCGGTCGTGCCAGTGCCGAAGTGGGCGCAGTGATGATCGTCGGCGGTAACATCGACGGCGTCACCAGGGTGATGACCACTGCCATCGTGCTCGAAACCGCCAAGGGTGATTTGCCATTGGCCCTGGGGCTGGGGATCGTTCTGCTGACCTTGGTGGCTGTGGTCAATGGCGCCGCTTACGTGGTCGGTGAAACCGCCAGGAGGCGCCTGGGATGAACGATATGCGCCTGCCGATCTCCCTGCTGCCGTTGGAACTCAATGAGGTGAGTTTCGTGCATCGCGGTCAAACTCTGCTCGATCGCATCTCGCTGCGCCTGGAAGGTCATGGCAAGATCCTGATCATGGGGCCCAACGGTGCCGGCAAGAGCCTGTTGATGCGTCTCTGTCATGGTCTGCTCAAGCCCACCAACGGGCAGGTTCATTGGGCAAGCAATGCCAACGGCAAGCCACCACGTCAAGCCATGGTCTTCCAGCGCCCGGTGCTTCTACGCCGCTCGGCGCTGGCCAACCTCACCTATGCCTTGGGCATCAATGGTACCCCCTGGAAGCAGCGCAAGCCGATGGCTTGGCAAGCCCTGGACCACTTCGGCCTGACAGCCATTGCCCATCGCCCGGCACGGGTTCTTTCCGGCGGCGAGCAGCAGCGCCTGGCCCTGGCCCGCGCCTGGCTGCTGAAACCCGAAGTGCTGTTTCTCGACGAGCCCACCTCGGCGCTCGATCCCGCCGCCATCAAGGCAGTGGAAGACGCCGTCGTCGATTTCCATCGTCAGGGAACACGCATCGTGATGAGCAGCCATGACCTCAACCAGGCCAAACGCCTGGCCGATGAGGTGATCTTTCTCTATGGCGGCCGCCTGATCGAGCACAGCCCTGCCGAGGACTTCTTTTCACAACCGCAAACGGCCCGCGCCAGGGCATTCATCAATGGAGAACTGGTGTGGTAGGCAAGCGCTGACACACCGAAAACAACGTCATGACAACAGGGAGCTATTTGCATGCCGCTCAACAAAACCAAAACCGCCATCACGATCCTGGGACTCGGCCTGGGCATGGTGCTGTCACTGGGCAGCCAGGCTCAGGACGACGAGCGCTATATCACACTGGCATCGACCACTTCCACCGAACAGTCAGGCCTGTTCGATGCGATCATCCCCAAATTTCGTGATAACACGGGTATCGATGTTCATGTCGTCGCGGTCGGCACCGGCCAGGCCTTCGAGATCGCCCGGCGTGGCGACGCCGATAGTCTGCTGGTCCACGATACCGCGGGCGAGGAACAGTTCGTTGCCGACGGCTATGCCACCGAACGCCGCGACGTGATGGTCAACGACTTCGTGATCATCGGCCCCAGTGACGATCCCGCTGGAATTGGTGAAGCTGAGACGGTCGACGAGGCGTTCTCGATGATCGCCGAAGCCGAGGCGCCCTTTGCCTCGCGTGGCGACGACAGCGGCACCAACCGCGCCGAACTGCGCCTGTGGGAGTCAGCGGGTGTCGAACCGAATGGCGAATGGTATCGCGAACTGGGTAGCGGCATGGGCCCGACCCTGAACACCGCCGCCGGCATGGATGCCTACGTCATGTCCGACCGCGCCACTTGGGTGGCATTCGATAACCGCCAGAACCTGGACATCCTGTTCGAGGGCGACGAAGCGCTGTTCAATCAATACGGCAGCCTGCTGCTAAGCGAAGAACGCCACCCTCACCTCAAGCACGACCTGGCCCAACAGTGGCACGAATGGCTGGTCTCCGAAGACGGCCAACAAGCCATTGCCGACTTCGAGCTCAAGGGACAGCAGTTGTTTTTTCCCAACGCTAAGTGAAGCGGTAGCGACTCATTGAGCTAGACAGAAAAACCCCGGTAGCCTTGGCGACCGGGGTTCTCACCGAGACGGAAACGAAGGCGAATCAGGACTTATTCAGACTGGCGACGTACCAGTCCGGATTGGCGCGCTTGAGCCCAATTTCATATAGACCATAGGCGATCAGGAAGGTGGCCGGTGCCGAGAAGCCGGCGATGCCTGGCAGATGCATGATGACCATGCCCACGGCGGTTGCCAGGCACCAGGCGATCAAGCCACAAGGGTTGTAGGCCGGGATGTAGGCATTATCCAGTTCGACATGGCCGTTGAAGCGCTGCTGGTAGGTGCGGGAGAGGATATGCGCCAGGGCCACACCGACCCAGGCCACCACGAACACGCCCTGGTAGGCCAGCGCCTGGAGGATGTAGCTGAACACATCAGCCATCATCAGCAGATAGGACATCAGGCCGATCAAGCACCCTGCCACCACCTTGGAAAGCTTGATGCCGGTGACCTTGCGCACCAACGCCTCGAAGTTGACCGTGGCCAGGTAATAGTTGGCGGTGTTGATCCGGCTCTGTGTCACCCAAACCAACAGCAGGCCACCCACTCCCATCAATTCAAGCAGGCCCAGCACCACCGAGGCTTCCGACAGGCCATCGATGGGAATCATTGAATCGAGCAGGATGCCGACGATGCCACTGAACAGGAAAGTCATGGCATAGAAAGGGATACCGAAGGTCACCTTGGCATGGAAACTGGCGTCTTCCTGCTTGCCGAAACGGGCATAGTCGAAGGTGAACATCATCAGCACCCAGACGCCCATGTAGTAGCCAAAGGTCTGCAGCCAGCCCCAAGGCGAGGCACCCCCTTCAGGGACCCGCGACAGCCAGTCGCTCGGGTAGCCGAACTCGGCAATGGCCATGCCCACGGCAATCAGCATACCGATGACATAGACCGGCAGTAGCACCCCGTTGAACTTGTCGAGCCAGTGCTGGACGCTGCCGAAGATCAGAGAGACACCCAATATCGCCACGATGGCCGTGCTTAGGGTCATGGTCAAACTGCCACTCCACTCAGTTAGCACCAGCGCCATCACGTAACCTTCGAACACTGCGTAGTAGAGCGCCGTGGCGAAGAAGATCAGCGTGGCGACCATCGCCCCCACGTGGCCGAATAACACCTTGGAGAACAGGGCGACGGTCAATCCGGTTTTCATCGAATAGCGGCTGATCACGCTGTTGATCACCCCATAGGCAATCACCGTTAACACGATGCCGATCAATGCGTTGGTCGTGCCATAGCTGCGCGCCATGGCCGCGGCCACCACCATGTAGAAGATGGCACTGCACACCGCCCACCATGCCATCATCAGGTTGGTCCGCGGCATCCGCCCTTCAACGGGCACCGGCTGTTCTGCATAGTCGAGGTCAGCGGCCTCGGTCGTCGACGTTTGATTGGTCATCTCGAATACCTTTGTTGTGCTTGTCTTCAGGACAGACGACCCCTGTGCCGCCGAAATCGGCGACACTCAGGTTGGTCAATGAGAGAACCGGGATGGCTTAGGTCACACCTGCCCCGGCAGCCACCTGGCTCACGGAGAGCATGGCGATCATGGCATCTGGCGCAGGACCTCCATCCCCTTCCGGTATTTCGCACGGGCGGCCAGGGCCTCCTCCAGGCTAACTGGTACGAAGCGAACCTTCTGGTGAGGTTGGATCTGTCCGACCCAGTCCATGTCGGCGCTGATCACGGTGCCGATCATCGCGTAGCCACCACCGGACACGGCATCGCGGTGAAGAATGATCGGCTCGCTGCCGCTGGGCACCTGGATGGAACCGATCGGGTAGCAGGCATCGACGATGTTCGAAGGATCGTCGCCGGCACCGAACGGCGGCTCGCGCTCGATGAATGACAACGGACTTCCTCCCTTCATGCGATAGCCGATACGGTCAGCTTCGGAGGCCACCGTCCAGTCTTCCTCGTAGAAGCGCTCGCGGCTCTCGTCGGTCAGCCTGTGGTCGTAGATGCCAGGCACCACGCGCAGCATGTAGTGCTTGGAGAACTGCGGAATCAGCGCTTCCGGCAACTGGCGCCCTTCACGGGCAGCGGCGGAGGGTGGCAAAAGGTTCAACTGGTCGCCAGCTTGCAGCGGCCGACCATCTAGGCCACCCAGGCTGCCCAGCGCATAGGTACTACGACTACCGAGCTTCTCGGGCACGTCGATGCCACCCTCGAACGCCAGATAAAGCCTAGCCCCGGCCTTGACGAAGTCGAAGCTCAAGGTCGCTCCCGCCGGCACCCGGAACACCTCGTTGAGGGGCTGAGCTTCACCGTTGACCCGCGGCGTCATCTCGGCCCCACAGGTAGCGACACAGCGGCTTTCCTTGAACCTTAGTTCCGGCCCCATCAAGGCACATTCCAGCACCGCGGCTCCTTCCGGGTTACCGAGTAGCAGATTGGCCGCGCGCAGAGAGCGCTGATCCATACCCCCGGATGGCGGAATCCCCAGGTGGTAGCTGCCCTGGCGGCCCGTGTCCTGGATGGAGGTCGCAAGCCCGGGCTTGATCACGTCAATGGTCATGGAGCACCTCCTTTACGCGGCTGGCATAGCCATCGGGGTCACGGTTGAAATCGTCCAGGTCGAAGGTGAATGGCACCACCCGGGGTTCGTAATGCCCAGCCTCGGCATCGGCCAGCAGGCGATCGTACTCGTCGCGGTCGATGGGCCGATGCTTCACGATGTCGCCAGGGCGAAAGAAGATCATCGAATCGTCGATGTGCGGCTGTTGGTCGAACGGGTCGTAGATCGGCATCGGGGTGACCCCGAACATCTGGTAGCCACCGGCACCACGAACCGAATAGATGCAGCTGAAGCAACCGCCATAGCCCACGGTCTGCTTGGGCGTGTCGGTACGAGGACGCAGGTACTTGGGCACCTGGATCTGTCGCTCGCGCGGCACCATCTGGTACATGAACGGCAAGCCCGCCACGAAACCCACCATCGACACGAACCAGGGACTGCCGCTGTGCGCCTCGATGAAGGCCTCGACGCTGTCGTAGCCGTTGATTCGCGCGGCGTAATCGAGATCGGTACCGCTCGGGTCCTGATGGCGATCGCGAAAACGCATCAGGGTCTCGTGGGTCCAAGGGTCGTTGTAGAGTACCGGCACCTCGATCACCCGCGTCTCGATATTGCGGACCTGTTGCGCCGAGACCTCGCGGTCCAGCGACTCCAGGACTTCCTGCAGCGAAGCGGCGGAGAGTTGGTCGGGATCGTAGCGAACCTGATAGGAAGCATTGGCCGGACAGATCTCGATGATGCCCGGTACGGACATGGCCTTCAGCCGCTGAGTGATGGAGATCGAGCGAAAGAAAGCCTCGAGCGTCATCTCCTCGCTCAATTCCACGAACATGAACTCGTCAGCGGCCAGGCTATAACGTGCCGTGGCTGTCTTGTCAGCACTCATGACACCACCTCCTTATCGCTTGGTGTGAGTGTGGGCTTGGCTTCCAGCCAACGCTCGAGAAAGCCGGTGTCCACCGCGCCCTGGCGCACCTCCGGGTCATCGACCAGGCGCCGATGTAGTGCCGCCGTGGTGGCGAACCCCTCTAGGGTGAACTCGTCCAAAGCGCGGCCGGCTCGGATCAGTGCGCTTTCGCGGCATTCGTCCCAGACGATCAGCTTGGCCACCAGCGAGTCGTAGAAAGGCGGCATGCGGTAGCCTTCGTAAAGGCCACTGTCGATACGGATACCGGGCCCTGAAGGCCAGACCAACCGTTGCACCTGTCCAGGTGACGGAAAGAAGCCTCGCTCGGGGTCTTCAGCATTGATGCGCATCTCAACTGCCCAGCCTCGACGCTGGATATCCTGCTGGGTGAAGCGCAGGCGCTCACCACGTGCCAGACGCAGCATCTCGCGCACCAGGTCGACCCCAGTGACCGCCTCGGTGATGGGGTGCTCGACCTGGATCCGGGTGTTCATCTCGATGAAGAAGAACTCACCAGTGGTGTCGTCGTAGAGATATTCGAGGGTACCGGCACCGAAGTAACCGACATGTTCTGCCAGGGCCACCGCCGAGCGGCACAGTAATTCTCGGGTCGTGTCGTCGAGAGCCGGCGAGGGACACTCCTCGAACACTTTTTGCCGGCGCCGCTGTAGCGAGCATTCACGCTCGAAGAAATGGATGGCCCGCTCCCCATCGCCGAGGACCTGGACCTCGATGTGGCGGGCGTGCTCGATGAATCGCTCAAGATAAACACGGTCATCACCGAAGGCGGTGCGGGCCTCGGTCTGCGCCATGGGCAGCTGTTCACGAAGCTCCGCGGCATTTCCCGCTACCCGGATGCCACGACCACCACCACCGGCGGCCGCCTTGATGAGCAGTGGGAAGCCCACACTCTCAGCCACGGCCAACGCCTCGTTCAGATCACTCACCGCGCGTGGCGAGCCCGGCACCACCGGCACCCCGGCATCGATCGCCGTCTGGCGTGCCATGGCCTTGTCACCCATGCGTTCGATGATCGATGCCTCCGGGCCGACGAATACCATCCCCGCCGCCTTCACTGCTCTGGCAAATTCGGCGCTCTCGGAGAGGAAGCCATAGCCAGGATGCACGGCATCGGCCCCCACGCTTTCCGCGGCCTGGAGTATCGCCTCGATGTTCAAATAGCTCTTGGAGGCCTGTGGCGGGCCAATGCAAACCGCTTCATCGGCTCGCTGCACAGCCAGACTATCGGTATCGGCCTCGCTATGGGCAACGATGCTGCACATACCGAGTTCACGAGCGGCACGCACCACTCGCAGCGCGATCTCGCCACGATTGACGATCAGCAGTCTACGAATCATCACTTCACCTCCAGCACCGCGATGGACTGGCCAGCCTCGACGACGGTTTCCTCCTCGACCTGGAAGGCGGTGATGGTGCCTGCCTCATCGGTCTTGAGTTCGAAGAATTGCTTCATGACTTCGAGAAGCCCGATCACCGAGTCCGTCTCTACCTGCTGCCCTTCTTCCACGAAAGGCGGCTTGTCAGGCGACGGACGGCGGTAGAACACACCGGGGAAAGGAGCCTGGATATCCTGCTGCGACATGGTGTTGTCTCCTTCTGAATTGTGATTATGAGAGTGATGTGGCCCGACTCAGGGTGCCTTGACCTGGATCCCAGCCTGATCCAATGCGCTGCGCACGGACTGGACGAGCGACAGGGCACCAGGCGTATCGCTGTGAATGCAGATCGATTGGAAACTGACAGGTACCTGCTTGCCACTGACAGCCTCGACCACCCCCTCGTGGCAAGCTTTAAGCACCTTCCGGGCCACCGCCTGCGGGTCGAGTGGCTTGACCTTGCGCACGAAGACGATGCTGCCCTCATCGTTGTAGTCGCGGTCTGCATAGAACTCGTGAACACGCTTCAGGCCCGCCTCGCTGGCCGCCCGGTCAATGGCGGTACCCGCCAGGCAATAGATGGGCAGCGAGGGGGCAACCTGCTCGAGCGCCCGGCACAACGCCTGGGCGAATTCGTCATCGTGAGCAGCATGCATGAACAACGCACCGTGCAGCTTGAAGTGGTGAAGTGACAGCCCCTCATGGGCGGCGAGTTCACGCAGTGCGCCCAACTGGTAGAGCGCGTCGTTGACCAGTTCCTCGACGGACGCATCGATGTGGCGCCGCCCGAAGCCGACCAGATCGCGAAAACCGGGGTGCACCCCCACAGCCACGCCGTACTCCGCCGCCTGGCGAAGGTTGCCAGCCATGGTGGTCGGGTCGCCGGCATGGAAACCCGCCGCCACATTGGCGGAGCTGATCAATGGCATGATCTGCGTGTCGACCCCATCACCGATCTGCCAAGCGCCGAAGCCCTCCCCCATATCCGCGTTCAAGTCGATCGTTGTTGTCATGGCGTGTCTCCTCAAATGGCGTCATTCATTTATTACAGCCATAGGAGACATATGGAATTATTAATTTTTGTTTTGTATCTTCAAAAAAACCGAACACAGGACAAGACTCCCATGTCACGCGATCTTTCACTGCGCAAGATGCGTTACTTCCTGGCGGTGGCTGAAAGCGGCAAGGTCACTCAAGCGGCGGTGGACCTCAACGTTTCCCAGTCATCCATCACCACCGGCGTACGCGAAATCGAGGAACAATTGGGCGTAGCACTCTTCCAGCGCACGTCGCAGGGCATGGCGCTCACTCAACAAGGCAGCCGCTTCCTGCATCAGATACGCCATGTGTTCCAGGCCGTCGACGAGGCCTTCGATAGCCTCCAGGACAACGCTGCCGCGGTGACTGGCACCTTGAATCTGGCCATGAGCTACACGGTCGCGGGTTACTTCATACCGCCGCTACTGGCACGCTTCCAGCGCCGCTATCCTGGCGTACAGATCAGACCTCACGAGGCGCCCCGCCCGGCCATCCAGCAGGGGCTGACATCCGGCGAGTTCGATCTGGCCATCGTGTTGACCTCGAACATCGACCAGACCTCGGGCTTGGAGCGTGAGCCACTGATCCACTCGCCACGCCGGCTGTGGGTGAGCAGCCACCATCCGCTACTGATGCGTGACAGGGTCGGCCTACACGACCTGGTAGATGAGCCGTACATCATGCTGACGGTGGACGAAGCGGATCAAACCGCCCTGAGATACTGGGAGCCCACAGGCCTCACTCCCAACATTCTGTTCAAGACATCGTCGGTGGAGGCGGTGCGTAGCATGGTCGCCAATGGCACCGGCATCAGTATTCTCTCCGACATGGTCTACCGGCCATGGTCACTGGAAGGTAGGCGCATTGAGCACATCGACCTGGACGATCCGATTCCCACCATGGAGGTCGGCCTCGCCTGGCCGCAGCACAAGCCTCTTTCAGGGCCCGCCAGGGCCTTTCAGGAGCTGGCTACCAGCTTTAGCCATTGACTCCGCGGCGCTGGACATTTCCCTCTACCCTCCCTCTTCGACATTCGTCGAACGCTTCAAAACTTGCACTTTACGTTAACGTAAACCTCGCCTAGTCTTGGGGCATCTGCCATCTTCATGACATGAGTTCGCTCGCCGGAGTGCCTCCGCTCCGGCACCAGACAGACACGGAGCCACGCCATGCAAACGCCCTTCACTCCCCTCGACTTCGGCCTGGACGAGACGCTGGTCATGCTGCGCGACCAGGTCAACGCCTTCGCGCGCGACGAGATCGCCCCGCGCGCCGCCGAGATCGACGAACAGAACGCCTTCCCCAACGATCTGTGGCAGAAATTCGGCGACATGGGGCTACTCGGCATCACCGTGCCTGAAGAGGACGGCGGCGCCGGCATGGGTTACCTCGCCCACTGCATCGCCATGGAAGAGATCTCTCGCGCCAGCGCCTCGGTGGGTCTCTCCTACGGCGCCCACTCCAACTTGTGCGTCAATCAGATCAAGCTCAACGGCACTACCGAGCAAAAAGCCAAGTACCTGCCCAAGCTGATCAGTGGCGAGCATGTCGGTGCTCTGGCCATGTCCGAGCCAGGCGCTGGCTCTGACGTAGTGTCGATGAAGCTGCGCGCCGAGAAGCGCGGCGACCGCTACATTCTCAACGGCAACAAGATGTGGATCACCAATGGCCCCGACGCCGAGGTACTGGTGGTCTACGCTAAGACCGAGCCGAGTGCCGACTCCAAGGGCATTACCGCCTTTATCATCGAGCACGGCTTTGCCGGTTTTTCCACCGCCCAGAAACTCGACAAGCTGGGCATGCGCGGCTCCAACACCTGCGAGCTGGTGTTCCAGGATTGCGAAGTACCCGCAGAGAACGTGTTGGGTGAGGTCAACAAGGGCGTGAAGGTGCTGATGAGCGGCCTTGACTACGAGCGCACCGTGCTCGCCGCCGGCCCCATCGGCATCATGCAGGCCGCCATGGACGTGGTGGTGCCCTACGTGCACGAACGTAAGCAATTCGGCCAGAGCATCGGCGAATTCCAACTCGTACAGGGCAAGGTCGCCGACATGTACACCACCCTCAACGCCTGTCGCGCTTATCTCTACACCGTGGCCGCCGCCTGCGATCGCGGCCGGACGTCACGCAAGGACGCCGCCGGCGTGATCCTCTACTGCGCTGAAAAAGCTACCCAGGTCGCGCTCGACGCCATCCAACTGCTCGGCGGCAACGGCTACATCAACGAATACCCCA
The DNA here is from genome assembly GCF_000409775.1 of Litchfieldella anticariensis FP35 = DSM 16096. Lineage (GTDB taxonomy): Bacteria > Pseudomonadota > Gammaproteobacteria > Pseudomonadales > Halomonadaceae > Litchfieldella > Litchfieldella anticariensis. Next base: position 313,061 of record NZ_KE332377.1, on the reverse strand, counting down.
CCGGCCGCCTGCTGCGCGACGCCAAACTCTACGAGATCGGCGCCGGGACCAGTGAGATTCGGCGGATGTTGATCGGTCGCGAAATTTTCAATGAGTCTGCTTAAACCAAGCCGTAAGCTATAAGCCGCAAGCTGTAAGTAACTGCTTTTCTGGGTTTTCTTACAGCTTCAGGCTTACAGCTTAAAGCTCCCCGGAGGGGTACATGGCAATCCTACAAACCCACATCAACCCTCGCAGTGAGGGCTTCCAAGCCAACGATGCGGCAATGCGCGCCGAGGTCGGTAAGCTGCGTGAGTTGATCGCGGCCGTCGCCAAGGGTGGCGGCGAGAAGGCGCGTGCGCGTCATGAGTCGCGTGGCAAGTTGTTCGTGCGCGATCGTATCGATCATCTGCTCGACGAGGGTTCGCCGTTTCTCGAGCTCTCGGCCTTGGCTGCGCATGAGGTCTATGATGGCCCGGTGCCTGCCGCAGGTATCGTCACTGGTATCGGTCGGGTATCTGGCGTCGAATGCGTGATCGTCGCCAATGATGCCACCGTCAAGGGGGGTACCTACCATCCGCTGACGGTGAAGAAGCATTTGCGCGCTCAGGAAATTGCCCACAAGAACCGCCTGCCCTGCATCTATCTGGTCGACTCCGGTGGTGCGCATCTGCCTCATCAGGATGAGGTATTCCCCGACCGCGACCATTTCGGGCGTATCTTCTATAACCAGGCCACGCTTTCCGCCGAAGGTATCCCACAGATCGCCGTGGTGATGGGCTCTTGCACCGCTGGTGGCGCCTATGTGCCAGCCATGGCCGACGAGTCGATCATCGTCAAGCAGCAAGGCACTATCTTTCTGGGCGGCCCACCGTTGGTGAAAGCCGCCACTGGCGAGACCATCAGTGCCGAGGATCTGGGCGGCGCCGACGTCCATACCCGCATCAGCGGCGTGGCCGACCACTACGCCGATAACGACGCCCATGCCCTGCAACTGGCGCGACGTGCCGTGTCGCGGCTCAACTGGCACAAGCGCGGCCAGCTCAAGATACGAGAACCACGATCTCCACGCCTCGACCCCAACGAGCTCTACGGTATCGTCGGCACCGACTTGAAGAAGCCCTACGACGTGCGCGAGGTGATTGGCCGCATCGTCGACGACTCCAACTTCGACGAATTCAAGCGCTACTACGGCGATACCTTGGTCACCGGCTTCGCCCATCTGCACGGCTACCCGGTGGGTATCATCGCCAATAACGGCGTGCTGTTCTCGGAGTCCGCCTTGAAGGGGGCGCACTTCATCGAGCTGTGTGCCCAGCGCGGGATTCCGCTACTTTTCCTGCAGAACATCACCGGCTTCATGGTTGGCTCCAAGTACGAACACGAAGGCATCGCCAAGCACGGCGCCAAGCTGGTCACCGCCGTGGCCTGCGCCAAGGTACCCAAGTTCACGGTACTGATCGGCGGCAGCTTCGGTGCCGGCAACTACGGCATGTGCGGCCGAGCCTACGACCCCAACCTGCTGTTCATGTGGCCCAATGCGCGCATTTCGGTGATGGGTGGCGAGCAGGCGGCCAACGTGCTGGCCCAAGTCAAGCGAGAACAGTATGAGCGCGACGGACAGGAATGGAGCGCCGAAGACGAGGAAGCCTTCAAGCGTCCGACACGCGACGCCTACGAGCGTCAAGGCCACCCCTACTATGCCAGTGCCAGATTGTGGGATGACGGCGTGATCGACCCGCTGCAGACCCGCGACGTGCTCGGCCTGGCGCTGGCCGCCGCCATGAATGCGGAGATCGAAGAGACAAGATTCGGAGTGTTTAGGATGTGACCCACGCTTCGCGTGGAGCTGGAAGCTGTAAGCTGTAAGCTGGAAGTCTCCTCCGCACGCTCTGGTGACCAATCTGAATTTCTTACAGCTTAAAGCTTACGGCTTACAGCTTTATCGATGAGGTTGCCGCCCATGACAGACACGACAAGTTATTCCCGGCTTGAGATCGACTCCCGAGGCGTCGCTTGGTTGACGCTGGATCGTCCGGACGTGCACAACGCTTTCGATGACCATTTGATCGCCGAGCTCAATGCCCATCTGGACCGTCTGGCCGCGGCGGCCGAGCGTAACGAGGTTCGGGTGGTGGTGCTGGGTTCCAAAGGCAAGCACTTCTCTGCCGGGGCCGATCTCGGCTGGATGAAGCGCATGGTCGAATACGACCTCGACGACAACCTGGCCGATTCCCGAGAACTCTCGCGTTTGATGCATGACCTGGATACCCTGCCCTGCCCTACGCTGTGCCGGGTTCAGGGTGCGGCTTTCGGTGGTGCTGTGGGCCTGGCCGCCTGTTGCGATATCGTCATCGCTTCGGAGCGGGCCCGATTCTGTCTGTCGGAAGTCAAGCTGGGCTTGGCGCCGGCGGTGATCAGCCCCTATGTGCAGCGTGCCATTGGGCCGCGCCAGATGCGCCGCTATGCCCTTTCCGCCGAAGTCATCGAAACCGCTCACGCGCTCGAGCTAGGGTTGGTTCACCGCGTGGTGGATCACGATTCCCTGAACGACGCCATTGAAGACATGATCGATACCCTGCTTGCCGCTTCGCCCCAGGCCAGCCGCGCCACCAAGGCGCTGCTAGCTCATGTAGCGCGCGATCCCGATAGCGAAGCCACTCGCGAACATTGTTGCCGCGTGATCAGCCAACTACGCATCAGCGACGAAGGCCAGGAAGGACTCAGCGCCTTCTTCGATAAGCGTGCTCCACGCTGGCAAGCCCCCGAAAGGAAGAACGGAAAATGAGTCAGACCCGCTTCGACAAGGTCCTGATCGCCAATCGTGGCGAAATCGCCTCCCGCGTGATGCGTACCGCCCGTCGCCTGGGCATTGGCACCGTCGCTGTCTATTCCGATGCCGATGCTCATGCCCTGCATGTCCGCGAAGCTGATGAAGCCGTGCATATCGGCCCCGCTGCAGCCCGCGAGAGTTATCTCAACATGGAAGCGGTGCTCAAGGCCGCCCGACGTACCGCTGCCAGCGCCATCCACCCCGGCTACGGTTTTCTGTCCGAGAATGCCGCCTTCGTCGAAGCCTGTGCCCAAGCGGGAGTCACCTTCATCGGCCCGCCGGCAACGGCCATTTCCGCCATGGGCGACAAGTCCGCCGCCAAGGCGCGCATGCAGCATGCTGGCGTGCCGTTGGTGCCGGGCTATCACGGCAACGATCAGGGCGACGACGTGCTCAAAGCTGAGGCCGACAAGATCGGCTATCCGGTACTGCTCAAGGCCAGTGCCGGCGGGGGCGGCAAGGGGATGCGCGTGGTGGAATCCGCCGCCGGCTTCCAGTCCGCATTGGATGGTTGCCGTCGCGAATCCCAAGCCGCCTTTGGCGATCAGCGCATGTTGGTCGAGAAGTACCTGATCCGGCCCCGTCACGTAGAAGTCCAGGTGTTCTGTGACACCCATGGCAATGGCGTCTACCTGTTCGAACGCGACTGCAGCGTGCAACGCCGCCATCAGAAGGTATTGGAAGAAGCGCCGGCACCGGGCATGACCGCGGAACTGCGCCGGGAAATGGGTGAGGCCGCCGTGCGCGCTGCCAAGGAAATCGGTTATGTGGGTGCCGGTACCGTGGAGTTCCTGCTGGACTTTTCACAAGAGCATGACGGCAGCTTCTACTTCATGGAGATGAATACGCGCCTGCAGGTGGAGCATCCTGTCACCGAGATGATCACCGGTCAGGACCTGGTGGAATGGCAACTACGCGTGGCCATGGGTGAACCGCTGCCCTGCTCCCAGGACGAACTGACCATTAGCGGCCACAGCTTCGAGGCACGCCTGTATGCCGAGGATCCCGAGCAGGACTTTCTGCCAGCCACCGGCACCCTGGAACGCTTCGCCCTCGATTTGGAAGGCGCCAGTCTCGATCCCACTCGTGTGCGCCTGGACAGCGGTGTGGAAACCGGCGACGTGGTCTCGATGCACTACGACCCCATGCTGGCCAAGCTGATCGTTCATGGCGACGACCGCAACCAAGCGCTTGCCACGCTGAACCGGGCACTGGCCGCGCTGGACGTGCGCGGCGTCGTTACCAACCGCGCCTTCCTGCAACGCCTGGCTGGCCACCCTGCCTTCCAGGCCGCCCAACTCGACACGCGCTTCATCGAGAACCACCAGGAAGCGCTGTTCGCCATCCGTGACTACCGCCTCGAGGACTATGCTGCGGCGGCGCTGGTGGCACTCGATCAACTCGGCCGCGAACGTGAAAGCGCTTCGCCCTGGGACCGCCACGATGGTTTCCGACTCAACGCCGCAAACCGCATCCGCGTGGCGCTCTGCGACCCCGCACATGCTCAAGACGAAGACGATTCGGAAGCCGTAGTCACAGTCGACGGTCTTCGCGAGAGCGAGCAGGAGCCTTGGAAGCTCCACATCCGTGACAAGACCCTCAGCGCCGAACTGCAACGTCTGAGAGGTGACGCCGTAGCCATCACCCTTGACGGCCACCGTCGTCGCCTTGAGGCACGGCTGGTCCGCCATCAGGAGAGCAGCATCATCGTGCTCGCCGATACTCATGGCGAGACCCGGCTGTTCTGGCGCCGCCTGGACGCCGTCGATCACGGCCACCACGAAGCCGAATCGACACTCACCGCCCCCATGCATGGCACCGTGGTCGCGCTGCTGGTGGAACCCGGTACTCCCGTGGAAAAAGGCATGCCGCTGATGGTCATGGAAGCCATGAAGATGGAGCACACCCTGGCCGCCCCCGCCGACGGCCACGTGGAAAATTTCCACTTCCGGGCAGGTGACACCGTGGGACAAGGAGATGTGCTGCTCGAATTCACCGCCAATGAATGACTCGGATGAACTCAGCCCCCTCGTGGGAGCACAGTTTACTGCGCGATCCCGGCCGTCAGGCCGGCATAGGGGCAAACCACCATCATCGCGAAGCAAAGCTTCGCTCCCACAACGGCCTCCTGGCCCATCCTCGGTGGGAGCGCAGATTTTCTGCGCGATTGGCGCCGCAGGCGCCCATTGCTTCTGAAGGAGAGACATCATGCCCTTTCCCAACGCCATCCGCCTGGTCGAGGTCGCTCCCCGCGACGGGCTACAGAACGAACCCGAACCGATCGACACCGCCACCAAGCTGGAACTGATCGACCGACTCGGCGCCGCCGGTATCCGCTACATCGAAGCGGCAAGCTTCGTCTCGCCCAAATGGGTGCCGCAAATGGCCGACCATCGTGACGTGATGGCCGGCCTGACACGCCGCGAAGGCGTGACCTACTCCGCCCTCACCCCCAACCTCAAGGGCCTGGAAGCCGCCCTGGAATGCGGCGTCGAGGAAGTCGCGGTATTCGGCGCCGCCAGCGAAACCTTCTCGCACAAGAACATCAACTGCTCGATCGCCGAATCGCTGGAACGCTTCGCACCGGTACTGGAACGCGCCAAGGACGCCGGCGTGCGAGTACGCGGCTACGTTTCCTGCGTCCTGGGTTGTCCCTATGAAGGCGAGATCCCCCCCGCCAAGGTCGCCGACGTCTCCAAGGCACTGTATGAAATGGGCTGCTACGAAGTCTCACTCGGCGACACCATCGGCACCGGCACCCCACTCAAGGCCAAACGCATGCTCGAAGCAGTGGCGAAAGACATCCCCATCGACAAACTCGCCGCCCACTTCCACGACACCTACGGCCAAGCCCTCGCCAACCTCTACGCCGTGCTCGAAGAAGGCATCGCCGTAATCGACAGCTCCGTCGCCGGCCTCGGTGGCTGCCCCTATGCCAAGGGCGCCTCCGGCAACGTCGCCAGCGAAGACGTCATCTATATGCTCAACGGTATGGGCATCGAAAGCGGCATTGACCTCGACAAGCTGGCCGAGACCGGCCAGTGGATTACCCTGGCTATTGGGCGACCCAATCGATCAAAGGTGGGCGTGGCGATGGCGGCGAAGTAATTAGGCGGGCGAAACGAAAAGCCCCCGAGTCAGGTGACTGACTCAGGGGCTTTGTGATTGTTACGCTCAGTTGTCTTCGTTGGGGATTTTACGCCCAACTCAGCCACGGACCTGCTGGAGTGAATTGTCAGGCTACATATCGACTGAAAAGATGGTCATACCGGTCTTCCGGGAGCATGACTGGAAAAGAAAGTAATAACGTGTCCCTGAAGGCTCTCGGGCAGTAAAGACCTCATGATCCATGGCTGGGCGAGACTCGATTGATGACGGGTCAAGTCCTACGGATCTAAATCGTTCATGAGTTGCATGAAGATCATCAACCATCAAGTCGAACGAGGCGTGGCCCGTCGCGACCCTGTCTGTTCGCTTCAGGGTTAGGTGTGTGCCTTCGCGCATCTCATAAACAAATACTTCAGGTTCATCGAAGCTTGGACGCATACCAACCATGCGCATGAACCGAGATGGCGCCTCCATGCAGTCCGTCGCCAGAACGACGTGAGCTACGCTTGTTGTAGGGCATTATGCTTACCTCAGGTTCTTCTCGTAGCGCCAAACTTCGAGCGGAAAATGTCCGTCCGGTGTTGGCAACTGGCTGATCATGTTTCCAACGCGGCGCCAGCCTTTCTTCTCGTAGAACTTTGCAGCCCGCTCGTTGCCAATCGCGCACGCGAGCCACGCCGTCTTGACACCAAGAGTGCTAAGACGTTCTTCGGCATCGGCCAAGAGCATTGCTGCGATTCCATGACCTCGTGCCTCAGCCGAAACATAGAGTTGATAGAGCTCGTCATCCTTGATGATACAGAATCCAAGCAGCTGACTAGGAGAGCCTGCCACTCGCACGTTGTGAAGGGCTTCTTGGAGCCTGTATTTAAAGCTCTCCAGCGTCCGGTACCGGGCGAGTTCCGTCGGTAAAATCCGGGAATGGGCATCCTGCCAACCGTCATGCCAAATACTCGCCAACTGATCGAGCTCAATCTCTTTGGCTGTTCTTACATCCATTGCGTCTCCTGGCGCCGGGCTTGTGATGTCTGGGAAGTGGCCTAACACCGCAATCAGGGGTAGCTAAATGGTGACAGCTTTTAGATATCCCTTGCATTGCTTTGTTAGGCATTTGGGATGTTAGCTAGCAGAATGTACTGCAACACTCCGACCTCACGACTCTGGATCAAACCCGAATACTCGAAGCTCCTGATCACGCGACACGCTTTCGCGATACGTGCGGCCCATGCGATGGCCTCCTTACTTGAAGGCAGCTCAAGTACAGTGAATCCACCATTGAGCGGAGGCGCCCACGGGTAGCCTCCCTCAGCGACTGAACCATTGGCCGAAACTAGAACGGGCGGTACGGTTTCATCAATACCACCGCCGAAAACGTAGACGCCCGCTTCCTTCGCCTCGCGTATCACGGCATGAGCGTCTCGACCCACCGCCTCCCACTCACTGTCGGGTACATTCATTGCAGCACTGGGGAATGAAATTAGATACTTTGCCATGATCTTCTTTCTCTAAGAATTCTGCGGTTAGTGATACAGGCCATGCGCGAAGCTTAGCAGCGCCCTTGTAATGGAGGCGTAGCCACAATGAAAAGAGCGTCCGGCGGCCATCGGCCGCGTACTACAGCGACTGGTCAAATACAGGTTTACTCAGATTCTGAGCCCCATGAGTAGCTGGCGTTTTTACCTTTTCCCTTACCAAGCTTTTTTCGGTCAATCATTCGGGATTCAAACTGAAAGCTCTCGTCTATTTTGACAACGAGTAGCTTGTTGAAATTGCCCGCCCTCTTGACCAACACCTTACCTTTACCCTTTTCAGGAGAAATCGTCTTGATCTCTACCCAGTCGTTCCCCATGCGACCATCTGAGCCGGCCATACCAGGGCGATGGCGTTCGATCCCATATTTTATCTCAGCGTAAAGCTCACCGAGTTCTCCCCAAATTTGAAGGTAACGACCAGTGAGCTCGTGGTACTCGGCTGCGGAATAAACCAAGTCCTCAAACACTTTGATAATTTCGATGGGAGCATTGGGAAACTCAGACTTCAGGTCTTGCTCATGCAGTTGGCCGTTAATCCACTGCCAGCTAATCCATTCACCATCATCCCAAATACCATCAGATGGATCACTGATGGGCAGCCCTGTCATTGCACACCGCATCTCGGTGCCTCCCTGTATTTAACGCCGCAATCACACGCTTGTCGCGTGCATTGCTTCGTTATATGATCGTCATATCCATACGTCATTGGTGGCGGTACGCTCATTTATTTCGCCGTCTCCTGTATTCAAGACACCCTTAGGCTCGATCAGCATTACCTCGACTTCATTTTCAGCATAAGGTTTGTGCTCAACGCCCTTGGGCACGACATACATTTCGCCCTCAGACAGATTCACGTAGCCATCTCTAAAATCAATACGAAGAGATCCCTTCAAAACAATGAAGGTTTCATCAGTGTCCTGATGATCATGCCATACGAAGTCACCCTCCAGTTTCACCAGTTTGAACTGATAGTCGTTCATCTCTGCCACTACTTTAGGTGACCATTGCTCTGCAAACAGGCTGAGCTTATCTGCGAAATTTATAGATTTATTCTGCACTAGCGATTTCCTCATTCAGATAACGGCGAAGCACAGCGGCGACTGGATGGCTTTGTTGGGCGGCAACATCGGATGCTCTTGGTTCATATGCTAGGTGCCCCTGAATATGTAACCCATGCCCTAATGAATCTCGCTACAAACTCCTTCTGGTTGCCCAAACTCCAAGCGACTGGTCTAGATGCTTTCGCATGCCGACCACCCTCTCTGGGTGCAAGGTTGTTCGCGGAGCATCGTAGTCTCTCAAGGTCTTTGCACGTTACGTTGAGCGCCGACGCAATGTCCGCATCTTTGCCGAATTCTTGTTTCGCATACTCGTAGATCATGTAGTAATCTGCAGCGTTTCGATCCCGGCGCCCATTCAGCCATAGCGCATTGCGCACGCACTCGGAACGCTCGCACGCGCGCTTTGCGCACTTGGCATAACTTATTATTTCGTCCTCAGTGCCTTGATACTCGTGCACAGATCCGACTCTTACGGTTTGATTGCCATTGTTGTCTGTTATCGGCCCTCGTCCGATGGTCGTATTGAGCTCGTCGGTTCGCTGCCCCGCTAGTGCGCTCCAAGACCGGAGGACGCCCAGAAGGATCTGGAAGCGTTCCCCGGCAAGCGCCTCTGCTTCGGGATCAGTGGTGCTACCATCGACCCCGAGACGCAGCTCATTTTCACCTGACTGCAGGCAAAGGAAGCCTGGGAACATTTCGGCTCCGAACATAGATAACAACTTAATATCCGTTGCCTGACGTAGTTCCGGCGCCCTGAAGTAAACCCTCACCACTTCCTCCATGCCGCTGTCGACATCGGTATCATGCAGCCCAACGCCGCATTAAGGTGTGAGCAACGCCACCACCAAACCTAAACCACAGCACCGTAAACACGAAACCCAACCTAGAACCGAAAATGCCAAGTGTTGGGAATGATGCTCCCCCAAAAAAATGGACACGCTCTATTCTCACATGACGGCCTCAAACTCTCGCGGAGTCTGATAACCAAGGCCACTGTGTAGCCTCTGGGTGTTGTAGAATCTATCGATGTAATTCCTTATATGTTTTCGCAATTGGCGGATGGTCACAAAGCTGGTGGCGTGTAACAGTTCGCCCTTCAATGTCTTGAAGAAGGACTCAACCTCGGCATTGTCGGTACATTGGCCTGGGCGGTTCATGCTGTGGCGTACTTGGTGGCGTTGTAGCAACGCTTGGGTTTTTCGTGCGCGATATTCAACACCTCGATCCGTGTGAAGCAGTAGTCCTGGTGCCGGTTGCCGCGAAGTGAATGCCTGTCTCAGCGCGCCCCGGGATAAATCACCATCCAAGCGTTCCGCCAGTTGCCAGCCAATCACCCGGCGCGAGTACAGATCCAACACTACCGCTAGATACACCCAGCGTCGCCCCAGCCTGATATAGGTGACATCACTGCTCCACTGCTGATCGATGCCGACCGGCTTCGCTTCCACCAAGCGGTGATTGGGGAGAGCCTTCAACTCCTCCCGGCGTTTGAGCAAACGGCGATACACGCGACTCACACGAGCTTTCATGCCCCATTCCCGCATCAGCCTCGCGATCCGATTTTCGCTGGCCACTATCCCTTCGCGACGGAGTGCCTGGTAAACCTTGGGGCTACCGTAGCGATGATGGCTAGCGGTGTAGATTCGGTGAATGTGGCCCAACAGCTCTGCATTTTGCACTGCTCGCTGACTAGGCTTGCGATGCAACCACGCATAGTAGCCTGACCGAGAGACCTTCAAATGACGGCACAGCGCCTTTACGGAGTATCGTTCCCGGTGTTTCCAGACGAACCGGAAGGCTTCCTGCGTGCTTCCGCCTGGAAACGTTGCCACTTTTTTAAGATGTCATTCTCCTCTTCCAGCTCAGCGACTCGGCGCTTGAGACGGTTGATCTCATCCTGTTCTTTCAGTTGCTTCTTGGCGTCTGGCGGCGCCTTCGGCTTGCTCATGGCAAATTTCCCTTCCCGGTATTCCTTGCGCCAGCGTGACAGCATGAAGGGGTGAATATCCAGCGCTTCGGCTACGCCTTTGACACTTCGGTGGGACTGATGGCTCCACTGGACAGCTTTGACCTTGAATTCAACCGAATACTTTTGAGTCTTCTTCCCCGTATTCATTGCCGGCATCGTTCACCTCCATAGCGGTTAGCGATGCGTGTCCACTGAAGTGGGGGAAGTCCAGAATCACTCTTAAATGCCTTGTTAGGCTGAACCAACCTCAGAAAAGTAACTTAAAACACCAAACCTAAGAGCTCTATGCTTTTCAGCTGATATATCCATGAATGTACAAAGCGGTGGGTTATCAAGGTGATACGCTAAGGATTTATTGCGCTGGGTTATCCAATTGACCGAGATTCGCCATTCAGTTGTATCTGAAACTGGTGATAATTGTTTCTTGCTTTCCCCGTCTGCCACCTTTACTGGTTCAACCACAACACCCACAGCAATGACGCCTTTCCGCTTAGCGAAAAGGAAAATAATATCGCCTACTCTTGCTCTTGACATATGTTCAGAGTATCTAAATTTCTCCCAAGCCATAGCCGTACCAAGAGACAACATTAATTCTTCATGCAAGTGTCCACCATCAGCTGTTCTAGTTCCATTTCGGCGATCACTATTACAAATGAAAAACTGTCGAGAGCCATCGTCAAATTCAAGTAAGCGCGATTCATTGGGCTTAGATATAGTTGAATTGATATGCTTATCAAACTTTCTTATTTTTTGTTTTAGGGCTGATAATTCATGCTCAATTTCATCAGTATATTTGGATAATGAGTTAAGCAAGTCATGCGTTAACGGTGATGCTTCAGACCAAATCGACTCAAACCAATCATGCAGTTGTTGTGACTGCCCATCCTCAAGAGCAACACCTACTTCAATATTATTGTTAATGCCATTATTAGTTAAATTCGCAGATGAAATAACAGCCTTTCTTCTATCAGCAATATATACCTTGGCATGAAACTTAGGGTAACTAGGCAAAACTCGAATATTGATGCCTTTGTTGTAAAGCCAACGAAGTGCTTCTAAGCTTGTTGCACCAGAAATCAAGTCCGCACAAGAAACTGATGTTAGCAATCGCACCTTTATATTGTTTGATGCCCCCAACAGCTTTGTATCAGTGATATAAGCCGTCGCCACATCAACGTTAGCTTGAGCATCTGAAAGCAACTTTTGTAGCTCTTTGATATGAACCCTTTCAGAACAGTAATTCTCTGCAATTATTTTTGCCATAAGCCCCTGATATGTGATGAGCGTCGTGTTAAGCCTAACTGTTCAGCATTTGTTCAACAGGTATTAGACGGCGCACTCGTTTATTGACTTGAACGCGCCTGCGCATTCAACAATATTATCAAGCGTGACTTTTCATCTAACCCCTTGATTTACAATAGTAATCTAAGAATAGCCTAGGCTATCTATGCGGGCTTCGCGTGCTTGCGCGTTTTGCTGGAACCAATCCAATAATACTGTATGTATATCCAGAAACCGAAAGAGCCGCGTATGGACACGCACAGCAAACCACCGAAGCTGATGGATCGAGTGAAGGCTACCATGCGAGTGAAGCGCCATGTGCTCGATCAGCCTCTCGGAGATATTGGCGAGTTCTCGCACGCCAAGCGCCCTCGTCGGCTGCCGGTGGTGCTATCCCACGCAGAGGTGATGCGCGTGCTGAACGAGCTGTCAGGCCCCATGCATTTGATGGCGACCTTGATGTATGGCTCGGAACTCCAGAAGAAGGAAGGCAAAACTCAAGGGGATGGGAACGCTACCGCCCCTACCCGGCAGAATGGATGATGTGGCGCATCATCCGTAATGCGGCAGTCCATGCGTACCTTGTGAATACCTAAGCCATCTTTGCGGCTTTTTTCCTACCGTAGCCAACCGCAACGTTGAGGGCAACGCCAACGAAAGCTTCCGCGGGTCGCCCACTTCAAAGATGCCACCTCAGCCACGTTGCGCCGCTTCGATTGCCGCGATGTCGATCTTTTTCATCTGCATCATCGCATCGAACGCGCGCTTGGCAGCAGCGCGATCGGGATCGGTGAACGCTTTCGTCAGGGCAATCGGCGTAATCTGCCAGGATAATCCCCATTTGTCCTTGCACCAGCCACACGCGCTCTCCTGGCCGCCGTTGCCGACTATCGCGTTCCAGTAGTGATCCGTTTCGGCTTGGTCAACCGTTGCAACCTGAAACGAGAACGCTTCGTTATGCTTGAACGCAGGCCCGCCGTTGAGCCCGAGGCACGGAATGCCCATTACGGTAAACTCGACGGTCAGCACGTCCCCTTCCTTTCCCGACGGAAAGTCTCCCGGTGCGCGATGCACTGCACCAACGGATGAATCGGGAAAGGTCTTTGCGTAAAATCGCGCTGCATCCTCGGCGTCGCCATCGAACCAAAGGCAAACTGTGTTCTTTGCTGGTGTCGCCATGTCACTTCTCCATCGTTTTGAGTCACCCATAACCGGCAGCCCATAACTCCGAAAGACTCGGGCCAGGTAGCGCCGCCGTGGTTGTGAGTCCCATCCAAGGCGAATGCCGCCAGCTTTTCACCCCCGACCGCTAGCCCTCTCGCTGTATCTTCTCACGCCGTGCGACTTCCGCCGGCGTGGGGGGATCCATGGCAAAGTCGCCGGTTTTCACCGCGCCATCGCGCACATAATGCGCGATCACAATACCGCTGGGCGACACTCGACTGGCGGCCAGTTTGAACGCCGCTGCCTTCGCGCCATCGTCAAACAGCTTCTTGCCTCTCCCAAGCACGACCGGGAATATGAATAGATTGATCTCGTCGACGAGGTCGCTCGCAAGCAGCGTTCGGATCAGGTCGGTGCTGCCTTGTGTAACTAGTGCTGGTCCGTCTTCCTGCTTCAGCCTGGCGACATCGGACGCCGCGTCACGGAGGGCCACCGAGTCCTTCCAGGTCAGTTCCAGCCCCTTTCGGGTCGCAACGTACTTTTTGATCGAATTGAAGGTCTTGGCGATGGAATCATCAGGCCCGTCCTCGGCATACGGCCAGTGAGCGGCGAAGATCTCGTATGTCTTCCGTCCGAGCAGCAGGTCGAACCGCTGACTGAACATCTTGCCGATCTCTTCGCCGAACACCTCATCCGCCAGCGGCGCGACCCAGCCGCCGTAGCTGAATCCGCCGGTCGGATCTTCCTGAGGCCCACCGGGCGCCTGCATGACGCCATCCAGTGACACCATGGCGCCGACAATCACTTTTCGCATGAGCTCATCCTCCTGGTTTGCTTTCTAGCATCCAGTAGTCGAACGAGACACCCCGTAATCGACAGCCGCTGCGTTCTGGGTGTGAGTAGCACCCAACGCAAAGCTAAGCCGCTGAGCGCAGCGCAGAACCGGTCGGCTCAAGGGGCCGCTGCCCAACCAATCACCCTGCTCGTGGCTGAGCGCTATTCGACCGCAGTCAAGTCAAATATCATCGTAACCTTCCTCTCTATTACCGTCAGATATTTGATATTGCTCTATATAGGCCGTTGCATTTAAATTATGCTTCTCTGCAAAATCAAATATCTGCTCCGCACTTTCAACATCCGAATAGAAAAATCCAATTTCTTGCCCAAAACTATCTAAAGCCCAAAATGTATAAAACCGCTCTTTATTATTCAGCATGCTCAATATTTCATTCAAACCTCTTATGAGATTTTTATTTTCCAACACATGACTTTGATCTGCGACTTCAAATGAATAACTTGCATTATTTACTGCAATACTTAGCGTGACTATATCGCCATCTTCTTCTGCTACAAAATTGTTTAAAGTCAACGCCTCTCCAGATAGGCTGAACAACTCCTCTATGATGCCTTTATAATCATCGGGCTCATCAATTTCACTATCTTCAATATGAATTTTTTGCCTAGAGACCACCTGACCAACGTATTCTTCAAAGCTCATACATCATTTTCTCCAAAAATGACCTGACATCATTGCACGCACCACCAATCGGATTGAACGACTTGTTATGGCGAACCTGGGTTTTTAATGGCTTGAGAAAAGAACCAATAGCAAGCCGATAGCTCCTGGCAGCGCCTGCACAAATAGAATTTTTCGGCTTGCTGTCATTGCACCGTAGATGCCAGCCACGACAACGCACGCCAGGAAATATACCTTGAAGTCATATCCTGCCGTACCTTGAATTAAGCCAACCAAAAGACCGCCTGCAATAAAACCATTATAAAGCCCCTGATTTGACGCCAAAACCTTTGTAGTTTCCGCTTTCTCTTTGGACTGCCCAAAGACTTTAAGGCCCATCGGCTTATCCCAAAGGAACATTTCCAGTATCAGGAAATACCCATGAAGCAAGGCTACCAACAACACTACCAAATCAGTAATCATTGTCATTTGCAACTACCTGTTCGTGATTCATATGCCTCCAACAGCGGCAAGCGTAACGAGATCCAGCCCCGTAGGGGCGATGCTGCTTGGCCTTGTTACAAGCTGGCTATTAACCGATTATTTTTTCTTGTTCCCAGAACTCATAAATCTTTATCCACCATTTCTTTGATTCTGCCAACAGATAAGTTTTTACCTTTTCAGCCCTCCATACCAACAACAAGATCACATGGCAGCTTACCGCCCGCCATGAACGGCGCGAGGAACGAGAGTCCGGCAACTAGGCACGCTACCGCCCCTACCCTGCAAACTATGATGACCTCCTGCCATCCATGCGGTAGTCCCTGCATTCCATCGATGCTATTCCCCAAAGCGGCCGTCTCAGCAGCCTTAATGAGCCAGAGTATGCATGAGTTACGATGGATGCAAAACGGACAACTTCAGTGACATTCACAGTTGGCGCTTCGTCTCCTCCTCGCCCGAGTACTCGTGTTCGGCCAGGACGAGTGATATAGTCGGGTCAGTTAGCTCGCAGGGAAGCAGCGATGTCACGGTCACGTCTCCTACTTACAGTACTCGCTGGAGCAGCCTTCTTTCTGGCGAGCCAAGCTTGGGGCGCTTGGAGTTCGATCACCGTTCGGAACGGTTCGCACATCACCGTGGGGTACATCGACAGCGACGGCACCCTGCGCGGCAGTTCCCATTCGACCATCGGCTACGTCGATTCCGACGGTACCGTCCGCAACAGCTCACACTCAACTATCGGTTATGTCGACTCCGGCGGCACGGTCCGCGACAATTCACGCTCGACACTTGGCTACGTCGACGTCGATGGGACTCTGCGGAACGCATCCAGTAGCACGATCGGCTATCTGGATGACTGCACCTGGCGCGACAGCAGCCGCGGCACTTCGGGCTACTTCGACGGCTGCTCGCCGTCGGACTGGCAAGCGATGGCGGGCTGGGTCTTCTTCATGACCGCACAGTCAAGAAGCGAGTGACAAGGAGGTTCGATCCCGTCGAGGCTGATACGAGGGCGAGGCGCGGTATCCTTGGGCTTCCGTTGCATTGGCTTTGCCCGACAGTTGCATCTGCGGATTATTCGTAATGGCTCCAGAGCCGGAGAACCTTCACCACTCGCTCGTTTTCAAGCACTTGGTACACCAAGCGATGCTGGCTTGGTGTAAACCAACTTCCATATCACCAGTCCGGCTCCTCATCGCACTCATCGACAGGGGTATCCACGCCCTCACGGATCGACTCCCGCATGCCTGGCACAGAGAGCAGGAATAGCGTTTCTTGTATAGCCGCCCAATCTTCCTCGGAGACCAGCACTGCCTTGTTCCGTTTACCCATGATAACAATCGGCTGGTGAGACTCGGCGGTTTGATCAATCAATCGATAGAGGTTGCTGCGTGCTTCCGTTGCCGTAATTCCGATCATGACGCACCTCCGGTGTGTACGACTCTGCATCAGTGTGCGCCATTTGGTACGCACGTCAAAACGAACGTGATATGTGACGATGAAGCTGAGCTACCGGCTTGGGCGACTGAACGACGAAACAAAACGCCCCGAGCCAGTGTTGAACTGACCCAGGGCGTTTGGGGTTGGGGGATGTAGCGTCTACGGGTCTTAAACCGCCACCCCTGCCCTCTTGGCACGGTGTACGTGCAGCTTCTTGTAGCTTTCGATCAGGCGCTGGTGTTTCTCCAGGCCTTCCAGTTCCATGCTGGTGGGGGCCAGGCCATGGAAGCGAACGTCGCCCGTCACCGAGCCGACCACCGCTTCCATGGTGTCTTCACCGAACATGCGCCGGAGGTTGTAGAGGTAGTCGTCGAGCTTCAGCTCGTCATCAAGGGCGATCTCCAGCACCGCGTTCATCGCCTGGTAGAAGAGCCCGCGCTCCACGGTGTTGTCGTTGTACTGCTGGAACATCTCGACCCGCTCGAGGGCCTCTTCATACTGTTGCAGGGCAAGGTTGATCAACAGCTTGAGCTCGAGGATGGTCAGCTGCCCCCACACGGTGTTCTCATCGAACTCGATACCGATCAGGGTGATGATATCCATGTGGTCGTCTAGCTGGCTCTCTTCCAGACGCTCCAGCAAGTCGGCCAGTTGATCGTTGCTCAAATCATGCAGGTGGAGAATGTCTTCCCGGAAGTGCAGAGCCATGTTGGTGTTGTCCCAGATCAGGTCTTCCACCGGGTACACCTCGGAGTAGCCCGGCACCAGGATACGGCAGACTGGCGCCCCCAGATCCTCGTGCACGGCCACGTACACTTCCTTGCCCATGTCCTCCAGGATGCCAAGCAGAGTCGCCGCTTCTTCCTCGTTGGTGCCAGAGAAATCCCAGTCACAGAATTTGTAGTCGTGCTTGGTACTGAAGAAGCGCCACGAGACCAGCCCCGAGGAGTCGATGAAGTGCTCAACGAAGTTGTTCGGCTCGGAAACGGCTTGTGAGTTGAAGGTCGGTGGCAAGAAGTCGTTCAGGCCCTCGAAACTGCGGCCTTGCAACAGCTCGGTGAGGCTGCGCTCCAGCGCCACCTCGAAGCTTGGGTGCGCGCCGAAGGAGGCGAACACACCGCCGGTCCGTGGGTTCATCAAGGTGACGCAAGCCACCGGGAACCGTCCGCCCAGGGAGGCGTCCTTGGCCAGCACCGGGAAGCCCTGCGCTTCCAGCGCCTGGATGCCTTCGAGAATATCGGGGTAGCGCTGCAGCACCTGCATGGGCACATCCGGCAGCGCAAGCTCCTGCTCGAGGATCTCCTTCTTCACCGCCCGCTCGAAGATCTCCGACAGGCACTGCACCTGCGCCTCGTGGAGCGTATTGCCGGCGCTCATGCCATTGCTGAGATAGAGGTTCTCGATCAGATTCGAGGGGAAGTAGATCACCTCGCCATCCGATTGGCGCACGAAGGGCAAGGAGACGATGCCTCGCTCCGCCTTGCCGGAGTTGGTATCGATCAGGTGTGAGCCGCGCAGCTCGCCGTCCGGGTCGAAGATCTCCAGGCAGTAGTCGTCCAAGATGCCCTCGGGCAGCTCGTCGTTCGGCCCCGGCTGGAACCACTTCTCGTCCGGGTAGTGAACGAAGGTGCTGTTGGCGATCTCTTCACCGAAGAACTGGTCGTTGTAGAAGAAGTTACAGCTCAGGCGCTCGATGAACTCGCCCAGCGCGGAACACAGCGCACTCTCCTTGGTGGATCCCTTGCCATTGGTAAAGCACATGGGTGAACCGGCATCGCGAATGTGCAGTGACCACACATGGGGCACGATGTTGCGCCAGGAGGCAATCTCGATCTTCATGCCCAGGTCCGCCAGGATGCCCGTCATGTTGACGATGGTCTGCTCCAGCGGCAGATCCTTGCCCTCGATCCAGGTGCTGGCTTCCCCCTCCGGCTGGACCATCAGCAGGGCCTGCGCGTCCTCGTCCAGGTTCTCCACCGTTTCGATCTGAAACTCCGGCCCGGTCTGCACCACTTTCTTGACCGTGCAGCGGTCGATCGAGCGCAGGATACCTTCACGGTCCTTGGGGGAGATGTCTTCCGGCAACTCGACCTGGATCTTGAAGATCTGGTTATAGCGATTCTCCGGATCGACGATGTTGTTCTGCGACAGGCGAATGTTCTCGGTGGGAATATCGCGCGTCAGGCAGTAAACACGAACGAAATAGGCCGCACACAGCGCCGAAGATGCCAGGAAGTAATCGAAGGGACTTGGCGCCGAACCGTCGCCCTTGTAGCGAATGGGCTGATCGGTAATGACGGTGAAATCGTCAAACTTGGCTTCAAGTCTGAGATTTTCGAGAAAATTAACTTTGATTTCCATGACTGGCTACCGGTGGGAAAGTGTCGCAGGCGCAGGCCGAGGCACGCAGTCTATCACACTGACCCGCCCCTTTCGGCAACTGGCCCTTCGTGTCGCTAGTGCATTTTGGCTCTAGCGCAGTCAGCTCAAGAATCGTGGCGCTGCGGACTATCCGCGAGAAACGCTTCATGAAAGGTCACGGTGCCCTGCGGAACGCGATCGCCCAGGGGCAGCACGAAGAAGTACTCTGGCGGCACACCTTCGTACGCGAGTTGCGGTATGTTGCGAAACCCGAACTTTACATAGTACTCCGGGTGGCCAACGAGGCAGCAGCCTTGCGCGCCCAAGGCTCGCAGGCGTGCCAATCCCTCCTCCACCAGTGCCTTGCCGATACCCTGCCGCTGGTATTCCGGCAGCACGGAAACAGGCCCCAGACCGTACCAGCCCAGGCTGCCGTCCGAGACAGTCACCAGAGAGAAGGCGATGTGTCCTATCACCTGACCATCCCGCTCTGCCACCAGAGAAACTGCCATGGCCCCGGCGGCGCGCAGTTCGGCAATGATGAACTGCTCGGTATGGTGGCTGAACTCCATCGATTGGAAGGCCGCAATGGTCACGTCATGTATCGCGGCGATATCGGCGGCGGTTTCATCGCGGATGATGATGCTTGGCTTCATGAAATCACTCTTGACGTCTGTCAGACACCTCAATTTCGTTCAATACTGCGATCAACCGCCATTGCAGACTTCGGCCATTGCCACCCAGGAGAGTGACGATGAGCCTTGCCATGATTCTGCCAATGTCGGCGTTTGCGCTTGCGGCCTCGATCTCACCAGGGCCTGTGAACCTGGTGTGCTTGAGCAGCGGTACCCGCTACCCCCTTTCCAGGGGGCTGGTCTTCGTCACCGGTGCCACCCTGGGATTTGTCGCCCTATTCATCGCCGTGGGGCTGGGGCTCTACTCGATGCTGACGGTCGTACCGGGGCTGCAGGAAACACTGCGCTGGGCCGGGGTCGTGTTCCTGCTCTACCTGAGCGTTCGGCTGGCCAGGGATGACGGTCGCCTGCCAGAGGCAGACAACCATGAGGCACCGGGCTTCATGACCGGGGCCCTGATGCAGTGGCTCAATCCCAAGGCCTGGTTGGCCTCGGCTTCTGGTATCGGGGCCTATACCAACGGTAACGATTTGCAACAAATCATCATTTTTGCCCTGCTCTATCTGCCCATCTGCTGGCTGTCGCTAGGAAGCTGGGTCTACGCTGGAGCCTTCTTGCGCCGCTACGTCCACCGTCCCGCGGTACTGATCACGATCAACCGAACCCTGGCGGTATTACTCGCCGTCAGTTGCGTCTACCTGCTGATTGAGTAAGGACTGCCGGTACTGGTTCGGCGTGGCGGCCACCAACCGCTTGAAGGTGCGCTGGAAGTGCGGCTGGTCGCTGAAACCGGCGTTTTGCGCCGCCTCGGCGATAGGCGTGCCCTGCTTGAGCTCCCGCTGCCCCAATTGGATCCGACGATTGATCAGATACGCATGGGGCGTGAGGCCGAAGTGTTGCTTGAAGGCACGGATGAGATGGCCGGGGCTGTAGCCTGAGCGATCGCATAGATCATCCAGGGAAATCTCTTCCGTCGCGTGATCGTCCAGGTAGGCGGCCAGTTCCTGTAGGCTAGCCGGGGCCTTTGGAAGGGGCTGGGCCGGTTGACCGGCTAGCTCGTGCATCAGGGCAGATAGGTACTCGACCACTTCCGTTTGCTTGTCCAGCAGATCTCGCTGCGAGTCCAGCAGACAGGCGGCCATCCGGCAATAGCCTTCATACCAGACAGGATCTGTAATGACGGCGGTGGGAATATCCTGCCAGCGCGGTGCCTCGAGCAGTCCCGCTGCGTAGCGCAAGTGTGTCAACCAGTCGGCATCGACATACAACATCAGGTAGGCCCAGGGCTGGTCGTCGATGGGATTGCAGGCGTGCACCCAGTCCGGATTCATCAGTACCAGGTTCCCGGTATTGATGTGGTACTGGTCATGACGGTAGCGAAACGTGCTCTCCCCCGCCGTGATGGCGCCCAAAGACCAATGGGTATGGCTGTGCGGTGCATAGCAGACTTTACGGCCGTCATCGATCTTGCGCAGCTCCACATGGGGCATACGCGAATCGCGCCAGAACAGGGGGTTGTTTGGATTGGTCATGGTTTGATTATACCTGAGTGGCTAGTCAATCACCCGAGACCCTATAGCCCACTCGTAAGATACTTCGCCCATTGGCTTAGGGCTGCAAGCAGTGTAAGGATCGACCAACAGAAATATATTTTAGTTCTTGATCGCATATTTCTCATGGACTTCCAGAACGAAGCAATTGCAATGTTCATTAGAGGAAAAAGGTGTGAATGCCCAATTACAGAGCCTATTGCCGTAGCCATGTCTCCCGATCGGACTAACGCTAAAGAAAACGATGCAAGACTACTTAATGTGGCCAAGATTATTGTAATCAACAAAAACACAACAAACCCGATGGAGAATTTGTTTTTCCCAACATCTTGATCACGAGCATCTGCTTCTAGATCATACATGTTTTCAGAATCATTCATTGTTTTTTCCTGTTGCTAACGTCAATGTTAAGCGACACCCTTACACGAACTGATGCTCGATGACCTCATAGTGCTGTACTGAAAGGTCTGGCTCAAGCTCATAAACCTCATCCTCGGGATACAGACGTGCCTGCGAAATATCATTGCCGGCAAAGGTCTTGATTGAATCGAGATTGTCCCAGTAGGTGATCAGCGTGAGTTCGATTTTGCCTGACAGCGAGCGACGGAAAATTTGAGCGCCTAGAAATCCAGTCGTTGCGGATGAATCCTTGATACCGGTTTCATAGAGATATACCGTAAATCCCTCACTGTGGACTTCAGGCACCCGACACTTCCATTCCCTAGCGATCATTGCGACTCACCCTCCCTTGCTTTGTAACCCATAGCTGAGTCGCCGCGTTCAGTTCTTGGTCAAGCCTGGGCGGAGCGACGTTTTTGACATCCCGCGCATGCCATTGCTATGACTTCACTCTCTTTTTGAACTTTTCAACGACTAGATCGTAGGATTCATCCAACATTGGAAAAAGCGAGGCAAATAGTTCGGTGTCAGGATTCAACACACAAACCCATGACATCCAGCCGTACACGGGATGAGGAAGCAAGGTATTAAGCTGTGTGAAATCATGACCTGTTTCGACAATGCCTCCAGCAGCAGGCCTCGCCGGTTGAGAGCCCAGAACCTTCTGATACGTTTCTTTGCTGACACCAAAGTTAAACCGATAAACGCCATCCCGATAAAGACCGGAAGCGTTATCGTTCGCACCGTCTTTGTCCTTCAGAGTCGCAAAGTAAACCCCACGAGGAAGCATACTCTCTGGATTGTAAAAGAACGACTGTTCTCCCCATGCATTAACAGAAACGACACCAGGGTAACGATCGAGAAGAAAGTCCGATATATCCTGTTTCCGCATAATCAATCGTCCCGCTGGCCGATACAAAATAATGCAGTTGGCTCAAAACCCGGGGCAAACTGAAACGCATTCTTTGCCTTGGCATCGTCAAAGCCTGCCACCAGTACAAAACCAAGCCCCAGCGCCGTCGCCTGCAGATGTGCATTCTGCGCCGCAGCCCCCGATTCCATGAACACGTAGCGTACGCCGCGTTCGCCTCGCGGTAACTGCGACTCGAAGTACTTCACCGGTCCATCAAAATTTGCACCTAACGCTATGACGACTGCGGATTCCTCAAGCCAGGGTTGTTCTCCGATACCCACTCCCGTTAAATTTCCCTCCGGAGACTTGTCGTCAAGTAGCTTCAGTGAGTGAGTATTCCATTCATACTCGTAGACTCCATGCTTGAGCTCCGAAACCCGCCGCACCAGGACATGGATATGCAATGGATATAAACCTCCAGCAGAAGGCGTCGCTCGTTCGCTACCCTCCCCCGTCTTCCCTTGTATGGCCCAAAGCACCTGAGATAGAGCTGCCAGCGATATTGCAGCCTCCGAGTAATTCCGTACACTGCGTCGCTCTTTGATACAGCTCACTAAAGATTGCGCTGCTGAAGTAGCCGGAGTGGGTAGTTCATAAAACACGCACTATCTCCTATGCATAAGCAGGCATCTCCATGACTCATGGGAATGGCCGTAATCTTCAAGACAAGGAGGGTACACGCTACCGCCCCTGCCCTGCATGACGCGATGGCAATAGCGATCACGCCTTCTTCCTGCGGCAGTCCCTTCGCCCCCTTGTCCTTTCGTCCTTACTACAAGCCGTCTCAGCGGCCTTCACTTCTAGATTAAGCATGAGGGATACCTAATAGTAAAGTGTGAGCTTGTGGAATGCGGGCGCAGCTAAACTGACATGACTGAAAGGGGCCGCTGTATGAAGCGGCCCCCTCTTTACTCGATACTGGGTCGATTATTGCAACACGGGGCGTGCATTGACCGCTTGCACGGGGCGATTATTGGGGTGATGCATCACATGCAGGAATTCCTCGATTTGTTCCTTGGATGCGGTAATCGGCTGCTTCATCACCAACCAACGCACGCCCTCGGAGCAAGGGGGGGTAGTCAATGAGCCATTGAAGCGGTAGTAATCGCGATTTTCCGGCAGGATTTCCAGCGGGGAGATGTCTGACGTCAGGGTTACCGTTTCGCCTTCCTCCGGCATTTGTGCCCACGCTTTTGCAAGAGCGTCGTTGGCCTCTCCCTCGGTCACCATGACCGCTACAACTGCCAGATTGCCATCCTTGTCGGCATGTACGAGATGTCCTTCCATGGGAAATGATTCGCCGTGTATTTCGTTTTCACTTGGCACATGAAAGTGGAATTGCTTTAGTTCGAACTCAATGCCATCGACAGTGATGGTGTCACCTGGAAGCACATTGATTTGAACAGTATGACCGTTATTAAGAATTTCCGAACTTTTCGCTTCGTAGTCAAAAGCAATTGGCTCCAGTTCGGCGTCAATGAACCCTGTCATGTTGATGGGTGACTGATTGCTGCCGGCGCATGAGCTGTACTCTGGGCTAAGCTTTACCCAATTCTCAGGCCCGATGTCGCCTGTATAGCCCCAAGCAGCGCCATCACTGGCAAAGGCGGTGCTTGAAAGCAACGACATGGCAATGGCAATCACTGTTCTCTTCATGGTTATCCTCTTGGAGGTCTTGTCGATGGAATCGATAAGATAGACCGATGGACGTCAAGAAAACGTTAAGAGGCGTTAAGAGGATTGGATGACGAGGACTGAGGGAACGTCAGGACGAAGCGGGTTCCCCCGGCTTCCGGAATCTCCAGGCGTACGTCCCAGCCGATATGGTCGACCACGCGTTTGACTATCGACAGGCCCAGGCCCGTCCCCTCGTGCGCCGACCAGTCGTCGCCGTGAACGAAGCGTTCGAACAGCCGCTCGCGTACTACTTGGGGAATACCCGTGCCGGTATCTTCAACCACTAGCCGGCCAGCGGTAAGCTGAACAAGAATCATGCCTTGGTCGGTATGCTGGCAGGCATTACGCAGCAAGTTGCCGATCATGATCCCGGCCAATTCGGGGCGTACGTCGGCCGATACCTGTTCAGTCCAGTCCAATCGGCATTGGACCGGCTTGCCGTACAACAGGGGCCGGCAGCGTTCCATTTCCGACTCGATGATGGTGTTGAGCACGATGCGCGGCGAATCCAGAGATTCCGGGGTACGCGAGAGCAGGAGCAGTGCACTGACGCGTTGCGCGGTTTCGGCAGCCACGCGCCGGATGCGTTCCGCAGTCGCATATTGCACCGGATGGTCCGACAGCTGCGCGGCCAGCACTTCCGCCGCGCCTAGCATAATGGTCAATGGCGTGCGCAATTCATGGCTGACGTCGCCGGTGAACAGCCGCTCGCGCTGCAGGAACTGCTGCAATTTGTCGGTGCGCTTGGCGAAGGCGCGCGCCAAGGAGCCAATTTCATCGTGCGCAGAAAGGGAAGGCAGCTCAGCCGGACCCGCGTTACGCTCGACCGCCTCGGCAAGCGCCGCTACCGGTGCAATCACGCGCCGAGCACTCAACACGCCGAGTACGGCAGCGAGCAGGACACTAACGGCAAAGCCGAGTGCCAAAGCCAGGATGATGACCAGTTCCGTATGCTCGAGTTCGCCTACCTCCTGCACCACGGCGTAACGACTGGTACCGTGGTCACGCAGCAACGCATGAACCCACCGTTCGCCGAGTTTCAGTTCGTGGAAGCCGGCAGGCAATTGCCGCAACTCGGCTGGAATGCCAGCGTCGATCAGGAAGCGCACATCCGGTGGCGCATCCGGCATATAGCCCAACTCATGAACATCGATCAACCTGTCCGCTATCCTGGCGAGTCGTGCATCGATTACTTGTTCTTCAATAACCTTCACGGCGACATAGGAAACCAGGCTAAAGGCACCGGCCACTGCGACGGTCAGCAGGATGTAGGTGAGCGCGATGCGCTTTTTGAGCGAAAGTCTAGGTTTCACTGGGCACCGTCAATCGATAACCGGTGCCTGGCAAGGTCAGCAGCATTGGGTGGGGGAAAGGCTTGTCGAGCGCCTGACGCAGCGTATGGATATGGGTGCGCAATGCATCGCTATCCGGTGGGTTGTCGCCCCATATCTCGCGCTCGATCGCTTCGCGCGTTATCAGCTTCGGGGCGGCACGCATCAGCGCGGTGAGAATCTTGTAACCCGTCGGCGTCAGGTCGAGCGACTGTCCGGCGCGTGTGGCATGGCCGGTGCTCGCATCCAGCCGAAGGTCGCCAAAGGCCAGGACCGATTGCACATGCTCATTGCGCGAGCGGCGTACCAGCGCCTTCAGGCGCGCATCCAGCTCAGGGAGGGAATAGGGCTTGACCAGGTAGTCGTCAGCGCCGACCTCGAATCCGGTCAACTTATCGTGCACGGTGTCACGCGCGGTCAGCATCAGGATCGGCGTCGCCAGCCGATAGTCCCGGCGGAGCGTCTGGCATACCTCCACGCCATCCATACCTGGCAGCGAGAGGTCGAGGACAATCGCATCATGGCAGGAGCCCGTTGCGCAGGAAACACCTACATTGCCATTGCGCGCCACGTCCAGCGTATAGCCAAGGGGTTCCAGATATCCGTACAGATTCGCGATGATATCCGGGTTATCCTCAATAATCAGAACATGCATGAGTTGTCCGTCTAACTGCCTATGCGGTATTCGGCATCACTGATCTTACCCACAGCCCTACCCTGCACGACGCGATGGTTCCTGCCATCTGCCTGTGGTAGTCCGTTCGTACCCATGCATTTGTTATTCACGGCCGTCTTCGCGACCTCGGCGGTCAAGAGTAAGCAGATGCAACGTTGGATGCAAAGCAGCGATTGGTCGCAGGCTAGGAAAATCCCTTGTTGTAGATCACGGGCATCCGCCCCTTCCATCTGCTCCATGTCTCGGCGTCCGTGATCAGATCAGCCATGAAGTGCGCAACATTGATGCGGCTGGTCTTGCCCGCATTGAAAATGGCGCTGCGGGTAGGCGACGGATGTACATCATACTCAGTCACGCTGTTTTCACTGGCTGCGTTCCTGTTCGAACTTGTGCAATACGTAGCGGCGAGGCCTCCCGTCGCCTGTCAGCACGGCTAACACGGCAATCGCCGCTACCGTTGTCTTGACGATGACTTCTTGCCTGATACACCTATCGCCCCGGCCCCGGCGAGTTTCAGCAGACGGCGGAACGTGGGGCATTCCATATGGCTCGGCGCGGGACAATCGGCGGCATGTCGCAGGCCATCGCGCATGGCTGTCAGCTTACGGATCGTCGCTTCCAGCTCATCCGCCTTGGCCGCGAGCGTTTGCCGGTCAATCTGCGGGCGCCCGTCGGGGCCAAACATGCTAGCGATTTCATCGAGCGAGAAACCGGCTGAGCGCCCCAGCGCGATCAGCGCCAATCGTTCCAGGACGCTGGGATCGAACAAGCGGCGCAGACCCCGCCTGCCTACAGAAGCAATCAAGCCCTTCTCTTCATAAAAACGTAACGTCGAGGCAGGTACGCCGGACTGCTGTACGACCTCACCAATATCCAAGGAATGCATAACTCTTGACTTCAAGTTGACTTGAAGTAGCACTATGCGATTTGCGCGACTTGAACGCAAGAAACTGGAGACGGTTATGAACTACCTGGTATGTGTTCTTCTCATCGGGGTGGGCGCGACAGCGGTGATGGATCTCTGGGCAATCGCCCGGAAGCGCCTGTTCGGCATTCCTTCGCTGGATTATGGGCTGGTCGGCCGTTGGTTCGCGTATCTGGCGCGTGGACGTTTTCGCCATGACGCTATCGCGACCACGCCACCTATACGCGGCGAGCGCCTGATCGGGTGGACTCTCCATTACCTGATCGGCATTGCGTTTGCGACCATACTGCTCGGTATCTGGGGCCTTACTTGGGTCCGCCATCCAACGATCTGGCCTGCGCTAATCGTGGGTATTGGCACCGTGGCAGCCCCCTTCCTGGTTATGCAGCCGGGAATGGGTGCGGGAATTGCCGCCAGCCGCACGCCACGCCCTGCCGTTGCACGGCTCCAGAGTCTTATCACACACGGGATTTTCGGCCTCGGTCTGTATGCAGCGGGCTGGATGACCAGCTTCTTTTACACGCCCTGAATGCGTGGTTCTGAGGCAAGGCATTACACGGTCTTAATGCTGCGAGCGGGGTTAGTCCTCGCCATGAACGAGAATCGGCTCAAGCTCTCGCCTGTCGACATGCGGATCGCCAAGATCGATGACAATGCGACCGGGTGATAAAAGGTGCGGCTTACCGGTAATACGCGTCCCGACAGCCGGGTGACCACCGACCGCGATATTCGTAGCGCTAAGGGTTCCTGAAAACTCGTTGCCGAATGGAGAGATCGTTCGGATCGTCGAGCCGGGGGCGATTTCTCCGCGGCACGCCAGCCAAGCCAGAAGAGCGGTCGTTCCCGTTCCGGTCGGGCCACGGCAAATGACATGTGGCTCCATATAGACCGCTACCCGCGCAACCGGTACACCCGTGAGGTCCGTCTCCAACGGATTGGCAAGGAGCGCCAATGAAAGCGGCGGCATGGCGCCTATAACCGGATGATGGAGCTTTTGGCGTGCGGCAACGCGAAGAAAGTCGCTGAAGAATTGCGTCAATGTCGGAGTCGGCGTCCGCGCCGGATCGAGCCCCACATCCGTCGCGGACACAACAGCATAAAAGACACCGCCATAGACGAGGCTGTAACGCACTCTTCCCCAGCCCTCGACGTCCGCCCAGCACCCTTCCGCCGCCACGAAACCGGGCAGCGCATCATAGGAGACCGTTTCCAGTTCCCCCGCATGATGAGAAACATTCAGCCGGGTGACCCCTCCGGGAGTCTCGAGCGACAAGTCGCTCTGCCCATCCTTCAGGGCCAGCCACCCGGCCTTGACCAGGGCAGCGACGGTGCACATGGCATTGGAACCGGAAAAATCCGGATAACCCATCGTCCCCATGATGATCAGCCCGGCATCCGCCTCCGGACTCGCAGGCGGAACAACCAAATTGATGCAATGGGAGGGATCGCCATAGGGCTCCCGAATGAGAAGACGGCGCAACCCGTCGGCTTGCTCCCGCAGGAAAAGCGCGCGCTCCGCCACACTGCCCTTCGGCAAGTTTCCCACGCCGTCCATGACGACACGACCGAGATCGCCACCAGCATGGGCATCGATGAGAGTGAGAATGCGGTGGTCGGCAGCTAGGGCATTCATCATGGCCAGGTCGTCGGCGGTGAGAGTGTGGATGCAAACAGGCTGATGCTCACCCACTATTCTGCCCCGCCGCACGCAGCATTCTTTCCAGCTCGCTTTCGCCGACCCCTAGCATCTGCAAGATCTGACGTTGGGCAGCCTTGAGAATTTGCTGACGCTCCTTCTCATCGGGCAGGCTCTTGGCGATGGCTACGGCGCCGACCAGCGAGGCGAGGATGGCGCGAGACTTTTCGGCGATGACCTCGCGATCGGGTTCGATGGGCAATTTCTTCAAGCGCCCCAGTGCGATGAGCCGGGTTTCCAGCATCTTTCTCATGCGCAGGTAGGAAGCTTCGAACAACGTGCGGATCTCGGCATTCTCGTTACCGATCTCATTGAACAGCACTGTTTCCGGGCCCGGCTTTCGCTTGCGTTCCAACTCCTGGAGATTCCAGTAGTTGGCCACCAGATCCGTCAGGTGCTTCACCGACAAGGGTCCCTTGACCAGCCGTGCCGCTCGGCTGCCCTCCAACGTCTTCCGCACCGACTCGTGATAGAGCGCTTCCTTCGACGCGAAATGCGCATAGAAGGCGCCGTGGGTCATCTTGGCCAACTTCATGATCTGCCCAATGGAGACCTTTTCAAAGCCTTGGCGACTGAACAACTCGATGGCGGACTTGAGGATGCGCTCCCGGGATTCCGCCTTGTGGGCTGTTGAGTAGGGCATGGTCACCTCGTCCAGGAAACACTGCACGAATGCCTGCGCGAGTGAATCGCTCGTCGATTTGTTCAGCATTTCCCACGCTGAATATTATCTTGATCATATCTAGCCCGGTGCTAGCTTGGCCACATTCCCAGGACTTCAGGAGGCACCATGCAATCACCGCTCGTCATCACCGGCATGGGAATGATCAGCCCCCTCGGTTGCGGCGTCAAGACAGGCTGGGGACGTCTGCTGGCCGGCCACTCCGGCATTGGCCCGATCACCCGATTCGATACCGGCGACCTGCCGATCAAGGTCGCGGGCTCGGTTCCCGGCATCACCGACGATCCCGAAGCCGGCCTCGACCCGGACCGCGTGGCCGACGCCAAGGAGCGTCGCAAACTGGAGCTCTTCAGTCTCTACGCCATGGCCGCTGCCGAAGAGGCACTGACCCAGGCCGACTGGTTCCCGTCACGCGACGCGGACCGACAGGCCACTGCCACCATCGTGGGCTCTGGTATCGGTGGCCTCCCCACCATCACCCAGGCACAGAACACCCTGACAACGCGCGGCCATCGCCGCCTCTCTCCCTTCACCGTGCCAGCCTTCCTGGCCAATCTGGCCGCGAGCAACCTCTCGATTCGTTATGGCTTCCGGGGACCGCTAGGGTGTCCGGTTACCGCCTGCGCGGCAGGCGTCCAGGCCATTGGTGATGGCATGCGCCTGATACGCAGTGGCGAGGCCGACGTGGCCGTGGTGGGCGGCGCCGAGGCCTGTATTGATCCACTATCGCTAGCCAGCTTCCACGCTATGAAGGCGCTCTCCACCGAGCAGGAAGACCCCAGCAAGGCTTCGCGACCCTTCGACCGGGCACGCAATGGCTTCGTCATGGGAGAAGGCGCGGGGCTGATGGTGATCGAGAGTTTAGACCACGCCGAGGCACGCGGGGCAACTCCCCTGGCCATCATCAGTGGCTATGGCACCAGTGCCGATGCCTACCACATCACCGCCGGCCCGGAAGACGGTGCCGGTGCCGCAGCGGCCATCCGCGCAGCGCTGAAGATGGCAGCGCTTCCTCTCGAAGCGATCAGCCACATCAATGCTCACGCCACTTCGACTCCAGTCGGTGACCGTGCCGAGATCGCCGCCTTGCGCAACGTATTCGGCGATGCACTCTCCGGTATCCCGATCTCCGCCACCAAATCGGCCACCGGCCATCTGCTCGGTGCCGCCGGCGGCGTGGAAAGTATTTTCTCCGCTCTGGCGGTGATAAACGACTGGCTGCCTCCGACCCTGAACCTGGAAAATGCCGACGACGACATGCAGGATCTGGACTTCGTCTCTGGGGCGGCACGCCAACAGCCCACCCAGCATGTGCTGTGCAATGGCTTCGGCTTCGGTGGGGTGAATGCCGCCCTGATCATCAGCAAGGTATAGCGGCAGTGGATTGAGGGATCAGACCAGGTACGGCTTGAGCCACTGGCGCAGTTGCGGGCCTTGCAACAGACCCGGCTGACGGGCCACCTCTTCACCGCCGCGAAACACGATCAGGGTAGGAATACTGCGAATGCCGAAACGTCCGGCAAGGGCCGGCTCGGCTTCGGTATCCAGCTTGGCGAAGCGCATCCGCGTGGACAGCTCGCCCGCCACCTCGGCAAAGATTGGCGCCATCATCTTGCATGGGCCGCACCAGCTCGCCCAGAAGTCCACCACCACCGGAAGCGTGCTGCGGCCTACCAGCGCAGTGAAGTTGGTCGCGGTCAATTCCAATGGCTCGGCGGCCAGCAATGGCTGCTTGCACTTACCGCACTTGGGGCCATCGCCCAGCCGTCCCCGGCTGATCCGGTTGATCGCCTGGCAGTGGGGACAACCAAGGGTATAGGTATCACTCATGAATAGCTCCGGATGAGCATTGATAAAGACAGCGCCACGCCCCCTCATGTCAGGTACATGACGACCTGCAATTTTTTCTAATGGCTCATGCGAAATATCGTCGTTTGTCGAGTATAAGGCGGGTGGCATAGATTTGCCTTGCCTAATCCAGCCTGGCTGTTTCAAGAGAGAAACGTGATCTTCCAGAGCTGACTCCACGGAAAGGCATTTCTATCCATTTGACATCGATAGGAAATTCTCAATGATGCATATCGCAGACTGGGTACCCTTAGCGTTTCCGCCCTGCTCTTCGGTACTGGCACCCCTGCTGTCGCGGATGACGTTCAGAATAGTATCAAGGCTATCGTGAACGCTGCCATCCAACCTGTCATTCAAGAGCATGCCATTCCGGGCATGGCAGTAACGCCCGATGGCAATCGGTATTATTTCAACTATGGCATTGCCTCCAAGGGAAGCGGCCAGCCAGTCAGCGAGGACACGCTGTTCGAGATCGGCTCAGTCAGCAAGACCTTCACGGCCACCCTCGCCGCCCACGCCATATGACGGCACTTGATTAGGTCCGGGACGACCGAGAAGGTCCCGGCAAGAGTGGGACAAAATGCAACATGTCCCCTGAAGTTCCAGAGAAGCCTGAGCGAGGAGGAGCGCAGCCACCGGAAGGCGCCGCTTTCTGTCGCTTCGTGGCAACGGACACAGCGGATTTCCATGCAGAACGACTCGAACGGAAAACACTGCTCTTTAATATCTTGTTGATTTCATGCCCTTTCACTCCCACGGCACGGTTATTGCTTGGTAAGAGACAGGAGCTAGTCTCGTTACGACGAGTGGCTCATGGAAGAGCCGGCAAAGCCATCTCTGATGGAGATCCGCCCCAGGGAGACTGGGGTACAAGGAGGCGCTATGAAACTCAAGACACTCGCCGCCAGTATGGCGCTGATTTTCTCAGGTCTGGGCGCTACGGCTGCCCAGGCGGATGACTTGCAGAGTGGTAGCTTTTCTGCCACGCCCATGATGGGAACGGCCAGTAACTCCCAACTACTGTTGGCTCAAGACAGTGACGGTGGTGATGCCGGTGCCGATGCAGGAGCCGATGCCGATGCGGGGGCTGATGCCGGTGCCGATGCCAGTGCTGATGCCGGTGCTGATGCCGGTGCTGATGCCGATGCCAGTGCTGATGCTGACGCCGGTGTTGATGCTGACGCTGATACCGAAGCCGGTACAGACACCGAGACCGACACAGACACCGATACAGACACAGACACAGACACCGAGACCGATACAGACACAGACACCGAGACCGACATGGATGCCGAAGTAGATGCAGAGACCGAGGAGGATGCTAAGGTTGACACCAAGACGCGCGCCCCGGGCCTGGATCGGGCCATTGAGCGCGCAGCCGAGCCTGCACAGGATCGCCTCGAAGAGAACCGTGATCGCCTGAGAGACGATACCGAGGAAACCGAGGAACAACTCGAGGAAGACCTGGAGGAGGAGGAAGCCGAGGTCAGTGCCGAGGGCGAAGGCGACGTATCCGGTGAGGTCCGCTAAAGCGGATCTGCACGCCTTCCTCGCAGACTGGGCAGAGATATGGTGTGGCGCCGGTTCACGGCGCTCTTCACCGCCGACCTGCGTTGGATCCAGGGGTGGACCGAAAAGCTGGCGGCATTCGCCAGCTTTTCGGCAAGCCCCAAGGCTACTCGTCCAGAATAACGTCGAAGCCGCCGTATATCAGCCGCTTACCATCGAAGGGCATGGGGTTGACGTCGGGCTGCATACGCGGATCCTCCATGGCCTTGGCCATGGCCTGGTCACGCACCTCACGGGAGGGCCAGATGATCCAGCCGAAGACCACGGCCTCGTCCGGCTGACGCTTCACTGCCATGGGGAAGGAGGTGACCTCACCCTCCGGCACGTCATCCCCCCAGCACTCCACAACCTTCAACGCGCCGTACTCCTTGAACACGGCCACGGCGTCGCTGGCGTGCTTGATGTACTTCTCTCGGTTGGCGGTGGGTACGGCAGCAACGAATCCATCCACGTAAGTCATGAGCTTTGCTCCTATGTTCTCCGGTATAGACCCGCACAGCCTTCATCGGCGGGTACTACCTAGTCGTGCCAGCACCAGGAAAATCGACACAGGATGAGCCGTTCACGGCAACGACCTAGCTGCGTTGACGACGTCTTGAGAAGGTTCTCATATACTGACGCCGAGTGACTCGCTGATGGGACGTTAACTACAAAATGAAGGCCACATATCGTCGTGCCGTACTCATTGGGCTACTAATGTCCCTGGCTTGCCCTCTTGTCATGGCGGATCGCCAGGAGGACGTCACGGTATTCCACTGGTGGGTATCCGATGGAGAACACGCCAGCATCGAGGTGATCCAGCGCTATATCGAAGCGCGTGGCATTCATTGGCGGGATCGTGCCATTGCCGGGAGCGGCACCGCTCGCTTTGGCGATGTTTTAAAGGCAGCCGTTGAAGCCGGCGAGCCACCCATGGCGTCCCAGGTCATCGGTTATGACATCCATTATTGGGCAAGCAGAGGTGAACTGGTCAACCTGGATGACATTGCCAGGGAGCAGGAGTGGGATGAGGTGGTGCCCTATGGCATTCAGTCCTTATCGAAATACGATGGCCACTGGTATGCCGCCCCTATCAATACCCATTCGACGAACTGGCTTTGGTTCAATGGCAATCTCTTTCGTCGCTTGGGAGGCGTTGCCCCCGACACTTGGGAAGACTTGCTTTCCATGCTCGAAGAGGCGCGCAAAATGGATATCGTCCCGCTTGCCATAGGGCAAGAGGCCTGGGAGCATACGCTGCTGTTCGAGGCCGTGGCAGCCGGTGCCGGCGGTGCTGAATTTTACCGCAAGGCCTTTCTGGAACTCGATCCAACGGCACTGGACGAGGAACTGCTGCTGACGATTTTCCGGAGAATGAGCCAGCTACGGGAATACCTGGATGAAGACTTCTCTGGGCGAACCTGGAATGAGGCTACACAGCTCGTCCTTTCCGGTGATGCCCTGCTGCAGGTACAGGGCAGTTGGGTGGATGGTGAGTTTTCCTATCACGGCTATATCCCGGGTCAGGATTATGCCTGCTTCCGCTTCCCTGATACTCAAGGAATGTTCCTCTTCAACAGTGACCAGTACATGCTGTTCAAGGATGGCCCCGGCAATGACGAGACCCGCCGGGAATTCGTACACACCCTGATGAGCATCGATTTGCAGCGCGACGTGAACATCTCCAGCGGTGCGGCCCCCGCCAGGGTCGATGTGCCAAGGGATGACTTCAACCTCTGTGGCAGGCAGGCCATCAGCAACATGCGCAGCACTAATATGCGCCGGACTCTGATGGGCTCCATTGCGATGGGCAATGCCAACCCACCGGAAGTGAAAACCTCCATTTATCGGGTGATTAGCGATCACCTTTATGGCCGAATCGATGATGAAGAGGCCGTATATCGTCTAAGAGAGACAATAATGAAGCATTCAGCAGGAAGCTGACGCCATGCCACGTTTCTTCATCAACCTTTCGTTGACCATCAAGATCGTCTTTCTGGTTGGCCTCTTGGGTGCGCTGGCGGTCGTGATCACCCTCTACTCGCTGCGCAACCTCTACGAAGTGGATAGAGACTATCGGGCATTGATCGACAATGATGCTCAGGCCTCCATGCTGATCAACGATGCGGCCCTAGAGCTCAGCGATGCCAGCCGTCTGGTCTTCGCCGTGCTTACCGAGCAGGAAGCCGACAAGATGCGAGCCGTACAAGAGGTGCTGGATGCGCATCAGGCGCGATTCATCAGCATCGTATCCGAGGCTCGCCCGCTGCTGAGCGGTCAGGACCAGGCTTTCGAACGGATAATGGATCAACAGACCCAGGTGTTCGCCCTCGCTGCCGAGATCGTGGAATGGGCGGCTCGCTGGCGGGGAGACAGAGCACTCAATATCATCCATCAAGAGTTCGACCCTGCCCTGAACGCCTTGAAGGATGACATCGCGGCCATGCATGGTCGCACGGTAGACAATTATCAGACCACCTCGACCCACCTGGGCTCGACCACCCGGACCACCCTGATCAATACTTCCCTGGCGTTCGGGTTCGCTCTGGTCGGGGTGATTGGTCTGGCCGCCTACCTCTCCCTGATCCATATCTCACGGCCAATCGTCCAACTGACTCAGGTGATGGGCCGCTTGACCCATCGCCAGTATCAGGGGCGCATTGACTATACCGACAGGGACGATGAAGTCGGGCAGATGGCCCAAACGATGGAAGTGTTTCGCGACACCCTGCAACACGCTGAACGCCTTGAGCTAGCGGCGGAAGCCGCCAAGGCGAAGGCAGCCTTCCTGGCGACCATGAGCCATGAGGTCCGCACCCCGATGAATGCCATTCTCGGGCTTGCTCGGCTGTCGCTAAAACACCCGCTCGAACCGCGGCAGCGAGAGCGCATGGTGAGGATCGTCCATGCCGGCGAGCACCTGCTGGGTATCATCAACGACATTCTCGACTTCACCCGCATCGATAGCGGGCATCTCAAGATCGAAAGGATTCCCTTCGAGCCAAGCCCTCTACTGAAAGAGATGGGAGAGATGCTGGAGGAAAAAGCCAAGGAGAAGAAGCTCGACTTGGTCTGCGAAATCGACGCAGACACGCCCAGGTTGCTGGGCGACCCCTTGCGAATCAACCAAATCCTCCTGAACTACACCCACAATGCGATCAAGTTCAGTGACAACGGCGAGATCAGGGTCCGCTTGGTGGTCGAGCAGTCGGCTTCCGGGGGGCCATGGTTATACGGTGAGGTGATCGATCAAGGGATCGGCATACGGACGGAAGATCAGGAAAGATTGTTCACTCCCTTCGAACAAGCCGATGCTTCCACCACGCGCAAGTTTGGAGGAACAGGGCTAGGGCTGGCTATCTCCCGTAGCCTTGCTGAGTTAATGGAGGGAAGCGTGGGTGTCAGAAGCGTTCCTGGCGAGGGCAGCGTGTTCTGGTTCCGGGTTCGAGTCGATTTCGCCTCTGCCTCGGAATGGCCGGTAAGCAAGCAGGCACATGTCAATCCCAGGCAACTGACCGGGATGCGCATCCTGCTAGTCGACGATACCGAAGTGAACCGCCTGCTCGCTGCCGAGTTATTGCAGGAAGGCGGACTGGAAGTCGAAACGGCGGTCGATGGTATAGACGCCCTGAACAAATTGGCAGAGAGGGAAGATGGCGCCTTTGACGCTGTGCTGCTCGATCTGATGATGCCGGAGCTCGATGGAATGGAAACCTGCCGCCGGATCCGACAGCAGGCGCGCTTCAAGCAGTTACCGATCATTGCAGTCTCGGCCAATTCGAGCGCCAGGGATATCGCACAGTGTCGGGCGGTCGGCATGAATGGCCATGTGGCCAAACCCATCGATGAACGACAGTTATGGCAGGTGCTGGTGAACTGCCTGGTCGGCGGTAACACCATCGTGCCTAATATCCAGCCCTCGGCGCCAGACACGCTAACGGTGCTCGATCCCCAGCCGCTGTCGAAGCTGCAACAGCGGATACCGGCAGAGCGCTTTACACGAGTACTTTCCATGCTAGTGAGTGACTGCCGTCAACGGTCAGAAGAGGTTTATCGCCTGGCGCAGGAAGCACAGACCGAGCCAATGCGCCAGCTGTCTCACGATATCATCGGCACCGCCGGCCACGCAGGGATGAGGCGTCTTGCCGAGCAGGCAACCCGGATCAACCTGGCATTACACGACGGTGACCCGGAGGAAGCCATTCGCCTCGCCTTGCACATTTCCGACCTGGTAGCCGAGGCGCTGGACGTGCTCGAGAAAACCTTTGGCGCCTATCTTGAAACGGAAAGCGAGGGACCGGCTTGATATCTACCTGGCACAGAAGGTTCACCGATCCGGAGAGGCGTCAGAAGGTGCTTCTTGTCGAGGATGTGGAGCTGAACAGGGAACTGGCAGCGATTGAACTGGAAGATCTCTGTACCCTGATCCCGGCAGCAGATGCCGAACAGGCTTGGGAGTTGGCCTTGGCGGAGCTTCCCGACCTGATTCTATTGGATGTGTGCCTTCCGGGGATGAACGGTTTCGAGCTTTGCCGAAAGCTCAAGGAAGAGCCTCTCACCCAAGACATTCCGATTATCTTTCTCACCGCACTGGGTGACGCCCAGGATGAAGAGGAAGGCTTGAACCTGGGCGCCATGGACTACATCCGCAAGCCGTTTTCACCCCCCATCCTCCGGGCCAGGGTTCGCAACCATCTGCTAATGGAGCGCCAGCGCAGGCAATTGGCATTGTGGTCTCGACTGGATGGGCTGACAGGGATTGCCAACCGCCGCACGTTCGATCACCAGCTCAAGTGGGAATGGAGGCACCTTCGGAGCCGAAAGCAACCTCTGGGGCTTCTGCTGGTCGATGTGGACGAGTTCAAGGCATTCAACGATCATTTCGGCCATCTTGCCGGTGACGAGGTGCTGCGTAAGGTCGCCCGGACCTTGCATCGCTGCCTGCAACGCAATGACGATCTGGTGGCCCGCTATGGTGGCGAAGAGTTTGCCGCCCTGCTTCCGCAAACCGATCGCCAGGGGATGAGCCGATTGGCTGAAACCATGCGTGCGGCAGTACGTGATCTCGGCATCGAGCACCCTGTATCGACCGTGGTCCCTCACCTGAGTATCAGTGTCGGAGGGGCCAATCTGGTACCCGAGGATATCGGAGGGGCCCACGAGTTGATCGACCTCGCCGATAAGCAACTGTACTTGGCCAAGGCCACGGGCCGTAACAGGATCATGCTCTAATAGCCCCGCGCCGGCGACACCCCAAGCAGGACGACTCATCCACGATGGGCTAGAACTCACTCCAGTCGTCAGTATCGGCGGTACTGTGCGAAAGGTTTTTCTCCGACTTGGACGAAACGAGCTTCATGGGCTGATTCCCTCTCACTTCACTCTCCGCCACATTTTCAGATTGCTCCTTGCGCCGGTCTTTGGCTTGGCGAGTAAGCTGTGCTGTCACCGAAGCGGCCTGGTCATCGACACGGAAGGTGGCGATCAGCGCGGCAAGGCGCTGGGCCTGCTCTTCGAGCGACGCGGCGGCAGCGCTGGTCTGCTGCACCAGGGAAGCGTTCTGCTGGGTCACCGAGTCCATTTCGGTCAGTGCGGTATTGATTTGCTCGATGCCGCTGTTCTGTTCCCGCGTGGCGGTGGAGATCTCCCCCATCAGGGCGCTGACCTGACGGATGGAATCAACGGTTTCACTGATCGTCTGTCCACTGCGCTCGGCCTGTTCGGCACCGTTGGTGATCCGGGCCGTGGTAGCCTCGATCAAGCTGCGGATCTCCTTGGCCGATTCCGCACTGCGGCTGGCCAGGGAGCGCACTTCACTGGCCACTACAGCAAAACCGCGCCCCTGCTCCCCTGCCCGGGCCGCCTCGACAGAGGCATTGAGCGCCAGGATGTTGGTCTGGAAGGCAATGGAGTCGATCACACCGATGATATCGTTGACACGTTTCGCGCTCTCGGCGATCTCGCGCATCAGTTGCACGGTTCGCTCGACCTCCTGGCCACCGGCCTCAGCGGTCTTCGAGGCTGAGGCGGAAAGCTGGTCGGCCTCGATGGCCGTATCGGTATTATTGCTTACGGTGGATGCCATTTGCTCCATGCTGGAAGCGGTTTCTTGCAGAGCGGAAGCCTGCTGTTCGGTGCGCGAGGAGAGATCCTGGCTGCCCGAGGCTATCTCACCGGCGCCGATGAATACGCTATCGCTACTGTCGCGCAACGAGATCACCAGCGTCTTGAGCTTCTCCTGCATACGTCCGAGCGCGCTGTAGAGTTGGCCGATCTCATTACGACCGCGCTCTTCTATACGCGCGGTCAGGTCGCCATCGGCGATACGCTCGAAATGGGTAACCGCTTCCCGCAGCGGGGCCACCACCACTCGCATCATCGCCATGCGAATGAGGAATGCGGCGATGAGCGCCACGACCAGCAGACCGACGGTTATCATCGCCACACGCCGATCCAGGCTCTCGACCTCTGCGATGGCAGCGTCGCCCCGCTGTTCGCTGTAGGTAACGAAGGCTCCCATGGCGTTATCGAGCTCGACCCCCAATTCGGCCAGGTTCTCCTGACCACGCTGCACCTGGAACGGCATGGCATCCAGTAGCGGCATCAAGCCCTCGTTGACATAGGCCTCGTATGCCTTAGTGATGGCCTCGATATAAGGGGCCCGGGGATCTGTCGGCTCGATGGGAATTTGCTGGAACTCATCAAAGCGCTGCTGCGCCGCTTCCACGGCCGCCACTGCCATCTGCTGATTCTCGCGCCCCTTGTCGGGATTACCCTGGGTGCTGAGGCTGGCGTAGCGGTCCAGAAACGTCTGTGCCCGCAGTACGTTCACCTGGGTACGGTTGGCCAGGTTGGAGAGCTTGACGTTGGTCTCCGCCAGGTCGTGCAAGGCCGCTTCACCAGCGGTGGTGGCATAAAACCCCAGACCGCTGATCAAGCCGATCATCAGCACCAGTACGACCAAGGCAGCTGTCAGGCTCCACTTGATGGATAGGTTTTTCATCGAACAGCCCCTGTGACAAGTTTTTTTAGAGAGTATGTTTTTCATGACTATCGGCAGAGAGGCTGAGATATTGAGGCATTGCCCGAAAATCGACTGTTTTAGTCCACTGAGGCCTTCATCGCCGACCGGTCACTGTCCCAAAGGTCTAACGACCGCCACAGATATCGATAAATGTTCCTGTCGAATAGGAGGCTTCATCCGACAACAACCACAGGATAGCGTTGGCGACTTCCTCCGGGCGGCCGCCATGCTTCATCGGTACTAAATCTTTCAAGCGCTCGATTCGGTCAGGTTCGCCGCCACTGGCGTGGATATCGGTATCGATGATGCCCGGACGCACGGCATTGACGCGGATGCCCTCGTCGGCAACCTCCTTGGCCAGCCCGATGGTGAAGGTATCGATCGCGCCCTTGGCGGCCGCATAGTCAACATATTCGTTCGGCGCACCAAGACGCGCCGCCATCGACGACACATTGACGATCGCCCCACCTGCCCCGCCGTGCTTGGTCGACATCCGGCGGATCGCTTCACGCGCGCACAGGAAACTGCCCGTCACATTGACCCCGAATATCCGAGCCAGCCGCTGGGCGTCGATCGTCTCGACCCGGCCCTGGCGCTCGAGAATACCTGCGTTGTTGACCAAAGCACCAATGGCACCCAACTGTCGCTCAGCCGTTTCAAAAAGACGCATGACATCGGCCTCGATACTGACATCGCCGGCCACAGCGATCGCCCGGCCACCGGAAGCGGTGATCTCATCGACGATAGCCTCGGCAGCCTGGCTGTTAGAACGGTAATTGATACAAACCGTGTATCCTCTAGCTGCCGCTAACCGCGCCGTCGCCGCCCCGATTCCTCGGCTTGCGCCGGTAATCACCATGACCTGATTCATGCTGCGCCTCCGTATCGGCCCGACGTTCTCATGATTGACACCAATGCTTCATACCGTACCACTCGTTGCCTGCATCGACTGCCATATCTTGCAGCCCTTTCTTAGGGCTAGCTAAGGCCGTACGTCTTCGCGTGATCCGAAGGCCACGATGAATATATCCACCGTTCAGTTTTGCGGAATGAAGAAGACTTAACTGACTCCTTCTTCACCCCATGTGCATTTGGTCAACAAGGGCGACCCAAAATCTCGATACATCTTCTCTTCATTACTTAATTCACAGTTGAGGACTAGCGGTTTTCCACCGAGTTCTGCATTCTCGCCTGGTTCACGCTTTGAGTATAACCATACTCGTTCTTCCTTGCCGTCTATCACTACCACTATCTGCTGAGTAGCAACAAACTCGGCTGGAATGAATTGCGTTATTCCCCTTCGTCTAACCTCCGGCAGCTCTATGACACCGTCATCATTTGTAAAAGCGTGATCTTCACCCTCATCATTCCAATTCCAGCGCCGAATGACTTTGGCATTTTTCAAAGGTTCTTTATTCAGGGTAATCGTGATTCTGGTTGGAGAAAAAACGTAAGCTTTCCCCACATCAAAGAAAGACATGGCGATTACCACGCTAGACAGTGAAAGCGCTATTACCAATATTAAAAGTTTCATTTTAAGGTGAATTTCATTCCAACAGATCGCCTTCAGCGAAGGTGGTCAGCACCTGGTTGCACAGATCGCGCTGGGGCGGTATGCCACCGGCTCGCGAGTGGTAGGCTCTCTCGCCAAGTGTCGGCAAAAATTGCAAGGCATCAGTAAAGACCAGCTCGTGACTGCCGTCATCGAATTGGTGAAAGTAGAAAACCCCTTCCTCGGCGGCCAGGCGTTCGATGAGGGCTAGATCCGATTCACAACATTGCACGACATATTCGCGCTCCGGCAGCTCTCGCGTAATGCCAAGCGTCACGTCGATGAGGCCGTTCTCTTCGCACAGCTGCTGAATGATTGTTGGTAGTGTCGCATTCTGAAAGATACGCCAACTCCGGTTCAACCCGAGCCGCCACAAGTCGGGACGAATCACTACATCGTAGAAGGTCCGCCGATGATCGGTGTCGCCACAAGCAAACTCACTGACCACACCATTGACCCGGCGCCGAACCTGACCATCCTGCCAGACGATCAAACCCGCTTCACGGTCCAGGAAAACCGCAGGATCAAGATCGTCCTGGTGACTGGCAAAGTTGACGGACAACGTGAACGGCTTGGACAACGAGTCGTCGAGGGTGAAATCGATGACCGCCAAGTCTGTGCCTTCCTCGGCACCGTCCATGGAGAGGGTGAACTGAAGACCCGGGGGATTGGCCATATGCTGCGTCCCTGCAGAAAATAATGAGAATTATTAGAATTACTAATAAACGTATCGAATACACTGCCCCGGAACAAGAGTTGGCATGTAGGAAATCGACCACGATTTTTGTAAGAGATTGACGACAAGAGGATGGCGGTTTTCGCTTACATCGCTTGCCCTACCACCCGATACGTGGTTCATGTCGGCACATGGCAACAAGCTGTTGGATACCGGTACGATTATCGAGCATCCGTTGGCCACTGCCTCGGCTAACATCCTTTGTCAGCCGCCAACTCTGCAATGAAGATAACGGAAGCGGGCTTCTGAGTTTTTGGGTGTAAAGGCTCGCGCATCTCGAACAGCCGAAACCCACTATTTCGGAACAATGACACCCAACTCTCCAAGGTTCTGAAATACCAAGGGGCCGGGTCGGTGAAATCAGAATGAAAGCCGTCCCATGAGCCCTCTCTCCAGCCATCCTGGTAGGGTAAATCACCGCACGCTGTCACCGGGTGAAGCGTTTGCACTATTAACGCCCCTCGCGGATTCAACAACGAGGGTGCAGCATTGAACAATTCTTCGACTGACGTTTTGCCAAGTAGCGAAAAATTGCAGACAGCGACATCGAACGAACTTTCGAGTACACCGCTGGCAATCTCCTCGTAAGAAACTACGTGAAAACTCCCGCCCCCCGTATCTTGAGCGTATTCGATCGGACTCGGAACGGCATCTACCCCCACCACGTGCATCGCTCTGGCCGTGAGTTCTCGGACAAGCCATCCTTCACCGCAGCCAATATCGAGAACGGAGTGGGCGGAACGACTCAAGACGGCGTCGACGATTG
Organism: Litchfieldella anticariensis FP35 = DSM 16096; assembly: GCF_000409775.1. Classification (GTDB taxonomy): domain Bacteria; phylum Pseudomonadota; class Gammaproteobacteria; order Pseudomonadales; family Halomonadaceae; genus Litchfieldella; species Litchfieldella anticariensis. Next base: position 270,415 of record NZ_KE332377.1, on the reverse strand, counting down.
CGTTATTTGTCGCCAGCTTACGACTCTCGATCCGTTCGCCACGGACAGCGGTGACCCATGGAGACGCATTCTTGCTCCACGACTCGACTATCTTCTCTTCACTGCTTGGGTTCATGGGCTATTCCTGTGCCGAGACCATTTCGCCCTCCAAAATGAAACTACGGTCGGTCTGCGACACGAATTCGATATGAATGATGCCGGCACCTTCGAGCCCCTCGAATTTTCCGCTGCCACCGACCACTTCCCATACTCCATTGTCGAGCAACATTGGCTTGTCATCTGCGCCCGGAACGAAGACGGCGCGCAATAGCCACTTCACGTAAGCCACGTCATTCTCCGACGTCGTGAACACCAGATAACCGGTGGCATCACCGTTCATACCAGGCACAACGTCGTGAAAGCCGTATTCCGTGACAGCCGTTTGCGCGAGCGGGCCACTGCCGGTCGCTTCGCCCTCGCGCTTCACCATCTGGACAATCCGATTACTGTCATCGGCAAACTCGTGGCGTATCTGCTCTGTTGGACTCACGGCGGCTTCGATCTTGATCGGCTCTGCAGCCGCCGATGAGATGAACGCTCCTAAGCATGCCATTATGGTGGTGGTTTTCGTCAGACCCTGCGTTAGCTGATGTTTTTTCATGCCCCTGCCCTCCCGTTGAAGGCATTCTTATGTTAGCGGCTAATGAAATCTTAGAAGGGAACTGACGAGTTTGAGCAGTGCGAGGTCTGTCCTGGGGAGAAAATCAGCATATTTATTCATCCACTATCCATCCACGTTAGTCCCTCCTTGGTCCATCGTTAAAGGGAAGGCCAACGCTATCATCGATCTTTTGTACCAGTTTCCATGGACCTTTTGTACCAGTTTTCATGGCCGGCATGGAAAGAGCCCCACCATCGGACGACTAATGTTGGGTGTGGCACGGACACCTCAGAAATGCCTTGGCAAACCCGTGACTGACAAAAGGTGCCGTCTTCCTACCGCTCGGCCATGGCCAGTTTCGCTCCCAACGCCACGAACACGCCTGAGAACGTCCGCTGAATCCACTTGATCACCCCCGGCGAATTCAAAAGATAGGTACGCACGCCATTGGCACATACCCCATAAGCGATGAAGACAGCTAACGTCATGAGCATGAACACGGCACTCAACAGCAACATATAAGCGATCGAGGATTCCGCATTATGGGGAACGAATTGCGGAAGGAACGCCAGGAAGAAGATCGATAATTTTGGATTCAAGATATTGGTGAGGAATGCCCTTACCGCGACTTTCGACACCTTCTTGTCGCGTGACTCATGATGAAAATCAATGGCCCCGGACTCCTTCCACATCACCCATGCCAGGTAGGCCAAGTAGGCAACCCCTAGATACTTGATGATTTGGAAGGCGACACTACTGGCATGCAGAATGGCGGCCAACCCCAGGACGCTGGCCAGCAAGTGAGGAACGATCCCCGCCGTGCACCCCAGCGCAGCAAAGACACTGGCGCGCTTGCTGCTCATCAGCCCCGTGGATATCGTGAAGAGCATACCCGGCCCCGGTAACAGAACCACAACCAGCGAAGTAATCAAGAATTCGATGCCAAGCATACAGGGGCTCCCATTCATTGCGTCAGTCACATAGTTGACGCCCTCCTCACTCCCTAGCCATCTCTTCCATGGCCTGGGCCAGTGCCGCCGTCAGACGCGCCATGGCATCGTAATCCAGCTTCTCGTAGGTATCATCGGAGCTGTGATAGTAGGGGTTACGAAAGTTGGCGGTATCGGTCAGCATCATGGCCGGATAGCCCATCTGCCAGAAGGCCCAGTGATCGGAACGTCGGATGTCACCGATCAGCTCTGGAGCCGCCATCCCTTCCGAGGGAAATTCAGCATAGTGGCGAAATGCCCCGATGACCTGCCGTACCAGACGGCGTGAGGTCACGTTGCCTACGAATGCCAAGAAGTTACCGGTATCCGGATAAAAGTGCTCAAGGAAGGGAGGATAGAACTGGGTACCGGGATCGTCGACGTAATAGCCAAGCATCTCCAGAGAGATCATTCCCAGGAGCTTCTCATCATTCATCTGCAACTGGCGCGCATAGTTCAAGCTGCCCATCGCGTCACTGGCGAAGAAAGGCATTTCTTCGTTGGCGAAGGCAACCAGGTGGATAGTCCGATCAGGCTTCCTTTCTCGCAGTAATCGCGCCAGTTCGAGCAATACGGCTACGCCAGAGGCGTTGTCGTCGGCACCCGGGCTACCCCGTACCGTATCGTAATGGGCACCGATAACCAGCGCTTCGTTCTGTAGACTCCTTCCCGGTAGCCTCACCCCGACGTTGGCGAACATCTCGTCTTGGGTCGCGATGGTTTGCCTGAATGGCTCATATCCAGCCTCTCGCAACACTTGGTCGATGTAGGCGGCCGCCTCATGCATGCGCTCGGACTGCCAGTAATGACGCTCGCCAATCTGGTGAGCCAACATGCGTACGTGCCCTCGCAGACGATTGCGCAAGGCCGTCTTTTCGGCATCCAAGGGCGGCGCAACCTCTCGGTAGGATTTACCCGGCATATGGAACATGACCATATAGCCTGCCCCCAGTCCTCCCACGATGAGGCCAAGGACACCTGCCACTCCCCATCCGATAAGCCGTTTCCTCATCCCAGCCACCCTCTTTATGCTCAGTCGCGGTCGGGGGCACCGAGCGGGAAAAGGTGACGATAAGGCCGCGCCTCATCCACGGCACGCGCGAAGGAGGGCCGTTCGAGCAAGCGCTGCCGATAGGCTCGGACGTTAGGGAATTCCTCGCCAATCGGATGCGTCCAGTCAGCGTAGAACAAGTCGGGCGCAGCAGCGCAATCGGCAAGACTGAAGGTGTCGCCGGCCGCCCACTCGCGCTCCTTCATCACACCGTCGAGCCACCGGTAGGCGGTATCGAGCATGTTACGCGCTTCGGCGACCCCTTGGCGGTCGCGATTTTCCGCCTTACGAATACTGTCGATCACGATCTTCTGCTGCGGCGTAGAGATGTAATTGTCGAAAAAACGGTCCATGAGACGTACGTCGAGCGCAGCACGTGCATCTTCGGGAATCAACTTCACCGGTCCAGGATGATGAAGTGCCAAGTATTCGATGATGATGCTCGCCTCCATCACCGTACGGCCTTCGTCCACGAGCACGGGGAAGCGCTTGATTGGCCACAACGCCTCGAGCTCCGCCATCACGTGTTCGTCGCCCGGCTCGAGCATGCGAAACTCGAAGGGAAGGTCATTCTCGTATAGCGCGATCAGCGCCTTCTGACAGTATGAAGAAAACGGGTGGGCATACAGTTTCATGGTTATCTCTGACTCCCTGATTCGTTGCCCCCATCGAGAAATCGATAGGGCTGCCTTTGCTGGTCGTCCGAGAAAGAAGCAAATCGACCAAGGCGAGACATCTATGCCCGTGACTTTTCCTCTCCTTCACGTAATCGTGCACGAAGAAATTCCACGAAACGCCGTACACGCACCGGACGTGGGCCGGTACCGGGAAACACCACGTTCAGTGGCAGGGACATGCCTTGCCATTCCTTGAATGCCGGTTCGAGACGACCAGCAGCCAGATCGGCACGTACATCGAGCTCGCTTTTGAAGGCTAGACCGACCCCATCCAATGCCCACTCGCGCACCAGGCTACCGTCATTGCTGATGCGGTCGCCATGGATCTCCACTACCACGGTTTCGTGACCTCGCTGGAACGGCCAACGTCGATAGGCCATGCCACCGCTCATGTACACCAGACAGTTGTGTGCCAGAAGATCCTCCGGCCGTCGTGGTCGGCCATGTTTCTCGAAATAGGCCGGTGCACCGACCACCAGGCGGCGATTGTCGAGCAGCTTCCTGGCAACCAGCGCCGAATCCGGAAGTTCGCCGAAACGGATTGCCAGATCCAACGGTTCCGAGACCAGATCGCGTACTTCATCCCCGGCTAACAAGGTGAACTGGATCTGAGGGTGTCGCTGCTGGAATTCATTCATCAGCGGACGCAGCCACAGTCGCGCGAAATCCATTGGCGCAGTCAATCGGATATCACCACCGACATCGTCGCACTCATCGTGGATCGCATGACGCGCTTCGTCCAGTAGGGCCAGGCCGGGAGCGACACGTTCTCGGTACAGCATGCCTTCCGGTGTCAGTCGCAGTGTTCGGGTATTGCGTTCGACCAAACGTATGCCGAGTTCCGCTTCCAGCCGTTTCAGGCTGGCGCTTGCCGCCGCCGGTGTACGCCCGAGACGGCGCGCAGCGGCACTCAAGGAACCGAGACGAGCAGCTTCGACGAATACGCGAAGATCGTTGAGATTGGTCATTTTCAAATTTTCATTGAAAGAGTTTTATAAGTTAGGCCAATTATCCGCAACACGTCGAGAGTCCACAATGCGTGCCATTCATGCACGGAAAACAGGAGTCTCCGATGACGTCAGTCATTGACACGACATCGTACACATGGGTCGCCATGATCCGCAGGCTAGCGGAGGTGAATCGATGAAACCGGCATTCGCTTCGATACCCGCCGGCTTGTATGCCCTGACCGCCGGCGCCTTCGGCATTGGTGTGACCGAATTCGTGATCATGGGCATTTTGCTCGAGGTGAGCCTCGATCTCGGAGTGTCGATACCGGCTGCCGGGTTGCTGATCTCCGGTTATGCACTAGGGGTGGTGGTCGGCGCACCGGTGATGACGGTATTGACCGGACGCTGGCCTCGCAAGACGGCACTGCTGGCCTTGATGGTGATCTTCACGCTCGGCAACGCGGCCTGCGCCCTGGCGCCGAACTATGGAACGTTGATGGTGGCACGGGTCATCACCGCCTTCGCCCACGGTACCTTTTTCGGTGTTGGTTCGATCGTCGCCACCGGGCTGGTGGCACCTGACAAGAAGGCTTCGGCCATCGCCATCATGTTCACCGGGCTTACCGTCGCCAACATCCTAGGCGTGCCTTTCGGCACCTGGCTTGGCCAGGCGTTGGGTTGGCGTGCCACCTTCTGGGCGGTAACCGTCGTTGGCGTGCTCGCCTTGGTGGTACTGGGTCGCTACGTGCCACGCGATCAAGCAGCGCCTGAAGTCAGCGATTGGCGCAACGATCTGCGCGTATTGGCTCGGGGGCCGGTGTTGATCGGATTGCTGACCACAGTACTTGGTTTCGGCGGTACCTTCACGGTGTTCACCTACATCGCTCCCATCTTGACTCAGGTCAGCGGTTTTGCGGAATCCGCTGTGTCTCCCATCCTGCTGGTGTTCGGTGCGGGGTTGGTAGCCGGAAACCTGATCGGTGGCCGCTTAGCCGACAGGCATCTTGCGAGAGCGGTGTTGGGTACCTTGCTGATTCTTGCCGCTGTGATGGGCCTGATGGCCTTCGCCATTCACGACCGAATCCTTGCCATCGTCTTCGTCGGTTTGCTCGGTGCGGCCGCTTTCGCCACCGTGCCACCACTGCAGATGTGGGTACTGTCGAAAGCCGAAGGTGCCGGCCAGAGCCTGGCTTCCAGCTTCAACATCGGCGCTTTCAATCTAGGCAATGCCATTGGCGCCTGGCTGGGTGGTTTCACTCTCGACCACGGTCTGGGCCTGGGTGATCTGCCCTGGATAGCAGCACTGGTGCCGCTGGCAGCCACGGCCACAGCGCTTCTCGGTCTACGTCTGGCCCAACAGCCATCTCATGCCATGGCAGACATCGAGGCCGTCGCTCACTCCTCCAAGTGCTAAATTTTCGACATCGGCGATACGCCGATGTCGGCATGGTAATACTCCGCCAGAGTGACACTTGAGCTTGCTCTGGCCCTCGAACCTTCATGGAGACCAACCTCATGTATGGAAACGAAACGCCGTTACGACGAGTGCTTTATTGGCTACCGACATGGCTTCTTACCGCGCTCGCAGTGTCGACGATGCTCGCCATGCCAATGGCGGAAGCCAGGGCTAACGATAATGGCAACTGGATCGCTACCTGGATCGCCAGCCCCCAACCGCGTTGGGAAGGTGACTTCCCACTACCGACGAACACGCCGTTTCAACTGTGGGACCAGACCATTCGACAAGTGGCACGTGTAAGCATTGGCGGCGAACGTGTGCGCATTGCCCTGTCCAACGCCTACGGTTCACAGCCACTCGTCATCGGTGCTGCCCATCTTGCACGCGCCGATTCCGACTCGGCCATACACCCCGAGTCAGGAACGGCCCTCACCTTCTCGGGACAACGGCAGATTTCGATTCCGCCCGGTGCCCGTGTGGTCAGCGACCCGGTGAAGCTTTCCGTTGAAGCGTTGGACCAGCTCGCAGTCAGCCTGTATCTGCCCGAGCCGACACCGCCCGCGACATTCCACTGGGATGGCTTACAGACAGCCTATGTCGGTACAGGAAACCAGGTCGGCGCCACCACGCTGACGCCGCAAGCGACGCTCGACATACGCTTGTTTCTGAGTGGCATTCTGGTCGACGCTGTCGAGGATAGCCGTGCTGTGGTGGCCTTCGGTGACTCGATCACCGACGGCAATGCGTCAACACTGAACGCCAACCACCGCTGGCCGGATTTCCTCGCCCGCCGCCTGACCAATGACAACGTCGCCGTACTCAACGCGGGCATTTCCGGAGCCCGCCTGCTGCACAGCCGCATGGGCGAGAATGCGCTGGCTCGCTTCGAGCGAGACGTGCTGAGTCAGCCAGAGGTGGAGAGCGTGATCGTGCTGATGGGGATCAACGACATCGGCTGGCCGCAAACACCCCTGAAGCCCGCTGAAGATTTGCCCACCGCGGATGACCTGATCGCCGCTTACCGACAGTTGATCGCACGGGCGCATATTCATGACGTGCGCATCATTGGGGCGACCCTGACTCCTTTCGAAGGCGCCTTGCGCGATACGCCGATGCGGGGTTACTACAACGCGGAAAAAGAGCAACTCCGCCAGACGGTCAATGAATGGATACGCACCAGTGGCGAGTTCGATGCCGTGATCGACTTCGATACGGTGACCCGTGACCCCGAACAGCCAACACGATTGCACCCCGACTACGATTCAGGCGACCATCTTCACCCCAGCGACGAAGGCTATGAAGCGATGGCGGAAGCCGTCGATATCGATGCATTGTTCGGCACCCAGCAGTAAGCGCCTTCATTCGCCTTGCCCGGCTTCACGCCGGGCAAGCGCTACCAGCCACCGGAGTGAAGGCAGCCCAGCTTCCGTCCATATATGACCGTCAGATGGCTATTTCCCACTTTCCCTTACAGGCGCATGGAAATCGCCATCCTGTTCATGGCGTTCATCAACGCCACCGCAAAGGTCAGGTCGGCGATTTCCGCCTCGCTGAAGTGGTTCCTGAGCGCATCGAATACCTCATCGGGCGCTTGAGTCTCGGCGATGCGAGTCACGGAGTCGGCCCACGCCAGCGCAGCGCGTTCGCGTGGACTGTATAGATCGCTCACCTGCCAGGCGGCGAGACTGTCCAATTTATGCTGTTCCTCTCCGTGCTTACGCAGGGAATCCGCATGCTTCTGCAGGCAGAAGGAGCAGCCGTTGATCTGCGAAATACGCAGATAGATCAGATCGATCAAGCGCGTACCAAGGCGGCTATCTTCCAGGCTGCGCATCACACCGATCAGGTTTTTATACGCCTCGGGAGACAATTCGGCATAGGGAAGGCGAAGGTTACTCATCGATATTCTCCAGCATCGAGTCGTTGCACGGTTAGTGCTCTCTTGAATACATGCAGGTACTCTAAGCAGGTTATGACCCAGTCCATAGGTACAAGAATGGTGAATATGAATGGGACATAAGCATGCTGATTCGTTGTCGCTACCCGACCGCAAGCTGCAAGCACCAATCTATTTGCAGCTATACCGGCGCTATAAGGACGCGATTAGCGCTGGTCGCCTGAAACCGGGTGACCGCGTACCGGCAATTCGCAGCCTGGCCAGTGAGCTGAATCTTTCCCGCGGCACCGTCGAAGCGGCCTATCAGATGCTGATCGGCGAAGGGTATCTGGAAGCGCGTGGTCCAGCCGGTACCGTGGTGTCTCCTCGCCTGACTCAGGCCAGCGGGCTCGCTTTGCCACCCGAGGAGGCAGCGGTACCGTGCAGGGCCCGGGAACGGTATCGGGACACGTCAACACGACCGTTCCAGCTTGGCCTACCGGCACTGGATGTCTTTCCAACCAAGCTATGGCGTCGCCTGATGACCCGTCGACTACGCGATATCGCTACCACGGCATTGGGATATCCCGACCCGGCTGGCTACCGCCCCTTGCGAGAACGCATTACCTCCTATCTAGGTATTTCCCGAGGCATCCAATGCTCTCCTGAGCAAGTGTTTATCACGGCCGGTTATCAAGGCGCGCTCGATCTGATCTGTCACTGCCTGATGCGGTCTGGCGACCAAGTCTGGTTCGAGGATCCTGGCTATTACTATGCGCGCCGACAACTCGTCGGTAACGGCGCACGGCTGGTTCCCATTCCCGTGGATGAACAAGGCTTGAATGTCGACCTTGGCCTGCAACACGCGCCTAATGCTGGATTTGCGGTCATCACGCCTTCACACCAAAGTCCTCTTGGGGTCGCCCTTGCTCTGCCACGCCGCCTGGAACTGTTGCAATGGGCCAACCAGGTGGGCAGTTGGATCATCGAGGATGACTACGACAGCGAATATCGCTATGAAGGCCACCCACTACCCGCACTGAAGAGCCTGGATCAGCAGGGGCGCGTACTCTATACCGGCACCTTCAGCAAGGTACTGTTCCCCGGCCTTCGGCTTGGCTACCTGGTGGTCCCAGCGTCTGAAGTGGAGCGTTTTCAAGACGCCTGCCACACCTTCTCTGGTGGCTGTTTCACGCTGGCGCAGGCAACCATCAGCGACTTCATGAACGAAGGTCATTTCGCGCGCCATTTGAAGAAGATGCGCAGCCTCTATGCCCAACGCAGAGCCTATATGGCTCAGGCACTTCGTGACGCATTCGGCGAGCGCTTGCACATCAGATTACAGGCAGGGGGCATGCACCTTCTGGCGGAACTGGTGGACGGCGATGACATAGAACTTGCCGCAAAAGCGCAGGCAGATGGACTGGCGGTTCATGCGCTATCCCACTGGTGCCTCGAAACTCAATGCAGACCGTCGCTTTTGCTGGGATTCACCAACGTTACCAGCGAAGATGAAGCCAAGCACCTAGCGGAGAGACTGCGAGCCGCCTTGATTCACTAGATCATGGGTGGCATTCGAAGCGGGCCATATCTTCGACATAGTCGATATCGGCATGAATACCGGCATCGTCCACGTCGATTTCCTGACACCGAGCCGTGTGCCGGCGGATGACAGCGCGCCCACCTTCGTCACCATCCAGCGTTGTCAGCTCGGGCCAGAAGTCACGACCGAAGAGTACCGGGTGACCAGGACGCTCAGCGTGACGAGGACGTACAATCCATGAGGCGTCGGACTCGCGCTCAAGGATCTGCATCGTTGCGACCTGGATGAAGGGCATATCGGCCAGTAGTACCGCCGCCACCTCGCATTCGGTCAAAGATGGGTCGCCTTCCAGTGCCACGAAAGCATCCGCTAGGCTAGCGCCCAACCCCGCATCGGCATGCGGGGCGCGAATCACCAGCGTCTCCACAGGCAACCCCAGCGGCCTGGGGTCATCGTCTTCGCGCAGCACGACACGCACTTGAGAGAAGACCTCGGCAACGCATTCCAGCGTGACAGCCAGCAATGTGCGGCCATCTGGTAAAGTGGCCAGGCGCTTGTCGGCATCGCCAAAACGCCGTGAACGCCCGGCAGCCATGATCAAGGCGACGGTACGGTCCGTATCCGCTCTAGAGTTCATAGCGACCACAGCAATGGCATGCTCTCTGGCACATCGAGCTCATGCTCGCAGCCGTTGATCGTCAGGGTGACCACTGTGTTTCTCCTCGTCGTTTCTTCTTGCTCTCGACGCCTGATACGGCCCCGAAATCATTAGGCATCCATCAAATGTAGCAGGTGAAATCATGTAGTGAAGATCAATGGCAGCCAAGGGGCATCGAACTACATTTTTTTGCCTTTCGTGACGTACACTACGCTCGCCCCTGGCGAGCCCAATGAATTTCTAACCCCACAGGAACGTCATTTTGATTGAAGTCGTCTCGCTCTCGTTTGCCTTCGTCTTCGGCGTGTTGGTCCGCCAGTTGGGACTGCCTCCCCTGGTCGGCTTTCTTGCGGCGGGATTCGCACTCAATGTATTCGGCCCTACCCTCGGTTTGCCTGAAGAGGCTGGCCCCGTGCTGAAACACGTGGCTCATCTCGGTGTCCTGTTACTGCTTTTCACCGTTGGGCTGAAACTCAAGCTGCGCAACCTGGTATCACCAGTAGTACTAGGGGGGGCACTGCTGCATTTCCTGTTTTCGGTAGGCGTGTTTTCCCTGGGCCTCTATTTCTTCATGCAGTTGGATAGGCAAACCGCACTGATGCTGGCCACCGCCCTGGCATTTTCCAGTACCGTGCTGGCGGCCAAGGTATTGGAAGCCAAGCGTGAACTCCGGGCCTTTCACGGTCGTGTGGCCATCGGCATTCTGATCATTCAGGATTTGATCGCCTTGGCCGTGTTGAGTATTGCCGGGGGACACACGCCCTCTTACTGGGCCTTGCTGGTGTTCGGGCTTCCGCTGCTGAAGCCAGCTATGTATTGGCTGATGGACGTCGCGGGACACGATGAGCTGCTGGTGCTGATGGGCGTGGTGATGTCCGTTGCGTTGGGCGGCATGGGATTCGAACTGGTGGGGCTCAGCCCCGAACTCGGCGCACTGATCATGGGGATATTGCTGTCCGACCATGATCGGGCGCAGGAGCTATCCAAGTCGCTGTGGGGGTTGAAGGAAATTCTGCTGGTCGGTTTTTTTCTGCAGATCGGCATGGCTGGACTCCCCGATACCGAGGCATTGACACTTGCGTTGGTGTTGGCACTCATTTTGCCGCTCAAGGGACTGCTCTTCTTCTTCCTGTTGACCTTGTTCCGGTTGCGGGCACGCAATGCCTTCCTGGGAGCGTTAAGCCTGACCTGCTACAGCGAATTTGGCCTCATCGTTGTCGCAGGTGTCTTGGATCAATGGCTCGTCCCACTAGCGATCGCTGTCGCCGTCTCATTCGTCGTCGCAGCACCATTGAATCGCTTCGCGCATCCGTTATTCGATCGTTTCGAGCACTTCCTCGTGCGATTCGAAAAGCGAACTCACCATCCGGACGAACAACCGGCTTCACTGGATCATGCCGAGTTACTGATCATGGGCATGGGGCGTACCGGGACGGCGGCGTTCAACTTTCTGGCCGAACGTCACCAGAATGTCATCGGTCTGGATGCTGACCCCAACAAGGTGGCTCGGCACAAGGAGGCAGGACGCAATGTGGTATATGCCGACGCTGAGGATATCGGCTTCTGGCATGGCGTGGACATCTCCAGGATCAAAGCCGTGATTCTTGCCATGCCTGATATCGAAGGGAAGCTCATTGCCGCTCGTCAGCTCAGGAAATTCGGCTTTACGGGACCTATCGTCGCCCAGACCATGTTCGACGACGAGTCGGAAAAGCTCCTCGAAGCCGGTGCGAACGAAACCTATCTGACCATGGCTGGCGCGGGGATCGGTCTGGCGGAAAAGACATGGGAGGCCTTTCGACCCGACTACAAGAAAGAAGACATCAAGGCACCACGATGATGGGCATGGGCAGACGTGCCATCAGTTCTGGATCTTCGTCGACCAAGCGTGCGAGCTGCGACCGACGCAGCAACAAGGCACCGTAAGGAGAAATGGCCACTCGTCGCTCGAGCGATGACGCGCTCATCTCGGTGAGCCGCGCCACACCGTCGAAAAGAGGGCTATTGGCCAGCCACTCAGGGGTAGCAGAGTCTCCCCCCTCTCCCATTACCAGGAGAGGGCCCTGCTCCATGGGATATGTCGTATCCCACAGTAGCACCGTGCACGGTGCTTTCAGCATCAAAACACGGCTGGTGGATCCCAGGCGCCCTCCCCACTGGGAGGATCCCCCCGCTTTCCCCAGTACCAACACATCGCTACTGGTCGCCAACGCCAGGGCTTCGGCAACGACTCGTCCACGGCTGACCTTCAATGAATGGCGTATTTCACGTCCAGCTACCGTGGCACTCAGCGCTTGACGAACACTTTCTCTCTGGCGCGACAGACTGGCCTCGAGAGCCGACGGCGATAGCGGTCTTGCCATTCCGGACGACATTCCCACCTCGCATGAAAAGGGAAATTCCGCACAGCTCAATAGATCGCGATCTTCAACAAAAAGGGCAACCAGCTCAGCATGCCGGCTGCATGCCAGATCGGTGGCGATCGATAGTGCCGCCAAGCTATGCCTTGAAGCATCCAACAACGCCAACACACGGGGCACGATGCCGTGCTGGACAACGTCGTCATTCGGCATTGCCATTGTCCTCCTCGTCTTGCTCCGCGGGTGGTGTCTTGTTGGTACGAGAACCCTTCTTCTTGACCACTTGCTGGAATCGCTCGAGCCGCGCCATCACCTTGGCATTCAGGCTGTCCTCTGGATAATGACCATTCCCGTCCACCTGCCCCGCTTCACAGCCGGTCAGCAATTCAAGCGCCTCATCCACATGGGAGATGGCATAGACGCGAAAGTGGCCTTGGGCGATAGCCTCGCGCACTTCCGGACGGAGCATCAGATGTTCGACATTGGCTGCCGGCAGCAAGACGCCCTTGCCATCGAGCTCGCCACGCTCGCGACAGACCTGAAAGAAGCCCTCGACCTTTTCATTGACACCGCCCACTGCCTGAACTTCGCCGTGCTGGTTGATCGATCCCGTCACTGCCAGCGATTGCTTGAGTGGAACCTGCACGATGGCGGAGATCAGTGCACATACTTCGGCCACCGACGCACTGTCGCCTTCGATACCGCCATAGGATTGCTCGAATGCCAGACTGGCCGAGAGCGATAGTGGTGTCTCACCCGCATATCGGCTGGCCAGAAAGCGTGACAGGATCATCACTGCCTTGGAGTGGATGCGGCCTCCCAGGCGGGACTCACGTTCGATATCCACCACTTGCCCTGCTCCGGGGCGTGCCGTTGCCGTGATTCGGCTAGGCTGTCCGAAGCCGTATTCGCCAAGCTGCAGCACGGACAACCCGTTAACCTGACCGGTCGTCTCGCCATGGGTAGCGATCATCACCGTGCCACGCTGAATCATCTCAAGATTGCGCTCGCGAATGCGGCCAGCTCTCCATAGCTGTTGCGCGATCGCTTTCTCCACGTGAGCACGCCCCACCATCTCGGCCCCCGCCTCGCCGGCCCAATGGTCGGCTTCCAGCAACAGATCATGCAAGGCGCGGTGATGAGCCGTTAGTTTGCGCTGATCGTCGGCCAGCCGACTGGCGTGCTCGATCATCGATCCCACACCGGAACGATCCAACGGGCGCAGCTCTGCGTCCCGCGCCATGGAGGCCAGCATTCTGGCATACTGCATTTGACCATCGGCATCTCGCGGCAAAGTATCCTCTAGGTCCGCCTGAACCTTGAACAGTTCGAGAAACTCAGGATCATGCTCGCAGAGCAGGTAATAGAGCTGGCGGTCCCCTAGCAACACCACCTTCAGATCCAGTGGAACCGGTTCCGGCTCCAATGTCACGGTACTGATCAGTCCATAGGCTTGCTCGAGGGATTCGGTACGAATCTCACCGGCACGCAATACTCGCTTGAGAGTTTCCCAGGCGCCTGGCTGTTGCAGCAGGCTGCGCGCATCCAACACCAGATAGCCACCATTCGCGCGGTGCAACGCCCCAGCACGGATCAACGAGAAGTCGGTAAGCAGTGTGCCGTTGTGCACATGGTGTTCGATGCGGCCGACTAAGTGCTGGTGAGTCGGTAAATCCTGGTAAACCACCGGCGCCCCATCGCATCCAGCGTTGTCGACCAGCAGGTTGACCTGGAAGCGGCTGAATACCGCGTCGGGTGACATCTCGGAGTGACTTTCCAGAAAGGCATCCACATGCTGCAGGATGGCCTCACGAATCGCCTCGAGATGGTTCAAGACGCCAGAAAAATCGGCATAGCGAGCTTCCAGTTCGCCAAGAGGACCATCGATGGCGGCCTGTAACATCTCTTCGTTGAGGCGTTGGGTCTGCTGTCGCAGCTCCTTGGCCAGCTGTGGCATCTGGCGAATCGCCTGTTGCAGCTTACGCTGCAGGATCTCCACCGTTCCTTGAATGCGATCGCGTTCATCCTTGGGAAGCTTCTCGAAGGTTTCAGGCGCCATCATGCCGTCACCCTCAGCAGGAGTGAAGGTGAAGCCATTGGGTGTCGATAGCAACAGAATGTCGTGTTCACGGGCCTCGCGACGTACCGTCTCGATCGCATCGCGCTGCCGGTCGCTCATCGCTTGTTTCATTTCGTGCAGACGATTCTGGTACTCGTCGCTCTCGAATACCGCGGGAATGGTGCTGCGCAGCTCTTCCACCAACTGTTCGATATCGACGCGAAGTTGCCATCCCTTGCCAGGCGGCAGCGTCAGATAACGCGGCGAGGAAGGGTCTTCGAAGTTGAACAGGTAGCAACCATCCGGCGGTGCCGGCAGCTTCTTGGCCTGCTCGGCCAGAAAGCGCCCCACCAAGGTATGCTTGTCATAGTCCGGCGGCCCCAGCACGAACAGGTTGAAACCATCGCTACGGATTGCCGTACCGAAGCTTAGAGCCTCGCGGGCACGGATATGCCCCGTCAGCAATTCGAGCGGTTCCAGTTCGCTGGTCGCCATGAAGGAAAACGTGTCGTCGGAACACTCCCGATATACCTGCGCGACCCCAAGCGGCTCCACCATGGCTATGTCTCCTCTGCCAACAAGCCAAGTATGGAAGAGGTGACGCCGACATGCTTGATTCAAATCAGACCAGATGCGCGGTTCCTGACGTCATGCTTACACATCGACGACGAGATCCGGTATGAACGATAGTGCCTCGAACTCATCGGGATAGCCCTCGGGGTTGGCAATCACACGGGTCCCCTTGACGCTGCGGTCGACCGGCTCATGAACATGACCATGGATCCAAAGATCCATGCGCCCCATCAAACCGTCCAGGCGCGAAGCGAAAGCCGCCGACAGCATAGTCGCCGGCCAGCACCACCACATCGGCATCCACCTCGGGTAGCTCACGCGTCCCCCCTTCGAAGAATTCCAGATGCAGATCGGACAAGATGCGTAATCACATGGGCTTTCTCGGTGACACCTGATCAGCGTTGACGTTATCTAACATTTTGTTACCCGGCTGCCTATGCTTGTGAAGCGGGCCAGCGTCGGTCCGTGATGGTGAGGATAACCACAATGAAACATCTCGTACGTCGCTGCCAAATAACGGGAACAGCAGGGTTACTGGCGCTTGCCGCGATATTCGCCATGGCCGAGGAGGCGGATCAGGCACTGATCGAACGGGGCCGCTACCTCATTACCATCAGCGGCTGCAACGACTGTCATACACCAAACTATGCCTTTGCCGATGGTCAAGTCCCCGAGGAGCTGTGGCTGACCGGCGATATTCTGGGGTGGTACGGCGCCTGGGGCACGACCTATGCCGCCAATCTCCGCCTGCTGGCCAACAGCCTGGATGAAGGGCAATGGGTGACGATGACTCGCACTCTCAAGACACGCCCGCCCATGCCCTGGTTCAACCTCAATCATATGAGTGAGGAAGATTCGCGGGCAATGTATCACTATATTCGCTCACTGGGGCCGGCTGGTGAATCGGCGCCTACCTATCAGCCCCCAGGCAGTGAACCTGCCTCACCTTATGTGGCATTTCCCTCCATGCCCAGCGAGTAGGCCTTCGGAACCAGGCACACATCGACTGCCAGGGAGGGCAGTGTCTTTCCAAGCTCGTGCCTAACCGAAACCCACGTATGCACAACCACGCCAGCACTGGTAATGTCCTTGGCATCATCGACGATTCCTGGCCGAGGTCATGATGCCCTCTCGTCCCGATCCACGGATTCTGTTACGCCTGTTGAGATTGCTGCGCCCTTATCGCTTGCATCTGATACTGGCGGGCATTGCCCTACTCGTGGCATCCGGTAGCGTACTATTGATGGGCCAGGGGCTACGCCTGGTGATCGACCAGGGCTTCATGGCCGAGAACGCGGCGCGGCTCAATCAGGCACTGGTGGGCATGTTGGTGATCGTGGCCATTCTGGCCATCGCCTCCGCGCTACGCTACTACCTGGTGACCTGGATCGGCGAACGCCTGGCCGGCGATCTCCGCCGCCTGGTATTCGACCATCTCCTGACCTTGGAGCCCGCCTACTTCGAGAACGATACCCATACGAATGGCGGTGCCGGCGAAATCCAGTCACGCCTGACCGCCGACACCAGCATCCTGCAGACGCTATTCGGCTCGTCACTATCGGTAGCCCTGCGTAACCTGCTGATGCTGATCGGTGCCATCATCCTGATGGTGATCACCCAACCCTGGTTGTCGGCTTTGGTGCTGCTGGGAATTCCCGCCACGGTGGCGCCAATCCTGTGGTATGGGCGTCGAGTGAGACGCCTATCGCGCCATAGCCAGGACCGTATCGCCGAGCTTGGACGTTACGCTGGTGAAGCGCTCTTGGGTATCCGTACCCTGCAAGCCTTCGGACATGAGGCCATCGACCGCCGGGACTATGGTCAACGCGTAGAAGAGGCCTTCACAGCCGCCATTCAGCGTACCCGACAACGTGCCTGGCTGACCGGTATCGCCATGCTACTGGTGTTCGGTGCCGTGGGGCTGATGTTGTGGCAAGGGGGCCATGAAGTGTTGGCTGAAAGGATGAGCGCAGGCGAACTCTCGGCGTTCGTCTTTTATGCGGTATTGGCCGCTGGCGCTGTGGCATCTCTGGCCGAGGTTGCAGGCGATGTGCAACGTGCCGCTGGAGCCACCGAACGGCTGCTGGAACTGCTCGATGCTCAACCCCGGATTCAGGCGCCGGCAAAGCCGCGTGAATTGCCCACCCCGGTACGAGGTGCCATCGCTTTCACAGGCGTGAGTTTCGCCTATCCCAGCCGTCCCCACTCCGCCGCTTTGCAGGCACTGGACCTGAGCATCGAACCTGGCGAGCGCGTTGCATTGGTCGGTCCATCCGGTGCCGGCAAGAGTACCTTGTTGCAGCTTTTGCTGCGTTTCTACGACCCGGATACCGGCCGGGTGACGCTGGATGGTATCGACCTACGTGAGCTTGACCCACACGCCTTGCGCCAAGTCATGGGAATGGTCGCTCAGGAACCGGTGCTGTTCACTGGATCGGCTGCTGACAACCTCCGCTACGGCCACCCCACGGCAACCGATCGGGAATTGCGTGCTGCCGCCCAGGATGCCAATGCACTCGATTTCCTCGAAGTTCTCCCCCAAGGCTTCGATACGCCCCTGGGCCCAGGTGGGGTACAGCTTTCCGGCGGACAACGCCAACGCCTGGCGATCGCCCGGGCACTACTACGCAACCCTCGGGTACTGCTGCTTGACGAGGCTACCAGTGCCTTGGATGCCGAAAGCGAACGCATCGTCCAGGAGGCGCTGGACCGTCTGATGCAGGGTCGTACCAGCCTGGTCATCGCCCACAGGCTATCCACGGTCGTTGCCGCCGACCGTTTATTGGTGCTCGACCGAGGACGCTTGGTAGCGTCAGGAACACATACGGAACTGCTGGAGTCCAGCGCTCTGTATCGCCAGCTCGCCAACTTGCAATTCTCTCCCGAACAAGCCGGCTACTGATGGAACTCGACATGGTTACCGACAGGTCAGACACCTTGATCGAGACATATCATGTCATCGTAAATTAGTAACTATACGTAACTAAAGTTTGCTCGTTGGAAGTCGATAACGCTTTTGACTGCTTGAACCTCGACACTTGATGACCGCGTACCCGAGAGCGATCCAACGAACCGATGTCCATGTCCCTGCCCACCTTGTTAATGATGGTGCTCGCCGCTGCCGTTGCCTCGGTGGCTATCATCGCGTTGGTCCATCTACGTTACCGGCGCCCATTGCAGGCATTGCTCAACAGTCTCGAGAAATCCCCTTCAGAGTCAGAACCCACTTCTTTTCGGAACCAAGACGCCCCACTGGTCACGCGTCTGGCTGACAAGATCCAACAACTGCAGGAAAGCAATCATCGTCTCCACCAACAGACCATCAAGGACCCGCTCACCGGTTTGGGCAACCGTCGCTTACTGGAGCAGCGACTCGAGATCGCCCTCCCTCTAAGCCGACGTTGGATGAATGCCGTCTCCGCTTTGATGATCGACGTTGACCATTTCAAGGATTACAACGATCTCTATGGCCACCAGGCTGGAGATGACTGCCTGCTCGAGATTGCCAACGTACTGCGCGATACCTTCCGCCGTGAAACCGATATCGTGGTACGTCTGGGAGGTGAGGAGTTCCTTGTCGTGCTACTGGATGCCGGAGAAGAGGATGCCACTCGCCTTGCCGAAGCCATGCGAGGCATGCTCCAAGCCGTAGGTATTCCGCACCAAGGCTCGCTGGTCGCCGATGTGGTCACGGTCAGTATCGGCGTCTCAACCACGGAGCCTGGTAAGCCAGTGAGCCTCGAGGACATGATCGCCACTGCCGATGCCGCTCTTTACGAGTGCAAGGCCAACGGCCGTAACTGCGTGACCAGCCGCCGTGTCATCGACGAACCCACGGCCGTGAATGGCTGACCGTTAGCCTGATTTCCTCTCCCTATACCGACACCTCCACTCGGCACGATGTGCCGCCTGTTTATACCGCCATGTCGATACGAAAGTATCAACGGGCTGACAACGCATATTCTTGACATTGGCAACATCACGGTACACATTTCAGTACTCATATTGAGAACAAATTGAATACAAAATCGTCGACACCCATCCTGGGGTCAGATAAGGGAGCGCTGAATTATTCAGTGTTTCCATGGAAGGCACCTGAACCACGCGTGTCGTGGGTAACCCTTCGCCTCTGGCGATGGGTGCCCCACTGACAGGAGCCTCGAGATGTCGCTTGCGTCCCAAACCAGCAATAGCCGCCTGTGGATCCAGCATCCACTGGCTTGTGCCGATCCCGCTGCCGCCGGCGGTGTCGTAATACAAGGTACACGCATCATCGAGCGCGTGGCCGCAGGCCATCGACCCAGCGAGCCGGTCGATCAATCCTTCGATGCCTCGCAACATGTCCTGCTGCCAGGTCTGGTCAATACCCATCACCACTTCTATCAGACCCTGACTCGCGCCTATACGCCGGCGTTGAACAAGGAACTCTTCCCCTGGCTGACCACGCTCTACGATGTCTGGGCCAACCTCGATGAGGAGCAACTCGAGGTAGCCAGCGAACTGGCAATGGCCGAGCTGCTGCTATCCGGCTGCACCACCGTGGCCGACCATCACTATGTGTTTTCCAATGCGCTCGCGGAGGCCATCGACCGTCAGGTGGAAACTGCCCGGAGGCTCGGCGTGCGCGCGGCCCTGACGCGTGGTTCGATGAGCGTGGGTCGCGACGACGGCGGCCTGCCGCCACAGTTCGTGGTACAGGATGAAGCCACCATCCTCGACGACAGTCGACGCTTGATCTCCCGCTACCACCAGCGCGAGGAAGGTGCGATGGTCACTGTGGCGCTGGCGCCCTGCTCGCCCTTTTCCGTCAGTCGCGAACTGATGAAAGCTACCGCCGACCTCGCCAAGGCCGAAGACGTGCGTTTACACACTCACTTGGCCGAAACCGAAGACGAAACCCGTTACTGTCAGCGCCTGTTCGGCCTACGCCCGCTCGACTATCTGGACGAGTGCGGCTGGCTTGGCAACCGCACCTGGCTGGCCCACGGCATCCATTTCAGCGACGAGGAAATTCGTCGTCTGGGTGAGGCGGGTACTGGCATCGCCCACTGCCCATCGTCGAACATGGTATTGGGTTCGGGGTTGTGTCGTACGCTGGAGCTCGAGCGTGCCGGGGCCCCGGTGGGGCTGGCCGTGGACGGCTCGGCCTCCAACGACCATTCCAATCTTGCTGAGGAGATGCGCCAGGCAATGCTGCTCGGCCGACTGCGTTACAGCCCTGCCCAAGTCAGTCATGCCGATGTGATTCGCTGGGCCACCCAAGGCTCGGCACGCTGCCTCGGGCGCGAGGATATCGGTGGGCTGGCACCCGGTCAGCAGGCCGACCTGGCCTTGTTCAAGCTCGATGAGCCGCGCTTTTCCGGTGCGGAGAACCCGCTGGCGGCGTTGCTATTGTGCGGGGCGCATCGAGCCGACCGCGTGATGGTCGCCGGCCGCTGGCGGGTCATCGACTCCCAAGTGCAGAACCTCGACCTGGAAGCATTGATGGCTCGCCATCGGGCGGCGGCTCAGCGGCTGTGGCAAGCCGCCTGAGTTGAGTGGAGATACGCAACATCATCGACAGACACAGGGGGACGCCGGCAAGACCCAACCCCGGCAGATAACAACGAATAAATGCCGACCGCTGTTCAATACAGGAGACCAAGATGTCCAATAACAAGACCTGGTATCGCCGCTTTGCGGCCAGTGCCGATGTCAATGACATGCCCCCCGTGGCCAAGGCAGTCCCGCTCGGCATACAGCACGTGCTGGCGATGTTCGTGGGTAACGTGACCGTGCCCATCATCATTGCCGGGGCGATGGATCTGCCAAGCGATGTGACCGTTTTTCTGATCCAGGCGGCCATGTTCGTGGCCGGGGTCGCCACCCTGGTGCAATCGCTGGGCGTGGGGCCGCTGGGCGCCAGGCTCCCCATCGTCATGGGCACGAGCTTCGGCTTCGTCCCGCTGTTGATTCCCATCGCGGTGAACATGGGCCTGCCCGCGGCACTGGGCGCAACGCTCTGTGCCGGGTTGACCATGGCCCTGGTAGGCCTGTTCCTGCCTTGGGTGCGCTTCCTGTTTCCGCCAGTGGTCACCGGCACCTTCGTGATCATGATTGGCATCCTGCTGCTACCGGTGGGTTTCGCTTACGCTGGCGGCGGCTTCGGTGCCCCCGATTTCGGCAGCTTCCATCACCTGCTGTTGGCGGCCCTGGTGTTCGCCATCACCGTGGGCTTTCATCAGTACGGACGCGGCTTCTGGTCGGAGGTGGCACCGTTGATGGGGCTGGTCAGCGGCTTCGTCGTGGCGCTGGCCACCGGCATGGTGGATATGTCCCAGATCGGCGAGGCGAACTGGATAGCCATGCCGCAACCCTTCGCCATCGGCATCGAATTCCACTGGGCGGCCATCCTGCCGATGGTGCTGCTGGCACTGGTGACCTGTGCCGAGTCGATCGGCGATATCGTCGGCACCACTGCCGGCGGGCTCAACCGCGAGCCTACTCCGCGTGAGTTGTCTGGCGGGGTGATGGCCGATGGCGTGGCGAGCATGGTGGCCGCGGTGTTCAACGCCTTTCCACAGATCAGCTTCAGTCAAAACGTCGGCATGGTGGCACTTACTGGGGTAGTCAGCCGCTTCGTCGTTGCCATCGGCGGTGGCTTCCTGCTGGTGGCCGGCCTGTTACCCAAGCTGGGGGCAGTGATTTCGAGCATCCCCAATGCGGTGCTCGGCGGCGCCGTGCTGATCATGTTCGGCATGATCACCAGCGCCGGTATCAAGATGCTGAGCAAGATCCACTTCGACAAGCGCAACATGGTGGTGATCGGGGTCTCGCTCTCGGTGGCCATCGGCCTACCCGCCCATGAAGAGTTGTTGTCCGGCTTCTCGTCCAACGTGGCGGCGATGCTGGAATCCGGGCTGATTCCCGGCGCTCTATGCGCCATCGTACTCAACCTGATACTTCCTGACCCCAGCGCCCGTCAGAAGGCCGCTGAAGCCAAGGTGGCACCTACCGAATAGTCTCACGTCAACGATACATTTCCTGCCGGCCTCATCCGCAAGCTTGCGGATGAGGCCGTTTTCATCATTGCCGCCACTGTCTGCCTTGCACTAACTCGTTCATGAGCAAAGCGCTTTCGATAGCCCTACAGGGTTATATTTATATTTTATAACCCACAAAGGCTATAAAATTGAGTAATTGCCCAAAAGGGCTATAATGGAGATATTTCTAACGGTTAGGGTTCTCACATGCAACAGAGAATCGCCGTGTTGACCGGTGATGTCATCGAGTCGCGCAAGATCCATGACCAGGCACGCCTGTTCGATGTGCTCGATGCGACCTTGAATGAGCTGACGGAACGCTACGGCGGACAGGGTGAGCGCTACCGCGGCGATGGCTTCCAGCTCGCCTTGCCATGCCCAGAGTACGCCCTGACCGCCGCTGTGACGTTGCGCGCCGCCCTGATCCGACACTCGGAAGAGCGGCGCCGCTGGGATGCCCGCATCGCCGTGGCGGTGGGCAAGGACGCTTGGCGAGACGACTTGCGAGTGTCGGAAGCCAGCGGCGAGCCTTTCGTCCACTCGGGACAGAGCCTGGATGCCCTGAGCGATGGGCAACAGCACCTCGACCTTAGGATTCTCGATGGAAGCGATGGCGACTGTCCAGCGCTGCTGACGCGGTTCGTCGACGAACTGATCGATGGCTGGTCCCGATACTCCGCCGAGATCGTTTACATGAGCCTGTGCCATGATGAGTCGCAACAGGCATTGGCCAAGCGGCTCGGCATCAGCCAACCTAGCGTGCACAAGCGCCTGCGTGCCGCCCGTTGGCCACTGTTGGCCGAATACCTGGCGTATATGCACCGACGCCTCAAGGATGAGACCCCATGAATGCCGAACTCTCGTTGTTGCTAGGCCTGATTCTGGCTCACTTGGTAGGCGATTTCCTGCTTCAGCCGAGTCATTGGGTCGAAGCGCGCTACCGCTTCAAGGAGCGCTCGCGCCAACTGTATTTCCATGCGCTGATCCATGGCTTGCTGACCTTCGTAGTCCTGACGATCGCCAGCCTGGCGGTTTCTCCTCCAGTTCCCCTGACCAACGCCCTGGCCGGCGCACTACTGGTGATGGCCAGCCACGCCCTCATCGATTTGGGCAAGGCCTATCTCTCCCCACAGCGGCTACGCTGGTTCCTGCTCGACCAGGCACTTCACCTGCTGATCCTACTAGGCATCTGGCTTGCCTGGCTGGGGAGTTGGTCCCCGATGTACCTATTCGGCGCCTGGCTGGTCACGCCACAGGTGCTGGGCATAGCTGTCACCTTCTTCCTGCTCTCTCGCCCCCTGTCCATTTCCATCGCGTTGGTACTACGTCGCTGGAGCAGCGAGCTTCCCAACCCCGGCACACTGATCGCCGCTGGAGCACGCATCGGAATACTGGAGCGCTTCCTCATCGCCATCCTGGTATTGTTCGACCA
This sequence comes from Litchfieldella anticariensis FP35 = DSM 16096, assembly GCF_000409775.1. Taxonomy (GTDB): domain Bacteria; phylum Pseudomonadota; class Gammaproteobacteria; order Pseudomonadales; family Halomonadaceae; genus Litchfieldella; species Litchfieldella anticariensis. The sequence goes on along the minus strand of NZ_KE332377.1, from coordinate 247,126 downwards.
GATGGCCGCCATCGGCTTTCTGATCGCCGCCAAATCGGTATTGCGTTACGGTGAACTACGTAACGCTCAGGACCGCAAGCTCACCGAATACGTCCTGCTCGGCACCTTGCTCAGTGTCTCCGCCGCCGTGATCCTGGGCCTGCTGCTCCGTGCTCTCCTGTGGGGATACTGAGACCATGCCCAGGATCTTAATCGTCATCCTTCTGGGAATGCTGCTTACCGCTTGTACCGGTCCCGCCCATCTGGAAACTCGCAATGGCTACGTTGTCGACCACCGCCATGTGGCCCCCTCACACAACAGCCGCGTGCGCCACCTGGTCCTGCATTACACCGACAGTTCCGAGGCCGATTCGCTTGCCACCCTGACCGGTCCGCACGTCAGTACCCATTACGTATTGCCTTTGCCGACCCACCAGCATCACGGCGATCCACTGGTTTATCAGTTGGTGGACGAGTCACGCCGCGCCTGGCATGCCGGTGCCAGTGCTTGGAAAGGTCATCCCAGTATCAACGATACCTCCATTGGCATCGAAATCGTCAATGGCGGACCAGACCGCCCCTTCAACGAAGTAGAACGGCTGCTGGAAACCGACCCAGCCACGGTGATTCACTGGGCCCCCTACCCTGAAGCGCAGATCGAGACGTTGATCGCTCTGATGCATGACATCATCGACCGTCATGGCATCCATCCCACCGACGTGGTGGCCCACTCGGACATCGCCCCCAACCGCAAGATCGATCCCGGCCCCGCCTTCCCCTGGAAGCGGCTCTATGAGGCAGGCATCGGCGTATGGCCGGAGGACGACGCGGTGGCTCGCTACCGAGCGGCATTCGAAAATTGCCCGCCACAGCTCGAAACCCTGCAACATGCACTTCAGGCTTGGGGCTATCCACTCAGGGTGACGGGCGAACTCGATCGACGAACCGCCGTGGTGCTGCGCGCTTTCCAGATGCGCTTTCGTCCCACTGACTACCGTGGCCTACCGGATGCCGAAAGCGCTGCTATCCTCTGGGCACTGCTGGACAAGTACCATCCCGAAACCCTGCAACGGCTTCAATACCCCATACGTCGCCAAGGACAGGGCGCCTGTCGCTGACGGGATTGGCGGATACGTTCCCTGCTGCTAGGGTGCCGCCGAAGGAAGTGCTGAATAAAGAATAGGTGTTGTGGAGAGACCACCATGTCCAACGTACGCTTGATCACCTGCCAGGGGCGGGAAATTGCTCCTTATCTCGATGACTTGGCACGCCTGCGCATCGACGTGTTTCGCGATTTTCCCTATCTCTACGACGGCGATTTCGAGTACGAGTCGCAATACTTAAAGCGCTATGCGGAGTGTCCGGACAGCCTGTTCGTCCTGGCACTGGATGGCGACCGCGTGGTTGGAGCCGCTACCGGTATGCCGCTGGCCGATGACGTCGAGGAGTTTCGCGCGCCCTTCGAGCGGGCTGGATACGATATCTCGCGCATCTTCTATTACGGCGAGTCGGTACTGCTTGGCGAATACCGCGGTCAAGGCATCGGCAAGGCTTTCATGAGTGAGCGCGAAGCTCATGCAGCAAACAAAGGCTTCGATATCGTGGCGTTCTGCGCCGTAGAGCGCCCCGACGACCACCCACGCAGACCGGCCAACTATCAGCCACTGCATGGCTTCTGGCGTTCACAAGGCTATCGCCAAGTTCCCGAGCTACATACCACCTTCCACTGGAAGGACATCGATGATGACCGGGAAACTGACAAGCCGATGGTGTTCTGGCTCAAGGAACTGCAGGAATGAGCGACGCTTCCCATGTGGTCACGGTGGCTGCGGCCCAATATCCCATTGACGCCTTTACGTCCTTCGCCGACTTTCAGGCCAAGGCGGCACGCTGGGTTCACGACGCCGCTACACGTGGCGCCGAGCTGTTGGTCTTTCCTGAATACGGTGGGATGGAACTGACCTCATTGCTACCCGATGCGATCCGCGATGACTTGCAGGCGCAGTTGCCTGCCCTGCAACCGATGCGTGACGAAGTCGTGGCGACGTGGCGTGAGTTGGCCGAAACTCACGGTGTCACCTTATTGGCTCCCTCACTGCCCTGGCAACTCGATGATGGACGCTTCGTCAACCGCGCCTGGCTATTGGGCCCAAGTGGTCGTGCCAATTATCAGGACAAGCAGATCATGACCCGCTTCGAGAATGACTTGTGGGGCGTCTCGGCGGGTGAAGGCCTGAAGGTCTTCGACACGCCCGTCGGCCGGCTCGGTGTGCTGATCTGCTACGACAGCGAATTCCCCGACCTGGCGCGAGCACTAGTCGAGGCCGGCGCCGAGTTGCTGCTGGTTCCGAGCTGTACCGACACCGAGGCCGGCTACTACCGGGTACGGCTTTCGGCACAGGCACGCGCCATCGAACAACAGGTGGCACTGGTACAGTCGCCGACCGTGGGCGAAGCCCTGTGGTCGCCAGCGGTGGATATCAACGTCGGCCGGGCCGCCGTCTATACGCCATGCGATCACGGCTTTCCCGCCGATGGAGTACTGACCATCGGCCACGATGCCACACCAGGTTGGCAGATCGCGCGTCTCGACCTGCCTCGTATTCGCGAACTACGACACCACGGCCAAGTCAACAACCATGCCGACTGGTCCTTACAATGCGATCGTCTCAGCGAAAAAATTCCAACGATCTCCCTGTATTGATGGCTAGCGCTTTTGCTGCGACATGGGCTTGGCCGTACAATGCGGAAAACGTCGCCCGTTGCCATCTGAATCGGTATCGCTGCGGCCTTGCCAATCAACATGACTCGAAGGAATTGCCGGACTCATGCGCGCCAGTGAACTGCTGATCCCCACCCTGAAGGAAACGCCTGCCGACGCCGAGATCGTCAGCCATCAGTTGATGCTGCGAGCGGGCATGATTCGCCGCCTGACCTCAGGGCTCTACACTTGGCTGCCACTGGGCCTTCGCACCATGCGCAAGGTAGAGCGTATCGTACGTGAGGAAATGAACCGTGCCGGGGCCCAGGAAGTCCTGATGCCGGCAGTGCAACCTGCCGAGTTGTGGCAGGAATCCGGCCGTTGGGAGCAATACGGGCCGGAACTGTTGCGGCTCAAGGATCGCCACGAGCGCGATTACTGCGTGGGGCCTACGCACGAAGAAGTCATCACCGATCTAATGCGCCGCGAGCTCAACAGCTACAAGCAGTTGCCGGCCAATTTCTATCAGATCCAGACCAAGTTTCGCGACGAGATTCGTCCGCGTTTTGGCGTGATGCGCGCGCGTGAGTTCATCATGAAGGATGCCTATTCCTTCCACATCGACGCCGTCTCTCTGCAAGAAACCTACCAGAAGATGTACGACGCTTACGTGCGCATCTTTACCCGCCTAGGGCTGGATTTCCGTCCGGTGCTTGCCGATACCGGAGCCATCGGTGGCACGGACTCGCATGAGTTCCATGTGCTGGCCGACTCCGGCGAGGATGCCATCGCGTTCTCTACCGAGTCCGACTACGCCGCCAATATCGAGAAGGCCGAAGCCCTGGCAGTGCCGCTGGGCGAAACTGCCCAACGCCCGACCCCCAGCGAGGAATTGCGCCTGGTCGACACCCCTCATGCCCGTACCATTGCCACGCTGGTGGAGCAGCATGGTTTGCCCATCGAAAAGACCATCAAGACCCTGATGGTGCATGCGGCGGAAGGTGGTTTGATCGCACTGTTGGTACGCGGCGACCATGAACTCAACGAGATCAAGGCCGAGCATCTGCCGGAAGTCGCCACACCGCTGACGATGGCCACGGAAGATGAGATCCGCGCCGTCGTGGGGGCAGGTCCCGGCTCTCTTGGGCCGGTGAATCTCGACATGCCACTGATCATCGATCGCAGCGTGGCACTGATGAGTGACTTCGGCGCCGGTGCCAATATCGACGGCAAACATTACTTCGGCATCAACTGGGAACGCGATGTGCCGCTACCCAAGGTTGCCGATCTACGCAACGTGGTCGAAGGCGATCCCTCTCCGGACGGCAAAGGCGTGCTATCCATCAAGCGTGGTATCGAAGTCGGCCATGTCTTCCAGCTCGGCAAGAAGTACTCGGAAGCGATGAACGCCACTGTACTCGACGATTCCGGGCGCGCCACTCATCCCTGGATGGGTTGCTACGGCATCGGTGTCACGCGGGTAGTGGCCGCAGCTATCGAACAGAACCATGATGAAGCCGGCATCATCTGGCCCAATACCATCGCCCCCTTCGAGGTGGTGCTGGTACCGATGAACGCACATAAGTCCGAGCGCGTGCGCGAAACCGCCGAGCGGCTCTATGACGAGCTGACACGGCGCGGCATCGATGTTCTTCTCGACGACCGCGATCTCCGCCCCGGTGCTAAATTCGCCGACCAGGAACTGATCGGCATTCCACACCGCCTGGTGATCGGCGACCGCGGCCTCGACATGGGCGAATTGGAATATAAGGGGCGTCGCGATGAAGACGTCACCATGCTTCCAGAAGATGCCGTCGCCGATTTCCTGCGTGAACAGATCGCACGCTAATCAGGACCGCTGCATTAGCCGAAATGACTGATGCAGCCCTTTGATACTGCTAATCGAAATAAAAATGCCGGCCCGAAGGCCGGCTAGCGGGGGCAGTGCCCCCTCCCCTGACGACTCGATGAGGCTGGCTCAATGGCGATGCTTGTTCTTGCGCTTATGGTCGCGCACGATGAAAGCCACCCAGCCACCCATGAAAGCGATCATCATACCGACGGTTACCAGTCCGAAGATTACCGCGTCATCCCAGTACATGGCTTTAATCTCCCGCCGTGATGTGATGGCTTCACTCTAGCCATCACATCACGGGGAGATCGTGACCTGGATCAAATTTGCATGCTGTCTCTCAGCAAGGGCGCCTCGATACTTGATCCACATCAGTTTTTGAGACGTCAGGGGTGGGATTCAGGGCACCTTGCGGTCTTCCACCTGTGTGTGATCGACATCGGGGGGTAAAGGGTGCCCCTTGGCAAGTTCGGCACGTGTCGCTTCACGAATACTCAGCACTTCCAAACGATAGGAGAGTGTTTCGCCAGCCAAGGGATGATTGGTATCGATCGTAACGTGGGCATCCCCCACCTCGAGCACGGTGACGATTTCCGGGCCGGCGTCACCCTGGGTTTGGAAGCGCATGCCAGGTGCCAGCCCCTCGACCGGAAACGCCGTGCGAGCCACTTGCTGCACCAATGCCTCGTCACGCACCCCGTAGGCTTCGGCAGGCATCAGCGTTACGCTGAGAATCGCACCTTGTGGCTGTCCCTCCAGGGCTCGCTCCAAACCAGCAACGATATTGTGATGGCCGTGCAGATATTCCAGCGGGGTATCACGGACACGCGAATCGTCGAGTAGCGTGCCATTGGCATCGTGCAACGTGTAGTGCAGGGTGACGACCTGCTGAGGAGCAATCGGCATGCACAATCTCCTACTGGGTTGACTGTCTTACGGGCGCCGGCGCAATTGGGAGACCGGTATTTCCAAGCGCTGCTGCTTGTGTAGCATGTTGAGCAGTACGATGGCGCGTTCCTCGCCCTTCTGCGAAGCGAATACCGCCTGTAGGTCCTTGAATGGACCTTCGGTTATCTCGACCGTGTCACCGGCACGGAAATAGACGTTGGATGCCTCACGCATCTCGCCCGAGGGATGCTGGCGGAGTGTCTCGACCAGCGCATCATCCACGGCCACTGGCTCGTTGCCGAAGGTAACCAGCTTCAAGACGCCACGGGTGGAACGGATCGGCCGCCAGTTGCTGGCCAGACGATCCAAGCGAATAAAGAGATAATAAGGAAACAAGGGTTCAGCCACCCAGACCAAACGCTGACGACGCTTGCGCTGCACCTCGAGAACCGGATGCAAAATCTCGTATCCCTGGTTGTCCAGGTGTTCAGCGGCGCGGAAGGATTCTCCCCCCTTGCATTGAATGACATACCAGCGGGGAATGGCATCTTCATCCAATCCTTGGGGATCATCGATACGTTCGCTCATATCTCTCCTGAAGTTTCTTGCATGTCTGCTGGTGTCCGGTTTGTCGCTTTGCAACAATCTACGCTTCGAGCACCACCGACGCCATTCGCAACGAACCGTTTCCATGGAATCCGTCATGGCCATTAGCGATCTAGTTTACCAGCCTCACGCGGCACCTGTCCGGCTTGACGTCGGGTCGCGGTCGCTTCGCCACACCCCACAAGGAGTCCTTTCATGACACGCCCTCCCGTGCGTCGCAGTTGGCGAACCGCCCTGACCGTTTATTTCCGCGCCCCGGTCATCACCATGTTGTTTCTGGGCTTCTCGGCAGGCCTCCCCTTTCTGTTGGTGTTCTCGACACTATCAGCCTGGCTGCGCAGTGACGGGGTGGAAGTCGCAGCAATAGGCTTCTTCTCGTGGATCGGCATTCTATATTCGATCAAATTCTTCTGGGCACCGGTTGTCGACCGTCTGTCTTTGCCCCTTCTGACGAGCACTCTTGGCCAGCGCCGCGGCTGGATGCTGCTTGCGCAAGCCATGATCGTGACCGGCCTGGTGGCCTTGGCGGGCCTCGAACCCCAGCAGAATCTATGGCTGGTGGCGGCCTTTTCGCTGTTGGTGGCGTTCGGGTCAGCGACCCAAGATATTGCCATCGATGCCTTTCGTATCGAGTCGGCCCCCGATGATGTCCAGGCCGCCATGGCTTCGACCTACATCATCGGTTACCGCGGTGGCCTGCTGGCCGCTGGTGCCGGTGCCCTGTATATCGCCGCCATGGCATCCTGGGAAGTCGCCTACCTGACCATGGCGGCGCTGGTCGGCGTCGGTGTGATAACCGTGCTGGTACGCCCGGAACCCAAACGGCTGTCACTCAATACCCAACTGATCCATGAACCCCGGGTTCGCCAGTTCTTGCGTGCCAGCCGTGGCAAGCCGCGCTCCTTGCGCCGGCTGGGAGCGTGGGTGATCGGTGCGGTGGTTTGCCCTTTTACCGACTTCTTCACGCGCCATCGTCTCAAGGCCATGTGGCTACTGGTGTTCATCGGCATATTCCGCATCAGCGACCTGGCCATGGCGTCGATGGCTAATCCACTGTATATCGACCTTGGTTTTTCTCTGGCCACCATTGCCAACGTGACCAATGTCTTCGGCATTGCCATGAGCATCAGTGGCGGCATTCTAGGTGGGGTACTGGTGGCCCGTTACGGCATCGGGCCGATCCTGGTATTGGGAGCGGTAGTGATGACCCTCACCAACCTGCTGTTCTCGGCCCTGGCTCTCGCCGGCGCCAACCTGCCCATGCTGGTGATGGCCATCATCGGCGATAACCTGGCCAACGGGGTAGCCAGTACGGTATTCATCGCCTTCCTGTCGAGCCTGACATCGCGCGCCTACACGGCTACCCAATACGCCCTGTTTTCGTCATTGATGACTCTGCCCGGCAAGTTTCTCAGCGGTTTCGGCGGCCTGGTAGTGGCGTCAGAAGGCTATGCCACCTTCTTCGCATTGGCCTCGGCTTTGGGGATACCGGCAATCCTGCTGGCATGGTGGATCAGTCGCGATCGTGAACTGTTGCCCCGGCCGACAGCGAGCGCGACATGACAGGTATCACCGGTTGGCAGCCTGGCGCTCAACGCGCGTTCAATCGAGCACGCTGCGCCTCCAACCATGCCAGGGCGCCACGCGTGTTGGCCCATTGGTCGCGCATCAGGATGCGATACTGCCAAGCCTCGGCACGGCTGCCCGACGCTGGTAGCTCATCGCTTGGCGATGCTGCACGCGGGTTCTCGGCGCACAGCATGGCAATCACATGAGTATTCACGTCAGTCGCTTCACGCAAGGCATCGAATGCCTCGTCCTGGCGCTCGAGTCGGTATAGTGCCAGGACCCGTCCCATCAGCACACCCAGTAATGGTGTCTCCATCGGTTGTTGGCTGACTTCCAGGGCATGCTCGTTTCGCCCTTCGCGCAACAGTTGATCGAGCACCAACTCGCGTAACCCCAGGCTATCCTGATCGTCGAGCGACAACAGTCGCTCGGCAAGGTGACGGGAACGCTCGCGAGCGCCACGCTCCATACCTACGACCAAGGCCAGCCCTGTACGCAGTAACACGGCGTTGTCGGCAACATCCCATACGAACCCCCCGCTGCCTTCGCCTTCGAGCTGTGTCAACCAGCGCTCCAGGCGCTTCGCCAAAGGTTCGAACATGCTGGGCGCCATCCACGGCAGACTGCCGAAGCGATTGGTCAACGCCAACGCCAAAGACTGCACGACCTTGGGTGAGTCGAGCCATTCGGGGTGTGCGCAAAGCGCACTCAACCACTGGCTGGCATGCGGCCAGGGATCAGCCTCGAAACCCATGGCAGCATCTTCGTCGACCAGCACCTGAAAATGTTCCTGCCAAGCGGCATAGAGCGTATCCTCACGAGCCGTGCTGTGGTATTCGAGCTCGCCCTCGGGGCCACGCTGGAAATGCAGCAACGGTGCGGTAGGTAAAACCTCGAGCAGCGCCTGCAAGGAGGCCAGGGGCTCGGCAAGGTCCTCCTCGGAATTGACCATCTGCTCAGCCAGCGTCGCGCCAGGGTTGTCCGCCAAGTCGGCAAGAAAAGCCAATTGATCAGTATCCAGGTCGCCTTGACGAGACAATCTTCGAAACCAGAAGCGTGCACGTTCAGCAGCTTCTTCGGCATTCCCTTCGTGCAGCAATAGCATGGCTTCGATATAGGCCAGGGTCGGGGAGTCCGGCAGTGCTTGCTGCGCCCGTACGAACGCTTCGCGTGCACTCGCCAGATCATCACTATCGAGATGCATCAAGCACAGGCGCTCCAGTGCCACGCCCCGCAGGAATAGCGGGCCATGTTCCAGGATCTCATCCAGCAAGGCGGTCCGTTTACGATGGAAACCACGCTCCTGATACAGGTCGACCAACAATTCGAAAGCCGGCTCAGCCTGCTCGGGCAATCGCGACCAGTCCCCTTGGGAGAACAGCGCCTCGAGAATCTGTTGAGCCCGGCCACGCTGGCCGCTTTCAGCAGCGATCAACCCCGCTTCGAGCAGTGCCTGGGCTGGCGCTCGCCCGCTGGCCAATGCGGCTTTCAGCGTTTCTCCCTTCCACTCGCGCAGTGACAGCATCCACATCAGGTGCTCGGGTACCGGCCCCGGTAATGTGACGGCACCGCAGCAGTGCTTGGTCTTGCGTCCCGAGTCACACCAGCACGGCTCATTGCGCCCGGGACGTGCCAGTGGTTCACAGGCAAAGTCGAGCCGCTCCAAGGGAGTCTGCGACCATAGCTCCGGCGCCAATGCCTGCGCCAGTGCCAAGTTCCCCCCCACGGCCAACTTGCCATGCTCACGCGTCCAGGCCATGAAAGACGGGTAGTGTTCGTCGTCGCGAATCGCTTCCAGCGCCTCAGTGGCAAATCCCAACAGTTGTTCCACCCATGCCGCCAGCATCGCAATCTCCACCGCCCTAAAATCGGGTTAGTCTAACATGCCGCCTAGCGGCGACTCATCCGAGATGGTGCACGTTCTCAACCAATGCTAGGGTGTTCCAGCCTCCCGTTGCTCGTTACAGGATTGCCGTCTTGCGTTTGCCCTTTCGCCGCTCTCGTTCTGCCCCTCACGAAACGCCACAGGTGCGCTTGGAGCGCGAGGGTCGCGATGAGATTGCACGTATCACTCAAGCGGTGGAAAAGGTCCCCTGGTCGATCAATCTGCTGCAGATCCTATGGACAGCCGGGCCGGTCACACTATTGGGTGCTTGGGGAGGTTACCTGCTCGGCTACGGCCGCGCGCCTACGACCGAGAACTACGTCTTCTTCATCTCCTATACGGTGATTACCGGCGTAGCGGGGATCATCGCCAATGTAGTGCATCAGTTCACCGGTGCACGCAAGGCCGAAAAAACCTCTGCCAAGATCGAGCGCGTCATCAGGACGCTACCAGAACTACTACTGGTCACCCGCGACCTGATCGTCGAAAGCCTGGAAGGCGATGCACGACGACGTGAGGCCGCCGCCATGCTACTGCGCAAGCAGGATCTTTCGCCGGAAGGGGTGGAACTGGCAGCGCTGGAGTTGCTCGATGACCATGATAGCGCCCGGATCATCGGCCAGGTCGATATCTATCGCCGCGTCGGGCTGCATGCGCGCATTCGCGATATGGTCGCGCTGTATGGCGAAACCCTGGAGCCTCAATTCGCCGAACTCTCCGAAGCAGCCCCCCAGGCCACGGCATTGCTGCGCGAACGATTCCAGGGCTATGCGCCGGACCTGCGCCACGGCGTACCCCGTGACGACAACTTCATCGAACGTGTGCTGGCCGCCATCGAGCAGGACAATGAGTTGCTGATGACCCTCCAGGATGTGGAGGAAATGCTGATTCTGGCCTTCGAGTTGATCAGTGGTCGCAAGATCCCGATGCTGACTTTCGAATACCGCGGCCGCTGGAAACTGGCAAGGGCTTTCGATGCGCAGGAGCAGGCTCGTGCAAGACATCGAATCGCCCAGGCTACCGGCCTGTCACGCCTCAAGGCACTGACGGTGTATCTTGCCGAACAGTCCGGCACCCTGGTCGAGGATGCCGCCTCCGGCCTGCGCGCCGAGATCTTGCTATCACGTTCGCTGCAGGCCATGGACGCCCTGGCCGAACAGATCCAGCATCTGGCCCAGGCGGTAGCTGAAGGGCAGTACGAACGGCGTCGCCAGTTGCGTCATAAGGCCGACCTGCTGACCAATGCCATGCGTCTTTACAAAAGCGTCTCCAGTGCTTATGAGCAGGTAGGGCGACAACATGTCCAACTGCTCAAGATGCTCGAACGCTGGGAGAAAGTCAGTGCCGAATTCGCTGATGCCGATACCCGCCTTCGCCTCGGTCCCGGTCGCCGCGGGCTGCGCATTCGCGAACATGTGATCACCCTCGATGATGAAGCCAAGGCCCGGGTCTGCAAGCACCTCGCCGATCACCTGTCACGTGCCGGCATCGAGCATCGTCCGACCAGACTGACCTTCGGTGAACGCGACCAGCGTTTGAGCGTGGGCGTCGACAGTGCCAAGCGACTTGCCATCGAAATTGCTTTGGCTCTGGAACCACATATTCAGCTTTCGCGCCCAGAGGTGCAGCGTGCCATCAACAGCACCAATGCCGCTGACTTCGGCCAGTTGGAGCCCAACCTGTCGGCAGCTGCCAAAGCGGCCCTGGGTGCCGCCATGGTCAAGGAAATCGAAGTCGATCTGTCACGCAGTGCCGAACAACTGGCCCTGGCATTGGTGCGCCACTACCAGGTAGAGCTGGAACCGGCAGCCATCGACTTTCTTGCTCAGAATTACGGGGCGCGCGAAAACACCTTGCGTATGCTTTCCCACTATCATGCCACGCATCCCCAGGGTGACCCCCGCAATGTCAGCTATCTCAGCCAGCGCCCTCCGGCCGTGGGAGCACCGCGTCGGGACTGGTATCGCGCCTTGGTACAAGCCCGTCGTACACTCGACAAGAGCCGTAGCTGACTCACAGGGAACGAGCCCACCCCAGCAGCGGTTGGCTGCGCTCATACATGTTCAGCCGTGCTCCAAGGCGTACCAGGTTCCAGTAATGCCCGTTCAAGGTGCGTGATAACAGCAACGTGTCGGCAGGTGGTTGCAAGCGATCCAAGGCCGCCCATACGCGAGGACTCAATTCACGCAGACGCCGGTGGATGCGCACATCGCCGAAATTCTGAGGCCCAGGGACGAAAAGTGGCGCAACCGCCTCAGCCGCTTCACGATACAGCGCCAGCGGTGCCCCTTCCCCCTGACGCCCGCCTAGTCGTCGCATGGCTTCATCCATCCCCAGCGGATCCTGAGCCAGCGTAGCATCGAGGAGTTCGAGCATGGTTTTCAGGCGCGCCGCCGGCACCGGGATGACCGCCCCCAAGTCATAGACGACCATTCGCCCCTCGGTATCACAGGCGAAATTGCCGGCATGCGGGTCGGCATGCAGCTCACCATAAGTAAAGAGCTCCTCGGTCAACCAGTCGGCCAGATGGGTCGCCATCTTCTGGCGCAAGTCGTCTGGCGCCGCTTCCAACTCGCGCAACGGCGTGCCCGGAACATAGCGCATGGCCAGCACATGCGGGCCGCACAGCGCTTCCAGTGGTTCGGGAATCACCAGCCAGTCGCATGCGGTATAACGCTCGCGATAACGGGCCAATGCCCGAGCCTCGGCACGATAATCCAGCTCGCCGCGCAAGCTTTCGGCCAGTTCCTCGAACAGTGCGTCGAGACGTACCTGCGGAACCTTGAGCCAGCGCCCCAGGCGCATCATGCGCCGCACCTGGGCCAGATCGCTTTCCAGTACCTCAGCCAATCCCGGATATTGCACCTTGAGCACGACCCGGTCGCCCTGACGTGTGGTGGCCCGGTGTACCTGCCCCATGGACGCACTGGCGAACGGCGTCGGCTCGATCTCCTCGAAAACCGAGTCCAGTTCACCATAATGTGCCACCAAGGCCTCGCGAATCTTCGGCCAAGGCATTGGCTCCGCCTGACGCTGCAGGCGTGCCAACTCATCGGCCAGATCGGGCGGCAGCAGGTCATCCCACTGGGCCATGATCTGGGCCAACTTCATGGCTGGCCCCTTGAGTTCGGAAAGTCCCTCGAACAGGGCCTCGCCCAGGGTGCGCCAATCGGTTTCCCGCCCCAGGCGGCTACCCAACAATGCTCCACCGGTGCGCATGCCCAACCCCAGCAGGCGCCGTGTTCTGCCATGCTCACGCATAGTCGTACATAATCAGCGCTTCCCTATACATCAATGAATTCAGAGTATACTTGGCAGCACATCGCCGATACTGTAAGAATATCCAGATTTAGCAAACCGAGAGCCTCCATGCGCCTGATCATCGCCGAGAAGCCCAGTCTGGCGCGTGCCATCGCCGATGCCCTGCCCGGGAGCCCCAAGCGTGAGGACGGCGCCATCGTCGTAGGCGATACGCTGGTCACCTGGTGTCTTGGTCATCTGCTCGAGCAGGCACCGCCGGATGCCTACGATCCCGCCTACAAGCAATGGCGCCTCGATCACCTGCCGATTCTACCCCAACAATGGAAGCTGATCCCGCGCCCCAAGGCACGTGGCCAGTTGGCGGTAATTCGCCGCTTGCTCAAGCAGGCCAGCCTGGTGGTTCACGCCGGCGACCCCGACCGCGAAGGCCAACTACTGGTTCAGGAGGTGATCCACCACCTGGGCTGGAAAGGCCCTGTATTGCGCCTGCTGGTTAGTGATCTCAACCGCCCCGCGGTGTCGAAGGCCCTGGAACATCTGGAGGACAACACCCGCTATCAGCCACTGTATCGCGCTGCCGAAGCTCGCTCCCGAGCCGACTGGCTGTACGGTATCAACCTATCGCGAGCGTGGACATTGGTCGGGCGACAGGCCGGCCATGATGGGGTGCTTTCCGTGGGTCGCGTACAGACACCGGTATTGGGTCTGGTGGTGCGCCGCGATGCCGAGATCGCGGCCTTCCAGCCTCGCCCCTTTTACGTGCTGTGGGTGGACTTGGCTGTCGAGCACGGCCAGCTACGTGCCTGGTGGCAGCCCGGCGAACACCATTCCTTGGACGATCAGGGTCGCTTGCTGACACGCGCCCCTGCTGAAGACCTTGTTGCACGCTTGCCCGGTGCCAAAGGCAAGCTGGCACGGCTGGAAACCCATCACAAACGTCAGGCCGCACCACTGCCCTACTCGCTGTCGGCACTGCAGGTCGACGCTGCACGACGTTACAAACTTTCGGCCAAGGCGGTACTGGATGCTTGCCAGAGCCTCTATGAACGTCACAAGCTGATTACCTACCCACGCAGCGATTGCCGCTATTTGCCCGAGACGCACTTCGCGCTGGCCCAAAAGACCTTGAAAAATGCGTGTGGCAGCGACGACTCCCTAGCCCAATGGCTAGCTGGCGCCGACTTCACACGTCGCTCCAAGGCCTGGAATGACAGCAAAGTCGGTGCCCACCACGCCCTGGCCCCTACCGGCACCCAGGCCGACATGAGCCGACTATCGAATACCGAGGCCAATGTCTTCCGTCTGATCGTGCGTAACGTGCTGGCTCAGTTCTACCCGATGCTGTCGTTTCGTGAGATCAAAGCCGAATTCGATATTGCGGGGGAAATCTTTCGTGCCCAAGGTCGTGAGATTCTCGAGCCTGGCTGGAAGCCACTGTTCACTACCCGTGACGAGGCACTACCATTACCGCCACTTCACGAAGGCGAACCCGCCACTGTCATCGATCAGGCAGTGGAAGATCGCGAGACCCGTCCACCCGAGCCATTCACCGATGCCAGTTTGATCAAGGCCATGATGAACATCGCCCGCTACGTCGAAGATCCCGAGGTCAAGCGCACCCTGCGCGATACCGATGGTCTGGGAACTGAGGCCACTCGTGCCGGTATCATCGAAACCCTGATCACCCGCGGTTATCTCGTTCGCCAGCAAAATGCCCTGCGCGCCAGCCGCACTGGGCATGCTCTGATCAAGGCCTTGCCTGAAGCCGCCAGTCGACCGGAGCGCACCGCTCTGTGGGAACAGCGCCTGACAGCCATTGCCGAACAGGAGACTGCCCCAGCACCCTTTCTCGATAGCTTGATCACGGACTTGCGCGAACTGCTGGCTACTGCTGACGCATCACGCATGCACGATGCCTTTGGCAGCGCCCAGGGCGTCGAGGTGCCGACACGCGCCAAGCTCCAGACCAAAGGCCGGCGCAATAGCGGAGCCAGACGTTCGAGTAACGGAAAATCAGCAACGCGGCGTCGCCGTTCGAACAAGGAGCCGTCATGAGCTGCCAGACACATATCATCGTGGGTCCCGGCGCTTTGGGGCGACTGCTGGCCGTATCCCTAGCCGACCAGGTAGCTGTCACACTGCTCGGTCGACGTCCACCGCCAAGCACGCTGACCCTGACCACTCCCGAAGGCGAACAACGCACCCGACACATCACTGCGCTGACGGCCAACGACTTGGCACCCAAGTTGGCATCGGTGGTTCATGTCACCACCAAAGCCTATGCAGTTGAATCGGCATTTAGTGCTATCGCCGACCGTTTGGCACTCGAGACACCGCTGATCATGTGGCAAAACGGCTACGGTGTTCAGGAGACCCTGACACAGCGTTGGTCGGGACCGGTGTTATGTGCCACGACGACGGAGGGAGCCTATATCCATGGTGACGACAACGTCGTTCATGCCGGTCATGGCAACACGGCGCTCGGCCATCTCGAAAGTCGGCATGGCGATCTGGCTGCACTCCTGGCCAGCACGCTTTCCGCCGCTGGCCTTCCCACGACACCGGTCGACGACATCCGCATACGCCTGTGGCATAAACTAGCGATCAACGCCGCCATCAACCCGCTGGTGGCCCGCTTTCGAATTCGCAACGGGCAACTACGCGATCGCCCCTTCCGTCCCATGGTCGAGACCGTGATCACCGAGGTCGCTACGATCATGGCCGCCGAGCGCATTCCCAAGCCATCGGAGGGCTGGCATGGTCTGGTGTGGAGCGTCATCGAAGGCACCGCCAACAATCGCGCCTCCATGCTGCAGGATGTGCTGGCCGGTCGCCCCACCGAGCACGACGCCATTCTCGGGCCGCTGCTTAGCACTGCGACTCGGCACGCACTGCCATGTCCGACACTGCAAGCGCTATACGATGTCTTGAACGTGCGTTGACCGTCGATCCCCACTACTACCCCCACCACAATCCGGCACCCAGCAATGCCAGGGTGGCAAGCAACGTGACCACATTGACGCCGAGTACCCGGGATAGTGCCTCAACATCAATCAGGGCATGCGGCAGTCGCCATGCGATCCAGGTCGCTGCCGGTAGTGGCAGCAGCGCCAGCCCGGCCAGTATCGGCAACAACCCACTCAAGATGGCCATCACCAGCAGCAAATAGGCCCCAAGCAACACTACCGTGACGACCTTGGCCGCCCCCTTCCGGCCTAACACGATGGGCAGGTGACGGCGCCCGACTGCATGATCGGCCTCCACATCGGGAAACTGGTTGATCAGCAACAACTCACTAACCAGTAGCAACGCTACAAGGGAAACCAGAATGGCTCCCACATCGAGAGAACCTCCCACCGCCACCAGCGTTCCCAGCACCATTACCGGCCCGAAGCCCAGACCGGGCGCGATCAGACAAAGCCACGGCGAACGCGTGATCCAGCGAGTATAGCCAACCACCAACAGCAGTCCGACCAGGCCGACAACCAGCAGCGACAGGCCACGCAGCCACACGAAGTAGACACCGATTGCACTTACCGCAGCCATCGTCGCCAAGGCCATGATGAGCACCCGGAACGCGGCCTCGGGTGCTTCGGGCAAGGCACCACTGCCTCCGGAAAAGGGGGTACGTCGCGTGATGGAATCAAGCCCCGAACGAAAGTCCTGATATTCGTTGAGCAGGTTGACGGCCGCATGCGCCAGCAGCGCTCCCAGTACGACCAATGCCAGATTCAGTTCGCCAATCGCTACGGACTGCCGCCAGGCCAATACTATACCCAGCCACGCACACAACGGTGCCAGAATCAGAAAATTGGGCCGACTTGCACGCCATACCGCCATGCTCGACATGGGAATCCTCTCACGCTTAAAGGCGAATAACGCCTTGCCCGCTATCGCTCACCAGCATTCACCTGACCTCATCCCCCCTTGATTGCAGATCAAACGAGGTGCCATGGCGAGTTAAATTCACGCTTCCGGCAGGAAGCTTGCTCCAGATCAAGGTAGGAAACACAGGCCATTACCACACTCAGGGAACCCCCTGTAACTGGCAACTTTCGTGGAGGAGTGTGGCATGCGCGACTGGCGTCTCCTATTGATCCTCGTCGGGCTGGCACTGACCTTGGTGCTGGCCTGGACCGTCCACGGCCGTGGTGTGATCCGTAACGATCAGGCTCGCAACATCTATATCCCCGATGAGCTGACCATGCCACTGCAGGTCAAGGCAGCCTATGATCAGGAGCGAATCTTCTTCCGTTATCGCTGGCCCGCCGAGCGCCCCCATGTCTATCACGACATGCTGCGTTATACAGATGGCCAATGGGTGCGTCATGGCGCTTCGAGAGTGGGACCGGACCCGGATGGAACCTACGAGGACCGGGTGACCATGTTGGTGGATGACGGCAGCGTTCCGGAGTTCGCACGCTATGGCGGCTATATCACCATAGGGGCCAATATGCGCTTCTTCTCCGATTCGGCCAGCCCTACCGAAGTCGAAGCCCACTCCCATCTGGGCAAGACACTGGGGCAGACGGAGGTGCAAAAGCATCTTCCAGCGACCCGACAGGACATCAACGACTGGCGCAGCGTGGTGGATGCCGAGACTCTCCAGGCCCAACGCGAGGCCGGCTACTTCCTCGATCTGTGGCACTGGCGTGCGGGTCGCTCCAACCCCATTGCAATGTCCGATGACCAGTGGGTCGGAGAACACCGTCACGGCGATGCCGGTCAAGGCCCCTTCACAACCAACTGGGATGACGATACCGATCAACCACGGTGGATGTTCGATCCCACAATTACCGGCAAGTACGCGCTGCGCTGGGAAGACGTTCAATCCGAACAGGTCGACTTCGATAGTCTCTATTACTTGTCCGAAAACATTGCCGTTCCCTTTGATGCCACTCACGACTGGCAGGAAGGCGACGTCATTCCGCGCCGTTTACTGCGCGGAGGAGCCGGTTCACGGAGTGACATCCACGTCCAAGGTGATGCCCGCTGGAAAGACGGTTACTGGGACGTGACTCTGGTCCGTGCACGTGATACCGGCAGTCCGCTGGACGACAAGATGTTCCGCGATCAGCGCCGCTACGACCTGGCTTTTGCTGTACATCGCAATGCCACCGGCAGCCGGTGGCATCACGTGTCTCTTCCCTACAGCCTCGGTCTGGGACGCCATGCCGATATTCAAGCCATGGCCTTCGAGGGTAATGAACCGGACTGGTCGCAGGAGTGGTTCGATCTCACGTTGTTCTACCCGGGGCAAGTGAACTGGCCGCTGCTCATCGGGCAGGCCCACGCTGGCGCGGGTGATATCGTATCCGGTACGCCGGTCCACGCACGGCATAGCGAAGAGCAGCTCGCTCACTACGGAGTGGAGATGGAGTTCAATGACGCCATCATTCGTCAGTGGTGGCTTACCCTCGCCTCCGGTCTGCTATTGCTGCTCGGTGTGCTGGTCGGCCTGCTGCCCAGTTTCTCCTCACGCTATCAAGGAGACCGCTCATGACTGGTTTACATCACATGCTCGTGCATTTCCCCGTGGGTTTCTGGGCACTTGCCACACTGATGATCCTGGTCGGTGCCGTGAGCCAAGGGCGGTTGGCCGAAATCGCCCGAACGGCGCTGCTGCCCGTATTGATACTGAGCCTGATCGGCGCGCTGGCCGCCATCGTCACCGGCTTCCTGGTCTGGCCATGGCAGGCCAACCTCTACAGTCCACTGGCACGCAACCATATCCTGATGTCGCTATGGTCATTGGGTTTATGGACATTGATCACGGTGCTGGTATGGCGTGCCGGCGAAGCGACCTTCCAGCACATACGCCGCTGGGGACTGGTGTTCCTGGCCCTGCTCGGTGGAGCTCTCTTCGCCATCACCGGTACTCTCGGTGGTCACCTAGCCGGCGCTCCGACCGCATTCTCGAGGCTGCTGGGCGCGCTGGGCTGGAACGTCTACACCACCTTCTACATGCCCACCTGGATGCTGGCGGTGATGGTACTGGTAGGTCTTGGCTGTGCCTGGCTGGGCCTGAGTGCCTATCGGCGGCCCCGTTTGCCCGCCCGAATCAAGAACCGTGTCACGATATCCTGACAAGCTCTTGACCTGACAGCGGACTCAGGGCTTATGCTCTATATTCAATCAGCTGGCGAGGTAGTATTTCCGAAAGGAACCGTTATCTTGTCGCTTTATCAACCTGCTACGGGGAGTCACGAAAATGAGTCTCAGAATCGGTAATACCGCTCCGGACTTCACTGCACAAACAACACAGGGCACCCTGAATTTTCATGAGTGGATTGGCGATAGCTGGTGCATTCTCTTTTCACACCCCAAGGACTTCACCCCGGTCTGCACCACCGAACTGGGCTACATGGCAAAGCTGAAGCCGGAGTTCGATAAACGTAATACCAAGGTCATTGGCTTGTCGGTGGACCCGGTCGACAACCACACCGCCTGGTCGAAGGACATCGAAGAAACGCAGGGGGCAGCTCCCAACTATCCGATGATCGGAGACGAGAAACTGGAGGTCGCCAAGCTCTACGACATGTTGCCAGCCGAACTGGAAGGCACCGCCGAGGGACGCACCCCCGCAGACAATGCCACGGTTCGTTCGGTATTCATCATCGGGCCGGACAAGAAGATCAAGGCGATGCTCATCTACCCCATGACATCCGGGCGTGACTTCAACGAGGTACTGCGTCTGTTGGATTCCGTCCAACTAACCGCAAAACACACGGTGGCCACGCCAGTGAATTGGAGACCGGGTGAGGACGTCATCATTCCACCATCCGTCAGTGACGAGGAGGCCAAGCAGAAATATCCGCAAGGCTTCACCACGCTGAAACCCTACTTGCGTACGGTCAAACAACCGTCCTGAAGGGAATCGGCTACGAAAGCGGGGCCCTGGCATGACCAGGGCTCGTTTATTCCGTCCATTCGAGCCGCGCTTCCAGCCCTCCACCCTGATGGTTGCGCAAGATCAGTCTCGCCTGCTGGCGCTTGGCCAACTCCGCGGCAATGGACAATCCCAACCCACTGCCACTAACCCGCTGATCGACGGCTCGCCGAAACCGCTCTGTCACCGCGTCGAGCAGTTCCTCAGGGATTCCTGAACCGCTGTCGTGGATACTCAACCACGTACCATTCTCATCACAGCCAAGTGCCACTTCGACTCGGCCACCATCGGGTGTGTAGCGCAATGCATTGTCGAGCAGGTTGCGGATCAGGATACCCACCTCAGTGGCATCGCCCTTTATCCATAACGGTGCCGACTCCCTTACCTCCAGTTCCTGCCCGTGCTCCTCAGCCAACGGCCATAGTTCTGCGGCCAGTTCCAGCACCAGGGCACGCAAGTCGAGACGTTCGGCCACCGTCACCTGCTGGCTGTCGAGACGCGCCAGAATCAGCAATTGATCGACGACACGCTGCAAGCGCTCGATACCACCATAGGCCTTGCGCAGCGAAGCTTGCTCTCCGGTCAGGGCATTGTCCAAATGAACCTTCAGCGCTGCCAGCGGGGTGCGTAACTCGTGAGCGGCATCGGCAGTGAAGCGGCGCTCGCGCTCCAGGGCTTCGTACAAGCGCCCCATGAAATCATTGAACGAATCGCGTAGTGGTACCAGCTCACGCGGCACCTCGAGTTCGATATGACTAAGATCACGGGCACCACGCCCCTTCACTTGCCGCGATAGACGTGTAATGGGGTTGAGCCCACGATGGATCAGCATCCCCATCAGCACCAGTAACACTGGCAAGGCGATCAGCATGGGCAGGAGGTCGGCCAGCGCTACCTTACGCGACAGTTCGTCATGGAAGCTCTCGCGCAGGCCAATGCTTAACCAGTGTTGCCCAGCATGCAGCGGCACGCTGAACACTCGCCAGCGCTGGCCATTGTAATCCTGCCAGCGATAGCCTTCCCTTTCCGGTCCAGGGAATGGACCGGCATCGTTCCACTCCGCACCCAATAACCAAGGGCTACCATCAGCGTTCCAGACCCCAACGGACAGCATCCGTTCTTCATGATGGTATCGCTTACCGGCAGGTGAGGTGGTATCGGGCGCTTCCCCATACCAGCGCGCCGGATGTCCCGGCTGGTCCAGATGACGTGCGATCCTGGCATAGGTGTCACGGGGTGTCTGCGGGTCGACCAATGCAGAGATGATACGCCCTTGCAGACTCAGTTGCGCATCCAGAATCTCTTCCATCTCATGATGGGTGGTGAAATAGGCGGCGATAATGCTCAGTGTGGCGGCAGCCACCAGCACCAACGCCAATGCCGATGTCAGGTAACGACGGATGGAACTCATGCCACTCTGCTATCCAATCGATAACCAATCCCACGCACAGTGGCAATCAGCTTCTTGTCGAGTTTGCGACGCAGGTGATGCACATGCACTTCCAGAGCGTTGGATTCCACTTCCTCGCCCCAGCCGTAGAGTAAACTTTCCAGGCGTGAGCGTGGCAGCACCTTGTCGGGATGACGCGCCAGTTCCAACAACAAGGCAAATTCACGCCGTCCCAGCCTGACTTCCTGCCCCTGCCAGCTTACCCGATGTTGGGCCTCGTCGATTGCCAATCTGCCCAACGCCAACTCCTGGGAGGCTCGCCCTTCGGCACGACGTGTTACCACTCGCAGGCGGGCCAGTAACTCCTGGAGGTCGAAGGGTTTGAGGACGTAATCATCGGCACCGGCATCCAAGCCCCGGATACGTTCCTCCACCGCATCGCGAGCCGTGAGTATCAATACCGGCAAACGACTACGACGACGAATCTCAGCCAGCACCTCCAGGCCATCGATGTCGGGCAAGCCCAGATCGAGTATTACCACCGAGAAATCCTCAGTGCGCAAAGCCATCATCGCATCGCCACCCCGTAACAGCCAGTCAACGGAATAGCCTGCACGTATGAGAGCGGTCTTGATGCCATCGCCCAGCAACGGGTCGTCTTCCACCAACAACACGCGCATCGTCTGTCCTCACTAACGCCTGACCACCGTTATCATCGACGCTGTGTCTTAAGGCTTCCTTAATGACACCGCCCTCCCGAACGATACCTGGTAGCGAATAGTTTAAGGATACCTTAAGCCAACCGCGTCAGGGTGGGCGAGTTCATTACCCATTCGAGGTGGTCGCGCATGCCTGCCCCCCTGCTCTCCCTAATCGTGCCCGCCCGAGACGAGGCGGATAACCTGCCCTCTCTACTCGACGAAATCGAACAGGCTCTTGGCACTCTCGATCATGAGGTCCTGGTGGTCGATGATGGTTCCCGCGACCGTAGCTGGGAGCTGCT
Organism: Litchfieldella anticariensis FP35 = DSM 16096; assembly: GCF_000409775.1. Lineage (GTDB taxonomy): Bacteria > Pseudomonadota > Gammaproteobacteria > Pseudomonadales > Halomonadaceae > Litchfieldella > Litchfieldella anticariensis. Next base: position 225,103 of record NZ_KE332377.1, on the reverse strand, counting down.
GTGCGAACGAGCCGCCGACGATTCGCGACTGATGGTCTTGCGGCATGCCGTGAGTGCTGGTCAGAGCACGTCGATCTGGCATGCGGCCCGCCTTGCTCGCGGCACTTGGCTAGCGACTCTGGACGCCGATGGCCAGAACGATCCGACTGACATCCCTCGTTTGGTGGAGCGGGCGCAACGCAATGGCGCGGCAATGATTATCGGCCATCGCACCCTGAGGAGAGATAGCTGGCTAAAGCGCGTTTCGTCGCGCATCGCCAATCGGGTACGTGCCACCTTGCTCGGCGATGCCACGCCGGATACCGGCTGCGGCCTCAAGATCATAAAGCGCGACACCTTTCTTGCTTTACCCTATTTCGATCACATGCACCGTTTTCTGCCCGCCCTAGTGCAGTCCCAGGGTGGGCGCTGCTTGTCGCTGCCAGTCAATCACCGGCCAAGACGAGCAGGCCGTTCCCATTACGGCTTGCACGATCGCCTATGGGTAGGGCTGGTCGATCTACTCGGCGTGATGTGGTTATGCCGGCGATCACGGTTACCGATCATGACGGCCTCACTGGAAATCACCGCCGGTATCTTCCGGCATTCCAAGGAGGACGCATGAACCAGAGCGGAGTGTGGCTGACGATAGGGCTTCTTGGCCAGGCACTGTTCAGTGCACGCTTTCTGGTGCAATGGCTGGCCAGCGAACGTGCGCAGCGTAGCGTGGTACCACTAGCCTTCTGGTTCCTGAGCCTCGGCGGTGGCGCAACCCTGCTGGCCTATGCCCTGTATCGCCGCGACCCAGTATTCGTGCTGGGCCAGGGAGCAGGCTTGATCATCTACCTGCGCAATCTAATGTTGATCCGTCGCACCGCATGCCAGCGGGAAAATGCTGCATGATGGCCACGCTCGCCTGCCTGCCGACATTCACGCGCCGTCACGCCCGCCTGGCCACATGGCTGCTGATGCTATTCGCTCTGCTCATGCTAGGGCTGGGCATCGGCCTTCGCGATCCTTGGCCCGCCGATGAGCCTCGTTTCGCGCTCAACGCCTTGGAAATGCTCGATACCGGCGACTTCTGGCTTCCTCACCGCGGTGGAGAGCTCTATCCCGACAAGCCACCACTGTTCATGTGGGCCACGGCTTTGAGCATCGCCATCACCGGTTCTCTCCGACTGGGCTTCCTACTTCCTTCGCTATTTGCCGCCCTAGGCACTCTCGCCTTGGTGATGGACCTGCTGCAGCGCTTGTATGGGCATCGCATCGCTCTTTTCGGAGGCATCGCCCTGCTGACCACCCTGCAATTCACCTTGCAGGCCAAGACAGCCCAAATCGACATGCTACTGACCTTCTTCACCACCCTAGGCGCCTATGGCCTGCTGCGTCATGCCCTACTGGGCCCCGCATGGCGTTGGTGGGCTGGGGGCTGGGCCGCCATGGGACTGGGAATTTTGACTAAGGGGGTCGGCTTCCTGCCACTGGCTCTGTTGCCCGCCTGGTATTGGCTGAGTCGCGATGGCCGGCTAACACCTTTGCGCTTACGCGAGTTGAGTGCTGGCATGGGGATACTACTGGCAGTGATCGTCCTATGGGGGCTACCGATGATTATTATGACCAGCCTTGGCGATGATCCTGCACTGGCCACCTACCGTGACAACATCCTGTTCAAGCAGACCGGAGAGCGCTATGCCAATGCCTGGCATCACGTAAAACCCTGGTATTACTATCCAAGCCAAGTACTGCCCTGGGCATGGATGCCACTGACACTGGCCTTGCCATGGGCGGTACCCCCTTGGTGGCGGCGCATCAAACGTCGTGACGCACGTATCATCCTTCCGCTCAGCACCATGCTGCTGGTCATCTGCTTTTTCAGCTTATCACCGGGGAAACGCGGCGTTTACATGCTCCCCACCATCCCGTTGCTGGCACTGGCCATAGCACCGTTATTGCCGGGGCTATGGCGACGACGCGGTCTACAGCACCTGGGGGCGGCGACCCTGCTGCTACTTGGAGCAGTGCTGCTTGCTGCCGGCACGCTGGGGAGTCTTGGCCTGCCGGCCTTGCAGGCACTGGCCGAGCGGTACGCCCTCTCCCCGTGGGGTTGGTGGATCACCTTAGGTCTGACCGCCCTAGCCCTGCTCGGTTGGCTCAAACCGCGTCGCGGCTTACTGGCCCTGACACTGTGGTTTGTGGTGTTCTGGGGACTCTGGTCGACTTGGGGGTATGGCCTGATGAACGAGACCCGCTCCCCTCGTACCATGATGGAGCGCCTAACCGGAATCACCGGGTCCGATGCTTGGCTGGCACTGCCTGCTTTCGATGAAGAATTCCTGCTCCAGAGCCGGCAGCCGAGTGTTCATTTCGGGTATCACACCCCTATCGAGTCACAGCTAGCGCGTGCCTACGCTTGGATACACCAAGCCCCCCACACGCGTTGGATGCTTATCGGCCAGGATCACCGCGACGACCTGACCTGTGTGGCACTCGACAACGCCCACGATCTAGGTTTCCAGAATAGCGAGATGTGGTGGCTGATTCCCGGTACGGCCTTCGCCGACTGCCAAAGTGATGTAGACGCTGCGCCGCTTTTCGTGGCTCCGACCAGCCTGAGCGATATCCCGCATGGTACTGCTGCCCCGTGATCGCATGCAGCGTTGCTGGCGTGGAGATTCCTGCTTGTCTGGATGGTGGTGCGAATGACACCGTGGAATGCTAGCCAACTGGCAAGTACAGCCAACGATTGCTAATGTATAAAGGTTATCCACGCGGGGGCGTTCGCCCTGCTGAGGATCTCACACGAAGGTCATGACCATGGGTCCTGTCTCACGGCACCTCGTTACGTTAGGCATACTGTCCTTGTTGGCAACGCACGTTCTTGCTGCCAATGACGATGCGCCTTCCTATGCCAAGGCATCCGATCTATTTCACCTGGATAACGGGGTGGTGGTCGAAGGTGCCGACTTGGCGACTCCCGATGGCCATACCACGGGCTTCCGTGTAACAGCCGGCTTCAATCCAACCGGGCTGCCTTTGTTGGATCTCGGGGCGGAACTCGCTTACCGGGAGAGCGAAGAGGTATCGACATCTCTGAATAACCAGAGCCTGATCCTCGATACTGTCAGCCTCGGTGGTGCCGTACTGGCCGGCGTGCGCCTAGGCCAGTTAGGGCTTTATGCCAAGTCCGGCATTACGGGATGGCAAGGCGATGCCGTAACACATTCCGATGCCTTCCCCACCGACGCCAGTGGCACCACCTACCTCCAAGGTTTCGGTGCCCGGCTGCAATTCGACCGTCTGATCAGTCGCCTGGAATACGAGGAAATCGATGCGCCAAGTATGGCGCATTTGAATATGGTTACCGCCTCGCTCCACTATCCTTTCTAGGCTTTGCCCGAAAACTGCCTGCGCTCGACCATACGGCGTTAAAAATCAGCTCAAAGACCTCATTTACACCCACGTAAACTCCGTCTTTTCGCTGATTTTTGCCTTGTCTGGCCATCGCTCGTCGACTTTTCGGGCCAAGCCTTCTAGCCGGTGTTGCGTAGACCCGCGGCAATCCCCGCCATGGTCACCATCAAGGCGCGCGATAATTCGGGGCTGATGGCGCCATCGGCATCGCGATTACGTTGCAGCAGCTCGGCTTGGAGGCCATGCAGCGGATCGATATAGGGGTTGCGAACCTCGATCGCTTGTCGGATCAATGGCGTTTCCTCGAGCAGTTCCTGCTGGTCAAGAATATGCAATAACACGTTCTGCAGCCGAACGAAGCGCTCGCGTAGGTCCTTGCCCAGCGCTTGTAAGGCCGGCTCATCCACCAGGCGGTGCTCGTAATAGGCAGTAATATCCACGTCACCTTTGGCCAACAGCATTTCCAGCATATCCAGATAGGTGCCGAAGAAAGGCCAGCTGTCGCGCATCTCGCGCAGCCTTTCCAGCCCACCCTCTTCTTCCAGGCGAGTGATGAAGGCATCGCCACTGCCCAGCCAGGCGGGCAACATCAAACGTGTCTGAGTCCAGGCAAAAATCCAGGGAATGGCTCTCAGCGTCTCCACTCCACCATCCTGACGGCGCTTGGTGGGACGCGACCCCAAAGGCAACCGCCCCAAAGCGCCTTCCGGCGTCACCGCTCGGAAATAAGGCACGAAATCCGGATTCTCCCGCACCACACCGACATAGCCACGATGAGCGATGTCGGACAAGCGGTCCATCTCATCCCGCCATTCGGGTTGCGGAGACGGTGGTGGCAACAATGTGGCCTCGAGTACCGCGCAGGCGTAGATCTCCATCGAGCGCAACGCGATATCCGGTTGCCCGAACTTGAAGCGAATCATCTCACCCTGCTCGGTAACCCGCAGACTACCATTCACCGAGCCAGGCGGTTGCGACAGGATTGCCGCATGCGCCGGACCACCGCCGCGCCCGACAGTTCCCCCTCGACCATGGAATAGGGTCAAGTTAACGCCATGCGCCTCACAGACCTTGACCAAGCTCTCCTGAGCGCGGTACTGGGCCCAGGCCGCTGCCAATTGCCCGGCATCCTTTGCCGAATCCGAATAGCCGATCATCACTTCCTGGGAATCGCCCACCAGATAGCGATAACCGGGCAAGGCCAGCAACCGATCGATGACATCCCCTGCATGATTGAGATCGTCCAGGGTCTCGAACAAAGGCGCAATGGGCAGACGCACGTCACCACCCACTTCCTTCATCAACAACGCCACAGCCAGCACATCGGATGGCTGAGCAGCCATGGAAATGATGTAGGTACCTAACGCCTCGCGCTGCTCGCGTGCAATGACGCGGAAGGTGTCAATCACCTCGCGGGTTTCGGTAGAGCATTCCCAGCGACGCGGGATCAGTGGCCGCGGAGATACGAGTTCGGCGAGCAGAAAATCCTGGCGTTGCGTCTCATCCCACTCGCGATAGTGACCCAGTTCCAGGAAGTCGGTCAGTTCCTCGAAGACCTGGGCATGTCGGCTAGCCTCCTGGCGAATATCGAGCTTGGTAAGTGTCACCCCGAATACTGCGACGCGGCGCAGAGTGTCCAGCAACACGCCATTGGCGATGGTATGGAGTCCCACGTCGCACAGTGAACGGTAGCAAGTCAACAATGGGGCGTAGAGTTGGTCGCGATTCTCGATGATCGGACCACCTTCGTACGAACGGCCGTCGAGACATGCCTTGGCCCAGTCGCGGGTAGCTTCGACACGCGCCGTCAGACGCTTCAGTAATACGCGATAAGGTTCGGCTTCGTCACCGACTTCGGCCCGTAATGCACTATTGGCTTTCCACATCGAGAGCTCGGCCTTTAACTGATCTAGGTCGCGCAGATAGAGATCGGCGGCCATCCAACGTCCCAGCAACAGCACCTCGCGGGTAACCTTGGCAGTAACATTGGGGTTGCCGTCGCGGTCACCGCCCATCCAGGAGGCGAAACGCAGCGGCGCCGCATCCAGAGGCAAGCGTTCTCCAGCAGTTTCGAGCAACAGACTATCGAGATCGCGATGGAACTCCGGTACGGCTTGCCATAACGAGTTCTCGATTACCGCGAACCCCCACTTGGCTTCATCCACCGGGGTAGGACGCTCATGGCGAATCTCATCGGTATGCCATGCTTGGCTGATCAGCTCTTCGAGACGACCGTGGACACGGCTGGCCTTTTCCGGGTAGTCGATCGAGGCTTCTATGGCTATCAGGCACTCGTCGATGGCATCGTACTTCTGAATCAAAGTCCGGCGAATGACTTCAGTAGGGTGCGCCGTCAATACGAGCTCGACACGCATGCCAGCCAGCGTTTCCACCAATTTGCGTGGTGAATTGCCTGCCTTCTGGGCCCGCTGCAGCAGCTCGCCCAGTACTGGCTGAGAGCCAGGTTTGTAGTCCTCGACACGGCGAAATCGCGCCCGGTAATGTTGCTCGGCGATGTTGGCCAAGTTGAGAAACTGGTTGAACGCTCGTGTCACCGGCAAGAGATCGCGATCGGGAAGCCGACGCAGGTATTCGATCAATTCTCGGCGTGCCTGCTGATCGCCTTGGCGACCGCGCTTGGCATAACCACGGATGGCTTCAATCTTGTCGACGAAGCTATCTCCCAGATCGTCGGCGATGGTTCGCCCCAAGCTATCACCCAACACCCGCACGTTGTCGCGCAGGGATTCATGCAAATCGTGGCTCATGGATCCTCTCCTATAGCACCGCGGGCATGGCCCTCGATGCTCAGCGATTGGTTTCGATGCGCTTGGCCTGCTGCCAGTGTTGCTCCATCTCATCGAGATCGGCTTCGCCTAGACGTCCCGCTTCGTTCAATGACGATTCGACATGACGGAAGCGGCGTTCGAATTTGGCGTTGGTGGCCCGCAACCGTTGCTCTGGGTCGGTATTCAGGGTGCGCGCCAGGTTGACCACGGCGAACAGCAAGTCACCAACTTCTTCCCCGGCTTGTTCTCGCTCACCGGCGGCCAAGGCCTCCTCGACTTCATCGAGTTCTTCACGAATCTTGGCAATCACTCCCTGTGCATCCGGCCAATCGAAGCCAAGCCGCGCGGCACGCTTGGAGAGCTTGGCCGCGCGCGATAGGGCCGGTAACGTGCGCGGCACGTCGTCGAGTACCGAGGTAGCATCACGCCCGGCGCGCTCCTCGGCTTTGAGACTCTCCCAACGCGAATGAACCTGGTGAGTCTCGACCTCAGCCGCACTGACATCACCACGCCGCGAGGCTAGAGTGCCATCGGGAAACACGTGGGGATGGCGGCGCAACATCTTGGCGGTCAGCGCCTGCACGACGTCATGAAAGTCGAAGCGCCCTTCTTCCGCGGCAAACTGGCTGTAATAGACGACTTGAAACAACAAGTCACCGAGTTCTCCGGGCAGTTCATCGAACGCCCGGCGCTCGATGACATCGGCTACCTCGTATGCCTCCTCGAGGGTATGCGGCACGATGGAATCCCAGTCTTGCTTGAGATCCCAGGGACAGCCATCTCGTTCATCGCGCAACACCGCCATCAGGGTCAGCAGATCCTCCAGATCATGTCGACGCTCGCTCATGCCTGCCCCCCCTTGCGCTTGTTGCCTTTCGCTCCGCTTCGCAAGCGCTTGACATCGATGACATTCGGCAACTGCTGGATGCGTGAGAACAGCCGCCCCAATGTTTCCAGTCCATCGACCTCCACGGTGATCGACAGCCTAGCGATACTGTCATCGGTATTGGTACGCGTATTCACCGACAACACGTTGACCTTATCGTGGCTGAGCACGCTGGTGACATCACGCAGCAATCCAGAACGATCCCAGGCCTCGATCTCGATATCCACCGGGTATTGAGTGTGGGCACGTTCCCCCCACTCCACGTCGACGATGCGGTTGGGCTCATCGACGCGCAGTTGGAGGATATTGGGGCAATCCTGTCGATGAATGGTCACCCCTCGCCCCTGAGTAATAAAGCCTACGATCTGCTCTCCCGGCACCGGGTGGCAGCAATTGGCCATCGTGGTCTTGAGATTCCCGACTCCCAGTACCGTGATCCCATCACTGGGATCCTTGCTCGGCGCCCGTCTTGGCTTGGCCAGCAAGCGGTCGAGTTGTTCCTGGTCATCGCTGTCGCCGAACAGTTGCTGTGCCTGGTGCAATACCTGGCCAATACGCAGATCACCCGCGCCCAAGGCCGCGTACATGTCATCCGGAGTAGAGTAATTGACCGCCTGAGCCAGTTTGTCGAGGTCGATTCCCTCGATGTCCAGCCGCCTCATCTCCTTGTCGAACAGCGTCCGGCCTTCGTCGAGATTCTGGTCGCGAGCCTGCTGCTTGAACCAGGCCTGGATCTTGGAGCGTGCTCGGGAAGTACGCACGAAGCCCAGCGACGGATTCAACCAGTCGCGACTGGGGCCGCCTTTGGTAGCGGTGAGGATTTCCACCTGCTGACCGGTCTTGAGCTTGTAGGTCAGCGGCACGATACGCCCATTGACCTTGGCACCCCGGCAACGATGCCCGATCTCGGTATGCACCCGATAGGCAAAGTCGATCGGGGTCGCGACTCTGGGCAGGTCTATCACATGACCGTCGGGCGTAAACACATAGATCCGATCCGGGGCGACGTCGCTGGCCAGCCCCTCGCGCAAATCGCCAAGATCGCCGACCTCCTCCTGCCATTCGAGCACCTGCCGCAGCCAGGCAATCTTCTCTTCGTAGCTGCGGCTCTTGGCATCGGTATCGTGCCCCTTGTAACGCCAGTGGGCACAGACACCTAGCTCGGCCTCCTCGTGCATGGCGAAGGTACGAATCTGGATCTCCAGTACCTTGCTCTCCGGCCCGATGACTGCGGTATGCAATGACTGATAGCCGTTCTTCTTGGGATTGGCGATATAGTCATCGAATTCATTGGGCACATGGTGCCAGCGTGAATGCACGATTCCCAAAGCCGTGTAGCAATCGGCAACTTCGGGCACCAGAATACGCACGGCACGCACGTCATAGACTTGGGAGAAGTCGATACGCTTGCGCTTCATCTTGCGCCAGATCGAGTAGATGTGCTTGGCCCGGCCGTCAACGTCATAACGGGTAATGCCTTGGGCCTCGAGCAACCCTTTGAGGGTCTCCACCACGTCATGGATATAACGGTCACGGTCGAGGCGTTTCTCGGCCAATAGCTTGGCAATGGCCTTGTAGTCGTCCTCATGCAGGTAGCGGAAGGAGAGGTCCTCCAACTCCCACTTGAGGTGGCCAATCCCCAGACGATGGGCCAGGGGAGCATAGATATCGAACACCTCGCGGGCCACCCTTAGCCGTTTCTCACGGGTGGCATCCTTGACCTGACGCAAGGCACAGGTGCGTTCAGCGATCTTGATCAACGCCACGCGTACGTCGTCGATCATGGTCACCAGCATCTTGCGCAGATTTTCTTGCTGATTGTGCTGCGACAGCCCTTGACTCGGTGCCTGATGGCTGATCGCCGCCATCTGCAGCACCCCCTCGATCAAGCCGGCAACCTCATTGCCGAAGTGTTTGGCAATGGCTTCAGTGCCTATCAGACCTTCGCGCACAGCGCGGTACAATACCGCGGCTTCGAGCGACGATTGATCAAGGCGAAGTTCACCGAGGATATCGGCCATCTCCAGACCGGTACGGAAGCTCGAGCCATTGACTAGCCAGGTCTTGTGCGGTCGGTCCGACTCTCGCGCCAGTTGCTCGGCCAGTATGCAGGCCTCACGCATCCTGTCGACGTCACGTAACGTCACGTCTTCCTGCAAGCGCGCCAACCACCGATCTATGTTGACGTTGCCGTCATCATGCAACGGTTGGTCTTCTCGCACCTTAACCATGTCCTAGCGTTCCTCCTTTGGTATCGCGCCCGCTATCGCATTCGAAGAGCAGCATCGACTCCAGATGCGCCGTTTGTGGGAACATGTCCGCTACGGCCGCATGTGTGATGCGATATCCGCCTTGCACGAGCCGTGCCGCATCACGAGCCAGAGTGGCCGAATCGCAGGAAACATAGAGAATCCTCGGTACGCGCCTCATGGCAAGCCAGTGACATACGTTTTCGGCGCCTTCACGAGGAGGGTCCAGTACCACCAGATCGACGCTATCCCGCGACATCTCCTCCAGCGATTCTGCCTTGCCGAGATCCGCCTGACGTGCCACGACGTGCCACAACCCATTACGGCGGGCATTGTCTGCAAGGCATGTCACCATGGCTGGACTCCCTTCGATTCCGGTGACTGCCGCGGCTTGGACCGCCAACGCCAGGCTGAAGTTGCCGACCCCGGCGAACAGATCCAGTACGTGCTCGTCGCCGACCAGCGGCAACCACTCGAGTGCCATGTCGACCAGGCGTTGGTTGATCTCGGCATTGACCTGCAGAAAATCACCAGGTGAGAAGCCCAGAGCCAATTCACGAGAACCACTCTTCAGGGTATAGCGCAGATCCGGCATTTCGGTCAGCCAGATGAGTCGTGGCGTTTCACGGCCCACCAACCAAGCCAGCGATACGCGTTGGTCGGCGGCAAACTCTCGCCAGACGCCGGCATCGACAGGATTGTCACGTAACTGGCGCACCACGATGCAAGGTCCGCTATCGCTTGCCAGTAATTCGATATGTCCAACCTGGCGTGGCGCCCCCAGTCTGGCAAGATGCTGGTGCAAAGGAGCAAGCAAACGAGCGAGTGACGGCACCAGGATGGTGCATTGCTGAATATCCACCAGATGATGGCTATGGCGAGCCCGAAAGCCGAGATGCACTTGTCCTTGTGCATCGACCTTGACCCCCAGCCGAGCACGTCGCCGATAGCCCCTACCGGACGCGGCAACCAGTTCAGGCGTGACTGTCAACTCGATGCCCTGACGAGTCAATTGCTCGATCAGCACCTCGCGTTTGTGATCGCGCTGCGCCGGCAAGACCAGATGTTGAAGATCGCACCCTCCACATTGGCCAAAATAGGGGCACTCCGGTGCAATGCGATGGGGAGACGCTTTGAGCACTTGACGCGGATGCGCCTCGTCGAAACGCTTGCGCGAGCGGTGTACCGCCACCTCGACCCGTTCGCCGGGCAAAGCGCGATCAACGAACAGCGTCTTGCCGGAAATCGAACGCGCGATTCCACGACCATCGTGAGCCAAACGCAGAATTTCGATCCCCGAACCTTGGGCAGCTTGGCAGCCAATACCAGGACGTGATTTTTCTGGCGCCGACCGTGGCGGTCGACGCTTGCCCAGCATGGCCATCTCAATACTCCGGTGCGAACAGGCCAGTGGACAGGTAACGGTCACCACGATCACAGACGATGAATACGATCACGGCATTCTCGACGTCTTCCGCGATGCGTAACGCCCCGGCCAAGGCACCGCCAGACGATACACCAGCGAGAATACCCTCTTCACGTGCCAGGCGGCGCATATGCTCCTCGGCTTCGAACTGACCGATGTCCAGCACCCTGTCAACCCGCGAAGCATCGAAGATGCTAGGCAGATATTCGGGAGGCCAGCGGCGGATGCCAGCGATGCTGGCGCCATCCTCGGGTTGCAACCCCACGATTTGAACCTCGGGCTTGCGCTCCTTGAGGTAGCTCGACACGCCCATGATCGTACCGGTCGTTCCCATGGAACTGACAAAGTGGGTGATGCTGCCACCGGTCTGCTCCCACAACTCGGGGCCGGTGGTGCGAAAATGAGCCAATGGGTTATCGGGGTTGGCGAACTGATTGAGTGGCTTTCCCTCGCCACGAGCGATCATGGTATCGGCAAGGTCACGCGCACCTTCCATGCCGGCTTCCTTGGTCACTGTGATCAGCTTGGCCCCGTAAGCTGCCATGGCCTGCTTGCGCTCGTTGGAAGCGCTTTCGGGCATGATCAGCACCATGCGATAGCCTTTGATGGCTGCAGCCATGGCCAGTGCGATACCGGTATTGCCGGAAGTCGCTTCGATCAAGGTATCCCCAGGGCGGATCTCGCCACGGGCCTCTGCCTCGGCCAGCATCGACAGCGCCGGCCGGTCCTTCACCGAGCCAGCTGGATTGTTGCCTTCGAGCTTGGCCAACAACACATTGTTGCGCCCCGCAGTAATGCGTTTCAGGCGCACTAGGGGAGTATTGCCGACCACATCCTCGAGCGTTGGAAAAAGCATCTAACCTTCCTTCTGGAAAAGCCTGTGCGCATTATATCCGTGCCGGACGACAGGTGACAGGTATTGCACCTCCCTATGGCATACTGGGAACTTTCGATCGTCGTTACTGGATATCCGCGATGCCGATGAGAACGCGCCTATTGTTACTGCTGCTGGGTGCTCCCCTGGTTGTGATGCTGTTGCTCTCCTTTCAGTCGATCCGGCACGATGCCCAGGTTCGCAAGGCTGCCTTGGAAACACGCCTGACCACGAGTGCCGAACTAGTAGCACCGGCATTGGCTGGTGCCTTGTCCCGAAGCGATTCGGCCGCTTTGCACAGCTTGGCTCAGAGACTGCTGAATATCGACGAAGTCCGCTCACTTCGCATTCACGACACACGAGGCCGGACGCTACTACATCTTGGCCAACAGCATATGGGCGTCGAATCACCGAGGGGAACCGATGCCCCCTTGCTCGGCAGCAACGACCACTGGCATATGAGCGTGCCCATCCCCCCAGGGACACGAAACAATGAACCTAACCGATGGCTGACGCTGACGGCTGACACCACCTCATTGGCATTGGGAACCTATCGTCAACTGGCCATTACCTCACTGATAGGCTTGGTCATTGGGCTATTGCTTTTCCTGGTAGCCTATCTCGCCAGTCGCCACCTGACTCGCCCCCTACTCGAGGCCCAGCAAACCCTGCTGCGCCTCAATGCCGGCGACTACCAGCACCGCATGTCCAGCCGAGGTGCTAAAGAGGTGAAGCAACTTGCCTCCAGCATCAACGCACTGGCCGAGCACCTCAGCCATGCCCATGACGATATGCAGCGCCATATCGAGCAGACGACTCAGGACCTTCAAGAGTCGATGGAGACGATCGAGATCAAGAACATCGAACTCGACATGGCTCACCGCCGAGCTCTTGAGGCCAACCGCATCAAGACCGAGTTCCTGGCCAACATGAGCCATGAGATTCGCACGCCTCTGAACGGCATCATCGGTTTCTGCCAGCTATTGGGGCGCTCGTCCCTGGACACACGCCAACGGGAATGGCTGCAACATGTGCACAAGGCATCTGATAGTCTGTTGTCGCTGATCAACGATATTCTTGATTTTTCCAAGATGGAGGCTGGCAAGCTCGAACTCGAGGCCGTCGATCTCGACATGGTGGCATTGGTGGACGAAGTGCTCGGTCTGCAGGCCCCTCAGGCACACCAGAAGCGGTTGCATTTGCTGGCCTTGGTCTACGACGATGTTCCGGTACAATTGCAAGGTGACCCCCTGCGCATCAAGCAAGTGCTGACCAATCTGGTTCACAACGCTGTCAAGTTCACGGAACAAGGCGAGGTGATCGTCAGAGTCATGGTGGAAGAGTGCCAGCAGGGCCTGGTCACCTTGAAGGTTAGTGTCAGCGACACCGGCATCGGCCTCGATCCCGAATATCGGGACCGACTTTTCAAAGCTTTCAGCCAAGCCAGTGTCAGCGATACTCGGCAATACGGCGGTACCGGCCTGGGCCTGATGATCTGCCGTCAACTCGTCGAACAGATGGGTGGCGAGATTGGTGTCGAAAGCCAACCGGGGAAGGGGACGACTTTCGCTTTCACTCTCTCCCTGTTGGCTCGAAGCTTCGAGGAACGCCCTCCAGAACTGTCGTTGCCCGGCACCCACATCGCCTTGTACGAACCCCACGCACCGACTCGCCATGCACTACTGCATCTGCTGAAGCGTTGGGGGGTCCAAGTGACATCGCTCGGGACACCATCGATTGTCGATATCGAGCCTCCAGCCCTGCTACTGGCCGGCTTGGAAAACGATGGGCTCTCGAATTCATCGATATCGAATTGGCAGGAATGCCTCGATAACACGGATTGTCCTGCCATTCTGCTGGTCAATGCCAGCTCCCTCGATATTCCCGACCTACATCTACCCCATGGTGGCGAAATTCTGACCCGCCCCTTGTCACGTCAAGCCTTGGCCACGACGCTGGACAATCTTCTCCACTCGCGCTCGCCACAGTCCCAACATGACTTGCCAGCACCGCGACACTCCTCGGCAAAGGTGCTGGTCGTCGATGACACGGCATCGAATCGCTTGCTGATCAAGGAACTGCTCGCCGATCTGGGGCTGACCACATTGTTGGCCACCAGTGGCGAGGAAGCCCTGGCACTGGCGCAAAGCGAGTCGGCCGACCTGGTCTTGATGGACATCCGCCTGCCCGGCATGGATGGCGTCGCCACTACCCACTCCCTACGCAAACTGGGCGGTTCCTGGAGGAGTTGTCCCATCATCGCCGTCACGGCGCACGCCCTGGAAGAGGAGCGCCATAGACTCCTGCAACATGGCCTGCATGATGTACTCATCAAGCCGCTCGATAGCCAGGCATTGACGCGACTGCTCAGCCAACATCTCAACATGCCACTGACACCGTCTCCGTCAGCGCACGGTGCTGATTCCCTGGAAGGTGGAAAAGAGCAAGAAGGCGAACTGCCGATCGTTGACATGGCCCTTGGCACCACGTTGGCTGGCGGCCACGAGTCGCTGGCCGAAGAAACCCTGGACCGCTTGCTGGATAGCCTCGACGATAGTGATGCAGCACTGCGTCAAGCATGGCAGGACAACGACGCAGAGGCATTTCTGGATGCCATTCACGCGCTCAATGGAGCCTGTCGCTATTGTGGGGTACCACAACTGGCACTGGTCGCTGAAACATTGGAGACACGTCTACGCACACGTGGCCTGGCCAAAGTGGAGCCTTTGCTCATCGAACTCTTTGATGCCATGGCACGCTTGCGGGCCTGGCGGACAACGAATCAGCCGCCCTCCAGCACAACGAAAGCGCAAGCCAGATCGTCCTCATCGCTCAACGACAGATGAATGCAACGCACTCCTGCTGCGTCTGCCAACGCCTTGGCCCGGCCGCATAGCATTAACGATGGTTGGCCCAACGCATCGTTGGCGACTTGGATCTCGGTCCAACGCATGCCATGACGCAAGCCGGTACCCAGTGCCTTGACGAAGGCCTCCTTGGCAGCAAAGCGCTTGGCCAGATAGGCCGCCGGCGATGGATGTCCGATCAAGCGCTCACGCTCCACGTCCCCCAGTAAGCGCAATGCGAGACGCTCACCATGCCGCCCCATGGCAGTGGCAAAACGCTCGATGCTCGCCAGATCGGTGCCGATGCCGATGATCATGAACAACAACCACCGCTGGAGCCGTGTTCGTGGTCATCGAGCGCTGCGACCAGGCCTGCTTCCTGACCGGCAATGGCGAGACGCTTCATCTCCGCCACAGCCTCCTTGAGTCCCACGAACAATGCCCTGGCAATGATGGCATGGCCAATATTGAGCTCATGCAACCCAGGAATCGCGGCGATGGCCTCGACATTATGGTAATTCAACCCATGACCCGCATTGACCGTCAGTCCCAATTCCCCAGCCAGTTCCGCTGCAGCGGCGATTCTCGCATGCTCAAGACGAGCGGCTGCTCCCCTCGCCTCCGCATAGGCCCCGGTATGCAACTCGATCACCGGTGCTCCCACGGCATAGGCCGCACGGATCTGCTCGGGCTCCGGGTCGATGAACAGCGAGACTTCACAACCCGCCGCCGCCAGTCGCTCACAAGCCATCGTAATGATCTCACGATTACCCACTACATCCAGGCCACCCTCGGTCGTCAATTCCTCACGCTTTTCAGGCACCAGACAGACATGGGGCGGACATACCTCCTCGGCCAGAGCGATCATCTCTTCCGTCACGGCCATTTCCAGGTTCATGCGGGTATTGAGCACTTCCTGAAGCAAACGCACGTCACGTTCCTGGATATGCCGACGGTCTTCGCGCAGATGCACGGTAATGCCATCGGCACCGGCTTCCTCAGCCAGTAAGGCCGCTTGCACCGGATCGGGATAACGTGTGCCACGTGACTGACGCAGAGTAGCAACATGATCGATATTGACACCGAGCAGAATTCGAGGCGCATGCATGAAGGATCTCCGCAGAAAGACGTGTTACATCAGGATATCAGTTACCCCGGCGACGCGTGGCAAGCCGCTGCATCAACTCACGGGAACGTAAGGGAGTATTGCCAAGCAAAGGAGCCAAGGCCGCACGGGTCAAGGCTTTAGCAGGCCCAGCTAACCCTGGTGCCGCCCAATCGCCATAAGCGAGCAAGCGTAGGGTGCGGCCATCGAGCCCCCCGTTCGTACCCGCCTCCAAGGCTTCGAAACGGCGCGCTTCGGCGCGGTAAACGTAACGCCGATGAGGATCGAGTTCCCTCTCGCCCAGATCGCAAAATTGCGGCTCGGCATCCAGTGCCTCGAGCAAGGAAACTTCCAGTCGGCGTAGCGCCGGAGCACGGGCTTCCGGGCGCGGCAGGGCCTCCAGTAACGCCCCGTAGAAAGCAAACACTTCCTCCACGGGGTATAACAGGGGCAAGGCCCGGGTCAGTAGTTCGTTGGCATAGAAGCCGCACAGCAATCCCTCACCCGCCAACATTGCCGCACTACCATGGGTTTCCATGAGCCGTAGCCGTTTGAGATCGCCTGCACCCACCCAAGTCACATGCAACGGCGCGAAAGGCTGCAAGCGGGCACGTGAGCGGCTGCTCGGTCGCTGCACGCCTTGGGCCACTGCCCGAACCCGCCCATGCTTCAATGTCAGCAGCTCGACCAGCGCACTGGTCTCGCGATAGGGCTGCTTGTGAAGAAGAAACGCCGGCTCGGGAGTCATCGCCCTATTCTAAGTCGTAGCCGAGGCTTTTTAGAGCCCGATCATCGTCCGACCAGCCACGCTTGACCTTGACCCATAGGTTGAGCATCACCTTGGCGCCAAAGGCACGTTCCATTTCCAGACGCGCTTCACGACCGATCTTCTTGATACGTTCACCGCTTTCACCGATCAGGATCTTCTTCTGACCCTGCCGCTCCACCAACATCAAGGCGCTGATATGGATCACCCGCCCTTCGTCGCGAAACTCCTCGATCTCGACGGTCATCTGGTAAGGCAGTTCATCGCCGAGCTGACGCATGACCTTCTCTCGTACCAGTTCGGCGGCCAAAAAGCGCTGACTGCGATCGGTGATCTGGTCTTCCGGGTAATAATGGATGCTCTCGGGCAGGTGCTTGGCAACCTCGGCCTCGAGTTCGGGTACATTGGTACCATGCTTGGCAGATAATGGAAGGATGGCCGCGAACTCGTGCTTGGCACCGACCTCCTCGAGCCAGGGCAACAGGCTGGCCTTGTCCTCGAGCCAGTCGACCTTGTTGATGGCAAGAATCACTGGCGCCTTGACATGGGTAAGCTTGTCGAGCACCACTTGGTCTTCTGGAGTCCAGCGAGTCCGGTCGATGATGAACACCACACAATCGACATCGCGTAGCGCTTGGCTTGCCGCCTGGTTCATGAAACGGTTGATCGCCTTGTTGCGATCTTTTGACATGATATGCATGCCAGGGGTATCGACATAGATGAATTGGGCTTCACCTTCGGTCTTGATTCCCATTACCTGGTGTCGGGTGGTTTGCGGACGACGCGAGGTAATGGAAATCTTCTGCCCAAGGATTCGATTCATCAATGTCGATTTACCGACGTTAGGACGACCAACGATGGCAACGAAACCACAAGTTTGCGTCATAAACGACCTCCACCTGGCTCGAGCAACTCCAGCGCCCTGGCGGCAGCCTGCTGCTCGGCATGGCGGCGGCTGGAACCAATACCCAGTGTATGTCGACTGAGCATCTCTACATGACATTCAATGGTGAAGGTCTGTGCATGGGCTTCCCCCTCCACTGACACCACCTCGTAACGCGGCAAGGGAGACTGGCGTGACTGCAGGAATTCCTGCAAACGCGTCTTGGGATCCTTCTGGGTATCCTGCAGATCGAGAGCTTCGAGGCGCTCGGCGTACCAAGACAAAACGCGTGTCTTGACCACGTCCATACCGGCATCCAGATAGATGGCACCAATCACCGCTTCTACCGCATCGGCAAGAATAGAGTCACGACGGTGCCCACCGCTCTTCATCTCACCGGAGCCCAGCCGCAAACACTGTCCTACCTCAAATTCACGCGCCAACTCCGCCAAGGTCTGCCCTTTGACCAAGCGAGCACGCAAACGTGAAAGCTGCCCTTCACGTGCTGCAGGAAACCGACGAAACAGGGCCTCGGCGATGACGAAATTGACGATGGAATCACCCAGGAATTCCAGACGTTCGTTGTTTTGGCCACCATAGCTGCGATGGGTCATGGCCAGTTCCAACAGACCGATGTCGGCAAACTCATGGCCAATTCGTCGGCTGAAGGCATTCAGAGGATTGCTCACGAATCTCCTGCTTTATCTCTTGTCATATCGTCTTGCATGCGAATATTCATGCATGAGGGGTGTGCGATGGCGTCAATTGATTTGACGAACTTGCGTAAAGCTCGGCAAGCCACCATCCCAATGCATCCACACGGCGAAGGCTTTACCTACGATGTTCTCTTCCGGCACAAACCCCCAATAGCGGCTGTCGTTGGAATGATCGCGGTTGTCGCCCATCATGAAGTAGTGTCCTTCCGGCACCACCAACTCACGAACCTGCGGTCCTGGATCTCGAGGATTATTGTAGATCTGGTGGCTGACCTCGCCTAACCGTTCTTCGAGCAGCAGTTCATTAGGAGCCTCACGAGGCACCTCTTCCAGCAATCTCTTGGGTACGGGCTCGCCGTTGACATACAACTGCTTGCCCTCGTAACGAATACGATCACCCGGCAGGCCCACGACCCGTTTGATGAAGTTGACGGAGGGTTCCTGAGGGAAACGGAACACCATCACATCGCCTCGCTGTGGCTTTCCAACCTCGACCACCTCCGTGTTGAGCACCGGCAGCCTCAGGCCATAGGTGTACTTGTTGACCAGGATGAAATCACCGACTTCCAATGTTGGGCGCATCGATCCCGATGGAATCTGGAATGGCTCGACCAGGAAACTGCGTAACAGAAGTACCACTAGCAGAACGGGAAAGAACGAGCGTGAATAGTCGACGAGCCAGGGTTCCCTGGCCACCCTCCTGCGAGACTTCTCATCCAGTTGCTCGCCGGTTTCGGCTTCGACGGCAGCCACTCGTGCACGACGCGCGCTTCCCAACCATACGGCGTCAAACAGCCAGATCAGCCCGGTGACAGCTACAGCCATTACCAGCAAAAGCGAAAAATCCATGGGTTTCCTCGTCCCTAGTCATTCACCTTGAGCACGGCGAGGAAGGCATCCTGAGGAATTTCCACCTTGCCGACTTGTTTCATGCGTTTCTTGCCCGCCTTCTGCTTCTCCAGCAGTTTCTTCTTGCGTGTCACGTCACCGCCATAGCACTTGGCGGTGACGTTCTTGCGCAGAGCCTTGACGGTCGAACGTGCCACCACCTGGCCGCCAATGGCTGCCTGAATCGCCACATCAAACATCTGTCGAGGAATCAGTTCCTTCATCTTCTCGACCAACACACGACCGCGACCGTGTGCGTGATCGCGGTGTATGATGACCGCCAATGCATCGACCTTATCGCCATTGATCAGCACATCGAGCCGCACCAGTTTGGCGGCTTCGAAACGCTCAAAATTGTAGTCCAGAGACGCATAGCCCTTCGAAATCGACTTCAGGCGGTCGAAGAAGTCCATCACCACTTCGCTCATGGGCAGTTCATAGGTGAGCTGGATCTGGCTACCGAGGAACTGCATGTCGAGTTGGGTACCGCGGCGTTGCTCGCATTCGGCGATCACATTGCCGACGTACTCCTGCGGCACCAGGATACTGGCCCGCACGATAGGCTCGCGCATTTCGTCGACATTGGCCATGTCCGGCAGCTTGGATGGATTGGAGACGTAGATCACCTCGCCGTTGTCCATGGCCAATTCGTAGACCACGGTAGGTGCGGTGGTCAGCAGGTCGAGGTCGTACTCTCGCTCCAAGCGCTCCTGAACGATCTCCATGTGCAGAGTGCCCAGGAAACCCACACGGAAACCGAAGCCCAGGGCATCGGAGTTCTCCGGCTCGTAAGCCAACGACGCATCGTTCAGGGCCAGCTTTTCCAGAGCATCGCGGAAATCCTCGTAGTCGTCGGCACTGACCGGGAACATGCCAGCGTAGACCTGCGGTTTGACCTTCTGGAAACCGGGTAGACGTGGGACATCGGGGGTCTTGGTATGCGTGATGGTATCACCCACCGGGGCACCGTGAATGTCTTTGATCCCGGCGACCACGAAGCCTACCTCACCGGCACGCAAGATGCCGGTCTCCTTGCGCAACGGTGTGAAAATACCCACCTCGTTGGTCAACCAGTCCCGCTTGGTGGAGTTCATGCGAATCTTGTCACCCTTGCGCAGGGTACCGTCAAAGATTCGTACCAACGACACCACTCCCAAATAGTTGTCAAACCAGGAGTCGACGATCAGTGCCTGAAGCGGCGCCTCGGGATCACCCTTGGGTGGCGGGATGTCTCGCACCAGGCGTTCCAGCAACGCGTCCATGCCCATGCCGCTCTTGGCTGACACTTGACACGTGTCGGTGGCATCCAGGCCGATGATCTCTTCGATCTCCTGGGCCACTTTGTCGGGATCGGCCTGAGGAAGATCCATCTTGTTGAGTACCGGCAATACCTCCAAGCCCTGCTCGACAGCGGTATAACAGTTGGCAACTGACTGAGCTTCGACCCCTTGAGCGGCATCAACTACCAACAATGCGCCTTCACAGGCATACAGGGAACGCGATACTTCATAGGAGAAGTCGACGTGTCCCGGCGTGTCGATGAAATTGAGTTGGTAGGTCTGGCCATCCTGGGCGTGATAGTCCAACGTCACGGATTGGGCCTTGATGGTGATGCCACGCTCACGCTCGATATCCATCGAATCGAGCACCTGCTCTTTCAACTCACGATCGCTGAGTCCGCCGCAGATCTGAATGATTCGATCGGACAACGTGGACTTGCCGTGGTCGATGTGAGCGATGATCGAGAAGTTGCGGATATGCTTGAGCTTGTCGTGAGAAACGTCGTTGGCCATGTAGGTCGATTCTGCCTTTAGCGAAAGCGCCACTGCCGCCGCGAATCAGGCGGGCGTGCATCACGGACATGCCGCGCGCGGATGAACAAATTGCGGCTATTGTACCGGGATGCGCCGGGCAGGAACAGCGAAGCCGATTGGAAAGCGGTCCGCAACGCATGACGGGGCCCTTATGGCCCCGTCATGTAGATCCTCGACGTGGTTATTCTTCATTCAGGCGCAGAGCAACGAACAGCGATCGTCCCTCTCGATAGATACGCACCGGTACGGCACGATCAGCGCTCAGACCTTCGACCACATCAACGAGTTGGCGAGATGAATCGACGCTCTTGTGATCCACTGAGACAATCACATCGCCTGGACGAATACCGGATGCCGCTGCAGCACCATTCGGGGCTACCTGCTGGACCAACACCCCACCATCGATATCCAGGCGCTGGCGCTCCTCGGCGCTGAGTTCGCTAACCGCCAGGCCCAGCCTGGTCTGGCTATCCGATTCCTGTGACGAGGCTACGCCGCTCTCTTCGTCAGGCCAGTTCCCGACTTTGACGGTCTCCGTCAAGCGCTCACCGTCACGCATCACCGTCAACTCGATTTCAGTGCCCGGACTGACGCGCCCAATCAATCTCGGCAGAGTGCTGGAGCGATCCACTTCCTCACCATTGACCTCCAGGATCACATCGCCAGCTTCCAGACCATCACGCGCCGCCGGTCCTTCGGGATCAAGATCGGCAATCAACGCCCCTTTAGGTCCCTCGAGACCGAAGGACTCGGCAAGGTCACTGGATACCGGCTGGATCACGACTCCCAGCCAACCACGGCTAACATGGCCTTGCTCGCGCAACTGATTGGCGATGTCCATGGCCACACTGATGGGAATCGCAAACGAGAGCCCCATGAAACCGCCGCTGCGGGTAAAAATCTGTGAGTTGATGCCCACCACCTCGCCATCGAGGTTGAACAATGGCCCACCGGAATTACCCGGGTTGATCGCCACGTCGGTTTGAATGAACGGCACGTAAGCATCGCTAGGCAAGGTCCGATTGATGGCACTGACAATCCCGGCAGTGACCGAATGATCGAAACCAAACGGTGAACCGATCGCCGCGACCCACTCACCAACCTTTAGCCTATCGGAGTTGCCCAGTTTCAAGGTAGGCAGATTCGAAGCATCGACCTTGAGCAGAGCCACATCACTCTTACTGTCGGCACCGACCAACTCGGCTTCCAGTTCACGACGGTCGTTGAGACGCACCAGGATCTCCTCGGCGCTCTCAACGACGTGGGCATTGGTAAGAATGTAGCCATCCTTGCTGATGATGAAGCCGGAACCTAATGAGTGGCGTTCCTCACTGCGCCCCTCGCCGCCAGGGGGCATCGGAAATTGATCACCGAAGAAACGACGGAAAATTTCCGGAACCTCCTGACCACCGGGCCCGTGGAATTGCATGCCGCGCGAAGATACCATTCGTGTCGATGAGATGTTGACGACGGCAGGGGCCGCCTCGTCAACAAGCGCGGTAAAGTCCGGCAATCGCTGGGCTCGCTCTTGTTGGGCCAGTACGGGTTGCCAGACGAAGGCTGCCATTAGCAGCAACAGCCAAACCGATAGATGTCGTGTCATGCGTTCCATGTAGTGCTCCTGCGGACTGCGTCATTGACGCTATTTCACACTCTCATTACTCAGGGGGTTCCATGGAGGACAACCCTGAGGTTTCCCGAATCAGCAAGCGAGGACGAAAGCTGGCGGCATGATGGTGTTCGTGCCATTGCACGATCCCCCACCCCACTGCCAGCCCCAGCGCAAACGTCAATGGCACTGCCATGTGACCAGCGCTCAGAAACATTTCGGTCACCCCTCCTGCCAGCAACGCCAAACCTAGCGGTATGCCGTATACCACCAAGGTGCCTTGCAAGAACCGAGAAGCGGGCAACGACAGATACACACGATCGCCTGCTTGCAAGGGGTGGGCACTGTTTACGTTAAAGCGTTGAGCGTTACCCTGACGCCAACGCGCCAGCAAACCACTGCCGCACCCTTGTCGTGCCTCACACCGTTGACAAGATGAAGGGCGGGAAATTTCCACCAAAGCTCCGCCGGCATATGGTTGAACGACGCGTGCTTCCTCAATCAAGTACGACGATTGCGATATCCCATCGGGGATCATGGCGATGCCTCCATGACATCGGTTGTCGCCGCTTGACTCTCCTCCCCCTTAGGGCGCCACTCCACCTGCTCGACGACTCGCAACAGTACGTCTGGGGGCACTTCCCCCATGACCACGACCTGCATAGGCTTGCCACCCAGTTCCATGTGTCGCACGGCTGCATAGGAAACCCCCAACCGATGCATCCCTGGTGCCAGCAAGGGACTGTTGTCATCGAGCGGCTCGACGAACAGACTCAAGCTGGATAGGCCGTCACTGAATAGCCGGTGCCCAACATTGGCATCGTGAATCGAGCTTGACGTGGTAACCGGCTGGGCGATATAGCCAGGCGGCAACCAGCCAGGTTGCCAAGGATCGGAAGGAGGTTCCCGCAACTCGTCAAGAGCAACGTTTCCCTCGTAGAGAACTGGGCGTTCGAGCTCTGTCATCTGGAATGTCTCCAGAACACGGCCATTGGCATCCAGTAGCATCTGTTTGAGAGGCAAGGCCGAACGGCTGTCGAGCCATAAGCGATGGCCATAGCGCATGCTATCCAGAGGCTCGATATCGAGACGAACGGTATCACGCCCAGCAATCCGCTCCTCGCCTCCAAGGCTCAATCGATAATGTTCCTCGAGGTGGGCCATGATTGCCGTAGGCGATGCAGGTACCCGTTCGCCATCCTGAGACCAACCGCCTCGTCCGATGCGTCCGCGCCGCTCATGAATCACGGGGGGGCCATCGAGAAAACGAGCGACCTCTCGCTCGACGCCTTCCTGGATATCATGGGAAAGTGCCAAGGTCCTGACGCCGCCACTGCTGATACGCACTGCACGCGCCTGAAAGACATAACAATGGGTTGCCCACAGGCTGCGTTCGAACCATTCTGCAGCTCCCCCCGGCGTCGAGCGGTCGAGCAAGGCACGGCAGTCGAAACCACTCTCACCGTTCCATGCCGTTGCCAGGCTCTCCTCCTCTGCCTGGGCAACACTACTCATCATCGCGCCACCCAACATCAGGAACACCAACGGTGAGACAAGACGGTTCAAAATAAACCCAGAGGCCATCAGCGCTGTCCCAGAGTCTCGTACCCGGAAGCCCGCAATAGTGGCATCCAAGCGTCACCACTACGGTAAGACGCCCCTTCGGCGTGACGATCGAGATAGGACTGCAACAATCGTGCTTGCTCCTGATCGCTACGTTGAGACTGACGGGAATTCGGCACCATGAAGATCGGAGTTTCAGTCGACGCACCTACGGTCATCGCTCCGCGGTTGGCGGTCGGCGACTGGAATAGCGGCAAATCGACGAGTGATGGACGCTGGCTTACACCAGAATCCATGCTGTTCGATACCGTCATGGGCTGTCCTGATTGAGTACCGGCAGCACTCCGCGAGTCGGCAACAGCGGTGTCTGACGAAGAGCCGCCTCCACTCACGGCAACACTGGGTTCACCCTGGATACCCGAGTTGTTGTATACCTGAACCCCGGTGATCACCATCAAGGAAACCGCCGCCGCGATTGCAGCACTGCCAGCAAAGGAGAAAGCGCCCTGGCGTTTCACGGATGCCTTCTCCATTTCAGGCAAGGGCTCGTCCTGTAACCTAGCCATGATGCCGGCCGAGAGATCGACACTGGCATCAATACTGCGATCACGCTGCATCAGGCTACGTGCCAGATGATAGCGTCGCCAGACCTCGGCATCATCGGGAGACTCGTCCAACATCTTGATAACGCGGCGCAACTCGAGTTCATCGCCTTCGTTGTCCATCAAGGCGGACAGCGATTCCCGTGCATTCTGGTTCATTACTCACACCCTCACGCTCGAAATGGTGCCATTCGGAAGAAAACAGCCACTCTCTCTGACGCTCACGACGCGTAACAGTTCAGCCAAATGACAGAGAAATCGTATATTCGGTCATTCATGGATCATGTCTTGGGTCCGCGCCGTGGTGATCAGCGGCTGGATATGCTTATCGACAGCTTCCCGGGCCCGAAATATCCGGGACCTGACCGTACCAACGGGACATTGCATGATCTGAGCGATATCTTCATAAGAGAGCCCATCCAACTCCCGCAGGGTAATGGCCGTACGCAAATCCTCGGGCAGCTTCTCGATGGCCTCGAATACCGCAGCCTCGAGCTGATCGCGGGCGATGGACGCTTCCGGCGACTCGATATCCGATAGACGCCCACTATGATCGACGACCTCGGCATCGATGATGTCCAGGTCGCTGCCCGGCGGCCGGCGGCCGCGAGACACTAGATGATTCTTGGCGGTATTGATGGCAATGCGATACATCCAGGTATAGAAGGCACTTTCGGAACGGAACTTACCCAATGCCCGATACGCCTTGATGAAGGCTTCCTGAGCCACATCGTGAACCTCGGCATGATCGTGCACATAGCGACTGATCAAGCCAATGATCTTGTGCTGATATTTCTTGACCAGCAGATCGAAGGCTCGGGTATCCCCTTTCTGCGCACGCTCGACGAGTTGCTGATCAGTTTCCCTGGCGCCCATTCAATCCCTCCCTGAACAGGGAGTCGGAACCGGCCCGACATGGCATGTCGGCCAAGCTATATTTAGGAGAAATAAGCGATTCATAACGTCAATCTGGGCCCTGGTGGCAAACAGTGATGGTTCCCGTCAGTGTTCCTGTTTATTGGCATTCCATCAAGCGGAGTCTGCCGACGACAACGATGCGCTAAGACTGCGCTATCCGACTCCAGTTCCCTATTGGCGTTGATTTTTCCCGTGGCCACGAGCGATAGTAGGCAATCCAATTCATCTTCACGCGCGTATCACGTACAGGTAGCGGCATGTCACAACAGCAGGTCAACAACCTCAACGTCCTTGCTCAGGACGTCCTGATTACTCCCGAAGTCCTCAAGCAGGAAATTCCGCTGACCGAGGCTGCGGAACGCACGGTCATCGAAGGCCGCGAAACCATCAAGCGAATTCTCGACGGCGACGACCCGCGGCTACTGGTCGTCGTCGGCCCCTGCTCTATCCACGATGTCGATGCCGCGCTGGACTATGCACAACGCCTACGCCGATTGGCCGATGAGGTCAAGGATAGCCTGTACATCGTGATGCGTGTCTATTTCGAGAAACCACGCACCACCGTGGGCTGGAAGGGGTTGATCAACGATCCACACATCAATGGCTCGTTCGAGATCGAGGAAGGCCTGCGCATCGCGCGCCGCCTGCTGGTGGAGTTGGCCGAGATGGGCTTGCCACTGGCTACCGAAGCGCTCGATCCGATCTCGCCACAGTATCTGCAGGACTGCATCAGTTGGTCAGCCATCGGGGCCCGCACGACCGAGTCGCAGACTCACCGCGAGATGGCCTCAGGGCTCTCCTGCCCAGTGGGGTTCAAGAACGGCACCGATGGCAGCCTGGATGTTGCCGTCAATGCGCTCCAGTCAGTATCTCACCCACACAATTTCCTGGGTATCGATCAGGCTGGCCAAGTGGCGATCATCCGCACGCGCGGCAATGCCTATGGCCATGTCGTATTGCGTGGTGGCAACGGCAAGCCCAACTACGACAGCGTCAGTGTCGCCCTTGCCGAACGGGAACTGACCAAAGCCGGTGTCCAGCCCAACATCATGATCGACTGCTCACACGCCAATTCCAACAAGGATCCGGCCCTGCAGTCACTGGTAATGGAAAACGTCACCAACCAAATCCTCGAAGGCAACCGGTCGATCATCGGCCTGATGATCGAATCACACATCGGTTGGGGTAACCAGAAGATCCCCGAGGATCACAGTCAGCTGCAATATGGTGTCTCGATCACCGACGCCTGCATCGACTGGGAGACCACGGATCGCACTTTCCACCAGATGGCCGAGAAGCTTGCCCCAGTACTGGACAAACGCCGCAAGGCCTCCTGAACGTTCCCTGCCCGCATTTCGAGCTCGCCACTAGGCGGGCTCGTCGGCCTTCAAACCATCGATTTCACGTGTGAAAGGCGGCAACGAGTCCAACAACGCTTGCCCATAGCGACGCGTCAGAACCCGGCGGTCGAGCAACGTGATGCGACCACTGTCGGCCTCCTTGCGGATCAGACGCCCACAGGCCTGTACCAGCTTGATCGAGGCATCCGGCACTGCGATACGCATGAAGGGGTTACCACCACGACTTTCGATCCACTCCGCCAGTGTCGCGCCTACCGGATCGTCGGGGACCGCGAACGGCAGACGTGTGATCACCACGTGCGTCAAATAGTCGCCGGGCAGGTCGATACCTTCGGCGAAGCTCGCCAGTCCAAAGATAATGCTGCCCTCACCGGCATCTACTCGCGCGCGATGGCGCTCGATCAACTCGCGCTTGGGCAAGCGGTCCTGGGCCAGAACTCGTTCACGACAGGCCCTTGGCAATGCCTTCTCCACGGCACGCAACTGGGCTCGCGAAGAAAATAGCATCAGCACCGCCTCGTGCGTCTCCAGCCCCTCGACGAACGATACGATGGCCCGCTCATGAGCTTCACGGTCACCGGGATCAACGGCCTCCCGAGGTACGCTAAGCACTGCCCGTGAATAGTCGAAGGGGCTGGGCAAGCGCTGATAGCGATAGCGATTGGCCAGCCCCGCCCGCTCTTGCAGACGTTCGAAACGCCCCAAGGCGGTCAGGGTCGCCGATGTCACCACCGCTCCATGACAGCTTCCCCACAAATAACGCGCCAGTGTTATCGCGGCCGATACTGGACTCGCCGAAAAGATCAGTTCCGCATCACCCTGAAAGCGCTCGAAGGTCAGCCAGCGAGCGTGGGGCGGCTCTTGCGGATCGTCCTCTTCACTCATCGCTTGCCATAGTGCATGCGCCTCGAGTGTCCGGCCATGCAGCAGGGCAATCAAGGGCAGCCAAGGTTCGGCCTGCTCACGCGGCAAGCCGGTATGCTTTTCCGGGTCCAGGCTCTCGCGCAGAATATCGGCCATGGTCTCGAGGTTACGCGACAGCTCAGCGAAGATCACCGTCAAGGCATTGGCATGTTCACGCAATACCTGGGGTACCCGTCCCATGTCGAAGCGATGATGGCGACTATCGTCGCCGTTTTCATTGGATAGCCCGTTGGGTAGCTCTGCCAATTGGTGTCCCAGTGCAAAGACGTCACCCAACCTTGGTTCCAGGACGGCGATGGCCTCGGGCATACCTGCCAGCAAACGTGCCAGAGTCGGCTGCACGCCGAGTGCCGCATTCAAGTCAGTCAGCGATTTCTTGAGTGTGCGCAGCCAGCGCAGTGCGCCATTGACAGCGAAACGGTGCGTGAAATGATCGATGGCCTTGTCAGGCAGGTGATGTCCTTCATCGAAGATGTAGATACATTCGGACGGCTTGGGCAGCACCACGCCACCGCCCAACGACAGATCGGCCAGCACCAGGTCATGATTCGCCACGATGATATCGGCGCTATCGAGGTGGCGACGGGCACGGAAGAAGGCACAGGCACTGAAGTGCCCACAACGGCGATTGGTACACTGACGATGGTCGGTGGTCAAGCGTCGCCACTGGGGATCGGCGATGGCCTGTGGCCAACTGTCGCGGTCACCTTCCCATCGGCCGTTGCCGTAGGCTTCAGCAAGCTCCTTGACCAAGATCTGGAAGTCGTCACCATCGCGAGAATCGAGCGCTTGCTCGAACAGCGACAGGGTGGGATTTTCCTCGCCGCCATCCAAGGCCTGATCCAGCTTGGCCACACACAGATAACGCCGGCGTCCCTTGGCCAAGGCATAGTCGAAATCGAGACCGCTGTGCTCGGCCAACGCTGGCAGGTCCTGATGCAGCACCTGTTCCTGCAGCGCCACCGTGGCGGTGGAGACGATCAACCGTTTGCCATGGGCCTTGGCCACCGGCAATGCCGCCAGCAGATATGCCAGAGTCTTGCCGGTACCGGTACCTGCCTCGAGCACACAGACATGTTCGTTCGAGGTGCGTCGCCCGCTATCATCGACCTCGATACCTCCCAATGTGCGAGCGATCTCGGCGATCATCAGCCGCTGGCCGTAGCGTGGTGTCAGCTCAAGACGTTCCAGCACCCGGCGGTAGGCAGCTTGTATCTCGCCCTTGAGTGCCTCGTCGAGCATCGCACTTCCATCCTCGCGGCTTGACGCCATCCTTACAGCATGCCTTCCGGCGGATGCTCGCAGGGTAGCTTGTCATTGATGTAGCGTTCGATCTCGGGCAGCGAGAAGGCATCCTCTTCACCGACGAAACTGATCGACACGCCCTTGGCACCGGCACGACCGGTACGGCCAATGCGGTGCACATAATCCTCGGGATCTTCCGGCAAGGTGTAGTTGATCACGTGACTGACATCGTCGATATGGATACCACGCCCCGCCACATCGGTTGCCACCAACACCTGAACGTCACCTTCCCGGAAACGCTCTAGCGTCTTGATACGCTGTGACTGGGGAACATCGCCGGAAAGCATGGCTACATTGATATCCGCCTTACGCAGCAGGTCGTCAAGTCTGCGTACCAAGTCACGGCGGTTACCAAATACCATCACCCGGTCGAAGGTCTCCTGCTTGAGCAGGTTGATCAACAGACGCTGCTTGTCCTCGTCGCTGACCATGTAGACACGCTGGTCGATATCGGCAGCATTTTCCACCGTGACCTCGATATCGATGTGCGAAGCCTCGTGTGTCCACTGACTGGCCAGGTTGAGGATATCCTCAGTGAAAGTCGCCGAAAACAGGAAGGTCTGGCGCTCTTCCTTCTTGGGCGTATGCCGGATGATCCGCTTGACGTCGGGAATGAAGCCCATCGACAGCATGCGATCGGCTTCGTCGAGCACCAGTACCTCGACCTGACTCAAATCGACATCTCGCTTCTGATGGAAATCCAATAAGCGTCCCGGGGTCGCCACCAGAATATCCAGCGGCTTGCCAAGATTGTCGCGCTGCTTCTGGTAATCCATCCCCCCCACCACACTGGCCACATTCAGTGAGGTGAAGCGTGCCAGTGCCTTGGCATCCTTCTCGATCTGCAGCGCGAGTTCTCGCGTGGGTGCTATGATCAGCGCTCGCGGTGTCCCGACCTTTTGCCCATCCGGCGCTTTCTCCTCCAGGAAATAGGCCAGAATCGAGATCAGGAAGGCAGCCGTCTTGCCGGTACCGGTCTGGGCCTTGCCGACCACATCGCCACCCAACAGGGTTCGCTCCAGCGCCTCGGCCTGGATCGGTGTGCAATACTCGAAGCCCAAGGCATGGATGGCACGCATTAATGGCAGCGGCAGATCGAAGTCATGGAAACGCCATTTACCGGCCACGACCGGCACCTGGAACTGACTCAAGTCCCAGTTGGATTGCGACTTGCGCGGCTTGCGGCGGCGACGCTTGGGCTTGCGGTTCTGGGCCGGTGCTGAGGTCTTTTCCGACTCGCTCATAGGCTATGCTTGTGTCCCGATTTCAGTGAATGTAATGCATTGACGGCAAATGCCTGGACATTTTCAAGCCCGCTATTGTACCAGTCATTGCCGAACTGAGCGCGCCCGAGCACAACGACGCGACCAACGGTGCTTCGAAGGGCCCCGCTGCCCTGATAGAATAGCGTGCAAACGCTTCCAGGAGTCTTGCCCCATGACGCGCAAGAAAAAGACCCGCTCGCTGTCCGACAAGGTGACGATTCGCACCGGCAAGCGCAAGGACTACAAGAAATGGCGTCACGAGAACCCTGACCAGGTCACCTCGTCACGCCGCTTCACGCAGAAAAAAGTCCAGCAACGTAAGCTGCAGGCTGCACGTAAATTAGCACGCCAACAGCAAGCTACCTCCATTGGTATTCACCCTTCGGGCGATACCCGAAATAATAGCGACAAGGACGAATGATGCGCCTGGTATCTTTCAATATCAACGGATTACGTGCACGCCTGCATCAACTTGAGGCGCTGATCGACACCCATCGACCAGCCGTCATCGGCTTGCAGGAAACCAAGGTCCAGGATAGTGAATTTCCCGAAGATGCTATCAAGAGCTTGGGTTACCACGTCTATTATCATGGTCAGAAGGGGCATTACGGCGTCGCCCTGCTCTGCCGCGAGGCACCCGAGGCAGTATTCTACGGGTTGCCCGACGACGGCGAGGACGCTCAGCGACGCATGATCGGCGCACGGCTTGCGCTGACTAATGGCAAGACCATGACCATCTGGAACGGCTATTACCCGCAAGGGGAAAACATCAACCATGCCACTAAATTTCCTTACAAGCGGACGTTCTACGATCAGTTCTCACGCATGCTGGAGACCCAGCATCACCAAGATGAGCGCATAGCCGTGATGGGGGATTTCAATATCTCACCGGAGGATATTGACATCGGTATCGGCGAAGCCAACCGCAAACGCTGGCTACGCGAAGGCAAGACCAGCTTCCAGCCGATCGAGCGCGAATGGCTCTCACGGATCAAGAACTGGGGGTTCAAGGACAGTTACCGACATTGCCATCCCGATATCGACGACCGCTTCAGTTGGTTCGACTACCGCTCCCGTGGCTTCGAGCGTGACCCCAAGCGGGGGCTGCGGATTGACTATATCCTCGTCACGGCATCACTGTGCGAACATGTGAGCGACGCCGGCATCGATTATGAATTGCGCAGCATGGAGCGACCTTCAGATCACGCTCCAGTATGGACAGAGCTGTCATTCTGATCGCTATCGCCACGAGGTGACGCCTGGCCGGACCTGTCGGGCGTCTTCTTCACCTGCACTTCCTGGTCGTTCTTGAGATAGGCTTGCCATGCCTCGGCCTCCTTGACCCCCAATCGATCGGCACGCTGAAAGGCGGTGCTTGCTATCGCTTCTTCTCCCCAGGCATGGGCCAATTGTCCCAAGCGTAACCAGTCATCACCTTTCCCGCTGCGCTCAGCGAGCGTACGCCATGCTGTCAGGGCGCGTTGACGGTCGCGTGCCGCGGTCCAGGCATCGGCCAGCAGTCGACGATACTCTAGTGAGTCTTCCAACTCACCATTGTCCAGAGCTGCTTGCAGTATCTCGGCGGCTCTGGCTGGAGTTCCACCCGCCACATGCAGTCGCACCCGAGTCAATAAATCCCGGTCTCCCTGCAACACGCCTCGCCGCCAGCCTGCTTCCCATAAGGCTGCAGCACGACCGTGATCGCCGAGACGCTGAGCAAGCCCCGCCGCGCGCCGCCACTGCTCGGCATCGTCGGGGGCTTGGGCCAGCAAGCGATCCAATATGCTTAATGCCTGTTCCTCACGTCCGGCATGTTGATAGACCGATGCCGCTAACGACAAGTGAACCTCATCAGGGTCAGCATCATGCTGCATGGCACGTTCGACCCAAGTCGCTGCCTGCTCCCAATGTGAGAGCGAAGCCTGAGCTTGGGCCATTAGCCAGAGATCAGCCGTGCCGGCATCATGCTCGGCTAGCCACCGCCCCAGCAACTCGCTGCCATGCTCGGTCTGACCGGTATGCAGCCGCAAATGCGCCTCTTGGCGTAACCAACGTGCCCGGTGCTCAGCATCGATATCCGCTATATCACGAGCCTGTTGCAACAAATCGGCAGATTGCACGTCACGACCTTGGCGAGAAGCTGCCGTGGCCGCCAATTGCAGATACAACGCCTGCGCCCAACGATCGGCAGCATTGCCACCTTGAAGTCGCCGGGCTTGGGCAAGCGCTGCTTCAACCACAGCAGACGTTTCTCCAGCCGTTAGACGCTGCTGCAGTGCCTCTAGGTCGCGTACCATGTCGCCGGGAAGCGCCGGTGCCGCGTGAGCGCAAACCGACCACCCCCAGAAAAGGGCCACACTCCAGACACGTCGCGGGCGCAGTATTCGTCGTGCCTCATTCATGCCTTACCTCAACTGAAATTCCAGACGCTGCCGGGCCAGGCGCAACTCACCCTCAGGAAACTCCCAGCGCGCAATCGCCTGACGTGCCGCACGATCGAAGACATTACGTGGTTGAGCCTCAACGATCTCGATGGAGTTCGCTTCCACACGACCATCGGTCCCAATGGTAAAACGGACCTCCACGTACCCTTCCAGACCACGCCGTTGGGCTTGTGCCGGGTACTCTGGCGGTACGCGACGCGTCGGGCGCGGAGAACTCTCGACGGGGGTGCTGGCATTGGCGTTACGACTCGCGGCCGGCGCCTCGGCCTCAGTGGCTGATTCGCTATTCTGAGATGGTGACATGGAAGCCTGTGCTGGGAGTCGTTCCGGTTCCGGCAACGGCCGTGGTTCCGGTTCCGGCTGAGGCTTCGGTTGCGCCTCCGCCAGTTCCGGCAATGTCGTTTCCAGCTCTACCTCTGGAGTCTCCATGGCCGGCACTTCGGGTTCTGGCAAAGCAATGGCGCTATCGAAGGTCGGCTCCGGCATTGGAGCGGGGGGCGGCGGCGTTGCTTGTGGCGGTGTCGGTGCAGGTGGTTCTGCGGGAGCTGCCGTTTCCTGTTCCGGTTGCTCTGGCGCTTCTACCATGGCCATCGACATCGTCATTTCGACGATTTCCCGCTCCTCTTCTGGCGGAGCAACCAATAACGCCAACAGGAAGAACAGCAGCAGCGCTAGCAGTACGCCCCCACAGGCAGCAAAGACAACCCGCATCAAGATGAACTCCGCTGCGCCGCTACGGCGACATTCTCTACGCCGGCCTCACGAATGCGGTCCATGACCTCGATCAGTAAACCGGTGGTGGAGGCGCGATCCGCTTGAATGACCACACCTCCGTCATCACTCACCAGGCTCGCGACCTCCCCACCGACCCGGTGGACGTCCACAGGTCGACCATCAACCCAGACGGCATTTTCAGGCGTGATCGCCACCATCACCTGAGCATCGGGACGTGGCGATGCCGCTAACGACTCTGGGCGCTCGACATCCACACCACTCTCCTTGATGAAACTAGTCGTGACGATGAAGAAGATCAGCATGATGAAGACCACATCCAGCATCGGCGTCAGATTGACTTCGTGGGTCTCACCATGGTCGGCGCTGAGGCGACGTCTACGCATGGGCTTCCTCCGCGGCGCGAGCCATGCGGTCATGCAGTTTCTGGTCCTCGCGCCGGATGAGTTGTTCGAGTCGAGTGGTGAACAGTAGACCAGCCACCGCCACCGCCATACCGGCCAATGTCGGCAAGGTAGCTCTCGCCACTCCATCGGCCATGGCCCTTGCCTGACTGACTTCGCTAAGCGCCAGACTGTCGAAAACGCTGATCATACCGGTAACCGTCCCCAAGAGGCCGAGCAAGGGACAAATCCCTACCAGCAACTTCAGCCAGGGCAGAGTGCGGCGCAAACGCGCCAGTAGTTCCTGGGTCCACACTTCGCGCAGGGTCAGTGCACTCCAACTGGCGTGGTCGGGTCGTGCTATCCAGCGGTGGATCAACGCTCGCCGGGCACGGCGATGCGTAAAACGGAAATACCACCAGCGCTCTAGCCCCATGGCAAACAGCAGTGTGGCCACCACACCGATCGCCACCAGTACCACACCTCCGGCATCGATCAGTCTCGCCAGTGGCTCAAGCCATAGCGGAATCATGGACACGGTGCTCCGATGTCTTACGCTGTGCTTCCAGATGTTCGGCCAGGACGGCACTGGCCCGACCTTCCACCAGCCCCACCAAAAACCGACTGCGACTGGACAGGGCGGTATGCGCGAACAGCAGCGGCACCGCCGTGATCAACCCCAGTACGGTAGTTACCAGGGCCTGACTGATCCCGCCAGCCATCAATTGAGGATCACTGGTGCCAAAGACTGTAATCGACTGAAACGTCACGATCATCCCGGTCACCGTACCCAATAGACCAAGCAACGGTGCCACGGCCGCCAGCAACTTGACTAGCGGCTGCCC
This sequence comes from Litchfieldella anticariensis FP35 = DSM 16096, assembly GCF_000409775.1. GTDB lineage: Bacteria > Pseudomonadota > Gammaproteobacteria > Pseudomonadales > Halomonadaceae > Litchfieldella > Litchfieldella anticariensis. Next base: position 190,520 of record NZ_KE332377.1, on the reverse strand, counting down.
CCTCTCGAGACGTGGCTGTTCGGCCAACAACGCCTCATCGAGACGCGCTTCCAGAGCTTCAGGCGCGTGATCGCTTCCCAAGGCCCGGAACCGAGTCAACACGCGTCCTAGTGGGTTATCGTCGCGTAGGGTATCGAGATCGCGAACCTGACGACGCAGAGTCACACTGATGTGTAGCAGATAGGCGTACTGAGCCAAAGCAACCAACAGACCGATCACGCCCAATATCACCACGACGTAGCCTACCGCTCCCCCTTGATGAAAGCGCTCTACCAGGCTCGGTTGCTGAGCCAAGGCGGCGATTACCTGCCCCTGGGTTGGATCGACGCTTACGTCATCGCCGGTTCCCTGCTGGAAGGCTTCGAGCTGGGAAGCAACAGCGTGAGGTGTGCGCTCAGCCACGGCAAGGTGCTGTGCTTCTCCCTCGCCGCTGCGACGCAACAGGTCACCTTCGCTGAACGCCAGGAAGCTCCCCAGGCGGATCACTTCACGGGGTTCGATTTGACCGGCTCGATCGGCTACCGGGGCTGAAAAACGAATGCCGCGAGCGCTCTCTGCGGTCAACGTCATCAAGTGATCGGCCAAGTTCTCCACATGTTCACGCTCGAGGATGGCCTGCTCGTCGAATCGCGCGGGCATTGTCGCCCCACCGACGGTCAACCAGCTATCCGACAGTTCATCGCGCAACTCGCCGCTATGTCGTGCCACCACCGACAGAACACCGTCGAGGTCGCCCCCCTGCTCTTGACGACGTTCGTTCAATTCCTGCAGACGGGCGTCCTGCGCCTGTTGGCGAACCTCGAGCTCGTCACGACGCGCACGTGCTGCATCGCGTTCGGTGATAGCCGTTTCCAGCGCTGTCTCCAACGCTTCACGATCGTCGACCAGTTCGGCCAGACGCGCTCGATCACGGGCTTCGGCAGCTTGGCGTTCGGCACGCAGCGTCTCCACAGGATCGTCTGACGACTGAGCCTGCGCCCCGACAAGTGGCCAGCTCAGTAACACACCCAACGTCAGGTTGCGCACCACCTTCACGATGCGACTGTTCATGAGGCCTCCTCGTCCTGTTCCTCGACCGTGTCCACGACTTGCGAGACCGGCAAGGCCAGCAGTTCCGGCGCACGTTGATCGCGAGCTATCCGCACTCCTTTGCGAAGTTCGCTCAATACTTCACCGTCAAGCGGCTGCCACTCGCTGCGTGCCACCTTCCAGACGCCTCCCTGACGCCCATCCGGGGTCAAGTAATAGAACCCCACTCGGCCGATGCGCAGGAAATCGACCTCCAGAGGCTCTTCGCCATCGAGCCGGCCACTCCAGGTATCCATTTCTCGTCCATAGTCCAGTTCGGCTCTCCAGGCCGAGAGGATCCGATCGAGCTTGTCTGCCTGAGTCAACTCACTGTCGCTCAGCATCGTTTCCAGGCTCGCCACTCGTGACAAGCGTTCATCTCGTAGGAAAGGCAGATCACTCTCCACGAACCGTTCAAGGCGTCCGACCAGCTCGCGCATCACAGCCGGAAGGGTATCGCGGGTCTCACCCAAGGCATCCAGAGCTCGTTCACGCGTGGCGATGGTTCGTGCCTGCCGTTCGACAAGGGGCTCGAGCTCGTCATTGTAGGCCTCGAGACGACGAATCTCGTGCTGTGCCTCACGAAGTGTCTCGAGGCGTTGTCGGGTCGCCTCGTCGGCCGCATCGATACGTGATTGCAATTCTGCCTGAGCCTGCTGGGCACGCTGCGACTCCTTCAGCAACTCGTCGTCCGCCGCCGCTACGAAGCTCAGGCAACACAGTAGTATCGCCAGACTCCAGCGGGGGATGATCACCTTGTCTTGCACCACTTGATTCTCCGGGATCGTATGAGCCGATAGGAAATGCACGCTATCTCAAACAATAATAATTATCAATAATATCCAACCTCGAACGCAAAAAAACCGGCCCCCTATCGGGGGCCGGCAACGCAATGAGTCACTCAACTAGTGTTTATGATCGAGAAACATGACTTACAGCTTGCTCTCCAGCTCCGGCAGCACCTCGAACAGGTCGCCCACGAGGCCGATGATCCTTGAGAGCGCGACCTGGAAGATCACGATCTTCCCTACAGCTTCTGCTCCAGCTCCGGCAGCACCTCGAACAGGTCGCCTACGAGGCCATAGTCCGCGACCTGGAAGATCGGCGCGTCCTCGTCCTTGTTGATGGCCACGATCACCTTGGAGTCCTTCATCCCCGCCAGGTGCTGGATCGCCCCCGAGATGCCCACTGCGATGTACAGCTCCGGGGCGACGATCTTGCCGGTCTGACCGACCTGCATGTCATTGGGCACGAAGCCGGCATCGACCGCCGCGCGCGAGGCGCCGATCGCCGCCCCCAGCTTGTCGGCGATACCCTCGAGCAACTTGAAGTTCTCGCCGCTGCCCATGCCGCGCCCGCCGGAGATCACCACCTTGGCCGCCCCCAGTTCGGGGCGCTCACTCTGCGCCAGCTTCTCGCCGACAAAGGCGGAGAGTGTATTCTCGACCACGATATCCACGGCTTCGATCGCGGCACTGCCGCTCTCGGCTACCGCATCGAAAGCCGAGGTGCGCACGGTGATCACCTTGAGGGGATCGGCACTCTGCACGGTGGCGATGGCGTTGCCGGCATAGATCGGGCGCAGGAAGGTATCGGCACTCTCCACACCGATGATGTCGGAGAGCTGGGACACGTCCTTGAGCGCGGCCAGCCGCGGCAGCACGTTCTTGCCGGTGGTCGAGGCGCTAGACAGCACATGGCTGTAGTCGTCGGCCAGCGCGGCCAGCAGCCCACCCAGCGGCTCGGCGAGTTGGTGGGCATAGACGGCATGGTCGGCCACGCGCACCCGGGTCACGCCGTCGAGCTGGGCGGCGGCCTCGGCCACGGCGGCAACGTTCTCGCCGACGACCAGCACGTCGATAGCGCCGCCACTGGCGTTGGTAATCTGCTGGGCGGCAGCGACCACATGGGCCGTGGCAGCACCGAGTTGACCCTCGTGATGGTCGGCCAGGATCAGAATGCTCATGAAATCAGCCCCTTTCAAAGCACTTTGGCTTCGTTCTTGAGTTTGTCGACCAGCTCGTCCACCGAGCCTACCTTGATGCCGCCCTGGCGCTCGGCCGGCGGCTCGACCTTGAGCAGCGTGACCTTCGACGCCACCTCGACCCCCAGCGCTTCGGGCGTCTGGGTGTCCAGCGGCTTCTTCTTGGCCTTCATGATGTCGGGCAGCTTGGCATAGCGCGGTTCGTTGAGGCGCAGATCGGTGGTAACGATGGCCGGCAGGCTCAAGTCGATGGTCTGCAAGCCGCCGTCGATCTCGCGGGTCACCTGCAGCTTGTCCCCGTCCACTTTCACCGCGGAGGCGAAGGTGCCCTGGGGCAGCCCGGTCAAGGCGGCAAGCATCTGCCCGGTCTGGTTGTTGTCGGTGTCGATGGCCTGCTTGCCGAGGATCACCAGTTGCGGCTGCTCCGCCTCGACGACCTTGGCCAGCAGCTTGGCCACTGCCAGCGACTCGACCTTGGCCTCGGTCTCGACGTGAATGGCGCGATCGGCGCCCAAGGCGAGCGCGGTGCGCAACTGCTCCTGGGCGGCCTTGGGGCCGACGGTGACGGCGACCACCTCGCTGGCCACACCGCGCTCCTTGAGGCGCACCGCTTCTTCCACGGCGATCTCGCAGAACGGGTTCATGGCCATCTTGACGTTGGTGAGGTCGACGTCGGAGTTGTCCGGCTTGACCCGGATCTTGACGTTGTAGTCGATGACGCGTTTGACCGCGACGAGTACTTTCATGGTGTCCTCGCTAGGTTCAGTATCGGAACCGTCCAATTCTACCCTTAGTCACCCTTGGTAGGGGTACCTTCTCATTTCTATTATGCATATCATGGGCACAGATCAGAAGCAAACGACCGTTTTAAATCGAACGTAAAGCAAGAAGAGCCCTATGACGGGTATCAAGCCCGCCACGAATGCCGCACAATTGACACTTGACTGGCTAGATTGACGACACCCCGTGATCGGCCCGGTGTGTCGATGACGAAGGAGACAAGATGTGGAACAGGTAGAACGCGAATTCATGGATTTCGACGTAGTCATCGTCGGCGCTGGCCCTTCAGGGCTGGCGGCAGCCTGCCGCCTGATGCAGCAGGCCCAGGACGCCGAGCGCGAACTGACGGTGTGCGTGGTCGAAAAGGGCTCCGAGGTGGGGGCCCATATCCTCTCCGGCGCGATTTTCGAGCCCCGGGCGCTGAATGAACTGTTCCCCGATTGGACCGAACGTGGGGCCCCGTTGACCACCCCCGCCACTCGCGACGAGGTCTACTTGCTCAAGGACGCCGAGAGCGCCCAAAAACTGCCCAATGCTTTCGTGCCCAAACCCATGCACAATATCGGTGGCGAGTTGACCCGTTATGTCATCAGTGCCGGTAACCTGTGCCGTTGGCTAGCCGAGCAGGCCGAGCAACTCGGCGTGGAGATCTTTCCGGGCTTCGCTGCCCAGGAAGTGCTGCATGACGACGACGGTACCGTACGCGGCATCCTCATTGGCGACATGGGTATCGGTGCCGATGGTCAGCCCAAGGACAGCCATATGCCCGGTATGGAACTGCGGGCCAAGTACACGCTGTTCGCTGAAGGGTCTCGCGGTCATCTGGGCAAGCGCCTGATCGGACGCTTCGATTTGGCCAAGGACAGCGATCCACAGCACTACGGCATTGGTCTCAAGGAATTGTGGGACGTGCCCGCCGACAAGCACGAACCCGGCTTGGTACTGCACGGCGCTGGTTGGCCGCTGGACAAGCACACTCACGGCGGTTGGTTCCTTTATCACGCCGAAAACCAGCAAGTGGTGGTGGGTCTGATCATCGACCTGTCCTATCAAAACCCCTACCTCTCGCCGTTCGATGAATTCCAGCGCATGAAGCATCACCCGCTGCTCAAGCAGTATCTGGAAGGCGGCTCGCGGGTGGCTTATGGTGCCCGGGCCATCACCAAGGGTGGGCTCAACTGCCTGCCCAAGATGACGTTCCCTGGCGGCCTGTTGATTGGCTGCGATGCCGGTACGCTGAACTTCGCCAAGATCAAGGGGCTACACACGGCCATGAAGTCCGGCATGGTGGCCGCCGAAAGCGTCTTCGAAGCCATCGCCAACGGCGACGAAGGCGGTAACGAGCTCACTGCCTTCGCCGCCAAGTGGGAGCAGAGCTGGGCTTACCGTGAACTCGACGAGAGTCGCAGCTTTGGGCCGGCAATTCACAAATACGGCACCGTGGGTGGCGGCGCCTACAACTTCCTCGATCAACTGCTGGGTGGCAAACTGCCTACTCTGCATGATACGACCTCGGATCATGCCGCACTCAAGCCAGCCAGCGAATACCAGCCGATCGATTACCCCAAGCCGGATGGCAAGTTGTCGTTCGATAAACCCTCCTCGGTGTTTCTTTCCAATACCAACCATGAGGAAGATCAGCCCTGCCATCTCAAGCTCACGGATCCCGAGCTGCCGATTCGCGACAATCTGCCCAAGTACGACGAGCCGGCACAACGCTATTGTCCGGTTGGAGTCTACGAGGTGGTCGAGGACGAAGCAGGACAACCGAAATTCCAGATCAATTTCCAGAATTGCATTCACTGCAAGACCTGCGACATCAAGGACCCAGCCCAGAACATCACCTGGGTGGCACCGGAAGGCGGTGGCGGGCCCAACTACCCCAACATGTGACCACCAGCAGCCCCAGCCTTACGGCTGGGGCTATTCCTCCTCTTCCTCAAGCATCGACAATGCCTTCTGAAGAGTATCCACCACTCGACACTGCGAGGATTTGCCGAGGTAGGGATGCATCGGCAGGCTCAGAATCTGTTCACAGACTGCCTCGGCTACCGGTAGCAGGCTGTCGGCATTTGCTACGGCTGGCTGACGATGCAATGGAAGCGGATAGTGGACGGCGAAAGGAATACTAGCCAGGCGCAAGGCCTCCTGTACCCTATCGCGCCACGGCAGCCGAATACTGTATTGGGCATAAACGCTGGTGTTGTATGTGGCGATATGGGGAGTGGTAGTGATACCCGCGGCATGCAATAAACGATCGTAACGTGCCGCCACCTGCTGACGTAGCACCAGTTCCTCGTCGAATATCTCCAATTTGGCCAGCAGAACGGCTGCCTGTAGCGTGTCCAGGCGGCTATTCAGGCCCAGCCGATCATGTCGGTAGCGATGGGATTCCCCGTGCCGAGAGATCTGTCGCACTGTAGCTGCCAAAGCGTCATCGGAGGTGAAAATCGCACCGCCATCGCCATAGGCACCCAATGGTTTGCTAGGAAAGAAACTCGTACAGGCAACGCGGCTCAGACTGCAGGAGCGCCGGCCACGATGCAGAGCACCGAAACTTTGGGCAGCATCCTCGATCACCGTCAAACCATAACGGGCGGCAACGACTTCGATGACGTCGAAGTCAGGACACTGACCGAACAGTGACACCGCCATGATGGCGCGGGTACGTGGCGAAACGACAGCCTCCAGTTGGTGCGAATCCAGTAGATAGGTGTCGGGACAGATATCGACGTAGACCGGTTTGGCACCGACCAGAGCTACCGTCTCGGCACTGGCGATGAAACTGAACCCTGGGACGATAACTTCATCGCCCGGCCCGATACCAAGTGCCATTTGGACGATCTGCAAGGCATCGGTACCACTAGCGCAAGCAATGCAGTGTGGCACATCGACATAGGCCGCCAAGCGGCCTTCCAACTCCTTGACCTCGGGTCCGAGAATGTAGCGACCATGAGCCAATACCTTGTGGATAGCGGCCTCGAGGCGCGGCTTGAGGCGTGCCTGCTGAGCTGCAAGATCGACGAACTCCATCGCGTCCTCTTCTTCTTTTTTCAACGAGCCCTGCCTCCAGGTGCCAGAGGATGCCCCTCACTGCCACGGGGTGGCTCAGGCTCGGCCATACGAATGGCATGTACCGTTTCCAGGCAATGTCGAACGGCCTCGATACCAAAACCGCGACCAGCCAGGATTTCACGATAGCTAACGGTATGCAGGTCATTGAAGCCACTTGAAAATTCGAATGATTCTCCGTCACAAGTGATGACTCGATACGTAGCCTGCTGGCCTTTGACTGTGTTCGGAACATCGCTGGGGTCGATTGACAGGAACCAGCGGACACGCGCCTTCTCGTACTCGAGAAAGCCAGACGCCTTGTAGTCGTCGATATGATGCAAGACGCTCCGTTCGAGTTGCCCGAAAATCACATGCAGCATGTCGAAGAAGTGCACTCCGATATCAGCGACCACGCCAAACGAGCGACGCGGATCCCCCTTCCAACTTTCCATGTACCAAGGCCCACGAGAGGTGATGTAAGTTAGCTCAACCTCGTATTTCACTGTACTTGCCTCAGCGGCGACGCGGTCCCTGAGTTCATGAATCGCCGGATGATGACGCAGCTGCATGATGCTGAAGACGCGTCGACCAGTCTCCTTCTCCACTAGCGCCAGTTCATCCAGTTGTGAAGGCATCGGTACCAAAGGTTTCTCACAAATCACATCGCAGCCAAGATACAAACCGGCAACGATATGGGCGCTATGCAGGTGATTGGGTGAACACACGGCAATGTAATCAAGCGCCGTCGTCGGCTGTCGTTTAACCCGCCAAGCATGTTCGAGGAAACGCTCGAACTCAGTAAAAAAGGCGCAGTCGGTAGAGATGGAATCGATGATCCCCACTGAATCGTTGATATCGTATGCAGCCACCAAAGCGTTGCCGGTTGCCTGAATGGCTTGCATGTGGCGAGGGGCAATATAACCAGCCGCGCCTATCAGCGCGAAATTCTTCATTAGAGAATCCCTTTCCTTGCTCCTGCTCTACCATGTCTGCGCCACAAGCGTTCCCACAAGAACTTCGACACAGTCCTTCATGACAAGGGTAGCGCGTTACATTACCGAGCGCTTACCTTGGTAGACAGGGAAAAGGAGACCTCACTCTCCGGTGGCGACCGCCCGGGAAGGATCGCGAATCCAATGGCTCCATGAGCCTGCGTAAAGCTTTGGCAGCGGTCTGCCGGCAACGGCATAGGCCAGGATGTTGTGACAGGCAGTGACTCCGGAACCGCAATAGGCGATCACTTCCCGCTCGGAGGGCAATTCGGCATCCAGCGTCGCCGCCGGCTTGAAGTGCCCATTCGATTCCAGGTTATCGGCACTTGGTCGGCACCGAGCCCCGGGGATATGCCCCGCCACGGGATCGACCGGTTCCTTGTCGCCACGAAAACGCTCATGGGCCCTGGCATCCAGCTTGAGTGACGTACCGGATGCAACGTCGTCGACATCTACCCAGGCAGTATCGTCGAACTCGGGCTGCCAATCGCTTGGAACGACAATATCCTCCTCGTCGGTGTACAGTTCTCCGGCCACCTCTTGCCATGCCGGTAAACCACCATCGAGCAGGTACACTTGAGGATGCCCCGCCCAGCAACGTAGCATCCACCAAGCGCGCGCGGCGGCGAGTTGTCCCCCCATGTCATCGTAAACCACCACTGGCACTTCGGGCCTCACACCCAAGCGTTGCAAGCTGGCAGTAAAAGCAACCTTGTCCGGTAGTGGGTGACGCCCACCTTCACCGGGCACAGCAGCCAGGTCACGATCGAGATCCAAGTGCCGACTACCGGGGACATGACCAGTGCGCCATAACGTGGCCCCTGCATGAAGATCGCCTAGACGCGCCCGACAATCGAGAACTGTTACCGAGTTCGCTTGTTCCATCCATTGCTGAAGTCGAGATGCTTCAATCAAGCTCACACTCATGCGCGTTCTCCTTCAAGGATTTCGAGCGGCGCCCGCAGGGCAATCAACCGACGCTTGCCGGCATGCGCGAAACGTACTTCGATCACTGGATTGGCTGGGTCACCTTCGATGACCTGTATCTCACCTTCGCCAAACACCGAGTGCCGGATTCGTTGTCCGACATCGAATCGAGGCACTCCCATCGCATACCCCTCGGCGGGGGTGGCCACACCCGCTGTCGACGACACGGCACGCACCGGAAGTCGATATTCCAGGCTGGCCAGGTAACGTTCGACCAGCACCGGCGAGGTAACTTCCAGTGGCTCATCCGGTGAGGTTTGAAGCGCCTCCACCACCGCCTGACAGTCTTGCCACGCGGTTTCGGCTATGAAGCGGCTGGGACGATGCTCACCGCCATCGTGCAGAATCCATAAACGCTCCCGTGCTCGGGTGATGGCAACGTAGAACAGCCGCCGCTCCTCCTCCAGTCGGGTACCGTCCAGCGGATTGTCGCGACTATAGTGGGGAAAATCCTCCTCGTTGGTACTCCACAATGCCACCCAGGGCCATTCCAGGCCTTTGGCTCCATGGACGGTGGTAATCAATACGCCGTCTTTCCGATTTTCCACCGGACTCCCCAGCAGTGCAATGAAGGCTTCGGGGTCGTGAGCCAACTCTGCGGCTTGTTCGATCAGCACATCGAGCAGGCGAACATCCTCTTCACCTTTCTCACGGCGTGCGGCGGCGCGCTTCAAGACTTTCTCGGCCTCCAGCCGTTCCACTACATGCTCGAGCAATTTGGCAGGCGGCCAATTGGCCAGCCGAGGCAACTCGCAAAGCAGTTCCCAACGGCGCTTTAGATTACGCCTCTGAATCGGTTTGAGATCCGCCAAAAGCGAGTCGTGGCGTTCTGGCCAACATTGGGTATCCGCTAGTCGTTGTGCCAACAGAGTGAGGCGCTCGCGAGCCACGAAGGGAGTTGGTTGCGTCAACAGTATCAGCAAGTGCTGCGGATCGCGTAACAGACCGGCATGGCGCGCCAGTTGGAGATAGCCAGCCAGGCCTTGTACCAGCGGCAGGCGAAACACGAAGCGGTCCTCTCGTGAGAGACGAAAGGGAATTCCGGCCCGCAGTAGCTGCAACTGCACCGATACCGATAATGCCCAACTGCGCACCAGAATGCAGGCTTCGTTCAATGAACGGCCTGCAGAATGCCACTGTTCAAGGGCCTCAACCAATTTTGCCCCGCCTTGCCCCACATCCATTCGTGTATCGGGGTTGTCCGGTGCGGCCAGGCAAAGCTGGTCTGGGCGACGGAGATTGGCGGCGATCGCATGATTGGCAGCCAAGGCCAGCACGTGACCATGTCGAAAGGTCATTGACAGTGGATAGTCACGAGGCGTGCCAAAAGTCGCGGTAAAGTCCTCCAGCATGGTGTCGGGCCGTGCCCCACGCCACTCATAGATACATTGGTTAGCATCCCCCACTGCCATCACCGCCGCCCGATCGCCCGCTAGAATCGCCAGCAGTCGCTGTTGCGCGAGATTGATATCCTGATACTCATCGATGATCACATGATCAAGAAACCCTTGGACACGTGCCCGCAGACGGGCATCCTTTTCCAACGCTCGCAAGGGCCGGTACAGCAAGTCGGCATAGGTCATCATGGCGTGATCTTCGAGCAGAGTTTCACAGTGCTCGAAAGCAGCAACGAAATGCTCGGTATCAGCACCGAATTCCAGGCGCGCATAGAGTTCGTCGGGCGCCACCATCTCGGCCTTGACCAGTTCGCAAAAGTGGCCCAATGCTTCGAGCCGCTCGACCTCCAATGCCGCTTCCAGCGCAGCATCGTTACCATACAAGGCTTGCTGTGTTGCCTGACGCAGCAACCGTTCCCGCTGCCATTCATGAGACAGCAATTGGCGTGGCGCCAATGTGCCCCAACGGGTTAAAGTCTGGGTCAGACGATGGCCTATGGAGTGAAAGGTACGCACGTCAGGCAGTTGCTGTCCTGCCGGTGCCAACCGTGACAACTTGGTGGTGAAGTCTTCACGGGCAGCTCGGTTGAACATCAATACCAGGATACGAGCCGGCGCCACTCCGTTCGCCAACAGATGCAGGACACGCGCCACCATGGTAGTGGTCTTGCCGGCACCGGCGACCGCAGCGACCCGTGCGTGTCCAGTGCCATGCGCGACCACGGCACGTTGCTGCTCAGTCAACCTCACGATGCGTCGGCGTCCAGCCGCCCCAAGATGTGCCAGTGATCATGACTGGTGAGCCCTAGTTCGGTACCTCCTGCCCACTCACGTACTTCGGCCCGTTCCACCAAGCGATAATAGACATTGCGATTGAGGCGAGCCGAAAGCCCAAAACGCACCGGCACTTCGGGAACTTCCTCACCGCTGGGAGTCTGACTGAGGGTGAAAGGGTGCGAGGCATCCAGCACGACCCGATCACCGACATTGGTGGTCAGTACCCAGCCCCCACTGTCCACCTCGGCATCGACCACCAGAAACGGCCGATCCTCTACACGGATGCGCCACTTTTCCTGCGGCGCCACCAGATAGTAGTCACCGTCGGCCTCGTGCCTGAGCACCGTGGATAGCAGCCGTATCAGTTGAGGTCTTGCCATGGCCACTCCTTCATGAATCCAGCGCCCGTCTGCAGCGATCACCAGATCCATGTCGCCACTGAGCGGAGGATTCCAACGGTCCACAGGAGGGATGGTTCCCTGCGGGTCGATACGTGCCAGCAAGGGTTCCAGGGGCATGGGACGATCTCCTTGGTGACGTCAGGCGCGAATCAGATTACACCAGCCTTGGCCAGTGACTCCTTTATGTCGGCACTTGCCTGAGGAGCGGCAGCACGAAACAGGTGGTAAAAGTTCGCCGTTGTTTGCATGGCAACTTCGTCGATGCTGATATCGCGTTCTCGAGCGATGCATTCAGCCACCTCTACCACCCATTGTGGTTCATTGGGCTTGCCGCGATGCGGCACTGGAGCCAGATAAGGGCTATCGGTTTCGATCAAGAGACGATCAAGTGGAATCTGTCGCGCCAAATCACGCAAGGAAGTCGCATTGCGGAACGTCACGATTCCCGACAATGAGATGTAAAAGCCGTGTCGCACGGCTTCGCGCGCCATGTCCATATCTTCGGTAAAGCAGTGTAACACCCCACCCACCGCTGGATCGGTACACTCGCGGATCAGTGCCAGGGTGTCGTCTTTCGCTTCACGAGTGTGAACGATTACGGGTAACTCGAGCTCGTTGGCTGCCACCAAATGGCGCCGAAACCGTTCATGCTGTCGCTCGCGAGGGATGCTGTCGTAGTGATAGTCGAGACCGGTCTCGCCAATGGCAACAGCTGCATGCGTTTCAGCACATTCCTTGATATCTGCCACCGTAGGTTCGCTGGCCACGTCGTGCAACGGATGCACACCAGCGGAAATCACCACGTCATGATGGACACGCGACAAGGCGGCCAGACCCGGCACGTCATCAAGGGTAACGGCGATGGCCAGGAACTGGCGTACATCACGGGCTCGAGCAGCCTCGAGGGCGGCACCGAGATCGCCTTCATGAGCACTCAGGTCGAGTCGGTCAAGGTGGCAATGCGAATCTATGAACATGAACCAAACCTTACAGCGTATAAGTCGTCGCGCCTCTGTCGAGGCGACCAGCCAGTTGGGTCTCGATGCGATCCCGTACAACTCGGTCTTCGGCATGGAAATGGATGCCAATGCCAGGCACACGGCGCCCCGAGACACCAGGTGGTGACACCCAAACCACTTGACCGGTCACAGACAGTTGCTCGTTCGCGCCAGGCAGTGTCAGCAGCAATAAGACCTCTTGCCCCACAGGATAACGCTCCTCGGTGGGTACGAAGATTCCTCCACGCTCCAGCGATGGCATATAGGCCGAAAGCAGGGTCGAGGTATCAGGGATGGACCATGACAGCGACTTCTGCCCCGTCATACGACGCTCCTTTCGAATATCAAAACATATCTCCCTAACACAAACCGCTCATGAACGCAGAAGAGCCGACCAGCGTACCAACCAGGCTTCCAGCACCAACTGCGGATTGGGATTTCCTCCCATGGCCAGCAGGCGCCGCTGCTCGCGGGCATAGTCGAGTAGACGAAACCAGTCACGTACCCGTGCATTCTTGACCGCCTGGCGGTACAAGGGCAGTAGATCAGGGTTACGTATACCCAGGTTGTCGCCCGACAGTCCCAGACGAATGAGATCTTCCAACCAGGCGATACCGTACCACAGCACGCTCTCCACCGGATGCCTGGCAAGACGCGCCGCCTCGGCGATTGGTTCGGCGCCGCGCACCAGTGCATCGAATAACTCACGAAGCTCCTGCCGCAACCCACGCGCCTCGGGGGAGGCCAGTTCCAGGGCCAGCAAAGGCTGCCCACCGGCCGCGTTCAACCAGAACGAGGCATCCTGACCTTCTCCCAGTGCTTGGGATAACCACGGCAAACATTCTTGAGGTGTCGGAATGCCTAGGCTCCATTGCTGGCAACGCGAGCGAATGGTCGGAATCATGCGCGAGGGGATATCAGCCAGCAATACGAATAGGGTACGCTCCCCAGGCTCTTCCAGGCTCTTGAGCAGCGCATTGGCAGCAGCAACGTTCATGGCCTCAGCCGGCTGTAACACTATCACACGATAGCCCCCCTGCTGGGACGTCTGAGCAACGAAGCCATTGACCTCGCGAATGGGGTCGATGCGGATCTGACGGCTTTTCTCGGCAGGACTGACTCGCAACAGGTCTGGATGATAGCCGGATGCCAACATGGCGCAGCTATGACAATGCCCACAGGCAGTCTCGGCAGGTGCCTGGCATAGCGTGCGTCTTATCAGTACTTCGGCCAGCGTCTGCTTGCCAAGACCTCGCGGTCCCGACAACAACAAGGCATGGGGCATACGGCCGCTATCCTGCAAAGATATCAGCTTGTGCCACAACGGCTGCTGCCACGGATATGGCATGTTCGGAGTTGTCGAATCTACCGCCATAGGGCTACCTGCCGCGTCAGGTTCTCGGCCAGTTCGTCTTGCACGGTCGCCAGAGGGCGAGCAGCATCGATGATGACCATGCGTGACGGCTCGGCGGCAGCCCGAGCCAAATAGGTGTCACGCACTGATTGGAAAAAGACCAGGCGCTCACGCTCGAAACGATCACGCTGCCCTCCCTGCTGTCCCAGGCGCTGGTCGACCCGGCTCTGGGCGGCCTCAACCGGCATGTCAAGCAACAGCGTGAGGTCGGGCGTCAAACCTTGCTGAACCAAGTTTTCCAGGGTCGCAATACGTCGCATATCCACACCTCGCCCCCCTCCTTGATAGGCAAAGGTGGCATCAGTGAAACGATCACATACCACCCAGGCACCGCGCGCCAGTGCTGGACGAATGACCTGCGCCAGATGCTGAGCACGAGCGGCAAAGATCAATAGCAACTCAGCATCATCGTCGAGAGGCTCCTGCGGAGCAGGATCAAGCAGCAGTTGGCGAATGCTCTCCGCACGTGGCGTGCCTCCCGGCTCGCGAGTCCGCACCACTTCGATGCCACGCTCATCGAGCCAAGCGCAAATCCAGTCGAGGTTGGTACTCTTGCCGACTCCTTCGCCCCCTTCCAGAGTGATGAAACGTCCGCGCCTGTTCATGTGGCTCCTGAGCGCTGCGATGCAACGACCATAGCGAGTTAACGATTGAGGATATAACGCCTGACGGCAGCGTTGTGTTCCCGCAACGTGCGTGAAAAGTGATGGCTTCCATCGCCCTTGGAAACAAAATATAGCGTATCGCCCGGCGACGGATTCACCGCTGCCTCCAATGAGGCCCTACCAGGCATGGCGATGGGAGTTGGTGGCATGCCATCGATAACATAAGTGTTATAGGGGGTCTCTTCACGCAAATCGGCGTAGGTGATGCGACCATCGTATCGCTCGCCCATGCCATAGATCACCGTAGGATCGGTTTGCAGGCGCATCCCCGATTCCATGCGCCGCTTGAAGACGCCGGCAATCTTGCGCCGCTCCTCCGGGGTGCCGGTCTCACGCTCGATCAGCGAAGCCATGATCAACGCCTCGTAAGCGCTATCGATGGGCAGATCATCATCTCGCTTGGCCCAGACTTCCTCGAGCTGGTTTTCCATGCGCTGATGCGACTGGCGCAAAATGTCTAGATCACTCACACCCTTGCGGTAGCGATAGGTATCAGGGAAAAACCATCCCTCCGGATGCTCGCCCTCGCGCCCCAATTCAGCCATCACTTCCTCATCGCTCATCTCTGCCGTGAGCTGTTCGAGTTTGGGGGCGCTGGCCAGCAACTCACGCATCTGGCGGAAGGTCCAGCCCTCGGGAATGGTCAGTGGATAAGTGACGACATTGTCGCTACCCAGCAAGGCTATCAGTTCACGTCCACTCATACCCGGCTCGAGCATGTACTCCCCGATTCGCAACTGCGGTACCGCGTCAGAATCGAGGCGCGTCAGCAGGCGAAATGCCCATGCGTTCTCGATAATCCCACGACTGGCCAAGTCCGCTATCACCCGATTGTAGCCGGCACCGGGAGGAATCTCATAAAGCGTCGATTCATCCACGGCGATAGGCGCTTCCAAGCGACTTTCCCAGTAACGATAGCCTCCCGCGCTCACCACCACCGCAAGTACGACCAACGCCAACAATACTTTCACCACACGCATTTCGTTTCCTCGACCACACCTCAGGGCTTTTCCACTTTGGGAAGCTCCGGATATCCCAGCAAACGCTGGGCCACATTCTGAAATTCGCGATGGACATCGGTCAGCTTCCATTCGACAAGAGGCTTTCCCTCGTCATTGTCTAGCCGGGTCACCGGCCATATCCCTTGTATCGAATTGCCCAGCCATAGCGCCTCCATCTCGTCAAGGTGACCAGGGCCAACATCAACTTCGAACATCGGCAACTGCTCGAGCAGTGCCTGGCGCAAGGTACCCGCGACACCGCAACGCTCGAGACGGGGTGTTTCCAGAACACCGCGTCGACGCCAGAAGATATTCATGCAAGTCGCCTCGACCAAGTGACCCTCATGATCACACAGCAATCCTTCGGCCGTCTGAGGATCGGACCATTCACGACGTGCCAACACGTTTTCGAGCCGATTCAGATGCTTGAGACCAGCAAGCATAGGTTGGATAGACAAGCGCAGTGCACAGTGGCGCACCCGAACTCCTTCCCGCCAACGCTGCTCGTTGGCCGCGAAAGGTAGGTACTGCCAGCGCAAGCGAGACTCGGGAGACGCCGGGGGAAGATAGCCTCGCCCACCGCTACCGCGTGTCAAAATCAGCTTGAACACATGTAGCCCGGGACCCGCCCGACCAGGCAAAGGGTCGAGTTCGTCGCGCGCCGGTGCAGGAATCCCCAGTCGTTGACAGCCCGCCAGTAACCGCACCATGTGGTAATCCCATAGATAGGGCTGACCGTCACGGACTAGCACTGTCTCGAACAGCCCATCTCCATAGGTCACCCCGCGGTCATCCAGAGGTAGCGGGGTGTCACCGTTCAACATGGCCCGACCTCGGGTGTCATACTCGGGTGAAGATCAACGAGCCGTTGGTGCCACCAAAGCCGAATGAATTCGACAAAGCAACATCGATCTTCATTTCCCGTGCGGTGTGCGGCACGTAGTCGAGATCGCAACCTTCCTGGGGATTGTCCAGGTTGATGGTCGGCGGCGCGATCTGATCACGGATCGCCAATACACTGAACACGGCTTCGACCGCCCCTGCAGCTCCCAACAGGTGCCCAATCATCGACTTGGTGGAGCTGACTGCCACCTTCCTTGCCGACTCACCCATGACTTTCTTCACCGCACGCGTCTCGGCCAAATCGCCAGCCGGCGTGGAGGTGCCATGGGCATTGATGTAGTCGATACGCGCGGGATCGATGCCAGCATCGCGAATGGCGTTGCTCATCGATAATGCCGCGCCACTGCCATCTTCCGGTGGTGCCGTCATGTGGAAAGCGTCATCGCTCATGCCGAAGCCGGTCAGTTCGGCATAGATCGTCGCTCCCCTGGCCTTGGCATGCTCGTATTCTTCCAGTACCAACACGCCAGCACCATCGGAGAGCACGAAGCCGTCACGGTCGCGATCCCATGGCCGGCTGGCAGCTGCCGGATCGTCATTGCGCGTCGACAATGCACGCGCAGCGGAGAAACCACCCAGTCCCAGCGGCGTAGTGGCCATCTCGGCACCGCCGCACAGCATCACATCGGCATCGCCATAGGCAATGGTACGTGCGCTGTAGCCAATGTTATGAGTACCGGTGGTACAGGCTGTGACGATCGCGATATTGGGCCCACGGAAACCATGCTGAATCGCCAGATTGCCGGAAATCATGTTAATGATCGAACCTGGCACGAAAAATGGCGAGATGCGCCGAGAGCCCCCCTTGATCATGGCATGATGGTTGTGCTCGATCATCGGCAGCCCCCCGATCCCGGAGCCTATTGCCACACCAATGCGGTGAGCGTTCTCTTCGGTGCACTCGAGCCCGGCATCCTGAATCGCCTGCGCGCCGGCGGCGACCCCATATTGGATGAACAAATCCATCTTGCGGGCATCCTTAGGATTGAGATAAGGGCTGATATCAAACCCTTTCACCGAGCCCCCGAAGCGGGTGTTGAATCCTGTGGTATCGAAATGCTCGATAGGGGCAATGCCACTCTTGCCCGCTAGGATATTGCCCCAGCTCTCCTTGACGGTATTGCCGACCGGCGTCACCAGACCGAGCCCAGTTACCACGACCCTTTTACGAGGCATCAGTTTTCCTCCCGACTTTCTGGTTGGCATTTGCCTCTGGTTTGAAAGCCATAGGCTTGCCACGATTTCGCGCATTATACCTGAACAACTCGGTTATGTGCCCCGTGTTGTCAACTCGTCGGGCCAGGCCTCTGCGCTTGCTAAAAAATGAGAGCCGCTCTGTTTCCAGAACGGCTCTCATTGCAGACACTGAGACCAGTGCTGCGTTCCGCTACGGTTGCGAACGTGACGTCACGGCTTACTGGTGAGCGTTGACGTAGTCGATCGCTTCCTGAACGGTGGTGATCTTCTCGGCTTCTTCGTCGGGGATTTCGGTATCGAATTCCTCTTCGAGCGCCATCACCAGCTCGACGGTATCCAGAGAATCCGCGCCGAGGTCCTCGGTGAAGGAAGAAGTGTTCTGGATGTCCTCTTCCTTGACGTTCAGACGTTCGGCCACAACCTTCTTCACGCGCTCTTCGATGGTGCTCATTATGTCGTCACTCCTAGTCGTACGAAATCCGCAAGCCAAAAAGCTGCGGGGTAGTTTATAGACCGCCCCTCATCGACGCAACACAAGCGTCAACCGAGCTGTCACCGCATGTTCATACCGCCATTGACCTGCAAGGTCTCGCCCGTAATGTAGCTGGCCGCATCACTGGTCAAAAAGGCCACGGCAGCAGCGATTTCTTCAGGTTGTCCCAAACGAGCCAGAGGAATTTGCGCCAACAGCGCCTGCTGCTGTGCCTCGGGCAATGCCTCGGTCATATCGGTGGCAATGAAGCCCGGCGCCACCGCATTGACGGTGATATTGCGCGACGCCACTTCACGTGCCAGGGCACGAGAAAAACCTTCCATACCAGCCTTGGCCGCAGCATAGTTGCTCTGGCCCAGGTTGCCCATGGTCGCGACCACCGAGCTGATACTGACGATACGCCCGAAGCGTGCCTTGGTCATGCCGCGCAAGCAAGCCTTGGAGACACGATAGACGGACTTGAGATTGGTATCGAGCACCGTATCCCATTCGTCTTCCTTCATCCGCATCAGCAAATTGTCGCGTGTTATACCAGCGTTATTGACGAGAATCGTCGGTGCGTCGAACTCCTCGCCAATCGATTTGATCAGCGCATCGACACTCGCCTGGTCGGTTACATCGAGCTGACGACCAGCGCCTTCGATACCCTGCTCCTTGAGATCTGCGTCAATCTTTTCGGCGCCTTGATCACTGGTGGCAGTACCGATTACCACTCGCCCTTGACGTCCCAATTCATGGGCGATGGCACGACCGATACCTCGACTGGCCCCCGTGACCAGAGCAATTCTGCGAACGCTTGTCATAGTCTGTCCTGAATGAATCTACGTCGTTGTCGGGCTGTACCGGCCCTTTATCCGTTGGCCACATCCCGAGCCAGCTCCAGTGCAGCAGCCAGACTATCCGGATCATTGACCGCCAACCCCTTGCTACCACGCGCGATGCGCTTGTTGAGCCCCGTCAGCACCTTGCCGGGACCGCATTCGATAAATACCTCTGCCCCCTGATCGACCATCGCCTCGATACAGGAAGTCCAGCGTACCGGTCGATAGAGTTGCTCGATCAAACGCGAGCGTAGCGTCTCGACATCGGCATGCGCTTGGGCGTCGACATTCTGGACCACGGTGTAGCGCGGTGGACGAATCTCAATTTTCTGCATGGCGGATGATAGACGCTCTGCTGCCGGTCGCATCAACTCACAATGCGACGGAACCGACACTGGCAAGGACAATGCACGCTTGGCCCCGGCTTCCTGACAAAGCGCAATGGCCCGCTCTACTGCTGTTTTGCTACCGGCAATCACCACTTGGCCAGGCGCATTATAGTTGACCGCAGAAACCACTTCATCTTGAGCGGCGTCCTCGCACGCCTGCTCTACCGTGGAATCGTCGAGGCCCAATATGGCAGCCATGGCACCCTGCCCTACCGGTACCGCTTCCTGCATGGCTTCACCACGCAAACGCACCAGCCGCACCCCTTCAGCGAAGGTCAACACGCCGGCACAGACCATGGCACTATATTCACCCAAACTGTGGCCCGCCATAGCCAGTGGACGCGGTCCTTCAAGCTCCTGCCACACTCGCCATACCGCGACACTGGACGTGAGCAAAGCCGGTTGCGTGCAAGCCGTAGCGTTCAACGCTTCTTCCGGTCCTTCCTGCACGACACTCCAAAGGTCGTACCCCAAGGCATCCGAGGCTTCTTCGAAGGTCGTACGCACCACACTGTAGCGTTCGGCCAGCTCCCGCATCATTCCAACCTGCTGGGAGCCCTGCCCCGGAAACACGAGGGCCAGGGATTGAGTCATGGCTATCACCTTTCACTATTGTATTCATCGGGCCGGCAGACTTCGGCTCCGTCATCGCCTTGGCCACTAGTAGCGGCAACGATTGCCGGCCGGCGTCTGCCAAGTTCCGAAGCAAGACGAGCTGGCAGTGCCTGTTCCACCTCTTGGACGGCGCGCGATATGGCATAGGCAAATCCCGTAGCATCAGCTCCGCCATGGCTCTTGACCACGATGCCTCCCAACCCTAGCAGACTGGCACCATTGTAGCGCACCGGGTCGAGCTGACTTTTCAACCGGCGCAATGCAGGACGCGCCAAGACGCCGACCAGACGACTGGTCCAGTGAGCGTCAAACGTCTGCTGAACCCGATCTATCAGCATTCGAGCCAAACCTTCGCTGGCCTTGAGCACCGCATTGCCGACGAATCCGTCGCAAACCACCACATCGACATCACCAGAGAAAATGCCGTTGCCCTCGACGAACCCTCGATAGTCGAGATCATTGGCTCGGCGTAGCAACGCATCGGCCTGACGCACACTAACCGTTCCTTTGGTGCCTTCGACGCCCACATTCAACAGCGCCACCCGTGGCGCCAACATCCCATCGACCTCACGTGCCATGACATCGCCCATCAGAGCGAAATCCACCAGTCGCTCGGCACTGGCTTCGACATTGGCACCGAGGTCCAGCAGATAGCAGCGTCCACCAAGACGTGTGGGTATCGCCGTACTGATCGCAGGACGCGGCACTTCGGCAACCATTCCCAGCGCTCGTCGCGCCAACGCCATCAGGGCCCCGGTATTGCCGGCACTAACCCCGGCATCGGCCTCTCCTCGTGCCACACAATCGAGCATCATCGCAAGGCTCGAGCCACGAGGCGCACGCAACGCACTCGAGGGCCTCATGGTCTCGGTAATGATCGATGGTGAATGCTGCAGGGAGAGACGTGATAGAACGGTAGCCAGCGAGCTCGGCAAGGTTTCGACCGCACGTTCCAGCTCGACTTGGCGGCCAAACAACCGCACTTCAAGCTGGGGATGCGCAAAAAGAGCGCGAGCGGCTCCCATAACGGTGGCGCGGGGACCCACGTCCCCGCCCATCGCATCGATGGCGAGTCGCACGTTCAGCGTCAGCTATCGAGCGCCGCCAGCAAGGTCATCGACTCAAACGTCGATGACCTTGCGACCACGATAGAAGCCATCCGGTGACACATGGTGGCGCAGGTGAGTGGTACCGGTCTCCTTGTCCTGGGACAGGGTCGGTGCGGAAAGAGCGTCGTGGCTACGGCGCATACCGCGCTTGGAACGGGTCTTGCGGTTCTGTTGAACTGCCATGAGATATCACTCCAGAGTGAATCGACATTGAATTCAGGATTTACCTTTCAAGGTACGTAACACCTCGAAGGGATTCGCAGCAGGCTTCTCCGAGTCTTCGGCCTCCGCCCCGCTGGTCAGCTGGTCGCGTGAAACGCCGCACTGCGTCTCATCGTGGTAAATCACCTGGGGCAGGCTGAGGATCAACTCATCCTCCAGCACGGACAGGAGATTCAGCTGTTCGTTTTCCACCAGTACTGGCTCGTGGGTGCTTGGCAGTTCTGCTGCCAAAGTATCATCCGTGACCACCCCCAGCAGAAAATGACTCTCGATCTGCACAGGCATCGGCTCCAGACAGCGACGACATGGCAGTTGCACCTCGGCTTCGAGCCAGCCCTCTATGACGCGCCGACCTTGAGTGTCGATACCAAAATCGAGTCGCACTCGACAATCGCCCTCCTGTACGCCGGCATCCAGTGCCAAGCGCTCGAAGGACTCAAGCGCCACCAGGCCCTCGAGACGTTCATTCTGGGCGGCGAGCCGATAAGGCTCGACCTGTAATGGGAGTCGTGTGGTCAACATAGGCGCGCAATGATAGGCACTCCCCCGCCCTCTGTCAAAGCAACCATCGCACTGTACAATCACAGCCGCCACAAGGCAGACTTTACCAGCGTCGCCGCCGGGCTTGATGGATGCCCTCGGCACCTGGCCATCAGGGAGGAAGTCCCCCATGACATCACTGGTTCTCGCTTCGGGGTCTCGCTGGCGCCGCCAACTGCTCGACCGTCTCGGATTACCCTACGTCTGGGCTAGTCCCGATGTCGACGAAGCCCCACGCCCTGGCGAATCGCCCGAAGCTCTGGTACATCGTCTGGCGCTGACCAAAGCCAGCCGGCTGGCTGACGACTACCCCGCTCACTTGATCATCGGTGCCGACCAAGTCGCGGTCTTCGATGACGAGATTCTCGGCAAACCCGGGAACGAAACCGTCGCTCGCGCTACCCTGGCCCGCTTTTCCGGTCAACGTGTCCGCTTTCTCACCGGTCTGGCATTGCTCGATACGAGCCAGGGCCTGCATCGCGTCAGCCACGAATACTATGACGTGGTATTCCGCCGTCTCAGCGAGCGCGAGATAGACAATTACGTGTCTCGCGAACAACCGCTAGACAGTGCCGGCAGCTTTCGTATGGAAGGCCTGGGCATCGCCCTGTTCGAAAAACTCGAAGGAGACGACCCCAACACTCTGATCGGTCTCCCCCTGATTCGCTTGTGCAAACTACTGCGCGAAGCCGGCCTCGACCCGCTCGCCGAGCCGTAAGCCTACGCAATCCAGGCCTCGCGCTGCAGGCACCGAGCTGCGAACGCCACAGCGCCCGTAGCCCGTAGCGATCATGCCGTGCCCAGCAATCGCTAATAAACCTGATAGCGTACCGGTGATTGGCTACGGGGCACACCCAGCCATTCGGCTGCCACCCGACCGAATTGACGCGACAAACGTTCGAAGGGATCAAGCTGCGGCGTATAATCACGCAGACGCGGCTCCTCCAAGCGTTCGCGTGCCAGCCCATCCAGCGTATTGATGCCATCAACCAACCCCAGCTCAACGGCTTGCTCGCCGGTCCAGATCAACCCTGAGAACAACCGCTCGTCATTGGTCAGACGCTCGCCCCGCCCCTCTTTCACGGCATCGATGAACTGGCGGTGAGTGGTATCCAACACCTGCTGCCAGAACTCACGCTGCTGTGGCGCGATGGACGAAAACGGGTCCAGAAACGCCTTGTTGTCGCCAGCGGTGAAGATCCGACGCTCCACTCCTAGGCGCTCAATGGCTTCCTCCAGACCAAAACTGGAAAAGACCACACCAATGGAACCCACCAGACTCGAGGGTGCGCTAATGATCTCGTCAGCGGCAGACGCGATATAGTAGGCACCGCTGGCACCGACATCCTCGATCACTGCGATGATCGGTTTATCGCCCCTGTCACGCAGCCGCATGATCTCCCGATAGACACGCTGAGACTGTACCGGGCTTCCACCTGGGCTATTGATGTGCAGCACGACGGCACGGGTACTCTCACTCTCCCATGCTCGCCCAAGACCTTCGATGATACGTTCGGCATTGGCTGGCGACTCACTGTCAATGACACCCTCGACCTTCACCACACCGAGGTGAGGAGCCGAGGGAATCGATGGCTGAGCCGCCGAATACAGACCATAGGCAGTCGTGATCAGCAACGCTAGAATCAACGCCGCAAAGAAGAAGCGGAAAAACAGCTTCCAGCGACGCGAGCGACGCTGCTCGACGAGCACACCATCTATCCAACGATCCATCATGGCGAGTTGGGCCAACCGCTGGCGCTCACGCAGCGTCTCGGCATCATCGCCAGCATGCTCATCGCTGCCAAGTTCGGCATCGCGTGCCTCGCGCCGTCGCTTCTCCTCCTCGGCGCTCACTTGAGGGCCTTGCGTCCACTTGTCATAGTCATTGCCATTATCGTTGCCACTGTCATTGCCGTGGCCATCCTGATGCTTGTCGTCACTCATGGCATCCTGCTCGCAGTGAAAATCGGGTCAGTGGTGCAGCCAATCGATCAAGTCGGAAAAGCTGTCGGCGACGAAGGTAGGCTGGCTTTGCATCAGCCGGTTGGTGGCATGTACGCCATAAGTCACCGCCACCCGGTCCATGCCCAATACGCGGGCCATATCCAGATCGTATTCGGTATCGCCCACCATCAATGCCTCCCCCACCTCGACGCCAAGTTCATCGAGGAGTTCCTCTAGCATCTGGGGGTGCGGCTTCGAGCGCGTCTCATCGGCAGTGCGGCTGGCATGGAACCAGACACCACTGCCATTGGCCGCAAACACCCGCTCCAAGCCACGACGGCTCTTGCCAGTTGCCACTGCCAAACGCTGCTCGGGATTTTCCCGCAGCCGGGCAATACCCTCCTCAACACCGGGGAAAAACGCCACTGGTTCTTGGTCGGCAGTCACGAAGTGATGCGAGTATCGCTCGCGTAGCACGAGGGCGCGGTCGTCATCGATGCCTGGGCACATCCTTGCAATGGCTTCAGGAAGTCCCAATCCAATGATATCGCATACACTTTCCCGACTTAGCTCATTCCAGCCGATGTCGCGGGCCGCCGCCTGCATACAGGTGACGATTCGTGATTCGGAGTCCATCAAGGTACCGTCCCAATCGAAAATCACCAATCGGTAGCGCATTGCATCTCCTAGCCATCAGACTTGCTGGCGCGCCCTAGCCAGGGCCGCGTTCAGTTCATCACCCAACGGGGCCTTGATATGGACCGGCCGACCGCTGGTCGGTTCAGGAAAGGTCAGCGACACGGCGTGCAGGAACAACCGAGAGAGCCCAAGACGCTCGGCCAGCCGCTGCCCCTCGCGAGAGCCGTACTTGTCATCGCCCAGCAGTGGATGACCCGCATGGGCGGCATGCACACGAATCTGGTGGGTGCGGCCAGTCACCGGTTCGGCTTCCACCAAGGTGGCCCCGACGAACGCCTCACGCACCGCGAAACGTGTTCGCGACACCTTGCCTTGCGGGTCCACCCGCACCCGTCGCTCACCATTGCCGGCCTCGAAACGCTCGAGTCGTGCACTGACATAATCACGCCGCACCGGCCAACGCCCTGCTACCAGCGCCAGATATTGCTTCTGCATCTGGTGCTGCTTGAGGGCATCATTGAGCGCCAGTAACGCCGGCCGAGTCTTGGCCAGCAGCAGACATCCCGACGTATCACGATCTAGCCGATGTACCAATTCAAGAAAGTCAAGATCCTCACGCACCTGACGCAACGCCTCGATCAAGCCAATCTTGACTCCGCTTCCCCCATGCACCGCCAACCCGGACGGCTTGTTGACCACCAGCCAGTCGGGACCTTCGACCAGCACACTGCCAGCCAGCAGATTACGCAGATTGTCACTGACCTCGCGCACTGCTTCCTCTGGTGCCAAGCGCAACGGCGGAATACGCACCAGATCGCCAACCACCAGCCGGTAGTCGACCTTGACGCGCTTCTTGTTGACACGGACTTCCCCTTTGCGAACGATCCGGTAAATCAAGGATTTGGGAGCACCCTTCAAACGGGTACGCAAGAAGTTGTCGATTCGCTGGCCGTCCTGCCCTTCGGCAACCTCGACCCACTGTACGTTACGCCCTTCGGCCATACCCATTCCTCATTACCGATCCTGCAAAGAAACGCATTCTACCGCAGAGTGGTGACATCTGCGCCAATTGCTGCTCATCCCTATTACTGGTATATTTCCAGCTCGCTCAAATGGGCAACAAGTGCCCGGAAAATGCGCCTGCACGGCTGACACGCAGGCCAGAGCGACGAATAAGGCCGCTACGACGGGCAATGTGAAGCCCGTCAAAGTGCCAGCAGCAAGTGAAACGATATAGAACGAGAGAACGCCACGCCCGGACCACGAGTCGTCCGTCAAGATGTCGGGCAACCCGCAGGCCACGGGGACTTTTAACACCGTGCCGGAGGCCGGCGTTGGCGAATCGATGAATGCCAGGTGTCTGGCGGTTGACCGCAGGGCCGGATGGACAGGTGACGTCCGCCGAAACATGTTCTGCCGCCGCCGCGTACTCAACATGATCATGACGTGGTCGTGGCTGCTTCGTGCCACACGATCACGTCCGGGCGCTGTACCGCATCCGCGACATGCGCTGAGCACAAGCACGCAGCACCAGAGGTTCGCCTTCGTCGACGCACACAGTCCGCCTTCCGGCGCGACTCAGTTAGCGAGACAACATGAAACGGATGCTCATCAATGCGACCCAGCCAGAAGAGCTGCGTGTCGCGCTGGTCGATGGACAACGCCTATACGACCTGGACATCGAATCCGGTGCCCGGGAGCAAAAAAAAGCCAATATCTATCGCGGTAAGATCACTCGAGTCGAACCCTCCCTCGAAGCTGCTTTCGTTGACTTCGGTGCCGACCGTCATGGATTCCTGCCGCTGAAGGAAATCTCCCGCGAGTATTTCGTCAAGGAACCTAGTGGACGCCCCAATATCAAGGAGGTCCTCAAGGAAGGCCAAGAAGTCATCATCCAGGTCGACAAGGAGGAGCGTGGCAACAAAGGGGCCGCCTTGACGACCTTCATCAGTCTGGCTGGCCGCTTTCTGGTATTGATGCCCAATAATCCACGGGCTGGGGGTATTTCACGCCGCATCGAAGGCGAGGAACGCGCCCAGTTGAAGGAAGCCATGGGCCAACTGACCTTGCCCGACAAGATGGGCGTCATCGTCCGCACGGCAGGTATTGGCCGCAATCCCGAAGAATTGCAATGGGACCTCGACTATCTGGTCCAAGTATGGGAATCGATCACTGAAGAAGCCGGCAAACGCCCCGCCCCCTTCCTGATCTACCGTGAGTCCAACGTCATCATTCGCGCCATGCGCGACTATCTCCGCCAGGATATTGGTGAAGTACTGATCGATAGCTCCGAGATACACGAGGAAGCCTTGAGCTTCATTCGTCAGGTCATGCCGTCGTACCAGCAAAAGATCAAGCTCTACGCCGACGAAGTCCCGCTATTCTCGCGCTTCCAGATCGAATCGCAGATCGAGACCGCTTATCAACGCGAAGTCAAATTGCCCTCCGGCGGTTCCATCGTTATCGACCATACCGAAGCGCTGGTTTCCATCGACATCAACTCGGCTCGCGCCACTCGTGGCAGCGATATCGAGGAAACCGCCCTACAGACCAACCTGGAAGCCGCCGACGAAATCGCTCGCCAACTTCGCCTGCGTGACATCGGCGGACTAGTCGTCATCGACTTCATCGACATGAGCCCGGCACGCAACCAGCGCGAGGTAGAGAACCGCGTGCGTGATGCGCTCAAGCTCGATCGCGCTCGGGTACAGATCGGGCGCATCTCACGCTTCGGATTGATGGAAATGTCGCGCCAGCGCTTGCGCCCCTCTCTGGGTGAAACCAGCGGGGTAGTCTGCCCGCGCTGCGATGGCCAAGGCACCATTCGCGACGTCCGTTCACTGTCGTTGTCGATCATGCGCCTGCTCGAAGAAGAGGCCATGAAGGAGCGCAGCGCCCAGATTCGCGCCATCCTGCCCGTGCCGGTAGCCACCTATCTGCTCAACGAAAAGCGCAGCGTGCTTGCCGAGATCGAGCGCCGCCAAGGGGTCCGGTTGGTAATATTGCCCAGCCCCGAAATGGACACACCGCACTACGATGTCCAACGCCTGCGAGATGACCATCTCGGCGACGAGGATATCGACAAATCGAGCTTCGAGCTATCCACCGAGACCGAGATCGGCAAAGAGCCCGATGCCAGCTTCGAAAAGCCCGCACAGCGTGCCGAGGCGGCAGTCAAGAGTGTGGTTCACAATGCTCCAGCCCCCGCTTCGCTACAGGAGGAAACCCCTCCAGTGGAAAGCAAGGCACCGGCCAGTGCCACTCAGAGCGCAGGCACCCTATCGCGTCTCGTCAAGGGAATCGCCAAGTTGCTCGGTGGTACCGATGACAGCCAGGCAACCCATTCCACCACAAGCCAGGAGACCCAAGCTCGCCAGAGTGGCGCTCGCCGCCAGGAGAACGAGGTACGCACTGAACGAGGTGGGCGTGGTGGTCGCAATGGTGGAGGAAGTCGTCGGGGACGCAGCGATAGCCGCGACGACACTCGCCAAGCCCGAGGCCAACGCCAGGAAGCGACACGTAGCGAAACACGTGACGCCAAAGTGAGCGAAGGTGATACCAAGCCGGAGAGCCGCGACACGGGTCGTAAGCAGGGCCGTGGTCAGCGCGGTCGCGGTCGTACCAGCGATGACAGCCAGCGTCCCCAGGATTCTCGTCAACAGGAGCTGGCTCAGACCGACAAGGTAACCACCAGCGATACGGCCACAAGCCAGGACATCGACAAGTCTGGCGGAGAAAGCAAACCCAAGCGGACTCGTAGCAATCCGCGCCAACGCACCCGCAAGCATGCGTTGAACCCCCAGGCCAAGGCAGAGCAGGAACGTCTGCAAATAGAGGCTACCAAGGCCGAACCCAAGGCTGACGAAACCCCGCCTGAGGCCAAGGCAGATACCAAGCCGGCTGTCGAGCCCAAGGCCGAGGCACCCAAGCCCGAAGCCAAGGCAGAGACCAAGCCGGCTGCCGAGTCCAAGGCCGAGGCACCCAAGCCCGAAGCCAAGGCAGACACCAAGCCGGCTGCCGAGCCCAAGGCCGAGGCACCCAAGCCCGAGGCCAAGGCAGAGACCAAGCCGGCTGCCGAGCCCAAGGCCGAGGCACCCAAGCCCGAAGCCAAGGCAGAGACCAAGCCGGCTGCCGAGTCCAAGGCCGAGGCACCCAAGCCCGAAGCCAAGGCAGACACCAAGCCGGCTGCCGAGCCCAAGGCCGAGGCACCCAAGCCCGAAGCCAAGGCAGAGACCAAGCCGTCTGCCGAGCCCAAGGCCGAAGCACCCAAGCCCGAGGCCAAGGCGGAGACCAAGCCAACTGTCGAGCCCAAGGCCGAGGCACCCAAGCCCGAAGCCAAGGCAGACACCAAGCCGGCTGCCGAGCCCAAGGCCAAGGCACCCAAGCCCGAAGCCAAGGCAGATACCAAGCCGGCTGTCGACGAGCCCAAGGCCGAAGCGGAAGCCAAAGCTACTGCGTCAGAGCCCGAGACCAAATCGGCGACTCGGCGTCGGCGTCGGGCACATAACGACCCCCGGGAAATTCGTCGTCGTGAGCAGCAGGCCAAAGCCGACGAAAGCAAGTAAGACAGAGTCGAGCACAATCGAAAACGCCCACCGCACAAAATGCGGTGGGCGTTTTCTTTTCACAACCTGCTCACGCTGACCATCAAGCGGTATCGGCAACGCCTACCAAGCGCGGTTCGCGTTCGAGACTGACACCGAAACGTTGTTGCACTCGCTTGGCGATGGCATTGGCAAACGCCAGCAATCCATGTGCATCGCCCCCCCCATGGTGCACCAGCACCAGTGCTTGTCGTTCGTGAATCCCGAAAGCACCCTCGCGGTGCCCCTTGAGCTCGCACTGGTCGATCAGCCAGCCTGCCGCCAGCTTGACACTCCCATCCTGTTGCGGAAAGTGTGGCATATGGGGATAGCGAGACAATAAGGCCTGTGCCTTGGCCGCCTCCACCAGCGGATTCTTGAAGAAACTGCCGGCGTTGCCCAACTTCAAGGGATCCGGTAACTTCTCGCGCCGCACCTGAGATACGGCTTCAGCGACCTCACGTGCCGAAGGTGACGGCCCTACACGCTTGGCCAGATCACCATAGTCCAGACGTGGCCGCGGTTGCCGGGAAAGTCTCAACACCAGCTTGGTAATCGCCACTCGGCCTTCCAGTTCTCCCTTGAAGATACTGTCGCGATAGCCGAAAGCACAGTCAGCAACGCTCAGCACGGCCTTGCGCCCGTCTTCGAGAAATACCAGATGCACGCTCTCGAGCACTTCGGCAAGTTCAACGCCATATGCCCCGATATTCTGAATCGGTGCCGCCCCACAATGCCCCGGGATCAAGGCCAGGTTCTCGATACCCCATAGTTCACGTTTGACCAAGGCCATGACCAAGGCATGCCAGTCCATACCGGCCTCGACGTGAACCCGTACCGTGTCGTCCCTCCCCTGCTCCAGCCACCAGGCGGCGAAAGTCGGCTGCACCACTAACCCCGTCAAGTATTCACCCAGGATCAGATTGCTCCCTCCACCCAGCAGTGTCAGTGGCCAATGGCGTTCG
Organism: Litchfieldella anticariensis FP35 = DSM 16096; assembly: GCF_000409775.1. Taxonomy (GTDB): domain Bacteria; phylum Pseudomonadota; class Gammaproteobacteria; order Pseudomonadales; family Halomonadaceae; genus Litchfieldella; species Litchfieldella anticariensis. The sequence goes on along the minus strand of NZ_KE332377.1, from coordinate 160,582 downwards.
CCGGCCATTGAAATCGTCGCTGTCAATTCGTCGAGGTTAGCGGGAGCAACGAAATTTTCTGCACGACTGGGCAGACCTAGCGTGTTGGCACATGTCAGATCGCGATCCCGTTGTATATCGAGGCTCAAGACACTGCCCCCAAGCGTTGATGCAACTCAGCAACCAGACCTTCAGCCCCTGCTTCGACCAAATCCAGCACTTCCTCGAATCCTTCCTTTCCCCCGAAATAGGGATCGGGCACTGCCTGGTTCTCGTAGCCAGCGAAATCGAGAAAGAGTCCGATATACGCCCGACAGTCCGGTGGGCACCGCGCCTCGAGCGCTAAAAGATTGTCTCGGTCCATGGCCAGCAGGTAGTCGAAGCGACGGAAGTCATCGGCTTCGAGCTGTCGAGCTCGCAAACCACTCAAGTCGAAGCCGCGGCGAGCTGCCGCTGCTATTGCTCGCCGGTCTGGCGCCTTGCCTACGTGCCAGCCTCCAGTCCCACAAGAATCGACTTCGACCCGATCCGCCAGCCCAGCCTGCTCGAGTTTGTGCCGCAAGATGCCTTCGGCAGTAGGCGAGCGGCAGATGTTACCCAGACAAACCAGGAGTACGCGCATGCCTATCGCTCCTCGCCGCGACCCACGCCTAACAGTGCCCTGACTCGCGCCAGGTCCTCGGACGTGTCGACACCGGCGGGATGAGCCTCGCAGGCTACCCCTACTTGAATCCGATGCCCCTGTTGTAGGGCTCGCAACTGTTCGAGTTGCTCCAATTGTTCCAGCGGTGTTGGTGGCCAGTTACGATAGGCCGCCAGGAAACCAGCTCGATAAGCATATAAGCCGATATGGCGCAGCCAACCATTTTCCTCGAACGATGCAGAATGCGAGTCGAAGGCGTTCCGTCCCCACGCCTCTCGATGCCATGGAATAGGCGCACGTGAGAAATACAAGGCACGGCCGGCAAGGTCACGTACCACCTTGACTACGTTTGGGTTGAACAACACTTCGATATCATCGATAGGCTCGGCCAAAGTCGCGATCGAGGCTTGAGGGTCTTCAGCGAGACATCGGGCCACCTGGTCGATCAGCGCTGGCGGTAACAAAGGCTCGTCGCCCTGAACGTTGACCAGGATGGCATCCTCAGTCAAAGCCAATGACTCGGCCACCTCACTCAAGCGATCAGTACCAGTGGGATGATCGGGTCGAGTCATCAGTGCTTCTCCACCGACCGCGACTACCGCATCGCGAATGCGCACATCATCGGTAGCGACGACGACACGCGATGCCCCGCTCTGTTTGGCCTGATGCCAGACCCGTACCACCATCGGTTCGCCACCGATATCGAGCAACGGTTTGCCCGGCAAGCGGCTGGACGCGTAGCGTGCCGGAATCACGACGGTGAAGTCACTCATGCTTTGGAGCCCCCGGCGTCTTGCCTAGCTTCTCGTCGACATCCATGACCCTCGCTTCCTCTTCGAGCATCACCGGGATATCGTCACGAATAGGAAACGCCAGGCCATCGAAGTGGCACTTGAGCTCTCCACGTTCACGATCATACTTCAGCTTGCCCTGGCACAATGGGCAGACCAACATGGCCAGCAATTCCTTATCCATCATCATCTCTCCCTACTCGGGGATTGTTCTACTCGGGATATTTCCACCAGGCACTCGAGACGTCGCTCCAGCCAGTCGATGAACCTCTGCTCCGGACACGCCTCCACGTCCAGCACCCAGTAGCGCGTATCGGTTAAATCTCGACACTTCACCGCATCCTTGGCCGTCATCACCACCGGCCGATCATCGCCAAAGGCAAGGTCCTCGGCTCTGAACTCATGATGGTCGGCAAAGGGATGTGGCTCGACCTCGAATCCCAAGGCGGCCACTGTAGTGAAGAATCGCTCCGGATTCCCGATTCCAGCGACGGCATGCACCCTCCCTGAAAAGGGCTGAGCCCCGATTTCCAGCCGGGTATCGTCGACAAGCCGGCGCCAGTACCGAGGCCGCAGATGCATCTCGTAATACGGTTCCGGCAGAACCTTTCTAGAGTGGCCATTGACGATCAAGGCATCGCAACCGGTCAATCGCGACAAGGGCTCTCGGAGAGGGCCGGCGGGCAGACAATGAGCATTACCAAAGCCACGTTCGCCATCCACCACTACCAGCTCGATGTCCCGTCCCAATGCCAGATGCTGCAGCCCGTCGTCACTAATCAGGATATCGCAACCCTCCTCGAACAAGCGACGCGCCCCGCAGGGGCGCTCAGGATCGACTACCACTGGCACCCCGGTCTGCGCTGCTAGCATCAGAGGCTCATCACCGCACTCACCGACAGGTGTGTCGGCTTGTACCCGCAAGGGATAGGCATGACTTCGTCCACCGTAGCCACGCGACAGGATACCTGGTCGATACCCCTGAGCGGCCAGCCAACGCGCTAACCAAGCCACCAATGGCGACTTGCCGGTCCCGCCAAGGGTGATATTGCCGACCACGATCACCACGATCACAGGTATCGGTCCCCGCCACACCGGCTTGCGCCCCGAGGCATAGGCTCGCGTACGTGCGGCCACCACTCCTCGGTACAACCATTCCAGCGGAACCAACCCCTTGAGCCAGGCGGCATCTCGATACCAGGCCGATAACAGGCGCGAACTCAGGGTTGCCTTCACGCCGTCTCCTGGAACTGCAAACGATATAACGCTGCATAGGCCCCATCCCGCGCCAGCAGCTCGGCATGACTTCCGTGCTCGACGATTTCCCCTTGCTCCATCACCAGGATGCGATCGGCACGTTCAACAGTCGACAAGCGGTGGGCGATGACGAAAGTCGTGCGATCGCGACAGACCCTTTCCAATGCTCTTTGGATATAGCGCTCCGACTCGGTATCCAACGCCGAGGTCGCCTCATCGAGAATCAGGATCGGGGCATCCTTGAAGATCGCCCGGGCAATGGCCAGGCGCTGTCGTTGCCCCCCTGAGAGCATCACGCCATTGTCACCGACGACGGTATCGTAGCCCGCTGGAAGACGTGCGATGAACTCATCGGCATAGGCGGCGCTTGCCGCCGCTTCGATCGCTTCTCGGCTCGCGCCTGGCACACCATAGGAGATATTGTCGGCGATACTGGTATTGAACAATGTGACCTGTTGCGATACCAAGGCGATCTGACGGCGCAGTGGAGACAATCGATACTCTTCGATGGGGACGCCGTCGATGAGAATACGCCCTGCGGTCGGGCGGTAGAAACGTGGCAATAAACTGACAAGCGTTGATTTGCCACTTCCCGAACGCCCGACGATGGCAACCATCTCTCCGGGGGCAACATCAAGATCGATCCCCTTGAGCACTTCAGGTTGCTCCTCGCCATAAGCGAAGCGTATCCCCTCGAAGCGAACTCTGCCGGCAAAGCGCGGTGGCTCGCGAGTTCCTTCATCAGGCTCCCCGGGCTCTTCGAGCAAGCCAAACAGCTCACCCGAGGCGGCGATTCCCTTCTGGATGGAACTATTGATCTCAGTAAGCTGACGCACGGGTTTAGCCATCAACGAAGCTGCGGTAATGAAGGCTACGAATTCGCCTGGCGTCATATTGGCCATCAAGGCCGGTGACATGGCAAACCAAACCAATACTGCCAGCGCCAGCGCCACCAAAAGCTGGATCACCGGCGTGCTGGTGGCCTTGGTCAGTGCTTCTTTCATGCTTTGCTGACGGTTGTATTCGCTGGCGTTGGCGAAACGGCGCTTCTCATAGTCTTCAGCGCCATGGGTACGCACCACGCGATAGCCAGATAGGGCTTCCGAGGCCACGTGGGTCACATCCCCCATAGAGTGTTGGATACGCTGCGAGATGCGCCGAAACCGTTTACTGGCATAACTGACCACTCCGCCGATCAAGGGAGTCACGCCAAGAAACAACAGTGTCAACAACCAGTTGGTCCACAATAAATAGATGAGCAGGCCGATCACGAACAACCCTTCACGCAACAGGATCGTGATGGCATTGCTCGCCGCCCCCGTCACTTGCTCAACATGATAGGTCACCCGTGAGATCAGGTGGCCACTGGAGTGAGAATCGAAAAAGCGACCGGGCAAGTGCAGCATATGATCGAACACATCGCAGCGCAGTGCATGCACCACGTTACGAGCCACATTGCTCATGAAATAGGTACCAAGGAAAGTGCCTGCCCCACGGGTGGCAAACATGCCGACCACGAAGATCGGCAAGAACAGGCGAAAGGCAGCATCGGGATTTTGAATGCCGTCGATCAGCCGCTTCATCATCTCCGCCAGGGCCGTACTCGATGCCGCATAGATGCCATACCCCAATACGGCCAGCAGGAAGGACTTCCAATACGGCCTGACGTAGCCCAGCAGGCGTATGTATAGGGACCAGCCTGACATCGACGTTTGTGTCACGGTGACTCCGCTTGAATGAATGAATTCTCACCCTCGCGAGTGGCAATACGCACACGCGAGATCCCCAGTGCCGCGGCTTGGTCCAACGCCTTGACCACGGCGGCATGTCGTGCACGGCCATCGGCCTCGACGATCAAGCCGTGCTCGCGCGCCGCCTCGGCCCGCCTGGCCAGGGCTGAGTGCAACTCGCTAGCCGGCATGCTGTCCCCATCCAGGCGATAGCCACCATCGGCATCGACGACAATCGTGACAGGTGCAACTTTCATTGGGGAGCCGGCAACGCTCTCGGGCAACACCAATTCGAGAGCCTGGCGAGTCTCGAAGGTGGTCGAGACCATGAAGAAAATCAATAACAGGAAGACGACATCGATCAACGGCGTAAGGTTGACCTCTACCGGATCACGGTGCCGTCGCGGAAATTTCATAAACGCCTCATACGGGACTCGCGGTGTCCCTCACTGTCATTCCGCTCGTTTTCATGGCGCTCGGCAAGTGTCAGCTCTCCCTGATGATGCGCCAGGAACTCGACCAGCAGCCCGGCCTGCTCCTCCATACGCACGGTGATATCCTCTACACGGCGCTGGAAGTAACGATGGAACATCAAAGCCGGGATGGCGACAGTGAGACCGGCGGCAGTGGTAATCAATGCACGCGAAATCCCACCGGCAAGGTCAGCGGTGCGTTCGACGCCGTCGGTCGAGACGATCACGGAGAAGACCTCTATCATTCCTACCACAGTCCCCAGCAGACCGATCAATGGCGTAATGGCGGCGATGGTGCCCAATGGGCTCAGGAAGCGCTCCATGTCGTGTATTACCGCTGTGGCGGCTTCTTGCAGCCGGGCCCGCACCTGTTCATGACCAAGCCGTGCGTTGCGCAAACCTGCAGCCAGTATGCTACCCAGGGGTGAATGACTTTCGAGCCAATGGAGATTGACTTGCCCCTTGGCAATTAGCGTGCAGACTTCCTGCCCCAAGCCCAAGGGGGCAATACGCTGGGCTCGCAGCGTCCACAACCGCTCGATGACGATCACCGTCGCTACCAGCGAACAGCCCAGCAGCGGTATCATCAACCAGCCACCTGCTACCAGGGCGTCGAGCACATCCATTCGAAGCTCTTCCTCCAGACTCAAGGGCACCGGGTGGCGACGCATCACCACAGGGTCAAGGTTGCAATTTTACCTCATGACAGAAGCCTTCGACACCGCTGCCCGGGCGCTCACGCATAGCAGCGATCGCCATGCCAGCGGCATCCCCCAGCCGTAATGTCACAGCTCCATCCAGGGCAGTGTTCCATAGACAACTTTGCCCACGGCGAAAACGTCTAACCACTTCATCATGAGGATGCCCGAAGGCATTGTCGTGCCCGGTACTGAAGATCGCATAGCGTGGCGCAAGCGCTGTCACCATTTGGGGCCCTGAACTGCTTCGACTGCCATGATGGCCAGCCACCAATACTTGCAGCGGTAGTGGTACCTGGCGCAGAAAGCGCCGCTCGACATCACGGCCCACATCACCAGTCACCAGCATACGGTGCTCACCAGCCTCGACCAACAATACACAAGACCTGTCATTACTCGACCACTCGCCAAGATCACTGCGGGGTGGCCATAGGAAGCGAAAATCCACACCATCCCAGCGCCAACCATCACCTGCCCGACAGGCAGAAAAAGGCACACCGATGTCTTCTCCCACTGGCGCTAAGTAGCGCGCCACATGATGCTCGGTCAGGGATGGCACACCACCGGCGTGATCGAGATCGGCATGGCTAACGATGACTCTATCGAAGGTCTGTCCGGACGGCCACAGCGTGGACAAGGGCATGAAACCGGAACGGAATCGTGGTCCGGTATCGTACAGCAACCGGTGAGTAGCAGTGCGAAACTCCATCAACTGGCCCTGCCCCACATCATACACTCGCACCCGGACCGTACCCGAGGTGGTGGCCGGTGGCACGATCACCAACACCAATGCCACCAGCAAAACCGTCCCCACCATGCGCAAGGCACGTGCCAGCCCTGGCAAGGCCCAAAGCAAGGCAATTATGCCCAACATCCACGCCAGAGGTAGCACTCGCCAGTAGACCGGCTCCCAGACAGGCCACCAGGACGCGGCATGGCTAAGCAATGCCACAAGAGCATCGGCCAACCAGGCGAAGAGTTGCCAGCTTCCCTGTGCCAGCGGCGGCACGCCGACCAGCAGCCAGCCAAGTAATCCCAAGGGCACCATCAAAATGCTTACCAAGGGCACCGCAAGCAGGTTGACCAACGGTGCCACTGGAGCCAAACGTTCGAAAGCCAACAGAACTGCCGCTGCCATCAGTGGTGCCAAGAGTCCTTGGGTTCGCAGCAGTGCCCAACACCAGCCCCATACTCCTCGTGGTCGCTCGCACCGCTGCCAGATCAGGATCAGCAAGGCGACAGCAACAAAGGACAACCACAGCCCCGGACGCCATGCCGACAGCGGTTCGCTCGCCACCACCAGTGCCAAGGCCAACCACCATCCCTGCCATACACCGGGCGCATGGCGACCACTGGCAACCCATAGCCCGATCAGCGTCATGATCATGGCACGCATGGCAGGTGGTTCGAGCCCAGCCAGGCAGGCATACGCCACACTCGCTCCCGCGGCTACCCACCAAGGCCAAACCGCCATGCGCCACCGCCCCGGGGTGACCAGACGCGCCGCCGCTCGCGCCAATAGCAACACGAAAGTCGCCACCAATCCTACATGCAAGCCGGAGATGACCATCAAATGCGTGGTGCCACTGGCGTTGAGCAACTCCCAGTCGTCGCTATCCAAACGTTCACTCGCCCCCAGCGTCAGGGCTGCCAGCCAACGACGTGTCGACTCGTCCAGCGGTTGCTCATCGAGGTACGCCAGAGCCACTCTCTGCAGTGAGAAGCGAGGCCCCGCGAGACGAACTGACGGCGGCTCAGTGCGCACATAGCCGGTGGCATCGATACCCTCTCGCCACAGCCAGGCGCCATAATCGAAGGCATTAGGGTTCAGGAAGCCCCGAGGTGGACGCAATCTCACACTCAACGCCCAGCGCTCGCCCGCTTGCCAATCCTCAACTGCGTAGGCACTCAAGCGCACCCGGCGTAGGCGATCACACGACAGCCGGGGCGACTCGAGCGGCCGACATGCATCGACATCGAAAAGCAGACGGGCACGCTCCCCTTCGTCGACCAAGGAGACGATGCTTCCCTCGATACGCAGATCGACACCGGACAATCCCGGCGGGAGCTGTGCCTGACTCGCCCAAAGCACTTGGCCGGCAGCCATCGCTACCACCAACAACACCAACAGTGCATGACGCCACCATATGGCGAAGAGCAGAGCCAGTGCCCAAATATCGAATAACCCAGGCAGTGATAGGCTGCCCAAGCCAGCTCCCATCAAAGCAGCGACGGCCAAAGGCATCGCCAACCCCACTCGCATTCCTTTGCTCCCGCGTTCTTGTTAATCCCGCCTCTTTGCCTCCTACCGTCACACCGCCGTCGAATCGGCATTTTGGGTAGTGGTGTTCAAGCATGGCGAGTAGCGTGGCTAGTATGGATAATAGCCCGGGTCACGAATCGATGAGCCGACTTCATGCCGCGCCGCTTTTTTCAGCGCTACCTACCCCACCCCGACACTCTCAAACGCAAGCGCTCCTTGCGCTTCGTGAGTCACTTGATCGGCAACCCCTCGTTGTGGGTACTGTCGCGACGCTCGGTGGCAAATGCCTTCATGATCGGCTTGTTCAGCGCGCTGCTGCCCATCCCTTTCCAAATGGTGGTGGCGGCCTTCGGCGCCTGGCTATTGCGCTGCAATCTACCGTTATCCGTGGGATTGGTGTGGATTACCAACCCGCTGACCATGCCACTGATCTTCTATGGCAATTATCGGATCGGGGCTTGGCTTTTAAACACACCGGTCCGAGAAGCTCCAACGCAATTATCGACGCACTGGATTGCCGAGAAGATGATCGACATTCTACCGGCCTTGGTAATGGGTTCACTGACAACGGCAATCGTGGCAGGTCTTGTCGGCAATCTGATCATTCGCTTGATCTGGCGCTGGCACGTCTCGCGAAGTTGGAGACGCCGTCGGCTAAAGCGTCGCCATGCACAGCGCTCGCCAGCCGACGACTACTAATCTCGCGACACCATATCGCCTATTTCGTAGGAGTAAGTCGCCCATCATCAAGACGCAGAACACGATCCTGGTGAGCAGCCAATGCCGGATCATGCGTCACAACCACGAAAGCACAAGCACTATCACGTGCCAGTTCGTCCATCAATGCCAGGATATTTGCCGCCGTACTCTGATCGAGATTGCCGGTAGGCTCATCCATCAGCACCACACTCGGATCCGTGATCAGCGCACGTGCGATGGCGACTCGCTGACGTTCGCCACCAGACAACTCTCCTGGTTTGTGATCACCCCGTTCGGCCATACCGACCCGAGCCAGAATTTCACGGGCCCTCACTATCGCCGGCTTGCGCTTGTGACCACGCACGATCAACGGCAGTGCAGCATTCTCTAGTGCCGTAAATTCGGCCAGCAGGTGATGAAATTGATACACGAAGCCGATATGCCTGTTGCGAAACCGCCCCATGGCGGCTTCACCAAGTTCCAAAAGTGATTGCCCTGCCACATGCACTTCCCCAGCACTGGGGCGATCCAGGCCTCCCAACAGATTGAGCAGGGTCGTCTTTCCCGACCCCGAACTGCCGACAACCGCGACCCGCTCTCCAGCACGAACCTCGAGCGCCAAGTCATGCAGCACCGTCACTTCCTGAGGCCCTTCCTGGTAGATTCGCGTCAAGCCTCGACAGGTCAACATCACTGGCGATGTAGCGTGCTTGTCATCGACTGGTGTCGCTACTGTAGGCATTTCGGTTCTCTTGTTCATGACGGTACCTCACTCGTAGCGCAGGACTTCGGCCGGCTGGATGCGCGCAGCGCGCCAGGCAGGATACAGGGTCGACAGGAACGTCAGGCCCAAGGCCGCAGCCACAATGTTACGGACATCGCTCCACTCCAGCTGTGACGGCAGATAACTGATGAAGTACACATTGGCATCAAGGAACTGAATGTCGAACAACGATTCGATACCACTGATCAGCTCGGAAATCGTCAATGCCAACCCGATGCCAGCCGCCACTCCGATCAGGATCCCGATGATGCCAATCGCCAACCCCTGAACGACGAAGATGCCCATGATCGAGCGAGGGGTGGCACCGATGGTACGCAGGATTGCGATATCGGCATGTTTATCAGTCACCACCATCACCAATGTCGACACGATGTTGAAGGCTGCCACGGCAATGATCACCGTCAATAGCAAGGCAATCATGCGCTTTTCCATCTGGATCGCCTGAAACAGGTTGCCATGGGAGTAGGTCCAGTCCAGCCCCCGGTAACCGCTTCCCAATTCGTTGATGATTGCCCGGGTTTCGGCACTGGCAGCGAACAGGTCGTCGAGCTCCAGACGCAGACCGCCCACAGCATCTCCCATACGTGCCAGGGTCTGCATGTCCTCGATGTTGGCGTAGGCGAGATTGGCATCGAGATCCGCGCCGACGCTGAAGATACCGCTGACGGTGAAGCGCTTGAGTCGGGGGAACACACCAGCCGGCGTGATAGAAGCTTCGGGAACCAGCAGTGTGACGCGGTCGCCCACTCCGACGCCTAGCTGACGGGCCAGTAACGAGCCCAGCACCACATTCCACTCACCGGGAACCAGATCGTCGAGGCTGCCCTGTTGCATGTGCTCGCCAATGATCGATACCTGATCCTCGTATTCAGGATCAATGCCAGTGACCATCGCCCCTTTGTTATTCCCGCCAATCGAGAACATCCCTTGCTGCTCCACGTAAGGGGCTGCGCCAATGACGCGTTCACGCTGGAGCAATCGCTCAGCCAATGATTGCCAATCGGTCAACCCTCCCCGTGCTTCGATCTTGGCATGCGGTACCATACCCAGCACCCGAGTGCGCAGCTCGTGATCGAAGCCGTTCATCACAGAGAGCACCAAGATCAATACCGCCACCCCAAGCATCAGGCCCAGCATGGAGGTCAAAGAAATAAAAGAGATGAAATGGTTGCGGCGCTTGGCACGCACGTAACGCAACCCAATCAAGAATGGCAGGCGGTCGAGCATCGCGAACGGTTCCTTATCTGCGGGCGCTCATGGTACGTTTTTTCGTAACAGGCTGCACGGGAAAGCCGCCGACTTCCACTTTAATTCAATACTTGCAACGGCGACGTGCTAGCCCTACATTGCGCGGTTTCGTGGCACACCCGAGAGAAGACTGCGATGGCAAACCGCTTGTTCCCCGAATGGTATCCTCAGGATGCAGTTCAATTGACCTGGCCGCACGAGGATAGCGACTGGGCAGGTCAGCTTGAGCGTATTGAGGCGACGCTGGAGGCAATGGTAGTGGCCATCGCCCGTTATCAGAACGTGCTGATCAGTGTCCCCGATGCTGACACCCGCACCCGGCTGGCGACGAGTTTCCATCATCTGGGTGTACCGATGCAACGCCTGCGACTGATCGTCGCGCCGGCCGACGATACTTGGTGTCGCGATCATGGCCCTATCGCCGTCGAACGCGATGGTCGCCCTGTGCTACTGGACTATATCTTCACTGGGTGGGGCGGCAAGTTCCCCGCCACACGCGATAATGCCTTGACCCGCACGCTGGCCGACAAAGATGCCTATCGGGTACCACTCGAATCCCGCGATTTGATTCTTGAAGGAGGCGCTATAGAGACAGATGGCCAAGGCACCCTGTTGACCACTGAGGCTTGCCTGCTCAATCCTAATCGCAATGCCACCCTCGATCGTGAGGCAGTGGAAGCGCACCTGCGCAAGGACTTCGGGGTGGAACGCGTACTGTGGTTAAGGCACGGTCACTTGGAAGGCGATGATACCGACAGCCATATCGACACTCTAGCCCGTTTCTGCGACCCGCAAACCATCGCCTATGTGAAGTGTAACGATGAACGCGACAGTCACTATTTGCCCCTCAAGGCCATGGAAAGTGAACTCCAAGCCTTCCGCCAGGTCAATGGTCAGCCATATCGGCTGATACCTTTACCCTGGCCAAGCGCTTGCCACGACCCCGAAGATGGTCACCGCTTGCCGGCAACCTACGCCAATTTCTTGATCATCAACGGTGCGGTACTGGTCCCCACTTATGGCGATGCCGCTGATACACATGCCTTGTCCGCTTTGGCCGATGCTTTTCCTGATCGCGATATCGTTCCTATCGATTGCCGCAGCGCGATCCGCCAGCACGGCAGTCTACACTGCCTGACCATGCAACTGCCTCAGGGAAGCCTGACCCCCTTCCTTGTCGCCGAGGAGTAAAGAGATGAGCAAGATCCTGAAAGTAGGCTTGGTTCAGCAACCTGCTTGGCCGGACAAGAGCCGGAGCCTGGCCGAAAGCGAAGCCGGGATACGCGAACTCGCTACTCAGGGAGCAGAGTTGGTACTGCTGCAAGAACTGCACGCCACCCACTATTTCTGCCAATATGAAGACCCCGCCCTGTTCGATCTGGCTGAGCCACTGGATGGCCCTACCAACCAGCATCTAGCCACCTTGGCGGAGGAACTGGATATCGTACTGGTCGGGTCGCTGTTCGAGCGCCGCGCTCCTGGACTCTACCACAACACCGCAGTAGTTTATGATCGGGCGCGTGGCCGAGTCGGCCACTATCGCAAGATGCATATCCCCGACGACCCAGGCTTCTACGAGAAGTTTTATTTCACTCCCGGTGATGCCGACCGCGAGCAAGGCTTTGCTCCCATTGATACCTCAGTCGGCCGTCTTGGCGTACTGGTCTGTTGGGATCAATGGTATCCAGAAGCAGCGCGCCTGATGGCACTCGCCGGTGCGGAGTTGCTGCTATACCCCACAGCCATTGGCTGGCATCCGCCGGACGACAGTAACGAAAAAGCCCGCCAAAAGGATGCCTGGACCCTGATCCAGCGTGCTCACGGCGTGGCCAACGGCCTGCCAGTGCTGGTTGCCAACCGGGTCGGTCACGAGCCGGATCTGTCGGAAGTCAGCCCCGGTATCGACTTCTGGGGCGGCAGCTTCATCTGTGGCCCTCAAGGAGAACTGCTAGCCCATGCCGGTGAAGGCCCAGAACGGCTGCTAGTCGAGCTCGACATGGCACGCTGCGAGGATACCCGGCGCATGTGGCCGTATCTACGCGACCGCCGCATCGATGCCTATGGCGACCTGACGAGACGCTACCGGGACTGAGTCGCGCTACGCGCGAAGCTGTAAGCTAGGCAGAGTTTGGTGCTGCCGACGAAATAAGAAACCCTTGCAGGATTTCCTGCAAGGGTTTTCTCTTACAGCTTCAAACTTATAGCTTAAAGCTTTATTTCCAAAAATCCCGAATCGAGGCGATGCCTTGCGCCCCAACGGCACGAGCGTGGTTGGCATCGTGACGGGTCATGCCACCAAGGGCGAAGACCGGCATTGCAGCGGTTTCCACCAATTGCTGGAAGTCGTGCCACCCCAACGGGTCCACCTCGGGGTGTGACGGTGTGGTACGCAACGGCGATAGCGTCACGAAATCGCACCCGATGCGTGCCGCCTGATCGAGTTGAACACGATCATGGGTCGATGCCGACAACCATTTGCTTTCTGCAAGGGGGCGGCGCTCCAGGCTCATCAACCGCTCACTGGTCAGGTGCACGCCATCGGCATCGATTGACTGCAAGAGTTCTGGCTCGCCATTGAGCAACAGGCGTGCGTCATACTCACGACACAACCCGAGCGCTTTCTCAGCACGCACCAAGTATGCGTCAGGCTCCAGGTTCTTGGCACGCAACTGCACCAGACGAATGCCATCCTCGCGCAATGCACGCCCTAACTTGGTCAGGAATACCTCGTCGTCCTCTTCCTCGTCGCTGATCAGATACTCAGTAGGCAGCATCACAGCACGCAGGATCGGCAAGTTGGCCGCCGGGAAAGGATAACTATGCAACTCATCCATCGCCACCCAGCGTACCGCCTGACCTTCACGTCCAAAAGGTTCTCCAGCGAAAGCGAGAATTTGCCACACATCCAGCAGAATATGCTTGTCGGGGTACTCATGATGCACGCGGATCAGTGGCTGAGCACGTTGGATTTCCACCCCGAGTTCTTCGTGCAACTCGCGTTTTAATGCTTCGAACCCGGTTTCATAGGGGGCCAACTTGCCACCAGGGAATTCCCACAAACCGCCCTGATCGACATTGGACGGGCGCCTGGCGATCAACACTCGCCGACTGTCACGACTGATAATGGCGGCAGCCGCCACATGGACCCTTCTCTTGACCATGGTACTCATTGACTCTTCCAAAATGGGTAACGCGTTCATCGCAGACACGAATCAGCTACGATAGTCGGCGTTGATCGATACATACTCGTGCGATAGATCCGAGGTCCAAACCGTAGCAGTCTCCTCGCCACGCCCCAGACGAATATGGATATTGATTTCCTCACCGGCCATCACCGCACTACCCGCCTCTTCTGTATAGCTGGAAGCACGCCCCCCTTCCTCTACCAGCCTTACCTCGCCGAGATCGATGACAACACGACTGACATCGAATGCGTCCACCGGCGCCCGCCCCACCGCTGCCAGGATACGCCCCCAGTTGGCATCGGATGCGTAGAGCGCAGTCTTGACCAGCGGCGAATGAGCCACGGTGAAAGCCACATCCAGTGCCTCCTGGCGAGTGCGTGCCTCGCTGACCTCGAGGGTGACGAACTTGGTGGCCCCTTCACCATCGCGAATGATCGCTTGGGCCAATTCGATCAGTATCCGATCAAGTGCTTCACGGAAACGAGCGATGTCATCATCGCTAGTGACTTTGGCTCCACGTCCGGTGGCAATCAATATGCAGGCATCATTGGTGGAGGTGTCACTATCCACGGTGATACAGTTGAATGATCGTGCGACGCCTTCACGCAACAGCGTTTCGAGCAGCACCTGGTCGACACTGGCGTCGGTTGCCACGAAGCCCAGCATGGTAGCCATGTTGGGCTTGATCATGCCTGCCCCTTTGCTGACGCCATTGATGGTCACCGTACGCCCACCGATTTCGACCGTCGTCGTGGCGCCCTTAGGACGAGTATCAGTCGTCATGATACCTTCACCGGCTGCCTGCCAACCGTCGGCCGACAGTGATGCCAAAGCCACCGGCAAACCATCAAGCAAGCGATCCATGGGCAATGGCTCGCCAATCACTCCGGTGGAAAACGGTAACACCGCCGAAGCCGGGACACCGGCAAGACGCCCCAATTCGGCACAGGTTGCTTCGGCATCGCGCATACCGACGTCACCAGTACCTGCATTGGCATTGCCAGTGTTGATCACCAGAAAGCGCGGCGCACCGTTCACCAAATGACGCTTGGCGACATGTACCGGCGCCGCACAAAAAGCATTGCGCGTGAAGGTGCCTGCAACACTCGCGCCTTCGGCGATTTCTATCACCACCAGATCACGGCGCCCCGGTTTCTTGATAGCTGCCTCGGCCGTCCCCAAACTCACTCCCTCGACCACTGGCATTACCGGAAACAACACCTTACCCACCGCCATGGTGATCTCTCCTCAATTGAGTTTTCCGCAACACTGCTTGTACTTCTTGCCAGAGCCACAGATGCAGGGATCGTTACGGCCCACTTTGGGTCCTTCCCGGCGAACCGGCCGACCATCGGCACCAGGCGGCGCAGCAGCCTGCCCACCAGAAGCGGCACTGACCTCATTCTCGTCAAGGGCGTCACGACGACTGGCAGCATTGGCTTTCTCACGCTCCAACGACTCACGCCGCTTGCGCTCGAGCTCTTCGACCTCCTCCTGGCGACGCACCTGTACATGACTAAGGATACGCGTCACATCGGCCTTGATGTTGGTCAGCAATGACTGGAACAGTTCGAAGGACTCACGCTTGTATTCTTGCTTGGGGTTTTTCTGCGCGTACCCACGCAGATGAATACCGCGACGCAAGTGATCCATCGCCTGCAGATGTTCCTTCCAGC
Organism: Litchfieldella anticariensis FP35 = DSM 16096; assembly: GCF_000409775.1. Taxonomy (GTDB): domain Bacteria; phylum Pseudomonadota; class Gammaproteobacteria; order Pseudomonadales; family Halomonadaceae; genus Litchfieldella; species Litchfieldella anticariensis. The sequence continues at coordinate 145,156 of NZ_KE332377.1, read as the reverse complement.
GGGTATCCAGCACCTGCAACAGCACCTGCTTCTCGAAGCGCCGCATCAGTTCCGTACCGACTGCCTCGACCTTGGCGGCATAGGTATCACGATGTTGAGCTTGCAGGCGCTCGCGCAGCTGTTCCTCGTGGAAGTGCTCATCTTCCTCAGCCCACTTCGTCACTGGCGCATCCAAGTTGAACTCGCTCTTGAGGTGCGCCTCCAGGCCTTCCAGATCCCACTGTTCGGGTAGACTCTGTGGCGGCACGAATTCACTGATTGCCTGGTCGAGAACCTCTTCGCGGATACCCAAAACGTTCTCGGATACATCCTCGGCACTGAGAATTTCGTCACGCTGCTCGTAGATCACGCGCCGCTGATCATTGGCTACGTCATCGTATTCCAAGAGTTGCTTACGGATATCGAAGTTACGACCCTCGACTTTCTTCTGGGCTCGCTCGACTGCATTCGAGACCATCTTGTGCTCGATCGCTTCGCCATGTTCGATACCCAGTGCCTTCATCATGCGCTGTACTCGCTCGGAACCGAACAAACGCATCAAGTTATCTTCCAGTGACAGGAAGAAACGTGTCGAACCGGGATCGCCTTGACGACCGGAACGACCACGAAGCTGATTGTCGATACGACGCGACTCATGTCGCTCGGAGCCAACCACGTGCAAGCCTCCAGCAGCCAGCACTGCATCGTGGCGCTCCTGCCATGCCGCCTTGATGGTATCGATCTGTGCCCGATCGGGATTGTCGAGCTTGGCGACTTCTGCCTCCCAGTTGCCACCAAGCACGATATCCGTACCACGGCCAGCCATGTTGGTAGCGATGGTAATCGCTCCGGGACGTCCGGCTTGGGCAATGATCTCAGCTTCACTCTGGTGCTGCTTGGCGTTGAGCACATTGAAGCTCAAGCCTTCTTGCTTCATTAGCCCAGCCAGATACTCGGAAGTATCGATAGAGGCCGTACCTACCAGTACAGGACGCCCTTTTTCCGTCTCGACTTTGACATCCTGGATGATTGCCTCGAACTTCTCTTCGGCGGAGAGATAGACAAGATCATTGAGGTCCTGACGAATCAACGGCCTGTTGGTAGGAATCACCATCACATCCAAACCATAGATCTGGCGAAACTCGAAGGCCTCGGTATCGGCAGTCCCGGTCATACCCGCCAGCTTTTCGTAGAGACGGAAATAATTCTGGAAGGTAGTTGAAGCCAGTGTCTGACTTTCACGTTGGATCGCCACCTTCTCCTTGGCTTCCACCGCTTGGTGAAGACCTTCCGACCAACGCCGACCTGGCATGGTACGGCCCGTATGTTCGTCGACGATCACCACTTGGCCGTCGTTGACGATGTAATCGACATCGCGATGGTAGAGATGACGCGCCCGCAATGCCGAATGCATATGATGCAGGAGATTGAGGTTTTGCGCGGCGTAGAGGGAGTCGTCCTCACCGAGCAACCCCTCGGCACGCATCAAGTCTTCTACCTTGTGATGCCCTTCTTCGGTCAGTTCGACCTGTTTCTGCTTCTCGTCGAGGAAAAAGTCACCGCTGGCCGGATCCTCCGGGTCGGTGCATTGGCTCAGATTGACCGCCAGACGATCGATCACCTTGTAAAGCTCAGTGTTCTCGTCCACTGGCCCAGAGATGATCAAAGGAGTACGGGCTTCATCAATGAGGATCGAGTCGACTTCGTCGACGATGGCATAATGCAACTCACGCTGCACCTTGTCCTCCAACGAAAAGGCCATGTTATCGCGTAGGTAATCGAAGCCGTATTCGTTATTGGTGCCGTAGGTGATATCGCAGGCGTAGGCAGCGCGCTTCTGCTCCTGACTTTGACCGGCATAGATGGTGCCAACCGACAGCCCCAGGAATTCGTATAGAGGCCGCATCCATTCGGCATCACGACGAGCCAGGTAATCATTGACGGTGACAACATGCACCCCTCTACCGGGCAGTGCATTGAGATAAACGGCCAAGGTTGCGACCAGGGTCTTACCCTCACCAGTCTTCATCTCAGCGATTCGGCCACGATGCAGGGTAAGCCCCCCGATCAACTGTACATCGAAATGGCGCATGCCCATGACGCGCTTGCCGGCCTCACGCACTACGGCGAAGGCTTCGGGCAATAGCTTGTCAAGTGATTCCCCTGCGGCCAGGCGCTCTCGAAAGTCAGAAGTGGCAGCCTGTAAAGTGGCATCTTCAAGCCCTTCGAAGCGTTCTTCCAGGGCATTGATCTGGGTAACCATCTTACCCAAACGTTTGACTTCGCGGTCGTTCTTGGAACCGACCACCTTGCGCAACAATGTATTCAGCATGAATAGGTCCAGTAACTTGATTGCCTGAGAACACATCGGACGGCTCGATAGAAGGACGTCCGATCGGCATGTGACGCTAGCGCGCCATCACGAAACGATACCGGTTGAGCAGGCGGGAGGACCTCGACGAGTCAGGACGTCATGAGCGGCACAGAACCGCTGAAAGGGAGGCAAGCAGCGTGAGACGCGTTGGCGCCGGAAGTTCCACAACGACCTTTTCCACGGAAGCCAGCGCCTTCGCCAGGCCACTCGTCGCGACTCGGCCCGAATCACATCCGGCGCGAACAGGCAGATTTGTACGATACGCTCGGCATGACGAGCAGAGTCTCCCGCGACCAGCCCGGCCGGCAACAAGCAACTGACCAACAAACCGGCCAGCAGCCAACGAGAGCGAGCCCGGCGGTGTGCCATTAGTGGCCCACTGGCATCGGATACTGCAGCTGTCGCGTGGTCTGTTTCCATCATGCTGTTGGCAGGCTCCTGGACATGCTAGGCTTTTGTATATCTGCGCTCGTCATCGCTCTTCGGCCAATGGCCTGTCGTTGATTGGCACCTTAAGGGCAAGCACATGAGTATAAAGGTTAAGCGTTTCCGCGCCCAGCCCATGTCAGCATTGCTGTCGGGCAATGGCGAACTCAAAGGCCTGATGCGCATGGCCTCATTGATCGAGCACGCTCAACACGAGCTACGTACACACCTCCCCGAAGAAGTCCGTCCACACGTCTTTGTCGGTGGATACCGTGAAGGTAAGCTCACCCTGATCACCGACCGTGCCGTATGGCTGACCTGGTTGCGATATGAACAATCTCGCCTGCTGGCACTGCTGCACCAGCATCGTGAGTTCGAAGCCGTATTGGGATTCCACTTCAAAGTCCGACCGGTTCGCCCCCTCAAGACCCCAGCCCGGTGCGTTCGCCATCTACCCACCCATGCAGCTGATGAACTCTCGAGTTGCGCTCGCGATATCGATAACCCTCGTCTCAAACAAGCCCTGGAACGCCTTGCCTCACACGCCGAACCGCATGACACCGAATAACGAAAAACGCCACCCCGACTAGAGGTGGCGTCAGAACCTGGCGCAAGAGGAATAAGCTTCTTAAACCTTAGCCTCCCTTAAACCATGGCAGGAGCAGCGTAGGAGATCGGAGCTCGCTGTGACTCATCCTCGAAAGTGACGACTTCCCAGGCATCCGGTTGTGCCAGCACGGCCCGGCACAGTTGATTGTTGAGTGCATGCCCCGATTTCACACCACGGAACTCGCCAATCAGGCTATGTCCTAATTGGTAGAGATCACCAATGGCGTCAAGCACCTTGTGCTTGACGAATTCGTCATCGTAGCGCAACCCACCCTCATTCACGATGCGGTAGTCGTCAACGACAATGGCATTGTCCAAACTACCACCCAAAGCCAGATTGTGAGAGCGCAGGAACTCAAGATCGCGCATAAAACCGAACGTTCGCGCCCGAGAAACCTCCTTGACGAAAGAGGTAGTGGAGAAATCGACCACGGCGCTTTGCTTCTGCAGCTCGATGACTGGGTGATCAAAGTCGATGGCGAAAGAGACCTTGAAGCCATTGTGCGGCAGGAAGATTGCCTCCTTATCACCCTCGCGGACCACAATCTCGCGCTTGATGCGAATGAATTTCTTGGCCGCGCTTTGCTCTTCGATTCCCGCCGATTGGATGAGAAACACAAAAGGACCGGCACTGCCATCCATGATCGGCACCTCAGGGGCGCTGACATCGACAAAGGCATTATCGATACCCAAGCCAGCAAAAGCTGACATCAGGTGCTCAACGGTCGCCACCTTGACGCCATCTTGCGAAAGTGCCGTGCATAACGTCGTGTCAGTGACGTTCTCCGCACGTGCAGCAATGCGCACCTCAGGATCGAGATCGGTGCGCACGAAGATGATGCCGGTATTCACAGGGGCCGGACGCAACGTCAGATAGACCTTCTCACCGGAATGCAGGCCCACCCCCGTCGCACGAATGGTGTTCTTGAGCGTTCGTTGTCTAATCATGAGTTACCGCCAGGTGATAATTTAATTATCAAACACCGTTCACTATAACAGCGAACGAGCGTTTTAACAAAAAAATGATACCCGGCGATCCCTATTTCCCCGATAGCTTCGATCAATCGGCCTGGCGACGCAAAAATGCCGGGATGTCGAGGTAGTCATCCAACTCCTGAGACTTGCGTTTGTCAGCCCTTGCCGCGGGACTCTCTTGCTCAGCCTTGGCAGCCTGCTGGCGCATCACCGTCGGCTGCTGCAGCTTGCGGTAGTCCGTAGGCTCAGGCCGCTTGGCGACGCTTTCACGAGGCGCAGCTTTCTGCTGACGTCCTTCGAGACCAGCGGCCACCACCGTCACTCGGAGCTCGTCGGACATTTCCATGTCGATCGATGTCCCTACGACGATGGTGGCATCTTGAGAAGCGAACTCCTGGACAGTGGCACCGACATCGTTGAACTCACCAATGGAGAGATCGGGACCAGCGGTGATATTGACCAGAATGCCACGCGCACCATGCAGGTCGATGTCTTCCAACAAGGGGCTGCGAATCGCTTTCTCAGCGGCTTCACGCGCCCGATTCTCACCGGTAGCGCCGCCAGTACCCATCATTGCCATCCCCATCTCGGACATCACGGTACGCACGTCGGCAAAGTCAACGTTGATGATGCCCGGGCTGGTGATCAACTCGGCGATACCCTGCACAGCGCCCAACAGAACATCGTTGGCAGCACTAAATGCCGTCAGCAGGCTGGCATTCTTGCCCAGCACGGCCAGCAACTTTTCATTAGGGATAGTGATCAGGGAGTCCACATGCTCGGAGAGCTCCTTCATCCCCTCTTCGGCGGCGCGCATGCGTTTGGGCCCTTCGAAGGGGAAAGGACGTGTGACCACGGCCACGGTAAGGATTCCCAACTCCTTGGCTACCTGAGCCACTACCGGAGCACCACCGGTACCGGTACCGCCCCCCATGCCAGCGGTAATGAATACCATGTCGGCGCCATTGATCAGTTCGGCAATCCGCTCACGGTCCTCCATCGCCGCCTGGCGACCAACCTCGGGATTAGCGCCAGCGCCCAGCCCCTTGGTGATTTCGCTGCCAAGTTGAAGAACGGTCTTGGCCGCCACACGTTTCAGTGCTTGCGCATCGGTATTAGCGCAGATGAACTCCACGCCTTCGATGCTGCTTTCCACCATGTGATTGACGGCATTACCACCGCCGCCGCCTACACCGATCACCTTGATGACCGCGCTGCTTGAGGGTGCGTTATCTACCAGTTCGAACATAAGCCCCGTCTCCTGGACCGCTTGCGGCCCCTGTCAGAAATTTCCTTTGAACCAGCCCTTGATCTTGTCCAGCGCCGGAATACCTTCCATGAACCCACGCCGGGAGACGTCCTCCCTCTTCGGCTGAGCCGATACTACGCGGCCATGCCCGAGCCTGGCGTCACGCATTCCATAATGTAGCAAACCCACACCGGTGGAATAAATCGGGTTGCGGACCACATCGGCTAAGCCACGTACATTCTGCGGGCAGGCAATGCGCACTGGCATATGGAAGATCTCCTCGGCCAATTCGACCACGCCTTCCATACGTGCAGTGCCGCCGGTCAATACCACACCCGCAGCTACCAAGTCCTCATAGCCGCTACGACGCAACTCTTCCCGCACAAGGGTAAAAAGCTCTTCGTAACGCGGTTCGACGACCTCGGCCAGGGACTGTCGCGACAGATCCCGGGCCGGCCGATCGCCGACGCTAGGCACCTTGATCATCTCATCACTGGAAGCAAGCTGTGTCAGCGCACAGGCATACTTGACCTTAATATCCTCGGCATATTGCGTGGGCGTACGTAATGCCATGGCAATGTCATTGGTTACCTGGTCGCCAGCAATGGGAATCACGGCAGTATGCCGGATAGCTCCCTCGGTGAATACCGCAATATCGGTCGTTCCTCCGCCAATATCCACCATACAAACGCCCAGTTCACGCTCGTCCTCGGTGAGTACCGCGTGGCTCGAAGCCAGTTGCTCGAGTATGATGGCATCGACTTCAAGACCACAGCGACGCACACATTTTTCGATATTCTGCACGGCATTGAGCGCTGCCGTCACCAAATGCACACGAGCCTCAAGACGCACTCCGGACATACCTAAAGGCTCGCGGATACCCTCTTGAGTATCGATGGCGAACTCCTGAGGAAGCACATGCAACACCCGCTGGCCTTCGGAGATGGCACGCGCCCGGGCCGAATCGATGACTCTTTCGATGTCCGACGGCGAGACTTCACGATCCTTGATCGCCACCACCCCATCGGAATTCATGGAACTGATATGGCTGCCGGCTACGCCGACATATACTGAGTGAATATCACAGCCGGCCATCAGCTCGGCTTCTTCCACGGCACGCTGAATCGATTGCACGGTCGACTCAATATTGATGACCACTCCTTTCTTCATACCGCGCGAAGGGTGAGAGCCAATGCCTGCAATTTCAATTCCGCCATCGTCGGTAGGTTGACCCACGATCGCCACGACCTTGGATGTTCCGATATCCAGCCCGACTACCATATTGGAAGCATTATATTGTCCTGCCATGGGTCGGGGTTACTCCTCAATCTTAATCCGGGTTCACAGTCCATTTAAAGGCACAATAAGACATTGAGCCAATTATAGGAACAACTAGGGTTGTTTCACCAGCCCAATTAGAAAACATATGTCAGAATACGGGGGTTTTTATCCAAAAGAAACACCCATACGGCCTGATTGGCGGGTACCGGATCAAGAAAACACCTCAAGAACCTTCTGTCTCGACGACTTCTCCAGCGTCGGTTTCACCATGCCAGGCCACGGCCACCCCATTGGGATAACGTAGATCGATGTAGCGAATTTGCGACGCCTGCGTACCAAGCTGTCGTTGCCATGCAGCATGTAAACGCGACAACCGAGCATTACGATCATTACGTCCCAGCATGACCCAGACACTATCATCAACTTGGAAACGCCAAGCCCCTCGCGCCTCAAGACGTAATTGAGTAACCGTTAACCCCAAATCAGAAAAGCGAGGTTGAAGATAATCATAATATGCCAAAACTTCAGCACCGCTTCCTTCAGGACCTGCCAGATCAGGAAGATCAGGAGGGGGAGAGATCGGCGCAAAAGCAAAGGGCTCGCCTTTAGGATTGAGCAGAAAGGTGTCATTCCAACGCGCAACAGGCTTCTGTTCCACTAGTTCAAAGGAAAGCGCATTGGGCCACTCCCGTGACACCCTTACTTCGGCCAGCCACTCGATTTCACGAGCACTGTGACGCAACTCACTAAGACTCACCGAGAGCCAGGTTTCACCTTGAACGAGAGGAGAAAGCTCTTCTCGCAAATAGGCAGCGCTGACATAAGTCAGATCGCCACGGATCGAGACTCGCTCGATAGGTCGGTCGAGCCACAACCACAAGGCACGGCCACCGGCCACCAACAACACCAGCAGCAGTATCAGACCCGGTAAGGAGCCACGCAGTGCGGACATGAAAGATCAGGCTTCCAAAGAGGTATCGAGAATGGCAAGTACCAGTGCGTCGAAATCCAGCCCGGCATAAGCAGCCGACTGTGGAACCAGGCTGTGATCGGTCATACCAGGAATGGTGTTGACTTCCAATAACCAGAACTGTCCTTCGGCATCACGCATCACGTCCACACGCCCCCATCCGTGGCCGCCGATAGCAGCAAAAGCGTGGCGACACAAGGCACCCAATTCGTTCTCCTCGATGCTTGTCAGGCCACATGGCAAATGGTAGAGAGTTTCACTGGATAAGTACTTGGCTTCATAGTCGTAGAAACCATTCGGTACTTCGACCCGAATCGCTGGCAACACCCTGTCACCCAATAGCGACACCGTGTATTCCGCTCCTTCGATGAACCGCTCAGCCATCACCAAGGCATCATACTGTGCTGCTTGCCGATAAGCCGCCTCAAGAGACTCTCGACTATCGACAATACTGATGCCAAGCGTGGATCCCTCATGCACTGGCTTGACGATCAAGGGCAACCCTAGCGACTCGCACACACCCGACCAATCCGCCTCAGCACCAAGAATCATACTTTCCGGCGTCGGCAATCCCAGTGCCTGCCAAACCTGCTTGGTACGTAACTTATCCATGCCCAGCGCTGAAGCCAGCACACCGCTGCCAGTATAGGGAATCCTGAGCAGCTCGAGCGCTCCTTGCAGAGCACCATCCTCACCTCCCCTGCCATGCAGAGCGATGAAGATACGGTCCGGTTGCAAAGCCTCCAGACCAGCAAGACCACCAATTGCCAGGTCGTAGCCATGCACATCGACACCACTGCGCTGAAGCGAAGCCAACACTGCACTGCCACTGATCAGCGACACCTCACGTTCGGCGGAATCACCACCATAGACGACAACCACACGCCCATAATCAGGTTGCCCTGTCACTTGTTGGCTCATAGGACCACCTCATCGAGTTTCAATTGAGCCTGTGCCAGGCGTAAGGAGATCCCACCCACATCACCGGCGCCCTGAGTAATCAGAATATCGCCGGGGCGCAATACCCGAGCCAGCAGGTCCGGCAACTCCGCCTTGCTTTCGACGAACAACGGATCGACTTGCCCACGCTGACGAATCGAGCCCGCCAAGGTACGCCCCTCAGCACCGGGGATGGATGCTTCACCGGCACTATAGACATCCAATAGCAACAGTGTATCGACCCCAGACAACACCTTGACGAAGTCCTCGTAGAGATCTCGAGTACGAGTGTAACGATGCGGCTGGTAGACCATTACCAGGCGCCGCTCCGGCCAACCGGCGCGCACCGCCTTGATGACCATCTCCACTTCCCGGGGGTGGTGGCCGTAGTCATCGACCAGCATCACCTCGCCCTGTCCGATAGGCGCGGCAAATTCGCCGTGCACCTGGAAGCGCCGACCCACTCCAGCGAAACCGGCTAGACCACGCAAGATGGCGTCATCATCGATGCCCGCATCACAGGCAACGGCGATCGCCGCCAAGGCATTCAAGGCATTGTGCTTTCCCGGCATGGCAAGACGCACTTCCAGAGGCGTCATACCATCGGGACGCAAGGCCGTGAACCGTACCTCACCCGCCACTTGAGTGAAATCGACAATGCGGTAATCGGCATCCTCGCTGAAGCCGTAGGTGACGAACTGTCGGTGTACTTGCTCAAGCAGCCCGCGTACATGTTCATCGTCGATGCACAGCACCGCCAGCCCATAGAATGGCAGGTTGTGAAGGAATTCGATGAAGGTGCCCTTGAGTCGCTCGAAGTCACCGCCATAAGTCGCCATGTGGTCAGCATCGATATTGGTGACAATGGCTACCATGGGCTGCAGGTGTAAAAAGGAAGCATCTGACTCGTCAGCTTCGGCAACCAGATAATCCCCTTCACCAAGACGGGCATTGGTGCCGGCACTAGTCAAGCGGCCACCGATCACGAACGTTGGGTCGAGACCGGCTTCGGCCAACAAGGTCGCCGTAATGCTGGTCGTGGTGGTCTTGCCATGCGTGCCAGCCACGGCGATACCGTGTCGGAAACGCATCAACTCGGCTAGCATCTCGGCACGCCGCACTACCGGAACACGATGCTCCTGAGCCCAGCGAATTTCTGGATTGTCCCGATCCACTGCCGTCGACACCACCACGACATCGGCATCCGCGACATTACTGGCGTCATGGCCGATAGCCACCCGAATACCGCAATCGCGCAGATGTTCGACCACCGACGAAAGCTTCAAGTCACTACCACCGACCTGGTAACCCTGATTCATCAGAACCTCAGCGATGCCACACATGCCGACACCACCGATACCGACGAAATGTATGCGCCGAATACGCCGCATGCCCAAGGCGCCAGCCCCCTGCCCACGCTGTCGCCGAGACGACGTCACTGCTTGCTGGTTATCGCTCAAAACCTGTCTCCATACAGCCGTCCACCAGGCGCTGTGTTGCATCGAGCCAAGCCCCGGCTCGCGCCGCCGTTGCCATGGTGGCAAGAATTCGAGGGTCGAGCAGCCTTTCCAGACACTCAGCCAGAGAAGCCGCCGTCATGTTGGATTGCATCATCAGTTCAGCACCGCCTGCTTCGACCAACACCCGCGCGTTAGCCGTCTGATGATCATCCACCGCATGCGGGTATGGAACCAGCAAGGACGGCTTGGCCGCTGCGGCCAGCTCGGCCACGGTCAAGGCCCCCGCACGACACACGACAAGATCGGCCCAATCGTACGCCGCTGCCATGTCATCGATAAAGGCCGATACCTCACTTTGCACGCCATGCTCACTATAGGCCTGACGGGTAACCTCATCCTTGTCACGCCCCGCCTGGTGTCGCACTTCAGGACGACGGGCCTCAGGCAAGCGCGAGAGAGCCAACGGCATCGTCTCGTTCAGTGACAAGGCACCCAGCGAGCCACCCACCACCAGCAAGCGCAAACGGCGCTGCATCTCTACTTGAGTGCGAGGCTTTTCACCCAATGCCGCGATATCGTCACGAACCGGGTTGCCGACCACTTCACTTCGAGTACCGGAAAACGCATCGGGAAACGCTGCATAAACGCGCTTCGCTAGCCGAGCCAGGGCCTTGTTAGTCAGGCCCGCGACAGCATTCTGTTCATGTATCACCAAGGGGCGTCGCGTTAGCCACGCCGCTAGGCCACCGGGACCGCTAGCGAAGCCTCCCAGCCCAATCACGAGTTGAGGGTCGTAATTGACGATCACACGGCGTGCCTGCCAAACCGCTCGCATCAGCCGGAACGGTGCAAGCACCCAACCACTCATTCCCTTGCCTCGCAACCCTGCCACAGAGATACGATGTAATGGAATACCAGCCGCCGGCACCAGCCGGTTCTCGATACCCCGTGGACTGCCTAGCCACTCGACCTGAACGCCCTTGTCGGCCAGAGCCTTGGCCAGCGACAGAGCCGGGATCACATGCCCTCCAGTGCCTCCAGCCATGATCAGGGCCCGCCGCTGTGAGTCGTACGTCACTTGCGAGTTCCTTGTCGAGAAAGAGAAGAGGAAGCGGATGAACTAGCTTTTGGTGCGGCCGGGCTGGCTCGTCTTATCGCCCGGCGGGTTTCTATATCGACACGAAGCAAAATCCCCACCATGATGCTACTGACCAACAAACTGGACCCCCCATAACTGAGTAGTGGCAAGGTCAGCCCCTTGGTTGGCAACATACCGGTACTCACGGCGATATTGATGAAGGCTTGGGAACCGATGATGAAAGCGATGCCGTAGCTGAGATAAGCGGCGAATGGTAGTTGGGCCAGTTCGGCGCGCCGCCCGACCACCAGTGCGCGGTAGATCAGTAGTGCGAATAGAGCTACCACGGCGATGGCTCCGAACAGCCCCAGCTCCTCTGCTATCACCGCGAACACGAAGTCGGTATGCGCTTCGGGAAGGTAAAAGAGCTTCTGAACACTGTTACCCAGTCCCAACCCCAACCAATGACCGCGGCCATACGCGATCAGCGCCTGAGTCAACTGATAGCCACTGGCGAACTGATCCGCCCAAGGGTCAGCGAAACTGGTCAGTCGAGCCAAACGATAGGGCTCGGCAATGGCAACATAAAACCCCAAGGCCGCCACCCCCAGCATCAACATCACGAAGCGGCCGAGGGGGGCACCTGCCATCAACAACATCCCCATCACGCAGCCGGTCATGACTACCACGGCCCCATAGTCGGGCTCGAGAATCAGCAGCAGGGCAATCACCGCCATGACCGCCAGTGGCCGCATGAAGGCACCCCACTCGCGCCGGACCTGCGGCAGAAAGCGTTCCAAGTAACCTGCCATGTAGGTAATCAGGCATAACTTGGCGACTTCGGATGCCTGCAAATTGAAGGGAACGCCGGGAACCGACAGCCAGCGCTTGCTACCATTGATCTCACGACCGACCAATAACACCAGAACCAGCAATGCCATACCCACCAGCAGCAGGAAGGGGCCATTGACCCGCCACCAGGCCAAGGGTACGCGCGTTACCAACAAGGCGGCCAGCAACGATACGATCACGAAGATACCGTGGCGAATACTGAAATAATAAGGATTGCCGGTCAGCCCCGACGCAACTTCCGTCGAAGCCGATGTCACCATTACCCAGCCAATCAGCAACAAGGAGAGGGCAGCGACCATCAACCAGCCATCGCAAGGCTGGTCAAATGCTGGAAATCGTGTCTTGCTGTCGGTCACCCTTGCCTCCCCAGTCGCTCGTGCACCCAGCGACGAAACGTCTCGCCACGTTCCTGGTAATTGACGAACTGATCAAGGCTGGCGCAGGCCGGCGACAGCAACACGCAATCCCCCGATTCGGCAATACTTGCCGCGCGCTCCATGGCTGCGATCAGGTCGGTGACTCGGCAAGTCGGCACCTCATCCTGCAAAGCACACTGCAGCGATTCGGCATCACGCCCGAAGAGTATCGCTTCACGTGCGTAGCGGGCCAATGGCATTGCCAGAGGGGTAAAATCGGCGCCTTTACCCACCCCGCCGGCCAGCAGGATCAGTTTGCCGGACAGTGTTGCTCCCACTCCATCGATAGCTGCCAGCGTCGCACCAACGTTGGTTCCCTTGGAATCGTTGATCCAGATAACTCCCTTCATTTCGGCCACCACCTCACCTCGATGTGGCAACCCCGAGAACCGCTCCAACGCTCCCAGCATCGCCGGCATGGGCAGCCCCAAATGTCTGCCCATCGCAAGAGCCGCCAACGCATTGGCCTGGTTGTGGCGCCCCTTGAGCCGCAGCGCATGGCAAGGTAGCAGCGGCTCGCTGCCGTACATTAGCCAATCGGTTTCACCGCTGCCATCGTCATATTCGGCGACGCCCCATTCATTGTTGAGGGGGGCGTGCGTCGTAAACCGATCCAGTGCCGGCATGCTGACCTCTGGCCAAGTCATGGGATCCTCAGCATTGATCACACCATGCCGAGCACTCCGGAAGATAGATAGCTTGGCAGCGCGATAGCCGCTCATATCGCCATGGCGATCGAGGTGGTCATCGGAGAGGTTGAGAAAAGCCGCTGTCTCGGCACTCAAGCAGGGAGTGGTTTCGAGCTGAAAGCTGGACAGTTCGAGCACATAGAGGTCGGCATCAGGCAGGTCGTGTAGCAGATCCAGTGCTGGGGTACCAAGATTCCCCCCTACCGCCACGTTCCACCCAGCGGCACGCGCCATTTCCCCCAGCAGTGTGGTAACCGTGGACTTGGCATTCGAACCAGTAATGGCAGCGATCGGTGCCTGGCAATCGCGGACGAACAAAGCGATCTCGCCAACCACCAGCGACTCACCGGAAGCATCGTGCACGCGCCCCACGAGGCTATCGAGTCCAGGTGTATCGGGAGCCACTCCTGGGCTGAGCACGACCTCCCCGACTTCACTAAGATCGAGCTGCGTCAGCGGGCCACAATGTATTTCGACATCAGGATGAGCAGCGCGGAAATCGTCCAGCCCTGGAGGAGCGGTACGTGTATCGGCGACCATGTAGGGAACTCCCTTGCGAGTCAGATGCCGCGCGATTGCGCGCCCTGATACACCCAATCCCACGACCAAGGTCACGCCCGCCGGCACCTTATGCATTCCGCCTACCTCGAATCCGTCCCAAGGCTTCACCATACCGCATACATCAACGAATCTTGAGAGTCGCCAGCCCCAGCAACACCAGAACCACGGTAATGATCCAGAATCTGACGATGACTCTCGGTTCCGGCCAGCCTTTGAGCTCGAAGTGGTGATGTAGAGGGGCCATACGGAAGATACGCCGTCCGGTCAGCTTGTAGGAGCCAACCTGCAGGATTACGGACACGGTTTCCATGACGAAAACCCCTCCCATGATGAACAGCACGATCTCCTGGCGCACGATTACCGCGACAACGCCGAGCGCCGCTCCTAGCGCCAGCGCCCCGACGTCGCCCATGAACACCTGCGCGGGATACGTGTTGAACCACAGAAAACCGAGTCCGGCACCGGCAATAGTGCCACAGAAGACACCCAACTCACCGGCACCCTGTATCATGGGAATATGCAGATACTCGGCGAATACTGCATTGCCACTGGCATAGGCGAACACCGAAAGCCCCATCGCCACCATCACGGTGGGCATAATGGCCAACCCATCGAGACCATCGGTAAGGTTGACCGCATTAGAACTCCCAACGATCACCAAATAGGTCAACACCAAGTAGAAAATTCCCAGCGGCAGCACGATATCCTTGAACAACGGTACGATCAGGCTGGTTTCCACCGGTGTCGTTGCGGTCGCATACAAGACCCCCGCCGCTGCCAGGCCAATCGCCGATTGCCAGAAATACTTCCAGCGTGCCGGTAGCCCACGCGGGTTCTTCTCCACCACCTTGCGGTAGTCATCAACCCAGCCGATGGCACCGAAGCCCAGCGTCACGACCAACACCACCCATACATAGTGATTGTCCAAATCCCCCCAAAGCAGGGTACTGATGGCGATCGCCATCAGGATCATCGCCCCTCCCATGGTCGGCGTTCCAGCCTTGGACAGGTGTGACTGCGGCCCATCGTCACGTACTGCCTGTCCAATCTGCCGCTCTACCAGGCGGCGAATCATCGGTGGACCCAACCACAGACACAGCAGCAACGCCGTGAGAGCGCCCAGAATCATGCGCAGGGTCAGGTAATTGAAAACGTTGAAGGCGCTCTGGAAATGCGCCAGAAAATTAGCCAGATAAAGCAGCATGTATCGCGTTCACCTTGATGCGTCACAGCGCAATGCGGTCACCAGACGTTCCATTCCGGCACTGCGCGACCCCTTGACCAGCACGCTGGCTCCGGGCGGTAGATGGTCTCGGGCATGGCGCGCCAGCGCCTCCCAATCCTCGAAATGACATCCTCCCTCCCCAAAAGCCAGTGACGCGGCCTTGGCAGGTGTGCCAAGAGTGGCCAGGACATCGATTCCCAACTGACGAGCATACTGCCCAACTTCGGCATGCAACCGCTCGGTCTCGCTCCCCAACTCTCCCATCGCCCCCAGCAGGCACCACCGAGGGCCAGGCAACTCGGCCAGAAGCTCCAACGCCGCTTTGGCCGCACCGGGGTTGGCATTATACGTATCATCCAATAATTGTGTCGCCTTGATACCTTTCACTACAGTCATGCGACCTGGCAGCGGCTGCAAGGTGGCCAAACCGGCTACCAGTTCACTTTCGGCAAGCCCCATGGCCAAGGCGGCAGCGGCGGCGGCCAACGAGTTGAGCACGTTGTGACGACCGAGCAAGGCCAATTGCACTCGTCCCAACTCCCGACCATCGAACACAAGCGTGAAAGCATAGCGTCCCAACTCGTCGACGACCAGTTCGTGCGCGCTCATTCGCGCCTTGGGCGAAATACCGAAGTCGATCACGTCATGTGCAACGGCCAAATGCTGCCAAACTGAAAAGAAGGCATCATCCCGATTGAGAACCGCTACACCGCCACTAGGTAGACCGGCCAAAATCTCGGCCTTGGCCTGGGCGATTCTCCCCATGCCACCAAACTCACCTACGTGGGCACCGGTGACATTAGTGATCACCGCGACATCCGGCCTGGCCAATGACGTCGTCCAGGCGATTTCACCCAAATGGTTGGCTCCCAATTCGATCACTGCCTGACGATGTGTCGAGTCCAATCCCAATAACGTCAACGGCGCACCGATATCGTTATTCAGATTACCACGCGTAGCTAATGTATTTCCTTGCTGGGCAAGCAAGGCGGCAAGTATCTCCTTGACTGTGGTCTTACCGCTGTTGCCAGTCACTGCTGCCAAGCGACCACCCCACGCCAGACGGCGTGCGTGGCCCAGTAGCCCCAGTGCCAAACGCGTATCGACCACCACCAATTGTGGCAAAGGATCTGCCACCGGGCGCGACACGACAGCAGCCACGGCACCCGCCTCCCGCGCTCGAGCTAGAAAATCATGCCCATCAAAGCGCTCTCCGACCAAGGCGATGAAAAGATCGCCCTCGGCCAGATTCCGGGTATCGCTAATGATACCGGCAACCTGCCGATCGCCACAGGAAGGACAATCGCCTCCCAGCGCCCTGGCCACTTCGCTCAGGGTCTCGAGTCCACAGACACTCATATACTTCCCTCCCGCTGCGAGAGGGCCGATTCGGCTATCGCGACATCCGAGAAAGGATGGCGAACACCGGAGATGTCCTGATAAGACTCGTGTCCCTTCCCGGCAATCAGGATGACATCCTCGACATCGGCCTCAGCAATCGTCCGTTCTATCGCTGCTTGACGTCCGGCGATCACCCAAGCGGCCTGACGAGCACTGGGTGATACCCCCTCGAGAATCTGTTGCCGAATTGCCTCGGCTGGCTCATGGCGCGGATTGTCATCGGTAATTACCAATCGCTCGGCTCTGGCCTCGGCGACCTGCCCCATGAGGGGACGTTTGCCGGTGTCGCGCTCGCCACCACAACCGAATAGGCACCACAAGCGCCCACGCGCTTGGCTCCCACTCCTACCAAGATGGGCGCGCAGTGCTTGCAAGGCATTGTCCAGCGCATCTGGCGTGTGGGCGTAATCGACTACGACACTTGGCAAATTAGCCTTGACGAGCAGTTGCATGCGCCCTGGCACAGGAGTCAGGCGGCCGGCAGCAACTCTCAGGGTCTCCAGACTTTCACCCCGACCATGGAGCACTGCCATAGCCAATAGCACGTTATCCAGGTTGAAGCGTCCCATCAGTGGCAAATCCAGGACGAATTCACCTTCCGGGCCAGCAATCAAGGCACGCTGACCTGACTCATGAGGCAGCCATTCGAGTACTCGCAGCGTGGTGACTTCGTCCTGACCTGTGGCCAATACACGTACACCGGCTCCCAATCCGGCGAGCATCAGGCGGGCGAGTGAATCGTCGGCATTGACCACCGCCAGTTCTAGCTCAGCGCGTTTGAAGAGCTGTGCCTTGGAAGCAGCATAAGCAGCCATGCTGCCATGGTAATCAAGATGATCGCGACTCAGATTGGTGAAAACACCAACACTCAGATGACAGCCTTCCAGGCGTTGCTGTTCGAGAGCATGGGAAGACACTTCCATGGCCACCCGCGTAATGCCATCGGCGGCCATTTCTCCAAGGTAGGCTTGCAAGGCCAGCGGCCCCGGTGTCGTCAGTCCGGCATCCCGCAGATGATCGGGACGCCCATATCCTAAGGTGCCAATCAGACCACACGGGCGTCCCAATGCCTCGCTGAGCGCAGCGATATAGTGGGTGACGGAACTCTTGCCATTGGTTCCGGTAACACCGATCAGTTCGAGGCCATCGGGCACGTCGAACAATAACCGCCCCAACTCGCCTTGCCGCATCTTGAGACCAGGCAGATGCAGAATGCGAGGATTCTCAGCGTCGGCCACTGCAGCACTGTCGTCATGGTGGCAAAGCACCAGAGCCGCTCCAGCGGCCAGTGCCTGTACGATATGATCGCGGCCATCGGTGTGTACACCGGGCACCGCCACGAAAACATCACCGGGAGCCAACTCCCGGCTGTCGAGCACCAGGCGCAATAAGCCTCCGACCGTCACTGGCCAGGTCGCGGTGACTCCAGGCCACAAGCGCTCGAGGCTCTCGATGAGTTGCTGACACTCGACCTGCATTGTGATGCTTCTCCCTGATGATGAACGTCGAGACCGGTACGCCAGTATCATGGCGCGGTCAGTGCCGATTCGTGCTGATCGGGAGGCACATCTAGCAGGCGCAAGGCACTGCCGGCCACCCTTGAGAACACGGGAGCCGCAACGGCACCGCCATAATATTCGTCACCGCGCGGGTGGTCGATCATCACCACAGTGACGATACGCGGATCGGAAACCGGGGCAATGCCGGCGAAGACGCTGCGGTAGGCATCCTCCTGATAGCCTTCACTCGAGGTTTTACGCACTGTGCCGGTCTTGCCCGCCACACGATAGCCAGGCACCATGGCACGACGTGCGCCAGTCCCTGGCTGAACGACCTGCTCCAGCATTCGCAGCAGATCGTTCGCCACTTCAGGGGCAATGGCGGGTATCCCCTCGGGTGACTCGGAGAGCTTCAACAGCGACGGGGGTAAACGTCGACCACCATTGGCAATGGTGGTATAGGCACTGGCCAACTGTAGGGCGGATACCGATAGACCATAGCCATAGGCTAGAGTCGCACGCTGGCTATCCGACCAGTACACCGGTGCCGGCAAGCTACCCGATGCCTCTCCCGGAAAGCCGGTGCCCAGCGCCTGTCCTAGCCCTAGCTCCTGATACTTGTCCACCACTGTGGTTGCGCCGAGTTCCAGCGCAATACGCGTCATACCAATATTCGACGATTTCTCGAGAATTCCGGCGAGCGTCAAATCCCCATAGTTACGAAAATCACGAATGGTGAAACGGTTGTCGAGGCGCATCCAACCAGGGGACGTATCCACCACGGTATCGGGTTCGAATTCACCGCTTTCCAGGGCAGCCGACATGGACAATGGCTTCATCACCGAACCAGGTTCGAAGACATCGACGATCGCCTGGTTGCGCAACCCCCGGGGGTCCAGGCCGGTACGATCGTTGGGATTGTAGGAAGGTTGATTGGCCATCGCCAACACCTCGCCGGTACGGGCATCCATCATTACCAATGTCCCACCATCGGCATCATGCTCGGCCACTGCCGCCTTGAGTTCGCGGTAGGCCATATATTGCAGGCGCTGATCGATGGCCAGCACGAGATCGCCACCAGGCTTGGCTTCACGTAGCAGGTGCAGATCGCGCACCAAACGCCCCTTGCGATCCTTGAGCACCCGGCGCTGACCGGGGGTACCTGCCAAGTAGGAGTGGTAGGCCAGCTCGAGCCCCTCCTGCCCTTGGTCGTCGACGTTGGTCACACCAAGCAACTGGGCTGTGACTTCACCGGCGGGGTAGTAACGCTTGTATTCGTTCTGCGAGTAGACACCGGGTAAATCCAGGTCAAGCACCTGCTGAGCGGCTCTGGGTGTCATCTGGCGTCGCAGATACATGAACTCGCGTTCACTGAAGCGCTCGACCCTGGCATTGAAG
Organism: Litchfieldella anticariensis FP35 = DSM 16096; assembly: GCF_000409775.1. GTDB lineage: Bacteria > Pseudomonadota > Gammaproteobacteria > Pseudomonadales > Halomonadaceae > Litchfieldella > Litchfieldella anticariensis. The sequence goes on along the minus strand of NZ_KE332377.1, from coordinate 125,775 downwards.
TCGTCCAGGTCCAGACCCAATGCCCGAGTCAGCATCAGTCGCTGAATATTGTCGGGTGGTAGCTCCTGGGGGTTGGCCCAAAGGCTGACGACCGGCGTGGAAATCGCCAGCGGTTCGCCATGACGATCAGTGATCATGCCGCGGTGGGCACTGATGGGTTCAACGCGCAGGGTACGCGCATCCCCTTGTCCCTGCAGAAAAGAACGATCGATGACATGCAAATCGACAATGCGACCCATTAGCAGGCCTAACGCCAATACCACCAGCACCAAAATGAATACGTAGCGCCCACTGCCCAGCGGTTGCATAGGGGGTGGCCGGCGAGAAGTCACCGCTTCACGAACATCGGCTTTCATGGCCGAATGACCTCTACTTCACTGACATCCGGTACCCGCATTTCGAGACGCTCAGTGGCCAGCCGCTCGATTCGCGCCGGTGACGACCAGGCACTTTCCTCCAGCAACAATTGCCCCCATTCAGTCTGCAATTGATTCTGCTCACGCTCGAGACGCTGTAGGCGCGCATACTGCTCACGGGTCAAATGGCTGGCGGTGATCACTGCCATTGCACTGGCCAACACCAATAGCACCAACACCGCCACCACGAGCAGCCGCCACTTCGAACGAGCTCCGAAATGCCAGTCGCTGGTGAGAATGAAGGAACGTCCCTGATTCATGACTAGACCTCAAACGCGTTTGCGCGCGACTCGCATGACGGCGCTGCGAGCGCGGGGGTTGGCGTCTATCTCCTCGGAGCCCGGGCGCTGAGCCTTACCCATTGGCTCGAGGCGCCTGACAATTTGATCGTCTCGAACCGGAATGCCGCGTGGCAAGTGCATATCGCCTCGGACGTGATCGCGAATAAACCGTTTGACACGTCGGTCTTCAAGCGAGTGGAAGCTGATCACCACCAGATGCCCACCGGGGGCAAGCGCCTCAAGTGCTGCATCTAGCGCAGCATCGAGTTGCTCGAGTTCACCATTGATATGAATGCGCATTGCCTGGAACGCACGCGTTGCCGGGTGCTTGCCCTTTTCCCAAGCGGGATGAGCCACCTTGATCACCTCGGCTAGATCCTGGGTACGCTCAAAGCCTCGCTCGCGACGTCTCTCAACGATAGCCCTGGCAAGACGTTTGGCGAAACGCTCTTCTCCGTATGTCTTGAAGACCCACGCGATATCTTCAGCACTGGCCTTGGCCAGCCAATCGGCAGCGGTTTCCCCACGGGTTGGGTCCATGCGCATATCAAGCGGCCCATCACGCAGAAAACTGAAGCCACGCTCGGGGTCATCGAGCTGTGGCGACGACACCCCGATGTCGAGCAGAATTCCGGACAGTCTGCCATGCAAGCCATGTCGCTCGGCCAACGCTCCCAGGCGAGCGAACTCCCCTTGCTCGATAGTGAAGCGAGGATCTTCGATGGTACGGGCCTCGGCCAGCGCCTGGGGGTCGCGATCGACAGCTAACAGCCGCCCTTTCGGCGCCAGACGTTCGAGAATCGCCCGCGAATGACCACCTCGACCGAAGGTACCATCCAGATAAGCTCCGGCTGGGTCATGTACCAAGGCCTCCACGGCTCCGTCTAGCAGCACACTGGCATGGCGATAAGAGGCGGAAGACGAAGCGGTTTCGGATGGCGACATGCGGTACTCGAAGAAGGCGGCAAACGATAATGAAGCAGTCGAAAATGCTTCAGGCTCGAAACATGAGGGGGGAGTCGGCCGGTAAGCCGGGTTCTGTCGTGGACAGTCATTCATCTAGGAACCGCGTCACCACGGTCCTCCAGCGACCTACCCGAACCCAGCGCGGGCCACGCCCATGGGTTCCTATTTGGTCTTGCTCCAGGTGGGGTTTACCGTGCCACGCACTGTTACCAGGCGCGCGGTGCGCTCTTACCGCACCCTTTCACCCTTACCGGCAGCCGAAGCTGCTTAGGCGGTCTGCTCTCTGCTGCACTTTCCGTCGGCTCACGCCGCCCAGGCGTTACCTGGCACCCTGCCCTATGGAGCCCGGACTTTCCTCCCCCGACAACCAGGTCGGCGGCGACTGTCAGGCCAACTCCCAGCAGCGAAGAATAACAGTGCTGCGAAGCCCCCTCAAGCACCGTCCTTGAGTGCCTGGGCTCGCTCATACCAGCTTTTCTTGGCTCCACCCAGTACTCGCGCCGCGACTCCAGCGACCTGTTTGACGCCCAGTCCCTCGGCGAGCAAGGCCGATAGCAGTGCCGAAGCGTCAATATCGCTGCGGCTCTCCTCGGCTCGAGGTGGAGTACCAGCAATCATTACCACGAACTCACCGCGAGCCTGATCGGGGTCATCGTCCATGGTGGCCAGCAAATGGCCGGCATCGCCCTCCAGAAACGTCTCGAAGGCCTTGGTAAGTTCGCGTCCCAACACCAAGTGGCGCGAACCGAAGAGTGTGCCTATATCCTGCAAGGTATCGCGGATGCGATGCGGCGACTCATAGAACACCAGGGTCTCATCACGCGCTACCAGCGCCTCGAGCCGTGCTCGCCGTGCACCTCGCTTGGCAGGCAGGAAGCCACTGAACAAGAAACGATCGGTCGGCAAGCCTGCCGCCGACAGAGCCGTCACCAAGGCGCAAGGCCCGGGAATGGGAACGACACGATGCCCCAGCCGACGCAGCTCGCGCACCAGCACGAAGCCCGGATCACTGATCAGAGGCGTACCCGCATCGCTAATCAAGGCGACATCGTCCCCGGCACTCAAGCATCCGGCAATTCGATCGACACGACTCGCCTCATTATGCTCATGCAACGAGAGCAAAGGACAAGTCACTCCGAGATGGCGTAATAGGCGTGCACTATGCCGAGTGTCCTCTGCCGCCACCAGTGAGACTGCACCAAGTACTTGTGCTGCACGGGGCGATAGGTCATTGAGATTCCCAATCGGCGTGGCGACCACGTACAATGCCCCGTAAGCTGAATCTGTCATTGTGATTCCGAAAGCCAGTTATCGAGATTAGGGATGAGATTGATGGAAAAATCGCGACGCGGCCTAGTCGCCGCCGCCCTGTTGGCGCTGCTGGTAGCAGGCTGCGCACCAATGGATATGGTCGAGCGTGTCACCGAACCTGAACCGACCGAACTACTGCAGAAAGCCGAGGGGCAAGCCCCCCAGCAAGCGGCAGGTACGCGCTTAAAGGCGGCGGATATTCTAGCACAGCGCGGCCAGACGCAGCAGGCACTCGACATCGTCAGCGAGCTTGATGTCAAGCTTCTATCCCCCGAGGGACGTGTTCGCTGGGCACTACTATTTTCTGAGCTGGCATTCGACCACGATGACCCCTGGAGTGTCATCCAGGCTACTCAAATACTGGACGAGGATCTTCCCTTTTCACAGGAGCAGCGCCTCACCCTCCGTTACCGGCAAGGGCTGGCACTAGGCATGGTCGGTGAATCGCTAGCGGCCAGCGAAGCATTGCTCCAGGTCCAAGCTGCTACCGACAGCACCGAGCTCAATGACACAATCTGGAAGCAGCTTACGCGACTCGGACGCTCAGCGCTGGACAAGCTGGGACGCGATCCTGCCGAGCTGACCGCTGGCTGGCTATCGCTAGTCGAGCTGCAACGTCGAAACAGTAGTGATATCGAGCGCCTCTTTCGCCAGTTCGAGGAGTGGCGTGAACGCAATAGCGGCCACCCCGCCGCCCGTCGCCCCCCCTCAGACTTGATGGCGCTTCGCGAACTGCGAGGCCGAGAGGTCCGCCGTATTGCCATTTTCCTACCGGAGTCCGGCCCACTGGCCAATGTGGCCCAACAGATCCGCGAGGGCATCCAAACGCGCCACATGCAAGCCGTCAACCAAGGGGAAACCACGCCTCAACTCACCTTCTTCGATTCCAGTAACGGCAACCTGGAAAGCCTCTATGCAGAAGCCAACATGGCGGGCGCCCAAGTCGTGATCGGACCCCTCGACAAGGAACTGGTCACCGAACTGGAAAACCGCGATAGCGTCCCACTGCCAACTCTGGCATTGAACTATGGACATGGAGAGCGCAATAACGCCCGCAATCTTTACCAGTACGGCCTATCCGCCGAGGACGAAGCACGCCAGGTAGCACGTCGTGCTTATACCGACGGTCATCGCCGTAGTGCCATACTGGTTCCCAACAACGAATGGGGCTGGCGTGTGGAAGAAGCGTTCCGTCAAGCATGGCTCGAGCAAGGGGGTGAAGTCGGCTCCACGATTCGCTACAACCCGCAGGCGACAGTTACCAGTGCCGTGAAGCCTCTGCTCAATGTCAGTGGGGAGCGCGCCCGTCTCGACGGCATCGATATGCTGTTCCTGCTCGCCCTGCCCAGCTATGCTCGTCAGGTGCCACCCACGCTGGATTATTACTATGCCAGCAACCTACCGATTTATGCGACCTCACACCTCTACGAGGGACGCCCACGTCCGCGGGACGATCATGACCTCAACGACGTGCTGTTCGTTGACATTCCCTGGCTGATCCCCGATGCCGCGGTTGGTGGCGAGGAAGCGCTACCCTTTTTGACCAGCTACCAGGAATTGCGCGGAAATAATGATCCCGCTTTGCTCAAATTGACCGCCATGGGGGTCGATGCCTATGAACTGGGACGCCGTCTACCACAGTTCCAGACCATCCCCGGCAGCGAACTGTTCGGTGCCACCGGCACCCTGAGCGCCACCAGCGACGGACGTATCCAACGTCATCTCCCTTGGGCACGCTTCATTGATGGGATCCCGCAACCGCCCTTACGCAACGAGCTATTGCTCGACGGACTGAGCGGGGTACTGGATGACCAAGACGACTGACGCTCGCGCCCGTGGCGCCGCCGTCGAACAGGCGGCAGCGTCATGGCTGTCCACACGGGGCTTGACCCTCGTCGCCCACAACCAGCACGCCAAGGGCGGAGAACTGGACTTGGTTATGCGCGACGGCAATATTCTGGTCTTCGTCGAAGTCAAGCACCGTACCAATACACGGCATGGCCATCCGTTGGAGATGGTCACGGCCAGCAAACAGCGGCGCCTAATCAAGGCAGCGCGTTTTTATCTCCACCGCAACGGATTATCATGTCCGTGCCGCTTCGATGTCGTTGCCGCGACCGGCCATGCTCCTGACTTGGACTTCGTCTGGGTCCAAGCGGCATTCGAAGCGTTCTGACGGCCATAGGACCCGCAAGCCAATGGATTTCCAATCACGCATTCTCGAGCACTTCAACGCCAGCATCGATACCAAGACCTATGCCAGCGAAGTACTCCCACCCTTCATCGAAGTTGCCAGCCAGATGATGGTGCAGTGCCTAGTCAACGAAGGAAAGATTCTCGCCTGCGGCAACGGCGGTAGCGCCGGTGATAGCCAGCATTTTTCTTCGGAACTGCTCAACCGCTTCGAACGCGAGCGTCCCAGCCTGCCAGCCTTGGCGCTGACGACCGACACCTCAACGCTGACATCGATTGCCAACGACTACAGTTACAACGAGGTTTTCTCGAAGCAGATCAGAGCATTGGGACAACCCGGCGATATCCTGTTGGCAATCTCGACCAGCGGCAACTCCGCCAACGTCGTGCAAGCCATCCAGGCCGCCCACGACCGCGACATGGCCATTGTTGCCCTGACCGGCCGTGACGGAGGCAATATGGCCTCGCTGCTGGGCCAGGATGACTGCGAGATTAGGGTGCCCGCCACCTCTACGGCCCGCATTCAAGAGGTACATTTGCTGGTGATCCACTGCCTCTGCGATCTGATCGACGAACAACTCTTTGGTAGTAGCGAGTAATGACTATGAAAAAAGGATTCTTCACTCCCGCTATCCTGGGACTGGCTCTCGCCATCGGTGGTTGTACTTCCATCACGAGCGCCACACATCAAGGACCCATCGACGAGAATTACGGTGAACGCACCTTTGGCAGCCAAGTCGAGGACCAGAGCATCGAGACCAAGATCAGCCACAATCTTGGCAGCCAGGACGCGCGATTCAACGATGCTCACGTCAATGTCGACAGCTACAACGGTATCGTGTTGCTTAGCGGTCAAGTGCCTAGTCAGGAACTCAAAGACAAGGCCATGAGCATCGCCCAGGACGTGCGCAATGTTCGCCAGGTGCATAATGAGTTGACTGTGGCTGCCAATGCGCCAATTGCCCAACGCACTACCGACACATGGGTCACGGCCCGTATCCGCACCCGCCTGATCGCCAATGAAAATATCGATGCTGGGCGCATTCGGGCCGTCACCGAGAATGGCAGTGTCTATCTGATGGGCCTGGTCACCCACGCAGAGGGAGATCGCGTTGTCAGTGCCATTTCCGACATCGGTGGGATACAGCGTATCGTCAAAGTGTTCGAATACATCGATTGAACACTTTCTGACATTGGCTCGAAAACACAGAACGGCAGGCCGTATGGCCTGCCGTTCTGTGTATCCGCTCTCTTGCGAGAACCGTGCCTCATTTGATGACGCGCAGCGATGGACGCCCCTTGGGTGGCACTGTCTCTTCGTCACGCTCAGGAGCGCTCTCTTCACTATCCACGCTGGACAGTGCCGGGCGCTCCTGCTCAGCATCAACTTCACTTGAGGGTTCGACATATCCCGGCATCACGGGTTCGTGACCAAATACCATCCCTACTCCGTTCTCGCGCGCATAAAGCGCTATCAATGCTTCCAAAGGCACCACAACCTGCATGGGTTGCCCACTGAAACGTGCACTGAAGGTGATGGCTTCATTTTCCATGAATAGATCGCGAACCGCTGTCGGAGCGATATTAAGCACGATCTGGCCATTCTGTACAAACTGTTCCGGCACCACTACGCCATCGCGCTCGGCATCGACAACGATATAAGGGGTCTGATCGTTGTCCAGTAGCCACTGATAAAGGGCCCTGGCGAGATAAGGGCGACTCGAAAGCATGGCCAGTCCCTCCTCTTTGGGGTCGTTTCAGCAGAAAGAGGATACTCCTTCTGCCATGACGGATTCAGGTACGCATTTCGCGTTCGGTTTCCGATAGCGCGGCCTTGAAGGCATCACGAGAAAAAACTCGCTCCATGTATGCCATCAACGGCTTGACCTGCTTCTCGGGCAATTCAATTCCCAGCGCCGGCAAACGCCACAACAGCGGAGCCAGGCAGCAATCCACCAACGAGAACTCCTCACTCATGAAGTACGGCATATCCTCGAAGATTGGTGCAATCCCCACCAGACTCTCACGCAGCTCCTTACGCGCCTTTTCAGCATCCTTCCTGGCACCGTTTTGGATCTGTTCGACCAGAGGGCACCATTCACGCTCGACGCGATGCATCCATAGCCGACTCTGCGCACGCGCTACCGGATAAACTGGCAACAACGGTGGATGCGGGAACCGCTCGTCCAGATACTCCATCATCACTTTGGATTCATAGAGCACCAGATCGCGATCGAGCAGGGTCGGTACGCTGTTGTAAGGGTTGAGGTCCGCCAGCTCCTCAGGATGATTGTCTTCCGTAACATCCAGGATGTCGACAGCAACACCCTTCTCCGCCAAAACGATACGTACGCGATGACTGAAGTGATCATCGCTGCCGGAGTAAAAGGTCATCGACGACCGCTTGGCCACTACACCCATGAAACAATCCTCGCATCAATTCGAGGCCATGATGATAACACGACACGACCCATTTCGGGTGTATCGCCATCACCCTGGCATAAACATGGGGCGCATGACCCCAAGGCCACACGCCCCACACCGAAACGCCTGACGTATCAGTGAATATCGCGCCAGTATTCACGCTTGAGCAGGTACGCAATGACACCGAAGATGAAGATGAAGATCAACACCTTGGGGCCCAGCGCCTGCGCCTGCAGTTTAGACGGCTCTCCAACGTAGGCCAGGAAATTGGTCAGATCATAGACCGCCTCCTCGAACTCCGCTGGCTCCATCTGTCCCGGCTCCGTCACCTGCAATACCTCGCAGGACTGATACTTGCCGGTCAATGGATCGAGTTCGGCATCACCAACCGGATGATCGCTCTGTGCGCACACCATCTCCTGCACGCCCTGCAAAGGTTCGAGCACATTTGGCATGGCTACCAAGTCGAAAACGGCGTTATTGACTCCTGTAGGCCGCTCCGGGTCCTTGTAGAAGCTGAGCAGGTAGGAGTAGATCCAGTCGGTACCACGCAGACGGCTATGCAAGGTCAGATCGGGCGGCGCGGCACCAAACCAATCTTCGGCACTCCCCTCGGCCATGGCATTGCGCATCTGGTCATTGAAAGCCAGATCGGAAGAGAAGATCAGGTTCTCTTCAACCAGATCCTGTGGCATACCCAGGTCCTCGGCAGCACGTGCGAAGCGCTGATGCTCCAGAGAGTGACAGCCCATGCAGTAATTGACATACAACTGCATACCACGCTGCAAGGACGCCTTGTCATCCAGGTCCGGTGTCATCGAATACGGCAGATGAGCCTCTGCCGCCGCTAAAGCCGTGAAAGGCACCAGCGCAAACAGCAGTGCGAACAGTTGCTTTTTCATTAGCCAGTCACCCTTTCCGGAACGGGTTTGGTTTTCTCAAGCCGGGTATAGATCGGCATCAGCAAGAAGAAGGCGAAATACACAGCCGTGCAGATCTGTGCCACTAGCGTTCGTCCACCGGTAGCCGGCAGCACACCAAGCACACCAAGAATCACGAAGCTGATGGCGAATAACGCCAGCATGATGCGCGAGAACCAACCCTTGTAACGCATGGAGCGTACCGGACTGCGATCCAGCCAAGGCAGTACGAACAGGATCGCGATCGCCGCTCCCATCAACACCACACCCCAGAACTTGGAGTCAAGGCCAAACAACGAGAACGTCACGGCGCGCAGGATCGCGTAGAAGGGCGTGAAATACCATACCGGCGCGATATGGTCGGGTGTCTTCAACGGGTCCGACGGTTCGAAGTTTGGCTTCTCGATGAAATAACCACCACCTTCAGGAAAATAGAAGATCACCGCGCAGAACACGAACAGGAAGACCGCGACACCAAAAAGATCCTTGACGGTGTAATAAGGATGGAACGGAATGCCATCCAGCGGCTGACCAGCCTCATCCTTCTTGTCCTTGATCTCGATCCCATCGGGATTGTTGGATCCCACTTCATGCAAGGCAATCAAGTGCAGGACGACCAAGCCCAGGATCACGATCGGCAAGGCCACCACATGCAGAGCGAAAAAGCGGTTCAGAGTGATTCCTGAAATCAGGTAGTCGCCACGGATCCACTGCGTCAACTCTGCCCCCACGACGGGAATCGCCGAGAACAGCGAGATGATGACCTGAGCTCCCCAGTAGGACATTTGTCCCCAAGGCAGCAGGTAGCCCATGAAGGCCTCGGCCATTAGTGCCAGATAGATCGTCATGCCGAAAACCCACACCAGTTCTCGCGGCGCCTTGTAAGAGCCATACATCAAGCCGCGGAACATGTGCAGATAAACCACGACGAAGAAGGCCGATGCACCAGTGGAATGCATGTAGCGAATCAGCCAACCGTACTCGACATCACGCATGATGTACTCGACGGAGGCGAATGCGCCCTCTGCGGTGGGATTGTAGCTCATGGTAAGCCAGACACCGGTGAGGATCTGGTTGACCAACACCAGTAGCGCGAGCGAGCCGAAGAAGTACCAGAAATTGAAGTTCTTGGGTGCGTAATACTTGGACAGATGATCCTGCCACATCTGAGTAGCGGGAAAGCGGTCATCGACCCAGCGCATGAAACCGCTTTCTGCCTTGACGCGATTCGGGTTACCCATCAGGCAGTCTCCTCGTCTTCGCCAACCACGATGATGCTGTCGCTTTCATAGCGATACGGCGGCACTTCCAGATTCAGAGGCGCCGGCACGCCAGTGAATACGCGCCCAGCCAAATCGAAACGCGAGCCATGGCAGGGACAGAAATAACCACCCGGCCAGTTACCGCCAAGATCAGCAGCACCGGGCTCAGGGCGAAAAGTAGGCGAGCACCCCAGATGGGTACAGATACCGATCAGCACCAGATATTCGGGTTTGATCGAGCGCAACACGGGGTCTACATAACTCGGCTGCTGGGGTTCGGCAGACTCAGGATCGCGCAGGCGCGAGGGGTCTATTTCCTTGATCCGCTCGACCATGGAATCGTCGCGGCGCACCATCCATACCGGTTTGCCACGCCACTCGACCGTCATCTGCTGCCCAACCTCGAGTTTGGAAACATCAGCCTGGACGGGGGCCCCCGCCGCCCTCGCTCTGGCGCTGGGCTGCCAGGAAGCCACAAAGGGAACCGCAACCCCGACGGCACCTACCGCACCCACGACGGTGGTAGCACCCACGAGGAAACGGCGCCGCCCCTTGTTTACGCCGTTGTCTGCCATCTTATGATTTCTCCCATCGAATGACCCGCTACTTTATCGCGAAAAGGTATCCCGCGATCTACGGATACAAAATGATGGTTATGGTAAGAAAAGGTGAGTACGAACACAAGGTCAAAAGGTGCTTGACCTAAGTGGTATACACCCCCCAACCCATTGAATTACAAATAAAAAAGCGCCCAGACCCCACAGGCCTGAGCGCTTTTTCCACGCTGTTCTTGCGTAATTAACGCTTGGAGAACTGCGGACGACGACGCGCCTTGCGCAGGCCGACCTTCTTACGCTCGACCTCACGCGCATCGCGAGTTACGTAACCGGCGGCACGCAACGGCTTGCGGAAATCTTCATTGTATTCCATCAGAGCACGGGTAATGCCGTGACGAATGGCGCCAGCCTGAGCTGAACCACCGCCGCCCTTGACGGTAACATAGACATCGAACTGACCGAGAGTCTCGGTAAGCTCCAGCGGCTGACGTACGACCATGCGTCCGGTCACACGGCCGAAATAGTCGTTCAAGTCGCGGCTATTGACGACGATCTTGCCGGTGCCCGGCTTGAGGAACACACGGGCAGTGGAAGTCTTGCGGCGCCCGGTACCGTAATACTGCTGTGTCATGGCGTAATATCCCTTAGAGATTCAGTTCTTGCGGCTGCTGGGCGGCATGCGGGTGCTCGGCACCGGCATAGACCTTGAGCTTGGAATACATGGCGCGACCCAACGGTCCCTTCGGCAACATGCCTTTAACGGCAGACTCGATGATCCGCTCGGGAGCATGATCGATCATCTTCTCGAAATTCATGGAACGCAGGCCACCCGGGTAACCGGTGTGACGATAGTAGTTCTTGGCCTGAGCCTTGTTACCTGTCACCTTCACCTTCTCGGCATTGACCACCACGATGTAATCGCCGGTGTCGACATGCGGAGTGTATTCCGGCTTGTGCTTGCCACGCAGGCGGCGAGCGATTTCGGTAGCCAGACGACCGAGCGTCTTGTCCGTGGCGTCGACGACGAACCAATCGCGCTGGACGGACTGCGGCTTAGCACTGAACGTCTTCATGGATGAATCACCAAAATTAGTGTGTTGGGTCTTGTACACGACAGCCTTGACTGCCTGTACGTAACCATCCCTATTTTTCTTGGTTGCACTGCTTTGCCACCGGCAAGAAACAGTGCAACGGTCGAGCGAGCGCGCATTGTACACGACCAGGCACCGACGAGGCAACGCTGTCGCGCAAGCCATCGCTACCATCGCCCTCTCCTGTGGCAACGGTTCTTCAAAGCTTATGGCTTCCGGACGGAGTCCGGGTCAGGGCTTGTGCGGCAACGCCAGGTACTCATGCGACTGCATTTCCCTGAGTCGCGATAACGTGCGTTCGAATTCAAAGGACAGGTTGCCTTCGCTATAGAGCCGTTCTGCCGGCGCTTCGGCAGACATCAACAGCTTGACACCTCGATCATAGAACTCATCGACCATGTTGATGAAACGCCGCGCCTGGTCGTCGGCCCCCCGTCCCATGCGGGTGACGTTGGACACCAACACGGTGTGAAATTCACGCGCCAGCTCGATATAGTCATTCTGGCTGCGGGGTCCATCGCAAAGCTCACGAAACTCGAACCACACCACATCGTCGTGAACTCGGCGAGAGGTAAGCAGACGGCGATTGATCTCTATGGGCACTTCAGCCTCACCTTCAGCCCCAGCGATACTACGAAAACTGCGTGACAATTCAGCCTCGGCGGCGGCATCCAGTGGCGAATGGAAAATCTCGGCATGCTTCAGCGCCCTGAGCCGGTAATCGACGCCGGAATCGACATTGACCACTGCGCAATGACGTTTGAGCAGGTCGATGGCTGGCAAGAAACGTGCCCGCTGCAAGCCATCCTTGTAGAGATCGTCCGGAACGATGTTCGAGGTGGCGACCAACACCACACCACGCTCAAACAATGCCTCGAGCAAATTGGCCAGGATCATCGCATCGGTAATGTCCTTGACGAAGAACTCGTCGAAACAGATGACTCTTGCCTCGGAGGCAAACTTGGCGGCGATCAGCTTGAGCGGATTCTTCTCACCTTTATAGTGTTCCAGCTCGTTGTGCACGCGCTGCATGAAACGGTGGAAGTGAGTTCTCATCTTGTCCGGGAATGGCAAGGTCTCGTAGAAAGTATCCACCAAGTATGTCTTGCCACGCCCGACCCCACCCCAGAAATAAAGCCCTGTGACCGCAGGTGGTCCTTCATATGGCGATGGCAACTTCTTTCCGAACAACCCAGCCATGCGTGACTTGAGCCCCTTGCCGACAGTCACTGCTCTGGGTGTCGAGCGTGGCATCACCAACAAATCGTCGAAAAGGCGTTGCAGGTGTTCGACGGCTTGCTCCTGCGCGGCATCGTACTGGAAATCGTCGCGCTCAAGATCGGCACGGTAACGTGCCAACGGCGTCGTCGGCTTGGCGATATCGTGGGAACTCGAAGATGTCGTTGTCGCGCTCATGGCGTCTTGGCTACCTCGGCGTCTGCTCGGCGAGCTGCCATTATACGTTCCCAACCAGTGTTTCGCATGTAACGGCGATGCCTAACGCATTGACCTAGGTCTTGCCCTCCCCCATATAATGGGGCCGCCAGTGTGGCGCCCAGAGCATGACGACAGCCTCTGGGAACAGCATCGAAGGGGAACAACGTGTACGAGAGTAACATCGACTGGATTCTGGCGATTGTCAGCGGCCTTGCCGGCATCGGCATCGGCGCCCTCGGCTATCACTTGCTCAATGCCAATGTGGCGCGTAACCAGAAGGTCCGTCAGCGCCTCGCCGAAACCGAGCTGGAACTCAGCCAAGTGAAGGACTCGCTGAACGATCATTTTGCCAGAGCCGCCGATCTGGTCAGCAGCATCCAGCGACAAAGCCAGGAACTCGAACAGCAACTCGCCCAAGGGGCGGAACAGCTGTGCGACGACTTGCAAATCAGACGCCGTTTTGCCAGCTCCTCTCATGAGGACGCCGAGAGCACGACCGAATCCCCCACTATGCCCCGCGACTATGCCGATGGCGACCACGGTACCCTCGCCGAAGATTTCGGCCTGCGTCGCGGCGAGGAGGAACCCGCCGCTCAACCACCTAGATACTGATATTCACGCTATCGCCATGCCTGTGCTATCGCCAACTCTGGAGGGCCGGCGAACGAAAGCCGAACATGTTTCAGACATGGGCGGCTTCAGGCATGACTAGGCAGGATTATCAATATCCACAAACCTGTGCGTCACACCGAATTCACTGGCCAGCCACTCACCCAAGGCCTGCACTCCATAGCGCTCTGTGGCATGGTGACCAGCAGCCAGGTAGCTAATACCCATCTCTCTGGCCAGATGCGTGGTCCGCTCGGAAATCTCACCGGAAACAAAGGCAGTGGCTCCAGCCTCGAAGGCTGACATGATCATGTCCTGCGCCCCTCCAGTACACCACGCCACACGCTCGATCTCCCCAACGCCTCCGTCGATCAACAAGGGCTCTCGTGACAGGCACTCATCGATATGAGCCGCCAAACCCCAACTATCCATGCTGCGCGGAGGGCACCCCAGCCACAATAGCCCTTCTCCCACTTCCCCATCGGCACAACCTTCTACCGTAAAATCCAGGCACTTCGCCAGCTGCGCGTTGTTACCCAACTCCGGATGCGCATCCAGTGGCAAGTGATAGGCCAATAGGTTGATATCATGCGCCAGCAGTGTCGCCAAACGCTGACGCTTCATGCCAGTGACCGCTACCGGTTCGTTTTTCCAGAAATAGCCGTGATGCACTAGCACCAGATCAGCATCCCAGGCCACTGCTTCATCAAGTAAGGCCTGACAAGCCGTGACACCGCTTAGCACGCGCGCGACACGCTTATTTCCCGAAACTTGCAGCCCATTGACGGTGTAGTCCTTGAATCGCTCGACCCGCAGCAATGCATCGCAAGCTCGTACCAGTTCATCACGGGATATCATCGGTTACCCCCTCCGGGCATGGCCTCAACAGCAGTGTTACAATGTCGCCATTGTAACGATTGCGGCAAATACCAGCGACCGCCCTGTCAACCAAGGACTCTTGCATGCGTCGAAACTTGATGCCTTACGTCTGGCCAACCATCAGTGGAATACTGCTGGCCATCGTGTTGCTTTATGCGTTTCCTGGCCTGATGGGAAGTGCCCCCTCCGAGCCACAGCCAACGGCCCCGGCACAGCCCACCGGCCAACCCCAACCAGTCGCACAGCAGGAAAGCGTTCGCTCCCCCCCTGACGTTGTCAATGCCGCCCCCATGTCCCGTGAGCAAGGGCCTGTCAGCTATGCCGATGCCGTGTCTCGCGCCGCTCCAGCCGTAGTCAATGTCTACTCATCGCGAGTGGTCGAGCAAGAACAGCATCCTCTGATGTCCGACCCGTTCTTCCGTCAATTCTTTGGTGACAACATGCCCCGTCGCCAACGTATGCTGTCGAGCCTGGGGTCCGGGGTAATCGTGAGCGCAGAGGGTTATGTTCTGACCAACCATCACGTGATCAGCGGTGCTGATCAGATTCAGGTCGCATTGCGTGATGGTCGCGAAACCCTGGCCGAGGTAGTCGGTACCGATCCCGAGAGCGATCTGGCAGTATTGAAAATCGATCTCGACGACTTGCCAGTCATCGCCATGGCCGACTCAGGTGAGGCCGTCGTCGGCGATGTGGCTATGGCTATCGGCAATCCTTTTGGGGTTGGCCAGACCGTGACCATGGGCATCATCAGCGCCACCGGGCGCAGTCATCTAGGTCTCAATGCCTACGAAGACTTCATCCAGACCGATGCCGCCATCAATCCTGGCAACTCAGGCGGAGCACTGATCAACCCTGAAGGTGCGCTGGTGGGTATCAACACCGCCATTTTTTCTCGTTCCGGAGGCTCTCAGGGAATCGGGTTCGCGATCCCCTCCAATCTAGCGCGGGGTATCCTCGAAGAACTGGTCACGCAAGGGCGAGTAATCCGTGGTTGGCTAGGGGTCGAAGCACAGGAAATGACCCAGGAACTGGCGGCTTCATTCGGTCTCAACAGTCTTGGGGGTGTGGTGATTGCCGGTGTCGTTCCCGATGGCCCGGCCGCCGAAGCCGGGCTACGACCGGGAGACGTATTGCTGAAAGTCGACGGCCGCCCCATTCTGGATCCACGTGTCGTCATGGCCGATATCGCTGCCATCGAGCCCGGTACGGAACTCCCAGTACAAGTGGTTCGCAATGGCCAACGCATGGATGTGACGCTTGAGGTCGGCGAGCGGCCAACACCGGAAATGCCCCAAACAGAGCGCTGAGCCGCTACCACTAGCACATTGACCAAGCCTCGCACATGGACAAGGCCTCGTCATTGACGAGGCCTTGTCATCTCCAGACTTGTGGCACCATGCCTTACCCAGTGGCAAGGATCGCGGGGAAATCAGTCCTTGATGCGATATTCAGCTGAGCGGGCGTGAGCGGTGAGTGATTCGCCACGCGCCAGCACCGCAGCCGTCCTGCCGAGCTGGGAAGCACCGTCGGGCGAACAGTGAATGATCGAAGAGCGTTTCTGGAAATCATAAACGCCGAGCGGGGAAGAGAAGCGTGCCGTACCCGAAGTCGGTAGCACATGATTAGGGCCGGCGCAGTAATCGCCTAGGGCTTCAGCCGTGTAACGCCCCATGAAAATGGCGCCCGCATGCCGGATATCAGGCAGCAGCGACTCGGGTTCCTCTATCGACAACTCCAGGTGCTCTGGTGCAATACGATTGATCAGTGCCACCGCCTCTTCGCGATCGGCACACAAGATCGTGGCACCTCGCGCCTTCAGCGACACCCGGATGATCGCCTCACGCTCCATGGTGGGCAGCAGTCTCGCCATGGCTGACTCAACTGCCGCAAGATGCTCGGCATCCCACCCCACCAGAATTGCCTGGGCATCCTCATCGTGTTCGGCCTGGGAAAACAGGTCCATGGCCAACCACTCGGGGTTGGTGCCACCATCGGATACCACCAGGATCTCCGAGGGGCCGGCAATCATATCGATTCCAACCTGTCCAAACACTGCCCGCTTGGCGGTCGCCACGTAGATGTTGCCCGGCCCGACGATCTTGTCGACACGCGGCACCGTCTCGGTACCATACGCTAGGGCTGCCACTGCCTGGGCCCCGCCGATGGTGAATACGTGATCGACCCCAGCCAAGTGGGCCGCTGCCAAGACCAGTTCATTGAGCACACCATCGGGGGTTGGCACCACCATGACGATCTCGCGAACCCCAGCGACATGGGCAGGAATGGCGTTCATCAACACCGAGGAAGGGTAAGCAGCCTTGCCGCCCGGGACATAGATACCAGCTCGGTCTAGTGGCGTGACCTGCTGACCGAGCACGCTGCCATCAGCCTCGGTATAGCGCCACGACTCAGGCCGCTGATGCTGGTGGTAGGCACGAATGCGCTCGGCGGCGGCAGCCAGGGCGTTACGTTGGTCTTCGGGGAGACCGTCGAAAGCCTTACGCAACCGCTCGGCCCCCAAGGTGAGTTCCTCCATGCTCGAAGCCGACAAACGGTCGAAGCGATTGGAATACTCGACCAGAGCGGTGTCACCACGAGTCTTTACAGCCTCGATGATCTCATCGACCCGTTGTTGAACCTCGCTACTGGATACACCCTCCCAACAGAGCAACGATTCCAGGCGAGCCTCGAAATCCGTCTCCCGGGTCGATAAGCGGGATATCTCCAGTTCACGGACAACACTATCGGTCATGGCATTCTCTGCTTGGTTATCTGTTTCAGTGACAAACGCCGACCCAAGACATCATGACCAACTCAGGCCGATACATCCTGAGAAGCCCTGCGCTTGGCGACAGCTTGGCGGAGTCGCTCGATCAAGGGTTTCAGCGTTTCATGCTTCATGGTCATGGCTGCTTTGTTGACCACCAGCCGAGTACTGATATCAGCAATCAACTCACGTGGCTCCATGCCATTGGCACGCAAGGTATTGCCGGTATCGACGATATCGACGATTTCATCAGCCAAATTCATCAGCGGTGCCAACTCCATGGCACCATAAAGCTTGATGACCTCGGCCTGAATACCCTGCTCGGCATAGTAGCGACGCGCCACATCGACGAACTTGGTGGCGACTCGGCGACGTGCTCGTGCCGGCTCAGCCCCTTTCACCCCGGCAGTCATCAAGCGACACTTGGCGATCTCCAAATCAAGGGGCTCGTACAAGCCTTCAGCACCATGTTCGAGCAGCACATCCTTGCCAGCGACCCCCAGGTCGGCTGCCCCGAGCTGCACATAAGTGGGCACGTCGGTGGCACGAATGATCACCAGCTTGACGTCCGGCAGGTTGGTGTCGAACAACAACTTGCGACTACCACCAAGATCCTCGGCTGGCTCGATCCCAGCATCAGCCAGCAACGGCAATGTTTCGTCGAGAATACGCCCCTTGGACAGGGCCAATATCAATTGCTTGTTCATAAGCGACTTCAGTTCGTGAATTAGGGGAGCGCTTTTAACCAGGCACGCGACGAATCCTGGCCCCCAGCAATTGCAGTTTCTCTTCGATGCACTCATAGCCACGGTCGATATGATAGATACGATCGACCAGCGTCTCTCCTTCGGCGCACATGGCTGCGACCACCAGCGATGCCGACGCCCGGAGGTCAGTGGCCATGACCGGTGCTCCGGATAGTCGCTCGACCCCACTGATCACTGCGGTATTGCCCTCTAGTGCGATCTTCGCGCCCATGCGATTGAGTTCCTGTACGTGCATGAAGCGATTCTCGAAAATCGTCTCCACCACACGACCGGTTCCTTCGGCTACGGCGTTGAGCGCCACGAACTGGGCCTGCATATCCGTGGGAAAAGCAGGATACGGTGCGGTACGTATGTTGACTGCCTTGGGACGCCGTCCTTGCATGTCGAGCTCGATCCAGCCCTCGCCACTGCTCACCTTGGCACCCGCTTCCTCGAGCTTGGCCAACACGGCTTCGAGAATGTCGGCTCGGGTGTTGCGAACCCGCACCCGCCCACCTGTGATCGCCGCAGCGACCAGAAAGGTACCAGTCTCGATACGATCGGGCATCACGTCATAATAACAGCCGTGTAAGCGCTCGACGCCCTCGATGACGATGGTATCGGTGCCATGGCCCTTGATTCTGGCGCCCATTTCGATCAGGCACTCGGCCAAGTCGACCACTTCCGGCTCACGGGCGGCATTTTCGAGCACTGTAATGCCATCGGCCAGCGTCGCCGCCATCAACAGATTCTCGGTCCCCGTCACGGTGACGGTATCGAAGAAAATGGTGGCACCCTTCAGACGGCCATCAACCCGAGCTCGAATATAACCTCCCTCGACCCGAATCTCCGCACCCATGGCCTCGAGGCCCCGAATGTGAAGGTCTACTGGTCGCGAGCCGATCGCACAACCACCGGGCAGCGAGACATCGGCGGTGCCGAAGTGAGCCAACAAGGGACCCAGCACCAGAATCGACGCACGCATCTTCTTGACCAGTTCGTAAGGTGCGTGGCAATCCCGTACTTGAGAGCCATCGAGCTCAATGGTCATTTTCTCGCCCATCACCGGCTCGACTCCCATCCGCCCGAGCAGCTCAAGGGTCGTGGTGATATCCTGCAGATGCGGTAGATTGCCGACGGTGACCGGCCCGTCAGCAAGTAACGTGGCACACAGGATCGGCAGCGCTGAGTTCTTGGCACCGCTGGCCCATACCTCACCATCGAGAGGGCCATTACCGGTAATGATCAGTTTGTCCATGGATGTCCGTTTCGTCAGGCCCCGGCGTTTTCCGGTGCGGTTTGCCACTGGGACGGGGTATACGCCTTGATACTGATGGCATGCAGCTCGCCGCTGGCAATCTCTTCGGAAAGCGCGCCGTAGATCAGTTGTTGGCGCTTGACTGGAGTGAGACCTTCGAAGACGTCACCCACGGCAATGACCTGAAAATTGCAGCCTTCGCCCTGGATATGAAACTCACAGCCGTCGATGCGGGCTTCGAGCAGTGCCTTGACATCACTGGGTTGCATGGAAAGGAGACTCCTTGCACACGATAGGTGGTCGGCGCCCTGTCATCAGGACGGAAAGCCCCCATGGTAATGAAAAGTGCCCGCAAAGGCGATGACAGACATGGATTGAGGATCAACCGGGTTCGGTCAGCGGCAGCAGGGCATCCAACCCGGCCACCGCTGTCAACCTTGCCAGTGGTGGTGATAACACCACACCACACACTTCCAGCCCTGCGGCTCGGGCGCCTCTAGTCCAGTCCAGCAGCACGCTCAATGCGGCGCTGCTGACCCGGTCGACGCCCCGCAAGTCGAATTGGACCTTCGCCCCCGGGGCTTGGGCTGCCAGCCAATCACGCCCCTTTGCTGCCAGCGCCGCCGCCGCTTCGAAGTCCACCTGGCCGGTAACAGCCAGCCCGGCATCTTCACTCTTCAGCCGCACTCCCTGCCGGTCGAGCAGCAAGGTCATGATGTGGCCCCTTCCTCGAGTTCCTCGACGCCAACCTCTGGCGACCAGCCATTGATCACTGCATCGTAGTCACGATTTTGCTCACGCATGGCCTGGTCGAACTGGTTACGGAAGGTCAACCCCAGGTTGATGCCATTGACGATGACATTCACGACCCGCCATTCGCCATTGGATCGACGCAGCGTATAACTTACCGGATAGACCTCACCGTTGGTGGCTACGACCTCCATGGTGACACTGGCCTGATCCTCGTAACGACGTTCTTGCTGATCATCGAGCACGCGCAACTCGCGATAGTCGAAAGTGACCAGTCCCTTGGCATAAGTATCGATCAATGTCTGACGGAAGGTATCGACGAAACGCGAGCGCTGTTCCGGAGTGGCATTGTTGAAGTAACGCCCCATTACGCTGGCACCGATATAGCGAAAATCGGCAACATCCACGAGACTGTCCTCAACCAGCGATTCGAGTTCCTCGATATTCTCGGCGAAGTAGTCCCGGCGCCCCTCAATCTGCCCCATCAATTCATCGATACTATTGCGAATCATCTGTTCGGGACGAGTTTCCTCCTGGCTATGAACCGGTAGAGCGATCAAGACCAGAGATAATGCCAGCAACACCGAGCGCCACATCCTAACCGCCATCGAGAATTGAGACATACCGTTTCCCAAGACCATACCATTGCCTCTCACTTCACTCATTGACCATGTTCGACACGAATTGCTGGATAAGCTCTTCCAGTACCAGCGCCGACTGCGTATCGCGGATGGTATCGCCATCGCTGAGGGTTTCGGGGTCCCCTCCCACCGACAACCCAACGTATTGCTCACCAAGCAAGCCCGACGTCAAGATCGAGGCTGTGGTATCACGAGACAGTTTCCCCTCGAGCTTGTCATCCAGTTCCAGGGTGACCTGAGCGTCATACCATTCGGTATTCAGTTCGATATTCACCACACGCCCGACATTGACCCCCGCCATGGTGACCCGGGCCCGCGGCTTCAGACCACCGACATTGGCGAAATTGGCCTGCAATTGGAACGTATCGCCCGCACCTGGCCCGGCCAGGTTGAGACCACTGACCCGCAGGCCGAGGAATATCAGGCCTGCGATGCCGGCCAGCATGAACAGACCAACCCCCAATTCCATCATCTTGCTGCGCTTCATCCCAGTTCTCCAAACATCAGCGCGGTCAGCACGAAATCCAATCCCAGCACGGCCAGCGACGAATACACGACCGTACGCGTCGTAGCGCGAGATATCCCCTCCGCCGTGGGAACCAGATCATATCCCTGGAAAACCGCAATCCATGTCACCACTAGGGCGAACACCAGACTCTTGACGATGCCATTGCCGATGTCAGCAATGAAATCGACGCTCTCCTGCATGTTGCCCCAGTAAGAACCATTGAAGACCCCTAACCACTCGACTCCGACCAGATAGCCCCCCCAGATTCCCACCACGCTGAACCCCACGGTAAGCAAGGGCAACGACACGAAACCTGCCCACAATCGCGGTGCCACCACCCGCCGCAGTGGATCGACACCAATCATCTCCATGCTGGAGAGTTGCTCGGTGGCCTTCATCAAACCGATCTCGGCCGTCAACGCCGATCCTGCACGCCCGGCGAACAGCAGCGCACTGACTACTGGGGCCAGCTCCCGCAATAATGACAGCGCCACCATCTGACCAAGCGCCTGCTCGGCCCCGAAATCGACCAGGATGGTATAACCTTGCAACGCCAGCACCATGCCAATGAACAGCCCCGACACCAGCACGATGGCCAATGACAGCACCCCGACGAAGTGCATCTGACGCAGCCACAAGTGCCAGCCTTCGCGAGACGGCACCCCTACGGAAGAGAGCCCCAGGAAGATACCGGCACGCCCAAGCGCCTCCAGAAGGTCGCAACCATACCGACCAAGCTGCTGGATACGTCCGATCATCGGTTCGCTCCCGCACTCAGGATATCGGTAAAGAAGTCGACCGCCGGATAATGGAAAGGCACCGGGCCGTCAGGCTCGCCATGCACGAATTGGCTGACGCGTGCATCCTGGTCGACATCCAGACTTTGAGGAGTGCCTTGGGCCATCACATGTCCATCAGAAATCACATAGACATAGTCGGCGATCGACAACGTCTCCTTGATATCATGTGACACGACTATTGCCGTCAGACCTAGCGCCTCGTTGATGCGCTTGATCAGTTGCACCAGCACTCCCATCGAAATCGGATCCTGTCCCACGAAGGGCTCATCGTAGAGGATCAATTCGGGGTCCAGGGCCATGGCGCGTGCCAACGCCACTCGTCGCGCCATGCCACCGGACAGCTCAGAGGGCATCAGATGACGGGCCCCTCTCAACCCGACCGCCTGCAGCTTCATCAACACCACATCGCGAATCATGGCGTCGGGAAGATCGGTATGCACACGCAAGGGGAAAGCCACGTTCTCGTAGACATCCAGATCCGAGAACAACGCACCGCTCTGGAACAGCATGCCCATGCGACGGCGCAAGCGGAACAAGGCACGACGTGACAACCCATGAACATTCTGTCCGTCGATCAACACGCGTCCCGCATCGGGAACGAGCTGACCACCAATCAGTTTCAGCAACGTGGTCTTGCCTGTGCCACTGGGGCCCATGATCGCCGTGATCTTGCCACGCGGAATCGACAAATCGACACCACGAAAGATATCCGTATCGCCGCGCGAAAAATGCAACCCCTCCACCACCACGAAGGGAGTGTCGTCCATGGTATCCTCAACCCTGACATAAATTATCGAACATCGTATCCTAACTTACCGCATTGCCGCCAGCCTGACCGCACTCGCCTTGCATCCTCGTTACATCAGGACGTTTAATGGGCTCCCTCGAATTACTAACAGCGGATGTTGTATCCCATGCTACCTCCTTCGATCGCCATCCCGGTCGGTCTCATTGGCCTGCGGCGGAGTACTGACCGCCTTGTCGGAGCTGTCACGGCCTATCAGGCCGGAGTGAGAGCCATGCTGGCGGGCCATGCCAGCTATCGGGGGTATTGACAGTCAACAGTGTGAACATCGCTTGAGCGAAATCGCACAACAGGCAACAATCACCCCCATGACTAACGATGCTTCCATGACACCCGACCAGGATTCTCCCTTTCGCGCCAGCGCACGACGCACCCTGCTCCTCGAACAGCAGGCCATCGATGCGCTGATCACAAAGCTCGGCGTGGATTTCGACCGCGCCTGCGAACTGATACTCGCCTGCCAAGGACGTGTCGTCGTCACTGGCATGGGCAAGTCCGGCCATATTGCTGGCAAGATTGCAGCCACGCTAGCCAGCACCGGCACTCCGGCTTTCTTCGTCCACCCTGGGGAAGCCAGTCACGGTGACCTGGGCATGATCACTCCCGGCGATGTAGTGCTGGCACTCTCGAACTCAGGGGAAACCAGTGAAGTCACCGCCCTACTGCCACTTCTCAAGCGCATGGGCACGCCCTTGATCAGCATGACGGGCCGACCGGCTTCTACCCTGGCCAGGCATGCCGAGGCCCATCTCGATGCTGGCGTCGAGCGTGAAGCCTGCCCGCTAGACCTAGCGCCCACCTCTTCGACCACCGCCGCTCTGGCGCTAGGTGATGCGCTGGCGGTTGCCCTACTGGAAGCCCGCGGATTCACGGCCGAGGATTTCGCTCTGTCACATCCTGGTGGCAGCCTTGGCCGGCGCCTGCTTCTGAAGGTCAGCGACTTGATGCACAGTGGTGACCGCCTGCCCAGTATCCCCTTGGGCAGCCCATTACGCGATGCACTATTGGAAATCACTCACCAAGGATTGGGATTCACCTGCGTGGTCGACGCAAATGGTCTGCTGGCGGGGGTCTATACCGATGGCGATCTGAGGCGCACCCTCGACCAGCATAGCGACCTGCGTACCCTCAAGGTCGATGATGTCATGACACGACCTGGCAAGCGTATCGGCCCGAATATTCTCGCTGCCGAGGCAGTTCGCGTCATGGAAGACAACCGTATCACGGCATTGGCCGTGGTCGACGACACCGGCAAGCCGATAGGCGCCTTGCATATGCATGACCTTTTGAGCAGCGGTGTCATCTAAGGAGCCCCTATGACCCTGGATACTTCCCTCGTCGATTCCGACCTGATCGACCGCGCCCGCCAGATTCGTTTGCTCGCTTTGGACGTCGATGGCGTGCTCAGCGATGGACGCCTCTACTTTCAGACCGATGGCCTGGAAATCAAGGCGTTCTACACTCAGGATGGTCACGGCATCAAGCTACTGAGACAAGCCGGCCTTGAAGTCGCCCTGATCACCGGCCGCGACTCACCAATGGTCAGCCGACGCGCAGCAGCGCTCGGCATCGACCATGTCCATCAAGGCCGCGACGACAAGCTCGACACCCTGCGTCAGCTCTGCGAACACTTGGGCCTGAGCCTTGACCAAACCGCCTATTGTGGCGACGACCTACCGGATTTGGCCGCTATCAAGCGCTGCGGGCTCGGCATCAGCGTCCCCAATGCCCCGGCTTATATTCGTTCCCACGCTGACTGGGTCACCGAACGCCAAGGTGGCCATGGCGCCGTTCGTGAAATCTGCGACGCCCTGCTCGAGGCTCAGGGACACTGGGGTGCCGTGGTCGACACCTACCTGCATGGCAAGCGTTGAATCTCATGGCGTTACGAATTCCACGTCCATCGCCCAGGCTATGGCTACTACTCATTCTGGTAGCCGTAGGTGGGATTTTGGCTCTATTCGAGGCCCAGGACACCCGCCGCCCCGGCCCGGTACCCTACGATGATGCCGGCGAGCCGGACTACTACTTGGAAGGCGCGAGTTTGACACGCTTCAACGCCAACGGTGTTCCTTATCAGAAGCTCGATACGCCGCGCCTGGTCCACACGCCTATCGACGACGTAACCCGGGCTCGAACACCGGTGGCACGTCTCTATGACGACCAAGGCCGCATCTGGTTCGGATATGGCGATACTGGCATCCTAGGGCCCGAAGGTCGCCACTTGACCCTCGAGGGCAATGCCAGACTCCAAGCCCCGGAGGAAGGCTGGCAGCTCGAAACCAACGTGCTTCACTTCGACACCGAAACCGGTCATGCATGGAGCAACACGCAAGCCTTGCTGCAACAACCACCCCAACACGTCCGTGGCGAACACTTCGATGCCTGGATCAATGAAAATCGCATGCGCCTGACCGATAATGTGCGCGGCTTCCATCCGCCCCAAGGCCAAAAGGAACAAGCACCATGACGCGACTTTTTCGCTCGCCATCCAAGCCTCGCTTCCCGAGCGGCCTGCTGATGGCTGGCATGCTGGCGACCTTGGCCGCGTTGCCTGTCCAGGCGCTGGAGAGTGACGCCAATGCCCCTATCGAGGTCACTGCCGATCGACTCGACCTCGACGAACACGCCGGCACAGCCATCTATACCGGCGACGTCGACATCCAGCAGGGCAGCATGCAGCTCACCGGCGAACGCGTCGAGATCTTGCGCAACGATGCCGGCGAGGTTACCCGTATCACCGCTACCGGTGATCGCGCTTATATCGAGCAACGGCCAGCCCCCGACGAACCCATCGTGCGTGGCTGGGGTCGCAAGATCATCTACCATGCCGCCGAACGGCGCGTAGAGCTGATCAATCAAGCCGAACTGCATCAAGCACACGACACCTTCGATGGTGGCTACGTGCAATACTACCTCGACAGTCGTACCGTTCAGGCCCGCTCCGATGTCGAAGGCCAGGAGCGCCAGCGCGTGCGCATGACCTTGAACCCCGAACAGGAATAAGGCTTGTCGATGAAGACCTTGAGTGCTCGACACCTCGCCAAGAGCTACAAACGACGTCGCGTGGTGCAGGATATTACGCTGTCCATCGATCAAGGCCACATTGTCGGCCTGCTAGGCCCCAACGGTGCTGGCAAGACCACCTCCTTTTATATGATCGTTGGCCTGGTTCGCGCCGACGCTGGCGAGGTATTCATCGACGACCACGACCTGTCCCATGCCGCCATGCATGAGCGAGCGCGAGCGGGGATCGGCTACCTCCCCCAGGAGGCTTCAATCTTCCGCAAGCTGTCGGTGGCCGATAACATCATGGCAATTCTCGAGACTCGCGGAGACTTGGATCGAAGCGGTCGTCAGGCACGCCTCGACCAATTGCTCGAGGAGTTCCACGTCACCCACCTGCGCGACAATCTGGGAATGAGCCTGTCTGGTGGCGAACGACGTCGAGTGGAGATCGCCCGGGCACTTGCCACGGAACCCGACTTCATCCTGCTCGACGAACCCTTTGCAGGGGTCGACCCCATTTCGGTGGGCGAAATCAAAGGCATCATCCGCCAATTGCGCAACCGCGATATCGGCGTCCTGATCACCGACCACAACGTGCGAGAGACGCTGGACATCTGCGACCGGGCCTATATCGTCGGCAACGGAAAGATCATTGCCGAGGGCAACGCCGAGGCCATACTGGGTAATCAGCAGGTCCGTGACATCTATCTGGGCGAAGACTTTCGACTTTGATCCCTTCGGCACCATCACTTCATTGCAACCTACTGATATTCCATCACAGGATAAGTTGTGGCACGTGAATTGCGTATGGCATATTTATTGCTTAGATTGAGGATTTTCAGGCTTGCAAGGCGCCCAGCAGCGGGATACCGTGTCGTTTCCATTTGTCAGTGATCCAAATTCGAAATGGCCATGAAACCCTCCTTGCAGCTTCGCGTCGGCACCCAGCTCACCATGACGCCTCAGTTGCAGCAAGCCATTGCTCTGCTGCAGCTCTCGACGCTGGACCTGCGCCAAGAAATCCAGCAAGCACTGGAATCCAATCCCATGCTGGAGCTCGACGAGGGATACGGCGAACTGGAGGTTACCGAAACACCCGAAGACGACTGGGCCAGCGAGATTCCCAGTGAACTCGCCGTGGACAGCGACTGGTCCGATACCTATCAGGACATGGCGCCAGCCAGCGGTGGCGACGCACCGGACTTCGAACGCAATGCCAGCGGCCAAAGCCTGCACGATTACCTGAGCTGGCAGTTGGCCATGATCGACCTGGGAGAACGCGAACACCTGATCGCTGAAAGTTTGATCGATGCCGTGGATCGCAATGGCTATCTCGACACCAGCCTCGATGACCTTTGTGACGGTCTGCGCGAACAAGGCCTGCCTGGACTGAAGAGCGCTGATGTGGAGCACGTGTTGTTGCGGCTACAGCAATTCGAACCCACCGGCGTCTGCGCTCGTGAGCTCCGTGAATGCTTGCTGCTCCAGCTTGGCGCCCTGCCCGACGACACGCCGTTGCTACCGCAAGCCAAGCGTCTGGTCAGGCAGTTTCTCGACGCACTGGCTGCCGATGACCGCAAGTTGCTAAGGCGCCGCCTGCGCCTGGAAGACGACCAGCTCGATGCGGTAATCGCCCTGGTGCGCTCCCTTGATCCACGCCCCGGATTGGCCTTCGACGATAGTGGTAACGATTACGTCATTCCTGACCTGATCGCCCGCCACAGCCACGAAGGATGGCGTATCGAGCTCAACCCGGATGCACTACCGCGCATGCGCATCCAGCCTGACTACGCTGCGTTAATCAAACGCGCCGACAAGAGCGATGACAATACCTTCATGAAACAGCACCTGCAGGAAGCACGGTGGCTATTGAAGAGCCTGTCGAGCCGCAATGACACCCTGCTACGCGTGGGACGTGAGATCATGTCGCGTCAACTTGACTTCCTCGAACACGGCGAAGAGGCCATGAAGCCACTGATACTCGCCGATATCGCCCAGGCCGTGGACATGCACGAATCGACTATCTCGCGCGTCACGACCCAAAAGTTCATTCATACCCCACGCGGCGTCTTCGAACTCAAATATTTCTTCTCGAGCCATGTCGGTGGTGAGGAAGGCGATAGCCACTCGAGTACCGCCATTCGCGCCCGCTTGAAAAAGCTTATTGGTGAAGAACCTCCCCGCAAGCCTTTGTCCGACAGCAAGCTGGTCGAGGCACTCGCCGCCAACGGGATCAAGGTCGCCAGACGCACAGTGGCAAAATATCGCGAGGCCATGGGCATCCCCCCCTCAAGCGAGCGCAAGCGCTTGTCGTGACAGGCGAATGACCGCGTTTTTACAAGTATGGGAAAACCCTGTCCGCAGGGGGTTTGCTGGGCGCGAAAAAGGGTTACAATCGGATCGACATCCGCAAGGAACAGGAGCGTGCCATGCAAGTCAACATCACCGGCCATCACGTCGAACTGACCGATCCACTGCGCGATTACGTCAACGAGAAGCTCACACGATTGGAACGTCATTACGACAACATTACCAATGTCCAAATCACTCTTTCGGTCGAGAAAGAACGCCAACAAGCCGCTTGCACGCTGCACGCCGCCGGTGCGGATCTGCATGCCGACGCGCTGGATGGTGATATGTATGCCGCTATCGATGCTCTTGCCGACAAGCTTGATCGGCAGCTAGTCAAACACAAGGAAAAGGCACAGGCTCGCGCTCAGGGCGCCGGTGTCCGCTAACCTGCCCATGAATCTGGAAGCCATTCTGCCCCCCGAGCGCACCCTGTTCGATGTGCCCGGGGGGAGCAAGAAACGGGTGCTGGAATTCTTCAGCACCTTCATCGCCCAGAACACGCCAAGCCTCGACAGTCAGGAAGTCTTCAGCCGACTGATTGGCCGTGAACGCCTGGGGAGTACGGGAATCGGCAATGGTGTGGCCATTCCCCATGCCCGCGACTCTCACTGCAAGGCGCCACTGGCCGGCTTTATCAAACTTGCCGATCCAGTGGACTTCGACGCCGTCGATGGCGAACCGGTGGATCTGATATTCGTGCTGCTGGTTCCCGAGGAAGCCGACGATACACACCTGGCACTGCTTGGGCAGGTCGCCAGCGTGATGAATGATGGCGATACCCGGCAACGCCTGCGCAAGAGTGAAAGCCAGCGCCAACTATACGATATCCTGCTCGAGGCCATTCGCCGACAGGACGATGACGCTACCTGAGCGTGGCACAATTCGGTAACTCAAGTGCTGCACACTTCCGAGCGGAAAGTCGGCGAGCAGTGACCGGTTGACACGTTTTCACTCGGCCTACAGGAGGCGACCATGCAGCTCGTGATCATCAGCGGCCGCTCCGGCTCGGGAAAGTCCATTGCCTTGCAGGCCCTTGAAGACCTTGGCTTCTATGCCATCGACAACCTGCCTGCCGTATTACTGGATTCACTGGTAGACGAGCTTCAAGGAGGCGAGGCACAGCGTTCGTCGGTTGCCGTAAGCATCGATGCCCGCAACTTGCCCGGCGCCCTTCGCCGCTTCCCCTCGCAGCTGGAAACGGTAAACCGCAAGGGGGTCGATTGCCAGGTCGTCTACCTGACCACCGAGCCCAAGATTCTACTCGAACGCTATTCAGCGACCCGACGCCGACATCCTTTAACCCGTGACAGCGATATGACCCTGGCCGAAGCCATCGATTCCGAAGAAGAGGCCCTGGCGGAAATTCGCGATCTGGCGGACCTGGTCATCGACACTTCACGCTTGTCGGTCCATGATTTGCGCGCTCGAATTGCCGAACAGGTCGCTCAGCATACCGGCAAGCACCTGACCTTGACCTTCGAATCCTTCGGCTATAAACGCGGCGTCCCCCTGGATGCCGATACCGTCTTCGATGCCCGGTGCCTACCCAATCCCTATTGGGATCCTCGACTACGCCCATTCACCGGACGCGATGCCGAGATCGTCGAATTTCTCGAGGACTACTCGGACGTCAATGACATGGCCCGGGACATCACCACTTGGCTCACACGATGGCTACCCGCCTACCAAGCCAGTCATCGCAGCTATGTAACCGTGGCCATCGGTTGCACGGGGGGACAACACCGCTCGGTCTATCTTGCCGAACGCCTGGCAAACCATTTCGCCACTGATTATCCGGGCGTCAGGCTACGTCACCGCGAACTGGGTATTCATACCGCCATCGCACCATCACCTTCCGAGCCCCCGCATCACGAGGCTTCCTGACACATGCCGAGCCGCGAGCTGACCTTGATCAACAAGCGAGGCCTGCATGCGCGGGCGGCTACACGTCTGGTGCAGTGCTGCCAGCCGTATCAGGCCTGTGTCACTGTGTCCCATAAAGGGCGTGACGCCGATGCAGCCAACATCATGTCCTTACTGATGCTGGCCGCCCCTTGCGGCAGTGTATTGACAGTCAATGCTGAGGGAGAGGATGCCGAAGCGGTCCTCGACGCGTTGGAAGCACTCGTCGAGACACGCTTCGATGAAGAGGTTTGACGACGAGCCGTAAGTCGTAACACTGCCACTCAGCAAGCCCGAGGCAAGTTTTTTTCTTACAGCTTAAAGCTTATAGCTCCCCGTAGGGGATCATGAGCCGGCTACGGTCATTTCGTCGATCAACCAGCTTCCGGAATGTACGCTACCGCGGGTGTCGACATCGTCACCAATCCCTACCAGTCCCGCGAACATTGCCTGCAAGCTGCCGGCGATGGTGAACTCTTCTACCGGATACTGGATTTGACCGTTCTCCACCCAGAAACCTGCCGCCCCACGAGAATAGTCACCCGTCACGCCGTTGACACCTTGCCCCATCAGTTCGGTGACCAACACACCACGCTCCATTTTCCCCAGTAGGTCCTGGCGCGAACTCAAGGGAACCTGCAGGCGAATGTTACGCGCACCGCCAGCGTTGCCGGTGGTTTCCATTCCTAGACGCCGGGCGCTATAGGCCGACAGCATATAACTGGCCAACCGCCCTTGGTCGATGAATACATTGTCACGGGTATAGACACCATCGTTATCGAAGGGCGCACTGGCCATGGCTCCACGCTCCAGCGGTTTTTCTCCTAACGAGAACCATTCGGGGAAAAGCGGCTCACCAAGACGGTCGCATAGAAAGGAGGCCTGGCGATAAAGCGAACCGCCAGCAATGGCACTCATCAGATGCCCAATTAGCCCACCAGCGAGAGCAGGGTCGAACATCACCGGGAAGCGGCCAGTGATCGGACGCCGCGCCCCAAGACGACGCAAGGTACGCTCAGCCGCCGAAACGCCGATATCTTCGGCAAGTGCAAGTCGTTGGGGATCACGTTCGCTCGAATAGTCATAGTCGCGTTGCATGCCCGAAGCATCCTCTGCGATCAGCATGCATGACAGAGAATGACGACTGCCTCGTTGACTGCCAAGAAAGCCATGGCTGTTGCCATACACACGCACTCCCTCACCACTGGATAGGCTGGCACCATCGGAGTTGCTGATACCCTC
The DNA here is from genome assembly GCF_000409775.1 of Litchfieldella anticariensis FP35 = DSM 16096. GTDB lineage: Bacteria > Pseudomonadota > Gammaproteobacteria > Pseudomonadales > Halomonadaceae > Litchfieldella > Litchfieldella anticariensis. The sequence continues at coordinate 94,646 of NZ_KE332377.1, read as the reverse complement.
CATGCGGCGGCCGGCATCTTCACAGGCCAGTGCCAGCTCGATGGCTTCATCGGTGGAAAGCTGCCAGGGGTGATGAACGTCCAGGTCGGGAATCTCGCGTGCCATCAAATCGGCGGACGCCAGCCCCGCAGCAGGGTCTTCACCAGTATGACGAGCGATCGCCAAGGCCTGCTCCACCGCCGCACGCACCGAAGCTTCCCCAGCGTCCGAAGATGATACCGTACCCTTGCGCTGGCCGACGTAAACCGTCACAGCTATTCCTTGGTCACGGGACAGCTCAACGCTCTCCACCTCGCCAAGACGCACACTGATCCCGATGCCTTGATCGACACTGGCACCCACCTCGCAAGCATCGGCTCCCAATTGCTTGGCTTGCTCCAGTGCAGCCTGCACGCGAGTCTCCAGCAACGCTTGCTGGCTAGCGGCATCGAATGCCTGTGTCATGATAGTCTCCTTGCCAGGGTAATCTGTCTCAATGGTTATCTCATGGCATCTGGGTAGGCTGGTATACTCGCCTCACACTCCCAAGCCAATGGTAATGGCATGTCTCTCGATACACCCGACGACCGCGAAGATCGACCGAGCAAAACCCAACGCAAACGGGAAATGCAAGCCCTGCAGGCGCTAGGTGAAAAGATCATCGCCCTTCCCGAAGCCGAGCGTTCCCGACTCCCGCTTTCCGACGATATGCGCTTCGCTGTCGAAGAAACTGGCCGCATTCGCTCCCACGAAGGCCGGCGACGGCACATGCAGTATGTTGGCAAGCTGATGCGTCGAGAAGACACCGCAGCCATTCAAGCCGTCTTCGAGGAATTCGAGCAGGAGAAACTCCGCCGCGACCATGCTTTTCACCGCCTGGAGAAATGGCGCGACCGCTTGATCGATGAAGGTGACGATGCCGTCGAAGCCTTCATCACCGACTATCCTGATGTCGACCGCCAAGCACTACGCCAGTTGACCCGAAACGCCAAGAGTGAACGCGAACGCGGTAAACCGCCGGCCAACGCACGCAAACTGTTCAAGCTGATCCGCGATACTGCCGGCCTGTAAAGATCGGTGCTTCGCACCTGGAAGACGGAAGACGTCGCTTCAAGACTGAAGAAATAAGAATTTCTCCTCTTCTTCCTTCTTCCTTCTTCCTTCTTCCTTCTTCCTTCTTCCTTCTTCCTTCTTCAGGATTGCGTACCGCCAACGGTCAACTCGTCCAGCTTGAGTGTCGGCTGGCCGACACCCACCGGAACGCCCTGCCCCTCCTTGCCGCAGACGCCAATGCCGGTGTCCAGTTCCAGGTCGTGGCCGATCATCGACACCCGACTCATCGCCTCGGGGCCATTACCGATCAACGTCGCCCCTTTGACCGGAGCGGTGATGCGTCCATCCTCGATCATATAGGCCTCACTGGCCGAAAACACGAACTTGCCCGAGGTGATGTCTACCTGACCACCTCCAAAGCTGACCGCGTACAGACCACGCTTCACGCTCTTGATGATATCGGCAGGATCATCCTGACCGGCAAGCATGTAGGTATTGGTCATGCGCGGCATCGGCATGTGAGCGTAGGATTCACGCCGAGCATTGCCAGTGGGTGTCATGCCCATCAGGCGTGCGTTGAGTTTGTCCTGCATGTAGCCAGTGAGGATGCCGTCCTCGATCAAAGGCGTATAAGCGCCGGGCGTTCCTTCGTCATCGATACTCATCGAACCGCGGCGATCCACCAAGGTAGCATCATCGACCACCGTCACCCCTTTCGCTGCTACGCGCTCGCCCATGCGTCCGGCGAAAGCGGAACTGCCCTTGCGGTTGAAATCACCTTCCAGCCCGTGTCCTACCGCTTCGTGCAACAGGATTCCTGGCCAACCAGCCCCTAGAACGACCGGCATCTGACCAGCCGGTGCATCCACAGCCTCCAGGTTGACCAGAGCCTGACGCACTGCCTCGCGAGCATAGCGTTCGGCCACTCCTTCGTCGCGCAATCGCAACATGGCGTAGCGCCCACCGCCACCGGCACTGCCACGCTCGCGCCGACCGTCACGCACAGCGATCACACTGACATTGAGACGCACTAGAGGACGCACATCCGCCGCCAGAGTGCCGTCGCTGGCACGTACCAGTACCACTTCGTAGAGACCCGTCAACGAGGCGCTGACCTGACGGACAGCCGGATCCTGGGCTCGTGCTACCCGATCAGCCTCCTTGAGCATGGCGATCTTTTCCTCGGCCGAAAGCCCAGAGATCGGATCACGGCCAACATAACGTTCCTTGGCCTGGTTCACGACGCCAGGCGCGACAGACAGTCGGTCACCATGACGGGCGATTCCCGATGCAGTCCGCCCAGTTTCGGCCAAGGCCTCTGCGGTAATCTGATTGGAATAGGCGAAACCGGTTTTCTCGCCAGCCATGGCTCGTACACCAACGCCACCATCGATGTCATAGCTGGCATCCTTGACTTCACCATCTTCCAGCACCCAACTCTCGTGCCAACTGCGCTGGAAATAGAGGTCGGCAAAATCCACTCCGGGCCCCAATGCATGGCCTAGACCAGTATCCAATGACGACAAGTTCAACCCACCGGGTGCAAGAAGCGTGGCCACGGCATAGTCCAAGGCATCATGAACGGTGATTTCTGCGGTCTGTTGGTTCATTCGGCACCTTCCAGAGCAATCTGCGGCGAGGTCCAAGGCCCCCGCACGCGGTAGTGAATTCGCGTAGCCTCGTCGATCACCCCACCGAATAGACGGTGGGCGATGAATAAAGCGCCTCCAACCACCGGCGCCCCGGCCACCACCGCTGCCAATGGCAGATTCTGGCTCAATGGTACCGTGACCGCGAGATGCTGATCGAGTTCACGTCGCGCCAGATCGACTTGGCCATTGAGGGTAAAGGACGTGGCCGGTCCCTGTATCTCTACCGGCCCTTGAGTTTCCAGAATTCCACCATACAGGGTCGCGCTGCCATTGACACTGTCAAAAGCCGTACCTTGACGAGTCACATCCGAAAAATCCAGTCGCAAGCGCCGTAACAGGTTATCGAAATTGAGTAAGCCGATCAGCTTGGCCGAGGGGGAATCGATATAGCGAAAGCGCCCATTGTGCAACTCGATATCCAGGCTACCACGCGAGCGCTGCAAGGCGAACTGCCATGGCGCGCCAGGCCAAGCGAGCTGTGAGTCGACGGCGGTAAAGGTATTGCGAATCGAGATCGGTTGCGCCAGACGCTCAAGCGCTGTCCCCAGATCCCGGCCATCCAGCGCCAGGCGCGCGCGCGTCAGGCTGGCTCCCGCCCCTGCCGCTTCCCAGACCAACTCTCCCCGCGCCGATACCTCGCCAATCGTCAGTCCCAATGGTGCCACCACCAGTTGCTCGGGAGATGCCCGCCACATGGCGGTAAGAGGCCCAAAATGCCGTCCCTGACGCTCCAACGTACCGACCCTCAGTCGCCCGGCAGGTAGGCCGGACAGCCATTCAGGGAAAACTTCCGGCGTCGGTGCCACGTCAATCTCATCCAGGAGGTTCGCCGCTTCCGCCGGCTCGGGCAGCAAAGCATCAAGGTTCAGGCGCGATAACGTCACATCCACCGGTCCGACACCGACTGAGCCCACGAACCCCTGTCCTTGATCAGTTCTCGCTGGACGATAATCGACATGTCCTTCCAGCAGACTACCAGCCAAGTCCAGGCGCCAACCATGGCTTGCTCCATTCTGTGGATATGCGCTGGCAAAGAACGTCCCCACACAACGTTGACGGATGTAGAGACACTCGGTTCGCAGGCGTAGGGCGCGCAGCGTATCCGGAACCGTCTGACCGGAGGCATCGAACTCTCCCAGCTCCATTTCCGAAAGCGACGAGACCCAGCCTCGGGGGTCCAGCCGAGGAGTATGCCAGTTCACTTCCCAACCTCCGGCGTCCGGCCATACCGGTGTTTCTGGCCACGTTTCCAGCCATATCTGGCCCTGACCGCCCTGTCCCCATGTACGCCAGCGTAATTGCATGCGCTCGGCCAGAGTCGCCTGTACCGAACCATCAGTGAGGTCGGCATCGATCGATAACGGGGTCTGCTCTGGCAATGACTTGCCGAAAGGTGGCGGGAGGTTGATCGCTAGCCCGGCCAGGTCGCTGTCGAGATGCAGCCTCTGGTTACCGCCCCCCAATGACAACTGTGCGGAATAAGGAAAGTGCCCTGTCAGCAAGGCATCCAGCTTCCCCTGGCCTGCCCATTCGAGCACCCCATTGGCCAGAGCACGGCCTTCGAAGCTCACTCGTTGTTCGCCGGGGGCGAAACGGGCCAGCACTGGCCCTTCAAAAACACGCCCTCCCAATGTTCCTGTCAGCCCACCTTGGCCATCGCGATGCCGGTAGCCAAGTTCGCCATTGATGTCATGAATGGGAAGGTTCATGGGAACGAGGCGAAGATAAGGAACATCGACCTCAGTATCGAGATCGAGAGTCAAGGCATCGGGAGTTGCCAATGGCATGGACAACGCCAAGGTACCACGCAGATCGCCACGACTCTCCCAGTTCCGAGCCTGCAGATCGACAAAAGGCAGCGCCGAGACATAAGCCAGTAGATCGTCGGCACTCCCCCCCACATTGCCGTTTACTTCCAGCTTTTCATCAACCAGGCTGACATGGCCATCTTGTGCCCATAGACCTCGGCTTTCGGCCTGGTCAACCTGAGCTTCCAAATCCAGATCGTTGAGCCTCAAGCGCCCAGCCACGTTTTCCAACGCCGGCCACTGCGGGGCGAACGGTAGATGCCCATCCTCGACTCGCAGATCGAGGTCGAGGGATACATCCTCAGGTTGGATCCCATCGTAGAGAGGCTGACGAAGACTGAGTCGCCCTTCCGGAACCCGGCCGGCCACTCCTTGGGCCAGCCACTCGTTGAGTTCATCGCCCAAGACACCGACCGGTAGCCAATCGACCAGTGGCGTGTCGAGCGCATTCACATTCTGGAAAGCTAGCTCCAGTCCCAATTCGCCGGGCCGCCCACCACCAGTTTCAAGATCGAAGCTGCCTTGCACCGTTGCCTCACGCCAGTTGGCTTCCAGTGCATGCCCCTTGATCGTGGCTCGTTCACCATCGTAGGACCAGGTAACCTCTCCCTGTGCAGACGCCAACTCCATGGGACCATTGAACAGCTCAGGGAAGTGCAGCTGGGTATCTTGCACACCCACGAAACGAATCCGACCATCCAGATCGTCGGTCTCGACCCAGGCATCCACGGGGCCCCCTCCAGGAACGTTCTCCCAAGGTGAGACAGCAGCCTCCTGTAGAGCTGCTCTTGACTTCCAATGCCCATTGCGATGCTCCAGAGCAAGCCCCGCTACCTCACCACGCGGATCCAAGGTATCGAGCAAGCGTGAGAGTTTATCGGGCAACGGGAGATGACTCCGCCAAGCCGCCAGAGCATCCAGTTGGAAGGCACTGCTCTTGAGCTGCCAGCCCGTTGCATCGCCCGCCATCTGCCAATGACGCGGAACGGCGAAGCCTGAGGATACCGAGGAGGGTCCATCGGCAGAGGCTTCGAGCAACGGCTCGTCACCCAATAGGCTCAACCAGCCTTGCCATCCTCCATCATCACGCAACCATTGGCCACGAGCATGAATATTCTCGAGGGCAAGCCGAGTCTGGTCGTCGTGGCTCATGGTGAGTTCAGGAATATTCAGGTCGAGACGGGCATCAGCCAGCGCTCCTTCATGCCAACGCCCCCACAATACCGCTTCACCAGAGACACGATCGAGACGCACTGGATCGTTGCGGCTCAGCACCTCAGCCAGACGAACCAGACTGTCGATATTCATGCGCGCCTGCAGGGCTGCATTGAAATCACTGAGCCCAGCACGACCAGGTAGAACCTCCAAGGCCGCCTCCAGCGAGACATCCCGCTCCCCTTCGACATACAGCAAGCCTTCCAGATGAGCACGCTGGCGATCACCGGTCATCAATAGGCTGGGCGCCTCGAGAGTCACCTGGCGTTCCTGGCCATGCAATACCAAGCGTAAATCCTCGACCTCGACACGCTGACGCAGCAAGAGCCCGACCCAGAAATCGAGTCGCTCGAGATCGAATTTGGCATCGGGTTGCAGTTCCGGTGGCAGTTCAGCGGGATCCGGCCAATGCCAAGTGCGTTCAGGAGTCTGGTAGAGGTGAATGGTGACCCCTTGGATACGGGCATCCTCCACCACCGGCAAACCATTACGCAACGACCCTGAACTATCCAGCCGCATCCGAGCGCCTGCCACTTCGAGCAGTGGCAACGGCCTGCCTTTCGCTCTTGATACCACGGTCAGTTCATTGACGGCGACGGCTGGATCCAGACCGTGCCAGCTCGCCCCCAACTCGACCATGCTGACATTGGCATTGAAACGAGACGACAGCAGCGCCTCCAGGCGTGGACGCACCTCATCGACTTGGCTGGCCACCAGACGCAGCGCCAAAAGCAGCACTGCCACCCCGGTCAGGCCAATGGCCAGCAATGTCATGGCCCAGCGCAGCAAGAGGCGAAATGGAGACATCCTTTACATCAGTACGATGTCGTACTGCTCCTGAGAATAGTGTGTCTCGACCTGAAAGCGGATGGTCTTGCCAATGAAAGTTTCCAGATCGGCCACTGCCGACGATTCCTCGTCGAGTAAACGATCAACTACCGCTTGAGACGCCAATACCATGTAGGTTTCCGCGTTGTAAGCGCGCTCCTCACGCAAAATCTCGCGGAAGATCTCATAACATACGGTTTCCGGCGTCTTGAGAGTGCCGCGACCACCACAAGTTGGACAAGGCTCGCACAGCGTCTGTTCAAGGCTTTCACGGGTACGTTTGCGTGTGAGCTGCACCAGGCCCAGCTCGGTAACGCCGGTACATTTGGTCTTGGCATGATCGCGCTCCAGCGATTTCTCCAACATGCGCAACACTTGGCGCTGATGTTCCGGGTCTTCCATGTCGATGAAATCGATGATGATGATGCCACCCAAGTTGCGGAGGCGTAATTGTCGGGCGATGGCAGTCGCTGCCTCGAGGTTGGTCTTGAAAATGGTTTCCTCGAGGTTGCGATGCCCTACGTAACCACCAGTATTGACGTCGATGGTGGTCATGGCCTCGGTGGGATCGATTACCAGATAGCCACCGGACTTGAGCTGCACCTTGCGCCCCAGGGCCTTCTGGATCTCGTCCTCGACACTGAACAGGTCGAAGATCGGTCGTTCGCCAGGATAATACTCGATCTTCGCCTCGCTACCGGGCATGAACTCATGGGCGAACTCGACCAATTTGAGGTAATTCTCACGGGAATCGATGCGCACTTTCTCGATATCGTCACGCATGACATCACGCAAAGTACGAATGAACAGCGGCAAGTCATCGTAAATCACGGTACCGGCCGCTGCCGTGACCTTACGCTCGCTGACCCTCCGCCATAACCGCAACAGGAAGTGCATATCGGCAAACAACTCATCCTTGCTCACCCCTTCGGCAGCGGTACGGATGATGAAACCACCAGTGACTTCGAGCTCCTGCTCAGCGTGGCAGGCCTCGACCAGCTCGCGCAGCCGCTCGCGCTCGAGCTCATCCTCGATGCGTTGTGAAACCCCGTTATGCGGCGAATCGGGCATGTAAACCAGAAAACGCGACGGTACCGAAAGATGGGTGGTCAAGCGCGCACCCTTGGAACCTATGGGATCCTTGGTGACCTGCACCACCAGAGATTGCCCTTCGCTAAGAAGTTGACTGATCGATACCTGCTCATCGGCCGGCGTGTTGGGTGCCATGACCTCATGAGCGTGAATGAAGGCGGCTCGTTCTAGACCGATATCGATAAAGGCGGCTTGCATGCCCGGCAAAACCCGCACCACCTTTCCTTTGTAGATGTTGCCGACGATGCCTCGACGCCGGCTTCGTTCAATGAAAGCTTCCTGGAGAACGCCATTCTCGACCACGGCCACCCGGGTCTCCATTGGCGTCAGATTAATCAAGACTTCACCGCTCATGCGGGATTCCTTATTGAAAGTTCATGCCGGCATTATGACATAGCCGTCCATAGCGGCACGCCCTGACGTTGCAGCAACTCGGCGGTCTCGAACAGCGGCAAGCCAACCACTGCCGAATGACTGCCTTCGATCCGTTCGACAAAAATAGCCGCCAAACCCTGAATGGCATATCCTCCGGCCTTGTCCTCCGGCTCGCCGGTGGCCCAGTAGGCGGCAATTTCTCGTTCCTGGATTTCACGCATGCAAACGCGGGTGGTAACGCAGCGCTCCAATAGACCTACCGGGCCACTCAAGGCCACAGCGGTCAGCACCTCATGAGAGGTGCCGGAAAGTGCCGTGAGCATCTCACGTGCATGCTCCCGGTTTTGAGGTTTGCCTAGGACACGCCCTTGATGCACTACCACGGTATCCGCACCGAGCACCGGCAATGTCGACAGGCAAGCACCGGCCAACGCTTTACCCCGTGCGAGTCGCGCAACATATTCGGAAGGGGTTTCACCATGGCGCAGCGACTCATCGATATCCACAGGCCGAGTTTCGACGACGACACCAATGGATGACAGCAATTCCAGACGCCGGGGCGAGGCGGAAGCCAGGCAGAGCTTGGCGGTTATGGTCATCTCGTTTCCTTCCAGCAACTGCGTTTCAGATGACGGACAAGCGCCGGCGCAAGGCCTGCAGCATAGTGAACAACCATGGCCAGAGCACGGCACCGATCAGTGATGGCAGCAAAAAAGCCAAATGGATGGAGAATGGTCCGAATATCGTCTGCAGCCACTGCTCAACCAGTTGCACCAATCCCAGCAGCACGAAGACCAGCACTGCCTGCTGCACCAGCGAATAGGCACGCAGACGCTGATAAACCAAAGCGCACAGGAAGGCTAGCAGTGACAGCGTCAGAGCATTCTGCCCCAACGGGGAGCCCTCGATCAGGTCCAGCAGCAGCCCCAACACGAAGCCGTGCATCACGCCTACCCGTTGCGGTGCTGACACACACCAGTAGATCAACATCAGACCCAACCAGTCGGGACGCCACATCAGCCATACATCGGCCAGCGGCATCACCTGCAGACAGAGCGCCAACAACAGGCTTACCCAGACCAGCAACATGCCTTGCGGGCCGACCTTTGCCATTATGGCTCCCCCTTGAGCTGTGGCGGCTCATCGACCGAAAAGGACCCGTCCCATAAGGACAATTCATCACTGGACGCCGGCGGAGGTGGTGGAAACAGCAGCAGGAAATGGCGCGAACGTTCTAGCTGCGCTACCGGTCGTGCGGTCACGCGAGCGAATGGCTGACCGGGGTCGTGCTCGACTTCGACGACTCTGGCCACCGGATAACCGATCGGGAAGCGCCCCGCAAGCCCCGAGGTCGTCAATAAATCACCGGCACGAATATCTGCAGTATCCGGCACATGCAGGACATCGAGGGCCTCATAATGTCCGGTTCCTTGAACGATGAAGCGCAGCCCATTGCGATTGACCTGCACCGGCAACGCATGGCTGGCATCGGCCAGCATCAGAATCCGACTGGAATAGGCCGACACGGCGATCACCTGCCCTACCAGTCCCGAGGCATCCATCACCGGCTGGCCGACATAGACGCCGTCGCGACGACCCCGATCGACCACCATCTGATAGGTGAAAGGGTCGGAATCCAGCGACAACAGTTCCGCGGTGATATAGGGGACATCGTCCCGACGCGCGGCATGCAGCAGCTCACGCAGGCGTACATTCTCGGCGGTCAGGCTAGCCATGCGCTGAACACGATGCGACAACATCAACAACTGTTCGCGCAGGAGACGATTCTCTTCCACCAGTTCGCGCTGCTCGGACAACGCCAACGAAGTCCAGGTCAACACATCACTAGGAACACTGACGGCCCACTGAATAGGCGCTACCACCGTGGACAACTGGGCCCGCAGGTCTTCCATGCGCGAAAATCGATCTTCAGCGAACATCAAGGCAAAGGCGGCTATCGCACACAGCAGCATGCGATAGCCGGGCACCGGTCCGTGCGAGAACAGCGGTTTGATAGGCGTCCCCCCCGAAGACAGCCAAACGATACGTTAGTCGCTGGACAGCAGTTCGAAGGTATGCTGGTCGATCATCTCGAGAGCCTTGCCACCGCCGCGCGCCACACAGGTCAACGGATCCTCGGCAACGATTACCGGCAATCCGGTCTCTTCGGCAATCAGCTTGTCGAGGTCACGCAGCAGAGCGCCCCCACCAGTGAGTACCAAGCCCCGTTCGGCGATATCGGAGGCCAATTCCGGCGGCGACTGCTCGAGAGCACTCTTCACCGCCGCGACGATGGAAGCGAGGGTTTCCTGCAGTGCATCGAGGATTTCGTGTGAATTGAGGGTGAAGCTGCGCGGAATCCCTTCGGCCAGGTTACGGCCGCGCACGTCAATCTCGCGAAGTTCGCCACCGGGGTAGGCACAGCCGATCTCTTCCTTGATACGCTCGGCAGTAGCTTCACCGATCAAACTGCCATAGTGGCGACGCACGTAAGCGGTAATCGCCTCATCGAAACGGTCACCACCGACACGAATCGACTCGGAATAGACCACGCCGTTGAGCGAGATGATGGCGATCTCACTGGTCCCGCCACCGATATCCACGACCATCGAACCCTGCGCCTCTTCGACCGGCAGCCCGGCACCGATGGCGGCAGCCATGGGCTCTTCGATAAGGAAGACTTCCCGAGCACCGGCTCCTTCGGCGGACTCCTTGATGGCACGCCGTTCGACCTGGGTCGACATGCAGGGCACGCAGACCAGCACGCGCGGGCTCGGCGTCAGAAAGGTGCTTTGGTGCACTTTGCGAATGAAGTGCTGGAGCATCTGCTCCGTCACGGTGAAGTCGGCAATCACACCGTCCTTCATCGGGCGAATGGCGGTGATGTTGCCTGGGGTGCGGCCCAACATGCGCTTGGCATCGACCCCCACGGCAGCCACGCTGCGCATGTTGCCTGATTGGCGAATCGCCACGACCGAAGGCTCGTCGAGGACGATGCCACGACCGCGAACATAAATCAGTGTATTGGCTGTCCCCAGATCGATCGACAGATCGCTGGAAAACAACCCCCTCAAACGTTTAAACATGGAAGTTTTTCACCTGTCCAGACCGGAACCCTGTGCGGATGCAAACGGTATCATCGCCCGTGGTAAGCGGCAAGCAAGAGTGCCTGCCAGAAACGCCAATATATGATACCTTTTTCGGTTATTTATGGGATCGTGGCCAAGTGCGGCGGTCCATGACGCGAACAACGCTTGAGGAATCACTGCCATGTCGCTTGAACATGCGGACGTACAGCGGGCAGCGCATCTCGCCCGAATCGCCCTAGGAGACGACGAGGCTTCACACTATGTCGACGACCTGGGACGCATTCTCGCGATGGCCGATCAGTTGCAGGCCGTCGATACTAAGGGGGTCGCCCCGCTGGCCCACCCTCTGGACAGCACCCAACGCCTGCGCGCCGACGAAGTCACCGAAACCGACCAACGCGATCACTTCCAGCGTTGTGCGCCGGCTGTCGCAGATGGTCTCTACTTGGTCCCGCGCGTGGTGGAATGAGTCGTCACCCATGCTTTCGTTCGACCAAGAAGTGCCACAAGCCTTGACCCGGAGCCAAACTCCACATGCATGACAAGACATTGACCGAGCTCGCCGCGGCGCTCACCGCCGGTGAGTTCTCCAGCCGAGAGCTGACCCAAAGCCTACTGGGGCGTATCGACGCTCTCGACGGCGAACTCAACAGCTTCATCACCATTACCGCCGAACAAGCCTTGGCCGATGCTGATCGCGCCGACCAAGCCCGCGCCAAGGGTGAAGCTGGCCCACTTACCGGCCTTCCTCTGGCTCTGAAGGACATTTTCTGTACCGAAGGAGTGAAAACCACTTGCGGCTCGCGGATGCTCGATAACTTCATCTCGCCCTACGATGCCACTGTGGTAGAGAAACTTAAACACGCCGGCACTGTATGCCTGGGCAAGACAAACATGGACGAGTTCGCCATGGGCTCGTCGAACGAGAACAGCTTCTATGGTCCAGTGAAGAACCCTTGGGACCTTACCGCTGTACCCGGCGGTAGCTCCGGCGGTAGTGCCGCCGCTGTCGCCGCTGGCCTGGTACCTGCCGCACTGGGCACCGATACCGGCGGATCGATCCGCCAGCCAGCGTCATTCTGTGGAATCACCGGTCTCAAGCCTACTTACGGCCGCGTATCGCGCTACGGCATCATCGCCTATGCGTCGAGCCTTGACCAAGCCGGCCCCATGGCACGCACGGCCGAGGATTGTGCTTGGCTGCTTGGCGCCATCGCCGGTCATGATTTGCGTGACTCCACCAGCGTGGCACGCGGCGTGCCCGACTATCGGGAAGAGCTCGGCGCCTCGCTGTCGGGGCTCAAGATCGGCCTGCCCAAAGAGTACTTCGGCGACGGCCTCGATCCCAACGTGGAAGCGGCAGTACGCGAAGCGGTACGTGTCTATGAGTCGCTCGGTGCCACGGTGCGTGAGGTCAGCCTGCCGCATACCCATCACGCCATTCCCGCCTATTACGTGATCGCCCCGGCCGAGGCCTCGTCCAATCTGTCACGCTACGATGGCGTTCGCTTCGGTCATCGCTGCGACAACCCCAAGGATCTGATCGATCTTTACGAGCGTACGCGCGCCGAGGGCTTTGGCGAGGAAGTCAAGCGGCGCATCCTGATCGGCACACATACCTTGTCGGAAGGCTTCTTCGATGCCTACTACAAGAAGGCCCAGCAAGTCCGCCGCCTGATCCGCCAGGACTTCCTCGATGCCTTCGAGGATGTCGACGTGCTGATGGGCCCGGCGTCACCGACACCGGCCTTCGACTTGGGCGCCAAGAAGGATCCGGTATCGATGTATCTGCAGGACATCTACACCATTGCCATCAACCTGGCGGGCATTCCCGGCATCAGCATACCGGCAGGGCTCGCTGGCTCGCGCCCGATCGGTCTACAGATCCTGGGCCCGTATTTCGCCGAGCCGCAACTGCTCAACATCGCCCATCAGTTCCAGCAAGCCACCGACTGGCACCGCCAACGGCCAGCTCTCGGCGAGGAGAACGCATGATGGAATGGGAAACCGTGATCGGCCTGGAAGTTCACGTCCAGCTTGCCACCCGCTCGAAGATATTCTCCGGTGCCTCCACGGCCTTTGGGGCCGAACCCAACTCCCAGGCCTGTGCCGTCGACCTGGGCCTGCCCGGCGTGCTGCCGGTGCTCAACGAATCCGCCGTGGCCATGGCGGTCAAGTTCGGCCTGGGCATCAACGCCGAGATCCCGGAAGTCTCGATATTCGACCGTAAGAACTACTTCTATCCCGACCTGCCCAAGGGCTATCAAACCAGCCAGATGCACCACCCCATCGTCGGGCCGGGCGAGGTCGAGATCACCCTCGAGGATGGCAGCACCAAACGGATTCGCATCCACCACGCCCATCTCGAGGAAGATGCCGGCAAGTCGCTGCACGAGGACTTCCAAGGCATGACCGGCATCGATCTCAACCGTGCCGGCACACCGTTGCTCGAGATCGTTTCCGAGCCCGATATGCGCTCGGCCAAGGAAGCGGTTGCCTATCTCAAGGCCATCCACGCCATCGTCACCTACCTGGGAATTTCCGATGGCAACATGGCCGAAGGCTCGATGCGCTGTGACGCCAATGTCTCGGTACGCCCCAAGGGACAAGAAGAGTTCGGTACCCGCGCCGAGATCAAGAACGTCAACTCCTTCCGTTTCGTCGAGCGCGCCATCGCTTTCGAGGCCGAACGCCAGATCGAGTTGATCGAAGACGGTGGCAAGGTGGTACAGGAAACGCGGCTGTTTGACCCTGACCGAGACGAGACCCGTAGCATGCGCACCAAGGAGCATGCCAACGACTATCGTTATTTCCCCTGCCCCGACCTATTGCCCGTAGTGCTCGATCAGGCCTATGTCGATCATCTGCGCAGCTCGCTACCGGAACTGCCCGCTGAAAAGCGCGCCCGTTTCCAGGACGAACTGGGACTGTCCGCCTATGACGCCGGGGTGCTGTCTTCGAGCCGGGCGATGGCGGAATACTTCGAAGCGGTCAAGGAGGTCTGTGGCGATGCCAAGCAGGCCGCCAATTGGGTCCAGGGGGAATTGTCAGGCGCCCTGAATCGCGAAAACCTGGGTATCGACCAGAGCCCGGTGACAGCGACTCAGCTCGGCGAGTTGGTCGCCCGAGTGATGGACGACACCGTCAGTGGCAAGGCCGCCAAGCAGGTATTCGCCGCACTGTGGAATGGCGAGGGCGACAGTGCCGACGCCATCATCGACGCCCGCGGATTGAAGCAGGTCACCGATAGCGGTGCGATCGAGGCCATGATCGATCAGGTAATCGCCGACAGCCCGGTTCAGGTGGCTCAGTACCGCGACGCCGATCCAGAGAAGCGCGGCAAGATGATCGGCTACTTCGTCGGCCAAGTCATGAAAGCGTCACGCGGCACGGCCAATCCTCAGCAGGTCAATGCGTTGCTCAAGGACAAGTTGGATAACCTGTAGAATGATCCTGGGGAAATGGCTGTTCTCATGCCGTTTCCCCGGATACCACGCTTAGCCGGTCACGCTGAAAAGGAGTCTTCGATGTCCGATGATGTGGGCGCCCGACTGCGCGCCCTGCGTAGCCTGCGCGGTATATCCCAGCGCGAGCTGGCCAAACGCTGCGGGGTAACCCATTCCAGCCTATCGCTGATCGAGCAGGGCAAGGTCAGCCCCTCGGTCAGTTCACTGAAGAAGATTCTCGATGCCATTCCCATCAGCGTCGGTGACTTCTTCACCATGGACCTGGAAAGTCGCAACCAGGTGTTTTATAAAGCCGACGAGCTCGCCGACATCGGTAGCGGCGACGTCATCTACAAGCTGGTCGGAGCCAACCGCCGCTCCCGAGCATTGTCATTCATGATCGAAACCTACCCTGCCGGCACCGACACCGGTCGCGAGATGATCGCCCATCAGGGAGAAGAAGCCGGTGTGGTACTGGAAGGTGAGATCGAGATCACCATCGGTGCCGAAAGCCGCTTGCTGGGACCCGGCGAAGCCTACTATTTCGATACCAACGTCCCCCACCGCTTCCGCAATCCCGGCAAGGCTGCTTGTCGCTTGGTGAGTTGCTGCACGCCGGCAAAG
The DNA here is from genome assembly GCF_000409775.1 of Litchfieldella anticariensis FP35 = DSM 16096. Classification (GTDB taxonomy): domain Bacteria; phylum Pseudomonadota; class Gammaproteobacteria; order Pseudomonadales; family Halomonadaceae; genus Litchfieldella; species Litchfieldella anticariensis. Next base: position 79,485 of record NZ_KE332377.1, on the reverse strand, counting down.
ACTTTCTAGCACACGACGAAGCGACGGCTTTCTCTCTGCAACGACTTAAAAACAACACCCCCAGAGACTGTTATCGATAAGCCGCGCTTCCATCGTCATGCCCCTCTCCCCTCCTACCATCCCCTGACACAACTGATATTGTGCATGCGGCAAAACCATCCAGACTTCTGGATACAGGATGCCGATTTCCCGTTCAGCCAACGCCGCCCAATACCGGGCGGCGTTGTTCCGGCCATGACCGCCACAACAGGGATGCTCCCGGTTTCGGCCTCGCACAATTATCGACAATAGGAGCACCCGCAATGACCACTCTTACCTATCGAACACTGGCCAACACTCAGGAGCACTTGGAAGACACTGCCCTAGCGGAGTTCTCCTCCATGCTGCGCGGAGCGGTCATCACCCCCCAAGACAGCATTTATGACCAGGCACGACAATTGTGGAACGGCATGGTCGATCGCTATCCAGCATTGATCGTCCGTTGTCTTGGCACCCAGGACGTCTGTCATGCCGTCGACTTCGCCCGCGAGCACCGTATGCAGCTCAGTATCCGCGGTGGCGGTCACCATATCGCCGGCAATGCCATCGCCGAGGGCGGAATGACGATCGACCTCTCGGCGATGCGTTCTGTCCACGTCGATTCCCGACAGGGTATCGCCAGAATCGATCCCGGCGCGCTGTTGGGCGATGTCGATCGCGAAAGCCAGGCTTTTGGCCTCGCATCGCCACTTGGCATCAATTCCACCACTGGCTTTGCCGGTCTGTGCCTGGGCGGTGGCTTTGGCTGGCTGACCCGCCGCTTCGGCCTGACGGCGGACAACCTGCTATCAGCCGACATCGTCACCGCTGACGGCCAGCGCCACTGGGTTTCAGCGGACTCGGAACCGGATCTGTTCTGGGCCATTCGTGGCGGCGGTGGCAACTTCGGGGTAGTGACGTCTTTCGAACTCCGCCTCCACTCGGCCGGCCCGGAGGTCTATGCCGGCCTGGTCGTCTACCCCTTCGAGCAAGCCCGACAAGTACTGCATGCCTGGCGAGATTTTACGGCCAACAGTTCCGAGGAGCTGAGCGTGTGGACGGTACTGCGCCAAGCGCCACCGCTACCCTTCCTGCCCGAATCGGTGCATGGCCAGAAAGTGGTGGTCTTTGCTCTTGTGCACAGCGGCGATGTCGACACGGCCGAGCGCGAGGCTGCTCCCGTACTGAGCTTTGGCGAGCCTGTCGGTCATATGCTGGGGGTACAACCCTACACTGGATTCCAGGCCGCCTTTGATCCCCTGCTGACGCCAGGTGCTCGCAACTACTGGAAGTCCCACAACTTCTCTCGTCTTGACGACGAGATGCTGGATAGCGTCATTGCCGCCACAGCACAACTCCCCGGGCCGGAATGCGAGATCTTCATTGCTCAACTCGGCGGCGCCATGGCTCGCGTCGACCCCACCGCCACTGCCTATGCCGGTCGCGATGCCCAATACATGATGAACATCCACGGACGCTGGCAGGAGGCGGCGGACGACGAACGCTGTCGCGACTGGGCACGGCGCAGCTTCAGCGATCTGAGTCCCTACGCCACCGGAGGCGGCTACGTAAACTTCCTTACCGAGGATGAGGGAGAACGGGTGGCAGCTGCCTACGGCGTCAACTACACCCGGCTGCAGGCGATCAAGCAGCAATACGATCCAGACAACCTGTTCCGGACCAATCTCAATATTACCCCACACGTTGGTGAAGCCGTCGCTTGAATCACAGGGTGCAAAGCGACATCACAGCAGGCCGACACACCAAGGCCGGGGGAAGCCCCGGCCTCTTTTATCGTGTATCGATACGGATACTGCGATACGTCAAGACGTTAGCGACATCCATACTGTCTTGAGTTCGGAGTACTCCTGCAACGAGTGCATCGACTTGTCACGCCCATTGCCCGACTGCTTGACGCCGCCGAAAGGTACCGTCATGTCACCACCGGCCCAGTTGTTGACATAGACCTGTCCCGACTCCAGACGCCGGGTCACGCGCATGATGCGGTCGATATCCTGACTCCACAACCCAGCCGCCAGACCGTACAGGCTGTCATTGGCCATGCGGATCGCCTCTTCCTCGGTGTCGAAACCGAACACCGACAGTACCGGCCCGAAAACCTCCTCACGACCAATGACCATTTCGGGTGTCACGTTGTCGAATATCGTCGGCGAGATGAACAACCCGCCCGGGCAAGTCTCTACCGATTCGCCACCACTGCGCAGGTGGGCCCCCTCTTCCACCCCCTGGCGAATATAACCGAGAATCCGCTGGTATTGGGTCTGGTCGACGATGGCGCCCATGAAGCTATCCGGGTTGAGCGGATCGCCGGGCTGCATACCTTCGGCAGCCTTGAGCACTCGTTCGATGAAGTCCTCGCGAATCGCATTCTCGACCAGCAACCGCGAACCGGCGATGCATACCTCGCCCTGATTGTGGAAGATCGCGGCAGCAGCGTTCTCGGCCACGGCATCCAAGTCCTTGCAATCGGCGAAGACGATATTGGGGCTCTTGCCGCCGCACTCCAGATAGACACGCTTGAGGTTCGACTGTCCGGCATATTGCATCAACTGCTTGCCCACCGCCGTCGAACCGGTGAAGGCCAGGCAATTGACGTCCATCGACAGCGCCAGCGCCTTGCCTACGGTATGGCCGAAGCCCGGCAGCACCTGGAATACGCCTTGTGGCAAACCGGCCTCTTTGGCCAGTTGCGCCAGGCGCAGTGCCGACAGAGGCGATTTCTCGGATGGCTTGAGGATCACGCTGTTGCCGGCGGCCAATGCCGGCGCGATCTTCCAGGCGGTCATCATCAACGGAAAGTTCCACGGAACGATCGACGCCACCACGCCCAGCGGCTCGCGCAGCACCAGCCCCAGGCTATCCTCGCCGGTGGGCGCCACTTCGCCGTAAACCTTGTCGATCGACTCAGCATTGTAGCGCAGGCAGGCGATGGCTCCGGCCATGTCGCCCAGTGAACTGCTCACCGGTTTCCCCATGTCCAGCGTATCGAGCAGCGCCAGCTCATGCTTGTGCGTCTCCATCAAGTCAGCGAGGCGCAGCAGCAATTTCTTGCGGCGCCCCGGTGCGATTCGCGACCAGTCGCCACGATCGAAGGCGGCTCTAGCATGATGCACCGCCACCTCAGCGTCGGCAGCATCGCAGCTGGCCACCCTGGCCAGCACCTTGCCGGTGGCGGGGTTAATCGTTTCGAAGGTTTCGCCACTGGCGGCGTCGACGAACGCATCGTCGATGAAAGCGCGAGTCTCGAAGCTCTGAGACTCGGCCATGGCGCGCCAGTCGGCATGGCTGCGGGGAATGGCATAGGGTGCACTCATGCGGTTATCTCCTCTTGTACGATATGAGCCAAACGTGCAGCGGTTTCGTCCAACGCGCGGCGAGCCAGTGAAACCAGTTCGTCGATCTCGTGATGCGTAATCGTCAATGGCGGTGCAATGATCATGGTATCCCCCACCGAGCGCATCACTAGCCCGCTGGCAAAGCAGATATCACGACACAGGTTGCCAGCAGCCAGCCGCTTGTCGAAGCGCGCCCTACTGGTCTTGTCGGCGACCAGTTCCAGGGCACCCATCAGCCCGAGGGAACGCACTTCGCCGACCAGCGGATGCTCGGCAAGGCTCATCCAGCGCTCGGCGAGATAAGGCCCAAGGTCGTCACGTACTCGTTCGACCACACCCTCGGCCTGCATGATCTCGAGATTCTTCAACGCCACGGCGGCACAGACCGGATGGCCGGAATAGGTGAAGCCATGGAAAAACTCGCCGCCCTCCTCGATCAAGGTCTCGGCGACACGATCACCGACCAGCACGCCACCGATCGGCAGATAACCCGACGACAGCCCCTTGGCAATGGGCATCAGGTCGGGCTCGAGGTCATAGTGCTGACTACCGAACCACTCACCCAGACGGCCGAAGCCGCAGATCACTTCGTCGACCACCAACAAGATGTCGTACTTGGCCAGCACTTCCTTGACTGCCGGCCAATAGCTGGCCGGCGGCATGATGGCACCACCGGCCCCCTGAACCGGCTCGGCAATGAAGGCAGCGACGTTGTCCTCACCAAGTTCGAGAATGCGCGCCTCGATGGCCTCGGCACAGGTGCGGCCAAAGGCTTCCGGCGATTGATCGCGCCCCTCACCGAACCAGTACGGCTGGCGAACATGGCTGATAGCGGGCACCAGTGGCCCGCCCTGGGCATGCATCGGCGCCATGCCACCCAGGCTCATGCCAGCCACAGTGGAGCCGTGGTAGGCATTCTCGCGCGAGATGATCCACTGCTTGTCGGGTTTGCCCTTGAGTGCCCAGTAACGGCGCACCATACGCAATACGGTGTCGTTGGCTTCCGACCCCGAGCCAGTGAAAAACACATGGTTGATATGCGCCGGCGCCAGCTGACAAAGCTTTTCGGCAAGTTTGACTGCCGGTGGATGAGTGGTCTTGAAAAAGTTGTTGTAATAGGGAAGCTCGTGCAGCTGAGCGGTGGCGGCTTCTACCAGTTCCGCGCGCCCGTATCCGAGATTGACACACCATAGCCCAGCCATGCCATCGAGGATGCGATGGCCCTCACTATCATGGATATAGACGCCCTCAGCGTGGGTCACGATGCGACTGCCCTCTTCGCCGAGCGCCTTGAAGTCAGTGAAAGGATGAAGATGGTGGGCGCTATCCAGCGCCCGAAGATCGGATGAATGCATGACAAGACTCCGGAAATGAAGGCAGCATCAAGCCCCGGCTGGCTCGACGAGCACGGGCTTATTGGCGGAAAGCCGATCGCGGCAGGCCTGAGCGAATCCTTGGAACAGAGCGTCGTAAAGTGAGTGATCGCGAGGATGCCATTCCGGATGCCATTGCACGGCCAAGGAAAAACCCGGGGCATCGGCCACGGATATGGCCTCGATCAAACCATCGGGAGCTGTTGCTTCAGCGACGAGCCCCGGCCCAAGATATTCGATACCTTGTTGGTGCAGGGAATTGACCCGCGCATGACGCTCTCCATACAGCCGCGACAGCACCCCTCCCGGCAGAATTTCCAAGTCATGACTGGGGGAATACTGTGCATGTTTTTCGCCCGGCGACTCCCGATGGTCGAGCATTCCCGGCTGCTGCTGAACCGCCTGATAAAGCGTTCCTCCAAAGGCCACATTGAGCTCCTGGAAACCTCGACACACCCCCAGCAACGGCATTCCCAAATCCAGGGCAGCGGGAATCCAGGCCAAGGCCGAAGCATCCCGATGATAGTCATCACGGATGTTCTCTGGAGCGCGTATAGCGCCATAACGTGCCGGCTCCATGTTGGTGTAGCTGCCTGTAAGCAACAGACCATCGAGACGCATCAGCAGTGCCGTGGCGGCACTCACCTCAACATCCTCCCAGACCGGCAGGATGATCGGCTCGAGACCATAATCGCGCAAGGCACTCAGATACTTATCAGTGACCATATGTGCTGGGTGGCCTTCCACCTCGCGGCGGCAGGCGATCACTCCCACCAAGGGGCGGGTCTGCATGGCAGCCTCCTAAAAACTCTGGGATCATGTTTGTTATGCTTTGCTCAACATACCCTCGTTGATTTATCTTGCCAAGCCGGAATTCTTAGACGAAAGGATGAATAACATTAACCCTTTGTTTTTAAATTATTTACATCAGTAATTCGATGTCATGATCGCGATATACCATTCGCCATGGCCGTAAAGAATTTGACAACACCGGCTTACCAATTGAAAGATAATAACCATCGACAACGATCAAGAAAGGATAGGTGGCAACATGTCGTCTTCCCCAGCCGACGAAGCCCGCGATTTTCTCGAGCGGCACCCAGACATCGACAGCATCGACCTGTTGATCAGCGACCTCAACGGCGTCTTGCGCGGAAAACGTATCCCGCGCGATAACCTGGAGAAGGCCTATCAGGACGGCATCAATTTGCCGGCATCAGTGTTCGCCCTTGATATCAACGGCAACACCATCGAGGAAACCGGGCTGGGACTTGCCAGCGGCGATGGGGACCGTTTGTGCCGTCCTATACCCGGCACCCTGATGCCAAGCCCCTGGCTGCGCCGTGGCCGGCAGGCACAGCTCCTGATGACCATGAACGAGGCCGATGGCGCCCCCTTCTTTGCCGACCCACGCCAGGTATTGGACCGCGTGCTCTCGCGGTTCCGTGATGCCGGCCTGACGCCTGTCGTCGCCGTGGAGCTGGAGTTCTATCTGATCGACCGTAGCCGGGATGCGTTGGGCATGGCCCAGCCACCCTGTTCGCCAGCCACCGGTGAGCGCGCCGCTCAAAGTCAGCTCTACTCGATCAATGAACTCGACGAATACGCCGACTTCCTCGAAGACATTCACGCTGCCGCCACCATCCAAGGCCTACCACTGGATACTGCTCTCAAGGAGTGTGCCCCGGGGCAGTTCGAGATCAATCTGCTGCATTGCGACGATGCGCTCAAGGCATGCGACAGTGCCGTTCTGCTCAAGCGCTTGATCAAAGGAGTGGCGCTCTCGCACGGCTTCGATGCCACCTTCATGGCCAAACCCTATGGTGATGAAGCGGGCAACGGTACCCATGTCCATATCAGCCTATTGGATAATACCGGGCGCAACGTCTTCGCCGCCGAAGATGAAGCGCCGCTAGGCACACTGACCCTACAACAAGCCATCGCCGGCCTACTGACACTGATGCCGGCCTCAGTGGCACTGTTTGCCCCTAATCTCAATTCCTACCGGCGTTTCCAGACAGGACTCTACGTTCCCATGGCGCCCACCTGGGGATACGACAACCGTTCGGTGGCCCTACGCATTCCCTCCGGCCCCAATGATGCGCGGCGTATCGAGCACCGAGTCGCTGGGGCCGATGCCAACCCTTATCTATTGCTGGCCACCTTGCTGGCGGCAATCGACCACGGTATTCAGCAACGCTTGGTGCCATCACCGGCCACCACCGGCAACGCTTATGAACAGTGCGCCCCCAGCCTGACCAATAGCTGGCAACAAGCACTGGACCTGCTGGAAGCAAATGATGTGTTAGCCGAAGCGTTGGGACGCGACTTCCTCAGCGTGTTCCTGGCCAATCGACGCGCCGAACGTGCTCAGGCTATGCGGGAAGTCAGCAAGCTGGAATATGACTGGTACCTCCGGCACGTATAGAGCCTCCTAACCACATGATGCAACAGTGACCCGGCCACGTGCATGGCCGGGCGGGGCCTTGCTGCGCCGACTTCACGACAACACTTTTCACAACCATAGGCTTTCAACAATACGAGGTGAGACTCGATGACAAACACAACGCCTCTTGCCGTACGCCACCCCTCCCATCACCGCCAATCGACGTTTGGAGGTCTGGCATGAGCAATACCTCGCATCCCTTCGCCCCTTCCTTACCTGGCAAACGTGGCTCACGGCGCCCTGTGCTACTGAGCGCTGGCATCCTTGCTGTAGTCATTAGCCTAACGCTGTATCACTCACCTGGCACCAACTACGGCTGGATCAGCCTAGTGCCCTCGGCACTGGTACTGATCGTGGCCATTGCCACCCATCGCACTCTCGAGGCCTTGGCTGTCGGCGCCCTGGCTGGTCTGATCCTGCTGCAACCCGACGACTATATCGGCGAGCTGGCCGATATCTCGCTAGCGGTGATGATGGACGAAACCATCGCGTGGTTGATCCTGGTTTGCGGTCTGATGGGCGGTTTCATTGCCATGCTGGAGAAATCCGGCTGCACGCTGAGCTTCAGCCACTTCATGACACGCCTGGTGAAGACGCGTCGCCAGTCGCTTCTGAGCACGGCGGTGCTGGGCGTATTGATATTCATCGACGACTATCTCAATGCGCTGGCCACTTCAGCAGCCATGAAGCGTCTCACTGATCGTTTCGGCGTGTCGCGTGAGAAGCTGGCCTATATCGTCGACTCTACGGCGGCACCGATCTGCATCCTGGTTCCACTGTCCACCTGGGCGGTGTACTTCGCCGAGTTGCTGGAAACCAACGGCGCCAGCGAAGGGCCAGGCATGTGGCTGTACATCCAGTCGATCCCCTTCATGCTCTATGGTTGGGTCGCCATGGCACTGGTGATGCTGGTGGCGTTGGGCAAGATGCCCGACCTGGGTCCGATGAAGGCGGCCGAGGAGCGCGCTCGTGCCGGCCAGCCGATTCCCGACGGTGCCCCCGATCAGCCCTTGAGTGACGATGAGCTTCCCAAGAGCAACCCATGGCTCGGGGTGTTCAATTTCCTGGCCCCCATGGCAGTGTTGATCGGTGCCAGTGCCTACTTCGAGATCGACCTGCTCAAGGGGGTGATCGTCGCTACCCTGTTCACCCTGGCGCTCTACCTGCTCCAGCGGCTGGCCACCTTCAATACCTTGATGGATGCCATCATGGACGGTTTCCGTACCATGATGCTGCCACTGGCCATTGTCGCGGTCGGCTTCGTGCTGCGTGAGATCAACGATCAGCTGGGTATGACCGAGTTCATGATCGACTCTCTTTCCCCTTACCTCACGGTCGCCCTATTGCCCGCCATCGTCTTCGTCTCGATGGCTGTGGTGGTGTTTGCGACTGGCTCGTCGTGGGGCGTGTTCGTGATCTCGATACCTATCGTGGTACCCATTGCTCAGCACATGGGCGCGCCGATGCCGCTAGTGGTGGGTGCACTGCTCTCCGCCTCGAGCTTCGGCAGCCATGCCTGCTTCTTTTCCGACTCCTCGGTACTCTCTTCCCAAGGCAGCGGCTGTTTACCGATGCAGCACGGCTTGACCCAGTTCCCCTACGCCCTGCTTGGGGCACTGGTCACCGCCATTGGCTTCGTCATCCTCGGGTATGTCATGGCCTGAGCCATGATGCCCCCAGGCACCTGCGGCCCTAACCTTGAAAGCGCTGAAGAGATCGTCTTCGGCGCTTTCTTTTGTCGTTGCTACACACGCCAAGGTCGTCACTGGATAGCCAGTGGGCTTCGCTTGCATTACGTTGACAAGAGAATGTCGGGATAGCGGGCGGGTCACCCTCAGGAGAGCAGCCATGGCGACACTACCTAAGCACGCGAGCGCGGTGATCATTGGCCAGGGCGGCATCGTCGGCGCTTCGGTGGCTCATCATCTGATCGAGCAAGGCTGGGACAATCTCGTGGGTCTCGACAAATCCGCCATTCCTTCGGACATCGGCTCCACGTCTCATGCTTCCGACTTCTGCTACATGACATCCCACGACAAGATGTCGTGCTACACCACCACCTACAGCCAACGTTTCTACGAACATCTAGGCCACTATCGACGCATCGGCGGTATCGAGGTGGCACGCGTCGGTGACGATGAACGCATGGAGGAGCTCAAACGCAAGGTCGCCTCGGGCAAAGCGTTCGGTACCAACGTCCGGCTCATCGATCCTGATGAGGTCGTCGAGCGTTTTCCACTAGTGCAACGGGAGTTGATCCAGGGCGCAATGTGGGACCCCGATGCCGGCCTGGTGGTGCCCCGCTCACAGCAGGTCGCGGGAGAACTGATCGAACGAGCAAAAGCCACCGGAAAACTCGAGACCTTCGCCGATACCCCAGCGCTGGATATCGACGTCCACAACGGCCGGGTCCGCGGTGTAGAAACCAGCAAGGGCTATATCGAGACCCCCGTGGTGATCGTGACCTCAGGCATCTGGGGCCCCATTCCGGCAGCCATGGGCGGCGCCTCTTTGCCACTGATGCCGGTGGAGCACCCCCTGTTGTTCTTTGGCCCCTTCGATGTCTTCGCCGGCACCGGTGAGGACATCGGCTACCCTTTGCTGCGTGACCAGGGAAACTCCGCCTACATGCGCGACACGGGCGACCCGACCACCACCGAAGGAGGGCAGCTCGAGTGGGGCTACTATGAGACCACCGAACCGCGCCTGGTGCATCCCATCGATATCCTCGAGCGTAACCAGGCGCGCCTGTCTCCTTCCATGCGTGACCTCGAACTCGACCAGGTCATGCACCCCTTCACTCGCGCAGTGGAACTCACCCCTGTGCTCGGTGAGTTGGGCTGGGACGAGAAACACTCGTTCAACGGTCTGCTATCGGTTACCAACGACGGCGGCCCCCTGGTCGGCGAATCACCGGAGACACGTGGTCTGTGGTTCTGCGAAGCGGTCTGGGTCAAGGACGGGCCGGGAATGGGCAAGGTATTCGCCGACTGGATCACCAAGGGCAAGCCGGAGCTCGATCCCTTCGGCATCGATATTGCGCGCTTCTACCCGGTGCAGAAGACACCGCACCATGTCTACGGGCGCTGTTTCGAGATCGCCAAGAAGATCTACGACCCACCCGTCCATCCCCGCGAGCCTTTCGAGTCCGGCCGCAACCTGCGACGCGGCCCCTTCTGGTCAAGAGAGAAAGAGCTCGGCGGCTACTTCATGGAGGCGGCGGGTTGGGAGCGCGCTCACGGCTATGCAGCCAATGAGTCGCTGCTCGAGCGCTACGCCGAGCGGGTTCCCGAACGCCCCAACGAGTGGGACGCTCGCCACTTCTGGCGGGTCTCCAACGCCGAACACCTCGCGCTGAGCGAAGACGTAGGCATGATCAACCTTTCTCACTTCGCCATCTTCGATGTTTCCGGAGCGGATGCCGAGGCACTGCTGGAGTACCTCTCGGTGGCTCGCGTAGGTGGCGATCAGCCGCTCGGCAAGGGGGTGTACACGCATTTTCTGGACGCCTTCGGTGGCGTGCATTCCGACCTGACCGTGGTGCGCCTCGCTGCGGACACGTTCCGGGTGATCTGCGGTGGCGACACCGGTCATCGCGACTACGTATGGATAACCCGTATGGCCGAGGCCAAGGGACTCAAGCGAGTGCACATCGAGGATCGCACCGATACCCTGGCCACGTTGGGGCTGTGGGGCCCCAATGCACGGCATACTCTGCAAGCGGTTGCCGACGACCCACAGGCACTGGACTACGAGCATTTCCCCTTCGCCACGGCCCGCGAAATTCGCGTACGCGGATTGCCGATCTGGGCCTTCCGCATCTCCTACGTAGGCGAGCAGGGCTGGGAGCTGTACACGCCGTTCAGCTACGGGCTCACCTTGTGGGACCTGCTCTACGAGAAGGGTGTGACGCCGGTGGGCATCGAGACCTATGCCAACAGCCGCCGCCTGGAGAAAAGCCTACGACTACAGAACGTGGACCTGCTCACCGAATACAACCTCTATGAGGCAGGGCTCGCTAGGCCCAAGGTCAAACCAGCGGACTTCCATGGCCGAGCCGCCTATCTGGAGCAACGCGAGCGCGAACACCAGCCAGCCTACCTGTGTACCATGACCCTGCAGGAAAACCACGACGCCCAAGGCGTGCCGCGCTACCCGGTGGGTTACGCGCCGATCCTCGACCCGGATAGTGGAGAGGTGCTAGTGGACGCCCTTGGCCGTCGCTCCTACGTCACCAGCACTGCCTACGGCCCGTCGGTAGGCAAGATCATCGCCCTGGGCTACCTGCCAGTCGAATATGCCCGGGAAGGCAGCACACTTCTCATGGAGTACTTCGGCGAGCATTATCCGCTGCACATAGAAGCCGTCGGGTATCGTGCCCTGTATGATCCCGACAACCAGCGTCCCAAGAGCTAGGCTAGGAGGTTTCAGCCGCCGAACAGTTCATCGACCCCGCACACTTCGCCACAGCGGTTTGGCGTATACCCCGGTAACGCCGACACCGCGCTCTTGAAGTCCTCGCTGCCGATAGATTCGAGCAGTCGACCAAGCTTCGGCTCATCCAGTGTTCGATGATGGCAGACCAATAAATAATCCTCGGTCGCCAGTGGCAGGAAAGTGAGCCCAAACTGGCGTGCCGCCGCCTCCACACCAAAACCGACATCGGCCATGCCGGCGGCGATGTATGCCGCGACTGCCGAATGGGTGAACTCTTCGACCTCGTAGCCCTGAATCCGTCGCATCGATAGGCCTGCTTCACGCAGCATGCCGTCCAGCAAGGCTCGTGTACCCGATTCCTGCTGGCGGTTGATGAAGTGCACATCGTTGCGGACCAGGTCCTCCAAGCCAGCGATTCGCTTGGGGTTGTCCGCTTTGACCATTAGCCCCTGACAACGGGTGATGAAGCGAATGACTCGATGGCTGCGAGGTTTCAGCAGCCGTTTGTAAGCACTCATCAGTGCCGTCTCTATCTCGACGTTCGGCAGGTGAAAGCCGGCCAGGTCGCAGGCCCCGCGATTGAGCGCCGCCAGCGCTTCACGCGGACTGCAGTACTGCAGATCGAGTTGGAAGTCGGTCGCGAACTTGGGTAGTAGAGCGACCGCGTAACCGTGGCTGGCATGCAACCGCAGTATGGGTTTCACTCCCTCGAGGGACTGCTGTATCTCGAGATTGAGCTCCGAGCCCAGGCTTTCGAGCTGGGGCCCAAGGCGGGCGATGATGCGCTGTTCGGCCCACAGCAGCTTCTCCCCTAACGGAGAGAGGTGGGCACCTCGCCCTCGCTCCAGCTCGACCAACCCGATACCGAAGAACTCTCCCCACTTGTTGAGCAGATTCCAGGCATGGCGGTAGGAGATGCCAGCATCCTTGGCCGCCTGGGTCAACTTGCCTTGATGATGGATTGCCTCGAGCAGCACGAATAGCTGCGGATCGAGACGATTGCCGGCCTCATCGGTGAAATACCAGGCGGGGGTGATCTGGATCTTTTTCATATGCACAATATTTCATATTTTTTAATGGGAAATCCAGTGCTAATTTCCCCACAACCGTGATGCGCTACATCCTCAAATATGCAGTTGACTTCATATTTGAAAGATAAGGAAACGCTGAATAAACCGACGAGTCTGCTCAAGGCCAGGTCCGTACCCGACGGACCAACGCATTTCCCACATTCCTGTGGGTCACGCAAGGCGCCCGGAGCACAGGTATTCATTCAGTATTTCCATAACAATCCAGGTGGTGGCAATGAGCAACTTCTCCGAATGGACCCCCCAGTCGATACAAGACGAGATCGACGCCTTGAAACACAAACCCGGCGCCCTGCTACCGATCCTGCATGCGATACAGGATCGCTTTGGCCATATTCCTAAGGACGCCGTGCCGATCATTGCCGAATCGCTGCGGCAGACCCGTGCCGAGATCCATGGCGTGATCAGTTTCTACCACCACTTCCGCACCACGCCACCCGGCAGCCACGTATTGCAGCTCTGTCGCGCCGAGGCCTGCCAGGCGATGGGAGCCCGTAGCCTCGAGGCCCACGCCAAGACGAAGCTCAATGTCGACTATCACCAGACCACCCGCGATCGCGAGATCACGCTGGAAGCGGTCTACTGCCTGGGCAACTGCGCCTGCGCCCCTTCGATCCGTATCGGCGACCGCGTTCACGGGCGCGTCACAGCGGAGAAATTCGACCGTCTGCTCGATGAACTGACGACCCAAGTGGTGGAGGTGCAATGATGACTACCAAGATCTTCGTTCCCTGCGATACCACTGCGCTAGCGATGGGCGCCGACGAAGTGACGGCTCGTATCGAGGCCGAAGCACGCGTCCGTGGCGTCGAGATAGAACTAGTGCGCAACGGCTCCCGCGGCCTGTTCTGGCTGGAGCCACTGGTCGAGGTCGAGACCGAAGACGGCCGTGTCAGCTACGGCCCGGTCGAGGAGGATGACGTTGCCAGCCTGTTCGACGCTGGCCTCCTCGAAGGCAAGAGCGAACACCCACTGAGCCAAGGCCTCACCGAAGATATTCCCTACCTGAAGCGGCAGCAGCGCCTGACCTTCGCCCGTGCCGGCATCACCGACCCGCTGTCGATCGACGATTACCGCGCCCATGACGGCTTCAAGGGCCTCGAGAACGCCTTGAAGCTCGGGCCCCAGACCATCGTCGACGAGGTCAAGGCCTCGGGCCTGCGCGGCCGCGGCGGCGCCGCCTTCCCGACTGGTATCAAGTGGCAGACCGTGCTCGACACCCATGCCGATCAGAAATATATCGTCTGCAACGCCGATGAGGGCGATTCCGGCACCTTCGCCGACCGTCTGGTAATGGAATGCGACCCCTATATGCTGATCGAGGGCATGGCCATCGCCGGTCTGGCCGTCGGCGCCACCCAGGGTTACATCTATCTGCGCTCGGAGTATCCGCTGGCTCAACGGATACTCGACACGGCCATCGCACGCGCCGAGGCGGCCGGTTACTTGGGCGAGAACATCCTTGGTAGTCGCCGGCGCTTCGATCTCGAGGTACGCCTCGGCGCCGGCGCCTATATCTGCGGCGAGGAGACCTCGTTGCTCGAGAGCCTCGAAGGCAAGCGCGGCCTGGTGCGCTTCAAGCCGCCGCTGCCAGCGATTGAAGGGCTGTTCGGCCAGCCCACCGTGGTCAACAACGTGCTGTCGCTGGCGGCGGTGCCTTTCATCCTGAGCCACGGTGGGCAGGCCTACGCCGACTACGGCATGGGCCGCTCACGCGGCACCCTGGCGCTGCAGCTGGCGGGCAATGTCAAGCGCGGTGGGTTGATCGAACTGGCCTTCGGTACCACCCTGCGCGAGCTGATAGAGGAGTTCGGCGGCGGCACCTTCTCGGGCCGCCCGTTGCGCGCGGTACAGGTCGGCGGCCCGCTCTGCGCTTACCTGCCGGAAAGCCAGTGGGACACGCCACTCGACTACGAAGCCTTTGCCGCTGTTGGTGCGGGACTGGGCCATGGAGGCGTGGTGATGTTCGACGATACGGTGGACATGGGCGAACAAGCACGCTTCTCGATGGAATTCTGCACCGTCGAGTCGTGTGGCAAATGTACCCCGTGCCGCATCGGCTCGACCCGCGGTGTTGAAGTGATCGACCGCATCCGCGCTGGGGAGAACCGCGAAGCCAACCTCGCACTGCTCGGTGAGCTGTGCGAGACCATGGTGGACGGTTCTCTTTGTGCAATGGGGGGTATGACGCCCTTCCCGGTACAGAGCGTAATGAAGCACTTCCCCGAAGACCTGTAAGAGGGGGTTTTACAAATGTGACGAGCGAAGGCCAGGCAAGGCGAAATCAGCCGAAAAAGCGGAGTTTACGAGCTTGTAAATGAGTATTTTGAGGCTGATTTCAACGCAGCATGGCCGAGCGCAGTAGTTTGTAAACACCCTCTTAGCGGACGGAGACCAAATTAATGTTACAACATTTCGACCCGAATAAAGACTATGGAACTCCCGCCCGGCTGTCAGAGACTCTCGTCAGCCTAGAGATCGATGGCACCACGATCACCGTTCCCGAGGGGACGTCGGTGCTGCGTGCCGCAGCACTGGCCGACATCAACATTCCCAAGCTGTGCACCTCCGATAACCTCGAAGCGTTCGGCTCTTGCCGCCTGTGCGCCGTGCAGATCGCGGGCAAGCGCGGTTACCCGGCCTCCTGCACCACCCCGGTGGAAGCCGGCATGAAAGTAACCACCCAGAACGCCAGCCTGGCCAAGCTACGCCGCAATATCATGGAGCTGTACATCTCCGATCACCCGCTGGACTGCCTGACCTGTCCGGCCAACGGCGACTGCGAACTGCAGGACATGGCTGGGGCCGTGGGCCTACGCGAAGTCCGCTACGGCTTCGAGGGCGAGAACCATCTGGTAGCCGAAAAGGACCTCTCCAATCCTTACTTCGCTTTCGATCCCAGCAAGTGCATCGTCTGCTCGCGTTGCGTGCGTGCCTGCGAGGAGGTCCAGGGCACCTTCGCATTGACCATCGATGGCCGAGGTTTCGATTCCAAGGTCTCGCCCGGGCAGGACGAAGCCTTCATGGACTCGGAGTGCGTCTCTTGCGGTGCTTGCGTGCAGGCCTGCCCCACCGCGACGCTGATGGAAAAGAGCGTGGTCGAGATGGGACAACCCGAGCACAGCGTAATCACGACTTGCGCCTACTGCGGCGTTGGCTGCTCATTCAAGGCCGAGATGAAAGGCGACCAGGTCATCCGCATGGTGCCGTACAAGGGTGGTGACGCCAATCATGGCCATTCCTGCGTCAAGGGCCGTTTCGCCTTCGGCTACGCCACTCATCAGGATCGTCTCAAGTCGCCCATGATTCGCGATGCCATCGATCAACCGTGGCGCGAGGTCAGTTGGGAAGAAGCGATCGCCTTTGCCGCCAAGCGCCTCAAGGATGTCCAGGCCAAGCATGGCCGCGACAGCATCGGCGGCATTACCTCGTCACGCTGCACCAACGAGGAAACCTATCTGGTGCAGAAGCTGGTACGCGCCGCCTTCGGCAACAACAACACCGACACGTGCGCCCGGGTCTGCCATTCACCGACCGGGTTCGGCCTCAAGACCACCCTTGGCGAATCGGCTGGCACCCAGACCTTCGACTCGGTGATGAAGGCCGACGTGATCATCGTGATCGGTGCCAACCCCACCGACGCTCATCCGGTATTCGGCTCGTTGATGCGCCGTCGCTTGCGCGAAGGCGCCCAACTGATCGTCGCCGACCCGCGGCGCATCGACCTGCTCGCCACCCCGCACCTCAAGGAAGCCCAGCACCTGGCGCTGCGCCCCGGCACCAATGTGGCACTGATCAATGCGCTCGCCCATGTCGTGATCGCCGAAGGCCTGGAAGACGAGGAGTTCATCGCCAGCCGCTGCGACGACGACGCCTACCGCGCCTGGCGCAACTTCATTCTCGAAGAGCGTCATGCCCCGGAACGAGTCGAGGAAATCACCGGCGTACCGGCCGCAGCCGTGCGGCGTGCTGCACGCACCTATGCGGCGGCTCCCAACGGGGCTATCTACTATGGCCTGGGGGTAACCGAACATAGCCAGGGTTCGACCATGGTCATGGGCATCGCCAACCTGGCACTGGCCACCGGCAATATCGGCCGCGAAGGTGTCGGCGTGAACCCGCTGCGCGGCCAGAACAACGTCCAGGGCTCCTGCGACATGGGCTCCTTCCCCCACGAACTGCCTGGCTATCAGCACGTCTCCGACGCGCTTTCCCGCCGTCGCTTCGAACAAGCCTGGGGGGTGCCCCTCGACGACGAACCGGGGTTGCGTATCCCCAACATGTTCGATGCTGCCATTGCCGGCACCTTCAAGGCGCTCTATGTTCAGGGCGAGGACATCGCCCAATCCGATCCCAATACCCAGCACGTCGAGACCGCCCTCAAGTCCCTCGACTGCCTGATCGTGCAGGACATTTTCCTCAACGAGACGGCCAAGTTCGCCCACGTGCTGCTTCCGGGCTCCTCTTTCCTGGAGAAGAACGGCACCTTCACCAATGCCGAGCGACGCATCAACCGCGTGCGCAAGGTCATGCCGCCGGTCGCGGGCAAGGAAGACTGGGAAGTCACCGTCGACCTGGCCAATGCCCTGGGCTATCCCATGGACTACCGCCATCCTTCCGAGATCATGGACGAAATCGCCAGTCTGACCCCGACCTTTACCGGCGTCAGCTATGACAGGCTCGACGAGCTCGGCAGTATCCAGTGGCCATGTAACGGCGACCACCCTATCGGTACCCCTACCATGCACGTCGATGACTTCCCCATCGGCCGTGGCCAGTTCGCCATCACTGAGTATGTCGCTACCCAGGAGCGCACCACCAGCCGCTTCCCGCTGCTGCTGACCACTGGGCGTATCCTGTCGCAGTACAATGTCGGAGCCCAGACCCGACGCACCGACAACCAGGCCTGGCATGCCGAGGATGTGCTGGAGGTGCACCCCCACGATGCCGAGGTTCGCGGCATCCGCGATGGCGATTGGCTGGGTATTTCCAGCCGCGCCGGCCAGACGGTACTGCGCGCCAGGATCAGCGAGCGCATGCTGCCGGGCGTGGTCTACACCACCTTCCACCACCCCGGCAGCGGTGCCAACGTGATCACCACCGACAGCTCCGACTGGGCGACCAACTGTCCCGAGTACAAGGTGACCGCCGTACAGGTGGAAAAAGTCAGTCAGCCATCCATATGGCAACGACAGTTCCATACCTTTGACAAGCTGCAGCACCGCTTGCTCAACGGCCATAACGATCAGGCCGTCGTCACGAGTGGTGTCAATCGATGACATTGCCGACCCTGAGCCGTATCAGCAGCCGGATCCCGGTGGACATCCGCCGGGGCAAGGATGCGGTGCCAGCCTCCGCCGCTGACGACATCGCTACCGAAGTCCCGGTGGCACTGGTCTATAACGGCATCTCACATGCCGTGATGATGGCCACGCCCGCCGATCTCGAGGACTTTGCACTGGGGTTCAGCCTGTCCGAGGGCATTCTTCAACATCACGATGAACTCTATGGCGTCGACATCCACACGGAAGACAAAGGCATCGCGGTACACCTGCACATCAGTGCCCAGCGTCAGGCCGAGCTCAAGTTACGCCGCCGCAATTTGACCGGTCGTACCGGCTGCGGGCTGTGTGGCAGTGAGTCGCTGGAACAGGCGATTCGTCCGATACCAACGGTTCGGGCACCTGGCCTCAGAGACAGTGCGATCCAGCATGCCCTGAGCGAGCTGCATCGACACCAGCCACTGCAGGCCGAGACAGGTGCTTGCCACGCCGCCGCCTGGTGCGATCTGGACGGCCACATCCAACTGGCGCGAGAGGATGTCGGGCGTCATAACGCCCTGGACAAGCTGATCGGCGCCATGAGGCGGGAAAATCGGATACCTGGAGAGGGGTTTGCTCTGGTTTCGAGCCGGGCAAGTTACGAGATGGTACACAAGAGCTGCAGTGTCGGTATCGGCGCGCTGGTGGCCATCTCGGCCCCCACCTCACTGGCGATCGAGCAGGCACGCCACGCCGGATTGATGCTGGTTGGCTTCGCCCGTTCCGGGCGCCATGTGATCTACCAGTCACCCACTTGGCACGAGCCACAACGCACACTCGTTTCCCACTAATTCCGACCCAAGGTATTTCCCATGAGCCAGGATTCACTCGCTACCCTGATCCAGATGGCAAACCAGATCGCCGACAACCATCGCTACCACGGCAGCGATGAAGCGGCTGCCGAGCACGTGGCGACCCACTTGAAGAAATTCTGGGCCCGCAGCATGAAGCGGCAATTGATCGAGGGCGCGGGCCGAGACGCTTCCCAGCTCAGCCCGGTGGTCAAGCTCGCCGTCAAGCGATTGGCCAGCCACCAATCTGACTGCTAGAGGGGCTCGGGCATGCCCAGGGGCCGGAAGCCGCGGCTGAACCGCCCGAGCGATTGAATACGATCACCCCTGCGAGGCCACGGCCTGTGCCTGGCCGGCATGCCACTGGGGCTCGCCCTCATGCATCAGCACTTGGCTGCCTTGAGGGGCTTCATCGAGGCGCACGCTGTATACCTGGCCTTCGTAGCGATATTCGACGTCATATCCCAGATGTTGCTGCTGGGTATCGACCACGGTATGACACTGACGCTGGGTGGTCGTGGTGGTCTGCCCAGCTTCAATACGCTCCTGCACTTCGCGACCAGCGAAGCCGCCGCCCACGGCACCGGCCACCGTGGCGATCTTCTTGCCACTGCCACCACCAATCTGGTTGCCCAACAAGCCACCGACGATAGCCCCTGCCGCCGTACCCACGATGCGATGGGGATCGCGAGTGGGCGCACGCTGACTGACTACCACGTTCTCGCATACTTCACGCGGGGCTTCGACAGTACGCGTGGCCGCGTTGACACTGAGAATATCGGCATACACCGGTTCAGGCTCTCTGTCGAAAGTCTGCACCTGGTAGGCCCCCACCGCCAGGCCACCCAGGCCCAGCACTGCCAACGTACTGCCGATCACGATTGACTTGTTCATCGTCCGCCTCCTTGATGCATCACGACATCACTGTCTCGGGCAGCTTGCCACGCCATGTAGCACGCCTATCCACTCTTATCGGAAGCGTCGACTCCAAGCGGTGAAGACTAGGTAGTGAATGACGAATGATGCATCCGGCATCAGCGCATTCATGATGAGAATTGCACGAAGTATAACCGTCTCGGTCCAGCCAGGAAGACCAGGCAGTAGTTTTTGAACACTGTTTTCACAATCATGGAAGACGTGTCGCTAGATCCAGACAGCTCCATCATACCCCCAGTGCATCTCTCGTCCGATAATACCAGGCCCCCATGGCCGATAGCGGTACACGCAATATCCGCCCTCCAGGGAACGGTAGGTGCGGCAAGCCGGCAAAGGCATCGAAACGCTCGCTTTGCCCGTTCATGACCTCGGCGATCAGGCGACCTGCCAAGTGTGAACAGGTGACACCATGCCCGGAATAGCCCTGTGCGTAATAGACATTTCCGTTGAGCACCCCGAAATGCGGTAGACGGTTGAGCATCAGCAGGAAGTTACCGCTCCACGCGTAGTCGATCTTCACCCCCTTGAGTTGGGGGAACGTGGTTTCGAGCTTGGGTCGAATCACACTTTCGATGCTCGAGGGATCTTGTCCACCGTAATTGACACCCCCGCCATAGATCAGGCGGCGATCCGCGGACAGGCGAAAATAATCGAGCAGGTAATTACAGTCTTCCACCGCCATGTCGTTCGGTAACAGCTCGCGCGCCACCGCTTCATCGAGTGGCTCGGTGGTAACGATCTGGGTACCGCAGGGCATGGCCTTACCTTCAAGCGGAGGGATCAGCTTGTTCATATAGGCATTGCCGGCCAGTACCACTCGCTCGGCACTCACCATGCCCTGTGGCGTACGCAACCGGACCGGCTCGCCGTGAATCAGTTCGGTGACTGGCGTTTGTTCATGAATCACCCCACCCAGCGACTCGAAGGCTGCGGCCTGGCCCAGCACCAGGTTGAGCGGATGAAGATGACCGCCAGAGTGATCGACCAGGGCGCCAACATAGCGATCCGTACCAACTTCACGGCGACATTCCCGACCTTCCAGCAACTCGAGACGGTCATGACCAAAGCGTTCCCACAGCGACTTGTGCTCGATCAATGCCATGAGTTGCTTGGCATTGCAGGCGGCAAACAGGTTGCCATCCTTGAGATCGCACTGGATAGCGTACTGCGCAATTCGCTCGCGAATGATGCGATTGCCCTCGAAGGCCATATCACCCAGTGCACGCGCCGTCTCGGTACCGTATTTGGCTTCGATCACGTCCATGTCGCGGCTGTAGCTATTGACGATCTGCCCACCGTTACGTCCCGAGGCCCCATATCCGACCCGAGCAGCTTCCAGCACCACGACCTTGGCCCCCTTCTCGGCCAAATGCAGCGCTGAGGAGATACCGGTAAAACCGGCTCCCACGACACAGACATCACACCGGATCTCACCCTCCAAAGCCGGGCGCGACGGGCCAGGGTTGGCCGAGGCTGCATAGTAGGACGCCACGTGCTGAGTAACTGAAGTCATGCTCATGGAAGCCTCCGAATGTTTATTTTATTCAACAAAACTGAGGCGATATTACGCTATACCACAGTAAACACGCAACATACTGGTATATAATACTCACCACGCATAATGACTTGTGGTTGCCACCATGCGTCGATGACAGGACATCAAACTCTCAGCAGCAGATGTTCACGCTCCCAGGAACTGATGACCTGGAAGTACGCCTTGTGCTCGGCCCGCTTGACTGCCAGATAGCTATTGGTGAAGCGTTCTCCCAGCAGGTCAGCCAACGGCTTGCAAGCATGCAAGGCGTCCAACGCCGGTCCAATATCATCGGGCAGTTTGTCGCCCCCTGACCAGGCCGAGCCTACCATCGGAGGACGAGGTTCGATCTGGCTGAGCATGCCCAGGTAGCCACAGGCAAGCGATGCCGCCATGACCAGATAGGGGTTGGCATCGGCCCCGGCCAGTCGGTTCTCGACCCGAGTGCCCTGCGGCGACGATACCGGCACCCGCAAGCCTACGGTGCGGTTATCCAACCCCCACTCCACGTTGACCGGCGCCGAACCGCTGTGTTCGCTGCGCATCAAACGACGATAGGAGTTGACGTTGGGTGCAAAGAACGGCATCGCCGCCGGCAGGTACTTCTGAAGACCGCCAATGAAATGATGGAACAAACGGCTAGGTTGCCCATCATCTCCAGCGAATACGTTATGCTCGTTATCGAGATCCATCAGACTCTGATGAATATGCATGGAGCTGCCCGGCTCGTTGGCCATCGGCTTGGCCATGAAGGTCGCATACATGTCGTGGCGCAACGCCGTCTCACGTAGCGTACGCTTGAACATCACCACCTGATCGGCCAAGGTCAATGGGTCGCCATGCTGGAAGTTGACCTCCATCTGACCGGCGCCTTCCTCGTGGATCAAGGTATCCAGGTCGAGATCCATGGCCTCGCAGTAGTCGTACATCTCCTCGAATAACGGATCGAATTCATTGACTGCATCGATGGAAAACGACTGACGACTGCTTTCCTGGCGCCCTGAACGACCGATTGGCGGTTCGAGGGGATAGTCGGAGTCAGTGTTGGTCTTGACCAGGTAGAACTCCACCTCTGGCGCGACTACGGGCTTCCAGCCACGTGCCGCATAGAGATCCAGCACCCGCTTGAGAACATGGCGCGGCGACAGTTCCACCGGCTCACCAGTCAGATAGTAGCAATCGTGAATGATCTGGGCCGTGGGATCCTCCGCCCAAGGCACCAGATAGACAGCCTGCGGGTCAGGAATCAGTTCCATGTCCCGTTCGGCGGGGTTCCAGAAGCGGATGTCTTCATCGTCCGGATACCCCCCGGTGACGGTCTGGATGAAGATCGAATCCGGCAGTCGTGGCCGGCCTCCGTTAAGGTACTTGTTGGCGGGCATGATCTTGCCCTTGAGAATGCCGGTCAGATCCGTGACCAAACATTCCACTTCGGTGATGCCGTGGGCATTGAACCAGTCATTCAGCCCTGGCTCGTCTTGACGGTTACTCATACGGGATTCCTTGATGGACAGCATGGGGTGATACCGCTCCGGGCTGCATCACCCCTGGTTCCAGTGAGTCCGGAACCGATCGCTCAGCGAGCCTGAACCTCAGACCAGAGCTGCTGGAAGGTCTGAAGCTGCTCGCCGGAAAGACTGGGTGTAAAACGCAGCCGCTCCATATCCTCCTCGCTGGGTTGCACCGGCGGCTCGGTCAGCACCTCGTCTAGGTGAGGCTTGGCCGCTGCATTGGGGCTGGAATAGTAGTTGTAGTTGGAGAGTTGAGCGCCGATCTCGGCATCGAGGATGAAATCGATGAATTTATGCGCCATATCGGGGTTCGGTGCTTCGGACGGAATCATCATGGAATCGACCCACATTTCCGCGCCTTCGTCGGGCAGCATGAAGTCAATGGTGGCGAAGGTCTCTGGATCCTCATCCTTGAAGAACAGGTAGTCGCCGTTGTAACTGAGGGCGACATGCGTCACGCCGCGAGCCACCTGCTGCAGGGCGGGTGTGCCATCGGAAAAACCACTGAAGTTGTTGCGGCCCTTGGTCTCGATCAGCAAGCGTGCCGCCTCACGCCAGGCATCCATGTCAGTGCAATCATAGCCATGCCCTAGGTAGGCACACGCCGCCCCCATGCTGACCTGGCCATCACCCATTAGTGCGAAGGGATGACTCGGATTGACCTCGCTGTCGAACAAGAGCGACCAACTCTTTGGAGCATCAGGGAACGTCTCGGTGTTGTAGATGATCCCCGTCGTTCCCCATTGATAGGGCGCGGTGTATTCACCACCCGGATCGTACGCCGGGTCACGGAACCGCTCCATCACGTTATCCAGGTTCGAAAGCTTCGACTTGTCGAGCGGCTGCACCAGGCCCGTCTCGATCAGGCGCGGCACATAATAGTTGGACGGCACGATGATGTCGTACTGGGAGACACCGCCAGCGTTGAGCTTGGCAAACATTTCCGGCAGGGAGTTGAAGTAATTCTGCACCACATCGACATCATACTTCTCCTCGAAGGCCGTGATGATCGCCGGGTCCATGTATTCCGTCCAGTTGAACAGGTACAGCTTGTTCTCCTGGGCCTGCACCGTTCCCGCCAACAACAAGCCGCTTAGGGAAACGGCCAACCCCGTCGTGATTGTTTTCATGATTCGCTCTCCTTTGATCCCCTTTGGTATGATTCCGCCGGCCTAGCGCTGCCGGCGGTAGCTGAATATCAAACTCAACACAGCGGCAATCGCCACCGCACCAATCATCAGTGTGGCAATGGCATTGATTTCGGGTGACACCCCCTTCTTGATCGCCCCCCAGATGTAGATCGGCAAGGTTGCACTCTCAGGGCCGGCGGTAAAGAAGCTGATCACGAAGTCATCGATCGACAGTGTGAACGACAGGAAAAAGGCCGAGAGCAATGCCGGCTTGATGGTCGGCAACATGAAGTGCAGCGCACGTTGCCATGGCGAGGCATACAGATCCTTGGCTGCTTCGAACAACGAGGGGTCGAGACCGACGAAGCGCGAATAGACGATCAGCGCCACGAACGGTATCTGGAAGGTCACATGGGCGATGATCATGGTCTCGATGCCGGGCTGCAATATGCCGGTCAGGCGGTGGATCTGAACGAAAAAGGTCATTTCGGAGATACCGAAGACGATGTCCGGCAGCACTATCGGTAGATAGATCAATACGATCAGCCAGCCAAGCTTGCGATGACGATGGCGGTACATGCCGTAACCGATCAAGCAGCCGATCACCAGCGCAATCACCGATGATGTGATCGCCAGGACCATACTGTTGGCGAACGCCGATAGAATCTCCTCGTTGCCCAGCAGGCGCCGATACCAGCGTAGCGAGATACCGGTGAAATGGGCGGCGCTGTTGGCGGAGTTGAAGGAAAACACCATCACCACTACCAACGGCAGGTAAAGGAATACAAGGGTCAGCCACCAGAAGACACCCAGGCCGCGTTGCAGCGTGCGCTTTTTCATATCACCACCTCCTCGCCGCCGCCCAGGCGCTTGCCAACACGCCGCATGGCGAACAATCCAATGAAGGTGGCGATCAGCATCAGGATCGCGCCAGCGGCACCCAACGGCCAGTTGGCACTGCCGGCGAACTGGTTGGCCACCAGATTGCCCAGCATCATGCCCTTACCACCCCCCAGCAGTTCGGGAATCACGTACATGCCGAAAGCGGGAATTGCCACCAGCACCGTTCCCGCCAGCAATCCCGGCAAGGTCTGGGGAAACACCGCATGCCAGAAAGCGCGTACCGGCGAAGCGTAGAGATCCTGGGCAGCTTGCACCTGCGCCGTGTCGAGTTTCTCGAAGGCGGCATATAACGGTAACACCATGAATGGCAGGAAGTTGTAGACCAGCCCCAGGGTTACCGCGAAATTGGAGGGATAAAGCCCCATGTTGGGGTTGATCAGCCCCACCGACTCGGCCAGGCCGGCAAGCGGTGTCCCCGGTGCCAGCAGGTTCATCCAGCCAAAGGTCCGGATCACCTGATTGGTCCAGGACGGCACCACGACGACCAACAGCATGATCGGTCGCCACTTTTCGCGGCAGGTAGTAATGTAATAGGCGATCGGATAAGCGATCACTACCACCAACGCGGTCGACACCAGCGTCTGCCACAGTGAGCGCAGCAAGGTATAGAGATTGCCCGGGCTCCAACCGAGAAAACCGAAACCTGCCAGGCGCCGGAACGAGTCCAGTGAAAGCGGCATCTCGGGTAGACCGTAAGGACCGGTGGTCATGAAGGCCACGCCCATCAAATAGGCACTGGGCAGGACCAGAAATACGAAGATCCAGATTGCGCCGGGCGCCACCGTGAACAGCAGATGACGGGACTCAGCAACCAAGGCGCGGCTGCGTAACGCCATACTTGTCTCAGCCATGCGTGATCTCCTAGGCAGCGACTCGAACGAGGTCTTCGGGACAGACACTGATCGTGACCCGGTCGTCCACCGCATGCAGCCGCTGCCCCAGGTTACTGGCCACCGCCATCAGCGTCACGCCATTGACTTCCAGGCGGTACTCGATGCGGCTACCACGGTAGAGCCGCTCCTTTACGATCCCTTCGAGCCGGTTGTAGCCCGCGGGCACATCGCCCCCCAGCTCCAGCGTCTCGGGACGAATGAGTAGCCACCCCTGCTGTTCGGATCGCTGCTGGGCAGGATCGAGTTGCAGACGCCCTAGGTCTGTATCCACCCAGTTGTCGGCACTGCGCTGGATGGCGAACAGGTTGTCATGCCCCATGAAGCGGGCGACGAAGGCATTGACCGGATGTTCGTAGACTTCGCTAGGCGTGCCCACCTGCTGGATGATACCGCTGTCGAGCACCGCGATTCGGTCCGACATCACCATGGCTTCGTCCTGATCGTGCGTCACGAAGACGAAGGTCATGCCAAGACGCTTCTGGATGCGCTGCAGCTCCACCTGAAGCTGACCCCGCAGACCGGCATCGAGCGCCGATAACGGCTCGTCCAGCAGCAGCACGTTGGGCTCGCAAATCAAGGCACGGGCCAAGGCGATGCGTTGCCGTTGCCCTCCCGATAGCCGGTCGACGCGCCGCTCGACCAGATCGCCTAGTTGAATGAAATCAGCGATCTCAGCAACCTTGGCCTTGCGCTGTTCAAGGGGGATACCCTGCATGCGCAGGCCGAAGGCCAGGTTATCGCGCACTGAGAGATGCGGAAAAAGAGCGTAGGATTGAAAGACAGTGTTGACGCTGCGCTTATGCGGCGGAGTATCGGTGATATCGCGGTCGCCGATTCTCAAGCTCCCGGCATCGGGTTCCTCGAGACCGGCCAGGATGCGCAGTAGCGTCGTCTTTCCGCATCCAGAGGGGCCCAGCAGGGTGAAGAACTCACCGGCTTCGATGGTCAGGTCGACGCCATCCAGAGCGATCGTGGTCTTGCCGAACCGCTTGTGCAGCCCCCGCAAATCGATCGATGACGCTTGGCGAACATCACGCCTGTCGATGTCGCGTGCCTGCGCCGTGCCCGGCTCTCGAGTGCCCGTGTCGGGCGCCATGGTGGAAGGGGTCATGGTTCCACTCTCCTGTTTCGTCGACATCAGGGCCACCCTTGGCTCTTACAGCCGATCACGCAATTTGTAGAACTGGGTCGCAAGGACCAGTAACGGCGTGCGCAGCCATTTGCCTCCAGGAAAGACTCGGTGAGGCATGGCGGCGAATACATCAAAACGCTCGCTCTGACCGGCAATGGTTTCGGCCAGCAATTTGCCGGCCAACCCAGCCAGCGACATACCGTGCCCAGAGTAGCCTTGGGCGTAATACAGGTTAGGTCCCAAACGGCCAAAGTCGGGAGCCCGGTTGAGGGTAATGGCGACCTCGCCCCCCCAGCGGTAATCGATTCCCACCCCTTGGAGTACGGGAAACAAGCGGGTCATCTTGGCATCCATGCGTGCCGGCAGGTTACGCGGTTCACGACCGTCGTAACTGACCTCGCCGCCATAGATCAGGCGACGATCGGCGGACAAGCGATAATAGTCGAGAACGAAGTTGGCATCGGCCAGGGCATCATTGCGGGGCAGGACACGGGCCACCTGTTCGGACGAGAGTGGCCGGGTGGCGATCATGTAATTGGCGGCACGCATGATACGGCCGTCGAGTTCCGGCACCAGCCCTTGCAGGTAGGCATTGGTAGCCACTACCAGGAAATCGGCGCTCACCTTGCCGCCTGGGGTGATCGCCTGCACGGGCTGTCCCTGGCGCACTTCGATGACAGGGCTGTGTTCGTGAATCGCGACCCCGGCGTCTTGCGCGGCCCGCGCTAGCCCCAAGGTATAGTTCAAGGGATGCAGGTGGCCACCTTCGGACTCGAACAGCGCGCCCGGATAGGCTTCGGTCACCACGCGCTCCCGAAGAGTATCGCCCTCCAGCCACTCTATGGCCGTATAGCCGTAACGTTCGGCCATTCTGGTCTGGAAAGCCTTGAGTTCTCGTACATGACGTGGCTTGACCGCGGCATGCAGATACCCCCAGGCGAGATCACAGGGAATCGCGTGTCGTTGGACCAATGACGCGGTCAAGCGCACCGACTCACGACTCATCTCCCAAATCTCGCGGGCGCGCTCCAGACCTAACGCTTTTTCCACCGTGGCGATATCCGTACCCAGCCCTGGCAGGATTTGCCCCCCACTGCGCCCAGACGCTCCGTAACCGATCTCTCCAGCCTCCAGTAGCACCACCGAATAGCCACGCTCGGCAAGGTGCAGCGCAGTAGAACAGCCAGTCACGCCGCCACCGATCACACAGACATCGGCACGAACGTCTACCGTCAGGAGGGGGCACGGGGAAAGCGTGACCGCGATGCTATCGCGGTAGTAGGAAACGGGTCGCTGAAGGAGAGTGGCAAGGGTCATACAGGATATCCTTGCAATGGGCAGCACCATAACGGTCTACCGATTATTGTTGTTGAATTCTTTCACCACGGCAGATGGCGAAGAAAGCCATGAAATCGACCTTTCTTGATATCCAAGTCTGACATCAAACCACCTTGCCATGTCAAGTATTCAATAACAAATAGTTTTCCTTGCGGCTATGTCAATCTCATCCAACACCCTATCAATAGCGCTCTACAGCTGAAAGAAAGGCCTCCAGCAATGTGATGCGGGCGACGATCACGACGCTTACCAACGACAAAGGGCGTCAAATAATGACCATCACCAAGAGGTAGTACTCGGCAAGATGACTGGGAAGGTAGCCCATATGGCACCGGTAAGAATCAAAAACGCCGTATCTTCGCGGTCCGAGGCCGCCTGTCACCGGCCACTGCAGACCGGGCAGGCCGGGTCACGGCGCACACGGAAGTGGCGCCATTCGCCGTGCAGCCCATCGAAGGTCGACAAGCCACGATGGACCTGGCCAGCACCACTGAGCAGTTTTACTGCCTCCAACGCTTGAAAGCTTCCGATCAACCCCACCAATGGCGCCACTACACCGTTTTCGGCACAGCGCAACTCGTCATCATTGGCCCCAGCGTCGCCTGGTGGATACAAGCAGGCATAGCATGGATTGTTCGGGTCGCGGGGGTCGAAGACTGCCAGTTGCCCGGAGAAACGGATCGCTGCACCGGAAATCAATGGTTTGCCAGCCAGTTGGCAGGCACGATTGATGGCGTAGCGACTGGAGAAGCGGTCGGTGCAGTCGAGGACCAAGTCGCATTCCGCCACCACTGTGTCCAAGCGCTCGCCTTCAAGGTGAGTCGTCAAGGTGCGGACCCTGCAGCCAGGATTGAGTGCCACAGCGGCCTCGCCAGCAGATTCAGCCTTGTTGCGTCCCAAGTCTGACTGGGTATGGGCGATCTGGCGTTGCAGGTTGGACAGTTCGACCTCATCGGCATCAGCCAATGTCAGACGCCCCACACCGGCCGCTGCCAGATAGAGAGCTACCGGTGATCCCAGCCCACCAGCACCGACGATCAATGCATGACTTTCAAGCAGTCTCTCTTGCCCTTCGATGTCGATGGCATCCAGCATGATCTGGCGACTGTAACGCAACAGCGCTTCGTCATTCATTGGCACGCGACACTCTCCCGCTTACTTGTCGTCGAACTGATCGGTATCAGGGATATACAGGGAAAACTCTTCCTTGACTTCTTCCATGACCACGTAACTCTTGGACTCCTTGACCCCCGGAAGCGTCAACACCACATCGCCGAGAAGCTGGCGATAGGCGGACATCTCGGGAATCCGGCACTTGAGGATATAATCGAACTGCCCCGATACCAGATGACACTCCTGGATCTGTGGCAGCTTGCTGACCGCCCGGCGAAATTCATCGAACACCGCCGGCGACTGGGTCTCCAGGCTGATCTCGACGAATACCAACAGATTGGCCTTCAGCGCCTTGGGATCGAGTACAGCCTTGTAGCCACGAATGATGCCGGCACGTTCGAGTCGCTTGACCCGCTCCAGGCAAGGGGTGGTGGACAAGCCAACCTGAGCGGCCAGGTCGACATAGGAAATGCGTGCATTTTCCTGCAGGCAACGCAGAATCTTCAGATCGATTCGGTCCAGCGAACGAGTCTTGGCTTTCATTGTAATGAGCAGTCCGGGCCAATGGCAGTTGAAGACAAAAAGACGGCAATATCATCCAATAAACATAGCCAATGTAGTTATATATAGCGCCATGCAAAGATATGCCAGCCATAGATAACTGATTTGCACACAGTCATCTTTAAGTATTATCACATGGGGTGGGCCTGGCTCCAGCACCTTCCCTTTCTCGGCTTCAACGCAGAGGCGCGCGTCCCAGGCTGACACGCTCACGCCTCCCCAGATCCTCGAGTGTCGACACCTCAGCATAGCCGTGGGCACACATGGCCTCGCGTACGGCTTCGCCTTGAGCCAAGCCATGTTCGAGCAACAGCCATCCCGAGGCTTCCAGATGTTCCGCGGCCTGTCGCACCAAGGCATTCAAGTCGCCCATACCAGCCTCGTCCGCCACCAGCGCCGAGCGGGGTTCGAAACGTACATCCCCCTGGCCCAGATGCGGATCGTCATCAGCAATATAGGGGGGATTGGACACGACTAGATCGAAGCGCTCCCCAGCCAGCTCGTCGAACCAGTCACTGACACGAAAACTGGCGTTGACGATCTTGTGACGTGCAGCGTTCTTGCTGGCCAAGGCAACGGCCGCTGGCTCACGATCGACACCCAGCACTTCCCACCTGGGACGCTCGACGGCAAAGGCCAAGGCAATGGCACCAGTGCCGGTGCCAAGATCAAGCAGCCGCCCCGAGTCACCAATCGCCTTCTCGAGAGCTGCCGCCACAAGAGTTTCGGTATCCGGGCGCGGGATCAGCGTTGCCGGTGTAGTGGTAAGCCGCAACCCCCAGAATTCACGCTCGCCAACCAGATAGGCTATTGGTTGGCCCTGTGCCCGCGCCGCGACCAAGGCGTCGAAACGCGCCCACGCAAAGCGCTCGACATCACGATCCCCCCAGGTATAGAGCCAGCTTCTCTCGACACCCAGCACATGGCACAACAGCACCTCGGCATCCAGGCGTGGGCTTGAAGAACCCGCCTGCTCGAGGCGGCGCGCAGCCCGCTGCAACAAGGTATCGATCTGCATCAGGAATCCTGCAATGCGGCCAGCTGTTCGGCCTGATATTCGTGAGTCAAGGGCTCGATCACTTCGCCCAACTCACCGGCTATGACCTCGCCGAGCTTATAGAGGGTCAGATTGATGCGGTGATCGGTAATTCTACCTTGGGGAAAGTTATAAGTGCGGATACGCTCGCTACGATCGCCGGACCCCACGAGTGAGCGCCGGGTATCAGCCTGCTGCTGACGCTGGCTGTCCATGGCGCTTTGCTTGAGACGCGCGGCCAGCAGCGACATCGCCTTGGCACGATTCTTGTGCTGACTGCGCTCTTCCTGGCATTCCACTACGACCCCGCTGGGCAAGTGGGTGATACGAATCGCCGAATCGGTGGTGTTGACGTGCTGGCCACCAGCACCACTGGAGCGGAACGTATCCACACGCAGGTCATTGGGATTGATTTCAATGTCACCCACATCATCGACTTCGGGCATTACCGCCACGGTGCATGCCGACGTGTGGATACGCCCCTGAGATTCGGTGGCCGGCACCCGTTGCACGCGATGTGCTCCAGACTCGAACTTGAGTCGCGCGTAGACACCCTCACCCTTGACTCGCGAGATAATCTCCTTGTACCCCCCTTGCTCGCCATGGCTGGCACTGATCACCTCGATCTTCCAACCCTGCTTCTCGGCGTAACGGGAATACATGCGAAACAGATCACCGGCGAACAATGCCGCCTCATCACCGCCGGTGCCGGCTCGAATCTCGAGAAAGACATTGCGCTTATCGTCGGGATCCTTGGGCACCAATAAACGCTTGAGTTCCTCCTCCAGTGCAGCGAGCCGCTCGCGGCCCTCTACCAGTTCCATTGCGGCGAGCTCACGCATCTCGACATCGCTGTCGCCGGCAAGCTGCTCGGCTGCTTCGATATCACCTTCCACTGCACGGTATTTCTGCCAGGTGGCCACCAAGGCCTCGAGTTCGGCGTATTCACGGGAATAATCGCGGAAGTTCGCCTGATCGGCGATCACGTCGGGTTCGGAGAGCAGGGCAGCAAGCTCTTCGAAACGCTCGTGAAAGGTGTCCAGGCGCTGGCGCAGTGTCGCTTTCATGAAGAGTCCTGTTGGTTGATGGCCGCGTTCAAGGGTCTTGGGATGGTGTCGCCGGATCGAGCAGCAGTGTCTCGGCGGCAGCAATGATGTCATGGCGCTCAGCACCCGATGCCTCACGCAACCGCGTCGTAGGACCATGCATCAGCTTGTTGGAGAGTTGGCGAGCTAAACGAGCCACGACCTTTTCCGGGTCATCTCCCTTGGCAAGTTGCGCAAGCGCCTGAGCCTCGACTGCAGCGCGCAATGCCTCGCCCTGCTCGCGGTAACGGCGGATCAGATCACCGGCACCGCGTACCCGGCGCTCGTGCTGCCAGTGGCCCACCCCATGCTCGATCAGTACCTCAGCCTGGTCGGCGGCCACCTGCCGATGTCGGCGATTCTCCTCAATCACCTCGTGCAGATCATCGACGGTATACAGAAAGACATCACTCAACTCGCCGACCTGCGGCTCGATATCCCTGGGAACGGCAATATCGACCATGAATATCGGGCGGTGACGACGCTTCTTGATGGCCCGTTCGACCATGCCCTTGCCGAGAATCGGCAACGGAGCAGCGGTCGAAGAGATCACGATATCGGCGCGCTCCAAGGCATGCGGAATCTCGTTGAGCGTAATGGCCTGGCCAGCGAATTCACCCGCTAACAGTTCGGCTCGTTCACGAGTCCGGTTGGCAACGATCAATTCGCGGATGCCAGCCTCACGCAAATGGCGCGCCACCAGCTCGATGGTCTCGCCGGCCCCGATCAGCAACGCCCGTTGATGCGAGAAATCATCAAAGATCCGGCTAGCCAGGCTAACCGCGGCATAGGCGACCGAGACTGGATTCTCGCCAATCCCGGTTTCGGTGCGCACCTGCTTGGCCACGGCGAACGTATGCTGAAACAACCGTTCGAGCTCACCTCCCAGCCCCTGATACTGGCGCGCCGACTGGTAAGCCTCCTTGAGTTGACCAAGGATCTGCGGCTCGCCAAGTACCATGGAGTCGAGCCCAACCGCCACCCGCATCAGGTGGCGAGCAGCTTCACCATCCTGATAATGATAAGCACTGCGTGTCAGTTGCTCGACACTCAGATTGTGGAAGCGGCTCAGCCACTCGAAAATGGCCTGCTCGCCCTCGGCCGAGGTCACGCAGTAGAGCTCGGTGCGATTGCAAGTCGACAACACCGCCGCTTCGCGCACCTCAGGCAGTGCCCGAAGCTCGGCAAGTGCCGTCTCAAGCTGGGTTGGCGTGAAGGCAACCTGCTCGCGCACCTCGATAGCAGCGGTCTTATGGTTGATTCCCAGAGCGAGAAGCGTCATTCAGTCAGAGTCTTGGCATCAGGAGTATTCAAGCGAGTCGCACGGTCGTATATCTTGCGAGGCGTTACATTCTACCACAGCCCCCGACAAGGATGGCCCCCTCAATGTCGTTGACCGCTCTTGCCAAGCCGTTATGCTGAGTGCTTGGCATAGTGAACGAGGCGAACATGCACGCACGCTTGATCCAGGCAGCTCGAGTAGTACCGGTAGCATTCCTTCTGAGTGGCTGCCAGGGCATGCCGACCTCCACCGAGACGGAACTCCACGACCCATTGAGCCATGCCCCTCCGGTTTCCCGCGGCCTGGATGCAAAAGGCTTGTCAACGTTGCTGATGGCGGAATTCTCCGGCCAACGCGGCGATTACCAGCAGGCCAGTCGCGGCTATCTCGAAGCGGCCGAGCGTTATGAATCGCTGGCCTTGGTCGAACGCGCGACCCTCGCCGCACGCTTTGCCAACGATTCCACACTGCTCGAGCAAAGCGCCAAACGTTGGCAAGCATTGGCACCGAATGCCGAAGCCCCTGCCCGTTTGCTGGCCAGCCTGGCCTTGCAGCGAGGAGACTGGCTGGCCAGCCTCGAACAGCGCCTGATGCTGAGCGAACGCGGCATCCACGGCGAATTGGCCACCTTTGCCGAACAGGCCATCGATCAAGGGGCTGACATCCCCCCCCTTCTTGAACGCCTGCATGAGTACTTGTCGCAAAACAGGACGAGCGACCAGCCACACCACTACGATGCGATCCTCGCCACGGCACTGCTGGAGGCCGCCAACGGAGAGCTCGCGCAGGCCGAGGCGCGCCTGGATGCCTTGGCGCGAAGCCACCCCGAGCTGCCAGCGCTCTGGCTGGCCAAGACCCGCATCGAACTGGAACGTGGCAACATCATCGCCGCACGCGATGCCGCACGCCAGGGCCTCGAAATCTCGCCCGATGATGGACGATTCATTCTGTTGGTAGCACAAACCGAACTACGTTTGGATAACGTCGAGGCGGCCAATGCCCAGATCGACGCCTTGCTCGAGCGCCATGCCGACAGCCAGGAACTGCGTGTGGCATTGGCGCGCTTGTACCTGGAAGAAGGCTACCCAGAGTCCGCCCGTCGCTTGTTGCTGCCACTGACCAGTACCGACGATACACCTCCCCCGGTCTTCACCCTGCTTGGTGCCATTGCCGAGGAAGAAGGCGAAATCGACAACGCCCTGCTCTACTATCGTCAAGTCCCCCCCGGTGATAGCTTTCTCCGGGCACGCCACCTCGCTGCCCAGATGCTGATCGATGACGACCGCTTGATGGATGCCCGCAACTTTCTGCGCATCGAGCGCTTGCGCCATGAGGAACAAGCCAACGAGTTGGTTGCCCTCGAGGTGGAACTGCTCGATCAACAGGGGCTCAGTGAGGATGCCGACGCCTTGCTGCGGCGCGAACTCGAGCATGCACCCAACAGCCACGAATTGCGCTACCTGCGCGCCATGCGCGCCTTCGGCAACGGTGACCTGGAGGCGATGGAGCGAGATCTGCGATACATCATCGAGCAGGATCCAAACCATGCCATGGCACTCAATGCCTTGGGTTATACCTTGACCGACATGACCAACCGTCACGAGGAGGCTCGCGAGCTGATCGAGAGAGCCTACCAACTGGCACCGGATAACGCCGCCATCCTCGACAGCATGGGCTGGGTCCACTACAAGCAAGGCGACTATGAAAGTGCTCTCACCTACCTGGAACGAGCCTATGCCGCCATGCCCGACCAGGAAGTTGCCGCCCACCTCGCCGAAGTCTTGTGGGCGCTGGGACGCGAGGAAGAAGCGCGTGCCATGATTTCCGAGAGCCTCAAACGCTACGAGGAGCGGCCGGTCGTCGACGACTTGCTCGAACGCATTCCCGAGCTGGCTCCTTGAACCACCCCATTCCCTGACCCGAGATCGAGACAGGCTCATGATGCGACCTTTCATTGCTGCCCTCCTGACCCTTGCGATGTTGGCCGGTTGTGCATCCCGGCCAATGGACACCGAGGCGCCGCTAGAACGCGAGCCTTGGCAAGACCAGGCACAACGACTGGAACAGCTCGACCGTTGGACCCTTGCCGGCAAGGTAGGCCTGCGAACTCCCCAGGACACGACCAGCGCCAATCTCGACTGGGCCCAGTATCCCGGCTATTACCGCATGTTGATCAGCGGCCCCTTCGGCAGTGGCCGCAATCTATTGGAAGGACGCGAAGGTAGGGTAACGCTGAATACCAGTGAGGGCCGCTTCGAGGCCACCAGCCCCGAAGCCTTGATGGAGCAGCAACTCGGCTGGTCGCTGCCGATCTCGGCGCTTGATCACTGGGTACGCGGACTACCTGCTCCAGGCGCCCATTACGAGCGAGAATCGGATGAACTCGGTTATCCAACGCAACTACAACAAGCCGGTTGGCAGATAGATTACCGCGATTGGGAACATGCCGACGGCCTGTGGCTGCCTCGGCGCCTGGTCATGACCTACGATGAGCTTCGCGCCACGCTGGTGATCAATGACTGGCAACCCGGTGAACCACGATGACCGCCCCTCAAACCACACTGACCTTGCCAGCTCCCGCCAAGCTCAACCGCATGTTGCATATCACCGGGCGACGTGCCGACGGCTATCATGAATTGCAGACGCTATTCCAGTTCCTCGATCACGGCGACACCCTGCACTTTTCACTCCGCGATGACGGCAAGATTCACCTGACGCCGGCGCTGCCGGAGGTCGCGACCGAGGCCAACCTGATCGTGCGCGCAGCCCGCATGCTCCAAACGGACAGAGGCTGCCGTCTGGGGGCGGATATCCGTCTCGATAAACGCTTGCCCATGGGAGGCGGTCTCGGTGGCGGCAGCTCCAATGCCGCCACCACGCTGCTGGCCCTGAACCACCTGTGGCAGTTGGGGTTGAGTCAAGCGCAACTCGCCGAGTTGGGGTTATCGTTGGGTGCCGACGTCCCGGTCTTCGTGCATGGACATGCCGCTTGGGCGGAAGGCATCGGCGAACGCCTGACCCCCGTCGAGCTCGATACGCCTTGGTTCGTGGTGCTGCATCCCGGCATCGCGGTGGCGACGGCCAGCGTGTTCAATGCCCCACAATTGACACGAGACACCCCTCACATTAGTATGGCGCGCGCACTGCAGGGGGGGGCTCCCGCGTGGCGTAACGACTGTCAGGCAACGGTATGCGAACGTTACCCGGAGGTAGCGAAGGCGCTCGACTGGCTATCCGGGCTTGCACCGACCATGCTAACAGGTACTGGTGCGTGCCTGTTTGCACGTTTGACGGACGAACGCCAGGCCGATAGCATTTTGCAGCGTGTCGGTTCCGACTGGCATGCCTTCAAGGCGAAGGGCTGCAATCTTTCTCCCCTCCATGCGGCTCTGGGATGTCACGTGACGCCGGCCAAGGGGCAGGCGGAACACCACTGATAGCTCTGCCGTAGCCTGTAAAGGCGGCGGCTCGGGACCGAAAGATCAAGATGCTAGGGTATAGCCCCAGCCATACCTCGATATCGGTCAAGCTGTCACCATCCCCCACAGAGATTTCAAGACTCCAAAGGTGGCTGCGCGTGTCTAAATTGATGGTTTTTGCCGGGAACGCCAATCCCGAACTCGCCCGAAAAATCGCCGAGGCGCTGGACAACCGGCTTGGCCATGCCACGGTCGGTCAATTCAGCGATGGGGAAATCGCGGTCGAGATCAATGAGAACGTGCGTGGCAAGGACGTCTTCATCCTGCAATCCACCTGCGCACCGACCAACGACAACCTGATGGAGCTGATCTTGATGACCGACGCTTTGCGCCGGGCATCCGCTACGCGAGTCACCGCTGTCGTACCTTACTTCGGCTACGCGCGCCAGGACCGCCGTGTGCGCTCGGCCCGCGTCCCGATCTCCGCCAAGGTGGTGGCCGACGTCATGGTCAAGGCCGGAGTCGACCGGGTCATGACCATGGACCTGCATGCTGACCAGATTCAGGGCTTCTTCGACGTGCCTGTAGACAACGTCTATGGCTCGCCAATTCTGCTCGACGATATCGAGCGCCAGAATTACGACGATCTGGTGGTCGTTTCTCCGGACGTTGGCGGCGTGGTACGAGCTCGAGCCATCGCCAAGCAGCTCAACGCCGATCTCGCCATCATCGACAAACGCCGTCCCCAGGCCAACCAGGCACAGGTAATGCATATCATCGGCGAAATCGAAGGCCGTACCTGTGTCGTGGTCGATGACATGGTCGATACCGCCGGTACCTTGTGCAAGGCAGCCGAAGCCCTCAAGGATCACGGTGCCAGCCGCGTAGTGGCCTACGCCACGCACCCTATTCTTTCAGGCCCGGCGGTCGATAACATCAGTGGCTCGGTGCTTGATGAGTTGGTCGTAGCCGATACCATTCCGCTGTCCGAACCAGCACGCCGCAGCGGCAAGATTCGCCAACTGTCCGTGGCCGGGCTCATCGCCGAGGCGATCCGCCGGGTCAGCAATGAAGAATCCGTCAGCGCGATGTTCCACTAAGGCCCTGCCAACGGAGCATCGTGCTTGGATACGCAGCCCGCAAGGGCCCCGGAAACGCTATCGCTTGGTCGCGGGCGATAACGCTTTCCTTTATTGACCAATGAGGTTACCAATGTCCGATTACCAACTTACCGCCAACGTTCGCAAGGAGCTGGGGAAAGGTGCGAGCCGCCGCCTGCGTCGTGCGAACCAACAGGTCGCTGCCATCATCTACGGTGGCGAGAAAGCGCCTCAGCCGATCACCATCGACAAGGCCGCCTTCTATAAAGCTATCGAAGAGGAAGCCTTTTTCTCCTCGATCATCAACATCGATGTCGATGGCAGCAGCGAACAGGTCATTATCCGTGATCTGCAGCGCCACCCCTACAAGGCGCTGATCACCCATGCCGACTTCATGCGGATCGACGCAACTCACGAGATGACCTTGCACGTACCGCTGCACGTCATCGGTGAAGAGCGCTGCAAAGGTATCAAGGAGCAAGGCGGCGTGCTACACGTGCTGGCTAACGATGTCGAAGTCAGCTGTCTGCCCAAGGATCTCCCCGAGTACCTGGAAGTCGACATTACCGAC
This sequence comes from Litchfieldella anticariensis FP35 = DSM 16096, assembly GCF_000409775.1. Lineage (GTDB taxonomy): Bacteria > Pseudomonadota > Gammaproteobacteria > Pseudomonadales > Halomonadaceae > Litchfieldella > Litchfieldella anticariensis. Next base: position 41,111 of record NZ_KE332377.1, on the reverse strand, counting down.
CTGGAGCTTGGTGGCACCCTGCACCTCTCTGATCTCAAGCTGCCGCAAGGCGTGACTTCCGTGGCCCTATCCCACGGCGAAGAACACGACGCCGGCATCGTGAACATCACCCATCCGACCCGCGGCACCGCCGAAGAAGGTGAGGAAGGCGAAGAGACCCAGCCGAGTGTCGAGCCGGAAGCACCGGCTGCTGAAACCAAGCAGGAAGAGAAGGACGAAGGCGAAGACAAGGCCGAGTAAGCCAGTCTTCTCCCTGTCAAGACCACCAGGACGTCAGCATGAGCCACGTGAAAGCGATCATCGGTCTCGGCAACCCGGGGCCGGAATACGACGACACTCGGCACAATGCTGGCGCTTGGTTGGTCGAGGCCATCGCGCGCGACAGCCACACTCCCCTGCGGCCAGAACGCAAGTTCCTTGGGCATTACGCCAAGGTGAATGTCGCTGGTGAAGATCTGCACCTGTTGCTACCGCAGACCTTCATGAACCGCAGTGGCGGTGCTGTCGCCGCGCTTTGCCAATTCTTCAAGTTAGCCCCCAGCGAACTGCTCGTCGCTCACGATGAGCTGGATATCGCCCCAGGCACGGCTCGTTACAAGCAGGGTGGCGGCCACGGCGGCCATAATGGCCTGCGTGATATTATCCGCGCTCTTGGCAACGATAACTCCTTCCACCGCCTACGTATCGGCATCGGCCATCCCGGCGACTCCCGCCAGGTCACCAATTATGTGCTTGGACGTCCCGGCAAGGCAGAACGTGCCGCCATCGAAGCCGTCTTCGGCGAAATCGAAGCCACACTACCAGATGCCATTCGTGGCAACTGGGCCAAGGCGATGAATCGGTTGCACAGCTTCAAGGAGTGAAAGACGGAAGAGAAGCAAAACGCCCCCTACTTGCTTCTTCAAGGTGCGAAGCACCGCTCTTCAACCTTACATCTTCAAGTCGCGAAGCGACGAACTTCCGACTTATCGCTTTTTTCCCGTAGAATACCGGCCAATTGCCAACTTCGAACACGCTTTCCAGGAAAGATCCCATGGGTTTCAACTGCGGTATCGTCGGCCTGCCCAATGTCGGCAAGTCCACCCTGTTCAATGCATTGACCAAATCCGGCATCGACGCCGAGAACTTCCCGTTCTGCACCATCGAGCCCAATGTCGGTATCGTGCCGATGCCCGACCCGCGTCTCGATAAGCTGGCCGAAATCGTCAAGCCGCAGAAGGTAATCCCGACCACCATGGAGTTCGTGGATATCGCCGGCCTGGTCGCCGGTGCCTCCAAGGGCGAAGGACTGGGGAACCAGTTCCTGGCCAATATTCGCGAAACCGACGCGATCGCCCATGTGGTGCGCTGCTTCGACAACGACAACGTTATCCACGTGGCCAACCAGGTAGACCCGCGCGCCGATATCGAAACCATCAACATGGAACTGGCCCTGGCCGACCTCGATACCGTAGAACGCGCCATCCAGCGCCTGACACGCGTGGTCAAGAGCGGCGACAAGGAGGCCATCGCCACCAAGGCGGTGCTGGATCGCATTCAGCCTCACCTGGCAGAGGGTTTGCCGCTGCGCAGTCTCGACCTTTCTGACGACGACAAACGTCAGGTCAAGAGCTTCGGCTTTCTGACCCTGAAGCCAACCATGTACATCGCCAACGTCAACGACGATGGTTTCGATAACAATCATTACCTGGATACTGTGCACGAGATCGCCATGGAAGAAGGTGCCGTGGTGGTGCCGGTATGCAACCAGATCGAAGCCGAGATCGCCGAACTCGATGATGACGAACGCGCCATGTTCCTCGAGGAACTGGGGATGGAGGAACCGGGGCTCGACCGCGTGATTCGTGCCGGCTACAAGCTACTTGGCTTGCAGACCTACTTCACCGCCGGGGTCAAGGAAGTGCGTGCCTGGACGGTCAAGGTCGGTGCCACTGCCCCGGAAGCGGCAGGCGTAATCCACACCGACTTCCAGAAAGGATTCATTCGCGCTGAAGTCATCGGCTATGAGGACTTCGTTACGCTAGGCGGGGAACAGGCTGCCAAGGATGCCGGAAAGTGGCGTCTGGAAGGCAAGGATTACGTCGTCCAGGACGGCGATGTAATCCATTTCCGGTTCAATGTCTAACGTGCGCCGCACCGAAATTGAGTTGACCTTTCATGCCCTTATGGGTATGATTCGCCCCCGTTGGAAGGCTACGTAGCTCAGTTGGTTAGAGCACATCACTCATAATGATGGGGTCCCCTGTTCGAGTCAGGGCGTAGCCACCAAAGATCGCCAAACCCCGCAGGCCTGCCTGCGGGGTTTTTGCGTTTCGGGCTAGGCGCTTCGCGCCAGCTACGAGCTACGAGCTACGAGCTACGAGCTACGAGCTACGAGCTACGAGTTGTAGGCTCCGCCACCCGGCTAGCCAATGCAATACATCGCCCGTGGCGCGCCGCTCGTTGCCCGCCGCCTCAAACCAATTCCGGTCGGTTGACGAACGCCGTCAATGCCCGCGTCAGATACTCGATGTCCTGGCTACCGGCAGTTTCGCGGATAGAATGCATCCCCCACTGAGCGACTCCCACATCCAGGGTCGGCACCCCGAGCTCTGTAGCCGTGATTGGCCCAATGGTACTGCCACACGCCATATCGGCCCGGCTAACGAAGGTTTGTACCGGTACCCCCGCCTCTCGGCACAGGTCGCGAAACATTGCCGAGGTAGCACTGTTGGTCGCGTAACGTTGATTGGCATTGACCTTGATCACGGGGCCACCGTTGATCGCTGGCCCATGGCCGGCATCGTGCTTGTCGGTAAAGTTCGGATGCAAGGCATGAGCATTATCGCAGGAGATCAAACGCGAGGCCTGAATCAAGCGAATGAACCCTTCCTCTCCTTCTTCACCTAGTTGCGCGTTGACCCGTCGCAGTACATCCCCAAGGAAAGGTCCCTGGGCACCGCAGGCGCTAGCGCTGCCAACCTCTTCGTGGTCGTTGGCCACCAATACGGCTCCTTGACGACCATCGCCATTCAGCAGCGCTTCCAAACCGATGAAGCAGGACAGCAAGTTATCCAGCCGGGCGCTGGCGATCAATTCCCCCTCGACACCGACCCGTGCCGGGGGTTGGGTGTCGTAAAGCGCTAGTTCGAAGTCGAGAATGGCGGCCTTCTCGATATTGTGCTGCTCGTAGAGCCAGCGCTGCAGTAGCCGCTCGATGTCACCCTGCTCGCCGCCCTGCAGCAAAACCGGTACCATTTGAGTCTGAGGATTAATGGCCCGCCCTTCATTGACCTCACGGTCGAGATGGATAGCGAGACTGGGCACGATGGCCACCGGGCGTGTGACGTTCAACAACACACTGTGCAAACGGCCATCCTCGCGCCGCAAGTGAACCCGCCCGGCCACTCCCAGGTCACGGTCGAACCAAGGCGCTAGCAGGGCACCACCATAGACTTCGACCCCAAGCTGCAACCACCCACTGCTCACTTGGGCGGCATTAGGCTTGAGGCGCAGACCCGGGCTGTCGGTATGTGCGCCAATCATGCGCAATGCCCGCAGCCGGTCGTTCGGCAGTTGCAACGCCACCAGTGATGACTCGTTGCGGGTAACATAGACACGTTCGCCCGGCGCAAGCTGCCAGGACTGTGTCTCATCCAGCCGACGGAAACCGGCTTGCTCGAGGCGCTTACTCATGTTGGCTACGGCATGCCAGGGGGTGGGAGAGCGCTGTAAAAAGTTCAGCAATCGTTCCAAAGTAGGGTCGTGGGGCATGATGTTCCTCACCTAGGGGTCTATGTCTGGCGACACAGACTGCTACAATGCCAACTCGGCAGACGCAACTCACTCGCCGAGCTCTAGTCTAGGGAAGAAGTGTACATGAAACCGGGAGTGCTTCATTGATGAGCCTGATTGCCGTCCTTCGGCGTGTGAGTGCCATCGTACTGATCGCATCCATCAGTACGATGGTCCTTGCGCAGCAACCGCAACCTTCTGACACCCACCGTCAGGCTGCGGCCGAAATCGCCGAATCGCTGCGTTACGGGCATTACGCCGATGTCAGCCTTGACGATGAGTGGTCACGGCAGGCATTCAATCGCTATCTGGATATACTGGATTCCCAGCGAGCCTATTTGCTGCGCCGCGACGTGGACAGCTTTCGGGACCTGGAAACCACCATGGACGACGCCCTGTACGATGGCGAACTCGAGCGTGTCTATGCCTTGTATCAGCGTTATCAAGAGCGTCTCGAGTCACGCCTCGAATGGATTCTCGACAAGGTCAACAACGGGCTGGACTATCGCTTCGATACCGATGATCGGATCGAGCTCGATCGCGAAGGCGCTCCTTGGGCCAACAACGAGAGCGAGCTGGACGAGCTTTGGAACAAACGGCTGAAGAATGCCGCTCTGACCATGTCGATCAGCGGTCAGGACGATGAGCAAGTACGTGACAACCTACGCCAGCGTTACGAAGGGCAACTTACCCGAGTACGCCAGACCAACGGTGAGGATGTTTTCGGCCTGTTCATGATGGCGGTGACCGGGACTATCGATCCGCATACCGAATACCTGTCACCACAGCAGGGCGAGTCATTCGATATCCAGATGCGCCTGTCATTGGAAGGGATCGGTGCATTACTGCAGACCGAAGGGGAATACGTCAAGGTTTCTAGCCTGGTACCCGGCGGCCCTGCAGACAAGTCCGGTGCCCTCCAGCCGGCCGATCGTATCGTTGCTGTCGGTCAGGAAGACGGCAAGATGGTCAACGTGATTGGCATGCGCCTGGATGAAGTGGTCGATATGATCCGGGGTCCAAAGGGGTCCGTCGTACGGCTGGACGTGGTGCCTGCGCAATCTATCGACATGACGCGCTCACATATCGTCGAGATCACTCGCGACACCGTTAACTTGGAAGATCAGGCAGCTAGTGGAGAAGTCGTCGAGGTTGAGCGAGAGGATGGGGCACACCGGATCGGTGTGATCAAGATCCCTACCTTCTATGTCGATTTCGATGCCTGGCAAGCCGGCGAGGACGAGTACCGCAGTACCACGCGAGATGTGGCGCGTGAGATCGAACGGCTCAAGAAAGAAGAGATCGAGGGTATCGTGCTGGACCTGCGAAACAATGGCGGAGGCGCCTTGCAGGAAGCCAACTCCTTGATTGGACTATTCATCGACCGCGGTCCGACCGTTCAGGTACGCGATGCCCGTGGGCGTATCAGCCTGTATGGCGATACCGAGAGCGGCACCCTTTACGATGGTCCACTGGGCGTTCTCGTCAATCGGCTGTCGGCATCGGCATCGGAAATTTTCGCTGGTGCCATACAGGACTACGGACGTGGCCTGGTCGTAGGCTCCCAAACCTTCGGCAAGGGTACCGTGCAAACGCTCAATGAGCTGAGTCATGGCCAGATCAAGCTGACCCGGGCCAAGTTTTACCGCATTTCCGGAGAAAGCACCCAACATCGGGGCGTGGAGCCCGACATTGCTTTCCCCAGCCTGGTGGACCCGGAAATGATCGGCGAAAGCAGCTTGGATAATGCCCTGCCGTGGGATACCGTACGTGCCGTTCAATACCGCTTGTATGGCGAGCCATGGCAGTATCTCGACTCATTGCGTGAACGACATGATGAGCGAATCGCCAGCCACCCCAATTTCACTTATCTGGAACGCCAGGCCGAGCTCGCACGTCAACTGCGCGAACAACACACCACTATCAGCCTGAACCGCGAGCAGCGTAAGCGTGAGATGGAAGCACAAGAGGCCGAGCAACTCTCACTGGAAAATCAGCGCCGCCGCGCACTGGGGCTCGAACCGTTGGAAGACTGGGTGGATGCCCGCGAAGACGATATGGACGGTACGGAGGAAGAGGACCAACCCGCGGACCGCGCCCAGGTTCTCGAAAGCGCCGAAATCCTCCTCGACTATGCGCAACTGAGTCGCCAGAGCTGATATTCGACGGGGCCAACGCTCCGCTACTTGAACTGCACCCCGGAAGTTGGACACCCAAGCCAACTTTCGGGGTGTTGTTCAAAATGAACTGACCCCAATAATTGGACAGTTCATACTGCGGGGCGTTGGCGTATTCAGCACTGCCTCCTCCCACTGCTGCTGAGAGCCCAAGTTTTCGTTACACTGAGTCGTAAAAAATCAGGTCGTAAAAATCAGGTCGCAAGAAACCGGTTACGACATCCCAAGGAATGGGGCCTAAGTCACCGCAGGGAGGCAATCATGTATCGCCATTCATTCGGCGCTCGTCGCGCCATTCACGGCTTGTGGGCACCGTTATTGGTGTGCATGAGCCTATCGCCCGTTCAGGCAGACGAATGCCCGGATTGGACACCCACTCAGGCTGATCAAGCGCTAGAGGCGCTGCAAACCCAGGTCTCGGAGTGGGACGATGCCTATTACCGACGTGGCGAACGCCTGGTAGAAGACAGCGTCTACGATCAGGCGCGTTCCAGGTTGACCGCCTGGCAGACCTGTTTCGATGTGCCGGCGACACCCCTTGCCCGCAGTTCAAGCGAAGAAACCATTGTTCACCCGGTAGCGCAAACTGGATTGGCCAAATTGGATGAACCCCAGGCCTTGGCCAACTGGGTCGAGCGTCGACTTCAGGACGGTCTGTGGGTCCAGCCCAAGGTCGACGGCGTAGCGGTGACATTAGTCTACGAAGACGGCCGACTCACAGCTGCCATCAGCCGTGGCGACGGTCACCGCGGACAGGATTGGCTGTCTCACGCCGAACGGATCGTCACCATTCCCCAGCAGTTGCCCGCCGACTCCCCACCTCGCGTCATCTTGCAAGGCGAGCTCTACCACCGTCGCCCAGGCCATATCCAGGCCGAGCATGGCAGTGACGGTGCTCGTAGCGCGATCATCGGGTTGATGGCACGTCATGAACTCGACGCCGTTAGTGCCAATGACATCGGGCTGTTCGTCTGGGACTGGCCCAGCGGCCCAAAGCCAATGCAGGCGCGGCTCACCGCTCTCGAGTCGTGGGGCTTCGCGGACAGTGCTCGCCTGACCCGACCGGTAACCGGAATGGATGACGTCACTCGCTGGCGCCAGCATTGGTATCGAGGCCAACTACCCTTCGCTACCGACGGCGTGGTGATTCGCCAGAACACCCGCCCCGAGCCTGTCGACTGGCAACCCGAACCACCCTACTGGGCCGTGGCCTGGAAGCATCCGGCTCAGCGCAGCCTGGCTATGGTGCGCGACATCGATTTCCGCATCGGACGCACCGGTACCATCACCCCAGTGCTGCAGCTCCACCCCACCCGACTCGACGATCGTACCATCCGCCGCGTCAGTCTTGGTTCCCTGGACCAGTGGCAGGAATGGGACGTACGTCCCGGCGACCAAATCATGATTCGTCTGGCGGGCCTGACCATTCCCCAGCTCGCAGAGGTGCTGATACGGGCTGAACCACGCCCGGAACTGGATGCCCCTGATTCCGATCGCTATCACCCACTGAGTTGCCTACGCCTTACCACCGGCTGCGAGGCACAGTTTCTGGCCCGCTTGGCATGGCTGTCGGATAACGAAGGGCTGGACATGGCGGGAATCGGTGAAGGAACCTGGCAACGTCTGATCGACGCTGGACTGATCGAAGGCCTACTCGACTGGCAAGCACTGACTCCGACACAGCTCGAAGCCCTTCCAGGGGTTGGCGAGGCACGAGCCACTCAATGGCATGCCAGTTTTCAGGCCAGCCGCCACCGCTCACTGACTCGTTGGCTAAAGGCCTTGGGAATGCCGCCGGTCGATGAACGTATCCTGATAAACGCTGATGGGTATCTCGACCTCTCCGAGCTGCGGTCCCGGAATCGGCATGACTGGCGGCAACATCCCGGTATCGGTACCACGACAGCCGAACGGCTCGTGGCCTTCTTCGCCGAACCTGAAATCGTCTCGCTGCTAAGCCGCCTAGTGAGACCGACTACCCTCCAATAGATCCCGCGGCCTAGACAACTGGCGATGAATGCTACTTACCAAACAATATGGTGCCGCCATGCAGCACGGCGGCACTGCTGGATTATGCTCAAGTTATTCGCTTAAGAAATAACATTAATCCCCAACGTTATTTAGCAGGAATACAAACGCCTTTCCTATAGTGAGGAACATGCTGCGCCTGGAAGCCGCAGAGAAAGGAACCGGAACACTGACCCGAGGGAAGCAGGATGGCGCCCTTGTTTCGTCCACGAACGAATGCGCTAACCGTTGTCTTCTTGGTGGGGGTCCTGGCATTGCTCGTGGCGATTTCAGTCATCGCCTATGTCGTCTACCGCTCTCCCTATCAGACGGATGCCGGTTACGCTCCTGAACAACCCATCCCCTTCAGCCATCAGCATCATGTCGGTGGCTTGGGCATCGATTGCCAGTATTGCCACACCAGCGCCGAAACCTCCGATTTCGCTGGCATTCCTCCCACACGTACCTGCATGACCTGCCACTCACAAGAGTGGACCAATGCCGAGATGCTGGCTCCCGTGCGCGAAAGCCTCTCTCACCAGGAGCCGTTGGCATGGACGCGCGTACATAAGCTCGCCGACTACACCTATTTCAGCCATCGCGCCCACGTCAACAACGGCGTGGGATGCGAGTCATGCCATGGACGCGTAGACAAGATGCACATGACCGTCCAACGCCAGCCCCTGACCATGGAATGGTGCCTGGAATGTCATCGTGATCCAGGTTCCGAACTACGTCCCCAGGACAAGATCACCAGCATGGGGTATTCCCCTGAGGACGACGCCATACCCGGTCACGAACTGATCGACCAATACGACATCAACCTCGACCACCTGACGGAGTGTTCCTCATGTCATCGCTGAATCGCAGGCAGTGGCAGCGCTTGCATGAGCGGCTCGCCGGGAAGAGCGGCCCGACCTATTGGCGTAGCCTTGAAGAATTGGCCGATGACGAAGCATTCAGCGAATTTCTGGCTGATGAGTTCCCAGGGCACGACAGCGTATGGGCAGCCCCCCTCGATCGTCGACGTGTACTCAAACTGATGGCGGCCAGTTTTGCCCTTGGAGGCTTGACCGCTTGCGACGGCCAGCCTCGTGAGCGACTGACACCCTACATCGACATGCCTGAAGGGCTCTTGCCTGGTCGCCCTCGCTATTACGCTACGACGTATCCGATCGATGGCTACGCACATGGCGTACTTGTCCAAAGCCGCGAAGGTCGTCCCGTCAAGGTCGAAGGCAACCCGGACCATCCGGCCACATTGGGCGCTTGCGATGTCTTCTCTCAAGCGTCGGTGTTGTCATTGTATGATCCCGATCGTGCGTCAACCGTCATGCAACGCGGACATATCGCGGGATACAGTGAGTTTCTGACCGCGCTTCAAGCACAACAGAACCGTTGGGATGCTACCCGGGGCAAAGGTTTGGCATTTCTTACCGGTACGATCACCTCGCCCAGCGAAAGCGAACGCCTGCATGCCCTGCTAGAGCGCTGGCCCGAAGCCCGCTGGTACACCCATACCCCGATGGATCGCCGCAATGTCTACACGGCCAGCCGTTGGCTATTCGATGCCCCACGAGAACCGATCTACCATCTCGATCGGGCGCGCATCCTGGTATCGCTGGATGCGAATTTCCTGCAAGAACAACCGGGGTTCCTCCGCTACGCACGAGACTTTTCACAACACCGTCGCCCCAGGGACAACGACGAACTGTTGCGGCTCTACGTACTCGAATCGACGCCAAGCATTACCGGAAGCATGGCGGAACACCGCTTACTCATGCGATATCCACGAATCGCAGATGCCGCTCGACAGTTGGCCAACACTCTCGGCCTGGATGTCCCGCCACCTGAAACGCCCGCGGTGCCCGACGACTGGCTAGCAGCATTGGCCGAGGACCTGCGCCGTCAGGCCCCAGCCATCGCGGTCATGGCCAGCGATCAACAGCCAGCGGAGGTACACGCCCTAGCACATGCCATCAATGCACAGTTGAATGCCTTCGGCACGACACTGGAGTTCATCGACCCTGTCGCCGCCAGTCATGAGGCGGCCTCTCTGGGTGACTTGAACGACGCGATACAGGCTAGGGAAATACATAGCTTGGTGATGATGGACACCAACCCCGCCTACAACGCCCCGGCCGATCTGAATTTCGCCGAGGCACTGCAAACGGTAGCGTGGCGCTGTCACTGGGGAGATACCTACAACGAGACAGCACGGCTATGCCACTGGCATGTTCCCGCCACTCATCCACTGGAAACCTGGGGCGATGCCCGTGCTTTCGACGGTACACTGAGTCTGCTGCAGCCGTTGATTCTTCCCATGCACGATGGCAAGACCGCCCTGCAATTTCTTGCTGTCCTTCAAGAGGGGATCGATCACGATGCCCATGACCTGTTGGTCGAGGATTGGCGAGCCCGTTACCACGGAGACGACTTCGAGACCTTTTGGCACACCAGCCTGCGCGACGGTCTAGTCGGCGACAGTGCCTTCGGACCACGCTCGGCAGAGCTCATCGGCACTTGGCGCGAGCAGTTGCCCAGGCCGAGCCCAAGCACCGACGAACTGGTGTTACAACTGCGCCCCGACCCTTCATTATGGGACGGTCGTTATGCCAACAATGCCTGGTTGCAGGAACTTCCCCGGCCACTGACCAAACTGACCTGGGATAGCGCTCTACTGATCGCGCCAGCACAAGCGGAACGCCGCGATCTCGCCACAGGCGACATGGTCAGGATAACGGCTCGCGAACATACACTCGAGGCACCAATCTATGTGCTTCCCGGCATGCCACAGGATGCCGTGACTCTGACCTTGGGCGGTGGCCGTCGCCAGGCCGGCAACGTCGCCAATGGGGTTGGCGCCAATGCCTATGCCCTACAACAAAGCGGCGCACCTTGGTCGATCGCCGTCACGCTGGAAAAGACCGGCGCCCATCGCCAATTGGCCATGACGCAGAACCACCATGCCATCGAAGGTCGTGACCTGATCCGCGTCGCCGATCTCGACACCTATCGTGACGATCCGCATTTCGCCCAGCATGAAGAGCCTCATGGTTCACTGTATCCCGAACCAAATCCCACCGATCACGAGCCTCGACATGCGTGGGCCATGAGCATCGACCTGTCAGCCTGCATCGGCTGCAATGCATGCGTTACCGCCTGCCAGGCCGAAAACAATATTCCCGTGGTCGGCGCCGAGGAAGTACGAAGGGGGCGTGAGATGCACTGGATCCGTATCGATCGTTATTTCAAAGGTGCATTAGAAGGGCCGGAGATGGTGTTCCAGCCGGTGACCTGCATGCACTGCGAGAATGCCCCTTGCGAGTACGTCTGCCCGGTTGGCGCCACTCAGCATTCAGCCGATGGTCTCAACGAGATGATCTACAACCGCTGTATCGGCACCCGCTATTGTTCACAGAATTGTCCATACAAGGTCCGGCGCTTCAACTGGTTCCACTACACCGGAGAGACAGCAACCTACGCGGTACCAGCAGCAGCCTACAATCCGGATGTGACGGTACGCGCACGAGGAGTGATGGAAAAATGCACGTACTGTGTACAGCGTATCAATCGCAAGCGTCGCGATGCCGAGATCGAAGGACGTAACCTGGCCGACGGCGAATTGCAGACCGCTTGCCAGCAGAGCTGCCCGACCCGTGCCATCGTGTTCGGCGATCTCAACGACCCCGAGAGCGAAATCAGCCGTCTCAAGTCTCATCCCCTCGATTACGGCATCCTCTCTCATCTCAACGTTCGTCCACGAACGACCTACCTGGCCGCTGTCCGCACTCCCAATCCGTCTCTGTCGAATAGCGCCTCTCGTGAGTCGGGTGGAATGGGTGAAGTCGGGATCTACACGCCGGAACGCAACGCTCCCAAGCTCGGTGAGGCACAGCCCCTTGAGCATCGCAGTGACAGCCGCGTGTTCTTTCGCAAGGAGCCGTCATGAAACCGACTGAGCGCGATGCCCTGCTCCCAGCCGACCTGACGCATGCCTCGCTCACCCAGCGGATCAGCGCACTGGTGCTTGAACGACGCTCACCTCTGGGTTGGTGGATCGCTGTCCTGATCTGCGCCGGCCTGACCTTGATGTTCGTACTCTCGCTGTCGGTATTATTCACGGTGGGCATCGGGATCTTTGGCCTCAACATCCCGGTCGCCTGGGGCATGCCGATTCTCAATACCATCTGGTGGATTGGTATTGCCCATGCCGGCACACTGATCTCGGCGGTGCTGCTGCTCACCCGCCAGCCCTGGCGGGCCGCCATCAACCGCTTCGCCGAAGCCATGGCGATGTTCGCCATCGTCTGCGCCGGCCTGTACCCCGTCATTCACCTGGGACGTCCGCAGTTCTTCTACTACCTGCTGCCCTATCCCGACACCATGGGCCTATGGCCTCAGTGGCGTAGCCCCCTGGTCTGGGACTTCCTGGCCATTAGCACCTATCTGATCTTCACCGCCAGCTTCCTGTACATGAGCTTGCTGCCGGACCTGGCGACCTTGCGCGACCGAGCTCGCGGCTGGAGAGCCTACTTCTATGCCGTGCTGGCATTAGGATGGAACGGTTCGGCAGCCCATTGGATGCGCTATGAGAAGACCACCATGATCTTCGCTGCCCTGGCCACTCCGATCGTGGTCACGGTAACCGGCATCATCTCGCTGGACCTGGCGGTATCGATCGTCCCTGGTTATCACTTCACCATATTCCCCCCCTATTTCGTTGCCGGTGCACTGTTTTCAGGTTTTTCCACCGTGGCTTTGCTAGCCGTCGCGCTACGCAGCCTGTTCAAGCTGCATGATTTGGTAACGCCAACGCACCTCGACTATCTAGGCAGAATGATGCTGCTGTTCGCGCTGATCGTGAGTTATGCCTATACCCAGGAAATTTTCGTCGCGTTCTACAGCGGGGAAGATTACTACCGCACCGTCTACTTCGATCGCTGGACCGGCCCCTACGCACCGATCTGGTGGAGCATGATCTTCTGCAACGTGGTACTCACGCAATTGTTGTGGTTCAAACGTGTGCGCCGCTCGCCCATGGCCTTACTGTGCCTGGCACTGACCAGTAACCTGGGCATGTGGTTAGAGCGTTTCCAGATCGTCTTCACGTCGACGCATGCCGACTACATGCCCTCGAACTGGGATACCGTCTGGCCCACTGGCTGGGACTGGGCAACCTATTTCGGCTCACTGGGACTGTTTGGCCTGCTACTGCTGATCTTCGTCAAGTTGATGCCACTGATCTCGATGCACGATATGCGCGCACTAATCGCCAAACGCCAGGCATCGGAGAAAAGCCGCGATGAGGCATCCCCCGGGGAGGCCAGTCATGAGTGAGGCCACCTCAAACGCTTCCAAACGGTACGGCCTACTGGGGAGATTTCATGATGCCGATGCGCTGATCGTCGCCATCCGAACGTTGCGTGAAGAGGGTTACAGGGAACTTGAGGCGTTCAGCCCCTATCCTGTCGAGGAACTCAACGAAGCCCTGGGAGTTCGCTCGCGTTGGCTGACGGTAGTGACCCTGATAGCCTCCCTGGCTGTCGCCGCGGGCACTTATTGGATGGTGTGGTACAGCGCCGCCGTCGACTATCCGTTCGTGGTGGGCGGCAAGCCACTTCACAGTTGGCCACCTTTCGCCTTGATCGCCTTTGTACTGGCAATCCTCTCTGCGGTCGTAACCGCCTTTCTCGGCATGCTGTGCGGCAACCGCCTGCCACGCCTCTATCACCCGGCCTTCAACATCACCATGTTCGAACGCGCCTCCAACGACGCCTTCTTCTTACTCACCAACGTGGGAACGCTTACCCATGACGAAATCGAGTCGTTGCGTTCACGCCTGACGGACCTTGGTGCGGAAGACGTGCAGGAGGTGCCACCATGAGGTACCGTCATGACGAATGGCCCAGTGCATTGGCAATAGTCATCGGGGTGCTGTTGGTCGGTTGCGACCAGCCATCCATGGAGCGCCAACCCAAGTACGAAACCTTCGAGGCAGCGCCTGGCTGGCCTCATGGTCAATCCGCGCGGGAACCAGTACCTGGGACCATTGCACACGACGATACACTCAAGCCCATACCTGACACCCAGCCCCAAGAACTCGACGCCGCCCTGCTCGATCGCGGCCAGCAGCGTTACGACATTTTCTGCTCTCCTTGTCACGACAGAACTGGCCATGGCAACGGTATGGTCGTACAACGCGGCTTCCCAGCCCCTCCGACATTCCACAGCGAGCGGCTACGCAACGCTCCCTTGCAACACGTCGTCGATGTCATCACCAATGGGTTTGGCGTGATGTATCCCTATCGTGATCGTGTGCCGGTGGAAGACCGCTGGGCGATCGCTGCGTATATCCAGGCCCTGCAACTCTCGCAGCATACCAGCGTCGATGACTTGCCCCCGGCCCAGCGCAGCGAACTGGAAAGGGCCTCTACCGGGGACACTCGTCGGGAGGGCAATCAATGAAACGGCTCCTGACCTACCTATCATCAAGTGGCACGTCTGCGGTACGGCGTTTTCGCCAGCAACCCCCGCTGGTACTCACGCTTCAAGTAGCGCTAGCGCTCAGCCTACTAGGAGCCCTCATGGCCTGGTCTACCTTGCTTCAGGCATGGCTGACGGCATGGGTACTGCTGGCGTTTCTTCCCCTTGGCGCCATGGCGCTGCTGATGGTGCATGGTCTCACGGGAGGTGCCTGGGGCGATGAAAGCCACCTTGTGTGGCGTAACCTGGTGGCCAGCATGCCGCTCTTTGCTCTGGCCTTGTTGCCTTTATTGCTGGGACTGGATGTCCTGTTTCCCTGGATGGCGGCTCACGACACGCTCCCCGACGTCGTACGCCATAAGCGGTTCTATCTCAATGAGCCGTTCTTCATTGCTCGTACCCTGCTCTACCTGATGATATGGGTCGGCCTCTCCTTGGGGCTGACCCGTCCCCCATCGTCTCGATCAAGTACCCCGCGTTGGTACGCTCCTGGTTTGATCGTATGGGCGCTGACGGTGACCTTCTTCTGCTATGACTGGCTGATGTCGCTGGAGCCGACGTTCTATTCGGACATATATGGCCTCGAAATCATGGCAATCTGTGTGGTATCGGTCCTGGCATTGGGTCTGTTCATTAGTGTCGTATCACTGCGCCCCTCGATACGACTCGACCTGGCCAATTTATGGCTCGCCGTATTGCTGGGCTGGGCTTTCCTTGCCTTCTCGCAGTTGATCATCGTCTGGTCGGCCAATCTCCCCTTTGAAATCAGCTGGTACCTGAATCGTAGCGAAGGCGCCTGGTTGTGGGTGGGACGGCTCAGTACGCTACTGTTTCTGGCCATTCCCTTCGCCATGCTGCTACCCACTGCCGCCAAGCGACGTTCAGGCTGGCTGCGGCTTACTGCAGCGATCGCTCTCGTTGGATACCTACTGCATATGCATTGGCTGGTCTGGCCCTCTTTCACGACATCGGGTTGGGCCTTCTTGTTCGGCCCCATTGCCATCGTCACCCTGGCCACCGCCGCATTGTGGTGGATCGGAGATACCCGACGCCACGCCCTGATCGCCTTCCGCTCCGTCGAGGAGAAATACCATGACGGAACATGATAGAGACAGCACACCCGACTATGAGACACGAGACGTACCGGCCCGACTGCCTTTTGGGATCATCGCGTTCATGGTGCTGTTCGTACCGCTTGGTCTGCTGATCGTCTGGGCCCTGATGACAACGGTTTGGCGCATGGCTCCCGAGCCAGACAGCCCTTTCGCCGGACCACGTAGTGAGATGCAGGGTCCGCGCCTGCAAGCCGATCCCACGCGCGACTATGCCGCCTTCAGTCGAGATATCGAACGTCAACTGAACAGTGTGGGTTGGGTGAACAGGGAAGCCGGGATCGTGCACATTCCCATCGAGCAGGCCAAACGGGCGCTCCTGCGTCGTGGACTGCCTGATTCAGGGCAGAACGTGAATCCACCACGGGAATCAATTCCAGCCAACCAAAAGGCGGGAGACTCCGCTGCGAAGCCGGAGAGAGCACCATGAGATTCAGCGTGCCGATGCGAGAATATGGGATTTCGTTCGCCATCACCTGGGTCGTGGCAAGCATGCTATCGATGCCGACTCTAGCCTCCTCACCATCACCAGACGCCGAGGTAATCGGCCAAGTCGATTACCAGCAACGCATCGGCAACTCGTTACCTGAAGAGCTGGAGTTCCGAGATGCCCAAGGAAAACTGGTCAGTATCGGCTCTCTCACTGCAAACAAGCCGTTGGTGTTGGCGTTGGCCTGGTACAACTGCCCGCAGCTTTGCCCGATGTTGCTCGATCGTATCGCCAATACGACCGATAGACTGCCTTTCGGCAGTGACGAATATCAAGTCGTTATCGTCAGCATCGCCCCAGAGGAAGGTCCCGTGGATGCCCAGCGTATCCATACCGAGTTACGCAATCGCCATGGTGAGGCCACCAGTGACTGGCGGCTGTTGACTGGCAAGAAGCCGGCTATCGATGCATTGGCCAATGCCATCGGCTTTCGCTACGCCCGTGACCCGGAGACCGGCGATTATGCTCACCCAGCCGGTGTCGTCGTCGCAGCTCCCGGAGGAAAGATCACCCACTATCTGTTGGGTATACGCCCGGAAGCACCGGATCTACGACTGGCACTGGTGGAAGCCGGCAAGGGTGAACTGGGTAGCCCGCTGCAAAAGATCCTCGTTCGTTGCTATCGCTTCGACCCGCAAACCGGGCAGTACAACCTGGCCGTGATGAATCTGCTACGTGTCGCTGGAGGGGGTTCGGTGTTGGCACTCGCAGGGGCGATTCTATGGATGCGCCGGAGGGAGCGCACATGAGCGAACAGCGAGCCTACCTCCCTGATATCGAGCGGGGCTTGCGTTTCTTGCCTGAGCAGGCATCCCGCTTCGCCGGAGACCTCGATATCTTTTACCTCGTCATGGTGGTGGTGTGCGGCTTGCTGACGATTCTGGTGTTCGCCCTGATTTGCTATTTCGGCTATCGATATCGCGCCAATAGTCATGCCAATCGAGAACACATCCCCTCCCCACGCACCAGTCAACGTATCGAGCTCGGCGTGCTCACCATCATGTTCGTGGTATTCATGGGGCTGTTCGCCTGGTCGAGCGATCTGTATCTGGGCCAATACCGCGGTCCACAATCGGCCATGACCATCAACGTCATCGGCAAGCAATGGATGTGGAAAGTCCAGCATCCCGATGGAGCCCGCGAGATCAATACCATACACGTCCCGGTGGGAGAAACCATTGCCTTACGGGTTACCTCGGAAGACGTGATTCACAGCTTTTACATCCCCGATTTTCGCATCAAGCGCGATGTACTTCCCGGGGCCTACCGCGAGGTCTGGTTCGAAGCAACGACGCCAGGCGAGTATCGCCTGTTCTGCGCCGAATACTGCGGTAGCTACCATTCACGCATGCGCGGCAAAATCGTGGCGATGGAGCAAGCCGCCTATCAACGCTGGTTGAGTCGCCAGGGCCAACACGACACGCCAGAGGTACAGGGCGCCAGATTGTTTTCAAGCTATGGCTGCAGTGGCTGTCACATAGGCGAATCGAGTGTCAGGGCGCCCGAGCTGGCAGGTGTCTACGGGCGTCCCGTGCCCCTTTCCAGCGGCGGTACGGTCATGGCCGATGACGCCTACCTACGCGACTCGATCCTCCAACCCCAAAAGCATGTCGTCGCTGGCTTCAATCCCATCATGCCAAGTTTCTCGGGTCAGATCTCGGAAGACGAACTCCTGCAGATCATCGCCTATATCAAGTCGCTGCAACCCGAGGAAAGCGGGACAACTCCCCCAGATGACACAACCGACGGAGAAGAGCCATGAGCGTTGTATCCGGCAATGCATGGCCTGCCAACGACCTATGGCCACGTGAACATTACCTGAGTAGCGGCTTTCGTCTGCGCGACTGGTTATTGACCACCGATCACAAGCGCATCGGTTGGCTATACCTGGCATCCATCACGGCGTTCTTCTTTCTCGGCGGCGTCGCGGCATTATTGATCCGGCTGGAATTGATGACCCCGCGCGGCGACTTGGTCACCGCCGACACTTACAATCAGTTGTTCTCGATGCATGGGATCATCATGATATGGTTCTTCCTGATCCCATCGATCCCCGCCACGCTAGGCAATTTCCTGTTGCCATTGATGGTCGGCGCTCGTGACCTGGCCTTTCCCAGAATCAACCTACTGTCCTGGTATATCTACACCATCGGCGGCATCTTCACGCTGTTCGCCGTGATCGCCGGTGGCGTCGATACCGGCTGGACCTTCTACACACCTTATTCGACGATGTTCTCCAACACCGCGGTACTCGCGGCAGTCACCGGCGTGTTCGTCGTCGGCTTCTCATCCATCCTTACAGGAATCAACTTCATCGTCACCACGCACAAGATGCGCGCGCCAGGCCTGTCATGGATGCGACTTCCTCTGTTCGTCTGGGCCAACTACGCCACCAGCCTGATCATGGTGCTGGCAACGCCGGTGCTTTCGTGCACCCTGTTGTTGATTGCATTGGAACGGGTTCTCGGTATCGGTATCTTCGATCCGTCGCTCGGAGGCGATCCCATCCTCTTCCAGCACTTGTTCTGGTTCTATTCCCACCCGGCCGTCTACATCATGATCCTGCCGGGCATGGGGGTGGTATCGGAGATCATCACCTGCTTCTCGCGCAATCCCATCTTCGGCTACAAGGGCATGGCCATCTCGATCATGTCCATCGCGATATTCGGTTTCATCGTCTGGGGACATCACATGTTCGTCGCCGGGCAAAGTCTCTACGCCGGCGTCATGTTCTCGTTCTTCACGTTCCTGGTCGCCCTGCCCTCGGCGATCAAGACCTTCAATTGGACGGCAACGCTGTACAAGGGGCGTATACACTTCACGGCCCCCATGCTCTATGGCCTGTCGTTCATCGGTCTGTTCACCATCGGCGGACTGACCGGCATCATCCTCGCCTCGCTCGCCATCGACATCCATGTGCACGACACCTACTTCGTCGTCGCGCATTTTCACTACATCATGGTCGGTGGAATGGTGACCGCCTATCTGGGAGGGCTGCATTTCTGGTGGCCCAAGATGACCGGCAAGCGCTATTCCGAATTGTGGTCGAAGGTCGCTGCGCTGGCGTTATTCATCGGTTTCAACCTGACGTTCTTTCCACAGTTCATCCTCGGTTACCTGGGGATGCCACGGCGCTACCACGAGTACCCGGCGGACTTCCAGATTCTCAATGCCATGTCATCGCTCGGCGCTGGCGTGCTGGCCATCGGCTATCTGTTGCCCTTGGTCTATCTGACCTGGTCGCTATTCAAGGGACAGCCGGCGGGAAGCAACCCCTGGAATGCCAAGGGGTTGGAGTGGCTGACCACCTCCCCTCCGCTGAAGCACAACTTCGTACAGATTCCGCGTGTAACGGAGCCAGCCTATGCTTACGACCGAGACGACGGATAGACGCCTGAGCGCACAGGGCCCCGTCGCTGAACAGTTCGAAGCGATGCAGCAACAGCAAGCGTCCAACCAGTTTGGCATGTGGCTGTTTCTAGCCACCGAACTGTTGCTGTTTGGCGGTATATTTGCCAGCTACGTGGTCTATCTCTTCCTCTACCCACAGGGCTTCAGCGAAGCATCGAATCTGCTCAGCTTGCCGATGGGTATGTCCAACACCGCTGTCCTGCTTACCAGCGGCCTGACCATGGTATTGACCGAGCACACCATCAACGCCGGTCGACGACGTAGCGCATTGCTGTTCCTGCTTGCCACACTGGCACTTGGCCTGTCGTTCCTCGCCATCAAGGCGCTGGAGTGGCACCACGAGTACCAAGAGGGCCTGATGCCAGTACTCGGCTTGGCCTTCGAGCACTCTGGAGAACACGCCCAACAGGTGCGACTGTTCTTCCACTTCTATTTTTCCCTGACCGGGCTGCATGTCTTTCACATGCTGGTCGGCCTGGGTCTATTGGGAACCATAGCCGTCTTCATCCTGCAATGGCGCGACCCTCCGCGTATCGCCCGCCAAGTGCAGATCACCGCCCTCTACTGGGCATTCGTGGATGTACTGTGGGTCGTTATCTTCACACTGCTCTACGTATTGCGCCTATGAACGAATTTCGCCTTTACTTGCTGAGTTGGATCGTGCTCCTGGCATTACTGGTTGTCGTAGCAGCCGGTGCGGAGCTGCTCAGCGGCATGCTGGCTATTGCCTTAGTGCTGGGTGGCGCCTTGTGCATGATCGGCGTGATCATCGTCATGTTCATGGGCCTCAAGACGGCCGATGCCTTGTTGAAAGTCTATGCCACGGGCGGTGTCTTGTGGTTGGGTTTCCTGGTCGTGCTGACGATGGCCGATTACATGACTCGCTGATGCACGCAGACCAATGAAAAGCCCCGATCTCGGGGACCGAGACCGGGGCGAATGCATGCATGGTGACGCAAGTTCTGGCGTGAAGGGTACGCTGATAACAACGAAGTTATTTTGTGCGTCACCGCTTTCAGCATAGTCTAATAACACCGATCCTGCCTAAGAGAACATTGCTATACCCCGATTCAGACTCGTTCGGGGAAATATCCTCCATAACAAACGCCACACGAGTTTTCACGACGTTCCAGTGCATACCCGTCAGGAGTGCTGGAAGCACGTCACGCGAATGTCACGCCAGCAGCATAGTGTGCACAACATCTTGTGCCTGAAAGAAGCCATCTGCCAAATGAATATCCTGATGATCTCGGACGTCTATTTCCCGAGGGTCAATGGCGTTTCCACCTCTGTCGAGAGCTTTCGCAAGGCGCTGGCTCGCCAAGGGCACTCAGTGACACTGATATGTCCGGCCTATCCGATTGGCCACGAGGACGACCCGGACATCCTGAGAATTCCATCACGTAGTGTGCCCGGCGATCCTGAGGATCGCATGATGCACTATCGGCGAGTGCTCGAGTTGATGCCTGACCTGGCCAGGCGACAGTTCGACCTGGTTCATGTACACACCCCCTTCGTGGCCCATTATGCGGGACTGAAGCTGGCCCGACGATTGGGCCTGCCAGTCGTGGAAACCTGCCATACCCTCTTCGAAGAATACCTGCATCATTATATCCCTTGGCTGCCTGGAAGCCTGTTGCGCTGGGCAGTCAAGCGCGTTGCACTTCGCCAGTGCCACGTAGTGGACGCGCTGATAGCTCCCTCTCCCCCCATGCGTGACGCAGTCGAACGCTATGGCATCCGCCGCCCGATCTTCGTGATCGCAACCGGCCTTCCGCTGGGAGAGTTCCGTTGCGCTATGGATGGCGATTTCCGTCAACGTTACCAACTGCCGACAAATGCACCGCTGTTACTGTTCGTCGGCCGCACGGCGCACGAGAAGAACATCGGTTTTCTGATCGACATGTTACCCAAAGTGATCTCGCGTCACCCTTCGGCCCTCCTGGTGATCGCCGGGGAAGGCCCGGCACGGGACGCTCTTGCCCGACAAGCACAGCAAAGAGGGGTTGAGAAATCGGTGCGATTCGTAGGCTACATGCGACGAGACGGCCCCCTGCAGTCGATGTACCGCGCAGCCGATGTGTTCGTGTTCGCCTCACGTACCGAAACCCAAGGGCTAGTGCTACTGGAATCGATGGCATTGGGGACACCGGTGGTATCGACCGCGGTGATGGGCACCTTGGATGTGCTCCGTGACAATGAAGGCTGCCTGATCGCCGAAGATGATCCGAACGATTTTGCCAATAAGATCAATCGACTGCTGGACGATGCATCACTGAGATCCCGCTTGTCGCAGAGTGCGATGGACTATGCCGATCAATGGCACGAGGACGTCAAGGCTAGTCAACTAATCGAGCTGTATCGGCAGATATGCGGACCAGCTAGGGTAGCGGGGTGTCTCGAAGAGTCCATCGGAAAGCACGAGGCTTAGGGTCTTCGGTGGTATGCCGCTATTGGGCGACGAGACGACATTTGGGAGGCTATGGCAAAACGCCTTTCTCTTGGGTCGCAGTGAAATGCTGAAAAGCCTGCTTGATATCCAAGCGCAGCTGTTCGTCGTCCCATGGTTTGGTAAGGAACTTGTAGATAGCTCCCTGGTTGATAGCCTCGGTCACGGACTGAAGGTCCGTGTAACCGGAAAGCACGATACGAATGGTTTCGGGATAGAGGTCCTTGACACGGCTAAAGAATGCAGTGCCATTCATCTCAGGCATGCGTTGATCGGAAAGAATGACCTGCACGTCATGTTTGGCCAACAGTTCGAAAGCATCGTGAGCACGGTTGGCCGTCAGGATTCGATAGCCCTCGCGGCGCAACACACGCGTCAAAGCGCGCAGTATATTTTCCTCATCATCGAGTAATAACAGAGTCGGTATCAGCTCTTCCTCTTCACGCCGTGGCAACGGCTTGGCATCCAAAGTCCCTTGGCGCTGTTGGAGATAGTCTCTAAGCGACTCCAAACCCAAGGGCTTGCTGAAATAATAGCCCTGATAGCTATCACACTGACTCTTTCTGAGGAAGGCAAACTGAGGTTCGGTCTCAACCCCTTCGGCTACGACCTGAAGACCGAGGTGATGTGCCATGGAGATAATGCCTTGTGTGATTGCGGCATCGTGCTGATCGCTTATGATTTCTTTGATGAAGGTGCGATCGATCTTGATTTTATCGATAGGAAGCCGCTTCAGGTAACTCAGACTGGAAAAACCTGTACCGAAATCATCGATAGCTAGACGCACACCGAGTCTCTTCAGCTCGTGCAGAGTTTGTACGGCATGCTCCGCATTGCCGAGAAGGATGGTTTCCGTAAGCTCTAGCTCAAGAAATTTAGCCTCAAGCTGTGTTCTTTCGAGCACTTGGCCTACGAACTCCACAAAGTGGCTCCGATGGAATTGCAGCGGTGAAATATTGACCGCAACAGGGCTATTCACCAAGCCTTGATCCTTGAGCGACTTGACCTGTCGACATGCCGTCTCCATGACCCAGCGATTGAGGGCAAAAATCTGCCCTGTCTCTTCGGCTATCGAAATGATTCTTTTAGGCGAAATGAACCCCATCTCCCTGTGGTGCCAACGAAGGAGGGCTTCCATACCGATGACATGTTGTCCATCGGAACTAACCTGTGGCTGGAAGTAAAGCTCGAATCCTTCGGACTCTATCGCCTTCTGCAGTTCGTTGCGCAGTGTGACGCTCTCACTGACTTTCTGATTCAGGTCTCTGGTGTACCATTGATAGTTGTTCCTGCCCCGCTTCTTGGCCTCATACATTGCCAGGTCAGCTTGTTGAACCAGGTTCAATGGGTTAGCTTCCTCTCCGTCACTTACCGAAATACCGGCGCTAGCTGTAATGCGAAGTTCGGTATCGCCAACTTGATAGGGAAGTGCAACACAGGCAAGCAGACGCTCGACGATTTGCAACACATCGTCTTGGCGAGCCAAATCAGGTAACAAGATAACGAACTCATCTCCCCCCATGCGAGCCGAAGTGTCCCCAGGTCGAATCTGTTGCCCAAGTCGTCTGGCAACTTCAACGAGCACCTGGTCCCCCGCCGCATGTCCCATGGAATCATTGATAGGTTTGAAGCCATCGAGGTCCAATAGGATAATGGCAAGATGACATTGATGACGTTTCGCAAACTGGCATCCCTGTACCAAGCGGTCTTCCAGAAGAGAGCGATTGGGAAGTCCCGTCAGAACGTCGTGATTGGCATGGAAGGCCAACTCCGACTCGAAACGTTTCTTCTCTGAAATATCGCTTTGCACGCTGATATAATGGGAAACGATTCCATCCTCATTGCGCACAGGGGTAATATACAATTCATTCCAAAACGCTGAACCATCCTTGCGAAAGTTCCGTAGGACGGTATGAACCTCACACTGCTCCTGTAAGCCTAGCCGAATCTGTTCGACACCTGGTTGATACCGATCATCCAGTTGTAGGAAGCGGCAGTTCATCCCCACCACTTCTTCTGCCGTATAGCCAGTAATACGTTCGAACGCCGGGTTGACATAGATTAGCGGCATGTCTGGGGCCAAAGCATCTGCAATTGCGACACCGTTATAGCTAGATTCGATACTTCTCTTCAGTAAGTAGAGTTGTTTTTCAGCTTCCTTACGTTGACGGATATCGCGCAATGAGAAAAGGTACATGGTCTCCCCTTCCCACTCGGTCTGCGACCGCTGAATTTCGACAATGACAGCTTCCTCACCCTCTATGATGACAGACCATTCAAAAAGATTATTGCCGAGCAATGGAAAGTCTAGACGCCTTTTTAACAGCGCATCCAAAGAAGAGCAAAATAGAGATGTCGCTGCAGGATTGGCATAACGCACGACCCCACCAGAGTCTATCACCAACAAAGCATCACGGCTATCACTAAGCAATTGATGAAACACTCTTTCCTGACGGCGCGCTTCATTTCTGGCTTGGACTCTTTCTGTAATATCATTCAGCAGAATCAAACGTGATGGTTGATCATTGAACACATAATCATGGGCAGTAATTTCTACACTTACCTCATCACCCCCCTTACATTTAATCACCCATATCCCTACCTTCGGCGTTGCATTTAAACTATCAATTTCTTGATAGTGATCATAAAAACGTTGTCGCTCGCAAGAAGAAAGAAGATCTGGAACACTCAACTGTATGGCTTCGTCATAAGAATAGCCAAATAGGCGCAAAGCAGCTTGATTGACTGCCAGGACAGCCAACGTCTCACGGTGATGTATATACATCGGCTCCGGGTTGGATTCGAACAGTAGCCGATAACGTTTTTCACTCTCAGCCAGTACTTCTATAGAGAGAGAACGCTCGATGGCATAGCGTATGCTTCTCACCAGAAGTGAACTGGTGATTTGCCCCTTGACCAGATAATCCGCGGCCCCCATCTCTAGGGCATTGATATCAAGCTCGCCGTCATCCTGATCAACGAGTAGAATCAAAGGAATCCGGATACCAATATGCGAGGCATACTGGACAAGATCCATTCCCGACTCAGCACCAAGTCGGTAGTCTATCAAAGCCAAATCATGTTCTTGACTGGAGATGGCTTTCTTGCCTTCCTCGTATGTTTCGACCCTGTCAAGATGATAGGAGAAATGGCTAGCTTCGCGAAGCAGGTCATGCGTGATCAAGAAATCATCTTCATCATCCTCGACCAGTAGAATACGTAACAGACGATCTTGAACACTCATTTTTTCCGTCCCTGCTGATAGCTCAACGATTTCCTTCCAACAACGTCCCGGCTCGTACTGTTACAATACCAAGCCAATGCTTCTCAGCTCACCTTGAAGAGCAAGGTTACGCGAGTGCCCTGCCCTGGATGGCTTTTCAAACGAATTTCGCCTTGGTGTACGGAAATAATATCTCTCACTACACTCAGGCCAAGACCAGTCCCCATTCCAATACTTCTCGTAGTAAAAAAGGGGTCAAAAACACGCGCCATGGTATCTTGAGACATCCCACAGCCATCATCCCCGATAACAACCTCTATTACGTCGCCACACAAGCGACTCTCTACATGAATAACCCCATCGTCGCCAATAGCTTTGGCAGCATTGTCGAGGACATTATAAAAAGCTTGAGATAACTTTGCAGGGTAGCAATCAAGCTTTGGCAATTCATTTAGATGCTGCACGATGGCTAGCTTTTGATAATGTTCTGCTTGAAGAAGGTGGCAGGCAGTCTTCAGCAAGACATTCAATTCACAATTCGCAAACTCAGCCTGATCAATATTGGCAAATATTCTTAAATCAGACACGATATTAGCAATACGTTGCACACCACTTCTCGATTCATCCAACAGCTCTCGGAAATCTTCGAGAACTGTTTCCAAGTTATTCCCGTCATCTAGATTGGTTGCTATATCGCGAAGATAGTCGCTAGCTACACGGAGATTACTACCGATATAGCCAACCGGTGTATTGATCTCGTGAGCAACTCCTGCCGCCAATTGACCTATCGCCCGTAGCCGTGCATCTTCATAAAGCTGCCGCTGGGCACGTTCTATTACCTTGACCTGCTCATCAATTCGCTCCTGTAATTTTTCTGATAATTTTTTATATCGCATCTTCGATTCTTGTAAAGCGACATGTTGCTTCTGCAATTCAATATAACTGGTTTCGGTAACATCAAGATGTAAATTAGCTGCAAGATGATATTTTCCAGCATAAAACATTATCAACTCAAAGAGTTGTACGGCAGCCTGACGATGGGCTTCTGGAAGTTCCGCTTTCAGCCAAGCCAGTGTCTCAAGATTGAATACCAATGGACTGGAGGCTTCATCAGCATGCTCTACTAGCTCTACATTAACCCCCGTCAAGGTACTAAGCACTTGTAGCAGGAGCGCTCTATGATTTGTCGACAAGAGTGCATCCAAGTCGAGATCATCTTCGAGATTACTCATGGCGAGCCTCTTCGACAGCACTCAGCTGGCGTACGAACTCTTGAGAATCGAGGGCGTGTCTTGTTGACAAGTTGAACTCCTCATTCACGACAGGGTATAGACGTGCCAGTAGTTGTCGGAAACTTTCCACGACTCCCTCGCCTCTCAGAGCACTTGCAAAAGTCAATGGTGTCCACGGAGTTTCAGCCCATTTCTCGTGCAATGTGGCTTTTTCCATGGCATCTTGATGGTCACGTTTGTTGAACTGCACGGTCAAGGGTAGCCGTTCTATATCCAGCCCCACTTTTGTCAAATTATCAGCCAGATCAGAAAAAGCGACAGCATTATTATCCTGCTGATCAATCTGAGAATCAGCTACAAAAACCACTCCATCAACACGAGACAACAATGCCTTTCGAGTACTGTCATGCTTAATCTGTCCGGGTACGGTATATATCTTAACTCTCAAATCAAGGCCATCGTTACTACGCAGTCCAATAGGAAGCATGTCAAAGAAAAGAGTTCGGTCGTCTCCAGACTCCAACACCATCAACTCCCCTTTTCTTTGCGGCCTTAGCTGCGCATAAAGCTGCGCCAGGTTAGTCGTTTTACCACTCAGAGCAGGGCCATAGTAGACGACTTTAATAATCAATTTATTGGCATTTTTCTTGTATTCAGACATTCATCACCCTCCTGCCAATTACCTGTGAGAGCTCGACGGTGCCGCACCTCTTCTATCCTGCGGGAACCATGGATAGATAAAGAGGCTTTTCCACTCCACAGATAACGGCTGCATCGAAATGACCTCTTATCGTGTTGTCTTGGCTTGAGGTTTACGCACATATAGGGTGTAGCTTGTGTCTTCCGACGCTTCGAAACTCATAAGCTTGTCAATCAGCCATGCATCCAGCTCTTTTCCCTCATTGAGTAACAGGGTTCCATTTTCGGCATACAGATCCCTCACTAGCGTCATACCTGGCTCTAGACGGCGCGTATCCACCTTTAGAACGGTATCGTCAGTTAGCACGGTGTCGAGTTCCAGCTCCGTGCACAAGTGAATGAACTGCTCACATAATTGGGGATCATAAAGCCTTCCGGCATATTTTTTCAGTAGCAGAAGGGCTTCATCACGCTCCACTTTTCTCTCCAGTATCATCCCCTGCTGGAGCTCAACAAAGTCTATTGACAATCTCAAAAGTCGAGCTCCAAACGGGATCTGGCTCTCCTTCAAATGATCCGGGAAACCACTTCCATTCCAGCGTTCCTGGTGATGGCGAATCAGCTTGGCCGCCTCCCGCAAAGGCTCCAATGTCATCAATAAGCCTTCTCCAAGCTCTGGATAACGGCGATATTGCTCAAGCTCGTCTTTGTAAAGAAGATCCGATGGTTTATTGAAAAGGCTATCTTCCCACGCCAGCTTGCCAATATTGTAAAGTGCCGCTGCCATGGACAAATCACGACCAAGCGCCTCATCCAATTGGTAATATTGAGCATAGGCCTTGACCAGCTCTACCACACGCCCGTTGGTTTGAAGGTTCCGTGGCAAGCGCTGATTGAGCAATGATGAAAACACCTCAGTAGCGGTAACGTAGCTACGCTTCAACTCGGCATAGGCGAGATCGAGCATATCGGCAATCTGTTGAATTTCCGCTGTTCGTGCTTCCACTCGATTTTCAAGATCGGCATTCAGTTCTTGCAGCTGTCGGTTTTGTGACTGCGTGAGTCGTTCAAGCCGTTGCCGCTCTTTCTCGGCAAACTGATAGGCGAGTGCCTGCCGAATGATCAGACGAAGCTCGTCATCATCCCATGGTTTGCTGACATAACGGTAAATATGTCCTTCATTGATAGCACGAACAGTCGTGCTGATATCGGCATAGCCAGTCAAGAGGATACGCATGCAATCTGGCCAGCGGTGCTGAATGTTGGCCAGTAAGGTAGGACCATCCATTCCCGGCATGCGAGCATCGGATATCACCAAATCCACTTCCTGATCTTCCATCAGGTTCAGTGCTTGTTCACCATCACCTGCCATCAATAGCGTATATGGTTCATTTCGAAGCACACGCCTGAGGCTCTTGAGCATATTCTCTTCGTCATCCACCAGCAGAAGCGTTGCAGTTGCAGTGGCTGTCTCCGGGCATTGCTCGTTCATTTTCGTGCCTCATTTTCGGTCATGGAATCCATCACAGCTGGCTGCTTGATTGGCAACCACACGCGAAAGCGCGCGCCTGTCCCGACGTCACTAAATACCTTGATCTTGCCATGATGCTTTTGAATGATGTTGTAGGAAAGTGCCAATCCTAGCCCTGTCCCCTTGCCTACAGGTTTGGTGGTAAAAAATGGTTCATAGATACGATTGATGAGATCTGGCTCTATTCCTTTTCCAGTATCCTCAACCTCGAACCATACCCATCCGCCTTCTCGTCCCGTTTTAAGCGTAATGGTCCCAAACTCTTCGATCGCATGCGCGGCATTTACCAGCAAGTTCATGACGACCTGGTTGATTTGGGAAAGAATGCACTCCACCTCCGGCAATTCGCCATAATCCTTGACGATATCTGCCTTGTACTTGAGTTCGCTATGCACCACATTGAGCGTCGTATCGATGCCACGATGAAGGTCGGCTAGACGAAACTCCTCTTCATCTATATGAGAGAAATCTTTTAACGCAGTGATGATTTTCTTCACACGGTCGAGCCCATCCTCAGACTCATTGATCAACGACTCGACATCGCCACGAATGTAGTCGTATTCCAGGGTATGTTTGAGTTTTTGTAACTCTTCGAGATCTGTCCCACCATCCGTGACATCGATAATGCGCAGCAGATCCTGCACATATCCGGCCAATGTCTTCAGGTTGGAGGAGACATACCCTATCGGGTTGTTGATTTCATGAGCGACACCGGCAGCCAATTGTCCGATGGCCGCCAACTTTTCGGACTGCACAAGCTGGTTGTTGGCCTTCTCCAATTTCTCGATCAGCTGATCCTGATCCATGTGTGCGCTCTCCCCGCAGTTGACAGCGGACACTTGCACCATATTGGGATAGTCTCTGGCAGAAGCGTCATCGAGTACGAGCGCGAATCGCTGAGCATGATCCGTATGGGTAATGGGAAACAGTAGCCAACTTTTCTCATGCATGGATTGGCCGTTAGGCAGAGACAAGAAGATCGGTGAGGCATCATCTTCATTGCGAATCCGTTCCACGTACTCGCGCAAGCACGTCATATCCGCATCTGGGAAAAACTCGGCCAAAGCTCGACCGCGAACCTGTGTCAAGGACTTGTCACTGCACTGATCAGTGACACCGTGCCAGTGCTGTATACGCAGTTCTTGATCGAGCAGGATCAGGCCAAAGCCGATACGATCAGCTAGTACGGTCAAAAGAGTAGATGGCGAGCTGTCCAAGGCGGCCTCCCAAGACGATGGGATGAATGTGTGGACGGCAGCGTCTATATGCCCACTGTTTGAGCTATCGGCCCGAGTCGTTAAACCTTGAGGGGGGAGCTAACAAGAGTTTGCCGGGGAGCCGCCGCCAGCTCTGCTGTACCTAGCTGTCAACGACTCGGCAAATGGGGCAGGGATTCGGACTCCTTACTGAAGACGGTGCTGGCTAGCACTTCCTGGGCGTCTATGGCAGTCAACTCCTCGGCGCTCAGCGAACCGCCCTGTTCCACCAACCGCATCGCCTGGCGCAACCGGAATCGGTCCAGGGCGTTGCGCACCGAGCGGGCATTGGAGAAATGCGGCTGTTGCATCCGCCGCTCCAGATAGTCGGCAAACGCTTTCCTGCCAGCCTCGGTAAAGTGGTACCCCTGCTCCTCCAGCAACAAATCGCCGACTGTCAGCAGTTCATCCGCACTGTAGTTCGGAAACTCGAGGTGATGGGCAATGCGGGAATGCAAGCCGGGATTGGACTGAAAGAAACGCTCCATGCGGTCCTTGTAACCGGCAACGATGACCACCAAGTCATCGCGGTCGCTTTCCATGGCCTGAAGCAGGATCTCGATGGCTTCCTGGCCATAGTCTCGCTCGTTTTCCGGGCGATACAGGTAGTAAGCCTCGTCAATGAACAGCACACCCCCCATGGCGCGTTTGATCACCTCCTTGGTCTTGGGGGCGGTGTGGCCGATGTACTGCCCGACCAGATCATCGCGAGTCACCGAAATCACATGGCTGGAGCGCACGTAACTCAGTTCGTGCAGGATTTCCGCCATGCGCAACGCCATGGTGGTCTTGCCTGTTCCCGGGTTACCGGTAAAGGACATATGCAGGGTCGGCGGTTCGGTCGTCAGACCGAGTTCGCGACGAGCCCGATCCACCATCAATAGCGCAGCGATCTGACCGATTCGGGCCTTTACCGGTGCAAGCCCGACTAGCTCCCTGTTCACCTTGTCCAGAACGTGTCGAACACCATCGCATTCGAGCGTAATTCGTCGCTCATCCTGCGTGTCTACACCATTCTCATCGACATAGGGTTGTGCCGTACTCATACGCGTCCCTCGGAATCCAATGACGCCCCGCAGGCAGCAGCGAGGCACAATGATTGATCATCAATAGCGATCACCTTCGGGCCGATCGACAGCATAAGACGTCATGGTGTAACGCAACGACCGGCCTTCAACTGCCTGACGCTCGAGTCGGAAGCCCGGTTCGTTATCAGGGCGGTTGACGATGAAAGACATCCTCGGCGTCTCCCAGCCCTTGCTGGAATCGAATGCCATTACCCGGATGTAATGAGTGGGGAACGCCTGGCGACACTCCACGATCTCTTGCATCACGCCTGCAGGATCGCGAAGGTCGAACATCGGGTGTCCGTACATTTCCCAGTAAGTGTTACGAGGATGAGGATCATCCGTGTACTCCACGCTGACCGCCCAGCCATGATCCAGCGCCCACTTGACCTGGGTCTTGATCTGATCGTCCGTCAACGGAGGCAGGAACGAAAACTGACCTTGTGTAATACGCATGACTGCTGCTCCATCAATGTCGTTATGGGATACCGCCTCGTCATATCCGGGCCATAGGAAGCCTTCCTCAGGCCGAGACACTCTCCTGTACGACGAAGTCCGGGGTGTCCGTCGACTCGTAGTTGAAGGTGATGTCCTTCCAGACATCCAAGGCTTGTCTCAGCGGTGTGCACCACCTGGCTGCCTGATTCAGGATCTCCGGACCTTCATGCCAGATATCGCGGCCTTCGTTACGCGCCAGCACCATGGCTTCCAGGGCGACACGATTGGCCTGGGCGCCGGCGGCGATACCTTGAGGGTGACCAATGGTCCCGCCACCGAATTGGAGTACAGTGTCCTCGCCCAGATAGGTCAGCAGTTGGTGCATCTGGCCAGCGTGAATCCCGCCGGAGGCCACCGGCATGACCTTGTTCAATGACGCCCAGTCCTGATCGAAGAACAGTCCGGTTTCCAGGTTTTGGGGCGTATAGGTCTCCCGGCACGTATCGTAGATCCCCCTGATCATATGGGGATCGCCTTCCAGCTTGCCCACCACAGTGCCAGCGTGGATATGGTCCACACCCGCCATGCGCATCCACTTGGCTATCACGCGGAAGGCCACGCCATGGCTCTTCTGTCGGGTATAGGTGCCATGTCCCGCCCGGTGCAGATGCAGAATCATATCGTTCTTGCGAGCCCAATTGGCCATGGACTGGATGGCCGTGTAGCCGATGACCAAATCGATCATGATGATGACCGAACCCAGTTCCTTGGCGAATTCGGCGCGTTCATACATCTCCTCCATGGTGCCGGCGGTGACATTCAGGTAATGTCCTTTCACCTCGCCAGTGGCCGCCGAAGCACGGCTCACCGCTTCCATGCAGTAGAGGAAACGATCACGCCAGTGCATGAAACTTTGGGAATTGATGTTCTCGTCGTCCTTGACGAAGTCCAGGCCGCCGCGCAGTGCTTCATAGACCACACGGCCGTAGTTGCGGCCGGATAGGCCAAGCTTGGGTTTGGTGGTAGCACCAAGCAGAGGACGGCCGAACTTGTCCAGCCGCTCCCGTTCCACCACGATGCCGGTCGGCGGACCGGAGAAGGTCTTCAAGTAGGCTACCGGCATACGCATGTCTTCGAGGCGCAAGGCTTTCACCGCCTTGAAGCCAAACACATTGCCGATGATCGAGGCCGTGAGGTTGGCAATGGAACCCGGCTCGAACAGTTCCAGGTCATAGGCGATATAGGCGAAGAACTGCGCCGGGTTGTTGGGCACCGGATCGACTCGGAACGCCTTGGCACGATATAGCTCGCAGTTGGTCAGTCGATCCGTCCACACCACCGTCCAAGTAGCCGTGGATGACTCGCCAGCCACGGCCGCGGCCGCTTCCTCCGGGTCCACTCCGAGCTGAGGAGTGATCCTGAAGACGGCAATGACATCCGTATCCTTTACCTCGTAGTCAGGTTCCCAGTAACCCATCTGCTTATAGGGAATAACGCCGGGCGTGTATCTTGCCTTCACGTCTACTTGCTGTGTCATATGCATTTCCCCTCATCATCGTCATATATATTTTTCTAAGAGCGAAGCCAATACCGACCTCATGCAAGTCAGTATATGAAGGGCCATGAATAATAAAAATTAAATGATTTTTATTATTTCCATATATTTTTGTTTATACTTCCAAAAAGAAGTGCCTGCCTACTCCCATAACGCTACGAGGTGCAGGACCATGCACGTCACGTTCCGGCAACTTGCCATCTTCAATGCCGTGGCGGAAAAGCTCAGCTTTACCGAGGCCGCCAATACCCTGCACCTGACCCAGCCCGCTGTCTCCGTGCAGATCAAACGACTGGAGGATTCGGTGGGCCTGCCCTTGTTCGAACAATTGGGCAAGAAAGTCTATCTCACCGGTGCCGGCGAAGAGCTGCTGCACTACAGCCGCAACATCTTCCAGGAACTGGGTGAGGCCAAGGAGATATTCGCCCAAATGCAGGATATCTCTCGGGGTACCTTAAGCGTCTCGGTAGCCACCACCGCCAGCAGCTTCGCCACGCGGATGATCTCAGCATTCCTGAAGCAATACCCAGCCGCTACCATCAAGTTGGATGTCACCAATCGCGGTACGCTGATCAGGCAGTTGGAAAGCAACGAAAAGGATATCGTCATCATGGGCAAGCCGCCCGAACACATGGAATTGGTCGGTGAAGCGTTCATGAAGAATCCGCTGGTCGTCATCGCCCCACCGGACCATCCCTTGGCCGGAAAAGAGGGCATCAGCATCAATGCCCTGCAGAACGAGCCCTTCGTGGTCCGTGAGCCGGCGTCCGGCACACGGGCTGCCTTGGAAAAGCTATTCGCATGGTGTCATATCTCTCCCACCATTCAGGTGGAGATCGCTGACAACGAAGCCATCAAGGAAGCCGTAGCAGCCGGACTGGGGTTGAGCGTGGTTTCCCGCCACACTCTGGAATTGGACCTGCAAGCCAAGCGCTTGGTGATTCTGGATGTGGAACACTTTCCCATTGCACGAAACTGGTATCTGGCGTATCGGCGCGGTAAACGGCTTTCCCCTATAGCACTGGCATTCAAGGCGCTGGTTTTCGAGCAAGCACCGAAAATGGCCGAAGCCCTGTCACCTTGACAGATCGGCCGATGGTCGCTGGATGTTTGCGTGCGCACAAAAACATTCCATCCGCCGTCGGGAAGGATTAAACGACGGCGGATGAGACATCAGAGAGAACGCATCAATCAGTCAATACTTCCGTTTGCAGTTCCACCCTACGATATTCACGCGCCCGCAGCACCAGCTTCTCGATCAATGGCTGCAGAATGATCTCCAGGGCCAATCCCATCTTGCTGCCGGG
This sequence comes from Litchfieldella anticariensis FP35 = DSM 16096, assembly GCF_000409775.1. Taxonomy (GTDB): domain Bacteria; phylum Pseudomonadota; class Gammaproteobacteria; order Pseudomonadales; family Halomonadaceae; genus Litchfieldella; species Litchfieldella anticariensis. The sequence goes on along the minus strand of NZ_KE332377.1, from coordinate 6,957 downwards.
TATCACGAGGCTGTTGCGCCGTGACATGAAGGATCCGGGAATCATCGCTAACAGATAAGGGAAATCCACATGGAACTTCTTCGGGTTGCGGAAGCGAACGACCACGAGGCTCTCGTCCAGGGTCGGAATCTCCCGGGCGATGAACGGATTGGACGTATCCACCGTCGGCACGCGTTGGAAGTTGATATCCGTATAGGTGAATTGGGGGGCAATATAGTTGATGTAGTCGGGCAGACGACGCAGAATCGTCTCCGTCACATTCTCCCGTGCCTGGCCCCTCTCCGAGGTATCACGGTGGATCTTCTGGATCCATTCCAGGTTAATGATCGGTGTTACACCCACGAGAAGGTCCGCGTGTTGCCCCACGTTCACGGTGTCGGTCCTCACGGCACCATGCAGGCCCTCATAGAAGAGAAGGTCCGTACCCGACTCAAAGTCTTCCCACTCCGTGAATGTCCCCGGTGAGCTGCCATAGAGCAACGACTCTTCCTGGTTGTGGATGTAATGCCGGAAACGTCCGGTGCCCCTCTCTCCGTATTCACGAAATAGTTGTTCCAGTTCCTCGAATAGGTTGGCTTCCGTGCCGAAATGGCTCAGATTTCTGCCTTCGGCCTGGCTCTCGGCCACCATCTTCTTCATCTCGGCACGATTGTAGCGATGAAAGCTATCGCCCTCGACAAATGCCGCCTTGAATTGGTCGCGTCTCAGGATGCGTTGGAGTATCGACTTCACTGTTGTCGTACCCGCCCCGGACGAACCGGTAACGGCGACGATGGGATACATGGCAGACATGGTCCAATCTCCCTTCCAATACTTGGCCCGCCAACACGCATAGCCAAGTGAGCTGATTTTCATACGATCGTTTTATGCTGCCTCGACTTCCAAGGACTCACTGTATTTCCCGCAAGCAGCCAGGGCATTCATCTGTGCACGGAACACAAACGCCTGCTGTGCTTCAGCTGCGCGTTGTTGGTTCGATCCCCAGATTTCCAACGCCGGCTGTTGCAGAGCGCGCGCATAGGAGAATGTCATCGGCCACGGGGTACGACCGATAGCTACCTGTTGTATGGCATTGAGATGCTGTGTGGATTCCACATTTCCTTGACCGCCGGAAAGAAACACCACACCGCCAAGCTCGGCAGGAACGCAGCGTAATAGCGTCGCCACAGTGCGTTCGGCAACTTCCTGAATACCAGCCCGCTTCGACGCCCGTAGCCCGGAAATGACCATGGAGGTCTTGAGAATGACGCCCTCGAGTAGCACTCGATGAGCCTGAAGTTCCTGGAACACGATATGCAGATTGCGGTCGGTCACCGCTTCGCAGCGGTCGATGTCGTGACAACCATCGATCAGGACTTCCGGTTCGATGATCGGCACGATGCCCGCTTCCTGGCATAGCGCTGCGTAGCGGGCCATGGCATGAGCATTCGCCTCGCAGCACAACTGACTTGGCAGTCCATCACCAATGGCGATCACCGCCCGCCACTTGGCGAAACGAGCCCCCAACTCATGGTATTCGGCAAGCCGCTCACGCAAACCATCGAGACCTTCGGTCACCTTTTCTCCCGGCGCATTGGCAAGATCCTTAGCGCCGGTATCGACCTTGATGCCCGGAACCTGGCCCCTGGTTTGCAGCAAGGTCGGGAAAGGAACACCGTCACTGGTAGCTTGGCGAATCGTCTCATCATAGAGAATGGCGCCGCTGATGTGGTTCTCGGAGCCTAGAGCCGTCATCAATAGCTCTCGGTATCGCCGTCGCGTCTCGGGAGTGGACTGCACCCCCGCCGCTTCGAAGCGTTTGGTACAGGTGGCATTACTCTCATCCAGCGCCAGGATGCCTTTACCCGGAGCCATCAGAGCCTGGACCGTCTCATTGAGTGCCTTGGCGTGCTTGTGTGTCATGATCGAACACCTCTTCAGGCGAGACTTTCGTAGACTTCCACGATTCGATCGACGGTAAAGCCGTACTCTCGAAGCAGTTCCATGCCCGGAGCGGAGGCACCAAAAGCGCGGATACCGACCGCACGTCCCTCGGTACCCAAGTAGCGTTCCCACCCTTGGGGCTCGGCGGCTTCGACCACCACACGACGCGTCACCGCTGCTGGTAACACCGCTTCTCGATAGTCGGGTTCTTGCGCGTCATACAACTCCCACGAGGGCATTGAGACGACTCGTACCCGATGGCCTTCCTCTGCCAAACGGGTCTGGGCTTCCAAACAAAGCCCGACTTCGGAACCACTCGCAATCAGGATGCCATCAAGCCTTCCACCCTCGGCCTCGGATATCACGTAGGCACCCCGGGCAGCACCATCGATGGTGCTGCTGGAATGCGTAAGCGAGGTGGTTTTCTGACGAGTGAGAATCAGCGCCATGGGTCCGGATCGGTTCTCCAGGGCCAATCGCCAGCCTACCGCCGTTTCCACGGCATCGATGGCCAGAAAGCGAAGTGCGTTGGCCCGCTGTCGACGGATATCGTTACCCACCACCCCAAGGCGGTCGGACTGTTTCTCCTGAAGCATCTCGTTCATGCGCCCTCCCGCAGAAGCCGCTGATTCTGGATCCTGCTGATGCGATGACCGATGCCCTGAATGAGCAACGTCTCCGTCCAGGCGCGCCCGTCCATGACCCTCACGCCCGCCAACATGTCGTCACCAGTGATGGCGGTGCAGGCGAACACCAAGTCGTCGCTTGACACCAGGTCGTTCATGGCCAGGATTTGCCCCTGCTGCATCCCGCAATCCTGGAGTCGGGCCTCTTCCGCCTGACTCTGAGGAGCAAGCGCCCCCCACATCCCGGCCCCCAGGGCACGCGCCGCACAGGCGGCAATCACCCCTTCCGGCGTACCACCAACTCCCATCAGGGCATCGGCACCCTCACCGGTTGCCGCCCTCAGTCCACCGAGCACATCACCGTCACACGCCATGTGCACCCTGGCACCAGTGGCTTTGATTTCACGAATCAGCGCCTCGTGGCGCGGGCGTTCAAGTACGAAAATGCACAATTCGGAGATGGGTTTTCCAAGAGCTCGGCTCAGATCGCGGATTTTCTCGGCGACGGGCACGGTCGGATCCACCGAGTTGCGAGCCACGGGAGGAACGATGAACTTGTCCATATAGAAGGCAGGGCCAGGGCAGAACATCGCCCCAGCAGGCGCTGCAGCAAACACCGCCACCGCACCGGCCATTCCCTTTGCCAGGTAATTGGTGCCATCGACGGGATCGACGGCGATATCCACTGCCACGCCGCCACGGCCTAGTGCCTCTCCGTTGTAGAGCATGGGGGCGTTATCCTTCTCCCCCTCACCGATCACCACGGTGCCGCTGAAAGGAAGGGAAGCAAATGCCTTGCGCATGGCCATCACGGCAGCATCGTCACCACGTTCCTTTTCGCCCCGGCCAATCCACTTGTATGCCGCAATGGCTGCCGCTTCCGTTACCTCGGCAAATCCCAGGCTCAAATACGCCAACGAGTTCCCAGTCGGTACCGAGACAATGCTTTTTTCGGCCAATGGCATGTCACCACTCCCCACCATTACATGATGAGGTAAGGGTGGTCGCACACCGTCCATTTGGTAAAATAAATTATTTTTCTGACAATCATTTACTTTTGTTTATGAAAAACTGCCCGATAACGCTCGACCTGAAGGAAGGCAACAGAAGTTTGGCGGGACTCGTCTCGCCAAAACGGGTTGCGCGGCAGATTCAGAACAACCCGAGTTGCTGGTCGATTAGCCTCGAGAAGTCATCATGTACGAACGGCAGGATAGCGTCCGCCACTGGCTGCAGTTGGCGTGTGAGGTAGTGGTGATAGTCAATGGCTGAATGCTGCGTTTCCAAGGGCTCCGGCCCCGCGACCGTGATCAGGTAGCTAATCCAGCCGCCATTCTGGTACTGCCGTGGTCGGCCCTGCCGGTCGTTGTAATCATCGGCGATGCGTGCCGCGCGCACGTGCGGGGGGACATTGCGCTGGTAGTCATCAAGCCGTCGTCGGAGCCGCTTACGGTAAATCAACAGGTCATCGAGGTCTCCCGCCAACGTGCGATGCACGTAGTCGCGCACATAGTCCTGATACGGCTGTTGCTTGAAAATGAGCAGGTACAGTTCCTTCTGGAAGCGTTGGGCCAGTGGCGACCAGTCGGTACGTACTGTTTCCAGGCCCTTGAAGACCATCCGTTCGCTACCATCTGTGTCTCTGACCAGCCCGGCGTAACGTTTCTTGCTGCCCTCTTCAGTGCCACGGATAGTCGGCATCAAGAAACGGCCATAATGGGTCTCGAACTGAAGCTCTAGTGCACTTACCAGACCAAACTCATGTTGCAGATGCTCGCGCCACCAATGGTTGACGTGTTGCACCAATCGCCGACCGATGCCCGCCGCATCATCCTCCGTATGCGCTTCCCGAAGCCAGACGAAGGTGGAGTCGGTGTCACCGTAGATCACGGTATAGCCTTCCGCCTCGATCAGTTCACGGGTCTTGCGCATGATCTCATGGCCACGCAGGGTGATGGATGAGGCCAGGCGTGGGTCGAAGAAGCGGCAACCACTGGAGCCGAGGACACCATAGAAAGCATTCATGATGATCTTCAACGCCTGGGAAAGCGGCTGATTGTTGTCGCGCTTGGCCGCTTCGCGGCCCTCCCAGACACGCGCCACGATGGCCGGCAGGCAATGCCGGGTGCGCGAGAAGCGTGCCCCACGAAAGCCCGGCACCGACTCGCTGTCGGAAGGAAGGCACATACCTTCCACTAACCCCACAGGATCGATCAGGAAGGTACGAATGATCGACGGATACAGACTCTTGTAGTCGAGCACCAGTACGGAGTCGTACAGGCCGGGCCTCGAATCCATCACAAAGCCCCCCGGACTGGCCTCCGGCATGCGCTCTCCCTGATTCGGGGCGACGAAACCCTGCCGGTGCATCAATGGCATGTAAAGGTGGCTGAAGGCGGCGACTGAACCACCGCTACGGTCGGCGGGCAGCCCGGTGACAGTGGCGCGCTCCAACAGGAAGTCCAACAATTCGGTCTTGGAAAAGATCCGCGTTACCAGCTCGCAATCCTTGAGGTTGTAGCGCGCCAGCGCAGGCTTGTCCTCGGCGAACATACGCTGGATCTCGTCCAGACGTTGGTAGGGGTTGTTGACCGCCTTGCCTTCGCCGAGCAGTTCCTGAGCGACGTTTTCGAGGCTGAACGAGGAAAAACTCCAGGTCGCCGAGCGCAGTGCCTCGATACCATCGATGATCAAGCGTCCGGCAGCTGCCGCGAAGTAGTGGTTGCGGCGAGTGCCATGCTCACGCCACTCCATCGCGGCTCCACCACGCCCAAGGCGCAACGGTCTCTGCAGGCGCTGAGCGTGCTCATGCAGTAGGCGCAGGTCGAACTGTACGAGATTCCAGCCGATGATGGCATCGGGATCATGCAAGACAAACCACTGGTTCAGTTTTTCGAGCAGTTGCTCTCGGCTATCGCAGTAGTCGAGCTGAAAGTCGACCACGGCATTCTGGTTGTTCGCCGGCCCCAACATGTAAACCTGACGTTCTCCACAGCCTTCGAGAGCAATGGAATACAGCTCACCCCGCGGGTTGGTCTCGATATCGAGAGAAACCAGTCTAAGTGGGGGGCGATAGTCCGGCGCGGGCTTCATCTGCGCATCGCACAGCGTGCCGCTGTCATCCAATGTGCCACCGAACCACACCGGCGCAGTGATGAAACGCTCCATCAAGTAGCGTTCCGGTGGTCGGATATCAGCTTCGAAGACATCGACACCAGCCTTCCTCAAGCGCTTGTCGAGGTACATCAACCGGCGGTGGTAACGACAATAAAGGCCGAGTACAGACCGGTGATGGAAATCGCGTAGGCTCAACGGACGGAGCTCGACATCGCGCTCACTGCGCAACAGCGACTCGGCCAACTCATGCTGCTCAGCAGGAAGGAAAGCCACTGAGGGCTGGTAAGGCAGGCGAATATGGCGGGGGCCGTCATCGGTCGCCAGCCAGAACTCGACTTGTGTGCCAGCAGACGTATCACGCCAGTGACGGGTCAGGACGAAACCCTGCTGTAGATCCACCACTGCCACCTCAAAAGTCTATTTCAAAGCATGATGTTACTTGTCATCCTCCAAGATGTCGCCAAATGTGCTTGGAGGTGCAACACCATGGCAGCGATTCAATCCAACCCACGGCCAACCGCCTCAAACCATGGTTCGCTCCTTTCTAGCCGCTCCAGAATCTGCTTTTCAAGGCGATCGATCTCAGGCTGCAGATATTTCCATCTCTTCCGCTCATCGTCCATATCACAATCTTGAGTGACTATCAGCCCACAATGTGTCATATGCCGGACCGAAACCCAGAAAGATTTGGCTGAATTCAGCTCCTTGATGGGGGTGATAGGAAGTTGATATTCCCGGGCCAGGCACTTTAGAAACGCAGAAGCATATCCTTGACGCTGAAACTCGATATCGATATCGATACCAAACACATAGACACGATCCGAGATGGGAGAGATGCCATAAGAAGCAATTCCCACACTCTTTCCCTGTCCATTAATGATTTGAACCCTTATGACCGGGTTTGGCGCAACAGGTGACTTCCAGTAACTAAAAACGGTCTTCATCATGATGTCTGGCAATATCTTTTTCCCTCTGATCGGCACCAACGCTTGATATCGTTTAAAGCATTTTTGCTTTCCAGGTGCCAGCGGCACGCCGCCTCCCTAACACAAAACAACAATTCATCACCTCGAGCCACACAGCCACACGCGCAAAAACAACTATGTTCTTGATTTTCGCAGCAGTATTTGCTGCCATCTCAGATAAAAAATTCGCTACAAGGTTCACTTCTCGCCACCATGTTTTTTCGAGCTCACCGTCCCACCTTTTTGCCAACGCCTCGTTAATGGATACTAGATGTCGGGTCCCGGGTGATTGATTACCCGTTTGTGAAATAACTCTGGCCGCTTGG